>OZ252249.1:0-4125228 GCA_965249635.1 Rubrivivax sp. | reverse complement strand
CGGGGTGTTTTCGGTCGGCTTGCCCGGCGTTGGCGAAATTGCAAAGTTTGCGGGCTTGGCGCTGATCTTCCTGACCGTACCGCTGCTGCTGGCCTTGGACGCCCACGTGAAGGTGGACATTTTCTCGGCGCGCGCCACCGGCTGGGGCAAGCTGATGCTCAACATCTTCAATGAAGCGGCCACGTTGGCCTTTTGCGTGCTGTTTCTCGTGGCGTGCTGGTGGTTCATGCAAAGGGCCTCGCGCTTTTCGACGCCGGCGCTGGGCATTCCCAATTTGTTGTACTACGCCCCGGCCATCCTGGGAATGGGCCTGACCACCTTGGTGGCAGCAGACCGCGTGCTGGGCCTGTTGATGCGCCGCCGGGGGGCTGACGACAAAGCCTCGCAGCCATGCTGAGCGCCACGGCCACTTTGCTTTTTTTCGGCCTGCTGCTGGCCGGCACGCCGGTGGCCATTGCGCTGGGCCTGGGTTCTGCGCTGGCGCTGTGGTGGTTCGACATGCCGCTGGCTGTCATTGCGCAGCGCATCGTGAATGCTCTGGACTCGACGACGCTGCTGGCGGTACCCATGTTCATCTTTGCGGCCGCGCTGTTCAATGTCACTGGGTTGACCGCGCAGTTGTTCGATTTCATCCGCATGGTCATTGGCCGCATCCGGGGCGGCTTGGGTTATGTGACGGTGCTGACCCACTTGGTGTTTTCCGGTGTATCGGGTGCGGCGTTAGCTGATATTGGCGCCTTGGGCAAGATCCAGATCGACATGATGCGTGTGCAGGGGTACAAAGACCACTTCTCTGCCGGCATCTGCATGGCGGCGGCCACACTGGGGCCGATTTTTCCGCCGTCGATTCCCTTGGTGATCTTCGCGATGGCGGCCGAGATTTCGCCCGTCAAGGTGCTCATCGCCGGCATCATTCCCTCGCTCATCATCGCCATTTTTCTGATGGGCATGGTGGCCTGGATCGCCCGCCGCGACGGTTTGCCCACCGACACCATCCGCTTCACGAAACAGGAATTTTTCAGCCGCCTTTGGACAGCGACACCAGCGCTGCTGGCGCCCGTGGTGCTGATCGGCGGCATTCTCCTGGGCTGGTTCGGCGAAACCGAGGCCGCTGCCGTGACCGTGGTCTACGCGCTACTGGCGGGCCGTTTCTTTTACCGCGCGCTGACTTGGCAAGGCTTCAAGGAAGCCCTGAGAGAAACCGTGCGCTCCACCGCAGGCGTGATGTTCATCGTCGGCGCTGCCGCGCTGTTTGCCTGGGTTCTCACTATCGATCAAGTGCCGACGAAAGCAGCCGACCTGCTGCTGTCCTGGTCGAAGGACCCTTGGATGCTGCTGGTCATCGTCAACGTGTTGCTGCTGGTGGTGGGCATGGTGTTGGAGACGATTGCCGCCATCCTCATCTTGGCGCCCATCCTGGTGCCCGCATTGGCAGCGGCCGGCGTGGACTCCGTGCACCTGGCCATCGTCGTGGTGCTGAACCTGATGATCGGGCTGCTGACGCCACCGGTGGGCATGAGCCTGTACATGGTGAGCTCGGTGGCCGGCATGCCGGTGCAAAACGTCATTCGCGCCGCCGTGCCTTGGATCGTCTGCCTGCTGCTGTCGCTGGCGGCGGTCACTTTCTTCCCTGCAGCTTCCACTTGGCTGCCCAATCTGATGCTGAAGTAGGACGTTTGCGATGAGCCGATTCCTGGGAGAGATCCGTCAAGTTGCGTACATCGTGCCCGACATTGAAGCAGCCATGGACCACTGGTCGCGTGTCATGGGCGTGGGGCCTTGGTTCTACAACCCGCGCGTGCCCATCCGCAACTACCACTACCGAGGCCAGCACTACGAGCCGCACAATTCCGTAGCCTTGGCCAACGCCGGTGCGTTGCAGATCGAGCTGCTGCAGCCGCGCAACGATGTGCCGTCGATGTATCGCGATTTTTTGCAAGCGGGCTTCAAAGGCGTGCAGCACGTGGCCTACTGGACTGAAAAGTTTGATGCCGATTTGGCAGGCGCCCAGGCCGCCGGGTTGAAGGTCTGCATGGGCGGCGAGGTGGGCGAAAACGGCCGCTTCGTCTACTTCGAAGACCTATCGGGCCTGCCCGGTACCACCATCGAACTCTCGGAAGTGGCAGGCCCCAAGGGCAAGATGTTTCGCATGATCCGCGAAGCGTCTGAGGGCTGGGACGGCGCGCAACCCGTGCGGCCCTTTCCCGACCTGAGCAAGCTTTGAGATGTCGGACCGCCTGCAAGCCACTTACCTGATTGAAACGCCGCTGGACCCTGCACGCGTGGCGGACACGCTGGCGGGCGAGCAAAGCAGCGGCACCTTCGTGCGTGTGGCCGGTGAAAGCGACGCCTTGCGTGCACGCAGCCGGGCGACAGTCGACAGCATCGAGCTGCTCGAAACCTTGCCCGCACCCAGCCTGCCCAGCGCATGGCTCGCTCGCCACCACCCGACGGGGCCTTGGCGCCGGGCGCGCATACAGGTGTCCTTTCCCACAGCCAACATCGGGCGCAATCTGCCGACCTTGTGGGCCACGGTGGCAGGCAACCTCTACGACTTGGGCGAGACCACCGGCGTGCGCCTGGAGCGCTTGCAGCTACCGGCCGAGTTCCGCGCACGCTTCGAACGGCCGCACCACGGCATAGCGGGCACGCGGGCCCTGACCGGCGTGGCTGCAGGCCCCTTGGTCGGCACCATCATTAAGCCCAACGTTGGCCTCTCGCCGACCGAAACGGCAACGCTGGTCACGCAGTTGTGCGAGGCCGGTGTCGACTTCATCAAGGACGACGAATGCTGCGGTGATTCCGAACACGCGCCCGTCGACAAACGCATTCGCGCCGTGATGGCGGCCGTGCGGCGGCACCGGGACATAACGGGCAAGGCGGTGATGATGGCCTTTCACATCAGCGACGAACACGAAGCCATGCTGCGGCATGCCGAGCTGGTGCAACGCGAAGGCGGCAACTGCCTGATGGTCAGCCTGAACTGGACAGGGCCGTCGTCGGTGCAAAGCTTGCGCCGCCAGACCGACCTCGTGATCCATGGGCACCGCAACGGCTACGGGCTGATGGCCCGCCACCCTGCGCTGGGTATCGGCTTCCAGGCTTACGCAGCCCTGTGGCGGCTGGCCGGTGTGGACCACCTGCATGTGCATGGCTTGAATGGCAAGTTTGCGCAGGACAACGAAGAAGTCATTCACTCGGCCCGCGACTGCCTCACACCGCTGGCCAGCCCGGATGATCGGGCCGACACCGTGATGCCGGCTTTCAGTTCCGGGCAATGGGCGGGTACCTTGCCGGCCACCCTGGACGTGGTGCCCAGCGGCGACCTGCTCTTTATGTGTGGCGGTGGCATCCTGGCCCACCCCGCCGGGCCTGCGGCCGGCGTGGCCAGTGTGCGTCAGGCCTGGACCGCGTGGACGGCTGGGCAGGCGCTGGAAGAAGCCGCGCGCTCTGAAGTGCCGTTGCGGCAGGCGTTGGAATTTTTTGGCCCCGAGCCTGGCTGAAGTCCGATAAACCGCATGCTGCGCCAGGGCGCGCGTGGCTACGACGAGCTGCCATGCCGCCCTGCCCCAGCGGCAAAGCGGGCGGCGCCGCCCAAACCTTCAGCGGCCACAACAGCAAATGCGTTGGCGCCCTCTTGCTGCAGAGCTTGCTCTAAAGGCAAATCCCACTGCGCATAGGCCGAGGCGCGGTCGGCCAGCATGCAGACTTGTGGCAAGGCCGCCAGTTCTTGTGCCAACTTTTGGGCTTGAAGCAACGCCTGTCCATCATCCACCACGCGGCTGACCAGGCCCATGCCCAGGGCCTCTTCGGCACTGACCGCGCGGCCCGTGAGGATCATGTCCAGCGCGCGCCCCATGCCAACGACGCGCGGCAGCCGCACGGTGCCGCCATCAATCAGCGGCACGCCCCAGCGGCGGCAAAAAACACCGAAGACCGCGCTTCGGCCTGCCACCCGCAGGTCGCACATCAAGGCCAGTTCCAGGCCTCCGGCTACGGCGTGGCCCTCGATAGCCGCGATCACCGGCTTGCTCAGCGAAAGGCGCGTCGGCCCCATGGGCCCGGCCGCCATGCCGGTGGGCTCAACGTGGTTACGTAAGGCCGGGTCGGCCATGGCCTTCAGGTCGGCACCGGCACAGAACTCGCCACTATCGCCCGTCAGCACCAGTACCCGCAGCGCGCGGTCGGCTTCAAAGCTTTTGAAAGCACGCAGCAGCGCGGCGGCGGTCGGACCGTCGACGGCATTGCGCTGCTCGGGGCGATGCAGGGTGACGGTGGCGACAGGGCCGTCGATTTGCAAATGGACGTTGGGCGCAGTCATGCATTTGTCCCGTGCGTTGCGCGCTTGCAAGTTCTTGCACGGCGCATGTCGGCGTTGAAGCTGGTGGCGCTCTGGGCTTTGCAGCCGGCTCAAGCCTGCTGCAACTTCTTCCAGGCCTGAAAACCACCCGCCACCGACAAGGTTTTGCGGTAACCCATGGAACGCAGCAACTGCGCGGCATACAGCGTGCGCCGGCCGCTGTTGCACACCAGCAGCAGGATGTGGTCGTGCACATGGTGCAGGCGGTTGACGGTGGTGAAAAACCCCTGCGCATCAATCGGCGTGGGTTGGCCAGCGTCGATGGCGTCTTGTTCGTCTTCGGTCAGTGGCTTGCCCAGCATCTGTTTGACTTCAAACAGCGGAATGTGCACGGCGCCTGGAATCTGCCCCTTTAGAGTCAACTCGAATGCTTGGCGAATATCCACCAAGGTGCCCATACCCAGACGTGCCAATTCCAGCGCGCCACTCAGCGAAATTTCCAGGTCTTTGGCCTCGGTGGGCGCCTCTGCAGAGGTGCCCGTGGGCGCAGGGTGTTCGTTTGAAGTCATGTGCAAGATTGTGGCGCGGTCGGCTGGCCTCAGGCCAAAAGCCGTTCAGGCGCCAGGTAGTGTTGGCGATAGGCTTCAAAAGCCATGGAGTCGGCGCTTTCGCGCTGGCGCTGCTCGCGCCGCGAGACCTCGGCCGCCAGCTCGAAACGCTGCTGCACTTCGGGCTCCAGCGGCTGGTCGAGCCAATGCCGGCGCGCTTGCTGCGACTGTGCCAAGGCCAGGCTGTGAAAACAGCCGCCAAAGTCAGCCTGCATCGCCGCCAACAGCCGGGCCGATGGCGCGGTATGCGGCGCCTGCCACTGCTGGTGTGCGGCCTGCACGGCTTGCTGATGCGCGCTGCCGCCCAAGCGCTGGTCCAGCAATTCGGCCATGGGCAGCAACTCGTCTAGGAGCTCGCCGCCCCAGGCTTGCATGGAACGCGGACTGCCGTCTCGCTCCAGCATCAAACCTTCTTGACGCCCGTGTGAGGCCACCAAGTGCTGGTTGCGCGACAGGGCAACGGCTTCCTCCGGCGAGTCTGGCGGGCTGTCGCTCAGCAGGCAGTGGAGTAAAAAGACGTCCAAAAAGTGCATGGTCTGCGCGCTGATGCCTGCGGGCTCGAAGGGGTCGAGGTCCATGCAGCGCACTTCCACATACTCAACGCCGCGCTCACGCAGCGCATGCAAGGGCCGCTCGCCTGTGCGGATGGTGCGCTTGGGGCGGATGGTGCCGTAGAACTCGTTTTCAATCTGCAGCAGGCTCGTGGCCAACTGGTTGTATTCACCGCCCAGGTTGTGCACGCCGATCGCTTCATAGGGCGGAAACGGCGTTGTCAGCGCGCCGTGCAGTGAAGCTGCATAACCAGCCAGGCTGTTGTAGCTGACGTTCAACGCGGCTTGCGCATCACTTTGGTAACCCAGCCGCCCCATGCGCAGCGAGGTGGCATGCGGCTGGCCGTAGGTGTCCGGCCCCAAGGGCTGCAACGTGTGGCGCCGGCCTTCCACAAAACAGGCGCACACAGCCGGCGAGGCGCCAAACAAGCGCAACAAGAGAAAAGCGTGCCGACGCACATTGCGAATCAGCCCGAAGTAAGCGGCGTTGTCCACGCCCGGCAGCGACCAGTTGTAGTGGATGCCCGAAATGGTTTGCATGCGCCGGCCATAACGCAGCCCCAGGCCCATGCGGTAGATGCTCTTGGCGCGGCCCACATTGCTACTGCCGTAGCGGCCGATGGGAATGGTTTCGTCCGGCGGCAGGCGGCAGGGCATGCTGGCTACCCACAGACTTTCATCGCCCAGGGTGCGCGCCACAAAGCGGTGGATCTGAGCCAATTCACGCTCGCAGGCTTGCACCGAATCGTGCGCGCCGGTGATCAGTTCCAGTTGCGATTCGCTGAAATCGGTGGTGATGCAGGGATGTGTGAGCGCTGAGCCCAGCGCAGGCGGGTGCGGCGTCAGCGCCAAGGCGCCATCGGGCTGCACGCGCAGGGTTTCGCGCTCCACGCCACGGCGGATGCCGGCTAGGCGTTCGTGCTCCAGGGCACGCAGGCGATCGATAGGTAAGCGGTGCATGCCGGAATCATAGGCGGCATGCCTGGGCGCCGCTGCCGTGGGGTTTCAGGCCGCCTTTTCGAAGCGGAACACGGCCACGCTGGCCAGCAAGTTAGGCCACTGCCGCACCACACGCCCGTCCAGCAGGCCAAAGCTGTCCGTCACGTGCAGGCCACTGTCTTGCGCCAGCTCGGCGAAGTCGGCATGCGTACCAAAGCGCATATTGGGCGTGTCGAACCAGCGGTAAGGCAGCGCGCGCGAGATCGGCATGCGTCCGGTGGCCACGCGCCAGCGGTTTGGCCAGTGGGCGAAGTTGGGGAAACTGACGATGCCGATGCGGCCTACCCGCGCCGTTTCGCGCAACAGCTTTTGTGTGTTGCGCACATGCTGCAGGGTGTCGAGCTGCAACACCACGTCGAAGCTGGCGTCTTCAAACAGTGCCAGGCCCTCTTCCAGGTTCAGCTGGATGACCGACACCCCGCGTTGCACGCAGGCCAGCACATTGGCGTCGGCAATCTCGATGCCATAGCCGCTGCAGCCGCGGCGCTCTTTCAGCAGGGCCAGCAATTCGCCGTCGCCGCAACCCAGGTCGAGCACACGCGAACCCTCGGGCACGAGTTGGGCGATGACGTCGAAGTCTTTGCGGTTCGACATGGTTAATTCGACATGGCTAAGCAAACTCCGCCGCGATGCGTTCGAAGCTGGCGCGCAGCACGCCGTGGTAACGCGCATCGTCCAGCAAGAAGGCGTCGTGGCCGTGCGGCGCGTCGATTTCGGCGTAGTTGACGGCGATGCGGTTGTCCACCAGCGCCTTGACCAGCTCGCGCGAACGGGCCGGTGAAAAACGCCAGTCGGTGGTGAAGCTCACCAAGGTGAATTGGTGTTGCCGCGCCACGGCAAAGGCTTTGGACAAGTCACCGCCAAACTCGCGTGCCGGGTCAAAGTAGTCCAGCGCGCGGGTGATCAGCAGGTAGGTGTTGGCGTCGAAGTATTCGCTGAACTTGTCGCCCTGGTAGCGCAGATAACTCTCTATCTGGAACTCGACATCTTGCGTGCTGTAGAGGAAGTCAGCTTCGGTGAGTGGGTTTTCGGCCGCCGTGCCCGCAGCCGAGTCGCGAACGCGCCGGCCAAACTTGGCCTCCATCGAGTCGTCCGACAGGTAGGTGATGTGGCCGATCATCCGCGCCACGCGCAAGCCGCGTTTGGGCACCACGCCATGGCTGTAGAAGTGGCCACCGTGGAATTCGGGGTCGGTGACGATGGCGCGGCGCGCCACTTCATTGAAAGCGATGTTCTGCGCCGACAAATTGGGCGCGGTGGCCACAGCGATGCAATGGCGCAGCTTGTTCGGGTGCCGCAGCGTCCACGCCAGCGCCTGCATGCCGCCCAGGCTGCCACCCAGCACGGCCGCGAGCTGCGTGATGCCCAGGCGTTCGATCAAGCGCGCCTGTGCGTCCACCCAGTCTTCAACCGTGACCACCGGAAAATCAGCGCCATACGGCCGTCCCGTGGCCGGGTTGGTGTGCATCGGCCCGGTCGAGCCAAAACAGGAACCGGGGTTGTTGACGCCGATGACAAAAAAGCGGTTGGTGTCCAGCGGCTTGCCTGGGCCCACCAGGTTGTCCCACCAGCCCTCGCTGCGCGGCTGGCCTTCGTAGGTGCCCGCTACGTGGTGGCTGGCGTTCAAGGCATGGCACACCAGCACGGCATTGCTGCGGTCGGCGTTCAGCGTGCCATAGGTTTCGTAGACCAGGGTGTAGTCGGCCAGCGCTGCGCCGCTCTTCAGCGGCAAAGCTTCGCCGAAGTGCATTTGCTGCGCGCTGACTGAACCTAAAGAGGCCATATGAACATCGGAACATCGAACCCGAAAAAGCCGCTGTCCTCAGAAGTCAGGGCCCACCGGATGATGTGTCCTGTTTAGCGGCATTTGTTGAGCGCCCGCAAGCTGGTGCAAATCGGCGCTGTGGAGCAAGTATAGCGATCAGCTTTCATGCATTGACTTCGGCCTGGTCTATTGCCGGTAGCATCCGCCGCTTCCAAGCCCTTGGCAGGACACCCCCGACATGCACGCGTGGCTTCACCGCATCGACCAGCACTTTCCCGTGCGCTACCTGGCCTGGACGATGTGCGCTTTGGGCGCTTTGTTGTTCGGCTTCATGTGGATCGCTTTTGGCCGCATGGGCTGGCTGGCGCTGTTGTTCTTGTTGCTGGTGGGCTTGGGCTTGCGCGATACGCGCCAGACGCGCCACGCGGTTTTGCGCAATTATCCGATCATCGGGCACTTTCGCTTCTTGCTGGAATTCATCCGGCCGGAGATTCGCCAGTACTTCATTGAAAGCGACAACGAAGCCGCGCCGTTTTCGCGTCAACAGCGCTCGCTGGTCTATCAACGCGCCAAGGGCGAGCAGGACAAGCGGCCGTTTGGCACGCAGCGCGATGTGCATGCTGAAGGTTATGAGTGGCTCAACCACTCGATGCAGCCCACCACCCTGCCCACGCACGACTTTCGGGTGGAGATCGGAGCCGGCGGCAGCAGTTGCACCCAGCCGTACTCGGCGAGCCTGTTCAACATTTCCGCGATGAGTTTTGGCGCTTTGAGTGCCAACGCGGTTCTGGCGCTGAACGCGGGTGCGCGGAAGGGCCACTTTGCGCACGACACGGGCGAAGGCTCCATCAGCGAGCATCACCGCAAGCATGGCGGCGATTTGATTTGGGAAATCGGCTCCGGCTATTTCGGGTGCCGTAACGCGCAAGGTGAATTTGACGAAGCGGCGTTTGTGGCCAACGCCCAGGATCCGCAGGTCAAGATGATCGAGATCAAGCTGAGCCAAGGTGCCAAGCCGGGCCATGGCGGGGTCTTGCCGGGGCCGAAGGTGACGCGTGAAATTGCAGCGGCGCGCGGTGTGCCTGTGGGTGTGGATTGCGTCAGCCCCGCATCGCACAGCGCATTTTCGACGCCGGTAGAACTGCTGCAATTTGTGGAGCGCTTGCGCCAGCTCTCGGGCGGCAAGCCGGTGGGCTTCAAGCTGTGCATCGGCCACCCCTGGGAGTGGTTTGGCATTGCCAAGGCCATGCAGCAAACCCAGTTGCTGCCGGACTTCATCGTGGTGGATGGCGGCGAAGGTGGCACGGGCGCAGCGCCGCTTGAATTTACCGACCACGTGGGCGCACCGCTGCAAGAAGGTTTGCTGCTGGTGCACAACACCTTGGTGGGTTTGAACCTGCGCGAGCGCATCAAGATCGGCTGCGCTGGCAAGGTGATTGGCGCTTTTGACATTGCCCGCGTGCTCGCCCTGGGCGCTGACTGGTGCAATGCCGCGCGCGGCTTCATGTTTGCGCTGGGCTGCATCCAGGCCCAGACCTGCCACACCGGTACTTGCCCCACGGGGGTGACCACGCAAGACCCACAGCGCCAGCAAGCGCTGGTGGTGCCCGACAAAGCCGAGCGTGTCTTCCGCTTTCACCGCGGCACGCTGGAAGCCTTGAAAGAATTGCTGCAGGCAGCGGGCCTGAACGGTCCGCAAGACGTCAGCGCCAAGCACATTGTTTGCCGGGGTGATGACGGCCAAGTGCGCTTGCTGGTCAACCAGTTCAATTTTGCGCAACCTGGCAGTGTGCAGCGCGCCATAGACGGCCAGGGGCCTTGGCCTCACCCGGTGTTCGAGCTTTACTGGCCAATGGCCCGCGCCGACAGTTTCAGGCCGGCTTGAACGGGCTTCGAATCGCGTTCAAGCCGCTGCTGCCGGCTGCGTATCGATGAAACTTTGCCGCGCGCTGAGCTTGTCGTACAGCTGAGCCAGATTGGGGTGCGGCGTGCGCCAGTCGATCTGCGGAAAGCGAAAGTCCAGATAACCCAGCGCACAGCCGGTGGCAATATCGGCCAGCGTGAACTGCTTGCCGGCGCTACCGGCGCAGTAAGGCTTGCTGCCCAGGCCACGACTCATGGCAACCAATGCAGCATTCACACGGCTGAGCTGGCGCTCGATCCAGGCGGGCGAGCGCTGTTCCGCCGTGCGTCCAGCCCAAGTGGCTTCCAGCCGCGCCAAGATGCTGGCGTCCAGCACGCCGTCAGCCAGGGCTTCCCAGGTGCGCACTTCAACCCGCTCGCGCCCGGTGGGCGGAATCAGGCGGTTCAGCGGCGACAAGGTATCGAGGTATTCAACGATCACGCGCGAGTCAAATACCGCCTCGCCACCTTCCAGCACCAAGCAGGGCACTTTGCCCAAGGGATTGGAGGCCAGGATGTCGTCACCTGTCCAAACGTCTTCGAGCACAAGTTTGGCGTCCAGTTTTTTCTCGGCCAAGACGATGCGCACTTTGCGCACGTAGGGGCTGGTCAATGCGCCAATCAGTTTCATGTTGATTCTTGAATGCTGTCCCTAGAAGCCAGAGCATAGCTGGCGTGTCAGCTCAGCCGCGCCAATGGCTTTGCAACCGGTGGCATTCTGTCCCGCCCACATGGGCGTGAAATCGCTGAGGCCACGCGCTTCGGCAGCGGCGCGCAAGGGCGCCAGTGCGGCGGTGGCGAGCGGAAACTCCGGCGCGGCCGGATTCAGCGGCCCCAGCTCGCGCATCAACCGATTGACGATGCCGCGCGCTGGGCGCCCGGTCATCAGGTTGGTCAGGGCGGTGTGGCGGGCCGCCGTGCTCGCCAGGGCTTGCCTGTGGCCCGGGCTGGTGGTGGCTTCGTCGCACAGCAGGTAAGCGGTGCCCACCTGCACACCGGCAGCGCCCAGGGCCATGGCAGCGGCAAGGCCCTGGGCGTCGGCAAAACCGCCGGCGGCCACCACAGGCACCTGCACGGCGCGCACCACTTGCGGCAGCAGGGCCAGGCTGCCTTGCTGCAGCGTCAGGTCGGCGCTCAGAAAGTGCCCCCGGTGACCACCTGCCTCCAGGCCCTGCGCAATGACGATGTCGGCGCCGTGCGCTTGCAGCCAAAGCGCCTCATCCACGGTGGTGGCCGACGACATCACCACGGCACCCCAGGCTTTGACTTGCGCCAGCAAGGCCGGGTCCGGAAGCCCGAAATGGAAGCTGACGACCGCCGGCTTGAAGGGGCGAATCACATCCGCTAACGCTGCACTAAAGGGTGCGCGCCCAGGGCCGGAGGGCACGCTTGCGGGGTCGATGCCCCACTCAGCGTAGTAGGGCTGCAGGGCGGCGCGCCATGCGCGTTCGCGCGCTTCGTCGGGTTGGGGCGGTGTGTGGCAAAAGAAATTGACGTTGACTTGGGTGTGGCCGCTTTCGGCGCGAGCGGCCGGTGTGTGCGAAGCCAGCGCCTGTTGAAGCTGGGCCAGCTCATCAGCCAGTTGTTGCGGGCTCAGCGTGGCCGTGGGCAAGGAGCCCAGCGCGCCGGCGCCTGTGACGGCCGCAGCCATGGCATGCAATTGCACGCCAGCCATCGGCGCCTGTATCAACGGCCAGCGTGAACCCAGCAGGCTGCACAACTTTGCCTGTTGCACATTCATGGGCTTGCCTTCAAAGGTAGACGCCGTCGGGCGCGACCCGCAAGTCGGGCGCTGCGGGTTTAGGGTTCAGCACCGCGGCCAGGTTGACAGCGGGCAAGCCTTCGGGCTGCAGACCCAGCGTGGCGCGAACATCTTGCGCCAAGACATCCATCAAGTGAATCGTCAGCGCGCGCCATTCGGTGACCAGTTCATCCCCTACGGACCAGGTCTTTTGAAAGTCCGAGCTTTGGCGCGACACGATGATGCCGTTGGCGAGAAAAATGTGACCTTCTTGCACGCCGCCACCTGCGGCCAAAGCATGCAGCCCGGAAACGGCCACGCCCGCTTCGTGCAGAGGATCGAGGAGGCTGAACAAAAGCCGGTGCACTGGGTGGTGCAGTGGCAAGCAATCTGCTGTCGGGGCGTCCGGCCCATCGGCTGTTTGCGCGCCGGCCCAGCGGTGTGGCCGCACGTCGCCAGCCGGCAGGCCCAGCACGCGACTGCCTTGCGGCCAAATGCGGGCCCAGCGGCTGCTGAGGTGGCGCATCAGCCACTCGGCATCGCAAGGCCCGGGCACGCGGCGAATGTCGTCCAGCAGCATCGAAGGGCGGGCGGCGTCACCCGAGCTTGCAGCCAGCTCTTCAAGCAGCGCGCCCAGGCGCTGCAGCAACTCTACACGCGCCTCCAAGCCCGCCAATGGTGTGCCGCCCTGCGCACCTTGGAAGATGGCGCGGGCGGCCGCCAGGTCGAGCCGGGTGAGCGCGCGCGCATCCACGCGCAGGGCATCGTCCGCATGGTCTGAAAACACGCCGTCGGTGAAGGCCTGCAGTACGGCCGCGTTCAGGCCGGCCAAGCCGGGGAGCGACTGATTGCCCGCCGAGTCCATTGCGGGGCTCGCTTCTTCGGCGCTTACGGCTTCAACCGCTGCGTCTGCCTTGCCCACGTCGGGCAGAGCCACGTCGGTTGGTGCGCCAGACGCAGTGCCGCTAGCCTGGTCCAGCATGGCCAGCAAATCGTCACGCTGCTGGCGCTGGACGGGCAGCGCGATGGCTGGTGTCGTTTGCCCTGGGATGTGTTGCCAGGTCCAGGCCGGCTCAACGCTGGCAGACATCAGCGCTGCGATCACGGCCAAGTCGAGCTGTGCGCGGCAAGCCACGTCTGGCCCTTCTTTTGCAGCCAGACCCTCGCGCAGCCGTGCCCAGCGCTCGGGACAGTGTTCTGCCCACAAGCGCCATGACCCGCTTGGCCCCAAGAGCTCATCCTGCCGGTACGGCTCAGCCGCCGCCGCCGCCGCAGCAGGCCGGTCTTGCCACGCTCGGGCGGTGCTTTGCACCAGCGCCGGCCAGGCGTCCTTATTCAGCTTGAACCAAGCTGACGCGCCACTTTCCACGGCCTTCGCGATGGCGGCGCAACGCATGTGCGTGGTTTTTGGATGCCACAGCGCCGCCAAAGGGTCGCGCGTTGGGCGTTGAGTTTCGCTGGCATCAGCCAGGTTCGAGTCGAGTTTCATGGTGTTGTGTGTTCCACAGCCAGGGCCAGTAACGCCCCCGCGATGTCGGCCTGCGGCAAAAAAGAGGCGTGCGCTGCGTCCTGCCCCATGCGCCGCAGGTCGTCCCAGCCGAAGCCGGCTTCGGTAACGAGCGCCAGCGCCTCTTGGGACGCCGAGGTGCGCGACATCAATCGGTTGTCGCTGTGAAAAGACAGCGAAACACCAGCGTCCCACAGCGCACGAATAGGGTGCGTTGCGATGGACGCTGCCGCACCCGTGTGCAAGTTGCTGGTGGGACAGACCTCCAAGTGCACCGATTTGGCGCGCAAGTCATCGAGCACTTCTGGCCATTTCGCCGAACCCAACAGCTCAGCCAAGCGGATGCCGTGTCCAACGCGCGTGGCGCCCAGGTGCACGGCCTCCAACACCCGCTGCGCCGAATCTGCCTCGCCGGCGTGCAGCGTGAGCCCAAGGCCCGCGTCGCGCACACGGCGCAAGACGGCGGCGTGGTCGGTGGCAGGCCAACCGGCTTCAGGGCCAGCCAGGTCGAAGCCCACGACGCCGCGCCCTTGCCAGCGCAGCGCGAGCTGGGCGCTTCGCTCGACGACTTGCGCGCCATGGTTGCGCATGGCGCAGACGATCAATCCGCTGGGCAAGCTGCTGCTGCGCAGTCCGGCCACCAGAGCTTCAACCACGCCGTCGGGGGTCAGGCCAAAGAGCTCAAACAACAAGGGCGCGATGCGAAATTCAGCCAGCACGCAGCCGTCCAGCAGCGCGTCTTCAGCGGCCTCGAAGGCCACTTGGCGCAGCGCATCGGGGCTGGCCATAGCGCCCACCGTCAGCGCAAAGCCTTTCAGGTAGTCCTCCAGCGAACCGGCGTGCGCACGGTCGTCGAACCAGGCCTTCAATTCGTCGGTCGTAGAGGCGGGCGACGCCATGCCGCGCGCCCTCAGCAGTGTCAGCAGCGTGCTTTCCCGCAGACCACCGTCCAGGTGGTCGTGCAGCACCACCTTGGGCAATGCGCGGGCTGCAGACATGGATTTCATCGCAAGGATGCTATCAACACCCATTGGACCTGGGTGCCGCCCTTGCTATCCTGCGGGTTACTCAAGGACGATCAAGAGCGAGCCCCTTGAGCGACTTCAATTCACGAGGAGCCATTCATGACATCGAAGATGACAACAAAAACCTTCCTGCGGCACAGCCTCATTGCAAGCCTGCTGGCGACCGGCTGGAACGTGGCATTGGCCCAAAGCCAGCCTGCAGTCATCTTCGACATGGGTGGCAAGTTTGACAAGTCATTCAATGAGGCAGCCTTTACCGGCGCAGAGCAGTGGAAGAAGGCGGCGGCCGGTCGCAGCTACATGGAGTTTGAAATTTCCAACGCCACACAGCGCGAGCAAGCATTGCGCCGCATGGCTGAACGTGGCGCCAACCCCATCGTGGCCATCGGCTTCTCGCAAGGCGCGGCTGTCGAAAAGGTGGCCAAAGAATTCCCGAACAAGCAGTTCGCCATCATCGACTCGGTGGTCAAACTGCCCAATGTTCAGAGCATCGTCTTCCACGAACACGAAGGCAGTTTTCTCGTGGGCATGATGGCCAGCATGGCCAGCAAAACCGGCAAGGTGGGTTTTGTGGGTGGCATGGACATTCCGCTCATCCGCAAGTTCCAATGCGGTTTTGAGCAAGGCGCCAAATACGCCAACGGCAAGGTTGAGGTCACCGGCAACATGACGGGCACCACGCCTGCCGCCTGGAACGACCCCGCGCGCGGCGCCGAGCTGGCCAAGGCCCAGTTCGCCAAGGGGGTTGATGTGGTCTTCGCCGCCGCGGGCGGCACGGGCTCCGGTGTTTACCAGGCCGCCAAAGATGCAGGCAAGCTGGCCATCGGTGTGGACAGCAACCAGAACCACTTGCACCCGGGCACCATGCTCACCTCCATGGTCAAGCGCGTGGACGTGGCCGTGGCCACAGCCTTCGCGGGTGTCAAGCCGGGCCTGAGCGCGCTGGGCCTGAAAGAAAACGGCGTTGACGCTGCCATGGACCAGCACAACGCCAAGTTGGTGACAGCCGAGATGAAAGCCAAGATCGAAGCGGCGCGCGCCGACATCATCAGCGGCAAGATCAAAGTCACCGACTACATGGCGGCCAATAAGTGTTCGACCTGAGCCACCGTTGCCCGGCGCATGGCGGCCGAGCATGAGCGTGAGGGTGAGCGTGAGGGTGACGCCTTGAATGCGGTCAGCGATGCTGCGCCGGCAGCGGTTCGCATGGAAAAAATCTGCAAGCGCTTTGGTGCGGTGCAGGCCAACCGTTCAGTTGATTTGACGGTGGCGGCTGGCGCGGTGCACGGCATCGTGGGGGAAAACGGTGCCGGCAAAAGCACGCTGATGTCCATCCTCTACGGCTTTTACCAGGCCGACAGCGGGCGGATCGTGGTGGACGGGCGCGAGCTGCATATTCGCGATTCGCACGACGCCATTGCGGCTGGCATTGGCATGGTTCACCAGCATTTCATGTTGGTGGACAGCCTGAGTGCGCTGGACAACGTGATGCTGGGTGCTGAGCCGCACTGGCGTTTGGCTCAGTCCCGGGCGGTGGTGCGTGCCCGGCTGGATAGCCTGATGCGCGAGACCGGTTTGCAGGTGCGCTTGGACGCGGCCGTGGAAGAGCTGCCGGTGGGCGAGCGCCAGCGGCTGGAAATTCTCAAGGCGCTGTATCGCGGCGCGCGCATCCTCATCCTGGACGAGCCTACGGCGGTGCTGACGCCGCAGGAAACCGACCAGCTTTTCGAAACCTTGCGTGGTCTGCAAGCACGCGGCACAACCATTCTGCTGATCACGCACAAGCTGCGCGAAATCATGGCCCTGTGCAGTGCGGTTACGGTGATGCGCGCCGGGGCCGTGGTGCTGGATTGCGCCATCGCCGACACGTCCATCGACCAGTTGGCCCAGGCGATGGTGGGGCGCCACGTGCACTTGGGTCGCGACGGCAAACCGGCTTCGCCCGGCGCTTGCTTGTTGAGCGCGCGCGACCTGCGCTGGCGCGATGCCCTGGGTGTTTGGCGGCTGGACGGTGTATCACTGGACCTGCGGGCGGGCGAAATTGTCGGCGTGGCTGGTGTATCCGGTAACGGCCAAAGTGAGTTGCTGGAGGTGCTGTCGGGCTTGCGTACGCCCTTGTCCGGCAGCCTCACGCTGGCTGGTGAAGCGTTTGAGGCGAACCAGTGGCTGACAACGCAGCGCGCACGCGAGTTGCGGCTGGCGCATGTGCCAGAAGACCGCCACCAACGCGGCCTGGTGCTGCGCTTTGCGGCCTGGGAATCAGCGGCTTTGGGCTACCAGAACTTGAAGCGCTACCAACACCACGGCTTTTTGCGCGACACGGTGCTGCGCGACGACACCGCACAGATGATGGAGCGCTACGACGTGCGCCCGCGCGACACCGGCTTGCGCACGGCCAACTTTTCGGGCGGCAACCAGCAAAAGCTGGTTTTGGCGCGCGAGGCCAGCCACGAGCCGCAGGTTCTGCTGGTGGGTCAGCCCACACGCGGCGTTGACATTGGTGCGATTGAATTTATCCACGGCCGCCTGCGTGCCTTGCGCGATGCGGGCGGTGCAGTGCTGGTGGTGTCATCTGAGTTGGACGAGGTGCTGGCGCTGGCCGATCGCGTGCTGGTAATGAACGCCGGGCGCGTGGCCGGCGAGCTGCCGATTGACGCCTGCAACGAAGCTGCGCTCGGCCGCCTGATGGGTGGCGCGGACGTGCAGGCGGCCTAGCAGGCACAAGCCACGCGGTTTGCAAGACGCCTTGGGTGGGCGACCATCGGATCGACATCCAGAGCGCTAAGGGAAAGGCATAGAGGTATCAGGTCAATCCAGTGTTGCTGGCCTCAATATGGTGAAAGGCGCACACAGTGAAGAATGATCAGTACACCTATCGCGTAACTTAGTCTGTGCACGACGCCGGGCACGTCGTGCCTGTACGTTGAACTCTGTCCTTGTCGTGGCTGGTGGCGACGCCCGAGAAGACCCGCTCTGGTGTGCGAAAGCTGGTGGCCGAGATGATCGCGAACGGCGAGCCTGTGCCTGCGGCGCTGGCCGATAAGCGTTACAGCGGTGAGTTTCGTGTGCGCATTCCGCCTGAGGTACATCGCGCGCTGGCCATCGAAGCGGCCGAGCAGCGGGTCAGTTTGAACCGGCTGGCCAGTGCGAAGCTGTCGGCGGGTTAAGTTGAAGTGCGCAGAATGAAAAAGGCCGGCGATGCCGGCCTTTCGGGCTCAGTACGCCATGCTGCTCAACCCACGCGCCGCCGCTTGCCCACGAAGCCCAGCAGCATCATGCCAGCCACGGCCAAGGCGTAGGACGAGGGTTCGGGAACTGCCGCAGCCGAGAACTCGACGTAGTAGGCCTGTGCAAAGCCAGTTGGCGCGTCATTCCACCCAGGTAGCTGTCTGATGACGACAAAGTTTTCGCTGCCGCTGTTGTTTGGCTCGGAAGTGTTCCAGGCCGCGAACGTTTGCGTCACCCCATTCTTCCAAAACACGGTGCCTGCTTCTGGGCCGGTTTCCCAGACCCAAGTTCCCTCGACTGCTCGATCAGAAGCGCCAACCCAACCGTTTTGACCGCCGAGCAAAGCGTACAGGAACGCGTTTTCGCCCGCGCTCGTAATCGTCGCGAGATAGCCTTGCATTCCCATATGCGTTCTCGCCGCGGCGGCAGCCAAGGAGTCCTCCCACGTCGTTGAGGGTGCCGATACAAATTCGTACCAATGGTCGTTGCCGCCACTGGCGATAGTCCACTGCACCGGCGCAGCCTGCGCAGCAGCGCAGCCGATTAGCAGTGAAGTGAGTCCGGCTCGACGGACGTGGGTCAAGAGCTTTGACATGGCTTCTCCCTTGCAGTGATAAGGATCGTTAGACTAATCCCTGACTCCGGGATGGCAATCCCTCGAATGCGGGGCCAAGGCGCTGAACGTCCTGCCTGCACAGTGAGAGCCGGGATTGAGACATCAAAGATGACCGCGAAAACAACTGGCTGATGGCTCGAATAGCATGTAGCTCTGTACCCTTAGTTGGTCCCCATTTCCATGTCCCAACCCCAAGAACTCCCCCGCTGGATGGACGTGCTGCTGCTGCCGGCCTTCAACGTGGGCGTGGCGCTGGCGGTGGCGGGGCTGGTGGTTTGGGGCATCGGCTTGGAACCGCTGAAGGTGCTGGCGCTGCTCATCAAAGGGGCCTTTGGCAGCCGCGCGGGCATCAGCTACACCCTGTACTACGCCACCACCTTCATCTTCACCGGACTGGCCGTGGCGGTGGCCTTTCACGCGGGTTTGTTCAACATCGGCGCCGAGGGCCAGGCCATGATGGGTGGCCTGGGCGCAGCTTTGGTGGGTTTGTGGTTGGGCGCTACGGTACCGGCTGCGCTGCTGCTGCCGCTGATGGTGTTGGCGGCGATGCTGTTTGGCATGGTGTGGGGCGCCATTCCCGGCGCACTGCAGGCTTGGCGCGGCAGCCATATCGTCATCACCACCATCATGTTCAATTTCATCGCGGCGGCCTTGCTGGTGTATCTGCTGGTGGGCGTGCTCAAAGAGCCCGGCAACATGGCGCCTGAAACCCGCGCTTTTGGCCCCAACGCGCAGGTTCCTGGCATGCACGAGTTGCTGGCCCGCCTGGGCCTGGACTGGCCGCGCACACCCTGGAACGCGACTTTCTTCCTGGCTGTCCTGGCGGTGGTGGGCGCGCAGTTGTTGTTGTGGCGCACGCGTGCGGGTTTTGCCTTGCGTGCCACGGGCTTTGCGCCGGAGGCTGCGCGTTATGGCGGAATTGCACCGCAGCACCAGATTTTGCTGGCGATGGGCGTGTCGGGTGCGCTGGCAGGATTGGTCGGCATCAACGAGATTGCCGGCGTGCACAACCGGCTGTTGCCTGACTTCACGGCTGGCGCCGGTTTTGCTGGCATTGCCGTGAGCTTGATAGGCCGCAGCCACCCCGTGGGCATCGTGGCCGCGTCGCTGCTGTTTGGCGCGCTTTATCAAGGCGGGGCCGAACTCACCTTCGAAGTCCCCGGTTTCAGCCGCGAGATGGTGGTCACGCTGCAAGGCTTGATCGTGCTCTTTGCCGGCGCCATGGCCACGGTGGCCACGCCCTTGCTGGCGCGGGTCTATGTCTTGCTGCGGCACCCTGCCGCGCCGGCCCCACAGGAGGGCTGATGGACGAAACCGCCATCGGCAGCATCTTGGCTTCCACGCTGCGCGTCAGCGTGCCCCTGGTGCTGTGCGCATTGGCCGGCACGCTGAGCGAGCGCGCGGGGGTCATCGACTTGGGCCTGGAAGGCAAGATGCTGTTGACCGCGTTTGCCACCGCGTCTGTCGGTGTGTTCACAGGCTCGCTGGTGTTGGCCTTGGCGGCCGCCTTGGTTGTGGGTGTCGCTTTGTCGATGCTGCATGGTTATGGCTGTGTGAGCCACCGGGGTGACCAGGTGGTCATGGGCATGGCCATCACCATGACAGCGGCGGGCTTGACGGTGGTGCTGGGTGCGGCCTGGTTCAAGCTGGGCGGGCAAACGCCGCCCGTGCCGCAGACGGTGCGCCTGGACCCTTGGTTCGAGACTGCGGGCGCTGCGCTGAACGGCGTGCCGCTGGTAGGCCGTACGTTGGCGCTGGGTCTGACAGGACACAACGTGATGGTCTACGGCTGCTTTGCGCTGGCCTTGGCCGTGTGGTGGCTGCTGTACCGCACCCGCTTCGGGCTGCGCCTGCGCGCCACGGGCGAGAACCCGGCCATGGTGGACGCGGCCGGCGTGGGTGTCAAACGCATGCGCTATCAAGCCCTGGCGCTCAATGGCGTGTTGGCTTCAATGGCCGGAGCCTATCTGGTCTTGGGCCTGAACCCGGCGTTCATTCCGCACATGACGGCCGGGCGGGGTTACATGGCCTTGGCCGCGATGATTTTTGGCAAATGGCACCCGCTGGGCGCCTGCGCGGCGTGCCTGCTGTTTGGTTTGATGGACGCTGTGGCCATTCGACTGCAAGGCGCGGCATTGCCCGATTCACTGGGCGGCGCGCCCGTGCCGGTGCAGGCCATTCAGGCGCTGCCCTACGTGCTGACGGTCGTGTTGCTGGCCGGTTTCATGGGCCAATCGCGGGCGCCCAAAGCTTTGGGCTTGCCCTATTTGAAAGAACGCTGAAGGACGATGGATGACGGCTGCTGCTGTTGACCTTGAAGCTGCATGGCCCCGGCTGCTTCACGCCGCGCGCGCCGCACGGGCGCACGCCTACGCGCCCTACTCGGGCTTTGCCGTCGGCGCGGCTGTGCTCGACGAACACGGTCAGGTGCACGCTGGCGCCAATGTTGAAAATGCCGCCTACCCGCAGGGCCTGTGTGCCGAAGCGGCTGCCTTGGCACACCTGGTCACCGCCGGCGGCCGACGCGTGCTGGCCGCCGTGGTGGTGGGCGAGGGCGCCGAACCCGTCACACCTTGCGGTGGCTGCCGACAGAAGCTGCGCGAATTTGCGGCTGACGATGTGCCGCTGCAAATCGCCGATATGCACCACGTGCGCGCCAGCTACACGCTGGGCGAGTTGCTGCCCGCCAGTTTTGGGCCCAGCCATTTGGGCCGCGCGGCGCGCTGACGAGTTGCCCCAGGGGCTTAGCCGATCCAATGACTTCAAACCCAACGCTCGAAGACGCTGTTCAGCGCAGTGCGCAGACCATTCGTATGCACTTGGAGGCAGGCGGGCGCGCCGGGGGGCGCACCTATCGGCCGCGCGTGGCCGTACTGCTGGGCTCGGGCTGGTCGGGCGTGATGGATGCCGTCGAGGCCGCCGTCGACATCCCGTATGGCGAGCTGCCCGCCTTTCCGGTGCTGGGCATCAGCGGGCATGCTGGGTTGTTGCGCCTGGGCCGCGTTGACGGCCACGACATCATCATGCTGGCAGGGCGCAAACATGCCTACGAAACCGGCGACGCCGCAGCGATGAAAGGCGTCATCCACACCTTGGCCGCCCTGGGCGTGCAGACCTTGCTGCAAACCAATGCCGCCGGCAGCCTGGACCCGAAGATGCCACCCGGCAGCTTGATGCTGCTGAGCGACCACATCAACATGGTTCAACGCTCCCCTCTGCTGGGCGAGGCGGGCAACAGCCGATTTGTGGGCATGACCGACGCCTACGACCCGCCACTTCGGCAAGCCGCGCTGCTGGCTGCACAGCAACAAGGCCTGAGCTTGCACGAAGGCGTCTACGCCTGGGTGCTGGGCCCGCAGTTTGAAACGCCGGCTGAAATTCGCATGCTCGGCCTGATGGGTGCGCGGGCCGTGGGCATGAGCACGGTGCCCGAAACCATCCTGGCGCGACATGCGGGCCTGCGCGTCATGGCGGTGTCCTTGATCACCAACCTCGCAGCCGGGTTGAGCAGCGAGCACCTGAGCCACGAACACACTTTGGCCATGGCGCAGGCGGGCAGCTCCGCGGCCAGCCGCATGTTGCGCAGCTTGATCGCTTGTGTTGATGCGGGCGTGGATCGAAATCAAGCGCTCGCCGATCGGCGCTGAATCCCTCAAAAACCGTGCGAACGACCGCCCCGAAATCCGTCCGAAGCGGCGAGCGCCGCGCCGCTCTACTGCGGCCCGGCGACGGCGTCGCCTTCCCAGACGCGGTGGAAGGCGTCGTCCACATGGCCGCGGCCGTCGTGCGGCGGCGCGTCTTCCAGATTGCTTTGCAGCAGGTCTTTGACCGAGCCCAAGCGCATGGAACGCCGGCTCAGGTCGCTGAAATCAATGGGCAAGTTTCTGAAACGGCGGCGCGCAATGGGCTCGCGGTACAGCTCTTCCAGCGCACTGTGCCGGGGGTCGAGCCGCAGGCGGCCCATGAGGTGTTCCAGCGCCGGCAGCGGGCCTTCCAGGTAATGCAAAAACCTGTTGTCAATGCGCAACAGCGAGCTGGTGATGTTACGGTCCAGGTTGCGCATCTGGGCGTCGCGCAGCATGGACGCCACATCAGCCCGGGTCATTTGCTTGGTTTGTGTGCTGCGGTAAACCAAACACCACAGCGACCCCAACGACGTCGCTCGAATATTCATATGGGTAACCAAGATAACAGGGCTTGTTGCAAACGGCAACAAGCCGTAACCCCCTAAGCGTTTGGATTAAGGTTCGATTTCTCCCCCGTAAGGGTGCTGAAGAGTTCTGAAGCACACCGCTGTATCTAGAAAGTGACTTGACGTGACCGTAAAGCCAGAAACCGGCAACCAACGCACGCGCAAACATCCAGCGGAGCCCAAGCTTCAAGCGATGGCCCGGGTGGCTTTGAGCTGCCTGGACCTGACCAGCCTGAACGCCGAAGAAACGCAGGCGGAGATTGAGCAGTTGTGCCGGCGTGCTCAAAGCCCGCATGGGCCGGTGGCTGCCGTGTGTGTCTGGCCACGCTGGGCGCCTCTGGTGCGGCGCCTGCTACCGCCTCACATCGCGGTGGCAGCGGTGGCTAACTTCCCAGCCGGCGAGATGGAGCAGGCTGGTACGGTGTCTCCGGCCGTTTTGGCTGAATTGGCCACCATCGCCGACGCCGGCGCCCAAGAGGCTGATGTGGTGTTGCCGTGGCGCGCGCTGGCCGCCGGCCAAACGGATGCGTGCGCCCAGTGGCTTCGAGCCGTGCGCAAGGCCTGCGGCCTCATGAGATTGAAGTTGATCATCGAAAGCGGCGAGCTGGCTCAGCCGGCTTTGATTGCTGAGGCCTGCCGAATCGGCATCGGCGAAGGCGCGGACTTTCTCAAGACCAGTACCGGCAAAACGGCCACCGGCGCCACACTCGAAGCTGCCGACACCATGCTGCGCTGCATTGCGCAAGACGCCGCAGCGGCAAAGCGTGTGGGCTTTAAGGCCTCAGGCGGCGTGCGCACGGTTGCCGAAGCCGCCGCCTATGTGGCGCTGGTAGAACGTCATTTGGGCGGCGCGGCTTGCGCGCCGACGCGCTTTCGCATCGGCGCAAGCTCGCTTCTTAACGACATTGAAACGGTTTTGAGCGACGCTCAGCCATCTCCAGAGCCCAGCGCAAAACCGCGCCCCGACAGCTATTGACGCAGCCGCGCCTGATAAAACCCAAAGGAAGTCTCGCCATGTTTTCGATCCGTCATGCCTTGCCTTGGTTGCTTGCAGGCGCATTGGCCGCCTGCACGTCGGGCCCATCCACCGGGCCCGCAGGGGGCGCTGGCGCCACCGCGCCGAAACTCGAATCGGTCACCGTGCGGCTGATCGCCTTCAACGACTTTCACGGCAACCTGGAGCCCACAGGCCTGAGCCTGCCTTGGCCGGACCCAGACCAACCCGGCAAGTCCAAGCGTTTGAACGCCGGTGGCGCTGCGTTTTTGGCGGCCACCGTGCAGGCTTTGCGTGATGGCGCCTCGCACAGCGTGGTGCTGCAAAGTGGCGACCTGATAGGCGCCACGCCCCTGGTGTCGGCGCTGTTCCGCCACGAGCCCACCATCGACATCGCCAACCGCATCGGCGTGGACATCGGCATTCCAGGCAACCACGAGTTTGATGCGGGCAAAGACGAGCTGCTGCGTGTTTTGCGCGGCGGCTGCGCGCCGGACAAACCCGGTCAGCCATCCAGCTCGTGCCCGCTGGGTCGGCACGAAGCTGCGCGCTACACCACCTTCGCCGCCAATGTGCTGACGGCCGATGGCAAGACGCTGTTCCCGCCATCGGTGGTGTTGGAGCGTGGCGGCGCGCGCATCGGCTTCATCGGTGCGGTCACCCGCGCGACGCCTACCATCGTGGTGCCCTCCGGCGTGGCGGGCCTGCGTTTCACAGACGAAGCACAGGCCATTAACGCCGAAGCGCAGCGCCTGTTGGCGCAAGGTGTGAAGGCGCTGGTCGCGGTCATCCACGAAGGTGGCGCCACGGGCACACCAGGCGAGCCGCTAGAGTGGAACGACGTGGGCTGCCCGAAGCCGCGCGGCGACATCTTCGACATCGTTAAAAAGCTCGACCCGCAAATTGATGTCGTCTTCTCAGGCCACACCCACCAGGGCTACCGCTGCCTGGTCGATGGCCGCGCCGTGATGCAGGCGACAGCGCTGGGCCGGGGCGTGAGCGTCGCCGACATCGTGATCGACCGCGCCACAGGCGACATCAACCGCGAAAAAACCCAACACCGCAACTTGCCGATCTTCAATACAGGCAGCGACGTGGCACTGCGCGACCGCATCATCGCCGGCGAAGCCGAGCCGTGGCGCACGGTGCTGAAGCAGGCTTTAGCACCCCAGCCGCTGGCCGCACAAGTGGCCGCGCGCGTCGCCGAATATGCAACCGCCGCCGCGCCGCGCGCGCAACGCACCGTGGGCAGCATTGCCGGTAGTTTCGACCGCACCGGGCGCAGCGATAGCACGGCAGGCCGCCTGATTGCCGACTCGCAGTTCTTCGCCACCCAGGCAGCCGACCGTGGCGGCGCTGAGCTGGCGCTGATGAACCCCGGCGGCGTGCGCACCGACTTGCTCTGCCGCACAGCCCCGCCGTGCGCCGTGACCTACGGCGAAATTTTTTCCATGCAACCCTTCGGCAACAACCTGGTGGTCATGAGTTTGAGCGGCGCTGAATTCAAACAAGTGCTTGAAGACCAACAAAAACCGGGGCGCGAGCGGCCCCTGTTTTTGAACCCGTCATCAAGCTTGAGCTACCGCTGGGACAGCAAGGCCGCGTACGGTCAGCGCGTGCAAGACCTGCGCATTGGTGGTAAGCCTATTGATGCGGCGCGCGAGGTGCGTTTCACCGTCAACAGCTTTTTGTCCGATGGCGGCGACGGATTCGTCGGCCTGCAAAAGGGGCGCAACCGCCTGGGCGGTGAGTTGGACTTGGACGCATTGGCGGCGCAACTCAGCCGCAACCCCGCGCCCGTGCCCACGCCGCGCATCACGGTCAGCGACTGAAGCGCAAAACCACCTAACGCAGCAAGCCATGCTGGCGCAAGAAGTCATCGCCCGCAAACGCGACGGCCATGCACTGAGCGAGGCCGAGATCCAGCACTTTGTTGACGGGTTGGTCAGCGGCGCCTGGGGCGACAGCCAGGCCGCTGCGCTGGCCATGGCTATCGTTTGCCGGGGCATGCAGCCCACTGAAACCGCGCTGCTCACACAAGCGATGACACGCTCCGGCGCGGTGCTCGACTGGAGCCAAGCCGGCTTAGCCGGCCCGGTGCTCGATAAGCACTCCACCGGTGGCGTGGGCGACAAAGTGAGCCTGATCTTGGCGCCCTTGCTGGCCGCTTGCGGCGGCATCGTGCCCATGATCAGCGGGCGCGGCTTGGGCCACACGGGCGGTACGCTGGACAAGCTGCAAGCCCTGCCCGGCTACGACATCAACCCTCAGCACGATCGCTTGCTGGCCGTTCTCAAGAACAGCGGTTGTGCCATCGTTGGCGCCAGCCAGCAGCTCGCGCCGGCAGACCGGCGGCTCTATGCCATCCGCGACGTGACGGCTACGGTGGAGTCGCTGCCGCTGATCACGGCCAGCATCCTGAGCAAAAAACTCGCCGCGGGCCTGCAAAGCCTGGTGATGGACGTGAAGGTGGGCAATGGTGCGTTCACTTCGTCCATGGCGCAAGCCACTGCCTTGGCGCAGAGCTTGGTCAACGTGGCGGCTGGCGCTGGCTTGCCCACTGTGGCCTTGTTGACCGACATGGACCAGCCTCTGGGGTTGACGGTGGGCAATGCGCTGGAAGTGCAAGAGGCCATCAACTGCTTGACCGGCCGCGAGCAAGAACCGCGTTTGCGTGAAGTCACGCTGGCGCTGTGCGGCCATGCGCTGCATCTGGCCGGATTGGCGCGCAGTGCGGATGAGGGCGCGCAGCGCGCCGAACAGGCTTTGGTCAGTGGCGCAGCGGCCGAGCGCTGGGCCGCCATGGTGGCGGGGCTGGGTGGGCCGGCGGATGTGTTGCGTGACGCCGGGCTGGGCGTGGCGCCCCTGGCGGTGGATGTGCCTGCCCCCGCTGACGGTTGGATCCAGACCATCGATACACGCGCTTTGGGCTTGGCCGTCGTGGAGCTGGGTGGCGGCCGTCGTTTGCCGAGCGACCCCATCGATCCGCGCGTGGGCCTGTCGGGCCTGCTGCCCCTGGGCACACGGGTGAGCGCCGGACAGGCGCTGGCACGCATCCATGCGGCGACCAGCGCCTCTGCCGAACAGGCTGTGTTGCGGGTGAAGCGCGCCATTCGTGTGACAGCAAGTGCTTCGTCAGTTGCCCAAGCTGTGGTGCATGGGGTGGTTGGTCGGCCCAACGCATAAAATGCGTGTCTGGCCTCCGAAGGCCTTTTCTGCGCGCTGGCCCGCGCCCACCCTGCGCAACCGCGCACCTCACGCACACCCCAAGCCCCCTTGCCCGTGCCTCACACTGCTACCTTGACCGCGCTGTCCCCCTTGGACGGCCGCTATGCCGCCAAGCTGGCAGCCCTGCGCCCTTTGATGTCCGAATTCGGGCTGATGCACCGCCGCGTGCAGGTCGAAATCGAGTGGTTCATCGCCCTGTCAGACGCCGGCTTGCCCGAATTGAAGCCCTTGTCCGCCGCAGCGCGGGCGCACGCCCGCGCCTTGGCCACGGGCTTTTCAGAAGCTGACGCGCGGGCCATCAAGGACATCGAAAAAACCACCAACCACGATGTCAAGGCCGTTGAGTATTGGATCAAGGCGCGCTTTGAAGGCGTGGCCGAGCTGAAAGCGGCCGAAGAGTTTGTGCACTTCGCCTGCACCAGCGAGGACATCAACAACACCAGCCACGCGCTGATGCTGAATGCCGCACGCGGCGAAGTGCTGTTGCCGGCGCTGGACCGCCTGCTCGCCCGCCTGGGTGCGCTGGCGCACGAGTTCGCCGACACGCCCATGCTCAGCCGCACACACGGCCAAACGGCCAGCCCCACCACCGTGGGCAAAGAAATTGCCAACGTGGCCGAGCGCTTGAAGCGTGCGCGCCGGAGCATTGCCGCTGTGCCGTTGCTCGCCAAGATGAACGGCGCCGTGGGCAACTACAACGCGCACCTCGCGGCCTACCCCGACATCGACTGGGAGGCCTTCAGCCGCCGCGTCATCGAAGACCATCTGGGCTTGCAGCTCAACCCGTACACCATACAGATCGAGCCGCACGACTACATGGCCGAGCTGTTTGACGCGATCGCACGTGCCAACACCATCCTCATCGATTGGTCGCGTGATGTGTGGGGCTACATCAGCCTGGGCTACTTCAAGCAAAAGACGGTGGCGGGTGAAGTCGGCTCGTCCACCATGCCGCACAAGGTCAATCCCATCGACTTTGAAAATGCCGAGGGCAATTACGGCATGGCCAATGCGCTGTTGGGCCATTTCAGCCACAAGCTGCCCATCAGCCGCTGGCAGCGCGACCTGACCGACAGCACCGTACTGCGCAACATGGGTGTGGCGCTGGGCTACAGCCTGCTGGCGCATGAAAGCCTGCTGCGCGGCATGGGCAAATTGCAGCTCGACGAAAAGCGCCTGGCCGCTGATTTGGACGATGCGTGGGAAGTGCTGGCCGAAGCCGTGCAAACGGTGATGCGCCGCCACGGCTTGCCCAAGCCTTATGAGCAGCTCAAAGACTTCACGCGCGACAAACCCATGAGCCGCGAGCTGATGCACCAGTTCATCGCTGGCCTGAACATGCCAGCCGCTGACAAACAGCGCCTGCTGGACTTGACCCCGGCCAGCTACACCGGCGCCGCGGCGGCGCTGGCGCGTCGCTGGGCATGACCGTGAGCCGCACGGTGACCGAAAAAGCGCACACCCGCCCCGGTTTTGTCCAGCAGTTGCTGGCAGCCGAAGCTTTGAACCAGTCCATGCTCTGCGTGGGACTGGACCCCGAGCCCAGCCGCTTTCCCGCGCCTTGGCGCGGCGAACCAAAGCGCATCTTCGATTTCTGCGCCGCCATCGTTGATGCCACCAAAGACCTGGTCATCGCCTTCAAACCGCAGATCGCTTACTTCGCGGCGCACCGGGCCGAAGACCAGCTTGAGCAACTTCTTCAGCACATCCGCGCCGTGGCGCCGCAAGTGCCGGTGATCTTGGACGCCAAGCGCGGCGACATCGGCTCCACAGCCGAGCAGTACGCACGCGAAGCCTTTGAGCGCTATCGCGCCGATGCGGTCACTTTGTCGCCCTTCATGGGTTTTGATTCGATCCAGCCCTATCTGGCTTACCCCGGGCGTGGCGCCGTTCTGTTGTGCCGCACCAGCAACCCCGGTGGCAGCGACCTGCAGGCCCAGACCCTGGCCGACGGCGACCGCCTTTTTGAGCGGATCGCGCGTTTGGCGGCAGGGCCTTGGAACACCAGCGGCCAAGTGGGCCTGGTGGTGGGTGCGACCTACCCAGCCGAGGTGGCGCGCGTGCGCGAACTGGCGCCTACTCTGCCGCTGCTGATTCCAGGCATTGGGGCCCAAGGTGGTGATGCACAAGCCACCGTCAAGGCGGGTTGGCGTGGCGTGTTGGCTGCGAACTCGAGCCACACCAGCACCACAGCTCCCATCATTGTGAGTTCATCGCGCGCCATTCTTTACGCGGCGGCCGATGAAAATTTTGCCGCCGCTGCTCGCGCGGCCGCGCTGCAGACGCGCGAGCAACTGGCCACCTCGCGTTAGGCGCCGCGCCTGGGTGTCTGACGAGAGACCTTAGGCTCCGACAGCGCTTCAGTCGCTGTAGCTGCTGCAGCCACTTCAGCCGCGCCAATGCTCGTGGCGCGCGCGCACCGCGCCCCCCTAGCACGCCAGTGCCCGCATCCCTTGTCCTTGGCTCCGCTTCCCCAGCTTGAAGCGCCGCGGCTGCACAGGCCCGCCCACACTGGCACCAGATTGTTGGGAGCCGCTCGCGCAGACCGTGAACAAGCTCACGCGAGCGGCTCAAGCCCGCTGCCCGGCAGCCGAATAAAAACCAGATGAGAGGGGCAATTCCCTCGCAAGGACTTTCATGTCTTTACTGCTCATTTCAGCCTTGGCCATCTCAGGCCCCGTGCAAACGCTTTGTAGCTGGGACCGCCCAGGCGTCAACCCGTTCATGGGCGACGTGGTGGCCTCGGTCGACCGCTACCAGGACATTCCAGCCGCCGTGCGCGCCAAGCTGAAGCTGCGTGTGGCACAGCGCCGCTATGACGAACTGGTCACCATCAAGCGCGACTCGATTGCCGGCGCCTACGACTACGCCGACCTGCGGGACATGCACTTTGGCCAAGGCTCGGTGTGCCAGACGGTCACGCGCGCCAAGTGGACCGACCAGATGCAAGAGCGCGGCCTGGTGTACTGCGAAGACAGCCACTGCCTGATCGTGCCCACCGTGTGCCGCAATGTCAGCCGCATCACGCGGGTGCCGCACCGCCAGGCGCAAACCAGAGAGCCAGCAGGTCCGCCCGAATCATTGAATGTACCGTTTGCTGCCGGTGGCGCTGCTTCGGGCGAGCTGCTGTTCGAAGCGCCAGCCGCAGGTGCTGGGCCGTCGTTCGCTTCGCTGGCGCAGGGCGACCCCATCGGCCTGCCAAGCCCTACCCCGACCCACGCGGTTGAGGTGCCCAGCGCCGTGCCGGCCTCGGTAACGATGGGCCCAAGCCACGGCAGCCCGCGCAACGATTCGTGGGCTGGCTTCGCGGGTTTTGCAATGCCAGCGGCGCCGCCCGTTTTTGCATGGGTAGATGCGCCGCGCAGTGCCTTGCAGCTGACCCCAAGCACACCCAGCACGGGCGCGCCGGCAGTGCCCGGTATCGAGCCCCCCGCTCCTACGGTGGCCCCGCCCGTGATCGTGCAAATTCCCACCGTGCCACCGCCTACCGAGCCGAGCACAGCGCCCACCGGCGCGCCAGTGGTTGCCGTGCCTGCTTCGACGCCCCCCGCACCTACCGTGCCCGCCACGTCGTCGACTGAACCCGTGGTGCCCGAGCCCGCTTTGCCCTTGCCCAACGTGCCGGGTGTGCCTGAAGTGCCCGTCGTGCCACCAACGCCGGGCGTGCAAGGCGTGCCACCGCAGGCCCCACCAGAACGTGCACCGACGGGCGGTGGTATGGACCCCGGTGAAGCCGTGGTGGCCGCAGCGCCCGTCCCTGAGCCCACTACGCTATTTTTGCTGGCGCTGGGTTTGGCGCTGGTGCTGTGGATCGCCCGCCGCAATGGCGTGGCGCTTGCCGCACCCGTAGGCGCTGTCAGTCGAGAGTGAGGCTGGCCACCACGCTGCCAGCGCGGTCGGCCGTGGCACGCACCGCCAACTGCGTGCCGCGCGGCGCGCGCACCACCCATTCGCCCACTTCTCGGTCTGAAGTGAGATTGCGGTTGGGCAAAAACGCCTGAAGGCTGTTCTTGGGCGCATGGCCTTCCAGGTGGCCTTGCACCAGGCGCTCTTTGCCCGTAACCAAGCTGACGCCGGGCGGCAAGACAATTTCAAACACGGTGCCACGCGCCACCTTGCGGTCCAGCGCGCGTTTGCTCACATAACTTGGTAAATAACCGGCGTTGGCCACGGCCATGCGCACGCGCCAAGTGTCTTCGCCCAGCGCGCGCACTTCGGTGCGCAGCAACTCCAACTGCGGCAGTGACAAAGCGATCTGGTTCAACCACGCTGGGAAGCGCGCCGCCTCGCGCTGGCGCAGCTCAGGCGGCGGGTTGCGCCAGTAGTTCAGGCGGTCCCAGCCCCCCAGCTCCACCATGCCCAGTTGCGGGTGCTGGAACGGGTACCAGTCCACATGCGCGCGGCCGCCGGTTTTGTCGTCACTCCACTTCAGCAGTTTGAGGTCGTCTTCCGGCGGATGCTCGCGGTACCAGTCGATCCACGAATAATCGTCAATGCCGGCCTCCTTGTTCGGCGCCCAGATCTCCACCGTCCAGAACAGCGCGCCCAGGTGCTCGTACACCCAGTCTTGCGTGCCGGTGATGATTTCCTTGGGGTGGTATTTGAAGTCGTGAAAGCCGCTGATGGCTGGATATCCTGTGAGCTTGGCGCCGGAGTCTGAAAGCCGCTTGATGACCCACAGGTCTTCGGGCGTCATGTCGCTGTCGCTCATAGAACCCATGGGCCGCAGGATCACGCCGCTGTGCGTGTGAAAACTCACCGCCGCGCCGATGTTGGGGTGCGTGGTGATGAAGCTGACCATGGCGCGCACTTCAGGCTCGCTGGTCGGAAAGGAGCCGGCGCCCGCCTGCTCAAATTCCTGCCGCCAGTTAGACGGAAAGTTGCGGTTCAGGTCCAGGCCTTCCACGTCTTTGTTCACGTCGATGTGCAGACCATCGAAATTCTTCAAGCTGCCTTCGGGCACCACGCGGTAGTAGGTGCCGCCAAACTCACCGGGCTCACGTGCGACCAGCACGCGCGGCTCTTGCGGGTGCGGCTTCCAGGGGCCGTGCGGGTCAGGGATGCGCATGCTCAAGATGCGGCCATCACCGTCTATGTCTTCAACCGTTAGCCCGTCGACGGGCTGCTCATCAAACGGGTAAGGCCGCGTGGAGCTGCGGATGTGCCGCGGCTTGTCCGCCAGCGCCAGCTCAGCGCCGTCGGGGTTCAGGCGCGGCACGATGTAGACCGTGCGCGTATCCAGCAGCCGCGTGATGGTGTCGTCAGCCGCATACCCGATGGCTAACTGGTGCAGCCAGTAGAGGCAGGCCGTGCTGGCCGTCAACTCCGCCGCGTGGATGTTGCCGTCCACCCAGAAGCCCGGCTTGGCGCTGTCGTCGCCCATCGAGCGGTTGGTCACCACCACCAGCCAAATGTCGCGGCCTTCATAACTCTTGCCGATGGAGCGCAGCTCGATCAAGCCGGGCAGCGCATCGGCATAGTCTTGCAGCAGGCGCGTCAGCTCTGCGTGGCGGTAGAAGGTTTCAAACCGGGGAATGGGTATGCCGGGCACGGTGCTCACTCCACCATCAGTTTGAACAGACCACGCAGAGTGACCAGTTGCGCAGGCGTTGATTTTTCTTCCAGCAGGTTGGACATGCGCTGGCGCAGCCGCGGGCTCTTGTTGGCGCGGCGGATGAGAAATTCAGTCAACCAAGGGCGGTAGTTCACGACATTGCCTTTTTCGTACATGTCGAATTTGGGCTTCAGGCGCGCCATGGCCTGGGCGTAGTGCGCGGCCAGGCCCGCGTCGTCAAGGCCTTCGGTTCTCGCGGCCAACAACGATTCAGCTGCCAGCAGCCCGGTTTCCATGGCTTTGCCGATGCCCTCGCCAGTGAAGGAATAGGTGCAGCCCGCCGCCTCACCGGTGACCAGCATGCCGGGCGCCGAGAGCTTGGCCCCGACGAGCGAGCTGCGCAGCGGCGCGCCTTTGAGTTCGCCCACGAGCTCGCCGCCGGCCATGAGTTCGCGCGCTGGCGCATGCACCTCGCAAAATCCTTTGAAGACCTCGCGCAGGTTCACATTGCGCATAGCGCCATCGGTCTTGTCGTGGCTGTCGATGATGCCTACGCCAATGTTGTAAACGTGGTCGCCGCAGGGAAAAATCCAACCGTAGCCGGGTTTCATGTTGCGGTGCCAGACGACCTGAAGTTTGTCGTCCAGGTCTTTGAGGCCGTAACCCGTTTTCGTGTAGCGCACATAGCCGCGCAGGCCGATGGCGCTGGGTGTTTGGCGTTCGCACAGGCCGCTGGCGACCAAGCCTTGGGGCTGCGCGCCGGTGGCGATGACGATGTGCTCGGCGCGGATGTCGCGGGTTTCGCGGTCGGCACTGCCCGTGCGGCGAAAGCGCGCGCCAATGGCTCGGCCGGCGTCGTTCTTGAGGACGCTTTCAAAGCGCCACGGCGTGTGCAGGCGTGCGCCTTCGGCCACGGCGGCTCGCACGAGGATGTGGTCGAGTTCTTTGCGCGGCAGCACCGCCAGGGTGCCGGGCACGTCGACATGGCGGCCGCTGGGGGCGTAGCAGCGCACGTGGCTGACAGGTTGTGCCACGCGCAGCACTTCGTCGAGCACGCCCAGGCGTTGGAGCGCGGCGTGGGAATCCGGAATCAGGCCGTCGCCGCAGGTTTTGTCGCGCGGGAAGTTGTGTTGGTCGATGAGCACCACGTCCACCCCCGCCTTGGCCAGCCACTGTGCGCAGGCACTGCCCGAAGGGCCGGCGCCGATGACCAGGACTTGGCAGCGGTCGGGCGGGGGGAGGTCGGACATGTTGTTATTCGCCTTGCCTAGGGAGGCGCTGATTCTAGGAGCGGCCTTCATCCCCACCGCCCAGTTCGCCAACGCGCAAGCGTTCGAGTGCCACACGGCATGCCGCAATCAAGCTTCCAGCAAATCCTCCAGCGTCGCCAGCGGCACCACGCCTCTCAGCATCTGCGTCAACACAGGGTCGCGCAGCACCAGCGCATCGCCTTGCAACTTGGTCAGCGCCATGTATTCCGCCACAAAGGTGTCGGCCCACTGGAGCTTTTCGGCAAAGGCCCAGGCCTGTTGCTGCAGAGACCGGTCGCCCAGCAAGCGGATATTGAGCACACGCAAGTGGTCCAGCCGCTGCGCCGCTTCTTGCTTCAGCAGCCGGCCCGCTTGCACGTCCGCGTACAACTGCGCCAGCACTTGTGAGCGCAGCAACGTTGGCGCCAGCAGCCGGTGCTGCGGCGGCACCACGGCGCGGTGCTCAGCCAGCAGCAGCGCCACATCCGGGCCGATGACAAAGCGGCTCACGGCAGGCTGCTCATGCCTTGCCGGCTTTGGGCCGAGCCTTTAGCCAATCGCGCAGCGCATGATTGATGCGCGTTTGCCAGCCGGCGCCATCACCCTTGAAGGCGCCAACGATGTCGGCGTCCAGCCGAATGTTCACATGCTCCTTTGGGTGCGCAGATGCAGGGCGGCCCCGTTTGGGCTTGAGCATTTCCTTGGCCACTTCGGCACCCACCCATCCGGCCAAGACTTCTTTGGCCGGGCGAGCTCTGGCAAACCACTCGGCCGTAGCCGCGGGTGCTTCGGCGTCGACTAGCTCAGGGTTGGGTTTGCGCGGCATATCGAGTCCTTTCACGCCTGTTCGCTCTGCGCAGGCTGATCACGTGTAGCGTCCCGCCGCGCGGCGTAAATACCAACATGCACAGATCGGTGCCAATGAAACCGAGCGCCTGGAATCGCCGCTCGGGGTAGGGCCGCCTCACATCCTCAGCGATGAGCGCGTCGCTCCAGTCAAAGCCATCCGCCAGCTCAAACGGCATGCCTCATTCTTCCTGATTGCGAGCGTTTTTGGCGGGGTCGTAGGTCAGGTGGACGCTGATTAATGTACCCACAACAAAAACTGTTGTCTATGCCGGGTTGTCACTCACATTGAACTAACGTCAAGCCTTGTTCATTATCTTTCGGCTTGAATAATGAAATCAGAAAACCAGAAAAGTCTTTGTAAAACAACGATCTACGTGAGGCGTCATTATCCGTCGGCCTGATTTCCAGCGAAACGGCGCTTAACAGCCACAAAGAAGAGCGGCGCCAGATGGCGCCGCTCTTGACTTCTTTGCAGCGTCAGCCCATCAAGCCGCTGCCTTCACCTTCAAGCGCCAAGCATGCAGCAGCGGCTCGGTGTAGCCGCTCGGCTGCGCCATCCCTTTGATGATCAAGTCGCTCGCGGCCTGGAAGGCGGCCGAGGTCTTCTCGTTGCCGCTCATGGGCTTGTAAAGCGGGTCGCCGGCGTTCTGCTTGTCCACCACATTGGCCATGCGCTTGAGGGCTTTGTTCACGTCGCCCTTGCTGATGACGCCGTGCAGCAGCCAGTTGGCGATGTGCTGGCTGCTGATGCGCAGGGTCGCACGGTCTTCCATCAGGCCCACGTTGTGGATGTCGGGTACCTTGGAGCAACCCACGCCCTGGTCCACCCAGCGCACCACATAGCCCAAGATGCCCTGGCAGTTGTTGTCCAACTCTTGCTGCTTCTCCGCGTCGGTCCACTTGGGCTTCTTGGCCACAGGCACCGTCAGCAAACCCGTGAGGATCTCTTCCCGCACGGCATCGATGTCAGTCTTCTCCAGCGCCTTCTGGACCTTGAATACATCGACCTGGTGGTAGTGCAAGGCATGCAAGGTGGCGGCCGTCGGGCTGGGCACCCAGGCGGTGTTGGCGCCGGCCTTGGGGTGGCCGATCTTCTGGTCCAGCATGGCCTTCATCAGGTCGGGCATGGCCCACATGCCCTTGCCGATTTGCGCCTTGCCGCGCAGGCCACATTCCAGGCCCACCAATACGTTGCTGCGCTCGTAGGCAGCGATCCATTCGCTGGCCTTCATGTCGCCCTTGCGGCGCATCGCGCCGGCATGCATGGCGGTGTGCATCTCGTCGCCGGTGCGGTCCAGGAAGCCGGTGTTGATGAAAGCCACGCGGCTGGCGGCGGCGGCGATGCAGGCCTTCAGGTTCACGCTGGTGCGGCGCTCTTCGTCCATGATGCCCAGCTTGACGGTGCTGTCCGGCAGGCCTAACAACTTCTCTACCCGGCCAAACAATTCGCTGGCGAAGGCCACTTCGGCCGGGCCGTGCATCTTGGGCTTGACGATGTAGACGCTGCCCTTGCGCGTGTTACGAATGCCGTTGGCGCCATGGCCTTTCAGATCATGAACGGCAATGGCCGTGGAGATGACGGCATCCATGATGCCTTCCGGGATCTCCTCGTCCTTCGGGCCCCACAGGATGGCGGGGTTGTTCATCAGGTGGCCGACATTGCGCAGGAACAGCAGGCTGCGGCCATGCAGCACCACATCTTCGCCGCGTGGGCCGGTGTAGCGGCGGTCGGGGTTCAGGCCGCGCTGGAAGCTTGTTCCACCCTTGCTGACCGTCTCGGTCAAGGTGGCTTTGACGATGCCCAGCCAGTTGCCATAGGCCTGCACCTTGTCGTCGGCGTCCACCACGGCGACCGAGTCTTCCAGGTCCAGGATGGTGGACAGCGCGGCTTCCAGCACCAGGTCGGCGACACCGGCCGGATCGGTCTTGCCGATCGGGTGGTTTGTGTCGATGCGGATGTCCATGTGCAGGCCGTGGTGCGACAGCAGCACCGATGAGGGCGCAGCCATCTCACCCTGGAAGCCGACAAACTGCGCCGGGTTTTTCAGGCCCACGGCGCTGCCGTTTTTCAGGGTCACGGCCAGGTTGTTATCGACCACGGAATAGGCGGTGGAATCGATGTGCGAGCCCTTGGCCAGCGGCGCGCAGCGGTCCAGCACATAGCGCGCGTACTCGATGACTTTGGCGCCGCGCACTGGGTTGTAGCCGCTGCCCTTTTCGGCGCCACCGGTTTCCGGCAGCGCGTCCGTGCCGTACAGCGCGTCGTACAGCGAACCCCAGCGCGCATTGGCTGCGTTCAGCGCATAACGTGCGTTGGTAATGGGAACGACGAGTTGCGGGCCGGCTTGCAGCGCCAATTCAGCATCGACGTTTTTGGTCGTGGCCTTGACCTTGGCTGGCACGGGAACCAGGTAGCCGATGTCTTGCAAAAACTTGCGGTACTTGCGCATGTTTTTGATGGGGCCGGGGTTCTGCTTGTGCCAGGTGTCCATCTGCGTTTGCAGGCGGTCACGCTCGGCCAGCAGCGCGGCGTTGCGCGGCGCCAGGTCGGCCACGATGGCGTCAAAGCCGGCCCAAAACGCGTCGGGCTCAACGCCCGTGCCGGGCAGCACCTGCGCATCGACAAAGTTCTTCAACACAGTGGCCACTTTCAGGCCATGAATGGGGGTGCGTGCAGTCATGCTCGAAGTCTCTCAAGAGGAAGTTGCAGGAAAAAAGCCCAGCACATCGCGCAGGTTGTTACCCGTGCGCGTGGGTGCGGTGTCGAGTTGTTCCAAAGGCAGGCCAGCGCGGTTGACCCACAGCGTGGTGTAACCAAACCAGGTGGCGCCAATGGCGTCCCAGCCATTGCTGGAGACAAACAAAATGTCGCGTGCGGGCATGCCCAAGGCGGCTGGTCCCAAGGCATAGGCTTCGGGCGCTGTCTTGAAACGTTGAACGGCATCCACCGAGATCAAGTGGTCCAGCCACACCGCCAAGCCTGCGCTGCGCACGGCCGCGCCCAGCATCTGCGGGTCGCCGTTGCTCAAGATACCGGTGGCCACGCCGCGCGCCTTCAGTGCCTGCAGCACCTCCAGGTTTTCGGGGTAGGCGGAGAGGTGCTCGTACTGGTTCATCAGTTGCGATTCAGCAGCGCTATCCAGCGGCAGCTTGAGGCGCTGCGCGGCGTAGCGAAGACCGTCGCGCGTGACGTCCCAAAAGCGCTTGTAGCGCCCGCCCAGGGTGAGCAGGCGTGTGTAGTCGATTTGCTTGTCGCGCCACAGCAAAGCCAGCGCTTCGCCATGGCCCGGAAACAACTGTTCGGCCAAGCGCCCGACGCTGTAAACGTCGAACAAGGTGCCGTAGGCGTCGAACAGGACGGCGCGCGGGCTGGACGCGGGTGTGGGGGCGGCTAGGGCCATGGTGAGAATCTAGTCGAAAGTGAGCACTTCATTGCTTGCCTGTTGGGCGATTGTTCTGTGCAAAAAACGCAGGAATGAATCCAGGCCCGGTGGTGATTGCACCATTGGTGTTGCGTTTGACCACCAAAAAGTCAGCAATGGAAACAGGAGCGCCTGGTTTGCTGACTTGACTGCGCATAATCAAACGCCATGGACAAGCTCAAGCAGCTGGAGTCATTTGTGGCGGTGGCCACCAAGGGCAGCCTCACGGCCACGGCTGCTGCGGAGGGCGTCGCCCCCGCGGTCATTGGCCGACGAATCGATGGGCTCGAAGCACGGCTGGGCGTGAAGTTGCTGGTGCGCACCACACGCCGCATCACGCTCACGCACGAGGGCGCCGCTTTCCTTGAAGACTGCCAGCGCGTGCTGGCCGACCTGAACCAGGCCGAGTCCAGTGTGAGCGCCGGTGGCATTCGGGCCAGTGGGCACCTGCGCATCACCGCGCCCGCAGGTTTTGGCCGGCGCCATGTGGCGCCTTTGGTGCCGCGTTTTTTGGCGCTGCACCCGGACGTGAGCATCTCGCTAAATTTGAGCGACCGCGTGGTGGATATCGTCAACGAAAGTGTGGATTGCGCCATCCGCGTGGGTGACCTGCCCGATTCCAGCCTGATCAGCGTGCGCCTGGCCGACAACCGCCGCATGTGCGTGGCTGCGCCGGCTTACCTGGCCCGTGCGGGTGTGCCGCAGCACCCCAGCGAGCTGGTGCGCCACGAGTGCCTGACGCTGAGTTCAGACGCCAGCCAAACGCGCGGTTGGGCTTTCATGGTTGACGGCAACCTCACGCACCAGCGCCCACGCGGACGGCTGGATTGCAGCGATGGCCAGGTGCTGCACAGTTGGTGTTTGCAGGGCTTGGGCATCGCTTGGCGCAGCACTTGGGAAGTGGAGGCCGATGTCGCCAGCGGCCAGCTGCGCACGGTGCTGGACGAATTTGCCGCGCCGCCCAATGGGATTTATGCGGTGTTTCCGCATGCCAAGCACTTGCCTCTTAGAGTGCGGCTGTGGATTGATTTCATCAAGCACCATTACGCAAATGATGCGTTTTGGCGTGTGGCGCGTTGAGGCTCAACGAGCCACAAGTATCAGAGCTTTTGTTGGCCGGAGCAGGGCGGCGCTATCGCGTTACTCCATGTCCTCCTTCGCTGGGCTTCGCCCAGCGAATTCCCCCTTTTACTTACGTAACGCGATAGCGCCACCCTGCCCCTTGGACACTCCCGTTGACCAGGTCAAAAAGAGCCCTTGGTTCGAGACGCAGCAGCGGTGGAGCCGGGTAGGGCCCATTGGCGCAAGTAAAAGGAGGAGCCGACCGCAGGGAGGCGGGGGACATGGAGCCAATGGGCCCTACCCGGTGCCGCCGCCGTGATCGCAGGCACGGACACTCACGACCTAGCAACCCCCGCACGGGAACAAGAACGAGGTCCGGCTACTCAGCCTCAGCCAAACTCACTGCCATCTGCTCCGCCAACTGCTGACCAATCAGGGTCTCCTGAGCCGCATGCAGCCGCCGCACCAAAACCCGAATAAAGGCAGCATCGAATAGCGAACGCGTCTCCAAACTCAGTTGGCCCAAACTCTCCGGCGTAAATGACACCGTCGCTGTCGGCTCGCGAACCCAAGCGTCGGCGCGGTGCGCGCGCAGCTCAGGGTTGGGCGCCAGATAAGCCATCTCACCGACGGAGCGGCCTGCATTCACCCGCGCCACACACTGGCCGTCGCGAAACACCTCCACGCGCCCTTCGGCCACGATGTGAAAGCGCTGGCCCGTGTCACCCTTGCGGAACAAAGTGCTGTCCATGGCAAAGCGTGTCCAGGTGGCGCGGTGTACCACTTCCCACAAGGCCACATCGCCAAAATTCGAGAAAAACGGCAGCGCACGCAGCATGTTGAAGCGTTCGGAGTCCAGCACCGCCTGTTCGGCTTTGCGTGGCACCTCATGGCGGCTGATCAATTGCGACAGGCTGGCAGCGAAGTCGTCCCAGCTTGCAGGGCGGTCTTCGCGCCTGCGGGCCATGGCTTGGCGAATCAGCTGGTCCAGCGCAGGCGCCACATCCGCGCGCAGCTGGGTCAGCGGGGGCGGTGAGCTGTGGAAGATTTGTTTGAGCAGCGCTGGCTGTGACGCAGCCTCGAAAGGTGGCCGTCCGGCAATCAAGTGGTACATCACGGCGCCCAGCGCATACATGTCCGTGCGGCAGTCCAGCTCGTCGCCGTCCACCTGCTCGGGCGCCATGTAGTTCAGTGAACCCACGCGCAATACCTGGGTGCGATCGGAAGCCAGGTTCATCACGCTGCCGAAATCGGTGATCTTGACGTCCTGCACGTCCAGGCCGCGCATCACCACCAGGATGTTGGCGGGCTTCACGTCGCGGTGAATGAGCCCCTGCTTCCAGCAATAGCCCAGCGCCATCGCGCACTTGAAGGCCACTTCGACGATGGTTTCCAAGGTCAGCAGGGCGTCGGGCCGGCAAAAGCGGGCCAAGGTTTGCCCGGGCACGTACTCCATCACCACGTAGGGCGCTGCGCCGTCGACACCCGCGTCCAACAGGCGTACCACGTTGGGGTGCTGAAGTTGCCCGACCAGGTCGGCCTCGGCCGCGAAGAAGCGGGTGTGGAAGTGGCCGTCGTCGGCATCGTCACCGTGGCTGTAGCGCAGGCGCTTGATAGCCACGTCGGTTTTGCGGAAGTCGTCGTGCGCCAGGAAGACCTCGCTGGTCGCACCCTCGCCCAGACGGGACAGCACGCGGTATTTGCCAATCGTCTTGGGCAGGCCTTGATCGTCGCCTTTGGCTGCGCGCTGCAACACCACCGTGGCCGCGAAGGTGTCGGTGGGTGGCGCGCCCACGCCGCTGGTGGCGTGGGGTGAAGACGCAGAACCGGTTTCGGGTGCGGTTTCGGGTGCGGCTGCGGTTGGGGCGCGGGTCATCGTACGGGGCACGGCTGTGGGCAGCCGGCAGGGCTCGCTCGGGCTCAGGCATGGTGCTTGAGCCGATGGCCGTCGTTCGTTCAAACAAGGCCTAGATCCGCCAGCTAACGCCCGGCGGTATCGGGCTGGCGTGGCCCCCGACCTAGAATCTGCCTTATGCAACAGGTCAAACAGGCGCTGCTGGACGCCTTGAACGCAGCGCTCGCCGCCGTGGCGCCCGGCGCCGGTGTGGAAGCGGCTTTTGAAACCCCGCGCCAGGCCAGCCATGGCGACCTGGCGATCACCATGGGTATGACCCTGGCGCGCAGCCTCAAGCGCAACCCGCGCGAAATTGCGCAGCAACTGGTTTCCGCGCTGAACGAGCAGGCCGCTGTGCAGCAGTGGGTCAGCGCCCTAGAAATTGCCGGCCCGGGTTTCATCAACCTGCGTTTGTCGCCCGCCGCGCGCCTGTCGGTGGTCAGCGAAATTTTTGCGCAAGGCGACCGCTACGGCCAGCGCCCGCCCAGCGGCCGGCATGTGATGGTGGAGTTTGTCTCTGCGAACCCCACGGGCCCGCTGCACGTGGGCCACGGCCGCAATGCAGCGCTGGGCGACTGCATCAGCAGCCTGCTGGCCACGCAGGGCGACGCGGTTTACCGCGAGTTTTATTACAACGACGCGGGCGTGCAGATCAACACGCTGGGAGTGTCCACCCAGGCGCGGCTCAAAGGCCTCAAACCCGGCGACGCTGACTGGCCGGAAGCCGCCTATAACGGCGACTACATCGCCGACATCGCGGCTGATTTCCTCGCGCGGAAAACTGTCGCCGCCGATGACCGCAGCTTCACCGCCAGCGGCAACCCGGACGACATCGACAGCATCCGCCAGTTTGCAGTGGCTTACCTGCGCCACGAGCAGGACCTGGACCTGCAGGCCTTTGGCGTGCGGTTCGACCACTACTACCTGGAAAGTAGCCTGTACAGCGACGGGCGTGTGGAAGACACCGTGCGCCGCCTGGTGGCCGCCGGCAAAACTTATGAGCTGGACGGCGCACTGTGGCTGCGCACCACCGACTACGGTGACGACAAAGACCGCGTGATGCGCAAGTCGGATGGCAGCTACACCTACTTCGTGCCGGACGTGGCTTACCACCTGGCCAAGTTTGAGCGCGGCTTCACCAAGGTCATCAACGTGCAGGGCACCGACCACCACGGCACCGTAGCGCGTGTGCGCGCCGGCCTGCAAGCCGTGGGCATGGGCGTGCCGGCGGGCTACCCCGACTACACGCTCTACAAAATGATCACTGTGATGCGTGGCGGGCAGGAGGTGAAGATTTCCAAGCGCGCCGGCAGCTACGTCACGTTGCGCGACTTGATCGAGTGGACCAGCCGTGACGCCGTGCGCTTTTTCCTCATCAGCCGCAAGTCAGACACTGAATTTGTTTTCGACATCGACCTGGCGCTCAAGGCCAACGACGAGAACCCGGTGTTTTACGTGCAGTACGCACACGCCCGCATCTGCTCGGTACTGGCGCAGTGGGCCGAGCGTGGCGGTCAGGAAAGCACGCTCGCGCAGGCCGACTTGACACGCCTGAGCGCGCCCACCGAGCTGGCACTGATGCGCCAACTGGCTGAATACCCCGAGATGCTTACGCGAGCTGCTGCCGAACACGCGCCCCACGATGTCGCCTTTTACCTGCGCGACACCGCCGCTGCCTTGCACAGCTGGTACGCAGCCGAGCGCTTTTTGGTGGACGATGCGGAGCTGGCGCGCGCGCGCATGGCCTTGCTGGCAGCGACGCGCCAGGTTTTGAAGTCAGCGCTTCAGGTTTTGGGCGTGTCGGCGCCAGCGGCGATGAACCGCAATGAAGACGCAGCGCGGCCCGACGCAGATTGAAAGCAAAAATTTCGAGGTGAGTGGCATGAAAACCGAACGTGGTGGCCTGGTTTTGGGCCTGATTGTTGGGGTGCTGGCCGGCTTGGCCTTGGCCTTGGCCGTGGCGCTGTACGTCACCAAGGCGCCGGTGCCCTTTGTCAACAAAGTGCCGCCGCGCACGGCCGACCAAGATGCCGCCGAGCAAGAACGCAATCGCAACTGGGACCCCAACGCGGGCTTGAGCAACCGCTCCACACGCGCGGCCGACGCGGCTTCAGCAGTAGCGCCTGCTGCGCCGGATGCAGGGCGCGCGCCCACGGTCATCGCTCCACCGGGCAGCCGCGACCCGGCCGCTATCCTGGCCGGCGCACCCGTCAGCACCGCGTCGCCGCCAGCACCAGCCGTCGCAGGGCCCAAAGCTTCCGGCACGTCGGCGACGGGGCAGGTTCAGACGCAGACACCTCCGCCCCCAGCGGTCACCATCGCCAAAGCGCCTGCAGCGCTGCCGCCCGTGGTGGTTGCGCCGCCCGCGCCGCCGGCCGCTGCCACGGTGGGGTCAGCCAAATCGGGCGCTGATGCGTTGATCTATTTCGTGCAGGCCGGTGCTTTCCAGGGCAGCACCGAAGCGGAACAACAAAAGGCCAAACTGGCGATGCTCGGTGTTGAAGCCAAAGTGATCGAGCGTGAGCAATCCGGCCGCATGGTGTTTCGGGTGCGTGCGGGCCCGTATACAAAATTGGGTGACGCTGATGCGGTTAAAAACAAGTTGGCTGAAGCGGGCGTGGACACCCTGATGGTTCGCGTGGATCCGCGCCAGCCATAGATTCAAGCTGTACTTGGGTGAACTTCCGCCACCACCCGCATTCGAAGCCCGTGTTTCGAAGCCCAATTTCAATTGATGTGAACAAGGATCTTGTGATGACAGACAACAGCGGAATCAGCCGGCGCCAATTTTCAGCCGCCACAGCCACAGCAGCGGCGACTTCAGCCTGGGCTGCTGGCGGCTTGGTTGCTGCGGCCTTGCCCTCTGCTGCGCTGGCCCAAGGTGGCCCGGTAGAAGGCACGCACTATGTGCGCCTGGGGCAGCCCGCGCCTGTTGCGGCCGCTGCCGGCAAGGTGGAGGTGGTTGAGTTTTTCTCCTACGGCTGCCCGCACTGCTTCGCGCTGGAGCCGCTGCTCGAAGAGTGGCTCAAGAAGCTGCCCGCCGATGTGGCTTTTCGCCGCATGCCCGTGGGCTTCAACGCCTCGTTCACAGCCTTCCAGACGCTGTATTTCGGGCTGGAGGCCATGGGCAAGGTAGAGCAGGTGCACAAGCGCATCTTTACCGCCATTCATGTGCAACGCCAGCGCCTGGACCGCGAAGCCGACCAGATCGCCTTCCTGAACGCCAATGGCGTTGACGGCGCGCAGTGGGCCAAGATGAGCAAAGACTTCCACGCCAGCACCAAAGCCAAACAAGCAGCCAAGCTGGTTGAGACCTACAAGATCGACGGCGTGCCTGCGCTGGGTGTGCACGGCCGCTTCTATACGGCAGCCTCGATGGCGGGTGACCATGGCCGCGCGCTGGCCGTGACCGATTTCCTGATTCAGCGCGTACGCAAGAACACCTGAAACAGCTGAACCGGCCCCTTGCGGGGGCGCGGCAGGCTAGAATGGCCTGCAATTTCCGTGCCGCAAATGCCGTCCCCGCTTACGATTACTTTCCAAATGCTGGCCCCGGCAGGGCTGGCGCCGGCCGTGCTGCTGGCCGCCGGGCTGCTGTGGACGCTGCCAGCCGGGGCTGAAAAGGCCGACCGCAGCAAGCCCATGGTGATCGAGGCCGACAAGCCCGGCACCATGGACCTGCAGCGCCAGGTGGTGGTTTTCAATGGCAATGTGGCCATCGCACAGGGCACGATGAGCTTGCGCGCCGAGCGCATCGAGGTGCGTGAAGCCAAAAATGGCGACCGTTTTGCCGCCGTCATCGGCGAAGCCGGCAAACCCGCCACCTACCGCCAAAAGCGAGATTCGGGCAACGAGTGGATTGAAGGTTCGGCCGAGCGCATTGAATACGACACCCGCGCCGATTCTTTGAAATTCAGCGGCCAGGCCCTGGTGCGCTTTCTGCGTGGCACCGAAGTCACCGACGAGGTTTCAGGCGACAGCATCATCTGGAACAACGGTGCCGGGCAAATTAGTGTGGTGGGTGGCGCACCCAGCGCAGCCAACCCCAGCGGGCGCATCCGTGCGGTCTTGGCGCCCCGGGTTGACGCCGCTGCGTCAGAGCCCGCCGCCGCGCCTGAAAGCTTGCCACTCAAACCCAGCAGACAACTGGGCGGGGCGCCGCAGTGACCGGCGCCATCAGGCGACTGGAGGCCACAGGCCTCCAAAAACGCTATGGTGCACGCCAGGTGGTGAAGGACGTTCACCTCTCGGTGGCCGGCGGCGAGGTGGTGGGTCTTTTAGGCCCTAACGGTGCAGGCAAGACCACCACGTTTTACATGGTCGTGGGCCTGGTTCGGGCCGATGCGGGCGAAATTCGCATCGACGGCCAAGCGGTGCAAAACAAGCCCATTCATGTGCGCTCTCGCCTGGGCTTGTCGTACTTACCGCAGGAGGCCTCGATCTTTCGCAAACTGACCGTCGCCGAAAATATCCGCGCCGTGCTGGAGCTGCAGCTTGACGCACAGAGCAAACGCCTCACACCGGCCCACATTCAAGAACAACTGCAATCGCTGCTGCGCGACTTGAGCATCGAAAAGCTGCGCGACACCCCCGCGCCGGCCTTGTCGGGCGGTGAACGCCGTCGGGTGGAAATTGCCCGTGCACTGGCTACGCAGCCACGCTACATCCTGCTGGACGAACCCTTTGCTGGCGTGGACCCCATCGCGGTGCTGGAGATCCAACGCATCATCAGCTTCTTGCGCGAGCGCGGTATCGGCGTGCTCATCACCGACCACAACGTGCGCGAGACGCTGGGCATCTGCGACCGGGCTTTCATCATCAGCGAAGGCTCGGTGCTCGCCGAAGGCGCGCCGGCCGACATCGTTGACAACGCGCAGGTCCGCAAGGTCTACCTGGGCGAAAACTTCCGGATGTGAGTTGAAGCAGCGATGAAGCAATCGTTGCACGTTCGCTTGTCGCAGCACCTGGCGCTGACGCCACAGTTGCAGCAGTCCATCCGCCTGCTGCAACTGTCGACGCTGGAGTTGCAGCAGGAAGTCGAGCAGATGCTCGAACAAAACCCCTTTCTGGAGCCCGACAGCGACGACGGCACACCCTGGGACACACCCACCGAGCGCGCAACGCCGCCGGACCGTCAAACCGAACGCGAGCGCGACGCGGCCAGTGACGGCGAGCGCGAGGTGGGCAGTGGGGAAGCGGCCGACAGCGCTGCCGAGTTGTCGGCCACCGAATTTGGCACCACCGACCGTGACGACTGGGAAAACGGCACCGAGCGCGACGACTTTGATGGCATCCGTGAACTGCCTTCGGCGAACACCGGCAGCGCAGCCACGTCGGGTGACGACGACAGCGACCCAAACGAGCGGCGCAGCAGCGCGCAAAGTTTGGCCGCGCACCTGCGCGAACAAGTACCCGGCCTGCGTTTGTGTGCAGACGACGCCGCAGCCGTGCTGCTGCTGATCGACTCGCTCAACGACGACGGCTACCTGACCGAACTGCTCGAAGAAATCGCGAGCGGCATGGGTGCTGACGCGCTGGACGAAGACAGCCGCGACGACCTGATGTGCCGCTTGCGCTGCGCGCGCCACTGGCTGCAGCGCCTGGACCCGCCGGGAGTGGGCGCCGTGAACTTGTCGGAATGCCTGACGATTCAGTTGAGCCTGCAACCCGAAAGCGAGGCCCGCAGCGTGGCGCTGGCCATCGCGCGGGAACACCTGGAAACCCTGGCGCGCCGCGATGTCAAGCGCTTGTGCGCCGCTTTGCATTGCGACGAGGTCCAATTGCGCGCCGCACAGGCCTTGATCTTGCGTTGCGAGCCCAAACCCGGCCGCGCTTTTGCGGACGCTGAATCGCAAATCGTGGTGCCAGACGTGGTGGTGCGCAAGGTCGGCCGCGACTTCAAGCTGAGCCTGAACCCCGACGTGATGCCCAAGCTGCGCATCAACGACTTGTATGCCTCAGCGCTGAAGAGCCAGCGTGGCAGCCATCTGTCGTCGCACCTGCAAGAGGCACGTTGGTTCATGAAGAACATCCAGCAGCGCTTTGACACCATCTTGCGTGTCAGCACGGCTATCGTCGAGCGCCAGAAAGCATTTTTCACGCACGGCGAAATCGCCATGAAACCGCTGGTGCTGCGTGAAATCGCCGATGAACTGGGCCTGCACGAATCCACCATCTCGCGCGTCACAACAGCCAAATACATGGCCACCCCGCAAGGCACCTTCGAGCTGAAGTATTTCTTCGGAAGCTCGCTCAACACCGAAGCCGGCGGCAATGCCAGCAGCACAGCGGTGCGCGCGCTCATCAAACAACTGGTGGCCGCCGAAGATGCGGCCAAGCCTTTGTCCGACAGCGCCTTGAGTGAACTGTTGGAGGAGCAAGGCATTCAAGTGGCGCGGCGCACCGTAGCCAAATACCGCGAGGCGCTGAAAATTGCGCCAGCCAATCTGCGCAAGGCCTTGTAATGACAAGCCCTGCAACCCAGCTTGGCACCACCATCGCCAGCACCAGCACCGAGCTCTACCTGCCCGCCGCAGGCGGCACCGAGGCTTTGCTGTCGGCGGAAGTTACGCGCATCACGGGCCACACCAGCGAGCACGCACGTGGCGGCGTCTGGGTGCGTGGCGACGCACGCACGGCCATGCAATTGAATCTGCACAGCCGCCTGGCCCAGCGTGTGCTGTGGCCCTTGATTGACGGCCCGTACCGTGACGAGCACGACCTCTACGATTTGGCGCGCCGCGTGGAATGGCCAGCCTGGATCGCGCCGAACCAAACGCTGCGGGTGGACGTCAACGCCCAGCGCAGCCCGCTGCGCAGCTTGAACTTCGCTGTGCTTCGCATCAAAGACGCCGTTTGCGATGTGCTGCGCGATGCCACGGGCGAGCGCCCCAGCGTGGACACGCATCACCCCGACTTACCGCTGTGTTTGTACCTGGGCCCTGACCACGCGGTTTTGTACGCCGACACCTCCGGCGAGGCGCTTTTCAAACGGGGCTGGCGCGACGCGCGCGGTGGGCGTGAGGGCGTGAAAGGTGAGGCGCCGTTGAAGGAAACGCTAGCGGCCGCGCTGCTAGCGGCTGCGGGCTGGCAAGGCCGAGCTGAAGACGGCCCCTTGCTGGACCCTTGCTGTGGCGCGGGCACGATTGCGATTGAAGCCGCGCAGATGGCCTGCGGCATGGCGCCCGGCATCAACCGCCGCTTTGCGTTTGAGCGTCAACTGCCGTTTCGCGGCCACCTGGCTGCATGGCAGCAGATGCGCAGTGAAGCGCAGGCCGCGCAACACGAACCCGCCGTTCCAGTGTTTGCCGGTGATGTGAGCTTTCGCATGACCGACTTTGCGCAAAACAATGCGCAGCGGGCCGGGGTGGCGCATGCCATTCAGTTCAAGACCGGTGACGCGCTTCAACGACCGCCGCCGGTGCCCACTGGCACGCTGATTCTCAACCCGCCGTACGGCGAGCGCATGGCGCCCAAAGGTCAGGGGCAAGGGCTGGTTCAGGGGGGCCAAACCGGACGCGGCATGCGGCATGAAGTGGGCCGTGAAGCAGGCCGTGAGGCTTTTGAAGGCGGCGGCTCTTCCGCCGACTTTTTCCGCGCGCTGGCGGCACATTGGAAGCGGCATTACGCGGGCTGGACGGCTTGGCTGCTGAGCCCCGACATGAAGTTGCCAAGCCTGATGCGGCTGAAAGAAAGTGCTCGCGTGCCCTTGTTGAACGGGCCTATCGAATGCCGGTCGTTCCGCTTTGATTTGGTAGCCGGCTCACACCGTAGCGAAGAGAAAAACGGCCCGCCAAGCGTGGAGCCTGACGGGCCGGTGTGAAGAGCCTAAGCGCCTAAAGCGCCTAAGGTCTGTGGCTTAACGCTTGAGCAAACCGCCCAGCAAACTGCCCAGTTGGCCGAGGTCCGGCGCCTGCTGGGGAATTTGGCCGCCCGGTGTCATTTTGTCCACCACTTGCGGCAGCATGTGCGACAACTGGCTCAACAAGTCGCCCTGGTTCATGCCCATTTGCGAGGCCATGCCGGCAATCTTGTCATTGCCCAGCACGCCGCCCAGCTGGTCAGGCGAAATGGGCATGTTCTGGCCGTTGCCAATCCATGAGCCCATCACGTCGCCCAGGCCGCCGCGCTGAAACTGCTCCATCATGCCGCCCAAGCCGGGCAAGCCACCCGCTGCAGCGCCTGCTGCCGGGCCGGCCGCGTGGCCACCGCCAGCACCTTGGGTGAGCATGCCCACCACCATGTTCAGCAGCGCTGCATTGCCGCCACCCTGACCACCGCCAAGCGCGGCGCCCAAAACTGAATCCAGAAGTCCCATTGCCAATCCTCCTAATGAATGGCCTGGGCGATTCTTCGCCCAGGTAACCCGGCAGTGCGCCCGGTTGCCCGCGCCCGCACTGCGTGGGCGCATTGTGCGCGAGCCCCACACCGCTGGCGCGAAATTCTTGGGCGCGCCACCCTTTGAGCGTGGAGCCCAAATTTGCGGCGTCAGGCCTGCAGGCTCAGCCAGGCCATCACGGCCAGCGGCGCCGTATCGGCCCGCAACACGCGTGGCCCCAGGCTTGTAGGGCAGAACCCGGCAGCCTGCGCCGCGACTTCTTCGGCCGCGGTCAACCCGCCTTCCGGGCCGCTGAGGGCGCACACCGTTTCGGGCGCTGAGCCCTCAAAGGGTCGCAACACCTGCGCTGCGCCGGCACCAGGCGAAAGCAGCCAGCGTTGGCCCACGGTGCCCGCCGCACCTGTCCCGTTCAACGCTGCCGAGCTTGTCGGCGCAGTTGCACCGGCTGCGGCTTGCGACTGCGACTGCGCTTTCAGCCAATCATGCAGGCTGGTCCAAGCGGCAATTTCAGGCACGGTGGCGCGGCCACATTGTTCGGCTGCAGCGCGCGCGATGCCCAACCAATGTGCCACGCGCCGCTGCGCCCGTTCGCCGTCCAGGCGCAGCACCGACCGGTCGGTGATCAGCGGCTGGATGCGCGCCACGCCCAGCTCGGTGGCCTTTTCAACCAGGCTGTCCATGCGCTCGTTGGCCGGCACGCCCAGCGCCAGGGTCACAGCGGTGTGCAGCTCGGGCAGCACGGCCACAGGTGCCACCAGCCGCACCAGCGCCTCTTGACGGCCCATTCGAAGCAGTTGCGCTTCCACTTCATTGCCGCGCCCATCAAACAAGCGCAGCAGGTCGCCGGGCTGCAGCCGCCGCACTTGCACGTGACGCACGGCAGCAGCAGGCAGTTCCAGCTCGAGCCCGGCGCTTAACCCGGGGCCGGTTGCGGCACCGGACCCGGCTTCGGAACCACCTCCGAAGCCCAGCGGCTGATCAACACACAAGCGCAGCAAAGAAGCCATGCGTATGTCAATGGCTGAACGCCAGCGGCCGACCCAGCCCCGCTGCGTGCAAGGCGGCCTCCACCGCCAGTGCCACGCTGGCCAGCGCAGCGTCCTGCCCGCCGGGCGCAGACAGCATTAAACCCACTGGCAGGCTGCCCTCAGCTTGGCAAGGCAGGCTGAAAGAACAACCGTCCAGGTAGTTGAAGACAAAGGTGTTGCGCAGCAGCAGGCCGTTGGCCTTGAAAAACGCATCGTCGCTGGCCAGCAAATCAGCAATGGGCGGCGCCAGCAAGGGCACCGTAGGGCAGAGTACCGCGTCGAAGCCCGCAAGCTGCGCTGTGGTGCGGGCAATCCAAGCGCGGCGGCGTGCGTGCAGTTGCAGGTAGTCGGCCGCAGAGACGGTTTCGCCCAGCGCAATGCGCGCAGCCACGCGGTGGTCAAAAGCCTCGCGCTGCGTGGCGAGCGACTCGCGGTGCACGGCATAAGCCTCTACCGAAGAAAAGCCACCCGGGCTGTTCAATTGGCTGATCTCGGCCAAGGCTGGCAAAGGCGCTTCAACAATCAAGGCGCCTTGGGCCGACAAAACCGACAGCGCGCGCGCAAATGCGCTGGCCACGGTGAGCTCCAGATGGTCTAGAACAAGCGTTTGTGGCACCAGCAAGCGGCGGCCAGCGAGCGGCCGCGCGGCCACAACCAAAGGCGCACCCGCCAGCACTGCGTCCACGGTCAAACAGTCTTGAACCGAGCGCGTCATGGCGCACACCGTGTCGAGTGTTTGAGACAGCGGAAAAGCGCCGTCCAGCGGCGTGCGCGCCTGCGTATTCTTGAAGCCGACCAGCCCGCACAGCGCTGCAGGAATGCGGATGGAGCCACCCGTGTCCGAGCCCAAACCCGCCACGGCCAGGCCCAACGCCACTGACACCGCCGCGCCCGACGACGAGCCGCCGGGTATGCGCGCCACGTCAGGGTCGCAAGGGTTGACCGGCGTGCCGTAGTGCGGGTTGATGCCCACGCCCGAAAACGCAAACTCGGTCATGTTGGTTTTGCCGGTGATCACCGCGCCGGCTTGGCGCAGGCGGTGCACCGCTTGGGCGTCAGCGCCGGCAGGTGCCGCGCCTTGCCGCACGCGCGAGCCCGCCCAGGTGCAGGTGCCCGCCACGTCGTACAAGTCCTTCACTGTGACGGGCAGGCCAGCCAAAGGCGGCAAAGGCACGCCCGCAGCTTGCAAGGCGTCAGCCTGGCGGGCCTGGGCCAGCGCCGCGAGATCAAAGCGTTGCGTAAAAACGTGGCTGGCGTTGGTGGCGTTGGCGGCCTGAAGGGCGCGCTCGACCAAGGCCCCGTGCGAGACCCGGCCCGCAGCCAAGTCGCGGCGCAGCGCGTCGATCATGCGCGCAGCTCCTGGGCTGGGTCGATGACGGGTAGCGTGGTGTTCACCTTCACAGGATACCTGCTACCCCGGTACCCCGCAGGCTTGATCCAAGCCCGGGGCCGAGCTGGGCCTAAGCCAGGTTCAGGCCGCGTGCACGCTCAGTTTGAAGCTCTCAACATCGACCGCCAGCCGGGCAGTCTGTTCGCGCATGCTCATGGCAGCCGCCGCGCTTTGTTCGACCAAGGCAGCGTTTTGCTGGGTCATTTGATCCAGGTCCGACACCGCTTGGTTGATTTGAGAGATGCCGTCGGTTTGCTGCGTGGCTGCTTGGGATATCTCCGCAATCACTTGGTTGACGCGCTGGACGCTTTCAACAATGTCAACCATCACGGCGCCAGCGTCCGCCACCAGGCGCGAGCCAACGTCTACCTTTTCAAGGCTGGTGCCCACCAAGGTCTTGATCTCGCGTGCGGCCTGTGCCGAGCGGTGCGCCAGGCTGCGAACTTCGGCGGCCACCACGGCGAAGCCGCGCCCGTGCTCACCCGCGCGAGCGGCTTCGACGGCGGCGTTCAGGGCCAAGATGTTGGTTTGGAAGGCGATGCCGTCGATGACGCTGATGATTTCGCCAATCTTGCGTGAGCTGGAGCTGATGTCGTCCATGGTGCTGACGACATTGCGCACGGCGCTGCCGCCACGCTCCGCGTTGTCGGTGGCCGACTGCGCCAATTGCGCAGCCATGGCCGCGTTGTCTGCAGAACCTTTGACGATGCGGGTGAGCTGCTCGAGCGAACTGGCGGTTTCCTGCAGGTTGGACGCGCTGTGTTCGGTTCGCGTGGACAGGTCGTTGGCGCCGGCCGCAATTTCATCGGACGCGGTGTTGATGGCCTGCACCGAATGGCGCACGTTGCCAAAGGTGTTGTTCAGCCGGCCTTGCATGGTGTTCAGGGCGGTCAAGGTCTGAGCCACTTCATCGCTACCGCCCAGGTCAACGCTGCTGGGGCTTTGGCTGAGGTCGCCGTCGGCGATGCGCTGGGTCAACGACACAGCCTGCAGCAAGCGCCGCGAGGCGCCGCGCGCCACCCAATAACCCAAACCCACCGCGGCCACAAACGACAGCGCACCTGTAGCCAGCATGGCCGTCAACACACGGTCGCTGGTGGTCTGTGTTTGGCTCAATGTGGCGGCGCGGTCGGCTTCCGCTGAAGCAGACAGTGCGCTCAAAGCCTCAAGCCACTGCGCCTGCACGGGCGCGAACTTGCCGGTTAAGGTAGCAGCCGCCAACTCGCTGTTCATGGACCGCGCCAATCCCAACGATTGTTTGAGCAGTGGCGCGGCGGCGGCCTCGGCTGCGTCGGCTTTGGCCAAACTGGCCTTTTCAAGGTCCGACAGGTTCAGTGCCAGCAACTTGTCACGCTGTTGGGCGTATTGTTGGGCTTGGCGATCAAGCGCTTGCAGGTCCGCCTGCATCGCATTGACTTCAGAGGTCAGTGCGACATTGCGCACGGTATTCACCCGTTCGACGATCGCCAGCCGCATCAGCGACGTGGCGTCGCTCTTGGCGGTGTTCTCGGTCACCAGGCTGGCGATGTTGGACTTGAGTTGTGTCAAGCCCAGAACGCCAGCGGCCATAACGGCCAACAGGCCCAAGAGGGCAGCGCCGATGGCCAGGCCGAAGCGCGCGGTGATGGTTTGCAGTGCGTTCGGCATGCGGGCTGGCTTTCAGGCGGGCTTGTAGGCGCCGCAAGCGACCACGATGTCGTCGATGCGCTCGAAGTACATCAGCTTGGGCTCAATCTGCTTGGTCATCGGGTTGAGGAAGGCAAATTCTTGCTGGCCTTTGCCTTTGGCCTTGGCAATTTCCATGCGTTCTTTCACGTGGTATTTGCCGTTGCCGTCTTGCAGATTGATGTTGTCTTTGCCCACCAGCTTCATATTGGCGCCGTGGGCCAAGGTTTTGCCGGTCAAGTCGAACACGGTGATGTACAGGTCCCGGTCCACCCAAGGGCCGGGTTTGGTCATGAAATCAGCAAAGGCTTTGTCTTTGCCCACAGCCTTGATGTGCGCCAGCGCCTTGGCCAGCATGGCCTTGGCTTCGTCGGGCTTGGCGCGCTCTTGCGCCCAGACGGGCAGGCTCAGTGCGGAAAGCGACGAAAAGGCTGTGAGGGTGGACAGGCAAAGCCCACGGCGGCGGATGGTCATGTCAGCAACTCCCGGATGAAGGGTGAAGGGGGGTGATGCCGTAGTTTGAAATCTCGACGCCGCGGCGAAGCTTGGAATTCAAGGCAAAAACTGACCCTGTTTGTTGGGCCGACGGCAAAGGCTTGCCCCAAAAACAAAAGGCCGGTAATGCCGGCCTTTTGTCGGGTTGCATGCAGGCGACGAATCAGCTCTTCAAAGCCACCAGCACTTCATCCAACATCTTCTTGGCGTCACCGAACAGCATGCGGTTGTTGTCTTTGTAGAAGAGCGGGTTGTCTACGCCGGCATAGCCGCTGGCCATGCTGCGTTTCATCACGATGCTGGTCTTGGCCTTCCACACCTGCAGCACCGGCATGCCGGCAATGGGGCTGCTGGGGTCGTCTTCGGCGGCCGGGTTGACGATGTCGTTGGCGCCGATGACCATGGTCACGTCGGTGGCCGGGAAGTCGTCATTGATCTCGTCCATCTCCAGCACGATGTCGTAGGGCACTTTGGCCTCGGCCAGCAGCACGTTCATGTGGCCTGGCATGCGGCCCGCCACGGGGTGGATGCCGAAGCGCACGTTCACGCCCTTTTCGCGCAAGTGCTTGGTAATTTCATAAACCGTGTGCTGGGCCTGCGCCACGGCCATGCCGTAACCCGGCACGATGACCACGCTCTTGGCCTCGCGCAGCAGCTCGGCGGTTTCTGCAGCACTGACGGGTGTGACTTCACCCTGTGGCTGAGCAGCGTCGCCGCTGGCCTTGGCCGCTGGCGCGCCGCCACCAAAGCCGCCTGCAATCACGCTGATGAAATTGCGGTTCATCGCGCGGCACATGATGTAGCTCAGGATGGCGCCCGACGAGCCCACCAGCGCGCCCACCACGATCAGCAGGTCGTTGCTCAGCATGAAGCCCGTAGCCGCTGCCGCCCAGCCTGAGTAGCTGTTGAGCATGCTCACCACCACCGGCATGTCTGCCCCGCCGATGGCCATCACCATGTGGATACCAAACAGCAGCGCGATGACCGTCATCACGATCAGTGGCGTCATGCCGGACTGGATGTCGTGCGCGTTCAAAAACACCCGTCCAAACCAAATGACCACCAGCAACCCCGCCAGGTTCAGAAAGTGGCGCCCAGGCAGCAGCAGCGGCTTGCCGCCGATCTTGCCGGACAGCTTGCCGAAGGCAACAATGGAGCCCGAAAAGGTGACGGCGCCGATCAAGATGCCGATGTAAATCTCCATCTCGTGGATGGACTTCTCGGCTGGCGTGGCAAACACCGTAGAGGTGTCCACATAGCTGGCAAAACCCACCAGGCAGGCCGCCAAGCCCACCAAGCTGTGCATCAAGGCCACCAGCTCAGGCATTTGCGTCATCTGCACCTTCTTCGCTGCGAAGAGGCCGATGCCGCCGCCCACCACCAAAGCGCCGACGATGTAGGGAATGCCGGCAGGCGTGACGCGTGGCCCCAGCACCGTGGCCAGCACGGCCAGCGTCATGCCGATCATGCCGAACAGGTTGCCGCGGCGCGCGGTTTCAGGGTTGGCAAGGCCGCCCAGGCTGAGGATAAAAAGAATGGTGGCGCCGATGTACGACACCGTGGCAAGGCTTGAGGTCATGTTGCTTTCTCGCCCTTATTTGCGAAACATGGCCAGCATGCGCCGCGTGACTGCGAAGCCGCCAAACATATTGACGGCCGTGAGCGCCAGCGCAAAAACAGCCAGACCCAGGATCAGCGCGTTGGGGCGGTCCACGCCACCGCCGCCCGTCAATGGCGGCGCCACCTGCACCAGCGCGCCGATGGCGATGATGGAGCTGATGGCATTGGTCACGCTCATCAGCGGCGTGTGCAGCGAAGGCGTGACGTTCCACACCACCATGTAGCCTATGAAACAGGCCAGCACAAACACCGTGAAGTGCGACAAGAACGAGGCCGGCGCATACAGGCCCACCAGCGCAAAGGCCAGCGCGCCCACGCCAAACACCGTGGCCAGCGAGGTGGCCGACATCGGCTCGCTGGCGCCGTGGCCATGGCCCTTCTTGGCCGCAACAGGTGCGGCCGCAGGCTTGGCGGCCGGTGGTGCGGGCAGCTTCAGGGGTGGCGCTGGCCAGGTCACGCTGCCGTCTTTGATGACCGTCAGGCCGCGAATGGCGTCGTCTTCAAAGTTGACATTGATGATGCCGTCCTTGGTCTTGCACAGCTCTTCAGTGACACGCAGCAAATTGGTTGAATACAGCGTGGACGACTGCTTGGCCAGGCGGCTGACCAAGTCGGTGTAGCCGATGATGGTGACGCCGTGGCGCACCACCGCTTCACCCGGCACCGTGAGCTCGCAATTGCCACCTTGCTCACCGGCCATGTCCACGATCACGCTGCCCGGCTTCATGCTGCGCACCATCTCAGCGGTGATGAGCTTGGGCGCGGGCTTGCCCGGAATCAGTGCCGTCGTGATGATGATGTCAGCGTCTTTGGCTTGGTTGCCATACATCGCGCGCTGCGCGGCCTGGAAGCCTTCGCTCATGACCTTGGCGTAACCGCCGCCGCCCGAGCCTTCTTCTTCGTAGTCCACTTTCACAAACTCGCCGCCCAGCGAAACCACCTGGTCGGCCACTTCGGCGCGTGTGTCGTTGGCGCGCACGATGGCGCCCAGGTTGGCGGCCGTGCCGATGGCCGCCAGCCCCGCCACACCCGCCCCGGCGATGAAAACCTTGGCCGGCGGAATCTTGCCCGCAGCCGTGATCTGGCCGTTGAAGAAGCGACCAAAAGCATTGGCCGCTTCAATCACCGCGCGGTAGCCGCTGATGCCGGCCATGGACGTGAGCGCATCCATCTTCTGTGCGCGGCTTAACTGGCGCGGTAGGCAATCGATGGCCAGCACCGTGACCTTGCGCGTGGCCAGTTGCTGCATCAATTCAGGGTTTTGCGCCGGCCAGATAAAGCCGATCAGCGTGCTGCCCTCGCGCAACTGCGCCACTTCAGCCGCGCTGGGTGCGCGCACCTTGAAGACGATGTCGCTTTGGCTCCAGATGTCGGCAGCGCTGGGCACCACCGTGGCGCCCGCGGCGCGGTAGGTGTCGTCCGCAAAGTTGGCGGCATCACCCGCGCCACTTTGCACCGCCACCGTGAAGCCCAGCTTCACCAATTTTTCAACCACATCGGGCACCGTGGCGACACGTTTTTCGCCGTCGGCCGTCTCAAGCGGCACACCAATCAACATCGCTGTTCTCCTCGCACTTCTGGCGTTGGTTTGACTCTTATTGGGGCGAGAAGCTACCACAATACGCCGGCCCAAGGCCTTAGCCAACGTCAAGCAAAAAATGACCCCTGTGCGTTTCAAACCCAGCGTGACGGTGGCCGCCGTGATCGAGCACGCGCTGCGGCCAGATTGTTTTTTGTTGGTAGAAGAACACACGCCCGAAGGCTTGCGCCTGAACAACCCCGCTGGTCACCTGGAGCAAGGCGAAACGCCGCAGCAGGCGGTGCTGCGCGAAGTGCTGGAGGAAACGGCCTGCCACTTTGAGCCCGAAGCTTTTCTGGGCACCTACCTGGCGCGCTTTGTTCGTCAGCGCGGAGATCAAGCGGCGCCCGAAGACATCACCTACGTGCGCCTGGCCTACTGCGGGCGTGTGGGCGAACCCGAAGCCGGCCGCGCACTGGATGAGGGCATCGTGCGCACCTTATGGATGCCGGCTGCTGAAATCCAGGCGCAAGCTGCCCGTTTGCGCAGCCCCTTGGTGTGGCAGTGCATCAACGACTATCGCCAAGGCCGGCGCCTGCCGCTGAGCGCTGTGGTGGCGCACGAAAGCCTGAGCTTGCCGCTGCACTTCTGAGTGTCGCGCGACAGCGCCGCATCAGGGTCTACCCTGGTCCGCTGCCGACCGTGCTGGCGCGTTTCATGCAGGCACCGCATGGGCTGATGCTACGTAGAAGCCATGGGGCGCGGCGGTGCGCAGGCTTTCTACACTCCGTCACTTCTGTTTTTTATTGACCGGGCCCGCGAGGGCTTTTTTTGGGAGACCTCATGAAGCAATCATTGTTGGCACTGGCTGCCGTAACGGGCCTGGCCTTCACCGCTGGTGTGGCGCAAGCCGACACCCTGAAGAAAATCAAAGACAGCGGCACGGCCACCATGGGTGTGCGTGAGTCTTCTGGCGCACTGTCGTACACCTTGGGCGACGGCAAGTTTGCCGGCTTCCATGTGGAGGTGTGCCAGCGCGTGTTGGCCGACATTCAAAAGTCATTGGGCCTGGCCAAGCTGGACACCAAGTTCCAGGTGGTCACCTCGCAAAACCGCATACCCCTGGTGCAAAACGGCACGGTGGACATCGAGTGCGGCTCCACCACCAACAACGCCACGCGTCAAAAGGACGTGAGTTTCGCCGTCACCACCTTTGTTGAAGAGGTGCGCATCGCGGTGAAAGCCAATTCCGGCATCACCAGCATTGGGCAGTTGAAGGACAAGAACGTGGCTACCACCACAGGCACCACCTCGGTGCAGTTGCTGCGCAAACACGAGCGCGCCAACGGCATTGACTTCAAAGAGGTGTTCGGCAAAGACCACGCCGACAGCTTCTTGTTGCTGGAAAGCGGCCGTGCCGACGCCTTCGTGATGGACGGGCAAATCTTGGCCGGCAACATTGCCAAATCCAAGAACCCGGCTGATTTCAGAATCGTGGGTGAAGTACTGTCGGTCGAGCCGATCGCCATCATGATCCGCAAGGACGACCCGGCTTTCAAGAAGGCCGTGGACGGCAGCATTGCCGCGATGATGAAGTCGGGCGACATGGCCAAGCTTTACGACAAGTGGTTCATGCAGCCGATTCCGCCGACCAACACCCGCGTGGGCCTGGCCGTCAGCGATGCCACCAAAAACGCTTGGGCCAACCCCAACGACAAGCCGGTTGAGGACTACCTGAAGAAGTAATCGTTACTGCTTGAAGCCAGGAGGAGAACCGTATCGTGGCCTTGTTCGGCATCGACACTTTTTGCCGCGATACGGTTGACAAGGAGTTGGTCGCCAACTGCCTGAAGTCAGGCGGCGACACGACTTATTTGCACTGGTTTCTCACCGCCTGGGGCACAGCGCTGTCCTTGGCGGTGCTGGCGCTGGTGGTGGCCATGGCCTTTGGTGTGCTGATGGGCATCTTGCGCACCACGCCCAACAAATGGCTGGTGCTGATGGGCGACGTGTGGACAGAAATCTTCCGCAACGTGCCGCTCATCATCCAGTTGTTCATCTGGTATTTCGTGCTGCCAGAAGTTTTCCCGGCACTGAAGGCGGTGCCCGGCTTTGTGCTGGCCTTCATCGGGCTGGGCTTGTTCACCTCGTCGCGCATTGCAGAGCAGGTGCGCGCCGGCATTCAAAGCCTGCCCAAAGGCCAGCGCTACGCTGGCCTGGCGATGGGTTTGACACTGCCGCAAACCTACCGCCACGTGCTGCTGCCGATGGCCTTTCGCATCGTCATTCCGCCGCTGACCAGCGAGTCGATGAATATCGTCAAAAACTCGTCGGTGGCCTTTGCAGTCAGCGTCTCCGAGCTGACGATGTTTGCGCGGCAGACGGGAGAAGAGACTTCGCAGCCGGTGCTGATGTTCATGGCAGCCACGCTGGCCTACTTTGTGTCGGCCTTCGTGATCAACCGCTTCATGAAGTGGGTTGAAGTGCGGGTTCGCATACCTGGGGGCCGATGACATGACCGGCCTGGACTTTTCTTTCTTGAATTGGGACGTCATCCGCTCCTACGTAGGCAGTGGCTTCATCTTTTCGATTCAGCTCACCTTGATCGCCATGGTGGGCGGTATCGCGCTGGGCACGGTGCTGGCGCTGATGCGCCTCAGCGGCAAGCGGTGGCTGGAACTGCCGGCCACCGTGTACGTTGACACCCTGCGCTCGGTGCCGCTGGTGATGGTGATCATGTGGTTCTTCCTGCTGATCCCGATGCTGATCGGGCGGCCGATTGGCGCTGAGCTGTCGGCCATCGTTACCTTCACCTTGTTTGAGGCGGCGTATTACTCCGAGATCATGCGCGCGGGCATCCAAAGCGTGCCCAAAGGCCAGGTGCACGCGGGTTATGCCGTGGGCATGACCTATGCGCAAACCACGCAGCTCATCGTGCTGCCGCAGGCATTCCGCAACATGCTGCCGGTGCTGCTGACGCAGACCATCATCTTGTTTCAAGACACCTCGCTGGTTTACGCCATCGGCGCCTATGACCTGCTGAAGGGTTTTGAGACCGTGGGCCGCAACTTCAACCGCCCGGTGGAGACCTACCTGGTGGCGGCCGCCGTCTACTTTGTCATCTGCTTCTCGCTGTCCTATGCGGTGCGGCGCTTGCAGCAGAAGATTGCCATCATCAGGTAGCCCAAATGATTGAAATTAAAAACGTCAGCAAGTGGTACGGCAGCTTCCAGGTGCTGACCGACTGCACCACCAACATCCAGAAGGGCGAGGTGGTGGTGGTGTGCGGCCCGTCGGGTAGCGGCAAATCCACGTTGATCAAGACCGTCAATGCGCTGGAGCCTTTTCAGAAGGGCGACATCGTGGTGGACGGCATCAGCATCAGCAACCCGCAGACCAACCTACCCAAGCTGCGCAGCCGCGTGGGCATGGTGTTCCAGCATTTCGAGCTGTTTCCGCATTTGTCGGTGACCGAAAACCTCACGCTGGCGCAAATCAAGGTGCTGGGCCGCAGCCCAGACGAGGCCAAGACCCGTGGGCTGAAGATGCTGGACCGCGTGGGCCTGATGGCGCACAAGGACAAATACCCCGGCCAGCTTTCCGGCGGCCAGCAGCAGCGCGTGGCCATTGCCCGCGCACTGAGCATGGACCCCATCGTCATGCTGTTTGACGAACCCACCAGCGCACTGGACCCCGAAATGGTGGGCGAAGTGCTCGACGTGATGATCAAGCTGGCGCACGAAGGCATGACCATGATGGTGGTCACGCACGAAATGGGCTTTGCCAAGAAGGTCAGCCACCGCGTCATCTTCATGGACGCCGGCAAGATCGTGGAAGACTGCAAAAAAGATGACTTTTTTGGCAACCCCGAGGCCCGCTCGCCACGCGCCAAGGAGTTTTTGTCCAAGATCTTGCAGCACTGAAGCGCAGTCCACCAAGAGCGGGCCACCGAAGCCCATCCCGCCAAGAACAGGCGGCTGAACCGCCTCCTTTTCCTGCCTTGCCGCAGGCGCAGCCTTTCTAAGCTGTCACTCTCAAAGGTGACCGCACCCTTAGAAAGGCCCCGCATGTCTGTTTCCACCTCTGTTTCCACATCAGCCGGCTCGGCCGACGCGAGCAAATCCGGTAGCGCCATCGTCAACTCGCTGATCGGCAACATCCGCGAATTCCTGGCTTTCAAGCTGGGTACCGAGGAATACGGCATTGACATCCTGCGTGTGCAGGAAATTCGCTCCTTCGAGCAGCCCACGCGCATCGCTAACGCGCCAGCACATGTTCTGGGTGTGGTCAACCTGCGCGGCATCATCGTGCCCATCGTTGACATGCGCGTGCGCTTTAACCTGGAGCAAACCGTCTACGACGCGTTTACCGTCGTCATCGTGCTGCATATCGGCCACCGCGTGGTCGGCATGGTGGTGGACGGTGTGTCCGACGTCATCACTCTGGCGCCCGAGCAACTGCGCCCCGTGCCGGAATTCAACTCCGTGATCGACAGCGAACACCTCATGGCTATCGGCGCGCTCGACCAACGGATGCTGATCTTGCTGGACATCGAAAAGTTGATGAATTCTGCCGAAATGGGTTTGATGGACAGCCCTGCCATTCACTGACCGTTCAACTCATCTGACGACCTGGAATTCACATGAAAACAGCTTCCCAAATCGGCGCGCTGATGTTGGGCGGTGCGGTGGCACTTTTGACGGCCGGCGGCATCGCGATATGGGGCCTTGAAGAGGGTCGAAAGGCTTTGCAAACGGTTCACGATGACCGCATGTTGCCCTTGGCGCAACTGGCCGAAATTGACCGCCGCATGCATCAGAACCGACTGTATGTGGTGTCGGCGCAGGCAAACCCCAAGCCGGAGCGCATTCAACAGGCGCGCCAATCGGTTGAAGCCAACATTGCGGAAATCAGCAAACTGTGGGCTGCCTATATGGCGACGTACCTGACACCCGAAGAGAAGGAGCTGGCCAGCCGTTTTCTCGCAACCAGAACGGCTTTTGTGAAGGAAGGTCTGGCGCCGTCTTTAGAGGCACTTTCCAAAGAAGACAAGGAGCGCCTTGAGCAACTGGCGTTTGTGGAGGTGCCGCGCTTGCACGACGCTGCGCGCGTGAATTTGGATGCGCTGATTCAGCTTCAGAAGGCCGAGGCTCAACGCGAGCTCATCGCGGCCGGCCAGCGCGAACAAGTTGCCACGGGTGTCGTCGCACTCATTGCATTGGTTGGCTTGCTGGGTGCAGGCACCTTCGGCTACTTTTTCGCCCGCCGCCTGCAGCGCAACCTGGGCGCCGAGCCGCATGAGCTGCGCACCATCGTCGACAGCGTAGCCAACGGCAACTTGAACCACCGCATCCAACTGAAGCAAAACGACACCAGCAGTGTGATGGCTGGCTTGAAAACCATGGTCGCCACGCTCAGCCAATCCGTGGGCAGCGTGCGCCGCAACGCAGACAGCGTGGCCACAGCGGCTTCAGAAATTGCGCAAGGCAACCAAGACCTCTCCAACCGCACGGAGCAACAGGCTTCGGCGCTTCAAGAAACCGCCAGCTCGATGGAAGAACTGGGCACAACGGTTCGTCAAAACGCCGACAACGCGCGCCAGGCCAACCAGTTGGCCATGAGTGCCTCAACCGTGGCCATGGAAGGCGGCGACGTCGTGGCCCAAGTCGTGGACACCATGAAAGGCATCAACGACAGCAGCAAACAAATTGCCGACATCATCAGCGTGATTGACGGCATCGCCTTCCAGACCAACATCTTGGCGCTGAACGCTGCCGTTGAGGCTGCACGCGCGGGCGAACAAGGCCGCGGCTTTGCGGTCGTGGCTGGCGAGGTCCGCAACCTGGCCCAGCGCAGCGCCGAGGCCGCCAAAGAAATCAAAGGCCTCATCACGGCCAGCGTGGACCGCGTGGAACAAGGCACCGAACTGGTGGACCGAGCCGGCCGCACCATGCAAGAAGTGGTGTCCTCCATCCGCCGGGTGACCGACATCGTCGGCGAAATCAGCGCTGCCAGTGCCGAGCAAAGCAGTGGCGTGGCGCAGGTAGGCCAGGCCATCACGCAAATGGACCAAGCCACGCAGCAGAACGCCGCGCTGGTTGAACAGAGCGCCGCTGCCGCCGACAGCCTGCGCAGCCAAGCGCAACAGCTCGTGGCTGCCGTTGCATCATTTCAACTGCCTGAAGAGGGTGGGGGCAGCGAGCTGTTTGGCGCTGAGCCTGCCGCCGCCAGCAGCAAGCCTGCCGCCAAGCCCCAATCCCAAACCTACACCCAATCAAAACTTCAGCCGCAACCCGCGCGGCCCGCGCCGCAAAAGACGGAGGCCAAACCGGCCCGCGCTGAGCCAGTGGCCGTGGCAACAACGGCCGCAGCGGCCAGTGCAATGGTGGCAACCGCGGCAACCCCAGCAACCGCGCCCGCGACCCCAGCGGTCGGTTCGGGCAAGCTGCTGGCTGTGGCTGGCGGTGACGACGACGATTGGGCGACGTTTTAGGCGCGCCCTACAAACCCATCGAAGCTCTCTGAGCCAGGCCGGCGCGCCAGCGCAGCAAGTGCGGGTGTTGCTCAGACGGCTTGAGTTTGATGACCCGCGCGAAGTCGACAGCCACCACGGCGGTGATGTCGGCCAGGCTGAATTGGTCAGCGGCGATGAATTCGTGGCCCTCGAGCTGCTGGTTCAGGGCGTTGAAGAATTCTTGCGCGCGGGCCTGGCCGCGTTCGGCCAAGGCCGGAATCTGCGCATAGTCTTTGGTGCCCGGCAAGGCGCGGTTGGCCATAGCAGGTGAGCTGTTGCGCAAGGCCTCGGCAATGGACAGCAGGCCTTCAAATTCGGCGCGCCAATGCCAACTGGCGATGCGCGCTTTTTCCGTGGGGCTGCGGCCTAACAAAGGTGGGTCGGGTCGGTAGGCTTCAGCCCAGGCAGAGATGGCGGCGTTGTCGGTGAGCAGCAGGCCGTCTTCGGTGCGCAGTGCGGGCACGGTGCAGTGCGGGTTGATGGCGCGGTAGGCTGGGCTGAACTGTTCGCCGCTACGCAGATCAACTTGCACGGTGTTGTGCGCGATGCCTTTTTCGGCCAAGAAGATGCGCGCGCGGCGCGGGCTGGGCGCGGTGGCGCAGTCGTAAAGCGTGATCATGCTTTCGCCCCGGTCTCGCCACGGGCGGCAAGTTTGTCTTCGGTGTTGGTGTCGAAGTCGCTGGCGTCATGGCGCTCGTGCAACTGGTTTTCGGGCACGCCCACCACGCGGTTGACCTTGCGGCCGCGCTGCACGGCCGGTCGCTTCGCAATGGTGTCGGCCCAGCGCACCACGTTCTCGTAGGTGTGCACTTGCAGGAATTCGCCAGACTCATAGAGCAGGCCTTTGGCCAATTGGCCGTACCAGGGCCACACGGCAATGTCGGCAATGCTGTAGTCGTCGCCGGCCAGGTAAGCGCTTTCGCCCAGGCGGCGGTTCAGCACATCCATTTGCCGCTTGGCTTCCATGGCAAAACGGTCGATCGCGTATTCGATTTTGGTAGGCGCGTAGGCATAAAAGTGGCCAAAACCGCCGCCCAGGTAAGGCGCACTGCCCATCTGCCAGAACAGCCACGACAGGCATTCCGCGCGCTGCGCGCCTGAGCTGGGCAGAAAAGCGCCAAACTTTTCGGCCAAGTACATCAGAATGGCGCCCGACTCAAACACCCGAACGGGCTCGGCACCGCTGCGGTCCATCAAGGCCGGAATCTTGGAGTTCGGGTTGACGGCGACAAAGCCGCTGCTGAACTGGTGGCCTTCGTTGATGCGAATCAGCCAGGCGTCGTATTCCGCGCCCGTGAAACCCAGGGCCAGCAGTTCTTCCAACATCACCGTCACCTTGACGCCATTGGGCGTGGCCAGTGAATAGAGCTGTAGTGGGTGCTTGCCCACGGGCAAGTCTTTGTCATGCGTGGGACCGGCCACAGGACGGTTGATATTCGCGAAACGGCCGCCGTTGCCGGGGTTCCAAGTCCACACGGCTGGCGGTTTGTAGGCGGCTGGGTCGGTCATCTCAAATGCTCCTGGTTCGGACGAAGGCGCAGAGTCTGCACTGAAACCCAACAGACCGGGCTGGCCGGGTTTCTCACTTTGTGGTGAACTGAAAACCTGCATCGTGCGTTAAGGGTGGCGCAGGCCAAAAACGGGCCAGTGAAGCAAGGAGATGGCAAGTGACAGGCTTCGACATGACACAGATGATGGCCGTGGCCGCAGCGATGGGCTGGGCCAGCGGCATTCGGCTGTACGCCGTGGTGTTTTTGACCGGCTTGGCTGGCACCCTGGGCTGGGTGCCGCTGCCCGACGGCTTGAAGTTGCTGGAGAACCCGATTTTGTTGACCGCCTCGGGCGTGCTCTTGGCTGTGGAGTTTTTCGCTGACAAGATCCCCGGGCTGGACTCCATTTGGGACAGCGTGCACACCTTCTTGCGTGTGCCGGCCGGCGCGGCGCTGGCGGCTGGCGTTTTTGGCGGCGACAACCAGACCTGGGCCATGGTGGCAGCTTTGGCTGGTGGCACGCTGGCTGCCAGCAGCCATATCGCCAAATCGACGACCCGCGCGGCGGCCAATGTGTCGCCCGAGCCGGTGTCGAATATCGGCTTGTCGCTGCTGGGTGACGCCGCCGTGCCGGGCATGCTGTGGCTGTCCTGGAACGAGCCCATTTGGTTCTTTGGCGCGCTGGCCGTGGCCGTGGTGGTGGGCCTGGTCTTGACGGTGATCTTCTACCGCTTCCTGCGCGGTTTGGTGCGCCGCGTGCGCGACTGGTTTTCGGCGCCGCCCTTGCAAGCCGGGTGAGGCTGAAGCGAGGCTGCGCTCAGCGCTGGCTGGCCCAGCGCTGGAAGATCGAGTGCAACTGCTCGACGCCATCGGTCAGGGCCGCAGGACCGGGCTGAAGGATGTTGCAGCTCTTGATCTCGTAAAGCTGTCCCGCAGCAACGGCGGGCACTTCAGCCCAGCCCGGCCGCGCGGCGACTTGTTCGGGCCGGAATTTTTTGCCGCACCATGAGCCGACGATGAGGTCGGGCGCGCGGCGTGCGGGCTCCAAAGCATCGGCGATCACGCGGTCACGCCCCATGCGCTGGCAAGCCAGCTCTGGGAAGATGTCGTCGCCACCGGCTACGCCCACCAATTGCGACACCCATTCGATTGCGCTGATCATGGGCTCGTCCCACTCTTCAAAGTAGACACTCGGGCGCCGGGCCCAGTGGGCCGCCGCTTCGCGCATCTGTGCATGGCGTTGCAGGCAGTGTGCAATCCAGGCTTCAGCCCGGTCTTGCGCGCCCACCAGCCCAGCCACGAGCCGCAGCGTGCGCCAGATTTCATCCACGCTGCGCTGGTTGGTGATGAGCACGTCCAGCCCGGCGCGAATGAGCTTGTCGGCCAGGGCAGCCTGCATGTCTGAAAAGCCGATGACCAAGTCGGGCTTGAGTTCAACGATGCGGTCGATGCGGCCATCCAAAAAAGACGAGATGCGCGGCTTTTCGTGGCGAGCCTGTTTGGGCCGCACGGTGTAGCCGCTGATGCCGACGATGCGCTGCGGCTCACCCAGCAGGTACAACCACTCGGTGGTTTCTTCGGTGAGGCAAACAATGCGCTGCGGGCCCATCGTGGTCATGCCTCAAACAATCAAACCCAGCCGTTGCTGGCGATGCGTCAGACGCAGCAAAAGCCAAGCGCACAGTGCCGGCAGCAGCAGCGGCGTCACGTCGGCCTGCTGCCCGGGAATCCAACGCTGCAGCCACTCGATGGCTGCGACCAACGGCGTCAGCAATACGGCAGCGGTGGGCAAGTGCCAGCCTTGGCGTTGCGCGCCGATCAGCAGCGCAAGCACCCAAAAGGCTTGCCACAAAAAAGCTGCCGAATGCGCCACGCGGGGCTCGGTGAACAAGCTGGCAAAAGGCAACAAGAGCGCCTGCGTGGGCGCAGCGCTCCAAGTAAACGGGGAGAAAGCACTGAGCAAAGCCCCCAAGAATGCCGCGAACAGCAGCAGCCGGTTGGCCGTTTGCTCACCCAGCTGCCACGTGACAAAACCCAACACCAGCGCCAAACTCCAGCCCAAGGTATTGGATGACACGTTAGGCACCGCACCGGCCTTCTGTACGAAGAAAAAGCTGCCCAGTTGCGCCACGGCGATGAGCGTGATGCCCACCAGCAATCGGCCGCGCAGCGGGCGCAACAGGTGCAGCACGACCAGCAGCGCCAAGCAGGCTAACAAGGCAGACACGGGCTCCCAGCCCGACACATCCCGCACCCTGTGCCAGGCAGAGCCCAGCATGCGGCGGTCCAACAGCGGCAACAAGGGCCACCACAGCAGGACGAGCCAGAACGACGCTACGCTGTAGCCCAGCAGGTTGCGCGACTGCAGCCGGCGCGACAACCAAGCCACGGGCCGCACCGCGCCGGCGTGGACCGCAAAGCCAAGCACCAAGCCCAGCGCATTCCACACCACGTCGGAGATGGCGGCCGAGCGCGTGGGCAGCCAAATTTGTGCCACCTGCAGCGCCCAGGCAAAAAACAAGCTCAGCACGACGATGAGCACCAGGCGTGCCATAAGACTGCAGCGCCAACCCATGGACACCCGCCAAGCGAGCATGCCGTGCGGGATGAACAACAAGACGTTGCCCACAACATCACCGGTGCTGGTCCACAGCGGCCGGCTCCACCAACTCCACAAATGATGCCATCCGCGCTGCCAGCCGCCCAGCGGCTCGCGGAAAGTCCAGGGGTACAAAGAGCCGTGCGTGATGGCCACCACGCACAACACCAGCAGCCAAGAGTTCAGGCGGTGGTGCGGGTCGCCAGGGGCAAGGGCTCGGCCACTCATTCGTTAGTCGACAGATTGCGCGCGCAACACCATCAAACTGTGCGCTGGTGCACTGATTTGTTGCGGCTGCTGATTCAGTGCTGCCGCGGCCTGCGGGCACGTATTCAGCGCGACCAACCAGGCTTGGTGTGAAGCCAGCACAGGCAGCTGCACGGCCACAGCGTCGGGCTCGGGGTTGAAGATCAACAGCAGCGCGCTGCTGCCTCGCGCTGCTTCAAGCCGGTGGCTTTGCGTGGCAGCGGCGAGCGGCCCGTCCAAGCGACAGACCAGCGCTTGCGGCCGGGTGTCATGCCACTCGCTGCTGTTGAGCGCGCGGCCATCAACGCCCAGCCAGTGCATGCTGGGCTCGTTGGGGTGCAACGCGGCTTGTTCGCCCGGCTTGAACCAGCGCGCGTGGTGCAGCAGCGGCTCGGCGCGGCGCAGAGCGGTGAGCGTCGCCACAAAGTCAGTAAAGTTGTGGTCAGCCTTCACCCAGTCAATCCAACCGATGGGGCTGTCTTGGTTCCAGGCGTTGTTGTTGCCCTGCTGGCTGTTGAGCAGCTCGTCACCCGCGTTGATCATGGGCGTACCTTGCGACAGCAGCAGGCTGGCCATCAAGGCGCGGCGCACACGCTCGCGGCGCAGTTGCACTTGGGGGTCGGCGCTGAGGCCTTCAGAGTCACCCAAAGCGGAGCAAGGCTCGTGGTTGCGCCCGTCAGCATTGTTTTCGCCGTTAGCTTGATTGTGTTTGCTGGCATAGCTGGTCATGTCGGCCAGCGTGAAGCCGTCGTGCGCGGCAATGAAGTTGATGCTGGTGGTGGGCTTGCGTTGGCTGTTGTGGAACAAATCGTCAGAGGCTGCAAAGCGCCGTGCGAACTCGCCCCGGCTGGCCGGCATGCCCAGCCAATAGTGGCGAAAGCAGTCGCGTAGGCGGTCGTTCCACTCCATCCAGCGGCCGGGGAAGCGGCCCACTTGGTAGCCATCCGGGCCGCAGTCCCAGGCCTCGGCAATCAGCCGCGTGCGGGCCAGCACAGGGTCTTGTGCAGCGGCGGTCAGCAATGCCGCCTGCGGGTTGAAGGCGTGGCGCTGGCGGCCCAGCACAGGCGCCAGATCAAAGCGGAAGCCGTCCACGCCCATGTCTTTGGCCCACCAGCGCAAGGAGTCCAGCACAAACTGCGTGACGCGCGGGTGGGCTGTATTCAGTGTGTTGCCGCAGCCACTGAAGTTCAGGCTGCGCCCGGTGTCGTCGTCCAGCCGGTACCAACTCGCGTGGTCCAGGCCACGAAAGCTCAGGCTGGGGCCTAACTCGTTACCTTCGGCGGTGTGGTTGTAAACCACATCCAAGATCACTTCAATGCCGTGATGGTGCAGCGTGGCCACCATGCGCCGAAACTCGTCATTCACTGCGGCCGGGTCTTGCGGGTGGCTTGCAAAGCGCGGGTCGGGGCAGAAGAAGCCCAAGGTGTTGTAGCCCCAATAGTTGCTCAAACCCTTGGGGCTGAGAAAGGGCTCATCCAGGTGGTAGTGGATGGGCAGCAGCTCCAGCGCATTCACGCCCAGTTGCTTGAAGTGGCTGATTGCCGCCGGGTGAGCCAGGGCCGAATAGGTGCCACGCAACGCAGGCGGTATGCCAGGGTGCTGCATGGAAAAGCCCTTGACGTGCAACTCGTAGATCACGAGCTCGTGATCGGCGTGGTGTGGAGCATTGAGCCAGCCCGGCGCGGGCAGCGGCGCGGGTGCCACGCGGGCTTTCAAGGCCCAGGTGGCGTTGTCGCGCGGGTCGGGCAAGCCGGCTTCGGTGGCCGCATGGTGCTCGCTGCGCCACTGGTGTTGGCCGATGATTTCGCGCGCGCAAGGGTCGAGCAGCAGCTTGTTCGCGTTGAAGCGGTGCCCCTGGCTGGGTGCCCAAGGGCCTTGCGCGCGAAAGCCGTAGACCAAGCCCGGCCCGGCGCCCTGCAAAAACCCATGCCACACGCCGTCGTGCGGGCCATGCAAGGGCCAGCGCTGCAGTTCATGTGCACCCGCGTCGTCGTAGACGCACAGCTCTATAGCTGTGGCGTGGGCAGAAAAAACGGCCACGTTGACGCCGCCGTCGCGCGCCAGGCTGCCCAGTGGCGCTTCGCGGCCTTCAAGCAGCTGCAGATTCGATGCAGACAAGTTGCTCGGCATGCTTCAGCCTTGCACCAAAAATACGGTCGCCAGCGGCGGCACATTGAGCTCGATGCTGTGCGTGTGGCCCTGCGCCGAGATGGACTGCGCAGCCAATGCCGCGCCGTGGTTGCCCACATTGCTGCCGCCGTAGAACATGGAGTCCGAATTCAGCGCCTCGCGCCACGCACCACCCCGCTGCCCTTCGACCTGCGGCAAGCCCAGCCTGAAACCCAGGCGCGGCACAGGGGTCATGTTGCATACCACCACCACGCTGCGGCCCACGCCATCGCGGCGCACCCAGCTGAGGATGGACTGGTCGCGGTCGCTGGCGTCAATCCACTCAAAACCGGCCCCATCACAGTCCAGCCGGTGCAGGGCGGGTTCGTTGCGGTAGAACAGGTTCAAGTCGCGAACCCAGCGTTGCATGCCTGCATGGCGCTCGTCCTGCAGTTGGCCCCAGGGCAACTCAACATCGTGGTTCCACTCGCCAGGCTGGCCCCACTCCTGGCCCATGAACAGCAACTTCTTGCCGGGGTGGCCCCACATGAAGCCCAAGTAAGCGCGCAGGTTGGCGCGCCTTTGCCAGTCGTCGCCCGGCATGCGCGCCAGCAGCGAGCCCTTGCCATGCACCACCTCGTCGTGGCTGAGCGGCAGAACGAAGTTTTCGCTGAAGGCGTACATCAGGCCAAACGTCAGCTTGTCGTGGTGCCAGCGGCGGTTGACGGGGTCTTCTTTCATGTAGCGCAGGGTGTCGTTCATCCAGCCCATGTTCCACTTGTAGTGGAAGCCCAGGCCGCCAGCGTAGGTGGGCGCGCTCACACCTGGGAAGGCCGTTGATTCTTCAGCCAAGGTGATGGCGCCAGGCATCGCGCTGCCAATGACTTCGTTCGTTCGCTTCAGGAAGCTGATGGCTTCCAGGTTCTCGCGCCCACCATGCACATTGGGCACCCACTCACCTTCTTTGCGCGAATAGTCGCGGTAGAGCATGGAGGCCACGGCGTCCACGCGCAAGCCGTCGGCGCCACCACGCTCCAGCCAGTACAGCGCGCTGCCGGTCAAGAAGTTGCGCACCTCGTTGCGGCCGAAGTTGTAGATGAGTGTTTGCCAGTCGGCGTGAAAACCCTCTTTGGGGTCGGCGTATTCATACAAAGCCGTGCCATCAAACTGCGCAAGGCCGTGGGCGTCGGTGGGGAAGTGTGCAGGCACCCAATCGAGAATCACGCCCAGGCCTTGCTCGTGGCAGGCCTGCACAAAACGCGCGTAGCCTTCGGGCGCGCCGAAGCGCGAGGTGGGCGCGTACAGGCCCAGTGCCTGGTAGCCCCAGGAGCCATCAAACGGGTGCTCGGTGATGGGCAGCAATTCGATGTGCGTGAAGCCCATGTGCGCCGCATAGGCGGGCAGGGATTCGGCCAGTTCGTCCCAGGTGTAGAAGCGGCCGTCCGGGTGGCGCCGCCACGAGCCCAGATGCACTTCGTAGATCGATACCGGCGCGCTTCGGCTGTTGGCCAGTGCCCGTGCTTGCGGCAAGGGCTGCGCTGGCGCCAAGGCTGCGGCCACCAGGCTGGCGTTGTTAGGCCGCATTTGCGCGCCGCGTGCATAGGGGTCGCACTTCAGCGGCAGTACCGCGCCTTCGCGGGTGCAGATTTCAAACTTGTAGGCGTCACCCACGGCCACGCCGGGGATGAACAGTTCCCACACGCCGGAGACACCACGCCCGCGCATCGGGTGGCGGCGGCCGTCCCAGCCATTGAAGCTACCCACCACGCTGACGCGCTGTGCGTTGGGCGCCCACACGGCAAAGCGCACGCCCGCTTGCGCGGTGGCGCCGCTACCCAGGCTCATGGCGTGGGCACCGAGAACTTCGAAGGGCCGTAGGTGCGAGCCTTCACCCAGAAAGTAGAGGTCTTGTTCGCCGATGAGCGGGCCGTTCGCATAGGCGTCGCCCAGGCGGGTTTCTTGCCCATCGGCCCAAGTGATGTGCAGGCGGTATTCGAAGGTTTTGCGGCGCCGCGGGATCAAAGCCTCAAACAAGGGCGAGCGGCCGCGCACGGCCAGCGCAGCCACGCGGCGGCCGGTGCTGGCGTCATGCAGCACCACGTGCTGGGCGCCGGGCAGCAGCGCACGAGCCCACAGCTTGCCGTCGCTGTCGTGGTGCAGGCCCAGCACCGAAAACGGGTCCGGGTGGCGGGCCTGCGAAAGCAGGTCAAGGTCGGTTTCAGAAAGCATGCGCGCATTGTGAGTGCGCGCCTGGGCGTGCAAATGGCGTTCCAACACGGCCAAAACGGTTCAGCTTGGTCCCGGCGACAATTGGTAACCAGTTTGCTAACCCGTATGGATAGCCCGTTTTGCACTGTCCTGCACCCCACCGTCATGTTGAAGCCTGAAACCAGCGCCTTGTACGAATCCCACTTGCACTCTTTGCCGCTGGTTGCGCGCGGCAAGGTGCGCGAAAACTATGCCGTCGGCCCCAATCGCCTGTTGATGGTGGCCAGTGACCGCATTTCAGCCTTCGACGTCATCATGGGCGAGCCCATTCCGGGCAAGGGCGCGCTGCTCACCCAAGTGGCGCTGTTCTGGTTTGAACGGCTGAAGCACATCGTGCCTAACCATTTGACCGGTGAGGCGCCCGAAAGCGTGGTCTCGCCCGATGAAGTGGCCCAGGTGCGCGGCCGCTCGATGCTGGTCAAGCGTCTGCAGCCGCTGCCGATTGAGGCCGTGGTACGCGGCTATTTGGCAGGCTCGGGCTGGAAGGAATACCAAGACAACGGCCAGGTTTGTGGCGTGCCGCTGCCGGCCGGGCTGCGCAACGCGGCGCACTTGCCGCAGCCCATCTTCACGCCGGCCACCAAGGCCGAAGCTGGCGACCATGACGAAAACATCAGCTTTGAGCAATCCGTTCAAATCATCGGCCTTGAGCGCGCCCAGCAGGTGCGGGATGTGGCCGTTCGCCTGTACGCCGAAGCGGCTGCCTTCGCCCTGACACGTGGCATCGTCATTGCGGACACCAAGTTTGAGTTTGGCCTGGACAAAGACGGCACGCTGACGCTGATGGACGAGGTGCTCACGCCCGATTCCTCGCGCTTCTGGCCGCTGGCGTCTTACGCCGAAGCGGCGGCCAAGGGTGCCAATCCGCCCAGCTTTGACAAACAGTTTCTGCGCGACTGGCTGGAGCAGGCACAAGTCAAGGGCAAGCCCTGGGGCAAAACAGCGCCTGCGCCTGCGCTGCCGGCCGACGTGGTGGCGGCCACGGCCGAGCGCTACCGCGCGGCGGCGATGGCGCTGATGGGGTGACCCGAGATCGGCCCCGCCCCGCCCCGCCCCGCCCTGCGCGGCGCTTACAGCGTCTGCGCCAAGCCCACCAGCTGATCGGCCGCAGTACCCCAGCCGAGGTGGAAGCCCATCGCGGCATGCTGTTCTTGTGACGCGGCGTCCGTGTGCTGGCAGATGGCCGTGTAACGGCATTGGCCGGGGCCGGCATCTTCGAAGATTATCGCGGCCGTGAAGCCCATGGCTTGCGGAGCGGCCGGCGCCCAGTCTTCGAGCAGGATGTTGGTGAAGACCAGGCGTTGCCCGTCCACCACCTCCAGGAAGCTGCCTGTATTGGGCATGCGCATCATTTTCCCGTCCGGCCCTGGGCCTTCCATCACGTTGTTGGCGCGGCCGCCGGCGCGCAGGTCCTGGTCCACCTCGGTGACGCGCCAGGGCTTGGGGCAGAACCATAGTTTGATCAGTTCCGGCTCGGTCCAGCAGCGCCAGACCAAAGCGCGCGGCACGGGCAGTTCACGGCTGAGGACGAGCCGATAACCGAGCGCTCCGAGGGTGGTGGCAAAGCTGTTGCTTTCGGTGTGGTCCGCCAAGCGGGCCAGGTTTTCTTTGCCACCCTGCGCGGCGCCGAAGTTGCGGATCAACTGATCGCGGAAAGCCTCGCTGCCGAAGTCGGCACGCATGCTGACGCGGGTTGCAGGAGCCTGCTCAGTGCCGGCGGTTTCGAAACGCACTTCGGTCTTGAAGTGCATGGGCTCTTGGCCCTCGGCGCTGACGTGGTGGTATTCGATGCGCCAGACCTCGCCGCCTTGCTCGAGGGTGTCGAAGACGATTTGGTTGGCAAAGTCGCGCGGGCCGCCCGGTTGTTTTGATTGAGGGTCGGGGTCAGGCCCGTGCATGGTGAAGATCCAATGCCCGCCGGGGCGGAATTCGAAGACTCGGGTGGTGACCGAAAAGCCCTTGGGGCCCCACCATTGGCCCAATTGCAGCGGGTCAGTCCATGCCGCCCAAACAGCGCCGCGCGGCGCGGCAATCAAGCGCGTCTGCACGATCTCGCACGACCCGGTGCGGGCGTCGGTTTCGGTACGTTCGGCGTGCCGAGGCTGGGCCAGTGGCGGGAGTTTGCGAGAGAAGAAAGCTGAGAGGGTCATTCAAGTTCTCCGGTGCTTGGCGAAGTGGATGAAATGGGCGCTACGGGCGAAATCGGCGAACCGGCATGGGTGCCAGCACCGACTGCCTGCTCGGCCTGCAGCGCGAGCACAAAGGCGTCCAGCCGGTCTAGCCGGTCTTCCCAATCGGCGCGGTGCTGCTCGATCCAGTTCGAAGCCTGCTTCAAAGGCTCGGCTTGCAGAGTGCAAGGCTTGCTTTGGGCCTTTCGCGCGCGGCGAACCAAGCCAGCCCGCTCCAGCATGCGCAGGTGTTTGGTCACAGCCGGCAAGCTGATCTTGAACGGCGCAGCCAGTTCAGTGAGTGTGCGCTCGCCTTGGCTCAAAGCCTTAATCATGGACCTTCGAGTTGGGTCGGCCAGGGCCAGAAAGACGGCGCTCAGAGAGTCAGGGTCAGGCCCGATGCCGGCTGCGGGGGCCGGGGCGGCGAGGGTACTGGGCGTCACGTTGTGATGGTAGTTAACCAATAGGTTTATTAACTTTTTGGTTTATCGCATCATGGCGTCAAGGTGTCAAGCATCGTGTCGTGGCGCGGGGTTTGTACGAATGTTCAATGAATTTGTACAAGCGTTCAATCACGCCCCATGCTTACTGGCACCCAACCCACCCGCGCTCTACAGCCGGTCCTGGGCCGCGCCGACAAGCCCAACCGCCAGCAAGCCATCTTGCTGGCCGCTGAAAAGCTGTTTGCACGGCACGGTTACCACGGCGTCACCATCCGTCAGATAGCCGAAGAAGCTGGTGTGCCGCTGGCACTGGTGGGCTATTACTACGGCCCCAAACACGAGCTGTTCCACGCCATCTTTGCGCACTGGAACCAGACCATCGAAGAGCGCCTGGCGGCCCTGGATGCCGCTGCAGCCAACCCACAAGATGCCCAGACGCTGACGCGCATCATCGAAGCCTTCGTGAAGCCGGTGATACGGCTGCGCCACAGCGAAGAGGGCTACTACTACGCGCAACTGGTGGGACGCGAGCTGGCCTACAGCAGCGCAGAAGCCGACCGTGTGCTGCGCGAATTTTTCGACCCCTTGGCGCACCGCTTCATTGCGGCCTTGCAAGCCACCGTGCCAGGCGCCAGCTTGAGCGAGGTGGCCTGGGGCTACCAATTTGCGCTGGGCGCGCTGCTGCACCACCTGGTCGATACACGGGTGCAGCGCTTGTCGGACGGCCATAACCAGCCGGGCGACCCCGCGGCTTCGGACCGCTTGGTGCAGTTCATCGTGGGCGGCTTGCAGGCCGCATTGCCGGCCAACCCCAAACCTCAGTCAACCCCCGTACCCAAACCGAGACCCATCTCAACCCGAAGGAGACAAGTATGAAACGACGCACTGTTTTGGCCGCATGGGCCGCGCTTCCCGCTGCGGCCAGCTTCCCCGCCCTGGGTCAAGCGCTGCCCAAGGTGGTCTTTGGCTACACCGCCGTAACCGACTTCGCGTCGGTATTCGTGGCCATCGAGCAAGGCTTCTTCAAGAAACGGGGCCTGGAGGTGGAGCCCAAATTCATCCCGATCAACTCCACCATTCCGGCCGCGATTCAGGCTGAGTCACTGCACATCGGCGGGCCCACGCCGAGTGTGTTCTTGCAGTCGGTTGATGGCGGCCTGGACCACGTGGTGGTGGCTGGCGGCGGCGCCACGTCCAAGTCGGTCACCGGCTTTGGCCTGGTGGCCAAGGCGGGCAGCGGTATCCGCTCTGCACAAGACTGTGTGGGCAAAAAAATTGGCGTGCCGGGCCTCGGCGCCTTTTTGCACGTGACTTTTCGGGCCTGGCTGAAGACACAGGGCGTGGACTACAAGAAGGTGAGCTTCATCGAGGCGTCCTTTCCTCAGCATGGCGACCTGCTGCGCGGCGGCTCGCTCGACGCCGTGGTCACGGCTGACCCGTTCATGAGTCGCATTACCGATTCCGGCGCGGGGTATGTGGCCAGCTATTACTCCACTTTCTTGCCTGAAGGCCAGCCGACCATCATCCACACCGCACGGCGCGATTGGGCTGAGAAGAACCCGGGCGCGGTCAAGGCCTTCCGTGAAGGCGTGCAGGAGGCAGCAGCCTTCATGTTGCAGCCGAAAAACAATGACGCTGTGCGCGCCTCCATAGGCAAATTCATCAAGCTGCCGCCGGAGGTGCTGGCCAAGGTGCAGATTTCGCCACCCTCGCCCATCGTCACCGAGAAGCAATTGAACTATTGGGTGGGCCTGATGAAGGAGCAGGAGATGCTCAAGACCACGCCCAAGGTGGCGATGCTGATCGCCAAGTGAGCTCTTGAGTGTCTGACACCGTCCTGCACTTCGATCGCGTGGCCATCACACTGGGCGGCCGGGAAATTCTCTCGCCCATCGACTTGAGTGTCAGGCGTGGCGAATTTGTCTGTGTCATCGGCCCTTCGGGCTGCGGCAAAACCACGCTGCTGCGCGCGGCGGCCGGATTTGTTTCGCCCAGTGGCGGTGCGGTGCTGCGCAAGGGCCGCGCGGTGAGTGGACCCAGCCGCGAAGTGGCGTTTGTCTTTCAGGACTACGGCCGTGCCCTGCTGCCCTGGCGCAGTGTGGCAGCCAACGTCAGCCTGGCACTTGAGGCCGCGCAAGTGCCGGCGGCGGACCGGCCGGCGCGCATCGCCAAAGTGTTGGGCACGGTGGGCCTGGGCGGACACGCGAACAAGTTTCCGGCCCAGCTCTCTGGCGGCATGCAGCAGCGGGTGCAGATTGCGCGCTGCCTGGCGCAGCAGCCCGACGTGATGCTGATGGACGAACCTTTCGGCGCCTTGGACGCGATGACGCGCGAAACCTTGCAGGACGAACTGGCCCGGTTGGTGCGCGAAGAAGGGTTGACTGTGATGTTCGTCACCCACGACCTCGAAGAAGCGCTGTATCTGGGTAATCGGGTTGTCGCGCTGCGCAGCAACCCCACGCCGCAGAAGCCCAGTCTTGCGGCGGTGGTGGACGTGCCTCTGGCCCAGCCGCGCAACCAGATCAGCACCAAAGAGCACCCCGAGTTCTTGCGCCTGCGGCGCGAGCTTTATCACTACCTGGGGCACCACTGATGGCGTTCTCGCCCAAGGCGTTGGCTTTCCCCGCTGTGCTGCTGGGTGCGCTGGAGTTGTGGGCGCGCACGGTGGGTGTGAGCAGCGACGCCCTTGCGCCGCCGACTGCTGCCGTGCAGGCACTAGGCGCCGCTGCGCTGGAAGGTTCGCTGTGGAGTGCCACAGCCTTCACACTGGGCAGTGCGGCACTGGGTTTGTTCATCGGTGCGCTGGGTGGCGTGTTGATGGGCACCTTGCTGGGCTTGTCGTGCCAGGCAGCGCGCGCAGCATTTTTGAGTGTGGAGTTGGCGCGCCCCATTCCTTCGGTCGCGCTCGTTCCTTTGGCGATGCTGGTCTTTGGCTTTGGCCTGCGCATGGAGGTCAGCGTGGTGGCCTTTGCTTGCTTGTGGCCCATGCTGGTGCTCACGCAGGCGGCGGTGCTGCAAGTGGAGCCACGCCTGCTGGAATTGGCCAAGGCCTTGCAACTGAACCCCGTGCAGCGCTTCACCTGGATCATCGGTCCGGCCATCGTGCCACGTTTGTTTGTGGCGCTGCGTTTGTGCGTGGCCATCGCGTTGGTGGTGGCCGTGACGGTTGAAATTGCGGCCAACCCGCACGGCATGGGTTACGCCATGATGATTGCGCAGCAAAGCCTGGACCCGGCGTTGATGTTGGGCTGGTTGGCCTGGATCGGCATTGTTGGCTACGCCATCAATGCCGGCGCATCGGCCTTGCAGCGCAGGGTGGCGCGCCGGATGGGAGAGCAGGCCGCATGACGCCGCTGTCGGATCACCGCGATACCGCGAAGGGCATGCTGTCTTCGCTGACGCTGTTGGCTGCGCTTCTGGCTTTGTGGTGGGTGGTCAGCACCAGCGGCTGGGTCAACCGCGCCTTTTTGCCTACGCCTGCGGCCACTGCCGCCAGCCTGGTTCAGGGCATGGTCGGTGGCGAACTGTTGAGTTACGCCACAGCGACGCTGGGGCGCATGTTGGCGGGCTGGGTGCTGGCCAGCGCCTTGGGCATCGCATTGGGTGCGTTGATAGGCAGCTCCCGACGTGCGCGCGAGTGGATCGCACCCACGCTTGACTTCATTCGCCCGCTACCCGCATCGGCGGTGATGCCGCTGGCCATGGCGCTGTTTGGCCTGTCGGGTGGCATGGTCTTGGCGGTGGTGGCGTTTGGTTCCATGTGGCCGGTGCTGCTGGCCACGCTGCACGGTCTGGCCCATGTGCACCCGAGCTTGCGCGAAGTGGCGCGGGCTTTGGAGATGGGCCGGCTGCCGTTCATCCTGAAGCTGGGCCTGCCCAATGCCCTGCCCGATATCTTGACCGGCATGCGCCTGTCATTGACGGTCTCACTCATTGTTTCAGTCGTTGGCGAAATGATCGCCTCGCAGCCGGGCCTGGGCCAGGCCGTCTTGTTGGCCGCAAGATCATTCCAGGCCAGCGAGTTGTTCGCTGGCATCGTGCTGCTGGGCGCCATCGGCTTTGCCAGCAACGCAGTTCTGTCGCTGGCTGAGCGCCGCTTGCTGCGTTGGCAACGGCCTTAGCGGAATTGCCCCGATCAGCTTCAACACCCAACACCTTCGACCTCATCAAGGAGAGCTTATGCCCCGCCGTTTTGTCGACCTGTCCATCTTTCTGGAAAACGATGTCTTGAGCGACCCGCCGCCCTTTGCGCCCAAGATCCAGTACTTCACGCACGAGAACACCTTTGAACAGATCGAACCCTTCTTCCCCGGCGTGAAGAAAGCCGATCTGCCCGATGGAGAAGGCTGGGCGGTTGAGACGGTTCAGCTGTCCACCCACAACGGCACGCACCTGGACGCGCCCTACCACTTCCACTCCACCATGGACAAAGCGCTTGGCGACAAGAAGCCAGCCATAGCCATCCATGAGGTGCCGCTGGAGTGGTGTTTCCAGCCGGGTGTGAAGCTGGATTTCCGCCATTTGGCTGACGGTTATGTGGTCACCGCTGCGGACGTTGAGGCCGAGCTGCGCCGCATTGGCCATTCGCTGACGCCACTTGAAATCGTGGTGATCAACACCCGCGCCGGTTCACGGTATGGCCATGCGGACTATGTGTCCTCCGGATGCGGCATGGGTTACGAGGCCACGATGTATTTGCTGGAGCGCGGCGTGCGCCTGACCGGCACCGACGCCTGGAGCTGGGACGCGCCCTTTGTGCACACCGCCAAAAAATACGGCGAAACCAAAGACGCCAGCCTGATCTGGGAAGGCCACAAAGCAGGCCGCGACATCGGCTACTGCCACTTGGAAAAGCTGCACAACCTGGAAGCACTGCCGCCCACGGGCTTTTTCATCAGCTGCTTTCCGCACAAGATTCGCGGCGCCTCAGCCGGCTGGACGCGTGCCGTGGCCATCTTTGATGACCGACTGATGGCTTCGGCGTGAAGGCAGAACACCCCATGCAACTCAATCACACCCACAACCCGCAGGCCCGTGCTTGGTTGGCTTCATCCAATGAGGCCGGCACTGACTTCCCCATCCAGAACCTGCCTTTCGGCGTGTTCCGACGTGCAGGCTCCGACGAAGCCTTTCGGGGCGGCGTGGCTATTGGCGACCAGCTTGTGGATCTGGCCGCCGTGGTTGCGGCGCAGTTGCTGCACGGCCTGGCTCAACAGGCTGCGCAGGCTTGTGCAAAGCCCGCCTTGAATGACTTCCTGGCGATGGGCCAGCCGGCTTGGCGCGCGCTGCGGCACGCTTTGTTCGACGCACTGGTTGACGTACCCAAGCATGCAGCGAACGCTATCGAAGCCTGGCGCGCCTGCCTGGTTCCGCAGGCGCTGGTCAAGTTCACGGTGCCCACACGCGTGGCGAACTACACCGACTTCTACACCTCCATCCACCACGCACGCAATGTGGGCCGCGTGATGCGCCCGGACGACCCGCTGACGCCCAATTTCCAATGGCTGCCCATCGCCTATCACGGCCGCGCGTCCAGCGTTGTCATCAGTGGCACGCCCTTTCATCGCCCCATGGGCCAGGCCCTGCCGCCGGGGAGCCGCACACCGGTTTATGGACCCTGTGCACGGCTCGATTACGAGTTGGAGATGGGCTTCTACGTGGGCCCTGGCAATGCGATGGGCGAGCCCGTACCGCTGGCGCAAGCGGAAGACCACATCTTCGGCATGTGCCTGCTCAACGACTGGTCGGCGCGTGACCACCAGTTTTGGGAAATGGCCCCGCTGGGGCCGTTCCTGGGAAAAAACTTCTGCACCAGCGTGTCGCCCTGGATCGTGACGCTGGAAGCCTTGGCGCCCTTCCGCGTGCCTTTCAGCCATCCGGCTGATGAGCCGCAGCCGCTGCCCTATCTGGACACCGCAGCCAACCGCAGCCACGGTGGTGTTGACGTGCAGCTTGAAGTCCTGCTGCAAACCCAACAGCACCGTGCCACAGGTGTGGCGCCCGACCGCTTGTCAGCCACCAGTTTTCGCCACCAGTACTGGACCATTGCGCAGATGGTGGCGCAGCACACGGTGGGCGGCTGCAATTTGCTGCCCGGTGACCTGCTGGGCACGGGCACGATTTCAGGCCCAAGCGCTGCGGAGGCTGGCGCGATGGTCGAACTCAGCCGGGGAGGCACAGTGGCCATCGACCTGCCCGGCACGGGCGAGCAGCGCCGGTTTTTGGAAGATGGCGACCAAGTCATCCTGCGCGGTTGGTGCGAAAAGCCAGGCGCAGCGCGCATCGGCTTTGGTCGCTGCGAGGGGCAAGTCTTGCCCGTGTTGCCGTCCCTCGGTTAGATGAAGGGCCGTCCCATGACAGCCTGGACGAAAGTCAGGGTCGTGAACGCGGCGTAGCCGAGCGCGAAGACGTTCAAGCCGACCCGTGCTGCGCCCGGCGGCGCCATTCGACCGGCCAACCAAGCCACCAGCGGCAGCACGTGCATCGCGTGCAGGCCGAAAAAGTGCGCCACGCGCAGGTCGCCACCGTCGCGCGACCAACGAAGCAATGGCAGTCCTTGGGCGTCCGTCAGGCTGCCGCCCACGTGGTGGCCGGTCTGGGCAGACACATAAGCGCCGGCCAAGGTGCCCAGCACAAACCCCATCAGCAAACCCCAGCCCACGCCGCGTTGCAGCACAGCGCCCCAGGCGTAGTCATGCGCGCGCAAGGTCACCCAGCCCAGCCAGCCCGCGCAGGCGGTCATCAGCACCGCACCAACGCCCATCGCCGCATACAACGCGCCAGTCAAAGGCGTGGCGATGCTGAAGTGTGAAGCCTCGCCCAAGGCGGCCCGCCAAGTGATGTAAGCCAGCTCAAAGACCGCGCAGATCAGCGCAACTGCACTCATCCGTTTGAGGCTGCGCGCTCGTCCGGGTGATTCGCGCAGCATCGCGGCGAACCAGGCCAAAGTCAGCAAGTGCAGGCCGACGGAGACATGGAATTTCCAAGGCTTGGTCCACACGCTGACCCCCAGCAAGGTCCGTTCGTCCCACCAGCCCAGCAGCGCCAGCGGCACTGAAAGTGCCAAGGCCAGCAAGCCGCCGAACCACAAGCCGGGCAGACGCTGGCGGGCTTGATTGGCGATCAAGCGCGCGGTGCGCCAGGTTTCATGCCAAGCTGCAGGGGTGCCGGCGCAGCGGTCGCTTTGATGCACAGCCGGGCCAGGCATCGGATGTTCAACGGACATGGGTCAGCTCCAAAGCCGCAGCGCGTGGGCGCACGGCAAAGTACAGCAACAGGCCCACCGGGCCGAACATAAAGATCAAGGCCAGCACTGGCACCATCAGCCAGCGGCGTGCGCCTTGCAAGCCACGCGCCTGCGCATCGGCCACCGCCCATGAGCCAATGAACAGGTCAAAGGCCAGGTAATGCACCCAGCCCGCCAACAAATTGCCCGGCGAGGCAAACAGTGCGGCGACTTGTTCCAAAGTGCCGAAGCCACCGCCGGGCGCCGAGCCCCAGTGCGCCAGCAAGGCGGCTGCATAGCCTGCTGCCAAAACCAAAGGCCAGACACGGCCTGCCAGCAACAACAGGCGCGGCCCCCATGCGCCGCGCGCCGGGGCAAACAGCGCGCCCAGCAAGAGCAGCCAGCCCAGCAAGGCAAAAGGGTTGGCCACCGCAAACCAGGCAGAAGGTGACATCGAAGGCTCCGGCGTGTTGACAGTGTCAAGATTGAGGCTGGACTGTAAAGACCCATATTGACGCTGTCAAGATTAGAATGAAGCCCATGCCAACACGTGTGCCACGCAAGACGGCCGCCCCCGCTGCGCCGGTGCTCCCGGCTTATCACCACGGCGCCTTGCGCGAAGCCTTGTTGGCTGCGACCGAAGCCTTGCTGCTGGAGCAGGGCGTAGACGCCTTCACACTGCGCGCGTGCGCCCGGCGCGCCGGGGTGTCACACGCCGCGCCCGCGCACCATTTCGGCGACGTGCGCGGCTTGCTCACGGCCTTCGCAACCGTGGGTTTCAACCGCCTGGCAGACCAAATGGAGGCTTACCAACAAGCTGCGCCGTCTGGTGCCGCTGCGCGCCTGACGGCCGTGGGCCAAGCCTACATTGACTTTGCGCTGGCGCATCGCGCGCACTTTCAGTTGATGTTCGGTAGCGACCGATTGGACAGCGCGGACCCGCAGCTCGCGCTGGCAGGCCAGCGTTCCGGCGACTGGCTGCGCGAGGCCATGGCTGCGCTGATGGCCGAGCGCGACCTGGCGCCCGAGAGCTTGCCGCAGCGCCTGCTTCTGGCTTGGTCAGCGGTTCACGGCTACGCGACGCTGGTCCTTGAAGGCCAGTGCGGCGGCGCCTTTGGCTTGAGCGTCGAGCAGCCTGAGCAAGCCCGGGCAGCCGGGAAGGCCATGCTGGCTTTGCTCGAGTCTGCACTGGCCAGCGATGTCAAACACGGCCAGTTGCCCCACCGCACAGCTGAATCGCACAGCGTGTAGCCGATCCGACTCAAGGCGCCTTTGAGGGTGACCCAGTGGTCATACCTGGGGATGCTTGCCCGGCCAATCGGGCCAGCAGCTGCTCAACAACCACCGCTTCTTCGAGCTGAATATCTTGAACCGGCGCCCGAGCTTGCATCTGACTTTGTGCGTGCGTATCGCGGATGCGCTCAAGATTCAGCACCGTGCTGTCGTAGCTGTTCGGGTTGTGCTGCCGAATCTCGCGCAGGAAAGGCAGCAAGCGGCTTTCGTGCAATTGAATCTGCTTCACAGGTTTGACCTCATAGCGACTCAACTGAACCGCTTGGCCCGCCACTACCAGCAGCATGACTGCAAGCAAAACCCAGGCGTGCTTGCGGTTCATTGCGGGCTCTTCGCCAGAGAGGCGCGCGCCAGTTCGCGGGTGCGCTGGTCGGTGGTGGTCAGGTAAGCCGCAGCCAACATCTCGTTTTCAATGATGGTTTGTGCCGTGCGCAGGCGTTCGGCGTACAGAGCCTTTTTTTCTTCAAGCTGCACGTCGCGCAGGCGCTGGCTTTGCCACAGGCTGCACAGTACCAGTGCGATCAGTACTGCGACGACCACTGCGCCTTCCTTTTTAGTCAAGCAGCTGCTCATAACGCGCCTTCCAAGTCCATTCCTGCACCTTGCCGTTGCGGTTGCTCCACGACCGGGCACGCAGCACCGGGTGGCCAAACAGCGACTCCAGGCGCGCCTCGCTGCGCGTCAGCCCCAGCGGTGACACGCTGGTCCACTGCGCCCGCCCGTCTTGCCAGTGGCCTTCCAGCGGCAGCTTGATGAGGTCTGCATGCGGGCCAACGTACTGGACCACGCCTTCAATGCGCCCCGTTTTGAGTGCCGCCAATATCAACTGCCCGCCCGCTTCTTTACCCCATGGGCGAGTGGCGTCCTCCCATTGGTCGGCGTTGGTGATGGTCCAGTGCCAGCGCCCGTTCAGTGGGCTGGTGACGATGGTCTCGCGGCTGCGCCCTGCCGCTGTGTTCAAAAGGGCGCCCTGCAGCCGTGTGGCGTAGGACGCGCTCACATCCAGTTCCAGCAAATGGATGCGGGTGGCATAGGGCACCAACACCGAAAACGCAGCGATGCGCCCTGTCCGCGCGTGACCGGCCTTGGTTTTGGCGCCCGCTCGCAGGTCAAAAGCGGTGTAGTAATAGCTGGCAGGGCGCAGCGCGTCTTCGCGTTGGGCTACGGTTCCGTCGCCCGCAAAGTCCACCCAAACGTAGAGGTCGCGCAGCTCGCCGCCTTCAACGATGCCGTTGCTGTCGCTGTCAAAAGACGCTAACGCCGCAAACGCATCGCTCCAGGTTTTGCCCTGGAAGCGGTTGCCAATCAACATGCTGGATTGCATGCGCACGGGCTGGCCCGCTTGGTAGCCCGGCAGGTGTACCAGCGGGCGCATGTCCACGCCGGCAAGCCAGGTGTGCCAGGGCTTTTGGGACGTGCCAAAGCCCAATCGCGCAACCTGCGCGTGCTGCGGGTAGCCCAGTGACAGATCGGTGAGGCGTTCGCCGGCGATGTGCAGCACGCTCGCGCCGAGCTGCGCGCGCGCTTGGCCGCAACCGAACACGAGGGATGCCAAAATCAAACGTAGCAGCAAACGATTCAAACGATGCTCCTCAAGGTGTTGGCGCCGAGTAACCTCGCCGGAAAAGGCTGCCCACGTCCAGCGCCTTCTTCGAAACGCCCTCTATGGCCGTGCCGGTGGCTTGGCTTTGCGACGCTGACGCAGAGCCCGGCAAGACCACCGGAATTTCGGGGAAGGACTCCAGGCGCTCCGCGGGGTTCTTTTTACGAGCAATTTCCCAACCCGATTGGTCAGCGCTGGGCGCGCAGCCGACCAAGAGGGCGGTGACCAAGGCGGCGCACCCGCGGCCCATCGAGTTGACGATTGCCCGTGCGGTTTGCCGACCGCGCCTCATGGCTCCTCACTCCGCTTCATCATCTCTTCTAAAGCCAGCCGGTGGCGGCGCGCGTACTCGCGCAACTTGTCTTCGGTCTTCCACTGAAACTGCTTGGCGTCCAACAGGCTGGCGGCGGCCATGCCGTTGGGTGCTGGCGCCGATCGCTTTTCAGCCGCAGAGAACTTTCGGCCGTCTTCCCAAATGGCGAATGACGCCATGGCCACAAAACCCGCCAGGGCCAAAGCGAAACCCGTGGCCAGACGGCGGCCTTGGGGTGGGGGCGGCGCGGAGGACGCAAAGTCGTTCGCGGAGGGCACTTCACCTCTATGTCCAGCAGGCCTTTTGTGCAAAGCGCTGGCCGCTGGCGTGCCAAACCACAGGCTCAACGTGGTGACGGCCAGCATGAAAAAGCCGAAGCGCGTCACGGGCACGGTGCTGACATTGGCCAGGTCGTAGATTTGTATGTAGAGCAGCAGGCAGAAGGCCTGGATCGAGCGCTGCGCCCACGCACGTTGGAGCAGCACGCCCAAGAACACGATGTAGACCGCCAAACCTCCAAGACCCAACTGGAGCACCCAATCAATCCAGGCGTTGTGCGCGTGTGCGTACTGCGGGCCAGGCGCGTCGCGGTATTGCGCCAGACGGTTTTCATGCGCGCTCCACACGGCGTTGTAGCCATAGCCGGTGAAAGGCTGGTCGGAAGCAAGCTTGATGCTGTCAGCCCAAATTTCAGTGCGCGAGGTGAAGGTCGGCTCGCGGCCCATCCACAGCGCAAAGTGATCCATCTTGGGGCTGGGCAGCGCTGTGACAAACACCGCCGCAGCCACGGCCAGCAAGCTCAGGTAGAGCCGCCACCGCTTGGCACTGATGACAAAAAACACCAGCGCGGTGAACGCGATGCTGATGATGGCGCTTTTGGAGTCGATAAAAATCAAGAGCGCAGCGGCCGCCGGGCAGCCCAGCACATACAACCAGCGAAACCGAAAGCGCAGCGCAAACAAGCTCAACAGAATCAAGAGCCCTAACAAAAAGCCCAACTGGTTGCGGTGAAGCGTGACACCGGCGAAGGTTTTGCCCGCAGCGCCATGGCCGATGGCCCCTGCAACCCAGGAGCCCACCATCACGGCTACCAGCACCGTGACGATACGGCCCAGGATCACGGGCATGTCGCCCTCAAACTCCAGCACGTAGCCGATGAGAAAAGCCAAACACAAGGCCGACATCACAAACCCAGCCAGGCTCATCTCGATATTCGAGGTCCAGGTGACGGACCAGACGATGTAGAGCAGCACCATCAGGATAGAGCTTTCAGCCACTGCAGCCCGGGCGATGCGCCGCCAGCGCGCGGCAGTTGGCACCAGGCATAACAACAGTGCCGCGTGTTCGTAGTAGCTGGGGTCCTGGTTGGCCAAGGCATAGAGGAGCACGCCAAACTGGAGCAAAAAATCTTCGATGTGCTGGCGCTGCCGGGCGCTCAGTGCGTAGCGCAGCACATAAAGCCCACCAGCCAGCGCCACGCTCAGTGGCGTGAAGACTTGGTTGCCCAGCACCTTGAACAGCACGGCTGCCAGCACCAAGGCTGCAAAGGCGATCATTTGGCGGCGACCTCGCGGTTGCGGGCTTGGGTGAGTGCATGGCTGATGGCGCGGTCGTGCAGCCAGCGGCCGCCGGGCAGGGTGTCGCGCGCCCAGGCCGCGAAGTCGCGCTGGTCGGGTGCACGCAGGGCTCTGGCAGGTTTGCTCTGCAGTTGTTTGAGCGCAGGCCAGAAGGACTCGAAGGTCTTGGCGTTCAGCCGCTCGCGCTGTGCAGGTTTGTCGTTGAGATAGCCGTCGATGAAGGTTCCGGTCACTTCCAGCACCAGGTCTTCAGAGCCCTTGGCCCCCACGTTGTGACCACCTTGGGCCACCAGCCAGTGCTGGTGTGCGCCGCTGATATAGCGGTAGGCTGTGTTCCGAAATTCCGGCTGATCCTCGGACCCCGCCACATGCAGGCCTGCAACAGCGCCCACTTGCTTGAGGTCGTCTCGGTTCAGGCCCCGGTACTCCAAGGGCAGGCTGTACACCACGAAAGCCTTGATGCGGGGATCGCGGTGATTGGCAAAGACCTGTCCTTCACGGCTGCGCACGGGCAACCCGGCCAAGTGCAGTGCCGTAAGCGTGCCCGACGAGTGCCCACCCACGGCCAGCCGCTCCAGGTTCAGCGCCGGCCAGCCCTTGAGCTGGCGCTGGTTTCGTGCCGCTAACTCGCGCATTACAAACAACCAGTCTTCATAGCGGTCAACTGCTGGGTCGTTGCGCGCGCCGGTCAACACGCCGGGGTAGACCTCGGCAAAACGTTCGTTCGGCCCCATGGGCTCGTCGATGTCGTAGTGCGAGACGGTAACGGTGACCACGCCCCGCTTGAGCATTTCTTGAGACAGGTCTTCGTAGTTGTCGGCATAACCGCCCCAGCGGTAGCCCTGGGGCGCGGAAAACAGCAGCACCGGCATGGCGGCTTTTTGCTCGGCCATAGCATCCAAGGTCAGGAACGCAATGCGCACATTCACGTGACGCTGACGTGCCGGGTCCAGCCAAATTTCGCGGATGAATCGAGCTTCGGGTTCGCGCACCTGGCGCGGCTTGAAAGCCGACGCTTCACCGGCCGACAGCAGCAGGCCCAGGCAGGCGAAGACCATGCTGAACAAGCAACGGCTCATGCGGCCACAGAGCAAAGTGGGCCGCGCGCGAACAAACCAAGTGTCATCGGGCTCTCCGGGTGATGGTCAGGCGGAAGGATAGGCGGTTCAAGCCGCCGTTGGGCCCAGCGCTGCGGCCTACCCCCAAGAACTCGGTGCTCTCAATCAGCGGCCCGCATGACGAATGTGCACAGCGTCTTCCTGGTCAACCAGCTCCAGGTGTTCGTTGATCGCCTTCATTGCTTGTTCGATCTCGGGTAACAGCAGGTTCTCCAGGGCGCGGGCTCGGCGCTCGGTGCGCCGGTACTCTGCAGCCAGCCGCTGCAGGTTGCCTGCGCTGGCGGCCGGCGTTGCCAGGGGTGCAAGCAGCGCCTCGAATGCGGCACGCGCGGCCGTGGCTTCGGGTGAGGGGTCCACCACGAACGCATCGTCAAGCTGAACCTGGGGCGAATAAGCCGCCTCGATGTGCGTCACGCCGAGGAATTGCGTGCGCGTCAGGGTCGGCGCTGGCGGGCTCAAGCTGGCAGCGGGCCAAACCTGCAGTGTCTCCAGCCCGTGTCGCTGCAGTGCCGCGCGCAGGACAGCCTGGGCTTGAGTCTGATGGCGGACCTCAAGGCCTTCATCGCCAAGGGCGCTAAAGACGGCGACGCGCCGGCCACCTGCAATTGATGTGGTGCGCAGGGGTGGTTGTTGCAGGCGGCGGCCTTGCCGCCCGCTTGCCGTCAACGTAAGGTTGTGGCGCTGATCACGTTGCTGGCTGTCGACAGCCCCTTGGCATTGCCGGCACGAACGCGCCAGCGGTAGCTGGTGCGTGTTGTCAGGCCCGTGTTGCTGTACTGCACACTGTCACTGGGCAGCGTGGCAACGGCCACGTAGTTGTTGCAGCTGCCGCCCTTGCAGCGCTCAACGACAAGACGCGTAGCGTTGCGCGCCGTGTTGGTCCAGGTCAGCAGGGCTGACGTGGCTGCCACTTGAGACGCGGCCAACCTTGCGGGTGCCGACGGCACCACTGAATAGGGGTCAGCCGGCGCGGTCACGGGGGTCAACAGCACAAAGCCGCTGCTGCCCGCCGCCGTGGCGCCACGCGCCACGATCTGGCCACCAGCGTTGATGGCAATGGCGTCCTGCAGCGTCCAGCCGGCCGTGTTGTTGGCCAGCAAGCTGTTCAGGTCCACGAGTGGCCAGTTGGTGGCCAGATTTCCCAGCATGGCGCGGCCGGCGGTCGGATTGAAGGGCTGCCCTGCGGCCATGGTGGCATTGGCCGTGCCCACCACTTCGCCGCGGTTGTTCACGGCATTCAGCCGGCTCTGGCCCGCTGCAGCCATATCGATCCTGACCTGCACGGCTGTGTTCCACACGCCGGCGCGCGTCACGGGTACACCTTGCGGGTTGTAGGTGTCCGCCAGGGTTCGGGCGCCCGTGTCGAAGTCACCTACGGCATAGCCCAGGTCGTTGATGCCATTGGCCCTGCTGAAGCTTCCGGCGAGGCTGCCATGCAGGTCAACCAGTGCGCCTGATGACAGCGCGGCTACCGCATGAAAACCACCGCCGGCGCCGCCGCAAGTGGCGGCCGGCGCAGCCGAGCCCACGGCCGTGCCGCCAGCGTTGATACCGGCCAGCCGTAACACGGTGCCGCTGGTGCCCAGCGCCTTCCAGCCGGCAGCCGTGGCGCCGGTACCGATCCAGCCTTGGTAGTTGCCACAAACGGGCCCTTGGAGGTCAATGCCGTCGCTGTGTTCGAGTGCGATTTGACCTGCGTTGTTGAAACCGCGAGCCTGCAGACCGTTGATCTGCGTTGCTGACAGGGTCGGCGAAGCCAAGGTGGTGACGGTGCCGTCGACCTGTCGCACAACCACACGGCGCACCCAGGCACCGACCGTCGCGTCCCAGGTGCTGGTCGAGCCAGCCAGTTGGCCCTTGGCATTGATGGCTTGGTAAGGCGAGGCAAAGCTGCCGAAGCCGCCGCTGCTTAGCGCAGTCGTGGTGCCCGTACGGCTGTCATACAGCACTGGCACGTCGCTTTGCGTGCACAGGCCCGTACAGGGCACAAAACCACGACCCAGAACCAAGCCACTGTCATTGAATGCGGTGATGCTGGACACCGGCAGACTCGTCACGGTATAGACCGGGTAGCTTTGAGCATGGGCCGTGCCCGCAAATTGAGCGGACACAAGTGCCGCAGCCCACAGCGACGTGGCTGTGCGTAAGAACGTGCTTTTCATTTGGTATCTCCCAACGATTGGTGTGACTTCGATGACAGGCCTAGGTGTCCTGAGCCCACCCTGTCATCTGCAAAACCATTCAAATCATACGTGTCGCGATGGCTGGAGCGTCATGCTGGCGCGGATTATCAAGCGCTTAAATCCAGCTGCAGCGGACGCCCAACAGCCAGGCTGATTGAAACACGCGAATTTGATTCAGATCAAAGCGTATCCATGCTGTCTGCGATCATGGTGCCAGAACAAGCGCCGCTTGCGTCTTCTGAGGAGCCACACGCCATGCTCAAAATCCTGTTGCCGATCGACCGCTCGGCCGCCTCGCTGGACGCGGTGCGCCATGTGATGAACCTGGCGTTGCACGGCCTGAAGGTGCACGTTGTGCTCGCCCATGCCGAACGTGAGGCTTCGGTCTATGAGTTGGTGACTTCGCGTGACACAGACGCCCTGGCGGGCGCCGTGCAGCAGGCGGCCGACGATGCCTTCGAGCCTGCCGAAGCTTTGCTGCGCGGCATGCACATCCCCTTCGAGCGCGACCTCACGCTGGGTGACCCGGCGCGCGTTGTTCTGGAGATGTGCGAGCGCCATCAATGCCAATTGATCGTGATGGGCGCGCAGGTGAAAAGCGACCTGGCGAGCGCGCTGTTTGGCTCGGTTTCACACAGCATCGCAAACTACGCGCCGGTGCCGGTGACCTTGGTGCACCGCGCGGCTTGAGCTGGCGCTGGCTGCTGCGTCCTGGCAGGCGCGATCAGCGCGACCCCGTGTCGTCTGAGGCTCCTTCGTGTCGAAGCACCCATGCCAGGTGGAGAAGGAACACCACGGTGCAAGCCAGGAACAGCGTCACTTGCTTTGCAGTGCCGAGTGTTGGAAACACCGAAAACACGATCGCGAAAGGCGCACCACCCACCAGAGTCGAGGCCAGGTTTTCCAGCCAGGTGGCGCGGCGACTGAACAGACCCAGCGCATAGGACAGCACGTCCACCGGAAAGGTCATGCGCAAGAGGATCAGTGAGCCGATGCGATGTTCAGGGTGAATCAGTCGGTCGATGTCGCTGTGCCGTTGCACCGTCGGGAAGTGACGCAGCAGCCAGGGCCGCGCGTGCCGTGCCAGCGTGAAGGAGAGGGCGGCGCCCACCACCCAGCCCAGCAGCAGGAGCCCCGCTGCCCAGGCGGGCCCCCAGGCCAGCACCGCCAAGGGCACCAAGGCCAAATTGCTCATCACCGGCAGCAGTACTGCCAAGGCCGAACTGGCGACAAACACCATGACGGCCAGGCGCGGATAAGCTGCCAGGGCCAGCAGGATGGACTCGGCAAATTCTCGGGTCATCCACAGGGCCGCGCCGAAGGCCACCACGGCAAGTGCGCCCGCGCGAATGGTCGGCCACATCTGCGGCCATGTCAGGGCTTTGCGAAGGGTTTGGTGGGGTGGATGCAATGGTTCTTCAGGGCAGGCGCTTGATTGTGGTCTGCGCGGCGGGTGCCAGCGCTCAATCCACGGGGCGGACTTTCAATGCATCGCGCCGCAAAGCCAATGCCGCAATCACGCGCGGACCGCTCGCTAAAGCGATGGCGCGGTCGAGCGCGTGAAGCGCCTCGGCGCGGCGGTTGGCCAAAGCCAGCAGGTGGGCCCGCGCCGCCCAGGCCGGCTGAAAGTTGTCTCGCAGGGCGGGCTCGATGGCGTCCAGTGCCAACAGGCCCAGAAGCGGGCCTTGGGCCTGGCCCAGCGCGGTGGCTCTCGCCACCAGCGCGCCCACACTTGGTGCCAGGCGCACCAGGCCCTCGTACAACAAGGCCAGTGCGGCCCAGTCGGTGCGGCCGGTCTGCGCGCGCGCCAAGTGCACCGACTGAATGGCTGCTTCCAGCTGAAAGCGGCCCAGGCTGTTCTGGGCATGTGCCCGGTTGAGGAGCCGCTCGCCCCACTGGATCAAGCGCTGGTCCCACAGCGCGGTGTCTTGCTCGTCCAGCGCGACATAACGGCCGTCGGTGCTGGTGCGTGCGGGTCGGCGCGCGGCAGACAAGGCCAGGCTTGCGGCCAAGCCCAGAACCTCCGGGTGCTCGGGCAGCAATTGCACCAGCAGGTCGGCCAAGTAACGGGATTCGTCCGCCAGGTCTTCGCTTCGCGCGTCTGTTTCGCCTGCCTCATCCGTGCTGTTGCAGATGGTTTCGCCAGCCAAGTCCCAGCCCACGGCATAGGCGCCGTAGATCGCCTCGAGCACGGCCTCCAGCCGCTCAGGCATGTCAGACCGGCTGGGCAGGGCGAACGGAATGGCGGCGTCCTTGATCTTGCGTTTGGCGCGAACCAGGCGCTGCGCCATGGTGGTGGGCGGCACCAAGAAGGCGCGGGCGATGTCGTGAGCTTCAAGGCCCAGCACCGTTTGCATCATCAGCGGCGCGCGCACGCCGGCATCAATGGCCGGGTGAGCACACACAAACAGCAGCTTCAGGCGCTGGTCGGGTATCTCGTCGGGGTCTGGGTTGGCCGCAAACATGCCTTCAAAGTCCTCTTCGTCCAGCCCTGCGCGGGTGCGCGTGGCGGCACTGCGCAGCACGTCGAGCTGCCGGTTACGGGCGACAGTCAGCAGCCAGGCTTGCGGATTGCTGGGCACGCCGTGCGCAGGCCACTGCGTCAGCGCGGCAGCAAATGCGTCCGCCAGGGCGTCTTCTGCGGCAGCCACATCGCCCGAACGCGAAGACAGCAAAGCCAACAGCCGACCGTAGGAGCTGCGGGCAGCCAGTGCGGCCTGCGCCGCAGGCGATGGGCTGCCCGGTGGTTCCATCAAGTTTTCAACCCATCAGCCCATGGCCGAAGGGCGTACTTCGATCAAGCCGCGCTGCGCAGCCGGGCAGCGCTCGGCCCAGCGCAGGGCGTCATCCAGGTTGGGCACGTCGATGACATAAAAACCGCCCAACTGCTCTTTGCTGGCGGCATACGGGCCGTCTTGAATGCGGCGCGCGCCCTCGCGAACGCTCAAAACCGTGGCCGTGCTGCTGGGGCGCAGCCAGTCGGTGGTGACAAAAACGCCAGCGTCCTTGAGCGACTTCGTATAAGCCTCGAAGGCTGCTTTGACCTGCTGCAGTGCGGGCGCCGGCGCATTGGCGATCTGGGCTTCGTCGTTGTACAGGAAGAGGGTGTATTTCACGGGGTGGCTCCAAAAGGCGAGAGCGGTTTGCTCACACCCCTATGACGGGTTGGGGTGGGCTCAATCGACATGAGGTCCGCAAAAAGTGTGACGCACCTTTCAACCAGCCGCGGCAAACACCGACACCACCGCCCGCACCTCAGCTTCGGCGACGACCCGGCCCTGGCGGGTGGTCGGGTCCACGCAGCGCTCTCGCAGCACGTTGGGCGCGATGCTGCCCAAGCCCCGGTGGGCTTGAATGCGGGGCGCTTGGCCCGCACTGTTTTGGGCCAGTTGCTGCGTCAGTTGTTGGCACTGTTGGGGGTGGTCGGCGTGCAGCACTTCGCCGTCAGCGGACACCAACTCAAACATCGGCGCGCGCAGCATGACGAGCCGGCCTTGCTCGATCAGCGCCGGTAGCCAGCGCTGCACATACAGCACCAGCAGCGCGCCGATGTGGATGCCGTCGGCGTCGGGGTCGAACAGCAAGGCCAGGCGTTCGTAACGCAGCGCGGCCAAACCAGCGGTATCGAGCGCTTGTGTGGCGCGCTGCAAACCCAAGGCGTCTGCCAGCAGCTTGTATTGGGCGTGTGCATCAACGCGCGCGGCAGGGGCTGTCCATGCGTTCAGCGGCTTGCCCTGAAAGGCCAGCACGGCTTGGGTGTTGTCATTGCGCACGGCGCAGACCGAAGCCAGCGCCGAATCGCCTTCGACTAGCAACAGCTCCGTGCCTGCGCCGTGGTGTTGGCTGTCGGCCAGCTTGGCGCGGCTGGGGGCGTGGCGAGCGGCGGGCATCGGTGGCGGGTGTCAGGGAAGAATGATCGTTTGCAGTGGTCTTCAGTATGCGTCACGGTGCGGACCCAGCGAGCGCGCGAGATCTTGCGCAAGCGCGTGCTGACCATGCGAGGCGGCCTCTGTAACATGCCAAGCTCTAAACCCTAGCCCATGCGCCATGCCCTCATGCTTCGAATCCAGCCGTCGAGGGCGGCTCATGCGATGTTGGTCGTCCTGTGTGCCTGCTTCGCCTTGTGCAGCTCGGCTGTCACTGCCGCAGCGACTATCAGCGACGTGCTGGCCGACTGCGATGGTGCCAGCCACGCGCGTCCGCTGGCACCCTATGCGCGTGCGCAAGAGCCCGAACATGCACGCGCACTGTGGCTCAACGAGCGGCTCTTGCATTGGCCCGGCCAGGCGCCGGACGGCACATCGCGTTATCGGTTGGTCAGCTCCCGGTTGGGGACGCTGGAGGTCCGGATCGGGCACGCCGTTGCCGGCGCTGAGCTGTTCCTGCCGCTGACCATCTCGGCAAAGCCTTGGCCTGTTGAGCTCGCCTCGCGGTTCCGCCATCTTCAGCCGGGGCGGACATTGGCGCTACCGGAGGTGGCGCCCGCGCAGTTGAGGGAGCTGCTGCGCGAGCAGCTGGTGCTGATCAAGGTTGACAAAGACGAGCGCGTGCTCGATGCCACGCGTTTGCAAGTGCCGGGTGTGCTGGATGCCGTGCTGGCGCCGGCTGCGCAACGCTTGGCGCTGGGCGCTTCGGTGCGGCCTGGCACAGAGCCTGGTCGGCGGCGCAGCACGCACTTTGGGCTGTGGGCGCCGACGGCTCGGCAGGTCAGCCTGTGTCTTTATGCGGCTGAGCAAGGCGGGGCTCGGCAGGCCGCTCCCATGAAGCGTGATGTGGCCTCTGGTGGCTGGAGCGTGGAATTGCCCGGCAGCCTGCACGGCGGCGCCTATGCCTACCTGGTGGATGTGTGGGTGCCGGGCCAGGGCTGGGTGCGCAACCGGGTGACCGACCCTTACGCCACGAGTTTGACTCCGGATTCGCAGCGCAGCGTGGTGGTTAATCTGCGTGCCCGCGATGTCCAACCTACGGGCTGGGCCGCAGGCAAGCGACCGCCACCCGCCGTGTCGGCCACCGATGCGGTGATCTACGAACTGCATGTGCGCGACTTCTCGGTGAATGACGCCTCGGTTCCTGCTGCGCATCGCGGGCGGTACAGCGCCTTCGAGCAAAGCGAAAGCCTCGGCATGCGGCACTTGAGGGCCCTGGCAGCAGCCGGCATGACCGACGTGCACCTGCTGCCGGTGTTCGACCTTGCGTCTGTGCCGGAACGGGATTGCGCGCAGCCGCTCGTGCCCGCGGCAGCGCCAGATAGCGAGGAACAACAGGCGGCCGTGATGCGCACACGGGATCGTGACTGCTTCAATTGGGGTTACGACCCTTGGCACTACACCGCACCCGAAGGCAGCTACGCGAGCCCGGGCGCCAGCGGTTTGCGGCGTATTGCCGAATTTCGCGCCATGGTGCAGGCCTTGCACGCGCAGGGGCTTCGGGTCGGCATGGACGTGGTCTACAACCACACCACGGCCTCCGGGCAAGACCCGAAGTCCGTTCTGGACCGCATCGTGCCCGGTTACTACCACCGCCTGAACGCCGACGGCCAGGTTGAACGATCAAGCTGCTGCGAAAACACGGCGACCGAGCACCGCATGATGGCCAAGCTGATGATCGACTCGGCCGTGGTCTGGGCGCGGGACCACCGCATCGATGCCTTCCGGTTTGACCTGATGGGGCACCAGCCCCGGGCCGTCATGGAGGATCTGCAGCGCGCGGTCAATCGGGCCGCAGGCCGAACGATCCACCTCATTGGCGAAGGCTGGAACTTTGGTGAAGTCGCGGACGGCGCGCGCTTTGTCCAAGCGTCGCAGTTGTCGCTGAATGGCAGTGGTATCGGCACCTTCAATGACCGCTTGCGCGATGCTGTGCGTGGCGGCGGCGCGGGCGACCAGGGGCTGGACCAGCTGCGCAACCAGGGGTTCATCAATGGTTTGCACACCCTGCCGAATGCAGCAGCGCTGGCCGCTCAGCGTGGCTCGCGCCAGGACCTTCTGCACGCCGCCGACCTGGTACGGGCCGGCCTAGCCGGTTCTTTGCGCAACTACGTGATGCGGACCCAAACCGGCGAACCGCAAACGCTGGAACGCATCCTCTACGGCAAGCAAGCCGCTGGTTATGTGTCGCAACCAGGCGAAGTGGTGAACTATGTCGAGAACCACGACAACCAGACACTTTTCGACAGCCTGGTCTTCAAGCTGCCCTTGGACACGCCGCCGGCAGAGCGTGCGCGGGTGCAAACGCTCGCCCACGCCCTTTTGCTGTTCAGCCAGGGAGTGCCTTATGTGCATGCGGGCCAGGAGCTGCTGCGCAGCAAGTCGCTCGACCGCAACAGCTTTGACAGCGGTGATGCCTTCAACCGCATCGATTGGAGCGCGACTGACAACTACTTTGGTACAGGCTTGCCGCCAGGTGACGACAACAGGTCGAGCTGGCCCCTGATGAAGCCGCTGTTGGACCGCGCGGCCGACATCAAACCCCAGGCTGGGGACCTTCGTTTTGCGCGAGACACCTTCATGGACCTCTTGCGCATCCGTGCCAGCACCAGCTTGCTGCGGCTGCGGACGGCCCAGGACGTGCAACGGCGGCTGCGCTTCTTCAATACCGGGCCTGACCAGCTGCCCACGCTGGTGGTGGGTCACGTGGATGGAAAAGGCTATGCGGGCGGGCGTTTCCGAGAGTTGCTTTACGTGGTCAATGTGGATACCCGAGACCAGGCCATCACGGTGGACCCCATCAAAGGCCGCGCCTGGAGCCTGCACCCGGTTCATCGCGCAGCCACCGCTGCGGACAAGCGCGCCGCAGCGGCCACCACTGAACCGGCATCGGGCCGGCTTCAAGTGCCGGCACGCACGGCGGTGGTTTTTGTGGTTCAGTAAGTGGGCAGGGTGGCTTTGGGCGGCACCGGAATACCCAGCAGATCGAAGCGCCCGCGCCCGCTGGCGGCGGTCATCAGGCCCAATACGCGACCGGGCTCCGGGCCAATGTCTGGCCAGTCGAACCGCCAGGCCCAGTTGCTGCCACCCAAGGTGCCGGGCGTGTTCATGCGGTGTTCGCTGGCCAGGCCCAGCACGTCTTGCAGCGGGAAGATGGCCAGGTTGGCCACGGAGTTCAGCGCGCCTCGAATCATCGCCCAGTGCACATCCTGAGCCGTGCAAGCCAGGTAGGTGCCCGCGAAGTGCCGCTCGCTTTCGCGGGCGTTGTTCCACCAGCCGCACGCGGTGTCGTTGTCGTGGGTGCCCGTGTAAACGACCACGTTGCGGCCATAGCTGTGCGGCAGGAATTCATGCTCTCCATCACCGCCAAAGGCAAACTGCAGGATCTTCATGCCGGGATAGTCCAGCGCCTCGCGCAGGGCATGGACATCTGCCGTGATGAAGCCCAGGTCTTCGGCAATGATGGGCAGTTCCCCCAGCTCTTTGGCGATGGCGTCAAACAGGGGCTTTCCCGGCCCTTTCAGCCAGCGGCCCTCTTGAGCCGTGGGGCTGCTGGCAGGAATTTCCCAGTAGCCCGCAAAGCCCCGGAAGTGGTCGATGCGGAAAGCGTCCACTTGCTGAAGCAGGCGGCGCACGCGCGCAGCCCACCAGGCGTAGCCTTCATCAGCCATGCGGTCCCAGCGGTACAGAGGGTTGCCCCAGCGCTGGCCCAGCGGGCCCAGATCGTCCGGCGGCACGCCGGCCACCACGGTGGGCTGAAACTGCTTGTCCAGCAGGTACAGGTCGGGCCGGGCCCAGCAATCGGCGCTGTGGTGCGCCACAAAGATCGGCAGGTCACCCAAGATCGATACCCCCCGCTCGTGGCAATAGGCTTTGAGCTCGGCGCACTGCGTGTCAAAACACCACTGCACGAAGCGCCAGAACTGCTGCTCAGCGGCGTGAGTGGTGCGGGCTTGGGCCAGCGCTTGAGGGTCGCGGCGCGCCAGGGGCTCGGGCCAGTCCCACCACGCACGGCCTTGGTGGGCAGTTTCCAGAGCCATGAACAGGGCGTAGTCATCCAGCCAGGAAGCCTCTTGCAGGCACCAAGCCTTGAATGCCAGCCGGTCTGCGGGGGCGGCATGGGCCTCAAAGCCCTGGGACGCCAGGCGCAACTGCGCCATTCGCCAGGGCACCACCTGATCAAAGTTCACGCGCTGACGGTCGAAGCCGCCGGCCGGCAGTTCGGATGGAGCCAACCAACCCCGGGCCACCAACGGCTCCAGCGCCACCATCAAAGGGCTGCCGGCAAAGGCGCTGACACTTTGGTAGGGTGAGTTGCCAGGCCCGATAGGTGTGGTGGGCAGCCATTGCCACACGCTTTGGCCACATCGGTGAAGCCAGTCGGCAAAGCGGTATGCGTCAGGACCGAAGTCGCCGATGCCATACGGGCCCGGCAGAGAGCTCAGGTGCAACAGGATGCCAGCGGCGCGTTTATGCAGATTCATGGATGCGTTCGATGAAGCTTGACTTTAGAAAAGTAGTTTTGCTACATATTTCTTCGTCAGAAGAAAGCTAACTTGTTGTTTTTCTTAGAAACCGTGGCTTTAGCAGGTGTCGGCATGCATTGTTTCGAAGCTTCGCGGCTTGTATATTCTCTACAGGTTTGCGCCAATCTGTCCAGCCACAGGGGCCTAGAAGCAGACGCCAGCCGGTCCAGTAGAACAAGGAGCAAGCCGTGGCGGGTGTGGTGTTGAAGAATGTCCAGAAGGCCTTTGGCGATGTCCAGGTGCTTCGCGACATCCATCTCGACGTTCGCGATGGCGAGTTCATGGTCTTCGTCGGGCCTTCGGGGTGCGGCAAGAGTACCTTGTTGCGCACCATTGCAGGCCTGGAAGACATCACCGGCGGGGAGCTGTCCATCGGCGGGCGCGTCGTCAATGATGTGCCCCCGGCCGAGCGCGGCATCGCGATGGTCTTCCAGAGTTATGCGCTCTACCCGCACATGAACCTGTACGAGAACATGGCCTTCGGCCTGGAGCTCGCCAAGGTGTCCAAGGCCGAGATCGAGACGGCCGTGCAACAGGCGGCCAAGATCCTGCACATCGAGCATCTGCTGCAACGCAAGCCCAAGGACCTGTCCGGCGGCCAGCGCCAGCGGGTGGCTATCGGCCGCGCCATCGTGCGCAAGCCCCAGGTCTTTCTGTTCGATGAACCACTGTCCAACCTAGATGCCGCGCTGCGCACCAGCATGCGAGTGGAATTCGCCAAGCTGCACCAGGACCTGAAGACCACGATGATTTATGTGACCCACGATCAGGTCGAGGCCATGACCCTGGCCGATCGCATCGCGGTGCTGTCTGCCGGCCGCATCGAGCAGGTGGGGTCGCCGCTGGAACTCTATGAACACCCATGCAACCGTTTCGTGGCCGGTTTCATCGGCAGCCCGACGATGAACTTTGTCGAGGGCACCGTGGAGTCGGCCAGCGGCCGTTCGCTGACGGCGCGCTTGAGCGGCGGCGCGGAGGTCACGGCCGAAGTCGACGGCAGCGGTGTCCAGCCGGGCGACCGCGTCACGCTGGGCATCCGGCCCGAGCACCTCGCCTTGACCCCCGCCGACAACGCCATGCCGGCGCAGGTCAGCTTTGTCGAGACGCTGGGCTCGGCCACGGTGGCCTACTGCCAGGTGGCCGGCGAGAGTGACGCGCTGACCTGCGTGTTGGACGGCCGCGTGCGGCCCGCGCGCGGCGACGGGGTCACCTTGTCGGTGCCCGCGGCCTGCGTCTATGTCTTCACGGCCGAGGGTCAGGCCCTGCGCCGGCTGGCGCCCGGCCAGGTTGAGCAGCGCGCGGCGTGACACGCGACCTGCAGGTGGCAGCATGACGCGGCGGGCCCTGGCCATCGTCGGTGCGCTGTATTGCTTCAGTGCGCAGACCCCAGCGCTGGCGCAGGGGCCCATGCTGTCTGCTGCGCCCGCCCGGCTGCTGGTGTGGATCAACGGCGACAAGGGCTACAACGGCCTGCAGCAGGTGGGTGACGCCTTCACCAAAGTCTCGGGCGTGCCGGTGCTTGTCCAGCACCCCGAAGGCGCACCCGACAAGTTCCAGGCCTCCGCCGGCGCCGGCAAAGGCCCGGACATCTTCTGCTGGCCCCACGACCGCGTCGGCGAGTGGGCGAAGTCGGGCCTGATCGTGCCGGTGCAGCCCTCGCGCCGCGTGCGCCAGGAGATCGAGGACGCCGCCTGGAAGGCCTTCAGCTACCACGGCAAGGTGTGGGGCTACCCCCTGGCCATCGAGGCCATCGGCCTGATCGTCAACCGCGCGCTCGTGCCGCAGCCGCCGGCCACCTTCGAAGAGATCTTCGCGCTGGACCAGCGGCTGCAGGCGCAGGGCAAGCGCGCCATCCTGTGGGACTACAACAAGAGCTTTTTCAGCTGGTCATTGATCGCAGGGCCGGGCGGTTATGTCTTCGGCCGCCACGCCAACGGCGACTACAACCCGAAGGATGTAGGCGTCAACAACGCGGGTGCGCTGCAGGGCGTGCAGATGCTGGAGCGCCTGGTGCGCGAAGGCGTGATGCCCCGCGGGGCGCGCTACTCCGACATGGACGCGCAGTTTGCGGCGGGCAAGGTGGCCATGATGATCTCCGGCCCCTGGGCTTGGGACAACGCGAAGAAGGCGCGCATCGACTTCACGGTCGCGCCTGTGCCCAGCATCGGTGGCCAGCCGGCGCGGCCCTTTGTCGGCGTGCTGGGCTGCATGATCACGGCGCCCAGCCGCCAGAAGGACATCGCGCGCGAGTTCATCGAGAACCACCTGCTGCGCGTGGACAGCCTGAAGACCATCTCGGCCGATGTTCCGCTGGGCACACCGGCCAACAAGGCCTACTACGCCGAGCTGGCCGGCGACCAGAAGATCCGTGTGACCATGGACAACGCGCGGGCCGGCGAGCCCATTCCCAACATCCCCGAGACAGGTCGCTTCTTCCCGGCCATGGACGCCGCGCTGGAAGCCATCACCCAAGGCCGCCAGTCGGCCAAGGAAGCGCTGGACGGCGCGGCTGCCCGCATGCTGTCGCGCTGAGCCCCGCCGCACCCGCTGACCACCCATGAGCACGCCGGCTTTCTCCTCAGCGCGAACCCCGAAGCCTGAAGCGCGGAGGCTTGCCCAGTGAGCCCGCATCGCGTTCGATCCCCTGCAGCGGACCGCCCAGTCTGGCGCGGGGGCCTGAGCGCCGCGGCTTCGCTGGCGCTGCTGTGGCTGGTGTTCCGCATGCATGCGGCCGGGCAGTCGCTGTGGGCGGTGGGCGTGCTGGCGTTGGGCGCGGCAGGCATCGCGATCTATGCCAGCCAGCGCTCGCTGGCCTGGAAGTACCTGTTCCCCGGCGTGGCCGGCATGCTGGTGTTTGTGGCGCTGCCGCTGGTCTACACGGTGCAGATCGGCTTTACCAACTACTCGTCCAGCAACTTGCTGACCGAAGAACGCGCGCGCGCCTACCTGCTGGACCAGACCGAAACCGACGACACGCAGTCGATGCGCATGACGGTTCACCGCAGCGGCGAGCGCATCGTGCTGGTGCTGAGACCCGATGAGGACCACCCGGCGTCTGCAGGCATCCTGCTGACGCCGCCCCTGCCGCTCGACGGCAGTGCGGCCGGCGCTCCCGTGCCGCTGCAAGCCGGCACCATGCCACCGGGCGAACCGCTGTCGCTGAAGGAGGTCATCACCCTGCGCCCGGTGCTGATGCCCCTGAGCCTGCAGCGCCCGGGCCAGACCGTGCCGCTGCGCTATGCCGGCCTGCGCGAATTCAGCGTCGTGCTGCCGGTCTGGCGTGGCCACGACGACGGGTCGCTGACCCGGCTGGCCGACAACGAGACCTGGCGCCCGAACCGCAACACCGGCTTCTTCGAAAACGCGCAGGGCGAGCGTCTGCAACCGGGCTTCCGCGCGGTCATCGGCTGGGCCAACTACACGCGCATGCTCTTCGATGGCGACTTCCGCGGTCCCTTCCTGTCGATCTTCGTGTGGACCGTGATGTTTGCCGGCCTGACCGTGGTCTTCTCCACCGCCCTCGGCATGACCCTGGCCGTGGCGCTGAACTGGGAGGCGCTGAAGTACCGCACGCTGTACCGAACGCTGCTGTTCCTGCCCTATGCGGTGCCGGGCTTCATCTCGATCCTGGTGTTCAAAGGTCTGTTCAACCAGAACTTCGGCGAGATCAACGCGATCCTCGACGCAATCTTTGGCGTGCGCCCGGCGTGGTTTGCTGACCCGCTGCTGGCCAAGGTGATGCTGCTGATCGTCAACACCTGGCTGGGTTATCCGTATTTCATGGTGCTGTGCACGGGCTTGATCAAGGCCGTTCCCGCCGATTTGTACGAGGCTTCCGCGCTGTCGGGCGCAGGGCCGCTGACCAATTTCCGCCGCATCACCGCGCCCCTGATCATCAAGCCGCTGACGCCGCTGCTCATCAGCGCCTTCGCCTTCAATTTCAACAACTTCGTGCTGATCTCGCTGCTGACCGATGGTCGGCCCGACTATCTGAACACCAAGCTGCCGGCGGGTACGACCGACATCCTGGTCTCGTATACCTACCGGATCGCCTTCACCGATGCGGGCCAGAACTTCGGGCTGGCGGCGGCCATCTCGACGCTGATCTTCTTCATGGTGGCGGTGATGTCCTGGGCGCAGTTGAAGATGACGCGGCAGGGGGAGAAAGCGTGAGGGGCGCTCTCGGCATTGCTTCGCACGGAGATTTGCGCGGGATCGCGGGGTTGGGGTACCCCACTCCGCTCATGTCCTCCTTCGCTGGGCTGCGCCCAGCGAATTCCCCCTTTACTTCGCTGCGTGGGGTACCCCAACCCCGCGATCTCATGCAGCAGCGTACTTCGCAACCCTGTCGCCGCAGCGATGGTGAGAAGCCGGTGGCAGGCGGTGCCCCCTGGAGCGAAGTAAAGGGGGAATTCGGCGGCCGCAGGCCGCCGAAGGAGGACATGAGCGCAAGGGGGCACCGCCTGCCACAGGCCCGTGCGGCCGCTGAGGACGATGACCACGGCCAACCAACCGAGTGCCAAGCGCAAAACACAGGACCGTAACCCATGCCCATCGTCACCGGAAAAAGCCAACGCTGGCGCATCATCGCCACCCACGCGGCCCTGTGGCTGCTGATCGCCGTCACCCTGTTCCCGCTGCTGGCCGTCATCTCCATCAGCCTGCGACCGGGCAACTTTGCCACGGGCAGCCTGATCCCCAGCGAGATCAGCTTCGAGCACTGGAAGCTGGCGTTAGGCATCCCCGTCATCCAGGCCGATGGCACCCGCGTGGACCCGCCTTTCCCCGTGCTGCTGTGGCTGTGGAACAGCATCAAGATCGCCACCTTGAGCGCGCTGCTGATCGTGGCCATCTCCACCACCGCCGCCTACGCCTTCGCGCGTATGCAGTTCGCCCGCAAGCAGACCGTCCTGAATGCGATGCTGCTGCTGCAGATGTTCCCCGTAGCCGTGGCGCTGGTGGCGGTCTACGCCATCTTCGAAGGACTGGGCCAGAGCATTCCGCTGCTGGGCATCGAAAGCCATGCCTCGCTGATCGTCGCCTACTGCGGCGGTGTGGCCATGCACATCTGGACCATCAAGGGGTACTTCGACACCATTCCTGCGGAGATCGAAGAGAACGCCAAGGTCGACGGCGCCACGCCCTGGCAAGCCTTCCGCCGCATCCTGCTGCCCATGGCCGTGCCGATCCTGATGGTCGTCTTCGTGTTGGCCTTCATCGGCACCATCATCGAGTACCCGGTGGCGTCCATCCTGCTGCGTGAAGAACCCAACCTCACGCTGGCCGTCGGCTCGAAGTTTTACCTTTACGACCAGCGCTACCTGTGGGGCGACTTCGCGGCTGCGGCGGTGCTGTCGGGCCTGCCGATCACGCTGGTCTTCCTGCTGGCGCAAAAGTGGATCGTCAGCGGGCTGACCTCGGGTGGTGTGAAGGGATGAATGCGAAGACTTCCCTGGCCGCGGCTTGCATCGCCGCCACACTGGCGCAAACCGCCGCCGCAGGCCCGTTCGAAGACCGCGAACGCGACTGGCGCAATGGCGCGGTGGTCTATCAGATCATCGTCGACCGCTTCGTGCCCAGTGAGCGGCTGGAGGCCAAGCGTGCGCTGTACCCGGCACCCAAGACGCTCAAGCCGTGGACCGAGCCGCCCAAGGCCGGCCCCTACCTCGAAGACCAGAAACTCGCCGCGCACGAGCTGGATTTCTGGGGCGGCGACCTGGCCAGCGCGACCACGAAGCTGGACCACATCCGGCAGCTCGGCGCGGATGTGCTCTACCTCAACCCGATCCACCTGGCCTACACCAACCACAAGTACGACGCCTTCGACTTCCAGGCCATCAGTCCCGAGTACGGCTCGCGCGAGGACTTCAAGCGGCTGGCTGCGGAAGCGCGGCGCCGCGGGCTGAAGGTGGTGCTGGACGGCGTGTTCAACCACATGGGCCGCAATGCGCCGAAGTTTCAGCAGGCGCTGGCCGACGCGAAGAGCCCGTGGCGGGACTGGTTCGTCATCGGCCCGCAGTACGCCGGCGGCGCGCGGGTGTGGACCGGCTACCAGAACCTGCCCGAGCTGAACCTGGAGAACCGTGCCGTGCGCCGGCACCTGTGGCTGGACCGGGATTCGGTGGTGCGCAGCTACCTGCGCGATGGCGCCGACGGCTGGCGGCTGGACACGGCCTATGAGCTGGGCCTGCCCTTCCTGCGCGAGATGACCGATGCCGCGCATGCGGAGAAGCCCGGCTCGCTGGTGGTGGGCGAGATCGTCAACTACCCGGCGAAGTGGCTGGGCGCGATGGACGCGGTGATGAACTTCACGCTGCGCGAGATCGTGCTCGGCCTGGCGCGCGGCGAGATCGCGCCGGCCGCTGCCGGCCGCATGACTGAGCGCCTGGTGCGCGACGTGGGCATCGAGCCGATGCTGAAGTCCTGGGTCGTCATCGACAACCACGACATCCCGCGCATCGCCACGCAGCTGCCGCGCACCGAGCAGCGCCGGCTCGTGCAGGCGCTGCAGTTCACGCTGCCGGGCGCGCCCAACCTGTATTACGGCGCCGAAGTCGGCATGACCGGCGGCGCGGACCCGGAAAACCGTGGCCCGATGCGCTGGGACCTGGTGCGCGAGGACAACGCCGAGCTGGCCTGGGTCAAGCGCCTGATCGCGCTGCGAATGCAGCACCGTGCGTTGCGGGTGGGTGACTTCCGGCTCATCGAATCGCAGCGGCTGCTGGCCTTCGAGCGCCACACCGACAAGGCGCTGCAGACGCGCCTGGTGATCGCCAACCCGACGGACCAGCCGGTGCGCGAGCGCCTGCTGGTGGCGCAGCCCTTCCTGATGGACGACACGCCGATGGTCGACGTGCTGGGCCTGGTGCCTGGCGCCGCGCTCGCGGGCTTCGGCCCCGGCCTGATCACGGTGGAAGTGCCGCCGCAGGGCGTGCTGGTTCTCCAGCCGCAACCCAAGGCGCTGGGCGGCTACAGCCGCTACAAGCGCGTCCCCTGAATCCCGCATCCAGCTTCTCCTCCCTTACTGCCCATGCACGCGAATCGCTACGACCAGGCCGTTGCCGGCCGCTATGAAACCCGCGAAGCCGACTGGCGCAACGGCGCCATCGTCTACCAGGTGCTGGTGGACCGCTTCGCGCCCAGCGCCAACCTGGCCGCCAAGCGCCACCTCTACCCGGCGCCCAAGCGCCTGCGCCGCTGGTCCGAAGAGCCCCGGCGCGGGCACTATGTGAAGAGCCACCAGCTGTGGAGCCACGAGATCGACTTCTGGGGCGGCGACCTGGCCAGCCTGTCTACCCGGCTAAACCATGTGCAGCAGCTGGGCGCCGACGTGCTCTACCTGAACCCGATCTGCGAGGCCTTCACCAACCACAAGTACGACGCGCTGGACTACAAGGCGGTGTCGCCCGAGTACGGCACCCGCGCCGATGTCATCGCGCTCGCCGACGAGCTGCACCGCCGCGGCATGAAGCTGGTGTTGGACGGCGTGTTCAACCACATGGGGCGCAACAGCCCGATCTTTCGGCAGGCCCTGGCCGCGCACCAGGCTGCGAGTGCCGGACGGCCCTCCGCTGCCAGCCCCAAGCGCGCGGCTGCCAAGGGTGGCCGCAAGGCCGCCGAGGCCGCCACAGAAGCCGACTATCAGGACTGGTTCCACTTCGGCGAGCACCTGCCCGGCGGCGCGCGCAGCTGGTGGGGCGCGGCCAACCTACCGGAGCTGAACCTGGAGAACCCTGCGGTTCGCGAGCACCTGTGGGGCGCGCACGACTCCGTGGTGCGCGGCTGGCTCCACGACGGCATCGACGGCTGGCGGCTGGATGTGGCCTTCGACATCGGCTTCAACCGCCTGCAGGAACTGACCGACGCCGCCCACGCCGAGAAGCCCGGCTCGCTGGTCGTGGGCGAACTCGCCAACTACCCACGCGAGTGGTACCCGTCGGTCGACGGCGTCATGCACTTCACGCTGCGCCGCATCCTTCTGGCGCTGGCCGATGGCAAGCTGGACGGCAACACGGCGGGCCGCATGGTCACGCGCATCATCGAGGATGCCGGCGTCGACAACATGCTCAAGAGCTGGCTGTATCTGGACAACCACGACACGGAGCGCATGGCCACGACCGTGCCCGACGAGCGCCGCCGCCGCGTGGCGCAAACGCTGCAGTTCACGCTACCCGGTTCGCCCAACCTCTACTACGGCAGCGAAGTCGGCATGGCCGGCGGCGACGACCCGGAGATGCGCGGCCCGATGCGCTGGGATCTCGTCGACGCTGGCCACGCGCAGCTGGCCTGGACGAAGCGCCTGATCGCGCTGCGCCAGCACCGCGCGCTGCGCGTGGGCGACTACCGCACGCTGGTCACACGCGAGCTCTTCGGCTTCCAACGCCACACGGACCGCGCGCTGGATGCCGTCTTCGTGCTGGTCAACCCGAACCCGCATGCGGTGCAGGAGTTCGTGTTGATGACCGATTCGAAGCTGATGGACAGCACGAAGCTCGAAGACCTGCTGGGCCAGATCGAGCCGGTGCAGGCGAACTCCGCGCTGCTGCCGGTGACGGTGCCGCCGCACACCGTACTGGTGCTCAAGCCGATGGCGCCGGAGCGGGCGCGCAGCGACGGCTACTCCAACTACAAGCGCGTGCAGTGAGGCTGGGTCTGCGGCGCCGGCAGGTGGCAGTCGCGGGGCTGCTGGTCTGGGCTGCCTGCGGCGTGTCTTTGGCGCAGACTGCCGTTTCGCTGAACCTGGCGCACACGGCCGACTCTGAGACGTCAGCGCAGAACGCCGCGCCAGCGCCTGCGCCGACCGCGCAGGCATCTGCCGCAGCTCCAGCATCGCCCGCCAGCTCACCCTCCGGCCCGGGCTGCGGCACCGCCCCGCTGTCGGGCCTCACGCTCTACCTGCGAGGCAGCATGAACAGCTGGGCGCCGGTGGAGGAGTACGCCTTCCGCTGGATCTGCGATGCCTACTACCTGAACATCGCGGCCAAGGGGCGCCAGGAATTCAAGGTGGCCGACGCCGACTGGAGCGCCGCCAGCAACTTTGGCGAAGGACCGGACGGCACGCTGGTGCTCGGCGGAGGCAACGCCGCGCGCAGTTTTGAGGGCGAGCACACGCTGCGGCTGGATGTGCAGGGGCGCAGCGCGCGGCTCTCGGTCGGCACCAAACGCATCGCCGATGCGCCGCGGCGAGAGCCAACGGACCCGGTGGCCCTGGGTCTTCGGTTCGATTCGCGCAACGCCACGCACAAGCTGCCCTTCGGTGCTGTGGCGCAGCGCACGGCGGTGCGCTTGGCCGTAAAGGCGCCGGTAGGCGTCGAGTCGCTCACGCTGGTGATCGAGAGCCGCCTGCTCGAAGGCAACCAAGACCGCCTTCAGTACACCGAGATCGCGCGTGTGCCGCTGAAGGAACAGCGCGCCGGTGCCTCACGCGACGGCAGGCGCACCTGGCACGTGATCCATCGCTTCGACAGTGCGGGCGTCTTCGGCTACTGGTTCGACGCGCGCATCGCCGGCGAGCGTTACGTCATCCAGAACAACGACGCCGCCGTGCACTGGACGCGTGAGCGCGGCTCCGGGGGTGCAGGCGCAGTGGCCTTCCTGCCGGACACGCCGCGCACCATCCGGCGCTTCCGCCAGACGGTCTTCGACCCGGAATTCCGCGTGCCGGCCTGGGCGCAGGACGCCATCTATTACCAGATCTTCCCCGACCGCTTCCGCAATGGCGACCCGTCCAACGACCCCACGGTCGGCCGCGATCGCTACCGCAGCGGCGGCATCGAAAAACACGCGCGCTGGACCGACAAGCCCTACCGCCCCGGCAGTGGCGACGGCTCCGACGCGTTTTTCAACAACGACTTCTTCGGCGGCGACCTGGCCGGCATCACAGGAAAACTCGACGACCTCAAGGCCCTGGGCATCAACACCCTGTACCTGACGCCCATCTTCCGCGCGCCCAGCAACCACAAGTACGACACCGCCGACTACAAAGCCATCGACCCGGCCTTTGGCACCGAAGCCGACTTCGTGCGCCTGACGCGCGAGGCGCAGCGCCGCGGCATCCGCCTGCTGCCCGACACGAGCTTCAACCACGTCGGCAGTGACTCTCCGTATTTCGATCGTTATGGCAACTGGCCCGAGCGCGGCGCTTTCGAAGGCGGCCAGCCCGACCCGACCTCGCCCTATGCCAGCTGGTTCCGTTTCGACACGACGAAGACCGATCCCGACCAGCAGTACGCTTACTGGGGCGGACCGGACCTGCCGGCGCTGGACAAGGCCTCGCCCTCGTTTCGCGCCTATGCCTACGGTGCACCCGATTCGGTGACGCGCAAGTGGCTGGACCTGGGCGCGGCCGGCTGGCGCATGGACGTCGCGCCCTGGGTGCCCGACGACTTCTGGCGCGCGTGGCGTCAGGCCGTCAAGCAGCACCGGCCCGATGCGCTGACGCTGGCCGAGACCTGGTTCGATGCGTCCAAATACTTCGTCGGCGACATGTTCGATTCGACGATGAACTACGTTTTCCGCAATGCCGTGCTGGACTATGCCGCCGGCGGCAAGGCCCAGGACCTGGCCACGCAGTTGGAGCACCTGCGCGAGGCCTACCCGCCGCAGGTGCTCAAGGCGCTGATGAACCTGATCTCGTCGCACGATGTGGCACGCGCGCTGCATGTGCTGGGCTGGCACGACCAGCCGCCCGACTCACCCGAGGCGCGCTTGGCCAAGGCCCGTTTCCGGCTGGCCACCTTCATCCAGATGACCCAGCCCGGCGCGCCCTTGGTCTACTACGGCGACGAGGTGGGCCTGACCGGCGGCGAAGACCCGTTCAACCGGGGCACCTACCCCTGGCCCGACCTGGGCGGGCAGCCGGACACGGCCCTGCAGGCCCAGGTGCGCCGCCTCATCGCGCTGCGCCAGCAGCAGCGGATCCTGCGCCAGGGCACGGTTGAGCCGATGCGCGCGCTGGACCCGCATGTGACGCTGAGCACCCGGCGCCTGGGCGCGCAGCGCGCCTGGGTGTTGACGAACAACAGCAGCGAGCCACGAACCGTGACCCTCTCCGATGCACCCGGGCGCCTGCGGGACGCCCTGTCTGGCGAGGTCTTGAGGTCCAGCGGTGGCACCCTGGCGATCACCGTGCCGGCGCACTTCGGCCGCGTCGTGACCTCACCCGCGCGCTGACGGCGTCGCACCGACTTTCAACAGGTCTGATCCGTTGCACTAACCTTTGACCCCACCTGCGGACAGCCCAGAAATCATCCACCGCTGCGCCAGCAGAAAAACTGCAGTGATCGGCGCGCCCGACAAGATGGCCGCTGCCGCAAAGTCGCCCCAGCGGAAGTTGTGTTCGTGCACGAAGAGCTTGCTGCCCACGGCCAGCGTCAACTGGTCTTGCTGGGTCAGCAGCACTGAGGCCACCGGGTACTCGATGATGGTACCGATGAAGGCCAGCAGGAAGACCACCATCAGAATTGGCAGCGCCATCGGCAGCAGCACGCGGCGGAAGCTCTGCCAGGGCGTCGCGCCATCGACACGCGCGGCTTCTTCGATCTCGTAAGGCAGCGTGTCGTAGTAGCCCTTGATGGTCCACACGTGCATCGCGATGCCGCCGGAATAGGCCAGTACCAGCGAGGCATGCGTGTTGAGTCCGAAGGCCGGCCAGGCCGCGCCGATGCGGTCGAAGATCGCATAGATGGCGATCAAGGCCAGCACCGCCGGGAACATCTGCATCAGCATCAGACCGGTCAGCACGTGCTGGCGGCCTTTGAAGCGCATGCGGGCCAGCGCGTAGGCTGCGGTGGTCGACAGCGCCAGGGCGACCAGCGCCGACACGAAAGCCACCTTGACCGAATTCCACAGCCAGCGCAGCACGGGCAGGTCCGGAGTGACCAGCTGGCCGTCCGGCCCGGGAACCGGCAGCCCCAGCACGTAGCGCCAGTGTTCGAAGCTGATCTGCGAGGGGATCAGCGAGCCGCTGGCAAAGTTGCCTGGCCGCAGCGACACCGACAGCACGATCAGGAACGGAAACAGCACCGCCGCGCACAACAGCAGCAAGAAAACGTGTGCCGCCAGCAGGCGCCAGCGTTGCGACTTCGGTTGGACGATGGCCATAGTCGGGCTTCGGGGTCTCGTGCGATTCAGAGGGCTTCAGTGGCGCTCGTCGGCATTTATCGCCCATCCCGCTCGGCGATGCGCGTGAAGCGCAGTTGGATCAGCGTGACGGCGGCCACGAGCAGGAAGATGATGGTGGAGATCGCGGCCGCCAGACCGAACCGCTGCCCCGAGTCCTGGAACGCGATGCGCCAGGTGTAGGACACCAGGATGTCGGTCGTGCCAGCCGGCAGCGTGCTGTCCAGGTAGTCGGGTCGGCCACCGGTCAGCAGGCTGATCAGCACGAAGTTGTTGAAGTTGAAGGCAAAGGCGCTGATCAGCAGCGGCGTCAGTGGTTTGAGGATCAGCGGCAGCGTGATGCGCCGGAAGTTGGTCCAGGGGCCCGCGCCCAGCAGCGCCGAGGCCTCGTACAGGTCGGCCGGGATCGACTTGATCAGCCCCGAGCACAGCACCATCATGTACGGAAAGCCCAGCCAGATGTTGACGAGTAGCAGCATCGCGCGCGCCAGCAGCGGGTCGGAGAACCAGGCGGGTCGGATGCCAAACAGCGCATCCAGGATCAGGTTGACTTCGCCCAGGTTCTGGTTGAACAGGCCCTTGAAGACCAGGATGGAGATGAAGCCCGGCACGGCATACGGCAGGAACAGTACCAACCGGTAGGCGCCCTTGAAGGGCAGCGCCTCCCAGTTGAACAGCACGGCCAGCAGCATGCCCAGCGCGGCCGAGCCGATGACGGTGAGCGCCGAGAACATCACCGTCCACACAAAGACGCCCAGGAAGGGCTCGCGGAACTTGCCTTCGCTGAAGACCGTGGCGTAGTGACGCAGGCCGACGACCACCCGGAAGCCGGGCTGCAGCTGGCTGCCATCGGCGTTGGTGAAGAAGCCGGTTTCGCGGTCAGGCCGATAGACGGTGCCGCTGAGCTGATCCGTCAGCCCGTCGCCCGGGCCGGACTGGTACAGCGGCTGCAGCTGCGTGAAGTCGCGCAGGCCACTGAAGCTGAGCACCGCGCCGGAAGGCGTGCGCAGATTCAGCGCACGCAGCGGCTGCAAGCGGTCGACGATGTCGCGCATGGGTGCGGCGGTGCCGAAGTCGGCCGCATCGACCACAGCGGGAACCTCCTGCGGGGCCGCCACCGCGCCCTGCGCCGGCGGATCGAGTTTCAACGGGCCCGTGATGAGCGTCGGTCCCTCGGCCGCCTGCAGTTTCAAGCGCCACTGCCCACCCTCGGCGGCATGCAGCGAAAACGCATGCCGTGTGCCGGGCACGGCTGTGGCTTCAGAGAGCAGCGTGGCGCTTGCCTCGGCCTCGTCCATCAGGTTGCGCGAGCTGTAGTTGGTGAAGCCCAGGCCCACCGTGTAGAGCATCGGAAAGACCACGAAGATGATCGCCGCCGCCAGGCCTGGGAACAGGTAGCGCAGCGCGTGCGTGCGCGGGCTGATGTAGGTCCAGCCGGCCAGCGCCACGATGACCAGCAGCAGCGTGGCCAAGAGCGTCTGGCCTGCTGCGTGCACCTGCATCACGGCCAGCAGACCCGCGGCCACGGCAACCCACGGCAGCCAGCGGCCCCAGGCCATGCCCGGGTGTGGTGCGGCACGGGCGGCGAGTGTGTTCATGCCGCCAGGATCCTTCTGACGGCAGCGTCCAGCGCCTGTCGGGCGCTCTGGCGACCTTCGCTCAGGTTGGTTAGCGAAGTTTTCATTGCGGCCCAGAAGCGGCCCATCTCGGTGTTGCTCGGCGTCGGCACACCATCGCGGGCCGAGGCCATGATGGTCGCAATGCGCGGTCCGCTCTGTGGGTGTGCCACCAGCTCGTCGTAGAAGCGGCGGCTGGCCGGCGCGCCGATGGGCTCGGCCTGATTGATGGCGCGCAGACCCTCGGGCTGCAGCATGTAGTTCTCGACAAACTCCACCGCAAGTTCGCGGATCTTGGACGAGCGGTTGATCATCACGCCTTTGACGCCGACAAAGGGCGCAGCGGGCTTGCCTGCCACAGCTGGGATCTTCGCGACACCGAAGTCAAGCCCAACGCGTTGCAGGTTCAGCCAAGACCAAGGCCCGTTGATCATCATGGCCACGCGCCCTTGCGCCATGGCGGCTTCCATGTCCGGGTAGCCGCTGCCTACGGGCATCAAGCCTTCACGGAACAAGCGCTCCAGCAGCTCTGCACCGACCAAAGCACCGGCCTGTGCAACGCCGGTGTCGCGCGGGTCGAAGCTGCCGTCGGCGCGTTGACGAAAGGCGTAGCCGCCATGGGCGGCCAGCAGTGGCCAGGTGAAGTAATTGTTCGTGTAGTCCCACAAGATGGCGCGCTGCCCCCGAGCCTGTAGTCGGCGGTCCAGCGCAAAGAGATCGGCGAAATCGCGGGGCGGCTCACTGATCAAGGCGCGGTTGTAGACCAGAGTGACCGCCTCGACGGCGTACGGATAGCCCCAGAAGCGCCCACCCTGGCTGAAGCCGCGCCAAGCCAGAGGATCGATGTCGTCCAGAAGGGCTTTGGACGGCGTCACCGGCTGGATCAAGCCACCGGCAATCCACTCGCCGATGCGGTCATGCGCGTAGATATACAGGTCCGGACCCTTGCCGGCGCCAGAGGCCTGCTGGTATTTCTGCGGGCCCTCATCAGGCGTCTCGACGATGACCTCCACGCCGGTCTCGGACGTGAAACGCTCGCCAATGGCGCGCAGCGCTTTCGCACCTTCAACCGTGAACCAGACGACCAATGGTCCGTGTCGCCGGGACGCCGAGGCCGTATGTGCCGCAGCCGGCGCTGGCTTGAGCAGCGTGGCGGGCGAAGCCACTGAAGCGGCTGAAGCGACCAGAAGTGCGCGCCGACGATTCGACATGGGGTGTGATGCGACGCGGCCCATTCGCGGCCCACTACTGCAGCTTGGGTCGCAGCGCAGCGCAGTGTTTGGCGATGTACGCCTCGTGCGAAGGCATGGTGTCGACGCACTTGGCAATCACGCTGCTCACACCGTCCAGGTAGGCCGCCGTTTCCTTGTCGTCGACCAGATCGGCCAGCGGGTGGTAGCTCTCGGGCACCAGGTTTTGCCCTTCCATGACCTGCAGCCAGGCCACTTCGGTGAAGAGTTCGTTGTTGAACCGTGACAGCCGCCCACTGGAGCGGAACAAGGCCATCTTTTCCTGCAGCGCGGCCGGCACCTCCATGCTTGCGCATGCCTTCCAGAAGTCTGAATCTTGGCGTTGGTTGAGGTGGTAGTGCAGGATGATGAAGTCACGAATGCGCTCGAACTGAAAACGCGAGCGCGCGTTGAAGTCGTCGATGTCCGACTGCCGAAACTCTGCGCTGGGGAAGAAGTCGATGAGCTGCTGGATGGTCGCCTGGATGAGGTGGATGCTGGTGGATTCCAAGGGCTCGAGAAAGCCGCCGGACAGGCCGACCGCCACCACATTGCGGTTCCAGGCCTTCTTGCGCATGCCGGTTGTGAAACGAATGGGTCGAGGGTCGGCCAGGGGCTTGCCGTCCAGGTGTGCCAAGAGCGTGGCCGCCGCTTCGTCGTCGCTGACATGGCGGCTGCAGTACACGTGACCATTGCCGGTGCGGTGCTGCAAGGGAATGCGCCACTGCCAACCGGCGCGGTGCGCCGTGGACCGTGTGTAGGGCGTGATTTGAGGGACCGACTCGCAGGGCACAGCCAGCGCCCTGTCGCAGGGCAGCCAGTGCGACCAGTCCTCGTAGCCGGTTTTCAAGGCTTCTTCGATCAGCAGACCGCGAAACCCGGAGCAATCGATGAACAGATCACCTTCCACGCGCTGGCCCGAGGCCAGTTCCACCGCTGTGACGTGCCCTTCCCGGCCGACGGCCTGGGTTTGGTGCACCCGTGTGATGCGCCCTTCAATCCGGCGCACACCGCGCTGCTGCGCCAGTGAGCTGAGGTGGCGCGCATACAGCCCGGCATCGAAGTGGTAGGCGTAGGCGATCTCGCCCAGCGGTGAATTGGGCAGATCGGTGCGCGGTGGCATGAACCGACCCGCCTTGGATGCCATGCGGGTGATGGAGAAAGCCTCCAGCCGCGCAGCGCGGCCCAAGCGGCGCATTTTTTGCCAGTACTGGTGGAAAGGCACGGTCCACAAGTCCTGCCCCACACGGCCGAAGCCGTGCATGTAGCGGTCACCCAGACGCCCCCAGTTGACGAATTCGATGCCCAGTTTGAACGTGCCTTGCGTGGCGCGAATGAAATCGGCCTCGTCGATACCAGCGATCTTGTTGAACAACTGGATCATCGGGATCGTGGCCTCGCCAACGCCGACGATGCCGATCTCATCGGATTCCACCAAAGTGATGCGGTAGCGCTGCTTGAGCACGGTGGCCAGCGCGGTGGCGCTCATCCAGCCCGCAGTGCCGCCGCCCACTATGACGATGGATTGCAAAGGGCCTTGGTGGACATTGGCGTCGCTTGTTGATGTCATGGCGTCAGGGCCGGGGCCGGCAAAAGTGAAAACGGGAACCGCAAGATTCCCGTTTTATCAGCTCAGGCCCACCGCGCTCGCGCGATGGGCGTACGGGACCAGCCGCTCAGAACTTGTACTTGGCCATCAGGCTCCACACCGTGCCGAATTTCTTGCGCACGGTTTCGGAGTTGTTGGACGGGTTCTGTTCGATGTAGGCCGCATTGGTGAGGTTGACACCTTGCAGCAGCAGCTCCAAGCCCTTGGCCGGACCCGACTGGAAGCTGTAGCCGACTTGTGCGTCCACCGTGGTTTCGCCCTTGATGAACACCAGCTGGTTGTTGTCCTGAAAGTCGGAGATCGTGCCCAGGAAGGCTGAACGCTGGCGCGCAGCCAAACCCACTTGGAAGCCGGCCTTCTCGTAATAAGCCCGCACGTTGGTGACACGGCGCGACAGGCCCGGCAGCGGGATCGACGAGGTACCGATATTGGCGGTGTTGAAGCCTGCGGTGCTGAGGTCCAGCGAGCTGTCGGTGTCGGAGTGGTTGATCATCACGCCAAAGCCGTCCAGCGCCGGGGTCAACATCGACAAAGGCACGTTCACGGCCAGCTCGATGCCGCTGATGCGGCCGCCGCTGCCATTGACGGGTGTGACGATGAAGTCGTTGGCCGTCAGCGCATTGGTGCCGGTGTTGACCAGGCCCGCGTAGTTGTACGGCGACGAGACCTTCAGGATGTACGAGCTCAGGTCCTTGTAGAAGCCAGCCACGCTGAAGTAGCCTTTGTTGCCAAAGTACTTCTCGTAGGACAGGTCAAGTGCCGTGGCGCGGAAGGGCTTGAGGGCTGGGTTGCCCGCAGTGCCCGACCAGCGTGACACGCCGTTGGAGTTGCCATAGCTGGCTTCGATGCCGGCGCGCAGGTCCTCCATGGCAGGACGTGACAGCACCTTGCCGACGCCGAAGCGCAGCACATTGCCGCCACCCAAGTCGCCGGCCAGATTCAGGCTGGGCAGCACATCGTTGTAGCTGTTGCTGGCGCCCGTGGCCGTCGCTACGCAGTCGTGGTTGGCGCAAGACGCCGCGTCACTCAAGAAGCCTGTGGCGCTGACCTGCGTACGCACCAGTTGCACGCCAACATTGCCCTTGACGCCCACACCACCCAGCTCGGCGTCCAGGTCGCCCTTCACAAAGCCGGTGCTGACTTTTTCAGAGACGCCCCAGTTTTTGGACAAGATGCCTTGGTCTGTCCAGGTATCCAGGCGGTAGATCGAGCCCAGTGAGCCGCGCGGGTTCCACTGCAGCGTGGGGATGCCGGTGGTGCCGCCGTAGCCAGTAAAGCCGTTGGGTACGTCGGCCGCTGCCAAGCGGTTGACCACGTTGCCGGCGGTGTCCACTGCTGCGGGCAGCACCAAAGCGCCTTCGCTGGTGTCTTTGCTCTTGGTGCGCTCGGTGTAGTTCACGCCGGCACCGATGCGGCTGACCCAGCCAAAGCTCACGTCGCGTTGGCCGCCAAAGCGCAGGGCTTTGACCTTGTCTTTGTAAACCGGCGTGGCGTAGTAGCCGTCCTGCACGCCCGTGGCGCCGGCCCAGCCTTGTACGTCTGTCAGCTTGATGAGGTTCGGGTCGGCGTAGTTCAAGCCGCTGGTGTATTGCACCTGCGTGTGGTTGCTGCCGTCAAAGCCGCTGTAGCTGATGGTGTCGCCGGCGACGGCCGTGTTACCCGGTAGGCCCAGTGTGGTTTCGTAGCGAACCAGCTTGCGGCTGTTTTCAGACTGCGACAGATCGCCGTCCAGCGTCCAGCCTGCCACTTTGCCTTTCAGGTTCCAACCAAAGGACTTCAACTCGTCGGTGTAGTCGTTGAAGTGGTTGTTGATCACGCCCTTCCAGTTGTCGAAGGTGCCCGAGGTGGCCACACCATTCACCACCGTGGCGTTGATCAAGCGCCCGCCCGCGTCGTTGGGGCCAGCCGACAGACCGCCCACAGGCCCTTCCAGGCCCAGACGGTCGAGCGTGAATTTGCCTTTGGACCACAGGACGTCAAGCGAGGTTTCGAAGTCCTTGTGCGGCTTGTACTGCAGCGTGGCCACAGCGGCCTCGCGGCGTTCGTCGGTGTTGTTGATGCGCGAGGTGAAGCCGCCTGGGGTTTTGACGCAGGTCGCACCCGGTTGGTCGCAAGCGATGGCGTTGCCGAAGGGGGTGTCGGTTGTCCAGCCACCCCAGGTGGCCATGTCAGGCTGCGTGGAGCCCTTTTGGCGGTGGCGCACAAGGCCCAGCACCACCCCGAGTTTGCGGTCAGCAAATTGGTCGATGTAGGAAATGGACTCGCGGTCGCCATCGCCGCTGCGGAAGCCCGGCAGGCTTTCGGCCTTGCCGGCTTTTTCGCCGCGCAGCGTGACCACCACATTGCGGCCCTGGAAATTCAGCGGCCGCGCCGTTTGCATGTTGATGGTGGACGACAAGCCTTGGTTCAGCAAGGATGCTTCGGCTGTCTTGTGCACCACAATGCCGGTCATCAGCTCCGCTGGAAACTGGTCGAACTGCACGCCACGGCTACCGCCGGTAGAGGCTTGTTCGCGACCGTTCAACGTGCCGCCGTTGAAATCGGGCGACATGCCGCGCACGCTGATGTCTTGCGCCTTGCCGGTGACCGAGCTGCGCTGCATGGCAATGCCGGGCAGGCGCGAGATGGACTCGGCCACGCTGGCGTCAGGCAGCTTGCCAATGTCTTCGGCCGAAATCGCTTCCACGATGCCGTCAGCGTTTTTCTTGACGGCGATCGCATCTTCAATGGACTTGCGGATACCTGTGACGGTGACGGATTGCGCCGGCGCCGGGGTCTGCTGGGCCAGCACGGCGCCAGAGCCCAGCATCAAAATAGCGGCGGCGACGGCCGTGTGTGAGCCGCCAAGACGCTGCGGTGCAGCGCGGGAGCCTGTCTTTGTCAAGGTGTGTCTCCTCAAGGGTATGGATGAATGAATTCGGTGCGCACGCCTAAGACCTGTCGGGGGCCTGGCGCCGTATTGCTGCACATTTGTACCAAAACTAGCTTTCTGCGCGAGTTTGGGCAAACCCTAGGTCTCGTTGCAAAAAAGCAGCACCACACACCGAATTTGGCTGAAATATGGGCTGAAATGGTCTGTTTGACGCTCGTACCTACCAGACCTTCTGGCGCCAATCGGATCCATCATGTAGTAGAACTACAAGCTCTTTGAGCGACTTGATCATGCAAAACAACCCTGGGAATCGTATTGCCGACGCACGGGTCGGCGTGCCGTTTGCGGTGGGATTGAGCCTTTGCTTCTTGACCACCTGCGCTGCTGTGTACGCAGGGCCTGGCGGCACTTTGCATGTGCCCTCACCCGATTGGCGCGACCAGGTCATCTACTTTCTGGTGACCGACCGCTTTGCTGATGGCGACCCCCGCAACAATGACCAAGGCGCTGGCGAGTACGACCCGAAGCGCGCGTCACACTACAACGGCGGTGATCTGCGCGGCGTGCGGCAGCGTCTGGACTACATCCAGGGGCTCGGCGCCACGGCGGTGTGGATCACGCCCCCAGTGGCTAACCAATGGCTGGAGGGCTCTGGCGGGCACACGGGTTACCACGGCTACTGGGCCGAACACTTCAAGCAGGTTGACCGCCACCTGGGCACCTTGGAGGACCTGCGGGCACTGTCGCGGGGGCTCCATGGTCGCGGTATGTACCTGGTGCAGGACATCGTGTTGAACCACACAGGCAACTTCTTTCGCTACCAGGGTGGCTGGGACACTCGCGACCCTGCCCGTTTTTATGAACCCGTTCCCGGTCTTCGACCCTCCGCGCGGCCGCGCCAAGTGCCTTTCAACTTGAACGACCCGCGCCGCGCGCCAGATCGCGCCGCAGGCATCTACCACTGGACGCCCGATGTGGCTGACTTCAACGACGCGCAGCAAGAGGCCCGTTTCCAGATGTCTGGGCTGGATGACCTGGCCACGGAGAACCCGCGTGTTCGTCGTGCGCTGCGGGACGCCTACGGGTTCTGGATTCGCGAGGCTGGCGTGGATGCCTTCCGTGTGGACACCCTTTTCTATGTTCCGCCACAAGATGTCGCCGACATCCTCCATTCAAAGGACCAGCGCGCGCCGGGTCTTCTGGAGGCTGCGCGCCGGACAGGCCGTAACAACTTTCTGATCTTTGGCGAAGGCTTCGGCATCGACAGGCCAGGAGAAGACACGCAGGCCCGCAAGATCGAGCGGTACATGACCGATGCAAGGGGCCGCCCGGTCGTACCTGGCATGCTCAACTTTCCGCTTTATGGCAGCCTGCAGGATGTTTTTGCGCGGGGTCAGCCCACGGCCGATTTGGCGTGGCGCATCGAGCGGGCCATGGCCATCCATGCCCGCCCGCATCTGATGCCCACCTTCGTGGACAACCACGATGTGGATCGATTTCTGGCCGGCGGCAGTGAGGAAGCGCTGCGCCAAAGCCTGTTGGCCATCTTTACCTTGCCGGGCATTCCGGTCATCTACTACGGCACCGAGCAAGGGTTTACCGAACCCCGTGCTGCAATGTTCGCTTCGGGCCTGGGCTCGGGCGGCCGCGATCGTTTTGACACCCGGGCGCCGCTGTACCGTGCCATCGCCGCGCTCAGCCAACTGCGGCGCAGCCAGCGCGCCTTGACGCGTGGCGAACCGCAGGTCTTGGCAAAGTCGGAAAGTGGGCCTGGCGTGCTGGCCTGGCGCATGCGCTTGGCGGGGCAACCCGACACTTGGGTGGTGATGAACTCTGCGGACCACGAGGTGCTGCTGGACAAACTGCCCACCGGACTGCCGACGGGTGCGCGGCTGCGCGGCTTGTTCTCCGTAAGCGGTGAACCTGAAGATGTGCTGGTCGGTGCGGGCGGCCTTGTCTCCCGGCCGATGCCGGCGCGCTCAGGCTGGGTTTGGCAAGCCCAGGCCACTGATGGGCAGATGGGTGAACCGCGGGCAACACCATCAGTGGCAGCACCAGCGCTGCAGTTGGATGATGTCCCCGATCGCGTGAGCGACAACTTTGAAGCTACAGGGCGCGCGGCGCCCGGTGCTGCGGTCCAACTGGTGATCGACGGCAACTTGAACACCGCGTTGAACGTTCTGGCCAACGCGGAAGGCCGCTGGAGTGCGCGGGTCGATACCTCAGCGCTGGTAGACCCCAAGCTGCGCCACACACTTGTCGTTTGGGAACCGCAGAGCGCAGCCATTTCCGAAACAGCGTCCTTCGTGGTGCAGCGGCGGTGGCAATTGGTGGCGGACGTGGAGGACCCGGCTGGTGATGACCAGGGGCCGCAGGGCCTGTACCGATACCCTACCGAAGCCAGCTACGCCCGCGCCCGCACCATGGACCTACGGCGGGTGCGCGTTTCCACTTCAGGCGGCGCTATGCGGCTGGATCTGGATATGGCGGGGCTGTCGCGAACTTGGAACCCTCCCAACGACTTTGACCATCTGGCCTTGACCATCTTTGTAGAGCTGCCCGGGCAAGCTGAGCCGGGTTCCGCGCTCATGCCCCAGCAAAACGGACCACTGCCGGCGGGCATGCGCTGGCATCGGCGTCTGCGGGTCCATGGTTGGTCGAACGCCTTGTTCGCGGCCGAAGGTGCCAGTGCCAATAGCGAGGGAACACCCACCACGCCGGCTGCTCGATTGCGTGTCGAGCGCGACTCCCCAACCATCAGCCTGATGCTGCCAGCCGCCGCACTGGGGCAGTTGAGCTCCTTGTCTGGCGCCCGAATTTATGTGACAACCTGGGACTACGACGGTGGCTATCGGGCGCTGGCCGCGCAGCCGCAGGCACACACGGTGGGTGGTGGCGACCCTGCTACAGGCCTGCGGGTGATGGACGACAGCATAGTGATCCGGGTGCCTTGATGTCCCGAGAGGGTGATGTTGCACCGCGCCGCGAGACCACGGGGCTGCCATCGGCGCCGCAACTGCTGCCTATCGCTGCGCCCATGCTCTTCGAGCTGGTGTTGGGTGTCGGCGTTGGAACCATCGGCACGTGGCTGGCCGCCCGGCTGAGTGACGCCGATGGCGCCGCTTACGCCATGGCGCACCACGTGTTGGCGATGCTGTTTGTCATTTTTCGCATCGTGGGGGCAGGCATCAGTGTTGTGGTGGCGCAGAGCCTGGGCGGTGGTCGGCGCGAAGCGGCCGATGCGGTTGCTCTGGCGTCGCTGGGTGCTAGCACCTGGGTTGGTGCGGCCACAGGAATGGCTGCGTTGCTGGGCGCGCCGCTGCTGCTGCGTGCGCTGAATACGCCCGGCGAACTGATGGACCTTGCGACTCCCTTCTTGATGGCGCTGGCGCCCGCGCTGCTGTTGGATGCCTGGAACGCCACGATGGCCAGCGTCATGCGTGCCCACCTGAAGATCCGCGAGACCTTGGCGGTGATCGTGGCCATGCATTTGGCGCTGCTGGCAGGCGCCTTGCTGCTGATGCCGCGCTGGGGCCTGTTGGGTTATGCCGTAGCCCTGGCGACGGGCCGTTTTCTGGGCCTCGTGTTGCACCTCGTGTTTTGGCGTTCGCGTCTGAAATTGCGGCCCAGGGCCTTTGACTGGTGGCATTTGCCACGAGGCACGCTGGGGCCGGTGCTGCACATTGGGCTGCCGGGTGCAGCCGAGAACATCGCCTGGCGCCTGGCCTTTCTGGTCAGCGTGGCGGCCGCGGCCCAGCTCGGCGCTGGACAGCTGGCCACGCAAGCCTACGCGCTGCAGGTGTCCTACGTGGTGCTCTTGTTCGGGTTGGCGATGGGCTTGTCGGTGGAGATTGTTGTCGGCCATCTCGTGGGCGCTGGCCGGCTGCACCAGGCCCATCGCCTCGTGCAGCGCGCGCTGGCCCTGGGCCTGGTCGTCAGCCTAGTGGCAGCGCTGGCGGCCGCATTGGCTGGACCCTGGATCATGAGTCGATTCACCCGCGATGTCGGCATCGTTGCTGCGGGTGCATCGCTGCTGTGGTGGACGGTCTTGCTCGAGCCTGGTCGCACCTTCAACCTGGTGGTCATCAATGCGCTGCGCGCCACGGGCGACGCACAGTACCCGGTGTTGGTGGGTGCCGGCTCGATGCTGCTCGTGCTGGCTGGCGGTAGCTGGCTGCTGGGCGTTGTCTTGGGTTGGGGACTGACGGGCGTTTGGATCGCCTACGCGGCTGACGAGTGGTTGCGCGGTTTGCTGATGTGGCGCCGCTGGGCACGGCAAGGCTGGGTTCCGCATGCGCGGGCTTCGCACCGCCGCTTGCGCCTGCTCAGGCCTCCAACTGCTCCAGAGCGAACGCCGCGCCAGTGAGCGCTGCCAGCGTGTCGGTGATCAGTGTGGTCGGAATGCCGGCCAGATAGGCCTGTGCACGCCCTTTGGCTTCAAAACGTTCGCGGAACTTCGAATTGAAAAAGCGTTCACCAAACCGCGGCACGATGCCACCGCCCACGTAGATGCCGCCTCGCGCCCCAAGCGACAAGGCCACATTGCCTGCAAAACCACCGAGCAGCGCGCAGAAGGTGTCCACCGTCTGGCTGCACACCGCATCCATGCCCAAGGTGCCGCGTTCTACGATTTCCTCGGCGGTCAGTGCGGTGCTTGGTCGCGCCATCACCGCCGCCACCGCGCCATGCAAGGTGGGCAAGCCAATACCAGACAGCAGGCGCTCTGCTGAGACGTGGGGGTGCTCGCGGCGAACATGGCGCAGCAGCTCGCTCTCAAAGTCATCCAGCGGCGCCAGCGTGGCATGTCCGCCCTCGCCGGGCAGCGCCACCCACCCATGCGCTGCCGGCACCACACCGCCCACGCCCAAACCTGTGCCGGGGCCAATGACAGCCATAGCAGCCTGGGCCACCAGCATATGTGGCCCAATCGGCCGTGTCTGTGCAGGGGTGAGTTTGGGCAGAGACAGCGCCAGGGCCTCGAAATCATTGAGCGCCAGCAGGCGCTCCACGCCGAGCTGGCCCTGCAGCGCAAGCTTAGAAAAGCGCCAAGGGCTGTTGGTCAAGGCAATGCTGTCGCCGTTGACGGCCGTGGCCACCGCGATGGCGGCGCGCCTGACCTTGGGTGCGCCTAGCCCCCGCTGCGCGCGCACGAGCTCAAAGTAAGCCGCCGCCGCTTCGGCCGGGCCTGCATAACCGGCGACCGGCAGGGTCTGCACATGCGCAATGGCGCCGTTAGCTGACTCCAGAATACCGAAGCGGGCGTTGGTACCACCAATGTCGGCAAGCAGCCAGGGCATCCCGCGTGCGGCGCCGTTTGCTGCCTGTGGAGCCGCGCAGCCTTCCGTCAAAACATTCATGGTCCCTCGAGAACTTATCGCAGCAGGAAGTCAACTGCATGCACAAAGCGCGCCAAGGTAGCAAAACTACAATGATCAGGCAAGAGCAGTTGACCGCACAAGCGGCAAACTTGGGGTAACTGTAGTGAAGCTACGGGCGTTCAGCTTGGCAGGAGACGAATGAACTCATTTGACAGCCCCAGGCTCATTGCCGACATCGGCGGCACTTATGCGCGATTTGCGGTGGAAACCGCCAGCGGCCGCTTTGAACACCTCGCCGTGTTGCGCTGCGCAGAGCATGAGGATTTTCACGCGGCAGTGAAGGCATTCATGGCCACGCTGCCGTCTGAGCGCATCCGCCACGCGGCCATTGCCATCGCCAACCCGGTCGAAGGCGACAAGGTGCGCATGACCAATTACCACTGGCAGTTTTCCATTGAGCAGATGCGCGAGCGGCTCGAACTGGAAACATTGGTGGTGGTCAACGACTTCACGGCATTGGCCATGGCCTTGCCGCGGCTGTCTCCTGGAGAACGCCGCCAGGTCGGTGCAGGGGCTCCGCGCGGGCACAGCGTGGTGGGCCTGCTGGGGGCCGGCACCGGGCTGGGTGTGTCCGGCCTGATCCCGGCAGGTGACGGCTGGGTGGCGCTGGGCACTGAAGGCGGCCACACCAGCTTCGCCCCGCGCGACGCGCGCGAACAGCACATCCTGGCCTACGCCCAGCAACAATTCACGCATGTCTCCTTCGAGCGTCTGCTCTCGGGCCCCGGGCTGGAGCTGATCTACCGGGCCTTGTGCGTGCGTGATGGCTGGGCAGTGCCCGCGTTGCCGGCACCTGAAATCACGCGTTTGGGTTTGGCTGGCCAGGACGCCCTGTGCGCAGAGACCCTGGACGCCTTCTGCTCGATGCTGGGGACGGCTGCGGCCAACCTGGCAGTGACCCTGGGCGCGCTGGGCGGCATCTTCATTGGCGGCGGCATCGTGCCGCGCTTGGGCGACTACTTCGACCGCAGCCCCTTCCGCGCGCGCTTTGAGGACAAGGGCCGCTTCAGTGACTATGTCAAGGCCATCCCCACTTACGTGGTCACGGCCGAGCACGCCACCTTCATGGGTGTTTCCGCCATCCTGGCCGGGCAGCTCAAGGGCCTGGAAGCGACGGGCGGCTCGGCCATCCTGCAGCAGATTCAGCGCGCACGGCCCAGCCTGTCGCCGGCCGAGACGCGTGTGGCCGACTACGTGTTGGCGCACCCGCGCTCGGCGCTGAACGAGCCTATCGCCACCATTGCCAAGGCAGCCGACGTCAGCCAGCCCACGGTGATCCGCTTTTGCCGCACGCTGGGTTGCGAGGGCCTTTCGGACTTCAAGCTGCGCTTGGCATCGGGCCTCACGGGCACCATCCCCATCACTCACACGCAGGTGACGGGCGAAGACACCATGCTGGAGCTGGGCGAAAAGGTGTTGGGTAACACGGCGGCGGCCATTCTGCAGGTGCGCGATCACCTGAACCGCGACACCATCGACCGCGCCATCGACCTGTTGTCTACCGCGCAACGTATCGATTTCCATGCGGTCGGGCATTACCGTGTTGTTGCAGACGATGCGCAATTCAAGTTCCTGCGCTTCGGTGTAGCCAGCGCCAGTTATACCGACCCGCGGCTGATGACGCTGTCAGCCAAGGTGCTGCGCCCGGGCGATGTGGCCGTGGTCATCAGCAGCAGCGGCCGCATCGATGAACTGCTTGAGGTTGCTGACGCTGCACGCGCCCAAGGCGCCGCCGTCGTCGCGATCGCGCCGGGCCATTCGCCACTTGCCGGCAAAGCCGATGTGGCCCTGGTTGTGGATGACATCGAGGACGTGGCCACGCATGTCCCCATGATCAGTCGCATCCTCCACCTGCTGGTTATCGATATCCTGGCGGTTGGTGTGGCCATGCGGCGAGGCTCCACTGATGCATGGGGTCAGCCGGTGGCTACCAGCCTGCTGGCCGGCGTTGCGTCCGGTGCGGCGCCCGGCAGCGAGCTGTCGCGAACCGCGCCGGGTGTCAGCACCGCAACGCCTTTGTCGCGCCTGACCTCCCACAGCCGGTAGAGCTGCAGGTTCGTGGGATGCGCGCCCGGGCGCGGGTTCCGTAGAATCGAGCCTGTTTCCGAGGAGCGTTGCGATGGCGCGGCCCTTTCACAAGGCCAGCAGCCACCAGGCTCGGAACGCCGGGCAGGCATGTTTGCCGCCACGGCCCCCAACGGCGCTCATCCACTGACCTTTCAGTGAATGAGCATGAATACCCAGACCGCTTTTCCCGATTCAGATCTCGACCCCGAAGGTGGCGCCCCTGCTCAGGCCGCGCCGCCCATGCGCCTGGCGGGCCTGGAGCCGATGACCGTTGACGCCGGCGCGCTGTTCATCAACGTGGGCGAGCGCACCAATGTGACGGGCTCCAAAGCCTTCGCCCGGATGATCCTGAACGGCGACTTTGAGCAGGCCCTGGCCGTGGCGCGTCAGCAAGTGGAAAACGGCGCGCAGATCATCGACATCAACATGGACGAAGCCATGCTGGACAGCAAGGCCGCCATGGTTCGCTTTTTGAACCTCATCGCCGGCGAACCCGAGATCGCGCGCGTGCCGATCATGATCGACAGCTCCAAGTGGGACGTCATCGAGGCTGGCCTGAAGTGCATTCAGGGCAAGGGCATCGTCAACTCGATATCACTCAAAGAAGGCGAAGCGGCCTTCAAACACCAAGCCAAGCTGGTCAGGCGTTATGGGGCGGCGGCCGTGGTCATGGCCTTTGATGAGCAGGGACAGGCCGACACCTTTGCTCGCAAGACGCAGATCTGCGAGCGCGCTTACCGCATGCTGGTGGACGAGGTGGGTTTCCCGCCGGAAGACATCATCTTCGACCCCAACATCTTTGCCATTGCCACCGGCATTGAAGAACACGCCAATTACGCAGTGGACTTCATCAATGCCACGCGCTGGATCAAGCAGCACTTGCCGGGTGCCAAGGTGTCTGGCGGCGTGTCCAACGTGAGTTTCAGCTTCCGTGGCAACGAGCCGGTGCGCGAAGCCATCCACACGGTTTTTCTGTACCACGCCATCAAGGCCGGCATGGACATGGGCATCGTCAACGCCGGCATGGTGGGTGTGTATGACGACATCGAGCCCACGCTGCGCGAGCGCGTGGAAGACGTGGTGCTGAACCGCCGACCTGATGCTGCCGAACGTTTGATCGAAGTGGCTGAAACCGCCAAAGGCGCGGCCAAGGACGACAGCGCCCGCCTGGCCTGGCGCGCGCTGCCGGTAGGCGAGCGGCTGTCGCACGCGCTGGTGCACGGCATCAACGAATTCATCACGCAAGACACCGAAGAAGTCTGGCTCGAAGTTCAGGCAAAAGGTGGGCGCCCGCTGCATGTGATTGAAGGCCCCTTGATGACGGGCATGAACGTGGTGGGCGACTTGTTTGGCGCCGGCAAGATGTTTTTGCCCCAGGTGGTGAAAAGTGCGCGCGTGATGAAGCAGGCGGTGGCGCACCTGCTGCCCTACATCGAGGCTGAAAAGAAGGCGCTGGTCGATGCCGGCGGCGAAGCCAAACCCAAAGGCAAGATCGTCATCGCCACCGTCAAAGGCGACGTGCACGACATCGGCAAGAACATCGTCACGGTGGTGCTTCAGTGCAACAACTTTGAAGTGGTGAACATGGGCGTGATGGTGCCCTGCCAGGACATCCTGGCCAAGGCGCGGGTGGAGGGCGCTGACATCATTGGCCTGAGCGGCTTGATCACGCCCAGCCTGGAAGAAATGCAGCACGTGGCTGCGGAAATGCAGCGCGACGACTGGTTCCGCATCAAGAAAATTCCGCTGCTGATCGGCGGCGCCACCACCAGCCGCGTGCACACGGCGGTCAAGATTTCGCCGCACTACGAAGGCCCGGTCGTGTATGTGCCCGACGCCTCGCGCAGCGTGAGCGTGTGCAGCGAATTGCTCAGCGACGCGCGGGCTTCGGCCTACATCGACGGCTTGAACGCCGAGTACGCCCGTGTGCGCGAACAGCACGCCAACAAGAGGGTCACACCGCTGGTCACCTTGGCGCAGGCCCGCGCCAACAAAACGCCCATCGCCTGGGCAGGCTACGCGCCACCCAAGCCCAGCTTCATTGGCCGCCGTGTGTTTCGCAATTTCGATTTGAGCGAACTCGCCTCATGCATCGACTGGGCGCCGTTTTTCCAGACCTGGGACTTGGCCGGCAAGTTCCCTGACATCCTGCGCGACGACGTCGTGGGTCACGAAGCCACGCGGGTTTTCAGCGACGGCAAGCGCATGCTCCACCGCCTGGTTGAAGGCCGCTGGTTACAGGCCAACGGGGTGCTGGCGCTGCTGCCCGCCAACACGGTGGGCGATGACACGATCGAGGTCTACGCCGACGAAACGCGTGAGCGGGTGCTGCTGCGCTGGAGCCCACTGCGCCTGCAGGCCGAGCGCCCGGTGGTCGACGGCGTCAAGCGGCCCAACCGCAGCTTGGCTGACTTCATCGCGCCCAAAGGTGAGAAAGCCGACTACATCGGCTTGTTCGCGGTGACAGCCGGCATCGGCGTCGAGAAGAAGGAAAAACAATTCATCGACGACCACGACGACTACTCCGCCATCATGTTCAAGGCCCTGGCCGACCGCTTGGCCGAAGCCTTTGCAGAGCGCTTGCACCAGCGCGTGCGCAAAGAGCTGTGGGGCTACGCGCCCGAAGAAGCGCTGGCCAATGAAGACTTGATTGCCGAAAAGTACCGCGGCATCCGCCCCGCGCCGGGCTATCCGGCGTGCCCGGACCACCGCGTCAAAGCCGCAATGTTCGACGCTCTACAGGCCAGCGACATCGGCATGGGCCTGACCGAATCGATGGCCATGACCCCGGCTGCCAGCGTCAGCGGCTTTTACCTGGCGCATCCCGAAGCGACTTACTTCAACGTGGGCCGTATCGGCGACGACCAACTGGTCGACTGGGCGCAACGCATGGCGATGGACGAAGCCGAAGCGCGGCGGGGGTTGCAAGCGCAGTTGGGGTGAAGGCCAACAGGCATCGCGCCCGAGGCTCAGGACGCAGCCGAAGCCGCCGCCGCAGCACGTGCCAGTTGAGCGGGCGTCGGGTCGCTGGTGGCCAAGCTTTGAACGCCCATCAGCATGCCCAGGGTGAGCGCGACCGCCAGGGTGAATGAACCGAAGCGTTGGAGGGTGGTGGAGGTGTTCATGGTGCCGGTCTTTCGGGGTGTGTTGTCGATGGCTGCACTGTAGAAATTCGGCCCTGCGGCTGCCACAGGCTTGCGACGAGTGGTCGTTGGCGTGGGCTGAATTGCATTCGCAGCGGATGGAGCTTCAGCTCCAGGAGCGAACCGATACCTCACTCGGCCTTTGCAGGCAGGCCTAGCCGGGCCTGAAACTTGCGACATATGCAGCATGGAGCGCGGACCAGCATCATCCAAGGGGCGAAATCGACAGAAGGCGGGGCGAGTGGGTTCGCTTGCCACGGCCCAGACCACGCCAGAGGCGGAGCGTTTCGGCCTGCGGGTGCTGCTGGTGGACGACGGCGCGCACCGGATCGGCTTGATTCGTGATGAATTGTTGGCGGCCGGCCACACGGTCGTGGAAGTGGTGGAGTCGGCAGTGGCCATTCACGACTGCGTGCAGCGGCTTCAACCCGATGTCGTGATCGTGGATGCTGAGTCACCCACGCGCGACACGCTGGAGGGGCTGGCGACTTTGTCGCAAAGCCACCCAAGGCCGGTGGTCGTTTTCAGTGAGGACGACAGTGAAGTTCCCATGCAGCAGGCGCTGAACGCGGGCGTCAGTGCCTACGTCATCGCTGGCCTGCAGCCCCAGCGGCTGACGCCGGTGTTGAAGGTGGCGATTGCCCGCTTTGAGCAAGAGCGTTCATTGCGCGCGCAACTGCACGATGCCCAGCTGAAGCTGTCCGAGCGCAAGCTTATTGACCGTGCCAAGGGTCTGCTGATGGATGAGATCGGCTTGAGCGAAGAAGCGGCCTATGGCCACTTGCGCAAGCTGGCCATGGACCGCGCCCAGCGGCTGGTGGACGTGGCGCAACGCATCGTGGACGCCCGCGGCCTCTTGCGGCCGCCGGCCTAAGCCCTCGCGCATCGAAGACGCCGTTGTGCGACGGCGCTGTCGCGGGGCCGCACAGGCCTGAAGCGGCTGCACCGCGCCGGTGCGTTTATCGGGCCGCCATGCGCTGCTGCAGTGCACAAACGTGAATTTTTCGCGCCAGGAGGCCTGGCACGGAAGCTGCGTTCAACCTGGCAAAGCACGCTGCAACGGCGCAGTGTGTTCTGAATCTGATCGGGCAAAGGCGTCCGATGGCACCAGTGCCCACTTCGGCTGAAGTGGCTGCGCGTTGTCATCGCGGCGCCTTTTTTGTTGTTTGTTTTCTTTGCTTGTTTTGTTTGTTGCAGGAGTCATTCATGTCAGCAGATCGCGAGGGTTTGATGAGTCAAGAGCGCAGGAGCTTCATCAAGGGTGGCGCAGCCGTTGCAGCCGGCGCCGCAGGCATCGGTCAGACGCCAGCCGTGTGGGCGGCAGGATCAGACGCGCCAGAGAAAAAAGAAGTTCGCATCGGCTTCATTCCATTGACCGACTGCGCTTCCGTGGTCATGGCGGCCGTCAACAAGTTTGACGAAAAGTACGGCGTCAAGATCATTCCTACCAAAGAAGCCTCTTGGGCTGGCGTGCGTGACAAGCTGGTCAATGGCGAGCTGGACATGGCGCATGTGTTGTACGGTTTGATCTACGGCGTGCACCTGGGCGTCAGCGGGCCCAAGAAAGACATGGCTGTCTTGATGAACCTGAACCATAACGGCCAAGCCCTGACGCTGAGCAAGAAGCTGGCTGACAAGGGCGCGGTCGATGTGGCCAGCCTGGCCAAGCTGATGGCCGCCGAAAAGCGCGAATACACCTTCGCGCAGACTTTTCCGACAGGCACCCACGCCATGTGGCTGTATTACTGGCTGGCTTCCGGCGGCATCAACCCAATGAAGGACGCCAAGGTCATCACCGTGCCGCCGCCGCAGATGGTGGCCAACATGCGCGTGGGCAATATGGACGGCTTCTGCGTGGGCGAACCCTGGAACCACCGCGCCATCATTGACGGCATTGGCATCACCGCCGCCACGACGCAGGACGTGTGGAAAGACCATCCCGAGAAGGTGCTGGGCACGACCGGCGAATTTGCCAAGAAGTACCCCAACACTTGCCGTGCCGTGACGGCGGCCATCCTGGAGGCCGGTCGCTGGATCGACGGCGGCTTGCAGAACAAAAACAAGATGGCCGAGACGATTGCCGACAAGGCCTACGTCAACACCAGCGTGGACGCCATCAACCAGCGCATCCTGGGCCGCTACCAAAACGGCATGGGCAAGACCTGGGACGACCCCAACCACATGAAGTTTTTCAATGATGGTTCGGTGAACTACCCGTACCTCAGCGACGGCATGTGGTTCCTCACGCAGCACAAGCGTTGGGGCTTATTGAAAGAGCACCCGGACTACCTGAAGGTGGCCCAGTCGATCAACCAGATCGAGCTCTACAAGCAAGCGGCGGCGCAGGCCAAGGTCAGCTTGCCCAAGAGCGACATGCGCACCAGCAAGATGATCGATGGCGTCACCTGGGACGGTAAAGACCCGGCCAAGTACGCCGACGGGTTCAAGGTGCGCATGGGCGCTGCCTGATCACCGTCACCGCACCAGCCAACGCCACAAGTCATGGGAGAACCCAAGATGGTTTCCGCCGTTTTTCATTCGCCGGGTGATGCCGCAGCGGCCCTGCGTGCAGGCAAGGCCGAGGTACCCACGGTCGTCGCCACCACCAAGCGCGTCGTGGCGTCCACGCCAAGCCAGAAAGCCGTTGCCGCGCGTGACCCGGTGGATTGGAAAGGGCTCGCGGGCCGGGTGCTGGCACCCGTGGTCGGCTTGGCACTGCTGGTCGGCATTTGGGGGCTGCTCACCACGAAAGGCGGCTCCTTCCCCACACCGGGCGCCACATTCGATGCGGCGGTCAAGCTCTTTGCCAACCCGTTCTACCGCAACGGCCCCAACGACCAGGGCATTGGCTGGAACATCCTGAACTCGCTGGAGCGCGTGGCGCTGGGCTTCGGCATGGCCGCACTGGTGGGCATCCCGCTGGGCTTTGTCATCGGGCGTTTTGCCACGATGAACGCGATGTTCTCGCCCATCATCAGCCTGCTCAAGCCGGTGTCGCCGCTGGCCTGGCTGCCCATCGGCCTGCTGGTCTTCAAGGCGGCCAACCCGGCAGCCATCTGGACCATATTTATCTGCTCGATCTGGCCCATGGTCATCAATACCGCCGTGGGTGTGCAGAAGGTGCCGCAAGACTATTTGAACGTGGCGCGGGTGCTGAACTTGAGCGAATGGCGCATTGCCACGCGCATCTTGCTGCCGGCTGTGATGCCTTACCTGCTGACGGGTGTGCGCCTGAGCGTGGGCACGGCCTGGCTGGTGATCGTCGCCGCCGAAATGCTGACCGGCGGCGTGGGCATCGGCTTCTGGGTGTGGGACGAGTGGAACAACCTGAACGTCGCACACATCATCGTTGCGATTTTCGTGATCGGCATCGTTGGCCTGCTGCTGGAGTGGGCCTTGCTCGGGCTTGCCAAGCGCTTCGAGTACAGCGCGACCTGAGCTGCCTGATCTACCTGCCGAAACGACCCGCCGATACCACCAAGGAACTTCATCATGACCATCAGACCCATGCTCAAGATCGAAGACGTCGGCATGACGTTCTCGACCAAGCGCGGCCCCTTTGTGGCCTTGCGGGACATCAATCTCGAGGTGGCGCCCGGCGAGTTTGTGGCCTTGATCGGGCACAGCGGCTGCGGCAAGAGCACCCTGCTGAATCTGGTGGCGGGCCTGACTGTGCCAACGCAGGGCTTGCTGCTGCTGGACGACCGCGAGCTGAAAGGTCCGGGCCCGGACCGCGGCGTGGTGTTCCAGAACCACTCGCTGCTGCCCTGGCTGACCTGCACGGACAACGTGCACCTGGCTGTGGAGCGGGTGTTTGGCGCCAGCGAGTCCCGCGCACACCTCAAGGCGCGCTCACTGGCCGCGCTGGAGCTGGTGGGCTTGACGCATGCCAAAGACAAGCTACCCGGTGAAATCAGCGGCGGCATGAAGCAGCGCGTGGGCATTGCACGCGCGCTGGCCATGGAGCCCAAGATGCTGTTGATGGACGAGCCTTTCGGCGCGCTGGATGCATTGACCCGCGCCCGGCTGCAGGACGAGCTGATGAAGATCGTCAAGGCCACCGGCTCCACCGTGATGATGGTGACGCACGACGTGGACGAAGCCGTGCTTTTGAGCGACCGCATCGTGATGATGACCAATGGTCCGGCCGCCACCATCGGCGAGGTGCTCACCGTGCCCTTGCCTTCGGTGCGTACCGCGCCGCGCAAGCGCCTGGAGTTGGCGCATGACGCCAGCTACTTGCAGGCGCGCGAGTCGGTGCTGGAGTTTCTGTACAGCAAACAAGCGCATGTCGAAGCACAGGCCGCCTGAACGCGCCCTACACGCAGCACGGAGAACGACGATGACCCCAAGAGACAAGCTGCCTGAAGTGCGTCAGAAGCTGGTGGTGGTTGGCAACGGCATGGCCGGCGTGCGTGCCATCGAAGAGCTGCTGAAGATCGCGCCCGATCTGTACGACATCACCATCTTCGGGGCCGAGCCGCACCCCAACTACAACCGTATTCTGTTGTCACCCGTGCTGGCAGGTGAGCAGACGATTGACGAGATCATCCTCAACCCGTTGACTTGGTACACCGAGAACGGCATCACCCTGCACACGGGTAAAACCGTGGCGACAATTGACCGCGTCAAGCGCAAAGTGGTGGCCAGCGATGGCACCGAAGCGGCCTACGACCGCCTGTTGCTGGCCACGGGCTCCAGCCCCTTCATCCTGCCTGTGCCGGGCAAAGATTTGCCGGGAGTGATCGGCTACCGCGACATTGCCGATACGCAGGCTATGATAGACGCCAGCGCCACCTATGCCCATGCGGTGGTCATCGGCGGCGGCTTGCTCGGGCTGGAAGCGGCCAATGGCCTACTCAAACGCGGCATGCAAGTCACGGTGGTGCACATCATGCCGTGGTTGATGGAGCGTCAGCTGGACAACACAGCAGGCCGCTTGCTGCAGCAGTCACTGGAGCAACGAGGCATCCGCTTCTTGATGGGTGCTCAGACCCAGGCCCTGCTTGCCGGGCCCCAAGGCCGTGTATCGGCGGTGCAGTTCAAGGATGGCAGCGAAGTGCCGGCCGATCTGGTGGTCATGGCCGCCGGCATTCGGCCCAATGTCGCGCTGGCTGAAGGTGCAGGCCTGCATTGCAGCCGGGGCGTGGTGGTCAGTGACACGCTGCAAACCATCACCGACCCGCGCATCTACGCGGTGGGCGAGTGCGCAGCGCACCGGGGCATCGCCTACGGTCTGGTGGCGCCGCTGTTCGAACAAGGCAAAGTCTGCGCCACGCATCTGGCTGAATTTGGCATTGGCCGCTACACCGGCAGCCAGACCAGCACCAAGCTCAAGGTCACCGGCATCGATCTTTTCAGCGCAGGTGATTTCATGGGCGGTGAGGGCGCTGAAGAAATCTTGATGAGCGACCCGTATGGCGGGGTCTACAAAAAACTGGTGCTCAAGGACGACAAGCTCATCGGTGCGTGCCTCTATGGTGACACCGTGGACGGCAGTTGGTACTTCAAGCTGATCCGCGACGGCCGCAAGATCAGCGACATCCGCGACAAGTTGATGTTCGGCGAGTCCAACATCGGCGACGTGGGCCACCAGGGCCACAACAAAGCGGCCGCCATGGCCGACACCGACGAGGTCTGCGGATGCAACGGCATCACCAAAGGCACCATCTGCAAGGCCATCAAAGACAAAGGCCTGTTCACGCTGGAAGAGGTGCGCAAGCACACCAAAGCCAGCGCCAGTTGCGGCTCCTGCACGGGCTTGGTGGAGCAATTGCTCATGTTCACGGCGGGTGGCGACTATTCCGCTGCGCCGAAGAAAAAAGCGATGTGTGGCTGCACGGATGTCAGCCACCAAGAGGCGCGTGACGCCATTCGCGACCATAAGCTGCTCACCATCGACAGCGTTTACAGCACGCTGGGTTGGCGCGCGCCCAACGGTTGCTCAAGCTGCCGGCCAGCCGTCAATTACTACCTCATCAGCACCTGGCCCAAAGAGGCGCAAGACGACCCGCAAAGCCGCTACATCAACGAACGCAGCCACGCCAACATCCAGAAAGACGGCACCTACAGCGTCATTCCGCGCATGTGGGGCGGCGAAACCACGGCCAGTGAACTGCGCCGCATTGCCGATGCTGTAGACAAGTACAAGATTCCCACCGTGAAGGTCACCGGGGGCCAGCGCATCGACCTGCTGGGCGTGAAGAAAGAAGACTTGCCGGCCGTTTGGAAAGACATTGGCATGCCCAGCGGCCACGCCTACGCCAAAGCGCTGCGCACGGTGAAGACTTGCGTGGGTAGTGAGTGGTGCCGCATGGGCACCCAAGACTCCACGCAAATGGGCAAAGACTTGGAGCGTGCGATGTGGCGCATGTATGCGCCGCACAAGGTGAAGTTCGCCGTCAGCGGCTGCCCGCGCAACTGCGCCGAAGCAGGCATCAAAGACGTCGGCATCATCGGCGTGGACAGTGGCTGGGAGATGTATGTGGCTGGCAACGGCGGCATCAAGACCGAGGTCGCGCACTTCTTCACCAAGCTCAAGACGGCCGAAGAGGTGTTGGAGTACACCGGCGCCTTCTGCCAGCTTTACCGCAAAGAGGGTTGGTACCTGGAGCGCACCGTGCACTACGTCAGCCGCGTGGGACTGGACTATGTGAAGAAGAAGATCCTGGACGACCACGAAGGCCGCAAAGCCTTGTGGGCTGAGCTGCAATTTGCGCTGGACGGCGAGCCCGACCCCTGGTTTGACTTCGATAAGGCGCGGGTTGATCTGCGCCAATTCCAGGCCCTCAACGCATCGGGTTCATCGCCCGCCCTCAAGGAGCCGGCATGACGGCCGCATTGCGAACCGATTGGATGGCGGTTTGCCGCGTTGAAGACATTCCCCTTCTGGGCTCACGGCGGGTGAACCGCGAGCGCGGTATGCCGGTGGCTTTGTTCCGCACGGCTGACGATCAAGTGCATGCGCTACTGGACCGCTGTCCGCACAAAGGCGGGCCATTGAGCCAGGGCATTGTTTTTGGCCAAAGCGTGGCCTGCCCCTTGCACAACTGGACCATCGGCTTTAGCGACGGCTGCGCCCGCGTGCCTGACGAAGGGCGCACGCCCGTGTTTACGGTGCGGCTTGAGGGTGGAGAGGTGTTTTTGAGTACTTCCGAGCTGGCGACTTTGGCCTTGGATTTGACTGCGCCCGTGGCCGGACCCTGCCGTTTGCATGCGGTGTGATGGATGACTGAAACGCGCTCCACCTGCCCCTACTGCGGCGTAGGCTGCGGCGTCATCATCGAAAGCAAGGGCGAGCAGATCACCGGCGTGCGTGGCGACCCTGATCACCCGGCCAACTTCGGGCGGCTGTGCACCAAAGGCAGCACCCTGCACTTCACAGCTGCCGCGCACATTCAGGCTCAAGTACGCGCGCTGCACCCGATGCAACGCGCCCACCGTGGCGCGCCCCTGCAGCGTGTCAGCTGGACCGACGCGCTCGACAAGCTCAGCCACCAACTCGCGCAGATCGCTCTCAAAGACGGCCCCGACGCCATCGGCCTGTACCTCAGTGGCCAACTTTTGACCGAAGACTATTACGTTTTCAACAAACTCGGCAAAGGCCTGCTTGGCACCAACAATGTCGACACCAACTCGCGTCTGTGCATGAGCAGCGCGGTAGCCGGCTACAAAGGCAGCCTGGGTGCGGATGCGCCGCCGGCTTGTTACGAAGACCTGGCCCTGGCGCAAACCGTGTTCATCACCGGCAGCAACATGGCCTGGGCACACCCGGTGCTGTTCCGCCGGCTCGAAGATGCCAAGCGCGCCAACCCGGCACAGCGCTGGGTGGTGGTTGACCCGCGCCGCACCGAAACAGCCGCCAGTGCCGACCTGCATCTGCAGCTCTTGCCCGGCACCGACGTGGTTTTGCACCACGCCCTGCTGCACCTGATGTTGTGGGAAGGCCTGACCGACACGGCCTACATCGCTGCGCACACGACGGGTTTTGAAGCGCTGCGTGACCGCGTGCGCGAAGTTTCGCCAGCCCACGCGGCAAAGACCTGCGGTTTAAGCGAAGCCGATATCGTTCAGGCGGCGCGCTGGTTTGCGGGCCTGGACACCGCTTCGGCCGCCGAACCGACGCGGGCCCCCACCTTGTCCTTGTACTGCCAGGGTTTGAACCAAAGCAGCAGCGGCACCGACAAGAACCGCAGCTTGATCAATCTGCACCTGGCCACAGGGCAAATTGGCAAACCGGGCGCCGGCCCCTTGTCGCTCACAGGCCAGCCCAATGCCATGGGTGGGCGTGAGGTGGGCGGTTTGGCCAACTTGCTGAGCGCGCACCGCGACCTGGCGAACCCCGCTCACCGTGCTGAAGTGGCCGCCTTGTGGGGTGTGCGCGATGTGCCGGCGGTGCCCGGCAAGACAGCGGTTGACATGTTTGAGGCTGCGGCTGACGGCCAGATCAAAGCGCTATGGATTGTTTGCACCAATCCCGCGCAGTCGCTGCCGGATACGGCCATGGTGCAGCGCGCGCTGCAGCGCGCGGAGCTGGTCATCGTGCAGGACGCCTACCGCACACCGGCCACGGTGGCCTACGCCGACGTGCTGCTGCCCGCCACCACCTGGGGTGAAAAAGACGGCACGGTCACCAACAGCGAGCGCCGCATCAGCCGCGTGCGGCCTGCCGTGGTGGCGCCCGGCGAAGCGCGCGACGACTGGCGTATTGCCTGCGATATGGCGACTCGACTGGAGAGTTTGTTGCCCTCGCGCCGCGTACCAAGCCTGGTGGGTGAATCGATGTTTGCCTACACCCATGCCGAACAGGTGTGGAACGAACACCGCGAAAGCACCCGTGGCCGAGATTTGGACATCACCGGCTTGAGCTGGGCCCAGCTGGATGCGGCGCCCGTGCAATGGCCTTGCAGCGAGGTTGCCCCGCAAGGTGTGCAGCGCCTGTACACCGATGGCCGTTTCCCCACGGCCGATGGCCGCGCGGTATTTTCAGCAGCGGCTTGGCGCCCCGTGGCCGAAGTGCGGGACGCGCGCTACCCGGTGTCCTTGCTCACCGGTCGCCTGCGCGACCAGTGGCACGGCATGAGCCGCACCGGTACGCTGGGCCGGCTGTTTGCGCATGAAAGCGAGCCGGCGCTGGAACTCAACCCGCAAGACCTGCAACGCCGCCACTGGAAAGCGGGCGACTTGATCAGCGTGCGCTCGCGCCGGGGCGAGCAGATCTTGCCGGTGAAGGCCAGCGAAACCGTGGCGCCGGCCCAAGCCTTCATCGCCATGCACTGGGGCCCGGAATGGGTGTCGGGCCTGGGGGTCAATGGTGTTACTTCGAAGGCCTTGTGCCCGCAGTCGCGCCAACCCGAGCTGAAACATGCCGCCGTGCAGTTGGAGCCGGCGCGCCTGCCTTGGCAAGTGGTGGCGGCTGCGTGGCTGCCGGCCGAGCAAGCGCTGGCACTGCAGTTAAGCCTGCGCGAGCAGTTTGTTCGCTTCGCCTATGCCAGTTGTGTGCCCTTCGGCCGTGAGGAGTCAGGGTCTGCACATGCACCGGTCGGTTTGCTGCTTCGTGCAGCGCTGGCCGAGGCGCCTTCAGAAGCGGCGCTGCCCGAGTTGTTGGCTCCGCTGGAGGCGGTGTTGGGTTTGGCTGCGCACGCCGCTCAGGCTACAAGCGAACGGGCTGTCAATACCGAGCCGCTGAATCAAGCGCCGCCCGTGCGTGTCATGCGCTACGCCGACAAGCGCAAAGGCCAGCACCGCGCGATGCGGTTGGACGCAAGAGGCCAGCTTCAAGCGGTTTTGTTGGCTGGCGATACAGCGGCCCAGACTTGGGTATTGGACCTGCTGCAGCAGCGCGGAGCGGCGGCCAGCTTGGGTAGCGCGCTCTTGGCGGGTTCAGCGCAACCGCCCCAGGCCGTGCAAGCGCGCAGCCCGCAAATTTGCGCTTGCCATGATGTGAGCGAAGCCCGCATTTGCGCGGTGTTGCCCGCTTGCACGGGTGACGCGACGCAGCGCTTGGTTCAGTTGCAAGGGCAGCTCAAGTGCGGCACGGATTGCGGCAGTTGTATGCCCACGCTCAAGGCGCTGATTGCCAGGGTGCCGCAGTTGGGCGAAGTGCCTGACCAGCGTGCGGGCGTGCCGCTGCCCATTGCTACGCTCCTCGGCTGAAACAAGGGGCTTTCAGGCCTTTCAAACCGGGTTGCAAGCTTGCTGCTGCGCGGCGGCGCGGGCCAGTTGCGCCGCGGTGGGCTCGCTGGACGCCAGGCCATTCACAGCGAACAGCATGCCGAAGGTCAGCGCAGCCGCCAAGGCCATGGAGCTGGCACGCTGTGCGGTGGAGGTGCTGAAGTTTGCGTTGGTGTTCATGGTGCAGGTCCTTGCCGGTCAGGGGTTGTCGATGGCTGAACTCTAAGGAGGCATGAACAGCGCTGCGAGGCCATTGCGACAAACGGGCGCCAGCGTGGGATGAACTGCAAACAGTGCCGATGCGCAGATGCGTTGAGATAGGGCTGCGGCTGCCGCGCGGCGGCGGCCCTACAGGCTGTTGGCGCGCCGGTACTGCACCGCCTCCGCCACATGCGCCACGCCCATGCGCGGGCTCGCCGCCAGGTCAGCAATGGTGCGTGCCACTTTCAGCACCCGATGAATGGCGCGGCCCGACCAGCCCAGGCGGTCGGCTGCCGCCTGCAAGAAGCGCAGGGCTGCGTCTTCAATCTGGGCGGCGTCTTGCAAACGCGCAGCGTCCAAGTGCGCGTTGCTCATGCCCTGGCGTGCTTGCTGCCAGGCGCGCGCTTCGTCCACGCGCTCGGCCACGGCGGCGCTGGCTTCGCCTGGGCGCGCGTTGAGCAGTTCGGCGCTGGGCTGCGCGGGCACGTCAACCAGCAGGTCGATGCGGTCCAGCAGCGGCCCTGATAGCCGCGCGCGGTAGCGGTCCACGGCCTGCGGCGTGCAACGGCAGACACGCCCGGTGGCAGCTTGCGCGCCCAGCCAACCGCAAGGGCAGGGGTTCATGGCGGCGACCAGTTGAAAGCGCGCCGGAAAGTGCGCCTGCCGGCTGGCACGCGAAATGGTGATGTGCCCGGTCTCCAGCGGTTCGCGCAGGGCTTCCAGTGCGTTGCGCGGAAACTCAGGCAGCTCGTCGAGAAACAGCACGCCGCCATGTGCCAGCGAGATCTCACCGGGGCGCGGTGGCGAGCCGCCGCCCACCAAAGCCACTGCACTTGCAGAATGGTGAGGCGCCCGGTAAGGCCGCTCGCCCAGGCCCTCGCCATTCCAGGTGTGACGCCCCAAGCCCTGCAGGGCCGCGCTGGCCAAGGCTTCGTCTTCGCTCATGGCGGGCAGCAGCCCCACCAGGCGCTGCGCCAGCATCGACTTGCCGCTGCCCGGCGGGCCCACCAAGAGCAGGCTGTGGCCCCCAGCGGCGGCGATCTCCAAGGCGCGTCGGGCGCCCAGCTGTCCACGCACGTCCGCCATGTCGGGCACCGTGCGCCCGGTGGTTTGGGGTGCAAGCGCCTGCGCGCGCGGCAAGTCGATGGCCGCCCCAGGCACCTGCAAAGCCGTCACCACTTCAGCCAATCTGCGTGCGCTGCGTACATCCACGTCAGCCACGCGAGCCGCCAGTTGGGCTGAGCCTTCGGGCAACAGCAGCACCCGCCCTGGCGCACCTTGGCGCACGGCCAGCGCGAGTGATAGCGCGCCACGCACCGGGCGCAGCTCGCCCGCCAATGAGAGCTCGCCCGCGCACTCCAGGCCCGCAAGGCGGCGCGCGTCAATCAGCCCGGCCGCCGCCAAGATGCCCAGCGCAATCGGAAGGTCAAAGCGCCCGGACTCCTTGGGCAAGTCGGCCGGCGCCAAATTGACGGTCACCCGCTTGTTGTGCGGGAAGTCAAAACCGCTCTCCGCCAGCGCTGCGCGCACCCGCTCGCGTGACTCTTTGACCTCCGTATCCGCCAGCCCCACCAAAGTGAAGCTGGGCAGGCCGTTGGCCAAATGCACCTCCACGCGCACTGGCGGCGCGTCACAACCATCGAGCGAACGGCTCATCACCACAGCCAGCGACATTTGCTTCCTTCGGTTCAGGGCCCCGGTGGGACTTCGAAACCATTGTCAGAAGCCAAAGGGTGCATTTCGCACCACGTCGGTGCGCACCAGAAATGCGGCCCTCCTTCGAGTGCACCCGTGGCGCCAGGATTTTCAATGCACCCATGTGGTGCATACAACTTGGCACAGAAGCTGCAACTGAAGGTGCGGAATACATCCTTTTGCAATACCAACGGAGCACCCCTGATGAAAAAGAGTTCTTTCCTGGCCGCAGCCGTTCTGGCCGCTTCCGCCGCGTTGCCTTCACTGGCCTACGCTCAGGTCGCCTTCAATGCAGGCGTCGTCACCGACTACCGCTATCGCGGCATTTCGCAGTCGCGCCTGAAGCCTGCGCTGCAAGGCGGTGTTGACTACACAGCCGGCGCGTTTTACGTCGGCGCCTGGGCGTCCACCATCAAGTGGGTCAAAGACGGCGGCGGCGACGGCAGCCTCGAGATCGACCTGTACGGCGGCTACAAAGGCGAAATCGTCAAAGACTTCACCTACGACGTCGGCTTCCTGACCTATCAATACCCCAGCAACAAGCTGAACCCGTCGGCCAACACCAATGAAATCTATGGTGCGCTGACCTACGGCCCATTCACTGCCAAGTATTCGCACAGCGTGTCCAACCTGTTCGGCTTCGCCAACAGCAAAAACAGCGGCTACTTTGACTTGAACGCCACCTTTGACGTCAGCGGTTTCCTGATCACGCCACACGTTGGCCGTCAGACCGTCAAGAACAACAGCGCGGCTTCCTACTATGACTATTCGGTCACCGTGGCCAAAGACATCGGTAACGGCGTGATTCTGAGCGCCACCGTGGTGGATACCGACACCACCGCCTATGTCGGCACGGGCGGCAAAGACCTGGGCAAAGCCAGCGTGGTGCTTGGCGCCAAGGTCAACTTCTGAACGACCTGCTGCGGCAGGAGGAGAAACGAACATGAAGATGGTGACAGCGATCGTCAAGCCGTTCAAGCTTGACGAAGTACGAGAGGCACTGAGCGCCATGGGCGTGCAGGGCATCACCGTGACTGAGGTGAAAGGTTTTGGCCGGCAGAAGGGCCACACGGAGCTGTACCGCGGCGCCGAGTACGTGGTCGACTTCCTGCCCAAGGTCAAGATCGAAGCCGCCGTTGACGACGCGCTGGTGGACCGTGTGATCGAGGCCATCGAGGCTTCCGCACGCACCGGCAAGATCGGCGACGGCAAGATCTTTGTGGCCACGTTGGAGCAGGTGGTGCGCATCCGGACCGGTGAAACCGGCAAAGACGCCCTCTAAGACAAAACGATTGAGGACCGAGCAAAATGAAACTCTTCCGAGTGTTATGGGCCTGCTTCTTTGCAGCCCTGGCCTTGATGGCCACCCCGGCCCGGGCGGCGGATTTCCCCGCCACCCAGGTCTTTTTTGATACGGGCAAGTCTGATCTTTCTGCACAAGCACAAGGTGGCATCGCAGCCGTTGTGAGCTTCATGAAAGAGAAGGCTGACGCCAAGGTTCAGTTGTCCGGTTTTGTGGACAGCACCGGCCCGGCCGACGTCAACAAGGAGTTGGCCAAAACCCGCGCGTTTGCTGTGCGTGATGCGCTGAAGGCTGCAGGCGTTGCGGAAGATCGCATCGTGCTGCAAAAGCCGGAAGACATTACCGCAGGCAAAGGTGACGAGTCGCGCCGTGTGGACATCACTTTGTTTGCCGCCGCTGCGCCCGCTGCCGAAGCCGCGCCTGCAGCAGCAGCGCCGGCTGCGGTGCCCAACAAGGGCGACACCGCATTCATCACTTTGTCGACAGCTTTGATCGTCTTGATGACGATTCCAGGCCTGGCGCTGTTCTACGGCGGCTTGGTGCGCAGCAAGAACATGCTGTCGGTGCTGATGCAGGTCTTCATGATCTTTGCGCTGATCTCGGTGCTGTGGGTGGTCTACGGCTACTCGTTGGCCTTCACCGCCAGCAATCCCTTCATTGGCACGCTGGACAAGCTGATGCTCAAAGGCGTCACGCCCGACAGCATTGCGGCGACCTTCAGCAAGGGTGTGGTGCTGCCTGAACTGACGTTCATCGCCTTCCAAGGTACGTTTGCTGCCATCACCACGGCGTTGATCGTGGGCGCCTTTGCAGAGCGCATCAAGTTCTCTGCGGTCCTGCTGTTCTCGGTGCTGTGGTTCACCTTCAGCTACCTGCCGATCGCGCACATCGTGTGGTACTGGGACGGCCCTGATGCCATCACCGACGAGAAGTCATTGGCAGCGGTTACTGCAGCGGCCGGTTATATGTGGGCCAAGGGCGCGCTGGACTTCGCTGGTGGTACGGTGGTGCACATCAACGCCGCAGTAGCCGGCATCGTGGGCGCCTTTGTGTTGGGCAAGCGTGTGGGCTACGGTAAAGAGTCCATGGCTCCTCACAGCCTGACGCTGACCATGGTGGGTGCTTCGCTGCTGTGGGTGGGTTGGTTCGGCTTCAACGCTGGCTCAAACCTTGAAGCCAACGGTACGGCTGCACTGGCCTTCATCAACACCATCGTTGCCACGGCAGCAGCCACTTTGTCTTGGGCGGCTGGTGAAGCGCTGATGAAGGGTAAGGCCTCGATGCTGGGTGCAGCTTCAGGTGCGGTAGCGGGCCTGGTGGCCGTGACGCCGGCTTGCGGCTTCGTGGGTGTGGGCGGCGCGCTGATCATCGGCTTGCTGGCGGGCGTGGTGTGCTTGTGGGGCGTGAATGGCCTCAAGCGCATGCTGGGTGCTGACGACTCGCTGGACGTCTTCGGCGTCCACGGTGTGGGCGGCATTTTGGGCGCGCTGCTGACGGGCGTGTTTGCAGCCCCCAGCCTGGGCGGCACGGGCACCTGCGACTACGTTGCCAACAAGTGCGGCGCATGGACCAGCATCGGCGAGCAGGTGTGGGTGCAAGCGCAAGGTGTGCTGGTCACCGTGGTGATCTCCGCTGTGGTGTCCTTCATCGCCTTCAAGCTGGTTGACATGGTCATCGGCCTGCGCGTGACGGAAGAAGAAGAGCGCGAAGGCCTGGACATCAGCTCGCACGGCGAAACGGCTTACCACCGTTGAACGCCCGGGGCGGCCCCGCGAGGGGTTGCCTGCAGAGTAGGTTCAAAGAAGAAAGGGCTGCCATGGGCAGCTCTTTTTGCATAGCACGGCAGCGCAGGCTCAGCGTGGCAGTTCAAAACCGATCTGGCGCAGGGTGTCGGCCACCAATTCGAGGCGCAGCAGCGGGCTGTCCAGCGCCATGAAACGCTGCTTCAGTGCAGGCGCCAGCGGCAGCAGCTCACTCCAACGATTGGCAAGCCAGCCGCTGTCGTCCCAGCGGTACGGTTTGAGCAGTGGCATCGTGAAAGCGGCTTCGCTGTCGGCAGAGCCATTGAAATCAACGTTAGGCTGAAGGCTGCTTTCAATGTTGCGCACCAGGGCTTGTAGGCCCTCGCGCGTGAAGTGCAGGTCATCAGGCACTGGAGCTGCGCTGTCGTCATCGATCAGCTCCACATCGGCGACCCACAGGCCGTGTTTGAGCTGCTCGCTGCGCTGAATGGAAAAACGCTGCGCGCCGACACAAGCAATCATCATCAAGCCAGGCTGGGGACGCGCCAGGTGCGTGATGCGAGCCAGCGTGCCGACCGGATAAAAGGCGTCGGGTGCGAAGCCCGCGCCTGCGCCCGCACCCGAATCCGCCGCGCGCTTGCGCTCTGCAGTGCCCTGGGTCAGGCAAACCACACCAAAAGGCTCGCCTGCCTTGTGGCGGCGGCCGATCATGTCGAGGTAGCGCACCTCAAAAATGCGCAGCGGCAAAAAGCCGCCCGGAAACAGAACGCCTCCCAAAGGGAACAGCGGCAATTGGGTCAAGGTAGAAGCAGTCTGGCTCATGGGTGGTCTCGAGCCTAACCGTTCCAAGCCGCTCGTCGGCGTGGGCCCAGCGTGGACTGCGGTCCGTCCGAATCCCATTGCCAGGTCGGATAGTGGCGCAGCACCTCGTAGGTCGTCTCGCGCAGCCATCGGTGCGCTTCGTCGCTTTGCATGCGTGCGTGCCAATAGGTTTTGATGGCATAGGCTGGCACATCGAACGGCAGCGCAAAGTGACGCAGGGGGAACCGCCCGCAGGCCACTTTGGCCAGATGGCTGGGTACGGTGGCAAGTAGCGCTGTTTCTGGTAACAACCAAGGTATCGACAGCAGACCTCCCACCGTGGCCACCACGTCACGTTGCACGCGGCCGGGTGCAAGCCCGTGCGTGCGCAGGTGGTGGTCCGAACCGGTGTCCGCCACCAGATGCCGCTCCTGCTGGTACTGAGCCAGCGTCAGCCGCTTGCCCAGGCGCGGGTGTTTGTCCCAGACGACGACGCGGTAGTCGTGTGTGTACAGCGTCTGCTGGAAGCAGTTCCGTTTGGGCTCGAAGACGTTGCCAATGGCCAGGTCGATGCTGCCAGCTTCCAGGGCACCTTCGATCTCGCTGTTCGGTACCCGCACGCTGCGCAAGCTGCAATGGGGTGCACGCTGCTCGAACTCTCGCAACAGGTGCGGCAGCGAGACAATTTCTCCCAGGTCTGAGAGCGCTACCGTGAACGCCTGCGGCGCTGTCGCTGCGACAAAAAGACTGCGCGGAATGATGTCGCGCTGCAGGCGCTCGATCACGTCCTGGATGGGTATCGCCAGCGCGTCGGCCCTAGGTGTGGGCAGCATCGCACCGCCTGAACGCACAAACAGCTGATCGGCGAAGAGCAGCCGCAGTCGCGAGAGGCCGTGGCTTGCAGCCGACTGCGTCAAGCCCAGTCGCTCGGCGGCGCGGCTCACATTGCGCTCGGACCAAACCTGGTGGAAGAGCACCAGCAGGTTCAGGTCGATCCCATTGGTATGTATCGGGCTCATGTTGGCTATGAATGAATCGCTATGGTTGCATAAAGCATCGTTCTCTAGCATCGACATTTCCGCGCTGGCGGTGATGGCAGGGCTGGTGTTGATGGAGACGATCGCATGTTCATTCGCAATTGCTGGTACGTGGCCGCTTGGGACCACGAGCTGCTGTCCGATACGTTGTTGCCGCGCACGATCATCGGTGATCCGGTGCTGTTATACCGCCGTGCAGACGGCATGCCGGTGGCGATAGCCGACCGCTGCTGCCATCGGCATGCCCCGCTGTCGATGGGCCGCAAGGAAGGCGATTGCGTGCGCTGCATGTACCACGGCCTGAAGTTCGACTCAAGCGGTCGCTGCGTTGAGATTCCCGGCCAAGAGTCCGTGCCAGCTTCGATGAGCGTTCGCACCTACCCGGTGGTCCAGCGCGGCCGCTGGGTCTGGGTCTGGATGGGTGACCCGGGCCGAGCCGACGAGGCCTTGATAACTGACGACTTCTCGATCCAGCATGCCGATTGGCCTTACAAGCCGGGCTACATGCACACTGCCGCGGACTACCGCCTGGTCTGCGACAACCTGCTCGACTTCTCGCACCTCAGCTATGTGCACGAGAAGACCTTGGGTGGCAGCATCGACATAGCGCACACCAAACCACTTGTTGAGTTGATGCCGCGCGGCTTGCGGGTCACCCGCGATATCCGTCACACGGTGCCGGCGCCGTATCACGCGCGGCTGGGCCAGTTTGCTGGCAAGGTGAACCGGCACTTGCGCTATGACTTCATGGTGCCCGGCATCCTGCTGCTGCAGGCCCACGTGAAACCCGACGACACGCCGGACGACGACCTGCGACATGCCTTGTGCTTGCGCAGTTGCCAAGCACTGACCCCCGAGACGGCGAACAGCACGCACTACTTCTTCATGCAGGCGCACAACTTCCGCGCCGACGATGCAACCGTGACGGAGGCTCTGTACCAGAGCGTCGTTCAGGCCTTCGAGGAGGACAAACGCATCATTGAAGCGCAACAGCGCCTGATCGACTTGGGTGGCGCTGCTGCGCCACCGATGAAAGCCATTGCGGCTGATTTGGCGCTGGTGCAGTACCGCCGCCTGCTCGACCGACTGATCACTGAAGAACAGACCACCAAGGAGACCTCATGACCAACCGCTTCCACCGCCGACTCAGCCTCTGCGCAGCCCTCGTTGGTGGGCTCATGGCCACCACATGGGCCCACGCCGAAATCGTCATTGGCGCGAGCTTCACGCAGACCGGCCCGGCCTCAGCCCTGGGCATTGCCCCGCGCAACACGATGCAGCTCTTCCCAGAAGAGATCGCTGGTGAAAAGATACGCGTGATCGTTCTCGACGATGCGACCGATCCCGCTTCGGCATCCAGAAATGCGCGTCGTCTGGTGGTCGAGAACAAGGTCGACGTCATCATCGGCTCAACAGCAACGCCCACCTCGATCGCCATTGCGGCAGTGGCCTTGGATACCGGCACGGTGCAACTGGCCGCGTCACCCATGGAGGTGCCCGAGGGCAAGGATGCCTGGTCGTTTAGATTGCCACAGAGTGTCGTTTTGATGGCCGAGGGCACGATCGAACACATGAAGCGCTCGGGAGTCAAGACCTTCGGCTTCCTCGGCTACGGAGATTCGTATGGCGAAAACTGGTTGCGCGACCTGACCCGCTATGCGCAGGCGGCCGGCATCAAGCTGGTGGCCACAGAGCGTTTCGCCCGCACCGACAGCTCGGTCACCGCGCAGGCGCTCAAGATCGTGGGGGAGAAACCGGATGCCGTCTTGGTGGTGGCCTCGGGCAGTGGAGCCTTGATGCCCCAAAAGGCGCTGGTTGATCGTGGCTACACGGGGCGCGTCTACCAGACCTTCAGCGCCATCGCGCCGGACTTGATCCGCATGGGCGGCAAGGATGTCGAAGGCACGCTGGGCCTCAGTGGCCCCGGCGGTTTCCCAAGCCAGTTGCCGGACGGTCACCCGTCCAAGAACGTGGCGCAGGATTTCGTGAAACTGTACGAAGCGCGTTTCGGCGCCGGCACCTACAACCAGTTTGCAGCCAACATCTGGTGCGCCAAGTTGCTGCTCGAGAAGGCTGTCCCACTGGCGCTGAAGAAGGCCAAGCCGGGGACGCCGGAGTTCCGCCTGGCGCTGCGCGAAGCGCTGGAAACGATGGGCGAGACGGCGGTACCGCAGGGCGTGCTGCGATACACGCCCAACGACCACTACGGCTACGACGCCCGCGCGCGGGCGGTTTTGCAGGTAAAAGACGGCGCCTGGGTCGCTGTCAAGTAGCGCTAGCCTTCCGACGTTTCGGCGCGGCTGTTCAAAACCTGTAAGTCACCGCCATGGACACCTGCGGCAGCACGCGCACCTTGGCCACGCCGTCGCGCAGCTCGGCCAGTTCGCGGTCAATGTCAGCTTGCGGCACCAGGCTCAAGTTCGGGCCTTGGGTCTGAATGGTGACTTTGGGGCGGCCCAGTGAAGCACCGATGTCCATGGCAAAGCCGAAGCCCTTGTCGCCGGCTTGGTGGCCATAGCCAAAGCCGATGTAAGGCGTGGTGGATGGAAAGGCGATGCGCACATCCATGCGGTCGGCTGCGGTGGTGGGGTAGCTTCCGCTGCCGATGCTCAGGTTCTGGCCATTGCCCAAGGCCACCAAGTTGACCTCGGCCTTGTTGGAGGTGATGCCGCCGGTCAGCCGCCAGCCGCTTTGAGCGATAAACCAATCGGCGAACAAACCGACCCGCTGTACCTTGGCTTTGCCGGTGTAGTTGATGCCTTCTTCAACGCCGTCAAACTTCCGGCTGCCCAAGCTGGCCACGTCGGCGCGCAGTCCAAAGCTGGGGTTGTAGGCATGCGCAACCCCCAACAGCACGCCTGGAAAACCAAGGCCTGCGTACACGGATGTGGCTTGTGCAGTGCTGATTGCGGCAGTGCACAAGGCGGCGGCGGTCAGGGCTCGGATGAACTTCATGCGGTGCGTCCTTGAAAGAGGTGCTTGAAATTCTGTGCAATCGCCGCAAATCTGATCGTTAGATAAGCAGCCTCCTAGAATCAAACCATGGTTCCGCACCTCACCACAGCGCTCACCGGCCCGATCAACGAACTGGAGCAGCGTGTTCTGGAGTCGTTGCCCGCCATCGAGCGCTGGTTTCGGCTGGAATGGATGGAACACACGCCACCGTTTTACACGGCCGTAGATATCCGCAACGCGGGTTTCAAGCTCGCCCCAGTCGACACCGACCTGTTCCCCTCAGGCTTCAACAACCTCAGCCCGCAAATGCTGCCGTTGGCTGTGCAGGCGGCGATGGCAGCCATCGAGAAGATCTGCCCCGAAGCGCGCAACCTGCTGCTGGTGGCGCGGCCGCAGGCGGAGTGCACGTTTTACCTCACGCATTTGCAGCGGCTGATTCAGATCTTTCGGCAAGCCGGCCTTAATGTGCGCGTGGGGGCGCTGGACGACAAAGTCGTGCAGCCGCTGACCGTGGCGCTGCCTGATGGCGATGAGATCAAGCTCGAGCCCCTGCTGCGCAATCGAGGGCGCCTTGGGCTGAAAGACTTCGACCCCTGCACCATCTTGTTGAACAACGACCTTGCCGCAGGCACGCCCCAGGTGCTGCAAGGCCTGCACGAGCAATACCTGCTGCCGCCAGTGCATGCCGGCTGGGGCCAACGCAGCAAGACCAAACACTTTGCCAGCTACGAAGAAGTGGCCAAAAAGTTTGCCAAGTTGCTGGGCATGGACCCGTGGTTGATCAACCCGATGTACGGCGCCTGCGGCGACGCCCGGTTGGACCGAGCCGAAGGCTTGGCCATCATCAAAGACCAGGTTGACAGTGTGTTGACCAAGCTGCGCCGCAAGTACAAGGAGTACGGCATCAGCGAGAGGCCCTTTGTGGTCATCAAGGCAGACAATGGCGCGCGCTCGCTGGGTCTGGCCGCCATCCGCGATGCCAAAGAACTCGACGCCGATGACGGCCCGCTGCAGCGCCAAATGCGTGCGACGCAGCAAGGCCGTGAAGTGAGCGCCGTGCTCGTCCAAGAGGGCGTTCCCACCTTTGAGCGAGTCAATCAAGCCGTGGCTGAGCCCGTGGTTTACATGATCGACCGCTATGTCGTGGGTGGGTTTTACCGCGTGCATGCCCAGCGCGGCGTGGACCAAGATCTGGACGCGCCTGGCCAAACCTTTGTGCCCTTGGCCTTCGCTGAAGCCGCGCAATTGCCCAAACCGGGCGCCAAACCGGGTGCCAGCGCGCCCAACCGCTTCTACATGTACGGCGTGGTGGGCCGCCTGGCCATGCTGGCGGCGGCTTACGAGCTGGAAGCCACGGACCCCGACGCTGAGATCTACGAATAGCGCCAGGCCTGCCGAGGGCCTGTGCAAGGCCTGTCGCAAGGCTGCGACGGCTGCTGGCGTAGCGCCTTGCGGTAGCTGCTGCTGCTGCGCACAATGGCCGTTTGCTTCTCAGATGGCATCGCGGCCCGCCCCAAGTCTTTTGAGCTTCTGGCGCTGCGACAGCCCTACTCCTTGAAAACCAGCTCTCACTCCGAGCCACGCGGTGGCGCGTTGGCCGCTTTGACCTTGGCTGCGCTCGGCGTGGTCTATGGCGACATCGGCACCAGCCCGCTTTATGCACTCAAGGAAGTTTTTCACGGCGGCCATGTGGCCGCCTCGCCGCAAAACGTACTCGGCGTTCTCTCGCTGATCTTCTGGACGATGACCATCATCGTCTCGGTCAAGTACGTGCTGTTGATCCTGCGCGCGGACAACAACGGCGAAGGTGGCCTTATCGCCATGTTGGCGCTGGCCACCACCGCCGTCAAAGACAAGCCCGCGCTGCGCCGGGTGCTGATGACGGTGGGGCTGTTCGGCACGGCCATCTTTTACGGCGACGGCGTCATCACGCCCGCCATTTCCGTGCTGTCTGCCGTTGAGGGCCTGGAGGTGGCGGCGCCTGCCTTGCACGCCTGGATCATCCCTTTGACGCTGGTGGTGCTCACAGGCTTGTTTGCGGTGCAGCGTTTTGGCACGGGTGGCATCGGTAAATTTTTCGGCCCCATCACCTTGGTGTGGTTCGTGGTGCTGGTGCTGCTGGGCTTGCCGCACATCTTGGCCAACCCAGCGGTGCTGGTGGCGCTGAACCCTTGGTATGCCGCGCAGTTCTTCATCCAACAGCCCTTGGTAGCCTTCATCGGCCTGGGCGCGGTGGTGCTGTGCGTGACCGGCGGCGAAGCGCTGTATGCCGACATGGGCCACTTCGGCAAGAAGCCCATCCGCATCGCCTGGTATGGCTTCGTCATGCCCGCGCTGGTGGTTAATTACTTTGGCCAAGGCGCGATGTTGCTGAAAACGCCCGAGGCCATCGACAACCCGTTTTACAAAATGGCGCCTGCTTGGTCGCAGCTGCCTTTGGTGTTCTTGGCCACGGCGGCCACGGTGATTGCCTCACAGGCCTTGATCTCGGCGGCGTTTTCCGTCACCAAACAGGCCATACAGCTCGGCATCTTGCCGCGCATGGCCATCAAGCACACCTCGGTGAAAGATACCGGCCAGATCTATGTGCCCTTCGTCAATTGGGGCCTCTATGTCTTCATCGTCTTGGCAGTGGCGCTGTTCAAGAATTCGTCAAGTTTGGCCTCGGCCTACGGCATTGCCGTGACGCTGGACATGACCATCACCACCGTCATGACCTTCTTCGTTATCCGCTTCGGCTGGAAATACCCGCTGGTGCCCAGCCTGCTGGCCACCAGCTTGTTTTTTGTCATCGACATCACCTTTTTCGCCAGCAACATGCTCAAGCTGGTGGCAGGCGGCTGGTTCCCGCTGGTCATCGGCATCGGCATGTTCACGCTCATGCTCACCTGGATGCAAGGCCGAAAGATCATGGGCGCGCGCCTGCGCGACGACGCGATCGAGCTGAAGGGCTTTCTCGATGCGGTCTTTATCAGCCCGCCCACGCGTGTTGATGGCACGGCGGTGTTTTTGTCGGCTGATACTGGCATCACGCCCAATGCGCTGCTGCACAACCTCAAGCACAACAAGGTGCTGCACCAGTACAACCTGTTTGTCACGGTGCGCCACCACGAGGTGCCGTGGATTGGTTTTGACAAACGCATTGAGATGGAAAGCCTGGGCCACGATTGCTGGCAGGTGGTGCTGCATTTCGGCTTCAAGAACGACCCCGATGTGCCCGAAGCGTTGAAGCTGCTGGAAGGCCGAGGTATTCCGCTGCCCGAGATGGACACCAGCTACTTCCTCAGTCGCGACATCGTCATTCCCACCTTTGGCGAAGGCATGGCCATGTGGCGCGAGAAGCTATTTGCCAGCATGCACCGCAATGCGGCTGGCGCGGCGGACTTCCTTTATTTGCCCAGTAACCGCATTGTTGAGTTGGGCGCTAAGGTGGAGATCTAGGTGCAGCCCCGCGCGGCGGTGCGGGCGCGCAGCTTGACTCTCCGCCTGCACACTCAAGCACATCCGTGGTCGTGAAATCTGCTTTTCGCCCAGCACCGGCTTTGTTGTGGGCGGCGGGCTCTGGCTTGAGTTTCAGCCTCCTCAATGCTTTGGCGCGCGCACTGACCCTGCAAGTGCCGCCCATGCAGGCGCAATTTCTGCGTTACGGGTTTGGCTTGTTGATCTTGGCGCCTTTTGTGTGGCGCCAAGGCTGGTCCGCTTACCGGCCAAACGACATGCGCGGCCAGGTGCTGCGAGGTGCTTTGCACACCGTGGGCCTGGTGCTGTGGTTTCTGGCCTTGGCGCGCATTCCATTGGCCGACATGACGGCCATCGGTTTCACCACACCGCTGTTCATCATGCTGGGTGCGGCTCTGTTTCTGGGCGAGGCCTTGCGTTGGGAGCGCTGGCTGGCTGCAGCCATTGGCTTTGGCGGCGTGCTGGTGGTGGTCGGGCCGCGTTTGTCTGGTGGCGGTGGTTGGTGGCACCTGGTCATGCTGGCTTCGGCGCCGGTGTTTGCCGCGTCCTTCTTGCTCACCAAAGCGCTCACACGCCACGAAAACACGGGAACTATCATTTTTTGGCAGTCGCTCACGGTGACCGTGCTGAGCCTGCCGCTGGCTTTGCCCGTTTGGCAGACGGTGCCGGCCGAAGTTTGGGTAGGTTTCGCCGTTTGTGGCGTCTTGGGCACTTTGGGCCACTACATGCTCACGCACAGTTTCAGCCTGGCTGACATTTCGGCCACGCAGTCGGTCAAGTTTTTGGACCTGATCTGGTCCGCTGCCTTGGGCTGGTTGCTGTTTGGCGATGCGCCCAGCGGCAACACCTTGATCGGCGGCTTTCTCATTGTGGGCGCCTCGGTTTGGGTCACGCACCGCGAGTCTCGTCGTGGCTGAGCACCCGCCCGAGCGTCCGACCGCGCGCCCGCCTACGTCCGGGGCTTACCCTGGAGCCGTTCATCTGCCCAAAGAGGGCTGGCTGCCGCCGCTGGTGGCGGGTTTTGTTGCGGTGCTGGTGGGCTTCACCAGCTCGGTTGCGCTGGTTTTTGCGGCCGCGCAAAACTTGGGCGCCAGCCCGCAGCAGATGGCGTCATGGATCTGGGCGCTCGGCTTGGGCATGGCGGCCACGTCGATTGGCCTTTCACTGTGGGCGCGGCAGCCCGTGCTCACGGCGTGGTCAACACCGGGCGCCGCCTTGATCGCCGCCAGCAGCGGCTTGAGCCTGGCCGACGCCACGGGTGCCTTCGTGGTTTGCGGCTTGCTCATCGTTGCGGCTGGCGTGACCCGCTGGTTCGAGCGCGTGATGGACCGCATTCCGCAGGCCATCGCTGCGGCGTTGTTGGCCGGCGTGCTGGCGCGTTTTGGCCTGGACGCCGTGGGCGCTGCACCGCAGGCGCCTGGACTGGTACTCGGCATGACCTCGGCATACCTCTTGGGCCGACGCTGGTGGCCCCGCTGGGCCGTGCCCGGCGTGCTGCTGATGGGCCTGGTGATCGCGGCCGTGCAGGGCCGCTTGAACCTGGGCAGTGTGCCCTTGGCTTGGGCTGTGCCTGTGTGGACCACGCCGACGTGGTCGCTGCAGGCCATGGTGAGCCTGGCGCTGCCGCTGTTTGTGGTGACCATGGCTTCGCAAAACCTGCCGGGCGTTGCGGCCCAGCGCGCTGCTGGCTACCAGATGCCGGTGTCCACCAGCGTGGCGGCAACCGGCTGGGCAACGGTCCTGTTGGCCCCGTTTGGCGGGTATGCCTTCAACTTGGCCGCCATCACTGCGGCCATCTGCATGGGCCGCGAAGCGGGTGAAGACCCGGCGCAACGCTGGCGTGCCGCCGTTTGTGCAGGCCTGATTTATGGCGCCGTGGGTCTCGCGGGCACCACGGTGGTGGGCGTGTTGCTGGCGCTGCCGCGCGAGCTGGTGCTGGTGGTGGCGGGCTTGGCCTTGCTGGGCACCATTGCCAGTGGCCTGGCAGCGGCTTTGAATGACGAGCGTCACCGCGACGCGGCCGTCTTGACCTTCTTGGTCAGCCTCTCCGGCATCAATTTGGCCGGCATCGGCTCGGCCTTCTGGGGCGTGCTGGCCGGCACGTTGGCGCTGCTTGTGCAACAGTACCGGCCCAGCCAAGGAAAACTACTGTGAAGCTGCTGTTTGTCGCCGACCCGCTCGAATCCTTCAAAACCTACAAAGACACCACATTCGCCATGATGCGCGAGGCGGCGCGCCGTGGCCACACCCTGCTGGCTTGCGAAACGGAGGGCATGCGTTGGCGGCGCGGCGAGCCTGTGACCGCCACCACCCGCGAAATTCGCTTGACTGGGCACGCGCAGGACTGGTTTGAAGTGGTCGCCACGCACGAGGCCTTCCCCCTGCACAGCGCCAGCGCCGTGCTGATGCGCAAAGACCCACCCTTTGACAGCGAGTTCTTTTACGCCACCCACCTACTGAGCCAAGCCGAGCGCGAAGGCGCGCGGGTGTTCAACAGCCCGGCGGCGCTGCGCGACCACCCCGAAAAACTCGCCATCATGGAGTTTCCGCAGTTCATCGCGCCCACACTCATCACACGCAGCGACGCCGACATCCGCGCCTTCCACGCCGAGCACCGCGACATCATCCTCAAGCCGCTGGACGGCATGGGCGGTATGGGCATCTTCCGCGTCGGGCCTGACGGCCTGAACCTGGGCAGCATCAGCGAAACGCTCAACCGCGGCGGCGCGCAGACGGTGATGGTGCAGCGCTACTTGCCCGAGATCACGCAGGGCGATAAGCGCGTGCTGGTCATCGGCGGCGAGCCCGTGCCCTTCACCCTGGCGCGCATTCCGCAGGGCAGCGAGATCCGCGGCAACCTCGCCGCGGGCGGCAAGGGCGTGGCCATGCCCATCACGGCGCGCGAACGTGAGATCGCGCAAGCCATCGGCCCGGTGCTTGCGGGCCGTGGGCTGCTGCTGATCGGCCTGGACGTTATCGGCGACTGCCTGACCGAGATCAACGACACCAGCCCCACCTGTTTTCAGGAAATTGCGCAGCAAACGGGCTGCGACGTGGCCGCGCTGTTTGTAGATGCGCTGGAGCGGACTGTGGCGAGTTCGGCCTGAAGCAAGCGCTGCGCGCTTAGCGCACCGTCGCCAGGAAATCGTCGTAGGCTTTTGTGAACGCCTGGCCCACTTCGAAGTAGGGCAGGGCCCCGGTCTGGAACACCGTGAACTGCCAATTCGGTTTGCGTTCCAGAAAGTCTTTGCCGCGGTAGTCGGTGAAGTCGCCGCGAACGCCGTGGCTCAACCAGACGGGCATCGCCAGTGCGTCGTAAACCGTGTGGATGTCTGCGCTGAATAGGCCTGCCGATAAAAAGCACAGCGGCGCGTGCTCCGCGCCCGGTTCCTGCGCAGTGCGCACGGCGTAAGCCCACATGGCCTCGTCGATGTTGGGTCCGCCCCAGGTCTTGCGCAGAAAAAAGCGCACCACACCAGGCCGGGTGAGGGCGCGGAACAGGCCAGCGCCCCAGCCGCTGCCGGGGCCGCGCAGCACGCTGCGAACCCAGGGCAAGCCGCGCGTACTGCCAGGCGCGCCCCGCCCCGCCTGGCCGCCGCGCAGCCCGGTTGGGCTGACAAGCGCCAGGCTGCGATAGGCCTGCGGCGTTTCCATGGCAGCACGCGCCAGAAACTCGCAACCCAGTGACACCGCCAGTGCGTCGATAGGCCCGGGGCCGCAGCGAGCCTGGATCTGGGCAACCGCGCCTTGCAGCGCGTCCACCATCAGCTGCGGCGTGTAGTTGCGATCAGAGCGCTCAGAGAAGCCGAAACCCGGCAAATCGATCGCGAAGACACGGCGGCTTGCAGCGTAATGTTCGAACAAGGGCCGAACTTCCGACGCTGCTGCAGCGGCATTGACGCTGTGCACCAGCAGCAAGGGCGGCCCGGCCGCTTCACCGCCGGCGTAGAGGCCGACCCGCCCTGCAGCGGGGTGGGCGAAATCAAATCGATCTGAGCGCAGGGCGAGGGGCAGAGCCATGGTGGTCGGATTCCTTGAAGCCCGACAAGGATACGCGCTGGGTTGTGTCGACGCGCTGCCGGTCTTGGGCGCATTTGCCTACGGAACGCCGCCACCGGAAAGGCAGGCCCTCTATCGCTCGGTCCCTCCTGACGGCATGTCCGCGCCGCACGAAATGGCGCGCGGTCTGCAAACAGATCGAGATGACCGCCCAAATGCTCGATGCGATGCTCGCGCGTACCTTGCCCTCGCGGGCACGGGCGTCGTTCGCGGCGTTGCGGCACTCGGCGTCCAGATCGGCCAAAGGGCCCCAGCATTGCTCCAGAAACGACTGGGCTTCGGCAGGTCTGCCTGCACCGACCGCGCCCGGCCGCTGCTTCGACAAGCATCGCTATCGACTGACCCTCTTCGAGAGACGCCCGAGCCGCCTGCGCCGTGTCACACGCCAACGAATTCGTGCAGTACGTCTGGCTGGGCGCGCAGCGCATCAGACGTTCCCTGCCACACCACGCGGCCCTTTTCGACGATGTAGTGCCTGTCGGCCAACTTCAGCAGCGAGCCGATGTTCTTGTCGATGACGATCAGCGCGAGACCGGCCTCTTTGAGGCGGTCCAGACATCGCCAGATCTCCAATCGCACCAGCGGCGCCAGGCCCTCGGTCGCTTCGTCCAAGATCAGCAGCTTGGGGTTTGTCATCAGAGCCCGACCCACTGCCAACATTTGCTGTTCGCCGCCAGAAAGGTTGCTGCCCAGATTGCGTTCGCGCTCCTGAAGGCGCGGGAACATCTGGTACACACGTTCCAGGTCCCATACATCTTGTGCGCCATGCCGGTTGCCGGCCGTGGCCACGAGGTTTTCGCGCACTGTGAGGTTGGGGAAGATCTGCCGCCCTTCGGGCACGAGCCCCAAGCCGGTGCGCGCCACTTTGAAGGCCGGTTGACCGACAAGGTCTTGGCCGGCCATGGTGATTTGGCCGCCCTTGGGCTTGAGCAAACCCATGATGGACTTGACGGTAGTCGTTTTCCCCATGCCGTTGCGGCCGATCAGGGTAACCACCTCGCCCGCTTGCACCTGCAGCGACAGGCCAAACAGCACCTGACTGCTGCCGTAGGCGGCGTGCAAGTCGCGCACATCGAGCAAAGGGGCGGCCGCAGTGGAGGTGCTCACATCAATTCGCCTTGGTCACCGAGGTAGGCCTCGCGCACCTCGCGGCTGGCGCGAATCTCTTCGGGGGTGCCGCTGGCAATGGCCCCGCCATACACCAGCACGGTGAGGCGATCGGCCAGTGCGAACACAGCGTCCATGTCGTGTTCGACCAGCAGGATGGTGTAGCGGCCTTTTAGCTGCTGCAGCAGCTTCACCACGCCTTCGCTTTCGGCATGGCTCATGCCGGCCATGGGTTCGTCCAGCAGCAGCAAGCTGGGTTGACCGGCCAGAGTCATGGCGATTTCCAGTTGTCGGCGCTCGCCATGCGCCATTTCGGCGACAAGGGTGTTGGCGCGGTGGCCCAGGCCCACCTGTTCCAGGGCCTTGCGAGCAGGCTCCGTAAGCGAACGCTCGCTGGCTGCCGCGCGCAAAAACGAAAAGCTGTGCCCGGCATGGGCCTGCACCGAAAGCGCAACGTTTTGCAAGGCAGTGAATTCGGCGAAAACCGAGGTGATCTGGTAGGAACGGCCGAAACCCGCCAAGGCGCGCTGGTGCGGCTTCAAGCCGATCATCTCGCGCCCATTGAAGAGGATGCGCCCCTCATCGGGCTGCAGGTCGCCGCTGAGTTGATGAATGAGCGTGGTCTTGCCCGCGCCATTGGGGCCGATGATGGCGTGCAGCTCGCCCGGCGCGAGGGTGAACGACAGGTGATCGGTAGCCAACAGGCCGCCAAATCGCTTGACCAGGCCTTCGACCTGAAGGGATGCCGGCACGCTCATGCCTCGCCTGTTTCCGAACCCGCAGGCCCACGCAGGCGGCCATACAGGCCCTGCTTAAGCACCAGCACCACGGCCACGATGAACAGGCCAATCACTCCCATCCAATGCTGCTTGAGTACCGCGTCAAGCGCCGGCACGCCCAGATTCAACGAACTGAGCACCTCTTCCAGCATCAACAAACCCGCCGCGCCCACCACCGGGCCCATGAGCGTGCCCAAACCGCCGAGCACGATCATGACGATGAGCTCGCCGGAGACCGTCCAGGCCATGTAGGACGGCGCCACGAACTTCGTCAAATTGGCCAGCAGCATGCCGGCCAGCACACACACCAGCGCCGAAATGACATAGGCCGTGAGCTTGTAGCGCAGTGTGGGAAAACCCATGGCGCCCATGCGCCGTTCGTTGCTCTTGCAGCCGCGCAGCACCATGCCGAAGCGTGAATGCACCAGGCGGTGGAAGAACCACAGGGCCAAGAGCAGACAGGCGAAAGTCACGTAGTACAGCACGCTGGGGTTGTCCAGCGAGAACAGGCCGAAATCGCTGCGCTGGGGCAGTTGCATGCCGTCGTCTCCGCCGTACTCGCGCAGGCCTACGGCCACAAAGAACATCATCTGCGCGAAGGCCAGGGTGATCATGATGAAAGCCATGCCCGTGGTGCGCAGGCACACCAGGCCAACCAGGGCAGCCACGCTCAGGCCCACGCCCAGGGCCGCCGCCAGTTGCAACCAGCCGTTTTGCAAGCCGTGATGGGAAAGCATGCCTACCGCATAGGCGCCAATGCCCATGTACATGGCGTGGCCGAAGCTGACCAGAGCGCCGTAACCCAGGATGAGGTTCAGGCCCAGGGCCGCCAGGCCGAAGATCAGGATGCGTGTGAACAAGGTGACATAGAACGGCTGGTGGAACACCGCTGCGAGCAGCGGCACTGCGCCCAGCAACAGCAGCACGGCCAGGGCGACCCAGGCGCGCGGGGAGTTCAAGCCCTTGAACATGCTGTTAGCCATGCTTTACCGGGAACAGGCCCTGTGGCTTCACAGCCAGCACCACGGCCATCAACAGGTAGATGAGCAGGGAGGCAATAGCCGGCCCCACCGCCTGCGCCACCGAACGCTCCAAGAATTCGCGCAGCAGCGTGGGCAGGAAGGCGCGGCCAATGGTGTCGACCACACCGACGATGAGTGCACCGTAGAACGCGCCGCGAATGGAGCCGATGCCGCCGGTGACGATGACCACCAGCGTGAGGATGAGGATGGGCTCGCCCATACCCGCTTGTACGGAGACGATCGGCCCGGCCATCAGTCCGGCCAGCCCGGCCAGTCCAGCGCCCAAGGCGAACACGGTGAGGTTCAGGCCGCGGATATTCACCCCCAGGGCCGAAACCATGTCGGCGTTTGACGCGCCAGCTCGGATGAGCATGCCCACCCGCGTCTTGTGAATCACCACGTACAGCCCAGCACCTACCGCCAGACCGACGGCGATGATGGCAAAGCGGTAGGCTGGATAGTCCATGCCGAAAAGATTGACCGTGCCGCTGAGCCACGCAGGGGTGTTGATGTACACCGATGCGGGCCCCCAGATGAAGCGCACCACTTCGTTGAAAAAGAGGATGAGGCCGAAGGTGGCCAGCACCTGATCGAGGTGGTCTCGGCGGTACAGGGTCGTCAGCAGCAGGCGCTCCAGCACAGCGCCCAGCAGCAAGGTGCCACCCACGGCGGCGACCGCCGCAGCCAGAAACGAGTTGTCAAAGGCGTTGAAGGCCGCAGCGGCAAAGTACGCGCCCATCATGTACAGCGAACCATGGGCCAGGTTCACGAAGTTCATGATGCCGAACACCAGCGTCAAACCGCTCGCCAACAGGAACAGCAGCACGCCAAGCTGCACGCCGTTCAGAAGCTGGGTGAGGAAAAGGCCGAGGGTCACAGGAACGATGGGTTCAATCCAAGCGGATGCCGCGCAACCGGCTTGGCCGGGCCGCCGGCGGCACCCCCTTGGGGCGCCATTTCTACATTTTGCAGTTCGTCGCGTAAGCGTCCTGGTGGTCCTTCAGCGGCGTGGCAACGGTCTTCAGGCTCACGCGGCCCTTGGCGTCCTTGGCCACTTCGAAGATGTGCTGGTCCTGCACCGGGAAGTGGTTGGCGCCGAACTTGAAGTTGCCGCGAACGCTCTTGAAATCAGCCGCCTTCAGCGCCGCGCGGAACGCGGGCTTGTCGGCCACGTTGCCTTTGACTTTGCCGATGGCGGAATCAAGCAGCAGCGCGGCGTCATAACTCTGCGCCGCGTACTGGCTGGGGATGCGGTTGTACTTCTTCTCGAACTCGGCCACGAACTGCTGATTGGCGGCGTTCGCAAAGTCGGGCCCCCAGAAGGTGCCGCTGATCACGCCCAGCGCCGCTTCCTTTTGCGCCGGCAGGGTGGAACCGTCAGTGGTGCTGGTGGACAGCAGCGGAATCTTCCCCGCCAAGCCCGCCTGGGCGTACTGGCGCACGAAATTCACGCCCAGGCCGCCAGGGTAGAAGACATAGATGGCGTCAGGCTTCTTCGCGGCCACCTGCGCCAGCTCGGCGGAAAAGTCAGGCTGGTTCAGCGGCGTGTAGATCTCGTCGATCACCTCGCCCTTGTACATGCGCTTGAAGCCGGCGATGAAGTCCTTGCCCGCCTGGTAGTTCGGCGCCATGCCGATCACCTTCTTGTAGCCCTTGTCGGTGGCGTACTTGCCTACCACTTCGGCTTGGTTGTCGTTCTGCCAGCTGGTGATGAACTGGAAGGGCGAGCAGGCCGCGCCGGCGATCGGCGCCGGGCCGGCATTGCTGCCGATGAGGAAAACGCCCTTTTCGGTGATGGGTTTGTGCACCGCCATCATGATGTTGGAAAAGGTGATGCCGGTGATGATGGAGACGTTGTCCTTCTCGATCAGCTTTTGCACCAGCTGAGTGGCCACATCGGGTTTGAGCTGGCTGTCCTCGCGAATGATCTGCACCGGTACACCACCGAGCTTGCCGCCATTGCGTTCGACCACCAGCATGAAGGCGTCATACTGGTCGCCGCCCAAGGCACCTTGCGGGCCGGAGAGTTCGGCCATGAATCCAATCTTGATGGGCGCCTGGGCCCAAGCCCCAGCGGTGGCCATCGCCATCGCCGCAGCGGTCAACAGGGTCTTGCTGAATCGAACCATGGTGTCAACTCCTAGCCGAAAGCAGTTTGGATAAAGGAAAATTAGTTTAGTTTTAAAGCAATTCAGACACCCCTGGGGAAACCAGGGGGCCAAGTCAGGGATATGCCGGGTTCAGACCAAAGAAGGAACATGCGTTGGTCTCCATGATTTTGGCCTTGTCCAGGGCCGAAAGCCCAGAGCTTTCCTGCACCAGATTGCCGACGACCTGCTCCCCCAAGGGAAACGGTGCGTCGGATCCGAGCATGATGCGATCCACCCCCATCACGTCGGTCAGCAGACGCAGCGCACCTGGGTCAAATACCGCGCTGTCAACATGAAAGCGCCGGGCGTAGTGGCTGGGCTTGCGCGGGCAATCCTTGCGAATGATGTCGCGGTGTTGCCAAGCATTGTCCACCCGGCCCAGCAGCCAGGCGAAGCTGCCGCCGCCGTGGGCGAAGCAGATTTTCAGGCTGTCGTGCAGGCGTTCCATGGCGCCACTGAGGATGAGCGAGAGCATGCCCAGCTGGGTTTCGGCCGGCATGGCCACGAGCCAGGGCAGCATCCACTTCTTCATGCGCTCCTTGCCGCCCATCATGTCCCAAGGGTGCACCAGCAAAGGAATGCCTTCGGCCGCGCAATGGGCGAGAAAGGCCTCCAGGCCGGCGTCGTCCAGATCACGGTCTCCCACGTGGTTGCCGATCTGTACACCCACGAAACCGGCGGCCTTGGCGCGGCTGGCTTCACGGCAAGCCAGCACCGTGTCTTGCAGCGGCACCTGCGCCAGTGCCTTCAGCCGTTGTGGCGCGGCGTTGCAAAAGGCCAGCACCTCGTCGTTCATGCGCGTGGCCCAATCAGCCGCGCGCTCGGGCTCCCAGGCATAACCAAACATGATCGGAGTGGCGCAGACCACGCGCAGACGCACGCCCTGGGCGTCCATGCGTGCCAGTGCGGCGGCCGGGTCCCACAGCTCGGGCAGCACCGGGCGAAAGCGTTCATCGCCTTTCATGATGAAGCCGCTTTGGCCATCGGCCGCCACCTGCAGCCAGGGCGCGCGAGCGGCATCGACCATCGCCGCCTGCTGCTGGCTGATGCGCGGGAAGCAATGGGTGTGCATGTCGATCATCGGGCGGCTCCGGCGGTTTCGCCATCCAGCTTGCCATGCAAGCGCAGCGCCTGGTGCCAGGCGGCATGGTCGCGCCCCGGGTGTACCGTACCGCAGCCGCGGCAGGTGCGCTCGGCCTCGCTGCTGGCGTAGTACTGGGCGTAGGCCATGGGCAGATCGGCCACGATGTCACCCAGTTGCATCGATAGGCGCGTGATCTGCCCGCCACAGTGCGCGCAATGCCATTGAAAAGCATCCAGTTCGCCCTTCGGCCGGGTGCGTTCCACCACCAGACAGCGGCTCTCGGGTTCCGGCCGCTGCGGCGAATGCAGCATGTGCGGCGGCATGAGGAAGATGTCGCCCTCTTTCAGATCGACCCGCTCAAAGCGGCCGCGGTCCCAGATCAGCAGGTAGGCATTGCCCTTGAACTGCCAGAAGAATTCTTCCAGCGGGTCGTCATGGAAATCGCTGCGCGCATTGGGCCCGCCGACCACGGTAACCATGAAGTCGGCGTCCTTCCAGATTTGCTGGTTGCCCACCGGCGGCATCAAGAGCTGCGCGTTTTCATCCAGCCAGCGCTGGAAATTGAAAGGCCGGCCATACCTGTAGTTCGACATGACGAAGATTCCTCCTTGCGGAATTCAGGGCTTGTAGGCCACGACCTTGATCTCGATGAGAAGCTGCGGGTGCGGCAGCTGATGGACCGCCACTGTGGTGCGTGCCGGGCCCGTGGCGGCGTTGAAGTATTCGGCATACACCGCGTTGTAACCGCCGAAATCATTCATGTTCACGAGGTAGGTGCTCAACTCGACCACGTGCTCCAAGCCCGCGCCCTCGCTGGCCAGTACGTCCCGAATGTTCTCCAGCACGGCGCGGGTTTGCTCGCGAATGTCGAGCTGCATCGTGCCCATGGCGTCGGCACTGGCGCCGGCGATGGAGTTGTCGGGCCGGCGCGAGCTGGTGCCCGAGACGAAGAGGAACGGTCCAGCGCGACGCACATGCGGATAGGCGCCGCGCGGCGTGGCTTTGCCGGCGACCACGCCGCCTTTGCGGTCCGGACCAAAAAGCTTGGCATCGTCGACGGGAGAGATGGGATTCACGGGATCAGGCCTCCTAGTTCTTGAACTCGGCGATGTCCGGTTTCGAACCCCACATGCAGAAGCTCTCGGGCACGGCCGGGAACTGCCGGGGTTGGTGGCCGGCTTCCTCTTCCGGCCGGATGCGGCGCACGCCGGTGGAATATTCGTACACCATGCCGTCAGGGCCTTCGAAGTACAGAAACATCGCGCCTGAAGTGGGGTGGCGGCCGGGGCCGAAGACGATTTTCACGCCCATTTGCTGCAGGGTGTACCAGGCGCGCATCAGGTCGTCGATGCTTTCCACCTGATGGTTCACATGCTGCACGCCGCTTCGCGTGGTGGGGAACAGGGCCACGCTGTGATGCACCTCGTCGATGCGCAGCAGCGCCGCCTGGCCAATGCGGTCGGACACGCGGGCGCCGAGCAAAGTTGTCCACAAGGCTTCGTCGCGGGGCGGGTCGGTGCTGCACAGGCCGACATGGCTGAAGCCCGTGATGCCCGCGTCGCGCGAAGGAAAGTAACGCCGGCCGCTGTGCTGCGGCCGTGTCACCAATTCAATTCGATTGCCTGTGAGATCGGTGAAGCCGATGAAGGCCGCCACGCGGCGCTGCTCGCATTCGCCGGCGCTGCCTTCATGCACGGCGAAGTTGGCATTGCTCAGTTCCGTGGCGGCGGCACGCAGCGCCCCGGCATCCTTGAGCTCAAAGCCCACGGCCTGCTCGTTTGGGGCGGCCGGCAGGTACACCAGGGTGTGGTCGCGGTGATCGCTGCGGTAGTAGTGTGCCCCGGCGTCCTGGCGCACGGGCTGCAAGCCCAGCACTTCGCGTGCAAAGCGGTCAGCGCCGATCAGGTCCGCCGTTCCCAAACGGACGTAACTGATTTGCAAGAGATCCAGCATGTCGAATCCTGCCTCCGTTGAGTGACATTGTGCAGGCCGCTCAAGCCCGGCCTGCCGCGGGCTTACCAGCGGTCCAGAAATCTTTGAATCAGTCTTTCAATCGCAGCTTGCCCATTTGCCAAAGCAGGAAAGACTGCATGTCGGCGGCCTGCGCTTGACGCTGCGACTGCGTGCTGCCCACGCCGTGGCCGGCCTGCATGTCCAGGCGCAGCAGGGCCGGGCGGGCCGGCTCGGGCCCCTGCAAGCGGGCCCCCGCGGCCTGCAGTCGCGCGGCGGTCTTGGCGCTTTCCCACACCTCCACGCGCGGGTCGTTCATGCCGTGCACCAGCAGCACGCCGGGGTAGCGCACGCCGTCCTTAATCGCGTGGTAGGTGCTCATTTCCAGCAGCGCTTTGAACTCGGTCGGGTCTTTCACGGTGCCGAATTCGCTGATGTTGGTGACGCCATTGGCGCTTTCTTCGCTGCGCAGTGTGTCCATCACGCCGACGTTGAAGATGGCCGCCGCGAAGAGTTCAGGCGCCTCGGTGGTGGAGCGGCCAACGAATATGCCGCCGGCGCTGGTGCCCATGATGCCCATGGTCTTGGGCGAGCCGTAGCCTTTGGCGATGAGGTACTTCGCCGCCGCGATGCCGTCCTTCCAGGTATTGGATTTGGTGGTTTTGAAGCCGGCGCGGTGCCACTCGTCGCCATAGACACCAGAGCCACGCGGGTTGAGGTAGGCGACCACGCCCCCGCGCTCGATCCAGACGGTGTCATTGATCGAGAAGTGCGCTGACTCGGAGAATCCGTAGGACGCATAGCCGTGCAGCAACACGGGGTTGCTGCCATCCAGCGCCAAGCCCTTCTTGTGCAGGATGGTCATCGGCACCATCACGCCGTCGTGGCTGGGCAGCATCACATCGGTGACCAGCACCTCGTGCAGGTCCGGCGGCACAGCGCGGCGGCCGAATGACGCTTCGACAGAGCGGTCACCGTCCAGGCGGTACATGCGGCCCGGTTCGGTCCAGCCGGTAAAGCCGTAGACCAGCGCTTCGGTGTCGTGTGCCGGCGTCGCAGCCAGCATGGCCGTTCCAGCGGCCGGCGCGGGCAGGGTGCGGCCTGCGGTGTCGCCTTTCTCAAAGCGCTTGAGCACCACCTGCGTGCCCAGGCGCACCTCGGCCACCAGGCCCGAGGGCGTGAGCTCGAAGCCTTCGATCACAGCGTCCTTGGGCTCGGCCACGAGAAGTGCGGCCTTGCTCAGGTCAGCTTGCCGCAGATCAACACCGACGATCTTGCGGCGCGACGCGCCGGCCTGCGTCAGCACGGCCAGTGAGTCGCCCTGCAGTGCCACGTGGACCACTTTGTGCTCGGGCCCGGCGAAGCGTTGCCAGGCTGTGCCCGGCCGGCCAATCGAAGTCAGTGGCGCGACGAAGAGCTTGCCCTCGGGAACCGTGGTGTCGGTGGTGCGCGCCACCATCCAAGGGCTGCCCGGCACGGTGATGATCTCGGCCACGTCCAGCCGGTCCAGGCCGAGATTGCGCGTGACGGTGGGGCCGAACAGCGGCCGGGCCTTGCCGCCCGGGGCAGCAAGCATCACGCTCGAGTCTTTGTAGGTCTCGGCCTCGGCCGCGCCATTGGGCAGCGCGCGCAGCTGGTTGAAGGTGAAGCGGCGGCTGTCGGGCAGCCAGTGAATGGGTGTGTCGTAGACGCGCGGGTAGGGCCGGCCCAGCAATTTGCCGGTGGCGATGTCGAGGATGTAGAGCGATGCGTCTTCGGAGCCCCCGGCCGACATGCCGTAGGCCAGGTAACGGCCGTCCCAGGAGGGGTAGTAATAGTTGACCGCATGCGGCACACCGGTGCGGCGGGCGGCGTCTTCCGGGTCAACCAGAACCTTCTCGGGCCCGGTGAGACCTTCGCGCATGACCAGCCGGAACTGTTTTTGGCCCGGCGAACGTTTCAGGTAGTAGAAGCGATCGCCGGGCATTTGCTTGACGCCGCGCACGTTGTCGCCTTGCGCGTCAACCAGCTCGGCCAAACGGGCAGCGATGGTGTCGCGACCTTCGATGCGGTCCAGCACCGAGCGGGCGGCTTCGCTCTGGCCGAGAAGCCAGGCCTGCACTTCGGGGCGCTTTTTGTTCTCGAGCCAGCGGTAGGGGTCGGCGATGGTGGTGCCGTGCAAGGTGGTGGTCACGTTGCGCACCTCCGCCACCGGGGGCGGGGCGGCCGGGGCGATGGCGCTGGCCAAAACCAGTGCTGTGAGAGTCAACAGCTTGTGCATGAGCGGGCCTTTAGCATCGGTGTGTCACCACCTAAAAGAGGAACCGTACCATGGGCGCGCAATGGAAAGCCAAACACAAGGACCTGGCGGCCAATGCCAGGGGCCGCTTGTTCGGCAAGCTGGCCAAGGACATCATGATCGCCGCGCGCCATGGCGCTGACCCAGCCGCCAACGCGAAGCTGCGCCTGGTGGTGGACCAGGCGCGCAAGGTGTCGATGCCGAAGGACACGCTGGAGCGCGCCATCAAGAAGGGTGCTGGCCTCACGGGCGAGGCGGTGAACTTCGAACTGGCACTGTATGAGGGCTTCGCCCCGCACCGCGTGGCAGTGATGGTGGAGTGCCTGACGGACAACGCGAACCGCGCAGCCTCGGAAATGCGCGTGCTTTTCCGCAAGGGACAGCTCGGCACCTCCGGCTCGGTGGCCTGGGATTTTGAGCATGTGGGCCTGATCGAAGCCGAAGCCGCTACGCCGGGGCGCGATGCCGAGGAAGCCGCCATCGAAGCCGGTGCGCAGGATGTGGAGGCCGCTGGAGAAGACGACGTCACCCTGTTTATCACCGCCCCCACCGACCTGGACCTGGTCAGCCGCGCGCTGCCCGCCCAAGGCTTCACCGTACTGGCCGCCAAGCTGGGCTACCGGCCGAAGACGCCTGTGGCCAGCAGCAGCCTGAGCACCGAGCAGCTGGAAGAAGTGGAAGCTTTTCTGGCGGCGCTGGACGCGAACGACGACGTGCAGAACGTCTACGCGGCGCTGCAGGGCTGAAAGCGCCGCCGAAGTGACGTGATGGTGACGCGCACTTTTAAGTTGACCCGTGTGCAGCTCGGGCACGGCAATGGCGCCGGATACAGGGCGTCCGCTGCGCGCTTCCGCTACTGGCGCGGGTCCTCGAGAATGCTGAAGTTAATTCCGCTGGTCGCCCGACCTTTGATGACGGCAAGCAGGTGCTCCTCATATTCAAGCCGCCAGGATCTGGCGGCGCCCGACACACCCAAGCGTTGACTCACTGGCGTCTTGTTGAGGATAACGATCCATTTGATACGAAGCTCGTCGCCCTTGACCTCGTGCGCAAGCAATGGGTCAAAGTCGCCCACCGGATCGCGCGCGCGGCCTTCACGCTGCCACTGCATGCTGAGCGAATTGGCGCGCCAGTACTCACGCATGAGTCCGGCGGTATCAACCTCGTCCACCAAGAACTCCCGACCATCCCTGAGCTTCCAGCGCGCATGCAGGGGGTAGTAGGCACGCAGCGCGCCGAAGCCTGACTGGGGCAATCGATTGATCGAGACATTGAACCATGTTCGAGGGGCCGAGGCACGCATGCGCAGACCGGATTGGGCCCGCTCAACCTGCACGGAGTCTTCCGGCTTCTGCGACCACCCCCAGCTGTACGTGCTCCCGCCTGGAACCGGGACTGCTGCCTCATGCACGGAGGCACGGCTGTTGTGGCTGCTGGCGATCGCGCAGGCTGACAACTGAACAATAGGCACCGCAATTGCCGTCGCCAATATCCAGAGCCGCCACTTCCGAATCATCACGCGCTCAATCCTCATATCGCTTACCTCAACCCGACCGTTAGGTCCTATGAGTTTACGCCCGTCGTGTTCAGGCACGCCGAATGCCGCGCAGGCCGAGTCGATCCCAAAGGTGGGGTCGGCGAACCACATGGTGCTGTCGCGCTTGATGCGCGCATCGCCAGCAAACCCGCAGAAATCCGCTGCGGCGAAGCCCGACAATCGCGGCTTTGCCGCTCGCGTGCCTGCCCGCGACTTCACATCTCCATATGGCCGTTCTCTCCCTCTCCAACGCCCACCTGGCTTTCGGCCACGTGGCCCTGCTCGACAACGCGGCCTTTTCGCTCGAAGTGGGTGAACGGCTGGGCCTGATCGGGCGCAATGGTGCCGGCAAGTCGTCCTTATTGAAAATCATCGCGGGGCTGGAGAAGCCCGACGATGGCCTGCTGCAGCTGACCCAAGGCCTGCGCATCTGCTATGTGCCGCAGGAGCCGGTGTTCGACCTGGCTGCCAGCGTGTTCGATGTCGTCAGCATCGGTGTGGCCGAAGCGGCCGAGGTGCGCCGGCAGTATGAGGAGCACGCCCAAGGCGTCGACCTGGACGCACTGCAGACGCGCATCGAAGCGCTCGACGCCTGGAACTGGGAACAGCGCGTGGACACGACGCTGGCGCAACTGCACCTCGACGGCAGCCGAACCGTGGGTGAATTGTCCGGCGGCATGAAGAAGCGCGTGGCGCTGGCGCAGGCCCTGGTCGCGGTGCCCGACGTGCTGCTGCTCGACGAGCCGACCAACCACCTCGACCTCGATTCCATCGCTTGGCTGGAAGACCTGCTGCGCAGCTTCAAGGGCAGCGTGATGTTGATCACCCACGACCGCGCGTTTCTGGACGGCGTGGCCACCCGCATCATTGAACTCGACCGCGGGCTGATTCGCAGCTACCCCGGCAACTACACCGCCTATGAGCGGATGAAGGAAGAACAGCTCGCGAGCGAAGCCTTGGCCAGTGCGCGTGCAGACAAGCTGCTGGCGCAAGAAGAGGTGTGGATCCGCAAGGGCGTGGAAGCGCGCCGCACGCGCAGCGTGGCGCGTATCCAGCGCCTGGAAGTGCTGCGCGAGGCGCGGCAGAAGCGGCGTGATTCACTCGGCCAGGTGCGCCTGGAAATCGACAGCGGCGCGCCCAGCGGCAAGATCGTCGGCGAGCTGCGGGACGTTTCCATGCGCTTCGCGCTGCCCGACGGCGGCAGCAAGCTGATCGTCGACAACTTCAGCGCCACCATTCTTCGTGGCGACAAGTTCGGCTTGATCGGCCCTAACGGTGCGGGCAAGACGACGCTGCTCAAACTCATCCTCGGCCAGTTGGAGCCGACCGCCGGCAAGGTGCGCCAGGGCAGCAAGATCGAGGTTGCTTACTTCGACCAGATGCGCAGCACGCTCGACCTGGACGCGACCCTGGCTGACGCCATCAGCCCCGGCAGCGAATGGGTGGAAATTGGTGGTCAGCGTCGGCACATCATGAGCTACCTGAACGACTTCCTGTTCTCGCCCGAGCGCGCCAACTCGCCGGTGCGCACGCTCAGCGGCGGCGAGCGCAACCGCGTGCTGCTGGCGCGCTTGTTTGCGCTCCCGGCCAACGTGCTGGTGCTCGACGAGCCGACCAACGACCTCGACATCGACACGCTGGAACTGCTGGAAGAACTGCTGCAGAACTACCCCGGCACGGTGTTCCTCGTCAGCCACGACCGGCGCTTCCTCGACAACGTCGTCACCAGCACCATCGCCTGGGAAGGCGATCCTGACGACGGTGGGCGGCCGGGCCAGTGGCGCGAATACGAAGGTGGCTACGAAGACTGGCGCCTGCAGCGTGCGCGGGCCAAGTCCATCCGAGGCGAGACAGCCAAGGCGGAGCGCGCTGCAGCCACGCCGGCGAAAGTCACTTCGGCCACAGCGGCCGCGCCCCCACCAGCTGCGAAGCCAAGCGTGAAGCCGCGCAAGTTGAGCTACAAGGAACAGCGCGAGCTGGACGAACTGCCCGTGCGCATCGAAGCGCTGGAAGCCGAACAGGCGAAGCTGGTGCGCTTGCTGTCTGACGCCGACGCCTACACGCGCGACCCGAAAGGTGTGGTCGCAGCGCAGACGCGCACAGCCCTGATCGACGACGAACTGCTGGCTGCAATGGAGCGTTGGGAGGTCCTCAGCTCGCCGCCGGCCTGACTTGCCCACGCGTCTTCAACAGTGAGACGATCACGCCGCCGGCGATCAGGCCGAAGGTCACCGTCAGCGAAATCACGGGCGGGAACTTGCCTATGAAGCCGACCAGGAAGATCTTCGCGCCGATGAATACCAGCACCAGGGCCAGCGCGTACTTCAGGTACTTGAAGCGGTGGATCATTGCGGCCAGCGCGAAGTACAGCGCGCGCAGGCCGAGGATGGCGAAGATGTTGCTGGTGTAGACGATGAAGGGGTCGGTGGTGATGGCGAAGATGGCCGGTACCGAGTCCACCGCGAACACCAGGTCGATGAACTCGACCATGCACAGCGCGAGGAACAGCGGCGTTACCCAACGCACGGGCTTGCCGGTGACGGGGTCGGGCCGCTTGACAATGAAGGCATTGCCTTCGAGCCCTGGCGTCACGCGCAGATGCTTGCGCAGGAAGCGCAGCATCGGGTTGTTGGTGATGTCCGGCATGTGGTCGGCCACCACCCACATCTTGATGCCGGTGAACACCAGGAAGGCACCGAACACGTAGAGGATCCAGCTGAACTCGCTGACCAGCGTGGCGCCCAGGCCGATCATGATCGCGCGCAACACGATCACGCCCAGGATGCCCCAGAACAGCACGCGGTGCTGGTACTCGCGCGGAATGGCGAGGAAGCTGAAGATCAGCGCGATGACGAAGACGTTGTCCATCGACAGCGACTTCTCGATCATGAAACCGGTGAAGTACTCGGTGCCGCTTTGCGCGCCGAGATACCACCACACCCAGGCGCCGAACAGCGCCGCGACCGTGATGTAGCCGCCGGACAGCAGCAGGCTCTCACGCACCCCGATTTCCTTGTCGTCCTTGTGCAGCACGCCGAGGTCGAAGGCCAGCAGCGTGACCACGACGGTCACGAAGACGAGCCAGACCCAGGCGGCCTTGCCGAGGAAAGGTGTGTTCAACAGTTCGATCAGGGCTTCCACGAGAAATCGCTCCGCTCAGGGGTGGGTGGGAAAAGGGCGTCGCTTCTGCGCTCAGTCCTGCGAGCCGCCGATGCCGAACAGGATCAGGCCGGCCGAAAGCAAGGCGACCATGGCCGACTGCGCGAGGCCGAGCCACTGTTCTGCAACTTGTGGATCGCGAACAGCAGACCGAAGTAGCCAACGAGGGTCATGGCAATGCCTGGCGCTGGCAGTTGCAGCGCAACGGCGGTGGGTGCGTTGATCGGGTTCATGGATCCAGACGTATTGAAGTAGTGAAGTGGGGTTGAGTGGTGCGGCGCTCAGGCGCCATGATCCAGTTCAAGGGTGCGGTGGCGGCCGCGGCCGTGCTCACGTCGCCAATGGCGCATGAGCACGCGGGACGCTCGCGCCAGTGCGTTGTCGATGGCGCTGCGCCAGTCGCGCGCCACGGCGGTGATCACCACTTGACCGTTGCTGGCGGTGGAAAGCGCCACCTGGCAACGTTTGTCGACGCCGCCACGCGGGCCGTTGACGTCGCTCAGTAGCACCTTGGCGCGTGGTATCAACCAGGCCAGCCGGCGCATCGAAAAGCGCACGCGCCGCTCGGCCAGATCGCGCAGCGTCGCTCCCTCGGGATCACGGGATTCGAACAGCACTTGCATGTCAGGGCTCCTTCGGGTTGAACAGAGCCGCAAGAATGCCGTACTGGAGTCAATATAAAAAGCAGTGAATCAGAGAGATTTACTTCGTAAAAATCGAACAATCAGTTGCGAAGTTCTTCGCGGATGAGCCAGCGGCCGCGCACTTGCTGCAGCACCAGGGTTTTGCGCGTGCGCATGCGCGAGCCCGGCTGGTCGGATTCATAAGTCTGCTCGAAGCGCACACGGGCGGTGTCGCCCTCAACGCTGATGTTCAGCGGCGACAGATCCACGCGGATGCTGGAGCGGTCTTTCAGCCGCTTCTGCGCCAGTTCGCGCCAGATGGCCGCCGTGTCTGTGCCGCCGCGATAGTCTTCTACATAAGCTGCGGTGTAGCGCGCACCGTCGCGCCGCGACCAGGCTTTGGCCCAGGCCCGCACGGCGGCTTCAACTTGTGCCGCCGACTTGTCGTTGGTCTCGGGCGTGCTGGCGGGTTCGGCTGCTGTGGCTGTGGTGACAGCAGTTTTTCTAGCGGCGGCAGCCACCTTGTTTGCCTCAGACGCCGAGGCAGCGGGCTGCGCCGGCGCCGCAGGTCCAGCCGCTGTAACCGGGCTTGGTTTGGGCACGCTGATTGCAGCGTCGGCCGCAGGCTTGACACCCGTGGCCAGAACAATGATGTCAGCCGTTAGGTCGAGCTTGGCTTTGGCCGATTTCAGGCCCGGCTCCAACTCCACGGCTTTGCGATAAGCGTCAGCGGCCTGGTGCGCGTGCAGGTCACCCAAGTTTTCGTGCGCCGTGGCGTACTTCGGTTCAGCTTTGATCGCCAGCAGCAGCGCGGCCTTGGCTTCGTCATAACGGCCCATGGCCGCCAAAATCACGGCCATGTTGTTGTGCGCAGCCGGCAGGCGCGGGTTGGCTGCGGCAACAGATCTGAACACCTGCAAGGCCTCACTGTCGCGGTTCAGGTTGGACAGCACCGCACCGCGGTTCATCAGAAGCTGGGTGTCCTTCGGTCTTTCCTTGAGGGCTCGGTCAATGGCCACCAGCGCCTGCGGCCATTGCTGTTGGGCGAGCAATTCGGGCAGGGGTTTTGCAGCGGGTGTTTGGGCTGATGCCGCATGGGCTGCCAACAAGGCCCCACACACAAATGCACGACCGGCGGCGCCCCAGCTGCGAAACCTGCGGGCCGATCGCGACCGGGCTTGATCTGTTTCGCTTGCCGTTATTGCATCTCGCATGGTGCGCCAAGGCCCTTCTGGTTCGGGCCGACAGTGTAGGGCGCAGCGCCATGAAAAACGGAGGGCTCTAACTCCAAACGTCACCCGTGGCAGCCGGGTGGGTGCGGGTGGCCATCAGGGCGGACTGAAGATACAGGGCGTTGAGCAAGCGCATGGCGCGCTCGCGGTTAAAGCCTGCCCATGAGGACAAGTCTTTGAGGTTGGACGCGCGCCGCTTCAGGCGGTGCAGCGCGGCGGTCATGGCGCCGTCGATGTCAAAGCCTTGAAGTGAGACGCCGGGCGGAATTCTGAAAGCGGCTTGCGGCGAAATCTCCGGCAGCAGCTCGCTGCGGGCGCCGTGCATGGCCAAATCCCAGCTCAGCAAATCCAGTGATGCCACTTGCGACGGTGGGCTCCAGGGGCTGGTGCTCTTGTTGTCGTCGATTTCGGGCGCTGCGTGCTCGGCCGGCTCCACGCCCAAGACAAACAGGTCGGTCAAGCGCAGGCTCAGCAGTTGGGGCAGCAGCAAAGGGCAATGCATCAGCCGCTGGGCTGGGAAAAGGGTCAGCGGCAAATCGTGCGAGCCGTAGCCCAAGTGCACCAGCATGTTGGTGCCGTGACGCAAGCTGGCAGCCACCACCTCGATCAATTCGGTGCGAATGCCGTCGCGTTCAAAACGCCGCAAGTCATCAAGCAGTGACGCCGACAAGCGGCCGCGCGCGGTTTCGCTGACGGGTGTTAACGGCAGCGTTTTTTTAGGCGTCCGGGTGGAGGAACGGTGGTCATCTAGGCCCAGGTTGCGCAGCAAGGTGCTGGCGCGCAAGGGGTCGGGTGCACCGATGGAGAGCGTAGAAGGAAACATGTGCCGGGATGATCCCGTGTCACAACTGGGCGCGCATCCCCTCGAACAGGCGCCAAAAACGCAGGTCTTGTGTGCAACTGAAGTTGATGCGCATGAGCGTTCCCGGCCGCCGCTGCGCGTGGAACAGCGAACCTGGCGCGATCAACCAGCCTTGTTCGTGCATGGCCAGCGCAAGCTGGTCGGTGTCCACGCCGGCATCGACCCAGCCAAACAGCCCTTGAGGCGGTGCAACAAAGCGGCAACCGGCCTGCTCGGCCAATTGCTGGCTGCGTGCGCGTGCTGCGTCCAGGCGCACGGCGATGCGCTCGGCGTGGCGGCGCAGCAGGCCGCCGTCCAGGCACCAGGCGATGGCTTGTTCAAGCGGTGCGGCGCTGGTCAGGGTGCCCAGCAGTTTGGTGTCGATGAAACGCTCAGCCAGCGCTGCCGGTGCGGCGATCCAGCCTACGCGCCACTGCGGCGTCAAGATTTTCGAGAAGCCCGAAACCAGCACCGTGCGGCGCAGCCCGTCCAGCGCCGACAAACGCAGTGCGTGGGCCGGCGCCAGCCAGCCGTAGCTGTCGTCCTCCACGATCGTGAAGTCGTGCAACTCGGCCAGTTGCAGCACGCGGTGCGCGCAGGCCGCGCTGAGCGAGGCACCGGTGGGGTTGTGCAGTACCGAAACCGTGACGTACAGGCGCGGGTGGTGTTCGCGGCACAGGGTGTCTAGCAGCGCAAGGTCAGGCCCATCGGCGCCACGCGGCACGGGCAGGATGCGCACGCCCAGTCGCTGCAGGCGCGCAAATTCAACGGCCCAGCCCGGCTCGTCCACCAGAACGGCGTCACCGGGTTGCAGCAGGGTTCGCGACACGATGTCCAGGCCGTGAGTGGCACCGACCGAGGTGACGATCTGCCCCGCGCTGGCCGCAATGCCCAAGTCGGCGACGCGGCGGCTCACGGCTTCGCGCAAGCTGGCGTCGCCTGCCGGGTCGCCGTAGCTCAGCCAAGTTTGGGCGTGCGCTGGTGTGCTGACCTGGCGCAAGGCCCGTTGCAGCAAGGTGGCGTCCAACCAACTTTCGGGCAGTGTGCCCACACCGGGGGACAAAGGGCTGTTGGCAGAGCGGAACATGCCGCGGATCAAGGCCGTGGCGTCCACGGGCGGGCTGCTGGCGGTGGCCGGCGCGTCGAGGGCAGCGGCGCGCGGGCTGTTGGCCGCAGCGTGCGTTTCGCGCACGAAGAAGCCGCGTTGCGGGCGGGCCTCGATCAAGCCTTGGGCTTGCAGCCGGTCGTAAGCGGCCACCACCGTGGCCACACTCACGCCGTGGCGCCGAGCGGCGTCACGCACCGAGGGCAAGCGGGTGCCGGCGGCTGTCAAGCGCAAATGAATGGACTGTGCCAAGCGTGTCGCGAGCTGCTCTGCCAAACCCTGCCCGGCCTGGCGTGCCAAGACCACGGCATCAGCGCCCGGTGGCGGGCCCGCAGTCCGTTTCAAACCTGGATTGGCGGCCGTCGGTGAAGGCAACTGTGTGGCCATTAAGAGCAGTACAGTTTGTAATTGTGTTCTGTTCAGTGTACTGGTTGTGTGCTTGTCCACCGCCTAGACTGCGCCAATGACGTCTGCCGAACTGGCCAGCTTGCTGCTGTTCACCACCGCCATGGCTTTCACCCCCGGACCCAACACCACCTTGTCGGCGGCCTTGGGTGCCAATGGCGGCATGCGCGCGGCCATGCCCTTTGTGTTGGCGGTGCCGGTGGGCTGGGGTTTGCTGCTCCTGGCCAGTGTGGTGGGCCTGGGCTCGGCTTTGGGCGCGGCCCCGGCTGCGCGCAGCGGCGTCAAGCTAGCGGGCCTGGCCTACATGCTGTGGTTGGCCCTTCGCCTGGCCCGAAGCGGCAGCCTGGGCGAAGCCAAGGCCGCGCTGAACGTGGGCTTTGCGCAAGGAATCGCCCTGCAATTTGTGAACATCAAAGCCTGGATGACGGCCTTGTTGGTGAGTGCCGGCTGGGTCACCGTAGCGCCCGATTGGCAGCACCGCCTGCTGCTGGTGCTGCCCATCATGATGGCCTACGCCTTGTTCAGCAATTTGACCTATGCGGCCATCGGCGCGTTGCTGCGGGCTTGGTTGTCTGTTGGTGCGCGGCTGCTGGTGTTCAACCGAACCGTGGCAGCCGTGCTGGTTGTCACGGCCCTGTGGATGGCGCTGCTGTGAAGCCCCGCGCTAGCGCACCCGCCCGCGCCGAGCACGCCGGTTCGAGACCGGGCGCCCCGGCAAGCGCCGAGCCCAGCGGCCTGTGGCTGGGCTTGTTGGGCGTACTGATTTTTGCGCTCACGCTGCCCATGACGCGGCTGGCCGTTGGCAGCACCGCCGAGCCGCAATTGCCGCCGGCTTTTGTTACGGTGGGCCGTGCAGGTGTGGCCGCTTTGTTGAGCCTGATCTGGTTGCGCGCCACGGGTGCGCGCCGGCCGCCCCGCGCGCTCTGGCCCGCGCTCGCGCTGTGCGCCTGCGGCACCGTGGTGGGTTTCCCCATGGGCCTGGCGCTCGCGTTGCGCGAAGTGCCGTCCATGCACGCAGCGGTGGTGACGGGCGTGCTGCCACTGGCTACGGCCGCGGCTGCCGCCATCGGGCTGCGCCAGCGTGCAAGCCTGGGGTTCTGGGTGTGTGCCGTAGCGGGTTGTGGGCTGGTGGTCGCCTTTGCGGTCGTTCAAGGCGCGGGTCATTTGCAGACGGCTGAGTTGTGGCTGCTGGCCGCCGTGGCCAGTGCGGCAGTGGGCTACGTGGCCGGCGCGCGCGTGTCGGCTGTGCTGCCGGCGCAGCAGACCATTTGTTGGGTACTGGTGCTCGCCGCGCCGCTGACCTTGCCTGGCATGCTGTGGTTGTGGCCGCAGCAGCCGGCTGCCCCGGCGGCCTGGGCTGGTTTTGCTTATGTGTCGCTGTTTTCGATGTGGTTGGGCTTTTTTGCCTGGTACCGCGCGCTGGCGATAGGTGGTGTCATGCGGGTCAGCCAGATTCAATTGGTGCAGCCCTTTCTGTCGCTGTTGCTGGCCGTGCCGATCTTGGGCGAGCAACTTGAACCCGTGACCCTGCTCTTCACGGTGGCGGTGGTGGCCGTGGTTCTGGTGGGCAAGCGCATGACGGTGCACAACGCCGCGGCGCCCCTGGCAGCACGCCCCTATCGCTAACAGCCCATACCAGCCAACTTTGCCAGCCGACGCATTGCCGTTCTGAGACAACCCTGCCCGGAGACCCGCTCACCATGTCGCTCCACCTGTCATCGCAAGCCCAAGCCCAAACCCAAGGCCAAGGCCAAGTCCGCGCCAAGACGACCACTTGGGTCATGGCCCGCCGTGCCGAGCGCCTGAACCCGTCCACCATCCGAGAAATTCTCAAACTCACGGAGCGCCCAGGCATCATTTCTCTGGCGGGTGGATTGCCGTCGGCCGACACCTTTCCCGTGGCCGCGATGGCCGAAGCCAGTGCGCGCGTCTTGCGTGACACACCCAAAGAGGCCCTGCAGTACGCCGCCAGCGAAGGTTTTCCCCCGCTGCGCGAATGGGTGGCCGCTGAACTGCAAAGTCAGGGCTTGGCATGTGATGCCGCACAGGTGCTCATCACCACCGGCTCGCAACAAGGCCTGGACCTCGTGGGCAAGGTCTTGATCGACCCCGGCAGCCACGTGGCCGTGGAGTCGCCCACCTACCTGGGCGCACTGCAAGCTTTCAACCCCTTTGAGCCCGATTACGTGGCCATCGATGGCGATGCCGAAGGCCCGTTGCCCGAAGCACTTCAAGCTGCACATGGCGCGCGCTTTTTGTACCTGCTGCCCAACTTTCAAAACCCGAGCGGGCGTTGCCTGTCGGCCGCTCGACGCAAAGCCTTGGCTGCAAAAGCACTCGCCATGGGTTTGCCCATCGTTGAAGACAACCCCTACGGCGAGCTGTGGTTCGACGCGCCACCGCCACCACCCCTGGCCGCCACCCTGGGCGAGCAGGCCATCTACCTGGGCTCGTTCTCCAAGGTGCTGGCGCCGGGCCTGCGGCTGGGCTATGTGGTCGCACCCAAACTGCTGTACCCCAAGCTGCTGCAAGCCAAACAAGCGGCCGACTTACACACGCCCAGCTTCAACCAGCGCATCGTGCACGAGGTCATTCGCGACGGCTTTTTGCGTGAGCATGTGCCGACCATTCGCGCCCGCTACAAAGCCCAGCGCGACGCCATGCGCGATGCACTGCAAAAACACCTGCCGCCCGGCTGCCGATGGAACGTGCCCGCAGGCGGCATGTTCTTTTGGGTGGAACTGCCGCCGCAGCTTGACGCAACAGCGCTGCTCGAAAAAGCCGTGCAGGCTGGTGTGGCTTATGTGCCTGGCGCGCCGTTCTTCTCGGCCGGCGGGCACGCCAACACCTTGCGGCTGTCCTTTGTCACGGTGCCGCCTGCCACCATTGAGAGCCGGCGTGGCCGCGCTGGGCCTGGTCTTCAAAACCGCACTAGACCTCTAAAAGGACGCTCACATGAAACGCCCCTTCCACCAGGTTGATGTCTTCACAGTCCACGCCGCTGCTGGGCAACCCGCTGGCCGTGGTGCACGCTGCTCAAGGGCTAACGGATGACCAGATGGCTGCCTTCGCGCGCTGGACCAACCTGTCCGAAACCACCTTCTTGCTGCCGCCCACTGAGCCTCAGGCCGACTACCGCGTGCGCATCTGGACTCCAGGCGGCGAGTTGCCTTTTGCTGGTCACCCCACGCTGGGCAGTTGCTGGGCTTGGCTGGCGGCCGGAGGCCAGCCCAAGGCGCCGGGCTTTGTGGTGCAGCAGTGCGCCGTGGGCTTGGTGCGCGTGCGGCAAGACGGCCCGCGCCTGGCCTTTGCCGCGCCGCCCGTCAAGCGCAGTGGCCCGCTGGAGCCCGAATTGCTGGCGCGCATCGTTGCCGGTTTGGGCATTGACGCGGCCGACGTGCTGCGCCACCAGTGGGTGGACAACGGCCCCGGCTGGTGCGCGGTGATGCTGCACTCCGCCGCCCAGGTGCGCGCGGTGGTGCCTGCGTGGCCGCACCTGTCGGGTCTCAAGTTGGGCTTGGTGGGCGCGCACACCGGCCCTCAAACCGGCGCTCAAACCGCTGGCGATGCCGTGCGGCATGCCCAGTTTGAAGTGCGCGCGCTCATTGGCGACGGCGGCTACGAAGACCCCGTCACCGGCAGCCTGAACGCCAGTGTGGCGCAATGGCTCATCGGCGCGGGCCTAGCGCCCGATGCCTATGTCGCCACCCAAGGCCACGCCTTGCGACGCGCTGGGCGTGTGCATGTGCAGCGCGAGGGCGCCACCGTGTGGATCGGTGGCGACGTGGTGCCTTGTGTGCAGGGTGAGGTTGATCTGTGAACTATTGGCCTAAAGTGCCCCGATGACAACTCTGGCTCTTGACCATTTGGTGGTGGCTGCGGCCACGCTGGCCGAGGGCGCCGCGTGGTGCGAGCGCACGCTGGGCGTCACGCCCGCGGCGGGAGGCCGCCACGCGCTGTTTGGCACGCACAACCGGCTGCTGGCACTGGGCTCTGGGGACTACCCCAACGCCTACTTGGAAATCATTTCGCTCGACCCCAGCGCGCCGCATCCGGCTCGGCCGCGCTGGTTCGGGCTGGACCAGCTCGACCTGCGCGACGGGCCGCGTTTGATCCACGCCGTGGCCCGCTCCAACGTGTTGGACATGCACCGCTGGGGCTTGATCAATGTGGGCTTGCAGCCGGGCGAGCCGGTGGCGGCCAGCCGCGAAACACCCAGCGGCTTGTTGTCCTGGCAGATCCTGGTGCGGCCGGACGGCGCCCTGCTGTGTGGCGGTGCCTTGCCCACCTTGATTCAATGGCAAGGGCAACACCCCGCGCAGTCGCTGCCCGCTTCTGACGTTGCACTGCGTTCATTGACGCTGCGGGGTGTGCCTGACCGCGCACGTGAGGTGCTGCGGCTGCCCAAAGTCAACGTATCCTGCGACGGATCGCCTGCGCTCAGCGCCGTGCTGCACGGGCCTTTGGGTGATGTGGTGTTGGAGTCGCGCTCGGAGGCGATATGACCGAAGAACTGTTCAGAGAAGACGCCAACCTGCTGAACTGTGAAGCGGTGGTGGTCAGCGTCAGTGAGGCCGGCGTCGTGCTCGACCGCACGGTGTTTTACCCGCAGGGCGGTGGGCAAGCCGGCGATGCGGGTGAGCTGGTGTTAGCCGATGGCCGGCGTATTGCCATTGCCGACACGCGCAAGCACCCGGAGCTGCCGGGCGCCATCGTGCATGTACCCGCGCCGGGTGCCGACTTGGCAGGCTTGGAGCCCGGTACAGCGCTCACTGCGCACATCGACGCCGCACGCCGCATGGCCCACCGCCGTTTTCACACCGCCACGCACTTGTTGTGTGCCTTGGTGCCGCACCCGGTGGACGGCTGCTCCATTACCGCCACTTATGCGCGGCTGGATTTCCACATGAACGAGCCGCTGGACAAAGAAGCCTTGACTGCCGGCATTGCGCGCCTGGTGGCCGAAGCCCACCCCGTGAGCCACCGCTGGATCACCGAAGCCGAACTCGACGCCAACCCGCACATCGTGCGCAGCATGAGCGTGCAGCCCCCGCGCGGTCAAGGCCGCGTGCGTGTATTGGAAATCGAAGGCGTTGACCGCCAGCCCTGCGGCGGCACGCACGTGGCCAACACGGCCGACATCGGCGCCGTCGTGGTGACGAAGATCGAGAAAAAGAGCGCCATGACGCGGCGCGTGGTGCTGGGCTTTGCGCAGCCCGCGTAGCAGGACGGCAGTTCAAGCGCGCCCACAAAAAAGCGCCCCGCAGGGCGCTTTCGCAAAACAGGCTCAAGCCGAAACTTCAGGGGTTGCGGAAGTTGTCGTGGCAGTTTTTGCAAGTGCCGGCGGCTGCGCCGAAAGCGGTTTTCAGCTGGTCCAGGTTGTTGGCCTTGGCAGCGGTTTGCAGCTTGGCAACCGATTCAGCCATTTCTTTGGCGCCTGCTTCAAACTTGGCTTTGTCCGTCCAGACATTGGCTTTGGGCGTGCCTTTTTCCGTGCCCGAGGTGCCGTCCACAAAACCAGCGAAAGGCAGCTTAGCAACGCTGGCCACCACGTCGGCATTGGCCTGAGCCGCTGCGGCGTCGTAAGGTGCGCGGCCGTTGGCCATGGCGCCGATGCGGCCAAAGTGCGCAGCCATCACGGTGAAAGCAGCCTTGCGGTACTTCACGGCGTCTTCGGGTTTGGCGAATTGAGCCGCTGCGGGCAGCGAAGTCAAGGCGGCCGAGCAAACGGCCAGGCAAGTGAAAGCACGCTTCAAGTTCATCTGGAAATCCTCCTGAATGGGTAAGGAATTTTCAGTGTAGGCGCCAGACGCTATATCCGACTAGTATTTAGGGATATCCAGTGGGCGAACCTCAGCGGCGCCTGCGGCTGGCGCCAATGGCGCTATCCTTACCTTGTATCCGCTGCAATCCTGACTCAAGTGACAAAAACCGAAATCAACGTGCGCGTGTGGGACCTGCCTACACGCTTGTTTCACTGGCTGCTGTTGGCGGCCGTTATCGGCCTGGTGGTGACTGGCCAAGTGGGTGGCGGCTGGATGGAGCTGCACTTCAAGTTCGGCTATGCCGTGATGGCCTTGCTGCTGTTTCGCATCGTTTGGGGTTTGGTGGGCGGGCGCTGGTCGCGTTTCACCAGTTTTGTGCGCGGGCCTGGCACCGTGCTGCGCTACCTGCGCGGCCAGCACGGTGCCAATGAACATGCCGAAGTGGGCCACAACCCGCTGGGCGCGCTGTCGGTTTTGGGCCTGCTGTTCATGCTGATGTTTCAGGTGGCTTGCGGGCTGGTGTCTGATGACGAAATTGCCAATGTCGGCCCGCTGAACCGCTTTGTCAGTTCAGAGCTGGCGTCATGGGCCACGGGTTGGCACAAAGGGCCAGGCAAGTTTGTGCTGATCGTGCTGGTGGTGCTGCACGTGGCCGCCATCGTTTTCTACAAGGTCGCCAAGAAGCGTGATTTGGTCGGCCCCATGCTGCGTGGCGACAAGCTGCTGCCGGCTGACACCCCGCCCTCGCGCGACAGTGGCGGCACGCGTTTGCTGGCGCTGGTGGTATTTGCTGTGGCTGCGGCTGCAGCGCTGGCGGTGGCGCGTCTGGCGACCTGAGCGCACGCAGCTCAAGCAGCTCATGTTTGACTCGCAGCCCTAGCGCTTTGTTGCCTTGAAAACCGACGAACCGCCCACCCTGGCTAACCCGGCCAACCCGGCAATAGAGTTGCAAACGGCCACGACGGCTGCGCAGATGGACGCGGCGCGGCTGCTGTTCCGCGAATATGCCGGGCAACTCGGCGTGGACCTGTGCTTTCAGAATTTTGAAGCCGAGCTGATGGCGCTACCGGGCGATTACGCCGCGCCGCAGGGGGTGCTTTTGCTGGCTTTTGTAGACGGCGAGTTGGCCGGCTGCGGCGCAGTGCGGCCGCTGCCTGATGTGGACTACGCCAATGCGTGCGAGATGAAGCGCCTGTTTGTGCGCCGCGCGTTTCGGCGCTTTGGCCTGGGCCGCTTGCTGGCCCAAGCGCTGATCGACCACGCGGTTCAAGCCGGCTTTTCCACGCTGCTGCTCGACACCTTGGACGATATGGAAGCCGCACGCGGCTTGTACGCGACCTTGGGGTTTGAAGAGGTGCCGCCGTACTACTTCAACCCGATTGCTGGGGCGCACTATTTGAAGGTTGAGTTAGAGCCCGGTGTTTCTCGTTGGTGAAGGCGGTAGCATGGGGCGATGAATGCACCCACCACGCTGAACACCAACAACAACGCCGTTGAACTGCGCGCCGGCGATCTGCGCCTGGCCATGCGGCCCGACCTGGGCGGCTGCCTCGCAGGCCTGTGGCTGGGCGACTGCCCGGTCATGGTCAGCGCCGAGGCGGCTGAGCTCAAGCAGTCACGCCCTTCGGCCAGCTACCCCTTGGTGCCCTATTCCAATCGGGTGGGCTGGGCCCATTTCCGCTGGCACGGGCACGACTACAAAACGCAACCCAACTTTTTGCCCAGCCCCCACTCGGTGCACGGCATGGGCTGGCAGCGGCCTTGGCAGGTGACGGCCGCCACCGAAACCTCAGCCCAACTGGCGCTGGACCACGCGGGCGACGCCGATTGGCCCTTTGCCTTTCGCGCCGAGCAAACGGCCGAACTCAGCCCCAACGCACTCACCCTGCGCATGGCCATCACCAACACCGACAAGCGGCCTGCGCCGGTGGGCTTGGGCTGGCACCCCTACTTCCCCAAGCGCGCCCGCAGCCGCCTGCACATCGAACTCAGCGACCGTTGGGAATCCGACCCCGCCACCGCATTGCCCACCCGCCGCGTGGCGCAGCCCGGCATTGACGGCGACGTGGCTCACCTGTCGTTTGACCACTGTTTTGAAGGCTGGCAAGGCGCGGCGCGGCTGCGCGATGAGAAGTTGTCGCTCAAGCTCAGCTCTTCGCTGCCCTACCTCGTGGTCTACACGCCGCAAGACAAACCCTATTACTGTGTCGAGCCGGTCAGCCACGTGAGCAACGCCATCCAGATGGCCGAACCGCTGAGCCACGGGCTGCGCGAGCTGCAGCCGGGTGAGCGCTTTGAAGCCTGGATGAAGCTGGACGTGCAACACGTTTGACGCAAGCAAGCGCCCATGCAGCAGAGTGATGTTTCGCTGGTGCCGGTGGGCCAGTCACTGCTGGGCGAGTCGCCGTTCTGGCAAGCCAACAAAGGCGGCTGGCTGTGGTGGTGTGACATCCCCGGCAAGGTCTTGCACACCGTACAGCCGTCCACCATGGCGCATGCCTGGTGGCATTTCGACGTAGAACCTTGCAGTTGCGCGCCCTTGCCCGACGGCAAGCTGATGCTGGCTATGCGCGACGGGCTCTACCGCTTCACGCCGCCGACCCGCAAGCTGGAGCTGCTGGCGCCGCCGCCCTATAACCCGGCGCAAGAGCGCTTCAACGACGGCAAGGCTGACGCCCAGGGCCGCTTCTGGGTCGGCACCATTTACGAGCCGCGCACGCCGCAGGCTGCGCTGTACCGCTGGGCCGGCTTTGGCGGCTTGCAGCGCATGGCTGACGGCATCACCGTGAGCAACGGCCTGGCGTTCAGTGCCGATTCGCGCACCCTGTACTGGTCCGACACCAAGGCGCACACCATCTACGCCTTTGACATGGAGCCGCTGGGGGGCTCCATCCGCAACCGGCGCGTCTTTGCGCAGTTCCCGCCGCGCGACCCCGCGCAGCCGCTCTCGGCCTATGGTGGGCGACCTGACGGCGCCGCCATGGATGTGGAGGGTTGTTACTGGGTGGCCATGTTTGAAGGCGCGCGAGTTTTGCGCTTGTCGCCCGAGGGGCGCGTGCTGGCGGAAATCAAGTTGCCCGTGCGTTGCCCCACGATGCCCTGCTTTGGTGGCGACGATATGCAAACCCTCTACATCACCACCGCACGCGAAAACCGCCCGGCCGATGAACTGGCCCGTGAACCCTGGGCTGGCAGTGTGCTGCAGGTGCGGGTGGGCGTGGCCGGTGTGCCGGTGCACCCTGCGCGAGACTGACCAAAAGTCAGCGCAAAAGTCCGCTGCTGCCGTCATTTGTGACCGTGCTTATCACTTCGATACGCATTTGAGGCCTCAGTTGCCACTTTTTTCACGGATGGCTGTGCGGCCAATCGAGCCCAATCCGGAGGATGTTTGCCGTCCTCTCGAAATCCCAGTTCGCGCAGGGGTTAACAGGCCGCGCGCTACCTGAACCCAGGTGGCGCGGGCGCGGCTGTGCGGGCGGCACAGGCGGCACAAGCGGTGCGGCGGCCCACATCGAAGGCGACGTTGACGTCGGCGGCCATGCCCGCCCACGCGGGGCTAACCGGCCTGGGGGGCCGCCAGCATGGCGCTGAAACCCCGCGAACCCCCGCTGCCTACCAGCCGCTGGCGGCGCTTTGCCGAGCGCTGGTTATCCAGGCCGGGTGGCAAAGAAAAGCCGCCTGCACAGCGCGCCCGCGCCAGCGCCGAGCCGCTGGAGCCGCGCGTGCTCTATTCAGCCGACCCGTTTGCTGAGGTCTTCTCCTGGCCGGCTAACCACGAAGTGCAGTTGCAGGCGGAAGAAGCCAGCGCGACGGCGGCCGCGCTGCGGCAAGACGCACGCCTGGCCGGCGCACCCGCGCAAGGTGGTGAAGTGGCCTTGCTGCCGTCAGAGCAGGTCAGCGCACTGCCCACCACGACGTCTGTGGTCTTCATCGACAGCGCGGTGAGCCATGCCGAGCGTTTGGTCGCCGCCATGCCGGCCGACCTCGAAGTCCACTGGCTACACGCCGACGATGACGGCCTCGCGCAAATGGCGCGTGTGCTTGAAGGCCGCCAAGGCATCAACAGCTTGCACCTCATCAGCCCAGGTGGCGCTGGGCAGCTGCAACTGGGCAACGCCGTGGTGGACGCCACCTCCATGGCAGGCACGCAGCGCGCCACCTTGGAGCGCATCGGCGACAGCCTAGCCAGCGGCGCTTCCATCAGGATTTATGGTGCTGACTTTGCAGCCGGGGAAGCGGGCGATGAAGCCCTGCGCACCCTGAACATGCTGACCGGCGCCGACGTGGAAGCCGCCGCAGACTTGAGCCACAGTGGCTTGATCGAAACGACCTGGGGCTATGTACCCGAGCTGGGTGAAAGCACTTCCAACAGTGGTGGTCCCTCAACGGCCGACAGCGTGATCAGCCTGGCCGGGCAAGTGGTCTATTCGGCGCCGGTCCCGGTGCCTGTGCCGGCGACCGGATCAGCAGTCAGCCACGAACTGATCGTTGTGGACTCCGCCGTCGCCGACGTGGACGCGCTGCTCGACGCGCTCATGGGGGAGCGCGATGCCATGCGGCAGATTGAAGTGCTGCGCCTGGACGCCAGTTCCAATGCCGTCGCGCAGATCACGCGCTTCTTTGCCTCGTCTGACACCCGATTTGACGCGCTGCGCATCATCAGCCACGGTGAAGCAGGCGCCCTGCAACTGGCGGGTACGCGGCTTGACGCGCTGACGCTCGAGACCGAGGCCGCGCAACTGCAAACTTGGCGCGACCACCTGAGCGCCGACGCCGACCTCTTGATCTACGGATGCGACGTGGCCGCTGGCGACCTGGGGCAGGCCTTCATCGCCAAGCTCGCCGACCTGACGGGCGCTGACGTGGCTGCATCAGTTGACCTGACGGGTGCCGCTGCGCTGGGTGGCGACTGGGAGCTGGAGGCAGCAACGGGCTTGATTGAAGCTGCTGGTGGCGATTCAGATGATGCGCTGGCAGCGTGGTCAGGCACCTTGGCCATTGCGTCCAACGGCACGGTGACCAGCGGTGCAACCGCCGGCGGCGGCGCGACCAGCCTGACGTTTTCGCACACGGTGGCCGCCGGCACGGACCGCGTGCTGCTGGTCGAATTGGCCATCGATGGTTTGGGCGTTGGTGTGAGTGGCGTCACCTATGGCGGTGTCGCGCTGACTCAAGCGGTGCGCGCGACCGGCAACCACGCATCAGAAATTTGGTACTTGGTCGCACCAACCGTTGGTACAGCCAACGTGGTCGTGAGTTTTAGCGGCACAACGCCTGCTGCAGCTGGTGCATCTACCTACAACGGCGTTGACCAGAGTGCGCCCATTGGTGCCACCGCCTCGGCATCGGGCACGGGCACAAGCGGTTCCGTTGCCATTGCCAGCAGCGCTGGCGATCTGGTTGTAGACGCGCAGATTTGGAACAACAACCCGACACTGACCACGGGCGGCAGTCAGACGCAGTTGTGGCAGGCCGCCGCCGGCACCACGATGCGCGGCGTTTCAACGTCAGAGGCAGGCGCCGCTTCCGTCACCATGAGTGAGACCTCAAACTCATCGCAAAACTGGGTCATCGCAGCTGTTTCGTTGCAGACCTCCAAGGCCAGCGCAGTGGACGACACGGCCGCCACGACCATGAACGTCGCCAAGGCCATCGATGTAACGGCCAACGACAACAACCCTCAAGGCGCTTCACTGACGGTTTTGGACCTCTCCAACCCGGCCCACGGAACTGCCACCGCCAGCAGCGGGACCATCACCTACACACCCACCACCAGCTACACCGGCACCGACAGCCTGAGCTATCGCTTGACGGACAACGCTGAAGGACTGACTCATTACTGGAAGCTGGACGGCAATGGAACCGATGCCATTGGTGGCAGCACGGCAACGCTGTTTAACAGCCCGAGTACGACGACCGGCCGTTATGGCAGCGCATTGAGCTTCAATGAATCCAACCAGTACGCCACGATCAGCGACGTGGCCTATGGCAGCAACTTCACGGTGTCGTTTGATTTCAATGTGGCCGACAACACTGGCACTGCCTTTCAATACCTTTATTCGCATGGAACGCTCAACGCCACCAACAGCATCAATGTCTTCCTGGGAGAAGCTTCGTCCAGCGGCAATGTCAACATCTTGCGGACCAACTTGCTGGACGGCAACGACTCGTCTTCGGCTATTGATATCAACGCGGCCACACTGGGCCTCATCGACGGAAACTGGCACAACTACACGTTGACCGTCAGCAGCACAGGCGGCACGACGGTCTACATTGACGGTGTCCAACGAGGCTCGAACTCCAGCCAAGGCCGGGATGGCATCGATCCGACGGGCTCGATCCATTTGGCCGCGCGTAACGATCTGGACGCAACCCGCTACTACGGTGGCGCGCTGGACAGTGTAGGCATCTACAGCTCGGCCCTTTCGTCGGCAGACGTTGCGCGTCGCGAGCCCACGGGTGCACTGGTTGGCACCTTGGACCTGCGCGTGGCCGGCGCGGCGCCAGTCAATACCGTCCCTGGGGCTCAAGCGGTTAATGAGGACACAGTTGGCGTTTCGTCCTCGGGCAACGGCAACCAGATCAGCATTGCCGACTTGGATGCCGGCGGCGCCAACAACCAGGTCACCATCAGCGTGGCCAACGGCAGCTTCACGCTCAACGGCACGGCAGGCTTGAGCTTTGTGGCCGGCGACGGCACGGCCGACGCGACGATGACCGTGCGCGGCACCGCAGCCGCCATCAACACCGCGCTGAATGGCCTGAGTTACACACCGACCGCCAACTGGACCGGCACCGACACACTCACCGTCGCCACCAAGGACGCAGTGCTGCTGAGCCTGGACATCAGTGCAAATCTCTTGGGTCGTTATGCCTTTGAGAACACGGGTGCCCTGGGTACTGACAACAGCCCGGCGGCTGGCTATGCGGGAACGCCCACCAACGCGACGGCGTATTCGGATCCGACCCGCGGCAACGTGCTCAGCCTGGCCGGCACGGGCTACATCCAGACCACTGGCCACTGGGGCAACCCGGCCAACGCCACGCTGGCCGCGTGGGTGAACCTCACGTCGGCCGACGTCGAAGGCGCCGAAGTGATCTCGCTCGGCGACAGCCTCATACTGCGCCTGGACACACCCGGGAGCGGTCTAACCGGCGCTTATTACAACGGCTCGGCCTGGGAGTTCATGAGCACGGACCGCTACTTGGCCGGCACAGGATGGCATCACGTCGCCTACACCTTCAATGACGCTGGCGATGTCCACAAGCTGTATATCGATGGCGTCGAAGTGGCCACCGCGACGGCCAGCAATTCGGTCAGCTACACGCTGGGTGCCAACAGCCGCATCGGCTCGCATGCCAATGGGGGCACCACCTGGGACTTCAACGGCCTGATTGATGCTGCGCGCGTCTACAACAAGGTGCTCACTGCTGCAGAAATTGCCACACTGGCGACCGACCTGAACATGCAGGACTCGGACAGCTTCAGCATCACGGTCAACCCCGTCAACGACGCGCCGACCATCACCAACGGCGCTACCGCTACGCTGACGGGCACCAACGAAGACACCACCTCCTCCAGCACCACAGTCAACACCATCCTGACATCGGCCTCGTGGGCCGATGTGGACAGCGGTGCCCTCAAGGGCATCGCCGTGACGGGCGTCTCGGCCAGCGGCACCTGGTATTACTCCACCGACAACACCACCTGGAACAGCTTTGGCACGGTGTCTGCCGGATCGGCCTTGCTGCTGGACTCCGGCAGCTACGTTCGATTCGTGCCGAACAACGCCAATGGTGAAACCGCCACCTTCACATTCCGCGCTTGGGACAAAACCACCGGCTCCGCATCGAGCAACGGCACGCGCCAGAACGCCGACACCAGCACGAACGGCGGTAGCACGGCCTACTCCACGAGCACAGCGACAGCCTCGATCACCGTGAGCTCGGTCAATGACGCGCCCGTGCTGGCCGACACGGCCCTGACGATGACCGTAGCCGAAGACGCGGGAGTGCCCAGTGGCGCCGTGGGTTCTCTGATCAGCGCCTTTACTGGTGGCATCACGGATGTCGACAGCGGCGCCCTCAAGGGCATAGCGATCACGGCGACGGTGGAGACCAACGGCGCCTGGTACTACAGCACCAACGGTGGAACCAACTGGGCGCTTGTCGGCGCGGTCGGTGGTGCATCGTCGTTGCTGCTCGCTGACGACGGCAACACGCGGCTGTACTTTGCGCCGGCGGCGAATTACAACGGCACTTCGAGCGCAGCCCTGACCTTGCGCGGCTGGGACCGCAACAGCGGGACCGCCGGCACCAAGGTGGCGACCTCCACCAATGGCACGACCACAGCCTTCAGTTCCGCGACCGATATGGTCGACGTGACGGTGACGGCCGTCAATGACGCGCCGCTGCTCGCCAACACGGCGTTGACCCTCACCGTAGCCGAAGACGCCGGCGCGCCCAGCGGTGCGGTCGGCTCGCTGATCAGCGCTTTCACAGGCGGTATCACCGATGTGGATAGCAGCGCGCTCAAGGGCATCGCCATCACCGCGACGGTGGAGACCAACGGCACTTGGTACTACTCAGTCAACAGCGGCGGTAGCTGGACGGCGGTGGGCGCGGTCAGTGCGGCTTCCTCGTTGCTGTTGGCTGACGACGGCAGCACGCGCCTGTATTTCGCGCCCGCGGCCAACTACAGCGGCACTTCGCCATCTGCATTGACTTTGCGTGCCTGGGACCGCACCAGCGGCGCAGCTGCCTCGAAGGTAGACACGTCCACCAACGGCGCAGCCACGGCATTCAGTACTGGCACAGACCTCATCGACGTCACCGTGACGGCCGTCAACGACGCGCCGTCTGGCGGCTCGGCCAGCATGTTTGCCTCGATAGCCGAGGACAATTTCACCAGCGCCGGCAAGCTGGTTTCGGACTTCACGGCTGCCACCACGGATGCCGATGCCGGTGCCGTGAAAGGCATCTACATCACCGATGCCAACAGCAGCAACGGCCAGTGGCAATACACGCTCGACGGCAGCAACTGGAGCAATTTTTCGGGTGTCTCCGTCGCCAATGCTTTGTTGTTGCCCTCAGACGCTGTAACCCGTGTTCGGTTTGTGCCCAACGCCAATTGGAACGGAACGGTCTTCCCCTTCAGCTTCGGTCCTTGGGACCAGACCAGCGGCACGGCAGGCACCTATGCCAACGCCAGCGTGGTGGGCGGCAGCACAGCATTTGGTGCTGTGGCCGCCGGCGTCAGCTTGACTGTCTCGGCGGTGAACGATGCGCCAGTCAACACCGTGCCGGGCAGCATCGCGGTGACCGAAGACCTGGCAACAGCGCTGACGGGCATCTCCATCGCCGATGTCGACGCCGCCAGCTCGCCCATGCTGGTCACGCTCAGCGCCGCGACGGGCAGCCTGACGGCCACCAGCGGCAGCGGCGTCACGGTGGGTGGCAGCGCGTCCGCACTGACGCTGACAGGCACGATCACAGACATCAACAGTTTCATTGCAGCCAGCGGCGTCAACTACACCACGGCGGCCAATGCCAACGGGTCGGTCACGCTGACCGTGCTCACCTCCGACCAAGGCAACACCGGTTCCGGCGGCACGCTAACCGATTCCGACACGGTGACGCTGAACATCACGGCCGTGAACGATGCACCCGTGTTGGCCAGTGGCTCGACGCTGGCCTACACGGAGAACCAGGCTGCGACGGCCATCAATACCGTCATCACGGTAAGCGACCTCGACAGCACCAACCTGAGCAGCGCTACCGTTTCAATCTCCGCCGGGTTTTTGTCGGGCGAAGACACGCTGGCCTTTGCGAACCAGAACGGCATCACGGGCAATTGGAACGGCACCATGGGTGTGCTGACCTTGACGGGCAGCTCCACAGTGGCCAACTATCAAACTGCTTTGCGTAGCGTGACCTATGCCAATGGTTCGGACAACCCGACCACCAGCGCGCGCACGGTGAGCTTCGCAGTGAACGATGGGACCTTGGGGTCCAACACGGTGGCCAGCACCGTCAACATCGCCGCGGTCAACGACGCCCCGACGCTGGCGAACGTGGCCGGTGATGGGCTGGCCTACGCGGAAGGCGACGGCCCAGTGGTGGTCGAGCAGGGCAACAACGCTACCGTGGCGGATGTCGACTCGGTCGATTTCAATACAGGCGCATTGACTGTCTCACTGGTTTCCGGCAGCGACAGCGCTGAAGATGTGCTCGCCGTGCGCAACCAAGGAACAGGCGCAGGACAGATTGGCGTTTCAGGCGCGAACGTGAGCTACGGCGGCGTCACGATCGGTACCTGGGCTGGCGGCAGTGGTGGCACGAATCTGGTTATCACCTTCAACGTCAATGCGACGTCGGCGAGCGCGCAAGCGCTGCTGCGCAACATCACGTTCCAAGATGCGGATACCGACGCGCCAACGGCGGGCGCGCGAACCATTCGCTTCGTGCTCACAGACGGCGACGGTGGAAACAGTGCGAACAACGACGCAACCGTGACGGTCTCGGCGGTGAATGACGCGCCGGTCAACACCGTGCCTGGTGGCATCGCGGTGACCGAAGACGTAGCCACGGCATTGACAGGAATTTCCATTGCCGATGTTGATGCCGGTGGCGCGTCGATGCTGGTGACCCTGAGCGTGCCCACAGGCAGCCTGGCGGCGACCAGCGGCAGCGGCGTGACCGTAGGCGGCAGTGCCTCCGCGCTGACGCTGACTGGCACGGCCACCAGCATCAACAACTTCATCGCAGCCAGTCAGGTCACGTACACCACAGCAGCCCATGCGAATGGTTCCGTCACGCTGACCGTGCTGACCTCTGATCAGGGCAACGCCGGTTCCGGGGGCGCGCTCTCGGATTCCGACACGGTGACGCTCAACATCACGGCCGTCAACGACGCGCCCACGAACAGCAATGGCGCGACGGTGACGCTTTCCGGTACGGATGAGAACACCACGTCGTCCAGCACCACCGTCGATACCATCTTGACGTCGGCCTCGTGGGCCGATGCGGACAGCGGTGCGGTCAAAGGTATTGCGGTAACGGACGTGAGTGCCGCCGGCACCTGGCACTACTCCACCGACAACAGCACGTGGACCAGCTTTGGCGCTGTCTCGGGTGCTTCGGCCTTACTGCTGGACTCCGGCACCTATGTGCGGTACGTGCCCGATGGCAACACCGCAGAAACGGCCACCTTCGGCTTCATCGCTTGGGACAAGACCACAGGCACGGCGTCCAGCAATGGCACGCGCCAGAACGCCAACGCCACGGCGAATGGCGGAACCACAGCCTACTCCACGAGTACCACGACAGCCTCGATCACTGTGAGCCCGGTCAACGACGCTCCCGTGCTGGCCGACACCGCGCTGACGATGACCGTGGCCGAAGACGCCGGTGCGCCCTCGGGTGCTGTGGGGTCACTGATCAGCGCCTTCACTGGCGGCATCACGGACGTGGACGCCGGCGCCGTCAAGGGCATCGCGATCACAGCGACGGTGGAGACCAACGGCATCTGGTACTACAGCACCGACAGCGGCTCGACCTGGACTACGGTTGGTGTGGTGAGCGGCGCATCGTCGCTGCTGTTGGCCGACGACGGCAGCACGCGGCTGTTCTTTGCACCGGCGGCCAACTTCACCGGAAGCTCAAGTTCCGCCTTGACACTGCGCGGCTGGGATCGCACCAGCGGCGCTGCGGCGTCCAAAGTGGATACGTCTGCCCACGGCGCCACGACGGCCTTCAGTTCGGCCACAGACGTGGTTGATGTAACGGTAACGGCCGTCAACGATGCGCCGGTCAACGCGGTGCCGGGCAGCATCGCGGTAACCGAAGACCTGGCAACAGCGCTGACTGGCATCTCCTTCGCCGATGTCGACGCCGCCAGCTCACCGATGCTGCTCACGCTCAGCGCTGCGACGGGCAGTCTGGCGGCCACCAGCGGCAGCGGCGTCACAGTGGGTGGCAGCGCGTCCGCACTGACGCTGACAGGCACGATCACTGACATCAACAGTTTCATTGCAGCCAGCGGCGTCAACTACACCACGGCGGCCAACGCTAACGGGTCGGTCACGCTGACCGTGCTCACCTCCGACCAAGGCAACACTGGCTCCGGCGGCACGCTAACCGATTCCGACACGGTGACGCTGAACATCACGGCCGTGAACGATGCACCCGTGTTGGCCAGTGGCTCGACGCTGGCCTACACGGAGAACCAGGCTGCGACGGCCATCAATACCGTCATCACGGTAAGCGACCTCGACAGCACCAACCTGAGCAGCGCTACCGTTTCAATCTCCGCCGGGTTTTTGTCGGGCGAAGACACGCTGGCCTTTGCGAACCAGAACGGCATCACCGGCAGCTGGAATGGCACCACAGGCGTGCTGACCCTGACGGGCAGTTCCACGGTGGCCAACTATCAAACTGCTTTGCGTAGCGTGACCTATGCCAATGGTTCGGATAACCCGACCACCAGCGCGCGTACGGTCGGCTTCACGGTCAACGACGGTGCGCTCGGCTCCAACACCGTCACCAGCACCATCAACATCACAGCCGTCAACGACGCGCCGACGCTGGCGAACGTGGCCGGTGATGCGCTTGCCTATTCCGAAGGCGACGGTGTGGTTGTGATCGAACAAGGCGGCAACGCCACGGTCTCTGACGTGGACTCCGCCAACTTCAGCGGGGGAACTCTCACGATCTCCTTTGCCGCAGGCAGCAACAGTGCGCAGGATGTGCTGGCCATTCGCGATCAAGGCGTCGGCATCGGCTTGATCCAGTTGTCCGGCGCCAACGTCAAGTACGAAGAGACAACCATCGGCGGCTTCGCGGGTGGCAGTGGCGGCTCGCCCTTGGTCATCACGCTGAATGCCGCAGCGGATTCAACAAGCATTCAGGCGCTGCTGCGCAACATCACGTTCCAGGATACAGATACCGACGCGCCGACGACGGGCGCGCGCACGGTGCGATTTGTTTTGACCGATGGCGACGGTGGCACCAGTGCGAACAACGATGCGACGGTAACGGTCTCGGCGGTGAACGATGCGCCCGTCAACACCGTGCCGGGCAGCATCGCAGTGACCGAAGACGTGGCCACTGCACTGACGGGCATCTCCATTGCCGATGTCGATGCAGGTGGTGCATCGATGCTCGTCACGCTGAGCGTTCCTTCAGGCAGTCTGGCAGCCACCAGCGGCAGCGGGGTGACCGTGGGCGGCACGTCGGCTGCGCTGACGCTGACCGGCACGGCCACCAGCATCAACAACTTCTTTGCAGCCAGCAATGTCACCTACACCACAGCGGCCCATGCGAATGGGTCGGTGACGCTGACGGTCTTGACCTCTGATCAGGGCAACACGGGCTCGGGCGGCGCACTCACCGACAGTGACACAGTGACGCTGAACATCACGGCCGTCAACGATGCGCCGGTGTTGGCCGACACGGGCCTGAGCATCACGGTGGCCGAAGATGCCGGCGTACCCAGCGGCGCTGTGGGTTCGCTGATCAGCGCCTTCACCGGTGCTATCGCGGACATGGACGCCGGGGCCGTTAAGGGCATCGCGATCACGGCGACGGTGGAGACCAACGGCACCTGGTACTACAGCACCGACAACGGCAGCAACTGGACGGCTGTCGGCGCTGTCAGCGCGGCTTCATCGCTGCTGCTGGCCGACGACGGCAATACGCGCCTGTACTTCGCACCGGCGGCAGACTTCAACGGCGCCTCGAGCGCGGCCCTGACCCTGCGCGCCTGGGACCGCACCAGCGGCTCAGCGGGCACGAAGGTGGATACATCGGCCAACGGCAGCGCCACGGCCTTCAGCGCAGCGACGGACGTGATCGATGTCAACGTTTCGCCGGTCAATGACGCGCCCGTGCTTGCCAATACCGCGCTGACGGTCACAGTCGCCGAAGACGCCGGCGCGCCCAGCGGCGTCGTGGGTTCGCTGATCAGCGCCTTCAGCGGCGGCCTGAGCGATGTGGACAGCGGTGCGGTGAAAGGCATCGCCATCACGGCCACGGTGGAGACCAATGGCACCTGGCACTACAGCACGAACAACGGCAGCACCTGGACGGCAGTCGGTGCTGTCAGCGCGGCCTTGTCGTTGCTGTTGGCCGACGATGGCAACACGCGTCTGACCTTCGCTCCGGCGGCGAACTTCAACGGCACATCCAGCGCGGCGCTGACGCTGCGCGGCTGGGACCGCATGAGTGGCACGGCCGCGACGAAGGTGGACACCTCCACCAACGGCGCGAGCACGGCCTTCAGCGCGGCGACCGATGTCATCGACGTGACGGTGACAGCGGTCAACGACGCACCCACGGGCCTGCCGACCATCAGCGGCACGGCCACGGAAGACCAGACCGTGACGGCCGTGACGGCCGGCATCGGCGATGCGGACGGTCTCGGCGCCTTCAGCTACCAATGGCGCCGCAACGGCGTGGCCATCGGTGGCGCCACGACATCGACCTACACCCTGGGTGATGCCGATGTCGCAGCGTCCATTACCGTGCAGGTCAGTTGGACCGACGGCGGTGGCAGCGCCGAATCGCTCACCAGTGCCGCAGTCGGCCCGGTGACCAGCGTGAACGACACGCCGACGGGGGCGCCGACGATCAGCGGCACTCCGACCGAAGACCAGACGCTGACCGCCGTCACCGCCGCCATCGCCGACGCCGACGGCTTGGGCAGCTTCAGCTACCAGTGGCTGCGCAACGGCGGAAATATCGCAGGAGCAAGCTCTTCAACTTATGTGCTCGGTGATGCCGATGTGGGCAGCAACATCAGCCTGCGCGTCAGCTACACCGACGGGCAAGGCACGGCGGAGACGCTGACCAGCGCCACCGTCGGCGCTGTGGCCAACGTCAATGATGCGCCCACGGGTGCACCGACGATCAGCGGCACGGCTACCGAAGACCAGACGCTGACCGTGGACACCGCAGCCATCGCTGATGCCGATGGCCTCGGTACGTTCGGCATCCAGTGGTTGCGCGGCGGCGTCTCGATCGCGGGTGCTACATCGTCGACCTATGTCCTCACCGACAGTGATGTGGGCGCGCAGATCAGCGTGCGTGTCAGCTACACCGACACGCACGGTACCGCAGAGACCTTGACGAGCGCGACAGTCGGCCCGGTCGCCAACGTCAACGACGCGCCGACCGGTGCGCCCACATTGAGTGGCACAGCCACCGAGGACCAGACCCTGACGGCGGTCACGGCCAGCATCGCCGATGCCGATGGCCTGGGTGCTTTCTCATTCCAGTGGCTGCGCAACGGCAGCAACATCGCGGGCGCCACGTCTTCCACCTATGCCCTGGGTGATGCCGATGTCGGCGCCGCGATCAGCGTGCGTGTCAGCTACACCGACGCGCGTGGTGCTGCGGAATCGCTGACCAGCACGGCCACGGCGGCCGTGGTCAATGTCAATGACGCGCCGACCGGCACGCCCAGCATCAGCGGCACTGTCACTGAAAACCAGACACTGACGGCCGTCACAGGTGCTATTGCAGACGCTGATGGTCTGGGCGGCTTCAGCTACCAATGGCTGCGCAATGGCAGCGCCATCGGTGGTGCCACGGCATCGACCTATGGGCTCGGTGATGCCGACGTCGGCGCCAGCATCAGCGTGCAGGTCAGCTGGACCGACACGCATGGCACGGCCGAATCATTGACGAGCGCAGGCGTCGGCCCAGTGGCCAGCGTCAACGATGCCCCCACGGGCGCACCCACCGTCAGCGGCACGCCCACCGAGGACCAAACGCTCACGGCGGTGACTGGCAGCATCGCGGATGCCGATGGTTTGGGCAGCTTCAGCTACCAGTGGCTGCGCAATGGCAGCTCGATCGGCGGCGCCACGGCGTCAACCTACACCTTGGGTGACGCCGATGTCGGTGCCAGCATCAGCGTGCAGGTCAGCTGGACCGACGGCCAGGGCACGGCCGAGTCGCTGACCAGCGCCACGGTGGGCCCGGTGGCCAGTGTCAATGATGTGCCCACCGGCGTGCCCACGATCAGCGGCACGGCGACGGAAGACCAGACGCTCACGGCCGTGACCGCCAGCATCGCCGATGCTGATGGAATCGGCGCCTTCAGCTACCAATGGTTGCGCAATGGCAGCTCCATCGCGGGCGCAACGGCATCCACCTATACCTTGGGCGATGCCGATGTCGGTGCGGCTGTCAGCGTGCGTGTGGGCTGGACCGACGGGCAAGGCACGGCTGAACTGCTGACCAGTGCGGCAACGGCTGCCGTGACGAACATCAACGATGCGCCGACGGGCGCCCCGACCGTCAGCGGCACGCCAACGGAAGACCAGACCTTGAGCGTCGTGACGACCTCGATCGCAGACGACGACGGCCTGGGCAGCCTGAGCCTTCAATGGCTGCGCGGTGGTATCGACATCAGTGGCGCCACATCGTCCAGCTACACCTTGACCGACAGCGACGTGGGTGCGCTCATCAGCGTAAGGGTCAACTACACCGACGCGCGCGGCGCGGCCGAGACCCTCACGAGTGCAAGCGTCGGCCCGGTGGCCAACGTCAATGATGCGCCAACCGGCGCCCCGACGATCAGCGGCACACCGACCGAAGACCAGACACTGACGGCCGTGACCAGCAGCATCGCCGACGCTGACGGTCTGGGTAGCTTCAGCTACCAGTGGCTGCGTAACGGCAGCAGCATCGGGGGTGCCACCGCGGCGACCTACGTGCTGGGCGATGCCGATGTCGGCACGGCGATCAGCGTGCAGGTCAGCTGGACCGACGGCCGCAGCACCAGTGAGTCGCTGACGAGTGGCACGGTCGGCCCAGTGCTCAACCTGAACGACACGCCAACCGGCGCACCGACGATCAGCGGCACCGCCACGGAAGACCAGACATTGACCGCAGTGACCGGCAGCATCGCCGATGCCGACGGGCTGGGCACGCTGAGTTATCAATGGTTGCGCAACGGCGGTGCCATAGGCGGCGCGACAGCGGCGACCTATACCTTGGCTGATGTTGACGTGGGCGCCACCATCAGCGTGCAGGTCAGCTGGACGGACGGGCGCGGCACGTCGGAAACCTTGACCAGTGCTGGCGTAGGCCCCGTGGCCAATGTCAACGACGCGCCGACCGGTGCGCCCACGATCAACGGCACAGTCACCGAAGACCAGACATTGACCTCGGTGACCAGCAGCATCGCCGATGCCGATGGTCTGGGCGCCTTCAGCTACCAGTGGCTGCGCAATGGCAGTTCGATCGCCGGCGCCAGCACGGCGACCTACACCCTAGGCGATACCGACGTTGGCGCCAATATCAGCGTGCAGGTCAGCTGGACGGACGGCAACGGCACGGCCGAATCACTGACCAGCGCAGCCGTCGGCCCGGTGACCAGCGTCAACGATGTACCCACCGGAGCGCCCACGATCAGCGGCACGGTGACCGAGGACCAAACGCTGACGGCGGTCACCGCCGCCATCGCAGACGCGGACGGTCTGGGCAGCTTCAGCTACCAATGGCTGCGCAACGGCAGCGACGTTGCGGGCGCGACGTCATCGACCTACATCTTGGGCGATGCAGATGTTGGCAACACCATCAGCCTGCGTGTCAGCTACACCGACGGGCAAGGCACGGCGGAGACGTTGACCAGCGCCACCGTGGGCGCTGTGGCCAATGTCAACGATGCGCCCACCGGCCTGCCGACGATCAGTGGCACCGTCACCGAGGACCAGACGCTGACGGCCGTGACCGCCAGCATCGCCGATGCCGATGGGTTGGGCGCCTTCAGCTACCAGTGGCTGCGCAATGGCAGTTCGATCGCTGGCGCCAGCACAGCGACCTACACCTTGGGCGATGCGGACGTTGGCACCAACATCAGCGTGCGGGTCAGCTGGACGGATGGCAACAGCACGGCCGAATCGCTGACCAGCGCGGCAGTCGGCCCTGTGGCTAACGTGAACGACGCGCCTACCGGCGCGGCTGCGGTCAGCGGAACCGCCACTGAAGACCAGACGCTGACGGCGGATACTGGCAGCATCGCTGACGCCGACGGTTTAGGTGCCTTTGTCTACCAATGGTTGCGTAACGGCAGCGCCATTGGTGGCGCGACCGCGTCCACCTATGTTTTGGCCGACGCCGATGTCGGCACGGCCATCGGTGTTCAGGTCAGTTGGACCGACGCCAAAGGAACGGCCCAAAGCCTGACCAGCGCGACAGTGGGTCCCGTGGCTAACGTCAATGATGCACCAACGGGTGCAGCAACGATCAGTGGCACGGTAACAGAGAACCAAACGCTGACGGCAGTCACCAGCAGCATCGCCGACGCCGACGGCCTGGGCACCCTCAGCTATCAATGGCTGCGCAATGGCAGTGCCATCGGCGGCGCAACAGCATCTACCTACGCCCTGGGCGATGCTGATGTAGCTACCAACATCAGCGTGCAGGTCAGCTGGACTGACGTCAACGGCACGCCTGAATCACTGACCAGCGCCACGGTCGGCCCGGTGGCCAACCTCAACGACACCCCGACCGGCGCGCCAGCCATCAGTGGCACACCTACAGAAGACCAGACCCTGACCGCAGTCACCGCCAGCATCGCCGATGCCGATGGCCTGGGTGCGTTCAGCTACCAGTGGCTGCGGGGCGGAAGTTCCATCAGTGGTGCCACCGCATCGACCTACACCTTGGGTGACGCCGATGTGGGTGCGCAGATCAGCGTGCAGGTCAACTGGACGGACCTCCACGGCACGGCAGAGTCGCTGACCAGCGCCACGGTGGGGCCGGTGGCCAACGTCAATGACGCCCCGACTGGCGCGCCTTCCATCAGCGGGACCGCCACGGAAAACCAGACGCTGACGGGTGTCACCGCCAGCATCGCCGATGCCGACGGCTTGGGCACCTTGGCCTACCAGTGGCTGCGCGATGGCGTTTCGATTGCCGGGGCCACTGCTTCCACTTATGTGCTGGTCGATGCCGACGTAGGCAAGGCCATCAGCCTGCGTGTGGACTGGACCGACAACCACGGTGCGGCAGAGTCGCTGACCAGCGCCACGGTTGGAGCGGTGGGCAACGTGAATGACGCACCGACCGGCCTTCCCACAATCAGCGGCACGCCAACCGAAGACCAAACCCTTACTGCCATCAGCGGCAGCATTGCCGACGAGGACGGTCTCGGTGTCTTCGCACACGAATGGCTGCGTGACGGCTCTGCCATTGCCGGCGCCACCGCATCAACCTACACCTTGAGGGATGCCGATGTCGGAGCACAGATCAGCGTGCGGGTTTATTACACCGACGGCTTTGGCACTGCGGAGTCCTTGACCAGCGTCGCCGTCGGCCCTGTGGCTAACGTGAACGACGCGCCAACGGGCGCCCCGACGATCAGCGGCACGGCGACCGAAGACCAGACCCTGTCGGCCGTCACCGCCAGCATCGCTGACGCCGATGGCTTGGGTAGCTTCGCCTACCAATGGTTGCGCAATGGCGCGAACATCGCCGGCGCCACGGGCTCGACCTATGCACTGGCTGACGCTGACGTCGGTACCGCCATCAGCGTGCGTGTCAACTACACCGATGCCAAAGGGGCAGCCGAGAGCCTGACGAGTTCGGCGACGGCCGCAGTGGCTAACGTCAATGACGCGCCAACCGGCGCACCGGCGATCAGCGGCACGGCCACGGAAGATGAAGTGCTCTCGGCCGTGACGGCGGGCATTGCCGATGCCGATGGCCTGGGCACCTTCAGCTACCAATGGTTGCGCGCAGGCAGCGCCATCGGTGGCGCCACAGCGTCCACCTACGCTCTGGGCGGCAGTGATGTTGGTGCCATGATCAGCGTGCAGGTGAGCTGGACCGACGTCAACGGCACGGCCGAGTCGCTCACCAGCGCTGCGGTCGGGCCGGTGGCCAACGTCAACGACGCGCCTACGGGTGCGCCCACCATCACGGGCACGCCGAGCGAGGACCAAACCTTGACCGCCCAGACGGCCAGCATCGCCGACGCGGATGGTCTTGGCAGCTTCAGCTATCAATGGTTGCGCGGCGGCAGTGCGATCGGCGGCGCCGCCGCATCGACCTACACCCTGGGCGACGCCGATGTCGGCGCCAGCATCAGTGTGCGGGTGGACTGGACCGATGCCAACAGTACGGTCGAGTCTTTGACCAGCGCAACCGTCGGCCCAGTGGCTAACGTGAACGATGCGCCAACGGGTGCGGCCACGATCAGCGGCACGCCATCGGAAGATCAAACGCTCACCGCCGTCACTGGCGGCATCGTGGATGCCGATGGCACTGGCGCGTTCAGCTACCAATGGCTGCGGGGTGGTGTGGCCATCGGTGGCGCCACGGCTTCCACCTATGCCTTGGGTGACGGTGACGTTGGCGCCAACATCAGCGTGCAGGTCAGCTACACCGACGGCCACGGCGCAGCGGAATCACTGACCAGTGCTGCGGTAGGCCCTATCGTCAATGTGAACGACGCACCGTCCGGCGCACCCACCATCAGCGGCACACCCACAGAAGACCAGACCCTCACGGCTGTGACAGCCAGCCTGGCTGACGCCGACGGACTGGGCGCCTACAGCTACCAGTGGCTGCGCGGCGGCGTGGCCATCGGTGGCGCCACGGCCTCGACCTATGTCTTGAGCGATGCCGACGTCGGCGCCAACATCGGCGTGCAAGTCAGCTGGACCGATGGCCAGGGCACGGCGGAATTGCTGTCCAGCGCAACGGTCGGCCCCGTGGCCAACGTGAATGACACACCCAGCGGTTCACCAACGATCAGCGGAACCGCCACAGAAGACCAAACGCTTTCTGCTGACACCAGCGGCATCGCCGACGCTGACGGTGTGGGCACACTGGCCTATCAGTGGCTGCGCAACGGCGCCTCGGTCGCGGGCGCCACGGCGGCGACCTACACGCTGGGCGATGGCGATGTCGGCACGACCATCAGCGTGCAGGTCAGCTACACCGACACCAAAGGCACAGCAGAGTCCTTGACCAGCGCGCCTACGGCGGCTGTGGCGAACATCAACGACGCGCCCGTGTTGGCAGACATGGTGTTGACGGTGAGCTTGGCCGAAGACGCCGGCACGCCCACGGGCGCCGTCGGCGCCTTGATCAGCGCCTTCACCGGCGGCATCTCGGATGTGGACTCCAGCCCTGTACAGGGCATCGCCATCACCGCAACCGACGAAACGCACGGCGCGTGGTATTACTCCAGCGACAACGGCAACAACTGGCTCGCCGTTGGCACGGTGAGTTCCGCCTCGTCGCTGCTGTTGGCCGATGACGGCAACACGCGCCTGTATTTCGCACCGAGTGCAGACTGGAATGGCGTAGACGCCGCCGCGCTCACCCTGCTTGCGTGGGACCAAACCAGTGGCAGCGCTGGCACCAAGGCAAGTACCGCCAGCGCAGGTGGTGCGAGCGCGTTCTCTGCCGCAAGCGACACGCTGCAGGTCACTGTGACAGCCATCAATGACGCGCCGGTTCTGGCCGACACAACGCTCTCCATCACGGTGGCTGAAGACGCTGGCGTGCCATCGGGTGCGGTGGGCGCTTTGCTCAGCACATTAACGGGCGGCATCAGTGACGCGGACAGCGGCGCCGTCAAGGGCATCGCCATCACGGGCGCGGTGGAGACCAACGGCACCTGGCACTACAGCACCGATGGCGGCGTCAATTGGGCCACCGTGGGCGCGGTGAGCGACGCCTCTTCGCTGCTGCTGGCCGACAACGCCACCACGCGGCTGTACTTCGCGCCTTCGGCCAACTACAACGGCACCTCAGTCGCTGCGCTGACGCTGCGCGCCTGGGATCAGACCAGCGGCACGGCGGGCGCGAAGGTCGACACCACCAGCAACGGTGGCGCCTCCGCCTTCGGGACGGCCACCGACACCGTTGACGCCATCGTCACCGCAGTGGACGACGCACCCACGGCCAGCGGCGGCAGCGTCAACGGCACCGAAGACACCGCGCGCCTGTTCACCTGGGGCGACTTCGGCGTGGCTGACATCGACAGCGCCATCGGTGCCAACACGGCGGTGCAGCTCACCAGTCTGCCCGCTGACGGTCAGGTGCAGGTCTACAACGGCAGCGTGTGGGTTACCGCTTCCTTGAACCAGGTCATCTCCAAGGCCCGTATCGACGCGGGCTTGCTGCGCTTTGTGCCAGATGCCGACGAGAACGGCATGGACGGCATGCCTGCAGGCACCGGTAACGGTTTGGCCACCTATGCGCAGCTGGGTTTCCGACCTGTGCAAACCACTGCCATCACCATCGACAACGCCGATGCTGAAACCAGCCCGCCTGCCGATGGCGGTGGTTGGAACGTGCTGGCATCCGGCTGGAGCGGTGGCGTGGGCGCCTACAACCCGGCGGTGGGCGGCTCGTTCGGACCCGACGCGGACAGCAGCCTCTACGTGGATGCGGGCCAGACGGGCACTCAGACCTTGGGCACCACCTTCCAGTCCACCAACAACTATGTGTTGAGCTACGAGGTGGGCTGGCGCAATGACTACGGCGCTGCGCCTGACCACCGTGTTGAGCTGTGGGCCGGCGCCACACGTTTGGCCTATGCCGACCAAAGTGCGGTCACGCTGGTGCAGGGCCAGTTTGTCAACGGCAAGGTGCTGGTTGACGGCAGCAGCTTTGCTTCGCTGGACGGCCAAGCGCTTGAAGTTCGTTTGGTGGGTGTCAGCACGCAGCCTAACTTCGATAATTTGATACTGGCAAGCTATGTGCGCGCGACCGAAGCCGGTGCGCCAGCGGCGGTGTTGATCGACGTCTCACCCGTGAATGACGCACCAACCCTGCCCGGCGGCGCGGCCGTGAACTTGAGCGATACCGACGAAGACACGGCGTCGGCCGCGGTGTTGGTCAGCACACTCCTGGCCTCAGCGGGTTGGGCAGACGCCGACTCGGGTGCGGCGCAAGGCATTGCCGTTACCGCTGCGTCGGGCCTGGGCCAGTGGGCCTACTCGCTGGACGGCAGCACCTGGACGGCATTTGGCGCCGTCAATGCGGCACAGTCCTTGCTGCTGACAGATGCCGCTCAAATTCGCTACGAACCCAACCTGGCCAATGGCGAGGCCGCCAGCTTCAGCTTCCGCGCCTGGGACCAAACCAGCGGCACCGCGCAGACTAAGGTCAGCACAAGCACCAACGGCGCCACGACCGCTTTCTCGACCTCCACCGCGACCGCCAGCCGCAACGTAACGCCGGTGAACGATGCGCCGGTCTTGGCCGATTCGGCGCTGAGCCTGACGGTGGTCGAAGACGCTGGCCTGCCTGTGGGCGCGGTGGGCTCGCTGCTCAGCGCCTTTACCGGCGTGCTGAGCGATGTCGACAGCGGCGCAGTGAAAGGCATCGCCATCACCGCATCCGACGAAACGCACGGCACCTGGTACTACTCTACTGACAACGGCAGCAACTGGACCGCTGTCGGCACCGTGAGTTCGGCTGCATCATTGCTGCTGGCGGATGACGGCATCACGCGCCTGGCGTTTGCGCCAACCGCCGACTGGAACGGCACAGCCGCTGCCGCCCTGACGCTGCGCGGCTGGGATCAGGCGAATGGCACCGCAGGCAGTGCGGGCAGCAAAGTCAGCACCATTGCCTCGGGTGGGATCGCAGCTTTTTCATCAGCCACGGACACGGTGGACGTGATCGTGACTACCGCCAATGACGCGCCGGTTCTGGCCGATACGGCTTTGAGTGTGGTGGTCGCCGAAGACTCGGGCGCGCCTTCAGGCCCAGCCGGTTCTTTGCTCAGCAGCTTCACCAGCGGCATCGGCGACGTGGACAGTGGCGCAGTCAAAGGCGTTGCGATCACTGCCAGCGACGAAACCAACGGCAGCTGGTACTACAGCATGGACAACGGGGCCAATTGGACGGCAGTCGGCACGGTGAATTCGACCTCGTCCTTGCTGTTGGCCGATGACGGCAACACGCGACTGTTGTTTGCCCCAACGGCCAACTACAGTGGCATATCAAATGCGGCACTGACCCTGCGCGCCTGGGACCAAACCAGCGGTACCGCCGGCAGCAAGGTGGACACCACCAGCAACGGCGGCACATCGGCTTTCAGCGCAGCCACGGATGTGGTGGACGTGAATGTCACGGCCGTCAATGACGCACCCGTGATTGCCGATACGGCGCTAAGCCTGACGGTGCTTGAAGACGCTGGCGAACCAAGCGGCGCGGTCGGCTCGCTGGTCAGCACGTTCACCGGCGGCATCGGCGATGTGGACAGCGGCGCGGTCAAAGGCATCGCCATCACGGCCTCTGACGAGACCAACGGCACCTGGCACTACAGCACAGATGGCGGCACCCATTGGGCGGCGGTGGGCGTGGTGAGCGATGCTTCATCACTGCTGCTGGCCGACAACGGCAGCACCCGCCTGTACTTCGCGCCTTCGAGCCACTACAACGGCACGTCGCCCGCGGCGCTGACCTTGCGCGCTTGGGACCAAACCAGCGGCTCAGCGGGCAGTAAGGTGGACACCACCACCAACGGCGCAACAACGGCCTTCAGCGCAGCGACCGATGTGCTCGATGTGACGGTGACCGCTGTCAACGACGCCCCCAGTGGCTTGCCCGCCATCACGGGCACCGTCACCGAGGACCAAACACTGACGGCCGACATCAGCGCCATCGCTGATGCCGACGTGCTGGGCACTTTCGCGTACCAATGGCTGCGCAATGGTGTGGCGCTTGGTGGGGCGACGACTGCGACCTACAACTTGGGTGACGCTGATGTGGGCGCGGCCATGAGCGTGACCGTGAGCTGGACCGACGGCGGCGGCACGGCCGAGTCGGTCACCAGTGCGGTCACGGCCCCTGTGGCCAACGTCAATGACACACCTACAGGCTTGCCCACGATCAGCGGCACAGCCACGGAAGACCAAACACTCACGGTCGACACCAGCAGCATTGCAGACGCTGACGGCGCCGGCAGTTTCAGCTACCAGTGGTTGCGAGGCGGCAGCGCCATCGCTGGCGCTACAGCGTCTACCTACACCTTGGGTGATGCGGATGTCGGCGCCAATATCAGCGTGCAGGTGGGTTGGACAGACGGCCACAGTACGGCAGAGGTGCTGACGAGTGCGACGACCGGCCCGGTGGCCAATGTGAACGACGTACCCAGCGGCGCACCGTCGATCAGCGGCACAGCCACGGAAGACCAAACGCTCACTGCAGTGACCGGCAGCATGGCCGACGCCGATGGCCTGGGCAGCTTCAGCTACCAATGGCTGCGCGGTGGCAGTGCCGTCGCCGGCGCCACAGCATCCACCTACACCTTGGGTGATGCCGATGTCGGCGCCAACATCGGTGTGCAAGTGAGTTGGACCGACCTGCGCGGCTCGGCCGAGTCGCTGACCAGCGCCGACCTTGGTCCTGTGGTCAACGTGAACGACACGCCGACGGGTGCACCCACGATCAGCGGCACGGCCACCGAAGACCAGACGCTGACGGCCGACACCAGCGGCATCGCGGACACCGACGGCATGGGAGCGCTGAGCTACCAGTGGCTGCGCGGTGGCGTGGCCATTGGCGGCGCCACAGCCTCCACGTACACGCTGGGCGACGCAGACGTTGGAGCCTCGATCAGCGTGCAGGTGAGCTGGACCGACAGCGGCGGCACCGCCGAGTCGCTTACCAGCGCGGCCACTGCCGCCGTGGCCAACGTCAACGACACGCCTACGGGCTTGCCCACGATCAGCGGCACAGCCACCGAAGACCAAACACTCACGGCCGACACCAGCAGCATCGCAGACGCCGACGGCACCGGCAGCTTCAGCTACCAATGGTTGCGCGGCGGCACCGCCATCGCTGGCGCAACAGCGTCTACCTACAGCTTGGGTGACGCCGATGTCGGCGCCACCGTCAGCGTCCAAGTGGGTTGGACTGACGACAAGGGTTCGACCGAATCGCTAACCAGCGCCCTCATTGGACCGGTGGCGAATGTGAACGATGTGCCCACCGGCGCGCCCACGATCAGCGGCACCGCCATGGAAGACCAGGCCCTGACCGCCGGAATGAGCGGCGTCGCCGACGCCGACGGTATGGGCACCGTCAGCTACCAGTGGCTGCGCAACGACGTGGTCATTGAAGGGGCTAACGGCGCCAGCTATACGCTGAGTGACGCCGACGTGGGTGCGCGCCTGCAGCTTCGCGCCACTTATGTGGACGGCCAGGGCAAGCTGGAAACAATGGTCAGCGCCCTGACCGAGCCGGTGTTGGGCGTCAATGACGCACCGAGCCTGTTGCCTCACGCCCAAACCGGCACGTTCAAGTGGTCGGTCGAAGAAAACCGTGACGGCGTGGTCTACCTGACGGCAAGTGACCCGGACGATGCCGCGCAAGGTTTAAGCTTTTCGCTGACCGGCGGCGAAGACGCTTTGCAATTCAGCATGGACAGTGTCACTGGCCAGATGCGCTTCTTGCGCACACCCGACTACGAACAAGCCAGCGATGTGAACCGCGACAGCATCTACCGCGTCGAGGTTCAAGTTGAAGATGCACAGGGTGGCCGCACGCGACAGTTGATCGAAGTGCAGGTGCTGGATGTCAACGATGCACCACAAATGGCGCAGCCTGACGATGTGGAGCTTCAGACGGCGCCCGACAACGGCGCGGTGGTGGCGACTGCAGCGGCCACGGACCAAGACGCCGATGACCCTATTCGCTTCAGCTTGGTGGACGATGCCGACGGGCGCTTCGCGGTAAATCCAGGCAGCGGCGACATCGTGATTGCCGACGCCAGCGCCCTGCGCTCGGTTGTGGAAGAGACCTACCTGCTCACGGTTGAAGTGGCCGACTCCAAAGGCGGCGTCCAGCGCCGAATTCTGTCGATTCGCGTGCCCGCTTTGCCCAGCTCGCCTGCATCACCCGCCATTCCGGATGCGCCGCAAGCGGTCGCAGCAAGCCCGGCTGCCGACGACATGAGCCGCAGCAAAGCGAGCATGAAAGCAGCCATCGATTCAGCCAAACAAAGTGAAGCATGGGGTGCTGGTTCAGCCGTCGAAGCGTTGCTTGCAAAGCCCGAAGTCAATGCGCTGCCTTATGGACCTCACGCACCCTGGGTGCCGGCTTTCGAGGAGCCCGCCTCGGCACGGACTGAAGCGGCCGTTCTGGGTGCTCCCCCGCACCGCGAAGACGGCTCGCCGGTCGCGGCCGGCGAACTGGCCGCGCCCGATATGGCGCGCGCGCCCGACGAGCGCCGGTACGTCGATCTCGCCAGCAGCGACCTCAATGAACGGATCCGCCAAACGCTCAGTGAACTGGGTGGCCGCGTTTGGACCAGTGGCGTCCGCCGTGCGAGCAACAGTGCCGATGACAGCGCCATCGACAGCATCGAGACCGCGCCAGCGGAGCCCGCTGGCGCAGGCGCCTTGGTGTTGCAACTCACCGACCCTGCCACCGTCACGGGCGTGGGCGTTTCTTTGAGCGTGGTGTGGTGGCTCACCCGCGCGGGCGGCCTGCTGGCCAGCTCGGCCATGGTGGCGCCGGCTTGGCGCCAGATGGACTTGCTGGCACTGGTGAATGACCGCCAACGGATACCTGCACGAGGTGGCGGCACGGTACTGGCGAGTAAGGACCGCGAGAACGAAGGCACCCTGGATGTGCTGGGCGCTGATCTGGACCGTTTGCTGCCGCCTCTTGTTTTCGACTGACGTGTTGGATTGAAGCGCCGGATTGAAGCGCGCCGGCTCAATCCACGGCCGGGCCTGGCTGCGCCGGAAAAGTCGCTTGAAGCGACGTATGAAGCAGCCCATGAAGCTGGTCCCGCGTGCCCGCATCCATCAAGCCCAACTCATCGCAAATGCGCAGCATGCGCGGCACGCTGGTGACGACGCCGCTTTTGTGACGTGTGCTTGGGCTGATGTTGTCAAACTCCAGTTCAACGACCAGGGTTGGCAAGAGGCTGCGCACGGGCCCAAAGGTGCCCACGGTTTGTGAGTCGACCGCTGCGCGCAGGCGCTGGGCGTCTTCAGCGTCCAGACCCAGGCTTGTTTTTGCGAAGGGCAGCAGACGCAAACCGGCAGCCCTGGGCGGCTTGCGCTGGCGGATGTCTTGCAGCACTGCAGCGACCTCGGCGTCGCTTTGCGGTGTGTGGCTCCACACGGCAAAGCTGAATTCCATGGCGCCTGATGTGCGCTGGCCGGCGGCAGCTTGTGCGTAAAGCAGCACGGCTTTGATGCGCAGGGCCTCGGTTGGCCACGACCACCAAGCCCATTCATGCGCCGGTGAGGCTTGTGAATCCGCACGGTATGTGGATTTCAAACGTTTGAGCACCACGCCCTCTGCACCGTGCGCACGGGCCTGTTGTCGGTAGGTGTGAAGTTGATCAGCGTTTGTGACCGGCAAACGTCTGGAGACTTGGAGGCCGATGCTTGCCGCCAGGGCTTCCAGCGCGCTGCGGCGCTCAGCCAAGCCAAGGCTTCGCAGGTCGGTGCCATCGACCTCCAAGAGGTCGAACGCCATGAAGCGAACGGGTTCGTCCCGCAGCACTTTGGCGGTCGGCGATCGTCGTTGGAGCCGCGCTTGCAAAGACCCACGCGGTGCTGGGCGGGCCGAGCCTGCGGGCCACAGCAACAGCACACCGTCCAGCACCGTGCCGTCGGGCAGTTGCTGTGCCAGGGCCATGACGTCAGGCAGGCGCGTGTTCAGCAGCTCGCCACTGTGGCTCCAAATGGCGAGGTGCTCGCCGCGCCGCAACACCTGCACGCGCTGGCCGTCCCATTGCCACTCCACGAGCCAGGCGGCAAACGCACGATCCCGATCGATGTCGAGGCTGCGGCTGCCAACGGGGTCCATACCCGAGCTCGAGTCTTTGGCAAGTGGGCTGACGAGGTCGGCTGCCGACCAAGTTTGTACCGCCTGAAACGGATACGGCAAGCTGCGGTCGGTTTCACGGTCCGCCTGCGGATTGAGCAGGGCTTCAAACGCCGAAGCGCTGAGTGCCCGAGGTGCTTTGTTGCGGCCTTCGAACCTCAGGGCCACGCGGTGGCGGTCCAAGCTGTAGGCCAGCGCGATGGCCTCTTGAACGCGTGCTTCGGCCAAGCCCGGCTTGAAGCTACCGCTGATGAGCTTGGTGTAAAGCACACGTTCATCGGGCGCGAGCACGCTCCAGTCCTCTTCAATGTGCAGGGACTGCTCGTCGATGGACAGTCCGCGCAGCGTAAGCACGCGCTCCTCCATCCATTCGGCCAGTGAACGCGGCAGGCTGCGGGTAGCCACGGGCAGCACATGGGCGATGGTTTCGGCAAGGTCGCCCACGGCGGTGTGGCTGAGCTCAAACAACCACGGCGGGATGTGGGCCAGCTTGCAGGCCCGTTCACGCAAGTCGGCCAAAGGCACAGCGGCGCGCACACGCCCGCCTGCAAGCAAAAACACGGCCCATGCCGCGTCGGGAAGGGCTGCACGCTGCAGGTAATGCGCTACCGCTTTGATTTGCTGCGCAGCATCCGTGCGCCGCTGCAATTCAAGGCACAGCGCGCAGAAGTGGTTCATGAGGCCGTGCGTGCGTCATGAGCTGGCTCAAGCTGATGCGCTTCGTCGCCGTATTCGGTATGGAAACTGCCCGCCTGCAAGCCTTGCTCCTGCAGCCATCGAACGAGGACCGCTTCAGAGCCGTGCGTGACGATGATCCGCTCAGCGCCGGTGGCAGCGATGGCCTGGGTCAGGCCCGGCCAGTCAGCGTGGTCGCTCAAGATAAAGCCCCGGTCCATGCCGCGCTGCTGGCGGCCGCTGCGCAGGCGCATCCAGCCGCTGGCAAAAGCCACCTGGGCTTCCGGCAAAGCCTGCGCCCACGCCCCGGCCAGGGTGTTGGGCGGCGCCACAATGATCGCTTGGCCCGCGTTGGCTGGCGCGGTGCCGGCCAGAACTTGATACGCTGGCAAGTCCACGCCGGCTAAGCGGTAAGCCTGGCACATGGCATCAACCGTTGGGTGTACCCAGATCGGCCCGGCTTGCTCGTCAGCCGGCCCCAACGCAGCCAGCAAGCGCTGCGCTTTGCCAAAGCTGTAGCCCAGCAGCAAAGCGGTTTGGCCGTCGGCAGCGCAAGCCTGCCACCACGCCCGAATGTCGGCCTGCACGGCGGCCTGCGCCTGCCAGCGGTAGACCGGCAAAGCGAAGGTGGACTCGGTGATAAAGCAATGGCAGCGAACAGGCTCAAACGGCGTGCAGGTGCTGTTGGTGTCACCGGCCACGCCGCTGACAAAGTAGTCGCCCGACACCACCCACACCTGCCCTTGCCATTCCAGCCGCACCTGCGCGGACCCCAGCACATGGCCGGCAGGGTGCAGGCTGATGGCCACGCCCTTGTGCAGCACCTGCTCGCCGTAGCCCACACCTTCGATGTTGAGCGCACCCAAGCGCGCGCGCAGCACGCCCAGCGAATCGCGGTGCGCCAGGTAACGGCCATGGCCGCGCCGCGCGTGGTCGGCATGGGCGTGTGTGATGACCGCATGGGGCACCGAGCGCCAGGGGTCGATATAAAAGTCGCCGGGCGGGCAGTAAAGGCCTTGCGGCCGCTGCACCACCAGGTCAGGCATGGTGCTTGTGCCTCACGCCCGAAATCACATTACTCATCGCGTACAGCCGGCTCCAGCAAGCGCAAGGTGCCAGCGTCGGCGTCCATCTCAGCCAGCACGCCCAGCGGCAGTGTGAACTTGCGCTTGACATGGCCAAACTGTGCACCTCGGTATACCGGCACATTCAAAGGGCCGAAGTAATCAGCGAACACCTCGTCCAGCGTCAGCGTGCCGAAGCTGCCCTCGCTGGGTTTGCAGTCGGTAAAACCGCCCAGAACCACACCCGCCACGCTGCGCAAGGCGCCGCTGAGCATCAAAGTGGAGAGCATGCGGTCCACGCGGTAGACGTATTCGTTCACGTCTTCAAGAAACAGAATCGCTCCGTCAAACTGCGGCCAGTAGGGTGTGCCGGCCAATGAGGTGAGCACGGCCAAGTTGCCACCCACCAACGGCCCGCGTGCCGTGCCGCCGCGCAAGGCTTGCGTGCGGCCGTCGCGTGGCGCCAGGTCATCATTGGGCCGGCGTTCGTTGGCCATCGTGTGCGCCAGGCCATCCATTGCCACGGCCTTGAACTGCGCCACGCTGAACGCATTCCATTCCGAGCGGCCAAGCGGCGAGTGAAAAGTCACCAGGCCCGAATGAACCCGCACGGCCGTGATCAGCGCGGTGAGGTCTGAGAACCCGCCGATGAATTTGGGCCGGCGTCGAATCAACTCAAAGTCCAGGTGGGGCAACACACGGTTGGCGCCGGAGCCACCCGTGACGGCCAGAAGGCCCGCGACGTCGGGGTCGTTGACCAAGGTGTGGATATCAGCCGCGCGCCGCTGCGGCGTGCCGGCCATATGGCCATAGCGCGCGCGCAAGTTGGGCGCCTCTTTGACCTTGAAGCCCAGCCCTTGCAAGGCCTCGTGGGTCAGTGCATAGGGCTCGTTTTCGTAGATCGCGCCTGAAGGGTTGAACAGCCCGATGGTGTCGCCGGGGCGCAGGCGGCGGGGGCGAATCAAGGGCAAGTTGGCGGGGTGGCTCATCAATGCGATTCCAGGTCCACGGTTTCAAACCAGTTGTGCCAAAACAAGGGCCGGCGGAAGCCCACCAGCCCGGGCTGGCTCAAAGCGGTCATGGCCAAATGCGTGCGCAGTTTGTAAGGCATCCAGGCCACGGTGAGGCGCTTGGCTTCGTCAAATGCAGCCTCGCGCTGCGGGCCATCGGGCAAGGCCAGCAGGCGTGCGATGGTCTCGTTCATCGCCGGCAGGTTGAAGCGCGAGAGGTTGACACCACCGGCTGCGGCACCGTCATAGCGCAACAAACCCTGCAAGCCGTCGGGCGAACCAGCGCGGCCGCTAACGGACCACAGCATGAGCTTGCCGGCGCGCGCGGCCTTGTATTGTTCGGGCCACTTGGCGTGGCGAAACGTCACCTGCAGGCCCAGCGCCTTCATGTCCCGTGTCATCAGTTCGTCGTAGCGGCGCTGCTCGGGGTCGGGTTGGGTTGCGATCTCCAGCAACAGGGCTTGGCCGTCGGGTTGCTCGCGCCAGCCGTCGCCGTTGCGGTCGGTGTAGCCAAAGAGGTCGAGCAAGGCCCGCGCGCGTGCGGGGTCGTAGCGGCTCATCTCGCTGCGCCATGCGGGGTCGTAGCCACTGAGGTGAATGGCCACGGGTGACTGTGCCGCAATGGCCGCGCCCTGGCGCAGCAGCGTGATCTCGCGGTCCACGTCAATGCCCAGGCCAATGGCGCGGCGCAAAGCCACCTGGTGCGGCGCATAACCGCCCACGACCGGGTGCTCCATATTGAACATCGTGTAGTAGGTGGATGCCATCACCACGCGTTCGGATCGGATGCCGCGTTTGGCGAGGTGGGGCGCCAGTTTGCCGCCGGGCATGGCCACACTCAGAAAGCCGTCGGGTAACTCTACCCAGTCGGCTTCGCCGTTGAGAAAGGCCAGCCAGGTGGGCTGCTTCTCTTCAATGATGGCAATTTCCACGCGGTCGATCATGGGCAAGCGCCGCCCTTTGAAGCGCTTGAGCAGGGCCTGGCCGTCCAGGTCTTGCGCAGCGGGCTCCGCGTCGTAATACACCGTGCGGTAAGTCGGGCTGCGCTCCAAGACGATGCGCGAGGCGCGTTTCCATTCCTTGAGCACAAAAGGCCCCGTGCCGATGGGCGTTTGCATGGACTGCTCACCCACTTCTTCAATCACCTCGCGTGCCACCGCGCTGGTGCTGGCTTCGGCCAAGAATTGGTCGAAGCGGGGACGCCCCGCATCCAGCTGAAAGCGCAGCGTGTAGCGGTCCAGTACCTGCAGGCCCGCCACGGGCTGGTCGTAGTCAAACGGGGTTTTGCTGTCCAACGCTTGCTTGCGACGTGCGGCCAGGCCGGTGATGCCGGCTTGTTCCAGGTTGCTCCAGCTTGGGCTTTTGGTGGCGGGGTCGGCCAAGCGCCGGATGCTGTACGCGTAGTCAGCCGCTGTCAATTCACGCGGCTGGCCTTTGAAGGCGGCGTGCTCGCTGAAGCGAATGCCGGGCTGCACGTGCACGGTCCAGGTTCGAAAGTCGGCCGAGGGCTGTGGCAGGGCGGCAGCGGTGCGGGTGCGCAGCTTGACCGGCCGGGCCAGCGGGTCGTATCCCAGCAAAGGCTCAAAAATGTGGCTGGTGATGCGCAGCGAGCGCACGTCGCCAATGCGGGCGGGGTCGAAGCCGGTTTCACTTTCGCTGGCCAGGCGCAGCACACGCGGCGCGGCTCCTGGCGCGTTTGCTTCAGGCTTGGCGCAAACCTGGGCTGATGACAGCACCAAAACCAGTGCCGAATTCAGCCAGCGACGGTATGCGCAGGTGCGACCCAGCATGGATCCCAGCATGAATGCAAGGCGGCTGATCCAGTGAACGGACAACATGGCCCGTATTGGAACCGGAAAAGCAGCGGCGCCGACAGGCGCCCGAGTTGAACTTAGACGCTGGGCACGGCCTGTGGCTGGCTCTGCGTTGCGCCGTCGCGTTGCTTGCTTTGAAGGATGGCTGCGTCCACGGTCTCCAGTGTGGGCAGCATGGCTTTTACGGCCGATGCCTGGTCCCAACCCCGAAGTGGCACTCCGGCGGCGGACCGCCCTGCGCGCTGCACACCCGCGATGTGGCTCACGGCCTTGGCGTGCAGCATCAAGCCGCGCGCCGCGCGCTCGGTCAGCTCTTCTAGCTTGGTGATCTTGGCGCCACGGCGCTTGAGCGTCAGGCCTGCCAGCTCAAACAGCTTGCTGTTGCGCGTGGTTTCGGCATGTTCCAGCAGTTGCGTCACCGCGCCCACCACATCGTTGGTCATGGAGCGCTGCACGCAGCGTTGGCTGTATTGCGTGATGCTGTTCTGTGCCTGGCGCAGCGCTGCGGTCACTGGCTCTTGTGGGCCTGCAGCGGCGCACATCAATTCAGTCACGGCTTTGGACGCGCCCAGGCGCAAACCCATGCTCTGCGCAATGCCCACCCGTTGGCTGTAGGCCCAGCTTTCGTCTTTGATGCGTGCCCACAGCGACATCAGCACATTCGCTGCTTCCAGGTCGAATTCGTCGTTGTCCACCAGCAGGCTCAGCTCGCGCGTCTGGGCGGTGGCTTCGGCCGCGTCCTGGCGCGCCAATGTCAACAGGACCTGCATCACGCGCGTGAAGTAGTCGGTTGCCGGCGTGGCGCCATGGCGTTGCACCCAGGCCACCAGGCTTTGCTGCGCGGCGGCCACGCCCTTGCTGTCCTTGGCGTCAAGGCGAGCCAAGGCAAGCAACACCCAGCTCAAGGGGTTGAACAAGCGCGAGCGCGCGCCAATGCGACAGGTGCGCTCCAGCAGCGGCAAGGCGGCACTGGATGTGGACATGTAGAAGGTCAGCGTGGCAGCAATCTGCGCGCGCATCACGCAGCCCGGCGTCAGCTCCGAGGCCCGCACACAGTGCTGTAGCGCGGCTTCGAGCTCGCCGTGTTCAATCAACACCTGACCAAGCAGTTCATGCGCATCAGCGTAGTCGGGTTCATGCTGCTGCAGTTGTTCGATGGTGACTTTGGCCGCTGCCAAGTCGCCACAGGCCGATTGCGCGCGCGCAATGCCCAAGCGCGTCCACGGGTTGGGGAAGCGTTCGCTGATGCGTTGGAAGACTTTCTGCGCATCTTCAGGGCGCTGGAAACGCAACAGCATTTCTGCGGCCAGACGCCCGCTGTACAAGCCATAGGTTTGCCCCTCTTGGAAACGCATCAGCGCGCGTGTGAAAGCCACGCCCAGTTCGCCGTTTTGCAAGGCATTGAAGATGGGGCTGAGCGCACGGCGCCGTTTGACGGCTTCACCCAAGCGGTCAGACAAGGTGGCGGTGGTGTAGGGGCGCACCAAGAAGGAGTCGATGGACGACTCGCCCGCTTCGGCGACATCTTGGTAGGTGGCGCCAGCGGCCACCATGATGAACACCGTGTCGGGCGCCAAGAGGTTTTCGCGGCGCAGCTCGTCCAACAAGTCTTGGCCCGATTCTTCTTTGCCTGAAAACTCGCGACTGCACATGACCAAGTCAAAGTGCTCCGCCTCCAGGCGCTCACGCGCTGCGCCGATGCGGCTGACGGATACAACCTCTTCGGCGCCGGCCTGGCGCAGCTGCTCTGCAGCCACGCTGCGCATGACGTCGTTGCCCTCGACCAGCAGTGCGCGGCCAATTCCGTGGTTGAAGTTGCTCATGGTTTTTAGGGCCTAATGGTTCCGCTCAGGGTGGCACGGCCCGCCAGGGCGCCGGCGCCAAGAATCTTGGCTGCGTAGCCGTGGCTCCACAGGGCTTCGGTGTTGCCTACGGGCCAGTTCGCGGCCGATTCACGGCCCACGATGTAGTCTTCATGGCCCGAGGACGCCAGGTCCAGACGCGCCGGTGAGATGCGCTGTTTGGTCTTGGTGCAGAAGAAAACGCGCACCACGGGTTCCGACATCGCCCCGGGGTTTTGTTCCAGCACGACCGCCAGCCGCTCTGACTGCAAGCGCACCAGTGAACCGGTGGGGTAGATACCCAAGCAGCGGACAAACGCGCTGAAGATGGCCGGGTCAAACGGACCTTTGCAAGAGGCCATGTAGGCGATGGCTTCGGCCGGGTCCCAGGGGTGTTTGTAGGGCCGGTTGGAGGTCAAGGCGTCATAGACATCGCAGATGGCGCTCATGCGCGCCAGTTCGCTGATCTTGGCGCCCGCCAGGCCGTCGGGGTAGCCGCTGCCGTCCACACGTTCGTGGTGGCGCAAGCAGACGTCCAGCGCTTCAGGTGTCACGCCGGCGGACTGTTTGAGCAAGGCGTGGCCGCGCTGCGGGTGGGTTTTCATGACGGTCCACTCGTCGTCGCTCAAAGCACCGGGTTTGTTCACCAACTCGTCAGGCAATGTGGCCTTGCCGACATCGAGCAGCAAGCCCGCCAGGCCGGCATTCACGCAGGCCTGATCGTCCAGCGTGAGCTCGCGCGCCAGGGACACCATGAGCACGCTCACGGCCACGGCGTGCATGGTGCGGTACTCGTCGTGACGCTTCAGGCGCATCAAACCGACCAAGGCGCCGGGGTTGCGCGCCATCGATTCGCTGATCTCTTGCAACACCGGCAGGCACTGTTCCGCATCCAAGGGCATGCCCTGGCTCGCCAATTCCAGCAACGCGGCAACCACCTCGCCAGCGCGTTCGCGAATACCGGCTGCGCGTTCCAGTTCTTCTGAGAACCCGGCCTTTGCTGGCAGCTCGGGTGGCGCAGGTGCTGCGGGCTCTGCAGGGTTTGGCGTTTGCGACTCGTCGAGCGTCGGCGGGTTTGCTGCGTCGGCAGCCATCGCTTCTGCCGGTGCGGCGAGCGAAAAGCTTGCGGCTCCCGCCCCGGCGGTCGCTTCAGCTCCAGCATCGGCGGTGGCCAATTCGGTCTCGGCCTCGGCCTGAGCAGGTGCTGCTTCGGCAAGGCCCGTGGCGACGTCCTCGCCCTTGGCCAAGTCGATCCAGCACTCACCCACACCGCTGTCGCGCAGCTTCTGAAGTTGCTCCTCGGACCGGATCAAAAATTTCGTGCGCCAGAACGGATGGTCCAGCCAGCTGCCTTCCAGGCCCTGGAGGTACATACCCACTCGGAGTTGCGAAACAGCTACTTTTTTCGGCATGGAGGTGATTCTTTGGACACCCTTTGATCGGCAAACACAGCCCAAGCTGAAGGGCGCGCGCTGGGTGGCGGTGTGCGATGCTTGTGGCCATGAGCACTTCTTTCACGTCTCACAACAGCTCCCACAACACCTCTACCGCCTTTCGCATCGGCAGCGGCGCGGGTTATGCGGGCGACCGAATGGACCCGGCGGCCGATCTGGCTGAGCGCGGCCAACTGCATGCTTTGGTGTTCGAGTGCCTGGCCGAGCGCACCATCGCCTTGGCCCAAGCCCGGCGCGCGGCCGACCCCACGCAGGGTTACGACCCGCTGCTGGCCGCGCGCATGCGTGCGGTGCTGCCGGCCTGTGTGCGGCAGGGCACCCGCATCATCACCAACATGGGCGCGGCCAACCCCATGGCGGCTGGCCAGGCTGTGGTGGCGGTGGCGCGTGAGCTGGGCCTGCGTTCACTGCGCGTGGCCGTCATCACGGGTGACGATGTCTTGGCCTGGGCACACGCCAACGACGCGCCCTTGCTTGACAGCGCCGGCAGCCTGAAAGATGTTCGCGCGACCATGGTCTCCGCCAACGCCTACCTGGGCGCCGACGCCTTGCTGCCGGCCTTGCAGGGCGGTGCCGACGTCATCATCACAGGCCGCGTGGCCGACCCCGCGCTGTTCTTGGCGCCTCTGATGCATCACTTTGCCTGGGGCGCAGACGATTGGCCGCTATTGGGTCGCGGCACTTTGGTCGGGCACTTGCTTGAATGTGCAGCCCAAGTCACTGGCGGCTACCTGGCCGACCCGGGTGTTGTGGATGTGCCTCATTTGGCCGAGGTGGGCTTTCCGCTGGCCGAGGTCGCGGCTGACGGCAGCGCCATCATCACCAAGCTGGCGGGCACCGGTGGTTTTGTCAACCGGCTCAGTGTGACGGCGCAGTTGTTGTACGAAATTGAAGACCCGCAGCGCTACTTGCAGCCCGATGTGGTGGCCGATTTTTCAAAGGTGCAGGTGCGCGACTTGGGTGTTGACCGCGTCGCCGTCAGTGGCGCGGGCGGCACGCAGCGGCCGCCTGAGCTGAAAGTCACCCTGGGCCTGCGCGAAGGTTTTGTGGGCGAAGGGCAAATCAGCTATGGCGGCCCCGGCGCGCAAGGCCGCGCGGAGCTGGCAATGGACATTCTGCGCCACCGCTTGGGCCGCCTGGGTTTGGACAGCCATGAATGCCGCTTGGACCTGGTGGGTGTGAACGCCCTGTATGGCAGCGCAGCGCTGACGGCCCACGCGCCGCCGGCCGAAGTGCGTTTGCGCTTGGCGCTGCGGGCTAGCAACCGGGCCGACGCCGAACGTGCGGCGCAAGAAGTTGAAGCGCTCTACTTGAACGGCCCAGCGGGCGGCGGCGGTGTCAGCCTGTCGGTTCGCGAGGTCTTGGCTGTGGCCTCGACGTTTGTGCCCAGAACCGCTGTCGATGCGCAATGCCATTGGCTTGAAGCCTGACATTGAATGACGCCGACCCCAAGCAAGCAAACCCAAGCAAAACCAACCAAAAGGCTTGCACACCATGCCGCACGCTCATTCAACGCCGCAGCCTCCAAGCGCACCCCGCCTGTTGCGTGATGTCGCCCTGGCCCGCTCGGGCGATAAAGGCAACCGTGCCACGCTGAGTGTGGTGGCACTGAACCCCGAAGACTACCAACTCGTCGCCGAGCAGCTGACCGAGCAGCGCGTTCGCCAACAGTACCAAGGCATCGTTCAAGGCCGCATCGACCGTTACCCGCTGCCGCACTTGGGCGCGGTGCACTTTGTGTTGCACGACGCGCTGGCCGGTGGCGTCACCCGCTCACTGGCGCTGGACGCGCACGGCAAGAGCCTGAGTTCCCTGATCCTGGCGCTGCCGCTGGGCGGCCCACATGGCGCTGACGGCACAGACTGCGCGTAGACGCAACACAGTCGCCGCATAGACTCAGCGCATCGCCGCACTGCTGGCGGTTTTCTTCCGTTTCATTCCAAACACAGGAGATTTCGAAATGCCTTTGTCTCGCCGTCACGTCAACAGCCTGGCTGCCGCAGCCCTTTTGGCGATGAATTTGGCCCCGTCGGCCTGGGCCCAAGCCTGGCCCGCGGCCAAGCCCATCAAGGCCATCGTGCCCTTCGCTCCAGGCAGTGCCACCGACCAAATTGGCCGTGCCTTTGCTGAAAAAATGTCGGCCACGCTCGGCCAACAAATCATCATTGAGAACAAGCCCGGTGCCAACGGCATGCTCGGCGCCGATGCTGTGGCCAAGTCGCCCAACGACGGCTACACCATCCTTGTCGGCACCAACAGCACCAATGCAGCGCTGAAGTTTTTGATGAAGAAGCTGCCCTATGACCAGGAAAAAGACTTCGCGCCGGTGGGCTTTTTGGGTTCTGTGCCGCTGATGGTGGCCATCAACAACGACGTGCCGGCGAAAAACTTGCAAGAACTGGTGGCTTTGGCCAAAGCCAAGCCTGGCCAAGTGAGCTTTGCGTATGCCAGCACCTCGCAGCAGGTGTCGTCGGAAGTGTTGTCCAGCATGGCGGGCATTCGGATGAACCCGATTCCGTACAAGTCCGGCCCTGCGGCCATGACCGACCTGATCGGCGGGCAGGTCAACATCTTCACGGCTGACTTTGGCGTCACGGTTTCGCAGCACAAGGCCGGCAAGATCCGCGGTTTGGCGGTGACCTCGATGCAGCGCTCGGCCGTGGTTCCTGAATTGCCCACCGTGAATGAAGCGCTGGGTTTGAAGGACTATGAACTGATCGCCTACTTTGCGGTCTTTGCGCCTGCGGGCACGCCGCCCGATGTGGTGGCCAAGCTGAACCAGGCGATCAACGCCGCAGCGTCCAGCAAAGACCTGCAGGAGAAGTTTGCAGCGATGGGCTTTGCCATCGATCCGGGAACGCCCGAAGCCCTGGCATCGCGCAACACGCGCGAAACGGCCAAGTGGGCTAAGGCCATCCGCGAAGCCAAGATCGAAGCGCAGTAAGTAAAAAAGCCCCGCTGGCTTTCGCCGGCGGGGCTTGGGTCGTAAGCAGCGCTGGTTCAGCGCACCACGCTGACTTCGACGCGGCGGGCCTCGGGGTTGTTGCCCGTGCCGGTGGTTTCAGCCGGCTTGGCCATATCGATGCGGTCCTTGGCGATGCCGGCGCCTTCCAGCGCGCCACGCACCGAGCGAGCGCGGTTGTGAGCCAGCTCTTCGTTGTAGGCCTTGTCGCCACGTGGGTCGTGGAAGCCGCTGATCAGCGCCTTGGCTGAACCGTTGGCCTTCAGGTACTCCACAACCGGTGCCAAAGTGGCACCTGCAGTGGCCGGCAGGTTGAACTTGTCACTGCCGAAGTACACCTTGGCCGCCGGGGGTGGCGGGGGCAGGGCAGGCGCTGGCTCAGGAACCGGCGCCGGCGCTGGTGCAGCCACCACTGGCGCTGGCGCTGGTGCTGGCGTTGGTGCCACCACCGGTGCCACGGCCGCAGGTACTGCTGGGGTGCCGCACTGTTTCCAGCTATTCGGCCCGATGCCGAACAGTGCCGGAAGCAAAAACAGCAACAGCGCCAAGATCGCAGCCAGGATCAGTTGCCACCGGTTGAAGCTGCGCAGACCGCTTGGGGTCAGGGCCAAATTGTCATTGCTCATGATTTACATACCTCCTTGTCGGTCAGCGCTTGCCAGCGTTAAGTGAATCTTGCAGTGCCTTCAGGGCTTGCCATTGGTTCATGGCTGCAAGGGCCGCTTGCTCTGGCCAGGTTTGCGGGTCAGCCAGGCGGAAGTTGGAACCCGCCTTGTCGAGAACCGGCTGAATTTCACCCGGCGTCGCATCGGCCAACTGTGCGAAGGTTTTGAAGCCCGCAGCGATCAGCAACTCAGCAATCTTCGGCCCGATGCCTTCGATGATTTCCAGATCATCAGCACCCTTGACCTTGAACCCGGCAGCTTTGGCGGCTTCAATGTTGATGGGCCGCTCGACACGGGCGGCGGCTTGACCACCACCCGCAGCCAGCTTGCTCTTCAAGGCTGCCAGCTCATCACGCAGCGCCCTGCCGTCCACACGCACACCCGCGTCGAGCAGGTCTTGCAGTGAACGCAGCGAAGCCCAACGGTTGCGCGCCGCCAAATCCGCCTGCTCAGCCCAGGTGCCTGGGTTGGCGATGCGGTAGTGCGGGCCAGCGTCATCCAGAATTTTCTGGATGCGTGACTCCGGCGTTGCAGCCAATTGCGCAAAGGTAACGATGCCCTGGGCACGCAACAACTCGGCGATTTTCGGGCCAATGCCTTCGATCAACTCGAGATCGTCGGCGCCTTTGACCGTGAAGCCATAGCTCTTGGCGCCAGCGATATCCAGCGGCAGCGGTGCCGTCGCCTTCACCAAATCGGCGCGAACCGATTGCAGGTTGCCTTCCAGCTCCGTCACGCGGGTGCGCAGCGTAGGAACTTGGTTGGCTGTCGTCGTCAAGCTGGCAACCTGAGCCAACAGCGCGGGGCTGTCCACTTGGCGGTCAACGATTTTTTCGACGATCTTTTCAACCGGACGGTCAACGATTTTTTCGACGATGCGGTCCACAGGACGGTCGACGATTTTCTCAACGATCTTCTCGACGGGGCGATCGACGATTTTTTCGACGATCTTTTCAACCGGACGGTCAACGATTTTTTCGACGATTTTCTCGACGATGCGATCCACCGGACGATCGACGATTTTCTCAACGATCTTCTCGACGGGGCGATCGACGATTTTTTCGACGATCTTTTCAACCGGGCGGTCAACGATCTTTTCGACGATTTTCTCGACGATGCGGTCCACCGGGCGGTCGACGATTTTCTCAACGATCTTCTCGACGGGGCGATCAACGATTTTCTCGACGATCTTTTCAACCGGACGGTCAACGATCTTTTCGACGATTTTCTCGACGATGCGGTCCACCGGACGATCGACGATTTTCTCAACGATTTTCTCGACGGGGCGATCAACGATTTTCTCGACGATCTTTTCAACCGGACGGTCAACGATCTTTTCGACGATTTTCTCGACGATGCGATCCACCGGACGATCAACGATCTTTTGAACGATTTTCTCGACGGGCCGATCGACGATCTTCTCGACAATCTTGATCTTCTCGACGGGGCGGTCGACGATCCGTTCCACGATTTTCTCGACAGGCCGGTCGACGATCTTTTCGACCACCTTCTCGACGATCCGATCAACGGGCCGATCGACGATTTTCTCGACGATTTTTTCAACCGGGCGATCGACGATCTTCTCTACGATCTTTTCTACAGGCCGGTCGACAATTTTCTCAACGATCTTCTCGACCACTTTGGGTGGCGTGGTTTCGAGTTGCTTGATACGGCCGCGCAAGCCGGCGATGACTGCAACTTCAGCGGTCAGCGTTGCAATGCGAGCAGCTTGAGAGGGGTTATCGACAACTTTTTCGACGATGCGGTCAACCGGCTTCTCGACGATCTTCTCGACAATTTTCTCAACAACACGATCCACAGGGCGGTCGATGATCTTTTCGACGATGCGATCCACCGGACGGTCGACGATCTTCTCAACGATCTTTTCGACAGGCCGATCGACAATTTTTTCGACGATTTTTTCAACCGGGCGATCAACGATCTTCTCGACGACCTTCTCGACGATGCGGTCTACCGGCTTCTCAATGATTTTTTCGACGATCTTGGGCGGAGTGGCTTCCAGATGCTGGATGCGGCTGCGCAGGCCACCAATCAAAGCGACTTCAGCCGTCAGTGCGGCAATGCGCGCCAAGTTGTCGGGGTTATCAACAATCTTTTCAACGATCTTTTCGACCGGACGCTCGACGACCGTTTCAACCAGTTTTTCGACCTGGACGATTTTCTCGACAGGGCGATCAACCGGGCGATCAACAAACTTTTCAACGATGCGCTCTTGCGGCGCCGGCATGGCGCTGCGAAAGAGCTTGCCGATCAGCCAGCTACCGAGCAAGCCCAACAGGCCACCCAGTACCAGCCACCAAAGGACGCAAGCAAGTCCGGACATGATGAAAACTCTCCTCCAAGATTGGGTTTGACGCTGAGTCAGCGCCTCCATGTACCCCCCCAGAGCGCAGGTAGGGCATCGAGTCGAGTGTAATGTAACGATTGGTTTTTTGTGTAGGCGCGGACCCGCGCGCGGTCGATCTTTTGGGTGGGCTTGGCCGTTACAAATACCGGAGCTCGTCGGGTCAGTCGCGCGCTGCCTAAAATCGCGATCTCATGAATGCACCCACCGTCCGTGAGCGCATGCTTCGCGTGCGCGAAGAGGCCATCGTCGATGCGGTCAACCGCTTGTTGGCCGACAAGGGCTATGACCAGATGACCGTGGACGAGGTGGCCGCTGAAGTGGGCATCGCCAAGGCCAGCCTGTACAAGCACTTCCCATCGAAGGAAGCGCTGGCCGCAGCCGCGATGGTGCGGACCTTGCAGCGCGCCCAAACGTTTCTTGCGCAGACTGCGGTGGACGGCCCGCCAGCGGCCATCGACCGGTTGCGAGCCGTGTTGCGGTGGACCATGCAAATGCAGTACGACGGTGCGATGCCGTCTTTGCCGGCCCAGAACTCCACACTGCGCAACGTGTTGATGGCCGACAAGGCTTATGGGCACTTGTTGATGGAGGTTTCTGAAACGCTGGGCGCCTGGATCGAGCAGGCGCAGGCTGACGGCGCCCTGAACCCCACATTGCCGCCTGAACTGGTGCTGTTCACCTTGTACGCACGGGCCTGCGACCCCGTGCTGCCGGTGCTCAAGGCCGCTGGGCGGTACAGCCGTGAACAGATCGAAGCGTGGCTGCTGGCGACCTGCTTTGGAGGTTTGGTCGGACCCTAGCGCGTCCATAAAACCACTATGGCCAAATAGTGAACTGATCGGTATATTCTTAAACCATGTCAGTCACTGATGATCCCAGCACCCATCCGCGGGCCCTGTCACAGCCAGCCGTAGGCGCCAGGGGCGTCCACGGGCAGCAATTTCGCGTTGCGGTGGTCGGCTCTGGCGTTGCGGGCTTGGGCGCCGCAAGGGCGTTGCAGCAGTACGGGGGCTTTCGCGTCAGCCTTTTCGAGAAAGAGGCCTCATTCGGTGGCCATGCGCACACCGTTGAAGTGGAGTTGCCTGATGCACATGGTGTTTTGCAACGGCATGGCGTAGACACCGGATTTCTGGTCTACAACGAGCGCACCTACCCCCGCCTGATCGCGCTGCTGCGCGAATTGGGGGTGCCGACATCAGCCTCGGACATGTCGTTCTCCGTGCAGGTGCCCGGTGGCTTTGATGGCCAGTCCGGCGCGCTGGAGTGGAATGGCAGCACGCTGGATACCGTGTTTGCACAGCGGCGCAATCTGGCGTCTCCGCGCTTTCTGTGGATGCTCAAGGAAATTTTGCGTTTCAACCGCTTGGCCACGCGCCTGGCGACCTCGGTGCAAGCCGATGAGATGGCCCAGCCGCTGGACGATTTTCTCGAGCGCAACCGTTTTGGTGCCGATTTTCGCCATGCTTACCTGCTGCCGATGATCGCCTGCATCTGGTCTTGCCCCCAGGGCCAGATGCTGCAATTCCCAGTAGCTACATTGATTCGCTTTTGCCACAACCATGGCTTGCTTCAGGTGGAAAACCGACCTGCATGGCGCACAGTGACGGGCGGCTCGTCGCGTTATGTGAACGCCCTGATCAAGGAACTGCCCGACGTGCGGGTTCAAACCCCGGTTGAGGGCGTGGCGCGCAGCAATCGAGGCGTGACGCTGCGCACGCCCGCAGGCCATGAAAGCTTCGACGCGATTGTCTTGGCGTGCCACGCACCACAAGCTTTGCGCCTGTTGGGCGCCGGTGCCACTCAAGCCGAGCGCACGACTTTGGGGGCCATGCGTACACAAAAAAATCAGGCCGTCTTGCACAGCGACACCCGCGTCATGCCACAGGCCAAAAAAGCTTGGGCAGCCTGGAACTTTGAGCGCGCGCAGCCGCAGCGTAATTCGGGCATTGAAAGCCAGCCTGTGTGCCTGCACTATTGGTTGAACAAACTCCAGCCCTTGCCCTTTGCGCAGGACGTTTTTGTTTCGCTCAACCCACTGCGTCGGCCCGAAGCTGCCCGCGTACTTGGTGAATTTGAGTGGGAGCACCCGGTGTTTGACCTGCAGGCCATTCAGGCACAGAGAGAACTCGCCCAGCTTCAAGGTCAGCTGCGCACCTGGTTTTGCGGGGCCTGGTGCGGTTACGGATTTCATGAGGACGGCTTGCGTGCCGGCCAGCAGGCGGCGCAAGGCCTGATCGCTTCGCTCACCGCTGAGCCTGCTCAGGAGCTCGCCGCTTCGAGCCAGTTCAAGGCGGCGTGATGGAGCAGGACGGACACCCGCTCAAGGCGACCACGCCCGACCGGCCGACGGCCCTTCTGGGCATGGGCTCGGTTCGCCATGCCCGGCTGCGTCCAGCGGAGCACCGCTTCAGCTACCCCACGTGGTTTCTGTTTCTGCCGATGCGCAGCTTGCGCCAGGACGCGTGTCCCGCACTGCGACGCAACTGCGCCGGCTGGATCAGCTTTGCAGACCGCGACCATGGCGACGGTGGACCCGACGCGCTGGCCTGGGCCGAGGCCTTGCTCGAACGCGAAGGCGTGGACGGCGTCGATGGCGAGATCTGGCTGCAAACCTATCCCCGCGTGGCGGGATTTGCGTTCAAACCCGTGAGCTTTTGGTATTGCCACCGAGCCGACGGAAGTCTGCGTGCTGTGTTGGCCGAGGTGAACAACACCTTCGGTGAACGCCACTGTTATGTACTGGACGGTCCTGATGTCGCCTTCGGCGCCACGCTCAGCGCAGAGAAGGTCTTCCATGTCTCACCCTTCTGCCAAGTACGCGGCACCTATCGTTTTCGATTTGGCCGGACGGCTTCACGCGCCGTTGCGCGCGTTGAAGTCAGCGACGCTGAAGGCCCGCTGCTCAACACGAGCCTCAGCGGCGAACTGCAGCCGTTGACGCGTGAGAGTCTGCGCCGAGCCAACCGATCTTTACCGCTGCTGGCGTGGACAGTTGTGGCGCGCATCCATTGGCAAGCGCTGGCCCTGTGGCGCAAACAGGTTCCGTATTTTTCAAAACCACAAGCACCAACCCGTTGGGTGTCCCGATGAATCCTCAACCCACGTCTCGCTCCTCGTCTTGGAATGACGCGCCAACAGCGCCCACCCTTACCCCGCCCACCCGCGCACAGCGCAGCCTGTTAGCTGTCTTGAAGAAACTGAGCCACGGCAGCTTGGACCTGCAAACGCCGGATGGGCAGCGCCTGCACTTTGTCGGCAAGCAGGCGCCGCAAGCTGCCAGCGCGGCGATGGCCGTGCATGACCCGGCGGTCTTCGCGCGCTTGCTGAAACATGGTGACATCGGCTTGGCCGAAACGTATTTGGATGGCGCCTGGACCAGCCCCGACCTGCCAGCCTTGTTGCGACTGGGGCTGCTGAACCGGGAGAGCTTGGAGCGCGTGATCTACGGCAGTGCGCTGGGTGCCCTCGTCTACCGGCTCACACACCGCCTGCGCCGAAACACCCGTGCAGGCAGCCGCCGCAACATTCACGCCCATTACGACTTGGGCAATGCCTTTTATGCCCTGTGGCTCGACCCGTCCATGAACTATTCGAGCGCGTGGTTTGGGGGTAACCACGCGCAACCGCTGCAGCAAGCCCAAGAAGCCAAGATGGCGCGCGCCTTGGCCGAAGTGGGGGCGGGCGAAAACAGCCGGGTTCTGGAAATAGGCTGCGGCTGGGGTGCAGTGGCTGAGCTGGCGGCCCAACATGGCGCCCACCTGACCGGTGTGACGCTGTCCACCGAACAGCTGGACTTCGCGAAGAACCGGCTCTCGAAAGCAGGGTTGGCTGAGCGCACAGACCTGCGGCTTCAGGACTACCGCGACCTGCCCACTGCCAATGACAAGCCGTTCGACGCCATCGTCTCGATTGAAATGTTTGAGGCCGTTGGCCGCGAATATTGGGCCGGTTATTTTGATACGGTCAAACGCTGTTTGGCACCCGAGGGTTGTGCTTGCATCCAGACCATCACCGTGCGCGACGAGCTCTTCGAGCGCTACGTCAGGTCCACCGATTTCATCCAGCAATATGTCTTTCCGGGCGGCATGTTGCCCTCGCCCTCCGTTTTCCGCGCTCAGGCAAAAAAAGCGGGCCTCGTTGTGACCAATGAGCTGGCCTTTGGCACCGACTACGCGCAAACCCTGCGCTTGTGGCGTCAAGCCTTCATGGCGCAGCTTCCGCAGGTGCGCGCCCAAGGCTTTGACTCGCGCTTCATTCGCTTGTGGGAGTTTTATCTGGCCTATTGCGAAGCGGCCTTTGATACAGCCAATACCGACGTCATGCAGTTCACTTTGCGTCATGCGCCCAACCGTGCGCGCTAGCCACGACACAGCCAGCATGGGCCCCTTAAGCCGGCGCCACTGCTTGGTGGCCGCAGCCGCGCTGGGCATTGGCACGCATGCAAGCACGCTGGCGCAGCCGGCGGTGCCTGAAGACGTCAAGCAAGCTTTGGGGCCTTCGACTCAGTTGCGAGGATCGGCGCGCTTGCGCATGTGGGGCTTGCTGATCTATGACGCGCGCCTGTGGGTTCGGCCTGGGTTTGCAGCGGACCGGTTTGAAGCCCACCCTTTGGTGTTGGACCTGACCTACGCACGCAACCTCAAAGGCACAGCCATTGCCGAGCGCTCGATCGAGGAAATGCGGCTGGGGCGAGCCATCACTGCCGCCCAGGCGCAACAGTGGTTGGGCATCATGAAACAAGCCTTCCCGGATGTCGATGCTGGCGACCGGCTCAGCGGCGCCTGGAACCCCGAAACGGGCACCACCACGGTTTCAGTGAATGGCGCCAAGCCCAAGCTGCTTGTCGACAAGGACTTTGGGCGCAGCTTCTTTGGCATCTGGCTGGCGCCCCACACGTCGCAGCCGGCCATGCGCTTGGAGTTGATCGGGACAGGTGCTTGAGGGTGGCTCACCACGCAGCGCCATCATCAGTTTCCAAGCATGAATTGGCGCGTTATGGCTTCATGGGTTTTCCGCTGGCATTTGCCGCACTGCCGCTGGTGGTTCAATGGCCAGCGCATGCGGCTTCGGCTTGGGGTTTGCCGCTGGCGCTGCTCGGCTCCCTGTTGTTGGCGGTGAGGCTGGCTGACGCAGTGGTCGACCCCTGGATTGGTCGGCAGGCTGATCGATGGTTTGCTGAATCGACCAGCGCGCCGTGGCGCGCCTTGCTCGTCGCGGCCGTCTGCTTGGGTCTCGGATTTGCTGGCCTGTTCACCGTTCCTCAAGTCTTGCTGCAAGGTGAAACCGAACGCGCGGGGCTGCTGGTCTGGGCTGGCGGCGCCTTGCTGTTGACCTACTTCGGCTACAGCCTGGCGCAGGTGGTTCACCAAGCCTGGGCTGCGCGCTTGGGCGGGGATGCCGCCGAACGTGCCCGATGGGTCGGTGCCCGCGAGGCCTGCGCGCTGGCCGGTGTGCTGACGGCCAGCGTGTTGCCTAACGTCGCCGGTTGGCCAATCACGGCGGCCGTGCTGATTTGCGGGCTCGTACTGGCTTTGTGGGCGCTGCGGCGCTTACGGCAAGGGCCCCCTGGGGTGGCCGGGTCGGCAGGCGCTGGCTTGAAGCCCGATGTGATGCCGGGCGCGGCGCTTGGTGAGAGCTTTGGTACTACGGCCGAAGCGTCGGCCCTTCGACCGATGTCGCCGTGGTCGTCGTCCAGTTTCCGCTGGCTGTTGACGGCTTATGTCTTGAATGGCTTGGCTGCATCGATACCTGCCAGCTTGGTGCTGTTTTACGTTCGTGACTGTATCCAGGCCGGTGTTTCGTTTGAAGCTGTGGCCTTGGTGGCCTATTTCGGTTGCGCGGCCTTGGCGGTGCCGCTGTGGTTGCGTGTGGTGGCCCGTAAGGGGCTGGTGGCGGCGTGGGCATGGGGCATGCTGTTGTCGATTGCCGCGTTTGTCGGTGCCGCAAGCCTGGGCGCGGGCGACACGACACTTTTTGCCTTGATCTGTATGGCCAGCGGCCTGGCACTGGGCGTGGACCTGGTCGTGCCACCCGCCTTGCTGGCGGGTGTGATTCAACGCGCGGGCCTGCAGGGGCAAGCTGAAGGCCGCTGGTTCGGCTGGTGGAGCATGGCCACCAAGCTCACCTTGGCGTTGGCTGCCGGCGTTGCCTTGCCCTTGGTGCAGGCCCTGGGTTACCAGCCGGGCCAGCGCGACCCTGGTGCGCTAGCGGCGCTGGCTCAGGTGTATGCGCTGTTGCCCTGTTTGATCAAGGCGCTGGCCTTGGCCGTGCTCTGGTGGCAGCGCGGCCTGTGGCCCGAGAAACCACTCTTGGAAGGACCTTTGAAATGAATCCTCATCGACGTTGGGCATTGGCTTCGGGCATTGGCGGCGCGCTGGTGCTGGCAGGCTGCTCGTCGCCGCCCGTACCTGGTGACTACGCAGCGCAGCGGCCGGTGCTCGACTTGAAGACCTACTTCAACGGCACCGTTCGTGCCTACGGCACGTTCAGCGACCGCGCAGGCAAAGTGGTGCGGCGGTTTACGGTGGTGATGGACTGCCGCTGGACGGGCGAAGACGGCGTGTTGGACGAAGCCTTCACCTACAGCGACGGCAGCACCGAGCGGCGCGTGTGGCGCCTGCGGCACTTGGGTGCCGGGCGTTATACAGGGCAGGCTGACGATGTGGTGGGCGTCGCGAACGGTGCGTCGGCCGGTAACGCCTTTCAGTGGCGCTACACGCTGCGCCTGCCTGTGGACGGCCGCGTTTGGGAAGTTGAGTTCGACGACTGGATGTACCTGATTGACGATCGCGTCATGCTTAACCGGGCCACGATGAGCAAGTTCGGCATCCGGCTGGGTGAAGTTCAGCTCGCGTTCACCAAGTGAGCAGCGCGCCATGGCCTTGAACCCCCGCATCACCGACTGGCATGGACGCGTGGTCTGGATTGTTGGCGCCTCGTCTGGAATCGGGCGGGCAACGGCCGCCGCGCTGCACGCCCAAGGGGCCGTGGTGGCAGTGTCAGCCCGCAAGCAAGCTGCGCTTCAAGAGTTTGCCGCCGCGCACACCGGCTCGATAGCGCTGCCACTGGACGTCACGCAAGTGGCCAGCGTGACACAAGCTGCTCGCCAATTGCAAGCACAGACCGGACGAATTGACCTCGTGCTGGCCTGTGCTGGGCACTATAAAGCCCAGCGCGCAACGGCCTTCGACCTCGAAGACATGTTGCGCCACCAGTCGGTGAATTACGTGGGTTGCCTGCACGTGCTGCATGCTGTTCTACCGGTCATGTTGGCGGCAGGCCAGGGTCACATCAGTTTGATGGGCAGTGTTGCGGGCTATCGTGGCTTGCCAGAGGCACTTGCCTATGGCCCCACCAAAGCTGCGCTGAACAACTTGGCCGAAGTGCTGTATCTCGACCTTCAAGATCAGGGCCTTGGGGTTTCGATCATCAACCCAGGCTTTGTCGAGACACCGTTGACGGCGCAAAATCGATTTTCGATGCCCGCTTTGATGTCCGCCGAATCAGCCGCCGACGAAATTTTGAAAGGTTGGGCGGCTGGGCGTTTTGAAATTCACTTTCCGCGCAAATTCACCTGGGGCCTGAAGGCGCTGTCGCACCTCGCACCCAGCCTCTACTTTGGTGCCATTCGCAGGGCCACGGGTTTGTGATGTCGGTGCCGCATTCAAACACGCCGCTGGCTCGGCTGACGCATTTTTTCGAGACGCTCAGTCCTGAAAGCCTGCGCATGATTGATGAGATTTACGCGGCAGACGCGCACTTCTCCGACCCGTTCAACCGCGTGCAAGGCCTGACTGCCATTGAGCTCATCTTTGCCGACATGTTCAAGCGCACCCGCTCGCCCCGGTTTGTGGTCACAGCGGCCGTTCAGCAGGGTGAACAAGCTTTTTTGACCTGGGACTTTCACTTTGGCCTGGGTCAGCGGGACCTGCAAATTCAGGGTTGCTCGCAGTTGATGTTTGACGCACATGGGCGCGTGAGCCAGCATCGGGACTATTGGGACGCCGCAGGCGAGCTGTACGAAAAGTTGCCCGTGCTGGGCATGCTCATGCGCGTATTAAGGCGCCGGCTGGCTGCGCAGTGAAGCGCTCGAGAACATCAACAACTCGATGCGCTGCTGCAGGGCCTGTGATGACGCAACGTCGCCCGCAGCCTGCGCGCGCTTCAGCTGAAGCGTCAGCCATGCCAGCAAGGGCCTGCGCCAGCCTTGGGCCGAGGCGGTTTCTACAGCCAAATCGACGATGCCCTGCGGTGCAACGCCGTCGCGCAGGGCAGCGGCGGCGGCCACCAAACGGGGCAAGGGTGCTTGTATGGCGCGAATGGCTGCTTCGCGCTGGACGGGGTTCTGGGCTGCTGCGGCCGCCGCTTGTTGAGCTTGGGGCAGCAAGTTGATGCGCGCCGGCTCCAGGCGGCCGGCCATGTAGTCTGCATAGGCTTGGTCGGCCGCACTCGCGGCGGCGCGCAGCGGTTCAAAGGCAGCGCAGCTTGATGGTGGGGTGGCCGCCAGGTTATGCAGGCTCGCGAAGGCGGCCGCGCAGCGCAACAACTCGCCGCGTGCCACGAGGTCGGCGCGCGCAGTGCGCGCCAGTTGCTGCCGTGCCCGCTCGTACTCTGCCGTCGCAATACGCTGCTCGGCAGACAGGTACGCCTGCGTGGCTCGCTCCAGCGCGGCGTGAGCGTCCTGCGCCCAGTCGGGTGTGGGTGCTCCCGAGCTGCAGCTTGTAGCCAAGCACAAAACCGCAGCCCATGCGGCTGCGCAAGGGCCTAGCCTGCCGAGAGGGCCTGGCTTGCTCATGGCAGCTTGACCTCCACATCGCGCTTGAAGGGCCATTTGCGGTTGATGTCTTGGACCAAGGCGTCCACGCGCCGCAGGCTGGTTTCCACCTCTGCGCGCACCCCGTCAAGATCGGTCGTGGCCGTATTGACATTGCGCGCAATGCCTTGCGCTTCTTGCAGTACCGCGTCTACCTTCTGCAAGCTGCGGCGCGCATCGGCCAGCAGGGCTTGCACGTCTTTCACGCTGGCCTGCACATCACGCGCCAATCCTTGCGGGCCCAACAACTGTTGCCCGGCGTCAGCCAGCACGGCGTCGGCTCGCTTGACCAGCCCGTCACTGTTGCCAGCCAGGGTGTTTAGGCGCAGCAGCAGTTGGTTGGTGCGGTCCACCGTTTTCAGCAGCTTTTGGGCCTCTTTGTCGTTGCCCAGCAGCACACCTATGGCGCCGCTGGGCTCGTTCATGCGACGCGCCAGCGCGTGGGTTTGGTCGAGCGTGCCGGCCAGGGCGGAGTCGGCTGCGCTCAAATTGGTGAGGTTGGTCAGCAGGCTGCGCACCTGCGCTACGAGCTGCGGAAGTTCTGCCGTGGCATCACCGGCCAGCACACGGCGTTCGGCCCCGTCAGGCAAGGGCGGGTCGGTGAGCACGCCGCTGTAGGCGCGCAGGCTGGTGTTGCCCACCAAGCCGCGCGTCAGTGTGAAAACGCTGGAGGTGCGCAGCCAGCGCGCATCTCGGCGTGGCACCTCAACCAAGATGCGTGCATTGCCTTGCGGCGACAGCTCGATTCGGCTGACACGGCCAATGGGAAAGCCTGAAAACGTGAGGTCCATGCCAACAATGACGCCTTCGGAGTCGTCGGCGACCAGCAACAGGCTTTGCTTGGACTCGAATACCCCGCGTGCATAAAGCAAGTAGGCGCCAGAGGCCACCACCAGCAGGGCCAGCAAGAGCAACAACATGCTGGCGCGGCGCTCCAAACCGGGTGGGCGCTCGGGCAAATCGGGTAGGCGCTGGCGCTGGGATGGCTCAGACATAGTTGCCCAACAAAGACGCAATTTCAATCAGCAGCAGCGCAGCAAACAGCCGCACCAGGCCCTGCAACTCCACGCCCGATGCGTTCTGGTTTGAAATCGGCAGCGCCGGGTCGTGCAATGCCGAACCCAATGGGATGACGGCCACGGCGATGGCTGCGCCCATCACTTTGAGACAAAACACCAAGGTGACCGCCGGATTGAAGATACGACCCACCAGACGCGTGTAATTGTCCAGGCCCCAGGGCGATAAACCATGGGCCAAGACATAGGCCAGAACCAGGCAAATGATGCTGCTGATGGCGGCCAGCAGCAAGACTGCAAACAAGATGCCTCCGGCGCGCGGCACCAGCTCTTGCCGCAAGACATCCACCCCGGCTTCGCGCAGCGCCGGCAGATCGGCGCGCTCGCGCAGCGTGGCCAAGTCCTGAGCAGCGGGCAGTGCCACTTTCAGCGCCACGAACATGGCGGCGGTCAGTGGAATCAGCTCCAGCACCAAAACGCGCACCACCATTTCCAAGGCGTACTGCGACAAGCCGTAGCTCTGCGCCGTGACCAGCACGATGCGCACGATCACCACGCTGAGCAGAGTGGACATCAGGCCAAAGCCCAGCAGCAAAGGCACGCTGCTTGTCCACAAGCGGTGTGCCATCCATGCGCGCCACGGTGCGCGCCAGGTGGAGGGTGAACCCAGCAGCACCAAGAGCAAAGCACCCAGCCGAACAATGCGCCACCACACGCGCAACCAGCGCACGAAACTGCGACCCCAAGGCAAGGCAGGGCTGCGCAAGCTGGCGGAAGAACGGCGTGTAGCGCTCATCATGGGTTGATGATAGGCCGGCCGCGCACCAGCCATTCAACCAGCGCGTCCAGCGCCGCGCGTGCGCGGCCAGCGTGCTCGTGATTGATATTCGCCACCACGATCCACGGCTGGTTTTGCCCATCGTGCACCACGCCGGCCAGTGCCGCCACGTTGCGCAGCGTGCCCGTTTTCAGGCGGGTCCATCCCGTAGCCGGGCTGTTCTTGAGCCGATTGCGCATCGTGCCGTCCACGCCCACGGCTGGCAAGCTCATCATCAGATCGGCTGCGTGCGGGCCTGCCAGGGCTTGTTGAAGCACACCCACCAGCAGCCGCGCACTGAGCCGTTCCTGGCGGCTGAGGCCGGAGCCGTTTTCCAGCACCAGGCTGCTGTCGTCCAGGCCCTTGTTGGCCAGCCACAGGCGTACTTCGCGCTCGGCGCGCGCGTCGGTGGTGAGGCTTGTTGGCGCGTCTTTCGCGGCGGCGCCCAATTGCAGGTACAGCAGGCGGGTCAAGGCGTTGTCGGACTGCTTGTTCAAAGGGCGAAGCAGCTCGCCCCAAGGGCGCGCGTTGTGCTGCGCCAGGACGCGCCCGCCCGGTGCCGCTTGCCCCGCGCGCACGACACCGTCCATGCGCCCGCCCAGTTGCGCCCACAGACTGCGCAGCAGGGCATCGGCCAGGCGATCGCGGTCGATGAGCTGCAAGAAAGTACGCACCGTGCAATGGCGCGGAAACTGAGCCTGCAATTCCAAAGTTGCTGGCGCGGGCGGTGAAGGCACCAATGGCGCTGAGGCTGATGCCTGCGACGCCTGTACGGCCGTTGGCGGCTGGGGCTCGCGCAGCGTGGCACTCTTCCAACCCGCGCTCCAGGCCCCGCAGCGCTGGTCATTGAGCGCCATAGCGGCTTCGAGCCGAAGACCATCCAGCTTCGGAAAGCTGCGTGCGCTCACGAATTGCGCGTCGGCACGAATTTCAATTTCCAGCAGGCTGCCGTTCAAATTCAGCGCATCGGGGATGACGTTGTAGGCGAACTCGGGCGCGTCATCGAAGGGCGGCACCCCCTGGTCACGCCGCGCGGGCTGAAACAGGCTGCGATCGAGCAGCACGTCACCGGCAATCACACGCACCCCGCTGTCGCGCAATTCACGCAGCAGAGCCCACAGCTGTGGCACGCCGAGGTCGGCGTCAGCGCCGCCTTTGAGCACCAAGTCCCCGCGCAGCACATCACCTTCAACCGAGGCTGAAGTGAGCAGTTGGGTGTGGCCGCGAAAATTCGGCCCCAATCGCTCCAGCGCCACCGCGCTGGTCAACAACTTGATGGTCGAGCCCGGTTGCACGGGGCGGTCAGCATTGCGCTCCCAACGTTGCCACGGGAAAAAGCCGCCGTTCAGCGGCACGGCCAGGCCGCTCAATGCATCGGCCGGCACGCCTACGGCTTGGAGCGCTGCTTCAACGTCGGGAGGCAAGGCGTCCTGCCTGGCGAGGGCGGGCTGAAGCTGAAGTGACGTGGCCAGCAAGGCCAAGCAAAACCAAGGGGGACGCATGCGCACATTGTGCGGGCCGTCGCAAAATGCACCCATGTTCTGGACCCAGACCCGCCGCGCGCTACTGCTATTGCTGCCCCTTGTGCTGGCCCAAGGGCTCGCTGGCTGCGCGGCCTGGGCACCAGGCTTGGACGTCGACACGCGTTACCGCTCGGTCAGCCAAGACAGCCGCGCGCAGTTTTTGGTTATCCATTACACACAAGCCAATCTAGAGCTGTCGCTGAAGATCTTGGCGCGCGGTGATTTGTCGGTGCACTACCTGCTGAGCGACGAAAGCCCGCCACGCATCTACCGTTTGGTGGACGAAACTCAAAGGGCTTATCACGCCGGCTTCAGCCGCTGGCAAAACCAAGGGCCTTTGAATGCCATGTCCATTGGCATTGAAATCGTTCATCCGGGCGTTCTGCCCGGCGCGCAGGGCGAGCCATTCGTTCCCTACCGCGAGGACCAAATAGACGCCCTGATTCCCTTGGTGCGCGACATCGTGCGTCGCCACGCCATCAGGCCCGACCGTGTGGTGGGCCACTCCGATATTGCGCCTGGGCGCAAGGTGGACCCCGGCCCCTTGTTTCCCTGGAGGCGGTTGGCCGACCAGGGCTTGGCCGCCTGGCCCGACGAAAAAAAGGTAGCCACGCACCTGCCGGCTTTCCAACAGCAATTGCCCGACGCCGCCTGGTTTCAACAAGCCTTGAGCCGCGTGGGCTACGAGGTGCCACGCCATGGCCAGTGGGACGAGCCCACGCGCCGCGTGATGGCGGCTTTCCAAATGCGCTTTCGGCCCCGCCTGTACGACGGCCAGGCCGATGCCGAAACCGCAGCACTGCTGCAAGCGCTAGCCGGCCCGGCAGCGCCTTGAACGCGCCGTGCCGCTAAGGCGGCGAAGGCATAATCGAAGGCGGTCGAAAGATGGAGAACCTTGTTGGACCAGAGTCACTCTCGGTGACCGTCCACTCCGGTTGAAAGGCAAGCCGCGACAGCCCCTTCGGATGCCCGGAGAAACCCATGCTCAACGTCTTCGCGCTGGCCAGTGGCCGGCTCTACCAGGCAGAAATCGACAGCCCCGAAGCACTGGCTGGGCTCCAGCCCGTCTGGGTTGACCTCGAAGCGCCGACGCTGGAAGAAAAAAGCTGGATCACCACGCGTTTTGGCCTGACCATCCCGCAAGACGCGGTGGATGACGACTTGGAAGAATCGGCTCGCTTCTACGAAGAAGACAACGGCGAACTGCACATCCGCTCCGACTTTTTGATCGAAGGTGATGAAGGGCCCGAAGGCCGGCAAGCGCGCAACGTGCGTGTGGCCTTCATTCTCAAAAACGGCGTGCTGTTTTCCGTACACGCTGAAGACCTGCCGGTGTTCCGCTTGCTGCGCTTGCGGGCGCGACGCATCCCGGCTTTGATCGAAGACGCCAAGGATGTGCTGCTGAAGCTGTACGACGCCGACGCCGAGTATTCAGCCGACGCGCTGGAGGGCATCTACGACAACCTCGAAGCCGTCAGCGCGCGGGTGCTCAAGCAAGACGTCAACGACACCATAGCCGGCGAGGCGCTGGCCGCCATTGCGCGCGAGGAAGACTTGAACGGCCGCATCCGGCGCAACGTGATGGACACGCGGCGTGCCTTGAGCTTCATGATGCGCAGCCGCATGCTGAATGCGGACCAGTTTGAAGAGTCGCGCCAGATCTTGCGCGACATTGACTCGCTGGATTCACACACCGCGTTCTTGTTCGACAAGATCAACTTCTTGATGGACGCCACGGTAGGCTTCGTGAACCTGAACCAGAACAAGATCATCAAGATCTTCTCGGTGGCCAGTGTGGCCTTGCTGCCGCCCACCTTGATCGCCAGCATTTACGGCATGAACTTTCGCAACATGCCGGAACTGGACCAGAGCTGGGGCTACCCGTTTGCGCTGGGCCTGATGGTGCTATCGGTGGTGACGCCGTTTGTGTACTTCAGACGCAAGGGCTGGTTGCGCTGACCGTAGCAGGCGTGACCACAAAGGGCCGCAGGCAACCAAGTGTCACCTGCGGCCCGTGTAAAGCCTGCCGCGCAGCGCCTCCGGAGCAACAAGGGAGGGAGGGAGGAGGAGAGGAACACTCCGGAGATTGAAGGCACGAAGACGCAATGTCCACATGCCGTCCGCGCGACAGAGAAAGCTGCATGTTCAGAGCGTCAAAGTCAAATCGAAGTTCCGTGCTCTGAGCAACTTTTTAACCCTGTTCTCAACTTTTCGGGGCTGCCGCAGCAGCAGCAGCGGCGGCCTTGGCCGCTTCTTGGTCGCGTTTGCGGTCAGCGCCGATACGCTGCGCGCTGGCCCGCTCGCCGATCAACTTCATGTACGGTTTGATGTCCACGTCATGGCTGGCTAGCAAGTCTTCGCCGTAAATGACTTGTGTGGCGCGCCCGACCAAAGGCAAGGTGACCCAGGCCGCCGGATCGGCCAAAGTGAATTGCTCACCCGCGACAAAGGGCGAAAAACGCGCCAGGTGCTTGAAGGCCGGGATGTGTTTGTCCAAGCGTTTGCGTACCGACGCTTTCACCTCGTCAGAGACTTTGCCCCCAAAAAAAGCTTCGGCGTAAAGCTCGCGCACCACCAGTTCCAAGTGCAAGTCGATGAAGGCAATCAGCTCGCGCACCTTGGCTGCAGCAAAGGCATCACCCGGCATGAGTGCGGGCTGCGGGTAGGCCGCTTCCAACCAATCGCAGATGACCTGGCTTTCGCACAAAGGGCCAGCGGGCGTGCGGATGAAAGGCACTTTGCCCAAGGGAGAGGCCGCGAGCATTGCGGGGTCTTTCTTCTGGCCCATGGGCAGAAGCTCTTCTTCGAATGGCGCGCCCTTTTCGAGCAACACCATCTTGACCTTGTTGTAGTAGTTGGACAGCGTAAAACCGCACAGCGTGATCATTTCAAGTCTCCGTTGTTGCTTTGTGATCGGACAGTGTCGCGCCGCCCGCGCGCAATGATGTCGCCCAGGCGACGGCGGCGCAAAATAGCCCTGCGGCTGCGCCCGATGCGTGTGCCAGCACCGCCACCGGAAAACTCCATTCGGCGCTGTGTTGCACGGCTGCTGACCAAGCGTCTTCGCCCGCCAGCTTGACGCACAAACCGGCCAACACCGCCCCGCCTATCAGCCGTGCGTTGCCCCGCCTGCGCGTGATCAAAGCCAGGCAGGCGATCACCACACCGGCATGCAGCACACCCGACAAACCCGCGTAGATGCGCAGCTCGGTTTGTAGCAACAGCAGCAGATGCGTCAAGGGCCAAGCAGCGAGCCACGCCCAGGTGTCACTCCTGTTGCAAGGCACCATGGCACCGAACATCGCCACGACCAAGGCGCCTGCCAGGTTGGCAAGCAGGTGCGCGCCGCTCAGGTGCGCCCAAACAGCGGTGATATGGCGCCAAGGCTGGCTGGCGTTCAGCTCGGCATTCCAGGCGAGGTTTTCGGGGCGCACCCACCAGCCTGCGCAGGCGCCGGCAGCAAGAACGCCGCTCAACACCCACCAGGCAACGGGGCCGCGTTCAGTCAAAGAGTTGCCGCCAAACGGCGAGGATGGCGTCACGGCCTGCCGCGAAGGTGGCGGTTTCGAAGTGGGTGGGCTGCTCATCCAGACGTGCGCGATGCTGCCCGCGCCGCATCTCGCGGTAGGCGTCGGCTGCGGCGCGCCCGGTGCCTGACGCCAGCAGGCCGCAGTCCTGTGCGCGCTGCAACAGCGCGATATTGCCGACGTTATCGACCAGTGGCGCGTGTTCGCGCGCATGCGCCAGCACCACATACTGCACCGCGAATTCGGCGTCCATCATGCCGCCGGCGCTGTGTTTAACGTCAAAGCGGTCGGCGGGCACGGTCTGCGCTTGGCGCACCCGCTCGCGCATCGTGCGAATCTCCTCGCGAAGGGCTGCCTGATCGCGGGGCGCCGCCAGCACCTCGGCCCGCACGGCGTCAAAGCGTTGGCCAATGGCCGCTGCGCCAGCGCAAAATCTTGCGCGAGTCAGGGCTTGATGCTCCCAAGTCCAGGCTGTGTTGCCGCCCCGGCCCACCTGGTAGCGCTCAAAGGCGGCGATCGAGGTCACGAGCAAGCCCGAGTTGCCGTTGGGGCGCAAGGCGGTATCGATGTCAAACAGTTCACCTGCGGCGGTGCGCAGGGTCAGCCAGGTGATGAGCTTGCGTACAAAGGCGCCGTAGACCTCTTGCGCGCGGTCGGGGTCGGTTTCACTGCTGTCGTCGTAGAGAAACACCACATCCAGGTCGCTGCCGTAACCCAATTCTTTGCCGCCCAGCTTGCCGTAGGCGATGACGGCCAGTTGGGGGTCGGGCCGGTGCTTCTGGCGAAACAGCGCCCAGGCCCAGCGGATGGTGATGGCCAGCATGGTGTCGGCCAGAGCCGAGAGGTCGTCTGCCACCTCTTCAACGCTCAAGGCGCCTTCGACATCGCGCACCAAGGTGCGAAAGACCTCGGCATGGTGGGCGTGGCGCAGTGTTTCCATCAAGGACTCTTCGTCCGCCTGGCCGGCGCGCTGCCAGGCCCGGTGGCGGTCGTCCAACTCCTGCTCAAACACAGCGGCATTGAAACGCTGGTGCAGCAGGCGGCTGTCGGCCAACTCGTCAATGACACCCGGGTGGCGCATCAAATATTGCATCGGCCAACGCGCCAAGCCCAGCAATCGCAGCAGGCGCTTTTGCACCTCGGGCCGCTCCACCAGCAAAGCCAGATAGCTTTCGCGGCGCAGCAGGGGTTCCAGCCAGTCGACAAAGCGCATGGCGGCGTCAAGGGTGCAGGTTCCGTCGGTGACTGCCGCCTGCGAGCGCTGCAGCAAGCGGCCCAGGCGCAACTTGCTACTGTCGCGCAAAACAGCGATACGGGGCAGCGCGCTCCAGCTCTTCACGCGCTGCGCGAGTTCTCCACTCAACTGTTCGTGCAGAGCCGGGCTGTCGATGGCCGCTGGCCCTTGAACACAGCTCTTGCAGGGGCTGCGCCCACTCGCGGCGGGCGATTGCCCGTCGTGCAAGAGCGCGTCAAATTCGGTGGCCACCAGTTCGCGCACCTGCAGCAGCCGGTCGACGAGTGCGCAAGAGTTTTGGTCGCAAGGCATGCCCATGGTCGCTGCGATCCAGCGCAGGTCTTCGTCCTGCGTGGGCAATAAATGCGTTTGCTGGTCGTCCAGGTACTGGATGCGGTGTTCGACACGCCGCAGAAAGTCGTAGGCTTTTGCCAGCGCGTCGGCGGTTTCCGACGCCATCAGGCCTCGGCTGGCCACGCAGGACAAGGCTTTGAGTGTGGACCGTGTGCGGATCTCGGGAAACTGGCCGCCGCGCACCACCTGAAGCAGCTGCACGATGAATTCGATCTCGCGAATGCCACCGCGTGACAGCTTGACATCGTTGGCACGCTCGGGCCGCCCGGCCGCACGACGCTGAGCTTCGTCGCGAATTTTCAGGTGCAGTTCGCGCAGACCTTCAAAGACGCCGTAGTCCAGGTACTTGCGGTAAACAAACGGCGACACCAAACTGCGCAGCGCCTGCGCGCGCGGGTCGCTGGGCGCGCTTGCGGGCGCCACGATGCGGCTCTTCAGCCAAGCAAAGCGCTCCCACTCCCGGCCTTGAACCAGGAAATACTCTTCCAGCATGGGCAGGCTGACCACTGGCGGGCCGCTGTTGCCATTGGGGCGCAGCGCCAGGTCCATTCGAAAGACAAAACCGTCTTCGGTGGTTTCTCCGATCAAGGTGTACAGGCTTTTGGCCAGGTGCGCAAAGTACTCGTGCGCACTGATGACGCGAGGCCCAGCGGTCTGCCCTTCGTCGTCGTAGACATAAACCAAGTCGATGTCCGACGACACATTGAGTTCGCGCGCCCCCAGCTTGCCCATGCCCACGATCCAGAAGGCGATGCGCTGGCCAGCCGCGTCCAACGGCGCGCCGTAACGTTCGTCGCAAAGTTGGCTGGCTTGTATGAAAGCCAAGTCCAATGTCACTTCGGCCAAAGTCGTCATGGCGGCGGTGATGTCGTGCAGGCTGGCTTGGGCCTCGGTGTCCAGCACGGCCAAGCGCTCGATGACCAGTTGCCGCATGACGCGCAAGGCCCCAGGCAGTTCTAGGCCTTCTTTTTGGAGCAGCGCAACCGTGGTGCGCATGGCCGGCGCGTCTGGCAGGCCAGGCGCCAGCAGGGCCAACTCATCGGGCCAGCGCCTGCGCACACGCTGCACGAAACGGCTGTAGTCCGCCAGGCCGCTCATGCGTTGAACCTCTTGCTGGCCCTCTGCCTCAGACACCCAAAGGCCAGCAGCCGCGCTGTGCTAGATTGCCTGCGGCTTGGGGCCCTTGCCCGGAATTTCCAATTTGTCCTCACCATCGTCCGCGTCTTTGGTTCCTGCGCCCCGTAGGCCCAGCTTTTGGCGCTGGTGCCTGCGCGTGTTTGGATGGGCTCTGGCCTGCGTGGCCACTCTCCTGTTTGCCTTCTGGCTGATTGTGCACTGGGGGCTGCTGCCGCGTGTGGCGCAGTGGAAGCCCTGGATCGAAGCCAGGGCATCGCAGGCTTTGGGTCAATCGGTGCGTATTGAAGCCCTTCGTGTGACCAGCCACGGCTGGATTCCGGCGCTGGAAATGAACGACGTGCGCGTCTTGGACGGCCAAGGCCGCACGGCCTTGCAGATGGGTCGCGTTCAGGCCACCGTGGCCGCCCACGCTCTTCTGGCGATGGAGTTGCGCTTCGCACAGTTGCATGTGGACGGTGTGCAACTGGATGTACGGCGCGATTTGAATGGACGCATCCGTGTGGCGGGCATGGACACCGAAGCCGATGCCAACTTGTCTGACGAAGGACAGGCTGCCGACTGGCTCTTTGCGCAGCAGGAAATCGCCATCCGGCGCGGCACTGTTCGGTGGACCGACGAAAAGCGAGGCGCACCGCCCTTGGAGTTGGCCGACGTGGACTTGGTTCTGCGCAACGGCCTCATCAAACACCAACTGCGCGTGGATGCCACGCCGCCCGCTGCTTGGGGGCAGCGCTTGACGCTGATTGGCGACTACTCGCAGCCCTGGCTGGAACGACGAGGCAATTTTCGCGCCTGGAGCGGCACTCTCCACGCTGACCTGCCGGCCGTTGATGTGGGCGAACTGCGCCGCTATGTCAATTTGCCGTTTGACCTGCGTGCGGGGCGAGGTGCTGTGCGCGCCTGGCTCGAAACAGAAGCCGGTGAATGGCACGGCGCCACGGCCGATGTCGCGCTGTCTGAGGTGTTGGTGCGCTTGGCCAAGCACCTGGAGCCCTTGTCGGTCAGCCAGCTCAGCGGCCACATCAAAGCCAGCCGCCGCGACGACGGCGTTGATATCACGGCGTCCAAGGTGGCGCTTACCACGGGCGACGGCCAGGCTTGGCCGCTGGGAAGCGCATCGCTGAATTGGAGCCAAACCCAAGCCCGCAGCGCCACGGAAAGCGCTGGGCCTGTGACGGGCGGGCGTTTGCGTGCTGACCACCTGGATTTGGGCGTGATGGCCAACCTGGCTTCGCGTCTGCCGTTGGGGCGTGCGGTAGAGGGCCAATTGCGCCGCCTTAAGCCAGCTGGAATCGTCCAAGGCCTTGACTTGCGATGGACCGGCGCGCCAGACGAGCCGCAACGCTGGAATGCCAAGGGGCGCCTGACCGGCTTTGTGTTGCCACCCGCGCCAGCGGACCTTAAAGAAGCCGCAGGCCGCCCGGGCGTCAGTGGCGCGGATCTGGACTTCGATTTCAACGAGGCAGGCGGGCACGCTGACCTGGCCATCCGCGACGGCGAGCTGCACTTTCCGGGCATCTTTGAAAGCCCCAAACTGGCCATGGGCGAGCTGCAGGCCAAGCTCGATTGGAAAGTGAAGCGCCGCCCTCAGATCGGGGCCAAGCCGGATATTGAACTGCGGGTCTCGCAGGCGCGTTTTGCCAATGCCGACATGCAAGGAAATTTACAGGCTACCTGGCGCACCGGACGTTCGGCCACGCCTTTCGGCGCAGGCGGCTACTTGCCCGGCGAAATTGATGTCACAGGCCAAATCCAGCAGGCCAAAGCCAACCGGGTTGCGGCCTACTTGCCCTTGGGCATTCCGGCTCCGGCGCGCCGCTACGTAGGCCGGGCTGTCAAAGGCGGTCAACTGGAAAACGCCATCTTTGCCATCCAAGGCGATGTGTGGCACTTCCCGTTCAACAAGGGCCAGCCGGGTACGTTTCACTTGGCCGGGCGTCTGCGTGATGTTCAGTTTGACTACTTGCCTACTGTTGCTGCAGGTGAGGTCGAGCCCGCCTGGGTGTCGCCATGGCCTGGGTTTTCGCAAGTCAGCGGCGAGTTGGTCTTCGACCGCAGTGCCATGAGCCTCAGCCGCGCCCAGGCGCAGTTGCTGGGCGTGCAACTTCGAGACGTTCAAGCCAGCGTTGACGAGTGGAGCCCGAACCCGGTCTTGCGCGCCAAAGCCGAGGCTCGGGGGCCACTGGCCGATGTCCTGAAGTTTGTAGACACCACGCCCATTGGCCAATGGTTGAGCGGTGCCATGCGCCCGATGACTGCACAAGGGTCGGCCGAACTGAAACTGGAGCTGGGCATTCCGATACTTCAGCCGCAGCAAAGCATCGTGAAAGGCAGCGTGAACCTGGGCGGCAACGACGTGCAAATTCGGCCCGACTTGCCATTGCTTGCCGCTGCGCGTGGGCGCATCGATTTCACGCAAGAGGGCTTCCAGATCAACCAAGGTACCGCCCGTGCCTTGGGCGGAGAGCTGAGCGTAGACGGGGGCACCCAAGCCGATCGCAGCTTGCGTTTCGTGGCGCAAGGCATTGCCACGGCCGACGGCTTGCAGCGCGCGAAGGAATTTGCGCCTTTGCCCAGCGTGGCCAAAGGCCTGCGAGGCCAAGCCCAATGGAACGCGCAGCTTGCCTTTGTCAAAGGGCTGCCAGAGGTCACCGTGCGTACCGACCTGGTGGGCATGCAAAGTGACTGGCCAGCGCCGCTGAATAAACCAGCGGCGCTGGCGCTGCCGGTCGTTTGGAAAGCGGGCCCGATCGACGACCGCAGCCGCTTGCAGCATGAGCCGCCACGCGATGAAATTCGGCTGGACCTGGGCTCGCTGGCACAACTGCGCTTGTTGCGGGAATGGCCGGCTGCGACCGAGCTGCCTGCCGCTGGCGCGCGCGTGCTCGGTGGCAGCGTGGGGCTGTCGCAGGCTGCTGCGCCACCGCAGCCGGGCGGCATCGTCTCGGTTCGGGGGCATTTGCAGCGTTTGGATGCCAACGCCTGGTCGCGTGCATTGGACCGTTTGGCTTCGGGAGATGGCCAGTCGGCTTGGCCTCGGCTGCAGCTTGCAGTTCAGGTCGATGAGCTGCTGGCTGCGCAACGGCTGTTTACCCACGTCGTCATCGACGCTTTGCAAGAGCCCGTTACGGGTGGTACCTGGCACGGCGAGGTGGTTGCCGACCAGCTCGCCGGCAAAGTGAGTTGGCGCCCCGCCCAAGGGGTGGCTGATGCAGGACGTTGGACGGCGCGCCTGGCGCACTTCACATTGCCGCCAACACAGCGTGTCGGCGACGAGCTTTGGAACGAGGCTGACCAGCAACGCTGGCCAGCCGTGGATGCGCAAATTGAAGAGCTGACGATGCGTGGCCGCAAGATGGGCCGTTTGGAGTTGCAGGCCACTGCCAGAGGTGGCGCTGCCACAGCCCGCGACTGGTCGCTGGAGCGCCTTCAGTTGGACGTACCGGGTGGCCATTTGATTGGCGAAGGTCATTGGACTGCGCCTGCGCACGCCGACACCCAGGGACGCATGGCGATGAACCTGAGCCTGAATGTGCAAGACAGCGCGCTGATGGCCCAGCACTTCGGTTGGGTTGATGCTGTCAAAGGGGGTAACGGCCTGATTCAAGGGCAGCTGTCCTGGTCCGGCGCGCCCGGCGGGCCGGACTTCCCGTCGATGGAAGGGCAGTTGCACGTCGCGCTGAACCAGGGGCAATTTTTGCGGGCCGAACCGGGAGGCATCGGTCGGCTGTTAGGCATATTGAGCTTGCAGTCGCTGCCACGCCGTTTGTTGTTCGATTTCCGCGACGTCTTCCAGCAGGGCTTTGCCTTTGACCAGGTTACCGGTGATATTCAGATCGTTCGGGGCCGCGCCAAAACCGACAACCTGCGCATGCGCGGCCTTCAAGCCACCGTGTTTGTAGACGGTCAGGCCGATTTGTTGAAAGAAACCCAAGACCTGCGCGTGCTTATCGTTCCCGAAGTCAATGCCGGTGCAGCTTCGTTGGCTTACGTGGTGGTGAACCCGGCTGTAGGCTTGGGAACCTTCTTGGCACAGCTCTTGTTGCGCGACCCGCTTCGTGTTGCCAACACGCGTGAGTTTGTCGTGACCGGGCCAATGGCCGACCCGAAGGTCGAGCGGATAGAGCGCAGCGCCAGTGCGCCCTTGCCTCCGCCGCAATCAACCGATGCCCCGGCTGAGAGGAGCAAATCCGAATGAAATTGGCCGCCATACAAATGGTCTCAACGCCGGACGTGAGCCGCAACCTTATCGCGGCACGGCGGTGCTTGGAGCAGGCAGCGCAAGCAGGCGCACACTTGGCTGCGCTGCCAGAGTATTTTTGCCTGATGGGCCGGCGAGACACCGACAAGCTTCAAGTGGCCGAGACCTTGGGGCACGGCCCGATTCAAGCCTTGCTGGCTACGGCTGCGCGCGAACTTCAGATGTGGGTTGTTGGCGGTACGCTGCCTGTGCGGGTGCCAGGGCGCGATGACCGCGTGCGCAATACCTGCCTGGTCTTCAACCCACAGGGCGAGTTGGCGGCGCGCTACGACAAGATGCACCTGTTTGCTTTTGATAACGGGCGCGAGCGTTACGACGAGTCTGCAGTGTTAGAGGCGGGACAAAAGCCTGTCAGTGTGCAGGTTGACGTGGCGGGTTGCTCGCTGAAGCTCGGCTTGAGCATTTGTTATGACCTGCGATTTCCGGAGTTGTACCGTCGGCTTTCCGGGCTTGACGCTGGATTGGCTTGCGACCTCATTTGCGTTCCTGCAGCCTTCACCTATACAACGGGCCAAGCGCACTGGGAGTTGCTTTTGCGGGCACGCGCCGTTGAGAACCAGTGTTATGTCTTGGCGCCTGCGCAGGGTGGCTTGCACGAGAACGGGCGGCGAACCTGGGGTCACAGCCTGATCGTGGACCCTTGGGGCAACGTGCTCGCGCAGTGCGAGACCGGCGAGGGTGTCGTGTGCGCAGATTGGCGCGCCGACCGCTTGCAACAAGTGCGCACCCAACTGCCGGCCTTACGGCACCGAACCCTGGCCTGAACTGTCAGACATTGCTTGGCGGTAGCTACAGAAAAATACAAGCAGCACCGGGAACGTTGCATTTTGACAACTTGTAAGGCGCCTTCCGGCCACGTGGCCCCTAGGTCTCTTGTTACGGTTCAGCTACATGCGATGACAATGCGCTGTTAAATCGATCACGAACTGCGGGTTCGGGACACGGTTGGAACATCAATTCGGTTTGGGCCTGCTGCTGAAAGTTGTGCGGCGCCGATCAGATCGCAACGGTATGTACGACAAGATGTTTGACGGGATCACGTATGGGGCGGGCGGCATTGCCGACAGGAAGCGCGAAATGATGCAGATCTACAAGACCCGTGTGCGTCAGTTCTTGGTTGGGCTTCTGGCTGTGCCAGTGCTGGCTTGGGCTGCCGACCCGCAAATCGCCGCCTTGATCGACGACGGCACCGACCCTGTGATTGCGGGTGGCCTCTACACCTACCAGATTCGCGTGGATAACAACGCGTTGGATGCTGCCGCCAATACCCGCTTGCGCCTGACGGTTCCGGCCGGTGCGACCTTTGTCTCGGCCTCCCCTGCGTCGCAGAATTGCGCGCCCGTCAGCACAACGGTTGTGGAATGTGCCTTGGGAACACTCGGCGCCAACGGCAGCGATCCGCGCACCATTTCAATGACTTGGCGTTCCGCCATTCCGGGCCTGACTTCGGTCAGTGCGACGGCAGAAGTTTTTGCCGACAACGACGACAACTCGGGCAACAACACCGAAACCGAGAACACCACGGTCAATCCCGGCGGTAATTTGTCGTTGGTGATGACGGGTTCGCCTGGCGCGGTGTCGACCGGGTCTACCGTGACTTACGCCTTGGTGGGGGCTAACGCAGGTCCTAACCCGGTGGCCAATATGGCCATTACCGTCAACTTGCCGCCCACCAGCACCTATGTGGGATTCAGCGGCGCGGGTTGGACCTGTTCAGCCACCGGCGGTACGGTCACCTGCACAAGGGTTGGACCGTACGCTGTTGGTGCGCAGGCACCTGGCCTGTCCATCATCACCACTGCGGGCGCACTCAGTGGTTCCATCACCACCAGTGCGACCGTGAGCAGCGGCGCAGGCGGTATTGCGGACCCCGATGTGTCGGATAACACCGCCACGACTAGCACCGCTATCGTGACCACCGGCGCCGACATGCGCATGGTGTCCAAGACGTCGCTTTCAGGTTCACCGGTCGCGACGGGCGCCAGCGTGACCTTCCGCCTGAGTGCGCGCAACTTCGGTCCACAGTCTGCAGACAACGTGGTGCTGACCGACACACTGCCAACAGGTTGGACCGTGCTGGGCGCCAGCGGCACCAACTGGACCTGCTCCATTGCAGGCCAAACGGTTTCATGCAGTCGCGCCAGCATGGCCGTTGGCGCGGCCGACGATGTGGATGTCACGGTCAGGGTGCCGGCCTCGGTTTCTGCTGGTGGTGCCACCTTCACCAACACGGCAAGCGTTTCGGCAACCACAACCGATCCCATATCAAGCAACAACAGCGCGTCAGTAGCCGTCACGGTATTGGCGTCGGGTGCCGACCTGTCCATCTCCAAAGACAAACAACCTTATGGCGCGGTGATCTTTGGTGGTCCGCTCAGGTCGGTTATCAGCGTCAGCAACGGCGGCCCCTTGACGGCCACCGGCCCCTTGCGTGTGGTTGACGTGCTGACCAACGAAACCTATGTCAGCTTTTCGGGCACTGGCTGGTCATGCAGTGTGTCTGGTTCCGCAGTGGTGTGCGACCACGCCAACGCCTCAGGATTGGCCGTGGGATCCAGCCTGCCTGCCTTGACCATAAACACGGCGGGTGGATCGTCAAGCGGTAGGGCAACCAACACAGCCTGTACGGGCGGCTCATTGCCCTCGGGTGTGGGCGGCGGTGTCACGGCGCGGCCACCTGCGCAGGGCGACCCCGATCCAGCCAATGACTGTGCAACGGCGTCGACGACGGTGGAAGCGACAGGCGGCAGTGCCGATTTGGCCGTGCTGAGCGTGGTAGCCAGCACGCCTGTGGGCGGTGACAAACGCGTCTCTCCGGCAGAAAGCTCGGTCACCATGACGACGCGGGTTGCCAATCAGGGCCCCAGTGTTGCCACTGCAGCTCGCGTTGAGTTTTATCACACGAACCACATACCTGGGCAGACAGACGTCAGCACGCCTGTGGTGGTCGTTGGAGACAGCAGTGGCGCCAGCAATGGCAGTTCAGCCGCGTTCAGTTGCTCCCGTCTTGAACATTTGACGCTGTGCCAACAAACCGGTGGCGAGTTCCGGCCGGGCGACGTTCTCACCATCACTTCGACCGTGACGCGCCCGATGTCGATCATCGGCGGCAGTGCCAAATTTATTGTCAATGCGTCGAACACTCTGGAATCGGACCCCGTCCCAAGCAACAACAGCGGCGAAGACATCTTCTTGATCGACCCGCAAATCGACCTCGAAGTCACAGGCAAAACCAGCACCCCGAGCACTGTGCAATCGGGCGACAGCTCAACCTATGTGATCTCGTTCCGCAACAAGGGAACCGAAGAAGCGCGCGATGTCGCCATCACCGACACCTTCAGCTTCCTGCTTCCAGACGGCACCACAGCCAATGCGGCGGATCCCGGCTTGGTCATTCTTTCGGCGACGTCGCCGCGCGTTGGCGCGACGTGCAGCTTGCTGCTGGCCAGCGGCGCGTCCACAGCCATTGAAAACAGCACGGTCACACCGGCCAACAACCGGGTGCGATGCGAAATCGGCACCATGGCTGCTGGCGAAGAGCTGTCGGTCACCCTGGTGGTTCGGGCCAATGGTCAATCGAGTGCGCCGACCCGCCTTGTGCGCAACACGGCCGTCATCTCGACAAGCTCGACAGAAGGCGACCTGACCAATAACAGCAGGTCCAACACACTGACGATCACGTCCAACGGCATTGACCTGCTGGTCAACAAGACTGACTTGGTGGACCCGGTGCCGTTTGTTTCGGTCAATTCGACCTTCATCGACTATCGCGTGCGCGTCAGAAGCAACGGTCCGACCTTCGGCACCAATGTGCGCATCTCGGAAACGATGACGCCGCCTGCTGGCAAGCGCATTCGTTTTGTCTGCGACACAACGGGCTTCGGCAGCACCGCGTGCAATGCGGTCAGCCTGTGCTCGGCCACGAATGTGACATCGGCTCCCGGCACCGCGATACCGGCCTTCACTTGCACCGTTCCTGCGGGCACAGCGGCAACGGGACTGAATGTCGGCGAACTGGCCGTTGGTCAGACGAAGGACATCTTCCTTCGTTACCAAATCTTGGACCAACCGGCGGCCAATGGTGACGCTTTTACCACTGGCACCGTGGTGGCGTCCAACGAAACGGAAACGCTGTCGAGCAACAACAGCCAGACAGAAACCACCACCACGCGCAACATCATTGACCTGCGTGTGGCCAAGTCCACCAGTCAGCCGACCGTGAATTTGAACCAGCCGTTCAGTTGGCGCATCACGGTGACGAACAACGGCCCCGGTGATTCTCTGCAGACCGACTTGACCGACACCTTGCCAGCGGGCACGGTCGTGACGGGTCCGGCAACATGGACGCGCACCCTGCCAGTCGGCACGGGAACTTGCTCGCTCACTGGCTTGACGTTGAACTGCCCCTTGGGCTTGTTGGCTGCTACGGGCGTGGCCACGGTCACCATCCCCGCGAGCATGTCGGTGGCGCCTGCAGGCGGCGTTGCACTCAACCGCGCGGTGGTTGACACGGACACCGCCAAAACCGGCGCCCTGGACTTCCCTGGCGGCAACAACGTCGCAACGGCCACGGTCACCGTCATCAGCGACCCGGCGGCTGCGTCCATCAGCGGTCGTGTTTGGCTGGATGCCAACAACAACGGCGTGATCGACGGCGCCGAAGTGGGCATTCCTGGTGCGCTCATCGAGCTGACAGGCTCGGGAGTCAGCCTGAGCATCACCAGTGCCAGCGATGGCAGTTGGAGCTTTGCCAATCTGCCGGCGGGCACCTACACGGTTCGTCAGCCCAACCAGCCAGCGGGCACCCTGAACGGCAAGACCGTCGCCGGCTCGGGAGGCGGAGCGGCAACAGATGTCACAACACCCGCAAGTTCGATCAGTGCGATCACGCTGGTGGCCGGCCAACAGGCCGTCAACAACTTGTTTGGCGAGATTCCGGTTGCCCAACTGTCGGGCCGTGTCTGGCTGGACTCCAACGACAACGGCTTGATCGATGGCATTGAAAACGGCATCGAGGGCGTGACTTTGACCTTGAGCGGAACCAACGATCTGGGTCAGCCAGTCGCCGCCACGACCACGACCAATGCCACTGGCAGCTACAGCTTTGACAATCTGCGCCCGGGCATTGCTTACAGAGTGAAGGAGCCGAACCAGCCGTCCAACACCGGCAATGGCCGTACTGTGGCAGGCACTGCCGGCGGAGCCGTCACGCCGGTGACTTCGACTCCCAGCGAAATCAGCGCCATCAATCTGGCCGCCGGTCAACACTCGCAGAACAACAACTTCGGCGAAACCTCGGGTGCCCAGATCGCGGGCCGCGTCTTCCTCGATGCCAACAACAACGGCGTGGTGGACTCTGGCGAAACCGGCATTGCTGGTATCACCATCACACTGACGGGCACCGATGAGTTGGGCGCCAGCGTCAGCCGCACAACGGTCACTGCTGCCGATGGCAGCTGGGCCTTCCCTGAGCTTTTGCCTGGCGTCTACCAGGTGGCGCAGTCTGGCCAACCCGCGGGCACGTTGAGTGGCCGAACTGTTGCCGGCAGTGCAGGCGGAGCAGTCACCACACCTGACGTACTGGCAAGTTCTATCAGCGCCATCACGTTGGGCCGCTCGCAGCAGTCGGTCAACAACCTGTTCGGTGAAATTCCGGTGGCACGGCTGAGCGGCCGCGTCTGGTCTGACCCGAACAATGATGGCCTGATCGGTACGGCGGAAGTTGGCCTGGCCGGTGTCACGGTCACATTGACTGGAACCACTGACCTCGGCGCTCCAGTCAGCAGCACGTTGACCACAGGCGCCGAGGGCCGCTATGAATTCAACAACCTGCGGCCAGGAACCTATACGGTCACCGAGCCGACACAGCCCGTTGAAACCAGCAATGGCCTGACCGTCCCCGGCTCGAATGGCGGCTCGGCAACGCCGGTCAGCAACCCGGTCTCGGCGATTTCCGGCATCACGCTGCCGGCTGGTGTTCTGGCCTCCGGCTACAACTTCGGCGAAATTCCTGACAGCGCCGACATGGTGGTCACCAAGACCCACACCAAGCCCGTGTTTACCGTTGGCCTGACAGGAACCTACGTCATCAACGTCCGAAATGCAGGCACCAAGCCAACGATTGGCGCCTATTCGGTTCAAGACCGTCTGCCGGCAGGTATGACTCTGAATGCCACGCCCACAGGAACGGGCTGGCAGTGCACGGGCGCAGCCGGGGCAAGCTCTTTTAGCTGCGAATCCAGCGCCTTGTTGGCTCCAGGAGCGGCCAACCCTTCCGCCATCACAGCGGTCGTGAATGTCGTTGCGGCGCCGGCAGGTGGCGCTTCTGCCAACAATGCCGTGCTGGTTGACGGTGGTGGCGAAGCGGCTGCGCGCGGCCCCAGTGCAGCCGAGCGCGACGCCTTTTTGGCGAACCCAGCGGCGCTGCCACTGTGCACCGCAACAGCCACCCAAAACATCTGCCGCGACCCTGTTGTGGTGCAGTTGGCGGCGGCGGTGTCGGGCACGGCCTGGGTAGACGTGGGCTCGGCCTTGCGTGTGCTCGACCCTACTGACCGGCGCATGCCCGCTTGGCAGGTCGAAGTTCTCGACGCGGCTACCGGCGTCATTGTCGGGCGCGCCACAACTGACGCAAAGGGTGCCTACCGTGTGGGCAATCTGGAGCCCGGCGTTGAGCTGGCCATTCGCTTCCGCGAACCCGTCTCTGGCGTGGTGTTTGGCTACCCGGTCAATGGCGAGGCGGCACCCGGCTCGTCAGGCGCAGCTTGCTTCAGCGGCAACAGCCGCCCACAGGGCTCGGCGAGCTCCTGCCCGCAAACAGGCGCGCTGCCTGAATTGCGCGTGGTCCTGTCGCCCGGGGCCGAATTGCCCCAGCAGAGTCTGCCCATCGACCCCAGTGGCGTGGTCTACGACGCCGTTGCACGCACGCCGGTGCCGGGTTCACTGGTTACGCTGACGCCTTCTGGCGTGTGCACAGGTTGGAGCCCGGCAACGTCGGTGGTGGCCGCGGGCCTGGGTGGCTACAGCGTCAATGGTTCAGCCATCTCGATGACGGTCGGCCCTGATGGCTTCTACCAGTTCCTGCTGTCGCCGGCCGCGCCCGCGCGTTGCAACTTCGCTCTGACGGTGGTTCCCCCATCGGGCTACAAGTTCGTGTCGGAGTTGATCACGCCTGCAAGCGGCATCTTGAGCCCGGCGGGTGGCGCTGGTACGCGCTTTGCCGTGCAGCCGCAGATCGATGCGCCCCAAGGCGACACAGGCCCGGCTACGACCTACTTCCTGTCGGTCAGTGCCGGTTCCGCAACGCCGTCCATCGTGCACAACCATATTCCGCTGGACCCCCCGCCAGCCCGCGCTTTGGGCCTGAGCAAGACCGGCGACCGTGCAGTAGCTGAAGTGGGCGACAGCGTCCGGTACACGCTGACAGTGCGTTTGGCCGACGGCGGCAACCCTGCGCAAACTTCCTTGATCGATCAGCTGCCAGCAGGGTTTACCTACATCCCCGGTACCGCAATAGTCAACGGGCTACCTATCGCCGACCCCGCGGGGGGAGTGGGCCCGAATCTGGTCTTCCAACTGGGCCCCATGCGCGCCAACCGCCAACTGGTGCTGCAGTACCGCGTTCGCGTGGGTGTAGGTGCCATGCAAGGCGACGGCATCAACCGCGCGCAAGCCCATGCCTGCGCTGTGCCGGCCGGTTGTGTGGACGCGCAACGCAACCCCATCGCGGGCTCCGTTGCGACCAACAAGGCGGAATACCGCGTGCGTGTGGCGGGCGGTGCTTTCACCACGGACGCGTGCGTCCTGGGCAAGGTCTTTGTGGATTGCAACAACAACCACATCCAAGACCGTGAAGAGCTGGGCGTGCCGGGCGTGCGTCTGATCTTGTCTGACGGCACGGCGCTGATCTCTGACGTTGAGGGCAAATACAGCATGTGCGGCCTGCCACCACGCAGCCATGTGCTGCGTGCTGACCCAACCACCTTGCCCCGCGGCGCGCGCTTGACCACGTCGAGCAACCGCAACCTGGCCGATGCAGGCAGCTTGTGGCTCGACCTGAAAAACGGCGAGCTGCACCGGGCTGACTTCATCGAAGGCAGTTGCTCCAACACCGTGCTGGAGCAAACCAAGGCTCGGCGTGCGCAGGGTGAAGTCCGCTCGGTCGAGACGGAGAAGAAGGGCGGCCCGGCGCTGCGCTTTGACAGCAAGGCGCACCAGCTGGACACGATTCGTTCGCCACAACAGGGCACCGACGGCGCCAACCAACTCGCACCGAAGACCCGCGCGACAACGCCCGATGCGCCGTCGCCGTCCAAGGACGAAACCAACGTACCGACACTGAACCTGCCCATGAACCAGCCACCACCCACCGGGCGAACATCGGGAGAACGACCCGATCAACCGGCCACCGGCACTTCCGCACAGGGAGGCTCAAATGGCACGCGCTGACGACATCATGAACCTGGACGGCAGCAAGCTCGAACTGCGCAGCCGCCCGGTGGCGTTTGCGGCGGCCCTGGCTGTCTTGGGCAGCGCGGGTGCGGGTGCGCAAACACCAGTAGCGCCAGGCACCAAGCCCGACCTGAACTACACGCCGGTGACCGGCCTGGAGTCTGCGCTGTACCCGCTGGCCAGTGGTGATAGGCCTGGGCAGCTCAAACCGTTTGCGCCCGCACTCGACGGCAAAACCATGGCGGCGGCCTCAGCGGTTGCGCAAGTGGTTGTTGACGTCGATCGCAACCACGTGCCTGCCGATGGTCAGTCGGCCATCCGCGTCAAGGTGCGCTTGCTGGGTCGTGACGGCAAGCCGGTGTCTGACCTGGTCCACGCCACCATCGAGCATTCAGGCGGGCGGGTTTTGCTGCCCGGCGCGCGCACCGACGAATTTGGCCCTAGAGGTTTGGACGCTGACCGGGTGTTGCCGGGTGTGCAACTGCCTGTGCGCAACGGCGTGGCCGAGTTCCAACTGTTGGCGCCGCCCGACGCGCAGGACGTTCGTTTGCGCGTGAGCGTGGGTAGCCATCAGGCGGCGGGCCTGGTGAGTTTTGTGCCCGATCTGCGGCCGATGGTGGCAGCCGGTTTGCTTGAGGGTGTGGTGAGCTTCCGCAACAAGGTGTCGATCACCCCCGTGCGGCGCGGCGATGCTTTCGAGCAGGAAATCCAAAGCTGGTCGCGCGAGTTCCGCAACGGCAAAGCCGCCGCAACGGCGCGTGCGGCGATGTACTTGAAAGGCACCATTTCGGGCGACATGCTGCTGACGGCCGCCTACGACTCCGACAAGCTCACGCAGGCCAGGTTGCTGCGTGATGTGCGCGCCGACGAGCTGTATCCGGTGTACGGCGACTCGTCACTGCGCAGCTTTGATGCACGCTCAGGCAGCCGCCTTTACGTGCGCATCGACAAAAACAAGAGCTATGTGCTGTTCGGCGACATCATCACAGGCGACGGCTTTTCGCAGCCCTATGGCCAGGGTGCCGTTGCATCACTGAAGCAGCGCAGCCTGGGCAGCTACAACCGCACGGCCACCGGCTTGCGCGCGCACCATGAGTCGGGCAAGTGGGTCGTGAATGGCTTTGCCTTCCACGACACGCTGCGCTCCTCGATTGAAGAGTTTGCCAGCCAGGGTTCAGGGCCCTATGCGCTGCGCAACAACGGTGTGCTCGAAGGCAGCGAAAAAGTCGAAGTGGTGGTGCGCGATCGCACGCAACCCGCGCGCATCGTTGAAGTGCGGCCTCTGACGCGATTGGTCGATTACAGCTTTGAGCCGTTCTCGGGTCGCATTCTGCTGGCCACCTTCTTGCCCAGCGTTGACGCCAACCTCAACCCCGTTACGTTGCGCGTGACGTATGAAGTTGACCAGGGCGGTCAAGCCTTCTGGGTGGGCGGTGCGGATGCGCAGTTCCGCGCCGCGCCCAACTTCGAAATTGGTGGTTCGGCGGTCACGGACAACAACCCTCTGGCGCCGTTCGAACTGCTCAGCGGCAACATGACGTTGAAGTTCGACGAACGCTCGGCCATGGTCATCGAAGTTGCTCAGACCATCAGCACCGTCAACACCAATCCGGCTAACTTGAATGTGTCGCGTGGATTGAGTGGCGTGGTTGGCTCGGCCGAAGGGCTTGCTGCGCGCCTGGAACTGGTGCACCAAGGTGAACGCACCGAAGCGCGTGTTTTTGCAGGGCGCAGCTCACCCTACTTCAACAATGCCTCAGCGCCCATCGCGGGCGGTCGGCAGGAGTTGTACGGACGAGGAGCGGTCAAGGTCGCTGACCAGATCAAGGTGTATGCCGAGGCCACCCAGTCGGAAGACCGCAATGTTGGCGGGGGTGAACGCCAAACGGCAGCGCTGGGGGTGCAGTGGTTCCCGACAGAGCGCCTGACGCTGGACGCTAGCTTGCGGCGCGTGCGCGAAACCATCGGCGTGCAAAGCACCGATGTCTTGACCTCACCCTTCAGCCTAACCAGCGGCTTGAGCGGCAGCATTGCCACTGGATCTGCTGGGGGCGCGCTGGGCTTGAACCCGCTGGCCGTTGACCCGGTCACGGGCCTGCCCATCGTCACGCAAGGCAGCTTGTTAAGCGGCACCAGCAGCCTCGCTGCCGGCACGCGGCTCGCAAGCAACAGCGTGCGCCTGGGGGCAGGCTACAAAGTCTCTGACCGCTGGCGCGTGGGCGGTGAAATCGAAAGCGACGTAGCGGGCGATGACCGCCGCCGCTACGCCCTGGGCGCCGACTACGCGCTGAACCCGCGCACCCGCTTGTACGGGCGCGCCGAACACCAAGCCGGCTGGGTCATGCTCAACGGCGTGTCCGACACCCGCACCAGCGCCAATCAAATTGCGCTGGGTGTGGACGCCAATGTGCTTCGCGAAACGCAACTGTTCAGCGAGTACCGCTTGCGAGACGCCATCAGCGGGCGCGACCTGCAAATTGCGTCGGGCGCTCGGCACTTCTGGGATGTGGCGCAAGGCGTGCGCGCCAATGTGGCGCTGGAACGTGTGAAGGTCTTGTCGGGCCAAACGCCAACGGTTCACGCGGCGGCAGCAGGTATCGACTACGCCGCCAATCCGCTGTGGCGCGGCAGCACACGCATTGAGCATCGCCGTGCCGGCGATATCAGCAGCACGCCCACCAGCAACGAGGCTTTCAACACGACGTTGTGGACGGTCATGGTCGCGCGCAAGCTGGACCGCGACTGGACCTTGCTGGGCCGCAACTATCTGTTGAAGACCGACTACGCCGCTCGCGGCGACGTGCTGCAAGACCGGGCACAGTTGGGCTTGGCTTACCGCGACACCGATACCAACCGCATCAACGCGCTGGGCAAGATCGAGTTCAAGAACGAAACCGACGCCAGCAATGCCACCACAGGCGAACTGCGCAGCCGCGCGGTTATCGTCAGCACACACGCTGATTACCACCCCTCGCGGCCGTGGTGGATGACCGGGCGCGTGGCCGCCAAGTGGCAAAACGACGTCTTCGAGAACGGCGTGCGCAGCAACTTCCGGGCAGGCTTGGTATCGGGTCGCCTGGTTTACGACATCACCGAAAACTGGGACCTGGGTGTGCAGGGTGCCGTGCAGATGGGCCAACGCAGCGCACGCCAGTCCGCCTTTGGTGTGGAAGCCGGCTACCTGCTGAGGCAAAACCTCTGGCTTTCAGCCGGTGTCAACCTGACCGGGTTCAGCGGCGACGCCGACTTGGCGGGTTATGAGTACACGCGTTCGGGCTTCTATGTCCGCCTGCGCTTCAAGTTCGACGAAAACCTTTTCAAAGGCCGTGACCAAGAGGTCAACCGGAGTCTGGATCGATGAAAACATTTCAAACCACCTTGGCCTCGGCAGCTGCGGCTGCACTGTTCCTGGTGTCAGCGCCCGCAGTCTGGGCGCAGACAACGCAGTTGAACCCGCAAGCCCAGCGAATCACCGACGAGGCGATCCAGGCCGACCAACAGGCTTATGAAAAGCTGCAAGCGCGCATCAAGGGCTTGAATGACAAAGGCCGCCCCGTCAAGGACTATCACCTCAGCAAGGCACAGTGCTGGCTGGACGTGAGCTTCCACGAGTACACCCGCAACGACCGCAGCAGCTTTCCGCAAGCGGCCATGACCGAAGCTGAAAAGCTGATCGTTGGTATGGAGCGTGGCGCCGCGCTGGGCAACGAGACGCCCCTGGTTGGCCAAGCCGTCAAACTTCGCCCTGACCTGTGGGACCGCGCTGCGGCCTTGAAAAAGGAACCCGGCTTTCAGTGCGGGCAGCAAAAGCTGGCTTGCGCCGAGGTCGAGCTGGTGCACGCGGGCAACGAACACGCGCAACAGCAATGGCGCCATGCCAAGCCTTATGTGCAAATTGCTGAAGACTTGATGGCAGAGGCAGCCACGCTGACCAAGTCGTGCGCGCCGCCACCACCGCCGCCCCCGCCACCACCTCCTCCGCCGCCCCCGCCCCCGCTGCCGCAACCACCTGTGGTTCTGCCGCCGCTGCCGCGTGAGGCTTCTTTGGGCGCGCAAGTGGTCTTCAATTTCGATCGCTCGCAAGCGGCGGACATCCGCTCGTACAGCACGGAGCAGGTGCGCAACCTGGTTCAGCGCTTGAAGACGGGCAATTGGGATGTGCAAGCGATCAAGCTGATCGGCCATGCCGACCGCCTGAACGGCACAGGCCAGCCGGACTACAACCAGCGCTTGAGTGAGCGCCGAGTCCAAACCGTGCGCGACCTGCTGATCGGCTTGGGCATCGATGCCAAGCTCATCACCACCGAAGCGCGAGGCGACCAGCAGCAGGTTGAATCCTGCACCGACAAGCAGCCTTCATCGGCCAACTTGAAGGAATGCCTGCTGCCGAACCGCCGTGTGGAAATCGACGTGAAGGCCCGCGAGCGCAAGTAGCGGGTGAGCGCGGACCTGAAGCCGGCGAAAGCCGGCTTCAAGAAACCCCGTCAGGTTCGAAGGTTCGGTAGGAAGTGAAGCCGCCTAGCTGTTGAGGTCCAGCAGCAGTTGGCGCGTCGGCTCATAGCCCAGGCGCAGCAGTTGGGCGATATCGCGAATGTCGTCAGGCACGGCCGGGTTGTCCCAATCGAGGGCGGTGTGCCGCGCGAGTCTGACGGCCAAAACCACGTTGCGCACTTGCGCTGAATCGTTGTGCAGCGCGTCGTCCGCGATCTGCGACAGCAGGCGCGGCAAACGCCATCTTGTCATCAGCTCATGTTGAAGCTCAGGCAAGGTGGTGCCCAACACTTCTTTCTGAGCATCCGCACTGCGAAGTGTGGGGTCGTCGCGCTGACGTTGACGAATCGCCAATGCCGCTTCGGGCGCGGCCAACCAAAGCAAAAGCTCGGCGAAGTCATGCAAAAGGGCTGCGCTGCCGATGACGGCCACATCGTGGTCCAGGCGCTGAACTGCAAAAGCCGTCGCGAAAGTTGACGCGCGGTGAGAACGGCGCAAGACGCGCTCGAACCCGACCAGGGCGCTTCGGTTGCTGGCCAGCCGCTCTTCGACGACCGACTGGTCATGGAACTGTCGAAAAAAAGGTGTGATGCCTAACATCACCAAGGCGGCCGTGACGGTTTCTGGCTCGCCGCCCTCACGCCCACGCCGTAACCAGCCCACGTGCGCCAGCAGCTTGAGCGTCATCAGCGGGTCCGCTGACACAGCCTCGGCCAAGGTGTGGGCGTCGACCGCGTCCTCGTGGCTTTGCGCTTCACCCAGCAGTTCAGCGGTGGCGGCGAGGATGGGCAAGTCCGCGACCTCGAAGCGGTCTGCCCAGCCGCCAACCGTCGTAGGCAACGGGGCTGCTGGCTCGATCCTTGAAGGGCTGCTGGTGGCAGGGGTTGGCGGCATGGCGAGATGGTCCTCACTGGCTTATCGGCGCCATGTGCCGCCAACTTGAATTTCAAACGGCCAGCCGCGTCGTTTGAAGGCTCAACGCCTGCTAAAGCCGCGTGACGCCTGCGATCGAACCCACACGAAGGCCGTTGACGAACAGCGCACCCTCGGGGGCGCCTGCCTCTGCGTGAAACTCGAAATCCATCGAGTCTGGTGCCGAGGTGGGTGCCTGGGGCCGCAAGCGCCTCGAAAGCGTGGCGATGCGCAAGCTCAAGCTGCGCAATCCTCGGGATGCGCTGCGCTTGGCGCGTTTGATCAACGGGACGGGGGCGGGTTGCAGAACCCACCTTAAAGACTTGCTCATATCGAACTCCAACTTGGAGCCCGCAGCGGCCGTTGTTCAGCGCGCGGGCGGAGGGTGCTTGTTGTCGGCCAACTCTGCGCGCAATTGCTGCTTTGCGGCTTGGCGCAGGGCGCCGGTTCCTGGTCGGTGTGCGCCCGCGCGTCGAAGGCGGGCGGACACGGCGTGCGGGTTGCGCGGCTTGGGCGCGGTCACTTGAAAGCGGATGGTGGCGGTCATGAACATCTCCTGTGCCGCGCGTGTGCCCCAAACAAGCGGCAGCGCGAGAAGACGCAATGATAATCAAATCTTGCGCAAAGGCAAGGTTTGATGATGTTGTGAGAAACGTGAAGTGTCCACAGGCCTACCTGAACGCGAATTCAGCGGCGCTTTTTCAACGGTGCAACGCCTTTTTGAGACTGTTGCCACAGGGCCAGTGCTTCGTCTCCACTGCCACTTGGGCTGGGCGCGGGCGCAGCCGGTGGGCGTGGTGGCGGCGCCAGCACTTCAGACAACAGATCGAGCAAGCGCGTGCGTGCACGCTGCGGGTGACGGCGGTAGTAGGTCAACACCAAGCCGACGATGAAGCGCTCGTCGTCGTCGCGTGGCGTGCTACTGGTGTCGTCGGGCACAGGTTCCATGGGCAATTGGAGGGCCAGTTTGCCGCCCGACGAGGCGGGGTGCACCACATCCATCCAGCCGTTCGCCTTACGGCACCGGCCCTCAAATTGGCGCGCAAGTCGCTCGCCAATCTGGCGTGTGCGGCTCTTGATTTGGCTCCAGTAGCTGGGTTGGATGAGTAACTGCTCGGCGAAGCGCCGTTCCAGGCCTCGTAGGGCAGCAGCGTCAGGTGTGCGGACGTTTTGTGCGACAAATTCGTCAAACAACAACAAGGCGTTGTCCAGCCGCACTTGGGCTAACTCGGAGGTATCGGTATCAGGAACAGGCATCAGCGCCGATGATAAAGCGCCGTTGACTCGGTGCGGGCGTACTCCCGCAAGCAACTACCATCTCGGCATGAGTGACGCAGCCCAAGCTTTGCCCGAAGTGATGTTGCCCAGCGCCGAAGAATTGCCGGCCCTGGGTGCGGGGACAGCGGGATTTGGCGAAACGGCTGCTCAAGCGGCGACAGAGTTGGCAGCGCTGCGCGAAGCATTTGATGCGGGCTACCGCGTTATCGACACCGCAGAAATGTATGGCGCGGGTGGCGCTGAAAAGCTGGTGGGGCGCGCTCTGCGGGAAGCCATAGCAGCGGGCATGCGCCGAGACGAGCTTTGCCTGGTGAGCAAGGTGCTGCCGCAACACGCCACGCCGGACGGCATGGTTGAAGCTTGCCAGGCCAGCTTGCAGCGCCTGGGCGTGGACCGCATTGACCTGTATCTGCTGCACTGGCGCGGTCACGTTCCCTTGAAGGAAACGGTGGCTGGCTTTGAACTGCTGCAGCAGCGTCACCTGATTCGCCACTGGGGCGTGAGCAACTTTGACATCGACGACATGCGCGAACTGGTGGCCGTGCCGGGCGGCGCGGCGTGCAGCGTCAACCAGGTCTGGTATTCACTCACCCAACGCGGCGTCGAGCGCGAGCTTTTGCCCTGGATGCGCTTGTATCAAATGCCGCTGATGGCCTACAGCCCGCTGGATGACGGTGCCCTGCTGCAGCGCCCCGAGTTGGACACTCTCGCCCGCCAGATGAATGTCGAGCCTGCCCAGCTCGCGCTGGCTTGGCTCATGGCCCAGCCCAATGTGATGGCGCTGCCGAAGGCCTCGCGTGCGAAGCACCTGCGCGAAAACGGGGCGGCGCAACACTTGCGCTTGAGCGCTGATCACATGGCTGAACTGAACCGCCTGTTCCCCGCGCCGACATCCCGCGTGCCCTTGTCCATGCGCTGAGCATGGGCCGTGGCCGAGCCTGCGCGGTCACTTCCTACAGCAACCCTCGGCCTTACTGGAATGCCACTTCGGCAAAGCTGCGCAGTTTGCGGCTGTGCAGTTGGTCCAGGCGCTGGTCGCGCAGCAGTTCCATGGCGCGCAGGCCGATGCGCAGGTGCTGGTCCACACGTTCGCGATAGAAGGTATTGGCCATGCCGGGCAGCTTGATTTCGCCGTGCAGGGGCTTGTCGCTGACGCACAGCAGGGTACCGTAAGGCACGCGGAAGCGGAAACCGTTGGCTGCGATGGTGGCGCTTTCCATGTCCAGCGCCACGGCGCGGCTCTGGCTGAAGCGGCGCTCCGGGCCGGGGTGGGGCAGCAGCTCCCAGTTGCGGTTGTCGGTCGAAGCGACAGTACCGGTGCGCAGCAGACTTTTCAGTTCCCAGCCGGATAGTTGCGTCACCTCAGCGACGGCTTGCTCCAGCGCCATTTGAATCTCCGCCAACGCTGGAATCGGTACCCATAGCGGCAGTTCTTCGTCAAGCACGTGGTCTTCGCGCACATAGCCGTGGGCGAGCACGTAGTCGCCGAGTTGCTGCGTATTGCGCAGGCCCGCACAGTGGCCCAGCATCACCCAGGCGTGCGGGCGCAGCACGGCGATGTGGTCAGTGATGGTCTTGGCATTGGCCGGGCCCACGCCGATGTTGACCATCGTGACGCCGCTGTTGTCGGGGCGCACCAAGTGGTAAGCGGGCATCTGCGGCAGGCGCGGCGGCGGCACGCCCAGTGCATCGCCGGCGCCAGCCGGCAGGCCTGCCCGGCGCGTGATGACATTGCCGGGCTCCACAAAGGCAACGTAGGGGCTGTTGGCGTCGGCCATAAGGGCATGGCCGAGCTTGATGAATTCGTCGATGTAGAACTGGTAGTTGGTAAACAGCACAAAGTTCTGAAAGTGCTCTGGCGCGGTGCCGGTGTAGTGGCGCAGCCGGTGCAAGGAATAGTCCACGCGCGGTGCTGTGAACAGAGACAGCGGTTGCGCTTCGCCAGGGCGCAATTTGTGCGTGCCGTTGGCGATACCGTCGTCCATCGCCGCCAGGTCGGGCAGGTCGAAGTGGTCCGGCATCAGCTGGCGCCGCTCCAGCGTCAGGCTGCCTTCCAGGTGGTCGCCTTCGGCCAGCGAAAAGTGCACCGGAATGGGCTGCGAGCTGGTGCCGACCTCAAGCTGCGTGCCGTGGTTTTTCAGCAGAAGGCGGAACTGTTCGCGGTAATAGTTGCCAAACAGGTCGGGGCGCGTGAGTGTGGTCTCGAAGGTGCCGGGCCCGGCTACAAAACCGTAGGCCTTGCGCGAGTCGCGGCGGGCCACGGTGTCCACGCGCAATCGAACAAACGGGTAACAGGCACGCACCCGTCGCCCATCGCCTTCACCGGATACAAACTGCTGCAGCGCAGCGCGAAGGTGGTCCACGCTGGTTTGGTAGATGGCCTGTACTTGCGTGAAGGCCGCATCGGCGTCGCTGAAGCGGGCGGGGGCGATGTAGTCTGGAAGTGCGGTCATGGCGGATTGTCAGCTTTATTCAGATCGCCCATGCTCTTGTGCCAGGATGTCAGCCATGTTGAAGCAATCAGTGAGCCACCATTTTCAAAGCCCCAGCATGCGCATCGCTGCGCTGGCCGCCTTGTGCACCGCGTGCGCACTGTGGGCTGGCGCCGCACAAGCCCAAGACGACTTCGCACGCTGCCTGGGCGAGCTGCGCAGCGAGTCGGCCAAACAAGGCGTTTCACGCGCCACCTTTGATGCATTGACGGCGCAAGCCAAGCCCGATGTCTCTTTGCTGGAGCTGCTGGACAACCAGCCGGAATTCAAGACGCCCATCTGGGACTATCTGGCCAGCCTGGTGGATGACGAGCGCATTGCCGATGGTCGAGCGCGCCTGCAGCAGTGGCAGCCGCAGCTGGCAGAGATTGAAAGCCGCTATGGCGTGGACCCGGCCACGGTGGTGGCGGTGTGGGGTGTGGAGAGCAACTTTGGCCGCAACTTTGGCAAGCGGCCTGTGGTGCCCTCGCTGCTATCGCTGTCGTGCATGGGTCGGCGCCAGCCGTTTTTCCGTGGCGAACTGTGGGCGGCAATGAAGATCGTGCAGCGGGGCGACGTCGCTGCGGCCGACATGGTGGGCTCGTGGGCGGGGGCCTTTGGCCACACGCAGTTCATGCCCAGCACCTACCTGCGTCTGGCGGTGGACTTCGACGGTGACGGCCGGCGTGACCTGGTGGGCAACATCCCTGATGCTTTGGCTTCCACGGCTAACTTTTTAAACAAGGGTGGCTGGCGCACTGGCCAGCCTTGGGGACTGGAAGTCAAGCTACCTTCAGGCTTTGACACCACGGCGGCCGGGCGACGCAACAAGCTGCCTCTCGCCACCTGGGCCGAACGCGGCGTGCGGCGTCTTGACGGCAGCGCACTTGGCGGCGGCGACCTGCCTTCCGACGGCGCAGCTTTGCTGCTGCCAGCCGGTGCACAAGGCCCGGCTTTTGTGGTCTTCAAGAACTTCGACGCCATCTACGGCTACAACGCGGCCGAGAGCTACGCGCTCGCCATCGCGCATCTGGCCGACCGCTTGCGTGGCGGCGGTGCCTTCAAAACCGCGTGGCCGACGGACGACCCAGGGCTCTCACGCGCCGAGCGTCGTGAATTGCAGACGCTGCTGCTCGCGCGTGGACACGCCATCGGCGAAGCCGACGGTGTGCTCGGCGCTGCCTCGCGCGCGGCAGTCAAGCTTGAACAAACGCGGCTGGGCGCCGAATCCACCGGCCGCGCGGGCCAGAAGCTGCTCGCCCGGCTGCGGCAGCCGGGCTGATGAGCCCCTAGGTTGGCTAGGGCCGTGTCAGCCGAAAGGGCTCGCCCAAACGCGCCCTTGCGACGTCCTCAGCGTGGAAGGGCAGCACCGGCCACGTCTTTTGCGCATACAGCTTCATCTGGTCGGTGGTGTGCGGTGACGCTGGCTCGGTGCTTTGGCCGTAGGTCAGCAAGGCCTGCGCGACCGGGCCGCGCGCGTCAAAGGTGACGGTTTGCACGTAGCTGGTGCCGTAGTCGATACGGATGCCGTTCTTGCCGATACCCGGCGCGCCACGGTCGCCAAGATTGTTCAGCACGCCTTCAATCTCGTCGCCGCCGTGCAGGCCGATGACTTCCTGCGTGATGGCCGGGCGCTGCACGCTGGCCAATGGCGCGTCAAGCGCATAACCGGCATCGCGCACCTTTTTTACGGCCCCGGCCAAAGCGTCCCAGACCTTGCCGGCGACAACTGCATCGTCCATCTTCAAACCGATGGGGCCAGCCATCGGTGCAGCGGGATCGAATGCGGTGCGGTGCACCGCGGGAATAGCGCGTGCCGTGCGCCAGAACTCGCGGAACAGGTGCGCGCCGCGTGAGCCTGCCTCGCTGGCGCGGTCCCAAGCACGCAGCGCCGCGCAGCCATCGCGCGCCTCTGCAGCCGCCGGTGCTTGCAGCGCGCAGGCCACCAGCAGGTCAGGCACCACGGCCTGCCCCATGTAGTTGCGGTTGCCGAACAACTGCTTTTGGACGCTGGGCAATGTGACCTTGCCGTCAGCCAGCAGCAGCGGAATCTCAAACCAGCTGGAGCGTGTGCGCACGCGCTGCACGCTGCCATCGCCCACCAGCGGCGAGATGCCGGGCACCTTGGCGGCGGGGTGGGTATAGACGAAGCTATCGTTGCTGTTCTGCACCCAGTCACCGCGCACGATAACGGGCAAGCGGGCTGGCGGGGTCAGGCCTGGCACGGGCGAAGCGGGGTCTTGTTTCCAGTCGCAATCGCTGCGGCTGCCGTTCAGCACCACCAAACCCGCCGCACGGAGCAGCGCCTTGGCTGGGGCGCTGGGGGCACAACGCTCCAGTTGCGCAGCATCCACGTCGGGCACCACGCTCAGGTCCGCGTAGAAGGCATTGCCTTGGCGGTCGGCTGCGATGGTGTTGACCCAGGGCGTGCCCAAGTTGCCCAGAGCGGCGCGCAACTCTTCGGCCGATCGTGCGCGGTTCATCGCAAGCCACGTGTCGCTGGAGCGCGCGTTGCCGGTGTTGGCGTCTTTCAAGGCATAGGCGGTCTTGGTGGTCCAGTTCAGGCCTGCGCGCTGGTTGACGATCACCGGTCCCCAGCGTGTGGTCCAGACGGTGGTGGACTTGCTGGTGACGGTGCCGTCGGCGCCTTTGATGCGAATCGTCAGCGGGCGCTGTTGCATCTTTTGTGTCTGGCCGTCGAGCAAGTAGCTTGTCGGGTCGTTCGGTGCCAGTGCCAATTCATGCAGCGTGAAGCGCTTGCCAGTGGAGACGGTGTGCGACCACGCCACATCCTTGTTGAAGCCGATCTGCACGATGGCCGTTTGGCCCAGGCTTGCGCCCATGACATCCAGTTGCCCCGGCACCTTCACGTGCATCTGCCAGAAGCGGTTGGTGCCAGCCCAGGGGAAGTGCGGGTTGCCCAGCAGCAGGCCGCTGCCGTTGGCCGTGGTCTCGCGGCCGAAGGCCCATGCGTTGGAGCCAAAGGGGGAATCGAGCAGACCAGCTTCGCGCATGGCTTCGGCGGCGTCGGCGAAATTGCTTTCTGGCGTCACACCGGCCGCTCCAGCGGTCGGCGGCTTGGCCGCCAACATGGCATCCGCTAGCAGCGCAATGCCGGCCTGCACGCTGCTCAGCTCGGCCAAGCGGCGGTACTCGGCGGCTGTCATGGGCTTTACCCAAGCTTGGCCGTTGCATGCCGCCGGCAATTGGCCGGCTCGGTCGGCAAGAAAGCGGTTGTAGCCGGCCACGTAGCCGCGCGCCATGGCTTGTGTGTCGGCGCTGTTGCGTGCCCAGGCGGCATCCAGCACCGCATCGTTCATGTGTGCCGCGATGAAAAAGTCTGCCTGTTCATTGGGCAGCGGGCGCAAACCCAGCAGGCCAAGGGCTGTCGGTCCGAAGTGCAGTGAACGCTCGCCCCTGACCGTCACCAATTGCTGCGCGGTCTGGCACACGTTGTCTTGCGCATGGGCGTAAGCGACGCCGTAGGCGGCGGTTTCCAGATCAGGCGCCGTGATGTGCGCGACGCCATGGGTGGTGCGCTCAATGGTGGCTGTGCGGTCGCTGCTGGGGGCGGTGGCACATGCGGCGAGCAGGCCTGCCATCGCCGCAACCGCCATTGCAGCTACGGCAGAGCGGTGTGGTAACCGTTGATCGTTCATTCGGTGCTCCGGGAGGTCTTGTGATTACAGGCATGCTGCCCTTAAGGGGCTGCCATTGCCAGCAGGTGAACCCCGAGTCCGCAAGGATCTTCTACATGCTGCGCCGATACTGCCCCCCCACCTCAAACAGCGCATCCGTGATCTGCCCCAAGCTGCAGCAGCGCACGGCTTCCATCAGCACTTCAAAGACGTTGCCGTTGTCGATCACGGCCTGTTGAAGCTTTTTCAACAACGCTGGCGCCACGGCGGCATGGCGGGCGTGGAAGTCTTGCAGCCGCTGGAGCTGCGATTGCTTTTCGTCCGCCGTGCTGCGGGCCAGCTCGATGCTCTGCGGCACCAGCTCACCGCTGGGGTTGCGGAAGGTATTCACGCCGATGATCGGGTACTCGCCGGTGTGCTTGAGCATCTCGTAGTGCATGCTCTCTTCCTGGATCTTGCTGCGCTGGTAGCCGGTCTCCATCGCACCCAGCACGCCGCCCCGCTCGGCGATGCGCTCGAATTCGGCCAGCACGGCTTCTTCGACCAGCTCGGTCAACTCGTCGATGATGAAGGCGCCCTGGCTGGGGTTCTCGTTTTTCGCCAGCCCCCACTCGCGGTTGATGACCAGCTGGATGGCCATGGCGCGGCGTACGGACTCGTCTGTCGGCGTGGTGATGGCCTCATCGTAGGCGTTGGTGTGCAGGCTGTTGCAGTTGTCGTAGACGGCGATCAGCGCCTGCAGCGTGGTGCGGATGTCGTTGAAGGCGATTTCCTGCGCATGCAGTGAGCGGCCAGAGGTCTGGATGTGGTACTTCAGCTTCTGGCTGCGCTCGTTGGCGCCGTAGCGGTCGCGCATCGCGGTGGCCCAGATGCGACGCGCCACGCGGCCCAGCACCGTGTACTCCGGATCCATGCCGTTGCTGAAGAAGAAGCTCAGGTTCGGCGCAAAGTCGTCGATGTGCATGCCGCGCGCAAGGTACGCTTCGACGAAGGTGAAGCCGTTGGAGAGCGTGAAGGCCAACTGGCTGATCGGGTTGGCGCCGGCTTCTGCGATGTGATAGCCGCTGATGCTGACCGAATAGAAGTTGCGCACGTCATGGTGCACGAAATACTCGGCGATGTCGCCCATCACTTTCAGGCTGAACTCGGTTGAGAAGATGCAAGTGTTTTGGCCCTGGTCTTCCTTGAGGATATCGGCCTGCACCGTACCGCGAACGTTAGCCAATGTCCACTCGCGAATCTTCTGTGCCTCGGTGTCGGTGGGCTGGCGGCCGTTGTCAGCCACGAACTTGTCGATCTGCTGGTCGATCGCGGCATTCATGAACATCGCCAGGATGCTGGGCGCCGGGCCGTTGATCGTCATGCTGACGCTGGTGTTGGGCGCGCACAGGTCAAAGCCCGAGTACAGCACCTTCAGGTCGTCCAGCGTGGCGATGCTGACGCCGCTGTTGCCCACCTTGCCGTAGATGTCCGGGCGCAGGTCGGGGTCGTTGCCATACAGCGTGACGGAGTCGAAAGCCGTGCTCAGCCGCTTGGCCGGCATGCCTTCGCTGACGAGCTTGAAGCGCTTGTTGGTGCGGAAGGCGTCGCCTTCGCCGGCAAACATGCGCGTGGGGTCCTCGTTCTCGCGCTTGAAGGCAAAGACGCCGGCGGTGTACGGGAACGAGCCGGGCACGTTCTCCAGCATCAGCCACTTCAGCAGCTCGCCGTGGTCTTCGTAGCGCGGCAACACGACCTTGCGGATCTTGTTGCCCGACAGCGTGGTGTGCACAAGCTTCGTGCGGATCTCCTTGTCACGGATCTTCACGACGTATTCGTCGCCCGCATAGGCCTTCTGCATGTCGGGCCACTGGGCCAGCAGCTTCTTGGCCTGTGGGTCCAGCTGGGCTTCGCGCTGCTCGGCCAGGTTGATCGCGGCTTCGGCGGCCTTGGGCTTGTCGGGCTTGCCGACGGTGAGCATCGCGGCCGCCGCGCGCAGCTGCTGGATCTCGCGCGCCTGCGCCGCCTGCTCGCGTGCGCGGCGCTTGTAGCCGCGCACGGTGTCGGCGATGTCGGCCAGGTAGCGCACGCGGCCGCCCGGAACGATGGGTGTCTGGTGCGTGCTGTGGCGCGTCGCCACACGCGGCAGCCGGCCATCTGCGGCCTTCATCCCTAACGCCTGAAGCCGCGGCAGCAGGGCCTGGTACAGCGCGGTCACGCCGTCGTCGTTGAAGCGGCTGGCCATGGTGCCAAAGACTGGCATGGCTTCAGGTGACTGGCTCCAGGCCTCCTTGTTGCGCTGCACCTGTTTGGCCACGTCGCGCAGCGCGTCGGCCGCACCCTTGCGGTCAAACTTGTTGATGGCCACGAACTCGGCGAAGTCCAGCATGTCGATCTTCTCGAGCTGGCTGGCCGCACCGAATTCCGGCGTCATCACGTACATCGGCACGTCCACCAGCGGCACGATGGCGGCGTCGCCCTGCCCGATGCCCGAGGTTTCTACGACGATGAGGTCGAAGCCCGCAGCCTTGCAGGCCAGCACGGCGTCGGGCAGCGCCTGGCTGATCTCGCTGCCGAAGTCGCGCGTGGCCAGGCTGCGCATGAAGACCCGCGCACCAGCCGACCACGGCGATATCGCATTCATGCGAATGCGGTCGCCCAGCAGCGCGCCGCCGCTCTTGCGCCGGCTCGGGTCGATCGAGATCACAGCGATGCGCAAGGCGTCGCCCTGGTCCAGGCGCAGCCGTCGGATCAGTTCATCGGTCAGTGAGGACTTGCCCGCGCCGCCGGTGCCAGTGATGCCCAGAACTGGAATGCGCGAGGCGCCAGCCGCCGCCTGCAGGGAGGCGCGCAGCGCGCCATCGGCCTTGCCGTTCTCCAGTGCGGTGATGGCTTGCGCCAGGGCGCGCCAGGCGGCATCGGTATGGCCTTGCAGCTCAGCGGCCGAAGCAGGGGCGTGTGCTGAGAGGTCCTGGTCGCAGCGCAGGACCATCTCGCCGATCATGCCGGCCAAGCCCATGCGCTGGCCGTCCTCGGGGCTGTAGATGCGTGCGATGCCGTAGTTCTGCAACTCGCTGATCTCGGTCGGCACGATCACGCCGCCGCCGCCGCCGAAGACCTTGACCTGCGCGCCGCCGCGGGCGCGCAGCTGGTCGACCATGTATTTGAAGTATTCGACGTGCCCGCCCTGGTAGCTGCTGACGGCGATGCCCTGCACGTCCTCTTGCAGTGCGGCGGTGACGACCTCATCAACCGAGCGGTTATGCCCCAAGTGAATGACCTCGGCACCCATGCTCTGCAAGATGCGGCGCATGATGTTGATGGCTGCATCGTGGCCGTCGAACAGCGATGCGGCTGTGACAAAGCGCACCTTGTGCGTGGGTCGGTAGTTGGCCAAGGCCTGGAATTCAGCAGACAGGTCGGTCATGGGTTGCGCGCGTGTGGGTGTGAGCAGAGCAAAGGCTATGCTGATGATGCCACCCGACCGCTACCTAGACCTGACCGCTTTGCGGCCGTCGACTATGGTTAACCCGTATCTCAACCCTGGCTAGCATCGGGGCCCATGACGCTCCTGGCCATCGACATCGGCAACACGCGCTTGAAATGGGCGCTTTACGAACCTGGTTCCCCCGGTGACACGCCCTTGGAGCAAGGTGCGGTGTTTCTCGAAAACATCGACAGTTTGTCCGACGCTGAATGGCGGGGCCTGCCGGCGCCCACCCAAATGTTGGGCTGTAACGTGGCCGGCGAGGCCATACGCCACCGGGTCGAAGAGCAGCTAGAGATGTGGGATTTGCAGCCGCGCTGGGTGGTTTCCAGCGAGGCCGCGGGCGGCGTGATCAACGGCTACGACCACCCCACGCGCCTGGGCGCTGACCGGTTTGTAGCGCAGGTGGGTGCGCGCTGGCACATGCTGCAGCGCGGGCCAGAGCAGCCGGTGCTGGTGGTGATGATCGGCACGGCGGTCACGGTTGACGCGCTGGACCCGACGGGCCGCTTTCTCGGCGGGCTGATTCTTCCGGGCCACGGCATCATGCTCAGCGCGCTTCAGGGCGGCACGGCGGGTTTGCGGGTGCCCACGGGCGAAGTGGTCATCTTTCCGACCAATACCAGTGATGCGTTGACCAGCGGCGGCACCTTTGCGATCACTGGCGCCATCGAGCACCAGCACCGCGCACTGGCCACACACACCGGCATTCAGCCTCTAACCATCATCACCGGCGGTGCAGGCTGGAAGGTGGCACCTTTTCTTGAGATCCGCCACGAGCTGCTGGACTCGCTCATTTTCGACGGCTTGCTGGCGCTGAAATCAAGCCGTTTGGTTTGACTCAACGCTCACTTTTTTAAGGCCAGTCTTAAGGCCAATCGCCTGAAACGGGGGGGCCGACGCAGAGCAGCCTGCGGAACGTACACTTCAAACCCAGTGCAGCCGGCACAGGCAGCGTGTTGCGGTGGCGGTTCACAGGCCCTTCGGCCAACCTTCCAGGTGCAAGGAACTTGGCGGTTGGGGCTGGGTCCATTGGATTGCAAACCGAGGTTTTGACGCATAGCTTCCTGGGAATGGTTCCAGCCGACCAAAATTTGACTGCAGAAGTGACCGTGCCCCTGCCCACCGGCACGCGCGTGCACGACCATGTCATTGACGAATGGCTGCGTGCTGTGCCCGATGGTCACATCTACCGCGTCGTGCATGCGCAAACGGGTGCTGTTGCATCGCTGCATGAATATCTGCCAGCGGCCTGGGCTTTCAGGGACGCCGAGGGTGTCATGGCCAAGCCCGGACGCGGCCGTGAGTTTCAGGTAGGGCTGCGGCGATTTTTATTGCGTGCCCGCCAGTTGCGCGAGCTGGAACACCCGTCTTTGCCGCGGCTGATTGAAGCCTGGCCCAGCCACGGCACGGCCTGCATCCTCACCGCTCCGGCCGCCACCAAAACCTTGTCTGACGTGGTTCTCGTTGCTGGCGGGCGGCTCGCACTGGAGCAGGCGTGGCCGTGGCTTTGCGCCTGCTGCGATTTGGCCGAATGGTTGCACCAGCAGGGCAAGATTCATGGCGCTTGGGACCCTGAAACCATTGGCGTGACCGAAGCCGGCGCGCTCATCTTGCCCATGCCTGAGGTGGATGGCCCGGCGCACCCCGCGTCGCCTTGGATGCCGCTGGAGCAGACGGCGCTGGCCCCCAAGGGCGTGCAGCGCGGCCCTTGGACCGATGTGTTTGGCATTTCCGGGTTGGCGGCTTTTATGTTGACCGGCCAAAGCCCGGCCACAGCGCGCCGCCAGCCCACCACGCCCCTCATCAACACCACAGCCCGCGCGCCCCGCGCCGCCGCACCTGAGACCTTGCCGCGCGCCATGATGGCGGCCATCCGCGTGAGCCTGCTGCCCAACGCCCGCCAGCGTCCTCAAGACATAGCCCAACTCAAAGCCATGATGGGCTTGTTCGCAACGGCGCCTGTTTTAAGTGATGAGCTCAAGGCTGCGCTCGCGGCGCCCGTTGCGCCGCCCAAACTGCCGCGCAGTGGGCTGCACATGCCCGCTGAACCCGCTGCCGACGCGCCGGTTCGGTCATCTGACGCAGAGCCTGCAAACCGGCGCGAACGGGGATCGACTGGATCAACAATTTTGGCCCGAGCGCGCGACAGCGGGTTTGGCGGCCTCATCACAACGCCGATGCCGCTGAGCCCGCTTGCCGAGCCAGCGTCGCGCGCAGATTTTTCCAAGGGCGCTGCCGCAGATGCCAAGGCTGAGGCGTTTCCGGCCTACCGCGAATTGCCCGCTTGGGACGGCGACGAGCCGCTGCCGCCAGACCCGGCCGTGCGCCGCCGCAAATGGTCGGCCGGTGCCGCTGCGGCCGGCACAGCGATGGTCGCGATAGCGGCGCTCTGGGTATTTGTGGACAGCCCGCCCAAGCCGCAGGATCCGGCGGCCGTTGCGGCAGCGCTGCAGGCCCGCGATATGGACCGCCTGCTGAAAGCCACGCCACCGGCTGCCGGCGGCAGGCCCAACCCGACAAGCGAGGCGGTGTCACCGACCCCGGCGCCGCCCACGGTGGCGGCAGTCCCAGAACCAGCGTCCACCACCGACGCCGGCACCCTCAAAGACCCCCAAACGGCCGGCTCACCGGGCTTGGCGACCGCGTCGGTGCCGTCACCAAAGCAAGCACAGCCTCAACCCAGGGCGCTACCGTCAACGCAGGCGCAAGCACCGTCGGCTGCTGCGGCAGAGCCGGCTGCTCGGGGGGCTCAGCAGCCGGCTGTAGTGCCGCGTCCTGCCAGCAGACCTCCTGTTGCATTGGCGCAGGCTCAGCAGGGTGAGGGCCGCGCGGCACCGCCTGCGCGCGGGCCTTCGTGCAGCCAAATACTTTTGGAGCAGTCGCTGGGCGCGCGCGTATCGGCCGCTGATGTACGCAACTGCCGATGAATTCACCGATGAACGTGCCTTCTGCTGCCCGCACCCTACCAAGCTGCGGCGCCTTTTTCAGGCGCGCTATCTGTACCGCGAGCCTGTTTGTGATGGCCCTGATAGTGGCCGGCTGCGCTTCGAAAGCACCAGCGCCTGAAGCGCCTGCGGCCTGGCAGCGTTCAGCGCAGCGCCTGCTCGACACCGTTTTGACCGACGGTTTGGCGGCACGCGCACCTGTCGGCTTCCAAGCAGCGACCCAGCCACAAGCGCTGGTGATCAAGCCCAGCACCGATGACAGCATGCGCCGCGAGGGCGCCGGAGGGCCGGGGCTGGCGAGTTTTCTGGCGCAACGCGTGGACCGGAACCACCCTCGCTATGCACGCGCCGAAACGGGCGCCGTAGACGCCGGCCTGCCGCGTTGGGAGCTGAGAAGCACGCTCACCGCCGTGGAGCCCACCGCAGCTTTGGGGGCGAGCAATTACTTGCTGTCGATGGAGCTTTTTGACCCCGCACGTGGCCGCGTAGTGGCCAGCGGACGTGAACGTTTTGTGGACCCCGGCCTGGACAGCCTGCGCACACCGCCAAAGGCCCCCGTTCGTGCGGCACCTGCAGCACCAACGCCGGTGCCGGCCGCGCCCACCAAGTCGCCCGCCGAGCGTTTGCAGAGCCTGAATGAAGAGTACCTGAGCCTGCTTCGGCAAAACCGGGAAACCGAAGCTCAAACGGTGTTTTCGCGTTTGGTGGCTGAAAGCTTGGCCGCACGCAGCTTGAACCTGAAGTTCCTGTTCGGCTCGGCTTCGTCGCAGTTTTGGGCCGACCCGGTGCTGCAAAAGCGCTATGACAACTGGCTGGCCGAAGTGGCGCGCCAATTGCGCGATTCCAGCCAGTGCCTCCAAATGGTGGGCCATGCCAGCCGCGGCGGCAACGAGGCCGCCAACAGACGTCTTTCGTTGGCCCGCGCTGAGAAAGTCAAGCAAGTTTTGCTGCGCCACAACCCCAACCTGGCGCCGCGTTTGTTCGCCGTAGGCATGGGGTGGGACCGACCCATGGCCGGCAGCGGCGCGAATGACCCTGGTGACGCGGTCGACCGCCGGGTCGAGCTGCGGGTGATCGACTGCCCCTGAGCAGTCCGGCTGGCGCTCGGCCGGCGCTTTGAACCTCGGCCCCACCAGCGCCAGGCTTGGTGGTTCAGAGCACGTAGCGCGAGAGGTCTTCGTTGCTGGCCAACACCTTCAGTCGCTCGTCCACTTTGGCCGCATCGATTTGCACAACACCACCGCTGTGACGCGGTGCGTCAAAGCTGATCTCTTCCAGCAAGTGTTCCATTACCGTGGCCAAACGGCGAGCGCCAATGTTTTCAGTGCGCTCGTTTACCTCAAACGCAATTTGAGCCAAGCGCCGCACGGCTTCAGGTTCGAAATTCAGGCTCACACCCTCAGCGGCCAGCAGGGCTTGATACTGCTTAATCAAGCTGGCGTGTGTGGCGTTCAAGATGGCTTCGAAGTCGTCCACGCTCAGCGCCGAAAGCTCAACACGAATCGGGAAGCGGCCCTGCAATTCAGGAATCAGGTCGCTGGGCTTGGCCAAGTGGAATGCGCCTGAGGCGATGAACAGCATGTGGTCGGTCTTGACCATGCCGTACTTGGTATTGACGCGCGTGCCCTCTACCAAGGGAAGCAAATCACGTTGCACACCCTGGCGGCTGACCTCGGCGCCTTGACCTTCTGCGCGCGAGGCCACTTTGTCAATTTCGTCGATGAAGACGATGCCGTGGCTTTCGGCGTGAGCCACGGCCGCCGCACGCAAATCTTCTTCGTTGACCAGCTTGCCGGCTTCTTCGTCCACCAGCAGCTTCAGTGCGTCGCCGATCTTGAGTTTGCGTTTCTTTTTGCGCTCACCGCCAACCTGCGCGAACAGGCCTTTGAGCTGCTCGGCCATCTCCTCCATGCCTTGCGGCCCAACCACATTCAGTGTGGGCTGCGCGGTATCGGCCAGGTCCAGCTCGATCTCTTTGTCATTCAAGCTGCCTTCGCGCAGGCGCTTGCGCATCACCTGGCGGGCGGTGCTGTCAGCGGGCGCGGTTTCGGCTTGGCCAAAACCCATGCTTGAGGCGCCCCGTGCAGGCGGCACCAGCGCATCCAGCAGCCGGTCTTCAGCAGCGTCTTCTGCGCGCTGCCTTTGCTGGGCCACTTGGCGCTCGCGCTCTTGCTTGACGGCCACTTCCATCAAATCGCGAATGATGGTGTCCACATCCTTGCCCACGTAGCCCACTTCGGTGAACTTGGTGGCCTCGACTTTGATGAAGGGCGCGTCAGCCAAGCGGGCCAGCCGGCGCGCGATTTCGGTCTTGCCCACGCCGGTGGGGCCGATGAGCAAGATGTTCTTGGGCGTGATCTCGCCGCGCATCGGCTCGCTGACCTGCTGGCGCCGCCAACGGTTGCGCAGCGCGATGGCCACGGCGCGCTTCGCGGGGCCTTGGCCCACGATGTGGCGGTCCAATTCGGCGACGATTTCGGCCGGGGTCAAACTCATTCCAAGGTCTCGATGATGTGGTTCTGGTTGGTGTAAATGCACAAGTCAGCCGCGATGCTCAATGACTGCTTGATGACCTCGGCTGGGGGCAACTCGGTGTGTTGCAGGAGCGCGCGGGCCGCGGCTTGCGCGTAAGTGCCGCCAGAGCCGATGGCGACAATGCCCAGCTCGGGCTCCAGCACATCACCGTTGCCCGTGATGATCAGTGAGGCCTCGCGGTCGGCCACGGCCAGCATGGCCTCCAGACGACGCAGCACGCGGTCGGTGCGCCAGTCTTTGGTCAGCTCGACGGCAGCCCGCACGAGATGGCCCTGATGCTTTTCGAGCTTGGCCTCGAAACGTTCGAACAGCGTGAAAGCGTCGGCCGTAGCGCCGGCGAAACCGGCGAGCACTTGATCTCGATAGATCTTGCGCACCTTGCGCGCGCTGGACTTCACGACCACATGGCCCAGGGTGACTTGGCCGTCGCCACCCATGGCGACCGAGCGGCCGCGGCGCACACTCAAGATCGTGGTGCCATGAAAAACGGGATGGCTTTCGCGGGGTTCGGTCATCAGTGGCGCCTGATCTGTACTTGCGCGTGTTCGTTGATGCCCATGGCGCTGAAAAACAGGGCAATCAGCCGGTGGGTATCGACAAAGTGGATGTGCCGGTCTTCTTGCCGACGCGACAAAACCCAGTTCAAAAGGTCGCCAGCCGCAATGAAGTCAACACGGATCAGGTTCGCGCAATGAATTTCGACGATGGGCGCAGAGCCCATGTTGACGTTGATGCGGTTCAAGGTATCAGCCAAGTCACCGACCAGTTGTCCAGACATGTCGACATTGGCGACCTGAATCATGCCCGAGGGCGCTGCAATTCCAGAGTCTTGAAAGCTGGTGGAAACTTCGCTGGTGATGGACAGTTGCGGCGTCATCGTGCTGCGCTGCCCGGCTTCTGCGGTGCGCACGGTGCAGCGCGCCGGCTCCCAGGAGGGCGGGGACACTTCATAGGTGACGCAGTAGTCGATAGCGGTTTCATCAAACTGGTCGGCGCGGTTGATGAGGCGCAATGCGTCCAGCCTGACGAGCCAGAACGCGGGGTCGGCGTCGCGCACGCCCGTAGGCGCGGCTTCAGCCAGCGCAGCAAAGAGGCGCTCAGAGCCGACCCAGCGCATGGCCACTTGCTGGCCTGCCCAGAGCCGAAACAACGTGGACAGTTGGGTTGCGGCCTCAACCTCCATTTGTTGCAAGTGGGACCAGTCGAGCACCCACGGCATGGGGAGTTGCAGACATTGGGAGCGCAGGCGGCTGACCGATTCCGTGTCCAAAACGGCAGGTGCAATCCAACCCACTTCACCGTCGACCAAAGGCATGGGCCCACTCAAGGATTGCCGCTCGGCTTTGACTTCGGCCACATGCTGTGGAATCGAATACCACTGCGGCGCTGACCAGCCAAACTGGTGCGCATAGTCATTGGCCAGGGCCTCGAAGCTGTGCTGCTGGCCCGTGGCGCGGTAAAGATCGAACATCACCAACCAGGTTTCTGCATGTTGAGCGCGCAGACCACCTGCTCGGATCAGTTGCTGGAGCGACCGCTCACATTGATTGAAATCAGCATTGGCAAAAGAAATAACGGCCTCATCCAGCTCGGGGTCGTGTTGAACTTCGGTGGCCAACGCAGCGTCAGGCTGGTCGGGCGCTGACACCGGAAACGCTGGCGTGGCGCCATTGGTCAAGCCATGTTGCGCAGTGGGTTCGCTTGCGCTGGCTGGTTGCGAAGGCGCGCGCGAAGTTGGGTCATCCAGCAGTGGCAGCTCGCTCAAATGCAGGTCAGGCAAGTCTGCCAAATCCAGCAAGTCTGGATTCGAAGGCGCCGCGCCAACACCGACTCCTTCTTCGAGCACGTCGCTGACGCGGGGCACGCCCGACAACGGCGCCATCAGCGATCCAGGGCCTCGCCGAGCCAGCACGCCAGGCTCGGTGGGCGCGTCAAAAAAAGCGGCGGTTTTGCTGCCTCTGAAGCCCGGCCCGTCGCCAACCATCTCGCGTTCGATATGGTCGATTTTGGCCTTCACGACACCTTGGGTGCGCGCTACGGCAGCTTCGGACGGGAAGCGCGACTCGCCATCGTCCAGCCGCGAAGACGGTCCCAGCGCCATCAGCTGTTCTGGCGTGAGCCCTTCGCGGCGCACACGACGCAGGGTGTCGAACTCGCGCTTGCGGACGAAGTCGTTGCGCCGCTTGCGTTCCACCATGGCGCGCAGCTCAGAGCGCTCAGTTGACTTGCCGTCGTCTGGACGTGAGGTCAACTCGCCCCACTCCATGGTGGGGTTCGAGACGAACTGCACCACCTTGCGGAAGAAGCTGCGGTTTTCCTTCGGTTCGCCCATGGCTTTAGGGTGGTTCTGGGCAGCCCACCGTTACGCGGGATTCGCCTGAGCGAGCGTAACAGTCATCAATCCCCAAACATTTTCTGTTTGAGTTCGCGGCGCTGCTGCGCTTCCAAGGACAGCGTGGCCGTAGGCCGCGCCAACAGGCGGGGCAGGCCGATGGGCTCGCCCGTTTCGTCGCAGAAGCCGTATTCGCCGGTATCCAGCAGGGCGATGGCTTGGCTGATCTTTTTCAGAAGCTTGCGCTCGCGGTCGCGTGTGCGCAGTTCCAGCGCGTGCTCTTCTTCAATGGTTGCGCGGTCCGCCGGGTCGGGGACGATGGTGGTGTCTTCGCGCAGGTGTTCGGTGGTTTCGCCCGCGTTGGACAGCAGGTCGTCCCTTTGCTGCTTCAGCAGCGTTCTGAAATAGTCCAGCTGCTTTTCGTTCATGTACTCGGCTTCGGGCATGGCGAGCAATTCGGCTTCGCTCAGGTCGCGCCCGGCTTTGCTTTTCCAAGCATTGACCAACTTGGGGTCCGTTTTGGCGGCACTCTTGACTGGGTTCATGGGTTCTGGAAGGGCTGCTGGGGCCTTGGCTTTGGCTGGCCCGAAGCGGTCGGCAAAGCCGTGTTGTGTGTGAGTGGACTCGGTGGCGGGCATGGGTGTTTCAGTGGCGGCCTTGACGGACTTGCCGGGCGCGGGTGCGGTGGGCGGTGTGCTCTGGGCTTTGACGCCCGGCTTGGCAGCGGACTTGGCGGTGGGTTTGCTCACGGGGTTCTCCTGGCCGTGGCGTGGGGCGCGCGGTCCTTTTTGTCGACGGTTAGCCGCCTGTGCCACGGACCCACTTGAAGGCGCGCGGCGGCGAAAATTGTCCGGCCGGGTTGACCGAAAGCGCGCGGATTGTAGCCACGCGTTTTCCGGTTGAGACTTTGGTTAGAGCTCAGTTGAAACCACCCGTCACACACTCGTTACTTAAATCAGACACTGCTCCAACCCTTGTAGCAGGACATCGCGGGGCAGATCAAGTCCAATGAAGACCATCTTGCTCTGTTTCTTCTCGCCTGGGGCCCACTTGGGGCCCAGGTCGCTGCCCATGAGCTGGTGCACACCCTGAAAAATCACTTTGCGGTCGCTGCCCTTCATATGGAGCACGCCTTTGTAGCGCAGCATTTTGGGCCCGTAGACTTGCACGATAGCCCCTAAGAAGTCCTCAAGTTTGGCGGGATTAAAGGCTTTGTCGGCCTTGAAGACAAAGCTTTTGACGTCGTCGTTGTGGTGGTGATGGTGGGGGTGATCGCACGCTTCGCCTGGGGCGTGGTCATGATGCTCATGGCCGTGCGCGTGGTCATGGTGGGCACCGTGCGCATGTTTGTGCTCACTCTCCGCCGCCAGGAATTCGGGGTCGATGTCCAGCTTGGCGTTCAAGTTGAAGCCGCGCAGGTCTAAAACCTCGCTCAGCGCCACCTCACCGAAATGCACCGCCTTTTGCGGCGCGCGCGGGTTCATGTGCTTGATGCGATGGATCAGCGCCTGGACCTCACCCTCGGGCACCAAGTCCGTCTTGCTGATAAAGATCTGGTCGGCAAACCCCACCTGGCGTCGCGCTTCCTGGCGCGTGTCCAGTTGCTGCTCAGCATGTTTGGCGTCCACCAGCGTCAAGATGGCGTCCAGCACATAACTTTCGGCCACCACGTCGTCCATGAAAAAGGTCTGCGCCACGGGGCCGGGGTCGGCCAAGCCCGTGGTTTCGATGATCACGCGGTCGAAGTTCAATTCGCCTTTGCGCTTTTTCTCGGCCAAGTCGGACAAGGTGGTGCGCAGGTCTTCGCGTATGGTGCAGCAGACGCAGCCGTTGCTCATCTGGATGATCTGTTCCTGGGTTTCAACACTCAGGATGTCGGTATCGATGTTTTCTTCACCAAACTCGTTTTCGATGACGGCAATCTTCTGGCCGTGCGCCTCGGACAGCACGCGCTTGAGTAAGGTGGTTTTGCCGGAGCCGAGAAAGCCGGTGAGGATGGTGGCGGGTATCAGTGACATGGTGTGAAGTGGTGTTGAGAGGCTGGTCGGTGGTTCGGCTGACAAGGCAGATGGGGGCGCGCGACTGTGCGCCAAGCCCCTTGCCCCGTCAACTGGGTCAGGTATTCTCCGGCTATCGCTACTTTCGGCTTGGCCGTGTCCGAACCTCAGTCTCCGAGGGGCCCGCGTGCCCCAACGTCCCGTCACAGTGGAAAGCATGTCGACCGCCGCAGCTTGTTCGAGCGCGTGGTTGAATTTATCTCGCCGGGCCCCGATTCCAAAGACGAGTTGATCGAGTCGCTGGCCGAGGCCGAGCATCGCGAGCTGATCGAGCCCGAATCGCGGGCCATGCTGGAAGGCGTTATCCGAATGGCGGACATGACCGCTGGCGATGTCTTGGTGGCTGCGCCCCGGATGGACCTGCTCGACATTGCCGCCGACTATGACGAGCTGCTGGCGCAGGTGATTGAAACCGGGCATTCGCGCTTCCCCGTCTATGAAGGCGAGCGAGACCAAATCATCGGCATCTTGATGTCCAAGGACTTGCTGAAGTTGCAGCGGGCCCCTGAGCTCAATTTGCGAACGCTGCTGCGACCGGCGGTGTTTGTGCCGGAGAGCAAGGGCTTGAACGAGCTGCTGCGCGACTTCAGGTCCAACCGCAACCACTTGGCCATCGTCATTGACGAATTTGGCAGTGTGGCGGGCTTGATCACCATTGAAGACGTGCTGGAAGAAATCGTCGGCGAAATCGAAGACGAGTTCGACGAGCGCGACGCCAATGCCAGCGGCATCGTCAGCTTGGCGGACGGCTCGCACCGCGTGGCCGGCGACGCCGATGTGGCGGCTGTCAACGACGCTTTTGCCGTCGACCTGCCGGTGGAGGCTTTTGACACGATCGGCGGCTTGTTGGCCGACCAGTTTGGACGCGTGCCCAGGCGCGGTGAGGCGGTTGACGTGGCCGGTTTGCGTTTTGCCGTGATGCTCACACGCGGCGGCGCGGTGCGTTGGTTTCGGGTGTCCAGAATCGACGCTGAAAACCCGGCGTCCGAGAGCGGCGGTTGAACGCGCTGCAGCGGCCCGGACGCGGCCGCCCTCGGGCATCGCTGGCTTGGGGTCTGGCGATGCTGGTGGCGGGCGCCGCGCAAACACCGGGTTTTGTACACACGCAATGGGCCGGCTTGCCTTGGCTGCTGGCGCTGGCCGTGCTGGTGTTTCGCCTGAACCGAGCGCCCCCAGGCCACGCTGCCTGGCTGGGCTGGTGCTGGGGACTGGGCTGGCTTTGCGCCGGTGTGTGGTGGCTGTTTATCAGCATGAACCGCTACGGTGGGCTGGCCGCGCCTTTGGCTGCGGGTGCTGTGTTTTTGCTTTGCGGCGCGCTGTCGCTCTACTTGGCTTTGGCTTGCGCCGCCTATGCGCGCTGGCGCAGCGGCCGCCCGGCGATGGACGCGCTGCTGTTTGCGGCGCTGTGGCTCTTGGTAGAGCTGGCCCGCGGGCTGCTGTTTACGGGCTTTCCGTGGGTGGCTGCTGGTTACGCCTTTGTCGATTCACCTTTGGCGGGATTGGCGCCTTGGGTGGGTGTGTACGGCGTTGGCGCGCTTGCGGCGGGGCTGGTCGCATGGGTCATAGGTGGACCTGCCGGTGGGCGGGCCGGCGGCCGGTGGCTGCGCCTTGCAGGTGCAGGGCTTCTGGTGGCGGCGGCTGGCCATTGGGGCGGGCAGGATTTCACGCGCTCGGCCGGTTCGATCAAGGTGAGCTTGCTGCAAACCGCCGTGCCGCAAGACGAAAAATTTGCACTGGAGCAAATGCCGCAAACCTTACTCTGGCTGGGCCAGGCTTTGACCCAAGCGAAGGGTGACTTGGTGGTGGCGCCGGAAACCGCAATGCCTTTGCTGCCCGCCCAGCTGGAAGAGCTGTCACCAGGGTACCGCGCGGGGCTGGAAGCCCACTTCCAACAGCAAGGCCGCCACGCGCTGATTGGTCTGCCTTTGGGGGACTTTGACGAGGGTTACACCAACTCGGTGGCCGGCATCGGCGGCGCAAGACCTTACCGCTACGACAAATACCACCTCGTGCCCTTTGGCGAATTCATCCCCACCGGCTTTCGCTGGTTTACCAACCTGATGAATATCCCGCTGGGCGATTTTGCGCGCGGCACCCTTGACGCGCCGAATTTCGAGCTGCGCGGGCAGCGTGTTGCACCCAATATTTGCTACGAGGACCTCTTTGGTGAAGAGTTGGCGGTTCGCTTTCGCGATGAGGCGCGCGCGCCCACGATGCTGGCCAACATCAGCAACATCGGCTGGTTTGGCGACACCTCGGCCTTGCCGCAACACCTGAACATTTCGCGCATGCGCAGCCTGGAGCTGCAGCGGCCCATGTTGCGAGCCACGAATACGGGCCTTACCGCCATCATTGACTACCGAGGCCAAGTGACTGCACAGTTGCCACGGCTCAAGCCGGGCTTGCTCGACGGTGTGGTGGAAGGGCGCACAGGCAACACCGCATACGCAAGCTGGGTGGCGCGCGTGGGGCTTTGGCTGGTGGGCGCCGGGGCCCTGATTCTGGTTGTCTTGCTTGCGCTGTTGGGCCCCTACTTAGCGGAGGAACGGCGCCTCAATCGGTTTTGACGACCGCCCTTCACCATCGTCGTCAACCACGGTTGCCAAGCTAACGGTGCAAACGAGCATCCTTTCGCCGCCAAAGTGCAGTCAGCGCCATGCCGGACACGATGTGCCACATGCCCCACAGGCTGGCGATGATGACCATGCCCAGATCGGCATTGAATTGCACCGCGATGATGCCCAGCGCGAGCCCCGAGTTCTGCATGCCGCCTTCGATGACGATGGCACGGCGGTCTGCAATGCTCACGCTGAAGGCCTTGGCGCAAAGCCAGCCCAGGGCGAGGCCCATCGCATTGTGCGCCACCACCAAACCTACCTGCGGCAGGATGGCGGCGGTGAGCAAGTGGCGCTCGCGCACCAGTCCCAGCGCAATGAAAGCCAAGAGCGCGATCAAGCTGAAGTTGGCCAGAGGCTTTTGTATGCGCGCGGTCAGCGCGGGCTGACGATGTGCCAGCCACAGGCCGGCTGCCATGGGCAAGGCCAGCAGGGCCAGAAGGCTCCACCAGATGCCCGAAGGGTCGATGGCCAGCTCGCGCAGCCAGCCGGCGGTGGCCGGGTTGGTAGCGATCATCCAAGTGAAATTGAAAGGGGTCAGGACCAGCGCCATCAGGCTGGCCACGGCCGAGATGCTGACTGACAGCGCTGTGTTGCCGCGGCCGATGTGCGTGATGACATTGGACAGCGAGCCGCCTGGGCAGGCGGCAACCAGAATCATCGCGGCCTCGACATTCGGCGGCAATTCCAGCGCCAGCGTGGCCAGCCAGGTAGCGACGGGCAACAAAACGAACTGCGGTATCAGCCCGGCGACGACAGCACGCGGCGCTTGCGCTACCCGTCTGAAGTCGTCCAGCCGCAACTCCAGCGCCACGGAAAACACCATCGTGGCCAGAACCAGGCTCAAGATCGCTTGCGTGCTTGTCATGGATTGCAGGCTAACGAAGCGCAGGCCCCGTAAACTCAAGGGTTTTCGCCAAGCCCCATCACCATGCTGAGCTTCCAGCAAATCATTCTCAAGCTGCAGTCCTACTGGGCGGAGCAGGGCTGCGCCTTGCTACAACCCTACGACATGGAAGTGGGCGCGGGTACCAGCCACACTGCCACGTTCTTGCGCGCACTGGGCCCCGAGCCTTGGAAGGCCGCCTACGTGCAGCCCAGCCGCCGCCCTAAGGACGGCCGCTATGGCAATAACCCCAACCGCCTGCAGCACTATTACCAATACCAGGTGGTACTCAAGCCCGCACCGGCCAACATCTTGGAGCTCTATCTCGGCTCTTTGGAGGCCTTGGGCTTTGACCTGAAAGCCAACGACATCCGCTTTGTGGAAGACGACTGGGAGAACCCCACGCTGGGCGCCTGGGGCCTGGGCTGGGAGGTGTGGCTCAATGGCATGGAGGTCACACAGTTCACCTACTTCCAGCAAGTGGGTGGCATCGACTGCAAACCGCTAACGGGCGAAATAACCTACGGCCTGGAGCGCCTGGCCATGTATCTGCAGGGCGTGGATAACGTCTACGACCTGACCTGGACGGACGGCCTGAAGTACCGCGACGTTTACCACCAGAACGAGGTGGAACAAAGCACCTACAACTTCGAGCACAGCGATGTTGACTTCCTGCTCAGCGCTTTCACTGCGCATGAAAAACAAGCCAAGCACCTGATGGAGCAGCAACTCGCGCTGCCCGGCTACGAGCAGGTGCTTAAAGCAGCGCACACCTTCAACTTGCTGGATGCGCGGGGCGCCATCAGCGTCACCGAACGTGCGGCCTATATCGGGCGCATCCGCAATTTGGCTAGGGCGGTAGCGCAGAGCTACCTCGAGAGTCGGGCGCGGCTGGGGTTTCCGATGGCGCCCAAGGCTTGGGCTGACGAAGTGACGGCTGCGTTGGCGCAGAAGAAGGCGGCGTGACCGTGACACACCATAAAAACCTCCTCGTCGAACTCTTTGTAGAAGAACTGCCGCCCAAGGCATTGAAGAAGCTTGGCGAGGCCTTTGGCAGTGCCCTTCGCGCCAGTTTGTACAGCCAAGGCTTGGTGGGCGAACATTCGGCCTTGGTCATGTTTGCAACGCCGCGCCGTTTGGCCGCGCACATCTCGGGCGTTGCTGCGGTGGCGGCCGACAAGGCGGTTTCCGCCAAGTTGATGCCGGTGGCCGTGGCGCTGGCGGCAGATGGCACGCCGACCCCTGCACTGCTGAAAAAGCTGGCTGCGCTGGGTGCTGACGCCAGCGTCGTGCCGCAACTCAAGCGCGCCATGGACGGCAAAGCCGAATCCCTCTTCTTGGACAGCGTGCAACCCGGCGCCACGCTGGCTGTGGCCTTGCAAAAAGCGCTGGACGAAGCCCTTGCCAAGCTGCCCATCCCCAAGGTCATGCAATACCAGCTGGCTGACGGCTGGACCAGCGTGAACTTCGTGCGCCCGGCGCACGGGCTGGTGGCCTTGCACGGTGCCGACGTGGTTCCTGTGGGTGTGCTGGGTTTGACGGCGGGGCGCCAGACACAAGGCCATCGTTTTGAAGCCTCGATGGACCCTGTCGTGCTGCAAAACGCCGACCACTACGCACGCCAGCTCGAAGAACAAGGCGCCGTCATTGCTGGCTTTGACCATCGGCGCGCCGACATCGTGCGCCAGTTGCATGCGGCCGCCTCCAAGCTGGGTCTGAAGCCCATCGAAGACGAGGCCTTGCTCGACGAAGTGACCGGTCTGGTCGAGCGCCCGAACGTGTTGACCTGCAGCTTCGAGAAAGAATTTCTCGACGTACCGCAGGAGTGCCTCATCTTGACGATGAAGGCCAACCAGAAGTATTTCCCGCTGCTGGACGACTCAGGCAAATTGACGAACCAGTTTTTGATCGTCAGCAACATCCGCCCAGCCGACCCGAGCCGTGTGATTGAAGGCAACGAGCGCGTGGTGCGCCCGCGCCTGGCCGATGCGAAGTTCTTCTTCGACCAAGACCGCAAGAAGGCCTTGGCTTCGCGCGTGCCGGGTTTGGACAAGGTGGTTTATCACGGCAAGCTGGGCACGCAGGGCGAGCGTGTGGAGCGTGTGCGGGCCATTGCGCGTGGCATTGCAGCTGCGTTGACTGAAGGCGGCTTTACGCCGAAGCAGCCGAGCGCGAAACCGCTGTCTGCGCTGGTCGATCGGGCAGCCGAACTGGCCAAGACGGATCTGCTTTCAGACATGGTGGGTGAGTTCCCAGAGCTGCAAGGCACCATGGGCCGCTACTACGCTTTGCACGACGGCGAAGATGCCTTGGTGGCCGAAGCGATTGAACAACACTACCGGCCACGCTTTTCCGGCGACGAATTGCCGCGCAGCGATGTCGGCTTGGTGGCGGCGCTGGCCGACAAAATGGAAACGCTGGCAGGGCTGTTTGGCATCGGCCAGCTGCCCACGGGCGACAAAGACCCCTTCGCTTTGCGCCGCCACGCGCTGGGCGTGATTCGCATGCTGATGGAACGCGATTTGCCGATGTCTGTTCCGCAACTGGCCTCCATCGCGTTTGCGGCCTTCCCCAGCACGCACGGGCAAGCCCAAGCCGAGGTACAGCACTTTTTGTACGAGCGTCTCGTGGGCGTGCTTCGCGACCAAGGTTCCAGCGCGCAAGAAGTCGATGCCGTGGTGGCGCTGCGTCCCGCGCGTTGGGGTGAATTGCCTCGCCGCCTGGCGGCCGTGCGCACGTTCGCGGCCCTGCCCGAAGCGCCGGCGCTGGCGGCTGCCAACAAGCGGGTGGGCAACATCTTGAAGAAGAGTGAAGGCAGTGCGGTGCTGCAAACGGTCAGTGCCGCATTGCTTGTGGAGCCGGCCGAACAAAGCCTGGCGCAGGCGCTGCAAAGCATCGCCCCATTAGCTGATGCAGCGTTTCAGCGCGGCGACTTCACCGCCAGCTTGCAAGCGCTGGCGGCACTCAAAGCACCGGTCGATGCTTTCTTCGACGGCGTGATGGTCAACGCGGAAGACCCTGCCCTGCGAGACAACCGCCTGGCCCTTCTGCGCGACCTGCATTCGGCCATGAACCGGGTTGCCGATTTGGCCCGTTTGGCGTCTTGACATGGGGTGCTGGTTTGCCCGCCATGAAATCAAGTTTGCAGCACGATAATCACGCACCGTGAAACTCGTCATCCTTGGCCGCGACGGCATTCTCAACCGCTACCGGGACGACCATGTCAAGTCGCCCGATGAATGGGAGCCCATCGCTGGCGCTTTGGAAGCGGTGGCGCGTCTGAACCAGGCCGGTTGGCACGCGGTCATCGCCACCAACCAGGCCGGCATTGGGCGCGGCATGATCGACATGACCAGCGTGAACGCGGTTCACACGCACATGAACCAGCGTGCACAAGCCGAAGGCGCGCGTTTTGATGCTGTGTTCTTTTGCCCGCACACGCCCGAAGACGCCTGCGAATGCCGCAAGCCGCAGCCGGGCTTGATGTTGGAAATTGGCCGCCGTTACGGCGTGGACCTGGCCGACGTGCCGATGGCTTGCGACACCTTGCGCGACCTTCGCGCTGCTCTGGCTGCTGGCTGCGAGCCCCACTTGATACGCTGTGGGCGCGCCGCCGAGCTGGACGCGACACAGGCGCAGCAGTTTGCTGAGCAGGTGCCGGGCTTGCGCATTCACGCCAGCCTGTCCGCGTTTGCCGACCACCTGCTGGGGCGCGGCAGCCAGGACAACTCCGACTTGGGCGCGCTGCGTTGACGCGGCTGCTCGTGCGGGGCATTTGGGCTCTGCGTTCCCTGATTTTTGTGCTGTGGCTGACGGCCACCGTGGTGCCCTGGGGCATCTTGATGTTGGTTTTATCGATCTTCGTTCGCGGGGAGCGGCTGTATTGGCCCACCATGATGTGGCTGCGCATGGCCATTTGGGGTGCGCGCGTGATTTGTGGCGTTCGCCATCGAGTGCAAGGCATGGAGCACTTGCCCACCCGGGCTGACAAAAACTCGGCCGTCGTCTTGGCAAGCAAGCATCAAAGCACGTGGGAAACCTTTGCCTACCCAACCTTGATGTCGCACCCCTTGGCCTATGTCTTCAAGCGCGAATTGCTTTTCGTGCCCTTTTTTGGCTGGGCCATGGGCCGCCTGGACATGATTCACATCGACCGCTCCAGACGCACCGAGGCTTGGAGCAAAGTCGAACGCCAAGGTCGTGCCCTGTTTGAACAAGGTGTCTGGGTCATCATGTTTCCTGAAGGCACGCGCACCGACCGTGGTCAGCGCGGCACGTATAAAACCGGCGCTTCGCGTTTGGCGATTTCAGCCGGTGTGCCCGTGGTGCCGATTGCCGTGACAGCAGCGAAGTGCTGGCCGCGCAAGAGTTTTTTGTTGCGCCCCGGTGTTATCGACGTGTCCATTGGCAAACCCATGCCGTCGCAAGGCCGCAAGCCCGATGAACTGATGCAGGACGTGGAAAACTGGATTGAGGCTGAGATGCAGCGCCTGGACCCCGAGGCCTACCGCCATGCGGCACCTTAGCTTTCTGTAGCGCTCCTTAGAATCAGCGCCACGCCATGCCCGCCGAACCCTTTTTTGCCCAGCAATTGGCCCTGTTCGACGACGTGCCCGAGCCAGCGGCCGGGCATACGGCGCAGCCGACGGCGCCACCGCTTCGCGCACAGCAGCCCGGCACGGCAACAGCGCCCGGCGCCGCCCCAGCGCCAGCGGCGCCGCCGGCCTCTATGGCGCCGTCGGTCAGCCCAGCACAACCCACAGCGACCAACAGCTTCACGCACCCGCGTGCTCAACGCGAAATCGTGCTGGAAGGCCATCGTGTGGCTTATGCGCTGCGGCGCGCGCGCAGGCGCACGATTGGCTTTGTCATTTCTGAGCAGGGCTTGACGATCAGCGCGCCGCGCTGGGTGGGCCAGTCGGAGTTGGATTCAGCACTGCGCGAAAAGTCGCGCTGGATCGTGCGCAAGCTGCAAGAGCGCGAAAACCGGACGCGTCGCATGGAGCAAACGCGCATTGTCTGGCGTGACGGCACTTCGGTGCCCTTCTTGGGTGAAACCGTCATCGTGGTCATGGACCCGCGAACCAGCGGTGCGGTGCTCAATTCGGCCGCCGACGCCTTGCCCGGCGTGCCGCGACTGACCCTGCATGTGGGCTTGCCGCACACCGCCGAGCCCGAGCAGTTGCGCGAAGCCGTGCAGAGCTGGTTGCAGCGCCAGGCACGTCGCATCTTCGAAGAGCGCTGCGCGGCCTATGCGCAGCGCCTGAGCGTGCGGGTCAAACGTATCTCACTGAGCTCAGCCTCCACGCGCTGGGGCAGCGCCAGCGTCGACGGCTCCATTCGCCTGAATTGGCGCCTGGTGCACTTTGGTTTACCCGTCATTGACTACGTGGTGGCGCACGAATTGGCCCACCTGCGTGAAATGAACCACAGCGATGCGTTTTGGGACGTGGTGCGCTCGGTCATGCCGGACTATGAACACGCGCGCGGGCGCTTGAAGGACGAATTGTTGCCCGCGTTTGAATGACATCGCTTACGGCAGGCGTTTCAAAGCTTGCACGGCGTCGCTCAACCTCTCGGAGCCCCACATGAACCTGCCCGGCCTTGACTTTCAACTCGGTGAAGACATCGACGCCCTGCGTGATGCGGTGCGCGAATTTGCGCAAGCCGAGATTGCACCGCGCGCGGCCGAAATCGACCGTAGCGACCAATTTCCCATGGACCTGTGGCGCAAGATGGGCAGCCTGGGCGTGCTGGGTGTCACTGTGCCGGAAGCCTATGGTGGCGCCAACATGGGCTACCTCGCGCACATGATCGCGATGGAAGAAATCAGCCGTGCAAGCGCCAGTGTGGGCCTGAGTTACGGCGCGCACAGCAATTTGTGCGTTAACCAGATCAAGCGCAACGGCAGCGACGCGCAGCGTGCCAAATACCTACCCAAGCTGATCAGTGGCGAACACGTGGGCGCGCTGGCGATGAGCGAGACGGGCGCCGGCAGCGACGTCATCAGCATGAAGCTGCGCGCCGAAGACAAGGGCGGCTATTACCTGCTCAACGGCACCAAGATGTGGATCACCAATGGGCCTGATGCCGACACGATGGTGGTGTACGCCAAATCCGAACCCGAGCTGGGCGGACGTGGTGTTACTGCATTCATCGTCGAAAAGGGCATGAAGGGTTTTTCGACAGCGCAAAAGCTCGACAAGCTGGGCATGCGGGGCAGCCATACCGGCGAGATGGTGTTCAACAACGTCGAGGTGCCGCTCGCCAATATTCTGGGCACGCTGAACGGCGGAGCCAAAGTGCTGATGAGCGGCCTTGATTACGAGCGCGCCGTGCTGGCCGCTGGCCCCATCGGCATCATGCAAAGCGTGATGGACAACGTCATTCCCTACACACACGACCGCAAGCAGTTCGGCCAAAGCATTGGCGAATTCCAGCTCATCCAAGGCAAGGTGGCCGACATGTACACCGTGCTGCAGGCGGCGCGCGCCTTTTGCTACACGGTGGGCAAGAACCTCGACCAGCTGGGTGCTGAACACGTGCGCCAGGTGCGCAAAGACTGCGCCAGCGTCATCCTGTGGTGCGCTGAAAAAGCCACCTGGATGGCCGGTGAAGGTGTGCAGATTTTTGGCGGCAATGGCTACATCAACGAGTACCCGCTGGGCCGCCTGTGGCGTGACGCCAAGCTGTATGAAATCGGCGCGGGCACCAGTGAAATTCGGCGCATGTTGATAGGGCGCGAGCTGTTTTCGGAAACCATGTGACCCGCCGAGCATGAGCCAAGAAATTCAAGAGCTGTTCGAGCGCAACCGCGAGTGGGCGGCGGCCACCAAGGCCCGCGAGCCCGGTTTTTTTACGCGCCTGGCCCAGCAGCAAAACCCGCGCTACATGTGGATAGGCTGTGCTGACAGCCGCGTGCCCGCGAATGAAATCACCGGCCTGGATCCAGGTGAGGTGTTTGTTCACCGCAATGTGGCCAACGTGGTGGTGCACAGTGATTTGAATGCCCTGTCCACCATTCAGTTTGCGGTGGAGCACTTGAAGGTGCAACACATCATCGTGGTGGGCCACTACGGCTGCGCGGGCGTGCGCGCGGCGCTGAACGGTTGGCGCGTGGGCTTGGCCGATAACTGGCTGCGCCATGTGCAGGACGTGCGCCTGCGGCACCGCAAGCGCATTGACCACCTGCCGCCACAAGAGCAAGAAGACGTGCTGTGCGAGATGAATGTCATCGAGCAAGTGGGCAACACGGCCTTGTCAACAGTTTTGCAAGACGCCTGGGCGCGCGGCCAGAAGGTGGCCGTGCATGGCTGGGTTTATGGCTTGAAAGACGGCTTGCTGAAAGATTTGCGTGTCAGCATCGACAGCTCTGAGAGCGTGGTCAGCGTTTTTGCCGCAGCCATCAAACGCTACCCGCGGGTGGCCAACTTGGTCGACGACGATTAAATCTTGAGGCGCAGTCATGCCTGACTCCCATTTTCCGGAGCGGCTGAACGATGGCCGTGCCTACGACATTGCGCGCACCATGCTGCAGGGCTTTGACCGCCACTACCGCTTGTTCCGCGAAGCCAGCGCTTCGGCCAAAGAACGGTTTGAGCGCGCTGACTGGCATGGCCAGCAAAAGGCGCAGCGAGAGCGCATCGAGTTTTATGACCTGCGGGTCAACGAAGCGGTGGACCGCTTGCGTGCGGACTTCAATGTTGACGCCTTGTCGATGGACACCTGGCAGCAGATCAAGCTGCACTACATCGGTCTGTTGACCAACCACCATCAGCCTGAATTGGCGGAAACGTTTTTCAATTCGGTCACAGCCAAGCTGCTGCACCGCAGCTATTTCAACAACGATTTCATTTTTGTTCGCCCGGCGATCAGCACCGAGTACATCGAAAACGAAGAGCCTGATTCCGCACCCACCTACCGTGCCTGGTATCCCACGCTGGGCACGCTGCACGAAACTCTGGTGCGCATCGTCAGTAACTACGGCCTGCAGGCCGAGTGGGTTGATCTGCCCGGCGACGTGTACCGTGTGATCGAGGCCATGCAGCGCGCAGTCGGCCTGCCCTTGACCGAATGGCGGCTGCGAGCTAACTTTCAAATTCAGGCACTGAGCTCGCTTTTCTATCGCAACAAGGGCGCCTATCTGGTAGGCAAAGTCATTAATGGCTTCATAGAAATTCCGATGTGCCTACCCATTGTGCACACCGAAGACGGCCGCCTGTGCCTGGACGCGGCCTTGTTCAGCGAAGACGATTTGCTCTTGGTCTTCAGCTTTGCGCGCGCCTATTTCATGGTGGACATGGAAGTGCCCAGCGCTTACGTACAGTTTTTGCGCAGCCTGTTGCCACGCAAACCGCGCGCTGAGATCTACAACGCACTGGGACTGCAAAAACACGGCAAGAACCTCTTCTATCGCGACTTCTTGGCCCACCAGCGCCACAGCACCGACCGCTTTCGCATTGCGCCCGGCATCAAGGGCATGGTGATGCTGGTCTTTGACCTACCCAGCTTCCCCTACGTTTTCAAGTGCATCAAAGACTTCTACCCGCCACAAAAGGAAACCACGCGCGAGCAAATCAAAGGCAAGTACTTGCTGGTGAAACAGCACGACCGGGTGGGCCGCATGGCCGACACCTTGGAGTACAGCAATGTGGCCTTTCCGCGCGCGCGCTTTGAAAATGAACTGGTGGCTGAGCTGCAGCACTTCTGCCCCAGCCTCATCGAAGAAGACGGCGACATGCTGGTCATCCGCCACGTTTATATCGAGCGGCGCATGATTCCGCTGAATATCTATCTGCAAGACGCCACGGCGGCAGGCGACACGGCGGCCATTGGGCGCGCGGTGGTGGAGTACGGCAATGCCATCAAGGATCTGGTCGCAGCAAACATCTTTCCCGGCGACATGCTGTGGAAGAACTTTGGCGTTACGCGTCACGGCAAAGTCGTGTTTTACGACTACGACGAAATCGAATACATCACCGACTGCAACTTCCGCAAAGTGCCCGAGCCGCGCAATGAAGAAGAAGAAATGTCGGGTGAGGTTTGGTACAAGGTCGGGCCCAAAGACGTCTTTCCGGAAACCTTCGGCCCCTTCTTGCTTGGTAATGCCGGTGTGCGCGAGGTCTTCATGAAGCACCACGCTGACTTGTTGGATGCCGCCTTCTGGCAGGGCCATAAAGAGCGCATCAAGGCTGGCCACGTGCATGACGTGTTTCCGTACGAGCCCAGCAAACGCTTCGCCGCTGCGCCTTGAGCTAGGCCATGAGCCAGGCCGTGTGTCGCAGCGTGACTTGATGCCTGCGCGCCTATGAGACTCTTGTGGGTACTGCTGTGGTGCTTCGTGTCGCCGGTGGCGCTGGCTGCGGGCGTTTTTGCTGAACTGGACCCAGCGCGTGTCGGCACCGTCACCGCTTGGTTGAAAGAGCAGCCCAGCGGTCTAGGCCCACCCTGCGCCGACCGAAAGGCCTGGAGCCAACCGGCGCTGGCGCAGCGCCTGGCTGAGTTGCAAACCGAAGCCGGACGGATGCTGGGCATCGAGTTTCCAGCGTGGAATAACGAGGCTTATCTGGAGTTCTCGCGCACGGGCCAGCGCCTGGCCGGTGAACGCATGATGATGGCGCGCAAGGCTTGGCTGTATCCGCTGGTGGTGGCCGAGTGCCTGGAGTGGAAAGGCCGCTTCCTGCCCGCCATCGAGCGGGTGCTGAGCGAGACCAACCGCCAGCCGAGCTGGACATGGCCCGCGCACGACGCCAAACTCGCCAACTTTCGCGACCGGAATTTCCATGTCGACCTGTTTGCTGCCGACATGGCGCACGACATGGCGCAGGCACTGTACATGCTGGGTCAGCAGCTGTCGCCCACCGTGCGGGCTGAAACCCTGGCCCAATTGGAGCAGCGCGTCTTTGTACCTGTGGAGCAGTCAATCGAGAAGGGCGCCGGCGCCCACTGGTGGCTCAAGGCCGAAGACAACTGGAATGCAGTGTGCCTGAAGGGCGTGGTCGCGGCGGCGCTTGCCGTGCTGCCCGACCGTCGCCGACGCGGTGTCTTTGCCGCTGCAGGTGAGCATTACATAAAACCCTATCTCAACGGATTTGCTGAGGACGGTTATGCGGTGGAGGGGCCTGGCTATTGGAACTACGGTTTCTCGCATTTCACGGAAATGAGAGAGGTGCTGATGCAGTCCACAGGTGGACGCATCGACTTGTATGCAGCGCCCAAAGTTCGCGCCATTGCGCTCTATGGCCAAGGCATTGAAATCTTGCCCGGCAATGTGCCCGCGTTTGGTGATGCACCGCGCCAAACGCGCTTGGATGATTTCAGCCGCGTTTATGCCAAGCAAGCACTGAATCTAGGCGGGCGACCCATCCAAACCCTCGCCAATTTGGCCATCTCGCCTCGACAGTTTGGCAACCATGCCCCGCTGGCCAATGCGGCCTTGGTGTTGTTCGCGCAGCCGCAGACGGGCGCTGCCCTGCCTGCAGAAGCAAACCCCTTGCGCACTTGGTTCAACAAAGTGGGTGTGCTGGTTTCGCGACCGGCGTCTGGTGGGCGCTTAGGCATTGCTATCAAAGCCGGCGGCAATGGCAACCACAGCCACAACGACATCGGTTCTTACGTCATTGCCTTGGGCGCGGAGCAGCCCACGGGCGACCCCGGCCGCACGACCTATACCGCCAAAACCTTCTCCAAACAGCGCTACGCCATCCGAAGCATCAATTCTTGGGGCCACCCAGTGCCGGTGGTGGGCGGTGCATTGCAGCGCGAAGCCACCCAAGTCAAGCTTGGGCAAGCGGCGGTCGTCTTCACAGAAGCCGAAGACCGCTTCAGCCTGGACCTGCGGCCCGCCTACAGCTCAAGTGAATTGTTGGCCCTGCAGCGCACGATGCGCCATGAGCGCGCAGGCAATGAATTGGTGGAAGTGAAAGACGCCTTCGAATTCAGCACACCCAAGACCTTTGAAACGGCGCTTATTGCTGCCGCCGGTTGGAGGCAAACGGCAGAAGGCGAACTGGAGCTGTGGCAGAAACACGAGCGTTTGAGGGCACGCATCAGTGCGTCGGCGGCATATGACATCGAAGCCGTGCCCGTTGATGAAGACGGCATTCAATACACGCGCATCGCCATCCGTCTGCGCGGGCCGCAAGGCGCGGGCTACGTGGCCGTAAGGTTTACACCCCTATAAAGTCCTCGGGCGAAACCCTCTTGCGCGCTCCACGCACGCGGGCTGAAATGCCAGCGACCTCAAGCCACCCGAGCCGGGCACATGGCGCCTTGATCTTCCTTTCTTTTTCGGAGCTTTTCCATGAAACGACGCACCCTCATTCAAGCCACAGCCGGCGCAGCCCTGGGCGGGCCGGCCCTGGTGGGCTTCGCGCAGCAAAGCGTGACGCTGAAGTTCCACACCTTCATGTCACCCATGTCCAACGTTTGGCTCAACATGCACAAGGCGTGGATGACCAAGGTAGAGAGTGAATCGGCCGGGCGCATCAAGTTTGAGGCTTACCCCGCCATGCAATTGGGCGGCAACCCTGGCCAGTTGTATGACCAGGCCAAGGACGGCGTGGTGGATGTGGTTTGGACCTTGCCGGGCAACACGGCAGGGCGCTTCCCACGCACCGAGGTGTTTGAACTGCCCTTCATGATGAACAACGCCGAGGCCACGTCCAAGGCGTTCTGGGAATACATCCAAACCTATGCGCCGGACGAATACAAGGATACGCATGTGTTGGCGCTGCAAGTGCATGGCCCCGGCATGTTCCATTCGATAAACAAGCCGATTCGCTCGGCGGCAGACCTCAAGGGCATGAAGGTACGCGGCCCCACACGCCAGGTCACCAAACTGCTGGCGTCGCTGGGCGCTGCTCCTGTGGGCTTGCCCTTGCCGCAAATTCCGGATGCCTTGTCCAAAGGCACCGTGGAAGCATGCAGCCTGCCCTGGGAAGTGGTGCCGTCTGTGAAGGTGCATGAGCTGTGCAAACACCACAGCGAATTTCCGGCTGGCGGTAGCGCGCTGTACACCACCACCTTTGTCATGGCCATGAACAAAGCCAAGTACGAAGGCCTGGCGCCCGACCTCAAGAAGATCATCGACGCCAATACCGGCATGGCCACCTCCGGGTGGCTGGGCAAAGTTCAACAGGGCGGCGATGTTCCGGGGCGCAAGGCCGCGGTGGACCGCAACAACAACCTTCACACCTTCGGTAAAGAGCAGACCGATGAGTTCATCCGCTTGTCAGCGCAGGTAGACGACGAGTGGGCGGCCGACATGGACAAGCGCGGTTTCAAGGGCAAGCAGTTGCTGCAGGCCGCCAAAGACTTGATCGCCAAGCACGGCAAGACGGCCTGACACCGAGTACGCAGGCCGCGAAGGCGGCCCGCGATCACGGCCCTACTGGTCGGCAAAAGCACGCTCGATGACAAAGTCACCGGGTGTGCTGGTGTTGCCTTCGTCAAAGCCATAGCCCTCGAGTAAGGTCTTCAGCTCGCGCAGCATGGCAGGGCTGCCGCAGATCATGGCGCGGTCGTGCTCGGGGTTCATCTGCGGCAATTGCAATTCGGCAGCCAGCCGGCCGTCGCGAATGAGATCAGGGATTCGACCCATGGTCTTGAAGGGCTCGCGAGTCACGGTGGGCACGTAGCGCAGCTTGTCGCGCACGATGTCGCCCAGGTATTCGTGCTGAAACAGGTCGGTGGTCAGCAGGTCGCGGTAAGCCAGCTCATTCACCTGCCGCACGCCGTGCACGACGATGACATGCTCAAAGCGCTCATAGACCTCAGGGTCGCGCACGATGGACAAAAACGGTGCCAGACCAGTGCCCGTGGCCAGCAAATAAAGCCGTTTACCTGGCTTGAGGTAGTCCACCACCAGCGTGCCGGTGGGCTTGCGCCCGACCAGGATCTTGTCGCCCGGTTGGATGTGTTGCAGCCGCGATGTCAAAGGGCCGTCCTGAACCTTGATGCTCAAGAATTCCAGATGTTCTTCGTAGTTGGCGCTGGCCACGCTGTAAGCCCGCAGCAGCGGCTTGCCATCCACCCGCAGGCCAATCATCGTGAAGTGGCCGTTGAGAAAGCGCAGCGAAGGGTCGCGCGTGGTGGTGAAGCTGAACAGACGCTCTGTCCAGTGGTGCACAGTGAGCACCGTTTCGTTGTTGAAGGCGCTCATCGGGCGCTCCGGGCGCGCGGCTTGTGTTTCATATCGTGGGAACTAGGCGGTGCAGTGCTGCGAATGCTACCCGCACCAAAAACCGCGAACGCCCAAGTGCCAACGGAGCTTGACGCAATCGGTGTCGCGCCAGCGCTGCTTGCCCTGTCTCGTGGCGCCTGCGCAACGCCACCAGCTCAGACCGACACTGCGGGTGCTGTGCTTGCGGTCAGGCGCCGCAAGCCTTGAAAGGCGATCCAGCCCCATACGACCAAAGTGAGTGCACCCAACACACCAGCGATGGGCCGCGTGAAAAAGACGCTGAAGTCGCCGTCGGCCTTGATCATCGAGGTCATGAAACTTTGCTCCAGCAGCTCGCCCAGCACGATGCCCAGCACCAGCGGCGCCACCGGGATGCCGTTTTCTTCCATCAACCAACCGATCAAGCCAAAACAAAGCATGACCAAGATGCCGTAAGGGCTGTTGGTGATGGCGAATGAGCCCACGATGCAGAACAACAAAATTACTGGCAGCAGCAGATTGCGCGGCACGCGCAACAGGTGGGCGGCACCTTTGATAGCGGCCCAACCCAGCGGCAACATCAACAGATTGGCCAGTATGAAAATCAAGAACACGGCGTAGATGAACTGCGGGTTTTGCAAGAAAACGGTGGGCCCGGGGTTCATGCCCTTCATGTAGAGCACGCCAATGACGATGGCGGTGATGGAGTCACCCGGAATGCCAAAAACCAGCGCAGGCACCCAAGCGCCACCCACTGCTGCGTTGTTGGACGAAGTGGATTCCACAACGCCTTCCACGTGGCCCGTACCGAACTTTTCAGGTTCCTTTGACAAGCGTTTGGCCATCGCATAGGAAACCCAGGCGGCGATGTCGGCGCCGGCCCCCGGCAGTGCGCCAATGGCCGTGCCCAGCAGCGAACCCCGAATGAAATTGCGCCAGTAGCGGCGCGTTACCTCGCCCATGCCACGAAACAAGGAACCGACTTTTTGCTGCACCATCTCGGCACCCGTGCCGCTGTCGATGGCGTTGCGCAGCAGCTCGGAAATGGCAAACGCGCCAATCATCGTGGGGATGAAACTGATGCCCGACATCAGGTCGACATTGCCAAAGGTAAACCGGGGGTAGCCGGCAACCGGGTCGATGCCCACACAGCCAATGGCTAGCCCCAAGAGCATGGACAAGATGGCTTTGACGCGCGGGCCGCTTGAAATGAGCGTGGCACAACTCAGGCCAAGGCAGGCCAGCCAGAAATACTCGAACGAGGAAAAGTTGATGGCGGCCTCGGCCAGCAAGGGCGCCGCCAGAATCAAAAAGGCCACACCTACCAAGCCACCAGCCACCGAGAACACCAAGTTGACGCCCAGGTTCAGTTCCAGCAGGCCTTTGCGCGCCATGGCATAACTTTCATCCGCATAGGCCGCCGAAGCAGGTGTGCCGGGCATGCGCAGCATGGCGCCCGGTATGTCGCCAGCAAAGATGGCCATGGTGGTGGCCGTGACGATGGCGCCCAGTGCCGGCACGGGCGGCATGAAAAAGGTGATGGGCACCAGCAGCGCAGTGGCCATGGTGGCAGTCAGGCCCGGTATGGCGCCCACGAACAGACCAAACACGGCGGACAGGCCGATGACCATCAACACAAATGGGTCAAAAACCAGCCCGAAGGCGGCGGAAAGCGCGACGCTGCTCATCTCAGCCGCCTGAAATCATGTTCATGAACCAGCCCCTGGGCAGCGGCACGCGCATGATGGTGCCGAAGAACCATTGAATGCCGCCAGCGCTGAGCAAGCCCATCGCCACCGCGCCCCAAAGCCGAGCGCCCATCCACCAGGCCAGCGCACCGACCAACAGCGCCGCAGTCGGGAAGAAGCCGACGGTCTCTGCCACCAACAGATAAAAAACGACACCCAGTGGCAAAGCCAAGAAGGTGACCAAGCGCCGCCCGCGCAGGGCTTCACTCACGGAAAGCCATGGCGCCCGCGAGCGCCGGCCGCTGAAGGCAATGACCAGCCCACAACAAAAGACGCCTGCCGCAATCAACTGCGGAAACAGGCTCGGCCCGTAGCGCTGCCCGGGAAAGTCAGGAAAGGTTTTTGTGTAGGCAAAAAACGCGGCTGCCAGGGCCATCAAGATGAGGCCCAGCAAGGTGTCGTGGAAACGCATGAGGACGCTTCAGGTCTTTTTCGCCAGGCCCGCAGCGTTCATCGCTACACCCATGGCTTTGTCGCCTGCGGCCATGAAGGACGTAAAACCAGCGGGGTCCGCCCAGGTCGTGCCAAAACCCCGGTTCTTCATGAAGTCTTGAAATTCAGCCGAGTCGTAGGCCTTTTTCAGCTCGGCGGTCAGCTTGCTACCAATCGCGGGCGGCAAGTTCTTGGGTGCGGCAATGCCACGCCATGCGCCAACGGAGTAGTTGATGCCCAGAGCTTCGTTGAGTGTGGGCACATCTTTGAACTGCGGGTTGCGCTGAGGCGCCATGACGGCCAGGCTGACAGCTTTGCCGGCGTCGATCATGGCTTTGGCTTCGGGCACGGAGCAGGTCACGATGTCGATGCCGCCTGCGGCCAGGTCTTGCATGGCCGGCGCTGCGCCGTTGGACGGCACCCAGGCCACATGGTTGGGCGCCAAGCCCATGGCCTGCAGCCAGCCGATCAGGGCCAAGTGCCAGATGCCGCCTTGGCCGGTGCCCGAGGCCTTGAACTTGCCAGCAGGCGCAGCCTTGATGGCATCGGCCAGTGACTTGACGGTTTTGTACGGCGAATTGGCATTCACCTGCACGCCGGGCGGGTCGACATTCATCAGGGCCAGCGGCGTGTAGCTGGTGGGGTTCAGTTCGGTCAGGCCCTGGTGATGCATCATGGTGATCTCCACCGTGATCATGCCGATGGTGTAACCATCAGCCGGCGCCAAAGCGATGGCCGAATGGCCCACGACGCCCGAGCCGCCGGTGCGGTTGACCACGTTGAAGGGCTGGCCCAGGTTCTTCTCAAGAATGGCAGCAACGATGCGCGCCGTGGCATCGGTCCCGCCGCCTGCTCCCCAAGGGCAAACCAGGGTGACAGGCCGGCTGGGCCAGGCGGCTTGCGCGCGCGCTGCGGTGGGCACCAGGGAAGTCAGCCCTGCTGCGGCCAGGCCGCCCATCAGCGCTCTGCGGTTGTTTCGCGTCGTCATGTCTTGTCTCCTGCCTTTGAAAAATGTGTCGAATTGAATGCCGGTGGCCGCAGGTTCTACCTTCGGGCGCAAGGTGCGTCAACGGTGGTTTGCGATAGGGCTGCTGGCCTGAAAGGCATCCAGCGCCGCGCGCGATGGGCAACCCAAGCGCCCGCCAAACCGGGTGCACTTCAGAGAAGCAGCGCAACAAGCAAAGTACGCAGCCTGTGCGATGCGTTGGCCTTCAAGCAGCGCCAGCGCGAAGGCACCATGAAAAACGTCGCCTGCAGCGAGCGTGTCGATGACCTTCACTCGCGGAGCAGGTACACGGTGCACACGCTGGTCTTCAATCCAGGCGTAGCCTTCGGCACCACAGGTGGCGCCGATGTGCCCCGCATGTTTTGAGGCCACAAAACGCAATCCTTCTTCAACAGTGGGCGCACCGGTAAAGGCCAACAAGCCGGCATCGGAAAAAACGGCGTGTGAAGCCAGCGGCACCAGCGTTTCAAGGACCTCCTGCGGTGCGGTGTCGCCGTCCAGCATGCCCGGAACACCGGCTTGCCGCGCGGCATGCAGCGTGGCTGCCGCGCCTTCAAGCCAGCGCACATCGCACAGCACGATGTCGGCGCTGGCCAAACGGTCCAAGGGCAGCCATGCGGGCGAACGGTCCACGGCGGGGTCGTGGAAGGGGACCACCAGCCGCTCACCACGGCCGTCCACGATCACGGCTGCTTGCGACGAAGCAGAGCCGGGCACCACGCGCAAGCCTTCAATGTCGATGCCTTCAGCGCGCAGCGATTCACGCGTGGCCAAGCCTTGTGCATCGTCGCCACAGCGCGCCCAGATGGCTGCTGCACCGCCCAGGCGTGCAAACGCGCAGGCTGCGGATAAGGCCATGCCGTCGATCACCTGCACCATCTGCTGCGCCAGCACCTTGGCTGGAGGCGGCGGAATGTTGTCTACCCGGTAGATGTGCGTGGCGCAAATGGCGCCAACGGCGATGGCGCGTTTGGGCTTGGTTGCGCGGCGGCTCAAGCCGCACCCGTTGTCGCTTGAGCCGCGCGCTGCGCCGCAAATGCAGTGGCTTGACGCGCCAAGGCTGTGATGCCGGCCCAGTCGCGTGCGGCAACCAGTTCAGCCGGCGTCACCCAACTGCCGCCCACCGCCATGCAGCCTTTGAGCGAGAGATAGCGCGGGATGTGTTCGGGCTTGATGCCGCCCGTTGGGCAAAAGCGCACGGCTGCGAAGACGGCTTGCAGCTGCTCAATTTGCGCGGCACCCGCCAAGCCATGTGCGGGGAACAGTTTGACGGTGCTGAAGCCAAAGGAAAGCGCGTGCATCACCTCACTGGCCGTCCACGTGCCGGGCAACATCGGCAGGCGCTTTTCCAGGGAAGCCAGCGCCAGTTCGTTGCTCAAGCCAGGTGTCACGCCAAATTGCGCGCCAGCATCTACCGCACGCGCCATATCGGCGCCGGTTATCAAAGTGCCTGCGCCCACAGTGGCTTCGGGCACCTGCTGGCGAATGTCGCTGATGCCGTGCAGCGCGTCGGGCGTGCGCAGCACGATCTCAAAAACCCGAATACCCCCGGCTACCAAAGCACGAGCCAAGCCGACGGCGGCCGACCGCTCGTGCAAGGTGATGATGGGCATGACGGCGACCCCCTGCAGCAGCGGGCGAATGTCTTGGGCGGCGGGAGGGCTCATCATCAATCTCCTGTTCACAAACGCTGCTTGTGGCGATGCTGGTGTCCTTGAGCTGCACTGTAACGAGTGCCGCCAAGGCCTGCCCACCTTGCTGGCATCATTGGGTTTGATTTGCGACCCTTGCTCGGAGCCCACATGCCACACACCAGCCCAGACCCCATCGTCATCGTGTCCGCTGCCCGCACGCCCATTGGCGGCTTGTTGGGCGACTTCGCCAACCTGGCCGCCTGGGAGCTGGGTGCGGTGGCCATCAAGGCCGCTGTGCAACGCGCCGGTGTGCCGACCGATGCCGTGGACGAAGTGCTGATGGGCAACTGCCTGATGGCGGGCCAGGGGCAGGCTCCGGCACGGCAAGCGGCGCTGAAAGCGGGCTTGCCGCAGTCTGCCGGCGCGGTGACGCTGAGCAAGATGTGCGGCAGCGGCATGCGCGCCATGATGTTTGGCCACGACATGCTCTTGGCGGGCACGGCCGAGGTAGTGGTGGCCGGCGGCATGGAAAGCATGACCAACGCGCCGCACCTGATGTTTGCGCGCAAGGGCGTCAAGTACGGCCACGCACAAATCTTTGACCACATGGCCATGGACGGCCTCGAAGATGCCTATGAACGAGGTAAAGCCATGGGCGTATTTGCCGAAAGTTGTGTGGCCAAGTACGGCTTCACGCGCGAGGCACAGGACCAGTACGCCATCACCAGCACCACACGGGCCAAGGCCGCCAACGAGAGCGGCGCCTTCGATTGGGAAATGGCCCCAGTCACGCTGCCCGGCAAGGCAGGCGACACGGTGCTGAAGTGGGACGAGCAGCCCTTCAAGGCCAAACTGGACAAGATTCCGTCGTTGAAGCCGGCCTTCAAGAAGGACGGCACCATCACGGCGGCCAATGCCAGCAGCATCAGCGACGGTGCCGCCGCGCTGGTGCTTATGCGCAAGAGCGCTGCGGTGCGCATGGGCCTGAAGCCACTGGCGCGCATCGTCAGCCACGCCGTGCACGCGCAGGCGCCCGAGTGGTTTTCCACCGCGCCAGCAGGCGCGATCGAAAAGGCGCTGAAAAGAGCGGGCTGGCGCGCCGATCAGGTGGACCTGTGGGAGGTGAACGAGGCCTTCGCCGCAGTGACCATGGCCGCCATGGCTGAGTTCAAACTGCCGCACGAGATCGTCAACGTGCACGGTGGCGCCTGCGCGCTGGGCCACCCCATTGGCGCCAGCGGTGCGCGCATCGTGGTCACGCTGTTGGGTGCCTTGCGCCAGCGGGGATTGAAGCGCGGCATGGCGTCACTGTGCATCGGCGGCGGCGAGGCAACAGCGCTAGCGATTGAGATGATGTGATGGCCAGGCGGACGCCGCACCTGTCGCGCGAAAAGCCGGTGTCGGCATGAGCAAGGTCTTGATCGTTGGCGCTTCGCGCGGCATCGGCCTGGAGTTTGTGCGCCAGTACCGCGAAGCGGGCGCTACCGTCACCGCCACCGCACGTGACGAGCCTGGCTTGACACGAATCGAAGCTTTGGGTGCCAAGGCCTTGCGTCTGGATGTGGCCGATGCGGCTGCGTCATCGGCCTTGGCTTGGCCCATCGACGGTGAAGCCTTTGACACGGTGGTGCTTTGTGCGGGCATCTACGGCCCCCGCAGCCAAAGTTTGGAGCCGCCCGTGCAAGCCGACTTCGACGCCGTGATGCACACCAATGTATTGGGCGCCATGCGCGTGCTTCCCCAGGTGGTGGACGCGCTGGCGCCGGGCGCGACCTTGGCAGTCATCTCATCGCGCATGGGCTCCATGGGTCTTCGTGCAGCCACCTCCGGCTGGCTCTACCGCGCGAGTAAAGCGGCCTTGAACTCGGTGCTGAAAGATGCGTCACTGGTGTTGGCTGGCAAAGCCGTGTGCGTGGCCCTTCACCCGGGCTGGGTGCAAACCGACATGGGCGGTAGCGGCGCGGACCTGGACGTGCGCACCAGCGTGGCCGACATGCGCCGCACGCTGGCCGCGCTGAAGCCGGCCGACAACGGCACGTTCCTCAACCATGACGGCCAACTTTTAGCCTGGTGAGCAGCATGAGCTTGACCGAAACTCAAACCTTCTTTGACCAATACCGCGACGCTTTCAACCGCCTGGACGGCGACGCGGTAGCCAACTTGTGGCACAGCAGCAGCGGCATCACAGACTGCCCGGTGGCGAGCGGTGTCGCGTCTGAATCAAGCGACCTTGTGGCGCGTTTGACCTGGTGGCCTGACGACGCGCCCATGCGCGCCAACCATCGGGCGCTGTGCGAGCTGTACCGCAAATCCGACTACGGCCGCGCCGACTTCGAGCTTGAAGCTCACGTCGCCATGGGCCCCGCGCACGCTTTCGCGCATGTGCGCTGGACCTTGCGACGGCGCGACGGCAGACTGCTGCAGCGGTTCCGCACAGGCTACCAACTTATCAAGACCGCAAACGGCCCCAAAGTGCTGTTGGCCGTAGCGCATCAAGAAAAACTTTCGGAGATGAAGAGCCATGCTGCTGAGTGAAGACCACCTGGCTGTTCAAGACGCGGTGCGCACCTTTGTGCGCGCCGAGATCGCGCCGCACTCGGCCGAGTGGGACAAGAAGCACCACTTCCCGGCAGCGGCCCTGCGTGGCTTGGCAGCCCTGGGCTGTTATGGTGTGGCGGTGCCCGAAGCTTGGGGTGGTGCAGGCCTGGACTATCTGGCCCTGGCCGTCATCCTGGAAGAAGTTGCTGCGGGTGACGGTGGTACCAGCACGGTCATCAGCGTCAACAACTGCCCGGTGTGCAGCATCCTGATGGCGTTTGGCAATGACGATCAGAAGCGCCGCTTTTTGGTGCCACTGGCGCGTGGTGAGATGCTAGGCGCCTTCTGCCTAACCGAGCCGCATGTGGGCTCTGAGGCCGGTGGCTTGCGCACCACGGCGCGGCGTGTCACCGATGCGTCGGGTGACCACTATGTCCTGGACGGCGTCAAGCAGTTCATCACCAGCGGCCAGCACGGTGATGTGGCCATCGTGATGGCGGTCACCGACAAAGCAGCTGGCAAAAAAGGTATCAGCGCCTTTTTGGTGCCCACGCAAACGCCGGGTTATGAGGTTGCGCGGCTGGAAGACAAGATGGGCCAGCACAGCAGCGACACCGCGCAGATTCGCTTTGAAAACTGCCGCGTGCCCGCAGCCAACCGCTTGGCCGACGAAGGCATGGGTTTGAAGATTGCCCTGTCGGGCTTGGAGGGTGGGCGCATCGGCATTGCCAGCCAGGCGGTGGGCATGGCACGTGCGGCGTTTGAGGCCGCACTGTCATATGCACATGAACGTCAGGCATTTGGCACGGCCATCTTCAACCACCAAGCGGTGCAATTCAAACTGTCCGACATGGCCACGCAAATTGAGGCGGCGCGGCAGTTGATCCACCACGCAGCGGCACTGAAAGACGCTGGCAAGCCTTGCTTGAAAGAGGCTGCAATGGCCAAGCTGTTTGCCAGTGAAATGGCCGAGCGGGTGTGTTCAGACGCCATCCAGGTGCATGGCGGTTATGGTTATGTGAGCGACTTTCCGGTTGAGCGCATTTATCGCGATGTGCGGGTGTGTCAAATCTACGAAGGCACCAGCGAGGTGCAAAAGATACTTATCGCGCGCGGCCTAACCTGAAGCCTTGATTTCCAGGCTGCAGACATCGCAGCCCGCTCGCGTTACATTTCGCCCGGCCTGAAGAAGCGAGTGAGAACAACGGTGGTGAGGACAGGAGGTTCATGCCGTGAATGAAACCGACGCCCGCCGCGTCACGCTGGTTGAAGCCTTCGACGCTGCGGACAGTCCCCTGTGGACGCGCGAAGACGGCCGCTGGGCCACGCGCTTGACCGCTCAGACGGTGCCCGCAGGCGCCAAGCCTGAGCGCTGGGCCGTGGAGCGCGCTCACCACGCGCTGGAACGCTTGCGTCCGCGTGACCCGGCGGTGCGCAACTGGCTGGCACGCTCAGGCTGGCGCTGGTCGTGGATGTTCGCCGCTGTGGTGGTGGGTTATGCCTTGGGGCTGACAGCCGACCTCATCGGCCGCGGCCGCTATATTGATCTGCTGGCACCCACACTGTGGGCCATCGTGGCCTGGAACGTGGCAATTTATGCCGTGCTGGCGCTGAACGCCTTGCGCGGTTCGGTGGACACCACCGGCTGGTTTCGCCGTCTGTTGGCTTCGTGGTGGGAGCGTGGCGTGGGCACCGGCCCCCTGCGCCAGGCGGCCACCCGTTGGTCAGAACGCAGCGCGGCCTTGACGGCCAGCCGCACGGCGGCGGTGGTGCATGCGGCCGCTGCGGCGCTGGGCCTGGGCATGGTCAGTGGGCTCTACCTGCGCGGCCTGGTGTTTGACTTTCGCGCGGCGTGGCAGAGCACGTTTTTGGACGGCGCCATGGTGAACGCCATCTTGGGCGTGCTGCTGGCCCCGGCCAGTGCCGTTTCGGGCCTGGCGCTGCCCGATGCAGCAACGATTGAGGTGATGCGCTTGACACCCACGACACCGGACCCCAGCGCGCCGGCCGGGTTGTGGATTCACTTGTTTGCGGCCACGCTGCTGTTGTTTGTGGTCGCGCCGCGAGTTCTGTTGGCGGTTTCGGCCTTGACGCGGTCGTTTGCACAGTCCTTGCGCATGAGCCTGCCCATCCAGGTCGAAGCCTTGACGCGCTTCGCACGTTGGCACCCCGGAGGTGCTGCGCCTTTGGTGCAGGTGCTGCCCTATGCTCAATTGCCTGGCGCGCAAGCGGCACTGGGCCTGCGCGAATTGCTTGCCAGCGAACTGGGCGAAGACCTGGTGGTCAAGATTGCCGACCTCACGGCCATTGGCGACGAAGACGCTGCGGCTGCGCGCGCAGGCAGCGCCGCTGCCGTGTTGCGCGCGGCGCTGGTCGACTTGGGTGCCACGCCCGAAGACGAACACCATGGCCGCCTGCTGCGTGCCCTGAGCACGGCACAACCGGCTTCGCCGACGCTGCTGCTGGTGGATGAAGCGGCCTACCGCCTTCGCTTTGGCAGCCTGCCGGGGCGGCTGCAAGAGCGGCGTGAAGCCTGGCAAAACTTTGCGCAGCAGCACAGCCTGCGCGCCGCTATCGTCAACCTGGACCAGCCCGAGCAGCCCGAGAGCCAGGCCGCCCTGCAGCAGGCTTTGGCGCTGTGAGCGACGGGCCAGACCGCTTGGAACAAGCCGGCGATGCCACGCCCGGCCTCGCGCATCAAGCCTTAGGCGGGCGCGTGGCGATGAGTCTGATATCGCACACCAACGCTGGCAAAACCACACTGGCACGCACGCTGCTGCAGCGCGATATCGGCGAGGTGCGCGATGCGCCCCATGTCACCGAGTGGGCTGAAGACCACCTGCTGTTGCGCACCGACGAAGGCGACGAGCTGCGCTTATGGGATACGCCGGGTTTCGGTGACACCGTGCGCCTGGTGCAGCGCCTGCGGCGCGACGGCTCGCCCATGGGCTGGTTTCTCAGCCAGGTGTGGGACCGCTGGCGCGACCGTCCCTTCTGGGCCAACCAGCAGGCGCTGCGCCATGTGCGTGAGCAGTCTGATGTCGTGCTTTACTTGGTCAATGCCGCCGAAAGCCCGCAGGCCGCCAGCTACGTCGAGCCGGAAATGCAATTGCTGGCCTGGATGGACAAACCCGTCATCGTGCTGCTGAACCAGCTCGGTGTTCAGCGCACGCCCGCAGAAGAGGCCGTGGACGTGCAGCGTTGGCAAAGCCATTTGCGTGACCGCAAGCAGGTGCACCAGGTTTTGCCCTTGGACGCTTTTGCGCGCTGCTGGGTGCAAGAACTCACCTTGCTGCAAGCCGTGACCAACGTACTGCCACCGGTCCAGCAAGCCGCAGCGGTGCGTTTGAAGCAAGCTTGGATGGCGCGACACACGGCCACCTTTGACAAGGCGGTTCAATCGCTGGCGCAAACGGTGGCGCAAGCGGCCGCTACGCGCGTGGCGCTGGACGGGCCGCACGGCTTGGCAGGTTCGGTCAAGCAACTCTCGTCGCGTGTGGGCCGCTGGCTGGGCGGCGACCGCCCAGGGCAAGCCAACCCAGGACCAGCGGCCGCCGGCGCCGCTGCCACCAACGGCCCCGCAGACGGCGACAGTGCCGCCGAAGTGGCGCAACGCGCGCTAGTCGCGCGTCTCGATGAAGACGTCAGGCGGGGCACGGGCGAGCTCATTGCCTTGCATGGTCTGAGCGGCCAGGCCCAAAGCGAAGTGCTGCAACGCGTGGCGCAGCAAATTCAGTTGGGCGACCGTGTCGACGAGAGCCGAGCAGCGGTTTGGGGCGGCGTGGTGACTGGCGCCATGGCGGGCCTGAAAGCCGACGTCATCAGTGGTGGCTTGACCCTGGGCGGTGGCATGCTGGCAGGCGGCCTGTTGGGCGCCCTGGGCGCTGCAGGCTTGGCGCGCGGCATCAATGTGATGCGTGGCGGTGGTCCGGCCTGGGTGGGCTGGAACGCCGCGGCCATGACGCCCATCGTGCAGGCGGCCTTGCTGCGCTACCTGGCGGTCGCGCACTTTGGGCGCGGCCGTGGCCAGTGGGAACAAGGCGAAGTGCCGCTCCATTGGCGCGACTTGACTGCGGAGCTCTTAGCCAGCAAGCAACCCCAACTGGCAGCCCTTTGGGCCACCCGCAGCGACAAACTGGAAGCGCAAGGTGAAGCCGAGCGCCTGGAGGCCGTGCTGCAACCCTTGCTGCGCGAGCTGTTGCTGGGTGCGCTGGCCAAGCTGTACCCGCAAGCACTTACCATGCTCGAAACTTGACGCGGGACCACGACTGCCCGCGCATTGCACTCGGCCTTCCTCAGTTCAGCCTCCTGACCTATGAATATCGTGATCATCGGCGCTGGCCGCGTGGGTGAAAGCGTGGCCGAGAGCCTGCTTTCTGAAAAGAACGACATCACGCTGATCGACACCGACCCGGTGCGTTTGCGCCAGCTGCAAGAACGGCTGGACCTGCGTGGGGTGGTCGGCAACGCCATCCAGCCCAGCGTGCTGGCCGAGGCCGGCATCCGGGACGCCGACATGCTCATCGCCTGCGCACCCAACGACGAAACCAATCTCGTGGCTTGCAAAGTGGCGCATGAAGTCTTCAATGTGCCCACCACCATCGCGCGCCTGCGCAGCCCGGAGTTCGAAAACGGCGCTGAGTTGCTGGGTAAGTCGGGCTTTGCGGTGGACCAGGTCATTTGCCCGGAGCAGACCGTCACGGCGTATGTCCGCAAGCTCATTGAATATCCGGAAGCGCTGCAGGTCCTGGAATTCGCCCATGGCCTGGTGAGTTTGATTGCGGTTCGCGCTGTCACCGGCGGGCCCCTCGTGCAGCACAGCCTGTCTGAAATTCCCAAGCTGGTGCCTGGGGTGGATATGCGCATCGTGGCCATCTACCGGCAAGACGCGCCGCTGACCGAACTGAGCGGCGTCACGCGCATCGAGCCCGGCGACGAAGTGTTTGTCTTGGCCGCCACGGAGGACATCCGCACGGTGCTGGGTGCCTTGCGCACCAAAGATCGTCCAGTGCGCCGCATCATGGTGGCCGGCGGCGGCAAAGTCGGCCTGCGCCTGGCGCGTGAGATTGGCGCCGACTACCAGCTCAAGATCATCGAAACCAACCGTCAGCGCTGTGAGTATTTGGTCACCCAGCTTCCCAGCGAGGTTCTGGTCCTGAACGGCGACACCACGGACGAGGACTTGCTGGGCGATGAAAACGTCGAGGACATGGACCTCTTCCTCGCGCTGACCAGCGATGACGAAGACAACATCATGAGTTGCCTGTTGGCCAAGCGCCTGGGCGCCAAGCGGGTGTTGGCCGTCATCAACCGCAAGGCCTATGCTGACTTGGTGCAAGGCACGCAGATCGACATCGCGATTTCGCCCAGCCAGACGGTCATTGGCGAACTTCTAGCCTATGTTCGGCGCGGTGACGTGGAAGCGGTGCATTCGCTGCGCCGCGGCGCTGCCGAAGCTCTTGAGGCCATCGTGAGAGGCGACCACAAGACCTGCAAGATGGCCGGAAGACGCATTGAAGAAATCAACTTCCCGAAAGGCGCGCAGGTGGGCGCGATCGTGCGCGGCCTGCACGATGCTGAAGGGCGCGAAGCCGACGGCCGTAGCAAGCCCCAGGTCATCATGGCCCACCACGACACCATGGTGATGCCCAACGACCACGTCATCATCTTCGTGCCACGCAAGCGCATGGTGCGAGACATTGAAAAGCTCTTCCAGGTGAGTGCCACCTTCTTCTGATGGGCTTCCTCGCCGTCATTGCACTGGTGGGCCGCATGGCCATGCTGTTTGCGCTGCTCATGGCCGTGCCGCTGGGCTTTGCTGTTGCCGATCACGACTCTGCCGAAGAGCCGTTTCTGATCGCCATGGCGGTGACGGCGGGAACCGGCCTGGTGATGAGTCTGGCCAACCTGCGGTTTCGGCGCGAGCTGCAACCACGAGATGGTTTCCTGCTGGTCACCACGACCTGGGTTGTGCTGCCCGCCTTTGGGGCGCTGCCCCTTTTGCTGGCGCTGCCAGGCTTGAGCGTGACCGATGCCTATTTCGAGGCCATGAGCGCCCTGACCACCACCGGCGCGACGGTGCTGACGGGCCTCGAGAAGCTGCCGGTGGCTATCAATGTGTGGCGCTGCTTCATGGTGTTGATCGGGGGCATGGGCATCATTGTTTTGGTGGTCGCGGTGCTGCCTTTGCTGGGTGTGGGCGCCATGCAGCTGTTCAATTCTGAAACTGCCGGCCCCATGAAGGACCAGAAGCTCACGCCCCGCATGGCCGAAACCGCGCGCGGCTTGTGGGCGGTGTACTTCAGCATCCTGACGGCTTGTGTGCTGGCCTACCGCTGGGCCGGCATGAGCTGGCCAGACGCCTTCATGCACGGCTGCAGCACAATGGGCTTGGGAGGTTTTGCGGCCTATGACGCCAGTTTCGGCGCCTTCAACTCACCCTTGATTGAAGCGGTCGCCGTGTTTTTTATGCTGGTGGCGGGCGTCAATTTTTCGCTCTATTTTCTGGTGTGGCGCAAGCGCAGCCTGCGCGTGCTGCTCACCGACACCGAGGCGCGGGCTTTTGCGATTCTGATGGTGACCTCTGTTCTGGGCGTGGCCGTCTACCTGACGATGCAAGGTGTCTATCCGAGCTTTCAGGAGTCACTGCGCCACGCAGCCTTTAACGTGATTTCAGTGGCCACCACCACGGGGTTTGCTACGGTGGACTATGCGCTGTGGCCGATGATCGTTCCCGTGTGCATGTTGCTGTTGTGCAGCTTTGCCACTTGCGCCGGCAGCACAGGCGGCGGTATCAAACTCGTGCGCTCGCTGCTGCTGCAAAAGCAGGCGCTGCGCGAGTTGACCCGCATCGTCCATCCGCGCGCCGTGGTGCCCGTGACCCTGGGTGGGCAGGTGGTGTCGGCGCAGGTGATGCAGTCGGTCCTGGCGTTCATGTTGATCTATGGTTTTGTGCTGACCACGGTGGGGCTGCTCTTGGTGCTGTCGGGTATGGAACCTGTCACCGCATTCAGCGCTGCGATCGCCTGTGTCAATAACACAGGCCCGGGCTTGGGCGAAGTGGGCCCTGCCGGTAACTACCAAGGTTTGACTGATTTCCAGACCTGGGTCTGCAGCTTGGCGATGTTGCTGGGCCGGCTGGAGCTCTTGAGTGTGTTGGTGTTGTTGACGCCGCAGTTCTGGCGCCGCTGACAAGCGCCACCCAGAACATTGCCGCGTCGCCGCTGTAGGCGGTCGCTACACTGATTTCCGCACCACGACCAATCAGGCCCGTCCAGGAGTTCGCACCGCATGCCGACCCTCCCTTCCAAGCTGAACCCGCGCAGCGAAGCGTTTCGTCAATCGGCGCAGGCGATGCGCGCCCTGGTGGACGATTTGAATGCCCGCCTGCAGGCGATCAGCGAAGGGGGCGGCGCAGGCCCACGAGCCAAACACTTGGCGCGCGGCAAATTGCTGCCGCGCGACCGCGTTGAACAGCTGCTGGACCCGGGCACACCCTTTCTTGAAATCGCGCCCTTGGCGGCGATGAACCTCTACAAAGAGGCCAATGGCAACGACGCCGCACCCGGTGCAGGTTTGATCACCGGCATCGGCCGGGTGAGCGGCGTGGAGTGCCTCATCGTTTGCAATGACGCCACGGTCAAGGGCGGCACTTACTACCCCATGACCGTCAAAAAGCACTTGCGTGCGCAAGAGATCGCTCAGGCCAACAACTTGCCTTGTATTTACCTCGTGGACAGCGGCGGCGCCAACCTGCCCAACCAAGATGAGGTATTTCCCGACCGCGACCACTTCGGCCGCATCTTCTACAACCAGGCGCAGATGTCGGCGCAAGGCATTGCGCAAATCGCCGTGGTCATGGGCTCGTGTACGGCCGGCGGTGCCTACGTGCCAGCGATGAGCGACGAAGCCATCATCGTCAAAGAACAGGGCACCATCTTTCTCGGCGGCCCACCGCTGGTGAAGGCGGCTACCGGCGAAGTCGTCAGCGCTGAAGAACTGGGCGGCGGCGACGTGCACACACGCTTGTCCGGCGTGGCCGACCATCTGGCTGACAACGACGCCCACGCGCTGGCCTTGGCGCGCCGCGCGGTTGCCAACCTCAATCGCATCAAGCCGCAGCCGTTGCGACTGCAGCCTTCGCGCGAACCGCTTTACGACGCTGCGGAACTGCACGGCATCATCCCGACCGATGCGCGCAAACTATTTGACGTGCGCGAGATCATTGCGCGCGTGGTCGATGCCAGCGAGTTCGACGAATTCAAGGCGCGCTTCGGCGCAACCCTGGTCACCGGCTTCGCGCACATCGACGGCATGCCCGTGGGCATCCTGGCCAACAACGGCATCTTGTTTGGTGAGAGCGCTCAAAAGGGCGCGCACTTCATCGAACTGTGCTGCCAGCGCCGCATCCCCTTGGTCTTCTTGCAGAACATCACCGGCTTCATGGTGGGCAAGCGGGCTGAAAACGAGGGCATTGCAAAACACGGCGCCAAGCTGGTGACGGCAGTTGCGACGGCCACCGTGCCCAAGTTCACCGTCATCATTGGCGGCAGTTTTGGTGCGGGCAACTACGGCATGTGCGGGCGAGCGTTTTCTCCGCGCTTTTTGTGGATGTGGCCCAACGCGCGCATCAGCGTGATGGGCGGCGAGCAGGCGGCGGGCGTGTTGGCCACCGTGCGGCGCGACGGTATCGAGGCCAAAGGCGGCGCGTGGTCCGCCGAAGAAGAGGCGCAATTTCGCCAGCCGATCCTCAAGCAGTTTGAGGCGCAGGCGCACCCGTATTACGCCTCAGCGCGCCTGTGGGACGACGGCATCATTGACCCCGTGCACACGCGCCGCGTGCTGGCGCTGGGCTTGTCGGCCAGCTTGAACGCACCCATTCCTGACACCCCGCGTTTCGGCATTTTCAGGATGTGAGTGCGTGCGGAAGCAGAAGCCGGCGAGGGCGATGCGTGACAGCCGTGAGACAGCGCAGCGCGCAGTCCCCGGAACCTGGGGCGCCCATGGGGGTGGCAAGCGCTGCCGGGTCTGAACGGGCGGCCAAACACGGTGTTACGCTGCTTCGCACCCATCGCACCTGCCTGCATTACTTTAGAAAACACGATGATCGTTTCGAATTCCGGGCTGTGGACTCTCTTTGCATTGGCTGTGGCTGCTGCATTCGCTTGCGGCATTCGGCCCTTTGCGGTTGCGCTTTGCCTCGGCTTGGCCGGCACCTTGGATCTTTTGCGTCTGCCTGCCGGGCTCGAAGTGCTGCAATCGCATGTAGCGCTGCTGGTGTGTTTGGTGCTCGCGTTGGCCGAGCGCATGGCGGACAACCGTGCACTGGAAGGCCACGAAGAAGACATGCTGTTGTCCAGCCTGCGCGTGCCTGTGGGCGCGGTGGTAATGGCAGCGTTTTTTGTGGATGCTTTTGGTGCCTGGGGTTGGCTGGGATTGCCTTTCGGCGCGGGCCTGGCGGCTGCCGGCCAAGCCCTGAAAGCGGCTGTGCGCGCGATGGGCGGCCTGCTCGGCTGGCAGCGCACCTTGGCAGCCGTTTTGTTGTCCATTGACGTGCTGGTGCCGGCCTCTTTGCTGATGGCCTGGACCTCGCCCTTTTGGACCCTTGCAGCGCTGGCCATGACCTTGCTGGTGGGCCTGCCCGCTTCGGTGTGGTGGGTGCGCGAATTACGCAGTCGCTGGCGGCGCTGGGCGGCCATGACGGCAGGCCCTTTGTCTTGAATCTGCAGTAGGCGCGCCCCGCGAGTGCGCAGCGGGCTGCAGGCACTACCATCGTTCCCCTGCAAAGGCCCATTCAGCAGGGACGTTTCGATGTTGACCAAAATCCTGATTGCCAATCGGGGCGAGATTGCCTGCCGCGTGGCCGCCACGGCGCAGCGCTTGGGCGTGCGCACGGTGGCTGTGTTTTCTGATGCCGATGCTCAGGCTCAGCATGTTTTGGCCTGTGACGAAGCGGTGGCCTTGGGTGGCCTGGCCGCGAAAGACAGCTACCTGCGCTGGGAACGGATCTTGGACGCCGCCCGCCGCACCGGTGCGCAGGCCATTCACCCGGGCTATGGTTTCTTGTCGGAGAACGCCGACTTTGCCCAGGCGTGTTTGAACGCCGGCATCATCTTCATCGGCCCACCGCCTTCGGCGATTCGCAGCATGGGCAGCAAGGCGGCCGCCAAAGCCTTGATGGAACAGGCTGGTGTGCCGCTGGTGCCGGGCTATCACGGCCTGGACAACACGCCCGAGCTGCTGGCGCAGCACGCCGCGCGCATCGGCTACCCGGTGTTGATCAAGGCCAGTGCCGGCGGCGGTGGCCGGGGCATGCGCCGCGTGGACAAGGCCGAAGACTTTGCGGCTGCGCTCTCCAGTTGCCAGCGCGAGGCCAAGGCCAGCTTCGGTGACGACCACGTGCTGGTGGAGCGCTACGTCACGCGGCCTCGGCATATCGAAATTCAAGTGTTCTGCGACAACCACGGCCACGCCGTTTACCTCTTCGAGCGCGACTGCTCGGTGCAGCGCCGCCACCAAAAAGTCCTGGAAGAAGCGCCGGCCCCCGGCTTGAGCGCGCAGCGCCGCGCCGAGATGGGTGCCGCCGCTGTCGCAGCGGCCCGTGCGGTGGGCTATGTGGGCGCAGGCACGGTTGAGTTCATCGCCGAGCCCACGCCAGACGGCGATCTGCGCTTCTATTTCATGGAAATGAATACGCGGCTGCAGGTGGAGCACCCGGTCACCGAGGCCATCACGGGCCATGACTTGGTTGAGTGGCAACTGCGTGTGGCGCAGGGCGAGCCTTTGCCTGTGACGCAAGACCAATTGGCCATTCGTGGTCACGCTATCGAAGCGCGCATCTGCGCTGAAAACCCGGACGCCAATTTCCGACCCGCAACGGGCAGCTTGAAAGTGGCGCGCTGGCCGCAGCACGTCGCCTTCGAGCGCAGCGACGACCTGGCGCGTGTAGACACCGGTTTTGTTGAGGGCGATGCCATCAGCCCGCACTACGACTCGATGATCGCCAAGCTCATCGTTTGGGGAGCTGACCGCCAGCAGGCCCTGGCTCGCTTGGACGCTGCTCTTCGCGACACGCACATCGTCGGTTTGCAAACGAACGTCGCCTTTTTGCGTCATGTGGTGCGCTCACGCGCCTTTTCGACGGCCGACCTGGACACGGCGCTCATCGAGCGCGAGCGCGCTGTTCTGTTTGAGCAAGACGGCTTGCCTTTGGCCGTGGCGGTTGCGGGCTTGGTTGCGCACGAACAAAGCCAGGCCGCACAGCGCGTTGACGCAGACCCCTGGAGCCGGCGCGATGGCTGGCGTCTGCATGGCGCGGCGCAGCGCAGTTGCCTGGTCGAGACGAATGGTCAGCAGCACACGTTTGGTCTTTTGACACAACACGACGGCGACTGTTTGCTGGAGCTGCAGGGCCGCAGGCAAGTCTTGATGACGCGCCCGCTGGGGGCCGATGAATTTGAAGTGGGCCTGGACGGCGAGCGGCACCGGCTGAACGTTTACGCCACGGCTGACGGAGTGGCCGTCTACGGTGGCCAAGGGCATTCGCTGCTGCGGATTGTCGACCCCGTCGCGCGGGCTGGTGATGCCTCAGGCGCCACGGGAGGCTTGGTGGCGCCTATGCCTGGCAAAGTGGTGTCCTACTTGGCCAAACCAGGTGACAAAGTACAGCAGGGGCAGGCCCTTGCAGTCATGGAGGCCATGAAAATGGAACACACCTTGCATGCGCCGCATGACGGCGTGGTGGCGGAATGGCACTACGCCGTCGGTGATCAATTGGCTGAAGGTGCAGCGCTGCTGCGCTTGGAGAAATCGGCATGAACTCTCTTCCAAGTCACGTGACCTTGGTGGACGTCGGGCCGCGCGACGGGCTCCAAAACGAAGCGGCACCGGTGCCCACTGCAGCCAAGATCGAGCTGGTGCACCGCCTGCAGCAGGCGGGGTGCCGCGAGATTGAAGTCACCAGTTATGTCAGCCCCAAGTGGGTGCCGCAGATGGCCGACAACCACGCGGTGATGTCCGGTATCCATCGGCAAGCGGGCGTGCGCTATTCCGTCCTCACGCCCAATATGAAAGGCTTCGAAGCTGCGCAGGCCGACAGGCCGGATGAGATTGTGGTCTTTGCAGCCGCCACTGAGGCTTTCAGCCAACGCAACATCAACTGCAGCATCGAAGAAAGCATCGAACGCTTTCGCCCTGTTGTTGCCGCAGCCCGCGCGCAGGGCATCAGGGTGCGTGGCGCCATTTCATGTGCATTCGGGTGCCCTTACCAAGGCGATGTCTCGGCTGACGAGGTGGAACACGTCGTGCGGTTGATGAAGGCCATTGGCGTGCAGCATTGCGGCGTGGCCGACACCATCGGCGTGGGCACGCCGCGGCGTGTGCAGGCTGGTATGGAACGCGCGTTGAAGCACTACCCGCTGGCGGAGGTGAGCGGGCATTTTCACGACACCTATGGTCAGGCCTTGGGCAATGTGCTGGCCTGCTTGCAATTGGGTATTCACACCTTTGACAGCAGCGTGGGCGGCCTGGGCGGCTGCCCGTACGCCAAAGGTGCTACCGGCAACGTCGCCACCGAAAACATCGTTTTCATGCTGCGCGGTATGGATATCGATTGCGGTATCGACCTGGACCAACTGGTTGACGCGGCAGCGTTTATCTCTGGTGTTATTGGTCGCCCGCCAGCGTCGAATGTGGCGCGCGCGCTGCTGAGCAAACGGTCGAACACATGAGTGGCCTCGCCAGCCCTTGTATCAATGTGTGTCGCATGCATGACGCACTGGGCCTGTGTGAAGGCTGTGCCCGCACCATCGACGAAATTGCGGCTTGGGGCCAAATGGCCGAGTGGGACAAACAAGTTGTCTGGCTGGAGTTGCCCGAGCGGCAGGCCCGCCTGGGTGACGCAGGCGTTAAGGCGCAGCCTCGAATTGCGACCCAAGCATGAAGACCCTGGATTTCTGGTTCGACCCTATCTCGCCCTATGCCTGGCTGGCGTTTGACGCGTTGCCCGATGCGCTGGAAGGGCTCAATGTTCAAGTCAACTACCGCCCGGTTTTGTTCGCAGGGTTGCTGGCGCATTGGGGCCAGAAGGGGCCAGCAGAAATCGAACCCAAACGCCTGTGGACCTACCAAGACGTGGCCTGGCGCGCGCATCAGCAAGGCCTGGCACTGGCCGTGCCGGCGCAGCACCCGTTCAACCCGCTGGCCCTGCTGCGCTTGGCCCTGGCCTGTTGTCCTGCCGGCGGTACGCCCAACCGCTGGGTGGTTGAGGCGATCTTCAAGCATGTTTGGGAAGGTGCCCACGATGCGGCAGACCCCGCGCGCTTGGCGGAACTGCACGCACACCTGCAACCCCAGCGCGACCCAGGGGATGCTGCCGTCAAGCAAGAGCTGAAGGCCAATACCGAGCAGGCCATCGCCTTGGGCATTTTCGGTGTGCCCACGACGGTTGCCGACGGCCACCTGTTTTGGGGCGCCGATGGTGTGGGCATGCTGGCCGCCTATCTGCGTGGCGACCCTTGGTTCGCCGGCCCGCAGTGGATCGAGGTGCAGCGCGCGCGACCGGGCCTGAGTCGGCGTTGATTTTGGAACTGCTACTGGCGTTGCGCGTTACGCCTTGATACCGACGCTGGTTTTTGCGCCGCACTTCAAGCGTGGGGTGCGCGCGGTGCGGCATCGGCCCCCGGTTAGCATTTCAACCTGCTATTTTTGCGGCCCTGGCCGCTGCTTGGCCGCGTCGATGGGCCGCCGTATGGAGCGCAAGACATGATTTTGGTGACGGGTGGGGCTGGCTTTATCGGCAGCAACTTTGTTTTGGATTGGCTGGCCCACAGCGACGAGCCGGTGGTCAACCTGGATGCGCTCACCTATGCCGGCAACCGCCTCAATTTGAGTTCGCTGGATGGCGACGCCCGCCACATCTTCGTGCGTGGCGATATCACCGATCGCGCGCTGATCGACCGCCTGCTGGCCGAGCATCGGCCGCGCGCGCTGGTGCACTTCGCTGCTGAAAGCCACGTGGACCGCAGCATTCACGGCCCCGGCACCTTCATCAAGACCAATGTCGACGGCACCTTCACGCTGCTGGAAGCTGCCCGTGCCTATTGGGGCACTTTAGGAGACGCCGACAAGGCAGCCTTCCGCTTCCACCACGTCAGCACCGACGAGGTGTATGGCAGCTTGAACGCCGGCGCACCGGCCTTCACCGAAGAGCACCTGTACGAGCCCAACAGTCCCTATTCGGCAAGCAAGGCCGCCAGCGACCACCTGGTGCGCGCCTGGCACCACACCTACGGCCTGCCGGTGCTGACCACCAATTGCAGTAACAACTACGGGCCCTATCACTTCCCTGAAAAACTCATCCCGCTGATGATTGTCAATGCGCTGGCGGGCAAACCGCTGCCGGTGTACGGCGACGGCCAGCAGATTCGCGATTGGCTGTACGTCACCGACCATTGCAGCGCCATTCGCGCTGTGCTCGCACGCGGGCGCCTGGGCGAAACCTACAACATCGGTGGCTGGAACGAAAAACCCAACATCGACATCGTCAAAACCATCTGCGCGCTGCTTGACGAACTGCGGCCGCATGCTGAAGGCAGCTACAGCCGCCTGATCACTTACGTCAAAGACCGGCCAGGCCACGACCGTCGCTACGCCATTGACGCGCGCAAGATCGAGCGCGAGCTGGGCTGGCGCCCCGCAGAGACTTTTGACTCCGGCATCCGCAAAACCGTGCAGTGGTACCTGGACCACGCGGACTGGGTGGCGCAAGTTCAAAGCGGGTCTTACCGCGACTGGGTGGACGCCAACTATGCGCAGCGCTGAGCGGGCTGCATTGAAGGCCATGCACTTGATGCACGCGCGACTGAACCGGAGTGCAGCCCGATGAGCCGCACCATTTTGCTTCTCGGCAAAAACGGCCAAGTCGGCTGGGAGTTGCAGCGCGCGTTGTCGCCGCTGGGCCAGGTGGTTGCCTGCGACTACGACTCGCCGGGCGAGCTCAAGGCCGATTTCTCACAGCCCGAATCTTTGCGGGCGCTGGTGCAGCGGGTTCGCCCGCATGTCATCGTCAATTCGGCGGCGCACACGGCGGTTGACAAGGCCGAATCGGAACCCGATGTGGCTCGCGCGCTGAACGCGCTGTCGCCCGGTGTGGTGGCGCAGGAGGCTGCAACGCTGGGCGCGCTGATGGTCCACTACAGCACCGACTATGTTTTCGACGGCAGCGGCAACGCATGGCGCGACGAACACTCTCCCACCGGCCCGCTCTCCACCTACGGCCGCACCAAGCTGGAAGGCGAACAGCTGGTGCAAAGCAGCGGCTGCGCGCACCTGATTCTGCGCACCAGCTGGGTTTTTGCGGCACGCGGCGGCAACTTCGCGAAGACCATGCTGCGCCTGGCTGCGGAACGCGAGGAGATCAAGGTGGTTGATGACCAGGTGGGTGCGCCCACTTCGGCCGAACTGCTGGCCGACCTCACCGCGCACGCCCTGCTGCGCGTGAAAGCCGACCATCGTTTGAGCGGCGTTTACCACTGCGTCGCTGGCGGCGAGACCAGCTTTTTTGGCTACGCCCAGCATGTGCTGGAACGTGCGCGCGCCAGTGGCCGCGAACTGAAGTTGCCGCCAAACGGACTGTTGCCGATTGCGTCCAGCGCGTACCCCACGCCCGCCGCAAGGCCACTGAACAGCCGGCTGGCAACCCACAAATTCCAAGCCGCTTTTGGGCTGACATTGCCGCACTGGCGCGTGGGTGTGGACCGCATGCTTGACGAAATTCTGGCGCGCTAGAACGCCACCCAACCAAAAAATCACCATGACAGATGCAAGCACCCGCAAGGGCATCATCCTGGCCGGCGGCGCCGGCACTCGGCTGCACCCGGCTACCTTGGCCATCAGCAAACAACTGCTGCCGGTGTACGACAAGCCGATGATTTATTACCCACTGTCCACGTTGATGCTGTCCGGCATCCGCGAGGTACTGGTCATCAGCACGCCGCAAGATACGCCGCGCTTCGAGGCGCTGCTGGGCGACGGGTCAGCCTGGGGCATGGACATCCGCTACTGCGTGCAGCCTAGCCCCGACGGCCTGGCGCAAGCCTTCATCCTGGGGCGCGACTTTGTGGGCGGTGCGCCCAGTGCCTTGGTGCTGGGAGACAACATTTTTTATGGCCACGACTTGGCGCGCTTGTTGGAAAACGCCAGCGCGCGGGGCGAGGGTGCATCGGTTTTTGCCTACCATGTGCATGACCCGGAACGTTATGGTGTGGTCGCTTTCGACGATCAACAGCGCGCATTGAGCATTGAAGAAAAGCCGGCCAAGCCGAAGAGCAACTACGCGGTGACCGGTTTGTATTTCTACGACGAGCAGGTCTGCGACATTGCCGCCAGCATCAAGCCCAGCGCGCGCGGTGAGCTGGAAATCACCACCGTCAACGCGCAGTATCTGGCGCAGGGCCAGCTTCAGGTTGAGATCATGGGGCGCGGCTACGCCTGGCTCGACACCGGCACGCACGACAGCCTGCTGGACGCCGGTCAATTCATCGCCACACTGGAACGCCGCCAGGGGCTCAAAGTGGCCTGCCCTGAAGAGCTGGCCTACCGGCGCGGCTGGATCAGCGCCGAGCAGTTGGAACGTCTGGCCCAGCCCCTGAAGAAAAACGCGTACGGCCAGTACCTGATGCAAGTGCTGAACGAAAAGGCTTGGTGATGCAACTCGTCAAGACCCGCCTGCCGGGCGTGCTGATCGTCGAGCCCAAAGCTTTTGCCGATGAACGCGGCTGGTTCATGGAGACTTTCAATGAGTCGCGCTGGCACGCCGCGCTGCGCGAACTGGGCGAACCCATCCCGCGCCCCTTTGTGCAGGACAACCATTCCTGCAGCCGCGCGGGCGTACTGCGCGGCTTGCACTACCAACTCAAGCCGCACGCGCAAGGCAAATTGGTTCGTGTGGTCAGCGGCGCCGCTTTTGACGTTGCAGTCGATTTGCGGCGCAACTCCAGCACCTTTGGCCAGTGGTTCGGCACTGAACTGAACGCCGACAACCGCCGCCAGATGTGGATTCCCGAAGGCTTTGGGCATGGTTTTCTCGCATTGGCAGACAACACCCATTTCCTCTACAAGACCACCGATGTTTACAACAAGGCCTGCGAGCGAGCGATTCGGTGGGACGACCCGCAGATTGGCATCGATTGGCCCGCTATACCAGGCGGCGTGGCGATTTCCGTGTCTGACAAAGACCAAGTGGCCCCTGGCTTGCGAAGCGCCGATATCGACTGAAACGCCAGAAATAGGCGCCCAAGCAACCCGTACCTTCAGAACGAGACCGAGACGCAAGTGGCAAGATACCGAATCGAGGACGGTCCTGATGTCAGCCCTCGACTGAAACACCGCTTAGCATTCAGGGTTTGCAATTGAAAGTGCTGCTCGTGGTCCGTGCCGAATATTCGAAGCGAGGACAGAGCGCTGCCTGCTGCGCAGCGTCTGCGCCGTCGTTACCGGCTTGAGTCGTATTTGATGTCCAGTTTTCCCTTCTTCGTCAGAAGTTCACCGCCAGACTTCGGCCGGGACGTCCATTGTGTTTTTGGGCTACCGTTTGACGTGCTGCGCGAGGATGACGCGCTGGCACGCATTCGCACGTCGTGCGAGCGCCGCGTGCGCACGCTGCTGTCCACGCCCAATTTGAGCTTTGCCTCCGGCAGCATGACGGATGAAGCGTTCCGCATGTCGGTGGTGAATAGCGATATCAGCACAGCCGATGGCGCGCCTATCGTGTTGTTGGCGCGTCTTTTAGGGGCGCCGCTGCGGCATCGCGTGACGGGCTCCACCGTCTTTGAGCGCCTGGTAGATGAGCCGGGCCCGCCTGTTTCCGTTTATTTTTTCGGCGGCGCCGACAACAGCGCCGAGTTGGCAGCGCAACGCTTGAACAGCGCCGGCAAGCCGTGGATCCGTGTGGTTGGCCATGCTGCGCCAGGCTTTGGCCCGGTTGAATCAATGAGTGGGCCCGCATACACCGACCCCATCAACGCGGCCAAACCCGACTTTGTTGTGGTTGCCTTGGGTGCCCGCAAAGGTCAGGCCTGGATCAGCCAGAACTGGCCGTCACTGGACGCGCCGATGATCAGCCACCTGGGCGCGGTTGTAAATTTCACGGCCGGCACCGTCAAACGCGCGCCTGTCTGGATGCAGCGTACGGGTGCTGAATGGTTGTGGCGCATCAAGGAAGAACCTGCGCTGTGGCGCCGCTACTGGGGCGATGGCAAAGTTTTCTTGAACTACCTGCTAACCCAAGCCTTGCCTTGGATGTTATTCAACCGCGACACCGATGACGCGGCTGGGGGCTTGCGCGTCATTGCCGAGCGCACGGGTGAGCATTGCGTCTTGCAGCTCAGCGGCGCGGCCGTGAATGGCCCTGGCTTGGCGCCGCTGCGCTCTGCGCTGGCGGATGCCTGCGCCAAGGGCCAGCACGTCACCTTGGATTTGCTGGGTGTGACTCAAGTTGGCACTGCGTTTGTTGGCTTGGTTCAATTGCTCGACGGCTGGCAGCGTCCCCGCATGGGCCCGGGCGTCATGACGCGTGTGCCGCGCCGGATTGCGCGCGCCTTTTCGCGCGCTGGCGCTGGCTACCTGCTGACCATGAGCGCGCAAAAATCTGCCGTTCCTGCGGCCGATGCGGGCCGCGTGGGTCAGGCTGGCGCCTAGGCCAACTTCTGGCGCCGCTCGGCCGGCATGGGCGCTTCAGCCCCGAACTTCACCCTGGCCCAGTACCACCCATTTCATGGAAGTCAGCCCTTCCAGGCCAACGGGGCCGCGGGCGTGAAATTTGTCGGTGCTGATGCCGATTTCTGCGCCCAGGCCGTACTCAAAACCATCTGCGAAGCGTGTGCTCGCATTGACCATCACGCTAGCGGAGTCAACCTCTCGAAGAAACTGCATCGCGTGAATGTGGTCGCGCGTGAGGATGGCGTCGGTGTGGTGTGAGCCGTAGCGGTTGATGTGCGCAATGGCTGCTTCCACCGAATCAACCAGCTTGATGCTGATAACGGGGGCGAGGTACTCCTCGAACCAATCGCTTTCTTGTGCAAGCGCAAGCTCGGCGTTGGGCACAGCGCGCAGCAAGCCCAAAGCGCCTTCATCGCCGCGCATTTGCACACCCTTTGCCGCGAAGACGGCGCCGATGCGCGGTAGGAACTCCGCCGCCACTTTGCGGTGCACCAACAGTGATTCCGCCGAATTGCACGGGCTGTATTTCTGCGTTTTGGCGTTGTCGGTCACCTGGACGGCCAGTTCCAAATCGACCGCTTCGTCAACGTAGATGTGGCAATTGCCGTCCAGGTGCTTGATGACGGGCACTCGCGCGTCAGCGGAGATGCGTTCGATCAGCCCTTTGCCGCCGCGCGGAATGATCACGTCCACAAATTCGGGCATGGTGATCATCTCGCCCACGGCAGCGCGGTCGGTGGTTTGCACCAGCTGCACCGCATCGGGCGGCAGGCCGGCATCGGCCAAGGCTTGTTGCACCAGGCGCCAAAGAGCCAGGTTCGACTGAAACGCTTCGGAGCCACCGCGCAAGATGCAGGCGTTGCCACTCTTGATGGCCAGAGATGCCGCTTCGATGGTGACGTTGGGTCGGCTTTCGTAAATCATGCCGAATACACCCAGCGGCACGCGCATCTGCCCGACGCTGATGCCGCTGGGTCGACGCTTCACGCCCGTGATCTCGCCGACAGGGTCGGGCATGGCGGCCAGTTGGTCGCAACCGGTGGCTACGGTTTCGATGATGGCGGGGGTCAGCTTCAGGCGGTCGAGCAAGGGTGCGGCCATGTTGGCGCGCTGGCCAGCTTCGATATCCCGCCGGTTGGCCTCGGCTAACGAGGCTTGCTGCTGGCGCAGATGCTCCGCCAAGGCCCGCAAGGCGGCGTCTTTGGCGGCTGTGCTGGCCCTGGCCATAGCGGCTGCTGCAGCGCGCGCTGCAGCGCCCACATGAGCCATATAAGCCGGAACATTGTTGAGGTCCATGCGTGTCATTGTCCCAAAACCCACCACCGGTGTCTCGCTCAGCGCCCGAGCATCAAGACACCCGCGCCAGGATCGCGATCCAGAGTGAGGCTGTGGCGCTGAAAGCCAAGGTGGACAGGACGACCGCGCTGGTCGCTTCCGCCTGGAACATGCGGTAGCGCTGGGCGAAAATGAGGGCGTTGGTGCCCGCAGGCAAGGCCGCCATCATCACCGCCACTTGCAGCGGCAAGCCGCGCAGGCCGAAGACGCCGTGTGCGGTGGCCAGCACCACGGCGGGCAGTACCAAGAGTTTGAAGAGCGCGGGCAGCACCGCAGGTCGCCACGTGTTTCTCAGTCCGAAGTGAGCCAGGTTCATGCCGATCAGCAGCAGGCACAGCGGCACCACCGCCTGACCCAAGCCTGCCAGTGCTTGATCGACCACCGCTGGCAAGGGCGGTGCCAACAACTGATAGCCCAGCCCGAGCAAAACCGGCAGCACAACGGGGTGAAGCACGGCGTTGCGCGTCATGGCGCTCAAGGTGCTGAGCAGGCTGGACCGGGTCCGCGACTGTGCCAATTCATATTCGGCCAGTAGGGTCAGCGAGGTGAGCAGAATGAGGCCGTGCAGGCTGACCAAAGCAATGTGGATGGCCAGGCCCGCTTCGCCGAACATGGCGGCGGACAGAGGAATACCCAATTGCACGGCATTGCCGTACATCGCCGACATGGTGCGGGTGGCAGGGCCGGCAGGTGCTGTCGGTCCTACAGGGTTGGCGGCTGCTTGATGCGAAATGGCGTCCGCGCGACGGTGCACTAATTTCAAGCGATAGCCGGCGTACACGAGCCCGCAGCACAGCATGGCAGGCACGAAGTAGGCTTGGATAACGGGCCAGGGCATGTGGGCCAAATCCAGACGCGCCATAGTGCGAAACAACAGAGCCGGCACCAACACGTACGTGGCCAGTTGTGCCAAGGCGAAAGCAGGCTCCTCGTCGGCGGGCGTCGTGTCGGTGCGCAAGAACTTGGAACGTTGTAAGGCGGCGCCGATGGCGATGGTCAACAAAATCACCGCCAAACGACTGTAGAGGTCGCTGCTCATGGCAGGCAGGCTGCCAGCCGCTGCACCGCCGTGGCTGCGTCCAAGTCAATGTCCAATTGTTTGCGCCGCGATGAGCCGCCGTGCAAAACCCGCACGGCCCGCTTGGGCAGGCTCAAAGTTTCGCTGAGCCAAGCAACCAAAGCGTCGTTGGCCTTGCCGTCAATCGGCGCAGCGGTCAAGCGCACGCGCAAAGCGCCGTCATGAAAACCGTCAGCCCCGGTGCGGCGCGCTTGTGGCACCACAGCCACCGTCAAGCGGCAGCCCGCACCTCGGCTCAGCACACACGCGGCCCAAGGCCCGTCGCTTGCGGCCGGTGTTGTTGCTGGTGCCCGGCCGCTTGGAACCTTGCGTGTCAAGCCTCGGCTTTCTTGGCGCCGGTTTTCTTGGCCGCTGGCGCTTTGGCCGCGCGCGGTTCGAACTCAAAAACCACCTTACCTTCTTTTTTGTCATAAGCCAGGTAAGCCTTGAATTTGCGCCGGGTTTTGTTGGACACAAAACCATCGAGCAGCGCCGTCTTGCCGGTGGCCAGCAAACGTGTCACCTCAGCCGGCGATACCGCTTGCTGCAAGATGATCTTGCCGGTCTTGAAGTCGCAGGTCACGGGAGCGCCCACCGCGTGCTGGCACACGTAGCTGGTGCCGTGTTCGTAGACGTGGCCTTTGCATTTTGGGCAAGCCCCCATGGAGGCCTGGCCGGAAAAATCAACCGGCTCGCCTTCACCTTCGCCTTGTTTGGCGTCCTCGCCAAAGTCAAATTCGAGCTTCCAGTTCTTGATCTCGTCGTCGAAGACCAATTTCATTTCTGCGGTAAACGGCCAGCCCGCTTTGGAGCGGAAACCTTCCAGCGGGCCGATCTTGCGGTCGCGAATGAAGGCTTCAACTTCGGCGGTCTCGAAGGCGCGGCCGGCCGGAATCTTGGTGATGGAAAAGCCGCAGCCCTCAGTGGCACCTTGCGCGCCATTGCAGGTGAAGCGCCGGTAGTTTTCTTTGACCACGCCGCCGCAATGGGGGCAAGGTGTCTTCAAGGTGGCGTAGTCGCCCGGGATGGTGTCGCGGTCGTACTCTTTGGCTTTCTTGACGATGCGCTCGGCCATCTTGGCGATTTCCGCCATGAAGACATCGCGCTTGAGCCGGCCTTGTTCCATTTCGGCCAACTGGAATTCCCAGTTGCCCGTGAGCTCGGGCTTGGTCAGGTCTTGCACGTCCAGCCCGCGCAGCAGCGTCATCAGCTGGAAAGCCTTGGCCGTGGGGATCAAGTCGCGGCCTTCCCGCAGCATGTATTTTTCGAGGATCAGGCCTTCGATCACCTGCGCGCGCGTGGCCGGTGTGCCCAGCCCCTTTTCGGCCATGGCTTCGCGCAGTTCGTCGTCGTCAATCAGTTTGCCCGCGCCTTCCATGGCCGACAGCAGCGTGGCTTCGGTATAGCGCGCAGGTGGCTTGGTCTGCAGCGCTTTGACGTCGATGCTTTCTGCACGAACAACCTCACCGGCCTTGACGGGCACCAGGTTGGCGTCTTCGTCTTGCGCTTCTTTGCCGTACACCGCCAGCCAGCCGGGGTTGACCAAGACCTTGCCGTTGGTCTGAAAGCTGTGTTCGCGCTCAGCGCCAGCCACCGCGGCTTTGATCTTGCTGATGCGCGTGGTGACCATGAACTCAGCGGCCGGGTAGAACACTGCGATGAAGCGCTTGACCACCAAGTCGTACAGCTTGAGCTCGATCTCGCTCAGCGATTTTGGCGCCTGCAAGGTTGGAATGATGGCGAAGTGGTCCGACACCTTGGCGTTGTCGAAGACCCGCTTGGTCGGCTTGACGTAGCCGTCTTTGAGCCCCTTGCGGGCGTGCTGCGCCAGCTCGCGCAGCGGGCCCGGCAGGTCTTCGGTCGCGAGCATCGAGAAAGTTTCTTTGACCGTGCTGAGGTAGTCCTCTGGCAAAGCGCGTGAATCGGTTCGCGGGTAGGTCAAGACCTTGTGTTTTTCGTACAAGGCTTGGGCGATGGACAAAGTGGTTTTGGCGCTGAAGCCAAAGCGCGAGTTGGCTTCGCGTTGCAAGGTGGTCAGGTCATACAGCAGCGGGCTGCTTTGAGTGGTGGGCTTGGCTTCTTCCGTGACGACGGCCGGTTGTCCTTTGCACGCATCGGCGATGGCTTGCGCATCGGCAGCGGTCCAGAGGCGGTCGGCGCGCGCCTCGGCGTCGTCGGGGTTTTTCTTCCACTTGGGGTCGAACCACTTGCCGTCGTAGGTGCCGGCTTCGGCGTCAAAGTGCGCGCGCACCTCCCAGTAGTCACGAGCAATGTGCTTGCGGATCTTTTCTTCGCGCTCCACAACGATGGACAGCGTGGGCGTCTGCACTCGGCCTACGGTGGTGAGGAAGAAGCCGCCGTCGCGTGAGTTGAACGCGGTCATGGCGCGCGTGCCGTTGATGCCCACCAGCCAATCGGCTTCGCTGCGGCTGCGCGCTGCATCGGCCAGGCCTTGCATCTGGGCGTCGCTGCGCAACTTGTCGAAGCCGTCGCGAATGGCCTGCGGTGTCATGCTTTGAAGCCACAAGCGCTGAATGGGTTTTCCCATGTCCTGCTTGGCGCCGGCAGCAAATTGCAGGATCAAGCGAAAGATCAATTCGCCTTCACGGCCCGCGTCGCAGGCGTTGATGATGTTGCTCACATCTTTGCGCTTGACCAGCTTCACGACGGCCAGCAGCCGGCTCTTGGCCTTGTCGATGGGCGCCAGGTCGAAGTGCGGCGGCACCACGGGCAAGTTGGCAAAACTCCATTTGCCACGTTTGACGTCGAATTCTTCGGGGGCCTTGATTTCAACCAAGTGGCCCACGGCCGAGGTGACGATGTGCGAATCGCTCTCGAAGTGGTCAGCGGCTTTCTCGAATTTGCCTGCCACGGGCGTGAGTGCGCGCACGATGTCCTGCGCCACGCTGGGCTTTTCCGCAATGATGAGAGTCTTGCTCATGTTCAGTTCGCTCTGCCTTTTCTGGGCCGCCCCAAGGGCTGCCTACAATTCGCTTCGCGCGCACGCACACGCGCGCGCCCACTATTCAATGTACCGAAAGACGAGGCCGCGCCCGCCGGCCGCTGCAAACATGTTGGCGCGTTACGGGCCGTATCACTTTGCTTACCCGCCATGCTGCCCCAGACCAACGCCTGCGGTTTTGAAGTGCTGGCGCTGCCTAGAATGTTGAGCCGTAGGCCCTGGCCGCCCTACTCACCTTTTGTTGGTTTGCCCAAAGTATTGCCCAAGACATGAAACCAGCATCCAAAGCCGTGGTGGTGCGCCCTGCGCCCCGCGCAACAAAGCCGGTGGCTTCAGGCCGACGCATCCAGGTCCGCCGCAGCGGCGTGCACGGCAAGGGCGTTTTTGCGCTGCAGCCTTTGCAGGCTGGCGAATTGGTGATCGAGTACACCGGCGAAATCATCAGCTGGGCCGAGGCGCTGCGCCGCCACCCGCACGACCCCAAAGACCCCAACCACACCTTCTACTTCCACATCGACGACGGCCGTGTCATCGACGCCAAAGTGGGTGGCAATGCCTCGCGCTGGATCAACCACGCTTGCGACCCCAACTGCGAGAGTGATGAGACCGACGGCAAAGTGGTGATCAAGACCCTGCGCCGCTTGAAGGCCGGCGAAGAGCTGTTTTACGACTACCGTTTGACCATTGATGAGCGATACACGCCAGCACTCAAAAAACAATATGCCTGCCGCTGCGGCAGCCCGCGTTGCCGTGGAACCATGTTGTCGCCCAAACGGTAAGGCCCGGCGATGCAAAGCAGGGAGTTGTTGCGGTGACCGCTGTCTCTAGTTTGCAGCTTGATTGGCAAGCGCAGGCACTGCGTGCGGCATTGGCGCCGCTGCTGCCGGGCCTGGCCGTTGAGGTGGCCCCGCGCATGGAGTCCACCAATTCAACGCTGGTGGACCGCATGCGGCTGGCGGGTGCGCAACCGCAAGGGCGCCGGTCGGCCGACAGCCAACCTTGTTTGCTGGTTGCAGAACATCAAACCCGGGGCCGGGGCCGCTTGGGCCGGGCGTGGTTGTCGGCGCCGGGTTCTTCGTTGACGTTTTCACTGGTGCTACCGCTGGCCCCAGTTGATTGGTCCGGTTTGTCCTTGGCCGTTGGCGTCGCCTTGGCCGAGGTGCTGGACCCCGTGGGCGAAGTTGGTGCCGCCGCGCCGCGCCTGCGTTTGAAGTGGCCCAACGACTTGTGGCTGGCGGACCCTTCCACGGCCTTGGGTGGCCGCAAGCTGGGCGGCATCTTGATCGAGACGGTACCGGCGCATGGCCGGCGCATGTGCGTGATTGGCGTCGGGCTGAATGTGCAGCCTGAAAATATAGGACCGGTGGCCAGTGGCTACGCCAGCCTGGCAGAGCTGCAAGCCGGCCAGACGGCGCCGCAGGTATTGAGCCGGCTGGCGCCGCCCTTGGTGCGCGCGCTGCAAACCTTTGAAGCCTCAGGCTTCGCCGGTTTTGCTGAGCGATTTGCCGCGCGCGACCTGTTGGCGGGCCAGTGGGTCACCACCACCTCGGCCGACACCCCGGAAGGTCGTGTGGAAGGTGTTGATGAGCGTGGCGCCTTGCGCCTGATAACGGCCGACGGGCGCCGCTCAGTCATCCACAGCGGCGAGGTTAGCGTTCGGCCCGCGCCGGGCGCGGAGACCCGTGCATGAAAGCCTGGGTGTTGGCGCTGGTGGTGGCCAACGTGCTGGCGCTGGCCTGGTGGCAAGGCTGGCTGTCACCCTTGCTGGAGCCACCAGGCGCCAGCGAGCGAGAGCCGCTGCGCGCTGCACGCCAATTGCGGCCTGAAGCTGTCCGCGCTACCGCGCCAAGGCCAGCGGCCTCGCGCACGGGCTCTACGACGCCCTGATTGCCCGCTGGCGCTGAATGAGGCGTTGGTGTGGGCGACGTTGACGTTGGCGCGCCAGCAGCAGCGTCGCCAGCAACAGGCACAACACCCAAGCCACGGACAGGCTGCCACCGCCGCCCGAGCCGTCACTGGTCGGCGTGCTTGGGGTGCTTGGCGTGACAACGGGCGCCGCAGCAACCGTTACAGCGACATCTGAGCTGGATGAAATGCCAGCGCTGTCGGTCACGGTCAAACGTACGGTCACGCTGCCTGCTGCTGTGGGTGTGAAGGTCGCTGTGGCGGCGCTTGAAGAGCTGCTGAAGCCGCTGACAATGCCGCCGCCATTCAGGAGCACCCAAGACCAGCCGGTTGCAACGCGGCCCGCGGCCAAGGTGGACGCCGCACTGGACAGCGTCACTGCCGAGTTGGCTGTGGGGCTGCTGGGCGACACGGTGATGGCCGCGATAGGCGCCTGCACGGCAGCGCTCACGGCGGCGGCAGCGTCCAGCATGCCGGCGCCGCACAGGGCGGTGGAGCAGTAGCACTGCAATTGCTCGGTAGCACTAGGCGCCACACATGCGGTCACGGGTGTCGTATCGGTTGGCCCGTTGTCGGCACCACTGCTTGGGAAGGCGCGAGCCGAGTTTTGCAGCAGTGTCTTTACAGCGACCGGCGTGATGCCCACGCGCGCCGACATGATCAGCGCAGCGACGCCAGCCACCATCGGGCTGGCAAAGCTGGTGCCGACGGTGTAGGTGCCATAGGCGTCGGTATAGATCGAGCCACTGACCAGCGGCACGGTGTTTCCGCTGTTGGACGCCGTTAAGATCGAGTACAGGCAGGGGCTGCCGGACGTGGTGTTCACGCAGTTCCCTGCCGGCGCCGAAATCGCAATTTCAGGCCCGAGGTCGGAAAAGCCGACCTTCGTGCCAGCGTGGCGCAGGCCACCGACTGCGATGGCGCCGGGGCAGTTGGCTGGCGATCCGACGGCCAGGCCATTGCCGTTGCCAGCGGCAACCACCACCACCGCACCGGCCGCGTTGACCTGCGCGATGGTTTCCGTGTAGCCGTTGCAACTGTTGGCCGTGGCAGCGCTGCCCAGGCTCATGTTCAGCACTTTGGCGGGGTTCGGGTTCAGCGCCACGCCCGGAACGGCCAAGCCTGCGGCCCAGCGCATGCCGGCTTGGATGTCGGAATCCCAACCGCCGCACTTGCCCAGCACGCGAACGGGCAACACTTGCGCACCATGTGCAATGCCGGCCATGCCGATGCTGTTGTTGGTGGCCGCGCCCACAATGGCCGCCACCTTGGTGCCGTGCCAAGAGCTGTCTTGCGCGCCGCAATCTTTGAATTCGCCGCTGGCGTCCTCAGCATCGCTGATCCAGTCGCCGGGGTCGCTCGAGTCGCTGTCCCAGCCGTCACCGTCGCCGGTACCAGCTACGCTGCCAGCATAGGTGCCTGAGCTTTTGCTCGGCCCAACAAAGTCGTAACCACCCAAAAGCCGTCCCGACAAGTCGGGGTGCGCTTTGAAGATGCCGGTGTCCAGCACGGCAACGACGACCCCGGTTCCAGTTGAAAGGTCCCAGGCCGCCGTGGCGTTGATGGATGAGCGCACATCGCTGGTCGGCGCGCGCAAATACCACTGGCCTGCTGCTGGGCCGCCGGTTCGGGTCACGTTGTTGGCCGCGCGGCTGGCGTAAAACTCATCGTTCGGGACCAGCGCCGCACGCTTGCGGCTGTCGATGGCGACGCTTTCAATGTCCGGGTGTGCCGCCAGGCGCTGGGCCAATTCGGCGGAACTCAGGCCCGAAGCGAGGACGACCTGTCGCCGTTCGGTGATGGCTCGGCCGCCGGTCAGCGCTGTGCGCGCCGCAGAGGCCAGGGCCAGCGCTCGCTGCTCAACTGCACCCGAGGTTTCGGCCTTGCCTGCGCGTGCCGACAGCGGGCGCTGGCGCACGGTGGCGGAGTCGGCTTTGAAGGTGACGATGACGCGCGCCTGCGCGGCTGTCTCGGTGGGGAAACGGGGAGCGGCAGGCGCCCGTTCGGCGGCCGAAGCGACTGCCAGCAACCCGCTGGCCAAGAGGCCAGCAGCACATAGGTGAAGAACGGGGCGCAAGCGTTGCTCCAAAAAATGGGGGCAAAGGGTTCTCTAGAGCCAGTGTAGGCCGGCGTCCGCTTGCTGCGCAGGTGGACGGGCCAGCTTTACAAGCCTATCAATCGGCCCGAAAGAGCCTGCGCTTAAGCCCCACGTTCATTCGACCTTCCAGCCCATGGAGCAGCCAGAAGCTCAACCAACAGATCAAGCAGCAGATCAATCAAGCGATCAGCCGGCGATCACCCGCACCATCTCCAACACCTTGTTGGAGTAGCCCCATTCGTTGTCGTACCAGGCCACAACTTTCACAAAAGTCTTGTCCAGCGCAATGCCGGCTTCGGCGTCGAACACCGAGGTGCAAACTTCACCACGGAAGTCGGTGGCGACCACTTTGTCTTCCGTGTAACCCAGCACGCCTTTCATGGCGCCTTGGCTGGCGGCCTTCATGGCCTTGCAGATGTCTTCGTAGCTGGCTTCTTTGTTCAGCTCCACCGTGAGGTCGACGACCGACACGTCAGACGTCGGCACGCGGAAAGCCATGCCGGTGATTTTCTTGTTCAGTTCCGGAATCACTACGCCGACGGCCTTGGCGGCACCGGTGCTGCTGGGGATGATGTTTTCCAGGATGCCGCGCCCGCCGCGCCAGTCCTTGTTGCTCGGCCCATCAACCGTCTTTTGCGTGGCAGTGGCAGCGTGCACGGTGGTCATCAAGCCACGCTTGATGCCGAAGGTGTCGTTCAGTACCTTGGCCACCGGGGCCAGGCAGTTGGTGGTGCAACTGGCGTTGGAAATGATGGTCTGGCCGGCGTAGGTTTTGTGGTTCACGCCGTAGACAAACATCGGCGTGTCGTCTTTCGACGGCGCGGACATGACGACCTTCTTGGCGCCCGCCGTGATGTGCGCCTGGGCGGTTTCTTTGGTGAGGAACAGGCCCGTGGACTCAACCACGATGTCGGCGTGCACTTCGTCCCACTTCAGTTCGGTGGGGTTCTTCACGGCGGTCAAGCGAATTTTCTTGCCGTTGACGACGAGGGTGTTGCCGTCCACCGAAACCTCACCCTTGAAGCGGCCATGCACGCTGTCGTACTTCAGCATGTAGGCCAGGTAGTCGGGCTCCAGCAGGTCGTTGATGCCCACGATCTGGATGTCATGGTGGTTGGCAATGGCTGCGCGGAACACCATGCGCCCGATGCGGCCGAAACCGTTGATACCGATTTTGATGGTCATAAGAAAGCGTCTCCAGGTTCAAGAAGTGATGAAGTGATGACAAGAAACGAGCGGGCTCGGCGACGCTGCGCGCCGAGCGAAATCTTTACGTCCACGCCACCACGCCGCGTGGAAACCCGATATTTTGTCACCGCACCTGGGAGCGCGCGGCCCCCGGTGCGCACCTAGGGGGCTGCTGGTTAGCGACGTTTGGGCTTGGTGCGTGCGGTTTTAAGCACCTTCGCCACGGTGGCGACAACGTTGTCGGTGGTGAAGTGGAAGTGCTTGAAGAGCTCGCCGGCCGGTGCGCTTTCGCCGTAAGTGTCCAGGCCGATCACGGCCGCGCAGCCGTACTTCCACCAGCCGTCGGTTACGCCGGCTTCAATGGCGATGCGCGGCACACCTTCTGGAAAGACGCTGCTCTTGTAGCTGGCCGTTTGCCGGTCGAAGACTGTGGTGCTGGGCACGCTGACCACTCGCACAGCAATCTTCTGCTTGGCAAAGGCGGCTTGCGCATGCATGGCGAGCTGAACTTCACTGCCACTGGCCAGCAGCACGGCCTGCGCCCTTTTGCCGCTGAGGCCGACCTCTCCGGGTTCAGCCAACACATAGGCGCCACGGCTGATGTTTTCCAGGCCGGCCTTGGGCAGGTAGGGCAGGTTTTGCCGGCTCAACAAGAGCGCGCTGGGCCGGTTGTTGGTTTGCAAGGCGACAGCCCAGGCGACGGCAGTTTCAGCGGTGTCGGCCGGCCGCCAAACGTCCAGATTGGGAATGAGGCGCAGGCTGGCGGCGTGCTCAACGCTCTGGTGCGTGGGGCCGTCTTCGCCCAGACCGATCGAGTCATGCGTGAAGACATGAATCACGCGCAGCTTCATCAGCGCGGCCATGCGAATGGCGTTGCGGCTGTAGTCGCTGAAGGTCAAGAACGTGCCGCCGTAGGGGATGAAGCCGCCGTGCAGCGCCACACCGTTCATGATGGCGGCCATGCCAAATTCGCGAACGCCGTAGTTGATGTGACGACCGTTGTTGGGTGCGCCAGAGCTGGCTTCGAAGCGCAGGGGCGGCGTGGCTGCGGTTTGCGTGAGGTTGGAGCCCGTGAGGTCGGCAGAGCCGCCCAGCAGCTCAGGCACTGCGGCGGTCAGCCGCTCCAGCACGATTTGGCTGGCTTTGCGGGAAGCCACAGTCTGTGCTTGCTGGTGCGCGCCCACGGCGGCGTCGACCGCCAGCTGCGCAAAGTTGGTGGGCAACTCGGCTTTCATGCGGCGCATGAACTCGGCGGCCAGCTCAGGGTGCGCTTGGCGGTAGGCATCAAAGCGAGTCAGCCAACTGTGTTGTGCTGCCGCGCCGCGCGCGCGCTGGTCCCAAGCCTGGCGCACGCTATCGGGCACTTCAAAGGGCGGGTACGGCCAGCCCAGGGCTTGGCGGGTCAGGCCGATTTCTTCACCGCCCAGGGGCTCGCCGTGGGCCTTGGATGTGCCGCCCCGGTTGGGCGAACCTTTGCCGATGGTGGTCTTGCAGATGATGAGCGTGGGCTGCGTGGCCGATTGCCCGGCCTGTGCCAAGGCCGCCGAAACCGCTTGCACATCGTGCCCGTCCACCGGCCCGATCACTTGCCAGCCATAGGCCTCAAAGCGTTGCAGCACGTCATCGACATACCAAGGTTTGACAGGCCCGTCGATAGAGATGGCGTTGTCGTCATACAGCGCAACCAGTTTGTTGAGCTGCCAGGCCCCGGCCAAGGCGCAGGCTTCGTGGCTGATGCCTTCCATCAGGCAGCCGTCGCCCAAAAGAGCATAAGTGCGGTGATCCACCACCGTGTGGCCTGGCCGGTTGAAGTCGCGCGCCAACAGCTTTTCGGCCAAGGCCATGCCTACGGCATTGCTGATGCCCTGGCCCAGCGGGCCGGTGGTGGTTTCGACACCGGGCGTAACGCCCACTTCGGGATGGCCGGGCGTGCGGCTGTGGAGCTGCCTGAAGGCTTTCAAATCGGCGATGCCGAGGTCGTAGCCGCTGAGGTGCAGCGCGGCATAGATCAACATCGACGCGTGGCCGTTGCTCAGCACAAAGCGGTCGCGGTCGGGCCAAGTGGGGTCGGCCGGGTTGTGCTTCAGGTGCTCGCGCCACAGCGCTACTGCCATTTCCGCCATGCCCATGGGTGCGCCAGGGTGGCCGGATTGGGCTTGTTGAACAGCATCCATGGCCAGCGCGCGAATGGCGTTTGCAAGCGGGGACGGTGCGGGAGAAACAAGTGCGGAAGATGGCTCGGTCATGGTCCAGGTGCGCTCAATCGGCAATCGGTAAATCAGTGTAACGGTGGCTTCCTGTGGGCCTTGATTGGCCAGAAGGACGCTGAAGCGTAAGGGGTGCCCGCAAAGGCGAATCTCTACACTGGCGGCGGTCTAAGCAACCCGCATTTCAACCGTGAACCAAGCCCAACCCAAGCACGCACCGACGATGGGCCACCCGCCTGCCCAAGCCATCGTGCTGGCTGCAGGCCGTGGCGAGCGCTTGCGCCCCTGGACAGACACGGTTCCCAAGCCCCTGCTGAAGGTCGGCCCGCATCGCTTGATCGAGTGGCATTTGCTGGCATTGGCCAAAGCGGGCGTGACCGATGTAGTCATCAACACCGCGTGGCTTGAAGATCAATTTCCGGCAGTCTTGGGCGACGGCTCGCGTTACGGACTGCGCCTGCATTGGTCATTTGAGCAGCGTGACTTCGGCGCCGCCTTGGAAACGGGCGGGGGCATTGCGCGTGCGCTGCCGATGCTGGACCAGCACTTCTGGGTCGTTTCAGCCGACGTCTTCGTGCCGGGCTTCAACTTCGCGCAGGCAGACTGTGCTGCGTTTGCAGCGTCTGGCGAACTGGCACGACTCTGGTTGGCGCCGAATGCGACGCACCACCCAGACGGTGATTTCGCCATCACTGCGCAAGGCCTCGCCACACGAGACACCGAGCCCCGCTTGACTTGGTCCAGCTTGGGACTCTTCAGCCAAGACTGCTTCGCAGGCGTGCAGCCCGGTGAGAGACTGGCATTGCGCCCCCTGTTGGACCATGCCGCGACCGCCGGCCGCTTAGGCGCCCTGGCGCTGCAAACGCCTTGGGTCGATGTGGGGACAGTCGAGCGTTGGAAGTTCGCGCGTGACCTGGTGCTAGCGAACGGCGACCGGGCCGCCTGACGAAGCGTGGATGGCCGACATGCGTGATCGCGGTTGGTGCCCCAGCCGCGCGAGCACCACCAAGATGGCGACCAGCGCTGTGTAGATTCTTGGTACCGACTGGAAGTCGGATATGCCGATCAGCAGGAACGCAGAGCCAAAAAGAGCCACTGCCGCGTTGCCGGCCATGAAAAACATCTCGCGGTCTTTCTTGCGGCTGCGCAGGCTCAAAGACAGGCCGTAGAGCAAACCACTGGCAATGAACAGAACAAACAGCGTAGCGCCGATCAGCCCATAGTGCAGGGCATAGTCTGCGTAGACATTCACCAAGTCGATGATGCCCTGGCCTTGGCGCAGATGTTCCATATCCTGCAATGTCTTGACGCTACCAAACAGGGGCCTTTGCTGTATCAAGGTCCAGGTGGTGTCGGCGAGCAGACGGCGGTAGTCAACGTTGCTGTTGTCTACCGATCCCACAAAAGGCAAATAGCTGATGACCTTGTCGCCCCAAGGGGAGAAAATTAAAGCAGTCGTGCCGACCAACACGCTTGTTCCCACCCAGGCATAAAACTTCGCAACCTTTCCGGTAAACAAGCCCATGGCCAGAACCACCACGGCCGCCGCCAACCAGGGGCCGCGCGAGACCGTGGAGTACAGCGCCAGGCTCAGTAACGCCCAAACCACGACCAGCCGCCAGCGCTTGAACTCGAGTCGATAGATGCCTAGCAAGCCAAAGCAAACAACCAGAAAGTGGCCGAACACCAGTGCATGGCCGGAACCGACCATGGCACGTAGAGCGGTGTCGCGCATCAAGAAGATCGAGAAAGAGGCCTCTTCCCACCGCAGGTGCACGGTCTCATAGAGCAACCAGCCTTTGAAGTGCTCAAAGATGCCGATGGGCGCAAGGATCAAGCCACAGACAAACAGCGAACCCAAGGCGTCGTTGACCGAAGCGCGGTCGCGCAAATACCGGGAAATAACAAAATACGGCAGCAAGAAGTCCACCGCCAGATGGAAACCACGGCGCATCAATTGAGTTTGGGTTTCAAAAGGGGTATGGCAGCCCAGGATATAAATGACCAACGCAACCACAACAACGTCTGTGAAGCGCGGCGCAAGGGTCATGGGCTTTTTTGCCTTCTTGGACTCCGCCATCAAACGGATGGCCAGTGGAAGCAAAACAGCCAGCGAGAGCATTCGCATGGAGTTCAGCGAAAATAGCTGATTGATATTGCCGAAACCCTTGATGTCCTGCGTTGCTGGCGGTACCGCGAGCAAGAACATCAGGTAAATGCCAACGGGCATGGGGTCTTTTCGCGCGGCCCAGAAATACAAAACCCCGAGTAGGGTCATGCCCAAAAAGAAATTCTCAACACCAAAGGTGATGACCAGCGCCATCAGCCAGTAGTTGCGCCGGCGCTCAAATGCTTCGTAGAGTGTGGTGCCTTTGAGCAGCCAACGGGTCAGCAGCAACGAGGCCACCGTCAGTACGAGCAGCGCGACAAAGGCGCGGACATGGGTGTCAGAGAGCATTGACTGCAGCGTGATCGCGGCGCGAGGCGGTGTGCATGGCGGGTCGGGTGTGCCGGGTGAAGCGGCGCGTGGCGGAGCGGGTGAAGTATCGCGTACCGCCTTCGGGCGCTTCAAGCCGCCGGCCCCCCTACGGTGGTAGGGGGACGGGCCCAATAGGGCACTTTTGCCGCGTCTTATCGGCGAATCGAGCCTGTCGAACTAGGCTCCAAACAGGCCGCGATGTTGCTCACGCAACTGGTTCTTTTGCACCTTGCCCATCACATTGCGCGGCAGCTCAGACACCACGAAGATGTGCTTGGGCACTTTGAAATTGGCCATTTGCGCTTTGAGCGTTTGCGCCAGCGCTTGCGCGTCCACCGAGGCGCCGGGCTTGGGCACCACAACGGCCACGACGGCTTCACCAAAATCAGGGTGAGGAACGCCCACAACGGCGCTTTCGGCAATACCGGGCGTGTCGTTGATAAAACTCTCAATCTCCGCCGGGTAGACGTTGTAGCCGCCAGAAATGATCAAGTCTTTGCTGCGCCCGACGATGGTGAGGCGCCCTTCGGCGTCCATCGAACCCACATCGCCGGTCTTGAAGAAGAGGTCGGTCGTGAACTCTTCGGCCGTTTTTTCGGGCATGCGCCAGTAGCCCTTGAAGACATTGGGGCCTTTGACTTCGATGCCGCCGATCTCACCGGCGCGCACGGGCTGGCCTTTGTCGCCGCAGACGCGCACTTGGATGCCGGGCAGGGCAAACCCAACCGTGCCGCCCAGCCGTTTGCCCTGGGAGCTGAGGTACGGGTTGGAGGTGATCATCGTGGTTTCGCTCATGCCATAGCGTTCCAGGATGACGTGGCCTGTGCGCGCCGTCCACGCGTCGTGTGTCTCTTTCAGCAAGGGCGCTGAGCCGCTGATGAACAGCCGCATGGATGTGCAACTTTGGCGGGTCAAGGCGGGTTCGGCCAGCATGCGCGTGTACAGCGTGGGCACGCCCATGAAGACCGTGGCTTCGCCCAAGCGCGCAATCGTGGCACGTGGGTCGAACCGGTTGAACCAAATCATCTTGCTGCCGTTGAGCAAGGCGCCGTGGCAGGCCACGAACAGGCCATGCACGTGGAAGATGGGCAGTGCATGCAACAACACATCACCACCCTTTGCGGCACTGCGCCAGCCCCAATAGGTTTTCAGGGTGCGCGCATTGCTCAGCAAGTTGCCGTGCGTCAGCATGGCGCCTTTGCTTCGGCCGGTGGTGCCGCTGGTATAGAGAATGGCCGCCAGGTCGTCGGCCTCGCGTGTAATGGGCACGTGGTCGTCGCCGTGCTGGGCCGCGCGTTCAAGCAAAGAACCCGCCAGGTCGTCGCCCAAGGTGAAGACATGACTCGTACCTGCTTTGAACGCCAACTTGCTGACCCACGCAAAATTCTTGGGGCTGCAAACCACCACAGCGGGCTGCGCATTGCCGATGAAGTAGTCGATTTCGGCCGCCAGGTAGGCCGTGTTCAAAGGCAAATACACGTGGCCTGCGCGCAAGACGCCGAGGTACAGCATCAGGCACTCAACACTCTTGTCGGTTTGAACCGCCACGCGTGATTGCGCCGGCAAGCCCAAGGACATCAGCAAGTTGGCGATGCGTGCCGAGGCACGGTCCAAATCACGCCAGGTGTAAAAGCGGGGCGCACCAGGGCCGTCTGCCGTTTCAATGGCGGTTTGATCCAAGTCGGCCGGGAATGCGCCTCGCAGCGCAACAAACAGGTTGGCGTTCAAACGCGGACCTCCGTCAATCGTGCGTCCGTTGACGCATCAATCGAGCTTGGCGCCCGAACTCTTGACCACCTGTGCCCAACGTTTGACTTCATTGTTGACGAATCGGCCGAAATCGTCGCCCCACAGGTTGGGCGTTTCGGTGCCAAGGCCGGTCCAGGTGGTTTTGATGTCGTCTTGGTTCAAGGCTTTGCGCAGGGCCTCTTGCATGGCGGTCACAGCTTCCTTCGGCGTGCCTTTGGGCGCCCACAGGCCGTACCACGTGGCTACTTGGTACGTCGGAACGCCGCCGTCCTTTGAGGTGCTCACGTCCGGGAAGCCAGGCGCCGCCTTGTCGCTGGCCACTGCGATCGCTTTGATGCGACCACTTTTGATGTGTGTCGCACTGGAACCCAGTCCGTCAAACATCAGGTCAACCTGCCCGGCAATCAGGTCTTGCAAAGCCGGGCCAGCTCCCCGGTAAGGGATGTGGGTGATGAAGGTTTGGGTTTGCAGCTTGAACAGTTCGCCGGCCAGGTGGTGCGATGTGCCATTGCCGGCTGAGCCGTAGTTCAGCTTGCCGGGGTTTTTGCGCAGGTGGGCGAGCAACTGGGGCAGCGTGGTGGCCTGCACTTTCTGCGGGTTGACGACAATGACCTGCGGCACGCTGGAAATCAAACCCACCGGCACAAAGTCGGTCTCGATGTTGTAGTCCAGCTTGGCGTACATGGCCGGCGCAATGGCGTGGTGCACGGCGCCCATGAAGAAGGTGTAGCCGTCGGGCGCAGCTTTGGCAGCAAGCCCGGCGCCCAAGGTTCCACCGGCCCCGCCCTTGTTGTCGATAACAAACTGCCGACCGGCGTTTTTGGTCATGGCCGCAAACAGCGGGCGCGCAAAGGCATCGGTACCGCCACCGGGCGGGAAGGGCACCACGATCGTGACCGGCTTGGCTGGCCAAGCAGCCGGCTGGGCCCAGGCGGAACCCGCCAAGGCGGCGCTGGTGGCCACAAAAAAAAGCACCGCGTGGCGGCGGGCCGGCTGAAGGGGGTAAAAGCTCTTGGCCATGGTCGTGTCTCCGGTCTGCGTTCTGCGTTATCTTGCAGGTGCGTTTCTACATCAGCGATTGAACAGCGCGTGAGCGGGCAACCTCGCCTTGTTTGAACTTTTCGTGGCTGGTCTCAACCTTTTCCAGGTCGTAGAGGTAGTTCACCATCAAACCAAAACTCTGTTTCAAGCCCTTGGCAGCCAAGTTGCCGCGCCAATTCAGCCTTTCCAGGCGCGCGCCGTTGTCCAGGTGGAATCGTGCTACCGGGTCACCGCCGGCGGTGGGCGAAGCCCAGGTCAGGTAGGCCGCAGCCCAGGCCAGCAGCGCGGCCTGTTGCTCTGCCCCCAGTTGGTCTTTGCCCACTGCTTGCGGCAGGGCGGCCCACTGGCCGGCAACGGCGGTGTGCAGCAATTCGCGCGCTGACACCAACTTGTCCAAAACCGGTTTGCGCAGTCCCGGCAGGGCCGACAAGTCGGGGTCGCTGAGGAACCAAGCCGCAAAACCCGGAATGGGCGACAAGGTGCAGAAGGTTTTCAGCCGAGGCAATTCACGGCGCAATTGCTCGGCCACGCTCTTGATCAAGAAGTTGCCCAGCGACACACCGCGCAGCCCTGGCTCGCAATTGCTGATGCTGTAAAACGCCGCCACTTTGAAGCGCTCGGTGCCTGAAGGCTCGCTGCTCTTGTCGATCAGGGGCGCTATGGCCCCAGGCATGTCGGGCAGCAAAGCCACTTCAACAAAGATCAGGGGCTCGCCTGGCAACTGCGGGTGAAAAAAAGCAAAGCAGCGGCGGTCAGGTTGAAGGCGGCGGCGCAGGTCGTTCCAGCCGTCAATTTCGTGCACCGCTTCGTGGTGAATGATCTTTTCAAGCAACTGCGCCGGCGAGTTCCAATCCACGCGCTGCATCTTCAGGAAGCCGGGGTTGAACCAAGAACTCAGCAGGTGCAGCAGGTCGGCCTCCAGGCTCATCAGCTGCGGGCTTTGTTTCAGACGCAAAAGCAACTCGCGCCGCAATCGCATGATGCAGCCCGTGCCACCGGGTGTGCGGTTCAGGCGACGCAGCAACTCTTGCCGGGCCGGCTCGGCGGTTTGAAGCAGTTCGATGAGTGAACTTGCGTTGCGCTGCTCTGCGTAGGCTTGGGCGCATCGCAGCACAGCCTGCGGGTCAGGGCTGAGATCTGCAGCCAGATACTCGAAGAAGGCGTCGAGCTGCCAACCTTCGAGTTCATTGATGCGCTCGACCAGGCCACGGGCAATGGATTGGCTGTTGCTGGCGCCACGCTCAGACAACAAGCGCTTGCAACCGCTAACGGCCAGCCGCAGCGCACGCTCGCCGGTAGTTTTCAGGCTGGGCTGGCGCTGGGCATCCAACATGCTCAAGGCAGCGTGACGAGCCTGATCTCCACGCGGCGCGCTTCGGCAGCGGGGCCATCGGCGGAGGTTTGCTCCGGCTTGCGCAGCACGATGCGCTCGGCCGTCACGCCACGTGCCTTCAGCGCTTCGCGCACGGCTTTGGCGCGGTTTTTCGCCAGTTCTGCATTCAGCGCGGGGTCGCCTGTGGGGTCATGAAAGCCCGACAGCATCAGCTTCTTGCCGCTGTCAGCAGTGACGGCGGCCAGCGCATCGCCCAGTGGCTTGGCGACCTCGGCCGGCATATCGGCCTTGCCCACTTCGAAGTAGACCTTGCCAATCACCTCGCCGGACAGCGGCACATCCAGCACGGCGTCGGCCGAAACTAAAGCTGCGTGCGCTGCCACCTTGGCCGCAGGTGCGGCGGGTTTCAGCGAGCGCCAGGCCAAGCCAAAAATCAGGCCGAACAGCAGCATGGCAACGACGCCCAGTGCCACCCAAACCCCTATGCGCGCACCTTCGTCATGATCGTCCAGCATCTCGGTCTTCCTCTAATGGTTCAACAGCGAAACCGCGCATTTTGCCAGTGTCGAAAAGCAGCCGTCGCAGCTTGCTACATTGCACACTGCCGTTTCGCGTTGCCCAAGCGCCGCGCACTCAACAGGAGACTCATCCGATGCAAGCCCGACTGCCTCTTTCTCGCCGCCCACTCTTGAGCTATTCGTTGCTGGCCATGGCCGCTGCCGCAGGCCTGACTACCCCGCCGGCGGCGCTGGCGCAAACCAAGGGCGACATCAGAATCGCGCTGATTGCCAGCAAGACCGGCCCTCTGGAGGCCTACGCCAAACAAACCATCGTCGGTTTCAACCTCGGCTTGCAGTACGCCACCGGCGGCACGATGACGGTGGCCGGCAAAAAACTGGTGGTGATCGAAAAAGACGACCAAGGCAAGCCCGATGTGGGCAAAGCGGCGTTGGCAGCCGCCTATGCCGACGACAAGGTCGACATTGCCGTAGGCCCGACGGCTTCGCCCGTGGCGCTGGCGATGTTGCCAGTGGCCGAGGAGTACAAAAAGATTCTGTTGGTTGAACCGGCCGTGGCCGACAGCATCACCGGCGACAAGTGGAACAAGTACATCTTCCGCACCGGCCGCAACAGCAGCCAAGACGCCGCTGCCAATGCGGCAGCGCTGGACCAGCCGGGCAACGTGATCGCGGTACTGGCCAATGACAACGCCTTCGGCCGCGACGGCGTCAAGGCCGCCAAAGAGTTCACCAAGAAAGCCAAGATCGTCCATGAGGAATACCTGCCCGTGGGAACCACGGACTTCACCGCAGGCTTGCAAAGAATCATCGACAAGCTGAAGGACCAGCCCGGCAAAAAGTACATCTCGGTGGGGTGGGCTGGTTCGCCCACGCCGTTCACCAAGATTGCGGACCTGGACCTGGACAAGCGCTACGGCATCAAGCTGGCCACGGGTGGCAACATCTTGCCGGCCATGGTGGCGTACAAGAACTTTCCGGGCATGGAAGGCGCGCTGTATTACTACTTCGGCATCCCCAAGAACCCGGTCAACGAGTGGCTGGTGTCCAACCACTATTCCAAGTTCAAGGCACCGCCCGACTTCTTCACCGCCGGCGGCATGAGCGCGGCCATCGCCGTGGTTGAAGCGCTGAAGAAGAGCAATGGCGACACCAACACCAACAAGCTCATCAGCACGATGGAAGGCCTGAGCTTCGAAACACCGAAAGGCAAGATGACCTTCCGCAAGGAAGATCACCAGGCGATGCAGGACATGTACCACTTCCGCATCAAGAACGACCCGGCATTCGCATGGGGCGTGCCGGAACTGGTGCGCGTGATCCCAGCCAGCGAGCTGCAAATTCCGGTGCGCAACAAGCGATAGGTGAGCGATAGGTAAGCGAGACCACGCGGCGCCAGCGTGCTAGAGACCCGCGAGCTCACCGTACGTTTCGGCGGCCATGTGGCCGTCGATGCCGTGTCTTGCCGCTTTGAACCCGGCACCTTGACTTCCATCGTTGGGCCTAACGGTGCAGGCAAGACCACCTACTTCAATCTCATTTCCGGGCAACTGGCCGCAACCGCTGGCACGGTGCATCTGGCGGGCGAAGACATCACGCGCCATCCGGCACCGGTGCGCACGCGTCGTGGCCTGGGCAGGGCTTTTCAGCTCACGCAGCTTTTCCCGCAGCTCTCGGTGCTTGAAAACGTGCGGCTGGCCGTGCAAGCCCGCGAAGCCGGGCGCGGGCATGGGGCGCTGGACATGTGGCGCGTGTGGTCCGACCACCGTAGCTGGATCGACGAAGCCCAAGGCATCCTCGACCAGGTTCGTCTGGCCGACCAAGCGCAAGCAATGGCGAGCAACTTGCCTCATGGCGATCAGCGCAAGTTGGAAGTGGCGATGTTGATGGCCCTGGACCCCAAGGTCTATATGTTTGATGAACCCACGGCGGGCATGAGCGTGGACGAAGTGCCGGTGGTGCTGGACCTCATCCGCCGGCTCAAAGCGCGCAAAGACGTTGTGATCTTGCTGGTGGAGCACAAGATGGATGTGGTTCGCGAGTTGTCCGACCGCATCATCGTGCTTCACAACGGGCAGCTGGTGGCTGACGGTGAGCCTGCGGAAGTGATCGCCTCGCCGGTGGTGCAGCAGGCTTATCTGGGCTTGGCTGCGGAAGAGCCCGCCCAGCCCGAGACCACATGACCGCGATGCTCGAACTCAAGGGTGTGCACACGCACATCGGCGCGTATCACATCCTGCACGGCGTGGACCTGTGCGTGCCCCAGGGCGAGGTGACGGTGCTGCTTGGGCGCAATGGTGCGGGCAAAACAACCACGCTGCGCACCATCATGGGTTTGTGGCCCGTGGCAAAAGGTGAACTGCATTTTCAAGGCCGCCGCCTGAACGGCTGGGCCACGCCAGATATCGCGTCCCTCGGCATTGCCTATGTGCCTGAAAGCATGGGCATCTTCACAGACCTCACGGTCAAAGAAAACATGGTCTTGGCTGCGCGACAGGCCCGCAACGAGCATGAACTGGATGTAGAGCGCCTGAGGTGGATCTTCAGCCTGTTCCCGGCTCTTCAGAAATTCTGGCTCTACCCCGCTGGCAAGCTATCGGGTGGCCAGAAGCAGATGTTGGCGGTAGCGCGCGCCATTTGTGAGCCGCGCGAACTGATCTTGATTGACGAGCCCAGTAAAGGATTGGCGCCTTCGATCATCCAGAACCTCATTTCAGCGCTGCGTGAACTGAAGCAACAGCGGACCACCATCGTGCTGGTCGAGCAAAACTTCTTGATGGCCAAGGCGCTGGGCGACGGTGTGGCGGTGATGGACAACGGCAAGGTGGTTCATACCGGCCGCATGCAGGAACTGGCGGGCGACACGGACCTTCAGCAGCGCCTGCTCGGCCTGTCGCTGCACGCACACCAGTGAACGGACATGAGCCTGGCTGAAACATCATGCTTGCCCACCAGCGGCGCTGCCATTCCCAAAGTGCAGTTTGACTGGAAGCCCGTTGCCTTGTTAGCGGCGGTGGTCTTGCTGGCGATTCCAGCCATTGGCAGCACCAGCAGTTGGCTCACCTTGACGGTGGCCGGCGTGGCGATGGGCTTGATCATCTTCGTGATCGCATCCGGCTTGACCTTGGTGTTCGGCTTGATGGACGTCTTGAATTTTGGCCATGGCGTATTCATTGCGTTGGGTGCCTTTGTGGCCACTACGGTGATGGCCGGTATGGCTGGGTTTGCGGCGCAAGGTGGCTTTCAGGCCGTGCTGGTGGTGTTTTGCGCCATGCTGGTGGCGATGGCCGTTTCAGGTGCGCTGGGCCTGGCGTTTGAACGCTGGATCGTCAGGCCGGTTTACGGCCTGCACCTTAAGCAGATCTTGATCACCATGGGCGGCATGATCGTTGGCGAAGAGATCATCAAGATGATCTGGGGCCCGCTGCAAATCGCCTTGCCTCTGCCCGATGCGCTGCGCGGCTCCTACCTGATGGGCGAGGCCTCGATTGAAAAATACCGCTTGTTGGCATCGGCCATCGGTCTGGTGGTGTTTGGCGTTTTGTTGTGGACGCTGGCGCGCACCAAGGTGGGCTTGCTGATTCGCGCTGGTGTGCAAGACCGCGAGATGGTTGAGTCCTTGGGCTATCGCATCAAACGGTTGTTTGTCGGCGTCTTTGTCGCAGGCTCCGCGCTCGCTGGCTTGGGCGGCGTGATGTGGGGCTTGTACCAGCAAAACGTGTCGGCGCAGATCGGGGCTCAAGTCAATGTGCTGCTGTTCATCGTCATCATCATCGGCGGGCTGGGGTCCACTTTGGGCTGTTTTATCGGCGCCTTGTTGGTTGGGTTGATGGCGAACTACACGGGCTTCTTGGCGCCCAAGGTAGCGCTGTTTTCCAACATCGCCTTGATGGTGGGCGTGTTGTTGTGGCGGCCGCAAGGCCTGTACCCGGTGACCAACCGCTGAAGTGCACGGTAAAAAACGCAACGTGCTGGACCGCCTTCTTTCACACGACCGCCCGCGCAGCCGCTGGCTGGCAGCCGCATTGTTAATGGTGGTGCTCGGGCTGGCCGTGGCGCCATTTTTGTTTCCCGGCGCCAAGGCCTTGTCGGTTGCGGCCAAGATGCTGGTGTTCATCTTGTTGGTGGCCAGCTTTGACCTGCTGCTGGGCTACACCGGCATCGTCAGCTTTGCGCACACCATGTTTTTTGGCATCGGTGCTTATGGGGTGGCCATTGCCAGCACCCGTTGGGGGCCAGGTTGGGACACGGTCTTGCTGGGCACTGCGGCTGCCCTGGCCACGTCACTGGCCCTGGCATTAGTTATCGGGCTCTTCTCGTTGCGCGTCAAGGCTATCTTCTACGCCATGATCACCTTGGCTGTGGCCACAGCGTTCCAAACCTTGACCTCGCAACTCTCCGACTTCACGGGCGGCGAGGACGGCTTGACCTTCAAAAACCCAGAATGGCTGAGCCCGTCGTTCGAGCCCTTTGAAAATCCGGTTCTGGGCGTAACCTTGGACGGCAGGATCTTCACTTACTACCTGCTGTTCGTGGCCGTGTTCGTTCTTTTTCTTGCCCTGCTGCGCATTGTCAATTCACCGTTTGGGCGGGTGCTGCAGGCCATCCGCGAAAACGACTTTCGCGCAGAGGCCATCGGTTTTCGCACGGTGGTCTACCGCACTTGGAGCAATGTGCTGTCGGCCGGGTTTGCAACGCTGGCCGGTGCGCTGTTGGCGCTGTGGCTGCGTTACGTGGGGCCTGACACCACCTTGTCATTCGAGATCATGCTGGACATCTTGCTCATCGTCGTGATCGGCGGCATGGGCACGATGTACGGGGCGGTGGTGGGCGCGGCGCTGTTTGTGCTGGCGCAAAACTACTTGCAAGACCTGCTCAAGATTGGTGCTGCCGCTGTCGAAGGTGTGCCCGTGTTGTCGCAGCTGGTGTCGCCCGACCGCTGGTTGCTGTGGCTGGGTTTGTTGTTTGTGTTGTCGGTTTATCACTTCCCCACCGGTTTGGTCGGCCGGCTGCGCGGCCGGTACCGCTGAACGGTTCTTCGTGGGGAATTGAAATGCGGCCGCCGGCATGCAGAATCCGGGCATGAGTTCACGGTCGCGGCTGTTTCTGTTGGTATTGGGCTGGCTGGCGCTGACCACGGCGGGTTGTGTTGTGGTAGTGCTGCAGTCGCTGAACGCTGCACGTGCTCAGTTCTTGGCCGAAGCGGGGGTCATGCACCGCCTGCTCTCACAACAAATACGGCAGCATGAAGCGCTGCTCGATACCTTGGTTGTGCTGCAGCCGGCGCCCCCGCGCGCAGGCGCCCTGGCACCTGAACAGCGGTTGACAGCGGTTCACCCCGCCGTGCACAGCGTGCTGCGGCAAGACGACGTCAGCGCTTGGCCCGAAGAATTGGCGCCGGCCCTGGACGCTGCACTGTTGCGGTCAACCGCCAGTGGCCGGGTGGTTGCCGCCGATTTGGGCGCGACAGGTGCGGCAGGTGCGACAGGAACCAACGCCGGCATCTGGTTGGTGCTTGGCGCGAAGCCCGCCAGTTTTGCTCTGCAATTTGACTTGACCCGCTTGGCCAAAGAGGCGCTTGAAAGCCCTTTCGCCGGGCAATCATCTGTGGCGGCTTGGCTTGAACAAACGGGCCAACCGAAGTTGATGCTCGCGGGCCAGGCTGTACCCGGCGGCCCCAGCCCATGGCGCCACGACTTTCGCCAAACACTCTCAGCGCGATCCTTGAGCGTTGATTTGGTGGCCACGCGCCAGCACGACCCCTTGAGCTTGCCTTGGGTGGCTTTGGCGGCTTGGTGCTTGGCAACCAGTTTCCTGGGCTTGGGCTTGGCGGCTTGGCTGCAGGCACGTGGCGCGCGCATGGGCGATCGCGCTCAAAGCAGGCTGTTTGGTCGCGACCCCGATGAAGTTTTTGACCAACGGGACGTCCAACGCAAGGCTTACAGCAGGCGCTCGTATGCCAGCCCGGAAGGGCCAGGGTGGCAGGGGCGCGGTTCACCGTCATTGAGCGTCACCCTGCGTGAGCTGGACGTTGAGCCGCCCGAGCTGACCGTGGCGCGTGGCGCTATCAACCAAGCCGCGCGTGAATCGCGGCGCAGCGCGGAAATGATTGCCAACTTGCGCCGCAGCGCACAACAACCGCCGCTTGAAGAGCGGCTGCAGCCCTTGCTGTGGGACGAGCTGCTGCGCGATGCATTCGAAGTCATCGAATCGCAATGCGCCCGCTTGGGTATCGCCACGACCTTGATTACCGACGACGAAGCGGCTTTTGTATTGGCCGACCCCGTGGCGTTGGAACAGGTCATCAACCGCCTGCTCGACCAGGCCGTGCAGGCTTTAAGCGGCGTCGCCGACGAGCGGCGCCAACTTGACGTCACACTGGCTGCGCAGCCCGATGCAGCGGTCTTGAGCGTGCATGACACCGGCGTCACTACCGACAGCCGGGCTCAAGAAATCAAGCGCTGCGAGCAGATGCTGGCCGACATGGGCGGGCGCATCACGGTTGAAGAAATACCGCCGCGCGGCGCCGTCGTTCGCGTCGCCCTGCCCCGCGTGACAGGCTGAGGCGAAGACCAAATACCGCCGGGCTGTCAGGCCCTTGCGCGGTCCCTAGAATGGTCGGTTTTCCCCGCCAACCATCCCTTCCAGAGGCCCGATGTCCAATGGCTTGATCCGCATTCGCGGCGCGCGGCAGCACAACCTGAAGAACCTGGACCTGGACATCCGCACAGGCGAGTTGACGGTGGTCACGGGCCCGAGTGGCTCGGGGAAATCCAGCCTGGTGTTTGACACGCTGTACGCCGAAGGCCAGCGTCGCTACGTCGAGACCTTCAGCGCCTACGCACGGCAGTTTCTGGACCGCATGGACCGGCCCGCCGTGGATCGGGTAGACGGCGTGCCGCCGGCCATCGCCATCGACCAGACCAACCCCGTGCGCACCAGCCGCAGCACCGTGGGCACGATGACCGAGCTGAACGATCACCTGAAGCTGCTGTTTGCCCGCGCAGCCCAGTTGTTTGACCAACAAACCGCGCTGCAGGTACGGCACGACACGCCGAACACGATTTTTGCCGACCTGCAGACGCGTGCAGCAGCAGGCGACCCGCGCCTGATCTTCACCTTCCAAGTGGAATTGCCGGCTGACACCAGCGACGAGCAACAAGCGCAGTGGCTGGCCGCCAGCGGATTCACTCGTGTTCAGGCTGAACGTGTCGAAGGCGACCGAAAAATTCTGGACGTCGTGGCCGACCGCTTGCGCATGGGCCAGGCCGAACAGGTTCGCGTGATGGAGGCGATCGAATTGGCGCTCAAGCGCGGCACGGGCCGCCTGAGCGTGCATGTGCTGGGCAAAGAGGGCCTTGAAACCGCGCGCTGGCGCTGGTCCACCGGCCTGCACTGCCCCGAAAGCGACCTGCGCTACGCGGACCCGCAGCCCGCGCTGTTCAGCTTCAATTCAGCCTTTGGCGCTTGCGACACCTGCCGCGGTTTTGGGCGCGTTATCGGCGTGGACCTGGGCCTGGTTCTTCCAGACCATCGCAAAACGCTGCGCAACGGCGCCATCAAGCCCTTGCAAACACCGGCCTGGGCGCAGTGCCAGGACGACTTGATGCGCTACGCCGGCGAGGCTGGCATCCCGCGCGACACGCCGTGGAGCCTGCTCACCGAAGCGCAGCGCGACTGGGTGGTTGAAGGTTCGCCGCACTGGACCGGCAACTGGAACAAGCAGTGGTACGGCGTGCGCCGCTTTTTTGGCTACCTGGAAAGCAAGGCTTACAAGATGCACATCCGCGTGCTCTTGTCCAAGTACCGCAGCTACACACCCTGCACCAGTTGCGGCGGCGCGCGGCTGAAGACGGAGGCCCTGTTGTGGCGCGTGGGCTCGCGCAGCGCGGCCAACAGCGTATTGCCCGTTGCGAAGCGCTTTTTGCCCATGGGCACGGGCTGGTCGCGCGAGCAACTGGAAGCCCTGCCTGGTTTGCACCTGCACGATTTGATGCAGCTGTCCATCGAACGTCTGCGGCGTTTCTTCGACGGCGAGGCCGGCGCTGCGGGGCCTGCACTGAACCTGCCCAGTAGCCTGCTGGACGATGCGCTGAAGCTGTTGCTCGATGAAATTCGAACGCGCTTGAAATACCTGTGCGATGTGGGCCTGGGTTACCTCACGCTGGACCGCCAAAGCCGCACGCTCAGCGGCGGCGAGGTGCAGCGGATCAACCTCACCACCGCGCTCGGTACCTCGCTGGTGAACACGCTGTTTGTGCTGGACGAACCGAGCATCGGCCTGCACCCGCGTGACATGAACCGCATCGTGCAAGCCATGCAACGATTGCGTGAAGCGGGCAACACCTTGGTGGTGGTGGAACACGACCCGGCGGTGATGTTGGCAGCTGACCGCTTGATCGACATGGGTCCCGGCCCTGGTGAACGTGGCGGGCAAATTGTGTTTGATGGCACGCCCGACGAGGCGCGCAGTGCCGACACCCTGACCGGCGCGTACCTCGGCGCGCGCAAATCGGTCGGCCTGGGTTTTTCACGTTTGGTTGAAGCCTCGACACCGCGCTTGGTTTTGGAGGGCGCGCGAGAACACAACCTTCGCAACTTGACCATCGAATTTCCACTGCAGCGCTTGGTGTGCATCACCGGCGTGTCCGGTTCAGGCAAAAGCAGCTTGATTCAGGACGTGCTGTATCCGGCCTTGGCGCGGCACTTTGGTAAAGCGACGGAGAGCCCCGGCGCGCACGACCAATTGCTGGGCGCTGACTGGCTGGCTGACGCCGTGTTCGTGGATCAAAGCCCCATTGGCAAAACCGCGCGCAGCAACCCGGCCAGTTACGTGGGCGCGTTTGACGAAATCCGCAAGCTGTTCGCTGGCGCGCCGCTGGCGCTGGAGCGCAGCTACGGCCCGGGCATGTTCAGCTTCAATGCCGGCGACGGGCGCTGCGCCACTTGTGGCGGTTCGGGCTTTGAGCACGTGGAGATGCAGTTTCTCTCCGACGTCTATTTGCGCTGCCCCGACTGCGACGGCAAGCGATTCCGCGCGGAAATTCTGGAAGTTAGATTGGTGCGCGGGCCGCGCCAGCTCAGCGTGGCTGACGTGCTGGAACTCACGGTGAATGAAGCCGTTCAGCTCTTCCGCGCCGACCGCGACGTGGTGGCCAAGCTGCAGCCCATCGTTGATGTGGGCCTGGATTACATGCGCCTTGGCCAGCCTGTGCCGACGCTCAGCGGTGGCGAAGCGCAGCGCCTGAAGCTGGCCGGTTTCTTGGCTGACGCGGCCACCTCGCCGCTGCAGCGTGTGGCCAAGCGCGGCACGCTGTTCTTGTTTGACGAGCCCACCACTGGCCTTCACTTTGACGACATTGCCAAGTTGATGCAGGCGCTGCGCAAGCTGCTGGATGCAGGCCACTCACTGATGATCATCGAGCACAACCTCGATGTCATTCGTGCGGCCGACTGGATCATCGACCTGGGACCTGAAGGTGGTGAAGCGGGTGGTGAACTGGTGGCCATCGGCACGCCGGACGACTTACGCGCCCATGCCAGCTCTCATACGGGCGAAGCGCTGCGAGCTTACGACCAAAGCCTCGGCTTGCACGTGGCCGAGCGGCCCGCACGGTGGGCCAAGCCCGCAGCGGCGGAAGACCAGTACATCCGCATCGTCAATGCGCGCGAGCACAACCTGAAGTCGCTGAACGTCGACATCCCACGCGGCAAGTTCAACGTCATCACAGGCGTATCGGGTTCCGGCAAGAGCACTTTGGCCTTTGACATCTTGTTCAATGAAGGCCAGCGGCGCTACCTGGAGAGCTTGAATGCGTATGCACGCAGCATTGTTCAACCTGCGGGCCGGCCGGAAGTCGATGCCGTACGCGGCATTCCGCCCACGGTGGCCATCGAGCAGCGCCTGAGCCGCGGCGGCCGCAAAAGCACCGTCGCCACGACGACTGAGGTCTGGCATTTTCTGCGCCTGCTGTGGGTGAAGTTGGGTTTGCAGCACTGCATCCACGATGGCGCCGAGGTTCGCCCGCAGAGCGCGCAAAGCATCGCCGCGCAACTCTTGCGCGACCACCGGGGCGAACATGTGGGCCTGCTGGCGCCGTTGGTCGTCAACCGCAAAGGCGTTTACACCGACCTGGCCAAGTGGGCCAAGGCGCGCGGGCACACCCACCTGCGTGTCGACGGCGAATTTCTCAAGCTCGACCCCTTTCCGCGCATCGACCGTTTCAAGGAGCACACGCTCGAGCTGCCGGTTGCTGATTTGCACATCAGCCCCGAAAACGAAGGCGAGTTGCGAGCTGCACTGGATAAGGCCTTGGAGCTGGGCAAAGGTGTGCTGCACCTGCTGCACCCGCTGGACGGCCTTGCAGTGGCGATGGAAGCCGGTGACGCCACAGCCAGCATCGGGAGCGTCAAGGTGTTTTCAACCAAACGCGCTTGCCCTGAATGCGGCACCAGCTACCCCGAGCTGGACCCGCGCATGTTCAGCTACAACAGCAAACACGGCTGGTGCTTGAGCTGCGTGGGTACGGGCCTGAAGTTGTCGCGCGAGCAGCGCAAAGCGCTGGATGACTCGGTGCGCGACCCGGATGACAAGGGCCGCGAAATGAGCTTCCCCTCCGAAGAAATCGACGTAGACGGTCTGGTGGACGAAGCCTGCCCCGATTGCGCCGGAACGCGGCTGAACGCGGCTTCGCGCGCCATCAGCTTTGGCGGGCTGCCGATCACCGACCTGGCACGCCAGTCGGTCTCCGAAGCGCGCCAATGGGTCGAGCAGCTGGTGCTGGAAGGCCGTGAAGCCGACATCTCGCGCGACGTGATCACGGAGATCCGCAACCGCTTGTCCTTTCTCGAAGAAGTGGGCCTGGGTTACCTCACGCTGGACCGCGCCGCACCCACGCTCAGCGGCGGCGAAGCACAGCGCATACGGCTGGCCGCGCAACTGGGCAGCAACTTGCAAGGTGTGTGTTACGTGCTCGACGAACCGACGATTGGCTTGCACCCGCGCGACAACGGCATCTTGCTGAACGCCTTGAAGCGCTTGGGTGACAAGGGCAACACGCTGGTGGTGGTGGAGCACGATGAAGACACCATCCGCCGCGCGGACCACATCATTGACATCGGCCCAGGTGCGGGGAGGCGCGGCGGCGAGCTGGTCGCGCAAGGCAGCGCGGCGGACCTGGCTTCGGTGCCGGCTTCGGTGACGGGCCGCTTTCTGGCCCATCCACTGGTCCACCCCCTTTGCAGCCGCCGCGACGTGCTTGCAGGGGAGCCCCATCTGCACTTGAAGGGTGCGCGGCTGCACAACCTGCGCGACCTGGATGTCAAGGTGCCGCTGCACCGGCTGGTGGCGGTTACCGGTGTTTCCGGCTCAGGCAAAAGTACCTTGGCGCGTGATGTCTTGCTGGCCAATGTGCAAGCGGCGGTGGCGCAGCGGGTCAGCAAAGCTGGGCGTGACGCGCAGTCAGCGGGGCGTTTTCCCGGCTGGACAGGTTGCCGCTCTCTTGAGGGTTTTCAAACCATCGACCGCGTGCTGGAAGTCGACCAAACGCCGATTGGCAAGACACCGCGCTCCTGCCCGGCCACCTACATCGGCTTCTGGGACGCCATCCGCAAGCTGTTTACCGAAACGCTGGAGGCTAAGGCGCGCGGCTATGCGGCGGGCCGCTTCAGTTTCAACACCGGCGGCGGCCGTTGTCCAGCGTGTGAAGGCCAGGGCATGCGCACCATCGAGATGAGCTTCTTGCCCGATGTCAAAGTGCCTTGTGATGTCTGCCACGGCGCGCGCTTCAACGGCGAAACTCTGGCTGTGACCTGGCGTGGCAAAAGCATCGGCGACGTGCTGCGCATGGAAGTGGACGAAGCGGTGGAGTTCTTCGCCAGCATGCCGTCCATCGGCCACCCGCTGCAGTTGCTCAAAGACGTGGGCCTGGGCTACTTGACCTTGGGCCAGCCGTCGCCCACGCTATCGGGTGGCGAGGCCCAACGCATCAAGTTGGTGACCGAGTTGTCCAAGGTGCGCGACGACGTCACACGGCGCGGCAACAAAGCCCCGCACACGCTGTACGTGCTGGATGAGCCGACCGTGGGCCTGCACATGGCGGACGTGGAGCGCTTGATCCAGGTGTTGCACCGCTTGGTGGCCGGCGGCCACAGCGTGGTCGTGATCGAGCACGATTTGGACCTCATTGCCGAAGCCGACTGGGTGATTGACTTGGGCCCTGACGGCGGATCGGCAGGTGGGCAGTTGGTCTGCGAAGGGCCACCTGAAAAGCTGGTTCAAGCGGCGACAGCCACGGGGCAGGCGCTGAAAGCAACGCTCAGCCGGGGCGGATCTACCTGTTTGCTGCTGCCAATGGCTTGAAAGCGCGCGAACTGCCGCGAGCAATGGTCGGATTCAGGCGCAGGCCTTAGTGACCGGCCTGCCAACTTTCAGCGCGGGCCTTCATCACGGCCGCATCATCGTGGTCGCCGCATTGCCCCAGCACCAAGCTGATGACCAGCAAGGCCGGCGCGGCCCAAGCGGCATGGGCATGTTGGTGGATCAGGCTCGAGGCCTCGAAAGCACTGTCGCGTGCGCGGTCGCGGCTGACACGACCCACGTCGGGTTCGCGTTCTTTCAGTTCATTGGCGCGCCAGCAGGCGGCCTGTGCGGTTTCGCTCAAAACCGCGGCCAGTTGCTGGGCGTTGCCGGTGCGGCGCGCGGCGCGCAGAGCATGCCTCAAGGTCTCTTCGGCTGCACCGTAAACACCCATTTGGGCATAACACCGCGCCAAAGGCAGCAGGGCTTCAATCAGATCGCTGGGGTTGCCTTTGGCTTCTGCTTCGTCGCGCCGCGCCACCGCGCTGCGCAGGCGTTCGCGAACTTGCGCGTCTGCAGCAGCCTTGGCTGTCCCGGTGTTCACTGCGCTTTCGATTGAGTCTGAGCCCATGATTTGCACATCCGATCCCTGAATGTCTGCTGTGCCTGCATGCTAGGTGAGCGGAGCCTCCAGGCGGTTGACACCAGCCCCCATGAAACGGGGGTAAGCGAGTTGAGTGCTTCTGATTTCCGACAAGAAAGTCACGTTTGAACTGACGATTTCCTTACCGGGTATCCCAAAGACCTATCAAGGTAAACCAGCAGCCAGGTAACCCTAGAGGCTCAGGGAAAATGCCGTTTGTCTACTAGGAGAAATTCATGTCTCGCATCAAACGATTTGCTCTGCCCGCCGCACTGCTTGTTGCTAGCGCCACCGCGCTGCCGGTGGCGGCGCAAACGACATTCACCCTGTCGTCCTGGGTGCCACCAGCGCACACCCTGACCGAGACGCAGAAAGAGTGGTGCGGCCTGTTGGAGAAAAAGCTGCCCGGCAAAGTCAAGTGCAACGCGCTGCCTCGCGCTGTTGCCGCAGCGCCCGCCACGTTTGACGCGGTTCGCAACGGCTTGGTTGATGTGTCTTTTACGGTTCACGGCTACACACCAGGCCGTTTCGACACCACCAAGATGGCCGAAGTACCGTTCTTGGGCGACTCCGCTGAGGCGTCTTCCGTGGCCTTTCAGCGGATGTATCAAAAGTACCCCGCCATTGCGAACGAGCACAAAGGCGTCAAAGTGCTGGCGGTCTTCACCCACGGCCCCGGCATCATCCTGAACACCAAGCGCCCCATTGCCAAGGCAGATGACCTCAATGGCCTGAAGTGGCGCATTGGCGGCGGCTTGATCAACGACATCACCAAAGCGCTGGGCATGAACGTCACGCTCAAGCCCGCGCCCGAAAGCTATGAGCTGCTGTCTACAGGCGTGATGGACGGCACCCTGTTCCCCGCCGAGTCGGTCGAAGGCTTCAAGATCGACAAGGTCATCAAGTACGCCACTCAGTTTCCGGGCGGGCTGTACAACACGAGCTTCGTGTTCATGATGAACCAGGCCAAGTACGACTCGCTTGAGCCTGACCTCAAGAAAGCTGTTGATGAGATTTCAGGCGAATTTGCGGCCCGCATGATCGGCAAAGGTTGGGACAAGGTCGACCGCCGCGGCTTGGCTTTCATGCAGGCCGCCGGTGTGCAGTTCACCAAGGCCGACCCTGCTTTTGTCAAGTCGATCAACGACAAGATGGGCCCCCTGGTCGACAACTGGGCCAAAGCTGCCGAAGCCAAGGGCCTGAAAGACCCGAAGAAGGTGCTGGGCGAATTCCGCGCCGAAATCGGCAAGCTTCAATAGGCGCTGTGTGAATCGTCTGTTGACGGCGCTCTGCGGTCTGCTGGCCGCAGTGGCGCTATTTGGCATCATGCTGCTGACACTGGTTGACGTCAGCGGGCGCAAGCTATTGAGCCAATCGGTTCCCGGTTCGCTCGAAGTGACCGAGCTGCTGATGGTGGTGGTTATCTTTTCGGCCTTGCCCTTGGTGTCGCTGAAAGGTGAGCACGTGTTGTTCGATTCACTGGACCCCTTGCTGCCACCGTGGGTCCGGCGCTTGCAACAAGGGCTGGTGGATATCTTTTGTGCCGCCGCCTTGATGGGCTTAGCTTGGCTGATGTGGGACAAGGCGGCGCAGATGGCGCAATACGGCGATGTCACAGCGCAGCTCAAACTGCCGTTAGGCCCGTTTGTGCAAGTGATGAGCGTGTTGTGCGCCGTCACGGCCTGGGTGCACCTGATGCTGGTTGTGCGGCCCGCCAGCCACCATCATGCAGGAGTGGACGAAACTCCGGCCCTATGACTGACGCACTGCTAGGTTTTGCTGCGGTCTTCTTGCTCGCTGCACTGCGAGTTCCGCTGGCCTTCGCCATGGGCTTTGTGGGGTTTGTGGGCCTGGGCCTGCTGCGGGGCTGGGCGCCCACGGCGGCCAACGCAGCGCAGGTGGTTTACGACAGCGGCTTTGCCTATACGCTGAGCGTGGTGCCCTTGTTTGTTTTGATGGGCAACTTTGTGGCCCGCGCGGGGCTGGCGCACGAGTTGTTTCGGGTGGCCTATGCCTTTATCGGCCATCGCAAAGGCGGTTTGGCGCATGCCACAGTGGTGGCCTGCGCGGGCTTTGGTGCCATTTGCGGCTCGTCCATTGCCACAGCGGCCACCATGTCGAAGGTGGCTTACCCGCCAATGAAGAAGCTGGGCTATGCCGACTACCTCAGCACGGGCGTGATCGCAGCGGGTGGCACCCTGGGCATCATGATTCCGCCGTCCACCATCATGGTGATTTACGGCATCGTGACTGAAACGAATATCGGCAAGTTGTTTGCAGCAGGCGTCATTCCAGGTCTGCTTTGTGCCGGTCTGTTGATGCTGGGCGTGAACTGGGTAACCTGGCGCGACCCGGCAGCCGGCCCGGCCGGTGAGCGCTCCTCATGGCCCCAGCGTTGGGCCGCCCTGCGCGACATCTGGGGCGTGGTGTTGCTGGTGGTGGTGGTGCTGGGCGGCATTTATGGCGGTGTTTTTACAGCCACCGAAGGCGCGGGTATTGGCGCCTCGGGCGCCTTCTTTTTTGCGCTGGCGCGCGGCGCGCTCACACTCAAGGTGCTCTATGAAACCTTGGTCGAAAGCGCGCGGACCACGGCCATGCTGTTCACCATCCTGATCGCCGCGGCCATCTTTTCCAGTTTCGTCAATTTCACGTCGATGCCTAACGACTTGAAAGACTGGATTCTTCAGCAGGGCCTGTCGCCGCTGATGGTGGTGGGTGCCATGATGTTGATCTACATCTTGCTGGGCACCATCATGGAAGAGCTGTCGATGGTGCTGCTGACCATCCCGGTCTTTTTCCCCATCGTCACCGGTATGGGTTTTGACCCGGTTTGGTTCGGCGTATTGATCGTGCTGGTGGTGCAAATCGGTTTGATCTCGCCGCCGGTGGGCATGAATTTGTTTGTGCTGAACTCGCTGCTCAAAGGTGTTGCGCTCAAGCAGATTTTCCGCGGCGTGTGGCTCTTTGTCGCGATGCTGGTGATCGCGCTGTTCGTGATGCTGGAGTTTCAGGGCCTGGCGCTCTGGTTGCCGCGCATGATGCCTTGATGGTGCTGCGAATCCGCGCAGGCTAGGCGTTAGCGTAAGCGCCCACCAAGCCGTTCAGGTGCTGGCGTGATGCGGGGTCCAGGTAGGGCAATAGCAGGCTCAGCGTGTGGAAGGCGCCACGCGCCAAAGCAGCACCCGCACTTTCAGGCTCCAAGGCGCGGCGTGGGTCGCGCACATATTCGTAGCTGAGCCAATAGGTCAGCACAACGACCATGGTGGTGGCCACGGGCGCCGCCTCGCTGCTGGTCATCTTCACGGCGCCGCCCTGTGCCAAACCATTCAAGAGTTTGCGCACGGCTTCGTTCTTGTTTTTCAGCACAAACTGAAAATGGGTTTCCAGCTTTCGGTTTTTGCTGAGCAAATCGTTCAAGTCTCGGTAGAGAAAGCGGTACTGCCAGATCAATTCGAAGAGCATGTGGAAAAAGAGCCATGCGTCTTCGATGTGGCGCACACCTTCGGCTGCTTTCAGCAGCTCGTCCAAAGCCTGTTCATAGCGCTGGTACAGCGCGTTGATGAGTTCGTCTTTGGCAGGGTAGTGGTAGTACAAATTGCCCGGGCTGATGTTCAGCTCGGCCGAGATCAGCGTGGTGCTGACATTGGGTTCGCCAAAGCGGTTGAACAAGTCGAGGGTGACTTCGAGAATGCGTTCCGCAGTTCGGCGAGGGCGTTTTTTTTCGGCGGCCATAACGCTGCATTCTGGGGCTGCGCGCTTGAAGGGGCAATCGATTTGCAGCGCTCTCTACAATTGAGCCGATGCCCAGCATCGAATTCAATCAAGTCGGAAAAACCTATTCAGGCGGCAGGGGCACCCACCGGGCGCTGGACGGTGTGAGCTTTTCGATAGAAGCGGGTGAGTTTTTTGGCCTGCTGGGCCCCAACGGCGCGGGCAAGACCACGTTGATCAGCATCTTGGCTGGCTTGACACGCGCCACCGAAGGCAGCGTGCGGGTTCTGGGCCATGACGTGATTTCCGATTACGCCGCCGCGCGACAGTCGTTGGGCATCGTGCCGCAGGAACTGGTGTTCGATCCTTTTTTCTCGGTGCGCGAAACCCTGCGTATCCAAAGCGGCTACTTCGGCGTTGCCAACAACAACGCATGGATTGACGAGTTGCTTTCGGAACTGGGCCTGGCTGACAAAGCCGACGCCAATATGCGCCAACTGTCGGGCGGCATGAAGCGCCGTGTGCTGGTGGCGCAGGCCTTGGTGCATCGCCCGCCCGTCATCGTGCTGGATGAGCCCACGGCGGGCGTGGACGTCGAGTTGCGCCAGACGCTGTGGCGATTCATTTCACGCTTGAACCGCGAAGGCCACACGGTGCTGCTGACCACGCACTACCTGGAAGAAGCCGAAGCTTTGTGCGGGCGCATCGCCATGCTCAAACAAGGGCGTATGGTGGCTTTGGACAAAACCTCGGCGCTGCTGTCCGGTACGGCCAGCACCATGCTGCGCTTCAAGACAGACCAAGCGCTGCCAGAGGCGCTGACTGCGCAGGCGCGGGTCACGGGTCGCAGCGTGCAGCTCAAGGCGCACGATGCAGGCGAAGTTGAAACCTTGCTGGCCGCTCTGCGCAGTGCGGGTGTGCGCGCCGAAGATTTGGAAATCGGCCGGGCTGACCTGGAAGATGTTTTTCTTGAAATCATGGCCACTGGGGAGGCGAAATGAGCGCAGGCGCCATTCGGCTGGCCGGCGTGGGCACCTTGTTCCGTAAAGAGGTACTGCGCTTTTGGAAGGTGTCCGTACAAACCGTGGCGGCGCCGGTGCTGACGGCGATGCTGTATCTACTCATTTTCGGCCACGTGCTTGAAGACCACGTGCAGGTGTACCCCGGCGTGGGCTACACCAGCTTCCTGATTCCAGGCCTGGTGATGATGAGCGTGCTGCAAAACAGCTTTGCCAACAGCAGCAGCTCGCTCATCCAGAGCAAGATCACGGGCAACTTGGTCTTTTTGCTGGTCACGCCCTTGTCGCACCACGCATGGTTCTTAGCCTACGTGGGCGCTTCCATCGTGCGCGGTCTGGCAGTAGGAACGGGGGTGATGTTGGTGACGGTGTGGTTTGCACCACCGGCCTTGAGCGAACCCTGGTGGATCGTCGTCTTTGCCGTTTTTGGTGCAGCCTTGATGGGCACCTTGGGTTTGATCGCTGGCCTGTGGGCTGAAAAGTTTGACCAGATTGCGGCGTTCCAAAATTTCGTCGTCATGCCCATGACCTTCCTTTCAGGCGTCTTCTATTCGGTGCACTCGCTGCCAGGGTTCTGGCAAGGGCTGAGTCGTTTGAACCCGTTTTTCTACATGGTTGACGGTTTTCGGCGCGGCTTTTTTGGTGTGAGCGATGTCTCACCCTGGCTGAGCTTGGCGGTCGTGGCTACCAGCTTCGGCGTGGTGGCCGTGGTGTGCCTGCGGCTGCTGCGCTCGGGCTACAAATTACGATCTTGAAATTCGCGCAGTCACGCGGGGGGGCTGTTCATCCCAACGAACGTGCGGCCAGTCCCGGCGGGTCCGTGATGGTGATCTTTGAATAGCTCAGGCTGATCAAGCCTGCACGTTCCAGTTCCTGGATCACGAAATTGATGCGTTGCCGGCTCACGCCCAGCCAGTCGGCCAGATCGGTCTGCGAAACCTTCATGTCCAGCATGACCTTACCGTTGCTCGGTCTGCCGTAAAGGCCAATCAACAGATGCAGCAATCGGGCCAACCGAGCCTCCAGGGGCATCGAGGGGTCAGCCGAAAGTCGCTCGTAAAGCAGGCGGCTGCGAAAAACTAGCTGCCTTTCGAATGCGAAGCCCAGTGCCGGGTCGGTTTGGCGCAGACGCCGGGTGTCATCGCCTGGTACAAGCAGCAGCGACGTTGAATGGCGCGCCCGCAGGTCGTTCACGTGACCCAGTCCATCGATCAGGCACATCAGGCCGGCCAAGTCGCCGGGTTGCAGAAAGCTGATCAGGTGGCGATGCCCGTCTTGTCGCGACAGGCTGACTTCGAGTGAGCCCTCGACCACCATGCAAAGCATGTCGAAAGGGTCGCCTTGCGAGAGAAACAACTCGCCCTTGCCCAAGGAGCGCATGTGCCCAAGCTCGACCAGTGCATCCAGGGTTTCCGGGCGACAGTCGCGCATACCCAGGCTGCGGTTCAGCAAGGCTCTGGCCACCGTCTTGGCGGAAGCCCCAAGAGGGTTTGTCGTTAATTTGACAGAACGTGAGTTGGGCATTGCCTATTCTTCGCGGCCAGTTGCATTTTCAAGCGGCCTGCCCAACGCCGATGCTCGGGAAGTCCCCGAGCTTGGTGCACTTTGATTTGTCGTGTTCCGGAGACCCGCATGCCCGTGGACCTCGCCCCGCACTCCATTCCCGCGTCGCAGGCGCTTGCTGCACTGCAGCGCAACCGAGTCGACCACGTTGTCACGGTCCCGGACTGGGTGCAGCTTGCCCTGCATGAGCGCCTTCAGCGAGGTATCGAAGGTATTCGCTTGATCAACTGCGCCAACGAGAATCAGACTGTCACGGTTGCCGCAGGCCTGACGATCGGCGGCAAGCGACCGATCCTGATGATGCAGAACCAGGGCCTGTACAACTGCGTGAATACATTGCGTGCGGTGTGCCTGGATGCGCACATTCCGATGGTCTTCATGGTGGGGCAATTTGGGCGAGAGTTCTCGAACCTCGGCCAGCCGGCAACGCAGTCACGACGGACGATGGTGCGCATGATGGAGCCCCTCCTGACATCCATAGCCGTGCCGTTCCATTGCCTGGACAGTGCAGCCGACCTGCCTCTGATCGATCAAGCCTTCGAGGAGGCCGAGGCCCAGCGGACGGCCGTGGTGCTGCTGGTAAGCGCCCCGATGGCCTGGCACTGAAAGAAGGGATCAGACCATGATGAATATCGTTCAAGCCTGTGGTGTGGTGGCTAAGGGTCGGGGCAACGCGATCCTTGTATCGACCATGCTGTCCATGTTCATTTTCGACCGCATCGAAGGCGCCGACGGCACCGCACGCAGCGTGCCCTTGCTGGGCGGCAAGGCGGGTCTGGTCTTGGGGCTGGCGGTGGCCAAAGTCAAACTGAAGCTCGGTGGCGCGGCTGCGGTGGAGGCTGCGCAAGTGGCGACCACGGGTCGCATCAGCTCGGTTCCGCTGATGGGTGGCGCTGCGGGCTTGGGCCTCGGCCTGGCACTGGCGCAGCCCGAGCGACGTGTGGTGGTGATGGATGGGGATTCGAGCCTGCTGATGGAGCTGGGCGGCTTGGCGACGGTGGCGGCAGTCAAGCCCAAAAATTTGCTGCACGCGGTGGTGCATAACGGCACCCAGTTCACTGGGCTTGGAAACCTCAAGATCGCCACTACCGACTTTCAGTTTGCCGAGGTGGCCCGAAAGGCCGGATACGTGCATGCTGAGCGCATCGCCGACGGAGCCACCTGGGCCGAACGTTTCCCGAAGCTGCTGGCGATGGACGGCCCCGTTTTTGTCGAACTGATGGTTGAGCCCGTGCCGCAGCAAACCAAAGACGGCTTCCAGCAGGAGGAGATGCCCGACCGGCAGTTCGACCGCATGGGTCAGGAGGCCCTGGCGCTGCAGGCCATGCTCGCGCACGACGCCGGGTCCGTCTGACGATGAGCGACCGCTTCGACTACATCGTGGTCGGTGCTGGCTCGGCGGGTGCGGCATTGGCCGCGCGCCTGAGCGAGAACCCGGCCCACCGCGTGCTGTTGCTTGAAGCCGGCCCGCCGGACACCAACATCTGGACCCGCATCCCCGCTGGCGTGATCAACGTGCTTCAACAAGGCAAGGTGACACGCAGCTTCTTCACCCAGCCCGATGCACAGATGAACGGCCGGCGCATCTACTGGCCACGAGGCTGGGTGGTGGGCGGCTCGTCCACCGTCAACGGCATGATCTGGGTGCACGGCACGCCGCACGAATACGACCTGTGGGCTGCAGACGGCTGCCCAGGCTGGGCCTACGCCGACCTGCTGCCCTGGTTCAAGAAGATCGAGAGTTTTGCTCAGGGGGACCCACAACACCGTGGCCGCGGCGGCCCGATCACGGTCACTGAATTCAAGCCAGTGGATGAACTGCCCGACGCTTTTCTCGACTCCGTGCAGGCTGCCGGCGTCGTGTCGCGAGTCAAGGACTACAACGAACGGGGCTGGGGCGGCAGCTATCTGCAGTTCAACACCCGCAACGGCATCCGCTGCAACACGCGCATGGCCTATCTTGACCCGGCACAGGGTCGCAGCAACCTGGTCATCAAGACCGATGCACTCGTCGGCCGCGTGCTGCTGCAAGGCCTGCGAGCCACCGGCGTGCGCGCGCTCGTCGACGGCCGCGAGGGTGAGTTCATGGCCACGCGCGAAGTGATCTTGTGCGGCGGCGCCTTCAATTCGCCGCAACTGCTGGAGCTGTCAGGCATTGGTCGGCGCGAGGTGCTGGCCGCCGCGGGTGTGCCGCTGGTGCATGAACTGCCCATGGTGGGCGAGAACCTTTCCGAGCATGTCTACAGCCCGGTGATGTACCGGGCCAAGCCGCAAGTCAGCTGGAACCGCACGCTCTCCAGCCCCTTGGGTAAAGCGCGTGTCGGTGCACGCTGGTTGCTCAAGCGCGATGGCCCTTTGTCGTCGGTGACGATCACGGCGCAGGCTTTTGCACCGAGCACGCCCGGAGGCCAGGAGGCTGAGCTGAAGATCCAGGTCCAGCAGGTGACGAGCCCCGGCAACCGTGGGGCCGGCAAGATCACGCTGGACGACTTTCCCGGCGTCACGATCGCCTCGTTCCAGATTCGACCACGGTCGCGCGGCTCCTCGCACATCAATGCCACCAACCCGGCGGCCGACCCGGTGATGCTCTCGAATCACTTCACGCATCCGGACGACCTGCAGGCTTGCTTGCTGGCGCTGAAACTGTCTCGCCGCATTGCAGGGACGGGGCCGATGTCCAAGCTGGTCGAGGCTGAAGTTCGCCCTGGCCCGAAGGCTGCGAGCGACGAGGCGCTGGTGGAGTACCTGCGCGCCACCGGCGCAACTGCCTACCACCCCGTGGGCACCTGCCGTATCGGAACCGATGCGGCGCAATCGGTGGTCGACCCACAGTTGCGCGTTCACGGCATCACCGGCCTGCGTGTGGCCGATGCGTCAGTGATGCCGACGATAGCCTCGACGAATACGAATGCGATCGCCACCGTCATCGGCGAGCGGGCGGCCGATTTCATTCGCCGGGATGCCTGAACACGGGCGTACCGGACTAACAATCGGTTTGGCCCGTTGGCCGCTGTCATGCGTTAAAGCCTTTCTTGACCTTGCGGTCGATACCCAGGAGACAAACGATGAGCTCGAACTTTTCACGCCGCGACATGCTGGTCGGCCTGTTGGCCGCGCCGGCGCTGGCCCCCAACACTTTTGCCCAGAGCGCCTGGCCGACAGGGCCGATCCGTATCGTCGTGCCGGCGCCGGCTGGGGGTGGGGTTGATGTCTTTGCGCGCGTCGTTGGCGAGCAACTGGCCGCCGCGTTGAAGCAGACCGTCATCATCGACAACAAGCCCGGCGCCGGCGGCCTGATCGGAACGAAAGCCGCAGCGCAATCTGCGCCGGACGGCTACACCATCGCCTACTTGCATTCGGGACTGGTCACCGTGCAGGCGATGAACCCGAGGCTGGATCTGCTCAAGGAGTTCCGCCCGGTAGCCCGGCTGTCGTACTCACCCTTCATGGCCGTGGTCAATGCGGAGTCCAAGTACAAGACGCTGCAGGACCTGATCGCCGAGGTGCAGGCCAACCCGGGCAAGCTCACCTTCGGCTCCGGCGGGCCGGGTTCGCCGGCCCACCTGGCGGTTGAGTACATCGAAGAAAAGCTCGGCAACTTCAAGGCCGTCCATGTGCCGTTCAAGGGTGCGGCCGAGTCGGCCAACGCCATCGTTGGTGGGCAGGTGGACTTCCAGGTCGGCTTGCTTGCGGCCTCTATCCCGCTGGTGCAAGGCGGCAAGCTGCGCGCGCTGGCCGTGACCAGCGCCAAGCGCCTGCCGCAACTGCCCAACGTGCCGACGATGTCCGAAGCCGGCGTGCCCGGATTCGTCTTCGAACCCTGGGGCGGCTTCGGCGTACCGGCTGGCACACCCGATGCGGTCATCGCCCGCCTGAACGAGGTGCTGCCAGGCATCCTGGCCTCGGCGCCGGTCAAGGACGTGATGGCCAAGCAGGGCGCGGTCGTCGACTACGCGCCACCCGCGGCGCTGGCGGCGCAGATCGCGCGCGAGCTCGAAGTCGACAAGGTCGTGGTCAAGCGCCTGGGCATGACGCAGCAATGAGGGCGGGGCGATGACTGCACGCAACGGCGACCCGGGCGCCCATTTCCAGGGCAAGGCCGAACGCCTGATCAGGGACTCGACGCCCTGGTGGCCGCCGACGGCCGCCGAGCGGGTGCACGGCAAGCCGAATGTTGTGGTGATCTACCTCGACGACCTGGGTTTTTCCGACCTCGGCTGTTATGGCAGCGAGATCGCCACGCCAAACATCGACGCGCTGGCTGCCGGCGGCCTGCGCTTCATGAACTACACGACGGTGCCCATGTGCTCGCCGGCGCGCGCCGCGCTGCTCACGGGCAAAAACCCGCACTCGGTGGGCTGCGGCTGGATCGCCCATGCCAACCCAGGATTTCCAGGCTACAAGAGCGAGATCGCGCGTGACGCGCCAACGCTGGCCGAGATCCTGCGCGCCGAGGGCTACAGCACGATGATGGTCGGCAAGTGGCACAACACCTGGGGCCACGACGTGCACGAGGCGGGCGACCGCAGCTCCTGGCCGGTGCAGCGCGGCTTCGACAAGTTCTACGGCTTCCTCGACGCCGAGACCAGCTACTTCCACCCGGAGCGCCTGTACGACGGCAACAACCCGGTCGAGGTCGACGCCTATCCGGCTGACCACTTCGCCACTGACGACTGGACGAACCGCGCGCTGCGCTGGATGAAGGAGCACCACGCCAGCGAGCCCACGCATCCCTTCTTCATTTACGTCGCCTTCAATGCGCCGCACATGCCTATCCAATGCAAGCCGGATGACAGCGCCAAATACAAGGGCCGCTACGCAGCCGGCTGGGACGTGTTCCGCCAAGCCCGCTTCGACAAGCAGCGCGAACTTGGCCTGATCGACGAGCGCCACCGCCTCGCGCCCCTGCCGCCGGGTGTGGCCTCGTGGGCGCAGCTCTCGGAGGAAAAGCAGGAGCTGTTCGCCGCCTACATGGAGCTGTACGCCGGCCTGGTCGACAACATCGACCAGAACGTGGGCCGCATCGTCGACTTCCTGCGCCAGTCCGGCCAGCTTGACAACACCATCTTCGTGCTGAGTTCCGACAACGGCGCCAGCGCCGTGGGCGGCCTGGAAGGCACGCCCAACTACATCGACCAGCGCGAAGGCGTGCCAGTCAGCAACGAGCGCGCGCTGCAACTCGCCCGCGAAGGCAAGCTCGGCAACGACGAGACCATGGCCGCCTACCCGACCGGCTGGGCGCAGGTGTCGAACGCGCCATTCCGCTACTTCAAACGCACACCATTGAATGGCGGCATCCGCGTGCCCTTGGTGATGCGGTGGCCGGGCAGGATCGCCGATGCCGGGGCCATCCGCCGCGAGTGGATCCACGTCACCGACGTCACGCCTACGCTGCTGGACCTGCTGGGCATCGCGCACCCGAACGAGGTCAACGGCTTCGACGCCCGCAAGCCCGACGGCACCAGTTTCGCCGCCATGCTGGCCGACCCGGCCACGGCCAGTCAGCGCACGCAGCAGCATTACGAACTGGAAGCCAACCGCGCCTATATCGACGGCCGCTGGAAGATCGCGTCGTTGCAGCCACGCGGCGGCAAAATCGAATCGCTCGACAACTGGATGTTGTTCGACTTGTTGACGGACCCTTGCGAAACCACCGACTTGGCGGCGCAACACCCCGAGCGCGTCGCCGCGATGGCCCAGAAGTTCGACGGCGAGGCCTGGGCGAACTACGTCTACCCACTGGACAACCGCGCGCTGGAGCGCGCTGTGACCATCCCGCCCTTCCTGGCCGAGACGGTCAACACGCCGCGCACCTTCTTCGCCGGCGTGCCCACGGTGGCGCGCACGGTGATCGGCCCGCTGCTGGCGGACCGGCATTTCACGATTCGCAGCGAATTCGACTGGCAACCCGGCCAACAAGGCGTAATCTTCGCCATCGGCGAGGTCTTCGTCGGTTTGGTGCTCTATGTGATGGACGGTGCGCTGCACTTCGTCTACCACCGCTGGATGTCGCCCATCGAACTGCCCGGCGTGGCCTTGAAGCCTGGCCCACAGTCCGTCGTGCTGGACTACTGCGCGCTTGGCAAACGGCAGGGCGAAGGGCGGCTGCTGATCAATGGTGTCGAGGCCGTGCCCGCCACGGCGATGTCACCGACCGTGATGGGCGTGCATGTCGAAGGCATCGACATCGGGCTGGACCGCCGCCAGCGCATTTCACCGCGCTACGCCGCTCATGGCACCTTCAAATACACCGGCGCGATCGATCGCGTGGTGGTCACACCGGGCGCGCAGGCGCCAGGTTCGATCTCCAACATGATCGAAGCCCAGGTGCACCGGATGCGCGACTGACGGCCCACCACTGCAGACCAAGGAGATTCACCTATGCTCGATACGCTCATCAAAGGCGGCACCATCGTCGACGGCACTGGCGCCGAACCCTTCATCGCGGACGTTGGCCTGCGTGACGGCAAGATCGTCGCGCTGGGCCAGCTTAACGAACTCGCCCACCACGTGATAGACGCTGCCGGCTTGCACGTGATGCCCGGCTTTGTCGACATCCACACCCATTACGACGGCCAGGCCTCGTGGGACGAGAGCTTCACGCCGAGCATCTATCACGGCGTCACCACGCTGGTGATGGGCAACTGCGGGGTCGGCTTCGCGCCTGTGCGGCCGGGCCAGCAGGCCCGGCTGATCGACCTGATGGAGGGCGTCGAAGAGATCCCAGAAACGGTGCTGTCCGACGGCATCAAGTGGGATTGGGAAACCTTCGGCGAATACTGCCGCTCGCTAGACCGCATGCCGCACAGCCTCGATTTCATGACGCTGGTGCCTCACGACTGCTTGCGCATGTACGTGATGGGCGCACGTGCCGAGCGTGGCGAGCCGGCCACGGCGCAAGACCTTGCCCAGATGCAGGCCCTGCTGCGCGAAGCCCTGCTCGACGGCTCGGCCGGCCTCGCGATGGGCAGCACCGAGACGCACCGCACCAGCGGCGGCAAGATGACACCTTCTTTTGAAGTCTCACCCCACGAGCTCAATGGCTTGGCCGGCGTGCTCAAGGATCTGCCTTATCGCGTGCTGCAAACCATCAGCGATTTCGCCAGCCCGCGCGGCGCGCCCGAAGAGGAACAAGCACGTTTCCAGCGTGAATACCAAAAGATCGAAGATGTTGCGCGTGTCTCCGGCCGGCCGGTATCAGTGACCTGGATGGACCGTGTCATCGCGCCCCGGCAAATGGGCTGGCTGGGCGAGGCCTCCTTGGCCAGCGCGAAAAAGGGCATCACGGTGAAGCTGCAATGCGCCCCGCGCGGCATTGGCGTGCTCAACGGCCTGGACACCACCATGAACCTGCTCCTGGCTTTTCCAGGCTACCGCGAGATTGCGCACCTGCCGCCAGCCGAAAGGGCCGCGCGCCTGCGCGACCCGGTGCTGCGCGAGCGCATCCTCACAGAAGACCCGGTGCCGCTGAGCGTTGAGGGCTCCTCGGTGCCGCCGCTGGCCGACTTTGTGATCCAGAACTTCGCCCAGATCTCGTTCACGATGTACCCCTACCGTGAAGTCAACGGCAATGTCGACTACGAACCAGAGCCTACCCTGTCGATGGGCGCCCAGGCCAAGGCGCTGGGTGTGTCGCCCAAGCAGGTGATGTACGACTACTTGGCCGAAGGCGACGGCACGAATTTGATCTATTTTCCGATCCACAACTACCTGCGCGGCAATTTCGACACCGTGCGCGAGATGCTGCTGCACCCGAACGCGCTTTATTCGCTGGGCGACGGCGGCGCGCACGTTGGCACCATCTGCGATGCCAGCTCACCCACCACGATGCTGGCACACTGGGCCGTGCAGCGCACCCGCGGCCCCAAGCTGCCGCTGCCGCTGGTGGTGCAGATGCTGAGCCAGCGCAACGCACACCACATGGGTCTGCACGACCGTGGCGAGATCAAGGTGGGCCTGAAAGCCGACCTGAATATCGTCGACTTGCAAGGCCTGAAGCTGCCGATGCCCGAAATCGTTCGTGACCTGCCGTCGGGCGCTCGGCGGGTGGTGCAGAAGTCCAAGGGTTATGTCGCCACCTTCGTCAGCGGCCAAGCTGTGGTCGAGAACGGCACGATCACGTCGGCCCGGCCCGGGCGCTGGACACGCGCGGCCGGCCTTTGAGCACGGCTTCTTCAGCCCGTACCGACCCCTTCAATCTGACGCGAAAGCTCCCGATGAACCAAGCCGCCCACACCACTCGCCGCCAACTGCTGCAAGGCGTCAGTGCCGCCTGCCTGACCCTTGCTTTGCCTCGAGCCTATGCCCAGAGCGAGTTTCCGCAAGGGCCGCTGAAGATCATCGTGCCCTTGCCGGCCGGCGGCGCCGTCGACGTATCGGTCCGGGCGATGGCCACTGAGATGGAGAAGCTGCTCAAACAAACCGTAATCGTGGACAACCGGCCCGGCGGCGTCTTCCAAATCGCGATGCAGGCGCTGTTGTCAGCGCCGGCCGATGGCCACACGCTGATCCACCTGAACAGCGGCATGGTGGCGGCCCAGGTGGTACAGAAGCGCTACGACCTGAACCGCCAACTCGCGCCGGTCACCCTGTCTGGCGAGTCGCAGATGGTGATGCTGGTGGGCCCGAAGTCGCCACACAAAACCCTCAAAGACCTGGTCGAGTTTGCCCGCGCCAACCCGGGCAAGGTCACCTATTCGATGCCCGGCCCTGGCAGCGGCGAGCATCTCAAGGTGGCCCAGATGGAAAAGGCAGGTGGCTTCTCGGTGCTGGCGGTCCCCTACAAAGGCGGCCCCGACATGGTCAAGGCCGTTATCGGCGGGGAGGTCGATTTCACCGTGACGGCAGCCATCTTCGCTGCGCAATTTGCACCTAAAGGTTTGGTGCGTGTGCTCGCCACGATGGACCCGGTTCGCCTGAAAGACTTCCCCGATGCCGCCACCTTGGCCGAATCCGGCCTCGACGTCGCTCCGATGCGATTCTGGGGCGGCTATGCGGTGCACGCCGATACACCCGCAGCAACCGTCAAGCGCTTGAACGAGGTGCTATCGCAAGCCACCGTAACACCCGCACTGGTGGAGCGCCTCGCGCCATTCGGCATGCTGCTGCAGCCGAGCAAATCGCCTGACGACTTTCGGCGACTGATCGCTGCCGACGCGGTCTGGATGGCAGAGGCCGCCAAAGAGTTGAAATTGAACGCGCCGTAAACACGCGACGAATGGGCCACGGGTTAACCATGCACCCAACGTACCCGCAACTGTCGAAGTTTTGACAGTTCGCACGATGTTGCCTTCCTAGCATCCTGTCTCTGTGTTCGCAGAGGTATCTGAGTGGTGCCCGTGCGAGCGCCAAGCCACCACTCCGAGGAGCCCCTATGAAATTTCGATTGGCAGCGCTCACGCTGAGCATGCTCGCAGGTCATGGTGCGATCCATGCGCAAACCCAGGCCGGCAACTCCCTGCAGATCTACGGGCAAGTTACGGCCGGCGTGACCTACCGGGATCACCAGACCGGTGCGACCAGCCGTACGGACGTGAGCAACAACCTTTTTGCGGCTTCGCTGCTCGGTTTTCGTGGAACCGAGAGCCTGGGTGGTGGCATGAGCACTGTTTTCCGCCTGGAAAGCGGGTTCAATACCAATGACGGAACGGCCGCCTCCACCGCCAAGTTGTGGAACCGCCAGAGTTTCGTCGGCCTGAACATCAGCCCAATGATGACGGTGACGATCGGCCGCCAATTCCATGCGGCGACCGACCGGGCCATCCAGTCGCTCGACGTGCACAACCTGGGTGGAACCTCGCTTTCCGTCACACCGCTTGGACTGTTTGGTGTGAACAGGTTCGCCACCAACGACAGCCGCGCCGACAACAGCATCAAGCTGCGTCTGCGCGGCCCTGTAGGCCTGACGGCTGGCCTGAGTGCGGCGGCCAACGATTCCGGCTCGGGCCGCAGTTACTCCTTCGATGTGGCCCAGGTGACGCCGGCCTATACCTTGGCCGGCTATGCCGTGAAGTTCGAAGCGCCGACGATCGCCGCCAACGGCACGCGGCCGACGCATCTGGCCTGGGGCTTGGGCGGCAATGCGCCGGTCGGCCCAGTCACGCTGTATGGTCACTACATGAACAGCGAGCTCGACCCGAGTGCGGTGGGTCGCATCCAGCAGAAAAACAAAATCCTGATCCTGGGTGCCAACTGGCGGGCGACGCCCCAAACTTCTTTCAAGGCGGCCTACACGCACGACAAGGGCACGGCCATGAACGGCGTCAGCGGCCGCAACGGCAACAAAGACACGTGGGTCCTGTCGGCAGACTACTTCCTGTCCAAGCGCACGTCGTTGAACGCCGGCGTGTTCAACAACCGGTTCAGCGACGGCTACAAGCTGGACCCAACCAACATCGCGGCGCTGGGCCGCGACGCGACCGCGTCTTCGACCTCGGGCATCACCGCTGGCATGCGGCACGACTTCTGATATCCAAAGACTCTCGGCGCGTTCAGCGCCGAGAGCTAACAACGACGACGGCACCCACAAGGTGCCGTTTGCCATTCACGGCTTGCCACGCAGAGCGGCCTGCACGGCAGCCTCGTCAATCAGCATTGGCGTGCCTGGTGCCTGCGGGCCGGGTTCGATGCGCACGCGATTGATCGCCCCGCTGTAGCGGAAAGTGCCGCGATCGGCATAACGCGTACTCACCGCTTGACGGCGGTTGATACCCACGCTCAAGCCGCCCGAGGGCAGGCGTACCAGGGTCGGTGACAGGTCGGCCTGCGCATGCAGCACCTGGCCATTGAGCGCGAGGCTGCCTTGGCCCTTGCGTTCGCCAAGCGCCCGATAGTCCAGCACGAAGTGCTGGGCACCGGCTTGCAGCGGCATCGCCGTCAATTCGATCGGCCTGTTCCAGAGCTGGTAGACGAAGTGCAGCGCGCCGTCCATGACGAAGGCCGTCATGCCGGCGAAGCGGTCACCCAGCGCGACGATCACGCCCTCCTGGCCCGGCTGCCAGTCGAACCATGCGGCAAGCACAAAGTTGCGATCGGCGATCAGCGGCGAGACGATGACCGTGGGTGTCGATGCGCCTTCGCGGTAGAAGTCGCGCGGCGTCGAGGCATCGGCCAACTCGTGCGGCGGCAAGGTGATCGCGCGCCGGTCGTCGCGGTTGTCGATCGGGTAGACATAGTTGGCCGTGGCCTCGGCTTCGAACTCGGCAATCAAACGCAGCAGCACCTTCGGCTGGGTTGCTGCGAGGTCGTGCATCTCGGTTGGATCGGCTGCGATATCGAACAGCATCCAGTTGTCCAGGTTCATCGTGGGCGCCGGTGGCTGCAGCGAGACGATCTTCCAGCTGCCGCTGATATAGCCGCGGTTTCCCTGGAGCTCGTAGTACTGGCGCTCGCGTTGACGTGGTGCCGCAACATCGGCCAAGACCGGCGCAAAACTCTTGCCGTCCATCTGACGCGTGCGGTAGCCGTTGAAGGCAACCGGATAGTGACCGCCGGTCAATGCCAATATCGTCGGCAAGACATCGGTGACGTGAATCCACTGCGGCCGCAGGGCGCCACGGTCCGCCAGGCCATGAGGCCAATGGGCGACGAAGGGCACGCGGATACCGCCAGCCATCGGTGTGCGCTTGTAGTAGCGGTAAGGGGTGTTTGAGACCTGGGTCCAGCCGCTGGGGTAAGCGGCGTAGGTGTCGTCGCTGCCGACGCGATCGGTTTGCAGCAGGCGCTGGACGGCGGCCGCGTCTTCGCCGAAGCCCTGGCGTCGGTCGTGCAGGTTCATCACGCCGGTCGGGCCACCGATCGAATTGGCGCCGTTGTCCGAAGTGATCATGATCAGCGTGTTGTCGAGCTGGCCGCTGTGTTCGAGGAAGGCGAGCAGCCGGCCGATGTTCTGGTCGGCGTTGTCGACCAGGCCTGCATAACACTCCATATAACGCGCAAAGAGCGCGCGTTGCTCGGCGGGCAATTCGTCCCACGCTGACACGCCGGGGTTGCGCGGCGGCAGCTGCGCATTCGGCTCGATCAGCCCCATCGCGCGCTGTCGCTCAAAGCGCGCGGCGCGCAGTGCATCCCAGCCGGCATCAAAGCGCCCGTGGTATTTGGCCAGGTCGGCGGGCTTGGTTTGCAGCGGCGTATGCGGCGTCTGGAACGCGAGGTACAGGAAGAAGGGCTTGGCCGGCGCGCTGGCGCGGTGCTCGGCAAGCCAGCTGATCGCGCGGCCGGTGTAGTCGTCGGGCGCGAAATAGCCTTCAGGGTAGCCATCCACCGATGCCAGCTGGTTGCCTTCCATCATGCGGTCGGGCTGGTGGTAGTTGGTCTCTGCGCCCATGAAACCGTAGAAGCGGTCGAAGCCGCGCTGCAACGGCCACGAGCTGGTGTCGCCGCCCGCGTGCAGGTTGCGGTCGTAGGTGTTGTGCCACTTGCCGGCGGCCAGGGTCGACCAGCCCTGGGCACGCAGCAGCTCGGCCATGGTCGGCGCGTCTTTGCTCATCTCGCCGCGGTAGCCCGGGTAGCCGGGGTCGTTGTGCGTGAGCCAGCCGCAGCCCACGCTGTGCGGGTTTTTGCCCGTCAGCAGCGCGGCGCGGGCGGGCGTGCACATCGGCACCGTGGTGTAGCCGGTGAAGCGCAGGCCGCCGGCAGCCAGACGATCGATGTTCGGTGTGTCGATCTCGCCACCGTAGCAGCCGAAATCGGAGAAACCCAAGTCGTCTAGCAAGATGACTACGACATTCGGGCTGCCTGCCGGTGCGCGGGTGGGGACCGGCCAGTGGGGCATCGAGTCGGCCAACGTGCGGCCGATGCGGCCAGCGAAGCCGTAGCCCGGATCGGCAGAATTCTTGGATGGGCTGGACATGTCGACAGCTTTCGTCTTCAGGGTGTGATTTCGCGAACGCTACGAACGAACCGCAAAGAAGACTGTCAAGAAGCAGACAAACGCGGGTAAGCCATGCAGGGTGTGCCATGAGCGGCTGATAATCAGGTCCATGACAGACCCTAGTGCCGCCGACGTCCAGCGCTTTATCGCCGCAGGCCTGCCCTGCCAGCACCTTTCTGTGGATGGTGACGGCCGGCATTTTTTTGCCACCATCGTTTCGCCGGAATTTGAGGGCCTGAGCCGCATCCGGCGCCATCAGCGTGTCTATGCGGCGCTGGGCGATAGAATGCGCGAACAGATTCACGCCTTGTCCATGAAGACGCTCACCCCCGCCGAATTTGCTGCCAGCCCCGCTGACGGCGCTGCGGCGTCTTCGCAAGCGGGGCACCACCACCGCTGACCCCGCCCGCGGTGCGCTGCGGGTGGCCCGCGCGCCTGCCCCCGGCGTAAGACCCGAGCCACCTGTTTCGAGCCGCAGTCCCAACCACTGCAACACCTTCAGGCTCATGCAACAACGCTCGCTTCAAACCTTCAACGCCTCGCGGTCTGCTCGTAAAGGCTACGCATGCAAAGGCCGCGCATGATCACCCTGGCGCTGTCCAAAGGCCGCATCTTTGACGAGACCTTGCCGCTGCTGCGCGCCGCTGGCATTGAGGTCACCGAAGACCCGGAAAAAAGCCGCAAGCTCATCTTGCCGACCAACCAACCCGAGGTGCGCGTGGTGCTGGTGCGCGCATCCGACGTGCCCACCTACGTGCAATACGGCGGGGCCGATTTGGGTGTGGCGGGCCTGGACAATTTGTTGGAACACAGCGAGGTGGGCCTGTACCGCCCGCTGGACCTGAACATCGCGCGCTGCCGCATGAGCGTGGCCGTGCGGGCTGACTTCGATTACCCCGCCGCCATCCGCCAAGGCTCGCGCATCCGCGTGGCCACCAAGTACACCGGCATCGCGCGCCAGCACTTCAGCGACAAAGGCGTGCACGTCGACCTGATCAAGCTCTACGGCTCGATGGAGCTGGCGCCCTTGACGGGTTTGGCTGACGCCATCGTCGATCTGGTTTCTACCGGTTCCACGCTCAAGGCCAACCATCTGGTCGAGGTGGAGCACATCATGGACATCAGCTCGCGGCTGGTGGTCAACCAGGCGGCGCTGAAGCTCAAGCGGGAGCCGATCAGCGCGCTGATCGCATCGCTGGAGCGCGCGGTGGGTGCGCGACCGTGAAGCCCGTTGCCATTCGCCGGCTGAGCACGGCCGGGGCAGCTTTCGAGGCGGAGTTCCTGGCCTTGCAACACTGGTCGGCGCAGACTGATGCGGCGATCGAGCAGCGCGTGGCGACCATCATTGACGATGTGCGTCAGCGCGGTGATGCGGCTGTGCTCGAGTGCACGGCACGCTTCGATGGCCTGCGCGCGGACAGCATCGCCGAGCTGGAGATTTCCCGCGACGAGATGCAGGCTGCATTGAAGGCCATTCCAGCGGCGCAGCGCGCTGCGCTGGAGCAGGCCGCCGGTCGGGTGCGGCGTTTTCACGAGCGTCAGCTACAAGCCTGTGGCCAAAGCTGGAGCTGGCACGACGAAGACGGGTCGTTGCTTGGCCAGAAGGTCACGCCCCTGGACCGCGTGGGCATTTATGTGCCCGGCGGCAAGGCCGCGTACCCGTCTAGCATTTTGATGAACGCCATTCCGGCCCAGGTGGCCGGCGTGCAGGAGATCATCATGGTAGTGCCCACGCCCGCGCAGGGCAGTGTGGCCAGCGGCGGTGCCGGCGAGGCGGCTGCGCCTTATGGCGCGATGACGCGGCCAGAGCGCAACCCGCTGGTGTTGGCTGCCGCCTGCGTGGGCGGCGTCACCCGCGCCTTCACCATCGGTGGGGCACAGGCCGTGGCCGCCTTGGCCTACGGCACAGCGAGCGTGCAGCGCGTGGACAAGATCACCGGCCCGGGCAATGCCTATGTGGCCAGCGCCAAGCGCCGCGTCTTTGGGCAAGTGGGCATCGACATGATTGCCGGCCCAAGTGAAATCTTGGTGTTGGCAGACGGCAGTACACCGCCCGACTGGGTGGCGATGGACCTCTTCAGCCAGGCCGAACATGACGAGCTGGCGCAGAGCATTCTGCTGTCTCCGGATGCCGAGTACATCGAAGCCGTGCACGCTGCAATCAACCGTTTGCTGCCCACCCTGCCGCGAGCCGCTGTGATTCGCGCCTCGCTGGAAGGCCGCGGCGCGCTGATCCATACACGCTCGATGGAAGAGGCTTGCGCTATCAGCAACCGCATCGCACCCGAGCACCTGGAAGTCAGCTCACGCGAGCCGCACCGCTGGGAGCCGTTACTCAAACATGCAGGCGCCATTTTTCTGGGCGCATACACCAGTGAAAGCCTGGGCGACTACTGCGCCGGGCCGAACCATGTTTTGCCCACTTCGGGCACGGCGCGCTTCAGTTCGCCGCTGGGCGTGTATGACTTTCAAAAGCGCAGCAGCATCATTGAAGTCAGCCAAGCCGGCGCGCAGGTTCTGGGCCCCTTAGCGGCTGAGTTGGCGATGGGTGAGGGCCTGCAGGCGCACGCCAAGGCCGCGCAGATGCGGCTTGATGGTGCGCACGCGGGCGGTGCGTCATGAGTGCCCAAGGTTCGGTCGCAGGCCAAAGCTTGCAAGCCACCATGCGCCGCGTCATCCGCAGCGATATCCAATCCATGCATGGCTATGCTGTGCAGCCCAGTGCCGGCTTCATCAAGCTGGACACCATGGAGAACCCTTACCGCTTGCCGCCGCATTTGCAAAAAGCCTTAGGTGCGCGCTTGGGGCAGGTGGCCCTCAACCGCTACCCGGCAGAACGCGGTGACGACTTGCGCCACGCGTTGGCAGCGCATGCGGGCATGCCGGCCGACTGCGAGCTGATGCTGGGCAATGGCTCTGACGAGCTGATCAGCCTGCTGAGCCTGGCCTGCGATGTGCCGGGCGCGGTGTTCATCGCGCCGCTGCCGGGCTTTGTGATGTACGGAATATCGGCTCAGTTGCAAGGCATCCGTTTTGTCGGCGTGGACTTGACTGCGCAGTTTGAGCTGGACGAAGCGGCGATGCTCAGCGCGATCGAGACCCACCGGCCGGCGTTGCTCTACCTGGCCTACCCCAACAACCCCACGGCCAATCTGTGGAGCGACGCGGTGATAGAGCGCTGCATTGAAGCCATGGCCCAAGTGGGCGGCCTGGTGGTGATGGACGAGGCCTATCAGCCTTTCGCGGCACGCGATTCCATGGACCGCTTGCGTCGCCACCCGCATGTGCTACTGATGCGCACCATGAGCAAATTCGGCTTGGCCGGCGTGCGCATTGGCTACATGATGGGCCGGAGCGAATTGATTGCTGAAGTGGACAAGCTGCGCCCGCCCTTCAATGTGAGTGTGCTCAACGCTGAAGCGGCGCTGTTTGCGCTGGAGCACGCGCAGGTTTATGCCGAGCAGGCAGCAGCCATTCGCAGCGAGCGCGCACGCTTGGCCGCCTTTCTGTCCGGGTTTCCGCAGCTCACTGCCTTCCCCAGCGAAGCGAACATGATCTTGGTTCGTCTGCCCAAGGCCGCCGAGGTATTTGCGGGCTTGAAACAGCGCGGCATCTTGGTCAAACATGTGGCGGCGCTGCACCCGCTGTTGGCCGATTGCCTTCGTTTGACCGTGGGCACACCTGACGAAAATACAGCGCTCATCAACGCTCTGCAAAGCCTGCTCGAGTACTGACCCCAATCAACCACGCCTCAGCCTCAAGTTCCATGCCCAATGCCATCACGCTCACGTCGCCTCAGGCCCGCAAGGCCGATGTTCGCCGCGACACCAAGGAAACCAAGATCCATGTGCAACTGAACCTGGATGGTGAGGGTCATGCGCAGCTATCCACCGGCATCGGTTTTTTTGACCACATGCTCGACCAGATTGCCCGCCACGGCTTGATCGACCTCGACATTCAGGCGCACGGCGATCTTCACATTGACGGGCACCACACGGTTGAAGATGTGGGCATCACGCTGGGCATGGCTGTGGCGCAAGCGGTGGGCGACAAGCGCGGCATCGTGCGTTACGGCCACAGCTATGTCCCGCTGGACGAAGCGCTGTCGCGCGTGGTGGTTGACTTTTCCGGCAGGCCGGGCCTGCACATGAACGCGCCGTTTAAAGCGGGTGCCATCGGCGGCTTTGATACGCAACTGGTGTTCGAGTTTTTCCAAGGTTTTGCCAACCATGCCTTGGTGACCTTGCACATCGACAACCTGAAAGGCGACAACGCCCACCACCAGTGTGAAACCATCTTCAAGGCTTTTGCGCGTGCCTTGCGCATGGCTTTGGCAAGCGACTCGCGCGCGGCCGGCGTGATTCCGTCAACCAAGGGTTCGCTGTAAGAGCCTCAGCACCATGACTCGAACCGTTGCGGTGGTGGACTACGGCATGGGCAATTTGCGCTCGGTGTCGCAGGCGGTGGCGCATGTGGCCCGCCAAGAAGATGTCAAGGTTGTTGTCACCGCCAACCCTGAGGAGGTTTTTGCGGCCGAGCGCGTGGTGCTACCAGGCCAAGGCGCGATGCGCGACTGCATGCGCGAACTGCGCGAATCGGGCCTGCAAGAAGCCGTGCTCGACGCGGCGCACCACAAGCCGCTGTTGGGCGTTTGCGTGGGCATGCAGATGCTGCTGGACCACAGCGAAGAACAAGACACACCTGGCCTGGGCTTGATTCCGGGCAGGGTCTTGCGCTTTCGCCTTGACGGGCGCCTGCAGCCCGACGGCAGTCGCTACAAAGTGCCGCAAATGGGCTGGAACCAAGTGAAGCAAACACCGCACCCGCTATGGCAGGGTGTGCCCGACAACAGCTGGTTCTACTTCGTGCACAGCTATTACGCCAAACCTGAAGCCGCACAAGACACCGCAGGCGAAACCGACTTTGGCGGGCGCTTTACCTGCGCGGTGGCGCGGGGTAATATTTTTGCCACGCAGTTCCACCCCGAAAAAAGCGCCGAGCAAGGCCTGCGGCTGTACCGCAACTTCCTTCACTGGACGCCTTGATCGAGCAGAGCCCCTTTTCCCGCTCCCTTTTCCCGCTCCCTTTTCTCTTCCGCCTCCCACCCACCACACCCCATCGAGCCATGCTGCTGATTCCAGCCATCGATTTGAAGGACGGCCACTGTGTCCGTCTTGAACAAGGCGACATGAAAGCCGCCACCACCTTTGGTGAAGACCCAGCGGCCATGGCGCGCCGGTGGCTCGACGCGGGTGCGCGGCGCCTGCATCTGGTTGACTTGAACGGCGCTTTCGCTGGCAAACCGGTCAATGAGGGCGCCATCAAGAGCATCCTTCGGGCGGTTGGGGACGACATTCCGGTTCAACTGGGCGGCGGCATTCGCGACCTCGACACCATTGAGCGCTACCTCGACGACGGCATCAGCTACGTCATCATCGGCACGGCGGCGGTCAAAAACCCCGGCTTTCTCAAAGAAGCCTGCGTGGCCTTTGGCGGCCACATCATCGTGGGCCTGGACGCCAAAGACGGCAAGGTGGCTACCGACGGCTGGAGCAAGCTCACCGGCCACGAAGTGATCGACATCGCCAAAAAGTTCGAAGACTATGGCGTTGAAGGTGTCATCTACACCGACATCGGCCGCGACGGCATGCTCACCGGCATCAACATTGAAGCCACGGTGAAGCTGGCGCAAGCGCTGACGATTCCGGTTATCGCCTCCGGCGGCCTGTCGGGCATGGCCGATATTGAACGTTTGTGCGACGTTCAAGGCGAAGGTGTTGAAGGCGTGATCTGCGGTCGCTCCATCTATTCCGGCGCGCTGGACTTCGCGGCGGCGCAACGAGCAGCCGACCTGCGCGACAACGCCTGACGATGCTGGCCAAACGCATCATTCCTTGCTTGGACGTCACGGGCGGCCGCGTGGTCAAGGGCGTCAATTTTGTCGAGCTGCGCGATGCCGGCGACCCGGTGGAAATTGCCGCACGCTACAACGAGCAAGGGGCAGATGAGCTCACGTTTCTGGACATTACGGCCACCAGCGACGGCCGCGATGTCATCTTGCACATCATCGAAGCCGTGGCCTCTCAGGTCTTTATTCCTTTGACCGTGGGTGGCGGGGTGCGCACGGTGGATGATGTGCGCCGTTTGCTGAATGCTGGCGCCGACAAGGTGAGCTTCAATTCCGCTGCGGTTGCGCGGCCCGAGGTCATTCGCGAAGCGTCGGATCGTTATGGCTCGCAGTGCATTGTGGTGGCCATCGACGCCAAGCGCCGCCAGGGCGACGACCTCGCAGCGCGTGGCGCCGGTTGGGACGTTTACACACATGGTGGCCGCAAGAACGTGGGCTTGGACGCGGTGGCTTGGGCGCGCCAGATGACAGACTTGGGTGCTGGCGAAATTTTGCTCACCAGCATGGACCGCGACGGCACGAAAATTGGCTTCGACTTGGAGCTCACTCGCGCGGTGAGTGATGCGGTGCCGGTGCCCGTGATTGCTTCGGGCGGCGTTGGCTCGCTGGAACATCTCAGCGAAGGGATTCGCGTGGGTGGTGCTGATGCCGTGCTTGCAGCCAGCATCTTCCACTACGGTACGTTTTCGGTGGCCCAGGCCAAAGCATTGCTGGCGCGCGACGGTATCGCGGTGCGCCAGTGAAAGCCTTCAAACCGACATCGGGCCGCCAGGCCGGCACCTCGTCTCGCGGCGGCGGCGTGGGTCAGACGCCTGCGGCCAAGCAGCCTGCGCGCCGCTCGTCGCAGCCGGGAGAAGTACGCATCATCGGAGGCCAATGGCGGCGCAGCAAATTGCCGGTGCCATCGCGCGCCGGTTTGCGGCCCACGCCAGACCGCGTGCGTGAAACGCTGTTCAATTGGCTGGGACAAGACCTCAGCGGTTGGCGCTGTTGTGATGCTTTTGCGGGTACCGGCGTCCTGGGGCTGGAAGCGGCCTCGCGTGGTGCTGCCACCGTGCTGATGGTTGAACGCGACTCCAGCTTGGCGCAACAGCTCACCACCATCCGCGACCGCCTGGGTGGCGAAAAAGCGGTCACCGTGCGCGCCGGCGACGGAATCATGGCTTTGAAAGCCGCTGCGCCTGCCAGCTTTGATCTTATTTTTCTGGACCCGCCATTCGATAGTGGTTTGCTGCCAGTGGCACTTGAAGCCGCTGCGCGGGTTTTGAGCCCACACGGCCGCATTTATGCTGAATCGGACCAGCTGCTCATCGAGTGGCCCGCAGGGCTGAGCCTGGCGCGTCACTTGAAGGCTGGCAGTGTGCACGCCCACTTGCTGGCTGCCGGAGAATGACGGTAGCCCGTCAGCTTCAATTTTTGCCAACCCGTCAGCGCGCATGCCTTGCCTGCGCAGGAGCCCCACATGCCCCGTGCACAAGCTTTGACTGCGGTCTACCCCGGCACCTTTGACCCCATTACGCTGGGCCATGCCGACTTGGTTCGGCGCGCCGCCGGCTTGTTCGACCGCCTGATATTGGCCGTGGCCGCCGGCCACCACAAGCGCACCATGTTCACCATTGCGGAGCGCTTGGAAATGGCGCGCGAAATCGCTTCGGCGCATCCTAATGTCGAGGTCATGGCCTTTGGCGGCTTGTTGCGCAACTTTGTTGTCGACGAGGGTGGCAAGGTGGTGGTGCGTGGCCTGCGCGCGGTGACCGACTTCGACTATGAGTTTCAGTTGGCTGGCATGAACCGGCAGTTGATGCCCGATGTCGAAACCGTCTTCATGACGCCCAGCGACCAGTTTCAGTTTGTCAGCAGCACCTTGGTGCGCGAGATTGCCACCCTGGGTGGTGATGTCTCCAAGTTCGTGGCACCCTCTGTGCTCAAGCGTTTGCAGGAGCGGGTAGCGAACCCGGCAAGTTGAATGGCCCTTTGGATTACCGATGAGTGCATCAACTGCGACGTGTGCGAGCCTGAGTGCCCGAACGACGCTATCTCCATGGGTGTGGAGATTTACGAAATCGACCCCCAGCGCTGCACCGAATGTGTGGGCCACTTCGATGAACCGCAGTGCGTGCAAATCTGCCCGGTAAGCTGCATTCCCGTCAACCCGAATGCGCTTGAAAGCCGCGATGAGCTGCATGCCAAGTACGTGCGCTTGATGGACCTGCGCCCGGCGGCCGCGGTCAGGACGACGACTTGAGCTTGGCCTTGCGTTTGGGCGCCGGCAGTTTCACTTCGAATGTGACCCGCGGGTCTTTTTGCGCAAGCTTTCGTTTGCCTTTGCCCTCTTTCGTTCCAAGCTGGTTTGCCAGGGCATGGCTTTGCGCAGGGGCCAAACGGTCTGCTGCCGTCAAGCCAGGCGCCGAAGCCACGATGCCCGCGGCGCTGGTGGCAGCCGCAGGGCTTCGCTCGCGGCTCAATCGCTCGGCACGCCATTGCGCAGCCAGGGCTTGCTCGTTTTGAGCTCTTTGCTGTCCTGCACGCAACTGCTGCGCTGAAGGGCTGGCGTCGCCGCGCAGTGCCGCGACCGGCTGGCCGCTACAAGCCTGATCGGAATAGGTCGTTCGACCATCCACATTGCAGCGAAACAAGGTGCCGGCAAGCAAGGGCCCGCAGAGAAAGAAGAGTGCAAGGCCGGCCGCCGTGTGGCGCCAAGTGTTCAAAGTACTGTTCATGAGCTTGACCCTTGCGCTTTGTCGATGGATCCGAGTGAAGACGCTGGCGTGCGCGATGCAGCCGAAGTAGATGAAGCCTGCGCCGCAGGTGCCGGCCGTGGCGGCTTCGGCCGAGGTGGTTTGGCGTGCAGTTTGGTGATGGCTTGGTTCATGTCGCCGCCCAAGATGAGATCGAGCGCGGCCATCGACGAATCGATGCACTTTTCAATCAGCTCACGCTGATCGCTGGGTGGTTTGCGCAGCACATAGTCCACCACTTCGGCTTTGACACCTGGGTGGCCAATGCCCACACGCAGCCGCCAGTAGTCGGCGCTGCCCAGTTGGACATGGATGTCACGGAGGCCGTTGTGCCCACCGTGGCCGCCACCTTGTTTGAGCTTGGCTTGGCCCGGCAGCACATCCAGTTCGTCGTGAACCACTAAGATTTCGGCCGGTTCGATCTTGAAGAAGCGCGCCAGCGCTGCAACCGACTTGCCGGACAAGTTCATGAAGGTTTGCGGCTGCAGTAACCACAAGGGACCGTCCGGCCGGTTGACCCGTGCAACGAGGCCGAAATAAGCGCGTTCGGACACAAGCTTGACTTTGAGCAGGCGCGCCGCTTCATTCACCCACCAAAAGCCGGCGTTGTGCCGGGTGGCTTCGTATTCAGGGCCGGGGTTGCCCAGGCCAACGATGAGCTTGATCATGGGCCGGGATTATTGGGCAGCCCAATGAAAATGGCCCCAGCTCGCTGGGGCCATCGAAGGGCGGCACACCTTGGGGTGCCCGCCAAAGACCGCGAGGTCACTTCTTGTTCTGGCGCTCGTCTTTCTTCTTGGCGGGCGCTTTGCCCTTGGCGGGCACAACGGCTGCGGCGTCGGCTGCCGGCTCTTCAACTTCTTCCTTCGGCACGGCCACGGAAACCACAACCGGGTTCAAGGTGCCACGACGCACGGCCTTGATGCCTTCGGGCAGCTTCAGGTCGTTGACGTGCAGCGAAGTGCCTTTGACCAGGCCCGACAGGTCGATGCTGATGAACTCAGGCAATTGCGATGCCAGGCATTCCACTTCCAGGTCGGTTGCCACGTGGTTGACCAAGCACTTGTCGGTCTTGACAGCAACCGAAGTCTCTTCGCCACTGAAGTGCAGAGGCACTTTCTTGCGCAAGCGGGTGGTTTCGTCCACGCGCTGGAAATCAACGTGCAGTACCTGCAGCTTCCACGGGTGCATCTGGAAGTCGCGCAGCAAGACCTTTTGGACCGTAGCGCCGAGTTCCATTTCAAGAATGGACGAGTGGAACGCTTCCTTCTTCAACGCGAAGTACAGCGCGTTGTGGTCGAGTTCAATGGTGGTGGGTGTGCCAGCGCCGTAAACGATGCCGGGCACTTTGCCGCCGCTGCGCAGGCGGCGGCTCGCTCCGGTCCCCTGCAAGCTGCGCTCGTAAGCTGTGAATTTCATAGATCACTCCAGTTCATAAGACGCCCGCGACCAGGCGTCAGCCAAAACAGGCCGGTTGGCCTGCAATTCAAAAATTGTTGTTCTGCTCCGCGAAGAGCGACGTCACCGATTCACCGTCTGAAATACGGCGAATGGTCTCTGCAAACAAGAAGGCCACCGACAACTGGCGAATCTTCTTGCAAGCCTTGCCGGCATCCGACAGCGGAATGGTGTTGGTGATGACCACTTCATCGAGCATCGATTTGTTGATGCGTTCGATGGCCGGACCCGAAAAAACCGGGTGCGTGCAGTAAGCGTAGACCTTGCCCGCGCCGCGCTCTTTCAGCACTTCAGCAGCTTTGACCAGCGTGCCGGCGGTGTCGATCATGTCGTCCATGACCACGCAGTTGCGGCCTTCGATTTCCCCGATGACGTGCATGACCTCGGCCACATTGGCCTTCGGGCGGCGCTTGTCGATGATGGCCAGGTCACAACCCAGTTGTTTGGCCAAGGCGCGGGCGCGCACCACGCCGCCCACGTCGGGCGACACCACCACCAGCTCGGGGTAGTTTTTGTTTTTCAGGTCCGACAACAGCACCGGCGAGGCATAGATGTTGTCCACCGGAATGTCGAAAAAGCCTTGGATCTGGTCGGCGTGCAGGTCCATCGTGAGCACGCGCTCAACGCCGACGGTCTCCAGCAAGTTGGCCACCACTTTGGCGCTGATGGGCACGCGGGTGCTGCGCGGGCGGCGATCTTGGCGCGCATAGCCGAAGTAAGGAATGACGGCCGTGATGCGGCGCGCGCTGGCGCGCTTGAGCGCGTCCACCATGATCAGCAACTCCATCAAATTTTCATTGGTGGGGTTGCAGGTGGGCTGGATCACGAAGACGTCACGGGCCCGCACGTTCTGATGAATCTCGACGGTGACTTCACCGTCGGAAAAACGCCCGACGCTGGCCTTACCCAGTTCGGCGCCCAGATGGGACGCAATTTCCTGGGCCAACACCAAATTGGCGTTGCCGGAGAACAGCATGGTGTTGAACAGCATGGTCGTCTCGGGTCAGCGGCTAGCGGTTACAGAAGAAGAGCGAAAAGCCCTGGATGGACGCAAACCGCCGTATGCACAACGGCAGGCCTAGAAATTTGGCAGGGGAGGAAGGACTCGAACCCTCGCATGTCGGAATCAAAATCCGATGCCTTTACCAACTTGGCGACTCCCCTACACAGGGCCACGGCATGCGCCGCAACCCTAAAACCATTTCAGGCCGCCCACTCCCGCAAGGGATGCTCGGGCAGACTGCGGCACAGCCGGGCCACCCAACCATCAGGCAACGCGGGTGCGCTGTTTGAAGGCCATGTCGCCAGGGCGGCGTCGTTTGTGCCGAATTTTTCATCGGCTCTCGAAAACACCGCGCTGCCCGAACCGGTCATTCGGCTGTTGCCGAACTGCGATTCGAGCCAGCGGCAGGCTTGAGTCACTTCGCTGCAGGCTGCCTCGGCGGGCGGCTGAAGGTCGTTTCGACCAAAGTTGGTAGCACCATCGCAGGCTGCACCAAATTCTGCTGCGAAAGACCTTGCCCCATCTGCTGGCCGGGTGCTCTCGAAAGAGCCCAAAAGTATAACCGAAGACGTGTCGCGCTTCAGCAGCGGGCTGCCGAAGATGGCTGCTGTTGGCAGCGATGCTCGGGGTTTGACGACGGCGAAAGCTTGCTCAGGCACGTGCAAGGCGGTGAGCTGCTCACCAATGCCGTGTGCAAAGGCGTTCTGGCCAAATACAAAAAACGGCACATCTGCGCCCAAGGCCAAGGCCAGGGGCAACAGCCTTTCGCGTGGCCAGTGCAGGCCCCAAAGCCGGTTGAGCGCCAGCAGCACGCTGGCGGCGTCGGAGCTGCCGCCGCCCATGCCCGCGCCGGAGGGCAGGTGCTTCGCAATCGAAATATCAGCGCCCCAGGTGGTGCCGCTGGCGGCCTGCAGCGCGCGGGCCGCGCGCAGGCACAGGTCATCGGCGGGCAAGGGTTCGGTCAAGTCATGCCTTTGTAGGCGTCCGTCAGCGCGCGCTTCGAAGTGCAGTTCATCGCACCAGTCGATCAAGACGAATACCGATTCCAGCAGGTGGTAGCCGTCCGCGCGGCGCCCCACCACATGCAAAAACAAGTTCAGCTTGGCGGGCGCGAGCACGCCGGTCAGAGATTGCGGGCTCATGGTCCAGCCGCAGAGTCGAGTTGAACGCGCAGGGTGATGGCCGGTGGCTGCTGCCGGGTTGCCCGCAAGCGACCGCTGGCGCTGTCAGCCGTCTCAATGCGCCAGCCGAGCTGCTCGAATCCGGACACACCGTCGGCCAGCGGCTGGTGGGTCGCCGCAGGCCAAGGTCGACCACGCAGCCAATCGAACAGGGCGCCCAGTGGCAGCACCTCGCCCAAGCCCGCTCGGCTCAACTCCTCCAGGCTGCTGTACTCCAGCGTTTGCTGGTTGTTTTCCAGGCGGTACTGCCCCGCCGCCCAGGATGCGCGCACCACGCTCACGCCCAGCGGGCCGGAGATCACCAGGCCGCCGGTTTGCGCCGTGCCGCGCAGGTCAAACTCGCCGCTGAAACCGCGCGCGGGCTCGGCGGCGTGCGCGGCAACCTGCATGGACAGTCGGCCGGCCAAAACCGGCATTTCATGCGGCGCGCGGGGCGGGCTCGCGCAGGCTGCAAGCACCACAGCCAAAGCCGCCGCCAAACCCAAGCGGGTGATGCCGCCAAAGCGCTCGGCGCAAAAGTAGCTCACAAACCTGGCTTCAGGCGTTTGAGGGTTTCTTGCAGCACATCGTTGTCTGCATCGCGCCGCTGGCCTTCGCCCCAAATGCGCTTGGCTTCGTCCTTCTGGCCCACGGTCCACAAAACTTCACCCAGGTGCGCGGCAATTTCGGTGTCCGGGCGCGACTTGTAGGCCTGGGTCAACAAGGTCAAGGCCTCCTGGTGCAGGCCCTGGCGGAATTTCACCCAGGCCAGGCTGTCGGTGATGAAGGGGTCGCCCGGCGACAAAGCCAGGGCCCTCTGAATCAGGCCATCGGCCTCGTCCAAGCGCAGGCCGCGATCAGCGAGCGAATAACCCAAGGCGTTGTAGGCGTGCTGGTGCTCGGGTTTGAGCTGGATCACTTGGCGCAGCAGCCGTTCCATCACATCCAGTTTGTTCAGCTTCTCCGCCATCATGGCCTGCTCGTAGAGCAGGTCGGCATCGTTCGGCGTGGCTTTGAGCGCATCGTCGAGCACTTTGTTGGCTTCGCTCCATTGGCGCGCATCGCGCAGCACCGTCAGCTCGGCCATCGTGCGCCGGCGTGCCTGTTCGGGGTTGGCCGAAGGCAGCTTGCGCACCAGCTCGCGCGCGTCGCGCCAGCGCCCTTGGCGCACCAACACAGCCGCGCGCCGCGCCTGCACATCGGCTGCGTGCGCAGGGCTGTCGATCAAGGCCAACTGCTTCTCTGCAGCGGCGTAGTCTTTGCGCATTTCAGCGGCCTGGGCCAGCATCAAGCGCGCTTGCACGCGGCCGTCGCGGCCACCTTCTTCGGCATCTGGATCAACTTGGCCAGCCTCTTCGGCCGCGACGAGCTCCAAGTAGCGGTTCAACGCGGTTTCAGCCTGTTGGGGGTGCTTCAGCTCCAACTCGATGGCGCCCACGGTCATCCAAGGCCCGGCGGCCTTGGGCAATTGCTGCGTGACGATGCCCAGTTGCGAAAGGGCTTCGCCCAGGCGTTGCTGCTGGGTGAGGTTGCGCACATAGGCCAAGCGCACGGCAGGTTCGATATCCGGCTGCTGCAGAGCTTGGTTAACCAGCGCATCCGCCTGCGGCGCGCGCGGGGCCAACTCCAAGGCCAGCAAGAGCGCGCCGGTCGATTTGGCGTCGGCTTTGAGCGCTTGCTGGGCGAAGCTCAATGCCTTGGTGCTGTCGCCGGCCATCAGCCAGGCGCGCCCTGCCGCAGAAAAAGCCACGTCGCGTGGCTGTTCGGTTTTGCCTTCGGCGGCATAGGGCAATACGGCGTCTTCAATCATCTGCGCTGCGGCAGCGGCGCCTTCCCCACGCACAAAGATGCGCGGTAGGCTGACCAAAATGGACAGTCGTTCAGCAGCACTCGCCTTGGCAAGCCAGCTGCGCACGGGTTCGGCGGCCTCGGCCGGCTTGCCCAAGGCGGCCAAGATCTGCGCGTGGTACCGCAGGGCCATGGTTGACGCGGGCATGTTGGTGCGCCAGCTTTTAACGACCAACAAGGCTTGCTCGCCTGCGCGTGCTTGCAGCGCAATCTCAATCGCCCGCTCGAACAGGTCGTCGCTCTTGGTTCTGCGCGCGGCATCGAGCATCACCTCGGTGGCCACATTGGCGCGCCCGCTTTGAAGTTCCAGTTCGCCAATCAGCAACTGATAGAACAGCGGAGCGTCCAGCTCAGCGCCCGCGCGGGGTGGTGCGGCTGCGTTGCCAGCACGGCTGGCGGGCGATGCCGGCTTGGCCTGAGCCCAAGCGGCGGCGGGTGCGAGGCTGGCCAGAGCCAAGACCAGCGCGGGAAAACCCAGTTTGAAGTTCACCGCTTCATGATAATGGTTCATGCCCGAATTGCCGGAAGTTGAGGTCACCCGCCGCTCGATTGCGGGCCCGTTGCAGGGCGCCGAAATCAGTGGGGTGCTTGTCGGCAAACCGCTGCGTTGGCCGCTGGGTTGCGCGCCAGTGCAACTCTTGGCACGCCAAGTAGGCGACGTGGGGCGCCGGGGCAAATACCTGTGGCTGCCGCTGAGCGCACGGCCTGGGCGAGCGCCAAGCGATGCCGGTGGCCTTCTGCTGCACCTGGGCATGTCGGGTTCGCTGGCGCTGCTGCCCGCTGGCGCGCCAAACCCGCCCCCCGGTCCGCATGACCACTTCGACTTGTTGACCAACCGGGGCACCCTGCGCCTGCACGACCCGCGCCGCTTTGGCGCGGTAGTTTGGTCGCCCGGACTTGACACCGCACCGGCCAAGACCTTGCTGAGCCGCTTGGGCCCCGAGCCCTTCGACCCCGCGCTCACCCCGGCCCGCTTTCATGCGGCGTTGAAGCAGCGGCGGGTGCCCATCAAAACCCTGCTGCTGGCCGGTGATGCCGTGGTGGGTGCGGGCAACATCTACGCCTGTGAAGCCCTGTTTCAGGCCGGCATCGACCCGCGCACCCCGGCGTGCAAGCTGAGCGCGCCCCGCGCCGCGCGGCTGCTCGAAGCCGTGCGCAACACCCTGGCACGTGCGCTGGAATTGGGTGGCTCCACCCTGCGCGACTTTCGTGATGCTCACGGCATGGACGGCGCCTACCAAGCCTCGGCCTTGGTGTACGGCCGTGAGGGCCAGCCTTGCGGGCGCTGCGCGCAGCCCGTCAAACGCATTGTTCAGGGGCAGCGATCTACATTCTTCTGCCGACATTGCCAGCGGCGCTGACACCCCAAACAACGATGTGTCAGCAGGTGTTTCCGCCGCTTTGATGCCGCCACGGCGCGCTAGCATGGTGGCGCTTTAAACTTTGTTAAACGCCATGTCCAGTCCCTTGCTCAGCCGCATGAACTCGCTTGCCCTGTGGCGCGGCCGGGTGGACACCGCTGCGGGCCGTTTCAGCCAGTGGCTGCTTGAACAAGACTTGGTGGGCGAAACCGAGATCGGCCAAATCGCAGCCCTGCGTGAGCGGCTGCGGTCCGACCGCCTGACACTGGCCTTTGTAGCCGAATTTTCGCGCGGCAAGTCGGAGCTCATCAACGCCATCTTCTTTGCCGACGCCGGGCGCCGCGTTCTGCCGGCCACGCCGGGCCGCACCACCATGTGCCCGGTTGAATTGGCTTGGGACGCCGAGCGCCCGCCCGAGCTCGCCCTGCTGCCGATTGAAACCCGCCTGCAAGGGCTGACGCTGGCCGATTTGCGCCACCGCGACGAGCCCTGGAGCCGCATCCGCCTGGACCCGCAGCAGCCGCAACAACTGGCCCAATCACTTTCGGAAGTCACCCGCACGCGCCGCGTCCCCATTGACGACGCGCGTGCGCTCGGCCTGTGGGACGACGAAAGCCCCCACGACAACCCACAGGTTCACGATGACGGCCAAGTTGACGTGCCCGCCTGGCGCCACGCCAGCATCAATTACCCGCACCCCTTGCTCGAACGGGGCTTGACAGTTCTGGACACGCCGGGCTTGAACGCCATCGGCGCCGAACCCGAATTGACCCTGGGCCTGCTGCCCGCTGCGCACGCAGTGGTGTTTTTGCTGGCGGCCGACACGGGCGTGACCCGCAGCGACCTGACGGTGTGGCGCGAGCACCTGGGCGCGCGTGCCTTGGAACGCTTTGTCGTGCTGAACAAGATCGACACCTTGGCCGACCCCTTGAGCAGTGCCAGCGTGATGGAGCGCCATATCGAGACCCAGCGCGCGAAGACTGCCAGCACCTTGGAAATACCGGTGGAGCGCGTGTTTCCGCTGTCCGCGCGCCAGGCCTTGGCCGCCCGCTTGGATGGCGACTTTGACATGCTCAGCCGCAGCCGTTTGCTGGCGCTGGAAGCCGCGCTGTCGGATGAGCTGATGCCACGCCAGCGCGAGATGTTGACCGCTGCAGCGCACGACACCTTCGAAGTCTTGCGTTTGAGTGCCACGCGCCGCCTGGCCGACCGGCGCCGCCAGAACGCAGAAGAGTTGCTGGAGCTGCGTGGCCTGAAAGGCAAGAGCAGCGCCAAGATCCGCAGCATGCAAGAACGGGTGCAGGCCGAGTCCGCCGAGTTCGAGCGTTGCCGCACGCACCTGCAGGCCATGCGCTCGGTGCACGCACGTATGCAAAAACAGTGCACCGCGCCGCTGTCGAGCGACCTGCTGCGTGCGGAAATTTCCACGATGCTGGGCTCGCGCAGCGCGCGCCTGTTCCACTTGGGCGCGGCGCGCGCTTTCGCCGAACTGATGGACCGTGTGCGTCGCTACCTCGCGCGTGCCACCGACCAGGCTGACGAAATGTGGACCATGATGCACGCGAGCTTCGAGCAGCTCAATGCGGAATATGGCTTCTCCTTTGTGCTTACGCCTTTGCCCGACCTGGAGCGGCTGGAGGCCGACTTGAAGCGCATTGAAGCCCGCTATGGCTCGCACTTGGGCCTGACCAAAGCGTGGCGGCTGGCTGCGCCCGGGGCAATGGAACATTTCAGCCGCATGCTGCTGACGCGCCTGCGCGAAGCGTTCGAGACTGCCAGCTCTGATCTTGAAATCTGGGGTAAATCAGCCGGCAACCAGGTGGAGGTCCAGCTGCGTGAGCGCCGCCGCATGTACCGCCAGCGCAATGACACCCTGCAGCGCATTCAAAGTGCCACTGGCGAACTCGATACGCGCATTGCCGAGCTGGAAGAAAACGACCGCCGCTTGCGCGCACTGGGTCAAGAGTTGGAGTCCCGCTTGGCGCACAGCCATGGTGCCGCCCAAGAACCCTTGCTGCTGACCCCGGACCTCGCGGTCGCCTGAGCCCGCGCTTCAATCTGATGGCGCTTGCGCAACGCGTCATCGCCTGGCAACGCCAGCATGGCCGCCATGGCTTACCCTGGCAGGGGACCAGGGATCCGTACCGCGTTTGGCTGTCTGAAGTCATGCTTCAGCAAACACAAGTCAGCACCGTGCTGACCTACTACGCCCGGTTTTTGCAGCGCTTCCCGGATGTGCAGACCTTGGCCGCCGCGCACCAGGACGAGGTGCTGGGTTTGTGGAGTGGCCTGGGTTACTACAGCCGTGCGCGCAATTTGCACCGCTGCGCGCAGGCCGTGGTGACCGTGCACGGTGGCGCGTTCCCGACTTCAGCGCAGGCCTTGGCGCAACTGCCGGGCATTGGCCGCAGCACGGCAGCGGCTATCGCCGCCTTCTGTTTTGGCGAGCGCGTGGCCATCCTCGATGGCAATGTCAAACGTGTCTTGGCGCGGGTATTGGGCTTTTCGGCAGACCTGTCGCGCGCAGCGGCCGTTGAGGAACTGTGGCAGCTTGCGCTGGCTGCACTGCCCAAGCAGCACGTCGACGTTTACACCCAAGGTTTGATGGACTTGGGCGCCACCGTGTGCCACTTGCGCAAGCCCGATTGCCCAGCTTGCCCTTTGGCCAAGGATTGCGTGGCGCGCGCCAGCGGCGAGCCGCAGGCTTGGCCCATCAAGACCCGCAAACTCAAGCGCGGCACGCGCCGGCATGCCTTGCTGTGGCTGCAACAGCAAGGCCGCTGCTGGCTGGTGCAACGCCCCGACACCGGCGTGTGGGCCAGCTTGTGGAGCTTGCCCGAGTGGGACGACGCACAGGTGCTGGCTGAGCTGCTGGCGCGGTGGCCTGGTGCAGGGCAGCGGCTACCGCTGATCGAGCACGCCTTGACGCACTTTGACTGGCAACTCGAGCCTGTGTTGTGGACCTGGCCCGCTAAGCTGCCTGCCGCGCAGCAGCGCGAAATGGAACAAGCCTTACCGGGCACGGGCCGCTGGTTCAGTGCCGATGAGTGGCCGACCCTGGGCTTGCCCGCACCCATCAGGCGCCTGCTGCAAAGCCCGCAGCAGCCCTGACGCGTCAATTGCGTTCGCGCACGTCCAGTTCGCGGTGGCGGATCAGGGTGGCTTCATCTGTGGCAAAACGCTGGGCCAGCGTCTCCACACCGTAAACCGAGCGATGCTGGCCGCCCGTGCAGCCCAGGGCCACGGTCAGGTAGCTGCGCTGGTCGGCCGCAAAACCCGGCAGCCAGCGGCGAATGAAGGTTTCGATCTGGCTGATCATTTCCCCCACCTCGGGCTGCGCTCGCAAGTAGTCGGCCACCGGTTCGTCTTGCCCGGTCAAGTTGCGCAGCTCGCGCATGTAAAACGGGTTGGGCAAGACGCGCATGTCGAAAACAAAATCAGCGTCCAGCGGCACGCCATGCTTGAAGGCGAAGGACTCGAATACCAAGGTCAATGCGGAGCGGGTTGCGCCCACCATGTCGCGCACCCAATTGCGCAATTGCACGGGGCGCAACTGGCTGGTGTCGATGATGCTGGACAGGTCGCGCAGATCAGCCAGCAGCAAACGTTCAAGTTCAATGGATTCTTCGAGCGCGTGCAGACGGTCACCCGGCCCGCCCAACTTGGCCAACGGGTGCGGCCTGCGCGTTTCAGAATAGCGGCGCACCAACACGTCGGTGGCTGAATCCAGAAACAGCAGACGAACGTCCACACCTTCGTTCCGCAGCTCTTCGATCAAGGGCAGCAGGTGCGGCAAAGAGCCGGCGGTGCGCACGTCAACCGCAGCAGCCACGCGGGTGGTGAAGCGCGCGTGTTCCAAGCGAATGAATTCCCGCAGCAATTCAGGCGGCAGGTTGTCCACGCAGAAAAATCCTGCGTCTTCCAGCGCGTGCAGGGCGACCGATTTGCCCGAACCCGAAATACCGGTGACCAGCACCACCTCCGAGCGTTGTGCTGTGGTTTCGTCTTCAATTTGCGTGTTCATGAACCCGTCGCTCACTGGCGATCCTCAAGCAAGGCCAGCGCATGCGCGCGGCTTGTTTCTGCCAAATGGCCACCGCCCAGCATGCGCGCAACCTCAGCCACTCGTGCTGCGCCGGCCACAGGCTGCACGGTGCTGACGGTGCTGTTGCCGCGCCCTTGTTTGCTCACCACCCAGTGCGCGTCGCCGCAGGCAGCGACTTGCGCCAAGTGCGTGACGGCCAAGACCTGCGTGCGCTGGCCCAGCTGCTTCATCAAGCGCCCGACGGCGTGTGCCACATCGCCACCAATGCCAGCGTCGATTTCATCAAAGATCAAGGTCGCGGGTGCGGCGTCCATCGCCATGCGCCGCGCGGCTCCGGCCGTCTTGGCTGGCGCCGCCGTGGAAGTGGCGGTGGAAGTGGCGGTGGATGTGGCGGTGGATGTGGCCGCGATGGCCAAAGCCAAGCGAGAAAGTTCACCGCCCGACGCCACTTTCGCCAAGGGCCTGGGGCTGCTGCCATCATGGCCCGCCACCAGAAACTCAATCGTCTCGGCGCCAAAGGCTTGGGGTTCGGCTTGTGGCACCAAGCTCACATCAAATCGCCCACCCGGCATGCCTAAATTTTGCATGGCCGCCGTCACGGCTTTGGCCAGGCGCGGCGCGGCGGTCTTGCGGGCTTGGCTCACAACACGGGCTTCTTTTTTCCACAGGTCCAAAGCCTGGGCAACTCGCGCCTCCAGCGCCTGCAAGTCGGCCGCAGCGTCCAGGGTCTTCAACTCGGCTAGCCACGCCAACAGCAGGGCGGGTAGCTCGGCCGGTTGGCGGCGGTATCGGCGCGCCAGGGCCACCCATTCGCCCAGGCGTTTATCGAGCTCCATCAAGCGGCCAGGGTCGGGCTCGCGGTGGCCGAGGTAACTTTGCAGGCTGCGTGACGCGTCTTCCAGTTGTGTTTGCGCTTCGCGCAAAACGGCAGCCACGCTGGCCAGCTCGGGGTCGTAGTCGGCCACTGCACTCAAGGCATCGGCGGCACGGCTGGTCAGCCCATCGGCTGAAGTGTCAGCTTCTGAAACGGCGTCCAGCGCCAGTCGCGCGGCCTCGAGCAGTGCTTGTGCATGAGCCAGGCGCCGATGTTCGGTGTTCAGATCGTCCCACTCGGCTTCCGCCGGGGCCAGTTTCGACAATTCTTTGATCTGCCAATCGAGCCGTTCGCGCTCTTGCTCCAGGCTGCCTTGTTTTTGACGCGCCTGTTCCAGCGTGGCCTGGGCGTTGCGCCAAGCGGCGTGAGCCTGTGCGACAGCCGCCGTGTCAATGCCGGCTTGTGTGTCCAACAGCTCGCGCACGGCGGCTGGGCGGGTCAGGCTTTGCCAGGCGTGTTGGCCGTGGATGTCGACCAAGTGGTCGGCTGCCTCGCGCAATTGCGTCACGGTGGCTGTGCTGCCGTTGATCCACGCGCGGCTTTTGCCTTGCGCGTCGATCACCCTGCGCAAGAGCAACCCGCTTTCAGCCTCAAAGCCGGCCTCGTTCAGCCAGGGCTGCAGGCTGGGCGGTGCATCAAACTCGGCACTGATTTCAGCGCGTGCTGCGCCTTCGCGCACCACGCCGGCGTCGGCCCGGCCGCCCAGGGCCAATTGCAAGGCGTCAATAAGGATGGACTTGCCTGCACCGGTTTCGCCGGTCAAGGCCGTGAAGCCGCCGGCCAGATCAAGGTCCAGCTGGGCGACGATGACAAAGTCTTTGAGCGACAGGCGGCGAAGCATGGCCGATAGCGTAACGGATGCCGCCACAGGTGGCCGTTACGTTCGAGACATACTCCCTTCGATGCGCGATGCCGTTCACACCTTGTTGGTGCTCATCAAGTGGCCGCTGGCGCTGGTCTTGGTGGTCACGCTGCCGGCGATTTTGCTGGCGCTGCTTCGGGTTTTGCTGGCCTATGCGCGGCAACCGGCCCAGTGGTGGCCCATCGCCGCCGGTTTGGCGGCGTTTGGCTTGTTGCGGCTGCTGCGGCGCGGCGGCACCCGCCCCATGCATTGGCTCTACACGCTGGAGCACGAATTGACGCACGCGCTGTTTGCCCTGCTGACCTTCAACCGCGTCACGCGGCTGAGCGCGGCGCGTGGCGGTGGTGAAACGGAATATGAAGGGCGCGCCAACTGGCTCATCAGCCTGGCGCCTTATTTTTTCCCGACCTTTTGTGTGTTGCCTTTGGTGGCCTTGCACCTGGCCGTGCCCGCTGCCAAACCCTGGCTGCTGGGCTTGTTGGGCATCACACTGGGCCTGCACCTGCATGGCACTGCCCAGGAGTTGCACCGCGCTCAGCCCGACCTTCACCGGCATGGCCTGCTGGCCAGCGTTTGCATCTTGCCTGGGGCGATGGCATTAGCGCTGCTGGTGGTGTTGGCGGCGGTGCCTGGGCAGGGTCAACTTGCGGTCAACGCTGCCTGGGGCACAGCTCAAGAGGTGTGGCGATGGGTCGTGGGCACTCTGGCACCGTGACGTCACCTCACCGCAGTTCTGGTCAAACCACGCCTTCGTACCAGCGCAGCTTGCGGCGCAGCGTGGCGTAGTAGCTCCAGCCTTGGGGGTGCAAGAAGCGCACCTTGTGTTCAGAGCGCCGAACGCGCACCTGGTCGCCGTGCAGCAGGCTGGCCAAACTGTGCGTGTCGAAATTGGCTGAGGCGTCACGGCCGGCCACGATTTCCACGCGCACCACCTCGTTGTCAGGCAACACGATGGGCCGGTTGGACAAAGTGTGAGACGCGATCGGCACCAATACCCAGCCGCTGATGCGCGGGTGCAAGATAGGCCCACCAGCCGACAGCGCGTAAGCCGTGGAGCCGGTCGGCGAGGAGATGATCAGGCCGTCGGCGCGCATATTGGCGATGAACTCGTCGCCGATGCTCACGCGCAGTTCCACCATGCTGGCGGTGGCACCCCGGCTGACCACCACGTCGTTCATCGACAGCGCTTCGAAGATGCGCTCGTTGTCGCGCCAGACCTCGCCTTCGAGCATGGCGCGGTGTTCTTCTTCGTAGTTGCCTGCCAGGATGGGCGCCAAGGCGCCTCGGTACCTGTCTTGCGGAATGTCGGTGATGAAACCCAAGCGCCCTTGGTTGATACCCACCAGCGGCACGTTGTAGCGCGCCAGTTCGCGGCCGATGCCCAGCATGGTGCCATCGCCCCCAACCACGACGGCGAAATCGCAACGCTTGCCGATTTGGGCCAGTGTGAGCGATTCATAGTCGGTAACGCCGGTATTCAACGCCGTTTCGTGCTCGAAGGACACGTCCAGGCCCTGGCTGGCCAAAAACTGGGCCAGCTCTTCCAGCGACGCACGAATGCCCACGGCCTGGTACTTGCCAATGATGGCGGCGTGTTTGAAGCGTGCAGGCATGCGTTTCATTTGACCATAGCCCCTTGTTTGGGAAGGGCCGCGCCGGAGGCGGCTCCGTACAATCATTTCAATGGATGAGCGATCCCGCACGCTGCTGAAAACCCTTGTCGAGCGTTATATCGCCGACGGCCAGCCCGTGGGCTCGCGAACCTTGTCGCGCGCATCGGGTCTGGACCTCTCGCCGGCCACCATCCGCAACGTGATGAGCGACCTGGAAGAGTTGGGCCTGATTGCCAGCCCGCACACCAGTGCCGGGCGCGTGCCCACGGCGCGCGGCTATCGCTTGTTTGTGGACACCATGCTCACGGCCGGCAGCTTGGATTTGCAAAGCGCCACGCCCGAAATCAGCGCCGCGCGAGAGCAGTTGCATCCCGACCAGCCGCAGCGCGTGATTGCGGCGGCTGCGCACACCTTGTCGCAACTCAGCAGCTACGTGGGCATCATCAGCACGCCGCGCAAAGAGAGCCTGTTTCGCCACATCGAATTTTTGCGCTTGGGTGATCGGCGTGTGCTGGTCATCATCGTTTCGCCCGACGGCGACGTGCAAAATCGGGTCTTGTTTACCCAGCGCGACTACACCCAGGCTGAGCTGATTGAGGCGACCAACTACCTCAATGCGCACTACGGTGGCTTGTCCATCGAGGACGTGCGCGAGCGTCTGAAAAACGAGGTGGATGCCTTGCGCGGCGAAATTGCCTCGCTGATGCAGGCGGCCGTGCAAGCCGGCAGTGAAGCCATGGCCGAGACCAGCGACCAGGTCATCGTCTCCGGCGAGCGCAATCTCTTGGGCGTGCACAACTTCGGGCACGACATGGGCGCGCTGCGCAAGCTGTTTGATGTGTTCGAGCAAAAGACCGAGCTGATGCGGCTGCTGGACGTGTCCAGCCGAGCCGAGGGCGTGCGCATCTACATCGGCGGCGAAAGCCGCGTGGTGCCGTTTGAAGAGCTGTCGGTCGTTACGGCACCGTACGAAGTGGATGGACGCATCGTCGGCACGCTGGGCGTCATCGGCCCCACGCGCATGCCTTACGGCCGCATGATTCAAATCGTCGACATCACGGCACGGCTGGTGGGCAACGCGCTGAGCCAGAAGTGAGCGTGCCGGCCGCCAAAACTCGGTGGCAACATGGCAGAAATATTCACCGCTTAAGCTCAAAGTTCCGCTCACTCTGGAATACCTCAAACCATGCATTTCATTAGCATTGCATCCGTTCTCGCGGCCAGCTTGTTGGCCAGCAGCATGGCTGGCGCCACGGGCCTGGCCACTTGCGAATCCGGCCCGCGCAGCGGCTGGCAACCGGAGTCCAAATTGACCGAGATGCTCACGGCCAAGGGCTGGAAGGTGCGCCGCATCAAAGAAGACGGCGGCTGTTATGAGGTCTACGCCTTGAACGACAAAGGTGAGCGTGTGGAGGCCTATTTCCACCCCGTCACCTTGGATTCGGTGCCGATCAAGAGCCGATGAGCAACACGGCGGCACGGCAGCCCACTGCCGTGCGAGTTTGGAGCGCGGCCGTGCGCTGCGGCCACGTCTTGCTAGCCGTTGCGGTGCTGGGCGCGCTGTGGCTCTACGAAGGCGGGCCTTGGCACGAGAGGCTGGGCTATGTCGCTTTGCTAACGGCAGGCTGGCGCGTGCTGTATGGCTTTGCCGCAAGCGATCGCTACGCCCGTTTTTCCAACTTTGTTCAGCCCTGGGCTGCAACTTGGTCTTACGCACGCGCCTTGCGCGCACGGCAAGAGCCGCATCACCTCGGCCACAACCCCTTGGGCGGCTGGATGATCGTGGCGCTGCTTATTGCCGCTCAGCTGGCCGCTGGCAGCGGCGCGCTGTATGCCACCGACGAATTTTGGGGTGATGCCGTCGTATACGGCGTGCACCAGGCCGTCGGCTGGGCGCTGGCGGCTCTGGTGCTGCTACATCTGGCGGGCGTGGCTTTTACCAGCGTGCGGCAGCGCGAAAACCTGCTGCTCGCCATGATCACGGGCGTGAAACGGCAGCCACCCACACCAACGGACGACGCTCAGTCACTCAAGGCGCCGGTGGGCCGCCCAGGGCTTTGAACAAAGCCACGCGGTTGTTCAGCTGGGCCAGCCGCAACTGCACCACGGCTTGCTCAACAGCCAGCAGATTGCGCTCGGCGTCCAGCCGCTCCAACTCGCTGGCAGCGCCTTGCCGGGCCTTCAATTCAGTCAGGCGCGCGGTTTCGCGCACAGCGGCGCGTTGGTCTAGCTGAGCAGCCAATTGATCTTGCCAGGTGGCAACACCAGCCAAGGCGTCAGCCGTGTCTCTGAAGGCGGACTGCACCGCGCGCTCGTACTGCGCCAGCGCCACTTGTTGCGCCGCCGTAGCGCCGTCTACGTTGGCCTGCCGCCGCCCGCTGTCAAAGATGGCAAGTGCTGCGTTGGCCGCCACGGTGTAGGCAAAGTGGCCGCCTTGGAACAAACCGGCCAAAGTGGAACTGGCCTGGCCGGCTTGCGCGGTGAGGGTGATGCTGGGCCAGAAGGCAGCTCTAGCAGCGCCGATGTTGGCGCGCGCCGCCGCCAGCACATGCTCGGCTTGCACAACGTCCGGGCGGCTGAGCAAAACGGCTGACTGCAAGCCCACCGGCACATCGGCCAGGCTGTCGGCTGCCAATGTCGCCGTGGGCCATTCCTTGTCGGCTATGGGGCGGCCCACCAGTAAAGCCAAGGCGTTGCGGTCCTGCGCCAGCGCGCGCTGCACTTGCGCTCGCGCCACTGCCGCCTGAGCCACCAAAGCCCGCTGGCTCTGCAGTTCCAAGGCGCTGGCGGCGCCCGCTTGCTCGCGCAGTTCGGTCAACTTCAGCGAAGCGTTTCGGCTCGCTAGCGCGCGTTCTGCAATCGCTAGCAGCTCCTGGTCGGCCTGAAAGGCGAGGGCTGTCGACACCACCTGCGCGGCCACGCTCAAGGTGGCAGCGCGGCGCCCCGCCTCACCGGCCAAGAGCGTTGCTTTGGCGGCGTCGCTCAGGCTGCTCAAGCGGCCGAAGAAGTCCAGCTCCCAACTGGCGACTTGCACACCAGCGGTGAGGGTACTCGTCTCATTGCCTTGGCTGTTGGGTGCGCGCTGCGCACCCAGGCCGACACCCACCGTGGGTTTGCGGCTGGCGTCGGTGACGCGCAATTGGGCTTGTGCGAGTTGCACGTTCGAGGCTGCCACGCGAAGGTCGCGGTTGTTCTCCAGCGCCGCCTTCAACAGGGCCTGAACTTTGGGGTCTTGAACCAGCGACTGCCAGTTCATGCTGTTGGCAGCACTGCCGCCCTGGGCTGCCGCGCCTGCAGCAGCGACGGGCAACTGCGCCGGGATTCCCGTTTGCGGCATCACCTGCGGGCCTGCGGGTGATGCACAGCCCGCCGTCAATACGGCTGCCGCTGCGAATGCCACGAGCGATGACCGAGACGCTGGGAGGTGAAGCGAGGAGCGGCTCGGGTGAACCTGCGCCGGGTCTACGGGCTGAACGACTGGCACGCGGCGCGTCATACCGACTTCCCTTCTGGCTGATGGTGAGTCGAGGCGATGGACACCGATGGGTGGTGTCCCGTTCCGGGCTTCGGCGGAAAGAGCTTGCGAATCACCACAAAAAACACCGGCACGAAGAAGATCGCCAAAACCGTGGCCGTGATCATGCCGCCCAGCACACCCGTGCCAATGGCACGCTGGCTATTGGCTCCGGCGCCGTTGGCCAAGGCCAGCGGCAAGACCCCCAACATGAAAGCCACCGACGTCATGATGATGGGCCTGAAGCGCAGGTGGCAGGCTTCCAGCGTGGCTTCAACCAAGCCCTTGCCTTCCAGCATCAGGTCTTTGGCGAATTCAACGATCAGGATGGCGTTCTTGGCCGACAAGCCGATCACCGTGATCAGGCCCACTTTGAAGAACACGTCGTTGGGCATGTCGCGCAGGTAGACGCCGGTCAGCGCACCCAAGATGCCCAGCGGCACCACCAAGATCACGGCCACCGGTATCGCCCAACTGTCATACAAAGCGGCCAAACACAAGAACACCGCCAACATCGAGAACGCCAGCAAGATGGTCGCCTGCGCGCCCGAGAGTTTTTCCTCGCGTGACTGGCCGGTCCACTCAAAACCAAAGCCGGGCGGTAATTGTTTGGCCAGGTTTTCCATCTCGGTCATGGCTTCGCCGGTCGAGCGGCCGGGCGCCGCGTCCCCAGCCAAGCGCATAGCGGGGTAGCCGTTGTAGCGCGTGGTTTGCATGGGGCCGACCACCCAGCGGGTGCTGGCCATGGAGGCCAAAGGCACCTGCTGCCCCTTGTTGTTTGTCACTTGCAGCTTCAGCAGATCTTCAGGTGCCATCCGCGCAGGGGCGTCGGCTTGCACCACCACGCGCTGCAGCCTGCCCTGCGACGGAAAGTCGTTCGCATAGCTTGAACCCAACGCGGTGGACAGCAGGCTGTTGATGGCGTCGAAGCCCACACCTTGCGCGGCCGCGCGCTCGCGGTCGATGTCGATCTGCAACTGCGGCGCGTCTTCCAGACCGTCAGGCCGCACACCCTGCAGCACTTTGCTCTGCGAGGCCATGCCCAACATCTGGTTGCGCGCGGCCAGCAAGGCTTCATGCCCCAAGCCGCCACGGTCTTGCAAGCGGAAATTGAAGCCTGTGGCCGTGCCCAATTCCGGAATGGGCGGGGGGCTCAACGGAAAGACAAACGCGTCGCGTATGCCCATGAACGCACCAAAGGCGCGGCCGGCCAGCGCTTGCGCCGAATGCGCTGGCCCTTTGCGCTCGCTCCAATCCTTCAGCGGAACAAACACCAAGCCGGCGTTCTGCCCTTGGCCTGAGAAGCTGAAGCCGATGACGGCCACCACCTGGTCCACTTCGGGCTGCTTCATCAAGAAGCCTTCAACCTGTTGCATCACGGCCGTAGTGCGGTCCACCGTGGCGCCGGGTGGCAACTGAACGTTGACGATGAGATAACCCTGGTCTTCATTGGGCAGGAAAGATGAAGGCAGGCGCGTGTACATCCAGCCCACGGCAGCAACGACCACGCCAAACACCACCAGCCAACGTCCGGCGTGCCGCAGAACCCGCGCCACCAGGCTCTCGTAGCCGTGAGTGGTGCGCTTGAAGCCCCGATTGAACAGGCCGAAGAAGCCGCGGCGTTCGGCATGCGCGCTCACGGGTTTGAGAAAGGTGGCGCACAGGGCCGGTGTCAGCGTCAAAGCGAGGAAGGCGGAGAACACCATCGCACTGACCATGCTCAACGAAAACTGGCGGTAGATGCTGCCGACGGCGCCGCTGAAAAAAGCCATGGGCACAAAGACCGAAATCAGCACCACGCTGATGCCGATGACCGCACCCGTGATCTGCTTCATCGCCTTGCGCGTGGCCTCCAGCGGGCTCAAGCCCTCTTCGGCCATCAGGCGCTCGACGTTTTCCACCACCACGATGGCGTCGTCCACCAAGATGCCGATGGCCAGCACCATGCCAAACAGCGTCAACACATTGATGCTGTAGCCCATCACCAGCAACATGCCAAACGTCCCAAGCAAGGCTACGGGCACCACGATGGTCGGGATGAGCGTGTAGCGCAGGTTTTGCAGAAAAACCAGCATGACCAAAAACACCAGCGCTATGGCTTCGAGCAAAGTGACCACGACCTGCTCGATTGAAATCTTGACGAATTTGGAGCTGTCGTAGGGCAGTTTGTAGTCCACGCCTGGCGGAAAGAAGGCCTTGAGTTCTTCCATGCGCGCCTTGACGGCCGTTGCCGTGGCCAAGGCATTGCCACTGGGGGCGAGCTGAATGCCGATGCCGGCGGAAGGCTGGCCGTTCAGCCGCGACATCGTGCCGTAGCCCTGCGCACCCAGCTCAACACGGGCCACGTCGCGCAGGCGCACGCTCGAGCCATCGGCGTTGGCACGCAGCACCACAGAGCCGAACTGCTCGGCACTGGTCAGCTGGCCCTTGACCACGATGGTGGCGCTCATCGGCGTGCCGGGCAGGCCGGGCTGCTCGCCCAAGGTGCCGGCTGAAACCTGCGCGTTTTGCGCGCGAATGGCGGCCGTCACTTCGGCCGGGCTCAAGCCGAAGGAAGCCAGCTTTGCAGGATCCAACCAAATGCGCATAGCGCGCTCGGTGCCAAACAACTGTGCCTGGCCAACGCCTGTGATGCGTTGAATTTCGGGCTGCACAAAACGCGCGCCATAGTCACCCAGGCCCACAGCGTCATAAGCCGGGTTGGAGCTGGTCAACGACACAAACAGCAAGAAATTCGAGCGCGCCTTGTCAATGCGCACACCTTGCTGCACCACGGAGCTAGGCAGGCGCGGCGATGCCCGGCTCAGCCGGTTTTGAATCTCGACTTGCGCCAGTTCAATATTGGTTCCGGCCTCAAACGTCACCGTGATCGCGCCCGAGCCATTCGCCTGCGAAATGGACTCGCTGTAAATCATGCCCGGCGCGCCGTTGAGCTCTTGCTCGATGACGGCCAACACGCTGTCTTCCAGCACCTGCGCTGAAGCGCCAGGGTAGAACACGGTGACAACGATGGACGGCGGCGCCACGCTGGGGTACTGCGCAACCGGCAATTTGGTGATGGCTGCGCCGCCCAGCAGGGCGATAAACAGCGCGATGACCCACGCAAAGATGGGCCGGTCGATAAAGAACTGGGAGAGCATGAATCAGCGCTCCCGGTTCAACGGCTGGCGGCCGGTGCGGGTGAGGCAGGGGCCGCACCGGGCGGGATCCAAGGCACGGTCTTCACGGGTGCGCCGCGCGCCATCATCAGCTTTTGAAAGTTATCCACCACCACCTGCTCACCGGGCTTCAGCCCTTCCAGCACCACCCAGTTAGACCCTTGCGCGCCGCCAATCTTGATGGTGCGTGGGGTGGGTTTGCCATCGGTGCCGACCACGAGCACGGTGTCGGCCGTGGCACCGCGCGTGACGGCTTGCTGCGGCAGGCGAATGCCTTGGTCCACCACAGCCTGTTCCAGCCGCACTTTGACAAACAGGCCCGGCAGCAGCGCGCCGCTGGGGTTGGGCAACTCTGCGCGCAAGGTCACTTGGCCTGTGGTGGCGTCGACCGTCTGGTCGGCAAACAGCAATTTGCCGGGCAACGGGTAGTCACTGCCGTCGTCCAGCACCACACGCACTTCGGCGCCTGCACCGCCCGAACGTTTCAACTGGCCGCTGTCAAAAGCGCGCTTCAGGCGCATCAACTCGCTGGCTGATTGCGTGAAGTTCACGTAAAGCGGGTGGGTTTGCTGAATCGTGGCCAGCGCCGTAGCGTCGGTGGGCCCAACCAAGGCGCCTTCGGTGACGGTAGCGCGGCCGATGCGCCCGGCAATGGGCGCCTTGATGGCCGCGTAGTCCACATTGATGCGCGCGCTGGTGATAGCCGCCTTGGCCGTGGCTACGTCAGCCAAGGCTTGTTTGTGGGCGGTCTGCACAGCCAGCCACTCTTGCGGGCTGATGGCCTTGGCTTCGGCCAGCGAGCGGTTGCGTTCCACCTGCGCGGCAGCTTGCGCAGCCGACGCTTCAGCACGCGCCAAGGCGGCTTCGGTGCTGGCCAGCGTGGCGCGATACGCTGCATCATCCAGCTGAAACAGCGGCTGGTTCTCGCGCACCACAGCGCCTTCGGTGAAGTGCCGCCGCGCAACGATGCCCGTCACACGCGCGCGCACCTGCGCCACGCGCCGCGCCTCCAGGCGCCCGGGCAACTCTGTGATCAAGGGCACGGCGCCGGGCTGCACCGTCACCACGCCCACCGTCAAGGGTGGCATGCCGCCACCCGCAGGCTGGGCCGTGGACACGTCACAAGCAGCCAGCAGCAATACTGCCGGCGCAAGCAGCACGGCCACGGAAACGCGGACTGCACGAACGGGACGGATGAAGTGAAAGGGTTCAACGAGTTGGGTGTGCATGGCGGGCGCTTGTAGGAGGCGCAGACTGGCAGACCGCCAGGGCGCGAAGCCGCGCAGTCTACAGACCGCCTGTGACGGCTGCTGACATGAGGTCATCGAGCCGCAATTGCAAGCAGGCAGCGTGCCAAGCTGCGTCGTGCCAAGCCGCATGGCTGCTGCAGTGCCACCCACTACACTGCCAGTCTCGCTGCTTGCCATCGCCAACAGGCCGGTAGCAACAACACGGGCCGTTAGCTCAGTTGGTTAGAGCAGAGGACTCATAATCCTTTGGTCGCAGGTTCGAGCCCTGCACGGCCTACCAAATCTCGCTCTGCGCGACGGTCGTTTGCATTTGATGCTGGATTGGCATTTATCTTCTTGCCAAACCCTGCGTCATTCACTTCGGCCGGTTCGCGTTCGGCGTTCGTGTTCGATAGCTATTGGCCCCCAAGAGAACCGAACCCGCCGCATGCCTCACACGCCACACAAGCCACCCCGCAGCCTCTACGCCGACGACCTTGAACCTGTCGCGCCGCGCACTGAAAACCTGAACCTGCCGCAGCAGCGCCACGCAGCACGGGTGCCGGCCTACATCAGCAAGGAGCAACTGGCGCGCATACGCCATGGCGCGCATGCCTTGCCGCAGGTGGTGAAGCCGGCGGACTTCGGCGCCGAGCCTGGCGCGGCGGGCGACGAGCTGCTTGACCGGTTGGGGCTGGTGATGCTGCAAAAGGCCAGCTCGGCCGGCGCCAGGCCCAGCCGCTGGATCGCGCCGGACCTGATGGACCTGGCGCTGGCGCACCTGAAAGCCATCGGCGACACGCCCGAGGCGCGGCCCAAGATGCTGGAGCGGCGCTCGGCACTTGAGGCGCTGGGTGTGGTGCAACGTGGCCATGATTTCAGCCGCTTGATCAGCCATGCGCTGCCACTGGCACGCGAGGGTTGGCGCGTGCCCGTGCTGTACCGCCTGCCGCTGCCTGCTGAGCCGCTGTGGGCCTTTTACCGCACAGGTGACCGCGATGCGCTTGTGACGGCACTGGGCCCGGCGCAGACCTACCCTTACGCAGTGGAACTGACGGCGCACCTGGAGACCCTGGTGGCACGCAGCCAGCAGCACGCAGCCCAGCACATGGACAGCCTGCTGCCGCGCCTGCAAGCCGAGTGCGCAACGCCGAAGGCATTGGTCAGCGCCGAGACGCTTGCGGACCTGAAAGCCGCCTGCAGCCGTGCGCAAGAGCGCTGGGAACACGCCGCCACCGAACTGGACAAGCTGGCCGGGCTGAACAGCGAGCTGGCTTTCCAAGGTTACCCCGGCACCTTTGCCAAAGCGCGCCAGATGCAACGCCGCGTGACGCTGTACCTCGGCCCGCCCAACAGTGGCAAAACGCACGCGGCGTTTGAACGCCTGGCGCAAGCGCAAAGCGGCGCTTACCTGGCCCCGCTGCGCTTGCTGGCGTTAGAAGGGCGCGACCGTTTGGTGGCACGCGGTGTGCCGTGTTCGCTGCTGACGGGCGAAGAAAACGTGCCGGCCGACGGTGCGCGCGTGGTCAGCAGCACCATTGAAATGGTGGGCACCAACAAGCCGGTGGACGTGGCCGTCATCGACGAAGCGCAGATGATTTTTGACGCCTCGCGCGGCTGGGCGTGGACGCAGGCCATCGTGGCCGTGCCCGCGCGTGAACTGATCATCATCGGCTCGGCCTATGCGGCGCCGGCCATTCAAAATCTGCTGGGGCTGTGTGGCGAAGCTTGCACCGTGCGCGAGTTTGTGCACAAACAAAAAGTGCAGTTGCTGCCTGCACCGGTGCCCATCAAGGCCTTGCAATTGGGCGACGCTGTGGTGGCCTTCAGCCGCCGCGATGTGCTGATGCTGCGTGACCAAATTGCCGCCAGCGGGCACCCGGTGTCCGTGATCTACGGAGCGCTACCGCCTGAAGTGAGGCGACGCGAAGCCGAACGTTTTGCTGGTGGTGAAAGCCACATACTGGTGGCCACCGACGCCATTGGCATGGGCTTGAACCTGCCGATTCGGCGCGTGTTTTTCAGCACCATGGGCAAATTTGACGGCGTGGGCGACCGCCCCTTGGACGTCAGCGAGGTCCATCAAATCGCCGGCCGCGCCGGCCGCTACGGCATGCACGACGAGGGCTTTGTCAGTGTGTTGGATGAAGCGGAGCCCGGCGCTGCGCGGCTGCTGAAAGAACGCCTGGCCGCGCAGCCCAGCGCGCCGCTGAGTTTCAAGGCGCCGGTGGCCCCTAACGGCTGGCATGTGGATACGATCGCCTACCGACTGAACTTGACGCGCCTGCGCGACGTGCTGGGTGTTTTCATGGAACAGTTGAAGTTGGACGATGCGCATTTCGAGGTGGCCGAGCTGGAGCAAATGCTCTTGCTGGCTGAAGAATTGGATCGCTGCGCCGCGCCCTTGACCTTGAACGAACGCTTCGTGTACGCGCAAGCGCCGGTTGACACCCGCGCAGACGCACAGGTGCAGTCCTACCTGAACTGGGCCGCTGGCCACGCGCACACCGACGCTGCTGGGCGGCCCGCATTTTTGGACGAGGTCGATGGCCACAGCCGACTGGAGCGTATGGAGCAGGCATTGCGCACCTGCACACTGTGGTTGTGGTTGGATCTGCGTTTTCCAGGTGTGTATGGTTTTGTGCCCGAGGTGCAGGCCTTGCGCAGCGAGCTGAACGACGGCATCGAGCGACATCTCAAAGGCAAGCGCCCGCTGGCACAGCAACGGCATGCGCGGGGCAACGCCGGCGGCGGCGCGCGCCGCCCGCGCGGACCTGCACCATGACGCACCCGCGACAGGCAGCACCGCTGCGAACCCGAATAGGACCCAAGGCTGTTTTCAGGTAACTTGCGGCGTATTCACTCCATGGAGACGCCGTGATGCGAAGCAAGTGGTTCATAGGGTCGGTGGTTGCTCTGTTCAGCACGCTGGCCGTAGCGCAGGGTTTTCCCAACAAGCCGGTGCGCATGGTCGTTACGTTTCCGCCGGGTGGCGCGCCGGACATCCTGGCGCGCCTTTTCGCCGACAAGGCGCAACTGGGTCAGCCGGTGGTGGTGGAGAACATTCCCGGCGCGGGTGGCAACATCGGTGCCGAGCGTGTGGCCAAGTCGCCGGCCGACGGCTACACCTTCGTCATGGGCACGGTAGGCACCCATTCCATCAACGGCGCGCTGTACAGCAAGATGCCCTACGACATGGTGCGTGACTTCACGCCCGTGGCCCATGTGGCTTCCGCACCCAATTTGCTGGTCGTGACCAACGACTTGCCGGTCAAGACCGTGCCCGAACTGATCACCTACATGAAGGCCAACCCCAACAAGTTGAGCTTCGGCTCACCGGGCATCGGCACCTCGGTACACGTGTCTGGAGAACTGTTCAAATCACTGACAGGAACCAGCATGCAGCATGTGCCCTACAAGGGCCGGCAATTTGCCATTCCCGACCTGGTGGGCGGGCAAATTCAGGTAATGTTTGACAACATGCCCAGCGCTTTGCCCATGGCCAAGGAGGGCAAGATTCGCGCGCTGGCTCAAACCACGGCCAAGCGTTCGGCCGCTGCGCCCGATGTGCCCACCGTGGCTGAGAGCGTGCCTGGATTTGAAGCCACCACATGGTTTGCGGTGTTTGCGCCGGCCGGCACGCCCAAAGACGTGATTGCGAAAGTGAACACCGAAATGCAGCGCGTCTTCAAGCTGCCCGAGGTGGCCGACAAGCTCAAGACTTTGGGCCTGGAGCCCTGGATTTCTTCGCCCGAAGAATTGGCACGCTACCAAGCCACCGAAATCGCCAAATGGGCGAAGGTGGTCAAAGAGTCTGGTGCCCGCGCCGATTGATGTTGCGCACTGAAAGGAAATTTCCATGATCACGACCCGCCGCCAGTTTGTCCTTGCTGCCAGTGCCACTGCCGGCAGCATCGCCGTGCCCCGATTGAGTTTTGCGCAGGCATTTCCGGCCAAGCCCATCCGCTACATCTGCCCTTGGCCGGCCGGTGGCTCCACCGACGCCGTGTTGCGCGCCTTGGCTGAGAGTGCAGCCAAAACGCTGGGTCAGCAAATCATTGTGGACAACAAGCCCGGCGCGGGCGGCATGCTGGGCGCCAACGAGCTCGTCAATGCCAAGCCCGACGGCTACACCATCAGCCAATTGCCACATGGTGTTTTCCGCATTCCCATATGCAGAAAACGGCGTTCGACACGCTCAAAGATTTCACCTGGATCGCTTGCCTCACGGGCTACACCTTTGGCTTGGTGGTGCCCGCTGACTCTGCCTTCAAAACGATCAAAGACTTTGTTGACTACGCCAAGGCCAACCCCGGCAAACTGACGTATGGCTCAACGGGCATCGGCACCAGCCCGCACTTGGCCGTGGAGGAATTTGCGCAGCGCGCGGGCATCCAGTTGAACCACATTCCTTTCAAAGGCAATGCTGACAACATGCAGGCGGTGCTGGGCGGGCACGTCATGGCAGCCAGTGATGCCACGGGTTGGGGCCCACATGTCAACGCGGGCAAGCTGCGGTTGCTGGCCACTTACGGCAGCAAGCGCACCAAGCGCTGGCCCACCGTGGCCACGCTGGATGAGCTGGGCTACAAGACGGTTTCCGATTCGCCGTTTGGTGTGTGCGGCCCTAAGGGCATGGACCCCGAAGTGACCAAGACCCTTCACGATGCCTTCAAAAAATCACTGGACGACCCAGCCGTCCTGACCACGTTTGAGAAATTCGATCAATCGGTCATCTACATGGGTACCGATGAATACACACGTTGGGCGCGAGAAACTTTCGCCGCCGAGAAAGCAACGATTGAACGCCTGGGTATGGCAGCAAAGAGCTGAGCTCAAGCGCCTATATGTCTACCGAAAGTCAGCCGAAAGAACGCGCTTGAGCCAGCTTGGCCATGCGCGCGCTGATCTCGAAAAACTGGTCAACCGTGGTGTCGATGATCTGCTGGGCCGTCAACACACCGTCGATCAAACCGGCTGACTGCCCAGCTAACGCGGGTGCGGCTTCCATGTCGCCGTCGAAATACAGCGCCCGAATACCTGCCAGCGCGTCGACTGGCATGAGGCCCTCCGCGACATAGGCTTCAGTTCGTTTGGACTTCAAACTGCGGATGCACGGCGTGGACTTCTTGTTGACCATCCACGTACCGGTTTCGCGCGCTTGCACGATGGCCTGCTTGAAGTTGTCGTGAACGGGGCTTTCTGCTGAGCAGACAAACCGTGTGCCCATCTGGATGCCTTCGGCGCCCAACGCAAAGGCGGCAGCCATGCCACGGCCATCGCAAATGCCACCGGCGGCAATGAGTGGCACGTCCACGCGTGCACGAACAGCCTGCAGCAGTACCAGGGTTGAAACTTCTTCAGGGTTTTTGAAACCGCCGCCTTCGGCACCTTCGACCACCAAACCGTCGACGCCAGCGTCCACACACTTCATCGCCAGGTCGACGGTGGGCACTGCGTGATACACCACGATGCCTGCGTCATGCAAGGGTGCGATGAACTTGGCCGGGCTTCCAGCCGATGTGGTGACGAAGCGCAACCCCGCGCTGCACACAAACTTGAGCATGGCATCGTCTTTGAGAAAGCGCAGCGGCAAGTTGACACCGAAAGGCAGGCTGGCTTCTCGCATGGCCCCAATTTCTGCCATGCAGGCCTGCGTCTCGCCTGAGCTGGTTTCGATGATGCCCAAGCCACCAGCCCGCGACACGGCGCCGGCCAGTTGGCGCCGTGCGATCCAGCCCATCGGTGCCTGCAGGATGGGGTAGCGCGCACCGGTATGCGACAGCACTCGATTCATGGGTCGACCTTGTGAGTTGAATAAGAAGTGGCACTGCCGTCACTACCGTCTCAGATGACCGCTTCAATCAAGAAGGGCCCCGGCCGTGCGAGCGCCGACTTCAGCACATCATTGAATCGCGCGGCCGTGTCGGCGCGTTCGGCGCTCACGCCCATGCCACGCGCCAGTTGAACCCAATCGAGTGCCGGGTCAACGATGTCGAACAAACGCCGCGCGTTGGCGCCGGGCGCACCAGCACCCACCTGCGCGTACTCGCCGTGCAAGATGGCGTAGCGGCGGTTGGAGAAGATGATGGTGACCACATCCAGCTTTTCGCGCGCCTGGGTCCACAGCGCGGGCAGCGTGTACATCGCGCTGCCATCCGCCTGCAAGCCAATGACTTTGCGTTGTGGCGCTGCCACCGCAGCGCCCACCGCAAGGGGCATGCCGATGCCGATAGCACCGCCCGTGAGTTGCAGGTAGGTGTGCGGCGCGGCGTGCCAGCTCAAGGGAAAGAAGTCGCGCCCCGAGCTGACGCTCTCGTCGCAAACGATGGCGCCCTCCGGCATTTGCGCGACAACGGATTGCGCAACGGCAGCAGCCGTCAGTTCACCCTGAGGCAAGGGCAAAGCTTGGGCTTGCGCTAACAGGGGTACATGCGCTTTGGGCGCTGCACCCAGTCGCGCGGCCAGTTCGCGAAGTGCCGCCACACCGTCTTCTTGAGGCGTGGTGGCGGTCACAACCGGGCAGCCTGTTGGCAACATGCTGCTGGGCTTGCCAGGGTAGGCAAAAAAGCCGACTGGCGCTTTGGCGCCCACCAACACCATGCAACGGGTGGACTTCAAACTCTCCAGTGCCTGACCAACGACATAAGGCACGCGGTCGATCATCACGCGGCCCAGGCCGCGCTCAACCCGTGCATTGGCCTGCTGTGTGAGCAAACGCGCGCCCGTGTGCGCGCAGATGCGCGCGGCCAGGTTCAAACCCTCGTCGCGCAGCGCCAGGCCGGCCACCAGCAACACCGTGCCGGGTTGGCGCAAGGCACTGGCGGCAGCGGCCAGCGCGTTCTCGCGCGGCGCGGCAGGCGTTGGCGGCGCGCGCAAGGGCCCTGCTGGGCAAGAGGTTTCGCCCCAGGCATGGTCGGCGGGCAAGATCAAGGTGGCGATGTGGCCGGGCGCGGCGCGCGCCTGTTGCACGGCCTCAGCCGCCAGGTCACCCAGGCCGTCGGCACGGGTGCTGCGCGCCACCCAGTGCGACATCGGGCGGGCCAAGCCTTCCACATCGGCGGCCAGCGGGGCGTCATGATCGATGTGCGTGGTGGCATGGTCGCCCACCACGTTGACCACGGGCGTCCAGGCACGGCGTGCATTGTGCAGATTGGCCAAGCCGTTAGCCAATCCGGGTCCGGTGTGCAGCAGCGTGCAAGCCGGCTTGTCGGCCATGCGCGCATAGCCGTCGGCGGCACCTGTCACCACGCCCTCGCTCAAACCCAGGATGCAGCGCATGCGCGGTTGCCGGTCCAGCGCCGCCACGAAGTGCATCTCTGAAGTGCCGGGGTTGGCAAAACAGTGGTCGACCTCTTGCGCGAGCAAGGTTTCGCACAGCAAATCAGCTCCGGTGCGCATGGAAATCAAGCCTTCTTGCGCAGCAGACGCACATGCATCAACCGCATGAAATGTGCGCCATCGGTACGCTGGTGCGGCTCAAATACGGCGCGTGTGGCGGCGATCTTGGCGTCGTCCAAGTGATGATCGGCAAAGGTGGGCCGCATCACGCGTTGCTCAAATTCCGCAAAGTCTTTGAAGCGCACTGGCATCTCGAAGCGGCGTTCTGCCACTTGCTCCCACGCACCCGCTTTGATGGCTGCATCTAAGGCTGCCTGCGCGGCGGCGCGGACCACGCCTTCGTCGTTGAACACACGCACCACATCGTTGAACGCCCCCGCATAGATCGGCTCTGATACATAGAGCAGACCTTGGTGCCGCAGCACACGGGCCGCTTCGCCCAGCGCCTGGTTGAGGAGCGCCATGGGCACGTGGTGCAGCGACTTGAGCATCAGCGCCAGATCAAAGCTGGCATCATCAAACGGAATGGCCTGTGAGCCGCCGGCGACGAAACTCAAGCGCTCTTGCGGAGTGACAAGATTCTTGGCGTGTTGGCGCTCGTCCACCTCCAAGCCGGTAATACGGCAGTGTGGGTAGCGCAACAGAAGGCCTCGCGCGAGTTGCGCTGCACCACAGCCCAATTCAATGATGTCTCGTGTGGACGAACCTTCCAGCGGCACCAGCGTGGCCAGCAGGTCCAGTTCGTTGTCAAACACCAAAGGCTTGTGCGTTATGGCGTTGGAGATGTTCATGCGGCCTCGCGTGTCAGGTGGGTCTTGATTCTGCCTGCGTCAGTTGCAGCACGCGCCCACTGGTGAACCGAAGTGGCAGGCCGCTGATGGGGTCGGCAAAACACAGTTCGCGCGCCAGCAGTTGCAGCGGGTGTGTGAAGTCCGGCGCGGCAGCGGACGGCGGCTCGGGCCACAGGCGCGGGTAAATGCGGTCGCCAGCGATGGGAATGCCGAGTTCGCAGAGGTGGGCACGCAGTTGATGTTTGCGGCCGGTTTGGGGCGTCAAGCGGTAGTGGGCCAGCTCGCAGCCAGCCAGGCCCCAACCGTCTTCTGGCACCAAGCCCAGATGCCGGATCAGCTCGATCCGCGTAGATGAATTCGGCTCGCCGGGCAACGTGAGCATCTGCATGAAGAGGCTGCCATCTTGCGCTTGCAGCCGGCTGCGGTGCACGGTGGGCAAAACCAGATCGGCGCGCCAGGGCGCTACGGCTTCGTACACACGGTGCACCTGCTGCTCGCGCATCATGGCGTGGTAAGCATGGCGAACATGGGTTGTGGCGGTAAACAAAACCAAGCCGGCGGTTTCCAGGTCCAGGCGGTGCACGGGCGCCAGGTCTTCTTTGCCCAGCAAGCGTTTCAGGCGCACCAACACCGTTTCATGCAAGTGCCGCCCGCCGGGTGTGACGGGCATGAAGTGCGGTTTGTCGACCACCACGATGTGTGCGTCCTGGTACAGAACTTCAATGTCAAAAGGAATTGCCGCCTCGGCAGGCGGCTGGCGCCAGTACCACAGCAGCAGCCCGCTGTGAGCCGGCTCGACAGCCTTGGCAGGCTCACCATGGGCATGAAGCACATCGCCGCGCGCCAGGCGCTCGGGCCAGTCGGTGGCTGCGGGCAATCGGGCTTGCAAGAAATCCAGAACGGTGGTCCAGGGCCCAGCGCTGACGGCCACACGGCTGGCGCTAACGCCGTTGCGCATCGCCGGACGCCAAGCCGCCTGAGGCCGTGTCATGGCGCCGCAGGGTCAAGCCGGCGCGCACGCTCCAGGCGCCAGGCTTCGTCGGCATGGCTCGGGTCAAACACGGCTGCGGCGGTGATGCCGGTTTCTCGTAGCTGCGCATCCAGCGCAATGCGCTTGTCGAATACGAAGCACTGGCCCAGCCAGTCTGTGCCCGTGTCGCCCAATTGTTGGCAGTAGTTGAGGATGCCGCCGTCCAGTTGCCAAACTTTCAAACCCAGGCTGCGCATCCAGGGCGCGGTTTTGTCGCAGCGAATGCCACCGGTGCAATACATGGCCACTGCGCTCCCTTCGGCTCGCCATGCAGGGGCTTGCGCCTGAACGTAGTCCACAAAGTCGCGGAAGTTGTGCACCTGCGGATCGACAGCGCCTTTGAAGTGCCCCAGCCGATACTCAAAGTGGTTGCGGTTGTCCAGCACAACCACGTCGTCGCGCGCCAAAAGCTCGCGCCATGCGGCTGGGCTCAAATGGCTGTCGTCGTGTTCGTCGGGCGTTGCAAGCGTGTCGAATTGCGGCAGGCCCAGGGCTACGATTTCTGGTTTGACACTTACCTTCAGGCGAGCGAATGGCGAGGCCACGCTCTGGGTGCGCTTGAACACCAGACCCTGCAATGCGCCATTCAGAAAGCCGGGCTGCACGACAGTGGACTCAAAACTCTGAACTTGCGCCACGGGGCCGGCCAAAGCGCCGCTGATGCCTTCGGCGGCAACGATGACGCTGCCGCCCAGGCCCGCCTTCTGTGCTTCGTGGCGCAGGCAGTTGGCTGCATCTGTAGGGTCTTTCAACGGCACGAAGCGGTAAAACGAGATGTGCAACCAATGTGCAGCGCCGCCGGGTTTTTGGGGCGAGTCAGCCATTGCAGCTCAAGGCGCCAGCACGTCCAACAACCAACGGTTCAGCGCCTGCACTTCTTCCATGCACACCGAGTGTTCCATCGGGTAGTCGTGCCACTGCACCGGCTGGCCCATGGATTTCAACAAATCTCGCCCCGCGCTGCCGCGCGCCATGGTGACCACCGCATCGCGTTGGCCGTGACCCATGAAAACGGGTGTTAAAGCATTGGCGTCCTGCCGCTCTACGGCAGTGGTGTCGGCCAAGGGCATGTAGCCCGACAGGCCCGCCAGCCCGGCCAGGCGTTGGTTGAACCGCAGCCCTGCACCCAAGGTGATGGCGCAACCCTGCGAGAAGCCAGCCAGCACGATGCGCTGTGCTGGCACGCCGCGTGCGATTTCACGGTCCAGCAGCGCGTGCACCTGTGCAAAGCTCTCCCGCAGGCCGGCTTCGTCCTCACGCTTGTCCAGGTTGGGCGTCAAGATGTCGTACCAGGCGCGCATCGCATGGCCGCCGTTGATGGTGACCGGTCGAACCGGTGCGCGCGGAAACACCCAGCGCACGGGGCCCACAGCGTCCAACTTCATCTCGTCGGCGAAGGACAAAAAGTCGGTCCCGTCGGCGCCCAAGCCATGCAAGACGACGATGCAGCACCGCGCCTGGCCCGTAGGGTGAACTTCGAAAGTTTGCAAAGGGTTGTTCATGGAGCGGCTGGCCTGATAGGGGGTGCGAGTTTGCGCATTTTCGACGCAAAGGGTGGCCAGGCGCTGGGCTTCGTGTTGAGCTGGCTCTGCTGACGCCACGTTGTCAGCAGCTCCTTCGTAGACTGGTCTTCTTCATGAGTCATATACCGAGGAGATCGAGATGAGGAACCATTGGATCGGCGTTGTGTCTCGATCGCACGTTCAGCGCGGCGTTGCCGGCAGTTTCATCCAGCTGAATCACGGCAAGAAGGAGCCTGTCAAGCGACTCAAAGCTGGCGACCTGTTGGCCATCTACTCACCCAGGACCACCTTTCCTGATGGCGAGCCGCTCCAAGCCTTCACCGCGCTTGGCGTGGTGCGAACCGGTGACATCTACCAATTTGAGATGGCACCCGACTTCAAGCCGTACCGAGTGGATGTCGATTTTCTGTCGGTGCAAGAAGCGCCGATCAGGCCCTTGATCCAAGCACTGTCGTTCATCAAAGACAAACAGCACTGGGGCGCTGCATTTCGGTTTGGCCAGCTCAAGGTGCCGGCTGAAGACTTTGTGCTCCTGGCCAATGCGATGCAAGCCGCTCTTCCTGTGCCGAGCAGGGCTGATCAGGGGCAAAACGAGCTTGAGTTTGAGACCTGAGCAAGCCAAAGAGGGTAAACATTGAATCCAGCAAGGTCCCAACGAGAGCGGCCTTCTTGGACCTGTAGCCTCGGTTTGGACTTGGCTACCATCCCCCCAATGGCTTCAAAACCCTCTCTTTGGCAAGCCCGTTGGCAGATCGACGCAATGGACGGCTTGGCGGTTCACGATTCAGGGCTGCGCGTTCGACTTCAAGATGGCCAAGGCGTGGCTGAAAACGCCGCCGAAGTCGCCGAGTCGTACATTCCCGCGCATGGCCCGCATAACGCGCCGGCCATGGTTCAGCGCCTGGTTCGTGAGGGCGCACAGTTGCTCATTGACCCCTTCGCCAGGGGTTGGCGCGGCACCGCTTGAAGTGAAGTTCACGCCAACCGGTACAGGTTGGCATCGTCCCTGAACGGCTGGTCGTCGAAGACGTGGTGAAGCAGGCTGTGGCGCATCAGGTGCGCAGCCCATTGCTGTGCCACGGCGCGGGGCACGGCGTAACGGCTTTGCATCCAGTTGAGAATTTCGCTGCCGCTGGTGCAACGGGCGTGGCGCATCAAGCCGCGTTTCTGCACACGCCAAGCCGGGCCGCCGTGTGCGTTTTTGAGGGCGGCACGCAGCTCAGCAAGGGGTGGCGCCGCATTGCTGGTTTCTGGCGCGGTGGCGGTGGTGAAAAACAGCTCGGCGTCGGCAAACCCATGCTCGTTGACGACGTGGTGAATCTTGCCCAGTGCTTCCAGCCTTTGGCCCGTGCGCACGGCCTCGGCCCGGCTCAAGCCTTCTTGACGCACCAGCCAATCCACGGCTTCGCGTGCAACGAAGCAGTGGCGGTAGTTGCGCAGGTGGTAAAGCCGGTCTCGAATGTCGATGCCGCCAGTGGACTGCATGCGTTGCCAAAGAGCGGCCAGCGCCTGGTCGTCCGCTAGTGCGGCTGGTTTGTCGTTGAAATTGGCGCTGGCGTTGGTGGTGGCGTAAGCGCCGGAGTTTGCACCGGCAGTAGGCAAGGCGCTGGCTGATGTGTCGCCCAACTCAGATGCCCGCGCAGCAAACCATTGAATGAAGGCCTCAATCGACATGGGGCGCGCCATCAAGTAGCCCTGCGCGCAATGCACACCTCGGCTCGCCAGGTAGTTCCACTGCGCCTGGGTTTCAATACCCTCGGCGATCAGTTTCAAGCGCAGTTCGGTACCCAAGGCGATGATGGCGTCCAGCACGGGTGCTCGGCTGGTGTCGTCGCTCACGGTATTGACGAAGGCGCGGTCGATTTTCAAGCTGTGCAGCGGCAGGGTTTCAAGCACAGCCAAGCTGCTGTGGCCGGTGCCAAAGTCGTCTACTGCCAGGCGCCACTGCTGCTGGTGCAAATGGCGCAGTGCGGCCAGGGCGCTTTCATCCACTGCGTCGCGCTCGGTCACTTCCAGCAGCACTTGCTCGCGGCGAAGGGTGTCGCTGGAAAAACAAGTCGCCAGCCAGTCGCTCAAGCCCGGTTGGCGCAGTTGGCCCGGTGTGAGGTTGAAAGAAAAATACAGCTGCGGTTGCTCGCGCGCCAAGCTCGCCAGGCGATGCGCGGCGCGGGTCATGGTGAGCTCGGACATCGGGCCGATCAAACCGGTTTTCTCAGCCGTATCGATGAACTCACCTGGCGCGACGATGCCGCGCTGCGGGTGGGCCCACCGCATCAACACCTCGGCGCCAATGCAGCGGCCGTCGGCCAGGCTGATGATGGGCTGCACAAAGGGCTCAAACTGGCGCTTGCGCAGCGCGCGGGCCAGCCGATAGGTCAAGCGCGCACGCTGAAAGGTGAAGCGCACATGCACAGCCAGGCCCAGCCCAGCCAACAGCAGGAACAGCGGTGCAGTAAAGAGCATGCGCTCGCCCAGGCAATTCAGCCACGCGCCCAGCGACTGAGTGACATGCACTTCAAGCGCGTGGCGCTGCGAAGGCAAAGTGGTGGCCTGCCAGGATTCGTTTGACGCTGGCGCTGAGCCCCAACCGCGCAAGCGCTGGCCGCTGGCGGTCATGAGCGACAACTGCAGGCCGTGCGAAGCAAGGGTTTGCAGCGCCATCGGCCCTGGTTCGGACATGAATTCAGGGTTCAATTCACCAACAGCGACGACTTGCGAGTCGTCAGCCAAAGCAACCCACAGGCGGCTGGCGATGGTTTGGGTGCTGCTGATGTGCAAAGCGCCAGCGCGCGCCTGCTGTGCTGCTTCCAGTGGGGGCTGCGGGCCTTCGGGGCCGCAGGCGGTGGTGGTGGATTCGCCGTTGAGTCCTGTGCCAGCGCGCGGCATCAAGGCCATGCTGCGCAAGTGCTCCGAGCCCAGGCTTTTGCGAATGAGTTGCCTTTGCAAGTCCGGGCCACAGGCGTGTACCGCTTCGGTGTCGTCAGCCAGTCGCGCAGCAGCTCGCAGTTCCAGTTCGATGTCTTCCAGACGAAGCTCGATGTGGCTCAAGGCTTGCTGTGCGGCCACCTGCATGGCTTCGCGGCTTTGGGTGTAATTCATTGCCCAAGCGGCGAGCACGCTGAGCAAAAGCACGACGGCGCTGAGGCCCCACACCCGCAGCGGGTCCAGGCTCAACAAACGCAGGGTGGACGAGCCTGTGGCTGCGCGTTGGCCGCTGGGCTGCGACGCCAGCGCACCGAGGGCTGAGTCGACTGACGCGCCGGCTACGGCCCGCCGGGGCAGGCGAAGCTTGAACGGAAGATGGAAATCCATCCACGTGCATCGGCATTTGTGCCTGCCGGCTTGATGGGGCCATTCGGCTGAACAGAGCTTGTATTCCAGAGCGCTGTATCGGCCGGATGAGCAGGTCGGCTCGCCAGAGCGACCACTACACTGCCCGGGCAATTTCTGAGAACCGCATGCACCCCCACGCCCTGCTCGACCTGGCCACCGATTTGTTGCGCGAGGTCTTGAGCTTCGAACAACCCGCCGACGCCGTGATCTCCGGTTTTCTGCGCCGAAACAAGGTCACGCATGCACGCGAGCGGCAGACCTTGGCCGAGACAAGCTACACCGTGCTGCGCAAGCGCCTGCTGCTGGTGCACCTGGCCCAGCTGGACGGTGACTTGCCGCCGCGTGCGGGCGGCACGCCATTGGCGCGGCGATTGGCGATCTTGGGCTGGCACGGCAACACGGCGTTTCTCCGCGCCGCCCTGGATGACCACGAACAGGCTTGGCTGGCGCGCGCACAAGCCATCAAGAGCGACAACCTGGCCGCCAAGCTGCGCCACAACTTGCCCGACTGGCTGAGCGGTGCGCTCACCGAACAGGTGGGCCGTGAGTTTTGGCCCTTGGTGCAAGTCTTGAATGCCCCCGCACCCATGGACTTGCGCGTCAACACGCTGAAAACCACACGCGACGCAGCGCGCAAGGCTTTGGCCGAAGCGGGCATCACAGCTGTGGACACGCCGTTTTCACCTTGGGGCCTGCGGGTGGACGGGCGGCCCGACCTGGCACGGCTAACGTCCTTTACCAGTGGTGCCATCGAAGTGCAAGACGAAGGCAGCCAACTGCTGGCGCTGTTGGTGGATGCGAAGCGCAGCGAGATGGTGCTTGATTTTTGCGCTGGCGCGGGTGGCAAAACGCTGGCGCTGGGTGCGGCCATGCAAAGCACCGGGCGGCTCTATGCCTTCGATACCAGCACACACCGGCTCGCGGCCTTCAAGCCCCGGCAAGCGCGCAGTGGGCTGTCCAACGTGTTCCCAGCCGTCATCGCGCACGAGCGCGATGAGCGCGTCAAGCGCCTGGCCGGCAAGATCGATCGCGTGCTCGTCGATGCACCTTGTTCAGGCCTAGGCACGCTGCGCCGCAACCCCGATTTGAAATGGCGCATGTCGCCTGATGCGGTGGCCGAGCTGCAAGCCAAACAAAAAGCCATCCTGGCCAGCGCCGCGCGGCTGCTCAAACCCGGCGGCCGGCTCGTTTATGCCACCTGCAGCCTGCTTCCGGCCGAAAACGAAGCCGTGGCTGACGCCTTCAGTGCAGACAGCGCCGCGACCTTCGAGCCCCTGCCAGTCCCCGACCTGCTGGCCAGCCTGCACGTGCCCCAAGCCGAAACCCTGTGCCAAGGCCCGTACCTGCGCCTTTGGCCACACCTGCACCAGACGGACGGGTTCTTTGCGGCTGTTTGGGTACGCAAATAGCTAAACAGGGCGGGGGACGAAAAAGGCCACCCGAAGGTGGCCTTTTGTTGGGTGCAAATCGCTTGCGCGAATTACATGTCCATGCCCATACCGCCCATGCCGCCCATACCGCCGCCGCCCATGCCGCCCATGCCACCACCGGCAGCGTCTTCCTTGGGTGACTCGGCAACCATGCACTCGGTCGTCAGCATCAGGCCGGCCACAGAGGCTGCGTTCTGCAGCGCCGTGCGGGTGACCTTCGTGGGATCCAGGATGCCCATTTCGATCATGTCGCCGTAGTCGCCGGTGGCAGCGTTGTAGCCGTAGTTGCCCTTGCCGCCCAGCACTTTGTTGACGACCACGCTCGGCTCGTCGCCAGCGTTGGCCACGATTTCGCGCAGAGGCTGCTCGACCGCACGCAGCACGATCTTGATGCCGGCGTCTTGGTCGTGGTTGTCGCCTTTGAGCTTGCCGATGCCAGCACGGGCGCGCAGCAGCGCAACGCCACCACCGGCCACGATGCCTTCTTCAACAGCAGCGCGCGTGGCGTGCAGTGCGTCTTCAACGCGGGCCTTCTTCTCTTTCATCTCAACTTCGGTGGCAGCACCGACCTTGATGACGGCCACGCCGCCGGCCAGCTTGGCCACGCGCTCTTGCAGCTTCTCACGGTCGTAGTCGCTGGTGGCTTCTTCGATCTGGATGCGGATCTGCTTGACACGGGCTTCGATGTCCACAGCCTTGCCGGCGCCGTCGATGATGGTGGTGTTTTCTTTACCCACTTCAACGCGCTTGGCTTGGCCCAGGTCGGCCAGCGTGACCTTCTCGAGCGTCAGGCCCACTTCTTCAGCGATGACCTTGCCGCCCGTCAGGATGGCGATGTCTTCCAGCATGGCCTTGCGGCGGTCGCCGAAGCCAGGAGCCTTCACAGCCACAACCTTCAAGATGCCGCGGATGGTGTTGACCACCAGCGTTGCCAGGGCTTCGCCGTCAACTTCTTCAGCAATGATCAGCAGCGGTTTGCCCGACTTGGCCACTTGCTCCAGCGTGGGCAGCAGTTCGCGGATGTTGCTGATCTTCTTGTCAAACAGCAGAACGTACGGGGTGTCCAGAATGGCAACCTGCTTGTCCGGGTTGTTGATGAAGTAGGGCGACAGGTAGCCACGGTCGAATTGCATGCCTTCGACGATGTCCAGCTCGTTGTCCAGGCTCTTGCCGTCTTCAACGGTGATGACACCTTCTTTGCCAACCTTGTCCATGGCCTTGGCGATGATTTCGCCAATGGAAGGATCGCTGTTGGCAGAGATCGAGCCAACTTGGCCGATTTCCTTGCTGGTGGTGGTGGGCTTGGAGGCCTTTTTCAGCTCTTCAACCAAAGCGGTAACCGCTTTGTCGATGCCACGCTTGAGGTCCATCGGATTCATGCCGGCGGCCACGTACTTCATGCCTTCGCGCACGATGCTTTGAGCCAGCACGGTGGCGGTGGTGGTGCCGTCGCCAGCCAGGTCGCTGGTCTTGGAAGCAACTTCCTTGACCATTTGCGCGCCCATGTTCTGGAGCTTGTCTTTGAGTTCGATTTCCTTGGCCACCGAGACACCGTCCTTGGTGACGGTGGGGGCGCCGAAGGAGCGCTCAAGAACCACGTTGCGGCCTTTGGGGCCCAGGGTGACCTTGACCGCGTTGGCCAAGATGTTGACGCCTTCAACCATGCGGTGACGGGCGTCAGAGCCAAAGATCACGTCTTTTGCTGCCATGAGTATTTCTCCGAAAACTTATGAATGGGTTTGGCTTATTTCTTCTCGACCACGGCGAAGAGGTCTTCTTCGCGCATGACCAGGAGCTCATCGCCATCAACCTTGACGGTTTGGCCGCTGTACTTGCCGAACAGCACGCGGTCGCCGGCTTTGACGTTCATGGCAACCAGGTCGCCTTTGTCATTGCGCTTGCCGGGGCCAACGGACAGCACTTCACCCTGGTCGGGCTTTTCGGCTGCGTTGTCGGGGATCACGATGCCCGAAGCGGTTTTGGTTTCCTGTTCCAGGCGCTTAACGATCACGCGATCGTGCAACGGACGAAGTTTCATGTCATCTCCTAAAAGGATTCAACTCACCATCGAAGAGCGGCTCCACCGCGGTGGGCGCTGGCTTGCCAAACCAACTCGGCTGCAGGAGCCTAGCTGGTTCGTCGGATGCATTAGCACTCGCAATCAAGGAGTGCTAGCAATTTGATTATAGGGTCGGCCCTGAGAGTTTCAAGAGCCGCTTCGCAGATCCCGGAGTGAATTCGCGGGTTTTCGACCCGCAGCGCTGCTAATGCGCAGGCGGCTCGGTGCCGCTGCCGGTCCCGGCTGGCTCGTCGGGGTCGCCATCGGGGTCGGGCGCCACACCCACCCGGTAGCTTTCCGATGCCCAGGCGCCGAAATCGTGGTTCTTGCAGCGTTCGCCGCAGAAGGGCCGCCATGCGTTAGTGGGCGCATACACTGCGGCGCCGCCGCATGCGGGGCAGCGCACGGTGCGGGGTTTGAGTTCGGGCGTGCTCATGCGCACAGCGCGAGGTCGAAACTCGCGTTCTCGGTGGCGTGCTTGAGTCGGCCGTCCGGCTCCACTCGCATCAGGCGAACGGCCACCATCAGGCGATGGCCGCTGATCTCTGGCACCAGGCGCAGTGCAGGGTCTATTTGCAGGCGCAGCAGGTGGTAAGTCTTGCCTTCGGGCAGCCGCTGCTGAAAAACGCCGTCGCTGGCTTGCACGCGGTAGGCGCTGGCGCTGTCACGCAGCAGGCCCAGCAGCACGCGCAAGGCTTGCGCCACGGGCTGCAGCGTGACAAGCCAGCGCTGCAAATCGGCGCGGCGTTGCGTGGGGCTGGCGTGTTGCCACGAAAAGTAGGCGGGCAAATCAAAAGAACAGGTTCCCGCAGGAATGCTGATGCGACTGCGCACAGCCATCAGCCACTCGTCGTTGGCGAGCGCTTGCCCCACCTTGCCGGCGCTGGCGTGCAAGTGGTCGTGGGCTTGCCCGATGTTGCTCAGGGCTTCGCTCAATTGCCCTTCGGCAATGTGCGGGTTGCCGCGAAACTCTTCCAGTCGGTTGCGGTGGCGGTCCAGCTCTTTGAGCAAATCGGACTTCAAATCAGCGCGCGAACCCACGTCCATGATCTCGAAGAGAGTCTGCAAGGCGAAATGGTGATCCAACGCCGCATCGCGCTCGACCAAGGTTTGCAGGCGGCCCAATAGTTGCTCCAAACGAAGCATGGTGCGCGTGCCCTCATTGAGGGGAAACTCGTAGAGCATGGAAGCGGTGGGGCCTGCACAAAAGTTCGATGCGAACGATTGTTTCACAGCGATGAAGCCTTCGTTGAGCCTACACGCGCACCCACAGGCGCCACAGCGCCAGGACCTCAAGCTTGAGCTCGTCCAAAGACGCGCCATCGTTGACGACCACCGCGTCGGCGATGCGCCGCCGCCGCTGCCGCGAGATCTGCTGCGCGATGATGGCGCGCACTGTCTCTTCCGGCCAAGAATTGCGTTGCATCACCCGCTCAATTTGGGTTTGCTCAGCGCAATCCACCACCAGAATGCGCTCGACCCGTTGCCGCCAATACGAGGCCTCCGCCAGTAAGGGCACGTCAAACACCACCGGCTGCTCAACTGCGTTGCGCGCCTGGCGTTCGGCCTCCTGGCCAATCAACGGGTGCAAGATGGCTTCAAGGCGCTGCCGCTGCGCTGGGTCTGAAAAAACCAGCGTGCGCATGCGGTCACGGTTCAGTGCGCCTTGGTCGTCAATGATGTCTGCGCCGAAGGCCTGTGCCAGCGCAGGAAGCGCTGCACCGCCTTGCGCTGTCAGGCTGCGCGAAATGGCATCGGTGTCTACGCAGATAGCGCCACACTCGACCAGCATGCGCGCGACCGTGCTTTTGCCGCTGCCAATACCACCCGTCAGCCCAAAGTGCAGGCGCGGCGCCATGCTCAGGCCCAGCCCATCCACTTCAACACCTGTGGCAGACCGATCAGCATGACCGCCAGGCCGCCGCCAGCCAGGAAGGGGCCAAAAGGCACGTAGCGGCCCTCACGTAGCGCGCCGCTGAACTTCATGCCCAGGCCCACAAACGTGCCCATTACCGACGACACCAGCAAGATCGGCAAGATGGCCTGCCAACCCAACCAGGCACCCAGTGCGGCCAGCAGCTTGAAGTCGCCGTAACCCATGCCTTCTTTGCCTGTGGTGAGCTTGAACAGCCAAAACACCGTCCACAGTGACAGGTAGCCCGCAACAGCGCCCAGCAAAGCGTCGGGTAGCTGAATCGTCCAGCCAGCCGCAGCAGCCACCAAACCGGCCCACAGCAAAGGCAAGGTCAAGTCGTCCGGCAGCAAGGTGGTGTCCCAGTCGATGGCCGACAAGGCCACCAACACTGCAGCAAAGGCGCACCACATCAAAGCCGTGCCGTGCGCGCCGTGATGCCAGCCGATGGCTGCGAACAAGCCGCCGGTCAGCAGCTCAATGAAGGGATAGCGTGCGCTGATGGAGGCCTTGCAAGCCGAACACCGGCCACGCAGTACCAGCCAGCTCAGCACGGGCACATTTTCAAACCAGCGGATGCCATGGCCGCAACTCGGGCAGCGTGATGCGGGCCGCGCCAAACCCAAAGCAGGCAGTGCGCTGAGTTGTTTGTTTAGCGCTTCGGCCACGGCGCCGGTTGTCTTGGCGATGGGCGCACCAAATACACGCTGGTGTGAATCACCGTCGCCCAGCTGGGCAAGCACATCGCCCCACCAGCGCCGCTCTTGCATCAAAGGCAGCCGGTGGATGACCACATTCAAGAAGCTGCCCACCAGCAAGCCCAGGATGCCCAAGGCCCAGGGTTGAAGTACCCAATGCAACCCATGCACCCAATCAAACGCTGGGCTGGCCACGCTCAGACCACCGCCCCCAGCTTGAAGATGGGCAAGTACATCGAAACCACGATGCCGCCGATGAGGCCGCCCAAGATGACGATGATCAGCGGCTCCATGAGGCTCGACAAGCCTTTGACCATTTCGTCAACCTCGTCCTCATAGAACTCGGCTGCCTTGCCCAGCATGTGGTCCAGCGAACCCGACTCCTCACCAATGGACGCCATCTGCAGCACCATGGTCGGGAATACATGCGCGCTTTGCATGGATGTCGTCAAAGCCGAGCCTGTAGACACATCGCGCTGAATTTGCTCAGTGGCTTCTGCGAAAACAGCATTGCCCGCAGCGCCGCCCACCGAGTCCAAAGCTTCCACCAAGGGCACGCCCGCGGCAAACATCGTGGACAGGGTGCGCGTCCAGCGCGCCACCACTGACTTTTCAATCAAGCTGCCAAAGATCGGCATCTTCAGGAGAAGGCGGTCCATCACCTTTTGCATCTTCTCGGAGCGGCGCCAAGTCTGGAAGAAGAAATACAAGCCACCAAACAAGATGCCAAAGATGGCCCACCACCACGTCACAAAAAATTCAGACAGCGCGATCACAAACAAAGTAGGCGCTGGCAGGTCCGCGCCGAAGGACTTGAAGACGTCCTTGAAGGCAGGGATGACAAAAATCATGATGACCGTCAGCACCACAAAGGCAACCACCATCACGGCGATGGGGTACATCAAAGCCGATTTGATCTTCGACTTGATGGCCATGGTCTTTTCTTGATAGACCGCCAAGCGGTCCAGCAAGGATTCCAAGATGCCGCCCGTCTCGCCGGCCTCAACCAAGTTGCAATACAAGGCGTCGAAATGCAGCGGGTGCTTGCGGAAGGCCGACGACAAGCTGGTGCCGGTTTCAACGTCGTTGCGAATTTCGTTGAGCAAGCGCGTGAGCTTGGGGTTGGTGCTGCTGCGTGCGACGATGTCAAATGCTTGAAGCAAAGGAACGCCGGCCTTCATCATGGTGGCCAGTTGGCGCGTGAAGATGGCGATGTCCTTTTGCTTGATGGACCGGCCACCGGCCGTGCGGCGCTTCTTGACCTTGGTCACCAGCACACCCTGGCGGCGCAGGCTGGCGCTGACCACGGCTTCGCCGGCTGCGCGAATCTCGCCACGCATCACGCGGCCGTTCTTGTCCTTGCCTTCCCACTCGTAGATCTGCTCCTTCTGCACCCGCGCGTTGCGCGCGGCCGAAGAGCTAGAAGCCGAAGCAGTCGCCATAGTTGCCTGCCGTCTACGGGAGACGCGCACTCCGATCAATCATTGGTCACCGAGATGACTTCTTCCAGCGTGGTCACGCCAGCACGCACCTTGACCAAACCCGACTGTCGCAAATCACGCACCCCTTCAGCTTGCGCCTGGACGGCAATGTCGATGGCCGTGCCTTCTGACAGGATAATGCGCTGAATCTGATCGCTGATCGGCATGACTTGGTACAGGCCCACGCGGCCCCGATATCCATTGCTGCATGCCGAACAGCCGACAGCCCGGTAAGGCTTCCAGCTACCGTCGATATCGGCTGCGGCGAAGCCGGCCTTGAGCAGCGCCTCCAGCGGGTACTCGGCCGGCGCCTTGCAGTTCTCGCATAGGCGACGCGCCAGGCGCTGGGCCGTGATCAACAGCACACTTGAAGCAATATTGAAAGGTGCCACACCCATGTTCATCAGGCGCGTCAGGGTCCGTGGCGCGTCATTGGTATGCAAAGTGGACAGCACCAGGTGGCCGGTTTGTGCGGCCTTGATGGCAATGTCGGCCGTCTCCAGGTCGCGAATTTCGCCAACCATGATGATGTCCGGGTCTTGGCGCAAGAATGACCGCAAGGCTGCGGCAAACGTGAGCCCCGCCTTGTCGTTGACATTGACCTGGTTGACACCGGGCAAGTTGATTTCAGCCGGGTCTTCGACAGTCGAAATGTTGACACCGGGCTGATTCAATATGTTCAGGCAGGTGTACAGCGACACCGTCTTGCCCGAACCCGTGGGCCCAGTGACCAAAATCATGCCGTAGGGGCGACGGATGGCGTGCATCATCCGTTCTTTCTCGATCTTCTCGTAGCCCAGTGCCTCAATGCCCAGCTTGGCCGACGACGAATCCAAGATACGGATAACGATCTTTTCGCCAAACAGCGTGGGCAAGGTGCTGACGCGAAAGTCGATCGACTTGCTACCGAATTTCAGCTTCATGCGGCCGTCTTGCGGCACACGCTTTTCTGAGATGTCCAGGCGGCTGATCACTTTGATGCGCGACGCCAGTTTGTCTTTGATCGCTACCGGCGGCTGCGTTATTTCGCGCAGCTCTCCATCCACGCGGAAGCGAACACGGTAGATATTTTCGAAAGGCTCGAAGTGCAAGTCAGACGCGCGCATGTTGATCGCGTCGATCAGCATCTTCTGCAGAAAACGCACCACGGGAGCGTCTTCAACTTCAGCAATGATTTCTGCGGATTCGAGCGATGCGGCTGCTTCGTCTGTGACGTCGAAGTCGAAGTCGCTGCCGGCGATGGAGTCCAAGGCCTCGGCCGCCGTAGTGCCCTGGCTTTCCAGCAGGCGCTGCAGCTTGTCTTGCTCCACAACAACCCATTCAGGGGTTAGCTGCGTTGCAAACTTGATGCGCTCGGCGGCTTCTTGGTCGGTGGGGTCCGCAGCGCCGATGAACAAACGGCTGCCGCGCCGTCCCAGCACCACCAGTTGGTAGTGCGCGGCCGTTTTCACATCGATGATGTTGCGCGGCACACGGTCGAAGTCCACCGCGTTCAAATCAATCAACGGCAAAGCCAAAGCCGACGACAGCGTGTGCGCCAGGTCGGCGGGCTTGACAGCGCCCGAAGTCAAAGCGGCCTGCACAAAGCTCACGCGCTTGTCCTTGGCGCTCTTGACCAAGTCTTCAGCCGCCCGCTGGGTGAGCTTGCCGGCATGGACCAGCACACGCGCGACACCAGACAGCGCAGTCTGAGCGGACTCGGCGACGGTGTCAGGCGGCATGCGGTGGCGGCTTTAGATGGTGCAGGGGAGGAAGGGAAGGCTCAGCAGCGTGGCCAAGGCCCTACAGGCGGGCCACAAGCCCGATCATCGCCTAGCGTGGCACCAACTGCCCGAACCGCTTGCATCAACTTGAAACGGTATAAGAATCAAGATCTTAGCGTAGACCATCTAGAGATTACTTCCTGCGGATGTGCGCCGATCGCCCGCCGACAATCGCCCATCTAATTTCATAAGTCGACCACCATGCGCCTGAATTCTGACGCCAGCGGCGTCTACCCCATTGCCCCGACCCCGTTTGAAGACAACGGCGCCATTGACTTTGATTCTGTGGACCGTCTGACTGACTTCTATCTGGGATGCGGCGCTACCGGTATCACGGTGCTGGGCCAATTGGGCGAGGCGCCCAAGCTGGAGCATGCCGAAAGCGTGCAGGTGGCTGCGCGCATGATTGGCCGCGCGGCGAACTTGCCGGTCATCGTTGGCGTGTCGGCGCCGGGTTTTGCGGCCATGCGTGCGCTGACGCACGAAGTGATGGACCAGGGTGCGGCCGGCGTCATGATCGCACCGCCCAACACCTTGCGCACCGACGACCAGATCGTCAGTTACTACCACCAGTCGGTCCAGGCCATCGGTGCCGATGTGCCTTTCGTGATTCAGGACTATCCACTGACATTCACCGTGCAGATGACGCCGGCGGTGATCCGGCGCATCGTGATGGACCTGCCGTCTTGTACCATGCTCAAACATGAAGACTGGCCGGGGCTGGAGAAGATCAGCACCTTGCGTGGTTTTGAGCGCGACGGCAGCCTGCGGCACTTGCCCATCTTGGTGGGCAACAACGGCCTCTTTCTAGACTATGAAATGGAGCGCGGCGCCGATGGAGCGAATACCGGTTATGCCTTCCCGGACATGCTGTGTGATGTGGTGCGCCTGTCCAAAGCCGGCCAGCGTGAAGAGGCTCACGACTTGTTTGACGCCCACCTGCCGCTGCTGCGCTACGAGCAGCAGCCCGGCGTGGGCCTGACCGTACGCAAATATTTGCTTATGCGCCGTGGCTTGCTCAAGAGCGCTGCGCTGCGCGCGCCCGCTGCTCCTTTGACGGCCTCTGCACGCGCCGAAGTGGAACACTTGCTGAAGCGCCTGGCCCGGCACGATCCGCGCGCCAACTTGGCTTGAAAGGCAGGAAAATGTGGTCGGGGTGAGAGGATTCGAACCTCCGGCCTCTACGTCCCGAACGTAGCGCTCTACCAGGCTAAGCTACACCCCGATAACGGTTGCGTGCATGTGACGACAACCGAACCAAATCGCCGGCTCAAGATGAGCGGCGAATTGATCGATCCAATAATTCTAGCAGCGCGTCGCGCGCCCAGCCAGCGGGCAGGGCGTCCAGGCAGGCGCGGGCGTGGTCGCCTTCGGCCATCGCTGCATCACGAGTCGCGTCCAATGCGCCGGTGCGGCGAACGATGGCTACGATGTCGGTCAATCGCTCCACTTCGCCGTGTTCAATGGCACGCCGGATGAGCGCACGCTCATCAGCCGTGCCGCGCGCCATGGCGACCAGCAAGGGCAGGGTGGGTTTGCCTTCGCGCAGGTCGTCGCCCACGTTTTTGCCCAGCTCTTCGGAGTTGCCGTCGTAGTCCAGCAGGTCGTCCACCAACTGGAAGGCGGTGCCAATGGCGCGGCCACAGGCGGCGCAAGTCTCTTCCAACGCGGCATCCGCGCCGCCCAGAATGGCGCCTAGCCTGGCGCTGGCTTCAAACAAGCGCGCAGTCTTGAACCGGATGACCCGCAAATAATCTTCGATGGCGAGGTCGGGGTCGTGCATGTTCATCAACTGCAAAACCTCGCCCTCGGCGATGGTGTTGGTGGCGTCAGCCAGCACCGATAGCACGCGCATGTTGTTCACAGACACCATCATCTGGAAGGCGCGGGAGTACAAAAAGTCGCCAACCAGCACGCTGGCCGCGTTGCCAAAAAGAGCGTTGGCTGTTGAGCGGCCGCGCCGCAACGCGGATTCGTCCACCACATCGTCGTGCAACAGGGTGGCGGTGTGGATGAACTCCACTGTGGCGGCAAGCTCGTAGCGCGCCGGACCTCGGTAGCCCAGCGCCTCGGAGAACAGCAGCAGCAGGCGCGGCCTGATGCGCTTGCCGCCCGCGTTGACGATGTAGTGCGCAATCTGGTCGATCAGTGCCACCCGCGACGAAAGCCGTTGCCGTATGACGCTGTCCACCCGCTCCATTGCAAGGTCAATGGGTGCGGCCGTCACAGGGGAGGCGGGGGTTGAAATCGACAAAGCGGGCTGACGAAAAAGTAACTGATTATAAGAAGCCCCGCCGCTTTGGCGGGATTTGAAAGGCCCGCAATTGGGCGTGTGGTAGCGGCAACGGAACGAAATGCTATACTCGCGGGCTTCGCATTTTTGGCGCTGCCTGGGTGTGAGGTAAGTTTAGTCAGTTCAGTTAGTCAGGCTGCCCCACCGCTCGTTCAAGCTTTGCACTTGAGCTGTAGCCAACTGGGGCTCTCCAAAGAGGTTCACACATGTACGCGGTCATAAAAACCGGGGGCAAGCAATATCGCGTTGCTGCCGGCGAAAAGATCAAGATAGAACAGATAGCTGCGAACGTGGGCCAGGACATCTCGATCGAACAGGTTCTTGCTGTGGGTAGCGGCGCGGACGTCAAGATCGGCACACCCTGGGTCGCGGGTGCCAGCGTGACAGCCACTGTGGTGGCGCACGGTAAGCACGACAAGGTACGCATCTTCAAGATGCGCCGCCGCAAGCACTATCAAAAGCACGGCGGGCACCGCCAGACCTACACGGAAGTGTTCGTTGCGCAAATTTTGGACGGCACCGGCGGCGCTTCGGCGCAGGCTGTCATGGCCACTCCTGTTTCGCTGGCCCCGCAAAAGCGTGGCAAGGACGACATCGAGCTGATCGAAGGCATTGGGCCGAAGATCGCGCAGGTGCTGGCCGACAACGGCATCACCACTTTCGCGCAATTGGCCGAAGCCAACCCGGACAACCTCACGGCCATGCTCAAGGCATCGGGCGGTCGCTTCAGCATGGCCCATACGGGCACATGGCCTGAGCAGGCCGCGTTGCTGCGCGACGGCAAGATGGACGAGTTCAAGAAACTGACCGACGAGCTGGTTGGCGGCGTCAAGAAGTAAGGAGCAGCTGAAATGGCACAGAAAAAAGGCGGCGGCTCAACGCGCAACGGACGTGATTCCAAGCCAAAGATGCTGGGTGTCAAGGTCTACGGTGGCCAAGTGATCTCGGCTGGCTCCATCATCGTGCGCCAGCGTGGCACACGTGTTCATGCCGGCACCAATGTCGGTATGGGTCGCGACCACACGCTGTTTGCGCTGGTTGATGGCCAGGTCAGCTACGCGATCCGGGGCCCGAAAAACCACCAGACGGTGTCGGTGACAGCGGCCTGATAACAGGCACCTGCACGGCAACCGTCAAGGCCCCGGCAACGCCGGGGCTTGTCGTTTGTGCGGGGCCTTTTTTGCGCTGGAGCGAACATGAAGTTTGTTGATGAAGCCACGATCGACGTGGCCGCTGGCAACGGCGGCGCAGGCTGCATGAGCTTTCGGCGAGAGAAGTTCATCCCCTTCGGCGGCCCCAATGGCGGCAATGGCGGGCGCGGTGGCAGCGTATTTGCAGTGGCCGACGTCAACCTCAACACGCTGATCGACTACCGCTACGCGCGCCGGCACGAAGCCCGCAACGGCGAAGCTGGCCGAGGCTCTGACCAGTTTGGTGCCGCCGGCGACGACATCGTGCTGCGTGTGCCCGTGGGCACCATCTTCAGCGACGCCGACACAGGTGACCGCTTGTTTGAACTGTTGGAGCCTGGCGTGAAGGTGCTGGTCGCCAAAGGTGGCGACGGCGGTTTTGGCAACCTGCACTTCAAGACCAGCACCAACCGCGCGCCGCGGCAAAAAACGCCCGGCTGGCCCGGTGAATCGCGGCACCTGAAAATGGAGCTGCGTGTGCTGGCCGATGTGGGCCTGTTGGGTATGCCCAACGCGGGCAAGTCCACTTTGATTACTGCCATCTCCAACGCACGGCCGAAGATCGCCGACTACCCATTCACCACACTGCACCCGAATTTGGGCGTGGTGCGTGTGGGGCCGGAGCAAAGCTTCGTGGTGGCCGACATTCCGGGCCTGATTGAAGGTGCCTCAGAGGGCGCTGGCCTCGGCCACCAGTTTCTACGTCATTTGCAGCGTACGGAATTGTTGTGGCACGTGGTCGACCTCGCGCCGTTTGATGACAGCGTTGATGTGGTGGCGCAAGCGCGGGCTTTGGTCAAAGAACTGAAGCTTTACGACCCGGCCTTGCATGCCAAGCCGCGCTGGCTGGTGCTGAACAAAATTGACATGATTCCGGCCGAAGAACGTGCGGCGCGTGTCAAAGACGTGGTGCGGCGCCTGCGCTGGAAGGGTCCGGTGTTTGCGGTTTCAGCCCTGGCGCGTGAAGGACTGGATCCGCTGCTGCGCGCAACCTTTGATCATGTGGCCCTGCAGCGCCGCCCCGCAGAGGAGCCTGACCTTCGATTTGCGTCGCCGCGTGAGGAGCCGTCCGATGTCTGACACCTTGCGGCAAGCGCGCCGCATCGTCGTCAAGGTGGGGTCGAGCCTGGTCACCAACGAAGGGCGTGGCGTGGATGCGCAAGCCATCGGCAATTGGTCCCGGCAACTGGCGGCGCTGGCCAATGAGGGGCGCGAGGTTGTCATGGTGTCCAGCGGTGCCATTGCTGAGGGCATGAAGCGCCTAGGTTGGACTGTTCGCCCCAAAGAGCTTAACGAGCTGCAGGCCGCAGCCGCTGTAGGCCAGATGGGCCTGGTTCAGATGTATGAAACCCAACTGCGCAGCCACGGTATGGCCAGCGCGCAGGTGCTGTTGACCCACGCCGACCTGGCTGACCGCGAGCGCTACTTGAATGCGCGCTCCACGTTGTTGACGCTACTGCAGATGCGCGTAATTCCGGTCATCAATGAAAACGACACCGTGGTCAACGATGAGATCAAGTTTGGCGACAACGACACCCTCGGCGCTCTCGTGGCCAACTTGGTGGATGCCGACGCGCTGGTGATCTTGACAGACCAGCGCGGTCTTTACACTGCGGACCCGCGACAAGACCCCCAAGCGCGTTTTGTTGACGAGGCGGCGGCGGGTGACGTGGAGCTGGAGCGCATGGCCGGCGGCGCTGGCAGCAGTATCGGCCGTGGCGGCATGCTCACCAAGATTTTGGCGGCCAAGCGGGCGGCGGGTAGCGGTGCCAGCACCGTCATCGCTTGGGGGCGCGAACCAGATGTCCTGCTGCGCCTGGCGCAAGGCGAAGCCATCGGCACACTGCTGGTGGCGCCTCAGGCCAAGACGGCTGCGCGCAAGCAATGGATGGCCGATCATTTGCAAATGCGCGGCTCAGTGCGAGTGGATGCAGGCGCTCAGGCCAAGCTGCTGGCTGAAGGCAAAAGCCTGCTGCCCATCGGCGTGTTGGACGTGGCCGGTGAGTTCATGCGCGGCGACGTCATCGCCGTGCGCACGGTTGAAGGGCAAGAGATTGCGCGCGGCTTGGCCAACTACTCGTCTGCCGAGACGCGCCTCATTGCCCGCAAGCCCTCAAACCAGATCGAGCCCTTGCTCGGTTATGCCAACGAGCCCGAGCTCATTCACCGCGACAACCTGGTGCTCAGTTAGCTGGGAAGTTAGCTGATCAGATCGCCGGTGGAGGCTCAGAAGCCGGCTCGGCCGGCGCGTCGGGACCCAATGGCGCAGGGCCTTCGCCATGCGGGCGAGGGCCACGCGGCCCACCCCGCAAAAAGCGGTTGTGGTGGTTGATGCGTGGCAGAAACCGCGCCAACTCCGTCAGCGCCATTTCGTAAACACCACGCTTGAATTCGATGACCATTTCCAGCGGCACCCAATACTCGTTCCAACGCCAAGCGTCGAACTCAGGGTGGTCGGTCGCGCGCAAGTTCATCTTGCTGTCCAGCGCCATCAGCCGCAGCAAAAACCAGATCTGCTTTTGGCCGCGGTAGTGTCCACGCGCCTCGCGACGGATGAAATGGTCAGGCACCTCGTAGCGCAGCCATTCACGCGTGCGCGCCACGATTTGCACATGCTCAGGCAGCAGCCCCACTTCTTCGTGAAGCTCGCGAAACATCGCCTGCTCAGGCGTTTCACCGTGCTTGATGCCCCCCTGCGGAAACTGCCAGGAGTGCGTCTTCAAGCGCTTGCCCCAAAAAACCTGGTTGCGCGCGTTGAGCAGGATGATGCCGACGTTGGGCCTGAAGCCATCCCGGTCGAGCATAATCAAACCTCTGATTCTTGACTCGAATCATTATTGCACCGGCTGTGTGAATTGCGCGATGTGCGGCTTACCCGCATCCCCTGTTCAGCAGCCCGAATCATGCCCATTTGACGAGTCAGCCCACACGGCGCCGCACCCATGAAAGCCAGTTCCTTTTTTGTTTCCACTCTCAAAGAAGCGCCGGCGGATGCGGAGGTGGTGAGTCACCAGTTGATGCTGCGCGCCGGCATGATCAAACGGTTGGCTGCAGGCATCTACAACTACATGCCAATGGGCCTGCGCGTCATACGCAAAGTGGAAGCCATCATCCGCGACGAGATGAACAAAGCCGGCGCGGTGGAATTGCTCATGCCGGTCGTGCAGCCCGCCGAACTGTGGGAAGAAACACAGCGCTTTTCGAAAATGGGACCCGAACTGATGCGCGTGCAGGACCGGCATGAGCGCAACTACGTCATCCAGCCCACCAGTGAAGAAGCGGTGACCGACATCGCGCGCCAGGAGCTGCGCAGCTACAAACAACTGCCCAAGAATTTTTATCACATTCAAACCAAGTTCCGCGACGAGCGGCGGCCTCGCTTTGGCCTGATGCGTGGGCGCGAATTCACTATGAAAGACGCCTATTCCTTTGACCGTGATGCGACGTCAGCAGCAGCGAGCTACCAGAACATGTCGAAGGCCTACGGCGCCATCTTTGATCGTTTCGGCTTGCGCTACCGCGCGGTGGCGGCTGATTCAGGTGCTATCGGCGGCGACCTGTCGCAGGAATTTCAAGTGATCGCCGATACCGGCGAAGACGCCATCGTCTACTGTCCGACCTCAGCCTACGCAGCCAACATCGAGTTGGCCGAGGCGATGGCACCTGCGGGTGGCCGTGGTGCAGCGACGGCTGCGATGGTGAAGACGCCAACGCCGGGCAAGAGCACCTGTGAAGATGTGGCCGCGCTGCTGGGTGTGTCACTGCAGACGACTGTGAAGTCGCTGGTGTTGGCAACGGATGCGCTGAACGAAGCCGGCGAAGTGACGCAGTCCACCATCTGGCTGCTGCTGCTGCGCGGCGACCATTCGATGAACGAAGTCAAAGTCGGCAAACTGCCCGGCTTGGCTGCGGGATTTCGGTTCGCCAGCGTGGCAGAAATTGAAGATCACTTCGGCTGCAAGCCAGGCTACCTGGGCCCCGTCGCTACGCGCAAGTCCGTAAAGGTGGTGGCAGACCGTTCCGTGGCGGCCCTGCACAATTTCATCTGCGGCGCCAATGCACCAGACTTCCACCTCACCGGCGTGAATTGGGGCCGCGACCTGCCAGAGCCCGAGTTGGTGGCCGACATACGCAACGTGGTTGAAGGCGACCCGTCGCCCGACGGCCAGGGTGTGCTTGCCATTCAGCGCGGCATTGAAGTAGGCCATGTTTTTTACCTGGGCGCCAAATACAGCCGTGCGATGAACGCGAGCTTTTTGGACGAAAACGGCAAGCCCCAGTTTTTCGAAATGGGTTGTTATGGCATTGGCGTGACGCGCTTGCTGGGTGCGGCAATTGAACAAAACCATGACGAGCGCGGCATCATTTGGCCTGCGTCCATGGCGCCGTTTGAAGTGGTCATCTGCCCCATCGGCTATGACCGCAGCGCCGAGGTGCGCGCAGCGGCCGACAGTCTCTACGCAGAACTCTCCGCCAAAGGCATCGATGTATTGTTGGACGACCGTGGCGAGCGGCCGGGTGCCATGTTTGCTGACTGGGAGCTGATTGGCATTCCGGTGCGCGTGGTCCTTTCAGACCGCGGTTTGAAGGAGGGCACGGCTGAACTGCAAGGCCGGCGTGACGCGCAGGCCCAGAAGGTCGCGATGGCTGACGCTTCGGCTCAAGCGCTGGCGCGGCTCCGCACATCAGCGTGAAGCCCGCGCAGCGCGAGCCGCTGCCCGATGTGCTGCGTGCACTCGCCTTGATCGGCGTGGTGGTTGTGAATGCTGCCGGTTACGCATGGGCGCCTTCGGGCCCGGTGTTGGGCCGGGCCACGCCGGCAGGTGAACCGCTGGCCTGGCTGGCGCAAGGTTTGCAGGCTTTTCTCATTCAGGGCAAGGCTTACCCGGCGTTGGCCTTCTTGTTTGGCTGGGGTTTGGCGCAAAGCCTTCGGGACCGCAGCCGCCACGCGTTGGTGCAAGCGCGTAGCCGGCTGTGGCGCCTGCTGATTTTGGGGGTTTTGCACGGCAGCCTGATCTACTTCGGAGACATCTTGACGATGTATGCCTTGTGTGGGTTCATCGTTTTGGGAGCGGTGAATGCTCCCTGGCCAAGCCTGATGCGGCGGCTCAAATTTGGGCTGGCCACGGCGGTCGGTGTGAGCTTGGCTTTTTTTCTCTTGCTCCTGCTGTTGTCTGGAGAAGAGGCGACCGAGCCGAGCTTCGCGGCGGTGGCTACATGGCCCGAGTTTCTAGCCCTCAATTTCAGTACCTACGCGATGGTTGTTTTGGCCAGCGCACCGCTGAGTCTGCCCGTTTTGTGTGTGTGCATGTTGGCGGGCGTTGTTGCGTCGCGCCTGCGTTTGCTCACACACCCGCGATGGCGGCACTGGCGGCGAATGCAGGTGCGGCGCTGGCTGCCCGTTCTATTGCTGGCCAATCTGGGCTATGCCGTGGTGTTGGTCATCTTTTCCAACCGTGAAGGCGAGCGTGCGCTGTGGGTGGACGGCCTGACACCGTTGGTGGGCGTGCCCTTGTCGGCCGCGTTGATCCTGGCGTTTGCACAAGCTTGGTCCGAAGGTCGGGTGCGCTGGGCTGCGCGCCTGGCTCCTTTGGGTCGGCGTACCTTGTCGCTATACGTTGGCTACTCCTTGTGGTGCATGCTGATGTTGAGTGGCTTATTTGTCGCCTGGAAGCCGGGAACGCTGGCGCTGTTCGCGTCGAGCCTGGCGGTTTGGTTGCTGGCGGCGGTGTTAGCAGCCCACAGCCGCTGGCGGTGGCCGCTCGAAGCGTGGATGGGTCGCAGAACGTGAATCGACACCTCAATCGGCGGACCTGGGCAGTACGCAGCCTTTCGAGTGCCACTCTGCTTTTGCTGACGCCACAAGCCGCGAAGGCGGGTGCCCAGCTTGAAGAGCCAATGATCGATTCAGTGCGCACGGCACTGTCGGCTGCCATTGCCAACCGCGCGCCACCCAAACCCAGTTTTGACAAAGCCGAAGAGCGGCTGGCGTATTTGCGGTGGCTGGGTGACATGAGCGAGCGGCTCAAACGGCGCAAAAGTGAGTACCAAACGCGCGTCGAATTTTTAGAGTCCGTTTGGTACGAGAGCCGCCGCGCAGGGCTGGAACCCGACCTGGTATTGGGCGTGATTCAAGTTGAAAGCGGGTTCCGCAAATACGCGATCAGCGTGGCCGGTGCGCGCGGCTACATGCAGGTGATGCCGTTTTGGGCGCGATTGATTGGTGATGGCGACCCCGCCAGCCTGTTCCATATGCAAACCAACTTGCGCTTTGGCTGCACCATCTTGCGCCACTACCTGGACCGCGAACGCGGCGACCTGTTTCTTGCGCTGGGCCGCTACAACGGCAGCCGGGGTCGCGCCGAATATCCCAACCTGGTTTTTGGAGCGCGGCGCCAGTGGACCTTCAAAGGCTGACGCGCCCTCCGCTGGCCCCCAAGCCCTGCCAAGCGCGCGCCTGTGCGCCATGGATGCCGGCCAGCATCAGCACCCGCTCAACACCTTCGTCCACCATGTCTTCAATGCTGGCAGGGCGGTGATAAAACGCCGGCAATGGCGGAAAAATGATGCCGCCCATTTCCGTGACGGCGGTCATATTTTTCAGGTGCGCCAAGTTCAGTGGCGTTTCGCGCACCATCAGCACCAGGCGCCGCCGCTCCTTGAGCGCCACGTCGGCCGCGCGGGTCAGCAGGTTGTCTGACAGACCATGGGCGACAGCCGCCAAGCTTTTCATTGAGCAGGGTGTCACCACCATCGCGGCCGTTTGAAAGCTGCCGCTGGCCAGGCAAGCACCTACGTCGCCGGGTGAGTAAGCCGCATCGGCCTGCGCTTCGAATGATTTGCGGTCCAGACCCAGCTCGTGGTGCACATTCAAGGCACCGGCAGCCGTCACAACCAAATGGGTTTGAACACCGAGTTGCTTGGCACGCTGAAGCAGCCGCAGCGCATACAGCGCGCCTGTCGCACCACTAACGCCGACGATCAGCCGCTGTGGTTCAGGACTTGCCACCCAGCACCTGTTGCAGCTCACCGCTTTCGTACATCTCCATCATGATGTCCGATCCGCCGAGGAACTCGCCGTTGACATACAACTGCGGAATGGTCGGCCAGTTGGCGTAGTCTTTGATGCCCTGGCGGATGGCATCGTCTTCCAACACGTTGACCGTGACCGGGTTGTTCACGCCGCAAGCTTTGAGTACCTGCATGGCGCGCCCGGAAAAACCGCACATGGGGAATTGGGCTGTCCCCTTCATAAACAGCACCACCGGGTGGCCTTTGACCAACTGGTCGATACGCTGCTGTACATCACTCATGCCCTGGCTCCTCAAACGCAAATTAAGAATAAGTCAGGAGGATACGCTGAAGTAAAAAACCCTGGCCAGCGCCCACCCGTGCAGCGGGTGTGGCCCGCCAAGTCTTGGCGATGTTCTACCGCGTCGAAACCCGCGCTGCGCAACAGATGGCAACGGCAACGCCTTGATCGAAGCCGTGCTCCAGCAGCAACCAGCCACCAGGAGTCAAGCACCGACCCGCATGCGCAGCCAGGTGCCGCAGGTCGTCCAAACCGTCCAGGCCGGCCACAAGCGCCTCGCGCGGCTCGGCGTGCAGCGCGGCGAGGTGCGGGTCTGATTCGGCGATATAGGGCGGGTTGCTCACAATCAGCTGCATTGGCGGTCCTTCATTTCCACAGGGCCCCGCGAGGGGTTCAAACCAAGGCCCCAGCCGCCAGTCAACGGGAAGGCCTAGACGCTCGCTGTTCTTGCGCGCCACAGCCAAAGCGCTGGGCGAGCGATCCACGCCGATGACCTGCGCCTGCGGTGCGTGTTGTGCAATGGCCAGAGCGATGGCCCCGCTGCCGGTGCCGAGATCAGCCACAACCGGGCGCGCATGCGCCGCCAGCAGACCGCGTAGGCAGTCCAGAGCCCAATCCACCAGCACTTCCGTATCCGGGCGCGGGTCCAGCACCGCTGGCGTGATGCGCAAACTCAGGCCGTAAAACTCGCGCTCGCCGGTGAGGTAAGCCACGGGTGTGCCGCGCGCGCGCTGTTCGCAAGCGGTGCGAAAACCCAGCAACTCAGCGTCGTTCAGCAGATGGTCACCGTGTGCGCGCAACCACGTTCGGTTTTGCCCCATCTGGTGCGCCAGCAGCACTTGGGCGTCCAGCAGGTCCAAGCCTGAGGTGCGCGCCTCAAGTAGCGCAGCGTCGATGCTGGGCATGCGCGCTGTGATCAGGCTGCGCCGCCCGATTCAAGCTCGGCCAGTTGCTCGGCCGCACGCGCAGCCTGCAGCGCCTGCATCACGTCGCCCAGGTCACCTTCCATCACCTGCCCGAGCTTGTAGATCGTCAGGTTGATGCGGTGGTCGGTGAGGCGACCTTGCGGAAAGTTGTAGGTGCGGATTCGGTCGCTGCGGTCGCCGCTGCCCACCAGGCTCTTGCGCGCAGCGGCTTCTTTGGCAGCCCGTTCGTTGCGTTCTTTGTCGCGAAGGCGCGCTGCCAAGACAGCCATGGCTTTGGCTTTGTTGCGGTGTTGCGAACGGTCATCCTGGCACTCGGCCACCAGCCCTGTAGGCAAGTGCGTTATACGGATGGCGCTATCGGTTTTGTTGATGTGTTGCCCGCCCGCACCGCTGGCGCGAAAGGTGTCGATGCGCAGGTCGGCCGGGTTGAGCGTGACTTCAGCCGCTTCATCGGGCTCAGGCATCACAGCCACGGTGCAAGCGCTGGTGTGGATGCGGCCTTGGCTTTCCGTCACCGGAATGCGCTGCACGCGGTGGCCGCCTGACTCAAAACGCAGCGCGCCGTAAACCTGTTTGCCTTCCACGCGCAAAACCACTTCTTTATAGCCGCCGAGCTCGGCTTGCGTTTCGCTCATGATCTCGGTGCGCCAGCCCTGCCGTTCGAAATAGCGCAGGTACATGCGGCACAAATCACCAGCAAAGAGCGCAGACTCGTCACCGCCCGTGCCCGCGCGAATTTCAACAAAGGCAGGGCGTTCGTCGTCCGGGTCTTTGGGCAGCAGCGCGGCTTGCAATTGGGCCAACAAGGCTTCGCAATCGCGCTGCGCGGCGGTGATTTCTTCGCCAGCCATGTCGGCCATTTCACGGTCGTTCAGCAGTTCGCGCGCGCTCAGCAAATCGCTTTGACGTTGCTTCCAGCGCCTGAACAAACCGACCAATTCAGACGCATCGGCCTGCTCTTTGGCCATGGTGCGCCAGCGGTTCATGTCGCTGGCCACTTGCGGGTCTGAGAGGCTCGCGTCCAACTCCGCCAGGCGCATCTCCAGGCGTTCCAGTTGTAGGCGAAGGGCTTCTTTCATGGTGAGGGCAGCAGCTTCTTCACACAGCAGGCCAGTCAGGCCCGCTGAATTGGCCGCAAGTGTGCGGCGCTAACGCCCTTCGCGGTGGCGGTTGGCGCCGCGCAGGAACAGGCGCGAGACCGTACCCGCCAGTTGCTCACGGTTGCCACTGTCGGCCGTGTGCAGTTCGGCCAGCGTGCCGTGCAGCATTTTTTGGGTCAACCCACGCGAGAGGGCGTCAAGCACGGCATCGATGTTTTCGCCCTTGGCCAACAGCTTTTTGGCGCGGGCCAGTTCTGCAGCGCGCCAATCATCGGCCTGTCGGTTGAGGGCCTGGATCAAGGGCACGGTGGAACGCTGCTCCAGCCACTGACCAAAGCTCAGCACACCGGCATCGACGATGGCTTCAGCGCGTTGTACAGCAGCCTGGCGCTTTTCTCCGGCTGTTTGCACCACGGTGGACAGGTCGTCTACGGTGTACAGGTAGATGTCATCGAGCTGCGCCACCTCGGCTTCGATGTCGCGTGGCACAGCCAGATCGACCATGAAAATGGGTTTGCGGCGCCGCGCTTTGAGCGCGCGCTCAACGGCACCCAGTCCAATGATGGGCAGCGTGCTGGCTGTGCAAGAAACGACTGCATCAAATTCGTGCAGCCGGTTGGGCAGCTCGGCCAAAGGCATGGCTTGGCCGCCAAATTTTTCAGCCAGCGACTCGCCACGTTCCATGGTGCGGTTGGCAATCACAATGGCTTTCGGCTCGCGCGCAGCAAAGTGCGTGGCCACCAAATCGATCATCTCGCCAGCGCCGACAAAGAGCAGCTTGATCTCGCGCAGATCTTCAAAGATTTGCGAAGCCAGGCGCACGGCCGCAGCCGCCATGCTGACCGAATGCGCGCCGATTTCGGTTTCAGTGCGCACTTCTTTGGCCACCGAAAACGAGCGCTGGAACAACTGGTGCAGCGTGGTGCCCAAGGTGCCGGCGGCGTCGGCCTCGCGAACAGCCTGCTTCATTTGGCCGAGGATTTGCGGTTCACCCAGCACCATGGAATCCAAGCCCGCAGCCACGCGAAACGCATGGCGTGCGGCGGCCGTGTCCTCCATCACATAAGCGTGTGGCTGCAGCTCAACACCTTGAATGCCGGCGTGCGCAGCCAGCCAGTCGAGTGTGGGCCGCACCAACTCTTGCGCTGGTGCTTGGTCAGCGGCCACATACAACTCCGTACGGTTGCAGGTGGAGACCAGCGCCGCCTCTGGCAGGCTGCGGCCAAATCGGTCTTTGTAGGCTTGCAGGGCGGGCGCCACCCTTTCGGGCGCGAACGCCAGCTTGCCGCGCAGGTCGAGCGGTGCGGTGGTGTGGTTGAGGCCCAGCGTGAAAACGCCCATAGGTCGTGATTGTAGGATTCCGTTGCAAATAAAGCCCATGACAATCTTCACGGCAGCGTCTGGAAAACCCCGACACTTTCTTTCATTCGAGCGGCAAAAGCTGTAATGAGCCCATTGGACTTGATTTGGCACCTGGCCAACTTCTTCGCGCCCGCGCTGGGCCTGGGCTTGCTGGCGCCCGCCTTGGCCAAGCTGTTTTGGCGCCAAACGTTGCGCCAATGTGCCTATTGGCGTTTGGCGGCGTGGACCGGTGCGGCGGCTGCCACTGCGCTTTTGGCGGGTGTGCTGGTGCTGGAGCGCGATGGCCGCATGGGCACCTATGTTGTCATGACAGTGGCCACCGCGCTGGCCTTGTGGTGGGCCGCCTTTGGATCAGCCCGCCGAGCCAAGCGACTCAAGCGAACCATGAGCTGAGGGCTGAGCAGTTTGCATCACCTCGCCACGCAAAGAGTGCGGGTAGGCCTGGGTGATGCGCACGTCGATCAACTGGCCCGTGAGCCGCGCCGCGCCCTCAAAATTGACGATGCGGTTGCACTCAGTGCGGCCCATCAATTCAAGGGCGTTTTTGCGCGACGGACCTTCCACCAGAATTTTCTGAACGGTGCCCAGGCGCGCCTCTGAGATGCGCCGCACATGGCCTTCGAGCGCTGTTTGAAGTTCTTGCAGGCGTCTGAGCTTTTCGGTCTGCGGTGTTTGATCCGGCAGGTTTGCTGCCGGCGTGCCGGGCCGCGCGCTGAAGACAAAGCTGAAACTGGCGTCGAAGCCGACGTCTTCAATCAGCGCCATGGTTTGAGCGTGGTCCTGCGCCGTTTCGCCCGGGAAGCCGACGATGAAATCGCTCGATAGACTGATATCGGGGCGCAGGCGGCGCAGCGCGCGAATGGTGCTCTTGTATTGCAGGGTGGTGTAGCCGCGCTTCATGGCCATCAAAATGCGGTCTGAACCGTGTTGCACGGGTAAGTGCAGGTGGTTTACAAGCTTAGGCACCCGCTCATAGACCTGCACCAATCTCGGCGTGAATTCATTGGGGTGGCTGGTGGTGTAACGGATGCGCGCGATGCCCGGAATTTCGGCAACACATTCGATCAGCATGGCGAAATCGGCAATTTCCGTGGTGTTGCCCATCGCGCCCCGGTAGGCGTTGACGTTCTGGCCCAGCAGGGTGACTTCTTTGACACCTTGCTCGGCCAGGCTTGCCACCTCAACCAGCACGTCGTCAAAAGGCCGGCTGACTTCCTCGCCGCGTGTGTAAGGCACGACGCAGTAAGAGCAGTATTTCGAACAGCCTTCCATGATCGACACAAAAGCCGCCCCGCCTGCAACTTGGGCTGGCGGCAGGTGGTCGAACTTCTCGATCTCTGGAAAGCTGATGTCCACCTGCGGCCGGCGCTCGCGGCGGCGGGCCTCGATCATCTGCGGCAAGCGGTGAAGTGTTTGCGGGCCGAACACGATGTCCACATACGGCGCGCGCGCCACGATGGCGTCGCCTTCCTGGCTGGCCACACAACCGCCCACACCGATCAGCACGCCCTTTTGCTTCAGGTGCTTGACGCGCCCCAGGTCGCTGAAGACTTTTTCTTGCGCTTTTTCGCGCACCGAGCAGGTGTTGAAAAGGATCAAGTCGGCCTGTTCGACATCGGTGGTGGCTTCATAACCCTCGGCGGCGCGCAGCACGTCGGCCATCTTGTCCGAGTCGTACTCGTTCATCTGGCAGCCGAAGGTGCGGATGAATACCTTCTTGGCCCGCGGTGTGTGCGCTTCACTCATGCTCAGGGCCTTTTCCAGGTTTGGTCGGCAGGGCTGAAAACCCAGGCTTGGGCCTGCTCTTCGGTGGTGGGCCACAGTCGGTTGCTGCGTTCAACGGCACGCAAGACCCACACGTCCATCAGCAGGCCGCTGCTGCGCTCGCGTGTGTAGTGCACCACCAAGCTTTGGCCTACAAGGCTGCCGCTCATCAACAACTGGTTGTTTTCGCCGCGAATGCGCGCGCCGGGTGCTAGGCGTGCGGCTTGCCCGTTAAGCCGAAGGTCGGCGGCAGACGTGAGCTGCAACTCGCCGCGCAAGGAATGGGCTGGGAAGACACGGTGGTCCGGCGCCAGTTCGGCTGCGGCCGGCAATGGCGCCATGCTGCTCAGCATCAGCAGTGAGCAAAGGGCGAAGCCAGCGATGGACTGGTCAAACCGAGCGGCACAGCGGGTCATGGTGTGGATCCAGGGGCTGTGAATGACAAGGCCCGACGCATGCGATGCTCGGGCCTTCGGAAAAACTGGTGGCGCTTCAGGGATTCGAACCCCGGACCTGCGGATTATGATTCCGTCGCTCTAACCGACTGAGCTAAAGCGCCAAGAGCCCGACATTATAGCGAGCGTGCTTCCGCGTTGTGGCCCCGGTCATTTTTGGTCGCCTGCATGTTCAGTTTTTTCCGCAAAAAGCCTCCTCCTGCCGCCGCGCCGGCCCCATCTGACTCACCCGAGGCCCAGGCGCCGACCCCAACGCCGAGCCCCTCACTGCTGCCGCCAGAGACTGCAAGTACAGCCGCTACGGCTGCATCGACCAGCCCCATTCCGGCGCCCAGCCTGTCGACAGCCGAGGTTCCGCCCGCACCCAGTGCCAGCCGCGTGAGCTGGCTGGACCGACTGCGCCAGGGTCTGCGTAAAACCAGCTCCGGCATAGCCCAAGTCTTCACGGGCACCCGTGTTGATGAGGCTCTCTATGAAGAGTTGGAGTCGGCATTGCTGATGGCCGATGCAGGCTTGCCCGCAACGGAAGCGCTGCTGGGTGATCTTAAGCGTCGTGTCAAGGAGGCCAAAGCCACGGATCCGCAAGCTGTCAAAGCTTTGTTGGTCGATGCCATCACCGACCTTCTGGCGCCGCTGCAACGGCCTTTGGTGGTGGGCGCGCAGTCGCCCACGGTAATGATGGTTGTGGGCGTCAACGGGGCCGGCAAGACCACCAGCATCGGCAAACTCACCCACCATCTGGCGGCTGAAGGCCAGAGCGTTCTGTTGGCGGCGGCCGATACCTTCCGCGCCGCTGCGCGTGAGCAATTGGCCGTATGGGGCGACCGCAACCGGGTGGAAATCGTCAGCCAAGAGGGTGGCGACCCCGCTGCGGTGAGCTTTGACGCCGTGTCAGCCGCCAAAGCGCGCGGCCGAGATGTCGTCATCGCCGACACCGCCGGCCGTCTTCCCACGCAGGCTCACCTCATGGAAGAGCTGCGCAAAATCCGACGCACGATTGCGAAGGCGCAGGACGGCGCGCCGCATGAGGTGCTGCTGGTGGTGGACGGCAACACGGGCCAAAACGCGCTGGCGCAGGTCAAGGCGTTCGACGCTGCGGTGCAACTGACGGGCTTGATCGTCACCAAGCTGGACGGCACTGCCAAAGGCGGCGTGCTGGCCGCCATCGCCCGCTGGGTGGTTGCCGAAAAGAAGCCCATCGCGGTGTACTTCGTGGGCGTGGGCGAGCAGTTGGAAGATCTGCAGACCTTCGATGCGCGCGAGTTCGCACGGGCGCTGCTGCAGTAGCTGCAGAACTGGCTTGGCGAAAAAAAGCGCCGCGCCGAGTCTCTAGAGGCTAGAGAAGCGTCGACGGCTGGGTTTGCACGCCGAAGTTGGGAGGCCGCGCGCGGCGCTTACTTGAGCTACTAGACACCCTGGAGATGCCGGCTGCACGAAATTGCTCGCGCACGGCCGCGGTGTCGGGCCAATTGCCTTGCTGCCATACCCGCACTGGAACGCCTGCCGATTCAAGCGCCGAACGCGTTGTTGCAAGTCGCTGGCGGCGGCGCGAACTGGGGTCGCCCGATTCAAAGAGGATCACCAGACGCGTCTTCGTGGCCTTGTCCCAGACCACCAAGTCCGCGCTCAATCCATGCACGGCTGCAGGCGCCAAGATGCGCATCAAAGGCACACGCGGCAGCAGCACGGCGTGAGGCGCTGCGCGCCGCGCCAAGTCCCAGCCCCGGCGTTGTGCATGGGGCAGCACCGCAGCCGCGCCGGCTCCCCAAGGCAGCGCGGCCATGGGCCAGCGACGCCGAAGTTCGCGCCGGGCCCGAGGCCAAAGGCTGTGCCTGAACCTGCGGATCAAGGCAACGAACATCAAGGCGGCGGTGGTGAGTAGCGTCGCCGAGATGGCGTCCAAGGGCATGCAGGCTCCGGGGGTTGTCGGTAGGGCAACCCGCGATCATGAGGATCGGTCCAACCGGCACATCGCGTCAAGGCAGATGTCGCGAAATCCGTGAGTAAAGGTCAATGCACCCCTAAAGTGAGCGGTCCGGTGGCGCAATAGATCACGCCACTGAAGCAGAAAGTTTCAGCGCGGCATGCCCGGCAGGCCGCCCATGCGCTTCATCATCTTCATCAGGCCACCGCCTTTCATCTTCTTCATCATGCCCTGCATCTGCTCAAACTGGTTGAGCATGCGGTTGACGTCCTGCACCTGAACCCCCGCACCCGTGGCGATACGGCGTTTGCGGCTGGCTTTGATGAGCTCGGGCTTGCGCCGTTCCAGCGCCGTCATGCTGTTGATGATGCCTTCCATGCGGCGCACGTCGCGGTCGGCGCGGTCCATATCGGCGCCGGCGGCCTTGGCTGAGAGTTGTGAAGGCAGCTTGTCCATCAAGCTGGCCATGCCGCCCATCTTCTTCATCTGTGTGATTTGCGTCTTGAAATCTTCCAGGTCGAACCCGCCGGTCTTGACTTTGTCGGCCAATTTCTTGGCGGAGTCGAGGTCAACACCTTTTTGGACCTCCTCAACCAGCGCCAGGATGTCGCCCATGCCCAGCACGCGCCCGGCGTGACGCTCGGCGTCAAAAGCTTCGAACCCGTCGATCTTTTCGGACACGCCGGCAAACTTGATCGGCACGCCCGTGATCTGCCGAACGGACAGCGCTGCACCGCCGCGCGAGTCGCCGTCGAGTTTGGTCAGCACCACGCCCGTCAGCGGCAGGGCGTCTTTGAAGGCCTTGGCCGTGTTGACGGCATCCTGGCCTTGCATGGCGTCCACCACGAACAGCGTTTCCACGGGGTCGAGCACGCCGTGCAGGTCGCGGATTTCCGCCATCAATGCTTCGTCGATTGCCAAGCGGCCGGCGGTGTCCACCAGCAACACATCCATGTAGTGCTTCTTGGCGTAGTCCAGTGCGGCCAGCGCGATGTCGCGCGGCTTCTGGTCGGGCGTCGAGGCAAACCACTCCGCGCCGGCCTGGCGCGTGACGGTCTTGAGCTGTTCAATGGCGGCAGGCCGGTAGACGTCGGCCGAAACCGTCAACACCTTTTTCTTGCGGCGCTCGATGAGGTATTTGGCAAGCTTGGCGGTGGTGGTGGTTTTGCCAGCGCCCTGCAAGCCGGCCATCAAAATCACGGCGGGCGGCTGTGCCGCCAGGTTGATGTCACTCACCCCTTCGCCCATGGTGGCCGCAAGCTCTTTGTGCACCACGCCCACCAAAGCCTGACCGGGGTTCAGCGAGCCCACCACTTCCGTGCCCAGGGCTTTGTCTTTGACCCGTGCGATGAAGTCGCGCACCACCGGCAAGGCCACGTCGGCCTCCAGCAAGGCCATGCGCACTTCGCGCAACATGTCTTGCACATTGCTCTCGGTGATGCGGGCCTGGCCGCGCATGGTTTTGACCAGGCGCGACAGTCGATCGGTGAGGTTGGTAGCCATAAGCGTGCGGCCCCATGGGCCGCGAACGTAAACTGCGGATCATGAGTTTATCGTCGGGCCCGTCTGGCGCCTTGTTTTTGCCTGCGGCCTTGTCGTCCGCCACAGTCGTTTGGGCCGCACTGGCCGCGCTGGGCTACGCCATGGCGGCCCTTCTGCCCTCGCGCATGCGCTTGAGTGGGCCGGCACTGGTTGTGGGCCTGTTGAGTCATGTTTCGCTTCTGATCACGGACATCTGGCAGCTGGGGTTGAGCGGTTCGGTCGCGCGCTTGGGTTTTGGCCCGGTGGTTTCTCTGACGGTCTGTGCCGTCGTGGCTGTGCATGCAATCGAAGGTCGCTTGCTGCCCGTGCCCCGAGTTCGACGCGCCTTGGCGGTGGCGGGGCTTGCGGCAGTGGCCTTGGCTGTCTTTTTCCCGGGTGAGCTGCGCACCTTGGGTTCGCGCTGGGCGCCCTTGCATTGGCTTTTGGGCGTGGCGGCCTATGGCTTGTTTGGCGCCGCCGTTTTGCACGCGTTGCTGCTGGATGAGAGCGAGCGACGCTTGCGCAGCCGGCGTGGCCCTGCGGCTGTTCAGCACCCCCACGCCATGCCCTTGCTGCAGTTGGAGCGCATCACCTTCCGTTTTGTGCAGGCGGGGTTTTTGGTCCTGACCACGGCGATTGTTTTGGGTGTGGCGACGTCGAGCGCCTGGCGCTTGGACCATAAGACGGTGTTGTCCTTGGGCTCATGGGGCCTCTTTGCAGCGCTGCTCGCCGGGCGGCACTGGCGCGGCTGGCGCGGGCGGCAAGCCACGCGTTGGTTGTACGCGGGCGCCTTGGTGCTGTTGCTGGCCTATGCCGGCACCCGCTTTGTCTCGCAAGTGGTGCTGGGGCGCGGCTTCTGAACGTCGGACAAAAGGGCTGCAGCCATGGGTCGTGTCGTCATATTGGTCTTGCTGGTGCTGGTCATCGCCTGGTGGTTGTTTGGCCGTATCAACAAAGCGCGCAGCACGGCTGCCGCTCAAAGTAAGCGCAAGGGCGGCAAGGGCGCGGCCCACGCGCAAGACATGGTGGTTTGCGCCCATTGCGGCGTGCACCTGCCCCTGGCCGATGCCTTGAAAGATGGTGCGCTGCACTATTGCGGCGAGCCCCATCGCTTGCTGGGGCCGCGCGCATGAGGCTTCGGCCTGGTTGGGCGCGCGACCAAGCCACCCGCAGATGAACAGCGGCAGCGAACGTCGCTCGGGCGAGCGGCGTCAAGCGGAGCGACGCCAGATTTTTCCGTCCGCTTCCGCGCGCAGCCGCTGGGCGGGCAACGCGGACGATCAAGACCCGCAGAAGGCCGCGCCTACTGACACCGCAGACACCGCACCGGCAGGCACGCAGGCCGGCGCAGCCGAGAGCAGTTTGATTTCGCGCGATGCCCATGCGCCAGCGCAACCACCCGGCACCGCCGTAGCGCGCATCGTGCGCACCTACTGGGCAGCGCGAGTTGCCTTGGGTGTGGCCTTGGTCGGCGCCCAAGCCGCAGTCTTCAGTTTGGGCGCTAACGTTTCACCACTGGTAATGAGCGTCTGCGCGCTGTATGCCCTGCAGGTTGGCTTGCCGTGGCTGGCGCCGGGTTTGAGCCGCGCGGCGCCCATGCGACCAACGCCCATTCGCCGCAGACAGTGGCTGTTGACGGTCGGCGTTGACCTGCTGGCCTTTGGCCTGCTGCATGTGCTGGATGCGGGGGCCAGCTTCAATTACGCCGCCTTGTTGGTGCTGCCGGTGCTGATGTCCGGCGTGTTGACCACGCGCCGGCTTGCGCTGGGCACAGCAGCGGGTGTTGCTTTGCTGCTTCTGGCGGTCACGCTGCGCTCGGTGGGTGGTCTGACTGAAGGTGCTGCCGTTTTGGCGCAGTCGGGCCTGGCTGGCATGGGATTGTTTGTCATCGCTTTCATCGCGTCGGAGTTGGCCGGGCGCATGACGCGCGAAGAACAGTCGGCGCGCGGCAGCCGTGAAGCGGCGCGCCAACAGGCGCAACTGAACCGCTTGGTCATTGAAGAAATGGCCGATGGTGTCTTGGTGCTGGACCGCCACTTGCGCGTGCGCGCGGCCAACCCGGCGGCGCGCCAATTGTTGGTGCTGCATGGGCTGGCGCCGGTAGCGCCGTTTGCTTTGCGCGACTTGCCAGCCGCCGCGCCGCTGTGCGAACTCGTTGACCAGGCGCTGGCCGAAGAGCAGTGGCCGGATGCCGGCCGCGATTTGCAACTGAACTTCGCGAACAACCACAAGCGCAGTTTGCGCATGCGTGTGCGCTTCACGCGCGGCACGGCCGCCCTGGACGGTCAGGTGCAAGACGACGGCGCAGCGACCGGCGACGGCCTGTGCGTGGTGCTGCTGGAAGACGCGCGTACTGCTCAAGCCCGTTTGCGGCAAGAGAAATTGGCCGCCATGGGTCGGGTATCGGCAGGTATAGCGCACGAGATTCGCAACCCTTTGGCGGCCATCGCCCAGGCCAACCAGCTGTTGCTGGAGGAGCTGCAAGAAGATCGATGTGATGGGCGACCAGCGGTCAGCCAAATGAAGCTGGGGCAATTGATTGCAGACAACGTCAAGCGCCTGCAACGCATCGTGGACGACGTGCTGGAACTGGCGCCGGGCGCCCACGCCGAAACCCAGGCCATCGACGTGACGGCTGCCACGCGAACAGCGGTGCTGGAGTGGGCGCAAACGCTTGAGGTCAGCGTGGGCTTTCACGAGCGTGACGATGGTCGTGTGCGGCTGGATGTGCCATCAATACCGCTGTTAGCCGTATTTGACCCTGAGCACTTGCGGCGTGTGCTGGTCAATCTGCTCGACAACGCGCTGCGCCACAGCACCCCTGAACGGCACGCCTTGCTGCTGCGCCTGGCTGGTCGAGAGGACGGCTCGGTGGTGCTCTCGTTGGCCAACGACGGCCCACCCATCGCCGCTGATGTAGAGCCCTACTTGTTTGAACCCTTTTTCTCCACGCGCAGCCGTGGCTCGGGGCTGGGCCTTTATATATGTCGTGAGCTGTGTGAGCGTTATGGCGCGAGCATCGAATTCAGAGCCCGTTCGCCGCAAGACCGCTACCGCAATGGCTTTGTGGTGGTGATGCGCGGTTACAGCGAAACCCAAAGCCAAAGCCACAACAAGGACAATCGAGCCTGATATGTCCGGTATGTCCGCTGCACACCCCTTGTCACTGCTGGTGGTTGACGACGAACCCGATCTGCTCACCTTGTATGAGCTGACCTTGGTGCGCGAGGGCTATGACGTCGTCTGCGCGGGCAGCGTGGCTGAGGCCCTGGCGTGCCTGGATCAGCGCGAATATTCGGCCCTGATCACCGACATGCGCCTGCCCGATGGCTCGGGCCTGGAGCTGCTCAAGCGGCTGGAAAGCACGGGTCGCCCCGAACGTGTCATCGTCATCACGGCGTACGGCTCAGCAGAAAACGCGGTCGAGGCCTTGAAGGCGGGCGCCTTCGACTACCTGACGAAGCCGGTTGACCTCAAGCAGTTTCGGGCTGTGGTGGCCTCGGCTGCCGGGCGGCAGGTCCGTGGTGCAGCGGGCGGTGTGTCCGGCGCGGCTGTGCCGCGGGGTGATCGCGGTGAACGCAGCGCGCGCGCAGAGCAGGCGCGTGGCAGCCCGTTACCTGCACGAACAGCGGCACGTCTGGTCGGCGACTCTGTGGCCATGCAACAGGTGCGCGCGCTCATCGAACGGGTGGCGCGCAGTATGGCGCCGGTACTGATTCAAGGCGAATCGGGAACCGGCAAGGAATTGGTGGCGCGCGCGGTGCACGAAACTTCGTCTCGCGCGGTCTGCCCCTTCATTGCGGTGAATTGCGGCGCCATTCCTGAGAATCTCTTGGAAGCCGAATTTTTTGGCTATCGAAAAGGTGCATTCACCGGTGCCACTGAAGACCGCGACGGTTTTTTTCAGGCGGCGCAAGGTGGCACCTTGTTCCTGGACGAGATTGGCGATCTGCCGCTGGCCATGCAAGCCAAGCTGCTGCGCGTCATTCAAGAGCGCGCGGTCAGACCCGTCGGCGCTACGGCCGAACAGGCCACGCAGGTTCGCATCGTCAGTGCCACGCACAAAGACCTGGGCGCCGAAGTCAAGGCAGGGCGCTTTCGACAAGATCTCTTTTACCGCTTGAACGTGATTCCCATCGTGGTGCCACCACTGCGCGAGCGTCGGCAGGACATGCCCTTGATTTGCCAGGCCTTGTTGCAGCGCATCGCAGCCGACGCGGGTGCTGGCGCGGATGCCATCACCGAGGTCAGCGACGAAGCCTTGCAAAGCTTGATGCTGCAAACCTTGCCGGGCAATGTGCGCGAGCTGGAGAACCTGCTTCACCGCGCACTGACCATGGCGACAGGAGAGCGCATCGAACGTGCCGACTTGGGCCTTCCTGACTTGGCGAACAGCGAGCCGAGCTGTGAAGAGCTTGTCGCGCCCACTTTGGCGCCAATCGCTGCAGCGCGATCCGGCACCGACGCTTTGCCGAGCAATCTTCAAGCGCACCTGGACCATATCGAGCGTGAGCTGCTGATGCGGGCACTTCAAAAGCACCGTTTCAATCGCACCGCTGCCGGGGAGAGCCTGGGCTTGAGCTTGCGCCAGATGCGCTACCGCATGGCGCGCTTGGGCGTACTCAGCGACAAGGCCGATGGTGAGCATGAAGAATCGCCAAGTGGCCGCTGAGTTGAATGCACGCACCAGGCCCCAGCGGTCCTGGTGCGACGGCTGGTGGTCTGGTGCGCGGCACTGCCTGTCGCCCAATCAGGGCCCGCGTCCTGTTGACGCCATCGTCGACCTGGCGGTGTTGCATTCCATCAGCCTGCCCCCCGGCGTTTTTGGCGGGCCCAACATCGAAAGCCTCTTTACCAACACCTTGGACCACGGAGCGCATCCTTATTTCGCAAGCTTGAAGGGCTTGACGGTCAGCGCGCACTTCTTGATCCGTCGGCGTGGCGAGTTGGTGCAGTTTGTCTCTTGTGACCAGCGGGCTTGGCACGCCGGCACCTCAAGCTGGCAGGGCCGCAACAACTGCAACGACTTTTCAATCGGCATCGAGTTGGAAGGCTTGGAAGGTTTGCGATTTACGGCAGCGCAATACCGCAGGCTTGCAAATTTATTGGCGCTGTTGCGCGCGCGCTACCGATTGCAATTTGTTGCCGGTCATGAACATGTGGCACCAGGCCGCAAGGCCGACCCAGGCCCTGGTTTTGATTGGCAGCGTCTGCGCCATTTGCTTGCTTTGCAGCCTGCTACGGCCTCACTGGTGCTGCCACACGCCGACAGCGCCCGGGCAAGAAAGTAACTGTCCCCAACTGATCACAGCTTTTCCACAAGAAGCACTAGGGGTAGTGGCTTGTGGTCGCCCCAGCCCCCATATATAGTGTCAGTTCGCGACAGATTGGTGACGTCGCTCCAGAACATCAAAGAGGCTGATTGCCCGCCGAGGGCGCATGCGGCGTTGGGCCTCGGGCACTATCGTTTCAAACCACAAAACCGACGGCCGACCAAGGCCGCCTTGTACGTTGACCGACCGCGCACGACAAGGTTTTCAAGGGGAATTCATGCAGACATCCAGCTTTCCGGCGACAGAGACATCGACCTTCGTTCGTGTCGCCGTGCCGGCAGCGCAGGCCACTTCAGCGTATGTGGCGTATCAGATCATCCGACGCAACGGCGCGGTCGTTTCGTTCGAGCCCAACAAGATTGCCGTGGCCTTGATGAAGGCTTTTCTGGCGGTGCATGGCACGCAGGGTGCTGCTTCGGCCAGCGTGCGCGAAACCGTCGACGGTTTGACCGAAGTGGTGGTGCGCGCGCTGCTGCGCTCGCGCCCGGGTGGCGGCACCTTCCATATTGAAGATGTGCAAGACCATGTGGAGCTGTCGTTGATGCGCGGTGGCCACCATGAAGTGGCGCGCGCCTATGTGCTGTACCGCGACCGCCGCGCGCAAGAGCGGGCCCGCCAAACCACCGCAGCCGTGGTCAAGCCGGCTGAATTGTTTGTGTTGGACGCCGGCCAGCGTGTGCCCTTGAACCTGCCTGGCTTGCAAGCTCTGGTTGAAGCGGCATGCGCCAACCTGGGTGCCGATGTCACAGCCGACCCCATCATGAACGAGACGCGCCGCAACTTGTATGACGGTGTGCCGATCGAAGAGGTCTACAAGGCCTGCATCCTGGCTGCGCGCACCTTGATCGAAAAGGAGCCGGCCTACACGCGCGCCACCGCGCGCCTGTTGATGCACACCATCCGCCGCGAAATTTTGGGCGCTGAAATGGCCGAGGCCGGTTTGAGCGACATGTCGGCTGCTTACGCTGCTTATTTTCCGAAGTTCATCGCGCGCGGCGTGGAAGCCGAATTGCTCGACGAAAAGCTGGCGCAGTTCGACATGGCTCGGCTGGGCGCGGCATTGAAGCCCGAGCGCGACCTTCAGTTTGACTACCTGGGCTTGCAAACCCTGTACGACCGCTACTTCCTGCACATCGACGAGCAGCGCATTGAAATGCCGCAAGCCTTCTTCATGCGCGTGGCCATGGGCTTGTCCCTCAACGAGATCGACCGCGAAGCGCGCGCCATCGAGTTCTACAACGTGCTGTCGTCCTTCGACTTCATGAGCAGCACGCCCACGCTGTTCAACAGCGGCACGCGTCGCAGCCAGTTGTCGAGCTGCTACCTCACCACGGTGGCTGATGACCTGGACGGCATTTATGAAGCGCTGAAAGAAAACGCGCTGCTGTCTAAATATGCCGGCGGCTTGGGCAACGACTGGACCAATGTGCGCGCCTTGGGCAGCTACATCAAAGGCACCAACGGCAAGAGCCAAGGCGTGGTGCCCTTCCTCAAAGTGGTCAACGACACGGCGGTCGCGGTCAACCAGGGCGGCAAACGCAAGGGCGCGGTCTGCGCCTACCTGGAAACCTGGCACCTGGACATCGAAGAATTTCTGGAGCTGCGCAAGAACACTGGCGACGACCGCCGCCGTACCCACGACATGAACACCGCGAACTGGATTCCCGACCTGTTCATGCGGCGCGTGCTGGAAGGTGGCGACTGGACACTCTTCTCACCCTCCAACACCCCCGACCTGCACGACCTGCACGGCAAGGCCTTTGAAGTGGCCTACACCGCTTATGAAGCCAAGGCCGACCGGGGCGAGCTGAAGTTGTACAAGCGTGTGGCCGCCAAAGACCTGTGGCGCAAGATGTTGACCATGCTGTTTGAAACCGGCCATCCTTGGGTGACCTTCAAAGACGCTTGCAATGTGCGCAGCCCACAGCAGCACGTCGGCGTGGTGCACTCCAGCAACCTGTGCACCGAGATCACGCTCAATACCAATGAGAGCGAAATCGCCGTTTGCAACTTGGGGTCCGTCAATTTGGTTCAGCACTTGATCGACGGGCCTGACGGCAAAGTCATCGACCAAGAGAAGTTGAAGAAAACCGTGTCGACGGCCATGCGCATGCTCGACAACGTCATCGACATCAACTACTACGCCGTCAAGAAAGCGCGTGACTCCAACCTACGGCACCGCCCGGTGGGCTTGGGCATCATGGGCTTCCAAGACTGCCTTTACCAACTGCGTGTGCCCTACGCCAGCGACAAGGCGGTGGAGTTTGCCGACCGCTCCATGGAGGCAGTCTGCTACTACGCCTATTGGGCCAGCACCGACCTGGCGGCCGAGCGTGGGCGCTACAGCAGCTACCGCGGTTCCTTGTGGGACCGCGGCATCCTGCCCATCGATTCACTCGACTTGCTGGCCGATCAACGTGGTGGCTATGTGGATGTGGACCGCTCCGTGAGCCTCGACTGGGACGCTCTGCGCCAGCGCATTCAAGTGCACGGCATGCGCAACAGCAACTGCGTGGCCATTGCGCCCACCGCCACCATCTCCAACATCATTGGTGTGGACGCTTCCATCGAGCCTTGCTTCGGCAACATCGCGGTGAAGTCCAACCTGTCCGGTGAGTTCACCGTGATCAACGAGTACCTGGTGCGCGACCTCAAGGCCTTGGGCTTGTGGGACGGCGTGATGGTGTCGGACCTCAAGCACTTCGACGGTTCCTTGCGCCGCATCGACCGCGTGCCGGAAGAATTGAAGCAACTGTATGCAACAGCTTTCGAGGTTGAGCCCACGTGGTTGGTTGAGGCTGCGGCGCGCCGCCAGAAGTGGATTGACCAAGCCCAAAGCTTGAACATCTACATGGCCGGCGCGTCCGGCAAGAGGCTCGATGAGACCTACAAACTGGCTTGGATTCGCGGTCTGAAAACCACCTACTACTTGCGCACCATGGGTGCCACGCACGCAGAGAAAAGCACGGTGACTGCGGGCTCGTTGAATGCGGTTCCCACGAATGGTGGCGCTGCGGGCGGGCTTTCTGCGATGGATAAAGCCGCCGCTAAGGCTGCGAGTTTGATGTCTGCGTCTGAAGTGCCTGCGACGGATATCAAGTTCTGTGCCGTCGACGATCCGGGTTGCGAGGCCTGTCAGTAGTCGCTCATGACGGTCACGCATCGCATCAAGTGTTGGAGCTTGAGGCGTGTGTGATCGGTTCGAATCGCGGTATCAAGCCCTTGCGAGTGGCGCGGCTGCGATGCGTGGTGACAACATCACGAGCGGCAAGATGTCAACAAGTGCTTGGTGTTCCCGCGCAACACTCCGATAATCTGAATCTAGAGGACATCACTACTCATGCTGGTCTGGGAAGAAGAAGCTCGTAAACCAAAGTCAATGCCGCTGGCCGGCATGGCCAGTGGCATTGGTGTTGACGCCCTCGCGCCTTTGCAGGCCTCACCTGACACTCCAGTGGTTTCAAGTGTTGTTGCTGCTTCGGCTGAGCGTCGCGTTAATGCGGCCGACAAACGCATCATCAACGGCCAAACCGATGTCAATCAGTTGGTGCCTTTCAAGTACAAGTGGGCTTGGGAGAAGTACCTCGCCACTTGCGCTAACCATTGGATGCCGCAAGAGGTCAACATGTCGCGCGACATCGCGACCTGGAAAGACCCGAACGGTTTGACCGAAGACGAGCGCCGCATCGTCAAGCGCAACTTGGGCTTTTTCGTCACGGCTGATTCGCTGGCGGCCAACAACATCACCTTGGGTACTTACCGCCACATCACGGCGCCCGAGTGCCGGCAGTTCCTGCTGCGCCAAGCGTTTGAAGAAGCCATCCACACCCACGCCTACCAATACATCGTTGAATCGCTGGGCTTGGACGAAGGCGAGATTTTCAACGCGTATCACGAGGTTGAGTCGATTCGCAACAAAGACGAATTCTTGATCCCGTTTATCGACGCGATCATGGACCCGCACTTCAAGACCGGCACGCTTGAAAACGATCAAATCCTGTTGAAGAGCTTGATCGTTTTTGCTTGCCTCATGGAAGGCTTGTTCTTTTACGTGGGCTTCACACAGATTTTGGCCCTGGGGCGCCAGAACAAGATGACGGGTGCTGCTGAGCAGTACCAGTACATCCTGCGTGATGAGTCCATGCACTGCAACTTTGGCATCGACCTCATCAATGCCATCAAGCTGGAAAACCCACAGCTGTGGACCTCTGAGTTCAAAGCCGAAATCAAAGCATTGTTCGTGAAGGCTGTCGACTTGGAATACCGTTATGCCGAAGACACCATGCCGCGTGGTGTGTTGGGCATGAACGCATCGATGTTTAAAGGTTATCTGCGCTACATCGCGAACCGGCGCGCAACGCAGATTGGCCTTGAAACTTTGTTCCCTAACGAAGAAAACCCGTTCCCGTGGATGAGCGAGATGATCGACTTGAAGAAGGAACGCAACTTCTTTGAGACCCGTGTCATTGAATATCAAACCGGGGGCGCCTTGTCCTGGGATTGAAAGCCGGCCGCTGTTGCCAACAAGAGCAATGAGCCGACAAAAAAGTGAGAACAAGATTTTCCCGAATTGCAGGTACCGATGCATCGCCGCCAGAAGTGGTGCGCGTGCCTGCGACCCTGTTCACCGAGATGATGGTCGAGACCGGTTGCTTCATGCAGCGGCTTAAGGCCACGGCGGTGAATCGTTGTGCTGATTCGATGAGCACAACGCTCTTTGCAACTTGATCAAGGAGATCACTATGGCAACTGCGAAAAAGGCCGCTCCGGCCAAGAAGGCCCCGGCGAAGAAAGCTGCACCGGCCAAGAAAGCCGCTCCGGCGAAAAAGGCCGCTCCGGCCAAGAAGGCCCCGGCGAAGAAGGCTGCACCGGCCAAGAAGGCCCCGGCGAAGAAGGCCGCTCCGGCCAAGAAAGCGCCTGCCAAGAAGGCTGCGGTCAAGAAGGCCGCGCCGAAGAAGGCTGCTGCTAAGAAAGCGCCGGCGAAAAAGGCTGCGGCCAAGAAGCCCGCTGCTAAAAAGCCTGCTGCCAAAAAACCGGCTGCGAAAAAGGCTGCTGCAAAGAAGGCCCCCGCTACCCCTGCCCCTGCGGCATCGGCAGCGAAAACAGCTCTCAGCCCTGCGGCTGCTTGGCCTTTCCCAACGGGCAACAAGCCCTGAGGAATCGATCAAGACTGCTTGCGGTCTTGACCAAAGCCCGGCCAGTGCCGGGCTTTTTTTCGTCTGAGACTTTTGTCTCTAACGTTTAAAAATAAGCGTCAGTGGGCACCCAGCGCATGCCGGTCTACCACGTGGTTCTGGCCGCCACGGCAGGCAATCTTCAGGGCGCCCACGTGGTTACCCAGCTCAACACAGCGCTTCAAATCCCAGCCGCGTTCCAGGCCGTAGAGCAGCGCCGCACGGAAAGCATCGCCGCAGCCCGTAGGGTCCACAACGGCGCTGGCTTTGACGCCGGGCACGTGGCTGCGTGCACCTTGAACCCAGATGTCGCAACCCTGCGCACCCAAGGTGACCACAACACCCTTGAGGTGTGAGCGTGACAGCGACTCCAAGGTTTGACCGGTGCGTTCACACAGCATGCGGCCTTCGTAGTCATTGACGGCCACCCAGTGGGCGCGGTTGACAAAGGCCTGCAGCTGGGGCCCATCAAACTGTGGCAATTGCTGACCTGGATCGAAGATGAACGGGATGCCTGCTGCGTGCATTTGCTCGGCATGTCGCAGCATGGCGTCGCGCCCGTCGGGGGCGATGATGCCGATACGCAAGTCGCTGCGCTGGGGCACGTCGATTTTCTCGGCGGATTGCATGGCCCCCGGATGGAAGGCCGTGATCTGGTTGTTGTCGGTGTCGGTGATGATGATGGCCTGCGCGGTGTAGGTGTCGGCCATCGTGGTGACCAAGGAGGTATCCACGCCCCATTGCGTCAAACGTTGGCGGTAGTCGCTACCGTCATCGCCCAAGGTGGCCATGACCACCGGCGCGCCACCCAGTGCGTGCAGGGTGTATGCGATGTTGCCGGCACAGCCGCCAAACTCGCGACGCAACTCTGGCACCAGGAAGGACACATTCAAGATGTGCAATTGGTCGGGCAAGATCTGCTGACCAAAGCGCCCCGGGAATGTGGTGATGGTGTCGAAAGCAAGTGAACCGCAAATGAGCGCGGGCATAAGAACTCCAGGGTTGATGTGGTCCGCAGCAGCGGGCTCAGGGGTAAAAAATCTCTACGGTGTAGCCAGCGATACGGCGATCGGCCACGTCGAGTTGGGTTTGCAAGTTGACCTCAGCGGCTGGGCCGAGGTGCTTGTCCGAAACCCCAAAGTCTTGGGGCGCCAGCACGCGCCGTATCAAGGCCTGGCCTTGGCTGTCTGTGAGTGTCAGTTCGAATGAAGGCCACATCACAGACGCCGCAGAGCGGTTGCGCAACGCCACAACCAGCTCGTAGCCACTGCCCACACCCGTCCGTTGGCGCAGGTTGCTGCCTTCAAGCGCCATGGCAGTGAGATTGCGCGGCGCGTTGACGCGGCAGCGGAACGGCAAACAAAGAGCCGACAAGACGGGCTCCAAGCCCGGCGCCCGCGCGGCGATGGAATCGCGCCAAGCCACCAAGCCCTGCACAGCCAGCAGCAGGGCCAGTACAGGCCCAGCGATGGCCCAGCCGCGCCCTTGTCCTGACGAGAGGGCGGCTTCAGGTCGTTGCGCTGTACGCAAGAAGGATGGAGTCGGGCCGATGTCTTCACCCGGCCGGGGCTCCAAGCGTGTTTCAACGTCTTCGAAGCCGTGCACCGGCCGGTCGTCCCACTCTCCGGGCACAGAAGCGGCCGTGCTTGCTGCTTGAAATTCAGCTTCTGCGTGCGGCTCAAACGCAACCGGTTCGCTGGTTTCGGGGGCAGGGGCAATTGCAGGCGGTAAGCCATGGGGTTCGCGCCGTTCGGCTTGCGGCCACTCGTCTTTGAATGGCACCCATGCCGCAGGGCCATCAGCCAGGGCGGAGCCCGAGGTGGTGTCGGCTGGCGTTTCCTCGTCGCGCCATGACGGTGTGGCCGCGCCGCCGTCGGTATCAACTGGGCTGTGGCTTGGTGCCTGCACGGCAGACGGTGCAAACGCCGAGGTTTCCAGCGGCTGTGAGCCCGCAGCAGGAGTGGGAAAAAACGGCTGCGCTGACGGAGCAGCAGCGTGTGTGGAAGCGACCGCACCAGACGGCGTATCGGGCGGCGTACCGGGCGCCGTATGGGGCGGCGTGAAAGTGGGCGCGGGAGTCGATGTGGATCCTGCCGATGCAGGCGGGCTCGATGCCAGGGCTGGCGTAGGCGTAGGGGCCGGGGCCTCTACCGAAGGAGTTGGCGACTGCGCACGGGCCTGCGGGTGCGGGTGCTGCGGTGGCGGTGCCACGGCGCTGCCCGTTGCTCCCGCCTGAGCCTCGATCTCGTACAGGCTCTCGAGTGCGTTGAACACTTCATTGCAACGCCCACAGCGCACCCAGCCGCCGGAAACTTTGAGCTGATCTTGAACCACACGGAACGAAGTACCGCAGGCCGAGCAACGCGTGGCCAATGTCATAGGCAAATCATGCCATGCGGCGCTGGCACCGACGATCCCGCGAATTGCCTCACAAGGTGGCTCAGACGCGCTGGCCCGTCATCAAAATCCAGCCGTCGTCCTGATCGCTCACTTGCAGCGTCAGCCATGGTGCGTAGGCAGCCTTCAGTTCATCAGCCTGGCGCTCCAAAATACCGGCGAGCACCAAAGACCCACCCGGCGCCACGTGTTCACTCAACAAGGGCGCCAGCAGCTTGAGCGGCGTTGCCAGGATATTGGCCAACACCAGTGGATAGCGGCCCTGCGCGGCATGCGGCAGTGCCGAAACCATGTGGACACCGTTGGTCAACGCGTTGGCGGCCGTGGCGCCGACTGCTGCTGGGTCGATATCCACCGCGTCGATACCCTTGGCACCATGCAAGCCTGCGGCGATGGCCAGAATGCCCGAGCCGCAACCGTAGTCCAGCACTCGGGTCCACCGCGCCGACTGTGCGGGTGCCTGCGTGGCGATCCAGCGCAGGCACATGCGGGTGGTGGGGTGGGTGCCTGTGCCGAAGGCCAGGCCCGGATCCAAACGAATGACCTGCTGCGCTGCGGCGGGGGTTTCGTGCCAACTGGGCACGATCCAGAACGTGGGGGTGATGGGGACCGGCGCAAACTGCGACTGCGTCAATCGCACCCAGTCTTCATCGGCGACGTCCGTCATCGACAACAAGTGAACTTCAGTCGTCCAGTCTTGCGCCTGAAGCAAAGCAGCGGCAACGCTCGCCTGAGCTTCGTTTTCAAACAAGACTTTCAGTGTCGAGCGTTGCCAGCCCGCTTTGGGCGCAGGCATACCGGGTTCGCCGAACAAAGGCTGTTCGTTCTGACCGCCCGCGTCAGCATCTTCAACCGACACCGAGAGCGCATCCGCTTCCTCCATCAAGGCATCGGACAAGGCCTCAACCAAGGATTCGGGTGCGCGCAGCACCAGTTCCACCATCGGCATACCAGCCCTCAATGCTTACGCCGCGCCATCCAACCGTCCAGGTAATGGATGTTGGTGCCGCCAGCCATGAAGGTGGAGTCCGCCATCAGCTCGCGGTGCAGCGGGATGTTGGTTTGAATGCCCTCGACCACGGTTTCTGACAACGCAATGCGCATGCGCGCCAAAGCCTGCTCGCGCGTATCGCCGTGCACGATGATCTTGCCGATCATCGAGTCGTAATTGGGCGGCACCGTGTAGTTGGTATAAGCGTGCGAGTCAACGCGCACACCGGGGCCGCCAGGCGCATGCCACAGCGTGATGCGGCCGGGCGAAGGCACGTAGGTGTACGGGTGTTCGGCATTGATGCGGCACTCCAGCGCGTGCCCGCGCATCTGGATATTGCGTTGCGTGAAGGGCAGTTTTTCACCCGCCGCCACGCGAATTTGCATCTGAACAATGTCGATGCCCGTCACCAGCTCGGTCACCGGATGCTCAACCTGCACACGGGTGTTCATTTCGATGAAGTAAAACTCACCGTTCTCGTAAAGAAACTCAAAAGTGCCTGCGCCGCGATAGCCGATCTTTTTGCAGGCAGCGGCGCAGCGGTCGCCAATGCGCTCGATGACGCGGCGTGGAATGCCCGGCGCCGGTGCTTCTTCAATGATTTTTTGGTGCCGGCGCTGCATGGAGCAATCGCGTTCACCCAACCACACGGCATTGCGGTGTGTGTCAGCCAACACCTGAATTTCCACGTGCCGTGGGTTCTCTAGAAACTTCTCCATGTAGACCGAGGCATTGCCAAACGCAGCGCCGGCTTCGGCGCGCGTGGTCTGCACCGCGTGCAACAGGGCAGCCTCGGTGTGCACCACGCGCATGCCGCGCCCACCGCCTCCGCCAGCAGCCTTGATGATTACGGGGTAACCGATGGTGCGGGCGACCTTGATGATCTCTTTGGAGTCATCCGGCAGTGCGCCTTCCGAGCCCGGTACACAAGGCACACCGGACTTGATCATGGCCTGTTTGGCGGCAACTTTGTCGCCCATGGTGCGAATCGACGCAGGCGAGGGGCCGATGAACGTAAAGCCGCTGCGCTCCACGCGTTCAGCAAAGTCGGCGTTTTCGCTCAAGAAACCGTAGCCCGGGTGAATGGCCTCGGCATCGGTGACCTCGGCCGTAGAGATGATGGCCGGCATGTTGAGGTAACTCTGCGCGCTGGCGGCCGGGCCGATACACACGGCCTCATCGGCCAGTTTCACGTACTTGGCCTCGCGGTCGGCCTCTGAATAGACCACCACCGAGCGGATATTCATCTCGCGACAGGCGCGTTGGATGCGTAGGGCGATTTCGCCGCGGTTGGCAATGAGGATCTTTTTGAACACGGCAGTCCGTTCTTTGGTCGTCACTCAAGCACGAACAGTGCTTGGCCGAACTCCACCGCCTGCCCGTTTTCGCAAAGCACCTTGAGGATGCGGCCACCCAAATCGGCTTCGATCTCGTTCATGATCTTCATGGCCTCGACGATGCAGACGGCCTGGCCGACCTTGACCTCGCTGCCCACGTCCACAAACGCGGCTGAGCCGGGGCTCGCCGAGCGGTAGAACGTGCCCACCATGGGCGACTTGATGGTCTTGACCTCAGGGGCGGCTTCTTGCACGGCAGCTTCAGCGGCCGCTGCAGCGGCGCTGCCTGCGGCTGGCGCAGCAGCTACCAAAGGCGCTGCCGCAACGGGGGGCTGCGCGTACAGGTGCGTCACGGCGCCGGCGGCGGGTGGGCCGGCTTTAACGATACGCACCTTGCCTTCGGCTTCGGTGATCTCCAATTCAGAGATGTTCGACTCGGATATGAGGTCGATCAAAGTTTTCAGTTTGCGCAAATCCATCAAAATTCTCCTCTGCGTCGTGGCATAAGTGCCCGACGCCCCTGTCCGACCGGCCTACCGAGCGCGCCATTGAGCGCCCAGTGGCCAAAAACTTCGTTCTTACTTCAATTCCCGCCAACCTGACGTCAAACGGTGCACATCCGCAGCGCTTGAACTTTGAAGGTCGGCCGCGTACTTCGTGCGTTTTGCCGCGGGCAAGGGCCTCAGTGCCGCACTTTACCGACAATAGACGAAAAATGAACGGTTGACAGCGCAGGCCGGCGATGGCAGGGAGCGCGCCGCGATATTGGGAGCGTCTACACCCTTTTGGGTGTGTAAGAGGCTGGGAGCTTCAGCGCCTAGGGGCGGGCCAATTGCGCAATTCGGCCTCGGAGATTTCGCCGAGCTTGCGGTGCAAGACCTCACCTTGCGGGCCAAAGGCCACTGTGAACGGCAGGCCGCCCATGCCGTTGCCCAAGGCACGGCTCCAACCGATGGCGTCCAGGCTGGCTACCGCCAAATCGTAGGAGACCGGGTTTTTCGCCAAGTACGCCGCGACCGCTTCCCGCCGGTCAACCGCCAAGCCGATCAGACGCCAGCCCACACCACCCCCAGCCTTCGCCTGGCTCTGGTGAAAACGATCCAGCATGGGCATCTCGCGCAAACAAGGTGGGCACCAGGTGGCCCAGAAGTTCAGGATGACAGCTTGGCCTTTGAGTGAGGCCAGCGGCCAAGCCGTACCGTCCAAGCGCTCAAACGTTTGGGACCACAGGCTTGCCGCGTCGGCGAGGGGTGCGTTCGACGAACCGCCATCGGCCGTGCCCGTGCCCGCCTCGGTGATGGCGCTGCTCAGGGGTGCACTCTCGTCTTGCCGCGCGCGCCAAACCGCACCAGCGCCCGCTGCGCCCAATGCCACTGCGGCCAAGCCCCACGTGCGGCGTTTCATGGCTGGCTTCTTTCTAGTGGCTGCAAGCGGCGCTGCAGTGCCGGTGTATCGCCACGCCAGCTTTGGCCTTGGCTGTCAGGTTTGAGGGCGCCACGCAAGTCGTCGGCGTCGCGCACTATCAAGTGCACCGTCACGGCCTCGCCCAGCTTGCGGCAGGGCACAGCCAAAGTCAGCACAGTCACAGCGTCATCACCATGGCCCAAGCTATCGACATCATGTTCGATGCCCAGGTTCAACAAGGCGATGGGGGCGGATTTGGGGTCGTCGCAGTACAGGTCAATGTGCACGGCCGATTGTCGCGTGGCCGTGCCACGCCAAACCGCGCCGGTGAGGTGCGGGCGGAACGGGGCCAGGCCTTGCATGCAGTCCAGGGCCAGCTCGCGCAGGGCTTGCAGCTCAGTGGGTTGTGTATCGGCGCAAAACAGGGCCAAGTGTTCGCGCAGCTCGTCTTCAACTTGCTCGTTGGAAGGTAAGGTGGCGCGCCGGTGCCCCAGTGTTTTGGCGGCCTTGTGTTTTGCAGGGCCATATTCCAGGCCGGTTTCGGCGATCAGGCGCGCGGCTTCAGCGGCAATTTCTTGCGTGGATGGTGACATGGGGGTCTGGTGCTAGAGGCCAGCCTATGGCAAGACCACGGCTGGCATGCGCGCCAGGATGGCGGCGCTGCGCCCCACCAAGTAGGGCGAGCGCGGCCGTTTTTCAAAACGCTTGGGTGCCGGCAACATCACAGCCAAGCGCGCGGCCTGCACGGCCGTGAGTCGCTGCGCGTCGGTGCGGAAGTAGTGCTGCGCAGCAGCTTCAGCACCAAAAATGCCTTCGCCCCACTCTACGCTGTTCAAATAAATTTCCAAGATGCGTTGTTTGCTCAACAAGGCTTCCAGCGCGGCAGTCAAGACCAGCTCCTGGGTTTTGCGCAGGACAGTGCGCTCACCTGACAACAGCAAATTTTTAGCCAGTTGTTGCGTGATGGTGGAGCCGCCCACCAGCTTCGCGGGTGCAGCTGCTGACTCCGAACGCTGGTTGCGCTCCCAGGCCTTTTCAATGGCGTCCCAATCAACGCCTTGGTGTTCGCTGAAGCCGCTGTCTTCACTGGCAATGACGGCGCGCTTGAGGTGGTCCGAGATTTGTTCAATACCCACCCACTGTTGGCGCCAGGGCAGCTCGCCGGTCTGGGCAAGGATCCGCCGCACCTCGCTGCGCTGGAAGCTGGTGGATTGCGGATCCAGAACCGCCATCAACGCGATGCGCAACACGAAGAACAGTTGCAGCGCCAGCAGGCACACGGCCCACAGTGCCGCGAGTTGCAGGCCAACTGCCAGCGCGCGTTTCATCGTGGCGGGCTGGCGCTGGCGCCCAGGTGGCTGCGCAGCGCCTGAAGAACCGACAAGGTTTGAGGCCGCACGCCGCGCCACAGCTCAAAGGCTTCGGCCGCCTGCTCAACCAGCATGCCCAAGCCGTCCACCGTGCGTGCCGCGCCGTGCTCGCGGGCCCAATTCAAAAACACCTGCGCGGCCGAACCGTACATCAGGTCAACCGCCACACACGCATCAGCCAGCACGCTGGCGGGCACCGCGGGAAGGCCGCCACCGATGCTGGATGCACTGGCGTTGATGATGCAGTCGAAGCGCGTGGGCTGGGCTTGTGCTGCAGCGCCTTCCAGGCTGCATGCGCTGAGCAGCGTGCCGTGCAGTTGCGCCCAAGGCTGATGCCGGGTCACCAACGCCGCCGCCTTTTCGGGTGTGCGGTTGGCTACGCACAAGCGTGCAGGCCGCGCCTGAAGCAAAGGCCCCAGAACACCTGCAGCGGCACCGCCCGCGCCGATGAGCAGCACGTGGCGACCGCCCAGCTCAAGCTGCTCGTGGCTTTGCAGGTCGCGGATCAAACCGATGCCGTCGGTGTTGTCTGCCAGCCAGCCGTCGCTGTCAAAACGCAGCACGTTGGCAGCCTGGGCGAGCTGCGCGCGCGCTGTCACACGGGTGGCAAGTGAGGGAACCTCAAACTTGAAAGGCAAGGTGACATTGCAGCCCCGTACCGGGCCGCCTTCACGATCAGCCGCCAGGGCGCGCACGGCCTGCCCAAAGCCGTGCATGGCGCACAAACGGCGCCCGTAGCTCAGGGCCTGGCCAGTTTGTTCGGCAAAGGCCTGGTGGATAAAGGGCGACTGGCTGTGTGCAACCGGGTTGCCCAACACGAAGTAGCGGTCCGGCGTGATTGCAGGCATCGCTCAATTGCCCGTCATGGTGGTGGACAAGCCTTCGTCGCGCGTGAAGCGAAAGCGCGACGTGACCACGATCTGGTCCGCTTGGCGGCGCATGGCCGCGCTGAAGGGGCCAAAGGGCGAGGCAGCTTGCACAATGGCTTTGGCGCGGGCGTCCAGCATCTTGTTGCCTGAGGTGCGCACGATGTCGGCATCGAGCAAGCGCCCGTCCGAGCCCACCGTGACGTTCATCGTTAGCTCTCCGTAGAGCTTGCGCCCGTTGGCCTCCGGGAAGTCGCGCGTACCCCGGTCCTCTATTCGGCGGCGGAGTGCGTCATAGTAGATGGCGTAGACCGCCTCGCGCGTGGCTGGGCTGATGTAACGCTTCTTGGGCCGTGAATTTTCTTCATTGATGCGCCGCTCGATTTCAGCCAGCACACGCAATAACTGCCGCCGACGCTCTTGAATTTCGCGCTCAGCCGGGTCGCCCAAGGCTTCGGTGCGTGGGTCGGGCATGGGCAGCAGCGCCAGCTCGCGGCGGATGCTGGTCAGCAGCTTCTGCTGTTCACGCTGCAAGCGCTCGATGCGTTTGCGGGCCTCTTCAATCGACTCGCCTTTTTCAACCGTGACGGCCGGTGGCAAGGGCGACGTGGCACGCCCTGACAGCGCGCTGCCACCACCGGCCAGCGAAGCTTGCGCAATGGCTTGCGCGCGTGTGGGCGGTTCGTTGGATTTCGCGTTGACCAAAATCACTTCCAGCGGCGTGTCGGTGAAAGTGCGGTTGAAGCGCTCAGGGTCGACAAACCGAAAGATGAGCAAAAACGCGTGTACGGCCACCGAGATGCCCACAGCAATTTGCAGGGTCGTGAGCTTTTCGGGCAGCCATGGCACCAGCCACCCCGGCAGGTAGCGGGTCAGCTTGGACGGCCGGCGGGTTTCAGCCCCCGGCTGTGGTTTGTTGCGCTTGCGCTTGAACCGCGGTTTGGGCGGAAGGGTCGCCATTCGCAGCGTCCTCGGCAGAAGGTTCGTTCAGGTCGATGGCCAGGGCCAAAGGCGCTGCCGCACCTGCTGCCTCATCATCGTCGGCGGCGTCGGCCGCCAGGTCTTGGCTGGGTGCATCCAGGCGTGCGGCCAAGCTTGCAAAAACATCGAGCGTGAGCAGATCGCAGCCGTCAATGCGGGCGCGGATGCGCGTGCCACGCGGCAGGCTTTCGGTGCCGGGCACGCGGAAAACCAGCGGCAAGGTGTCGGCGCGCACCAGGCCGTCTTTCATGACGGCAGCTTCCAGCTCGGGCAGGCCCTGTTGCTCCAGCCAACGCAAGGTCCAGAAGCGTTCGATAGCCGACTGGAAACCGTTGTAGGCACTGTAGGCCGCATCGAAATTCGAGATGATGGCAAACAGCGTGGCGTCTTTGGGCTTGAAGCTTGCTGCCAGTGCGGCCGTCTTGCCATAACGCACGCAGGCAATGATTTGCCACTGGTTCACCATGTCCACATAACGGCGCAGCGGCGAGGTGCTCCAGGCATAACTGGCCACACCCATGCCGGCGTGCGGCAAAGGCCTCGTGCCCATGCGCACCTTGATGCCCGGCGCCAAACTGGCTTGGCTGCGGTAGATGCCGGGCACGCCACTTTCGCCCAGCCAAGCGCCCCAGCTGCTGTTGGCCAGGATCATGGCTTCGGCCACGATCAGGTCGAGTGGCGCACCGCGCTGGCGTGTGCTGATCGTGACGGTCTCACCGCCTTGCGGCTCACCGCTGCCGCCTTCCAGGCGAAAGTTGTAGTCCGGCCGATTGAAGTTCTCGGGCTTGCCGCGCACCACTTCGCGTTGTGCTTTGAGGTGGCGCGCCAGGCGGAAGCACAGAGCCAGTTCCGGCGCAAAGGTGTATTCGGCTGGCGCCTCACCGGTTAGGCTGGCTTCAGTGACAACGGCGTCCAGCTGGTCGTGGCGCAGGTTGGCCGCAATCGGCACGCGCTCCAGGCGGGTCTCGCGCGCGGTGATTTCCAAGCTGCTTTCGTCAAAGCTGACGTACAGGCTCACGGCAGGGCAGTCGCGCCCGGCCACGAGGGTGTAGGCCTGCACGATGTCGTCAGGCAGCATGGTCAATTTGCTGCCGGGCATGTAGACCGTGGACAAGCGGTCGCGCGCGACCACATCCACGGGTGAGCCCGGCTGAATGGCCAGGGCAGGCGCGGCGATGTGAATGCCCAGCTTCACGCGGCCGGTGCCCAAACCCTGCACCGAGAGCGCGTCGTCGATTTCGGTGGTCTGCGAGTCGTCGATGGAAAAGGCCCGCACAGCCGCCAAAGGCAGCGGTTCATCTGCCAGCGCAGGCACGGCCAGCGCCGGGAAGCCCGTGCCCTTGGGAAATTGCTCAAACAGAAAACGCCGCCAGTGAAATTGGTAAGGGCTGTCGATGGCCCCCGCTCCTTTGAGCAGATCCAGCGGGGCACGCTGCGAGCGTTTGGCTGCTTCGACCACCGCCTTGTACTCAGGGCCATTTTTGTCGGGCTTGAAAAGAATGCGGTAGAGCTGTTCACGCACAGCTTCCGGGCATTGCCCGGCCACAAGCTCGCCTGCCCAGGCTTCAATCTGCGCCTGCTGTTGTTTTTTGCGTTCAATGCCCAGCAAGGCGGCTTTGACAGTTTCTTCGGGCGCCTTTTTGAAGACACCCTTGCCCAGGCGGCGGAAGTAATGTGGTGCTTCAAACAGCCTGAACAGCGCACCCGCCTGTTGGTCCAAGCCGGCCGTAGCGTCGAAATAGTCGCGCGCCAAATCGGCGAAACCAAAGTCACCTTCGGGCGCAAATTCCCAAGCCAGGTCGAGGTCAATTTCGGCCGCTCGGCGCTGCCCAGCCGCCATGAACTCTGCCGGCGCGGGCTTCTCAAAGCGCAGCATGACCTGAGCGGCCTTCACTTTGACGCGTTTGCCAGACTCCAGCTCCACCTGCACAGAGGTTTCAGCCTCAGCCAGCACACGACCGGCCAGAAATTTGCCGGATTCTTCAAAAAGGGCGTACATCGGGTTGATTGTCACCTTTGCTTCACCGGCCTCGAGCCGAGCAAGGTGTAAGCCTTTATACGGTCATGCCGCCGGAGACTTCGATGACGGCGCCGTTCACATAGCTGGCCTCGTCGCTGGCCAAAAATGCATAGACGTTGGCGATTTCTTCGGGCCGGCCCAGCCTGTGCAGGGGCACCTGCTCGCGCATCTGCTGAATCACCTTGTCGGGGATCGTGGCCAGGATGGGTGTTTCCACAAAACCCGGCGCTACCGCATTGACTCGAATGCCCTTGGGCCCCAACTCGCGGCTCCAGGTTTTGGTGAAACCGATCACGCCAAATTTGCTGGCCGCATAGTTGGTTTGACCGTAATTGCCATAAATGCCCACCACACTGGAAGCGTTGAGCACCACACCCGACTGCTGTTCCAGCATGGCCGGCAACACGGCTTGCGTGGCATTGAACACCCCGCGCAAATTGACATCGATGACGGCGTCAAATTGGTCGGCGGTCATTTTCTGCAGTCGCGCGTCGCGCGTGATGCCGGCGTTGTTGACCAGCACGTCGATGCTGCCAAACCGGGCGCGCACGGCGCTCACCATCTCATCCAGCGCGGGCCGGTCAGTGACGTTCGCGGTGAAACCCTGAGCTTGTGCACCGCGCGCGCGAACCATGGCCACGGCGGCGTCCACGCCTTCGGGCTTGAGGTCACAAACCACGACTGTGGCCCCTTCTTCGGCAAATTTCAAAGCGGTGGCCAAGCCAATGCCCTGGGCGCCGCCCGTGATGATGGAGACTTTGTGTTTCAGGCGCATAGCTTCAAAAATTGGAGGATAGCGGGAAGGTGTTCGTCGAAGTCACTGAGTGCATGGTCACTGCCTTCGACAAGCCGAATGTTCGCACCGGTGTAACGGGCTGTCATTTCACGCCAGTCCAACACCTCGTCGCCTTTGGCGATGACGGCCATCAGGCGTTCGGGTTGATACAGCGCGCCGGGAGTGAGCGCGCGCAGTTCTTCGACAAATTCAGGGCGGAAGAAAAAACGCTCCTCAGGTGCATGGAACGCGGTTTGTTCGCCGATGTACGCAGCGAGATCGCGAGCGGGGTTGACAGCGGGGTTGATCAACACGGCGGGCCAACCGTGGCGCTGCGCGATTGCGGTGGCGTAGAAGCCACCCAAGGAACTGCCCATCACCATCGAATGGCCAGCGGGCCAGGCGGCAACGCCGCGCTCGATCAGCTCCATGACTTCGCGCGGCGAAGGTGGCAATTGCGGCGTCCAAAGCACGACATCGGGTCGCTTGTCTGTCAGCCACGCCTTCATGCGCCGGGCCTTGAACGACTGCGGCGACGAGCGGAAGCCGTGCAGGTAGAGCAGGTGCGGGCGCACAGCGCTGCGGCTCAAGTCTTGCGGGCCGACAGTGGCTCCAGGGCCTTCAACAGCTTGTCGTGAATGCCACCAAACCCGCCGTTGCTCATGCACAGCACCTGGTCGCCGGGGCGCGCAGCGCGCACGATCAGTTGAACGAGGTCGTCCACGGTTTCTGCCACTTGCGCACTGCGGCCCAACGGCGCCAGCGCTTCACGCGTGCTCCAGCCCCAGGCACCTTGTAAGCAGAAACTGAGGTCGGCTTCTTCAAGCGACCAGGGCAGTTGGGCTTTCATCGTGCCCAGTTTCATGGTGTTGGAGCGGGGCTCAAAAACCGCCAGGATGCGCGCCGTGCCCACGCGGCGACGCAAGCCGTTGATGGTGGTGCGCATGGCCGTGGGGTGGTGGGCGAAGTCGTCGTACAACGTCACGCCGCCTGCCGTGCCTTTGATTTCCATGCGGCGCCGCACGTTTTGAAACCGGCCCAAGGCTTCGGCCGCAGCGGCCGGCTTCACGCCCACATGCTCGGCCGCACCGATGGCGGCCAGGGCGTTGAGCTGGTTGTGCTCACCCATCAAGTCCCAATCAACGCGACCCAACTTCAGGCTGCCGCGCAGCACGTCAAAGGCTTGCGGCTCGCCGCGTGCGCACAGGCCGCCGGGTTCTTCGCGGCGCGTACCGAATCGCTGCACTTCGCTGTAGCAGCCGCGCTGGAGCACGCGCTGCAGCGCTTCGTCACGCGCATTCACAATCAGCCGACCCTGTGTGGGGACTGTGCGCACCACGTGGTGGAACTGGGTCTCAATGGCGCCAATGTCCGCAAAGATGTCGGCGTGGTCGAATTCAAGATTGTTCAACACCAGCGTGCGCGGCCGGTAGTGCACAAATTTGCTTCGCTTGTCGAAGAAGGCCGTGTCGTACTCGTCAGCTTCGATCACGAAGTGACGGCCGCGCCCCAGGCGGGCTGACACGCCAAAGTTCTGCGGTACGCCGCCGACCAGAAACCCGGGCTCCAAGCCCGCTGATTCAAGCATCCAGGCCAACATCGACGTTGAGGTGGTCTTGCCATGTGTGCCGGCAACGGCCAGTACATGCCGGCCGTGTAGCACGTGGTCGGCCAGCCATTGCGGGCCGCTGGTGAACGGCGCGCCTTCGTTCAAGATGGCTTCCAGCAAGGGCATGCCGCGCTTGACCATATTGCCGACGACAAAGACATCGGGCTTGAGCGCCAACTGGTCGGCCTCAAACCCTTCAATCAAGTCGATGCCCAAGTTGCGCAGCTGGTCGCTCATGGGCGGGTAGACCTGCGCGTCGCAGCCCGTCACTCTGTGCCCGGCTTCGCGGGCGATGGCGGCTATGCCACCCATGAACGTGCCGCAAATGCCTAGGATGTGGAGGTGCATGGTGCGGCGATTCTAGGAGTCGGCTCTCTGGTCGACCGTGTGCAAGTCCCGCGCGCCAGGGGTGCTGACAACCCTCGAAAGCGCTGTGTGCCGTTCAGAGCGTTTTGAAGGCCTTTGCTGCGGCCGCCACAGTGGTCTCGATGTCGGATACGCTGTGTGCGGCGCTGACGAAACCGGCTTCATACAGGGCCGGCGCGAGGTACACGCCGCTTTGCAGCATGGCGTGAAAGAAGCGATTGAAGCGCTCTTTGTCCGTGGCCATGACCTGTGGGTAATTTTGGGGCAGCGGCGCCCCGAAGAAAAAGCCAAACATACCGCCTTCGCTGTCGCTGCTAAAAGGTATGCCTGCCTGCGCAGCGGCCTGGGCTAACCCGCTGACCAAGCTTTGGGTGCGCGCCGCCAGGGCATCGTAGAAGCCGGGTTTGGAAATTTCATGCAACGTGGCCAGGCCGCAAGCTGTGGCCACCGGGTTGCCCGACAAGGTGCCAGCCTGGTACACCGGTCCCAGGGGCGCGAGGTGTTTCATCAGCTCGCGCGGGCCGCCGAATGCGGCCAAGGGCATGCCACCGCCAATGACCTTACCGAAGACAAACAAGTCGGGTTTGAAGCCCGGAAGGTGTTTGGCGTAAATGCTGGCCGCACCACCACGCGCCACGCGAAAACCGGTCATCACTTCATCAAAAACCAGCAGCGCGCCATATTGCGTGCACAACTCGCGCATGCGTTTCATGAAGGGTACGCTGGCACGCACGAAGTTCATGTTGCCGGCAATGGGCTCGACCATCACACAGGCAATTTCAGCGCCTTGCAATGCAAATGCTTCATCGAGCTGCGCGAGGTTGTTGTACTCCAACACCAGGGTGTGCTGCACCACTTCAGGTGGCACGCCGGCGCTCGTCGGGTGGCCAAAGGTGGCCAGGCCCGAACCGGCTTTGACCAGCAGCGCGTCGGCATGGCCGTGATAACAGCCCTCAAATTTGATGATCTTGCTGCGCCCCGTGGCGCCGCGTGCCAGGCGCAGCGCGCTCATGCCGGCTTCGGTGCCGCTGGACACCAGGCGCACCTGCTCAACGTTGGGCACCAACTCGATGATGGCTTCGGCCAGCTGAATTTCGCGCTCGGTGGGCGCACCAAAACTCAAGCCGTCCAGGGCCGCGCGGTGCACGGCCTCCAGCACCGCGGGGTGACCATGGCCCAGAATCATCGGGCCCCAAGAGCCGATGTAGTCGATGAAGCGCTGGCCCTCTGCGTCCCACATGTACGCGCCCTGCGCACGGCTGATGAAGCGCGGCGTGCCGCCCACGGCCCGGAAGGCGCGTACGGGCGAATTAACACCACCGGGAATGACCCGTTGGGCGCGGTCGAAAAGGCTCTCGTTGCTCATGAAAACATCCGTTTGGGCTTTGTCTTGGGTTGTCAATGCACGCTGCGCGGCCCGGGTTTGGTGTCGGGGTCTTCACCCGACGATCCGCCCGATGACCCGTCGGCGCCCATCTCGCCTTCGCCCTCTTCGGGCGGTGGCAAGGCCCAGAAAAAGCGGTCAGGCACGATGTTGCCCATGCCAGGGCGGAAGCCGGAGTCCAGGCTTTGGTCGAGAAAAGCCAAGGCTTCGCTCACGGCGGCCTGCAATTCTCCGCCCGCTGCCAACAAGGCCGCCAATGCGGCCGAGAGGGTTTCGCCGGCGCCCACAAAACCAGCCTCAAAGCGTTCAAATTTCTCACCCGACAGCGCGCCCTGCGGTGAAGCCAGCACGTTGTCGATGAACTGCTCGGCGCCTCGAGCGGGCAACATGATGCCCGTGGCCAACACATAACGCGTGCCGCGCTGGCCGGCGGCCACAGCCAACTCGCGCGCAGAAGGCGGGCGTTCGCTGTCCCAGTCGGGTAGCAAAAAGTCGGTCAATGTCTTGTGGTTGCCCACCAGCACCTCGGCGGCGGGCAGGATCAGCTCGCGATAGGCGTCGAGGTAAGGCATCAACTGGTCTTCGTCCAGCCAGCTCAGGTCGGGCATGTAGGCCACCAGCGGCACTTCGGAATAATCAGACAGGATCTCGGCTATGGCGCCCACATTGTCGGCAGAGCCCAAAAAGCCCACTTTGAAGCCGGCCACGGTGACGTCTTCGAGAATGGTGCGCGCCTGCTCGGTCACCTGCTCTTCATCGATGGCGTGGTGGTCGTAAATCTCGGCGGAGTCGCGCATCCACAGTGAGGTCACCACGGGCAACGGATGCGCGCCCATGGCGGCAATGGTGGCTGTGTCGCCCGCCAGGCCCGCTGCACCGGCAGGGTCATTGGCGTTGAAGCACAGCACGCACGCCGGTGGCGCCGGCTCAGCGGCTGGATCTAGGGGTTCAGAAATGGCGGAAGGGGGAGAAGTTTCAGGGTTCATCAAAGCCAGTCTACGGACCCCTAGATCAGAGCGAACGCGTCAACATTCGCTTTCCAAAAGACCAAAATCGCCTCGCTACAATCTTCGATCATTGTAGTGATGCGAAGTATGCCGACGTGAGCGAAGCCAAAACCTGGATGTGTCTGATTTGCGGCTGGATCTATGACGAAGCCGCTGGGGACGTCGACCACGGCCTTGCTGCGGGGACGGCTTGGGCCGATGTACCTATGAATTGGACCTGCCCGGAATGCGGCGCTCGCAAAGAAGACTTCGAAATGGTCCAGATCTGACCCCTGCTTCGCATTTTGTGCCGCGCTTCGGCCCGCGCACCGTTTGTGGCGTTGGGGCCTCTTAACCCAGGTTAACCCAGGTCCAACAGGTGTCACTCATGACGGATAGCCAAACGGCCATCAAAGTGCTGGTCATCGACGACAGCAACACCATCCGCCGCAGCGCGGAGATTTTTCTTCGGCAAGGTGGCCACGATGTGCTGCTGGCCGAAGACGGCTTTGACGCGCTGGCGAAGGTCAACGACCACCAGCCCGATTTGATTTTTTGCGACATCTTGATGCCGCGCTTGGACGGCTACCAAACCTGCGCCATCATTAAGCGCAACCCGCGTTTTGCGCATGTGCCGGTCATCATGCTGTCCAGCAAGGACGGCCTGTTTGACAAGGCCCGTGGCCGCATGGTGGGCAGTGATGATTACTTGACCAAGCCGTTCACTCGCGAGCAATTGCTTCGCGTGGTCCACAACTTTCGCCCGGTTGAGAGCTGAAGCCACGCACGCCGCGCCCGAACCCCTAAGCTGATGCAGCCATTCGACGAGATTCCGCGAACACCCATCCGCAAGATTTTGCTGGTGGACGATTCGCGCACGGAGTTGCACCATTTGGGCCGTTTGCTCATGAGCCACGGTTTCAGTGTGCGCACGGCGCAAAACGGGGTTGAGGCCTTGCACCGCTTGAACGAAGACAAGCCCGACCTGATCTTGATGGACGTGGTGATGCCGGGTCAAAATGGCTACCAGCTGACCCGTTCCATCACGCACGACCTGCGCTTCTCTGATGTGCCCATCATTCTGTGCACCAGCAAGGGCCAGGAAAGCGACAAAGTTTGGGGGCTGCGGCAGGGCGCACGCGATTACATCGTCAAACCGGTCAATGGAGATGAGCTGCTGGCCAAGATCAGGGCTTTGTCCGCATGAACCCGGCTGGCCCTTTGCCCGACGAAGCCCCTCTCGCTGGAACAGCCCAGGCGGCGCCACCAGTGGCACCTTCGTCAGCTGCAGCGGCGGTACCGCGTTCCTGGTTGGCTGTTGAAGCGGCGGGCCTGGGGCTGCTGTTCCCGTTGAACCAGGCTGGCGAAATTTTCCCGATGGTGCCGATTTTGCCGGTGGCGCACGCGGCGCCCTGGTTTACTGGCGTGGCTAACTTACGCGGTGCTTTGCACGGCGTGGTTGACCTGGCGCTTTTTCTGGGCCTGAAGCCCGCGGCTGAGCGCACCGGTGCGCGCGACCACGCGAGGCTGTTGGCGCTGCATGCCGAGTTGCGCACGCAGTGTGCGCTCAAGGTGGACCAACTGGCCGGCTTGCGGCGCATGGACGATATGGTGCAAGTAGCGACCGAAGGCGCGCGCCCCGCTTTTGCCGGGCCGCTGTGGGAAGACAAACAAGGCCGGCAATGGCAAGAAATCGACCTGGCGGCTTTGGCCCGCAGTGAGCGCTTTTTGGCCATCGCCCTTGGGTCTGCTGCGGTGGCCCCGTCTTGAGACCATTGGCCCTCACGCCCATGCCCTCGTCTGAACCCAAACCGGCAACGCAGCCCGCCACGCAACCGACGGCCGACTGGGACCTGCCGGTGTTGCGCCATCCCTTGCCGGTGGCAGAGGCAGCCGCCGCAGCACCGGTCTGGACACAGGGCGCCCACGGGCCGGGCAGCGGCGATGTTGACTCAAGCTTGATGTCTGAATCTCCCGGTCTGCCAGCAGACCCCAACCATGCGCTGCTGCCCGCAGCCGTGGAGGTGGCGGGCGAGGTGTCTCGCACGGCGGTGTTGCCGCTGTTGGGCCAACGCCCCTTGGGCCAACATCAAACGGTGATGTTCATGCTGCTGGTGTTGGGGCTGCTCTTGACGGCTGCGGCGGCCTGGCAGGCGATGGACTTGGCGCGAAAGCGCAGCGCCGCCCTCAGCGCGGCGGCACAGGCTGAGCTTCAATTGCAGCGCGCGGGCAGGGCCGCCGCGCAGTTGATGCTGGGCGCTGGCAATGCGAACGCCGACCTCCAACAAAGCAGTCAAGCTTTGTCCCAGAACTTGCAGGCCCTTTTGCCGCTGACCGCCGAAGCAGCGCCCCTGCTCGAGGCCGGCGTGCGCTTGGACCAACAGCAGCGGGCCTTGGTGGACAGCCAAGCTGCCTACGCCCGTGCGGCCAGTGTGCCGGTGCGCCCCGGTGCGCCCGAGCCCGCAGAAACCACCAGCCTGCGGGCTGCTGCCCGCCAAGCTTATGCCGCGCTGGAGGCGCAATCTGCCCTGGTGCAGAACGGCTTGCAAAACCTGCGCGCCGGTGAAGGCAGCACGCGTAGCGCCAGCCCGGCCTTGTGGGCCGTGGGCTTGAGCGGTTTGGGCTTGCTCGTGCTGGCGGTGGCCGGGCTGTTGCGCCTGTTTGTGTTGGCGCAAACCTATCGTTCGCGTGAGGCCGAAGCCCAACGCGCCCGCGCCGAGCTGCAAGAACGCGAAGCCAAGCGGGTGAATGACAACAACCAGGCTGCGATCTTGCGCTTGATGAATGAGCTGCAAGTGGTGTCTGAAGGCGACCTCACGCAGCAAGCGACGGTAACCGAGGACATGACGGGCGCGATTGCGGATTCCGTCAACTACACCGTCGAAGAACTGAGATCGTTGGTCGCCCAGGTGCAGCATGTGGTGCAACGCGTCATGCGCACCACGCAGCAGGTGGAGCACACCTCGCTGGAGCTGCTGGCCGCGTCGGGCGCCCAGGTGCGTGAAATTCGTGAAACGGGCGACTCGGTGCTGAAGATGGTTGGCAGCATCACCGAGGTATCCGGACAAGCGCAGTCGTCGGCTGAGGTGGCGCACCAGACATTGCAGGCTACGGCGGGCGGCTTGGTGGCAGCGCAAAACTCCATCAGCGGCATGAATGCGATACGCGACCAGATTCAAGAAACATCCAAGCGCATCAAGCGCCTGGGTGAGTCGTCGCAAGAGATCGGCGAAATCACCGAGCTGATCACCGACATCACCGAACAGACCCATGTGCTGGCGCTGAATGCGGCCATCCAGGCGGCGTCCGGCGGCGAGGCCGGTCGCGGCTTTTCAGTGGTGGCTGAAGAAGTGCAACGCCTGGCCGAGCGCTCGGGTGACGCCACGCGCCAAATCTCGGCCTTGGTTCGCGCCATTCAGACCGACACGCAAGACGCCGTGGCCGCCATGGAGCGCTCAACGTATGGGGTGGTTGAAGGCGCGCGACTCACCGATGCCGCTGGCCACGCCCTGCAAGACATTGACCGTGTGACGCGTGAGCTGGCGCATCTGACGGAGCGCATCTCGGCTCAAACCACCCATGATGCGCAGGCTGCGAAGGTGGTTGCAGCCAATATCCAGCACATCCTGGCGGTGACCGAGCAGACTTCTGCAGGCACGCAGTCGACCGCGCAAGTGGTGCGCGAGCTGTCCTTGACGGCCGAAGAATTACGCACCTCGGTGGCGCGATTCAAGGTGAATTGACGAGCCGAATCATGACTGACAGCGCACCCCCCCGTTCTAACTCAACGGCATCGCCCTCAGCCGAAGACTTGCGCGCGCTCAGCTGGCTGCGTAAAGAAGTTCAACGCTCCATCGAAGCCGCGCACAAAGCGGTGCAAAGGCATCTGCGTGAAGCCTTGGCCTTGCGTGGCGCTGCAGGCGGTGCAGTAGACCCAGCCGTGCTGCGCGCTGCGCGCGACCACCTGCACCAGGCGGCTGGCGCGCTGGAACTGGCAGGCCAAACCGAAGCTGCGATGCTGGTCCGCGCCGGTGAACAAGCGCTTCACCGCATGGTGCAGCAGCCGGAGTTGGCCACGGGCGAACTGGCGCTGGTGATTGAGCGCGCGGGTTTTGCGCTGAACGACTACCTCAGCCGCTTGACCAAGGGCAAGCCCGCGCACACCGTGGCTTTGTTTCAGCCTTACAGGGCCTTGCTGGCGCAAACCGACCAAGCGCGTGTGCACCCCGCTGATTTGTGGCACCACGACTGGCGCTGGCGCGTCATTGGCGCTGAGGCGCACCCGCCGGTGCTGGCGGCTGAAGCCAGTGCGCCTGAGGTGATGGAGCGCCTGATCTTGCGCTTGATGCGCATGCCTGATCGCGCCACCCTGCAACGCATGAGCGACCTGTGCGCCGCCTTGGGTGCCGAGGCCAAAGGCCGCAAGGCCACGATGTGGCGTTTGGCTGCAGCCTTTTTTGAAGGCCAAGCCTGGGGTTTGATTCAACAAGACGTGTACGTCAAACGCGCAGCCTCACGCTTGCTGGCGCAGCTTCGCCAAGGCTTGCGGCCGGGCGAGGTGTCTGACCAACTGGCGCGCGACCTGCTGTTTTTCTGCGCCTGCGCTGTGGACAGCGCCGACCCCTTGCCGGTGAGCCGCCTGGCCGCCGTGCGGCGTGCCTATGGCCTGATGCCGGCCGAGGTGCCAAGCTACGAATCGCCCACATTGGGCCGCACCGACCCGGCTTGGATGCATTTGGCCCGCAAGCGCTTGAGCGCGGCGCGTGAAGCCTGGGCCGGTGCCGTATCGGGTGAAGCTGGCCGTTCGAACACCTTGGTCGAGTGTTTTGTGCTGGTTCAGGAGTCGCTTGAAAAGCTCTACCCGAATGGCGGCGCCTTGGGCCAGGCTTTGACTCGCGCGGCTTCGGCGCAGGCGACATCGATGGTCCCGCAACCGGCTTTGGCGATGGAGGTGGCCACGGCCATCTTGTACCTGGAGGCTTCATTGGCCGACGGCGAACTGGATTCGCCGGACTTGCCGCAGCGCATCGAACGGCTGGCCCAGCGCGTGCTTGCGGTTTGCCAAGGCGGGCCGCCGCAAGCCTTGGACCCGTGGATGGAGGCCGTCTATCGGCGGGTGTCTGACAGCCAGACCCTGAAGAGCGTGGTCGAGGAATTGCGCGGCACGCTGGGCGAGGTCGAGCGGGCCATCGATGCCTACTTCAAACACCCGCAACAGCGCGAGTTGCTGGCGCCCGTGGAGCCGCTGCTGGGCAGCCTGCGTGGCGTGCTGTCGGTGCTGGGGCTTGACCAGGCCACCGAAGCGCTGCACCGCATGCGCAGCGATGTGAATGAGCTGGCCTTGCCGGCTGGCGAAGACCGAGGTGACAAGGCCACGCACCAGCAGTCCCGGCTGGACCGAATGGCCGACAACTTGGGCGCCTTGGGCTTTTTGGTGGACATTCTGGCGGTCCAGCCCGAGCTGGCCCAGAGCATGTTCCGGTTCGACGCGCAGGCAGGTGTTTTGCGCGCTCCACTCCCAACGCCGCAGCGCGATGAACCGGCTTTGGCCGAAACCCTGCTCGATTCCGATTCTGAGCAAGCCGCGCTGGCCCAGCCCGAAGCTGCGGCTGCGCCGCTCGAGACTCCGCAGCCTTTGGCGCCGCTCCTTCCCGTTCAGCCGGCGCCGCCTGTTGCCCCGCCAACCTTGACCGAGCCTTTGGCGCCGGTCCTGCCCTTGGCAAGCGGCGAAGCCGAAGACCGGGCCGAGATGTTGGCTGTCTTTTTGGAAGAGTCGGGTGAGGTGTTTGAGCAGGCACGCGAGGCGCTGCGCCAGCTTGAACAAGTCGATCGTGATACCGCAGACGACGTGTCGAACATGACGGCCGTGCGCCGGGCCTTCCACACGCTCAAGGGCAGTTCGCGCATGGTAGGCCTGCAAGACTTTGGCGCCGCCGCCTGGTCGTGCGAGCAGCTGTTCAATGCCCGCCTGGCGCAGTCATCCAGCATGACACCCGCGCTGCGCAGCTTGACACAGAAAGCTTTGGACTACCTGCAGCACTGGACCGAAGCCATCAAAGCTGAGGTGCCAGGGGGCCACGAACCGCAAACGGTGGTGGCCGCTGCAGAGGCCATGCGCCTGCGCGACGAATTTCAGCCCATCCCGCTGCCGCAAGCGCAGATTCAGAGTCAGGGGCAAGATCAGACCCAAGCTGAGGCGGCGGAGAACATCAAGGTTATCGGCCCCTTGCGGGTCGAGATTGCGATGTTCAACATCTTTCTCAACGAGGCCGATGAGCTCGCACGGCAGCTCTCAACCCAGTTGGCCGAGTGGGCTCACGAGCCGCAGCTTGAGCCGCAATCCACCCCTGGCGAGGCCATTGAGGCCTTGGCTCACTCGCTGGCCGGCAGTTCAGCAGCGGTGGGTCACGCGGAGTTGGCCACGCTGGCGCGCGCGCTGGAGCACGCCATTGGACGTAGCAACGAGGCAGGCCATGTCAGCCCGGGCGAGCCCCAACTGTTTGCGCGCGCCAATGACGACATTCGGCGCTTGTTGCACCAGTTTGCCGCGGGCTTTCTGGAGTTGCCTGCGCAAGGCCTGGTGGCCGAGCTCGACGCGCACCAGCCGCAGCCGCTGGTGCAAGCCTTGCCCAAAGATTCGCCCAAGCCAGCGTTTGCAAACGAGCTGCCGGTCCTGAGCCGGGTGGTGCACCCGGACGATGACATCGACGTCGAAGACGCCGTCGATGCAGAACTGTTTGCCAATTTTGTCGAAGAGGCCGTCGAACTGCTGCCGCAACTGCAGCACCGCTTTCGAGATTGGCAAGCCAAGCCGCAAGACCGCGCCTGCGCAGCGGCCTGCATGCGCACGCTGCACACTTACAAAGGCGCTGCACGCTTGGTGGGCGCCATGCGCCAGGGCGAGATGGCGCACCGCCTGGAAACAGCGGTGCAGGGCTTGATGGACTGCACCGGCTTGGCAGCGACGCAAATCGAGCCTTTGACCTGGCGCGCGGACGAGCTCGAAACCGCCTTTGCCGACCTGCGTGAGCGGCTGGAGGCCCAGGCCAAGGCCCTAGATCATCCCGAAACGCAGGCTGCGGCGCTGGCCGCTGGCGTCGAGGCGCCTGGCCCTGCGTCGACCGCGCCAGCAAAAGTGGACTGGGCGCCGGTCCGGCCCGCCCTGGTGAGCGCGGGTGCAGGCCTTGCCGCGGCTGCCTCCGCGTCCGCATCCGCCACCGGCATCGATTGGTCAAGTTTCACGGCGCATGCCGAACCCGCGCGACCCGCTGAGCCAACGCCTGCGCCGGTCGCGCTGGGTGCCGTGCGTGTGCAAGCAGCGCTGCTGGACCGCTTGGTTAACCAAGCGGGCGAAACCAGCATGGCGCGCGCGCGCTTGGAAGCAGACCTCGCGCAAGTCAAAACCAGCCTGGCCGACCTGAACGACAACTTGGACCGGCTGCGCCGTCAGTTGCGTGATGTCGAAGTGCAGTCTGAGTCGCAAATCAGCTCGCGCCGCGAAGCCGCGAAGGCTGCTGCTGTTGATTTCGATCCGCTCGAAATGGACCGCTACACGCGGGTGCAAGAGCTCACGCGCATGATGGCCGAGTCGGTGAACGACGTGGCCACGGTGCAGCGCAGCCTGCAACGTGCGCTGCAGTCGGGCGAAGACCAATTGGCCATGCAGGGCCGCTTGCTGCGCGCCATGCAGGACGACCTGATGCGCACGCGCATGGTGGAGTTTGAATCGCTGGCCGAGCGGCTTTACCGCGTGGTGCGCCAAGGCGCGAAGGACACCGGCAAACAGGTGCGTCTGGACATCGTTGGCGGCGCCATCGAGTTGGACCGCGGTGTGTTGGAACGCATGACGGCGCCTTTTGAACACCTGCTGCGTAACAGCCTGGCCCACGGCATCGAGTTGCCGGCGCAGCGCGTGGCCGCCGGCAAAAACGCGACCGGCTTGATCGAAATTCGCCTGCAGCCCGAAGGCAACGAAGTGACGATTGAGCTGCGCGACGACGGCGCCGGGCTTGACCTCGGTGCGCTGCGCGCCCGCGCGTTGGCGCAAGGCCTTTTGCCCGCCGATGGCAACACCAGCGACCAAGCCGTTGCTGAGCTGATCTTTGCGCCGGGCTTGAGCACCGCCAACCAATTGTCTGAAATTGCGGGGCGCGGCGTCGGCATGGACGTGGTGCGCTCGGAAGTGCTGGCCTTGGGCGGGCGCATCCAGCTCACCTCGACAGCGGGCGGGGGCATGAGCGTGTGCCTCGTTTTGCCTTTGACCACGGCCGTCACGCAAGTGCTGATGTTGCGCAGCGGCGACCTTCAAGTGGCCGTGCCAGCCAACCTGGTTGAAACCGTTCGCACCGAAACCGCGCAGGCCGTGGAGGCTGCCTACCGTGAAGGCACGGTGGCGCTGGCGGGCGAGCAGGTGCCCATGTTTGGCTTGGCATCCTTGCTGGGCGGTGATGCCGTGGGGGCCTGCGTTTCGGGTTCGTCGCCCATCGTTTTTGTGCGCAGCGCAGCGCAGCGCGTGGCTGTGCATGTGGACGAGGTGGTAGGCGACCACGAAGTGGTGGTCAAACATTTGGGACCGCAGCTGTCGCGTTTGCCGGGACTGGCCGGCATGAGCGTGCTGCCCACAGGCTTGGTGACGGCCATCTACAACCCAGTGGCTTTGGCCGCGTGTTACGGCGCTGATTGCCGGCGCCGCGTGCAGGCTCTTGCGCTGCAGTGCCCACCCGGTACGCCCTTGGTGGCCGAGCGGCCACAAGCTCCGCTGGCGCCGCTGGTGCTGGTGGTGGACGACTCACTCACCGTACGGCGCGTCACCCAGCGGCTGCTTCTGCGTGAAGGTTACCGTGTGACGCTGGCCAAAGACGGCCAGGACGCGCTGGAACGCCTGGTTGACGAAGTGCCCGCCGTGGTGCTCAGTGACATCGAGATGCCCCGCATGGACGGCTTCGAGTTTGTCCGGCGCTTGCGCGGCAGCGCGGCTTGGGCCCGGTTGCCGGTCATCATGATCAGCTCGCGCATTGCGCAAAAGCATCGCGACGTGGCGCGCGAACTGGGTGTCGAGCACTACCTCGGCAAGCCCTACGGCGAAGAGGAGTTGCTGGCTGCGGTGGCTGCGTATACGGCAGCTCCGTATGCCGGTGCCGCGCAGCCTGCTTTGGCCCCAGCGGCGGTGCCACTTTCAGCAGTTTGAATGGCGGTGGGCTCGAGACTTGCATGGCCCCAGGCCAGGCCAGGCTCAGAGATTCCCGTATGCTTTTGGCTATCCCCAAAACAATGGAAGCAGCGCGCCGCCAACTTGGCGCCCGCGCACGAGGAGAAGTGATGCAGTGCCGTACGACGACCCACAAGATCCGTTGGTCTCCTTGGATGCGCGGCGTGCTGGGCTGTCTTATGGGCTGTCTGATGGGCACCTTGCTGGTGCCCACGGCAGGAGCGGCGGACGCGCCACAGAGCGCTGCCGCTGCAGCTTCTGCTGCACGCCCGGCGTTGAGCGTGCAGGTGGTGCAGCCAGCGGCATCGGCATGGGCCGAGCGCTTGCAGGCCAATGGCAGTGTGGCTGCCTGGCAGGAGGCCATCATCGGGTCTGAAGTTCAAGGCCTTCGTCTGGCCGAGGTTCGCGCCCAAGTGGGCGACAGCGTCCGCAAGGGCCAGGTGCTTGCGCTGTTCGCCACTGAGACGCCGCAAGCAGATCTGGCTCAAGCGCAAGCTGCCGCCGCACAGGCCGAAGCCTCTTTGACCGAGGCTGCCGCCAATGCACAACGCGCGCGCGATTTGCAGCCCACCGGTGTGCTGAGCACGCAGCAAATTCAAGAACGGCTGACCGCCGAACGGGTAGCGCAGTCGCGCGTGGATGCACAACGAGCCAACGTGCGGCTGTTTGAGTTGCGCTTGCGCCAGACGGCCGTGCTGGCGCCAGACGACGGCGTCATCTCCGCGCGCCAGGCCACGCTGGGTGCCGTTATGCCGGCCGGGCAGGAGCTTTTCCGACTGATTCGAAAAGGCCGGCTGGAGTGGCGCGCTGAACTGCCGTCTGCTGATTTGGTGAGTGTCAAACCCGGTATGGCCGTCACCGTGCAACCACCGGGCGGCGGCGCCGTTGCGGGCCGCGTGCGCATGGTTGCACCCACGGTGGACGCCGCCACACGCAACGGCATCGTGTATGTTGACTTGCTGGCAGCCGGCACCGCCAAGCCAGGCATGTTTGCGCGCGGTGAATTTGAACTGGCGCAGCGCCAAGGCTTGACACTGCCGCAAAGTGCGGTGGTGCTGCGCGACGGCTTCAGTTATGTGTTCACTGTGGGCGCTGACAACCGCGTGCTTCAACAAAAAGTGAGCGTGGGGCGCCGCCAGGGCGATCGCATTGAAATTGCCTCGGGCCTGGCCGCAGGCGCGCGGGTGGTGGCATCAGGCGGCGGCTTTTTGGCCGACGGCGATCTGGTGCGTGTGGTACCGGCCAAGCCGTGAGTGGCACTGACATGAACTTCAATGTTTCTGCTTGGTGCATTCGCAACCCGGTGCCGGCCGTGATGCTGTTCATCGTGCTCACGCTGGCGGGCCTGTACGGCTTTCGCACGATGAAAGTGCAGAACTTTCCAGACATCGACCTGCCCACCGTCAGCGTGACAGCCAGCCTGCCGGGCGCCTCGCCCGCGCAGCTGGAAACCGAAGTGGCGCGCAAGCTGGAGAACTCCATCGCCACGCTGCAGGGTGTTAAACACATCTACACCAAAGTGCAAGACGGCACGGTCACCGTGACCACCGAATTCCGGCTGGAAAAACCCACGCAGGCGGCGGTGGACGACGTGCGCGATGCCGTCTCGCGCGTGCGCAGCGACCTGCCCGGCGATTTGCGCGACCCCATCATTTCCAAGATGAATCTGTCGGGCGCGCCCATCCTCACCTACACGGTCGCCAGTGCGCGCATGGATGACGAGGCGCTGTCCTGGTTTGTCGACAACCAGATCACCAAGAGCCTGTTGGCGGTGCGCGGCGTGGGCGCGGTCAGCCGCGTAGGCGGTGTCACGCGCGAGGTGCGGGTGGCGCTGGACCCCACGCGCTTGCTGGCGCTGAACGTCACGGCTGCGGATATCTCGCGCCAGCTGCGTCAGGTTCAACAAGACGCCGGGGGCGGGCGGGCGGATGTGGGCGGCGCTGAGCAAGCCGTGCGCACCATCGCCACCGTGGGCACCGCGGCCGAATTGGGTGCCTTGGACATTGCCTTGTCTGATGGCCGGCGTGTGCGCTTGAATCAAATCGCCACGGTGAGCGACACGGTGGCCGAGCGGCGCAGCGCGGCGCTGCTGAATGGCCAGCCGGTGGTGGGTTTCGAGATCGTGCGCTCACTGGGCGCAGGCGAAATTGAAGTGGCGCAAGGTGTGCGCAAGCAGCTTGAGAGCTTGCGCGCAGCGCACCCGGAAGTCACCTTCACCGAAGCCTTCAACTTTGTGGACCCGGTTGAAGAAAATTTCGATGGCTCCATGACCTTGTTGTACGAAGGCGCACTGCTCGCGGTGTTGGTGGTGTGGCTGTTTTTGCGTGACTGGCGAGCCACCTTTGTTTCCGCAACGGCATTGCCGCTGTCGGTCATTCCCACCTTTGCGGCCATGTACTGGGGCGGCTTCAGCATCAACGTCGTCACGCTCTTGTCGTTGTCTCTGGTGGTGGGCATCCTGGTGGACGACGCGATCGTTGAAATCGAAAACATCGTGCGCCACCAACGCATGGGCAAGCCGCCTTTGCAGGCTGCCACCGAAGCCGCCGACGAAATTGGCCTGGCCGTGATTGCGACCAGCCTGACCTTGATATCCGTTTTTCTACCCACCGCATTCATGAGCGGCGTTCCAGGCAAGTTTTTTGTGCAGTTCGGTTGGACAGCCGCGTTGGCCGTGTTTTTCTCCTTGGTGGTGGCGCGCATGCTCACACCCATGATGGCGGCCTATGTGTTGCGGCCGCCGCGCGGGCAGCACCACGAAGCCCGCTGGGTGGAGTTGTACATGGGCTGGGCCGCCTGGTGCCTGCGCCGCCCTTGGGTGACCTTGGCGCTGACACTGGTTTTTTGCGTGCTGGCCTTGCTGCCCGTGGCGCTGGGCAAAGTGCCGGGCGCCTTCATGCCGCCGGATGACCTCAACCAAACCCAGGTGATTGTCAACTTGCCTCCCGGCGCCACCTTCACTGAAACGTTTGAGGCGGCGGAGCAAGCGCGCAAACAGGTGCAAGCCAACCCGCATGTCAAGCTGGTCTACACGGCGGTGGGCGGCGGTGCCACGGGGTCCGACCCCTTTGCGCCCAGCGGTGCCGCTGACGTGCGCAAGGCAACCCTGACCTTGAACCTCACGCCGCGGCAGCAGCGACCCGGCTTGACCAAACAAGACATCGAAGGACAACTGCGCGATGCCGTGTCGCAGATTCCAGGTGCGCGCACCAAGGTCGGTTTTGGCGGCTCCAGCGAAAAGTACGTGTTGGTGTTGGCGGGTGAAGACGGCCGCGTGCTGGCCGATCATGGCCGCAAGCTGGAACAAGAGTTGCGAACCATTCCTGGTATCGGCAACGTCACCTCCAGCTCCAGCCTGGTGCGGCCCGAGCTCATCGTGCGGCCCGACTTCGCTCGCGCCGCCGATCTGGGTGTCACGTCAACGGCCATCGCCGACACCCTGCGCATCGCCACCTCGGGTGACTATGAGCAAGCCCTGGCCAAGCTCAATTTGAGCCAGCGCCAGGTGCCGGTGGTCGTGCGCCTGCCAGCCGGCGCGCGCGCCGATCTTGATTTGTTGTCGCGCCTGCCTGTACCCGGCGCAAGGGGCCCGGTGCCTTTGGGCAACGTGGCCACTTTGAGCATCGAAAGCGGCCCAGCCGAGATTGACCGTTACGACCGGCTGCGCAACATCAACTTTGAAGTGGAACTCAACGGCCAGGCCTTGGGTGTGGTGGACGAAGCGGCGCGCGCCCTGCCCAGCGTGCAGAACCTGCCGCCTGGCGTCATTCAAACCACGGTGGGTGATGCTGAAGCCTTCTCCGAGCTGGCGCAGAGTTTCTTGCTGGCGATCCTGACGGGCGTGCTGTGCATCTACATCGTGCTGGTGCTGCTGTTCCATGCCTGGGTGCAGCCAATCACCATTCTGGGCGCCTTGGTGCTGGCCATTCCCGGCGCCATGTTGGCGCTGTTTGTCACGCAGCAGTATTTGTCGATGCCGTCAATGATCGGCCTCATCATGCTGATGGGCATTGCCACCAAAAACTCGATCCTGCTTATTGAATATGCCGTTATGGCCCAGCGCGATCACGGCTTATCACGCACCGATGCGCTGCTGGATGCCTGCCGCAAGCGCGCGCGGCCCATCGTGATGACCACCATAGCCATGGGCGCCGGCATGATGCCGGTTGCGCTGGGTTGGGGTGTGGATCCCAGCTTCCGCGCGCCCATGGCCATCGTGGTGATTGGCGGGCTCATCACGTCGACCTTCTTGAGCCTGCTGGTCATTCCGGTGCTGTTTGTCTTGGTGGACCAGCTGGTGCAGCGTTTGCAGCGGCTGCGGCCCGGTCAAAAACTCAAGCCGATTTGACGACGGCGTAGCGTGCCAAAGTCTTTTCGCGTGCCTGCGCGTGGTCGACGATGGGCAGCGGGTAGTTGCTGCCCAGTTGCACGCTGGCGGCTTGCAGGTCGATGGGCTTGGCTTCCCACGGCGCATGAATCAAGTCGTCAGGCAGTGCAGCCAGTTGAGGCAAATAGCGGCGAATGAATTTGCCGCTGGCGTCAAATTTGCGGCTTTGGCTCACGGGGTTGAAGATGCGGAAGTAGGGCTGCGCGTCGCAGCCGGTTGAGGCCGCCCACTGCCAGCCGCCGTTATTGGCCGCGAGGTCAAAGTCGTTGAGATGGATGGCGAAGTAGTGCTCGCCACGGCGCCAATCGATGCCCAAGTCTTTGGTCAAGAAGCTGGCCACCGCCATGCGCAGGCGGTTGTGCATGTAGCCCGTCTGGTTGAGCTGGGCCATCGCCGCGTCAACCAGCGGGTAGCCCGTTTGCCCCTCGCACCAGGCGGCGAACAGCGCATCGGCAGTGCGGCCCTTCTCCCACACGATGCGGTTGTACTCCGGCCGATAGGCGTGGCCCACCACGTGCGGGTGGTGGTGCAAAACCTGGTGGTAGAAGTCGCGCCAGATCAATTCGGAGAGCCAGATTTCAGCGCCGCGCGAGCCAGCCTGCATGCGTTGCCAGGCCTCGCGAACCAAGTGGCGAATGGACACGGCGCCAAAGCGCAAGTGGGTGCTGAGATAGCTTGGTCCTTTGACAGCCGGAAAGTCGCGCGTCTCGTCGTAGCGGTCGATACGGTCGCGCAGGAACTCGGCCAGCAACTCGCGCGCGCCGGCCGGGCCAACCGGCATGCGCAGTTGGTGCAGATTGGTGGGTTCGAAACCCAGATCCGCCAGGCTGGGCACGCTGGCTTTCAAGGCCGGTGGCAATGGTGCCAAGGCGCCTGCGAGAGAGGCCACAGGGTAGTCGGGCAGGCCCTCTGATTGCAGGCGTTTGAGCCAGGCGTTTTTGTAGGGCGTGAAGACGCCGTACGGGGTGCCGCTGGCCGTCAGCACCTCGGCGCGTTCAAACACCACTTGGTCTTTACCGGTGTGAAAGGCGATGCCCAGCCCGGCCAGCGTGCCGCGTACCGCGCGGTCGCGCGTCAAGGCATAGGGGTCGTCGTCGTGGCTGGCAAAAACGGCTTGCACACCCAATTCACTGGCCAGTGCGGGCAGCATCTGCACCGCGTTGCCGTGCCGCACGATCAAGCCCACACCTTCGGCACCGTCAGCGCCGGCTCGCGCGGCCAGGGCGTGAAGCTCGGCGTTCAAGGCCACCAGGCTGTCGCGAATGAATTCCACACGGCGGTCTGCGCGCGGTAGCGTGTCGAGGATGGCCGTGTCAAATACGAAGGCCACCCAAACTTTCTGGCTGCTGTGCAGCGCGTGGTGCAGGGCCGCATGGTCGTCCACGCGCAGGTCTCGACGCAGCCACACCAGCGCGCGCGGCAGGCCTTTGGCACCCTTGGCCAGGCCCGGTTGCTTGGCGGTGGAAGGTGTGTGCATATTCTTGGGGTACTGGTTGTTCACTGAATATACGGCCTGGGCAGCGGCTTAGAATTTGCTCAATGAGCTCGGACACGTCAATCTCGTCCATCAACCTGACCAATCAGTTTTTGATCGCCATGCCAGGCATGGGCGATGAGAACTTCGAAGGCAGTGTGATCTACCTGTGCGAGCACACGCCCAAGGGCGCTCTGGGTCTGGTTATCAACAAGCCCATAGACATCAAGCTCAAAAGCCTGTTTGAGAAGATCGAAATCACGCTGGAGCACACCGAGCTGGCTGAACAGCCGGTTTATTACGGCGGGCCCGTGCAAACCGAGCGTGGTTTTGTGCTGCACCCCAAGTGGGCCGGAGAAGAGACCGAACGGCCCTACGCGTCCACGCTGGTCATCCCAGGCGCCGACCTTGAAATGACCACCAGCAAAGACGTGCTGGAAGCCATTGCCCAAGGTACAGGCCCAGCCAAAGTGCTGGTCATGCTGGGTTATGCCGGCTGGAGCGCCGGCCAGTTGGAAAACGAGTTGGGCCGCAATGGCTGGCTCACGGTAGACGCCGACCCCGCCGTCATTTTTGATACGCCTGTTGAGAAGCGCTACGAGCGCGCCTTTCAATTGCTGGGCATCGACCCGCGCATGCTGTCGCAAGAAGCCGGGCATGCTTGAGTTTTTTTGTGCGGCCGCAGCAGTTCCTGGCGTTTGACTTCGGCCTGCGCCGTGTGGGCGTCGCATCGGGCAACGATTTACTCTTCGCAGCGCAGCCGCTGAAAACCTTGGCCGTTGAAGGCGACGCGCGCTGGGCCGCCATTGGCAAGCTGATCGCGCAGTGGCAACCCGACGCCTTGGTGGTCGGCGTACCGTTCCACCCGGATGGTGCTGCACACGACAATACGCACCGTGCCCAACGTTTTGCCCGCCAACTGCACGGCCGCTTCAAGCTGCCCGTGCATGAAGTGGACGAACGCTACACCACCACCGAAGCCCTGTCGCAAGGCGCACCAGATGCCGACGCGGCTGCGGCAGCGATCATCCTGGAGCAGTTTTTCAATGCAGCCCGCACGGCAGCACTTTCTGCATCCGCACCGACCGACCCGTGACCCAATGAGCCTTTGCCACCATGCTCCACCTTGATGCTGAAAACCTCTACGCTGGCTTGCGGCGCGGCGTTCAAGAGCTGTTGCCGCAGCGCCCTGATGCAGTGTTGGTCGGCATCTGGTCGGGCGGTGCCTGGCTGGCTGAACGCTTGCAGCGCGACCTGGGTTTGCCCGGCAGCCACGGTGTCATTTCCAGCACCTTGCACCGCGACGACTTTGGCTCGCGCGGCTTGGCGGCGGGCAAAGATGCCACCCAGTTGCCATTTTCGATTGACGGCCGCCACATCGTGCTGGTGGACGACGTGCTCTTCACGGGCCGTACCATCCGGGCTGTGATCAATGAGTTGTTTGATTTTGGGCGCCCGGCCAGTGTCACGCTGGCGGTACTGGTGGACCGGGGTGGGCGTGAAATGCCCATTGAAGCCGCAGTGGCACCGGCCCGCATCGCGCTCGCCGCAGACCAACGCTTGAGCCTGGACCGCGACGATTCGGGCCGTTTCACCTTCGCCGTCAAAGACAAAGCCTGAGCCCATGCTGTCGCGCCGTAACCCCCAGCTCAATAAAAACGGCGAGCTGATTCACTTGCTGTCGATTGAAGGCCTGCCCAAGGCGACGTTGACGCAAATTCTGGACACCGCCGGCACCTTTCTCAGCGTGAACGACCGCGAGGTCAAAAAAGTGCCTTTGCTGCGCGGCAAAAGCGTCTTCAACCTGTTTTTCGAGAACAGCACCCGCACCCGCACCACGTTCGAGATTGCAGCCAAGCGCCTGAGCGCGGACGTCATCAACCTTGACATTGCGCGCTCGTCCACCGCCAAGGGTGAAACCCTGCTCGACACCATTGCCAACCTGTCAGCCATGCACGCCGACATGTTTGTAGTGCGTCACGGCGAAAGCGGCGCGCCTTACCTGATTGCCCAGCACTGCGCGCCGCACGTGCACGTGGTCAATGCCGGCGATGGCCGCCACGCGCACCCCACGCAGGGCCTGCTGGACATGTACACCATCCGGCATTTCAAGAAAGACTTCACGCAGCTCACCGTGGCCATCGTGGGCGACATCGTGCACTCACGCGTCGCGCGCAGCGACATCCACGCGCTGACCACGCTGGGCGTGCCGGAAATTCGCGCCGTCGGCCCGCGCACCTTGGTGCCCGGGGACTTGCGCGAGATGGGCGTGCGCGTGTGCAACGACATGGAGGAGGGCATCCGTGACGCCGACGTCATCATCATGCTGCGCTTGCAAAACGAACGCATGACCGGTGCCATGCTGCCCAGCGCGGCCGAGTTTTTCAAGAACTTCGGCCTCACGCCCGACAAGCTGGCCAAGGCCAAACCCGACGCCATCGTCATGCACCCAGGGCCTATCAACCGCGGCGTCGAAATTGACTCGGCCGTGGCCGACGGCGCCCACAGCGTGATCCTGCCGCAGGTCACCTTTGGCATCGCGGTGCGCATGGCGGTGATGTCCATCATCGCGGGCAACGAAGCATGACAGCCAGCAGCAAAATTCTGATTCGCGGCGGCCGCCTGATCGACCCGGCGTCGGGTCGTGACGAAGCCGGTGATGTGGCGATTGCTGCTGGTCGCATCTTGGCTCTGGGCGAAGTGCCGGCAGGCTTTGAGCCCGACCGCGTGATTGACGCCCAAGGCTGCACCGTGATGCCCGGCTTGGTGGACTTGGCAGCGCGGCTGCGCGAGCCCGGCATGGAGCATGAAGGCCTGCTCGAAAGCGAGCTGCGCGCCGCAGCGGCCGGTGGCGTGACCAGCTTGGTATGTCCGCCAGACACCGACCCGGTGCTCGATGAACCCGGCTTGGTGGAGATGCTCAAGACGCGCGCGCGCAAGCTGAGCCGCTGCAGGCTGTTTCCGCTGGGTGCGCTGACGCGTGGCCTGCAAGGGCAGACGCTGACCGAAATGAGCGCGCTCACGGATGCCGGTTGTGTTGGCTTTTCGCAAGCCGAAGTGGCGCTGACCGACACCCTGGTCTTGCAGCGCGCGCTGCAGTACGCCGCCACCTACGACTACACCGTTTGGCTGCGGCCACAAGACCGCTGGCTGGGCGGTGGTGTTGCAGCCAGCGGGCCGGTGGCCACGCGCTTGGGTCTGGCGGGCGTGCCGACGGCGGCAGAGACCGTGGCCCTGCACACTGTATTGGAGCTGGTGCGCGCCACCGGCGCCAAGGTGCATTTCTGCCGCTTGTCCAGTGCTGCGGGTGTGGGCATCCTGCGCGCAGCCAAGGCTGAAGGGCTGCCGATTTCGGCGGATGTAAGTATCAACTCACTGCATCTGATCGATGCCGATATCGGCTATTTCAACCCAGCGATGCGTCTGACGCCGCCGCTGCGCCAGCAACGCGACCGCGCGGCCTTGCGTGCGGGCTTGGCCGACGGCACACTCGATGCACTGGTGAGTGACCACATGCCGGTGGGCACCGACGAAAAAGCCTTGCCTTTTGCTGAGGCCGTGCCCGGCGCTACGGGCCTGGAACTGCTGCTGAGCCTGGCGCTGAAATGGGCGCAGGCGGATGGCGTGCCGCTGCGCCGCGCGCTGGCCGTCGTGACGCAAGGTCCGGTGCGCGTGCTGGGCTCGGCCTTGGGGTCGCTGGAGGCCAGCGCTGGGCGATTGGTGGTGGGCGGCGTGGCTGACCTCTGTGTCTTCGACCCAAAGACCGAGTGGACGGTGACACCCGCCGCGCTGCACAGCCAAGGCAAACATTCGCCGTTTGAATTCGAAATTTCGGGCACGGTTTTGCCCGGCCGCGTTCGCGCGACGGTGGTAGCCGGCACGCTGGCCTACCACGCGGCCTGAGCAGCGGTTCGTCACTTAACGGCCGGGCCATCCTCGCAGTGCGTTCACTTCTGGCTTGCTGGCGCCTGTTGCGTGCGACCTTGCATGCACTTCATGGCCTGGCTGTGGTGCTGTGGTTCTTGCCCAAGCATGACGAAGCCCGGCGCCAGGCGCGTGTGCAATGGTGGTCACAAGGCCTGCTGCGCATGCTGGGCGTCACGCTGCAAGTCGAAGGGCAGTTTCGCGCTGGCGCACAACTGGTGGTGGCCAACCACATTTCCTGGCTGGACATCATGGCCATCCACGCCCTGTACCCGAAGGCCCGGTTTGTGTCCAAGGCCGATGTGCAAACCTGGCCGATGCTGGGCCGGCTGGTGGATGCCGGCGGCACGCTCTACATCCACCGCGAAAAGCGGCGCGATGCCATGCGCGTGGTCCACCAAATGGCCGAAGCCTTGGCCAGTGGCCAGGTGGTGGCCGTTTTTCCGGAAGGCACCACGGCGGATGGGCACACGCTGCTGCCTTTTCACGCCAACCTGCTGCAGGCCGCTATCTCAACCGAAGTGCCCATTCAGCCGGTGGCCTTGCGCTACAGCGATGCGCAGCATCAGGTCAGCGTTGCGGCGCAGTTTGTTGGCGAAACCACCTTGGCTCAAAGCCTGTGGAAGGTTGCCTGCGCAGATCAGTTGGTGGTCAAGCTGTGTGTACTGCCCGCCGTGGGCACCAGCCATGCCGACCGGCGCGCCCTGGCCGAACATCTGCGCGAATTGATTCAAGACGCGCTTCAGGCCTGAAGCCGCCAGCCGCTCCTTCAAGCCTCAAGCTTTGCCCTGGTTGGCTACCGCCGCTGCCGCTTTGGCCGCCGCTTCAGCGTCACCCAAGTAGCGTTTGCTGATGGGTTTGAGCTGGGCATCCAAGGTGTAGACCAACGGGATGCCGTTGGGGATGTTCAGACTGACGATGTCGTTGTCAGAGATGCCGTCGAGGTATTTCACCAGCGCGCGGATGCTGTTGCCGTGCGCGGCAACCACCAGCCGTTTGCCGCTGCGGATGGCCGGGGCCAGCTCCTGGTTCCAGAAGGGCAGCACCCGGGCAACGGTGTCTTTCAGGCACTCGGTCAAAGGCACTTGGGCCGGATCCAGGGCAGCGTAGCGCAGGTCTTTTCGTTCGCTGCGTGGGTCGTTGGCCTCCAGCGGCGGCGGTGGCGTGTCGTAGCTGCGGCGCCAAACCAGCACCTGCGCGTCGCCATATTGTTTGGCCATGTCGGCCTTGTTCAGCCCTTGTAGCCCGCCGTAGTGGCGCTCGTTGAGCCGCCAATCTTTGACAACAGGCAGCCAGGTGCGGTCCATCGTGTCCAGGCAATGCCACAGGGTCCAGATGGCGCGTTTGAGTACTGACGTGTAGGCCACATCAAACTCGTAGCCCGCTTCTTTGAGCAGGCGCCCCGCTTCGCGCGCCTGGGCCACGCCGGTCTCAGTCAGGCCCACATCGGTCCAGCCCGTGAAGCGGTTTTCAAGGTTCCAGGTGGATTCGCCGTGGCGGATGAGGACGAGTTCGTACATGGTGAAAAGGGCTCGGTGAAAAGACCACAAGCATCAGGGCAAACCCGAAATTTTATAATCCCCCGTTTGCAACTCCTGCCGGCGGCCCCTGTGAGCTTTTTGATTGAAAACTGGATGTTGATTGTGCTGGCCCTGGTTTCGGGCGGCATGTTGGTCGCGCCACAGCTTTTGGGCGCCACCGCCTCGGGTGTGGGCACGAGCGAGGCGGTGCGTTTGATCAACCGCGAAAAGGGCGTTTTGATCGATGTCTGCGAGCCAGCCGAATTTGCTGCCGGCCACGCCGTGGGCGCGCGCAACATCCCCCTGGCCTCGCTGGAGTCGTCCAAGGACTTGCCCAGCAACAAGGCCCTGCCCCTGCTGGTGATGTGCGCAACGGGCACACGCAGCAAAGGCGCCGCCGCGAAGCTGAAGAAGCTGGGTTACGAGCAAGCGGTGGTGGTCACGGGCGGCAACAACGCCTGGCGCGAAGCCAACCTGCCCATTGAAAAGAAGGGGGCTTGAATGAACGCCGTGAAGATGTACACCACACAGGTCTGCCCGTATTGCCAGCGGGCCAAGGCCTTGCTCAAACAGCGTGGTGTTGAGCAAATCGAAGAAGTTCGCATCGACCTGGACCCCGTCGCGCGTGACCACATGATGGAAGTTACAGGCCGGCGCACGGTGCCGCAAATCTTCATTGGCGATACCCACGTGGGCGGCTGCGACGACCTGATCGCTTTGGACCAGCGCGGCGGCCTTTTGCCCTTGCTGGGCTGAATCCGCCCAATTTGCGCGACTGTCCGCGCCCGGTGCGCGGACATAATGCCCGGCTGCCCTGCGCGGCCACATCGGCTGCGCCAGCTTTACCCCCTACACCGACCGCCGCAGGCGGACCACCATGGCCGATACCGACAACAACCCCGTTTTCCAGATTCAGCGCATCTACCTGAAAGATTTGTCGCTGGAGCAGCCCAATTCACCGCAAATTCTGCTGGACCAGACCCAGCCGCAAGTGGACATCAACCTGGGCATGAGCGCCGAGCCCATTCAGGACGGCTTGGTTGAAGTGTGCGTGACGGCTACCGTCACCACCAAGGTCAAAGACCAAACCCTGTTTTTGGTGGAAGCCAAGCAGGCCGGCATTTTCGAGATTCGCAATGTGCCGCAGGACCAGATGCAAGGCATCGTCAGCATCGTGTGCCCGCAGATGATTTACCCCTACCTGCGTGCCATCGTGTCGGACGTTTGCACCCGAGCCGGTTTCCCGCCGATTCTGCTGACGGAAGTGAACTTCCAGGCCATGTTTGAAGCGCAGCAGCAAGCCCAGGCCGACCAGGCCAATGGCGGCTCGCGCATCATTACCAACGCCAACTGAGCGTGGGCTGACCGCCGCCCCAGCGCCGAGACCGCCGCACCGGCCATGACACCATGAAGATCACCGTGCTCGGGGCTGGCGCCTGGGGCACGGCCTTGGCTTGCAGCGCCGCGCATACACAAGACGTGGTCTTGTGGGCACGCAACACCGCGCAAGCCAGCGAGATGATCGCGAGCCGGCAAAACAGCCGTTACCTTCCTGGTGTAACGCTGCCAGCGCACTTGCGCGTGACGGCCGACCTGTCCAGCGCGCTGGCGCACGCAGCGGGTGGCGACGACCGGCAAGGCAACCGGAAGGGCGACCACGGCGATCAGGGCAGCGACGGCGGCCTGTGCGTGGTGGCCACGCCCATGAGCGCGCTTCGCGAGACGCTGCGCCGGCTGCCGCCGAGCCTGCCCGCGCTGTGGTTGTGCAAGGGTTTTGAAGCCAACACGGGCGCCCTGGGCCACGAGCTGGCGCGCGCCGAACGGCCGGGCGCGCCCGCAGGTGTGCTGTCCGGCCCCAGTTTTGCTATCGAAGTGGCGCACGGCCAACCCACCGCGCTGGTGGCTGCCAGCGAGAGCACGGCTCTCCTGGACAAAGCCATAGCGGCCTTCCATGGTGACACCTTGCGTGTATACCGCTCGAGCGACCCTGTGGGCGTGGAAGTGGGCGGTGCGGTCAAAAACGTCTTGGCCATCGCCACGGGCATTTTGGACGGCCTGGGCGAGCAGGCTCAGTACCCTGCGACCGGTGCCACAGGCCGCAACTTGACACCCGTTCCCGGCCTGAACGCACGTGCGGCGCTCATCACACGGGGCCTGGCGGAAATGACGCGCCTGGGTGTCGCGCTGGGTGCCCAGCCCACCACCTTCATGGGTCTGTCGGGCCTGGGCGATTTGGTGCTCACAGCCACGGGTGCTTTGTCCCGCAACCGGCGCGTGGGCCTGGGTTTGGCCGCTGGACGGTCGCTGGCGCAGGTGCTGGACGATCTGGGGCATGTCGCGGAAGGCGTCTACAGCGCCCACACGGTGTTGGCGCGCGCACAACACCTGGGCGTGGACATGCCCATCACAGCTGCTGTGGTTGAAGTGCTGGAGCAGCGCTGGACACCCCAGCAGGCTCTGGCGCGCCTGATGTTGCGCGAGGCCACCACCGAGTGGTAAAAAAAGTGATGACCTTGATGAAGCCGACGGTGGCGATCGTTGTGATGCCTTAGCGCTGAAAGTCCAGGCACACAACTGAAGTAGGCAACTCCGGTGCGCGTGGCCCTACCCGCCACCTTGGAAACCGTGCTGCCGCCAGGCTTCGAAAACGGCCACCGCAACCGCGTTGCTCAGATTCAAGCTGCGCTGCCCGGCGCGCATGGGCAGGCGCACGCGCCGTTGGCTGGGTACGCTCTCGCGCAGCGGCTGCGGCAGGCCCGCGCCTTCCGACCCAAAAATCATCCAGGCACCCGTTGGCCAGCTGATGGTTTGCAAGGTTTGAGACCCGCGCGTGGTGAAGGCGTAGATCAGCTCGGGCGCCGGTTGCTCGGCCGCCAAAAACGCCTCCCAGTTGGCGTGGCGCTTGACGGTTGCGTACTCGTGGTAGTCCAGACCCGCGCGGCGCAGCAGCGGGTCGTCCATGCGAAACCCCAAGGGCTCAATCAGGTGCAGGCTGCACCCGGTGTTCGCGGCCAGACGGATCACGTTTCCCGTGTTGGGTGGAATTTCAGGGTGAACCAAGACGATGTGAAACATGCACGCTTCAAAGGGCAAGGGTTTCAAAGGCGCGGGGCGCTGCGAGCAGCGCGTGCCACGGCCCAGATTTCGACGTCCCGCGCACCGGCTCTCAGCAGTTCACGGCTGGCTTCGGCGGCGGTACTGCCGGTGGTGATGACATCGTCAATCAAAGCCAGCCGCCGCCCGCTGATGCGCTGGCGCGCTGAGGGGTTGAGCATGAACACACCGCGCAGGTTCTGAAGACGCTGCTCGCGTGTCAGGTCCACTTGGTGGGGCGCGTCTATGGGCCGCTGCAAGGCGGTGGTGTCCAGTGGCAATGCCATGCGCCGTGCAATCTGGCGCGCCAACAACAGCGCTTGGTTGTAGCCGCGCTCGGCAAGGCGGCGCGTGGACAGCGGCATGGGCAGCAGCGCATCGATGTTGCTGACCTCGCTGCTGGCAACACCGCGGGCGCGCTCGGCTGCCATGTTCCGCCGCACGGCCTGCGCCAAAGCATCGCCCAATGGCTTGGCCCATTCGGTGCGGTTTGAGAATTTCAAACCTTGGATCAAGCCGTCCCAGGGGAAGCCGTAATCAAACGCGACGCGTGTGCGGGCGAAGGGCGGTTCCTGGCGCCGGCAGTCGGGGCAGGGCAGGCCTGTGGGTGCGGAGTCATCGGCGGCCACAAGCGGCTCGGCGCACTGCGGGCAGCGTGGCACGGCACTGCTGAAAAGCGCCAAGCAGGCGTTGCAAAAACTGTCGCCCGACCAGCCGCGGCAAATTTCGCAGGTTCCGGGCCATGCCCTTAAGAAGCGCCCCGGTCCAGCGCGCTGCGCCAACCAGCCTCGCAAACCTGTTCGCAAAGGCTGAAGTCGGGTTGGCGGCAGGGAGTCTGGAGTTTCGTTTGGCCGCATGCGCCTCAATATACTGCCCGCCATGGCTTCAGCAAGCGCAGGCGTCGGGTCCGTCCGGCCGTTCGACCCCGTCGCAGCGGCCCGCACCCGGCTGCGCTTGGAAAGTGCACCGGCAGCACCTTGGCTGCACGAAGAAGCCGCGCGCCGTATGGCTGAGCGCCTGGTCTTGTTGCGGCAAGCGCCCCAACGCGTGATCGATTGGTGGAGCCATGCCGGCGGCAGTTCGGCGGCCCTGATGTCCGCGCTGCCGCGCGCCCAGTTCGAACGACGCGGCCTGCGGGTGGGGCAGCTGGTCGAGCCGGCGACGGGCTGGCGCCGTTGGTGGCCCGGCACAAGATCGAAACCGCAGGAACCAGCACCGCAGACACCAGCAGACATGGTGTGGGCCAACATGCTGCTGCACCACGTTTGCGAGCCCTTGGCGTTGATGCAGCAGTGGCACGCGCAATTGGCGGTGGACGGCATTCTGATGTTTTCCACGCTTGGACCGGGTTCATTGCCTTCGCTGCGCCGCTTGTACCGCGCCGAAGCTTTTGGCCAGGCCATGGCCGACCTGGTGGACATGCACGACATCGGCGATCAGTTGGTCGAAGCCGGCTTTGCCGACCCTGTGATGGACCAAGAAATCGTCCGCTTGACCTGGAGCAGCGCGAGAGCCGCCTTGCAGGAACTGCGCTCCTTGGGCTCCAACCTCAGCCTGGCCCGACAGCCAGGTTTGCGCACGCCGCGTTGGCAGGAACGCTTGCTCAAGGCGATGGAACAAGATGCTCAACAAGCTGGGCTTGCAAGGGTCACGCTGGAGTTTGAGCTCGTCTACGGCCATGCCTTTAAGGCACCGCCCGTGCACCGCGTGGAGCCGCAGACCCATATTGCGCTGGACGACATGCGCGACAGTTTGAAGCGCAAGCGTAACGAGCCGTATCGATAAGCCAATGCTGATGTTGCCGCTAGAATGCCGGGCGCTTGTACATGGGCGGCGACCCATTTGTGCATTGCGCCCGCTGTGCCTCGGCTGGACCTTCCGACGAAAAAAGACATCCATATGACTATCTCGCCTCGTTTACAACGGTTTCTCAACCCTGGTCATGCGCTGTTGGCGCTGAGCCTGATGCCGGCCATGGTCTTGGCCAAGGTCAATGACTTGCCGGGCGGCCCCGCCGTTAACCAGCTGGACCTGCACCCTGCGGTTACGCGCATCGCGGCAGACGTTCATTGGCTGCACGTGGTCATGATGGTCATCATCACGGTCATCTTCTTGGCGGTGTTCGGGGTGATGTTCTATTCCATCCTCAAGCACCGCAAATCGGTCGGCCACAAGGCTGCCAATTTCCACGAGAGCGTGGCCGTTGAAATTGCGTGGACGATCGTGCCGTTTGTCATCGTGATTGGCATGGGCGCCATGGCCACCCGTACGGTGGTTGCGCAAAAAGACACCAGCAATGCCGACCTCACCATCAAAGCCACTGGCATGCAGTGGAAGTGGGGTTACGACTACATCAAGGGCGAGGGCGAAGGCATCGGCTTTTTGTCGACCTTGGACGTGGCGCACCGCGAAATGTCCAATTCGGGCAAGCCGCCGCCCACCGACAACTACCTGCTGAAGGTTGACAACGCGCTCGTGGTGCCTGTGGACCGCAAGATCCGCATCATCACCACCGCTAACGACGTGATTCACGCTTGGATGGTGCCGTCTTTGGCTGTCAAGCAAGACGCCATTCCGGGCTTTGTGCGCGACACCTGGTTCCGCGCTGAAAAAACCGGCGATTTCTACGGCCAGTGCGCCGAGCTCTGCGGCAAAGAGCACGCTTACATGCCCATCCACGTGAAAGTGGTGACTTCGGCTGAGTACACCCAATGGGTTGACGGCCAGAAGAAGCTGATGGCTGCCAAGGCTGATGATCCCAACAAGGTTTGGGCGCTGGCCGATCTGGTCGCTCGTGGCGAAAAAATCTACAACGCCAACTGCGCCGCTTGCCACCGCCCCGACGGCAAAGGCGCTGGCCCTATTAAGGCTTTGGACGGCAGCGCAGTGGTTTTGAACGACCCCACCAAGCAGATTCAAATTTTGCTTAACGGTGCAGCCAATGGCGCCATGCCGGCATGGAAGCAGCTTTCAGATACCGAGCTGGCTGCGGTCATGACCTATACAAAAAACGCGTGGACCAACAACACGGGCAAGCTGGTGCAGCCCGCTGAGTTTGTCGCCGCCCGCAAATAAGCCGCTGAATTTAGGAAGCCAACACCATGAGTGCAGTTCTCGATCACCACGGCCACGGTCACGGTCATTCAGCAGGTCACGACGACCACCACGGCCATCCTCACGGCTGGCGGCGTTGGCTGTTTGCCACCAACCACAAAGACATCGGCACGATGTACTTGTTGTTCAGCTTCACGATGTTGATGATCGGCGGTGTGCTGGCGCTGGGCATTCGGGCCGAGCTGTTCCAGCCGGGCCTGCAATTCATCAACCCGCAGCTGTTCAACCAGCTGACGACCATGCATGGCCTGATCATGGTGTTTGGCGCCATCATGCCGGCCTTCGTGGGCTTTGCAAACTGGATGCTGCCGCTGCAAATTGGCGCGGCTGACATGGCGTTTGCGCGCATGAACAACCTGAGTTTCTGGCTGCTGATCCCAGCGGCCGTCATGCTGGCCGGTTCGTTTTTCATGCCTGGCGGCGCACCTGCTGCGGGGTGGACGCTGTACGCGCCGCTGACGCTGCAAATGGGTCCTTCGATGGACGCCGGCATCTTCGCGATGCACATCATGGGCGCCAGCTCGATCATGGGCTCGATCAACATCATCGTCACCATCTTGAACATGCGCGCGCCCGGCATGACCCTGATGAAGATGCCGCTGTTCGCCTGGACCTGGCTGATCACCGCGTATCTGCTGATCGCCGTGATGCCCGTTCTGGCTGGCGCTATCACGATGACGCTGACAGACCGTCACTTCGGCACGAGCTTCTTCAACCCCGCCGGCGGCGGTGACCCGATCATGTACCAGCACATCTTCTGGTTCTTCGGACACCCTGAGGTGTACATCATGATCTTGCCGGCCTTTGGCATCGTCAGCGCCATCATCCCGGCCTTTGCGCGCAAGCAGCTGTTCGGTTATGCCTCGATGGTGTATGCCACGGCCTCGATCGCCATCTTGTCGTTCATCGTCTGGGCGCACCACATGTATGCCACCGGCATGCCGGTAACAGGCCAACTGTTCTTCATGTACGCCACCATGTTGATTGCCGTGCCCACGGGCGTGAAGATCTTCAACTGGCTGGCCACGATGTGGCGTGGGTCGATGACCTTTGAGACGCCCATGCTGTGGTCAGTGGGCTTCTTGTTTGTGTTCACGATGGGCGGCTTCACCGGCCTGATCTTGGCCATGGCGCCGATCGACACCCAATTGCAAGACACCTACTACGTCGTCGCACACTTCCACTACGTTCTGGTGGCCGGCTCATTGTTTGCGCTGTTCGCTGGTGTGTACTACTGGGGCCCGAAGTGGACGGGCGTGATGTATTCCGAGACGCGCGGCAAGATTCACTTCTGGCTGTCGATGATCTTCTTCAACATCACCTTCTTCCCGATGCACTTCCTGGGCTTGGCCGGTATGCCACGCCGCTACGCCGACTACCCGATGCAGTTTGCTGACTTCAACATGCTGGCATCGGTAGGCGCCTTTGGTTTTGGCCTCATGCAGGTGTACTTCTTCCTGTTTGTGGTGGTGCCGATGATGCGCGGCAAAGGTGAGCCCGCGCCGCAGAAACCTTGGGAAGGTGCCGTAGGCCTGGAGTGGGAAATTCCTTCGCCGGCCCCGTGGCATACCTTTGAGACCCCGCCCAAACTGGACGCCACCGCAACCAAGGTGATTGGCTAAATTCATGCTCAGCGAGCTGCAACGCAGGGCCAACCTCAAGCTCGGTTTGATCCTGGCGACTGTGGCCTTTGTCTTCGGTCTTGGCTTCATGGCCAAGATGATCTGGCTTTGAGGTCAGCTTGCTGAGCCTTGACAACCGCCGCATGCTGGGCAAATTGCTCGTGGTAGCCGCTGCCATGTTTGGCTTCGGCTATGCGCTGGTGCCGATGTACCGCGCCATCTGCAATGCGCTGGGCATCAATGTGCTGGCAGTCGGCGAAAGCCGCAAGGCAGCCGCGAGCGTCAATTCACAGGTCGATCGCAGCCGCACGATCACCGTTGAATTCGACGCCAATGTGCGTGGCCCGTGGGACTTCAAGCCTGCGGTGCGCTCCATGCAGGTTCACCCTGGCGAGCTGAGCACGGTGGTTTACGACTTCAAGAACATTCAAAACCGCACCATGGCGGCGCAGGCGATTCCCAGCTACGCGCCGCAGCAAGCCGCAGCCCACTTCAATAAATTGGAGTGTTTCTGCTTCAACGAGTACACGCTTGCGCCTGGCGAATCCAAGTCTTGGCCCGTGGCCTTCATCGTTGACAGCAAGTTGCCGCGCGACGTAACGACGATCACGCTGTCCTACACCTTCTTTGAAGTGGGCGGCAAGACTCCGGCCGCACCAACCGCAGCGTTGGGTGTTGTGGCGCCGAAACCCGCCGGGCAGCGGCCACTCCATGCGCGAACGGAGCCGCAGACATGAGCCAGGGAACAGGTTCTGAACTGCGTGACGCCGTGGGGCGTTCCGCGTCATTTGGCCAAACCATCAAAGCGGTGGCTTGGTCATTTTTTGGTATCCGCAAACGCGCGGGTTATGAGAACGATATTCAAAAGCTCAACCCGGTGCATCTTGTCATCGCCGGGCTCTTGGCTGCTGCAGTTTTTGTGGGCAGCCTGATCGTGCTGGTACGCTGGATCGTTGGCGCGTCTTCTTGAGCGCACGGCCCTTTGATCCAGTCGAATCACATCCAGATTTAGTTTTTTTGCAGCAGTCCCAGGACCGAGGAGAGTCAACAACATGTCGGCCACGACCACTTCGGGCAAAGCGCCCTACTATTTCGTCCCCTCACCGTCGCAACACCCGGTGCAATTGGCCTTTGGCCTTTTCCTCGTCATTCTTGGCGCTGGCCAGTGGGTGAATGGCCAAGGCTGGGGTAAGTGGGCGCTGCTGGCCGGCTTGGTCGTTTGGCTGACGGTGCTCTTCCGTTGGTTCAGCCAAGCCATTCAGGAAAGCGAAGGCGGTCTCTACTCCGACCGCATTGACGTTTCTTTCCGGTGGAGCATGGCCTGGTTCATCTTCTCGGAAGTGATGTTCTTCGCTGCCTTCTTCGGTGCCTTGTACTGGGCGCGGGTCCATGCACTACCGATGTTGGGCAACATCGACCACCAATTGCTGTGGCCTGACTTCAAAGCCATCTGGCCCAGCGCGGGTGGCGGCGTCACGGCCTCACCGGCCGGCACGGTGGAGCCCTTCCAAACCATGGGCCCCTTCTGGTTGCCCACGATCAATACGGGTCTGCTGCTGACCTCAGGCGTCACGCTGACCATTGCCCACCACGCCTTGCTGGCCAACCAGCGCGGCAAGACCATTTTCTGGATGTGGGTCACGGTGCTGCTGGGCCTGACCTTCTTGTTTGTGCAGGGTTATGAATATGCCCACGCCTACAGCGACCTGAACCTCAAGCTCAGCTCCGGCATCTTTGGTTCCACTTTCTTCATGCTGACCGGTTTTCACGGTTTCCATGTGTTTGTGGGCATGTTGATGCTGCTGTTCATCACCCTTCGCTTGATGAAGGGCCACTTCACGCCGCAACGCCACTTCGGTTTTGAAGGTGCCGCTTGGTACTGGCACTTTGTGGACGTGGTGTGGCTGGGTTTGTACCTGCTGGTTTACTGGCTCTGAACTGCGCAAGCGCTTCTGTGGGTCCGTGGGTCTGCGGGCCAGCCGAAAAAAACGCCGCGAGAGCGGCGTTTTTCAATTCGAAGCTGGCGTTCTTCTGGCTCGTTCGATCCATCAATTGATCGGCAGGCCCGTCGGTTTGATCCAGCCCTGTGACCACGCGATCAAGACCAGCAAAAAAATGCCGACCGACAGCATGACCCGCAGCGCCAAGGCGCGCGCCATGGACTTGGGGTTGCGCGGCTCGCCGTCTTGCGGGCGGCGCAACATGAAGAAGCCTGCGCCCGCCAGCGCCGCGAGCACGGCGACCAAGAAGACGACGATGATCGATTTCATGGCCGTCATTGTGGCATCGCGGCTTGGGGTACGGCAGTGAAACGCTCAGCGGCAGTCGTCTTGCTTGCAGCACTGGCGTTGACCGCCTTGACGGCGCGCTTGGGCTTTTGGCAACTTGACCGCGCGAGTCAGAAGCTGCAACGCGAGCAAGCGCTGGAGCAAAGACAAGCACTTCCGCCGCTCACCGATGATCAACTCCCGAGTTCAGCGGCGGCGGCCGAGCCCCAGCAATGGCGCCACGTCGACCTGCGTGGCCGGTGGTTGCCGGCGCACACGATCTATCTGGAGAACCGCACGATGCGCGGCCGCGCGGGTTTTGTGGTCGTCACGCCCCTGAGTTTGAGCGACGGAACGGCTGTGCTGGTCCAACGGGGATGGCTGGCGCGCGACCCGGCCGACCGAACCCGCGTTGCAGAACCGCCCACGCCCACGAGCGAACAGCGCGTTCTGGGCCGATTGACCCTTTCGCCCAGCCGCCTGTACGAGTTCGATGCCGCAGTGACGGGGCGCATACGGCAAAATATAGAAATTGATGCGTATGCCAAAGAATCTGGCCTGCGCCTGAAACCCTGGGCTGTTCTGATGTTGGACGCTCCAGCTGGCGCTGTGCAACAGGCCGACCCCGATGGGCTGCTGCGCGAGTGGCCCCAACCCGCCGCCGATGTGCACAAACACTACGGCTATGCCTTCCAATGGTTTGCCCTTGCGGCGCTCACTTTCTGCCTTTATGTCTGGTTCCAGATCGTTCGACCCTGGCGAAGCCGCCGCGCCACAACCCAAGCAAGCTGACCCGGATGCCGTCAGCCTGACGGTGCACGGCATGCCCAACGCGGATGCCGCAATGGCGGCGCAGCGCACCCGTGCCGGCCGCTGGAAGATGCTACTGGTTTTGGCTGTTTGTGCTGCGCCGGTTGTAGCGTCCTACTTCACCTTTTACGTGATTCGCCCGGAAGGCCGGAACAACTACGCCGAACTGATCCGCCCCAGTCGCACCCTTCCTGCGACCTTGCCGCTGCAAACTTTGGCCGGTGTCGCGGTCGAGCCGGGCAGCCTGCGCCGGCAGTGGCTGCTGGTCGCGGTGTCGCCCGCCGCCTGCGCAGAAGCCTGCCAGCAGCGGTTGTTGATGCAGCGCCAACTGCACCAAATGTTGGGCAAAGACCGCGACCGCGTCGACAAGCTGTGGCTCGTCACCGGCGGTGAGGCGCTGGACGCCCAGCTGGTGGCCAGCATGACCCAAGGGGTGGACCCCGCGCAGGTTTTGCGCGTTTCAAAACCCGCGCTCGAAGCCTGGCTCGCGCCGGCGGCTGGTGCGTCGGTGGACGACCATCTATACGTGGTTGACCCGATGGGCGAGTGGATGATGCGTGCGCCGGTCAACCCTGACCCGCAGAAGTTCAAGCGCGACCTTGAAAAGCTCTTGCGAGCTTCGTCGTCTTGGGACGTGGCGGGGCGCTGAGGCGTGGCCGCAAACGTACCGCTCGTCAATATCGCACCCGCCGCAGCGCTGCTGGCCGGTGCAGGTATCGCTGCGGCCGGGCTGCTGGCTTGGGTGACCTGGCGTCAAGGTCGACCAGGCAGCAAAGGCTCAGGCGCCTGGATTCCCGCACTGACCACGCTGACACTGTTTCTGACCTTCGACCTCATCGTTTTTGGCAGCTTCACGCGCCTGACTGATTCGGGCCTGGGCTGCCCCGACTGGCCAGGCTGCTACGGAGCGGCAAGCCCTTTGGGCGCAGCCGCGCCGATTGAACAGGCGCAAGCGTCGATGCCCACAGGCCCCGTCACCCAGACCAAGGCATGGATCGAAATGATCCACCGTTATCTGGCCATGACCGTGGGTGCTTTGATCCTGGTCTTGGCGGTGGCCAGTTTCATCAAGCGCCGCACCTTGCCGCACAGCGCCTGGCTGCCGGCCTTCACGTTGGTGTGGGTGATCGTGCAGGGCATGTTTGGCAAGTACACGGTCACACTCAAACTCTTCCCGGCCATCGTCTGCCTGCACCTGTTGGGCGGCTTGTTTCTGCTGGCCTTGCTGACCGTGCAGCACAGCCGCTGGAACCCACGCGCAATGCGCATCAGCGGAATCGCGCGCGGGCTTCTGTTGGCCAGCATGGTGGCGCTGTGGGTGCAGGTGGCGCTGGGCGGCTGGGTGTCGACCAACTACGCGGTGCTGGCATGCTCAGGCTTTCCGCAGTGCAATGAACAGTGGTGGCCCGCAATGGCCTTGGCGGAGGGTTTTGAGGTGTGGCGACCCTTGGGCTCAAAGGCCAACGGCCAGTTGTTGAGTTTCGAAGCCTTGGTGGGCATTCACATGGTGCACCGCCTTTTTGCCGGTGTGCTGGTTGCCTTGCTGGCCGCGCTGGCCTGGCGTTTGTGGACGGAGCGTGGCACCGCAAGCGCTTGGCCCGCGCAGGCAGTGGCCTTGTTGGCCATTTGGCAAGTAGCCAGCGGCTTGTCGAATGTCATTCTGGGCTGGCCACTGCTGGCAGCGCTGGCGCACGCCGCCGGGGCGGCTGCCCTGGTGGCGGTGACGACCGCGCTGTGGGCCCTTCAAAGCAGCCCGGCAACACGCCGCTTGGCAGGCGCCTAAAATTTCCGATTGGCTTTGAATCCCATGGCGCAGACTCTGACCCACACCACGCCCAGCAACTCGCGCTGGTCGCAGTTCTACGCCTTGACCAAGCCGCGCGTGGTGCAGTTGATCGTTTTCTGTGCATTGATTGGCATGCTGCTGGCCGTGCCCGGCTTGCCACCGCTGGGGCTGACGCTGGCCGCTACGGCGGGCATCTGGCTGGTGGCAGCAGCGGCAGCGGCCTTCAACTGCCTGATCGAACAGCAGATCGACTCGCGCATGGCGCGCACCGCCTGGCGCGCCACGGCCAAAGGTGAACTCAGCCGTCGGCAAACCTTGCTGTTTTCAGGCGTGCTGTGCAGTGCCGGTAGTGCGCTGCTGTGGTTTTGGGTCAACCCGCTGACCATGTGGCTGACGCTCGCTACCTTTGTGGGTTACGCCATCATCTATACCGTCGTGCTGAAGCCGCTGACACCGCAAAACATCGTCATCGGCGGCGCTTCGGGTGCCATGCCACCGGTGTTGGGCTGGGCCGCCCTACGCGGTGAGGTGGGCGTGGAAGCGCTCATCCTGTGCCTCATCATCTTTTTATGGACGCCACCGCACTTCTGGGCGCTGGCCCTGTACCGCGTTGAAGACTACCGCCGCTCGGGCCTGCCCATGCTGCCGGTCACTCACGGCTCGGAGTTCACTCGGCTGCAGGTTCTGCTCTACACCGTGGTGCTGTTTGCAGCGACCCTCTTGCCGTTTGTATTTCGCATGAGCGGCGTGATATATCTCGTGGCTGCCACGGTGCTGGGCGGCGGTTTTATCCTGTATGCGTGGCGCTTGTGGAAAGATTACAGCGACACCTTGGCGCGCGCCACTTTTCGTTTTTCCATCTGGCATTTGTCGCTGCTCTTTGCGGCGCTCTTGCTGGACCACTACCTGGACCCATGGTTAAAAACTCTCTTTGCCGGCTGACGCTGGCGGCGCTGTGTGCTTGCGGTGGCTTGTTGCTGGGCTGCAGCGAAAAGGCGGCCGCGCCAGGGGCTTCAGCGCCTGCGCCCAGCAACAGCTTTCGCGGCGTCGACATCACGGGCGCCAACTACGCCAATACCTTGAACCTGACAGACGCCGATGGCAAGCCACGCACGTTGGCTGATTTCAAAGGCAAGGTGCTGGTCATCTTTTTCGGCTTCACGCAGTGCCCCGATGTGTGTCCCAGCACCTTGGCTGAGCTGGCTGAAGTCAAACGCCGCCTGGGTGCAGATGGCGAGCGGGTTCAGGGCATTTTTGTGACGATCGACCCCGAGCGTGATACCCCGCCGGTGCTTCAGGCTTACGTCAAGAATTTCGACCCGAGCTTTGTCGCGCTGCGTGGCTCAGCCGAAGAAACGGCCACCACGGCCAAGAACTTCAAGGTGTTTTACGCGAAATCACCAGGGCGCACGGAAAGCAGCTACACCATGGACCACACAGCGGGCTCTTACCTGTTTGATGCCCAAGGCAAGGTCCGGGTGTTCACACGCTATGGCTCCGGCCCGGACATGCTGCAGCAAGACTTGGCGCAGTTGTTGGCGCTGAAATAGCGCCAACAAACCGCGCCGCGCGGGCTCAGGCCACCGCTTCCAGCGACTTGCGCATTTTTTTCATCGCCGCCACTTCGATTTGGCGGATGCGCTCGGCGCTGACACCGTATTCCGCAGCCAGGTCGTGCAGGGTCATGCCGCCCGAGTTGTCGTCGTTGACCTTGAGCCAGCGCTCTTCCACGATGCGGCGGCTGCGTTCGTCCAGTGCGTTCAACGCGCGTGCAATGCCATCACTCGACATCCAGTCGCGTTCGCGGGCTTCCAGCGCACGGGTGGGTTCCTGCCGTTCGTCGGCCAAGTAGGCGATGGGCGCAAACTCTTCTTCGCTGTCATCGCCCTGCGGCTCCAGCGCGATGTCGCCACCCGACATGCGGGTTTCCATCTCGACCACTTCTTCGGCCTTGACGTTCAACTGGCTCGCAACCATCGCCACCTCGGCAGGCGAGAGCGCACCCCGGTGCGTGTCGCCGTCGGCGGCATCGGCCTTGAAACCTTGTTTCATGGAGCGCAAGTTAAAGAACAGCTTGCGCTGCGCTTTGGTCGTCGCAACCTTCACCATGCGCCAATTGCGCAAGATGTACTCGTGCATCTCGGCCTTGATCCAATGCATGGCGTAGCTGACCAAACGCACGCCTTGGTCCGGGTCGAAGCGGCGCACGGCTTTCATCAGGCCGACGTTGCCTTCCTGGATCAGGTCGCTGTGAGGCAAGCCGTAACCCAAGTACTGGCGCGACAGAGAAACCACCAAGCGCAGGTGCGACAAGACCAAACGGCCGGCGGCCTCGATATCACCGTCCTGGCGCAGGCGGCGGGCCAAATCGACCTCTTCGGTCGCCGTCAGCAAGGGCATGCGATTGACCGCGCTGATGTACGAGTCCAGATTGCCCAGCGAGGGCACCATGGACCAGGGGTCGCGCACTGACAAAGCGGTAGAAGCGTTCATTGTGTTCATGGCCTCTATAGAGTAAACCCGAACGACTCGGTTCCGTAAATATTAGCACTCTCTGGCAGAGAGTGCTGAAACCGTTCCTTCGACTAGGGGCCGAATGGCCTCACTTTGTAACGAACGCCCACCTGCCCTCAGTTTTTGGTCTTGATGGGGCAGCTGTTCAAGCCCAGCAAGGGATAAAACGGGCAGAACTTGAACAAGCCGGTGGCCAGAGGAACAAGCCCAAGCCAGCCCCACATTCCAATGGTTCCGGTGAGAGTAAGGGCTAACAAAACAAGACCTGCGACGATGCGCAGGATGCGGTCGATGCCCCCAACGTTGGTGCTCATGCTGTTCTCCAAGTTTTCACGGCGACTTTGCCGATGGCGGCCAGTGTGGGCCGCAAAGTCGAGCGTGTCGGTGACTCGGGTCACACAGCGCTTTGATGACCGTCAAGCGCCCGTCACGTGCCGTCGGGCCTATCGCCTTGGGACAAGGCTCGAAGTGCCTGCGGGTCGAGCAGGTCAACACGTTCTCGGCCCAGGCGAACCCAGCCCGCGCGCTCGAAACGGCTGAGCAGGCGAGAAACCATTTCACGTACGGTACCCAGCTCATCGGCCAGTGCCTGATGGGTGATGTGCCGCGCTGGCCCGTGACCCAACAGCGCCTGGGCCAGTCGCTGGTCCAGGCGCTGGAAGCTGACTGCCTCGGCCAAGGCCATCAAATCGGCCAGGCGTTGGGCAAAGACTGCAAACACCCAGGTGCGGAAGCCTTCGTCGGCGCACCAGCGGTCAAATCCGGCTTGGCTCAGCACCAGCAGCTCGCTGCGCTCGGTTGTTTGCCCGTGGGCGACCAAATCGGCGCGGCCCAGCAGGCAAGATGCCGACACCACACACAACTCGCCAGGCTGTACCCGGTAAAGCTCCAGCCAACGGCCTTGCGGCGACCCTCGGGCCACACGCACGCAGCCCGATAGCACGAGCGGAAAACCTTGGCAGGGGCTGCCTTCGTCAAAGAGCAGCGTGCCCGCCGGCACATCCATGACGGGCAATGGGTCTGCCAACACAGCGTCACGCAGGCTGGCCGGCATCTGGCCTATCGCCGGGTACAGGCTGTGCAGCCTGTGCAGGGGATCAGAGCCGATGGGCAGGTTGGTCACGCGACCGATCATGCCTCATGCCTCATGCACTGACAGCTGCGCGGCCAGGTCGACCCTGCCGGAACGCCCGTGTTAGCGTGGCTTCCATGTCCACGCCCGAACCATTGCCCAGCGGCGCTGGCCTGCCTCCAGATTCGCGGCCGCCGCCTGGCCGGGCAGTTACCGTGAATCTCATGGCGCAGATGGCCTTTGGCTTGTTTGCAATGACCATTTGCCTGCCGTCCATGCAGGAGTGGCCGGTTCTGTTGGGCGCTTCGCAAGCCAGCGTTCAACTGACCTTCAGCCTCTTCCTGGTCAGTTTTGGTTCCTTGCAGTTGCTGTTCGGCCCTTTGTCGGACCGTTATGGCCGCCGCCGCTTGCTTTTGGTTGGTTTGTCATTGGCCTTTGCCGGCATGCTTGCGGCCGCGCTCGCCACGCGCATCGAAACCTTGATAGCGGCGCGGGCGCTGCAAGGCGCTGGCTGCGCGGCTTGTTTGGTGATCTGCCGGGCCACGATACAAGACCTCTTTGAGGGTGCGCAGCGCACGAGGATGATGGGTTTTGTGAGCATGGCCATGGGCCTGTGCCCGCCCACCGCCACGGTACTGGGTGGCCAAATGCATGTGCATTTTGGTTGGCAGTCCAACTTCATCATGATGGCTGCTCTGACCTTGGTGCTGATGGCCAGCGCCTGGCATTTCATGCCCGTGAGAGCCACCGCACCGCCCGTGCAAGGGCACTGGCTGCCCGCCATGGGGCGGGCCTACGCACGCTTGATGCGAGAGCCCGCCTTTGTGCTCAATGTCATTGTGCTGTCGGCTTCCTCGGCCTCGTTCTACGCTTACCTCGGTGGCGCGCCTGCGGTGCTGGGTGCTTATGGCATCGGGCCCGGCCACGTGGGCTTTTTCATCATGATGACGCCGCTGTCCTATATTGTCGGAAGTTATCTCAGTACGCGCCTGGTGCGCGGACACGGCGAGGTCTGGCTGCGGCAAGTCGGCATGGCTTGCGCTTTGGCGAGCATTGTTCTCATGCTGGTGTTGGCTTTGGCCGGCGTGCATTCGCCCTTTGCGTTTTCAGGGCCGCTCACACTGTTGGGCATCGGTCATGGCCTGTTGATGCCGGCCACGCTGTCTGCAACGGTGGGTTTGATTCCCGCTGTCGCTGGGGCCGCAGCGGGAGCCTCAGGCTTGGCGCAGCAAGTGATTGGGGCGCTGGGCGGCTATTCGGTGGCCTGGGTGTCCTTGGACACGGCAGTGCCTCTGGCACTGCTGATGCTGGGGTTTTCTGCGGCAGCTGCCTTGGCCCAGGTGGCGCTGTTTCGGCGCGGGCCGCCTGGCCCGGCGGTAAAACAGGCGGCGCACTGAAGCGAGCCTGCATGCCTTCGGGCGAGGTGGCTCGTCAGCCCAACGGCATCCCAGATGCACCGGCGGGTCTGGCGGCTTCTCGCTGGTGTGCGGCTGTGGGCCTGGCCGTTCGGCGGCCGCGCCGCTCCTGGGGTGCCGCAGCCGTTTCAATGGCTTTGATGGGGATGTCAGTCGTGCCCGGGCGTACCCAGCGCGGTGCTTCACGTGTGCGGTCGATGCAGCCGCCGTCGGCATAAACGCCCTGCAAATCACGCAGGCGCAGCATGCGCTCGACCACCTCGGCTGTGCGCTGCGCGTTGGCCAAGGTCGCTCGCACCTTGCGTTCCACGACGGCTTCATCGATGCGAGGCTCGCCTTCACCATCACGGTAAACCGCGTCGCGCCAATGGAAGATTTCCACGCACTTGGTCTGCAAGGTAAATGGCTGGTTGCGCTTCCACATATTGGCAAACAGGCCGCTACCCATGTAGATGGTCCATGAACCTTCGTACCCCGATACATCAGACGACGCTTCGTCGGGGTTGCGAAACCACACCCGGTCACCGGGCACGTAGTAGTGCAGCGGCAGCGGCGCTTCGTTGGTTCCAAATTCGTGCAAAAAGGTGTCGTGGAAGCGGCCAGAGGCAATGGCTTGCGTGCGCCATTGCGACTCCAACGCCTGCAGCAGGCCTGCGTGGCTCAACCGCAATTCTTTCGCGATGGCCAGCAGCAGGATGTACTCCGTGGCACGGTAGCAAGAAAACGCGTAGAGCCGGCCTGACACATCGGGCTGTGTCGTCAGCCTCATGGCTTCAATCAAATCGCAGCCTTCACGCAAGGTGAAGCCTCGATCTTCGTCATAGGCCCAATGCGCCATGGGGCGGTCCACCTTGGCGGTGTGAAAATCCATGGCGGTTCTGGACGCGGAACGGCAAATGAAGGCGCGCATGCGCAAGGCGCTGACCAGTTCGTCGACCGTGGGAAAGGTGTAGGCCACAGGGCCCGCCAGCATGGCCACCAAGGCTTCGCGTTGTGTGGCGGCAGTGCCCGCTTCGGCTCCGCTGCCCAGCTCGGCTTCGACCACGGGCCCCAAGGCGTGATCCAGGCGTTGCGCCAGCCCCAAAGTTTCAGCGTTTGGAACCCAGGCCAAGGCTTGGGCCGGTGCGAGGCTCAGCTGCAGCTGAATGTGCAGTTTGCCGCAGGCGCTGGCGTGCAGCAAAACGTCGCTGGCCCGCAAGCCCAGGCGGGCAGTCAAGGCAGCGAGTTGATCGCTGGCGGGTAGCGAAGCCGCACTGGGCAGGGGGCCTATCGAGATGCCGTGAACGTTGCCATTCGGCACCGCATTCGCCTGGGGCAGGGTGTCGGCTGGCATGCTCGCTCTCCTCGGTGGCTGCGCACAGTCTCAGACAATCAGTCCAGCTGCTAGAAGACCCTTGCAGCGGCTGCGATTGTGCGGCCACTGCGACCCAAAATGGGGCACCCAGGCAGGCACCCTATGGAAAACGCTTAGCCAAAGTGGCTCGTCAGACGTTGAACAGGAAATTCAACACGTCGCCGTCTTTGACCACATAGTCTTTGCCTTCGGCGCGCATCTTGCCGGCATCTTTGGCGCCTTGTTCGCCTTTGTTGGCGATGAAGTCGTCAAAGGCGATGGTCTGCGCGCGGATGAAGCCGCGTTCGAAGTCGGTATGGATGACGCCGGCGGCCTGAGGCGCCGTGTCGCCGATGTGGATGGTCCAGGCGCGTACTTCTTTGACGCCGGCCGTGAAGTAGGTTTGCAAACCGAGCAACTTGAACGCGGCGCGGATCAAGCGGTTCAAGCCCGGCTCGTCTTGCCCCATTTCCTGCAAAAACATCAAGCGGTCGTCGTCGCTCATTTCGGCGAGCTCGGCTTCGGTTTTGGCGCAGATGGCCACCACCGGCGCGTTCTGCTTCGCGGCGTATTCGCGCAGGCGCTCCAGGTAGGCGTTGTTCTCGAATCCATCTTCGGCAACGTTGCCCACAAACATGGCCGGCTTGGCAGTGATGAGGCACAGCGGCTTCAAGATGACCCGCTCTTCTTTGCTGAAGTCGATGCCCCGCACGGGCAGCGCCTGGTCGAGCGCTGCCTGGCACTTTTCCAAAACCTTCACTAAGGCTGCGGCTTCTTTGTCGTTGCCCGAGCGCGCGGCCTTGACGTAGCGGTGCAGGCTCTTCTCAACCGTGCCCAGGTCGGCCAGGCACAGCTCGGTCTGAATGACTTCGATGTCGGCGATGGGGTCCACCTTACCGGCCACGTGAATGACGTTGGCGTCGTCAAAACAGCGCACCACGTTGACGATGGCATCCGTTTCGCGGATGTGGCTCAAGAACTGATTGCCCAAACCTTCGCCTTTGCTGGCGCCGGCCACCAAGCCTGCAATGTCCACAAATTCGACGATGGCCGGGAGCACGCGCTCTGGCTTGACGATGGCCGCCAGCTGAGCCAGACGCGGGTCGGGCAGTTCGACCACGCCTACATTTGGTTCGATGGTGCAGAAAGGGTAGTTTTCTGCAGCAATGCCGGCCTTGGTCAGCGCATTGAAGAGGGTTGACTTGCCGACATTGGGCAAGCCAACGATGCCGCACTGCAGACTCATGGTGGACGGTGCTCCCGCAAAAAAAGGCAAAAGCGGCCCGTGGGGCCGCCGATGGAAAACAATCAAATTCTACGGGCGCAGCCGCTTCAGGCTTCGTTGGACTCTACTTTGGCTCGTTCACGGGCCGGGCGCAGTGCCAGCCAGTTGCCACCCACGGCCAATGCCACGCCGACCATCGCCAAGGTGCCGGGTCGGTAGCCCTCCAGCACGGCGGAGATGCCCAGCGCCACCACAGGCACCGCCACGCCTACCATCGATGCCCGCCCCGGCCCCCAGCGGTCTTGCAGCACCAGAAAGCAGGCAAACGCAATGCCGGAGCCGAATAAAGCCAGATAGGCGAGTGCCAACCAGAAACTGAGCGCGGTCGGCAGCACCAGTGGCTGACCCATGGCCAATACCACGCCCGCGCTGCACAAGGCGCTGTACAGCATGCCCCAGCCCAGAGCTGACCACAGCGGCAAGCCAGCAGCGCTGTTGCGCGAAGCCACGAGGCTGCCAATACACGACAAACCCACTGCGCCCAGCGTGAACATCAGCCCCAGTGCGGCGTTGCCTGTGATGGCTCCAATGGTGCCCGAAGCCCGTGCGGACTCGCTTGCTGTTGCCGACGTCACGGCGCGCGCTGAACCCACCACACCTTGCAGTTCAGGCCAGAAGATCAGCGCAACGCCGATCAAACCCAGCGCGCCGCCCAGCATGAAGCGCCGTGGCATGGCGGTGTGCCACAGCAGCTTCGAAGCCAAGCCGTTGAGCAACGGGGATGCGCTGAAACCCACAGCCACCAGCCCGGAGGCCACATGCATTTCGGCGTGATAGACGAATATGTAAGAGACTGAATACATGAAAACGCCCTGGGCGGCCAGGCGCACATGCTCGGCAAGGCGCATGCGCCAGCGCACACCACGCCAGGCGCAAAACACCAGCAGGCCCAGCCCGGCCAAGCCAAAGCGCAGCGTCACGCCCAGCTCCGGTGTGGTGTATGCCAACTGGTAGAGGATGGCGTGCCAGGTGGTGCTCCAAACGAGCACCGCAACCAGAAACATTTGCCAAGCGGCCATAGGGCAAGGCCGGCTTGAAGCAGGCGACAGCGGTTAAGGCGATGAAAGAGGCCAAAGCGGCTGGCGATTGTGCCCGTGCCGGAAATGCAGGGCTGCCTACAATCCGGTCCTCCATGAAATCGTTTGACGTTTGCATCCAGGGCACCGGCCCTGTGGGCATGTGCTTGGCACTGGCCCTGTCGCGCCAAGGCCTCGCCGTGGCTTGGGCCGCGCCGCCGGTCGCAGGAACGCCAGCCAACGAACGAAATGATGCACGAACTGACGTGCGAACCTACGCGCTGAGTGCAGGTTCGGTAGCACTGCTGCAGCAACTCAAGATCTGGCAAGCCTTGCCGCAGGATGCGCGAACGGCAGTTAACAACATGCGCGTCCATGGCGATGCGCCGGGCGCGGCGCTTCATTTTTCAGCAGCGCAGCAACAGCAATCCGAATTGGCCTGGATTGTTGACGCCGCCGAACTGGAAACCGCCTTGGATGCCGCCTTGCGCTTTGCGCCGCATGTGGAGCGCGTGGACGCAGAAGTGCCCGCACCGCTGCAGGCTTTTGCGCAAGGCCGCGACGCGGCTTGCCGCCAGCGCTTGGGCGTGCACATGCCGATCCACCGCTATGGCCAACACGCGGTGGCCGCGCGGGTGCGCGCTGAGCGTGCGCATGACGGCGTGGCGCGCCAGTGGTTCCGGTCGCCCGATGTGCTGGCGCTGCTGCCTTTTGACCGCCCGGCTGCGGGTCACTCGTACGGCTTGGTCTGGTCGCTGCCGCAAGCGCGGGCCGATGAAGTGCTGGCCTTGGATGAGCCGGCCTTCAACCAAGCGCTGACCGAGGCCACCGGTGGCGCGGTGGGGGCGCTGACGCTGGTGTCCGAGCGGGCGGCCTGGCCTTTGGTCTATGGCCGCGCCGAGCAGGTTTGTGGCGATGGCTGGGTGCTGCTGGGCGATGCCGCGCACGTGGTGCACCCCTTGGCAGGTCAAGGCTTGAACCTGGGTCTGGCCGATGTGCAGGCCTTGGCTGAAACCCTGGCAGCGCGCGAGCGCTGGCGGCCTTTGGGCGATGCAAAGCTGCTGCGCCGTTATGCACGCACCCGGAAAGTGCCCGTGCGTGCCATGGGTGAGGTGACCGATGGCCTGCTGGAACTCTTTTCACACCCCAGCCCCGTGGTGCGGGAACTTCGCAACCGGGGGCTGACTCTGCTCGACAAGCTGCCGCCTTTGAAACGCGTCTTGACGAATCAAGCGCTGCGTTCTTGATGCAGGCGCCGCCCCTTCCACTCTGAAAGCCCCTGGCATGACCTCCCGTTTCAAGTTTCTCGCCCTGGCGCTGACTGCAGCCGCCCTCTGGCCGGCCGTTGAGGTGCAGGCCAATGAAGCGGTCATTCGCAAGAACCTGGCTGAACGCATGCCCAACCTGCCCAAGATTGATGAAGTGCAGCGCCTGCCCGTGGCGGGCCTGTGGGAGGTGCGCATCGGCACGGACGTGCTCTACACCGACGCCGACGGCCAGTATGTGATTCAAGGCGAAATTTTTGACGCCAAGGACCGTAAAAACATCACCCAGGCGCGCATCGACAAACTCACCGCCATCGACTTTGCCAAACTGCCGCTGGCTGACGCCATCGTCTACAAACAAGGCAATGGCTCGCGCAAGCTGGCTATTTTTGTGGACCCCAACTGCGGCTACTGTAAAAAGTTTGAGCGTGATGTGGCAGCGCTCAAAGACGTGACGGTCTACAACTTTGTCTATCCCATCCTGGGCCCCGATTCGGACGCCAAATCACGCGACATCTGGTGCGCCAAAGACCGCGCCAAGTCCTGGCGCGACTGGATGTTTGACGGCAAGTTGCCCGCCAAGGCTGACGCCAAATGCGACACCACAGCCATTTCGCGCAACGTGGAGATGGGCAAGAAATACCGCGTGCAGGGCACACCTGCGGCCATCCTCGAGGACGGCATGCGCCTACCCGGTGCCGTGCCGCTGGAGCAATTGGAAAAACGCATCGCCGCAGCCAGCAAAGGCTGATGTGGGCTCGGCCCCGCAGCCGAGATCACGCGGCGCATGGGCGCCATGAAGCCGGTGCCGCGAGCGACGGCAACGGCAACTGCAAGCGCTGGAGCTGCTGGAGCTGCTCAAGCGGCTCCAGCCGCTGACCCGCTGGGCCGCCTGCGCTTGCTGGCACTTCTCTGTGCTGCCGTTCTGTTGTTGCATGTCAGCCTGGTTGCCTGGCTGAACCAAAACCTGCCGGGCATGCACGACGCGGCTGGCTCGCACATCGACCGTATCGACGTCGCCTTTGTGCGCGAGTTGCAACCCGCGCTGCCGCCGCCCGTGGTTGCCGTGGCCGCACCGCCAGCGCCGCCCCAAGCCCGCGCTGCACAAGTGCCCGCACCGGCCGCCAGCGCGGCCTCTTCGGCGCTGGCGGGGTCTGCTGCAGCCGCAGCGCAGGCAGCCGCACGGGCTGCAGCGGAACGCGAGCGGGCAGCCAGACAAGCACAGCTTGCGCAGGCCACGCCTTCGCTGTTTGAAGCGCAGCCGCAGCCCCTGGCGCAAGCAGCCCCTGAAGCCGCGCCCGAGGCCGTGCCAGAAGCCCTGCGAGAAGTACGACCTCCGCCCGAGCCCCTACCGCCCTTGGTGGCGCAAGATCAGCCTGCAATGGCGCAGCCGCCCAGCGTGGCAACTGCACTCGCAGAACCTGCGCCGCCGTTGGCCATGGTTTTGCCTGCTGGTGCCGATGCCCCGGCCAGTGCTGCAAGGTTTGAGTGGCCTTTGTCGACGCGCTTGACTTACGACTTGGTGGGTGACTATCGGGGCCCGGTGCAAGGCAATGCACAGGTGGAATGGCTGCGCCAAGGCTCGCGCTACCAAGTGCACTTGGACGTGAGCATTGGCGGCGGTGTGGTGACGCGCCGCTTGTCCAGCGAAGGCACTTTGGGGCCTGATGGCCTGCAGCCACTGCGCTACGAAGAAGTGACAAAAGCCTTCCTCAGCACGCCGCGAAGCCGTGGGGTTCGCTTTGAAGGCGACCGCGTGATTTTGGCTAACGGAAAAAGTGAGCCGACCTTGCCCCAGGTGCAGGACACCGCCAGCCAGTTTGTGCAGTTGTCGTGGTTGTTTACCACCCAAAGCCATCGGTTGAAAGCGGGCGAGCGTATCGAAGTGCCCCTGGCTTTGCCCGGGCGCATCGACCGCTGGCATTACGAGGTGCAGGCCGAAGACGAACTCTATTTGCCGGTGGGTCGCATGCGCGCTTTCCACATGAAACCGCGCCGCATGCAAGCGCCGCCCGACGAGTTGGTGGTGGAGACCTGGTTTGCGCCGTCGCTGCAGTACCTGCCCGTGCGCATCCTCATTCGGCAAGACGCGCAAACTTTTATTGACTTGCTGCTGTCGCGCCTGCCGCAGCAAGCGGCATCCGGGAAAACTGAACGCTGAACGCTGAACGCTGAACGCTGAACGCTGAACGCCGAACGCCGAACGCCGAACGCCGAACGCCGAACGCCGAACGCCGAACGCCGAACGCCGAACGCCGAACGCCGAACGCCGAACGCCGAGTGCGGCGCTCGTATAGTGCCGCCAAGAATGCCTCGTTGAACCAGCACCTGGAGACTGACACCATGCCCGACATGATTCTTGTGGAAACCCGTGGCGACGGCCCGCTGCGCACGGGCCTGATCACGCTGAACCGGCCCAAGCAACTCAATGCGCTGAATGACCAGTTGATGGACGAGCTGGGCGCCGCGCTGCTGGCCTTTGATGCCGATCCGACGATAGGCTGCATGGTGATCACCGGAAGCGAAAAGGCATTTGCAGCCGGTGCCGACATCGGCGCCATGGCCACTTACAGTTTCATGGACGCCTATTTGGGCGACTACATCACACGCAATTGGGAAACGCTCAAGCGTGTGCGCAAACCGGTGATTGCGGCTGTGGCGGGTTTTGCACTCGGCGGTGGCTGTGAATTGGCGATGAGCTGCGACTTCATCATCGCGGCTGATTCAGCCAAGTTTGGCCAGCCGGAAATCAAGCTGGGCATCATTCCTGGCGCGGGCGGGACGCAACGCCTTCCGCGTGCCGTGGGCAAAGCCAAGGCCATGGACCTGGTGCTCACCGGCCGCATGATGGGCGCCGAAGAAGCCGAGAGGGCTGGTCTGGTGTCGCGCGTGGTGCCGGCCGAAAAGTTGCTCGATGAAACGCTTGCGGCGGCCGCCACCATCTGCCAAATGGGCATGCCCAGCGTGCTGCTGGCCAAAGAATGCGTGAACCGGGCCTTTGAAGGACCGCTGGAAGAGGGCATGCGCTTCGAGCGCCGCGTCTTCCATGCCCTGTTTGCCACCGACGACCAAAAAGAAGGCATGGACGCGTTTGTCAACAAGCGCAAGGCTGCCTTTACGCACCGTTGAGTTTTTGCGCTTCGGCGCCGAGCTCTGATTTCAAGCGCGCTTGCCACGCAGAGGCGGCGGCGCGCAAAGCGGCCACAAACGCATCACGTAAAGGGCTGGGTGGCCGCAACTCGGGCGTGACCAAGCCCACGTGAAAAGGCACCCGCACCGAAAGTGGCCGCAACCTTAACTGAGGTCCTGCCATGGCCATCGCCGTGATGGGGTTGACCACGGCCACGCCCAAACCTTGTTGCACCAAAGCGCACACGGCCACGGCACTACCGGCCTCCAAGGCCAAGGTGCGTGGCACCGCGGCTTGCAAAAATAGCCGGTCCAGCTCCGCACGATAGGGGTCACCTGGCGCCAGGCTCACAAAGCGCTGCTGTGCAAAGTCTTGCAGGCGCAGGCGCCGCCGCGCCAGCAGCGCATGGCCGGCCGGCAGCACGGCCACTTCATCGGCTTCAAACAGCGTTTGCAGCCGGGTGCCGGCAGGAGCTTGGCGCTGCTCGATCAAACCCAAGTCGTGGCGCTGCTCGGTCAGGCTGGCTTCCAGCAAGGGCGATTCAAGCGGTGCAAGGGCCACACTGGCCTGGTCCTGTGCCGCCATAAAAAGGCGCGTGGCCTCGGGCAGCAGTGCGTGGGCCAACGCGGGCAAACAGGCAATGCTCAGTCGGCCCTGCTCGAAGTGACGCAGCGCACCGGCAGTGGCCGCTATGCGATCCAGCCCTACGTAACTTTGCTGCACTTCTTGCAGTAGAGCCTGGGCTCGAACGGTGGGCCGCAGGCGGCCGCGCACGCGGTCAAACAGCTTGATTTGCAACACCTGTTCCAGGCGGGCGAGTTCGCGGCTGAGCGTGGGTTGCGAGCTGTGCAGCAGCTCGGCCGCGCGCGTGACATTGCCCGTGAGCATCAATGCGCGGAACACCTCGATATGGCGGTGGGTGAGTTTCATGGCCCCCAGCATGCCATATCAGATTTGAATCGTTGATTCACAAGCACCTATTGGACGGCATGGCTGCGGTGCGCGATCATGCGGCCCATGAACCCCTTTGCACCCGAACTGTTGCGCCGTCTGGCGCAAGTCCACGGCACGCCGCTGTGGGTCTATGACGCCGCGACGATTCGTGCCCGCATCGCGCAACTCAAGCGTTTTGACACCATCCGCTATGCGCAAAAGGCCAATGCCAACCTGCATATCCTGCGGCTGATGCGTGCTGAAGGTGTGCTGGTGGACGCCGTGTCGGCCGGCGAGATCACGCGGGCGCTGGCCGCCGGCTACGACGCACACGATGCCGAGCACCCCGGCATCGTTTTCACCGCCGATGTGCTGACCCGCGACGTGCTGGCCCTGGTGATGCAGCATGCCATTCCCGTGAACTGCGGCTCGGTGGACATGCTGCACCAGCTGGGCGCTGCAGCGCCGGGCCACCGCGTGTGGTTGCGCATCAACCCCGGTTTTGGCCATGGCCACAGCAATAAAACCAATACAGGCGGCGAGCACAGCAAACATGGCATTTGGCACGCCGATTTGCCGGCCGCGCTGGCTGCGCTGCGCCAACACGGCTTGCAATTGATGGGCTTGCACATGCACATCGGCTCGGGCGTTGACTACGCGCATTTGAGCCAGGTGTGCGACGCCATGGTCGAGCTGGTGGCGCGTGTGGACGTTCCGCTCAAGGCCATCTCGGCGGGCGGTGGTTTGTCGGTGCCCTATCAACCCGGCGGCACACCCATCGACACAGCGCACTACCACGCACTGTGGGACGCCGCACGCCAACGCATCGCCGCCGCACGGGGCCACGTGGTGCATCTGGAGCTGGAGCCGGGCCGCTTTTTGGTGGCTGAGAGCGGGGTGCTGCTGGCCGAAGTGCGGGCCACCAAATCCATGGGCAGTCGCTTTTTTACTTTGGTGGATGCCGGCTTCAACGAGCTGGTGCGCCCGGCCATGTATGGCGCGCACCATGAGATCAGCGTGCTGCCGGCCGACGCGCTTGATACCAGCAAGCGCCCGGTGCGCGCCACCACTGTGGCTGGGCCCTTGTGTGAATCGGGCGATGTCTTCACCCAGGCCGAAGGGGGCGTGGTGTTGTCGCGTGAGCTGCCGCAGGCGCAGGTCGGTGACTTGCTGGTCTTCCACGACGCAGGCGCTTATGGCGCAGCCATGTCGAGCAACTACAACTCCCGACCCTTGGCGGCTGAAGTGCTGGTGGACGGCGCGCAAACGCGCCTCATCAGACGGCGGCAGACCGTCGACGAACTCTTGGCTCTGGAAAGCTGAAGCCTTGCACCGCGCCAGCGTTTCGTTTCCTTTCAAAAGCAAAGCGCGCTTTTGAGGGAAGAATGAGCCGGTCTGGGCTCATGGGTTTGCACGCTTGCCATTAACTTCTGTCATTCGCCTTTGCGCGGCTGTACTGCTGGCCGCAGTGCAGGTCTGCGTCTGGGCGCAGGAGCCCACTGCACCGAGCCAAGTCTTCAAGTCGCTCGAGGCCCGTGGCGCGCGCATTGGCACCATCCGCGTGCTGACCCAAGACATCTTCGATACCGCGGACCCGCAAGAAGACAAGTGGCTGTTTCGCTGGGCCAACAAGCTGCACGTGCCTACGCGGCCCGAGGTCATCCAACGTGCGCTGCTCTTCAAGACGGGCGAGCCGGTGTCGGCCCGCTTGATGGAAGAAACCGAACGCCTGCTGCGCAGCAACCGCTTTTTGTATGACGTGCAGTTGCGTGCGGGCGAGGTGAAAGACGGCGTTGTTGACATCGACGTCATCACGCGCGACACCTGGTCGCTGGAACCTGGCGCCAGCGCGGGCCGCGCTGGCGGCGCCAATTCCGGTGGCATCCATCTGAAAGAGCACAACCTGCTGGGCACCGGTACCTCAGTCAGCTTTGGTCGGTCCAAAGATGTTGACCGCAGCAGCAACGAGTTCAGGTTTTCCAACGAACGCGCCTTTGGCACCTGGACGGCGGTGAGCTTCAGCCACGCGAACAACAGCGACGGTCGGCTCGATGCGCTGAGCGTGATGCAGCCCTTCTACGCTTTGGATGCGCGTTGGACGGCAGGGTTCAAAGCGTCAAAAGATGACCGCATCGACTCGGTTTACAACGCGGGCAGCATTGCCAGCCAATACCGCCATCAGCAAGACCTGGGCGAAGTTTTTGTGGGCTGGTCAGCCGGGCTGAAAGGCGCTTGGGTGAGCCGCTATACCGTGGGTTTGAGCGCGCAGAAGAATGTCTACCGACTGGAGCCCGGGGCAGTACCACCCGCCGCTTTGCCACGCGACGAAACGCTGGTGGCACCGTTTGTTCGCTTCAACCTCATCGAAGACCGCATCGACCGCGAGCTGAATCGCAACCTGATCGGCCGGCCCGAGTATTTCGCGTTGGGCCTGGCGTCGAGTTTGCAGCTGGGCTGGGCATCCACCGGGCTGGGCTCGACCCAGAATGCCTGGCTGGTATCCGGCACCGTGAGCCGAGGCTTCGAGCCCTGGCCCGACCACACACTGATGGCCTCGGGCACGGCGGCAGGCCAATTGGAGCAAGGGCAGGTGCGGCGCAAACGTTTGGGCGCACAGGCGCAGTACTACCTGCCTCAGGGCCCACGCTGGCTGTTCTATGCCTCAGCAGCAGGTGACTATTTGGCGCGTGTAGACCCGGCCGAACAGTTGATGCTGGGTGGCGACAGCGGCCTGCGCGGTTACCCCTTGCGCTACCAAAGTGGCACACGCCGTGCGCTGTTCACTGTGGAAGAGCGCTTCTACACCGACTTGTATGTGTGGCGCCTGTTCCGCGTGGGCGGGGCCGCCTTCTTGGATGCCGGCCGCGCATGGGGTGGCGACAACGCCAATGCGCTGAACCCTGGCTGGCTGAGCAATGCGGGCGTGGGCTTGCGCGTCGTCAGCGCGCGCTCAGCCTTTGGCAATGTGCTGCACATGGACATCGCGCTGCCCTTGAATGCTTCAGCCGACATCAAGAAGATTCAGTTTTTGATGAAGACCAAGGCGAGCTTTTGAACTGCTCAGCTTCCGGCGGGGCTCACGGCCATCATCAATCGCAGGGGGCCGGATGTTGTGCTGAAGTTGTCGCCGAACTTGCAGTCGTCTACTGACAGCCGAAGCTGCACCGCGCCCGCCGGAACCTGGAGCTTGCTCTTGACCACCGGGGTCACCAGAAAGTCATGGGCAAACGGGTCTTTGGCCACGTCCGATGTGAAGCAATCGCTCTGGGCCGCCGGCTGAAAATTGTTGTCGGCACCAATGGGCACGGCCGCCCCACCCGCGTCGACCAGCAGCGCTGAGACATTGTTCAATGGTGTTGGAGCAGCACCTACGGTCGCGTCGTACGTGCCCAAGACTTGAATGTCAAACGTGGTGCCTGCCAAGGTGGCGCCGCTCGGAAGCAGCGCTGCCAGATTGATCGTCGCAACAGACCCGCTGTTTTTGTCGTCAGAGAACCACAGTGGCTTCCAAGTCGCCTTGGGGTTGACGAGGAAAACGCCCGTATCGAAAACAACGGCTTGGGCATAAGTCACCGCGGTAGGCGTGGAGGCGCTCGGCGCTGGCTCACTTGCTCCGCCGCCGCAAGCAAGCAGCAGTGCAGGCGAGAACGCAACAAATGCCGTACCGAAGCGGCCGGTCTTGCGGTTGGACATGAAGCTTCCCGAGAGTCGGACCTTGCGCATTTTGCGCAGTCAGTCCCTGGTCGATGGGAGTCAAACAGCCGGAAAGCGCTGGGTTTTTTTTGAATCGATGCGCGGAAGAGTTTCTTCCGGCCAGCCTAGGGCCAGTGTTAGGCCAGAACTGACCACTTCAGCGGCTCAGGGCTGGACCCAGCGCGCGCCCCGCGCATCAAACACCGCGCGGCGGTGGCCTTCAGCGTGCAGTTCCAGCCAATCCATGGCCTCAAGCTGCGCGCTGACCACGGCAAAGTAGTCGCGCGCAGCCCGACCAGTGGTGCTGGGTACGTCAGCCTGTAGCGCTTGGCCCGGCGCCAAAGGTGAAAGGTAGTCTTGCGCGGCGGGCGTGAGCTGCAGGCGCGCCCAGCGTGAAGTGACGTCCAGGCCGTCTGGAACGGGCTTCAGATGCACACGCAGCCGCAACTGCCAGCCCAGCGCCGGCGACCAGAGCAGCAGCGTGCCCTTGGGGTGGCGCCGCAATTGGTCCAGCTTGGGCGATCGGTCGTCGGCGTAAAAGAGCAGGGTGCCTGCCGAGCGGCTGGCCTCGCGCAAGACCACCGTGCGCGCGTCGGCGCGGTCACCATCGCGGGTGGCCAGGGCCATAGTGCGCCACGCGTGGTCGCGTTCACGGCAGGCTTGTTCCATCTGCGCCCAGCAGGCTGATTCAATCTCGTGAAGCGAATCAAGCCGGGCGGTCATGCTGAGCCTGCGCGTTTAGTTTTCGCGCCGTAGCGCGGGGAACAGCACCACGTCGCGGATGCTGGGGCTGTCGGTCAACAGCATGATGAGCCGGTCGATGCCGATGCCGCAGCCGCCGGTGGGCGGCATGCCGTATTCAAGTGCGCGGATGAAATCGGCGTCGTAGTACATGGCCTCTTCGTCACCGGCGTCTTTGTTTTTGGCCTGCGCCGCAAAGCGCGCAGCCTGGTCTTCGGCGTCGTTCAATTCGGAGAAACCGTTGCCAAACTCACGGCCGGTGATGAAGAGTTCGAAGCGCTCGGTGATGGCCGGGTTGGCGTCTGATGCGCGCGCCAGCGGCGAAACTTCCACGGGGTATTCGATGATGAACGTGGGCTCCCACAGCTTATCTTCGACGGCGGCTTCAAACAAACCAAATTGCAGTTCGGCCAGCGACCAGCGGGCCGGTGGCTCTTCACCCCAAGACTTCAGCTTGGCGCGCAGCACGTGTGCGTCTTCGGCCTCCGCCATGGTCAGCCCGGCGTGTTTGACCAAGGCATCGCGCACGGTCAGACGCGCAAACGGCTGGTCCAGGTCCACCGGTTTGCCGGCGTAGCTCAAGGTGGCTGAGCCGGTGGCCTGGCGCGCCGCGTGGCGGAGCACGTTTTCGGTGAAGTCCATCAAGTCGTGATGGTTCCAGTACGCCGCATAGAACTCCATCATCGTGAACTCCGGGTTGTGCCGGACGCTGATGCCTTCATTGCGGAAATTGCGGTTGATCTCGAACACCCGCTCAAAGCCACCCACCACCAAGCGCTTCAAATACAGCTCGGGCGCGATGCGCAAAAACATCTGCTGGTCCAGCGCGTTGTGGTGCGTGGTGAAGGGCTTGGCATTGGCACCGCCGGGAATGGGGTGCAGCATCGGTGTTTCGACTTCCAAGAAGCCGTGCTCGACCATGAAGTTGCGGATCGAGCTGACGGCCTTGCTGCGCGCCACAAAACGGGTGCGCGCGGTCTCGTCGGTCATCAAGTCCACATAGCGCTGGCGGTACTTTTGCTCCTGGTCGGTCATGCCGTGGAATTTGTCGGGCAACGGGCGCAGGCTCTTGGTCAACAAGCGCACGGTGGTGGCGCGCACGGACAGTTCACCCGCCTTGGTGCGAAACAGCGTGCCTTCGCAGCCCAAGATGTCGCCCAAGTCCCATTGCTTGAAGTCCGCCAGCACATCGGCGCCCACGCTGTCCAAGGTGATGTAAAGCTGAATGCGCCCTGAGGCATCTTGCAGGGTGCCGAAGCAGGCTTTGCCCATCACCCGCTTGAGCATCAAGCGCCCCGCAACGGCGACCTTGAAGGCCAAAGGCTCAAGCTCTTCGTTAGGCATTTGACCATGACTGTGGTGCAGGTCGGCCGCTTGGTGCTGGGGTTTGAAGTCGTTGGGGAAAGCCGCAACGCCGGTTGCTTTGGCGCGCACGCGCAGGGCCGCGAGTTTTTCGCGGCGTTCGGCCATGAGCTGGTTGTCGTCGGCCGCTGGCGGCTGGGCGTGAGCTTGGGGTTCTGTGGACATCGGTAACTCGTTGGTGATGCCGCAATTTTAGGCGCCTGCCAGGGGCGGACTCTTACAATCCTTGGCTCGACTCCCCGATGACCCGCACCCCCACCACACCGCCGATGCCGCAAGTTCGGCATCACGAGCGCCGCCTGCGTTTTGCGCTGGTGGGCTGCGGGCGCATTTCAGACAACCACATCGCGGCGCTCAAGCAGCATGCGGACCGCGCCGAATGGGTGGCGGTTTGCGACAAAGACCCGCAGGCTTTGCAGCGCGCCGTGTCGGCCACGGGGGTGGCGGGTTTTGCCTCGCTGGACGCTTTGTTGGCCGGATCAGACGCGGATGTGGTGGTGCTCGCAACACCCAGCGGCCTGCATCCGCAACAGGCCATGCGCTGCGCGAAAGCCGGGCGCCACGTGGTGAGTGAAAAGCCCATGGCCACCAAATGGGACGAAGGCCTGGCCATGGTTCAAACGTGCCGTGAGGCCGGTGTGAAGCTGTTTGTCGTCAAACAAAATCGCTTGAATGCGCCTGTGCAGCTCTTGAAGAAAGCCATCGACGCGGGCCGCTTCGGCCGCATCCATATGGTGACGGTCAATGTGTTCTGGACACGTCCGCAAAGTTATTACGACGCCGCCCCCTGGCGCGGCCGTTGGGACCTGGACGGCGGCGCGTTCATGAACCAGGCCAGCCACTATGTCGACATGGTGGACTGGCTGGTGGGGCCGGTAGACAACGTGCACGCCTACACCGCCACGCAACTGCGGCAAATCGAAGCCGAAGACAGCGGCGTGATGAGCCTGCGCTTGCGCTCAGGCGCGCTGGCGTCCATCAACGTCACCATGCTCACCCATGCGCGCAATTTGGAAGGCAGCATCACCGTGCTGGGTGAGCTCGGCACGGTGCGTGTGGGCGGGCTGGCGGTCAACCGCATCGAGCATTGGGAGTTTGATGAGCCACTGCCCGAAGACGCCCACATCGCCGCCGCGGCGAGCGAGCCCATTTCGGTTTACGGTTTTGGCCACCCGCTGTATTACGCCAATGTCATCGACACCCTGCGCGGCCTGGCACATGCTGAGGTGGACGGTTATGAAGGCCTGCGATCGCTGGAAGTGCTGATAGCGGCTTACCGCAGTGCGCGAGACGGCGTGCGAGTGGGTTTGCCGCTGGTGTTTTGAGTTCACCATGAGCTTTTGGCACCACGAAAGCGCTGTCATCGACGCAGGCGCACAAATCGGTGAAGGCAGCAAGGTCTGGCATTTCGCGCACGTCTGCGCAGGTGCGCGTATTGGTGCTGCTTGTTCACTGGGGCAGGGCGTCTTTGTGGGCAACGAAGTCAGCATCGGCCGCAATGTGCGCATTCAGAACCACGTATCGGTTTTCGACGGCGTTACGCTGGAAGACGATGTCTTTTGCGGGCCCAGCATGGTCTTCACCAATGTCATCAACCCCCGCGCCGCCGTGCCGCGCAAAAACGAGTACCGCCGCACCGTGGTCCAACGTGGCGCCAGTTTGGGGGCCAATTGCACCATCGTGTGCGGCGTGACCATTGGCTCATTTGCTTTTGTCGGCGCTGGCGCCGTGGTCACGGCCGATGTGCCTGATTACGCTCTGGTGGTGGGGGTGCCTGCGCGGCAGGTGGGTTGGATGAGCGCCCATGGCGAGCCGCTTGCATTGCCCTTGCGGCTGCCTGAAGGCGAAAGAAACGTCTACGCCCAATGCCCGGCCACGCAACAAGGCTACCGGCTGGATGCCGCCGGGCTTGCGCCATGCAATTCACCGACCTGAAATCGCAATATGCGGCACTGAAGCCGCAAGTCGACGCGCGCATCCAGCGGGTGTTGGACCATGGCCAGTACATCATGGGGCCCGAGGTGGCCGAGCTGGAAAAGGCGCTGTGCGCCTACACCGACACCCGCCACTGCATCACTGTGGCCAGCGGAACCGAGGCCTTGCTGATCGCCTTGATGGCCCTGGGTGTCGGCGCCGGGGACGAAGTCATCACGACGCCTTTCAGTTTTGCGGCGACGGCTGAAGTGATCGTGCTGCTGGGCGCCAAGCCGGTGTTTGTGGACATCGAAGCCGACACGGCTTTGCTGGACGCTCAGCTGCTTGAAGCGGCCATCACACCGCGCACCAAGGCCATCATGCCGGTGAGCTTGTATGGCCAATGTGCTGACATGCCCGCCATCAACACGGTGGCTGCGCGGCACGGTTTGCCCGTTATTGAAGACGCTGCACAAAGTTTTGGTGCCAGTTTGGGCGCACGCCGCAGCACCGCACTTTCAAGCTGGGGTGCTACCAGCTTTTTCCCCAGCAAACCCCTGGGCTGTTATGGCGATGGTGGCGCCCTGTTCACCGACAGCGATGACCTGGCCCGCGCCGCGCGCGAAATTCGGGTGCATGGCCAAAGCGCGCGGTATGTGCACAGCCGCATCGGCGTGGGCGGGCGCATGGACACGCTGCAATGCGCCGTGGTGCTGGCCAAGCTGGAACGATTTGCCTGGGAGCTGGAGCGCCGCCAAGAGCTGGGTGCACGGTATGCACAGGCCTTGGCCGGACTGCCGGGCTTGCGCTTGTTGGCTGTGCGGCCGGGGCGCATCTGCGTGTGGGGTCAGTTCACGGTTTTTCTTGAAGAGCGCGAGCGCGTGGCGCATGCGCTGAAAGCGGCCGGTATCCCCACAGCGATTCATTACCCCCAGCCCTTGCATCACCAACCCGCGTTTGCGGCTTACGCAGACCGCGCGAGCTGCCCCAACAGCCAGCGCGCGGCCCATCAGGTGTTGAGCTTGCCCATGAGCGCCGACTTGACCGATGCCGACCAAGACCGCGTCACAGCGGCCTTGCGCCAGGCGCTGGCTTGAGCAGCCGGGCAGCCGAGCAGGCCAGCGCCGGATGAGCACCTGGGCGCGCGCCAGCTTGGTCAATTTGGGCGCACGGCTGGCGGCCGTGGCCTTGGGCCTGGTGCTGACGATTTACACCGCCCGCTTGGGTACGGCTGCACAAGGCGCCTTTGCACTGTTTTTGGCAGTGGAGGCGGTGCTGCTGGCGCTGGGCTCGGGCTTTGGTGTGGCATTGGCGCGGCGGGTGTCGCACCATGGTGAGCGGCCCGTGGCTTTGGTGGGTGCCGTGGTGCTGCTGTGCCTGGCGCTGGGGTGTTTGTTGGCAGCAGCCCTGTGGTGGGTGGCGCAGCGTTTCGGTGGCAGCTACGGCGCCCTGGGTTGGTTGGCGCTCGCAGCGCCTTTGATGTTGCTGCCCGGCAATTTGTCGGGCCTGTGGCTGGGCCAAGGCCGCATGGGGCCACTGGCCGTGTTGATGTTGGCGCCACCGCTGCTGACCTTGATGGTGATTGCCACTGTGCACACAATTCAAACCGGTGGCACGCTTGTGACGGTGCTGATGGCTTGGGTGGTGGCGCGCTTAGCCGTTGCCGCCGGCACGGTGGGCGCGGCATGGCGCGCCGGCTGGCTGGCTCTTCGCAGCCTGCGCGATGCGCAAAACCTCCTTGGCCCTGATGCCCGTTTTGTGGCCGTCATCGGGCTGACCAATGTGATCAGTCTGCTGAACTACAAAGTCGATCTTTTTTTGGTCGAGCACTTCATGGGCGTTGAGGCGACGGGCGTCTATTCGATCGCTGTGGCGGTGGCTGAACTGCTGTGGCTGGTGTCATCGGCTGTCACCACGGCCGCTTATGCGCGCATCGGCCAGCCCGACCGAGCAGCCGCCACGGCCTTGACGGTTCGCGCGATGCGGTCCAGCGTGGCCTTGCTGTTGCTGCTGTGCCCCGCGCTGTGGCTGCTGGCCGCTGGCCTGGTGCCGTGGCTCTTGGGTGCAGCTTATGCGCCGGCGGTGGGCGTCTTGGCGCTGCTGTTGCCTGGCGTGGCCTTGTATGGCGCTGCTTCTGCGCTGTCAGCTTGGTTTACCAACCATGCGGGCCGGCCGCAGATTCCTGCTTTCCTGGCGGGAGCGTCGCTCTTGCTCACGGCGCTGCTGTCGTGGTGGGCCATTCCGCGCTGGGGTTTGGCTGGTGCCGCGTTGGCCACGAGCGTGTCTTATGCCGCCGCCATGGTGATCGGACTCTCATGGTTTGTTCGAGCCTCGGGCTTGGGCTGGCGCGGTTTGCTGCACCGCCAAACTGCGGCAGGATGAACGCCACAATCCAGGCTTATGCGTGCTTTGTTCAACCGTTGGCGTCGGCGCCTGGTCAATGCCTTGCTTTACCGCCGCGTTTTTGGCGAGCGCTCGCAAGGGCGCTGGCTGCCGCATGCGCGCATCTCGCCGGCCAGCCACCTGGAGCACGAAGACCGGATCGTGTTGGGCGACCATGTTTTCATCGGCCCTTTTTGCTGGCTGGAGGCCAGCGCCGGCATCACCTTGGAAGAGGGCGTTCAAATCACCAGCCACGTCAGCATCGTGACCCACAGCTCGCACCGCAGCATGCGCTTGATGGGCCGTGCCTATGTGGCCGCTTCAGCAAATGCCAGCCACCCCGAAAAACCAGGTTGGGTGGCCGGTCCGGTGCACATCGGCGCGTATTCGTTTATCGGCCCGCACGTATTGATTGAAGCCGGCACGCGCTTGGGGCGCGGCAGCATCGTGCGCGCAGGCAGCGTGGTGCGCGGCTCGTTTCCCGACCACGCTGTCCTGGACGGCCGGCCCGCTGTGGTGGTGGGTGACGCGCGCGAACAAGATGAACGCTTGCTGGCAGGCCCGGCGGCGGCTTGGCGCGAGTCCTACGACGAAGCCTTGAGACGCCCCACATGAAGTTGGTGCTGATTGGCGATGGCGAGAGCCTGCATCTGCTGAAGTGGGCCCGCGCGCTCAAACCGCATGTGGACCTGTGGGCCATTTCAAGCCGCGGTTTTTTGCCCGAGTTTCAAGCCGTGCTGGCGCCCGAGCGCCTGCTGGCCTTGAACACCCAGCCCCGCTTTGCCGGCGGCAATGTGGGCGTGTTGCTTCGTTTGCCCAAGGTGGCGGCTTGGCTGCACACCATCGGCCCAGACTGGCTGCACGCGCACTACCTCACCTCGCACGGCACGCTGGGATGGTTGGCACGGTTCCTGGGCGTGTCGGGGCGCTTGTGCGGCTCGGCTTGGGGCTCAGACATCTTGGTGGCGCCCCAGCAAAGCGTGCTGCTGCGCTGGCTCACGCGGCGCGTGCTCAAGGCCTGCGCGCTGAGTACCAGCGACTCCACCACCATGGCTGACCGCATGCGCGAGTTGGGCGCCCGCGAGATTCTGGTGTTCCCGTTTGGGCTGGAGGTGGTGCCACCGGAGCCTAACGACAAAGACAATGCGCTGTTCTTCTCGAATCGCAGCCTGGAGCCGATGTACGAACCGCTGCGCGTGGTCGACAGCTTTGCGCGCATTGCGGCGGCCTGGCCCGATGCGCGCTTGGTGATCGCCAATGACGGCAGCCTGCGCGCAACGGTGCAGCAGCGTGTGCAAGCTTTGGGCCTGGCCGAGCGCGTGCACTTCACCGGGCGCCTGGATGCGGCCACGCAGTCGCAGTGGTATGGCGCGGCGCGCTGGTACTACAGCCTGCCGCGCAGCGACTCGGTTTCGGTGTCGCTGCTCGAGGCCATGGGCCACGGCTGTATCCCGGTGGTGTCGGACCTGCCCGCCAACCGAGAGCTCGTGCACCATGGCCGCAACGGCTGGGTATGCACCGAAGCCGAGCCGCTGACCTACGCTGTGATCCAGAGCCTGTTGCCACGCGCCGATGGCATCGGCAAGCGCAACCGCGACTGGGTCTTGCGGCACGCCATGTTTGGCCCTGCCGTCGAGCGTTTCGTGGCCCGCTTGTATGGCTTCGACACCGAGTTTCAGTCCACGCGATGAACCTGCTGCTGCTCAACCACTACGCCGGCACGCCGGCGCTGGGCATGGAGTACCGCCCGTATTACCTGGCGCGTGAGTGGGTGCGCCTGGGCCATCGCGTGCAGGTGGTGGCGGCCAATTTTTCGCATGTGCGCGCCCGGCAACCCCAAGTTGCGCAGGAGCAAGTGGACGGCATCGATTACCGCTGGTTGCCTACGCCAGCCTATCAAGGCAATGCTTGGGGCCGCATGCGCAACATCATGGCCTACCTCAGCCAGGCTTGGTCGCTTGCATCTGACTTGGCGCAGGGCTTCAAGCCTGATGTGGTGATCGCCTCCAGCACCTACCCGATGGACATCTGGGTGGCGCAGCGCATCGCCCAGGCCGCACGTGCGGTGGGCTGCCCAGCCCGGCTGGTTTACGAGGTGCACGACCTGTGGCCGCTGTCGCCCATTGAACTCAGCGGCATGTCACCCTGGCACCCGTTTGCTTTGATCTGCCAGTCGGCCGAAGACGCGGCCTACCGGCTCAGCGACGCCGTGGTGTCCATGCTGCCCAAGGTGCACCAGCACATGGCGCGGCGCGGCCTGGATCTGCGCAAACTGAGTATCGTGCCCAACGGCATCAGCCCCGAAGAGTGGACCGCGCCGCCGCAGGCGCTTCGCGCGGATGTGGCTGCGGCCTTGGATGCCGCGCGCGCAGGCGGTGCAAGCTTGATCGGCTACGCAGGCTCCATGGGCGCACCCAATGCGCTGGACCGTTTGCTGGATGCGGCGGCCTTGCTGCGAGACCGGCCGCTGCGGTTTGTGCTGGTGGGTGACGGCCACGAGCGCGAGCGCTTGCTGCAGCGCGTGGCACAAGAGGGCTTGTCGCAAGTCACGATGCTGCCGCCCATTCCCAAAGCGCAGGTACCGGCCTTTCTAGCCGCTATCGATGTGGCCTATATCGGCTGGCAACGTGTGCCCATCTACCGCTTTGGCATCGCGCCCAACAAATTGATGGACTACATGATGGCGGGCAAGCCCGTGCTGCACGCCGTCGATGCCGGGAATGACCCCGTGGGCGAGGCGCAATGCGGCTTGACGGTGGCGCCCGATGACACGGCGGCCATTGCCCAAGGCCTTGAGCAACTGGCTGCGCTCAAACCCAAGCAGCGCCAAGCCATGGGTGAGCGGGGCAAAACTTTTGTCCTGCGCCACCACAGCTACCCGGTACTGGCGCAAAAGTTTTTGCGTGCGGTGGAGCCTGCAGCATGACACCCGACGACCGCGCCGGTATGGGCGAGCGCTACGCGCGCCGCGCAGGGCTTGTAGGCCGCTACAGCCTGCTGCGCCCGGATGTGTGGCAAACGGTTCAAGAACGCCAACGCGCCATCATCAGCCTGTTGCTAGAAAACGGTCTGCATGATTTGGCGGCGCTGCGGGTGCTGGAGGTGGGCTGCGGCGCTGGTGGCAACTTGCTGGAACTGCTGCGTTTGGGCTTCCAGCCGGAGCTGCTCACCGGCATTGAGCTGCTGCCTGACCGACTGCAGCAAGCGCAACGTGTGCTTCCACCAGCGGTGCAATTGATTGAAGGCGATGCCTCAACGCAGGCCATCGCACCCGCCAGCCAAGATATCGTCCTGCAAGCCACGGTGTTTTCGTCCTTGCTCGATTCACGTTTTCAACATCGCCTGGCCGACAAAATGTGGTCTTGGGTGCGGCCCGGTGGTGGGGTGCTGTGGTACGACTTCACGGTGGACAACCCGCGCAACCCCGACGTGCGTGGGGTACCGCTGCCCCGGGTGCGCCAGCTCTTCCCGCAGGCGACGGCCAGCTACCGGCGTGTGACCTTGGCGCCGCCGTTGGCGCGCGCTGTGTGCCGCCTTCACCCCGCGCTGTACCACCTGTTCAACCGCCTGCCGCTGCTGCGCTCGCACGTGCTGGTGTGGTTGAGCAAGCCCGAACTTGACGCAAGTGCCCATGCCTGAGCCTACCGATCCTTCTTTGCCCACTCTTGCCTTCTTGCCTTTTGCCTTGCCCGAAATCGGCGAAGAAGAAATTGCCGAAGTCGTTGACACCTTGAGGTCGGGCTGGGTCACCACAGGCCCAAAAACGCGGCTGTTCGAAGCCGAGTTCGCGCGGTTTTTGGGCGATGAAGGCCTGCATTGCATTGCCGTCAATTCCGCCACGGCAGGCTTGCACCTGGCGCTGGAAGCGCTGGGCATCGCGCCGGGCGATGAAGTCATCACAACGACCCACACCTTCACAGCGACGGCTGAGGTGGTGCGTTATCTGGGGGCGGACGTCAAGCTGGTGGACATCGACCCCATCACGATGAACATCGACCCCGCCGCCGTGCGCGCCGCCATCGGCCTGCGCACCAAGGCGCTGATTCCCGTCCACTACGGCGGCCTGGCAGCCAACATGCCGGCGCTGCTGGCGCTGGCCGCTGAACATGGCCTGCGGGTGGTGGAAGACGCCGCGCACGCGCTGCCGTCGTCCAGCGCGGGCAGGCTGATCGGCACCCTGCCCAGCGACGCCACGGTGTTCAGCTTCTACGCCAACAAAACCATCACCACCGGCGAAGGTGGCATGCTGGTCACACGCGATGCGGCTTTGGCCGCCCGCGCCAAGGTGATGCGCCTGCACGGCATCAGCCGCGATGCTTTTGACCGATTCACGTCCAAGGCACCGAGCTGGTATTACGAAATCGTCGCCCCCGGCTTCAAGTACAACTTGACCGACATTGCCGCGTCGCTGGGCCTGCACCAGCTCAAAAAAGCCAGGGCCTTTGCGCAACGCCGCGCCGAGATTGCGGCAGCCTACGATGCAGGTTTTGCAGGCCTGCCGCTGCAATTACCCGCGCAGGCCCCGGCGGGCGACGAACACTCCTGGCACCTCTACGCGATTCGCCTGAACGACGATGCGCCGATCAAGCGCGATGCCTTCATCGAAGCGCTGTATGCGCAGGGCATCGGCTGCAGCGTGCACTACGTGCCCTTGCACCAACACCCCTATTGGCGCGAACGCTACCAATTGCGTGCGCAAGACTTCCCACACAGCCAGGCAGCCTATGAACGCGTCGTCAGCCTGCCCATCTTTTCCCGCATGACGATGGACGATGCCCAACGGGTGATCGCAGCGGTACGCGGGCTGCTCACGCGCGCATGATCAAGCGCGCGATGGACGTGGTGTTGGCCGGCACGGCTTTGCTGCTGCTGGCGCCGGTTTTTTTGTTGGTGGCGCTTTGGATCAAGCTTGATTCACCGGGCCCGGTCTTCTTTCGGCAAGAACGGGTGGGGCTTCACGGCAAGCTCTTTCGCATCTTCAAATTCCGCACGATGAGATCCGAGCAGCCACAGGAAAGTGATCTGCAAATCACGGCCGGCAACGACGCCCGCATCACGCGTGCCGGTCGGCTCTTGCGCCGAAGCAAGCTGGATGAACTGCCGCAACTGTGGGACGTGCTGCGCGGCACCATGAGCTTGGTCGGCCCACGCCCTGAAGTGCCGCGCTATGTGGCTGCTTACCCGCCAGAGCGCCGTGCACGTTTGCTCAGCGTGCGCCCCGGTATCACCGACTTTGCCTCGCTGCGCTTCCGCAATGAAGGCGATCTGCTGGCCGCATCCGCCGACCCCGAGCGGGAATATTTGGACGTCATACTGCCGGAGAAACTGCGTGTGGCGTCCAACTCAGTGGAGTACGCGTCGCTGTCCGCCGACCTGCGTGCGCTGGGCTTGACCGCGCGTTCGGTGCTGTTGCCGCAAGGCCCTATCGATTCGGTGAAACGGGTGATGGCCCATCAAAGCTTTTGGTCGAATCTTGAAGCCAGGCTCGAAACGGCGGGCCCCGGCACGCGCTGGCTTGCCATCGCCGTTGATGCCGCCGTGGTACTGGCCTGCTGGCACCTCACTTACCTCTTCAGGCTGGGCGTGGAACGCTGGCAGCCGGGGCGCCCGTGGTACGACGATCTCGTGTCGATCGGCGTGGTGCTGGCTTATCTGCTGGCGCTGTGGCTCGTAGGTGCTCGCAAGGCGCTGTGGCGCTTTTTTGCTTTTGACGATGCGCGCCGCATCTTCTTGGCCTGCGTGGCAGCGGGCCTGTTCAGTGCCGCCTGGATTTTGATGGCGCAGCTGGTGGGCGTGGCCCGGGCCGTGCTGGTTTTGCACCCGATATTCACGGCGCTGGGTCTGGTGCTGGTGCGCATGGCGCTGCGCATCGTTTGGGAGCATGCGCACGCTGTGGGCGCCCGGTCAGAACCTCAACCCCTGCGCCAGGCCATCGTCATGGGCGCCGGCGAAACTGCGCGGCGTTTGCTGGCCGGCTTGCATCGGCGGCAAGGCTGGCATGTGGTGGCGCTGCTGGACGACAACCCCACACTGCAAGGCATGCGCATGGCCGGTATTCCGGTGGTCGGGCCGCTGGCCCGCATTCGAGACCCCGCGCTCACCTGCGGCGCCACGCATGCCATCGTGGCTTTCACCTCGCAACAGGCTGCGGCGCGCGAAGCTGCCTTGCGGCTGGCTGCAGATTCCGGCTTGACGGTCTTGACCGTGCCCGATGCAGCCGACTTGGAGCCGGCCCAGCGCTGAAGATTTTCAGGAAGCGCTGGCCATGAAGACGGGCGGCTGGTCTTCACTGCGCGACGCGCGCAGGGAGGCCTGCGCTGCACCGTTCACCTCTTCAGGGCTGCGGAATTCCGGCACCAGATTGCGAACCTGCCGCAGCACGGCCTCTTCATCGGCGCTCTCGCAGGCTTTGCGCAGTGCAGACAGCATTTTTTCCAGCAGCAGCGGCTCGATGTGACGTTCAACGGCGCACATGATGCGCGGGTGACTGCTGGGTAGTGTCTTGTCGCCGATCAGCAATTCTTCATACAGTTTCTCGCCGGGGCGCAGGCCCACAAACTTCAACTCGATGTCGCCATCGGGTGCTTGCTCGGTGCGTTCGTTCAGGCCATACAAGCGCAGCATCGTGCGCGCCAAATCAGCAATGCGCACCGGCTCGCCCATGTCCAGCACAAACACTTCGCCACCCTTGGCCATGGCGCCGGCTTGAATGACCAACTGCGCTGCTTCAGGAATCAGCATGAAGTAGCGAATGATGTCCGGGTGGGTGATCGTGACTGGCCCACCAGCTTCAATCTGCCGCTTGAACAGCGGCACCACCGAGCCCGACGAGCCCAGCACATTGCCAAAGCGCACCATCGAAAAGACCGTAGGCACTTCTTTCATGGCTGCCGAGGCCTGAAAAATCAGCTCGGCCACCCGCTTGGACGCACCCATCACATTGGTGGGCCGCACGGCTTTGTCAGTGGAGATCAGCACGCAAGTTTCAAGCTTGCATCGCGCAGCCGCGACAGCCACCGACAAGCTGCCGAACACATTGTTCAGCACACCTTGTCGAACGTTGGATTCCACAATGGGCACGTGCTTGTAAGCAGCAGCGTGGTACACGGTTTGCACGGCGTGCTCACGCATCATGCGTTCCACCAATTCGCCGTCCAGCACCGTGCCCAGCACGGCAGCAATCTTGACCGCGCTTTGGCTGTGGCTCAGCTCTTGTTCAATGCTGTAAAGGCCAAATTCAGAGTGATCAAACAGCACCAGCTTGGCCGGCGCCTGGCTCAATATCTGCCGGCAAAGTTCACTGCCAATAGAGCCCGCTGCACCCGTGACCATCACCACCTTGCCGCGAATGTTGCGCGAAAACAAGGCAGGGTTGGGCGGCACCGCGTCACGGCCGAGCAGGTCAGACACATCGATATCGCGAATGTCGGAAACGGACGGCTGCCCGCCAACGATATCGGCCAAGCCCGGCAGCATCTTCACCGGAAGGCCCAAGGCCTCGATGCTGGCAATCAAGGCGCGGCGCGCCGATGCCGCCGCAGACGGCACCGCCACCACGATCTGCTCGATCTCGTGGCGCGCCACCGCTGCCTCCAGCTGGTCAGGGCCATAAACCTTGAGCCCGGCCACCACCCGCCGGCGCAGCGCAGGCGCATCGTCCACAAAACACATGGCCTGGTAGTCCAGGCTCAGGCTCATGGCATGGGCCAGTTCAACACCGGCGCTGCCAGCGCCGTAGATCAAAGTGCGCCGACGCGGGCGGCCGGCGCGTTTCATGCCGCTTTGCAGCACAGCCCTTGCCAACACGCGCGAGGTCAGCAAATAGGCAAAGGAAACAAACCAATAGGTGAGGACAGACGACGCCGGCAACAGATCGAAGCCCGCCGCCTTGACGGCCAAATACAGCAGCAACACCACGCCTGCCAAAGCCACACTCGTGATGGCCACCGTCTTCAGGTCGATGAACCGAACCACCGAGCGGTAGAGGCCCGTCGTTGAAAGCACCGCCACAGTACCCAAGCCTGAAGCCAAGTAGATGTACCAGGCAATTTGCAGCGCCCCGCCGATGCTGATCGGCCCGAGTGCGACAGCCAAAAACGCGCAGATGGGCAGGAAGACCACGTCGATCACGATGGTCAGCGCCAGCTTGTGACGACCCGAAAGGCCAGCCAGCCTGCGGCCAAAGCGCGCGAGGCTCATGCGCCGCACTCGATGTCGTTGGTCTTCACGGTTTGGGTCAATTGACCACCTTTGGGACCCAATTGGGGCCTGGCTGTACTGCGGCTTCGCGAACAAAGTTATCGATCCAGGCCAACTACGGCCGGATTTATCACTTGGTCAGTATGCTAATCCCGCTAAACGGCCCTGCGGTCCCTAGTTGCAGCTTGAGTACCTGTCGTTACGGATGTTTCCGCTCGGCCTCAGCACGCTCTTGCGCAGCGGCGTCACCGGCCTTGTAGGCATAGGCCAAACGAACCAAGGGCATGTAGGCCACCACCAGAGCCCACCCACCATCCAGCCACTTCAGGGCCACTGCACAGGCCCATGGAAGCAACCACAGCAGGGTGATGGCGCCAAAGGCCAATGACACCGGAAGATGCCCCTTGTGGCGCCGCGCCGCGAACTGGTAGGCGTGACTGCGGTGAGCCGTGTGGAAACTCTGCCCACGCCTCACGCGGCGCAAAAGCGTGGTCGTGGCATCCACCATGAAGCAGCCCATCAATATCAGCCAACTCCAAAAAAGCTGGGGTGCGAGGCTGGCCTGCCATAGTGCCAGCACAGCAACGACCAAACCCAGGAAGCCACTACCGGCATCGCCCATGAAGATGCGCGCTGGCGGCCAGTTCCACACCAGAAACCCACCAATACAGGCGACAAGTGCCAAAGGGGCGGCCGCGCCTTGGGGCAGAGCTACCAGTGAAGCGAGCACGGCCCCACCTGCTGCGATGGACATGGTTTCAATACTGGCGATGCCGTCGATACCGTCCATGAAATTGAAGAGATTGATGCACCAAGCAATGAACACCACGAATGCCGGTATCAGCACCCAAGGGCGGCTCGCAACCAAACCAAAACCAGAGACGGCCGCGACAGGCCATAGTGACCAAAGCGCCAAAAGTGCCGCTGCCACGTGCGCCGCGAAACGAAGGCGCGCGGATAGACCGCACCGATCGTCAGCAAAGCCGACGGCAGCAGTAAGCAACCCAGCACCCGAAAGCGCAACAGCCAAGGCGGGGGCAACAAGGCCGAAGAATGCCAAGCTGCCGATCGCCAAGGCGAAGCTGAAGACGATGGCAACGCCACCGCCGCGAGGCGTTGGCACAGCGTGTGAACTACGCTCGTTCGGCACATCGAGCACGTTGCGGGCAAGGGCAAAGCTTCGCACCCATGCTGTGGCCAGCCCACTGAGCGCACCAAACGAGAAAGAAATAGCCAATGCAATTTCGAGATCTAAGCGCATTTCGGCCGACCAGTTGTATTTCGAGCACACAAAAATATGGAAGCCTCTGCTTCCATTTTCTCCAAGAGAAGTGAGGCTTTCGGGTTCTAACCACGCGCCCATTCAACTGTCGCCGCCAAACAGATCGCGCGTGTAAACCTTGGTCTTGACATCTTCCAGCTCTGGCGTAAGCCGGTTGGCGATGATGAGATCAGCTTGCTGCTTGAAGGCCTCGAGATCATTCACGACCGGTGAGTTATAGAAGCTGTCTTCCGTGAGCACAGGCTCATAGACGATCACCGGCACGCCTTTGGCCTTGATGCGTTTCATGATGCCTTGCACGCTGCTGGCGCGGTAGTTGTCGCTGCCGGCTTTCATGACCAGGCGGTAGACGCCCACGGTTTTGGGCTGGCGGCCGATGATGTCAAAGGCCACAAAGTCTTTGCGCGTGCTGTTGGCGCTGACGATGGCCGAGATGAGCGTTTGCGGCACGCTGTCGTAGTTGGCCAGCAATTGCTTGGTGTCCTTGGGCAGGCAGTAGCCGCCGTAGCCAAAACTGGGGTTGTTGTAAAAGTTGCCCACGCGCGGGTCGAGGCTGACACCTTCGATGATCTGGCGCGGGTCCAGCCCGTGGGACGCGGCGTAGGAATCCAACTCATTGAAAAACGCCACGCGCATCGCCAAGAAGGTATTCGCGAAGAGTTTGATGGCCTCGGCTTCGGTGCTGCCGGTGAACAGCGTGGCGATGTCTTGCTTGATGGCTGCGGCCTGAAGCAAGCCAGCGAAGACGCGTGCTCGATCAGAAACCTCGCCCACGACGATGCGGCTGGGGTGCAGGTTGTCGTAGAGGGCTTTACCTTCTCGCAAAAACTCAGGGCTGAAGATGACGTTGTGGTTGAGGACCTTGCGCCGTGCGTTCATCGTGAAACCAACGGGGACGGTGCTTTTGATCACCATCACCGCATGCGGGTTGATGCGTGTGACCTCTTTGATGACGCTCTCAACCGTGCTGGTGTTGAAGTAGTTGGTCTGTGGGTCGTAGTCGGTGGGCGTGGCGATGATCACGAAGTCGGCGCCGGCATAGGCGTCTTGCGGGCTGGTGGTGGCGCGTAAGTTCAGCGGCTTGGTTTTGAGGTGCTCAGCCAATTCATGGTCGTCAATTGGCGAGACCTTGTCGTTGATCATCTGCACCTTGGCAGGCAGGATGTCCAGGGCCACCACTTCGTTGTGCTGAGCCAAAAGTACAGCATTGGACAGGCCAACGTAGCCGGTTCCGGCGATGGCAATTTTCATGAAGCAAATTAACCTTGATGTGACGGCCGAATACTGAATTGCAGAGCCGAGGCCGTTGTCGTCATTCGGGATTGCACTTTTCTGGGCAAACTGTGTTGATCCATTTCACCCCGAACGTACTCCGAGCAATTCAAAACGCTTGAGTTTAACGATTGCGTAGGTGTGCTCGCGTCAGCTGGGACGAAATGGCATCGAAGTGGTGCACCATAATCAGAAGCTGCTACCCGGCAACTGGCTTCGCTGGGGTTCGCTGTTTCGAACGATGTGAAGGGAGAAGCCACCATGACTATTCTTGTTACCGGTGCTGCTGGCTTTATAGGCATGCATGTCTGTAAATTACTCTTGGCGCGCGGAGAGTGCGTGGTGGGCTTCGACAACCTCAATGATTACTATGATCCGGGGCTCAAGCGTGCACGCTTGGAACAGTTGAAACCGCATGCAGCTTTTGATTTCGTCCGGGGGGACGTGGCTGACGCGTCCAGTCTCAATGCGTTGTTCGCGAAGTGGATGCCGCACCATGTGGTTCATTTGGCTGCCCAAGCGGGTGTTCGCTATTCTCTTCAACGACCGGATGCTTACGTTCAAAGCAATCTGGTCGGATTTGCAAACATGCTTGAGGCATGTCGCCACGCCAAGGTGGAGCACTTGGTTTACGCGAGCAGTTCCAGCGTTTATGGTGCAAACACTAAGATGCCGTTCTCGGTCCATGACAACGTGGACCACCCGGTCTCTCTCTATGCCGCCACCAAGAAGTCCAACGAATTGATGGCCCATTGCTACAGCCATTTGTTCGGACTGCCCACCACCGGCCTTCGTTACTTCACGGTTTACGGACCCTGGGGTCGCCCCGATATGGCGCCCTGGCTATTCACCTCGGCCATCCTTGAGGGCCGCACGATCGACGTCTATAACGAAGGACGCATGCGGCGTGACTTCACCTATGTAGACGATATTGCGGAAGGAACTGTCCGAGCGCTGGACCGCGTTGCCACTGCGAGCCCCGCCTTCGACGCCAATGCGCCTGACCCCGGAATCAGCAAGGCGCCTTACCGCGTTTACAACATCGGTAACCACCAGCCCGTGGAGTTGATGACTTTCATAGCCACCCTCGAAAAGGCTGTTGGGCAGGTAGCCAGTATGCGCTTCTTGCCCATGCAGCCCGGCGATGTTGTGGCAACCTATGCCGATGTGGATGACTTGCGCAAGGACGTTGGTTTCGAACCGGGCACCTCGCTAGAAACCGGACTTCAACGGTGGGCTGATTGGTACAGGAGCTATCGCGCAATGTCGGGCTAACCCCGCCGGGCCCCCAACAGAGCGCTGGCTGCCTCCCTTAGGCCCACGACAGGGTCGTATGGCGTTGACCAGCCGGTAGTTGCGCAGAACAGTTGGGGGTTCACCTGCAACGGCGCGATGAGTCTTTCCAGCGCGGCACCCTTGCCCGCCAGCGTGGCGATGGTGTCTAAGATGAACGGTGGAACGCGAAGACCCACCAGCGATGGCCTTCCCGACTCCGCGATGGCTATCTGTGCAACCTCTGCAACGGTGACGTCTCGTCCATCGCCGACCACAAACGTTTGCCGAGACACCGCTGGATGTTGCGCTGCCGTGCGCAAGGCATCGACCAGATTTCCGACATAGATGAATCGACGTGGCGCGGTGATGCCCATGAGGGGAACGATTGGCGCTCGGGTCGCCAGCGACAGCAACAGCTTGAAGTTGCCTGGGCATCCGGCACCGTAGACCAGTGGCGGGCGAAGGGTCACGAAGTCGGTCTCCGTATCGGCCAGCACCTGGGAGAGCAATCGCTCCGCCTTTAGCTTGCTGATGGCGTAGGGTTCAGTAGGTGCAGGCGGGTCGGCCTCCGTGAAGGCAGAGGTACCGCTTCTGTTACCGTGAACGCCGATGGAGCTGACAAAGACCAGTCTCTTGACACCGGCTTGGGCGCAGGCCTCGGCAACGCACTGGGTGTTCAACACGTTTGCGCGCTCGTAAGCCGCTTCGGCGTCTGCTCCATCGCGCTGGTGTGCGCGAGCCGCCAGATGGAAGATGACCGAAGCACCTGCGAACGCATAGGCAAGTTGTTGGACATCACCATAGTCGACCACGCGCGAGTCCTCAAGACCGGTCTCGGCACGTCGAGTCAGGCCACAAACCTCTAGACGGTGTTCGGACAGGTGCGCGACCAGCCGCCGCCCAACGAAGCCGTTAGCCCCTGTGACGACAACGCGCCGACTCCAAGCGGCAGGCCAACTGGTCAAGGCTTCGGTGTCCTGGGCATGAACAACAACAGGCCGGCGAGCAACAAGCACTCGGAAAACTGACGCCTGAACTCTCTGACGTGTGCCATGAGCCAGAGCCTATCCCATCCGTTAAGGCGGCCTATGGCCGGAACAATTTTTGACGGTTCCTGGATGACTCGCGCAATCGACAGGATGTCCCGTCTATACGACCCGGTGCGCACATGCCGCCAGCGTGCAAGCGCCGCCCGAAGACCACGATTGGCACCAATTTCATTCAGGCCATGCTGTCGGTAGAGCATTTGCGGTGCGTCGTCGATGTGCCAGCGCAAGCCTTGTCCGCGTATGTAGGCATACATCAGCCAGTCGTGGACCCAGATATCCTGTATCTGGTCGAAATTCTCGATGATCCACGCCCGCATCTGCTGGAAGATCTCAACCGGCCAGACAAAGGTGCAGCCCGGCCCTGGCGATCCGAAGAGATAGTCATAGCGTCGCTGGCACTGTGACTTCAGAACGAGGCGCATGCGTCCGTCGGGCCAAAAGGCGGTCACATCACTGGAGTAGGCGGCGGCTGAAGTGGCCTGAAGACACTGAATGGCACGGTCCAGCTTATCCGGCAACCAGATGTCGTCCTGATCGCACAGCGCTACGTGGGTGCAGTTCCCAATGGGCGCGTCACGAACTAGGCGCAGAAAGTTTCGATGGGCGCTGCCAAACCGGACATCACTTCTGCTTAGCACGGTCAGGTTCAGCTGCCGCGACCATTGGGCTAACACGCCAAGGGTGTCATCCGTGGATCGATCGTCGCTCGCCACGACCTGAGTGCGCACGCTGCGCTGCTTGGCAATGGAATCGAGCTGCTCGGGCAGCCACTTGGCGCCGTTGTAGGTCGCCAGCAGGATGCAGACTGGATGCATTCGGTCGCGCAGCAGCGATAGTGGTTCCGGGAAGATGGTTTGCGCCTGAGCTTGGCAGCTACGGCGAAGCCGATTCTGTGTCAGCCTGCAGTGTAGTTGCCGTGTTGATTGATCTCCGAGCCCGAGCAAGCGCCTTACGTGCCCCTACGTCACGTTTCACCGCAGTCGAGGGTCCCTTTGACCTGCCCCCTTCCGCCATGCCAATGATTCGGAAGAAGTCCGGGTTGAAGGTTACGTGATATCTCTGGTTGTTGAGTTTGAATCCGCAGCACCGCCGGCATGCCGGCGGTGCTGCGCGGCGAAGCTCGCTGGGGGGATCCGCCCAATGCTGCTGTGCGGCCGAACTTCGTTGTAGTCACGCCGCCAATGCGCAATCGTGTCTCGGGCCTGGTGCAGTGACTGGAACCAGTGCTCGTTCAGGCACTCGTCGCGGAATTTGCCGTTGAAGCTCTCGATGTAGCCGTTCTGCATCGGCTTGCCTGGCTCGATGAGCAGATGCCGCACATGGTGCTCGATCGTCCATGCAATGAAGGCCCTGCTCGTGAACTCCGGGCCGTTGTCGGTCCTCACGGCTGTCGGGTAGCCACGGAACACCGCCGCCCGGTCCAACAGCCGCGTGACGTATTCGCCAGAGATTCCGTAGTCCACCGTTATGTCCACGCACTCGTGGCTGAAATCGTCGGCCACCGTCAGGCACTTCAGGCGCCGTCCGTTGGCCAGGCTGTCGCTGACGAAGTCCATGCTCCACACCTCATTGACGTTGCGGGCCATTTGCAGCGGCACGCGCTCGGCTGGCGGTCGACGAACCTTCTTGCGCTTGCGCACCGCCAGGTTCGCCGCGCTGTACAGCCGCCACACCCGCTTGTGATTGACCCCCGGGAACTCCGGACGAAGCAGGTCGTGGATCCGCCGGTAGCCGAAGCGTCTACGCACATGGGCGATCTCGACGATCCGGCCCGCCAAAGTCTGCGTCGCGACATCGGCCTCGGGTGGGTGCCGATAGCTGTCTCTGGAGAGCCCCACAAGACGACACGCTCGGCGCTCTGACAGGTGATGCTCTTGGACCATCCTGCTGATCGCCTCGCGCTTGACCTGTGGGGCTAGCGCTTTACCCCGAGAACGCTCTTGAGCGCGTGCATGTCCAGATGCGCCTCGGCCAGCAGCTTCTTGAGCTTGTTGTTCTCGGCTTCTAGCTCACGCAGCCGCTGCGCGTCGGAGGCCTCCATGCCGCCGAACTTCGAGCGCCACTTGTAGAACGTCGCGTCGCTGAAGCCGCCCTTGCGGCACACATCCGCCACTGCCATGCCGGTCTCAGCCTGCTTGAGGAACCCAATGATCTGTTCCTCGGTGAATTTGCTCTTCCTCATGTCCGCCATTCTCCTGGTGAGCGGACTTCACTTCCATTACGTTGGTACGGCGGGAGGGGAGCAGGTCACCTTGCGCCAATCCAGCAGGGCTGCCAAGGTCGACCTGATGGCTGCGAGAACGAGTACCGGTTCGTTCTACGGGTCGATGTGTAGAGTTGGCCGTAGAACCATACGGTCAATGAGCGCAGATGCAGGAGCTCTCATTTCGCGCGTAGTTCTTTCATAGATCTGTTCCCCTTGCCTCGTTTCATGCACTACGTAGCCTTGTTGCGCTTGCGATTTGGTCGTTATCGACATTGGGCATGCGCCGGTCGCTTGATGTCGCATAGCGACCTCGATGACTGGAGGATCGCAGGCGAGATTGCGCAGGTTTTTCACTGTATGCCGTGACGGTTTGTCACACTTGCTAACGCGTCCCGCTTTCTGTGCCATGGCGCCGGAACGTTCCTAGAACTCAGTCGGTGTCAGTGTAAAATTTCGGTCGGAGTTGCAGGCGTGTGCTGACGCGGGGGCTCTGGCTGAATGTATTGCTCCACTCGAATTGCTGCCGGTCAGAACATACTTGAACCGGGTATCAACGGCTCGTCGTCTCCTCAACACAAGTCTCTCCGTCCACATGGAAACTCGTACGCCCCACGATCAGACTGCGCCTGCAGCAGGCAGTCTTCTTGACTTCGTGGTCGTCGCGGCGGAAAGCTGGAAGCTTTTGGTTTTTGTCCCACTCGCCTCAGGCTTGACGGCGCTTTCAATCTCATTCTTCTTAGTCCCTACCTTCACAGCCAAGACAACTTTTCTGCCGCCGCAGCAGCAACAAGGCTTGGCGGCTGCTGCGCTCCAGAACATTGGCGCGCTTGGCGGCTTGGCAGCTGGTGTGGCTGGAATTAAGAGCCCAACGGACCAGTACATGTCGCTTATGGACAGTAATGGTGTGATTGACAGGATCATCTCGCGTTTCGAGCTTGATGCCACTTACCGCACCCAGTATCGCCAGCACACGCGCAATGCGCTTCGTGGCGCGACCCGGATGACCTCCGGCAAGGACGGACTGATCGCCGTCGAAGTCGATGACCCATCACCGATGCGCGCGGCCGATATCGCGAACGCCTATGCCGAAGAGTTGGGTATCGTGATGTCGCGTTTGGCACTCACCGAGGCACAACAACGCCGCATCTTCTTTGAGAAGCAGCTGGATCAGACCAAGGAGAATCTGATCAAGGCGGAGATTGCGCTCAAGGCCATCGGTGTCACGCCAGACGTGATGAGAAAGTCACCGGAAGCGACAATAGCCGAAGTCGCCGGTCTCCGTGCGGCGATCTTCTCCAAGGAGTTGAAGCTGCAGTCGATGCGCGGCTTCCTCACTGAGAATGCGCCCGAGTATGCGCAAGCGGTGCGCGAGCTACGCACCTTGCAGGGCCAGCTCGATGCGCAGGAGCGCAACACCCGTCCGACCACCTCCGTTGATGACTACACGACACGGTTTCGTGAGTTCAAGTACCAGGAAACGCTCTTCGAGCTCTTTGCGAAGCAATACGAACTGGCTAAGGTGGATGAAAGTCGTGATGGAGCGTTGTTGCAGGTCGTCGACAAGGCGGCCGCCCCAGAATTGAAGAGCAAGCCAAAGAAGGCGTTGATTGCCTTGATGACAACGCTGGGTGTTGCCTTTGTCATGCTTGTTGTTGTCTTCGTTCGCGAAGCGTTCAGGGCTGCTGCGCAAAGACCCGACCATGCCGTGCGTTTGGCGCGGATCAGCCGAGCACTGCTGCGCAGACACGGTTAGGAACCTGGGCATCCGTCTAAGGCTCAAGGTGAGAGTCGCCTTGAGCCATGAATCTTGAGCCGGAGGATATGAAGATGCATGAGTTTTACATTGGAGATCGACCGGTCGGACCGGACCATCCACCCTTGGTTATCGCCGAAGTCGGCATCAACCACGAAGGCAGTCTGGAAAAGGCTTTGCAGTTGGTCGATGCTGCGGCGGCAGTTGGCGCCGAAGTGGTCAAGTTTCAATGTCACATAACGGACAAGGAGATGATACCGACCGACATGACGCCGGGCGAGATCTCTACAGAGAAACTGTGGGACATCATCAAGCGCTGCGAACTCGACGAAGGCGAGGAACGCGAGGTACAGACTTATTGCGCCGCGAAAGGCGTGATCTATATGTCAACTCCGTTTTCGCGCGAGGCGGCCGATCGTTTGGATGCGATGGGTGTTCCCGCTTTCAAGATCGGCTCTGGGGAGTGCAACAACATTCCCTTGCTTGAGCATGTTGCCAGGTTGAAAAAGCCGATGATCCTGTCGACAGGAATGAACAACCTGGAGTCGATCGAGCGGTCGGTTGCTGCCATCCGGAAGTACGACGTGCCCTTGGCGCTCCTGCATTGCACCAGCATGTATCCGACGCCATATGAGAAGGTCCGTCTCGGCGCAATCGACGATATTCGGGCGCGTTTTCCTGGTGTGCCCGTTGGGCTGTCGGACCATTCATTGAACATCTGGACGTGTTTGGGTGCCGTGGCATTGGGTGCCTGCATACTCGAAAAGCACTTCACAATCTCAAGATCTTGGCCGGGTCCAGACACTGGAATCTCCATTGAGCCCCAAGAGCTTCGCGACATGATCATTGGTTCCCAAGCGATCTGGCTGGCGCGCGGTGGCTCCAAGAGCGTGCTGCCCGAAGAGCAACCCGTCATAGAGTTCGCATATGCCACCGTCGTGACCACCGCGCCGGTGAAGGCAGGCGAGGTCTTCAGTCGCGACAACCTGTGGGTCAAGCGCCCGGGGACAGGAAAGATTCTGGCCGACCGACTTGATGACGTACTCGGACGCAGGGCACTGCGCGATATCCCTGCCGACGTCCACGTCGCACCTGCCGACATCGACGGCTTCCTGAGTTGATCCGCAAGGCAACTTGGCCTGTCCAAAGTCACATCGACATGAACATACTGTGCGTCATCTCAGCCCGCGGTGGCAGCCAAGGTGTCCCCGGCAAGAATGTGCGCGTACTGATGGGAAAGCCGGTTATCGCGCACGCCATCGAGACGGCCTTGTCGGCCCAGGAGATCGGCAGGGTTGTCGTCAGCACTGACTCCGAAGCAATAGCCAGCGCCGCGCGCAGTGCCGGCGCCCAGGTGCCCTTCATGCGGCCGTCTGAACTCGCGCAGTCAGACACTGGCAAGTTCCAGGTTTGGCAGCACGCGCTGGCAGCCTGTGAAGCGCTCGACGGTGTCCGATACGACCTGTATGTCGACATCGATTGCACCAACCCTCTGATAGAGGCTTCAGACGTCAGTGGGGCTATAGCTCGCTTCGTCAGCCTACGCGCAGCCTCGGTGCCTGTCGACGCCGTGTTCACAGTTGCGCGAGCAAGGCGCAATCCCTATTTCAACTTGGTAGAACCCGACCAGGCAGGTGCGCTGCGGATGAGCAAGAACCGCGGCGCCACGGTCCTGGCGCGCCAGTCCGCGCCGCCGGTGTTCGAGCACGTGGCCGGGGTGTACGTTCTGGACCCGGCCTATCTCCGACGTGCCAACCATCTGCTGGACGGCCATGCGCAAGGGTACGAAGTGCCAGAAGAGAAGGCATTCGACATTGACAGCGAACTCGACTTCCTCCTCATCGAATTCCTCCTGCAGCGTCGCCTGCAGCTGCAGGCACAGCGGTCTGGGGAGCGCTGATGGAGGTCGTTGTGACAGGAGCCTCGGGCTTCTTGGGCCGAGCAGTTGCGCGCAAGCTCCGCGCTGCGGGCAACAAAGTGCATGCGGTTTCCCGAAGTGCGTCCTCGGACACGACGCAAGTCCGCGATTACGCAGACTCTCCGCCTGCGGACGGCTTGATTCATCTGGCAGGCATAGCGAATCGCCAGCAGGCGGAAGAGGCCGGCGTTGCGTACGAAAACGCAGCAGCGGCCACATTGGCTTCCCTGTTAGGGAAAGGCTACTCGCATGTCGTGTACGCCTCGTCAGCGGCACTCTATGGCGATCAGAACGAGTCGCCGTGCGGCGCGACAACGCCCGTAGTCGCCGCAGATCGGTACTCTCGCATCAAACTTGATGCCGAACGCGAGGTACTCCGCGCGCAAGGGAGGGTCGTCCGACTATCCAATGTGTATGGCCCGGGCATGCCGGAAGGCACGGTGCTTCACACCATCTTGGGCCAGATTCCAGGTAGTGGGGCGCTTTACGTTCAGGACGAAGGACCCATTCGAGATTTTATCTGGCTCGATGATGCCGCGTCAGCGTTCGAGCTGCTGCTCGTACATCGCCCAGCCGGTGTCTTCAACGTTGGAAGTGGCAAAGGCATTTCCGTGCGCGACCTGGCCCGAGTCGCGCTGGAAATAGCAGGCCAAGCTCAGCGTCCGGTACACGCCACCGCATCGCGAAATCGCCGCTCGCACCTGGTTGTGGACATCGAGCCGACCTGTGCTGCTTTGCGGTGGCGACCGACCGTCTCGATTCGCGAGGGTCTGACCAGGTTGCTCGATGCAAGGCAATGAACGCTTTACTGAAGGAACAGGATGAGTAAGAGACTCGTTGCAATCTTTACCGGGAACCGCGCGGAGTACGGCTTGCAGTACCCGATTCTGCGAGCGGTCAACCGCCACCCTGATCTGGAGTATCGGTTGCTGGTCTCCGGAGCCCACTTGGATTCCAATTTCGGCCATACGCTTGACGAGATCCGCGCTGACGGGTTTCGTATCGACGCGGAAGTGAAGATCGAGATGGACGCGGAGTCTCTGTTTGCCACTGCGCAGGCGATCGGCTCCGGCGTTCTGGCCATCAGTCAGGCACTCGCTGAGATTCGCCCCGACCTGATGGTGGTTTATGCCGATCGCTTCGAAGGTCTCGCCGCCGTTATCGCGGCCACGCAGATGAACGTACCGACGGCTCACATCGAAGGCGGCGATCTCACCGAAGGAGGGGCGCTCGACGATTCCGTCCGGCACGCGATGACCAAGCTCTCCCATCTGCATTTCACAACCAATCAGCAGGCCAGTAACCGCATTCTGGCCATGGGGGAGGAAGCCTGGCGCGTGCACACGGTGGGCTTCCCGGCCATTGATCTGATCTCCGAGGGGCGCTTTGCACAAGCTTCTGAGGTCGCCAGCCGCCTTGAGCTCGACCTCAGTCGCCCGGTACTGTTGTTTACGCAGCATTCGGTGACGACGGAGTTCGATCAGGCTGGCACACAGCTGGAGCCCTCGCTGGAAGCATTCCGTCGCCTCGCGGCAGAGGGAGTCCAAGTCATTCTGACCTACCCGAACAATGACGCAGGTGGGCAAGAGATCATTCGCAGACTGGAAGCCTTCCGACGCGAAGCTCATCCTGGAACCCAAGTGCACCGTTCGCTCGGGCGCCACCTTTACCACGGAGTGCTGGCTTTGGCGCGCGACTCGTCCTTGAAGGTTGCGTGCATCGGCAACTCGTCCTCCGGGCTGAAGGAAACGCCGGCTTTCGCGTGTCCGACGGTCAATATCGGCTCGCGTCAAGAGGGGCGTCTTCGGGGCGAGAACGTATTGGACGTGGGCTATGAAGCCCATGCCATTGTTGCGGCGGTGCACCAGTGTTGGTTCGATGAAGGCTTCCGGCGGACCTGTCGTGTTGCAGAGAACCCTTACTGGCTTGGCGACGCCGGCCCCAAGATCGCAGCGGTTCTGGCTTCCGTGCCCTTGGGCCAAACCTTGATTCGCAAGAAGATGACCCTTGTCGGCGAAAGCCGTGATGGTTGGTTCAGATGATTCCAGGTTGTTTGGCTCCAGACGCGCCGCTTGTTGCCGCCGTACGGGTGATCGAAGCCAGCAGGCGGCGGATCGCGGTGGTCGTTTCTGCCGACAACACACTGCTGGGCACTTTGACGGACGGCGACGTGAGGCGCTGCCTGCTGGCCGGCGGTGCGCTCGAAACGCCTGTTTCGCAAGCGATGAATTCCGCACCGCTGCGCGCCCCGTTCGGCAGTCCCGAAGGGTATCTGCTGGACCTGATGCGCCGCGGAAACATCCTCGCCGTGCCTTTGGTCGACGACCAGCAGCGATTCGTCGACCTGGTTCACTTGACCGACCTGTCTCCGACAGAAGGGACCGGTACCGCTGAAGGCTTCGCCTTTGCCGTGATCATGGCGGGTGGCGAAGGGGTCCGCCTGCGACCCATCACGCAGAACATTCCAAAGCCGATGGTGGAGATCGGGGGCGTGCCGCTGCTTGAGCGGCAAGTCAAGCGCCTGGCGAAGGCCGGTGTTGAGCGCGTCTACCTCTCTGTGAACTACCTTAGTCACCTGATTGAAGAACACTTTGGCGATGGCACCGCATTCGGGCTGGACATTCGTTATCTGCGCGAAGACCGCAAACTGGGCACCGCGGGCGCGCTCTCGCTGTTGCCGGAGAGGCCCAGCGACCCTATCCTGGTGATGAACGGGGACATCCTCACCGACTCGGACTTCGGCAGTTTGCATGCATTCCATCGGAGCCACGACGCTCAGATTACGGTGGCCGCGATGGACTACCGCATCAACATTCCCTACGGCGTCATCCGGTCCGAAGGCCCTCGTGTCCTGGGCCTCCTCGAGAAGCCGGCGCAGAGATTCCTGTGCAACGCAGGCATCTACGCACTGTCACCCGATGCATTGGATCTGCTGCCGCCAAGTGGCTCAACCAACATGACCGATCTCATCGAAACCGGTCTGGGCAAGGGTCGCCATGTGGCCGTATTTCCCCTGCATGAGTACTGGAGTGATATCGGCACACCAGCAGATCTGGAGCAGGCCCGCCGGATGTTCGCCAACGGAAGCAACAAGCATGAATGAATCGATTGCTGGCAAAAACGTCTTCGTCACGGGTGCCGACGGCTTTATCGGCAGTCACCTGGTCGAGTTGTTGGTTGCCTCAGGGGCAAGCGTGCGCGCTCTGGTGTACTACAACTCGTGGAATGAACTCGGCTGGTTGCGTGACGTGCCGACCGCGATCCGAACCAGCATCGAGGTCATGAATGGCGATATCCGCGACAGTGAGCGGGTCAGGCAAGGCGTCAGAGGCTGCGACTATGTGTTCCACCTGTCCAGCCTCATCGCCATACCCTACAGTTACGAGGCGACGCGCTCGTACGTCGAGACGAATGTCATCGGCGCACTCAACGTGCTTCAAGCCTGTCGTGAGAGCGACAGCCTGAGACGGCTGCTGCATGTCTCGACGTCTGAGGTCTACGGGACAGCGCAGCAGGTTCCGATTGCCGAGAGCCATCCATTGGTCGGCCAATCACCCTACTCGGCCAGCAAGATCGCCGCGGACAAGATGGCAGAAAGCTATTTTCTGTCGTTTGGACTCCCTGTCGTGACGGCGCGTCCGTTCAACACCTTCGGACCACGACAGACTGCCCGTGCGGTGATTCCCACCATCGCGAGCCAGTTGTTGGCTGGTGCGCAGCAACTCAAGCTCGGCGCCCTGCACCCGACACGCGACTTCAACTTTGCGACCGACACGGCCGCCGGCATGCTCGCACTTGCGTTGTGCCCGCAAGCCGAAGGCAAAGTCGTCAATATCGGTTCGGGAGAAGAGTGGTCCATAGGCCAGACCGTCGAACTCCTGTGCGAAATCGTTGGGACTAGGCCTGAGATCGTCAGCGACCAGGTTCGTATCCGTCCTGACAAGAGCGAAGTCAACCGGCTGTTGGCTGATAACCAACTGATCCTGCAATTGACCGGCTGGCGCAGTGCTGTCCCGTTTCGCGAGGGACTTGAGCGCACGGTTGATTGGATGAGGACAAACCTGCAGTTCTTCAACCCGGAGCACTACGCGCGGTGAAGATTCTGTTCTGCACGCAGAGCGAAAGTCTGCAACTCTTTCATGCCCTTCGCGATTCGCTGGGCGCTCAGCTGCCTATCGAGCGGGCAGGTTTCACAGTTGCCGACAGTCTGGCCTATGGACGATGGCTGCTCAGCAGGCCCGGCTTCGAGTCTGAGGGACACCTGCTGGTCAAGGAATGGGAGGTCACGTCGGCCCGCTCCCATCGACCTGATCTGGCCAAACTCGCAGACTACGAGCGACAGCTCGGTGCTGAAGCTGGCCTGTTTGGCGCAATCGTGGCTGATCGTCGGCTGTTCATGGGGCCGGACTGCACCTACAGCCAGGACTACCGTCGCAGATTCACGGACGAGCAGCTCCTGTCCATCCTTCAACGTGGTTTGGAGGAGATGGAGCGGCTGTTTGACGCGCTCCAACCTGACGTCATGGTCAGCTTCATCTGTGTGACCATGCTCGACTATCTGGCCTACCTCTTTGCCAAAGCGCGCGGGGTCAGGGTACTGAACCTGCGGCCCACGCGCGTCGGCGACCGTATCAGCCTGTCCAGTCGTCTGAACGACCCTTCGCCTGAGTTGGCAGCGAGTTACGAGCGGATTTTGGCCGAAGGGCACCCCGAGTACTGGGAAACCTCGCGCGCCTATATCCAGCGTGTCCGCGAGCAGCACGGGCGCTACGAGGGCGTTGTGCGACCGTCTGATCGCCCCGCTTTGAAGGCCAACACGGCAAAGCTCGGTCGCCTGGGCGGGGTTGCTTCTGCGGTGCGAAGCTACCTTGCCTATCGCAGATCCGTGGCCTCCAAGGACAACCACGTTCCCGATCCGTTGCGCACGATGTGGTTCGCCGCGGTTCGAAACCCCAGGCGTGCACGCGCCGCACAAGGGCTCCTGGCTGCGCGATACGTCAAGGCTGAGCATCTGCCGGCGGTGCGCTACGCCTTCTTTCCGTTGCATACCGAGCCAGAGGTATCGCTCCTGGTGTACGGACGCCCTTACGTCAACCAGATTGAGATCATCCGCATGCTGGCGATGAGCCTGCCTGTGGACATGGTGCTGGTGGTCAAGGAACATCCCTGGATGGTTGGCAAGCGCACGCTCGGGGCTTACCGCAAGATGCTCAACATTCCCCGGGTCCGACTGGCAGATCCCAGCATGGAGGCACGCACGCTGATTCAGCAAGCCGATCTTGTTGCCGTGGTCACAGGCTCGGTGGCGCTGGAAGCGGCGATGTTGGGCAAACCCGTGATCACCTTCGGTGACTGCCCCTACAACCTGCTGCCCTCGTCGATGGTACGGCGCTGCGATGACCCGCGCCGTCTCCAGTCCATCGTTCGCGAGTCGCTGTCCGAGCAAGCGGTCGATGACCGAGCGCTTCAAGCCTACGTCGCCGCCGTTTTCGACACCAGCGCCAGTGTCAACCTTTACTCCGTGCTCCTGGGTAAGAAGAATGTGCACGCTGAACGAGCGGGTGCCTACGCCGAAGAGATCGCCAAGCTGTCTGCGCTGGTCGTGCAGGAGCTGGCAGTTCCCGTTGTGAGCACCGCCCCACAAGCGGCGGCCTGGTGAGGGGACGCTGGTGATCCGAGTGCACTTCACATACCGCCACGTGGACAAGCCTTGGGGAGGCGCGAACAATTTCATCCGTGCTCTCCGACACCAACTGCTGGCCAGCGGACGATTCAGCCTAACGGATTCGATGGAGGAAGCCAGCGATATCCTCTTCATGAACCAACTCGGCATGGGCCCGGGGGGTGGCGGCCGGATGGTGAGACTGGACGATGTTCGCCGATTGCGCCGGAATGGACGCAAATTGGTTGTGCGTGCGGTGAATCTCAATTGGCATGCCTTCTCGCTCGGACCGCGCAACCTGACACTCGGCTGGTGGCGCGACCGTCAGACCGTTGCCTTGTTGAATTTGGCCGACACAGCCATCTTTCAGAGCGAGTACCAGCGCGACTTTTTTATCCGTGCGGGGTTCCGAGGCCGCGACAGTGTGGTGATTCACAATGGTGCGCCGCCGGAGTTTTGGATCGAGCACCCTGTCGTGCCGCCCCTGGAGCGTGGCCTGAGACTGCTCTCCTCGACGGCGAGCCCTCGCGCTTCCAAGCGGCACGATCTGATTGCCAGGTTGTCTGAGTGCGACGGGGTCGAAGTTCGCCACCTTGGTGCTTGGCCTGAGGGCCTTCCCAAGGGCCGCGTCAGCCTATTGGGCATGCAGCCGCGCGAGAAGATGATGCAGGCCATGGCCGAATGCCACTACTTTTTGCACCCCGCCATTAAGGATCCTTGTCCGAATGCGGTATTCGAGGCAGTTTGTGCGGGCTTGCCGGTGATCTACAACCCCGACCGCGGCAGCAGCACCGAAATCGTAGGTGAGTGCGGACTGCCTCTGGACGAGCGTGACCTGCCGGGTACGGTCGCGCGGGCCCTCGATCAACTCAGTGCTGCGCGCAGCGAAGTCTCGCACCAAAGGGGTCGGTTCTCCATTAACCACGCGGCGGCTCGCTATCAGCAGGTACTGGAGCGTCAGGTCATCGAGTCCGTGAAAGCGGCTTGATGCGGAATCTGGTGCAGCCACTGCCGGAAAACGTGAAACTCAAATGATTGTTGATCCGCCTTCGGTCTCGTTGAAGACCTGGTGGCGCCTGGCCAACCAGGACACCACGCTGCTACGCGCCCTTGAGAACGACAGGATCGTAGACATAAGCCTGACGGGCAGCACCCTAGACGTCGGCGGCGGACTTGGATTTGGCTATGTCGATCGAATTCGGCACAGCGGCCCACTGCACTCGATCAACATAGCCAAGGAGACGCACCCCACTTTTCTTGCCGATTTGAACGAACGTTTCCCGATCGATGACAGCGCGTACGACAACGTCATCTGCTTCAACACCATCGAACACATATTCAACCAGGATCTGATCCTTTCCGAGATCTTGAGAGTATTGCGACCGGGTGGACGCTTCGTCATCACGATGCCCTTTCTATTCAAGCGGCACGGCAATTACGGCGACTTCCATCGGCATACCGCCGACTATTGGGAGAAGAGGCTTACCGAAGCGGGCCTGAGCTCACAAGCGTTCGTCGTGCAGCCACTGGTTTGGTGCCCGTTGACCACGGGTCTGGCGTCGCTGAGTTGGTTTCGCGGTGGGCTAAAGGGGCGCGCAGCCAAACTCATCCTGCTGTCGATCGAGTGGGCTCGCAGCGCTGTCTTCATCCGTCAGCGATCGGCGCGTCAGTATGCAGACTGGGCCTTGGGCTTTTACATCGAGGGGACCAAGACCCATGGATCGTTGGAGCCAGTCCAGTGGCGATGATGAGAAGACGGGCGATTCAGTTGGTCCCTTATCGGGAACCCGCTTCGCCCTGTAGAAGATAAGGAGGATCAACCCTTGCTAGAGATAACATCCGCGCTGCGAACAAAGCTCTTCTCACTCGACGGAGAGCGTTTCGCGAGCGCCTTCGCGCTGTTCAACCGACTTCGCTGGCGTCTGCCCATCACGATCGAGTATGACCCTCAGGACCACTGTTATGTTGCGACCGACCTGAGCGTCGAAGGCTCGCCGACGTCCTCAATTGCCTTCTCGAAGAAGGAAAGGGTCTGGGTGTATGCCAAGGGTGTTCATACAAGAGTGCTTGGGCTTGGTAAAGTCTATGGAGTCGATGCCTGCGACATCGATGCTTCGGATACTGTCATCGACTGCGGCGCAAACGTCGGCGAATTTTCTTCCTTGATGCGGTCCAGATTCGGCTGCAGTGTTATTGCCGTGGAGCCTGAACCTGAAGAGGCCCGATGCATCCGTCGCAATGTTCCAGGCGTGCGCGATGTGGTCAATGCCGCGCTGTGGAACGAAACGAAGGAGCTCACGTTCTACAGCAAGAACCGGTCAGCAGACAGCTCCTTGTTCGAGACCGCAGGGTACGACGCGGTGACAACCATTCAGGCTTTTTGTCTGGACGACATCTTTGACAATTACGGCCTTGAGCACGTGAAGTTTTTCAAACTGGAGGCTGAAGGTGCCGAACCCGAAATTCTGATTGGGGCCAGTCGGTCGATACCCCGCATCTCCTACATATCAGCAGACTTGGGGCCTGAGCGAGGGCTTCAACAGGAGAGTACCGTCGTCCCCGTCTGCAACTTCCTTTTCAAGCACGGCTTCGAACTGATGTCTGTGTATCCCAGGAGACAGGTCTACCTGTTCCGAAACAAGCGAGCCTGATCAGCCGTGCTTTCCAACCCCAACCGAGCTGGCGGAGATCGAGCGTGAAGACGATCTCCAGTTGTCCAGCCTGCGGGTCGCAAGCCAATGAAGTCGTGGCCCAACTCGATGAAGCACGTCGGATTCAATTCCTCAAGTTCAGCCAAGCCAAGTATGGTGGCCTGTTGTCGCAGTGGATCGAATCTGTCCCTCCCGTTGTCTCGCGTTGCTTCGCCTGCGGTCACGCCTGGTACCGGCACCAACCGGAAGCCGAGCAACTGGGCAACATGTACGCGGCCGGCCGTCCCCTCGTGGCCGGCCGCGAGCCGTCGCGTGAGCCCTCTGCGGCCATGATGTCTGAGATGAAGCGCCTTCGGCGGTTGGTGAGTTCGGCTTCGGACGCGAGCCTGCTCGACTATGGCTCGGGTGTCGGCCGTTGGGCGCGAGCCGGAGTGGCCGCTGGGTTCCGGGTGACTGCGTTTGAGCCCAGCATGGAACGTGGCGCGGAAAGGGATGCACCGTTCGAACTGGTCCACTCAGCGGCAGCACTGCTGGGCCGTCGATTCAGCGTGATACAGCTTGAGCAAGTACTGGAGCACGTTTCGGATCCACTGCAGACCTTGCGAAGCTTGCGCGAGCACTGCGCTGCGCAGACGCTGTTGCGCGTCACAGTTCCTAACCTCCTTCGTGACCCTGATGGACAACGGGTATGGTCCACTTGGCCGTTCGACGGCCACTCACCGCATGTTCTGGCGCCGTTCGAACATCTTCATGGCTTTACGCCGAGGTCGCTGCGCCTGTTGACCGCCAGGGCCGGTTTCCGATCGATCGGCACGGGGCGTCTATTGCGGCACCGACCTGAGCTGCCCTTGCGTCGCTGGCTTTCGATTCTTCAGCCGCGCATGGGGACAACCGCTCAGTATCTCGAGATTGATCCCACAGACTCCAGCAGGCATTGAGACCCGCATGTTTGGAACCTTCCGCCTGCTGCTTGCCTTGATGGTCCTGCTGAAGCACTTCCATGCCACTGAGGTCTTCTCAGGACTGGCCGTCTGGGCCTTTTTCCTCCTCAGCGGTTTCCTTATCACCGGCATCCTCAATACCCGCTATGGCTACAGCCGAGAAGGCTTGGTTGAGTTTTTCTTCAACCGTGCCTTGCGCCTGCTGCCCACTTACTGGGCCTCTGTAGCGCTGGCTCTGCTGCTGATCTTGCTGTTCGGCTCTCAGATCGATCCGCGTTTGGTGAACAGTGCGTTTGCTTTTCCGGATTCGGTCTGGGAATGGGTGCCCGCTGTTGCGATAGTCGGTGGTACAGCCTTGGGTCTTGGGCGAGTGGAGAACTCACCGAGCCCAAGCGCTTGGGCGGTAGAGGTCGAAATCTTGCTGTATGTCATCTCCGCTTGGGGGATGTCTCGAACCTGGGCCAATTCGCGCAGGTGCGTGATCCTTTGCGTAGCGCTGTTTCCTGTGCTGTGGTTAGCGTCAAAATGGATCCTGCGAAATGGACACGCTGAGCTTGCAGGTTCGATCACCTACAGCTTTCTGCCCGCAGCGCTGCTGCCCTATGCGAGCGGCGCCTTGTTATGGCATTGCCGCGATCGCTTCAAGTTGACGCGCAATCCGACCTCTCACTTGGTACTGACTGCGCTGGTTTTGGCTGTCTGTGGGCTATGGCTCAGTCGCATCAGCGTCACCGCCGTGTTCGTGGTGTCGGTACCGCTCTTCGGATACGCGACGCTTCTTTTGTCCAAGGTGTCCGCACAGGCGCCGGCCCGCAGCGTTGACACCTTCCTTGGACACATGTCTTATCCTGTATATCTGATGCACTGGGTGGCGACCTATGTGGTCGTTGGGTTGGCTGATTCGTTAGGGGCTGGGCCGAACTTGACGGTCATCAACGAAATGGGTCTGCTTCAGACGACGGGCTTCGGTTTTGTTGCCGTAACGGCTGTTACTTTAGTGCTGGCGATGCTGGTTGCTGCCCTGCTCGAAGTACCCATCGAACGCCACCGCCGCAGACTTGCACAAGGCTGGCGTCAGCGCATATTCGCCGGCCCGCACGTGCGCGAGCTCCAATGACAGCGTCCTCCCGCGTCCACACGTCGCGCAGTGATTCCGTGCGGCATCGCTGGTTGTGGCTGATGTGGCTCCTGATATTCGTCGCCTTTTCCTACAAGATGAAGGTTCTCGGCGAACCGGCAGTGCGGCCGCTGTACCTCACGGGTGTCGCCTTTGGTTGTTTTCTGCTGCTTTTCCTTGGGCAGCGCGCCCAGCGGCTCTCACTTGCGTGGAATTCGATCGCCGAAGCGACGGTCGCGGGCCTGCTCCTGATCATCATCGGCTACATCTTCGTTCAGTCGCTCTTGTACCCTGCGTCGTTTGACGATGTGGTCTATTCCGTCACCACGGTTTTCCTGCTGTTGGTTGTATCGACATTTGCAGTGATGGCCTTCGGGTGGGAGACCGTCGTGGTGACGACCTTTCGTGCGCTACTGACCTACAGTCTTGTCAACATTGCGTTGGTGGTGTTGGGCTTTGTCTACCCAGCGGCGTTGCGCGGAATTCTCGTGTCCCCGCTCGAAAGTGGCTTTGGTACTCGAATCTCCGGATTGCCGGGGGATCCAACGCACCTCGGCTCCCTGTTTGCAGTGACGCTTCTGCTGATGTTTATCCTTCGTCACCGCATACCGGAACGGATGATCGGGCGAGCACTGCTTATCTTCATCTTCCTGATCGTGACGGGATCGCGCAATGCGCTGCTTTCGTTGCTGGTCGGATCCTTGGTTGCCTCTTTGGCCGAGTCGAAAGTTGCGGCGTCGGTGATTCGAGCCGTCGTCATGGCCGCACTGCTCGCTGTCGGCGGCGCGTTGATCGTGGCTGCGGATTCAGATGTCACGGCGTATGTCGCGTCGCTGTTTCGGATTGATGATCCCAACGCGTACTCGCGCTTCTCGATCTGGCGGGATATGGGTGAACTGATGGGCCAGATGTCTGTGTTCGAGCGCCTTTTCGGTGGCGGCTACCTCTACATCCAGGACATCTACGGGTCGCCTTACAACGCCTTCCTCAAAATCTTCTTCAGCCATGGCGTATTCGTTCTGCTGGTCTTCGCCTCATGCATCATTTGCCTTTTCCTGTGTGGCGTCCTCGATCGCTCACCCCTTCGAAGGCAAGTCATCCTGGGACTGTTGAGCTATTGGTTGTCGTTCTCTATGTTCTTGGATACTGCGTTCGCAGAGTTCTTTCATTTTTCCGAATGGTGTCTCTGGTTGGCCGCAGCGCTTGTGCTGACACGCAGTCTTCGCGCCCGAGATGCGCGGCCTGCTCCGCTTCTTCGTTCCGACGCCTCGCCTGCTCACGGCGGCATATCCGCGCCTTGAGAACGCGCCTCGGTACACGCGACGGTCAGGGACTGCCTGGCGTACTGCGCCATGCGGCGCATCCGCAACACAGACCCGTGGCGACAAGGCCTTCATCGTGAATGTTCGCCATATCCTGCGGACGGCACGCCTCGTATCGTGGGGCTACCGCCTGCTGTCGACAGCAGTCGGGCTTGTGACTGTGCGACTGATCAACGACCGTGTCGGGATGCCGGGCTACGGAGAAATTGCCTTCACCTTGGCGATCTTGACGGGCGTCAGCGCCATCGACCTGGGGTTCTTACAAGCGCTGCCGCGCTTCGTTGCGCGCCATGGTCAAGACGATCCGCTGCACCGGGGTCAGTTCTGGGCGGTCTGCGCGCTGGCTGCCGGCGCGCTGTTCGCACTGCAGCTGGTTCTGGTGATCGGACTTGCCATAGCCCTTGGCTTCAGCGCACAACTGCACAGCATATCTGTGAACGAACTGCTGGCCTTGGGGGTGATCATGGTGGGCGCCGGCATGCTTACCGCGGCCAGCTCCATCTACGCGGGCTGGCAGCAGTACGGATTGGCCGGAATGGCGAAGATCGGACGGTCACTGGCATACCTGGTGGCCGTGGTCCTACTGTGGGCGAACGACGACCTCAGTGTGCGGTCCGTGCTGTGGGCCAATGCATGGTCCGCATTGGTCCCCAACATGCTGGTTGCTGCTACGCTCCTGGGGCGCTCGCGCAAGAAACTGGCTTGGAGCTGGCAAGGCTATCCGCTTGCGCACCGCGCCCGATTGCACGACCTGGCTTCGTATTCGCTGCGGGGATGGCTGTTCACGGCAGCCAACACCTTGGTGGCGTCGGGCAGTGTGGTGGTCGCAGGATTGGCTTTCCCGCCGCCCATGGTTGGGAAGTTACAACTGGCTCTTGTGCTTTATACGGGTGTCGCGGCGTTTGTGACTGGAGCCATGGTCCCGCTGATGACCATCCGTGCGCGCAACAGTGACGCCAGTGCTGTCTCAGTGCAGCGGGTCGCGCAAACCGCCAGAAGTTTGGTTGAAGAGACGATCGTTTTGACAGCAGCCCTCTTGGTCTTTTTCGCCCATCACAGCGCAACGGTCATCGGCATGCTGCTTGGCGAGCAGGCCGGCGACCCGGCGTTGATGGCCGCCACGAAGCTGGTCATCTTGACCGCTCTGCTGCCCGGCCTGGCCATTCTTCCTTGGTTCACCTTCCGTTTTGCTCTTGTCGATGTCGATGAGAACAAGCGGTATTGCCGACAGGTCTTTTTCGGTACGCTGCTGGCACTCGGCGTTGGGTCCGCCGCCGCAGTGCTCGCGCAGAGTCCGTTGGCAATGGCGGCCGGGATAGGTGCCGCCTTGGTCTATCGAGGAGCGCTGGCGTACTGGCTGGGCCACGGTGTGCTGCCGGGTTTGACGCCACTGCGGATGCTTGCGCCGATGGTCGCGGCTGTGCTGCTCTGCGACCTCACCAGCCGCCTATGCCAACTTGCCGCGCCCGGATGGCGCGTGCGCGAATTCGGTGACACACACCTGCAAGCTGCGCTCTACCTGGGTGTTTGCGCAGTGCTGTACGTTTTTCGTGGGCGCTTGCACTGGTTGTGGGGTCTGCGCCTGCCCTCCTCCGAACGAGGTCCAGACCTATGAGTACCGGCGCAACACGCCACTCGCAGTACGCGCACGCACGTGCGGGGTATAGGCGGTTTATCGATTCTTGCCGGGCTCCCGACGGGCAGTTCCGATTGACACCGCGTGCCGACGCCAGTGCCTATGCCTTGTGCTTTGCCATCTTCGGCTATCAACTGCTGCGCGAATCCGCTGTGATCGACGCCCATCGCGAAGAGTGGGATCGTCGCTTGCGGGACGGATTGCACAAGATGCGGACCGAGCGCTCAGGTGTCGCCTATCTGCGCAGCGACAAGGCCTTCTTGCAACTCTTGAGCTTCACGCTGAGTGCGCTTGCCATTCTCGGAACCCTGGCACGCGACCCGTTGGCTGACTTCGTGGTCGACCTGGTTCCTGCCGACATCGAAGCTGCGCTGCGTGACGCCAGGGCGTTCGATGGCGTGGCACGTTCCGGAAATCAGGCGATGTTTCTCGGCATCCTGCTGCTGCATGCGCGCGACTACTTGGGTCAGCCGACGCAGCCGCAGATCAATCGTTGGGCCGAACTGCATCTGGCTGAGATGAACGGATTCGGCTTCTGGGGCAGCGGCACGTCGATGTCGCACCTGCAGTTCCAGAATGGCTATCACCAGTACGAGTTGTTCGAGTACCTCGACACCGAGGGTGTTCCCTGGCAGCGCGCTGCCGACGCAGTAGCCACGCTGGCCGATGAAGAAGGCCACTTCGCTCCCTATCCTGGGGGCGGCGGCTGCTACGACTACGACGCGGTGTTCCTGCTCACTGCGCATCCGGCCGATGCGCAACGGCACGCCGAGCTGACGGCGCGCACGGTGACCTCCGTGTTGGCCGAGCAGAATCTCGACGGTGGCTTCGGCGAGTCGCAGCGCGTCCGTCCGCGCTCGCTCGACAACCTCGCGCGCACGTGGTCTCACATCCAGGCGGGCACGGGCTTGGCGCGGCGCGAGCGGTTGCGCTATGCACTGACGCTCTTGCGACCCAAGCACAATCGCGTGCATACGCACTGGAGCCGCTACTCCAGAGAGTGGGGCGAATCGGATCTCTGGGACACCTGGTTCCGGATGCTCACCCTCGCGCGAATCGAGTGCGCGGGTGACCCATCCCGTTCGCTTGACTGGGGCTTCATTCACTACCCCGGAATCGGCTTTCATCCCAGCCTGCGCAGGCCTGCTGCCTCATGACTCGACTGCATTACATCTCGCCTTCGCTGCTACCCTCTCGCGCCGCAAACTCGGTCCATGTGATGCTGCAGTGCGAAGGTCTGGCCGATGCCGGCGCAGCCGTCACCTTGTACGCCAAGCGCACACTCCCGCAAGAAGCGGACATGCCGGCAGCACTGAAGCAGGCCTACGGCATCGACGCACATCGCCTGAACCTCGTCACTTTCCACAGCACGTCGACCCGGGGCGACACGATGCGTATCGCCGGGCTGGCGGTGAACCGCATCCTGCGGCGTCCCAGGGGCGAGCCTTTGCTGTCGCGCAATCTTCACGCGGCATGGGTCCTTGCCGTGTTGGCGCGTCGGCCGCTGCTGTTCGAGACACATCAGCTCGAACAGGGCATGCGCCGGACGATGCAGCGCGCCATCATGGCGCGCCCGTGGGTGCGAACCGTGGCCATCTCGACGAGTCTGGTCACGTGTCTGCAGGAACACCATGACATGGTGCTGCCTGATCCACTGGTGCTCCACGACGCAGCGCCCGGCGGGATCGAGCGGATCGCGCCGCAGCAGCGGCGAACCGTGCTGTCTGAGCTGCTTCAGACATCTGTGACCGCACTGTCCCGCTGGACGGCAGTTTGCGCATACTTTGGCCACCTCTACCCTGGCCGCGGCATCGAGGTGATCGTGGCCATGGCTGCACGACGGCCAGACTGCCTGTTCCTTGTCTATGGCGGTAACGAATCCGACATCGCGGCAGGCAGGGCAGCAAAGCACGGTGCCAATCTCCACTACATGGGCCATGTGCCGCACCCCATCGCGCGACGGACACAGGCCGCAGCAGATGTGTTGCTCATGCCGTATCAACAAAGCGTGTCGATCGGTGTACAAGGTCACGATACGGCACGCTGGATGTCGCCCATGAAGATGTTCGAGTACCTGGCTGCGGGTGTTCCGGTGATCTCATCGGATTTGCCTGTACTGCGCGAAGTGCTCGACGACGGCCGTAACTGCCTGTTGGTGGCTCCGGATCAGGCTGATGCATGGGTCGCCGCGCTCGATCGGCTCCTTGCGCTTCCGTCGTTGGCAGATTCGCTCGGCGAGCGGGCGCACGCTCAATACCGTGCCCACCACACCTGGGTGCGCCGCGCCGAGGCGCTGCTGGCCGCAGCGCGATCGTTGTGATACGAAAGGTGTTCATCCTTGTCCCGTCCGACTCGCCCGCCGGGCCCGTCAAAGGCGCGTACGCCCTTGCCAACGCTTTGGCTACGCGGCGTGAGGTGAGCCTCGTTGCCGTGAAGCGAGGCCCGGGTGCGCAGGCAGACCTGGACAAGCGCGTACGCCACATCTGTCTGGCCGATCTTGCGCCCGGTCTTCTCGGCAGATTGCAAGCCTATCGACGCCTGCTGCGAGATGGCGGCGGGCGTGCCAGGGTGGCCTCGTTGTCCATGTGTCTTTCGGCCGACGCTTTCAACTTGCTGTGCCGCCCCTTTGCGGTAACCGGTGCCAGTGTTCGAGGCAACCTCTTGGCCAATTACAGACTCGACTACGGCCGGGCTGGTGTGCCGCTCGCGATACTCCATCTGTTTTCGCTGCGCTGGCACGATCGTGTTGTGGCGATGAACGAACCCATGGCGAAACAGGTGCGCCAGTACGCCGGCTGCGAGCCTGCAGTCATCGGAAACTTCGTCGACGAAGCGGCGCTGGATCGTTGGCGGGTGGCAGAAAAGGGGAGCGGGCCGCTGCGTTTTGTTTTTGTCGGATCGCTGACTGAACGCAAGCAGCCCTGGCTCGTGGTCGATGCCTTGGCACAATTGAGAGAGCAAGGCGTGTCGGCCATTGCGGATTTCATCGGCACAGGCCCCATGCAGGCGCGCTTACTTGAAGCGGCAAGTCGTCACGCTCTCGGACCGTCAGTACGCCTGCACGGTTTTGTCAACCAGCCCGGTGCGCTGCTGGCGGGTGCGGACGCGATGGTTTTGCCTTCACTGTCAGAGGGAACCTCCCGAGCCGCCTTGGAGGCGATGTACCTGGGTGTGCCCTGTGTCCTGCGCGCTGCGGATGGCAATGCGGAACTGGTGCAGGAAGGCTGCAATGGGGCCTTGTTCGAGAAGGACAGCGATCTTGCCGCCGCCATGCACCGAGCGGCCAAGGTCGGCAGGAGTCGGGTAGAGCACACGAGTCTGCTGCCCGCAGGGTTTCGACAAGTGCCGGCGGCGCTGCACTACCTGGAGTTGCTGGAGAACATCGATGACCCAAGAACATGAAGCGTATTTCGCCTACCTCAGTCGCCGAAGCCGAATGGGCGGCTTGTACCGTCGATATTGGCTCTATCCTGCGATATGCCGCCGCTTGAGCGGACGCGTCCTGGATGTGGGATGCGGAATCGGTGACCTGTTGCGGTACCGACCCAATACTGTCGGAGTCGATGTCAACCCTTCCACAGTGGCGTTCTGCCGCAGCAGCGGCTTTGATGCGCGTGTGATGCAGGTGGATGTTTTGCCGTTCGAGCCCCAGGAATTCGATGGTGTTGTGCTAGACAACGTGCTTGAACACATCGCTCGGCCCCACCAGTTATTGGTGGAAATCAGGCGCGTGCTCCGGAAGGAAGGAGCTCTTGTCGTTGGAGTTCCAGGGAAGCGGGGGTTTGCTGCAGATCCAGACCATAAGGTCTTCTACAACGAACTCAAGCTGAAAGCGACACTTCGGGAGGCCGGCTTCACGATGCAGAGCACTTTTCGCAGGCCAATTCCGATCGACGCGCTAAGCAACCGGCTTAGGACCTACTGCTTCTACGGTGTATTCGTGCAGCATGACGATGAGTGATGACACGCCCTTGCCCAGATGTTGGGATCGGAGCCGAAAGTGCAGGTGTAGCCTTCAATGGAACTCTGGAATTGGAGGAGTTAGTTTCCGAGAGTTTTGATCGCAGCCAAGCCCAGCCCAAACTGCGACAAGATCTGTGTCCAGTCCTTCAGCCTTTGTGTGAAGGTCGTCTTGTCCAATTCTTCTGGCATAAAGACGGTATCCCCCGGCAGCGCGGCCACATCGGTCAACGCGGCATCACCCCCGCCAAACCACCCCGTCTTGCGCTGCAAGTTGCTCACCACGCTGCCATTGGCCCGAATCACAAACACGCTGTCTGCATCCGCGCCACGCGTGGGCCCACCGGCCAGGCGCAGGAAGTCGCCAATCCGCCGTCCGCTGTCGTGCAAATAGCTTCCGCTGTTGAACACGCTGCCGAAGACGCCGACGGAGGTTGGGCGCGCTGGGATGAAGATGCGGTCACCGTCTTCCAGTGCCAGGTTGGGCAGGTTGGTGGCGTTGGGGTCCAACTGTAGAACCACGCGCCCGGTGGGCTTGATGGTGCGCAGCCGGTCGACGAGTCGGTTGGTGGATGTGCCCCGCGCTGTCACGGCTGCGGCCTCGTCGGCGTTGGAGGTGCGTTGAGTTGACGCGGCGCGTGCAAATTCGGTTTCAAGATCACGCAGTGCGCGGTCGTAGTTTTCTTGCTGGGTCACGCGCACCGTTTCGCGGTTGAACTCCGTGCCAAACACATAGGCCGATGCGGTCATGCCGCCGGCCATGCGCAGGGCGTCGGCCACGCTGCTGCCAGCGGGCATGATGTATTCGCCGGGCCGCAACACTTCACCTTCGATGCGCACGCGCTTGTTTTGCCGTTCAACGGGAATGGCGGAATCTACGGCGCTGAAGGCGCGAACCACATCACCCGTGCTGAGTTTCGTGCTCATGCCCGCTGGCATGCTGAGCTGGAGGATGCGGATGTCGTTGCGCGTATCCAGCCGCTCAACGGCCAGGCGCGTGCGGTCGGCCACGGCGGTCCAGCCACCGGCCATGCGCAGGCCGTCTTCGATGGTTTCGCCGGGCTTCAGCTCAAAGATGCCCGCTCGGTTGACGCTGCCGATCAAGCCAATTTGCACGCCCACGGGGCCAACGTGAATCACGTCTTCAGCCTGAAGCGTTCGGTCGCTGGTGCTGTCGCCTTTGATGAGCAGGTCGTACAGGTCGTAGGTCGTCAACACCTTGCCGGCGCGCCGCAATTGAATGTCGCGAAAGCTGCCGGCAATGGAGGGCCCGCCGGCACGAATCAGCGCGTTGACGATGGTCGACATGCCGCTGACGTTGTAAGAACCCGGCCGGTCGATGAATCCCGTGACAAACACGCGAACCTGCCGAATGCGCCCGAGCGTGACCGTCAGCTGGAAGTTGCGAAAAACTTGCCCAACCTTTTGAGTCAGCAAACCATTCAAGTCTGAAAACTTGACGCCACCAACAGGAATGCTGCCCACCCGTGGAATCAAGATTTGGCCTGAACGGTCCACCACCAGGCGCAGGTCGGCGTCAACCGAACCCCAGATGGTCACAACCAATTCATCGCCCGGCGTCACTACATAGTCGGCTGGCACTCGGGGCAGTGCGTCTTGAGAGTCGTTCCTGTCGCCCTCGGTCATCAGCTCAGCACCCAGGCGACGGATGCTGTCGTTGTCGTTGGTATCAACGTTGGCCAAGCGCCGAACAAAAAGCTCAAAGTCGCTGCGGCGGGGCGGTTTGCGCGGCTGCGTGCGTTGAGCGTCTTGAGAGAAATCGTCAACGCCCGTGCGGCTTGAGCGTGAGTCAATTCGGTCGCGCGATGACTGTTGATTCGCTGGCTGTGTGGCCTGGCTTTCGGCGGTTCCGGGCTGACGCAAGCGGATGGGTCCTTGCGTCGCGGCTTCGGTCGCACCGGAGCTGCTCTGGGCGCGCACGGGCTGCGTGACGGCGAGACCAACAAGAAGGCTGACCAAGCTCATCGCGGCAGTGGCAGTGATAGGCAGCCGGGCGCTCCACATTTCAAATCGACTCAACGTCATTCAGCCCTCAAAGCCTTCTCTGCCCCATTTGGGGTAGTTCCAAAAGTGCGTCATTCTAGTGTTCGCAAATGCGCACCTCGGCCGGCTGATAATGCGCGTTGTGATTGAACAAACCGAACTGACCCCTGCGCCCGAAGCGCCACAGCGCTTCGACACCCTTCCACTGGACCCCAAACTGCTTCGCGCGGTCGCCGAATCTGGCTACACCGCGATGACGCCGATCCAGGCCAAAGCCATTCCGGTCGTACTGGCTGGGCGCGATGTGATGGGGGCAGCGCAGACCGGCACCGGCAAAACGGCGGCCTTCACGCTGCCGCTGCTGCAGCGCATGCTCAAGCACGAAAACGCCAGCGCCTCGCCCGCGCGGCACCCGGTGCGGGCCCTGGTTATAGCGCCCACGCGCGAGTTGGCTGACCAAGTGGCCAACAATGTCAAGACCTACGCCAAGCACACGCAACTGCGTTCTGTGGTGGTGTTTGGCGGCATCGACATGAAGCCGCAAACCTTGCAGCTCAAGACAGGCGTAGAGGTATTGATTGCCACGCCCGGCCGCTTGCTGGACCACATCGAGGCCAAGAACTGCGTGCTCAATCAGGTCGAGTACGTGGTGCTCGACGAAGCCGACCGCATGCTCGACATCGGCTTTTTGCCTGATTTGCAGCGCATCCTGTCGTATCTGCCGCGCCAGCGGCAAACCCTGCTGTTCTCTGCCACCTTCTCACCAGAGATCAAGAAACTTGCACAAAGTTACTTGCAAGATCCCTTGCTGGTCGAAGTGGCGCGGCCCAATGCCACGGCCACGAATGTTGAGCAACGCTTTTATGGCGTAGGCGACGACGACAAGCGCGCCGCCATCAAACAACTGCTTCGCACGCGGGAGTTGTCGCAAGCCATCATCTTCGTCAATTCCAAGCTGGGCGCAGCACGGCTGGCCCGGGCTTTCGAGCGCGACGGCTTGCGCACGGCGGCCTTGCATGGCGACAAGTCGCAAGACGAGCGCTTGAAGTCGCTGTCAGCGTTCAAAGCGGGCGAAGTGGATTTGCTGGTGGCCACCGATGTGGCCGCACGCGGCTTGGACATTGCCGATCTGCCAGCCGTCTTCAATTTCGACGTGCCGTTCAATGCCGAAGACTATGTGCATCGTATCGGCCGTACGGGCCGCGCTGGCGCGTCGGGCCTGGCGGTCACGCTGGTCACGCGCGACGACTCGCGCTTGATGGGCGATATTGAAAAGCTCATCAAGAAGAAGCTCGAGATCGAAGCGCTGGAATTGGAAGACGATCGGCCACGCCGCCCGCGGCCGCGCCGGGACGATGCCGAAGACGAGGCACCGAGCGGGGAACGTACGGAGCGGGCTGAGCGGGCTGAGCGCCCGGAGAGAAGTTATTCGGCACCGCGCGCGCCGCAGCGTCAGTCGCGACCGACCGACCCCTTCTTTGATCAGCCGTATGTCGCCAGCGCTGCGGAGCCAGCGCCGTGGGAAGCGGCGCCCAAGGCTGCAGGTGCTTCTTCAAAAGGCGCTACGAGCTCATCACCCAACATCCGGCCCAAGCGCAAGGTCGCTTCCTTGCTGGGCGGCAGTAACTGACCAGTCTCAGAGCTGCGGATTCAGGCCTGCCAGCAAAAAACGGCCGGCAGACGCGCATCAAAACTGGCAGGGCGTTCGCGCCATCGGCCCACCGTCGCGGTGGTGCACCAGCCGCCAGGCAAGCTCAAGCCGCAGGCCACACTCAAGCGGGTGCTGGGCTGCAGGTGGGCCAACAGGGCACCCAGCAGCGCGGCATTGCGGTAGGGCGTTTCAATCGCCAACTGGGTCTGTTTCAGCCGTTTTGAAAGCTGGTCCAGCTCGCGGATGCGCTTGGCGCGCTCGTCAGCATCAACTGGCAAATAGCCAACGAACGAGAAGTTTTGCCCACCCAGGCCACTGGCCGCCAGCGCGAGCATCAAGGAGCTGGGTCCTGACCAGGGTTCGACTTTGATCCCCAGCTGATGGGCCTGTGCCACCAGCTCGCTGCCGGGGTCCGCAACGGCTGGCAGGCCGGCTTCGCTGAGCAGCCCGATGTCGTGGCCGGTCAAGGCGGGCTGCAGCAAGGCCAAGCACGGCGTGGCCGCCACCTTGTCAGCCACACCTGCACCGTTGTGCCCCTTGTTCGCACGGGGCAACTCCAAGATGTTGATCGCTTGAAGGGGCTGCGCCAGCGGCACCACGGCGTTCACCCGTTTGAGGAATGCGCGTGCCGACTTCGCGTTTTCAACCACCCAGTGGTTCAGCGTGGCGGCGCGGGCGATAGCGCCGCCGGGCAGGCAGTCGCTCAAGGGCACTTCGTGCCCGCTGCCCAAGTCCAAAGTGTTGGGCATCAAGACCAGGCGACCTTTGGCCGGCGCCGCGCCCACGTCTTGCACCCCTGTGGTGTGTTCCATCAAAGTGGCCCCAGCACGTCAAGGCCGGCGCGCCGCAGCAGCGCGCAGGTTCGAATCAGGGGCAAGCCAATCAGGGCTGTCGGGTCGTCCGACTCGATGGCGTCCAGCAGCGCGATGCCCAAGCTCTCGCTTTTGGCGCTGCCTGCGCAGTCGTAGGGCTCGTCGGCGCGCAGGTAACGCTCGATCTCGCCCGCCGTGAGCTGGCGAAACCGCACGCGCACGGGTGCGATGTCGGCCGCCGCAAACCCCGTGGCCTTGTGCACCACGGCCACCGCTGTTTGAAAAACCACGCTGTGGCCGCTCATCTGTTGAAGTTGCTGCACGGCGCGCTCGTGGTTGCCGGGTTTGCCAATCGCCTGGCCGGCCAAGTCGGCCACCTGGTCGGAACCAATGACCCAAGCCTTCGGGTGTCGCGCGGCCACGGCCTGGGCTTTTTCCAGCGCCAGGCGCAAGGCCAGATCGTGCGGTGTTTCACCGGGCAAAGGGCTCTCATCCACGCCGGGTGCTTCTACCTCAAACGGCATGCGCAAGCGTTGCAGCAACTCGCGGCGGTAGCGGGAGGTGGAGGCCAGAATGAGCTGGGGCGGCGCAAATTGAGGGCGGTCGTGAGGGCTGTCGTGCATGACCGTATTGTCTGCAAACCAGCCCTTACACCGTGGTTGCACAGCGGCCTACACTGCGAATATGAGCGAAAAAGACTCCCCACCAAGCCATCTGGATGTTGTCCACCTGGCCAAGGCGGGCTCGACAGTGGGTGGCGAACTGCTGCTGCCGGCCTTGCCGCGGCTCGCGGACTGTGTCGACGCCTTGGAAGGCGCCGTTCATTGGTCCGCCCAGGGCCTGTTTCGTGAGCTGCCCGGCCGCGAGCCTGAGGTTCGCCTGCAGCTGCGGGCGCAAGCTCAAGTCACCTTGGTGTGCCAACGCTGCTTGGAGGCGATGCACGAACCTGTGCGGGTGAACCGGGATTTCCGATTTGTGCGCGACCCCAAGCAAGCCGAGTTGCTCGACGAGGCCAGTGAAGATGAAGACGTTTTGGCCCTGCCAAAACAACTCAATCTGGTTGAGCTCATTGAAGACGAGCTCATCATGACCCTGCCCATCGTGCCGCGCCACGGCCGGTGCCCGGCTGCGCCCGCCATGGCTTATGACGACGGCGAAACCCCGGTTGAGGGCGCCGATTCGAGCACGCAACAACAGCCGCACCCCTTTGCAGGCCTGGCAGCGCTGCGGCGCGGTAAACCGCAAAGCTGAGCACTGCCACCAAACTTTAGCCCTATAATCGCAGGCTTTTCGCCTGACGGGTGCCAAATGCGCCGCACGCGCCGCATGCGCCAGATTTGGTATTCACGCCCGTCACCAGGAGTTCAATATGGCTGTTCAGCAAAACAAGAAGTCGCCTTCCAAGCGCGGCATGCACCGTTCCCACAACGCACTGGTCAACCCCGGCACGGCCGTTGAGGCGACCACGGGCGAAGTGCACCTGCGCCACCACATCAGCCCCAACGGTTTTTACCGGGGTCGCAAGGTTCTGAAGACCAAGGCTGACGCCTGAAGCGTTTTGAGCCGGAGCCGGGGTTGTTGCGCCCCGCTGTCTCCATGGTGATTTGAACCCTATGCATGCGAGACCTGAGCCCCTGGCCCGTGTGCGCCTGGCGGTGGATTGCATGGGTGGTGACCACGGCCCCAGCGTCACGCTGCCGGCCTGCGAGTCGTTTCTGAAGTCGCACCCACACGCGGAGCTGCTGCTGGTGGGCACGGCGCAAGCCTTGCAAGCCGCCAAGAGCTGGCCGCGCTGCACCTTGGTCGAAGCCAGTGAGGTTGTCGAAATGGACGACCCCATAGAAGTGGCCCTGCGCCGAAAGCGCGACTCTTCCATGCGTGTGGCCATCAGCCAACTCAAACCGTCAACCGAAGGCGCTGCTGCAGGGCGGCCCGTCGCCAACGCTTGCGTTTCCGCAGGCAATACCGGTGCGCTGATGGCCGTGGCGCGATACGTGCTCAAAACCTTGGATGGCATCGACCGACCGGCCATTGCCGCCGTGCTGCCCAACCGCAAAGACCAATACACCACGGTGCTCGATTTGGGCGCCAATGTGGACTGCACGCCCGAGCACCTTCTGCAATTCGCCGTCATGGGCTCGGCCTTGGTGGCGGCGGTGGACGGCAAAGAAGAGCCTACGGTGGGCTTGCTGAATATTGGCGAAGAGGCCATCAAAGGCAGCGAGATCATCAAGCGCGCGGCCGAGTTGCTGCGCGCCGCCGACGCAGCGGGGCAAATCAAGTTCTACGGCAACGTTGAGGGCAACGACATCTTCAAGGGCACCACCGACCTGGTGGTGTGCGACGGTTTTGTTGGCAATGTCATGCTCAAGACCTCCGAAGGCCTGGCCTCGATGATGGGCGAGCTCATCAAGCAAGAATTTGGGCGCACGGCCTACAGCAAGCTGGCTGCGCTGATGGCGCTGCCGGTGCTGCGCCACTTCAAAGCACGCGTGGACCACCGGCGCTACAACGGTGCGGCCCTTTTGGGCCTGCGCGGCCTGGTCTTCAAGAGCCACGGCTCGGCCGACGCCTATGCGTTTGAGAACGCCTTGGCCCGCGCTTATGATGCGGCGCGTAATCGCTTGATTGACCGTGTGCACGAACGTATCGCGTTGACCTTGCAGGCGGTGCCCGACGTGGCACCCGCAGCGGCTTCGGCCCCTACATGACATCACCCCAACCTCGTTTTTCGCGCATCACCGGTACCGGTAGCCAGCTGCCCACGCGGCGCTTGAGCAATGCGCAGATGGTGACCATGCTGGCCGGCCGCGGCATTGAAACAAGCGACGACTGGATCGTTGAGCGCACCGGTATCCATGCCCGGTACTTTGCCGAAGACGGCGTCAAGACCAGTGACCTGGCCATCAGCGCGGCCCGCCACGCATTGGAAGCGGCTGGTCGCAAGGCCGATGAGATCGACCTCATCATCGTGGCCACCTCAACACCCGACATGGTGTTCCCGTCCACCGCGTGCATCGTGCAGGCGGCGCTGGGTGCCAACCGCTGCCAGGCCTTCGACTTGCAGGCCGTGTGCTCGGGTTTTGTTTACGGCCTGACCGTGGCCGACGCGATGATTCGCAGCGGCGCGGCCACGCGCGCGCTGGTCATCGGCGCTGAAATCTTTTCCCGCATTCTGGATTTTGACGACCGCACTACCTGCGTGTTGTTTGGTGACGGCGCCGGCGCGGTGGTGCTCGAAGCCAGCGAGAAGCCGGGCCTTCTGGCCAGCCAATTGCATGCGGACGGCCGGCACGTGGGCATCCTTTGTGTGCCGGGCACCGTGGCAGGCGGCAAAGTTTCGGGTGTGCCTCTGCTGAAGATGGACGGGCAGGCGGTTTTCAAACTCGCCGTCGGTGTGCTCGAGCAGGTGGCGCGCGCGGTGCTCGAAAAGGCCGGCCGCAATGAAGCGGACATCGACTGGCTCATCCCGCACCAAGCCAATATCCGCATCATGCACGGCACCGCGCGCAAGCTGAAGGTGCCGCTGGACAAATTGATCGTCACGGTTGACGAACACGGCAACACCTCGGCAGCGTCCATTCCCTTGGCCTTGGACCACGCCGTGCGCTCCGGCCGCATTCGGCCAGGCGATACCGTGATGCTCGAAGGCGTGGGTGGTGGTTTTACCTGGGGCGCAGTGCTGTTTGATCTGTAATGCTTGCCCTGTGACACTCGAACCATGAAACCCTTTGCTTTTGTCTTTCCTGGCCAAGGCTCACAGTCTGTGGGCATGTTGGACGCGTGGGCCGGTCACCCGGCGGTGCAACAAACGCTGCAAGAAGCCAGCGACGCGCTGGGCGAAAACATGGGTGCCTTGATTGCGCAAGGCCCCAAAGAAGCGCTTGATCTCACCACCAACACACAACCGGTGATGTTGACGGCAGGCATCGCTTGCTGGCGTGCCTGGCTGGCCGAAGGCGGCGCACAACCGGCGGCGGTGGCGGGCCATTCTTTGGGCGAATTCACAGCCCTGGTTGCAGCCGGCGTGCTGAGCCTGGCCGATGCTTTGCCTTTGGTGCGCTTTCGTGCGCAGGCCATGCAAGAAGCCGTGCCGGTCGGGCAGGGCGCCATGGCGGCCATCCTGGGGCTGGACGCATCCGTGGTCAAAGAGGTTTGTGCGCAGGCCGCAGCCGCGACAAGCCAAGCCGTCGAAGCCGCCAATTTCAACGACCCCAAACAAACCGTCATTTCAGGCACTGCCGAAGCCGTAGCCAAGGCCTGCGAGCTGCTGAAAGCGGCCGGTGCCAAGCGCGCATTGCCCTTGGCCGTGTCGGCACCGTTCCATTCGTCGCTGATGAAGCCGGCTGCTGATCGGCTGCGCGAGCGGCTGCAACACGTGGCGCTCGCTGCGCCACGCATCCCCGTCGTGAACAACATCGACGTGGCCGTGCAAACCGACGCTGCCGCCATTCGCGACGCCCTGGTGCGCCAGGCCTTTGGCCCGGTACGCTGGGTCGAAGTGGTTCAGGCCCTGCGCGCGCGTGGGCTCGATACCCTCATTGAATGTGGGCCCGGCAAAGTGTTGTCGGGCACGGTCAAGCGCATCGATGCGCAAGCGCAAAGCATGACCCTGTTGGACCCCGCTACGCTGGCTGAAGCAAAAGCTTTGTTGACATGACTGAATCAGCCACTCCAACGCAAGCCCCAGCCCAGGTTGCGCTCGTGACGGGTGCCAGCCGGGGCATCGGCAGCGCCATCGCCCAGATGCTTGCCGAACAAGGCTTCAAGGTGTTTGGTACGGCCACCTCGCAGGCTGGCGCACAGCGCATTGGCCAGGCGCTGGCGGCGCGCGGCGGCGAAGGGCTGTGCCTGGACGTGACCGACGCAGCGGGCGTGGATGCCGCCGTCGAAGCCATCATCAAGTCGGCCGGCGCGCTGCACGTCTTGGTCAACAACGCAGGCATCACCCGTGACACGCTGGCCATGCGCATGAAAGACGATGACTGGGACGCGGTGCTGGATACCAACCTCAAGGCCGTCTTCCGCTGCAGCCGCGCCGTCATGCGCCCGATGATGAAACAGCGCTACGGGCGCATCATCAATATCACCTCGGTGGTGGGCGCCAGTGGCAACGCGGGCCAGGCCAATTACGCCGCAGCCAAGGCAGGTGTGGCCGGCATGACGCGCGCACTGGCGCGCGAGCTGGGCAGCCGCAACATCACGGTGAACTGCATTGCGCCTGGCTTCATCGCCACCGACATGACCGACGGTTTACCTGAAGCACAAAAGCAGGCGCTGCTGGCCCAAATTCCGGCAGGCCGCTTGGGTTTGCCGCAAGAAGTTGCACACGCGGTGGCGTATTTGGCCAGCCCACTGGCAGGCTATGTCACCGGTACAGAATTGCATGTCAATGGCGGCATGTATATGACTTGAAATGCGGGTGGCGACAGCCCTCGAAAGGGGCACGAAGCCACCCAGAAAAACGGCGCCGGCCCGGCCGTAGAATTGCGGGCTGTTTTTTCCGAACAAACTCCCGGAGGAGTCATGAGCGACATCGAAGCCCGCGTCAAGAAAATCATTGCCGAACAACTGGGCGTGCCCGAAGCAGACGTCACCCATGAGAAGGCTTTTGTTGCCGATCTGGGCGCAGACTCGCTGGACACGGTTGAATTGGTGATGGCGCTGGAAGACGAATTCAGTATCGAAATTCCCGACGAAGAAGCCGAGAAGATCACCACCGTCCAGCTGGCCATCGACTACGCCGTCAAGCACCATAAGGCTTGAGACAGCCCGCATGAGCAGACGGCGCGTTGTAGTCACCGGCATGGGGCTCATCAGCCCCGTGGGAAATTCCGTTGCTGAGGGCTGGGCCCATGTGCTCGCCGGCAAGAGCGGCATCGGCCCGATCACCAAGTTTGATGCGTCGGCCTTTTCCTGCCGCTTTGCGGGTGAGGTCAAAGGCTTCAATATCGAGGATTACATCCCCGGCAAAGAAGCCCGCCACATGGACAGCTTCATCCATTACGGTATGGCTGCGGCCATTCAAGCCGTGCAGGATGCCGGCTTGGCCACCGGTGACGCGCTGAACGAAGCGCAGGCAGAACGCATCGGCTGCATGGTGGGCTCAGGCATCGGCGGCTTGCCGCTGATCGAAGAAACCGACGGTGAATACCGCGCACGGGGGCCGCGCCGCATTTCGCCGTTTTTTGTGCCTGCCTCGATCATCAACATGATCTCCGGCCACATCTCCATCAAGTACGGCTTCATGGGTCCGAACATGGCGATCGTCACTGCGTGCACCACGGGCTTGCATTGCATTGGCGAAGCCGGGCGCCTGATCGAGTATGGCGACGCCGACGTCATGGTGGCCGGTGGTGCTGAAGGCACGATTTCGCCGCTGGGCTTGGGCGGCTTTGCGTCAGCGCGCGCGCTGTCGACCCGAAACGACGACCCGACCACCGCCTCGCGCCCCTGGGACAAAGACCGCGACGGCTTTGTGCTGGGCGAAGGCTCGGGTGTGCTGGTGCTCGAAGAGTTGGAACACGCCAAACGCCGTGGCGCCAAGATTTACGCCGAGCTGGCAGGCTTTGGCATGGGCGCTGACGCGCACCACATGACCGCGCCCAACGTGGACGGCCCCAAGCGGTCCATGCGTGCGGCTTTGCGCAATGCCGGTATCAATGCAGACGACGTGCAATACCTCAACGCACACGGCACTTCCACGCCGCTGGGCGATGCAAACGAAACCAATGCCATCAAGTTGGCCTTCGGTGACCACGCCAAACGTTTGGTCGTGAATTCGACCAAGTCGATGACCGGTCACCTGCTGGGCGGCGCCGGTGGCATCGAGTCCATCTTCACCGTGCTGGCCTTGCACCACCAAGTGTCGCCACCCACGATCAACATCTTCAACCAGGATCCCGAGTGCGACCTGGATTACTGTGCCAACCAAGCGCGTGAGATGCCGATCAAGATTGCGGTGAAAAACAACTTCGGCTTTGGTGGCACCAACGGCACGCTGGTGTTCCGCCGCGCCTGAACGGGGCACCTCGCATGCGTGCGCCTCCCGCTGCGGTTTGGCGCGTGCAACTTGACTCGCGTTGGCAAGCTCTACACACCTTGCTCTATGGCCTGGCCGGCGCGGTGCTTGCGGTTTGGGCTGTTCAGCATGCCGCCCAGCGCTGGCTTTTGAACAACGCGCATGGGAATGAAGCTGCCCTGTTGGTCAGCGCGGTGGTGGTTTGCCTCTTGATCAGCGCGCTGGCCGCCGCTTGCGGTTGGCGTAGAGGTGCGCAGGCCGAAGGCCGCATTCTTTGGACGGGCCAGCACTGGCGCTGGCAAGCAGGCGACGCTTCTGCGGGCGATGGTGATGCTGGTGGCTTGGATGCAGGGTTTGGCGCTTGCGATGTGGGCGTACAAGCCATGCTGGATACCGGCAACGATCTCTTGCTGCGCGTGACGGCTTCCCGTGCGGCGCCCGGTAAGCCTGCCTGGCCCACGCGTTACCTGAGCTTGCGCGGCCCGCAAGGCCAGCAGCCCGGCGAGCGTGTGCAGTGGGCTGGGTTCCGTGCTGCGGTATATTCCGCCGCCTCTCGTCAAGGCGGGCTGGTCCCGCCGAACAGCCCTCTCACTGAATGACCGAAGCGGACTCCGACGCGCTGCTCGTGGAGCGTGTCAAACGTGGCGACAGCCGCGCTTTTGAATTGCTGGTCGTCAAGTACCAGCGCCGCATCGAGCGTCTCATTGGCCGCATGGTTCGTGACCACCATCACGTTCAAGACATCGCGCAAGAGACCTTCATTCGGGCCTACCGCGCCATGCCCAATTTCCGGGGCGACAGCGCGTTCTACACCTGGCTGTACCGCATTGCGGTCAACACGGCCAAAAAAGCCCTCGTCGACATGCGTAAAGACCCCGTCATAGGGGAATCCGACCTCTATTCAAATGACGACAGTGAGGAACCTTCCCGCCATGAAAGCGCACTAAGCGACGGTGAGACACCCGACGCCGTGTTGGCCAGCAAAGAAATTGCGCAGGCCGTCAACGAAGCGGTGGAAAGTCTGTCCGAAGACTTGCGCCAAGCTGTGACGCTGCGCGAGATCGAAGGCCTGAGTTATGAAGAAATTGCTGAAGTGATGAACTGCCCGATTGGAACCGTCCGTTCACGCATTTTCCGTGCGCGCGAAGCCATCGCTGTGCGCTTGAAACCGCTTTTGGATACGCCTGATGGCCGGCGCTGGTGAGTTCAAACAACACCCGCCAGCCAGCCTTTCGAATTTTTGGAGTTTGAACGATGAAATCCCTTGAAGACCAGCCCGAGCCTGCTGAGGCAGCGCGGGCCTGGATGTCGGCCCTGGCTGATGGCAGGGCTGAAGCCTGTGAACCTGCTGTGGCGGCATGGGCGCGCAGCGACGATGCCCGAAAGACCTGGCATGCCTACCAAGTGATCGGCGACGTGTTGCGCTCTGAAGACCTGGCCGCGCCGGCCGCGCGCGACGAGGCCTTTTTGCGAGCGCTGCGTGTGAAGCTGGCGCAGGAACCCACGGTGCTGGCGCCTGAGCCCTTGTCTCGGCCCGCGCAAATCGCCGCGCCGCATGCCGCCCGCAGCGGCCGCTCGGGCTTGCGCTGGGGTGCGGCAGCGGCGGTGGCCGGTGTCTTCATGGTGGGCGGCGTTGCATTGACCTTGCAGCGCGTCGGCAGCCAGCCGCAGCTTGCTTCGTCGGCAGCCCCGGCTGCGACCACAAGCGTGCCCGCAGCGGCGCCCGTGGGTGTCGCTGTACAAACGACCGGGTCGTTGGCCCTGAATGAACCCGAAACCCAGCAATGGCGCCTGGTGAATGAGCGCGTGCTGCGTGACACGCGCCTGGAGGACTACCTGCGCGCCCACCGGGGCAGCCGCGCCGTAGGCGGGCGTTTGGAACCTGTTGCGCTGGAGCGTTAGAGGTGGTCACGTCATGGGAATTGCCCTGGCCGGGCGAGATGTTCGCGCGGCGCCTTCCCGCGGTGGTGGCTTGCCTGGCCGCGCCACTGATGGCTTGGTCGCAGACCGGCAGCATGGGCCACATCAAGCCTGAGCCTGCTGCGCTGTTGAGTGCCATCTATCAGGCCACGCAGCAGCGCAACTACGCCGGCACTTTGGTGGTGTCCACCACCGACGGCATGTTCAGCTCGCGGCTGGCGCGGTATGTGTCGGGTAGCCATGTGTGGGAACACATGGAGTCCCTCGACGGCCCGCAGCAACGTGTCTTCCGGCACGACGATGCCGTGCACACCATTTGGCCCGCGCAACGCGTGGTGACGATTGAGCGGCGCGGTGCAACGAGCGATTCACTGGGCCTGCCTGAAATCGATCCTCGGCTGCTGGAGCAGTACGAAGCGCGTGTCCTGCCGCCCGAACGCGTAGCCGGCCGCGAAGCGCACGTGCTGCTGCTGAAGCCCCGCGACGAGCTGCGCTTCACGCAGCGCCTGTGGGCAGACCGCGCCACGGGTGTGCTGCTGCGGGCCGACGTGGTTCACGCTTCAGGCAAGGTACTGGAGTCAGCATCATTCTCGAACGTGGATCTTGAGGCCCGCCTGAGCCGCGACCAAACGCTCAACCCCGCCAAGCGCCTGGACGGCTTTCGCGTCGTTCCACTGCTGTCGGAGCCCACCAGCCTTGATGCGGCGGGTTGGAGCACGCAACGCCTGCCAACGGGCTTCAAACTCATCGGCTGCGTGCAGCGGCCCATGGGCGACCCGCAAGCCCAAGCAGACGGTAAACCTATCCGCGTTTTCCAAGCGGTGTTCTCTGACGGACTGGCGCGTGTTTCGCTTTTTGTTGAGCCGGCCGATGCCAACAAGCCGCGCCAATCGTTGAGCACGCAATTGGGTGCCACGCACACGCTCATCAAACCCCGAGATGACCGCTGGTGGGTGACTGTGATGGGCGACGTGCCCACGCAAACCCTCAAGCTGTTTGCCGACGCACTGGTGCGTCTTCCTTGATCGCTACCACTTCACTCCCATTCGATTGCCAGAGAGCCGGACATGTCGATGATTGCAAAGCTTCAAACTGCCTTTTCTGTGCGCCACCAACTGCTGGCCGCCCTGGTCTTGAGCGTGGCAGCGGCCGTTGCCACGCCGCAGGCCGTGCGTGCCCAAGGCTTGCCTGATTTCACTGAGCTGGTTGAACGTGTGAGCCCTGCGGTGGTGAACATCCGCACGCTGGAGCGCAGTGGCGGGCGCAGCCCCATCGTGGGGCAAGGCGGCGAGATGGACCAACGCATGGAAGAGTTCTTCCGCCGCTTTGGCATCCCTTTGCCCGGCCAGACGCCGCGCCGCAACGGCCCGCAGGGCGGCGACGAAGAGCCGCAGCAGCGTGGCGTGGGTTCGGGTTTCATCCTCACCGCCGATGGCTTTGTGATGACCAACGCCCATGTCGTCGAAGGCGCGGATGAGGTGCTGGTGACGCTGACTGACAAGCGCGAATTCAAAGCGCGCATCGTGGGCGCTGACAAGCGCACCGACGTGGCGGTGGTCAAGATTGAAGCAGCGGGCTTGCCCTTTGTGCGCATTGGCGACGCCAGCCGTTTGAAGGTGGGCGAATGGGTCTTGGCCATCGGTTCGCCCTTTGGCTTGGAGAACACCGTCACGGCGGGCATCGTCAGCGCCAAGCAGCGCGACACAGGCGACTACCTGCCGCTGCTGCAAACCGACGTGGCCATCAACCCCGGCAACTCGGGTGGCCCGCTGCTCAACACACGCGGTGAAGTGGTGGGCATCAACTCACAAATCTTCAGCCGCTCGGGTGGCTACATGGGCATTGCGTTTGCTATTCCCATTGATGAAGCCACGCGTGTTGCTGATCAATTGCGCGCCACCGGGCGCGTGGTGCGGGGCCGCATTGGCGTGAGCATTGCGCCCGTGACCAAAGAGGTGGCTGAGTCCATCGGGCTGGGCAAGCCGGCTGGTGCGCTGGTGCAAAGCGTTGAAGGTGGTGGCCCGGCTGAAAAAGCAGGGCTCGAAGCCGGCGACATCATCACTCGTGTGGACGGCAAGACGGTCGAGAAGTCGGGCGACTTGCCACGCCTCATCGGCAGCATCAAGCCGGGCTCACGCACCACCTTGCAGGTCTTCCGGCGCGGCTCCAACCGCGACATGGGTGTCACGGTGGGCGAATTTGAAGCCGACAAGGCTCCGACGCGGCGCGCGGCTTCGGAGGCGCCTGCAACGCAAGGTGCGAAGACCGCACTGGGCATCACGGCGTCTGATTTGAATGACGCGCAGCGCCGCGAGTTGAAGATCAAATCGGGCGGCGTGCGTGTAGATGCCATCGAAGGTGCAGCTGCCCGCGCAGGCCTGCGTGAAGGCGACGTCATCGTCACCATGGACAACGTTGAGATCACGGACGCCAAGCAATTTGCCAGCATGGTGGCCAAGGCCGACAAGAACAAGCCCGTCAGCTTGTTGATTCGCCGTGGTGAGTGGACCAACTTTGTGGTGATTCGCCCCACGCGTTAACGCCTCCTCGGCCGAATCAGGCAGTGCCACCGGGCCACAAGCCGGCCAGGTGGCGCCTGAAAACCTCACCGCCGGTACTGGTAAGCAACCCAGCAGAGACCTCGGATTTTCCTTATTGTGAAATTTCGGGGATTTGCTGCTGCGGCCTTTTCAAGCGGCCAAGGTGAAGTCAGTGTGTGCCTACACCACCCACTTCCCGGATCGCGGTATTGCGATGCCCAGCGGCTAGAATCGGGTCAATTTTTAGGCGATTGAGCGGCCGTTTTGATCCATTTACACCGTTTCGGGTGAGTGCTTATTTGGAAGCCAGTGATCACTCACAGCCTGTTGATAACTTGTTGATAAAAAATCGTGTCTTCTTCCCGCAACGAGCGGAAAACAAGCATTGGCGCGGGTTCCAGAGGAGTCACTTTGCATACAATGAGCTCCCAACAAGCAGTTGCCATATCTTTTGTTGGAAGGCGCGTCACCGGTTTGACGCGCCTTTTTTTTAGCCCCACATGATCCACATTCGCAACTTCTCGATCATTGCCCACATCGACCACGGCAAGAGCACACTGGCAGATCGAATCATTCAGCGCTGCGGTGGTTTGTCAGACCGCGAGATGGAAGCGCAGGTGTTGGACTCGATGGATATCGAGCGCGAACGCGGCATCACCATCAAGGCACAAACAGCCGCGCTTCAATACACGGCGCGCGACGGCCAGGTCTACAACCTCAACTTGATCGACACGCCGGGGCACGTGGACTTCAGCTACGAAGTCAGTCGCTCGCTGTCCGCGTGTGAAGGTGCGCTCTTGGTGGTGGACGCATCACAAGGTGTTGAAGCGCAGACCGTGGCCAACTGCTACACCGCGCTCGACCTCGGTGTTGAAGTGGTGCCTGTGCTCAACAAGATGGACCTGCCGCAAGCAGACCCCGACAACGCCAAGGCCGAGATCGAAGACGTCATTGGCATCGATGCCGACAACGCCATTCCCTGCAGCGCGAAGACGGGCATGGGCATCGACGAGATTCTCGAAGCCGTGATCGCACGCATGCCCGCGCCGCGCGGCAAACCCGATGGCCCGCCGCGCGCCATGATCGTGGACAGCTGGTTCGATAACTACGTGGGCGTGGTGATGCTGGTGCGCGTGGTTGACGGCGTGCTGCGCAAGAACGACCGCATCCGCATGATGGCGACGAACGCGGTTTATCCGCTGGACCACCTGGGTGTGTTCACGCCCAAGAGTGAAAACCGCGACGCACTGCACGCCGGCGAAGTGGGCTTCCTCATTGCCGGCATCAAAGAGCTGCAGGCCGCCAAGGTGGGCGACACCATCACGCTTGAAAAGAAGCTGCCCAACAACGCCGGCCCGGCCACCGAAGCGCTACCGGGCTTCAAAGAAATTCAGCCGCAAGTCTTCGCGGGCCTGTACCCTACCGAGGCCAGTGAGTACGACCAGCTGCGCGATGCGCTGGAAAAGCTCAAGCTCAACGACAGCAGCCTGCGTTATGAGCCCGAAGTGAGCCAGGCGCTGGGCTTCGGCTTTCGCTGTGGCTTTTTGGGCCTGCTGCACATGGAGATCGTGCAAGAGCGGCTGGAGCGCGAGTTTGACCAAGACCTGGTGACCACCGCACCCAGCGTGGTCTACCAAGTGGAGCTGAACGACGGCACGGTGCTGATGGTCGAGAACCCCAGCAAGATGCCCGACCAAGGCCGCATCCGTGAAATTCGCGAGCCCATCGTGACTGTGCAGCTGTACATGCCGCAAGACAGCGTAGGCCCGGTGATGACGCTGTGCAACCAGAAGCGCGGTGTGCAATTGAACATGGCTTATCACGGCAAGCAGGTGCACCTGAGCTACGAGCTGCCGCTGGCCGAGATCGTGCTCGACTTCTTCGACAAGCTGAAGTCCGTCTCACGTGGTTATGCCAGCATGGACTACGAGTTCAAGGAATACCGCGCGGCCGATGTCGTCAAGGTGGACATCATGATCAACGGCGACCGCGTGGACCCGCTGGCCATGATCGTGCACCGCGTGCAAAGCCAGTTCCGCGGCCGTGCCGTGGTGGCCAAGATGCGCACACTCATTCCGCGCCAGATGTACGACGTGGCCATTCAGGCCTCAATCGGTGCCAACATCATTGCGCGCGAGGACGTCAAGGCCCTGCGTAAGAACGTGCTGGCAAAATGCTATGGCGGTGACATCACCCGCAAGCGCAAATTGCTGGAAAAACAAAAGGCCGGCAAGAAGCGCATGAAGCAAATTGGGTCGGTCGAAGTACCGCAAGAAGCCTTCTTGGCGATCTTGCAGGTGGACGATTGAGCCTTCGTTTTACAACACCTCACCTGACCTGCACGGCGCAACCTTCACCATGATGCAAGCCCTTACCGCTGCGCTGTTTGCGCTGCTCGCCATTTACCTGGGCGGTTGGTGGATGGGCTTTTGGCTGGGCAATTTTTCGGCCCTGTTGTTTGTGTTGTCAGTCGTGACCTGCGTCTACTGGTTGGCTGAGCGCTTTGTCTTCCGGCCGGCGCGCCTGAAGGCTGCCGTTGAACTTGAACGCCAAGACGCTGCGCGCCGTGCCTTGCTGGCGCAGCAAGGCATCAACAAAGTGGACGGCGACGTGGCCGTGGCGCGCGAACGCATCTTGGCTCAGCCGTGGTGGCTCGATTGGACGGCGGGCCTGTTCCCCGTGATCGTGGCCGTCTTCTTGTTGCGTTCGTTTTTGTTTGAACCCTTCAAGATCCCTTCGGGCTCCATGGTGCCGACCCTCCTGGTGGGTGACCTCATCTTGGTCAATAAATTTCACTACGGCGTGCGCCTGCCGGTCATCAACAAGAAGATCGTTCCGCTGAACGACCCGCAACGCGGTGATGTGATGGTGTTTCGCTACCCGCCCGACCCGCGCGTGGACTACATCAAACGCGTGGTGGGCATTCCGGGTGACGAGGTGGCTTACGGCAACCAAAAGCTGACGATCAATGGCAAAGAAGTGCCGCTGACGCCGCAAAACGAGTTCTACGACGAAGACAGCCTGCGTGTTGCGCCGCAATTTCTGGAAAAGCTGGGCGAGACCGACCACCGCATCTTGGTTGACCCGAAACGCCAGTCCTACTTCGGCGGCGACGAGAAGAAATTTCCCTTCCACGAAAACTGCCGCTACACCGCCGAAGGCGTGGTGTGCAAAGTGCCGCATGGCCACTATTTCATGATGGGCGACAACCGCGACAACTCGCAAGACTCGCGCTTCTGGGGCTTTGTGCCTGACGAAAACATCGTGGGACGTGCCTTTTACGTGTGGATGAACTTCGGCAACCTGCGTCGCATTGGTTCGTTCAACTGAAGCACCTGAGCACTTGAAGGAGAAGCTCATGCACACGGCATCGAAGCGCTCGATCTCCGCGCGGCACCAAAGCGGCTTCAGCATGCTGGGCCTGCTTTTCTGGGCCATCGTCATCGCCTACTTGGGCTATGTGGCGGTTCAAGTGGCGCCCACCGTGAACGAGTACATGACCATTCAACGTTTGGTCAACAAAGCGGCTGAGGCGCCTGCTGCTTCACCCAATGAGACGCGCGCGGCTTTCGACCGCTTTCGCGAAGTGGAGTACGCGGCGAAGTCCATCGCCGGCAAAGACCTCGACATCAGCAAAGAAGCGGGGCGTACGGTGGTCGCTTTTTCCTACGAAAAACAGGTGCCCTTGGGTGGCCCGGCGTTTTTGCTGCTGAAGTACCAAGGTCGCTCGAAGTAGCGCCCGACGAGCCCCTCAAGAAGCCTCATGGACCCGCGCCTGGACACGCTACAAAAGCGCTTGGCTTACCGCTTCGAGCAGCCCGTGCTGTTGCAGCGGGCCTTGACGCACCGCAGCTTTGGCAGCGACCACAACGAGCGCCTTGAATTTTTGGGCGACGCGGTGCTCAGCCTGGCCATTTCGGCGCTGTTGTTCGAGCGCTTTGGGGCCTCTGACGAAGGCGACCTCACGCGTGTGCGCGCCCATCTGGTGCGAGAAGACAGCCTGCACCGCGCCGCCTTGCAACTCGGCCTGCCCGATGTAATCCGCATGTCCGAAGGTGAAGCGCGCGGCGGCGGCGCGCAGCGGCCGTCCATCTTGGCCGATGCCTTGGAAGCCATCATCGGCGCCAGTTTTGTCGACGCCGGTTTCGAGGCGGCGGCTGCACTGGTCAAGCGGCTCTTTGGCGAATTGATCGACAGCAGCGAAGCCGGCAGCTGGACCAAAGATGCCAAGACCGAACTGCAAGAGTGGCTGCAGGGCCGGCGTCTGCCCGTGCCCACTTACCGCATCGAAGCCACGCGTGGGCAAGCCCATGCTCAAACCTTTGACGTGACCTGCGAAGTGCCGGCCCTGGGTTTGACTGAAAGTGGTGAAGGCCGCTCACGACGGCAGGCCGAACAAGAAGCCGCGCGCCGCATGCTGGCCACCTTGAAGGCCAACGACCAGCCTGGTGGGCCGCTGCGCTCATGACCGAATCCATGGACCTTCAATCTTCTCAACGTTGCGGCCTGATTGCTATCGTCGGCCGGCCCAACGTGGGCAAGAGCACGCTGATGAATGCCTTGGTGGGCCAGAAGATCAGCATCACGTCCAAGAAGGCACAAACCACGCGCCATCGCATCATGGGCGTGCGCACCGTGGGCGCCACGCAGTTTGTGTTTGTCGATACGCCGGGCTTTCAAGACCGCCACACCGCCGCACTGAACCGCAGCTTGAACCGCACCGTGCAGGGCTCCTTGGCGGATGTGGACGCGGTGCTGTTTGTGGTCGAAGCGGGCCGCTTTGGACCCGATGACGCCAAAGTGTTGGCGCTGATGCAAAGCGAAGCCCTGCGGCACTTGCCCGTTTTGCTGGTGGCCAACAAGCTGGACACCCTGCGCCGCCGCCAAGATGTGCTGCCCTGGCTGCGCACCATGCAAGAGCGCCACCAATTTGCCGAATTTGTGCCCATGTCGGCCAACCAAGCCGACGATGTGAAGCGCCTGTTTGCCATCGTCGAGCCCTACCTGCCCGAGCAAGACTGGTTCTACGAAGAAGACGCGCTCACCGACCGCAGCGACCGCTTTTTGGCCAGCGAGATGATCCGCGAAAAGCTGTTCCGCTTGACCGGTGATGAACTGCCCTACACCAGCACCGTGGTCATCGACCAGTTTGAAGAACTGGACGTCAACGGCCGTGCCATTGATCCGCCATCAGCCGACGGCCAGCCCAGCGCAGAAACCGAAGTGCTTCCACGCAGCCGTTGCCGCATCGCAGCCACCATCGTGGTCGAACGCGAAGCGCACAAGGGCATGATCATCGGCGAGCAGGGTGAGCGGCTCAAACGCATTGGCAGCGAAGCCCGGCAAGAGCTGGAGCAGCTTTGGGGCATCCCTGTGTTCCTGGAGCTTTGGGTCAAGGTGCGCAGCGGCTGGGCTGACGACGAACGCCACCTGCGCAGCTACGGGTACGAGTAATGGCCGCCCGGCGCGAACGTGCGCTGCCGACTCAGCTTGAGAGTTATGTGTTGCACCGCTACGACTGGAGCGAATCCAGCCTGATCCTGGACGTGCTCACGCGCGAGCGTGGCCGCTTGGCCGTGGTGGCCAAGGGCGCCAAACGGCCCACTTCGCAACTGCGCTCGGTGCTCATGCCGTTCCACCCACTGGCGCTGAGCTTTGCCAAGAGCACGGCCGACGAGCAAGGTGACATCTTGCTGCTGCGCCAAGCCGAATGGAGTGGCGGCGGCGCTTTTCTGCCGGCTGCGGCGCTGTTTCAAGGCTTCTATCTGAACGAACTCTTGATGAAGCTGCTGCCGCGCGGGGACGCGCACCCTCATCTGTTTGATACCTACGCCGCCACCTTGCCCATGCTGGCACATGGCGACGACCTGCTGGCGCAGGCGGGGCTGCGCGCCTTTGAGTTGAGTGCGCTGCGCGAGTCGGGTGTATTGCCTGACCTCAGCGTCACCACACTCGGGCAGGCGGCTGTCAAACCCACGCAGGCCTATGCCCTCAAACCGGAGAGTGGCCTGGTGCCCGTGAATGACAGCACACCCGCGCTGCCCGGGTCTGATTGGCTGGCCTTGCAACAAGCGCTGAATACAGGTGCCTTGGCGGACCTTCAACGCGCCTGCCTGAGTGGCCTGAGCGTGCTCAAGCCCTTGTTGCGGGTTTTGCTTCACTATCATCTGGGCACCCAAACACTGCGCACCCGCGAGGTGATGCACAGCGTGCAGCGCCTGGTGGACGGCAACACCCGCGCCAAAACCGCGCCCCTCCATCCAAAGCAAGCCTGATTCAAACCCGATGAACCCCTTGGTCCTACAAGCCGCACTCGGCAAGCACGCCGGCCCCACGGCCTTGTCGGTGAATGTGAACCGCGTGGCCTTGCTGCGCAACAGCCGCCCGGTGGGCATGCCCGATGTGGTGAAGCTCGCGCGCATCGCGCTGCAGGCTGGCGCCGACGGCATCACTGTGCACCCCAGGCCCGATGCACGGCACATCACCACGGCCGATGTGCACGACCTGGCTGCGCTGCTCAAACAGTGGCCCCAGGCCGAATACAACCTCGAAGGCAACCCCTTCCACAACTTGATGGAGCTGGTGCGCGCCGTGCGACCCCACCAAGCCACCTTTGTGCCTGACAGTGTGGAGCAAGCGACATCCGACCACGGCTGGAACCTGGCACGCGATGGCGAGCGCCTGCGCCCGCTCATCGCTGAGCTGCAAGCACTGGGGGTGCGGGTGAGTCTCTTCATGGACCCTGAGCCCGAAGCCATGGAGCAGGCACGTGCGGTGGGCGCCGACCACGTGGAGCTGTATACCGAAGCCTATGCGCGTGCATACGGAACAGCGCAACAGGCGCACGTGTTGGCACCTTATGTGCGCACCGCCGAGGCTGCGCTTTCAGCAGGCTTGGGCATCAATGCCGGCCACGATTTGAACCGCGACAACCTGGCCACGTTTCTGAAGGCGGTGCCTGGTGTGAGCGAGGTCTCCATCGGTCACGCCATTGCATCCGATGCCTTGGAACTGGGCATGGCTGAAACCGTGCGGGCTTATCAGCGCTGCATCCGCGAGGCTTTTTCACCGGCGCCAACGGTCAGGCCCAGCAGCCCATGATCGTGGGCATCGGCACCGACCTGTGCGACATCCGGCGCATCGCGGCCACGGTGTCACGGCGCGGCGACCGGTTTGCGCAAAAGGTGCTGGGGCCACGTGAACTGGCTGTTTATCAAGCGCGCAGCCAAGCCCATCCTGCGCGTGGCCTGAGTTACCTGGCCACGCGCTTCAGCGCCAAAGAAGCTTTCTCCAAAGCCATTGGTACCGGCATGCGCATGCCCATGACCTGGCGCCACTGCGAAATCCTCAACGCGCCCAGCGGCAAGCCCGAAATCGCTTTGCAGGGCGAACTGGCGCAGTGGTTTGCGCAGCGCGGCTGGCACGCCCACGTGACCGTGACCGATGAAAACGACTACGCGGCCGCCTTCGTCGTTGTTGAAAGCGCCTGAACCGCCACCGCACAACCGACAACCCCAAAAACTCAACATGAACGAACACGCCCCCGTGGTGCTGGACATTGCCGGCACGCAGCTCACCGCCGACGACCGCCGCCGCTTGCAGCACCCGCTGACCGGCGGGCTGATTCTGTTTGCACGCAACTGGGCCAGCCGCAGCCAGCTGACACAGCTGACGGCCGACATCAAGAGCGAGCGCCCCGATGTTTTGATTTGTGTGGACCACGAAGGCGGCCGCGTGCAGCGTTTTCGCACGGATGGCTTCACGCACCTGCCGCCCATGCGCCGCCTGGGTGAGCTGTGGATGAAGGACGCACTGCTGGCTACCGATGTGGCCAGCGCTGCAGGTTATGTGCTGGGCGCCGAGCTGCGCGCCTGCGGCGTGGACTTGAGCTTCACGCCCGTACTGGACCTGGACTACGGCGGCAGCGCGGTTATCGGCGATCGCGCCTTCCACCGCGACGCGCGCGTTGCCACGCTCTTGGCCAAGAGCTTGATGCATGGTCTGCTGCAAGCCGGTATGGCCAACTGCGGCAAACACTTCCCTGGCCATGGCTTTGTCAAAGCCGACAGCCACACCGACATCCCAGTGGATCGCCGCTCGCTCAAAGCCCTGCTGGCCGACGACGCACAACCCTATGACTGGCTGTCCACCAGCTTGGCCAGCGTCATGCCCGCGCATGTGGTTTACAGCAAAGTCGACAGCCGGCCAGCGGGTTTTTCGGCGAAGTGGCTTCAAGACATCCTGCGCGGCCAACTGGGCTTCACCGGCGCCATCTTCAGCGACGACCTCAGCATGGAAGGCGCGCGCCGCATCGACGGCGCGCAGGTCAGCTTCACCCAGGCGGCCGTGGCAGCCCTGCAAGCCGGCTGCGACATGGTGCTGCTGTGCAACCAGTCGGTTGACGGCGGGCAGGCGGTGGATGAATTGCTGGCGGGCCTGGCCGCCGCGTCATCAGCCGTTTCCAAAGGCCATGCCCAACAGACTTGGCAAGCCAGCGCCGACAGCGAACAACGCCGCCTGGCCTTGCTGCCGCAGACCGAACCCTTGCCTTGGGACACCCTGATGCTGCAGCCAGCCTACCAGCGCGCGCTGGAGCGGCTGGGGGCCTTGGCAGGATGAGGCAGGATGAAGCGGGTGAGCTTGGTTCCGTAATTGACGTCATCCCATCATGATGCGATGATGGCATCATGCGAACCACCATCGATTTGCCGGAAGACCTGCACCATGCGGTGACTTCGATCGCCGCACATGCCCGCAAGAGCATGAATCAAACTGTGGCGGAATTGATTCGGCGTGGCTTGGTTAACCAAAGCGGCGACCTGAACCCGACTGTCCGCGCCGGGCTGACAGTCGACGCGCTGACCGGTTTGCCCCTCATTCGCTCGCCTCGGCCCGTGACCAACGAAGATGTTCGGGCCTTAGAGGACGAGTGATGCCCGGCAAGGTGAACCTGCTGGACGGCAATGTGCTGATCGCGTTGATTGACCAGGCCCATGTCCACCACACGGCGGCGCGAGGATGGTTTGTTTCAATGCCTGGCCATTTTGCGACCTGCCCCATTACGCAGGGGACTTTGGTGCGCTTGGTGATGCGGCTGAACGGGCATTCCGTTGAGGAAGCACTTGAGCTGTTGGCCTTACTGACAGCGAACAAGAAGCATCACTTCTGGCCTGACAGCCTGGCCTACGGCGAGCTGCGCTGGCACGGCGTGATGGGTCACCGGCAAGTCACTGACGCTTATCTGGCGGGCTTGGCACGGCACCACGGCGGCAAACTCATCACCTTCGACAAAGGCCTCGTGGCCCTGCACCCCGACGTGGCAACGGCTATCGACGTGTGAGCGATGGTGGTTCGGCAGGCTGCGCTGACCAGTCCATGCGAGCCCAAGCGTGTTTGCCGGCCACGCCAAGGCAAAACAAAACAGCACAAGCACACCGCTGGCCGCCAGTGCGCGTTCAGTCCAGGCCCACGGTTCTGAAGAGGGACCAGGCCAGTCGTAGACCGTCGCCAAAGTCATCGCCAGGATGACCGTGATGGAGCCACCGAGGCCTGCCAACGCACGGCCCACTGACGATCGCACCACGGGCAGCGCAGCCAAGACGATGGCGGCATTCATCAACATCGCCGCCAGACAGGCCAAGGCCAGCGCGAGAACTTCGGGGATGGAAGGTTTCCAAAGCAAGGCCAACATCGTCACGACCACCAAGACCGCTGGAAGCCGCGCAGCCGATCGCCTCAGCAATTGCGCAGCCAAATGGTCCCAGGCCTGCGGACGATGCAAACCGGAAGGCAACAAAGCCAGGCGCGGGCTGACCCAGGCCGCGTTGACGGCCGGCATCGAGGCGCAGGCCACAAAAATCAGAACTGGCGCGATGCCGTTCCACCGCAAAGCGGTCCAGAAGGTCTTTGACAGAACCACCCAAACCAATAGGCTGAAGGCGCTGCCCAACCATATGCCACGGGTGTGTGGCGGGTCAGTCAGCCACAGGCTTTGCCACGCGGCGGGGTGGTCTTGTGCCGGACTGTCTGCGGCGCGTTCAGCGGGGATCGTCAGGCCAAAGCCTGGGTTCAAGAAATCGCGCCCGGCGCCCAAGACCAGCTTGACGTACGCGCTGCGCAGACTCCAGACCAAGAGCGTGCAACCAACGACCGCCACGCCGACCAGTGCAATGGGCAGAGCGAGCGACGATGCGGCATTTGAACCAAGCCGTGCAGCGCTGAAAGGGCCTGGCCAAAAGGCAACTGTAAGAGCGCGATGACAGCGAAGCCCATCGCCCATCGAAACCACACAGGCGTTTGAATCGTCACTGCAGCCAAGCCTATCGCGAAGCCCAAAGCCGTCAGGCCTGCCCCGGCCAACAGCCAGACCCAGAGCATGGCTGACTTCGATAAAGCGTTAGCCAGCCATCGCCATGGTCAAGGTCATCGCAGGGACGGCAGCGGCACCCCAAACCAAGGCCGTCTGCAGCAAGCCAGCGTGACGGGCTGTCGCTTGGGCGCCTGGTTGAAGCAGGCTCGCCCCGTGACGAAGCAAACGTTTCCACGCGGCACCCAACAAGGCAGCTGCGACACCGGCGAGCACCATCAGCGGGGCCAACATCAGTGCGTGCTGTGCGGGTCTGCCGCTCAACTTTTGAAGCCCGTTTGAGGTCAAGAACAAGGCCGCGATCAGCCCCATCAAGGCCCAAATGAAGGCCAGCCCCGCCCAGCCCACCCGCGAGTGGCGCCAGACCGCCAACAACAGTTTCAGATGTGTGTGCATGGTCAGCGATTCAGCTCTACAAACAGCTCGTCCAATGCAATGCCGCGCTGCTCCTGCAAGTCATCCCAGCGCCCTTGCAGTTGCACCTGGCCGTCGCGAAGAAAAACGACGTGGGACACCACCCGCTCCAGGTCTGTGAGCAAGTGGCTGGACAGCAGTACCGTGCGGGGCCGCTGCCGCGTCTCGGCGCCCTCAAAGAGCAGGCGCATGAACTCTCGCCGAGCCAGCGGGTCCAGGCTGGCCACCGGCTCGTCGAGCAACAACACATCGGGGTCGTGCGCCAGCGCCAAAACCAAGGCCAACTTTTGTTGGTCGCCGACGCTGAGCTTGTCGGCCCGGGTCTTTTCGTTCAGTTCCAGTCGCGCGCAAAGGGTGTGCGCACGCTCGGCCTGCCACTGCGGGTAAAAGCTGCCAATGGTGCTGAGGTTCTGCCAAACCGTCAGCCAGGGCAGCAAGTCGCCACTTTGACTGACATAGCCCAAGCGCGCCCGCGTGGTGTCATCCAGTGAGTTGGACGGGCAGCCCAGCAGACTGCTCTTGCCGCTACTTGGCAGAGTCAACCCCGTCAAACAACGCAGCAGGGTGCTCTTGCCCGCACCGTTTCGGCCCACCAGGCCGACCACGGCCCCTTCGGGGATGTTGAGGTGGACGCCCTTCAAAACGGGCCGGCCGCCGTACGACACGTTCAGGCCAAGGGATTGAATGGCGGCAGCTGGTGCGGGGTTCATGATGATGTCCCTTCGACGTCAACACCTTCTTGTTTCAGGCAACGCGCAAACAGCGCCTGCGCCTGCGCCGCATCCAGGCCCAATTGCTTGGCCTGCTGGGCAGCAGCGCGCAAAGCCGGCTCCAGCAGACCCAAGCGCTCGGCCTTGCGGCTGGCGGGCCGCACGTCGGCAATCACCATGCCCAGTCCGCGGCGGCGCTCCAGCAGGCCTTCGGCCTCGAGCAGGCTGTAGGCCTTGCTGACGGTCATCGGGTTGATAGCGTGTTCGACCGCGAGCGCGCGCACGCTGGGCAGCTCATCGCCGGCCTTCCACTGGCCGCTGGCCACGTGCCGACGCACCTGCTCGACGATCTGTCGGTAGATGGGCTCGGCTGAAGAGACCTGGATGGCGAAGCGCATGTCTTACTGTATTGGTGCAGTAATACACAAGTCAAGTGTTGCGTCACCCACCTTCTGACGAACATGAGTGCCCAGCGGCGTAGCAGCCATGAAAAACGCCGCCGGGCTTTAGGCCTCGGCGGCGTTGGCAGCTTGCGTTGCGGGCTCAGCCCGCGCTGCGTTCAGGTCTCAAACCCGCATCAAACTTGGGCATCAAAGGGGTAGCGCACCTGCGACAGATCCTGGCGCGTCTCCACCAAGATCAGCGGGCCGTCGTCGGCCAACTCCACGGGCTTGCGCTCGCGCGGCACGTGAATGGGCTTGGGCTCTGCAGCGATGGCGGCTTGCACGGCGGCAATCTTGTCGACGTCAGAGTTCACCCATTCCAGACCGCAGTTCTGCGCCACTTGCTGCAATTCACCGATGGGCAGCACGAAAGCTTCCACCACGGGTTGCACGGCTGACGGAGTGGACGCGGGGCTCGGTTCCGGTTCGGCAAACGTCTGCGGCTCTGAAGGAACCCAAGTGGCGGGCGAAGCCGCCTGCGTGACGCTGGGCTCACTCGCCGGTTCCGTCGCATAGGCTGCCGCCGGAGTGGCTGCAGACGTCCAAGAACTCGCCTCGCCTTGAAGGCTTGGCGTGGCGTCGGGCACAAAAGCGCTGGCCGCTGCAATTCCGGCTACGGCTGCGGTGGCTGCTGTAACGGTCGTAACGGCCGTTGCCGCGACCGCCGAGTCGCCATGGTTGCCTTCTGCGGAAGCAGTTTCATCACGACGTTCGCGGCGGAAACGGTCGCGGCTGCGGCCACGGCGGCTGCCACTGGCTTCGCCATCGGCCGCTTCTGCGCCTTCGGCGCGAGGCTGGTCACCTTCGCGGGGCGCGCGGTTGTCGCCGGTCGAGCCTTCATCAAGCGATGCTGGCGCGGCGCCGGATTCAAGGTCACCTTCACCACGGCCCCGGCCGCGCCCACCCCGGCGGCGCCTGCGGCGGCCGTCGCCATCGGTGCTGCTGCTGTCGGCTGTGGCCTCGCCCGGAATGCCCGGCACGGTGTCGACAAAGGCGCGTTCTTCTACCGATAAGTTTTCAGCGTCGGCCAAGCTGGCGGTTGCGGCTTCGTTGGCACGCGCACCGCGGCCTTGCTGGCGCTGGCCGCGCGTTTCATTGCGGTCGCTGGCTTCTGCCGCGACGGGTGCATTGGCGTCGGGCCGGCGGTCGCCACGTGGGCTGCGCTCGGGGCGCTCAGTTCCACGATCATTGCCGCGCTCCGCGCTGCGTTCACCCGCCTTTTCAGCGCGCTCGCCGCGGCCTCTGCCACCGTCACGGCCTTCGCGGTTTTCACCGCGTCCCCGTCCTCCGCGTTCACCGCGCTCACCCGCATTGCGGTCATTACGCTCGCCACGCCGGCCGCGTTCACCACGCCGACCGTCGCTGCGGTCGGTGCTTGAACCCGCCACGCCTGAAGCTGCTGCCGCAACTGCGGCACTGGCGCCGGCTGCAGCTGCGGCCGTGGCCGCAGCTGCGCTGCTGGCCGAAGCACTGGCTGTGTTGGCGGTGCCGCCAAAAAGTCGACCCAGCCAAGCAAAGAAACCACCCGACGGTGCCGCTGCCGGCGCTGTCTCAGCCACAGGCTGGCTGGCGCGCGGTGCTGCTGCAGGTGCGGCTGCTACCGAAGCTTTTGCCACGTTGGCCACAGGCTCTGGCTTGGGCGCGGCTGGCGGCGCGGGTTGGTCAGGCAACACGCCCTTGATCACCGGCTCTTGCTTGGCCTTCGCTTTTTCACGGCGCGTGATACCGACCTCGTCGTCCGGCTCCTCGATCATCGTGTAGCTGGCGCGGAAGTTTTCCAGGCGCGGGTCGTCCTGGCGCAGACGCTCCATCTTGTAGTTCGGCGTTTCCAGGTGCTTGTTTGGAATCAGCAGTACGGTCACGCGCTGCTTCATCTCAATCTTCGTGATCTCGGTGCGTTTCTCGTTCAGCAAGAAAGAAGTCACTTCCACCGGCACTTGCACGTGAATGGCTGCTGTGCTGTCTTTCAGCGCCTCTTCCTGAATCACGCGCAAGATCTGCAATGCGCTGGATTCGGTGTCGCGGATGTGGCCCGTTCCGTTGCAGCGTGGGCAAGTGATGTGGTTGCCTTCGCTGAGCGCCGGGCGCAGGCGCTGGCGGCTCATCTCCAGAAGGCCGAACTTGCTGATGGAGCTGAACTGCACGCGCGCGCGGTCGCTGCGCAGCGCGTCGCGCAAGCGTGTTTCCACATCGCGGCGGTTTTTGCTCTCCTCCATGTCGATGAAGTCGATAACGATCAGGCCGCCCAGGTCGCGCAGGCGCATCTGGCGGGCGATTTCGTCCGCCGCTTCCAGGTTGGAACGCGTCGCGGTTTCTTCGATGTCGCCGCCACGTGTAGCGCGGGCGGAGTTGACGTCCACGCTGACCAGCGCTTCGGTGTGGTCAATGACGATGGCGCCGCCTGAAGGCAGGTTCACCGTGCGGCTGTGCGCCGTTTCGATCTGGTGCTCGATCTGGAAGCGGCTGAACAGCGCCGCGTCGTCGCGGTAACGCTTCACGCGGCCGGCCATCTCCGGCATCACGTGGTTCATGAACTGCTGAGCCTGATCGTAGATGTCGTCCGTATCGATCAGGATCTCGCCGATGTCGGCGTGGAAATAGTCGCGGATGGCGCGGATGACCAGCGAGCTTTCCTGATAAATCAGGAAGGCACCTTTGCCGGCTTTGGAGGCGCCATCAATGGCGTCCCACAGCTTGAGCATGTAGTTCAAGTCCCACTGCAGCTCGGGCGCGGTGCGGCCGATGCCGGCGGTGCGCGCGATCAGGCTCATGCCTTTGGGGTATTCCAGCTGGTCCAGCGCGTCTTTGAGTTCTTCGCGCTCTTCACCTTCGATGCGCCGGCTCACGCCGCCGCCACGCGGGTTGTTGGGCATCAGCACCAGGTAACGCCCGGCCATGCTGACAAAAGTGGTCAGCGCCGCGCCCTTGTTGCCTCGCTCTTCCTTTTCAACCTGAACCAGCAGTTCCTGGCCTTCTTTGATGACGTCATTGATCTTCGCGTTGCGAACATCGACGCCTTCTTTGAAGTAGTTGCGCGAGATTTCCTTGAACGGCAAAAAGCCGTGGCGGTCTTCGCCGTAGTCCACAAAGGCGGCTTCGAGGGAAGGCTCAACCCGTGTCACCACGGCTTTGTAGATATTGCCTTTGCGCTGCTCGCGGCCTTCGATTTCGGTCTCGAAATCAAGCAGCTTTTGTCCATCCACGATCGCCAGGCGCCGCTCTTCGGGCTGCGTGGCATTGATCAACATGCGTTTCATTAACGTGCACTCCATCGTTTCAACTCAACGATGCACGAGAAACAAAAATGAAACCGAAGGTGAGAACCGCCCTGGACTGGCAGTTGACCGGCGGTGGCTTCCGTTTGTGACGGAAGGGCTGCTGGTCAGGTCTGCAGCGTTGGCGCGTGCGTGTCGGCTGCCGCTGCTCTTGGTGGGAAGCCTTGCACCCGTACCCCTGAACCGAAGGGTGCGCCAAGGGCGCAGGCTTCAGCGCCCGGCGTTGCGCGCCCGACACCCGAAAACGGGTCGGCGCTGCTGCAGGGCAGGGGTGCTTGGGTGGACAGGGACTTCATCTCAAAAGTCAACGGTGGCCTGACGCGGGTGCCAGCTAAACGGTCTGGCGCCCTTTGTGATCTTTCTTCTGTGCCCTGCAGTCGCAAGCTTGCGCTGTGCAGGGCCGGTTCCTAATTTGTGTCTCTGCTGCCATCGTCAGGCGGCTCAACGGCCACTTGGGGGCCGGCGCCGCGCGCCTGAAGGGGCATTGCATCTGCTCTTGTGGTGGTGTCCCGCCCCAATCATCAGCAGGTGGACCACCGTTCCCGTCGTGCTTGGTCGCTTGTGGTGCCCGGCTAAACTCCGGCAAATCAAGCACTTGCGGCACGAACGTGGAGAAACGCATTATACGGGCCCGCCCCGTGGCCGCCTCCCGGGCAAAGCCGGGGGCATCCAAGCAGTTGGCGGGTAAAGCAGCGCCAGTTCGCAGCTTGGTGGCGCAGCCCAAGCCCCGCGCCGCCCAGGAGCGGGCTGAACCGACGGCGCCACTGCCGGTCTCGCCCCAGGTGCGCCACTTGACTGTGGACGAAGCCGGCGCCGACCAGCGCCTGGACAATTTTTTGATGCGCCACCTGAAGGGCGTGCCCAAGTCGCTGGTTTACCGCGTGATCCGCAGCGGCGAAGTGCGCGTCAACAAGGGCCGTGCCGGCGCCGACACCCGTGTGCAAATCGGCGACGATGTGCGTTTGCCGCCTTTGCGCCTGCCCGAAAAGGCAGCTACGCCGGCAGCACCCGCGCGTGAATTCCCCATTCTTTTCGAAGATGACTGGCTGTTGGTCATCGACAAGCCTGCCGGCGTAGCGGTTCACGGGGGCAGTGGCGTCAGCTCTGGCGTGATTGAGCAACTGCGCCGCGCCCGGCCTCAGGCCAAATTCCTTGAATTGGTGCATCGTCTGGACCGCGAGACCTCGGGTGTGCTGCTCATCGCGAAGAAGCGCAGTGCTTTGACCCATTTGCAAGACCAATTCCGCGCGCGCGGTGCCGACAAGTCGGTGGGCAAAACCTACGGTGCCTTGGTCGTGGGTGAATGGCCGGATCGCCTGAAAGTGATTGACGTGCCCCTGCACAAGTACCTGACCGCAGAAGGCGAGCGTCGCGTGCGAACCAGCGACGCCAGCGATGAACTGGCCAAACGTGCCATCACCTTGGTTCAAGTGGCAGGCCGCCTGCCCGGCTTTACTTTGCTGGACGTCACGATCAAAACCGGCCGCACCCACCAGATTCGGGTGCACCTTGCCAGTGCGGGCTACCCCATCGCGGGGGATGACAAGTATGGCGACTTCGATGTCAATCGGCGCTTGGCCCGCGGAGAAGGGCTGCCGCAGCGCTTTTCGCGCATGTTTTTGCACGCCAGACGTTTGCGTTTTCAGCATCCCCACGACAATCGGGTGGTAGAACTTGAAGCACAGTGGCCAAAAGAATGCGAAGATATCGCCACTGCGTCCAGCCGTTAAGCACAGCTGGTCTCATCTGGCCGTTAGAGTCTTGCAGTGCAGGGAGTTCTTTATCATGAGAACCCAAACATATGAAAACACGTGACGTCGTTATCTTCAGCGGCAAGCGTTTCAAGGTGCCACAGTGCATCCAGCGCATTGACCACCGTTATACCCACGGCTGGCAGGTTCGTTACGGCGGAACAAAAATGTTCTCCGATGGCAGCAACGACGGCAGCGGCGCGGCCGCCTCGCTCGACGCAGCCACGCGGGAGCTGATCCGCCGCATCACCACGATGCCCACGCCTTCCAAGCTGCAGCCGGCACCGAGCGCCAGCAAAGCCAGCGGGCTTCCGGTTGGCATCAGCGGTCCTTTGGTGCGCATGCGCACGGGCTCCAGCACGCGCTACGCCAGCCTGCAGGTTTTGCTGCCGCGCTTTGGCGAAAAGCCGCAGAACAAGAACGTTTACATTGGCAGCGAAAGCACCTACACCGGTGAGCGTTTTGCTGAAGCGCTTGAGCGCGCTGTCAAGATGCGCCAAGAGGCCGAAGCCACTTACCGCGTCGACGAAAGCAAGGCCCGCAAGGCCGATGCCCGTGCGATGAAGGCGGCGCTGTCAGCGCAACCCTTGGCCGCTCCGGCCAAAAAGGGCGCTAAGAAGGTCGCTGCAAAGGCTGCCAAGAAAGCGGCTTGAGGCGAATGCCCCGGCGCTTTGATCTGATTGCCTTCGACTGGGACGGCACGCTCTTCAACAGCACGGGGCTCATCACCCGCTGCATCCAAAGCGCCTGCCGCGACGTGGGTACCCCGGTGCCCACCGAGCAGCAGGCGGCTTACGTCATCGGCTTGGGCCTGCGTGACGCTTTGATGCACGCGGCGCCGGGCTTCCCGCCCGAACGCTACCCCGAGCTGGGCCAAGCCTACCGGCGCCACTACATGGCCAGCCAGCATGAAGTGGTGCTGTTTGACGGCACTTTGAACATGCTGCAAAGTTTGAAGTCGCGCAACCATTTGTTGGCCGTGGCCACCGGCAAGAGCCGCGTGGGCCTGAATGAAGCGCTCGCAACAACCGATTTGCGCGGCCTCTTCGACGCCACGCGCACAGCTGACGAGACCGTGTCCAAACCCGACCCGACCATGCTGCTGGAACTGCTGGCCGAACTGGGCGTGGCCCCCGAGCGCGCCTTGATGATTGGCGACACCACACACGACCTTCAAATGGCGGTGAATGCCGGCGTGGCGTCGGTAGGTGTGAGCTTCGGTGCTCACCACCACGACAGTTTCGCCCCGCTTAATCCCTTGTTTGTTGCCCACAGCACGCCGCAGCTGGAGTCTTGGCTCGTGGCGAATGGCTGAGCCCACGCAAGTCGCAAGACCACCTGACGAGCAGCCTGCGCAGCACGTCTGCGCCAGTGCCGAGTTAGAGGACGGCGGCCGTGGCCTGGTGTTTGATGTCGAAGAATTCAAACGGCCTGCACGGGCTTTTGTGCTGCGCTTTCAAGGCCAGGTCGTCGCTTACCTGAACCGCTGCGCCCACGTACCGACCGAGCTGGACTGGCAACCCGGCGAGTTCCTGTGCGCCGAGCGGCGCGAGATCATCTGCTCGGTGCATGGCGCCACTTACAACCCACTCACCGGCGCTTGCACCGGTGGGCCAGCAGGCCGCGGCCGCCTCAAGCCCTTGCGTGTTGAAGAAGTTGACGGACAGGTCTATTGGTATCCTTGCGCAGACCTTCAACCGCCCGCGTTCGACTGAACATGACTGAACCCACTTCATCGCCTAGCCCAGATAGTGCTGTCGAACGCACGTCGCAGATTCACTCGTCAACCCTGGAGCAGGCCAGCGACGAGCGTGGCGCAGCGGCGGTGCGGCCGCAGACAACACCTTTCTCTGCGGGCACGGAAAGCTCCTTACAGGCCATTGCTACGGAGCTGCTGCTGGACCGCAAAGCCGAGCGCCGCTGGCGCATCTTTTTCCGCCTGGCTTGGCTGGGCCTGTGTGTGGCGATCGCCTGGGCTGTTTTTGGTCACCGCGGCGGCGTGGCCACACCCACCGGGCCGCACACCGCACTGGTGGAATTGCGTGGGGTCATCGACGCTGACTCTGAAGCCAGCGCCGAAAACCTCATCCCTGCGCTGCGCTCGGCGTTTGAAGATGCCAACGCCATGGCGGTGGTGCTGCGCGTGAATTCACCCGGCGGCAGCCCGGTGCAAAGCGGCATGATTCACGACGAAATCTTGCGGCTCAAAGCCCAGCATCAAAAGAAGGTCTACGCCGTGGTTGAAGAGGTTTGCGCCTCGGGTGCCTACTACGTGGCCGTCTCGGCAGACGACATTTTTGTCGACAAGGCCAGCCTGGTAGGCAGCATCGGCGTGTTGATGGACGGCTTCGGCTTCAGCGAAGCCATGGCCAAATTGGGTGTGGAACGCCGCTTGCTGACCGCCGGCGAAAACAAAGGCATGCTCGACCCCTTCAGCCCGCAAAACGAAAAGCAAAAGGCCTACGCCAAGGCCATGATCGACCAGATCCACCGCCAGTTCATTGACGTTGTCAAACAGGGCCGTGGCGCGCGCCTCAAAGAAACACCCGACACCTTCTCGGGCCTGTTCTGGAACGGCGAAGAAGCCATCAAGCTGGGCCTGGTCGACAAGATGGGCAGCCTGGATTACGTGGCGCGCGACGTGGTGAAAGCGCCGGAGCTGATCGACTACACCCCGCGCGAAAACGTGGCCGAACGACTGGCCAAGCGCTTTGGCGCCTCGCTGGGGCAGGGTGCCGTACGTGCGTTGCGTGAAGTCTCGCCCCTGCGTTGAAAAGTTTTATCTTTCAGATCTGTAAGTTTGATGTCTGACGCGCTGTTCGTCGCCCTGCAGCATGTGCTGCCCAAACAAGCGCTCACCCAACTCGCTGGCGCGGCTGCAGGCTTGCGCGGCGGGGCTGCAACCACAGCCGTTATTCGCTGGTTTTCGGGCCGTTACGGCGTCAACATGGCCGAGGCAGCAGACCCTAACGTCACCGCTTACGCCACCTTCAACGACTTTTTTACACGTGCGCTCAAGCCAGGCGCGCGGCCCTTGGCTCAAGCGCCCTGGCTGTGCCCCGTGGACGGTGCCATCAGCCAGTTTGGCCCGCTGGACGGTGAGCGCCTGTTCCAGGCCAAAGGGCATACCTACACTGCCACGGCTTTGGTTGGCGGTGATGAAACATTAGCCCGGAAATTCACGGGCGGGCATTTCGCCACGCTGTACCTCAGCCCCAAGGACTACCACCGCATCCACATGCCGGCGGCGGGGCGGCTGCTGCGCATGGTGCACGTGCCAGGTGAGCTGTTCTCCGTCAACCCGGCCACGGCGCGCGGCGTGCCCGGCTTGTTTGCGCGCAACGAGCGCGTGGTTTGCGTGTTTGAAGGGAGCAGCGGCCCTTTTGTCATGGTGCTGGTGGGCGCCACCATCGTCGGCAGCATGGCCACGGTGTGGCACGGGCTGGTCAACCCGCCCCGGCCCGGCAAGCTGCGCGATTGGCGTTATGAAGACCAGAACATCCAGTTGGCGCAAGGCGCCGAAATGGGTCGCTTTTTGCTCGGCTCCACAGTGGTGATGCTGTTCCCGCCCAGCCCCTTGCACTTCAGCGCCACTTGGCAACCCGGTGGCGCCATTCGAATGGGTGAGGTCATGGCTACGGACAGGGCCACAGACCAGGCCAAAGGCGAGGCCACAGACAAGGCCACATACAAGGCCACAGAGAACGCCAAACCCGAGGGCCGAGTTTGAGCGTTCGACCGGCCACCTGGGCACGGATCCTGGTGTTTGTCATTCCAGCGCTGTGGTCAACCAACTACCTGATCGCGCGCCTGGGCGACGGCTTGATCGGCCCGCATGCGCTGGCCATGGGTCGCTGGGCACTGGGCGCCGCGCTGATGCTGCCTTTTGTGTGGCGCGAGCTGGTGCAAAAGCGTCAAACCTGGTCGAAGGAATGGCGCCAGATGCTGCTGCTGGGTTCGCTGGGCATGTACGTCTGCGGCGCTTGGGTCTACATCGGTGGTCACAGCACCAGCTCGGCCAATATCGCGCTGATCTATGCCGTCTCGCCGGTGGCCATCGCCGTGGCGGGCGCGGCCTTGCTGCACGAGCCCTTGCATGCGTCCCAGAAGTGGGGCATCGCGCTGGCTTTGGCGGGTGCAGTGTTTGTCATCGCACGCGGCGACCTGTCGGTGCTGATGAACCTTCGCTTTGCAGTGGGCGACTTCTGGATCATGGCCGCCGCAGCGGCCTGGACGGCTTACTCCGTGCTGCTGCGCAAATGGCCCAGCAGTTTGGGCCCCGCCGCGCGCCTGGTGGTCATCATTGCCGGTGGTTTGGTCTTCTTGATACCCGGCGCACTCATTGAAGCGGCCTTGCAGCCTCAGCCACCTTTCAGCTGGGCCGCCGCAGGCTTGGTGCTGACAGCCGCCATCGTGCCAGGCGTGGCCTCTTATGGCGCCTATTCCTACCTGCAGCGCGAACTCGGCGCTGCACGCACCGCGCTGATGCTCTACCTCGCCCCGGTTTACGGCGCCTTTGGTGCGTGGTGGCTGCTGGGCGAACGCCCGGCCTGGTACCACGCGGTGGGCGCTGCGCTCATCCTGCCCAGCATTTGGCTCGCGACGCGACGGTGACAGCCGCCGCACCAGCGGCCATTGAAAATGCTGCGCATGGGCACCCTCTACCTCGTTCGCCACGGCCAGGCCTCTTTCGGTAGCGCCAATTACGACCAGCTCAGCCCTCTGGGCGAACAGCAATGCGCCGCGCTCGGCGCCTGGATGCACGCGCGCGGCTTGAAATTCAGCGGCGTCATGCGCGGCACCCTGCGCCGGCACGAGCAATCGTTGAACGCCATCGCCAGTGCGCTGCCCAACTTGCCCACCGCGACCGAATGGCCCGGCCTGAACGAATACGACAGCGAAGCGGTGGTCCGCACCGTTCACGCCGGCCCCTTGAGTCCCGCACGCACACCAGAAGCTGCCCGTGAACACTTTCGCCTGCTGCGCCAGGGTTTGCAGCGCTGGATGGCGGGTGAGGTTCAACCCAAAGGCATGCCCACCTGGGCCGATTTTTCAGCCGGCGTGGCTGCAGCGCTGGAAGCTGCTCGCACGCAGTTTGAAGGCGACGTGCTGCTGGTTTCCAGCGGTGGCCCCATTTCCACCGCTGTGGGCCACGTGCTGCAAATTCCACCCACCGGCATCGTTGAGCTGAACATGCGCCTACGCAACAGTGCCATTACTGAAATGGTGAGCACACCCAAGCGCCATGCGCTGTTGTCGTTCAACAGCCTGCCGCACCTGGACCATCTGGTTCATCCTGAGCGGGCAGGGTGGGTGACTTATGCGTAACGGTTAGGGCGTCGGCGCAGCCGCCAAGCCATCACACCTGCACCCGTCAAGGTCAAAGCCAGTGCACCCGGCTCGGGCACAGCAGGCAGCACGTCGATCTTCAGGGTGATGGTGTTCAACTGCCCGCCGTAGCTACTGAAGTTTTCCTCGTGGGGATACACGGAAGACCAAGAATCGCAATTGATTGTGGTGACGTAATCTAGGTCTCCCGATGTTTGGCAGTAGCGGCTGGAAATTTCGTGGCTATACCCCGTAACCCGCTGCACAGACCAGTCGCCTCCGGCTGTCATGTCGAACTGGCCAACCTGAGGAAAGAGTTTGCTGAACCGCCAAGTGCCGGTCAGGCTACCGCCCTCGGCAGGGGACATTGCCAAGTCGGTGAACCCCTGTCCATCGGCATGCACAGTGACAGAGACCGGCGTTTCTAGGTCAAACGTGTACCAGTTCCGGAACCACTCTTGATATCCCTCCATTGGCGCGGGCTCATTGGGTTCATTGCCGCCGTCGCGAACCGCCGAAGTCAATAAGCCGTAGCTCAGCTCGAAATCGACTGTTCCCCCAACTTCAATTTGCAGCGCGCTGGCACTGAAACTGGTAATTTGGGCTTCGGCTGCTTGAGCCCGGGGCAGGCTGAAAACAACCAGTGCTGAAACTTTCAGAATTGCCAGAACGTAGCGCTTCATTGTGATGCCTCCCTGGGTTGACGCAGAGTTCAATTCCGTCTGCGACAAACAGTGCATTGCGTCAGGTTAGCCGTCAACCCCCCGATTTGCGCGTCAAGAGTTGATGCGGCGGAAGGCGCAGCATTCGCCCCGAGGAAATTTTGACCGGGTGCGTCAGGGTCGTTCACCTTGAGCGGGCAGGGTGGGTCACTTATGCTTGAGCGTTAGGCGGCGTATCGCGGCTTCATAGACCACGCTGTCCTCGCGCCGATCCACAGCTAAAACCGTCACGAGTAGAAAGTCGTTTTCGACTGCGTAAACCAGCCTAACGCCCTGCTTGCGCAGTTTGATTTTGTAGCACCCGGCCAATGGCCCATGAAGCGCTCCGCCCGGCACGTGCGGGTTGTCCAGCCTCTTGGCCAATAGCTTCTTCAACGGGGCTTGAACAGATCCGTCCAGCGCTCGCCACTCGGCCAGCGCTTCGGGCATGAAGCGCAGCTTGTATTTGTGCACGCGCTTGGCTGAGATCGGTGCTGCGCTTTCAGAGGTCGTCAATGTCGACCTCGACAGCCCTGGCCTTGTCTGCAAGCCTGCTGACCGCCTTGCGGTAGAGGTCTTGGTCGGCGAGTTCGTCGAGCATCGCTTCAAAGAGTTGCGGCTCAATCATGTAAAACGCCGCACGGTTGTGGTTCAGCACAGCGACCGGACGGCTATGGGCCTCCCGCAGAACGGCGGCTGGGTTCTTCTTGAACTCCGACATGCTGACCGCAATTTCAGCAAGAATGGTTTCCATATTCAGCTCCGTATTTGGAGCTGAATATAGCCGTTCTGAAAAAAATTGACAACGCACAAAGCGCGAGCCGCGCGCCAGCAACGAACTTCAATTTCAGATTACAGCGGTGGAATGCGCAGCATCTGCCCCGGGTAAATCTTGTCCGGGTGCGTCAGCATCGGCCAAGCTGCTTGGTAGCCCGTTTTGTAAGTTCTCACTCGAGTTCTTCAGGCGCCCAGGGCGCTGGCAATGTCTGTTTGTGCAAAGTCATCACCTTTGAACAGCAAGGGCAGGCCACGGACTTTGGCCAATGAATAACTGAAGACGTCGCCGAAATTCAGGCCAGCAGGGTGCCCGCTGCCTTTCCCGAACGCCACAAATGCTGCGTAGGCGGCGTTCATTTCAGTTTCACCAGGCGACACCAATTGGAAGGGCGGCAGGCGCAGCAGGTCGTCCAACAGAATGACGGCGCGCTGCCCTCGCCGGCCGTGCAAAACCATACGCGTTTCGACCACCGACACAGTGCTCACCAAAGCAGTGCCCGAGGCTTGAATTGCCTGCAGCAGGGCTTCACGCTCGGGTTCGGCAAAGGCAATGGCCACCAAGGCCGACGTGTCTACCACAATCATCGTGGTAGACCGCTTTCGTCCCATTGCAGCGGGTCGAAGGCATCAGGTCGGTTCGGCACGCGGTCCATCTGTGCCAGCAGCGCAGCCATCTGCTTGGTGCTGTCGCCGAAGCTGGCACTTTCACTGATAAGCCGATCCAGCGCCTGCTCAACGACAGCCGTCTTGCTTAAGCCGGTTGCCTTGGCCAGCCGCTCGACTTTGCCAACCACAACAGGGTTTGCTATCTGAAGTGCCATGCGCAGCTTTCATGATGTTGATCTAAACATGATCAATATACATCGGGTGTAGGCCCGCCATTAGCCGCGCTGGCTCAGCCCCACTTACAGCGGCGGAATGCGCAGCATTTGCCCCGGGTAAATCTTGTCCGGGTGCGTGAGCATCGGCTTGTTGGCTTCAAAAATCGCCGGGTACTTGTTGGCATTGCCGTAGAACTTCAGGGCAATCTTCGACAAGTTGTCACCCGACACCACCGTGTGCCACTGGGCCTCGGGCTCGGGGTTGGAGACCATCAGCAGGTCGTTGACCGACGCCACACCCGACACATTGCCGCAACACAGCAGCACCTTTTCTTTGGTGGCCTGTGTCGGCACCGTGCCCGCCACCGTAACTGCACCACTGGGGGCGTCAAAACTGATGTCCAAGCCGTCAACCGGCAAGCCTTGCGTGGCGATGTAGTCGCCAATGGCCTTGCCTGCGGCCGCGCTCATGGCTGCAATCGTCTCGGGCGAAGGCGCCGCCTGCACCGCTTCTTGCGCGGCCTTGGCTTCGCCCCGGCCAAACAACTTCTCGCCCGCTTCCTTGATGAAACTCATCAATCCCATTTGTCTTCTCCTGGTTGGTTCTGCATCGCGCGCAAGGTGCGAACGATGGGCGTAGCCTAAACCATTCAAACGCATGCCCCCAAGCAAGCGCCATGCGTGAACTGCACCACAGCCCACCCCCGGTTCGCGGGGGAGGCCCAGCCAAGCGTATCGCCGAAACTGCTGCATATCGTTTGGCGGCGGCCAGTGCCTGCTATTACCCGCCTTGAAAAGCTTTTAGAAACGGCCTTTTTGCATGTCTCTCACCCTGGTTGCTGCGCTCGCTGTTTCAGGCGCTGTGCTGCCCCAATGCTCCTGGGACAGGCCAGGCACGAACGCTTTTCAGGGTGACGTGGTCGCAGCCGTCGACCGCTACGTCGATATTCCAAGCAGCACGCGCGCAGCCCTGAAGCGGCGCATTGAGCAGCGGGAGTATGACGAAATTGCCACCATCACCCGCGACAGCATTCGCGGCGCGCACACCTACACCAACCTGCGTGACATGCACTTTGGACAAGGCACGGTTTGCCAAACCGTCACGCGCCAACGCTGGGGCGGCAACACGGTTGAGCGGGGCTTGGTTTACTGCGAAGACGGCCACTGCCTGATCGTGCCCACCGTGTGCCGCAACGTCAGCCGTGTGACACGCGTTGAAAAGGCTGCCGCCGCACCCGCTGCTGCGCCAGCCACGGCGGCCGCCGCGTCATCTGGTGGCGGTGGCGGTGGCGGGCCGGCAGCCGTGGCCTCCACGGCAGCTGCGCCACAAGCCTCGCCCCAAGCAGTAGCGCAAGCAGCACCGCAAGAACTGGCGATGGACCCCCCAGCTGCCGGCACCGCTCTGCCCTTGGGCGTGTCGGCCCCTTTTGCAGCAACAGCTGCTGCGCCGACAGAAACTCCCATCGCCCTGGCCCCAACATCCGGCAACAACAGCTTTCGCGAACTGATCAGTCCCATCCTGGGTTCACCGGGCTTGCCTTCGGCGTCCTTGTCCCCCTTCGGCGCTGCGCCTGCGGTTGCTGGTGTGCCCGGGGTTCTGGGCGGGTTGCCAGTGCCCAACGTGGTACCGCCTGTGCCCGGCGTGATCGCCGTGCCTGAACCAGCAGGCTACGCGCTTGCGGTGGCCGGCCTTCTTGGCCTGGTGTGGGCGCGGCGTCGCAAAACAACGCAGCGCTAGCGGCTCGGCCAGCTCGGCTTGCTCGCCTTGCATTAGCCCACCTCGGCCACGATTTGGCTGGGCTCGTAAGCGTCTGCAGATGCTGCTACTTGCCAGCCTACCCACAATTAAAGTATGCTGAAACCAATCTAATAGCGATATAGATTGGTTTCAGAATGCCCAGACCTCTCCAGCTCGGCAGCACAGCCCCATTTGCCGTCAGGGGCGGAGCGCAAGGCATTGGCGAGCGCATCGCCACCGCGCGCAAGCGCCGCCGCTTGACGCTGCGCGAGCTGGCCGCCAAGTCCGGCATCAGCTACGACACCGCGCGTGCAGTGGAAGCCGGCAACCTGCAAACCGGGCTCGGCGCCTACTTGGCCATGCTCTGGGCCATGGGCTTGGAGTCGGAAATTCAAACCATCGCTGATCCGGAACGCGACGACGAGGGCAAACAACTTGAAGCCTCACGCCTGCCGCAGCGCGTGCGGCATGGCAAGGCAGCTGCTGATGGCGACTTCTAAGCGCGCGTACACCTACCTGCAACTGCCGCAGTCGCTGGAAGTCGTGACAGCCGGCTTCTACGAACTCGCGTTTCCGCAAGGCGTCGCCACTGGCAGCTTCGTCTACAACCCCGACTACCTTCGAAGGCCAGACGCCGTGCCGTTGGAGCCGATCGAACTGCCGCTTTCACCGCGTCGGTTCAGCACCGTCAAACTGCGTGGCATCTTCGGCTGCCTGCGCGATGCTTCGCCGGACGCCTGGGGCCGCCGCATCATCGAAAGGCACCTCGGCCGCACGGACCTGACCGAGGTGGACTACCTGCTTCACTCACCCGAAGACCGTGCGGGCGCCCTGTCATTCGGCCACGGCAAGCTGCCTCCTGCACCCCGGCGCGCGTTCAACCAGGTCATTCAGCTCGACGCCCTGCTTGCGGGTGCCGAACGTTTCATGGCCGATGAACCTGGCCCGCCTGTGGGCGAACAGGTCATGGAACTGCTGCAACTGGGCACCTCGATGGGCGGCGCACGGCCGAAGACCGTGGTCGAAGACGACAAGGGCCTGTGGGTTGCGAAGTTTCCCGACCAAGGCGACCACTGGCGCAACGCCCGCGTCGAGGGCGCAATGTTGGCGCTGGCTGCCGAGTGCGGCATCCGCGTGGCGCGCCACCGCATCGAAACCGTCGCCGGAAAGGACGTTCTGCTTGTCCACCGCTTCGACCGTGCGTTCACGGCGCAGGGCTACCTGCGCCACCGCATGGCCAGCGGCCTGACCGTAATCGGCGCGGAAGACTCGCACACCGATCGCGCCAAATGGTCCTATCTGTTGCTGGCGGACGAGGTGCGCCGCCGCAGCGCCCGTCCGGCTCAAGACCTGGAGGAGCTTTTTCGCCGAATGGTGTTCAACGCGCTCATCTCCAACACCGACGATCACCCGCGCAACCATGCCTTGATTGCGCCCACCGCGCTGTGGGAACTCTCGCCCGCCTACGACCTGACGCCGAACCCGCTGACCAGCCTGGAAAAACGCGATCTCGCCATGACCTGCGGCAGCTTCAACCGCTACGCCAACAAAACCAACCTGCTCTCGCAGCACGCCCAATTCAAGCTCGCGCGCGAGCAGGCCAGCGAGATCGTCGGCCAGATGCAGCACCTGGTGGCTACACGCTGGGAGACGGTACTGCGCCAGCAGGGTGCTACGCAGGTCGAGTGCCATAAAGTCGCGGCAGCATTCATCTATCCCGGCTTCGAACTTGACCCGGTACAGGTGCTGGCTGGTCTGGGATAGGCGCGAGGCACACCTGCTCTCCATCGAAGCCATGACTGCAAGCCAAAACGGAAAAGAGGCTCGTGGGCCCATTGATTTGCTTGACATGAACGTGTCGGCGCTTGTGCGCCAACAGAGCTTCAGGCGGCTTGATTCTTCCGGCGGCGCGCCACAAAGCCAAGCAAACCGATGCCGCTTAGCGCCAGTGCATAAGCGCTGGGCTCAGGCACGGCGGAAACGCTCAGCTGAAAGTTGTTAACGGTCGCCCCGGAAGAGGCTGTCCAGCTGCTGAAGAAGCGCAAACCCGACCTAGGTGTTGGTGTCAAGCCTAAGCCGCCAGTTGCGCCATTGAGGCTGGTAGAAGCGTTTACGAGCGTCAAAAAATCAGGGCTCCCGAATGGAACGTGGGAAGCGAGAAGATATTTGCAGAAAGCGTTGTGGAGGAAGCAGACGGCAAGTTGACGTCGGAATCGACTGCAACGCCCGTCAGTCAGCCCGCACCTTTGCTAGTCATGTCGAACATCACGCTGCCGCTACCGAACGGCACGGTGTAGGTTGAAGCGCCAACAACAAAAGGCTGACCAGTAAACGAGGCCAAGATGGCGCTCGCCCCATTGTCCCAAGAGAACGACACTTCTGCCAAGCCCGGCATTCCGGCTGAATCCCGGACATGATCGACGGTGAATACACCGTAAGGCGAAAGTACATCCACGCCGTCAAGGTCATCGCGCCAGTCAGCCAAGGTCAGTGCTGAAGCACTGCCCATGGCGCCCAGTCCCAGAGCAATACCCGCAGCCACGGAGAAGAAACGACTTTTCACATACACCAACCAACGGCTTGAGGCCGGATCGAACCCCTTTCTATGCGGGGTTCACCCTTTTGGGTGGGGTTCAAGCAGAACCGCCCTCAGCCGCCACCAGCGGCTCAGGCTGGGTTTCAGTCCCGTGAACCGGGGATTCGCTGGTGTTCGTGGAACGGCTAACCTTTTATATCTGCGGAGATTGGGGCGGCTTTCCGTGGTGTCCGTTTCGCCCCCCAACCGCCAAAGGTGGATATATGAAGTTCAGTATTCGTCGGCTTACTCCCGCTCTTGGGGCTTTTGCTGTGCTGCTGGCACCGGGCTTGGCCAATGCCGCGTTCGAGGCGCGCAGCCTTGACGCTAACCCTGCAGATTCAGAGGCGTGGTACGACACCGCAAGCGGTTTAACCTGGTTGCGCGACGTAGGTGCCAACGCTGCGGCCGCTGGCCTTTTTCCAAGCAGTACCGTTACCTCATCCTACAGCGCTGCCTCTCTTTGGGCCGAAGGCCTGAACTTTGGCGGCTCGTCAGACTGGCGAATTCCCACGCTGAGTGAATCCGTGGATCTCAATACCAAAGGATTTCTGGCGCCAAGCTACTTTGATGGACTTGGTTCGGGCACCGGTCCCCTGTGGAACCAAGCCTTCATGTGGACGTCCACTGCGCTGACGCCAGGCGTATCGCAGTACTTGCTACGCGTCTCAGGTTCACCGCAGGGGGCTGTCGATGGCGCGATCTACGATCGAGGCTTCCAGGTTTTTGCAGTGGCTACAGGAAGCCTGGGCGTGCCCTTGTCTCCAGTTCCTGAACCCTCGGCATATGCTCTCGCAGGCTTGGGTCTGATCGGTCTGGCGCTGGTCAGGCGGCAGAAGCGGCGCTAAATTTTTGTGGCCCCGCGGAGCCGGGCGACCCAGAGGCCGCTCTTTTTATGATCGGGTGCAGGCAAAACTATTTCCCCAAAATGAACAAATGGCCTGCTGCCGGTTCCGTTGACACCAACCTAGGCTCGTTGAGCCTTTTCGAACTCGATCGGACTGACATAGCCAAGCGTCGAGTGTCGGCGCGTTGGGTTGTAGAACCGCTCGATGTAGTCGAACACATCTGCCTTGACATCATCACGCGTTCGGTAGACCTTGCGCGCGATCCGTTCGGTCTTCATTGAGCTGAAGAAGCTTTCCATCGCCGAGTTGTCCCAGACCTCGCCAGCACGACTCATGCTGCACTGAATGCCTTGCGCCTTGAGCAGGTCTTGGAAGTGCCCACTCGTGTATTGGCTGCCTTGGTCGGAGTGATGCAGCAGCGCCAGCGGTTTCCCGCGACGCCAGACGGCCATCATCAGCGCATCGGCCACCAGGTGCGAGGTCATGTGGTTCTGCATCGACCACCCCACAACGCGCCTGGAGAACAGGTCCAGCACCACGGCCACGTACAGCCAGCCCTCGGCCGTCCAGATGTAGGTGAAGTCAGCCACCCACTTCTGGTTCGGTGCGTCGGCCGTGAACTGGCGATCCAGCACGTTGTCGGCGATCTCGCTGCGCACGCCCTCGTCCTTGGGCAGGCCACGCCGGCGCGGCCTGGCGCGCAGCCCCAGCCCCTGCATCAGCCGCTCAATGCGATGCAGACCGCATTCAAAGCCCAGCGCCAGCACATCGAACCACACCCGGCGTGCGCCATAGGTGCGGTCGCTGTCGATGAAGCTCTGCTTGATGCGCTTGCCGAGCTCGTCGTCGTCGATCTCGCGTTGGCTGCGCGGCCTGTCCAGCCACGAATAGAACCCACCCCGCGAGACACCGAGCGCCCCGCACATCAACGCCACCGGCCAGATTCCTCGGTGCTTGGCCACGAAGCCGAACTTCACATCGACTCCTTGGCAAAGTAGGCCGCGGCTTTTTTCAGGATGTCGCGCTCCATCTTGAGCTTGGCCACTTCCTTGCGCAGCCGGTCCAGTTCGGCCTGCTCGGGCTTCATCACGCCCTTACCTGGAAATGCCTGCTGCGGGTCTACCGCCAACTCCCTGATCCAGGACCTGAGCACCGTCTGGTGCAACTCCAGGTCTCGCGCGGCTTGCGCCACCGAGACCCCACGCTCCTTGACCAGCCTCACCGCCTCAAGCTTGAACTCTCGGCTGAACTGCCGTCTTGCCGCCATAAACCACCTCCGGTTTCGTACCGCACCTTAACAAGGTGTCTTCTAAACCGGCAGCAGGCCAGGTAGGTGTTGGCAAAGAACCAGTGGTTTGGGCACTGAAGATCGCTGCCTACCAGAGCGTTGTCTTGCGTGAAGCTGACTTCAATCAGGTCGAATTAGGGGAATGAGCTTGCGGCCGTGCCTGCGGTAGATGTGAAAGTCACTGTCCAGCGTCAACACGTGGCAAGGGTCATAGAGCTCAGTCATGCGCACCAGGCAGGCATCGGCCAATGACGCGGGTAGGTTTTCGTAGCGCTGGAACAGGGCGGTTACAGGCGCCAGCTCATCGGCAAGGTTCATGGCCACCCGAACGACACCCCGCTGAATGAGCTTCAAAGCCATGGAGGGATCGAAGCCACCACGCGCCAAGAGGAAACAGGTTTCAGCAACCACTGCCTCGCAGGTCAAGAACGGGCCTGCAAACCGGCCAAACTGGGCAACAGACCAAGCGTGATGGGCATCGTCACGGCAGTGAAGCGCCACCCACGGCCCGGTGTCCAGAATGACCGCAGCAGTCATACTTGGCCAAAGTTGGCAAGATGCTCCGGGTTGGATGCCAAGTCCGTAGGCCCGCCTGCGAAGCAACCCACCAAGTCGCCCGCAAGCTGCAGCGCCGATGCCGGCTGATCTTGCGCGACACCTTGTGCAAGATAGGCCGCGATGGCGCAGCGCACCAACTCCGACTTCGAACGTTGCTGCTGTTGGCTGGCGCGCTGCAGTTGGGCGTCCAGAGCGGTTGGCAGTTTGATGGTGAGCGTGTTCATGGTGGTGCAGGGGCCTTTATGCGTAATACCTACTGCCTGCGGATATTACCCTTTGACCTCCCCAATGGCTAGCCGGTCGCAGGTTTGGTGCCCACCCGCTTGAAGCTCAACTCAAAACCACCAGATGTTCGGCAGACGCGCCGTGGACGGCACTGAGGTCCAGGCGCGCATCAAAAGTCACAAAGCGCCCACCGTTGTGAACAGCCAGAGCCAGCAGGTAGTTGTCGGTGACCTGCCGGTGCCCCAGCACCCGCCGCCAGTCCACGACCTTGGGCTGCAGCAGGCTGAGGCTGTCGGCCCAGAAGGCGTGTGCCTTGTGAGCGGCCGCCTCACTCAAGCGTTGCGCTACCTGTGCTGCAGCCAGCGCGCCAGGGTAGGCGGGTTGGGACATGATGCGGATGCAACCGTTTTGGGTCAGCGGGCAAGAGGCCCAACCGGCTACAAGGTGGTCGGCCAACCAGACGGATGCCTTTTGGTGGCCAATGTGCGCCGCATCGAGCAGCGCAATGAGCACGTTGACGTCCAGCAAGGCGCGCAAACTCAAATGCCCTCGGCGTCGCGTAAAGCGTGAACGAGCTCGTTGGTGACGGGTGCGCCACGGCTGGCAAATGGACGAAAGCCCGTCGGCGGCGTGACAGCGTCCGCACGTGCCGGCGTTGCTGGGTCGGCAGCGCCCAGCAAGGCGCGGCGCAGCAGCATGGAGACCACCGCACCGGCAGACAGACCCTGCTGCCGCGAAAGCTCCTTGGCCGCAGCCAGAACGTCGTCGTCAATGTCAAGCGTGGTTCTCATGGCGCTTGCATCATAACATCAGCGCATCACGGTGTGGCGTGTGTGCTCCATGTAGGCCAACGTACACGGGGCACGCGGAATGATGGCCATCACGGAACCAGAACCTCGTTTGAGTCGCGGGTCATGGGGTGGCTGCTTCTGGCTGTCAAGCCATGGCCCCGCTTTGACAAACAGGCTCACGTGATGCATGTTGCTGCATAAGCACATTACTGCGAAAGCCTCATGCGTACAACGATCGACCTTCCCGACGACCTGCTCAGGCAGGCCAAGATCCACGCGGTGCGCAGGGGTACCACCCTGCGCGATCTGGTGGCGGCAGGGCTGCGCGCCGAATTGGCTCGAGCCGAGCCGTTGCCGCAAGCTCTGCCTGCACTGCCCGCCATACGGGTGCCAGCAGACGCGCCTGTCTTGCGCATGACCCCCGCCGACATGGCTGATGAAGCGCACGCTGAGGAGGCTCTGGATGACGAGGCTCGCCTTGGTTGACGTGAATGTGTTGCTGCCGCTGCTTCTGCCGCAGCATGCGGCCCACCTTGCTGCTGCCCGCTGGGTACAGGCCCAGCCGTCCGGACGGCTGCGCTTTGCCTTGCCGGTGCAATTGGGTATCTTGCGCTTGCTGAGCCAGCCCAGGGTGATGGGTGCGGGTGTCCTATCGCCCGAGTCTGCGCTGGAAATTTGGGGCCAGTTGGTTGAGGCTACGGGCATGAAGGAACTGCACGCTGCGCAACCAAACCACGCGACGCTGCTGGCCTCATTGGTTGCGGGCCGCGCAGCGACCCCCAAGCTGTGGACTGACGCCTGGCTCGCGGCCTTGGCGCAGTCGCAGGATTGCGAGATGGTCACGTTTGACCAAGGCTTCCGTTCCTTTCCAGGTCTCACACTGAAGTTACTGCAGGCTTGAGCGGGAGGTCTGTCTTGTCGGCATGGGCGTTGCGAATAGATGCAAGCGTTGCGGCATTGAGGCGCGGCAGTTCGATGGGCAGGCCACCTTTTTCCACCACACTGCGCAAGAACAGGCGTATGGCCTCAAAACCGCCGGCGCGGGCGCCAGTAACAAGCGCATCAGGGGCGTTCCCAGGCCGCGAGTTCCTCTTCAGGCAGCGGTTCGAAGAACTCGGCCGTCACTGCGCCCTTCAGCCGGCCCGCCTTCGGGCTAACGCGTGGCGACAGGAGCTTCGGCAATGAACAGCAAAATGCTTCGCGCGGGCTACCGCAGTGCGGGGCTGCTACTGGCCTTGTACGTTGGATATCAAGGCATGTACTTTAGGTGCACACGCTGGTGTTCTCCCCCCCCCCCCAAGAACACATGCATACCTGTGAATGAGTGCCGGTCCGCTGGATCAGCAACGCGGCGCGCGGCACACGCAGTACCGCGCATGAAGTCGCTGATGGCGGTGGTGTTCAGCGCGAAGAGGGTCATAAAACGCTCGAATCGAATGAATCGAACGATTCGAATACAATCGGCGGCATTATTTAAGGTACAGGTGCAACGATGAGCGTCCAGACCTTCACTGCCAACGAAGCCAAGACGCACTTCGGCGAGTTCCTTGATCGTGCCCAGCGTGGGCCGGTGCAGGTGACGCGCCGCGACCGTGTGGTGGGCGTGCTGGTTTCGGCTGAAGACTACGAAGCCATGCGCGCCTACTACGCCAACCGCCTGCAGCACACGCTGGTGCAGACCAGTGAGTACGCAGCCCAACAAGGCCTTACCCCCGCTGTACTGGCCGAGCTGTTGGCCCATGAAAACTGAACGGTGGGTGATCGACACGAATGTGTTGATCAGTGCCGCGTTGCTAAAGAACTCTCTGCCTGCAGTGCTGCTGGGCAAAGCGCTGCGTGACTGTCGAATCGTTTTTTCGCCGTCCACCTTTGAAGAGCTGCAGACACGGCTGTGGCGGCCGAAGTTTGACCGCTACATCACGCCCGAAAGCCGCAAGCTGCTTCTACACGACTTGGCCGCCGCCGCTGAATGGGTGCGGCCTGGGCCTGGTCAGTTTGGCAACTTCAGTCGCGACCCGGATGACGACAAGTTCATCCATGCTGCCTTGGCAGCCGGGGCGCAGTGGCTGGTAACCGGCGACAGCGATCTTCTGACCTTGGGAAAGGTGGAAGATGTGGTCATCTCGACGCCAGCACAAGCTCTGCGCCAGCTTGAAGGTGGGTAGCGCAATGAACAATCTGCCCTGAACAACAGGGCGTTTCGGACACGCAGTGCGGCCGAGGGCCGCGACTGATGCGCTTCGTGTTGGACAACTCAGTGATGATGCGTTGGTTGTTTGGCGACGGTAGCCCGCAGGACCGCGCTTATGCGGAGCGTGTGCTGGACCTGCTTCTGGTCGAGGGCAACTTGGCCTGGGTTCCGGGCATTTGGCCTTTGGAAGTGGGAAACGTACTGCTGCGCGCCGAAGCCAAGGGCTCATTAACAGAAGCGCGCGCATCTGAATTCCTGGGCACCTTGCAAGCGATGAGCATTCAAACCGACGGCCAGACGGCCGCGCAGGCCTTAACCAGTACCCTGCAATTGGCACGCCGGCACAGGCTGTCTTCCTACGACGCGGCCTACCTTGAATTGGGCTTGCGTCAAGGCTTGGCTTTGGCAACCCTGGATGCAGATTTGCAAAGCGCGGCCGTTCAGTCTGGGCTTGGCTTGGTGTAGTCACAGGGCCACCACCCAGTCGATACCACCAGAAGTTCGGCAGACGCGCCGTGGACGACACTGATGTCCAGGCGCGCATCAAACAAGCTCTTTGGTGACGGGTGCGCCACGGCCGGCAAATGGAAGAAAGCCAGTCCTACCTTGAAGCCACTTCATTCAGGTCGAGTCAGGGGAATGATCTTGCGGCCGTGCCTGCAAACCGGCCAAACTGGGCAACAGACCAATCGTGGTGGGCATCGCCACGGCAGTGAAGCGCCACCCACGGCCCGGTGTCCAGAATGACCGCAGCAGTCATACTTGGCCAAAGTTGGCAAGATGCTCTGGGTTGGATGCCAAGTCCGTAGGCCCGCCTGCGAAGCAACCCACCAAGTCGCCCGCAAGCTGCAGCGCCGATGCCGGCCGATCTTGCGCGCCACCTTGTGCAAGATAGGCCGCGATGGCGCAGCGCACCAACTCCGACTTCGAACGTTGCTGCTGTTGGCTGACGCGCTGCAGTTGGGCGTCCAGAGCAGTGGGCAGCTTGACGGTGAGCGTGTTCATGATGGTGCGCGGGCCTTTATACGTAATACCTACTGCCTGCGAATACTACACATTTTGGCCTTGGTGTAGTTAAGGCACCACCACTTCTATGCCCGTGCCGAAAGCCTTGATGCGGCTGGCCAGCGTGGCTTTGGCGCCGTCGTCACCGTGCACGATGCGCACCTGCCGCGGCGGCTTCGGGATACGGCCAACGAAGTTGAGCAAGTCTTTCTGGTCTGCATGCGCTGAAAACCCGCCGATCTGGTGAATGCCGGCGCGTATGTCAATGCGTTGGCCGTCCAGGTGGGCGTAGCCGCCGGGTTTGTTGCCGTATTGCAAGATCTCTCGCCCCGGCGTGCCGGCGGCCTGGTAGCCGCAGAACAGCACGTCGTGCCGAGGGTCACGCCACCTGTGCGTCTCCGACATCAACTGCGACCAAGCTGATCTCTTGGCCGCCATGAACCTCAGCAAGCCCATTCCGGACGCTCAGCTCAGCCCGTTGTGGTGGAAACTTTTGAGCGATTTCTAAGGAAATCAATAACTTGTCGCGCTTCGTGTCGAACTCGGGGGCACTGGCTTTGGCCTTCAGCGCAATAGCAAGCCCCGTGCCTGAACCGCCTGCCTGGCTGTTGCTAGCGGCCGGTGCGGGGTGGCTGGTTAGGCACCGGCGCAGGCCGCAGGTCTTGGCATCGTTAAAGCCGCCGTCGGCTACCCGCAGCTAGCAGGCTTCAGCTGTCGCTGCCAAACAGGTCACGCGTATAGACCTTGGCTTTCACGTCTTCCAGCTCCGGTGTCAGGCGGTTGGCAATGATGAGATCGGCCTGTTGTTTGAAAGCTTCGAGGTCCTTCACTACCGGTGAGTTGTAGAAGCTGTCTTCCGTGAGCACAGGCTCATAGACGATCACGGGCACGCCTTTGGCCTTGATGCGTTTCATGATGCCCTGCACGCTGCTGGCACGGAAGTTGTCGCTGCCTGCTTTCATGACCAAGCGGTAGACGCCCACGGTCTTGGGCCGCCGGCCGATGATGTCAAACGCCACAAAATCTTTGCGCGTGCTGTTGGCGCTGACGATGGCCGAGATGAGTGTTTGCGGCACGCTGTTGTAGTTGGCCAGCAGCTGCTTGGTGTCTTTGGGCAGGCAGTAGCCGCCGTAGCCGAAGCTGGGGTTGTTGTAGAAATTGCCCACGCGCGGGTCGAGGCTGACACCTTCAATGATCTGGCGTGGGTCCAGCCCGTGGGAGGCGGCGTAGGAATCCAACTCATTGAAAAACGCCACGCGCATCGCCAAGAAGGTATTCGCGAAGAGCTTGATGGCCTCGGCTTCGGTGCTGCCGGTGAATAGCGTGGGAATGTCCTGCTTAAGCGCCGCCGCTTGCAGCAGGCCGGCGAAGCGGCGCGCACGCTCACTGGTTTCGCCGACGACAATTCGGCTGGGGTGCAGGTTGTCGTAAAGGGCCTTGCCTTCGCGCAGAAACTCCGGGCTGAAGATGATGTTGTGGTTGAGATATTTGCGCCGCGCCATGGCCGTGAACCCCACCGGCACGGTACTTTTGACGACCATTACTGCCTGCGGATTCAGCCGTGTTACCTCCTTGATGACGCTTTCAACCGTGCTGGTGTTGAAATAATTCGTCTGCGGGTCGTAGTCAGTGGGCGTGGCAATGATCACGAAGTCGGCACCGGCATAGGCGTCTTGCGGGCTTGTGGTGGCACGCAGGTTGAGCGGTTTGGTGCGTAGATACTCGGCCAGCTCGTGGTCGTCGATGGGCGAGACCTTGTCATTGATCATCTGCACCTTGGCGGGCACGATGTCCAGCGCTACCACTTCGTTGTGCTGCGCCAAGAGAACGGCATTGGACAGGCCGACGTAGCCGGTTCCGGCGATGGCGATTTTCATGGAACAAGAACCTCTGTGTTATTGGCCAGCATATTGATGCGCTGCGCCAGCGCAGCTTTGGCGCCGTCATCCCCATGAACAATTCGCACTTGCGCGGGCGGTTTGGGAATACGGCCAACGAAGTTGAGCAGATCTTTCTGATCTGCATGCGCTGAAAAGCCGCCAATTTGATGAATGCCAGCGCGGATGTCAATGCGCTGGCCGTCCACGTGGGCGTAGCCGCCCGGATTGTTGCCGTACTGAAGGATCTCGCGCCCCGGCGTGCCGGCGGCTTGGTAGCCGCAGAACAGCACGTCGTGCCGCGCGTCGCCCAGCATGGCCTTGAGGTAGTTGACGATGCGCCCGCCGCTGCACATGCCACTGGCGGCAATGACGATGGCCGGGCGCGCGGTTTGGGCCAGGTAAGCCACGGTGCGCAGGTGCGTGGCGTGGTCGGGAATGGTGGTCACTTGCTCAAAGGCAAGCGGGTGCCGGCCGGCTTTGAGCTTGCTGCGCGCTTCAGCGTCCCAGTGGGTTTTCAGCTGGGCGTAGCCGGCGGTGAAGTTGGCGGCCAAGGGGCTGTCCACCACGATGTCCAGGTTCGCCCAGTTGACACCGTGCGCGGCGGGCTTTTGCGCGTTGCGATGGATGATTTCTTCCAGCTCGAACAGCAGCTCTTGCGTGCGGCCGATGCTGAACGCGGGAATGAGCAGCGTGCCGCGGTTGCCAAAGGCGTGCTCGCAAATGGCTTGCAGGCGCTGGCGGCGGTTTTTGCGGCTTTCGTGCACGCGGTCGCCGTAGGTGCTTTCAATCACCAAAATGTCGGCGCGCGCTGGGCTTTTGGGCGCGGGCAGCAGCGGGGTGTAAGGCGCGCCCAGGTCGCCGCTGAACACCACCACGGCTTTTTCAGCGGCGCTTTTTGAGATGTGCCGGTGCCGCGCGTGGCTTCAAGTTCCAGGTAGGCCGAGCCCAAGATGTGGCCAGCGGGTTGCAGGCGCAGGCGCAGTGCTGATTTGTTAGGCTGGCTGGCATCAGGCTTGATGACCGGAAACCAGGCCTTGTAGGGCAGCGGAATGATCTGCTTTTTCAGCTGCGCCAGCACGCGGCTGATCAGCGCTTTGTCCTGCGTGAAGCCCACCTTCAGCGCGTCTTCCAGCACCATGGGCAGCAGCAGGGCGCTGGCTTCGCTGCAATAGATGGGGCCTTTGAACCCGGCCGCCAGCAGGTAAGGAATGCGGCCCACGTGGTCGATGTGCACGTGTGTCACCAGCAGCGCGCGCACAGTGTCGATAGGGAAGCTGATTTCAAGCCGCCCTTCGCCCGCGCCGTCACCCGAAGTTTCAGCGCCTTGGAACAGGCCGCAGTCGATCAACACCGCGTCGCCGCCCGGCAGCGTAAGCCGGTGGCAAGAGCCGGTAACGCCGTCAATGGCGCCGTGGTGGGTGATGGTGAGCTGTTCTATCACTGGGCGCCCCAACGAATGAGTTGAACGGCTCTAGCCTAACAGAACGTGTGTAATTTCCCGCGTCGTTGACAACCCGGCTACATCCCGCAAGCCGGGCAGCCCCGTGCCAGAAGCGCACCCCTAAAACCGGGGCGCTGCACCCTAGTTGAGAGATTGACCGCGCATATGCCTTTCCCTAACCATTGCACACAGTTGACAACCGGCTTTGGTTGCCAGCGGCGTAGCCACACGGAAGCCCAGGGAGGGCAACAAGTATGCAGGCCTCATTGCCAAGAATTGCCGACCCAGCGTGGTCATCGAGCTTTAGTGCACGCGAGTTTTTACGCGAAATTTCCAGGTTAGGGAAACGATTGCACGCCACCCCCCTTGAACAGGGGCCTCCAAATTACCCGGTGGTCGGTACATTCAGTTCAAACGGCTTCATTGCTCCTGGTTTGCCCCGCGTCTGCAGGCAGCTGGAAGAGTGTTGAAGGGAGAACTGAATGAACTCAACGACCACCATGAGAGTGAACCGGCAAGATGGCGTGCCGCTGGCGGCGCCGGCCAGCGGCTTGGTTGACGCAAATCGGCATGGCCGCAATGGCCGACACATCCGCATCTTGGGCATTCGCGGGCTTCCGGCCAAACATGGCGGGTTTGAGACCTTTGCTGAGCGCCTGGCGCCCTACCTTGTCAAGGCCGGCTGGAAAGTCACCGTGTATTGCCAACAGCCGGGTTCTGGGCCCACCACTGAAGACAGCTGGCAAGGTGTGCGCCGGGTGAACATCCATTGCGGCAAAGATACCGCTTTAAACAGCGTCATATTTGACTGGCGCTCTAACCTGCATGCCCGCAAAGAAAAGGGCATCTGCCTCACATTGGGCTACAACACAGGTGCCTTCATGGCGCTGCTGAAGCGCAAGGGCATTTCCAACCTCATCAACATGGACGGCATTGAATATGACCGTGCCAAGTGGGGCCCCATTGCAAAAATCTGGTTCCGGTTCAATGAATGGGCCGCCGTCCGGCTGGCTGACCATCTGATAGCCGACCACCCAGAAATCGAAAAGCATCTGCGCGCGAAAACCCAGCACAAAGACATTGCCGTTATCGCCTATGGTGCCGACAAGCTTGCTGAACCGCCTGTTAAAGCCGTAGAAGATTTGGGCCTGGTGCCGAAGCGGTACCTAACGGTTATTGCCCGGCCCGAGCCTGAAAACTCATTGCTCGAAATTGTGCGTGCCTTTTCCGCACAGCCGCGCGGCGTGACGCTTGCCGTGCTGGGCAATTACAGCAGCACCGTGCCTTACCACCGCGCCGTGCGTGAAGCCGCCAGCGACGAGGTTCGGTTTCTGGGCGCCATTTATGACACCCAAGTAGTGGCTGCGCTGCGCTACCACTCTTTGGCTTACGTGCACGGCCATCGCGTAGGCGGCAGCAACCCCTCGCTTATTGAAGCCATGGGTGCTGGCAATGCCGTGTTTGCGCAAGACAACAAGTTCAACCGCTGGGTGGTTGGCAAAGGCGCGTGCTACTTTGCCAGCGAGGTGCAGCTAGCAGCTATGTTCAGCTGCTACTTGGGCGAACCTGCCAAGTTGAAGGCCCTGAGTGACGCTGCCACAGTGCGTCACGCTGAAGCGCTGACTTGGCCGCACATACTGGCGCAGTACGAGCATCTGGTCGGGCTCTATGCGCCTCAAACCGCGCATGCGCATGCGCGTGCGCAGCACGGCCGACAAACCCTGGGGCTCAAACCAGAGGCGGTACCTAGCCGGTTTTGAGAGGCGCTGACCTCGTCATCCCTGAACAATTCAATTCAGTGCACCACTGATAACAGCGGCTGATTTTGTAGAGCGCTTTGTGCGGGAATTGGTGCCAATTGCCGCTCTATGCCGAGTCCGACCTCGGCCGGTAAGAGCTACGAGATTGCCCTCAAGCCATTGTTGGCGATCATACGCATCAACCAGCGCAAGTTGCAGCCCGCAGCGCACAGCACCGCATGCTGCCGGTCAACCATCTCGCCCTTCGGCGCGGTTGATACGAGACCATGACCAACCAACAGCGGCAATGGCTCAAACGACGAAAAGCTATCAAACCGACAATTGGGTACGCCATGCAAAATCACGGATGCGGCGGTGTGGGTTAAAGGGCAGACAAGGCGATGCGCCGCATGCGGTGCTGCGCGCGCGAGCTTCAACATCGGCTGGTTGCTGTGGACCATACGAATAGACGATAGTCGCCAACGAGTGATTTCGGCGACGTGACTGCCGTCGTCAGAGATTCGCTTGAAGCTTGAAATGAATTTGCGAGACCGACTACGAGGCCTGGACGCGCGCGCAACGCACCGCGCTGCGGAAGATGCTTCGAAAGCTTGGCTTCATCGAGAAGCCCGCAGTAGCTTGGCGCTATCGGATTCGTCAAATGCTCAGCACCGGCCTGTTTTGTGCCAGATGGCGCCTTGCTCGGGCGGGGCGTACTTCCGCATTGAGTTGCCCTCCCCCTCGGTCCGGGGGGGCGAGTGACGCAACCAAGCATGGTTCCACTAACATCAAGTCTCACCAATTAATTTGAAGGGGTCCCTATGTCAAAGCTTGGAAAAGTTTTCGGCGCCGTCGCTTTAGCTCTCTCCAGCGGAGCTGCTATCTCAGCACCGGTTTTGAGCGAAGATTTTAATGATGTTACTGTGCCGTCAGGTGGCTACCAGACGTTTACTCAGACTGGCACGATCCTAGCGAACACTCCCTTCACGCTGACTGGAAGTGTGGATGCGATTTCGGGTTCCAGCCCGTATGGCGCGCCGAACTCCTCGACGGCGCTTGACCTTGCTGGAACACCGGGGGGTCCATCTTTTCTGACGGCCTCGTTTAATACTGTTCTCGGCCAGACCTACACGCTGATGTTCGACTATTTCCGCAATGGCGCGCAGAACGACTCCAGCACTGCCGGCCTTACGGTCGCTTTTGGGCCCTCATCAACGACGATTCTTGCAAGTGCAGTCTTGGCGCCAGCTTCGGCCACGCTGCAGTTTGTCGGCACCGGAGCTGCACAGTCGCTAACTTTTGGCACTCTAGGCACCCAGTCAGGTGGTATCACTTTGGACAACATCAATGTAACCGCAGTTCCTGAACCCGGTGCCTTTGCGCTTGCATTGGCAGGTTTTGGTGTACTTGGCTTGGTCGCGCGGCGACGTGCCCGTGGGTAACAGCCTGGCCTTGAACCCAAACTGTTAGTGTTCGCAAGGTTAGGGTCACTGCTTTTTTGGCATTGCCGTTGCGACCTGAAAGCCGCAACGGCGGACCGATTCGGTTGGCTCATCTTGCTATTGCCCAGAGTGGGGACTGCGCTCTCTGTGGTTCTCGAGTCGTAGGGCGCTTTGATCGGAATCGCGGTCGTGCCAGTTGTTTCTGGCAGGTAATTCCGCAGTTGCGATGGATGGCTCCGCGCCTCTGGGCATGATCCGGCACAGCGCGCAGTCTAAATTCCTACTTGTCTCGGCGCCCAGCGTCTTATGAAAAGCGCCCATTGATACTGCCAGAAGATTTTCTCCACCTGCACTTACCCTGATCTCACGGACACGGTTGGACTAGAGTTTCAGTGCATCGGCTGAGGTCAGCTCGGTTTCTACGGTAATGCTGTCATCGATTTTGTCTTGCAGTGGTCTTGCCCCCGCAATTCCAGACATGGTGCATCCGCAATGTAGCGCCTGACGGATTTCAAGTTGCTGAGCAAGGCGCATGGTTTGCTCAGACCAAGTGTCGTCGCCTCGGTTGTCAACTTCCGCAAAACCGCAATCCGCAACTTCGGCAGCGGCGCCTAGCTCACCGCGGTACTCTTGTTCTTGTGTGGCCTTCGTAAATTCATGCTGTGCCTTACACATAGAGTAGCGGTGACAGGCTCGAGTCGGCAGTTAGGTTAGGCAGCTACCACTGCGCCTAAGTCAACGTTGCCTCGGTTTCGACTCGAGTGGGTTAGAGCTCGAAGTTGTGCCGGTCAAGACACCCCTCGTTCAGGTGGTTTGACCGCCAAATTTCACGATTGCACCCGCGAATCAGGGGTGTGTTTTCATGACGCACGCGAATGTTTGATCAACACTCTACTTTGAGTTTGGTCGAGGCTGTATTCAACGCCTGTCTTGACAATCTTTTCTTTCAGTGAGGTTTTCATGTCTATCAAGAAGATTGCGACGCTTGCATTGTTTGCGCTTTCGGGTGCGTCGTTTGCTCAGTCGCTAGTCACGTTCGAAAACGTATCTGTTGGTGCGGGCGACTTGTACACTGCCTACTTGTCCAACGACCAATGGATCGACGTTGATGCCGGTGGTCCCAAGCCTGTTGACACCGTTCTGGGAGGTCTTGCTTGGCCAGGTAACGTCGTAGTTCCCCAGACCGGTGGGTATCAGTTGCCAGCCTCTACGCCCAGCGCATCACCTTGGTATGTTTTGGTTTCCGTTACCAACTCATCCCTCCCCGGCGACAATTTTGCTTGGCTTGCCGGCACCTTGAAGTTGAACGGTAGCGGCTGGCGGTTGGCCAATGGGACAGAATCGTTTTCCACCGGCACAGCGGGGTGGCAGGTTGACTACGCCGGCGCGCCCGGCATCATCAATGGAATATATGGCCTGTCGAACGGCACCAACCTGCAAGGCAACTCCACCATACCTGCTGGCGCTGCTGCCGGGCCAGGCGCTCCCTCCAATGCGATTTGGTCGTTCCCGAATACGAATAGCTATGGCCTAAACGCCATGGCTGGCCAGAAGACCATTTTCGCGACCATGATCACCCCGGTGCCGGAACCCGAAGCTTACGCTCTGGCCTTGCTTGGCCTTGGCGTGATGGGTTTCGTGGCACGCCGCCGTAAGTAAGCGTAAGCCACCAGCACCGCTCTTAAGCCTTTAGGCCCCGCAGGCTGTGCTTGCGGGGCCTTTTGCTTTTTACCTTTTCCGTGATGCACGTTTTGCAAGGGCAGTTGGTGGCTTGCGGAGACGTCACACAAAACCCCGCGTGACATCCATCACAAACACGCCGCAAAAGCCGGGCGCCAGCAGTAAACCTAGGGGCCCAACCCCCATGTTGCAGCGTGTTTCAGCGCTTGCCCAAAAGAGCCTGCGTGCTAACGTTAGCTTCAATTGCATTGCGCCATTGGGGCTGATACTTAGCCCTCTTTGGGGTTGCGCCACTCAGCTTATTTTCGGCCGCGCCGATAACAAGGGCACTATGAGCTTCTCTCAGTTCTTCACCATCTTGCGGGCCCGTTGGGTTTCGGCATTGCTCGTGTTCTTGACGTTGGTAACCACCACCGTGGTGGTCAGCCTGTTGCTTCCGAAAAACTACTCGGCCACCGCTTCGGTTTTGGTGGACATCAAAAACCCTGACCCCGTGGCCGGCGTGATGATGAACGCCATGATGGCCCCGGGCTACATGGCCACACAGGTTGACCTGATTCAAAGCGAACGCGTGGGCCGCAAAGCCATCGCCGCTCTGGGCCTGACACAAAACCCGCAGCTGCGCCAAGACTGGCAAGAGGCCACCGAAGGCGTTGGCGATTTTGAAGCCTGGCTGGTCACTGCCCTGGCCAAGAAGCTGGACATCAAGCCTTCGCGCGAAAGCACGGTCGTCACCATTTCTTACACCTCGCAAGACCCGCGCTTTTCGGCCGCCATTGCCAATGCTTATGTCAAAGGCTATGTAGACACCACGCTGGAACTTAAAACCGAACCCGCGCGCCAGTTCAACACCTTTTTTGACGACCGCGCCACCAAGATGCGCGAAGCGGTCGAAGCAGCCCAAACCCGCTTGTCTGAATTTCAGCGTAGCCGCGGCATCATCAACAACGACGAGCGGCTGGACGTTGAAACCATGCGCTTGCAAGAGCTGACGTCTCAAATCGTGGCCATGGAAGCCGCCGCCATGGAAAGTGCTGGCCGCCTGGGCCAGGCTGCGGCCACACCCGACCGCATGCAAGAAGTGCTAAACAACCCTGTGGTGGCCCAGCTGCAAAGCGACTTGGCGCGCCAAGAAACCAAGCTTGAAGAACTGGTTTCGCGCCTGGGTGAAGCCAACCCGCAGGTGGTTGAAACCCGCGCCTCGGTGGGTTCACTTCGCAGCAAGCTTCAGGCGGCCACGTCGCGCGCTTCAGGCAGTGTGGGCGTTACCAACAATGTTGCCCAGCAACGCCTGGCCCAGCTGCGCGTCGCGCGCGAAGACCAGCGCGCCAAGGTGCTGAAGATCAAGGCAAGTCGCGACGAAGTGAACGTGTTCCAGCGCGACGTTGAAAACGCCCAGCGTGCCTACGACGCCGTGGTGCAACGCGCCAATCAAACTAGCTTGGAAAGCCAGGTGACGCAAACCAACGTTTCAGTAGTTAAAGAAGCCACCCCGCCGCCAGAGCCCAGCTCGCCCAAGCTGCTTCTCAACACGGCGCTGGCTGTATTCTTGGGCACCCTGCTGGCTACTGCCACGGCGCTGCTTCGTGAACTGATGGACCCGCGCGTGCGCAGCGCAGACGACATCACGGTGGGCCTGAAGGTGCCGCTGATGATGGTGCTTCCCAAGCCGGTCAATGAAAAGGTTCGCCTCAGCGCCAGTAACCACAAAGCGCTGCAACGCATCAGCGGCAGCCGCACGCCCACGGCTCTTTCGGCCTCTTGAACGAGATTTATGTGCACAGCGCTATGTCAAAGCCCGCAGACAGCTCAAACGAAGATCAACACGAAACCGAATACAGGCACCTGTGGGGCCGCCGTTCTGGCATCTCCGACCGCCGAAACGATGCCATGACGCCACCCGGTTCTTCAGAAGTTTCTGACAGCCAGTTTCTTGCCAACGAACGCCGCAAGGCGGCTGACCGGCGCAATTCTTGGCGCGCCTTGCCCACCGACTTTGAAAACACCCGCGTGGTGAATGATCCTAAAGACCGGCTGATTGGCGAGCTGCTGCGTGAAGCCAAAGGCTGGACGGAAGAGCAAGTGCAAGAAGTGCTGGCCTACCAGCGCGAGCACCAGCTGCGCTTTGGCGTGGCTTCCATCAAGCTGGGCCTGGCCCATGAGAAGGACGTGCTGCACGCCCTGGCGCGCCAGTTTCATTACCACTACACACCTGAAGGTGCCGACAGCTACAACCCCGAACTGGTTGTGGCCACCGACCCGTTTGGCGAACAGGCAGAAAACTTCCGCGAGCTGCGCAGCGCTCTCATTCAAGGCGCGCTAGAGCCCGATGAAGACGGCCGCAGCCCCGCACTGGCGGTGGTTAGTGCCGACATTGGCGACGGCAAAAGCTTTGTGGCTTCCAACCTGGCCGTTGCCTTTAGCCAAATGGGCAAGCGCACCGTGCTGATCGACGCCGACATGCGCACCCCGCGCCAGCACACGGTTTTTGGGGTGGACGGTAAAACCGGCCTGAGCAACGTACTGGCCGGGCGCACCAAGCACCAAGTGGTGCACCGCGTGGCCAGCATGCCCAGCCTGTACATCATGCCCGTGGGCGCAGTGCCGCCCAACCCACTGGAACTGGTGCAGGGCGCGGCCTTTCCCCTGCTTATTCGTGAAATGTGCAGCAAGTTTGATCACGTGATTGTGGACACCCCCGCGATTGCACACGGCGCAGACGGCCGCGTGGTGGCCCTGGCCTGCGGCGCAGCCCTGGCAATTGGCCGCAAGGGCAAAACCAGCACACCGCAGCTGAACAGCCTGGTCAAGCGCCTGAGCAAAGGCGATATGCGCATGGCCGGCGTTATCTTGAACGAATGGTGAGCACCGCGTTAGACAAATGGCTGCCCGCCCGGGCAGACCGTCCCACCCTGGGCCTGCTGCTGCTGGCCTGGGGTTTGTTGTATGTGCCTACGTTCTATGGGCTGATGAACGGGCTGTGGGCCAAAGAAGAGCATTCGTACGGGCCGGTTATTTTGGCCAGCAGCCTGTGGCTCATTTGGCAAAGCCGTGAGGAACTGGCCCGGCGGCGCCTGCGGCCGCGCCCAGTGCTGGGCTGGCTACTTATCGCAATTTCATTGCTGGGCTATGCGCTGGGCCGCTCTCAAGACATTTTGATGTTTGAGGTGGGCTCGCTGCTCACCATGCTGGCGGGCGCGGCCCTGCTGTTTATCGGCCCCAAAGCGCTGCGCATTTTGATTACGCCGTTGGCCGTTATGTTTTTTGTGATTCCACTGCCAGGCGACATTGTGGCTGCCGTTACCGCGCCGCTGAAAGCCGCTGTTTCAGCCGTGGCAGGCGAAGTGCTGTACGCGGCGGGTTACAGCATTTCGCGAACGGGCGTGATTCTAACAGTAGGGCCTTACCAGCTATTGGTTGCCGACGCCTGCGCAGGGCTTACGTCCATGTTTACGCTGGAGGCCATGGGCTTGGTGTATATCAAGCTGATGGGTTACACCAGCAAGCTGCGCAACACACTACTGCTGGTTTCATTGATACCTATCGCCTTTTGCGCGAACGTTATCCGCGTCATTATGCTGTGCCTGATTACATTTCACTTGGGTGACGAAGTCGGCCAAGGCCTGATGCACAGCGCGGCAGGGCTTATTTTGTTTTTAGTGGCTATGGTGTTGATGCTTAGCATGGATAAATTGCTAGGCCTATTGCCGCAAAAGCGAAAATCAACCAGGAAGAAAATAAGTCATTCAACTCCGCGAGTCCAGAAGCCGCCCCGAGTCGCAACCATCGACGACTTCCCGCCAACGGAAATAATGAAGCGAGCCTGACATGCTTACCACTAACCGCCGAAATGCCTTATTGCTGCTGGCGGCTGCCGGCGCTGCTTCGGCTGGTGCGAAAACGCTGCGGCCTACGGAATACTTAGCACAAACGCTGGGACCTATTAATTTAGAAAGAACGATGCCCCGGAATTTTGGGACGTGGGTTACGGATACTGTCGGCACAGCGGCATTAATTAATCCAGCACAAGAAGCTTTGATCAATAAAATCTACAGTGATATATTAACGAGAACCTATAAAGACGAGCAAACTGGGTATCGGATCATGATGTCAGTTGCGTATGGAGAGGATCAGAGTGATAGTTTAGCGCTCCACTACCCAGACGTCTGCTACCCTTCACAGGGATTTTCAGTGAAATCGAAAGAAAATATTGAACTGCAAACCTCTAAGGGAAGCATACCAGTGCGTCGTTTGGTTACATCGTTGGGCGACCGTCACGAACCCGTAACGTACTGGGTAACTATAGGGAATCGTACGGTTCGTTCAGGCACTGCACGCAAGGCACTACAGCTGCGATATTCGCTCGCTGGAATCATTCCCGACGGACTTCTGTTTCGGATCTCTTCAATTGATCGCGCAACCGAATCAGCCTTTAAAAGGCAAGAGGAATTTGTGCGTTCGGTTGTATTGGCTTTGCCGAATAGCGCTGTAGGACGCCTGACCGGACTTTCGTAAAGCGCACAGATCATACTTAAATATCAGCCGGTTATTGCCGTATTGTACACAAAAGCATATATGGGCATTTTGGCCATTCTATAAGTGATCTACCAACAGCCATTTGGCGCCAAAACGTGTCCCGAAAGCCAGGAAAGCAGCAGATGCAACCGCTGGGCGGTGGCAATCGAAAATTTTAATTCGGGATGATCTAGGAAACCAATACTCCTGGTTCGACAAGCAGCTAAAGTATAAATCTATCACCCCATTCGCTTGAATCCTGCAAGTTGTCCTAACAAACAGCGAAATACCATCGCGGACAGAGTACAAAACCATCTCAAACAGTCAAGCGCAAGGTAATGCTATTGACTTTATCGATCACGCCAATCGGTGTGGTGCGTCATAAAGATCATGAAACTTTTCCATTCTAGTTTTGAGTGAGGTCTTGACGGGGTACGCGTAAGTTAAAAACCCGCAGTGGTGCCTAGGACTGTGAGTTTGCATAAATAAACTCACACAAAACGTGGTTATATTTCGCGCCATGAATATACAATGACCTCAGAAAAGCGTTTGTGACTTGAAATAGTTCGGCAAAGAAAATTAAAGACTGAGTATATATGTTTCTCGGCAGCTCGGGGGCTCTTTGAAATTCAATAACTCGAATTGATTTTGCATTAAGAAGTCAAAGATGAGAATTATTATTCTACTGGTAATCGCATTCTTCTGCGAGTACACGTTTGCATTCAAGAAGGGTATAAACGTGAATCCCTGGTTCACTAGACCCCAAAGAAATGTCGATCAAAGTTATGGATGGCCACCATACCCTTCGTTTAGCAAGAAATCGTTTTTGGTGGATTTGAGAAAAATCAAAGCCACAGGTTTTGATTTCATAAGGATACCTGTAACTTCAGAACCTCTGCTTAGAGCAGAATCGGCGGACAGGAAGCTTGCACTTGAAAATATAAGAACTGTCGTAGATACAGCGCTAAGTGAAGGTCTCCAAATAGTATTTGATCTGCATCCGCCTACATCTGGACCCGGCTCATATGAAGAGCTCGTGAAATCTAAAAACGGTCTCGACAACTGGGTTGAATTAGTTGCTGACGTCAGTGATATTATCGTAAGAAAGGACTACGATAATATAATAATAGAGCCAATGAATGAACCGACGTCGCCTTGCACGGACAAGGAATGGTTTAAATATCAAGAGATATTGATCAGTAATCTTCGAAAAAAGTTTCCACTAGTAAAGTATACGGTGACTTCTCCTTGCTACTCAGCGGCAACATCGTTCATGCAGTTAAATTTGGCGAAATTTTCAGAAGACAAAAATATATACGCCACATTCCATTTTTACAGTCCATACGTTTTCACGCATCAAGGAGCCTCGTGGACCGGGCATCACGGTATTAAAGTAATGAGTGGATTGACGTGGCCTGCCAGATTAGGTTCGCTCGAACATACCATGAAAGAAGTAAAAAAATATGCTCCGCAGAATTTCTATTATAAGAAATTTGGTGATGGAACACTTCGCATGGCAGAACTTGAAGCGGAGAAATACTATAAGTCAAATCCCGATGAAGCCGAGATAATGAGGCTGTTCGAACAAGTCGGTGCGTTCGTCGATAAACAGAATTTTTCACGCCATAGAGTACTACTAGGTGAATTCGGTGTTCTAAAGAGAGAACGCCGATGGAATGGAGCTGAAATGGATAGCGCGGCACGCTGGATAACTACAGTTCGACGTGCTGCAGAAACGAATGGCTTTGGCTGGGCTATGTGGAGTTATAAGGAAGGCATGGCGCTCACGATCGAAGAGGACAGTTTAGAATACCACTCTGATTTAGTGAAGGCGCTGGGCTTAAAGCAATAACCCGCTTTACAGACAAAATTGGAGGTTTAAATCAACCTTCTGAAGGTAAAAATGCCCCAATATATTTATGACGTCTCGAAGGCGCAACTCACTATATCTTAAAGAGAGTCTCTCCGAAAAATCAATAGCGGTCGTAGGTGACATAGCCCGACAAGACTATCCGCTTCTGAGGTCGCATCGGAACAATAACTAATCTTTCTGAATTGGCTCGATTCAACGCTGGTAACTTAGATAACTGGATATCTGTTATTCCCGTGCCAAAATAAGAATTCCAAAAGACTGAAAAAACGACAAAATAGAACTCAAATACGCGAAATAGGTAAATGGCTATGTTAGTGCATTTGGCAAATTGGTTTGGATCATCCATCAAAAAGAGGGCGTATAAACTAGATGAGGCGATTCAGACTGTAGATATTATAGAATTTGCTTGGAGAAGAGTTCTCGCAGCAGCTAGAGGTGCTCTACGTTTTGGTAGATTCCGACGTCCAGTTTTCATTGGCAAGCGTGTCAAATTATACCATACACGACTGTTAAAACTCGGTTCCGGCGTAACTATTCAAGATGGTGTAAAAGTTGACGCACTTTCAGTTAATGGTGTATCGATATCAGATAACGTTAATATCGGCCCAATGACAATAATACAAGCATCTGGCGTTTTAACTAGCCTCGGATCCGGATTGACAATAGGGCAAAACTCAGGAATAGGCGCATTCTCATTTATAGGTTGCGGAGGGGGTGTAAGTATCGGACAAGACGTTATTGCTGGCCAGTACGTTAGCTTTCACTCCGAGAGTCACAATTTTGCGGCCGTTGATTCCCCAATTAGAAATCAAGGAGTGACAAGAAAGGGAATAATTATTGGAGATAACTGTTGGATCGGTGCAAAAGCAACTTTTCTGGATGGTGCAAGAGTAGGGTCAGGATGTGTCATCGCGGCCGGTAGTACTGTTCGAGGGATTGTGCCTGATAATTCTGTAATCGGTGGCACGCCTGCAAAACTGATTAAGACCCGGATTTAAGAGTATTATGCATATCGTACAGTTGTGCCCTGATTCTATATTGCCTGCTAATCGAGGAGGGAGGGTAGATCAATGGCGCCGTCTGCAGGGTCTTGTCGCCGCTGGGGTAAAAGTCACTCTAGTCAATTCCGAAGAAAATAATAGTAAACTTAGACCTCAACAACAAGAATACCAAACCATCGATAATCTCGTTCACAGACACGAAACCTTCAGGGTACATCAAGGTAGAGGAGGCGCACTTAAGATATTGAACGCGGCAAGACTTCCCTGGCACGTGGCTGCCCGAACGCCGGAGCCAAAGCGTTTTAGAGAATTATTAGATGCCATTGCTTTAGTTCGCGCCGACTACCTTTTACTAGAAGGTCCTTGGCTCGGTGAATTGGCACTAGCCGCCCGCGCCGAAACTGGCATAAAACTTCTATACCGATCAGCAAACATCGAGCATCAATACATGTTTGGTCAGGGAATAGTTAGTAAGGGCCTTGCAACAAAACTTTCTTTGATCGCTTCAACGATAGGTCTGCTGGAATATCAACTCCACCTCATGAGAAAGTCAACTCATGTTTTTGATATTTCCGCTGATGATATCGTTTATTGGAAGAGTAAAGGCATTTATAATATCAGTTGGCTGCCCCCTATTTGCGAAACACCGGTTATTGAGCCAGCAGCCAAAAAAGTTATATCTGATGTTGCGTTCATTGGTAATTTAGCTACGCCAAACAACGTAAAAAGCGTTCTTTTTTTAGTTGAGAAAGTTCTTCCAATATTGAGAAGCAAAATTAATTATATCGATCTAATTGTAGTTGGATCAAATCCTTCTGAATCTCTGATCGCTATTTTAAAAAGAAATCACGTAAAATTATACTCAAATGTCGAGGACACGCTGCCTTTTAGGACCGGGTCCAAAGTTTTAGTTAATCCAGTTGCAACCGGTAGTGGTGTCCAGCTAAAGACTATTGACATGCTAATGAGTGATTCCCCAATTGTAACTCATCCGCAAGGTCTGCGTGGTTTACCTGATGATATAAAGCGAAACTTTCTGGTTGCGAAATCACCAATAGAGTTCTCTGAAAAAATCCTTTTTGCACTGACCAATGGAAAAATAGATACTGAAGAAAGAATAAAATGCAGGAAGATTTTCGCGGCTGAGAACATTACATCGGCATTTTTGGAAAAGATTTAATACTGGCAGTATTAAAGTCATTGATTTCTGAGGAAGGTCTGCATAAATTCGCTGTCGGGCAGCCGTGTTTTGCCCAAGCAAGCCTTAACTGCGGACACCGCAATCACCATGACGCGCCCCTATCTCGGATCGAACTTGACGACCAAACGTACGCGCAATCGCGAGTTCTTGGCGCAGATGGAGCGCGTGGTGCCCTGGGCCGCCCTGGTGTCCTTGATCGAACCGCATGCACCCGCTGGTAACCGTGGCCTCCCTCCGTTTGCGCTGGAGACGATGCTGCGCATTCACTTCATGCAGCAGTGGTTTGCCTTAAGCGACCCGGCGATGGAAGAGGCTTTTCACGACGTGCCGCTGTTCCGCGATTTCGCGGGCCTGGGCCGGGACAGCCGCTTGCCCGACGAGAGCACGATCTTTCGATTTCGCAGGCAGCTGGAGACCCACAAGTTGGATGAGCAAATGTTTGCCCAGGTCAACGAACTGTTGACCGGTAAAGGGCTGCTGCTGACGGCTGGCACGGTGGTGGACGCGACCGCGGCGCCCAGTTCCACGAAGAACAACCGCGGCAAGCGTGACCCCGGATTGCACCAAACCAAGAAGGACAACCAGTGGCATTTCGGCATGAAGGCGCATATTGGCGCTGATGCTGAGTCGGGCCTAGTGCACTCCGTCTCCGGCACGGCTGCCAACGTACACGCAGTTGTCGAAGCCAACGATCTTCTGCACGGGCGGGAGATCGGAGCTTTTGGTTATTCAGGCTACTGCGGCATTCACAAGCGCGATGAGTCCAGTGAAAAGGTCAAATGGAACGTGGACATGATGCTAAGCAGGCGTCTGGCGCTGGACAAGAACAGCATGATGAGTCAACCGAGGGAAAAAACTTGAACACGTGAAGGCACGCATCCGCTCCGAAGTGACGCACCCGTTTCGGGTCATCAAGCATCAGTTTGGAAGTATCAAGGTCCCTTACTGGGGGTTGATAAATTGCAACCAACCGTTGAGCAAGCAGTTTGTGTTGTCGAATTTGTCAATGGTTCGAAATGTGAATTATTCAGAGGGCGCGGTAGAAGTGTTCGCCATTGGAGAATAGTTTATGAAAACACATTAATTGAGCTCATCCGAGCCTCTTCGCGAGTCTAGTCTATTGCCAGGAGAACGAATCTGTTTACCCAGAAAACTTTCCGAAGATGAAAAGCGCAAATCAGCATTGACTACCGTATCAAAAATCTATTCTTCAGAGCTTCCTAAAACTAATATGGTATTCTTCCGGCGAAATCTCTCCATTTAATGCATGGCTGATATTATTGTCTTATTAATCTGGCTTTCACTTTGCGTTATGGCAGTGATTTCCGCGATTGCTATCGCCTTCGTCGCGCAACGGCAAACTTTTGTTCCACAAAATTATCTGGTTATTGGTTTGTTTGCGTACGGGCTTACCTGCATAGTTCTTTGGCCAGTTTTAGCGGGAAGAAAGTTATCCGGCTATTCACCCGAAATGACAGCTGAACTGTCGCAGGTTTCAAATAGCCTGTGGTTGCTCCGAGGTATGAATGCGCTAATAATGGGTGTACTCATTGTCGGAATAGCTCGAAGATTCACCCTCAAATATAAAATAAATAACCTCACAGTACGCTCGAGCCTAGGTGCTGGAGTTGTTGTATATGCTATTACGAATTATCTGCTAAATAACACTTTGGGGACCTATCCCGCGTTTTCAATGCAACCAGCTTATGCATCATGCTTATTGTTAGCCACTGTTCTGCTAACGGAAGATCGACTAAAGCAAGTTGTCCGCTGGGCGCAAGTCGGATTAGTATTCTTAACATTTGTGAGCTTGATACTAATACCCATTGCTCCTGACTTAGTGCTACAGAGCGAATATAATCATGGAATCTTCAGTTTTCGATTCTGGGGATTGGCTGCACATGCAAACGTAATGGGTCCAATAGTGGCAATTACAATCATTTTAAACTATTGCTATCCGCTGCGGAACCTAAAAATAGATTTCGTAATAAAGGCAACCTTGTTTACTGCCTTAGTTATTACTCAATCAAAAACGGCCATATTAGCCCTAATTTTTGCGTTCTTCGGAAATTGGCTAATTACGGGATCCAGGATAAAGGTGGATGGATACGCAATAAACCATGGTTGGAGAGCATTGATGGTCGCTCGTAGTTCGCTAAGGCCATTCCTTGGATTTTCAGCACTGGTTATTTTCGTAGGCTTTTTGACCATATCATTAATGATCGATAGTGATCAATACAGGTCGAGTGAACTAAATGTACTTACCAATAGAGACATTATATGGGAGGTGGCGCTAAATGAATTTTACCGAAGTCCGATCTTTGGATACGGATCAAGTATATTTGACGCCAGCTTTCGAAGCGCAGTGAAAATAGGTTCAGCTGTGAATGCCCATAACCAAATAATCCAAACAATGGCATCGGCAGGTATCGTTGGACTCTTCGGCTTTTTGGTTTATTTATCAATACTTGGATATTGGGCGTACCGACTCCGGCGACACTTAAATGGAATATCTCAAATATTATTCCTATTCATAGGATTTCGTTCTTTCACAGAGGTGCCGTATTCTCTTCATACAACAGTTGGTGCCGACATACTAATTCACGCCCTATTCTTGGCAATTCTCACAGTGGCCAGTAACCCGGAAGAATGCGATAGCGAAAAATCAGGAATCGTTCCTAAGACGGTTTAGATCGTATGAGTAATGGATTTTCTTTTAATTTTCTCAGTAATCCTTACATTTTGACGTTGCTTTCGACTGCGTCAAAAATTTTAGTGCGCGTTATAACATTTATAATAATTGCACCGATTCTGGGGCCGACCGCCCAGGGAACTTTGGTATTTAATTCTGCTCTTTCTGCTGTTGTTATATTACTGTTGGTTTTTGGATTACCCGTTAGAGCACTCAGAGAAATATCATCGAATATTTCAGGAGCACGAGAACATTTCCGAGGCGACCTACTGTTGATGATAGCACTTATTATACCAACACTGCTTCTTGGCTTGGTAGTATTCTATTTTGCTGGACGTAGTTCAGAGGTTTCGATCTTTCTAATTCTCCTAGCTTCAGCAGCGGCGACTGAATTTGGAAACTACGGTAGCGCCGTATTTCGGGCCACAGGCAACTTTACAGAAGAGGCGTGGATTGGTCTTGCCACCGGAGTCTTGCACATCCTGCTCGTTGTTTGCTCGGCGCTATATTATAATGATTTGGCGAGTGTTTGCCTGGCCATATTGGTATCTAGAGTGATATTTGCCTTAGTATCTACCTATAGAGTTCATCGTAAACTTATAAATAAACTTTACACATCGACAGGGAGTGTAGAGTATCGCATGCTCGAAAGAGCGAAGGAGTCTGTGCCTTATGCATTCGATGCCTTCTTTGCTACCGTCATAACAAATATAGATGTCTTGATTCTCGAATATGTTGTTGATAGAGAAGCTTTAGGACTATATTCGGCAGGTAGTAGATTTGTGGGACTATTTCTAATAATCCCGCCACTATTACAGAATGTAATCATTCCGGTACTTGTTAGATCTCAAGGTAGCGCAAAATATTGGGAACAGCGCAGGATAATTCGCTTTGGATTTATATTATTCTCACTATTCGGCGCGTGCTCTATACTGTTTTTGGGTCCGGTTTTTACTAAATATATTTTAGGAAATGAATATTTGGCGTTAAATGCCTTGTGGATCTACTTTTCCATTTTTTTGTGCGCGCGAGTTTATGAGTCATATAGTGGAATAATAATGTACGCGAGTGGTATGGTTACATCAAGAGTTCTAAGGCTAGCTTTGGGAATTGCATCTATGATGGTGTCTGGATACTGGGCTGCAATGTACTTTAGTGTGCCAGGCTTTATTATCTGCATAGCATTGTGTTATTGTCTAATAGCGATTTCATATCCCAATTCAAACAATAAATGATGACGTCATTTCATAATAGACTTGCGTTCGCAATACCAACTTTTCGGCGGCCGCTGTTATTGAGGAGCGCCCTTGAAAGCATTTTGGAAGAGTTTGGTTATGAAAAGTTTCCTCTGGTCATAGTTGCCGAGAATGATGTTGTTGGTCAAGAAGGTCTAACTGCGGCTAGGTTATGGGCGATTGAAAACAGAATTGATTCACGAATAAATATAATAGAAGTCGTAAATCCTGGCCTAAGCTACGTACGTAACGCGGCACTTCAAGCGGCATTCAAGAATCCTAACATTGAGTATGTCGCAATGTTTGATGACGATTCGTGCCTAATTCTGGGGTGGTTGGCAGCTATGGAAACTGTCTTAAATACATCTGGCGCATCACTGTATGGTGGACCTACAAAATATATATTTCCTACTATTGCATCGGAAGAAGTTAGGGCTTCTCCTATTTTTGGTGTTCCTTATAGCGATAGTGGTTTTGTCGACAAACTGAGAAGTAGTAATAATATTGTTATAACCAGGCAATTATATGAAGTGTTTAACCAAGAGGTCTTTGATTTGAGATTCAATGCCTCTGGTGGTGAGGATAGTCATTTCTTCGAGAGAGTTCGCCTTGCGCGCCTAAAGACTTATTGGGTTTCAAATGCGCAGGTATCAGAAGAAGTTCCGGTGCGTCGGGCATCTCTCGAGTGGGTTTTGGAGAGACATAGATTGGGTGCTGTTAATAGTGCCAGAATTTCCGTTATAACCAGAGGATTAGTTGGGGCACTCGATCAAGCAATATTAATTGTAAAAGAATTGACTTCATCGTTGCTTTGGGCTTGCTTAATCCAGTCAAAATATCGTTTGATATCAAAGTATAGATTTATTGGTGTTCTTGGGCGAGTAAGTGGATTAATGGGGGTGGTCCAAAACAGGTCGTAAATTTTGATGTTTGCGCGAAAAATCATACGCCACCTATTTGTTTACATTATAGATTACGCCTTTGTTTAAGTTGTTGATCTCCATTTGGTCCTGCATTAAGGTGAGACTCTCCCAAGGATCGGTGAGTTGCGCATTCGTTAACTAGATTCGACTGCTTGATTTCGACAAAAAGGAATGTTGATCATGAAAAAGTTTTCGGTTCTCCGTTTTAGAGTTTTGTTTTGCGAGGTCAATGTAGTCTATGGTGGATTATATTAAATGGCTGACGGAAACCGATTATTGATTGTTCATTCGTCTGCCGAGCTGTATGGCTCGGATCGATCTTTGTTAGATTTCGTTTCGCGCCAACAAGTCGGCTTTGATATAACTGTGTTGCTCCCTCAGTATGGTCCATTGTGTGCACAGCTTGAAGCTAGCGGTGCTCACGTGGTGGTGGGCGATGTTTGTAAACTACAGCGTCAAATGTTGGGTATTCGTGGTGTGCTAACTATGATTTCCTCAGCAGTGAAGTCAGTGCGTGAATTGAAAAAAATTGAAAGGGAAAAACCGTTCGACGTAGTCTATTCAAACACTGTAGCGGTTTTTGCGGGCGCGCTTTATGCACTGCTCTTTCGACGTCCGCATGTTTGGCATGTTCGTGAGATTCTCGTCGGATCTCCACTTGCTACTGTATGCTTTCGTGTGATTGTTTCGTTGTTCTCCAAGCTTATAATCTGTAATTCTTCTCAAACACGAAACTGGATTATAACTACTCGTAGTCAAGAGCGTTACCTAGTTGTTTGGAATGGAGTTCCTGTCGCGTTAGCTCCTGGACAGCGTGCTAATGAGAGAATGATGCGAGGTTGGTCTTCGGATGCGGTAGTAATCGTTGTGGCAGGCCGCATAAACAGCTGGAAAGGCCAATTGCTGTTGGTCGAAGCATTTGAGTTGATGCGAAGGTCCGGGAATCGCGAGGCGAAACTGTGGATAATCGGGTCCGCATTTTCTGGACAAGAGCGCTATGAGCATGAATTGAGCCAACGCGTGGCGGACAGCCCTTTTTATAATGATATTTTAATTGAACCTTTCCGGCCTGACATTGAAGTTGTGTGGGAAGCCTGTGATATAGTTGCAGTGCCTTCCACGGAACCTGAGCCCTTTGGTCGAGTTGCTATTGAGGCCATGGCGTTTGGTAGACCAGTTATTGCCGCTGCGCATGGCGGGCTTCTTGATATTGTGGAAGATGGTGTTAGCGGTGTGTTATTCAAGCCTAGAGATGCAAAGTCCCTTGCGCACGGTTTGAGTAGATTGGTACAGAATTCTGACTTGCGTTCCGCCTTTGGGCGGGCGGCCCTTTCGAGGCAGCGTCAACTCTTTTCGGTTGAGTCATATGTGAAACAGGTATCTGATGTTTTGAGTACCGCTAAAGTAGGCGTGCATTAGTCGATCGTCGAGTGAGCCTGTCTTGCCCAAGCAGGTCTAAAGGCTTGACACTGTAATCAGTATGAAGCAAGCCATTCTTCGAGTGAATTTGACGACCCAATTCAGTTGCAAGCACGAATCCTTGGCTCTGATGTAGCGCGTGGGGCACTGGTCTGCCCTGGTGGCCTTGACCCTGCCGCATTCTCCCGCTTGTTAACGCGGCTACTGGCTTTGTTGCGGTGGAGACGATGTTACGCATTCATTTTGTTCACCCTGTGAAATCCCGCCGACTGGCTTGAATACATTCTTGGCGGGGGGAATGCCGATAACCAGAACTAGCAATAGGCCGTGCAAGTCGTTTTGTTTCCCGGGAGTTTAGGGACGTTTTTCGATGGCCACTGGCGTCTTCTTCCGTGCCCGTTTGGATCACGTGATCGACCTGCGGCACCCGCTGGCGGTGTTGACAGCACGGATGCTGTGGGTGCAGATTGAAGCCTCGTGGCGCCTGCGTTTGTGCAACGTTCTCGTGGGTACCGCGCTGACGCCAATGCTGATTTTTCGGCACCACAGCGGATTTGGTCGCGACCGGTGTCAGCAACGCTGGGCGGCCGCGTCTGCCGATTCACCTGAAGGGCGAGATGATTGACCGGCTGCATGCGGTGCCGTGCGCGGCGGGCCACAACTTGCGCTGGTTGCTGCGTATGATCGCCAAGAATGACTTAAGGCCAATCTCGTGCTCTTACCGGCCGAGGTCGGACTCGGCATAGAGCAGCAATTGGCGCCAATTCCCGCACAAAGCGCTCTACAAAATCAGCCGCTGATATCACTGGTGCGCTGAATTGAATTGCTCAGCGACAACTACAGCATTGCTCTATAATTCTAAGCGCATATGCGGCCACTCCCAGGATCGCAGAACGATGGACCCGTTGCCGGGCAGAGCGTCTTTGTGCCACTCCCACCTCGGCTCGAAACCAAACGGAAAGGCATCTGCAATGTAGTATGACGTTCGTAGGTTCCAATCAGGCAGCAGGCAGTAAATGTTGCGATATCCTTTGTCGACAGGAGGCATGGAGACCCGCATCCAGTGCGGAGCAATCTGATTACTGTCACTAAACGAAGTCTAGGAGAGATAAATGAAAATAGATCGTATTAGGCAAGAAGTAGATGGCATCCCGCATATGACGTTTACCCAAGCCCAGATGATAACAGATATCATCTTGGAGAACAAGTTTTCAAATATACTTGAACTTGGTTTTCGGCACGGAGTTTCAACTTGCTATATGGCTGGCGCCATCGATGAATTGAGTAGGGGCAGTATCACAACTATTGACTTGGCAGGCGCACGCGAAGCCACTCCCAATGTTGAGCAGCTGCTGGCCAAGCTTGGTCTCTCCAAATTCGTCACGGTATTCTATGAACCAACGTCATACATTTGGCGGTTGATGAAAATGCTTGATGATGACCCGACACCCAGATTCGATTTTTGTTATCTCGATGGCGCCCATAATTGGTCTACCGACGGCTTCGCGTTCTTTCTCGTAGACAGACTTTTGAAGCCCGGTGGCTTGATAGTATTCGACGATTTGGATTGGACGTACGAATCAAGTCAGGCGTTGAAGGATACTCCGGAAGTGAAACGGATGCCCGAGGATGAGCGAAGCGCGCCCCAAGTGCGGAAGGTATATGAGTTACTGGTAAAGCCGCATCCATCGTACAGTGAGTTCATGGAAAGGGATGGGTGGGCCTTTGCGCGGAAGGCGTCCACGCTATCTAGTGCGGTCGCTGGAGGGATTCGCAAGGAGATTGTCTATCAGGAGGTAGGCTTGGGTGCTGCCGTTCTTAAGATGGTCAGAAAGATTCTGAAGTAGTCGAGGAGTATTTTCGGCTATTTCCCGATTTTGAACGCTTGATACATTCCCGCAGCGATTTCCCGGGCAGCAGGAGTATTATCGGCACTACAGCCAAAAGAATTATTGGCATGGCGGTTGTACGCACGAGAATTAGTCTGTCAGGCGCCCTAATTACCTGTTTCGGGCAGCGCTAGAGTTCGGCGGGTTGACCTCCCTCAATTCTTCGGGTGCCCTAAACTAGAGATTCCCGGCGAGATTCTACGAAGGAGAGTTCGCCATGAAGAAAAGCAGGTTCATCGACGAGCAGATCGCGTTCGCGTTGCGTCACGCCAGCACAAGGACATTGGTGGACGAGGTCTGCCGAACGATCGGTATTTCGCGGACCATGATCGATGCATGGACATCGAAGTTCAGCGGCTTGGGCGTGAGTGAGATGCACCAACTGCGCCAGCTTGAGGAGGAGAACCGCTGGCTCAAGCGGCTTGCGGGCGGCCTGAGTCTGGAAAAGGTGGTGTTGCAGTGTGTCCCGAAAAGAATAGGCTCTGATGCCAGCGCAGCGCAACAACCTCGTTGACGAACTGATCGATCGAAATCGCGTCAGTGTGGTGCGCGCGTGCTCGTTGTGCAAGTAAAGCCTAGCCGTTTGGCATGCCAAGCCCCTGGTCAATGGCTTGGATGCGCCGTTGAAGAAGCGCATGCATGGAATCGACGCAGCCCGTCTGTGATTCGGTCTTCGGCGAATTTTCGTGTGCATAAGCCGCGAGGGCTGGCGCGTCAACCACAAGCGAATCTATCGGCTATCCGAGGAAAAAGGCTTGATTTTGTGCAGCAAGCGGCCCCAAACGCTTGACGCCGAAAGCACGCAACCAGGCCTGGAGCATGGATTCCGTCTCCGACCCGCAATTCAATGGCAAGAAGTTCAGAGCGCTGACCATCGTGGACAACTACAGCCGAGAGTGCCTGGCCATCGAGGTAGGACAGTCACTGACCGGCGACCAAGTGGTTCGCACGCTTGAACGCATAACGCACCAAGGCAAATGACTGCCTGTTCCCATCCAGCCAGACAATGGCCTTGAGTTTGACTCTATGCTTGGACAAGTGGGCGTACGACCACGGCGTGACCATCGACTTCTCACGCCCAGGCAAGCCGACAGACAACCCGTTCGTCGAATCGTTCAACGGCATTTTGCGTCACGAATGCCTGAACGTGCACTGGTTCATGTCGCATCGATGATGCCCGTGCGAAGATCGTAACCTGGAGGCAGGACTACAACGATTTCCGTCCGCATTCAGCCCTGTCAGACAGCGCACTAGCGCACTGTTCGCAACCCAGTTTGAAGGTTCCACCGACGGCCGGAATCTCCGGATCTGAGCTGTCCAGTTCGTGGGAGGAGATCAGCTGACTACAGAACCCGGGAGAACAAAGTGTCGAAAATAGAAACTGTTAGGTACGTGGCGTTAGATGGATGGCGAGGACTGTGCGCGTGTTCGGTGGTCTTTTTTCATGTCAAAGCCACTGGTCCTCTTTACCAGTCGACGCTAATTAGGAATAGTTACCTATTTGTTGACTTCTTCTTCGTATTGTCTGGGTTTGTCATATCCAGTGCATATCTTCACAGAATTAAAAATTCCAATGACTTTTGGAGATTTATTTTTGAGCGGATTTCTCGAATCTATCCGCTTCATATAGCAATGCTGTTTTGTTATTTATCTTTTGAGATTGTTCGATTTATAACTAATCCGCAAAACGAAAACTTATTTATAGGAAGAATGGCTATTGATGCATTATTTTCGAATGTTTTGCTCATACATAGCTTAAATTTGCACGATCAGTTAACTTGGAATTCCCCGTCGTGGTCTATTTCTGCTGAATTTTGGACATATGTGCTATTTGGATTGCTTTTAATAAAAATCAGCGCGAATTTATTGATTGTCTTGGCCATTGGAGTATTTAGCCTGATAGTCGTGCTGATATATTCTAATACTGGAATGGATGTTACCTACGATTACGGCTTATTTAGATCTGTTGCTGGATTTTGTTTCGGAATGGCATGCTTTACAATCTCGAAAAAATACAACAAGAACCATGTACTAAGATTAGGCTGGCAACTTTTTTCCGTTCTAGAGATATGTTTGCTCACGATGGTAATATTATTCGTGACGTTAGCGCGCGACTTTAAAGTGGATTATTTTGCACCAATACTATTCAGTATCGTCGTTCTTGTTTTCTCTGTTGAACTTGGAATAATTAGCAAGCTCCTTAAAACTCGCCCCATTGCCTATTTGGGTTCAATATCATATTCTGTATATTTGACTCATGCGTTTTGCATCACGCTCTCAAATTTATTGCTAGCTAGAATACTTGGAGCAAAATACTGGAACTCTTACGATGACAAATATAATGGCAGCGTCAGTCTTTTTGGGCGATCCGACTTAGAAGGTTCTCTTTATTTTTTTGCAATTTTGATTTTTACACTTGTTGCAAGTATTGCAACCCGCCGATGGATTGAGATTCCCGGACAAAGAATATTGCGAAGGGTGTTTTCTAAATATATTCGGCATTGAGTACGTCATTATAATATCGTAAGGTTGCCTTTTGCGTTTCCGCCCGCTACCGCATGGAATCTGTAGAAACTGGTGCGCACCGATAGGTGTGTAGTGAGATTCAGGTGGTTAGTTAATCAGGGAAGACTGATATTCGTTCGCGTCAAGGTTATAAACCCCCCGATCGTGGGGTTGGTCATCCCATGCCGAAATGCCGACTTCGCTTGTCAGCATCCCCGAACCGAGGGGTCCTGGATCCCCTAGAGCCAACTGCATACGCGACTCCCATGAACTATAACTGTTGAAGTTAGTGAGCAGTGGGGGACGTATGCGGACAGCACTTTTCCTGGATTTTGAGAACACCTACACCAGCTTGTGCGCTATTGATGTTGCTGCGGCTGAAGAGTTTGCGAGCAACCCGGCTCGTTGGCTAGCATGGCTTCTTGGGCATTTGCCCGCGCCGCCGCAGCTGAACGGCTTGCAGGCCGCGCGCCGCCGCGTTTTGCTGCGCCGCTGCTATCTGGCGCCCACGCGTGCATACCTGCGAGAGGCATTTGTCGAAGCCGGTTTTGAGATGATCGACTGCCCACGATCACCCATGACCGGAAAGCACAGCGCCAATATCCCCATGGTGATTGACATGTTGGAGGCGCTGCTGTCGGATGTTAGGTATGACGAATTCATCCTTGTGTCTGCTGATGCCGACTTCACGCCGCTGCTGCGCCGTTTGCGGCGCGCAGACTGCCGTTCCACTTTGCTGATTGCAGGCCCGACCGCCTATACCTACGAGAGCGCCGCAGACCAAACACTGGACATGACGACGATGCTTAGTCAAGTGCTGAAGAGTGCGCCAGTTGTGGTCTTGCCGGCGCGGCAATCTGCTGGCCGCGCCGCTTGCAGCAGTGACGCCGACGGGGTTGCCGAGCTAGTGATTGCTGCCGGTTTGCCTCTGTTTGGCCAAGCGGACTACCGCTGCTTCTTGCGGGCCTTGGCGGAAAGCCTGCAATGTGGGCAGACTGCGTTGAAACTGATCATTGCGGACGTGGGCAGAACCTGCGCCTTGGAAGGGGCGCCCATTGCGGCGTCGGAGCTGGAGCTGCTGGTAACCACTTTGCTCGGCACGGCCTTGGACATCCGGCCTCAGGAATGGGTCGACAACGATTTGGCCAGCCGTTTGTGCGACATCGTTGTCGCTCGATGCCATAACGCCGGGCACCCAGTTCAGGAAGGTGATGAGCACGCTTTGCTGGCTTGGCTGACTGGCCTCAACGCCGACTGCGATCTTGCACTGGACCTTCATTTGCCGTAGTGGTCGAAAACTGAGGCGGAATGTCAGATCGTTGGATTCAAGCACGGCAGCGCGCCGCGATCGTGTTGGCCTGATCGCACGGACGACACGGATAATTCATTTGCGGCGGAAGCGACCGACCAGCGCCATAACACCAAGGCCTGCCAGCAGCATGCTCGTGCCACTTGCTTCGGGCACCGGCGATGTAACGGAGCTTCCGCCAGCCAAGACCGAGAACCTAGCGTATCCGGACAATTCTGCGTTACTGAAATTGGTGAAACTTAAAGCAAGACTGGCGCTTTGCGTGTCGGAGCCGGGGCCGCCGATGGAATTGAATCGTTCAAGAAACAAGCCGCCACTTGAGTTCTGAAATCCTGAGCCCACCCCGGCGGCGCCTGGCCCCCCCATCTCCATGATCACTTGTGAAATTCCGTATTCAGGCCCTAGCGCGGAAGGCTGGGATATGGAAACGGACGACTGCGCAGTCGCGCTCAAATAGGCCATAGTGTGCGCTGATAGCGTAAAGCTGACGCCGGCTGGATCGGACCCGCTGTTCCATGTTCCATCAGCATTGAAGGCTGCTACTTCTCCAGGCATTGCGCTTGCGCTGCCAGAAGCCACAAGTGAACCAAGCAGGGTTTGACCGACGCTCAATGGAAACGTGACCCCTGAGTTCAGTGAGCTGCTGGCCAAACTTGTAACGCCAGCCAATGACGCTGAAGCGTTAAGGTTGGCAAAAGGAAGGAGGTCAGTAAGCAGCTGAGACGACGAAAGCGCGCTGAACGGCAAAGTCGCAGAAGCACCAATCTGCAGGCCACCGCTGAACGACATCGACGGCGCGATGCCGTCAGCCTCATTCAAATCGATGAGCGTAACGGTGAGGTTCTGCAGGGAAGCCGAAGAACTCACGGCCGCTTGAGAGGGGCAGGTCATCAAGGCCATCGTCGTGGCGGCTACTGCCGCCAGCGGGTTCAGATTCTTCATGTATGGACTCCCGGTGTTCAGACAACGTCTCTGCGCCCCTATGGCATTACAAAAGATGGCTGCAACGTGATATTAGTCGTTAGCCCAACAACAATATCCACCTGGATGCGGGGGTCCTGTCGCCCCAATCAAATGCCAACACCTCTGCCGTGGGCACGCTGATGCTCAGGCTGGCGGCGTCCAGGGTGTCGCCTTCGCTCATGACGTAAAGCACCCATTGGTCATCTGCTATGCGGCGGAAGGACTCGGCACGGCGGGTGTCGGGGTCAACCAGCACATATTCTTGCAAGCTGGCCAGTCGGCGGTAGAGCGCGAATTTGTGGCTGCGGTCGTAGCCTTGGGTGTTGGGTGAGTGCACTTAAAAAGCGAGCTTCGGCGCGCGAAACACCTGGTCAGCTTCGAAGTCGGACTTGTCGCAGGTGACAAACAGGTCAGGGTATAGGACCGTGCCGTCGCCAATCTGCAGCTTCATGCCTTCGTGTAAGACTTGGCACGACGTGCCCTTTAAGGCCAGGCTGAACTCGCGCGGCAGGTTGTTCAGCACCGCGTCGCCGCCCGGCAGGGTGAGCCTGCGACGCCGTCGATGGCGCCGTGGTGGGTGATGGTGAGTTGGTCTATTACAGGCCACCCCAGCGATTGAGTTGAACGGCTCTCGCCTAACGTAACGTGTGTTATTTCTCGCGCCGTTGACAACCCTGCCAGCGAGGTTCGATACCCGTGAACAAGTCACTCGGCCGTGGGCGCCTAAGCCTGGGGGTAAGGCACACAGCTTGAGTAGGTGAACGTAAAAACCGGTTCAGCGCAACGGGCACCTTGCGCTACCACCACTGCACAACACAAGGGAAATCATGAAATCGCACAAACTGGTTTTGGCCGTTGGGGCCTTGTTAGCTGCTTCGTCCAGCATGGCTGCCATCTCGACGGCTGAGCAGAGCTTTCAGGGCAACGCAACGTTTTCATTGGGCACGACACCAGACGTCACCAACGTCGGTGACCTGGTCACCGTAAGCTTCGACTACTTCGTTGAAAACAGCACCCCGTTGATCAATGTCGATATTCCGGACAGCTCGTTTCTGAGCGTGGCCTCGGCGGTGAATGCGCCCATGCCCACTGGAACCCCGGTTGCTGGCAACATCTTTGCTGGATTTGTTGGTGGCACATGGCACCACTTTCAATCGACTGTCGCTGCCCAGTCTTTGGGCCCCTTGGTCATCAGCCTGGTGACCACGCAGAGCCCAACTGACTACACCGTGCTGCGCGGTGTTTCGGCCACCGTCTCAGCCGTTCCAGAACCCAGCGCCTATGTGCTTGCACTTGCAGGGTTTGGCGTTGTCGGCTTGCTGGCGCGCCGCCGCAAAGCGGTCGTTTGAGCATGGCAGGCAGGCAGGGTGGCTCGAGGTAGCTTTGGTGTACCCGAGCCGGCCTCAGTCTTCCAGCAGCCCTTGCCTGCGCGCCGCATGCAGGGCTTTCGCCCTGCAATTGACACCCAACTTCTCAAAACAGCGGCGAACATAGGTGAGCACGGTGTGACGGCTAACGCCCAAGGTCGTCGCAATTTCTGAGTAGGAACACCCCAGGCTCGACAGGCGCATGACCCGAAGTTCCTGCGCCGACAGGTGAACCTCTGTTTCGCAGGGGCTTGGTTCGGTTGGCGGTCGGTCTTGTTGCATGCTTTTCCAGGCGGCAAGCAACTCCTTTGCCAACTGGGGGTGCAGCGAGCAACCGCCCAGCCGAAGGTCGCGCACGGCGCGAACCCAAAGATGAGGCCGGTCTTCCAGCAGCAGGCAAGCCGCCTGTAGACGGACAACCAGTCGTTGCGCCAAATTGTCCGCAGCGCCGGCGGCCAACAAGAGTACGGGTAAAGGTGAAGGCTGTTTTGTTGCCGACAAGTGGCCTGCTGCCGGTTTAGAAGACACCTTGTTAAGGTGCGGTACGAAACCGGAGGTGGTTTATGGCGGCAAGACGGCAGTTCAGCCGAGAGTTCAAGCTTGAGGCGGTGAGGCTGGTCAAGGAGCGTGGGGTCTCGGTGGCGCAAGCCGCGCGAGACCTGGAGTTGCACCAGACGGTGCTCAGGTCCTGGATCAGGGAGTTGGCGGTAGACCCGCAGCAGGCATTTCCAGGTAAGGGCGTGATGAAGCCCGAGCAGGCCGAACTGGACCGGCTGCGCAAGGAAGTGGCCAAGCTCAAGATGGAGCGCGACATCCTGAAAAAAGCCGCGGCCTACTTTGCCAAGGAGTCGATGTGAAGTTCGGCTTCGTGGCCAAGCACCGAGGAATCTGGCCGGTGGCGTTGATGTGCGGGGCGCTCGGTGTCTCGCGGGGTGGGTTCTATTCGTGGCTGGACAGGCCGCGCAGCCAACGCGAGATCGACGACGACGAGCTCGGCAAGCGCATCAAGCAGAGCTTCATCGACAGCGACCGCACCTATGGCGCACGCCGGGTGTGGTTCGATGTGCTGGCGCTGGGCTTTGAATGCGGTCTGCATCGCATTGAGCGGCTGATGCAGGGGCTGGGGCTGCGCGCCAGGCCGCGCCGGCGTGGCCTGCCCAAGGACGAGGGCGTGCGCAGCGAGATCGCCGACAACGTGCTGGATCGCCAGTTCACGGCCGACGCACCGAACCAGAAGTGGGTGGCTGACTTCACCTACATCTGGACGGCCGAGGGCTGGCTGTACGTGGCCGTGGTGCTGGACCTGTTCTCCAGGCGCGTTGTGGGGTGGTCGATGCAGAACCACATGACCTCGCACCTGGTGGCCGATGCGCTGATGATGGCCGTCTGGCGTCGCGGGAAACCGCTGGCGCTGCTGCATCACTCCGACCAAGGCAGCCAATACACGAGTGGGCACTTCCAAGACCTGCTCAAGGCGCAAGGCATTCAGTGCAGCATGAGTCGTGCTGGCGAGGTCTGGGACAACTCGGCGATGGAAAGCTTCTTCAGCTCAATGAAGACCGAACGGATCGCGCGCAAGGTCTACCGAACGCGTGATGATGTCAAGGCAGATGTGTTCGACTACATCGAGCGGTTCTACAACCCAACGCGCCGACACTCGACGCTTGGCTATGTCAGTCCGATCGAGTTCGAAAAGGCTCAACGAGCCTAGGTTGGTGTCAACGGAACCGGCAGCAGGCCAAAGAGCGCAAGCTCGAGTTCGGCGTCCATCAGCCGCAGGTCCACTATCGCGACGTCTGGTGTCAGCAGCTTCAGTTGATCCCGCGCTGATTGGGAGCATTGAGTGTGCGCCACCAACTGCAGTTCGGATTGCCACGCCAGTTCGCGCTGAAATTGATTGGCCACTTCCAAGCTCGCAGACACCAGCAAAACGCGGCAGCTATTCGAGTGCCCGAGGCCTGAGCTTTTGCTTTCATGCGGGTGCGCTACTGGGTTCATTGGGCACCTGCATGCGCCGTCTGAGAGACTTTGGGCACCACAGCCGCGCTCGTCAAACGCTTTGGGCGCCGGAACTGCTTGAAAGCCCAGGGCGACTGCGCCGCAGCTACCAGCGCCAAGCTGGGCCACATGGCGTGCGAGAACACCCGAAGCCTGTCAGGGGCCTGTTGCTCATCGTCGATCAACAGCACGCACATGTTGCCCTCCCCACTTGCTGGCCCCAAGGCCAGCCCCGAAACCGATCACCTGCGCTCTGGCGGCGCGTTAGCGGTGAATGACAGCGGTTGCGCGAATGCTAGCTGCGGTTGCGCGTTATGGCATCAAGCTTTTGGCAGTGGTCCGGGCGGTACCCCTAGTTTTTCAGTGGTCATTCTCGACCAACCCCTTGGATGAGGGGGTCTTGTCACTAGCTGTGGGGACGAAGCCTTTGCGGTAATTTTTCACAAGGGCTACCTTCGAGGCAACTGGAGTGGCGTTGAAATCTCAACGCAGTGAATTTGTCGATCTGGTTTGGATTAACAGTATTGCGGATGTTGTGAATGTTGTTTGACGATTCTGCGAGTTTAAACTAATTTCTTTGAGGTTGAATAACTATTTTCGAAAGCGATGTGGGAGTCGGTGAGCCTCTTTTGAAAAGTTTGTATATGTGCTATTCGTACTACATGATTAAATAGCAATTATTAACTGGAGAAAATATTAAGGAGTGTTGAGATGAAAAATTCTCTCAAAGGATTCGTGCTTATATTATTCACCATTTTGGGTTTTGTAAATTCTGTTCATGCCACTTCATATGTCATAACCACAAGTAGTTCTGGTTGGGAAAGCTCTATCGACGGGGTGAATTATGCACCGGCACAGGTGGTACGAACGCATTCCTTTGACTCCGTTTCTTCAGCCGATGCTCTATGGCATCGGTTTGCTTTTCGGTTTGACACTGTTCGGTTCAGATATCAATTTGTATTGGATGGACCAGCCACAAGCGGCACGATTCGCAGCGCTATCGATGACGACGGAACTGCATCAATAAATGGTCACTTAGTTCTAGATGACCACAACGGTTCGGCGGGTGTTTCAGGTCCATTCGATATAACTTCTGCATTCGTTCCTGGGGTCAACTATCTCACAGGAACTGCAATAGATTTTATTGGTGACCAAGGGTATGCGTTGGAACTCCACATCCAAACGGCACCTGTCCCTGAGCCTAGTGCTGCTGCCTTGGCGTTATTGGGAATGGGTTGTATCGGCTTGATATTTGTTCGACGGAAATCAAAGTGATCGAGTTTTGACCAGCGTTTCCTTAATCCAATAAACATGTAGAGCCAAACATTGGAAGCCTCATGAAAACATTGATTGCAATAATTCCAGCACTACTCGCCTCGCAGACACTGTGGGCGGCAAATCTCGTACAGAATGGTAGTTTTGAGTCATTCAACGGCTCTTTGGGAAACGCTACTTGCGGCGGCGGACCAGCACAGTGCATCCAATATGATTTTGGAAACACAGGAGTTGACCATTAGACGATCATCGGAAGCAACGGAATCGATATTGCCTGAAATATCTGGCCGGCAGATGACGGAAGTCATTCTGTGGACCTGAATAGTGTTGGCCCTGGCACTATCAGTCAGGCATTCTCAACCTCGGTCGGGCAGATGTACCGCCTCACTTTTTCGTTGGGAGCCAACTACTTCGGCGGCCCGCTGACCAAGACTGGAACTGTCAGTATCGGTCCACTTGTCGATCAATCGATAAGCTTTACAAACAGTGTTTTGTATACCAGTGGCAGCAGCCCTGGTCCAATGAACTGGATCCAGCAATCGTTTGATTTTGCCGCAACCAGCATTAGTACGACGCTCACGTTTAAGGGTGGTAACGGTACCGGTGCCGGTTTGGCACTGGACAATATAAACGTTGCTGCGGTGCCAGAACCCGCCGCTTATTTTTTGGCTCTCGCAGGGCTGAGCATTCTCGGAGGAATGGCCCGACGCAATCGGATTTGATGATTGGCGTCCTACTCGAATTCAGGGGGCGCCAACAATCCCTTTGCTTCAATGAACCCCACCACCTCATCCAAGCCCTGCTTTGTCCGCAGATTGCTCATCACAAACGGTTTGCCCTTGCGCATGCGCAAGGTGTCCTCTTGCATCACATCCAAGCTCGCACCCACGTGCGGCGCGAGGTCGATCTTGTTGATGACAAACAGGTCGCTCTTGGTGATGCCAGGCCCACCCTTGCGGGGAATCTTTTCCCCGGCTGCCACATCGATGACGTAGATCGTCAGGTCACTCAGCTCGGGGCTGAAGGTGGCGGCCAGGTTGTCGCCGCCGCTTTCAATAAAGACGATGTCGGCGTTGGGAAATTTGTCCAGCATGCGGTCCACGGCTTCGAGGTTGATGCTGGCGTCTTCGCGGATGGCGGTGTGCGGGCAGCCGCCGGTTTCCACGCCCATGATGCGCTCGGGCTCTAGCGCGCCCGCCACGGTGAGCAAGCGCTGGTCTTCTTTGGTGTAGATGTCGTTGGTGATGACGACGATGTCCCAGCGCTCGCGCATGGTTTTGCAGAGCATTTCAACCAGGGTCGTTTTGCCGGAGCCAACGGGGCCGCCGACGCCTACGCGCAGCGGCGGCAGGCGTTTGGTGCGCTTGGGGATGTGGTGCAGGGCTGAGTGCGGGATGGTCATGGCGCTGAATCATGCACGAAACGTGCTCGGAATCTAGCGTCAAACCCGAGTGCTCGTCATGCTTGACCAGACTTGGTTAGGCGTGATACGTTTCAACCTGTCAAGTCGGGCATCGAACATGGAAACGGTCAATATCTACGACGCCAAAACACGTCTGTCGCAGTTGGTGGACACCGCCGCCGGTGGTCAAGACGTGGTGGTGGCGCGCAACGGCAAACCCTTGGTACGCATCACCCGGCTTCAGGCGGCCAAGCCTGCCATCACGTTGGGCCTGTTGAAGGGCCGTTTGGTGGTGCCAGAGGATTTCGACGCGCCGCTGCCAGCCGAGGTTCTGGCGGGGTTTGAGGGGCGCTGATGCGCCTGCTGCTCGATACGCATATCGTGCTATGGGCGTTGACCGCGTCGCCACGTCTCAAATCCGAAACCGTCAGCTTCATCAAGGCGGCTGACGAGGTCTATGTCTCCGCCGCTTCGATCTGGGAGGTGGCCATCAAAGTCCGTCTGGGCAAGCTGGCAGCCGACCTGCCGGCTTTGGTCGCCGCTGTCAGCGCCAGTGGTTTTTCACAATTGCCGATCACGGCCGCGCACGCTGCCGGAGTGGCCCAATTGCCGCTACTTCACAACGACCCCTTTGACCGGCTGCTAATTTCGCAAGCGCTGGCGGAGCCGCTGAGGCTGGTGACGGCGGACAGTCTCCTAGCGCCCTACAGCGACCTGGTGGTCTTGGTTTGACCTGACCGGAGTCGCTGCTTTCATGAGGGATCTCATGGGGGACTTGCAGGGACAAGCACTCAAGACCTGAACAGGCGCGAGTACTGGTTCTCGTGCTGGGCCGACAGTACGGCCAACATGGGCGTGAAGCTCTGTTTGTCAGCTAGCCGTGTGGCTGCCGCTTGGCTCAGCACGCCGGGAATCGCCGCCACCAGCCGCGCGAGCACGCGCTGCGCGCCGGCCTGGCCCAGCGGCACGGCTTTGATGGCCGCCTGCGCCATGTTTTCAGCCCAACTGAAGGCGAAAGCCAGGGTGGCTTCTGCCTGGCTGGCACCTGTGAGCGCTGCCGCGAGCGCGAAGGCCACCGGCCAAGTGGGGGCAGGATTCAGCGTGGCGAGTTGGGCCACGCGTGGATCTGCTGCAGCTTCGCCCTGGCGCAGCCATTCGGTGAGGGAGCGGCCCATTTGTTCGGCCTGCAGCCGCAGTTCGGCGGTTTCTCGAGTGGCCAAAAACCAGTGGTTGAGTGAGCGTGCACTCTCGATATCGCATTCACTCCAAGCGGTGAAGGTTTCGGAGACGGCAGGCAGGTCCGCGCGGGCCAGGCTCAAATGCAGTTGGTCGAGCAGCCAATCGCCGGCTTCGGCTTCGTTGCGCACCAAGCCCGCTTCAACGGCGGCTTCCAGGCCTTCTGAATAGCTGAAGCCGCCCACCGGCAGCGCCGGCGAGGCCAGCCACATCAGGCGCAGCAGGGTGGCGGGCGCGGTGCTCACTGCGGGCCGGCTCAATGGTCGTGCTTGCAGCCTGGGCCATGGACGTGGCCGCGGCCTTGGGCTTGAGCGGCGCCATGCTGACGCTCATCCCCGTGGCTGTGGCCGGTATGGTCGTGTCCGTGGTCGGAGTCATGGTTGTGCGCCTGGCCGGCGGCATCTGCATGTCCGCCGCTGTGGCTGCCGCTGTGGCCCGCTTGGTACGCGCCACCTTCAGGCTCAAAGGCCAGGCGCTCTTCCGTCACGATCAGGTGCATCCGGTCCAGCATCTGCGCCAGTACCGGGTCGGGTTCGATTTTCAAGTGGTCGGGTTGCAGCTCGATGGCCACGTGGCGGTTACCCAGGTGGTACGCGGCCCGCGCCAGATCAAAAGGCGTGCCGTGATGCGGGCAATGGCGAATCACCATCACCGGCTGCGGCGCGGCCCGCACTTGCACCAGGCTGCCGTCTTCAGCCACCAGCACGTCGCCGCCACGCACGGCAGTGCCGCGTGGCAAAAAGACGCCCACTTGTCGGCCAGCGCTGTCAGTGGCTTCGAAGCGGCTTTTCTGGCGCACGTCCCAATCCAGCTCCACGCTGCTGGCGCGTTTGAGCAGCACAGGCGCCAGACCTTTGCCGGCAGGGACGAGTTTGGATGCAGTGAGCATGGGTTTTTTCCTCAAGGTAGGGCGATGCGCGCCAAGACTAGAGGCCAGAACGGTAATGGCTTGCGCAAGGCAGTCAATGGATTTAGTATAACAATCGTTATTACAAACTCAGACACACAGAGGCCCGCCATGACCACACTCAAACTGACCCAAATCGGCAACTCCGTGGGCGTGATCTTGCCCAAAGAAGTTCTAGCGCGCTTGAAAGTGGGCAAGGGAGACAGCTTGTTTGTGACCGAGGCCGCCAACGGTCTGACCCTGACCCCCTACGACCCCGGCCTGGAGGGGCAACTGGAGGCAGGGCGGGAGTTCATGCGCGAGTTCCGCGACACCTTTCATCAGTTGGCCAAATGAGCTGGGTGTGGGTGGATCGCAAGGCGCTGGAACTGCTGCATGACGAAAGCCTGGCCGAACACGGCGGTGCCTCTGGTCTGCGCGATGAAGGTCTGCTGGAGTCAGCGCTGGCACGCCCCGTCAACCTCGCACACTACGGCGACCCCGACTTCGCAGCTCTGGCCGCCAGTTATGGCATCGGTTTGGCTAAGAACCATGCGTTCGTGGACGGCAATAAGCGGGCGGCACTGCTATCGGTGGGCATGTTTCTCTATCTCAACGGCTACCGCCTTAAAGCCTCTCAAGCCGAAGCCACAGTGACGATGCTGGCTGTCGCCTCGGGCGAGCTGGCGGAAGACGCCTTTGCGGCTTGGCTGCGCACGCATACAAGCCTGCGCGAGACCAAGCGCTGAAATAACAACGCTAAAACAAAAAATACCGCTGCGCCAGCGGCAGCACCTTAGCCGGCTCGCAGGTCAGCAATTGCCCGTCGGCACGCACGCTGTAAGTTTGTGCGTCGATCTCCATTTGGGGCAGGTAGGCGTTGTGGACCATGTCCGTTTTCCTGACCGTGCGGCAGGTCTTCACGGTGGCCAGTTGTTTGTGCAGGCCGTAGCGTTTGGCTTTGCCGCTGCCAGCGGCGGCTTGGCTGACAAAGGTGAGTGAACCTGCAGCCAACGCGCCACCGTAGCTGCCAAACATCGGCCGGTAATGCACCGGCTGGGGCGTGGGGATGCTGGCATTGGGGTCGCCCATCGCCGCTGCGGCAATGAAGCCGCCTTTCAGAATGAGTGCCGGCTTGACGCCAAAAAACGCGGGCTTCCAGACCACCAGGTCAGCCCACTTGCCCACTTCCAGGCTGCCCACCTCGTGGCTGATGCCGTTCGCAATCGCGGGGTTGATGGTGTATTTGGCGATGTAGCGTTTGACGCGGTTGTTGTCGTTGCGCGAGGAATCGCCTTCAAGGCTGCCACGCTGCACTTTCATCTTGTGCGCGGTTTGCCAGGTGCGGATGATGACTTCGCCCACGCGGCCCATGGCCTGGCTGTCGCTGCTCATCATGCTGATGGCGCCCAGATCGTGCAGCACGTCTTCGGCAGCGATGGTTTGCGGGCGAATGCGGCTTTCGGCGAAGGCCAGGTCTTCGGCAATGCCGGCGTCCAGGTGGTGGCACACCATCAACATGTCCAAGTGCTCGTCCACCGTATTGACGGTGTAGGGCATGGTGGGGTTGGTTGATGAAGGTAGAAAGTTAGCTTCGCCCACCACGCGCAGAATGTCGGGGGCGTGGCCGCCGCCTGCGCCTTCGGTGTGGAAGGCGCACAGCGCGCGGCCTTTGGTGGCGCCGATGGTGTCTTCAACAAAGCCCGATTCATTGAGCGTATCGCTGTGAATCGACACTTGGGTGTCGGTTTCTTCGGCAACCGACAAGCAGCAGTCGATGGCCGAAGGCGTGGTGCCCCAGTCTTCGTGCAGCTTCAGGCCGATCGCGCCGGCTTCGATTTGCTGGCGCAGCGCTTCGGGCCGGCTGGCGTTGCCTTTACCCAAGAAGCCCAGATTCATGGGGAAGGCGTCTCCTGCCAGCAGCATGCGGCGGATGTTCTCGGGCCCCGGCGTGCACGTGGTGGCAAAGGTGCCTGTGGCGGGCCCGGTGCCGCCGCCCAGCATGGTGGTGACACCGCTCATCAGCGATTCTTCAATCTGCTGTGGGCAGATGAAGTGGATGTGGCTGTCGATGCCGCCCGCAGTGACGATCATGCCTTCGCCGGCAATGATTTCTGTGCCTGGCCCGATGACAATGTCCACGCCCGGCTGCACGTCGGGGTTGCCGGCTTTGCCGATGGCCGCGATGCGCTGGCCGCGAATACCGATATCGGCTTTGACGATGCCCCAGTGGTCAATGATCAAAGCGTTGGTGATGACGCAGTCCACCGCGTCCTTGGCCGTCTTGCCGTTGATGCGCTGGCTTTGGCCCATGCCGTCGCGGATGGTTTTGCCGCCACCAAACTTCACTTCTTCGCCATAGCCGCCTGCTGCGAGCGTGAAGTCGCGCTCCACTTCAACAAACAACTCGGTATCCGCCAGGCGCACGCGGTCGCCCACGGTGGGGCCAAATTGTTCGGCGTAGGCGCGTCTTCCAATGCGGGCTGAGCTCATAGTTTTCCTTGCACCAGGCCGCGAAAGCCCCAAACCTCACGCCGCCCAGCCAGATCAACCAGTTCGACGGTGCGCTGCTGGCCAGGCTCAAATCGCACGGCGGTGCCTGAGGCGATGTTCAGCCGCATGCCGTGCGCGGCCTTGCGGTCGAACTGCAGGGCCGCGTTCGTTTCCGCAAAGTGATAGTGCGAGCCCACCTGAATCGGCCGGTCGCCTGCGTTTTCCACCACCAGCGTGGCCGTGTGGCGCCCAGGATTTAGCGCGTGGTCCGGGCCGTCGGTGAGTATTTCGCCGGGGATCATCTCAGGACCTGCCGCGCCACCAGGCCAGTGCGCCCGCGAAGAGCAAGCCCACAATAACAAAGCCCCACACGTCCGTGGCATGCCAGTGCGTACCGCCTGCGCCGTGGCCTTCGTGCGCCGCGACTTGCGAGGTGAACGCAGCGAGTCCCAACAAACCGGTCCAACGGGTCAAGCTGTTTTTGAGCATGTGAATTTCTCCTTGTTGCAGTGCACGGTATCGGGCGTCAGCCGATGGGTTATGCAATAGGTTGGTGCACGGTCACCAATTTGGTGCCATCGGGAAACGTGGCTTCAACCTGAATTTCTGGAATCAGCTCGGCCACGCCGTCCATCACGTCGCTGCGCGTCAACCAGGTCTTGCCGTCGCTCATGAGTTGAGCCACGGTTTTACCGTCGCGCGCACCTTCCATCAAGGCCGCGCTCAGCAGCGCGATAGCCTCGGGCACGTTGAGCTTCAAACCACGCGCTTTGCGGCGCTCGGCCAGCAGTGCCGCAGTGAAGATGAGCAGCTTGTCCTTCTCGCGGGGGGTCAGTTCCATGATGGTGCCGTGTGCAGGATTGATGCCATGCTAGTTCAGGTGCAGCCTGCCGCCCATCATGGCTGGCACGGAGTGTGCGTTGTCCTTCCCCGGGACTGTGAACCTAACCCAGAAGGAGCAACGATGAACCGAATGAACCCCCTGCGCCGCACCGCGATGAAAACGCTGGCTGCTGCGCTGATGACGGCTGGCCTGAGCACCAGCACGATGGCGCAATCAACCATCAAGGTGGGTGTGCTGCACTCGCTGTCGGGCACGATGGCGATTTCTGAAACCGTATTGAAAGACACCGTGCTGATGGCCATTGACGAGATCAATGCCAAAGGCGGCGTACTGGGCAAGAAGCTGGAGCCCGTGGTGGTGGACCCGGCTTCCAACTGGCCTTTGTTTGCAGAGAAGGCCAAGCAGTTGATCGGCCAAGACAAGGTGGCCGTGACTTTTGGCTGCTGGACCAGCGTCTCGCGCAAGAGCGTCCTGCCGGTTTTTGAAGAAACCAACGCCATGCTGTTCTACCCCGTGCAATACGAAGGTGAAGAGCTGAGCAAGAACGTGTTCTACACCGGCGCTGCGCCCAACCAGCAGGCCATTCCCGCTGTTGAATACCTGATGAGCAAAGACGGCGGCTCGGCCAAGCGCTGGGTGCTGCTGGGCACCGACTACGTCTACCCACGCACCACCAACAAGATCTTGCGCGCCTTCTTGAAGAGCAAGGGCGTGGCAGAGGCCGACATCATGGAGGAGTACACCCCCTTCGGTCACTCCGACTACCAGACGATCATCGCCAACATCAAGAAATTCGCTGCTGCTGGCAAGAAAACCGCTGTCGTGTCCACCATCAACGGCGACTCCAATGTGCCGTTCTACAAAGAGCTGGGCAACGCGGGCCTGTCTGCCAAGGACGTGCCTGTCGTGGCGTTCTCGGTGGGTGAAGAAGAGCTGCGCGGTGTCGACACCAAGCCGCTGGTGGGCCACCTGGCTGCCTGGAACTACTTCCAGTCGATCAAGAACCCGACCAATGCCGAGTTCATCAAGAAGTGGAGCGCCTACGCCAAGGCCAAGGGCATCGCTGGCCACAAGGACAAGCCGCTAACCAATGACCCGATGGAAGCGACCTACATCGGCGTGCACATGTGGGCGCAGGCGGTTGCCAAGGCCAAGAGCACGGATACCGACAAGGTGATCGCTGCCATGGCCGGGCAGACCTTCAAGGCGCCGAGCGGCATCACGTCCACCATGGACCCGAAGAACCACCACCTGCACAAGAGCGTGTTCATCGGCGAAGTTCAGGCTGACGGCCAGTTCAAAGTGGTGTGGAAGACCAAGGGCCCGGTCGTGGCCGACCCGTGGAGCGACTTCATTCCTGAGAACAAGGGCAAGGCCAACGTGCCTGTGATTGCCAAGAAGTAAATTGACGTACTGAACTGAAGTACTGAATTGAAGTAATTGAGCATGAGCTTTCGAATGGGCACGGGCCGGCGCTCGTCCATAGCCGGGTGCCTGTTCTTGGGCCTGCTGATGTGTGTACTGGGCTGGGCGGACAGGGCGCATGCGCTCACACCCGCCCAGGCACTGGCCATCGCCGATGGCGACAGCGATGACCGCATCACCGCGCTGAACACGGCGGTGGCTGCGGGCGACACCGCGCTGGTGCCCTATGTAGAGGCTCTGCTCGCAGATGAAGTGAAAGTTGCCGGCGGCAAGGCGCTGCTGGTCAAGGGCACGGAAGTGACCGAAGCCGCTTCCGGCGCCAAAGCCGAGCTGCCCGACGACGCAGAAGATGTCGTCAACAACAACCGCATGCGCCAGGCCTTGGAAGGCGCCTTGGCAGCATTCAAACTTTTTTCTGCTGACAAAGCGGTGCGTGCAAAAGCCATCACCGAGTTGAACAGCAGCGCCGACGAAGGTTTGCTGGCACTGCTGGAAAAAGCCGCAAGCAGCGAAACCGACCCTGATCTGAAAGCGCGCATTGACATGCTCAAGGCGCGCGCGCTGATTTCATCCAGCGACAAAACCCGCCGCCTGGCCGCCGCCGAGCTGTTGGCGGGCAGTGCCGACCCTTCAACGCGTGCGCTGTTGAGCGAGAAGTTGGACGCCGAGACCGAACCCGAGGTCAAAGCAGCCATGGCGCGGTCCTTGAATACGGTGCAGTCGCGCCTGGCTTGGGGTGAGCGCCTGGGTGTGTTGTTCACCGGGGCCAGCCTGGGCTCCATCTTGCTGCTGGTGGCACTGGGCCTGGCCATCACCTACGGCCTGATGGGTGTCATCAACATGGCGCACGGTGAGCTGATGATGGTGGGCGCCTACGCCACCTACGCCGTGCAGAACATCTTCAAGGCGCACCTGCCCGGCGTCTTCGATTGGTATGTGATTGCCGCGATTCCCGTGTCGTTCATGGCTGCGGCTCTGGTGGGCGCGGCGATGGAACGCACGGTGATCCGCTGGCTTTATGGCCGGCCCCTAGAGACGCTGTTGGCCACTTGGGGCATCAGCTTGATCTTGATGCAAACCGTGCGCACGCTGTTTGGTGCGCAGAACGTGGGTGTTGAAAACCCGTCGTGGTTGTCCGGTGGTTTGCAGGTATTGCCCAACCTCACCTTGCCCTACAACCGCTTGGCCATTCTGGGCTTTGCTGCGCTGGTGCTGCTGGGCATGGCGCTGCTGATCTCCAAAACCCGCCTGGGCTTGTTTGTGCGCGGGGTGACGCAAAACCGCCGCATGGCCGCCTGCATGGGCGTGAACACCGCACGTGTGGACACCTATGCCTTTGCCCTGGGTGCTGGCATAGCCGGCTTGGCGGGCTGCGCGCTCAGCCAGGTGGGCAACGTGGGGCCCGACCTCGGCCAAGGCTACATCGTGGACAGCTTCATGGTGGTTGTGCTGGGCGGCGTGGGGCAACTCGCCGGCACGGTCTACGCTGCGCTGGGCTTGGGTGTGCTGAGCAAGCTGCTGGAAGGCTGGCAGGGCGCGGTGCTGGCCAAGATCATGGTGCTGGTGTTCATCGTGGTCTTCATCCAAAAACGACCGCAAGGCATCTTTGCCCTCAAAGGCCGGAGCGCGGAGTCATGAAAACGGCGCTCGGCACCAAAGGCTGGACGGGTGTTTTTGCCGCCATCTCGTTCATGGCGGTCGTGGTGCCGGTCTTGAACCTGGCTGTGCCCGCAGGCAGTGCCTTGCACCTGCCCGACTTCTACGTCAGCCTCTTGGGCAAGATCCTGTGCTACGCCATTTGTGCGTTAGCCATGGACTTGATCTGGGGCTACACCGGCATCTTGTCCCTGGGCCACGGCGTGTTTTTTGCGCTGGGTGGCTACGGCATGGGCATGTACCTGATGCGCCAGATCGGCCGCGACGGGCAGTACAAAAGTGACATGCCGGACTTCATGGTCTTTCTGAACTGGAAAGAATTTCCCTGGCACTGGGCCCTGAGTGACAGCTTCATCGGCCAGATGCTGTTGGTGCTGCTGGTCCCGGGTTTGCTGGCTTTTGTATTTGGCTTCTTTGCCTTCCGATCGCGCATCAAGGGCGTGTATTTCTCCATCATCACGCAGGCGCTGACCTTCGCTGCGATGCTGCTGTTCTTCCGCAATGAAACCGGATTTGGTGGCAACAACGGCTTCACCGACTTCAAGCGCATCCTGGGCGTTCCCATTGACCAGAGCCTGCGCGTGCTGCTGTGTGCCTTGAGTGGCTTGGTGCTGGTGGGCTTTTTTGTGATGTCCAAAGCCATCGTCAACAGCAAGTACGGTCGCGTTTTGCAAGCCATTCGCGATGCCGAAAGCCGCGTGATGTTCACCGGCTACGACCCGGTGGCCTACAAGCTCAGCATCTGGACGCTCTCGGCCGTCATGTGCGCTGTGGCAGGCGCTTTGTATGTGCCACAGGTGGGCATCATCAACCCCGGTGAGATGAGCCCGGCAGCCAGCATCGAGATCGCGATCTGGGCCGCGGTGGGCGGTCGTGGCACCCTGGTCGGCCCCATCATCGGCGCGTTTTTTGTCAATGGCGCGAAAAGCTGGTTCACGGTGGCCTTCCCCGAGTTCTGGTTGTTCTTTCTCGGCGCTCTGTTTATCGCGGTGACCTTGTTTTTGCCGCAAGGCCTGATTGGCCTGTTCAAACTGTGGCGCGGCAAGAAGCCGGAGGTCCGCGCATGACGCCCGACCTCATGGAAGCTGGCGCCAAAGCCAAAGCTGCTTACGAAGAACGCAAAGCCACAGCCACCGGCAAAACCGAGTCCGGCGGCCGCAGCGCGGGCTATGGGCGTTTGCTCAAACTGGGCGAACCTGACTTCGCGCACGGCGTGGCGCTGTACCTGGACGACATCACCGTCAGCTTTGACGGCTTCAAGGCCTTGAACAAACTGAGCCTGAGCATCAACGTGGGCGAGCTGCGTTGCATCATCGGCCCTAACGGTGCAGGAAAGACAACGATGATGGACTGCATCACCGGCAAGACCCGGCCCGATGCGGGGAAGTTGTTTTTCGGCTCGACCATCGACCTGCTGCGCCTGAAAGAGCCCGAGATCGCGCAGATCGGCATCGGACGCAAGTTTCAGAAGCCCACGGTGTACGAGCCCTTGAGCGTCTTTGAAAACCTGGAGCTGGCCCTGAAAGCCGACCGCCGCGTCAAGGCGTCGCTGTTCCATCGTTTGACCGGAGCGCAGCAAGACCGCCTGGATGAAATGTTGCGTCTGATTCACCTGAAAGACGAAGCTCAACGTGAAGCCGGTTTGCTGAGCCACGGGCAGAAGCAGTGGCTGGAAATCGGCATGCTGCTGATGCAAGACCCCAAGCTGTTGTTATTGGATGAGCCTGTGGCCGGCATGACCGACGAAGAGACCGAGCGCACGGCGGAGCTGTTTTTGTCTTTGGAAGGCAAACACTCCCTGGTGGTGGTGGAACACGACATGAAGTTTGTGGACCAGTTAACCGAGAGCCGCAAGAAGGTGACGGTGCTGCACGAGGGCTCGGTCTTGGCCGAAGGCTTGCTGTCTGAGGTGCAGGCCAACGAGAAAGTTGTGGAGGTGTATCTTGGGCGCTGAATTCCATGCTGAACGTCAACGCCCTTAATCAATACTACGGCGGCAGCCACATCCTGCGCGACCTGAGCTTTGAGGCCAAGCTCGGCGAAGTCACCGTGGTGCTGGGCCGCAACGGCGTGGGCAAAACCACGCTACTCAAAAGCCTCATGGGCGTTGTGCCCGCCAAAACCGGTAGCGTCACGCTGGACGGCAAAGACATCACCAAAGCCACATCCTACGAACGCGTGCGCGCCGGCATTGGCTACGTACCTCAAGGCCGCGAAATCTTCGGGCGCCTCACCGTTGAAGATAATTTGCGCATGGGCTTGGCTAGCCGCCCTGCTGGCACAGCAATACCGGCCGAGTTGTTTGAACTCTTCCCCGTCCTCAAACAAATGATCAACCGCCGCGGCGGTGACCTTTCCGGTGGGCAGCAGCAACAACTCGCCATCGCCCGCGCATTGGCTGCGGGCCCCAAGTTGCTGCTGTTGGACGAGCCCACTGAAGGCATTCAGCCCAGCATCATCAAAGACATCGGCCGTGTCATCCGCATGCTGGCCGACCGCAAGACCATGGCGATCGTGCTGGTCGAGCAGTACTACGACTTCGCGGCCGAGCTTGCTGACCAGTACCTCGTGATGGAACGCGGTGAAGTGGTGCAACGCGGTGCGGGCAAGGACATGGAAGCCGAAGGGGCACGGGCGCGGATGTCGATTTGAGGCCTTACCTCAATGGGCGGCAACGGCTTCATACACCCCGCGCTTCCAATCAAACGCAAAGGGGTGCATGAATGACATCTGCCTTTGTGTCATCAATGCGCCCGCCAAGTTCAAGCGGGGGTTGATGAACCACTGCGTGCCGCCAATGCCGCCCCAGTAGAACTCGCCAGCCGAACTCGGATGGTCCAAGGGTCCGGCATACAGGTTCACCGCACCGGCCAGGCCGTAGCCTTTGCCAGGCATCGCGGGCAGGGCGGCAAAACGCTGCCACATGCCTGCGGGCAACTGGTTGCTCATCATGTCTTGAACGGTGGCTGGCTTCAGAAGTTTTGGGCCAGGTGCTTCGGGCATCAGTGAAGTCAGCAAAGCCAACATGTCGTCCAAGGTGGAGGCCAAACCACCGCCACCACTCAAGCGGACTTTGGGCTGGATGTAGGCGCCTTCGTAGGGCGCGTGGGGCACGCGCTTGAGGCCTGGCAACAGGGGGGCCAACACGTTGGCGCCGCTGTAAAAGGCGACCAAGCGATGCTGATGTTCGGCAGGTATGAAGAAGCCGGTATCCACCATGCCCAATGGCGTCAGGATGTGCTGCTGGATGAAGTGGTCAAAGCGCTGGCCTGACAGCACTTCCACCAGGCGCGCCACCACGTCTGTGGCGATGGAGTATTCAAAAGCGGAGCCTGGGTGAAACGCGAGCGGCAAGGGCGCCAGCGCATCCAACATCTGCGCCAGCGAGGTGCTGGGGTTGTGCAGTTTCTGCGCCGAGTACGCCTTGTCCATCACCGAGCCGGGGTTGAAAAAGCCGTAACTTAAGCCTGCGCTGTGGCTGAGCAACTGGCGCGTCGTGATGGGTGCGCGCGCGGCTTCGGTGTCGGCAATGTGCGTGGCGCCGGGCCGCAGCACACGGCGCTGCGCCAACTGCGGCAAGTGCCGATCAACGGGTTCGTCCAGGTCCAAGGCGCCGCTTTGCCACAGCAGGAGTGCAGCGATCGAGGTCACCAGCTTGGTGTTGGAGTACACGCGGTGGATGTGGTCGTCGCGCAGCGGCACCTGCGCTTCGATATCGGCCCAGCCCGTGCTGAAACGGTCAATGCATTGCCCGTTCAACAAAACGGCGCTGCTGAAACCGGGTGCCAAGTGCAGATCAACATAGCGTTGCAAGCTCGTGCGCAGCGCTGCGAACCGCTGATCGCGCTTGGGCATGGAGCCGTGGAGGTGAGCGTTCATTCAGCTGCCGTCATTTGGTTGTCGTCGTCTTGTCGCCGTCGCCTTTTTGCGATGGTTTGCCGGTTGCGCGCGTCATGTTTTCCAGATGCGCGGCGGCTCGCTCTCGAGCCCCCAGTTCAATTTTCGCCATGCCGCACGAACGGCCACCAGCAGCCCCATGGCGGGCTCTACGCGCTCGGCCAAAACACGCAGTACCACCACCCGCGGATTGGGTGAGGTGGCGCCTGCCGTGGCCGCCAGGGGCGAGCCTGCAATGCACGCTCGTGCAGCTTCAACCAGGCCTTCTCGTTGCGCCGCTGCCGTGTGGTCGCCGGCCGCCCACCACAGTGTCGCCAGCACCCGTCGCCCGGCCCAGCCCAAGGGTGAATCGAGCAAAAGCTGATCCTTGCCGTCGATGCGCCCACGTTCCAGCCAATGGCCCTGCAGTTCGAAGTGCTGGAGGTAGTTTCCGCTGCTGAAGGCTTGTTGTGCGGCGGGCAGGCCCAGAGCCAGGATGTCCCAGCCCATGGCTTGCGCGCCGGGCTCCAAGGTCAATTGCAGATGGTTTTCGCCGATGCAGTCGGCATAGGCAATGGTTTCAAGCGGTAGCCATTCGCAGCGCGCGCCCGCCGCCAGGTGAAGTTTTGCGCACTGCACCGCTGGTGCGCCCTCACTGCGATAAAAGCGCGCCGCGCCCGGCGTGGTGATGAGCGCATGGGTGTTGGCATCCAGGCGGACATCGATGTCCAGCACATCACCACCGGCAAGGCCGCCGGGTGGGTGCACCAGGATGTGGTGGCAGATGCCCGGCCCTTCAGGGTACAGGCGCTGCAGCACACGCAAGGGGCCATCGTGGCGGTCGTGCGCGATGGTGCGCTCGCCGTCGCGGGTGTAGTGCAGCGCCAGGCTGCCGTGCCAGCTCAAGCTGCTTGCGAGCCGCGGTGTGCCCAGCCAGTGGTGCGCTTTTCGATCAGGCTGAACAGCTCGTACATGATCATCGCCATCGCGCCGATCGTGACCAAGCCCGCAAAGGCCAACGACATGCGCTGCTGCGAGCCGGCCGTCTGCATGAGGTAGCCGATGCCGGAGTCACCAGCCGTCATCTCCGCCAGCACGGTGCCTACAAAGGCCAGCGTGATGGCTACTTTGAGCGAACCGTAGAAATAAGGCATCGAGCGTGGCAGGCCCACCTTCATCAGCACGTCCCAGCGTTTGGCGCCCAGCACACGCAAGACGTCTTCGAGTTCAGGCTCCATCGTGGCCAAGCCTGTGGCGATGTTGACCGTGATCGGGAAGAAGCTGATGAGAAACGCGGTCAGGATGCCCGGCCCCAGGCCGATGCCGAACCACACGACCAGGATGGGCACCACGGCCGCTTTGGGCACGGCATTGAACGCCACCATCAGCGGGTACAAGGCGGTGTAGGCCAGGCGCGAACTGCCGATCAAGAATCCCAGCATCACGCCCACGACGATGGCCAAGGCAAAACCCAGCATCGTGACCCAGAAGGTCTTCCAGGCGGCTTCGAGCAGCGGACCACTGAACTCAACAAACTGCTGTGCAATTTGCCAGGGGCTGGGAAAGATGAATTCAGGGATGCTGAAAACCACCACGATCAATTGCCACAACAGCAATACGGCAGCCAGCACCACCAAGGGTGCCCAACGCTCAACAGTTTTGGTGATCTTCATGCCGGTAGCAACTGAATCTATGAGTTATTGAGGAACGGCCACACCGGTCTTGCGCATCGCGCCGATATGGCCGCGCAGCTCATGCACGATGTCGGTAAATTCAGGCGTGTAAGTGATTTCCAGATCACGCGGGCGCGGCAGATCGATGTGGCGCTTGACTACAAATCGACCAGGGCTGCGGCTCATGCAATACACGGTGTCAGCGAGAAAAACACTCTCGCGCAGGTCGTGTGTCACCAAGATGACGTTGAATTTCTTGGCGGCCTGCAGGTCGCGCAGCGTGCACCACAGCTCTTCGCGCGTGAAGGCATCCAGCGCGCCGAACGGCTCGTCCAGCAACAACATCTTGGGCTCGTGCACCAGTGCGCGGCAGATGCTGGCGCGCTGCTGCATGCCACCGGACAACTCCCAAGGGAATTTGTCTTCATAACCACCCAGGCCCACGCTCTGGAGAAGTTCGCGCGCACGCGCTTCGTATTCCTTGCGCTTGGCTTTGAAGCTGGAGCGGAAGGGTTCAACAATTTCCAGCGGCAACAACACGTTGTCCACCGTGGTACGCCAAGGCAGCAGACTGGGCGCCTGGAAGGCCATGCCGCTGATCTTCAGCGGCCCTGTCACGGGTTCGCCACCGATGTGAATGCTGCCCTTGCTGGGCATCTTCAAACCCGTGGTGAGCTTCATGAAGGTGGATTTGCCGCAGCCCGAAGGCCCGACGATGGCAATGAACTCGCCCTCTGTCACCTGCAGTGAAATGTCCTCCACTGCAAATTGGCCTTTGGCCAGCAACTCGTCGTTGTAGGCCAGCCAGACATTCTGGAAATCAACAAAAGGGCGGGTCATCACAGGCTCCGGGGCACGTCCCGCCGCTTGGGGCGGTACGTGCGGGACAGACACTTCAGCGCTTGATCGGGGGCAGAACGTTGAGTTCGGCTTTGGGCGGCAAGAAGGCGTCAGTCCACACGGCATTGGCATCGACGCGCGACTTGGTGTTGAAGGCATCAGACACTTGCGAAGCCATCAGGGCCAGGCGGGCCGGCACCACCACGCCAAAGCCTTCGGCCCGTGCGTCAGGGCTGGCCACAACCGCGTCAATGGCCATGCGCAGGCGGCGCTTTTCAAGATCGACATTGATGATGCCGTCGCGCGCCTTGACGTATTCAATGGCCGGGTCGGGATTGGCCATCACGTCTTTGATGCCCTTGGTGAAGGCCGACAGGAAGGCCTTCACGGCAGCCGGGTTGGACTGCAAAAACTTCGGGTGCGCAATGATGACGTTGCCGTACATCTTCACGCCGTTTTCGGCATAGGGCAGCACCACCATGTCGGCCAGCTTCACGCCACGTGCTTCGAGGTTGAGCATGGAAGTGAAGGAAAAGCCGGTGATGGCGTCCACGTCACCGCGCGCGAGCATGGTTTCGCGCAGCGGCGGGTCCATGCTGACCCAGTTGACGTTGCTGACGTTGTTGGCCTTGGCAAAAATCGGGAAGGCGCGGCGGCCGGCATCAAAGCCTGGCGCACCCAACTTCTTGCCGCTGAGGTCGGAGGCTTTGCTGATACCGCTCTTTTTCAAGGCCAGCACGGCGGCTGGGGTGTTGTTGTAGACCATCATCACGGCCACGGGCTTGTTGGGCGCGTCCGGGTTGTTGGCGTGAAATTCCATCAACGCAGCCAGGTCGGCAAAGCCCATGTCGTAGCTGCCCGAGGCCACGCGGGTGACGGTGCCGCCGCTGCCGTTGCCGGCGTCGATGGTGACGTCCAGGCCAGCGGCCTTGTAGTAACCCTTGGCGCTGGAGGCCAGGAAGAGCGCAGCCGGGCCTTCAAAGCGCCAGTCCAGCTGAAACTTCACGGGTGTTTGCGCCAGCGCGGGGGTCATGGCCAGCAGGGCGCTGGCAGCCAGAACGGCGCGGCGGGTGAATGACATCAAACGCATGAAAGGACTCCTGGCAACAAATAATGGGGTGAACGGGAAGGGGGAGGGGAGGGAAAAGCTGGTCACAAAGACCTTGCAGGGCATTGTGCAATTAACGTGCGCGGCCGGAACCGGGTTTTGCACCAACACAGGGCAAAAAGGTCAGCGCAGCAGCTCGGGCAAGGTGCGCGCAATCACCATGGTGGCGCGCGCTGGCCTCGCCTAGCATGGCCGGATGAACTCGAAAACGCCGAAAGAGAATCCGGGCCATTCAGCAGCCGTGAGCGTAAACGCCGCGCGGGTAACGCCCTTGCCCATCGTGGTGGACTCGCCGCACAGCGGCACAGCCTACCCAGCAGACTTCGGCAGTTGCCTGGACGGTTTGGCCTTGCGCCAAGGCGAAGATACGTGGATCCACGAGCTGTATGCCAGCGCGCCCGACCATGGTGCGACCTTTATCGCTGCAGAATTCCCTCGCGCTTACATCGACCCGAACCGCAGCCTGGACGACATCGATCCGCTGCTGCTGGACGCGCCCTGGCCCGGTGCGCTGGTGCCCAGCCGCAAGACCGAATTGGGTATCGGCCTGGTCTGGCGGCTGATGGCGGGCCAGCCGATGTATGCCCGCAAGCTGAGCGTGGCGGAGCTGCAGCGGCGCATCGATACCTGCTGGCAGCCCTACCACGCGGCTCTGAACCAGGCGTTGGAACAGGCCGCTGGAGCGCAGCAGCGTTGGCACCTGAACGTGCACTCGATGCCCGATGACAGTTACCGGCGCCTGGGCCTGCCTGAAAAGCCCTTGGCCGACTTTGTTCTGGGCAACCTCGATGAAACCACGTGTGACGAAGCCACGATGCGCGTGGTGGAGGGCAGCTTGCGCGGCAGCGGTTACACCGTGGCGCGCAACGACCCATTCAAGGGCGTAGAAATCATTCGTGCCTCCGGCCAACCGGCGCGCGGCTGGCAGTCGCTGCAGATTGAAGTGCGCCGATCGCTGTACATGAACGCTCAATTGCAGAAGAACGAAGGTTTTCCGCGCTTGCAGAAGGCCGTGGACCGCATGTTGGCCGATCTGGCTGCCTACGCGCGGGACTGCCTCTAGCCTTGTGCGCACGACATGAAGTGCGGACCCTAGAATCCTGTTCACTCCTTTTTCAGCCAAGCCGCGCACCATGAGCGACATCTACGCCGTCCGTTTTGTCCTTGACGGACAGGTCCACCACGCGCGGGGTGAGCGCCGCACCACCACGGTGTTGGATTACCTGCGCGAGAAGCTGCTGCGCACCGGCACCAAAGAAGGCTGTGCCGAGGGCGACTGCGGCGCCTGTGTGGTGCTGGTGGGAGACCTGGCCGCTGATGGCAGCCGCATCCACTGGAAGCCGGTCAATGCCTGCATGCAGATGCTGCCCGTTCTGGATGGCAAAGCCGTCAAGACGGTGGAAAGTCTGCAGCGCGCCGACGGCAGCCTGCACCCTGCGCAAGCCGCGATGGCCAGTTGCCACGGCACGCAGTGCGGGTTCTGCACCCCAGGTTTTGTGATGAGCATCGCCGCGCTGGCGCAGAACAAAGCCGACCCCACACGCGGTGAGATCAACGACGCCTTGGCGGGCAACCTGTGCCGCTGCACCGGCTACCGGCCCATCATCGACGCCACGCAACAAGCCTGTGCCGCGCCGGCCGAGCAGCGCAGCTTGCAAAACGATAAAGAGCTGGCGTTGCTGAAAGAAATTGCCCGCCCGACCAAGCCCACCTACAACCTGGAGGGCGAGCTTGTCGTCCAGCCGGTGGTGCGCACACGCAAAGGCAGCGAATTTGTGTCGCCGGCCACCTCGGCCGAGCTGACGGCCTATCTGGCCGAGCAGCCACAGGCCTATGTCCTTGCAGGCAGTACCGAGTTTGGCCTGGCCGTCAACAAGCGCTATGAGCGCCCGTCGCACATCGTCTATGTGGGCGGCGTGGCCGAACTGCGGGCTGTCAGCCAGACCAGCACTGCCTGGCACATCGGTGCTGCGGTGCCGCTGGACGAGGTGCAAGCCCTGGTAGCGGCCGAACTGCCAGCCTTTGCCGAAGTGCTGCGGCGCTTCGGTAGCGTGCCCATCCGCGCCACAGCCACCTTGGGCGGCAACATCGCCAATGGCTCACCCATCGGCGACAGCATGCCTTGCCTGCTGGCCCTGGGTGCAAGCCTTCTGCTCAAGCGCCGCAACGCCAAGGGCAAGATCGAAACCCGTAAAGTGCCGCTGGAGCAGTTCTACACGGGGCAAAAGACCAACGTGCTGCAAGCCGGTGAGTTCATCGAAAGCATCGAGATTCCCAAGCCCGCGGGCAAGCCGTTCAAGGCGCACAAGATCAGCAAACGTTTTGACCAGGATATTTCGGCCACGTGTGCGGCCATGAGCTGGCGGGTGGACGGCGAAGGGCGCTTGCGTGATGTGCGCCTGGCCTACAACGGCTTGACGCCATTCCCGGCGCGTGCGCTCCAGCTGGAAGCGGTGATCGAAGGACGCAGACCCGAGGACATCACCCCCGAGGCTTTGGATGCGGCAGTGGCCGCGAGTTTCACCGCGCGCGATGGCCTGCGCGCCACCTGGGCTTACCGTGCGCTGGTCGCACGCAACCTGGTTCTGCGGTTTGTGCAGCCTGAATTTGCTGTTGAAGGAGCCTGATGCCATGAATGCCCCCAGCTCTCTGGCCGAACTTGGCGCGATCAGCGCGCCCGCCCTCGGCGCCGAATTGCCGCACGAGTCAGCCCGCCTTCACGTCACCGGCGAAGCCGCCTTCACTGACGACATCCCCGAGCTGCGTGGCACGCTGTATGCGGCCCTCATCAAGTCACCCGTGGCACACGGTGAACTGATCGGCGAGGGCATCGATCGCGCGGCCATCTTGGCCCAGCACGGGGTCGTGGCGGTCTATACCGCCCAGGACATCCCTGGCGAAAACAATTGCGGCCCCATCATTCACGATGACCCCTTCCTTGCCGCGGGCAAGGTCGAGTTCATCGGCCAGGCCGTGGCCGTGGTGGTGGCGCGCGACATGCTCTATGCCCGCGAAGTCGCGCAGAACGCCAAGGTTTTGGTGAAGGAACTGCCAGCGCTGATCACCATCGAGCAGGCTTTGGAAGCCCAGAGTTTTGTCATCCCGACCAAGACGCTCTCGCGAGGTGATGCACCTGCTGCCCTGGCTGCCGCACCCCATCGCCTGAGCGGCAGCACGCGCACGGGTCAGCAGGAGCAGTTTTACCTTGAAGGCCAAATCACCTACGCCGTGCCGCGTGAGGATGGGCAACTGACGATCTACGTCTCGAGCCAGCACCCCGAAGGCAACCAGCGTGAAGCGGCCGCTGCGCTGAACCTCAGCACCAAAGACGTTGAAGTGATTTGCCGTCGCATGGGCGGTGGTTTTGGCGGCAAGGAAGGCAATGCCAGCATCTTCAGCCAGAGCGCTGCGCTGGCAGCTTTCAAGCTGAAGCGGCCCGTCAAGCTGCGTGTTAACCGTGATGACGACATGACCATCACGGGCAAGCGCCACGACTTCCGCATCGACTACGACGTGGGCTTCGACAACGACGGCCGCATCCTCGGTCTGGACGTGATGCTCGCCTCGCGCTGCGGCTACAGCATCGACTATTCCGGCCCGGTTAATGACCGCGCCATGCTGCACATCGACAACTGCTACTTCATTCCGAATCTGCAGATGGTGAGCCACCGCTGCAAAACGAATACGCAGTCCAGCACGGCCTTCCGGGGCTTTGGCGGGCCGCAGGGCATGTTTGGCATCGAGACGGCCATCGAGGCTATAGCACGGCATTTGGGCAAAGATGCGCTCGACGTGCGGCGCCTGAACCTCTACAGCGACCCGGCGCGCAGCGGTGTGCCCGGTTCGATGACCACGCACTACGAACAGACCATCGAAGATTTTGTGGCCGACCGCATCATCGACGAGCTGGATGCCGAAAGTGGCTACCGCCAACGCCGCACCGCAGTCAACGCCTTCAATGCCCGCAGCCGCACGCGCAAGCGCGGTCTGGCGCTGACGCCACTGAAATTCGGCATCAGCTTCACCGCCACCATGCTCAACCAGGGCGGCGCGTTGGTGAACATCTTCAACGACGGCAGCATCAGCGTGAACCACGGTGGCACCGAGATGGGCCAGGGCCTGAATACCAAGATGGCGCAAGTGGCGGCCGATGGCCTGGGCGTGCCGGTGAGCTGGGTGCGTGTGACGGCCACCGATACGCAAAAAGTGCCCAACGCCAGCGCCACGGCCGCCAGCAGCGGCGCAGACATCAATGGCGCCGCCATCAACAATGCTTGCGATCAGTTGCGCGCGCGTTTGGCGCCCGTGGCGGCGGCCAAGCTGGGCTGCAAGCCTGAAGACGTGGTCTTCGCTGGTGGCGTGGCCACCGGCGGTGGCAAAACCCTGGGTTGGAAAGACTTGGCCAAACAGGCGTGGCTGGACCGCGTGGGGCTGTCGGTGGCAGGCTTCTACCGCACGCCGGAAATCGGCTACGACAACATCGCGCTCAAGGGCCGCGCCTTCTACTACTACTGCTACGGTGCGGCCGTCAGTGAAGTGGAAATCGACACGCTCACCGGCGAGTGGTGGCTCAAGGCCGTGGACATCGTGCACGACGTGGGCCGCAGCATCAACCCAGCCATCGACCGTGGGCAGGTGGAAGGCGCCTACATCCAGGGTATGGGTTGGTTGACGATGGAAGAGTGCCTGTGGGACAAGAAGGGCAAGCTGCTCACGCACGGACCCAGCACCTACAAAATTCCGGTCGCCAGCGACGTGCCCGAACATTTCAATGTGCGCCTGTTCGATAATCAAAACCTCAAAGCCACGCCCAACCGCAGCAAAGCCACCGGTGAGCCGCCGCTGATGCTGGCGCTATCGGCCTTTTTTGCCTTGAAGGACGCGGTGGGCGCCGTGGGTGACCAAAAGGTGCCCGTGGTCATGGACGCACCGGCCACGCCCGAGCGCATCCTGCTGGCTTGCGAACAAGTGCGGCGCGAGGCTGCAGCGCGCGCCTGAAGCGCCCAAGTACGCCCTAAGTTGCCCGCGATATCGGGAGATTGACGCCCGCGGCGCGGCGGCGATTCAGCCGATCATCCAGGGTTTGAGCGTGCTGGTTTGCTGCGCGCCTGCACGAGAGGATCGCTGTGATGGTTTCTGGTTTTGAAGAGCGCCGTTTTTGCCTGAAGGCATGGGCTGGATTGAGCCTGGGCGTGGTGCCCTTGATTGCCGCGGCTCAAACCAGTGGCGCGCGCTTGATGAGCCTGCGCGACACCTCGCGCAACCGAGACATTCCGGTATTGCTTCGTTTGCCCACAGGTCAAGGCCCTTGGCCTGTGGTGCTGTTTTCGCACGGCTTGGGTGGCGCGCGCCAAGGCTCGGATGTGTGGGGCGAGGCTTGGCGTTCGCAGGGCATCGCTGTCATTCATGTACAGCACCCCGGTAGCGATGTGGAGGTGCTGCGCGACGGCGGCATCGACGCCCTGCGCGAGGCCGCAAGCGGCGAGCAACTTGTCGCACGGGTGCGCGACTTGCGCTTTGTGATCGACGAAATTGCGCGTGCGCCGTCCAAACAAGACTCGCCCTTGGCACAACTGCGCATTGATGCGCTCGGTTTGGCGGGGCACTCTTTTGGCGCCTGGACGGTGCAGGCGATGGCAGGCCAGCGCTTTGCGGCGGCGGCCGACTTGTCGGACAGCCGCCCCAAGGCCTTTCTCGCGCTCAGCCCCTCGATGCCACGGGGCGATGCGGTCAGTGCACCCTTTGTCAGCGTGACCCGGCCGTTCCTTGCGGTAACGGGCTCCTTGGACGGCGACCCCTTGGCCGGCACCAAGAGCGGCGAGGCCAGAGCCAGTGTGTTCGAAGCGCTGCCCCCAGGCCAGCGCGCGATGTTGTGGCTGGATGGGGCGGACCACATGACTTTTGGTGGCCAATCGGCCCGCCGCCAAGCGGCGCTGGCAGCCGCCGCAGCGGCGGCCGCGGTTGATTCACCGGCTGCGGCGGCGGTAACTGCGCGGCGCGAAGCCATGGCCACGGAGCGCGAAGCCCGGCACCAGGCCCTGATTGCCCGCATCACTGCCACATGGTGGAAGGCTCATCTCCTGGATGACGCGGCCGCCGCCGCTCAGTTGCGCACGCCTGCCGGGCTGGCCGCACAAGACCGCTGGAAGAACTGAGGCACGTGCCACTGCGCGGCCGGGGCCGCTGCGCCACCCATCACTTCGCCTTGCGGTAGGGCTCGTCGAAGGCGATGAAGTCTTTCTCGGCGATCGCTTCTTCAACCCAGGCCCGCACAGCCGCCGTCTTCTGAACGCGCTCGACATAAGCAGCCACGATGGGTGAAACGGGCAGCCCGTAGGTCGTGATTCGGAAGGTGACCGGCGCGAAGTAGGCGTCGACGATGCCGAAGGGGCCAAACAGGAAAGGCCCGCCACTGTCGTTCAGCGCCTGCGTCCACATTTGTTCGATGCGGGCCAGGTCGGTTTTGACCCCCGGGTGTTCCTTCAGAACCCGCTGCCCGACTTCGGGCAGCGAGGCTTCGATATTCATCGGGCAGTGGCTGCGCAGGCTGGAAAAACCGCTGTGCATTTCGGCGCAGTAGCTGCGAGCGTGGGCGCGTTCTTGGGCATCTTGTGGCCACAGCGCCAAGGACGGGAAGCGCTCGGCCAAGGTTTCCGCGATGGCCAATGAATCCCAGACGACGAGACCGTCGCCGTCAATCAGCACCGGCACGCGCCCCGCCGCCGAGATTGCACCGATGCGTTGTTTGAAAACCGAATCGGCGTCAAAGCCGTCAAAACGCAGCATCACCTCTTTGAAGCGAATGCCGAAGTGGCGCATCAGCACCCAAGGGCGCATGGACCACGACGAATAGTTCTTGTTGCCGATGATCAATTGCATATCGGGCTCCCTTGGCCTGAATGTTGGCTCTGAATCCTACGTGGAGGAAGCAGCAAGTTCAGTGCCCATTGGTGAACAGTGCGAATGACACTCATGATGTAGAGTTATCAATCGAAGGCTCGCCCATGGCCGCCCGCGTGATCGCTGCCTGCGCCTGAATCCAGGCGATCGCCGCCCGCAGCTCGGGCCGCAAACGGGCATGCAAGCTGGGGACCAGCCAATAACCCGTGGGAGAAGCCAAGCGACCCGCGACACCAAAGGGTTCGATCAACTCACCGCGTTCCAGCGGTTCGTGTACCAAACCCATGCGCGCCAAAGCGATGCCTTGGCCGGCCAGCGCGGCTTGAACCTGCTGGTGGGTGTAGTTCAGATAGACCCAACGACGGGGCTCCAAACTGCCCAGCTTGCGGCTGGCCAGCCAATGGCGCCAGCTCAGAATGGCAGAGGCTGGCTGATGGGCGTCTTCTTCCAGCAGGGTGTGCGCAGCCAGGTCACTGGCTTGGCGCAAAGGCGGTGCCTGGCCGCTGCGCGCCTGCGCCATCAACATCGGGCTGGCCACGGGCGTCAAAACTTCGCCAAACAAGCGCTCGGCGTGGGGTGGTGCGATGCCCGGCATGCCAAAGCGCAGCAGCAAATCATGGTCGGGGTCGTCGGGGTCCAGCAAGCGGTCCTGCGCCGAAATGCGGATGTCGATGTCGGTGTGCTCGGCCTGAAAGTCGGCCAAGCGCGGCAGCAGCCACAGCGTGGCGAATGAAGCAAAGGTTGAAAGCGACACCTGGCGGCGCCCCTTGCGCTGCCGAATGCTGCGCACCGCGAGGTCCAGGCTCTCCAGCAGCGGTAGCGCTGCTTGCTGCAGCAGCGTGCCCGCTTCTGTGATGTCGACGTGGCGCGTGCCTCGGCTGAACAGCGTGGCACCCAGTTCTTCCTCCAGACTTTTGATCTGTCGGCTCACAGCCGGTTGTGTGAGGCTGAGTTCAGCGGCTGCGGCGCTGAAAGAGCGGCAACGCGCCACGGCTTCAAAGGTGCGCAGGCTGTCCAGTCGCAGCGGCCGTCGGCGATGGTTATTCATGCGGCTATGGTATCAATGGACGCCCCCAAGCTCATTGGACCGCCGTGGCACCGCTGGCGAAGATGCAAAACAAGCTTCCTGGCGGAAGGTGTTGGAGATCCTCTTGAAACCCATTGCCACTTTGTCGCGGCGCAAGCAAGGCTTGGCGCTTCTGTCGGCTGCCAGCCTGCGGGTGCGGGCGCACGGAAATTTGTGTGTACAGGGTGCCGCCCTGTGGGTCACGGTGGATGGCGAAGCCAAAGACCGACTGCTGCGGCCGGGGGATAGCCTGACGCTGGCGCCAGGGCACCGCTTGGTCGTGGAGCCTTGGGTGCGCGGTGAGCTTGCCAATCTGGCCTGGCGGCCCACAGGGGTCGCCGATGCCGTGGGCGCCGCAGTTGACACCGCAGGTGATGCCCCAGTTAGGGCCGCGGCAGAACGCTGGGGCCGTTGGCTGGGCTTGGCGCTTCAGCGCAGCAGCAGGCCCAGCATGCGATCCACCAACGGGCCGTAAGGCGGCGCCAGCAAGCTGACGCTCGACAAGCGCGCCTGGTGGAACACCGGCCGCAGCTTGGAGAAATTCTCAAAACCTTCGCGGCCGTGATAGTGCCCCATGCCTGATGCACCGACACCGCCGAAGGGCAGATCGTGCTGGCCCACATGCAGCAAAGCATCATTGACTGAAACGCCGCCGGACATGAGCTGCGCAACCAAGTCGTCAATCTGCTTGGGCTTGTAGCTGAAGGGGTACAGCGCCAAGGGCCGTGGGCCACCCTGCACCTGGGCCACCACCTCGTCCAATGTTCGGTAGCCGATGACGGGCAAGATAGGCCCGAAGATTTCTTGAGCCATCAGGGCGCACTGCTTGGGCGCATTCAGCAGCACATGCGGGGCGATGCGCCGCCGCTTGCGGTCCACAGCTTTGCCCGGCAGCAGCGGAACGAGCTGCGCGCCCAGGGCCCGGGCTTCGTCCATAGCGGCCAAAAGGCGGTCAAACGCGGCGCGGCTGATGATCGAGGTGTAGTCGTCTGAGTCCAGGCTGGCGTAGCGCTGCGGAATGATGTTCAAAGCCAGCTCAACGAATTCATCAAGCTGCTGCTCGGGCACGAAGACATGGTCGACGGTGGTGCACACCTGCCCGGCGTTGAGACACTTCACGTAAAGGATGCGCTCGGCCGCCGTGCGCAGCGGGAACCCATCGCAAACAATGGCCGGTGACTTACCACCCAGCTCCAGAGTCACCGGGCACAGGTTGGCGGCGGCAGCAGCCATCACGGCCCGGCCAGTCTGGCTGGAGCCTGTAAACAGCAGGTGGTCAAAGGGCAGCGCGGAAAATTCGGGGCCGACGCCGCCGGTCTCGGCGAACACTTGAAGCTTGTCTGGCGGGAAGTAGCTTGGCAGTGTTTCGGCCAAGAAGTGGGTGAGGTGAGGTGAGTGTTCACTGAACTTCACCATGGCGCGGTTGCCGGCCGCAAAAATGGCCACCAGCGGCAAAAAGCTCAAATTGATGGGGAAGTTCCAAGGCACGATGACGCCCACCACGCCCAAGGGCTGAGGAATCACGCGGTTGTGTGCCAAGCCAAACAGCCGCCGGTCAATGTCGCGCTTCTGCGGCTTCATCCAGCCGCTCAACTGCTTGAGTGTGGCTTTGATGTCGCTGACAACCGGCATGATTTCCATCAGCAGCGTCTCGTGATGAGAGCGGTGCCCGTAGTCGGCACTGATGGCTTCGCAGATCCTTTGCCGGTGATCCAGAACAAACCGCAGCAGCTGGCGCAAATCCTGTTTGCGCTCGCCCAAGCTGGGCATGGGCTGCGCCAGATGGGCCTTGCGCTGGAGATCAAGTGCGGCCTGCAAGGGGCGGCGGCGGCTTGCTGAATGGGGCTTTGGCGAGGTCTTCACGGGGCCAGAGTGTGGCGCAGGCGATGCCGGCCGGTCTGGAGCGGCCTGCCTAAACGTCCCCGGCGCTTCCCCAGCGCTGCTCCCCCAGCGCGCCACCAGTGCGCTACCACTGCGCCCTGTCAAAAACCATCCAGTCCGGGGCCTGAAATTGCAATGCCTCAAGGCCTCAGATCCTCGGCTTTGAGCAGCTGATTGGTCCCTAAAGTGTTGGTTGCGCTGGGCGGCTGCAGTTGCGGCAACGCCCGGACGAGAGCTTGGGGCGCAGCACGGCGTCAAAGCTTGAAGGGCATTTCGGTGTCGAGAGAAAAAGTACATGGCCTTGATGAACAGCCTTTCTATTCGCAGCAGCGTTCTTCTTTTTACTGCCTTGGCCGCGTTCGGCTCTTTACTGGGCGGCGCCTTTTCCATGTGGCAGGCCCAGCAGTCTGCTGTGGTCAGCGCCCATCTCTTGTCGTCGGTTCAGGTTGCGCGCGCCGCTGGCCTGGTGGACATGATGCATGACGGCTTGCGCTCGACGGCCTTGTCTGCGCTGCTGGCCGGGCCGCAGGCGCCTGCTCAAGAAAAGCAGGGCATCTTGAAAGAGTTCAAAGAGTTCCGCAGCACTTTGGAGTCCTCTTTGAAGCGTGTGGGCGATATCACTCCAGACGCCGCGGTGCGCCAGGCCGTGCGTGAAGTGGATCCCGTGGTCACCCGCTACATCGCCGGTGCGCAGTTTTTGGTCGAAGCAGCGCTGAAGGACGGCGACACCGCGCGTTCGATGCGGCCCGCATTCGAAGCCGACTTCAAGGCTTTGGAAGAGAGCCTTGAAAATCTCAGTGCTCTGGTTGAAGCCGATGCTGAAGCCGCTTTTCAGCATCGCGAAACCATGGTGGAGCGTGCGCGCTGGTCAACTCCCGTGTTGTTTGGCTTGAGCGTGAGCCTGGTTTTGGGCTTTGGCCTGCCCTTTGCCAGACGCTTGCTGCTGGCGCTGGGCGCGGAACCGCATGAGCTGTCCGCGTTCGCGGCGCGCATCGCGCACGGTCAATTGCATGCGGCGTTTCAGGCCCAGCACGTGCCCGCTGGCAGCGTGGCAGCGTCCATGCTGCGCATGCGAGACGGGCTTGTGCAAGCCGTGACCGCCATCCGCGAAGGCGCCAATCTCGTGGCAACGGGCAGCCACCAAATTCGCGGTGCCAATCAGGACCTGGCTCAACGCACCGAGCACCAGGCGCAGCAGTTGCAACAAACCTCATCCAGCATGGCGGAGGTGGGAGGCGGCGTGCAGGACACCGCGGATAGCGCGCGTGCCGCCAGTGCGCTGGCGGCTGGCGCCAGTGAGGTTGCGTCGCGGGGCGGCGAAGCCGTCAACCGGGTGGTCGGTACGATGGAAGACATTCAAGAATCCAGCCGCCGTATCGCTGAAATAACCGGTGTCATCGATGGCATCGCTTTGCAGACCAACATCCTGGCGCTCAACGCTGCGGTAGAAGCAGCGCGCGCTGGTGAGCAGGGCCGCGGCTTTGCTGTGGTGGCCGCGGAGGTGCGCGGCTTGGCGCAGCGCAGTGCAGCCGCTGCCAAAGAAATCAAAGGCCTGATCGACACGAGTGTCAAAGCGGTGGCCGATGGGTCGCATATCGTGTCATCGGCGGGCAACACCATGCAGGACCTGCAAGACCGCGTCCACGAATTGCACCGATTGATGGGCGACATCAGCGCTGCGACGATTGAGCAGAACCAAGGCATCGCATCGGTCAATTCCGCAGTGGCCCACGTTGAGCATTCAACCCAAAGCAATGCAGCGCTGGTGGAGCAAAGCGCCGCGGCCACAGCGCTGCTCGAACAGCAAGCTCAGCGCCTGCTGCACGCCGTAAGCGTTTTTGAGCTCGAAGTCGCCTGACCCTTCGTCTCTGACACAAACGCAGGCCATCCTGTGTCAGCTGCAAGCGACTGGGTGATCTCGTAACCGTGCGCGGTCCAAGAATCCGGCCGAAGTCGTGACGGAAGTCTCGCAACCAGAGGGTTTGCGAGCATTAAACGAGCAATAGCCCACGAAAATACATGTAAATCTGCATATCAGAAGATTTGCGTGCGCTCACATCACTTTACCGACCTCGTCTCCAGAACTCCGTACTGTCCGTCCATGCGCTCCGATTGAGAGCCACCCGCCGGCACCTTACCCGTGCCTTCGAAAAAGGGGTCTTGAACCCCGGACGTCGTTGAGATGGAGTTCCCATGGACAAGAAATACCGGTTCGATCCGCGCGCCTGTGGTCGGCGTTTCCTGCGGTTGACACCTGCAGCGTTGGCCTGCAGCCTGCTATTGGCTTGCGGTGGAGCCGACAAGCAGCCCGCTGAGAGCAGTGACGATGCCGGCTCGGTGGCCGCCACGTCCTCGGCAGCGAATGAGCAAGATCAGTCGAGTGCAGCAGGCGCTGTAGAAGGTTCAGGTTCAACGGCCACCATTGCTGAAGGTCAACTGGTGGTGCCCACGCCAGAAGGCTTCGCTCCAACCGCAGAAGTTCAGGGCGACGCCACAGAGCCAGTTTTCCTGATTGACAGCCCCGCCGTTGGACAAAGCACCACGGCTGATCAACAGGCCCTGGCCGCCGATGCGCGCATGCAAGCCTTGGCCGCCCGCGTGGCCGTGCGCCCTGTTGGTGGCTGGATCGAGGCTGAAGCGGGCACCTTGGGCGGCGGAGCGCGGGTCTTGGCTGCCAGTGCGGCTTCGGGTGCGAAGGCCGTTGGCTGGATGCACGTACCGGGCGCGTTTATGCAAGTGACGGTCAACGCAGGCACGGGCGGCAGCTTTGACCTGCTGCTGCGGTATGCCAATGGCGGCGCCACCAAAGGCAACTTGGCTTTGCTCGTCAATGGCCAGCGCAGCCAGCCGTTGTCGTTCGAAGCAACCGGCGGATGGGCCAACTTTGTTCAAACGACGGTCGCTCGCGTGAGCTTGCCGGCTGGGCGCTCGGTCATTCGGATCCAGCGCGAGAACACGGATGCGTCGTCGGCTGATCTGGACCGCTTGATATTTGCGAGGGTAACGGCAGCACCGGCACCGGCACCGGCACCAGCTCCAGCTCCAGCTCCGGTGGCGACCAGTGCGCTGCCGGCGGTGGACAGGTCGTTAATCCCAGCGCCACGGCCTGGTTCCAACACCCTGGACATCGCCACCACAGGCGAGATGCCATACGGTGACGCCGGTGGCATTGGCGCCTTCAGAAACGTTTGTCAGTTCAGCCACATGAACTTTGACGACGCGCTGGTCTTCCCCGGTGTCGAAGGAGCGGCGCATTTGCACACCTACTTCGGCAACACCAGCACGCGCTTCGACAGTACGGCCCAAACTATCGGCAGCAGCGGCGGTGGCAGTTGCCGAGGCGGCACCTTGAACCGGTCGTCCTATTGGGTGCCTTCAATGATCGACACGCGCAACGGGCGACCGCTGGCGCCGAGCATCATTCACGTCTACTACAAGACCGGCTACAACGGCATCTCAGATTCGGCGATCAAGCCTTGGCCAAAAGGCTTGCGCATGATCGCGGGCGCCAGCAGCAGCCGAGTGGCGCAAAGCCAAGTGATGTATGCCTGCAATGACGGACCGACACAGAGCTTTATCCCCACTTGCTCGGGCACCGTCGTCATGCGGGTTGTCTTCCCGCAGTGCTGGGACGGCGTCAATCTCTCGGCACCGGACAACAAAAGCCATGTGGCTTATCCGTCAGGAGGCCGTTGCCCGAGCACTCACCCTGTGCCGACACCTGAGCTGACCATCGGCGTGGAATACCAGACGAGCTACGGCGACAGCTCGACCTGGCGCTTGTCCAGCGACAACAACGCCGCGCCGGCGGGTTCGTCTGGCCATGCAGATTGGATAAACGGCTGGGACGCAGACATCATGAACACCTGGGTCACCCGCGTCATCAACCGCGGTTTGTCAGGCGGCTCGCACATGCTGGGCGATGGCCGGGTCATGACCTGCAAGTTCCCAGGCTGCGTTTGAAAATTCTGGGGGCAGGGCTCGAATTCGAAGGCGTCAGGCCAAAGCGTTCAAGCTCTCGCCCAGTGCATCTACCAAGCGGTCGATTTCACTGGGTTTGCTGATGAAGGGCGGCGCTAGCGCGATGGTGTCACCGCTGTAGCGCACGTAGAAGCCCTTTTTCAGCATCTGCATGGACAGCTCGTAAGGCCGCTTTGCGGGTTCGCCGGGCACGGGGAGCAAGGTGATGCCTGCGGCCAGGCCAAAGTTGCGAATGTCCCCAACGTGGCGCGCGCCCTTCAGGCTGTGCACTGCCGTTTCGAATTGCGGAGCCAATGCTTGGACCTGCTGCATGGTGTTTTCACGCTCCAGCAAATCGATGCTCGCCAAGGCCGCCGCACAGGCCACGGGGTGTGCAGAGTAGGTGTAGCCGTGCGCGAATTCGAGCATGTAGTCGGGCCCGCCCGCCGACATGAAAGTGTCGTAGATGTCCTGACGGGCCACCACCGCACCCAGCGGCTGGACGCCGTTTGTCACTTGTTTGGCGATATTGAGAATGTCGGGTGTCACGCCAAAGGCCTCGGCGCCTGTCCATGCCCCGCAGCGACCAAAACCTGTGATGACCTCATCGAAAATCAGCAAGATGTTGTGCGCCGTGCAGATCTCGCGCAGCCGCTGCAGATAGCCCACGGGCGGAACCACGACACCGGCCGACCCCGAAAACGGCTCGACGATGACTGCCGCGATGTTGGAGGCATCATGCAAGCCGATGAGCGTCAAGAGTTCGTCAGCCAGTTCTTTGCCCTGCGGCGGCATGCCACGGTAGAAACTGCCGTTGGGCGGCTGGGTGTGGTGCAAGTGGTCGGCTTCCACACCCTGGCCAAACATCTTGCGATTGGCGGGCAGGCCCCCGACGGAAATGCCGCCAAAGTTGACGCCGTGATAGCCCTTGAGGCGTCCGATGAAGCGGGTTTTGCCGCCTTGGCCTTTCAATCGCCAATAGGCGCGCGCCATCTTCAGCGATGTGTCTGCGGCCTCCGACCCTGAGGCTGTGAAGAAGACCCGATTGAGGCCCGCCGGCATGTGTTCAACGATCTTGTTCGCCAGCTCAAACGAGAGCGGGTGGCCGAACTGGAACGCCGGCGAATAGTCCAGCGTTTCGGCTTGGTGCCCCACGGCCTTGGCAATCTCTTTGCGGCCGTGCCCGAGACCGGAGCACCACAGGGCGGAGAGGCTGTCGAAAACTTGACGCCCGTCGTGGGTTGTCAGGTAGGCGCCTTTGGCTGCCGTAAACAAACGCGGTTGTGACTTGAAATCGCGGTTGGCCGTATAAGGCATCCAGTGCGCGGCCAGCCAGTCGGCATCGGTGCGCGCCGCAATTGCTAAGGATGCGAGCTCGGAGGTCTGCATGTTGGTATCTCTATCGGCTCTATCGAATTGGTGCCAGCATCCTAAGCCCGGCCGATAAATAGGGGTTTCTTCAGGGATCGCCCATGGGCGGGTATTTCAGAATACCGCAGAAGCTCAGACAGTCACGACTTGCTGACCGCAGTGGCCTTGGTCAGCCTCTCCGTTAAAAACAGCGACATGCATACATGCCTAAGACGTTGGATTCACCCGCCATTTGCTCCGATAAGCCCAGTCCGGCCTTGGTCGAAGCACGGCGCTTGACCATGCGCGCCATGGGGGAAACACAAGCAGAGCGGATAAGTGCCGTAGTCCCCGAAATTCCAGGCCTCTGGCAGTTGATTCGCGAAGACTTCAATGCCAATGAACGCGATTGGACGAAACCAGGCTTTCGGGCTTTGGCCGCCTACCGCTTCGGCATTTGGCGCATGGGCATTCGTTCAAAGTTCCTGCGCGCACCCATGTCGTTTGTTTACCGCTCAATGTTTCGTTATGTGCGTAACCACTACGGCATTGAGCTTCCTTACACCGCTGTGGTGGGCCGCAGGGTGGTCATCGAACACCAAGGTGACATCGTGGTTCACGGGCATTCCGTCATCGGCGACGGGTGCATCCTGCGCCAGGGTGTGACCTTGGGAAACAAGAATCTGGACGCGCCCTTGGACGCGCCGATCCTGGGGAAAAACGTGAACATTGGCGCAGGCGCCAAGATTCTGGGCAAAGTCACCATCGGTGATGGCGCTCAAATTGGCGCCAACGCCGTGGTGATTCGACCGGTTCCGGCTGGCGCCGTAGCCGTTGGAAACCCTGCGCGCATTGTGGAGAGGAAAAAGCCGCGCACGGTTCACGAAGCTCGCTCAATCTGATGGCGCCGTCGCTTCCGAGCTGACAGCTGACCGGTACGCATGCCAGCTGGCGTGGCCGATCACCGGGCCTGCCACCAAGAGGCCCGCAAACGCCGGCACCATCGCCGCGAAGGTGATGGCGGCGATCAACACCCCCCACAACAGCATCACGCCCGGTTGTGTCAGGACCAAGCGAAAGCTGGTCAAGGCCGCCGTGATGGCGTCCGTCTTGCGGTCCAGAATCATCGGCATCGATACGACAGTGAATGCAAAGATCAAGCCCGCAAACAGCGCGCCCAGTGCTGACCAAGCCACGATAAAGGTCATGTTCTCCGGGTCCAAAAGGGCCAGCAGTGAGCCCTTGAAGTCGGGCATGCCGTCAAACGTGACGGCAAAGACCACCAAGGTGGCCCGGGCCCACAGCATTTCCAAGACGAGCAGGACAAAACCGAAGATGCCCAGCTGGCTGACCTTGGCCTGCCAAGCAAGGACGGAATCGGAAATCTCAGGTTTCACGCCTTGCTCCAGGCGTTGGCTCACGCGGTAGATGCCCAGGCATAAAAAAGGCCCTACCAGCAAAAAGCCGCCAGACAGTGCCAGCGTGTAGGGCGGTGCATGCTCAAACACCTTGGCGATGGCCCAACCCATCACCACAAACACCACGCCGTAAAAGAGTCCGATGCCCGGGCTGCGCCGGTAATCCTGCCAGCCCAGGGCCAGCCAACGCCAAGGGTCCGCCCAACTCAAAGGCCGCAGTTCGATGTCCAGGGCGGAAGTCCGTGCAGGTACTTGGTCCACGCTGGCGCCGGAGCCGGCGGGGTTGGGGCTGACCCCCAGGCTTGATTCGTCTGTGGCGGCATTCATGACCGCTTTGTATCGTCTTGAAACCACTTTACGGTTCAGGTTATTCCCGCATCTGCCAGCTCGAGCGGCCCGTGTCGGCTTTCAGTTTCCAGTTGCGAGGACGCTCCAGCTTTGGTTGAAAATCGTGGGTTGAGCCCCATTTGCGGACTTGTCGTCAATTCCGTCCGTGTTGACCCCGTATCCCGTGTGAGAACCCTTCGATGACCAAAACCACCCACTCCTTTCAAGCCGAAGTGCAGCAGATCCTGCATCTGGTGACGCACTCCCTCTACTCGAACAAAGAGATCTTTCTGCGTGAGTTGATCTCCAACGCCTCCGACGCGTGCGACAAGCTGCGCTTCGAGGCCCTGGACAAACCCGCGCTGCTCGAAGACCAGGCGTCGCTGGAAGTGCGCGTGTGGGTGGACAGCGAGGCTCGCACACTCACCATCCGCGACAACGGCATCGGCATGAGTGCTGAAGAGGCTGTCGCACACCTGGGCACCATCGCCAAGAGTGGCACGCGCGAATTCATGGCCAAGCTGGGCGGCGAGCAGAAAAAAGACGCCAGCCTCATCGGCCAATTCGGCGTCGGTTTTTATTCGGGCTTCATCGTGGCCGACCGCATCAGCGTTGAAACCCGCCGGGCCGGTTTGAGCGCCGATCAAGGCGTACGCTGGATCAGTGATGGCTCGGGCGCCTTCGAGACGGAAACCATCACCCGCGAAGCGCGCGGCACCGACGTCATCTTGCACTTGCGTGCTGAAGAAGACGAATTTTTGCGGAGCTGGAAGCTGCGCGCGATCATCAGCAAGTACAGCGACCACATTTCTCTGCCCATCCTCATGCAAAAAGAGGAATGGAACGCCGACAAACAGGAACAGGTGCTGACCGACGAATGGCAGACCGTCAACAAGGCCGCTGCGCTGTGGGCAAGGCCCAAGGCTGACGTCACTGAGGCCGAGTACCACGAGTTTTACAAGCAGATCAGCTACGACCAGAAGGATCCACTGGCCTATACGCATAACCGTGTTGAAGGCCGCAGCGAATACACCCAATTGCTGTATGTGCCAGCTGCAGCGCCCATGGACCTGTGGAACCGCGACAAGCGCGGCGGCGTGAAGCTGTACGTCAAACGCGTGTTCATCATGGATGACGCTGAGGCGCTGATGCCCGTCTATCTGCGCTTTGTGAAGGGTGTGATCGATTCGGCGGACCTGCCGCTCAACGTCAGCCGCGAACTGCTGCAGGAAAGTCGCGATGTCAAAGCCATTCGCGAAGGTTCAACCAAGCGTGTCTTGAGCATGCTGGAAGACCTCGCGGAAAACCACAAAGAGCAGTACGCCAGCTTTTGGAAAGAGTTTGGTGCGGTGCTCAAAGAGGGCGTCGGTGAAGACCACGCCAACCAGGAACGCCTGTCCAAGCTGCTGCGTTTTGCATCAACCGACGCCGATGAGGGGGTCTCGTTTGCGGACTACATCGGCCGCATGAAAGACGGGCAGGACGCGATTTATTACGTCACTGCCGATACCGTGGCCGCCGCGAAGAAGAGCCCGCAGTTGGAGATTTTCCGCAAGAAGGGCATTGAGGTGCTGCTGCTCACCGACCGGGTGGACGAGTGGATGCTGTCGCACCTCTACGAAGTGGAAGGCAAGTCACTGCAAAGCGTGGCCAAGGGTGCTATCGACTTGGGCAGCTTGCAAGACGAGGCTGAGAAAAAACAGGCTGAAGAAGCGGCAGAAGCTTTCAAGCCGGTGCTGGAGCGCTTGAAGACCACGCTGGCCGAGCGCGCCAAAGATGTGCGCGCGACGTCGCGCTTGGTCGATTCGCCCGCTTGCATCGTCGTCGAAGACGGCGACATGAGTTCGCACCTGTCGCGCATGCTCAAGCAGGCGGGCCAGCAGGCGCCGGCTTCGAAGCCGATTCTGGAAGTGAACCCGCAGCATCCGCTGCTCAAGAAGCTGGAAGCTTCAGAGCGCTTCGATGACTTGGCCCAGATCTTGTTCGACCAAGCGCTGTTGGCCGAAGGTGGGCAGCTTGAAGACCCGGCTGCGTATGTGCAGCGCGTGAATCAATTGTTGGTGGCTTGAGCGACCTGTTCGCGCAGTTGCATCGCTTGCTGCGCCCAGTAGCTTGAACTTCCGAAATCAGGATACGCGCGCGGGAATGCAGGGTCGTCCCAACGCCTGGCCACCCAGGCGTTGTGGCGCAACATGCGGCACAGGCGCAAGGCGTCGATGAGCTGGAGCTCTCGGTCGTCAAAGGGTCGAATCTGTTCGTAGCCTTGCAGCAAGGCACGCAGTTGCCGCTGCGCCTCGCTGGGCTCGCCTGACAAGAGCATCCACAGGTCCTGCACTGCCGGACCGTTGCAGGCGTCGTCCAGATCAACCAGGTTGGGTTGATCGTCGCGCCACAACAAGTTGCCGGGGTGGCAGTCGCCGTGCAAACGCAGGCTTGTCGCATGGATGCCCTTGATGCGCGTAGCGATGAAACCGAGCGCCAATTGGCCCGCCGACGAAAATGCCGCCTCTTGGTCGGGCGGCACGAGTTGCAGGGATTCGATGAGGCTCAATGCTGCCTGGGCATCGGCTTCAATGTCGAGCGTGTGTCGGTGGGAGAACGAAGTGCGTGCGCCCACCGTGTGCAAGCGTGCCAAACAACTGCCCAAACGTTGCAGCACCGCTTCGTCTTCGAGCTCCGGTGTGCGTCCGGCCCGGCGCGGCCACACGGCAAAGCGCCACAGCCCAGCCTCGCTGCTCCATGCCGCCAAGCTGCGCGGCGCGGCTGGACTCAGGGTGGCTTTGCCACCAGGATGAGGCTCTTGCAAATCCAATGGCGCCACCACCGGAATGTCTTCAGCTTGCGCCTCGCGTGAAAACGCATGCTCTTCGGCGATTTGCTCGTCGCTCCAGCGGTTGGGCCGATAGAACTTGGTGACCACCGCCTGGCCGTCTTCCAGCATCACCTGGAAGACACGGTTCTCGAAGGAGTTGAGCTGTGTGAGCCGCCCATCGCCGCGCAGGCCCACGGCCTCCAGCGCGTCGAGCACCACATCAGGTGTCAGGCCGGCAAAAGGGGTTTGATTGGGTAAGGGTTCGTGCGGGGCGGTCAGGTCGCTTGAGCGGGTCAACGTTTGCCTTGCTGCTTCAGTTTGGCGCGCTCGGATTCCAACATGCCTTGGCTGGGGTCAGCCGATATCTGTGGGTTTGGCGTGGCGCTGCGGCCACGCGCGCTCTCGGCCAGCAAGCTGCCGAAGTTGCTGGGCGGTCCGGCATCGCGCAAATTGTCGATGCCGAAAAACGAGTCCTGGAACAAGCCGGAGTCTTGCCACAAGGCCTTGCGCTCTTTACGCAGCTTGGAGTCAGCCGGCTTGTTCGGCGCTGAGCTGGCTGTAGGCGCCGGTGCCAAACCGCTCGTGGCTGACGCCGGCATCGCTTCCATGGGCGGCCGCGCGGCGGGCCGGGAGTATTGGGTCCAGGCGCGAAGGTGCTTCGGGAGCGCGCGAACGTGTCGCGTCAGGGAAAAAACTGCTCGGAGCGTCTGCGCTGGTCGCTCCCAAGTCGAGATCGCGACTGGTCAGGGTGATTGGCATCACTGCGCGGGTTTCGTCACGGCTTTGCGGAAAAACGTCTGCCGAGCGCTGCTGCGCAGCGGTGGGTACCGAGGCTTGGTATGGGCACGGGCACCTGTACCGGCATCTGCGCTTCGGCCGAGCCCATGGTGGGGCTGGCGGGCGGCAACAGGCGCTGCAACTCTTGCGCCGAAGGCAGGTGTTCAATGGTGCAGCGCAGGTGGCGAATTCGGCACGTCGACAACACGCCTTGTTTGATTTGCTGGGTGCGCCGCGAGGCGGGTCGTTCGCCGTCCAGGTCAATGGCGGCCAGTACGCGCCCTTGCGGTGTGCAGATGGCGTAAGAGACATGGACGCTGCCCAGCAGTTCAAACCAGTAGCGCATCTCCTTCGGATCGACGGGCTGGCACAGACGAATCAGCGGCAGTTTGGCCAGAACAATGTGGCCTGGAAATGCGTCCCGTAAGTGACGGTAGGCGCGACGCTCATCGACGCTGAAAATAGCGCGCGGCGCTACCGCCCATTCGTTGGGCAGAGGTAGGCTGGATGACTGTCGCGGTCGCGTGGCCCAAAAAGCCAGGCCGGCGGCGATGACGACGAGTACACCAAGAGCAGTGATCCAAGGCAGGGCTTGTTGCATGTCTGGCACCTGCTGAATGGCGTGTCGCGCCAGGGCTGCAGGTTGCAAAGAATGTTAGCTTGCGGTTGTCTGCGGAAGTCCGCGTGTCTTTCGCCTGCTTGGGCTATTGACGCAGCGAGGCAGCCGCACGCTGCTTTACGCTGATGCCTATTGGGCCTGCGTGAAGCGCCCGCCGGTGCCAGAAATACGCTGGTAAGACTGTGCCAGTTGCGCCGCGAGTTCGGGCTGCAGTCTTGCCGCCGTTCCCGCCGCAGCTTGCTCTGCGGCTGCGACTCTGCTTTCGGCCCGCTTCCGACCCGCTACCTGCCCAAGTCTGCAGGCGCAGTGTGGGCTGCGGTTGTTGCAGAGGGTTGGTCGTGGGTCCAGTTTTTCAAGGTGTAGTCCAGCTTGGCCGCCCGATCCTCCAGCCAAGCTTCCCACCAACTTGCAAAGTCGCCGGGTGGCAGTTTCAGGACCGCTTCGGCCTCGCTGCCGTTGCGCTCCACCGTTGCGCCGGCCGACTGGGCCAAGTGCAGCATCACTCGGTTTTCCGATAAGGCGTGGATGTGCAGCGTCGTGACGCCACGGTTGCGGGCCAGCAGCATGGCGTGTTCGAACATTCTTTTGCCATAACCCTTGCCACGCAAGTGTGCACTTACGGATATGCCAAGTTCGGCTTCGTGGCTGGCGATGTGCGCAGCAGGTGCTGCCAAGTGGACCATGGCCACCAATTGCAATTGGCGATTGAACACGCCAATGAGTTGGTCGCTGTCCATCTTCAAGCGATCGACGTATCGGCTGATCTGTTCGTCAGAAGCGGCGTAGCCAAAGCGCAGGTAGCGGTCGTCAACCGACAGATTCCGAAGGTGCGCCGCAATCGCCTCGCGGTCGCGCTCGCCCAAACGTTTGACGGGAACCCATTTGGGCGCCAATGCGACCGGCAGATGCTCAGCAAGATCTGGATCGGCTTGTTTGTCGGGAAAGCGTGTCGTAGTGCTCATGCTTTGATCATACGGGTTTACCCGGTAGTTCATGAGACCCTATGCGGGGTGGCGCGTCTGTTTAGGGTGTCGCTACGATACGGGACGCTTTGGCGCAAGTCGGGCTATACTGGCGGGCTTTTCTCGCTTGGGCTGCGGGAAGACGCGCATGCTTGTCTGGGCTTACCAGTCATTGCAAGTGGTGTTAGGTATTCAGAGAGGCCGCCGCCTACAAGGCAGCACCGATGAACCGACACCGTGCGCTTCAATTTTGAGCCCTGAACCCGGAACGCCTTCTCAGGTGTTCTGATATTGAAAGTACCCTCATGAAGACCTTCAGCGCCAAGCCGGCCGAGGTGAAGCACGAGTGGTTTGTGATTGACGCCACCGACAAGGTGCTCGGACGTGTTGCCAGCGAAGTGGCACTCCGTTTGCGCGGCAAGCACAAGGCCATTTACACGCCTCACGTCGATACCGGTGATTTCATCGTCATCGTCAACGCCGAGAAAATTCGCGTCACCGGGGCCAAGGCCACGGACAAGATGTATTACCGCCACACGGGCTACCCGGGCGGCATCCGCGAAACCTCGTTCAAAGACATGCAGGCCCGCCATCCGGGTCGTGCCATCGAAAAGGCTGTCAAGGGCATGCTGCCCAAGGGCCCACTCGGTTACGCGATGATCAAAAAGCTGAAGGTTTATGCCGGCGCCACGCATCCGCACACCGCTCAGCAACCCAAGAGCTTGGACATCTAAGGAGCGGCCATGATTGGACAATGGAATAACGGAACCGGCCGCCGCAAGTCTTCGGTTGCCCGCGTGCTGATCAAAAAAGGCACCGGCAAGATCGAAGTCAATGGCAAGCCCGTTGACGAGTACTTCGGCCGTCAGACGTCGATCATGATCGTTCAGCAGCCCTTGATGCTGACAAACAATGCCCAGACCTTCGACGTCAAGGTGAATGTGCACGGCGGCGGCGAATCCGGCCAAGCCGGTGCAGTTCGGCACGGCATCACACGAGCGCTGATCGACTATGACGCGACTTTGAAGCCTGAGTTGAGCCATGCTGGCTTTGTGACGCGCGATGCGCGCGAAGTTGAGCGTAAAAAGGTCGGTTTGCACGGCGCCCGTCGCCGCAAGCAGTTCAGCAAGCGTTAAGCTCAAACGCTTCGGTGGGTGGCCTGCGGGCGCCCACCCGCCCGAAATCCGGCGTTTTGCCGGGCTGTGGCACTAAAACCAAGAAACTTGATGCGTTGGAAGCTGTTGCGCCGCAGGCTGTCGGTCAGCGCGCCGCGAATGACGGTGCGCAGCCATTTGCCGTGGCCCTTGCGCTGGGCCGTTGCCGCTCTGATGCTGGGCTTTTCAGCCGCACTGGCGATGTGGGCCTTCGAGTTTGGGAAAGGCATCGCTGGGTTAGATCGTGGCGCCAAAGAAGAGCTTGCCGAGCTTCGTGTTGAAGTTGAGCGCTTGCGTGGTGAAAACCAAAGGCTCGCGTCCGTTGCCAATACCGCAGATAGCCTGCTCAAAGCCGAGCGCGCCGCCCAAGAAAAGCTGGGGCAAACGGTTCGGCAGCTGGAATCTGAATCACAAGAGCTGAAAACCAGCGTAGCATTTTTTGAGCGCCTGCTTCCCGTCGCAGGCGAGGGCCTGGCGGTGCGCGGTCTGCGCGCCGATGTCGACAAGCCGGGCGATTTGCGCTTCCAAATGCTGGTTATGCAAAGTGGCAAAGACCCGGGCGACTTCAGTGGCCGCTACGAGGTGTCGGCCACTGGGGTGATGGGCAACAAGCCTTGGGCCAGTGCAGCCACCGAAATGGCCCGTGGCGACATCAAACTTCGCCAATACACCCGGGTCGAGGGTTCTTTGGTCTATCCTGCAGAAGTCACGTTACGATCTTTGCAGGTCCGTGTGCTTGACGGCAAGCAGGGTGTGCGAGCGACGCACACGCACAAATTTTGAGAGAAAGGTCCTCCAGATGATGCCGTGGAATCGAAAGAAGCAGCCGCCCATTCGCAGCCTTATTGGCGAAGGCATCGTGCTGAAGGGCACCATTGATTTCTCAGATGGGATGCGCGTGGACGGTGAAGTGCACGGCGATCTGATGGCTGCGCGCGAAACACCCAGTCTGCTGGTCGTGGGCGCCAAAGCCAGGGTGATCGGCAAGGTCAATGCAGACCATGTCATCATCGTCGGTGAAGTGATCGGCCCGGTGATGTGCACGGGTTTGCTGGAGTTGCAGCCCACAGCGCGCATTCAAGGCGATGTGAGTTACCAGCTGCTTGAAATGCACCCCGGCGCGGTAATTGATGGCGAGCTCAAACCTTTGAGAATGCCAGAGCGGCCTGCATTGACTTTGGCCGCGTCCAACGAAGGTTGATTGCAGCGAGATTGAATTCCATCCCAACTCTGATGAGGCCCTTATGAGCGCTGTTGCTGAAATTTCGAGCCCTGAAATGGGTGAAATGCCTGTCCCGCTGATCTTCACCGACAGCGCCGCGTCCAAGGTGAAAGAGCTGGTCGATGAAGAAGGCAACCCGGAGCTGAAGTTGCGGGTCTTTGTTCAGGGTGGCGGCTGTTCAGGCTTCCAGTACGGCTTCACCTTCGACGAAGTTGTGAATGAAGACGATACGCAGATGGCGAAAAACGGCGTCACCTTGCTGATCGACGCCATGAGCCTGCAGTATTTGGCCGGCGCCGAAATCGACTACAAAGACGACCTGCAGGGCGCGCAGTTTGTCATCAAGAACCCGAACGCCACAACCACTTGCGGTTGTGGTTCGTCGTTCTCAGTTTGAGCCAAGCTCCAGCCGCTTGGCTTGGCTGACATACCAAGGCACCGCCTCTGCGATGCCCTGCGCAACCGTGTGTGTTGGCGCGTAACCCAAACGCGACGCGGCTTTGCTGATGTCTGCCAACGAGTGGCGCACATCGCCGGCCCTGAAGTCGGCGTGTCGGGGCGGCGAAACCTGCAGACCAGGTTCCAGCTTCATCAACTCGGCAGCAAGCGCCGCGTGCAGCTCTTTCAGCGTTGTGCGCTGCCCGACCGCGATGTTGTAGACCTGTTGCGCTGCTTGGTCTCCATCGGCCAGCGCCGCCAAAATGTTGGCTTGAACGACATTGCGGATGTAGCAGAAGTCCCTGGACGTCTCGCCGTCACCGTTGATAACGCAGGTTTCGCCGCGCAGCATGGCCGCCACCCAGCGCGGAATGACGGCTGCATAAGCACCGTTCGGATCTTGTCGGGGCCCAAAGACGTTGAAGTAGCGCAAGCCGATGGTCTGAAGGCCGTAGCAGCGTCCGAAAACATCAGCGTACAGCTCATTCAGGTATTTGGTGACCGCATAGGGCGAAAGTGGTTTGCCGATGCGGTCTTCGACCTTGGGAAGGGCGGGTGAGTCGCCATAGGTCGAGCTGGAAGCCGCATAGACAAAGCGGCGCACGCCGGCTTCTTTGGCGGCAACCAGCATGTTCAAAAAGCCCGTGGCATTCGCTCGGTGGGTAGTGAGCGGGTCAGCCAAAGACCTTGGGACTGAACCCAAAGCCGCTTGGTGCAGCACGCGGTCCACACCCTCGCAGGCTTGCACGCACGTGGTTGGATCGGCGATGTCGCCTTCGATGAAGTTCAGCCGCGCCCACGCCGCTGGCCCAACTTCGTCACGGACTTCGTCCAGGTTGCGTCGATGCCCCGTTGCGAAATTGTCGAGTCCCACCACCGACTGCCCGGCGCGCAGCAGGTGCGACACCAAATGCGAACCAATGAACCCGGCACAGCCGGTGACAAGCCAGCGCTGCGCTGGTTGTGATGCGAGTGACTTCAATGCCTTATCCAGGGGGTTCATAGGCGCCAAACACCAAAGCCGCTTGCGCGCAAAGCAGAAGCGTCAAGCTTGCATTTCACGTCGCTGACGATGCCGCCAGGGACCAATTTGGTACCCAACTCCTCAGGCGACTTGGCGGTGATCTGATCGTGCGAAACCGCGGCCACGATGGCTGTTGAACGGGGCAGAGCGTCCCAGGGTGTGAGCTCAACGCCGTACTCGTGGATGGCTTCTTGCGGCTCTGCAACTGGGTCGTGCACATGCACCTTGCAGCCATAGGACTTGAGTTCGTTGATGACGTCGATGACCTTGCTGTTGCGCAGATCGGGACAGTTTTCCTTGAAGGTGAGTCCCAGAACCAAGACATCGGCGCCTTTGACGGTGTGACCCGCCTGAATCATCTGCTTGACCGTTTGCTCGGCGATGTACTTGCCCATGCCGTCGTTGATGCGACGGCCGGCCAGGATCACCTGCGGGTGGTAGCCCAGCGTTTCGGCCTTGTGAGTCAGGTAGTACGGATCAACACCGATGCAGTGGCCACCGACCAAACCCGGTCGAAATGGCAAAAAATTCCACTTCGTTCCAGCCGCTTCCAGCACCTCGGTGGTGTCGATGCCGATGCGGTGGAAGATCAGCGAAAGCTCGTTCACCAGCGCGATATTCAAGTCGCGCTGTGTGTTTTCGATGACTTTGGCCGCCTCGGCCACCTGGATGCTGGATGCTTTGTAAACGCCGGCCGTGATGATGCTGCCGTACAACTGGGCAACTTGCTCCAGGGTTTGCGGCGTATCGCCCGAAACCACTTTGACGATGCGTGTGAGCGTGTGAACTTTGTCACCCGGGTTGATACGTTCCGGCGAATAACCCACGAAGAAGTCGGTTTTCCATTTCAGGCCGGAATGTTTTTCCAGCAAGGGAATACAAATTTCCTCCGTCGCGCCGGGGTAAACCGTGCTTTCATAAACCACGATGGCGCCGGGCTTGAGGTTTTTGCCGACGGCGATGCTGGCGCCGATCAAAGGTGAAAAGTCCGGCACATGGCCTTCGTCAACTGGTGTTGGCACCGCAACGACCACGAAGTCGGCGTCCCGCAAGGCTGCGGCGTTGGTGGTGGGCTTGAGGTGCGTGGACGCGCGAAGCTCGCTTGTGCTCACCTCGCCGGTCGGGTCAACATGCCGACGGTAGGCCGCCACCTTATCCTCAGACAAATCCAAACCGATGGTTGGATAGTGCTTGCCAAATTCAACGGCCAGAGGAAGGCCGACATAACCGAGACCCAAAACGGCGACTGTCTTCATAGGTAGGAATGGTTTGCTTACGTTGGGAACAACAAATATTGTGTCTGCCATTCTCGCCGCAGAGCCCGCAGTGGTAGGGGGTAATACCGAACTGGGACCGTGCGACCGTGCGACCGTGCATGTGGGTATGGCCGCGCGCGCGGCGAGGTGCGCCACTGCGTGACTTGAAGACCGCTCATTTGGGGCCCCGTCGCTGTGGGGCGTTGCGCTTGCGTTTATCCTGAACAACTTGCCTGGCGTCGTCCATCGACGTGGGCTCCTGATTTGCCGCCAGACATCAGTTTTTTTGCTCATGCCATTTTCCGCTGACCAGCCTTTCCAGCAGGCTACGGTCATTGATAGCTATGCGCTGTCGGCGACCCAAGCCGGCATGCTCTTCCATGCCTTGCGTCACGCGCCTGGCGAAGGCGTTGACGTCCAGCAGATCGGCATGACCATCCTGTCGCCACTGGACCCGGGCCTGTTCGTGTACGCCTGGTACCAAGCGATGGAGCGGCATGCGGTGTTGCGCACACGCTTTCGATGGGAAGGGCTGAAAACGCCGCCGGTTCAAGAGGTGCTTGATGCGGTGGAGCTGCCCGTTTCACGCGTGGATTGGCGGGGTGCGCAGCCCGAGGTCCTGCGCGAGCGCCTGTTGGCGCGTGCGACCGCCGAGCGTGCTGAAGGCTTCAATTTGGCCAAGGCGCCCTTGATGCGGCTGTTCATGGCCCGCGTCGGTGACAGTGCTTGGAGCGTGCTGTGGACCTTCCACCATGCCATTCTGGATGGACGATCCTTTCCAGTGGTCTTGCGCGAAGTGTTTGACATCCACGACGCTCTTCGTGGCCGCAAAGAGCCCTCCTTGCCCTTGCCGATGTCTTTCAGGCGCTACATCGAGCTGTGCGAAGGAGCCGCCACGCAGGCGGCCGAAACCTACTGGCGTGGCGTTTTGGCCGGGGTGCGAGGAACCACATCGCTGGGCCTGGAGTTGCCGGCCGGCTTGGTCGCGCGCAGCCCTGTCGACCAGCCCTTTGGTGCTCGCCAACTCAACTTGAGCGCAAACCTCAGCCAGGCCCTTGTTCAGCGCGCACAGGCGGCATCGCTTTCGGTAGCCACGCTGTTGCAGGCCGCCTGGGCCTTGATGCTGCACCGCTGTTCCGGCCGCGACGATGTGTTGTTTGGCAGCACCCGGTCCACGCGCCACCAACTTGGGCGCGAGTCAGCAGATGGGGTCGGCTTGTTTATCGTCACGGTGCCCCTGCGCGTGCAGATGGACCGGGCGCAGACGGTTGACGACTGGCTGGCTTGCATTCGCGCGCAGCAACTGGCCATGCGGCCGCACGAGCATTTGCCGCTGGTCCGTATCCAGGCCTGCGCCGGCGCAAGTCCTGAAAACCCGCTGTTTGACACCTTGGTGGTTTTCGACAAGCTTTCGCTGGCGGCGCGCATGCGGGCGTTGGGGCCTGCATGGACGCATCGCCACTTCGACCATGTGGGGCAAACCGGTTACCCCATGGCTTTGATTGCCTATGGTGACGAATCGATGCCGCTGCGCCTGGAATACGACCGGCGCCGCTACAGTGATGCAACGGCCGAGCGCTTGTTGGGCCATGTGCAAACGGTTCTGCAGGCGTTGGCCGAAGACCGCCACGAGCGCGTTGGCCAGTTGCCATGGCTAACGCCCGAACAACGTGACAGCTTGTTGGGCCGTCGGCCCGTGCACTTCGTGCCGAAACTGCCCTTGCACCGGCATTTTGAGCGTCAAGCGCACCGCACACCACTCGCACCCGCGCTCACCGTAGTGGATGACCAGGGCGCACGCCACGAGATCAGCTACGGTCGACTGAATGCCCAAGCCAATCGATTGGCGCGGCGATTGCGCTCGCACGCCATTGGCTCTGAGCACATCGTGGGCCTGCGCGCCGAACGAAGTGCCGATGTGGTGTTGGGCATTCTGGCCATTCTCAAATCCGGTGCGGCCTACCTGCCACTGGACCCGGTCTACCCGCGTGAGCGGGCCGCCTTCATGCTGCAGGATGCAGGCGTTCGCTTGATGCTGGTGTCTCATTCCCTTGACGAAGCATGGGACCTTCCCGGACTGGAGTGCTTGGCCATCGACGAAGGCCGCACCCACCACGATGCCAGCGCGCTGCTGTCCTGGGATGAAGCAGAAATTGACCTCGAAGTGGCCGTGGCACCCACAGACCCGGCCTACGTCATCTACACCTCGGGGTCTACGGGACAACCCAAGGGCGTGACGATCACGCACCACAACGTGGAACGCCTGTTCGCGGCCACGCATAGCCACTTTGCTTTTGATGAGCGTGATGTCTGGACGCTCTTTCACTCCTACGCTTTTGATTTTTCGGTTTGGGAAATGTGGGGCGCATTGCTGCACGGCGGTCGCTTGGTGGTGGTTTCGCAGGCCCTCAGCCGAGATGTCGAGGCCTTTGTCGAGCTGCTGGGTCGTGAGCGGGTGACGGTGTTGAACCAGACCCCCACCGCGTTCAAACGTTTGGTCGATTCAGCGCGTACAGGGCCAGCCACGGCCTTGTCTTTGCGCTACGTTGTTTTCGGCGGCGAGGCGCTGGAGCTGCAGATGCTGCAGCCTTGGTTCGAGCGTTATGGCGACATGCGGCCGCAGCTTGTCAACATGTATGGCATCACCGAAACCACGGTCCATGTCACTCGTCGGGTTGTGCGTCAGCTCGATTTGGATGAAGGCCTGGGCAGCGTGATTGGGGAACCCTTGGCCGACATGCGCTTGCTGCTGCTCGACCGGCAAGGCGAGTTGGTGCCGGTGGGCGCCACTGGCGAATTGGTCGTCGGTGGAGATGGATTGAGCCCCGGTTATCTCAATCGCGCGCAGCTCACTGCAGAACGCTTTGTGCCGGACACCCTCGGTGGTGAACCTGGTCAACGTTTGTACCGCAGCGGCGACCTGGCGCGCTGGCTGGACAACGGAGAACTGGAATATTTGGGGCGCGGCGACCAACAGGTGAAAGTCCGTGGGTTCCGCATCGAACTGGGCGACATCGAAGCCCAGTTGGCTCGACACCCTCAAGTCAAGCAGGCAGCGGTTGTGGTGCGGGAAGACGTGCCCGGCGACCGCAGGCTGGTGGCCTATGTGGTTCCCGTGCCAGGCTTGGGTTTGTCTGACACCTTGATCCGGCAGCAGCGAGCCGGCGATTTGCTCGTTCGATTGCGCGAAACCTTGCCCGAATACATGGTGCCCGCGCACGTGGTGTTTGTGGGCGACTTGCCGTTGACGGTCAACGGCAAACTGGATGCGCAAGCCCTGCCAGCCGTTGAAGCGGGGCGCGCGACGGCGCTCGCCACGGCCTTGGAACGCCAGCCGTTGACCACTACGCAATCGTTGCTGGCGCAGGTGTGGGCTTCAGTTCTGCGACGCGAGCACATTGATATCCACGAGCACTTCTTCGCGCTCGGCGGTGATTCCATCCTGAGCATCCAGGTCGTCGCGCGTTGCCGCGACAGGGGCCTGCGGCTGAGTTTGAAAGACTTGTTCGATTACCCGACGATTCACAGCTTGGCTCAGCGAATTGACGGGTCGGTATCCGCGGCGAATGCTGCCCTTCCGTCCGCAACAAGTTCACGGCCGCTCGACCCAGTTTTAAGCCCCATTCAGCAATGGTTCTTCGACCAGAATTTTGCCGAAGACCACCATTGGAACCAGGCACTGTGCCTTGAAGTGTTTGAAGGCGTCACACCAGAGCAGCTCAGCCACGCGCTAATGGACTTGTACGCGCAGCACCCGGCGTTGTGCTTGCGGTTTGCGCATGACGCGCAAGGGCAGGTCTCGGTGTCCGCCGGCCAAGCACATGAGCAGGCGCCGATGGTGCATGTGGACCTTCGCAATCAAACTACTGCCGCCGCCCAGGCGACCTTGAGTGAGCGAGCTGTCGAAGCCCATGCGGGTTTGAACCTGTCGCGTGGGCCGCTGGTGCGCGCAGTCCATTTCCGGTTTGCCCAAGGGCCGGCTCGCCTGTTGCTCGTCATCCACCACTTGGTGGTCGACGGAGTGTCTTGGCGCATCCTGCGAGAAGATCTTGAAGAATTGATCGAATCGCGTCGGTACGGCCGGCCCGCGCGCTTGCCGGCTAAAACGGCCAGTATGGACGAGTGGGTGGGCGCCTTGCGGGCCCATGCCCAGCAGCCGACCGTGCAGGCTGCCGAATCAGCTTGGGTTGCGGTGGGCAGATGGCCTGTTAATCAACTGCCCAAGCCATCCGGCTTGCCCGCACAAGAGCATGGCCGAGAACGCACCCACTTGTTGCGCCTGGGTACTGAGCCCACGCGGCACTTGCTTCAACAGGTTGGAGCGCACTACGGAACCTCAGTCAACGCGGCATTGCTTTCGGCACTGATGCGCGCCCTGGCCGCGCGCACCCAGCAAAACCAGTGGCGCATCGACATGGAAGGTCATGGGCGCGAACCCATCGATGAACAGCTGGATGTGTCGCGCACCGTGGGTTGGTTCACGAGCCTGTTTCCAGTGGGTTTGTCATTGGCCGACACTGCTGCGCAGCATGAGCCGGCGCAGGCTGTTCGCGCCCTGCATCAACAGCTGCTGCAAGTGCACGACCGGGGCTTGAGTTTTGGCGTGTTGCGCTGGCTGGGCCCGCAAGTGGTGCGAGACCGGCTGGCGCAAGTGCCTCCTGCGTCGCTTCTGTTCAACTATCTTGGACAGTTTGATGCAGTGGTCTCCGGCTCGACCTTGTTTCGCTTTGCTGAAGAATCAAGCGGACCTTGGCGGAGTTCAGCCGCCCATCGCAGCCACGCCTTGGAGCTGGTGGTCTTGGTGCGTGACGGCATGCTGGAGCTGACGGCTTCGCACGATGACCGGCGCGTGGATGCCGTGTGGGTTGCCGATCTGTTGGGTGCGTGGGCATTGGCCTTGCAAGAGTTGATCGCGACGGTAGAGCCGGCGCAGCCAGCCAACGTGCACGTTCAACAGCCGCCTTCGGCTGCAAAGCCATCCCTTGTCATGCCGCCGACACCGACTGCGCATGCTTCTCAGCCGGACCAGGCCACACCGTCTTCGGCTGGGTCGTTTGCATTGACGCCGATCCAGAAGTTGTTTTTTGTGATGGACCAAGTGCGGCCCGAATTGGGTTTGCAGCAGTGGCAGTTTGTTTTGGACGGTCCCTTGAACCCGGTTCGCCTTCGCCGGGCACTGATGCGTGTGCTGGAGCGTCACGACGTGCTGCGTAGCGCGTTCTGGGAGAGCCCTGATCGGCAAGCCTTGCAACAAGCCATGCCCTTGCTCGACGTGCCTTGGCAAGAAGAAGATTGGCGCGAGTTGGCTGGCAGTGAGCCGGCCCGCCGCTTGGCTCAGCGCCTGGCCGATGACCAGCGCCAAGGTTTTGATTTGCGCAAACCGCCGCTGATGCGCGTGCGGTTGCTGCGTTTGGCCGACACCACCTGGCACCTCATTTGGACCACCCATCACCTCACGCTGGACGGATGGTCGTGGCCGCTTGTGATGGGCGAGTGGTCGCGCACCTACGCTGCGCTGGAAAGTGGTTGGGCGCCTGTTGAGGCGCCCGCGATGTCCTACCGTCATTTTGTTGAGTGGCGTTTGCAAAACAGCCAAGCGCATGCGAGCTTCTGGCGCGGCTTGCTTTCTGGCTTTGCCGCGCCGACGGCAGTGGCGGCAAGGTCGCCATCGGCGCAGGACAGCCCCGTGACCGAGTGCGTCATCGACATGCAGGAGGCCCAGTGCTTGCGTCTGGCCGCGCTGGCGCGGCGCTGGCGGGTTACACCGGCCACCTTGGCGCATGCAGCCTGGGCGGTTTGCCTGGCTCATGCCAGTGGCTCATCACGTGTTTTGTTTGGCACCACACTGGCGGGTCGCCCGCCTGAATTGCCGGGAATTGAAACTTTGGTGGGCCCCTGCATCAACAACCTGCCCGTTCCCATTTCATTGGATGCGAAGTTGGACCTGGGCGCCTGGCTGGCAGCGATCCAACAACAGCAGGCTGCGCTGGCCGACCACCAGTACACGCCTTTGGAGCATATCCAGCAGGCCAGTGCCATGGCGTGGCGCCACCGGCTTTTTGACAGCCTGCTGGTCTTCCAGAACAACCAGATGGACCCCGATGTGGCGCGCATGGGCGCCCACGTTCGCAGCACCTTGATTGCTGTGCCCGAAGCAACCAATGTGCCCCTGACGCTGAGCATCACGCCGACCACGGGCTGGCGTTTGCGGTTCATGGCCTCGCGCGGATCGGGTTTGGGCGAGGCCGATCTGCGCCTGTGGGTTGAAGACTTGATGGCCGCCTGGGCCGTCTTGGACAGGCTTGGGGCTCGGGTTGAGCGCGGTGAGCTTGCGGTCGTGGGCGATTGGTTGGCGCTGATGCCTCAAGCCTCCGCCAACCGAGTTTCTTCGCGCGCGACCGACTTGCCCGGACAGGCGCCGTCGCCATCTTTGGCCGTGCAGCAGCCACAGTCGCCTGCCAGGCCGGTGACACAGCCTTCTGGCCATGCGCCGGCCACGGTGATGGAAGCGGAACTGGCTGCCGTTTGGCGTGAACTGCTCGGCTTCGACCATGTGCCGTTGACGACCAACTATTTCGACATGGGCGTGCACTCGCTGCTGTTGATGCGCGCCCACCAGCTCATCAATGAGCGCTTGCACCTGCAGCTGCCGTTGTTGTCTCTTTTGCAGCATGCCAGCATTCGTGCGCTGGCCCACCATATTGAGAGCGCCACACCAGACGCCGAGACCGACATGGCCCAAGCCGCACTGCAGCGGGTGCGCAAACTGCGGGATGCACAGCGCAAGAACGCAGCACGCCAAGCACGGAGTACCGACGTGTGACGGTTGCGGCGAACCCCGCCACAGGCCCTTACGGTGGCCAGTACGACGCTACCGAAGGCATCGCCATTGTGGGTATGGCAGGCCGCTTCCCGGGCGCGTCAGACGTGCAAGCGCTGTGGCAGAACATCCTGGCCGGTGTAGACAGCGTCAGTCGTTTTCCGCGCAGCGCCCTGGAGCCTTCTTTCCGCGAAGACATGCTGGCACGCGAGCAGCCGGGCTATGTGTGCGCGCGCGGCATATTGGATGACGTCGATCGTTTCGACGAAGCATTTTTCGGCTTTACGCCCGCTGAAGCGGCCTTGCTTGACCCGCAGCAGCGGCTGTTTCTGCAGGCCGCCTGGGAGGCCTTGGAGCATGCGGGCCACGACCCAGAGGCCTTTGCGGGTCTGATTGGCATTTTCGCCGGCGGCACCGCCAACAGCTACTACTTGAACCACCTGCAGTCGCGGCCCGATGTCACTGATAAGCTGGGTTTGCTGACCACGCAGATGGCCAACCAAGGTCATTACATCGCCACGCGCGCGGCTTACAAGTTGAATTTGCGCGGGCCGGCACTGAACATCCACACAGCATGTTCCACCTCTTTGGTGGCGGTCTGCACGGCGGTTCAAAGTCTCCAAAGCTTTCAATGCGACATGGCCCTGGCAGGTGGGGTGTCGGTCTCGCTGCCTCAGCAGCGCGGCTACCTTCACCAGGAAGGCTCGATCCTGTCGCCTGACGGCGTGTGCCGCGCATTTGACGCCAACGCAGCAGGCACGGTGTTTGGCAACGGCCTGGGTGTGGTGGTGCTGCGGCGCCTTGCAGATGCGCTGGAAGACGGCAACACGATTTATGCCGTTATCAAAGGCGCCGCTTTGAACAACGATGGGCACGACAAGCTCAGCTTCACTGCGCCCAGCATTCAAGGCCAGGCCGAAGTCATCAGCATGGCGCAAGCCGCTGCCGGCATCGACCCTCAGACCATCAGCTATGTGGAAGCCCATGGCACGGGCACACAGCTGGGCGACCCCATCGAGGTGGCAGCATTAACCCAAGCGTTCAGAGCCGGTGGCGACAGGCGCAAGGGCGCTTGCGCGTTGGGCTCCATCAAGACGCAGCTCGGGCACCTGGATGCCGCAGCCGGAGTCACGGGTCTCATCAGAACTGCGCTGGCCTTGCACCACCGCACCTTGCCTGCCAGCTTGCACTTTGAGACGCCGAACCCCAAACTGGATCTGGAGAACTCGCCCTTTTTTGTCAATGACCAGGTGCGCCCTTGGCCTGAAGGCCCCAGCTTGCGGCGCGCAGGCGTCAGCTCGTTTGGCGTGGGTGGCACCAACGCGCACGTGGTGCTCGAAGAAGCCTCTGGCCAAACGGATCTTGGTGTGCGGAAGACGCAGCGCGCCGCGCAAAACACCCAAGGTACGCAAGGCAAACCAGGTACGCAACTTCTGGTCGTGTCCGCACGGGATGAAGCTGCGCTTGAGCGCGCAAGCCTGCGTTTGCGCGCGCACATCGAGTCACTCCCAGAAGCCAGCTCCGCAGAAGTTGCTGCACTTGACTGGGCCAACTTGGCTTACACACTGCACAGCGGCCGCCGTGCGTTTGGATGGCGACGCGCTTGGGCCTGTCGCGACAAGGCCGAAGCACTGAGCCAGATGGCCCGGCCCATGCCCAATCCAGGTGCTGCGATTGAAACGCTGCGTGTAGCGTTTCTCTTTCCGGGCCAGGGTTCGCAACAAGTCAATGCCGGGCGCGGGCTGTATGCAGCCGAACCTGTTTTTCGCACAGAGCTGGATGCCTGCGCTGAACTGTTGCTTGCGCCGCTGGGCGTTGACATCCGCTCGCTGATGTTTCCAGCGCCAGGCAATGAGGTTTATGCGGCCGAGCAGTTGGCTCAAACGGCTTTCACGCAGCCCGTTTTGCTGGCGCTGCAGTTGGCCTTGGCGCGCCTGTGGATGAGCTGGGGCGTTCAGCCCGCCGTTTTGTTGGGCCACAGCGTGGGCGAGTTTGCAGCGGCCTGCCTAGCAGGCACCTTCAGCCGCGAAGATGCCTTGCGGCTGGTGGCTGAACGCGGGCGGCTGATGCAGCACCTGCAGCCCGGTGCGATGCTGGCCGTTCGCGCCGCGCCTGACGAACTGCGCGCCTTGCTTGGCGATGCTTCCGGCGTCGATGTGGCCGCCATCAACGGCCCCAAGGCCACTGTCTTGGCCGGGCCCGCCGATGCCGTGGCGCGCGTGCAGGCACGTCTGAACGCGCGCGATGTGGGCCACCGGTTGCTGCCCAGCGAACGCGCCTTTCACAGCGCCATGATGGACCCCATCCTCGCTGATTTTGAGCGTTGCGTTCAGGGCTACACGCGGCATGCGCCGAAGCGGCCATGGGTTTCAAGCATGACTGGCCAACTTGTCACGACTGACGACGCTTGCTCGGTTCGCTACTGGGTGCAGCAAATGAGGGCGCCGGTGCAGTTCTCGCAAGCACTGGCATGTTGCGCCACACAGGTCGACGCCTTGCTCGAAGTAGGCGCCGGCGATACCTTGACCAAGCTGGCGCTGCAGCAACCCGCCACGCGTGGGCTGCGAATCAAAGCAGTTTCGTTGCCACCGCGTGCCTGTGACGATGTTGCGGATGCCAACACCTCCGAGCGTAGCGACGCCGACATCGAACGGGCAGGGATGCTGGCTGCGGCCGGCCAACTCTGGTCGGCTGGCGCTGGCCTTGAATGGTCGCGGCTGCAACCCGGCCCCCACCAGCGTGTGGCTTTGCCAACTTACCCATTTGCGCGGAACCGCCATTGGGTTGATCCAGCACCAGCGCCAGCACCAGCGCAGGCAACCGCACAGGCGGCTGCGCGACCCGGTCAGTGTGGCAGTGCGCCGCAGGCTGAACTTGAGTCAGCGCTGGCCGAGCGGTCGCCCGCGCCGGTGGTGGCGTCTGGACGCCCTGCGGTGTTGGCACGCTTGCAGGCCTTGTTTGCCGATTTGGCTGGCGTTGAAGCCCACACGCTGGAGCCCACGGCCAATCTCTTGGAATGGGGTCTGGACTCACTCATCCTGACGCAAGCGTCGCAGGCGCTGCAAAAGCAGTTCGGTGTGCGGGTTCCGATGCGTGCCTTGCTTGAAGACCTGCCAACGCTGGACGCGCTGGCTGATCATTTGTTGCCGCAGATGCCGCGCACGCCGCATCCACAGAATCCTGCGGTGGACAGTTTGATGTCCGACGTCTCCTCGCCCAACTGGCTGGCGTCGTTTGAGCAGCAACTGGCGCAAATGAGCCAGCAACTGCAGGTCTTGAGAAGTGGTCAGATTTCGCAAGTTCCGGCGGACACCGGTCCAGTGGCCCAGGTGCAAGTTGGCGCGCCTGCTGCACCAACCGCGCCCTTGACCGCGCCGCCAACCGGTTTCGGCCCTTTCCGCCCACCCTCGCGTGGCACCAGCGCCTTGAGCCCACAGCAGCAAGCAAGGCTGCTCGACTTCATCGCACGCTACAACCGGCACACCCAGGGTTCAAAAGCACAAACTCAAAACAACCGCGCCCATCTGGCAGACCCGCGCTCCGTAGCGGGCTTTCGCCAGCTGTGGAAAGAGTTGGTTTATCCCCTGGTCACGGTTCGCTCAGAAGGCGCGCACCTGTGGGATGTTGATGGCAACCGCTACATCGACATCACCAACGGCTTCGGCATGATTCTGTTCGGCCACAACCCGCCGTTCATTCGCGAAGCCTTGCAAGACCAACTGGCTGCGGGCTACGAAATTGGCCCTCAAACGCCGCTAGCCGGCGAGGTGGCTGCGGCGCTTTGCCAGATGGTGGGTCTGGAACGCGCGGCCTTCTGCGCGACCGGTTCCGAGGCTGTGATGGCTGCCATTCGCGTTGCGCGCACGGTGACGGGTCGCGACCGTATCGTGATTTTCAATGGCGCCTACCACGGCATCTTTGATGAAGTGTTGGTGCGGCCGGGTCGCACTGCCGGCCAGGCTTTTCCGGGCCGGTCTGTTCCGATTGCGCCTGGCATACCGCAGGCGATGGCAGACAACGTCGTGGTGTTGGACTATGGGTCCCCCGAGTCGCTGCGTGCCATCGAAGCGATGGGTTCGACCGTGGCGGCGGTGTTGGTGGAGCCCGTGCAAAGCCGGCGACCCGAATTGCAGCCACAGGCATTTCTGCATGAACTGCGTGCGCTGACTGCGGCTGCGGGTTCGGCCCTGATTTTCGATGAAGTCGTGACCGGCTTCCGCGTTCACCCCGGCGGTGCGCAGGCGCACTTTGGCGTGCGCGCGGACCTGGCCACCTACGGCAAGGTGTTGGGCGGTGGTTTGCCCATCGGCGTGGTGGCGGGCGCGGCACGCTTCATGGATGCGCTGGACGGCGGGGCCTGGGCCTACGGCGACATCAGCGCGCCCGAAGTCGGCGTCACTTTTTTTGCGGGCACCTTTGTTCGGCACCCGCTGGCGCTGGCTGCGGCGCGTGCTGTATTGGCTCGGCTGCGTGAGGCCGGCCCCGAACTTCAAAACGCACTGGCGGCCCGAACAGCACATGTGGTTGGTGCCTTGCAGGCTGAAATCGACATCTTGGGTCTGCCGTTGAAGGTGGCCCACTTCTCGTCATGGTTTCACTTTCAATGGGCCGCCGATGTGCCGCTGGCTGCCTTGTTTTTTGCCGCGATGCGGATGCGCGGCATTCATGTCTGGGAAGGGCGGCCTTGTTTCATCACCACGGCGCACACCGACAGCGATTTGCAAGCCATCGTCACGGCTGCGCGCGAATCTTTGGAGGAACTTCAACAGGCCGGTTTGTTGCCCGCCATGGAGCCTCGATCTGAGCCTGCACCCGCCTGGCCGCTGGCCGCAGAAGCTGCCGCAACTCCAGCTGCAGAAGCGGTCGCGGCTGCGCCAGTTGCAATCCAACCTCCCGTGGCGGGCGCGCGCAAAGGGCGTGACAACCAAGGGCGCGAGGCCTGGTTTATCCCTGACCCGCAGCGGCCTGGCAAATACCTTCAAGTGCTCGGTTTGGCGGCACCCTCATGACTGACGACACACTGCATGCGCCCGAGCGCTCAGGCTTGAGCCTCAAGCCGGTTGATTTCGACCCGTTTGCACCTGTTCAGCAGGCTGAGGGCGTTCAGCGCTTGGCGCTGACCTCCTCTCAGCGTGAAGTGTTTGCAGCCGTGCAAATGAGCCCTGACGCGCCGGTCGCTTTCAATCTGTGCAACATGCTGCACTTGCAAGGGTCCTTGGATTTGCTTGCCTTGAGGCTGGCGCTTTCGCAGGTGGTCCAACGGCACGCGGCCTTACGCACAAGCATTGCACCCGACGGCGAAGTGCAGCTCATCCACGCTGGCGTGGATGTGGTTTTGCCGCACGACAGCTTGGGTGAACTGGACGAAGGCGAAGCAAAAAAAGCCTTGAAAGAACTGGCCGCACATGAAGCCAGCGCAGCATTGGACCTGGGCGTTGCGCCGCTGTGGCGCGCACGGGTGTTGAGCTGGGGTGAGCAGCAGCACGCCATCATTTTCAATGCGCACCACATCATCAGCGACGGCTGGTCCTTCTCTGTGTTGTTTGCCGACTGGGCGCTTGCCTACGCCGCGCACTCGGAAGCTGCTGCGCCTGCTTGGCCACAGCACCTGCCCTATCAAGACTTTGTTCACCAGCAGCTCAGCCTGCAGACCGAGAGCCAGGAGCAAGCCGATAGGGCCTACTGGCTGGCCTGCCACGCACAACCCGCTGCGCCGCTGGCACTGCCGCTGGATCGCTCTCGCCCGCCATTGAAGACCTACGCCTGCGGCGATGAACCCTTGAGCCTGGATAGCGCCTTGGCGCAAAGCTTGCGCGCCTTATCTGCACGTCAGGGCTGCACGCTGTTTGTCACTTTGCTGGTTTCGTTCCAAGCGCTGGTCGCGCGCCTGAGCGGTCAGGCTGACATCGTGTTCGGTGTGCCACTGGCGCTGCAAACCCAACTGGAGAATGCCCACCTCATCGCCGACGGCGCCAACACCGTGCCTTTGCGGCAGACGATCTCGGTCGACCAGCCGTTCGTTGAGCTGATGAAGGCCACGCGGCGCAAGCTGCTGGATGCCCACGAGCATCAGCACTTGAGCTTTGGCAATTTGATCCGCTCAATGAACTTGCCGCGAGACTTTTCTCGCACGCCCTTGGTCGACGTCATTTTCAATTTGGATCGCAGCCAGACCGTTCCCGACTTCGGTGCCGTCCGCAGCCTGGGTTTGGACAGCGCCAAGGTGTTTTCCAATGCGGAGTTGACCGTTGACGTGGTTGACGACGGCCAGCAGCTGGTCATCCACTTGCGGTATCTGAAAGCCTTGTTCGAGGCCACCACGCTGCGCCGTTGGCTGTCCAGTTGGGAGCGTGCACTGCGCTGCTGGGTAGCCGACCCGAGCATGACCCCGGCCCAAGCATTCTTGCCGGCGGGTGATGAACGTGCGCTGTTAGATGGTTTCAACGCGACCACCCGCACCTTTGCCGGCCCAGATCGTTTGGAAGGCCTGGTGGCCGAACAAGCCCTGCGCACACCAGCGTTACCAGCCGTTTGGTGCATGGGGCGTACGCTCAGCTATGCCGAACTGGATGCATGGGCTAACGGTGTGGCGCACGTGCTTCAAGCCGAAGGTGTTTTGCCAGGGGACAAGGTTGGCCTGTATAGCGAACGGGACGAGCTGTCGATTGCCGGCGTGCTGGGAATCCTCAAGGCGGGCGCCGCCTACGTACCTCTGGACTTCGCATTTCCCGACGAACGCCTGGCCTACATGGCGCAGGACGCCGGTCTGCGATGGGTGCTGGGTAGTGAAACCAGCTTGCAGCGGCTGGATTGGCCGGTTGTGCGCAAGCTGGACGCGCGCGCTTGCCCACCGCAATTGCAAGCGCCGGATTTGGCGCTGCAAGCGGATGACCCCGCCTATGTCATCTACACCTCGGGCACCACGGGAAAGCCCAAAGGGGTTGTGGTTGCGCACCGATCCGCCTGCAACATGATCTACAGCGTGCAGAACAAGCCCGGCATGCGCATGGGCGAACGACATGCCGGTGTAGCCATGCTGTCGTTTGACATATCCGTGATGGACATGTTCCTGCCTTTGAGCGTGGGAGCCTGCTTGCTCGTGATTTCGAGCGAGGACTCGAAAGATGGTGCGCTCTTGTCAGGCCGCCTTGAACAGTCAGCAGCGACGTCCATGCAGGCTGCTCCAGCGGTTTGGCACCTGCTTTTGGAGTCAGGCTGGGCGGGCCGTGCAGGCTTTCGTTCGATCAGTGCCGGCGAGCCGATGTCGATTGAACTGGCCCTCGCGCTGCGACAACGATGTGCTGAAGTTTGGAATTTGTACGGCCCCACCGAAGCGACGGTGTACGCCACCGCTGCGCGTGTTGAGGACGTGGCTGGCGGCGTGCGCATCGGTTTGCCAATAGCCAACACACAAATTCATATTCTTGATGAACAGCTACGCCCGGTGCCTTTTGGCGCCGTAGGCGAAATCTGTATCGGCGGCGACGGACTTGCGTTGGGCTATTTGAACCAGCCGACCCTTACTGCCGAGCGTTTTGTTCCGGACCCCGAGGGGCCCGGCCACACGATGTACCGCACCGGCGATCTGGGGCGCTGGCACGTGAATGGGGGGCTGGAGTGCTTGGGGCGTAACGATCAGCAGATCAAGCTCCGTGGTTGGCGCATCGAGCTGGGCGAAATTGAGTCTGCGTTGCGCAATCTGCCTGGCATTCGCCAAGCCGTGGTGCAGCCCTTCGAGCCGACCGATGGTCAACTGGCGCTGCGTGGGTTCGTAGTTTGCAATGAAGCCGATTTCGATGCGCCACAGTTACGTACTGCCCTGCGCAAACGGCTGCCGGAAGCCATGGTGCCTGCGCAATGGGTTCGACTGAACGAGCTGCCGCTGTTGCCGAGCGGAAAGGTCAACCGAGTGGCTTTGAGTGACCAGGTGCCGGTGCAGCCAAGCAACGCGAGACCTGCCGAACAGGTCTTGTCGCCTGAGGAGCGCCAGGTGGCAGAGATCTGGGGTCGCCTGCTGGGCGTTCAGGACGTGCGCGCAACCGACAATTTCTTTGATCTGGGCGGTCATTCGTTGTTGGCGGCCAAGGCTGCGCAAATGATGACCCAGGCGCTGAACTTTAAAGTGGATGTGCCGCGTCTTGTCATGGAAAGCTTGGCGCAGATTTCAAGGCGGCCTGCTGGCGCCTTGGCCGGGCGGACCCTGGAGCGCACGCCGTCGGCCCGACTGGCGGCCTGGATGAAACGCTGGACCGAGCACGACACTCGCCGCTGATGAAAGCAGCTTGTTTTCGCGGCTGCTGTCGATCACCAGCCCCGAAGAGCCTGCAGCACCCGGCTCGGTGTCTCTATGCGCCACTCATCTGGCCGACAATGCGTCGCTAACGACCAGTGAAGTCGCGCGGTGCCGTTGGGCGTCTCAAGACGCGAGGCGCCGCGAGACCCGTTCAACCCTGTCTCAGTGCATGCAGGCCTATTTTTTCGGTGACCACCGGCGACGGCTCTTTGCCTGCTTTCACGCCGCTGAAGGCGCTTGGCCGGCCAAGATGATGCCTGCGGTCCTGTTGTGTGGGCCGCAAGGGCAAGAAGGGGTGCGTGCGCACCGGATGATGCGCGTCCTGGCCGAACGGCTCTCGCGTGCGGGCTGCGATGTCCTGCGCTTCGACCCTTACGGCACAGGCGACTCAGCGGGGGATGAGCAGGATCTCGACCTTCTGGGCTGGCAGCACGATGTTTCTGGCGCTGCCCAAGAGCTGCAGCGTCGCAGTGCGGCGGCAGTTGAACAGCTGGTGCAGTCTCAACGATTTCAAGCGGCGCAGCAGGCTGTTCCGACTCCTCCCGTCCATCCGTCTCAACGGCCCCAAGTTTGGTTGGGGTTTCGAATGAGTGCCAGCGTGGCCTGCATGACGGCTGCTGGCGAAGCAGATCATCGGCCTCAAGCGTTGGTGTTGGTGGAGCCTGTGATGGACGGCGCCGCATACCTGCGTGAGCTTGGGCTGGCTACCGTCCAGTCGCTGGAGGCCAGTTGCAGCATCAAGGATCCGGCTTGGCGCGTAAGCCTTCAGCAAACACCGGAGGTCTGGGAGCGCGAAGCCCTGGGCTTTGAAATGAGCGCTGCCCTGCATGCTCAATTGCGTGGCCTTGCAGCAGAAACCGTGCGCGTGCCTTCGGACGTGCACATGAGTGCAGTGGTTTCTCGAGTCGATGCTGCCCGCCTGGTTCGAACTTGGTCTTGGTTGCAGAAGCCCCAGGGCGAGCCCGCTGCTGAAGTGCAGGTGCAGCCCTATGACTTCAATTGGACGGCAGAAGAAGCGCTGAATTCCGAGTTGGTGCCCCATGCCTTGCTCCAAAGTCTCTTGGCTTTGTGTACGGCGCGCGCGCTTGAAACAACATGACGGTGCTTGCGGGCGAAGACGTTCTTCAGCTGGGCGATCAACAGCATCTGCTTGCGATATGGACCCCACCGAAAGAACCGCTCAAGCCTTTGTTGGTGACCATCTTTATCAACGCCGGCGTCATTCACCGGGTTGGACCGCACCGCTTGCACGTCAAGCTTGCGCGTGCTTTAGCAGACAGTGGCGTGGGATGCTTGCGCTTCGATCTGAGCGGCGTTGGCGACAGCAGGGCGCCGCTTGACGCGGCCGATTTTCGAGCGCAAGCCCTGCGGGACATTCGCTTGGTGATGGACGCAGTTCAAGCCCGAACTGGTTGCGCCGCCTTTGCTTTGGTCGGCCTGTGCTCCGGCGCCGCCCATGCCCAAGCTGCTGCGCTGGCTGACCACCGCGTGAAGGGCGTGTTCTTAATTGACGGTTATATGTATGCCACTTGGATTGGCGGTTTTCACTTCCTTCGCCGCATGCTCGCTGCTTACGGGCCGCAGCAAACGGTGGTGCGCCTGATTCGAAATTTGAGCGCGCGCTTCTTGACTGTTGGCCGCGCTGAGCCGGGGGCATCGGCAGCACCGCCCGAAATAAAGCGCAGTGCAAAGGAGTTTGCAGCGGATATGCAAACCTTGGTTGCAAGGAACGTTGACGTGTGTCTCCTGTTCACAGGAAGTGTGTTGGAAGTGTTCGCTCACCCCGATCACTTGCTGCACGGCTTTGGCCATGCTGCCTGGCTGACACAGGTGCGCTGCCTGTTCGAGCCTGATGTGGACCACACTTTGACCTTGCATCGCTCGCAGGCTGTACTCAGCCGCCACTTGCAGACCTGGTCGACTGAACTGCAATCCAAGCTGCGGCAGCAGCCTCTTGGATGAACCGCAAGCGCAGCAGACCGCCCGGCAGGAGCTTCGGCTTTCATGCCAGCAACTACGCCTGGGCCGAGATCGTCACGGCCGTGATTGGCCTGATGAGTTTCCCCATCCTGACGCGTTTCCTGAGCGTGGCTGACTACGGCACCATGAACCTGGTGGCGTCTGTGCTGGCCGTCACGGTCGCGATCGGCAAGTTGGGCATGCAACACGCAGCCTTGCGCGGCTGGGCGGAAGTGCGCGCCGGCAACTCGGTCCATACCGAAGTGGCATTTGAAGCCACCGTCTTGTGGGGCATGGCCGGGGCTGGTTTGGCGGTTACTTTGATTTGGGCCGTGGCGACTCAATTGATTCCGGACGCCTGGTGGGGCGCGCCCAACGTGGCCAGCATCATGCTGTTGGCTGCGCCTTTGATCGTTCTGCGTGTGTTCGATAGCGGCTTGACGAATTTGCTGCGCGCCCAAGAGTCCAGCGCCGCGCTGGCCTTCTACAACAGCCTGCGGCGGGTGTTGTTGTTCCTGCTGGTGGTGGGCATGCTTTGGGCCTTCAGCGCAGGGCTGACGGGTTTCTTCGTGGCCATGCTCATGGGCGAGCTGCTGGCAGGTTTCGCGCTTGTGGTCTGGATGTTTCGCAACCGTGCCTTTCCAGCACCCACGTTGGCGTCTCGGTCGCTGTGGGCCTCGCTGGCTGTCTTCGGCCTGCCGATGTTGGGGTCGGAGCTGGCCACCGTGGTGTTGACCATGAGCGACCGCTTTGTCGTGCAAGGTGTACTGGGTACGCAAAGCCTGGGCATTTACGCCGCTGCCTTCAATATGTGCGAGCAACTCAGAGGAGCCCTGCTGGGCGCCATGGTGGGCGCGGCCTATCCACGCTGCATGGCCTTGTGGGAAAGCGAAGGCCGGGAGGGCTTGCAGCAGTTCTTGCGCAGCTTTATGAACTACTACGCTGCAGTTGCCATGTTCATGATCGCCTTGATGGTGGCTGCCGGCGGTGACTTGATGGTGGTGCTGGCCTCTGAAAAGTACGCTGAAGGTGGTGCCGTCGCCGGCTGGATCATGGCTGCACTGGCCATTCAGACCGTCGGCAGCGTCGCGGCAGTGGGCATCTTCATTGCCAAGCGGACGATCTTGGCCATGGCTTTGCTGTTGGTTGGTGGGCTGCTCAGCATCGGGGCCAACCTGCTGGTCGTTCCCTGGGCGGGTTTGCGGGGTGCGGGCTGGGTGGTGTTTGGAACCTCGGTGGTCCTGTGCGCCATGCAACTGCTAGCGGCCAGGCGTTTTGCCCCTGTCGTCGTACCTTGGCGCGCACTCCTGCAATTTGGCTTGTTGGGTGCCATTTCCCTGGCATTGGCAACGGCCCTGGCCGGGAGCGCTGGCTGGTTACAACTCCTGCTGCGCTGTGCGGTGCTCACCTTGACCTACGTTGCCGGCGTTGCTGCTCTCGATCTGTCGATTCGACATCGACTCAAGGGACTTGCGCGGCGATATTTCCTGCGGTAGGCCGCGGAACCCCAGGCCGCAAACTCACCCAAACGGGTGCCCAGGGTCACAGGTGATAGCCTGGAACAATTGGTTGCGGTCATACACCCAGCGTTACTATTCCATACAAGAGCGGGGCCTGTTTCAGCCCTGAGGTAAGCCTTCGCGACTCGAAAGGGGGCACACCGTACTTGTTCGTCGAATGTCACGTAGGGGGTTCGTCTGAATGTTTCCGATTTTTCGGAATAGTGCTGGCACGGCCATGATTGCTGAACTGGCCCTGGACTTGGTTCTGGGCTTGGTCGCGATGTTGCTGGCTGCTGCAGTGGCCCATCCACTGCCGGGATTGTCGGCCGTCAAGACGGTCACGCACCCCTTGATGCTGGTTCTGGCCTTGGGATTCGCGATGTCGATCGTGCTGTTGCAGTCAGGCTTGGGTCAGTACCGCAGCCGTGACGCAGGCTGGACCGAGCAAGGTTTACGTTTGTTGGCAGCGGTGTCGGTGGCAGGCTATGTCAGCTATCTGATGTTCAAGCTGACGGACTTCGGCCAGCACCCGCGCGTGTTGGTCAGTTTTGCCTTGCTCTTTTTCATCGGCAGCGTGCTGATCGTGCGCAGCCTGCTGCTGTTTATCAGAGAGGTTCAGGGGCCACCGCGGGTCTTGATTGTGGGCACCGGGCCCGACGCCGAAGGGCTGGCGGACGACATGCGCCTTGCGGTGCGGACGGAGCGGGTCGTCGCTGGCTTTTACCCCGTGACCGCTGAGGGTTTGTCGGACGCGGCCTCGCCTTTGTTTGCAATGGGCGCCCCCTTGCCCGAGCTGGTGCGCACCTATGGCATCGACGAAATCGTCGTAGCGGTGCGAGACCACCGTCGCTCGGGTCTGCCGATGGACGACTTGTTGATGTGCCGTTCCATGGGCATTCCGGTGCACGACATGTCGGCCTTCTATGAAATGACCCACGCCGAAGTGCCACTGGAAAGCCTGAAAGCCTCGTGGCTCATTTACGGCCCCGGCTTCGTGCAAAGTGAAATTCAGCGTGCCGTCAAGCGAGCGTTTGACATCCTGGCTTCAAGCGTATTGCTGTTGATCACGCTGCCCGTGATTGTCGCTGCCGCCCTCGCCATCAAACTCGATAGCCGCGGCGACCTCATTTACCGCCAGCAGCGCGTGGGCTTGTTTGGTCGACCCTTCACCTGTTTGAAGTTCCGCAGCATGGTCAGCAATGCCGAATCCGACGGTGTTGCGCGCTGGGCAACGCCTGGCGACCGCCGCGTCACGCGGGTCGGACGCATTCTGCGAGACACGCGCATTGACGAACTGCCGCAATTGCTCTCTGTCCTCAAAGGCGACATGAGTTTGGTGGGGCCGCGCCCGGAGCGCCCGGAGTTCGTGAACAAGTTACGCGAAGCGATTCCGTTCTACGACCTGCGGCATACCGTCAAGCCCGGCCTCACGGGGTGGGCTCAAGTGCGCTACACCTATGGTGATACGTTAGAGTCTGCGCGTCGCAAACACCAATTCGATTTGTATTACGTCAAAAACAACTCACTGCTGCTCGACATCATGGTTTTGTTTGAAACGATCAGCGTGGTGCTTTTTCGTGAAGGCCATTGATTCGTTTTGTCTCGGAGACTTCCAATGATTAACCGCACGTTCCTCTCTCGTTCCTGGCCTGCGCTTGCTGCTGCCTTGTGCGCGGCCATGCTGGCCGGCTGCGGCACAGCGCAGCGCCTTCCGGCTGCGCCTGCTCTGGTTCAGGCTACGGAAGACCACCGCTACAAGATCGGGCCGCTGGACCAACTCAACCTGATCGTCTGGCGAAATGCTGAACTGTCCACTACAGTCACTGTCCGCCCCGACGGGCGCATTTCAGTACCGCTGGTTCAGGACGTGATGGCTGCCGGCAAGAGCCCGGACGCGCTGGCCAAGGAAATCGAGCAAACGCTGGCACGCGTGGTTCGTGACCCGGCAGTCACCATCATCGTCAGCGGCTTTCAAGGTGTGTTCAACGATCAAATCCGCATCGTCGGTGAAGCCACGCGTCCGCAGGCCGTGCCTTACCGTCAAGACATGACGCTGCTGGACGTGATGATCCAAGCGGGCGGATTAACCGACTTTGCAGACGGCAATGGTGCGGTGCTGGTGCGTGGTGCCGAGCGTGGCAAGCAGTACAGCGTTCGCTTGAAGGATCTGCTCAAGCGCGGCGATATTTCAGCCAACGTTCAAGTGCGCCCCGGTGACATCGTCATCGTGCCGCAAAGCTGGTTCTGAGCCCGCAGTAGCCCTATGAGCAGCGTAAAAGAACAGTTCGGCGTTTTGGTCGATGCGCTTTGGCGGCACCGCCGGCCGGCGTTGGCGGCCGCGTGGGTAACCGGGCTGGTCGGCGCTGTTGCCATCTGGTTCATACCCGAGCGCCAAGAAGTCTCGACCAAGCTGTACGTGGATACGCAGTCGGTTCTGCGGCCTTTGATGACCGGCTTGGCGTTTCAGCCCGACCAGGAGCAGCAGGTCCGAATGCTAGCCAAGACCCTGATTTCCAGGCCCAACATCGAGCGAATCGTGAGTGACCCGGCGCTTGGTTTCAAATTGGACAAGCCAGCCGAGACAGACCAGCTCATTGAAGATTTGACGAAGCGCATTCAAATGCGACCGCTGGGTGCGGGCAACATTTACAGCCTGAGCCTGCGCGACGAGGATGGCGGTCGTGCGCTGGCCATGATCCAGCGCCTGCTGCAGATGTTTGTCAGAGAAGGTACCGATAGCAAGCGCCGCGACTCCAAGGACGCCAGTAAATTCATCGAAAGCCAAATCAAGGTTTACGAGGAAAAACTGACCGAGTCGGAAGATCGCCTCAAAGATTTCAAGCTGCGCAATTTTGGGCTTTCGGGTACTTCGCAGCAGGACCACTTTGCGCGCATCTCGGCGCTGTCAGAGGGTGTTTCGAAATTGCGTATCGACTTGAGCGCGGCAGCCAATGCGCGCGATGCCTTGTCGCGTGAGTTGGCCAAGGAAGACCCCCAGTTGCCCCGCGAAGCCATGAGCCCCGGTGGGCAGCCGCTGGTGCCACCGAGCGAGATGACCGTGCGACTCGATCACCAACGTCGGCAGCTTGATGAATTGCGGCGCAGGTTCACGGACGAACACCCTGATGTTGTGGCCGCGCTGCGTACCATTCGCGAACTCGAGGTTGAGCGTGCCGCAGAAAGCGCGCGTCTGGAGTCCACGCTCCCGCCTGCTGGCAAAGCGCCCACCAACCCCGTTTACCAGTCGCTGCGTGTGTCTTTGGCCAAGGCCGAGTCCGATGTGGCGACGCTGCGCACCCAATTGGCCGCGCAACAAAGTGGCCTGGACACGCTGAGGGAAACTGCCGCCCGCGTTCCTCAAGTTGAAGCTGAGTTTGCGCAGCTCAATCGCGACTACGAGATCATTCGCAAGAACTACGACCAGCTGGTCGCGCGGAGGGAGTCGGCGCGCATGGGCGAGCAGCTGGACGAATCCACGGCGGACTCCCAGTTTCGAGTCGTTGAGCCGCCGGCTATTGCGCCACAGCCTGTCTTCCCAAGCCGCAAGGCCATGGCTGCGGGCGTGGTGGCGCTGAGCGTTTTGGCGAGCCTGCTCGCGGCCTATGCTCTGTCGATCACGCACCCGGTGGTGGGTCGTGTCAGTGAGCTCAAAGCGCTGGCCCCGCGGCCTGTGCTGGGCAGCATTTCAGGGGCATTGACCCCTGCCATTCAAGCTTCGCAGCGGCAAGAGGCTCGGCTCATTCAAATTGGCGGCGCCTTGTTGCTGCTGGCTTTATTGAGCAATGTGGTGATGACCGTGGTCTTTCCTTATCTGAAAACGTGAGCACGCCATGAGCCGATTGATCGAACTGGCAGCCAAACGTTTGGAAGAGCTGCGCCAGGCTGGCGTTCACGTGCCCGGCGTTGCGCCCCTTGCGAACGAGCCTCGTGTACTCGACATGAGCGAAGAACTGCATATTGCCGCGGAAGTGCCCGCGCCCATGCGCTTGGCCGAACCCCCGCCCGCGCCAGAATTGCGCCAACGCGAACTGCAAGCCGAGCGCCAACGGCGCCAAGCCCAAGAGGCTGCGGCGAGACCCGCGGTGTCTTTGGCTGAGCCTCAGCGGCGGCTGGAAATCGACTTGGGCCGTTTGGCCAGCATGGGCTACCTGGTGCCGACGCAAGCGCCGTCTCTATTGGTTGACTTGATGCGTGTTGTCAAGCGCCCCATTTTGCAGAACATGCGGCGACCGCCAGAGGCGGGCGGACCGGAGCGGCGCAGCAATATCGTCATTGTCACCAGCGCCGTGCCAGGCGAAGGCAAAACCTTTGTTGCCACCAACTTGGCCATGAGTATCGCCATGGAGGTGGACCACTCAGCGGTGTTGATCGATGGTGACGTGTTGCGCCCCAGTGTGTTCAAACGCTTGAATCTGCCGCGCCAGGCGGGTCTGCTGGACATCTTGGTGGACCGGCAACACACAGCCACTGACTTCATTCTGGGCACCAACGTGCCCAAGCTCAGCCTGATGTGTGCGGGCACCACGCACCCACGCGCTGAAGAGTTGCTGGCCAGTGCTGCGATGGACCAGTTTCTGGACGACATTTCGGCGCTGTACCACGACCGGCTCATCATCATTGACAGTCCACCGTTGCTGGTGACGACCGAGTCACGTGCACTGGCAGAGCGTGCAGGGCAGGTGGTGTTGGTGGTGGAAGCCAATGGCACGCCTCGTGAACAAGTGCTGCAGGCTTTTGATGCGCTGTCGGCATGCCCCATCGTGATGTCGGTGCTCAACAAGGCGCGTGTCAACGAGCTGGACTATGCCTACGGGTACTGACCGACGTTTGTCGCCCGTCTCGACACGTGCGCCGATGTTGCAATGGCTGGGAGTCGCCGTGGGCGGCGCGGCCCTGCAGCTCACGCCAGTCAGCGCGGCCGCTCAGAAGCTGCGCATGGACTTGAGCCTGGAATCGCAGCTCACGGCATCGAACAATGCCGGGCTGCGTGAGGAGGCGCTGGCCCGCAGCGACCTCATACTTGACTTGAAGCCGCGCATGCGGCTGACCTCTCGTGGCAGCGGCCTGAATCTTGATGGCACGGTTGGTGTGGTGTCGCGCAATTACCTGAACGGTACCCAGTCCAACCGCCTGGAGCCCGATGTCAATGTGCGCGGGCGCGCCACGCTGGTGGAAGGTTGGGTTGCCCTGGATGGCTCTTACGTGGTGGCGGCTACTGCGGCGGACCCGCTCAGCGGTACGGCTTCCGCAAGTGCGGACGTCACGCCAGACAGCTTCCGGCAAAGCCGTGCCGTTCTCATTCCGCGCCTGCAGCGCGATCTGCCGGACGACTGGCGGCTGGAGGCGTATTCAGCCAATGCGCGAGCGCGGCGCGAGGATCCAGCGGCCAATGCCACGGAACGTGAGGTGGTTCGTACTGAATCTACGGTGGTACGTGCTGCGCGCAAGGCGGTTCCAGCGGGCGTGTTGGCGGAGGTTAAACGGCAGCGGCAGTGGAGTGGTGCCAATTCGAATGGCAGCGTATTGGCTATCGATGCCGTGCGCGCTGGCGCTTCTTACCGGGTGCTGCCGCAACTGACGGCTGGTGCCGTGGTGGGCCAAGAGCGCAGTGTTTTTCTGGGCCGTGATGACAGCGACCGAATTTCCGGCCTGAACCTGGAGTGGCAGCCCAACGAGCGCGCGCGCTTGCGCGCGGCGGCTGAGAAGCGCTTTTTTGGCCAGGGGTTTGACGTTCAACTGGGTTATCGCACGCCCTTTGTTGCAGTGTCCGGTGCCTGGTCACGGCAACCGGGCGGCACGGCTGAAGGTACGTGGTCGGGCGTCCCCAGCGGCGACGTGGCTACCCTGGTCGATCGATTGCTGACCACGCGCCTACCTGACCCTATTGAACGCGCCGATGCGGTCAACCGTTTGGTACTGGAGCGCGGCTTGCCCGCGAATCTGAGCGAGGCCGCTGATGTGTCGGCTTCGACGCCGCAACTGGTGCGCAACGGGGCCCTGAATTTGGTGTTGATGGGCGTGCGGCACTCGGCGGCCATCAGCTGGTTTTCACGAACCAGCCGTGATCTGCGTCGCGCGGGTGACTTGAGCTTGGGCACCAGCCCGTCGGAGTTCAGGCAGCGCGGTGGCTCCGTGACCTTCAGCCGCAGGCTGTCGCCAACCACGAGCTTGGGCACCACGCTCTTGCACACCATCACGGAAGGCCTTGGCGCGCGCGCTGGTGAATCGGCACGTGAGTCGCGAGCGCAAGCAGATGTAGGCATCGCGTTGAGCAGCCGCACGCGCTTGAGCGTGGGCTTGGGTCGGCAGCTGCTCAAGTCAAGCCGTTTGGGACAGCGCAGTGAATCGCGTGCCAGTCTTGGTTTGCTGCAGAATTTTTGAGGCGCACGATGTACGAAACTCACTTCGGCTTCAACGCCCCGCCCTTTCAAATCAACCCCGACCCGGCCTTCTATTTCGACAGCCGCGGTCACCACCAGGCCTTGGCACATTTGCGCTATGGCCTTCAGCAAGGGGAGGGCTTCATCGTTATCACGGGCGGCGTGGGCACGGGCAAAACCACCTTGGTTCGGGCGCTGCTGCAGCAGCTTGATTCACGCGAGTTGGTGGCTGCGCAACTGGCGAACACGCAACTGGACGCCCACAACTTGCTGCAAAGCATCCTGACTGCCTTTGGCGTGCCGGCTGGCGAGCTGACCAAGGCGGCTTTGATTGCACGCCTGGAAGCCTTCTTGACGTCTGTTGCCGCAAGCGGGCGCCGTGCTTTGCTGGTGGTCGATGAGGCTCAAAACCTCACCCCGCAGGCGCTGGAAGAGCTGCGCATGCTGTCCAACTTCCAACTGGGCAACCACGGCTTGTTGCAGAGCTTCTTGGTAGGCCAACCCAAGTTGCGGCAACTGCTTCAATTGCCTTCGATGGAGCAATTGCGCGAGCGTGTTTTGGCTTCTTACCACCTGGAACCCTTGGACGTGGCGGACACGGCTGCCTATGTGGTGCATCGCCTGCAGCATGTCGGTTGGAAGGGGCAGCGCCCGGCTTGGCCCGCTGAAGCGCTTGCTCGCCTGCACGGGCGCTGTGGCGGCGTGCCGCGGCGCATCAATGTGCTGTGCAACCGCTTGCTGTTGGCGGCTTACCTCGGCGAAAGTGCAGTGGTGTCACCCCACTTGGTGGACGAAGTGGCCGATGAAATGGGCGGCGAACTGGGCCTTGCGAAGCCTGTTGCTGCGCCTCAAGCCCAACCCCAATCCGAACCCAAACCTCAACCACAAAGAGTCGGCACCGCACCGACACCCCTCCACGCCGCCACCCGCTCGGCCACAACAGCCCGTCCTAAAAAGTACAAACTGCGAGAAGGTGCTTTGTTGGCGGTTGCTGGCGATGCCTTGGCATGGAGCCAACTTCAGATTTTGTGCCGGGCTTGGGCAGGGCAAGACGACGTTCAGGCACCCATGGTGATGGTGCACCCAGGTGCTACGCGTGCGGACATTCCGGTAGCCTGGCGTGAGCGCGACACGGCAGGACAGCCCGCGCCTTGCGCTTACCTTGAGTGCCCGGCTGCGCCAGAAGGTCGCCGCGCGGCGGCCCTGGCCATTCGTTTTACTGAACTCGTTGCGGAGGTTCGCCCCAAAGCGCTGCTCGTGGCCGGCAGCAGTTTTGATGCCGTGCATCTGACTCTGCTGGCGCGCCAATTGGCGCTGCCAGTTATTCGCCTGGCTGTCGCGGAACCAAGTCCGCAAGGGGCTGACGGCCGTGTTTTGACATCCGATGTATTGGACCGTTGCGCCGATTTGCTGTGCGTGCCGTCGGTGGCTGAACACCAGCGCTTGCTGGCCCAGGGGCTTGCGTCCTGGCGCGTAGCCCGAGTGAGCCCCATGACGGCCGACATGCTGCGGGCCGCCGCGAGCGAATGGCCTGCTTTTGAAGAAGCTTGGGCGACATTGAAGCTGCCGGCTTCCATCAGCGCGCACGGGCCCCGGGGCTTTGGGCTGATCACAGCACAGGTATCGCCTGGCGACTTGGCGCCCGCAGACCTTTTGCAGTGGCTGGTGTTGGTTCGCCACGCGCATGGCGAGCTTCCGCTGGTATGGTTGGCTGAGCCTGCAACGGCGCAAACCCTTGCTGAGCCGCTGCTCCACAGCCAGTTGATTGCCGCCGGCATTGCGCTGGCCGAAGTCACCAGTCTTCGGCCGAAGTGGGCCTTGTTGGCGCAGGCGCGTTGCCTGATCAGCGGGCCTGGCAAGGACCTCGTCGAAGAGGCGCAGGTGTTGGGCGTGCCCAGTGTGGTGGTTCACCTTCAAAGCGAGATTCGCGGTGAGTTATCGGGCTCCCATGTGGCTCACGTCGGACCGAGCAGAAGCCAATTCATGGCCGCCGTGCGGGCCGCTTCGAGCGCGCCGCGTGTGGTGAGAAACCCAGCTGCCTTGGATGAAGCCGGTGTTAGAGACGTCATCGCGCAGATCCGGCGCTGGCTGGACCAGAAGGACGCGCTGCCGTTTCAGCTCCACCCGCAAACGGCCGTTGCGTAGGTGGCTGATTAATAACGTTATCTATTGGCACCCATGTCGGTCAACGCCCTGGTTTTGATGTACCACGCCGTGCCTGCGGGCCGGTCTGGCTGTGCTGCGGCTGATCCGCACTATTCGGTCGATCGTTCAAGGTTTAACAATCAATTGGCTTTGATGTCGAGTATGGGATTGAAGCCCACCAGTGTGCGCGAAGCTTTGAAGAGGACAGAAGGTGCAGAGAACTCCCCCGGTGTCGCCCTAACCTTCGATGATGGCCACGAAACCAATTTTGCGGCGTTTGAAGACATCGTTCGCGCAGGCGGGACCGCCGACTTTTTTGTCAACCCCGGCACCGTCGGGACGGCTGGGTACTTGAGCTGGTCTCAGCTGCGCGAGATGGACCAGCTCGGTGCGTCCATTCAATCGCACGGCATGCACCACATCGGCCTGGACGACCTCACGCCGCAAGGAGTGGACGAATCCTTGCAGGCGTCGCGCAAACGCATCGAAGACGAGCTGGGCCGATCCGTCGAATTGTTTGCCCCGCCTTATGGGCGCACGGTTCCGGGCTTGGCCGATCGTGCGCGCCAGTTGGGCTACCGGGCTTTGTGCAGCTCGCGTGTGGGTTACTGGCGCGATGTCCTTGCGCCTGAAATTCCGCGCTTTGCGGTTCGTGCCACGACCTCTGACGCCCACCTCGCGGCCTGGCTCCAGCACTCGCCATGGGTGCTGCGTGCCGCGCGGGCACGTGCCTTGGCTGTCGGCGCCGGCAAACAAGTGTTGGGTCGGTCGGCCTTCATGAAGCTGCGGCGCGGCTGGTTAGGCAATGGGCAGCAGGTCTGACATGGGCTTGGCTGTGTTCTGGTTTTCGCTGCTGCTGGTGGTCTACACCTTTGCGGCCTATCCCTTGCTTGTGTGGCTTTGGTCGCGCTTGTGGCCGCGCTCCCTACGTCCCGTGGCAAGCTGGCAGCCGCGCGTGGCCGTGGTGCTGGTGGTTCATAACGAGGCTGCCCGCATTGAAGCCAAACTGCGCACCTGCCTGCAGCAAGACTATCCCGCTGACCGCCTGCGTGTTGTGGTGGTCAGTGACGGCTCCACCGACGACACGGCTGCACGTGTACGCGCACTGAATGAGCCGCGTGTGCTCTTGCATGAAAGCAGCCAGCGGCGCGGCAAGGCCAGTGGCTTGAATGCGGCGGCCGCGCTGTGCGACGACGAGGTTCTCGTCTTCACCGACGCGCGCCAAATGCTCAATGCTCAAGCCGTCAGTCACCTGGTGCACAGCTTGTCAGATCCCGAGGTCGCCGTGGTCAGTGGTGAGCTGGTTTTTCGCACCGAACCGGGCGGTGGCTTCGGGCAGGGTGTCGACGCCTATTGGCGCTATGAAAAGTTCATACGCAAGGCAGAGGCAGCGGTCCATTCCACCGCGGGCGCAACGGGTGCGCTCTACGCGATGAGGCGCAGGGCCTTCAAGCCCATCGCGGTGCAGACCATTCTGGATGATGTAGCCATTCCCATGCAGGCCTGCATGGACGGCGGCAGGGTGGTGTTTGACGCCCGTGCGCAGGCCTACGACACACCGGCAGCCGATGTGGCGGCCGAGCGGCGGCGCAAGGTGCGTACGCTGGCTGGTAATTTTCAGCTGGTGGCCCTGATGCCGGCTCTATTGCTGCCTTGGCGTAACCCGATCGTTGTGCAATTTGTGTCGCACAAGCTCCTGCGCCTTTTGGCGCCCTGGGCGCTGCTGACCTTGCTGATGAGCAGTGCAGTTTTGGCCACCTCGTCGCCCGTGTTTGCTGCCTTTTTCATCGTGCAGTTGGCGGCCTATCTGTTGGTGGCCGTCGGCGCGTTCTGGCCCGCGGTTTTGCGCTGGAAACTGATTCGAGTGGTGCAGGCCTTCGTCATGCTGAATGCGTTTGCAGTGCTGGGCTTGATGGAGTTCCTGACGAATCGCCAGGCGCACCTGTGGTCCAAACCGGGCCAAGCTGAACCGGGCGGGCAGGTGTGAGGTGCCGTCGTTGAAGGCTATTGACTACCACCTTCAAGAATTGGCCATCGCGCTCGATGAGAACGATGTGCGTCGCGTGCTGCCTCAGGTTTTTTCGACAGACCGGGCGATCCTGGACGTGGGTTGCGGCATCGGCCAATCGCTGCTGGCCATGGGCGGCAGCGACCGCTTGCGGGTTGGTGTGGACATCGACGAAGAATCGGTGCGCTTCGGTGCTTCGCGCTACGGCGGCGACATTTTGTTTGCGGTGTCCGACGGCCGGCTGTTGCCACTGCCGTCGGCCATGTTCGATCTGGTATTCAGCCGCGTGGCGCTGCCTTACACCGACGTACCTCAAACTCTGCGTGAGATGTGCCGCGTGTTGCGCCCCGGTGGCCGGGTGTGGCTCACGCTGCATGGTCAGGGCGTGGTCCTGGGTTACATGGCGGAAGCCTTGCGCGCGCGCCAGCCCAAGCGGCTTCTTCATGCGACCTACAGCTTGATGAACGGGTATCTGTTGAAGTATTTTGGAGTGGTCGTTCCGTTCATCACGGGCCGCTACGAAAGCTGGCAAGACCCGCAGGCGATCAGGGAACTGTTGATACGAGAAGGCTTGAAGGTTGAAGTCCAGCTCAAGGGTCGCCACACCGTGGTTGAGGGTCAGCTGATATGAGCGCGCCCAAGCCCATGAAGGGTGTTTTCCTCATTGACCGCATGAACAACGACCTGGCCGGCACCGAAGGCCAGGTCATGAAGTTGGTGCGTGGCTTGAGTCAACGCATGGAATTGGAATTGGTGGTCCTGGAGAACAGCCGGTGGATCGAAGAGCGGGTCGGCAAAGAAGGGTTCAAGATCACCTTGATCGACATGGCAGGCGGTGTGAAGAGCCTGAGCTTTTGGAAGGCCTTTGCGCGTTTGGTGCGGCACTTGCGAAGGGGCAAGCCCGATTTGGTGCACACCTTCTTTCCGATCAGCAATATTTTGGGCGCGGTGGCGGCGCGGTTGGCGGGCGTGTCAGTGGTGGTGGGCAGCCGGCGCGACTATGGCTACTGGATGACGCCAGCCTACCTGCGAGTTCAGCGTTGGGCGAATCGCTTGGTCAAGCGCATCGTGACCAATTCGCCAGAGGTCAAGCGTTTGACGGTGAGCAAAGAGCGCTATGACCCTGACCGAATTGAAGTGATATTCAACGGCCTTGAACTGGAAAATTTACGCCTGACGGCGCCTGACTTGGCACTCAAGGAGCAACTGGGCATACCGGCGCACCACCACGTGGTGGTGCTGGTAGCCAACTTCAAACCGATCAAGCGACAGGACACCTTGGTGGAGGCCCTGGCCTTGGTTCGCCAACACCGCGACGATGTGACCGTGGTGCTGATTGGTGACTCGAATAACCTTTACTTCAAGCTTGTGAGTGACTTGATCAAGGCCCGAGGTCTGGGGTCGTGCATCAAAATTGCCCACGCAAAAGGGGACATCGAACGCTACCTGTCGATTGCAGTAGTGGGTTGCAATTGCTCGGAGAGCGAAGGTTTGTCCAACGCTGTCATGGAGTACATGGGCGCGGGCGTGGCCTGTGTGGTGTCAGATGGTGGTGGAAACAAAGATTTGATCACCCATAAAGAGAATGGTTTGGTATTTTCGGTCGGTGACCACGCCGCTCTGGCGCAGCACATTCTCCATTTGCTCGGCAACCCCGCATGCCGGCAGCACATGGTTGAAGCCAGCCAGCGCCGCCTGAGCGCAGAAATGTCAATGCCGGTCATCTTGGCGACCTTCGAATGCTTCTACCGGAGCCTGTTGCCGTGAAGTCACTCGTTTACCGAGCGGCGGCGACGGAAGGCCTTTTGAGCCGGGCTCGTCAACGTGTTGCGCGGCGCGGCGCAACGGTGCTGCTGTACCACGACATTGGAGACGATACCGAACCGCAAGAGGCTTGGCAGGTTCTGCGCAGCGCAGATTTCCGCGCCCAGGTGGCGTACTTGCGGCAACACTACGAAATTGTTGACATCGATAGCGCTTGGGCTTGGTTGCGTGGTGACCTTGAACTGCCGCGCCCGCCCGTCGTGCTCACGTTCGATGACGGTTTGCGTGGCAACTACCTTCACCTGCTGCCCTTGGTGCGCGAGCTCCAAATCCCCGTGCTGGTCTACATCGCGACGGAGCACATCGAGTCGCAGCAGGGCTTTTGGTTTGACCGCATCGCGAATGCGTTGAGAGGCTCGCGCGCGTACAAACTGGACCTCACTGCTTGGCAACTGGGTTTGTTCAAGGTGGACCAAATGCCAGGCAAGGCCCGTTGGGCGCAGATTCAGGCCGTGCTGGGCGCGACCAAGCGCATCGACCAAGCCGTGCATCATCTCGTCGCGCAGGCCGTTGAGCAACAAACCGGCGTGTCTGGCAGTTCCGGGCCGCTGCTGCCGATGACGCTTGAGATGCTGCAGGCGCTGGCTGCTGAACCGCTCGTCACCTTGGGTGTACACAGCCATGGTCATGAGGTGCTCACGCAGCTTTCGCCACAACAGGTGCGCGCCAGCTTGCAAGCTTGCAAAGACCGTTTGCAGCAGTGGACGGGCCGGGAGGTTCGCCACATGGCTTATCCGTCGGGCTTCCACTGCAGACAAACGCGCGAAGAAGTGGCGCGCATGGGCTTTGCTACAGCGGCCGGTACCGAGCAGGTGGTCTGGTGCCGCGACCATGACATCATGCAGATTCCGCGTTTTGCGGTTGGTGGCTACGACAGCCTGTCCCAGTTCAAAGTCAACATCGTGGGCGGCCTGCGGCGCGCATTGGGCCTTTGAATCGCAAAGGCCACAGGGTGCGGGTTCTGCAACTGCTCAGCAGCACCGCGTTCCACGGTGCCGAGGCCATGGCTGCTGAATTGATTCGTCAGCTACACGGTTTGGGTGTTGAGAACCATGTGGCTCTGTTGGATAACGATGGGCGTGGTGATGGCCAATTGTTGACGCAGACCAGGGGCTGCGTGGCGCACAGTGCGCGCCTGCCTTGCAGCGGTGCTCTGGATCGACAAACCTTTCGGGCGCTCGCGCTTTACCTGCTTGAGCATGACATCGACGTGGTGCACAGCCACAAATACAAAACCACCTTTTATGCGGCTGCCGTCTGCCGCTGGCAAAGCCGACGCTTGGTGACGACGTACCACAATTGGATCACCACCTCGCCGGCATTGAAGGCCTACGCCTTGCTGGATAAAACCCTGGCTCGGCTGAACGACGCAGCTGTGGGTGTGTCCGCGCCCGTGGTTCAAACACTCTCGCACTGGGTACCGCAGAGACGACTCCACCAAATCGACAACGGCGTTGATGTGAATCGCTTTCGACCTGCTGCCGACCGTGTCCAAGCGCAACAAGAACTGGGTCTCGCCGGAACCGGTCCCCTGTTGGGTTGTGTAGGCCGGTTGTCTGAAGAAAAAGGAATTGATAGGCTTCTGGCCAGCTTGGCCCAACTTCCTAAATCAGTGGCCTGGCGCTTGGCCTTGGTTGGTGACGGGGAACAACAAGGCGCACTGCAAGCACAAGCCGAAGCGCTCGGTTTAACCGACCTTGTGCACTTTTTGGGTCGTCGTGAAGACACGGCGCGCTACTTTCAGGCTTTTGACCTCTATGTGCTGCCCTCATACGTGGAAGCCTTCCCGATGGCGCTGCTGGAGGCCATGGCCTGCGGCTGCCCCGTGCTTGCTTCGGCCGTGGGCGAGGTGACCCGTATCTTGGATGAGGGCGCTTGCGGGCGTCTTGTCGCCAACGGCGACGCATCAGGCTGGACAGCAGCCATCGCAGAATCGCTGGCGCAGCTAGAGGCCTTGCAAGAACAAGCGGACCACGCACGCGAGCGCGTCGTGGCCTTGTATTCCGCCAGCGCTATGGCACAAGCCTATCGGAAGATTTATGCGGAGGTACTGGGGTGAAGTGCGCTGAGATGGGCTGGATTCACTTGGGCAGAGATTGCCACCAGCCTTTGGGCGGCGTGATTCTTATGGCCTCGCCACGTCCGTCTTTGTGCCCCCAGTTGGCTGTCAGGTAAAAACTGTCGCCGGTGAAGTCCATGCCGCCGTGGCCTTCGCTGTGGTAATCGTGGTGCATGTTGTAGGTCGAGCCCATGCGCACCACGCGGCTCTTGCGGCGGGTGCCGTCGTTCACCTCAATCATCAAAATTTGGTTCAGCGACCAATGGCGGTTGTGCTTACCAAAAGTGAACATCGGAATCCAGCCGCGCTTGGACCGGTCGTAGACCTTGCCGATGTGCATGCCCATCTCCCAATTGGGGTCGACTTCCTTGGCGTGCTGCACTTTGACGCCGCAAGTCCAGGCGTTGATCTTTTTGGGCAGTGGAGTGCAGCGCGCGGTTCGGGCGGACGCAACGTCAACGGCCTCCAGGTAGTCATTCGTGTTGTTTTGAGAGACGAACAGTTCTTCGCCGCCCCAGCCCCAGGCCCAGCCAGAGTGCGTGGAATCGACCGCAATGCGGATGGCATCTGAAAAGTTGGGCAAAAAAGCGCGTGGTCCATCCGCCGTGGTTCCCAAGTTGGCCTCGTGTTTGCCGGGTTGCGCGCGGTCCCAGTGCACCACCACGCGCGTTCCCAGCGGCGAAAACTCAACCATGTTGGGGCGCGACAAATAGGGCAAGGGCTGCGCTGGCGTGTCGATCACCACGCAGGGCTTGGGTGCAAAGGGCTGGCACTTGCGTTGCAGGGTTCCGAGGATGCGGTCGCTGCCCATGTCGTAAGTGAAGATGGCGTAGGGGCGATGGCCCGAACTGAGCGAGGTGTTCATCACCATCCACGCCCAACGTGAAGAGTCAATGGACGAATCGCCTTCGACGTCGTTCATGATCTCGGCGTCGGGGAAGTCGGGAAAGTCTTGTGAGAAGTCGCGGATCAGCACCGGTTCTGCTTGTCTGCCAGTGTTGGGGTCAACATCGACGCGATAAAAGCTCATACCGACGCGCTCTCGGTGCAAGGCCAAGGAAGCAGGCAGGCCACGCCCGACAAAGTACAGGCGGTAAGGGTGCTGGCCGGTGTAGTCCCAACGCAGTTCGTTGTAATCGGCGAAGGAGCGTGAATTGAGTTTGCTCGGCCGAAAGCGAAGGACAGTCAGCAGGCTGCCGTCAGGGCGGTAGATCGCGGTCGAACCGTCTTGAGCATTCACGAGCACCATGTCGCCTTTGACGTTGGCAGCGGTGTGCCGTGCGTAGACGATTCCGGAATATGTTGTCGGGCGCCCGCCGGAAGCGCGCGCTATTTCGGCAGCATCTGATAGGCGCATCACCTCAAAACCAGTGGCGGGGTCCACCAGGGGTTTGCCCTTTTCAGGGACGCGCACGCCGTGCAGCGGCACCATAGGGCGCTGGTCGTCGATCGCGCGCTTCGGGCCGGCAGTGGCCACCAGTTTCGGTAGGCCGGTTGGTGGCGCAAAGGCGGCCTGGCCGGCTTGCGCGGTCAAGACCACTGGAGCGCGCTCAAGCGGCGCAGGCAGGTCGAAGTTCACGAACATAGGTGTCACTCCGTAGTCAGGGAAAGATCTGTCGCACCGTCATGCGTTTGAGTTGATCCATCACACGCAGTGGCTCAACGCATTTGGCGTGCCAGTCTGGGCGCTGGTCATTCACGGCCCAAACGTCAACGTCGTAGAAGCGACGTGCCACGCGCTCGCCGGTTCCAACATTCAGCCCGGCGGCAAAGGTTGCTGGTGTGATAGCGGTGCGTTCGGACAGGAGCGTCCACGGGTGCTGCAGCGGATTGGCGTCAAAGATGCCCACGGCGTAGACGCAACCACCGCTCTGCAAAGCTTGCGCAGCGTCTTTGCGGACGGCGGCTTCAACCGTGGCGGGTGATTTGCCGACGTGATTGGCCAGAGTCAAGCCATCAACGATGCGCCAGCTGCCGTTTAAATTGCTGTGGCTTTGCGAAATGGCAAACACGCTGGGGCCAACGCCATCGGTCAGCACATAGGAATGGGCCGGGAAGGCCTGCGCTGCGACTTTGAGCATGTCCTCATAAGGGACCAGCCTGCGTGCCAAGGCATAGCCGAAGATGTTGTTGACCAGCATGACTGCAAGGGCCACAGCGATGCCTGTGGCGACCATGGTGTGTTTGCTTAGGCGTTGGGCTGCCAGTGCAAGCAAGAGCGCCAAGGGCAGCGTGGTCTGGAACCAATATTCCTCTTCGGAACTGTTCCAAGCCAAAGCAAACAGCCCAAAGGTCAACAGCATCGTGAGCGCGGTGGCGAGCCCGAACCGGACCGACTGATTGGCGCCACGCCACACACGTGGCAAGCTGAACAGCAAGCCTGCGATGCCAAGGCCCACCAGCAATGCCCCTGCGGCGCGCAGCACGTCCATTGTCGAATGAAGTTGTGGTGCCGCTGTGGGCGTGCGCGTGATGAAGGATTTCAACGCCGGCCCGAGCGTCGAGGCATCGGCAAAGTTGTTGACTAGCGCAAACGGTGCACGCAGCAGCGACATCAAGGTCACGGGCTGAATTCCCGCATCGACTGCAGCGGCACCGCCCCTGCCGTAGCTGCTCATCCAACGCAGGTAGGTCAGGTCGGTGTTGCTTTGAACATAAAACGCCAGGGTTGCGGCCAATGGGACCAGGCAACCCAGCAGGGCGAACACGCCGGCGTGCTTGAGCGCGCGCAGCCGCCCTTGGGGTGCCCACAAAAGCAGACAAGCGGCGATGCTTGGTATGCACAAGATGCTGTTGATGAGAAATGCCGACGACCATCCGAACCAAAGGCCGGCCTTGGCGATGTCCCGCATGCGCAGCGATTTGCCGTATACGAGTAGGTTATGGGCGGCCAAGGCCAGAAAGGGGCCTGTCAGCAGCTTGGCGTGGTCGCTTGTGGCCAAGTAGACGATGTTGTAGGACAAGCCCGCCAGCAGCAAGCACGCCACGCGAATCCCTACCCGTGTCGCGTAGGCGCGAAGGCTAGAGGAAAAAATACCCAGCATCAAAGCGGCGCAAACCGCATTGGCCGTCTGAAGCCAATCAAAGGCAGCAAGCTGGATACCCAGTTGCGCCCCAGCCCACTTGATTGCGGACAGTGTGGGTACCAGCAGGATGTAATTTTGGTTGATGAACAACCGGCCTGAATCGATGTACTGTTCCCACTCCCCCGCGTCACCTTGCGGTATTCGAGTCTGAAGTAACAAATACAGGACCAACAAGCCCAGCACCAAGCCAAAGTCGATCCACGCTTTGCCAACGGCCAAGCGGTGTTGAGGGCTTGCCGGCGCAGGTGTCACCGCGGTGCGCTGGCGATGTAAGCCGCGATTTCTGCAATGATCTTGGCATTGGAATATTGTGGTTGCCACCCCAGCGCCAGCGAGTCTGAAATATCCAATACGTGCGGTGCTTTCAACATCGCGAGCTGTTCTTCTGCCAGCAGGCGGTATCCAGTCATTCGGGACAGCCAAGTGATCGGCGCTAAGGGGACATGCAAGGTTCGTGGTGACCTGATGGCCAGCGCTTGGGCCGTTTGTTCAACCCATTGATTCAGTGTCAAAGGCTCGGGCGAAGCGGCATTGAACAGGCCTTGCGCGCGCTGTTCAATGACCAAAGCCGCCAGATCGGCGGCATCCTTGACATGCACCATGTGCGTCGCATGTCGTCCAGTGCCTGGAAAGGCGGCCCATCCCCAACCGCTGAGCATGCTGACGAATTGGCGAAACAAGCCTTCTCGGCCCACACCTCCAATGATGCAAGGAATGATGGTGGATTGCGGGTTGGGCAAAGCTTTGACCAGAGCAAATGCGCGCAGCTTGGAGTCGCTGTAGACGCCATTGGCCGAAAAACCATCCTGGGTCGACAACGATCCGGACGTTTTTTGCCGGTACATCATGCTGGTGCCGATGTAGGAGATATAGGTATTCGGCTCTTGGCGATAGCGGATGCAGAGCTGGCGCGTCGCCTCCACGTTATTGTGCTCAAACCAGGCCTTGCGCCCCAGTAGCGGCAGTTCCTGGGTGACGTACTGCACAGCGGCTGCGTGCAGAACGGCGTCCACAGTGGGCAAGCTACGTGCGAATGACGCCTGCGCCAAGTCGCCGATGAAGTCGCACGAACCCTGCCGGTCCGTGGTGTGAATGTCGTGGCCACGTGCACGCAGAGCGCCTTCGCAAGCGCGCCCCAAGAAGCCGTTGGCACCCGTGATGAGTATCTTCATGGCCGTGCGATGACGATAACGCCGACGATGATGATGGCCATGCCGATCAACTTGGATGGGCTAAACGGTTCACCAAACAAGTACCAAGCCGCCAGTGCGTTGGCGATATAGCCCATGGACAGCATGGGGTAAGCCACACTGACCTGGGTCTTGGACAGGGCGACGATCCAAATACCCACGCTCAATACATAACAAGTCAAACCACCCAAAATTTGTGGTTGCATCAGTATGGCCTTGACCGTGTGCAGTGTTTGCACCACTGAGCTTGCCGACAGCGCACCCAATGCATTGGTGCCGGCCTTGAGGAATATTTGCGCTGCGGCATTCAGCAGCACGCCGGTCAAGATCAGAAAAAATGTAGATAGGTTCACGGGTATCGATGTAAGCGTTGAGGGATTGCGGGCTACAAGATCAAGCCTGACGCAGCGACGACGGTCAACACGATGGCCACAACCACCAAGCGGCTGACACGATCGCGCAAAGCAAAAACAATTGGGTCGTCGTGCAATTGGCCCCGTCGCGCCATCAACCAGGTACGCGAAACCCAGTAGAGCAAGAGCGGCGCAATCAGCCACATCAGCCGGGGCGAGGCGTAGCGCGCACTCACGGCCGGGTCATTGAAATACAGGCACAAGACCAAAATGGCCATCTGCCCCGAAGCGAGCCCCATCGACAAGATGAAATTCTGGTCGGCGCCTGCATACCCTCGGGCCCAAACCTCGTCCTTCATGCTCTTGCGAAGTTTCAGCGCTTCAACTTCGGTGTAGCGCTTCGCGAGGGCGAGGCTCACGAAGATGAACAGCGAAAAACACAAGAGCCAGGCAGACGCTTGAACGCCAGCCGCTGCGGCACCGCCCAAAATGCGCAGGGTATAGAGCATGGCGAGGGCGAATACATCCAGTAGCACCATCTGCTTAAGCTTGAACGAGTACAGATTGGTGAGTGCAACGTACAGCCCCATGATGGCCAGGAAGGTGGGTGACACGAACCACGCCAGACCAAAGCCAGCGATCAACAGCCCCACGGCCAGTACGCACCCTGTGGCAATGCTGATAACGCCACAGGCCAGCGGGCGCAAGCGTTTGCGCGGGTGGGCGCGGTCTGCGTCGAGGTCGAGCAAGTCGTTGAGCAGGTAAACCGACGATGCCACCAACCCAAACGACAAAAACGCCACCAGGCTGTGCAGAACAAGGCTGGGCGTGAGCTCGCCCAGAATCGGCAACAAGGGTACGAAGATCAGCAGATTTTTGACCCACTGATGCAAGCGGATGCCAAACAGATAGTCCCTCAAACTTGCGCGCGCGGGCCGAATATGGGCCACCACCTGAGAGACCGCACGGGCTCGCGATGCGAGGGCCTCGGACGGGCTGACTACCAGGGCACTGCGGACGCCGCGCCAGACCTCCAAATCGACGGAGGCGTTCCCCACGTAACAAGCGGCGGCACCGTGCTCCGCCGCGTCGCGGCGAATGGCCGCTAGCTTCTGCTGCCCTGAAAGGTTGTTGCAGGCGTCAGAAGAAATGACGTCGTCGAAAAAGCCCAGATGCGCGGCGACCGCATTCGCGATGGATTGGTTGGCCGCTGTTGCCAGCACCACGCGATGCCCACGTTGCTTGGCTTGGCGTGCAAACTCCAAAACCTCTACTTCGTAGGGCAGCAGCGTCACGTCCAGATCGACGCGGCGCGCGATCTCATCTTTCAGCCGTGCTTTGCCTTGGCTGAGCCACTGGGGCAAGCGCAGCAGTGTGGGCAGCCCTTGTTTGGCCAACCGGATCGCGCTTTCGTGGAGCGTGTCTGATGCGACCAGCGTTCCGTCAAGGTCGATATAAATGGCCTCGTTCGGCTCAAGATGGGGAAACGGAGTCATGTGCGCTGAGCCGCCGATGTGCTGTGCGGTGCGCGCTCTTGGTCTCGTGCCGCGTACAGGGCGAGCCCCAACCATTCGTGCAGCGCACGCTCAGCTTTCAAGAGCGACGAGCGTTGCGGAAGAAAATAGCCCACAGACCAACTGAACGCAACGTGCTGCCATTCTGTCGGCGAAGGGCATACCTTCAGGCCAGCAAGCTCGAAAGCCATCACCGATCGACGCATGTGCATGGCCGTAGTCACCAAGCGCAAAGGGCGATCGCGATCCTGCGGCTGGAGCAATGCTGCCGTTTTGGCGGCATTGGACCAGGTGTCGTGGGCCTGGCTTTCGGTCGCGATGTGTTCTCGGTTGACGCCTAGTCGCTGCAGCAAATGGGCCATCACCAGCGCCTCGGCCACGGTGCCGCCATGCGATCCACCGGTCACGTAGAGGCGAGATACCAAACCTGAGCGGTACAACTGCGCAGCATGCACGCTGCGCTCGTAACTGCTGTGACTCAAAGCCCCAATGTCTTGTGCGTCACTCGCGTTGCGCTGGAAACCACCGCCCAGCGCAATGGCGGGCTCGGGTCTGTTGGCGAAGGTTTTTTCGCACGATTGGCTTGCGCTGCGAGCCCAGTTCTCCAGCGGCAGCAGCAAGCCGTTTGCTCCCAGTGGCGACATGACCGCGAACGCGAGCCAAACCACCAGCCAGCCGAGGCGACGTCGAAGGGCCGATGCCTGGGGTCGCGTGGCCAGCGCGATCAAGCCGAGCAGTGCCCATGTCAGGGGTGAGAGGAAAAGGTGGCTCACTGCGTTTCAAACGTCAGGCTCAAGCTTTTCGACTCGGACGGCGGCACTCACCACACGGTGTCGGGCGGGCACGTCTTTCACCACCGTGGTGTTGGCACCGATGATCACGTCATCGCCGATCGTGATGTCGCCGACGATCACAGCGCTGGTTCCCACATACACGTTGTTGCCCAAGCGAGGTGGGTTGGTTGATTTGTTAGCCCCCTTGAAGCCGATCGTCACACACTGTCCCACGCTGCAATTGGCGCCCATGTGGCCATGTAGAAAGATGGCACCGTAGTGTGCGATGTACAGACCCGGCCCGATGTCTGCGTTGGTTGAAATATTGATGCCGGCAAACCAGTCACGCAACCAAGCCATGGGGTAGTAGGGCAGTCGCAATACAAGGCCCAAGAGGCGCGGCTGCACGCGCCGCGTCCAGCGGCCGTAGCGGTAGACCAGGGTCGCGATGAAGCCGTGGCTGAGCAAGGCGCGCGTGCGGGCGATGAACGGTGCGCCGGGCTTGTAGTAGCGCCGCATGTCCGCTTGTATGTGATCGAACATGCTGGCGGCGGGCGCCAGGTGCAAGACGTTGACCTCTCCACTGTATCGGGCGCGGTCGCCGTCACCGGCGCTGAATTGCAAAGGCTTTGGCAGCCACTGGGCTGGTACAGACTGACTGGGCTGCGCCGTGGGCGTGCCTGGTCCGAACTTGGCGATCACGGGCTGAGCCAGCCAGAACAGCTCAGAGCAGGCCAAGATCAGCAGAATGGCGCGTTGGATAGGGGGCATCACATTCCTCTTGCCGAGTTCAACTGTTTATGCGGTGTGTCGTGCGCAAGTGCAGCGTGCGCGCTGGCGTTCTGCTTTTGGCTGGCACTGCGGTCACAGATTCTTCCTTGTTGAGTTGCAGGCTTCGATCCACCATGCCCATGAAGAGGAAGAAGAAAGTGCCCAAGGCCAGCTGAGAAAATCGGTCACCGAAGACGTTGGTGATCGCCACAGCCGACGTACAGGCGAGGTAACCCAATCCCAGAGACTTGAAAAACTCCGTTCGTCCATCGCGGAAAAGGCGCCAGCCCGCCCACGCGGCTCGTCCCAAGAGCATCAGAAAGAGCAACAAGCCCAGGAGGCCTTGTTCAGTGGCGAGTTGCAGGTAGTAGTTGTGCGCGTTGCGCAGTTGGAAGTTTTCAGTTTCGAAAACAAAGCCGTTGAAACCGATGCCCAATATCGGGCTCTGCTTGAACAGCGTGACGGCTTTGTCCCAAACCACGAGCCGATCGGCCGCCGACGATTCGAGCTCGCCGTCTTCGGTCTCTGTCATCTGAATGCGATCCACCACCGAGGATGGCAATAGAACCTGCCATGCCAAGGCGACCACCAACATCACCAGCACGAGCGATCGCATCTTGCACAAGCCGATGATCAGCAAGCCCATGGCGACGGCTACCCAAGATGCACGCGAGTACGTGTAGAACAAGGGATAAATGGCAAGCACAAAGGTGGCCGCCCCTGCAATGCGCTGCCACTTCGGAACCGCAAACATCGAAAACGCCAAGGCCACAAGAACGTAGTGCGCCAAGAAGGCGCCAAAGTGGTTGGAGTTGAGTTCCGCGATGCCGAAAGGCCCCTCTGCTCGCCGTAGGAAAGAGAATTCATTGCCAGCAAAGACGCTGCGATAGTTCTGCAGCACCAAGAAGAGCACCACACCCAGCATGAGCAAACTGAGCCTGCGGGCATCCTCTTGCGAGTGCGTGTTTCGATAGGCAGCGAAATAGGTCAGCATCATCAAGACGACGTTTTTCCAGTCGGCCAGCGTGGAGTTGGATCCATCGATCGGTGGCGGCAGCCCATAGCGGTAGCTGGTATGCCACATGGCCAGGTACGAGACGATGAAGGTGACCCACAACAACCCTGTTTGCGGCGCAGGCAGAGCCAGCCGGGCACCCAAGAGTTCTTTGGGGCGTCGACCCAGCAGGCTTGCAACAACAAGCAGCGTCAATGTTTGACTGCCCAGCGGAATGGCGTGGGCGGGGTACCGAAGATTGGGCAGCGAGACCAGCAAGGCCAACAGCAAAAGCGGTATGCGTGCGTCTTTAAGAAAACCCGCAAGTACGCAGCCCATGACCAGAGCCCATACGGCGTAAGGGAGGATGAACTCCTTAACGAATGAAAGCATGTGCCTGTGCCCCACGCGGCGAGGCGCTCGAACGGGCCGTAGCGTAAGCGGCGTTCAGGCTTGTGCCCAGCGCGCGCCAGTCGTATCGTTGCTCGACCAGTTGGCGCCCGTGTTGCCCCAGAGCTGCAGCCCGCGCTGGCTCGTTCAAGAGCCTCAACACGGCTTGCGCGAACGCACGCGGTTCGTCGGCGACGAGGATGTCGTGGCCGGGGGTGACGCCGATCCCTTCGCAGCCCACCGAGGTCGAAACGATGGCCTTGCCCATGGCCAAGGCATCCAGAATCTTGAGCCGTGTGCCGCCGCCGATGCGCAAGGGCACGATATAGGCTCGCGCTTCGTGCACGTAAGGGCGGATGTCGTCCACCAGCCCGCACAGCTCAACGCCTTCTTGTGCTTGCAACGCAGCCGTCAACGCGTTTTCGCGGTAACGGCCAATGACGCGGAGCACGACATCGGGCGCGCCCTGCCGGATGGCAGGAAAAATCTCTTTGCAAAAGTATTCAATGGCATCTTGGTTGGGATGCCAGGTAAAACCACCCACGTACACCAAGCTGCGCAGTTGTGTGGATGGATGGGCTTGAGCGGGCACTTCGCCCTGCGCTTGCGGCGTAAAAAAATCGGTGTCCACGCCATTGGGCACGCAGACGATGTCGCTGCGCCCGGTCAGGTGTTGAAGCTGTGAGACGTCGTTGATTGAAACAGCCACGACGGTTGTTGCCTCGCGGCAGGCTGTGGTTTCGAATGCGCGCAATTTGCGAGCCTGGCGCTGCCAGTACAAGCGCCGCGCACCAGCGGGCTCGGTTTCAGCGCGGCGCTCGATGATTTGGGTCTCGACGTTGTGCTCCATCAACAAGGAGGGGGTCTCCTTGAAGAGCGGCAGGTAGGAAGCCAAGTGCAGCATGTCCAAATGAACCAAGTCATAGTCATGACTTTTCGTGGCAGCGCTGATGGCCGCCGCCATGGCGCGGCTTCGGTACTTGAGGATGGCCAGGGGCTCGGGGCGAACCAGATCAGCGGCCAGGTCGATTGCGAGCTTGGCTTTGCGCCAGCCGAGATACAGAGGGACGGGCGTCACCTGCGCGCAGATGGAGCGCATGTGTTCGATACCCACGACGTCTTGCGTGTCCTGTACAAACGAGATCAAGTGCAGCTCGTGATGGCGAGCCATTTCCCTGATCAGGTTGTAGGTTCTCAGGGCCCGCCCTTCATTGAGCGGGTACGGGCTCTTCGTGGTGATGACAAGAATTTTCATGAAGCCGGCCGAAGCGCCACGTCGCGTACGGGCCCCCAAGAACGCCCCTTTCGCTGCTGGAGTGCAGTGTAAGCAAATCTTTCTAACCCGCAGTGAGTGGGTGGGCACTCATGCAAGCGGGTAGACAGGACGCGGGCCCACACGAGTCGGCGGGTCATGTGTGCTGGCTTGGGGCGCTGATGCTAGATTGCGCGGCTGCAAAAACTTCCAAACCCGGCGGAGACAAGACTTGGCAACTGAAGCAAGAAAGCTCAGGGTGGGCTTGCTGCTGGGTGGCCTGTCGGTGCCGGCTTGGGTTGCGCGCATGCTGGAGCGCATCGCGTCGGACGGCCATGCTGACATTGCGCTCCTGGTCGTGGACGGCAGCCCACCTGGTGCCGGTGGCACGCCGCTTTTGCAGCGGCTCAAGAAGGACCCCATTCAGGCGCTCGACGGTGTGGCACAGCGGCTGCTCACCCTGGCGATCGATCATGTTGGCCAGGCCCAACCGTCGTGGCCGGACGTCTTTGAGCACGTCGACCTGGCAAATACCTTTGGTAAGGTCCCGCGTCTTGACGTGCTGCCACGTCGCACGCAATGGTCAGACCGCTTGGAGGACCGCGACGTCGAAGCCATCAAAGCGGCTGATCTCGACGTGTTGGTGCGCCTTGGTTTTCGCATCTTGCGCGGGGGCATCTTGCAGGCAGCGCGCAGCGGCATTTGGTCCTTCCACCATGGCGACAACGACGTCAACCGGGGCGGCCCGCCGGGGTATTGGGAGTCGATGACGGATTGGACGGTCACAGGCTGCACCTTGCAGATCCTCAGCGAAGATTTGGACAACGGCTTGGTGCTGGATAAGACCTGGGCGCAGACCATTCATGGCAGCGTTGAAGACAACAACCGCTCGACTTACGCCAAGTCCGCGTCCATGTTGCCCCGTGCCTTGGCCAGACTGCAGCGACTGGGCCACGATGCTTTCATCGCGCAGAGCCAGGCCGCGCGTCCGCATCCGCAGTGGTATTCGAACCGTCTGTATCGGGCACCCGAGACCCGCGAGCTGGCGAGATTGCTGGCGCACCGGATCGCCCGCCGCTTCAAGCGGGTCGTGCGCGCCCGCTTTGGCTTCGACCAGTGGGTTTTGCTGGTGCACGTCAGCGAGGCGATGTCCCTGTCCTTCTGGCGCTACAAGCGCCTGGTTCCACCGAAGGACCGCTTCTGGGCTGACCCGTTTTTATGGGCCGCTCCGGGCAAAACCTGGGTTTTCTACGAGGAGCTGATGTATGGCACCGGGCGCGGCCACATCGCAGTGGCCGAGTTGACACCAGAAGGCCAAATGGTGGATGCGCGCCCGGCAGTGGTCGAGGCCCATCACCTGTCGTACCCCTTCGTCTTTGGGCACAAGTCTGAGGTCTACATGGTGCCTGAGGCCCGCGCGGACCGCTGTATACCGATCTACCGCTGCGTCGAAATGCCCGATCGCTGGGAGAGGCTCGGCAACTTGATGGACGACGTGGAAGCCGTCGATGCCACGCTGCACTTCGAACAGGGCCGCTGGTGGCTGTTTGTCAATATGGTCGAGAACGAGGGTGGCTCGTCCAGCGACGAGCTCTTCTTGTTCCACCGAGAAGACTTGCTCACGGGGGAATGGACGCCCCACCCGATGAACCCGATCGTCTCCGATGTGCGTCAGTCGCGACCCGCCGGAAAGATATTCCGCCACGAGGGTCGGCTTTACCGCCCCTCGCAGGACTGTGGGCAACGTTATGGCTACGGGCTCAACCTGTGTTGCATCGAAACCTTGACGCCCGACACCTACAAAGAAACAGTGGTCAGCCGCGCCACACCGTCCTGGGCACGCGACCTGCGTGCCATCCATACCTTCAACAAGCTGGGCCGTCTGCACATCGCGGATGCCCAGATTCGTCGATCTCGGTGGCGCTGAGCCAGGCGATTCAGGCGGTGTGCTACCGGCCTGCGTAAACAGCGCCGAGGATGCGCAGTCCAGCGGCGCCTGTCACTGCGGGCAAGTTGCCCGCTTCACGCCGCAATCGCGCGCGCGCCAGCCAGGCGAAGGCCAAAGCTTCTACCTGATCAACTGGCAAGCCCACCTCAGCGGTGCTGCGCATGTGCAATGTTCTAGGTAGCTGTTGGCGAATGCGTTGCATCAAAAACAAGTTGAGCGCGCCACCACCACACACCAGCAGCTCGGCGCAGCCAGGGCTGTAAAGCTGCAAGGCTTGGGCGGCCGTCAGGGCGGTCAACTCGGTCAAAGTGGCTTGCACGTCTTGTGCGGCCAAGTGCAAGCCCTGTTGGGCCGCAGCGTGCAGGTGCCGGTCCAGCCAGGGCTGGTCGAATAGGTCGCGGCCCGTGCTCTTGGGCGGTGGTTGAGCAAAATAGGGTTCGGCCAACATCTGAGCCAACAAGGGCGGGCAGACGCTGCCGCCAGCGGCCCATTGGCCAGCCTTATCGAAACGACCGTGGCCGTGGCGTTCGCACCAAACGTCGAGCAATGCGTTGCCGGGGCCGCTGTCAAAGCCCAAGACGGCGGCGCCGGCCGCTTGGCGCTGTAGTGAGGGCAGCAAACTCAAATTGCCGATGCCTCCCAAGTTCAGCACCGCCACGTCAACGTCTGGTTTCGAGAACAGAGTGTGATGCAGCGCTGGAACCAAGGGCGCGCCTTGCCCGCCGGCGGCCACATCGCGACTGCGTAAATCACACACCACGTCGATGCCCGTCAATTCAGCGAGCAAGGCGCCATTCAGCAACTGCAAGGTGTAGCCGCTGGGGTCGTTTGGTGCGGATGACTCGATGTGTGCGGTGCCCACTGGGCATGAAGGCACCGCGCCAGGGCGATGCCTCACGGTTTGCCCATGCGCACCGATGGCAGCGACGTCCGTTGCATCCAGCTTGGACAGGCTCAACAACCTCTGGGTGACGCGCGCGTAGCTTCGGGCGATGGCTGCACCCGCATAAGCTGCGCGGGCCAACTCGTCGCCGCCGGTTTGATTCAGTGCCAGCACTTGCTGGCGCAGCGCCGAATCAAACGGCTCATGGGCATGCACCAAGATTTGAGGCCGCTGCTCGCCTTGCCAAGCGGCGATGACACCGTCAACACCATCGGCTGAGGTGCCAGACATCAGCCCTACAAAATATTCAGGCTCGCTGCTCAAAGCCATGGCGACATGCGAATTGGGCGGAAGCTGCAGGTCGGTGCGAACCTGCCTGCGATCGCGCTCACTCGAATCGGCGACGACCCGCGGTCACACTTTGCTCGGCCACCCAGTCCAGACGTGCGCGCATCGCCTGCGAATGCTCATTGAACTGCAGCAATTCGCTGAATTCCAGCGGCATGCCACCGGTTTGTTTGGTAATGAGTTCCGGGTCTTGGTGCTGCCCGGCCAAGCGGAATTCGAAGTGCAGATGCGGGCCTGTGGACATACCGGTGGAACCCACTGCACCGACCGTGGCACCTTGGTTGACACGCTGGCCGACCTTCACATCAATGCGGCTGAGGTGCGCATACAGCGTGCTGCGTTCCTTGGTGTGGCTCACCTCGATGACCTTGCCATACCCCGGCTGTTCGCCGGCAAAGCTCACCACGCCATCACCCACCACACGCACTGCAGTGCCGGTGGGTGCGCCGTAGTCGATACCGCGATGCGCACGCCACTCTTTCAAGATAGGGTGCAAGCGCAGGGCAAAACCCGACGTCACGCGAGAAAATTCGAGCGGGCTGGCCAGGAAAGGCCGCTTGCGCGCACGTCCTTCGCCGTCGTAGTACTCGCCACCTTCGGGCGCAGAAGAATCAAACCAGAAGGCCTGGTGCAGCCTGCCATCGTTCAAAAACTCTGCCGCTTGAATGCGGCCCGTACCTTGATTCCACGGCACGGGTTCGCCGTCGGCGGTGAGTGATTCATAGACCAGTGAGTAGCGGTCGCCTTTGCGCAGTTGGCGATGAAAGTCGATGTCGCCTGAGAACAGTTCTGCGAGCTGAACGGCCACGGTGTCAGGAACGCCGGATTCATCCGTTGCCGCGAACAAAGAGCTGCGGATGGTGCCACTGGCGAAACGGGTCGTAGTGGACAGTGCTTGCAGTTCGTCTTGAACCAGCCATTGACCCGACTCGCGGCGCGCGCTCAGCCGCTGAAAGTGCGTCAAAGCCTGCGCTTCAAGCAGCGGCGCCTGCCGAATGAGGATGGACTGCAAGCTGCCGTCCGCCGCTGTTCGCAGGTCAACGGTGCGCACGCCGCGGCTCGCCATGGCCGCTTTGATCGACGGGTGCTGCGCCAGCGCAGTGGTGGCCGAGCCGGTGGCGATGCCCGCGCGGGCCAGCAAGGCTTGGAGCGAGTCGGGGCCTCGTACAGTGACGGTTCGCGCGAATTCGTGGTGATGATCGGCCAGCGCTTCGAGCTGCGGCATCACAGGCAGCGCTTCAATCGCGTGCGTGATGACGCGCTGAGGCGGCAATTCGGTTCGGTCAGCCGCAAGCGGCGAAATCGCCAAGGCCAAGGCGCTGAGACTGGTTGCCACCACCGCAACCACCGCGGCCGTCACAGCGGCATGCTTGCGCTTGAAACCCGCGACCGCTCGCCCGAAAGGAAGTAGCTGGTCATCCAGAGCAACACCTTGCCCCGACGAGCGATGTTCACGCGCCGGCTTTGCGGCTGCGGGACGCTGGGTGCGCTTGTGACGCTGGGGTTGAAACGGGGGGTTCATCACCATGGAGCAGAAGCGGGGTTCCGACAATTCGGCATCGTCAATGCGGCTTGTGAAGGCGGCGCTGCTGGGCAAAGGCCCTCGCCTAGAATCAGTTGTCGTTCAGTTCGATACCCATCACGCCGAGTGCGCGACGCGAAAAGGCAACGGAGTATGCCACCGGTCGAATCAATTAGCGCCATTTCTCACCCTTAATACGCTTCATGGAAACCTTTGTAACAAATGCGGCCGACCCGGCCGGCGCGACCCATCCGGGGGCGCCTGCTACCACCGCAGACGCATGGGACGAGGGGGTGAGGGCAGCGCTGGAAACCAGCTTGCGTGGTTGCGAAGAGCTCTTGCCGCAGGCGGAGTGGGCGCGCAAGTTGGCCCGTTCGCAAGCCACGGGTGTGCCGCTGCGCATCAAATTTGGATTGGACCCCACGGCACCTGATCTGCACCTTGGGCACACGGTGGTTTTCAACAAGATGCGTCAGCTGCAAGATATGGGCCACGTCGTCATCCCGCTGATCGGCGACTTCACGTCCTTGATCGGTGACCCCTCGGGGCGCAACTCGACACGTCCGCCCTTGACGCGCGAGCAAATCGACGAAAACGCCAAGACCTATTTCCAGCAGATGGGCTTGGTGCTGGACATGAGCAAGGCCGAAGTTCGCTACAACAGCGAATGGAGCGACCCCATGGGCGCGCGCGGCATGATTCAACTGGCTGCGCGTTACACGGTGGCGCGCATGATGGAGCGCGACGACTTTGCCAAACGCTTTGGCAACGGCACACCGATTTCAGTGCACGAGTTTCTCTACCCACTGATGCAAGGCTACGACTCGGTGGCCTTGAAGGCTGACCTGGAATTGGGTGGCACCGATCAAAAATTCAACTTGCTGATGGGGCGCCACCTGCAGCAGGAATACAAACAAGAGCCGCAATGCATCCTCACGATGCCGCTGCTGGAAGGGCTTGACGGCGTCGAGAAGATGTCCAAGAGCAAGGCCAACTACATCGGCATCACCGAGCCGGCCAACACCATGTTTGCCAAGGTGCTGTCGATCAGTGATGAACTGATGTGGCGCTGGTACACGCTGCTGTCGTTCCGTCCGTCGGCCGAAATCGCCGCGCTGAAGGCCGAAGTGGATGGTGGCCGAAATCCGATGGACGCCAAGCTGGGACTGGCGCATGAAATTACCTCACGCTTTCACGGAGCAGCGGCTTCGCAGCAAGCGGAGGCCGATTTCCGCAACAGATCGGCCGGCGGTATCCCCGACGAGATTCCAGAGTGCACGCTCTCAGGCGCGCCGCTGGGCATTGGATCGCTGCTGAAACTGGCGCAGTTGGCGCCTTCCGGCAGCGAGGCCACGCGGCTGATCGATCAAGGTGGTGTGCGGGTTGACGGCGCGGTGGTGTCTGACCGTGGCTTGAAGTTGGCTGCTGGCACCTATGTATTGCAAGTGGGCAAGCGCAAGTTTGCACGCGTGCATCTGGGCTGATCAACTTGCAGGTTAGCGCCTACCTCAAACTCTCAATTGCCGTGGCTGTGGCCACCATCGCCTTGAAGACTGGCGCCTGGTGGTTGACGGGTTCAGTGAGTTTGTTATCCGACGCGATGGAGTCTTTGGTCAACCTGGCCGGTGCCATGTTTGCGCTGGCCATGGTGACCTTGGCCGCGCAGCCCGCCGACCCAGAGCATCCCTACGGCCACCACAAGGCCGAATACTTTTCAAGCGGCTTTGAGGGTGTGCTGATTCTGGTCGCAGCGTTGGCCATCATCTGGGCGGCGGTCGACCGCATGCTGCATCCGCAGCCTTTGGAGCAAATCGGCTGGGGTTTGGCCTTGTCCGTGGTGAGCACAGTGATGAACGGCGTGCTTGCTTGGGCCATGCTGCGCAAATCGCGCGAGCACAGGTCCATGGCCCTGGAAGCCGACGCACGGCATTTGTTCACCGATGTCTGGACCACGGTGGGCGTGGTGGCGGGCCTGCTGGCTGCCACCGTGACAGGTTGGTTGTGGCTGGATCCCGTGCTGGCCATCGCAGTGGCTCTGAATATCGTGCGCGAAGGTGCCTCATTGGTTGCGCGCTCAGCGGGTGGCTTGATGGACCAAGCGGTGGAGCCTGCCACGCAACAAGCCATCGATGAAGTCTTGGCGGATTTTGCGCACGAAAAGACCTTGCGTTTTGACCACGTGTCGACACGGCGTGCGGGCCAACGGCGCTATGTGGACATGCACATGCACATGCCACCGTCGTGGACGCTGCAACGCGCTGCGGCGGTGCGCACTTCCGTAGAGCAGGCCTTGATGAGCGCCGTGCCGGGCCTTCGGGCGACGATTCAGTTGTTGCCCATGGGCGTGGAAGCGCACTTCCATGATGAAAAGGACTTGATTTGATCGCGTTGGTTCAGCGGGTCAGCCGTGCGCAAGTGCGCGTTGCGGGCGAAACGCTCGGGCTGATCGGACAAGGGCTGCTGGTGCTGGTGTGCGCCGAGCCTGCCGACACCGAGCTACAGGCCAGGCGCTTGGTCGACAAGCTGCTGAAGCTGCGCGTCTTTTCTGACGACACCGGCAAGATGAACCGCAGCGTGCAAGACGTGGGCGGCGGTCTTCTGATCGTCAGCCAATTCACCCTGGCCGCCGACTTGAGTAGCGGAAATCGACCCAGCTTCACCGGCGCAGCGCCGGCTGCGCAAGGCCAGGCGCTCTATCAGGCGGTGGTCGCAATCGCCCGCAGCCACCACCCGGTAGTCGAGCAGGGGCGCTTTGGTGCCGACATGCAAGTTGAGCTGGTTAACGACGGGCCCGTCACGATTCCAATGACCTTGCGCTGAACCCTCGCCGGCAAGGGCCGCATAAAAAAGAGCTGCATAAAAAAGGGCCGCATCAGCGGCCCTCGTCGGCTCAAACCTGGCCTGCTTCAGTCAGCGTACTGCCCGGCGGCTTTGATCACAGGACCCCACTTGGCGATTTCGGCTTCCACAAACTTCTTGTGGTCGGCGGTATTCAAGCGGTTGTCTGTAATGGTTACGGCACCCAGCGCTTCGAACTTCTTGTTCAGGTCCGCATCCTTCAGGGCAGTCTTCAGAGCCGTGTTGATTTGCTCGACGATGGCCTTGGGCGTGTCTTTGGGTGCGTAAAGCGCGTGCCATATCGTCACGTTGAAGCCCTTGACGCCAGATTCTTCAAGCGTTGGCAGATCCTTCAGCGCAGCCGTCGTCAGGCGCTTGTTGGTGGTCACCGCAAAGGCTTTGATCTTCTTGCTTTCGATCTGGCCGGTGGTGTTGGTCGTCTGGTCGCACATCAAGTCAACTTGCCCGCCCAGCAAGTCGGTCATGGCTGGCGCGGTGCCTTTGTAGGGCACGGTGGTCATGTCCACCGCCATCGCTTGCTGAAACAGCAGGCCGCAAAGGTGCGATGCCGCGCCCAGGCCGGCATTGGCCAGGTTGATCTTGCCTTTGTTGGCATTGATCCAGGTGCGCAGCTCGCCCATGTTGTTGGCCGGCAGGCTTGAGCGCCCGACCAAGGTCATCGGCACATCGTTGACCATGCCCAAGTATTCGAAGCCGTTGAGCGTGTCGTAGGGCAGCTTGCGGTAAAGGGCTGGCGAGGTGGCCATGCCGATGTGGTGCAGCAGCAAGGTGTAGCCATCAGCATTGGCTTTGGCCACTTTGGAGGCGCCCAACGTGCCGCCGGCGCCGCCTACGTTTTCAATAACCACTGTGGCGCCGCCCAAAGGCTTGCGCAGGGCTTCGGCCAGATCGCGTGCGACCTTGTCGGTGGGACCACCTGCGGCAAACGGCACAACGATGGTGACGGGCTTGTCGGGATAGGCCGCCAGGGCGCCAGCCGAAGCCAGAACGGAAGCCAAAACGGTCAGCAGTTTTTTCATGAGGCGGTTCTCCAAGAGTGGATAACTTGAGGATGGCGAATGCTAGTGCGCCGCAGGCCGGGCAGTCTCGCGGGTTCTACGTACCCCAACCTGACAGGCTCAACGTGCGTCGAGCCGCTTTGGACTACTGGACGACAGCGCTATTTGTAGCTGCGCGCGTCTTCAATCACTTTGCCGTCGTTCGGCAGGCTGCCCGGCACGCAAAGATCAATATCAGCGCGCAGTTTGGTAATGTCGCGCACACTTTGCGCCAGGGCTTGGCGCAATGTTTCGGTGTGTAAGCTCGATTCAACCCGCAGCGTCATCGCGTCGTTGGCCATTTCGCCTGACACCACGAGCCGCGCGCGGCTGGTTTCGGGGTGCCGCTTCAGGATGTCGGCGACCTGGCTGGGGTGAACAAACATGCCGCGCACCTTGGCCGTCTGGTCGGCACGGCCCATCCAACCTTTGATGCGTGTATTGGTGCGACCGGTGGGGCAGGGGCCTGCGAGTACCGCGCTCAGGTCACCAGTGCCAAAACGCACCAGCGGATAGTCTGGGTTGAGCACGGTGACCACCACTTCACCGACGTCCCCGTCCGGCAAGGGGTCATTGGTTCCCGGTCTCACGATTTCCAAGATAAGGCGCTCGTCGACCACCAGGCCTTCGCGTGCACCGGTTTCGTAGGCGATGACCCCCGCTTCCGCTGTGGCGTAGGCTTGGTAGGCCGAAACGCCGCGCTCTTGTAGCCAGTCGCGCAGGCTGGGCGGAAAAGCTTCGCCGCTGACCAGGGCTTTTTTCAGACGGGGCAGGGTAACGCCCATCTCGGCAGCCTTTTCGACCAAGATGCGCAGGAAGCTGGGCGTGCCAGCGTAGGCATCAGGTTGAAGGTCAGCCATGGCCTGAAGCTGCAGCTCGGTGTTGCCCACGCCGCCCGGAAAAACCGTGCAGCCCAGAGCCAGCGCACCGCTTTCCATGATCCAGGCGCCGGGGGTCAAGTGGTAGCTGAAGCTGTTGTGAACCAAGTCACCCGCCGCGAAGCCGGCTGCATGCATGGCGCGTGCGGTGCGCCAGTAATCGGGGGCAGAGCCTTCCGGCTCGTAGATGGGGCCAGGAGACTGGTAGACCCGCCGCGCTGGCCGCACAGCGCGCTGCGCGCTCCAGCCCAGGGCTGAGAACCCACCAAAGACACTGCCCCCGTGGCGGGCCTTTTGCAGATCCAGCAGTTCATGCTTGCGCGTAACAGGCAGGCGGGCCAACGCGCCGCGTGAGTCGATACCACCCGCATCGACGCCGGTCAGCCGTTCGGCCATGGCCGGCACAGCTTGCGCAGCGCGCACCTGCGCCGGCAGGGCGGCCATGAGTGTGGATTCGCGCTCGGCTGGGGCGCGCATTTCCAAAGCGTCGTAAGGGTGGTGGCTCGTGCGGTGGCTCATGTTGAGGCTCCAGCTCAGTCTTCCTGGTCCCAGCGGGCCAGGCGTTTCTTAATCTCATCAAGCAACTTGCGCTGCTCAGCGGCCGACCTCACGACCACGGTGTCCCACTCAGGCGTCAAAGCCAGCTTGCGCGCCAGGCGCGCGGTCAGTGCAAGGTCTTCGACGCGAACATCAACTACCCGCTTGCCACGAAGCTCGAAACCCGCTCCGCGTTCAGAAAGTTTGAGGTCTTTCAAGCTTCGCTTGAGCTGAATGAGCGCTTCTTCGGGTTTGAACGGCGGCGGCGCAAAACCAGCCCCGAGCTCGTCGCTCACGTCAGCCACCGCTTGCGGCGCTTGTAGCTCTTGACGTCCTTGAAGCTCTTGCGGTCGCCGCCGCCCATGCCGAGGTAAAACTCTTTGACGTCTTCGTTTTCGCGCAGCGCTTTGGCTTCGCCGTCCATCACCACGCGGCCGTTTTCCAGGATGTAGCCGTAGTCGGCATAACGCAGTGCCATATTGGTGTTTTGCTCGGCGAGCAAAAACGTGACCTTCTCTTTGGTGTTCAGGTCTTTGACGATCTCGAAAACCTCTTCCACGATCTGCGGCGCCAGGCCCATGGAGGGTTCGTCCAACAGCACCATTTTGGGGTTGGCCATCAACGCGCGACCAATGGCGCACATCTGCTGCTCACCACCCGAGGTGTAGGCCGCTTGGCTGCTTCGGCGGGTTTTCAAACGCGGAAAGTAGTTGTAGACCTTCTCCAGCGTTTGCGCCACGGCAGCCTTACCGTCTTTGCGCGTGTAAGCGCCAGTCATCAGGTTGTCTTCAATCGTCAGGTGCGCAAAGCAGTGGCGGCCTTCCATGACTTGGATGACACCACGGTCCACCATGGCTGCTGTCGAGAGCTTTTCGATGCGCTCGCCACGCAGCTCGATCGAGCCTTTGGTCACATCACCTCGTTCACCGGCCAGCAGGTTGCTTACCGCGCGCAAGGTGGTGGTCTTGCCAGCACCGTTGCCACCCAACAGCGCAACCACGCCGCCTTCCGGAACTTGAAGCGATACGCCCTTGAGCACCAAGATCACGTGGTTGTAAATGACCTCAATGCCGTTGACGTTCAGAAGGATGTTGGACATGGCCTGGACCCAGGTGGGTGGTGGGATTCGCTCATCCAAGTGCCGGCCACACGCATGGCGACACTTGGATGAGAGGGGCAAGCCCCTCCCCGAAAAGCGGCTGTGGAGCCGCAGGTTGGTCGATCAGCTGTTGCACTCGGCGTTGGCGCGCCGTTGCAGCTTCTTCTCGCCCAGGTACTTGTCGGCCGATGCTTTGACCAGCGGCTTGATGATGGAGTCGTCAGACTCGTACCAGGCCGAGCTGAAGGCCCACTTGGCGCCGTCCCAGGTGTGCAGGCGCGCCCAGCTGGAACCCATGTGGTCTGCGCAGGATGTCGACACCGGCCGCATCACGCCTGAGAAGCCCAGCGCGTCCAATTTCTTCTGGTCCAGAGCCAGGTTTTCCAGGCCCCAGCGCACCTGTTCGCCAACCATGACTTTGCCCTTGCCGAAGCGTTCTTGCGCACGTTTGACACCTTCAACAGCCATCATGGCGGAGATCAGGCCGCGCATGTACAAGACCTGCCCCACCTCTTCTTTGGGGCCTGTGCCTTGGCCTTTGCCATGCACTTCTTTCAAGATGTCTTGGGCAATCTTGGAGCCCGGCTCCGCGCCGTGCTGCATGGCCAGCGCTGTGTAGCCCTTGGCGTTGGCGCCAACGTCTTTGACGTCAGGCTCAGCACCCGACCACCAAACGCCGTACATCTTGTCGCGCGGGTAGCCCGTGGCCACGGCTTCTTTGAGTGCGGCGGAATTCATCACGCCCCAGCCCCACAAGAAAACGTAGTCAGGTTTGGTTTGGCGAATTTGCAACCAGGTGGCCTTTTGTTCCACGCCAGGGTGGGCCACAGGCAGCAACTGCAGTTCGAAGCCGTTCAGCTTGGCGCGTTCTTGCAGCAAAGAAATCGGCTCTTTGCCATATGGGCTGTCGTGGTAAACCAGCGCGATCTTCTTGCCCTTGATTTTGTCAGCGCCTTCTTTCTTGACCAGGTGCTGAACCAAGATGTCAGCCGCCGTCCAGTAAGTGCCCAGCAGGGGGAAGTTCCACTTGAACGCCAGACCGTCGGCGGTGTCAGCGCGGCCGTAGCCAGCGGTGATCAGTGGAATTTTGTCGCCGGGCGCTTTTTCAGTCAGCGCAAAAGTGATGCCGGTGGACAGGGGTTGAAACACCGTGGCGCCTTTGCCTTTCAGGCGCTCGTAGCACTCCACGCCTTTGTCAGTGGCGTAGCCGGTTTCGCACTCTTCAAACGTGAGCTTCACGCCATTGAGGCCGCCCTTGGCGTTGACGTACTTGAGGTAGTCCACATAACCGTTGGCGAACGGCACGCCGTTGGGCGCGTAAGCGCCCGTGCGGTACACCAGCACAGGGAAAAACTGCTCCTTGGCCTGCGCAAAGGCGCTGCCCATAGCGGCAACGCCGAGCGCGGTGGCCAGGGCGGCCTTTGCTAGGGATTTGAACTTCATGTCTGCCTCCAGAGGTAAAACAAAGAACGCACTTGTTAGTGCTGGGTGAAAAGGGTCAGTAGAAAACGCAGGTTGACTCAAGTCTGTTGTTGGGGTTTACGCGCGGCGCGCCCTCAGTGCGGGAAGGGCCACAAACGCAGCTTTTCCTTGCCGATGGACCACAGCCGGGCCAGACCATGCGGCTCGACGATGAGGAAAAACACAATCAGGATGCCGAACACCATGAACGTCAGGTGCGAAGCAAAGGCGGTGTCAAAACCCAAGATCACGCCCAAGTTGTCCAAAGCGATGGGCAAAACCACGATGAAGGCAGCGCCAAAGAAGCTGCCCATGATGGAGCCCAGCCCGCCAATGATGACCATGAACAGCAGGTCGAACGAGCGGTTGAGGTTGAACGCTGCGGGCTCCCACGAGCCCAGGTGCACAAAGGCCCACAACGCGCCGGCCACACCGACGATGAAGCTGCTGACGGCAAACGCCGTGAGCTTGGCGTAGACCGGCCGGATGCCGATGACCGAAGCCGCCACGTCCATGTCGCGCATGGCCATCCACTCGCGCCCAATGTGGCTGCGCACCAAGTTCTTGGCGATGAGGCCGAAGACCACCAAAAAGCCCAAGCAGAACAGGTATTTTTCAGCGGGCGTATCGACAACCCAGCCCAGTACGGTCAACTCGGCCACGCTCACTGAACCCGAGGACGAATCATTGGTCAGCCACTTGATGCGCAGAAAAGCCCAGTCGCAAAAGAACTGGGCGGCCAGTGTGGACACCGCCAGATAAAGGCCCTTGATGCGCAGCGACGGAATTCCGAACAGCACACCAAAGGCCATCGCAAAGGCACCGCCCAGCACGATGGCCACCAGCAAGGGCATGCCGTCAATGCGTACCAGCAGGTTGTAGGCCGCGTAGGCGCCCACGGCCATGAAGCCACCCGTGCCCAGCGAAATTTGCCCGCAGTAGCCCACCAGGATATTCAGGCCCAAAGCCGCGAGCGACAGAATCAAAAACGGAATGAGGATGGCGCGGAAGAAATATTCGCTGGCGACAAAAGGCACAACGGCAAACGCCACTGCCAGGAGGGCAAGGATGAGCCAGCGGTCCTGCGTGATCGTGAAGATCTGCTGGTCGTCGCTGTAGTTGGTTTTGAACTGGCCGTTCTCGCGGTAGAGCATTTTTTGTTCTCCTTCTCAGCTCAGACGCGATCGATGATCTTCTCGCCGTACAGACCTTGGGGCCTGACCAGCAAGAACACCAATGCCAATGCGTAGGCAAACCAGATCTCGATGCCACCACCGAAAAACGGGCCGATGTAGACCTCAGACAGCTTTTCGCCCACCCCGATGATCAGGCCGCCGATGATGGCGCCGGGCACGCTGGTCAGGCCACCCAGAATCACCACAGGCAATGCCTTCAGCGCCACTTGTGACAGCGAAAACTGCACACCCAGCTTGCTGCCCCAAATGATGCCGGCCACCAAGGCCGAGAAGCCGGCCACGGACCAGACGATGACCCAAATGCGGTTCAACGGAATGCCGATGGACTGCGCGGCTTGGTGGTCATCAGCCACCGCGCGCAATGCGCGACCGGTGCTGGTGTATTGAAAGAACGCGGCCAACAAGGCCACCAGTGCGGCCGCGATGATGGCCGCGAAAAGGTCTTCCTGGTTGACCAACAAGCCGCCTTGGAAAACGTCTTCCATGAGGAACATCGGCTCCTTGGGCAGGCCGATATCGATCTTGTAGATGTCGCTGCCGAAGATGGTCTGGCCAAAGCCGTCCATGAAGTAGGTGATGCCCAGCGTGGCCATCAGCAGCGTGATGCCTTCTTGGTTGACCAACTTGCCCAAGACGAAGCGCTCGATCACCCAGGCCACCGCAACCATCACCAACATGGCGCCCATGAAGGCCAGCACGTTGGCCAGGATCTTGTTGTCAAAGCCCGCCAGCTTGGGTATCCACTCCGAGAACCGCGCCATGGCCAGCGCAGCAAACAGCACCATCGCGCCTTGCGCAAAATTGAAAACGCCCGAGGCTTTAAAGATCAGCACAAAGCCCAGTGCGACCAGGGAATACAGCATGCCCGACATCAGGCCGCCGATGAGGGTTTCAAGAAACGGTCCCATAGGATGTTTACCCCCGGTTCGTCGAGTACGCCGAACCACCCCCCAAGGGGGTCGGTCCCAGCTTGGGGCGGCCCGGCGCCGGGCCCGCTGCTTCGATTGGCTTGGTCATGATTTTCAATGTGATGTTCCGAGGTACGCGGTGATCACGTCCTCGTTGTTGCGCACCTCATCCGGTGTGCCGTCGCCGATTTTTTTGCCGTAGTCCAAAACGACCACGCGGTCAGAGATGTCCATCACCACGCCCATGTCGTGTTCGATCAAGACGATGGTGGTTCCAAATTCGTCGTTCACGTCCAGGATGAAGCGGCTCATGTCCTGCTTCTCTTCCACGTTCATGCCCGCCATGGGCTCGTCCAGCAGCAGCACCTGCGGCTCCATGGACAGCGCGCGGCCCAGGTCAACCCGCTTTTGCAAACCATAAGGCAGCCGCCCCACGGGGGTCTTGCGGTAGGCCTGAATTTCGAGAAAGTCGATGATGTTTTCAACGAAGGCGCGGTGCTGCACTTCCTCGCGCTCGCTGGCGCCGAACCACGGGTTGCGCAGCGCTTGTTGGAAGACATTGGTCTTCATCTTCAGGTTGCGGCCGGACATCAGGTTGTCCACCACATTCATGCCTTTGAACAGCGCCAGGTTCTGGAAGGTGCGCGCGATGCCCATCTCGGCCACTTGGCGGCTGTTCATGTGGTCAAAAGTTTGACCTTTGAAGGTGATGGAGCCTTGCTGCGGCGTGTAGACGCCGTTGATGCAATTGAGCATGGAGCTCTTGCCCGCGCCGTTGGGGCCAATGATGGCGCGCACTTCGTGTTCGCGCACATTGAAACTGATATCGGTCAGCGCCTTGACGCCGCCGAAGCTCAGTGAGATGTTCTTGACGTCCAGAATGACGTCGCCAATTTTTTTCGTCGTCATCTCAAGCGGCCTTCTTCACGGATGCGAAGGTTTTGGCGTCAATGATCTTCAGTGTTGCACTCACGCTGCCGCTGCGGCCGTCTTCAAACTTGACGGCGGTTTCGATGAACTGCTCGGCCTTGTTGCCGTACAGCGCATCAATGAGCACTTGGTATTTCTCGCCGATATAGCCGCGCTTGACCTTGCGCGTGCGCGTCATCTCGCCGTCATCGGCGTCCAGCTCCTTGTGCAGCACCAGGAAGCGAGTCACCTGGCTGCCCGCCAGCAGCTGATCCTGCGCGAGGTCGGCGTTGACCTTCTCCACGCAGTCTTTGATCATCTCGATCACTTCCTTCTTGCCCGCCAGGTCGGTGTACCCGGCATAAGGCAGGTTGCGGCGCTCGGCCCAGTTGCCCACGGCTTCGAAGTCGATGTTGATGAAAGCACAAGCCTTTTCGCGTTGATCGCCAAAGGCCACGGCCTCTTTGATGAAGGGGAAGAATTTCAGCTTGTTCTCGACGTACTTGGGCGCAAACATCGCGCCGTCTGCAGCGCCTCCTTTGATCCTGCCCACGTCTTTGGCGCGATCAATGATCTTGAGGTGGCCGCCAGCGTCCAAAAAGCCTGCGTCGCCAGTGTGATACCAACCTTCAGCGGTCAACACCTCGGCGGTAGCGGTCGGGGTTCTTGTAGTACTCCTTCAGCAGCCCAGGGCTCTTGACCAGGATCTCGCCGTTTTCAGCGACTTTGATCTCCACGCCGTCGATGGGCACGCCCACGGTGTCGGCCTTGGCTTCGTGGTCGGGCTGCAGGCAAACAAAGACGGCGGTTTCGGTGCTGCCGTAGAGCTGCTTCAAATTGATGCCGATGCTGCGGTAGAACGTGAAGAGGTCAGGGCCGATGGCCTCGCCAGCGGTGTAGGCCACGCGCACGCGGCTGAAGCCCAGGGAATTGCGCAGCGGCCCGTAGATGGCCAGGTTGCCAAGCGCGTACTTCAGCTTGTCCAATGCGCCAACTGATTTGCCGTCCATCAGCGCCGGGCCCACGCGCTTGGCCAGCTCCATGCTGGCCTTGAAGAGTCGCCGCTTCAGCGGGCTGGCGTCTTCCATGCGGATCATCACGTTGGTGAGCAGGCCTTCGTAGATGCGCGGCGGCGCAAAGTAATACGTCGGCCCGATCTCCTTGAGGTCGATGGTGACGGTGGCCGCGCTTTCAGGGCAATTGACCACGTAGCCGCAGGTCAGCCACTGTGAATAGCTGAAGATGTTTTGGCCTACCCATGCCGGCGGCATATAGGCCAGGACTTCTTCGGCCGAGGTGAGTTTGTCGAAACGTTGGCCCGCGGATGCGCGGTCCAACAGTGAGAAGTGCGTGTGCACCACGCCCTTGGGGTTGCCCGTGGTGCCGCTGGTGAAAAACATGGCGGCCACGTCTTTCGGCTGCACTTTGGCCACGGCAGTTTCGAAGAAGTCGGGGTGCTGGGTGTTGTAGGCCGCCCCGGCTTGAATCAGGTCGTCGATGGAGCCCAAGATGCCCGCACCGTATTTGCGCAAGCCCCGGTTGTCGTCGTACCAGATGCGGCTGATTTGCGGGCAGTCTGTGCGCTGCAGTTCAAGCAGCTTGTCGACTTGCTCCTGGTCTTCCACGACCGCAAAGCGCACCTCGGCGTTGTTGATGGGGAACACAAACTCCGTTAATGCTGCGTCTTGGTACAGGGGAACCGGAACGGCGCCCAGCGACTGCACGGCCAGCATGCTGGCGTACAGGCGGGGCCGGTTGTCGCCCACGATGACGACGTGGTCGTGCTGACGCATGCCGGCCTGAGCAAAGCCACACGCCAAGTGGCGCACCAGCGTGGCCAGTTGCGCCCATGACATGGTTTGCCATATGCCGTATTCCTTCACCCGCAAAGCGGGTGCTTGCGGCCGCGAGGCCGCGTGGTCAAGCATGAGCCTGGGAAATGTCGACGCCACTGCAGGGTCTCCTTGCTGGGTGTAGGCGCAAGCCGCCACCACCGTGTTCCAGACTATTCTGAAACCAGGTTTGACGTCATCTTGTCGTTCTGACGACAATTGCAGGGATAGTCCCAATCGGTCAAACCCGTGAAATTGTCCTTCCACCCTTGTTTAGGCGTGCCGCGATGGCCCTGATTGCCCGATCCCGTGCGGCGGATGTGGCCGAGATCGCCGCCGTGCCTTGGCTGGGCGTGTTATTGCCTCACGAAGCAAAACGCGCGCTGGACGACCTGCGTGTGGTGGAGGTGCAGACGGGTGAATATGTGTGCCGCGTGGGGCGGCCGCCGAGCTTTTGGTTTGGGGTGATCGACGGCTTGCTCAAGATGAGCAACGACACCGCCCAGGGCATTCCCATGACCTTTACCGGTGTTTCGCCCGGTGGCTGGTTTGGCGAGGGCACCTTGCTCAAACACGAGCCCTACCGCTACAACATCCAGGCGCTTCGGCGCAGCTTGTTGGCCGGTGTGTCTGTCGAAACTTTTGACTGGCTGTTGTCGCAGAGCATCGGCTTCAACCGCTTTGTGATGCTGCAGTTGAACGAGCGTTTGGGACAGTTCATCGGTGCGCGTGAGATTGACCGTTTGACTCAACCCGACCAACGGGTAGCCCGTTCACTGGCCGCGCTGTTTCACCCCACGCTCTACCCAGGCGTGGGCAGCCTGTTGCGCATCACCCAGCAAGAGCTGGGCTATCTTGTCGGGCTGTCGCGTCAACGTGTGAATACAGCCTTGACTGCGCTAGAGCGGGCCCAGCTGATTCGAGTGGAATACGGCGGGGTGCGGGTCCTGGACTTGCCGGGCCTGATGCGGCACCAGAATTGACCGCATACTACGTGGATGACGCATGTCTTCCACCGCCATCTGCGCCAAACCTACCCGCTCGCCATTGCAGGTGAGGGCCCGTACCTGATTGACAGCCACGGCAAGCGCTACCTCGACGGCTCGGGCGGTGCGGCCGTTTCCTGCCTCGGCCATGGGCACCCGGCAGTGGTTGCTGCGGTGCGCGAGCAGGTTTCGAAACTGGAGTTCGCACACACCTCGTTCATGACGAGTGAGCCTGCCGAAGCCTTGGCGGACGACTTGATTGCGCACGCGCCGGCGGGCCTGTCTTTGGTCTACTTCGTCAGCGGGGGCAGCGAAGGTGTCGAAGCCGCATTGAAGATGGCGGTGCAGTACCACGCCGAGTGCGGGCGACCGAACAAGAACCACATCATTGCGCGTTGGCAGAGTTACCACGGCAATACCCTGGGTGCTTTGTCTGCCGGCGGCAACCGCATGCGCCGCGCGCAGTTTGCGCCGCTCTTGATCGAGGTGTCACATATCGAAGAGTGTTATGCCTACCGCGGCCAACGTGCCGATGAGTCCGCAGAAGCCTATGGCCTGCGCATGGCTGACGCGCTGGAAACGGAAATCCTCAAGCTCGGCGCAGACCGCGTGGCGGCGTTCATTGCCGAGCCCGTAGTGGGTGCCACGCTGGGCGCGGTGGCGCCGCCACCGGGTTACTTCCGCCGTGTTCGCGAGATCTGCGACCGCCACGGCGTGCTGCTGATCCTCGACGAGGTGATGTGTGGCATGGGCCGCACCGGCACTTTGCACGCCAGCGAACAAGAAGATGTGCTGCCCGACCTGGAAATTGTGGCCAAAGGCCTGGGCGCGGGTTACCAACCCATCGGCGCGGTGCTGGTGCAAGGCCGGGTCGCCGCAGCCATCCGCGACGGCAGCGGTTTTTTCCAGCATGGCCACACCTACCTCGGTCACCCGGTGGCCTGTGCAGCGGCTTTGGCCGTGCAGCGGGTCATTCGCGATGAAGGGCTCTTGGCGAATGTGCAAACACTGGCACCAAAGTTGGATGCCTTGCTGCGCCAACGCCTGGGTGGGCACCCGAATGTCGGCGACATCCGCGGCCGTGGCTTTTTCAGAGGCATCGAGCTGGTGGCCAACCGTGCAAGCAAGACGCCGCTGCCAGTTTCAGACAAAGTGCACGCGCGCATCAAAGCTGCTGCCATGACGGGTGGCTTGCTGTGTTACCCCTCTGGCGGAACGATGGACGGTGTGCAGGGTGACCACGTCTTGCTCGCACCGCCCTTCAACGTCAACATCTCACACCTCGAAGAGCTGGTTGATAAGCTCGGGGCGGCTGTTGAGCAGGTGCTGCCTGTGTGAGTTGCGCGGCCCTCTGTCCATTAGTGATTTCTTCTTTTCCGACTGCTTTCATCACCCCAAGGAGTTGCCTTATGCGTCGATTTGCCACTTTGGCCATCATGGCCGCCACCTCGCTGAGCTCGGCGACGGCCTTTGCGCAGCAGAAATTCGTGACCATCGGCACCGGCGGGGTCACCGGTGTGTACTACGCCGCCGGTGGCGCGATCTGCCGCCTGGTCAACAAAGACCGGGCCAAACACGGCATTCGCTGCTCTGTCGAGTCCACGGGTGGTTCGGTCTTCAACGTCAACACCATCAAGGCCGGCGAGTTGGACTTGGGCTTTGCCCAAAGCGATGTGCAGTACAACGCCGGCAAAGGGCTGGGCGCATTCAAAGACGCCGGTGCCTATGGCGACCTGCGCGCCGTGTTCTCCGTGCACCCCGAGCCATTCACCGTTCTGGCGCGCAAAGAAGCCGGCGCCAAGACCTTTGCTGATTTCAAAGGCAAGCGTTTCAATGTAGGCAACCCCGGTTCGGGCACACGCTCCTCACTTGAAGAGTTGCTGGGGGCCATGGGCTGGAAGCTGAATGACTTCTCGCTGGCTTCAGAGCTGAAGGCTGACGAACACGGCCCGGCGCTGTGCGACGGCAAGATTGACGGGTTCTTCTACGGCGTGGGCCACCCCAGCGCCAACATCCAAGACCCCACCACGTCTTGCGGGGCGCAGCTGGTGTCCATCACCGGCCCGGCTGTCGACAAATTGGTGGCTGAAAAACCGTACTACGCCAAGGCCACGATTCCTGGCGGCCTGTACCCCAACAACCCCAACGGCGCCACCACCTACGGTGTGCTGGCCACGGTGGTCGCCAGCAGCAAGTCGTCACCCGAGAGCGTTTATCAGGTGGTTAAGGCGGTCTTCGACAACTTCGATGAGTTCAAGAAATTGCACCCGGCGCTGGCCAACCTGAAGCCGGAAAACATGGTCAAAGATGGCCTGTCGACGCCGCTGCACGATGGCGCGGCGCGCTACTACAAAGAAAAGGGCTGGATCAAGTAAGCCCCGCGCAGTCGAACCGACCCTCGTCCGCATGACCGCTCAGGACCAGGCCGGCAGCCAAGCCACCGCAGCCGAGCTCGACCAGCTCGTCAAAGAAGCCGACCTCGGCGGGCGTGAGCCTGTGGGCGGGGTCGGCACGCTGCTGGCCTGCGTCGCTGCCGCTTGGTCGCTGTTCCAGCTTTGGTATGCCTCGCCGCTGCCCTTCATGGTCGGGGTGGGCATCTTCAATGACACGGAAGCGCGCGCCATCCACTTGGCGTTTGCGGTCTTTCTGGCTTTCTGCGCGTACCCGGCTTTTTCGCGCTCCTCACGGCGCGTGGTGCCGGTTGCCGACTGGGTGCTGGCACTTGTGGGTGCTTTTTGCGCGGCCTACCTGTTTCTGTTCTACAAAGAGATCGCCACACGTCCTGGCCAACCCTCGGCGTTTGATATTGCGGCCGGTGTAGTGGGCGTGTTGATCATGCTGGAAGCCACGCGCCGCTCCATGGGCATGGGCATGCTCATCACGACGGGGCTGTTCCTGGCGTTCATCTTTGCCGGGCCCTACATGCCCGACGTGGTGCAGCACAAGGGCGCATCGCTGCAGCGTTTTATCTCTCACATGTGGCTCACCACCGAAGGCGTTTACGGTGTTGCGCTGGGTGTGTCGGTGCAGTTCATCTTTCTGTTCGTCCTTTTCGGTACTTTGTTAGACATTGCCGGCGCGGGCAATTTCATGCTGCAGATGTCTCTGGCGCTGCTGGGGCATTTGCGCGGCGGGCCGGCCAAGGTGGCTGTGGTCTCGTCGGCGTTGAACGGCGTGGTGTCGGGCTCCTCGGTTTCCAACGTGGTGTCGGGCGGGATCTTCACGATTCCGCTGATGAAGCGCACCGGCTATTCCGGCGTGAAAGCCGGCGCCATCGAAGCTGCGTCGTCGATCAACGGCCAAATCATGCCGCCGGTCATGGGTGCGGCCGCGTTTTTGATGGTTGAGTACGTGGGCATACCTTATGCCGAGATCGTCAAGCACGCGCTGCTGCCGGCGGTCATTTCATACATCGCACTGTTTTACATCGTCCACCTGGAAGCGCTGAAGTACGGCATACAGCCCTTGCAGCGCGCCATCGTGCCCACCTGGCGTCAGCGCGCCTTGGGTTGGGCCTGGGGTGTCAGCGGCACTGTGTTGGCGCTGGCGCTCATCTATTACGGCATCACCGGCCTGAAGGCGCTGGCCGGTGATGCAGCGGGTTGGCTGTTGGCCGTTGCAGGTGTGGTGGCCTACCTGGTATTGATGGCTTACTCGTCGCGCCACCCGGATGTACCGCAAGACGACCCCACCAACCCCGCTGTCCACTTGCCGCTGCCTTGGCCCACAGTGCGTGCTGGGCTGCACTTCTTCATTCCCATCGTGGTGCTGCTGTGGTGTCTGATGGCGGAAGAGCTTTCGCCGGGGCTGTCGGCCTTCTGGGCCACCGTGGCGGCCATTGTGTTGGTGCTGGCGCACCCGCTGATGCAGTGTTTTTTCCGGCAAGTGGGCACACCCGCAGCGGCACTGCATAAGGGCGCTGCCGACTTGTGGAAAGGCCTGGTGCTGGGTGCGCGAAACATGATCGGCATTGGGGTGGCTTGCGCCAGCGCCGGGCTCATCGTGGGTGCCATCACCCTCACAGGTGTTGGCCTGATGATGACCGACTTGGTTGAAGTCGTGTCTGCGGGCAACGTGCTCGTCATGCTGGTGTTGACGGCCTTCATTTGCCTGCTCATCGGCGCGGGGGTGCCCACCACGGCGAACTACATCTTGGTGGCCACTTTGATGGCACCGGTGGTGGTTGAGCTTGGCGCACGCAGCGGTCTGGTGATTCCGCTCATTGCCGTGCATTTGTTTGTCTTTTATTTCGGCATCATGGCCGACGTGACGCCACCGGTTGGCCTGGCGTCGTATGCAGCTGCGGCCATCTCGGGCGACGACCCCAACGCCACCGGCTGGCAAGCCACTTGGTACAGCCTGCGCACCACCGTGCTGCCCTTTGTCTTCATCTTCAACCCGCAGCTGCTGCTTATTGGTGTGGGTTCATGGCTGGACGTGGTGCTGGTGTGCCTGGGCGGCATCGTGGCCTCCTTGCTGTTTGCGGCGGCCACCATGCGTTGGTTTCGCAGCTCGTGTACGTGGTTAGAGGTTGGTTTGCTGCTGCTGGCCACCTTCTTGTTCTTCCGGCCCGACTGGGTGATCGACCGCTTTGCCCCACGCTACGTTTCAGCGCCTGCCGGCGGGCTGGTAGCGGCGGCAGATCGCCTGCAGCTCGACGACTGGCTGGTTGTGGCCATTGCGGGCACCAACATCGAAGGCGAAGACATCACCAAGACGGTTGCCCTGCCCATGGGTGAAGGCAGCACCGGCCGAGAAAGACTGCGCAACGGCGGCGTCACCATCAGCCAACTGGGTGACTCAGTCGAAATTGCGTCGGTGAAATTTGGCAGCCGCGCGCGCAAGCTGGGCGTTGAGCAGGGCTACAAGGTGCTGGAACTGCGCCTGCCCAACCCTGCAAGGCCGTCTGTGCATTGGGTGCTTTTGCCGGCCACAGCGCTGGCGCTGTTGGTGTGGTGGCTGCAAGGGCGCAGGCGCCCGAAGCACGCTGGCTTGGCCAATCCAGCTTGATGGCTTGACGCCCTGAGGGCCTATTTCACCCAGGTGTTGAGCTGGATGATGGGCAGCAGCACCGACAGCACGATGAGCATCACCACCACGCCCATCGCCACGATGAGCAAGGGTTCCAGAATGGTGGCCAGTGCCATGGAACGCCGTTGCACTTCGGCCGAGAGTTGGCGCGCCGCCCGGGCCAGCATCAGCGGCAGTTGGCCGGTTTGTTCGCCCAGGCGGGCAAACATGGCCAACAAGCCTGGAAAGTGCTTTTTGGCTGCCATGGCGCTAGCGAGCGGTGCACCTTCTCGCACTTGTGTCAGCGCATCGAGCGCCTCCGCACGCATGGCTCGGTTGCCCAGGGTTTCGGCGGCGGCTTGCAGCGCTTTGAGAATGGGCACGCCAGCACCGGCCAGCATCGCCAGGGTGCTCGCAAAGCGGGCGGCGTTATAGCCTTTGGCCAAGCGCCCCAGAACGGGCAGCCGCAGCATTGCTGCGTCATAACGCCGTCGGAAATTTTCCTGACGCAGCGCGAAACTCAAGGCCACGACGGCGCCGACCAGCATCAAAAACGCCAGCCAACCCCACTGACGAACAGCAGCGCTGATTTGCAGCATCAGCACGGTCAGCAGGGGCAGCGCGCGTTTGGAGCTGGTGAACACGCCCGCCACTTGCGGCACCACATAGGTGACCAAGAAGATAACGATCACGACGGCAATCAAAGACACGATGGCCGGGTACAGCGCGGCGCCCATCAGCTTGGCTCGCAGGGCCTGGCTCTCTTCAAGGTCGTCAGCCAGGCTCTCTAGCACTTTACCTAAGGCACCGCTTTGTTCGCCTGCGGCCACCACGGCGCAATACACCTCATCGAATTCGCGCGGCGAGGTGGCCAAGGCGCGGGCGAAGGTGCTGCCGGCATTGACTTCGCTTTTCAGGTGAGCCAGCAATTGCCGCTGGCGGGGCTCGTCGGCTTCGTCGCCTAAGGCGGTGAGGGCACGCTCCAAAGGCAAGCCCGACGCCACCAGGCCCGCGAGCTGCCGTGTCCACACGGTCAGGCTAGTCTTGGAAAAAGTACGGGGTGCAAAGCGCCGGTTGGCCTGCTCTGAGCCCACTTGCACGGCTGAAGTAACTTCGATGGGTACCAAGCCCTGGGCTCGCAGCATCGAGCGTGCGGCCTTCGGGTTTTCGGCCTCGATCAGCCCATTGGCGGCTTGGCCGGCAGGGTCGAGCGCTTCGTATTTGTAGGCGGGCATGAGGACGAAAGCGTGCTGGGCGGCGCTGCAGGCGTCAGTCTCGCGTCACGCGCAAGACTTCTTCCAGCGAGGTCACGCCTTCGGCCACCAGCCGCTCGCCGTCATCGCGCATCGAGCGCAGGCCTGCCGCTTCGGCGGCGGTGCGCAACTGGGCTTCAGCGGCGCGCTCGTGCACCAGTGCGCGAACGGCGTCGTTGGCCTGCATCAGCTCGTAAACACCTGTTCGGCCTTTGTAGCCGCTGTTGCCGCAGGCTGCGCAGCCCACTGCATGCCAGTGGCCCGTGGCGTTGACTGTCTTGCATTTCGGGCACAGCTTGCGCACGAGGCGTTGCGCCAAAACGCCCAACAAAGAACTGCTGAGCAAGAAGGGCTCCACACCCATGTCGATCAAGCGCGTCACCGCGCTGGGTGCATCGTTGGTGTGCAGCGTGGCCAGCACCAAGTGGCCAGTCAACGAGGCTTGAATGGCGATCTGCGCGGTTTCATAGTCGCGAATTTCACCAATCATGATGATGTCCGGGTCTTGCCGCAGAATCGCGCGCAGGGCTTTGGCGAACGTCAACTCGATCTTCGGGTTGACCTGCGTCTGGCCGATACCGGGCAGTTCATATTCCACCGGGTCTTCCACGGTCAGCACGTTGGCCGTGTCGGTGTCCATGCGCGCCAATGCGGAGTACAGCGTGGTGGTCTTGCCCGAACCGGTGGGGCCGGTGACCAAAACAATGCCGTGTGGCTGGCGGATCAGGTGCTGAAAACGGTCCAGAACCTCGCCGCTCATGCCCAGGCTTTGCAGGCTGAATTTCGCGTCTGATTTGTCCAGCAAGCGCAGCACCGCGCGTTCACCGTGGGCGCTGGGCAATGTGGACACACGGACGTCCACCGACTTGCCGCCGATGCGCAGCGAAATGCGGCCGTCCTGCGGCAGCCGGCGCTCGGCAATATCCAGCTCGGCCATGATCTTCAGGCGGCTGATCAAGGCGGCATGCAGTGCTTTGTTAGGTTGAACCACCTCGCGAAGCGTGCCGTCCACGCGGAAGCGTACGGCACTAGATCGTTCATAAGGCTCAATGTGAATGTCGCTGGCGCCGTCGTTCGAGGCCTGCGTCAGCAGCGCATTGAGCATGCGGATGATGGGCGCATCGTCTGCCGCTTCCAACAAGTCTTCAACGGCGGGCAGCTCTTGCATCAAGCGCGACAAATCAACCGCGCTTTCGACTTCACCCACCACGGCCGCCGCGCTGGATTCGCCGCCGGCATAAGCGGCCGCAATGCGTTGCGTCAAGCTTGCGGCGGGTTCGCGGTCCAGGGTCCGCACGTCAAAGGTGCGCAACACTTCAGTTAAAGCGCTGGGCGGCGTGGTTTCGCTGGTCCACAGCAACAAGTGCTCGCCGTCGTCTTCAAGCAGCACCGAGTTTGCTCGGGCAAAAGCGTAGGGAAGGGGGTGGCGGGCGCCCATGGTGTGCTGTTGGCCGCGTTCAGTTGGTCTGTTCGGCCGAGCGGCTGATGGCCGGCGCGGGCGTGGGTTCGGCACGCAAGGGCGGAACAACAGGCGACTCGGTAATCGGCAGCATCGGGTGCTGCGCGGGCTGCGAATCTTTCTGCTGCGCGCGGATGTTGTCGTAGCGGTCCATCGTCAGGCGCTCGGTGGTGGCGCCGTCGCGCAAGATCACTGGGCGCAGGAAGACCATCAAATTGGTTCGAGTCTTGGTGCGGCTCTCGCTGCGGAACAAAGCGCCCACATAAGGAATGTCGCCCAGAAGCGGTACCTTGAACTTGTTCTCGACAAAGCGATCTTCGATCAGGCCACCGAGCACCAGAATCGAGCCATCATCAACCACGACGTTAGACTCAATTTGTCGCTTGTTGGTGGACGGGCCGGCGTTGGTGGTCCCCGGTGCCACTTTGTCGCTGACGCTGGACGACTCTTGGAAGATGGTCATGCGCACGGTGCCGCCTTCACCAATCTGCGGCTTGATGCGCAGCGTGATACCCACGTCCTTGCGTTCAATGGTCTGGAAGGGGCTGGTGGTGGCCGTGCCGGTGTTGGTGAATTGGCCCGTCACAAACGGCACATTGGAGCCAACGACGATCTTGGCCTCTTCGTTGTCCATGGTCATCAGGTTTGGCGTGCTGATGATGTTGGTGGCCGTCTGGCTTTGCAGCAAGCGCGCAATGGAGGCCAGCGCGTAGGTACCGCTGAAGTTGCGCACCAGGCCGATGTTCAAGCCCTCAGCCACAGCGGCCACGGCGGCGGCTGTGCCGTTGGCCACTTTGGCGGCAGTCACGTCAATGATGTTGCCCGTGGAGCCAAAGTTGGTGCCCAAGCCAACCAGGTTTTTGTCGCCCTTGTTGCCAATCAGGCCCTGCCACTGGAAGCCGAAATCAGCGGCGTTGTCGCCAGCCACTTCGACAATCATGCTTTCGATATAGACCTGCGCACGGCGCGTGTCGAGTTGGTCGATCATGGCGCGTACTTGCCTGTACATCGGCTCAGGGGCCGTGATGATCAATGAATTGGTTGACGGGTCAGCCTGCACGAATCCGCCCGTCGACGGCCCGGCTGATTGGCCAATAGGCGCCGTGGCTTGTTGCGACGCACCTGTGGCCTGTTGCCCTGGCAGGGTGGCGTTGGCCGTCGGTGTTTGGTTTTGCCGGTTTGCGTTGTTGGCAGTGTCGCCGCCGCCTTGGCCACCAAAAGCAGCGCGCAAAACGGAGGCCATCTTGGTGGCATCTGCATTCTTCAAATGCACCACCCAGATGCTGCCCGCAGGGCCACCGTTTTGGTTCGGCCGGTCCAGGCGTGCGATGGCTGCGCGAATGTTCGCCAGGCGCGCCTGATTGGGCGCACGCACGATGAGCGAATTGCTGCGCGAGTCGGCCAATATCGAGGTGGCGCTGGCGCCGCCCCCGGGCGCTGCGCCGGGGACACCGGCAGCGCCGCCGCCGTCCGACAGCCGCTGCACCAGCGTGGCCACGTCCGACGCGATGGCATGCTGCAGCGGAATGATTTCAAAGTCAGTTGATGCGGGCTGGTCCAGCGCAGCAATGATGGTGCGAAGCCGCTGCAGGTTTTCAGCGTAGTCGGTGATGACCAGCGAGCTTGTGCCCGGGTTGACGTTGATGGTGTTGTTGGCCGATATCAAGGGCCGCAAGATGGGCAGGATGTTGTTCGGGTTCTCGTGGCGCAGGGTGAAGATTTGGGTCACCACTTGGCCTGTGCGTGCGGGGCTGTTGCCGACTTGCACCGTGCCGGCTTGCAAGCGTGCATCCGCTTCGGGCACCACTTTCCAGATGCCGGAGGTTTCAATCACGGCAAAGCCCATGCCACGCAGTGAAGACACGTAAGTCAAATAGGCTTCGCGCACGGTCAGCAGTTGCTCGCTGTAGACCGTCATCGTGCCGCGCACACGCGGGTCAACGAGGATCTGGCGGTTCAACATGGCGCCCATGGCGCGTGTGATGGCCTCAATTTCCGCGTTCACAAAGTTGAGCGTCACCTTTTCGCCGGAAGCGATCTTGGTCGTGCGGTTGGCTTGTGCCCAAAGCGGTGCGGGCATGGCCAAGGCGGCGGCCAATGACCATGCGGTCCAACGTTGGATGCGGCTGGGTTTGTGGTTCATGCTCATCCGATGGTGATGATGGAGCGCTTGCCCTGGCGGCGCCCGATGATGTTGAGCAGGTTGTTCAGCGCCTGTTCGGAATCTTCCGCCGCTGCGGCCTCGCCTCTGAAACGAAGTGTTGGGCCAACCCACTGCCCCTGTCCGCTGACTTGCAGCGCGCCGCTGGTGGTTTGCAATTGCAAGGTGGCGCTTTCGCCAGCGCCCGGTTGCCCGGCGATCGTGACTTGGTAGCTGCCCAGCTCGTCCAGGGTGGAAACGCGCGAGGAAATGCCGTTGAGGTTCATGGTCAATTGGCCAGCCAGGCGCCAGCGGCCCTGCAGCAGTTCAATGCGCGCGCCAGGGCTGGACACGCGCAGCGTGCCGCCCAGTTGCAAGGTGTTCCAGGGCGTGCCCAAGCCGTTGAGCACGGCAGCCGGCCATTGGCCGATGCCCGTGGGCGCCGAAGGAAGAATAACGGTCTGGCGACCCAAACCCGGTTCGATACGCAGCGCGGTTTCGCCAAACAGGCAGCAGGCATGTGTGGCGAAGATCGTCAGGCCGGGGCCTTGCACCCGCAGGCGCCAATTCAGACGGCCGGGCAGCGCGCTGGCGTCTTTGCTGCCTTCGCCGCCAGTCAATACCAAGACAGCGCTGCCGTTCCAGACCGTGCCACGCGCCTGCGCCAATTGAATGCGCTGGCCGGTGGCCTGTGAAACGGCGGCCGCCAACCAAGTGGCAGGTGCCCAAACCAGCAGGGCGACGATGGTGCCAAAGGCAGCGCCCCACACGGCCCAGCGCACGGCGGAGCGGCGGCGCCTCTCCCAAATTTCACCAGCCTGAACCGTGTCCGCAAAGACGCTGGTAGCGGCCGGCGCGCGCCGCTGCGCGGCCGAGCGGCTGGGTAACTTGAAACGCGGCAGACCAGGCAGGCCGGGGGCTTTGATCTTCAAGGTGCACCTGCCAGGCTGAGGGTGATGGTTCCGGAAAAGCCGCCGTTACCGTTGGTCAATTGCGCCTCCACGGCGCGCGCGCGCGCACCGCTGCGCACCTCGCTGAGCCAGGCACGCAGGGCCTCGCCGGTGATGCTTTCAACCGTCAACGTGGCGCGGTCACCTTTGATATTCAATTTGGCCGTACTGCCCAAGCGCCCGCTGGCTGCCTTTAGCGCGGCCATGGCCTGGCTCGGGTTGACCTGTGGCGCGGCCTTAAGTTCACGCGTTTCGGCTGCCAGCCGGCGCATCACCAGGGTTTGGCTGTCCAGCTCGTCCAATTTGGCGGGTGCTTGCTGCAGTTGCAGCCAAGCCGGCCGCACGGCCACGAACCACAGCAGGGCCGCGCCCACCACAACCAGCGCGATGGAAATCAACCACCGCTCACGCTCCTGCAAACCTTGCCAGAAGCCCGCCAAGCGGTTGGCGGATGCCATGTCGGTGGACTTCACGGTTGTGGGCTCCGGGTGAGCGTGACGCGGCCGTTTTGATTGCTCACGCTCCAGCCTGCAGGACGCAGGCGCTCGCTGAACTGACGCATCTCTTCGGGTGTCCAGGGATTGGTTGCCAGCGACAACTGTCCTGTAAAGAAGCGCAAGCTTTGCATCGGGCCTTGCGCTTCCGGCCAAGCGCCTGAAGCCAAGGCCAAGAGCGATTCAAGATCGTTGCCGCCCGGCTTGCCCGCCAGGGCACGCAATTGATCGGTTTCGCGCTCCATTTGCACGGGCGCGTTCACAACGGTGCGCACCTGCGGGTGCGCCTGCGTCAGCAATTGGGCTTGCGCTTTGCGTTTGTCGGCAATGGCTTGTTCGCTGGTCCAGGCGCGGATGTTCAAGCCCAGCACTTGGGTCACCAGCAGGGCGGTGAGGCCCCAACGAACGGGCCGCCAGGTGGGGCGCATGAAGCGGCGCAGCAAATCGCGCAGGGCCATGCTGCCGCGTCGGCGGGGCACCAAATCAAACTGCCGGAAGTTCCAGGTCGAGCGGGCCGACCAAATAAGCTGTTCTGCCAAGCTGCGCGGCGTCACCGCTTCGCCCAGCCAGCGCTCGGCGACGGAAGACACAGACGACACCGCAAACCAAGTGGCGGCCGAAACCGCCTGTGTGGGCAACAGCGAGCGGGCCAGGCTCCCGGCCAAGGGAATACAGGCAATGCCGTTGGCGTCAGCAATGGCCAAAGCCGGTTCGGTGGCGTCACCAGCTTGTGCGGCGTCGTAGAAATAACCAACGGAGCGCTCGCCTGGCCAAATGGGCGGCACCACGCGGTCCACCATCAAGCCGTGGCGTTCAAGTTGGCTCAGCCACTGTTTCATCCAAGCTTTGTCGACCACAGCCACCCAGGCCTTTTCACCCGGTACAGCGTCAGGTGCCAGTGCCACGTGGAGTTGTTCGGTGTCTGCCAGCACCTGTTCTTCCAGGCTGCCCAGCAGCGCAGCGCGCATCTTGTTGGCAGGGGCTTTGGGAACCAGCACCCGATGCCAGCTGACGTCGGCCTCGGACAAAACCGCCACCACTGCCTCGGAAGGCGGCATCTCGGACGGCTCCGAGCGCCCTTGTGCTTGAACCGTCAAGCCGTTTTCCGTTTTGACCCACAACCACTGTGACGGCCCGACGGCTGCGGGTGCGCTTGCGCCGCTGCCCGTGTCGGCAGCCGAAACGGCTTGCGGCCCCTGACGCTTACGCGGGGGAATCTGAACGACGATGACGGACATCAGGGTGGGGTGGTATCGGGAATCTCGCTGGGCATCATCCCGCGAGACAGGCCCGCAGAATCAAGGACTTGCGGCGGATATCCAGCGTTCATCGTAGCACTGGGAGCGCCTGCGCACACCCGTTGGAGGGAGTCGTTCAACGGGCCGCCAAGTCCAGGCTGCGCCGCTCGCGGTGCAGGGTGATCACTTCAGTGGTGTTGCCTGAGCCCTTGCGCTGTACCAGCGAGCGCTCTTCCAGCACCCGCTCGTCCAGCCGCAGGCGGCCGTTGATCTCAAAAAACTGGGTTGAAACGGCCACACGTTGCGGGTCGGGCGTCACGCCTTGGGGTAGCAGGGGCTTGATGGCCTCCAGGTTGGCAAAAGGGCTGCGCTGGCGGTGTTCCACCAGGCGCTGCGCCACGCCCAGGTCAACACCGAACACGGCCGCCAGCACGGCCGGCGGGGCGGTATTGACGTTGATGGGCGTTGCCAAGGGCAGAATGTCCACCGAGGCCCGCAGCGCGTTGATGGTGCCCGGCTCCACGTTCAGCCAAGCCAGTTGGTCAAAGCGGCGGATGCTCAAGGTTTCAGCGCTGGCGCTGGCGCTGGCGCTGGCGCTGGTGCCGCCTGTGCTTGCGCCGCCGGTTCCGGTGCCTTTGGTCGTATCAGGTACCCAAGCCGCACGCAGGCTGGCCGCTAGGCGCGTGGCGGTGTCAGCCGGCAAACCCGCTGCCTCACACAGCCGGGCCAGTGTGAGCCGTTCTTTGTCCAGCGTGCCGCCGGCCGGCGCCATCAAATTGCGCAGGTTGTAACGGGCTTGGGCGTCCACGATGCTGCCCGACAAAAAGGCCTCGGGGCCGTCGTCGTCGATTGCAACCCCTTTTTCGGCGGCGAGAAAGGTTGAAAGCCGCGCCTCGGCCAAGGGCGTGGCCCAGGGTTCGCCTGCATGATCGACCGCGCCAGTGCGCGCGTCTTCACGAAGAATCAGCCGCGACCAGTCCAGTGCGCCCAACAGAATCCATCCCGATTGGCCGCGCGCGCGTTCGGCCGCCTCCACTTGAATCGCGCGCTGCTGCTGCCACACCATGGCGCCGGCCAGGCTGACGATCAGCGTCACCGCCACCATGGCCAGCAAAAGTGCAGCGCCGCGCTGCTGGGTGCGCATGTCAGTAACCTTGGCCGCCCAGCATGATGTCGCGCGTCAATTGGCCGCTGGGCAACGCCAACTGCAGGCGCACGCCGCTGGGCAGCGCCTCCTGCGCCGCGCCCACCACCACAGCTGAGGCTGCCGCCTGCGCCACTTCAGCCACTTCGACCTTGTCGGCCGAGCTTTGGGCATTGCTCCAGCCGTTGCCCCGGTAAAAGTAAACCTGCATCGACTGCACGTCCTCCAACAAGCGCAAATTACCCTGTTCGTCGCCCTGCAGTTGTTGGCTGCGCAACCAGGCTTCTTGAATGTCAGACGGGCGTGTCATGGGCGGGCTGGCCCAGCGCCACAAGGCGCCGCCACGCAGACCCCAGGCCACGAGTTGGATGCCTTGGGGCGATTCGCGAGTGATGCGCAAGGTGGCGCCGTTGAAGGCCACAGCCGGGACGGCCGCACCTTGTTGGACGGTTTGCAGGTCGCGCTCCCACTGCTGCAGCACGGTGACCAGGCGCATGTTGCGGTCAACCGCTTGTTCAGTGCCCGTGCGCGTACGCGACATGCCGTCGATGCCGCGCCACGTCAAGGTGGCCAGCACCGCCATGATGGCCAGCGCCACCAGCACTTCAATCAGCGTGAAGCCACGCGCCGGGTGCTCACGGGCGCTCATCAGAACCGCCCCAGGATGGTGGTGATGGAGATCAGCGTGCGCCCCTCGCCGTCGCCAACCACTGAATCAACCCGGCGAAAGTTGGGGTTGGGCGTGGGCCGCGAAATGATCGAGCCTGCATAGGTACGGCCCAATTGTTCGCAATTGAAGGTGGTGTCGCCCACGCCCGGAAATTGGCGCGCCAGGCGCAGGCCTGCAAGCTGGTTTTCTGCGCACCACTGCGCCGCCATCACGTCTGACATGCGCTGCGCGTTTTCAGTTGCGGCGCCCGATGCCCGCATGCCGGCGCCCAAAGTCACGGCCACGATGGCCAACGCGACCAAAACTTCAATCAGCGTGAAGCCAGACGGGCGCTTTTTTCCAGCGGGCCGGGTGCCGCCGCCGCAGCGAAACGCCCGCGTCATGGTTTGCCGTCCGTTGACGAAACGCTGAACGGCGCCAACCCATCGGTCAGCACGTCCAGGCGGCGGTCGCCCAGGCGCAGCACCAGCCGCTGCGCTACCAAAATGGGTTCTGGGCCCAGCGTGATGGCGCGCACACCCAACAGTTCGGCCGAGGTTTGCGGGTCGATCCAGCGCGTGGGCAAGCGAATGCTGCTGGGCAGGCCGATAAAACGAAAATCGGCGTTGGCGTCGGCCGCGTTACCCGTCGCATTGCCTGGCGAATCGGATTGCCGTACCGGCACCCATGACACCGCAATGCCGGCCACGCGAGACTCGGCGCGTGCGGCTTCCAGCAAGGTCACCAAGCGCGCGGCTTCTTGCTCCAGCCGTGAGGCCTGTGGGTCACGAATCGACAGCGAAACAAGGCCGGCAGCCAAGGCCACGATGGCCACCACCACCAGCAGTTCAATCAGCGTGAAGCCGGCAGCGCGCGCACGCAGCCGGATGCCATGTGACAGGACCGGTGGTGCTGGCCTACTGCCAGGAACCGACATCCGCGTCGTTGCCTTCGCCGCCCGACTTGCCGTCTGCGCCAAAACTGAAAATATCAATTTCACCTTGCAGGCCCGGGTTGGCATATTGATAAGGCTGGCCCCACGGGTCTTTGGGTAACTTATCGAGATAAGGTTTCCAATTGTTAGGAATAGGTCCGGTGCTTGGTTTACGCACCAAAGCATCGATGCCTTGCTCGGCGGTGGGGTAACGTTGGTTGTCTAACTTGTAGAGCTTGAGTGCCTGCACCAGGTTGCTCACGTCCGTGCGGGCGGCGGTCACTTTGGCCTCGCCGGCGCGGTCGAGGACGTTGGGCGCGATCAAGGCGGCCAAGACCCCAATGATCACCAGCACGACAAGTATCTCAATCAATGTGAAGCCGCGCGCGGCGGACAGACGGGTGTTTTGTCGGTTCATTTGTGAGTTATCGGCAGCTAGCCATCGATCATAATCTTCAGATGCTTTCACGTTGGCTGGCGTTCGTGGTGTGGGCACTCCTGGGTGCAACTGTTGTGACATGGCTGTTGCAAATGCTGGCTTTGCCGAGCCCCGTGCCGGCGCACGCCGTGCCTGTGGATGCGGCCGCCTCGTTTCGTTCCGAATTGACCAAGTTGTTTGGTGCGCCCACCCCTGTGGCCGCTGAAGCCGCGCCGGCGCGCGGTGACGATCGTTTGAAGTTAATTGGCTTGGTGGCTTCTACGAGCCCCACAGCGGCCGGAAGTTCACTGGCGCTGATCGCCATGGACGGCAAACCAGCCAAGTCTTACCGCGTGGGGGCTGTTATCGATGGCGAGCGTCGGGTGCTGGCTGTGCGCAAAGGCGCCGTTGACATCGGACCCGAAGGCGGGCCCACGGCTTTCACGCTGACCTTGCCCAACTTGCCTGCCGCCGCTACTGGCGTGCCGTCCGGCGCCGGCGCACCTGCGCCGCAAGGTGCGCCTCCCAGCGCGCCGCCGCCCATGCCGGTTCCACCGCCACCGGCTGATGCGGTGCCGGTGCCGCCGCCATCGCCGATTGAGCCTCAGCCGATTTCACCGCCTGCGAATCCGCCAGCCCAGCCTGGTTGATTGCTTGCCATTGACGGCTTAAGCAGTGCGCGAGCGCTGCCGCATGCAGGTCCCGCATAACGCTCCCGCAAAACGGTCCCGCATAACGCTCAACGTTTGAGCCGAGCTGCTGCCGGGTTGTCTTGTTCCGAGCCTGATGGCCGAACCAATGGCCGAGCGAGTAGCGTTGCGGCGCTGTAGACCAAAGGCCAGGCCAGCGCCGCACCCGTGCCGTCCACGCCGTCCATGCCCATCTCAAGAATGGCCGAAGCGCGGAACAAGGCCAGCGCGTTGTCCAGCCCCGCATGCGTGTGGCTGCGGCTGAAGACGCAGTAGTCGGTGACCGGCGGCGCCAGACGCGAAGCCACCATCAGGGCCGCCAGCGCGCACAGGCCGTCCACCATGATGAGGCGGCGCCGCTCGGCGGCCGCCAATTGCATGCCCACGAGCATCGCCATTTCAAACCCGCCCAGCGCAGCCAGCACCTCAAGTGGGTCGTTGGCGTCAGGGTGGCGGCCGAGAGCGCCTTGTGCCACACCCATCAAGCGAGCAATGCGCGCGCTGCTGAATTGCGGACCAAAAACAAACAGGTCGCGAACCGGCGTGTCGGTCAATCGCGACAACACCAAAGCCGCACTCTCGCGTGAGCCCACACCGATGCCAGCGCACAACAAAGCATTGCCCGGCAAGGTTGCCACCAGTTCCATGCCCAGCTGCATCGCCTCTTGCGCTTGCTCCACCGACATGGCCGGGCTCATGCGCGAGTTGCGGGTGCCATGGGCGAGTTTTTTGATCAGCAGACCCTCAGCCGGTGGCAGCTTTTCTGCCATCCCGGCGTCAACAAGGGTGAGCTGCAATTGGTGCTGGGCAGCCAAGCTGTTGATGGGCATGCTGCCAGCCAACAAGTGCTCAACCAACTGCCGCGTGTCGAGCCGGAACAAGCCTTGCAGGCCGTCCACCGCCAAGCCGTGGTCAGCCGCCACCAGCACCAGTTGGGGGTCAATAAGTTCGGGCTGCAGGGTGCTTTGCATCAGGCCCAAGCGCACGGCCAGAGGCTCCAGTTCGCCCAGGCCGCCTGTCTGCTCGGCTTGCTGGGCCAGCTTGTCCAACAGGGCGCGCTCCAGGCGTGGGTCTGCCGTGGGCAGTATGGCGGCGTGAAGGTGTGGCGCATTCATGGCGGCGCTCAGTGTATGCACGGCCCTGGGTGGCCGGTATCCCAACTATTCGAGGAAGAGTTTGTAGACTGGGTTGTGCGTCTCGTCCACGACGGGGTAGGCCAGGGATTCCAAAAACGCGGCCAGTTGCTTGTGGTCGTGCTCGGGCACTTGCAGGCCCACCAAGATGCGGCCGTAGTCGGCGCCCTGGTTGCGGTAATGGAACAGGCTGATGTTCCAGCTGGGGTGCATGGACGACAAGAAGCGCAGCAGAGCGCCAGGCCGCTCTGGGAAGATGAATCGAAACAAGCGCTCACCTCTTGCCCACTCGCTGCGCCCACCGACCATGTGGCGCACATGTTCTTTGGCCAGTTCGTCGTCGCTGAGGTTGACAGTGCTGAAGCCATGGCTCACAAAGAGCGTGGCGATGCGCTCGGCTTCTTGTGGCTGGGTGATCGACAAACCCACAAACACATGCGCGGTTTTTTGGTCGGACATGCGGTAGTTGAATTCCGTCACCTGCCGCGTGCCGGATTCGCCAATCAGCTCGCAAAAGCGCTTGAACGAGCCGCGCTCTTCGGGAATGGTCACGGCAAAAAGGGCTTCGCGCTTTTCGCCAAACTCGGCTCGCTCTGCGACAAAACGCAGGCGGTCGAAGTTCATGTTCGCGCCGCAGGTGATGGCAACGTAGGTTTGGTCCCTGCGTGCCCTGCGTTTCAACGTACTGCTTGATGGCGGCCACGCCCATCGCGCCTGATGGCTCCAGAATGCTGCGTGTGTCTTGGAAGACATCTTTGATGGCGGCGCACACCGCATCGGTATCGACCACCACGAAGTCATCTACCAGCTTCTGGGTCAGGCGAAAGGTTTCTTCGCCCACGGTTTTGACGGCCGTGCCGTCGGCGAACAAGCCCACGTCGCTGAGCGTGACGCGGTGGCCCGCGCGCACGGATTGCAGCATGGCGTCGGAGTCGACCGTTTGAACCCCGATGACGCGTACCTCGGGCCGTACCGCTTTGATATAGGCCGCCACGCCGCTGATCAGGCCGCCCCCACCGATGGCAACAAACACGGCATGCAATGGCCCCTGGTGCTGGCGCAGGATTTCCATCGCCACCGTGCCTTGGCCCGCGATGACGTCAGGATCATCAAAGGGGTGCACATAGGTCAGGCCGTGCAGTGCTTGCAGTTCTTGCGCGTGTTGGGCTGCATCTGAATAGCTATCACCGAACAGTACCGTCTCACCGCCAAGAGCTTTGACGGCGTCGACCTTGGTTCGCGGCGTGGTGACGGGCATCACGATCATGGCTTTGCAGCCCAGCTTGCGCGCAGCCAGTGCCACACCCTGAGCATGGTTGCCGGCTGAGGCGCAAATGACACCGCGTTGAAGCTCGGCGGGTGGCAGATGCGCCATTTTGTTGTACGCGCCGCGCAGCTTGAAGCTGAAAACCTGTTGCTGGTCCTCACGTTTCAGCAGCACCAGGTTGTTCAGCCGCGCCGACAGGTTGCGCGCCACTTCAAGCGGCGACTCAATGGCAACGTCATAGACCCGCGCAGTCAGGATCTTCTTCAAATAGTCTGTGGCCGTGCGGTCCATGCGCTGGGCGGTCATCGGTGAGCCTGCGGGTACAAATGGGGAGAGCGATGTTACGGTGCCGCCGAGCGGCCGCTTGGCGCGCACTACACAGCGCACTACACAGCGCACTACATCGCGCACTACATCGCGCACGACATCGCGCCGAACGACGAACGCAGAAAATCGCGCAGAAAAAAGGCCCAGGGCTTGTGGCCCTGGGCCGAATCCACCAATAGAGAAGGTGGAGGAGACAACGGGTGCGTTGGCAACTCACATCCAACGCATGAGGGGCAGTCTAGCAGCTTCATGCTGCAACGCAACATCCCTTGACCAGTCTCGGGCTCCCTGTCTAAAACTGCTGTGGGTTGGCCAGGTACGGGAGAATTGAAATGCCTCTCACGCAACAAGGAACAAGCAATATGGAATGCACGGTGCACTGGGTGCCCTCGGCCGGAATGGCCTTTGCTGCGGAAACCGGCAGCGGGCACATGCTCACGATGGATGGGGCCGTTGACGGTGGGGGCCGCAACCTGGCGCCCCGGCCAATGGAAACGCTGTTGGCCGGCGCCGGCGGTTGCACGGCCTATGACGTGGTGTTGATCCTTAAACGTGGGCGTCACGCCGTTTCGGGCTGCCAAGTTCAGCTCAAGGCAGAGCGCGCGGCTGAGGACCCCAAAGTCTTCACCAAGCTGCATTTGCACTTTGTTGTGAGTGGCTCCGGGCTCAATCCCACGGCGGTGGAACGCGCCATCGCGCTGTCGCACGACAAATACTGTTCAGCAACGATCATGTTGGGCCACACTGCAGAAGTGACTACTAGCTTTGAAGTAAAGGAAGTCTGAGAAACACTTTTGGCGTGCGTGAATTCGTTACGGCCACGGCCATGCGCCGTGTTTTGCAGCTCATCTCGTTGCAGCCAGACAACATCCCCACTCAATTTGCGCCCCAAAACTTTGCAAGCGCACCCCCCGTCTGGTGCAATAGCAGCAACTTCCCTAGCGGAGGTAGGCCTGATCGGCATCTAAACACACGGGTGTCCCGGGTGAAACCTTGATCGGGACGTCTTGTTTCAACCATGGAGATAGTTGCAATGAAAAAATCTCTGATCGCTCTCGCTACGCTGAGCGCGTTCGCGGGTGCTGTATCGGCCCAATCCTCAGTGACCATCGGCGGCAAGCTTGACCTCGCCATTGGTAAATCCATCGGTTCCGCCGACAAGGGTTTCCTGGACTCTGCCGGCAGCCGTCTGTACTTCCAGATCATCGAAGACCTGGGTGGCGGTTTGAAGGCCATCGGCTTCTTCGAGAACCGGTTCAACCCGGATGACGGCACCAACAACCCGAACGTTCAAAACGGCGTTGCCGCTGGAACGCAAGACGGCCGTGATGCAATTTTCAACGGCTCTTCTTGGGTCGGTTTTCAAGGCGGTTTTGGTCGCGTCATCATGGGCCGCATGTACACCTCGGCCTTCACGGGCTTTGGTTCTGTGCAGAACAACATTGACCCGTTCGGTGGTGACGGCGTCGCTGCTCTGCGCGGCGTCGGCATGATCCCGGGCGTTGCCAAGGTTCGTAATGCCAACGCCATTCGCTACGACTTCAGCGCCAATGGTTTCAACTTCTCGGCTGACATTGGCGAGCGTGGCAAGAACAACACCGGCGCTACGGATGCAAGCGTCACCAAGAAGCCGATGTCGTTCTCGATGAACTACGGCGCTGGTCCTCTGTTCGTTGGTTTCTCGCATGAGAACCCGGGCGGCTCGGTGGACAAGCTGAACAACTTCGGTGCTCGCTACGCCATCGGCGGCGTGACGCTGCGCGCTGGCTTGGCTGACGGCACCGCACAGACCGGCGCCAAGGTCAAAGGCTACCTGCTCGGCGGCAACATGGCGATCGGTGCTGGTGACTTGCGCTTCGGTGTTGCACAGTCCAAGCTGGCTGGTGTTTCCACCGCCAAGAAGATTGGCCTGGGCTACCACTACGACCTGTCCAAGCGTACCAAGGTCTATGCTGACGTGGCACGTGATTCCGTTCCTGCCACGGATAAGGTTGGTTACGCCCTGGGCATGCAGCACAACTTCTAAGCGGTTGTTTCCCGGGTGGGTTGCCGAAAGGCGAAACCCACCTGAGATTCACGCTCGAAGCCACTCCTAACCGGGTGGCTTTTTTCATTTCAGACTGAAACTTGATCCATGCGAGGTGCTTCGTGTCAAAGCTTCTAAAATGCAAAACAGCGCTGATTACCGGTTCCACCAGCGGCATCGGCCTGGGCATGGCGGTGGCCATGGCGCACAAAGGCGCTAACGTCATACTCAATGGCTTTGGTGACATTGAAGGCCCCAGAGCCGAAGTTGCGGCGCATGGTGTGCGCGTGGGTTACCACGCAGCGGACATGTCCAAACCCGCCGATATCGAAGCCATGATGGCTTATGCGTCGGCTGAGTTTGGCGGCGTGGACATCTTGATCAACAACGCCGGCATTCAGCACGTGGCCGAGGTGGACCAATTCCCGGTCGACCGCTGGGACGCGGTGATTGCCATCAACCTGAGCTCTGCGTTTCACACCATGCGGCTGGCGCTGCCCGGTATGAAAGCTCGCGGTTGGGGTCGCATCATCAACATTGCATCAGTGCATGGCTTGGTCGGCTCAACGGCCAAGTCAGCCTATGTAGCAGCCAAACACGGCATCGTGGGCCTGACCAAGGTGGCGGCGCTCGAAACTGCGACGACCGGCATCACAGTCAACGCCATTTGCCCGGGTTGGGTGCTGACGCCGCTGGTGCAAAAACAGGTCGATGCACGCGCACTGCGAGACGGCGTGAGCAACGACGACGCCAAGCGCGCCTTGCTGGCGGAAAAAGAACCGTCGATGCAGTTCACTACACCCGAAGAACTGGCTGAACTGGCGCTGTTTTTCTGCTCACCCGCAGCCAACAATGTGCGCGGTGTGGCCTGGGCCATGGATGGAGGCTGGACAGCGCAGTAGGCGCTTTCGGGGTTCTGTGACTAGCCGCGCGGCACCGCGGTTTCTGTACCAGCGGGTGCCGCAGGCGTTCCGGCCGGTGCGCGCGTGACACGAACTTTTCCACCCGTGGTGACGATGATCACCGCTTCGCCGGGCTTGAGTTCTTCATTGCCTTTGGCTTGCACGATGGCGCGGCGCTCGCCGTTGCGCAGTTGCACCATGATTTCAACGGCGTTTTCTTGCGTTGCGCCGCGTTCAATGGCGTTGCCAATGACGGCACCGGCCACGGCGCCCAGCACACCGACGGCCACCGACTCGCGGCGCCCACCGACTGAGCCGCCAGCGATACCGCCCACTACACCACCGGCTGCCGCCCCGCCGCCGCTTTGACTGCCTTCAACCCTGACCGCACGTGTTGAAAGCACCGTGGCATCAATGACCGACGACATGCGGTTGGCATCGTTGCGGCTGATGACGTCGGGGCTGGTGGTGGAACAACCGGCCAGCACGGCCAATGCCAAAACGGCCGTTGTGACTGCTGCTTTCATGCGCAAAACTCCTTGGGGATAGTCTCAGAGAACGTCAGGCGAGCGAAGCCCGTTGACGCTTCTATTGATAAACGGTGACGATAGCCGACCGGCGGACCATGCGCCGCTGAAGGCGGACCTCAGTCCAAACCGTGAAGCCTGGAGCTTCGAGGCACGCTGGCCAGTAAAAATTCCATCTGGTCCAGCAAAATTCGCCGCCCACGCAGAATCATGTCTTCGTGCAGGTTGGGCACATAAGGCAAGAACATCAGCACCATGCGTGCCTCTTCAGGCAACCGGTTGCCCTTGTGCCCGTTGCAAGCTTTGCACGCTGTGATGCAATTCATCCAGGTGTCGCGACCGCCGCGCGAGACGGGGACGATATGTTCGCGCGTCAAATCTTCAAACAAAAAACGCCGCCCGCAGTAGGCACACAAATGCCGGTCGCGCTGGAAGAGCTTGGGGTTGTTAAGCGCAGGGGCTTGCCGCCAAGCGCGGGTTGGAACCGCGCCCCGCACGGCAATGATGGGGTGAACTTCGATGCGTGACTGCAGGCCCGTACTGCGCTGCATGCCACCGCGCAGCACCTGGCAGGCGTCGCCCAGCGTCCAAGCCACGGCGTCGCTGGCGTACAACGTCGCCGCCTCCTTGGAGGAGATCCAGGCCTGGGGTCGGCCTGACACATCGAGCTGTAGCACGTCCATGCCGAGCCTCGGTTGCAAAACCTGAGCCCGAGCATAACAAGTCCAAGTTGCAGCTCGGCGACACGGCCATTGGAGCGCAGGGTTTGGCAGCTTCTAGAGCCGCTTCTCTATAGCGGCCGCAGTGTGACGTCTTCGACAAAACTTCTGCAAAATAGCACGACCGTTCGTACACAATGCGCCGCAGCCGGATGTCATCGGCATAACGCTTTCCCGACAGACACTTGAATTTCACTGCAGCATTGCCATGCGTCCTGTGATCGCTCAACCCACCAAAGCCATGTTGAAGGGCCAACATACACGCAACCTCATCCTGGATGCTGCGGTCAGCTTGGCCGCGCGAACGGGCCTTGAAGGGCTGTCGATTGGGGTGCTGGCCGACATCACGCAGATGAGCAAGTCGGGCGTGTTTGCCCACTTTGGCTCGCGTGAAGAGCTGCAAATCGCTGTCATCCTTGAATACCACCGCCGCTTTGAAGCAGAAGTCTTTTTCCCCGCCATGTCAGAGCCGCGCGGTTTGCCGCGCTTGCGGGCGCTGTTTGAGCGCTGGGTGCACCGCGTCTCCATGGAAATCGACTCCGGTTGCATCTACATCAGCGGCGCCGTTGAATTTGACGACCGACCCGGCCCCGTGCGTGACGCCCTGGTCGAGATGGTCGTGGCTTGGCACCTCGCGCTAGGGAAAGCCATTCAAATGGCCATTGAAGAGGGACATCTTCAAGCCGGCGCCGACGCTCAACAGATTCTTTTCGAGATGCACGGCCTGATCCTGGCGCTGCATCACGACGCCCGTTTTTTGCGGTCGTCAGGCGCGCCAGAGCGCGCCCACCGCGGCTTCGAACGGCTGATGGCGCATGCCAGCGCGCAAGTGCCACTTCGTCCGGCAGGAGCCGCCAGCGCGTCGCTGGAGCGCCGAGAAAAGCTTCGACCTTCTTCAACCCAACCTAACCTTTGAGTCCAAGTAATCGCCATGCCGTCTTACAAACCCCCGATGCGCGACCTGCAGTTTGTGCTGCACGAACTGTTCAAGGTCGCTGACGAACTCAAACTGTTGCCGCGCCATGCCGACGTCGATGCCGAAACGATCAATGCCGTGCTGGAAGAAGGCGGCAAGTTTGCAGCCGAAGTTCTGGCGCCCTTGAACTTGAGCGGCGACCAGCAAGGCTGCACGCTCGACAAAGCCACCCATGAAGTGCACGCACCCGACGGCTTCAAAGAAGCTTACAAAACCTACATGGACGGAGGCTGGCCGTCGCTGAGCGCCGACCCGGCGTATGGAGGCCAAGGCCTGCCGCTTGTGGTGAACCAGTGTTTCTATGAAATGCTGAATTCGGCCAACCAAGCGTGGACGATGTATCCCGGCCTGTCGCACGGCGCCTACGAATGCCTGCACGCCCATGGCACGCCTGAGCAAAAGTCGACCTATTTGCCCAAACTGACCACGGGTGAGTGGACCGGCACCATGTGCCTGACCGAACCACACTGCGGCACCGACCTGGGCCTGCTGCGCACCAAGGCGGAACCTCAGGCTGATGGCAGCTACCGCATCACTGGCCAGAAGATCTTCATCTCGGCGGGCGAACACAACCTGGCCGCCAACATCGTCCACCTGGTGCTGGCCCGCCTGCCCGATGCGCCCGCTGGCAGCAAAGGCATTTCGCTGTTTGTGGTGCCCAAATTCCTCATTCAAGCCGACGGTGGACTGGGTGAACGCAACCCGATCCATTGCAGTGGCCTGGAACACAAGATGGGCATCAATGGCAACGCCACCTGCCAGATGAGCTTGGAAGGCGCACACGGCTGGCTGGTCGGTCAGCCGAACAAGGGCCTTGCGGCCATGTTTGTGATGATGAATGCCGCGCGCCTGGGCGTTGGCAACCAGGGCCTGGGGCTGACTGAGGTGGCCTACCAGAACGCGGTGGCTTACGCCAAGGACCGCATGCAGATGCGCTCACTCAGCGGTGCCAAACACCCGAACCAAGCAGCGGATACGATCATCGTGCACCCGGATGTGCGCAAGATGCTGCTGACCGCGCGCGCTTACGCCGAAGGCGGCCGCGCCCTGGCGGTCTATGTGGCCTTGTTGATCGACAAGGAACTGAATACGCAAGACGAAGATGAGCGCAAAGCTTGCGCTGACCAGGTGGCCTTGCTCACCCCCATCTGCAAAGCCTTTATGACCGACAACGCTTGGCTGGCGACCAGCCATTGCATGCAGGTATTTGGGGGCCACGGCTACATAGCTGAGTCCGGCATGGAGCAGTTTGTGCGCGACGCGCGCATCAACATGATCTATGAAGGCACCAACACCATTCAGAGCCTGGACTTGCTGGGCCGCAAGGTGTTGGGCGATAACGGCGCCAAACTCAAGAAGTTCGGCAAACTCGTGGCCGACTTCATTGAAGAAGAGGGTGTGAACGAAGCCATGCAAGAGTTCATCAACCCGCTGGCCGACTTGGGCGACAAGGTCACCAAGCTCACCACCGAACTGGGCATGAAGGCTTTTGGGGACGCAGACGAAGTGGGTGGTGCCGCGGTGGACTACCTGCGCGTGTGCGGCCACTTGGTCTACGCTTACTTCTTCGCCAGAATGGCCAAGATTGCCTTGGAAAAAGCGGGCTCGGCTGACCCGTTCTATACGGCCAAGTTGCATACCGCCCGCTTCTACTTCAGCAAGCTGCTGCCTGAGACAGCTGGCCTGATCCGGACGGCGCGCGCAGGTGTCGCGCCCTTGATGGCCATGGATGAATCGATGTTCTGACCCAGTCTGCGATCGACCTGATTTCTGCCTCGCAACTCAAGGAGACTGACCATGAAAAAATTGGTGACTGGCTTTTGTGCCCTGACCGTGATGGTGGGTGGCGTTTGGGCTCAAGCGACTCCAGCTGGCCTGTGGCGCACCATCGACGACGAGGCGAAGACCGAGAAGTCGCTGGTGCGCATCACCGAAGCTGGCGGCGTCTTCACCGGCAAGGTAGAAAAGATTGCCGACCCAAGCAAGCAAGACAGCAAGTGTGACAAGTGCAGCGATACGCGCAAAGACCAGCGGGTTATCGGCATGACCATTGTGACGGGTGTGAAGAAAGCGGAGAACGACGCTTTTTTTGATGGCGGCGAGATCCTCGACCCGAACAACGGCAAGGTCTACAAGGTGCGCATGACGCCCAAAGACAGTGGCAAGACGCTGGAAGTCAGAGGCTTTATCGGCCCCTTCTACCGCAACCAGACGTGGCAACGCGTCGAGTGATTTGAATTTCAGGAGAACACAGTGAGTCGCTTTCAGATTCGTAAGGTCGCGGTGCTGGGCGCCGGCGTGATGGGCGCCCAAATTGCGGCTCATTTGGTCAACTGCAAGGTGCCAGTGGTGCTGTTTGATCTTCCTGCCAAGGAGGGTCCGAAAAACGGCATCGTCACCAAGGCGGTTGAAAACCTGAAAAAGCAAAAGCCTTCACCGCTGGGCATTGCAGAAGATGCAGCGCAAATCGAGCAGGCCAACTACGAAGAGCATTTGGCCAAGCTGGGCGAGTGCGACCTCATCATCGAAGCCATCGCCGAGCGCATGGACTGGAAGCTGGACCTCTACCAGCGCATCGCATCGGCTGTCGCGCCGCACGCGCTGGTGGCCAGCAACACGTCGGGCTTGTCTATCACCAAGCTCTCCGAAGTGCTGCCGGAGGCGATCAAGCCGCGCTTTTGCGGCATCCACTTCTTCAACCCGCCGCGCTACATGAGCCTGGTGGAGCTGATCGCCACACCGGCCACCGAGCCGCATGTGCTGGACGAGCTGGAACCGTTTGTCACCACCGCGCTGGGCAAGAGTGTTGTGCGCGCCAAAGACACGCCCAACTTCATCGCCAACCGCGTCGGCATCGCCGGCATGATGGCCACGATGAAAGAGGCCGAGACCTTCGGCCTGAGCTACGACGTGGTCGACGACCTCACGGGCAAGAAGCTGGGTCGCGCTTCGTCAGGCACCTTCCGCACAGCCGATGTGGTGGGACTGGACACCATGGCCCATGTCGTCAAGACCATGCAGGACAACCTGGCTGGTGACCCCTTTTTTCCGCTGTACGCCACGCCGCCGGTGCTGGCCAAGCTGATCGAACAGGGCGCTCTGGGTCAGAAGACCGGCGCCGGCTTCTTCAAGAAGGTCGGCAAGGACATCCTGCGGCTTGATGCGGCCAAGGGTGACTATGTGCCGGCCGGTGGCAAGGCCGACGACATCGTGGGCCGCATGCTGAAGAAGCCGCCGGCCGAGCGCCTGAAGCTGCTGCGCGAGTCCAGCAACCCGCAGGCGCAATTCCTGTGGGCCATCCTGCGCGACAGCTTCCACTACGCGGCCGTGCACCTCGAAGCCGTTGCCGACAACGCCCGCGATGTTGACTTTGCGATGCGCTGGGGCTTTGGCACGTCGCAGGGCCCGTTCGAGCTGTGGCAGGAAGCAGGCTGGCAGCAGGTGGCGAACTGGGTCAAGGCCGACATCGACGCAGGCAAAGCGCTGAGCAAGGCGTCGCTGCCCGCCTGGGTGTTTGACGGCCGCACGGGTGTGCATACGCCTGAAGGTTCATGGAGCCCGTCTAGAAAAACCTATGTGCCGCGCAGCACCTTGCCTGTTTATCAACGCCAGCACTTCCCCGAAAGCGTGAGCGGCTCGGGTGCGCTTGCACCTTTGAAGAGCGGCACTGAGCTGTACAAAAACGACGAGGTGCGGGTGTGGACGATGGACGGTGAGGTGGTCATCGCCAGCATCACGGCCAAGCTGCACCTCATCAGCCCGACGGTGGCCGAAGGCCTGCAGCAAGCGCTGGAACTGGCTGAACACAACGGGATGGCCATGGTGATTTGGTCACCCGACGATGTGTTCTCAGCCGGTGCCAACCTTGAAGCCTTGATGCCGATCTTCATGAAGAGCGGCGCCAAAGGCATCGCGCCTGAACTCAAAAAGTTCCAGGACTTCATGCTGCGCGTGCGTTATGCGCAGGTGCCGGTAGTGAGTGCCATGCGCGGCATCGCACTGGGTGGCGGCTGCGAGCTGGCCGTCTATTCCAGCAAGCGCGTTGCGGCGATGGAGACTTATGCAGGCCTCGTCGAGGTGGGCGTCGGCCTCGTGCCGGGCGCTGGCGGCCTGACCTACATCGCGCGGCGCGCGGCCGAGATGGCGGCAGCGGGCAATGCCAATGCCGACATCCAGAAGTTCCTGATCGACGGCTTCACCAATGCCGCGATGGCCAAGGTCGGCACCAGTGCCATTGAGTCACGCAAACTGGGCTACCTGCTGTGGAGCGACGTGATCGTGCCGCATAAGGACGAATTGCTCGATGTCGCCATGACACAAGCCAAGGCCCTGCTGAACAGCGGCTATCGCCCGCCTGCCAAGAGCGTGTTCCCGGTGGCCGGGCGCAACGCCAAAGCCACCATCCAAGGTCAGCTGACGAACATGCGCGACGGTGGCTTCATCAGCGAACACGACTTGCACATCTCGATGTTGATTGCCGATGTGGTGTGTGGCGGCGATGTGGATGCCGGCTCGCTGGTGACCGAGGAATACCTGATGTCGCTGGAGCGCAAGCACTTCTGCGCACTGCTGGAACACCCCAAGAGCCAGGAACGCATCATGGGCATGCTGTCCACGGGCAAGCCCGTTCGGAATTGATCGCGGCAGAAAAAAGGAAACATCATGAGCAAACAAGTTCAAGACGCCTTCATCGTTGCCGCCACGCGCACGCCCATTGGCCGATCAGGCCGCGGCTATTTCCGCAACACGCGACCGGATGATCTGCTGGTGGCCGCTGTGCGCAGCGCGCTCACGCAGGTGCCCACGCTGGATCCCAAGGCCATCGAAGACGCCATCATCGGCTGCAGCTTCCCGGAGGGTGAGCAAGGCATGAACATGGCGCGCGTGGCCATGGTGTTGGCCGGCCTGCCGCACAGCGTCGGCGGGGTTACGGTCAACCGCTTCTGCGCGAGCGGTCTGACGGCGCTGCAGATGGCCGCAGACCGCATCCGCATCGGCGAAGCCGACGTGATGATCGCCGGTGGCGCCGAAAGCATGAGCATGGTCCCGATGGGCGGCAACAAGCCCTCATTCAACCCCGAGATCTTCACCAAGGACGAAAACGTGGGCATCGCCTACGGCATGGGTCTGACGGCTGAGAAGGTGGCCACGCAGTGGAAAGTCAGCCGCGAAGCGCAGGACGCCTTTGCGCTGCAGTCGCACCAGCGTGCGCTCAAGGCCATGGCCGCCGGTGAATTCAAGAACGAGATGACACCGGTGACGGTGATGGACCGCCTACCCAACCTCGCCACGGGCGAAGTGATGGTCAAGACACGCACGGTGGAGCTGGACGAAGGTGCGCGGCCCGATACCAGCCTCGAAGGCCTGGCCAAATTGAAGCCGGTGTTTGCGGCCAAGGGCAGCGTGACGGCGGGCAACAGCTCACAGACCAGCGACGGTGCTGGCGCACTCATTCTGGCCAGCGAGAAGGCCATCAAAACCTTCGGTCTGAAGCCCCTGGCGCGCTTTGTGAGCTTTGCCGCACGCGGCGTGGCGCCTGAGATCATGGGTATCGGGCCTATCGAGGCCATTCCCGCTGCGCTGAAATACGCCGGGCTGTCGATCAACGACATCGGGTGGTTCGAGTTGAACGAAGCCTTCGCGGCGCAGTCTTTGGCAGTCATTGAAACTTGCAAGTTAGACCCATCGAAGGTCAACCCCATGGGCGGCGCCATTGCTTTGGGCCACCCGCTGGGCGCGACAGGGGCTATTCGCGCGGCCACGGTTGTTCATGCGCTGCAACGCCACAAGCTGAAGTACGGCATGGTGACCATGTGCGTGGGCATGGGGCAGGGCGCAGCGGGCATCATCGAGCGCGTTTGAGCGCACGAAGTCGGCGCACCAAAACACCAGCACAAGGAATTGCAGCATGAGCATCAAGACCGGCGTTGTGGACGGCGTTGCCACGATCGAAATTGCGCGCCCTGAGAAGAAAAACGCACTCACTCAGGCGATGTACAGCGCCATGGCTGCTGCCTTGGACGCCGCGATGGCTGATGCCAGCGTGCGCGCGGTTTTGATCACCGGCCAGCCCGGCATCTTCACCAGTGGCAATGACATCGAAGACTTCATGCAACGCCCGCCGGGTAGCGGCAGTGACGCGATGGATTCGCCGGTTTTTCAGTTCATGCGCAGCTTGCTGCTGTGCGACAAGCCCGTGGTGGCGGCGGTGACGGGCGCGGCCATCGGCATCGGCACCACCCTGCTCTTGCATTGCGACTTTGTCTACGTGTCCGACGAGGCCCGCTTGGCCATGCCCTTTGTCACTCTGGGCCTCGTGCCTGAATTTGCATCCAGCCTGCTGGTGCCGCAACTGATGGGCCAGCGACGCGCGGCGGAAAAGCTGTTGATGGGCGACCCTTTTACAGGCGAGCAAGCGGTGGAATGTGGTATTGCCAATGCCGTGCTGCCCGCTGGTGAAGTGCTGGCACACGCGCGCCGCGTGGCCGAGCGCTTCAACGCGCTGCCTCCAGGCGCCGTGCGTGAAGCCAAACAATTGATGCGTGCGCCGCAGCGCGAGCAGGTGTTGCAGGTCATTCGCGCGGAAGGTGAACTGTTTGGCAAACGTCTGCGCAGCCCGGAAGCCATGGAAGCTTTTCAAGCCTTCTTTCAAAAGCGGCGACCCGACTTCAGCAAGTTCTGAAGAAGCCAACCAAGAGCACGCGCTTCCATGTCATTGACACTCAAACTGGCCCTTAGCCCCCTGCTGGCTTGGCAGGCGGTGCGCACGCGCAGCCGCATGCCCAAGCTGCCCGAAGCCGAAGGGCGGCGTCAGGGCGTGGTGGGTGAGGGGCGCTTGGTGCGGCTGCTGGTAGCGGGTGATTCGTCGGCAGCCGGTGTGGGCGTGGCCCTGCAAAGCCAGGCGCTGGCGGCGCCCTTGGCGCGCAAGCTGGCCGAGCGCTGGCGCTGCCAGGTCGAATGGCAATTGGTAGCACGCTCGGGCTTGAATACCGCGCAAACCTTGAACCTGATGCGCACCGCCTGCGCACGTGCCGATGTGGCCGTGGTCGTTACCGGCGTCAATGACGTGGTGGAGCAAATTTCGTCCCAGCGGGCGGTGCAGGCCCGTGCCGCGCTACTGGCTTGGCTGCAGCACCACGGTGGTGTGCGCCATGTGGCCTTCTTGCCTTTGCCGCCCGTGCATGGTTTTCAGGGTTTGCCTCAGCCCCTCCGCTGGGTGGCGGGTGCCGATGCGCAGCGCCATAACCAAGTCTTGAGCGATTGGGTGCGCGAAGCGGGAGATGCCGTGTCGCTGGTGGAACTGAAGCTGCCAGTGAACCGCGGCATGTTGGCCCGTGACGGTTTTCACCCTGGTGAAAAGGCCTACCGCTATATCGTGCAGGCTGTAGCCAGCCACTTGCTGGGCATTGAAGAGCTGAAGCCTCAAGGGCGCGGTATGGGCCGCGGCTTGCCTTCGAGGTCGATCGCCACATAGGTCAAGCGCGCTTCAGTTACCTTCACCACCTCGCGCTTGCCCGGCCCACGTTCTGCGTACACCTCCACCTCGACAGTGATGGAGGTGTTGCCGATGCGTTCGATGTGGGCATAGAAACTCAGCAGGTCGCCTACACGCACCGGCTGCTTGAAGATGAACTGGTTGACCGCCACGGTCGCCATGCGCCCTTCGACCACACGGGCGGGCAGCACCGAGCCGGCCAAGTCCACCTGCGCCATCACCCAACCGCCAAAAATATCGCCATTGGCATTCACGTCGGCCGGCATGGGGATGACGCGCAGCACCAGTTCCTTGTCCTGGGGAAGAATCGTTCGCTCGGGGCTCGCAGGACTTGGCATGATCGGGTTTGACGAAGCACGCGCTGAATGCGCTGGAAGATTCTCACACGATGCGTTCAATGGCACATGGCCGGCAGGGTGGCGCGGCGGGCGAAGCGGTGGAGCCCGCTGGCGCGCCGCGCTCTGATTGGTCCACACTCAAAAAGCTGCTGCCCTATTTGTGGCGCTACCGCTGGCGCGTCGGTATTGCCTTGGCCTTCATGGTGACGGCCAAGTTGGCCAATATCGGTGTTCCACTGCTTTTGAAGGAACTCGTTGACAGCCTGAGCTTGAAACCGGGTGACGCGCGGGCGCTGGCCGTGGTGCCTGTGGGCCTGTTGATCGCTTACGGCGCTTTGCGGCTGTCAACCTCGGTGTTCACAGAGTTGCGGGAACTTGTCTTTGCCAAGGCCACGGAGGGCACGGCCCGCAGCATCTCGCTTCAAGTGTTCACGCACCTGCACGCCTTGAGTTTGCGTTTCCACCTGGAGCGCCAAACAGGAGGCATGACACGCGACATCGAGCGCGGCACGCGGGCGGTGCACTCACTCATTTCGTACTCGCTGTACAGCATCTTGCCCACGCTGTTTGAAGTAACGCTGGTGTTGACGCTGCTGGCTGTGAAGTTTGATTCTGGGTTTGCCTGGATCACCTTGACAGCATTGGTCGTCTACATCACCTTCACCATCACCGTGACCGAGTGGCGCACCATCTACCGCAAGCAAATGAACGAGATGGATTCCAACGCGCACATGAAGGCCGTGGACTCGCTGCTTAACTACGAGACGGTCAAGTACTTCAACAACGAAGCCTTTGAAGCCAAACGCTACAACGAGAGTTTGGAGAAGCTGCGCCGTGCGGCTTTGAAGTCACAAAGTACGCTGAGCTTGTTGAACTCGGGCCAGCAGATGATCATCGCTGCCGCCTTGGTGGCGATGCTGTGGCGCGCCACGCAAGGAGTGGTGGATGGCCGCTTGACGCTGGGCGACCTGGTGATGATCAATGCCTTCATGATCCAGCTGTACATCCCGCTGAATTTTTTGGGCATGCTGTACCGCGAGATCAAGCAGTCGCTAACCGACTTGGACAAGATGTTCAGGCTGCTGGAGCGCAACCGCGAAGTCGATGACAAGCCGGGTGCTCAGCCACTGGTCGTGCAGCAGGGCACCGTGCGCTTCGAGCGCGTGGGTTTTGCTTATGAACCGGACAGGCCCATCTTGCATGACCTGAGCTTTGAAATACCTGCGGGCGCGACCGTGGCCGTGGTGGGCCCATCGGGTGCCGGCAAGTCCACCTTGGCGCGTTTGCTGTACCGTTTCTACGACGTGTCGTCAGGCCGTATCAGCATTGACGGACAGAACATCCAAGACCTGACACAAGCCTCATTGCGCGCCAAGATCGGCATCGTTCCGCAAGACACGGTGCTGTTCAATGACACGGTTGAGTACAACATCGGTTACGGTAATACGCAGGCCACGCGCGAGCAAATTGAGGCAGCAGCGCGCGCAGCGCACATCCACGACTTCATTGCGGCCACGCCCAAAGGCTACGCCACGATGGTGGGCGAGCGCGGCTTGAAGCTGTCGGGCGGCGAAAAGCAGCGTGTGGCCATTGCGCGCACGCTGTTGAAGAATCCACCCATCCTGATTTTCGACGAGGCGACTTCAGCGCTGGACTCTGCCAATGAACGTGCCATTCAAGCCGAGCTGCGCAGCGCCGCGGCAGGCAAGACCACGCTGGTGATTGCGCACCGGCTCAGCACTGTGGTGGACGCACATGAAATCATCGTTCTCGAACAGGGCCGCGTGGTGGAGCGGGGCGCTCACGCAGCGTTGCTGGCGCATGGCGGGGTTTATGCGCGCATGTGGCGCCTACAGAACCAGGGCGGTGATTTGACTGAGCCGCCGGAATCACCGGCCGCCGCGCCGATGCTCAGCTAAGGCTCTTGGTGATGCTGCTGCTGATGATGGTGGCGGGCTGGGCCTTGCGGCGCGTGGTCCAGGCCACCCAGGCCAAACCCAAGGCCATCAAAGCGTAGGTGCTGGGTTCAGGAATGGGCGTGACGGGCGTTACGGGCGGGGTGGGCGTTTCACCCGTTCCGCCGCCGGGTGTACCGCCGCCGGGGGTGCCGCCACCGCCAGGGGTTCCGCCGCCCGTGCCACTGCCGCTACCGCCCGTCACCAACACACCCAGCGGGTCGAGTTGGCCCAGGGTGATGTTGTCCAGCGCGAAGTCGCCAGCGGTGCCTTCAAACAAAACCCCATAGGCCGTGCCTTCAAAGGCCAACGTGGCAGCATTCCATTCACATCGCGACTGACCGGTGGGGCACAGGCCCGTGCTGGGCAGTCGAAAGTCGGCGCTGGCCAAGGTGGTGCCGTCCTGGCGCAGCACGGACACATTCACGTCGCTGAGCGCATTGAAAAAGAAGGACAGGCCTGTGGAGAAGCCTTCGGCGAAGCCTAAGTTGATTTGACCGACCAAACTTTCAGGATTGAGGCTGCGGCCAAATGCAACGCCCGTGCCGAGCGCCGCGCTGCCCAGCACCGAGGTGCCTGTGGTCAACAAGAGATTGCGGGTGGTGCCAAACACCGAAACCATGCCGCCGTTGCCGCCCAACGCGGATTCAGCCGCCACGGCGCCTTGGCTGAAGCTGACGCCCATGCCTGGGGTGACACCGGCTGCAACAGCCGCGCCGTCCACCAAGGACAAAGAGCTTCCGCCGTTGTAGTAGGTGCCCACCAACACGTTGGCGCGCTCGCCGTTGACCAAAGGGCTCAAACCTTCAAAGTCCAGACGCACCGGCGCTGCAGCCCACACCACCGGGCTTACCAAGGTGGCGGCCAAAGCCAAGGCGGCGAAGTTGAGTTGATTTGAACGTGCCATACAGGCAGCTACCTTCCCGGGTCAAGAGACCCTAGACGTCAATTTCGGGAGACTTTAACGAAGTGACCTCCTCAAACTGGGGGGTATCAACAACACCCTAATAGGGTAAACCCTCATTTGGAAACGGCTGATTACAAAGTGCCATCCATTGGGTGGCGCGAAGTTGTCCTCGACGGTGACTTCAACCCCCGCCGCTACACTGCTGGGCGTGGAAACCAAGTGGCTCGAAGACTTTGTCAGCCTGGCTGAAACGAGAAACTTCTCGCGCTCAGCGCAGCTTCGGCATGTCACCCAACCGGCCTTTTCGCGGCGCATCCAAGCGCTGGAAGCCTGGGCCGGTATCGACCTGGTGGACCGCTCGTCTTACCCCACGCGTTTGACCCCCGCTGGCGAAACCTTCCACGCCCAGGCGCTGGATGTGTTGGCATCCTTGCAGGCCGCGCGCAACACCCTGCGCAGCCATGTGGGTGGCGGGCAGGACATGATTGACTTTGCGCTGCCGCACACGCTGGCCTTCACGTTTTTTCCGCACTGGCTGATGGAGCTGCGTGCCAAGTTTGGTCCTTTGAAGAGCCGGTTGATAGCTTTGAACGTGCACGACGCCGTGTTGCGCCTGACCGAAGGCGGTTGTGACCTGTTGATCGCCTACCACCACGCTTCGCAGCCGCTGCAGCTCAGCCCCGACCGCTATGAAATGCTCAGCCTGGGCCGCGAAACTTTGGCGCCGTATGCGCGCGCCTCCAGCGATGGCCGGCCTAGCTTTCAACTGCCCGCGCCCGCGGGCCGCAGCGTGCCCTACCTGAGCTACGGCGCCGCTGCTTACATGGCGCGCATGGTGGAGTGGATTGCCAAAACCGCCAATGAGCCGCTCTTGCTCGACGCGGTATACGAAACCGATATGGCCGAGGGACTGAAGGCCATGGCCATGGAGGGTCACGGCCTGGCCTTCTTGCCGGCCAGTTCAGTGCGCAAGGAAGTGGCAAATGGCTGGCTGCTGCGTGCTGCACCACCCGGCAAATTCGAGCTGACCATGGAAATTCGCATCTACCGCGAACGCGCCGAACAGGCGCGCTGGGTGAAGCCAGCCGCTCAAGCCTTGTGGACCTTTTTGCAGGCGTCGGCGCGCGAAGCCGATACGCCGGATGATTGAACAGATCGAACTGAACGACCATGCACGCCCAGACTTCTGCTCAAACACTCACGTTGGCGCAGCCCGACGATTGGCACTTGCACCTGCGCGATGGCGCGGCGCTGCAGGCGGTGTTGCCGTTCACCGCAGCGCAGTTTGGGCGCGCCGTGGTCATGCCCAATTTACGGCCACCCGTCACAACAGCGGCGCAAGCAATGGCCTACCGGCGACGCATTCTGGATGCACTGCCAGCGGGTTCGGCCTTCGAGCCGCTGATGACGCTCTACCTCACCGACAACACGCCATCCGATGAAGTCAAGCGTGCGCGCGATGCGGGTGTCGTGGCCTTCAAGCTCTACCCGGCAGGCGCCACCACGAACAGCGATGCCGGTGTGACTGACATCGCGCGCTGCCGCCCCGTGCTGGAAGCCATGCAGCGCGAAGGGCTGCTGCTGCTGGTGCATGGCGAAGTGACCGACCCCGACATCGACCTCTTTGACCGCGAGGCGGTGTTCATCGACCGCGTGATGCAGCCGCTGCGGCGCGACTTTCCGGCGCTGCGGGTGGTGTTTGAGCACATCACCACGCGTGAAGCAGCACAGTACGTGGCTGGCGCCGACCGCCACACTGCAGCCACCATCACGGCGCACCACTTGCTGTACAACCGCAATGCCTTGTTCACCGGCGGCATGCGGCCACACTACTACTGCCTGCCGGTTCTCAAGCGCGAGGTGCACCGGCTGGCGCTGGTTCAAGCCGCCACTTCGGGCAGTCCGAAGTTCTTCCTGGGCACCGACAGTGCGCCGCATGCCGTGGCGCTGAAAGAGCAGTCGGTGTGCGGTGCGGGTTGCTTCACGGCGCCGGCGGCGCTGGAGCTGTACGCGCAAGCCTTTGACGCCGCAGATGCACTGCACCGCCTGGAAGGTTTTGCCAGCTTCTACGGCGCTGATTTCTACGGTTTGCCACGCGCCACACGCACCGTGCAATTGCGACGGCAGGACTGGACTGTGCCGCCAACGCTGCCCTTGGGCGACGCGACGATCAAGCCCTTGTGTGCCGGTGAAGTCCTGCACTGGAAATTGGCTTGAACTTGACTTCGTGACGCTGCAGACGCTGCTGACGCCAGAGCCTTTGCCCGTCATCGACTGGGAACGGCCTTGGTTTGAATACCTGCGGCCCTTCGCCCAAGACTTGCCCAGCACCGGAACGGTGGCGCAGCGCTTGCAAGCCTTGGGCTTGCGCAGAAACTTGGCAGCGTTGCCCGCCTTCGTCGAGCAAGATGAACTGCCGCTTGGCGCCGCTTACGAAAGCCACATCGCGCAGACCAACAGCGTACCCACACGCAACAACCTGCACGACTTGCTCAACGGCCTGATGTGGATGCGCCACGGCGCTTTGAAACGCCGCATGAACCAGTTGCAAGCGGCGGCTATCGCGCGTGACGGTGTGGGCCAGCGGCGAGGGCCGCTGCGTGACGCCTTGACCCTGTTCGATGAAAACGGCGCCGTGTGGCTGGACGCTGACCCGGTGCTGGTCGAAGCCTTGCGCCAGCGAGACTGGCTGGGCCTGTTTGTCCAGCACCGCGAGCGCTGGCAAGGGCAGCGCTTCGAAATTTGCGGCCACGCGCTGCTGGAGCAACTGGTGCGTGCGCCGCGCAAAGGGCTGGTGGCCCACGTTTGCGTGGGCGCAGCGCCTTGGCAGATGAGTGCAGACCAATGGGCGCAAAAGCCCTTTCTGGCACTGCCGGTATTGGGCATTCCGGACTGGTGGCCGGGCCAGGAAGACCTTGCGTTCTTCAGGGACGCTCAAGTATTCCGGGCGGCCCCCTCTTGAAGCCGGCGCTCAAGCCCTAATATCGCTGCTGTCTTCAACCAGCCGGGCCGCCCTTGAGGCGGTCAGACGCATGAAACGCATTTTCCTTTTCGTTGTGACCAACCTGGCCGTGATGCTGGTCTTGGGCATTGCCGCCAGCCTTCTGGGCGTCAACCGCTACCTCAGCGCCAGTGGGCTGAATCTGGGGCAGTTGCTGGGCTTTGCTGCGGTCATGGGCTTTGGCGGCGCCATCATTTCCTTGCTGATGAGCAAGCCGATGGCCAAGTGGACCACCAAGGCCCAGGTCATCAATGACTCGCAAGACCCCACGCACCGCTGGATCGTCAGCACGGTAGAGAACTTCGCCAAAAAGGCTGGCATCAAGACACCCGAAGTGGCTGTGTACGACGCCGAGCCCAATGCCTTCGCAACCGGCGCCTTCAAGAATTCCGCACTGGTGGCTGTTTCGACGGGCCTGCTGCAAAGCATGACCAAAGAAGAAGTGGAAGCGGTGATCGGCCACGAGATTGCGCACATCTCGAACGGCGACATGGTGACGATGACGCTCATCCAGGGCGTGATGAATACCTTTGTCGTTTTCCTGTCGCGCGTCATCGGCTACTTCGTCGACAAAGTCATTCTGCGCAACGACCGCGACGGCGTGGGTATTGGCTACATGATCACCACCGTGGTGCTCGATATCGTCCTGGGCATGCTGGCTGCCGTCATCGTGGCTTGGTTCTCGCGCCACCGTGAGTACCGCGCCGACGCAGGTGCTGCTGACCTGATGGGTCGCAAACAGCCGATGATGAATGCGCTGGCCCGCCTGGGCGGCCTGGAACCGGGCACCTTGCCCCAAGCGGTTCAAACCATGGGCATCAGCGGCAAGCCGGGTGGTTTCATGGCCCTGATGTCTAGCCACCCGCCGATTGAAGACCGCATCCGCGCTTTGCAGGCACGCGCCGGCAACTGAGTACGAAGTCTTGTCATATCCGCTCAAGGGGCCTGCGGGCCCCTTGTTCTTTTGTGCTTCAATGCCCTCGTGAAGCAAGCCAGACCGCCGCTGGCGCGATCCGGGAAACCGGGCGCTGGAGGAAGGTCCGGACTGCACAGGGCAGCGTAGGAGCTAACGGCTCCCCACCGCGAGGTGAGGATCAGAGCAACAGAGACGAGCCGATTCAGTTCGGGTGAAACGGGCAATCTCTACGCGCAGCAACACCAAATAGGCCGGCGTGGACGGCGCGGCTTGCCGCGTTGTCTGGAAGTGCGGCCCGCACAAGCCGGCGGGTAGGTGGCACCGAGCCGGGTGGGTGACCCCCGGCCCAGAGGAATGGCGGTCACAGCGTCCAAGCCGCAAGGCGAGGGCGCTGCACAGAATCCGGCCTATCGGCTTGCTTCACACTTTATGGCCGGCTTGGCTTTCAAGCCGGCAGCACCACGAGGTGTTCAACCTGCCAACGCAGGCCACTCCCCGCTTGAGCGGGCTTCAAGTTCATGGTTGCCGTTTCACGCGAAGCTGCAGACAGCCGGCGCCAGATGCCGTCGCGGTCATTGCCAGGGTCGTTAGCGACAAAGAGCTGCGAGGTCCATTCGCCAAAACTGGCGTGCCGCACCTTCAGGTGGATGTGCGGCGTGCGACCGGGGTAGGGTGTTGGGCGGATGGTGCGAAAGCGCACCTGCCCATCGCGCCCCGACTTTGCGGCGCCGAAACCCTGGAAGCCGGGGTCCATTTGCTGGGGGTTCGGTTTGACGTCGGGGTGCTGGTAGACGGCGAAAACATCGCACTGCCAAATTTCAACATCGGCGGCGTCAATGGAGCGGCCCTGGGTGTCCATGACCGCGAGCTGAAGGTCCAGGTGTTCGCCTTGGGCGGACAAGGCTTCTTTGCCCCGGATGACGCGGGTCAAGTCGGCATCCCAGTCGTGAGGCCTTGGGTGTTTTTCGCGCCATTGCACGGGCGGATAAAACGGACCTTCGGTCATGGAGGGCAGCACACCACGACGCGACGTGGCGGGTCGCGCTTCTTGAGCCAACAAGGCAGTTGATGTGACGCTCATGCCGAGAGCCGCGCTGCCCAGAAGCAGGGTGCGGCGGGTGCTGGGCGAATTCATGATGGGTTCCTCAGGCTCCGAAGCGAGCCTTGCTCTGAATTCCAACACAAGCAGAAGTTCCTCGCGCAGGTGGGGTTGGTCTGGCGCGCTTCTACACTGGTCGCAATGCACCCCCAAGCCCAAACCCTGTGGCGTGGCTCGCGTTGGTCTTTGGCTTTGCTGCTGGCAAGCCTGACCATGCTCGGGCCTTTCACCATCGATACCTACTTGCCTGCGTTTGCAGGCATGGCCGAACAACTGAGCGCCACACCCGTGCAGATGCAGCAGACGCTGTCGGCCAACTTGGTGGGCTTTGCGGTCATGAACCTCTTCCATGGTGCCTTGTCGGACAGCTTCGGGCGGCGCCCGGTGGTGCTGTGGGCTTTGGTGGTGTTCACGCTGGCGTCGGTGGGTTGTGCCGTGAGCAGCAGCATCGGCCAGTTGGTCGTGTTCCGCGCCTTGCAGGGCATGTCAGCAGGTGCCGGCATGGTGGTTTCTCGCGCCATCATCCGCGACATTTACCGCCCTGATGAAGCGCAGAAGGTGATGAGCCAAGTCACGATCTTTTTCGGCGTGGCGCCGGCTGTTGCGCCGCTGGTGGGCGGCTTGCTCTATGCGTCTGTCGGCTGGCGATCCATCTTTTGGTTTTTGGCCTTGTTGGGCCTTGGCATCAGCGGCCTCATGGCCTGGCGTTTGCCGGAATCCTTGGACACTTTCAAGCGCCAGGCTTTTGATGCGCGCAGCCTCTTGCGTGGCTATTGGCAGATGATGAGCAGCGCGCGCTTTGTGGCTTTGGTCTTGGCCAGCGGTGTGCCGTTCAATGGCATGTTCATCTATGTGCTGTCGTCGCCTGCCTGGCTGGGCGAGGTACTGCACTTGCAGCCCACGCAGTTCTTTTGGTTTTTCATTTTGAGCGTCGGTGGCGTGATGGCAGGTGCGTGGTGGAGTGGCCGTTCGGCAGGGCGGGTGCCGCCACGACTGCAGATTCGCCAGGGGTTTCGAATCATGGGCATCGCCACAGTGGCCAACGTGGCACTCAATGCCATGCTGACGCCGCACGTGGCGTGGGCCTTGTTGCCCGTGGCGTGTTTTTCGTTCGGTTGGTCCTTGATGGTGCCGGCTGTGACGCTGCTGGTGCTGGACCAGGTGCCTGACCGGCGCGGCATGGCTTCGTCGGTGCAGTCGTTTGCAGGCGCCCTGGCCAATGCAGTGGTGGCGGGCGTGATTTCACCGTGGGTCATGCACTCGGGCATGGACTTGGCACTGGCCTCGGCCGCGATGTTGGTCATCGGCCTGGTGGCGTGGACCTGGGTCAAGCGGCAAGTGACCTGAGCGGAACTTGGCTTTCTGAGTGGCTCAAGTTGGGTGAAAAACGGCCGAAAGGCTGTCATGAAAACCCCTCTCACGACTCTGGTGCTGCGACTGCAAACGGTCGCGTGGGCTGAGCGCCGACAGCGCCCAACGCTGGGCGAAATGCCCGTGCGGCCCGCCTGGCTCACAGCGGCCCTGGTGTCCGCTGTGCCCCTGGCGGCGGCCGCACTGCTGCTTGCTGCGCGACCTGCAGCTGCTGATTCAGCGCCCAAGGCTTCGGCCGACAGCCACGGGCCGGCCAAGGCTGCGGCAGAGCCAGCCATCAAGCCTGCGGCGGCTGCCACGGGCAAAGCCGCGAGCAAGGTCACTGATCACGCGGCGGCCCCCACAGCAAGCACGGCAAGCGGACACGCAGCGGCCGACGCCCCCAGCTCTGCCAAACCGCCGAAAGGCGCAACTCCGCGTCAAGACCCGCTGGATGTGTTGCGTGACCGGCTGGCCGCGCGCCTGGGCGCGACGCCAACGCCGGTGCCCGACGCAACGGCGGCGCGCGCCGTGCAGGTGTCGTCCAAAGCGACGGGCGAATTTCACGTGCCAGCGTCAGCCTTGTCCCTTGCCGCACGTGCACCGCGCAGCGCTGCCCATGCAGCGCCTGCAGGGCCCAGCGGACATGGTGGAGCGGGCGCAGCAGACGCAGCCACGGGCCACGGTGACCATGGCCACGCGGCCTGGAGCTATGGCGGCGCCGATGGGCCGGAACGTTGGGGTGCCTTGAAACCCGAGTTCAACTTGTGCGCCAAGGGCCAAAGGCAAAGCCCCATCGACATTCGTGACGGTTATGCCGTGGAGTTGGAGCCGGTGGTGTTTGATTACCGACCGAGCCGCTTCAAAGTGGTGAATTCAGGTCACAGCCTGCAAGCCGACTTGGAGCCGGGCAACCGCCTCGAAATCTCCGGGCGCAGCTTTGAGCTGGTGCAGTTTCATTTTCACAACCCGGCTGAAGAGCGTGTGAACGGTCGTGGTTTTGCGATGTCCGCGCACTTGGTGCATAAGGACTCGCAAGGCCGGCTGGCAGTGGTGACCGTTCTGTTTGAGCGGGGCCCCGCACACCCGACGGTGCAGACGGTCTGGAACCACTTGCCGCTGGACTTGGGCACGCCCGAACACGGCCGCACCGACTTGAACCCGGCGGACTTGCTGCCCAGTGACCGCCGTTACTTCACCTATATGGGCTCGCTGACCACGCCGCCTTGCACTGAAGGCGTGCAGTGGGTGGTGTTGAAGCAACCCGCTACTTTGTCGCAAGTCCAATACGACTTTTTCGCGCGCCTTTACCCAATGAATGCCCGCCCCGTGCAGGCGGCGGCTGGCCGGATCATCAAGCAGTCTCAATAGCGGGCTGTGGGCCTGGCCTCAAGCGCTGCGACGCTGGCAGTTATCTCAAGTCGATGGTTGGAGAGCAGGGGGCCATCACTACCCGCGACTTGCCTGCATGCTTGGCTTCGTACATGGCTTTGTCAGCGCTGGCCATCAGCGCTTTTTCTGCCTCAGGGCTTTCGCTTGACTGGTGCCAGCAACTGAGGCCAGCGCTGGCAGATACCGCAATGCCAGGTGCAACTTCTTGCGCCAGGCGCTGAATCTGGCCCACGATCTTTGAAGCGATTTCCTGTGCCTTGGCTTGGCCGCCGGCGCGTGGCAAACCTTCAAGCAACAAGACAAATTCATCGCCGCCCACGCGCGCAACCAAATCACTCACGCGGCAGTTGCCGCGAATGCAACGGGCCACTTGCTGCAGCAGCTGGTCGCCCACGGCGTGCCCTAAGGTGTCATTGACTGACTTGAAGTTGTCCAGATCAAACAACACCATCGCCAATTGGGTACCGTCGCGCGCACTGCGCTCTTGTGCTTCAAGTGTTCGTTCCGACAGGGTGCGCCTATTGGCCAGACCCGTCAGCGGGTCTGCCCCGGCGGCTTGGCGCAGCGCTTCAGTGGCTTCAGAAAGGCGCCGCACCAAAGGCCCCATCAGTGGCGGCGTGATGAGCATCATGACCACAAACGACCATGCCATCGGCAAGTCGTTCGACCAAAAGTCGCTGAATGGAAAAGCCACAGCCGCTGCAGCGACTGATACGCCCCACGCCAGCCACATGGTGCGTATGCCAAAGCGCATGCCGCAGCGCACGATCTGCACCATCAGCACGGGATAAATGGGGGCCAAAACGGGTGGCAGTGCGGCCAGGCAGGCGACATTGAAAACCTGGTCCAGAACCAGCAGGGCGTACTGCGACTGCACCGCAGGCTGCGGCCGTACCAGCACTACACGCAGGTGATAAAGCGCATAGGCTGCGTAAGCGAACGAAATCAGCGGCAGCCACAGGAGCTGCAGTTCAAAGGTCGATGACCACACCATGTGGGCCAACAGAACCAGGCCAAAAAAACCGGCGATGCCCATGCGCTGGCGCGCGCGGTCGCGTTCATGCGCCAGGCATTCAGGTACCCGGTGGGCGCCGAAATACTCGGCTATTCGCAGGAACAGGGGTTGCATGTGCGTAACAGGCGGCGCCACAGACGCAGCGGTTCAAACCGGATATCGGCACGCCTGTAGGCCGCTTGACGCAGCCGAGCAGCGCGCCGCCTTGCAAGGTGACGCGGTTCACGCTTCTCAGGCGCGTGGCTTGCGCCAAAGCAGCAATACGGGCCACAACCACAAGCTGAGAAGCCACAGGCCGACCCGGCGCAGGCTCAGCGGCTGCGTTTCGTGCTGCGCCACTTTGACAAACAAAGTGACGGCGCCAGCCACCACATACACCAGCATGCCTCCGTAAAAGGCCACCCGGCTCTCATAGGTGCCGCCGACCAGATCGCCCAGCGCGCTGCCCAGTACGGCCGCCAGCAGCACAGACAGCAACAAGGCCAAGCCCACGCCGGCCAAGGCATGGCGCAGGCGCCAAAGTGGGTCGTTTTCTCCTGGCGTCATGGCCTTACACCCAGATTAGGGGGTGCGCTGACCGCACCCACGCGCTGGCAGATGTAACTGCTGCGGGCTTTGTTACGCCAAAAGCAGACCGAAATTTAGAAAGTAAGGCATTCATATATCGCTGTAAGTGCCTAATTTTTAACGAAATTGACACAAGCTTTTTCGACGGTTCCCACTTGACATGGTTGCGCTAAGGCTTTGATTCCAAACGTATTTCTTCAAGCGCGAGCGCTTGGCACCCCAGCATCTGTGGGGTAAAGTGCCGTTAAGGACCATTTTGTGGGGTTACGTGTCTTCTTTCGGCTTTAGAGGTGGACCAGTCATGACGCTTGACGCCAAGGGGCGTCTGACCGTGCCTGTCCATTTCAAAGACAGCCTGATGGCCGCCGAGCAGGGCCAATTGGTGGTTTGCAAGAGCTTTGAGCGCTGTTTGCAGCTTGTTCCCGCCAGCCTTTGGCCCCAAGTGGAAGCCATGCTGGGCGAGGTGGCAGAAGACGTGCGTGGCGCCGCGACCAAGCGTTTGATCATGGGCAGCGCGGCCGACGTGGTCATTGACGGCGCGGCGCGCATCACTATTCCGCCGGAATTGCGTGAATTTGCAGGGCTGGAACGCGACGTCGTTTTCATGGGCTTGGGCAATCACTTCGAATTGTGGGACAAGACCCGGCGCGCGGCCGACGAAGAGCGGCTGCTGGCAGGGGGCGACCTGCGTGATGGCGTGGCCGGTTTCTCAATGGGCCGGCTCAAACGCGCGGTTGCTGCCCATGACGCATGAAGCAGGCGCCGCGCCTTCAGCGGCACACATCCCCGTCTTGCTGAATGAAGCTGTTGAAGCGCTTGTCACGCGCCCCGATGGCATTTACGTGGACGGTACCTTCGGGCGTGGTGGCCACACCCGTGCCGTGCTGGCGCTGCTGGCGCCACGGGGCCGACTGGTGGCATTCGATAAAGACCCGCAAGCCATCGCTGCTGCGCAGCAAGTGGCCGATGCACGTTTCTCTATCCGCCACGCTGGTTTTGCGGGCATGCGTGCGGAATTGGCGGCGCTGGGTATTGGCGCCGTGGACGGCGTGCTGTTGGACCTGGGCATCAGCAGCCCGCAGATTGACACGCCGGAGCGGGGTTTCAGCTTCCGCTTCAATGCACCGTTGGACATGCGCATGGACACGACCCGTGGCGAAACCGCCGCGGACTTTCTTCAACGCGCCGATGAGCGCCAGATTGCCGAGGTGATCCGTGAATACGGCGAAGAACGGTTTGCTCTTCCGATTGCAAGGGCGCTTGTTGCTCGCCGCGAAAGCGGCCAGCCGGTACGAACCACGTGGGAGCTTTCCGAAGTCGTGGCTCGTTCGGTGCGCACCCGTGAAGCGGGCCAGGACCCGGCCACTCGCACGTTTCAAGCTCTTCGGATTTTCGTCAATGCTGAGCTTGAAGAACTCGAACAAGGCCTGCGGGCCGCGCTCGAACTTTTGAACCCGGGCGGGCGGCTCGTGGTGATCAGCTTCCATTCGCTGGAAGATCGCATGGTCAAGCAGTTCATGGCGCGCGAGAGCCAGGCTGTATTTGACCGGCGCGCGCCGTTTGCTGCACCGGCACCCACGCGGCTGAACCTCTTGGGGCGCACGCGTGCCAGCGCCCACGAAGTGGCAGCCAACCCGCGTGCGCGCTCGGCCATCTTGCGTGTGGCAGAACGGCAGATGCCGGCCGCCGTGTTGTCGCAGGGGGCTGCGGCATGACGCGCCTGCATATTGTTTTGTCGTTGTTGTTGGTGGCCAGTTCGCTGCTGCTGGTGCGCACCTCGTACGAGCGCGGCCGCCTGTTTGCTGCCAACCAGCGCGCTGAGACCGAGGGCCTGCGCATTGAGCAAGAGTTCAAGCGTCTGGACGCGCAGCGGCAACTCAACGCCACCAACCAGCGTGTGGCGCGTGATGCCGAGCAGCGCCTGAAGATGCGCAAAGACCCGCAGCGCATGGAAGTGTTTGACGCCGCCCCTGCAGGAGGCCGCCCATGAAGCGACCTATGGCTATGGGATCGCGCAAGCTGAACTACGCCAACAGCCCGCTGCTGGCGAGTAAAACGCCACCCTGGCGCTCGCGCTTTGTCGTGGCCTTGATGGCGCTGGGCTCGCTGGCGCTGCTGGGCCGCGCGGCCTATGTGCAATTGATGCGCGCGCCGTTTTATGTGGACAAAGGCGAGGCACGTTATGCCTACAAGATGCCGTTGTCGGCCAGCCGTGGTCGCATCCTGGACCGCAACGGCAACGTGTTGGCCACCAGCGTGCCGGTGCCGTCGGTGTGGCTGTCGCCCAAAGAATTTCGAGCGGCCAACGTTTCAACCAAGCAGCGAACGCAGTTGGCACAACTGTTGAACATGCCGCTGGGTGAACTGGACGAACGGGTGCAGTCCAAGCAAGAGTTTGTGTGGCTGCGGCGCAAGGTTGACGAGGCCGTCTGGCAGCAGATCCAGGCCCTGGGCATCAAAGGTGTGCGCCACGAACGGGAATACCAGCGCAAATACCCCGAGGGTGAAACGGTTGCGCAGGTGGTGGGGCGCACCAGCTTTGTGGATGACTTGGGCCAAGAAGGCGTGGAGCTGTATTTCCAGCAACAACTGCAAGGCCACGGCGGTGAACACCGCGTGGTGCGCAACCGCTTGGGCCATGTGGTCGATGAGCTGGCGGAGCGGCGCGAGCCTGTCAATGGTCATGACGTGCAGTTGTCCATCGACAGCCGTTTGCAGTATTTCGCCTGGCACAACCTGCGCGAGGCGGTGGAGCGGCACGGTGCCAAGGCCGGCAGCGCAGTGGTGTTGGACGCGCGATCCGGCGAAATTCTGGCTCTGGCCAATGTGCTGGGCGGCTCAGTCAAGAAGACCGACCTGGCTGAGCGCCAACGCAACCGCGCGTTGACGGACACCTTTGAGCCGGGCTCGACCATGAAGCCCTTCATCGTGAGCTGGGCCATGCAGTCGCGACGCCTAACGCCACAAAGCACGCTGCCCAACGAGCCTTTGCCGGTGGCCGGCGGCCTGTTTGTCCGCGACGACCACCCGTTGAAAGCGCCGCGCATCACCTTGGCGGAGGTGGTCGCACGTTCCAGCAATTCCGGCACCGCGCGCCTGGCCATGCAGATGGAGCGGGCAGAGATGCATGGCCTGCTGTCCAAGTTGGGTTTTGGCCAAACGCCGCAGATTGAGTTTCCGGGCGCACGCACCGGCCGTCTGCGCAAAGCCGAGTCTTGGATGCCCATCGACCAAGCCACCATGAGCTACGGCTACGGTGTGTCGACCTCGCTGCTGCAATTGGCGCGCGCCTACACCGTGTTTGCACGCGATGGTCAGTTGTCGGACCTGAGCATCCTGCGGCAAAACGCACCCCTGCCTGGCAGCCCGGTGTATTCGCCTGAGACCGCGCGAACCATGCGCGAGATGCTGGGCGGCGTGGTCACGCGCGACGGCGGCACAGCCAAACGAGCCTTTGTCGAAGGTTATTCCGTGGGCGGAAAAACCGGCACAGCGCAGATGCACGTCAAAGGCGTGGGCTACGACAAAACCCGCTTTCGCGCTTGGTTTGTGGGCCTGGCACCCTTGAGCGACCCGCGCATCGTGGTGGCCGTGATGGTGGACGAGCCGCGTGCTGACAACCTGCACACCGGCGGTGCCGTGGCCGCACCGGTATTCAGCAAGGTGGTGCAGCAAACGCTGCGCACCATGGGCGTGGAGCCCGATCTTGAAGTGCGCGCCCGTGTGGGTACCGTGCATGACGGCCTGGGTCTGGATACACCGTGAACATGCCCGCGCACCAACTGACGCTTCTGCCCAGCGCGCAGACCGCAGCCACCTGGCTGTCGCAGCGCTGCAGCGGTGCCTTGCGCAGCGACAGCCGGCAAGTTCATGCTGGCGATGCATTCCTGGCTTGGCCCGGCGCACAACGCGATGCTCGACATTTCGTTGCGCAGGCTTTGGCAAGCGGCGCTGCTGCGGCCTTGGTGGAAGCCGACGGTGCGCAGGCCCTCCATTTGGACGCGCAACGCGTGGCCAGCCTGCGTGGCTTGAAAGCGCTGGCGGGTGATGTGGCTGCGGCATGGCACCAGCAGCCCTCGACCCGTTTACCGGTGCTGGCTGTCACGGGCACCAACGGCAAAACCTCTTGTGCCTGGTGGCTGGCGCAAGCGCTGAGCGCCTGCGCGCGGCGCAGTGGTGTGGTGGGAACGCTCGGTGTAGGCGAACCGCCTCATGTTGTCAGCACCGGCCTGACCACGCCCGACCCGGTGGTGCTGCAAGCCGCTTTTGCCGGCTTCTTGCGCAGCGGCTTGAAGGCATGCGCCATTGAGGCCTCTTCGATTGGCTTGATGGAAAGCCGCTTGTCGGGTACCCACATCGATACAGTCCTGCTGACCAACTTCACACAAGACCACCTGGACTATCACGGCAGCATGGCCGCCTACTGGGACGCCAAGCGCCGTCTCTTCAATTGGCCGGGCCTGCGTGCGGCGGTGATCAACATCGACGACGCCAAAGGCCGCGCGCTGGCCGACGAGTTGCGCGGCGGTGCGGTCGAGTTGTGGACGATTGCGGTGAATTCGCCGGCCACCTTGCGCGCCGAAGCCGTGAGTTACACCGCAAGAGGTTTGGCATTCCATGTCGTCGAAGGCGTGCGACGTGTGCCCGTGCAGACCGCGTTGATCGGTGAGTTCAACGTCTACAACCTGCTGGTGGTCTTGGCGGGTCTGCGTGCGCAGGGAATTGCCTTGACGCAAGCCGCTGATGCCTTGAGTCACCTCACGCCCGTGCCAGGGCGCATGCAACGTGTGCCTGCCGTGGCTGGGCGCCCTGAAGTCGTGGTCGACTACGCACACACGCCTGATGCGCTGGAAAAAGCCTTGCAGGCACTCCGCCCCTTGGCCCAGGCGCGTGGCGGCTTATTGCACTGTGTGTTCGGCTGTGGTGGCAATCGTGATGCGAGCAAGCGGCCCTTGATGGGTGCGCTGGCCGCGCAGGACGCCGACCATGTCCTGGTCACCAGCGACAACCCCCGGCTTGAAGCGCCTCATACCATCGTCGAGCAGATTCTGGATGGTGTGCCTGCGCCGCTGCGCATCAAGGTGAAGGCACAGCTTGACCGTGGCCTCGCCATTGAACAGGCCATTCGTGCCGCCGCGCCGGCCGACGTGGTCTTGATTGCGGGCAAAGGACACGAAGACTACCAAGACATCGGCGGGCAACGCTTGCCGTTTTCCGATGTCTCAGCAGCCACAGAGGCCTTGAAGGCCCGGGAAACGTTGGAATCATGATGAGCCTCAATGAAGCGTTGGCCCTGTTGCCCGGGGCGGTGCCCGTGGGTGATGGCGGCACGGTTTTTCGGCGTGTCCACAGCGACACCCGAACGCTGCAAGCGGGCGACTTGTTCGTCGCCTTGCGCGGGGACCGTTTTGACGCTCACAGCTTTTTGCCGCAGGCCGCACAAGCCGGTGCGGCTGCGGCATTGGCCGAAAGAGGCTTGGCGTCGGCGCATCTGCCCGGCCTTGAAGTTAAAGACAGCTTGCAAGCGCTGCAGAACTTGGCGACAGGCTGGCGCCAGCGCTGGCAGGGCCCACTGATTGCCGTGACGGGCAGCAATGGCAAAACAACGGTCACACAGATGTTGGCCGCCATCCTGCGTGCAGCTTATGGCGAGCAAGCGCTGGCCACGGTCGGCAACCTGAACAACCATATCGGCGTGCCCTTGACCCTGCTTCGCCTGCGCGCCCAACACCGCGCGGCCGTGGTTGAAATGGGTATGAACCACCCCGGCGAAATTGAACTGCTGGCGCGCATGGCCGCGCCCACGGTGGCCTTGGTGAATAACGCCCAACGTGAGCATCAAGAATTCATGGCGAGCGTGGCTGCAGTGGCCTTGGAAAACGGCGCAGCCATCGCGGCCTTGCCTGCTGACGGCGTCGCCGTATTTCCGGCCGACGACCCCCAAGCCACCACCTGGCGGCAACAAGCCGGCCAGCGCCGCAAGATGAGCTTTGCGCTGGATTCGGCTGCCGATGTGACGGTGCGCCACGCCGCACCAACCGAAGACGGCTGGCGCGCTGAGGTGTTGACACCCCAAGGCCACGGCGAGTTGCGCTTGCACCTGGCCGGGCGCCACAACCTGAAAAATGCGCTGGCGGCCTGCACGGCTGCGTTGGCGGCGGGCGTGCCCTTGCAGCAAGCGCTGCAGGGTCTGGCAGCCTTCCGGCCCGTCAAGGGGCGTTCGCACCTGAGCCACTTGAAGCTCAACGGGCAGACCGTCACCCTGGTGGACGACAGCTACAACGCCAACCCCGACTCGGTGCTGGCAGCCATAGACGTGCTGGCCAGCTTGCCAGCGCCGCAGTGGCTGATCTTGGGTGATATGGGCGAGGTGGGCAGCAACGGCCCCGCCTTTCATGCCGAGGTGGGTGCGCGCGCACGCGAGCGCGGCCTGCAGCACTTCTGGTGCGCCGGCATGATGTGTGCTGAAAGCGCCCGCGCATATGGGCAGGGCGCGCGTCATTTCGCCACCGTGGATTCGCTGCTCGAAACCATCAATAAACCGGGTAGCTGGGACCCACTGCCGCAAGCGGCTTCTGTACTCGTCAAAGGCTCGCGCTTCATGGCCATGGAGCGCGTGGTTGCGGCTCTGCAAGCGGCGGCCGACCCGCAGGAGCGTCACTGATGCTGCTCTCGCTGAGCCAATGGTTGATGAGCTTGTGGCCCGAGCACCTGGGCTTCTTGCGCGTGGTGCAGTACCTCACCTTTCGCGCGGTGCTGGCGGCCATGACCTCCCTGTTGATCGGCCTTGCGTTTGGCCCATGGGTGATCCGGCGCCTGACTGAAATGAAGGTTGGCCAGCCTATCCGCGAATACGGCATGCAGTCGCACCTGGGCAAACGCGGCACACCCACCATGGGCGGCGTGTTGATCCTCATCGGCATCGGTGTATCGACGCTGTTGTGGTTCGACTGGTCCAACCGTTTTGTATGGGTGGTGATGGTGGTCACCTTTGGCTTCGGCATGGTCGGCTGGGTAGACGACTACCGCAAGGTGGTTCGCAAAGACCCTGAAGGTATGCGCTCGCGCGAGAAGTTTTTCTGGCAAGCCTTGATCGGTTTGATTGCAGCGCTCTACTTGGCTTTCAGCGTCTCAGAGACCTCCACGCTGCGCATGATTCAGTTGTTTGGGCGCTGGATCGCCAGTGGCTTCTCGGCCGACTTGCCACCGCGCGCCGACCTGATGGTGCCCTTCTTCAAGAGCGTGAGCTACCCGCTGGGCGTTTTTGGCTTCATTGCCTTGAGCTGGTTTGTCATCGTCGGTTGCAGCAACGCGGTCAACTTCACGGACGGCTTGGACGGCTTGGCCATCATGCCGGTGGTGCTGGTGGGTTCTGCTTTGGGCATCTTTGCCTACGTCACAGGGCACGCGGTTTTTTCGAAGTATTTGCTGTTCCCCTTCATTCCCGGCACGGGTGAATTGCTGGTGTTCTGCGCGGCCATGAGCGGGGCAGGCCTTGCCTTTTTGTGGTTCAACGCCAGCCCGGCACAGGTGTTCATGGGGGACGTAGGTGCGCTGGCATTGGGTGGTGCGTTGGGCACCATCGCCGTTATCACGCGGCAAGAAATTGTGCTGGGCATCATGGGCGGCATCTTTGTGGCCGAAGCGCTTTCGGTTGTCATTCAGGTGAGCTGGTTCAAGTACACACGCCGCCGGTTTGGTGAAGGCCGCCGCATCTTTTTGATGGCGCCGTTGCATCACCATTTCGAGAAAAAAGGTTGGGCCGAAACACAGGTGGTTGTGCGCTTCTGGATCGTCACGCTGTTCTTGTGCCTCATCGGGCTGTCCAGCCTGAAGCTGCGGTGAAAGCGAGCACCACATGAAGCAACTCGCTGGCAAAAAAGTGCTGATCCTGGGGCTGGGCCTCTCGGGCCTGGCCATGGCGCGCTGGTGCTTGCGCTGCGGTGCCGATGTCGGCGTTTGGGACTCTCGCGAAGAGCCGCCGCAGAAGCAGGCCTTGCTCGCGTTGAACGGCGAAGTGAACCTGCGAAGTGGTGTGCTCACTGAAGCGGATCTTCAAGGCCTGGGTTGGTTGCTCAAGAGCCCTGGCTTGGCGCCCCACGACCCGGCGATTGCTGCTGTCTGGCAGACCGCGAAGGCCACAGGGGTCCGCACGGGTGGCGAACTGGACCTCTTTGCGTTCGCGCTGGCTGACCTGAAGGCCGAAACTACCTATGCACCTCAAGTGTTGGCCATCACGGGTACCAACGGTAAAACCACGACCACGGCCTTGACCACCTTGATGGTGCAGCGTGCTGGTCGTCGCGCAGTGGCAGCCGGCAACATCGGGCCGACCCTGCTCGACACCTTGAGCGCCGAATTGGACCTGCAAGCGCTGGCCCGGGCTCAGGCCGAAGCAGCGGCTGCAGCGGAAGAAGCCGAAGAAGCAGCAGTTGAAACGGCGGCCGAAGGCGCACCGGCAAGCGAACCCATCGACAAACAGCCGGGCGCCGAAGAAGCGGCAGATGAGCCCGCGCTCCACGAGCTACCTCAAGTTTGGGTCTTGGAGTTGTCGAGCTTCCAGTTGGCCGACCTGGCCACCAACCCAGCCAGTGAGTACGGCTTCGAGCCCGCCGCAGCGGTGGTGCTCAACATCACGCAAGACCATCTGGACTGGCACGGCGACATGGCGGCCTACGCCCAAGCGAAGGCGCGCATCTGGGGTTCAGGCGGCGTGATGGTTGTGAATCAGGACGACCCATTGGTTCGCGCCATGGAGCCCGTGCCGGCTGCGGGCAAGCTGCCTAAAGGTGCACCCAAGCCGGTGGCGCGTCATGTCATACGTTATGGCCTGGAAGCGCCACAGCGTCCGGGTGACTTCGGGCTGGTGCATGAGAGTGGCATGGCCTGGCTGGTGCGCGCGCTACCGGCCGATGAAACCATCAAGCGCCGAAAAGGTGACGATGAAGAAGAGATTCACATCCAGCGCCTGATGCCAGCCGATGCGCTGCGCCTGCGGGGTCGGCATAACGCCTCCAATGCCTTGGCTGCGCTGGCCCTGGCGACAGCCATTGGCTGCCCCTTGGCGCCCATGCTGCACGGCCTGCGCGAATACCGGGGCGAAAAGCACCGCGTCGAATTCATCGCCCGTATCGGCGATGTAGAAGCCTTCGACGACACCAAAGGCACTAATGTGGGCGCGACCGTTGCGGCTCTGCATGGCCTGGGAGCGGAGCGCGCACCGGCCAAGTTGATTTTGATTCTGGGCGGCCAGGGCAAAGGCCAGGACTTCAGCCCCTTGCTGCAACCCGTGCAACAGCACGTGCGTGCAGTGGCCTTGATCGGGCAGGACGCCGGGTTGATTCGCGAGGCCATCAAAGACTGCGGCGTGCCGCTCGTGGATCACGCCACGCTCGAAGCAGCGACGGCCTGGTGCTTCGAACAGGCGCAGGCGTCGGACGCTGTGCTCTTGAGCCCAGCCTGCGCGAGCCTGGACATGTTTCGCAACTATGGGCATCGTGGCGAGGTGTTTGTCGATGCCGTTCAGCGCATCGCCGCCGAGCGTGGTGAGGTGAGCTTGTGAGCGCCAACAGCATGGACCGCGTTCATTGGTCGCAGCGCCTGCGGCAGGCCTGGAACCACTGGCGCGAGCGCCTGGCGCTCAGACGCGGGCTGCCGGTGCGTGACCGCCTGGACCCGCGCCAAACCGACCATGGTGTCAGCATGTCGGCAGGCTTCGATCAGGCCTTGGTCATGGTGGCCGCGGCCGTGGTGATGCTGGGCCTGGTGATGGTTTATTCGGCCTCCGTCGCGCTGCCCGAGAGCCCGAAGTACGCCAATTACAGCCAAACCTACTTTGTCAGCCGCCATGCCATGTTTGTAGGCCTGGCCTTTGTGCTGGCATTCGCCGTGCTGCAAGTGCCCATCAAGTTCTGGGAAAAGCATGCTGCCAAGATTCTGGTGCTGGCGCTGATTCTGCTCGTTATTGTTCTCATTCCGGGCGTTGGCAAGGTGGTGAACCGCTCAAGGCGCTGGTTGCCCATGGGTGTTATCAACTTGCAGCCCTCAGAGTTTGCCAAGCTGGCCATGGTGTTGTACGCAGCGGGCTACATGGTTCGCAAGATGGACGTGAAAGAGCGGTTCTTCAAAGCCGTTTGGCCCATGGCTGTGGCCACCGGTGTGATCGGCCTGCTGCTGCTGCGCCAGCCGGACATGGGGGCCTTCATCGTCATCGCCACCATCTCGATGGGCGTCTTGTTTCTCGGCGGCGTGAACGCGCGCATGTTCTTCTTGATTGCGGCCATCTTGCTGGCCACGCTGGGCCTGATTCTGGCTTTTGACGAAGTGCGCAGTGAGCGCATCCTGGCCTATCTGGACCCTTGGAACCCCAAGCACGAACGCGAAAAAGCTTGGCAGCTGACCAACTCGCTCATCGCCTTTGGTTTGGGCTCGATCTGGGGCCAGGGCTTGGGCAGTTCGGTTGAGAAGCTGCACTACTTGCCTGAGGCGCACACCGACTTCTTGCTTGCCATCATTGGCGAAGAGCTGGGTTTTGTCGGCGTCGTGGCCGTCATCGCGGCCTACTTCTGGATGACACGGCGCATTGTCGCGATCGGGCGACAGGCCATCGCTTTGGACCGTGTCTTTGCTGGTTTGATGACGCAGGGTGTTGCCATTTGGTTGGGCTTCCAGGCCTTCATCAACATGGGCGTGAATTTGGGCGTTTTGCCAACCAAAGGCCTGACCTTGCCGCTCATGAGCTACGGTGGCTCCGCGATGCTCATGAACTTTGTCGCGCTGGCGTTGGTTTTACGCGTGGACATGGAAAACCGCCGCTTGATGCGTGGAGGGGTGCAATGAGGCACCTTGTGGTCATGGCGGCGGGCACCGGCGGGCACATCATGCCGGGATTGGCTGTGGCCCGCGAAATGCAACGCCGGGGCTGGAGCGTGAGCTGGTTGGGCACGCGCCATGGCATGGAAAACCGGTTGGTGCCACCGAGCAAGGAGTCGGGCATCGAGCTGGACACCATTGCTTTTAATGGCGTGCGTGGCAAAGGCTGGCTGCACACGGCCACCGGCGGCTTCCGCTTGTTGAAGGCCATGTGGGACTCGCTGCAGGTGCTGCGCCGACGCCGCGCCAGCGTGGTCCTGGGCATGGGCGGCTACGTGTGTTTTCCGGGTGGCTTGATGGCGGCGCTGTTGGGCCGGCCCTTGATGCTCGTGAATGCTGATGCGGGGCTGTTGATGAGCAACCGTGCGCTGTTGCCCGTGGCCGACCGCGTGGCCTTTGGCTTTGACGGAGAGGCCGCCCGCAAGACCGCGCACGCGGTCGTCACCGGCAATCCGGTGCGCGCGGAAATTGAAGCGTTGCCTGCGCCGTCGCAGCGCCTCGCAGGCCGCTCAGGCCCGCACAAGGTGCTGGTGATCGGTGGCAGCCTGGGTGCACAGGTCCTAAACAGCGTGGTGCCCAAAGCGCTGGCGCTCATGCCCGCAGATAAGCGCCCCAGCGTGGTTCATCAGGTCGGTGAAAAGCATCTGCAAACCGTGCGGGCCGCTTATGCCGAGGCCGGGCTGGATATCGATGCGCGCCCGCAGCGCATTCAACTGCTGCCCTTCATCCATGACATGGCGGCGCAACTGGAAGCCTGTGATTTGGTGGTGTGCCGCGCTGGCGCCATCACCATCAGTGAACTGTGCGCCGCCGGTGTGCCTGCGGTACTGGTTCCTTTGGTGGTGAGCACCACGGCGCACCAGCGTGACAACGCAAAATGGATGGCTCTGCAACAGGCGGCAATTCATGTGCCGCAAGAAGAGTTCGAGCCCGAACGGCTGGCCGCAATCTGGCGGGGGCGTACCCGGGGCGACCTGCTGAAAATGGCCAAGCAGGCTCGGCAGCTTTCCAATCCGCACGCTGCACAGCGGGTGGCCGATGAACTTGAACGTTTGGTGGCCGAGGTATGAAACACGCCATCCAACACATCCATCTGGTCGGCATCGGTGGCTCCGGCATGAGTGGCGTCGCCGAAGTCTTGCATCGCTTGGGTTACACCGTGTCGGGGTCCGACTTGGCGGCCAGCAGCGTGACGGACCGGCTGGCAGGCCTGGGCCTGCGTATCACCATTGGCCATGCAGCTGAACAGGTAAGCGGCGCCGACGTTGTAGTGACGTCCACCGCCGTGGCTGCTGACAACCCCGAAGTGCTGGCCGCACGTGCGCAGCACATTCCGGTGGTGCAGCGCGCCGTCATGTTGGCTGAACTGATGCGGTCCAGACAAGGCATCGCCATTGCGGGCACGCATGGCAAAACCACCACCACGGGTTTGGTGACCGCGGTGCTCAAAGAAGCGGGTCTGGACCCCAGCTTTGTGATCGGCGGCAAGCTGAACAGCGCTGGTGCCTACGCGCAGCTCGGCACTGGCGAGCACATCGTGGTGGAGGCTGACGAAAGCGATGCGTCCTTCTTGCACCTGCTGCCGGTGCTGAGTGTGGTGACGAATATCGACGCCGACCATATGGATACCTACGGCCATGACCTGGCCCGTTTGCGCATGGCGTTTGTGCAGTTTTTGCACCGCATGCCGTTTTACGGCGCAGCCGTGGTGTGTGTGGACGACCCCGGCGTACGCGCGGTGCTGCCCATGCTCTCGCGGCCGGTGATGAGCTACGGCGTACGCACAGAAGCCATGGTGCGCGCCACTGAGATTCAAGCCCTGCCAGGCGGTGGCATGCAGTTTGTCTGCACGCGCCACATCAGAGGCACAGAATTGCCTGCGCTGCAGGTTCGCTTGAACCTGGCGGGCCATCACAATGTTTTGAATGCGCTGGCCGCCATTGCCGTCGCAGCGGAATTGCGCTTGGCCGATGAGCCCGTGCTTCGTGCCCTGTCCGCATTTGGCGGCGTAGGCCGTCGTTTCCAACGTTATGGTGAATTGCCAGTGCCCGCCGCACAAGGTGGTGGCCGCTTCACTTTGATCGACGACTACGGGCACCACCCGGTAGAGATGGCGGCTGTGCTGTCTGCGGCACGAGGCGCATTTCCGGGGCAGCGCCTGGTGCTGGCTTTCCAGCCGCACCGCTACACCCGCACGCGCGATTGTTTCGACGAGTTTGTCAGAGTGATGAGCCAAGCCGACCAGATTTTGTTGACCGAGGTGTTTGCTGCGGGTGAGCCGCCTCTGCCGGCCGCTGACGGACAAGCGCTGGCCCGCGCTGTGCAAAAAGCTGCGAATGGCCGAGCGGCGACGCCGCTCGAATGGATCGCCAACGTTGACAAACTACCCGAACACATCAGCCGCGCCGTGCGCAACGGTGATGTGGTCTTGACCATGGGCGCCGGCTCCATCGGTACCGTCCCAAAGCGGCTGACCGAGCTTCTGGGTGTGAACGCATGAACATGAACGCAGGTCTCGGAACCAAACATTTGGGCAAGGTGGCCGTGCTGATGGGCGGCGCCAGTGCCGAGCGCGACATCTCTCTGCTGTCGGGCACAGGCGTCTTGCAAGCCTTGCAAAGCCGTGGTGTTGATGCGCACGCCTTTGACCCCGCGCAGCAAGCGCTGGGTGACTTGAAGCGCTTGGGCTTTCATCGCGCCTTCATCGCTTTGCACGGGCGTTTGGGTGAAGACGGTGCTGTGCAAGGTGCGTTGGAACTTCTGGGCTTGCCCTACACAGGGTCGGGTGTGATGGCCAGCGCCATTGCCATGGACAAAGTGATGACCAAACGGGTGTGGGTGGCTGAAGGCCTGCCCACACCGCGATGGATCAACCTGGCGCCGCATCAGCAAGACCGAACCAGCGTCGTCAGTGTGCCCGACACCTTGGGTTTGCCGGTCATCGTCAAACCGCCGCATGAGGGCTCGTCCATCGGTGTGACCAAGGTCGAAGGTTATTCACAAATGCAGGACGCCGTGCAATTGGCGGCCCGCTTTGATGCTGACGTGCTGTGCGAAGAATTCATCGAAGGTGATGAAGTCACCTGCCCGGTCTTGGGTGCTGGTGCGGCCGCGCGGGCGCTGCCGGTAGTGCGCATCGTGGCGCCGGCAGACGGCTACGACTACCAGAACAAATACTTCACCGACAACACGCAGTACCACTGCCCCAGCGGGCTGCCCGCGCAAGAAGAATTCGAAATCCAGCGCATCGTTCTGGCGGCGTACCGCACGCTGGGCTGCCGTGGCTGGGGTCGCGCGGATCTGATGATTCGTGCTAACGACCGCAAGCCCTTCTTGCTGGAAATGAACACCTCACCCGGCATGACCAGCCATTCCTTGGTGCCGATGTCGGCGCGCGCGGCAGGAATCAGCTACGAAGATCTGTGCCTGCGCTTGTTGGAAGACGCAGGCCTCGACAGTGACCGCTTGGCGGCCGGAGCAGCTTGATGGCTGGCAGCGCAAAGTCCACAAGCACGCTCTGGACGCAGGAGCCTGTGTTGCCTGAGCCGTCAGCGCCGGCCAAGCCGCGCAGGCCCGTCAAGAACAGCAAGGTGGCCAAGGCCAAAGCGCATTCTTGGCGAACCGCTTTCGCTGCACTGCAGCGGCGGCAATTGGGCTGGGGTCTTGGCGCATTGGTGTTGGCGGCGCTGCTGGTCGCTGCCGCGTGGTGGTTGGTGCGCTCACCTATCGGCACCATTCGTCACATCGATTTCAGTGGAGACTTGCAGCGCAACAGCCCCGCAACCCTTCGCGCGAACACGCTGCCGCGGCTCAGTGGCACCTTTTTCAGCCTCGACCTTCAACAGGCGCGGCAGGTGTTTGAATCTGTACCTTGGGTGCGCCGGGCCGTGGTGCAGCGGGTTTGGCCCGACCGCTTGGCTGTGCGCCTACAAGAGCACCAAGCTGCCGCCCGCTGGATGAGCGTTGACGGCAATGAGCGCTTGGTCAACACCTTGGGTGAAGTGTTTGAGGCCAACCTGGGTGAAGTGGAAGGTGAGGCTTTGCCGCTGTTTTCCGGCCCGGACGGCAAGTCCGCACAAGTGATGCAGATGTACCAGAAGTTGACCCCCGTGGTGGCACCGCTGGACCGTCGCATCACGCGCCTGGATGTGTCCAGCCGGGGCTCCTGGGGCTTGTTGCTCGGCGACGAAACGGACCCGGTGGAAGTGACCTTGGGGCGCGGCACCATGCAAGAGCTGGTGGCACGCACCGAGCGTTTTGTCGGCACGGTCACGCAAGTTACCAGTGCCTATCGGGCACCCTTGCTGCAGGCCGACCTGCGGCACAACAACGGCTATGCGGTACAGCTCAAGGGCGTCAGGTCCATCGAGCCCAGCAGCCCAACGGGGAGGAAATGATGCCCAAGGAATACAAGGACATCGTGGTCGGCCTGGACATCGGAACGGCCAAGGTGATGGCGGTGGTGGCTGAGGTACTTGGCGACGGTGAACTGCGCCTGGCCGGACTGGGTGTTTCAACCACGCATGGCTTGAAGCGCGGCGTGGTGGTCAACATCGACGCCACCGTTCAAAGCATTCAGCAGGCACTCAAAGAAGCCGAAATGATGGCGGCCTGCAAGATTGGCAGCGTCTACACCGGCATCACTGGCAGCCACATTCGCGGTGTGAATTCAACCGGCATGGTGATCGTGCGCGACAACCGCGAAGTCACCGCTGTGGATGTGCAGCGGGTGGTGGATACGGCCAAGGCCATCAGCATCCCCAACGACCAACGCGTGTTGCTGGTGGAGCCGCAGGAATTCATCATCGACGGGCACGAAGTTAAGGAGCCCGTCGGCATGAGCGGCAGCCGGCTGGAAGTGAAAGTGCACATCGTCACCGGCGCGCAAAGCGCGGCCGAGAACATCTTGAAATGTGTGCGCCGCTGTGGGCTTGAGGTCGAGCGTTTGGTGCTCAACCCCAGCGCCAGTTCAGCGGGTGTGCTGACGGCCGATGAAAAGGAACTGGGTGTGGCGCTGGTGGACATCGGCGCAGGCACCACCGAAGTGCAGATTTACACCGAAGGCAGCGTGCGGCACACGGCGGTCATTCCCATCGCGGGCGACTTGATCACCAGCGACATTGCCATGGCCTTGCGCACGCCCACCAAAGACGCCGAAGAAATCAAGGTTGAGCACGGCGTGGCCAAACAACTGCTGGCCAATCCGTCTGAGCAAGTCGAAGTGCCGGGCCTGGGGGACCGCTCGCCGCGCATGCTCAGCCGTCAGGCCTTGGCGGGTGTCATTGAGCCACGTGTTGAAGAAATCTTCTCGCTGGTGCACCAGATCATTCGTGACAGTGGCTACGAAGAGCTGCTGTCTTCAGGCATTGTTTTGACCGGTGGCTCTTGTGTCATGCCCGGCATGGTGGAACTGGGCGAGGACATCTTCCTCAAACCCGTGCGCCGGGGCTTGCCTTTGTACAACGGGCCATTGTCCGACATGGTGGCCAACCCCCGGTCGGCTACGGTGATGGGTTTGCTGGAAGAAGCGCGTGTGGCACGCAGCCGAGGCTTGAAGACACCCGGTCAAGCCACGTCGGTGAAAGGCTTTTTTGGGCGGGTCAAGGACTGGTTCCTTGGCAACTTCTGAGGGGTTGCGCAAGCAACGATGTTTTCAGGTGGTGGTGTACGGCGCACAGGAACTGCAATCAAGCGCTGACACTTTTTTGTTAAATGAATGGCAACTGCTAACAGGTGAAGGAGTAAGGACATGGCTATCGAAATGATCGAAGAATTCGACCAGGGCACGCAGATCAAGGTGATCGGTGTGGGCGGTGGTGGTGGCAACGCCGTGGAGCACATGATCCGGCAAGGTGTGCAAGGGGTGGAGTTCATCGCTGCCAATACGGACGCTCAAGCGCTGAACCGCAGTGCAGCGCCCACCTTGGTGCAGTTGGGCACCACGGGCCTTGGAGCCGGCTCCAAACCGGAGGCGGGCCGTGTGGCCGCTGAAAGCGCCGTGGACAGCATCCGCAGTGCCATTCAGGGCGCACACATGCTCTTCATCACGGCCGGCATGGGCGGCGGCACGGGCACGGGTGCGGCGAGCGTGATTGCCCGCGTGGCCAAGGAGATGGGCATCCTCACCGTGGGTGTGGTGACCAAGCCTTTCGAGTTTGAAGGCCTGCGTCGCGCGCGCCAGGCTGAAGCCGGCGTGACCGAGCTGGAAGCCAATGTCGACTCACTCATCGTGGTGTTGAACGAAAAGCTGCTGGAAGTGATGGGCGATGACGTGCGCCAGGAAGAAGCCTTTGCCTTTGGCAATGATGTGCTGAGAAATGCCGTGGGCGGCATCAGCGACATCATTCACATGGACGCCATCGTCAACGTCGACTTCGAAGACGTGCGCACGGTCATGAGCGAGCCAGGCAAGGCCATGATGGGAACGGCCACTGCCAGCGGCCCGGATCGCGCCAAAAAAGCCGCCGAACAGGCCGTGGCCTGCCCGCTGCTGGAAGGCATTGACCTGTCGGGTGCGCGTGGTGTGCTGGTGTTGATTGCGGCTTCGCAGCAGTCGTACAAGCTGGCTGAATCGAAGGCCGTGATGTCGACCATCCGCATGTATGCGGCCGACGAAGCCCATGTGATTTTTGGTGCAGCCTATGACGAAGCCCTGGGCGACCAACTCCGTGTGACGGTCATTGCCACCGGTTTGTCGTCCAACGCACGCCGCCAGCAAGCGCCGCTCAGCGTGGTGCCCACGCTGGATACCATTGCGCCGCCGCAGCAAGTGCTGCGCACGGGTACCGACAACATTCCGATGCTGAACCAGCCGCTGAATATCGGTGCCCGGCCCGCCGGCTCGCCGGACTACCAGCAGTTGTCCACGCCCAGCGTGTGGCGCAGCGCGCGCAGCAAAGTGGAGACCCTGGCCAACAGCGGCATGGACGAGATCGAGATTCCGGCCTTCCTGCGCAAACAAGCTGACTGAAGCTGCGCGCGTTAGCGTGGGTGAACGAACAGGCTAGGGGCGGGCAGCGTGCTCGCCCCGCGCCCTTGACCCTGCGCGCCCCAATCCGCGCCGGCTGCGAGACAATTGCGAACATGCTGGCCCAACGAACCCTCAAGTCCATCACGCGCGCTGTCGGCGTGGGCGTGCACAGTGGCCAAAAGGTCGAGTTGACGCTGCGCCCTGCGCCCGCAAACCATGGCATCGTCTTTCGTCGGGTCGATTTGCCACAGCCGATTGATATCCCGGTGTCGGCCCTGACCGTGTGCGACACCCGCATGGCCACCACCATCAGCCCCGGTGGCGACCCCGGTGCGCCCAAGGTGCAAACCATAGAGCACCTGCTATCGGCCTGCGCCGGCTTGGGCATCGACAACTTGGTCGTCGATATTTCCGCCGAAGAGGTGCCGATCCTTGATGGATCCTCGGCCGCCTTCGTTTTCCTGCTGCAAAGCGCAGGCATCGAAGTTCAGACAACGGCCAAACGCTTTATTCGAGTCAAACAGGTGGTTGAAATTCGCGAAGGCGAAGGCCCCAGCCTGAAGTGGGCGCGGCTGGAGCCGTACCACGGATACAAGATCAGCTTTGAAATCGAGTTTGACCACCCGGCCGTCAATGCCACCGGCCAACGCGTGGAATTCGACATGGGCAGTGGTCGTTACAAACGCGACATCGCACGCGCGCGCACCTTTGGCTTTACCAAAGATGTTGAACTGATGCGCTCACGCGGCTTGGGCTTGGGTGGCAGCATGGACAACGTCATCGTCGTGGACGATTTGCGGGTGCTCAATGCCGAGGGCCTGCGCTATGACGATGAATTTGCCAAACACAAAGTGCTGGACGCGATTGGCGACTTGCATGCGCTGGGCCAACCTTTGCTGGCGCACTACCGCGCCTACAAAAGCGGCCACGCGCTGAATAACAAGCTGCTGCGCGCCTTGCTGGCCGACGAGCAGGCTTATGACGTGGTCAGCTTCGACGACGAGCGTCAAGCGCCGGCCGGTCTGGCCGCTTTGGCGCCGGCCTGGTAAGGCAAAACTCAAGCGGCCGAGGCAGACAAAACGATGCTGATCTTTCGCGTGGTGGTGGGTGCCTTGATGTTGGCCGGCATCTTGTGCTTCGGCATGTACATCAGCACCGGCCAGGCCGTTTGGCGTCAGCGTGGTTTGGTCATTGTGAAGTGGACCGTGTTGGCTGCGCTGGGCTTTTTTGCGGTGCTTATCTTGGAGCGCCTGGCGGTCATGCTGTAGACCTGACCAGAATGGTCAGGAACGCGCCAACGGCTACCGCCAAACACAGCCAAACCCAGGCCGGCGTGTCTTCGGTCGTGGCTTGCATCAGGTCTGCCGGGTCGGGCTGATCTGCGGTGCCATAGTCGCTCGTGCTGGTGCGGTTCCAGTGGCTGTCTTCGGGCGCGTTCAACGTTGAATGCGGTGAACGCGGTGGTGGTGCAGTTTGTGCCGCCTCAGCCGCCATGGCCATGGCTACCGAGCGGCCCGACATGACGCTGGGGCTTGCGCCGGGTTTGGCTGCAGGCAATTCAAGCCCCGGTTCATATCGCTGCTGATGTCGACGGTCATGCAAACCCGCCAGATCCAACCAAGCATCCACGGACTGCGGGCGTGTGTCGTGGTGCATTGCCAGGCCTTTGCGTGTGGCTACAACCAGGCCCGGCGGCAGTTGGGCTGACTGCGCCAGATCGTCAGTCAAATGCTCCAAGGCCGCACCTTCCCATCGTCTCAAGACTGTGGGTGGCGCGTGGCCGGTCATCAGTTGGTACAGCGCTGCACTGAGCTGGTAGATATCTGACCATGGTCCGACCGGGCCGGGCTTGGGGTTCATGGGGTGCTGTTCCGGTGCAACCCAAGGTGGCAGCTCTTTGGTGAAGCTGTCGCCTGCAATGAGCGGTAGCATGAGTTCGCCGGTTTGGCGAACACGCAACATGTGTGCAGCCAAGTTGCCGTGCAGCAACTGGTTTCGGTGCAGCGCTGTGAGCGCATCGCACAGCGTGCGTGCCCACTGGCACAGCAGCTGCGGGTCGGGCGCTGAGCGGTGCTGTTCAAGCTCGGCCAGTAAATTCTTCCCAGCCTGCCAAGGGCCTACGGCGATCAGGGCGTCTGCTTCGCGCCATATTTCGTCGAACACCGGCAGTGCGTGGTGCCCAACCAGCGCCGCTTCGCGCAGCCGTTTGGCATAGCTGGCCATCGCGCGTTCGTAGACGGCTGACTGGCCCGCGAGGGTGCGCAGCACGCCATCGGCACGTTCAACCAAACCGACGGGCAGGTATTCCATCAGCAGGACGGGGTGCCCGGTATCCGCGCTCTCGGCTCGGTACAGCGCAGCATGTTGGTCAATGCCCAAGCACTCCACAACCACAAACTGCTTCAACGTGGAGCCCGCTGCCAACCCCGGCGTTTCGCTACCTGTCACCTTCATGAGACTCCCCCGCCGACTCGGCTGGCTTGCCCCGAATTGTAGAGATACGCGATCACACCGAAGTTTCACTTGCTTTCGTTTGCCTGCCCCGCCGCGCAAACTCCCACTTCGGTGGGTAGCGTCGTGCACCTCAGTAAGCGCGACCCTTGCGGAATTGGGCGTGTGCCTTGCGGCTCAGGGGCGAGGCCTTGGCCAACGCGGCAAAGGCGCGTGCCGCATGTGCGTGGCAAATGGCCAGGCCCAGGGCGTCAGCTGCGTCTTTGCCGGGCAAGCCCGGCAGGCTGAGCAGACGCGAAACCATGTCTTGAACCTGGGCTTTGCTGGCCAGGCCGTGGCCTACGATGGCCTTTTTCATTTGCAGCGCCGTGTACTCGGCTACAGGCAAGTCGCGGCTCACCAGGGCGGCCAGCGCGGCACCACGCGCCTGCCCCAGCAGCAAGGTGCTCTGGGGGTTCACGTTGACAAAAACAATCTCCACCGCCGCCTGTTGCGGTTCCCAGCGCTGCACCACCTCGCACACACCTTCAAAGATGAGCTTCAAGCGCCCCGGCAGGTCGCCGCGCGGCACTTCGTTGGTTTTAATGGTGCCGCTTGCGATGTAGTGAAGCTGTTGACCTTGGCTTTCGATCAAGCCGAAGCCCGTGCTCTGTAGGCCAGGGTCGATGCCGAGGATTCGCATGTAAGGCTTGTTGGTTCAGCCGTTGACGCGGAAATACCAGCGCACGGAGTGGAAGAAGATGGGCGCGGCAAAACAAAGAGGGGCCACGCGGTCCAACAAACCCACTGCGCCAGTGACCGAACTGCGGTTGCCCCAGAAGCGCACACCGGCATCGCGTTTTAGCGCCCGCATCACCAGCTCACCCAGGGTGCCGCAGCCGCCGGCAAGCGCGCCCATCGCGGCCGCGCGCGGCGCATCAAACGGTGTGATCCACCACAAGGCCGCGCCGACCAACGCAGCTGCGGCCATGCCAGCACCCCAGCTGCGCCATGAAAACGAACGGTCAATGTGGCGCGCTGCAGGCCGGCGCCGCAGCCGGCGGCTGAACCACTCCTGCACCAGCTGCGCGATGGCGGTCACCATCACGATGAAGAAGATCAAGAAAGCACCGCGCTCTTCATAGCGCGGCAGCTCCAGCAACAGCAAGGCCGGCAGATGGCTGAAGCCGAACACGCAAACCATGATGCCCCATTGAATGATGGCGTTGCGTTCCAGAAATCGATGCGGGTCGCCCGCCAGCGCGCTGACCACGGGTATGGCCAAAAAGACGTACACAGGAATGAAAACCGAAAACAGATCGAAGCTTCGTGTGCCCACAAATACAAACTGAAGCGGCAGCACGACAAAAAAAGCCAACAGCAGGCTGCGGTGGTCACCGCGGCGCGTGTGCACCAGGGTGATGAACTCGCGCAGGGCCAGAAAAGCGCAGACAGCGGCCAGCAAAGTGGCACCGGTCTCACCGGAAACCCAGGCCAGCCAAAACAGCACGGCGCCCATCCACAGCGCGCGCAGCTCTCTGCTTTGGCGTTGGCGGTTCGTGCGCACGGCGTCGTCCTGCGCTGCTTCAGGTTCGCGCAGCGTGGTCAAGATGAGCGCGGCCGATGCCAGTATCAGCCCGCCAAATAGAGCGACAAACAGGGCACTCACCTGTTCGGCCACAGTCAGTGCAGACAACCAGTCCATCAAGGCCATAGGATTGCCGCGCCCTCAGCCAATGCCCGGTGGCTTCAGCGCCACCACGGCTTCGCGCGCACGCTCCAGAAAGCTGTGCTTGTCTTCATTTGGGCGCAAGGCCAGCGGTGCGCCGAAGGTGGCGGTGCACAAAATGGGCACCGGTACCACCTCGCCTTTGGGCATCACCCGCTGCACATTGGCAATCCAAACGGGTATGAGGCTGACCTTTGGAAATTGCTCTGCCAGGTGAAACAAGCCGCTCTTGAAGGGCTTCGGATCGCCCGTTGCGCTGCGCGTGCCTTCTGGAAAGATGACGAGTGAGTCTCCGTTCTGCAGCGCTTGGGCCAAGGGTTCTAGCGGGTCTTGGTCGTCGGTGCGCTGCCGGTTGACATAGACCGCATGAAACACCTCGCGGGTTAGCCAATGTTTGAACGGGCTGCTGGTCCAGTAATCTTTGGCGGCGATGGGCCGCGTGGTGGCGCGCAGCTCGTGTGGCAGCGCCGACCAGATCAGCACCCAGTCCAGATGGCTTTGGTGGTTGGCGAAGTAGATGCGCTGCTCGGCTTTGGGTGGGCTGCCTTTCCAGTGGCCTTGCGCGCCCGTGATCAGGCGCGCGATCAAGGCCAGCAGCCAGCCCATCAAAGACGCGAGTGTCATGAACTTTGGGGCTTAGGCTAAGGTCTCAAAGGAAGATCAATGCCGGAAGTGCCGCACACCCGTGAAGACCATGGCCACGCCACGCTCGTCTGCGGCCGCAACAACTTCGGCGTCGCGCATGGAGCCGCCGGGCTGGATGACGCAGCTCGCACCCTCGTCGATGACCACGTCCAAGCCGTCGCGGAAGGGGAAGAAGGCGTCGCTGGCCACGGCAGAGCCTTTGAGCGACAGCCCCGCATGCTGCGCCTTGATGGACGCGATGCGTGCGGAGTCGATGCGGCTCATCTGGCCGGCGCCCACTCCCAGCGTCATGCCGCCTGCACAGAAGACGATGGCGTTGCTTTTGACAAACTGCCCGACAGCCCAGGCAAACATCAAATCGTCCAGTTGTGCCGCTGTGGGTTTAAGCTGGGTCGGGAAGCTCAGGTCCTTGGCCTGCAACTCATGGTTGTCTGCGGTTTGCAGCAGCAGGCCTGATCCGACGCGTTTGCTATCGATGGTGTTGCGGCCCCGCGCGTTACCCGAAGTGCCGGGTGCACCAGCACCGGTCGCCCAGTCAATCTGCAGCAGCCGCGTATTGGCCTTGGCTGCAAAAACCGCCAGCGCTTCGGGTGTGAAGGCCGGCGCCATCAGCACTTCAACAAACTGCTTGTTGGTGCCGATGCGGCGCGCGGTGGCTTCGTCCAATGGTCGGTTGAGCGCAATGATGCCGCCGTAGGCTGAGGTTGGGTCGGTCTTCCAGGCTTTGGCGTAGGCTTCTTCGGCGGTGGCAGCGATGCCCACACCACAAGGGTTGGCGTGTTTGACGATCACACACGCGGGCACGTCAAAGCTCTTCACGCATTCCCAGGCCGCGTCGGCGTCGGCGATGTTGTTGTAGCTGAGCTCCTTGCCCTGCAATTGGCGCGCCGTGGCCAGCGAGCCTGCCGCTGGGTTCAAGTCACGGTAGAAAGCAGCTTGCTGGTGCGGGTTCTCGCCATAACGAAGGTCTTGTACCTTCACGTAGCTGGCGTTGCTTTGGTCGGGGAAAGCCTTGCGCGTGCCGTCCGGGCTGAGCGCAGACAGGTAATTGCTGATGGCGCCGTCGTACTGGCTGATGCGGTTGAATGCTGCAACGGCCAAGGTAAAGCGCGTTTGCTGCTCCGTGGTGCCAAGGCGCCGCAGCTCGTCCATCACGCCGGGATATTGGGCACTGTCAGTGAGCACGGCCACGTCTTTCCAGTTTTTAGCCGCGCTGCGCACCATGGCCGGGCCGCCGATGTCGATGTTCTCGATGGCGTCGTCCAGACTGCAGCCAGGCTGTGCCACGGTGCGCTCGAAGGGGTACAGGTTCACCACCAGCAGGTCGATGTGGCCGATGCCGTGTTGGGCCAGAGCTGCCTGATGCGCAGGCAGGTCACGCCGTGCCAGCAGGCCACCATGAATGACCGGGTGCAGCGTTTTGACGCGGCCATCCAGCATCTCGGGGTAGCCAGTCAGTTCAGCCACCTCGGTCACCGGCAGGCCTGCATCCGCCAGCAATTTCGCCGTGCCGCCGGTGGAGACCAAACGCACCTTCAGCGCATGCAACTCGCGCGCGAAGTCAAGGATGCCGCTTTTGTCGGAAACGGAAATCAGGGCAGTCAAGGCGGTCATGGTGCAGGCTCAAGTCGGTGATCGATAAACAGTCAACGGTTCAGATGGGAGGTGCGCGTTGCGGGGCCGTGATGGCTCAGTCAACCAGCTTGTGGCCCAGCAGTTTGCGCCGCAAGGTGTTGCGGTTGATACCCAGCCACTCGGCAGCTTTGCTCTGGTTGCCTTGGGTTTGCTGCATCACCACTTCCAGAAGCGGCTTTTCGACGGCATGGATCAACATGGCGTGCATGCCTTGGGGTTCGGCGCCGCGCAGGTCTTTGAAATAGTGCTCCAGCGTCATGCGAACGCTGTCTTCGATATGTTTGCGTGTCATGCACGTAGTCGGTCTAGAAGTTGGCCTTTGGCCGCAAGCTCATCGTTGGCTGCGGGCCAGCGTGGATGGGTTTGAGCCAGTTCGTCAAAGAATGTGTGCACCGCTTGAAGCTGCGCTTTTGCACAGGTGAGTGAATTCATCACCGCGCGAAAGGCTTCACCACCTGGCGCAGCCTTAACAGCCCAGCCAATGTGCTTGCGCGCTGAACGCACGCCCGCATCTTCGCCGTAGAGGCTGTAGTGGTCCAGCAAGTGGTCGCTGAGCCACTGACGCACAGCGGCCGTTGTGGGCGCCGGCATCTCGGTGCCGTGGGTTTGAAGGTGCGCAATCTGCGCAAAGATCCACGGGCGGCCTTGCGCGGCACGGCCGATCATCACGGCGTCAGCGCCGGTGCGGCGCAGCACCTCCAGGGCTTTGTGCGGGCTGTCGATATCGCCGTTGGCTACCACCGGAATGCGTAGCGCGGCTTTCACTTCAGCGATGGTTTCGTATTCGGCCTGGCCCGTGAACATTTGCTCGCGTGTGCGGCCGTGCACGGTCAACATGGCAATGCCCGCACGCTCGGCGGCGCGGGCTAGCGCCAGTGCATTGCGTTGCTCGGCATTGCGGCCTGTGCGCATCTTCAAAGTCACGGGTGTGTTGCTGGGAAGGCAGGCTTGCACCACGGCTTCGACGATTCGAAGTGCCAGTGCTTCATTGCTCATCAGCGCCGAACCCGCCATCACGCTGCACACTTTCTTGGCCGGGCAGCCCATGTTGATGTCGATGATCTGTGCGCCACGGTCGATGTTGTAGCGCGCGGCGTCAGCCATCTCGGCGGGGTCAACACCCGCGATTTGCACCGCTATGGGCGCACCTTCTCCCGAATGGTCAGCACGGCGCGAGGTCTTGAGACTTTTCCACAAGTCGCGCCGCGAGGTCACCATTTCACTCACGGCATAACCGGCGCCCAGCCGTTTGCACAACATGCGAAACGGCCGATCTGTCACACCCGCCATGGGTGCCACGAAGAGGTTGTTGGGCAGCTCGTGAGAACCGATGCGCATGGGTGGCCGAACGACGAGCTGCTTAAAAAGGAGGCACAGTATAGCCAGGGTGGTGTGGGCGCGATGTCCGTGTCTAATGAGCGTCATCTCATGTGCCTCACTCATGGAACCCTGGCTTCACTCATTGCTCGGCTGGTTGGCATTGCCTCAATTTGGATTGAGCACGGTCTTTCTCGTGTCGGTGTTGTCGGCCACCTTGTTGCCCTTGGGCAGTGAATGGGTGGTGCTGGGCTTGGTGAAGCTGAATACAGACATGTTCTGGCCCGCCGTGCTCGTGGCGACCGTGGGCAACACCTTGGGCGGTGCTATCAGTTGGTGGATGGGTTTTGGCGCAGAGAAGGCTTATGAAGCGGTCAAACACCACAAGCCGATGGAGCTGCGGGCCTTGGCTTGGTTGCAGCGCCTAGGCCCCAAGGCCTGCTTTTTCACATGGCTGCCAGGTGTAGGCGACCCCTTGTGCGCGGTGGCGGGGTGGCTCAAGATGCCGTTTTGGCCGTGCATGGGCTACAGCTTGATCGGCAAGTTTTTGCGTTATGTGCTGCTGACGGCTGCCGTGCTGTGGGTCTTTCCCGGCGAGTACCACTTCTGACTCAGAAATCGACGCATGACGCCACACTACGACCACCTGGCTGCCAACTGCGCACGCGCCTACCGGCTGGGCCATTTGCAGTCCATCGCGGGTTGGGACCAAGCGGCCTGGATGCCCGCCGGTGGTAACGAAGCGCGCGGCGCCGCCATGGCTGAGATGGCAGCCTTGCTGCACCGTATGCGCACCGAGCCAGCTTTGCACGCCCATTTGGACGCTGCTGAACACGAACGTTTGACCAGCGACCAGAACGCCAACCTGCGCGAGATGCGTCGCGACTGGACCACGGCCACCGCTGTTCCCGATGAGCTGGTACAGCGCCAGAGCCTGGCCCGCACGCGCTGTGAACATGCCTGGCGCAGCCTGCGACCCGCGAATGACTGGCAGGGATTTTTGGAATCCTTTCGCGACGTGTTGAGCTTGGCGCGCGAAGAAGCGCGCTTGCTGGCCGAGCGTAGCGGGCTCTCGCCTTATGACGCCTTGATGGACCGCTTTGAGCCGGGCATGCGCACGCATCAAGTGCGGCAGATTTTTGGCGAAGTGAGCCAATGGCTCCCCAGCTTGATCCAGCGGGTGCGGGCCAAGCAAGCAGCAGAACCGGTGATCCATCCGCAAGGCCCCTTTGACTTGGCTGCGCAACGTGCGCTTTGCGAGCAAGCCATGCGCCTGTTTGGTTTTGACTTTGAACGCGGCCGCCTGGATGTCAGCACGCACCCGTTTTGTGGCGGCGTGCCCGAAGACGTCCGCCTGACCACACGATTTCGCGACGACGACTTCCTGGGCGCTTTGACCGGCACCATCCACGAAACCGGCCATGGCCGCTACGAGCAAAACCTGCCGCGTGAGTGGCTGACTCAGCCTTTGGGCCATGCCCGCTCGATGGCGTTGCATGAAAGCCAGTCTTTGAGTTTCGAAATGCAGTTGGGTTCTCACCCCGGACTGGTATCGCTTCTGGCGCCCATGCTCGTGACCGCGTTTGGTTTCCAGCCTGCGTTTGAGCCGGCCAATCTTCAACGCCTGCTCACACGCGTGCAGCCTGGCCTGATTCGGGTGGATGCTGACGAAGTGACTTACCCAGCCCACGTGATCCTGCGTTTTGAGATCGAGCAGCCCTTGATTGACGGCGGCATTGAAGCCGAAGACATCCCCGCGTTGTGGAACGAGAAGATGCAAGCCTTGCTGGGCCTGGATACGCGTGGCGACTTCAAAAACGGCCCTCTGCAAGACGTGCATTGGCCGGCGGGGCTGTTTGGCTATTTCCCTTGTTATTCGCTGGGCGCGATGTACGCGGCGCAGTGGTTTGCCGCCATGCGCCGCTCTATTCCTAGCTTAGACGCATCGATCGCGGCAGGCCAACTGGAACCGGTTTTCGATTGGTTGCGCGCGAATATCTGGAGCCAGGGCTGCCGCTGGACCACGGACGAGCTGGCCATTCGCGCCAGTGGTGAGGTTTTGAACCCGGCGCACTTTAAGCGTCATCTCGAAGCGCGCTACCTGGCGGCGTGAACGCCGGCCGCAGGCCGCAGCGCCAAACTGCGCTCGAGGTCATTGAGCACTTCGTCCAAACGCTGCAGGGTCTGGTTGGAGCGCCGCTTGGTGGGTTTACCAGGCTGAAGCAGGCCGCGTCGGGTGTCGTCCAGTACAGCGTCGTTGAGATCCAGTCCGTGCTTTCGAAGGCGCGCGCGCAAGACACCACGTCGCGAGCGCAAGTCGGCGCGGGTGCGCTGGTAGGCATGCTCGGCCAGGCCCTGGCGCTGCGCGTAGCTGAAGATGTTGGCCAGGAAGAGTTCGGGGTCACGGTGGTCGGGTTCGAACAGCAGCAAATCCGTCTGCGGGTGGCTGCTCTGATAGCCCTTGATACCCAACTCCAAACGCGAGTGGATCAGCGACCTGAAGGTCTGGCTGAGCACAACAGGCAAGCCACCATCAACCAACTGAGGAATGGCGGTTTGCGCTGCGCCGCCAACGCGATGCCTCTGTGGACGGCTGGCGTCAAAAGGCACCAGCGGGTTCAGGCAGATGACGAGGTCCAAACCCATGTCCAGCAAGACGCTGGCGTGCAAGGTTTTTTTCAGCGCACCATCCACGTACCAGCGGCCGTCGATGTTCACGGGCGGGTACAAGCCAGGCAAGGCCGCGCTGGCCGCGATGGCGCGCGAGATCGGCACGTGGTCCCAGCCGGGCAGGCCAAAGGGCGCGGCGTCGCCAGAGTCCAGGTCGGTGGCTACGAGCACCAGGCGCTTGCTGAGTTGTCGAAAGTCATTGCTGCGCCCAGGCGCGCTGAACATGAGGGCCAACGCTTTTTCCAACGGTGCGCTGCTGAAAATACCGGTGGGCAGGGCACGGCCCAAGCGTTCCACCGCCCGCAGCAAAGAGCCGCTGGATGGGCTTGTTCTTGTGTTCTTTTTCGCGCTGCTGCCCCTGCCTGCTCCCGATCTCGCAGCCTGCCAGAAAGCTTGCATCACCAAGCCCGGCAAGCTGCGGCTGCGGCGCGCAAGCTCGGCCCAGGCGGGGCGCAGAAACAGTGTGGGATCTATGGTGTCGCTGGTGTCGGAGGCAACACCGGCGACACCGCGTGCGGCCCCCGTTTCGATGAAGGCGGAGCACAGCTGGCGCGGTGACATGCCGTTGGCCAAACCAGCGGCCACAAAGCCGCCGGCCGAAACGCCGACATAGCCGTCCAGAGCGGTCAGGTCCAAGCCGGTGATGGCTTCGTCCAACGCGCACAAGGCGCCAATTTCATAAACGGCGCCAAGCGGCCCACCGCCGGCCAAGGCAAGGCCAAAGCGCGGCCGGCTGGTTTTCACTTGGTGGCTGCGGCTTTGCCGGCTGCGCGGCTGCTTGAGGTTTTGAGCGATTTGGCACCCGCAGCCTTGGCTGCTGGCTTAGGTGCGATAGCCTTGGCGGCCCCGCGCTTCACGGCCTTGGCTACTGGTTTTGCCGCTGCGGCAGGTTTGGCTGGTTTGCGCGTAACGGCGGCGCCGCCAGCCAAACGCGCAACGGCCTTGGCCAAGTCATCTACACGTTGAATCAAAGCTTCAACATCTTTGGCTGTGGGCACGCCCAATTTGGCCATGGCCTTGGCGGTGCGCTGTTCAAAAATCGATTCCAGCTTGTCCCAATGTTGACCCGCCTTGGACTGCACTTCGCCAGCCATGCTGGTCATCTTGCCGGTCACATCGTGAATCTTGTCTTCGGCCAGACCTTGGGTCTTGCGCTGCAGGTTCTGGCCTTCTTTCATCAAGGTCTCGAAGACCTTGCCACCTTCAGACTGCGCGCGGCTGAAGGCACCCATGCCGGCCAGCCAAATTTGTTGGGCCGAAGCCATGGCGCTGTTGGCCATGTGCTTGTCGCGCGCGGTTTCAGCCGCTTTGCCAGCCGCAGCCGGGCCTGATTTATGGAGCTTCTTGACCATCTTGTCGTCCTTGAGTTTGAGGCCCGCAGCCGGCGCGCGGCCGCGGTGCAAAACCCAATGGTAGGCAGAAGCTCTAAGGATGGATACCTAAAGCGTGCTGTTCACGGCAACTTTTTGATCAGGGTCACCGTGTATTGCCCATCGACTTTTTCCACGTCGAACTTCACCTTGTCGCCCACCGCCAAGGCGCTCAACCAGGCCTTGTCTTTGATACGAAAAACCATGGTCATGGCGGGCATGTCCAGGTTTTTGATCTCGCCGTGTTTGAGCGTGATCTTGCCTTGTTCAGCGTCGAGCTTGCGCACTTCGCCGTCAGAGGACTGCGCCGAGGCAATGGCTGCCGAGAGCAGCGCCGTGGCGCCGAGTGCCTGCCGGACGAATTGAGCGGTGTTCATCGCAATCTCCTGAAGTTCAGTTTGGCTTCCTACAATGCGCTCAGACTCTCAGCAAAGCCCAGCCCGGTGCAACTCAAGGCATCAACACGCAACATGAGCACAACGCCCCTCGCCGACCATTCCTTGGCCCACATCACGCCACGCGACCAGGCTGAAATTCTGGCGCAGGCCTTGCCCTACATCCGCAAGTTTCACGGCAAGACCCTCGTCATCAAGTACGGTGGTAACGCCATGACCGACCCGGCGCTGCAGCAAGACTTTGCTGAAGACATCGTGCTCTTGAAGCTGGTCGGTATGAATCCGATTGTGGTGCACGGCGGTGGCCCTCAAATTGACTCGGCGTTGGCCAAGGTGGGCAAGAAGGGCCAGTTTGTTCAGGGCATGCGGGTGACCGACGAAGAAACCATGGATGTGGTTGAGTGGGTTCTGGCCGGCGAAGTTCAACAAGACATCGTGGGCCTCATCAATGCAGCGGGTGGCAAAGCCGTAGGTTTGACAGGCCGGGACGGCGGCTTGATCCGCGCGCGCAAGCTCAAGATGGTGGACCGCGACGACCCCAGCAAGCAGCACGACATCGGCCAAGTGGGCGAAATCACCGCCATCGACCCCAGCGTGGTCAAGGCGCTGCAGGACGATCAGTTCATTCCCGTCATCAGCCCCATCGGCTTTGGCGAGCACAACGAAAGCTACAACATCAATGCCGACCTGGTCGCAGCCAAACTGGCCGAGGTGCTGAAGGCCGAAAAGCTGATGTTGTTGACCAATATTCGGGGTGTGCTGGACAAACAAGGCCAGTTGCTTACCGACCTGAGCGCACGCCAGATTGACGAGCTGATTGCCGACGGCACCATTTCTGGCGGCATGCTGCCCAAGATTGCCGGCGCGCTGGACGCGGCCAAGAGCGGCGTCAACACGGTGCACATCGTGGACGGGCGCGTGCCCCACGCCATGCTGCTGGAAATCCTGACCGATCAGGCTTACGGCACGATGATCCGTTCACATTGAGCAAGGCTGCCGTTGTGCCGGTGCGGCGTGGTACGGCCGCATCAGCGCGGGCACGCGTGAAGTCCTCGGCAGGGCCGGTGTGGTTGTTTGATCTGGACAACACCCTGCACGACGCATCACGCGCCGCCTTCACTGAGCTGCGGCTGAGCATGACGGCGTATATCGAAACCGAGCTGGGTTTCAGCACAGACGAAGCCAACCACCTGCGGGTGCACTATTGGCGGCGCTATGGCGCCACCTTGCTGGGACTGGTGCGCCACCACGGCGTGACTGCCAGCCACTTCTTGCATCAAACCCACCGCCTGCCGGGCCTGGAACAGCGCCTGCATGCGCCCGCCGGCAGCCGCTTGGCCTTGCGGCATCTGGGCGGCACCCGGCTGATCTTGACCAACGCACCGCGTGCGTATGCGTTGCGGGTCTTGAACCACTTGGGATTGACCGGCAGCTTCGATGCCTTGTTGTCCATCGAAGACATGGTGATGTTCGGGCATCTGCGGCCCAAACCGGACGCGCGCATGTTTCGGCGTTTGCTTGCGCATCTGGGTGTGCCCGCCCAGCGGTGCGTTTTGGTTGAAGACACCTTGGAGCACCAAAAGGCTGCCCGGCGCGTAGGCATCGGAACAGTGTGGATGCAAGGCTTTCTGAATCCGGCCGCTGGCCACCCACCCGCTCATCAGCCCGGTCACCCGCCGGCCGAACGCTTGTTCAGAAAACCGGCCTACGTGGACCGGCGCATTCACAAGCTCAATCAATTGCGCCGAACGGGTCGCCCCATGAGGGTGTGAAGTCAGTGTTTACCACCGGCGCAGGTGGCGTCCTCGGTGTGCCAGAATGTTTCCAATTGGTTCAAGGGGCTAACAAGTGTGATGGCTGACTCGACTGAAACTAACGAGCAAACGGGTGGCGTTGAGGAGTTGGCTGGCGGCGCTGCCGCAACGCGTAAGCGGCCGCGCCCAGGCGAGCGCCGAGTGCAAATTCTCGAAACCTTGGCGGCGATGCTGCAGCAGCCCGACGCCGACCGCATCACCACTGCCGCGCTGGCGGCCAAGTTGCAGGTGAGTGAAGCGGCGCTGTACCGCCACTTCGCCAGCAAGGCGCAGATGTTCGAGGGCCTGATCGAATTTATCGAGTCCAGCCTGTTCTCCTTGATCAACCAAATCGTTGAGCGCGAGCCAGCCGGTTCGGCGCAAGCCCGTCGCATCGCCCTGGTGGTCTTGCAGTTTGGAGAAAAAAACCCCGGCATGACCCGCGTGATGGTGGGCGACGCCCTGGTGTTTGAAAACGAGCGCTTGACCACGCGCATGAACCAGTTTTTTGACCGCATCGAATCGCAACTGCGTATCGCTTTGCGCGGCGCGGCTGAGGCGGCCGGTTCAGCGACGCCGACCGTGGACGCCAATTCACTGGCCTCGGCCTTGGTGTCTTTGATGGCAGGGCGCCTGCACCGGTTTGCCCGCTCGGGCTTCCGGCGCTCGCCGTTGGAAAACCTCGACCTGGCGCTGGACCGTTTGACGGCGTAGCGGCAGCAGCTCGGCGGTTAATCGGCATCACAGCTTGGCCACGGCCCTGGTAGGGGCGCTGGAAGTCCGCTTGGCGGATGGTCCGGTGCAGCTCTTGCCGCAGCGAGCGGCCTATTTGCCCGAACAGGGCTTGTTACTCGTCGCTGACGCCCACTTGGGCAAGGCGCAAGCCTTTCGGCGAAGGGGCGTGCCGGTGCCTGGCGGGACCACCCAACGCAATTTGCAGCGCCTGACGGACCTGATCCAGGCTACCAAGCCCACACGGCTGGTTTTTCTGGGCGACCTGCTGCACGCCCACCAAGCCCGGTCGCCGGCGCTGCTGGCCTCGGTCGGTGCCTGGCGCCAGCAACACCCCACGGTAAACATGCGACTGGTGCGCGGCAACCATGACGACCATGCAGGCGACCCGCCGCCCGATTGGGACATCGCAGCGGTGGACGAACCTTCTTTGGCGGGGCCTTGGGCCTTGTGCCACCACCCGCAGCAGATCGCAAGCCGGCACGTCATCGCCGGCCATGTGCACCCCAGTTTCACAGTCGGGCGCGGTGTGAACCGACTGCGACTGCCGTGTTTCCATCTGGGCAAAGACTGCACCGTGCTGCCCGCTTTCGGTGAATTTACCGGGCTGCACGCCGTGCGGCCTCGGGCCGGAGATCGGGTAGCGCTGGTTGGTGACGGCCAAGTTCACCTGGTGGGTGGTGAATCCGCCGGCTGAAGACTGCGGCTGAATACACTTGTCAGGATGAGCTCACTCGAAAACCTGATGGCACGCGCAGAGCGCTTGCTCGACAAGCTGGACAGCCTGATTCCCCAGCCCCCCGCAGCGCCCGATTGGTCGGCATCGATGGCCTTTCGCTACCGGCGCCGTGGCGCCCGGGCGCAGTTGGAACCGGTACGCCATGTGGCCACGATTGCTCTGGCCGACCTGTGCGAGATCGACGGCCAGAAAGAGCGCCTGGTGCGCAACACTGAGCAATTCATCAAGGGGCGGGGCGCCAACAACGTGCTGCTCAGCGGCGCGCGTGGCACGGGCAAAAGCTCGCTCATCAAAGCCTGCCTGAACGCCTATGCGCCCAAGGGCTTGCGCTTGATCGAGATGGACAAAGCCGATTTGATGGACTTGCCCGATGTGGTGGAACTGGTGGCCGGCCGCCCCGAGCGCTTCATCATTTATTGCGATGACCTCAGCTTTGAAGATGGCGAGCCCGGCTACAAAGCCTTGAAGTCCACCCTGGACGGCTCGGTGGCGCAAACCAGTGACAACGTGCTGATTTACGCCACCAGCAACCGCCGCCACTTGTTGCCGGAGTACATGAAAGAAAACCTCAGCTACCAGCACACGGAAGACGGCGAAGTGCACCCTGGCGAGGTGGTGGAAGAAAAGATCTCGCTGTCTGAGCGTTTTGGGCTGTGGATCAGCTTCTACCCTTTCAGCCAGGAGGAATATTTGGCCATCGTTGCGCAGTGGTTGATGAGCCTGGGCTTGGCCGACCAGGCTGTCGCGGCGGCCCGGCCCGAGGCGCTGGTCTGGGCGCTGGAGCGCGGCTCACGCTCGGGCCGTGTGGCGCAGCAATTTGCGCGCGACTACGTGGCGCGGCACACGCCAGCCCGCAAGCGCGCCAAAGCATGACACGCGCCGCGCCAGCAAGCCCCGCACCGCGCGTTGAAGTGGCGGTGGGCGTCCTCATTCGTGCGGACGGCCGTTTTTTACTCACCAGCCGCCCTCACGGCAAAGCGTATGCCGGCTACTGGGAATTTCCTGGTGGAAAGTTGGAGGCGAGTGAGACCGTATTGCAAGCTCTGCGGCGTGAGCTGCATGAAGAGCTGGGCATCGACGTCACCGCCGCGCAGCCTTGGAGAGTGGACGAATTTGACTACCCGCATGCCCTGGTCAGGCTGAACTTTTGCAAAGTCACGGCATGGTCCGGCGAGCTTCAAATGCGCGAAGGACAACAAATGGCTTGGCAGCAACTGCCGGTTGACGTGCAGCCTGTCTTGCCCGGTACTTTGCCGGTGCTGCGTTGGCTGGCTGACGAGCGAGCCGAGGCGCTGGCACTGGCGCAGGCTGAAATGCCAGCTTCGAGCGCAACGCCGTAGACTGCGCGCATGGACAGCCCAACAACCGAATGGCTTGACGCCGTGCGCTGGGACCGCGACGGCCTCGTGCCTGTGATCGCGCAAGAACTGAGCAGCGGTGATGTCCTGATGTTTGCCTACATGAACCGCGAGGCCCTGCGCCTGACAGCCGAGCGCGGCCAAGCGGTTTACTTCAGCCGCTCGCGCCAGCGCCTGTGGCACAAGGGCGAAGAGTCGGGCCATTTTCAAACCGTGCATGACATCCGCGTGGATTGCGATGCCGATGTGGTTTTGCTCAAGGTAACGCAGCAAGGGCATGAACCCGGCATTGCTTGCCACACCGGGCGCCATTCCTGTTTTTTCAACCGGCTGGACCACGGCCAATGGCGGGCCGTTGAACCCGTGCTGAAAGACCCGGAAGCGATCTACCGATGAGCAAGACCGACACGACCAGCGACGACTCGCTCAGCCGCTTGGCTGATGTGATTGAAGAGCGACGCACACGAAGCCCAGACGAGAGTTACGTCGCGCGCCTGTTTTCCAAGGGCTTGGACGCCATGCTCAAGAAGGTGGGCGAAGAAGCCACCGAAGTGGTCATGGCCGCCAAAGACGGTGACCGCGCCAAGTTGACCGGCGAGGTGGCTGACCTGTGGTTTCACACGATGGTGGTGTTGGCTGCGCAGGGCCTACGGCCGCAAGATGTGATCAATGAATTGCGCCGCCGCGAAGGCCTGTCGGGACTGGAAGAATTTGCGCTGCGCAAGCTGCGCGCCCGCGAAAGCGACGAGTCAAGGGGGCCGTGACATGACCGACGCCAACGAAGCCAAGGACGACATCGAAGCCGCGCCGACCACCGGCCCATCGTCTGTTGAAAAGCTGGCCTCACTCAAGCAGATCACCCAAGTGGTCTACGGTCTGCAGGCGCTGAGCTTTTTTTGGGGCCTGCCCGCCGTGGTAGGCGTCATCATCAACTACATCAAACGCGACGATGCACGCGGCACGGTGTACGAAAGCCACTTCGACTGGCAGATTCGCACCTTCTGGTGGGGATTGATCTGGGCAGTGATCGGCGTGGTGCTGGCCGTCGTTCTGGTAGGCTTTGTGGTCATGGCGGTGTCGTGGTTGTGGATGATCTACCGCGTGATCAAGGGCTGGCTCAAGCTGACCGAAGGCAAGCCCGTTCTGCCGGCCTGAGCCCGGCTTTCACATTCTCAAATTTGAACGCGCCAACATGAGTGCCGACCCGAACTGCCTCTTTTGCAAAATCATTGCCGGCCAGATTCCTTCGAAGAAAGTTTTTGAAAACGACGAACTTCTGGCCTTTCACGACATCCATCCCTGGGCGCCCGTGCACGTGCTGGTGATTCCCAAGCTGCACATTGCCACTTTGGCTGATGTCGCGCCTGAACACGACGCGCTGCTGGGGCGCATGCTGGGCTTGGCCCCAAAGCTGATGCGCGAGCTGGGCGTCAGCAACGGCTTTCGCACCCTCATCAACGCCGGGCCCGATGGCCGGCAAGAGGTTTATCACCTGCATATGCATGTGATGGGCGGGCCGCGGCCCTGGACGAAGGGTTGATGGCCTCAGGCTCCGCCTAGAATCGCTTTCGAGTTGGGAACGTTCGCGGTCTTGATGGCCGGCAATTTGGAGTAACAGACATGGGATCGTTCAGCATCTGGCATTGGCTCATCGTGCTGTTGGTGGTGGTGCTGATTTTTGGCACCAAGAAGCTCAAGAACATGGGCTCTGATTTGGGCGGGGCTGTCAAAGGCTTCAAAGACGGCGTCAAAGGCGCCAATGAGGCTGCCGACGACGCTGCTGCGCAGGCTGCACCACAGGTCACCACGCGCCAAGGCTCGCCAGCCCACACAGTGGACGTCGAAGCCAAGACCAAGATTTGAGCGCTTGCTTCGCAGCCCACCTGTGGCTGCGCAACGTGATCTTGCGCACGGCAGGGCCGCGCCCCTTGTTCTAATGCCACTCCCAGCGAGCCAACCGAGCCCAGCCACCGCGAGCCATGATTGATTTTGGTTTTGACAAGATTGCGCTGATTGGCGCTGTGGCCTTGATCGTCATCGGCCCGGAAAAGCTGCCCAAGGTCGCCCGCACGGTGGGACACCTGTTCGGCAAGGCGCAGCGCTACGCCGCTGACGTGCGCGCTGAAGTCAACCGGTCCATCGAGCTGGACGATCTCAAAAAGATGAAGACCGAGTTCGAGACTGCGGCGCGCGATGTAGAGCAGACCGTTACGTCCGAGCTCAACGCGGCCTCCAGTGAATTCGAAAAGGACTGGCAATCGCTGAGCAATGACGTGTCGTCCACCGACTTGAAAGAGCCGCACGACGCCTTTCCCGAATCGGTGCCTTCTTACAAACACCCGGGTAAGAAGTGGCGCCTCAAGCGGGGTGCCATGCCGCAGTGGTACAAGCACAAGCAAGGCATTCGCACACGGGCTTTGTCGGGTGCGGCGCGGGTTGCGCGCTATCGACCGCCCGGCCTGAAAGTGCCCAAATGAGCACCCCGCCGGAAGGCAAAGAAGACGAGCTCGCTGGCACGGAAGCGCCGTTCGTTTCACACCTGGTTGAGCTGCGTGACCGGCTGGTGCGCGCGCTGATCGCAGTGGGCATTGCGTTTGGTGTTTTGGCCTTGTATCCGGGGCCTGCCGGGCTCTACGACTTGTTGGCGGCGCCCATGGTGGCGCATCTGCCGCAAGGTGCCACCTTGATTGCGACTAACGTGATCTCGCCTATCTTGGTGCCGCTGAAGATCACGCTGATGGCGGCCTTCTTGGTGGCTCTGCCGGTGGTGTTGTTTCAGGTGTGGGCCTTCGTCGCGCCGGGCTTGTATTCGCACGAAAAAAAGATGGTGCTGCCGCTGGTGATTTCCAGCACGTTGCTGTTTTTGATCGGTGTGGCCTTTTGCTACTTCCTGGTCATTCCGGGCATGTCGAAGTTCATCCAGGCCTTTGCCCCCAGTGCGATCACGGCGGCGCCTGACATCGAGCAATATTTCGGCTTCGTGCTCACGCTGTTCATGGTTTTCGGCATCGCGTTTGAGGTACCGATTGCCGTGATCGTGCTGGTGCGCCTGGGCGTGGTCACCATCGAGCAGCTCAAGCAATGGCGCGGCTACTTTGTCGTCGGCTCTTTTGTGGTGTCAGCCGTCGTGACGCCGCCCGACGTGATTTCGCAGCTGGCGCTGGCGGTGCCCATGTGCATTCTTTACGAGTTGGGGATGATCGCGGCTAAAGTGTTTGTCAAACACACGCAGCCTCCACCCAGCAGCGAGAGCTGAACTTCACTGGCTTTCGCTTCGCGCCTTTGGGGTGCGAACTCGGTCGGTGCTCAGCGCTTGGGTGTTGAAGGTCGCAGGCCCACTGCCACATCCAGCTCCAGCTGTTGGTCACCCCGCTGCACTGCGACGCGCACCTTGCTTTGCGGCTGAAGGGCAGCGACGGCACGCAGCAGCTCGTCTTCGGTCTTCACCGTTAGGCTGCCGATGCGCAGGACCACGTCGCCTGGTCGCAGGCCCGCCGAGCCGGCGGGGCCGTCTTGCAGAACCCCCCGTAGCAATACACCTTCGCGCACTTTCAGGCCCAGCGTGGCCGCCACTTCGGGCGTGAGTTCGCGTGGCACGACGCCGATCCAACCGCGCACCACGCGGCCTTGCGTCACGATGGCAGTCATGACCTCGCGCGCCAAGTCAACAGGCACAGCGAAGCCGATCCCTTGGCTGCCACCACTTTGCGAAAAGATGGCTGTGTTGATGCCGATCAGCGCACCTTGGCTGTCGACCAAGGCACCACCCGAGTTGCCTGGGTTGATGGCGGCATCGGTCTGGATGAAATTTTCAAAGGTCGACAGCCCCAGGCGCTTTCGCCCCAAGGCGCTGACAATACCGGCAGTGACGGTTTGCCCCACATTGAACGGGTTGCCGATGGCCAACACCGGATCGCCCACATGCAATTGATTGGCGTCACCCATCAAGACCACCGGCAGGTTGGCCAGGTCAATCTTCAGCACGGCGATGTCGGTATCAGCATCCACACCGATCAAGCGCGCCTGCGCCTGCCGGCCGTCCGAGAGCTGCACTTCAATATCGTCAGCGCCTGAAACCACATGCTCGTTGGTCAACAAGTAGCCTTCGGGCGAAACAATAACGCCCGAACCCAGGCCCACTTGCGGCTGCGCTGCGGCATTGCGGTCGCCAAAGAAAAAGCGGAACGCCGGGTCGTCGTTGCGCGGGTCGCGCGCCGGGGCGCGCTGCGCGGTGATGCTCACAACGGCTGGCGCGGCTGCACGGGCCGCCGCAGCGAAGCCGGTCAAAGCCACACCGTTCATGGTGGCCGCGCCGGAGGCGGCAGGCGCCACTACGGGCGCTGGCGCCTGGATCACCGTGGGTGTGGGCAAGAGGCTGGTGCGGCGGCCCAGCCATTCCGGTTTGAGCGTTGCCACCACAAACAAGGCCGCCACGGCCACCGTGACGGCTTGCGCGAAAATCAACCAAGTCTTATGCATAGTGCAGGATGCTGTTGATGGCCCACCGCGAAGAAATTGACGCCTACTTGCGCGAGACCCTCGCAGTTGACCGCTTTAAGGATTATGGGCCGAACGGTTTGCAGGTCGAGGGGCGTGCGCAGGTGCAGCGCCTGGTCTGCGGCGTGACGGCGAGCCTTGCCTTGATCGAGGCGGCCATTGCCGCGCAGGCGGATGCCTTGCTGGTGCATCACGGCCTGTTCTGGCGCGGCCACGACGGGCGCTTGACCGGCTGGTTGCGCCAGCGCGTCGCCCGATTGATCGAGTCGGGCATCAATTTGTATGCCTACCATTTGCCGCTGGACGCACACCCGCAACTGGGCAACAACGCACAGTTGGGGCTGCGGCTGGGCTTGCAGATCGATGGCCGGTTTGGTGATCAAGATCTCGGCGCCTTGGCTACGCCCGCTGAAGGCGCTTGGAGTGTGAACACGCTGTCAACGCGCCTTGCGCAGGCGCTGCAACGCGAGCCCTTGCTGTTGCCGGGCGATGGCCGCCCGGTTCGGCGTGTGGCTTGGTGCACGGGTGGCGCGCAGTCCTACTTTGAAGCAGCCATTGCCGCTGGTGCGGACGCCTTCATCACGGGCGAAATTTCCGAGCCCCAAGCCCATTTGGCGCGCGAAACGGGCGTGGCATTCCTGGCTTGCGGGCACCATGCGACCGAGCGCTTTGGCGTGCAGGCTGTGGCTGCCGACTTGGCGCGGCAGTTTGGCCTGCAGCAGCAATTTATCGATATCGACAACCCGGCATGAGCTGCAGGCCATGCCAGCTGAAAACCACATGAAACCGCTGCTTCTGGTCACCATGGGCGATGCTGTTGGCATTGGCCCCGAGTGCATTGCGATGGCGCATGCCCATGGGCACTTGGACTCCGCGCTGGTGGTGGGCGACGAAGCTGTGATGCGGCGCGCGGTGCGTGCGGCAGGCCTTCAAACTGCTGTCTACCCTGTTCACGATGTGGACGGTTTCGCCAGCAGCGCCGGGCCGCCTGGATGCTTGCCCGTGTGGGCGCCGCCTGGTCTGCCCGCTGGTCTCGACCAATTGCCCTGGGGCCGCGAAGACGCCAGTTGCGGCCTAGCGGCAGCACGTTGTATCGAAGCAGCCGTGTTGCTGCTGCGCAGCGCCAAAGCTGCCGCCTTGGTGACGGCGCCCATTCACAAAGGCGCGCTGGCTGCAGCGGACATCAACTATCCCGGGCACACCGAAATGCTGCAGGCGCTGTGTGCGGCGCCAGGCTCGGCGCCCCCGCCCGTGCGCATGATGTTGGCCAATGACGAATTGCGCGTGGTGCTGGTCACCATCCATCAATCGCTGCGCACGGCGATTGATGCAGTCACGTTCGACGCTGTGCTGCAAACGCTTCGGATCGCGCATCAGGCAGCGGCGAGCTGGGGCCTTCCACGAGCGCGCATTGGCGTTGCCGGCCTGAACCCCCATGCGGGCGAGGGCGGTTTGTTTGGCGATGAAGAATTGCGAATCATTGCCCCGGCCATCCAAGCGGCGCGTCGCGAGGGCATCGATGCGGCTGGGCCTTTTGCGCCAGATACAGTCTTTATGCGCGCGCGGCATGCACCGCCAGGCCACCCAGGTGAGTTTGATTTGGTCGTCGCGATGACGCACGACCACGGGCTGATTCCCGTCAAATACCTGGGCGTGGACCATGGTGTGAATGTCACGCTGGGTTTGCCGCTGATTCGAACCAGCCCCGACCATGGCACGGCTTTCGATATCGCCGGCGCGGGCCGAGCTGATCCGCGCAGCCTGGAGGCCGCAGTGCGTTGGGCCAGGCAAGCCGCACAGGCTTGAAGCCCGATTGCTTGCGGACTAAGAAAAAAGGCCCACCATAAGGCGGGCCTTGATTCGCTGGTCGCGACCGTGGTCGCAATGCAAACTTACTTCTTCAGCGAGTCGCGAATTTCGCGCAGCAGCGTGATGTCTTCTGGCGGTGCCGCGGGCGGTGCCGGCGGCGCTTCACGCTTCAGGCGGTTCATCTGTTTGACCATCAAGAAAATGATGAAAGCCAGGATGATGAAATTCACCAGAATGGTCAGAAACGAGCCGTACGCGAAGACTGCGCCGCCCTTTTTGGCCTCTTCCAGGGTCTTGCCTGCGGCCTGGCCCGCCAATGCAACGTAGTAGTTGGAAAAGTCGAGGCCACCCAGCACCTTGCTGACGATCGGCATGATCAGGTCGCCAACAATCGAATCAACGATCTTGCCAAACGCGCCACCGATGATCACGCCGACGGCGAGATCCATTACGTTGCCTTTGATGGCAAATTCCTTGAACTCCGACATGAAACTCATGGTGCTCCTCTCCACTTGATTGAGCATGACCCTTGGGGTCACTTTTGGTTGCGAAATCGTCGCGCCTGGGCATTGACCTGGGCGGCAGACTGTGCGCAGGGTAGGTGCATTTAGGGGTGGACGTCAAGCACGTGTCAGCTTCAGCCGCCGGGCGCAAACCCCGCATTGGGCTCGGATAGAATCGCCGGTTGTTCCCAAGTTGTTCCGTTATTGAGGACTTCCATGAGTGACGCTGTAGCGGACCCGAGCCGCCGAACCTGGATTGCCGTGACCGCTGGTGTGGGTGCCGTTGGCGGCGCTGCGGTTGCTGTGCCCTTCATCAGCACGTTTACGCCTTCCGAGCGCGCGAAAGCGGCCGGCGCACCTGTGCAAGTTGACATATCCGCGATCAAGCCCGGTGAGAAGCTCACCGTTGAATGGCGCGGCAAACCGGTGTGGATCGTTCGGCGCACGGCCGAGCAACTGGACACGCTGAAGAAGACCACGCCACAAGTGGCTGACCCTGACAGCAATCGTACGCAGTACCCGACGCCCGACTACGCCAAAAATACCCATCGCTCGATCAAGCCCGAAGTGTTTGTGGGTGTGGGCATCTGTTCACACCTGGGGTGCTCGCCGTCGGACAAGTTCCAGTCGGGCGCGCAGCCATCTTTGCCCGACGACTGGCAAGGTGGTTTCCTGTGCCCATGCCACGGCTCAACGTTTGACTTGGCGGGCCGCGTCTTCAAGAACAAGCCGGCTCCCGACAATTTGGAAGTGCCACCGCACATGTACCTGTCGGACACGGTTTTGCTGATCGGCGAAGACAAAAAGGCCTGAGCGCCACCGCCGGCACCAAGCATCACAAATCGAGGATCCCATGGCTGATTTCAAGGAAGTTTCGGCGAACGCGCCGGTGACCGAAAAGGTCACGGTCTGGTTCGAAAACCGCTTTCCGACGGCTTTCGCCGAGTACAAGAAGCACTTGTCGGAGTACTACGCGCCGAAGAACTTCAACTGGATGTACTTTTTCGGCTCGCTGGCCTTGTTGGTGCTGGTGATCCAAATCGTCACCGGCATCTTCTTGGTGATGCACTACAAGCCGGACGCCAATCTGGCGTTTGCCTCGGTCGAGTACATCATGCGCGATGTGCCCTGGGGCTGGCTGGTGCGCTACATGCACTCCACCGGCGCTTCGGCGTTTTTCATCGTGGTGTATCTGCACATGTTCCGGGCATGCTCTATGGCAGCTACCGCAAGCCGCGCGAGTTGGTCTGGATATTCGGCTGCGCCATCTTCTTGTGCCTGATGGGCGAGGCCTTCTTTGGCTACCTGCTGCCTTGGGGCCAGATGAGCTATTGGGGCGCACAGGTCATCGTGAACCTGTTCGCTGCCGTGCCGTTTGTTGGCCCTGATTTGGCACTGCTGATTCGCGGCGACTATGTGGTCAGCGATGCCACTCTGAACCGTTTCTTCAGCTTCCACGTCATCGCCATTCCTTTTGTCCTGGTGGGCCTGGTTGTGGCGCACTTGTTGGCGCTGCACGATGTGGGTTCCAACAACCCGGATGGTGTTGAAATCAAGGCGCACAAGGATCCGAAAACCGGCATCCCTCTGGACGGCATTCCCTTCCACCCTTACTACACGGTGCACGACATCGTGGGTGTGGTTGGCTTCTTGATTCTCTTCAGCGCGGTTATCTTCTTCGCGCCGGAGATGGGCGGCTATTTCCTGGAGTACAACAACTTCATTCCGGCTGACCCGCTGCAGACCCCCGCGCACATTGCGCCGGTTTGGTACTTCACGCCTTATTACTCCATGCTGCGCGCGACCACTGACCCGATGGTCAATGTCTTTGTCATTGTGGTGGCGCTGGGCGTGGTTGCGGCGCTGCTGTTCGGCCGTATGAAGGGCAGCGCCAAAATTGGCGTGGTGTTGGCTGGCCTTGTCGCTATCGCCTTGCTCAAAACCTTCGACGCCAAGTTCTGGGGCGTGGTTGTGATGGGCGGAGCAGTCGTCATCATGTTCTTCTTGCCCTGGCTGGACTTCAGCCCGGTGAAGTCGATCCGCTATCGGCCCACCTGGCATAAATACATGTACGCCGTCTTTGCCGTCATCATGGTGGTGCTGGGTTACCTGGGTATTCAGCCACCTTCCGACGCAGGCACCTTGATCGCTCAGGCGGGCACCTTGTTCTATTTCGGCTTTTTCGTACTCATGCCCTGGTGGAGTCGTATCGGTGAATTCAAGGCCGTGCCCGACCGCGTGACCTTCCAGCCGCACTGAACCAGAAGCGAGTCGCTCGACATGAAAAAGATTCTCCTCACCCTGCTGGCCGCGCTGAGTTTCGGGTCAACACCCGCCTTGGCCTCAAGCGATGGCATCGCCTGGGACAAATTCCCACAGGAACGCGTCACTGACGTGGCTGCGCTGCAGAACGGCGCCAAGCTGTTCGTCAACTACTGCCTGAACTGCCATAACGCGGCCTACATGCGCTACAACCGGCTGCGCGACATTGGTCTGACCGAAGAGCAGATCAAGACCAACTTGGTGTTCACCGAGTCCAAGGTCGGTGACCTGATGAAAGTGTCGCTGGACCCGCGTCAAGCCAAGGAGTGGTTTGGCGCGATTCCACCCGACCTGACCGTGGTGGCGCGTTCGCGCTCGGCGCCGGGCAAGGGCTCGGGTGCCGACTACATCTACACCTTCTTGCGCACCTATTACCGTGACGACGCCAAAGCCACTGGCTGGAACAACGCGGCTTTTCCCAGCGTCGGTATGCCGCACGTCTTGTGGGAACTGCAAGGCTCGCAGAAACCTGTTTATGCCGACGTCGACAACGGCCACGGCGGCAAAGACCACGTGTACAAGGGCATGCAGCCTGGGGCCGCAGGAAAGTTGAGCGTGCGCGAGTACGACAATGCGGTGGCCGATTTGGTGGCCTACCTCGCTTGGATGGCCGAGCCCATGCAAAAAGAGCGCGTCCGGCTGGGCGTTTGGGTGCTGCTGTTTCTAGCCGGCTTCTTTGTTATTGCATGGCGTCTGAACGCCGTGTTCTGGAAAGACGTGAAGTAATCGAGTCGTGTCCCGGATGATCCGCGTGTGCGCACGCGGCCGGGCCGACAGCGCGCAGTGGGTGGCGTCGCCTCCACTGCGTTTGCCGTTTTAAGGGGGCTGCCTGGCCCCGCAACCGACAGGACTTGTTCCCGCCATGATGGTTCTCTACTCCGGCACGACCTGCCCCTATTCCCACCGCTGCCGCTTTGTGCTGTTTGAAAAGGGCATGGACTTCGAGATTCGCGACGTTGACCTGTTCGCCAAGCCAGAAGACATCGCGCTGATGAACCCGTACAACGAAGTGCCTATCTTGGTTGAGCGCGATCTCATCCTTTATGAATCGCACATCATCAACGAGTACATCGACGAGCGCTTTCCTCACCCCCAACTGATGCCGGGTGACCCTGTGGCACGTGCACGGGTGCGGCTGTTCCTCTTCAATTTTGAGAAGGAACTCTTTGCGCACGTCAATATGCTGGAAGGCCGGGGCGTCAAGGCCACCGAACGCCAATTGGAAAAGGGCCGCGAGCAAATTCGCGACCGGCTCACGCAGCTGGCACCCATCTTCCTGAAAAACAAGTACATGCTGGGTGACGACTTCTCCATGCTCGACGTGGCCATTGCGCCGCTCTTGTGGCGCTTGGACTACTACGGCATTGACCTGAGCAAAAACGCGGCGCCACTGCTGAAATACGCGGAACGCATCTTTTCGCGCCCGGCCTACATTGAAGCGCTGACGCCGTCGGAAAAGGTGATGCGCAAGTAAGCCTGCCATTTCCTTGCCCTTCAATGTCTTCGAACCCGCTTGATTCGGCCGGCACGTCCACGCGGCCCTACTTGATTCGCGCCTTGCACGAGTGGTGCACCGACAATGGCTTCACACCTTATGTTGCGGTGCATGTTGACGGCGCGGTTCAGGTGCCCATGGAGTACGTGAAGAACAACGAAATCGTGTTGAACGTGGGTTTTGAAGCCACCAGCAGTCTGAAGTTGGGCAACGAAGCCATCGAATTCAAAGCCCGTTTTGGCGGCGTGGCGCGTGAAATCGTGGTGCCAATTGACCATGTTGTGGCCATCTACGCACGCGAAAACGGTCAGGGCATGGCTTTCCCACTGCCGCAGGCACCCGGTGTAGCATCGGCTCCAGGAAGCGCCCGCGCGCCCAGTGCGTCAGCGACGACTCCTCATTTGGCAGTGGTTGACCAAACGCCGGAAGACGACGTACAAACAACGCCGGACGACGGTGATCAACCGCCACCAACGCCTGGGCCCAGGCCCGCCCTGAAGCGTGTGAAATAGACGGAAGCTGCCTTCCGTCAAAGCCGACTTAGCTCAGCTGGTAGAGCATCCGCCTTGTAAGCGGGAGGTCATCCGTTCGATTCGGATAGTCGGCACCAATCGCAAACTGCTTGCGATGAAAGGTTTTTGATGCAAATCCTCATCACGCACGGCGCTTCGGCCCGAACTCGGGTAATGCAGCTGAGCGCCTGGCAACTGGGCTTGGCTTCTGCGCTGATCGTTCTCACCTTGATTCTCTTGTCCGGCACGATTTATCACGTCCTTTTTCAGAAGGCGGCGCGTGAAGGTTGGCCCGTGGTCAGCCAGTTGCTCAAGCTGGTGGTGCGCGACGAATTCGCCCAACGAGACCGTTTCATGCGCGAAAACCTCGACGCCATGGCACAGCGCGTGGGCGAGATTCAAGCCAAGCTGGTGCGTTTGGACGCCGTGAGCGAGCGTGTGTCACAGGTGGCGGGTGTCAAGGCCAGTGAGCTGCAGCTCATGCGCAATGCACCTGTGCCTGCAGCTGCCGCATCGGGCGCGCAAGGTGGCCCCTACTTGCCGATGGACAGCCCCAGTCTGGAGCAATTGAAGTCCAGCGTGACCATTCTTGATGAGACAGCCGACCGCGCGGCCGATGTCCTTACTTTGGTCGAGTCGCGCTTGTTTGAAGCCCGCATGCAGGCCCTGATGGTGCCCAGCGCCAAACCAGTGAACTCGCCGCAAGGCTCGGGCTTTGGCTTTCGGGCAGACCCGTTTACCGGCCGACCGTCTTTGCACGCTGGGCTGGACTTCCCGGCCGACCCCGGCACGCCGATTCTGGCGGCGGCTGGTGGCGTGGTTTCCACGGTTGAACTGCACCCCCAGTACGGACAACTGGTTGAAATTGACCACGGCAAAAACCTGGTGACCCGCTATGCCCACGCATCGCGCTTCAACGTCAAGCAGGGCGATCTGGTCAGGCGCGGCGACAAAATTGCCGAGGTCGGCTCAACCGGCCGCTCTACGGGGCCGCACCTGCATTTCGAGGTGCTGGTCGAAGGGGTGCCTCAGGACCCGGCGCGGTTTTTAGCTGGAGGCTCTAACCTTGCCGCCCAGCGCAACCCGGTCAGACGTTGAGCGCAAGCGCTGGTTTTACCCCGGGGTGTTAAAGTGCGCGGTTTGCCGCATTCTGCGCGCGAGTGCCTTGCTCGTGCGCGCGCAGCCCGCCCATGTTGCCCAAGTTCCTGACCCAGATATTTGGCAGTCGCAATGACCGCCTGCTGAAGACTTTCCAACGCACGGTGGTGCAAATCAACGCTTTGGAGTCCAGCTTCGAGGCCTTGACCGACGACGCCTTGCGCGCCAAAACGGGCGAATTTCGAGAGCGTTTGGGCAAGGGCGAAACGCTGGATCAATTGCTGCCCGAAGCCTTTGCCGCCGTTCGCGAAGCCGGCAAACGTACCCTGAAGATGCGGCACTTTGACGTGCAGCTCATGGGCGGCTTGTCGCTGCACCAAGGCAAGATTGCCGAAATGCGTACCGGTGAGGGCAAAACCCTCATGGCCACGCTGCCTGTTTACCTGAATGCTTTGGCTGGCAAAGGCGTTCACGTGGTCACAGTCAATGACTATTTGGCCCGGCGCGATGCCGAATGGATGGGCCGTCTGTACGGTTTCATGGGTCTGACCGTTGGCGTCAACGTGCCCGGCATGGGGCGTGAAGAGAAGCAGCAAGCATTCGCGGCCGATGTCACCTACGGCACCAACAACGAATTTGGCTTCGACTACCTGCGCGACAACATGGTTTACGAGGTGGCCGACCGCGTGATGGCGCGTGGCCAGCACTACGCCATTGTTGACGAAGTGGATTCGATCCTGATCGACGAGGCGCGCACGCCCTTGATCATCAGCGGCCAAGCTGAAGACCACACCGACCTGTACGTCAAGATCGACAGCATCGTGCCCTTTCTCAAGAAGCAGGTGGGCGAAGCCGACCCGCGCACCGGCGAGGGCGTGATTGAGGCGGGCGACTTCACCATTGACGAGAAGCAGCACCAGATTTTTCTGACCGAGGGCGGCCATGAAAGCGCGGAGAAGATGCTCTCCGCCAATGGCCTGCTGGCCGAAGGCGCAAGCCTGTACGACCCGTCCAACATCGCCTTGATGCACCACGTGTACGCTGCCTTGCGTGCGCGCAATCTGTACCACCGTGACCAGCACTATGTGGTGCAAAACGGTGAAGTCATCATCGTCGACGAATTTACCGGGCGCTTGATGACCGGGCGCCGCTGGAGCGATGGCCTGCACCAGGCTGTTGAAGCCAAAGAGCGGGTGCAGATCCAAGCCGAAAACCAGACGATGGCTTCGGTGACCTTCCAGAACTATTTCCGTTTGTACGGGAAGTTGTCGGGCATGACCGGGACGGCCGATACCGAGGCCTACGAGTTTCAAGAGATTTATGGCCTTGAGACGGTTGTCATACCGCCCAACAAGCCCACGGTCCGCAAAGACGAACTGGACCTGATCTACAAGACCTCGAAAGAAAAGTACGACGCGGTGGTGGCCGATATTCGCGACTGCCACGAGCGCGGCCAGCCGGTGCTGGTGGGCACAACTTCGATTGAAAACTCTGAACTGGTATCGGAACTGCTGACCAAGGCCCAGCTTCCACACCAGGTTTTGAACGCCAAGCAGCATGCCAAAGAGGCCGAAATCGTGGCTCAGGCGGGTCGCCCCGGTGTGATCACCATTGCCACCAACATGGCCGGTCGCGGCACAGACATCGTGCTGGGTGGCAACGTTGAAAAGCAAACCCAGTTTCTGGATGCCGACGTCAGTTTGAGCGATGCCCAGCGAAGCGCTGGCGCTCAAAAGCTGCGCGATGAATGGCAGGGGCTGCACGAGCAGGTCAAACAGGTTGGTGGCCTGCGCATCATTGCGACCGAACGACACGAGAGCCGCCGCATCGACAACCAATTGCGTGGCCGCTCGGGCCGGCAAGGTGACCCCGGTTCCTCGCGCTTCTACCTCTCGCTCGACGACCCCTTGATGCGCATCTTTGCGGGCGACCGCGTGCGCGCCATCATGGACCGGCTGAAGATGCCCGAAGGCGAGGCTATTGAGGCAGGGATCGTCACGCGCAGTATCGAAGGCGCGCAGCGCAAGGTGGAAGCGCGCAACTTCGACGTGCGCAAGCAGTTGTTGGAGTACGACGACGTTTCCAACGATCAGCGCAAGGTGATCTACCAGCAGCGCAATGACATTCTTGAGGCCAGTACCTTGGCTGAGCAAATCGGTAACCTGCGCCGCAGCGCGTTGACCGATGTCGTGCGCACCTATGTGCCGGCAGAGAGCCTGGAAGAGCAGTGGGACTTGCCCGGCCTTGAAAAGGCGCTGGCTGAAGAATGGAAGCTGGACGTGCCGCTGCGGGCAGCCGTTGAAAGCAGCGCGACATTCACCGACGAAGACATTCTGGAAAAGGTGACCGTTCAAGCCGACACCGCGTTTCAGGCCAAACTCGATTTGGTGGGCATCGAGCAGTTCACGCCTTTCATGCGCATGGTGCTCTTGCAGAGCATCGACTCGCATTGGCGCGAGCACTTGGCCGCGCTTGACTACCTACGCCAGGGCATTCACCTGCGCGGCTATGCGCAGAAGAATCCAAAGCAGGAATACAAGCGCGAAGCGTTCGAGCTGTTTGGCCAGTTGCTCGACGTCGTAAAAATGGAAGTGACGCGCATCCTGATGACCGTGCGCGTGCAGACGCAAGAAGAGGTTGCGCAGGCTGCCGAGGCCATTGAAGAGCGCGCCAGCCACGTCAGCAACGTCACATACACGCACCCCAACGAAGACGGCAGTGTGAGCGCGGAAACTGACCCGACCACCGCAGTGGCCGACGTGCCGCGTGTCGGGCGCAATGATCCTTGCCCATGCGGCAGTGGGAAAAAATACAAGCAGTGCCACGGCCGGCTGGCCTGAACCGCTGGCTGCGGCTGAATCGCCGCTGCTTCAGCCTCTCTGGATGAAGGTCAGGGGAGCGGGAACCAGTAGCTGGTGTCACTGGCGTCGCTAACGTCCCAAGACAGTGGGTCGTGGCGCATCAGGTGCCACCGCAGATTCGCTTCACTCTTCAGGCGACGCCAAGTTTGTGTCAGCGACACGCTGGATGTGTCAGCCCCATAGCCGGCTCGACGGAAGTCGAAATATAGCCCACGAAAAGACCCATTGAGCTGGGCCGCGCACGCCTGCACTGTGGGCGGCTGAAACGTCGCGCGATGCTGGCTGACGAAGTCACTCGCGATTTGCTGAAGTGTGGCCGCTTGCACAGGGCTCACTTCTGCCGGCGCCCAGGCGCCTTGAGGTGATTGCTCAAAGATGATCCCGTGTGCCACCAAGGCGATGTAATAGAACGCCAAGTTGGTCAGGTGCACGTCGTCGCTGAATAGTCGCTTGATGGTGTCAGCCGGGCTGGCCGCACTGATGCCCGGCAAGCCGTCGCCTGTCGTGGCGCGGTCCACCAATTCGACCAAGGCCAAACTCGCCGGCAGCGATGTGATGCGGTCACTGCGGCCCTGAGCTTGGAGTGAGCGGTTGATGCGCGCGGTGATGCACTGCCACACAGGCGCCGCGTGACGCTCGTACGACATCCAACGTTTGATATCAGTACCACCTGGAATGCCCAGCCACGGTTCGTAGAAGAAGCTGCGGCCGAGCGCATTGCCGCTGATGAAGCGGTCATGGTAGTGGCGCAAGTGGCGTACCGTGTCGTGCCAGACCAGCGAGTCAAGGACGCCGTGCTGTTCGGTGATCAGCAGCGAGTCGTAGGCTCGGCCTTTCAACTCGGCTGCCACGTCAAGGCCACTTCCGACGCGGTTCTCGCCCATCTTGAACCCGGCCCAACCGCTGGCTGCACCGGGGCCGCGTGTGCGGTCTTTGATGGAGGAGCCTCCCATGTGCTGGCGCTCCCAGTCCAAGGGTCTGCCCAAGCTTTGCGCGACGCGCGCCATGTAGTCAGGAAGCGGCTGCGCGGTCAGGCTGTGACCAGAAATGAACAGGCGCGCTGCCGGGACAGGTGCGACCGCTGAGCTGGCCTTGGTGGGTAAGGGCATGGCAGTGTTGGCAAACGCAGGTGCAGGGCTCAGCACGGGCAGGAGCGTGAGCATGATGATCCCGAAGACAGAATTTCGCATGTTGCTGCAAGTCTGCCATGGCCAAACCAGCAGTTCCGGTGGGTTCTTGAGCTGAGCTCTGAGCCGGCTTGGTCACCTACACTCGGGGCCTCCTTGTTGAGCCCGTTTGTGCCATGCCTGTCAATCTCGTTGCTCCACTTGCAAGCAGTCTGTTTCCAGTGCCCGGGGTGCGCATTGGTGTCACCGAAGCCGGTATTCGAAAGGCCAACAAGCGCGACTTGGTGGTCTTTGAATTGGTTGAAGGTTCGCAAGTGGCAGGCGTGTTCACCAAGAATCGCTTTTGTGCAGCACCGGTGCAGTTGTGCAAGCAGCACTTGGCGGTGGGCGCAGGCATACGCGCCTTGGTTGTCAACACCGGTAACGCCAATGCCGGCACCGGCGCCGATGGTCTTGCGCGGGCAGTAAAGACTTGCGACGCCCTGGCGGGTCTCATGGGTGTCGGTGCGCAGCAGATCTTGCCTTTCTCAACCGGCGTGATCATGGAAACCCTGCCGGTGGACCGTGTGGTGGCTGGGCTGCCGGCGGCACTCGCCGGTCTGGCGCCTGCGCGGTGGCTGGACGCAGCGCACGGCATCATGACCACGGACACGCTGCCCAAAGCGGCGTCGATGCGCGTGTCCATTGGCGGCGTTGCGGTCACGGTGACCGGCATCTCCAAAGGCGCGGGCATGATCAAGCCCAACATGGCGACCATGCTGGGATTTGTCGCCACCGATGCGTCTGTGGCGCCGGGTTTGTTGCAGACTTTGGTGTCCGAAGCGGCCGACTTGAGCTTCAACCGCATCACGATCGATGGCGACACGTCGACCAATGACTCGTTTGTCCTGATGGCCACCGGGCAGGCCGGGCATGCGCCAATTCAGTCCTTGGAATCGGCGGATGGGCGCGCGTTGCGCGATGCCGTGGTCGCCATATCACAGCAGTTGGCGCAGTCCATCGTCAGGGACGGTGAGGGCGCCACCAAATTCATCACGGTGCAGATTGACGGCGGACGCAATGTAGAAGAGTGCCGCTTGGCGGCTTATGCCATCGCGCACTCACCTTTGGTCAAAACGGCCTTTTTTGCCAGCGACCCCAACCTGGGGCGTATCTTGGCAGCGGTGGGCTATGCCGGCATCAATGACCTTGACCAAAGCCTGATCGATATGTACCTGGACGACGTTCACGTGGTCACACGCGGTGGCCGTCACGCGGCCTATCGCGAAGAGGACGGTCAACGCGTGATGAAGCAATCCGAAATCACTGTGCGATTGAATCTGCACCGCGGCGCTGCACATGCGACGGTGTGGACCTGTGATCTCTCGCATGACTACGTCACCATCAACGCCGATTACCGCAGTTGAGTGGGCACTGAAAAGTCCAACCCCGTAAATCAACGGCGCCCTGAACGCCGCACCCCGCACGCCCTGGCGCGGCTTCTCGGCGAGGGATGGCGCCTGCCGCCTGACGACCTGCTCCGTGACCGGCTGTACCGCCGGCTCTTCACGTCCATCCTGATCAGCTCGCTGGGTGGGCAGGTCAGCATGTTGGCTTTGCCACTCACGGCAGCCGTATTGCTCAAGGCCAGCCCGACCCAGATGGGCTTGCTCACGGCGTTTGAGCTGTTGCCCTTTGTGCTCTTGTCGCTGCCATCAGGCGTGTGGTTGGACCGTGTGCGCAAGCTGCCCGTCTATGTGGCCGGCGAAGCGTTGCTCGCGGTGGCCTTGGCCACCGTGCCGCTGGCCTGGTGGTTGGGTTGGTTGAACATGGGCTGGATGTATGCCGTGGGCTTTGTGCTGGGCTGTGTTCACGTGGTGGCGGGCACGGCAGCGCAAATCGTGCTGACGCAAGTGGTGCCGCGCGAGCGGCTGGTGGAGGCGCATGCAAAAAATGCCCTGGCCAGTTCGAGCACTGAAGTCGTCGGGCCCGGGCTGGCCGGTGCGCTCATCAAAGCGGTCAGCGCGCCGGTGGCCTTGTTGATCGACGCGTTTGCACTGTTGTGTTCGGTGTGGGTGCTGCGCGGTATTCAAGTGACGGAACAGCTGCGCGAACGGCCAGATGCTGCCTTTTTACTGGAATTAAAAGCCGGGTTGCGCTTCGTTCGTGACACACCGTTGTTGGTAGCGATGGCCTTCACCATGGGCCTGTGGCAGATGTGCCACTACTGCGCGGTGGTGGTGCAGATCTTGTTTGCCACACGCACTTTGGGCATGAGCGAGTCTGACGTGGGCTTGAGTTTCATCGGCTTGGGATTGGGCACGGTGCTGGCCAGCGTCTTGGGCAAACGAATTTCTTCGGCGCTGGGTGTGGGGCCGTCCTTGATTGTCGGTTTGGCTGTCTCGGGCACCGGTTGGGTCTTGGCGAGCCTTGCGCCTTCGGGTCCAGGCGGGCCCTGGGTGTTCACGTTGATGTTGTTTTTTTTCGGGTTTGGCGCCGTACTCACCTTCATCAATTTTTTGGCGCTGCGCCAGGCTGTGACTCCTGCACCGCTGCTGGGGCGCATGACCAGCACCATGCGCTGGCTGATGTTGCTGCCCGCCGGGCCCGGTGCTTTGCTCGGTGGATGGTTGGGTGAGCATGTGGACCTGCGCGCCTCACTGGCGGTTGCCGGCCTCGGTGCCCTGGCGGTGGCCGCATTGGCTTGGCGTCACCCGGTCATTCGGGCGGTGCAGCAGCTTCCTAAACCGCAGCCGGTTGAAATCGATCCACTGCATCCGTGATGATGCCGTCGATGCCCAGTTTGAGCAGCCACGCAGCCGGCGCGGGGTCGTTGACGGTGTAGACCAAAGCACGCATGCCCGCTGCGTGGACTTGCTCTAACAATGCGGCGCTCATGACGTTGTAGTTGGTCACGATGGCGCCGCAACCGAGTTGTTGTGCCTCGTCCCACCAGCCAGGCCACAGTGTGTCCAGCAGCAGCGCTCTGGGTATGTGTGCGGCGGTGGCCTTTGCACCCCTCAAGGCTTCGGGCCGGAAGGAACTGAACATCAAGCCAGCGGGTGAGCCCTGCCACAGGCGTGCGGCCTCTGCGCCCACCACTTCACCGGTATGTTGATCACTGCCCGGAGTGGGTTTGATTTCGATATTCAGCGCAAAGCCATTGGCTTGAACAAACCGGGCAATCGCTTCAAGGCTGGGGACGGGTTCACCGGCATAAGCGCGGCTGTGCCATGAACCGGCGTCCAGGCGAGACAGTTCATCCCACGACAGCTGCCCAGCCGTGCCGGAGCCGGAACTTGTGCGCTCTAAAGTGCTGTCGTGCAACAAAAAGGCTTGGTCATCGGCGCTGAGTTTGACGTCGCATTCAAACGCCCGGTAGCCGTGCGCCGCGCCAGCGCGAAAGGCTGCCAGCGTATTCTCAGGCGCCAATTTGCCCGCACCCCGGTGCGCGATCCACAGCGGCAGCGGCCAATCTTGAGCCCCGGGTGTGCGCATGAGATGTTGGCGTATGTTATGGGTTAGCTGTTGGTCGCACCCTCAACCCGCCGCCCGGCTTCGTCAAACCAATGCAGCCGCTGCGGCCTGACGCGCAGGGTGACGATGGAGCCCGCAGCCGGCGCCGGCAACGTGCCGTCGATGCGCAGGGTGAAAGGGGCTTGCCCCAGCTTGCCGTAGACCAGACGTTCGGCGCCCAAGGTTTCGACCACGTCTACCACCAAAGGCCAGCGGATGCTGGCCGAATCGTCTTCCACACCGGCATGCTCAGGCCGCAGGCCCAGCGTGAGTGAGCCGCTGCGCGGTGGTGCCTGCGGCAACTCCAGTACATCGCCGCCTTTGACGGTAAAGCGCGCACCGTCGGCATGGCCTTGAATCAAGTTCATCGGCGGCGCGCCAATGAAGCCCGCGACAAAGGTGGTGGCGGGCCGCTGGTAAACCTCGTCCGGGCTGCCCATTTGTTCCACGCGGCCGCCGTTCATGACGATCATGCGTTGTGCCAAAGTCATTGCCTCAACTTGATCGTGCGTGACAAACAACGAGGTGATGCCCAATTCGCGGTGCAGCTTTTGAATCTCGATGCGGGTTTGCGCCCGCAGCTTGGCGTCCAGATTCGACAGCGGTTCGTCGAACAGAAAGACCGCCGGCTGCCGAACGATGGCCCGGCCCATGGCCACCCGCTGGCGCTGGCCACCGGACAGTTGACGCGGTTTGCGCTCCAGCAGAGCACCCAGCTCGAGAATGCGCGCGGCCTTGTTCACGCGCTCATCAATTTGCGACTTAGGCACCTTGGCGATCTTCAAGCCGTAGGCCATGTTGTCATACACGCTCATGTGCGGGTACAGGGCGTAGTTCTGAAACACCATAGCGATATCGCGCTCTGCGGGCTCCAGCTCGTTGACGACGCGCCCACCGATGGAAATTTCGCCAACCGTGATTTCCTCCAACCCGGCCACCATGCGCAGCAGCGTGCTCTTGCCGCAACCACTGGGGCCAACGATGACGATGAATTCACCGTCGCTGATGTCGGCGCTCACGCCGTGGATCACATGAACGGCCTTGGCGCCACGGCCGTAGGTTTTTTCGACATTGCGTAATGAAATAGCGCCCATGCTTTATTTCTCGGTATCCACCAGGCCTTTGACAAACCACTTTTGCATCAGCATGACCACCAACGCCGGTGGAATCATCGCCAGCATGGCGGTGGCCATGATGGTGGCCCAGTCGTTTGTGGCGTCGCCGTCCGAGATCATGCGTTTGATGCCGATCACGACGGGGTACATCTGTTCGTCGGTGGTCACGAGAAGCGGCCACAGGTACTGGTTCCAGCCATAGATGAACTGAATGACAAACAGCGCTGCGATGCTAGTGGTCGACAGCGGCAGCAGCACGTCTTTGAAGAAGCGCATCGGGCCGGCACCATCGATGCGCGCGGCTTCCACCAACTCGTCGGGCACGGTGAGAAAAAACTGGCGGAACAGAAACGTAGCGGTGGCCGAGGCAATCAGTGGCACGGTCAGACCGGCATAGCTGTTGAGCATGCCCAGGTCGCTGACCACCTTGTAGGTCGGCCCGATGCGAACCTCAACAGGCAACATCAGCGTCACGAATATGGCCCAGAAGAACACCTGCCGAAAGGGAAAGCGGAAATAGACAATGGCAAAGGCCGACAAGAGTGAGATCACGATCTTGCCGAAGGCAATGATCAGAGCGGAAATCAAGCTCACGGTCATCATGCGGCCGACGGCGACCTTGGTGCCGGGACCCGTGCGCTCACCCGTTAGCGCTTTGGTGTAGTTCTCCACCAGCTGATCGCCTGGCGTCAAAGGCATGGGTGTTTGAACGATGCGGTCGGTTGAATGCGTGGATGCGATGAAGGTCACGTAGACCGGAAAGGCCACGATCAGTACGCCCAGCACCAGCACCAGATGCGACAGCGCGTTCAACCAGGGTTTGCGTTCAACCATTGCGCATACAGCCTGCTCAGTAGTTCACTTTTTTCTCGACGAAGCGGAACTGCACAACGGTCAACGCAATGACGATGGCCATCAAGACAACCGATTGCGCTGCCGAGCCACCCAAGTCCAAAGCCTTGAAGCCGTCGTAGTAGACCTTGTAGACCAGGATGGCTGTGTCCTTGCCCGGCCCGCCGCGCGTGGCGGCGTCGATGATGGCAAACGTGTCAAAGAAGGCGTAGACAACATTCATGACCAGCAGGAAGAAGGTGGTGGGTGACAGCAAGGGAAAAACGATGGTCCAGAAACGCCGCCAAGGTGACGCGCCGTCGATGGCTGCAGCTTCAAGCAAAGAGCGAGGGATGGATTGCAAACCCGCCAGGAAAAACAGGAAGTTGTAGGAAATTTGCTTCCAGACGGCGGCCATGACCACCAGTGTCATGGCGTGCGTGCTGTTGAGCAGGTGGTTCCACTCGAAACCGACGCGGCCCAGCGCATACGAAACCAGGCCCATGCCGGGCGCAAACAGGAACAACCACAACACGCCGGCAACGGCAGGTGCCACCGCGTACGGCCAGATCAGCAAGGTCTTGTAGAACGCGGCGCCATGGACCACGCGGTCGGCAAACACCGCGAACAGGAGCGACAAACAAATGCCGATTGTTGCCACCAGCAACGAAAAGACTGCCGTGGTTTTGAATGAGGCCAGGTAAGTTTCGTCCTTGATCAGGTTGTCGAAGTTTTCCAGCCCGATCCACTCGACCGACGTGCCAAAAGCATCCGACTGCTGGAACGACTGCAGCAACGCCTGCCCCGCTGGCCAGAAGAAGAAGACGACGATGACAAACACCTGCGGTGCGAGTAGCACCCAGGGCAGCCAGCTGGAACGAAAGGCGACGCGCTTTTCGGCGGACATGCGCGCCGCGCCTAAGCGAGCTTGCCCTGCTGCCAGCAGCGCGGCAGCGGGAATTCAACCATCGCCACAGTGCAAGGGCGCAGCATCAGCCCTTGTTGGCCTTCTGGAAGCGCTCGAGCAGATCGTTGCTGCGCTTGACTGCAGTATCCAGTGCTTCTTTGGCCCCTTTTTTGCCCGCCCAGACTTGTTCGAGCTCTTCGTCGCACACGTCGCGAACCTGCACGTGGTTGCCCAGGCGAATGCCCCGTGATTTGTCTGTGACCTTCTTGATCATCTGGTTGGGTGCGACATCCGCGCCCGGGTTCTGCTTGTAGTAGCCCGACTTCTCCGTCAATTGGTAAGCCGCGTTGGTGATGGGCAGGTAGCCGGTCAACTTGTGGCTCTCAGATTGGATATCGGGCTTGGAAAGAAACTCGAAAAATTCGGCCACACCTTTGTATTCTTCGGACTTTTTGCCGGCCAGCGTCCATAAGCTGGCTCCGCCGATGACGGTGTTCTGCGGCGCGCCAGCCACGTCGGGGTAATAGGGCAGGGCACCCATGCCCCAAGCGAATTTGGCGTTCTTGGCGACATTGCCGCGGAAACCGGACGAGGTGGTGATCATGGCGCACTCGCCGGAAACGAATGACGGCTCGGGTACGTTGCGGCGTCCCTTGTAGACGAACAGGCCTTGTTTGGCCATATTGCCCAGGTTTTCGATGTGGCGAACGTGCAGCGGTGAGTCGATCTTCAGCCGTGCGTCCATGCCGCCCAGCCCGTTGGACTTGCTTGCGAATTCGACGTTGTGCCAAGCCGAGAAGCTTTCGAGCTGGGTCCAGCCTTGCCAGGCAATGGTCAAGGGGCACTTGTGGCCACTGGCCTTGAGCTTGGCCGCAGCGAGCGCCACTTCGGGCCATGTGGTTGGCGGCTTGTCGGTGTCCAGGCCGGCAGCCTTGAACGCGTCCTTGTTGAAATAGAAAACGGTGGTCGAGCTGTTCAGCGGGAAGCTCAGCATTTGCCCGTTGGGTGCTGTGTAGTAGCCCGAAACGGCTGAAATATAGGCGTTGGGGTCAAATTTCTTCCCTGCATCGGCCATCACTTTGCCTGCCGGCACGATGGCGCCTTTACTGGCCATCATCGTGGCCGTACCGACCTCGAAGACCTGCAGGATGTGCGGCGCCTTGCCGGCCCTGAATGCGGCGATGGCTGCCGTCATTGACTCGTCATAGCTGCCTTTGTAAATCGGCGTGACCTTGTAGGTCTTCTGGCCTTCGTTGAATTGCTTGGCGAGGCTGTTAACCCATTCGTTGTTGACGGCGGTCATCGAGTGCCACCACTGAATCTCGACCTGCGCCATAGCGGTGGAGCCGGCTGTGGCCAGCAAAGTGATCGCCAAAGTCTTTTGTATCGACATCATTTCTCCTCAATTTTCAAAGCCAATGCACAAATCATTGTGCCGCGCCCACATGTCGGAACTGTGATGCCCTGCGTTGTGGCACGGTTCGCCGCCACTTGGAACGGGAGTTTCCCTTTGAGACCGGGCTTTTCAGGGGAAATGGGCTGCTGCGGTAGGATCATGGTTAACCCAAGAAGCCTATGAACGCCCCGTTACCCCAAGCGACCACGTCGTCCCTTGGTGCAGACGCAAGCGCCCAGCTGCGTCTGCGAGAGATTCCGTACAACTACACCTCGTTCTCCGATCGCGAAATCGTGATCCGGTTGCTGGGTGCACGCGCCTGGCATTTGCTCGACCAGCTTCGCGAAGAGCGGCGCACGGGACGGTCTGCGCGCATGCTCTATGAAGTGCTGGGCGACATCTGGGTGGTGCGCCGCAACCCTTACCTTGAAGACGATCTGCTGGCCAACCCGCAGCGCCGGCAGATGCTGGTGGACGCTTTGCACCACCGCCTGGGCGAAGTCGAAAAACGCCGGACTCCAGATGTCGACGCGCAACGCGACACGCTGGTGAGCGAACTCCTGGCTTTGGCAAGAGACTGTGTTGAGCAATTTGCAGGTCAGTTCCGCGAAACCGTGGAGCTGCGCAAACGCGCGCGCAAAGTGCTGGGCCGTTGCACGGCAAAGGACAACATCAAATTTGATGGCTTGAGTCGCGTGTCGCACGTCACGGACGCCACTGACTGGCGCGTCGAATACCCCTTCGTTGTTTTGACGCCCGACACCGAGCGCGAAATGGCGGGCCTGGTGCAGGGTTGCATAGACCTAGGCCTGACGATCGTGCCGCGTGGCGGCGGCACGGGCTACACCGGCGGCGCCATTCCGCTGACCTGGTTGAGTGCCGTGATCAACACCGAGAAGCTCGAAGCCATGAGCGAGGTGGAGATGGTCCAGCTGCCCGGCTTGGTGAATCCGGTAGCCACCGTCTACAGCGAAGCCGGTGTGGTGACGCAGCGGGTGGCAGACGCCGCCGAGCGCGCCGGGCATGTATTTGCCGTGGACCCCACGTCAGCCGAGGCCAGTTGCATCGGCGGCAATATCGCCATGAATGCGGGCGGCAAAAAGGCCGTGCTCTGGGGTACTGCGCTGGACAACTTGGCCAGCTGGAAGATGGTGACGCCACAAGCCAAATGGCTGGAAGTGGTGCGCCTGAACCACAACCTGGGCAAGATTCACGATGTAGAAACGGCCAGCTTCGAGCTGAAATATTTTGACGCAAGCGGCCTGAAGCTGGAGCGCACCGAGCGCTTGGATATTCCAGGGCGCGTCTTCCGCAAAGAAGGTCTTGGCAAAGACGTCACAGATAAGTTTTTAGCAGGCCTGCCCGGTATTCAGAAAGAAGGCTGCGACGGCCTGATCACCAGCGCGCGCTGGATCGTGCACCGCATGCCGGTGCACACGCGCACGGTTTGCCTGGAGTTTTTTGGCAATGCCAAAGATGCCGTGCCCAGCATTGTCGAGATCAAAGACTTTCTGTTCGCTGAAGCCAAAAAGCCCGGTGGCGCGTTATTGGCGGGCCTGGAGCATCTGGACGACCGCTACCTCAAGGCCGTGGGATACGCCACCAAGAGCAAGCGGGTTGTTGGTGGCAGCGGTCTGCCCAAAATGGTGCTGGTGGGCGACATCGTGGGTGACGACGCTGATGTGGTGGCCCGCGCCACGAGCGAAGTGGTGCGCATCGCCAACTCGCGCGGCGGCGAAGGCTTTGTAGCCGTCAGTGCCGACGCGCGCAAAAAATTCTGGCTGGACCGCAAGCGCACGGCAGCCATTGCCCGGCACACCAATGCCTTCAAGATCAATGAAGACGTTGTGATTCCGCTGGAGCGGATGGGCGAGTACACCGAAGGCATCGAGCGTATCAATATCGAGCTGTCGTTGCGCAACAAGCTCGAATTGTTGTACACCTTGGAAGCCTTCTTCGAGCGGGGGCAATTGCCGCTGGGCAAGAGTGACGATGCCGGCGACATCCCCAGCGCCGAATTGCTTGGAGACCGCGTCGTGCAGACCCAAGCGCTGCTGCGCCAGGTGCGCGGCGAATGGTCTGCCTGGCTTCAAGGCCTTGATGTGGTGCAGGCGGGCTCAAATGAAACCTATTTCGCGCAGCTTCAAGACTGGCGCCTGCGTGCGTCGTGGAAGCAGCAGGTTTTAGTGCCTTTGCAAAGCCTCTTTGCTGGGGCTGCGTTTGTTCCTTTGCTCGATGAATGCCGGCGCCTGCACCAGCAGGTGCTTCGCGGACGCGTGTGGGTGGCGCTGCACATGCATGCCGGTGACGGCAATGTGCACACCAACATCCCCGTCAACAGCGACAACTACGCCATGCTGCAAACGGCGCATGAAGCGGTCGCGCGCATCATGGCTTTGGCACGGCGGCTGGGCGGTGTGATCAGCGGCGAACACGGCATCGGCATCACCAAGCTGGAGTTTCTCAGCGATGAGGAACTGAAGTCCTTCGCTGACTACAAAGCCCGCATCGACCCCGAGGGCCGCTTCAACAAAGGCAAGCTGTTGCGGCGGTGCAGTGCGGGGAACCATCCCTCGGATCTCAGCGCGGCGTACACACCCAGCTTTGGCTTGATGGGTCATGAATCACTGATCATGCAGCGCAGTGAAATTGGCGCTATCAGCGACAGCATCAAAGACTGCCTGCGCTGCGGCAAGTGCAAGCCGGTCTGTGCCACCCATGTGCCGCGTGCCAATTTGCTGTACAGCCCGCGTAACAAGATTCTGGCGACCTCGCTGCTCATCGAGGCGTTCCTCTACGAAGAGCAAACGCGCCGCGGCATCAGCGTGCAGCACTGGGAAGACTTTGAAGACGTGGCCGACCACTGCACGGTGTGCCACAAGTGCTTGTCGCCTTGCCCCGTCAATATCGACTTTGGCGATGTGACGATGAACATGCGCAACCTGTTGCGCAAGATGGGCAAGAAGAGTTTCCGGCCGGGCAACGCAGCGGCGATGTTGATGCTCAATGCCACCAACCCCCAAACCATCAAGGTGGTTCGCAGCCTGATGGTGGGCATTGGTTTCAAGGTGCAGCGCCTTGTTGCCGATGTGCTCAAGCTGGCAGCGCGGCGGCAGACGTCAGCGCCGCCCGCCACGCTCGGCCCGGCGCCGATCAAAGAGCAGGTCATTCACTTCATCAACAAGAAGCTGCCGGGTGGTTTGCCCAAACGAACATCACGTGCTTTGTTGGATATTGAAGACCGCAACATCGTGCCCATCATTCGCGACCCGAAGGCCACGACACCTGAAAGCGAAGCGGTCTTCTATTTCCCCGGCTGTGGCTCTGAGCGGCTGTTCAGCCAAGTGGGCTTGGCGACCCAGGCGATGCTGTGGCACGCGGGTGTTCAAACCGTGCTGCCGCCAGGCTACTTGTGCTGCGGCTACCCGCAGCGCGGCTCGGGCCAGTTCAGCAAGGCCGAGCAGATGATCACGGACAACCGTGTGCTCTTCCACCGGGTGGCCAATACGCTGAACTACCTGGACATCAAGACCGTTGTGGTGTCCTGTGGCACTTGTTATGACCAATTGCAGGGCTACAAATTCGAGGACATCTTCCCAGGGTGCCGCATCATCGACATCCACGAATACTTGCTGGAAAAGAACCTGACGCTGCCGCAAGCTTCGGGCGCGGCTTACCTGTACCACGACCCCTGCCACAGCCCGATGAAGCTGCAAGATCCGATGCTCACGGTCAAGGCGCTGGTTGGCCCCGCTGTAATCAAGAGTGAGCGCTGCTGCGGCGAAAGTGGCACCTTGGGCGTTACGCGGCCGGACATCAGCACGCAGGTGCGTTTTCGCAAAGAAGAAGAGTTGCGCAAAGGTGAAGCGGCCCTACGGGCGTCTGGCGCTGTAAGCGAATCTGCTGACGTGAAAATTTTGACCAGCTGCCCCAGTTGCCTGCAAGGCTTGAGTCGTTACCAGGACGACATGTCCACGGGCTTGCTTGAAGCCGACTACATCGTGGTTGAAATGGCGCGCAAGCTGCTCGGTTCCAACTGGTTGGAAGACTATGTGGCCAAGGCCAATCGGGGCGGTATCGAGCGGGTATTGGTCTAAGTTGTATTGCAGTCAAGGAGAGCCTGAAAATGTCCAGCACTTCAGTTCAACGGCAACCAACCACGGTCACGGTGCACCAAACGTCGCGTGTGCTGGAAATTGGTTTTGACGATGGCGCATTGTTTCGCATCCCGTTTGAGATGCTGCGCGTTTTTTCGCCTTCTGCTGAAGTTCAAGGCCATGGGCCCGGCCAAGAAGTTCTGCAAACCGGTAAGCGCGACGTGGGTATCAACGGCGTGGAGGCTGTGGGCCATTACGCCATTCAACCGACGTTCAGCGACGGTCATGAAAGCGGCATCTTCTCGTGGACCTATTTGTACGATCTGGGTTCGCGCCAGGAAGAGCTTTGGCAGAACTACTTGGACCGCCTGGCCCAGGCCGGCAAAGACCGCAATGAACCGATGACTGCCGCCGCAGGTGGTGGCAGTTGCTCGCACCATTGAGCCTCGTGTGTCAGTCTTGACGTTTATGGAGAACAACGGTGAGCCAAACCCATTTCGGTTTTGAAACGGTAGACGAAGCCGAAAAGGCCGGCCGTGTGCGCCAGGTGTTCGACTCGGTGGCGCCGCGCTATGACGTCATGAACGATTTGATGTCCATGGGTCTGCACCGTGTCTGGAAGGCCTATACCGTTTCTGTCGCTCGTGTGCGCCCGGGCGACCGGGTGTTGGACCTGGCGGCGGGCACAGGCGACCTTACGCGTGCTTTTGCACGGGCGGCGGGCGCCCAGGGCGTGGTGGTGCACACCGATATCAACTTGGCCATGCTCAAGGTTGGCCGCGACCGCCTCATCGACGAAGGTTTGGCGCTTCCGACAACGGCGTGTGACGCAGAAAAGCTGCCGTTTTCAGACGCCAGCTTTGATGTGGTTTGCGTGGCTTTTGGCTTGCGCAACATGACGCATAAGGACCAGGCGTTGGCTGAAATGAACCGTGTGCTGCGCCCAGGTGGTCGCTTGCTGGTGCTGGAATTCTCAAAAATCGCTGCGCCGCTCAAGCCGGCTTACGACTGGTATTCGTTCAACATCTTGCCCAGGGTGGGCAGTTTGGTTGCCGGCGACGCTGACAGTTACCGCTACCTGGCGGAGTCCATTCGCATGCACCCGGACCAAGCCAGCCTCAAGCAGCTGATGAAAGAGGCTGGCTTCGGGCACGTTGACGTCCATAACTTGACGGCGGGCTTGGTGGCGCTGCACGTGGGCGTGAAGTGCTGAGTCAGCGCTGGTCAAAACGCATGTGCGTGCCGTTGCAAACGACTGCGCGCCGTGAACTTTAGGGCCCTCACCCCCCATCTTTGACAGACTTGGCACTCCAGGTGCCCTGGCTAAACTGCCTGAGCGCCTCCAAAAGGGTGGAGGAAGGTGTCATTTCCATCGACATCAAGCCTGAGTGGCGCCATATCCTTCTAGGAAATCGGAGTTCCATATGTCTGTTTTAGGTGGGCTGGGCTTTGCTCGCTGCCACTCGGTTGGTTTGCTGTCGGTCGTTGTGGCTGCCGCATTGTTGGGCGCCTGCTCGGGCGGGAAAGATGACAAAAAGGCCGCCGGCCAGGCGGTTGCACGAGTCAACAAGTCCGAGCTGACGGTGCACCAGATCAACTTTCTTCTGGCCCAGCAGCGTGGGCTGCGCCCCGAGCAAGCGGATGCCGCCAGTCGCCAAATTCTGGAGCGACTGATCGACCAGGAATTGGCTTTGCAAAAGGCCGCCGACCAGAAGCTGGACCGCGACGCCCGCGTGGTGGCGCAGTTGGAAGCTGCACGTCGTGAAATCATCTCTCGCGCTTACTTCGAGCGGGTGGGTGATGGCGCGCCCAAGCCCTCAGCAGCCGAGGTCAAAAAATATTACGACGCCAATCCGGCTTTGTTTGCGCAACGGCGCGTTTACCAGCTTCAAGAAATCACGATCGAGGCCACGCCCGACAAAGCGCGCGTTTTGGGCGATGTGCTCAAGAAGTCGAAGAGCATCAACGAGTTTGTTGACTATTTGAAGGCCAATGGCCTCAAATATGCTGGCAACCAAGTGGTCCGCGGCGCTGAGCAATTGCCGATGAACCTGCTGCCGGCTTTGGGTGGGATGAGCAATGGCCAGAGTGTCTTCAACGCGACACCAACGGGTGCTAGCGTGCTGGTGTTGTTGAATGCAAAGCCCCAGGCCGTGGACGAGAAACAAGCCCAGCCAGCCATTGAGCAGTATTTGTTCAATGACCAGAAGCGGCGCCTGATTGCGCAAGACCTGAAGTCCTTGCGCGGTTCGGCAGAAATTACCTATCTCGGCAAGTTCGCTGATGGCGCAAAAGCAGCGGGCGCTGCGCCTGCGGCTGCGCCCACAGCGGCTGATGTGGCCGCATCGGCTGTAGGCGCAGTACCGGCACTGCAGGGGGCGGCTAGCCTGCCGATAACACCGTCGACAGCCGCATCCGGTTCGCTCGACAGCAAAACCATCACCAAAGGTTTGGGTCTCAAATGAGGTTTGATATGCAATTTCGTTCGATCGTCCACGGCGTGTTTGCTTTGGGTTTGGCGCTGGCTGCGCTGCTGGTTCAGGCGCCTGCGCATGCACAAGCGGCCGCGCCCGGTGCTGCTACGGCGCAGTATCGCTTGGCACCTGGTGACGCCATCCGCGTGTTTGTTTATCAAAACGCTGACCTGTCACTTGAGCTGCGTTTGACCGAAAGTGGCACGGTCTCTTACCCGCTGCTGGGCTCCATCAATTTGGCTGGCCTGACCGTTAACCAAGCTGAAGAGCGCATCACCAATGGTCTGCGTGACGGCAAGTTTGTCAACCGTCCGCAAGTCACAGTTACCTTGATGCAGGTGCGCGGCAACCAGGTTTCGGTTTTGGGGCAAGTTAATCGACCCGGCCGTTATCCGTTGGAAACTGGTGAAGTGCGTTTGACCGATCTGATTGCGACCGCTGGCGGAATTGCCATTGGGGGTGGAGAATCGGTCACCGTGGTGGGCACGCGCAATGGCGCCGCATACCGTACGGTCATCGACCTGCCCAACGTGTTCGCTGCCGGCCAACGGGGCAATGACATCCTGCTGCGCGATGGCGACGTGCTTTGGGTCGACCGCCAGCCGCAAATTTATCTCTACGGTGAATTGCAGCGACCCGGCCCGCAGCGCCTGGAGCGCGACATGACGGTCATGCAGGCGGTGGCTACCGCTGGTGGTCTGAACCAGCGTGGAACGGAGAAGGGCTTGCGCATTCACCGCAAGGAAGCCAATGGGTCCGTACGGATCCTGGAGCCGAAGATGACTGACATCGTTCAACCCAACGATGTGGTGTTTGTGCGCGAATCGCTGTTCTGATCCGGAGTCCTTATGAGCTATCGCCAGATCCTGTTGGTGCTGCGCATGCGCTGGTGGCTGCTGCTGCTGAGCTTGGCAGCAACTTTGGCCATCGCCAGCGTCTACCTGTGGAAGGCGGAGCCCAACTATGTGGCCACGACCTCCATCTTGGTCGACCTGAAGACAGACCCCTTGCTGTCGGCATTGGCGCCTGCCTTGGGTTCGGCAGGTTTTCTGGCGACCCAGGTTGAAGTGATCAAGAGCGACCGCCTGGCTTCGCGTGTCGTTCGCATGATGGGTCTGGAAAAGAGCCAGCGCGCGATAGAAAAATGGCGTGAAAAAACCGAGGGTAAATTACCCCTGGAAACCTTCTACGCCCAGTATTTGCAGGAAAGCCTGAAGGCTGAGGCTTCGCTGAAGGGCAGTCAGATTCTGACCTTGAGCTTTGCGGCGAATGATCCGGAATTTGCCGCAACAGCAGCCAATACCTTTGCCAAAGCCTATCTCGAGCTCAGCACCGAGCTGCGCACCAGCCCGGCCAAGGAAAACGTGAGCTTCTTCGAGGACCGCCTGAAGGTCTTGCGCAACGAGCTTGAGGCCGCACAGAGCAAGGTGGCGGCCTTTCAGCGTTCACGTGGTGTCGTTATTTCCAACGAGCGCTACGACCAGGAAAGTGCGCGTATGGCCAGTCTGGAGACGTCCTATGCGGCGGCCTTGGCTGAACAGGCGGCAACCAGCAGCGTGGCACGCAACAGCAGCGAAGGTTCTGCCGACGTGTCTCAAAACCCGGCTGTGGCGTCGTTGCGTGCCCAACTGGCGGGGGCTGAAGGCAAATTGGCCGAGGCCTCCCTGACTTTGGGCGCCAGCCACCCGATGCGCATCCAGATGGAAGCGCAAGTCAAAGAATTGCGCGACCAACTCAGCCGCGAAGTGCGTCTGGCCAGCGGCAGTTCGGCCAGCACCAACCGTGTGGCGTCAGCCAAGTTGGGGGAATTGCGTGCGCTGGTGGAAGCGCAAAAGCGCACCATCGTCAATATGCGCACGGTGCGTGACGAAGGCGGTTTGCTGATCAAAGAGCTGGAAGCTGCGCAACGTGCCTTTGACACTGTCAACCAGCGTCGCAGCCAAGTGGACCTCGAATCTAAGGCTGAAACCGCTTCGGCCCGTGTTTTGACGCCCGCCGTGGCACCCCTGGAGCCCAAGAGCCCGAAGCCAACCATCGTCTGGGTGGCGGCCGTGTTGTTGGGTTTGGCATTGGGTATCGCAGGTGCCGTGATCTGGGAAATGCTGGACCGCCGGGTGCGCAGTGTGGAGGACCTGGGTGTTGCCGAAGGTGTTCCGGTTCTGGGCGTTCTGTCGTCCAAACCTGGCACCAGCTTCCCGCGCGTTGGCGCACGGCCGAACAGCCTCTTGCCTGCGCCGCAGCAGCAATCGGCACCTCGTTTGACCATGAACGAGGGTTCCTAATATGTTCAGCAATTCGACATTCAACGGCAAGGGTCCGGACCGCTCTATTGGCGCCATCCTGGTGGACAGTGGGCGCCTGAAGCAGGAAGACACCGAGCGTGTTCTGGAGTTTCAGAAGGAAGCCGGTATCCGCTTTGGTGAAGCTGGCATCAAGTTGGGCCTGCTGACCGAAGCCGACATCCTGTTTGCGCTGTCGCTGCAGTTTGACTACCCGTTCCTCAGCGGCCCGTCGCGGCCCATCAGCGAAGATGTGGTGGTGGCTTACCGGCCTTTTGGCAATGAAGGTGAGCGCCTGCGTAACCTGCGCAGCCAGCTCAAGCTGCGTTGGTTCGATGAGTCTGGCAAAACCTCTTGCTTGGCCGTGGTGGGTCCGCACCGGGGCGAAGGTCGCAGCTATCTCGCAGCCAACTTGGCGGTTTCTTTTGCACAGGCAGGTGAGCGCACCTTGCTCATCGATGCCGATTTGCACAATGCATCGCAGCACCGCTACTTCAAGCTGGAAAACGGCGCTGGCCTGTCCAACTTGTTGGCTGGGCAGGTGCAAGACGGCATGGTGCAGTTTGTCAAAGGCCTGGAAGGCTTTGCTGTGCTGCCATCGGGCCCCTTGCCCCCAAACCCGCAAGAGCTGCTGGCACGGCCGGTTTTCCAGCGAGTTTTGGAGCAAAGCGCCGCTGCTTTCAGCGTGGTGATTGTTGACACCCCGGCCATGGAAGAGGGTATTGATGCCACCTTGCTGGCACGCGCAACACGCGGCGCCATTGCCGTGGCCCGCACCAACCTGACGCGTACCGATGCTTTTGCGGAGGCTGCTGCCATGGTGACGGATATCGGGGCCAAAGTGGTGGGTTCGGTGCTGGTGGACGTGGAGCCCGCCAAGCGCCTGCGCGGCCGGCGTGCGGCCTGAACCAGCCCCCAGATTCAAAGCCCGCTCAAGCAACACAGCTGTATAAATATACAGTATTCTAAAGGGCCACCCACCCTTGGATGGCGCTGCGGCTGCTTCATCGCTGCAGGCCTTGTGTTGCTTCGATGGACGCTCTGTCTGTTGTTTTACCTGATGCGTCGTCGGCCGCCGCGCTGATCCACCCTGATGTCTGGCTGGGCCACCAGTTGGGACGGCAGGCGCACCGCGCCATCCCCACGGGTTGGGCTGCACTGGACCGGCAGTTGCCTGGTGGTGGATGGCCTCGCCAAGCTTTGACGGAGTTGCTGCTCAAACACCCCGGTGTGGGTGAGATGAGGCTGCTGGCGACCGCCTTGGCTGCCACGGCACGTGGTGAACATGGCCCGGCACGTGCGGTGATGTTGTTTGACCCGCCCGCCACACCCTGTGCCTGGGCGATGGAGCAACTGGGCCTGCCTGCGCAGACTTTGGTGGTGGTGCATGGCCGTGAAGGGCCACGCGGTGCGGCGCGCCGCCACCTGCTGACCGCAACCGATGTGCTTTGGGCGCTGGAACAAGCCCTGCGCAGCGGCCATGCGGGCGCCGTACTGGCCTGGTTGCCAGACCGGCTGCGCGCCGATGCGCTGCGGCGCTTGCAACTGGCAGCGCAGGCGCATGATGGCCCGGCTTTTTTGCTGCGCGGCATTGATGAGCGGCTCAAACCCAGCCCCGCACCGCTGCGCTTGGCGCTGCATCCCGATGGGCTCCATGGTCTTTCCGTCATGGTGCTCAAGCGGCGGGGACCGCCGTTGCAGCAAGCCTTGTCTTTGCCTTTGCCACCGCTGGCAGCGGTAGACCGGCCCCACCGGCCCCAACGGCGCTATCGGGTGCACCCCGTGCGGGCCTTGGTGCTGCCAACGGGTCAGCCGGATGCAGCCGAAGCGGCGGTGGTTGCAGAAGCGTTGCAGGGCCTGTCCGAAGCCGTGGTCTGAGGGGCAGCACCGTTGGCTTCCGCAAACAGGCCTGCCTTGTGGATCGGCTTGCACCTGCCGGCCTTGCCACTGGAGGCTTGGGCCACCACCTTGCCGCCAGACCAGCGGCTGCAGCCGCTGGCGTTGATGGCCGGTGCGCGTGTGGAGGCGGTAAATGCAGAGGCCGCACGGCAAGGGCTTCAAGTGGGCATGAAGCGAGCTACGGCCCTGGCCCTGGTACCCCAGTTGATCAGGGGCCAGGCTGACGCCGCACGCGAAGCCGAAGCCTTGCAAGCGCTGGCGCATGTGGCCCTGCAATTCACACCCTCGGTGGCGTTGCACGACACGGCCACCGTGCTGCTGGAGGTTTCCACCACGCAGCGTGCCATGGGCGGGCTGCGGCGTTTGCTGGACCAACTGCGGGCCAGCACAGCCCACTGGGGCTTCACCCAGCGGCTGGCTCTGGCGCCCACGGCGGGTGCAGCGGCGCTGTTCGCCCGGTGGACCGTGGCTCCTGTTTCGTCAGATAGCGAGCGCACGCTCTCAACGAAAGAAATTAAAAAATGCATAGATCAAGCGCCACTGGCCTTGTTGAGCGCGGGGGCTGCGCAGTGGACGCAGTTGCAGTTGATGGGCTTGTCAACTGTGGCCGACTTGCGGGCGCTGCCGCGGGAGGGCCTGTCGCGGCGCTTGGGTCCGGCGCTGCTGGCGGAGGTGGACGCCCTGTGTGGTGACACGCCGCAGGCCCATACCTGGGTGACGCTGCCGGATTATTTCGAGGCGCGGCTGGACTTGTTTTCCCGTGCCGACACCACCCAGCAAGTGCTTTATGGCGCCCAAGTGCTGCTGGAGCGCTTGGTGGCTTGGGCACGCGCGCGCCGGGGGCGTGTGCAACGCCTGCAACTGCACATGTTGCATGAGGCACGCCACCGCTACGACGACAGCACGCCCGCACGCAGCGAGCTGGACCTGGCCCTGGCTGAACCCAGCAACGACCTCAAGCACATGAGTGTGCTGCTGCGTGAGCGCTTGGCGCAAACGCCGTTGCCGGCGCCTACGTCGGAATTGCGAATCCAGTGCCTTGAACTGGCCCTGACTGAAGCGCCCAGCGGCGAGTTGTTCCCCACGCGGGCCAGCGAGCAGCAAGGCTTGATGCGCTTGGTTGAGCGCCTGCAAGCGCGCCTGGGGCGGGACGCAGTGCGCAGCGTTCAAGCCGTTGCCGACCACCGGCCCGAGTGCGCCACACGGTGTGCGCCACTGAATGCAGCTGACCTGGTGATCGGCCTGCCGCAACAGCACCACCGCCGCGCGCGGGCAGACCGCGTCGATCGAGGAGCTGAAGCGCCGCGCCCACAACAAAACCTGGCGCGGCCAGTCTGGTTACTTCCAAGCCCGCAGGCGCTGGGGGTTCGCCAATCAGCGCCTTGCCTGGACGGCCACCCGCTGCGCATCTTGGCAGGGCCGGAACGCATCGAGGCGGGTTGGTGGGACAGCAGCTTGGTGGTGCGTGATTATTTTGTGGCTCAGGCGCACGACCAGTCGTTGGTCTGGATTTACCGCTCGCGCTTGCCGCTGCAGGGGCCAGAACCCGAAGACAGCGCCGGTGTACCGGAGCTTGCAGAGGGTGGCTGGTTTTTACATGGTCGCTTCGGTTGAAGCGACCATTCAGCGCACCGTTTTCGAGATTTCCAGCCGAATATTTTGTGCACCCAGGGCCATCGGTTCGCTCAACACCTCCAAGTCGCCTGGCTGCGGCATGGCGTTGCCCGATTTGCTGATGCGCGCCCCCACCACCACACGCTGCGCCGAAGACAGGCGCGCGGCAGGCGACATCGCCAGGCTGTCATCCAGCGTGAAGCGCACGGGCAGGTCTTTGACCTGGCGACGCAGAATAGCCAAAGGCATGCGCGAACCTTCGGGCGCGCGGGCAAATATAAAAACCGCGTCCTCAGGTGACGCGTTGGCTTTCAGCGCCGCTGCCAGGTCTACCGTGCCGCTGAGGCTGGCTGCTGCCGTCGCTGCGCCAGTCGAGCTACCCGTGCCCGCAACCGAAGCCGAACCACCAGGCGCCGCCGCAGCGGCTGTTCCCATGGCCTGCTGCAGCTGCTGCACCGCCTGACCCGCCTGCTGAACGAGCGGATGCTCAGCAGGCCCCGCGCGCACCATGCGCTGCCAATAATTGATGGCCTCGGGCACGGCGCGGCGCTCATAAGCCTCGCTGCCAGCCATCATCAAGGCCTTGAGGTTGTTGGGTTCCAACTTCAAGGCTTGCTCCACCAGTTTCATGGGCTCGCCTGCCAGCACCTGGCCATTTTTTACGGCCAGCGCATCGGCCATGTCCGCCAGCAAGCCCGCATTGTTCGGCTGCATTTGCCGCGCACGTTCGTAGGCGGCCACCGCCTCGATGGGTTTGTCCAACACCAGGTAGCTGCGGCCCAGCATCATCAGGCCTTCGGCCACGGGCTCTTTGTCCATGCGCTCACGCAGCTTGCTCACCATGTCGGTGAACTGCGCAACTTTGGCGGCTTCTTCGGCATCGGCCGGGGTTGCGGGCGGCGCTGTTGGCGCGCGCCCGATCAGCGCAGCAGGTGTTCCCGTCCAGGCATAGCCCGCACTGGCGACCACCAACACAAACAAAGCAGTGAATGCAACCAGCCGGATGTTCGGGCGGGCCTTGGTTTCAGCGGAATCGACGGCTTCAGCGCCTGCGGAGGTGCTTACAGAGGTATGTACAGATGGCTTGCTCAAGATGGAAGATCTTCCGGGTCGGCTTCAAAGCGGTCAGGCGCCATTTGGGCACGCCGACGCAAGATAAATACAAGAGTGCCCAAACCCACCACCAGCAGCGCAGCGGGGCCAAACCACAGCAAAGCCGTGGTGCCTTTGACGGGCGGGCGGTACAGCACAAAGTCGCCGTAGCGCGCGGTCATGTAATCAACGATCTGCGCCTGCGTTTCACCGCGCTTAACCATGTCGCGAACTTGGCTGCGCAGGTCCAAAGCCAGTTCGGCATTGGAGTCGGCAATGGTCTGGTTCTGGCAGACCAGACAGCGCAGTTCGGCGGAAATTTTCATCACCTGCGCCTCAAGTGCCGGGTCGGCTGCCGCAGCGGCACTCGGGTCTGCGGCGCAGGCCGGTTCCAGGGTCCACAGCGCGCCAGTGGCCATCAAAGCGACGGTGGCGCGGTGCCACCAAGTGGCCATAGCGGTCGTGGCGCGGATAGCGCTCATAGCGACAGCTCCTTGACCAGTGGCTCCAGCTTGGTGCGCACGGCCTCTTCAGTCAGCACGCCGATGTGTTTCATGCGGATGATGCCGGCCTTGTCGATGACAAAGGTTTCCGGCACACCGTAGACGCCCCAATCGATGCCGGCTTTGCCGTCGGCGTCAACTAAGGTGGCTGCGTAGGGGTTGCCCAGCTGCGCCAGCCAGGTGTTCGCGGCAGTGGGCTGGTCTTTGTAGTTCAAGCCATAAACCGGCACGCTGCTGCGCTTGGCAAAGGCGACGACTACCGGATGTTCCTCGCGGCACGGTGCGCACCAGGACGCCCAGACATTGAGCACCCACACTTTGCCCAACAAATCGTCGCGCTTGATGGTGGTGCCCGCCTGGCCCAAATGAGGCAAGGCAAATTGCGGCGCCGGTTTGCCGATGAGCGGTGACGGAATTTCGCGCGGGTTCAGCGACAAGCCTCGCCACAAGAAGACCACCAACACGCCAAAAACGGCCAACGGCAGGATGAACTTCAAGCTTTTCATGCCGCCACCGCGCCACTTGCAATCGGGTTTTCGGCGCGCTTTTTCGATCGGTAGCGGCGGTCAGCAGCAGCCAGCACGCCACCCAAGGCCATCAGGGTGCAGCCGCCCCAGATCCAGCTCACATAGGGTTTGATATAGATGCGCACGATCCAGGCTTCGCCTTTGTCTACCGGTTCACCCAAGGATACGTACAGGTCGCCTGAAATTCGCGTGCGGATGGCGGCCTCCGTCATCGGCATGGTTTGCACGCGGTAGATGCGTTTTTCCGGCAGCATGCGTGCAATCACGGTATCGCCACGGCTGACGGTGACCACACCCTGTGCGCCCTTGTAGTTGGGCCCAGTCAATTCCTTGATGTCGTCCAGCCCAAACCGCATGCCGTCCAGCTCCACATGGCCGCCCGGTGCCAACTTGACATCACGTTCAACTTCATGGGTGCGAACCATGGTCACGCCAAAAATGAAGACCGCTATGCCCAGATGCGCCAGCCACATGCCGTAGGTTGCGCGCGGCACTTGGCGTGCGCGCTGCCACAAACTGCTGCTGGCCGAACCGCCTGACATGCCGCGCGGTGCGACCCGGTACCAGAAGTCGCTGGCCACAGAGGCCACGACCCACCAGCCCATCAGCATGCCCAACGCCGACAGCCAACTGAATTTGCCCGCCAGCCAACTGCCCGCTATGGTGGCCACTACGGCTACACCAACGGCCCACTTGATGCGTGTGACGATATCGGGCAACTCGGCCTGCTTCCAGTTGGCGATGGGGCCAATGCCCATCAAAAAGACCACCGGCGCCATCAAAGGCACGAAGACGGTTTCGAAATAAGGCGGACCGACCGAGATCTTGCCCATGTTCAGCGCATCCAGCAGCAGCGGGTACAGCGTACCCAGCAACACGGCTGCCATGGCCACCAGCAGCAGCACGTTGTTGGACAGTAAAAGCGTTTCGCGCGACAAGAGCGAAAAGCGTGCGCCCAGGCCTACCGTGGGTGCTCGCCAGGCAAACAAGGCCAGCGACGAGCCGATGACTACAACCAAGAAGCCCAGGATGAACAGACCGCGTGCCGGGTCGGTTGCAAAGGCGTGAACGGAACTCAGCACCCCCGAGCGGACCAAAAAGGTTCCCAGCAGCGACAGCGAGAAAGCCAGGATAGCCAGCAGCACGGTCCAGTTTTTGAAGCTGCCGCGCTTTTCAGTCACTGCCAGTGAATGGATGAGCGCGGTGCCCACCAACCACGGCATGAAGGATGCGTTTTCGACCGGGTCCCAAAACCACCAACCGCCCCAGCCCAATTCGTAATAGGCCCACCAACTGCCAATGGCGATACCCAGCGTGAGGAAGATCCACGCCAGGGTGGTCCACGGCCGTGTCCAGCGCGCCCACTGCGCATCGAGGTTGCCGCCGATCAAGGCTGCTACCGCAAACGCAAAAGCCACCGAAAAGCCCACATAGCCCATGTACAGCATGGGCGGGTGAATGATCATCCCCGGGTCTTGCAGCAAGGGGTTCAGGTCGCGACCGTCAGCAGCGGCGGGGAACAGCCGATCAAACGGGTTGGACGTGGCCAGCGTGAAGAGAAAAAAGCCAACCGCTACCAAAGCCATCACCGACAAGATGCGTGCGATGACGGGTAGCGGCATGTGCTTGGAGAACAAGGCCACGGCAGCCATCCAGCCCGCCAGCATCAAGAGCCACAGCAGCAGCGAACCTTCGTGGCCGCCCCAAACAGCAGATAGCCGGTACATCAAGGGCAGGGCGCTGTTGGAATTGCGCGCGACATAGACCACCGAGAAATCATGCTCGACGAAGGCCATGGCCAAGCTGATGAACGCCACCACCACCAGCCCAAACAGCACCAGCGTGCCGGGCTTGGCCAGCGCCATCCACTGCGTGCGCCCGGTTTGTGCCCCCGCCAAAGGAACAATGCCCAGCCAAAGGGACAGCCCCAAACCCAGCCACAAGGCCAGGTGGCCAATTTCCGGGTTCATGGTTTGGCTCCGGTCTGAGCTTGCACGGTTTTGCCCAAGTCGCCTGTGCCCTTTTGTGCTTTTTCCAAGGCCTCGGCAGCTTCGGGCGGCATGTAGTTTTCGTCGTGTTTGGCCAGCACCTCGCGCGCCTGGAACACACCGTCTTTCAATTGGCCTTGCGCGACCACGCCTTTGCCCTCTTTGAAGAGGTCGGGCAGGATGCCTTCAAAGCGCACGTTGATGGTTTTGGCCGAATCGGTCACCACAAAGTTCACCTGGGTGCCGTCGCGTTTGACGCTGCCGGCCTCCACCAAACCACCGACGCGAAAGGTACGGCCGGCCGGTGCTTCCTTATTGGCAATTTGGCTGGGGGAATAGAAAAAGACCAGGTTGCTTTGAAAGGCATTGAGCACCAGCGCGGTGATGGCGCCCACGGCTACCAGCACGCCGCCGGCGATGGCCAGCTTTTTGTGTCTCGATTTCATCATTCGTTGTCCTGTGGAACGTCAAGTGTGTCGCGCAAGGCCTGCCGCCGCCGCCGGGCTGCCAGCAGCGGTTCCACCAGCATCAACAACCCAGCTACGGCATATGAGCCCCATACATAAAGGCCGTTCCCACCCATGTGCAGGAAATTGTCGAGATTGCCCCAATTCATGTTGCTTGCCCCTTGCTGGCCAGCTGTTTGACCCAGCCGGTGTCGCGCTCCCGCTCAAGAATGATGGCGCGGGTGCGCGTGAAAGTCACCGCAAAGGCATAGGCCCAGAAGGCGATGGTCATGATGAGCATGGCCGTCAGCATGGTTTGCGCCATTTTCGGTGCGCTGGTGACACTGACACTGGCGCCTTGGTGCAGCGTGTTCCACCACTTCACCGAGAAATAGATGATGGGCACATTGACCGCGCCCACCACCGCCAGCAGCGCGCCCGCTTGGTCAGCACGGCGGGGGTCGTCAATGGCCTCCACCAGCGCGATGTAGCCCAGATACAGAAACAACAAGATCAGCGTGGACGTCAGTCGGGCGTCCCACACCCACCAGGCACCCCAGGTCGGCTTGCCCCAGAAGGCACCTGTCCACAAGGCGATGAACGCAAAAATGGCCCCGGTGGGCGCCACGGCGCGCGCGACCATCGACGCCAGCCGTGCCTTGAAAGCCCAGCCGATGGCCGCCCAGAACGCCATCATCAGGTACAGCCACATGGCCATCCACGCGGCGGGCACGTGAATGAAGATGACGCGGTAGACCTCGCCCTGCGTGGCATCGGTGGGCGCCACAAAAAAGCCCACGTACAGGCCAACGACAGTCAAAAGAATGCACAACGCCCAGCACACCGGCACCAGCGTGCCGGCCAGTGCATAAAAGCGCGGTGGAGAGGAAAAAGTATAAAAACTCAAGGCGAAGTCCTTGGAACCCAACTATTCGGTCGATATGCGCAGCGCTGCTGCCGTGGCCCAGGGAGCGCCCAGGCCGGTAGCAATGAGCAAGGCACCTAAAAGGGAGTAGTGTCCCGCAGCCGAGAGCCCTGAATCCACGGCCCCCACAGCCCCGGCACCGAAGATGAGTGCCGGCGTGGCCAGCGGCAAGACGATCAGGATCAACAACATGCCACCGCTGCGCAGGCCCAGCGTGAGCGCGGCGCCCAGCCCACCCAGGAGGCTGAGTATCGGTGTGCCCAGAACCAGGCTGGCAACCAAAGCCCCCAACGCGGGGCCGGACATGTCAAAGAGCAGGCCGATCACGGGCGCGGCGGCGATTAGCGGCAAGCCGGTGATTACCCAGTGCGCGGCCGCTTTGGCCGTAGCCAACGCCACCGGGTGGGCCGGTGCCAATAGCATTTGTTCCAAAGAGCCGTCGGCGTGGTCACTGGCATAGAGCGAGTTGACGGACAGCATCGTGGCCAACAAGGCGCACACCCAAACGATGCCTGGCGCGATTTGCCGCAGGGTTTGGGGCTCGGGCCCAACGCCCAGTGGAAAGAGGCTCACGGCGACGATAAAAAACACCAAGGGCAGCAGAGAGTCGATGCGGCGGCGCGCCGCCAGGCGAAGGTCGCGTAGGAAAACATGCTGAAAAAGCCGGCGCATGGGCGTGATCAGCTTCCCACCGCAAAGCGGTCGAGCTCAAAAACCAGCGGTTCGGGCGAGCGCAAGCTCAGGCTCTGGTGGCTGGTCAGCAGCGCGGCGCCACCACCAGCCGTGTGGGCGCCCAGCAGCTCGTTGAGTGTGTTGATGCCGGCATCGTCCAATGCGTCAAAGGGTTCGTCCAGCAGCCACAGGCGCGGCGCGCCGGGCAAGGCCAGGCGTGCCAGGGCCACGCGCCGCCGCTGGCCCTGGCTCAGCGTGCGCACCGGCGCGCGGGCTCGGTGCTGCACGCCCAGCCGCTCCAGCGCTTGTTTGAGCTGTGCCGATGTCGGCGTGTTGCCAGTCAACCCAGCCAAGAAGGCCAAGGCCTCGCTGGCATTCAAGTCGTCTTTCAAAGCGTTGGCGTGGCCGATATAGACCCAATGGCTGCGCCAAGTGGCGCCCGCCTCTTGGGCCGTGCGCCCCAGAACGCGAATACTGCCTTCCGTGGGTGAAGCCAAGCCCGCCAAGATGCGCAGCAATGTGGTTTTTCCGCGCCCATTTCGCCCGCGCAGCCACACCACCTGGCCTGGTTCGAGCGCCAATTGCAGCCCACGGAACAAGGCGCGCTCGCCGCGCTGCCCTTCCAGGCCATCAACCTGAAGCAGCGATAGGGCTGAAGCCGTTGAATGGGCGTCGGCGGGGGTGTCGAGCATGCGTGCAGTTATACGTGAACGTGCGTGGCGCGATCTTGCGAACAGACATGACACGCTAACAAAAGATGTGAGCGATGTTATTGGCCGCCCAAAAGCAAAGGGCCACCGCAGGGTGGCCCTTGTTGCTACCGAGCAAAGTGGCCTTGTAGGCCACGGTGACGGGTTCTTTGGCGCCGGTCACGGGTTCCGGGAGGCCGCCCAATGGTGCGGTCGGTTGTCGCCTTCTGTGACCGTGATTGTGGAGCGCCGCCCGCTTGCAAAAGCATTGAACAGGCCGCTTTTGACGGCGCAATTGCGCGGCTGGCGTGCCAGCTGCGAGTAACGCGGCTCTACGCTGCGGTCGCGCCAGCGTCTCGCGCGCTGGCATTGCGGGCCAAGATGTCACTGGCGAAGGCTGCGTCGATCATGGCTTGTGTGCCGCGCGAAAACTCCAGCGGGCAGGCATATGCGCCACCGTCCCGCACGGCGCGGTTGAAAGCTTGCGCCTGCAATTCGTAGTGGTTGACGGCGGGCCACCGTTCAACGATGGCTTCTGTTCCCCGGTGAAGCTCCAGCCGCGCCTCGCCGAAAACTCGGGCATTGAAGGGCACCGGCAGGCGAAGCACGCCGGTCTCGCCGTGGAAGGTCATTTCTTGGCGCGGGTGCATGCGAATCGAGGTGAAGCAGCCATAGTCTGCTTCGCCAAAGCGTGCACTGAGGGCGGCATAAACGTCCACGCCGTTTTCCCACTGGATGTGCGCGTGCACGCCGGTCGGCTCCAAGCCCGTGGCGAAGCGGGCACTGCCCATCACATACACGCCGATGTCGCGCAGGCCGCCGCCACCCATGACGGATTGGTTGCGGATGTTGTTGCCATCGCGGTTGTTGAAGGCAAACGCCCCGTCAATGCGCCACAAACGACCCACAGCGCCGTCCGCCAGCAACTGGCGCACACGCTGCCATTGCGGGTGGTGGACGATCATGAAGGCTTCGGCCACCAACACGCCTGCAGCGTCGCGCGCGGCGATCAAGGCATCGAAATCTTCGCTTCGCATCGCCATTGGTTTTTCGCAGAGCACGTGCTTGCCAGACTGAATGGCCTTCAAAGTCCAGGGTACGTGCAATGCGTTGGGCAGTGGGATGTACACCGCGTCGATGTTCGGGTCGTCCAGCAGCGCTTCGTAGCTGTCGTGCACCCGCAGGCCGGGCACGAAGGCGCGAAACGGCTGCGCTTTGGCCGGGTCCGTGGTGGCCAAAGCGGCCACGTGGCCGCCCGGCGCCAAGCTGAGGGCCGGGCCCATGTGTTCGCGTGCGAATTTCGCGGCCCCCAAAATGCCCCAACGAATGTCTGACATGGGTGTGTTTCTGCGAGTCAGCCCGGCTGCGGGCAGGGGTTGTTGTTTTCGGCCCGGCGCCACGACATGCCGACCCCAGCACCAGCGGGCGCCTGTGTCCAAACGCCGCTGGCTGCCGTCTGGCGCAACTGGTCCGGGCCTGTCCAAACCAGTTTCATGCTGCCATTCAAGCCCTGAAGGGCAACTTCAGTACCGCTGACCCAACCTTGAGCAGCTGCTGTGGTGGCGCCCGCAAGCAGCTGGCCAATCACCGACTGGAAGCGCTGCTCCAGCTGCAAGCGTTGTCCGCCAGGCCCACACCACAAGCCCGCAACCGGTGCCGGCACCCACCACAAGTGCACGCGGCTGCGCTTTTCGCGTCCGATGGTTTTTTCCGGGACTTCCAGCGTGACGGTGCGGTCGGGTGGCCAGTCAGCCATGTCCCAATCGTGCGATACGACGCGTGTGCCCGGCTGTAGTTTCAGTAGGCTCGGGCGCAATTGAAGATTGACTTCCGGCAACAGGTACATGGTGATGACGCTGGCGCCCGACAGCTCGGTCTTGAACAGGTCCTGCTCCAAGAAGTCCACGCGCTGCTCGACGCCGGCTTTGCGCGCAGCGTCGCGACTGCGCTGCACCAAGTCGGGCACGATTTCCACACCCGTGGCGCGCGCACCATGCCGCCGCGCAGCAGTGATGACGATGCGCCCATCGCCGGAGCCCAAGTCAATGAGCCGGTCATTCGGGCCCACGCCGGCCAACTCCAGCATGGCCAGGGTGACGCGGTCGGGCGTGGTGATGAAGGGCACCTCTTCCTGGGCGGTGGCACCCACACAGGCCAAGACCATGAGCGCGGCCGACGCGAATTTCAGTGAGATTGGATTCATCCCCCAGACTCTACGCGCCCGCAAAGCTGCTGCGGCTTGGGCTGGCCGCCTCGTACACAATTCAGCCCATGGCTTCCAGTTTGCTAGCTCTACTCGACGACATCGTCACCGTTTTGGATGACGTGGCGGTTCTGACCAAGGTTGCTGCCAAGAAAACGGCAGGCGTTTTGGGTGACGACCTGGCGCTGAATGCGCAACAGGTCGCTGGCGTTCAATCCAATCGAGAGTTGCCGGTGGTGTGGGCCGTGGCCAAGGGTTCGCTGATTAACAAGGCGATCTTGGTGCCTTCTGCGCTGGCCATCAGTGCTTTCGCGCCCTGGCTGATCACGCCGCTGCTCATGATCGGCGGCGCGTTTTTGTGCTTTGAAGGTTTTGAGAAGATTTCGCACCGCTACTTGCACGCAGCCGAGGACGAAGCCCATCACGCCGAATTGACCCAAGCGCTGGTGGACGAAAACGTGGACCTGGTGGCATTGGAACGCGACAAGATCAAAGGTGCGGTGCGTACCGACTTCATCCTCTCGGCGGAAATCATTGCCATCACGCTGGGTGCTGTGGCCGGCCAGCCGCTGTTGACGCAGGCCGGCGTGATGGCCGGCATCGCCTTGGTGATGACGGTGGGTGTTTACGCCGTGGTGGCGGGCATCGTCAAGTTGGACGACCTGGGCTTGCACCTCAGCCGCAAGGCCGGCGCCCTGGCCAGCCTGGGCCGAGGCATTTTGTGGGCCGCGCCTTGGCTGATGAAAACCTTGACTGTCGTTGGCACGGCGGCCATGTTCTTGGTGGGCGGTGGCATCTTGGTTCACGGGCTGCCGTTTTTGCACCACGTCGTCGATGCCTTGACGGCTGGTCTGTCGGAGTGGGCCAATCTGATTGCCGCCACGGCGATTGACGGCGCCGTGGGCTTGGCGGCTGGTGCACTGGTGCTGGCCGCTGTGAGCTTGGTGCAAAAGCTGCGCGGCCGAGCCTGAGCGCAGGCAAGCCCCGGCTTGCGCATGACTTTGCGCAGGATATTGCGCTCCGAGGCTGCGCCCTTGTGCCTTACTTGCTCTGAATGCCCAGCAGCTCCACCTCAAAATGCAAGGTGGCGTTGGGCGGAATCGGGCCACCCGGCGTGCCGCGCGCGCCGTAGGCGATCTCGGGCGGGCAGGTGAGGTGGGCTTTGCCGCCAATCTTCATCATCTGCACGCCTTCAGTCCAACACGGGATGACGCGGTTGAGCGGAAACTCAGCCGGGCTGCCGCGCGAGTAGGAGCTGTCGAATTCAGCACCCTGCGGCAAAGTGCCCCGGTAGTGGACCTTAACCACGTCGCTGGACTTCGGGCTGGCGCCGGTGCCAGCCTTGAGAGAGCGGTAAATCAAGCCTGAAGATGTGGTGACTGCGGCTGCCGCAGCGGCGGGCGCCACGCTGGACACTTTGCCGGGCGTGTTGCTCGTTGTGACGCTGGGTGCGGCAGTCTGGGCCAGGGCAGCAAACGAAGAGCTCAGGCCGCCGAGCAGCCAGGCTGCGCTGGTCAAGACCAATTTGAATCCTTGGGTCATGGCGTCAATGGCGCCTGCGCGGCGCCGATGGTGGTGAAACCGCCATGATGCCCGCTTTCTTGCCTTCAACGTGTGAACGAATCTTTCAGCGTGGTGATGCGGTTGAACACCGGTTGTCCCGCCTGATGGTCTTTACGGTCGGCGACGAAGTAGCCATGCCGCTCGAACTGGAATTTTTGATCGGCTACAGCGGTCGCCAATGCGGGTTCAACATAACCGAGTTGGACGGTGCGGCTGCGCGGGTTGACCACGCTGCGGAAGTCGGTGTCGTCTGAGCCAGGCTGGTCCACGGTGAACAGGCGCTCAAACAAGCGCAATTCAACGGGCACGGCCTCATGCGCGGCCACCCAGGTGATGGTGCCTTTGACCTTGACCGCATCGGCCCCCGGCGTGCCGCTCTTGGTGTCAGGCACCACACGCGCTTGCACGGCCGTGATACGGCCCTGTTCGTCTTTGCTGCAGCCGGTGCACTCCACCACCATGCCGTATTTCAGGCGCACCTTGTTGCCGGGGAAGAGCCTGAAAAATCCTTTGGGCGGTAATTCAGCAAAGTCGTCGCGCTCAATCCAGACCTCGGGGCCCAGGCTGAAGCTGCGCGTTCCCAGTTCGGGGTGTTGGGGGTGCGCGGGTGCGCTGCAGGGCTCGCGATGGCCTGCGCCAAAGAGCTCGCCCCAGTTGCTCAGCTCCAGCTTCAAAGGGTCCAGCACCGCCATGGCGCGGGCAGCCTTGCCTTCCAGGTCGTCACGCAGGGCGATGTCGAGCACGGCGTAGTCCAGCCAGATGTTGGTCTTGCTCGCCCCCGTGGCTTCAGCCATGGCGCGAATGCTCTCGGGCGTGTAACCGCGCCGGCGCATCCCGAAGATGGTGGGCAAGCGGGGGTCGTCCCAGCCGTTGACCAGACCTTCATCGACCATGGCTTTGAGCTTGCGCTTGCTGGTCATCACACCGGTCAGATTCAGCCGGCCAAATTCGTACTGTTTGGGCAGCGGATGGGCCAGCAGGCCCAGGCGCGCGAGGTTCTCCAGCAGCCAGTCGTAGAACGGGCGCTGGTCTTCAAATTCAAGCGTGCAGATGCTGTGGGTGATGCGCTCCAGCGCGTCTTCGATGGGGTGCGCGTAGGTGTACATCGGGTAGATGCACCATTTGTCGCCGGTGTTGTGGTGGGTCGCATGTTTGATGCGGTACAGGGCCGGGTCGCGCAAGTTGATATTGGGCGCTGCCATGTCAATTTTGGCGCGCAGCACGGCGCTGCCGTCGGGCATGGTGCCGCTTTGCATGTCGCGAAATCGAGCCAGGTTTTCAGCTGGTGTGCGCCCGCGGAACGGGCTGTTGGTGCCTGGCGTGTTGAAGTCACCTCGGGTGGCGCGCATGGCTTCGGGGGTTTGCTCGTCCACGTAGGCCAAGCCACCGGCGATAAGCGCTTCGGCCGCGCGCACCATGAAGTCGAAGTAGTTGCTCGCGTAATAGAGGTGCGAGCGTTTGCCAGTAGCACTCTTGGTTTCCCAGTCAAAACCCAGCCAACGCACGGCTTCGATGATGGCGTCAACGTACTCTTGTTCTTCCTTTTCGGGGTTGGTGTCGTCGAAGCGCAAGTGGCACACACCGCCGTAGTCGCGTGCCAGTCCGAAGTTCAGGCAAATGCTCTTGGCATGGCCGACATGCAAGTACCCATTGGGCTCGGGCGGAAAGCGCGTTCGGATCTTCGCCGGGTCAAGCTCACCAGCGGCGTGGTGCGCCGCGTCGCCAGGGCTGCCGCCAAATCGCCGGCCCGCATGGGACTCAGCTTGCAGGTCTCTTTCAATGATGCCGCGCAAAAAATTGGCGGGCTTGGGGGCTTCGGCGGCGCGTTTGGGGTCTGCAGACATTGGCCGAATTCTATCGGCCGGGGTTCAGGCCATCACTCCCAGCAGGTCGCGCCATAACAGGCGACCCAGAAAGCGCCCTGGCAGCAGCGTGAAGATACCGGCCAGAACGCAAGCACCATAAAACAGTCCGCGCATTTGTTTGCGGTGTTCTTCGATGCGACCTTTGCGCACCGCCCAAATACCGCGTGGCAGACCTACCAAGACCAACACGGTGAAGGCGTGGATGGGCGTGAACCCCGCCACGTTGGGTAGGCGGTAGTCGCGAATGAAGACGCTGGCCAGCGCGGTGGATGCCATCAAAGTGACCCATGTCCAACCCAAAGCCTTATGGCTGCCGGTGCCCTTGCGGCGCGTCATGATGACGATGCCCAGGACCAGTGCGCTGGCGGCCGTGACCAGATGAAAAAACACCACGGGGTGTTGTGTGAGGAGGCGAGAAAAAGTATTCATGGCTGCACTCTGGGGCTGCACAGCTCAACTGACCAGAGCCTTGTGATCAGTGGCCGGCCTCGGCGACGAAACGGTGCCTGTATGGCGCCAAGTGCGCACCGGCAATCGACGCCTCTCGCCTATAAACCCTTGAAACGGTGCGCGTACAAGCGGCTGGCGGTCAGGATTTCCGGCCGCTCTCGCAGGCTGATCAAGGCCTTGCCGGTGTCATCGCGCACAGCTTTGCTGATGCAGCGGGCTTGCACGACGGTGCCCCGGTGGATTTGCCACCATTGCTGCGGGTCAAGTTGCTCCAGCAGTTCTTTGAGCGACAGGCGAATCAGGTGTTCTTTGTCGGCGGTGACCACGCGCACATATTTGTCGGCCGCCTCGAAGTAGATGACTTCGGCCACCGGCACGAAGTGCACCGTGTGGCCTACCTGCGCCTGAATGACCTCCAGCCGCGCGCTGGCCGGCTGCTGGGTAGAGCCAGCTTGCTGCAGGCCGGCCGTGGCGAGCAAGGCGCGCAGTTGGTCCAAAGCCACCTGCTGTTGGTGAGCGGGGTGCGTGGGCTGTTCAGGGTCATGCCGTGGCGCCTGGCGCTCGGCCCAACGTTGTTGCAGACGCGGTTGCAGCCTTTGCACACATGCCAGCAAGCGCGCGCGGTCGACGGGTTTGACCAAATAGTCCACGGCCTGGGCCTCAAAAGCTTGTAGTGCGTATTGGTCGTAGGCCGTCACAAACACCAGCAAGGGCAGGGCGCTGTTGTCTGGCCAGTCTTCGGCCAGCGCTTGCGCGGCTTCCAGGCCCGTGCAGCCCGGCATGCGAATGTCCAAAAAGCACACATCGGGTTTGAGCGACAGGCTCTGGGTCACGGCACTGAGCCCGTCGCCCACCGTGGCCACCAAGTTCAATTGGGGCCAGACAGCAGCCAGCTCGCTGGCCAAGGCCTGGGCCAGAAGGGGCTCGTCTTCAGCGATCAGGGCGCGGGGCATGGTCATCAGGGCTGGCTTTGTTGAGTGATGTTGGTGATGGTGGTCGATGCAGGGCTGCCGGAATTGTCGCGGCAAGCCCGTGACTCGCCGCAGTTTGTGACGAAACGCACGCAGCAAGGTATGCCCGCGTTGGTGCTCACCCCATGTGGGCGAAGTGCAAGCCGTTCAAGTGATGCCGTGCCGCGCCGAAGAAGGGAGTTCGCGCGCTCGAATTCGGCGCGCATTTGGCATGTCCCTTCCAGCCCTCCACACCACTGCTACCCAAGTCTCTGCCCAACGGCGCCCTTCGGCGCCCATGGCTGACGGCGTGGGCGCGCCTGTAGCGCCACTGCCCAAGCGCCTGCTGGTTCCGGTGTTGGCCACCTTGCTGCCCTTGCTGTTGATGGCGGTGCTGGGCCACTATTGGTTGACACGTGAAGCCACGGTTCGCACGGACATGCGCTTGGCGGCCGAAAACCGGCATGTGGCCGCCGTATTGAGCCAGCGCGTGACGGCTGCGCATGCCTTGTTGGTAGGGCTGGCGCAGTCGCCGCTGGGTTCTGTGTCGGGCTCGGCGCCGGGTCCGGCCATCGGTGCCGGGCTTTGGAGCGGCTGGGCTGAAGTGAACCCGGCCGACGGGCAATTGGGCGGCGGCGACCCGCAGATTTGGCAGCGTTGGCAACAAGCCGCAGCGGCCGAGCGCGGCGAAACCTTGCCAGCGCCCGGTGGCGCTACGGGCGGCCTGCGCTGGCTACCTGAGGCGCCAGGCGCCACGCGTGCCCGCATCTTGATAGCCGTAACGAACACCGAGGGCCGCCTGTGGCTCGCCGAGTTGTCGCCGAATTACCTGTGGTCGGGGCTGGCGCAGGCTGAGTCTGGCGTCACCCACTGTGTGACGGATTCACGAAATCGACCGATTCATTGTCTGGCTGATGTCGCTGCGACTTCGGCCCACGCAAATGCAACCGCGGGCGCCACGCCGGCCTTGCGCCGCAGCCTGTACTGGCCGGTTGAATGGGGCGGCAGCCCCTGGATGATTCAGTCGGAGCTGCCGCCCAGCGCGGCGCCGGGCAGCGAGAGTGGTTTGTTGTTCCGCAGCCTCGCGCTGGCCGGCGCTATCAGCCTGGTCGTGGGCTGTGGCATGGCCATGCGCCAGTGGAAACGCTCTGCTCAGTCTTTGGGCAAGGTCATGCAAGCCGCCGACAACTGGGTCGAACAAGACTGGGCAGCCCGCATCGCGGTGCACCCCACCGACGATTTCCATGGTCTGGCGCAGTCGCTCAACCACCTTGCTGACCGAACAGGCCAAAAGCTCAAAGCCTCGCAGGTGCAGTCAGCCATCGACCGCGAAATTCTGGGCGGGCTGGACATTCACCGTGTCATGCGTTTGGTGGTGGACCGCTTGCAAGCCTTGCTGCCCAAAGCGCGTGTGGCGGTGCTGGTGGTGGAGCCCTCGCACGAGGGCCAGCCGCGCTGGGTGATCCACCGGCCCGGCCAGAAGCCCCAGCACGCGCAAGCCGGCGCAGTGCCCATGGTGCTGTCTGAAGACGAATGGGCTGTCACCTTGCGCGCCGCGCCTGCTGCGCTGGGCGGGCCAGCGGGCTCGGCTGCCGCCGATTCGCGACCTTTCCCTGTCGACAGCCCCAATCGGCTGCCGCCGTGGGCGGCCAAGGCCTTGGGTGTGCCCCGCGAGTGGCTGAACCTGATGCTGTGGGTGCCCGTGCGCCGCCATGGCCAAGCGCTGGCTTATCTGGCGCTGGGCAGTCGGGTAGAGCTTGAACTCAACGACGACACCAAGCGCGAAATCACAGACCTGCGTGACCGCGTGGCCGTCACCTTGACATCGGCGGCGCGCGAATCGGCCTTGCTCTCGCGGGCCATCCATGACGGCTTGACAGGCCTGTTCAACCGCATGGGTTTGCAGGACTCGATTGACGCGCTGGTTTCGCAGCGCGAGCCCTTCACCTTGGTGCTGGTCGACCTGGACCGCTTCAAAGAAGTCAATGACACCTTGGGCCACCAAGCCGGTGATGAGCTGCTGTGCGCGGTGGCGGGGCGGCTGCGCGAATGTGTCTCGCCGCAGGCTCGCTTGGCGCGACCGGGTGGCGATGAATTTGTTTTGCTGCTGCCAGGCACGACCAACGAAGCCACGGCTGCCGCGATGGCCATTTGTGCCGAATTGGCGCGGCCCTTCCCGCTGCGCGGTGTGCAGGCGCAAATTGGCGGCAGCCTGGGTCTGGCCTCTTTCCCCGAGCAGGCGCAAAACCGCGGCGAACTGCTGCGCCGCGCCGACCTGGCGATGTATGTGTCCAAGGGCGAAGGCCGGGGCCGTTTCAGTTGGTATGCCGAGGCCATGGACGAGCGCATTGCGCAGCGTGCCTGGATGGCGCAAGAGCTGCGCGTCGCGGTCGAGCGTGCGCACTTCATCCTGCATTACCAACCTCGGGTAGAGGCCAGTGATGGGCGCGTGGTGTCGGCTGAAGCTTTGCTGCGCTGGCCGCATGCCGAGCGCGGCCTGATTTCGCCAGGCGACTTTGTGCCCGCAGCCGAAGAGTCCGGTCTCATCGACCAACTGGGCGCTTGGGTGCTGGCCAGCGCTTTCCAGCAAATGAAGGAGTGGCGTCAGGCCGGCGTGCCGCTGCACCGAGTGGCCGTCAACGTTTCAGCGCGCCAGCTCATGACACCGGGCTTTACCAACCTCGTACTGGAGCTGATGAACCGCTACGAGCTTGCGCCGTCCGACATCGAGCTGGAGTTGACCGAAAGCGTCTTTGCCGGCGATGTGGACGCCGTGTGCCACGTGCTGGACCCGCTGCGCAGCATCGGCATCCAGCTGGCGCTGGATGACTTTGGCACCGGCTACTCGTCGCTGTCGTCGCTGTACCGCCTTCCGGTGGATGTGATCAAGATCGACCACAGTTTTGTGCGCGATCTGGGCCATCGCCCTTCCGCAGAAATCATGGCCCGTTCGATCGTTGCTCTGGCAAAGGCCCTGAACAAACGTGTCGTTGCCGAAGGTGTAGAAACCGTTGCGCAGCGTGACCACTTGCTGCGTTTGGGTGCCGATGAATTGCAGGGTTATCTTTACGGCAGGCCCTTGGCGCCGGCGGCCTTGGTCAAGCGCATAACCGAGCTGGGTGCGGCGGACGAGCCGCCCAGCCACGGCACGGCGCCCACGCTGCGGGTCGTGGCCAGAACCTGAGGCCTGGCTGCACCGGCAGCCGTCTGCTGGTCGTGCTTGCATGTTTGCTTGTGCCAGACTTGCGGTCATGCCTGCGCCCGCAACCCGCCCGACCACCCTTTGTACGCTATGAATGGCCTGATGCATAGCCTGAGGCGCTGGTTCAAGGCCCGGTTTGGCCGGCTGCCACCACCCGCTATTTCGGACGCACAGCGCGCCCGTGACCTCATTGCTGCGGTTGACGCCGGCGGCGTTCCGCTGAGCCCAGCGCGGGTCAACGCCATTGCCCGCTCGCTGGGCTTGGAGGTTTCAGCCCACGACCCCGCTGACAGCACGGTTGAGCGCATTCGCGCAGCGGTGCAACGTTTGCCGCCGACGCCGACGCCACCGTCTGCGCCACCGCCTGCGCCACCGCCGACAATGGCCCCATGAGCCTGCTCAGAAAACCCGCGGGCGAAGCACAGGTGGCCGACAGCCCTTACGCCTGGTGGCGCTTGGCTGCTTGCCTGCTGCTGATGACCATCGGCAGCAGCGCGATGTATGTCATCTCGGTGGTGCTGCCCACCGTGCAGGCCGAGTTCGGTGTGCAGCGTTCAGACGCTTCATTGCCTTACACCTTGTTGATGCTGGGTTTTGGTTTTGGCGGCATCTGGATGGGGCGCTTGGCCGACCGCTTTGGTGTGGTGCTGCCCTTGTGGATCGGCGCTGCGGGCCTGGGCCTGGGCTTTGCCGGTGCGGCGCTGGCGCCCAACATTGTGGTTTTTGCGCTGGTCCACGGCATCTTTCTGGGATTCTTCGGCAGTTCGGCCACGTTTGCGCCCTTGGTGGCCGACGCGTCTTTGTGGTTCGTACGCCGGCGCGGCATTGCCGTAGCCGTTTGCGCCAGTGGCAACTATGTGGCAGGCGCGCTGTGGCCGCCGATTGTTCAAGCTGTGACCGAGACGGCAGGTTGGCGCACGGCGTATGTCGGGCTGGGGCTGTTGTGCGCGGTGACCTTGCCTTTGCTCTCATTGGCGCTGCGCACGGCGCCGCCCAAGGCCGTGGCTGCTGCGCCGCTAGCTGGCGCACAGGCTGCGGCGACGTCGCCCGTTGCGGCCGGCAAGTTTGCGGTCGCATCCGATCGACCCTTCGGCCTGAGCCTGAACCAAGCGCAATGGCTGCTGTGTGTGGCCGGCTTGGCCTGTTGCGTGGCCATGTCCATGCCCCAGGTGCACATCGTGGCCTATTGCACCGACCTGGGCTTTGGCGCGGCGCGCGGCGCGCAGATGCTGTCCTTGATGCTGGCCTGTGGAATTGCCAGCCGGCTGATCAGCGGGGCCATCTGCGACCGCATCGGTGGCCTGCGCACCTTGCTGCTGGGCAGCGTGTTGCAAGGCTTGGCCTTGCTGCTGTTCATCCCCTTTGATGGGCTGGTCTCGCTGTACGTCATCAGCGCGATGTTTGGCCTGTTTCAAGGCGGCATCGTGCCCAGCTACGCCATCATCGTGCGCGAATACTTTCCGCCAGCCGAGGCTGGCCAACGGGTAGGTACGGTCTTGATGTTCACCTTGTTTGGCATGGCCTTGGGCGGCTGGCTCAGCGGCAAGATCTTCGATATCACCGGCTCTTATGACGCAGCGTTTGCCAACGGCGTGGCCTGGAACCTGCTCAACTTGAGCATTGCGCTGTGGCTGTGGCGCCGGGTGCGGCAGGCCAGCAGGGCTTGATCGGCGCTGCGGCACTGCAGGCCTTTGGTACCTCAGCGCTTGCGGCTACCGCCCAGTAAAGAGCCCAGCACGCCGCGCACGATTTGCCGCCCCACGGCTGAGCCCACCGATCGCACCGCGCTCTTGGCCGCCGTTTGCACCAGGCCGTCGTGTTGGCCGCCGCGTGGTCCCGTGTGGCCGAAGATCAGCTCACTCAGGCCGCCCATCAGGCCACCGCCAGCTTTGCCCGCGCGGTCTGCTGCCGCCTCGGTCGCTTCGTCAGTGGCGGCTTTGCCGGACTCTTTGCTCAGCTCGTCGGCTATGGCCACACCTTGTGCAGCGCGGCCTTTGAGCAACTCGTAGGCCGACTCCCGGTCCAGCGTCTTTTCATAAGTACCCGCCACCAGCGAGCCGGCCATCAAGGCTTGGCGTTGCTCGGGGCTGATTGGGCCGATCTGGCTGCCGGGCGGCAGGACATAAACCCGCTCCGTCACGCTGGGGCGCCCTTTGTCGTCCAAGAAACTCACCAGCGCTTCGCCGACGGCCAATTCTGTGATGGCCGTGGCGACATCCAGCTTGGGGTTCTGCCGCATGGTGCTGGCCGCAGCCTGCACGGCCTTTTGGTCGCGCGGCGTGAAGGCGCGCAAGGCATGCTGCACTCGGTTGCCAAGCTGGCCCAACACGGTGTCCGGAATGTCCAGCGGGTTCTGGGTGACGAAATAAACGCCTACGCCTTTAGAGCGCACCAGCCTCACCAACAACTCGATGCGCTCCATCAGCACTTTGGGCGCGTCGGCAAACAGCAAATGCGCTTCGTCGAAGAAAAAAACCAGCTTGGGCTTGTCCAGGTCGCCCACCTCGGGCAGGGTTTCAAACAGCTCCGACAGCAGCCAGAGCAAAAAAGTAGCGTACAGACGTGGTGCGTTCAGCAACTGGTCGGCCACCAGGATGTTGACCACGCCTTGGCCGGCTTCGGTCTGCAAAAAGTCGCTGACGTCCAACATGGGCTCGCCAAAAAAGTTGGCGCCACCTTGTTCTTCAATGCGCAACAGACCGCGCTGAATGGCGCCCACGCTGGCCGCGCTGACATTGCCGTATTCGGTCGTGAAGGCCTTGGCGTTGTCGCCCACATGCTGCAGCATGGCGCGCAAATCTTTGAGGTCGAGCAGCGCCATGCCGTTGTCGTCGGCAATCTTGAAGACGATGCTCAGCACGCCCGACTGGGTTTCGTTCAGCTCCAGCATGCGTGCCAGCAGCAGCGGCCCCAAATCGGTCACAGTGGCTCGCACCGGGTGACCCTGCTTGCCAAAAACGTCCCACAGCGTGGACGGGCAACGGCTGGGTGTGGGTTCGGGCAGGGCGCGGTCGGCCAGAATTTTCTTGACCTTGTCTGGCAAAACGCCGGTCTGCGTGATGCCCGTCAAGTCACCCTTCACATCGGCCATGAACACCGGCACACCCAGGCGGCTGAAGTTCTCAGCCATGGTTTGCAGGGTGATGGTTTTGCCAGTGCCTGTGGCCCCCGTGATCAGCCCGTGGCGATTGGCCAGCGCAGGCAGCAAATGGCACTCAATGGCGCCGTTGCGGGCAACAAGAATCGGCTCAGGCATGGTGTGTGTGGGTGCCCCGTAAAATCGCAGCAGTCTAACCAACCTGTACGAGGGCAGAGCGACCCGCGCGGAAGCAGTTTTCCGAGCGCTTTCGCCGCAAAACCACCATGGCCGGTCATTCCAAGTGGGCCAACATCCAGCACCGCAAAGGCCGTCAGGACGAAAAGCGCGGCAAGGCCTGGACACGCGTGATCCGCGAAATCATGGTTGCGGCCCGTTTGGGTGGCGGCGACGTGAGCGCCAACCCGCGCCTGCGGCTGGCCGTCGAAAAGGCCAAGGCCGTCAACTTGCCGGTGGATACCGTCAAGCGCAACATCGACAAGGCCACGGGCAACCTCGAAGGCGTCAATTACGAGGAAATTCGCTACGAGGGTTACGGTATTGGCGGGGCGGCCATCATTGTCGACTGCATGACCGACAACCGTGTGCGCACGGTGGCCGAAGTGCGGCATGCCTTCAGCAAGTATGGCGGCAACCTCGGCACGGAAGGCTCAGTGGCCTTTCAGTTCAAGCACTGCGGGCAGTTTGTTTTTGCGCCGGGCACCAGCGAAGACAAGCTGATGGAAGTGGCTTTGGAGGCCGGTGCCGAAGACGTGGTCACCGGTGAAGATGGCTCCATCGAAGTGCTGACGGCAGCGCCCGATTTTGAAGCCGTCAAATTGGCTTTGGACGCGGCAGCCCTGAAGGCTGAAATGGCCGAAGTGACCATGCGTGCGGAGAACATCATCGAGTTGGCGGGCGAGGACGCACAGCGCATGCAAAAGCTGCTGGACGTGCTGGAAGACCTGGACGATGTTCAAGAGGTTTTTCACAACGCCGCCCTCGATGCTTGAGAAGGGCCGCCCATGAAAGTGCTCGTTATTGGCAATGGCGGGCGCGAGCATGCGTTGGCCTGGAAGCTGGCGCAGAGTGCGCGTGTGCAGATGGTTTATGTAGCGCCCGGCAATGCTGGCACGGCACTGGACCCCGCCCTGCACAACGTGCCCATCACCGACCTGCAGCAACTGGCTGAGTTTGTCGAGCGAGAGCGCATCGCGCTGACGGTGGTCGGGCCCGAGGCGCCTTTGGCGGCCGGTGTGGTGGACCTGTTCCGTGCCCGAGGCCTGCGCGTTTTTGGCCCCACCAAAGCCGCTGCACAACTGGAAAGTTCCAAAGCCTTCAGCAAAGACTTCATGCAGCGCCACGGCATTCCCACGGCGCGCTATGCGAACTTTGGCGACGCTGCGGCGGCGCACGCCTATGTGGACGCCGAAGGTGCGCCCATCGTCATCAAGGCTGACGGCCTGGCGGCGGGCAAAGGCGTGGTTGTCGCCATGACGCTGCCCGAAGCCCACGCCGCCATCGACGACATGTTGTCTACCAACACCTTGGGCGTGCAGCACAACGCGCAGGGTGCGCGGGTGGTCATCGAAGAATTCATGGCCGGCGAAGAGGCCAGTTTCATCGTCGTGAGTGACGGCCAGCATGTGCTGGCGCTGGCCACCAGCCAAGACCATAAACGCATTGGCGACGGCGATACCGGGCCGAACACGGGTGGCATGGGCGCCTACTCACCCGCACCCGTGGTCACGCCCAATGTGCATGCCCGCGTGATGCGCGAAATCATCCAGCCCACCATTGCAGGCATGGCGCGCGAAGGCATGCCCTTCACCGGCTTTCTCTATGCCGGACTGATGATCGATGGCGCCGGCAAGCCCCGCACGGTGGAATTCAACGCGCGTCTGGGCGACCCCGAAGCCCAGGTGCTGCTCATGCGCCTGAAGAGCGATCTGTTTGAACTGCTGATGCACGCCACCGACGGCACGCTGGACCAAGCCGAGCTGGAGTGGGACCGGCGCTTTGCGCTGGGTGTGGTGTTGGCGGCAGCGGGTTACCCCACGGCGCCACGCAAAGCGGACGTGATCACCGGCATCCCCAAACCGACACCCGACAGTTTGGTGTTTCACGCTGGCACCTGCTTGGACGCTGAGGGCCACGTGCTAACCAGCGGTGGCCGCGTGCTGTGTGTCACCGCGCTGGGCGAAACGGCTTTGTTGGCGCAACAGCGGGCCTACGAAGCGCTGCGCCCGATCAATTTCGTCGGCGCACAGTGGCGGCGCGACATCGGCCACCGCGCCACGCGTGCGCGATGACTGCAGACGGGCCGGTGGTTTTGACCGAGCGGCCTGTGCAATTTCGCGGCAGCAAACTTGCGCGTTGGTGCCTGAAGTGGGCCGGTTGGACGCTCGACTTCGACGGCATGCCCGCGCGGCAAGGCGTGATCGTGGTCTACCCCCACACCTCCAACTGGGACTTCATCCTCGGCATTTTTGCCAAGTGGGCCATGGGCATGCCGGCCAATTTTTGGGGCAAAGACAGTCTGTTTCGTGTGCCGCTGCTGGGCCCGTGGTTGAGCTGGCTGGGAGGCGTGCCGGTGAACCGTTCGTCACCGCGCGGTATGGTGGGTGACATGGTTGACCGCATGCAGCGCGCCAGGGCTGAAGACCGCTTTCAATGGCTGGCGTTGGCACCTGAGGGCACGCGTGCGCTCACGGCGGGCTGGCGCAGTGGTTTTTACCGGGTTGCCTGTGGCGCTGAAGTGCCGCTGGGGCTCGCCTATCTCGATTACGGTAGACGCCGCGTGGGCATCGACACCTACCTGCAGCTCAGCGGTGATCGTCTGGCCGACATGCGAGTTGTCGCCGAAAATTTGGCCGACGTGCGGGGTTGCCTGCCCGAGCGCGCGTCGCCGGTCCATTTGAACGAGGCTTGAACGAGGCTTGAAAGAAGCACATGACGATTGACATCACGCGCGTGCGCACCTATTTGCTGGGCTTGCAGGAGCGCATCGTGACCGCGCTGCAAGACGAAGATGGCAAACCCTTTGTGCGAGATGCCTGGGCCAAAGCGCCCGGCGAACGCCTGCAAGGTGACGGCGTGTCACGCCTGGTTGAAGAAGGTGGCGTGCTTGAGCGTGGCGGCTGCAACTTCAGCCACGTCAAGGGTGCGGCCATGCCCCCGTCAGCCACCCAACACCGGCCTGAACTGGCCGGCGCGCCCTTTGAAGCCATGGGCGTTTCCTTAGTCATGCACCCGCGCAACCCGTATGTGCCCACAGCCCATATGAACGTGCGCATGTTTGCAGCCTTGCCTGCGGGCAAAGAGCCGGTGGTCTGGTTTGGCGGTGGTATGGACTTGACGCCCTACTACGGCTTTGAAGAAGACGCCGTGCACTTCCACCGCACCTGCCGTGACGCCCTGGCGCCCTTCGGCGCTGAGTTCTACCCCCGCTTCAAAAAGTGGTGCGACGACTACTTTTTCCTCAAACACCGCAACGAGCCACGTGGTGTGGGCGGTGTCTTTTACGACGACTTCAGTGAACTGGGCTTTGAGCGCAGCTTTGCAATGACGCAGGCTGTGGGCGATGCTTTTGTCCAAGCCTACCGGCCCATCATTCAGCGCCGACGTGCCATGCCTTATGGTGAGCGCGAGCGCGACTTCCAAGCCTACCGCCGGGGGCGCTATGTCGAATTCAACCTGGTCTGGGACCGCGGCACGCTGTTTGGCCTGCAAAGTGGCGGCCGAACCGAAAGCATTTTGATGAGCATGCCGCCCATAGCGGCCTGGCGTTACGACTGGGCACCCGAACCCGGCACGCCGGAAGCACGCTTGTACAGCGACTTTTTGCGCCCGCGTGACTGGGTCGGCGAGAGCGGCGCGGCTGGAGCGTCCCGCATTGGCTGAAACGCGCCGCATTGGCCTGTTCGGCGGCACCTTCGACCCACCGCACCGGGCGCATGTGGAGCTGGCACGCACGGCGCTGGCCGCGCTGCGGCTGGACGAGGTGCGCTGGATTCCTGCTGGCGCGCCCTGGCAAAAAGCTCGCGCCATCACGGCAGCGGCGGACCGTGAAGCCATGGTGCGCCTGGCCATTGGGGGCGAGCCGCACTTTGCGCTCGACCGTCGCGAAGTTTTGCGCAGTGGGCCCAGCTTCACACTGGAAACCGTTCGCGAATGCCAGCTTAACGAACCCGGCTGCGAATGGGTTTTGTTGATTGGGCACGACCAGTACGTGGGCCTGCACACCTGGCGGGGCTGGCAAGAGCTGCTGGGGCGCGTGACGCTGGCCGTGGCCAACCGCCCGGGCGTGGCTGCGCAGCCTGACGAGCGGGTTCAACGATTTCCACACCAGGCCGTGCCGCTGCCGATGCTGGACATCTCTTCGACCGACATCCGAGCCAAGACGTCGCGCGGTGAGGGCATCGCCGATCTGGTGCCCGACGCTGTGGCGCGCTATATTTCCGACCACCACCTCTATCGCAAGGACGCCGCCGCGCACTGAATGGACATCCGCAAGCTGCAAAAAGCCATTATTGATGGCCTCGAAGACGTCAAAGCTCAAGACATCGTCGTCTTCGATACCGAGCCCCTGTCACCGCTGTTCGAGCGGGTCATCATTGCCTCGGGCACAAGCAACCGCCAGACCAAGGCATTGGCCGCGAGCGTGCGAGACGCGGTCAAAAACCTGGGCGAGCCGGTGCCTCGGGTGGAGGGCGAAGAAAATGGCGAATGGATCATCGTCGACTGTGGTGCTGCGGTAGCGCACATCATGCAGCCGGCCATTCGCGACTATTACCACTTGGAAGAAATCTGGGGCATGAACCCGGTGGCGCTGAAGTCGGCAGTCAAGAAGGCGCGTGCCGGCTTGCCCAAGGCGGAAGAGCCGGCCAAGCCCATCAAGGTGGCGAGCGCGAAAAAGGCCCCTGCCAAAAAGAAGCCAGCTCAAACCGCGGCTGCCCCATCGACGCCTGCCAAGCGACCGCGTGCACCAGCGAGCAAGGCTGCAGCGCCGCGCAGGGCGCCTGCAGCCAAGCAGGCAAGGCCCGTGGCATCTGGCGCACCGAAACCGGTAGCCAAAACCGCTGTCAAGTCTGCGCACCAGGCTGCTACCAAGACCGTGACCCAATCGAGACCGAGCCAAAAGCCCCGTGCGCCTGCCCGCCCGGCTGGCAAGTCAGCCGCGAAACCGGCAGCAAAACCGGTAGCTAAAACCGCAGCCAAAAAGCCCGTTGCGCGCAAGCGCGCGGGCTGACCCCCCGTGCGGCTGATCGTGGCCGCCGTGGGCCAAAGGCAGCCCGCCTGGGCCGATGCGGCCTGGGACGACTTCGCTAAGCGGTTTCCGCCGGAATGCCGCTTGGAGCTCAAAGCACCCAAGGCCGAGGCGCGTGCCGGCAAGACGCCGGAGCAGTGCATGGCCGCCGAAGCCCAACGCCTGGACGCCCAGTTGCCCAAGGGCGTGAGGCGTGTGGTCTTGGACGAACGTGGCACACGCCTTACGACCGTTCAATTGGCTGAACGGCTGCGCTTCTGGCTCGGTGACGGCCGTGATGTTGCGCTGCTCATTGGCGGGCCCGATGGGCTGGACCCCGCGCTCAAGGCCACCGCCGACGAGACTTTGCGGCTGTCTGACTTGACCCTGCCGCACGCCTTTGCGCGCGTGCTGCTGGCCGAGGCACTTTACCGGGCGTGGACCCTGATCAGCGGCCACCCCTACCACCGGGAATGAGTAGCGTTGAAGGCAGCGTCGAAAGCGGAGAAAAGCCCACTTGAGCCTGGGTCGCGCACGGCATGGCAAGCACAAACCGCTCGGCCGCCGTTTCGCGCACGCCAACCCGTGGTGGACCTGGCCAAAGTGTTGGCTGCCGTCGCCATCATGCTGCACCACTTCAGCCTTTACGGGCCATTGGCGCAGGCTTTGGACAGCACGTGGCCCACTGGTTTTCAAGCCCTGGCGCAGTACGGGCGCTTTGGTGTTCAGGTGTTTTTTGTGGTGGGCGGTTATCTGGCGGCCGACAGCTTGATGCGCATGCCGCAGGGTCAAACCGGAGTTTGGTTGCGGCTGGTCGTGCAGCGCTGGTGGCGCTTGGCCGGGCCCTTCATGGCGGCGGTATTTTTGACTTTGCTGGCCCATGCCAGTACCGCGCGGGCCTTGCCCGAACTGCTGCCCCAAAGTGTCAACTTGTCGCAACTGCTGGCCCATGCGGGCCTGCTGCATGATGTGCTGGGCATGGAAGCCCTGACGGTGGGTGCCTGGTATGTGGCCATTGACTTTCAGCTCTACGCCTTGCTCAGCTTGCTGCTGGTGGCAGGTCCGGCGGCCTTGAGCGCGGTTTGGCGTTGGGCGCTGGTGTTTGCGCTGGGAGCGAGCTCATTGCTGTTTTTCAACCGCCACGCACGGTGGGACCACCTTGCCTTGTATTTTTTCGGGAGCTACTTGCTTGGCGTTGGCTGTGCCTGGTTGATGGCCGGCGGGCCTGCTGCCGCTATGCGGCGCTTCGCCTTGATTGCATTCGTTGTGGTGCTGGCCCTGGCCTTATGGATTGATTTCCGCGGCCGCTTGCTTTGTGCGGCGCTTACTGCTGCGGCGTTGCTGGTGGCGCTGCGATCCTCGACATCGAATTCAAGGTCGACTTCGGGCGTTCAGTCTCAGCCGCCACGCGCGCAGCCCCTGTTGCGGCTCTTGCGCTGGGCAAGCGACCGCTCCTATGCGCTGTTCTTGGTGCACTTTGCGGTTTGCCTGTGGGGCAATGCTGCTGGAGTGGTGTGGGGCCTTGAGCCTGCCTGGTTTTTGCTGTGCCTGATGTGCGTCGGCTCGGTGTTGCTGGCAGCCGCCTTCTACCGTTGGGTCGAAAAACCGCTGTCGCGCCTGAACTTCGCTTTTTCCCCAAAACCAAAGAGCTCACATGCCTAAAACCCAACGCCACACCTTTGTCTACCTTGCGTCTCAGAGCCCGCGCCGCGCGCAGCTCTTACAACAACTGGGCGTGGTGTTTGAGGTGCTGGCGCCAGACCCCACCGAAGACGCCGAGGCGCTGGAAGCCGGTGTGTCTGGCGAAACGCCGCTGGCTTATGTGCAACGCGTCACTGTTGCCAAGCTGTTGGCGGCACAAAAGCGCCTGCGCCGCCAAGGGCTACCGGCAGCCCCCGTGCTGTGCGCTGACACCACCGTGGCCCTGGGGCGACAAGTTCTTGGCAAGCCCGAAGACGAGCGTGCGGCCCGCAAGAGCTTGCTTGCCCTGTCGGGTCGAACACACCGGGTGCTGACCGCTGTAGCCGTGTGCAGTGCGCGCCAACGGTGGACCTCGCTGTCGGTATCCAAAGTGCGCTTCGCTGTGCTTCCGCAGGCTGTTGTAGACGCCTACATTCGCAGCGGCGAACCCTTCGGCAAGGCGGGCGCCTACGCCATTCAAGGCGCCTTGGCTGGCTGGATTTCACACATTGAGGGCAGCCACAGCGGGATCATGGGCTTGCCACTGTTCGAGACGGGGCAACTGCTGACGCAAGCCGGCGTAACTTGGCCGCTTGCGCCAGCCTGAAGGGCGCCCCGCTTGGCATCTCGAGGTTTCTCTCGGCTGCTCGGATGGTTTGAGGTGCTGCTCCAGCAGCGCGCGCTGGGTAAAAGCGAGCAGGCTTCGGCAGCTTCGCCTAAGGTACGCTTGAATCCAAGCTAACGGCGGTCTTGCACAGACCTTTCCATCATGTCCCTTCGTGTTGTTTTGTGTGGCTCGCGCTACTTTGGCGCCAGCATGTTCGATGCGCTGCGTAAAGAGGCAGGTGTTGAGATTGTGGGCGTCATCACCCCAGCGGCAGATGACCGCCTGACCACCAACGCCCGTTCGGCTGGCTTGCCTGTGCATGTTCAGGCCGACCCCAAGATGGTGCCGGGCAGTGCGATGCAGGGGCCGTGTGACTTGATCGTGGCTGCGCACACCCATGCGCGCATCAGTGACGAAGCGCTGGCCTTGTCGAAGCTGGGTGGGGTCGGCTACCACCCGTCTTTGTTGCCTCGTCACCGCGGCATCGCCGCGGTGGAATGGACCATCCTGGCCGGCGACCCCATTGCCGGTGGCTCGGTCTACCACTTGGCCGATGGCTGGGACGCCGGCCCAGTGGCTGCGCAAGATTGGTGTTTTGTGGGCCGCGACGACACCGCACGAACGCTGTGGGAACGCGAGCTGGCCCCTATGGGCCTGCGCTTGCTGCTGGAGGTGGTGCAGCACGCGCGCGACAAAGGTGTTTTGCCAAGCAAGACCCAAAACGCGGCCTACGCCACGCGTGCGCCCCGTGTGCGCTGGAGCGCCACACTGGACACGCAAGCGCCCGGCTCGCGTCAATCGCTGGTGGTGTCCGTGATGGGTCCGGACCGCCCTGGCATCGTCAGTCAGGTGGCAGACCGCGCGCAGCGTTTTGGGGCCAATTGGAAGCACAGCCACATGGCCAACCTGGCCGGTGAATTTGCAGGCATCGTTGAACTGGATGTCGCACCCGAAGGCTGCGACGCTTTGGCGCAAGCACTGCAGGGCTTGGAGTCCAGCGGTCTGAAGATTTCGGTCGCTACCGGGCCGGGCCAGGCAAGCCTGGCCACGCGCGCAGCCAGCATCGAACTCTCGGGCGAGGACCGCGTGGGTCTGTTGCATGCCCTGACCAGCGCCTTGTCCGAACGCAATATCGGCATCGACCAACTGCGCACCGACATCGAGCCTGGCGCTGGCGGGGGGCAGCACCTGTTCCGTGTGCGGGCGCGTTTGCAGGTGCCTGTCAGCTTGCCCATGGCCGATTTGAACCAAGCCTTGGATGCTTTGGCCACCCGCTTGAAGGTCGATATTGAACTCGGTTGAACCTGGTTGGGCTTGCGTGCTCAAACCACCGGTGTTCGGGAAATTACCAAGCTTGCTTACCCGCAGAACTTGACTGCGGTCATCTTTGAGTCCGGGGCATCGGCGCGACCATAGAGGTTCAGCGGATGCGCTTACAGGCCCCTTCCCGGGTTACCCAAGGCCTGCCTTTCCGTTCAAGACTGGAGACATCATGAAGTTGTTTAACGGCCGTTCCATAGACCTCAGCTTTACTCGCAAATTGCGGGTGGTGGCAGCCGCTAGTGCCTGTGCCTTGCTGCCCATGGTTGCCCAGGCGTGGGAGCCCACCAAGCCGGTTGAGTTTGTGGTGCCTGCTGGCACGGGTGGCGGTGCTGACCAAATGGCGCGACTCATTCAAGGCATCATCGTCAAGCACAAGTTGATGAAAGAGTCGATGGTTGTCATCAACAAGTCGGGTGGCGCTGGCGCTGAAGGTTTCTTGGCTGTCAAGGACGCTAAAGGCGACCCGCACAAGATCATCATCACGCTGTCCAACCTCTTCACGACGCCCATGGCAACCGGCGTGCCCTTCAATTGGAAGGACATGACGCCCGTTTCGATGATGGCTCTCGACCAGTTTGTACTTTGGGTGAATGCCGACACGCCCTACAAGACCGCCAAAGAGTACATCGATGCTGTCAAGGCGGCAGGTCCCAGCAAGATGAAAATGGGTGGCACGGGTTCCAAGCAAGAAGACCAAATCATCACCGTGGGCTTAGAAAAAGCCACCGGCACCAAATTCATTTACGTGCCCTACAAGGGCGGTGGTGAAGTGGCGGTTCAGTTGGTTGGCGGTCACATCAATTCAACAGTTAACAACCCCATCGAGGCGGTGGCACAGTGGCGCGCCGGCAAGCTGCGCGCGCTGTGTGTGTTTGATGACACCCGCATGCCCTACAAGACCAAGGTGACGGACACCATGTCTTGGAACGACATCCCGACCTGCAAAGAGTCTGGCGTTCCAACCGACTACGTGATGTTGCGTGGCATCTTCATGGCGCCTGGCACCTCTGCCGACCAGCTGGCATATTACGTCGACCTCATGAAAAAGGTACGCGAAACGCCGGACTGGAAAGAGTTCATGGAAAAGGGTGCCTTCAACACCACGTCGATCAGTGGGGCTGAATATGGCAAGTGGCTGACCGCCGCAGAAGCCAACCACCGCCAGCTGATGACCGAAGCCGGTTTCATGGCGAAGTGAACGCAGGGCGCCACCCGAAGCCTTGCGCTTCGGGTGTCTGCCTGCTCACGCAACTTGTACGAGCAAGCTCAAGGCGCGCGGTAGGCGTGCTGGCGGAGCCTTTCACGGCTGACGCGCCTCTTTGGAGAACCAAACATGTCCGACCAGACCCAGCACACCGAAGATCAAAGCCCTGCTGTTGCTTTGAACTGCACCATGGACGCCGTAGTGGCGGGCATGATTTTTCTGCTTGGCGCGGTGGTTGTTGTCGAGGCCCGCCGGCTGGGTGCGGAGTGGACCAGTGATGGCCCAGGATCTGGCTACTTTCCTTTTTACATCGGCTTGATTCTTTGCATCGCCAGCCTGGGCATTCTTTACCAATCGACGCTTGGCAAAGACAAAGACCGCGACACCTTTGTCACTTCTGAACAGTTGAAGCGCGTGGGCTCAGTGTTGCTGCCCGCCATGGTCTATGTCTTGGTGATCACCTTTCTCGGTTTGTATGTGGCCTCGGCCATCTACATCGCGCTGTTCATGATCATCCTTGGCAAGTATTCAGCGGCCAAGAGCATTGCCTTGGCCATTGCCGTCAATGCCTTCTTTTTTGTCTTGTTCGAGGTTTGGTTCAAGGTGCCGCTCTACAAGGGCACGCTGGCACCCTTGTCGTTCCTCGGCTATTGAATCGACCCTGCGTCAAACCATTCGGAGTTCCGTCACATGGAAGAGTTCAGCTCATTGATGCAGGGGTTTGCCGTCGTGCTGTCTCCTATGAACATCATGTTGATGTTTGTGGGCATCATCCTCGGCGTACTGATTGGCGTATTGCCGGGCCTGGGCGGCGCCAACGGAGTGGCGATTCTGTTGCCCTTGACGTTCACGATGTCGCCCACTTCGGCCATCGTGATGCTGTCTTGCATCTATTGGGGCGCGCTGTTTGGCGGCGCCATCACCTCGATCCTGTTCAATATCCCAGGTGAACCTTGGTCGGTGGCCACCACCTTTGACGGTTATCCCTTGGCTCAAAAGGGCAAGGCGGGGCAGGCCCTCACGGCTGCATTCACGTCGTCGTTTGTGGGTGCCTTCGTGGCCGTGGTGATGATCACCTTCCTGGCGCCCTTGGTTGCGAAGTTCGCCTTGAAATTTGGCGCACCAGAATTCTTCTCGGTTTACCTGCTCACCTTCTGCAGCTTCGTGGGTATGGGCAAAGGCTCGCCGTTCAAGATCCTGGTTGCCATGTGCCTGGGCTTCGCCTTGGCGGCCGTGGGCATGGACACCGTCACGGGCCAACTGCGCTTGACCTTTGGCCAGGCTGAGTTGATGCGTGGTTTCGACTTCCTCATCGCTGTGATTGGCCTGTTTGGTATCGGCGAGATCTTGCTGTCGATGGAAGAGGGTCTTGAGTTCTCGGGCAAATCGGCCAAGATCAATCCGAAGGTGGTTTGGGAGACCTGGAAAGAGTTGCCCAAATACTGGGTGACGTCGCTGCGCAGCTCTTTGGTCGGCATCTGGATGGGCATCACACCGGGCGGCGCTACGCCGGCCTCGTTCATGAGTTACGGCTTGGCCAAAAAGATGTCCCGCACGGGCAACAAGTTTGGTACTGGCGAAATTGAAGGTGTGATCGCGCCGGAAACGGCTGCACACGCAGCGGGCACCAGCGCATTGCTGCCGATGTTGGCTTTGGGTATTCCGGGCTCGCCTACAGCGGCTGTGCTGCTGGGCGGTTTGCTGATCTGGGGCTTGCAGCCGGGGCCGCTGCTGTTCGTCGAGCAGAAAGATTTTGTATGGGGCTTGATCGCCAGCATGTACCTGGGCAACTTGGTGGGCTTGATCGTGGTGCTGACCACCGTGCCCTTGTTCGCTTCGATCTTGCGCATCCCGTTCTCGATCATCGCGCCCGTCATCATCGTGATCTGTGCCATCGGTGCCTACACCGTGCACAACGCCATGCTTGACATCTGGTTCATGTTGGGGTTTGGCATCATCGGCTACGTCTTCAAGAAATTGGACTACCCCTTGGCGCCTATGGTGTTGGCTCTGGTGTTGGGCGACAAGGCTGAAGACTCGTTCCGCCAAGCCATGTTGGTTTCTCAAGGCGAACTGAGCATCATGTGGGCCAACCCCTTGGTGGGCGGCATCACCACGCTGGCATTGGTGATGTTGTTCTGGCCGCTGTTGTCCAAGTTGATTGGGATGGTTCGCGCGCCCAAGGTTGACGAGCTCGCTGCGCAGCGCCCTGTGGATTGATCGGGAGAACGCACCATGCCTGTAATTGCACTCACCCAAGGAATGGGCTCATTGGCCCAGGACATTGCAGAGGCTCTGGCCGCCTCGCTGAAGCTGAAAACGCTGCAGCATGAAGTGGCCGAGCGTGTAGCCAGCCGGATGCACATTTCCAAGAGCCTGATCAACCGCTTGCGTTCGGGTCAGGCCGGTATGATGGAAGGTTTGCGCACCGACAAACACGCCTTGGCGGTCTACACCGCAGCCGAAGTGCTGGACGCTGCGGCGCAAGGCAACGTAGTTATTCGCGGCTGGGGCGCTACGCAGTTGCTGCGCGCTGTGCCGCACATCCCTTGCATTCGCATCATGCGGCCGTTTGACCAGCGCGTGGATTGGTTGATGAAAGAGCTGGGCACGGATGAGCGCAGCATTGCGGAGTCAGAAATCCGCCGCAGTGACCAGGCCAATGCATCCCGCATGAACGATCAGTTCGGCGTGAATTGGGGCGACCCAGTTCTGTTTGATCTGGTGCTCAATGTGGAGCGGCTGTCGGTGGACACTTGCGTGGACCTGATCCGTACCGTGTTGGCGCGCCCAGAGTTTGCTGAAACCGATGCCTCGCGCCGTTTGCTCGCTGGCATGGCGCTCAGCGCCCACGTGCGCGCGGCGCTCAATGGTGATGCGGCTACCAATGCCGTGGACATCCAGATTGAAAGCCAAAACGGCGAGGCCACACTGAGCGGTATCGTGGCTGACGACGCAGAGAAAACGGCCGCCGAGCAAGTCGCGCGGCGTGTGCCGGGCGTGGCTGCGGTGCACAACCAGCTGCGTGTGATGAGCAATTCAGGTTTGAGTTTTGGCTTTGCAGCGCGCCGCTGAGCCCAGCGATCAAATCTTGCCGCGCTGCTTCAAACGCGACAAGGTTTCCGGCGCAATGTTGAGGTACGTGGCCAGCTCTTTTTTCGGTATGCGCTCCAGCAGCTCAGCGTGTTTGCGCGCAAAGCGATGCACGCGACCGGGTGCGTCCAGCAAGTGAAGTGTGATCGTATGGGCCATCACGTCGCTCATCAGGCGCATGACCTGGTACTCGAAATCGGCCTTCAGCTTGGGCCGCTGCTCAACGAAGTCAACCCACGTGGGCAGCGCGAGCTTGGCCACGCGGCCTTTGGTCACACAGGCGATGGCGTAGGGCGTCGGGGTGTTCAGGCGCCAGGCAGCGTAGCTGGTTTCAAAGTCACCTGCGTCGGCAAAGCGCAGAATCATCTCTTTGGCCTCGGCGTTAGACACAACGCGCTTGAGCAAACCGTCCAAGACGAAGTACTGCTCCATCTCGTGCACGCCCTGGTGCAGCAAGAAGTCGCCTTTGCCCACGTCGACCACCTCAAGATGCCGCTCGAGCTCGGTGCGGTCCTCTTCAGTCATCGACTGCAGCACCAGGTTTTGCCTGAGCTGCAAGCGAATGAGGTTTCGCTCAGGGTGATGGACCAACAAGGTCATTGGCGTTTCGCGCCTGGCGCGCGCGGCGCCGGCAGAGATTTTTCGAAAGTTGACCGAGGTCAACGGGCTATAGAAGAGTGGATTTCTACCATAGGTCATAACCTGCAGTAATGCACAGGAGCCAAGCCATGTCGGCTGTACTTTCGTCTGTTGCCCCCGATGCCGCTCAAAGCGCGCCCCAAACCGACGGGTTCCACCTCGTCCTGGATGCGCTCAAACTCAATGGCATCCACACTCTTTATGGATTACCGGGCATTCCCATCACCGACCTGACCCGCATGGCACAGGGCCAGGGCATGCGCATGATTTCCTTCCGCCACGAGCAGAACGCTGGCAACGCTGCAGCCATCGCCGGTTTCATGACTGGCAAACCCGGTGTGTGCCTGACCGTCTCGGCGCCAGGCTTTTTGAATGGCCTGACGGCCTTGGCCAACGCCACCACGAATTGCTTTCCGATGATTTTGATCAGCGGCTCCTCGGAGCGCGAGATCGTCGATTTGCAGCAAGGTGACTACGAAGAGATGGACCAGTTGGCCATCGCCAAGCCCTTGTGCAAAGCAGCCTTCCGCGTGCTGCACGCTGAGGACATCGGTGTGGCGGTGGCGCGCGCCATCCGCTCGGCAGTCTCTGGTCGTCCAGGCGGCGTTTACTTGGACCTGCCTGCCAAGCTGTTCGCACAGACCATGGATGCGGCCGCTGGCAAAGCGTCTTTGATCGAAGTGGTCGACCCAGCGCCGCGCCAGATCCCGGCGGCAGACGCCGTGCAGCGCGCTGTGGCCCTTCTCAAAGCCGCCAAGAAGCCTTTGATCTTGCTGGGCAAGGGGGCGGCCTATGCGCGTGCCGATGCAGAGATTCGCGAGCTGATCGAGCGCACCGGCATCCCTTACTTGCCCATGTCCATGGCCAAGGGCATCTTGCCCGACACGCACGAATTGTCGGCGGCGGCCGCACGTTCATTCGTGTTGCCTGAGGCAGATGTGGTGCTGATCATTGGCGCACGCCTGAACTGGCTGCTGTCGCACGGCAAAGGTAAAACCTGGGGCGGGCGCACGGCAAAAGACTGGGGCGGCCAGAAGTTCATTCAAGTCGATATTTCACCAACCGAGATGGACAGCAATGTGCGCATTGACGCACCGGTGGTGGGTGACGTGGGATCTTGTGTGTCAGCCCTGTTGGGCGCCATCGGACACCACTGGCACAAGCCGCCGGCCGAGTGGATGACGGCGGTGATGGACCGCAAGAACAAGAACATTGCCAAGATGGGCGAGACCTTGAACAAGGACCCGCGCCCGATGAACTTCCAAAGCGCACTGCGTGTGGTGCGCGATATCGTCAAGGCCAACCCCGACGCGATGTTGGTGAACGAGGGTGCTAATGCGCTGGACTTCACGCGTTCCATCGTCGACATGATGAAACCACGCAAGCGCCTGGATGTCGGCACTTGGGGCGTGATGGGTATCGGCATGGGCTTTGCTGTGGCAGCCGCAGTCGAGTCAGGCCAGCCGGTGATCGCTATTGAAGGCGACAGCGCCTTTGGCTTCAGCGGCATGGAAGTTGAAACCATCTGCCGCTACAACTTGCCGGTGTGCGTGGTCATCCTCAACAACAATGGCGTTTACCGCGGCACCGACAAAAACCTGGGTGGCGGCGCAGACGTTGCGCCCACGGTCTTTGTCAAAGACGCGCGCTACGAAAAAATGATGGAAGCGTTTGGTGGTGTGGGTGTTTATGCCACCACGCCGGCTGAATTGCAAAAGGCCATGGAAGAGGCAATTGCCACACGCAAGCCCACGCTCATCAACGCCATCATCGATGAAACCGCAGGCACTGAAAGCGGCCGCATCACCAGCCTCAACCCGGCGGCGAGCCTGAAGAAGTAAGTCTTCCGAAGTCTCCCGCGAGCTCACCACGTTCAACATTCACTGAAGGAATTTTATGTCTGGCACGCTTCCCCTTAAAGGCATCAAGATCATCGACTTCACGCATGTGCAAGCCGGCCCCGCGTGCACGCAAATGTTGGCTTGGTTTGGCGCCGACGTCATCAAAGTCGAACGTCCAGGTTCAGGTGACGTCACGCGCAGCCAGTTGCGTGACATGCCCAACGCAGACGCGCTGTACTTCACCATGCTCAACAGCAACAAGCGCTCGTTGACGCTGGACACCAAAAAGCCCGAAGGCAAAGCCATCCTTGAAAAGATGATCAAGGAGTCGGACGTGATGGTCGAGAACTTCGGCCCTGGCGCGTTGGACCGCATGGGCTTCACCTGGGAACACATTCAAAAGCTGAACCCCGGCATGATCCTGGCCTCCGTCAAAGGCTTCAGCGACGGCCACCACTATGAAGACCTGAAGGTCTACGAAAACGTGGCGCAATGCGCGGGTGGCGCAGCGTCGACCACCGGCTACTGGAAAGGCGAGAACGCAGGCCCGACGATCAGCTCAGCGGCGCTGGGTGACAGCAACACCGGCATGCATCTGGCCATCGGCATCTTGACCGCCTACATTGGCAAACAGAAAACCGGCAAGGGCCAAAAAGTGGCCGTGTCCATGCAAGACGCAGTGCTCAACCTGTGCCGCGTAAAGATGCGCGACCAGTTGCGCTTGGACAGCGTGGGTTATCTGGAAGAGTACCCGCAGTACCCACACGAAATGGAGGCTTTCAAAGATGGCGTGGTGCCGCGTGGCGCGAATGCCGGCGGTGGGGGCCAGCCGGGCTGGATCTTGAAGTGCAAGGGCTGGGAAACCGACCCCAATGCCTATATCTACTTCACGGTGCAAGGCCACGCCTGGGAACCCATTTGCGATGCGCTGGGCAAGCCGGAATGGAAAGACGACCCGGCATACAACACGCCGCGTGGCCGTCAGCCGCACATCATGGACATCTTTGCCACCATCGAAGACTTCATCAAAGACAAAACGAAGTATGAGGCGGTCGACATCTTCCGCAAGTTCGACATCCCCTGCGCGCCCGTGTTGTCCATGAAGGAACTGCTGCACGACAAGAGCTTGCGTGCCAGCGGCTCCATTGTTGAAGTGCCGCACAAGGTGCGTGGCAGTTACTACACCGTGGGCAGCCCGATCAAGTTCTCGGGTATGAAACCCAAAGTCACGGCTTCGCCGTTGCTGGGTGAGCACACCGACGAAGTGCTGGCTGAACTGGGCTACTCGGCTTCGCAAATCGCTGAAATCAAGCAAGCGAAAGCGGTTTGAGCGATAGAGGCTGCGTTTCTGAATTTGACGGTGTACCTACCAGCCAGCGCGTACACGGTCAAAAAAGGGCGCAGTCCTGGCGTGAGTGCGCTGGCCAAGCGGATCGCCCAAGCGCGAGTTGCTAGGGGCCAGCAGCAAACCCACCTGAATGTATTCTGTGTCTTGTGTCCGGGTTAGCCTGGAAAGACATTCAAAGCAATTCAGGAGTTCTTCACATGGCCAAGGCACTCGACGGCATCCGCATTCTCGACTTCACCCACGTTCAATCCGGGCCCACCTGCACGCAGTTGTTGGCCTGGTTGGGCGCAGATGTGATCAAAGTCGAGCGGCCCGGCGAAGGTGACGCCACGCGCGGTCAATTGCGCGACATTCCGGGCGTGGACAGCTTGTACTTCACGATGCTGAACCACAACAAGCGCTCGGTCACCATCAATACCAAGAAGAAGGGCGGCATGGCGGTGCTGGACAAGCTCATCGCCAGCTGTGATGTGCTGGTTGAGAACTTCGCACCCGGTGCGTTGGACCGTATGGGCATCACCTGGGAGCACATCCAAAAGATCAACCCGCGCATGGTGGTCGCCTCGGTGAAGGGCTTTGGCCCCGGGCCTTACGAAGAATGCAAGGTTTACGAAAACGTCGCTCAATGTGCGGGCGGCGCGGCATCGACTACCGGTGATGACGATGGCGTGCCCATGGTGACCGGCGCGCAAATTGGCGACAGCGGCACCGGCCTGCACTTGGCGCTGGGTATCGTGGCGGCCCTGTACCAGCGCACGCACAGCGGGCGTGGACAAAAGGTGCTGGCTCCGATGCAAGACGCCGTACTGAACCTGTGCCGCGTGAAGCTGCGCGACCAGCAACGACTGGAACGGACGCACACTCTGCACGAGTACCCGCAATACCCCGACGGCAAGTTTGGCGTGGCGGTGCCGCGTGCGGGTAATGCTTCAGGTGGCGGCCAGCCCGGATCCGTGTTGCGTTGCAAAGGCTGGGAAACCGACCCCAACGCCTACATCTACTTCATCACCCAAGCGGCGGTGTGGCCGGCCATTTGCAGAGTGATTGGCGAAGAAGACTGGATCGAAGATGACGCCTACAAAACACCGCAGGCGCGGCTGCTGCATTTGAAGCCCATCTTCAAACGCATCGAGCAATGGACCATGAGCAAAGACAAGTTCGAGGCCATGGAAATTCTGAACCAGTACGACATTCCATGCGGCCCCATCTTGTCCATGAAAGAGATTGCCAACGAGCCCGCCTTGCGGGCCACGGGAACGGTGGTTGAAGTTGAACACCCCACACGCGGCAAATATCTCTCCGTCGGCAACCCCATCAAGATGTCTGACAGCCCAACCGATGTGACGCGCTCGCCCTTGTTGGGCGAACACACCGATGAAGTATTGACCCAGCTGGGATTTGGCGTGCACGACATTGCGGCGTTGCGGGCCGAAGGTGCCATCTGATTGCAAGGAAACGATGAACGCCAGAACCATTCCCATCGTCGCCGTTTCTGAAACCCGGCAACGCAAGCGTTCGGCGCCCAAAGGCCGCCAGGTCGAGCCGCAGGCGTTGAGCGACGTGCGCGACCTGTTGGGTACAGCGTCGCGTCAGCGTGATTTGCTGATCGAGCACCTGCACAAGTTGCAAGACCGCTTTGGGCATCTCAGCGCGCGCCACCTGGCCGCGCTGGCCAGCGAAATGGGCTTGGCCCAGACCGAGGTTTATGAGGTTGCCACGTTCTATCACCACTTCGATGTGGTGAAAGATGGCGTTGCCGTGCCAGCGGCGTTGACCGTGCGGGTGTGCGACGGTTTGTCGTGCGAAATGGCCGGCGCGCGTGACTTGCTGGCGCGCCTGCCCGGCATTCTCGGCAAGGACGTTCGCGTCATCGCTGCACCTTGTGTGGGCCGCTGTGAACAGGCGCCAGCCGTCGTGGTCGGCCAGAAGCCATTGGCCCAGGCCTCATGCGAGACCGTTCATCACGCGGTGCAAGCTGGGCAGCACGTTCACATTCCAGAAGGCTTTCTCGACCTGAATGCCTATGTGGCCAGCGGCGGCTATGGCTTGCTCAAATCCTGTGTGGCAGGTGAGCATGATGTTGAAAACGTGATCAAGGCGCTTGAGGATTCAGGCTTGCGCGGCCTGGGTGGCGCAGGATTTCCAGCCGGGCGCAAGTGGCGCATCGTGCGCAGCGAGCCCGCACCGCGTTTGATGGCGGTGAATATCGACGAAGGCGAGCCCGGCACCTTCAAAGACCGCTTCTACTTGGAGCGCGACCCACACCGGTTTCTTGAAGGCTTGTTGATCGCAGCTTGGGCGGTGGGTATCGCCAAGGTCTACATCTACCTGCGCGACGAATACCACGGCTGCCGTGCCTTGCTGGAAGCGGAGCTTGCCAAGCTGCGCTTGCAGGCGCCGCAAGCCGATATGCCCGAGATTGAATTGCGGCGCGGCGCGGGCGCGTACATCTGCGGCGAAGAGTCCGCAATGATTGAATCCATTGAAGGCAAACGCGGCATGCCCCGCCTGCGCCCACCTTATGTGGCACAAGTGGGACTGTTTGGCAGGCCCACGCTCGAACACAACTTCGAAACGCTCTACTGGATCCGCGAAATTCTTGAAAAAGGCAGTGCGTGGTTTGCTTCCCATGGCCGCCATGGACGCAAAGGCCTTCGTTCATTCTCGGTCTCCGGCCGCGTCAAGTCGCCGGGTGTCAAGTTGGCGCCTGCCGGCATCACCATTCGAGAATTGATCGACGACTATTGCGGCGGCATGCTCGAAGGCCAGGCCTTCTATGGCTACCTGCCTGGCGGCGCCTCGGGTGGCATCTTGCCGGCCACGATGGGCGACATTCCGCTTGATTTCGACACCTTGCAGCCTTTTGGCTGTTTCATCGGCTCGGCTGCGGTGGTGGTGTTGTCTGACCGCGATACGGCCACCGCCGCCGCGCGTAACACCATCCGCTTCTTTCAACACGAGTCCTGTGGTCAATGCACCCCGTGCCGAAATGGCACGGCCAAAACAGCAGCCTTGATCGAGAAGCCGAAGTGGGATGTGGATCTGCTGGCCGACTTGTCTGCCGTGATGCGCGATGCCTCCATCTGCGGCCTGGGTCAGGCGGCGCCCAACCCCGTGGATTGCGTGATCAAGTACTTCCCGCAGGAGCTGAAGTCATGAACGCGCGCGCCACCATCACCTTCAACTTGAATGGTCGCGACGTTGTGGCGCTGCCCGGCGAGCCCATCATTGAAGTCGCCAAACGCGAGGGCATTGAGGTACCGCACCTTTGCTACAAACCAGGGCTGGAGGCTGTGGGCAACTGCCGCGCCTGCGTGGTGGAGATCAACGGCGAACGCACCTTGGCGCCGTCCTGCTGCCGCGCACCCACGGCAGGCATGACGGTTCAAACCAACAGCGAGCGCGCCGTGCGTTCTCAAAAAATGGTGTTGGAGCTTTTGCAGGCCGACATGCCGGAGACTGCCAACACCCGCCACAACGAGGTGGATATTTGGTCGGCCAAGTTGGGCGTGGGCAAGCCGCGTTTTGCTGCGCGGCACCAGCCCAGGGCGGATGTTTCGCACCCAGCCATAGCGGTCAATCTTGACGCCTGTATCCAATGCACCCGCTGTCTGCGTGCCTGCCGTGATGAGCAGGTTAACGACGTCATTGGCCTGGCCTTCAGGGGCGAGCACGCAAAGATTGTTTTCGACATGGACGACCCGATGGGCGCGTCCACCTGCGTGGCTTGCGGTGAATGTGTGCAGGCTTGCCCAACCGGCGCCTTGATGCCGGCGCGCGATGCGGCATTGGCCGTGCCCGACAAACAAGTGGAATCGGTCTGCCCCTTCTGCGGCGTGGGTTGTCAGCTGACCTACAACGTTAAAGACGACAAAATCTTGTATGTGGAAGGGCGTGATGGCCCGGCCAACCAAGGCCGCTTGTGCGTCAAAGGCCGCTATGGTTTTGACTACGCGCACCACCCGCAACGGCTCACCAAGCCGCTGATTCGCCGCAAGGACGCACCACCCAAACGCGGCGACTTTGTGATGGACCCGATGCGCGTCATGGATGTGTTTCGCGAAGCCACGTGGGAAGAAGCGCTGGACTTTGCTGGCGGCGGCCTTAAAGCCATCCGCGAGCAGCACGGCAGAAAAGCCTTGGCCGGTTTTGGTTCTGCCAAGGGCAGCAACGAAGAGGCCTATCTGTTCCAGAAGCTGGTTCGCACAGGCTTCGGCAGCAACAACGTGGACCATTGCACGCGGCTGTGCCATGCGTCTTCGGTGGTGGCTTTGCTGGAGGGCATCGGCTCTGGTGCGGTGAGCAACCCGGTGATGGACGTGACCAAGGCCGAGGTGGTGGTGGTCATTGGCGCTAACCCCACGGTTAACCACCCGGTTGCGGCCACCTTCATCAAGAACGCGGTGAAGAACGGCACCAAGCTCATCGTGATGGACCCGCGCCGCTCAGATCTGGCGCGCGTGGCGCACCGCTTTCTGCAGTTCAAGCCCGACACCGACGTGGCGATGCTTAACGCGCTGATGAACGTCATCGTCACCGAAGGCTTGGTCAATGAACAGTTCATCGCCGAGCGCACCATCGGCTACGACGAACTGAGGCGTAATGTCGAGGGTTATTCACCCGAAGCCATGGCGCCGATCTGTGGCATCGATGCCCAAACCTTGCGCGAAGTTGCCCGGCTGTACGCCACCTCCAAAGGCTCGATGATCTTGTGGGGCATGGGCGTGAGCCAGCACGTGCATGGCACCGACAACGCGCGGTGCTTGATTGCGCTGGCACTGATGACGGGTCAGATCGGCCGGCCTGGCACCGGCTTGCACCCGCTGCGCGGGCAGAACAACGTGCAAGGCGCCTCAGACGCGGGTTTGATCCCGATGATGTTGCCGGACTACCAACACGTCACCAAGCCCGAGGTGCGCGCGCGCTTTGAGCAAGCCTGGAAGCTGCAACCCGGCACGCTGGACGACCAAGTCGGCCTGACCGTGGTGGAGGTGATGCATGCCATCAAACACGGCACCATCAAGGGCATGTACGTGGAGGGCGAAAACCCCGCCATGTCCGACCCTGACGCTAACCACGCACGTGAGTCACTGGCTGCGCTGGAGCATTTGGTGGTGCAAGACATCTTTCTGACGGAAACCGCTTACCTGGCCGACGTCATCTTGCCGGCCAGCGCTTTCCCCGAGAAGACCGGCAGCTTCACCAACACCGACCGTTTGGTGCAAATGGGTCGTCAGGCCGTGCCACCGCCCGGTGAGGCGCGCCAAGACCTGTGGATCATTCAAGACATCGGCAAACGCCTGGGCCTGCCGTGGAACTACGCCCACGTCAGCGAGGTGTTCGATGAGATGCGACACACCATGCCCAGCATCGGCGGCATCACTTGGGAACGCCTGGAACGCGAACATGCCGTGAACTACCCGTGCATGAAAGAAGGCGACCCCGGCGAGCCTGTCGTGTTTGTTGATGACTTCCCGCGTGAAGGTGGCAAGGCGCGTTTTGTGCCGGCCGACATCATTCCCGCCGCTGAACGGCCCGATGCCGACTTCCCGCTGGTGCTCATTACGGGCCGGCAGCTCGAGCACTGGCACACCGGCAGCATGACGCGGCGCGCCAGCGTGCTGGACGCCATCGAGCCTGATCCCACGGTGCTCATTCATTCACATGACTTGGCTGCTGCAGGGCTCAAAGCAGGTGACTTGCTCACCATCCAGTCACGCCGTGGCGAGGTGAGCCTGTATGCACGCGCCGATGACGGCATGCCACGCGGCGCCATCTTCGTGGCCTTCTGCTACTACGAAGCCGCCATCAACCGCCTGACCAACGCCGCGCTCGACCCGTTTGCAAAGATTCCGGAATTCAAGTACTGCGCCGTGCGTGTGCGTGCGGGCGGCACAGCGCCGCTGCAGTCGAGTTATGGGGGCGGGCAGATTCTGGCAACGCAGGCCAAGTGAAGCGGCCTGCGCTTACAGCGCCGCCCGCACCTCCATCACACCATTCTGCGTAACTTCTGCGTAGACTTTGGCGTCGCGTTCGGCCAAGTGCAGCACCAGCTTGGGCGCTTGGTAGCGCACCAGGCGGTTGGCCACCACGCCGAAGGCTGCAATGCCCACGCCCAGCCAGCTATTCCCCGACAGGGCTGCAAACATGCCCAAGGCGATGCTGGCCACCAACCATGCCGTCAGGCGCATGCGGTGCGCGATGTAGGGGTGTGCGAGTGCAGGGTTCACCACCACCCGAAATTGCCCTCGGTTCAAGCCTGCCTTGAACCGGTCGTGCGCAATGAATGGCAGCGTGTTGTCGTCGGTCTGGGGCATGTGCTGACCACAAAAATAAAACGGGCCCACTGATGGGCCCGTAGAAGCAGAAACCTAGAAAACTGATGCGTGATCAGGCTGCCAAGCGCTCTTCAATGCGCTTCTTGGTTGCGGGCATTTCGGCCGGCAGATGGTAGTGCAACTGGGTAAACAGCTCTTGGTGCAGCACCATCTCTTGCTGCCAGGCGCTGCGGTCGATGCCGATAACACTTTGGAACTGCTCTTTCGAGAAATTCAAGCCGTCCCAGCGCATGTCTTGATAGCGCGGGCTGATGCCAAACTCGTTGAACACGCCGCAGGCCTTGTTTTCAAGACGACCCACGATCCATTCCAGCACGCGCATGTTGTCGCCATAACCCGGCCAGATGAACTTGCCGTCCGCGCCTTTGCGGAACCAGTTAACGCAGTAGATCAGTGGCGCGGTGGCGCCTGACTTGGCGATTTTCTTGCCCATGTCCAGCCAGTGCTGGAAGTAGTCGGACATGTTGTAGCCGGCGAAGGCGATCATTGCGAAGGGGTCGCGGCGCACCACGCCCACCTGGCCCGCGATCGCGGCTGTGGTTTCGCTGCCCATCGTGGCGGCCATGTACACGCCTTCGGTCCAGTCGCGCGCTTCGGTGACGAGTGGCACGGTGGTCGAACGGCGGCCACCGAACAGGAACGCATCAATCGGCACGCCGTCTGGGTTGTCCCATTCCGGGTCCAACACAGGGTTGACGGTGGCGGTGATGGTGAAACGCGAGTTCGGATGCGCCGCCTTGGCGCCGGTTTCTTTGGCGATCTGCGGCGTCCAGTCTTTGCCTTGCCAGTCGATCAAATGGGCCGGTGGCGTTTCGGTCAAGCCTTCCCACCAGACGTCACCGTCGTCGGTCAGAGCCACGTTGGTGAAGACCGTGTCGCTGTCCAGCATCTTCAGACAGTTGGGGTTGGTCGCCTCGTTGGTGCCCGGCGCCACGCCGAAGTAACCAGCTTCAGGGTTGATGGCATAGAGGCGGCCGTCAGTGCCCGGTTTGATCCAGGCGATGTCTTCGCCCACAGTGGTGACTTTCCAGCCCGCATAGCTCTTGGGCGGCACCAGCATGGAGAAGTTAGTTTTACCGCAGGCACTGGGGAAGGCGGCCGCCACGTGGTACTTTTTGCCAGCGGGCGAGGTCACACCCAGGATGAGCATGTGCTCGGCCAGCCAGCCTTGTGCGCGGCCCATATTGGAGGCGATGCGCAGCGCAAAACACTTCTTGCCCAGCAGCGCGTTGCCGCCGTAGCCGGAGCCGTAGCTCCAGATTTCCTGCGTCTCGGGGTAGTGCACGATGTACTTGGTCTTGTTGCAAGGCCAAGCCACGTCTTTCTGGCCGGCGGCCAGTGGTGCGCCCACGGTGTGCACGCAAGGTACGAAGTGGCCGTCAGCGCCCAGCACGTCCAGCGCGGCTTGGCCCATGCGGGTCATGGTGCGCATGCTGATCACAACGTAAGGGCTGTCGGTCAGCTCCACGCCGATGTGCGAAATGTGCGAGCCCAGCGGGCCCATCGAGAACGGCACGACGTACATCGTGCGGCCCTTCATACAGCCTTTGAAGAGCGCGTTGTTGCCGGTTTGCAGCGTGGCGCGCATCTCGGCGGGCGCCATCCAGTTATTGGTGGGGCCGGCATCTTCTTTTTTCTGGCTGCAGATGAAGGTGCGGTCTTCAACGCGGGCCACGTCGCTGGGGTCGGACAGGGCCAAGAAACTGTTCGGGCGCTTGGCCTGGTTCAGCTTCTTCATTGAGCCCTTGGCCACCAGCAGCTCGCACATGCGGTCGTATTCGGCCTTGCTGCCGTCGCACCAGACGATGCTGTCTGGTGTGGTCAGGCGGGCAATCTCGGTAACCCACGCCTTCAGGCGTGCGTGTTTGACGTTGGCCGCAGCGTCGAGGTTCAGGCCATGAGGACGTGGATGGTTCATCGTGGTTCCGACAAGGTAAGTTTTAAGGGAAGAGGATCGGGCCAAAAACCGGCGCCGGACCACGCGCCAGTTGCTCGCCCGAGACCCTGGGTCTGCGGTGCCCACCTTCAGTGTGGGGCGCCCATTCTCTTGGTCCGGTAACCATCCGGTAACTTGCAATCAGGGGTATGCCCATGCTTTTTTTGCATTAAGTGATAACTGGTTCACGCCAAGTCATGAAAGTGTCACGTCTTGCTGCGCATCAGAGCGCGCACATGGGCTGCCGTGCCGCTGGCCAAACCCTCCAAGCTATAGCCGCCTTCGAGTACCGAGACCACGCGTCCCCCAGCGCTTTTGTCGGCGATGGCAAGCAGTTCTTCGGTGATCCAGTGGTAGTCGTCGTCAGTGAAATTCAGCCCGCCGAGGGGGTCTTTGTGGTGCGCATCAAAGCCCGCCGAGATGATCAACAGCTCGGGGGCAAAGTGGCGCAGGGCAGGCAAAAGTTCGTCGCTCATGCGCTTGCGAAATTCTTCCGATGTGCAGCCGCGCGCCAAAGGCACGTTGACGATGTTGCGCGCCACGCCGGATTCGTGGCGCGCGCCGGTGCCGGGGTAGAAGGGCGCCTGATGGCACGAGCCGTAAAACAGGTCAGGGTCGCGGTAGAAGCTGTTTTGCGTGCCGTTGCCGTGGTGTACGTCAAAGTCCACACAGGCCACCCGTTGCAGGCCATGTGCCTGGCGCGCATGAAGCGCGGCGATGGCGGCCTGGTTGAAGATGCAAAAGCCCATCGCGCGGTCGGCTTCGGCATGGTGGCCGCAAGGGCGCGTTGCGCAGAAGACGCTGACGGCTTCGCCTTTGACCACCGCGTCAACGCCCGAACAGGCCGCGCCCACGCAGCGCATCACCGCCTCCCAACTGCCGGGCGACATCACTGTGTCGCCCGCGTCCAATGCAACGTGGCCCTTCTCCGGAACGGCCGCTTGCACGTCATCAACGTAAGTCTGGCTGTGAACCAGCCGCACTTGGTCGGTGGTGCCCAGCGGCGCGTCGCGCCAAACCAGGCCGGCAAATTCGGGCGCACGCAGAGCGTCTAACACGGCTTGCAGCCGAGCCGGCGCCTCGGGATGCCCAGGGCCTGGTTCGTGGCCGAAGCAGGCGGGGTGTGAGTAGATGATCAAGTTGCTCATGGCACATGCCTTTGAAGTCGTCCAGTTTGAAATTTGTTGCGCCGCACAAACATGTCACGGTGCGCATGGGGTTTGCAGGGCGATGGCGGCTCGAAACTAGGGTTAACCCTCTATACTGATGCCTGTACGGCCGCCACACCTGTGTCGGCATTGAGTCTCCCGGAGTTCAACGTGTCGCACACCCAGGCTTCTACCAGCCCATTCATTCTGATTTCGCCCGCTGCGCCCACCGGTAGTCGTTGGTTTGCGGATGTCATGACGGTTATCGGCGCCATGCTGCGGCCCGGCCCTTTGGTCCGCGATGTTGAGCGCATGGGTAAGTTGCTGAAAGAGGCTGACCGCATCGAGGGCCAGGACCCCGTGCGTGCCCAGGCTTTGCGCCGCGAGGCTTCGCTCCTCATTCGCTGACGCCCGCAGCGGCACCAGCCGCTAGACTGGCCGCATGGCCAGCCAAGACATTCTGATCAATTGGGCCCCGCAAGAAACGCGGGTTGCGGTGGTTGAAAACGGTGCCGTGCAAGAACTGCACATCGAGCGCACGCTCGAATTGGGCCTGGTAGGCAACATCTACTTGGGCAAGGTCTCGCGCGTGTTGCCGGGCATGCAAAGCGCGTTCATCGACATCGGCCTGGAACGCGCGGCCTTTTTGCATGTGGCCGACCTGCAGCCCCCCGCTGGGGCGCCGCTGAAACGCGCCGACGACACGCCTGTGGTGCCCATCGAGCGCCGCGTCTTTGAAGGGCAGTCACTGATGGTGCAGGTCATCAAGGACCCCATTGGCACCAAAGGTGCGCGCCTGTCTTCGCAGGTCAGCATCGCCGGGCGCATGCTGGTTTATTTGCCGCAAGACAACCACATCGGCATCTCGCAAAAAATTGGCTCACCTGAAGCTCGCGAGCAATTGCGCGCGCGCATGCAGGCGCTGGTGGGCAAGCCCGAAGAGGGCGGCGGCGGTGGATTTATCTTGCGCACCAACGCCGAAGAAGCCACGGATGGTGAGCTTCAAGACGACATCAACTACTTGCGCAAAACTTGGGGAACGGTGCGCGAGCGCTCGCAATCACTGCCTGCGGGCAGTTTGCTGCACCAAGATTTGCGCTTGACCGAGCGGGTGCTGCGCGACCTGGCTACCGACGCGACCCAGAGCATTCGCATCGACAGCCAAATGCAGTTTGATGCACTCCAGAAGTTTGGACAGACCTTCATGCCCGCTACGGTGGGCAAGCTGGACATTTATCGCGGCGAGCGCCCGATCTTTGACCTCTTTGGCATTGAAGAAGACGTGGCGCGCGCTCTGACGCGCCGCATTGACTTGAAGAGCGGCGGCTACCTCATCTTCGACCAGACCGAAGCGCTGACGACGGTCGATGTCAACACCGGCGGTTATGTGGGCGCGCGCAATTTCGACGACACCATTTTCAAGACCAACCTCGAAGCAGCGGGCGCCATTGCCCGCCAATTGCGCTTGCGCAACCTGGGCGGCATCATCATCGTCGACTTCATCGACATGAGCCGCGAAGACCACCAGCAGGCCGTGCTGGCTGAATTTCGAAAACAACTGGCGCGTGACCGCACCAAGACGACCGTCAGCGGGTTTTCACAGTTAGGCCTGGTGGAGATGACACGCAAGCGCACCCGCGAAAGCCTGGCCCGCTTGTTGTGCGAACCCTGTCCCACCTGCGAAGGGCGCGGCCAGGTCAAAACCGCGCGCAGTGTTTGCTACGACATCTTGCGCGAGATCTTGCGCGAGGCGCGCCAATTCTCGCCACAAGAATTTCGCGTCCTGGCCAGCGCGGCCGTGGTGGAAATGCTGCTGGACGAAGAAAGCGTGCACCTGGCCGGGCTCTCAGAGTTCATCGGCAAACCTATTTCACTGACCGCCGAGCCGACGATGAACCCGGAGCAGTACGACATCGTGTTGACGTAATGGCCGCTGTGCCTGACGAACCCCGATACGCTTGGGTCGTGGTGGGCGCCTGTTTCCTCGCGCTGGGGGTGATCTTTGGCGTGCCGTACTCGTTTGCGGCCTTCTTCGAAACCTATGCCCGAGAGTTTGGTGCGCAGCGTGCAGACGTGTCGCTGGTGTTTGGTTTGTCAGGGCTTTTGTATTTCTCGTTGGGCGCTTTTGCGGGCATGTTGGCTGACCGGTTTGGGCCGCGCGCGGTTACCTCGTCGGGCATGGTGTTCATCGCTGGGGGTTTGGTGCTTGCCAGCCAGGCGCAAACCCTGATGCAAGTTGTGCTCGCGCAGGGGCTGCTGGTGGGGCTGGGCATCGCCTTGGTGTACACGCCGGCCATTGCTTGTGTGCAGCCATGGTTCACCCGGCGGCGTGGCTTGGCAGCGGGCATTGCCAGCTCCGGCATTGGGGCTGGAACGCTGCTGGTGCCTTTGGGCGTGGCCGCTGCCATCTCGGCTTGGCAATGGCGACAGGCATTGATCGCCTTGGCCCTGGCAACGCTGCTCTTGGGTTTGGCAGGTAGCTTGCTGTTGCGGCGCGCGCCCGCTGCCCAAAAACAGGCCGGCGCTGCGCACGCGTCGGGCCTGAGTTTGAAAGACGCCATCGCGAGTCCACGTTTTCGTTGGCTGTATGCGATGACTTTTGTTGGCGCGGTGCCGATGTTCGTGCCCTTCGCACATGTGTCGGCGGCTGCACGCGACATGCAGGTGCCCGACGCGGCGGCGGTAGGCTTGGTCGGGCTCATCGGCGTGGGCAGCCTGATTGGGCGGTTTGTCATCGGCGCTTTGGCCGACCGTCTGGGCCGGCCACGCACCTTGGTACTGGCCACAGCCGCTCTGGCCTTGTCGTTTGTGCTGTGGTTGGTGGCCGGCGGTTACGCGCCCATGGTGGCCTTTTCCCTTCTGATGGGGCTGAGTTACGGTGGCACGGTGTCTCTACTGCCAGCGCTGTGCATGGACTACTTTGGCGCGCGCGCGGTCTCGTCCATCATCGGCACGCTGTATACCGGTGCTGCGCTGGGCAACCTGCTGGGGCCTGTGGCGGCGGGCTGGGTGTTTGACCGCACGGGCAGCTACGGACCGGTGATTTGGGGTTGCCTGATCTTGGGTTTACTGTCGTCAGCTTTTGCCTGGCGATCGGCGAGGTGAGCGCTGATCGTCAACTGATACGTCATCAAAGAATCAAACCAAGCCATCAAACCAATCCATCAAACAGCCACACGGTTACCGGCTGGCCTTTAGCCACCGAGCCTTGGTCGTGGCCTAAAACCACCAAGGCATTGGCCTCACTCATGCTGCGCAACACGCCTGCACCCTGTGAGCCCGTCAGCCGAGCTTCCCATTGGCCGTCCGCAGCGCGGCTGACGATGCCGCGCTGAAATTCGGTGCGGCCCGGGCGCTTGCGGATGGCGGCCACGCTGCGGGCTTGCAATTGCGCAATGGGCTGCGGTGTTGCACCTGCGACTTGCAGCAAGGCCTCGCGCGCGAAGGCGTAAAAAGTCACCAAAGCGGCTACAGGGTTGCCTGGCAAGCCAAAGAGCCACGAAGGCCGGCCTTGCGGGCCGTTGAGCACGCCAAAAGCAAACGGCCGGCCGGGGCGCATCGCGACCTTCCAGAAGCTCACTTCGCCCATCTGGCCGAGCAATTCTTTGGTGTAGTCGGCGTCACCGGCGCTGACGCCGCCGCTGGTCAGCACCACATCGGCTTCGCGCAGTGCCTGCTCGAGCGTGGCGCGCAATGCTTGTGGGTCGTCGCGCACCAGGCCCAGGTCGATCACCTCCATATTCAAGCGTTGCACAGCGGCGGCCAGCGCAAAACGGTTGCTGTCATAGATGCAACCCGGCGGCAGCGGCTGGCCCGGCGCCACCACTTCGTCGCCCGTGGAAAACAGAGCCACGCGCAGACGACGCTTGACCCGCAGCGAGTCATACCCCAGTGAAGCCGCAAGGCCCAGATCTGCCGGCTGCAGCACGCGGCCTGCCAGCAGCGCGGGTTTGCCGCGCGCGAGGTCTTCGCCACGCTTGCGGCGGTTTTCGCCAGGCTTGATACGGCCTGGCTCGATGGACACTTCATCGTCAACCACGCTGCACAGCTCCAAAGGCACCACCGTGTCCAGACCTGCGGGCATGACAGCCCCCGTCATGATGCGCACGCATGCGCCTGGGTTCACGATGCCTGCGTACGGCTTGCCGGCCAGCACCGTGGCAATGCACTGCAAGCGCGTGGTTTCGCCCGCGCGCAGCTCGATGCTCGCGAATGCAAAGCCGTCCATCGCCGAGTTGTCGTGTGCCGGCACATCGATGGGCGATATCAAGTCTTCGGCCAACACACGCCCTGCGGCCTGCAGCAGCGCTACCGTTTCCTGCCCAGTGATGGGTTGCAGGGCTTGGGCAATGGCGCGCCGAGCGTCATCAACGCTGATGTTGTTTTCGCCGGCTGCCAGCGGGTTCGGGCCGAGTTCGCTCATGCGCTGATTCTGCCGCCTGCGCAGCGGCCACAATGCGCGCCAACTTCTTCTGCATCCGGCGAATCGCAACGAGCGAATGGACGACATCTACCGCAGCCTGGGCTTGGCGTTTGAACTGATTGCGCGGGCGGACGCGTCTTTGATTGCAATTGCGGCTTTGTCGCTCAAGGTCAGCGGTTTGGCGTCGCTGCTGGGTGTGCTGCCCGGGCTGATGCTGGGCGGTTGGTTGGCGGTGTCGCGTTTTCCGGGCCAGCCGGTACTGGTGCTCTTGATCAACACGCTGCTGGCCATGCCGTCGGTGGTTTTGGGTTTGCTGGTTTATCTGCTCTTTTCACGTGCAGGGCCACTGGGCTCTTGGGGCATCTTGTTCACGCCGCCGGCCATGGTTGTTGCACAAAGCCTGCTGGTCATTCCCTTGGTGGCTGCACTCACGCGGCGCATGGTGCTGATGGCGCACCGTGAGGGCGGTGACCAGCTGATGTCGCTGGGCGCTGGCCCCGTGCTGCGTGCGGGCCTGTTGCTGGTGCACGAACGCATGGCCGTGCTCACCTTGTTTTTGACAGCCTTTGGCCGCGCCATTTCCGAAGTGGGCGCGGTGATGGTGGTTGGTGGCAACATCGACGGCGTGACACGGGTGATGACCACCGCCATCGCGTTGGAAACCAGCAAGGGTGACCTGCCGCTGGCGCTGGCGCTGGGCCTGGTTTTGCTGGGCGTGGTGGGTCTGCTGAACTTGCTGGTGGCGCTGGCACAGCGTGGCAGCCACGTGCAGCATGAGGCGCTGGCGTGATCGTGGAGCACATTAAGAATTCAGCGCCGGTCTTGCTGCAGCTTGACGGCTGTGGCCTGCGTTTTGGCGCCGTCGACGCCTTGCGTGATGTGTCGCTGGCGGTGCATCAGGGTGAGCGTGTTGCGCTGGTCGGCGCCAACGGCTCGGGCAAGACCAGCCTGTTGCGTGTGTTGCATGGCTTGGTGCCTTGCACCAGCGGGCGGCGCGAGCAGCCGCTTTCTCCGCACGGCGGCGCATGGCGTCAGTCCATGCTGTTCCAGCGCCCCTTTGTGCTCAGTCTGAGTGCTCGGTTCAATGTGCAATTGGCGCTGTGGCTGCAGCAAGCGGGCACACCCGCAGAGCGTCGCGCAGCCGCGCTGCGTGCATTGGATCGGGTGGGCCTGCTGCACCAGGCCGAGCAACGCGCCACCACGCTGTCGGGCGGGCAACTGCAACGTCTTGCGCTGGCTCGTGCCTGGGCTTTGAAGCCCGATTTGCTCTTCTTGGACGAACCCACGGCCAGCCTGGACCCTGCGTCCAAGCGCGAGGTTGAATCCCTGGTGACCGAATTTGCGGCTGACGGTTTGACAGTGGTTTTCAGCTCACACAACCTGGGGCAGGTCAAACGGCTTGCCAGCCGCGTCATTTATCTCGAAGAAGGCCGCGTCGGTTTTGATGGCACCGTAGCGCACTTCTTTGGCGGTCACTTGCCCGCTGGCGCCGAAGCCTTTGTGAAAGCTGAGTGGCCGGGCGATCAGCGTTGGGGCAAGGGGTGAGCAAGGTCGCGCACGTGCACGGGGCCAGCGCGGCGCTCCAGGTCGGCCACTACATGGCGCAAGAAGCCAATGCCTGCCAGCAGGTAGGCTGTGACAAACAAGGGCCCAACGAGCAGATGCACGGGGCTGTCCCATGACGCTGGGCGGCGGCCTTCGTAGTAGTGGCCCACGGCCTGCAGCAGCGCGCCAAACAACATCAAGCCGACGGTCCAGATCAGCCAGGGCGCCATACCTGACGCCGGCAGCTGGTGTGCGGCATAGACCAGCGCACCAACCGCCGCACTGGCCGCCAGGCCCAGACGCCAATGGCCGCGCGTGAGGTACCAACTGCAAACCAACCCGAACGCCGCCCAGGCGGGCGTTACAGGCCCGGCGTTGAATGATCCATGCGGCCCGCGCAAAAAAACTGCCAAGGCCAACACGCCCAACGGCACGCCCCAGAGATGGGTTTGGATGTTGCGCCGGTCGCGGTGGACGCGGGCATAAGCGACCAGCAAATCCAAAGCTGAGCCGTGAAGGCCGCTTCGCAACGAAAAATTGGAACGGGGAAGTGAAGCCATGTGCGCGGATGTCGCCATCAAGAGGGGTTCAAACCGTTGCGCATACTAGCGCAGCGTGACGTGTCAAACTGTAAGCTGTTGATCCTGCGCCGCCTAAAATTGGCGCTAAACGCATTTCGGAAGCTTGCATGAGCATCAAGAGTGACCGCTGGATACGTCGCATGGCGCAAGAGCACGGCATGATCGAGCCCTTCGAGCCCGGCCAGGTGCGCGAAGCGCGTGATGCCCAAGGCAAGATGCAGCGCATCGTCAGCTACGGCACCAGCAGCTACGGCTACGACATACGCTGCGCGCCGGAATTCAAGGTCTTCACCAACATCCACAGCACGGTGGTGGACCCGAAGAATTTCGACGAGAACAGCTTTGTCGACATCAACAAGGACGTCTGCGTCATTCCGCCGAACAGCTTCGCACTGGCGCGCACGCTGGAATACTTCCGCATCCCCCGAAACGTGCTCACCATCTGCCTGGGCAAGAGCACTTACGCGCGCTGCGGCATCATCGTCAACGTCACACCTTTTGAGCCCGAGTGGGAAGGTTATGTGACGCTGGAGTTCAGCAACACCACGCCGTTGCCGGCCAAGATTTATGCCGGCGAAGGTTGCGCGCAGGTGCTCTTTTTCGAGAGCGACGAGGTCTGCGAAACCAGCTACAAGGACCGGGGCGGCAAATACCAAGGGCAGCGCGGCGTGACCTTGCCCAAGACTTGATCCGAATTTTCAGAACACTGTGAATGCTGGGCGCAAACTGCGCCTGCCAGATGAGGAGACTTTATGAAGTGGGAAGGCCAAGAACAAAGCCGCAATGTTGAGGACCATCGCGGCAGCGGTGGTGGGGGCATGGGCGGTGGACCGCGCATCGGCGGCCGGGGGCTGGGCCTGGGCACCATCGTCATCGCGGTGATCGCCAGTTTCGTCTTTGGCATCAACCCCATGACCATACTGGGCATCCTGGGCGGCGGTGGTGATATGGCTATCAACCAACCACAGCAGACCGGGCCTGCAGAAGCGCCGCCCGCGCAAGACCAGGCGGCGGCGTTTGTGTCCACCGTGCTGCGGGACACCGAAGTGGTGTGGGGCAGCCTGCTGCAAGGCAATGGTGCTGGTTACCGCGAGCCCAAAGTGGCGCTGTTCAGTGGTGTCACACGCACCGCTTGCGGTGCGGGTGAATCGGCGATGGGCCCGTTTTACTGCCCGGGCGACCACAAGGTCTACCTGGACCTGGCCTTCTTTGAAACCATGCAGCGGCGCCTGAATTCACCGGGCGATTTCGCGCGTGCCTACGTCATCGCGCACGAAGTGGGCCACCACGTGCAGCGCCTGATGGGCATCACCGATAAGGTGGATTCCATGCGCGGGCGTGTCTCTGAAACGCAGATGAATGCACTGTCTGTGCGCGTTGAACTTCAGGCGGACTGTTTTGCCGGCGTATGGGCTCACCATTCGCAAAAGAGCAAGGGTTGGCTGGAGCAAGGCGACATTGAAGAAGCCATGAATGCTGCCGCACAAATTGGCGACGACAACTTGCAGCGCAAATCGCAAGGCATGGTCGTGCCCGAGAGCTTCACGCATGGCAGCAGTGCGCAGCGCATGACCTGGTTCAAGCGCGGCTTGCAAAGCGGTGCCGTCCAGCAGTGCGACACCTTCGGGGCGCGCCAGCTTTGAACATCTGAGCTGCTGAGAGCCTCAGCGGCTGATTTCAGATCAGGTCGGAAAAGTGCCGGGCAGCAGAATCGCCCGGTCCACCGTCTGGATGTTGGTGTGGCCGCAAAAGGCCATGGTGACATCCAGCTCCTTGTGCAGGATCTGCAGCGCTTTGGTGACGCCGGCCTCGCCCATCGCGCCCAGGCCGTAAACCATGGCGCGGCCGATCATCGTGCCGCGCGCGCCCAGCGCCCAGGCCTTGAGTACGTCTTGCCCGCTGCGGATGCCGCCGTCGACCCAGACCTCGGTCTTGTCGCCCACGGCAGCGACGATCGCCGGCAGTGCAGAGATGCTCGACGGCGCGCCGTCCAGCTGACGACCCCCGTGGTTGCTGACCACGATCGCATCGGCACCAGCCTTGACGGCCAGCACGGCATCTTCGACATCCATGATGCCCTTGAGGATGAGCTTGCCGCCCCATTGTTTTTTGACCCACTCCACATCGGGCCAAGACAGGCGCGGGTCAAACTGCTCGTTGGTCCATGCGGCCAGTGAACTCATGTCACTGACACCTTTCACATGGCCCACCAAATTTCGGAAGGTGTGGCGCCGCGTGCCGGCCATGCCCAGGCACCAGCGTGGTTTGCTCATCAAGTTGATGATGTTCTTGATCGTGGGCCGGGGCGGCGCCGTCAGGCCGTTTTTCAGGTCTTTATGGCGCTGGCCGATGACCTGCAGGTCCAGTGTGAGAACGAGGGCGCTGCACTTCGCGGCCTTGCAGCGGTCGATCATGCGAGACATGGCGTCACGGTCGCGCATCATGTAGAGCTGGAACCAGAAGGGTGCGCTGGTGTTCTCGGCAATGTCCTCGATGGAGCAGATGCTCATCGTTGACAGCGTGAACGGGATGCCGAACTTCTCGGCCGCACGTGCGGCGTGGATTTCACCGTCGGCGTGCTGCATGCCGGTCAGGCCCACCGGCGCGATGCTCACCGGCATCTTGGCGCCTTGGCCCACCATCGTCGTGGCCGTGCTGCGGTTTTCCATGTTGACCGCCACACGCTGGCGCAACTTGATGCCACGGAAATCGGCCTCATTGGCGCGGTAGGTGCCTTCGGTCCAGCTGCCGGAATCCGCGTAGTCGTAAAACATGCGCGGCACGCGCTTTTCGGCGAGAACGCGCAGGTCTTCGATGTTGGTGATGACGGTCATGGGGTCGTGTCTCTTCAGCTGCAGCTGGTCGAACCGCAGCCGGTAACGGGCTCGCGCGCTTCTTGCGGTGGGTTGGCCATGTCGCCGGTCACCGGGTCCAAGCCCACCAGGGTCATGGTTTCGGCCAAGGCCTGGTCCATCATCTGCGCGTGGCCAGGAAACCATTGAGCCAGCCCGGCGACGAGATTTTTCAGGATGTCGGTGTCGCCTTCGGTGCCGATGCGCTTGTCCACCTCGCGCAGCACTTCAAGCACTTGCTTGTGCTGGAAGGTATGGCAGTTTTCGGGCGCAAAACCAATGCGCGCCATCCACCGTTCTTCCTGCGCGAAGTGCGCTTCGGTGTGTGCCAGGAATTCAGCAAAGCGCGCTCGAATGGCGGGTTCGCCAGAATCCAGAACGGTTTCGACGCCCGCCAGCAAGTCAACAAATTCCCGATGGGTTTGGTCCATCTCGGGTTGGTTGAGGGCTAGCGAGTCAGACCAAAGAAGGGTGCTCATGGAACTGGAGTTGAGGTGGTCGGATGTGGCGCAGAGTGTGCGGTTGGGCCGGAACGGGTTCCTTGACGCAGCGCAAGCGCTTTGTCCACCTCGGAACTGTAGCTGCTGCGCCGTCACCCCAGGCGCGACGCTTTGCTCAGCCCACCCACCCGCACCCCCAGCAGACGCAGCCTGCGCTTGAGGTCCACCCGCTTCAGGCACAGGCCGGCGAAGTGGCGGATGGTGGCCGGGTCGGCAGTCGCCTCGGGAATGGTCTGGTCGCGCGTGACGGTGGCGAAATCTTCGAAGCGCAGCTTGATGCCGATGGTGCGCCCCACATAGCCTTTGCGCTGCAGGTCTTGCGCCACACGGGTGCACAGGTCAGTAAAACACGCGGCCAGTTCGGCTTTGTTGCGCACGGCGTGCAGGTCGCGGTCGAAGGTGGTTTCACGGCTCATAGACACAGGCTCGCTGTGCGTGACCACCGGTCGGTCGTCGCGGCCATGGGCGCTTTCGTGCAGCCAGGCGCCGTATGCACGTCCGAAGTGTTCCACCAGCAAGGCCCGGGGTTGGGCGGCGAGCTGGCCGATGGTGTTGATGCCCAGGCTCTGCAGCTTGGCGCCGGCTTTGGGGCCAATGCCGTTGATGCTGCGCACTTTGAGTGGCCAGATGCGCGTCGGGATGTCCAACTCGGTCAGGATGCTCAGGCCATCCGGTTTATCCAACTCGGAAGCCATTTTGCTCAGCAGCTTGTTGGGCGTGACGCCGACCGAGCAGGTCAAACCCGTTTGGCGAAAGACGTTGTTGCGGATGTCCTGCGCCACGGCGCGCACGCCGCCCAATGGGTCGTGGCCCACGGCTTCTTGCGCGCCGGGTACACCCGTGAGGTCGATGTAGATCTCGTCGATGCCGCGGTCTTCAATCACCGGCGCCAATTCGGCCACGGCGGCTTTGAAGCGGCGCGAGTAGTGCCGGTAGCGGTCGAAGTCCACGGGCAGCAAAACGGCGTCGGGCGCGCGCAGGGCGGCTTTCATCAAGCCCATGCCCGAGTGCACACCCAGGTCGCGCGCCGGGTAGGTGGCGGTGGTGATGACGCCCCGGCCTGCGTAGCCCTTCAAGGTGGCGAAGCGCAGGCTGCCGTTGGCTTGGGGCTCGGGCTGGTGGCGCCGTCCGCCGCCGATGACCACCGGCAGGCCGGCCAGTTGCGGGTAACGCAGCAGTTCCACCGACGCGTAGAAGGCGTCCATGTCCAGGTGGGCGATCCAGCGGCGCGGCTCATGCATGGTCATCAAGGGTACGGCTTGGCGCAGGCGGTTACCAATTCTCTACAAATGTGCAAATAACCCATTTATACTTCAAGGCATGGTTGACCCGTTGGGGGTTGGCCACCCCATCTTCTGGAGCCACCACATGCCTCAGTCCAAGCTCAAGCAGCCTGTTCCGTTCACCGTTTTCCACGCGCCGCGTCCGCAGCCCTCCCTGTGGCGGCAGGCGGCAGTCGCACTGCTCGCGTTGTCAGCCGCCGTCATCACGGCCTGCGGCGGTGGGGGCGGCGACGACTCAACCACGACCAGCGCCGCCACGTCCAGCACGACCACCACTTCCACGGCTTCGACCTTGGCCACCGCGTACGCCGCCGGCCCGATTTCGGGCTTTGGCTCCATCATCGTCAACGGCGTGCGCTACGACGATTCGGGCGCGGTTGTCACAGACGACAGCGGCCAAGTGCTCTCGCGAGACAAGCTCAAGCTGGGCATGATGGTCGAGGTAGACGGCTCGGGTGTCAGCGCCGCTGCCGCCACCGGCCGCGCCTTGCGAATCCGTTTTGGCAGCGAAATCGTGGGCCCGGTCACGGCCGTTGACGCCACGGCAGGCACCTTGTCCGTTTTGGGCCAGGCTGTCACCCTGACCAGCACCACCGTCTTTGACGATAGCTTGAGCACCGGCCTGGCCGGCGTACAAGTAGGCGCCGTTCTCGAAGTGCACGCGCAGTACAACGCCACCGACGGCAGCTACACGGCCGTGCGGGTTGAAAGCGAAAGCGCGGCAACGACTTACAAGCTGCGTGGCTTGGTGGCCAACCTCGACACCACGGCCAAGACATTCAACATCGGCACGCAAGTGATCAGCTACGCCTCTTTGGCCACCGCCAGCGTGCCCAGCACCTTGGCCAACGACCAACGCGTGCGTGTGCTGCTGCAAACCACACAGGTCAATGGCCAGTGGGTGGCTACCGCTTTGAGCAACGGCGTGCGCCAGCCCGCAGACGGATTGGGATCGCATCTGCGCGGTGCCATCACCGCCTTCACATCGGCCACGGCGTTTGAGATCAATGGTGTCAAGGTTGACGCCACCACCGCCAACTTCCCTGACGGCCAAACCGGCATCGTCCTGGGTGCCGTGGTCGAGGTACACGGCACGTCCAGCAATGGCGTTGTGGTAGCCACCAAGGTGGAGCTGGATGAGCGCCACGCCGGCGACCGCCACCGCTTTGAATTGCACGGCACGGTGTCCGCCTTGGACACGGTCAACAAGACCTTCCAGTTGCGCGGCATCACGGTGAACTACAGTGGCACTGCAATCGTGTGGCGCGATGGTGTGGAGGCCGACCTGGCCAACGGCAAGGCCGTGGAAGTCAAGGGCACGCCCTCTGCCTCGCGCACTCAACTCGTGGCGACGACAATCGACTTCGAGTCATGATCCAGACATGAGCGAGAGATGAGCGCCACATGAGTGTTGACGGCAAAGATTCCGACGAACAACAGCAGGCCTTGATGGCCGCGCTGCGTGCCGTGCTGGAACCTTTGTCGCGCTTGGCGGTGGCGCGTGGCCTGCCCTATGCGGTGCTGGATGAAACACTCCGGCAGTGCGTCGTGCGGGCGGCGGCGCAAGCCCACCCGGGCTTGCCGACGCACCGCAGTGTCAGCCGCATTGCCACGGCCACCGGGCTGAACCGACGCGAAGTCACCCGTTTGGTTGAAGCCGTTTCCGGGCCCGCTGGGTCAGCCGCACCGGCCCGGCGTTCGCATGCCGATGAGCTGTATGCGCATTGGCGCGCCACTCCGGACTACTGTGACACGCAGGGCCAGCCGCTTGCTTTGAAGCGGCTCGGGCCTATGCCCAGCTTTGAAAGCTTGGCGCAAAGTGTCACGCGCGACGTACATCCTCGCAGTTTGTTGGACGAACTGCTGCGCCTGAAGATGGCCAGCTTGAACGAAGAAACTGATGTGGTTTCCGCTCGCGCGGAGGGGTTTGTGCCCAGCGGCGACCAAGCACGCATGCTGGGCTTTCTGGCGGACAACGTGGGCGACCATCTTGCGGCCGGTGTGGACAATGTGCTGGACGAAGGCCGACGCCACTTTGAACAAGCCGTGTTTGCTGATGGCTTGTCGCAGGCCTCTGTCGACCAGATTCGTACCCGGCTGGCGCCACATTGGGCGCAGGTGCTTCAAGCCGTGGTGCCGCCCTTGGAGCGCCAGGTGCATGCAGACGCCAAAGTGCCCGTGGCGCAGCAACGGCGCATTCGAATCGGCCTGTATGCCTTTGATGACGCTTCGGCAGACGCGCTGGCCCAGCGCGCGCTGGAACCTGCAGCCAAACCGGGTGCGCCCTTGCGGCGCCCCCGAAAGACTTGATGAAGGACTTGGATATGTCGGCTTTGCGCATGCGCTTTTCAAGGCTGTGTCAACCCGTGGTGGCCGGCCTGGTCGCTGCCACGCTGGCAGCGGGCGCCTTCTTGGCGGGCTGCGGCGGGGGCGTGGGCACCGGCGGCACGGGTGTTGGCAGCTACACCGTGGGTGCCATCACCGGCTTTGGTTCCATCATCGTCAATGACGTGCGCTACGACGACACTGCAGCCAACGTGCTGGACAGCGACGACGGCTCGCGCAGCAGCAGCGAGTTGAAGCTGGGCATGACCGTTGAAGTCGAAGGCGACACCATCGGCACCGACAGCAGCGGCAGCCGCGCCGCCAAGGCCACGCGCATCCGTTTTGGCAGCGAGTTGCTGGGCGCGGTGCAGTCCGTTGATGCCAACGCTGGGCGCTTGACGGTCTTGGGCCAAACCGTCGTCGTGGCCGCCGATACCGTGTTGGATGAGCGTTTGTCTTTGGGCCTGGCCAGCTTGACGGTGGGCAGCCTGGTTGAGGTGTATGCGCAAATTGATGCGTCCACCGGCCAATATGTGGCCACGCGGATTGAGCGGGCGTCCAGCGCGCCTGTCTACAAGTTGCGCGGGCTGGTCAGCGCAGTCGATTCGGCTGCGCGAACGCTTCGGATCGGCCAGACCACGGTGTTGTGGTCGGCTGCCGGCAGCGTGCCGGCCGACTTGGCGGTTGGGCAATTGGTGCGTTTGCTATTGGCACCCGCGCCCGATGCCAATGGCCGTTGGGTTGCACAGGCTTTTGGCACTGCGCTGCGCGCGCCGCCTGACCAGCCTGAGGCTGAATTCAAAGGTTTGATCACGGCTTTTGCATCGGCCCAGAGCTTCAGCGTGAATGGCTTGCCCGTGAACGCTTCGAGTGCCAGTTTCCCTGATGGTGTTTCAGGTCTGCGCCTGGGTGCGCGGGTGGAGATTTCAGGGCGTTCTGTAGCTGGCGTGTTGATTGCCGACAAGGTGTCGATTGAGTCTGAGAGCAAGATTAAAGAACGCGGCTTCGAATTCAAGGGGCCGATCACCGCGCTGGACGCCACCGCGCAGACCATCACGGTGCGCAACCAGGTCATCAGCACGGCGCGCAGCGACTTGAGGTTTGACAACGGCGTCCGCTCCGACCTGAAGCTGAACCGCGATGTGGAGGTGAAAGCGCAACTGGCAACTTCGGGCTCGCGCCTGGAGGCCACGCGTATCGTGTTCCGCTGAATCGGCGCTGGTTCAGCGCTGGTTCTTCGCGAGCTCAGCTCAGGATTGCAAGCGCAAGGATGGCGGCCGCCAAAACTGTGGTGGCCGACAGCGCAGCGCGCCAGGTGAAGGCCCAACGCTGCTGGAGTGTGCGAATACCCGCCGTCACGCGGGCGCTGCGTGTTTGGGTCAGGCCTTGAAGCAGCGCGGCCAAGTCACCGGGCGCCACGGCAGCCGCTGCTTGGCGCCAAGTGGGCGCTTGGATGATGCCTGCTGCCACCAGGGCGCCACCGAGCGCATGGAGGGTGGCGGCTGAGGCGGCGCGGTTCCCGTTGTCGCCAGTTGACGCCTGCGGCGCGAATCCTTGGGCTTGCCACGCCTGCAGCGCGCGGGCGGCCAAAGTGTCGTCACCGCAATGCTGCGCGGCCAAGGGAAAGTTCACATCCAGGGGCAGGCCGCAGCGCTGGCCCACTGCCAAACAGGCCAAAAGCCGCGCAGCCGCCAGCTCCTGTTTCAGGGCTTGGGTCAGCGGCTTGGGTTGGGTCTGAAGCGCCAAGTCCAGCACGTCCATGGCTTGCTTGAATTCCAGATACGCGTGCGCCGCTTTGATGCAATCGGGTAGGCAGTTCTCGCCTTCGCCGTGCCGCGCGAGGTGCTGCACGACGGCGTCGAAAAGGGCTGGCCAAGCGGCCATGGCGCGGAACAAAGGTGATCCCGCCTGCATGCGTTGGCCCATGTCCTGCAGCACCTCGGCCAGCACGGGGTTTGGCGTACCAGCGCCCAGGGCCGTAAACACCTTTTGCCGGCCAACGCCGTGGCGCAGCAGGTTGACCATCTCCCGCAGTGTTTGCAAAACCTCGGCAGGCTTGATGCGGCTCAAGTCCAGCGGCGCCGAGGCTTCATGAGCCATGCTGGACGCTGGCGGCAAGGGCAGTACCGCCTGCGCTTTGACTGCACGCGCCGCCAACGCCGCCGCAGCCTTGGCGGCGGAAGGCGCTTCAATGACGCCCGTGCGGGCAACCTGAAGGCTGTCCCGGCTGGTCCAGGTGAACTGCGGCATGGTGCAGCCGCCTTGTGCTGAACAAGGCGAGCTTGGCCCGAACTCTAGGCCTGTCTGCGCCGCGCCGATGCGTCGAAAAGCAGGGTGCTGGCCCTGCTTGATTTCAGCCCAGGCGTACCCGATGCGCCGCGACGGCTTCGCGCACGCGCGCAGGCGCCGTGCCACCCAGCACCTGGCGCGCGTTCAGCGAGCCGCGCAACGAGAGCACCTCGAACACGTCTTGTGTGATGGCGCTGTTGAAGCCCTGCAGCGTGGCCAGCGACAGTTGCGACAGGTCTACGCCTTGCTGGATGGCCACTTTGACGGCGTGCGCGACGGTTTCATGCGCGTCGCGGAACGGCAGGCCCTTCTTGACGAGGTAGTCTGCCAGGTCGGTGGCGGTGGCATAACCTTTCAGTGCAGCGCGCTCCATCGCGTCGGCCTTGACCTTGATGCCGCCGACCATCTCGGCCATGATGCGCAGCGTGTCGCGCAGCGTGTCCACAGTGTCGAACAGGGGTTCCTTGTCTTCCTGGTTGTCCTTGTTGTAGGTCAGCGGCTGGCCCTTCATCAGCGTCAGCAAGCCCATCAGGTGGCCGATGACACGACCGCTCTTGCCACGTGCCAGTTCGGCCACGTCGGGGTTGCGCTTTTGCGGCATGATGGATGAACCGGTGCAGTAGCGATCGGCCAGGTCGATGAAGCCGAAGTTCTGGCTCATCCACAGCACGATCTCTTCGGCCAGGCGCGAGACGTGCACCATGCAGATGCTGGCGGCAGCGCTGAATTCCAGCGCAAAGTCGCGGTCGCTCACGGCGTCCAGGCTGTTGGCGCACACGCCGTCAAAACCCAGGCTGCGCGCCACGGCCTCGCGGTCCAGCGGGTAGCTGGTGCCGGCCAGCGCGGCGGCACCCAGCGGCAGTCGGTTGGTGCGGCGGCGCACGTCAGCCAGGCGCTCGGCGTCGCGCGCAAACATCTCCACATAAGCCAAGAGGTGGTGCGCGAAGCTCACCGGCTGCGCCACCTGCAGGTGCGTGAAGCCGGGCATCACGGTCTCGGTGTGATGCCCGGCAAGCTCGACCAGCGCACGCTGCATCTGCTGGGTCAACGTGATCAGGCCGTCGATCTCGCCGCGCAGCCACAAGCGCACGTCGGTGGCTACCTGGTCGTTGCGGCTGCGGCCCGTGTGCAGCCGCTTGCCGGCGTCGCCGACCAGTTGGGTCAGCCGCGCTTCAATGTTGAGGTGCACGTCCTCGAGTTCCAGCTTCCACTGGAAGGCGCCGGACTCGATCTCGTTGACGATCTGCGCCATGCCGCGCTCGATGTCGGCCAGGTCCTGCGCGCTGATGATGTGCTGCGCGGCCAGCATGCGCGCGTGGGCCAGGCTGCCGTCAATGTCGGCGCGCCACAGGCGCTGGTCAAAGCCCACGCTGGCCGTGTAGCGCTGCACCAACTCGCTCATGGGTTCAGTGAACAGGGCCGACCAGGCTTGCGCCTTGTTGGCCAGCGGGTCGGCGGCAGGTTGGGTGGACATGGGGTGCAGCGGCTGGCCGCAGGTTGCGGCTGGCAAGTCGAGTCGGGAACTTCGTATTATCGGCGGCGCCAGGCACCGTGCGGCCCGGCGCAACCCATGGAAGTCCGCGTGCAAGAAAGCAGTGCCGAATTCGATTTATGCCAGCCCGCGCTGGTGTTGCGCCTGGTTTTGGCGGTGCAGGTGGTGGCCGTGGTTGGAGTTTTGCTGCTGGCGCCGCCCGGCATGTGGTTGGGGCGCCAGGCGGCCGTATCTTTTGCAGCGCTGGGTGCTTGCTTGGCCTGGTTGGGTTTGATGTGCCTGCTGCAACCCGTCTGGCAGCCGTGGAGTGAAATGCGCAAACAGGCCCTGGCGATGGGCTGGGCGGCTGGCTGTGCGCTGCTGGCCCAGCGTGTTTTGGATGCGCTGGGCTTGATTGAACCCCTGGGCGCACTGGCCCGCGCCGACCTTGGGGCGGCAGCTTGTGGCGCGTTGGCGGCCGCGCTGGCTTGGCGCTGGCTGGATGTTCGCGAACGCCTGCAGCAGCCCGCGCAGAGCCAGGCGCGTTTGGCTGAACTGCAAGCGCGCATTCGCCCACACTTTTTGTTTAACGCGCTGAATGCGGCGCTGGCGCTGGTGCGCGTGGATCCTGCCCGCGCTGAGCGCGTCTTGGAGGACCTGAGCGCCCTGTTTCGCCAAGCCATGGCCGAGACGGCCACTGCGGTGCCGCTGGCCACTGAAATCGATTTGGCGCGGCGCTATCTCGCCATCGAACAGGTGCGTTTTGGTGACCGCCTGCAAGCCAGTTGGGACATCGAGCCCGCAGCCTTGGCCGCGCGCGTGCCGCCGTTGGTGCTGCAGCCACTGGTCGAGAACGCTGTCAAACATGGCGTAGAGCCTTCCGCAGAAGGAGCGCGGCTGCACATCAGCGCCAAAGTGACGCAGGGCTTGGTGCGCCTGGCCGTCAATAACACCTTGGGTGATGGGCCTTCACAAGGGGGCAGCGGCATGGCATTGGCCAATGTGGCCGAACGGCTGAAGCTGCTGCACGACCTGGCGGCGCATGTGGAATCGGGCATCGTGACAGATGCCGCCAAGGGCACGCGCTATTTTGTAGTGCGCCTGACTTTGCCTTTGTAGCCCAGCCATGACGCCAGCCGCCGCGCCCATCGCCGCACCAAGCGCCGCACCAAACCTGCCCGCCACAGCTTGCCTGCGCGTGCTGATTGCTGACGACGAGCCTTTGGCGCGCCTGCTGCTGCGCCAAAGGCTGTCGCAATGCACACAGCCGCTGGTGGAGGTGGTGGGCGAAGCGGCCAACGCCCGCGAGGTTTTGGCGCAGCTGGCCCAACCCGCTTGCGATGCCGTGCTGCTGGACATTCACATGCCGGGCATGGACGGTTTGCAGCTCGCGCAGCAAGTGCTGGCCCGGCCGCAGCCACCCGCTGTGATTTTTGTGACCGCTCATGCCGAACATGCCTTGCAAGCCTTTGAATTGCATGCCACTGACTACCTGACAAAACCAGTCGCGCTGGAGCGCCTGCAGCAGGCCTTGCAGCGCGTGGTCCAGTGGCTCGGCCTGCGCGCGGCATCCGCGGTGCCCGCTGCGCCCAGCGCCTTGATGGACCAGGCCGTGCTCACGCTGGGCGACCGGCAGCACCTGCTGCGCATCCCCTTGGCAGACATCCTCATGGCGCGCGCAGCGGACAAGCGCGTGGTCCTGACCACCGTGCAGCAACACGAGCACAGCACCGACGAATCGCTGGCTGAGCTCGAACCTCGGCTGGGCGCAGAATTTGTGCGCGTGCACCGCAACAGCCTGGTGGCGCTGCGGGCTATCCGGGAACTGAGGCTTCACACGGGGGCCAGTGCCAGTAACAGTAGCCGCGGCGCTCCTGCTCCCGCAGTGTCTGCTGATGCATCCAGTGATGCTGGTGACGTCGGTGGTGCCGAAGTCGATGTTTGGATGGTGCGTGTGGCGCCGGGCGACCACTGGCTGCCAGTTTCGCGGCGCCAGCTGGCGGTGCTGCGTGAAGCGCTGGAGCGGGCTTGATGGAGCCTGTGTTGCGGCGCCTGCGCGGGCTGCGTAGGTGGTGGTGGGTGTGCACGGCGGTGCTGCTGTCGCTGACGCTTGTTTGGGTTTGGGCAAGCTGGACCGACAGCAAACTCTCGCAGCCCGTTGCAGCGCGCGCTGCTGCGGAAGCGGCAGCGGGCACCGCAGCCTTGCTGTTGCCAGCGCCTGATGAATCGCCGACGATTGGGCTTGAGGGGGCGGGGCTTCGCGCAAACGCAGGGGATTCGCGCCTGGCCGCTGACCCCTGCCATGCCGAGGCCCCAGCTGGCTTGAATCCGGCTGTGAAATCGCCTCAGCCGCCGGCAGCACAGGCCATAGAAGCGCGTTTGAGCCAGCTGCGCCAGAGTGTCGAACAGCGGCCTCGGAGCCCATCACATCCAATAGGCGCAGAAGATTCAAGAGACCAAAAGGGACCAGCGTTGGCGACGGCCTCAACCGATCGTTCTGGCTCCACAAACCATCTTGGCCAGCTCGCCGCCTTGGCCTTGCAAGCCTCGCTTCAAGCGGAGCACCACTTCAATGCCAGCCGACCAGCGGCCGCCTGTGACCGCAACGATGCTGTTTGCCGCCAAGGTGCGCAGCAGCGCTACCAAATGGCCATTCAGTCGGCCTATGCAAGCGCCGCCGAGCAGGGCCGCGAGCTGGCTTTGCGCAGCGGCGAGCCAGCGGCCCTTCAAATGGCTTTGCACCTGTGCGCAGCCAGTGGCCCGTTTGTGAATGCCGATGATCGCCGCGAGTGCAGTCTCCCGCTGCTGCAAGCCTGGGTGGGGCGCGAAGCCGACAACACCACGCCGTGGTTGATGCTCTCGGCCCTTGAAAGAGAAACCGGCAACAGGCAGGCGGCAGATGAAGCGCTGTACCGCGCCTCCATCGCCAGCCGCTTGGCCGACGGAGCGCCTGCTCTCTGGGGCTTGATGGCCAGTCCGGCTTTTGCGCCCGATGGTGGCGCGGCGGCGGCCGACCTTCAACAGCGCTGGGCCGCCATCATGGCGGCCCTGAGCTACAGCAGCCTGGGCAATGTGGCCAGCTTGTGCAGTGAATCGGCCGTCAAGGACGGCAACCTGCATCAGCGCTGCGACGCCATTGCCCAGCGCATGGTGGGTCAGGGCGGGCAGATGATTCACCGAGTTGAAGGCCTGGCCATCGCCCACCGCTTGGGTTGGCCAGAAGAGCGCCTGAGTACGCTGCGGGCGCAGGTGCACCAGCTACTCAAAGCCGACAGCGCCGAGCTGCAAGCGCAGGCGGCAGCCGGCCCCTGCCGGAGTTTGCAAGCGCAGCGCACGCGCGCCTTGCAGACTGCCAGCCAGGGCGAAGTGGCACGATTGCAAGCCCAGGCGGCTCGGTCGAAATAAGCGCCTGGCGTCGATCGGCGCTTACGGCGCGGCAGGCTTGGCAAACATCACGCGCAGGGCTTGGCCTGTTTTCTCGCGGTCTTTGCCCAAGACGCCGGCCAGGCTTTGATCGAGCGCGGTGATTGGCACGCCAGCGGCGGCCAATTCGCTCAATAGCTGGTCTGCAGGTTTGCCGGTGAGCGGGGCCACCTGCGCCAAGGGCGCGCGCGTGAGGGCCTGGATGGCCAGAGCGGGCGGGGACGCCGCTTGCGCGTCGCTGCCAGGCAGGCTGACGAAAGAACCCGCAAGCACCGCCAGGCTGGCCACCACAATGCCACGGCCCGCTTTGGACTTCAGCACGTGCCGCTTGAACGCCAGGCCATTCACCGTGGCGTGCAAAGCCACGGCTACCACCATGAACCAACCCAGCCACTCGTGCGCCAGCTTGTTCAGGCCTTGGTCCAAGTGGAAAAACATGAGCACGCCGGTGGCCGCCATGAGCACAAAGCTGCCTATCGTCAACGGCGTAGCCCATTCGCGGGAAAGAGATTTGTTCAGCACCCGATTTCTTCCGTTGTGGTTGAGTGCTCGAAAGTGTCTAACGCCCATGTTGCGGCTTCGTTGCCCAATCATTGCGTGTTATGTGCCGAGGGCAAAGCTTCTTCACACTTCCGTGAAAGTGCGCCGGTGGGACTCCACAAACACCGCGCGACAATCGCTGCCACCATGAGCAAGGCTTTCACCCGCGAAAACGACGCGGCCCCTGACGAAGACGACGACGACAGCCCTGGCCTGCCGCCGCTGCCGGCCGGCACGCGCAACTACATGACACCGCGAGGCTACAAACGCCTGCGCGAAGAGTTGATGACGCTGCTGGATGCCGAACGCCCCAAGATGGTGGAAATCGTTTCATGGGCCGCAAAAAACGGCGACCGCAGCGAAAACGGTGACTACCTCTACGGCAAAAAGCGCCTGCGCGAAATCGACCGCCGCATCCGCTTTTTAACCAAACGCCTGGACATTGCTGAAGTGGCCGACCCCGCGCTGCACCACGGCAGCGACCAGATCTTCTTTGGCGCCACTGTCACCTACGCCAATGCGCGCGGCGAAGAACGCACCATCACCATCAAAGGCATCGACGAAGCCGACAACCTGCATGGCGAAGTCAGCTGGATTTCACCCATCGCGCGTGCATTGCTCAAAGCGCGCGAAGGGGATGAAGTGAAGTTGCAAACGCCGGGTGGGCTGGAGACTTTGGAGGTGGTGCGTGTGACTTATCCCGCACCCGCGTGAACCCTGGCTCTTACGGCTTCACCCGCCACACCTTCATCACCGCCGGCGCGCGGCGCAGGGAGCGCATCACATCGGCCAGGTGCACGCGGTCGCGCACGCTGATCAGCAGTTTGAGGTCGGCGCTGTCGGTGGCGCGTTCTTCGCCCATGTCCAGATGGGTGATGTCGGCCTCGGCTTTGGAGACGGCTTGTGCTACTTGGGCGAGCACGCCCTTGCCATTGCTCACCTGGGTGACGATTTCGGTCTCAAACGCGCGTACGGGCTCTTCGGCCCATTCCACGTGCAGCCAGCGTTCGCTGTCGCGGCTGAAGAGCTTGCGCCCGACGCGGCACTCGGCGGTGTGCACCAGCAGGCCTTCGCCTCGGCCTAAATAGCCAGCCAGCGTGTCGCCCGGAATGGGCCTGCAGCAGGCCGCCAAGCGCATGGTGCTGTCATGGCTGCCGTCAATAAAAACCGCGCCTTGTGAGGTTGAGGAAGCGTCCTCGGTGGCAAACCGTCCCAGGGTTAACGCCACGGCGTCGGGTTTGGTGCCTTGCTCGGCCATCATTTGCGCCAGGCGCTTGGCCACGATGACGGCCACTTTGCGGCCCAAGCCGATGTCCACCAGCAACTCGCTGCGGCCCCGGTTGCCGCTGATGCGCGCCAGTTGCTGCCACAAGCTGGCCGACGGCGCGTCATTTGGGTCAGCGCCGGGCAGGCTAAGGCCCTCGGCGCGCAGAGCCTGGGCCAGCATCTGTTCGCCCAGCGTGCGCGATTCGTCGGCCTCCATGGTCTTGAGATAGTGGCGAATTTTTGAGCGCGCGCGGCCCGTGCGCACTGAATTCAGCCAGCCCGGGTTGGGCCGCGCGCCCGGCGCCGTGATCACTTCAACCACGTCGCCGCTGTTCAAAGGCGTGCGCAGCGGCACGGCCTCGCCGTTGACTTTGGCAGCCACCGTGTGGTCGCCGACGTCAGAGTGAATGGCATAGGCAAAGTCAATGGGCGTGGCGCCCCAGGGCAGCGCCAAGATCTTGCTCATGGGTGTGAACACGTAAACCGATTCAGGCACCAGGTCGATCTTGACGTGCTCCAAAAACTCTGCGGAGTCGTTGGTCTGCTCTTGAATGTCGACCAGGCTTTGCAGCCACAGCGCGCCCAGGCGCTGGGCTTCGGCTCCCGGTGTTTCGGCGGCGTTGCCGCGCTTGCGGCGGCCCTTGTCGGCATTGGGCGCTGCGCCCGCCATCTGCCCACTGGGGTCCACCTTGTACATCCAGTGTGCGGCGATGCCTTTTTCAGCCACGGCGTGCATGGTCTCGGTGCGCATCTGGAATTCAACCGCGGTGCCCAGCGGGCTGATCAAGGTGGTGTGCAGGCTTTGGTAGCCGTTGGCTTTCGGGATCGCGATGTAGTCTTTGAAGCGGCCCGGCATGGGCGTATAGAGCTGGTGCAGGATGCCCAAGGACCAATAACAGTCGCGCAGGTCACTGACCAGCAGCCGAAATCCGAAGATGTCGTTCACGCTGGCAAAGCCGTCGTGTTTCATCCGCATCTTGCGGTAGATGGAGTAGGTGGTCTTCTCGCGGCTGGAAATTTCCACCTTCAGCTTGGCCGCTGAAAAAGCTTGCTCGACATCTTTGCGCACCCGGTCAACGATGTCGCGCCGCGTGCCGCGTGCGCGCTCGAGCGCTTTGGACAGCACGGCGTGGCGCCAGGGGCTGATGGACGCGAACGACAGGCTTTGCAGTTCGCGGTACACCTGATTAAAGCCAAGCCGATGCGCTATGGGCGCATAGATGTCCATGGTTTCGCGCGCGATGCGCTGGCGTTTGGACGGCGCGACAGCGTTCATCGTGCGCATGTTGTGTAAGCGGTCGGCCAACTTGATGAGGATGACGCGCACGTCGCGCGACATGGCCAGCAGCATCTTGCGGAAGGACTCGGCCTGGCTTTCTTCGCGCGTATTGAAGTGCAGCTTGTCCAGCTTGGTCAGGCCGTCCACCAGCTCAGCGGTGGGTGCGCCAAAGCGTTCAATCAACTCCACTTTGGTGACGCCGCAGTCCTCCATGGCGTCGTGCATCAAAGCGGCCATGATGGCCTGCGCGTCCATTCGCCATGCGGCGCACAAGCCGGCCACGGCAATGGGGTGCGTGATGTAGGGCTGCCCGCTCGAGCGGAACTGGCCCAGGTGGGCCTGGTCGGCAAATTTGAAGGCTTCTCGAATCTGCTTTTGCTCGGCCTTGCTCAGGTAGCCCAGCTTGTCGCTGAGGTCGGCAAAGTTGTCGGGGGTCTGCGTGGGCAGAGCGTCGACGTCAAAGCCGCGCAGCCGCAAATTCAGCGCGGACGGTAACAGTTCGGCGGCGAATGATCGAATGCCCATGGCCGGAATCTAACCCGGATCCACCCCGTACCGGTCTCGGATCACACGGACAAAAAAGAGCGCCCCTTGGGGCGCTGATCGACCGCATCGGCTTTTGGCCTTAGATCGGCACCTTGCGCAGCATTTCCAGGCCAATTTCGCCAGCCGCGATTTCGCGCAGGGCGGTTACGCCAGGCTTGTTTTTGGTCTCAATCTTGGGTGCGTGGCCTTGGCTCAGCATGCGGGCACGGTAAGTTGCGGCCAACACCAATTGAAAGCGGTTTGGAATCTGGGCAAGGCAGTCTTCAACGGTGATACGGGCCATGGTGTGCGGAATTCCTCAGGTGGCAGGCGCCGGGCGTGGCGCCTGAATTTCAAATCAGGTTCAAAGCGGCAAAGACCTGCGAGCGGTTGCGCATCTGGGCGGCATAACGCAGGCGTTGCGAATGGACGACGGTTTTCAGGTCAAACAAAGCCGTCTCGAAGAGGGCGTTGATTATAACAAAATCGAAATGTTTGGCCTGCGCCACTTCAGTCCGCGCATTGGCCATGCGCTGTTCAATGACATCGGGCTTGTCTTCGCCACGCCGCTGCAGGCGCTGGCGCAGCTCGTCCCAGCTGGGCGGCAAGATGAAAATGAGCACGGCGTGTGAAAAGATGCTTTTGATCTGCTGCGCGCCTTGCCAGTCAATTTCCAGAACCACGTCCTCACCGCGCGACAGACGGTCTTGAATGGCCGTACGCGAGGTGCCGTAGAGGTGGCCGTGAACTTCAGCCCACTCAAAAAACTCGCCCCGCTCGGCCATGCTGCGAAAGCCGGGGGCGTCGGTGAACCAGTATTCGCGGCCGTTTTGTTCCTGGCCGCGCGGTGCGCGCGTGGTGTGTGAGACCGACACCGCCAGGCGCGAATCGAGCTCCAAGAGGGCTTTAACCAGGCTCGATTTGCCGGCCCCGCTGGGTGCCGCCACGCAAAAGAGGTTGCCGGGGGTGTCCATCGGCCGGCATTCTAGGGGGCGGGCGGGCAGCCAAAATCCAGGGCAAGTGGCCGCTGCTTTGCTGCTGCCGAGCGCCCGTCAAAAAAATTCTGCCCGTGCCAACTGCCCTGCCGTCCGCAATGCCCACCTTGGGCTTGACGCTGCCCGCCCGCTTGCTGGCGAGCCTGTTGCCGCCTGACGTGGTTTGGCATGCAGGTCGAATTCAAGACATCGCTGGGTTGGCTGAGCCGCTGCCACCGGAAGAAGCCGCTGCCATCGCGCGCGCAGTGCCCAAGCGGCAACGCGAATTTGCGGCGGGGCGGCACTGCGCGCGCAGGGCCCTGCGGGGCCTGCGCGACCCGCAAAGGCCAGCGGGCTCAGAGCCCATTCCTGCCGGGCCAGATCGCGCCCCTTGCTGGCCCGCCGGCGTGGTGGGTTCCATTACGCACAACGACGAGTTTTGCGCCGCCGCCGTGGCCCACGCTGCAACGTTTGCAGGCTTGGGTATTGATATCGATGCCGTGGAGCGCTTCGATGCAGACCTGGAGTCCGCGATTTGCACGCCTGGTGAAATCAGGCGTTGGCTCACGGGCCACGACAACTTGCAGCGGCAGCGCCGCTTGGCGGCCATCTTCAGTTTCAAAGAGTCGTTCTACAAGGCGCAGTACGCCACCAGCCGCGCGTGGCTGGGCTTTGAAGATGTTGAAGTGACACGGCTTGACGGCTGGGGCGAAGCCTTAACGACGCTGGAGCTGCAGGTTCTGCGTGCGCCACAAGCGCGACCGGCAAACTCGGCGCTGCCCGACGAACCGAAGCACGCTCATGATTGGCTCCTGGCCCGCTGTTGGACCGGGCACTGCGCGCTCGACGCCGAGCATGTGGCGTCGAGCATGATCATCCGCAGCGAATCAATACGTGGCGCGGCCGCCTGAAAGGTCAAACACCGCACCGGTGCTGAAAGCGCAGTCTTCAGAAGCCAACCAGGCAATCATGGCCGCCGCTTCGTCCACCTGAAGAAAGCGCCCCATCGGAATTTTTGACAACATGAAGTCGATGTGCTGCTGTGTCATCGAATCGAAGATGGCGGTCTTGGCGGCGGCGGGCGTGACTGCGTTGACCAGCACGCCTTTGGTGGCCAGCTCTTTGGCCAGCGATTTGGTCAGCGCAATCAAGCCGGCCTTGCTGGCGCTGTAGTGCGAGGCGTTGGGGTTGCCTTCTTTGCCCGCGATCGACGCGATGTTGACGATGCGGCCGTAGCCTTGCTGAATCATCTGCGGCACCACGGCGCGGCAGGTGAGGAAGGGCGCAATCAAGTTCACCTCGACCACACGCCGCCACACGTCGGGCGACAGCTCCCACGTGGGGCCATTGCCACCGGTGATGCCGGCGTTGTTCACCAAGATGTCGATGCGGCCCATGCTGGCCACGGCCACGCGAGTGGCGTGCGCGACAGCAGCTTCATCGGTCAGCTCAACCGTTGCCGTGCTCACCCGGGTGCCCACGCCACCCAAGCTGGAAGCTGCTTCAGTCAAGCGTTGGGTGTCCATGTCCCACAGGACCACGCGAGCACCAGAATCCAGCATGCGTTTGGCGCAGGCGTAGCCGATGCCCTGGGCACCGCCGGTGATCACGGCCACACGGTCCTTAAGGTCCAACAGATTCATTTCGTCTCCAGGTTGATCGGCTGAAAAGCCCTCAATTGTGGACCGAACCTGAAGCGCGCGACCTCGTTCAGCCCGGCTCCTCAACCCGGTTTCTCAACCCGGTTTTTTGCCCCACAGCTGTTCCAGCCGCGCATCGCGCCCGCAGGAGGTGCGGTAGTACTTGTAGCGAACGGGGTTCTTTTGGTAGTAGTCCTGGTGATAGTCCTCGGCTTTGTAGAAAGGCCCGGCCATGACGATTTGTGTGACGACGGGCTCCTTGAAGGGCTTGCTCCTTTCAAGGGCTTCGAGGCTTTGTTTGGCGGCCGCAAGCTGGGCGCCGTCCACGGCAAAAATGGCCGTTCGGTAAGGTGAGCCGGTGTCGCAGAACTGGCTGTCTTTGGTGGTTGGGTCAATGGTGCGCCAGAAATGCGCCAGCAGTTGCTCGTAGCTCACACGCTTGGGGTCGAAGATGATTTCAACCGCCTCGGCGTGCCCGGTGCGTTTGGCGGCCACCTGTTGGTAAGTGGGGTTGGGCACCGAGCCGCCGATGTAGCCTGAGGTGGTGGACAGCACCCCCGGCACTTTGTCGAAGTCTGACTCCACGCACCAAAAACAGCCGCCAGCCAGGATGGCGCGGGCTGAGCCAGCGGGCGCCGCTTCCGCCGCGCTGGGGCTCGCCGGCTGTGCCCACGCAGGGGCCGCAACCATTGGGCCCAACACCAGCGCTGCAACGACCGCAGCAAAAATGCCAGCCGACGTCCGCACAGCTTGCACCGCGCTCAACGCGAACCGTCCGTCAAAAAAGGACGTCATGCGGCCACCTGAAACTTCAAAGCCACGCCGTTGTTGCACCAACGCTGCTGGGTTGGCGGCGGACCATCTTTAAACACATGGCCGTGATGGCCATCGCAGCGCGCGCAGTGGTACTCGGTGCGCGGGTAAATCAATTTGTAGTCCGTGCTGGTCTTGAAGGCATTGGGCAAGGTGGTGAAAAAGCTGGGCCAGCCGGTGCCGCTGTCGAACTTCATTTCTGAAGTGAACAAGGGGTGGTCGCAGGCCACGCACAAATAGCGACCCTTGCGCTTCTCGTTGTTCAGAGGGCTTGCGCCCGCGCGCTCGGTGCCGGCTTGGCGCAGCACTTGGAATTGGGCTGGCGTCAGTCTTGAGCGCCATTGCTCGTCGTTGAGCTCAAGGCGTGTGACGGCCATGCCTGCGGCTTCCGGTTTGGTGCTGGCTGGGGCGGGGGTCGGAGCTTGTGGCGCTGCGGCGTGTGTGCGGCTGTGCAAACCAGCGGCTGAAAGCAGACCGAGCCACATGCGGCGAGACAGGGAGCTGCGTGGAGAACGAGGCATGGTGTACACCTTATTTGTTCGGCGCTGCGGCGATTGAAATGCCAGCGCTCACCTTGCGTCTTCGTGCGGATCGGTGATCAGGTTACATCCCAAGCTCGGCACAATCAGCTCATGGCCGCCGACCCGATGAACATCCCGCCCGTCTCGATCGCCGCCGTCAAGGCCGCGCTGATCGAACAGTACGCGCACCCGTTGCTGCGGCGCCGCGCCACGATGCTGTGGGGCACGCGCGGCGTGGGCAAGTCGTCCGTCGTGCAGCAGGTGGCGGCGCACTTCGGCGTGCCGCTGGTGGACCTGCGGCTGACCACCATCGAGCCGGTGGACCTGCGCGGGGCGATCTTTGCGGACGATGTGCAGAACAAGACCGTGTGGTTTCCGCCGGAGTTTCTGCCCGGCGCGGACCAGCCGCAGGGCATCCTGTTCCTGGATGAGCTGACCGCTGCGGACCAGCGGCTGCAAATCTCCGCCTACTCGCTGATACTGGACCGGCGCGTGGGTCACTACCGGCTGCCCGACGGTTGGCTGGTGGTAGCCGCCGGCAATGCGGCGATGCACGGCGCGATCACGCACGACATGGGCACGGCCCTGGCCGACCGGATGTTCCACTTCCATGTGCACAGCGCCATCGACGCCTTCCTGGCGCACGCGCTGCAGCATGAGTTTGCGCCCGAGGTGATGGCCTTCCTGCGCGTGCGGCCAGACCGGCTGGACGACACGGCCACGCAACTGGCCAACGACCACTTGATCGGCGCCAGCCCGCGCGGCTGGGAAGACATTTCCAGCGTCCTCAAGTCCGGCCTGTCGGAGAGTGCGCAGCGCCTCTTTGTCCAAGGCCGCATCGGCGCGGCCAATGCGGCGGAGTTCTTTGGCGTGCTGCGCGAACTGCAAGCCAGCGTCGACGTGCTTCGGCTGTTGGAGGCCGCCCCCGGCCCCGCCACCGTGGCGCTGCTGCCGCGCACGCTAGACGGTCTGTACGGCATGCTCTACGGCCTGATAGCCGCAACCACCTCGGCCCCGACGATGGCGCGGGCGCTGGAAATCGTCGAGCAGTGGCCTGAGATCCGAGGCGATGTTCCGCTGCCGCTGCGTGAGGCGCAGACCCTGGCGATGGAGCTGCTGATGCAGCGCGCGCTGCAGCGCAACTTGGAAATGACGCTGTTCGACAGCCCGGTATACCGGCGATATATCGAGCAGCGCCAACGCGACGGCTTGGATGGCTGAGACCCATGGCTGAATTGCGCCACCGCGGCACCCGCGCCGTACAACGCATGGTGGAGCACGCGCCGTCGTCCGGTGGCTTGGCGCTGTGGGTGCGTCATGCAGATGTGGACGAGCACGCACCGCCTGCAAGGCCGGGGCCGAAGCGGCCGCCGATCACCACTGACGGCCACACGCTGCACTACGCGCCGGACTTCGAGACCCTGTCTTTGCCGCACCAAACCGGATGCGTGGCACATGCTGTGCTGCACGTGGCGCTGCGCCACGCACAGCGCTTCGAACAGTTGAAACAGCGAAGCGGCGACGCCGACCTGACGCTGTTCAATCTGTGCGCCGACGCCATCGTCAACTCTGCGCTGGGCCATCTGGCCTGGCTGGAGCTGCCGAAACACGCGGTGCGGCTGGAGCAAGTGCTGAGCGATGTGCTGGGCATGCGCCAAGCCCCAGAAGCCGCGCTGCTGGCTTGGGACGTTGAACGCTTGTACCACGCCATCGACGACCGCGGGGCAGCGCGTTCCCCCAAGCAAGACCCGCAGGCCAAGCAAGACGAGTCTCGCCGCGGCAGCACGCGGCCCGATGGTGAGCGCTCGGCCAAGGCCCGTATCTTGGCCGCCGGCCAAGCGCGCGACTTGGTGCCCAGTGCCGATACACAAGGACCGCCACAAGCCGAAGCCGAAGCCACGCGCGAGTGGCACGAGCGCCTGATCCGCGCCCATGCTAACGATGGCGACCACTCGATGCTGCGGACACTGCTCGCCGACCTGCCGCGCCTGCACACACCCTGGGAACAGGCGCTGCGCAGCCAACTGGCGCACGCACTGGTGCACGAGCCCTCGCCTTCGTGGTCGCGTCCGGCGCGCTCGTGGCTCGCCAACCAGGGGCGCACGCGCAGTGGTCGCCGCCTGCCCTGGGAGCCGGGCACGGCTTCGTCGCGGCCGGTGCCGAAGCTGGCGGTGATCGTCGATGTTTCCGGCTCGGTGGACGATGCGTTGATGTCGCGCTTTGCGGGCGAGGTGGACGCCATCTCGCGCCGCCACGAAGCCGGCCTGGTGCTGGTGATCGGCGACGAGCGCGTGCGCGAGGTACAGCACGCCGTGCCTGGGCGCAGCGGGCTGCGGGAGATCGTCTTCGAAGGTGGCGGCGGCACGGATTTCACGCCGCTGCTGGAAGAAGCTGCCCGCCACCGGCCCGACATCACCGTGGTACTGACCGACCTGCAGGGCCCCGCCCGCTGGCGCCCGCGCCACCCGGTGATCTGGGCCGTGCCCGAAGCCTTCCGCCATGCTGAGCCGCCTTTCGGGCGCTTGTTGGTTTTGCAATGATGCAGCCTTGAACCATGTCGAGTACCGCCGCACCGACCTTGCCGCCGCTGACGCACCACGACATCCTGCGCTTGGTCGAACCGTTTGCGCGCGCTGGTTGCTCGGTGAATATGGCGGCGACCGATCGCACGGCCCGGCGCATTTCGTTTCGGGCATCGGACATCGCCATTGACGCGACGCCGGCACAGTCTTGGACCTGTTGGCTTGAGCTGGACAACCGGCATGAAGGCTACTTTGTCGTGCGCCGCGTGCTTCTACACCCTGACGGGCCGCGTGCCGAGCTGGAGGCTGATGGCAAAGACCCTGCAGCCTTGCTGGAACGGGTTCAGTCCGTGCCGCCGTCGCGCCATGTCAGCGCTGGGCCGGGCTGGCTTACCGTGCGCAGCTACGACACAGAAGTGCCGCGAGGCCAGCGGGTGCCGGCGGGGCAGGCTGGCGGTATCGAAGGCCTGCCCTTGGTGATGACGCAGGCCGAGGTCATCGTGCAGGGCTTGACCTTGAATATGCGCATCAAGCTGCCCAACTTGCGCGGCGTGCCTGCTGACTTGACACTGAACCCCACTACCGGCACGCGCCCGTCGCTGCCGGAAGACCTGCTGGCCGTGCAAGGCTGGGACTGGGCGCGATTGGAGCCGAATGCGCAAGGCTGGACCAGCAAGCTGCGTTTGCGCGGGGCTGTGCTGCGCCGCAGCCGCACGGCTGAGCGCGCTCTGGAGCAGGTCGGCGCGCACCTGGCGCGCGTTCTCGCAGAGCCCCCGGCCCAGTTCCACGATCGCCACCGTTGGGCGCGCTGGGGCGTGGTGTTGCGGCGCGGTATTCCGTCCTTGACGGTTGTGCTGATGATTGGCGGCGCGCTGAGCTTGCCGCGCTGGATTGACCCAGCCAAGGCTGGCCTGTGGATGGCGTTGCACTACCTGCCGATAGCGCTACTGGCTTTGGCTTTCAAAGCGCAAGAACTCTCGCGCTTTGAGATACCACCCTTGCCGCGGCGGGCCTGCGAGCCGAGCTGGAACCCCGACAAGGCTGGCGAGGGCGTGAAGAGGGCCGCAGGCGCTTGAAAAGCTCGGCCCGGCCGGGGCCTGTCAAGCTTGCTCCGGCGGCCCGGTGGCGTCTCAAGGCGCGGGAAGGATCACTCGGTCGATGACATGGATCACACCGTTACTGGCGAGCACGTCGGTTGCGGTGATGTTCGCGCTGCGGGCGCTCCGGTCGGTTATCGCAAGCGAAGCGTTGACCGAAAGGGTCTCACCCTGGACCGTCGTAATCGGCGCGCCGACGGGCACCCCTGCCTTCAAAACACGGCCCGGCACAACGTGGTATGTCAACACTTTGGTCAGCAAAGCGGTGTCGGCAAGCAACTGTGCCTTTGTGACGCCCAGTTCAGCGAGCAATGCACCAAATGCCGCATCGGTTGGGGCGAAGACGGTGAAGGGCCCTGTTCCGCTGAGCGTGCCTGCAAGATTGGCCGCCACGACGGCTTCAACCAAGATGCTGAACGTTGGGGTGGCGATCGCGGTTTCGACGATGTTCCGGTTGGCCGGCAGCAGCACCTTGTCGACCGCATGAATGACACCGTTAGATGCTTGCACATCGGTCACCACCATCTTGGAGCTCCGATTCCTGCCGTCCGTGATGACCAAGTCAGTGCCAACCTGGTCCACCTTGAAGATGCCGCCTTCGAGCGGTGTGACCGCTTGGCCCAAGGGCACTGCAGACTTGGCCACCTTGGCTGCGAGCACGTGGTACTTCAGCACGGCGGTGAGCAACGGTTTGTCGGCCAGCAACTGGGCCTTGGTCACGCCCAACTCGGTGAGCAGCGCTGCGAAAGCGTCGTTGGTCGGCGCAAACACGGTGAGTGGCCCTGGTCCCGTCAAGGCGCCCGCCAAGTCGGCTGCGGTCACGGCCTCAACCAAGATACTGAACCGTGCATCGGCCTGGGCCACCTGCACAACGTTGCCGGGTTGCGCGTCATCGTCGCCGCCGCCGCAGGCGGCAACCAGCGACACAACCAGTACGGCTGACGTCCTCTTGAGCCAATTCAACATAACAAATCCCCCATCGGTTTGAAGAACAAAAATCTCGAACCAGAATTTACAGTTCGCAATGTATACCGATGAGTTCACATAGTAGACGAAATGGTCTTTTCGACAACCGATTGGTCTTGAAGCCCGGTCCGAGGGCTGGTGATTGCGGTGATCAGGATGGCAACAGCAAGCCCTCGTGCAGCGCTACCTGCGCCAGTGCCGCTTCGAACCGAACCCGTGAAGCACCCGCAACCTGCCGCAAATAGGCGTGCAGTTCGGCGTCGGCCGCGTTGCGGTTTTCGCAATTGGCGCTGTAAGCCTCGAAGCGAGACAGCTGAACCAGCAGCTCGGCCACTTGGCGGGGGCACTCACAAGCAATCGTCGATGTTTGGTTAGCGAAATCGGCCAAGGCGGCGTCGTCCCAGCGGCGTTCCTGCACACGCTCGGCCGACGACGCGAGTGGAGCCGTCGCGGGCTGTGAAGCCCGGCTTTGAATGAGCAGGCCGCGCAGCCATTGCGCCAAGGCCGCGTCGGGTTGCGGCTCGCGCAGCAGCGCCGTGCCGGCCGTTGCCAGCGTCTCGCACGTGGTGTCGGCCGCAAAGCCATACAGCACGGCCTTGGACGCCTTGGCCAAAGCGGGTGCCGCCGCGTTCAAGCTGGCTAACCAACCATCGTGCAATTCAGGCGCCTGCATCAACAGGACATCGACATTTGTGTGCCGCAAGCCAGCCTCGGCATGCGCGATGTTTTCGAAAGGCCCCAGCAGCACCATGGGGTGCTTGAGCGTGCGCTGCACAGCGGGCCGCTCCAGTCGCTCTTTGAGCGCCGCGCCAATCACCCCCAGCCGCCAAGCAGGCGCCGGCGGCGCGCTGGCCTGCTCTGCGCGCACGCCGGCTTCTGTGGCCAGCAACGCCTGCGCATGTGTGGCGGCTACGCGCTGCAGTTGCGACATGTCAAGCCCTGCCAGGCGACCGATCGCGTGCCCCACATCGGTCAACTGCTTGATCAGTGTCAGCCGCCGAACGTCTTCCGCGGAGTAAAGCCGCTGGCCACTGGGTGTCAGCACGGGCTGGCTCAAGCCGTAGCGGCGCTCCCAGACGCGCAGCGTTGCCACCGGCATGCGCAGCATGCGCGCCACGGCACCGCTGCGGTGGAGCGACGGATTGTCGTCATCAGTCGTGGGCGCAGGTGAACCGGTTGATGACTGGCTTGTTTTCATGATGGATGGAGAATTGACTCGGAATTGACTTCGAAATTCTATTGAAAATACCAGTTTGTTTCAGACACGAATTCATCATGACTCCAGAAGATCGTAAAGTCGAGTTCATGGTGACGTTCGTAAGGCAATCTGTCGCAGTCATTGGCACTGGCCTCGCTGGGGCTGCGGTGGCGCACGCGCTTCAGCTGGCCGGGCATTCGGTGCATGTGTTCGACAAGTCGCGCGGGCCCGGTGGGCGCCTGGCCACCCGTCGGGTCGAATGGATGGATGCCCAAGGTCAAGCTGCGGTTGCGCGGATCGACCATGGTGCCGTTGGCTTCAGTGCCACCAGCGAGGCATTTCAAACTTTTGCGGACCTTGCCGTGGAAGCAGGTTGGCTCGCCAAGTGGAAGCCCGCGCTGGCGAGCGGCACAGTGCTGGTTGGGGGTGGTGACCAGACGTTTGTTCCGGTTCCGGACATGCCTTCGCTGTGTCGGCGCCTCTTAAGTGGTGTGCCAGCGAGCTGGTCTTTCGCCGTTGAGGCGCTGCATAGAAGTTCACTCGGCTGGCACGTGGAGGGCGGCGATGTGCGCCATGACGCGCCGTTTGGCGCTGTCGTGATCGCATTGCCGCCCATGCAGGCCGCGCCCCTGATTGGCCCCTACCGGCGCGATTGGGCACGGCGTGCTTCCGTCGTCCCCATGCAGCCTTGCTGGACCTTGATGGGCATCGCCGATGCCCCGCCAAGCGCTCTGGGCTGGGATCTGGCCCGGCCTGAAGGTGGCCCCATAGCCTGTGTGCTGCGCAATGACGCCCGCCCGGGCCGGGCTCGAGTACCTGGTCAGGCGCATTGGGTTGTGCACGCCCGACCGAGTTGGAGCCGTCGGCACCTCGAACAACCGGCCGCTTGGGTTCAGCAGCAATTGCAAGACGCGTTGGCCGAATGCCTGGGGCAGCCCGTTCAATGGCAGCACAGTGTGGTGCACCGATGGCGATATGCCTTGCCACCGGCTCAAAGGCTGGCACCGGCCGAGCCGTACTGGTGGGACGCCGCTCAAGGTCTGGGCGTCTGCGGAGACTTTCTTGGCGGCACCGGTGCCGAAGGTGCCTGGCTGTCAGCTCAATCGATGGCCAAGGCATTGCTGCGGCGTGCGTCCCCAGCTGCAGACGCGACCGTCGGCATGGGTGTCCAAGGAACTGTCGACGCTTGATCGCTTGCTCTGAAATTCAGTTTTTTTCTGTTCGCTTCACTACCCACCTCAGGAGTTCAGAATGAATTCGCATATTCCCCGCCGCGTTTTTTTGATGACATTGGCAGCCTCCGGCACGGCGCTCGCCACGGCCGCGCAGGCACAGGCAATGGTCGACGAGAAGGACGCTCAAGCTGCTGCGCTGGGCTATGTTGCCGATGCCAAACGAGTCGACGCGAAGAAGTACCCCAAATTCGCCGCCAGTCAGAACTGCGCCAACTGCGCGCTCTACCAAGGCAAGGCAGCAGACAAGGCGGCCGGCTGCCCCTTGTTTGCAGGCAAACAGGTGGCAGGAGCGGGCTGGTGCAGCGCCTGGGCCAAGAAGGCCTGATCGGGAGACTGATCCTGAAAGTTTGATGATGACGCCGCGCAGCGCTGGTTTCCGTGGCAACAAGACCGCTTTGCCCAGCAAGCCCTGCGCGGGCTGTGGCCTGGCCATGAGCTGGCGGCGTCGCTGGGCCAAGAACTGGGCCGACGTGAAGTTTTGCTCCGACGCCTGCCGACGGAATAAAGCATCTCGTGGCTGAGTTGCGCTTTTTGCTTGTCGTGCTGGGCGACCAGCTCGACCTTGATGCGGCGGCCTTCGACGCGTTCGATGCGGGCCGTGACGCGGTGTGGATGGCCGAAGTGGCCGAAGAGTCGACCCATGTGTGGTCGAGCAAGCCTCGCACGGTGCTGTTCTTGGCAGCGATGCGCCACTTTGCGCAGGCGCTGCAGGCCGTTGGCCGCCCACTGCATTACACACGGCTCGACGCGCCTGGCAATCTCGGTAGTCTGGCCGCGCAGCTGCAGGCCGACATCCTTCGGCTGAAGCCGGCCTGCCTGGTGATGACCGCGCCGGGCGACTGGCGTGTGCTGCAGATGATGAAAGCCCTAGCCCAGGCCAACCAGCTGCCACTGGACGTGCGCGAAGACCGCCACTTTTTCGTGACTGTGCGCGAGTTCGCTGCACATGCCAAAGGCCGCAAGTCCTTGCGCATGGAGTACTTCTACCGTGAGCAACGCAAGCGGCACGACGTCTTGATGCAGGGTGATGAGCCCCTGGGTGGCCAGTGGAACTTCGACGCCGAAAACCGCGAAGCTTTCGGCGCTGGAGGCCCTGGCGCCGTGCCGCCGCGCTCGGCCTTCGAGCCTGACGCCGTCACGCGCGAGGTGATTGCGCTCGTCAAGAGCCGCTTCGCAGACCACCCCGGTGCTCTGGATAACTTCGCGTGGCCTGTCACGCGCGCGCAGGCTTTGCAGGCCTTGCAAGCCTTCGTCCGCGAACGCTTGCCGCTGTTCGGTCGCTACCAAGACGCGATGTGGCCGGGCGACCCGTGGCTGTACCACGCGCACCTCTCGGCCGCACTCAACCTGAAGCTGCTGAACCCGCGCGAGGTGGTGGCCGCGGCCGTTGCGGCGCACCGCGAAGGGCACGCGCCGCTGGCCAGCGTCGAAGGTTTCGTTCGGCAAATTCTTGGCTGGCGCGAATACGTGCGCGGCGTCTATTGGACCCAGATGCCGGGCTACCTGGAGCGCAACGCCCTCGACGCCCAAGAAGACTTGCCGGCATGGTTCTGGACCGGCGCCACCGACATGGCCTGCCTGCGCGACGCGCTGACACAAACGCTCGAGAACGGCTACGCCAACCACATCCAGCGCTTGATGGTCACGGGCCTGTATACGCTGATGCTCGGTGTGCAGCCCAAACAAGTGCACGCCTGGTACCTGGCGGTGTATGTCGATGCCGTGGAGTGGGTGGAGCTGCCCAACACCCTGGGCATGAGCCAGTACGCCGATGGCGGTGTGATGGGCAGCAAGCCCTATATCGCCACCGGCAAGTACATCCAGCGCATGAGCCCGCACTGCAAGGGCTGTCGCTACGACCCCGCACAACGCAGCGGCGACAGCGCCTGCCCGTTCACCACGTTGTACTGGGACTTCCTGATGCGCCATGAAACGGCGCTAGCCCGAAACCCGCGCATGGCGCTGCAAGTGAAAAACGTGGCGCGCCTGACGGACGCGCAAAAGCAGGCTGTCCGTGAACGCGCAGCGGCCATCCGCCGTGGCGAGGTTGGGGGCGTGATTGTGGTGCTTGAGTCCAGTGGCCCGCTGTATGCCTGAGCCGTTCGCGCCCACTTTCGCCGCAGCGCAGGCCCGTATCGCCGCCGTACGGCCGGCCGCCTACGCGCGCACCCGCAACGCGCTGGATGGCGCCGTCAGCGGCCTATCGCCGTACATCACCCACGGTTTTGTCACGCTGGCGGATGTTTTGGCTGGCGTGCAGGCGCGCCACACGCTGGACATGCAGCACAAATTCGCTTTCGAACTCGGCTGGCGCGACTACTTCCGGCATGTCTGGCTGCACCGGGGCGAGGGCATCCTTCGTTCGCTACATGAAGGCCCGCTGACTGACGACGCCTACGCCCGCGAACTGCCGGCCGACATTCGCCAAGCCTGTACGGGCGTGCCTGTGGTGGACGAGGCGGTGCGCACGCTGTACGCGACCGGCATGCTGCACAACCACGCGCGGATGTGGTTAGCCAGCTATGTGGTGCATGTCCGCAAGGTTCACTGGCGCACTGGCGCCGACTGGTTGTACGGCCACTTGCTGGACGGCGATCTGGCCAGCAACCACCTCAGCTGGCAGTGGGTGGCCGGCACGGGCAGCAACAAACCGTACCTGTTCAATGCCGATAACGTGGAGCGTTATGCGACCGCAGCGTGGCACAGCCCCGGCACTGTGATTGACCAGCCCTATGAGGCCCTGGACGCACTGGCTCGGCGACGCCAGCCGCTACCCGGCCCATGCGACCAGCTGGCCAGCACCTCAACACCTGAACCCTGGCTGCATGCCGAACCACCCGACGAGGTGGATTGGACGCTGCCCAGTGCGGCCAGCGTGGACGGTCGCGACGTCTGGCTCGTGCACCCTTGGAACCTGGGCCCATTGCCGGCCAGCTTGGGCACTGACGCAGTGGTGCTTGGGGTCTTTGTGGCTGATTTCCACAGCAGCTGGCCCTGGAGCGCGCGGCGCTGGCGCTTCGTCGGCAGCCGCATGGCCGAACTCGCCACCGAGCGATGGCACGGTGACGCCGCCACCATCGCCGACGCGTTGAAAAGCGCGCGCAGCGTGCGCAGCATCGACGAACCTCACCTTGCACCCTGGCTGACCCAATGGGCGGCGTGCGAAGCCGCGCCTGCCCTGTTTGCACCGGTTGATCGGCGCTGCGACTCGTTCTCGCAGTGGTGGACGCGGGTGTCGCGCGGATTCAAATCGGCAGCAGATTATTCAACCCCGGAACCCAAACCATGACTTCAATCGCCCTCATCACCGGCGCCTGCCGCCTCACCGGGCAGGTTCTTGCTGTAGATGGTGGCTTCACCACCGTGCGGCCGCTGGTCAGGTAAACCGATCGCATGCAATGCAGCACGTGGTGCTTGATCACGAGGACCGACGAATGAACGAAGCAGATGAACGGTGAAAGGGCCTTGGTCTGGTTCAAGCGTGACCTGCGCGTGCGCGACCATGCCCCGTTGGCCCAGGCCATGCATTTCAACCGCGCGATCGGCTTGGTGGTGATCGAGCCCCAGTGGCTGCAAAGCCCCGAGTGCGACCCGCGCCATGTCGGCTTCATGCTGGCCTGCGTGGCCGAACTGCAGCGCGATCTGGCCGCGCTGGGCTTGCCCTTGCTGGTGCGCACCGGTGACATGCCGCAGGTGCTGCAAACATTGCGACTGGAGTTTGACTTCGACCACCTCCTCAGCCACGAAGAAACCGGCCCGGGCTGGAGCTACACCCGCGATCTGGCCGTGGCCGATTGGTGCCGCAACCAAGGTGTGCAGTGGACCGAGCTGCCACAGACCGGCGTGGTGCGGCGCCTGCGCTCGCGCTCTGGCTGGGCCGGCCGCTGGGCGCAGCGCATGAACGCCCCCGAGGCACCGGCGGCTGTCGGCTTCAGGGCAGTAGCCGGTCTGGAGGTCGGCGCCTTGCCCAGGCTGCGCGATCTGGGTTTGCCCGCCGTGGCAGCGCCGTTGCCTGCAGGTGGCGAGCGCGCCGCCTGGGCCGCGCTCGATAGTTTTCTCAGCGGCCGCGGTCGCGACTACCGGCGCGCGTTATCAAGCCCACTCACAGCTTCCGATGGTTGCAGCCGCCTGAGCGCGCACTTGGCCTTCGGCACGATCTCCATGCGCTGCGTGCACCAGGCCACCGAAGCGCGCATCGCGGCAACGCCCGATCGCGACCTGGCCTACGGCTTGCGCGGTTTCGCCAGCCGCTTGCGCTGGCACTGCCACTTCATGCAAAAGCTGGAAGACGAACCGGCCATCGAGTGGCGCAACGTGGCGCGCAGTGTCGATGGCCTGCGTGCAGGCGAAATCGACCGTGAACGTCTGCAAGCTTGGTGCGAAGGCCGCACCGGCTTTCCGATGGTTGATGCCTGCATGCGCCAGTTGCGAGCCACGGGCTGGTTGAACTTCCGCATGCGCGCCATGCTGGTCAGCTTTGCCGCGTACCACCTGTGGCTGCACTGGCGCGAGCCCGGCTTGTTTCTGGCGCGCCAGTTTCTCGACTTCGAGCCCGGCATCCACTGGAGCCAGATGCAGATGCAGTCGGGCACCACCGGCATCAACACGCTGCGCATCTATTCGCCAGCAAAACAGGCGCGCGACCAAGACCCGCAAGGGGCTTACATCCGGCAGTGGGTGCCCGAGATCGGCACGCCAGCGTATCCCCGCCCCATCATCGACGAACGCAGCGCCCTGGCGGCGGCGAAAGAAAAGATGTACGGTCTGCGCAGGACCCCAGACGCACAGACCGAAGCCGATGCCATCCAACAAAAACACGGCTCACGCAAAAGTGGCTTGCCGCCAACGGCTTCCAACAAGCGTCGTGCCCGTGCCGCGCCAGATGGACAGGGCCAATTGTTTTAGCCGAGGTCAGCATGAACCCTTTCAACAAACTTCCAGGCTTTCGCAGATCAGACCCCGGGCTGGAACAGCGCATCTGGCGGCGCCTGCCGGCGATCCTGCTGTGGGGCACGCTGCTACCGCTTGGACTTGCAGGCGTTAACCACGCACTCGCACCAGCCGTTTCCGAATCAGGCGCCTACTCCGGTGCGGTGCTGCTGTGGGACTACACCCTGTTCGGTGTTGTCGTGCTGCACTGGACGCTGCTACTGACGCTGGCCCTGGGCTGCTTCATCGTCAGGGTGATGAAGGGGCCTGCCTATGTGGCTGATGCCTACCCTCTGCCAAGTGGCCAAGCTGAGTCGGAAACACGGCTTTGAGTGGGGGTCAAAGTTTGTTCGAACCTCCGTGCTGTCGATGGCCGGCTCGTGCCGAGCCCGTGGAAGCAGCCAGCCGCTTCAGTGTTCGTGCCGATGGTTTTGTTCGTTCGCAGTTCGCCGGCCGGGTCAGGCAAGGCAGATCCGTCGGATGTGGAGCTCGAACCTGCCGGCCTGGCGTGCAGCGATCATCAGCCCGACTTGGCGGATGCGCGCAGGGTCGAGTGGCGGTGCGTCGGTGACCTCGCGTCCGCGGAAGCTGGCGCGGAAGCCGGCAAGCGGCAGGTGCAAGGTCTGCCAGTCGGTGCCCTTGGGGGCGAAGCTGGCTTGGTAATTCAGGCTGTCGAAGCCGTCATCGGTCAGCAGGCTGAGCTTGAACTGCTTGTTGTCACCTCGCAGGTCGATCAGGCAGGCCTGGGCGTCAGCTAAGCCCCGTTCGCCGGGGCTGGAACGCACCGAGGCAAAGCCGCCGTTGCGCTCCAGCGAAATGCTTCCCTCGAACACGGCGTGACCTGCTGGGTCGTGGCGCAGTGTGCTGCGAGAGATGCCGCCCATCACGCGGTCGTCGATGGCTTGCCACGCGCTTGCCGCACTGGGGTCGGTGAAGTCGAACAGCGATGCGCTCATGGCCGGTCCAGCGTAAGTCCTAGGGCCTGGGAAAGCCGAAATGCGTCGCACGCGCCCCTGAAAAGCTACTCGATGTTCTGCACCTGCTCGCGCATTTGCTCGATCAGCACCTTCATCTCTACCGCGATACCGGTCAGTTCCAGCGCGGCTGATTTGCTGCCCAGGGTGTTGGCCTCGCGGTGCAGTTCTTGGATCAAGAAGTCCAATCGCTTGCCCAGCTCGCCACCTACTTTGAGCAGGCGTTCGATTTCGTCCAGGTGCGCGCCCAGGCGTGTGAGTTCTTCGGCTACGTCAATGCGAATGGCCATGGTGGCCGCTTCGCTCAAGGCGCGCTCTTTCAAGGCTTCGGGTGACAGGCTGCTGGTTGCATCTGCTGCTTTGAGCGCCTCGTTCCAGCGTTCCAGAAAACGCTCTTGCTGGCGTTTGACGACAGCGGGCACCAAGGGCTGTGCCTGACCGGCTAATTCACGCAAGCGGCTGGTGCGTTCCAACAGCATGGTGGTGAGCTTGGCGCCTTCGCGGGCGCGTGCCTCGCGCAGCGCGGCCATGGCTTTGATGGCGGTTTGCAGTGCCAAGTCATCCAAGCGCGCGCTGGTGCTGCCGGTGCGGCACCAGTTGAGGGCTTCGTTCACGCTCAAGGGGCGCGCTTCGGGCAGCCAGCCGCGCACGGTGGATTCCAGGCGGCTCAAGCGGTTGAGCTGGTCGGTGCTGGGCTCTGGCCAAGCCGAATCGGCTTCGCGCTGGGTATTGATTCGAAGCTCAATCTTGCCGCGACGAAACTGGGCTGTGAGTTGCTCACGCAGCGCAGGCTCCAGCCCACGCAAGTCTTCCGGCATCTTGAACACGAGGTCGAGAAACCGGCCGTTGACCGACCGCAATTCCACCGCCAATTGCGCTGCGGGAACAGGCGTGGACGTTGCGGTGTTAGGGGTGCCGTCAGCGCCGCTGGGAGCCGCCGCTGCCAGGGTGTTGGCATACCCCGTCATGCTATAAACAGTCATCGTTGCCACGCCCGCTGTAAACCTAGCATTATGTCGTCCAAGCCCAAACCATCACCTCTGCCGGCGGGCACCGTGGTGGGCGGCTACCAGATCATCAAGAAGATCGCGTCCGGTGGCTTCGGCGTGGTCTACCTGGCCGAAGATGCCGAGCGCCGCATGGTCGCGCTCAAGGAATACCTGCCATCGTCACTGGCCGAACGCGCGCCCGGCGAGCTGACGCCGCGAGTCAAAGCGGACAAGCAGCCACTGTACCGGCTGGGCTTGAAGAGCTTTTTTGAAGAAGGGCGCTCGCTCGCACAGATCAGCCATGCCAGCGTGGTGTCGGTGCTGAACTTCTTTCGCGAGAACGAAACCGTCTACATGGTGATGAACTACTTGCAGGGCGACACCCTGCAGGATTTCATCGTCACGGCGCGCGACTTGAAGCGTGACAAGGTGTTTCGCGAATCGAGCATTCGCAGCCTGTTTGATGAAGTGCTCAAGGGCCTGCGCATCGTTCACCAGCACAAGATGCTGCACCTGGATATCAAGCCCGCCAACGTCTTCATCACGAACGACAACAAGGCGGTTCTGCTTGACTTTGGCGCGGCTCGTGAAGTGCTGAGCAAAGAAGGCAATTTCATCCGCCCGATGTATACGCCGGGCTTCGCTGCGCCCGAGATGTACCGCCGTGACGGTGCGCTGGGCCCCTGGACCGACATTTATGCGGTCGGCGCTTGCATCTATGCCTGCATGCAGGGTTACCCACCTAACGATGCACCGCAGCGCATTGAAAAGGATCGCCTGACTTTGAGCTTGTCGCGGCTGCGCAATGTGTATTCGGACAATCTCATTGAAGTGACCGAATGGTGCATGTCGCTGGACCCGCTGTCGCGGCCGCAGAGTGTTTTCGCGCTGCAAAAAGAACTCTCGCGTGAGACCGAACGCCGCTACACCAAGCTGTCGTTCAGCGAGCGTTTGAAGCTGCAGCTTGAAACACTGAAGACCGGTGCCAAGGCCTGAAGTCGTGAAGGCTTAAAGCATGCGTTTCGCCGTTTATCAAGTCAGCCGTAAAGGTGGGCGCGAGCGCAATGAAGACCGCATGGGCTATTGCTACACGCGAGACTCCGGCCTGTTTGCGTTGGCTGACGGCATGGGCGGCCACCCCGAAGGCGACATGGCCGCGCAGATCACGCTGCAAACCTTGGCGGCCATGTTCCAGCGCGAAGCCAAGCCTCGCTTGGCCGACCCGCTGAAGTTTTTGCACGACGCCTGCATCACGGCGCATCATCAGTTAATTCGTTATGCATCAGACCAAGGTCTGATGGACACGCCGCGTACCACGGTGGTGGCCTGCTTGCTGCAAGGCAATGCGGCCTATTGGGCCCACTGCGGCGATTCGCGTCTGTATCTGCATCGGGGCAGCAAGCTGGTGGCGCGCACGCGCGACCACTCGTATTCAGAGCTTCAAGAAGCCATGTCGGCAGTGGTGCCGCTGAACGAGCGCTACAACCGCAACGTGCTCTTCACTTGTTTGGGCAGCCCGGGCAAGCCGGTGATCGACAGCTCGGGCCCTTTGCTGTTGCAGCCAGGCGACCGTGTCATGCTGTGTTCCGACGGGCTCTGGGGCTCCTTGACCGACCCTGAAATCACGGAAGTCATGGCGGCGCAACCGGTCTCGGAGGCCGTGCCCGACCTGGTGGAGCGCGCTTTGCGGGTGGCCGGTGCGCGCAGCGACAACGTCACCGTGCTGGGCGTGGAATGGGAATCCGAAGAGCCCGAAGACACCTCGGGCGCGGTTTCAACACAAACCCTCGGCGACGACGTCTTCGCCTCGACCATTCAGGCCACCCTGGTGGGTGAAAGTGGCAACAGCCACGATGACCTTGACGAGGCCGAAATTGAGCGGTCCATCCGCGAAATCAACGAAGCCATTCGGCGCTCAGCACAGCGCACCTAGCGCCATTGGCGCAGCAGGAGTTTCCAGTTATGAAGTCCGTTCAGCGCAGCCACAGCCGCGCCGCCGATGCCCTGCGCCCCGTGCGCTTGCAACGTCATTACACGCGCCACGCCGAGGGCTCGGTGTTGGTGGCCTTTGGCGATACGCAAGTCTTGTGTACCGCTTCGGTTGAAGAAAGAGTACCGCCGCACAAACGCGGCAGTGGCGAGGGTTGGGTTACGGCTGAATACGGCATGCTGCCGCGCAGCACCCACACGCGCAGCGACCGCGAAGCCGCACGCGGCAAACAAAGTGGCCGCACGCAAGAGATTCAGCGTCTCATCGGCCGCTCTATGCGCACGGTGTTTGACTTGGCCAAACTGGGCGAGCGCACCATCCACCTGGATTGCGATGTGCTGCAAGCCGATGGCGGCACGCGCACGGCGTCCATCACCGGTGCGTTTGTGGCGGCGCAAGATGCAGTCAATTGGTTGATCGAACAGGGCAAGCTGAGCGAAACCCCCATTCGCGACCACGTGGCTGCCGTGTCGGTGGGCATCGTGAAGGGTGTGGCACTGTTAGACCTGGACTACAACGAAGACAGCGGCTGCGACACGGACATGAACGTCGTCATGACGGGCCACGGCGGTTTCGTCGAAGTGCAGGGCACGGCAGAGGGCGAAGCCTTCAGCCGCGCCCAAATGGACCACTTGCTGGCACTGGCCGGCAAGGGCATCACCGAGTTGGTGGCTGCGCAGCGCGCAGCCTTGGCGCTGAAGGCTTGATAGGGACAGACCATGCGTGTGGTACTGGCCTCCAACAATGCCAAGAAGCTCAGCGAGTTGCAGGCCCTGTTCACAGGCTTGCCGCTGACGCTGGTTACCCAAGGCAGCCTGGGCATTGCTGAGGCAGAAGAGCCGCACCACAGCTTCATCGAAAACGCGCTGGCCAAGGCGCGGCATGCAGCAGCGGCGGCTGGCAGCGCGGCCATCGCAGACGACTCCGGCCTTTGCGTGGCGGCCTTGGGCGGCGCCCCGGGCGTGATTTCGGCTCACTACGCAGGCTTGGTTGGGCCCCAGGCCGACCGCGAAGCCACGCGCCGCGTGCAAGACGCAGCCAACAACGCCCACCTATTGAGCCGCTTGGCTGGCGTGGCTGACCGTAGCGCGCGTTTTGTGAGCACCCTGGTGGCCGTGCGTTCGGCTGAAGACCCCGAGCCCCTGGTGGCGGTGGGTCGCTGGCAGGGCGAAATCTTGCTGGCCCCGCGCGGCACGCAGGGCTTTGGCTACGACCCGCTGATGCTCATCCCCGACTGCGGGCGCACGGTGGCTGAACTTACAGCCGACGAAAAAAACCGCATCAGCCACCGCGCGCGCTCCGCCCAGTTGATGCGCCAGTTGATGCAGGAAGCTTGGGCCCTTGCTTGAAGCTGCTGCCCCTTGGCGTGCAGGCACGCTGAATCTCACGGCGCTGCCGCCTTTGTCGCTGTATGTGCACCTGCCCTGGTGCCTAAAGAAGTGCCCGTACTGCGACTTCAATTCGCACGCTGTCGCCGCCGACCGCGTGGTGCCTGAAGAGGCATACCTTCAAGCGCTGCGGGCAGATCTGGAAGCGGCGCTGCCTTTGATTTGGGGGCGGCGAGTGGTCAGCATCTTTATCGGTGGTGGCACGCCGAGCCTGTTTTCGCCACAGGCCATCGAGCGCTTGTTGGGAGAAGTGCGTTCGCTGTTGCCACTGAACCCCGGTTGCGAAATCACACTGGAAGCCAACCCCGGCAGCTTTGAGGCGCAGCGCTTTGCAGCCTTTCGCAAGGCCGGCGTCACCCGCCTGTCCATTGGCGTGCAGAGCTTCAATGACGAGGCGCTGAAACGCATTGGCCGCGTGCACGATGCAGCGCAGGCGCGCGCGGCGGTTGACGAAGCCGCGCAGGTATTTGAAACTTTCAACCTCGACCTGATGTACGCGCTGCCGCAGCAAACGCTAGATGGGCTCGAGGCCGACTTGGACACGGCCTTGTCTTACCGGCCACCGCATTTGTCGGTCTACCACCTGACACTGGAGCCGAATACCTGGTTTGCCACGCACCCGCCGGCCCTGCCTGACGACGACACCGCCAGCGACATGCTCGACCTGATCACAGCAAGGACGGCTGCGGCCGGATTGCAGCGCTACGAAGTGTCCGCCTTTTCCAAACCGGGCCACCGCTGCAGCCACAACCTGAACTACTGGGAATTTGGCGACTACCTGGGCATTGGCGCCGGCGCGCACAGCAAACTCAGCTTCGCGCACCGCGTTTTGCGGCAGGTGCGCTGGCGCGATCCGCAACGCTACATGGCGCAGGCGTTGGCGGGCGCGGCCGTGTCGAATGAAGAAGAGGTCAAGCGCAGCGCCCTGGCGTTCGAGTTCATGCTCAATGCGCTGCGGCTGCGCGGCGGGTTCGAGATTGCCGACTTCACTGCGCGCACGGGTTTGCCCGTTTCGGCCATTGAAACCGACATGGCGCAGGCCGAACAGCGTGGTTTACTGAACGTGCAGCGCGATGAAGTGGGGCGCCTGGTGCGTGCCAACCCTACGCCGCGGGGTTTTGACTTTCTTTCGGACTTGCAGGCGTTGTTTTTGCGCGAGCCCTGAACTGGCGTGCTTGGCCTCGTCTGGCCTGCGGGCTCAAACCCGGCTGGTCAGCCTGCCGGCGGTGTTTCGCAAACGCTCCAACACCTGTGGCGCGATCTGTGCCAAGGGCAGCACCTCTTGCACTGCGCCATGGGCAATGGCTTCGCGTGGCATACCAAACACCACGCAACTGGCTTCGTCTTGGGCGACGTTCCAGGCGCCGGCATCGCGCATGTCGCGCATGGCCTTGGCGCCATCAGCTCCCATACCGGTGAGCATGATGCCAATCGCGTTGGCGCCCACAACCCGTGCGGCTGAAGCAAACAACACGTCAACCGAGGGCTTGTGGCGGTTGACGGGCTCGCCGTCGCCCAAACGCACCACGTAATTGGCGCCCGAACGTTCGACCCACAGGTGGCGCCCGCCCGGCGCCAAGTAGGCGTGGCCGGGCAGGATGCGCTCGCCATCCTGCGCTTCGGCCACGTGCATTTGGCTCGCGGCGTTCAGCCTGGCGGCATAGCTGGTGGTGAAGCCCGGCGGCATGTGTTGCGTGATCAGGATGGCGGGGGTATCTGCCGGCATTTGTGCCAGCACCGCGCGCGTGGCTTCGGTGCCGCCGGTCGATGCCCCGATGAAGATCAGCTTTTCGGTGGACAAGCGCCCGATCGCCGCCGGCCGGCTTGGGGCCGCGCTGGCTTGCGGCAAGCTGGCGGGCGCGCGGCGCACGGTGGCTTTGGCGGCGGTGCGAATCTTTTCGGTGATATCAGTGGCCAGCAGGCGCATGCCGTCGGCCACGCCCAGGCGCGGCTTGGCTACAAAGTCCACAGCGCCCAACTCCAGCGCTTTCATCGTGGCCTCCGCGCCGCGCTCGGTCAGCGTGGACACCATCACCACCGGCATGGGGCGCAAGCGCATCAGGCGCGACAAAAACTCCAGGCCGTCCATGCGCGGCATTTCGATGTCCAGCGTGATGACATCCGGGTTCAGCTCGCGAATGATTTCGCGCGCCGCCAAAGGGTCGGCTGCCGAGCCGACGCACTGCATGTCGGGCTGACGATTGATGATCTCTGCCAGCAGACCACGGATCAGGGCCGAATCGTCCACGACGACCACACGAGTTTTGATATTCATAGTTTCTCCAAGGCGCCTGCGCGTTCAGCCGGCGCTCAGAACAAATCAATGGAGCCGCCCGCTGGCGCCACCACTTGCTTGCGAGCGGCCTGCTCTTGCGCAACCACGGCGGCAGCGCTGGTGGGCTGCAGGCGCTTGACCATGGCTTTGCCCGATTTGGGCAAAAAAGCCACCTTGCGCGGATAGACGTCGAGCACGTCTTTCGAGACCACGGGTATGCGCTCCGTGCGAAGGTAATCCAACACAAACTGGGTATTGCGCTCGCCAATTTGAATGCTGTTCATGCCGTCGATGATGGAGCCGCCGCCAAACACTTTGGCTTCAATCGAGCCGCGATTGGCGCCGCGCTTGACCATTTCGCCAATGAGCTGGTCCATGGCAAAAGCGCCATAACGGCCGCTGCTGGCGCCACTGCCGTCCGCAGGGCCTTCGGGCAGCATGAAGTGGTTCAGGCCGCCGATGTGCCGCTCGCGGTCCCACAGGCAGGCGGCGATACACGAGCCCAGCGTGGTCGTGATGAGGATGTCTTGGCTATCGACAAAAAATTCACCGGGCAAGACTTTGACGCACTCAAGTTTGAAGTGTGCGTCCCAAAAGAAAAATGAAGCTTCGCCCGCTTTGCGTGGCCGCGCACGCAGGGCCGCCAACAGGGGCGTGGTGCCGCTGGTGTTGTCGGTTTTGATGGGGCTGGGGCTGGTGGCCAAGCTCATGGGTGTCCAATCACAGGCGCTTGTAGATGGTTTTGCCGCGCAGCGCGAACAGGTCGTGGGCGTCGGTGAAATTCTCGGAATGACCAACAAAGAGCAGACTGCCAGGTTTCATGCGGCTGTGAATGCGCTCCAGCACTTTGCGTTGAGTGGCTGAATCAAAGTAGATCATCACGTTGCGGCAGAACACGATGTCAAACGCATCACCCAAGCTGTCCCATTGGGTGCTCATCAAATTGAAGACGCGGAACTCCAGCAGCTTTTGAAGCTCGGGGCGGGCGCGGATGAAGCCGGCCTTGTCTCGCATGCCCCGCATGAAATGACGGCGCAGCAGCTCGGGGCTCAGGCCGCGGGCGTCGGCCGCGTAGACGCCGCGCTCGGCAACCGACAGCACTTGAGTGTCGATATCGGTGCACAAAATCTGTACGGGCGCTTGGTTGTTCAGCACCTCAATCACCGTCATGGCCAGCGAGTAGGGTTCTTCGCCGGTGGATGCTGCGTTGCACCACATGCGCAGCCGTTGCCCGCGCCGTGCTTGCAGCTCGGTGCGCAGGGCCTCGAAGTGGTGCGCTTCGCGGAAAAACGAGGTCAGGTTGGTCGTCAGGCAGTTGGTGAAGGCCTGCCACTCACTGACGGCCTGTGCACCGGTTTGCGCTTCCAGCCAGTCCAGGTAGTCTCGAAATCGGGTGTTGCGCGTTTCGCGCACGCGGCGCGACAGGCGGCCGTAAACCATGGCCTGTTTGCCGGCGTTCAGGCTGATACCCGCACGGGCGTAGATGAGCTTGCGCACGCGTTCGAAGTCCGCGTCCGTGAACTCGAACTCGGAGGTGCTGCTGGCGCTTGCGGCTGAAGAGGTTGTGGCGTCGGTCATGGAGCGTCTGTCGCCCTGGGTAGCCGTTGAAGTGTCCGGGCGCAGGGCTTCGACCCGACGCCGAAACAAGCCCGGTAAAGGGCGCCTATTGCGGCCACGCTCCCGCAAATTACGGTCATTGCGAAGACTTACAGAATGACCAGAAGCCGCCAAACTTGGGCTGCTAGACTTCTTTTGCACTCCTTATTTGGCCTGGCTCAGGGCTTTTATAGAACCCTCAGTTCGCAGCGACCACCTCATTGAAGCCTACGGACGCAACCCCACTGAAGCTGGAGCAAGCGCTGCAGTTGTTGAAGCAGTCGGGGCGAGAGCCGCCGCCGGGAGAGCCAGGTTCTCCAGTGTGGTTGCAAGGGCTGATTGATTCGCTGGTCGAGCTTTCCAGCCGCGACGCACTGACCGGGCTGTCAAACCGGCGCACCTTCGAGCTGGCGCTGGCCCGTGAAATTGACCGCGTGGCGCGCTCTGGCGAGCCGGCCTTGATGCTGTCGCTTGACATCGACCACTTCAAGCGCGTGAACGACGAGCACGGCCACCCAGCGGGCGATTTGGCCATTCGTGCAGTGGCTGAAATTCTGGTGGAGACGGTGCGCCCCATGGACCTCGTGGCGCGCGTGGGTGGCGAAGAATTTGCCATCATCCTGCCCAACTGTGCTGCGCACTTTGGCGAGGCCGTGGCCGAGCGCATCCGCCGGCGTGTGCAAGCCACGCCCGTGCGTGGCAGCGCGGGGCAGGACCTGCGCATCACCGTCAGCGTGGGTGGTGCTTATGCGCCGCCTTGGGTTCGCTCCACACCCGCCCTGTGGCTGAGCCGAGCCGACCATCAGCTCTACCGTGCCAAAGCCTCGGGGCGCAACCTGGTTTGCATGGAAGCTGCCTTGGCCAGCCAAGTGAGCGCCGAAGAAAAGAAGATGCTCTTTGGCCTGTCGGCCTTGCCGGAGCCCGAATGAGCGCCGCCAGCAGACCCGCATCCCGCAAAGCGCGAACCGTGGCCGTCACAAGCGGCAAGGGCGGCGTCGGCAAAACCTTCGTTGCCGCCAACGTGGGTGCCGCATTGGCACGCCAGGGCCTGAACGTGCTGGTGCTGGACGCCGACTTGGGCCTGGCCAACTTGGACGTGGCGCTGAACCTGCCGCCGCACCAAACCTTGCACGAAGTCATCAACGGTAGTTGCAGTATTGACCAAGCTTTGTTGCCGGGCCCGATGGGCATGAGCGTTTTGTTGGCGGGCTCGGGCATGGTGGAATATTCCCGAATGACGCCGCCCGTGCGCGACGCGCTGCTGCGCATCTTTGACGAACTGCTGCCGCGCTTTGACTTCATCATTCTGGATACGGGCGCTGGCATTTCCGATGTGGTTTTGTTCACGGTGTCGCTGGCCCAAGACGTGCTGGTGGTGGCGACACCCGAGCCCACATCGCTGGCCGACGCCTACGCCACGATCAAGGTGCTGTCTTCGGTGCAACAGCGGCGCCACATCAAGCTCCTGGTTAACCAAACCCGCCGCATTGGCGAAGGGCGCGGTGTGTGCGGGCAATTGCAGCAAGTGATCGACCGCTTTGTGAATCCGGGGCTGGAGTCCGCAGTGCGGCTGGACTACTTGGGCGACATCCCCTTGGACCCGGCTGTGCGCGAGGCGGTGGGGCGGCGCGAACTGTTGCTGCAGGTGCAACCGGGTACACCGGCGGCTGTGGGTTTGGTCGACGCCGCGACACGCTTGTTGCGCAGCTTGGGTGCTTGAAAGAACGATTGGACCGATGCCTGAAAACGAAGACGAACCCGGCCGCAGTGGCCCCAGCCCTTACGCCTTGTTGGGCGGTGAAAGCGCCGTGCGGGCACTGGTTGACCGCTTCTACGACCTGATGGACCTGGAGCCCCAATTTGCAGCCATTCGAGTTTTGCACCCCAGCAGCCTGGATGGCTCGCGCGACAAATTGTTCGCCTTTTTGAGCGGCTGGCTGGGTGGGCCTGACCTTTATGTTCAGCAGCATGGCCACCCACGCCTGCGCGCTCGCCACCTGCCATTCGCCATTGGCATTGCCGAGCGTGACCAATGGATGGCTTGCATGATGCTGGCCATGCAAGAGCTGCATGTGGACACCAGCTTGGCGGAGCGTCTGGCCAAAGCCTTTTTTGGCACAGCCGACTGGATGCGCAACAAGTAGACGCGACATCCTCGGCTCGGCCAGCGTTTCGCTGGAACAGGCTTTAGGGAGCCAGCAGCACGATCAGCGCGCCCGCGCCACCTTGCGGCCCGGCGGCCTGGGCAAAAGCGATGACCTCGTCGCACTGCGCCAGCCAGCGCTGCACCTTGCCTTTGAGCACGGGCTCGCGCCCCGGCGATCCCAAGCCCTTGCCGTGTACCACGCGCAGGCAGCGTGCCCCTTGCTGCCGTGTCTGGCGCACAAAAGCTGCCAAAGCGTCACGGGCTTCATCGCGGCGCAGGCCGTGCAGGTCAATCTGGCGCTGGATGGCCCAGTGGCCTTTGCGCAAGCGGGTAAGGACGTCCAGGCCAATGCCAGGCCTGCGGAAGCTCAAGCCGTCATCGGTGAGCAACAAGGACTCCACATCCACTTCGTCCGATAGCGCGGCCTTCAGCGCCGCCGCCTCGTCTTTTTGCCGCTGAAACGGCTCGGGTGCTGGGCGCGGGCGTTCGATCTGGGCCAAGCCTTTGTCGGGCATTGGCGTCACCGGTCCAACGGCCAGGCTGAAGGCCTGCAGTTGCTGCTCGCGAATGCGTGCGGCGGCGGCTTCGGCCCTTTGGCGCTCGCGCAGCAGCGCAGCGTCTTTGGCGGCTTGCTGCGCCTGGCGTTTCAGGGCTGCGGCCAGTTCGTCAAAACTGGCCAGTCGGCTTTTAGACTTCACGGCAGGTTCCAGGACAGGATTCACAACAGGCCACGCTCGCTGAACGACACCACCTGGCCTTGGCCCACGACCAAATGGTCCAGCACCCGCACATCAATCAGCGCAAGCGCTTGTTTCAGAGCTTGAGTGAGCATTTCGTCGGCCCGAGAAGGTTCTGCGGATCCTGAGGGGTGGTTGTGCGCCAACACCACGGCGGCTGCGTTGCAAGCCAGCGCGGCTTTGACAACCTCTCGCGGGTAGACGCTGGTTTGTGTCAGTGTGCCGCGAAACAGGGTTTCCATTTTGATGAGGTGGTGTTGGCTGTCCAGGAACATCACCACAAAGGTTTCGTGTGGCAATCCGCTCATGTTCAGTTGCAGGTACTGCCGCACTTGCAGGGGCGAATCAAACACCGGCCGGTCTTGTAGCTGGCGCGCGAGCGAGCGGCGCGCCATTTCAGCCACGGCCGCCAGCTCGGCGCGTTTGGCCGGCCCCAAACCTTTGATGCCTTTGAGATTTTCAATGTTGGCCTGCAACAGCCCTGGAAACCCACCAAAGCGCTGCAGCAATTGCTGCGCGAACTGCAGCACGCCTTGGCCACGCACGCCAGTGCGCAGCAACAAGGCCAAAAGCTCAGGGTCAGCCAAGCTGGCGGCGCCCAGGGCCAAGGCGCGTTCGCGCGGGCGGGCGGCTTGTGGCAAGTCTTTCAAGTTCATGGCGTTACCTGCGGGTCCGTAGAATTGCGTCCAGTCTAGAAGCGGGGTGTTGCTGCGCCGTCCCCCACCCGAATTCCCCCTTGGTCCCCGCCCGGATGGCCTCCCCCAACGGCGTCCCCCAACAGCGTGACTTTGAGCCCCACTGCGTGAACCTGATCAAGCCCGAATCATTTTTGACCCTGCACTACCGCCTGTCGGGCCCTGACGGCGCGCCCGTGGTCGACACCTTTGCCGGCCAGCCGGCCACCTTGTCCTTAGGTAGCGGGCAATTGGCGCCGGCCATGGAGCGGCGGCTGATCGGCCTGCCCGAAGGTGCGCGGCAGGCTTTTGAATTGGCCCCCGGTGAAGCTTTTGGCGAGCACAACCCGCAGTTGTTGCAACGTGTGAAACGCGCGCTCTTGCTTGAACTGGGCGACCCCGATGCCGAGTACGCTGTGGGCGACGTGGTTCAGTTCCCCACGCCCGACGGCCAAGGCAGCTATGCCGGCGTGGTGCGCGAGTGTGGTGACGGCTGGCTGCTGTTTGATTTCAACCACCCGTTGGCTGGTCGGGCGGTCCAATTTGAAGTGCATGTTTTGGGGGTGCTGTGAACACGAACGCAAAGACCACGGTCGATGAAGTGGTGCTGGCGGAGCCGCGTGGCTTTTGTGCCGGCGTCGACCGCGCCATCGAAATTGTTGACCGGGCGCTGTTGAAGTTTGGTGCGCCCATTTATGTGCGCCACGAAATCGTGCACAACACCTACGTGGTGAACGACCTGAAGGCGCGCGGCGCCATCTTCATCGAAGACCTGGCCGAAGTGCCGCCAGGCGCTACCTTGGTGTTCAGTGCCCACGGCGTGAGCCAGGCCGTGCGTCAAGAGGCTGCCCAGCGCGGCTTCCAGGTGTTTGACGCGACCTGCCCGCTGGTGACCAAGGTGCATGTGGAAGTGGCCAAACTGGCCAAAGAAGGCTACGAATTCATCATGATTGGCCACAAGGGGCACCCGGAAGTGGAAGGCACCATGGGCCAACTCAGTGAGGGCATTTATCTGGTGGAAGACGTCAACGATGTTCAGCGCGTGAACCCGCGCTCGCAGCGCTTGGCTGTGGTCACGCAAACCACTTTGAGCGTGGACGACGCGGCAGAAATCTTGTTGGCCGTCAAAGAGCGCTTTCCGTATGTGCGTGAGCCCAAAAAACAAGACATCTGCTACGCCACACAGAACCGCCAAGACGCCGTGAAACTGTTGGCGCCGGCGGTGGATGTGGTCATCGTGGTGGGCAGCGCCACCAGCAGTAACAGCAACCGCTTGCGTGAATTGGCGCAGCGCCTGGGCACGGATGCCTATATGGTCGATGCGGCGTCTGACCTGCAAGCCGCCTGGCTGGAAGGTCGCCAGCGTGTGGGCTTGACGGCCGGTGCCTCGGCGCCCGACATCTTGGTGCAGCAAGTGATTGCCCGCCTGCGTGAAATGGGCGCCACCAGCATCCGCAAAATGGACGGCGTGGTGGAAACGGTTCACTTCCCCTTGCCGATGGGGCTGGGCGACAAGAGCATGGCCGAGGTGGCAGCAACGCGCTCCTGAGGCTGCATTCGAGCAGCCCCACCACTTTTTTCGAGAGACCATCATGTTAGACATTCAACAACTGCGCCGCGACTTGCCGGCGGTGATCGCCCGTCTTCAGCAACGCCGTAACCCGCAGCCCTTTTTGGATATTGAACGGTTCAGTGCACTGGAGGCGGAGCGCAAGACCATCCAGATCCGCACCGAAGAGCTGCAAGCGCGGCGCAACAGCCTGAGCAAGCAGATTGGCCAGCTCAAAGCCAAAGGCCAAGACACCGCAGCCGTGATGGCCGAGGTGGCCGGTGCCGGCGACGAACAAAAAACCTCTGCCGAGCGCCTGGACGCTATTCAGGCCGAGCTGGCGCAAATGCTCATGAGCGTGCCTAACCTCCCACACGAGAGCGTGCCGGTGGGTGCAGATGAGGCAGCCAACGTGGAAGTGCGCCGCTGGGGCACGCCGCGCAGCTTTGAAGACTTCACCGCGCGCGACCATGTGGATCTGGGTGAGCCGCTGGGCCTGGAGTTCGAAACCGGTGCACGCTTGTCGGGTGCGCGCTTCAGCTTTTTGCGCGGCCCCGTGGCTCGCTTGCACCGTGCGCTGGCGCAGTTCATGTTGGATGTGCAGACGCAAGAACATGGCTACACGGAGTGCTACACGCCGTACATCGTCAATCGAGAAATCCTTGAAGGCACGGGGCAGTTGCCCAAGTTCAAAGAGGACATGTTTTGGGTGACGCGTGGGGGTGACGAAGCGCAGGCTGAGCAATACCTCATCTCGACCAGCGAAATCTCCCTGACCAATACCGTGCGCGAGCAAATCCTCGACGCCACAGCTTTGCCGATCAAGCTCACCGCACACAGCCCGTGTTTTCGCTCGGAGGCCGGCAGCGGCGGGCGCGATACGCGCGGCATGATCCGCCAACACCAATTCGACAAAGTGGAGATGGTGCAAATCGTCCAGCCCGAGCACAGCTATGCCGCGCTGGAAGCCATGGTCGGCCACGCCGAGGCGATATTGCAGAAGTTGGAATTGCCCTACCGCGTGGTGGCCCTGTGCACCGGCGACATGGGTTTTGGCGCTGCCAAAACCTACGACTTGGAAGTTTGGCTGCCTGCGCAGAACACCTACCGCGAGATCAGCTCGTGCAGCAACTGCGAGGCTTTCCAAGCCCGCCGCATGCAGGCGCGCTTTCGCAACTCGCAAGGCAAACCCGAGTTTGTGCACACGCTCAATGGTTCAGGCTTGGCCGTCGGCCGTGCGCTGGTGGCCGTGCTGGAAAACCACCAGCAGGCCGATGGCCGCATCGCCATTCCACCTGCGCTGCGTCCCTACCTCGGCGGCCTGGAGGTCCTGAGCTAAACTGCGCGGCTCCCGTTTGACCCGCGGGCCGAATACCCGGAGAGATGGCAGAGTGGTCGAATGCGCGGGACTCGAAATCCCGTGTACGTTTTCAACGTACCGTGGGTTCGAATCCCACTCTCTCCGCCAACGAGCCCCTCAAGTCACCGGGCCTGCGTTGAAGAACCCGCGCCAGTTGAAGCCGCACTGCTCACCGTTTCCGACGGCGGAAACAGCACGGCGCGGGGCAGCATGTAGCGTGCGCCAAAAGGTGTTGTCCAGCCGAGCTTCAACGGGGGCAAGGCCGGTAAACCCGCAGCTTTCAAAGCAGCCGCAGAGGGCAGCTCGCGCAGCTCGACCTGAATCGGGTGGTAGCGCCCTGCATAAAGCTCAACGGCGCTGTCGTCGCCGGTCAGGTTTTGGCCTGAAACGCTGATGCGGGCGCCGGGCATGTCTGTGTGAAAACGGAAGCGGCCGCTAAAAGGTGGGCGCACCCATCCGCGCCAGCTTGCGGATCGAACGGCGCTTTTGACTTCCTGGCCCGCGATAGGCCAAGCGTGGTCGAGTGGGCCTTCGGCGCGCACCAGCAGGGCTTGCCCTGCCAAATTCTTCTGGGCGAAATACTCGGCTGTCAAACCGGCTGCTTTGGCTTCGCGCGCGCTGCATACATTGGCGCGGTCTTCTGCACGCTGCAATTCGCTGGCCATGCGGGGGTCTTGCGCGCGCACTTCATGGCGAGCCACCGGTGCGACCGGGGGCACGGCTGTGCGCTGGCACGCTGCCAGCGTGGCCACAAAGACGCACAAAGGGACTGCCCAACCGGCTTTTCGTGTGACGCTTCGGGCCGGCCGGCCAGGCGAATGGGGTTCCATAAAGGAATTTTGAGGATCATGATCCGGCTTGGCGGTAACAGCCTGTGGCGGCTTGTGTTGAGCCATCCCTCTTTAGGGGGCGTAGGACGGGTCGGGCCGCTGCTTAACATTCAGCCCGGAGTTGCATGGTGGAACATCCCAATGTGGGTATTCGACCGGGGGAATGCTGCCCAAATGCGCGGTCTTAGCGCGGTGAGATCAACAAGAGTCTCTGATGAAGTGCTTGCTTGCTTTGGTGGTGCTCAGCGGCCTGTTCGGCTGGTGCCCAGGTGTCGCTGCACAGGAACTGCGGGTTGGCATCTCGCCACAACGCCAGTACCTGGATGTGCAGCACGATGGCAAGCTCGTCCGTATCCAGCGCATCCAAGATACCAACCATCGGCTCGTCGATAGCTGGTCGCGCACATCGCGCGCTTGCCCGCCCGCTTGTTTGCAGCCCATGCAACTGGCGCCCGGCGTGCTGACGGTGGGCGAGCTGGAACTGCTCGACTTCCTCGACCAGCAGGTGCGCGGCGACAAGGGGGTTTTGTTGGACAACCGGCTGCCTGAATTTTTCAAGCTGGAAACCATTCCCAGCGCGATCAACCTTCCATTTGGCGTGCTGCAGCGTGACAATCCGCAGTTGGCAAAAGTGCTGGAAGCGCTGGGCGCGAAGCGGCAAGGCGCCCAGTGGGACTTTCAGCAAGCCAAGGAGCTGTTGATGTTTTGCTCAGCCGTTTGGTCTGACGACACGGCCCGCGCCACGCGGGCTTTGCTGGCGTTGGGCTATCCAGCGGACAAACTCAAGTACTACCGGGGTGGCATGCAGGCATGGCGCTTGCAAGGCCTCACAACGGTTGTGCCCAACCGATAGCTTTGTTGCACATGCTCACCACCCGAATCTGCCCACCATGAGCGCGCTGGCCAAGCCCGACCTCGTGCCGCGCGTTGAGGTGGCCCTGGCTGCGCACGGCGGGCGCGTGCACGCGCTGCTACGCGAGTTCCTAAGCGGACCCGGCCGCGAGCAATTTGTCATCAGCCACGCGGGCCGTGCCCAGTTGTTGATTGCTGACTATGACAACGAACCCTCGCGCGACGATCTGCACCGTTTTTTGCTCAGAGCGCAAGGCCCCGCCATCGTGCTGGCGGTGACAGATCCAGGCATTCCAGGATCGATTTGGGTGCCGAAACCCGTGCAAGAAGCCACCTTGCTGGCAGCGTCGCAGCACATGGCGCAGCGCCTGGCGCGCAGCCCGTCGGCGGCTACGCGGCCGGCGTTGCGTCTTCTGCCGCTGGAAGTGCCGGCCCCTGCCGTACGTGAACAGCCGTGGCACACCACACGGCCGTCGGGTCGCAGGCTGAACGGCCCGTTCAGTGCAGCACAACGAGAAGACTGGACGGGGCGCATTCTTTTCATGGCCATGGGGGCCTTGGGCATCGCGGCCGCTGTCAGCAGCATGGGTTGGCGCCCTGCTGAGCAGAGTTTTCGTCCGCCGGCGTCCAGGACCGAAGTTGCGCCGGCCGCTTCCGAGCCGGCGCAGAACCTGCGTCAGGCCATCGCTGCGGCTCGGCAGTCGATTCCGCCACTTACAGCCGCACAACGAGCCTCAGTGGAAGCCGAAATCACAGAGTACTGGCAATTGGCAGCGGCCCTACAGGGTGAATCTCGATCCATGGCTCAGCTCAGTTTGACGGTCGAGTTGCCCAGCGTGTCGCGGCGCGCGCTGCCAGTGGCCTTGATGGCGGAAGCGCCAGCACCTTGGCGTGGACAAATGGTGCTCAGAGACGCGCTGCGCGCGGCCGTGCAGGGAGCGCCGGCGTTGGCAACTGCGCAGATTCCTACGCTCGCGCCTGCACTCGCGCTTCGCGCCCCTTAAACAGCACCTGTCAGCGCTGTCGAATCAAGTCAGCAGCCTTCTCGGCAATCATGATGGTGGGCGCGTTGGTGTTGCCGCTGACGATGCGCGGCATGACGGAAGCATCCGCCACGCGCAGGCCTTCCACGCCCCGCACGCGCAACTGCGCATCGACCACATCCAGCGGGCCCGACCCCATGCGGCAGGTGCCGACCGGGTGGTAGATGGTGTCTGCGTGCGCACGAATGTATTGCTCCAGCACTTCATCACTGGGTGTGCCCGTCGCTTCGCCCAGTTCACGCCCGCCCAAACCGGCCAGTGCGGGTTGATGCAGCACGCGGCGCATCAATTTGAAGCCGCGGACCAGGCGCGCCAGGTCTTCGTGTTCAGCAAGAAAGGCGGGGTCTATCAAAGGTGCTGCCCCGGGTTCGGCGCTGGCTAGGGTGACACGCCCCCGGCTGTGGGGCTGCAGCAAGCAAACATGGCACGAATAGCCGTGGCCAAAAACGGTGCGGCGCCCATGGTCAACCAACTTGCCGACGACAAAGTGCAATTGCACATCGGGCACGGCTTCTTGCGGGCTGGTGCGCAAAAAGCCACCGGCCTCGGCGAAGTTGGTTGTCAACATGCCGCTGCGTTTCGCGCGCCATTCGAGCACACCCGCCCAGGCATTGCGCAGGCCTGCGAAGCTGATGCCAAACAGGTCGGTCAGCTGCGGCGCGTCCACCACTTGCACCACGTCGATGTGGTCGTGCAGGTGCATACCCACGCCCGGCACGTCGGCTTTGACTTCGATGCCCAGCTCTTGCAAGTGATGGCCAGGGCCAACGCCTGACAACATGAGCAGGTGAGGTGACTGCAGGGCGCCCGCTGACAGCAATACTTCACGGCGTGCATCGAAGCGCTGCAAGCGGCCCTGAACGCGCGCTTCAACGCCACAAGCCCTATGGCCATCAAACAAGATGCGCGTGGCTTGCGCACCCGTCACGACCTTCAGATTCTTGCGGCTCAGGTTGGGCGTCAGATACGCCTTGGCGGCGCTGAAGCGCTCGCCGTTGCGGTGCGTCACCTGGTACAGACCCACGCCTTCGAAGGCGGCGCCGTTGAAGTCGGGCGTGACCTGGTGGCCAGCTTGTCGTCCCGCCTCCACAAAGGCCTGGCTGTAGCGGTTGGGGCTGCGCAAATTCATGACGTTTAACGGGCCGCCGGCGCCGTGAAACTCGTCGGCACCGCGCTCGTTGTTCTCGGCGCGCTTGAAATAGGGCAGCACGTCGCTCCAGCCCCAGCCGGGGTTGCCCTGCGCTGCCCAGTAGTCGTAGTCGCTGCGGTGGCCGCGCGCGTAAATCATGGCGTTGATGGAGCTCGATCCGCCCAGCACCTTGCCTCTGGGTTGATAACCGCGGCGCCCATTCAAGCCGGCTTGTGGCACGGTTTCAAACGCCCAGTTGAGCTTGCGATAGGCCGGCCACTGTGGGTTGGCCAGCAACGCCAGGCCCGCGGGGCAGTGAATCAGGACGCTGTCGTCCGGCCCACCGGCTTCCAGCAGGCAAACACTGACTTGCGGATCCTCGCTCAAGCGCGCGGCCAATACGCAGCCTGCCGAGCCGCCGCCTACGATGAGGTAGTCAAACATCCAGCGTCTCCTGAATCAAGCTGTAGGAATGCCGCCGCACGGCGGGGTCGGTCGCCCAGGTGTTGATCACCAGCTCATCCAGGCTGAGCTCAGAACTCAGCTGCCGAAGCTTGTGCGCGACCGTGGCGGCGGAGCCGACCAACGCGCGCTTTCGCATGCCGGCCATTTGTGCGGTTTCTTCTGAAGTAAAACCCTCGCGCGCCAATTCATCAGGGTGACGCAAAGGTCCCAAGCGCCCACGTGCGCGGTCCAGGCGCCAGCGATCACGGCTGAGTGCGTGGTGTTGTGCGTCGGCATCGGTATCGGCCGCCAGAGCCCAGACGCAAATCGTGGCGTGCGGCTTTGGGTGGCGCTCGCTGGGCCGGTAGTTCGTGCGGTACAGATGCAGAGCCTCCTCAACTCCCTGGCCATCCATGAAGAAGTAGGCGAATGCATATGGCAAGCCCAGGTGCGCGGCGAGCTGCGCACCGTAGTCGGAGCTTCCGAGCATCCACACATCAGGGCGGCGGGCGATGTCGCTGGACGGCGCGCGCGGATGGGCCATAACGCCGTGATGCAGCCGCCCATCCAGCCACGCCATCAGGTCGACCACCTGCTGCGGAAAGTCTTCAGCCATGCCGCTGGCGGCGGGGTTCAAGGCGCGCGCGGTGCGCTGGTCGCCACCGGGCGCGCGGCCCACACCTAAATCGATGCGGCCCGGCGCCAGCGCGTCCAGAACCCGAAAAACTTCGGCCACCTTGAAAGCTGAATAGTGCGGCAGCATGACGCCGGCGCTGCCGATGCGGATGCGCGAGGTGCGGGCGGCGATGGCCGCCATCAGCACCTCAGGTGCACTGCCCACAATGGTGGGTAAGCCGTGGTGCTCACTGACCCAAAAGCGCGCGTAACCCCGCGCTTCGGCGTGTTCGGCCAAGGACAAGGTGTCGCGCAGCGCATCGTCCTCGCCGCGGCCTTCGACATAAATTGATTGATCCAGAACTGAAAGCTTCATGGCCGCAATGATCGCGCGGTTTGTCTACACTGCGCCGCCCTTTGTTGACTTCTTCAGGCGCCCGCGCATGTTTGGCTTTTTTGAGCGTTTTGTAGACCCGTATCCGGACGACACGCCCACAGCGCCGCCCAAGGGTTTGTTCGCATTTGTTTGGGCTTGCACGCGGGGCATGCGTGGCTATGTGTTGGCTATGGCACTGTTTACCGCCGCTATCGGCGCTTTCGAGGCGGTGCTGTTTGCCATGATGGGGCAATTGGTGGATTGGCTGGCCGCTGCGCCGCCAGCCGATTTGCTGAAACTGCACGGTGGCACTCTGGCTGTTCTGGCGCTTGTTTTGCTGTCGAGCATTGCCATCGCGGGGCTGCAGTCGCTGCTCAAGCACCAAGCCTTGTCCGGCAACATGCCCATGCGGCTGCGCTGGAACTTCCACCGCTTGATGCTCGGCCAGAGCATGGCCTTTTATCAGGACGAGTTTGCAGGCCGTATCGCCACCAAGGTCATGCAAAGTGCCCTGGCCGTGCGCGACACGGTGATGATCTTGTGCGACATCCTGGTGTACGTGGTCATCTATTTCGTCACCATGGGTGCCGTGTTAGGCAGCTTTGACTTGCGCATGCTCGGGCCTTTTACGCTGTGGCTGGTGCTGTATTTGCTGTCAATGCGCTTCTTCGTGCCGCGCCTGGGCCGTGTGGCGCAGGCCCAGGCCGACGCGCGCTCGCTCATGACCGGGCGCATCACGGATGCGTATACCAACATTGCCACGGTGAAGTTGTTTTCGCACTCGCAGCGCGAAGCGGGTTATGCGCGCAGCGCGATGCGCGAATTTCTCACCACGGTGTATGCCCAGATGCGCCTGGTGACGGGCTTTGAGATCGTCAATCAGGTGCTGTCGGTGGTGCTGATTGGCAGCACGGCCGGCATGGTGATCTGGCTGTGGATGCGTGGTGAGGTGGGCGTGGGCGCCGTGGCGGCGGCCACAGCCATGGCCTTGCGCCTGAACGGCATCTCACACTGGGTGATGTGGGAGATGGCCTCGCTGTTTGAACACATCGGCACGGTGCAAGACGGCATGGCGACGCTGTCCCGCCCGCAGACGGTGCTGGACCGCCCCGGCGCGGTGCCCATTCAGGTCAGCCGTGGCGACATGCGGTTTGAGCAGGTCACGTTTTCTTATGGCGGCAATGAACCGGTGATTCGGGATCTCTCGCTGCACATCCGTCCCGGTGAAAAAATTGGCCTGGTGGGCCGCTCGGGTGCGGGCAAAAGCACGGTGGTGAACTTGCTGCTGCGGTTTTATGACTTGCAACAGGGGCGCATCTTGATTGATGGGCAAGACATCTCGCAAGTGACGCAAGATTCGCTGCGTGCTCAGATTGGCATGGTGACGCAGGACACCTCACTGCTGCACCGCAGCGTGCGCGACAACATCGTCTATGGCAGGCCCGACGCAGACGACGAACAGATGCGCCGTGCTGCTGAACGTGCCGAGGCGCACGACTTCATTCAAACCTTGGCGGACCCCAAAGGCCGCAAGGCCTATGACGCGCATGTCGGCGAGCGCGGTGTCAAGCTCAGCGGTGGCCAACGCCAGCGCGTGGCCATCGCTCGGGTGATGCTGAAAGACGCGCCCATCCTGCTGCTTGACGAAGCGACCAGTGCTTTGGATTCCGAAGTGGAAGCCGCCATTCAGCAGAGCTTGTATCGCCTGATGGAAGGCAAGACCGTGGTGGCCATCGCGCACCGCCTGAGCACCATTGCCGCGATGGACCGGCTGATCGTCATGGACAAAGGCTGCGTGGTGGAAGAGGGTACGCATGCCCAGTTGCTGGAAAGTGGTGGCCTCTACGCGCGGCTGTGGGCACACCAGAGCGGTGGGTTTCTGGGCGAAGAAGTTGATGAGGCCGAAGGCCTCAAGGCCGGCAATCAACCCGCACCGTGAACGCCCGCGCTTGGGTGGCCAACTGCTGGGTGTCGAGGGATCCGCCTTGGTCAACCACATTCAGGGGCAAGTTCTCACTCTGTAAAAACAGCGCGACGATCTCGGGCTTGATGGCGAAGTTGACGTTTTGCGGAATATCGCCCGTCAAAGCCATCGTGGCCACGGCGTTGAGTTTGGACACCACAACGCCGACCAGATGGCCGCCACGGTCCAGCAAAGGCCCGCCGCTGTTGCCGGGCTGAATGGCTGCCGACATCTGCAAGTGGGTGGTGCTGTTGCCCAGGCCAGAAAGCGCATTGACGATGCCGTCAGTGACCACCAAGTCGGAGCCCAGCAAGCCCGTCAGTGGATAGCCTGCGGCCATGACCGCTTCGCCCACTGACGCGCGCCGCCGCAGCGCTGGAACAGGGCCACTGGGCAGGTTGGCGACTTCAAGCAGTGCCAGGTCGCTCACGCTGTCGCGCTTGCGCACCAGTGCGGACAGGCGCTGCCCAGCCGACGTGACTTCGATCGTCTTGCAGGTGGCGACCACATGGGCGTTGGTCAACACGCGCTGCGCTGCGATAGCCACCCCGGTGCCCACGCCACCGCGCGGCGTGCCGGCTGGCGCAGCCACACGCCCGGCACCAGCAGCGAAACGGCCCGCGCACACGCTGTTGAGCAGTGTCTCGCCCAAGCTCTTTTCCTGCACGGACGTGACGGGGCCAGCCTGGTTGTTGCTGGAAATGCGCTGCGTGGCGGCGTCATCGCTGAAGCTGTCTTGCCCGAAGGCGCGAATGGTGCGCGCGCTGCAATCCACTTGTTGGAAGGTGATCACCGCCACCGATGTGCCCAAGCTGCGCGCATACACGCTTTGCGAACGCACCCGCACGGTGTTGCCGGTTCGTGCGACGGAGGCTGGGTCAACAAACGTCAGAAATTCGACACCCGTTCCCGCTGGTTCCGTGCGCCGCACGCCAGCGGAAAGCAAAGCCCAGCCCTTGCCTTCATGCAGGCGCCGCAATTGCGCTTGGCGCTCGGCGCCGAAGCGGGTGACCTCGGTGGGCGCGGTGGCTGGCGCACCTGAAGGCGTGGGCGCCGCCCCAGGACCCTGGGCGCAAGCTGTCAAGAAGGCGCTGCCCAGCAGCCCTAGGACACGGATGGTTGAGCGCCCAGAACCGCCAACAGACTTGCCTACAGCGAGGTGCCAAGCTGCGGCATCTGTCTGCCTGAGTTGGGGCCTTGCGGTGTTGAAGCTCATCATTGACCGGCCAAAAGCAGTGTTGAACCGATCTTAGGCGAGCGCCGACCCGGCATGGCCCCACATCACAGATGGCAAAGTCGGGCTTATGGCGGGCTAGGGCAAGGCGTGCTGGGACAATGCGGTTCATGTCGCCTGTGCTTTCACCGCCCACTGCCAAACCGCTGGCCAGCTGGAAACCCTTCTGGGCCAAGCGTTTTGGCCCCGCACCCTTCCTGCCGATGAGCCGCGCAGAAATGGACCATTTGGGCTGGGACAGCTGTGACATTGTCATCGTCACCGGCGACGCCTATGTGGACCACCCGAGCTTCGGCATGGCTGTGGTGGGCCGCGCGCTCGAAGCGCAAGGCTTCCGCGTGGGCATCATTGCGCAGCCGGATTGGCAAAGTGCCGAGCCCTTCAAAGCGCTGGGCAAACCGAACCTGTTTTTTGGCGTGGCTGCAGGGAACATGGACTCCATGATCAACCGCTACACGGCTGATCGAAAGATTCGCAGCGACGACGCCTACACGCCCGGCGGCGAGGGCGGCAAGCGTCCCGACCGCGCCACGCTCGTTTACACGCAACGTTGCAAAGAAGCTTGGAGCGAAGTGCCCGTGGTCATCGGTGGCATCGAAGCCAGCCTGCGCCGCATCGCGCACTACGACTACTGGCAAGACAAAGTACGCCGCTCCGTGTTGGTGGACAGCAAGGCTGACTTGCTGGTTTACGGCAATGCCGAGCGCGCGATTGTTGAAATTGCGCACCGACTGTCGCGGCGTGAGAAGGTGGAGAGCCTGATTGATATTCGCGGCACGGCCTTCATGGTGCGCACGGGCCATGAGCCGCAAGGCTTCAGCGAATTGGACAGTACTGAAGTTGACCGTCCCGGCCGCATCGACGACCACATCAGCCCCTACCTGAGCACCGCAGAAGCTGCGGCCACCCAAGGCGAGACCTGCACCCAAGGTGCCGATCCAGCGCAGGCTGCAAGCCCCGCCGTGCCCGCGCTTCCTGTCGTGGCGATGCCCGTCAGCCGCAAGTTGGGCGCCATTCAGTTGCCTGACCGTGCGAAGTCCGTGATTCGCCTGCCCGCTTACGAAGCGGTAAGGAGCGACCCGGTGCTCTACGCCCACGCCAGCCGCGTCCTGCATCTGGAAACCAACCCCGGCAACGCGCGAGCGCTGGTGCAACGGCACGGGGACGAACGCACAGGGCGCGACGTGTGGATCAACCCGCCGCCGATTCCGCTGACCACGGCCGAGATGGATGCTGTGTTCGACTTGCCCTATGCGCGCAGCCCGCACCCGGCCTATGCCGACAAGACCGGTGGTCACGACGGGCCGACCAAGATCCCGGCTTGGGAAATGATCCGCTTCAGCGTGAACATCATGCGCGGGTGTTTTGGGGGCTGCACCTTCTGCTCCATCACCGAGCATGAAGGCCGCATCATTCAAAGCCGCAGCGAAGACTCCGTCATCCACGAGATCGAAGCGATTCGTGACAAGGTCAAAGGCTTCACGGGTGTCATCAGCGACCTGGGTGGCCCTACGGCCAATATGTGGCACATCGGTTGCAAAACCCCGGAGATAGAAGCAGCGTGCCGCAAGCCGAGTTGTGTGTACCCTGGTATTTGCTCCAACTTGAATACCGACCACGGACCTCTGATCAAGCTCTACAGACGCGCGCGGCAGCTCAAAGGCATCAAGAAAATTCTCATCGGCTCGGGGCTGCGTTACGACCTTGCCGTGCAGTCACCTGAATATGTCAAAGAGCTGGTGACGCATCACGTGGGTGGTTATTTGAAGATTGCGCCGGAGCACACCGAAGGCGGGCCGTTGTCGAAAATGATGAAGCCCGGCATTGGCACGTACGACCGCTTCAAGCAACTCTTCGAGCAAGCCAGCGCAGCGGCAGGCAAGAAGCAGTATTTGATTCCCTACTTCATCGCAGCCCACCCTGGAACCAGCGATGAAGACATGATGAACTTGGCGCTCTGGCTCAAGCGCAACGGCTTCAAGGCCGATCAGGTGCAAACCTTTTACCCCAGCCCCATGGCCACCGCCACGGCGATGTACCACTCGGGCTTGAACCCGCTGAAGGGCATCAGCCGTGACGCGCGGCGCGCTGAGAAAGTGGACATCGTGCGCGGCGAGCGCAGGCGCCGCTTGCACAAAGCATTTTTACGCTGGCACGACGCCGCCAATTGGCCCTTGCTCCGCGAAGCCTTGAAAGCAATGGGTCGCGCCGACCTGGTTGGAAACGGCAAGCACCAGTTGATCCCCAGCTACCAGCCGTCTGGCGATGCGGGTTACCAATCGGCACGCCGAAAAAATTCGACACCCGCTGCGGCCCGGGCGCCGGTAGCGCAGACCCATCAAGCCACTTCACCCAGCCAACCGGTTCGTGGCCGGCTGCTGACCCAGCACACCGGCTTGCCGCCAAGGGCCTGTGTGCCCGCGCGCAAAAGGGCTACCAAAGGTAAGCCCTGAGGTGCGCCGCGTTGCGCGTCAACCCAAAATAGCCCCTGGCCGTTTCAGGCCTACCTACAACAGGAGTTGACCTCATGTTTATCAAACGTTTGCTCGCGGCAGTCTTGACCTTTTTTGCCATGTCCGCTTTTGCGGCCGTGGACGTCAACAAAGCCGATGCGGCTGCGCTGGACTCGATCAAGGGCATCGGCCCGAGCATCGCCGCCAGCATTCTTGAAGAGCGCAAGAAGGGCTCCTTCAAAAACTGGGAAGACCTGGTTGACCGCGTCAAAGGCATTGGCGAAGGCAACGCCGCCAAGATGAGCGAAGCCGGCTTGACAGTCAACGGCGCTGGCTTCAAAGGCATGGCGGCTGCGCCGGCCGCTGCAGCCCCGCCAGCGAAGAAAGAAGAGAAACCTGCCAGCACTGCTGCCAAGGCCGCACCCGCAGCGGCTGCTGCAACGGCGGCGCCGGCTGCCGCAGCGGCTGATGACAAGAAGGCTGCAGCCGAAAAGGCCAAGGCTGACAAGGAAGCAAAGAAGGCGGCCGCTGACAAGGAAAAAGCCGACAAGAAGGCCGCAGCCGAGAAAGAAAAGGCCGACAAGAAGGCAGCTGCCGAAAAGGCCAAGGCAGAGAAGGCCGCCGCCAAGAAAGAAAAGGCTGCTGCGGCCGACGACAAGGCCAAGCCTGCTGCCGCTGCAGCTTCGGCGCCGAAGAAGCCCTGAGCGACTGACGCCGGTTCCGGAACAAGCGCCGATGCGCTTGCCGGGCCGGTGCGATATGGAAAAGAGGGCCCCGCGTGGGCCCCGCTTTTTTTCAGCCCGGGACTTGTTGTCCCAACTGCCCGGCCAGTTCCAGCAGCGAGCTGGCCTGAAAGTTCACGGCGACCAGCGCTTGCGATTCACCCAGGCCTGGCCCATATTCGTGCGGCCGCGCAATGAAGGCCGTGCGCAAGCCACACGCCGCAGCGGCCGCCAAGTCTGAGGAATGCGCGGCCACCATCATGGATTCGTGCGGCGCGCAGTCGAAAGCTTCCACCGCTGCGGTGTACACGATGGGCTGCGGCTTGTAGCCGCGCGCCCACTCTGCGCCCAGGATGGCGTCCCAATGCCAGCCGTTGTGGCGTGCCAGGTCGGCCATCAGGGAGAGGTTGCCATTCGAGCAGGGTGCTAGCCGTGCAAGCCGCCGCAGTTGCACCAAGCCAGGCGTTACATCAGGCCAGGCGTCCAGCTGATGCCAGGCCCGGTTGAGCTGTTGACGCGTGGTTTCATCAACAGCACCGTTCCAGCCCAGCTGGTCCAACACCACGTCAAGATTGCGTCGGTGCAGCACGTCGAGCTTGCTGAAAGGCAGGCGGCCGCTGCGAACCTCTTCCATGGCGGGCTGGTACTGCGCGCGCCAGGCATCGGCGAAGAGAAGCCAATCGGTAGACAGGCCCAGCGGCGAAAGCCGCTGATGCGCGATGTGCGCGATGGATCCACGCCAATCGACCAGCGTTCCAAACACGTCGAACAAGAGCAGTTTGATACCGTGGTGGTGCTGCGTCATGCTGCCGTCCCTTCCAACCATTCGCGCACCGTTGTGTTGAAAGCCTCAGGCTTTTGAGTCATCACCCAATGACCCGTTGGCATGCCCACGCCGCGCGAGCCGGGCTGTGCGTTGAGGCGGTCAACCCAGGCCCGGGAGTGAAAGTTGAAGGGCTTGCGCTCGCCATAAATGAACAACATGGGCTTGTCCGTCACGAAGGCCCGCGGTTTGCCGAAGCCACCGGCCACGCCAAACCACTGCATCGCATACGGGTAGCCCATGCCACTGTGAATTTCGGCCAGCGGAGCCGGCGCACGCAAGCTCTTTGCCATCCAGCGGGCCATGCGGTTGCCCAGGCCACCGCCGAGCTTCCAGGCCAAGGCCAGCCACCATTGGTAAAAAACGGCGCCCAACTTGGCGCGGGCTCCCAGCGCCGCCAGGTGTTGCCGTGAGCCTGCATCGCCAATGTCCACACCAACCACGCGCTGCACACGCTGCGGGTGTTGCATGGCGTACTGATAGCCGAAAAAGCAGCCCCAGTCGTGCAGCAACAAGGTCACTGGGGCATTGGGGCTGGCCATGTCCACCACCTGGCCTATGAGGTCGATGATGTCGCGCAGTGCATAAGCCTGGTGGTGCTGCGGCCCCTCAAAGCCTGGCAGCGTGAAGCGCACGCAACGGTAGCGGTCTTTCAGGCCAGCCACGGTGCCGTCCCACACGCGCTGCGTGTCGGGCCAGCCGTGTAGCAGAACGATCGTCTCCACGCCATCTCCGTCGATTTGAAGAGCCGGCATGAGCAGTCGCGCGCTGGGTGGTGACATGAGACCTCTGCTGAGTTGGGCGCAAAATGGCAATGAACCTTCAACAGACCCAAAGCCATGGCGAACAGACGAAAACATTTTTTGCGCAGAAGCTGTAGCTTAGCGGCTGCAGCCTTGGCTTTAGCCGGTTGCGCAGGTGGCGGCAGCTTGGGTCTGGCGTCCTACAGCCCGGGCCCACTGAAAGCCGGTGACACCGAAGCTGCAGTGCTGGCGCGCATGGGGGCACCAACCGAACGCTTGGCCTTGGCTTCAGGCCAACGCCTGGTGTATGCACGTGCCCCCTTTGGCCGGCACACCTGGTTCATGGACTTGGGTGAGGGCGGGGTGCTGCGCACGGTGACACAAGTGCTGGCAGCCGATCGCTTTGAGGCAGTGAAGCCCGGCATGGCACAAGCGGATCTGCGCGCCTGGCTGGGGCCCCCTACGGAAACGCGCCGCCTCCTCATCGGAGGCCGCAACTTGTGGTTCTGGCGGTTCGAAACCTTCGACTGCGTGTGGTTCGGCGTCACCCTGGATCGCGATGGCCGCGTACTAGATGCAGGCAACGTGCCAGACCCGATATGCGATTTTGCAGACCCCGGCTGAAAGAAGGCCTGAACTCATGACGATCATTCTCTTTGGTATCGCGAATTGCGACACCGTCAAACGAGCACGTGGCTGGTTGTCTGAACGCGCGGCCGATGTCAGCTTTCATGACTTCAAGAAGCAAGGTGTTCCTGCGGCTGATCTCGAGCGTTGGCTGCTGGAACTGGGACGCGACCGGCTGGTCAATCGCAAGGGAACCACCTGGCGCAAACTTGCGGCCGACGAACAGGCATGGGCCGAAACGGACGCCGGCGCCAAACGCCTGCTGCTGGCCCAGCCCAGCGCCATCAAACGGCCCGTGGTCCAGTGGTCCGATGGGCACGTCACGGTGGGTTTTGAAGAGGCGCAATGGGCTGCCAGGCTGAACGGCGGCACTCCATAATCGACGCATGTTTACTGGCATCGTTCAAGGCTTGGCGCAAGTTGAGGCACTGACAGAGCGCGAAGGTTTGCGCAGCCTGGGCCTGCGTTTCCCACCTGGTTTTGCCGAGGGCTTGGCTGTCGGCGCCAGCGTGGCCTGTGACGGCGTGTGTTTGACCGTGACGCGCTTGCGCGGTACCGACAGCGCAGACTTTGACGTCATGCAGCAGAGCCTGGCTTTGACTTCTTTGGCGCACCTGCAGCTTGGCCATTGGCTGAATGTCGAGCGCGCAGCCAAAGAGGGAGCTGAGGTGGGCGGGCATCCGTTGTCGGGACACGTGGACTTCCAGGCGCGGCTAGGTGATGTGCGCACACCCGCCAACAACCGAGTGCTGCGCTTCGACGTGCCAGCGCCGTGGATGCGTTATGTGTTTGCCAAGGGCTACATCGCAGTCAATGGCGCCAGTTTGACGGTGGCCGAGGCGCACCGCGTGCCGGGCGGCGCGGGCTGGTTTGAAGTTTGGCTGATTCCTGAAACTCTGCGCATGACCACCTTTGGCAGCAAACAAGTGGGCGAGTCGCTGAATATTGAAATCGAGCGCTCAACGCAGGTGGTGGTGGACACCGTGCGCGAGGCCATCGACGAACGGCTGGGTCCCTTGGTGCCTGCGCTTGAAGCCTTTGCGCGTGAGCGCGGCATCGTGCTTGATGAGTTGGCGCTGCTGGATGTTCGCCGTCCCCCGCGCTGATCTTGCGCAGTTTTCGGCCGCTTGAGCGCGATGGCCATGCCGATGCGGGACGCTGCAGCCCGGAAGCGCCTCTTCTTGGCGCTCGGCCTTTGGCTGTTGTTGAACGTCATGGCCGGCCTGGTGCTGGTGCGCAATGACATCGCTTCTCGGCGTGAGATTTTTCAAACCGAAGCAAGATCTGCGCATCGCTTGTTGAGCCAACGCATGGCGCAACACGAGGCCATATTGGCGACGTTGGCGCTGAATGCACCGGGCGACCGTTACACGGAGGCCGACTTGGCTTTGCCAGCGGGCTTCGACCAGCTGGTCAGTGCGCGACGAGTCAAAGCGTCCGGTTCAGTGCCAGCACGCTCTGAGCATGCCCAATTCAGCGCAGAAGCGCTTGCCGATTCACCCGGGCACTACCAGTTGGTCATGGCTCATCAGGGCAGCGCTTATCGGCTGGTGGTCGACGCCCGGCGCCTGTTGGTCGATGAGTCCTGGCCCTGGCCGACGGAAGGTCCCGTGCAGGTGAGCTTGTTGCTGCGAGGTTCACCTTTGTTTGCGAGGCAGGGCGTGGACGAGTCGCTGCGCCCGGCTGGCCTGACGGAGGGCTTCCGCTTCGAGCAGGCTTTGGCATCTGAGAGCCAAGCCTTGGTATTGCGGGCTCAGCGCTGGACCGGCCCTGCAGAATGGCCGTGGGGCCGCCTGTTGCTCGCGGCCGCTTTCTCGGGGCTGCTGGTGGCATGGTCGGTCAAGGCCCTGGCCCTGCGTGCTGAGCGTCAGAGAGCCGCCGAATTGCAACGCTTGTCCAAAGTGGCCCGGTTGAATTCCTTGGGCGAGCTGGCTGCCGGCATGGCGCACGAGCTGAATCAGCCGCTCACGGCGGTGCTTTCGGGCACCCAGGCCGCGCTGCGCTTGCTGCGCGAGGCCGAGCTCGAACGCAAGCACGATGGCGTGGCCGACGCTTTGCCGGCCTTGGAGCTGGCGGCTGCGCAAGCCCGACGCGCAGCCGATGTGGTGACGCGTTTGCGTGGCTTGGTCAAGCCGCCTGCGCTGGAGTCCGCATCGACAGCGGTTGATCTGCACTCGCTCGTGCGTGATCTCATTCACCTGTTGATGCCGGAATTCCGCCGCTATGGCGTTGAGGTCGAATTGCGCGGCAAGGCCGCTGCTGTGGTGGCTGATCGGGTGGCGGTGGAGCAAATTTTGCATAACCTGCTAGTTAATGCGCTGCAGGCGCTGACCCGAAACGAACAGCCTGACCGGCGAATTGAAGTTCATTTAGAAGCGCACGGTCAAAGAGTGGACTGCACGGTCCAAGACAATGGCCCCGGCATAGCGCGGGAACACCTCGCGCATGTATTCGAGCCTTTTTTCAGCACACGGCCTGAAGGATTGGGCCTGGGTTTGTCGCTGTGCCAGACTCTGGCCCAAAGCATGGGCGGCCAGCTGACGGTGGCCGCAGCGGTGCCAAGCGGCGCGTCGTTTTGCTTGAGCTTGACGGCTGCCCCCAACCCTTCCTCTTGATGTTGCGCATGGATCAGACCTCGCCCGTGATTCACATCGTCGACGATGACGCCGCCGTGCGCGAAGCCTTGTCGCTGCTGATTGGCACGGTAGGTTTGCGTACTCAAAGTTGGGCCCAGCCCTTGGATTTCCTGGCCCAATATGCGCGCGACGCGATCGGTGCCATCGTGCTTGACGTACGCATGCCCGGTTTGTCGGGCCTGTCCGTCGTTGACCAGTTGCGCGAGCAGGGCGCCGACCAACCCATCATCATGCTCACCGGACACGGAACGGTGGACTTGTGCCGCCGCGCCTTCAAATCTGGCGTTGCCGAGTTCCTCGAGAAACCGGTGGGCGACGACCAGTTGCTGGATGCGGTGCAGGCAGCCGTTCGCAGCCATGTGCTCACCCGCCAGCGCGACACGGCAGGCCGCGAAGCGCGCGAGCGCTATGCACGGCTATCGCCTCGTGAGAGAGAGGTGTTGGGCTTGGTCCTGTCTGGTCTCACCAACAAAGAGGTGGGCCGCGCGTTGGGCTTGTCGCCGCGCACGGTGGAAACGCACCGCGCGCACTTGTCTCAGAAGCTGGACGTACAAACCTTGGCGCAGATGATCCGCGCCTACGCTGCGGTGGCGGATGAAGACGCCGCAGCGCCACCGGGCGAACCGGCTGCGTAGGTTTACGGATGCCCAGGCGGCATTGCGCGGATGTTGCGGCACGCTGCTTTTGCTGACACTGCCTTCACCGCCGGCTACCGGCACTCTTGTTGAAGGCAGTGAACATGACCAAGCACCCAACCCTGCGCACCCACACCAGCTTGCGCGTTGCCGCTACGGCTGCCCTGCTGCTGGCAGGCATCAACCTGGCGCAGGCTCAAACCCAGAGCGCGCTCGTCCGTAGCGAACGAAACATTTCTTTGGAGTTGGCCAGCCAGCTGGCTGCCGCCAGCGTATCGGCATGCCAAGCCAACGGCCATGCCGTAACCGCAGCGGTTGTCGACCGTGCGGGCCAATTGCGCGCACTGCACCGGGCCGACAACGCGGGCCCGCACACGTTGGAGGCGGCGCGTGCCAAAGCCTTCACCTCCGCTTCTGCGCGCAACAACACGCTGGCGATGATGGAAGGCGCACAAAAGAACCCAGCAGCCGCCAACCTCGTGAACATCCCCGGATTTTTGCTGTTGGGAGGTGGTGTGCCTGTGCGAGCAGGCAATGACGTCATCGGCGCCATTGGCGTTGGCGGTGCACCAGGCGGCCACCTGGATGAGCAGTGCGCCATGGCGGCGCTGGACAAAGTCAAGGACCAGCTCAAGTGAGCGTTCGGGAGAAATTTTGATGCCTGCAAATATGGATCGGGCGACGGCATGGGTCGGCATGCGCCGCAGAAAAGCCATCGGCGCCGTCGCGCTGGTGATCGCCTTGCAGGGCTTGCTGCCCGCTGCGGCGGTAGCCCAGGTGCCGCCCACACCGACCGAGCTGGCGGCTTATACCGGCCTGCATGCGGCTGCGGCCAAGGGTGACTTGGCCGCGATCGAAAAGCAGGCGCTGGTGGCTGCGGCGCGTGAAGTTCGGGACAGCCAGGGCCGCACGCCGCTGCATGTGGCCACATTCGCACGCCAGGCCGAAGCAGTGCGGGCGCTGGTGCGCCTGGGCGCCGACACGGCCGCGCTGGAGAACGGCCGCTATGACGCCGTGACGATTGCTTCGGTGGCCGACGACGAAACCACCTTGCGTGTGCTGCTTCAAGGCGGTGCCAGCGCCAAGCTGGTGACCAGCCGCTACGACGGCACGGCCTTGATCGCGGCGGCGCATTTGGGCCACGACGGCGTGGTGCGCCAGCTCATCGCTGCCGGTGCCCCGCTGGATCATGTGAACAATTTGCACTGGACGGCATTGATTGAGTCCATCGTGCTGGGCAATGGCGGGCGGCGCCACCAGGCCACGCTGGATGCCCTGGTCAGTGCAGGTGCCAACACGCAACTGGCCGACCGCAGTGGCCGCACGCCTTTGCAATTGGCCCAGTCCGCCGGTTACTCTGAGATGGTCAAGCGACTTCAGGCCGCCGGCGCACGTTGATCCCTGCAGCTTGTTTGCGGCGACCGAGCGGCAGGCGGTTCAGGGCGCCGCGACCGGTTTGGTGCTCAGGCAGCGTTGGTAGCGCTCGTTCACCCGCTGCGCAAACCACTCGGTGGTGAGCTTGCGGGTGAACTTGGGGCTCTTCAAATCGATGCGCGGAATGGCTGCGCGTGCCAGCTTGCGGCCGCTGCGGGTTTCGGCAAGCGCGAAGATTTTTTGGGACAGAGGGCTGCGCTCGAAGCCTGCGGCTTCGCCCTTTTCCAGCTCGCGGCGGATGTCTGCATCAGTCATTTGAAGAGAGGACCCCAGCGAACGCACGGCGCGCTCGGTAGCACCCGGCGCGTCCATGGCGCTGCCCGGCACCAACAAGTCGCCATCGGCTTCCAAAGGCCGACCGGTGGCTGTGGAAACAGCCTGCTGCAAAGCGGCGTTGCGGCTGGCCCAGCGCCCGGCGTTGAAATCCGCAAAGCGGTAGATCATCTGGTCGCCATAGGGCGCGTCGTAGTCCAGCAGGTGCGCCGTGCCGAAGTACAGGCCGCCACGTCGCGTGAACACTTCATGACGCAGCGTGGTCTTGAGCTCGTAAGGGTAGGGCTTCTGCTTGGCATGCGCTTCTGCAAAGGCGATGCTCACCTGCATCGGCCCGGCCGTGCGCACGGGGTTGTGCCCAGCGAGCAAGTTTTTGCCCAGCGGCACGCTGGTGATGAAGTCTTCATACAAGCGGCTGAGGTCTTGCTCGGTGCGCACGGCGTCCAGCCGTTCATCATAAGTTTTGCCGTTAGGTGAATTGAGCTGCAGCGCCAAACGCACGGCCAAGCCAGGGACACCCACACCTTCGGCGCGTTTGAAGATCTCGTCACGCGCAATCTTGGGTAAGTTGGGCACGGGCGGATCAGCGCGGTAGGTCGACTCTTGTTCAGTCACAGCCAGCACAGCGCAGATGTGGGCCGTGCTGGTGGCCAGATTCAACGACGTGAGCGTCCTGTAGATGTCTGCGGCCCACAAGCGACGATCGGCCAGCGTGGCCGGCATGCGTGCGGCGATGTCGGCGCGGATGGTGTCGGGGCTGCGCACGGGCGCGCTCACTTGCACGTCGCCCGCGCAACCGGCGAGCAGGGTGATCATCGTGAGCGTTGCGCTTGAAACCAGCGTCACCCGCGCAGACCGTGGAGACCGCTGGCTCGGGCTAAAAACCCATGGAACCCTTGCGACCCATTCGGCCCGTGATGCAGACTCTGACGGGTGCTTGCGCGCCATCGACTTCAGCCGTGGCTGGCCTCAAAAGCCTTCATCCAATCGACCAGCGCCACAACGCCTTCCATCGGCATGGCGTTGTAGATGGAGGCGCGCATGCCGCCCACGACGCGGTGGCCTTTGAGCTGCACCAGACCGCGCTGCTGCGCACCCTTCAGGAAGGCGTCGTTCAGCTTCTCGTCATGCAAGCGAAAGCAGACATTCATTTGCGAGCGGAATTCCGGCGCCACAGCGCTGCTGTAAAACTCGGTGCTGTCCAAGTAGCCGTACAACAGGGCCGCTTTGGCAGCGTTGCGCTGGGCCATGGCTTGCAATCCACCCTGCGCCTTGAGCCACTTGAACACCAGTCCGGCGATATAGATCGCATAGGTGGGCGGCGTGTTGTACATGCTGTCGTGCTGGGCCACAGTGGCGTAGTTGAAGGCCGATGGCGTGCAGGGCAAGGCTTGGCCCAGCAGGTCTTCACGCACGATCACCAAGGTCAGACCTGACGGCCCGATGTTTTTCTGCGCACCGCCATAGATCAAGCCGTAGCGCGATACATCCACCGGCCGCGACAGGATCTCGCTGGACATGTCGGCCACCAGCGGCACGCTGCCCACGTCTGGCGTGAAGTGGTACTGCAGGCCGTCGATCGTTTCGTTGTTGCAGATGTGCACGTAGGCAGCCTGCGGGTTGAGCTTCCAATCTGCCTGGGCTGGGATCCGCGTGAAGCCACTGGCTTTTGCACTGGCGGCCACGTTGACCGTGGCGTACTTGCCGGCCTCTTCAATCGACTTTTGGCTCCAGGTGCCGGTGTCGATGTAGTCTGCCGTGGTATTGCCGCGCAGCAAGTTCATGGGCACGATCGCGTTTTCTGCAAGGCCGCCGCCCTGCATGAACAGCGTCTTGTAGTTCGCCGGCACGGCCAGCAGTTCGCGCAACAGCGTGAAGGCCTCTTCGGCGATGCCCATGAATTCCTTGCCGCGGTGGCTCATCTCCATCACCGACATGCCGCTGCCGTGCCAGTCCAGCATTTCATGGGCGGCGGTTTGCAGAACGGGCTCGGGCAGAGCGGCTGGGCCGGCGCTGAAATTGAACACGCGGGTCATCGAAAGAGCTCTCCGTCAGGGTGATTTTGGGCGGGCCAAGTGCCGCAATCTGCCGCAAGCGCCTGCCCTTGGTGCATTATGTGGGGTGGTGCAACAGCACCACACACCAACCCACGAGGAGACCCGCAATGGCCAAACCCCTGATCGACCCCAAAGAATTGATCGCGATGTTTGAAACCGCTACGGCTAAAGGTGGCGAGCAATTGCGCCAGGCTGTCAGCAGTGCCACCTTGCAAGCGCTGCAAGGGCGCGAGATGAGCATGGCCAACATCAAAGGTGCACTCAAAACCGTGGCGGACGCAGCTTCACAGGGCGCGGCGCGCAACCTAAACCCTGGGATCGACCCTGAAGCGCTGCTCAACAAGGCCGTGGGCGGTATGGATGACGCTTTGTTGAAGGCCGTGGAAGCCCACCGTGCGGCCTTGCAAACCTTGACCGCGCAAGGCGCTGACTTGAAAGAGAAGCATCTTAAAAAAGCGCTGTCGGACCTGGAAAAAATGGAAGACACGATGTTCGGTGTTCTCAAGAAGGCAGCCGACAGCGCGGGTGCGCCGATGGCCGGCGCCTGGGCTCAGATTCTGGAAAAAACTCAGATGGGCGGTACACAGACTGGCGCCTCGGCGGCGGCCACAGCACAAGACTTGCTGGTCCAGATGCAGGCCGGCATGCGTGAAACCCGCGCTGCCAGCTTGAAGGCCGCTGAAGCGCTGGCTCAAGGCTACAGCGCCTTGGTCAGCGGCGTGCTGCTGGGCATGTCTGAAGCCCTGAAAGGCGGCGCCGCCCCGGCCAAGGCAGCGCCGAGCAAGGCTGCAGCGCGCAAAAAGTGAGCGCCCGACGAGTGAACGCCCGACGCCAACCAACGAGAGCCTGCATATGAAAGACGTTGTCATCACCGGCACGGGCTTGTACAAGCCGCCCCACATCATCACCAATGCCGAGTTGGTGGAAGCCTTCAACGCCTACGCTGCGCTGCAAAACGAAAAAAACGCGCAGCGCATCACGGCCGGTGAGGTGCAGCCGATGGTGGCTTCGTCTGTGGAGTTCATTGAAAAGGCGTCAGGCATCAAACAGCGCTATGTCGTGGACAAAGCCGGCGTTCTGGACCCCACGCGCATGAAGCCGCGTATTGAGCCGCGCAGCGATGAGCAGTTGTCGTTGATGGCGGAAATTGCCGTTGCTGCCGCGCGCGAGGCCTTGGCGGCGGCCGGCCGCAGCGGCGCTGATGTGGACGCCGTGCTGTGCAGTTCGGCCAACATGCAGCGCGCCTACCCAGCGATGGCTATTGAAATTCAACAGGCCATCGGTGCGCACGGTTTTGGTTTTGACATGAATGTGGCGTGTTCGTCCGCCACCTTTGCCATCGAGCAAGCGGCCAATGCCATCCGCTGCGGCACGGCCAAGTGCGTGCTCGTGGTCAATCCGGAAATCACGTCGGCCCACCTGGAATGGCGCGACCGCGACTGCCACTTCATCTTTGGTGATGTGTGCACCGCGGTGCTGCTGGAAGCGGCCCACGAAGCCGTGGCACCGGAGTGCTGGAAGGTGCTGGGCACGCGTCTGATCACGCAGTTCAGCAACAACATCCGCAACAACGCGGGCTTCTTGAACCGCTGCGAAGACACCGACCCCGATGCGCGCGACAAAACCTTTCGCCAGGAAGGCCGCAAAGTGTTCAAAGAAGTGGTGCCCCTGGCCGCCGAGCACATTGAAAAGCACCTGCACGACCTGGGCTTCGAGCCCACGCAGATGCGGCGCTTCTGGTTGCACCAGGCCAACCTGGGCATGAACCAACTCGTCATCAGGAAGTTGGTGGGCGGTGAGGTGGGGCCTGACTTGGCGCCGCTGATCCTGGATGAATTTGCCAACACCGCCTCAGCGGGTTCGATCATCGCCTTTCATGGCCACAAGGCTGACTTGAAGCCCGGCGACCTGGGCGTCATCTGCTCGTTCGGCGCGGGTTACTCGATCGGCAGCGTGGTGGTGGAGCGCTTGGCGCCATCAAGTCGCAGCTGAGCGGTAGCCGGACGGCGGCTAAATCGCCGTCAGCGGCGCCTGGAACTGATAACCCACACGCGATTTGGCGGAGATCGGCATTGGCGCGGGCGTGGCTTTGCGAATGCGCTGACGCAGCCTGTAAATGGTGGCGTTCAAGCCGTCGTCAGTGTGGCCGTCGGCTGCACGGCCCAGGCGTTCGGCCAAAGCTTGTCGCGTGACGGCCTGGCCAGCAGCCTGAAGCAGCGCTTCAAGCACGCTGAGATCGGTTTCGCTCAGCGCCACGTGGGCGCCATCGGGTGCGATCAAGGCGGCGCCGCGTCTGTCCAACTTCCAGGCATTTGATGCGGCCGCATCAAGCGGCCTCGTGCGCCTGTGCACGGCTTGAATGGTCAGCGCCAGTTGCTCCAACTGCACGGGCTTGGTGACGTACATGTCTGCGCCAGCGGCCACCACGTCTTTGAAGACTTCGTCGCTCTCGCGGCCCGAAACCACCACCACGCCTGCCTTGGTGCGCCGGCGCAAGATTCTGATGATCTCCAAGCCGTCGATGCCCGGCATGGTCAGGTCGACCAGATAGAAATCGGCGCCAAAGGGATCCGTGTCGGTGAGCAGTTCGGCACCGCTGGCATACGCCTTAACCTCAATGCCCAAGCCGCGCAAGTAGTCGGCGATGAACTCGAGAGAAAAAGTGTCGTCGTCGATGAAAGCGAGGGTACGCGGGTACATGCTTGGTCCGAACGAGCTGAAAGCGTGATGACGGCGAGATGACGGCGAGATGAGGTCGGTGTGCAGGCCCGTGCGCGTCTTCTGGCCACCCATGGCCCTGTCAATTGGGCAAATGCGGGCAGATAACGCCCCAATTGTGCCGCAAATGATCTTGCCGATCACAAATGATTCAAGCCCGTCATCTGTCCCGCCGATAGCGCAGATTCACAGGGAAGTTCCCGCTCTGAAATGGTGTGGGTCAAGTTATGAAATCACTGAAAAAATCGCTCTCTGTCTTGATCATCACGGGTCTTTTGGCCTTTGTGCTGGTGGGCGCGTTGGCCTATTGGGGCAGCATGCAAAAGACAGCCGCCGTGGTGCGTGGCATGGTGGCCAAAGACGTGGTTGCAGACATCTTGCCGCCACCGCTGTACCTGGTGGAGATGCGGCTGTTGCTCTCGATGGCACTGGACGGCAGTGTGCGCACGGACGCCGCACTGAAGGAACATGCGAAGCTTTCTCGCGACTTTGAGGAGCGCGCGCAGTTCTGGCGTGCCAACCCGCCCTACGGCTTGGAAGCGCACTTGTTGGGCGAGCAACACCAATTGGGTGGCGATTTCATCAAAGCCACCCAGGCAGCTTTGCAACTCGCAGACGAGCAAGGCCCCGGCGCCGCGCGCGACCAACTCAAGGAACTGCACTGGTTGTATTTGGAGCACCGCAAGGCGGTTGACGCCACGATCCAAGTGGCCAACCACTTTGCGCAAGAAGCGATGCGGGCCTACGAGACCACCGACCTGCGCCAAACGCAAGCGCTGCTGTTGACGAGCCTGCTGGCCGCCGGCGCCTTTGTGGCCCTGGGCCTGACGGTGCTGCGTGGGGTACTCAAAGCCACCGGCGGCGAACCCAGCGAGGTGGCCCGTGTGGCCAATGCGGTGGCCGAAGGCGACCTTACCGTCGCCGTGGCTGTATCCCCAGGCGACGAGCACAGTGTTATGGCGGCGATGGCCCGCATGCGCGAGCGGCTGCACGCGCTGGTGTCCGAGGTGCGCGCCAGCAGCCAGGCCATTGCCTCTGGTTCACAACAAGTGGCTTGTGGTGGCGAGGACTTGAGAGAGCGCACTGAACAGCAAGCAGCCAGTTTGCAGCAGACCGCTTCGGTCATGGAAGAGTTCGAAGGCACTTTGCAAAATAGTGCAGCTACGGCTGCGCAGGCTGACGAAGTAGCGCGTGGTGCACAAGGCGCGGCGCAGCGCGGGGCTAACGTCATGGGTCAGGTGGTGAGCACCATGCAGGGCATCAACAATGGTTCACGCCGAATCGGCGAAATCACGGCTTTGATCGACGGCATCGCCTTCCAGACCAACATCCTGGCTTTGAATGCGGCAGTCGAGGCTGCGCGCGCGGGTGAACAAGGGCGCGGATTTGCCGTCGTGGCGGCCGAAGTTCGCAGCTTGGCGCAGCGCTCGGCGGCGGCCGCCAAGGAAATCAGTGGCCTTATCAACCAAAGCGTTGGTGAAGTCAGCCGTGGCACCCAACTCGTGAACGAAGCCGGCGCCACCATGACCGACCTTGTGGGCCAAGTGGAGCATGTCACCGCTTTCATCGGCGAAATCAGCGCGTCCACGCGAGAGCAGGCGCAGGGCATCGGCTTGGTCAGCAACACGGTCAGCCAGCTCGACGGCGCAACCCAACAAAATGCGGCTCTGGTGGAACAGTCGGTGGCCGCTTCGGCATCGCTGCGTGAGTCGGCGAACGATCTGGTTCAGATGGTTTCGCGTTTCAAATTGGCCCGCGCTTGACGTTCTTTGAACGATGGCGACTGACTCGAAGATGCCAGTACCCGATGATCTGGCCTGGATTGGACCCAACTACCGCCCTACGCCCGGCGAGGGCCTGGCGCGCATAGAAGCCTTGTGTGCTTTGGCGCCGGATCTTTTTGGTGCCATATTTGTAGTGCTTGCGACTCACCCCACAGTTCCACGAGACTTGCTCGTGGCTGCGCTTCGCCGCTTTCGCTCAGATGCGCAAACCTTCACTCAGGAAGACATGGTCGGCCTGGTGACCGCAGTGGGTAACGGAGCCCGTCAGGCCTTCGACGCGGTGTCACGCACGCGGCGTAACAATCAGCGCCGTAACGGCGCAAGCTTGCCCTGGGCCTGAAGCTGGCGGAATGATCAAGGCCACAAGCGCTGGCGCTCAAGCAGCAACAGCTTAGCCAATACGCCCCAGCAGCAGGTACTCCATCAGCGCCTTTTGCGCATGCAGCCGGTTCTCTGCTTCGTCCCAAACCACACTTTGCGGGCCGTCGATGACTTCGGCGGTGACTTCTTCGCCCCGGTGGGCCGGTAGGCAGTGCATGAACAAGGCATCCGGCTTGGCGGCGGCCATCATTTCTTCGTCCACGCACCAATCCACGAAGGCCTTGCGGCGTTCTTCGTTTTCCGTTTCGTAGCCCATGCTGGTCCACACGTCGGTGGTAACCAGGTCCGCGCCTGCACAGGCTTCAAGGGGGTGGTTGAACACCTTGAAGCAACTGCTGTCGCGGATACCGGCCACGGCAGGGTCCACTTCATACCCACTGGGAGTGCTGACGTGGACGGTGAACCCCAGAATCTCGGCGGCCTGCAGCCAGGTGTTGGCCATGTTGTTGCCATCGCCCACCCAGGCCACGGTGATGCCCTTGAGGCAATCGATGACGTTGGCTTCATCGAAACGCTGGCCGCGTTTTTCGATGAAGGTGTAGAGATCGGCCAAGATTTGGCACGGGTGGTACTCGTTGGTCAGGCCATTGATGACCGGCACGCGCGAATGCGAGGCGAAGCGCTCCAACATGTCTTGCGCGTAGGTGCGGATCATCACCAGGTCCACCATGCGGCTGATGACTCGCGCGCTGTCCTCGGCCGGTTCGGCGCGACCGAGCTGGCTGTCGCCGGTGGTGAGGTGAACCACTGAGCCGCCCATCTGGTACATGCCCGCTTCGAAGCTCACACGCGTGCGCGTGCTGGCTTTCTCGAAGATCATGGCCAGCGTGCGGTCGGCCAGGGGCTGGTAGCGCTCGTAGTTCTTGAAGCGCGACTTGATGATGCGGGTGCGTGCAAACAGGTAGGCGTACTCTTCGGCACGCAGGTCCTTGAATTGCAGGTAGTGGCGCAGCAGCTTGTCGCCCGGTTTCATTTTTTGGGCTCCTCGGCCAGGAAGGTTTTGACCACGGGCACCAGAAGGGCCACGATCTGATCGGCTTCTTCAACGCTCAAAATCAGCGGCGGCACAAGGCGAATCACGCTGTCGGCGGTGACGCTGAGCAGCAGCCCGGCATCGGCTGCGCGGTTCAGGATGACGCCACAAGGCCTGTCCAATTCGATGCCCAACATCAAGCCTGCGCCTCGAATTTCCTTGAAGCCGGGCAGGCTGCCCAGTTCGCGTTGCAAAGCAGCCCGCAGGTGTGCGCCCACGCGCTCGGCATTGGCCATCACACCGTCTTCTTGCATGATGCGCAGTGTTTCCACACCGGCACGCATGGACAGCGGGTTGCCGCCGAAGGTGGTGCCGTGGTTGCCCGGCCCGAAAATATTCATGGCCTTGGGGCCGGCCACCACTGCGCCGATGGGCACACCCGAGCCCAGGCCCTTGGCCAGCGGCATCACATCGGGCACGATGCCGGCCCATTGGTGCGCAAACCACTTGCCGGTGCGGCCAATGCCGCATTGCACCTCGTCCAGCATCAGCAGCCAGTCGTGCTGATCGCAAAGCGCGCGCAGGTCGCGCAGGTAGTCCCAGCGCGTGGGGTTGATGCCACCTTCGCCTTGAATGGTTTCAAGGAAGACAGCCGTCACGTTTTTATTGGTTCGCGCAATCTCGTGCAGCGCTTCAATGTCGTTCAAAGGCACACGCACAAAACCGTCAACCAGCGGCTCAAAGCCTTTTTGTACTTTCGTGTTGCCGGTGGCCGACAGCGTGGCGATGGAGCGGCCGTGGAAGGCTTTTTCGTAGACGATGATTTCCGGGCGTTCAATGCCTTTGTCGTGGCCAAACTTGCGCGCCAGTTTGATGGCCGCTTCATTGGCTTCGAGGCCTGTGGAGCAGAAGAAAACGCTGTTCATGCCCGATAGGCGGCACAGCTCTTGGGCCAGCTGCTCTTGCAGGGGTACTTCGTAGTAGTTGGAGCTGTGGATCAGCTTGCCAATCTGCTCTTGCAGTGCGGGCACCAGCTTGGGGTGTGCGTGCCCCAGCGTGTTCACTGCAATACCGCCCAGGCCGTCGAGGTAGCGCTTGCCATGCGTGTCCCACACCCAGCAGCCTTTGCCGTGCGACAGCGCGATCGGCAGACGGCCGTAGGTGTTCATGACATGCGGCATGGGACCCAAGTGAGAGGTGTGTGCGGGCTTGGCAGGGGCATTCATTCATTGGGCTCCTGAGAGAAACAAAAACGGCCGGGTAGACCACCTTTCGGCGTCGAATCCGGCCGAAAGGCATTCTAAAGGTGACAGCCTCGGTCTCAAGCTGGGCCGCACCAGGCCGACATAACGGCTATCGAGCCTTCGTTTAGGTTTCAAGCAAGGTCGGCCATGTATGCTGTGTTGCCTGTTGCGGCCCGTGATTCGGGCACGGCTCCTGCTATAGCCAGCCGGCACTCGCTGGATGTGTCTATTCGCCCGTCCATGCCTCGAACGATGAGTCCAATCAAACCCCGCCAGATCTGCATCCAGGGCGTCACCCGCCTGGGCAAGAGCTTCCGCCCCAGCGACTGGTCAGAACGCCTGGCCGGCGCCATGTCGTGCTTCCGGCCGGGCGGCGGGGTGGGCGGCATCAGTGCCGCGATCGGCTACTCACCGTACTGTTTTCCGCGCGCCATTGAAGGCGTGAAGTGCGTCATCGTGCGTGAAGAGCTTCGCGCTCTGGAGCCCATGGCTTGGGACTTCGTCCTGAATTTCGCTCGCGACAACGAACTTGTTGTACTGGACGACTTCGTGCTGCCGGAAAACAAAGGCGGCTGATCGAGGCCAGAAACGACAAAGGCCTGCATCGGCAGGCCTTCAGGGCAGGGCCGGTTCAGCCCTGTTTCACGCAAAGCGGGCGGCCAAGCGGCCGCCCAGCAGCTTCAAGCCGCCAAGGCTTTGATCTTGGAAGCCAGACGGCTCTTGTGGCGAGCGGCCTTGTTCTTGTGGAAGATGCCTTTGTCGGCGATGGAGTCAATGACGCTCTGGCCGGCCTTGAACAGGTCAGCAGCTTTGCCCTTGTCGCCCGACAGAACGGCCTTCTGGATGTTCTTCACCACCGTACGGAAGTGCGAACGCAGCGACGAGTTGTGCGCGTTCAGCTTGACGTCCTGACGCGCGCGCTTGCGGCCCGAGGCGAGGCGAACGGTTTTTTTCTTGGCTTTTGACGAGGTGGCCATATTCGAAGAGTGTTGCTCAGCTAAAAATGTTGGGGTGCAGCTACGGGCTTGGCGCTTGTATCACTCTGCGTCAACTGCGCTTCAGGAGACGAACCAGGTTGGCCCCGGAATTCCACGCCTGCGCTACCCGCGCCGCTGTTTCGGTGAAAGCGCCCCAGAAAAGGCACATCCACCAGCGGCAAAGACCGTCGAGTATAGCATGCCCCTTGTTCCTGGCCAGTGTGGCCGGTTGAGCGCGCCTATACTGCTCGGCCACATGGGTTGCGGGGCACGCCAGAGATGAATCTGCTGAAGACGGCCTCGACCGTATCGGTCTTTACGCTGCTGTCGCGGGTCACGGGGCTGGTCCGCGAGCAGATCATGGCAGCGGCTTTTGGTGCCGGTGCCGTGACAGACGCCTTCAACGTGGCTTTCCGCATTCCCAACCTGCTGCGTCGGCTTTTCGCCGAGGGCGCTTTTTCGCAGGCCTTTGTGCCCATCTTGGCCGCTACGCGTGAAACTGAGGGCGACGAAGCGACGCACCGGCTAGTGGATGCCGTGGCAACGGTCTTGTTCTGGGCGCTGATCGTCACAGTATTGATAGGCGTTGTTGGCGCTCCGGTCGTGGTGTGGCTGATGGCTTCGGGGCTGGCCGCATTTGACGACGCCGTCTTCATGACGCGGGTCATGTTTCCCTACATCGCTTGCATGTCGCTGGTGGCTTTGGCAGCCGGTGTGCTGAATACCTGGCGCCGGTTCGTGATCCCGGCGGCCACGCCGGTGCTGCTCAACTTGTGCTGGATTGCTGCCGCCTGGTGGTTGGCGCCGGTGTTCGAGCGCAATGGCCTGCCCGCCATCTATGCCTTGGCCTTCGGTGTCATGGGTGGCGGCATCCTGCAGCTTGCTGTGCAGGTTTGGGCGCTGGCGCGTTTGGGCATGCTGCCGCGGCTGCGGCTCACATGGGGCGCGCTGCGCCAGTCCAGGGCGCACCCCCAAGTAGGCCGTGTGCTGCGCAACATGGCGCCGGCTCTGCTCGGGGTGTCTGTGGCGCAGCTGTCGCTGCTCATCAACACCCAAATTGCTTCGCACATCGCAGTGGGCGCGGTGTCGTGGATCACCTATGCCGACCGTCTGATGGAATTCCCGACGGCTTTGCTCGGCGTCGCTCTGGGCGTGGTGCTCACGCCGCAGTTGGCGGCCGCCAAGGCGCGTGATGACGCAGCCGCCTATTCAGGCCTGCTTGACTGGGGTTTGCGCTTGACCGTGCTGTTGGCCATGCCCTGCGCCGTGGCTTTGCTCGTTTTTGCGCAGCCCTTGGTGGCGGTGCTGTTTCACTATGGCCTTTTCCAGGCCGGTGACGTTGAGAAAACCGCGCTGGCCGTGATGGGCTATGGCGTTGGCTTGCTGGGCATCGTGGGCGTCAAGATCTTGGCTCCGGGCTACTTCGCGAGGCAGGATGTTGTGACGCCGGTAAAGATCGCCGTGGCGGTGCTGGTCGGCACACAAGTTTTGAACGTCTTGCTGGTGCCGCGCCTGGGCCACGCGGCTTTGGCGCTGTCCATTGGCATTGGCGCCCTCTGCAACGCAAGCTGGTTGCTCTGGGGTTTGCGCCGCCAGGGGGTTTACCGGCCCTCGTCGGGATGGCTGGCTTTTGTTGTGCGGGCGTCGGTGGGGAGTGTTATTTTGGGTGGTGCTTTGGCCTTGGCTGCTCGCCACATCGACTGGCTTGGGCTTCAATCGCAACCCTGGGCGCGGGCGGGCAGCATGGCGGCCGTTCTGGGCGGGGTAGCGCTGCTTTACTTCGGCGCGCTGCGGTTGATGGGGTTGAACTTGAAACAACTGGCGCGCCGCTCGGCGTAAGTTCGTTGTCGTTCGTCGCCAAAGGGCGGCGCTCTCAGCTTGCTTCTACACTTGGTGCTGAGTCTGAGTATGAGCATTGCGCTTGGCACATGAAACCCTTCCGTCTGGACACGCCGTCCCCGTTGGCGTACTTTGAATCGCTGGTGGCAGACGACGAGCACTTCCCGTTGTTGGAGGCGGCCATCGCGATTGCGCTGGACGACCACCCGCAGCTCGATGTCCAAGAAGTACTGACGGAAGTGGACCAGTTGGCGTCCAGGCTGCGCAAACGCATCCCGACCGACGCGGCGGCACTGCAGCGCCTTCGCTTGCTCAACCGCTTTTTTTTCCAGGAAATGGGATTTGGCGGCAACGTCAACAACTACTACGACGCCGGCAACAGCTACATCCACGAAGTGCTCGAGTCGCGCAGGGGCATCCCCATCAGTTTGGCTGTTCTTTACATGGAGTTCGCGCAGCACGCGGGTCTTTCGGCGCGTGGTGTGAGTTTTCCGGGTCATTTCTTGGTCAAGCTGCGCATGCCGCGTGGCGAGGTGGTGATCGACCCGTTTGTCGGCATGTCGCTCTCGCGTGACGAATTGGAAGAGCGGCTCGGGCCTTTCCGACGGCACCGGGGATTGGTGGGCGAATTTGAAGCACCGCTCGGGCTCTTTTTGCAGTCGGCACCCGCGCGCGACATCGTTGCACGCATGCTGCGCAACCTCAGCGAAGTGCATCGTACGGCGGGTGACCTGCAGCGCCGTTTGGCCGTGCAACACCGCTTGGTGATTCTGTTGCCGCACGCCTGGGAAGAGCGGCGCGAGCGCGGTTGGGTGCTGGCTGAGTTGGGCGCTGCCGACCAAGCTGCCAAAGACCTGCAAACTTATCTTGACCACTGCGGCAGTGCCGACGACGCACCCGCTATCAAGGCGCGCTTGAAAGACTTGCAGCGGGCGGGCAGCCCGCGCCTGCATTGATTGCATCAGTTCATGGCCTTTAACGCTCACCAGCAACGCGTGCTCACCTGGCTTGGTCTGGCCGGTCTGGCAGCGTTCGTGCTGTGGCTGCTGGCGCCAGTGCTGGCGCCATTTTTGGTGGGCGCCATCTTGGCCTACGCTTTGCACCCCTTGGTGGACCGCCTGGCGGCCAGGCGCCTGCCCCGCGTAGTGGCTGTGATGCTGGTTGAAGTGGCCGCTATCGTGGTGGCCTTGGCCGTCATTTTGCTGATCGTGCCCATCTTGTCCAAAGAGCTGCCGCTGCTGAAAGCGCAAATTCCGGCTCTGGCCGAAAAACTCAACGCCACCATGGCGCCCTGGCTGGCGCAGCACGGTGTGAACGTGGCGCTGGATGTTTCCAGCATCAAAGGTTTTGTCGTGACCTACTTGGGTGACAACCTGGAGCAAGGTTTGAAAACCCTCTTGAGCTCTGCGCGCATCGGCGGCAGTTTTGTGCTGACGCTGCTGGGCAATGCGCTGTTAACACCCGTGGTGTTGTTTTACTTGTTGATGGACTGGCCGCAACTGGTTGAGCGCATTCAAAAGTTGATTCCACCGCGCCTGCGCGACGGCGCTATCGGCTTTCTCCGCGAATGTGATGCTGTGTTGGGTCAGTATTTGCGCGGTCAATTGTTGGTGATGCTGGCGTTGGCGCTGTACTACTCGGTGGCGCTGGCTGTGGCGGGCTTCGACCTGGCCGTGCCGGTGGGCATCTTCACAGGCCTGTCCATTTTTGTGCCCTATCTTGGTTTTGGTCTGGGCTGCGCCCTGGCGCTGCTGGCCGGCGTGCTGCAATTTGCCAGCTGGTATGGGGTGCTGGCGGTCGTTGTGATTTACGGCATCGGCCAGTTTGCCGAAAGTTTGTTCCTCACGCCGCGCCTGGTGGGCGAGCGCATCGGCTTGAACCCCTTGGCGGTCATCTTCGCGTTGCTGGCGTTTGGGCATCTTTTGGGCTTTGTTGGTGTGCTCGTTGCTTTGCCTTTGAGCGCGGTGGCGCTGGTCGGCATGCAAAGGCTCAAAGCCGCTTACTTGAACAGCAAGCTGTATGGCGCTTGAGTTGGCGCTCGAGTGCGGGTGGTGAGCAGCGTGGCAGCCATGCAACAAGTGCCGCTGCCCTTGGTGCCGCAAGCCCAAGGGCGGTTTGACAACTACTTGCCCGGCCCCAATGCGACCGTGGTTGCGCAATTGGTCAGTGACGTTCCGCCGCGTGCGCCGGTTTACCTGTGGGGCGAGCCCGGCACCGGTAAGACCCATTTGCTGCAGGCCGTGGCTCATGCGTGCCACCAGCTTGGCCTTGCCGTTGGCCAGTTTGGCGCCGCAACGCCCGTGCCTTGGGCCTTCGATGAACACTGGCGCGTCGTGCTGTTTGACGATGTGCAAGCCTTCTCGGCCCTGCAGCAGCATCAGGCCTTTGCTCTGTGCGTGGAAGCCCAGACACGGGGCCTGGCCTGGCTGGCTTGCGGCACGTTGCCTCCGGTGGACTTGCCCTTGCGTGACGACCTGCGCAGCCGCCTGGCTTGGGGCCAGACACACGCGCTCAAAACGCTGGATGAAGAAGAAACCCTAGCCGCAGTGGGCCAAGAGGCCGAGCGCCGTGGCATCGCCCTGGCGCCTGAAGTGCTGCGCTATTTGTTAAATCGCTACTCGCGCGACTTGTCCAGCCTGATGCGCTTGCTGGACCGGCTGGACCAGTATTCCCTGGCGCGTGGCCGTGCCGTCACAGTGCCACTTTTGCGCGCGCTGTTGGCAAACCCCGATTCGGCCGCGGGTGATGCCGTCTGAAACCCCGACCATGAATCTCGCGCTCTTCGACCTGGACCTGACGTTGCTGCCGCTGGATTCCGACCACGCGTTCGGCGACTTCTTGGTGCACCACGGCTGGGCTGATGGCGAAACACACCGCCGTCGCAATGACGCCTTTTATGCCGATTACCTGGCCGGTACGCTGGACATAGTGGCGTACGTCGACTTTGCCACTTCGGCCTGGCGCCAGCGGCCCTTGGAGCAGCAAGAGGCCCTGCGCAGCCGCTTCATGGCAGAGGTCATCGCGCCGGCCGTCCGTCCAACAGCGCGCCGCTTGGTCGAACAACACCGCACGCGCGGTGACCTGATCGCCCTGGTTACCGCCACCAACGAGTTTGTGACTGCCCCTATTGCCGGCGTCTTCGGCTTTGAACACCTGATTTCGACCGAGCTTGTGCGCGATGCCCAAGGCCAAGTCACTGGCCAGATACGTGGCGTTGCAAACCTGCGAGAAGGCAAGGTACACAATGTCGACCAATGGCTGAAGCGCCAAGGCAAGGCGTGGAGCGATTTCACGGCGAGCTGGTGCTACAGCGATTCAAGCAACGACTTGCCGCTGCTTGAGCGCGTGACCCACCCCGTTGCCACCAACCCGGGCACTGCGCTTGAGCGCATCGCCCGGGACCGTTCCTGGCCCATCCTGAACCTGTTTGCATGATCAAGAAATTTATCAACCGGCTGTTTGGCAAGGACGCCGCATCGACGCTTGCCGCGCCAGTCGTGCCGGTTTCGGTGTTGGGCAAACGGGTCGAGTACGCGGCGGCCGAGCACGGCATCGACCCCAAGCTGCTCGACGACAACGCGGTGCGCGTGGTGCGCACGCTGAGCGAAGCTGGCTTTGAAGCTTTTGTCGTGGGCGGCGCGGTGCGTGACCTGCTGGTGGGTCGCAGGCCCAAAGACTTCGACGTCGCCACCGACGCCACGCCCGAGCAGGTCAAGAGCCTGTTCAGGCGCGCCTTCATCATCGGGCGGCGCTTTCGCATCGTGCACGTGGTGTTTGGCCGCGGGCGCGAGCATGAGGTGATTGAAGTCTCGACCTTCAGAGCGCTTCTGGATGCCGAAGCGGCCGAACAGGTGGCAGGCAACGAAAAGACATCCAAAGCAGCGCTCGCCGGCAAGACCCATGTGGTGGATGCCAGTGGGCGTGTGCTGCGAGACAACGTGTGGGGCCCGCAAATTGAAGATGCCGCGCGCCGCGACTTCACGGTCAATGCCATGTATTACGAGCCCTTGACCCAGACGGTCGTGGATTACCACGGTGGCCTGGCCGACGTGCGCGCCAAAGTGCTGCGCATGATCGGTGACCCCGAAACCCGCTACCGGGAAGACCCGGTGCGCATCATCCGGGCCGTTCGTTTTGCGGCCAAGCTGGGCTTTGCACTGGAGCGCCACACGAAAGCGCCGGTCAAGGCCATGTCCAAGCTTTTGGCCAATGTCCCCGCTTCGCGGTTGTTTGACGAAATGATCAAGCTGCTGCAGACCGGCCACGCTTTAGCCAGCCTGGATGAGCTGAAGCGGCAAGATTTGGGCACGGGATTGTTCTCCTTATTGGATGCAGCGCTGGCAGGTGTGCAGCCGGGCTCACCGCGCGAAGCTTTTGTGCGTCTGGCACTGCAAAACACCGACGAACGCGTGGCCGATGGCCGTCCGGTAGTACCCAGTTTTATGCTGGCCTGCTTGTTGTGGCACGACGTGCAGGTGCGTTGGCAAGCCAACAAGGCGGCTGGCGAAAGCGTGTTTCCGGCGCTGCAGCAAGCTATCGATACCGTATTCGAGGCGCGCATTGGCGACATTTCTGGCCGCGGCAAGCTGGCCGCCGATATGCGTGACATCTGGCAGATGCAGCCCCGCCTTGAACGCCGCTCGGCTGCGTCGGCCCTGGCGCTGGTGGAGCAACCCCGCTTTCGCGCAGGCTACGACTTCTTGCGCCTGCGTGCCGATGTGGGCGAGTTGCCGGTTGAGCTGGCTGACTGGTGGGAGGACTTCTCGCTGGGTAGCGACGAAGAGCGTGAGGCGCTGCTTCAAGACTTGCGCAGTGCGCAAACGCGGCGTGGCGGCAGCGGCACCAGCAGCGGCAAAACAGGCCGCGCTGGGCCATCGACTTCCGCTGTACCCGCCGGCGATGTCGCCAGCCCGGCATCCGCCTCAGCCGATCACGTCCAAGCCGGCGGTGATGACGACGATGCCGGCGCTGGCGATGGTGCCGAAACAGCCAGCGCGCCGGCACGCCGCCGGCGCCGCCGCAGGCGTCCGAAAGCACAGGGCGAGTGAAGCCAGCTGGACCGCAGGCGGGCGTGGCCGCACTGGCCTACGTCGGTTTGGGCGCGAACTTGGGCAAAGCGCCGCGTACCTTGAGCGCAGCTTTTGAGGCGCTGGCGGCTTTGCCGCAAACTCAGCTTCTGGCTCGGTCCAGTTTGTACCGATCAGCGCCTGTGGATGCGCAGGGTCCGGACTTCTACAACGCGGTAGCCCAACTTTCCACCCAACTGGAGCCGCTGGCCTTGCTGGACGCGCTGCAGGCCATCGAAAACCTGCACGGGCGCAAGCGACCTTATGTGAACGCGCCACGGACTCTGGATCTTGATTTGCTTCTGTACGGCGAACAGCAGATGACTTCAGCGCACTTGACGCTGCCGCACCCACGCATGCTTCAGCGTGCCTTCGTGCTGTTGCCCTTGTACGAATTGAGCCCGATGATTGAAATTCCAGGCGGTGGCAGCTTGTCGGAAGGTTTGCGTCAAACAGTGGCGCAGCGCGTCGAGCGAGTGCAGGGTGGTCAGGGTGTTTTTAGGCACCCGGCTTGATCTGTGCGCCGCCCTGCGGCTCCAACTGCCACTCAAAAAACTTCTGCCCGCCAAACGCGATGGTGCCCATCAGCACGGTGGCGCCGATCAGCAGCGCCAAGATGACGGCCAGGATCGGGCCCCAGCGGGTGGTTTGACCCTCCTGTCCGGGGTTGTGCCGTGCATCCCAGCGTTCATCCGGTGTCAGCCCGTAGACAATGGCGTGCAGCATGCCCTGCGCGATCATCAAGCCCAAGATCGGGATCAGCAGCCAGGCCAGGCGGTCGTCCTGGCCTAGGTCGCGCATGCGCAGGACGCCAACCGCACCAGCGAGTGCCGGCAGCCAATGCGCCCAGGCCAGCTTGTCGGTCCAATCTCGCAGGTAAAGGCGGTGCAAGCCCACTGTGCCACCCAATACGGCAAGCCAAGCGGCCCAGGTTTTCGATTTGTAGTCGGCGGTTCGCATCGGGGCTTTCAAGCGTCTTGTGGGTCAAGGCCGGCGCCAGGGCCGAGTTCGCGTTGCATCATCACGACGTCCAGCCAGCGATCAAATTTCCAGCCGGCGTTTTTCAAGACTCCGGCATGTTCAAACCCCAGGCTTCGGTGTACGCCGATGGAGCCGGCGTTGCCGGAGTCGCCGATCACGGCCACCATTTGGCGGGCACCCAAAACCTCGCACCTGCCGATCAGTTCCGCCAGCAGCAGGCGGCCGATTCCTTGGCCGCGCGCGTTTTCTGCCAGATAGATCGAGTTTTCCAGGCAAAAGCGGTAGGCGCGCCGGGGGCGAAAAGGCTGTGCGTAGGCGTATCCCAGCACCTGCGCATCGTTTTGCGCCACAAGCCAAGGCCAACCGCCGGCCAAAACGTGCTCGCGACGCCGGCCCATTTCTTCAGCCGTGGGCGTTTCCAGCTCAAATGTGCCTGTGCCGTGATGCACTGAATGAGCATAAATGGCCGTGATGGCAGGCACATCAGCCGGGGTACTTGGGCGCAAGATCAGGGGCATGGCGGCGGGTTGGTGAGCTTGGATAAAGGGCAATAGAGCCGTAGCGACAACAGCGAGTCTATAATGTTGGGTTTTCGGCGACGGCCCACCGCGCACTTGTTGCAATTCAATTGCGATGACGCATTGGCGGGCGGTTTTGCGGCGCCGAGCGGCGGCCTGCTGGTCTTGTACTGAGCCAGCGGCTTTGCGACTTCCGGGCCCGCGCTATCCAGGCCCGCGCTTGGGGCTCGGTGCGGCGATCCCTCTTTCAAGATTCAAGGTGGTTATATGGTCGTGATTCGACTGGCTCGTGGTGGCGCCAAGAAGCGCCCTTTCTACAACATCGTCGTTGCGGCCAAGGCCGAGCGACGCGATGGTCGTTTCCTGGAGCGCGTGGGTTTTTACAACCCCATGGCTTCGGGCGCCGAGCAGCCGCTGCGTCTGGCGCTGGACCGTGTGACCCACTGGACCGGCGTTGGCGCGCAAATGTCGCCCACCGTTCAGCGTCTGGTCGAACAGGCCAAGAAGGCGGCCTGAAGTCGCACGGCGCGGATGTTGAGCGCGCAAGCTGGGCGCTCATGAAAAGGCGCCCGTGAACTCGGCTTCGATCCCGCAGCTCGCCGATGGCGAGCCGCCGTTTCCCGACGACGCGGTTGAAGTAGCCCGCGTTGCCGGGGTGTGGGGCGTCAAAGGTTGGCTGAAGCTGCAGCCCTATGCCAAAGACCCTCAGGCGCTGTTCTCCACCAAGCGTTGGTTTGTAAAACCACCCGAGGGCCCCGCGCCGCTGCCACCAGGCGGTTGGCCGCACTTGCTTCGGGTTTCGCAAGCCAAGGTGCATGGCGACAGCGTTATCGCCAGCGTCCACGAGCTGGACGACCGCACGCTGGCCCAAGCTTTGCGCGGCGCGCGCATTTTTGTGGCGCGCAGCAGTTTCCCAACGGCTGATGACAGCGAGTTTTACTGGGTCGACCTCATCGGTCTGGACGTGATCAACCGCGACGGCCACAAGCTGGGCTCGGTGGCCGGCCTGCTGGATACCGGCGCCCACAGTGTGTTGCGCGTGGCCCTGCCCGAAGCGGAGGAACGATTGATTCCGTTTGTTGGGGCCTACATTGACCGTGTTGATTTGCCGGGTTGCGTGATTCATGTCGACTGGGGCCTCGACTATTGATGCGTTTCGACGTCATCACCCTGTTTCCCGAACTATTTGTGCCGCACTTGGCGCACGGCATCACCCGCCGCGCCTTTGAAAGCGGGCAGGTTCGTGTACCGCTGTGGCCATTGCGCGATTTCGCGACTGACGCGTACCGACGCGTGGACGACCGCCCGTTTGGTGGCGGTCCTGGCATGGTGATGTTGGCCGAGCCGCTGGAGCGCGCGCTGGCCGCGGCGCAAGCGCAGCGCGAAACCGAGGGTTGGGCCGCCGGCGCGCCCGTGGTGCACTTCACACCGGCTGGTCAGCGAATGAACCAGGCGCTCGTGCAGGAATTTGCGCAAGGCACGGGCGCTGTCTTGCTCTGCGGGCGTTACGAGGGCATCGACCAGCGCGTCATCGATCGCCATGTGACGCATGAAATCAGCCTGGGCGACTTTGTGCTCTCCGGTGGTGAGCTTGCGGCTTTAGCCTTGTTGGATGCTGTAGCGCGCTTGCAACCCGAAGTATTGAGCGAGCCCTCACATCAGCAAGACAGTTTTTCGGATGGCTTGCTCGAAGGCCCCAGTTACAGCCGTCCTGAGCAATTGCCGGATCAGCGCGCGGTGCCAGCCGTTTTGCTCAGCGGGCACCATGGGAACATCCAGCGCTGGCGCCGCGAGCGCTCGCTGGAACTCACGGCGCTGCGTCGGCCGGACCTGATCGCCCAGGCACGTGCCGACGGCAAATTGAGCAAACAAGACGAAGCGTTTTTGAAGGGCTTGCCGGCTGCGAGCGCCTAGCGTTTGCCCCTATAATCACAGGTTTTGCGGTCCTCTGCCGGGAATAACCGCTGCTCAACATGCATGGCACAGAGCACCACACCAAGCGCCCAACGCGCTGTGTGCGCTTCTTGTGCGTGACGAGCCGCACCTTCATAAACCCGCCCGGGCACGACCGCGGATGAACTCTCATGGACTTGATTCAAACGCTCGAAAAGGAAGAAATTGCTCGCCTGGGCAAGAAGATTCCTGAATTTGCGCCTGGCGATACCGTCATCGTCAGCGTCAACGTGGTTGAAGGCACACGCAAGCGCGTGCAGGCCTACGAAGGCGTGGTCATTGCCAAGCGCAATCGCGGTCTGAACTCCAGCTTCATCGTGCGCAAGGTGTCTAGCGGCGAAGGCGTCGAGCGCACCTTCCAGCTTTACAGCCCGTTGATCGCCGGCATCGAAGTCAAGCGCCGCGGTGATGTGCGCCGCGCCAAGCTGTACTTCCTGCGTCAGCGCAGCGGTAAATCGGCCCGGATCAAGGCCAAGCTGTCCTGAACCCGCGCCGCCCGCGCATTACCAACCCCGGCGCGGTGCCTGTGATAGGCACCGACGCACATCTGCCGCCGGTGGCTGCCGATTTATTGCAAACGCAGGCTTTGCGCGCGCGTTTCGCGCAGCCACCTCGGTGGCAAGCCGAGTTGCAAGGCGACGGTGGCCTGTTCGAAGGGCGATCTCCCGCCGAAGCCTCGGTGCTGGTGCCCTTGGTGATGCGCCCGGACGGCCTGCAGGTGCTGCTGACACAGCGCACTGAACACCTCAACAACCATGCCGGGCAGATCAGCTTTCCCGGCGGCAGGCGCGACCCTGGCGACGGCGATGCCGTCGCTACTGCTCTTCGAGAGACCGAAGAAGAAGTCGGCCTCACGCGTGAGCGCATCGAGATCATCGGCTGCCTGCCCAGCTACACCACAGTGACGAACTACGTCGTGACGCCGGTGGTAGCTTTGGTGCGGCCACCCTTCGAACTGAGCTTGGATACTTTCGAAGTTGCTGAGGCGTTTGAGGTTCCTTTGCAGTTTTTGATGACACCGGCCAATCACCGGCGCCACCGCTTCGAGTACGACGGCGGACAGCATCAGTTTTTGTCCATGCCTTGGCACGGCGCCCAGCGTGAATACTTCATCTGGGGCGCGACGGCTGCCATGTTGCGCAACTTCTACTGCTTCTTGGCCGCATAGCGTTCGCGCGTTGCGCGGACTGCGCCGCCATGCCCCCCAAGCTGCGATCCCAGGTGCCAGCCCGCGCTGGCTATGATCGCGCCCGATGAGCTTTTTTGCCGTACTTCTTGCGCTGGTGTTGGAACAGCTGCGGCCTATGCCGCGCGAAAACCTTGTCCAAAACGGCTTGCGCGCTTGGGTGGAATGGGTAGGCCGCAATTTCGACGCGGGCCGTGCCCATCACGCTTGGTTGGTTTGGGGCCTGTCGGTGGTGGGCCCGGCAGTCGCCGTAGCGGGTGTCTACCTGCTGTTGCAGCGCTACAGCCTTCTGGCGGCATTGGTGCTGGATGTGGCGGTGCTCTACGTCACCTTGGGATTCAGGCAGTTCAGCTTCCAATTTACGGGCATTCGAGATGCGCTGGAGCGTGGTGACGACAACCAGGCACGCAGCCTTCTGGCCCAGTGGCGCCATTTGGATGCCAGCGAACTGCCGCGTACCGAACTGCTGCGCCATGTGATTGAGCATTCGCTGCTGGCCGCGCATCGCCATGTGTTTGGCGTGTTCTTTTGGTTCGTCTTGCTGTCGGCATTGGGTCTCGGACCAGCGGGCGCCGTGCTGTACCGCATGGCGGACTACGTGAAACGGCACTGGTCCTATCGGCAGCCGACGCTCGACGCGCCCTTGAACCAGGGCTTGAAGCAGCGTGTGCAAGCAGCTTTTGAAGTGCTGGACTTCGTGCCCGCCCGCATGACTGCCTTTGGTTTTGCGGTGGTGGGCAATTTTGAAGAAGCGGTCAATAGCTGGCGCCGCGACGCCGTGCTGTGGCGGTACGCCAACGAAGGCATCATCCTGGCCTCGGCAGCGGGTGCGGTGGGTGTGCAGTTGGGCGGCAGTGCGCCTGCTGGCGTCACGCCCGACCGTGCACGCAGCTTTAACGATGGCGATGCACCCGATATCAACAGCGCCGAGGGCTCAACAGCGGGCATGCCGGCTCAAACAGGCCACTTGATGAGCATGGTAGCGCTGGTCTGGCGCTCAGTCATTCTGTGGATGCTGCTTTTGGCCTTGTTGACTCTGGCCAGCGTCATTTGATTCGCCCGGCGTTGGCTGCCGCGTGGGGTAAACCTTCTCAGTAGCGTTTGCTCGATAGTTCCTCAAACAACTCACCATAGATGCGCCAGCGGCTGGGCGCAATATCTCCGCGCTCGGCAGCAGCGCGCACGCTGCAGCCTGGCTCGTGGCGGTGGGTGCAGTTGTAGAAGCGGCAAGCGCCCAGGTGCGCATTCAGATCGGGCATCAGGCTGGCCAGCGCGGTGGATTCGATGTGGCGCAGGCCAAACTCCTGAAACCCTGGAGAGTCGATCAGTGCGCCTGCGTCCGCATCGTCACCCAATGCGTACCAGGTGGTGGTGGTGGTGGTGTGCCGCCCGGCGTTCAAGGCCGTTGAAATTTCGCCCACCTGCGCCGCTGCTTCGGGCACAAATCGGTTGATGAGCGTGCTCTTGCCCATGCCGCTGGGGCCCAGCACCAGTGTGGTGCGGCCATGCAGGCGCGGCCACAAGGCTTCGCGGGATTCGTTGGGTTGGGCTTTGATGGCGCACTCCACCACATCAACGCCCATGGCGCTGTAGGGCTTCAGCCGCTCGCGCGCAGCGGCCACGCTGGGCAAGTCAATCTTATTCAGGCCTATCCAGGCCGGCACGCCCGCACTGGCCGCAGCAATCAAGGCGCGGCTGAGCTGTGACTCGCTGAACGGCGGCTCCACGGCCACGAGAATCAACAACGAGTCGAGGTTGGCGGCGAACGACTTGCTGCGCCACTCGTCCTGGCGATGCAGCAGGTTGCGGCGCGGCTCCACTTGTTCCACCACGCCTTCGTCGCCTGTGACTTGCCAGCGCACACGGTCACCCACCACCGCATCTGTTTTTTTGCCGCGCAGATGGCACAAGACGCGTCTTTTTTCAGGTGTCTGCACGACCAAGTGGCGCCCGTGTGCGGCGACTACCAGGCCAATTTGCGGGTCGGCAGTCTGGCTCAAAGCTTGGTGCTCAAACGCTGGTACTCATGCTCAGGTCTCTTCATGCATGCAATCAAGCTGGCAAGGCCGCAAGCCGTTCCGTGGCGGGCGGGTGCGAGTAATAGAAGCGTACGTACAGCGGGTCCGGTGTCAACGTGGCCGCGTTGTCTTCGTGCAGTTTCAGCAGCGCCTGGGCCAAGTCGTGGCCGTTGGCCTGCGCGCAGGCATAAGCATCGGCTTCAAACTCGTGGCGACGTGACACCTGCGCCATCAAAGGCGCAATGAAAAAGGTGAATGGCGGCAAGGCCAACATGAACAGCAGCAGTGCCAGTGCGTCATTGGGCGCAGCCATGTTGGGTTGCACACCCAGGCCGGCATAAAAAGCACTTTGGCTACTGAGCCAGCCCAACAGCGCCAGCCCTGCCAAGCTCAAAGCGAAGATCGAAACAATGCGCTTGAGCACATGCTTGTGTTTGAAGTGCCCCAGTTCGTGCGCGAGCACGGCTTCCACTTCACCTGCGGTCAGACGAGCCAGCAAGGTGTCGTAGAAGACCACCCGCTTGGCGGCGCCCAAGCCCGTGAAGTAGGCATTGGCATGCGCTGAACGGCGGCTGCCATCCATCACAAACAAGCCTTTGGCGGCGAAGCCGCAACGGGTCATCAGGGCCTGAACACGCGCCCTAAGCGACTCATCGTCCAGTGGCTTGAACTTGTTGAAGATCGGTGCGATCAGCGTGGGATAGATCACCAGCAACAGCAGATTGAAGGCCATCCACGCGCCCCAGGCCCACAGCCACCACCAGCGCCCGGCCGCGCCCATCAGCCACAACACCAAGGCCAGGAGCGGCGCGCCGACCAGCAAGCCCACCAGCAGACCTTTGAACAGATCAGCGACCCACAGGCCCAGGGTCATTCGGTTGAAACCAAAGCGCTGTTCAATTCGGAAGGTGCGCCAGGCTTCGAAGGGCAGGTCCAGCACACTGCCGATCAGCGCAAACGCAGCCACCAGGGCCAACTGATAAGCCATGTTGCCCCAGCGTGGTTGTACGGCTTCGAGCACGGCGTTGTTCAGCGTGTCCAGCCCACCCAGCAGCGTCCAAACCAGCAACAGGGCTGCGCCAAAGGCCATTTGCAGCAGGCCGAAACGGCCCTTGACCAGCGTGTAATCGGCCGCTTTTTGGTGCGACTGCAAGCTCACGTTGCTTGCAAAACGGGCGGGTACTGCAGCGCGGTGATGCGCGACATGGCGCATTTGGCGCGTGGCCAGCCAAAGCTGAACGGCGAGCCACGCAGCCACGGCCAGGGCAAAAGCCAGAGAAAGGTTCAGTGCATTCATCAGTGGCGCAGTGTAGGTGGCAGGCACAATTCAATCTCGAATTGTGGTTTCGGCTGCACACAACACATCAGGGCACAAAAGGGAAAAATCAAGCATGACAACGCAAGCCAGCGCCAGCCTCTTGGCCCGTAGCGAGAACAACCTGGTCTGGATCGACCTGGAAATGACGGGCCTGTATCCCGACACCGACCGGATCATCGAAATTGCAGTGGTCGTGACCGACCCGCAAATCACCGTGCGCGTTGAGGGTCCAGTGTTCGCCATTCATCAAAGCGACGCAGTGCTGGACGGCATGGACGCCTGGAACAAAAACACCCACGGCAAAAGCGGCCTGGTGGAGCGCATCAAGGCCTCAAGCTTTGACGAAGCCGCCGCTGAAGCCCAAGTGATTGCTTTTTTGCAGCAGTACGTTCCCAAAGGCAAGAGCCCGATGTGTGGCAACAGCATCTGCCAGGACCGCCGCTTCATGGCGCGCACCATGCCCAAACTGGAGGCGTTTTTCCACTACCGAAACTTGGACGTGAGCACGCTCAAAGAGCTGGCGCGGCGATGGAAGCCTGCAGCCATGGAAGGTTTCAAAAAGGCCCAGGCGCACACGGCGCTGGCAGACATCCACGAGTCCATCGACGAGCTGCTGCACTACCGCACGCATCTGTTGGCGGTTTGAGGCGCGGCTGCCCAGGGCGATGGCTTACTGAGCTCTCTGACCCTGGAATTGACCCACGGCAGAGCCGTTTGTCGTGCGCCATGTTCCTGCCAGGGTGCCGTCGCTGCCGATGAGCCCTGAAAATTGCGAAGTTCCGGCTTGCCCCATGCTGGTCAGCACCACGCTGCCGTTGGCGGCCACCATGCCCATCACCTTGAAGGCTACGCCGGCTGCACTTTGGCCCGTACCGCTGACAGCGCCGTCCGGGTTGACCACCACCATGAAGATGCCGCTATCGGCCCCGGTGAACTGGCCGCTGTAAGCGCCCACCAACGCGGCGGACAACATTGCACCACCTGCTGACATCGGAGCCGCAGGTGCAAGCGGCGCCTGGATGGGACGCATCGCGGCTGCGGCTGGCGCGGCACCCGTGGTCGGTGTAGCCGGTGTTGCCAGCGCTGCGTTTTGTTGGCTGGCCTGCACGTTGTTGCGCACCAGGTTGGGCTTGTCGCGAACTTGCACCACGATTCGGTTGAAGTTGTCCAGCAGGCTGGCGGCGATCAATTTGCCTTCGGGTGTCTTGCTGTAGCCGCCGGCAGCCGCCCAACCCAGGCCGCCCCAACCCCAGCCGCCCAAACTGAAGTCCATCTTGCTGGCTTTGCCTTCGGCGCTGGCCACCTGAATGCTCGAGCGCACATCGGCCACCAACAGTGTGGTTTCCGCTTCTTTGAACTTCACGCCGCCTGCCAAACCACCCAGGTGTCCCAGCACACCACCGGCTCGGCTGAGCAGACCACCCACCACGCCGCCCACGCCTCCAGTGCTGTCGGCAAACTGCACCGCCGGCGTCATCACAAAATCAGCGGCAGCCATCTGCCCGCCGCCCACGTTCGATCCTTGCTGCAGTTGGCCACTTTGGGCCAAGGCGCGTTCTTGCTGCAGGTTTTGCATCGCCACGCCCCGTTCGACCACCGCGAAGCAGCCCGACTCCTGCACGATCATCCGCAGCATGGCTGTGGGCGATCCCAGCCCGTAGCGCGCCAAGCCCGCGATGTAGTGCGATTGAGGCTCGGCGACGGCAAGCGTTCCAAGTTCGCGGCTGCAACGTTCAACCGTCTGGGACCAAGCGGGTGCAGCCAGTAGCGAGGCAGTGAGGGCAAGGGTGGTGAGGGCGAAGCGGCGATTCGGCATGGTATTGAAGCCGCACGGAGCGCGCGGCCTGTGTGTGGCAGACGGTTTTTAATGTTAGCGGCTTGCTCGCCCGCAGCGCAGGCCCTTGATTCAGGTAAGCGCAGCCTTGCTGGTGTGAACAGGCGCACGCAATTCGCCTTTGAAGCTTCAACGCCGCCGCTGCGAAGGCTGTGGGCGCCAAGGGACAATGGTTGCCTGAACGCCCGGGCAAGCCGCTTGGGCAAACAGCAGGCATGAAAAGTTGAGAACATCTTGAGCCAGGCGAGCCCGCAAGCATGAGCAGTCGTCTCGACCTGCGCCACCAAGGCCTGCGCAGCCTGCCGCGTGAGGTTTTTGACCAAGCCAACACGCTGGAAATTCTGGACCTTTCCGGCAATGTGCTGGACAGCCTGCCGGACGACTTTGACCGGCTGCATCGCCTGAAGGTGCTGTTTTGTTCGGACAACCCGTTCACTGAAGTGCCCGAGGTCTTGGGCCGGTGCCCTGCGCTGGAAATGGTGGGTTTCAAAGCCAACCGCATCGCCAAACTTGGTGCGCAAGCGCTGCCGCCCCGCCTGCGCTGGTTGATCCTGACCGACAACGCGCTTGAGGCGGTGCCTGAAAGCCTGGGCCGGTGCACCCGCCTGCAAAAATTGATGTTGGCTGGCAACCGCCTGCACCGTTGGCCTTCAAGCCTGGCTGCTTGCACAAGCCTGGAGTTGCTTCGTCTTTCAGCTAACGCCTTCGAACAGGTGGACGATGCCTTGCCCGCATGGCTGCTGCAACTGCCGCGCTTGAGCTGGCTGGCCTACGCCGCCAACCCGTTCAGCGAACGCTGGCAGGCGCAGCAGCAGGAGGCAGCCGTTGACTTTGAAGCGGCGAATGGCATCCACTGGCGGCACTTGCGAATGGGCGAAAGGCTGGGCGAGGGCGCCAGCGGCACCATTCATGCCGCGCAATGGTGTGAAGCGGAAGCGGCGTCGGGCGCGTCTGGGTCGTCCGCATCGTCAGAACAGCCCAGCGCGGCCCGCGAGGTGGCTGTGAAGCTGTTCAAAGGCGCCATCACCAGCGACGGCTTGCCGCGCAGCGAGATGGCGGCCTGCCTGGCTGCCGGAAATCACCCCAAGCTCGCGGCGGTGTTGGGACAGGTGGTTGGCCATCCACAAGGGCAGCAGGGCCTTGTGATGGCGCGCATGCCCCCAAGCCTGCGTAACCTGGCTGGCCCACCCAGTCTGGCCAGTTGCACCCGCGATGTTTACGGGCCTGAGGTTCGCTTCCATGCATCGCAGGCTCTGAGCATTGCAGCGGGCGTCGGCAGCGCGCTGGGCCATCTGCACCAGCGCGGCTTGCTGCACGGCGACTTGTATGCGCACAACATCTTGGTTGATGGGGAAGGCCAGGCGGTGCTCAGTGACTTCGGTGCCGCGTCGCCGTTGCCGATACACGACGCGGGTTTGCGGCGCGCCTTGATGGCGCTTGATGAGCGCGCGTTGAGCGTGCTGAAGGACGAGTTGGCGCAGCGCACCGCTGCCTGAGGTCGGTTAGAAGTTGAGTGATCCTGCGGGAAAACCCGAAATCACATACAATGGCAGCTTCGGCCAGCTAACGTGATTGCACGCGCTGTCCGTTTCGTTCATCCCCTCTGACCTTTCCCAAGACCTCTGCCTTGCTGCACAGGTTTTGTGGCCCGCAAGCGGTGCGGTCGGCGGCGATGCCGTCGCCTTGACTGTTTCCGAAGCGGTGCGCTGCCCTCTTTGCCTTGGTGCAATCAGGCTTTCGCTCAGCGATTGATTCGCTCTACCGGTGACTTGACCCCGCAGCCCGGCGGTATGGCTTGCAGAGCCTGCCCGAAGGCTTGACGGCACTTGCATGCGCGCAATTCATTGCGCCGCGCAGCGCCGTGCTTTGGCCTTTGATGGCTACTGAGAAAGAACTTTGATCATGAGTTTCGATACCCTGAACCTGCACGAATCCCTCTTGACTGCCGTGCGCGAAGCCGGCTACACCGAAGCCACTGAGGTGCAGCAGCGCGCCATTCCGGCGGCCCTGGAAGGCCACGACCTGATGGTGTCATCCAGCACCGGCAGCGGCAAGACCGCAGCGTTTGTGTTGCCCGCGCTGACCCGCGTGCTGGCCGCCCGCAACGACCCCGAAAAGCGCCGCGACAAGGGCCAGGCCCATGGCCCACGCATACTGGTGCTGGTGCCCACGCGCGAGCTCGCCATCCAGGTCTCAAAAGCCGCCATGACCTACGGTCGCCATGTGCGGGGTCTGCGCGTAGCCACGGTGGTGGGTGGCGTGCCTTATGGCCTGCAACTGCGCCAGTTGAGCGGCCCGCTGGACATCTTGATCGCCACGCCCGGCCGTTTGATGGACCACATGCAGTCGGGCAAAGCAGTGTTGGCTAACGTTGAAACGCTGGTGCTGGATGAGGCCGACCGCATGCTCGACATGGGCTTCATTGACGACATCAACTTCATCGCGCAGCACCTGCCCAAAGAGCGGCAGACTGTGATGTTCAGTGCCACCTTTGGCGGCCATGTCGGCCGTCTGGCGCAAGAGCTGCTGAAGAACCCGCAGCGTGTGGACGTGGCTTCGCACACCGACACCCATGCTGGTATCGAGCAGCGCCTGCACTGGGCTGACGACTTGCAGCACAAGAATGCCCTGCTGGATCACATCCTGACTGAGAAGGAAGTGGACCAGGCGCTGATCTTCACCAGCACCCAACGAGACGCTGATTGGCTGGCTGACCGTCTGGCCGACATGGGCCACGCCGTGGCATCGTTGCACGGCGGCATGCCGCAAGGCCGGCGCAACCGTGTGTTGCAAGGCTTGCGCTCGCACCAACTGCGGGTGCTGGTGGCGACCGATGTGGCCGCGCGCGGCATCGATGTGCCGACCATCAGCCACGTCATCAACTACGGCTTGCCGATGAAAGCTGAAGACTATGTGCACCGCATCGGCCGCACGGGTCGTGCTGGCCGTTCAGGCCTGGCGGTAACGCTGGCCGAGCGGCGCGATGCTGGCATGGTGCAGCGCATCCAGCGTTTCACCACGCAGCGCATTCCTCCGGCTGTAATCGCGGGCCTGGAACCCAAGCGCGCTGAGCCCACCGAAGGGCCGCGCGGTCCGAGCAAAGGCTTCAAGAGCGGCGGCTTCAAAGGCGGCCACCGCCATGGCGCAGGTGCGGGTGGATTTGGTGGCTTCGGCGGCCACGAGCCGCGCCAGAGCTTTGGCCACCGCGGTGGCCCCGGGCACCATCACGCCAGCCACGGCCGCTTTGAAGGCCAACGTGACGACCGTGCACCGCAAGACGTCTCGCCGTTCAACAAGCCGTCGTTTGACAAACCGGCCTTCAGCAAACCAGCCTTTGCAAAACCTGCATTCGGCAAACCCGCTTTCGGCAAGCCTGGCTTTGGCAAACCGGCCTTCGGCAAACCCGAGCGTGAAGCTGGTGGCTTCGGCAAACCTGAACGCAGCCACGCCGGTTTTGACAAAAAGCCAGCCGGCCCGCGTCCTGCTGCTGGTGGCCCGGCTCGCAAACCTTACGGGCCGCGCCCGGCGCGTTGAGCGCCTTGGCCTTGGGGCTGCTGCGGGCTTAAACCCCCAGCAGCTCCACCTCAAACTTCAGCGTGGCGTTGGGCGGAATCACGCCGCCTGCGCCGCGCGCGCCATAGCCCAACTCAGGCGGGATGATGAGCACGCGCGTGCCGCCCACCTGCATGCCCTGCACGCCTTCGTCCCAGCCGCCGATGACTTCGCCGCCGTCGAGGTGGAATGCAAACGGCGTGCCCCGGTCTTTGCTGGAGTCGAATTTTCGGCCTTGCTGGCCGTCTTGCCACAGCCAGCCGGTGTAGTGCACTTGCACGCGTTTACCGGCAACGGCGGTTGCGCCAGCGCCAACCACGGTGTCTTGGTATTGCAGCCCTGAGGGCGTGGTGATCATGCTCATGAATCTCAGTCTTTCTTGTCTTGGCTACCAACGATGAAGCGCGACATTGTCGGCCATTGCCGCACAGCCTCTGCCAACCATTCAGTGTGAGTGGTTGCTGCCACACGCAGGCCCAGCACAGCGCCGGCCTGGGCCAAAGTGGCTACCGCTTCAGCTTTGCTTGCAGTTGGCGCCGCTAGCGCGCCGTTCTGTTTGGACAACTTGTGCCCGTCTTCGCCCAGCACCAGCGGCGTGTGCAGGTACACCGGCCGGGGCAGGCCCAAGCGCTGCTGCAACAGAATTTGCCGGGGCGTGTTATCGGCCAGGTCTTCGCCACGCACGACGTGTGTGACGCCCTGGGCTGCGTCGTCCACCACGACCGCCAGCTGGTAGGCCCACAGGCCATCGGCGCGGTGAATCACGAAGTCGCCAACGGCTCGAGTGACGTTCTGGACCTGAGCGCCTAAGCGCAGGTCGTCCCATTCGATGTTGATGTCGCCAGCTTCAGCATCGCAGGCGCGCAAGCGCAGCGCTCGCGCGGGCCGGCCGTTTAAGCCCTGGCGGCAGGTGCCGGGGTAAACCTGTTCGGCTTCACGCTGGTGCGCAATGCCGCGTTCCGCCAATGTCCGGCTGATGGAGGCGCGTGTGCAGCCACAGGGGTAAGCGTCGCCTGAGCGCAGCAACTGATCGGCCGCCGCCTGATAGAGCGCTGAACGAGACGACTGCCACACGGGCGGTTCGTCCGCGATCAGGCCCAAGTCGGCCAACTGGCGCAAGATGGTTTGCGCGGCCGCAGCGGAGCAGCGCGGTGCATCGACATCTTCCAAACGCACCAGCCAGCGCCCGCCGGCCGCCCGAGCGTCCAACCAACTGGCCAGCGCAGCCACCACGGAACCCGCGTGCAGCGGGCCTGTGGGGGAAGGGGCGAAGCGGCCGGTGTAGGGCATGGTGATCTTGAATGCGCGGGAAGAGCGGCCGCGAAAGTGCGAGACAGGCCGTGACGTGACGCTTCTAGCTGCGCCCTTGCCGGTCCAACAACGCCCGCCGTGTCGCCGGGCTCTCCAGTTGTTCCAGCCACCACTTCAAGGCCTTGCCCAGGCCCAGCGGCCCACGCTCGGCGCGCCAGGCGTAGTGCACGCTTGCACTGGGGCTTTCGGCGGTGATGGACGGGGCAACCAAATGGCCCGCTACGAGATGGGGGCGAGCCAGGGTTTCGGGCAGGTACCCACAGCCCAGGCCGCGCAGCAGTCCTTTCAACTTCAGTTGCATGCTGGGCACGGTGAGCACGTCCTGGCCTGGCAACATATTCACTGTCATGGGCGCCATGCGTTGCGCGGTGTCGGCCACCGCGATGGCACGGTGGCGCACCAACTGGTCGGGTTCAATGGGCTCGGTGCTTTGGGCCAGCGGGTGGTGCGGCGCGACGCAAAAGATGAAAGGCAGCTGACCCAAAGGCTGCACCTCGATCTTGCCGGGGTTGGCCAAGGTGCCTGGCACGCCGATGGCCAGGTCCACTTGGCCGGTCACCAGGGCTTCCCAGGTGCCAGACATCACGTCCGTGCGCAGGCGCAGCCTGGTGGCGTGGCGCTGGCCCACTGCCTCGCCTTGGCACAGCCCACAAAAGGCTTCGACCAATTCCATGAGGGTGGTGGTGTCGATGATGTCGTCCACGCTGATGGACAAAGTGGCTTCCCAACCGCCAGCGACGCGCTGCACGCGGTTGGCCACGGCATCCATTTCCTGCAGCAAGCGGCGCCCTTCGTGTAGCAGTTCGGTGCCGGCAGCCGTCAGCTGTGCTTGGCGCGAGCTGCGGTCGAAGAGCAGCACGTCCAGCGCGTCTTCCAAAGCCCGCACGTTGTAGGTCAGGGCCGATGGCACCTTGCCCAGCTCGCGCGCGGCGGCGGCAAAACTGCCGGTGCGCGCGATGGTGTCCATCATGGCCAGGGCTTCGGGGGTCAAGACGTTGCGGCGTTCGGTCATGCCACTATTGTCTTCAATCGGCTTGAACAGCGCGTTCAAGTACACAGCGCCCGTTGGCCGTGAAAGGCTGCAACACTTCAAGCTCACCAGGAGTTCACCATGCTCACCCTTCGCAAAGCGCAAGACCGCGGCCACGCCGACCATGGCTGGCTGGACAGCTGGCACAGCTTTTCATTCGCCGATTACCAAGACCCGGCCCACATGGGTGTGGGCAACCTGCGCGTCATCAATGAGGACCGCATTGCCCCCGGTACCGGCTTCGGCACGCACGGCCACCGAGACATGGAAATCGTCAGCTACGTGCTGGAAGGCGCGCTGGCGCACCAGGACAGCATGGGCAATACCAGCAGCATCGTGCCCGGTGAAGTGCAGCGTATGAGCGCCGGCACGGGCGTGCGGCACAGCGAGTTCAACCACGCCAAGGACCAGCCCACGCACTTCCTGCAGATCTGGCTGCTGCCCGATGCGCCGGGTGGTGAGCCAGGCTACGAGCAAAAAATGTTTGAACCTGCGCGCAAGCGCGGCCGGTTGGCGCTGGTGGCGTCACCGGACGGCGCTGAAGGTTCGGTCACCGTTCGGGCCGATACGCGCTTGTATTCGGGGCTGTTTGACGGCGCAGAGGCCCAGCGTTTGCCACTGAACCCGGCAAGGCCTGTTTACGTTCACCTGATCAAAGGCGAGCTGCAGGTCAACGAGCAGGCGCTTCAAGCAGGCGATGCGTTGACGTTGCGCGGCGAGACGATGCTGAGCGTGGAGAGCGGGCGTGGGGCGGAGGTGTTGGTGTTTGATTTGGCGCCCTGAACTGGGGGCGTCAGCGCGCAGTGCTCAGCGCTCGCTGATCCCCAAGAACCGCTTGACAGGCGCCAGGCTGGCGACTGGGTCTTCTTCGTGTGGCACGTGGCCCAAGCCTGGCAGGATGACCACTTGGCTGCCCGCAATGGCTTGGGCAAAGACCTGCGCGGTGGCCGGCGGAATGAGGCGGTCGCGCTCGCCCCAGAGAATGAGCGTGGGCTGTCTAACGCGTTGAATCAGCTCCGGCTGCAGATCGCTCTCGATCAACTTCAGACGTTGGTTCAGCGCACGGCGGTTGCCTTCGCGCAGCGTGATGTCGAAGTAGCGGTCCACAAGCGCTTCGGTCACCTTCTGTGGGTCACCATAAACGCTGTGCAAGGTAGCCACGACCATGAAGCGCGGCAAGAGGTGTTCGCCCAGTCGGTTGATGACCGGAACGCGCGCCGCTGCAAAGCCAGGTGGAATGGCTTCAGGCGTGAAAGGCGGGCCGGAGGCGTCCACCAGAATCAAGCGCTCCACGCGCTCCGGTGCCAGCACGGCGGTGCGCCAAGCCACTTCACCGCCCAGTGAATTGCCGGCCAACACGGCTCTCTGCACCTTCAGCTGGTCCAGCAAGTCCACCACGAATCGCGCGTAGGTGTCGCCACGGTAGTCGTCTGGCGTGTAGCTGCCCGCAAAGGGGCCGGTGAGGCCGAAACCAGGCAGGTCAAATCGGATAACGCGGCGTTGGCTCTTCAGCGCTTGCACCCAAGCTTCCCAGGTGTGCAGGCTGTCGCCGGTGCCGTGGATCAAGACCAAAGGTACTTCGTCCGTGCGCGGACCCTCATCGCGCAGGTGCACGATCTGACCCTTCACTTCCATGAATTCGCTGGGCGGCTGCGCCCAGCGCGGCACCAGCGCTTCCACCGGCCGGTCTTCATAGCGCGTGAAAGCGATGAAGCCAGCGGTCACGATCAGCAGCAAGCCGACCAGTTTGCGCATCACGCCGGTCATCATGGTTTGTTCATTCGTGTTTTGCGGCGTCCGCCGCGAAGTACCGCAAGAGAAATTGTAGAAGTGCGCTCACGCAGCCCATTGGAGAGGGCTGCCTACAATGCCTTTCATGGCCTTTGTACACCTGCGCGCGCACACCGAATATTCAGTCGTCGATGGCGCTTTGCGCATTGACGGTTTGACCGAAGCCACCGCAGCAGACGGCCAGCCCGCACTGGCCATTACCGACCTGGCCAATCTCTTTGGCGCGGTGAAATTCTATGAGGCCTGTCGCAGCCAAGGCGTGCAACCCATCATCGGTGCCGACCTGTGGATGCAGCCCGAGCCAGGCGACAAGAGCCCCAGCCGCTTGCTGGTGCTGGCGCAAAGCACACAGGGCTATTTGAACCTGTGTGAGCTGCTGGCGCGCGCCTGGACACAGAACGTGCAACGCGCCCAAGCTTGGGTACGGTGGGAGTGGTTTGATGAACGCGGCGCCGGTTTGATCGCGCTTTCCGGTGCCGAACAAGGCGCGGTGGGGCAAGCCCTGCTGGCGGGTGACGCCACGCGCGCTGGTGCGGTGGCCACGCGCATTGCGGCACAGTTTCCCAACCGCTTTTATCTTGAGCTTCAACGCGCCGGCCTGCCGGGCCAAGAGGCGCTGGTGCGCGGTAGCGTCGCGCTGGCCGCGCAACTGCAATTGCCCGTGGTGGCCACGCACCCGATGCAGTTTTTGCAGCCCGACGACTTCGAGGCGCATGAGGCACGGGTATGCATCGCCGAAGGTGAAACGCTGGCCAACCCGCGACGTGTCAAGCGCTTTACGCCCGACCAACACTTCAAAACCCAGGCGCAGATGGAAGCGCTGTTTGCAGACGTGCCCAGCGCGATTGCCAACAGCATTCAAATTGCGCGCCGCTGCGCGCTCAAGCTGGAACTTGGCAAACCGCAGTTGCCTAACTTCCCAACGCCTTTGCAGGCCGATGGCACACCCATGCCTATCGAAGCCTACTTCCGAACCTTGTCTCTTGAAGGCTTGGACAAGCGGCTGCAACAGCTTTTCCCTGAAGTGGGTGCGCGTGAGGCTGTGAAGGCCACCTATGTCGAGCGCCTGGAATTTGAGATCACCACGATCTTGAAGATGGGCTTCCCTGGCTACTTTCTCATCGTGGGCGACTTCATCAACTGGGCCAAGAACAACGGCTGCCCGGTTGGGCCTGGGCGGGGTTCTGGTGCGGGTTCGCTGGTGGCTTATTCGCTGGGCATCACAGACCTGGACCCGCTTCAATACAACCTGCTGTTTGAGCGCTTCCTGAACCCTGAACGGGTGTCGATGCCCGACTTTGATATCGACTTCTGCCAAGGCAACCGTGACCGTGTCATCGACTATGTGAAAGATAAATACGGCCGCGACGCCGTGAGCCAAATTGCCACCTTCGGCACCATGGCCGCCAAAGCCGCGCTGCGCGACGTGGGTCGTGTGTTAGGCATGGGCTACGGCCACGTGGACAGCATCGCTAAACTCATTCCAGCGCCGCCGGGCAAAACGGTGACGCTGGCCAAAGTGCCCGAGAAGCCCGAAGACGGCGTGATCTATGCGCGCAAAGAAGCGCCTGAGCTGGAGCAACGCGAAGCGGCTGAAGAAGAAGTGGCCGAGCTGTTGGCGCTGGCCGCGCGAGTCGAAGGCATGGTGCGCAACGTCGGAATGCACGCTGGCGGCGTGTTGATTGCGCCAGGCAAGATCACCGACTTCTGCCCGCTGTACCAGCAGCCCGGCAGCGACAGCGCGGTGAGCCAGTTTGACAAGGACGATGTCGAAGCCATCGGCCTGGTGAAATTTGACTTCTTAGGCCTGGCCACACTGACCATTCTGGAGCTGGCCAAAGACTTCATACGCGCACGCCGCAAAGGTCGCGAAGACTTTGCCTACGAAAGCCTGCCGCTGGACGACACCAAGGTCTACAGGCTGTTTGCCGAGGGGCGTACCGAGGCGATTTTCCAGTTTGAATCGGGCGGCATGCAGCGCATGTTGCGCGACGCCAAACCCAGCCGCCTGGAAGACCTGATCGCATTGAATGCGATGTTCCGTCCAGGACCGATGGAGAACATCCCCAGCTTCTGCCTGCGCAAACATGGCAAAGAAACCATCGACTACCCGCACCCGCTGCTTGCGAAGGTGTTGGCCGAAACCTACGGCATTTTTGTTTACCAAGAACAGGTGATGCAGGCGGCGCAGTTGATGGGTGGCTACTCCCTGGGCGGCGCGGACATGCTGCGTCGCGCTATGGGCAAGAAAAAGCCTGAAGAGATGGCGCAGCACCGGGGCATCTTTCGCGAAGGGGCGGCCAAGCAAAACATCAGTGCCGAAAAGGCCGACGAAGTCTTTGACTTGATGGAGAAGTTTGCGGGCTATGGCTTCAACAAAAGCCACGCCGCTGCTTACTCGCTGCTGGCTTACCACACGGCCTGGATCAAGGTGCACTGCCCGGCGGAGTTTTACGCCGCCAACATGACGGTGGAAATGGACGACACCGACAAGTTGCGCGTGCTGTTGGAAGATGCCAAGAGCTTTGACGTGGCGTTTGAAGCGCCCGATGTCAACCGCGGTGTGTGGCGCTTCGAGCCCGTCAACGACAAGCTGGTTCGTTATGGCCTGGGCGCCATCAAAGGCACCGGCCAGGGCGCGATTGAGGCCATCGTTGCTGCGCGCGAGGGCACGCAAGATCACGAAGGCAAGGGCGGTGGACCCTTCCGCAGCTTGTTCGATTTTTGTGCGCGCGTGGACCGCCAGCGCGTCAACAAGCGCGTGGTTGAAGCCTTGATCAAGGCCGGCGCCTTTGATGCCCTGCATGCTGACCGCGCCAGCGCGCTGGCCAGCGTTTCATTGGCCATCGACTGGGCCGATGCACAAGATGTGAATGCGTTGCAGGGTGGCTTGTTTGACTTCGGTCCCGATGAGCCGGACGCGCACGGTTCGTCCACGCAAGAACCTGCGCTGGCCCATGCCGAGCCGCTGGGCCTGCGTGACCGGCTGATGTTGGAAAAGGCCGCGCTGGGCTTTTACCTCTCCGGCCACTTGTTTGACGAACATGGCCCTGAAGTGCGCCGCTTTGTGCGCAAGCGCATGGCCGATTTGGCTGATTCACGCGAGCCGCAATTGCTGGCCGGCATCGTGGGCGGGCTCAAGGTGATTAACGGCCAGCGTGGGCGTGCCGCCATCTTTCGCCTGGACGATGGCACTGATTCCATCGAGGCCGTTATCAACAACGAAACATTGCTTGACGCGCAGCGCGAACTGCTCACTGATGATGCGCTGCTCATCGCGCAGGGCAAGGTGCAGCTCGACCGTTTTAGTGGCGGCCTGCGCTTCAATATTCAGCAAGTCTGGGACTTGCCATCAGCGCGCGCGCGGTTCGGCCGCTACTTGGCTGTGGCGGTGGGCAACGGCCTGCCGCCGGTGGAAGATGTGCTGAAAACCTGGCCGGTCAAGCGCCGGGAAACCGAGCATGGCGAGCTGGTGCAGGGCTTGGGTATTCGAATTCTTCTGCAACGGTCTTTGGCCTCGGCTGAACTCGACCTTGGCGAAGAGGCCCGCTTCTGGCCGTGCGATGAAGCGCTGGCGCGCTGGCGACAAGTGGCGCAGGGTGGGCAAGCGCAGGTGGTGTACGAAGTGGCGGAGGCGCAGCCGTGAAAGCACGTGACTTCATCAACCAAACGCTGCTCACGGGCGCTACGCGCCTGACCAAGAGCACCGCGCCCGCGGACTTGGGTCGCTTTTTGCGCGCGGCCTGGCCTGTGAAAACCGAGCACGCTTTGATTCGTGTTGGCGCCGGGGCAGATGGCGGCTATTTGGTGCCTAACGATCTTGATGGTGTGACTACCTGCTTTTCGCCCGGTGTGTCCACCACGGCTGACTTTGAGATGGCCTTGACGGCGCGCGGCATCCGCAGCTTCATGGCGGACTATTCGGTAGAGCAAGCGCCGCTGAACCATCCGCTGTTCCATTTCGAGAAAAAATTTCTTGGGCTTCAAAACGACGACGTCTTCACCACCTTGCAAGCCTGGGTGGACCGCCATGCGCCTGCCGACAACGACATGATCTTGCAGATGGACATCGAAGGCGCTGAATACTCGGTGCTGCTGTCCGCTTCCGAAGCGCTGCTCAAACGGTTTCGCATCTTGGTCATCGAATTTCATGGCCTCAACGATTTGGCCGAGAAGCGCGGATTCGAACTCATCAACCTGGCCTTCCACAAGGTGTTGAAAGATTTCGACCTGGTTCACGCGCACGTGAACAACTGGACGGCCACGCGCCGCTACAAGGGATATGAACTGCCGCCTTTGCTGGAGTTCACTTTTCTGCGAAAAGACCGCTCGAGCCAGCGCGAGTTCGCGACCCAATTCCCGCACCCCCTGGATGCCACGAATGTGGCCCACCGCAGCGCGCGGGGTTTGCCTAGGTGCTGGTACGCCCAGCCATGAGTTCCCAAAACCGCGCCTGGCCGGCGCGGTGGGTCCAAACGCCGATGTTGTAGTGCAGCGTTTGGGTGGATTTGCGCATGCGTGACTTCCAGTTGCGTTGGCCGCGCCGCTCACCGATGCTGCTGATGTCACTGGTTTGTGAAAGCCGCAGGCAGTAGGGCATCAGGCCAAAGACACGAAGGTCGTTCTCCCACCACCAGCGCATGTCCACGTCGATGGGGCGAATAAAGGGTACTCGGCTGGCCAGTAGCTTCTTCGCGCCCTCTCGACTGACAAGGTAGGCGCTGGCGAGGTTGGGTGTTTTGCGGTATTGAACCAACCGGACACCGGGGCCGGCTGCTCGATCGTTAATGAGTTTGTCTTTGCGACGACCGATCAATTTGATGATGTCCCAAGCGGGCGGCAAGGTGTTAATGGTGTCCATCACCAGGTCGAAGTGGCTGAGGGGTTCCACGTCGTCCTCTAAAACAAGGGCCCAGTTTTCGTCGCCGGCAAGCAGCAGCCTGCAGATTTCCAAATGGCTGACATAACAACCGCATTCACCGGCGGTGAGTGCGCGGAAGTAGGGCTGCCGCGTAACGTCGGGCCGGTAATACCGCTGCTGCTCTTGCACGCTCAACGCGCGCCAGTCGACAGCTGCAAAGCGCTGCGGTTGGTGACGGCAAGCCGCGAAGGCATGCGCCATGGCCTGGCCGCGTACTTCATCACGCGCCAGGTTGATGTACAGCTTCAGCGGCTCTGTCATCGGCTCAATTCAGTGCCAGCGAGCGGGTGAACAGGTATTCGTGGTTGGTTCGCCCGATCCATGCGATGTCGAAGCCGATGCTGCGCAGCGCGGCCACAGCCGCCTCGGTTTGCTGCACCGACAGGTTGGGCAGGAAGTGGTGAAACTCCACAAGCAGTTGCGAGATATCAGACAGCCACCCGCGAGCTACGGCTTGCGCAATCACCTGGTATTCGGCACCCTCGATGTCCATCTTCAACACATCGATCTTGGAAAGACCAAAAGCTTCGCGCGCACTGGGCAGGGTCATGCAGGGCACATCAAAAACTTGATCGTTGCCTTGCACGTAGCCTGCAACAGCGGATGCGCTGACTGCGACGGATTCAGCGTCCGGCGGCAGCGCAAAGGGCACAGTTCCGTCGTGGTCCATCAAAGCTACCGCATGGGCGTGAAAGTGCGCCTGCATTTTTGGATCTTGCAAGGTCTTGCGAATGAAGGCCACGGAGTTGGGCGTGGGGTCAGACCCATGCACCTGGCAGCCGAAGCGTTCGATCAATGCGCGCTCGAAAGTGACATCGTCGCCCAGGCCGAAGGTCATGACGACCGAGCTGGCTGACAGCTTGGAGGTGTCGATGCCCCATCGTCCATACTTCGAGCCGAACTCCTGGATCGACGCATTGCGCTTGACCCAGTGAAACGGCTCCTTGCCACGCAAGTGTTTGATGATGGTGGCTTGACGCAAGGCGCGGTAGAGATTCATCTGGCCTCTGGTACGGTTCGGTATGGAAAAGTTGAGGATCGCGTTCTCGGACCAACTGGGTGATTTTGACCCGCACAACAACGTCTGGCTGCACCAATGGCAGCGTTTTGCAGACGTTGAGGTGGTGGGCGACCTGAGTGAGGCCGACGTGTTGATGTATTCCGACTGGGGCCAAGCGCATTGGGCGTTCCAGGGTCCGAAGATTTACTACACGGGCGAGAACATGCTGCCCGATTTCGAAGAGTGCGACCTGGCCTTCACCAGCATGCACATGCCCGGCGAGGCGCGCAATGTGCGCCTGCCGGTCTACTTTTTTTATTCCGATACGCCGGAAGACTTGATCAAAGGCGCTGACTACGACCCGCAAGCCGTGCTGTACGAGAAGACGCGGTTTTGCAATTTCTTGGTGTCCAACCCGCGCAGCCCGCAACGCAACCGCATGTTCAAGCTGCTCAATGCACGCAAGCGCGTGGACTCGGGCGGCAAGCATTTCAACAACCTGGGCTACCGTGTCGCAGACAAGCTGGCCTTTGTGCGCCAGTACAAGTTCACCCTGGCGTTTGAAAATTCGTCGACACCGGGCTACACCACGGAAAAGCTGCTCGAACCCATGAGCGCGAACAGCCTGCCCATCTACTGGGGCAACCCGGCCCTGGCCAAAGACTTCAACCCGGACAGCGTCATCGTTGCGGAACGCTTCAAGAGCCTGGACGCGCTGGTCGACCACATTCTGGAAGTCGACCGTAACGATGAGCTGTACCTGAACTATCTGCGCCAGCCTTGGTTCCCACAAAACCGCGTCACCGAGTATTTTTCGCACGACCGCATCCGTGATGCGCTGGAAACCTTTTGGCGGCAGCCCACGCGCCGCACGTGCCTTCGGCACTGCAGGCCGCGCCATCTGCGCGAACACACCTACAGCACCAACTTCGCCCGCTCGTGGATGAGCTTCAGTTGCCGCTTGGAAAGTGCGCTGTGGAAATTGACGCACCAAAGGCCTGTTGGCACGCGATGAGTTTGCCTAACGCAATAACGCACAGGCCCTTGCGCGTCCTTCACTTTGTGACGGGTGGCATGTCGGGCGCGACCCAGGTGGCCATTGACCTGGTGCAAGCCAGCCTGGCCAACCCGGCGATCGAGCCGCTGCTGGTCTTGCGCCGCAAGCGGCAGACAGCGCAGGCAAGTTACGACGCGCTGAAAAGCAAAGGTGTGCCTTTGGAAGTGGTTAGCGGCGTGTTGAATGCCGTCAGCATCTGGCAATTGGCGCGGGTCTGCAAGCGCGTGCGGCCCGATGTGTTGGTGGCGCATGGCTTCCCAGAACACATTCTGGGTCGGCATGCGGCGCTGCTGGCGGGCGTGCCGCGTTTGATTCATGTCGAACACAACTCGCGCGAGCGCTACAGCGGCTCGCGCCTGATGCAGGCGAAGTGGCTGGCGCAGCGTACAGAGTCCATCGTGGGTGTCTCACTCGGTGTGCGAGATCAGCTGTTGCATTTGGGCTTTCCCGCCGAGCGTGTGCGCTGCATTCCCAACGGCATTGCGTTGGAGCGATTCGGTGCCCATGCTGAGGTACCTGCTGCGCAGCGCCGGGCCGACATCGTGATGTGCGCGCGGTTCTCGTCCCAGAAGGACCACCTCACCGCCATTCGTGCCATGGCTGCTTTGCGGGATCATGGCTTCGCCAACCGCTTACTTCTGGCAGGGGACGGTAATGCTCGGCATTTGGCGATGGCGCAGCGCTTGGTCGAAGAATTGCGATTGGGTAACCAAGTGGTTTTCATGGGCCGGTGCGCCGATGTGCCGGCCCTGTTGATGGCCAGCCGCATTGGTTTGTTGAGTACCCACTACGAAGGCATGCCCTTGGCCATGCTGGAAGCCATGGCTGCAGGGTGCGCTGTGGTTGCCAGCGATGTGGTGGGGGTGCGCGAGGTGCTGGCGCAGGGCACGACCGGTCTGCTTGTGCCGGAAAACGATGCGGGCGCATTGGCAAACGCATTGGTGCACTTGCTGTCAGACAACGAAAGAAGCAATCGGCTTGGGCAGGCGGCGCGGCATCAAGCCTTGAAAGAACACGGGCTGCCATTGATGCGGCAGCGCTATGAGGAATTGCTGTTGAACGGGCCGCCTGCCCTCTAGCGTTGAGCGCTTAGCGGCCGCTTTGATCGACACTCTTGGTTTTTGCGTGCTTGTCTGCTGAGGTCTTTGAGGCCTTCGCCGATTTCGTGGTGCGTTCGGCTTTGGGCTTGGCGGCGCCGCTTGTGGCATCTGCTGTGTACGCCGAACCGGCCACGGTCAAACCGACCTTCGAAAGCTTGGCCGCACTGGCCGGACCCACGCCTGAAACACGGTCCACCAGGTCACCCCAACTTTTGAAGTCACCGGCCTTGCGGGCTTCGATGATCTTGCCCGACAGGCTGGGCCCCACGCCGCGCAGCGTTTCAAGGTCGGCCTGGCTGGCTTTGTTGACATCCACGGCGGCTTGCGCCGCAAAGGTGCTCAAGGCCACGAGAAGGGCTGTGATGAAACGGAACATATTCAATCTCCTGAGGTTGCGTTGACCCAAGCACATGCATTGGGTTGAAGGAGATTGTTTTGGCGGCAGGTGCGCCGCAGTTCCCGCTACGGGGCGGCGCGCTGGGGGCCGCCCACTGGGTGCCCCCAGACAGAGGGGCCTCTTGGTGCGTCAACCGTCGGCACGCTTGGCCTCGAACAGCAAGTCGAACTGCTGCCCGCTTTGCCCCAGAGCGCGCAGTTCGTCAAAGCTGACGGTGCGAGGTGTGTCGGTCTGCCGGTGGTCAAACACGGCCGCCGAAAAGCCATGCTGCGCCAGGATGTTCAAAAGATCATCAGGGTTGAGCTGGGCTTGGCGCATCAGGTGCGGTGAGAACTCCAAGATGATGCGTTGGGTCCGCGCCAGCGCCTGTTGCGCGCCCCGCAGTGCAAACAATTCATAGCCCTCGATGTCGATCTTGATCAGTGCGATGGGCTGTTGCGCCAATTTCAACGCGTCGAGGTGTTGGTCGAGCGTGACGATGTCCACGCGCACACGCTCACCGTCATGCAGGGGCAACAGTGAGTGCCGCCCGCTGTTGCCATCTTTGTACTTGAACATTTCCAAGTGCCCAGGCTCGGCACCCAGGCCGAGGTTGAAGGCCTGCACAGTCTGCGCGCCGTTGAGCGCAAGCTGTTGCTTCAAGAGTTCAAAGTTGCGCTGCTCGGGTTCAAAGGCCAGGATGTGCCGCTGCTTGTCCAGTGCATTCAACAGGCACGAATACCAACCAAAGTTGGCGCCAACGTCGATGAACAGGCCCGCGCCCAACTCGGCCCGATGTGCGATCAACCAGTTGGAGACATCCCGCTCGTATTCGCCGTATTTGTAGAGCAGCCGCGCAAAGATGGAGCCCACCGGCAATGCGAAGCGAAGATTTTGCGCGGGCAGCGAAATGCTGATGTGTGACTGCGGTGCCATCAGGCGCCGCAGGTTGTAGGCCAGCCCGCGCATGGGGTGCGACTGGTGTTGAAATGGTTCGATGTGCGTCATGGCGTGGGAGTGGTTGCGAGCCTCATTCAGCCCAGTGCTCGGCCACCCAAGGCGCCGGCTTCATGTGCCGAAAGCGCCGGTTTCGTCGGCCCGCTAGCGCATCGGGTGGGTTGACCTCGCCGTGAAAGATGACGATGCGCGCGCCGTGCGGCACGATGGGCGCGCGCCAGTAATTGCTGGGCCACCATGTAATGGCGTGGTACTTGAAGCTACGGCACCAGCTGGGCGGCCAGTAGGCCAGGCGGCCCCGGTCGCGCATGGCGTGCGAGAGGTATTCCTGCTCGTTGCGGTAGCGGCGCCGGACGTCTTTTTGGTTTTCTATGAAGTGCTGCAACACGTCAGCGTGCGCACCAATTTTGAAGCGGTAGACCGATGAGTTGCCCGTGATGCGCCAGGGTCGCTTCCAGTCTTTGATGATGAGGAAATCACCGGGCTGTTCGAAGAAGGGTGTGATGTCGCCAACGATGACGATGTCCAGGTCAAGAAACAGCGCCGTGCCTTCCAGACCATGCAAGTCGGCTTTGAAGGTGGTCAGCTTGGGCCAGCCGCGGTCGGCGCCCGGCGCCAGGTCGAGGCTGGGCAAGGGCATGCATTCAACGTCTGGACGAACGCCCATGCTGTTGTCGGTCAGGCATATAAAGCGGAAGCTGCCGCGCAGGTGCCGTGCCACCATGCCGTACAGGCGGTTGACATATTCGGGGCCGTATTTGGTGCCCCATTTCATGCACAGGACGATGCGGTCTGCAGCGGGCCCATTCATCGTCACAGTTCCTCTATGGGCTGGGGCGGGAAACTGTCCCAGCCCAGGCAGCCTGGGCATTGCCAAAACCAGTGCTGGGCTTCAAACCCACAGGCTGCGCAACGGTAGCGCTGCAGCGGGCGCGCCGCGCGGTCTACGGCCGCACGCACAGCGGCTTTGCTGTCTTCAGACCAGGCCGATTCGGGCTGCGCCAACAAAGCCTGTGCGGCTGACAAGGTGGGTTGCACTTGCGCGTGGTGCAGGAGCGAAGCGCCCACATCGCCGGCGCTGGCTGCGAGGCTGTGCTTGGCGCGCAGCAGAGCCAGGGTGGGCATCTGCGCGTAGGCTTGCTCCAGGGTTGCGCGGGCTTGTTCGATGGCGGTCAGGCTTTTGGCAGCATCCGGGCCGGATGTGTCTGCCAACTTTGCGGCGGCCGCGTAGTCGGCCGCTACCAAGCCGAATGAAGCGGGCGCGACTTGCAGCAGGCGTTCCCAGGCTTGCATGGCCTGCGCGGGCTGGCCGTGGCGAGCCAGGCGTTGGCCGCTCATCAGCAAGGGGCGAGCGGCCAAAGGCGCCACTTCGCAGCCACGTTTGATGGCCAGGTCGGCGCTGGCCTGATCACCCCGCGCATCAGCTTCCAGCGCCAGTTCGCAGTGGTAGTGCGCCAGGCGGGCGCTGAAGTCACCGGCGCCGCTGCGCTCCAACTCAGCAGCCACATCGCGTGCACGGGCCCAATCGCGAGACCTTTCGTGCAAGGAGAGCAGCGCCAGGCGGGCCTCGCCGTCGAAGCTGGTGCCTTCGAGCTTGCCCCAGGCGGCTTCAGCACGGTCAAACAGGCCAGCGCGCATGAAGTCTTGCGCCAAGGCCCGTTGTGCGCGGTCGCGATCTACGGGCTTGAGGTCGCCGCGCGACAGCAAATGCTCGTGCACGCGCACTGAGCGCTCAAACTCACCACGGCGCCTGAACAAGTTGCCCAGGGCAAAGTGCAGCTCAGCGGTGTCGGGGTCATGTTGTACGGCTTCTATGAATGCGTCAATGGCCTTGTCCTGCTGCTCGTTCAGCAACAGGCTCAAACCTTTGAAATAAGCCTTCGGATTCTCGCGGTTCTCGCGCCGAAGCTGGCGCAGGTCAATGCGTGACGCCATCCAACCCAAAGCAAAGCTGATGGGCAAGGCCCACAACAACCATTGCAGATCCGGCATCATGGCGCCACGGGCAGCCGCACGGGCTGGGGCAGGGCGTTCACAGGCCTTCGCGCAGCCGCGCTTCGGGAATCACGTCGGTGCTCAGTGCGGCGGGCATGGTGCTGGCTGGGCCAGCGGCTTGCGGCGCAGGCCGGGCCTGTCGGTTGCGCAGCCAGCCGGGCAGCATGGTCAGCATGCCCACACCGCAGCCAGCGGTGAAGGCCGCCAGCACCACGAACACCATGCGTGTGCGCCATTCAAAACCAAAGAACCAGCGCACCGCGACCTCCTGCTGGTTGTTCAGCGTGAAGGCAAACAGCGTGAAGAAGATGAAGCCGCGAAGCAGCCAACTGAACATGCGCATGACGGCCCCGATTCTAGAGGCGCGGCCCGGTGTGACCAGGACGGATTGGCCAGCATGAGCCGCCCGTGAGAGGGCAAAAAAAGGGAGCCTGATGGCTCCCTTTGGGTGCTGACGGCACGGACAGTGCCGACGCCTGGCTTAAGCGGGCTTGGGCGCTGCGCTTTCCGGCACGCTGGCATCGACCGCTTCACGCAGGTCTTTGCCCGGCTTGAAGTGCGGCACCAGCTTTTCTGAAATGACCACCTGCTCGCCGCTGCGCGGGTTGCGGCCCAAACGCGGCGGGCGGCGGTTGATGGAAAAGCTGCCGAAACCCCGGATCTCGATGCGATGGCCATGGGCCAAAGCATCGGTCATCGCGTCCAACATGGTCTTGACGGCAAACTCGGTGTCGCGCTGCGTGAGCTGCGCAAACCGGTCTGCCAGCAAGGCGACCAGGTCGGAACGGGTCATCGGTTGCATGGTGCCGCTCAAGCTGCCGTTTCAGCCTCAGCTGTTGTTGTCCAGCTTGGCGCGCAGCAGGGCGCCCAGGCTGGTCGTGCCAGCGCTTTCGCGCTCGCTCGTCTGGCTCAGGCGTTGCATGGCTTCTTGCTGGTCGGCTTGGTCTTTGGCCTTGACCGACAACTGGATGTTGCGCGTCTTGCGGTCGACGTTGACGATCATCACGGAGACGTCGTCGCCTTCTTTCAGCACGTTGCGCGCGTCTTCCACGCGGTCACGGCTGATTTCGCTGGCGCGCAGGTAACCCATGACTTCGGGTGCCAGTTCAACTTCGGCGCCGCGCGGGTCCACCGTCTTGACCTTGCCGTCAACCACCGCGCCGCGGTCGTTGATGGTGGTGAAGGTGGTGAACGGGTCGGTGTCGAGTTGCTTGATGCCCAGGCTGATGCGCTCGCGCTCAACGTCAACGGCCAGCACCAGGGCTTCCACTTCTTGGCCCTTCTTGAAGTTGCGCACAGCGGCTTCGCCGGTCTCGCTCCAAGACAGGTCAGACAAGTGCACCAGGCCGTCGATGCCGGCTGACAAGCCAATGAACACACCAAAGTCGGTGATGCTCTTGACGGGGCCCTTGACCTTGTCGCCGCGCTTGACGGTGGACGAGAACTCTTCCCAAGGGTTGGCCTTGCACTGCTTCATGCCCAGGCTGATGCGGCGCTTGTCTTCGTCGATTTCCAGAACCATGACTTCGACTTCTTCGCCCAAGGTAACCACCTTGGCCGGAGCGACGTTCTTGTTGGTCCAGTCCATTTCGGAGACGTGCACCAGGCCTTCGATGCCGGGTTCGAGTTCCACAAACGCGCCGTAGTCGGCGATGTTGGTGATCTTGCCGAACAGGCGCGTGGTGGTCGGGTAGCGGCGGGCCACACCCATCCACGGGTCGTCGCCCAGTTGCTTCAGGCCCAGGCTGACGCGGTTTTTCTCGGCGTCGAACTTCAGCACCTTGGCGCGCAGTTCCTGGCCGACAGTGACCACCTCGCTCGGGTGGCGAACACGGCGCCAGGCCATGTCGGTGATGTGCAGCAGGCCGTCGATGCCGCCGAGGTCCACAAACGCACCGTATTCGGTGATGTTCTTGACCACGCCTTCAACGATTGCACCTTCGTGCAGCGTTTCCAGCAGTTTGGCGCGTTCCTCGCCCATCGAGGCTTCAACCACAGCGCGGCGCGACAACACGACGTTGTTGCGCTTGCGGTCGAGCTTGATGACCTTGAACTCCATGGTCTTCCCCTCGTAGGGGTTCATGTCTTTCACAGGGCGCGTATCCAGCAGCGAACCGGGCAGGAAGGCGCGAATGCCGTTGACGAGTACCGTCAGGCCACCCTTGACCTTGCCGTTGACCGTGCCGGTGACGAATTCGCCGGATTCCAGCGCGTTTTCCAGGCTCAGCCACGAGGCCAAGCGCTTGGCCTTGTCGCGCGACAGGATGGTGTCGCCGTAGCCGTTTTCAACGGCGTCGATGGCCACGGAAACGTAGTCGCCAACTTGAACTTCGAGTTCGCCTTGGTCGTTCTTGAATTCTTCGATGGGAACGTAGGACTCGCTCTTCAACCCGGCGTTGACAACAACGTGGTTGAAATCGATGCGCACCACCTCGGCGGTGATGACCTCGCCCGTGCGCATCTCGCTGCGCTTGAGGGATTCTTCGAACAGGGCGGCAAAAGACTCTCCGCCCATGGCGGCTTGGGTGTCAGACATGAAGTTTTCCTGTACCGGACTCAAGGGTTACGCCCGCCTGGGAATCAGGCAAGTACGTTCAAGGTCGGCTTGTGTGCAACGTAAGTTGCGGGGTTAGGTAAAAGAACATCACGGAACCCGGTGGCCTGGCGGCCGGATGGGGAGCCCCGTGGGCTTGCGCTGCGCCCACCAATTCAAAACCAACTGCACCGATTCATCGATGCTGAGGGCTGAGTTGTCGAGCAACAACGCGTCTTCGGCGGGCTTCAGTGGCGCGCTGCTGCGGTTTTTATCCCGCTGGTCACGCGCTTCCAAGTCTGCACGAAGAGTGTCGATGTTAGCTTGATTTCCCTTTGAAATCAATTGCTTAAGGCGCCTGTGCGCCCTTTGTTCTGCGCTGGCCACGAGAAAAACCTTCAAGGCGGCATCGGGAAAGATCACGGTGCCCATGTCGCGCCCGTCAGCCACCAAGCCCGGCACACGGCGAAACGCCAACTGCAGGCCGTGCAGCGCTTGCCGCACCTCGGGGTGCACCGAGACCCGTGATGCCAGCGCGCCGGTGTCTTCGTGTCGCAGCCTGTCGGTCACGTCCTTGCCGCGCAGAAAGACGTTTTCAACCTCAAAGCGCAAGCTCAGGTTGCGGGCCAGTCGTGCCACGGCCGGGCCGTCGTCCAGGTTGACGCCGTCGTCTTGCGCTGCCAGCGCTGCGGCGCGGTACAGCGCACCGGAGTCCAGCAGGTGGTAGCCCAAACGGCTGGCCAGCTCGCCGGCCAAAGTGCCTTTGCCGGAAGCGGACGGGCCGTCAATGGTGATGACCGGGATGTCTTGCGGTGTGGCGGACGCCAGGCCGAACAGGGCCTCGAAGTAGTCCGGGAAAGTTTTGGCCACGCAGGCCGGGTCCTCAATGCGGACTACCGCATGGCCGGCTGGTGTGGCCAAAGAGTTAAAAGCTGCCAGCGACAAACACATGGCCATGCGGTGGTCGTCGTAGGTGTGAACTGAGGCGTGGTGCCAGGCCTTGGGCGGCGCGATTTCAATGAAGTCATCGCCTGCAGTCACTTCTGCACCCAGCTTGGCCAATTCGGCGGCCATGGCGCTGATGCGGTCGGTTTCTTTGACCCGCCAACTGGCGATGTTGGTCAGGCGCGTTGGGCCGTCGGCATACAAGGCCATCACAGCCAGTGTCATGGCCGCGTCGGGGATGTGGTTGCAGTCGAGTGTTACCCCGCGCAGCGGCCAGGCGCCGCGCCGCACTTCAAGCCAGTTGGGTCCGCTTTTGACCTGCGCGCCCATGGCCTGCGCGGCTTCCACAAAACGAATGTCGCCTTGAATGGAATCGGCGCCCACGCCTTCGATGTGCACGGGCGCGCCGCCGTAGGATGCGATGGCGCCCAGCGCAATGAAGTAAGAAGCGGAGGACGCATCGCCTTCAATGTGAATCACACCGGGTGAGGCGTAACGGCTGCCTTGCTTGATAGTGAAGCGCTGGTAGCCTTCGCGCTGCACCTGCACGCCAAAGCGCGCCAGCAGGTTCAGCGTGATATCGACATACGGCTTGGAAATCAACTCGCCTTGAACTTCAATGACGATGTCGCGTTCTTGAGCTGCTAACGGCAATGCCAGCAGCAGCGCCGTGAGAAATTGGCTGGAGACGTCACCGCGCACGCGGATGGGTGCTTGCAAAGATAAGGAACCGCCGGCCTTGCCGCTCAGGCGCAGCGGCGGATAACCGGGCTGGCCCAGGTCTTCAATGGCGCAGCCCAGTGGCCGCAGCGCGTCCACCAAATCGCCAATGGGGCGTTCGTGCATGCGCGGCACACCGCGCAGGTCGACTCGTCCACCCTGAGTGGTGACGAGCACGGCCAGCGCTGCAGCCAAGGGGCGCATCGCGGTGCCTGCGTTGCCCAAGAAGAGATCGAGTTCGCGCCGGGCAAGCTGGCCCGCCAGGCCGGTGATGAACCATGACCGCTGTTCTTGCCGCACGCCACAGCCCATTTGGCGCAGCGCTTCCAACATCACGGCGGTGTCGTCAGAGGCCAGCAAATCGCGCACTTCGGTCGTGCCGCTGCACAGGCCAGCCAGCAGGAGCACGCGGTTGGAAATACTCTTGGAGCCAGGCAGGCGCACAAGGCCCGAAGCGGCGTTCAGCGGGGGCAGGTCGAGAAACGGGTTGCTAAACATCAATCTTCAAAAGTCGGGGTTAGCTGCGTCCGCCGCCTTTGCGCCCGCCGATGTGCCATTGGCTGCGTCCTTGCGCGGCACTGCGGATCAGCGCTTCGACGGCCTCGGTATTGCCCGACTTCAGCGCAGTTTCAAAAGCGTCGAGTGATTGCCGCAAGCGCTGCGACTGGTTCAGAACTTCTTCTCGGTTGGCAATCAACACGTCGCGCCACATGGTGGGGTCGCTGGCTGCAATGCGCGTGAAATCGCGAAACCCAGGCCCCGCCAGTGCCAAATAATCTGCACCGTTAGGCTGCTTGGCCACTGCGTTGAAGTAGGCAAACGCGAGCAGGTGCGGAAAGTGGCTGACGGCAGCAAACGCGGCGTCGTGGCTTTCAGCGGACATGGTGACCACGTCTGAGCCCAGCCTGCGCCACAGCTCGCGTGCCTGGTTCAGCAGCTCGGGCCGCGTTTGTGGCAGCGGCGTCAGCATCACCTGCCGGCGCTGGAACAGGTCGGCGTCAGCATGGGCCACGCCGGAGGCCTCTTTGCCTGCGATGGGGTGTGCCGGTACAAAACAGGCGACTTGCTGGCGCAGCACGCGCCGTGCGGCGTCCACCACATCGCGCTTGGTGCTGCCCAGGTCCATCACCATCGCGCCCGGTTTGATGTGTTCTCGAATAGAGCGCAGCGTCACTTCGGTGGCGGCCACGGGTACGCCCAGCACAACGAGGTCGGCGCCGGCAGCGGCCTCGGCGGCCGAGTTGGCACCCTCGTCGATCACGCCCATGCGCAGCGCCAATTCGGTGGTGGCCTGCGACTTGTTGTAGCCCACCACGCGCTGCGCCAAAGCGGCTTTTTTCATGGCCAAGGCGAAACTGCCACCCATCAGGCCACAGCCAATGACACAAAGCCGCTCGAAGCTCAGCATGTGCAGGCCATCGCGATCAGTGCACGTCGATGGGGTAGGTACCCAAGACCTTGAAGAACGCGCATACCCCGCGCAATTCGCGCAAGGCAGCATCCACCGAGGCTTGCTGCGGGTGGCCGGCAATGTCGATGTAGAAGTAGTATTCCCACTGGCCCGAGCGCGCCGGGCGCGACTCAAAGCGTGTCATCGACACCCCGTGCTCCTTCAAGGGCACCAGCATGTCGTGCACAGCGCCGGGCCGGTTGGTGACCGACACCACCAGGCTGGTGCAGTCGTGCCCGCTGGCGGCGGGCGTGGGATGGGTGTGCGGGTGCGCCACGATGGCAAAGCGTGTGCGGTTGTGCGCGTCGTCCTGAATGGCAGGGGCCACCACATGCAAGCCATATTCGCTGGCAGCCAGTGAACTGGCGATACCGGCCACAGCGCTGTCCAGGGAAGCCAGACGCGCGCCCTCAGCGTTGCTGGCCACCGGCCTGCGTTCGGCTTGCGGCAAGTGGTGCGACAGCCAGGCGTGGCACTGCGCCAGGGCTTGCGGGTGCGCGGCCACGGCCTGAATGCCGTCCAGCGAGTCAAATTTGCGCAGCAGGTTGTGCCGCACCAGCAAGCTTGTTTCGCCGACGATGTTCAAAGGTGTGTGCAAAAACAGATCAAGCGATCGCGCCACAACACCTTCGGTCGAATTCTCAACAGGCACCACGCCAAAGTCAGCCGCACCCGCGCTGGTGGTGCGGAACACTTCGTCAATGCTGGCGCAGGGCACGCGCTGAATGGACGAGCCGAAATAACCCAGCGCCGCCAGTTCACTGAAGGTGCCCGCCGGGCCCAGGTAGGCCACACGCGTTGGCGACTCCAGCGAACGGCAGGCCGACATCACCTCCCGCCAGATGGGTGCCACGCTGTCACTTTTCAGCGGCCCGCTGTTGAGCTGCTTCAGGCGGTCGATCACCTGCGCTTCACGCTCCGGCCGGAAGACGGGTGAGCCGTCCTTTTTCTTGAGTTCACCCACCTCAAGCGCCAGCGCAGCGCGCCGGTTCAGCAGTTGCAGCAGCTCGCGGTCCACCGCATCGATATGGTCACGCAGGGCCAGCAGCGGCGCAGGGGTTGTCTCTTCAGCCACGGTGCGCCTCGTCTGTTTGTGTTGCTATTTTTTGGCCGGTGCAGCACTGCCGTTGGCGGGTGCCGACGCTGGTTTGGCGTTGACGCCCAGGCGCTTGCCGACAGAATCTTGAAACGCTTTGACCTTGGGTTCAACAGAGCCGCGCGTGTCGGCCACCAACTTTTCAGTCAAGGCGCGCTGAAGTTCCTGGCCCATGCCGCTGTATTTGCGGAAAGCGGGTGATTCAATCTGCTGCAAGGTTTGCAGCACTTGGCGCAGTTCGTCCTCGGACAGTTTGCTTTCCAGCAGCGGCCCCAAGACATCAGGTGCGAGCTTCAGTGCACGGTCACGCACCACAGGCAAGGTGTCATCGACGTACTTGCGTGCATCGGATTGAATCTCTTGCGCCATGGCGTCACGTTTGTCAGCGGCTATCTTTTGCTGCAGCACGGGCCCCGCCTGTTGCAGCAACTGCGCAGCCGGCATTTCCACCAGTTGGCGCGCCATGCCTTCAACAGCAGGCTGCTGCATTTGCACGATCTTTTGCGCCAGATCGGTTTTGGTTTGGGCCAAGGCGCCGGGCGCGGCCAAAAGGTTCAAAACCGTGACGGCTGCGGTGGCCAGAACGGCTGGCTTAAAGATGGCGTTCATTCGGCGTTCTCCGCGGCGCTGCCGTCGTCTTCGGTGTCAACCTGGTCGTCGTTTTCAACGATGCGTTGCAGCCCGCTGAGCTTGGTGCCGTCGTCCAGCGCGATCAAGGTCACGCCCTGTGTGGCGCGGCCGAGTTCGCGAATTTCGCTCACCCTTGTGCGCACCAGCACACCCTTGTCGGTGATGAGCATGATTTCGTCCTTCGCGCGCACCAGCGTGGCGGCCACGACCTTGCCGTTGCGCTCGCTTTGCTGGATGGCGATCATGCCCTTGGTGCCGCGCCCGTGGCGCGTGTATTCGACGATGCTGGTGCGTTTGCCGAAGCCGTTCTGCGTGGCTGTCAACACGCTTTGTGTTTCGTCTTCGGCCACCAGCATGGCGATGACGTTTTGGCCGTCTTCCAGCATCATGCCGCGCACGCCACGCGCCGTGCGGCCCATGGGGCGCACGTCGTTTTCGTCGAAGCGCACGGCTTTGCCACCGTCGCTGAACAGCATCACATCGTGTTTGCCATCGGTCAGCGAGGCGCCGATCAGGTAGTCGCCTTCGTCCAGATCCACAGCGATGATGCCGGCCTTGCGCGGGTTGCTGAAGTCTTCCAGCGGTGTCTTTTTCACGGTACCCAAAGCCGTGGACATGAAGACAAAGTGGTCGACAGGGAAGCTGCGGAATTCGCCCGTTAGCGGCAGCACGACCGTGATTTTTTCTTCCGGCTGCAGCGGGAACATGTTCACGATGGGCTTGCCACGGCTGTTGCGCCCGCCCTGCGGCACTTCCCAAACCTTGATCCAGTACACCCGTCCACGGTTGCTGAAGCACAGAATCCAGTCGTGCGTGTTGGCGATGAATAGCTGGTCCACCCAGTCGTCTTCTTTGGTTTGGGTGGCCTGTTTGCCGCGCCCGCCGCGTTTTTGCGCGCGGTATTCGGTCAAGGGCTGGCTCTTCACATAACCGGTGTGGCTGAGTGTGACCACCATGTCGGTGGGCGTGATCAGGTCTTCGGTGCCCAGTTCCAGCGCGTTGTGTTCGATGTGGCTGCGGCGCGCGCCCAACTTGGTCTGGCCAAACTCTTGACGCAGGGCGGTCAGTTCTTCGCGGATGATCGTGGCCACGCGCTCCGGCTTGGACAGCACGTCCAGCAGGTCGGCGATGACGGACATGATCTCTTTGTACTCATTGACGATCTTGTCCTGCTCAAGGCCGGTCAAGCGTTGCAGGCGCATCTGCAGTATTTCCTGCGCCTGGTCATCCGAGAGGCGGTACAGCCCGTCGCCTTGCATGCCGTAATTTGGCGGCAGGCCTTCGGGTCGGTAGGCGGCGCGGCCGCCCGGCGTGTCTTGTTCAGCACGCGCCAGCATTTCACGCACCAGCGAAGAATCCCAGCTCTTGGCCATCAATCCGGCCTTGGCGATGGGCGGCGTCGGCGAGGTTTTGATGATCTCGATGAATTCGTCGATATTGGCCAGCGCAACAGCCAAACCTTCGAGCACATGGCCGCGCTCTCGCGCCTTGCGCAGCTCGTAAACCGTGCGCCGCGTGACCACTTCGCGGCGGTGATCCAAGAATATTTCAATCAGCTGCTTCAAATTGCACAGGCGCGGCTGGCCGTCGATCAGCGCCACCATATTGATACCGAAGGTATCTTGCAATTGGGTCTGTTTGTACAGGTTGTTCAAGACGACTTCAGGCACCTCACCGCGCTTGAGCTCGATGACCACGCGCATGCCCGACTTGTCGCTCTCGTCCTGGATGTGGCTGATGCCTTCGATCTTCTTGTCGTGCACCAGCTCGGCGATACGTTCCAGCAGCGTCTTTTTGTTGACCTGGTAGGGAATCTCGTCAACGATGATCGATTGACGCGTGCCTTTGTCGATGTCTTCGAAGTGGCATTTGGCGCGCATCACCACGCGGCCACGCCCGGTGCGGTAACCGTCGCGCACGCCGCTCAAGCCGTAGATGATGCCGGCCGTGGGGAAGTCGGGTGCAGGGATGATTTCCATCAACTCTTCGATGGTCGATTCCGGCGCCTTCAGCAGGTGTAAACAGGCGTCCACCACCTCGTTCAAGTTGTGCGGCGGAATGTTGGTGGCCATGCCCACCGCGATGCCTGAGGAACCGTTGACCAGCAAGTTGGGCAGCCTCGTGGGCATGACCAGCGGTTCTTTTTCGCTGCCGTCGTAGTTCGGGCCGAAATCAACCGTCTCTTTGTCCAGATCGGCCAGCATTTCATGGGCGATTTTGGACAAGCGGATTTCGGTGTACCGCATGGCGGCAGCGTTGTCGCCGTCCACGCTGCCGAAGTTGCCCTGGCCATCGACCAGCATGTGGCGCAGCGAAAAATCTTGCGCCATGCGCACGATGGTGTCGTACACCGCCGTGTCTCCGTGCGGGTGGTATTTACCAATGACGTCGCCGACGATACGGGCCGACTTTTTGTATGGTCGGTTCCAGTCGTTGTTCAACTCGTGCATGGCAAACAGCACGCGGCGATGCACCGGTTTGAGGCCGTCGCGTGCATCGGGCAGTGCGCGCCCAACGATCACGCTCATCGCGTAATCGAGGTACGAACGTCGCATCTCCTCTTCGAGGCTGATGGGCAGCGTTTCTTTGGCGAACTCAGACATTCGGGAGGGGCCGTGCAGTGCGGCTCAAAGCGCTCATATGGGGCAGGGCGCCCGAGCGGTGCGGGATTCTATGCGGCTCTGGTTTGTCGCGACCACGCAACAGCCCGGGCGAGCTTGTCGCTCAGCACGGGCAAAATGCAGACCAGACGAAGCGGTATGGCACAATGAATTCGTCGACGGCGGATGCATGCGCAAGCTTGCTTTCGCTCGCACATTTCCCCGTTTTGGACGTCACGCAGTAATCTGCGGCATTCCTCGAGAGGAGAATCATGAAGAAACTCAACAAGGTGTCGGCACTGTTCGCAACAGCAGCGCTGGTCGCCCCTCTGGCCGCTTTTGCTGCTGCTCACTCCGGTGCTGCACCAAAATCGGTCGATAACTGGCGTGCTGCTGACGGCACGGTCTGGAAGAACGGCACCAACGAGCTTTGCTGGCGCGATGCTTTCTGGACGCCGGCAACTGCCCAGGCTAACTGCGATGGCGCACCCCCGCCCCCGCCGCCGCCCGCTCCGCCGGCACCGCCCCCACCGCGGCCTGCTCCGCCGGTAGTGGCTCCGCCAGCACCGCCACGGCCAGCTCCCCCGCCACCCGCTCCGCCGGCTCCGGTCAGCGAGAAGGTGACCTTCGCTGCTGACGCGTTCTTTGACGTCAACAAGGCCGTGCTGAAGCCGGAAGCGCAAGCCAAGCTGCGCGACCTGGTCAGCAAGACCCAAGGCGTGAACCTTGAAGTCATCATCGCCGTCGGCCACACCGACAGCGACGGTAGCGACAAGTTCAACCAGGCTCTGTCGATCAAGCGTGCCGAAGCTGTCAAGGCATTCCTGGTGTCGCAGAACGTCGAGAAGAACCGCGTTTACACCGAAGGCAAGGGCGAGAAGTCGCCTGTTGCTGACAACAAGACCAAAGAAGGCAAAGCGAAAAACCGCCGCGTCGAGGTCGAAGTTGTGGGTACCCGCACCAAGAAGTGATGCACAGCCCCTCGGGGCTTGCCTCAACGAGCCCCGCCTTGGCGGGGCTTTTTTCTTTCCGACTCTGGTTTTTCAGCAAGAATCTGCAGCATGCATACCAATGTTGACGCCCATGAATTGGCTAAATTCAGCGACTTGGCCCACCGCTGGTGGGACCGCGAAAGCGAGTTCCGGCCGCTGCATGAAATCAACCCGCTGCGCCTGGAATGGATTGATTCAATCGCCAACCTGAAAGGCCAAACGGTGCTGGACGTCGGCTGTGGAGGCGGCATCCTGGCGGAATCCATGGCGGCGCGGGCGCAGCAGGTGCTGGGCATCGACCTGGCGACCAAACCGCTGGGTGTCGCGCGGCTTCACGCGCTGGAAGCCGGTGTTGCCAATATCGACTACCGCGAAATATCAGCCGAAGCGCTGGCTGCCGAACGCCCAGCCTCGTTCGACACGGTGACCTGCATGGAGATGCTGGAGCATGTGCCGGACCCCGCTTCCGTGGTGAAGGCATGCAGCCAACTGGTCAAACCGGGCGGCTGGGTGTTTTTCTCCACGATCAACCGCAACCCCAAGTCGTATCTATTTGCCATCGTTGGTGCCGAAATGGTGCTGAAACTGCTTCCACGCGGCACGCATGAGCACGCGCGTTTTATCAAGCCCAGCGAGTTGGCAAGGTTTTGCCGAGCGGCTGCACTGGACGTTCAAGCCGCGCGCGGCATGGGCTACAACCCTGTGACACGCCGCTACAGCCTGAATGACGACACCACGGTGAACTATTTGTTCGCCTGCCGTCGGTCCCGATGAGCCGCACGCCGGCGCGGGTGGTGCTGTTCGATCTGGATGGCACCTTGATCGACAGCGCGCCCGACCTTGCGGGCGCGGCCAATGACTTGCGGGTTGAGCATGGTTTGGAGCGTTTGGCCGTCGAAACGCTGCGGCCCATGGTGGGCGCGGGCGCGCGCGGCATGCTCGGCGTGGCCTTTGGTGTGGCGCCGGGTGAGGCGCGCTTTGACGAGCTGCGCACTCGATTCTTAAGCCGCTACGAATCTCGCATGCTGGCTCTGACTGCAGTCTTTGACGAGCTTCACGGGGTGCTGAATGGTCTCGAAGAAGCGGGGCTGCGCTGGGGCATCGTCACCAACAAGGCGATGCGATTTGCGGGGCCTATCACCGCTGGCCTTCAGCTTGACCGGCGCGCGGCAGTGGTGATCGGCGGCGACAGCACACCCTTCGCCAAACCGCACCCCGAGCCGCTGCTGGAAGCCGCCCGTCGCATCGGTGTGGAGCCAGCGCATTGCATTTACGTGGGCGACGACCACCGCGACATCGTGGCCGGACGCGCCGCCGGCATGGCCACAGCTGCTGCTGCCTGGGGCTACCTGGGCCAGGGCGAACCGATCGAGAACTGGGGCGCAGATATTGTGTTGCCCGAACCCGCTGCCCTCTTGAAATGGCTGGACTTGGCCTAAACTTCAAGCCCTGGGGCCGACCTGGCTTCGACGTGGGTTCAGCGTTAGATTAGGGCATGCCGAGCACCAGTTCGCTCGTAAATCCACTGGAAACAAAGTAACTGCAAACGACTCTACGTTCGCACTCGCCGCTTAAAACCGGCTGAGCATCTCACCGGTTGGTCCATGGGCCGGGCTTGAGCCGCAAGGCAAGAGCAGAGATGTCATTCACATGGGCTGGGCTTGCGGTGTGCCACACACCACAAGTTGAGATCAAGTGGCTGGTTTCCCAAGTAGCGTGCCACTGCGCGACTTGGGAGATGAGACTCAAATCAGACGGCTAAGCATGTAGATCTACCTGGCAATGGCTTGCGGACGGGGGTTCAATTCCCCCCGGCTCCACCACCTCCAAAAATCCCAACCCTCACCGGTTGGGATTTTCTTTTCAGAGCGAGCATTCGCTTATCCAATTCGGCGGCGAGGGCTTCATACATTCGCTCGCCGATCGTTTCGACGATCTCTGGCTTGAGGGTCACGTAGACAGGTTCTGCGCCAACAAAGGCCTCGGGCGCTTCGGCTGCGTTGGTGCACCACCAGTGGAAGTCGGCGCCGCCGCTGCCGAGTGCGCCGCCCCCAGTCGCGTCGCTTCCAAGCGCGCAGGGTGGTCGTGAGGTGGCCCTTGCTGTCGGCGGTTTCTGTGACGCGCAGCGGCAGTTGCCAGCACACCAAAGGCTTCCAGTCCATTGGGCGTTCGCCGGCTTCTTTTGCCGCGTTGTGTAGCGCGCAGCCCATGCCGCCGGCAAAGCCGGGGCGGTTCAGGAAGATGCAGGCGCCGTCGTGCAGGCGGGTGTGGGCCAGGCCGGATGAGGCCGTTGGGTCTGACCAGCCCAGTTCTTGTGCGACGGCGGCAAATTGCCATTGCCGTGGCTCAAGCCGCTGGACCGCGCGCTCCACTTTGTGCATGTCGCCCTCAGTGACGAAGTGCGCGCCGTGGGTGCAGCATCCGTGCTGCAAGGCGCTGGCGTCGTGTTGCAGGACACCTTTGCAGCCGGCACCGTAAATGCAGGTCCATGTCGACAGCAAAAAGCCCAGGTCGAACATCCAGGTGCGGCCCTGTTCCGGGTCTTCAAAACTCAAGTACTCAGTGGGTTGCATCGTGGTGCGCGGCGGTTCAGCTTTCCAGCAAGCGCACCTTCACGCTGCGCCCTTTGATGCGCGTGAGTTTGCGTGCCACGTTGCTGGCGATAGCGGTGTCCAGGGCGACATAGGTGGACATGTCATTCACGTTGATTTTGCCAATCTGCGCGGCCGTAAAGCCGAGTTCTTTGGTGAGGGCGCCCAGCACGTCACCAGCGCGAATCTTTTCCTTGCGGCCGCCGAGGATTTGCAGCGTCTGCATCGGTGGGCGCAATGCCTCGGCGCTGGCGGCTTTGAGCTGGGCAATGGGTGTCCACTGCGATATGAAGCTGGCGGCCTTTTCGATGTTGCCCACGCGGCCCATTTCGTCCAGGCTGGCCAGCGTGAACGCCCAGCCTTCAGCATCTGCGCGGCCGGTGCGGCCGATGCGGTGTGTGTGCGTGGCCGGGTCGGGCGTCACGTCCACGTTGATCACGGCTTCCAGGCCGGTGATGTCCAGCCCGCGCGCGGCGATGTCGGTGGCAACCAAGATGCTGCAACTGCGGTTGGCAAATCGCACCAGAACTTGGTCGCGTTCGCGTTGGTCCAAGTCACCGTGCAGTTCCAGGGCCGCGAAGCCTTGAGCGCGCAGCACCTCGACCAAGTCGCGGCATTGCTGTTTGGTGTTGCAGAAAGCCAAGCTGCTGACAGGCCGGTAGTGGTTGAGTAGCAAGGAGACAGCGTGCAGCCGTTCTTCTTCGCGCACTTCAAAGAAAACTTGGCGAATTTGCGTGGAGGCCGGCTGCTCTTTGAGCGTGACCGTTTGTGGCTCGCGCATGAAAGCCGCAGCCAGCTTGCCCACGCCTTCGGGGTAGGTGGCTGAAAACAGCAAGGTTTGGCGCTGTTTGGGGCATTGCTTGGCGATAGTGACCATGTCGTCATGGAAACCCATGTCGAGCATGCGATCGGCTTCGTCGAGCACCAGCGTGTTCAAGGCCTCGAGATTCAGGCTGCCACGCTCCAGATGGTCCATGATGCGGCCCGGCGTACCCACCACGATGTGGGCGCCGTGTTCCAAGCTGGCCAATTGGGGGCGCATGGTGGCGCCGCCGCACAAGGTCAACACCTTGGTGTGGTCTTCAGCGCGGGCCAGGCGGCGCACTTCCTGCGTCACCTGGTCAGCCAGTTCGCGCGTGGGGCACAACACCAGGGCCTGCACGGCAAAACGGCGCGGGTTCAGGTTCGCCAGCAGGGGTAAAGCGAAGGCCGCCGTCTTGCCGCTGCCGGTTTTGGCTTGGGCGATCAGGTCTTTGCCGGCCAGTGACAACGGCAGTGTCGCGGCCTGGATCGGCGTCATGCTGACGTAACCCAAACGTTGGAGGTTTTCGATCGTGGCAGGCGGCAACGGCAGCGCGGTGAAGGCGGTGCCGGTGTCTGCTGGGGAAGGCGGGGATGCAGTGCTCATGCGGCATTGTCGGCGCAGGGGACAATGTGACGATGAAAGCACCAGCGCGCCTGCAATCGCTCATTGACGAAGGGCTGATCGACGAGGTCGTGCGCCAATTGATGAGTGGTAAAGAGGCGATGGTGTTTGTGGTGCGTTGCGGTGGTGAAACCCGCTGCGCCAAGGTCTACAAAGAGGCCACCCATCGCAGTTTCCGCCAGGCCGTGGACTACACCGAAAACCGAAAGGTCAAAAATTCTCGGCAGGCGCGTGCCATGGCCAAGGGCACCCGCTACGGCCGTGAATCGCAAGAAGCGGCATGGCAAAGCGCTGAGGTGGACGCGCTGTACCGCCTGGCCGCAGCAGGTGTGCGCGTGCCGCAGCCCTTCAACTTCCATGAAGGTGTGCTGCTGATGGAGCTGGTGGCTGACGCCGATGGCAACGCCGCGCCGCGCTTGAACGACGTGGTGTTCAGCCCCGACGATGCGCGCCGCCACCACGCCACGCTGGTGCGCGAAGTGGTGCGCATGCTCTGCGCGGGTGTCGTGCACGGCGATCTTTCGGAATTCAACATCCTGCTCAGCGCCGACGGACCGGTCATCATCGACTTGCCGCAGGCCGTGGATGCAGCCGGCAACAACCACGCCTGCCGCATGCTGCTGCGCGATGTAGACAACCTGCGCCACTGTTTTGGCCGCTTCGCGCCCGAGCTGCGGGACACACAATTCGGGCCTGAAATTTGGTCGCTGTATGAGCGCGGCGCCCTGCAGGTGGACTCGGTATTGACGGGCCGATTTGAGCGTTCCACGGCACCTGTTGACTTGGCCAGCGTGATGCGCGAGATTGACGACGCGCGCGCCGAAGACACCGCGCGGCGCCAGCGCCAACAAGAGCTGACGTGAGCCTGGGGCTGGATTACCTGCAAGGCTACCCGCCCGAGGTGCTTGCCCGCTTGGCGCAGTTGCAGGCCGAAGGGCGATTGGTGGAAACGGTGCAACGTTCGCTGACCCAGCGCTACCCGCAGCGTCACACGGTGATCACCGACGGCGCGCTGTACGCCTACGTGACGGAACTCAAGAGTGAATATTTGCGGCGCGCCGAGCCGGTGGCCAAGGTGGCGTATGACGCCAAACTCAAGCTGCTGCAACAAGCCTTGGGCACGCACACCATGGTGTCGCGCGTGCAGGGCAATAGGCTCAAAGCCAAGCGCGAAATTCGCATCGCCAGCTTGTTCAAGCAAGCACCGGCCGCTTTTTTGCGCATGATCGTGGTGCACGAGCTGGCGCACTTGAAAGAGCGCGAACATGGCCGCGCCTTCTATGCCCTGTGCGAGAGCATGGAGCCCAGCTACCACCAGCTTGAATTTGACCTGCGGCTGTGGTTGACCGTTGGGGCAGCGCCGCTGGGCGAAGACGCCAGCGCTGCGCCTCAGCCGCTTTCATCCTCATCGTGACGCCCGCCAGCGCGAATCGAGTGCACCAACCACAAGCCGCCGAGCACTGCCGCTACAAAACCCAGCAGACCGAAGGCCGGCAAGCCGAACAGGGTGGGGCCGCCACTGACCGTCATCACGATGGATGAGCCGATCACCAGGCCGGCAATCACCAGCGCCATGGACAGGCGGCTGGCCGCACGGTCGATCTGGTCGCCCACGCGCTTCAGGTGAATCAAGTCCAGGTGCAGTTGCAGCTTGCCCCGGCGCGCGCGGCGCAGCATCTCGGCCACGTCGTGCGGCAGTCTCTCGGCCACTGAGATGGCGCGGCGCAGTGAGTGCCAGCCGCGCTGCGCCAGCGTTTTGGGTTGGTAGCGCGCGCGCACCACCTGGCGCAGCATGGGCAGTGCCTCACTGGCCATGTGGAAGTCGGGGTCCAGGCCGCGACCCATGCTCTCCAATGAAATGAAGGCTTTGATCAGCAGCGCCAAATCAGCCGGTAAGGCCAGATGGTGTTCGCGCAAGATGGCCGTGACGTCAGTGAGCATGCTGCCCAGTTGCAGTTGGGCCAGGGGCGTGCCGTGGTACTGGTCGACGAAGGTTTCGATTTCGTTTTCCAGTTGAGCCAGTTCAACATTCGCGCCCGCGCCGGGTTGGTCTGCAGTCCAATCGAGCAACACATCGGCCACGTCTTGCGGTTCGTGTTGAACCAGGCCCAGCAGCAATTGGAGCAGCTCCTCGCGGCGGCGTTGCGACAGACGGCCCACCATGCCGAAGTCGATGAAGGCCAGCCGATTGCCGGTCAGGTAAAACACATTGCCGGGGTGCGGGTCGGCGTGAAAGAAGCCGTCCTCCACGATCATTTTCAGCACGGCCTGTGCGCCGCGCCGCGCCAGCAGCGGTGGGTCCAGGCCTTCGTCGCGCAGGCGGTGCAGGTCCTCACCAGGGATGCCTTGAACCCAGTCTTGCACGTTCATGCGCGGCCCGGTGTGTGCCCAATGCACACGCGGAATGCTCACGAAATTCAGCGGCGCCAAGTTCTTGGCGATGCGTTCGGCGTGGCGGCATTCGGCGGCCAGGTCCATTTCGCGGCGCAGTGAACGCGCCAGTTCATGCACCAGGCGTACCGGGCCGTAAGGCTTGAGCGCAGACACCTGGTCTTCCGCCACTCGCGCCAGTCGTTCCAGCAGCCGCAAATCGGCATCCACGGTGTCCACGATGCCCGGCCTGCGAATCTTGACGATGACTTCTGCGCCATCTTTCAGCCGTGCGCGGTGCACTTGGGCGATGGAGGCGCCGGCCAGCGCAACCGGTTCGAAGTGCGCAAAGACGTCTTCGGGTTCACCACCCAGGTCGGCGCGCAGTTGTTCGCGCAGCGCCTCGATGGGCAGTGCGGGTACCTGGCTGTGCAGCTTCTCGAATTCAGCAATCCACTCTGCTGAAAAGAGGTCAGCCCGCCCGGCCATGAGTTGCCCGAATTTAACGAAGGCCGGCCCCAGCTCTTCCAGCGCGCGGCGTAGGTTTTCAGGCGGTGACAGGCGGGCCAGATCGGCCGCGTGGTCGTGGTGAAGCGCGTGCCCGGCGCGCGCCAACATGTCGGCCAGGCCCAGGCGGCGCACGGTGTCACCAAAGCCGTGTCGAATCAAGACACCAGCGATTTCATTCAGGCGCCCCAGATCCCGCGCAGCGCTCAGGGTCTCTATCATCATGGGCGAAGTATGGCCCTCTTCATGCAGCGCACAGGCAGTGCCTGTCTGGTTTAGAGGCGACCGTCTGTGCCGCACTGTTTTGTCCCTTGTTTGGCCTGTGGGCCGCTGGAGAACCTTTTGAAGATCAGCTTTTTTGGCGCGGCGCAAGAGGTCACGGGTTCGTGCTTTCTTATAGAAGCACAAGGTGTCCGCTTCCTGGTGGATTGCGGCATGTTTCAAGGCGGACGCGGCGCCAAGGACCGCAACCTCAGACCCTGGCCTTTCGACCCTCGCGGCATTGACTTTGTGCTCCTCAGCCATGCGCACATCGACCACAGCGGCTTGTTGCCGCGCCTGTGCGCACACGGGTTTCGCGGGCCGATCTACACCACCCACGCCACGACCGATTTGCTCTCGGTGATGCTGCTGGACAGCGCGCACATTCAGGAAAGTGAGTGGACACGCGCGCAGCGCAAACAAGGCCGCGCGCCACGTGGTCAGCGTGTGGAACTGCTCTACACCGTCGCTCAAGCCCAGGACAGCCTGGAACAACTGAACGGCGTGAACTACGACGACGAGGTTCAACCCCACCCCGCCGTGCGTTGCCGCTTCCGCGATGCGGGCCACATCCTGGGATCGGCCATCATCGAGCTGTGGCTGACCGAAGGCTCGCGCACCCGCAAGCTGGTTTTTTCAGGTGACTTGGGGCAGCCCGGCCGGCCCATCGTTCGCGACCCCACACCCATCGAAGACGCCGATATCCTGCTGGTGGAATCAACCTACGGCAACCGCGCGCACCGCAACCTGCCGGACACCACTGAAGAGCTGGTGCAGGTCATCGAGGACAGCTTGAGCCGGCGCCAGGGCAACATCATCATTCCGGCCTTTGCGCTGGGTCGCACGCAAGAATTGCTGCAATTGCTGGCCGGCTTGTGCCGGCAGGGCAGGCTGCCGCACCTGCAGGTTTTTGTTGATTCGCCCATGGCCAGCGCAGTGACCCAAATCACTTGGAAGCACCCTGAACTGTTGGACGACGAAACGCGTGCGCTGATGGTGCCGGGTGGCGGCCATATACCGGGCATGGACTTGCGCTTCACCCGCAGCGCTGATGAGTCCATGGCGCTGAACCGCATCAAGGCTGGCGCCATCATCGTCTCGGCCAGCGGCATGTGTGATGCAGGGCGCATCAAGCACCATCTGCGCCACAACTTGGGCCGGCGAGAGTGCGCCATCGTGATCATCGGCTACCAGGCCGAAGGCACCCTGGGCCGGCGCTTGGTGGATGGTGAAAAGCGTGTGCGCATCTTTGGCGAAGAGATTGCCGTTCGGGCCAGCATCCACACCATCGGCGGGCTTTCAGCGCACGCCGACCGCGAAGCCTTGCTCGGCTGGCTGGGTGGGTTCAAACGTGCACCGCAGCGCACGTTTGTAGTTCACGGCGAAGCACAGACGGCCAGCGGTTTTGCTGAGTTGATCTCCAAACAATTGGGCTGGACGGTAGAGGCCCCCGAGGCAGGTGCCGCCGTAGAGGTTTGATCGCTTGTGCTCAGCCGCGAGGCATGCGCAGCGTGCCGCAGGGCCTGGGTGAGAATGCTTCAAACCACTGAGGAGACACGGCATGAGCACTGATGCAGCCGCAAAAGACGCGACCGGAGAAGTTGCCGGCAAAGACAACGGCGCCCGTCCTGCCGCAGAGCAAAAGGCGGTAGACGCCCTGTTGGCGCGGCCTGCGGTGCGCTCACTAGGCCAGGTGAAACTGGCCTCGGGTGGCGCGCTGGATTACACGGTTTGCAGCGAGTTTTTGCCCGTATTGCGCGGTGGGTTTGGTGAGAAAGCGGCAGACGCCGATGCGGCCATTGCCACCACGGCTTACCTACAACTGGGTGCCGAGGCCGCTGAGCGGCCCGTGTGTTTTGCTTTCAATGGTGGGCCGGGTTCGTCATCGGTGTGGTTGCATCTGGGGGCCTTGGGCCCCAAGCGCGTGGTGGTGTCCGATGACGGCAGCATGCCGCAGCCGCCTTATGCGGTCACCGACAACCCTTTGACCTGGTTGGCGCATTTCGATCTGGTTTTTATCGACCCGCCGCACACGGGCTGGTCGCTGGCTGCGGGTGATGACGCGCGCAAAAAGCTGCATTCGGTGGACGGTGATGTCGCGGCCTTGACCGAAGTCATTCGGGTTTGGCTCACCCGTCATCAGCGCTGGGGCTCCAAGGTCTACCTGGCGGGCGAGAGTTATGGCACCACGCGTGGTGCGGCGATGGCTGACTCGTTATTGGATGCCCATGTGGCGCTGGCCGGCTTGGTGCTGGTGTCGTGCGCCATGGACTTGCAGAGCATCTTCTTTTCGCCGCGCAACGATCTACCGTATGCCACGTTTTTGCCGGCCTTGGCCAACGTGGCGCAGTTTCACGGTTGCTTGAAAGGGCCGTTAGAATGTGTCGCCGCAGGTCGCGCGCGAGGCGGCTGAGGACTTTGTGAATGAAGACTATTTGCGCGCCTTGCACGCGGGTGCACGCTTGGGCATCAAGGAACGCACACGTATTGCCAAACGGATGGCTGAACTTACGGGTATGAGTACTTCGTTTGTAGAAGACTCAAATCTGCGCGTGTCGGACAAGGCCTTCTTCTTCGAACTGTTGCGCGCGCGGGGTCTGCAAGTGGGCCGGCTGGACGCGCGCAGCACCGGCCCGCTGGCAGCGCAGCGCGGGCGCGAATTTGCGTTTGACCCCGGCATCGATGCCATCGCGTCACCCTATGCCATGGCGGCCATGCAGTACTTCACCCAAACCCTGGGCTTGCGCGATGAGCGGCGATACGAGTTCTTGAGCATGGCGACCAACAAAGCCTGGAACTGGAACCGAGGTGAAACGCTGGGCAACGCCTACTGCTGCACCAGCGACGAGCTTTCGCGTGCGCTGCGGCGCAACCCGCACCTGCGTGTGCTGGTGGCCAGCGGGCGCTACGACTTGGGCACACCCTATAGCGCCAGCGATTGGTCGGTGGCGCAACTGGATGTGCCGCCCGACGTGATGGCCCGTGTGGAGCACCGCTACTACGATGCGGGGCACATGATGTACACGCGGCAGGCTGATTTGGAGAGTTTGTCAGCAGACCTGGCGGCATGGCTGAAGGCGCCCGGCAAGGCCGCCCGCAAGCGCTGATAGCACACCAGAATCCACCCGAACGAAAGACGCCCTGATGATCGAACGCCACATTGATATTTCCACAGCCGATGGCGCGATGAACAGCTTTGTTGTTTATCCCGACGAAGGCGGCCCCTTCCCCGTGGTGCTTTTCTATATGGATGCGCCCGGTAAACGCGAAGAGCTGCACGACATGGCGCGCCGTATCGCGGCGGTGGGTTACTGCGTGGTGTTACCCAACCTCTACTACCGCAGTTCACGTGACTTTTGGCTGCGTGAGCGCACCGAAGAACAGTTGAAGGTGATGTTCGGGCTGATGGAGACTTTGACCCACGCCACCACCACCTGCGACACCCGGGCCATGCTGGCCTACGCGGACCAGCTAGCGGCAGCCGACAGCCGACGCATCGGCGCGCTCGGTTACTGCATGAGCGGGCCTTTTGTGGTGTGGGCGGCCACCGACTTTGCAGACCGCCTGGCCTGCATCGCCAGCATCCACGCGGCGCGCATGGTGACGCAGGCGCCCGATTCACCGCACTTGCTGGTCAGCCAATTGCGCTGCGACAGCTACTTCGGCTGCGCTGAAAACGACCAATGGGCCAGCAAGCTGGATATGGCTGTGCTGGAAGCGGGCCTGAAAAAGGCGCCTGGCCCTTGGCGTCTGGAGTGGTACGCCGACACGGAACACGGTTTTGTCTTTCCCGGCCGCGCCATTTATAAGAAGGCGGCTGCCGAGCGGCACTGGGTGCGCTTGTTCAGCCAGTGGCAGCGCTGCTTGAAGCCGAGCGCTTGACGGCCGTGACGCGCGCTGCCCATTTGCGCGTGTCCGATTGCAAAGCTCTGTAAACCCGCTTGCCGCCCGGTCATCGAAACGAGCCTGCCGCGCGTTGCTTGCTGGTTGCAACTGCCAGCGAGAGCCGGACCATGGCCCTGTTCGATCAATCTAGAACACTGATGTTGGGAACAGCGGCGGCCGCCGCGTTGTTGACGGGCTGTGTGGTGGTGCCCGCCGGTGGCCGAGCCGGGGGCGTTTACAGCGGAGCCCCTGCTGGCGGTGTTTATTCGTCACCGTCACCCGATGTGTACGACGGCGTGGTGGTGGGTGTTGCGCCGCCGCCCGTGCAGGTGGAGGTGATGACGGCCGCGCCAGGACCAGGCTATTTCTGGATTGGGGGCTACTGGACTTGGCGCCTGGGCCGGCACTTCTGGATCGGCGGCCACTGGGCGCCGCAGCGCCCTGGCCATGTCTGGACGCCGCATCGCTGGCAGCCGCATGGCCACGGCTGGCGTCAGTCGGGTGGGCGTTGGGACCGGCGCTGACAGCGCCGCCCGGGCCGCTCAGGTCCACAACAGGCTCAGGGTGTGCCGATGTAGTCGCTCTTGGTCAAGTCAACACCGTTGTGGCGCAGGATGGCGTAGGCGGTTGTGGCATGAAAATAGAAGTTAGGCAATGCGAAGCCGCACAGGTACTGCAATCCCTTGAAGTGCGCCTCGCGCGGGCCAAGCTTCAGCGTGATGTCTTTGTCTTCCGAGCCGTCTACCTGGGCAGCTGAAATGCTGGCAATGAAGGCCAAGGTTTTGCTGATGCGGGCCTGCAGTTCTTCAAAGCTCTGTTCAGTGTCTTCATACCGCGGCACCTCAACACCGGCAAGGCGAGCAATGGCGCCTTTGGCGTTATCGCTGGCTATCTGCACTTGGCGCGCCAGCGGCAACATGTCCGGAAACAAGCGCGCCTGCAGCAAGACTTTGGGGTCAATCTTCTTCGCCTTGGCGTAGGCCTCGCCTTTGGTCAAAACGACTGAGAGGTTGTTCAGTGCCTGGGTGAATCGCGGCGCGCTGGCCTGGTACATCGAAATGTTGCTCATGTTTTTCCTCGCTTGGGCTACAAAGTCAGTTATTTTGCGCTCGGCGGCCTGACCTGCGGGACGGCGGGTGCTTCTGGGCTTGTGATGTGCGGTGTTGATCGGCGCACCCGTGCGCCGATCAACGTTATGCTCAGTTGGCAGCCAGAGCCAGCAGGTGCCGAGTCAGCAGGGCGGGTTCGGTCACCATGGGGCAATGGCCCGTGGCCATTTCGATCACCCTAAAGCCTGGCAGTTCGCGCGCACGCAGGCGCATTTCGGCGATGGTGGGGTAAGCCGGCTGGTTGCAGTCGACGAAGGCGCGTGGCAATGCTGCCCAGCGCTGGCCATCAAACTTCAGCGGGTCGCGGTAGGGGCCGAAGGGGTGTGGCACTTGACGGCGGATCAGCCAGTCTCGGTCAGGCCCAGTGATACCAAACGAAGAGGGGTCGGGTGGCGGCAAGGCTTGGTCGTTTGCTCGAGCCGCCGCTGTGCGCGCAGCCACCACATCGGCGCTGTGTTTTTCGCCCCAGCCTTCGCCCGGCAGCGGGACCATCGCGTCCACGTAGATCAATTGGCTGACCGCCTGCGGGTCGGCCTGCAGCAGCCGATCGGCCGCGCCCGTGATCACCATGCCACCATAGCTGTGGCCCACAAGAATAGCGTCTTGCAGTTCTTCCGCATGCACAGCGGCAACAACGTCGGCAACGTGGTCAGCAATGCCGATGTTGGGGCGGCGAAGGTGCGCGCGGTCGCCGTCGCCTGTCAAGGTGACGGCCAATACCTCGTGGCCTGCGGCGCGCAGTGGTGCCAAGATGCGGCGCCAGATCCAGGCTCCGCCCCAGGCTCCATGGACCAGTACAAACGGCGAGCGTTGCATGCGGGGTCTCGCTTCCTAGTCTTTGAGTAACTGAAAAATGCCGAATGATGATCGGGCCATCGTCGGGCAGCTCGCGCCCGCCTAGAATTTGTAGCGCCAGCCTTTCGGGGCTGGCAGCGTTCTCAGGGCGGGGCGAAATTCCCCACCGGCGGTAGCTGCAATTTTGCAGGAGCCCGCGAGCGCCCAATCTTGGCCTTGGCTGGGTTTGGGGTCAGCAGATCTGGTTCAAAGCCAGAGCCGACGGTCACAGTCCGGATGAAAGAGATCGCGACGTCTTGGCGCCAGCACGAAAGTGCCCAGGTGCCCTGACTGCGTGCGCCCTGATTCTGGTAACCCGTGTTGTGAAGGTCTTCCATGAATCAGTCAGTAGTTTTAGCTTCATCCCAAACGGCCGTTGCGCTTGCGGGCGGCGTGATTCCCCGCGTGGCCATCATTGCTGCGAGCTGGCATCGCGACATCGTTTGCCGCGCCACCGAATCCATTCAAACCGAGTTGCGACGAAGTCGATGCCCGCCACGTGTGGATGTGTTTGAAGTGCCGGGTGCGTTTGAAATACCGCTGCACGCGCAGCGTTTGGCCCGCGGCGGCGCCTACGACGCCATCATGGCTTGTGCCTTGGTCGTCAATGGCGGCATTTACCGGCATGAGTTCGTCGCTGCTGCTGTGATCGACGGGCTCATGCGTGTGCAACTGGACACGGGCGTGCCGGTCTTGTCGGCCGTGCTCACGCCACGCGATTTTCACGCGCATGAAGAGCACCTGCAGTTCTTCAGCGAGCACTTCGTCAAGAAGGGCGTTGAAGTGGCGCAAGCCTGCACAGCCACCTTGGCCAGCCTGCAGGCTTTGGACGTGATGCAGCGCGCGGCCTAAGCTTGAGCATGCACAGGGCCACGAAATGCGCCTAGTGACCCGCCTGGCCGTGGCCCGCGTGTTATCGGTATTGGGGCACCCGGTGTTGCTGTTGCCCAGTGTGGTGATGTGGGCCATTGCCGCGCGCGACGCTGGCCCATCTGTGATGCGCGCGGCTGTGCTGGCCTCGGTTGCCGCTGCCACAGCGGTGGCGGTGTTCAGCTGGGTTCAAGTCAAGCGAGGTGCTTGGACGCATGCGGACGCCTCGGTGCCGGGTGAGCGCCGTCAACTGAACCGTTTTTTGGTGCCCTTGCTGTGGGGCCTGGCGCTGCTGTTGGCCGTGACTGGGCAGCCACTGGCGGTGGTACTGGGCATGGTGCTGGGCGGCGCCATGGTGGTGTGCGCGCAGGCGCTGCGCCACCAGATGAAACTGTCGCTGCATGTCGCGTTTGCTGTCTTCGCTGCAGCTTTGATGTGGCCCCATGCAGGCGCCGTTTTGAGCTTGCTGGGTTTGGCGCTGGCCGTGAGCTGGTCGCGCTGTGTGCTGAAGCGACACACGCGCGCTGAAGTTGCTGCTGGCTGGTTGGCAGGTCTGGCGGCTGCCGGTGTTTGGGTGAGCTTGGCCGGATGAAATTGCCATGGCGACATCGGCCGCCGTTCCTGCACAATGCGGCCCGGGTGGGCCTCATTCGAAGGGCGTTTTCTGATGCATGGTGAATCTCGATTGCAGATTTTTTGGGCTGCTTGAAGGCAATGCAGATGCACCGACGCGCCCTCTTGCGCGTGCCCTTCGTTGCCGGCATGGCGGCTGTTTGGAGCCCTTGTATTCGGGCGCAGGCAGGCCCGCTTGCCACCGCAGGGCCGCGTTGCAGCCTACCTGATGGCTTGTTGAAGCACGCAGCGTCGTTTCTGTCCGAGATCAACTTGCTGCGCCAACAGCCGGGCGCATACGCCGAGTTGCTGGACAGCAGCATGGCCAGCCTGGATGAGCAAGGCGTCTTTGTTCGCGCGGGCTTTCGCATTCAAACCATCGAAGGGCGCGCCGCAGTCGCTGAAGCCTTGGCAGCCCTGCGACGGCAGCGGCCTTTGGTGCCGATGAACCTGAGCAATTGCTTGTCGGCCGCTGCGCAGGGCCACGCTCAATACCTTGGCCGTACCGGCTCCATCGGCCATGTGGGTGCCGGCGGCAGCACGCCCTCCCAGCGTGCCTCACAGGCCGCCGGTGCGCGCGTCAACTGTGGTGAAACGGTGAGCGCCGGTCCTGGCACGGCACGCGACCACGTGATCGCTTTGTTGGTCGATGACGGCATTGCGGATCGTGGCCACCGTTTGGCCTTGCTCGACCCCAGCTACCGAACGCTCGGCGCGGGCGTCTCGACCCATGCCATCGGCACCGTCGCCGTGCAGATGTTCTGCGAGCATCGTTTGCCGGCTTGAAAAGCTGCAATCGCCTGGGTGCGATGATGCTTGGTTGACAGCGAGAGATTTGCCATGACCCGTCGTCTGATCAGTTCCGGCTCGCCTTTTGAGGCGCAGATTGCTTATTCGCGCGCCGTGGTGCAGGGTGATTGGGTGTTTGTCTCCGGCACAACCGGTTTTGATTACGAGACGATGACCATTGCCGAGTCTGCTGAAGAACAGGCTGAGCAGTGTTTTCGCAATATTGACACAGCGCTGCGGCAGGCTAACGCCGCGATGAAGGACGTGGTGCGTGTGACCTATGTATTGCCACGTGGGGAGGATTTTGAGCGCTGCTGGCCCGTGCTGCAGCGCTGGTTGGGTGAGGTACGGCCGGCGGCCATGATGATCAGTGCGCAATTGCTTGATCCGAGAATGCGCATTGAAGTCGAGGTTACGGCATTGAAGCAACAACTGGAGAGGAGAACGATATGAAGTCGTATGGGGCAGAGTTTTTGGGCACGTTTTGGCTTGTGTTGGGCGGTTGCGGCAGCGCGGTGTTGGCTGCGGCTTTTCCGAATGTGGGCATTGGCCTTCACGGCGTCTCGCTGGCCTTTGGCTTGACCGTGCTGACCATGGCATTTGCCATTGGCCACATCTCAGGTTGCCACTTGAACCCGGCGGTCTCGATCGGCCTGTGGGCAGGCGGTCGCTTTCCTGCGGCCAAACTTGTGCCTTACATCGTGGCGCAGGTTTTGGGGGCTGTCGCTGCGGGTGCCGTGCTCTACACCATCGCCAGCGGAGCACCGGGTTTTGATGTCAGCAAAGGCTTTGCGTCCAATGGCTACGGCGCCCATTCGCCTGGGGGTTATTCAATGACCGCGGCGCTTGTCACCGAAGTGGTCATGACCATGTTCTTTCTGATCGTGATCTTGGGCGCTACCGACAAGCGCGCGCCGGCAGGCTTTGCGCCCATCGCCATTGGCTTGGCGCTGACTTTGATTCACCTCATCAGTATTCCGGTCACTAACACATCAGTTAACCCTGCGCGCAGCACGGGCGTGGCGGTGTTCGTTGGCGATTGGGCTGTCGGGCAGCTTTGGCTATTCTGGGTGGCGCCCATCGTCGGCGCTTTGCTGGGTGCTGCAGCCTACAAATTCATTGGCAGTGAAGAACGCTAGCAGCAACAAGCGCAGCAATGCACGGGGCGCGCGCAACGTTCGCTTCCGCTCGACCGAACCCAGACCGTTAGGTCGTCAATGACCGACACGATGGGCGAGGTCAGCGAAAGCGAGGTGGAGTTTGTACCCATCCGCGCGCAAGGGCCCGGCGGGCAAAACGTCAACAAGGTGTCGTGCGCTGTTCATCTGCGTTTCGATATCGCTGCATCGTCTTTGCCTGAAGCGGTAAAGGTGCGCTTGCTGGCCCTGGCAGACCAACGCATCAGCAAAGAAGGCGTGCTGGTGATCAAGGCTCAATCCTCACGCAGCCTGGAACAAAACAAGACCGATGCGATGGCACGGCTGACTGCGCTGGTAGCGGCCGCAGCCAACGTACCGCGCGTCAGGCATCCGACACGTCCAACCCGGGGCTCGCAGCAGCGCAGGCTGCAAGCCAAGAGCTTGCGCTCGGGTGTTAAAGCTCAGAGGACCAGGGTATTGGACTAAAGAGTCCGCGACACCCTGGGTCACATACGACCCGCTGGTCCGCGTCGCCAACCGAAGCCGGCTACAACTGCGTCGACCTCCGTCCTAAGGTGCAACCGACATGCTGTAGTCGTCGGTCGCCACCGTGCCGACCCTGTTCAACGCGATACCGAAGCTGACGTGTGTGGCACCTGCCGGAACAGCTGCCGTCGTAAACGAGGCGCTCGTCCAAGTGGCTGAGGCCGCGAGATTGGACGACGACGTCCAGTAATTCCAGACGCCGGCGCTGGTGCGGTAATAGACCACAAAGGCCGTTGGCACGGTTGAGCGATACCACGTACCTAAGGTGTATTTGAGGCCTGGTGTCACGGCCCGTGCGCAGGCACCACTATCCAGAGTCTGAATCAGCTTGCGGTCGCCACTGGTGCGGGCCGTAATCTGTACCTGCTCTGAGAAGCTTCCGGTCCGGGCGCCCGATACCCGAGACCACACTGCTGTGTTGACTCCGTAGCCCGCACGCTGCCAACAGTCAGACACGCCGTCGATGTTGGTGTCCGATTCGAGCGAGGCATTGACGATTGTTAACCCACCTGTCGCCGCGTTGTTCACCGTCACCGTTACCGGCGCCGAGGTGGTGGTGTTGCCCCTGGCATCGCGCGCCACTGCGGTCAAGCTGTAGCTGCCGTTGGTGGACGTGGTGCTGTTCCAACTGAACGAGTAGGGCGCGACGGTGTCTTCGGCGCCCAAGTTCACGCCGTTCAAGCGGAACTGCACACCAGCAACGCCGATGTTGTCCGAAGCGTTGGCCGAGATGGTCACCGTGCCGACCACGGCACCTGCAGCCGGTGCGCTGAGGGCGACCTGAGGCGGCGTGGTATCCGTCACGACGTTGTTGACAGTCACGGTGACTGGCGCCGAGGTGGTGGTGTTGCCCCTGGCATCGCGCGCCACTGCGGTCAGGCTGTAGCTGCCGTTGGTGGAGGTGGTGCTGTTCCAACTGAACGAGTAGGGCGCTACGGTGTCTTCGGTGCCCAAGTTCACGCCGTTCAAGCGGAACTGCACACCAGCAACGCCGATGTTGTCCGAAGCGTTGGCCGAGATGGTCACCGTGCCGACCACGGCACCTGCAGCCGGTGCGCTGAGGGCGACCTGAGGCGGCGTGGTATCCGTCACGACGTTGTTGACAGTCACGGTGACCGGCGCCGAAGTGGTGGTGTTGCCCTGGGCATCACGCGCCACTGCAGTCAAGCTGTAGCTGCCGTTGGTGGACGTGGTGCTGTTCCAACTGAACGAGTAGGGCGCGACGGTGTCTTCGGCGCCCAAGTTCACACCATTCAAGCGGAACTGGACGCCGGCAACGCCGATGTTGTCCGAGGCGTTGGCCGAGATGGTCACCGTGCCGACCACAGTGCCCGCAGCCGGAGCGCTGAGCGCGACCTGAGGCGGCGTGGTATCCGTCACCACGTTATTGACGGTGACTGTCACTGGCGCCGACGTGGTGGTGTTGCCTTGTGCATCTCGCGCTACTGCGGTCAAGCTGTAGCTGCCGTTTGCCAAGGACGCGGTATTCCAGCTGATCGAGAACGGAGCGGCAGTGTCTTCACTCCCCAGCGCGACACCGTTGATGCGGAACTGAACACCAGCCACACCAACGTTGTCTGACGCGGTAGCAGTCACCACCACCGTGCCGGAGACGTTGCCAGCAGCGGGCGCACTCAACGAAACTTGCGGAGCCGTCGTGTCAAGGTTGTTCACCGTAACGGTCACGGGCGCCGAAGTAGTGGTATTGCCCTGCGCGTCGCGCGCAACGGCGGTAAGGCTGTAGCTTCCATTGGCCGCAGTAGCGCTGTTCCAGCTAATGGAGTAGGGTGAACCGGTGTCTTCGGTGCCCAGGTTGACCCCATTCAGGCGGAACTGAACGCCAGCAACTCCGACGTTGTCGGTTGCAGTAGCGGTCACGGTCACCGCGCCCGATACGGTGCCTGCGGCTGGTGCGCTCAGCGACACCTGCGGTGCTGTGGTGTCGGCGTTGTTGACGGTTACTGTCACGGGCGCCGATGTGGTGGTGTTGCCTTGCGCATCGCGTGCCACTGCGGTCAAGCTGTAGCTGCCATTGGCCAAGCCTGCAGTACTCCAACTGGCTGCGTAAGGTGCAGCCGTGTCTTCTGCGCCCAGATTGGCGCCGTTGACCCTGAACTGAACACCAGTCACGCCAACGTTGTCAGAGGCCGTGGCCGTGATGTTGACCGTGCCTGTGACCGCGCCCGAAGTGGGTGATGCTATCGCCACCGCGGGCGCCACCGTGTCCGCCGTGCCACCGCCTACTTTGCGCAGCGAGTAGTCGTCAGTGGTGACCGTGCCCGTGGAGTCCAAAGCCAATCCAAAACTCACCGACGTAGCGCCGCTTGGCAGGGCGCCCGGGTTGTAAGCGAGCTGACGCCAGGCGGTTGACGCAGGCTGCAACGGCCCATCGCGCCAGTAGACCCAAGTGCCGGCTGAATTTCGGTAAAAGAGTACAGGCGTAACGGCCACAGTGGATTGGTACCACAGACCGAACTCGTAGGTTGCCGCTGCCTCAACGGCCGGCGAGCAGCCCCCGGCCGCCTGGCCCGCATCCAACACGGGCAGAACTTTGGCATCCCCGCTGCTGTAAGAAGTGACCTGCACCCGTTCAGCGAAAGTACCGCTGTGCCCACCCGCCACGCGCGACCACGCGACTGAGTTGGTGCCCCAGTTGTTTCGCATGAAGCAGTCGGAAACTCCATTTCCGTCTTGGTCTGTTTCCACGGAAGCGTTGAGAAGCAGATTGGGGCCCAGTGGCGGCGGCGGCACAGGGGGCGGCGCGCTTGGCAGGTCGCCTGACATGACTTGGTAAACCGTGCGGACGTGTGTGTTGCTGGCCTCGCGTGTTTTCAACCAAGCCAAAAACGCATCCAGCGTAGCCGGCGTCACACCGTAGCTGCTGCAGCCATCGCACACGCTGTGAAACACGAGCGGAACCCAGCCACCGCCGCCGTTTTCGGCCTGCGTTACCAAGGTCTTGATTTGCTCGAGAGTCGTGGTTGAGAGAATCGACTCGGGTGAATTGATGTAGTACGGGTTGGCTGGTGGAATGGTCTCGGCCACTGCGCAATCCGTGCATTGGGAGCCACTAACCAGGCCGCCCACAGTTCGGGCGCTGTAGGAACCAACACCTGTGCAGCCTTCGGCAACGATGGTTTGAGTGGTCGGCCCTGTTGAAGCAAAGGGGTATGCAAAGGAGTGAACCTTGCCCGGATACCAAGAATTCAAGGTCTGCAGATCGCCGCAGATGGCTGTGCGTTGCGCCGCGTCCGACAAAGTAGCCAAATCAACGTGGCTGGTGGTGTGCCCGCCAATTTCATTGCCGTCGGCTGCCAGGGCGTCCAACTCGGCCCTGGTGAGGTAGCCGCCGCCCGTGCCGATCATGTTGGCATTGATGTAGAAGGTGCCCTTGAAACCATACTTCAACAGCAAGGCGCGCACTGGCGACTGGGTGAGGCCGTCGTCGAACGTGAGCGAGACGATCGTTCTGCTTTGAGCGTGGGCCTGAAAAGACAGCAAGCACATAGCCAGCAGCGCCAATAGCCATCCAGCCAAGACGGCAGGTGCGCGCCGAGCAGAGGCGGAGCGCAATGTCGTGTGGGCGCTTTTCATGGACGCACCTCGATGGTGGTGTAGGCGGGTTGTGCCAGGTGGCGCGATCCGTTGTCCGGCGAGAGTGACGCTCCAAGGGCGTAGCTGCCTGCCTGGTTGAAGGTCACTCTGAACTGCCAGGATTTATCCATGCCAGCCTTCAGCTCCATGCCACCCTTGCGATGCCGCTCTTTGTGACCAGCCCGGCCAGCGCCTTCTGCGCCGATGGCTCCGATGACACCTCCATCGACGATGCCAAGAGCCACGGGTACCCAGGCACCGCGCTCGAGCACCTCGACTCGTACGTTGTTAGGCCCCAACTCTTCGGTGCCCGATTTATGAACGTGGTCTTTCTCGCGAATCGTCAGCCGTAGGCGGGACGCTGGAGCTTCGGCGCCGTCATTGCGAAGCCGCACCACGATGCCCGCACGGGGCGAACGCGCTGGAACAGATCCCGAAGGCGCGGAGATGCTGAGCGGCAACAGGCGTCCGAAGGGCTCTCGAGGCGCTGCAGCAGCAGTCGACACGGATGCCCCCAAACTGCAGGCGACGACAACAGCAAGCCCAAAACGACTCGCGAAACCAGTCAATCGACTGGCAAAGACGAACCTCGATCCACTCTCCAGCATGGCACTACTCCTGGCAAATTTGCTGTTGTCGTTGCTGTGGAGCCAAGCCAGCGCAGGCAGCGCCGATCCGATAGACAACGTGAATTGCTACCGATTGTTCCGGCTATATCGCTTTTGCCCTCCCCTTGAACCGGGGGTCTACCGGAGCTTTTTTGGCCGTTGGGCGCGGGAGTCCAGGCTTGCCAAGCTTCTCGCGTGGGTCTCGCGCGGGCGAAACGGCCCGCGCTATCGCAGGCTGTGGTTGCGCAGCGCAACCCCAAGCTTGAATGTGGGTGGCGCAGATCGCGAAAGCTGCACCCCCCCCATTCGGGGTAGGCAATGCTCAGGGCCTGTAAGAGAATGATCGCAACAATTTGGTTTCGGTCGCTGCAGCTCGGGTCGCAATCTCGACGCGGTCGCCTGTGTCGCACTTTTTGCTTATTGGTTTGAAATTCATTTCATTCAGCGCGATACGAACTTGTTTTTGCTTACTCTAAAGGGATTGTCATGAAGAAGTATTTTGTTATTGCAGTTTCATTATTGGCTGCCAGTTTTGCGTCAGCGCAAACAGCCTACCCAGGCTCTAACTGGTCGACAGTCACCGTCAACCCGAGCCCGGTTCGAGGAACTTTGGAGGATGACAACATTCTTCTTCAAGGTCGCTACGAGCAAGGCGCGATCGTTGCGCGGTATGGCGACTGGAAGGTCAATACCTACGGCGCTGTGTCCTATAGCTACGACAAAAATGGGTTGGCTTACAACAACAAAATTGCTCCCGCTCTGGGTGTGAAATTTCAACGACCGATGACAGATAACGGTCAGTTGGAACTCGGCTTGGCGGTGGTTCACCAGAATACGTTTCGAGGGGTGACGTCTGGGCCTAAATCGGGAACAGGGGCTTCGTTGTTCGCACAGTATTGGTTTGGTTGGGATCTCGCGGGTCGTAAATAAGAGCACTCGATGTTCGCTTATTGGGTTGGGTGTTATGAACATTCGGCCAATAGGTTAGACCTGTCGCTCGTGAATCAATAGAAGTGGGTGCGAGGAGTTGCGTGGGTGGATTCTGAAAGTCAATATGACCCGATCCCGAATTCGGGCTGCATGCAGGGCCTGGTGGTGCAGGATGCCTCGTCGCGGGGGCTTCTTTGGGTTCGCCTGGTGCTCGAGGCCTTGGAACGCGGCCGTCCCTGCGTATTGATCACCGCTCTCGACCCGGGTTCGGACGAATTTGATTGGGTCATCGAGCGCGCCGAAAATGCCGATCTGCTGCGTGCGGCGCTGGACGATGGGCGCGTCATGGCGTTTACGGCCATTGGTGATTACGGCTTCAATCTGTTTCGTTTGGGTGCGAATGGCCTATTGCGAGAGCTCGACAAATTCGGGTTGAAAAGCGGTTCGGTCGTTGTCGTCGACCAAGCTGAAGATTTCTTTACGCCCCACGACCCGGCTGCAACATTGCGCCAAGTCAGCCATTACCGGCAGTGGTGCAACCAGCGTCAGCATCAGCTGGCCTTGCTGTTTTTGCGCAGTTCGCCTGAACGTCCGCCGCTTGGTGGCAACCAGGCGGCGCTCAGTTATTTCAACGCTCTGTTTAATGCGTCGGTGCGACGCTCTGGCCTGCACCTTCAGTCCTTGATGAGTCGCGATGAGCTTGCCATCGGGCTTGACGGCTATGCGCGCCATGCGCTGGCGGACGGCAGCATGGGTCGAGAACTTGAGGAGGTCGTGGACTTTCAGTCACTGTTTGCGGCGCCCCGGCCGCCATCTGTGCGGCCTGATCGTCCGGCTGCGTGGTACGTTGGGGGCTATCTGGGTGAGGTCAGCAAACAATGGCCGCAGTTTGCTTGGCGCTGCGCCAGCGACATCAATGACTTGATGAGCCATGAGACAGCGGTCGATGTCATCGTTGTGGACTTTGACGGCGAGTTGGCGTTGCGCGAGTTTTCCGACCGCTTGGCTGCTTTGCGTCAAAGTATGGCTTCGACCTCACGGCTGGTTGTGCGCGAAACCGCCGGTCGAATTCGGGAGTTTCCGCAAAGGCGCCTCTTGAAAGCGGTGGGCGTGGACGATTTTTCAGACCGATATGCGCCACTTCCGGCCACGGATGGGCAGTCGCCTGCATCCGACACTGCAAAAGCACGCAGCCCGCTGGAGATTGATCAACTTCTGTCGTTTGTTGACGGCGGCACGCTGTCGAATCAAGCGCGAGGTTTGACGCTCTCAGAATTTGTTGACCAGGCGCTTGAACGGTTAGAGATCAATGAACGCCTTGGCTTTCCTTGCACACTGGCTGAACTTTCTGACACGGCGTCATTGTCTGTGGCGCTTGACCGAGCAGACCTGAGCATTCGGCCGGGTGATCTTTTTGGCCGCGCCCAAAGCAGCGGCCTGTGGTTACTTCAAGGCTGTCCGGCCTCAGAGGCTGTTCGGGTCGTGCACCGCGTGTTGGAGATGGTCGGCGCGCCGGGAGTTGGCGCAATCAGCCTGTTTTCCGATGTTGAATCTATTGTTCAGCGGCTCAGTACGCTGACCCCAGTGGTTGAAGTTGCCGCTGAACCGGAAACGCACCGGGACGATGTGCGTGAGCTTGAGGCTGAAACGCCTTTTGATCGTGCGTACCGCGAAGGTCGGTATTCGGACGCCGCTGCCTTGGCTCAGCAGGAATTGGTCACGACAGACCCGGCCGACCGTCCTCTCGACGAAGAGTTCTGTTTCAGGCTGGGTGAGAGCCTGGAGCTGATTGGGCAGTTCAGCTCTGCTGAACGGCACTACCGCTTGCTGCTTGATGGCAGCAGCCGGATGTCGGAGGCGCGTGCAGCCCTGGTTCGGATCGGTGAGTTGCAGGCTACAGCCGTACACGGTATGTCGCGCGGAGACGTGGCCGCCACTGGCCAGGGCAGCGACATGTTCAATGAAGAAGCCGTAACACCAACACCAGACCGCCTGCCTTCATCTGGTGTTGCGTTGTCAGCCAAGGCGCGCTCCATTCGCCAGGCCTTGCAACAAACTTGGCGGCAAGGGGAGTCGGATGGAATCGTCCCGACTTGAGCTTGTCAGGGAACGGCTGGGCAAAGCAACTGCGCTGGTGGGCACTTGCGCAGCGGTTACCGTGCCATTTGTGTGGTTGCTGCCAACCTTGCAATACCAAGCGATCGATGCCTGGCATGTTCGCAGCTTTGTCGCGTACCTCGAAAACGCGCACGCAGCGAGCCTGGCCACCATTTTGCTCAGCCTTTACGTGCTCGCACTGGTGGTTCGTCACATCGCGTTTGTTTGCGCTTCCGCTGTTGAGGTGAGCTCGCGGTTTCAGCAGGCCGATGACGAATTGGTCGTGGCCGATAGAACTTCTCCTCCGGGAAGCCACGTGTGGCCTCTGGTTTCCATCGTGGTCCCGGCGTACAACGAAGGTGTTGTCATTCGGCAATCCATTCGGTCGTTGCTGGCGCTGGACTATCCATTTTTTGAAGTTCTGGTCATTGACGACGGGTCAAAGGACGATACCTACTCTGCTGCGCGCGAAATGGCGGCTACTGACCGGCGCGTTCAAGTGGTGCGCAAGATCAATGGCGGCAAGGCCTCAGCTTTGAATTTGGGCATCGCGCGAGCCAAAGGCAGCTTGATCCTCAATGTGGATGCAGACAGCCGCTTGGACGCAGGTTCGCTGCGCGCTTGCGTGCGGCATTTTTTGGATCCCAATGTGGGTGCGGTGGCCGGCAACATCAAAGTAGCCAACCGCGATAACTTGCTTTGCCGCTTGCAGGCCATTGAATACATTCAAGGCTTGGCGCTGGAGCGTTTGGCGCAGGGTGCAGTGAAGGCTGTTAGCGTGATTGGAGGGCCGCTTGGGGTTTTCCGACGATCGGCGCTCATTGATGCAGGCGGTTACGACCACGATACCTTTGCTGAAGATCGCGACCTCACGCTCAAGCTGCTGGCCGCCGGTTGGACCATCCCCTACGAACCCGGCGCCAAAGCCTGGGCCGAGTCGCCAAGCAAGGTCCTGGACTTGATGAGCCAGCGCTACCGGTGGTCTCGCGGCACGGTGCAAGCGGTGTTCAAGCACCGCAAGTCGCTGCTGGCACCGCGCCAACAGCCCCTGCTGTTTGTGACCTTGTGGTACATGGCTTTGGACACCTTTTTGGTGCCCACGGTGAGCTTGGCAATGGCGTGCTTCTTTGCCTACGTCGTGACGACCACGGGCGGCCACGAATTTTTCCTGTTGTGGATTTTGCTGGCAGCGCTGTTCGACGTCGCGGTGACCGCTTATTGCCTGATTCTGGACGAAGAAGACATTCACTTATTGCCCGCGAGCTTGGCCTTGCGCCCCTACGCCATATTGACTGACGTCATCAAGTTGCTGGCCACGGTCGAGGAATTGGCGCAAGCCGATATGAACTGGGGCAAACTTACGCGGGAAGGGAAAATATAAATGGAACTGGATCCCATCGTTTTGTTGGCGTACATCAGCGTTGCCGTGAACGTCATCACCATCGCAGCGGCCACTGTGATGTATTTCGTCTTCTGGTTGCGCCGCCGCCGGCAAAAGGTTCGCAAGAACATCAAGGCGCCTGTGATTGAGCACGAGGAAGCCGTTTTTCTGAAGCTTTACGTGCCACCCGGTAGGCGCCTTGCCCAAGGGGTGGACGCGGCTCCACAACTTACCGCATGAAAAGCGCTGTTCAGACTGGGGCCGGACTTGTTTCGGCCTGCTGTGGTTTTGTGTCTGCGTTGCTCGTGGTGCTGTTTGCCGTGGCGCCGCAGTCTGTAGCAGCTTCGCAAGTCACCGTCGGGGTCTACCAATCACCCACCAGCCAAGCCTACTACCAAAGCGTGAGCGGACGCTACGAGCCGCTGCTGCAACCCTGGCGCGAGGTGATATCACAGGCCGGCAACCTGGCCCGTGAGCTGAAGTCCGAGCAAGACCTCCTGGGCTTCAAAGGCGGCGTTCTGGTCGTTCCGTCGGCGGTCGCCTTGAGCAAAGGTGAACGCGATGCGTTGAAGCGGTTCCGCGACGGAGGCGGCAGCCTGCTCGTGACCTGGGCGCTGGGCGCGAGAGACGGCGAAGGTGCGTGGGCTGGCTACGCGTTTGTCGACGAGCTGCTGGGGGTTAAGGTCGAAGCCGAGGTTTCGAAGAGTTCGGAAGAACGGTTTTTGATCCCCTTCGGGCAGTCGCCAGTCAACACCAGCCTGCCACCTGGCCAACGCCTGTGGATGCCCGATACGACCGAACGCCCGTTGATGTTGCGTGGCGGTCAAACGGCCGCCGCTTACATGCGCTGGGAGCGAATGATGTCTGGCCGCAAGCCGCCGGCGGCGGCCATCGCCTATGACGAATTGGCGGGTACCGGCAAAGCGGGTGTGCCCGGCGCGCGCTGGGTGATGTTTGGTTTTACGGAAGCGCAATGGGGCTCTCACCCCGTGCAAATGCGGCAGTTCGCGCGCGACGCGCTGGCCTGGCTCGCGCGCGCCGGTCAGCCCCAATTGGCAAATTGGCCCGATGGGCGCCGCGCGGCGCAGATCATCGAGATGGATACCGAAGACGGTTTTTCGAATGCCATTCACTTTGCGGAATTGATGGAAGAAGTCGGTGCCAAGGCCACTTTTTACTGCCTGACCAGCGAAGCCAGGAAGCACCCCGACCTGATGAGCCGCCTGGCCAAGAACCACGAAATTGGTTTTCACGGTGAAGTTCACATCGGGTTCAAGGGCCTGCCTTTGGAGATTCAACGCAAACGCCTGGCCCGAATGTTGGCCGAGATGAAAAGCGTCACCGGTGCTGACGCCAATGGTTGGCCCCTGGGTGTCGGGCGAGGTTTTCGCGCGCCAACGGAAGGCTATGACGACGCAACGGAAGTTGCGTTGCTTGAGCTGGGCCTGGACCATCACGTGGCCGACCCCAACCGCAGCGATATCCGCTTGCCGATGCTGGTGACGCCGCCAGGTGCAACCGGATCGAACCAGCTTGTCGTTTTGCCGCGGGGGCAGTTGGACGACTTGAACTACGCGCGCCTGGGGCTGAACGCAGAGCAAGTGGGCGAGGCCTTGATTGGTGAATACGATCTAAATTTGGCCATGGGCGGTTTAGGCTTGGTCAGCGTGCACAGCCAAAATTTCAACAGCACCGACAAACTGCTGGTGCGGCCCACGCAATCCACCTTGATGTCGCCTGCCACTGAAACATTGCTCAAGCACGTTGCTAAGCAAAAGGACAGAACTTGGCTCGATTCATCGGCAGCTATTTCAGCCTGGTGGCGCGCTCGAAGCCGGGTCAAGTTTTCCCAGAAGGCGCGCGCAAATGGCTGGGAAATGTCATTTGAGGTTGCACCGGGTTCGGCGGTGACCGGCCTGACCGTGGTGGTACCAAACGCGCGCGAAGCTGCTCGTGCCGACGCGCGTTGGCAAGGCGGCGGCAAAGCCAAGCTCGAGTGGCGCAGACACGAGCGGTTTTCGTCGTCACTGGTTCTGGGTGCGCTTGAGCCCGGCAAGCACACGCTGACGGTCAGCTTCCCTTAGCAGCCGTCTTCCAGAGCTGGGTGAGCGACGCGTTGTCGTAGCCCAGCGCAAACAGCGCGATACCGCCCAAACCCTGCTGCTTGACAAAGGCGAGCTTCTTTTGAATGCTGGTTTCGTCGTCATACCAACCTTGGTGCCAGCCATCGGCGTCGCGGTAGGCGTAGTAAGGCGAGCCGCTGACGGGGTCGCGTAGCGCGCCGTGGCGGTTGGCTTGCGATAGGGCGTCAGTGCGGACGGCCGGTAGCAGTGACGCATTCACGGGGCCATAGGTGATGGTTTTGCCCGGGCCGCGTGTTTTGGAATTGACGGTGGGTCCCGAAGTGGGCCATTCGTAGCCGTACAGCGGAACCGCAAAAAGCAACTTGTTTTTAGGAACGCCCAGCGACAAGTAGCGCTGCAGCGCCACTTCCCAGGTCAGCTCGTAGGGTCCAGCGATGGGCGCGACAGGCCCCGCTACACCGCTCTTGGCATGATGGAAATCGTAGCCCTGGATGACGACGCGGTCGAACAAGGCCAAGGTGGCCTTGTCATAGAGATCCGTTACGCTACCCACGGTTGCAAAGACCGAAAGTGCTTTCGTCTCCGAGAACACTTGCAAGCCGCGCGACACCTCGGTGCACAACTTGCGCACGCCAGCCAGCGCCGCAGGCGACACGCCGTCAAACACTTCGAAGTCCAAATGAATGCCGTCTGCTACTTTGGCAAGGGCCAAAATTTCGGCCACGGCGCGCTGTACGTTTTCAGGCTTGGTGAATATGGCCTCGAAAGCACTGACGCTCTCAAGAAAACTGATGGTGACATCCACCTTCGTCCAGCTGGCTTTGCTGGCGTCAATTAAGCCTTGCCAGCTTTGCGGCCAACCACGGCGCTGGCCCAGCGCACCGTCGCGCAGCAGCGGAATTTCGAAAAAACTCAAACGCTCGAAGGGCGCAAGGTCGTAGGCACGCCACGTCTCGCGCATCCACCAAGGGTAGTAGCACCAAATTTCCTGCGCTGGGCCGCCCGTGTTGGCAGCCGCTGCTTCTGCCGCTATGGAAAGGCTCGAAAGCCCGGTCGATGCCACTGCGGCGCCACCCACAGCCAGCGCGGCTTGCTTCATCGCAAGGCGGCGAGGTAGTTCAGGCCTGAGCACAGGCCGGGTTTCTTTCATTCGAAATAGCTAACTCCAAGACTAACCGCTGATGTTAATCGACCAAGCCAGGCTCGCCGCAATGGCTGCGGCGCCTGGTTTGTGTTCAGCCGTTACGGGAGGTTGGCGCGAGTGCCGCCCGCCAACCTCTACGAGCTACACGCGCTACGCACTGCGACGGCTGCGCGCTGCGGCCTGTGCAATCAGCCGATCTACTGCGGCGGGTAGGTCGCTGGCGTTTGCGCGCCAAGCGGCCTCCGCCTTCGCCCGCGCATCCTGCGTTTCGCGGTTGTTGAGGCCCTCGGCGGGCTCTTCTGCGGTGAGTTCTTTCAGGCGCGAGCGGACAGCGCTAAATCCGCTGTACAGATTCAAACGGTCGCTCGATTGGAGTGGCTCGCCGTGATGCAGCACACGCTCGATGACTTTCACCGCATCGTGCTGCCTGCAGCCTTTCAGGAAGTACAACTGCACACCGGCTGCGCTGGTGGAAAGATCGCCGGGCCGGGTTGTCGCTTCAGGGAACAACACAGGGAAGAACAGCACGCCATCGCCCGCTTCTTGAGTGCAAGGAATCTCTGCCAACGTGCACGGCATTTGCAATGGCTCGCCGTGGCTCAGAACCTCTTCAACTTCAGCGATAAATTGACTCAGCGGCAGCCGTCCCCCGCGTGCCAGTTGAATCAGTGCCAAAGTTTGCAGTTCTTCATTTTTGACCAATAGATCATCAGCTCTGGTGTTATCTATTGGTTGCGAACTGAGATCGCGAAGCAGTGCGGCCGCGTTAGCCAAAGGCTCCGCTTGGGAAATGACGGCGTCGGCGCCTGCTGCTTTCAACATGGCGCGTTGCGGAAATTCGCGCAGACGAAATCCCGACTCGCGCAAAACAATCTTGTGGTTGGACCCCAAGCGCGAGCGCAAGCTCTGCAGTTGACAGAGGAAGTCGTCGAAATTCGTTGAACGGTCGATGACCAACACCGCGTGCCGCTCTGGAGCGTGTGAGGCAAACAGTGGCTGCAGACTGTCGACAACTTCCCACTGCACTTGGTCAGCCTGATCGAGCAGGGCCGCGTCCGGAGGGCCGACATACCAAGCCAGCGCGCGCGAGCGTTCGTCCCCTTGGCTGGCCGAAGCGTGCCGCCCATTGACCACGCGCAGCGACATCTCGGGCCAGGCCCCGATGGCAGCCAAGGTTTCCGCATCGACCTGGTCATTGCTCTCCCAGAATTCTGCTTGCAACACCAAGCCGTGTTTGCCCATGGAGGCATCAGCCAGGCCGGCAAAGTAACTCAGCGCGGCTTGGTTGCCGCCCAGAAGAGGGTTGCTCGGGGTTACGTTCAAGAAGCCCAGTACAAAGGTGTGACCCCGCGGCAGCGCCCAGTGCCGGTAGGTTGCGGCTTGCTGCAGCGTTGCTGCGGAGTCGTGCGTGCTGAACAATTCATCGGCCTGATCAACGGCGATGACGGTTTCAAGTTCGAGGCCTTGGGCATCCAACTCGCGGACAAAGCCTGCTGCGCCTAGCCGGCACAAATTGATTGCGAAATCGCCCTGAAAACTAAGCACCCGCAGCCGCCCGTCCTCCACAGCGCGCAGCAGCAGCCCTTTGCCCGGCACGTCGCGCAACACGAGGTCGAAGTCAGTGGCTTCGGGGCTGAGGGGGCTGACAAGCACGCAGGGCCGACCCTGCTCCAGCGCCCGAACCAAGGGCGCTGCCCACAACCAAGCGCGGGTTGAGGCACTTCTGGCCACAATGCCGAATAACAATTGTTTTACCTCATCCCTTGGGCAAGACCTGCTGCGACACGCCATCGATGGTCGGCTGCGAAGCTGCACAGTTAAAGATATTTTCTACGGGCCGTCTATCCCACTGCGCTTCGCCTGTTCGAATCGTGCATCTTTCGCGGCCAAGTTGCAACAAGTTGTGCGCCCTTCGGCGCGAGATTCGTGCATGCCTTGCGTTGTGGCGCCGCATTCAGTCAAGCAGCACTCGTTTTGTATGCATTGATACCGCAAACACCCCCTTGAATGCAGGGTGTCTCCACGGCTTTAGGGGGCCGCCGCTGAACTAGATTGTTGGTCTTGAAAAGGTGGTTACCCCTTAAGTGGGGGTGGCCGGCTGAGTCGCCTCAACCGTTCACCACTTTTGTTACGGAACATTGCGTGCGCCTTCACGTTGTTGAAGGCGCAGCCGCTTAAGCTTCTTCGCGTTCAGCTCCCGCTGTGGAGCGCTTATCAGGGTCGTCCTTCATGATTCTCAAAAAGTCGGTCACACACCACTCTTCGCGCCTGTCGACATCGTTGGCTTTGTCGCTGTCGCTGATCGTCGCCGCCTGCGGCGGCGGGGGTGGTGGAGAACCCGTGGCTGCAACGCCGTCTCCGTCGCCCGCACCCGCACCCGCGCCCACACCAAGCCCGTCACCTGCGCCCGGTGTCAACCAGTCGCCCGTTGCCGCATTGGCCGTTGCAAGTCCCGCCTCGCCCAACTTGCTGACGATCAACACGCCGGTGACCCTCAGCGCCACCAGCACCGACCCTGAAAGCCAAACACTCACCCACACGTGGACCTTGGTGAGCAAGCCTGCAGGCAGCACCGCTTCACTGGCGGCAAGCACGGGTGCATCCGTTTCGTTCACGCCGGACAAGAGCGGCGTGTATTTGGTGAGCATTGCTTCCAGCGATGGCACCAACACCGCGACCGCGCAGTCGTCACTGGAAGTGATCAACAGCGCACCGGTAGCCAGCCTGGCCTACGTCGCGCCTGCGCCGACCACGGTGACGGCTGGTGACACCGTCAACCTGCGAGCCACCAGCACCGACGCTGAAGGCGAGCCCATGACACACACATGGGTGCTGCTCACGAAGCCCAGTGGCGACACGACCGCAACGCTGTCGTCTGCGTCAGGCGCGACAACCTCATTTGTGCCGGCCATTGCAGGGACGTACAGCGTGCGTGTCTCGTCCTCCGATGGCACCAGCACCACGCAATCAGCGGCATTCACAATCACCGTTGCGGCCGCTGCCACACCGGCTCCTCCGCCGCCAGCACCAACGCCGAATACAGCGCCTTCCGGCGCAATGACCTTGACGGTCCCTAGTGGCACCACCTTGCCGCGAATCAATTCGCCGGTGACCTACGTGGCAGCCAGCACCGACACGCAAACTGCTGCTGGCGCTTTGACGCATATTTGGGCCTTGACCGTGCGCCCCGTAGGCAGCACGGCAGTGCTCACGGCCACCACAGGTGGCACCACCACGTTCACGCCGGATCGGCCAGGAACCTACACGACAAGCTTGATTTCGAGCGACGGTTCCTTGAGCAGCACGGCGGTGACCAACTCGGTGGTGGTTACGAACCGGGCACCTGTTGTTGGCGTGACACTGGCTTCAACGCAATCTGCAACGGTTGCGGTGGGTGAGCAGGTTTCGCTTATCGCCACCAGCACCGATGCCGATGCACAGGCGTTGACCCACACCTGGGGATTGACACCTCCGGCCACCGGTACCAACACCTTGACGGCTGCAACGACCACGGTTGCTGGCAACAGCTTCCGAGCCACGGTTGCGGGCACGTATACCGTTACTCTGAACAGCTCGGATGGCATTGAGAGTGCGGCCGCGCCGGCGACGCTTAACGTGACAGTTGGTGCTCAGCCTACTGAAGTGGCGTGCTCATCTGCAACAACAACGCCAACGGTCTTCCGATTCCAACAGCCGGCAGTCGTTGCGCCAGCTACGAGCCCAGTGATCAGCGTGGGCACGCTGGGCACCACGGCGGGAGTTCAAACGCAAGGCAACTCGGCCTGCTTCCACCAAACCGTATTGCGTGACATCCGGGGCGTCGATCAGATCATGACGCAAGGTGGTTACTACTACTTTGAAGCCACACGCACGGGTGCCGCACACATCGGCATCGCCGGCGCAGGGGCGCCGACGGCGAGTGCGCTGGGTGAAGTGACCTGGCCCACTGACACCGTCAATGCCAGCTTCGTGCTGAGCCCATGTGACCCCGTCACGAACGCCAGTGCGCCTGGTTGTTTGTTGAGCAACTATGACGCGGGCAGCACGCCGCGCACGGTGGGCTTTGCCGTCGACTACCGAGGCAATTACCCGATCGTGTATGTCATCGGGGAGCCGGACACGACGCGTGGCGACGCGCCTGCAGATTGCCGTAACCTCGTTTCGGGTGCGAGCAACTGCGTGGTTGCGAGTGCCGCGCTGAACACGACGGGTGCAGTCAACATCTACGCCTACGGCAAGACGGGTGGCGGCGTAACTGGTAGCGTCACCATCAACGGAGGCGAGGCGGCGAGCTACGCGATCGGTGCTAGCGCCGCGCGCGATGCTTTGCGGCGGTATCGGTATGAGGCTGGCCGCGGTTTTGATACCACCCAGTGGCCGCGGACGGCCGACTCAGCGGCTATGCCGACATTGCCGACCATTACACGCGGCTCGCATGTGAATACGGTCATCCGACTCAGTGATGCTTCGCCCTTCCGTGGTTCCATCAGTGCAACGGCCCCTGCAGGCACGATCACTTGGAGAAACGCGGCGGGTCAAACTTTGTCAGGTGCCTCGGTGGTGGGTACGACTTCAACCTTGCCTTTGCATACGGCAGGCACACCGATTTCCGGGCTTGTCGCAGGCGACAACCGAATTGAAGCGGTCGCCACCGTTGGTCAAATGAGTGCGTCGGTTAGCTATACCGTCCGGTTCGCGCCTGCTGCGCCTGCTGCAGATGAAGACTGGGATGGAGATGGGGTTCCATACGAGACAGAAAAGACCAACGGCACGGATCCGGCCAACCCCGACAGCAACAATGACGGTATTGCTGACGGCGTCACCGCAACGGCGGTTGCAGGCTTCGCTTCGAATACCGCTTTGGTGCACACCGCAGGTGTGGCGTCGCCCGGCGCCGTGCTGAGCGATGACTCATTGAGCGCGGCCTTCACTTCACTGGTCAATCCAAAATGCGTTGCGGACGCTGCTGCTGGCACCTATGCCGCTTTGTCTCGCGAGACTTGCAACAAGCGCGGTGTAATGACGAACTTCGGCGTTACATCGGGTAGCTTCCGCTACTACGAAGTCCGCAAGCGCTCAGGCGCAGCCAACGTGGTCTCGGGTACCGGAGTGCCCATTCAGGGTCCGAATATGGGTTCAGGCGTGATCACTGCCGGTGCCGTTAACCCCGAAGGTTATCAATGGGGTCTGGACCCTTACGGCTATGCTGTAAATCCGCTGAGCAACGGAACCCCGTACTCGGCCTCGTTCAACTTTGCGGTTGGCACCTACTATCGCTTGTTCAGCGGCGTGAACGGATCTAGAAGTGATGAGCTGACGTCACTGCGGGGTTATGAATCGGAATACGTCGGTGTCTTGGTCGACTACCGGGGTGCCGTGCCATCGATTCGCTTTGTCTTCAACGAGGTGCAGGCCGGCCCACCAGCGGTGCAAATCACGCGGGTATCCTCCCCGGTCTCCGTGGTCGGTTTCACCGGCACGGCCTTCCCGACGATCTTCGGGCACCCGATGAGCGACACCGTAATTGCCCAGGAAGCCAACTTCGGCTTGAAGCCATTCTTCTATGACACTGACACCGTCGTGGGCGGCGTCACAACGACGCGTGACCTGGGAGCCAGGTTGAGGGCTGCAGGCGTTGACACCACTGGGTTGGTGCTCGGCGTGGGTCGCAATACCCGTCCTCTGAAGACGCCCTGATCGTTGTTGTTTAAAGCCCCGGGCGGTTGTCTCGACCGCCCGGGGCTTTTTCCTTTGTGTACGCAGATTCGATTAACTGGCGCGGGGAATCCTTCGCTACTCAGCCCGGCGCTGCAAACCGCCCAATAAACCCCCGGTCGATGTGGTCCTTCCATCGCCACGCCCAGCGCCCCTGCGCACCTAAGCCGCCGCGTGAGGCGATGGCGTGCTGACCGCCCGTGGCAAGCAGCACCAGAAACTGCCTTTGCGGCACGTAGGTTTCAATAGCGTGCCCCGCTAGAGCCGCGTGCAAATTACGGGTCAGGACGGGTCCCATCCGCACCGCGAAGACACCGGCTTTGGGCAAGGGCTTGGTGCCTGTGTCCCAGTGCGCGCAGTCACCCACGGCAAAAATGTTGGGGTGCGACGCACTTTGCAACTGGGCGTTGATGCGAACAAAGCCTTGCTGGCTCACGGCCAGGCTGCCGCGACGCTGGGGGTCGCGCTGCCAATCGTGCGCTTCCGCGCCAGTGGCCCAAAGCACCAAATTGCTGGTGTTCGCGCTGGTGTCTCCATGCAGCTCGGGGTTCCAGGTGGTCTGTAATTCAAGCGTGACCTGCGCGCTTTGCAGAGCACGTTCGGCTGCGCGGCGTGCACTGCTCGAAAGCCCAGGCAGCAGCTCCTTGCCTTTGCTGAGCAGGCGCCCCGTCACTTGGCGCTGGGGCTGCAGCGCGCGCAGTCGTGCCAGCACCGCCAGAATCGATTCAAACCCTGCTGCGCCGCCGCCCACGGCTGTGACACGGTAGGGCGCCAGCCCTTCATTGCTGCCGTGACCTGCATCGCGGGCCCAACTTGCCAGTAGGCCTTCATAAGACTCGCGCAGTTGGACCAGAGGGCGCAAGCTCAGCACCTGCGCAGTGCCCACCGCAGGTGGGCGCAAAGTGGATCCGACATTCAGCGACAGCACGTCATAGTTGAGCTGCTGGCCGCCCTTCAGGTGAAGTGTTTGTTGCTCAGCGTCCAGCGATTGCAATTCGTCCTGCACCCAGCGTGCACCAGCCCGCTGGCACAGGGCCGGGACGTTGATGACGATGTCTTCAAACCGGTACACCCCGGCCAGCCAGCCCGGCACCATGCCGGAATAAGGCGCCAAGGCCTGCGGTGAGACGACCACCAATTCCACGCCCGGCCAAGGCCGGCGTGTCCACTCCAACAGCACCTGGGCATGCGCGTGCCCGGCGCCCACCAAAACCAAGCGTTTCATCAGCGTCTTCAGGTCGCGTGGTTGAGGTTCCAGTCGTAGTCGGTGAAGTTGATATCGACAGCTGCGCCGCGGATGCGCTCACGGTCGGCGGTTGCGTCGGCCAGTTGGTCAGCAAAGCCGGCTGCAAAGGCTGCCAGCGATGTGACGCCTCGGTGGCCTAACTTGAAGTCCTCACCAAACCAGTCGAATATTTTTGACAGCTCAAGCCGGCCGCGCTGCGCGTTGTAGCGGTTGCGTGTGCGGTCGCTCATGAATCTGAGGGTTTGCTGGTCGAGCTGCACATCCATGCGTTCAGCGACAAAGGCTTCTTCGCGCAAGGCCGGGCAGCCGATGCTGGCGCAATTGACGGCGAAGTGCACACGCGGGTCGTCGTAGCTGCCGCGTTTTCGCAGCATGTCATGTTCGATGTTGTCCAGCGAAAACTTGCCGCCCAGCAGGGGTATCCAGGCTGGTTTCCAAGGTGACTGCAGCAGGCTGCCCAGGTCTTTGATCGACTTCAAGTTGGGAAACTTCGTCAAGATCAACTCAACCGTGAACGCGTTGTAGGCGTTCATCAAAAACGCTTGGCGCTGGGCCTTGCTGAAGCCGTCGAAAGTGACGCGTGTCACAGCGGACTGGCTGTCGAGATAGGTCTTCAAAGCCGCGCGGTCGGTGGCGAAGCCGGCGTAGCGAACCTGAGAAGCCTGGCCGCCGCGAATCAAGATCACGTGTTTATTGAGCAGTGCGGTCCACGCTGCGTGGCTGTGGTCAAACGGGGCTTGAGCCATGGCTGGCCAGGGCGCTGCGCAGGCCGCTGCGGCGCCGAGCGAACTGCGAATGAACTTGCGCCTGTGTGGGCTGCTGATGGATAACGGATTCATGAACGCTCCCAAGCGTGATATTTGCTAACCCAGGCCAGCAGCTTTTGCGGCGCGTGCGCGCGCTTCCACTCGCCGGCAGCGTATTTGTTGGCTTCCGCCAGCGTGGGGTAGGTGTGGATGGTGCCCAGAATTTTGTTCAAACCCAGGCCGTGTTTCATGGCCAGCACGAATTCAGCCAGCAAATCGCCAGCGTGTTCGCCGACGATGGTGACGCCCAAGATTTTGTCTTTACCTGGAACGGTGAGCACCTTGACAAAGCCATGCGCGGTGCCGTCGGCGATGGCGCGGTCCAGGTCGTCAATGCCATAACGTGTCAATTCATAAGCGATGCCTTGCTCTTTGGCCTCGCTCTCCGACAGGCCCACGCGCGCCACTTCGGGGTCGGTGAAGGTGGCCCAAGGAATGACGCTGTAGTCGGCCTTGAACTTCTTGAACCGGCCGAACAGCGCGTTAACCGCCGCGTACCAAGCCTGGTGGGCGGCCGTGTGCGTGAATTGGTAGGGTCCGGCCACGTCGCCCACGGCAAAGATGTTGGGGTAGAGCGTTTGCAAGTAGCCATTGGTCTCGATGGTTTTGCGTGGGGTGAGCGGGATGCCCAGCTCTTCCAAGCCGTAGCCTGTGACGCGCGGGCTGCGGCCCACAGCGCACAGCAACTGGTCAAACTCAATGGCCAGTTCTTGATCGCCGTGTTTGACCATCAGCCGTTTGACGGCGCCCACTTGTTCGACGCGCACAGCTTGGTGGCCCGTTAGAACCTGCACGCCATCTGAGCGCAATGACGCCGCCACCAGTTCAGAGACTTCTGGGTCTTCGCGCACCATCACGCGCGGTGCCATTTCCACTTGCGTCACCTGGCTGCCCAGGCGCGCAAAACTTTGTGCTAGCTCCGAGCCTATGGGGCCGCCGCCCAGCACCACCAGCCTCTGGGGTAGCTCCGTCAGGTTCCACACTGTGTCGCTGGTCAAGAAGCCCACGTCTTTGAGCCCTGGAATGGGCGGCACGAAAGGGCTGGCGCCTGCAGCGATGACGATGTTGCGCGTGGTCAGGGTCTGGGTGCTGCCGTCGGCCAGCTTGACTTCCACCGCCCAAGGGCTGGTGATGCGGGCGTGGCCTTGCAGCACTTCGACGCCCAAGCTGGAATAACGCTCAACCGAATCGTGTGGTTCGATGTCTTTGATCACGCGGTGCACACGCTGCATCACCGCGGCGAAATCAAGCTGGCCTTTGGCTTCTCGAAAGCCAAACTCTTCAGCTTTGCGCAATTGCTTCGCCAGCTTGGCAGAGCGGATCAAAGCCTTGCTGGGTACGCAGCCGAAGTTCAAACAATCGCCACCCATCTTGTGGCCTTCGATCAGCGTGACTTTGGCCTTGACTGCGGCAGCGATGTACGACGACACCAAACCGCCTGCGCCCGCGCCGATGACGACCAGGTTACGGTCAAAGCTGCGCGGCCGGGTCCAGCGCGCATAAACCTTGCGCCCTTGCAGCCAGTTGACGATGGCTTTAGCGATTAAGGGAAAAATGCCCAACAGCACAAAACTGCCTAACAGCGCAGGCGAGAGGATGTCGCGCGGCGAATTGATGGCCGCCAATTGTGTGCCGGCGTTCACGTAAACCGCAGTGCCAATCAACATGCCGATTTGGCTGACGGCATAAAACCGGCCTGCTGGAATGGGCGTCAAGCCCATCAACAAATTGACCAACCAAAACGGGAAAACCGGGACCAAGCGGAGCGTGAGCAGGTAGAAAGTACCGTCCTTCTTGACGCCTTCGTTGATGGGCGCCAGGGCCTTGCCGAAGCGCGCTTGCAAGCTGTCGCGTAGCAAGTAGCGAGATGCCAGGAAGGCCAGCAAGGCGCCCAGTGACGATGCGAACGAGACGACAAGCAGGCCTGTCCACAGGCCAAACATGGCGCCTGCGGCCAGCGTCAAGATCAGGGCGCCGGGGATTGATAAAGCGGCTGCCAACACATAGACCGCAAAGAAGCCTGCCAAAGTGACCAGCGGTTTGGTTTGGTACAGCGCCACCAATGAGTCGCGGCTTTGCTTGAGCTGGTCCAGCGTGAGCAACTTGCCCAGCTCGAAGTGCCGGTACAGAAAAACCGCGATCAGCGCGGCTGCACCCAAGCCCAACCAGGCTTTCCATCCACGCTTTGATTCATTGGCCAAGGCCAAGCTCCTTCAAGATGGGCGCTGCGCGCCAACACTGACGAACCATTCGGCGCACGGGCCGAAACGGTTACTTGCGCGTGGTGCGGGTGCCGGCGCGAGTAGGGACAGCTGGCTTAAGGGCCGTTTTTGGGCGTGCAGCCTTGGGCGCGCGCTTCGGTGCTGCGCGCGCCGGCAACACTGCCGCTTCAAGTTCGTCCAAAGCATCCAGGGTGTAGACGGCCAAGCGCTGGATGCCGGGCACAGACGTGTGGCAGGCCGTGAAGCCGAAATTCATGAATCCTGCATAACTTTCGCAGGTGATGTTCAGGGCCTGCCCATGCGTCACGATGGATGCGGGGTAGATGGCCAGCAGCTCCGCACCCCGGAAATAAAGCGGCTTGTCGGGCCCCGGCACGTTGGAAATGGTGATGTTGAACATCGGCCGCGTGCGCCCGCCAATGCCGGTGAGCAGGGTGACGATGGTCGGCGCCATGAAGAGCAGCGTGTACTGCATCAAGGCCTGGCGCGGCAAGCTTTGCATGTGCGCCTTGGCGTGCTGCACGGAGCGGTGAACTGCTTGCAGGCGGGCGCTGGCGTCTTCAATGTCCGTGCCCAAGGTGGATACGATGAAGCTGATGGCCGTGCCGGTGCCTTCGTCGCCTTTGGGCCGCAATGAGACAGGGATGCCGGCGGTCAGCGGTTTGTCGGGCAGGCTCTCTCGTTCACTCAAGAACCGCCGAAGCGCGCCGCCACAAACGGCCAGCACCACGTCGTTCAGCGTGGTGCCGCTTTCGGTGGCCACCGCGCGCAGCCGGTCCATGGCGACCTGCGCTGTAGCAAAGCGCCGCTTTTCTCGAACCCGGCCGTTGAGTACCGAAGCCGGTGCATCGAACGGCACCATCATGCCGTCCGACGGGTCACCGATGCGCTTGAGTATCTTGCCAAAGGCGGCTGAGAGTTGGGGCAAAGTTTTGGCCTGGCTGCTCAAACCTTCAAGCGCAGCGGTGGCCGCATTGGCCATCGTGGGCGCCAGCCCGGCTTGGCCGCCGCGCTTGGGTTTACGCTCCGGCCCGGTGGCCCAAAACGGCGGCAGGCTGGTGCTCTTGTCTGCATCGGTGGCCATGGCTTTCTGCAACATCATCATGCCGCTGACGCCGTCAATCAGCGAGTGATGCATTTTGATGAACATCGCAAATCGGTTGCCATCCAGGCCTTCGATCAGCGTGCACTCCCACGGCGGCCGAGCCAAATCCATGGGGGTGCTTTGAAGGCGGCCGATCAGTTCACCCAACTCGCGCTCACCACCCGGCCAGGGCAGCGCGGCATGGCGCACGTGGTATTCCAGATCGATGGCGTCGTCTTCAACCCACTCTGGAAAGGGGTTCTTGGTGAAGGCCAGCTTGAGACGGCGGTTCCAGGGTGCGGAGAATGTCCGATGGTTTCGAAAGTCAGCCATCAGGTCGCGCATGAAATCGCGCGAGGCCCCTTCTGGCAATCGAAACTGCAACAAGCCGCCCACATGGTTGGGCGTGGCGCGTGATTCGGTGAACAACCAGGCGGTGTCCAGCGCGCCCAGCCTGGTGCTGCCTGCGCTGCTCATGCCTTGGCTCCCGATGGTGATGCCGCTTTCACGCGTTTACTGCCTTGCGAGAGGACGCTTTGGTAGCCACCGCGGGCGAAGCCTTGGTTTTGCCCGCTGCTTTGGCCGGTGGCTTCACAGGCGTCTTTGCGGCAATGCTGCTCTTTGCAACCGGTCGAGTGGTGGCTGCAGCTTTAACTGGTTTGGCGGTAGCTTTTTTTGCCACAGCCTTCTTGACGGGAAGCGCTTTGCTGCCGGCTACTTTCTTGGAAGCCGCCTTTGTAACGGTCGGCTTTTGCCAAGTCAGCCGTGCCTTCTTCGCCAACTTCACGACCTTGGCGATGGCTTCATCGCTAAAGACACCACCCACGCCGGAGATGGCGGACAGCTTCATACCGTGGCGCAAGCCGAGCTTGTAGATCTCCTTGACCTTTTCCCACTCGGTATCGCGGCCGATGGTGAAGACTTCGAATCGGCCCTCGAGCGCCAGCACGATGGTTTCCGCCAGGCACGCGTAGATGACGTTTTGCGGCAGGCCGATGCTCTTCAAGCCCTTTACCTTGGTGGGAAGCTCAATCTCGCCACTTTCAATGACCAGCACGTCGGGCCGCTTGGCTACTTCTTCGGGCGGCAGATCGAGCGGGCGCGCCACGTCGGTGATCACGCAGCCCGGCTTGACCTTGGTGATGTCGAGAATTTTCTTGCCTGCGCCCGACGTGCTGGTGACGATCATGTCCATGTCGGCAAGCAGCGCGTCGTAGTCGACGGAGCAGGTCACCTTGGCATCAGGTGTGTCTTCCAGGATGGACTTTTTCAGCTCCTCCAGCTTTTTCAGGTCTCGTGCGGCAATGACCACTTCGTCGAAGGCCATGGCCAGCAAGCGCGCGCTGACCGAGCCGATCGACCCGGTGGCACCGATGACCATGGTTTTGGCTTTGACCTTCTTGGTCTTGGCGTCGACTTGCACCAAGCCCATGCGCTTCATCGCATCGGCCGCGGCCCACAGCGCACCGCTGGCGGAATAGCTGTTGCCCGTGGTGATGGGCAGGCGCGAGCGCCGCGCAACGGTGATGCCCGCGTCCCCCACCACTTTGGTGAAGGCGCCCAGGCCCATGATTTGCGCACCCATCTTCTCGGCCATCTTGCTGGCCATCAACAGGCGGCGGTAAGTGAATTCCGGGCTGCGCGCCAGCATCTCCTTGGGCGTGCCGCCCACGGTGATGAGCCAACCCTCAGCCTCAGCGCCTGAAGGCGAGACGATGTTTTCCATCTTGCAATAGACCATCGGCGGCATGTGCGCGGCCACGGTCTCCACCTTGTCCATGATGAACTTCGGCGTGCCCTTGGGAATTGGGAAGCCCTTCTTGATGAACTCCTGGCTCAACGGGTGGATGACAAAGGCAAAGCGCCGTATGTTGCGGAACTTGCCCGTGGGGTGCAGCAGGCGCGGCTTGATATCGAGCTCGTCAAGAATTTCTGAGAAGTCGTCATCCGAGATTTCTTCTTTGGGTTTGTCCAAAGCAGCCAGGATCATGGCCTCGATGACGTTCGTGCCGACCACGCGCGGAAAGAGCTGTGGCGACACGTCGATCACCAAGTTAACCTTGCACTGCTTAAAGAATGCGAGTCGGTCGTCATCCACCGCCGATGTGATGACGGTTTTGCCATCCAGGTTGGCCGGTGTGCCGACTTCTTTCAGCTCGTGGAAGGTACCCACAATCACATGGCTTTTAGCCACTGCGGCGCCAATGCGGCTGCTCTTGAAGCCCGCGAGCATGGATTCGAGCATCTCGCCCGGTTTGCCGGTGAGCGCGATTTCACTGCCTTTGGCGTAGTACTCCAACTGTTGAAGTGAGGTGAGCAGCGTGGGTGCCCCGGTCTGCGCCAGGGCGTCCGCAAACTGCAGGTTGGGTGTGTAGTCGGACATGGCCTGCGCCATGTCCCAATTGCGCATGCCCGACAAGAACAACACGATGTTGTTGTTGAAGTAGTTGCCCAGGTGGTTTTGCACATAGCGCAGGGCGCGCACCTGCAGCAGCCGGCGCAAGGTGGCGCCGGTGGTCGCGGGCACACGGGTCACCACATTGAGCAGGCGGCGCGTTTCTTTGTTGATGACGGTGTTTTGGCCTACATGCCAGTGGTCGCCGATTTCACCCAGGCCGATGGCGTCAGCCATGGTCTGCTGGCGGCGCATCAGCTCCCAGGCTTTGCCCGTGTCGTCATCTGCACCCAAACGTTTGATCTGGAACCGCTCACCCAAAAAGTCGGTTTCGAAGCTGAAGTCGTATTTCGAAGAGCCCAGAGAAACGGTGACGACTTTTTTCATGCGATTCAACCTCGGGTAGGTGTGAGTGTGGGTGTAGGCAAACGGGCAGGCGCGATTCAGGCGGCACGGCTGCGCCGCGAAGAAGATTTCGGGGCTGCGGCTGGCTTGGATGATGACTTCTTCTTTGCAGCTGCCTTCGGCTTGGTGCTGCTCGTAGATGGGGGCTCCGCCGGTGGCAACACCTTGCGGATGATGTCTTCACATTCGCTTTGTGTCATGTAGCGCGGCACCGGGTAGCCGGTTTCAGCTTCCTTGCAAGCGGCCTTGGCCAGCAGGTGGATGTCCTCTTCTTTGAGCGCGGCCAAGTGCGTTGGAATGCCCAACTCGCGGTTCATGGCAATGACGGCATCGAGAAACTTCTGTGCCGCCGCGTCGTCGTCATCATCGTCTCCAGCCACCTTGGCGCGGCGTGCCATGTCGGCCATGCGGTCGATGATCTCAGGCATCGAAAACTCCAGCACGTGCGGCAGCATGATGGCGTTGGCCAGGCCGTGTGGCGTGTGATACCGCCCGCCGAACTGGTGCGCAATGGCGTGCACATAGCCCACATTGGCGCGCGTGAAGGCCATGCCGGCGTAAGTGGAGGCCAAGCTCATCTTCTCGCGGGCCAGCAGGTTGGTGCCCTCGCGGTAGGCAGTCGGCAAGTTCTCGAAAATCAAGCCGATGGCCGACATGGCCAGCCCGTCGGTCTGGGGTGTGGCCCAGTGGCCCACATAAGACTCCACCGCGTGGGTCAGCGCATCGATGCCGGTCGCAGCCGTGATGGACGGCGGCAGGCCGGTCATCAGCGAAGGATCTAACGCTGCCATTTTGGGCACCATGCGCGTGTCCACGATGACAATCTTTCGCTGGCGTTCAGGGTCTGAAATAACGGCAGCCACCGTGACCTCAGAGCCCGTGCCGGCCGTGGTGGGCACCGCGTAGATGGGCACGGGTGTATTCAGCCCCTTGAAGTAGCCCGCCAGCGAGCGCAGCGGCTTGTTGGGGTTGGCGATGGACACCGCGATGGCTTTGGACGCATCCATCGACGAGCCGCCGCCAAAGGCCACGATGGCGTCGCATTCGTGCTCGCGGAAGAAGGCGATGCCGCGCTCGATCAGTGGAATCGGCGCGTCGGGCGTGATTTCGTCAAACACCACAAACTGCGCGCCACCGGCTGCCAGCGCGTCGGTCAGGCTTTTCAGCAGGCCGAGCTTGCTGATCATCGAATCTGTGACGATGAGGATTTTGCTGTGCCCAAAGCCTGCCACCGCTTGACCTAAACGCGCACTGGAGCCCGGGCCGACCAACAACGTGGGCTGCGGAATCGGCAAAAAGCGCGTGAGTTTGCCCACCCCTTTCATCAAAGCGCCCAGGCCAGCTGTTCGGGCGGAATCGGGGATCAAGTCAAATATCACGGCCGTTCTCCTGGGCAATGGTGCGTCGCAAGCACCAAGGTCGATTTTGACCACGAAGCAAGCGCTTGTCGGCGCAGATGTTGGCGACTACGGGTATTGCCTGAGAGTGGAGCTGTGTTCAGGCCATTGATGGACGGCTGCGCTCCCGCGCCAGCGCCACATACCAATCCAGGCAGTGCGCATTGGCCATCGCATCCTTGTTCAGCACCTTCTCCAGCGGCTGGCCGAGCAGCAGTTTCTTGATTGGCAGTTCCTGCTTTTTGCCGGACAAGGTGCGCGGAATCTCAGCCACCTGAAAGATCTCGTCGGGCACGAAGCGGGGGCTCAGGGCCTGGCGGATGGCGGCGTTCAGGCGCTGGCGCAGGTCGTCGTTCAGGCTATGGCCTTCGCGCAGCACGACAAACAGCGGCATCCAGCTTTCGCGGCCCAGGTATTCCAGGTCGACGACCATGCTGTCCAGCACCTCGGGCAGGGCTTCGACGGCTCGGTAGAGGTCGGCGGTGCCCATGCGCAGGCCGTGGCGGTTGATGGTGGCGTCGCTGCGGCCGTAGATGATGCAGCGGCCTTCGGGCGTGATCTTCAGCCAGTCGCCATGGCGCCAGACGGGGCCGGCTTCGGCAGGTGCGTCGCCGCCGCCGGGCCTGCGGCCTTGGCCGGGCGGAAACATGTCGAAGTAGCTGCTGCGATAACGCTGGAAATCCGCGTCACCCCAGAAGAAGGGCGGCATGGCGGGCACGGGCTGGGTCACCACCAGTTCGCCCACTTCACCGATGACGGCTTGGCCTTGTTCGTTCCAGGCCTCTACGCTCACGCCCAGCAAGCGGCACTGCATTTCGCCTGGCACCATGGGCAAGTCACGGTGCGCGCCGATGAAAGCCCCGGCATCGGTGCCGCCGGAGATGTTGCACCACCAGATCTCGGGCGCGTCTGCCCGTCCGGCCTTCGCGTTGATGCGGCGGAACTGGTCCGTGCCCCACTGCTGCACTTCTGCTGAAAGTGGCGAACCGGTGCAGCCCAGTGCGCGAACTTGCTCCAGACCGTCAAAGCTGCTCAAGTCCACGCCCGATTTGGCCACGTTGGTGAAATAGGCCGCGCCGCCGCCCATGAAAGTCACGCGCTCGCGTGCCGCATAGCGCCACAGCACGCCCCAGTCGGGCCTCTCTTTGCTGCCGCCGGGGTTGCCGTCGTAGATGACGCATGTGGTGCCGCCCAGCAGGCCGCTAACCTGCGCGTTCCACATCACCCAGCCTGTGGAGCTGTACCAAAAAAAACGCTCGCCCCATGAGTTGGGGTGGTAGCTGCAGGCCACGTCGTACTGCACGGTTTTGTGCGCTTGGCCGTTGAGCAGCGAGCCGCCGTGGTCGTGCACGATGGGCTTGGGCATGCCGGTGGTGCCGCTGGAATAGACGATCCACAGCGGGTGGTGGAAGGGCAGCCAGTCAGGCTCGAATGCGGCTACGGCTGCGTCGTCGCGCGCGATGGCGCCTGCCCAGTCCGTCATGCCAGTAGGCAAGGGTGCGTGGCCCAGATTGCGGTAAACCAAAACGTGCTTCACCGTGGGCAGCCCGGCGCGCAACTCGGCCACGGTGGCCAGTCGATCAAGGTCTTTGCCACCGTAGGTGACGCCGTCGCAGGCCAGCAGCACCTTGGGCGTGATCTGGCCGAAGCGGTCCAGCACAGCGGGCGTGCCCATATCGGGGGCACACACGCTCCAAATGGCACCGATGCTGGCCACAGCCATCAGCGCGACCATGGTTTCAGGAATGTTGGGCAAATAGGCTGCCACGCGGTCGCCGCGCTGCACACCCTGCGCGCGCAGATGCAGGGCCAGCGCGGCCGACTGGCGCTTCAGCTCGGGCCAGCTCAACTCGCGGCGTTGGCACTTTTCGTTGCTGCTGATGATGGCGGGCATGCCCGCAGCATGCGCGGGCGCAACGTGCCGAAATACTTGCTGCGCGTAGTTGACCTGCGCCCCTGGGAACCACTGCGCGCCCGGCATCGTGTTGCGTGCCAAAACGGCCGAGTGCGGCGTGGGTGAATCCACACGCAAGTAGTCCCACATGCTTTGCCAGAAAACATCCAGCTCCGTTACAGACCAGCGCCACAGTGCGTCGTAGCTGTCAAACCGCAGGCCGCGTTCGCTTGCCAGCCAAGCCTGGTAGAGCCGAATCTGGGAGGTATAGGCGGGGGTTGCGGTTGTCAAAGGTGGCTTGGGCATGAGCTGAGCGCAGGGCTTGGTTTTGGTCGCCGGAAAGTGACCAAGCGATTGTGCAGCGGTCTCGCGAGCCCTGCTTTTTCGCGGATCACGTCACGCTGGGCACTGCTCGAATGGCGCCCATGTACTTTGACCGTTTATCAAGCCGGGCGCTTCGTCGCATGAACCAAACCTTGGTCACGCTGGGTGCCAGTATGGTTCTGGCCGCTTGTGGCGGCGGCGACGAACTTTCGCGTCAGGCCTTTGCGGCCGAAGAGCGCCAGCGCACGCTGGCGCTCAGTACCTCTGAATACGAGCTGAATGCGCAAGCCTTGGATGAGTCGGAGGTGTGTTTCTACCTCTTTGCTGACCATTGGGGCCCGCGCCATTGCTCGGCTTTGGGTGTGGGCACCTTACCCTTTTGGCTGCGCGGGCGCGTGTCGTCGGTTTCCATGCCCGACGGGTTGCAGGTGGACCTGTTCGCAGGCCGCTTGCTGGACGGCGCCAGCGTGAGCCTGGTCAAGAGCGCGGTGAACCTGGGTGCGGTGAACTTCGACAACCAGGCTGCTTCGTTCCGCATCGATATGGCGCCGCAAGCTTCGGCCGCGCGTCTGTGGTCGGACCCCGCCACCTGGGGTGGCAGCAAGCCCGTTGCGGGTGTCGCGGTGGTGGTGCCCGCGGGCTTGAACTTGATCCTCGACGAAAGCACGCCTGATTTGGGGCCTGTGACCATTCGCGGCAGCATCACATTCAAACCGGGCGCTGATGTGGAGCTGAAGGCTTCGGTCGTCATGATTCAAAGCACGGGCGCGCTGCGCGCGGGCTCAGCCGAATCGCCGTTCACTGGTAAAGCCACCATCACGCTGACGGCGACGGACCCGCAGGCGGACCCGTCGTTGCTGGGCATGGGCACGCGCGGCATCTTGGTTTATGCCGGTGGCACCTTGGCCCTGTTTGGCCACGCGCCTGCGGTCACGTGGACGCGCCTGAACGCAAATGCCGAGGCGGCTGCCACAGAACTTACTTTGGCCGACGCTGTGAGCTGGCAGCCAGGTGACCAGATCGTGGTCGCGCCCACCGAGTGGTACCCGGTGGCTGGCTCGGCCCTGCAATCGGCGCATGACGCTGCCATGCCGACCGAGCGCGTCCAGCTGAAGCAGGCGACCGACAAAACGCTCTCTTTGGAAACCGGCCTGGCTGCCTTCAAATGGGGCGCGTTGCAATACATCACCGACCAAGGCTTGAGCTTGAGCCCCGGCACGTTCACGGCACCCCATGCCGATGCACCGCAGGTGCTGGACGAACGTGCCGAAGTGGGTAACCTCACGCGCGACATCGTCATTCAAGGCGCAGACGACACACTCTGGCAAAGCAACGGTTTTGGCGCGCAGGTGATGGTGATGGATCGCTCGTCCACGCTGCAATTGGATGGCGTGGAGCTGCGGCGTGTGGGGCAAGCCGGACGGGTAGGGCGCTACCCCATCCACTGGCACTTGCTGTCGTACAACACCGAAACGGGTGCTGAACTGGGCGATGCCCAGGGGCACTTTGTGCGCAACAGCAGCGTGTGGAATTCGCGTCAACGCTGCATGGTGATTCACGGCACCAACGGTGTTGAGCTGCGCAACAACATCTGCTACGACATCAAAGGCCACGCCATCTTTCTGGAAGACGCGGTTGAGCGGCGCAACACCATCGAAGGCAACTTGGTGCTGCGTGTGCGCTCGCCTGAAGACGCGCTGCTGGTGGCGCGACATGAGCAGCGCATGAGCGCCGGCGGCTGCGGTGGCGCAGCAGCGGGTTACTGGCTAACCAACCCGGACAACACCGTTCGCAACAACGCCGTGGCCGACGCGCAAGGCAATGGCTTTTGGTTGTCTTATCCGGCCAAGCCCGTAAAGCAAAACGCGAAGGTGCCGTTGGGGCCCACTAACTTGCCGCACGCTGCATTTGAATTCAACCGATCGCGCGCCAACGGTCACTTCGGCTTGGCTTTGGAATGTGCGATGGTGGACGATACGGGCGCAACCGACCTGATCAAGTACGCCCCCACAGTCAACGGCGCTGCCTACGACTACTCCAATGGTGTGCGATTTGCATTGCGTGGCGTGACGCTAGCCAAGAACCGCGAAGGCGGTTACCTGAACCGCGCCACCATGCCCGACTATCGGCAGTTTGTGTTGGCGGGCAACTTGCAGCGTTCTGTGACGGGGGCCGTGGAGGCCGGCACCTTCAAACACGGCTTGATCGTGGCCAAAAGCTTGAACAACCGCGAGCCCGCACCCCTGGACGCGGACCCGCAATTGGGCATTGCGTCTTACCACTCGCAAATGGACATTGCTGAGAACACCTTTGTGGGCTTCGAGAACAAAGGCTATGTGCGAACCACCAACGGTTCAGATAAGTCTTCAGGAACTTTTGGCACGGACGACTACTACATTCGCCCCGTGGAAAAGGGCTTCTGGCGCAATGCCGGCAACCGCTTGGTCAACAGCGACCCTGGCTACCGCGCGCTGCCGCCTCATCTGCAAGTGAACTACACGCCAGAGTCTGGCAACCAGTGGACTTTGGCCGGCGCCTTGTGGGACCCGCACGGCCTGTGGGGCGCTGCGGGTCGCTACTGGGTGCTCGATTCGCCGTTTTTGCGCGATGCCAGTTGCAGTCCCCTGGTCTCCCAAGTGCCGCTGGGTGTTGCCAACGGGTTGCTGTGTGCCGGTCCCTATACCGGGGTCTATGGCTTCTGGCTGAACCGAGGCCTGCCCGAAGCGACAGACCGGTACGCCTTTCTTGAAGGCCTTAACGTCACACGGGTCGATAGTGCTGGGCTTGCGCTTGGAAGCTGGGCCATTGAGCCGGGCCACCGAAGCAACTTCTTTGGCCACATGCGCCACTTTGCCGCGCTGAGGGGCGACGGCTATATCGTGCGCTTTCCGCAATTTCCTCAATCTGCCAGTGTGAAGGTGCCTCCGCGATGGGTGCAGTTCCAAGTGGAGGGGCTTCTGGGTGCCAGTGACAGCGTGTTGATTGGCATGCACTTCGACGGCGCTGTGGCGCCCAGCCGCGTGCTGGCCTCCACCAACCCAGATTACCCTGTCTTCGAATTGCCTGGCGCCAACTCGCGCTTGATGCTCCCCGCGGCCAGCAGGGCTGCCGTGGAGGCTGGAAGCGGCGAGCTCTACTGGCAAGACACCGCCAACAATTTGGTGTGGCTCAAGGCCACTGCCTTGGGACTGGCGGCGCCCTGGGCCAAAGCGATTGCGGGAAGCGACGATGATCTCTACCGAACTTACTTCATCCGCATCGAACCTTGAGCGGGTGCTTGGTTCTTTGCGCAATGTCGCTTTGATAGGCGTTGCCGTGGCCGGTCTCTGGCTGGTTCCGGACTGGCCCTGGGCACGGGTATTCCATGCCGAAAGCTCGGCGGGCTCGCACGGTCGCAGTGGTGCGGGCAGCGCTGCGTTGAGGGGCCAGAGGCCTGCCGGGCCAGCGCAGGCAGCACAAGCCGTTTTCGGCCGTTGCACCCAAGCGATGGTGCAAGGAACTTGCGGGGTCATGCGCAGCACGGCGCTCGCGATCGAGTCGGCGGGGAAGCCGACATCCGAAGCTCAGACCAGGGTGTTTGTGGCCGGAGCCGGTGAAGTTGACGCGGCGGCTTATGCCCGGTTGCTCAGGCAGGGTGACGCCATGTGTGCTGAAGTGGCACAAGCCTGCGAGCAAGCTTGGACCGGCAGCGCTTGCCGCATGGCGCGGGCGCTTTATCCGGCTGACCGCTAACGCTGGCAGACCCGCTGAAGCCGCTCAGATCTCGGCCGGTGCCTTCAAGTGCGCCAGTGGAATATCGCCGCGCTCGCCGTCAAAGAATGAAATCAGTACTTTTTCGCTGGTCTTGAGCCAGCAGCCTGACACGCGCGCACCGCCGGCTGAAATGTGCTCGGCCAGACGCGCCTGACCCACGCAGGGGCCGCTGCGCTCGTGCAGTACGATCTGTGCGCCGTCGCCTGACTGCGCAAAGGCCAGCACTTGGGCTTGTGCCGGGGCGAGTACTACGGCCAATGCAGCCATCGCCGCGAGCCGTTTCATACCCGGGTAAAGCCACTGAGGGGTGTTGCGGTTTTCCATGGTGAACTCCGTGGATGCTGAGTCCCGAATATCTCGCGCATGCGGGCAAACCATAGCTCGTGGAACGGTCGTTTTCTGGGTTTCTTCTGCAGGTGCCGGTGCTGGCGTCAGCCGGCCTTCCGTACACTGTTCCTCTTTGACTGTCACCCGCCCCCTGCGCCATGAGCAAACCCGCACGCACCTTGCCCGCTGCACTGCAACGGATTCCGTTTCCCGTCATCGGCTCGCCCCTGTTCATCATCAGCAACCCCAAGCTGGTGATCGCGCAGTGCAAAGCGGGCGTGGTGGGCTCCATGCCCGCACTGAATGCGCGACCCGCTTCGCAGCTGGACGAGTGGTTGGCTGAGATCACTGAAGCCCTGGCTGCGCATGACAAGGCGCATCCGGAAGCGCCATCTGCACCCTTTGCCATCAATCAGATCGTGCACAAGAGCAATGACCGGCTGGAGCACGACATGCACGTGTGCGCCAAGTACAAGGTGCCGATCGTCATCACCAGCTTGGGTGCGCGTGAAGATGTGAACCAGGGCGTTCACTCCTGGGGCGGCGTGGTGCTTCACGACGTTATCAACAACGTCTTTGCGCACAAGGCCATCGAAAAAGGCGCGGACGGTTTGATCCCCGTTGCGGCCGGCGCCGGTGGCCACGCCAGCGTCAAGAGCCCGTTTGCCATGGTCCAGGAAATTCGCGCGTGGTTTGACGGGCCGGTGGCGCTGTCGGGCTCCATCGCATCAGGCGGCGCCATCCTCGCCGCGCAGGCGATGGGTGCTGACTTTGCCTACATCGGCTCGGCCTTCATCGCCACGCACGAAGCGCGCGCGGTGGATGGCTACAAACAAATGATCACGCAGAGCAATTCAGACGACATTGTCTATAGCAACTTCTACACCGGCATCCACGGCAATTACCTCAAGGGCAGCATCCGCAATGCCGGCATGGACCCCGACAACCTGCCGCAAAGCGACCCGAGCAAGATGAATTTTGGTACGGGTGAAAGCGCTGCCGGCGCCAAGGCCTGGAAGGACATTTGGGGCTGCGGCCAGGGCATCGGCGCGATTGGAGCAGTGATGCCGGCTGCTGACTTGATCGCGCGCTTCAAGCGCGAATACGCCGAAGCCAGAGCGCGCATCTGCGCAGGCTGAAGCAGCAAATCTGGTCTTGAATAAAAAGTTACAGGTCGCGCAGCGCTTCGGCTACCAGCCGCTCAAAGTGTGCTGCGTTACCCAAGGCTTGAGCTGACAACAAGGCCAGCTTCACCAGAAACAATTGCGCCTTGTCGGGGCCAGCCTTGTCGATGGCTTCGGCCACACGGTCGTACACCGTTTCGAGGCCGCCGATGTCCAAGCCCAGTGCTGCCGCTGCCTGGGTTTGATGTTGCGGTTCATTGTGTTTGGTCATGATGTGAGTTCCGCTTCTCAGGCTTTCAATAGCGCGTCTAGGGCCACGCGCAGTTGGGCACCTGTGGGCTTCAACCAGCGAGCGCAAACATGCTGGTCCGGGCGCAGCAGATAGACCGCACCGCCTTCGGGCACGCCCCAGCGCGCGTGGCAACGGCCCGCTTCGTCATGCAAGCTAGGGTCGGCGCCTTTGACCGCTTCATGCTGGCGCTGGATGGCGGTGATGCGAATCGCCAAACCCTCCGCGCGTGCCTGCGCAACGCAGGCCAGCAGGTCTGCAGGCACGCTGCTTTGTTCGCCAAACAGCAGCAAGTCCAGGCCGCCGCCCAAGTGGTCCAGCAAAAAGTTGTCGTCGCTCAGTTTCGCGTTTCGAGGCGGCGCGCCCGGCGCCGGGCCTGCGGCGAGCGCGGCGTGGTCATCGTCAGGCATGTTCAAGGCCGAGTCTGTGTACTCGTGCGGGCGTGAGGTCCGCCAGTGGTAAAGCGGGCGCACAAAGTCTTGCGCGAGCGACAACGACAACACCGCGTCGCGCAGCAGCTTGAAGCCTGCGGTGGGCGGCGTCATGAAGCGCGTGCTTTTGCCTGCCTCGTCGATGATTTCGCGCGCGGCGCCTACACGTTCGCGGCTGAAATTGCGCAGCAAAGATGTCGGCGCCAGGCCTTTGGCCACCCAGGCGAGATGCCAGCCAAGTGATTGCGAATCTTGAAACGCCGTGTTGGCGCCGCGCACGCCGAAGATGGGCAGCAGGTGCGCTGCATCGCCAGTAAACAGCACGCGGCCGTGCACGTAGTTGGGCAGCGTCAGGGTTCGCGCTGCGTAGACGGAGCTCCAGTCCAGTTGCCAAGGCGTGCCGGCCAAGCCAATCATGTCGAGCTGGGCGTCGATGCGGGCTTTCAAAGATTCTGGCCGCAGCGCGTCTTCAGCGCTTTCGCCGCGCGGCAGTTGGTAGTCGATGCGCCAGATGCCCAGCGGCTCGCGGTGCATCAAGATGGTGTTGCCGGGGTTCCAGGGCGGGTCGAAGTAGGCGCGGCGCTCGGTGGGGTAAGGCAGGTCGATCCGGATATCGGCGATGACAAACTGGCCTTCGTAGGCTGCGCCCTCGAGCTTCAAGTCCAGCAAGCTGCGCACGGTAGAGCGACCGCCGTCAGCGGCCACCAACCAATCTGCCTGCAGCTTGTAGGCGCCTTCAGGGGTGTCGACGTCCAGCTGCACGCCGTCATCGCGCGCTTGCAGGCCGGTCAGCAAGTTGCCCCAGCGCAGCTCGATCAAGGGCGACTGTTGGCAGGCCTCGAGCAGGAACTCTTCCAAAAACTGCTGCTGCAGGTTGACCATGGGAAAGAAGCGCTCGTCGTCGACGTGCGGCGCTTCCATGCGGAATACACGCTCACCGCGGTAAAACGAATTTCCGTGGCGCCAAGGCAAGCCCATGCCCATCACCTGTTCGGCAACGCCTACTTGCTGCAGGATTTCAAGAGAGCGCCGCGTAAAGACGATGGCGCGGCTGCCTTGTGACACTTGCAGCTCGCTGTTGAGCACCACGCTTTTGACGCCATGCCGCGCCAACTCGAGCGCGGCCACCAAGCCGGCTGGGCCAGCGCCCACGAGCACCACGGGCTGGCGCTGCTGCGGCCCGTGCTCCGACGGCAGCCAAGGCGCGTGCAACTGGTAGCGGTAATACAGCGAAGGGCGCGGCGAATTCAGTGGCCGGTGCATGGTGGGGCTCGCAGGTGACGTTGAGCCATCATGCACCGGAAAGCGTCGCTGTGGCCAAGCCCCATGCCTGAGCCGTCAACGGCGGGCACGGCACATGCTTGTACGATTGAGCCTTGACCTCCAACGCCCCGAAGCTTTGACCCTTAGCCGCAGCCTGTGCAGCCCTCTGAGCCTGAGCTGGGCCACGCGCGTGTCGCGAGGCACGGGTTCGCTGCTCCGTGTGACGCTCGCATTGACTTCGGCTTTGGTGCAGTTGCTTGGCGCTGGCGCGCTCTGGGGCATTGCGCACGCGGGGCAAGCGGAGCTCGACGCCGGCTGGCGCTGGAAGGCCGCCGACGAGACGCTGGGCATCGAGGTCTATGTGCGCAGCCGGCCTGATCATCACCGCGAATTTCTGGCCATCACCCGAGTGCAGGCGAGACTCTCAACGGTGGCGGCTGTGCTTCAGGACACCCAGGCCATGCCGCAGTGGCTGTACCGAACGCGCGAAGTGCAGGTACTTGAATCGGCCGGGCCTGCGAGCGGCCTGCTGCGCTTGGTTACGCATCTGCCTTGGCCGCTGGCAGACCGCGACGCTGTGATTGCGTGGCAGATGAAACAAGACCCGCTATCGGGCGAAGTGCAATTGACCGGCGCTGCAACTGCGCACGGCGCTCCGCTGGTGGACGGCTGCGTGCGCATGCCCGAGCTGGAGTCCAACTGGCGCTTGAAGCCACTCGGCGGCGGCATTGTTGAAGTGCGTTTATCGGGTTACGGCCACATGGGTGGCAATTTGAGCTTCCCACCTTTGCGAGCCTTTGTGTCAACCGCCGTATGGCAGGCGCCACTGGAGTCACTTCGTGGCCTGCACGGCATGGTTCAGCGACCCGCTTACCGCCAAGCCCAAGTCCCTGCGGTGCGTGAATGGCCTTGATGTGATGCGCCTTTCAGGCCCCAGGTAGCCACACCCCATGTTGCTTGAAGATTCAGCGCGCAACCGGCGCGTGGGCATTGGTCTGGTCACCTTGACCACCTTGTGTTTTGCCACGCTGGACATCAGCGCCAAGTGGCTGGTGTTGAGCTTGCCCGTGCTGCAAGTGGTGTGGATGCGCTTCACCATTCATGTGGTGCTGACTTCCGCGCTGCTGGCACCCATTTACGGTCGCGAACTGGTGCAAGTGCGTTCGCCTGGTCTGCAATTGCTGCGCGCGTTGATGCTGGTTTCGATGACCGCCATGAACTTCTGGGCGCTGCAATACCTGCAATTGGCACAGACCGGTGCCATTCAGTTTTCAGTGCCGCTATTGATTGCCTTGATCAGCGTATGGGGGCTGGGTGAACGGCTCGATCGGGCGCGCTGGCTGGCCATCGTCACTGGTTTTTTGGGCGTGCTGCTGGTCATCCAGCCGGGCTCGCAGGCCTTTCACCCGGCCATTGCGCTGTCCATGGGCAATGCCCTGCTCTATGCTGCGTTCAATTTGCTCACACGCCGCTTGGCCGCGACCGATTCGCCGGCGGCCACACAGTTGATGTCGGCGCTGGGCGCTGCGATCGTGACAAGCCCTTTCGCTTGGGCGCATTGGGTTTGGCCAGCGGATGCCTTGACCTGGGGCTTGCTCTTTTTGTGCGGTCTGTGCGGTGGCATGGGGCATTACTTCGTGGCGTTGGCTCACCGCTATGCGACAGCGGCCACGCTGGGCCCTTTCCTGTACCAACAAATCATCTACATGACCCTGGGCGGCTGGCTGGTATTTGGCCAGTTGCCTGACCATCTCATGGTCTTGGGTGCGGCCATCGTTGTTGCCAGTGGCCTGTTCTTGCTCTGGCGCGAAATGGCTTCGCGAGCCCATGGCGGACAATGAGCTGATGGATCGCAAACGCCGCATCGTGGTGGGTCTCAGCGGCGGGGTTGACTCGGCTGTAACCGCATGGCTGCTCAAGCAACAGGGCCACGAGGTGGTCGGCATCTTCATGAAGAATTGGGAGGATGACGACAACAGCGAATACTGTTCGTCCAACGTCGATTTTGTTGACGCTGCAGCGGTGGCTGACGTGCTCGGCATCGAGATCGAACACGTCAACTTTGCGGCGGATTACAAAGACCGCGTCTTTGCCGAGTTTCTGCGCGAATACCAAGCCGGCCGGACGCCCAACCCTGATGTGCTGTGCAATGCCGAAATCAAGTTCAAGGCCTTTTTGGACCACGCGCTGCGCCTGGGTGCTGAGAAGATTGCCACCGGGCACTACGCGCGGGTGCGTGAACTTCACGGTCGATTCGAGCTGCTCAAAGGCCTGGACCCTGCCAAAGACCAAAGCTACTTTCTGCACCGGCTGAACCAGGCGCAGCTGAGCAAGACACTATTTCCGATCGGCGAGCTGAAAAAGACCGAGGTACGCCGTCTGGCGGCCGAGATTGGTTTGCCTAACGCCAAGAAGAAGGACTCAACCGGCATCTGTTTTATCGGCGAGCGGCCGTTTCGAGAGTTTCTCAACCGCTACCTTAGCCATGAGCCGGGTCCAATGCTCGATGAACGGGGCCACGAGGTGGGGCGGCATGTGGGCTTGAGTTTCTATACCCTGGGCCAGCGGCAAGGTTTGGGTATTGGCGGGGTGAAGAGTGGCGGCGGTGAACACGCGCCCTGGTTTGTGGCGCGCAAAGAGTTGGAGCGCAACGTCTTGCGCGTGGTGCAAGGCCATGAGCACCCTTGGTTGCTGTCGAGTGAGCTAACGGCCCATGACACGAGCTGGGTTGCCGGCGCTGCACCCAGCCCCGGCGCGCTGGCGGCCAAAAGCCGTTACCGGCAGCCCGACGCACCTTGTTTGCTGTCGGCAGCCAGCGGTGGTTTCCATCTGCATTTTGAGCAACCGCAATGGGCTGTGACGCCCGGTCAATCGGCCGTGGTGTATGACGGCGAAGTTTGCCTTGGCGGCGGCGTGATCGCCAGCGCGGCCTGATGGCAAGGTCGGACTGAATATGCTCTGGATTGCAGCCTACGTTGCGCTGGGCGCCATCATCGGCTTCTTCGCCGGCTTGCTGGGCATCGGCGGCGGCATGACCATGGTGCCCATCTTGGCTGCGATGTTTGCGGCGCAAAGCCTGTCGCCCGAGCATGGGCTGCACCTGGCGTTGGGTACCGCCATGGCGGGCATCTTGTTCACGTCCAGCTCCAGCGTGCGCGAGCATCACAAACACGGCGGGGTGGACTGGGGCATCGTCAAGCGCTTGGGTCCGGCCATGGCGGCGGGCACTTTGATGTCCGCAGTGGCCTCGGGCTGGCTGCCGCAGCGTGCACTGGCCTTGGCCTTTGCAGTCATCGTTTACGGCGGTGCCACGCAAATCTGGCTGGGCCGCAAACCCAGCGCAGGGCGTGGTCTTCCCGGCACGGCGGGGCTGTGGCTGGTTGGTTTGGTGATTGGCATGGTCAGCGGTTTGGTGTCAGCTGGAGGCACCTTTCTGTCGATGCCCTTCATGCTGTGGTGCGGCGTGCCCATGCGCACCGCCATTGGCACAGGCGCGGCTTTGGGCTTGCCGGTCGCGCTGCTGGGCACTTTGGGTTATGTGGCCAGCGGCTGGAACGCGGGCGGATTGCCCAGCGCCACTTTGGGTTTTGTGTACTTGCCCGCGCTGGCCGCAGTAGTGCTGGCCAGCGTGGTGACGGCGCCCATGGGCGCACGTGCGGCGCAGCGGGTGCCCTTGCAAACGCTGCGCCGCTTGTTTGCCTTGGTGCTGTACGCCTTGGCAACCAAAATGCTGTTCACCTATTGGTAGAACGCTTGCTGGTAGACCTTTTGAAAGGCTCCCCATGAAGTCTTGGCAATGTTTTGATGTCAGCGTGAACGCTGGCGTGGCGCACGTTTGTTTGAACCAGCCAGAACGCTTGAACAGCATGGTGCCGGCCTTTTGGGCCGAACTGCCGCAACTCATGCGCGAGCTGGACGAAGCCGGAGGTGTCCGGGTGGCTGTCATTTCTTCAACGGGCCGGCACTTCAGTGCAGGCATGGACCTGGCGGTTTTTGAGTCGTCTGGCGCTCTGGGCACGGCCACGGTGTCGGCGCGCGAACAGTTCCGGCAACAGTTGAAGAGGCTGCAAGAGTCGTTCAACGCCATCGTGCAGGCGCGCTTCCCCGTCATTGCAGCCGTGCAAGGCGGTTGCATCGGCGGTGCGGTCGATTTGGTCACCGCCTGCTGCCTGCGCTATTGCACGCGCGACGCCTTCTTCTGCATCCAGGAAATCAATATCGGCATGATGGCGGACGTGGGCACGATGAACCGCATGCCCAAACAAATGCCTGAGGCCGTGATGCGCGAACTGGCCTACACCGGCGAACGCTTGGGCGCCGAGCGGGCCGAACGCTTGGGTTTTGTGAATGCCTGCTTCGACGACCCCCAAGCGCTGCTCCAAGCCGTGATGGCCGTGGCGCAGAAGATCGCCAGCAAGGCGCCCATGGCCGTCGCCGCGACGAAAGAAATGATCAGCTACGCACGCGACCATTCGGTGGTCGAGTCCTTCGCTTACCTGAATGCCTTGCAGCCGGGGGTGTTCGATCCGCAAGACATCGCGCGCGCCGTGGCGGCGCAGAAAGCGGGGCAGGCCGCCGCGTTCGAAAGCCTGGCGCCCATTCGGCCTTCAATGGGTTGACGCTGGTTCGTCCAGGCCGCCGCCCGGCTCACAGCGTCTGAAGCAGGCCTTCGAGGCAATGCTCGCGGATGCCGAAAAAGCGCTTCAGTTCATCCACCTCGGCAAGCACGGGTTCGACTGGCTTTGGCGAGCGCCGCTTGACAGCCAAGATCATCTTGTTTTTGCGCGTGTGCTCCAGCGACACAAACTCAAAAACCTGCGTGTCGTAGCCCTGTGCCTCTAGCAGCAAGGCGCGCAAGCTGTCTGTGAGCATTTCAGCCTGTTGCTCAGCATGAATGCCATGCTGGAACACGCTGCGCAAAGGGTGCGGGCTCAACAGTTGTGGGCGCAATTGTTTGTGGCAGCAAGGTGAGCACAGAATCAGCTCCGCTCCGGCGCGCACGCCCAAGTAGATGGCTTGGTCGGTTGCTGTGTCGCAGGCGTGCAGCGCAATCATCACATTCATGGGCCCGGCCTGCCAACTCGTCACATCGCCTTGCTCCAGGCGCATGCCTTGCAGGCCCAGCTTGGCAACAACCCGGTTGCCATGTCGCACCAAATCGTCGCGCAATTCAACGCCCACCACGTCGGCTTTCAAGCCGCGTGCGTGGCTCAGCCAGTCGTGAACCGCGAAGCTCAGGTAGGCCTTGCCGGCTCCAAAATCAACGACCTTGATCGCTTCAGCCTGATTGAGCGGCGAGTTGTCCAACGCATGCTCAAAGATCTCCAAGAACTTGTTGATCTGCTTCCACTTGCTTGCCATGTTAGGCACCAGCTCGTGCTGGGCTGTGGTGACGCCCAATGCCGTCAGAAAAGGGCGCTTGATATCCAGCTGTCGATTTTTTTGGCGGTCATGGCTGGCGGGCACTTCTGCTTGTCGGGTCGCGGGCACATCTGCGGACGTGACGGCTTCAACCAAATGCGCGCGTCCCTTCTTGCTGCCCAACAACTGGGTCTCACCCGCCGCCGTGAACAGATGCGCATTGCGAAACTGGCTCAGCAGCAGACGCTCGATTTGCGCCAAGCCCTCGTCAGGGTTCAGATTCTTGGTGATGTCGCGTGTGGTGTGGCTGTAGACGAAGTTGAGGACCAGCTGGCCTCTGAGCACCAGCGGACGGATCACCACGCGCTGCAAATTCAGGGCCGCTGCTTGGGGTTTGGCCAGCACCAAGCGCAGCCATTGGCCTTGCGCCAGCGCTTGAATCAAGCGCTGCTGGAACTTGATGCGAACCGGATCGGCTACGTCGGGCGAGACAGGGGTTTCATTCACCGGCGGATTGTCGCTGAGAGCCCGTTCGTCACCACCCGCAGATCTCATCATCGAGTTTCGGCCGTTTGAAGTGAACGCCTTGCCGCAAGCTCAAGGATGCGGGGACTTGATGTGAGTGCGAACCGAGTTGCCTTTTCGTGCCCAACCTGCCGCTGCTCGATCAAGACGGCCGCGCGGTGCGTTTTTACGACGACGTGATGAAGAACCGCACAGTGCTGGTCAACGTCATGTACTCGGTGTGCAGCAACATCTGTTCGCCGGCAACGCGCAACTTGATGCAAGCACGCGAGCTGCTCGGGCCGCAGGCGGCCGACCTTCATTTCGTGTCTTTGTCTTTGACGCCATTGAGCGACACGCCTGAGGCCTTGCGAGCCTTCAAGAAATTGCATGGCATTGGCGCCAAATGGACGTTTTTAACCGGCCTGCCGCAGAACATGGAAAGCGTGCAGCGCGCCCAGGGTTTCCTCAGCGAAGAAGATGGCGATGACTTATTGAGCCATTCCGCCATGGCACGTTTGTGCGACGAGCGGCTGCTGCGCTGGAGCCACGTGAATACGATGCTGCCGCCGCGCTCTATCGCAAGGATGATTCGCTTCGAACTGGCTTGAATTCAAGGCGCGCCAGGAATTTCAGCCCGCAACAGCGGCGACAGCTTCACCGGGTGCTCGGCCTGGCCGTCGGTGAAGCCCAGCAGGTGACCACTTTGCGCGGCCACGCGTTGGTTGGGGCCGAGAGACAAACGGAAGTAGCCTGCGCCTGCCGGGCCCAAGCCAACGGCGTCTTCAAGTCGCTCGGTGAAGTACTCGGCATTCAGGCCTTCGCGCATGCGCGCCAAGGTGTCGGTGAAATAGAAGGTGGCCGCGTGCACGTCGTTCAAGATCACCCAGTCCATGCCCTCAGGTAGGGCCAGCGAAGCGGCCCAAGGCCGCGCGCTCAAAGCGCCGCCCGCGCTGCGGCGGACGTTGTCGGACTGCAGCGAGGCCCACACCAGGCGCGTGCGCCAGGCTGCGGGCGGCTGGACGCGGTGCGGCGGTGCCAAGGTGGCTGAAACCCACACAGACCCGGAGCCGGGTGGCGGTGCATGGGCCTGCATCAAACGGTTGAGATCGGCAGCGTGCAGCCACAGCGCCGTGACTTCATTTGTTTGCACGCGCGCCAGGGCAGAGCCCAGATCGGCAAGGGTGCCCGCCATCAAGCGTGTGGGCAGTGACAGCGCAGTCGTTTTAAGGCTGCGGTCAAAGGCTTTTGATGCCACATCGCCTGCCGCGTCGTCCCGCAGCGCGAAGTGAACGACGCCCGCCAGCTTGTCGACCGGTGGCGTCGAAGGCGTTGACGAGGTGCGGTTGGCGGCTGCCGCAGCGCCGTTGGCCAGCAGCGCTGCTTCGGCAGCCAGCCCGCCTGAGAGGTAAAAGCTGAAGCGCCCCGACGAGGCTGCTTCGGGCACGGCTTCCAAACTGGGGAATACGCAGGGCACGCGATGGGCATCGCAGAAGTTGGCCACTGGCGTCCAGTCGAGCCCGCCCGCGCCGGATATCAGGGCGAAAACCGGCTCCTCAGCCCAATGGGCCTTTAGCTGCTCGGCCCACGACGACGCGGGGCCGTTCAGTGCCCACAGCCGCCAGCGCACTGCCCAGCCGCCCAGCTTCAGCCGCTCGGCCCAGTGCTGCATGGCGGTGCTGACCGTTTGGCGGGCTGCTTCAGTGGCCTGCGGTGTGACCACGGTGGCCAGGTGCAGCGTGCCTTGGTGCGCGCCGTTGAGCGGGCGCAGCGACTGGGCGCGCAAGTGGGCTTCCACATCCGCCACATCGCGATCGTCCAGCGCGTAGCGCGGCATGATGGGCTCCAGTGGGCGCCCTTGCGAATCTTGTCCCTCGCGCAGAGCACGTGCCAAAGAATCGCGTGTGTAGGCCGGCCTGTCGTAGGCGCGAAGGGACTGCTGACGGATGCTGGCGTGCAGGCGCGGCGTGGTGGCGCGCTGCAAAGGTGCGAAAAGCAAGTGACCCGCGACACCGGGTACCAAAACTCGGCCCTCGCGTTGGCCCAAACCGCTGGGCCGGTGGCAATTGACGCAGGCCGCGCTGTCCGGCGGCAGTGTGCCGGTCATGCCCACGCGCAAGGCCGCCACGGGGCTGCCGTCGGCGCGTCGGCCGGTTTCGTAGATCACTTCGCCGCGTCGTGCATCGCCTTGAGGTGCAAGGTCAGCGCCGGACGCGGCGCGGGCGGGCACCCATGTGCTCAGTGCCAGTCCCAGGCACAGGGCCCAGGCCAACACCCAACGCTCAGCGACCACCAGCACGGCTTAGTTGTATCCACACGCCGCCGGGCACGGCAACGGCGTGCACGCGCTGGATCAACTGCCGGCTGGCGTCCACCATGCGCAGGTCCAGCTGCTCGCCATCATCAATCAGGAGGCTCACTTGGGCAGTGCTGCCGGGTTGTTCGGGCCACTGGCGCAAGTAGAACTCGCGTACCTCGTCCAGGCTGGCAGCGCTTGACAGCGTGACGGCCACCGCGTCGCCCAGCGCGCTTCGGCTGCGGACGGACTGGTCTGGCAGCAAGCTGGCGGCAGGCAAGGCGGGCAAGCCCGTGTCGGCGACCGTCAATGGCTGGCCTGCGGGCCCGGGGCTGCCCGCGTGGTTCTGCGCGGGTTTGCGTTGCTTGCGCCGCAAGTCGACGCGACCGGGTTGCTGCTCGCTCACATTGGCCGTGGTTTGCGACGCGGCCTGCAAGAGGGCAGCTTGGCGAGCCACTTGCTCGGCGGTGAGCGACGGCGGTGAATCGGGTTCCGAAGCCTGCGCAGCAGGTGCGCCCGCTGTCTTCGGACCTTCTTTGAGCTTGGCGGGGGTCTGCGCCGAATTCAGCGCCGGCGCCAGGCCACTTGCGGGCTTTGACGCGGAAGCGGCTCGGGCCCCTTCCGCGCCCGCCTGCTTGGATGGCGCCGCCCCTGAAGACTTCGCCGATGTAGAAGCCGAAGTCTGGGGTTGGTCTTGCGCCGTGCTGGTTTCGGCCCACCACCAACCCCAAGCGCCCAGCACCAGCAGGACGCCCAGCGTTACGCCGGTAAACAGCGGGGTCGAAACCCCGCGAGAAGCGCTGAATGTTGTTGGCATCAACCTGACACTTGAACCGAGAACTGGCGAACCACGCTGCCGGACCGCGCGCTGAAATTCAGCAGCGTGACAGTAGGGTAACTCAGCGCGGTCTTGCGGGTCAGTGTCAAAGTGGCGGTTCCGCTGCCATTGATGGTGCTCGGGCTGAAAGCCCAACTGAACCACTTGCTGCTGCCGCTGGAGCTGTCCAGCTGGAACTTCACAGCGCCCGTAAAACCGTTAACAGCTTGAACGCTGATGGGGATGGAGGTGCTTGGGCTGTTGTTGGACAGTGCCACTTTGGTGGTGCCGGTCAGGGTGAGGTTAAAGGTCGGGGTACCGGTGCCGGGGTTGGTGCCGCCACCACCACCGCCGCCGCCAGGTGCAGCGACCACTTGGTAGTAGCGCATCATGTCGTGCTCTTCATGCGACAAGATGTGGCAGTGGTAGACATAGGTGCCCACGCGGTTGAATTGAGCCACAACGCGTGTGACCTCACCGGCGGGGCAAATGACGGTGTCTTTCCAACCTTGCTCGTGGGCAGGTGCAGGCACGGCGGCGCCGTTCATCGTGGCACCGGCTTCCAGCCGCACACCTTCCCAACCGTTGGACATCACGATCGCAGAGTTAACACCCGTGAAGGCCTGGCGGTTGAGTACGCGGAATTGCACCAGGTGCATGTGAACAGGGTGGGCATCAACAGAAGCGTTCCAGAATTCCCAAACTTCTGTGGTGCCCACTGTGGGCTTTTCGGTGACGGGGTCATGCAGGCCCAGGGTGCCCAAATTTTGTTGGCCCGTCGGGTCGTAAACACCCAGCAGCGGCGTGATGCGGCCATATTGATCGACCCCCTCCGCCACCAGTACCCGGCGCACACGCGTGGGCACAGCCGGTGCAGCGGGCAACGCGGCCAGTTGCGGGCGCAGGTTGGCGTTGGGCAAGGCCACGGCTGAAATGTCTTTGGCCGTGCTTTTTGGGATGCTGACGGCAAAACGCATGACCATGGTTGCGCCGCCCGTGGGTGCGGCACCTGCAGGGAAGGGCGTGGCTGCGCTGTTGGTCACATCGACATTCACCACAGGCTGCGTGGGCGTTTGGGTGGTGACGGTTTTCCAGTAGCCCCACCACAGGTACGTCTTGACCCAGACCCTCTTGGTGGTAGTCACGACGGGGCCGGCATAGGCCGAGAAGTCGAGCACCACGTCCATGCGCTCGCCGGGCGCGATGGTGATGGCAGGCATCTTCACGCCCCGGTTGAGCAAGCCCAGGTCTGTGCCAATTTGGTAGACGCCGGTTTGGGCGCCAAAGTCCAAGGTGTAGAAGCGCGAGTCCGAACCGTTGAGCAAGCGCACGCGGTAGCTTCGGGGCTCCACATCCATCTTGGGCCATGCCAAGCCGTTGACGCAAATGATGTCGCCAAATTTCTCTGGCATGTGCGTTGGGCTGTTCTGCGGGAAGTTGGGCGACAGCGGCGCGGGGTAGTCGACTGGGTTGGCCGAGTAGACAAAATTGCCGGCGGCGTCGAAGTTGCGGTCTTGAAGCACCAGTGCCACTTCGTAGTTGCGTGCAGGCAAGGTGCCGGCTGCGACCAAGCTGTCTTCATTCGCATCGCGTACGACGTACAGGCCCGCCAGGCCCGCGCCCACGTTGATGCGTGTGAGGGATTCGGCGTGGTCGTGGTACCAGTGCAGCGACGCTTCTTGGGTGTTTTCGTACTGGTAGCTCAAGGCCGGAATGTCTGAGGCTAGCTGCTTGAGTGAGTTGTTAGCGGCAATGCCAGGGCCGATCTGGCGGCGCGACGGCGTGGACCATTGGTCTGGGCCGCCGTCAAATTCAAAGGCGGTATCGCCGCCGTGGTGGTGGGCTGCGAGGGGCACGCCGGTGGTGGGCGTTTGTATCGTGATGGTTTGGTCCACACCAAACAGGTGGGGCAACGGGCCTGCAGCGTCTTGCAGGTTGTTGCGCCAACGCACGGTCACGGGCGTTCCCTTGCGCACTTCAAAGCTGCGGCCAGGGAAGGTGGGGCCAGTTTCGTAGTTGTGATAGCCCCAAACCGTGGTCTGAATTCCGGGAATGCCCAGCACCACTTGCCGACCTTGCGAAGCCGAGATGGAGTAGACCGTGCCTTTGCCACCGTCTGCACGGTAGATGGCGCTGACGCCGTTGGCGGCCTTGAGAGACAGCGGGTTGGGCAGGATGTTGGTGAAGCGCCGTGCGAAGGTTTGCGCGTAGATATTGGGGTCTGTAACGCTGGCCCATGACGCAGGGTTGTTGTTGCCGGTAACCGCAGCGAATGCCACGGAAGTGCCAGACCAGGGCAGCGCAGTGACCGCCAGGCCCTGCAAAATGCTACGGCGGTTAAGGCCTTCAGCAGCGCCGGCTGTGTTCTTCAACGATTTGTTTGTCATGGTTTTTTCCTCGCAAGTCTGGTTGGCTGTGGTTGTTGGTTTGATGTGCTGTTATCGGCGGCAGCCGCGAGGCTGCTGGGCTTGATCCCCAGGTCGGGCGCCAGGGTGCTCAATTCGCTCAGCAGCTCGCTGGGCGTAGTGAAGCCGCTGAGACGAACCCACTGCGCTTTGGCCCCAGCCGCGCGGCCCAGGAAGAACACCGGTTCGTGGCTTTGTTTGTCGCCGCGCCAGCTGTCGAAGGCGCGTTGCACGGCTTCTGAGCTGCCGGGGTCGCCTGTGAAGAAGCTGCCCCGGTTGCCGGTGCGTTTGGCATAGGCTGCCAAGCGCTGCACGCTGTCGTGGTCGGGGTCGATGGAAATGGAGACCAGGTTGACGCGTTCGCGTTTGTCGCCCAGCAACTGTTCCAGCTCCACCATCACCTGGTTGTTCACCGGGCACACGGTTTGGCAAGAGCTGTACATGAAGGTCAGCACCACGGGCCGGCCGTCGGCGAAGGCTTTGGTCAGCGGGAGGCTCTGGCCATCGGCGCGCTGCAGCGCGCTTGTGGGAAGGCTGACTGTTTGCAGCGTGCGCTGTGCAGCGAAGGCTGGGCTGCTGCTGAACAGGGGTGTTGCAATGGTCAGGCACAGTGCTGCGCCGGCCATCAGGCGACGCAGGCGGGCTCTGGCAAGAGCTCCGGATGCGGCAAGCGGACGTGGCTGCGCTGGCGGCCGGCCGCTGTGGGTCAACTCAATCATGGTGCTGGCTTTTGGCTGGCAGGGTTGATGCACTTAGGCAGCTACAACCCGTTACTTAAATTCACATGAAGAGCCTATCCAGCGGTAAATACTTCTGATACCCCCGTCTGCGGGTGTCGTGTCAATGCATTTGGTGAAGGCGGGGAAAAACCCACACCGTCATGGGGGTGAATTGAAATAAATGTGCGTGTGGCACAGGCAATGAACAAACAAGTTGCCGCAAGTCCGTTCGGTTGTTTCCGGCCGTCGCTGGGCTGAGGAGTGCCGTCTAGCCTGGGCTGGAATGGGCAGTGCGCAAACGAGCCAACTGCGCGGCAACCAATTGACGCGGATGAAGGTGAGCTACAAGGTTGAGGCGCTTGAAGACGTCACCGTGCCGGCGGGCACATTCAAGGCTTACAAAGTTGTATTCAGCGACCGCTTCGGTGAGACCACCACGCAGTGGACGGCGCCGCATTTGGGCTTGGTCACCGTCAAGCGCATCAGCGAGCGCAGCGCAAGCCACCCGCTGGGCGCGGGGCGGTTGGTGGGCGAGCTGGTTTCAGTCAAGAAGCCGTGATGTTGAGTTCTGCAACAAATTCTCAAACGGCTCCGGCTTGTGCAACAGGTAACCCTGGGCATAGTCGACACCGATTTCGCGAATGCGTTGCAGCACTTCGGGCTTGTCCACGAACTCCGCTACGGTTTTGACGCCCACCACGCGCGCCACCTCGACAAAGCAACGCACGGTGGCGTCGTTGAGTCGGTCTTCAACCAGGTCGCGGACGAAGCTGCCGTCGATCTTGATGATGTCGACCTTCAAGCGCTTGAGGTAGCTGAAAGACGAAGCACCTGCGCCAAAGTCGTCAAGTGCGAAGCGCACGCCCAAGGTCCGCATCTGGTCGATGAAGAGAGTGGCGTCCGCCATGTTGGTAATGGCTGCGGTTTCAGTGATTTCCAAGCACAAGCGCTCGCAAATGTCGCTGCCTGCGGCCGCCAAGGTTTGGATAGCAACGCGGTGAAAAGCGCGGTCACCAATCGATTGCCCTGACAGGTTGATGCACAAGGTCTCCAGCATGCTGAGGTCTGGCAGCGCTTCAAGTCGCCGCACGGCTTGTTCGAGCACCCAGCTGTCAATGCGCGGGGCAAGGTTGTAGCGCTCCGCTGCGGGCAGAAAGGCGCCAGGTGCGATGAGCTTGGCGTTGCCTTGGGCGTCCACTTCGCGCAGGCGAATGAGCAATTCGGCGTACAGACTCGTGGGGGAGCCTGCCAGCGGCACGATGCGTTGTGCGTGCAGTTCGAAGTGGTTTTCGTCCAGGGCTTGTTCGAGGCGCGTGGCCCATTGCATCTCGCCATGGCGTTCGCGCACGGCCTTGTCGGTGTCACACCAGATGTGTACCCGGTTGCGGCCCGCTTCTTTGGCTGCATAACACGCAGCATCAGCGGCTTGCATGGAGGCCATTGTGCTGGGCCAGCGTTTGTCAAAAGGTACCAAGCCGATACTGGCCCGGATGCTGAAGCGCCGGCCGTCGTGCAAAAAGCGGAACTCTTCCAGATGGTCGCAAATTTGCTGGCCTGCACGCTGTGCCTGCTCTGCTGTGCAGTGCTCCAGGATGGCGGCAAATTCGTCCCCGCCCAGGCGGGCCAGGGTGTCACGTGAGCGGACTGATTTAGCCAACAACCGGCCCACTTGCTGTAGCAGCAGGTCGCCGGCCGCGTGGCCGCAAGCGTCGTTGACGAGCTTGAATTGGTCGAGGTCGATGTAGAGCACCGCGTGCTCGCTGTCGTCCTCACGCGACTTCGCGAGCAGGCGCTCCAGCTGAGCCTCAAACTCCGTGCGGTTGATCAAACCGGTCAAGGCGTCATGGGTGGCGCGGTAGCTCATTTCGGTGGTCAGCCGCCGTTGTTCCGTGATGTCGCGAAACACGATCACGGCGCCCAGCACTTCGCCTGATGCATCGGCCTGGGTGCTGCGAATGGGCGACGCCGATTCCTGGATGCCAAACTGCACACCGTCACGCGACAGCAACACGGTTTGCGTTGCCTGCGCGCTTTCCGCGCCCGGGCCGAAACAACGGGCCAGTGGGTCTTCAATCGGCTTGCGTGTCTCTGCATTCAATATGCGGAAGACGTCGTTCAGCGCTTGCCCCGTCGCTTGCGCTGAAAGCCAGCCCGTCAAGCGTTCCGCGGCGGGGTTGAGCCAGGTGACCATGCCGGCCGCGTCGGTGGTGATGACCGCGTCGGCAATGGAGTTCAATGTCACCCGCAGCAGTTCATGTTGCTCGGATAGCTGCTGGTGGGCCAGTGCGGCGCGTTGCTGCGCGGCTTCCAGCGTCTGCCGCTGCGCCACTTGGTCGGTGATGTCTTGAAAGCTGCCAAACAAGCGGACCACGTGGCCCTCGGCCCACTCGGCGTTACCGGCGGCTCGTACCCAAATCCGCTGGCCGCCTTTCTGTATGAACGGTACTTCCAGGTCCCAGCCCGTGCCGGTTTGTTTGGCGCGTTCCACTGCGGCTGCGATCAGCGGCCGCGCTTCGGGTGCGTAGAAATTGATTGCATCGTCCAGCTCAGGTTCTTCACCCGGCGCCACGCCGTGTATGCGGCAGGTTTGCTGTGACCACAGTGCACGGCCCGTGCGCAGGTCCACTTCCCAGCCGCCCACGCGGGCGAGTTCGCCTGTGCGGTTGAGCAACTCTTCGCTGCGGCGCAGTCGGTCTTCCTGAGCTTTGCGTTCGGACACGTCCAGGTGCGTGCCAAACATCCACTCAGGGCGCCCGTCCGGCGTGCGTGTGAGTAGTCGTCCGCGGTCTTGCACCCACACCCAATGGCCGTCGCGGTGGCGCATGCGGGCTTCGCACACGTAGGCGTCCGTTTCGCCTTCGAAGTGCGCCATCAGCAGGGTGGCCGAGCGCGTCAAGTCGTCCGGGTGAGCCAGCTTCGTCCAAGTGTCGATGGTGGTGGGTGCGAGCTCGTCCAAGCTCATGCCCACGATTTGCGCCCAGCGCTCGTTGAAGCGTGTCTCGCCGGTTTGCACGTTCCATCCCCAGGTGCCTGCGCCGGTGCCTTCGATGATGGCGGCCAGCCTTACCCGTTCATCGTCGACAGCGCCCGTGTAGGCTGCGGGTAGAAGTTCGTTCGGCAATCGACTGCCCATAGGGTCATCCACGCTTCAAAATGACGTACATGAAAGGGTTTTAATCGCTGGGCGCGTGGTCTCATTCACCGATGTGCAGCGCAAATCCCTGGTTTTTCTCCCACCTTCGGGCTGGCACTGCCGCGTGGTTTAGTTGAGATAAAAATGCGCGCCGTAGATGCCGTTTGTTGGGGCTTGAAGCTTGAAATTGGTCATTCGCAAGGAAATTCGCTGATGCATATTGAACTTGACGATCTGTCCCGACCGGCCGTGCACGAGTTGCTGCGCGAACACTTGGTGCACATGTATGAGCTGTCACCGCCAGAAAACGTGTTCGCGCTGGACCTGGACCGGCTGCGCACGCCCGACATTTCGTTCTACACCGCTTGGGAGGACAACACCTTGATCGGGTGCGGTGCCTTAAAAGAACTCACACCCACGCACGGCGAAATCAAGTCCATGCGAACCCCGGCCAAGCTGCGCGGCAAGGGCGCCGGCCGCGCGGTGCTGGAACGCATCATCCAAAGCGCGCAAGAGCGCGGCTACACGCTGCTGAGCCTGGAGACCGGCTCGCACCCCGAGTTCACGCCGGCCCATCGGCTTTACCAACGATTTGGCTTTGAGGTCTGCGGGCCGTTTGGCGACTATGTGGAAGACCCGCACAGTGTCTTCATGAACCTGCGGCTGCGCGGCGTCTAGCGGACTGCCGCTGCTTGCACCGGATCGCGGGTATCGCGTGATTAGCGCTCGGCTGCTTCGGACACTTTCGCTTCAGCGCACCCCCGAGGCCGTGACGCCCAGCCATTTGAGCGCGGCCAGCGGACTGGCGCGTGTCGGGCGGCGCCTGTACGTGGTGGCCGACGATGAATTGAGCCTGGGCACCTTCGACCTCGATGACCCTGGACCTGGCGGCCTTCACCGCATGTTCACTGGTGAGTTGCCGTCGCCCCACGCGCAGCGCAAGGCAAAGAAGCCGGACCTCGAAGCGCTGACCCGCTTGCCACCGATGGAGACTTTCCCATTCGGTGCTTTGTTGGCTATCGGATCGGGGTCCAAGCCCAGTCGCCAAAGTGGTGCGCTGCTGCGACTGGATGGTGCAGGTGGGCTTGCAGGCGAGACCTGTCGCGTGGAGCTGAATGCGCTTTATGCGCCGTTGCTCGAACGGCTGGGCGGCATCAACATCGAAGGGGCTTTTGTCTCAGCGGGCTGCTTGTGTTTGCTGCACCGAGGCAACCGCCAATCGAAGCTCAATGCCTGCATCCGTTTTGAATGGCGCTCGGTCGAACCCTGGCTGCTGGGCCTGGGCCCCGCGCCCGAACCCGCCTCGGTAAGCCGCTTCGACTTGGGTTCGATTGACGGTGTGCCTCTGGGCTTTACCGATGGCGCCGCGCTGCCGGGCGGCGAGTGGGTTTTCTGCGCAGCCGCAGAAGACACGGCCGACAGCTATGCCGACGGGCGCTGCGCTGGCTCGGCGGTTGGCTTGGTTAACGTGCAAGGCAGCATCACTTGGCAGCGGCGCTTGGCACGGCGGTGCAAGACCGAAGGCATCGCGCTGGCTGCTGAACCTGGCTTGGGCGGCGTGGGCGTGGACGTGCTGTTGGTGACTGACGCCGACGACCGCAGCGTGGCGGCGCAGTTGCTGGTGGCGACGCTTCCACTGACCGCAGCACAGCAAATATGATCCACCTCCGAAGAGCCATCGATCACTAGAATTCAATTGCTTGATGCGGGCCCGTGTCAGGTCTGCGTCCGGTGGATGGCCAGCGATAACTAACGGTTAACAGGAGATGACGAATGACAAGATGCGGTGCCTTGATTGACCCGAAGTACAGCTCTGTGCGCTGCTCGCCCTGGGTAGTCAGCTTGGGTTTGGCCCTCAGCCTTGCGCTGGCTGGTTGCGCCCACAACGGGCCGCACGGCCCCGGCAGCGGCGATGCAGCACGCCCCATGATGGTGAGCGAAATCGGTAGCCTGCACGTGGGTGGCCGCGTGGCGACCCTTAGCGGTCTTCCCGAGCGCGAGATTGTTTTCACAGCAGGTGCTGCGCCCTTCAAGATGAACCCGAACGGCGACTTTTCAGTCGAGCAGATGTATGTTCAATTCGCAAAGTTGCATCCGCATGCACGGCGTGCGGAACACAAGCTGTTCATGATGCACGGTGGCGGTTTGTCCGGTGTGACCTGGGAAACCAAACCGGATGGCAAACCCGGGTGGCAGCAATACTTTCTGTCGGCGGGCCACGATGTGTATGTGGCCGATGCCGTTGAGCGCGGCCGTGCGGGTTGGGCCCGCTACCCCGAGATTTTCAAGACCGAACCGGTGTTTCGCACCCAGCGCGAGGGTTGGGGTCTGTTTCGCATCGGCAACGATGCCGACTACAGCGCCAATGCCGGTCAACGCAAGGCGTTTGCAGAGTCGAAATTTCCGCTGGCCAGTTACGACCAATTCACGAAACAGAGCGTGCCGCGCTGGGCCACCAATGACGCGGCCACTCAGGCAGCCTACGACGCCTTTGTCGAGCAACAGTGCCCATGTGTCATCGTGGTTCACTCGCAGGGCGGTAATTTTGCGTTCAACGCGGCGCTCAAGAACCCCGGCAAGATCAAAGCCATCGTGGCCATCGAACCGTCGGGTGCGCCAGACGCGACCAAGGTGGATCTGAGCCCGCTAAAGAACGTTCCGCACCTGTTCGTTTGGGGCGACTATCTGGATCGCCACGCACTATGGAAGGCCATCACCCCGAGGCTGGAGACCTATCGCCAGGGCCTGCTGAAAGTCGGTGCCACGGCTGACTTGCTTTCGTTGCCTGAAAAGGGCATCCGCGGCAATTCGCACATGCTCATGATGGACACCAATAGCGACGACATTGCCAAGATGGTCAACGACTGGCTCAAGACCCGGCAGTTGTCCCGTTAAGCCGGCGGCCCGATCTGCGGGCCTTGGTACCAGCTACTTCGTTCCGTAAATGCGGTCGCCCGCGTCGCCCAGGCCCGGCACGATGTAGCCGTGGCTGTTGAGTTCGCGGTCGACGGCGGCGGTGTAGATGGGCACGTCCGGGTGGTGCCTGTGCAGGTTGGCTATGCCTTCGGGTGCGGACACCAGGCTAACAAACCGGATGCTGCGCGGCGCGGTTTCTTTGAGGCGGTCCACTGCGGCGACGGCGGAGTTGCCCGTGGCCAGCATCGGGTCCAGCACGATGGCGTCGCGTTCGTGCATGTCGTGCGGCATCTTGAAGTAGTACTCCACGGCCACCAGGGTTTTGGGGTCACGGTACAGGCCGACATGGCCCACGCGCGCGCCGGGCACCACGGTGAGCATGCCGTCAAGAAAGCCGTTGCCCGCACGCAAGATGCTGACGAAGACGGTCTTCTTGCCGTCGATCACCGGCGCCATCATCGTCTCCAGTGGCGTCTCGATCTCGATGAGTTGCGTGGGCATGTCGCGGGTCACTTCGTACGCCATCAGCATGCTGATTTCGTTGAGCAAGGTGCGAAAACTGCTGGTGCTGCGGGCCTTCTGGCGCATCAGCGTGAGCTTGTGTTGCACCAGCGGGTGGGTGATGTGGTGAAGCTTTGCAGTCATGGTTTTTGCTTCCACTTGAGGGGTCAGAACACGGTGCCGTCACTCTCGATAGACAGCGGCGGTGAACCGTCACGCAATTCTTTGGCCAGCAAGCGGCCGGTGGCCCAAGTGCCGCCTTCCAGCACGCGCGCCAGCGGCATCTGTTCGGCGGTCTGGCCCAGGCGCGCGCGCACCAGAGGAGCCAGCTCGTCGAGCAGTGAAACGGTGAGTGCACGCCACTCGATAATGAACTCGTCGCCGACTTTCCAGGTGCGCTGCAGGCTGGTGGCGCCGCGCGGGACGATGACGCCGCCATCGAGAAACAGCCCACCATTGCGGTACTCGGGCAGGCCCGTCAGGCTGTCCAGGCCAGTCACTTGGATGCCAGCCCATTCCAGCGGTTCCAGCAGCGAATAACTCATCCATTGGCTGAGTTTGTGAAAAGGCACCCAATCGGCCGTGGTGCCGTGGCGGCCGGATTGGGGGTCTTCGCCGCCGGCCCAGCGGTGTTGCCACACGTCGCCCAAGGGAACGCCCAGCAGTGTGCTGCCGGTGAGCCAGATCGGCGAGAAAAGGTCCAACACGCGGCCCAGAACGGCCGCTGCAGGCACGGGCGCAGCGGGTACTGGCATCTGCGACACCGATGCACCTTGCAAGGTGGCTTCACCAGTCGCTGCAGCGCCTTTGCGCAGCGCGTCCAACAGCGCCGAAGGCCGTGCCGGGCTGCCCTGCACGGCGGCATGGGCTTGCAAGGTTTGGCCCAGCCTTTGCAGCAATTCAGCCCGCCCCGCCACGCCAAGCAAAGGATTGATGGGTGTGCATTGAAACACCTGGTTCAAAGCGGTGCCGTCAAGCCTCAGCAGGCGCGCAGCGTCCACGCGCAGCGGGTCTTGTGGGTCGGCAGAAAAATCGCCACGCAGAAAAGCGTGGAAGCTGGCGACGCCCAGTCCTTCCGATCGGGTGAATCGTTGGCCATCTGGTGCCTCGGTGTAGTGCCACTGCGGCCCGGCACCGGCGTCCAGCAGCACGCTGATGACGGTCAAGTCAACGCGTGCGCGCAGCATGTCGTCCGCACTGCGCCCGGCCAATTGGGCATCCATCAATGCTTTGCGGTCGATGCCGCCCGATTCGAAGTGCCGCCAGCGGCTGTGGTACGGAATTTGAAGCGTTGGATATGCGGCGCGAGTGACTTCTTCTACCCGGCGCGCCAGTTCAGGCAGGCGGCTGCGGTCCAAGCTGAAGTGGCCGGAACGGCCCTCGCTGACCGCCTGGGTGATGGCTGCGCAGCGCCGGCGGATGGTGGCCGGGTTGCGCAGCAGGCTGATGGCGCCTTCGCCCTCAACACGCGCTGGCCTGAGGTCTTGTGTTTGGGGTTCAGTCAAGCTGCCGCCCTTTGGTTTGCGCCAGTTGCGCAACACTGGGCACCGCGCCCACCGTGAAATAACCCGCTGCGATCTTGGCGTCCATCTCCACTTTGGCGTCGGCGGGGATCAATGCGTCGGGAATGGCCACCCGCTCGCCCACATCGATGCCGCTGCCCGTGATGGCATCAAACTTGTCGTTGCTCATGCTCACCAGGCGGTGAATTTTGCGAATGCCCAGCCAGTGCAGCACGTCGGGCATCAGCTCTTGGAAGCGCATGTCCTGCACGCCGGCCACGCATTCGGTGCGCAGAAAGTATTTGTCGGCACTGTCGCCACCCACCTGGCGCTTGCGAGCGTTGTAGACCAGGAATTTGGTCACCTCGCCCAGCGCGCGGCCTTCTTTGCGGCTGTAGGCAATCAAGCCCACGCCGCCGGCTTGCGCGCCAGCAATGCACTCTTCAATGGCGTGCGTGAGGTAGGGTCTGCAAGTGCAGATGTCGGAGCCGAACACGTCGGAACCGTTGCACTCGTCATGCACCCGCGCGGTGAGCGTGATGTTGGGGTCTGCCAGGTCGCGCGGGCGGCCCAGGATGTACAGCGTCTGCCCGCCGATGGGCGGCAGAAAAACTTCGAGGTCGCTGCGCGTGACCAGTTCGGGGTACATGCCGCCGGTTTCTTCGAACAGCGCGCGGCGCAGGTCGGCCTCGCTGACTTTGAATCGTGCAGCCACACCGGGCAGCCACCACACGGGCTCGATGGCGATCTTGGTCACGACCGCAGAGCCGTCTTCCAGCAGCACGCGGCCATCGGGCTTCAGGCGCTGGAAGGCGATGGCTTGGCGCACTTCGGGCAAATGGATGTGCGCTTGCGTGACGGCGATGGTGGGGCGAATGTCGTAACCGCGTTCCAAGTAGTCGGCAAAGACCTGCTGCACGCTGGCACCCCAGGGGTCGATCGACACGATCTTTTGCGCGTCGCCCCACTGGGGGTTGGGGCCGATGAGGTCGGTTGGCGCGGTGTTGGTCAGGTCGGCACGGTGGCCCTTGACCAAGTTGCCCGCCGCCACCGCCAGCGCCCGGTAGATGCCATAACTGCCGCTGTGTGTGCCAATGACATTGCGCTGGGCGCGGCTGGTGGTGGTACCGACGACAGGCCCGCGCTCTGCCGCCGTGGCTGCACCCCACTGCAGGGCCGGTGCACCGCCGGGCCCGGCTTGCGGGTGCGAAGTCAGGCGGATGTGTTTGCTGGAAGAAGCACTTGCGTCAGATGCCATGGCTTTCTCTCGCATTGAGTGTGTGGCTTCAAAGGAGCCACCGAAAGCCCAAGACTTGACTGCTTCGGGCTCAAGCGCTTGAGGATACCGCTTGCTTTGGTTGCCTGGCTGCATAGAGCCGGTTTGGTGTGCAAAACCGGCTCTATGCGCGGATGACCGCCGAACCCGCAGGTTGCGCGTAGAGCGCTTCAACTTGCGCCTTTCTCCGGGCCAACACTGCGCGTTGGTTGATGTAACCCTTGTCCGTGATTTCACCGGCGTCCACGCTCGGCGGCTCGTCGAGCATGAGCACGCGCGTGATGCGCTGCGATGAACCGCCGCCCTCGGCTGCCAGCGCGCGCAACGCGGCTTGCACTTGCAGCTTCAAGTCGTCCGCGCCCAGAGCCTTTGCAGCCGGCGTGGGGAACAACAGCAGGCCGATCTCTTCGCGGTCATGGCCCGTGACCACGGCATCGCTGACCAAGGGTGTCAAGGCGCTGACGGCCTTCACGCGCAGGGTGCCGACCGAAACCCAAGTGCCCGACAGCAGCTTGAAGTCTTCGGCCACGCGGCCATCGAAGGCCACGCCTTGGCTCGGGTCGGCGGGGTCAACCAGCTTGCCGGCATCACCAATCAGGTAGTAGCCGTCTTCATCAAACGCTGCTTTGCTGGCTTCGGGGTTGTTGCGGTAGCCAGGGAAGATGTTCAAGCCACGCACGCGCAGCTCGAGCTTGCCGCCGTTGGGAAGGAACTTCAGCTCCACACCCGGCAGCGGCGCGCCGATGCAGCCGGCGCGCTCAATGGGCCAATGCACGCTGGTGACGGCCGGGCTGGTTTCGGTGGAACCCCAGGCGCAGGTGAACCACAAGGGCCGCGCACGCACCTTGGCGGCCGCAGCCACGATGCGTTCCCACAGCGCCTGCGGCAGCGCGGCGCCCGCATAAAAAATGCCTTCCAACCGCTCGAAAAAGTCGTGCGCAAAGGCCTCATCGCTTTCCAGGTAAGGAAGCAGCATGTCAAAACCGCGCGGCACATTGAAATAAAAGTTGGGCTTTACTTCACGCAAGTTGGCGACGGTTTTCTCGACCAGACCCGGCACCGGCCGGCCTTCGTCAATGGTCAAGCTGCCGCCGTGTGCCAGCGCCATGTTGAAGTTGTGGTTGGCGCCGAAGGTGTGGCTCCAGGGCAGCCACTCCAACAGCACCAGTTTGTGCCGGTTCAGGAAAGGCCAGACCTGTGCAATTTGCTGCTGGTTGGCGGTGAGCATCAGGTGTGTATTGATGACCACCTTCGGCGTGCCGGTGGAGCCACTGGTGAGCAGGTATTTGGCGTGGTGCTCCGGGCGGATGACGGTGAAGGCGTCCATCACCGCATGGGTCTCTTCCCCTTGGCTCAATGCCGCGAAGTCGAGGGCGCCTCGCACGCTGCCTGCGTTGGCTGAGAACACACGCACCGCTGACCCGGCCCAGGTGCCTGAAGCAGGCCCGTACACGGCGGCGTCGCCGGCGTACACCAGCGCGGGGTCCAAGGTGTTGAGGATGTCGTGGATGCGCGAAAAATCTTTGGTCAAACGGCTGTAGGCACTGGACACACTGCAAACCGGCCGGCCAATGTGCATGCTGGCCAGCAGCAAAAGCGCGTGGTCCACAGAGTTGTCCGACAGCACCACCACGGGCTTGCCGGGGGGCAGATTGAGGTCCAGCAGGCCCTGTGCGATGCGGCCGATGGTCTGCCGCACCTGGCTGAAGCTCAGCCGACGCCAGTCGCCCCCGGGCGCGCGCTCGGCCAAAAACAGCGTATCGGGCGTGACGCGGTTCCAGTGCTCCAGCCAGCTGCCAATGCAGCGTGCGTGCGGCTGCAGTGCGTCGGCGTGGCGCAGGATAAAACCGCCACCCGGCAAGTCTTCTTTTTCCACACGCGGCGGGGCCAGCGCGGCGGGGTCTCCAAAGAGTTCGTATTTCATGGGCTGCACAGCGCCTTGATGTCGTCAGGGATGGGTATGGCTTTGATGCGTTCGGGGTTGGCTGGGTCTTTGGTGACAAAGGCGCGCACTTCCGTGCCCTCGCACAAGACGTCGTCGCCTCTGCGCACGATGTGGCGGTGTGTGAAGGTCTTCGCCCGCCACTCATCCACGCTGGTATGCACCTCGATGGTTTCACCGTAGGTGGCAGTCTTGAAAAACTTGGTGTGAATTTCGAGCAGCGGCGTGCCCACGATGCCGCGTGTCTTGAGCAGCTCGCGCCAGGGCGGCACTCCACAAGCCATGAAGAACATCAAGGAGGACTCGTCCATCCAGCGCGAAAAATTGGGGAAAAAGACGATGCCTGCGGGGTCACAGTCGCCGAAGTGAACCGTGACGCGGTGAATTTGGGTTTTGCTCATGCGGTTGGTGTGTAGGGCTAGGGCTTCTTGCTCATGGACTGAACGCCGAGATACCCGTGGAGCGGATCTCGCCCATCGCGCGCCAGTCTTGAGGCGGAATAAGCCATGAAGGTCTTGTGGGGCAACTCCATCGGGTCTGTTTCATTCGCAGGGGTCTATGGTGCGCAGTGCGGCAGCCATTCACGCACCGCGCGAATGACAGCTTCTGGTTGATCCCGATGGGGTGAATGCCCGCAGGCCGGCAATTCGAGCAATTTTGTGCCCTGCACCCGCCGTGCGATGCCCCGAATTTGTTCCAGTGAGCCGTACTCGTCGTCCATGCCCTGAATCGCCAGCACCGGGCAGGAGACGCGCGAAAGATCGGCTTCGATTGACCAAGCACGGAAGGCCGGGTTGAGCCAGATGTCGTTCCAACCCCAGAAGGCCGAATCAGGGTCGGCGTGGTGGCGTGCCAAGCGGCTGCGCAGATCGGTGGTTTGATAGGCCTCGCGCGCTTGTTGAATGCTGCGCACCGACACCTCTTCAACCATGATGTGCGGTGCCATGGCAACCACGCCGCGCAGTCGAAGCTGGCGGTCTGCAGCGGCCAGCAAGGCGATGGAGCCACCGTCGCTGTGGCCAAACAAGATGACGGGCTCGCGCTGCGCATTAACACCCAACTTCAGCAGCAGCGCAGGCAAGACCTCGTGGGCCTGCCGGTGCATGAAGTCCACGCCCCATGATTCATCAGCGGCTCGTGCGGTGGATTGCCCGTAGCCTGGGCGTGAATACACCAGCCCGCGTGCGTTGACAGCTTCACACAGCCGCTGCGGAAAGTCGCGCCACATCGACAGTGAGCCCAGACCCTCATGCAAGAAGACTAGCAAGGGGCGATGCGCCCGTTCCTGCCGCGCAATCCAAGCATATTCGATGCGCACCATGCGCCCGCGCCAGGCGATCTCGGCCACGGCGGCGTGTTCTGTACCCGCTGATGCAGTCGCAGTCGCAGCCGCAGTCGCGGTTTCAGCCACGGCTTTCCAGCTCGCGCAACTTGAATCGTTGGATCTTCCCTGTTGCCGTTTTGGGCAGGTCAGCGACAAATTCGATTTGGCGCGGGTATTTGTAGGGCGCGAGTTTGTCTTTGACGAAGGCCTTGAGCTCGTCGGCCGTGGCGCTGCTGCCGTTTTTCAGCACAACGAAGGCTTTGGTCTTGGTCAGCCCTTCGGCGTCGGCAACGCCGATGACGGCCGCTTCCAGTACCGCAGGGTGCTGCACCAGCGTGGCTTCAACCTCAAACGGCGAGACATAGATGCCGCTGACCTTGAGCATATCGTCGCTGCGGCCGCCGTAGGTGTAGCTGCCGTCGTCTGCATTGCGGATGTATTTGTCGCCGCTCTTGGTCCAGCCGCCCTGAAACGTTTCGCGCGTCTTGGTGCGGTTGCCCCAGTACATCATGGCGGCGCTGGGGCCCTGGATATAGAGGTCGCCCGGCTCGCCGTCGGGCACGGGCTCGCCGTTGTCACCGCGCAGCTCCACGGTGTAGCCCGGGACGGGCCAGCCGGTGCTGCCGTAACGCACCCGGTCGGGCCAGTTGGACAGAAAGATGTGCAGCATTTCTGTGGAGCCGATACCGTCAACGATGTCTACGCCAAAGTGGCGCTTGAAACGTTCTCCGATCTCCGCCGGCAGTGCCTCGCCTGCAGACGACACCAGGCGCAGGGCCACTTGCTCGCGGCCGGGCAGTGCAGGGTGTGCCAGCATGCCCGCGAAGCCTGTGGGCGCACCGTAAAAGACCGTGGGCTTGAGCCCAGCAATGCCGCCGGTCCAGCGCTTGAAGGTGGCATCTGGTGTGGGCCGTTCGGCCATCAGCAAGGTGGTGGCGCCCACGCTCATCGGAAAGGTGAGCCCGTTGCCCAAACCGTAGGCGAAGAACAGCTTGGCGGCGCTGAAGCACACATCGCTTTCGCGCAGGACCAGAACGGCTTTGCCATACAACTCGGCTGTCCAGTACGGGTTGGCATGCGAATGCACGGTGCCCTTGGGGCGGCCTGTGGAGCCTGATGAATACAGCCAGAAGCCGGGGTCATCGGGCCCGGTTTTAGCGGCGTGCGGAGCAGGTGCATGCGCAGCCAGGAAGGCTTCGAATTCCACCTCAGCCGGATGCAGCGGTGCCACCGGACGCGAGACCACCACTTTGGCCACTTCGTGGTCAGACTTCACCATCGCGGCCGTCAATGTTGGCAGCAGCGCGCCAGAGACCAGCACCGCCTGGGCGCGTGAATGCTCCAGCATGTAGGCGTAGTCGTCGGCCGTGAGCAGCGTGTTTACCGCCACCGGCACCACGCCGGCATACAGCGCGCCGAGAAAACTCACCGGCCAGTCGTTGCTGTCGTGCATCAGCAGCAGCACGCGTTCTTCGCGCTTCAGGCCCAGGCTGCGCAGGCCCGCAGCCATGCGGCGCACGCGCTCGGCCAACTGGCCGTAACTTACTGTGCCCAGGTCGTCAACGAAAGCAGCTTTTTCTGGGCGGCCTGTGTTCACGTCGAGCAAATGGCGCGCGAAGTTGAAGACTTCGGGCGGTGCTTTGACGTCGGTGGGTGGCATGTCTTGTCTCCGGCTGCGGTGCACTTGCTCTTCGGTGCGATATGAATTATTGTGCTTGTCAGTACGATAGGCGCCGCCTCAAAGCATGTCAAGCACTATATTGCATACACCCGGGTTTTCACCGGTGGTCGAAGAGAGCAAGCACCCCTTCCTGGTTCAGCTAGGCGATCGCGTGCGCGCGCTGCGCTCGCGCCGTGGCATGACGCGCAAGGCTGTGGCCATTGCGGCCGATGTGTCTGAGCGCCACCTGGCCAATCTGGAGTACGGCATCGGCAATGCCTCCATCCTGGTGCTGTTACAGGTGGCGGGCGCGCTGCAATGTTCGTTGGCTGAACTGTTAGGAGATGTCAGCACGTCCTCACCCGAATGGTTGTTAATCCGTGAGCTGCTGGAGCACCGCGACGAAGACACGCTGCGCCGCGTGCGCGTCAGCATTGGCGAGCAGTTGGGAACGGGTGGCGGTAACGCGGCACGCAGCCCGCGCGTGGCGCTGGTGGGTTTGCGGGGTGCAGGCAAGAGCACGCTGGGCCGGCAATTGGCCGAAGACTTGGGCTTTCCATTTGTCGAGCTCAGCCGCGAAATCGAGCAGTTTGCGGGCTGCAGCGTGGCAGAGATCCAGGCGCTGTATGGCCAGAACGCCTACCGCCGCTACGAGCGTCGCGCGCTGGAGGAGGCGGTCCAGATCTACCCGGAAGCGGTTATCGCCACGCCCGGCGGCATCGTTTCGGACGCGGCCACCTTCAATCAACTCTTGACGCACTGCACAACCGTCTGGCTGAAAGCCGACCCCGAAGATCATATGAAGCGGGTTTTGGCGCAGGGTGACCTGCGGCCAATGGCGGCCAGCCGTGAAGCGATGGACGACCTTAAAGGCATCCTGGCAGGCCGGGCGGCGTTTTACTCGAAGGCTGAATTTCAGCTGGATACCAGCGCCCAGCCGCAAGATGAGACCTTTCAAGCCCTGCGCGCGATGGTCAGAGGTGCATTGAAATTGGAATATGCATAAAAATGCATGAAATTGCTTGACAGGCGAACAACATGCACGATAATGCGTGCACTGAAGTTCGATGCCACCGACAAACGGAGACCCTACAAATGAGCACTTCCCCCCGCGTGGAGTACCAAACCCACCCGTCCCAATACCGCCACTGGAAGCTGAAGTTTGAAGGTCCGGTCGCTACGCTGGGTGCTGACTTCGACGAAAACGCCGGCTTGCGCCCGGGCTACAAGCTCAAGCTCAACAGCTACGACCTGGGTGTGGACATCGAGCTGAACGACGCTATCAACCGCATCCGCTTCGAACATCCGGAAGTGCGCACCGTGGTGGTCACCAGCCTGAAGGATCGCGTGTTCTGCTCCGGCGCCAATATCTTCATGTTGGGCGTCAGCAGCCACGCCTGGAAGGTGAATTTCTGCAAGTTCACCAACGAAACGCGCAATGGGCTTGAAGACTCCTCTCAAAACAGCGGCTTGAAGTTTCTGGCAGCGGTCAATGGCGCGTGCGCTGGTGGTGGCTACGAGCTGGCGCTGGCCTGCGACGAAATCATCTTGGTGGACGACCGCAGCAGCGCCGTCAGCCTGCCTGAAGTACCGCTATTGGGTGTGCTGCCCGGCACCGGCGGCCTGACCCGCGTGACTGACAAGCGCAAGGTGCGCCACGACCTGGCTGACCTGTTTTGCACCAGTGCCGAAGGCGTGCGCGGCCAGCGCGCCAAGGATTGGCGCCTGGTGGATGACATCGCCAAACCTGCAGCTTTCGGCGCCAAGGTGCAAGAACGCGCCTTGCAGCTGGCCGCACAAAGTGACCGTCCGGCCAGCGGCAAGGGCGTAGCACTGACACCGCTGCAGCGCACGGTGGAGCCCGACGCCCTGCGCTATGGCTATGTCACTGCCGAAATCGACCGTGCCAAGCGCACCGCCACTTTCACGGTGAAGTCGCCCAGTGGAGCGCAACCCACCGACATCGCTGGCATCGAGGCCGCTGGTGCCAACTGGTACCCGCTGCAAATGGCACGCGAACTGGAAGACGCCATCCTGTCCATGCGCACGAACGAGCTCGACATCGGCACCTGGCTGATCAAGACCCAAGGTGATGCCGCCGCCGTGCTGGCCAGCGATGCGACCCTTCTGGCTCATCAGAACCACTGGCTGGTTCGTGAAACCACGGGCCTGCTGCGCCGCACCTTCAGCCGACTCGACCTGAGCTCGCGCAGCCTGTTTGCGCTGATCGAAGAGGGTTCTTGCTTTGCCGGCAGCCTGCTGGAGCTGGCCTTGGCCTGCGACCGCAGCTACCAGCTGATGCTGCCCGACGAGGCCGACAAGTCACCCACCATAACCGTGGGCGAAACCAACTTCGGCGTGTTTCCGATGATCACTGGCCAGAGTCGGCTGCAGCGCCGCTTCTACAACGAGCAACCCGCGCTGGAAGCCGTTCGCGCCAAGGCCGGCCAGGCGCTTGATGCCGATGCCGCCATGGCGGTGGGCCTGATCACCAGCAACCCCGACGACATCGACTGGGCTGACGAAACCCGCATCGCCATCGAAGAGCGCACCAGCATGAGCCCCGACGCGCTCACAGGCCTGGAAGCCAATTTGCGCTTCAATGGGCCAGAGAACATGTTCACGCGTGTCTTCGGCCGCCTGACGGCTTGGCAAAACTGGATCTTCCAACGGCCCAATGCCGTGGGTGAAAAGGGCGCGCTGAAGGTTTACGGCAAAGGCGACAAGGCTGCCTTTGATTGGAATCGGGTCTGACCACACGCACACACGGAGCAATGACATGAGCACGATCAACTACAGCGACAAAATTCCGAACAACGTCAACCTCAGCGAGGACCGCACACTGCAGCGCGCGCTCGAGCAGTGGCAGCCGAACTACCTGCAGTGGTGGGACGACATGGGGCCGGATGGCTCGCAGAACTTCGATGTCTACCTGCGTACCGCAGTCAGCGTGGACCCGCAAGGCTGGGCGCAGTTCGGCCACGTGAAGATGCCCGACTACCGCTGGGGCATCTTCCTGAATCCGGGCGAAAAGGACCGCAAGATCCACTTTGGCGACCACAAGGGCGAAGACGCCTGGCAAGACGTGCCCGGCGAGTATCGTGCCAACCTGCGCCGCATCATCGTCACGCAAGGCGACACCGAGCCGGCGTCGGTCGAGCAGCAGCGCCACCTGGGCTTGACCTGCCCGAGCCAGTACGACCTGCGCAACCTGTTCCAGGTGAACGTGGAAGAGGGCCGCCATCTCTGGGCCATGGTCTACCTGCTGCACAAGCACTTCGGCCGTGATGGCCGCGAAGAAGGCGAAGCGCTGCTGGAGCGCCGCAGCGGCCAGCAAGACAACCCGCGAATCTTGCAAGCCTTCAATGAGCAAACGCCAGACTGGCTGAGCTTTTTCATGTTCACCTACTTCACCGACCGTGACGGCAAATTCCAGCTTTGCGCGCTGGCTGAGAGCAGCTTCGACCCGCTGGCCCGAACGACCAAGTTCATGCTCACCGAAGAAGCGCACCACATGTTCGTGGGCGAGAGCGGCATCAGCCGCGTCATCCAGCGCACGGTGAACGCGATGAACGAGCTGAAGACCGATGACGTGACGAAACTGCGCGCAGCCGGCGTGATCGACCTGCCGACGCTGCAGCGCTACCTGAACTTCCACTTCAGCGTCACCATCGACCTCTTCGGCGCGGATGAGTCCAGCAACGCCGCCACCTTCTACAGCACGGGCCTGAAGGGTCGCTACGAAGAAGGCAAGCGTATGGACGACCACCAACTGCGCGGTCAAACCTACCGCGTGCTGCACATCCAAAACGGGCAGTTGGCGGAAAAAGAAGTGCCGATGCTCAACGCGCTGAACGAAGTGCTGCGTGACGACTACATCAAAGACAGCGTGGGTGGTGTTGAACGCTGGAACAAGGTCATCGAGAAAGCCGGCATTCCCTTCCGCCTGAAGGTGCCGCACAAGGCTTTCCACCGCAACATCGGCTCGCTCTCGGGCGCCAAGGTGTCGCCGGATGGCCGCGTGGTGAGCGATGCCGAATGGAAGGCCAAAGTTGATGAGTGGCTGCCCAGCGGCGCCGACCGCGCTTACGTGGCCAGCCTGATGGGCCGCGTGGTGGAGCCTGGCAAGTTTGCCAACTGGATTGCGCCGCCAGTCATGGGCATCAACCGTCAGCCCGTAGACTTCGACTATGTCCGCTTCAATTGAAGTGGTCGATAGGGCTGCAGGTGGGGTGATCAAGCAGCACTTGATCGACCCCGAGATCTGCATCCGCTGCAACACCTGCGAAACGATGTGCCCCGTCGGGGCCATCACGCACGATTCGCGGAACTATGTGGTTGACTCCAGCAAGTGCAACTGGTGCAACGACTGCATCTCGCCTTGCCCCACAGGCTCTATCGACAACTACCGGCGCGTGCCGCAGGTGCGCGCCTATTCTCTGGACGAGCAGCTGCTGTGGGATTCGCTGCCGGCCGAGCTTTCTTCAGAGGAGCTTGCTGCGGCAGGTGAAGGCGGCGTTGCCGCTGAGGCCGCAGTGTTCGCGACCGCTGAGGCGCAATCGTCTACGGCTGCGAATGTCACGGGCGAGCATCCCTTCGTGGGTGCCAGCTACGGCGCCACGCTGCCGCCCTGGAGCGCGGCGCACGCCTACACCAATCTCTACGGTCCCAAAGCCGCGGAGAGAACCGTCACCGCAACCGTGGTGGGCAATGTGCGCGTTACTGCCGTTGGCAAAGACTACGACACGCACCACGTGATGTTGGACTTTGGCAGCTTGCCGTTTCCGGTTTTGGAAGGGCAATCCATCGGCGTTATTCCGCCGGGAGTGGATGCCCATGGCAAGGCACATCATGCGCGGCAGTACAGCATTGCCAGCCCGCGCAACGGGGAGCGGCCGGGCTACAACAACCTGTCGCTCACTATCAAGCGCGTGCTGGAAGACCACCAAGGCAAGCCCGTGCGCGGTGTGGCCAGCAACTACATGTGCGACTTGCAGGTAGGCGACAAAGTGCAAGTCATCGGGCCTTTTGGAACATCGTTCCTCATGCCCAACCACCCCAAGAGCCACATCGTCATGATTTGCACCGGCACCGGCAGCGCGCCCATGCGGGCCATGACCGAGTGGCGCCGGCGCCTGCGCAGCAGTGGCAAGTTTGAAGGTGGCAAGTTGATGCTTTTCTTCGGCGCGCGCACGCAAGAAGAGCTGCCTTATTTCGGGCCGTTGCAGAACCTTCCTAAAGATTTCATCGATATCAACTTTGCCTTCAGCCGCACGCCAGGCCAGCCCAAGCGTTACGTTCAAGATGCCATGCGCGAGCGGGCAGCGGACCTTCTGCCCTTGCTGAAAGACCCGAACGCCTACTTTTACGTGTGCGGTTTGAAATCGATGGAAGAAGGCGTGGTGCTGGTGCTGCGCGACGTGGCGACCCAGGCCGGCCTGGACTGGAACGAGCTTGGCGCCGCGCTCAAGCGCGAAGGCCGGCTGCACCTGGAAACTTACTGAGCTGGCGCAGGTAAGCTTGCGGGCTTTGGAACCTGAAGAAAGCAGCCCATGACCCATCAAGCCTTCATCTGCGACGCCATTCGCACCCCCTTCGGCCGCTATGGTGGCGCCTTGAGTTCGGTGCGCACGGACGACTTGGGTGCCATTCCCATGAAGGCGCTGATGGCGCGCAACCCGAAGGTTGATTGGGCAGCGCTGACCGACGTGTTCTACGGCTGCGTCAATCAAGCTGGTGAAGACAACCGCAACGTCGCACGCATGGCCTTGTTGCTCGCGGGCCTGCCTGCTGAAATTCCAGGCGCCACCATCAACCGGCTGTGTGGCTCGGGCCTTGACGCCGTGGGCACGGCGGCGCGCGCCATCAAAAGCGGCGAGGCCCATTTCATCCTGGCCGGCGGCGTCGAGAGCATGAGCCGCGCGCCCTTTGTCATGCCCAAGGCCGAGAGTGCTTTCAGCCGCAACAACGTCGTGTACGACACCACCATCGGCTGGCGCTTTGTCAATAAGCTGATGAAAGAAAAGTACGGCGTTGACTCCATGCCCGAGACGGCAGAGAACGTCGCCACGGAATTCAAGATCGAGCGCGAAGCGCAAGACCGCTTTGCGCTGGCCAGCCAGCTCAAAGCCGTGGCCGCGCAGAAGGCGGGTTACTTCGATGCCGAGATCACGCCGGTTCACATTCCGCAGAAGAAGGGTGACCCGGTCATCGTCAAGCAAGACGAACATCCGCGCGAAACCACCATGGAATCGCTGGCCAAGCTCAAGGGTGTGGTGCGCCCGGACGGCACGGTCACGGCCGGCAATGCCAGCGGTGTGAACGACGGCGCCTGCGCGCTGCTGCTGGCCAACGAAAAGGCCGCCAAACACCACGGCCTGACGCCGCGTGCTCGCGTGCTGGGCATGGCCACCGCCGGCTTGGCGCCGCGCATCATGGGCTTTGGCCCAGCGCCTGCCACGCGCAAAGTGCTGGCCCTCACGGGCTTGAGCATCGAGCAGATGGATGTGATCGAGCTCAATGAAGCCTTCGCCGCGCAGGGCCTGGCCGTCACCCGCGACCTGGGTTTGGCTGATGACGACCCGCGCGTCAACCCCTACGGTGGCGCCATTGCATTGGGCCACCCGTTAGGCGCCAGCGGCGCACGCCTGGTGACCACGGCAGTCAATCAATTGCACCGCACCGGCGGGCGCTATGCGCTGTGCACCATGTGCATTGGCGTGGGGCAGGGCATTGCGCTGGTGGTGGAGCGAGTTTGAGGCGCGGCACTTGAAATGAGCATTGCAGCCCCGAATTGAAGGGCCATGCGTTTGAACATCAACTGGAAGCGGCCCCTGTTTTACCTGCTGCTTCCCGTGCTGCTGTTCCTTTGCTTTGTGGGGTTTCCGCCGCCGTTTGCGCCGCCTCGGGCCACCAAGCCCGCGCAAGAGCAGTCGGTGCCGGCTGACGAGGCAACGATCAAGCGTTAGTTGGGGCGTTGGGGTCTGCGCTTGGTGCTCGAAGCTAGGGGTGGGGCATCGGGTGAAAATGATGCTTTTGGATCTTCTATTTGCCCCCGATGGAAAACCGCCCCAACGCCCCTCAGCCCGCAAGATTTGAAGAGGCGAAGTCGGTTCGCCAAATTCTGGACGTGGTGCGCAGTTGGGACTTGGCCGCGCTGTCTGACCGCGAGTTCTATGGTTTGTTGGCGGTGGTCTTGGGGGCTTTGCTGCTGGTCTTTAGCCTGGCTTTTGGCATTGTGAATCCGCCGCCGCCCAAGGTGCTGGTCATCAGCTCTGGCGGCGTTGGCGGCGGGTATCACGGCTACGCGCTGAAGTACCAGGCGGTCTTGAAGAAGTATGGCGTCGATATTGAGGTGGTTCCTTCACGCGGCTCGCTGGACAACCTGGACCGCCTGCGCAAAAAAGAACTGGTTGATACCCCGCGCGGCAAACTGCCGGTGATGGTGGCCTTTGCGCAAAGCGGAACGAACGAGCCGGCCGACCTGGAAGACGACCGCATTCAGGCCCTGGCCAGCATTGCCAATGAGCCAGTTTGGATTTTTCACAACCGGCCCGAAGGCCAAGCGCCCAAGTTGTTGTCGGAGCTCAAAGGCCTGCGCATTGGGGTGGACGCGGTTGGCTCAGGTGCAAGGTTCGCGACACTTCAACTGCTCAAGAGTGCCGGCGTTACGGCAGAAAACAGCAAGTTCATCGACCAAGCCTTTGGGGACCTGATCGACCCTTTGGGCAAGGGTGAACTTGACGTGCTGATCACGGTGGCGTCCAGCAGCAGCAAGCTGGTGTTCCGAGCGTTGACGACGCCGGGTATTTCCTTGATGGACTTCGAGCAAGCGGACGGTTTCGTACGCCACTTCCAGTGGCTGCGCCGCATCGTCATTCCACGGGCCTCACTCGACCTTGCCAACGACCTGCCCAAGCGTGACATGGTGCAAATTGCTGCCACCGCCAACTTGGTGGTGCATGACGATCTGCACCCTTCGCTGGCCTTCTTGTTGCTTGAAGCGGCCCGAGAAATTCATGCGCAAGGCTCGGCCGGTAACGTTGCAAAGGAGTTTCCCTCTGCAACCTCACTGACCTTGAACCAAAGTGCCGAGTCGGTGCGCTATTTCGAAACCGGCCGCCCGTTCCTGCAGCGTTACCTGCCGTTTTGGGTGGCGGTGTGGATCGACCGCCTGGCCAAGACGCTGGTGCCGATCCTGTTGCTGCTGGTGCCCCTGTTCAAGGCCATTCCGGCGTTTTTGGGTTGGCGCGAGCAGGCGCGCATTTCGCGAATCTATGTCGCGCTGCGTCAAGTGGAAGAACGGGTGGCAAAAAAGGAATGGACGCCCGACCGTGCCAAGGCCCGCTTGGTTGAGCTGGACCGCGCGCTTGAAAACATGCGGCCCAGCTCGGCCCATGTGTCGCGTGTGTTCAGTGCGCGCAAGTTGGGCTTTTCGCTGCGCGAGCGCCTGGCTGGTCCGGCCGACCCCGGCACGCTGACCTGAAAGCAAGCGCACCAAACGGGGCCTTCCTAAGCGGCCCAAGCTCAAGTCGCCAACGCGCCTGCCGAAAAACTGACGGAGCCCGGTTAAAGCCCGGCGCTGTCTGGTTTTGAGCGAGCCCTTGTTTTGGTGACTTTTTTCCACACCTTTTTGTTGCGCTTGAGTGTGTTGCTGATGCTGGCCGTCGGCGGTGCGCCCGTGTTTGCGCAGCAGCCTGACGAACTAGCGCCGGCCCCGCTGTACCTGGGCGGCGCGCCGGGCCCGGTGGACGCTTGGCATGCAGCCACCCTACTGGTTGACGCTGGGGGCAAGCTGAGCGCTCAACAGGCGCTGGCCCGACGGGAGGCCTTTTCGCGCCCAACGGGCCGCCATTCCAATTTGGGCGTGCAGCGCGAGCCGGTCTGGCTGCGCGTGCCCTTGCAGCTTGCGCCCGATGATTCGGGGCACTGGGTTTTCTCGGTGGCCTATGCATCGCTGGACCGCGTCGATGTGCACGTGGTGAGCGACGGCCACATCGTCAAGCAAGTGACGCTGGGGCGCTCAGTTCCCTTCTCGCAACGCCCTGTGCCCAGCGCTTGGCACGCCGTGCCGCTGCGGCTGGAACCCGGCCGTAGCCATGAATTGCTGGTGCGCGTGGAAACGCTCAGCTCCATGGTGCTGCCCATCGCTTTGTCCAAGCCCACCGAGTTTCAATTGCAGGAGTCGCGCGTACAGGTTCTGCAAGGCTTGTTGGCCGGGCTGGGTTTGTGCCTCATCCTCTACAGCCTAACGCAGTGGATCAGTCTGCGTGATTCCATCTTTCTGCAATATGCATTGGTGAGCGCGGGTGCGACGGCCTTCTTTGTGTCGTACTACGGCTTGGGTCCGCAACACGTGTGGGGCGACAACGCGTGGCTGACCTTGCATGCCGCGCCCTTGAGCGTGCTGTTGGGCTTGGTAGGTTCGTTTCTCTTCATTGAACGCGTGCTTGGCATGGACGAGGTGCAGCCTGCCGTGGCGCGCGTCATGCGCGTGGGCTCTGCGGTGGCAGGCCTGACGGCGCTGTTGTTTGCCACCGGCCTGCTGGGCTATCGCGCCACACAGTCCATAGCCACCGTGCTGGGCCCGTTGCCCATGCTGTTGGCCCTTCCGGTCGCGTGGAAGCGCACGCGGCGCGGTGAGCACGTGGGCGGTTACATGCTGGTGGGCTGGGGTGCGTATTCAATCGCCACGCTGACGATGGCCGTGCTGCTGCGTGGCTGGGTGCCTTCGAATTTTTGGACCCAACACGCCTTCCAGTTTGGCGCCATCATCGAAACCGTTTTGTGGATGCGCGTACTGGCCTTGCGTGTGGAGGACATTCGCGCGCAGGCTCAACGGGCCCACCTGGAACGCGACGCGCTGCACACGCTGGCGCACACAGATGCGCTGACCGGCCTGCCCAACCGGCGGGGCCTGCAAAGTGCCTTGGAAGTGGCGCTGCCCGCCTGCACGCCTTCGGCATCGCTGGCCGTCTTCATGTTGGACCTGGACGGGTTCAAGCCCATCAACGACCGTTTGGGCCACGACGCAGGCGATGAATTGTTGGTGCTGGTGGCGCGCCGGCTCAAGAGTTTGGTGCGCGCCGGCGATGTGGTGGCCCGCATCGGCGGTGACGAATTTGTGGTCGTAGCCACGAACCTGCCGGGTGACGAGCAGGCCCGCGCAGTTGGCCAGAAGTTGCTCGACCAATTTTTACGGCCCTTTGAAGTGGCCGGCACCCTGTGCCGCGTGGGCCTGACTGTTGGCTACGCCATGGCGCCACAAGACGGTAGCGACGCCGCCAGCCTGCTCAAACACGCCGATGCCGCCATGTACGAAGGCAAGCAGGCGGGGCGCCATTGCATCAAGCGCGGCGGTGTGGGCCCGGCGCTGGCCGGTGTCTGAAGCGCTGGCCGGTTTTGGGGCGCTCAGGCCCAGTCAGCCACCAAGGTATTCACCAGGCGCCCCACGCCCTCGATTTCGCAAGTCACGACATCACCCGGCTGCACATCGACCGAACCTTTAGGCGTTCCGGTGAGGATAACGTCGCCTGGCGACAGGGTCATGAAGCTGCTGAGGTATTCGACGAGCGAGGCCACGTCATGAATCATGTCGCGTGTGTTGCCTTCCTGAACCACATGGCCGTTCACCTCGGTGCGCAACGCCAGGTTCATGGGGTCGGGCACCTCGTCGTGGCTGACCAGCCAGGGGCCGATGGCAGTGCCTCCGTCGCGGCTTTTGACGCGCAGGTTGGGGCGGTAGTAGGGCTCCAGAAAATTGCGTATGGCGTAGTCGTTGGCCACTGTGTAGCCGGCGATGTGGTCAATGGCCCGCGCGCGCGTGATGTGCTTTCCCTCTCGGCCGACAACCACCGCCAGTTCGCACTCGTAGTGCATGAACTCACCGTCGGCGGGCCGGCGCGTGAGGCCCCGGTGCCCGACGATGCTATTGGCGCCTTTCAAGAAAACCACGGGCTCGCTGTGCTGCGCCTGCAAAAAGCGGCTTTGCTCGGCAGAAGATTTGGCTGCCAGTTCCTGCGCATGGTCTGCGTAGTTGAGGGCCAGCGCAAACATCGTGCGCACTTCAAAAGGCGACATCCAGGCCACGGCGTCTTCAGCCACCACACGGCCATCGGCCAGGCGCAAGTGGCCCACAGCACCCATTGCTGGCGCAGCTTCGTGAACGGCTCCGCCGTAAAAAACACGCGCGGTCTTCATGCCAGGGCTCCTGCGGTCGCGGTTTCACGCACCAAGGTGTTTTCAAGGCGGCCCAGGCCGTCAATCTCGATGGCCATGCTTTGGCCTGCGCGTGCGCGTGGCACGCCGTGCGGCACGCCCACCAGCAGCAGGTCACCCGGCGCGAGTGACATGAATTCGCTTACATCGGCAATCAGCCGCGCGACGCTGCGGCGCAGGGTGGCGGTGTTGGCGGTGTGGCGCAGTTCGCCGTCCACATAGCTGCGGATCTTAAGCGCTGCGGGGTTAGCCACCGCGCTGGCCGGCACCAGCGGCCCGATGGGGCAAAAGCCGTCGCGGCACTTCTGCTTCATCGGCGGGCGCAGCAGGCTGGCGTGCGGCACGGTCACGTCGTTGACGATGCAGTAGCCCGCCACAAAACTCAACGCCTCGGCCTCGCTCACGCGGGCGGCGGTGCGGGCAAAAGCCACGCCCAGGGTGGCGCCCACTTCCACCTCTTGCACATCGCCAGGAAGTGCTACGGTCTGGCCGCCGCTGCTCCAGGTGTTCGCCGGCTTGATGTACAGCACCGGATGCTTGGGCGGGCGGTGGTGCGGCTCGCGTGCCATGGTCTCGGCCGCAGCGTCCCATGCGCTTTGGAATTCGAACATCGCACCTACGACGGTGCGGAGTGATTGAAACGGCATGGTCTGTGTGCGAGTTGCGGCTGTGGCTGACGAGACGGCGCCTGGCGCGCCGAAGGGCAGATTCAATCTTCGCATGCCACCGCGCGGTTGAGTCGCCGCCCGCGTGTTCAGCCCTTGATGCATTGGCGAAGCTGGGCCAATGCTTGCTTGGTCTGGTCGAAACTGTAGAGCAAGCCTTTGCCATACCCCAACTGGAGATTGGCACCCGCTTCCAAACCGCGCAGATCGTCCGGGCCCATGGTCATGAGCATGCGCTGGCCCGTCGCGTCGACGCGGGCTTTGATCTGGCCCGAGGCCTTGTGGAACTCCACGTCTACCTTGCCCTGGAACCCCTTGGGCTGGCCGGCGGTGGGTGCGATCAAAGTCCACTGACCCGAGCGGTCAACTTGCAAGCGCAAGGCGCTAGCGCCCGGGCCGTCGGCAATCACGAAGCCGTAGCAATGTTGTACTTGCCCCGCCCGCTTGACCTGCACCAGGTTCCACGAGCCGAAGGTGTCTTTGTGCCAATCAGGATAAGCCTTGGCTTCCTGCCGTACCAGAGGGGCCGGAGCCGCGCCCGGGCGCTTGCCGCCCCACGCGCACACCTGCACCGCCGGGCTCTCCCAGCAGGCGCCATTGCGCTTCAGGTTGCCGTCCAAGTGCAAGGGGTGCTGCAGGTGCGAGGCGCGTACGTCCCCATTCCAGCTGCCCTCGGCTTCCTTGCCGAAGACGTCTACTTGCACTTGATAGCCATTGGCGCCGATGCGGAAGCTGCCGCCTTGGCTAGGCTGGAAGTCGCAAGCGCCGTCGATGTAGGTCTCGCCTTCGAAGACGAAGCGGCAGTCAGCGGGGGCCGCAGATGCACACGGGGCAGCGGCAAGAACGGCGATTGTCGCCAGCAGTTTGTGTCGGTGGTTCATCGAGTTGAGCATCAATAACGAGAAACGCATTTAGTCTGCCAAAAGCAGCGAGGGTCGGCAGTCTTCAATCATGGGGCTCCGGGGCTGGTTCGGTGTGCCGCAGCGGGCCGTTGCCTTCCGCGTAAGGCTTCGCTCGCCGCCTGCTATTCGCCGTGCGGCCCCATCGGCCCGCTGTTGATCAAGAGTTGATCAAGATTTCCAGGCGCATACTGCTTGCTATAAGCGGGAGCCGACATGCGCTTCGTGCTTGTCCTTGATGAATGACTGCATAAACGCCATGCAACAAACCGATGTTTTCATTGCCGGCGCCGGCCCCGTGGGCCTGACGCTGGCCATGGACCTGGCGCAGCGCGGCCACCGCTGCACGCTGGCTGAACCGCGCCGCTTTGCCGAGCCGCCCAACGTGAAGTGCAACCATGTGAGCGCGCGCAGCATGGAGGTGTTTCGCCGCCTGGGCGTGGCACCCACGTTGCGCGCTGCGGGCCTGCCCGAGCATTACCCCAACGACGTGGTCTTTCGCACCAGTGTGACGGGGCAAGAGCTGACGCGCATTGCCATTCCATGCCGGCGAGATCGCTACACCGACACCACAGGCCCGGATGGCTGGTGGCCCACGCCCGAGCCGCCGCACCGTATCAATCAAATCTATCTGGAGCCTTTGCTGCTGCACCACGCCGCCGCGCAGCCCGGCGTCACCCTGCACAACCGCACGCAGCTCACCAGTTTTGAGCAAGACGCCGATGGCGTGACCGTGCACCTGCTGGACCTGGACACCCAGGCGACGCGAAGCGTGCGCGCCCGCTACTTGGTGGGCTGCGACGGCGGCAGCTCCACCGTGCGCAAGCAAATTGGCGCGCAGCTGGAAGGCACGCCGGTCATCCAGCGGGTGCAAAGCAGCTACATCAGCGCGCCAGGCTTGTTGCCGCTCATCCCCAAACCGCTGGCGTGGTGCACCTACAGCGTCAACCCACGCCGCTGCGGCACGGTGTTTGCCATCGACGGCCACAGCACCTGGCTGGTGCACAACCACCTGAACGCCGACGAGCCCGAATTCGATAGCGTGGACCGCGACTGGTCCATCCGCCAAATTTTGGGCGTGGGGCCGGACTTCCACTACGACATCATCACCAAGGAAGACTGGGTGGGCCGCCGCCTGGTGGCCAACCGCTTCCGCAATGGGCGCGTCTTCATCGCGGGCGATGCCGCGCACCTGTGGGTGCCCTATGCCGGCTATGGCATGAACGCCGGCATTGCCGATGCCACGCACTTGTCGTGGCTGCTCTCGGCCACCCTGCAAGGCTGGGGCGACCCCCACATGCTGGACGCCTATGAACACGAGCGTCAGCCCATCACGCAGCAGGTTTCAAACTTCGCGATGGACCACGCCGCCAAGATGATCCGCGCACGCAGCGCCGTGCCGCCCGACATTGAAGATGCCACCGCTGAGGGCGCCGCCAGCCGCCAGCGTATCGGCGCTGAAGCCTACGAACTGAACGTTCAGCAGTTCTGCTGCGCCGGGCTGAACTTTGGGTATTACTACGAGAACAGCACGCTCGTCATTCCCGATGGCATCGACGGCGCTGCCGCCAGCCTCGAAACTCCGCCGCCCTACACCATGGGCAGCTTCACCCCTTCCACCGTGCCCGGCTGCCGTGTGCCGCATGTGTGGCTGAGGGACGGCCGCTCCTTGTTTGACGCCTTAGGCCCCGGCTACACCCTCATCCGCCGCAACAGCAGCGTGGACGCCCAGCCCCTTCTGCAAGCAGCGCAGGCACGCGGCGTGCCGATGGTGCTGCTGGACACCGAGCCTCAAGACGGCTGGCCCCAGGCTTACCACCACGCCCTGCTGCTGGTGCGGGCGGATACGCATGTGGTTTGGCGCGGCGATGGGGTGGGCGATGCGCGTGCGGTGGTTGAGCGGCTGCGCGGCGTGCCGGTGATGGAGGGGTGAGGGGCTGCAGCGCCGCAGCAGTGTCGACAAGGGGCAACTTGATCGGCGGCTCAATTCTTCTGGAGCATCCAGCGGTATTCGACCTCTGTCGTGCCGCCCACAGGGTTGCCATTCTTGTCGCGCCCTGGTCGAAACTTGCATTGCGACAGCTTCTTCATGCTGGCTTCGTCAAGCGCGGCAAACCCACTGGAGCGCGCCACTTGCATCGATGCAATTTTCCCTTCAGCATCGATGCTGAAGCGGATACGCGACACACCTTCGTGGCCCGCCCTTAGCGACTCTTGCGGGTAGTCTGCAGCCGTTGGTGCGCAAGACTGCGTGCTTAGCGCCGCAGGTGCTGGCGGCGGAACAGGCAATGGCATTGGCACTGAGGTTGAAGTGCAGGCCGCCAAAGCCGTTGCCCCCATGAGCAGAAGCGCAGTTGTACCTGGTTGCATGGTCCCCTCCTTGGGCTTGGTTGAGATTCAATTCAGCAAGCTTCTAATTTTTTAGACCACTTTGCCATGAAACTCATCACCGTCACCACGACCCTTGCACAACAGGCCGACGCCCAGCACATGGCCCAGGCCATCGTCGAACGCCGGCTGGCGGCCTGCGCGCAGATCTGCGGCATCGAGAGCTTCTACCGCTGGGACGGCGCGGTGCAGAACGAAGCGGAATGGCGCATCGACTTCAAGACCACGGCCGAGCAATACCCCGCCATCGAAACCGCGATTCGCGAGCTGCACCCCTACGAACTGCCGGCCATCACCGCCGTGGCCGTCGAGTCAGCCTTTGAGCCCTATGCTCGGTGGGTGGCCGAGGAATCGCGTCCGAAGGAGTAGTCGCCATAACCCCCAACTGGTACGAACGCCACCTGCTGCCCCACCTGCTGGAGCTGGCCTGCGGCGTCAAGCCCATTCGGCGGCAGCGGCAGAAGGTTTTGCCGCTGGCGCACGGCGACGTGCTGGAGGTGGGCATTGGCACCGGCCTGAACGTGCCGTTCTACGACAAGGCGCGTGTGCGGCGCATCGTTGGCGTAGACCCGGCCGTGCAGATGCACCCGCTGGCGCTGCGCCGCGTGAAGGCCGCGGGGCTGGACGTGGAACTGGTGGGCCTGTCTGCCGAGAAGCTGCCACTGCCGGACGCCAGCTTCGATTCTGTGGTGTGCACCTACACACTGTGCAGCATCCCTAACGCCCCAAACGCGCTGGCAGAAGTTCGCCGCGTGCTGCGGCCCGGTGGCAAGTTTCTGTTTTCAGAACACGGGCTTGCGCCAGACGAATCCGTGCGCCGCTGGCAGCGCAGGCTGCAGCCCGTCTGGGGCCCCCTGGCCGGCGGCTGCCAGCTGAGCGTGGACATTCCCGAGCTGCTGCGGGCAGCGGGGTTTGAGGTCAAGGTGGAATCACGCTACATACCGGGGCCGCGGTTTGCTTCGTACCACTATTGGGGCGAGGCTACGGTGCGGGTTTAGGTCGAGTTCGGCATCACAAGACATCACTTGCCTGTTGTTAGCGTAATTGCTAACATGCGCTTGTGGCTTACGAAATCGAGTACTTCCACCCGCGTGTACTGGGCGAGATCGAGAATTGAAGCTGGCTCGCAAACGCATGAAGGAGTTGGAAGATGGCTGACCTGAAGCACACCCCCGTTCGCCATGATCACAAGGCCTTCCTGGCAAAGGCCAGCGCCCGAAAAGGGTTCAAACAAGCATACGAGGCGTTGGAAGTCGAGTACCAGGTGATTGACCAACTTCTCAAGGCCCGCACGCGTGCCGGCCTGACCCAAGACGCGGTCGCCGAAAGAATGGGAACGACGAAGAGCGCTGTCTCTCGGCTTGAGGGTTCCGGGAAACATGCGCCGTCTATCGGCACGCTGCGGCGCTACGCCCAAGCGGTGGGCTGCGAATTGCAAGTGAAATTGGTGCCGCAAGAGTGACATTGACTCATTTGTCGCCGACCGCCGCACGAATACTTCGTTCTAGCGTTAGGCAACTGAATGTCATCGTTCTCTGACCCGAAAGCCATCTCGAACTACGCGCAGAACGCTGCTCGGCGCGTGCCTGGCCTGGCTGACGTCTACCGCATGTCAACCTTGTTGATGGCGGAGAGCACGCCACCCGATGGGCGCGTGCTGGTCGTGGGTGCGGGCGGTGGCATGGAGCTGACGTGCTTCGCGCAGTCGCACCCCGGTTGGCAGATGGATGGCGTTGACCCCTCTGCCGAAATGTTGAGCCTGGCAAGCGCGGCTCTGGGGCCCTTCGCCTCTCGCGTTCAACTTCACCAGGGCTACGTTGAAGCGGCGCCCATGGGGCCGTTCGACTCGGCTTCGTGCATCTTGACGCTGCACTTCATTCCAGAGCCCGAGCGCCTCAGAACGCTGAGAGAAATTCACTCGCGTTTGAAACCCGGTGGTGTCTTTGTCGCCATGCACTACAGCATCCCGCAGAACCATGGCGCGCCAGATCCTTGGCTACCCCGATGCGCTGCATTCGCCATTTCATCTGGGGTCGATCCGGAGCAAGCCAAGACGTCCGCAGCAGCCATCGGCAATCAGTTGCCCATACTCACGCCGGCGCAGGACGACGAACTCATGCGAAGGGCGGGCTTTTCGGATGTGGCTAGCTTCTACACAGCCTTGGCGTTCCGCGGATGGGTGGCGCGCGCATAGTGCGCGTCACGTTTCAGTGAATCGCCAAGGTCGCGCACTGAGCGGTTGGTCAGCATGTAGTGCCGGACGCCAGCTTCGATTCTGTCGTGTGCACCTACACGCTGTGCAGCATCCCTAACGCCCCAAACGCGCTGGCCGAGGTGTGCCGCGTGCTGCCGCCTGCCTCGGGACGAAACCGTGCGCGGGTTGTAGCGCGGGCTGCAGCCCGTCGCGCCCCCTGGCCGGCGGCTGCCAGCTGAGCGTGGACATCCCCAAGCTGCCGTAGTCGGCTGGGTTTGAGGTGAAGGTGGATTCGCGCTACATCCCGGCGCTGCGGTTTGCTTCGTACCACTATTGGGGCGAGGCGACGGTGCGAGGGGCGCAGTGAAGGGCGCGGCGAGTGGGGTGCGAGCGTTACCGTTTGTTGCCATGGAAATATGGTTGAAACACGGCTGAAACGGGATTGAAGCAGGCCCGCCGCCGAGGTTGCTAGATTCCGGGACATGCGTCGAGATATCTTCCGGGAAGCTGTTGTGCCGTTCGGCCTTTTCGCGGCACACCGGCTGCCCCTAAAACCCGGCACGGCCGTTTTTGTCCGGGTTCGGGGCTGTAATGGCTCGAATCGCGGCTCCAGAACAAGTTGGGCGTCACAAACACACTGAGAGGCACTGATGCCAGTTGATGATCCGATCAAGGCAGCCAAGGATGGTGTCTCACTCGTCGCCGAGGTCCTGAAGGCTGCAGGTGATAACCCACAAGTAAAGGAAGCTGCCGGCAACCTCGGTCAGACGGCCGTGACGCTGACGAAGACCATCAACAACGTGCTGGTTCCCTTGGCTGCGATCAACTTCGCATTCGATAAGGCCAGAGCTTACTTTTCTGGCAAGTTTCAGCAGGACATTGCTGAAAAGGCCCAAGCTATACCGCCCGAGCACGTCGTCGAGCCAAAGGCATCCATTGCCGGCCCTACGCTGCAAGGCCTTGCATTCACACACGAAGAGCCGGATCTCAAGGAGATGTATCTCAACTTGTTGGCAACTTCGATGGATGGTCGAGCGGCCTCAATCGCGCATCCGGCCTTCGTGGAGATCATCAAACAACTGGATAGCGAAGATGCAAGGCTCGTGCGTGAGGTGCTGCAGTCCTCGAGCGCGATTCCGATCGTTCAGATTCATCGTAAGCTCAAGGAGGGCTCGAGCTACAACCTGCTCGTTCAACATTTGCTCAATCTGAAGAACTCGACGACGGGCGTGCCAGTTGAAAGCCCACAGCTTCCAGCAATGATTGACAACTGGATTCGCCTTGGCCTAGTTGAGGTTGCCTACGACAAGCACCTGACTGATGCCGCTCTTTACTCTTGGGTCGATCAACGACCCGAGTTCCTACGATTGAGTCAAGAACCACAGCCCGATGGGGCAAAGGTGGAACATAAAAAGGGAATCATGCAGCGCACCGAGCTTGGGAAACGTTTTGCTCGGGCTATTGGCCTGCGGTGACGCCCAACCCTTCGTTGCACCCGACTCGCTACAGCAGGCTTCACCCGCCTCCGCGAGCTGGTGAACGCAAGCGTTAGGCTGCACTGACCTGCTCCCCTCCCGCCGTACCAACGTAATGGAAGTGAAGTCCGCTCACCAGGAGAATGGCGGACATGAGGAAGAGCAAATTCACCGAGGAACAGATCATTGGGTTCCTCAAGCAGGCTGAGACCGGCATGGCAGTGGCGGATGTGTGCCGCAAGGGCGGCTTCAGCGACGCGACGTTCTACAAGTGGCGCTCGAAGTTCGGCGGCATGGAGGCCTCCGACGCGCAGCGGCTGCGTGAGCTAGAAGCCGAGAACAACAAGCTCAAGAAGCTGCTGGCCGAGGCGCATCTGGACATGCACGCGCTCAAGAGCGTTCTCGGGGTAAAGCGCTAGCCCCACAGGTCAAGCGCGAGGCGATCAGCAGGATGGTCCAAGAGCATCACCTGTCAGAGCGCCGAGCGTGTCGTCTTGTGGGGCTCTCCAGAGACAGCTATCGGCACCCACCCGAGGCCGATGTCGCGACGCAGACTTTGGCGGGCCGGATCGTCGAGATCGCCCATGTGCGTAGACGCTTCGGCTACCGGCGGATCCACGACCTGCTTCGTCCGGAGTTCCCGGGGGTCAATCACAAGCGGGTGTGGCGGCTGTACAGCGCGGCGAACCTGGCGGTGCGCAAGCGCAAGAAGGTTCGTCGACCGCCAGCCGAGCGCGTGCCGCTGCAAATGGCCCGCAACGTCAATGAGGTGTGGAGCATGGACTTCGTCAGCGACAGCCTGGCCAACGGACGGCGCCTGAAGTGCCTGACGGTGGCCGACGATTTCAGCCACGAGTGCGTGGACATAACGGTGGACTACGGAATCTCTGGCGAATACGTCACGCGGCTGTTGGACCGGGCGGCGGTGTTCCGTGGCTACCCGACAGCCGTGAGGACCGACAACGGCCCGGAGTTCACGAGCAGGGCCTTCATTGCATGGACGATCGAGCACCATGTGCGGCATCTGCTCATCGAGCCAGGCAAGCCGATGCAGAACGGCTACATCGAGAGCTTCAACGGCAAATTCCGCGACGAGTGCCTGAACGAGCACTGGTTCCAGTCACTGCACCAGGCCCGAGACACGATTGCGCATTGGCGGCGTGACTACAACGAAGTTCGGCCGCACAGCAGCATTGGGCGGATCCCCCCAGCGAGCTTCGCCGCGCAGCACCGCCGGCATGCCGGCGGTGCTGCGGATTCAAACTCAACAACCAGAGATATCACGTAACCTTCAACCCGGACTTCTTCCGAATCATTGGCATGGCGGAAGGGGGCAGGTCAGAGTTTCTGAAAGGAGCCGTTCGCGTGTCTGGCTTTAAGACTTCAGCGCTTCGGTCAGGATGCTGCGTATCGACCATGGCTCGCCGCCAACGGAACCTCTGAAGTCATCGATCTTCCATTGACCGCTTTCTCGGACAAAGTCATAGCGGACCGTCTGGTCGGCTGGCTTCTCCCAGGCGCTGTGGTGGCTTTGCAGGGTGACGGCGATGGTGGCCTTTGCAGCGTCTTGCTTTTCGGCGATCACCTTGAACGATTTCACGTCCGGGGCTTGCGAATTGGTGACGGGGTCGAAGTCAACCGGCCCGATATCGCCTTTGACGGTGCGGGCATCCGCCTTGGCCCACAGCGCATGCAGCGCCTGGGACAAGTACTTTGTCTTCGCCGCCTTGCCGTGTGTCACGAATGTGCCGCCGGAGTTGCCTTTGCCTTTGGCCACGCGCGTGTAAATCGCGGTGACGATAGCTGCAGGCTCATCGGCACCCTGTGACGCCACCACCGCACCCGACGGCACGGTGAAGGTTAAAACGGCGCAAGCTACGCCGGCGACCAGGGTTCTGCGGCTGTGCATGGAATTCTCCTCAGTTGCTGTGCTTGCGACGTGGCCTTGCCGCCAAGTCTCACTTGTTGCACTGTTCGGTCTTCCGCGCGACTTCAGCCAGCGAGGTATTGCCTATGAGGTAGTTGAATTTGACGCCATCGATCTGAACGGAGATCTCGTTCTTGATGCGCAGGAAATTGCGGAACTGCTTCGCGTCGATGTCTCCCCAGCTGCGATTGCCATCGGACGTGGCGGCAAAGGAAATGTCGTCGCCATCGGGCGGCTCGATGTACATCATCAGCTTGGCGTTTTTGCGAACGCCAGGCACGCTGATCGAATACTTTTTGTCGTAAGAAATGCTGAAACGCAGCACGGACTGCCCGCTGCCGATGGAAGCCACACAACGTGTGGAGTCGTTGCCGTCATACACCCGAAGAATGGTGAACGGCCCGACTTGGCCCGCCTTCTCTTCCGCGCGGGCAAAGCTGTTGGAACTGAACAGCATCGAAACGACCAAGGTGCCGAGCAGTTTGCTCATCGTCGTGTTCCCGCCCATGATCAGCCTTCGTTGTTGAGGTCACGGATGATATGGATGGGCAGAGGCAGGCCGATGACGACTTGTTCGAAATCGTCAACAGAATGAGGCTCAATGAGCCGCCGAACTAGGGGGTGGTATGCGCGCCAGGGGAACCCACATGGGCAGCGCGATCACGCGTAAGGCTGGAACTGGTTGTTGTCTCGGCTGAGCAGTTGCATCAGCTTGGGATGAATGAAGAGCTTCTCTTTGCCGAACGGCAACTCGCGCAGCACGCCCAGGTCAGCCAGTTCATGCAGGTAGCGTGAGGCGGCTTGGCGTTGGGCCAGCCCCAAGTCCACCAGGTTACTGATGCGGCAGTAGGGCTGCTCGAAGATCACGTCCACCAGTTCGCGCGTGTAGATTTTGGGCAGCCGCTCGCGCACGTGCTCGGTGGTGTGTTCGGCCAGTTTGCGGATGGCGGCGATCTTGGCCGTCGTCCACTGGGAGGTTTGTGCCACGGCCTGCAGCATGAACAGCAGCCAGGGCTCCCAGGCCTGATCTCGCGTCACACCTAACAGCAGACTGTAGTAGTCGGCCTTGTGTGCAATGACGTGGCGGCTGAGGTACAGGATGGGCAGGTTCAGCAGCCCTTGCTGAATCAGGTAGAGGATGTTGATGACGCGGCCGGTGCGCCCGTTGCCATCGGCGAAGGGGTGAATGGCCTCGAACTGGTGATGGCCCACGGCCATACGGATCAGCGGGTCCAGCTCGGTCTGGTTGTGCAGAGAGCGCTCCCAGTTGGCCAGCATGTCTCGCAGGCGCGCTTCGCCTTCTGGCGGGGTGTAGATCACCTCACCCGTGCGGTCCTTGATGAGTTGTGTGCCCGGCGTGCGCCGGATGTCCATGTCGACACCCTTCAAGGTGCGGTACCGACATCGGTCATGATGCAAAAACTTCAATTCGTCGACACGTTTTGAGCCTGTGTCGCTGCTGGCGACATGTCAAGCAGACGTGTCGATGTTTTTATGATTTATCGACATGATCCGGGCTGCACGTTTGTCAGCGGAACACGTGACGGCCGTCATATCGCCGAAATTAGTCGCGGTAAGACCCGTCCATCCGGTCCAGCAGGCGCAGCAAGGCGGGCCAGTCGGTGTCATAGGCGCTGCGGCCGGGCCGCTCGAGCACGCGTGCCACTTTATCGGCAACCTCAGGGTCGCATTCGATCACTTCGACCCCGCCGCCGAGCGCCTTGACCTGGGCTTCACAAGCGCGCTCCAGGAAGTAGAGCTGCTCGAAGGCATCGCGGATGCTGGTGCCCGCGGCCAGCAGGCCGTGGTTGCGCAGGATCATGGCTTTGTGTTGGCCCAGGTCGCGCACCAATCGCGCCTGTTCGGCAAGCTCTAACGCAATGCCTTCGTAGTCGTGGTAACCCAGGCGATTGTGAAAGCGCATGGCGTGCTGGGTTAGGTTCAGCAGGCCGCGCTTTTGTGCCGCCACCGCAAGTCCGGATGCGGTATGGGTGTGCAGCACGCACAAGAAGTCCGGCCGCGCGCGGTGCACGCAGCTGTGAATGAGGTAGCCGGCTGGGTTGATGCCCATGCCGGTGGGGTCCAGGATGACCTTGCCATCCAGGTCCACCGTGACTAGGCACGATGCCGTTACCTCGTCGAACAAGACGCCGTAGGGGTTGATCAGAAACCGCGTGGTGCCGGGCACCTTGGCCGTGAAGTGGGTGTAGATCTGGTCTGTCCAGCGGTAGTAGGCGGCCAGCCGGAAGGCCGCCGCAAGGTCCACGCGCTGTTGCCATTCAGCGGTGCTGACTTGCGCGCGTGTATCGGGGTAGTGGAGTTGTCCAGGCATGGCTGCGCCTTCAGAGTGGCGTGACGCGCGCGTGCAGCACGGCGCTGCGCCCTTCGCTCAAAGCCTGCAGGCAGCGCGCGATGGCGGCCTCGGTCTCGCGAGGGTCTGAAAGGCGTTCGCCGTGGGCGCCTGCGGCTTGGGCCACAGCGGCGTAGTCAATGCCAGCGGGCAGCCGCGACGCAAAGTCGTCCGCCTCATGGGCCTTGCCGTTAGGGTACATGCGCAGCACAGATTCCTTCACTGCAGACCAGCCGCTGTTGTCCAGGATGATCGTGAATATGGGCAGCCGGTACTCGCGGGCGACGGCATACAGCGCGCTGGGGTTATTGAAATAGAAACTGCCGTCCCCCACCACATGCACTACGCGGCGACCGGGATGGGCCAGCTTCATGCCCAGCGCCGTGCCCCCTGAAAAGCCGAGGCCGCCGCCGGACAGACCGATGAGCGTGCCCGGCTCGGTGCGCGGAATCTGATCAAAAACGGCCATCGTGTTGCGGATGGCTTCATTGAGCACGATGTCATCGGGCGCCAGCGCGCGGCCCAGTGCTGCGCACAGAAAGTGCGGCTGGATCGCGTCCAGGCGGCCGGGGTCGGCTGCGGCGCGCGCCACGCGCTGCGTTCTCTGCGTGTGCTCCTGCGCCAGCTGGTCCAGGCGCAGCGCCACCCGGTCACGAAAAGCCGGCGTGCTCAGCGCCTTGACCGCTTCAATCAGTTGCGCCAGCAACTGCACGCTGTCGCCCTGGATGCGCATGTCAGTGGCGAAACCCCACATCGGAAGGTCGCGCTTAATGGCGTCGACGTCCATCTGGGCCCAGTAGGCATCCGGGTTCGCGCGCGTGGTCTTGGGTATCCAAGGCACGTCCACATCCAGCATCAGCCCGAAGTCGGCCTTCTCGACAAAGGGGCCAGGCAGGTAGCCCGCGAAGCAGGGCGAGTCGCGGCGGATGTTCAGGTGCACGGTGTTGAATTCGCACACTCGCATGCCGGTCAGCAGGGCCAGTTGTTCGATCAGCGCCGGGGCTGCGGCGTTGCGCCCGGCGTAGGCGGTGATCAACAGCGGGTCATGGCTGTCGATGAGCTTTTGCGCCAGCTGTTCGATGCGGGACGGGTCGGCAGGGCCTGCGTGCACAGCCGCGTGGCGTGCGGACGGGAAGGCGCGCACCTCGGCAGGCGGCACCGGCGCTGCCAGCATCTCGCGCGGCAGCATCAGGTAGACCGGGCCTGGCGGGTCGCTTTGCATGACCGAATGGGCTCGGGCCACCACTTCGGCCGCCATGGATGGCCAGGGCAGCGTGTATTCCCACTTGACGTAAAGGCGCACCACGCTGCCTTGGTCGAAGGGCTCCTGCACAAAATGCACATAGGTGTCGCGTCCACCGTCCACGCCGTTGAAGGTGGTTGCCGGTGCCCGCCCTGCGAGCAAAAGCACGGGTATGCGGCCCCTGAACAGGTTGTGCAAGGCCATGGCGGCATTGGCGGTGCCAGCGTCCACGTGTACCAGCACCGCTTGCCCGCGCCCGGTCGCGATCGCGTAGCCGCCCGCCATATGCACCGCCAGGTTCTCGTGCGGGCACAGCACGATGTTGGGCAGGTGCCGGCCTTCCGTGCGCCAGCGAGCGATTTCTTCGATCAGCGGTGCGTGGTCCGTGCCGAGATTGCAGAACAGGTGCTCTACCCCATGGTCAACCAGCGCTTGAAGAAGGTGGTGGGCTGCGCTCCGCGTTTCGGGCGTTAGGCTCTGCTCATTTGGCATTGCTCAACCCGGCTGCACGAACGGCCGGTGCAAAGGCCTTTTGTTCGTTGACGATGCGCTGCCGCACCACCTCGGGCCCGCCACCGCCTGCATCCTGGCCGAGCTTGGCCAATGCATCGCGCGCTTCCGGCTGAGCCAGCAGGCGCCCCAGCTCGGTGGCCACGCGGTTCACGATCGCGGGCGGTGTCTTGGCGGGGGCGTACATGCCGAGCCAGATCTCGAATTGGATGCCTGGGAAACCGGCTTCTTCCAGCGTTGGAACATCCGGCATGAAGCGCGACCGCTGGCCTGAGGCCACGGCCAGGGGGCGCACCGTGCGGGCTTGCAAGGGGCCAGCGACCGCGCCCAGGTCCGCCATCACCATGGCGACGCGACCGGTCACCAGGTCGCTCAACGCGGGCGCAAACCCGTTGTACGGGACGTGAACCATCTTGGCGGCGGCCGACTGAAGCAGCATCTCGGTCCCCAGATGGCCCATGGCGCCGATGCCATTGCTGGCATAGGCCATCGAGCCCTGGCCACTCTTGGCCGCATCCATCAGTTCCTTGACCGAGTTGTAGGACATGCTGGCCGATGAGAACAAAAAGAAGGGCACGCGCGACACCAGGCCCACTGGCGCAAAGTCGGCCAGCGGCTCAAACGGCAGCTTGCCAGTGTGTGTCAGTGGCAGCAGGTTCATGGTTGAGCCGCCGGTGATCAGCAGCGTGTAGCCATCGGGTGCTGTGCGCGCAACCATTTCGGTGCCGATGATCGTGCCGCCGCCGGGCTTGGCTTCGATGATGACGTTTTGACCCAGCGCGGTGGTCAGGTGCTGAGCGACGATGCGGGCCGCAGCGTCCACGCCCCCGCCCGCAGCGTAGGGCACGACGATCTTCACGGGGCGCGTGGGGTAGTCCTGCGCATGCGCAGCGCACGTGGTGGCAAACAGGGCCGCGAGAAAAAGGCGCAACAGCTTCATCGCTTGTCTCCGTACGGTAAGGGCCGCGATCACTGACGCGGGAAAGAGCCAGTGAGGGTATGGGCGGCATGGCGGAACTGGTAACCCGGAGTTGCCCTAGGCATGGACTGAAGAAGTGGCCAGGTTGCCGAACGACCTTGCCGTCGAGGCTGGGCCAACGAGGCCGGCAGTGCGGTGATTAGGGCTCTGCGGAGCCCAAGGCCAGCAACACCTCGCCCACGAGGCGGTTGGTTTCTTCGATGTCGTCCCCAAAGCGCGGCGAGGCGCTCATGCGCACGATGACCACGCGGCGCGAGGGCACCACCACCACAAACTGGCCCATGAAGCCGCGGGCAAAGAAGGCATCTTCTGGCGCAGCGGGCAGGCCCCAGGGCGCGCCCCAGCCAGGCACTTTGCCAGGCACGCGGTTGGTCCACAGGCCTGCGCCGTAGCCGGTGGACAAGGTGGGTGTGGTGGCGCGCGCCACCCAGCCTTCGGGCAACAGGCGCCGGCCCTGGACCACGCCATCGTCCAACAGCAATTGGCCAAAGCGTGCCAGCGACCGCGCCGGTGCCAGGAAGTGTGAGGAGCCCATCGGCGTGCCGCTGGCGTCGGTGTCCATCACCACGTGGCGCATGCCGGTCGGGCCCCACAGCTTGGCCTGCGCAAACCGCTGCAGGTCGCCCGGCTGGCCACCCACTGCGTCGCGCAGCAACTGGGACAGCAGCATGTAATGGGCGTCGGTATAGGCCCAACGTGTGCCGGGTGTTGCCGCCAGTGGAGCACTGGCCGCTGCGGCGGCTTTGTCGTGCGCGCCGCCATACATGATGCGTGTGGTGGCGTCGGTGCCGCTGTTGTTCTGCGGCAGGTTCAGGCCCGAGGTTTGCCGCAGCAAGTGCTCTACGGTGATCGTGTGTCGCGGGTCAGCGGCGTCCGCCCAGCCGGCGATGGGCGCAGGCTGCGTCCACTGCAGCCGCCCTTGCTGCATCAGCACGCCCACCAGCGCTGCGGTCAGGCTCTTGGAGACCGAGAACGCCAGCAGCGGCGTTTGTGGTGTGACACCCGCCGCATAGGTTTCACCCACCAGGCGGCCGTGATGCAGCACCACCAGAGCCTTGCTGCGCAGTGGCGAGCCATCAGCCGGCGCACTGACGGCGCTGGCGAGGACCGCGTGCAGCGCGGCGGACGAAGCCGCCACAGGCGCGTCGCCCCAGGGGTCGGGCGCGGCGGGTGCGGTGGTGGGGCCGGTCGGCGCTGCGGGCAGCTGGTCCGCGTCACCGCCGGGCACGGTCACGCAGCCAGTGTCAGGCCGGTGCCGGGCCACCGACTCAAAGCCGCCGGCCAGCCGAACCCGCAGCTCGCGCTGTGGGATGTTCACCTCGCGCCCCAGCGCCCACGCCACGGCGCTCATGCCTGGAAGGGGACGAATGCGTTCTTCAAAAGCGATCTCAGGCGGCGTGCCGCTTATGAAGACCTCGTCACACAGCACCTGGCTGGCAAAGCCGGTGGCCGTCTGCGCGGTGAGGTCCAGACGCCAGGTGGCGCAGCCCGCCGTGCCGGCGGCGGCCAACACAAGCAGGGTGGTGAAGGCGAGTCGGGGGAGGGTGCGATGCCGAAAGTCAGCTTGGTGGGCGGCGCGTGGGCCAAGGGCAGCTTGGTGCATGAAGGTTCCAGACAGTGAAGGTGGTGCCCATGCTGGCTTTTCACCGCCTCGCTGGCTGGCCGATTTCTCGCGAACCCTGGCCGATTCCTTGCAAAACCTGCTCAGTTTGTTGATGAGCCCTGTTTCAGCCGGGCGGCGGCGCGGTATTCGGTTGGGGTAACGCCCAAGCGCTCTTTGAACGCACGGTTGAACGGGCCGATGGAGCCGTAACCGCAGTCCAGCGCAATGCTCAGAACGGGCAGGTCTTCACGGGCCACTCGTGCAGCGGCCTCTTGCAGCCGGTGGTGGTGCAAGAAGTCGTTGAAGTTGCGAAACCCCAGCTTCTGGTTGATGAGCGCCCGCAGCGCGGCTTCCGGCATGGCCAGCTCCTCGGCCAAGACCGGCCAGGCTGAGGCCTTCGCGGCGGTAGATGCGGTCTTGTGTCATGGCGGCTGTCAGCTTGGCCATGGCGCGGCTGTGGCGGTCGTCCGCCGGCTCGGGCATTGGCGGGGCGAGTACAACGTTTGCGGCGACGGGGGCGGTTGGTCCCGCAGGCAGCGTGGGCGTCTCAGCCAGCGAAGCGTGTGTCGGGGGAGCTTGTGCTCTACCGCTGGCACGCCCAGCAGCTCGTCCAGCGAATGCCGCGCCACCCACACCGCCAAGGCCAGCGCTACCAGGCCGATGCCGGCGATGTGCAGAGGCGGGCAAGCAGCCGACCGACGGTTTCACCGCGCAAGGCCAACTCCACCACCAGTGCAACGGCCGCATAGGCGCCGATGCCCAGCCCCACCCAGCGCCGCGCATGGCGCCGGGCCTCGACCAAGTCAGCCCGCCAGTCGCGCGCCAGGGTCCACAAGGCGGCTGCGGTAAAGCCCAGCATCGCCGCCGCGTGTGCCTGGTTCAAGGCGGGCACCCAAGAGCCCGGCGGCATCACGCGATAAGGCCCTTCGCCCTCAGGGAAGTAGGGCAGGTTGGCCGCCAGCCCCAGCGCTGTCAAACCCAGTAACGCGCACACTTCCAACACGCCGAACTGATAGCCGTCTTCAAACAGCGCGCGCGCCGCCAGCCACAACCAGGCCGTGGTGGCCACGCACAAGGCCAGCAGCACATAGGCCATTGCACGCGGCAGGTGCAGAAGGGTTTCAGCTTGCTGGCAAAACACATAGGCCAGCACCGAGGCCACAAACCCCGACAGAGCCAGCCGCGCCGCCGGCCGCGCACCGGGCAACGCCAACTGCGCCAGGTGGAACAGCAACAAGCCCACCACGGCGCCGCGAAGCAGCATCTCGAAGTGCAAGGCGGTCAAGGCGGGCATGGCCGCGGATTGTCAACGCAGCGTGCGGCCGGAACCTCTCGTGGCGCGGATGCGGGAAAAGAAAACCTGTATATTTATACAGTTTCAACATCAAGCTTGCCCTTCACTCAGGAGACCTCCCATGCTCGACCACATGACCTTCCGCGTCACCGACATCCAGCGCGCCAAGGCGTTTTACAGCGCCGCGCTGGCGCCGCTGGGTTACACCACTAGCTTTGAGGGCAACTACGGCTCGAACATACTGGGCTTTGCCTACCCGGATGCGACCGAGGCCGATGGCAAGAAGGCGGATGTCTGGTTCATCGACGGCCCCTCGCCCTATGGCGGCCCGCCGGCCACGACCGGTTGCCACCTGGCGTGGCGAGCCAGCAGCCGCGCGCAAGTGGATGCGTTTTACGCCGCTGCCATCGCCGCCGGTGGCAAGGACAACGGCCCGCCCGGGCTGCGCCCCGACTACCACCCCAGCTACTACGGCGCCTTTGTCATCGACCCGGAAGGCAACAACGTCGAGGCGGTGTGCCACCGGGCAGAGTAGGGTTCTGCGGGCCGCTGCGGCTGGGCTATGGCCTGGCCAACTTCGACTTCGGCCCAGACAATGTGATCACCCCACATGCCCACCGCGACATGGCCAGCGCGCACATGGTCATTGAAGGCAAGCTGAGGGTGCGGACCTTTGACCGCGTCAAGGACGAAGAGAACCACCTCATCGTGCAGCCCACGCAGGACGTGCTGGCAGAGCCCGGCCACGCGGCGGCCATGACCACCGCGAAGGACAACGTCCATTGGTTTGCTCCCCGGTCGCCACGCGCCATGACCATCGATGTCATCATCGACGGCCTGGAGAAAGGGCTAGGAGCGCTACCGCATCGAACCCGTCGACGCGATGCGCGGAAGCCTTCTGCCCTACGGCAAGATTCGGGCACCGTTGGTGTCGTTAGAGCAGTCCATGGCGCTTTATCGCGCTGGCGATTGATGCCTCGCGCAGGCGCTGCTCGCCACTTTCCTTTTCCGAGAACGATTGATCAGGAGGCTCAAACATGCATGAAGGCTCTTGCCACTGCGGCGCGGTGCGCCTGACGCTGCCGTCCACGCCACTCGTGGCCACCGACTGCAATTGTTCGCTGTGTCGGCGCATTGGCGGGCCGTGGGTGTATTTCGAGCTCGGTTCGGTGAAGATTGAAGGCCACCCTGAGACCACCGCGGAATACATCTGGGGCGACAAGACGCTGCGCACCGTCCACTGCCGCACGTGTGGCTGCGTCACGCACTGGGAGCCGCTGGACCCGCAGCCGGGCGCCAAGCACGGCGTCAACTTGGGCAACTTCAGCCCAGAGCTCATCGCTTCGGTGAAGGTGCGCAAGTTCGATGGTGCCGACACCTGGAAATTCTTTGAAGAGATGCCTGCCGCCGGCAATGGTCGGTCTTCGGCGGGCGCCTGACGCATCACAACGATTCAACCCAGGTCACCGATGAAGGCGACGGCCGATGCAAGCTTGTCTGGGTTTGCGATCTGTTGCCGAACGAGCTGGCCTACACCATCGCTGGCATGATTGGGCACGGTTTGCGCGCGATGAAGGCCACGCTAGAAAGTGACCACACTGCGCCCGAGCCAAACGGATGAAATTGATGAATCGAATCACAGGCGGGTGCCTTTGCGGCCAAGTGCGGTTTGAGGCGTCCGGGCAGCCATACCGGGTTGGCTTGTGCCATTGCATGGATTGCCGAAAGCAGCACGGCGCGCTCTTTCATGCCTCGGCCATCTTCCCGCAGGAGGCAGTGGCTATCCAAGGCGAGACGCGCGCCTATGCCGGCCGCCATTTCTGCCCCGCCTGCGGCTCAACGGTCTTCGGACGCAGTGCGGACGAGCTTGAGCTGAACCTCGGTTCGATGGACGCGCCAGACCAGTTCACACCCACCTACGAACTCTGGACGGTCCGGCGGGAGTCGTGGCTGCCGCCTTTTCCATCCACCACGCGGTACGCGCACAATCGCACGGGCCAGGGCCGCACGGAGCCGTGAGCTGCTCCCAGGCTCCACAGATGCATCTCATTCATGTCTTCCTCACGTCCGCCATTGTTCTGGTGAGCAGACATCGCTTCTCTTACCTTGGGCACAGCGGAAACGGTGCCGGCCAACCCATCCGCTTGCAGGCGTCTGCCAGTTCGGGTGGCTGAGCGCTGATGCCCCCTCACGGCACCCGTGCGCTGACACTCGTTGTCGCCAGCGCCTTCTTTGTTGAGAGCCTGGCTGCCACGGTCATCGCAACGTCGTTGGCGGCAATGGCTGCCGACCTGGGTGTTGACCCGGTCACCTTGAAACTCGCCTTCACGGCGTACTTTGTGGCGATGGCGGTGGCCATTCCGATAAGTGGCTGGTGCGCCGACCGGTTTGGCACGCGCCGTGTCTTCATGGCCGCGCTGCTTATCTTCACCGTGGCTGGGGTTCTTTGCGCCATGGCTTGGGACTTCTCCAGCCTCATTGCCGGGCGATTTTTGCAAGGTGTAGGCGGTGCGCTGATGTTGCCTGTCGGGCGACTGGTTGTCTTGCGTGCCGTGCCGCGAGACCAGATGGTTTCAGCCATGGCCTGGATGGCCATTCCTTCCCTGCTGGCGCCGGTGATGGGCCCACCCTTGGGCGGCTGGATCACCACCTATTGGCATTGGCGCGGCATCTTCTGGCTGGGCGTGCCGGTGGGTTTGTTGGGCGTTCTGTTTGCGATGCGGCACATGCCGCAGGTGCGCGCCGAGACCTTGCAAGCGCTGGACCTGCGCGGCGCCGTGTTAGTCGGTGTGGGCCTGGCCCTGGCCACGTTTGGCATCACGTTGGCCGGCAGCGATGAAAGCAAGTTGCGAGGCGGCCTTGCGATGCTGACCGTTGGTGCCGGGCTGCTGGCGCTGTACGTGCGCCACGAGAAGCGCGTGGCGCACCCCATCCTGGATCTCACGCTGATGCGCATTGCGACTTTCCGCGCATCCGTCTGGGCCGGCGCCGTGTTCCGTATCGGCAGTGGCGCGATTCCTTTTTTGCTGCCGATGATGCTGCAGCTGGGCTTTGGCATGACAGCCTTTGAATCGGGCCTGTTGACCTTTACTGCAGCCCTGGGTGCCATCACCATGAAGATGGCCGCGGCGCCTATACTGCGTCGTTGGGGGTTTCGGCAAGTCTTGTTGATCAATTCCTTGCTCAGCGGCGTGCAGATGGCGGCGATCGGTGCGTTCACCGCAGCCACGCCTGCCGCCGTCATCGTCAGCGTGCTGCTCATTGGCGGCTTCTTTCGTTCGCTGCAATTCACCAGCCTCAATACCCTGGCCTACGCCGACATTCCCCATGAACGCATGCCGCGGGCCACGGCGCTTTCCAGCGTGGCGGGCCAGCTGTCCTTGTCCGTGGGTGTTGCCGTGGCTGCATCCTTTCTGGACCTGTCTCGGGGGCTGGAAGCCCGAAGCGAGCTCGCCGCCATCGACTTCAGCCGGGCCCTCGTTGCTGTGGGTTTGATCTCGAGCCTGGCCGTGTTCTGGCTTTGGCGGCTGTCAGCCGATGCCGGGGCCGCCGTTTCGGGCCACCGCGCGCAAGCTGATGATGCGCAGCAAGGCGAGTGAAGCGGCGATGGCCGCTTGCCAAAAGGAAAACAGGGAGCCATGTCACTGTCAAGACGCCATTGCATTCAAGGCCTCGGCGCGTTCAGCTTGGGCGCATCGAACAGCGTCTTTGCCCAAGCGAATCCTTGCCGTCTCGGCTGAAGGCCGCTGCGGTTCAGTTCCAACCGAAGTTGGGCGACCTGCCAACCAACTTGGCCAAAGCCGAGGCTTTGGCCCAAGAGGCCTTGGGCAAGGGCGCCAAGTTGGTGGTGTTGCCGGAGTTCTTCCCCTCCGGGCTGATGTTCGGCCCTGAGATGTTGCGGGCGCCGCAGGCGATGGATTCAGCTGCGGTGGGCATGCTGAAACGGCTGGCGGCGTCTGGCGGCGCTTATGTCGGTGGCTCGCTGTTGCTGATGCAGGCGGGCGATGTGTACAACACCTTTGTGCTGGCCTGCCCGGACGGCAGTTTGCTGACCCACGACAAAGACTTCCCGACCACCAACTTTGAAAGCAGCCTGTTTGCCGGCGGCGAAGACCGCGCATTCGTCGCCAAGCTGGCAGAGGACGGCGCTTCGACCACAAGCGAAGCCATTCCCCCGCGCGAAGGGTCGAGTGAAAGTGGTGTTCTGAAAAACGGGGCCTTGTCCATCGGGTCGGCCTTGTGCTGGGAACTCGTCCGCACGAGAACCGCCAAGCGCCTGAAAAACCAGGTTCAAGTGGTCATGGCCTCGTCAGGTTGGTGGACGATTGATCCAGCAGGGTCCTGGCCTGGCGTTTCGGCTGCCGCCGCGCAAAGCCGATGGAACGACCATCGAAAACTTATCGACCTTGCGCCAGTTCGGTTGGCGAAGTCGCTGGGGGTGCCCGTGATTCACAGCAACTTCTGCGGCGCTAACCCCGGTTTCAATGATCTGAGTTTTTCGCGTGCTGCGTCCGGCCGCTACCTGGGACGCAGCGGCATTTTCGGGGCGGACGGCGCTGTGCTCGTCCAGTTGGATGAACAGGAAGGCACCGCGCTGACAGACGTCCCGCTGTCAGCGCCAACTCCAGTGAGCGACATCCCAGAGCCGTTCTGGATTCCGGAGGTGCCAGATTACATGGCCAAGGGCTGGGCCGTCAACGGCGCCGCTGGGCGCAATGCGTACATCAAAGACGTGCGCAAGAAGTACGCAGCAGCGTCGGGCAAGGCTTGATGGCCCGCGCGTCGTTTCCCGTCAACGGCATTCAAAACTGCTGGCGCTGTCCGGGTTGCCTTGGCCTTTGTAGTGCGCATAACGCGGCCAAGCGCACAGTGGGCGGCTGCGGCCTGGGAATGCGGGGCCGGTAGCGGTGACTGAATCGGGCGCTTTGCCGCTTTCAACCCAATCGACCAGCGCGCCCAAAAGGTCGAAGCGGTCCAAGGTTTTGCCGCTGCTGCAGTGGCCCATGCCGGGTACGGCAAAGAATCGGCTCGACTGATCACGCACGCGCTCGAGCCCGCCTGAGGCCTGCGCCATGCGTTCGTAGTAGTCCAGCGTGTCCAATGCTGAAAACCAGGGGTCACCCCAGCCGTGGAAGAACAGCAGCTTGCTGCCGCGGCTGAAGAAGGTGTTGAGGTTCGTCCAATAGGCCGTGTCGCTGATGTGCCGCACGCCGTCCGCTGCAAGAGCATCTTGAATCTGGTCGACGTTGATCGTGGTGCGGGTGGCGGGTGCCACTGGGCTTTTCGCGCCCGTCACCAAGATGCCGGGAATGGAAACGCCTTCTGCCGCAATGCCGCTGTCCCAAGGGAAGGCGGGGTAGACCTGCGCGCCGCGTGAATTCTTCGGCCCAGCAAACGCCTTCTTCATGGCGGCCACCTGCGCAGGGGCCAGGCAAGCGTCTGTCTTGTCACCCTTGCAGGCCAGAGACGGCCGGGTCGAATTGGCAGGCCTTGAGGTCCATGACCATCTCGTCCTTGAGGCCGTCTTTGGCGTCACAGGCTTCAAGGATGGCGGCCGTCACCAGCTTCTTGTCGCTGCCTGAAAAAACCTGGGTGGGGTCGGGCTGCCCGGCAGCGTTGCGCGGCGCGATTTCGTTGAAGGCCACGTTGGCCCAGGCCAGGCCCAGGTTGGAGTGCCCCGTGCGCATGGCCGGTGCACCGGCCACCACGCCGTCGTATTCGGTTGCATGGCGCGTGGCGGCAAGCATCCCTTCGCGGCCGCCTGTGGAGCAGCCGACAAAGTAGGCGCGTTTGGCGGGTTGGCCGTAGTAACGCGCCACGATGGCCTTGGCGGCCCGCGTGACCTTGCCGACGGACTCACTGGAGAAGTTCATCGCGGCTTCCTGGTCTTTCATGAAAGACGGCGTCGAAGTTACGCGCCGCCTTATGTGCCCGCTGTCAGTTGGACACGATGGCATAGCCACGTGCCAGTGCCGGCATGTCGCCCGTGGCTTGAGGCCCCAGCGGTGGCCGGATCACTCCGTTCGTGCCGCCGCCGCCTTGAAACAGGAACCGGCCGTTCCAGCGGTGCGGCAAGGCCAGGGTGAAGCCGATGGCATAGGGCTTGCCGTCTGCGCCCACGCGCGAATCGAGGTCGCCGTCCACTTGGCAGTAGGAAGGCAACGCCACCGAAATCAACTCCGGCAGGGGCGGCCTCACGCGCACCGTGTTGGGCGCGGACTGCGCAATGTCTTCGGCTTTGGTGATCGAAATGGTCGAGTCGGGGATAACCAAGGATTTGAGCTGGCTGCATTGGAGCGCCGCGCTCATGGTGGCGTCTGCCGCGCTCTGTGCCGCGCTGTCCAGAGCGATGAAGGGAAGGATGGCTAGGGCACAGGCTGCCGATGCCCTCCGCGACGCCCCAGGTCTAGATGTCAACATGTTGGTCTCCTCTCAGCGGTGGTTGCAGGCGCTTGATGTGCTGACGCGTTTTTGCGCGCCGATTGTGCGCTTGCATCGGCTGGTCTGCGGGGCAGTGGTTAAGCGCCAAGTTGCCAGTGACCCACAGCCGGTTTGTGCGAGCATCCGCCACAGAACGCGACAAGGCGTCACCCCATGCGTGATTCAACAGGAGAATTCCATGAACGACCACGTCACCCGCCGGCAAATGATCGGCACTTTGGGCGCCGGCACGGCGTCGCTCCTGGCCGCGCCGACCTGGGCGGAGGACTTCCCGGCGCGTAATTTCAGCTACCTCGTACCCTATGCCCCAGGGGGCCTGAGCGACATCATTGCGCGCATGCTGGCCGAAGGCATTCAGCGCTTGCACGGCCGAAATGTGCTGGTCGACTACAAGCCAGGCGCGGGCGGAGCCATAGCGGCAGAACTGTTGACGCGTGCGCCTGCCGACGGCTACACGTTGATGGGCGCGACCAATTCCTTTTACGGCGTGATGCCGCACCTGAGCAAGCTGAAGTACGAGCCGATGACCGATCTGCTGCCGTTGGCGCTGATCGGCGACACCGCAATGTCCATCGTCGGCAGCGGCAACCTGCAGGCCAACAACCTGCGCGAGCTGATTGCCTATGCCAAGGCGAACCCGGGCAAATTGAGCTACGGCTCGGCCGGGCAGGGTACGGTGAGCCACCTGTCGGGCGAATACCTCAAGCAGCGTGCCGGTATCGACATCGCCCACATTCCGTACAAGGGCAGCCCGGCCGCTGTGCAGGCCTGCCTGGCGGGCGAGGTGCAGCTTATCTTCGGCCCCGAAGGTGCCGACAGCATCCTGGCTGGCAAACTCAAGGGCTTGGCGACGATGGGGCCGCAGCGTTGGTCCAAGCTGCCCGATGTGCCATCAACCGACGAAGCCGGCTTGCCGGGCTGGGCACTGCGCAGCTGGCACACCGTGTGTGTACCCGGCAAGACGAGCCCCGACGTGGCCAAGCGGCTCAACGAGATCATCAACCGGGTCATGGCCGACCCGGCCGTTGCCGGCAAGCTGGCAGGCATGGGCACCTTTCACACACCACTCACGCTGGCGCAGGTGATGGACCGTGCAAAGGCCGACCACGCAGCATTTGGCAAGCTGATCAAGGACGCCAACATCACGGTGTCCTGAGCCCATGACCGGCCCGACCATTGCCTGCCACCTCAGCGAGCCGTTGGAGGCGCTGCTCGCAGCGCACGCGAGTGCGCCTCGCATCGTGTCTTACACGCGGCAGGGCGCTGCGCTGTGGGACGTTCCACCCGATGCCGATGTGCTGTTCACTTTCGCACAGGGCTGGCGCAAGGCGCCGGCCGAGGCGCCAAAGGGCTGGCCTTTCAAGCTGCAATACATCCAGATAGCTGCCGCCGGCGTTGACGCCTTCCCCGGCTGGTTCTTTGAGGGGCCGCCGGTGAGTTGTGGCCGGGGCATCACGTCGACGCCGATCGCTGAGTGGGTTTTCGCAGCCATGCTCGCGCAGGAAAAAAAATGGGCATCGACCCGCGTGACAGCGCGCGCCGATTGGCGCCAAGTGGGTCTTGGCTGCCTTGAAGGCAAGACCGTTGGCCTGCTCGGAGTCGGGGCCATCGGCCAGGCCATTGCGCGCCGTGCGCTGGCCTTCAACATGCGCGTGCTGGCGGTGCGGCGCGACGCCCAGGCCGAACCCTTGCCAGGCATCGCGCTCGTGGACACCCTGGCAGCCTTGGCCGCGCAGTCGCATCACCTGGTCGTGTGCGCACCGTTGACGCCGCACACGCGCCACCTGTTGGGCCGCGAGGCGCTGGCCGCTGCAGCACCCGGCTTGCATGTCATCAACGTATCGCGTGGCGCGATCATTGACGACGCCGCGCTGCTGGAAGCGCTGGACGATGGGCGCGTGGCCGCCGCCACGCTCGACGTCACCGAGCCCGAGCCCCTGCCCGAGGGCCATCCGTTTTACAGCCACCCTCGAGTTTGGCTGACGTCGCACATCTCGTGGGCTTCCGACCATGGCGACGACCGCATTGCGGCCAAGCTGCTCGACAACCTCGAGCGCAAGCTGCGCGGCGAGCCACTGCTCGACATCGTCGACGCTGCGCGTGGTTACTGAACCGATCTGGAGACGCTTGTGAGGATCATTGCCTGTGGCGACACGCTGTTTTCAAGCCGCAATCTGGCGCAGCGGCTCGACCGCCGCATCGTCGACACCTTGCAGCAAGCCGACGCGGCCTTCGCCAATGCAGAGTTCTGCTGCCCGGCGCACGACACGCCGCCAGCGCCACGGCGCTTCACCACCTCATTGCGGCCCGAACTGCTTGACGAACTTCGCGATCTCAACATCCGCCTGCTGTCTTTCGCTAACAACCACACGGGCGATTTCGGCCCGGCGGGCGTGGTGCACACACTCGAAGCGGCCGAAGCACGCGGCCTGTTGCCGGGCGGCATCGGCCGCAACCTCTGGGAAGCACGCGCGGCGCGTTTTCTAGACACACCCAAGGGCCGCATCGCGCTGGTCGCGGCGGCGTCCACGCGCGCTGACCTGTTTACGGCCAGCGAACCCGGCCACGGCGTTGCCGCACGCCCCGGCCTGAACCCGCTGCGCTTCGGCCGCGCCTATGTGCTGCCCGACGAGCAGTTCGCGCAACTGCAGCAGATCGACGAAATGCTCGGCACGGCGCGCAGCCGGCGCGAGGTGATGGCAGTAGAGGTCATGCGCGACCCTGGGCCCGACGTGTTCAATTTCGGCTCGGTGTTCGAGGGCTCACTGCGCATCGAGCGCGGCGCTGCGGCGCGCGTGCGCTACTTCATGAACGAGCGCGACCGCGAGGCCATACTCGCCAACATCCGCGACGCTGCGCGCCGCGCCGACCACGTGCTATTCAGCCTGCACACCCACGAAGGCGAAGCCGAGCATTGGTATTCCGACCGTCCGGCCTCGTTTGTTGAAGAGATGGCGCGAGCGGCCATCGACGCGGGCGCCCAGGCTGTGCTGTGCCACGGCTCGCACTTGCTGCGCGGCATTGAACTGCACCGCGGCTGCCCGATCTTCTACAACCTGGGCAGCCTGATGAAAGAGTTCGAAGCCGGCGAACAGAAGATGACACCCGAGATGTACGACGGCTTTGGCCTTGGCCGCGACGCACTGCCGTCAGACTTGCATGGCGCGCGGGTGAAGGACGCTGACGGCGAGCGCATCGGTTTTTACGCCGACCGGCGTTTCTCCAATGGCTGCCTGGCCCAGTGTGATTTCGAAGGCGGTGCTGTCAAGGTTCGACTGCTGCCCTTGGACCTGGACATGAACCGGCCTCGACCATCCGAGCGCGGGTTGCCGGCTTGGCCGGCACCGGCGGTGGGGCGTGCCATCGCCGACGAGATCGCACGCCTGAGCAGCTTCTGGAGTACGCGCATCGCCTACGACCCTGTTGATGGGTCTATCGCGGTCGGATGAAGCGGTTGTCCCGTGATCACCAACATCGAAGACTTCTTTACCCAGGGTTGTGGGCGTTGCGATCGCTTCGCCACCGCTGACTGCTCCACTCGGCAATGGGCCAGTGGCTTGTTGGCGCTTCGAAAGATCTGCGTCGATGCAGGCTTGATTGAAACGCTCAAGTGGGCGCACCCGTGCTACATGCACCAGGGCCGTAATGTCGCGCTCGTTGGCGCCTTGCGTGGTGACTTTCGGTTGAACTTTTTCAACGCTGCGCTGATGAAAGACCCGGCCGGCATATTGGAGCGGCAAGGGCCGAATACCCAGCACCCAGACTCGATTCGCTTCACTGCAAACGAACAGGTGGTTGCAATGGAGAAAACCATTTGCGCCTACTTGACTGAAGCCATGGCCTACGCAGAAGCCGGCATCAAGCCAGCGAAGCTGGCCAGCGAGATCGAGCTGCCGCCTGAACTGGGAGAAGCGCTGGACGCCGACCCCGAGCTCGCGGCGGCGTTTCGTGGCCTGTCACCCGGGCGCCAAAGAAGCTACGTCATCACCTTGAATTCGACCAAGAAGCCCGAAACGCGCGTGGCCCGCATCGCCACTTTCCGCGAGAAGATCATGACAGGCAAGGGTGCTTTGGAGCGTTGACGCTTGGCCCGGTGCTGCAGAATCCGCTGGTCCCTTTCGAAAGCCGCCCATGCCCATCGAACTGAACCGCGAAGCACGCCAACAGGCCGTGGCCTCAATCGAGCGCTACTTTTCCGAGGAATTGGACCAGCGCATCGGCAACATCGCGGCGGGGTCGCTGTTGAGCTTCTTCCTCGAAGAGCTCGGCCCTTTGGTTTACAACCAGGCCGTCAGCAAGGTGCAGGAACGCCTTCAAGAGCGCGTACAGGAACTGGATATCGAATTCAACGAGGATGAATTCCAGTACTGGCGCCGCCGGCAGTCCGCGGCCAAACCGAAGCGATAGCGTCCTTTGGATGGACGGGTCCGAAAACGGCCAGCATTTGTCACTGGTATTGGGCACGATGGCTGTTCACGGATGCAGGGGCATCCAGAACAACTTCAACGGAAACACCAGCATGGCTTCCATCCGCCAAGAGATCACCATCGACGTACCCAGTGGGCAGGCGTGGGACGCCATGCGCGACGCCGGCGCCCTGCACACGCGCCTGGCGCGGAGTTTCATTGCAGACTGTGTCTTGGAAGGCGATGTCAGAACCGTCACCTTCGGCAACGGACTTGTGGCCCAGGAGCGCATCATTACCACGGATGACGAAGCGCGCCGCTTGGTCTGGTCAGTGATCGGTGGGCGCTTGTCGCACCACAACGCATCAACCCAAGTCTTCGAACACGGCGCGCACCAATGCAAAGTGGTTTGGGTTTGCGACATGCTGCCCAATGATCTGGCGCCCACCATTGCCGGCATGATCGAGCACGGCATGCGCGCGATGAAGACAACGCTGGAAGCTGATGGTGCGGCTGATTGACCTCAGGCGCTAACTTATCATCGCAAGAGGGTGGCACGAGCTCTGCAGCACCGAACCGGCCTTCTGCATGGCGGCTGAGCCAAACGCTTTGCTGCCCAATTGCCGAATCGCATTGGCTTGGGTGAATGCATGATCTCTCAACGAAGAAATTTGCTCCAAGCCGGCGCAGGACTGGCGGTCTATGCGCTGGTCGCCGAGTTGGCGCTGGCGACGAACAAGCCGCGCGGGCTTCCAGCGCGCCGCTGGCTGTCGCTGCAAAGCGAGTTGGCCCGTGGGCTTGCGGGTGGCACGCTCAGTCAGGCGCGATGGCACGAAGGCGTCAACGAGTTGTCTACCCAAGTCGATCTGGAGTCTTTGGCGGCTGAGCTGCGGCGCGCGCGCATCAAAGATGCTGGGCCGCCGTTTGGCCACGACCCGCAGAAGCGTTTCGTCACGGTGTTGGGCGACGATGAGCGCCCGCTCAAGCTCGGTTACGGCTTGGCCTTGTTCGACTTTGGGCCTAACAGCGTCATCACGCCCCATGCGCATCGCTACATGGCCAGCGCCCACATGGTGATCGATGGGAGGGTTCGCGTCCGAACATTTGACCGCGTCAAAGACGAAGAGGGTCATCTCGTCATTCGTTCGACCCAGGATGTGCTGGCCGAGCCCGGCCACGCCGCAGCCATGACCACAGCGAAGGACAACGTGCATTGGTTTGCGCCACGTTCTGCGCGCGCGATGACCATCGACGTCATCATTGATGGCCTTGAAAAGGGCCAGGACCGCTTCTTGATCGAGCCTGTTGACCCGCTGCGCGCTACACAGCTGCCCGACGGCAACCTGCGTGCGCCGCTCATCTCGTTCGAGCGGTCGATGGCGCTTTATCGAGCAGGTGACTGAGTTGGCCGCGTGGGTGCTTCGCGGGTGCAGTCAGTCGTGCGCCACCGGTAAATTCAGCACCAGGTTCTGAGGTTTGAGCTTGAGCAGGCCGTTGGCCTGACGAGCCAGGCCCAGGTAAACCGGAACCGATCGTTCACCCGGTTGGGCTTGCAGCATTTCCATGGGTTCGTCGAACTGCAGCTTGAACAAGCTGATGAGTTGCTGCTGGCGCTCAGGCTCAAGCTCGCGGCCTTCGTACAGGTCGTTGAGCAGCGCGGACGACGACACGTCCAGCCCGGTGTGCCAACGCCACCGCTCGTCGTCGATGCGAGACAAGGGTTCGATGCGTACGGATACCCGCAAAAGATGCCATACCCAACGTTCCAGAACATGGGCCAGTGCGCCAAGACCGGAATGTTTGTGTTGCAGCTTGAACAGCAGGCCGTGGCTGAGTGTTTGTGTCAGTTCATGGCGCAGGTCCAAGAGCCAATCGCGCCGGGTTGGCAAGGCGCAGGCGCTGGTCCAGAAGTCGGCCGCCGAGTCGGCCGTCAATACCCGCAGGTCGACGCGGCGCAGAGGCGCTTGCGCTTCACGCAGCAGGCGCCCCAAGTCGCCAAAACCGCCGGTGTTGTTGAGCAGGTCCAGTTGCTCGCTGTCGCCGGCGAGCGCGGCGCCGTCTTGCACCGTGATGCGTTGGCCGCGAAACAGCAGTTCGGCTGCGCGCACGGTGAAGCTGCCGTCGATGGAGGCCGAGCCTGTGCCGCCATCGCCCAGGCCCAAGTCTTGAATGAGCCCGCGCACGATGTCTTGCACCACGTCGTCGATGAACAGCGCTGGCACGTCGACCTGGCCACTGCGCATCAGTTGCAGGTACCAAGCCTCCAAGGTGCCGGCTGACTGCATGGCATGGCGGAAGCGCAGCCAAAGGCGCCAATTGTCGCGCGCGTCAGCGTCGGCAATGGCGGCGAGTTCGGCCTCAGGCACGTCGCGCAGCGGGTCGGCCGCCAGTCGTTCGGCCAGCCGACGTTCGTGCTTGCAAGCGTCGGGCGGCAAGGCCAGTTCAGGGCGTTGCAGCCAGCGCCGCCACCAGGCAGCGGTGGGCTGATGCCAGCCTTCGGGCGTTCGCTGAAGGCAGTGCCAGCCTGCGTCTGGCCACACGCTCAGCGCGCCGGGGTCGGTCGACAAAGGGGTCGCTTCTTTGTCCTTTGGGTCCGGAGACTGGTTCGTGCGCGAGCGATGTGTGTCCATGCTGCGTCCAGTGTAGGGCGGGCGCCGGCGCGCCACCTGTCGACGGGATGACTGCTCTACGTTGTCAGGCGAACATGTCGAGCGTTGCCCCCGCCATCTGGTCGTGCGTGCGGAACATCGCCAGATTGGCCAGGAAGCTGTTTTTGGCTGTTAGCAGCCCCACCATGTCGGTCTCCAGGCTGTTCCCGGCTTCGGGCGCTGTGCTCAGCTGACTTTCGACACCACCGCTCTCAACCGACTGGCTGGACGCCACCTGGCGCTTGAAGCCCGCCGTTTGCTGGTTGGCAATGTTGTGGCCCGTCGCACCCAGGCTGGAGACTGCGGCGTTCATGCCGGACAGGGCGATGGCAGGGGTGGCTGGCATGGGGTCTTGGGGCTCAAGCTGGATGATGGGGTGCCCGTTAACTCGGCCTGCTGGGTGGGAACTTGAGGCTGGAAGGCCTTCCTGGCGTGACGCAAGTCACGCGCCCGGGTGCAAACTCCGCTTCTCAACGTCGCCGGAAAAAATAGTTTGAACCCAACCGGCCCAGGTTGCGATTCATCACCTACTAGAACCAGCAAGGAGTGGCGGTGAAAGAGATCGAACACGACCGGGCGAAGACCCTGATGCAGCGAATCACCGCGCAGGAAGAGCGCGCGCTGGCTGAACTTCACCCCTTGCTGGCCCGGCGGATCTACGCCTTCGCGTTGAACCGTCTGCACGATCCTGATGAGGCCGAAATGGTGGTCAGCGACACGATCATGGAAGTCTGGCGGCACGCATCGCGCTGGGACGGCGAGTGCAAGCTGTACACCTGGGTGCTGGGTATCGCCAACAACAAGGTGCGCACCGCGTGGCGCAAGCGCGAAGGGCCGACAGACGAGCTGGACGAGAACATCGAGTCCAAAGACCTCGGCCCGTTTGCCGAGCACCTGCGCAATGAAGAACGCCAGCAGGTTCGGCACTGCATGGATCGGCTCTCAGACAGCCACCGCGAGGCGCTGGAGGCGGTTTACTTTCAGGAATTTTCAGTTGAAGAAGCGGGCCAAGCCCTCGGCTGCCCGCCCGGTACGGTCAAGACGCGCTTGTTTCACGCGCGCCTGGGCCTGCGCCACTGTTTGGAGCGTTGCCTTGGGCGGCGCGACCACTGACCCTTGTGACTTCCAGCGAGACCATCATGAACCACTCGACTGACAACCCCCGCAAACACTTCGATGAGCTGGTGCCGTTCTACGTGACCGGCAGCATCTCGCCCACAGACCGTGCCTGGGCCGAACAGTACCTGGCGGCCAACCCCGAAGCCTGGGCCGAACTGGATTGGCACCGCGACCTGATGAAAGAGGTGGTCGGCCAGGCGGGGGCCCGCGCCCTGCAGGCGCCTGAAATGGTGGGCTGGGCGCGTGTTGAGGCGCAGCTGCGGGCGCAACGCAAGGCCAAGCCCGTGCCCTGGGCTGACCGCATCTCAGCCTGGTTTGGCAGCGTGGTTGCTCAGCCGCTGGTGCCCGTGGCCGCCTTGGTGATCGTGGTGCAAGGCGCATTGATCGGCACGCTGGTGCAGCGCGCACCGGCTGACGACATGGAGCCTTCGCGCAGCGCCTCGGCTGTACTGGCACGCGATGTGTTGCAAGTTCGCTTCAAGCAAGCCACCACAGAGCGAGACCTGCGAGCGCTGCTCTACGGTGTGGGTGCGCGCATCGTGGATGGCCCGGACCAGCTGGGCGACTATGTTCTCGAGCCTCGGCGCGGTGCGCTGGCAGCGCTGCAAGACGAACTGGCGCGCAGCGAACTGGTGCAAAGCGTGACCCTCGTGAAAGCTTGGAAGGCGGAGCCGCGCGAGGAATAGGCTTGCAGGCGCCACGGGTGTTGTGCCCCGCCAGTAGCCTTTGTACTATGAACCGTATGTTCTTCAGATTTCGCATCTTTGCAGTGCCGGTGCTGTTGCTGTGTGTGCAGACGCCCGTGCTGGCGCAGCCCCGCGCCGAACGGGTGGCCATGGTCATTGGCAACGAGAGCTATGCAAGGCTGCCCTTGCGTAACCCGGTCAACGACGCGCGCGTGGTGGCCAAGGCGCTGCAAGCTGTGGGATTCACGGTGATGTTGCGTGAGAACGCGGGTTATGGGGTGATGGTCGATTCGATGCGCGAATTTTTGGACCGCTCCGGCGACGCCGAAGTGCGATTGGTCTACTTCGCCGGGCATGGCGCGCAGTACGACGGCAAGAACTACCTCATACCGGTTGATGCCACGCTGCAGCACGACAAAGAGCTGACCACCAAGGCCGCGAATGCCACCGAGCTGGCAGCCAAGCTGGCGCTGAACAAGACCGGCGTCAACATCATGATCCTGGACGCCTGCCGTGAAGCGCCCTTTCCGCTGGTCTCCACGCGCAACCCGCTGCGTGCGCGGGCACTGCCGCCGGGCTTGGCCGGCGCCAGTGCGCCGCAGGGCACGCTGATTGCCTTTTCAACCGGCCCTGGTGGCATTGCCTTGGACGGCCCTGCCGGCGCCAACAGCGCCTACACGCGGCACCTCGTGGCCCACCTGGCCGAACCCGGCCTTGCCGTGGAGCAACTGTTCAAACGCATCCGCATCGGCGTGGCGCGTGACACCCAGCAAAAGCAGATACCTTGGGAAACCTCCAGCCTGATGGGTGACTTCTGCTTCCGGCGTGCTGCTGATGGCTCGTGCCCGTCCAGCGTGGTATCGGCCGTTCCACCGGTCGAAGCCGCTTCTGTCGCTGCCAAGCGGCTTTAGCGCCTTTTTTCGCCTCTAGCCGCAAATTCTTTGAACCGATCGCGCGCGGCACGCGATTCATGGTTGGGCGCAACGGTGCGCCGCCCTTTTCAACAGGAGAAGACCATGAAACACCAGCTTGCCGCTATCGCTGCCTGTTTGCTGTCGGTTGCCAGCCTTGCAAACGAGGTCCGCTATTTCAGTGAAGACCAACAGGCCACCGCAGCCGAAATAGCGGCGCTGCTCGCCCCACCGGCTGCATTGGCCGTGCAAGCCGCCGAGGCGTCGTCAGGCCATGGTGGCCGCACCCGCCTGGTGCGGGTGTTGGGCGGCCCAGAAAGCCCGCACCGCGTTGATGCACCGGTGCCAGTTCAGCAAAGCAGCGTGGTGCCGGTCAACCGCACCGAGCCCGCAGCGCAGGTGCCGCAGCCGCAGTTGCAACTGCAGGTCGCACGGCTGGCCTCAGTGGGCGCTGTTGCCCTGGCCTTGCGCTTTGATGTTGACGCCAATCGGATTCAAGCTCAGCATCTGGCACAACTGGACGCCTTGGCGGCTGGCATCAAGCGCCTTCCGAGCAATGCGCTCATCACCATTGCCGGGCATACAGACGCCTATGGACCAGCCCTGTACAACATTGACCTCTCCTTGAAACGCGCCATGGCGGTGAAGGCCTATCTGGTTCAAGTGCATGGCATTCCGGGGCGGCGGCTGGCCGCCATGGGCAAGGGCAAGACTGAACCGCTGAACCGAGCCAACCCTTATGCGCCGGAAAACCGCAGGGTGCAGGTGCACGCTGAATACGACATGGCGTGAACGCACGCGCCGCACGCTGACTGAACGGCAGACCCATGAGCTCTATCCGAAGCCCGTTGCACAGGACCCTTGCCGCCACGGCTTGCGCAGCCGTGTTCGTGGCAGCGGCTGCCGCGCAAGGCCGTGCGCAGGCTCAGCCTAACGTTACAGCGCAGGCTACAGGCCAAGGAGCGCCTTCAAGCACGCTGCCCGGCGCAATCGAGCGGCAGTTTCAGGCGCCGCCGCAACCCCGCTCACGTTTGGAGCCTATCCAGTTGCCGCAGGTCCAGCAGCGCGCGCCTGCAGGCGCCGAGCTGGTGCGCTTTGGTGTACTGCGCATTGAAGTGCAGGGCGCCAGTGCGCTGCCGCAGGACCAGCTGCGTGCGCTGATCGCGCCACTGGAGGGTCGTGAAGTCAGCCTGGCCGAGCTGATTACCCTGGCCAACAGGCTCACGGCAACCTACCGCAATGAGGGTTTCATCCTGGCCCAGGTGGTGGTGCCGCAGCAGCGCATCGAGCCGCAAGAGGCCGTGGTGCGCCTTCAGGCGATTGAAGGTTTTATCGACGTCGTTCGCTTCGGTGGCGATGTGGGCACCGACACCGCGCGCCTGGATGCCATTGCCAATGCCATTCGCGGCGCGCGGCCGCTGACGGCCCAAACGCTCGAGCGCTACCTCTTGCTGCTCAACGATATTCCCGGCCTGCGGGCCGCAACCACGCTCACGCCGTCGCCCACGCAAGCCGGTGCGGCGGATCTGGAGATCCGCCTGTCCAGGCGCGCCGTGGCGGCAGAGCTTGCCATCGACAACCGGGGCAGCCGCGCGGTGGGCCCCTGGCGCGCAACAGCCGACATCGAAGTGCTGGGCCTTGCAGGTGTGAGCCGGACGGCGGCCAAGCTCGTCAGCACCGGCGACCGCGAACTGCTCTTTGGCCATCTGCAGCACGAGCAGGTGCTCAGCAGCGAGGGCACCAAGCTGGTCGTGGCTGCAACGGCGGCACGCTCGCGACCCGACCTGCAAGCGGCGCTTGGCACGGCTATGCTGCAGACCGATTCGCGCACGCTGAGTGTGGCGGTCCAGCACCCGCTGATGCGCAGCCGCTCGCAAAACCTCTACGTACGCCTGGGTGTGACGGCCTACAACGGCGAGACCCGCACCAACGCCACGCTAACGGGCGAAGACCGCATACGCGCTGTGCGCCTAGGGCTGACTTGGGACCGCGCTGATTCGTTGCAGGGCCTGAACGTCGTGGATGCAGAACTCTCGCAGGGCTTGGCACGGCTGGGCGCAAGTGGCCGCGACGACCCGAACAAATCGCGCACCGCTGGGCGCCCCGATTTCACCAAGCTCACGCTCTATGCGGCGCGGCTGCAATCGCTGGCCCGGCGCTGGTCGGTGCTGGTGGCCGCAAACGCCCAATATGCTTTGAATGACCTCCTATCGCCCGAGCTGTTCAGCGTAGGTGGTGAGCAGTTTGGGCGCGGCTATGACGCCTCGGAGTTGCTGGGCGACCACGGCGCAGCCCTGAAGTTCGAGCTGCGCTACACCGGCCTTGCTGACGTGGCGTGGTTGCCGAACTACACGCTCTATGGTTTTTACGATACGGGCTTGGTGCGCCGGCGCTCGCCGGTAAACGAACCGGTGCATGCCTCGCTGGCCTCGGCCGGTGTGGGTGTCCGGTTTGGCACCGATCGACGCCTGTCGGGGTTTTTCGAAGTTGCGCAACCCTTGACCCGTCCCGTCGCCGCGCGCGGCGACCGCGACACCCGCTCGTACGCGGGTGTCGCTGCAAAATTCTGACAAGGAGCCTCGTCATGATGCGTCCCACCGCTTTGGTTCTTGCCCTGGTCGCGCTGGGCTGCAACTCGCTGGCCGTTTCGGCCGGCCCAGTTGGCGGGAACGTAGTTTCAGGCACTGCCAGCATCCGCAGCAACGGCACGCAGACCGATATCGTTCAGAGCAGCGCGCGCGCTGTGATCGACTGGAACCAGTTCAATATCGCCGTTGGCGAGTCCGTTCACTTCAGGCAACCGGACGCACGCAGCTCGACGCTGAACCGCGTGACCGGTGGTGACCCTTCGCAGATTCTGGGCACGATGACGGCCACCGGCCAGGTGCTGCTGCTCAATCCCAACGGTGTGCTGTTTGGTCGGGATGCACGGGTGGATACGGCGGGGCTGATCGTGAGCACGGCCCGGCTGAGCAACGAAGACTTCTTGGCGGGCCGCCTGAATTTCACGGCCCCGGAAAAGCTGGGTGGCTCCATCGTCAACCTGGGCACGATCACCGTGCGGGACGGTGGCTTGGCGGCCTTTGTGGCGCCGCATGTGCGCAATGAGGGCTTCATCCAGGCCGACCTGGGGCGCGTGATTCTCGCCTCGGGATCGAGCTTTGCAGTGGACCTCGCAGGTGATGGCTTGCTGTCGCTGGCCGTCCGCGATGCGGACTTGAACGGTATGACCGATGTGCAGGGCAGTGCTGTAGCCACGTTGGTGCAGAACACGGGTTCGCTTGTGGCGCGCAGCGGCCAGGTGGTGTTGATGACCCCCGCCTTCGCCAGTGGCTTGATCGACAACGCGATCAACCTCGGTGGTGTGGTCCGCGCCGATACCGTGCAGCAAGACCGAAACGGCGCAATTTTGCTCTCGGCAACCAACGGCCATATTCAGCTGGGGGGTGAGATTGCTGCGCCCGGTGGCTCGCTCACCCTGCAGCGCGAGGCCGCCTTGTTCAGCGTTCAGGGCAGCACCGCCGATGCGCTGGGGCAGGCCTTGCGCAGCGGCACGCAGGTTCTGCTCGACAGCACCGGCCGACTGGATATTGCGTCACGCATCGACGGGCGTGGGGGCGTGGCTGGCGCCGCATTGCACCTGAGCGGCGCATCGGTGGGCATTCGAGACGACCTCTACACGCAGGATGGCGCCGTGAGGGTGAGCGCGCGTGCCGGTGCCGCAGAGATGCTGCGCAGCACGAGTGAGCTCGTGCCTGGTCGCAGCTGGCCGCTGGTCTCCACAGGCAGTGGCGACGTGCGGCTGGAGGCCACAGGCAATGTGCAGGCCGCCCACCTGATCACGCGTGGGCATGTGCTGCTGGAGTCCACGGGCGGCAATGTCCATGTGGTTGCCAGCCTGGGCAGTGACCTGAACGGCACATCTCCCCTGGCGTCCTTGACAGTTCGCGCGCTGGGCAAACCCGACGCACGCGATATGGGCAATGTCTCCGAGTTGTATGACGTGAAGGTTGCGGCGGGCGGCAGGATCGATATTGCCGCCACGCGCAATATTCAGATCTTTGCCACCGGCGCGGCGCGGCCGGGCATCACCGCTGCGCGCAATGGCAGCGAGGGGCGTGGCCTGCGGCTGACCTCGGCGCGCCTGGGCTCGGGCGACTTGACGACCAATGTCTTTTATTGGAGCGGGCTGAACAGCCGAGCGCGGCACGTGGGCCGCGGTTCAAGCGCCGAGGACGCGGCAGGGCGCTGGACCCAGCTGCAGGCAACCGCCAAGGAAGCGGGCAACCCGACGGCCAACGCGCCACCGGGTCCGACCAATGTGCTGGCCGGTGCGCCGGTAGCGGGTAGCGGCCTGACGACCTTGGAGCCGGTGATGGTGCGCCCCGCCATTCCCGATGTGCTGCCCGGTGCGTCCACCATGGTGGCCAATGTCGACGCCACTGCCAATGGCATTGCCAGTGGCGAAACGCAGGCGGACGGCACACAAGCCGGCGTGCTGAATGGCGCTGACGAAGGCTACAGCGCCAACCGGGGCATCGCGCAGGTGGCTGACACCGGCCGGGCGCGCAGCACGACCCCGCCAAAAGACATCTTCTCGCTGCTGGACCATGTGGTCGAGGTGCCGGCTTGTTCTATGCTGAGCATTGCTGGGGCAGCCTATTTCGAGCGTGGCGCATTCGGCCAGGCACTCAACATCAGCTGTCGCTAAGGATGAGCGTTAGGTATTCCAACTCGCCACCATGATGACCTGCCAGTTCCTCACCCGTCTGCGCCGCTTTCTACGCGCGTGTTTTGCCAAGGGAGATTCCACCGTGATACCAGAAGCCCAGGACTCAACGCCCCCCATACGAATCAGCCGGCCCATTCAACCCACGCTGGTGTTGTACCTGGCTCAAGCCGAGCCCGGTGCGGATTCCAGTGACGCAGCCGTGGCCGACGCGTTGGCCAAGGTCAAGGGCTGGAAAGAGTTCAGCGCCGGCTTTGGTGGCACCGCCAGGCTGGCGCCGCGCCGCGCCTTCAAGGACTCGCCGGGGCTGGACGAGCTCGTTGCCAAGGCCAGCCGCAACGCTCAGAGCATGGGTGTGCGCGGCTACAGGCCGTTGGACTACAAGCGCTACTTCCTCCTGTCGGTTCCCTCAAGCGCCGGCGCATCATCGGCTGACACTTATTGCGAACTCAAAGCGGGCTTGCAGCGCATAGGCGGGCGCGTCTTCCTGTCCATGCCCACGCGGCGCGCAGCGGCCACAAACGACTACCTGGGCTCGGCGCAGGCCGTAGGGGGCATTGGTGCCAGCCAGCTGGTCAGCAGCACGAATGCGCCCGTCGATGGCGACGGGCAGTGGCTGGTGGACGTCGAGAAGGCATGGCTGACACCAAGCGATAACTTCAACAGCCCTGTGCTTGCGCTGCCGACGAGCGCCAACGTGGCGGAGTCAGCGGAGCTGGCCGACATTCACCATGGAACTGCGGTTGCAGGCATCGTGCTCGGTGCAGCCGGACAGCAAGCCATCGGTGGCATTGCGCCACGAGCGCGTTTTTTCAAAGGCCCTTGCCTGGAGCTCAGTGGCGCCGCAGACCCGAGCCAGATCCTGGCTTCCACGATCTTGGATGCGGCGGTCTTGCTGTCGCAGTCGCCCCGTGGCACGGGTGTCCTCTTGATCGAACAGGAAACCTGGGACGCGTTTCCGGTGGAGTGCCTGCCACTGGAATTTGCCGCCATCCAAACGGCGGCTGCCGCAGGCCACATCGTTATCCAACCGGCCGGCAACGGTGCGCAAGACCTGAACGGCGCATTCGGTCTGTGGTTCGACCCTGCCAACAATTTGGCGCAGCGCCCGCTGGACCCCGCGCAGAACGGGCCGACCTCAGGGGCCATCATCGTCGGCGCCGGCTGCTCCGGCCACGATGCCGTTGTCAGCCCATTTGGCGAGCGAAGCCCGTCATCCAACTATGGCCGCGTGACGGACTGCTGGGCCTGGGGTGACTCCATCGCAACGCTGGGCGTTACGCGCGATGCCGCGGGTGCCGTTGTGGCTTTTCCCGACCCCGCAGGGTTTGGTGGCACATCAGGCGCGGCGGCCATGGTGGCAGGTGCGGTCTTGCTGATGCAGCATTTGCGCCAGGCCGAAGGCCGCGCGCAGCTCACACCGGCCGAGCTGCGTGCGCACTTGCGCAACCCGGCTTTGGGCACGGACGGGCAGGGCGATCTAAAAGGCAGTTTCATGCCCGACCTGGCGAAGCTGAAGTCTGTTCTCTGAACGGCCAAGGTGGGCGGCGCAGGCACGATGATTCGGTTGCAGCTGGCCCGGCGTGCCTGGCAAGGGCTAGCGCTGATGGTCAGTGGCTTCATAGTTGCGGCAATGCTGACCCCCAGCATCGCGCAGGACCGCCGCGCACCCAGCGCCGACCCAATGCTGCGCGTCGATACGCCTATGCACCAGGCGATGATTCGCCGTCTGGTGGTTGATACAGGTGGCGCTCGCCTGGTGACGGCCGGTGACGACAAGACCATCCGCATCTGGCAACGCGAAGCGCCAACTGGCCAGCCGCAGACCTTGCGCTTGGCGCAGACCCTGCGGGTGCCGATGGACAGCGGCCATGAAGGCCAGCTGTTCGCTTTGGCCATGTCTCCCGACGGCAAGCGCATTGCAGCAGGCGGCTGGACCTGTTGGGACTGGGAACGCGCGGGATGCGTCTATGTTTTCGACGTGGAGTCCGGCGCGATCGTGCGGCGACTGCGTGGGCTGCCTGACGCCGTCAGCGCGCTCGCTTGGTCGGCCGATGGTCGGCACCTGGCCATCGGCCTGCAAGGCCGCGCAGGTGTGCGCGTGCTACGCACCGACACGTTTGAAGAAGTGGCGGCCGATCGGGCTTACGACGACAAGGTGATGGAGCTGGCCTATGGCAAGGACGGCCGGCTTGCCGCCGTGGCGCTGGATGGCCGGCTTCGCGTGTACCGCAACGACCATCGCCTGAACGGGCGAATCAGCTTGAGTGGCGGCAGCAAGTTGGCGACGGTGCGTTTCAATGCGGATGCCAGCCGCCTTGCCGTGGGTTTTCTGGACGCGCCGGTGGTTGCGGTTGTCGACGCAAGCAGCTTCGCGCCGCTGGCCTTGCGGCGTATTGAAGACCAGGCCCAACGCAACTTGTCGAACGTGGCCTGGAGCCAAGATGGTCGCACCCTGTATGCGGCTGGTGAGCGCAGCAACGAAGGCGCCAATGTGCTGCACCGCTGGCGCGCGGCGGGGCAGGGCGTGCCGGACGTGCAGGACGCCGTGGCCATCCCCGCGCAAAGGGTGTCCGAACTGCAAGCGCTGCCCGGCGGCGCGCTGGCCTACAGCGCCGAAGATCCGCGACTGGGCATCGTCGATGCACAGGGCCAACTGGTGGTGGATCGGGTCGGCGAGATCACCGATTTCAGCGATGAGCGCTTCGTATTGCGGCTCAGCGCCGATGGCGCCGCCATTGCTTATTCCGACAGCGCCGGGCGCGAACGCGTCTTCGCGCTGGATGTCCAACCGGGCGCGTCTGCATCCGCGCCTGCAGTTGCAACTCGTGCTATGGCGTCGGCCATCCGCGAGGCAGCGGGTTGGCGCGTCGAGCGCTCTGCCGACCGCCTTGCTCTGCGCGTGAATGGGCAGGCGGCCAAGCTCGATGACTATGAAATCGTGCGGGCGCATGCCTTCAATCCAGCGGGCGATGCGCTGTTTGTGGGCACCGAATGGGCTTTGCGCCGCATCGACCGCGCAGGCGCTGAAGTCTGGCGCGTCCAGTTGGCCGCGATTGTGCGGGCACTGGTCGTATCGGCTGATGGCCAGTGGCTTGTCGCCGCGCTGTCTGACGGCACGATCCGCTGGTTTCGCGCCCGCGATGGCAGGCAGACACTGGCCTACTTTGCGCATGCCAACGCACAGGACTGGATTGCCTGGACCCCTGCAGGCTACTACCTGTCGTCGCCGCGCGGTGACGAGTTGGTCGGCTGGCACGTCAATCGTGGCGCTGACCAAACGCCCGATTTCTATCGGGCCGTGCAGTTCGAGCGTGTGCTGTATCGGCCTGACATCGTGAGTGCCGCGCTGCAGCTTGGGGCACGGCCCAGCACACGCCAGGTCAGCGAGCCCGAGCGTTTTGACCCGGCGCGGTTGGCGCAGATTGCGCCGCCGCGCCTGGCTGTGCAGGTGTTGGGAATCACGACGACGGCCGAAGGCGCAGCGCGCGCCCGCATTCGCGTCACGGGTGAGCGGGGTGCCCAGGCGCTGCGTGAACTCACCGTCTATGTCAACGAAGTGCCCGTGACCCTGGCGCGGGAGCGTGCGGTGGGGTGGACGGAAACGGGCCGGCTCACGCGCGAACTGGAGGTGCCGCTCAATGCGGGCCCCAACGACATTCGCGTGGAGTCCTATACCGATGTATCGATGGGTGTGGCCGAGCGTTTCGTTTCCATTGAGCAAGGTGGCGGGGCGCAGGCGCCGCAAGGAGATCTCTATGTGCTGGCCATTGGCAACAACGTCTTTCCTGACCTGCCGTTGGCTTCGAACCTGGAATTTGCGGCGCGTGATGCCGAGGCCCTGGCCGCTGCGCTGGCCGCGGGTGCGCGTGGCACCTTCCGCAGTGTGCATGTGGAGGTTCTTTCGGATGAACGCGCCAAAAAGGCCGACCGCAAGACCGTGCTGGATTCCCTGGCGTTCGCGCGCCGGGCCCGGGCCGAAGACACGGTGGTGATCTTTCTGGCCTCGCACGGCGTCAGTGACCGCGCGGGCAACTATTGGTTTGTGCCGCGTGATGCGTCCATCGCCGACCTGAAAACCATCGAGAACAGCAGCCCTGAAGCTGCAACGCGCCCTAACTCGCTCTTGTCTTGGACCGTATTCTTTGACGCACTGCGCGACACAGCGGGCCGCCGCTTGTTGATAGTGGACACCTGCCAGGCCAAAGGCATCGAAGGGCGGTTCGAATCGTTCTCGCTCTTGAAGCGCTCGGCCGCATCGCGCTTTTCACTCATGGTGGCGGCGCAGTCTAACGAGGAATCGCAGGAGTACCCGCCCGGGCGCCATGGCTTGTTCACCTATGCCCTGTTGCAGGGGCTGTCCGCCGACCTGCGGAACCCGCCGGTGGATAGCAACGGCGATGGGCAGGTCTCCGTAGCGGAGCTGTTTGCGGTTGCTGCGCCCGTGGTGGCACGTCTGCACGATCGGGCACTGGGCACGCAGACCCCCGCGCTGATGGCACCAGCCGCGCTCTTGAGCAGCCCCTTGGCCGCAGCGCGGCGCTTTTGAACTTTTTTTGAGTTCCTTTGAACCGATGGGTCGCCACAGGCGATTCATGGTCTGAGCAGGGCAAACAAACGCTCTCTCAGATTGACCAAGTTCAAACCTCAACGAATGTTCAAAGGAGTTCCATCATGAAACGCTTTCTTTCTGCCGTCGCACTCGCCGCTGTTGCTTCGGGCGCTTTCGCGGCTCAGGTTACTGACGTCACCGTGAACGGTGTGTTCTTCCAGGCGCAGGTCGGCAGCGGCAATGGCCAGCTGGCCAACCTGGGCTCGATCAACACCTCGAACGGCAACGTGGCAACTTCGGTGCGTGCCAACAACGTCGCCCAGTTCCAGGGTGGCAGCGGCAACGCCCAAACCCTGCAGGTGGGTTCGATCTTGCCTACGGCCCCCACCAGCCTGGCGCTGCGCACCAACGTGACGGTCAACGGCACGGTGTTGCAGATCCAGGGCGGCAGCGCGAACACACAGATGGGCCGTATCGGCGTCATCTACTGACAGCGATGCCTTTCGCGGCGCGCGGCGGTGTCCTGGTGGTATCGCTGCGCGACCTTTTGTCTTTCAGACATCAAGGAGAACACCATGAAATGCTCTCTCATCCGATTGGCTTGGCTGGGATGCGCCTGGGCACTGGCCAGTGCCGCCTCAGCACAGCCGCGCACCTACACGATGGACGACATCAATTCGCGCATCTGGGCCAAGGTGGCCAACGAGCGTGCCAAAGCCAACGCCACCAAGTCAGGCGCAAGCGCTATGGAACTGGACCGCCAGTGCGGCAGCCTGGAAGTCGGCAATGTCAACACCGGTGGCGCGCGCTCGGGCGGACCCCGAGAAGTCACCACCATCGTGCTTGGTGATGTGCTCAACATCGCCGGCCGCTGCAAGTAGGAGAACAAGCATGAAGCCCTCCAAGAAAGCGTCAGTCGGTTCTGGACACGTGAACGCCTGTGGCGACGAACAGGCGGCAGCGGATCAGCGAAAGCCCCTGCAGGCTGCGCACTGGTTTCGCTTGGCCGCCATCACGGGCGCCATCGTGGTCGGCTTCAGCGGTTGCGCCACGCAGGACATCAAGGCCGAAGCCGACGATGCAGTGCGCGTCATGCGCGTGGGGCCGGTGAGCGCTCCAGAGCGAACCATCACCAATTTTTCTGATGCCTTGCGCTGCATGGACAGCCTGTTCATCACCTACGGCATCCGCGACGTGGCGGTTCTGGTCGAAGATCTGGACGACAAGACCAAGAAGGTTACCGCCGGCACCAAGGACATGCTGATCTCGGCCACGTCGTCGATGACCCGTCGCAGCGGCGCCATTCGCCTCAACACCTTTGGGAAGGACTCCATTGGCCTGACCGAATGGCACATCCGGGGTGGCAAGTACGCGACCTTTGACGAACTGCCCCAGTTTGTCATCCGAGGCTCGGTTTCGCAGTTTGACCAGAACCTCGTATCGCGCGAGAAGGGTGTTGGCGTGGCCATCGGCAATGTGGTTTCGGGCGGCGTGGCCGACCGCGCGTCCAGCTCGCGCATGGCCATTGATCTCAACATGATCCACGGTGCGAACTTCTCCATCGTGCCGGGCGTGACTTCGCAGAACTCCATCGAGATCCGCAATGAGGGCCGCGGCGTCGATGCCGACGCCACCATCCGCAAGTTGGGGATCAACTTCAACATGACGATCGCCAAGTCCGAGGGTCAGGCACAAGGCCTGCGCAACCTGGTCGATCTGGCCGTGATCGAACTTTTTGGTCGATTGAGCCGAACGCCCTATTGGACCTGCATCGGTTCAAGCCCGAACTCTGCAGAAGTGGGCAAGGAGATCGAGGACTGGCACTACGCGATGGAACGCAATGGCAATCTGGTGCCGTTCATCCAGTACCAGATGCGCATTCGCGGCTACTACGCGGGCCCGATCGACGGCAAGGCCAGCCCGGCCCTGGGCGAAAGCGTCGCGCTGTATCGCAAGGCGATGGGCGGGGAGGCTGGGCGTGGCGCCATCGACGTGGATTTCTTCAAGCGCTATCTCGCGGCGGACCATGCGCAGGTAGCGGCCCAAAACCCGCCATTGACGGTGATTCCCGGCTCCAGCGCGGCGCCTTCTGCCCCTGCGTCGGGCCAAAGCCCGGTTGCGACCAGCAAGCTTGCGGCTCCGACCACGGTCGCTGCCACCGTTGACAAAGCTTCGACGGCCTCGCCTGCGGGCAACTTCGCAGGGGCACCTGCCGGGCGCTTGCAGCTTGCGGTGCAAAGCGCCACCGGGGAGCCCAATTTCGCCCGCGGGCAGCCGGTGCAACTGGTGGTTGTGCCCAACCGCCCAGCGCATGTGCACTGCTATTTGCGGGACGACACCCAGCAGGTTCAGCGCATCTTTCCCAATCGATTCAACCGGGACACCTTGGTGCGTCCGGGCGAATCGCTGCAGCTACCCGGCCGCATGCGCTTCCAGATCGTGGCCAGCCCGCGTGGTTCCACCGAGGCCGTGGTCTGTTATGCCACCGAGCGCGATGTCATTGCGCAGTTGCCGCGCGGCATCACGGGTGCTGATTTCGAAGCTTTGCCCGTTCGGTCACTCGACGAAATCAAGAATGCGTTCCGCGAGGTCAGCGGCGACCAATTTGTTGAAGGAGTTTTCCATGTACGCACCCGTTAAAACCACAGGTCATCGGCGGGCTGTGCTGGCGAAGAGCCTGCTGGGGGCGGCCCTTGCCACCGGGCTGACTGCCTTGGCCCTCGGCGTTGTCATGGCGCAGACCTCTGCACCTAGACCGGGCTCCACGCCGGCAGCGTCTTCGAGTGTTCGGCTGCTGCACGCTTATCAGTTGCGCTGCTGGCAGTACGGGCGGCTGGTGCTTGAGGAGGGGCTGGCGCATCCGCCAGCCGAAGGCACGCCGCACAGCATTCGCTTGCAGGGATCGCCAGGCGCGTCGACGGTGTACAGCCTGTTCGATACCGGCTCGTCCACCTGCCTGGTCAAGCCGGCAGTGCTGCCTTGAGACGCATCTCTTGATCACGCGCGCGCTGCTGGCCCAAGGTAATTCGACTGAACCCACATCCTGCGCCCGAGCTGGCGCTGCTCCACCGCCTGTGCCAGCATGCCGGCATTGCGCGGTGCGTGGGTGAGGGTCAGCGCCGCATGGCGCGGGGCTTTGAGCGCACGGCGCAGCGCGACCAGGCCGAAGTCCAGCGCGGGTTGCATGGTTTGCCCGCCTGGCCCGCTTTGCCCACTTTGCGCGGCAATCAACCAGTGGCCGGCCTTGGAGCCTGCAGCCGTAGCAAGCTCCAACAGCGCCGTGCCGCGCGGGTCGCCGCGCACAAAGACATGGTGGTTGATGCCCGGCAGCGCTTCACCGCGTGCGCGGTACGACGCCGCCACCCGCTGCAATGAGCCCGTGGCCTCTACCTCGTCAAACAAGGCTTCGACAGCTTCGAATTCACCGCCGCTCAGCCGCACAAAGCCGTAACTCATGCTCGACAGCAGGCAGGCGGCCAGACTGCCCTGCACTGAAGCCATCATGCGCGCAGACAGACTCATCAGGTTGCCCACCATGTCGGCGCACAACACCAGCGCTTGGCGCAAGGTGTCGTGCGTGCGCGCGGGCAAGCGCCAGGCCTGCGCTGTCTGCACATGCAGGGGCTCGGTGCTGGGCGCGCGCGCCAGCCAGCATGCAAAGGCCACGCGCAGATGCTCGCCCAGCGCGGCAGCCAGCTCGTCGCCTTGCAGGTCAACTTCGCCGCGCAGGTGCGGCATGGCCAGGGTCCACAGCGTGACGGCGCGCACCACGGGGTCGGTGTGTTGCAGGGCGCGTGCCGTGTCGTGCCACAGGCTTGGCAGATTCGGGGCCGGGTGATTGAAGGCTGCGTCCACCGGGCAAGCCCACAGCAAGGCCGCCGTGTCTTCAAGGCTGGCGTGTTGAGCCCAGGCCAGCAGCGGCTGCCCCCGGATGAGCATTTCGCCGTCCACGATGCCGCTCAGGGCTGTGGTGACCAAAGGCAGGCCGTCGTACAGCGTGCTCTGGGGGTGTGGGGCTGTGCGCTTGCTGGCATATGCGCCTTCGCGCAGGCGGTCCAGCTCGACCGTCGCGTAACGGCTGAATTTGGGCTGCTGCGGGTCGGGCATGGCGGTAATCAGCCCGCGGCTGACATAGGCATACAGCGTGGCCTTGCGCACGCCCAGGCGCGCTGCGGCGTCTTCGGCGCTCAGCAATTCACCGTCGTTACGGGGCGCGGCCAAGTTCGCGGACACCATGGCATTCCTGAGTTGATTGAGTTGATCAATATTGACGTCATCAGGCAGTGTCTGTGAAATGCGGGGTCGTGTCGACTTCCACTTGCACCATGCTTCCTTGTGGGCCTCGTGCCCTTTCGAAACTGCCGTTGCGCGCGGCCGCCTGGGGCGTGCTGTTGATGCCAGCGCTTGCTGGGGCGCAGACGGCCGAGCCAGTGCCCGCGCAGCGGGTGGAGATCCGCTCGGATGTCGGCGCGCAGCGGCGGGCCGATGTTGCCGGCCGGCAGGTGGTTGGGCGCGAAGAGCTGCTGCGGCATGGCGACGTTCGCCTGGTGGATGCGCTGCAGCGCGTGCCGGGCATCTCGGCCGAAACGCGTGGTCAGGCCACCGAACTGAAGCTGGGCGGGCTGGGTGCAGGCTACACGCTGGTGTTGCTCAATGGCGAGCCGTTGCCGCAGGGTGTGTCTTTGGACAGCATTGCGCTGAACAGCATCGAGCGGGTAGAAATCATGCGGGGCTCGACCGTGCAGTCGTCGCAGTCCATCGCCGGCAGCATCAACATCATCACGCGGCGCCCGGCAGCGCAGGTGTCGCGTGACCTCACGTTCAGTGCTGCCAGCCAAAGAGGCCGCCCGCAGGTGTCGGCGGCCTTGAATCTGGGCGGCGGTGAGGGCGCGGCCACTTGGGGCCTGGGCCTGGTGGCGAGCAGCGAAGACCAACGCTGGCCTGCCACCTATGTGCAGGAGCGACGCAGCGGAGCTGATGAATTGACAACGCAGCGCACGCGCACCGACAAAGTTGAATACGACCGCACCGATGCCATCAGCCTCAACCCGCGTCTGGGCTGGAAGCGTGACGACGGGGGTGCCGGCTTCTGGCAAATCAGCACCGACCACAGCCTGCGCTACGCTGAATCGCGCGGCGGCGTGAAAGACCAGCGCGAGCCGCTGTTGGGCCCAGCGCCGGCCCAGCAAGCCAGCGAACTGGCGCTCAACTACAAGCGCCTGTTTTGGCGCGGGCGCGTGCAAGCGATGCGACGGGATGCTGAGGGCGCACAAACCGAAGCGCGCTTGAACGTAACCTACTCCAGCCGCGACCAGAACTCGCGCCTGCAAGGCTTCGATTTCAGCCAAGGTTTGGTTGAGGACGCCGTGGTGGTCGGGCAAGCGGTTGACCAGTCAGCCGTATTCAACGTCAACCACCAACGCCCGCTCGGCGAAGCGCACCGGCTGGATGTCGGTACCGAGTTCGAGCAAGCACGCCGCCGCGAGGACCGAGTGCAGACTGAGCAGGCGCTGCCCGGCGGCCTGCCGCCGCAGAACCTTGACGAACGCTACGACGCTCATGTGCAACGTTGGGCCTTGTACGCGCAAGACGACTGGACGCCGAGCAAGGCCACCACGGCGCAGTTGGGCCTGCGCTTGGAGCAACTGCAAACGGTGAGCGAAGGCAATGTGTTTGATGCCGTGCGCCAGTCGCACCGCCTGGTGGGCCCGGTACTGCGTTTGTCGACACAAGCGGGTGCAGGCTTGGGCACGTTCAAGCTGGGCTTGTCGCGTGGCTTCAAGCTGCCCGCGCCGCGCGACGTGATGCCGCGCCGCTATGTGCCCATCGAGGTGTCACCCACCGCGCCGGCCATGGCGGGCAACCCCAACCTGCGCCCGGAGCGCGCTTGGAGCCTGGACGGCAGTTGGCACAAGCCGCTGCCCCAACTGACGGGCGAGCTGGTTCTGTCAGCCGCATTGCGCCGCATTGAAGATGTGATCCTGGACCAATTGACGTACCGGCCCGATGATCCCAATGCGCCGTGGTTGCTGCAACGCTTCAATGCCGGCCGCGCCTGGAGTGCGGGTCTGGAGATGGAGTTGCGTGGGCAGGCCAAACACAGCTTGATTACCGACGCCCCGCTGCGCTGGCAAGCCAACTTGGCGCTGGCCCGTTCGCGTCTTGACGACGTGGCCGCCGCGCGTCCTGCACTGGCGGGCCAAGCGCCCTGGCTGCTCAAAGTGAACCTCACCCAACTTCTGGCGCCTGCTTGGACCGCGCAGTGGGGCCTGGAAGCGCGCGGTGCGGCCGTGGCCGACCAGCCGAGTGGCCGGCGCATCGAAACCTTGGCGCGGCATGCTCTGAGTGCCAGCCTGAGCTGGCAACCCAAGCCGCGCCAGACCTTGCGCTTGTCCGCCACCCAGCTGGGTGCCACGGATGCGGTTGACATCCGAACGGTGCGTGTAATCGACGCGGCTGGCCAAGTGGTCTATCAGTCGCGAGACGCTTGGCACAACGCCTTGGTTTGGCGGCTGGGGTTTGAAAGCGGGTTTTGACTACAGTGCGGTTTTGGGTACAGCGGGACTGAAGCCATGTGTCGCAACATCAAAACCCTCTTCAACTTTGAGCCACCCGCGACCGAGCTGGAAGTTCGCGATGCCTCGCTTCAGTTCGTCAGAAAGCTGAGTGGGTTTTCCGTGCCCTCTCGTGCGAACGAGGCGGCCTTCGACCGGGCCGTTGAAGAAGTGGCTGCGTCGGCGCGTCGGCTGATTGAAAGCCTGGTCACCAACGCGGAGCCCCGCAGCCGCGAGATCGAGGCCGCCAAGGCCAAGGCGCGCTCGGCGGAGCGGTTTGGCTCTCGGGAGACGTCTTGAAGTTTGAGCTATAGGTTTGAACGTTAGTCTCGTGCGCCGCGTTGCACGAAGCTGGCACCGCGCAGCGTTTCTTCCAGCACTTCAACAAAGCCCGCGCAGGCGGGGGATAGCGTGCGACCTTGGCGGGTGACCAGCGAGATGCTGCGGCTCACTTTGGGCGCAGCCAGTGGCCGCAGCGCGAGATCTGGCTGTGGTGAGGACGCTGCCAGAGCGGCCGGAAAGATGGCCAACCCCAGGCCACTGGACACCATCCACAGCGCCGACGTCAAGAAATTCACTTCGTTGACGATGCGCAGCTCAACCCCTGCTTGCGCAGCAGCGGCATCGGTGAGCCTGCGCACGCCATAGCCAGGTGTGCCGGCAATGATGGGTTCACCTGCCAACTGCGCCCAACGCACCTGCTTTTGTCTGGCCAGTGGGTGGTTGGCGGGGCACACCAAGCTCAGGGTGTCATTCACCAAAACGCGCTGTTCGATACCCACAGCGCGGCCGTCGGGCGTGCCAATGCCAAATTCCACCTGGCCCGACAAAATGCGCTGCACAAACTGGTTGGGTGCACAGTCGTCCAGCACCAGTTGAATGGCGGGGTAGGCCTTAACGAATCGCTTGACCGCAGCCGGTAGCAGCACCATGCCCACGGCCGGTGTGGCTGCCAGGTGCACACGGCCTGTTGCGCGTGTTCCCAGCCCGCGCAGAGAGCCGCCCAGCGCGTCGATCTCGCCGAGGATGCGCTCGGCTCGACCAACGGCGTCGTGCGCAGCGGCTGTAGGCTCCAGTGCGCGGGTGTGTCGGTCGAACAGGCGCACACCCATGCCCGATTCCATCTGCCGCACCAGCACGCTCACGGCAGATGGCGTCACTGACAGCAGTTGCGCCGCATCGGCCAGCTTGCCTAAGCGGTAGACGGCAACAAAGGCCCGCAACTGCCGCACGCTCAAGCGCGACTCCATGGCAAACCCGGCACTTTGTTGAAGTGACTTCATGAATCAAAGAAAAAGTTTCGATTCTCATGAGCATAGCGCTGCGGTGCAATCACCGCATCCACAAGCATCAAGGCAGCCCGGAGCCCGCACATGACCATCGCCAAACACCCCCACTACCGCCGCATTGCTACAGAAGAAGCGTGGATCACGCCAGAGATGGCGGCCTACTTCAAGCGCGCCACCGAAAGCAAATCCATCGCCGACCCCGGTTTTCAAAGCTTGTGGGGATTCTTTTCCGGTAGCACCAGCGAGCGCGCTGCTTCTCTGTTTCGGCGTGTGCAAGATTTGGAAGACGAGCGCCTGCGCGACATGGACAGCATGGGTATCGACATGCAATTGCTGATGCTGACGGCGCCCGGCGTGCAGGCGTTTCCTGCAGCCGAGGGCACTGCCTTGGCGCGCGACAGCAACGACCGCTTGGCCGACACCATTCGGCGCCATCCCACACGGTTCGACGGCTTGGCCGCCGTGGCGCCGCAAGACCCCAAAGGCGCAGCGCGGGAGGCCGAGCGTGCTGTGAAAGCGCTGGGCCTGCGCGGGGTGGTCATCAATTCGCACACGCAGGGCGAGTATCTGGACGACCCGAAATTCGACGAGTTGTTCGCCGCGCTCGAAGCCATGGACGTGCCCCTGTACATCCACCCCAACTCGCCGTCGCCGCAGATGGTGGAGCCCTTTTTGCCGCGTGCACTGGATGCGGCCATCTTCGGCTTTGCCTGCGAAACGGGCCTGCATGTGCTGCGCTTGATCGTGAGCGGTGTGTTTGATCGGTTCCCCAAATTGCAAGTAGTGCTGGGCCACCTGGGCGAGGGCTTGCCGTATTGGCTTTACCGAATCGATTTCATGCACGCCGGTATCGTGCGCGCCAATCGCTGCCCTGGTGCCCAGCCTCTGCAGCGCAAGCCCAGTGAAGTGTTGCGCCAGAATTTCCACTACACCACCAGCGGCATGTGCTGGGAGCCAGCCGTGATGTATGTTCACCAGCTGATGGGCGCTGACCGTGTGATGTACGCGATGGACTACCCTTACCAATTCGTCGCCGACGAAGTGACTGCCATGGACGCGCTGCCTATTTCTGCGGCCGACAAGGCCTTGTTCTTTGAAGGCAACGCGCGCAGAGTCTTCAAACTGCAACTGCCGGATTCACGATTGCCTGATGCACGATAAGGACGCCGACATGAACCGAAACAGCCTTTCGAGAAGAACCGCGTGTGGCTTGGCGGCTGCGAGCTTGATGATGGCCTGTGGTGCGGCCTGGGCGCAGGCCTTTCCCAGCCGGCCCGTGCGCCTGGTGGTGACCTTTCCACCGGGCGGCAGTTCAGACACGGCGGCGCGCATCGTTGCACCGCGCTTGGCTGAGCGCTTGGGCCAGCAAGTGGTGGTTGAGAACCGGCCCGGCGCGGGCGGTGGCGTGGGCATTGACGCGGTGGCCAAGTCGGCACCAGACGGCCACACCTTGGTGCTGGCCGCAGCGGGTGGCCTAACGGCCAACCCCAGTCTGTACAAAAAGCTCAGCTACGACCCGCAAAAGGACCTGGCCCCAGTCTCGATGTTCGGTACCAGCCCGTTTGTTTTGATCGCGCACGATGCTTTGCCCGCCATCACTTTGAAGGACGTGCTGGCGTTGGCCAAGGCGCAGCCGGGGCGTTTGAGTTATGCCTCTGGTGGCAACGGCACGGCCATGCATCTGACGGGCGAACTGTTCAAGTCCATGAGCGGCAGCTTCATCGTGCACATCCCATTTCGAGGTACGGCGCCTGCGGTCCTGGCCACGATGGGCGGTGAAACCCAGCTCGCCGTCGCCGACCTTGCCAGCGTTCGCCAGCAGGCGCGTGGGGGCCGCATCAAGGTGCTGGGTGTGACCAGCCGCGAGCGCTCGTCGTTGGCGCCCGAGATTCCAACGCTGGCCGAAGGCGGCTTGCCGGGGTTTGAATCGGCCGGCTGGTTTGCAGTGCTCGCACCCGCCGCCACGCCACCTGCTGTGCTCACGCGTTTGAATTCGGAATTGAACGCCGTGCTGCGGCTGCCCGAGGTGCGCCAGCAATTTGCCAACGCCGGCCTGGAGCCCCTTTCCAGCACCCAAGCAGAGTTGGCTGACTTGATCAAGCGAGAAACCACTAAGTGGGCTGAAGTCATTCGCCGCTCCGGCGCTACGGTGGACTGAGGCGCAAGCCGTGGTCCCATTCCACAGCCCGGCAGTCAAGGCCAAATTCGATGCCTACCCGGCGCCAGCGCGCAGAGACCTGCTTGCCTTGCGCGAGCTGGTTTTCGCGGTGGCCAGGCTAACGCCGGGCGTGGGGAACATCGAGGAGACATTGAAGTGGGGCGAGCCAGCCTACCTCACCAAAAACGGCGCGGGCAGCACGGTCAGGATGGACTGGAAACCCAAGGCGCCGGGCGAGGTGGCGCTGTACTTCAACTGCCAAACCTCGCTGGTAGAAAACTTCAGAGCGATGTTTCCAAAGGACTTCGGCTTCGTCGGCAACCGCGCGCTCGTTTGGCCCGTTGGGGACAAGCCGCCGAAGGATGCGCTGCGGTTTTGCCTCGCTGCCGCGTTGACCTACCACGCGCAAAAGCGAACACCCTCCGTTTGAGCGCCAACACGCACGGTGTGCGTGTTGGCTGCCAAGCTTTACCCCTTACTGAAAATCAGCGCTGAAGGTCAGTGAAGCGAAGCGCGGCGCGCCGAGGTAATAAAATACCGTCTGCGCCGCGCGTGCACCCACTGCCACCGCGTTGGTCACCGAGCCCGAGTTCGGGTTGCGGTACTGCTCATTCAACAGGTTGCTGATGTTCAGGCGCACCGTGGGGTTTTTCAGGAAGCCGACGTCGGCCAGCTTGTAGCCGGCGTCAAAGTCGGTGGTCACGTACGAAGGCACCTGTTCGTCATTCATCAACGTGGCCCATTGGCTGCCGGTGTATTTGGCTTTCAGGCGCGCGTAGAACGGGCCGCTGGCGTACTGCAAGGCGGTGCCCAGCATGTACTTGGGCACCAGGGTGTAAATCTTGCCGGTGGTGGGCAGGACCTGTCCTGCTGCCACTTGCAAGTCGCTCTTCATCTTGTCTTCTTGCAGCGTGGCCGACACATAGGCCGAGAAGCCTTGGAAGACCGCAGAGCCCGCTTCGAACTCGATGCCGCGCTTGGTGGTTTTGCCGGCGTTGGTGTAGACGCTGCGCAGGGTCGTCGGGTCAAAAGCGTTGGACTGCCGGTTCTTGAAATCGACGTTAAACAAGGTGACTGATGCCGACACGTCTTTGGTCTGATAGCGGTAGCCGACATCAGTGGCGATGGCGGTTTCAGCTTCGATGGCTGTGGTCAGTGCGGGTACACCGGCGGTCACCGTGATGTTGCCGTTGGTCGGTGCAAAGGCGAAATTCGGTGGCGCACGGAAGTTCTTGCCGATGTTGGCAAAGACCTGATGTTCCTTCGTCAACTGGTAGCGAATGCCGGCTTGCGGCAGCAAGGTGCTGTAGCTCTTCTCGAAGTAGTAGCTGCTCAGTGATGCGCCGCCAGCTTCGCTGGCCGTGTTGGTGAAACGACGCGTGATGCGGGGCGTGCGCAAGCCCAGAGTGACTGAACCCTTGTCGCCGTCGAAGCTGAAGGTGTCGGCCACGTAGGCCTGCGTGGCCGGGCTGACCGTCAGCCAGTCGCGCGACTGGAAGGGTGTGCCGTTGGGGCGCAGCACCTGCCCATTGCGCAGCCACTGGTCGAAGTTGCCGTTGGCGTCCACGCTCACCATCGGGCCGGTCTGGCGGTGTTCGGCGCGCTCGTACCAAAGGCCCAGTTTGAGCTGGTGTGCGCCCAAGGTGTGCCCGAGTTCGGCGGTCACACCGGGTCGGTTGGTGCGCGTGACACTGCTATTGGCCACCAGCACGCGGTCCAGCGTGTCGCCGTCGCCATTGAGGTCGCGTGTGCCCGTCACCGCTGTTCCGGCGGCATTAAGAAACGCGTTTTCCGCCTGCAGGCGCTGCTGGTTGCCGCCCGTGCCGTAGCCGTACCAGTAGTACGGCTGCACCTTGAGCAACGTGTTCTCGCTCAGGCGGAACGAGCCAGAAACCGAAACGATGGCGTTTTCAAACGGGTTGATTGAAAGGCCGTAGTACTGCGGGCTGGGGTTGGCATCCACCTGCGCGGTGCCGGCCACTGGCGTCACGTGGCCGGGGAAGGTGGGGTTGAAGTCGAAGTTGTAGCCGTTGGTATTCAACTGCGCCAACGACATGGTCAGGAAGTTGTTGTTGACGGCCTTGTTGTACAGCACCGAGCCCACGATCTTCGTGTTGGGCGTCGGGTCCAGCGAGAAGGCGGCGTCGATGTGGTCGCGCTCCGCGTTGCCTGGGCCCTTCCACTTGTCTGCCTTGGTTTTGGAATAGCTCAGGAAGACCTTGGCCATGTCGTTGGCAAAACGGCCGCTGTCCACCCGCACGAAGGTGCGGCTCAGGTTCAGCTCGCCCAGGGTTTGAGATACGCGCAGGCGGCGCTTGTCCTCGGGGTCGCAGCTGTTGATGCCCAGGCTGCCTCCGCTGGCACCAATGTGCGGCGACTCCACATCCGGCGCGCCGGGTGCCAGTGACTGCGTGCACAAGTTTTCCTGGTCAGAATATTCCTGCGGGAAGACGGAGTAGCTGCCCGAATCATTGACCGGCACGCCGTTGATCGTGACGCCCATTTGGTCAGAGGTAAAACCGCGCACCGAAATCGTGCCCCCAAACAAGCCGGTGGCGTCGTGGCTGAAGGTATTGACACCCGGCAGCAACGACATGGCTTGGAAAGAGTTGCCTGTGGCGCGGTCCTTTTCAGTGGCCGCGCGCGTGACGGTGCTGCGGGCTTTGGTGGCGTCTTCTTTCAGCATCTGACCAGCGCCCAGGCGGTCACCACGGCCCGTGATGACGATGGTGCCGATGCGCACCTGGTCATCCTTGGCGCGGGGCTCGTCAGCCGCGTCGGTGCTGGTCTGGGCGTGTGCTGCGCTGGCGGCCAAAGTGGCGGCCAAGATGGCGACGGCGCGTGTGATGCGGGTGATGCTCAGGTGGTGCTGCACAGGCATGGCGAGGTCCTCGGGGTTTGTTGTGGGTTGCTGCGGTTACGAAGTGTGCGCAATCCTTGTGACAAGTAAGCAAAACTCGGGCCATTTGTTGCGGCAGAGCGACAGCTCTCCTGCAAAAGCAGGAAGCCCGAAATGGTGCCCTGCTGAGATCAGCGTTCAGGCGTTCGCAGGGTGCGCGTCTGTGACTTGGAGACCCCAAGCCAGCAGCAAGTTGTTTGCGGGCATGACGACGCGCTCGTGCAAGCGCAGGCCTGCGCGCGCCGCTTCAGCGGCCACGCTCGCCAGATGGCGCAAGCCCCAGGCGGAGTTGCGAGCCTTGAGGTCCGCATCGAAGCTCAGGTTGCCACTTGAAGTGACGACGCCGTCTTCAAGGTAGGGCCCGTAGGTGATGAGCAAACCGTCCGGGGCCAGGAGCCGCGCCGCACCCTGCATCAGCCCGGCGCAGCAGGCCCAAGGCGCGATGTGCAACATGTTGGCGCAGTAGATGGCGTCGACTTGCGTCGGCACGCCTGGCCAATGTGGCCGCAGCACGTCCAGTTCAATCGGCGGCCGCACGCGGGTCAAGCCCGCGCTCCAAGCGCTGATGGAGGGCAGGGCATCGGGCTGATAGTCACTGGGTTGCCATTGCCAGCCCGGCAAGCCTTCACTGCAGTGCGCAGCGTGTTGGCCGGTGCCGCTGGCAATTTCCAGCAGCACGCCGCTTTCAGGTAGCAGCCGCTGCAGTTCAGCCAAGATGGGTGGGCCGTTGCGTTCGGCTGCTGGGCTGTGCCGGCGAAGAGTCGATGTCATGGCGGCGGTTTCTGGTTGGAGGCCTCACAGCTTATCGAGCTCACACCGTTTGCGTTGATGGGCCTGTGCCAGCGGGGCGTGATACTGTTTGTCAGTCTTTCTCCAGCGCCCACGCACAAGCTTCACGATGCCACCACCGGTTCCCGAGACGGCGCTGCGCGCCACCTTCAACCCGCTGATCCGCCCTTACCTGGTCGTCACCATCGGCCTGCAGATGGCGGTCACGGTGGTCTTGTTGCCGGTGGCGTTGCTGTGGTTCTGCGGCCTGGGGCAGTGGTGGGCGCGGCACTACTTTCACCGGCTGGAATGTGAGCTGTCGACGCAAACCTTGCGCTACCGAAAAGGCATCCTGTTCCAGGTGGAAAAAACCATTCCGCTAGAGAACATCCAAGACGTCACTTTCATCGAAGGGCCTGTGCTCAAGCGGTTCAACTTGAGTATCTTGAAGTTCGAGACGGCCGGCCAGAGCGCTGGGCAGGCGCACGACATGAAACTGGTTGGCATTGAGCGCGCGCACGACTTTCGCAGCCAGATCCTGGCGCGGCGCGAAGTGCTCAAGCGTGGTGCGCCGCATCGTGTAGAAACGCCTGCTGCCGGCGATGAAAGCTTGCTGGTGCTCAAGGCGATCCTTCTCAAACTGGGCGAACTCGAGACGCTCATGAAGAGCCGCAGAGAATAGGCGCTTGCGGGGTTCTGCCCCGGCAATATTCTTAAGAACTCATCGAAGGAGACCGTTGCATGAATACCCAACGCCGACAGATCGTCCTGGCCAGCCTCGCGACGCTGGCCGCACCGCGCGCAGCCGTGGCTCAAGCCTGGCCCGAGCGGCCCATCACCTTTATCATTCCCTGGCCAGCGGGTGGCACGGCCGACAGCACCATGCGCGCTTTGTGCCTGGCGGCGGGCCGCGAGCTGGGGCAAACCATCGTGTGCGAAAACAAGGCCGGCGCATCGGGTATGTTGGGCCTGAAGAGCATGGTGTCAGCCAAGCCGGATGGCTACACGATCGGGCAAATTCCGATTTCGGTTACCCGCTTTTCGCAGCTCGGCAGTGTGGCCATCGACCCGTTGAAAGACATCACCTATCTGGCGCGGACTTCAGGCCAGACCTTCGGCATTGCGGTGCGTGCGGAGTCAGCCTACAAGTCTCTGCGCGACCTGGTGGCCGCTGCCAAAGCTGCGCCCGGCAAGCTGCCCTACGCGCACAGTGGTGTTGGCGGCGCCACCCACGTGGGCATGGAAGAGTTTTTGTATGCCGCCGGCGCACAGATGAACCACGTGCCCTACAAAGGCGGCGCGCCAGCCCTGCAAGACGTGCTGGGCGGGCAACTGGATGTGTTGGTGGACAGCAGCAGCTGGGCGCCCCACGTCAAGAGCGGCAAGCTGCGTCTGCTGGCCACCTGGGGCGAAAGGCGCACGGTGGATTTTCCGGATGTGCCTACGCTGAAAGAGCAGGGTTTCGACGTGGTGGTGGCAGCGCCCAACGGCGTCGGCGCGCCCAAGGGCTTGCCGGCCGCCGTGGAAGCGCGCTTGCGCCAGGCCTTCAAGGCTGCCACCAACAGCCCGGAATTCAAGGCCGCCTGCGACAAGATTGACGCGCCCGTGATGTACCTGGATGGGCCCGACTATGACCAATATGCGCGCGGCGTCTATGGCAAAGAAACGCAGCTGATCGATCGCCTGAAACTCAAAGAGCTGCTGAAGTCTTGATTCGTCTGCTGCACATGACTTCACCACTGATCCGCCTGCACGCCAATGACAACGTGCTCGTCGCGCGCGAGGCACTGGCGCTGGGACGCGAGCTGCCCGAGTTTGGCCTGCGCTTGAAAGCGCAAGTGCCGGCGGGGCACAAGATTGCGTCTCATGCAATTCCGGCGGGGGAGCGTGTGCGCAAGTTCGACACCGTGATCGGCGCCGCCACACGCGCCATCGCGGCGGGTGAACATGTGCACAGCCACAACCTCGAGCTGGTGGACGAGTACCGCGACCCGGCCTTTGGGGTGGACGTCCAGCCGGTGGCGTTCGTGCCGCAGGCGCAACGCGCGCGTTTCATGGGCTTCGTGCGGGAGAACGGCCGCGTGGGCACCCGCAACTACATCGGCATTCTGTCCAGCGTGAACTGCTCCAGCACGGTGATTCACCGCATCGCGGCGCATTTCACGCCCGAGCGCCTGGCAGCCTTTCCGAATATCGACGGGGTCGTGGCCTTTGCGCAGACCAGTGGCTGCGGCATGAGCAGCCCCAGCGAGCATTTCGACTTGCTGCGCCGCACCATCGCCGGTTACGCGCGCCACGCCAATCTGGCCGGCGTGCTGCTGGTGGGCCTGGGCTGCGAACGCAATCAGGTGGCCGACCTGCTGCAAAGCCAAGGGCTGGAGCCAGGCCCGCGCTTCAAGAGCTTCGTGATGCAGGACACGGGCGGCACGCGCGCGACCATAGCGGCCGGCGTGGCGGCGGTGGAAGCCATGCTGCCGCAGGCCAATGATGTCAAACGTCAGCCTGTGAGTGCGGAGCACCTGATGGTGGGCCTGGAGTGTGGCGGCAGCGACGGCTTTTCCGGCATCAGCTGCAACCCTGCGCTGGGTGCAGCCATGGACATCCTGGTGCGCCACGGTGGCACGGCTGTGCTGAGTGAAACGCCGGAGATCCACGGTGTTGAAAACATGCTCACGCGCCGCGCCATCAGCCCTGCCGTGGGGCAGAAGCTGCTCGACCGCCTGGCCTGGTGGGCCGAATACACGCGCGGCCACAACGCGCAGTTCAATGGCGTGGTGGGGGCGGGCAACCAGGCCGGGGGCCTGGCCAACATATTCGAAAAGAGCCTGGGCAGCGCCATGAAGGGCGGCACCACGCCCTTGATGGAGGTTTACCGTTATGCCGAGCCCATCACCCAGCATGGCTTTGTCTTCATGGACTCGCCCGGCTACGACCCTGTGGCCACCACGGGGCAGATTGCCAGCGGCGCCAACATCATCTGCTTCACGACCGGGCGGGGCAGCATGTTCGGCAGCAAACCCGCCCCCACGTTGAAGCTGGCCAGTAACACGCCCATGTACCAGCGCCTGGAAGAAGACATGGACATCAACTGCGGCCGCGTGCTGGATGGCGAACTGAGCGTGCCCGAGATGGGACAGGCCATCTTTGAACACATCCTGCGCTGCGCTTCAGGCGACCGCAGCAAGAGTGAATTGCTGGGTCTTGGCGACCATGAATTCGTGCCTTGGCACCTGGGCATCGTCAGTTGACGGTGCGGTACCGGCTTGAAAGACATCTATGAACGCTGAACAGAGCTTTCCCGCCGAGGGTGGTTGCGACTGCAAAACCATCCGCTACCGCATGACGAGCCGTCCACTGTTTGTGCACGCCTGCCACTGCCGATGGTGCCAGCGTGAAACAGGCACGGCGTTCGCGCTGAACGCGATGATCGAAGGCGACCGCGTGCTCAACCTGATGGAGCCGCCGGAAGTCGTGGATACGCCGTCCGACAGCGGTGCGGGCCAGAAGATTGCGCGCTGCCCCACCTGCAAGGTGGCCGTGTGGAGCAACTATGCGGGCTCGGGGCCGGTGGTGAAGTTTGTACGCGTGGGTACGTTGGACAACCCCAACCTGCTGCCGCCGGACATTCACATCTTCACGTCGACCAAACAGCCCTGGCTGACGCTGCCGGCCGGCACGCCGGCCGTGCCGGAGTTTTACCCGCTCAAAGACTACTGGCCGCAGGACAGCTTGGAGCGGCGCAAAGAGTTTCTTCCAGCCGTCGCGGCCTACAAGGCCCAACACGCCAAGTGAGCGCGCCGTGGCCGAAGCCAAAACCAAACCCACCGATGTCAGCGTAGACAGCTACCTGGGCACCATAGCCGACGAGGCGCGGCGCGCAGACTGCCGGCAATTGATCGAGATCATGAGCCGGGTCACCGCCTGCAAGCCCGTGATGTGGGGTGCCAGCATCGTTGGTTTCGACCAGTACCACTACCGCTATGCCAGTGGGCACGAAGGCGACGCCTGCGTCATCGGCTTTTCATCGCGCAAGGGCGACATCAGTATCTATGTGGTGGCCGGCTTTGAAGGCGCCGACGAGCTGCTGGCCCAGTTAGGGCGGCACAAGATGGCCAAGGCCTGCTTGTACGTGAAGCGATTGGCCGACATCCAGCAGCCGGTGCTGGAAGAACTGCTGGCGCGTGCCGTTGCCAGCACGCGAGAGCGTTATCCCAACTGATTGTTCAGCCGTCGAACTTGGCACCCAGCAGGTGGGGCTTGAGCGATGAGTCTGCTGGCTTGTCGCCAATCCAGATTTTGAGAACAGCGTTGTAGAACACCTGGTCGGGCAGCGGTTCAGCGAGACTCTTGCCATTCAATTCAACCAAGGTTCCTTTTTCAGGCACCCAGTCCAGGTTGATGGAATCGCCTTTTTTCAGGCTGCCCACCCCAATAAACATATTGCTGAACTTGGTCATCTGAGGGGCGATCTTGCCCTTCTCAGCCAAGTCCGAGTTGGAATTGATGCCTGCCGTGAAGGCTTGGCTCAGGTCGTCGCCTGAGATGTCGCGCAGCATGACCAAGGTGACGCGGCGCGGTCCGGCCGAAGCAAGTACCGCCTCGGGCGTGGTTTCTTTCTTGCCCAGGTACAGGCCCATGGCATAGACCTTAAATACGACGCGTGTGCGCAGCACAGCACCGTTGAGCTTGAGGTCCTTACCGGCGACTTTCACGCTGTCGTCAAGTTTGGCCCCAGCAATCTCAACGGCCTGCGCCGGCGCCCAGCTGAAGAAGGCCAGGGAGGCAGACAAAAGGGTGCCCAGGCTGAAGAGTTTGTAGCGTTTCATGCACGGATCTTTCGAGGTAGTTTTGTCGGGCCATGACAGGATACTGCTTGAACAGGCCGACCTGTTAGTGCGGGTTGGCGGCCGGCAATCGCGACAGGGCCCAAAATCCATACAGTTCAAAGAATTTAGAAATCGCCTTTGGGGCCAAGGATTGGCGTCCTGTCTTTAGGATGCGCTACACATGAGGACTACGACATGAAACGCCTGATTGGCAGTCTCTTTGCAACTGCGGCGCTCGTTTTGGCCTGGCCGGTGGCTGCCTTCTCCCAGAGCTGGCCCAACAAACCGGTACGGCTGGTTGTTCCGTTTCCAGCAGGCGGTGCCACCGACATCATCGGGCGCTTGGTGGCGCAAAAGCTGAGCGCTGCGCTGGGCCAGCAGGTGGTGGTGGATAACAAACCCGGCGCCGGCGGCTCATTGGGTGCTGACATCGTGGCCAAGGCGCCCGCTGATGGCTACACGATTCTCTTGTCCACCAGCTCAACGCACTCTATCGGCCCGGCGCTGAACGCCAAGCTGCCTTACGACGCGTTTCGCGACTTCACGCCCATCGGCTCGGTTGCGCTGGCGCCCAGCGTGCTGGTCGTGGGCAAGAACTTTCCAGCCCAAAACACGCGCGAGCTGGTTGATTTACTCAAGAAGAACCCCGGCAAGTTCAACTTTGGCTCCAGCGGCATTGGCACCTACCCGCACTTGTCTGCAGAAATGTTCAAGTGGCGCGCAGGCAGCTTGTTTGTGGTGCACATCCCCTACCGTGGCACGGGACTGGTGATCACCGACCTGGTGGCCGGGCAAATTGCCTTCCTGATGGACAGCATCGTGTCAGCACAGCCGCACATCAAGGACGGCAAAGTGCGTGCGCTGGCAGTGACGGGGGCCAAGCGTTCGTCATCCCTGCCGGACGTACCGACCATGGCGGAAGCCGGCGTACCCAATCTGGTGCTGGCCAACTGGTTCGGCTTTTTTGCGCCGCCGGGCGCCCCGCCGGAGGTGGTTCAGCGCCTGAACCGGGAGCTGAACGCCATCGTGCGCATGCCCGATGTGGTGGAGCGCATGGGCAACTTCGGTGCCGAGCCACTGGGTGGCTCATCTGAACAGTTTGGCAAGCTCTACCGTGACGAACACGAAAACTGGAAGGCGCTGATTGCGCGGGCGAATATCAAGGCGGAGTAGCAAAAGCGAAGTAGCGAGTGGCCCGTGAGGCCGGCACTGCGCAAATAGGGGCTCAGGCTTGCTCTTCCAATGTTCTGTGCTGCTTGGGCTTAGCCGTGGGTATCGGCATGGGCGCGGGTCCGGTGGCTTTCGCTGCGCCACTCGGCTCTTCGAAACTGATGTTCCCAAGTTCGTCGTTCTCGCTGGCGCTCGGCATGGCGAACGAAGCCGGCTGCGCGCCCATTGCAATTTGATAGACCCCTAACATCGTTTGGCACTTCTGATGCCACGAGTATTCGTCTCGAATGAGCTGGCGAGCGCGGGCGCCGAACTGAGCGGCCAATTGGGGTTCTTGGGCCAGCTTCAAAATGGCCTTGCTGAACCCGTCCACGAGAGAAGCGCGGCTTGTGGCAGAAACCAAAATCCCAGTCTCCTGCGACAGATAGTCGGCCGGGCCGCCCCAATCGGTCGCGATGACGGGTAGTCCCATGGCCATGGCTTCCAAGACCACAGCGCCGCCGCATTCGTACACGCTCGGCAAGACCAAGACGTCCGACTGAAGCAGAAATTGCGGAACGTCGCTTTGCGGCAATTGGCCAAGAAATGAAACGTGGTGCGCCAAACCCAGGTCATCGGCCCGTTGGGCCCAGCTGGCTCGCATGGGGCCGTCGCCGACAACGTTCAAATGAATGGCCTGGTCTTCGCCGAGGGCAGCCATGGCATCCAGGACAACGTCCAAGGCCTTCCAATCGACCAGCCTGCCGACAAAGATCAAACGCAGCTGATCTTGTGAACGGCTTCGCCGGCGGGGTTGTGCACGCGAGCTAAAGAGATCCAGGTCAACACCGTTTTCGACGAGTTCCACCACCGTGCCTTGACATCCCCTGGGAAGCGCCTGCTTCGTACGCTCGTTCGAGACCAGCAAGACGGCCGCTCGGCGCTTGCCGTCAATGGCGACATGCACCAGATTCGACAGGCTGCGGGCGACCGCGATGAAGATGCGCGACAGCGGTGTTTCGAGCCTTGAGAAGCCTGGTGCGTAGGTCATGCCGCCATTCATCGGGCCGATGACCAGCGGCACGCCCAAGTTACCCAACAGGGAGGGCTCTTTGGGCGAAACGGGTGTTGGCTGATGAATGACGTCGATGCGGTGGCGCACGATGGTTTCGCGTGCCATGCGCCGTGCTTCGCGCTGGGACAGCATCCGCATCATCATGCCAAGGGTCGCCTCCGCGATGCGCCTGGGAAGTTTGAGGCTGAGCCTATGCAGCAGCTGCAGGGCTCGGGTGTCGGGGACGAACTGGATTCGATCTATCGCATGGGCGAAGCGCGTCGAGATCTCCGCGCGGTTTCTGGCATGCGTAATCAGATGAACTTCGGCGCCCAGCTTCAGAAGCTGGGCGAAGTGGTGTACCGGAAGGACCGCCTCGCCCCCAAGACGCGCCGAGGCGTTATCCGCCACGATCAGCACGCGCGGCAGGGGTGTGTGAAGGTGTAAGCCAGATCCGATTGGGCGCCGCTCTGTCGGTTCCGAAGTTTCTTGTTGGGTCTTGGTCAGGTGCATGGCGGCTTCGCTGCGTCATTTGCGTGACGCGCGAAGCTTCGGCGCTGACTAGCCGATCGCCGTAAGTGACGGTTTTTCGGCTAACGTACGAAACAACGCGCGAGCGTATGACGCTGTATCGGCGTGCCGCCAAGACGACTTGAGCAGGATTGCTGCGGCGCAAGGCTTGCTTGAAGCGCAGCACTCGGGCCGCTGAACACTCAACCAGCCCCGACAAGCAGCCTGCGTTCACCTACCGCAATGGCACCCAACATGTCTTGCGCGAATGCCATATGCAGGGCGTATGAAGCCTGGGCGTCGCGCGAAATATTTGAAATTCGCACGAGAAAGCCGTCAGCGGGTTCGCCGGTGACGCCCATGGCCAGCAGCCTGAAAAGGCGATCCCAGCGGTCAGCAACCACGGTAGGCCCCAAAGTGAGCCAATAGGTGACAGGCTCTGAACGGCTGCCGTTGACTGCCAGCATACGTGTGATCGGAATATTTCGGCCGGCGACGGGCTGCGCACTGCGTGTCAACTCGGAAACTTTATATCCTTGGGTTCGGTAGCAGTTTTCTTGCCAATGCGGTTTCTGCACGCCGCCGGGTTGGCGTGAGTAGCCCACCGACAGCATGACTAACTGGCCCTTGCTGTTCATGTAACTGCGTGCCAGTACGGCGTCGTAAACCCCGTAAACAGCGTCATCGGCCTCCGTGGCCAAGGCCACGGGTTTGTGGTTCGAGTCAATTTTCCATTCGCCGAAGCTCTGTGGCACCAGATGTTCCAAAGAGAGCGTCAACGGTTCTTTGGAGCGGTCCTTTGGGGTCAGGCGCTGGGCCGTAGCGGCGGCCCCCAGCATGCTGATTGCGAGCAGCGCGGCGCGGCGGGTCGGAAGCGCGTATTTCATGGTGCACCGCCCACTCGGCTGCCAATCGCGCTGTCAAAAACCTTGATCATGAACAGCGCAACAGCAAAGAGTACGGCGCCGGAAAAACCGTGCAAGAAGCCCTGCCCAGCCTCGTCGCCAAAGTGATAAGTGACCAGCACCAGCACACAAACCCGTACGACGTTGGCGCAAAAACTGATGGGGATGATGGCCAGAGCAAGAACCACATTGCGCCTGACGGCGGTGTAGTTCATGAGGTTGAGGTAGAGCAGGCCCATGGCCTCGAGCGTGAACATCGAGTTCAGGCCTGCACAGGCATCTGCAACCAGCAGCTGGTAGGGGCCGACGTACAACAACACCCCTGCGCGGCCAACAGGGTAGCCCGCAGCGTGAAGCAAGTTGGCGGCAGCAGCCGAGACGGCCGACTTGAGCGGTCCTGTTGCGTAAGCGACCAGGTCGCCGGGCAGTGGACACATAAAAAACAGGAAGAACAGCGCAAAGCCCATCAGGCGAACGCCAGCCCAGCCTTTGAACAGCAGGATCAAACCCATGAGCACAGGAATTTGCGCGCCCACGCCCAGCAAGCCGATGTGCTGCGCGTGTCCTGCAACGTAGCTCAGCAGGCCCAGTGCCAGCAACAGGCCGCCGGCCCATGTGGCGGGTTGGCTTTCAAGTGCTCGCAGACGCCCCATCTGCCTGAACATCAGCCAGAAGCTGACCGCCAGCACCAGCGGCCCGTGCCCTTGTTCGTCAGTGGTCCAAGTCGTTTCGGCCAAACGCAAATAGGCCGGCACGAACATCGCGAGAAAGCCGGCGGCGAGCAAGAGCAACGATGCAAGCTCGGCGGGCGCAAGCTCTTTGAAGAGACCGCCCAATCCGGGCCTGCTTACCGCAGGCGGTGAATGGGGGCCGTGAGTGGCACTGGTCATTGTTGGGGTTTGACAGGGAGGGACGGCGAGGCTTGGGTTCCAGTGCGCCATGCCATCAGGCGCAGCGTCAGTGATTATCGGCGGCGCTTGCGCAGACTTGATGTTGGAGAAGGTAAAACCGCCTGCAGCGCAAACCCACCGGCAATGGAATACTTGCGGTTTGCCGAGCCACACCTGCCACCATGCATTTCACGCCAGCCATCGAACCTACGGGCCTTGCCACTGCGCACCATTGGAGCCTGAGCTTCATTGAAGGCAAGCTGCTGGTGCCCGAGCCTGACGACGCCTTGTTCGCGCCGCTGCCGGGTGACTCTTGGCCGCAGGTGGTGCAGCACCGTCATTACCTGGGCCAGCTGGACGGCCTGGATTGCTGGGCACAAAAGGTGGCCGAAACGCCGCCAGGCTGGCGCGCGGTGCCGCTGCGCGCCGCCATGATGAGTCTGCCCGCCGCGCTGGGCGGCTTGGCGGGCCGCGCGGCTCAGGTGCTGGAGTGGGACCGCACGCACCGCTTCTGCGGTGCTTGCGGCACACCCACCGAGCACCAGAATGGTGAGCGGGCGCGCCGTTGCCCTGCTTGTGGCTTGACAGCCTACCCGCGCATCAACCCGGCCATGATGGCGCTGGTGTGGCGCCCGGGTGAAGTGCTGCTGGCGCGTGCGCCGCACTTTGTTAATCAGATGTACAGCGCGCTGGCTGGTTTTGTTGAAGCCGGCGAATCCATCGAACAATGCATCCACCGCGAGGTGGCCGAGGAAGTAGGTGTGCAGGTTGACGAGTTGCGCTACTTCGGCAGCCAAAGCTGGCCCTTTCCCAACAGCTTGATGATCGCCTTCACGGCGCGCTGGGTCAGCGGCGATATCGTGCCGCAAGAAGGCGAGATTGCTGACGCGCAGTGGTTCCCCATCGACGCACTGCCGAACATTCCGCCGCGCTTTTCGATTTCAGGCCATCTCATTCGCGACACCGTGGCGGCGATGTAGCTTAAACAGGCCCTTGCCCCCAAAAATTTGAGCAGCAAAGCGCGCATCATTTGGTAACGTTTGGTGATCGCCACCGAGTGAGTCATTCATCATGCTGGATCCCCAAGCGCGCGCCCTGATGGACTTGATGATCGAGAAGGGCGTACCGCCGACGCACACGCTGTCGCCGGCGGAGGCGCGGCGGCTGTACCGCGAGCGGCGCGGCTTCACACAGCCTGATGCACCGGCCCTGGCCGAGGTGCACGACTTCGTGGGCGGCGGTGTTCCCATGCGCAGTTTCCGGCCGCCCACTCCATCGGCACAAGTCATGCCGGTGTTGGTCTACTTTCACGGTGGCGGCTGGACAATTGGTGACCGCGACACCCACGACGTGTTGTGCCGGCAATTGGCTTTGGGCGCGCACTGCGTGGTGGTCTCGGTGGACTACCGCATGGGGCCCGAACACCGGTTCCCTGCAGCCGTGGACGACTGCGTGGCGGCCGCGCGCCACGTGCGCGACCACGCGGTGGAATTGGGCGTGGATGCGCGCCGCCTGGCGGTTGGTGGCGACAGCGCCGGTGGCAACCTGGCGGCGGCGGTGTGCCTGCTGTTGCGCGATGCCGGTGAAGCTCTACCGGCCTTTCAATTGCTCATCTACCCGGCGACCGACATGCGCGCCGTGGCGCCGTCGCACACCGTCAACGGGCAGGGCTATTTGCTCACCAGCGACTCCATCGCTTGGTACCGCGCGCAGTACATCGCAGACCCAGCGCAATGGGCCGACTGGCGTGCTTCGCCCCTTCTGGCCAGCAACCACGCTGGCCTGCCTCCGGCTTTGGTGTTGACTGCCGGCTACGACCCCTTGCGTGATGAGGGCCGGCAGTATGCCGACGTGCTTTCCGCAGCCGGTGTGCCCGCGCAGTACGTCTGCTTCGAGCGACAAATACATGGGTTTATAACCATGGGCCGCGTGCTGGCTGAGGCCAACACAGCGGTGGACCTCTGCGCGGCGGCGTTGAAGCGCGCACTCGCTGCATAGGCTTGCGGCAGGACGCACAATGCGTCCATCCGATGGCCCGCCGTGGTGTGGGCCTGTTTTACTTTCCGACATCCATTGACTGGGCCATTGCATGAGCACGACGACCTACCCGCATGTACAGCTGTTGATTGACAACACCTGGCGCGACGCCCGCGCTGGCGAGACCTTGGCCGTGTTGAACCCTGCCACGGGCGAGCGCGTAGGCTCCGTGGCCCACGCCCGCAAGGCCGATTGCGACGACGCGCTGGCAGCGACCGTTAAAGGCTTTGAAGTCTGGCGTAAAACACCCGCCGCCGAGCGTGCGCGCCTGATGCGCGAAGCGGCGCGCCTGCTGCGAGAGCGTGCAGAGGGCATCGCCCACCTGATGACGCTGGAACAAGGGAAGCCCCTGTCCGAAGCCAAGGCCGAAACCCTGTTTGCCGCGGACATCATCGAAACCTTTGCCGAAGAAGGCCGGCGTGTTTATGGCCGTATCGTGCAGCCGCGCATGGCTAACACCTTGCAGCAGGTGTACAAAGAGCCAGTAGGCCCTGTCGCAGCCTTCACGCCCTGGAACTTTCCTATCAACCAAGTGGTGCGCAAGATGTGCGGTGCGCTGGCCACAGGCTGCTCCATCATCGTCAAGGCACCGGAAGAAACGCCTGCTTCACCCGCTGAGCTGGTGCGCGCTTTTGTGGACGCCGGCATTCCGCCCGGGGTCGTCGGCTTGCTGTATGGCACGCCGTCGGAAATCAGCGAGTACCTGATTCCGCACCCGGTCATCCGCAAAATCACTTTTACCGGCAGCACGCCTGTGGGCAAGCAACTGGCCGCGCTGGCCGGGCTGCACATGAAGCGCGTGACCATGGAACTGGGTGGTCACGCCCCAGTGATCATTGCTGAAGATGCCGATGTGCCGCGCGCAGCCAAGATTGCAGCAGGGGCCAAGTACCGCAATGCCGGCCAAGTATGCATTTCGCCGACGCGCTTTCTGGTTGCAAACAGCGTGCGCCAGCAGTTTGTGGACGGCATGGTTGCCGCGACCAAGGCCTTGAAAGTGGGCGACGGCCTGGAGAAGGGCATCACCATGGGCCCGCTGGCCAACTCGCGGCGCCTGGGTGCGATGCAGCGCCTGGTGGACGACGCGGCGCAGCGCGGTGCCGAAGTGGCTACGGGCGGTGAGCGGATCGGCGCCGGCGGTTATTTCTTTGCGCCCACGGTGCTGGTGAATGTGCCTGGTGACAGCCTGGTGTTCAATGAGGAACCTTTTGGCCCCATCGCTGCCGTGCGTGGTTTTGACACGCTGGACGAGATGTTGGCCGAAGCCAACCGCCTGCCCTTCGGATTGGCTGGTTATGCCTTTACCAGCTCCCTGAAAACAGCGCACACCATCACTGAGAACCTGCAAGTGGGCATGTTGTGGATCAACCAGCCGGCCTTGGCATGGCCTGAAATGCCCTTTGGCGGCATTAAAGATTCCGGCTACGGCAGCGAAGGCGGCCCAGAGGCGCTGGAGGCTTACCTCAACACCAAATCGGTCAGCACCTTGTGCGTGTGAAGTGAGGTGAGTGAGGGTTCGATGCTGATGTTCACGGTTTGACATCGCTTGTGGGAAACAAGATGACCATATCAAAACGACATGCGTTGTGCGGCCTGGCAGCCATGATCTTGCAGCTGAGCGCCGGTGCGGCGTGGTCTCAGGCGGCGGGGGCTGGGACCTGGCCTGAAAAGCCTATCAAGGTGATCCTGCCGTTCCCGCCCGGTGGGCCCAGTGACATCGTGATGCGCTTGGCGGCCGAGAAGATGCAGGTCGCGCTGAAACAGACCATCGTCATCGAAAACCGCGGTGGTGCCGGCGGCAATCTCGGAATGGCCGAAGGCGCCCGCGCTGCGCCCGATGGCTACACCTGGATTTGGGGAACTGATTCGCTCGTCACTGTGAACCCGCATGTCTACAAACAACTGGGCTACAAGCTGGACGATGTCATCCCCGTAACGGTGGCCACGCAGTTCAGCCAAACACTGGTTTGCAACCCGGCGCTCGGCGTGAAAAGCCTGAAAGAGCTGGTGGCCAAAGCCAAGGCTGAAAAGTTGAGCTACGCATCTGGTGGTGCTGGCGTGCCAGGGCATTTGTCTATGGAGCTGCTGCAATACATGGCGGGCTTCGAGATGTCGCATGTGCCCTACAAAGGGCCGGCGCCTGCAACGCAGGATGTGTTGGGCAACCAAGTGCCGTGTGGCTTGCTCGCAGGGCCTACCGTGTTGCCGCATGTGCGCAGCGGAAAACTGGTGGCGCTGGGTGTTTCTGGCAGCAAACGCGCAGCCACCTTGCCCGATGTGCCCACCTTGGCCGAGGCAGGCGTAACCGGTTATGAAGCCGACTTCTCGCTGGTGATGTTTGCGCCCAAGGGCACGCCGGCACCGGTGGTTGAGCGCATGCGCCAAGTTTTTGTTGATGCGCTGAAGACACCTGACGTGCAAGACAGGCTGCGCGCTGGCGACCAGACGGTCGTGGGGCTGGGTTCTGCACAGTCGGCTGCTGTGCTGGCTGCGGACTCGAAAAAGTGGGGCGACGTGGCCAAGCGCATCAAGCTGGGCTTGGACTGAACTTGAATTCGCAGCATGTCGCGCCAGCAGGCGCCAAAGCGCAGCCGGTGCGTGCCTTGCTGTTCGATTTGGACGGTACCCTGCTGGACACCGCGCAAGACATGACGCTGGCGCTGCAGCGCGCTTTGGCTGACCACCAATTGCCTGCGCCCACGGTGGCGCAGGTGCGCACCATGATTGGCCGTGGCGCGCCGACCCTGGTTGCGCGCGCCGCAGCAGCCTTGAAGCTGCCCCTGGACGAGCAGAGTCAAGCGCAAGTGCTGGAAGCGTTTTTTTTCCATTACGGCGATATCCAAGAGCGAAACGAAACCGCCGCCCAGCCTTATGCCGGCGTGATGGAGGGCCTGCAGCGCCTGCACGCCATGGGTTTGCCGATGGCCATCGTCACCAACAAGCAGCAGCGCTTTGCTCAAACTTTGCTGCACATGCGCGGCATGGCTGGCTGGTTCCGGTTGGTGGTGGGCGGCGACACTTGCGAAAAGCGCAAACCCGACCCCATGCCGCTGCTGTTCGCGGCCAGCCAATTGGGCCACGGTCCTGAAGACACCGTGATGGTGGGCGATTCGGTCAACGACGTGATGGCTGCGCGCGCGGCCGGCATGCGCGCGGCTTGTTTGCCCTATGGCTACAACGAAGGCCAAGACCCACGCAGTCTGCCGGCCGAATTTCACATCAATCGCATCACCGAACTGCCTGCCCTGTTGGGTCTGGGCCGCTCTTGATTGAACCAGCCCGCATGAGCTCGCAACAGTCCGAACCCTTCGATGTCTTTGCGGGTGCACGCAAAGCCGCTTCAGTAATCGTGCTGCGTGACTTGTCCGGCAGCGGTGTCGAGGTTTTGATGCTGCGGCGTGCAGAGCGCGATGGCGATTTGCGCAGTGGCGCCGCCGTTTTTCCCGGCGGTGTTTTGGACGCGGGGGATCGCCGGGGCCACGCTCACTGCCTGGGCTGGTCGGATGAAGCGATCAGCGCACGCATGAACCTGGCCGAAGGCGGCCTGGACTACCTCGTGGCGGCTGTTCGCGAAAGCTTTGAAGAAGTGGGCCTGCTGTTTACCCACAGCGCAGCTCGCCCGGAAAACATGGCGCTGGCCCATGCTGAATGGCGCGAACCCATGCAGCGCGGCGAGCGGCCCCTGCATGCACTGTGTGAAGAACTGGGCCTGACCTTTGACATCAGCGGTTGGCACTATTGGAGCCACTGGCTCACGCCACCCGGCAACCCCAAACGCTTCGACACCCGGTTTTTCATCGCGCGCGCGCCCGAGGGCCAGGTTGCTGAGGCCGATGGCGGCGAGGCCGTGGAGCTGATGTGGCTGACACCGCAGCAAGCGCTGGAGGCCGAGCGCGGCTTGAAGCTGCTGCCCGTGACGCGGCGCACCTTGCAGCAGCTGGCGCGCTTTGAGAGCGTCGACGAAGCCTTGGCGCATGCCCAAGCGCAGCGCGAATTTCCCTTGCACATGCCGCGCATGGCGACAGGGCCCAAAGGCCGCACCGTGGTGCTGCCCGATGAGTGGGCTTGGGCCGAGCTGGGGCGCTTGGACCCGCAAGGGCGCGGCGACCAGCTCGCGCATATCGAGCCCGGCCGCGCGGTGCGCCTGTCACCCCGTGTCATTCGTGTGACAGCGCCGAACCCCGGCATGATGACCGGGCCGGGCACCAACAGCTATTTGGTGGGTGACCCTGCGGTGAACCGTTGGACTGTCATCGACCCAGGCCCTGCAGACGAGAGCCATTTGCAAGCCTTGCTGGCCGCTGCGCCCGGCCCCATCGAGCGCATCCTCGTCACACACACCCACAAAGATCATTCGCCTGGTGCGCGTGCCCTGGCGGCGGCCACTGGTGCGCCCGTGCTCGGCCGCAGGCCTGCGCACGCAGAAGGGCAAGACAGCAGCTTTGAACCCGCAGCCGAGCCCATTGACCAAGAGCACATCCACCTGGGGCCTGACGCCGACTTGATCGCGCTGCACACGCCAGGCCATGCATCCAACCACCTCTGCTGGCTGCTGCCGCAGGAAAAGTTGTTGTTCACGGGCGACCACGTGATGCAAGGCAGCACCGTCGTCATCAACCCACCCGATGGCGACATGGCGGCCTATTTCTCAGCGCTGCGCAGGCTGTTGGATATCGACCTCGAATGGCTCGCACCGGGTCACGGCTTCTTGGTGGCGCAACCCCACGCCGTGGTGCGCGCTTTGTTGGCGCATCGCCAGCGCAGAGAAGACAAAGTTGTTGCAGCGCTGATGAGGCTGGGCCCGGCCGATGAAGAAGCGCTGGTGCAGGCTGTTTATGACGACACGCCACCGCACCTGCACCGCATGGCGCGCCGCTCGCTGTTGGCGCACTTGCTCAAGTTGCAGGCTGAAGGGCGCGCGGTAGCCAGCCCGAGCCATGGCCCAGAGCATTGGGCGCAGCCCTCAGTTTGAAAGTGCCCCAATGAAACCGCTTCCGCCCAGCCCCGTGGCCACCGAAAACACATTGAGCCTGCCCCACTTTTGCCGCATCGAATGCGAAGTGAGTGAACTGCTGACGCTCGGCCCGGCCCCCATGGGTGAACGGCGCTGCGTACCCCTGCTGGGCGGCACCGTGCGCGGCGCTTTGAACGGCCACATCGTGCCCGGCGGCACCGACTGGCAATGGAACCGCACGGACGGCACCTTGGAGTTGGACGCGCACTACATGCTGCAGCTCACCGACGGCGCACGCGTTGAAGTGCGCAGTGCGGGCATGCGCCACGGCCCGCCCGAGGTGATGGCGCGCCTGGCGCGCGGCGAAGCCGTAGCCCCAAGCGAATATGTCTTTCGCACAGCGGTTCGCTTTGTAACGGGCGCGCCTGCGTGGCAAGCGCTCAACAACATGTTGGCCATCGCCGTAGGCCAGCGGCAAGCCAGGCTGGTGCTGTTGGATCTTTACCGGGCGGGTTGATTCGGGCGCCCCAGATGCCGGTGCCTACAGTCCGCGTGCTGTCGCTCATCCCGCCGATGACGCAGCTCAATACGCCGTACCCCTCCACCGCTTACCTCACTGGGTTCTTGCGCTCGCGGGGGGTGCAGGCCACACAAGAAGATCTGGCACTGGCATTGGCCTTGAAGCTGCTCTCGCCTACAGGGCTGGCGGCATTGCATGCGCGAGTTCTGGCGATACCGGCTCAACAGCACACGCCCAGTGTGCATGCCTTCACTGAACATTTTGCGCACTACGCGGCCACCATCGCGGCCACCATCGCTTTTATCCAGGGTCGCGATTCAACGCTGGCCCACCGCATCGTCAGCCGCGCGTTCTTGCCCGAAGGGCCACGCTTCGCTTCATTGGACGTTTATGTTGACCCGGACGATGAGTTCGGCGGCGACCCCATGGCTTGGGCCTTCGGCGCCTTGGGTGTGCAAGACCGTGCTCGGCACCTGGCCACGCTGTACTTGAACGACCTGGCGGATGTACTGCGCGATGCGGTGGACAGCCGTTTCGAGTTTGTACGTTATGCCGAAAGCCTGGCCCAAAGCCAAGCCACTTTTGAGCCCTTGGCGCAGGCGCTGGCGGCTCCGCGCAACCTCATTGATGAGACCTTGCACCAGCTTGCGCTTGAAGCGCTGGAGCGGCATCGGCCGGCAGTGGTCTTGCTGTCGGTGCCGTTTCCGGGCTCGGTCTATGCGGCCTTCCGCATCGCTCAGAGCATCAAGGCCTCTGACCCCGCCATCGTCACCGTGTTGGGCGGTGGTTATGTGAATACCGAGCTGCGTGAACTGGCCGAGCCTCGGGTCTTTGATTTTTTCGATTTCATCACGGTGGACGCCGGCGAGCGCCCGCTGCTGGCGCTGCTGGAGCATCTGCGTGGCGAGCGTTCGGCCAGCCGGCTGGTGCGCACCTTTTCACGCGTGGACGGCGCCGTGCGCTACACCAATTGGGCCGAACCGGATGTGCCCTTCGAGGACGTCGGCACGCCCAGCTGGGATGGTCTGCCGCTGGGCAACTATCTTTCGCTGCTGGACATGCTCAACCCCATGCACCGGCTGTGGAGCGATGGCCGCTGGAACAAACTGACGGTCGCACACGGCTGCTACTGGAAGAAGTGCAGCTTTTGCGATGTGAGCTTGGACTACATCTCGCGCTATGACGCGGCCAGCGCCATCACGCTGGTGGACCGCATCGAAACCATCGTGGCCGAAACCGGGCAGACGGGCTTTCATTTTGTAGATGAGGCTGCGCCGCCCAAATCGCTCAAGGCGCTGGCGGCTGAATTGCAGCAGCGCAAGGTGGCCGTTAGCTGGTGGGGCAATATCCGCTTTGAAAAAAGCTTTACGCCGCAGCTGTGCCAGCAGTTGGCCGACAGCGGCTGCATCGCCATTTCCGGCGGGCTCGAAGTCGCCTCTGATCGCTTGTTGGCGCTGATGAAGAAGGGTGTTTCTGTCGAACAAGTGGCGCGAGTGACCAAGGGCTTTGCCGACGCGGGCATCTTGGTGCACGCCTACCTGATGTACGGCTTCCCCACACAGACGGTGCAAGACACCGTGGACTCATTGGAATATGTGCGGCAGTTGTTTGCGGCCGGTTGCATCCAGTCGGGCTTTTTCCACCGCTTTGCTTGCACGGTGCATTCCCCCGTCGGCCAGCGACCGCAGGACTACGGCATCACACTGCTGCCGCTGCCGCCGGGTGGCTTCGCAAAGAATGACATTGGCTTTGTCGACCTCACCGGCACCGACCACGATGCCCTGGGCGTCGGCTTGAAAAAAGCGGTCTACAACTTCATGCACGGCATTGGCCTGGATGATGATGTGCGCCGTTGGTTTGACTTTCCCGTTCCCAAGACCAAGGTTTCGCGGCAGTTCATTGCGCGGGCGCTGGCCTGAGCTCTTCATCTCGCCACCATGACCCAGTCCAAAGACCCGCAGCCGAGGGCTGCAGAGCCTGCATCCACGGCGGCGTGGCTGAAGTTCCTGTTTGCGGGCACGATCTTCACCAGTGCCTTTTTGCTGTTTCTGGTGCAGCCGCTCATCGCCAAGCAGATCCTGCCGTGGTTCGGCGGCTCGGCGGCAGTGTGGTCGATCTGCATGGTGTTCTTTCAGGTTGTCTTGTTGGCCGGCTACTTCTATGCGGATGTGGTGACGCGCAAGCTGGCGCCCCGCGCGCAGGCGGGTCTGCATATCGGCCTATTGGTCTTGAGTCTGCTGCTCTTGCCGATCGTCACCCATTCGCGCTGGAAGCCCACGGGTGCCGAAGACCCGACGCTGTGGATCCTGGGTCTGCTGCTGGCCACCATCGGTTTGCCCTATTTGCTGCTGTCGACTACCGGGCCGTTGGTGCAGTCCTGGGTGTCCCGCACACCTTTGGGCGCGCAGGTCTACCGCTATTTCGCGTTGTCTAACCTGGCATCGCTGGTGTCGCTGTTGAGCTACCCGGTCTTGATCGAACCTACAACCAGCCTGTTGGTCCAAGCCCACGGCTGGTCCTGGGCCTACGTCATCTTCGCCTTGCTTTGCGCTGCGACAGCTATCGCGGTGGCGCGCTGGCCGGCGGCTGTTCCGGCGCCTTCCGCACCAGCGGTCAACAGTGCCCACGTAGCCGAAGACCACACGGCGCCGGGTTGGCAGCAATATGCGCTTTGGCTGGCATTGCCGGCCTTGGGTTCCTGGATGCTGTTGGCGGTGACCAACCACCTCACTCAAGACGTGGCGTCTGTGCCTTTCCTGTGGGTGCTGCCTTTGGTGGTTTACCTGTTCAGTTTTGTGCTGACTTTTGAGAATGACCGCTGGTATCACCGCGCGCTGTTCCGCCCGGCTGGGGCGGTGTTGCTGGTGCTGGCGGCCTACGGGCTGCTGTCGGATATGGGCCACCGCTTGCAGACGGCCTTGCCCATCTACGTGGGTGGCTTGTTTGTGTGGTGCGTGGTGTTGCACGGTGAGATGGCGCGGCGCCGACCTGGCTCGCAGCACCTCACCCGCTTCTACCTGATGCTGTCCTTGGGTGGTGCCTTAGGTGGCATCTCTGTGGGTCTGCTGGCGCCGATGTTGCTGCCGGCGTACTACGAATTGGGCATGGGCCTGGTCTTGATGGCGCTGCTGGCAGCACTTCTGTGGCGAACCAGCTTGGCCGGTTTGGCGACGAGCGCGATCATGCTGTGCAGCGCGGTGGTTTGCCTCGGCTTGCAGGTGCAAGACAACACCAGTGGCGCGCGTGTCATGTCACGCAACTTCTACGGCACGCTCAGCACAACCGACGTGAGCCATGACGACCCTGCGGACAACGTGCGCCAGATGTATCACGGCGCCGTCAAGCATGGCGAGCAATACCTGGCTGTCGCGCGACGGCGTGAACCCACCACCTACTACGGCCAGACATCGGGTGTCGGGTGCGCCATTCTTTCGGCGCAACCTGGCGCGTGCCGGGTGGGTTTGATCGGCTTGGGGGCTGGCACTTTGGCGGTCTATGGCCGCCCGGGCGACGTCTACCGTGTGTACGAAATCAACCCCGAAGTCTTCGCCTTGGCGGACCAGGAGTTCAGCTTCTTGGCCGATTCATCCGCCCAGATCGAAAGGGTGCTGGGGGATGCTCGGCTAGCGCTGGAGCGTGAAGCGCCGCAGCGCTTCGATGTGCTCGCGGTTGACGCTTTCTCCGGCGACTCGGTGCCCACCCACCTGCTCACCACCCAGGCCATGGACCTGTACATGCGGCATGTGCGCGAGGGGGGTGTGGTGGCCTTCCACTTGACCAACCGCTTTCTGAATCTGCCGCCTGTGGTGGAGCGCATTGCCGCTGCGCGTGGCTTGGCGGCCGTGCTGGTGCACGACGACGCTGAGAACTCCGATCTGCGCGCGACCGATTGGGTGCTGGTGGCCAAAGAGGCCGCCACCTTGCAGCGTCAGGGCCTGGCGGGTGTGAGCAGCCCCATCACCGCGATACCAGGGCTGCGGGCCTGGACCGATGATTTCAACAATTTGCTGTCGGTTCTGAAGTAGCGCCCACTGTTCAAACTCGTGGACGCTTCCCCTTCAATGCGGACACACGGAAGTTCGGCGACACTTCTGGCTATGAACCAAGCTCACACTCTCCAACAGCATGTGCGGCCCTCCGTGGGCCTGGTTGGCCTCGGCGCCATGGGCTCAGGCATGGCTCAGTCGGTGCGCCGCCACGGCTTTGACTTGCAAGTTTTTGACGTGCGCGCTGGCGTTGCGCAAAACTTTTCCAAAGAGGGCGGCGTTGCCGCTGCATCGGCGGCCAGCCTGGCGGCCAGCAGCGATGTGGTCGTCTCGGTGGTGGTTAATGCCGCGCAAACCGAAGACCTGTTGTTTGGCACCGGTGGCGTGGCGGCCGCCATGCAGCCAGGCAGCGTGTTTGTCATGTGCTCCACCGTGGACCCCAAGGTTTCTATCGGTTTTGAGCAGCGGCTGGAGGCCATGGGCTTGCTCTACCTGGATGCACCTATTTCCGGCGGTGCTGCCAAAGCCGCTGCTGGCCAGATGACGATGATGACTGCCGGTCGCCCTGCAGCCTACATCCGCTGTGGTGGTGTGTTGGAGACCATGGCTGCCAAGGTCTACAAACTGGGCGACCAGGCAGGCGCGGGTAGCAAGGTCAAGGTACTCAATCAATTGCTGGCGGGTGTGCACATCGCTGCCGCAGCCGAGGCCATGGCGCTGGGCTTGCGTGAAGGTGTTGACCCCGCTGCCTTGTATGAGGTGATTACCAACAGCGCGGGCAACAGTTGGATGTTTGAGAACCGCATGGCCCATGTGCTGGCTGGCGACTTCACACCGCTGTCTGCAGTGGACATCTTTGTCAAAGACCTCGGGCTGGTGCTCGACATGGCGCGCAGCAGCAAGTTTCCGCTGCCATTGAGCAGCACCGCGCACCAGATGTTCATGCAAGCGTCGACCGCTGGCCATGGCGGTGAAGACGACAGCGCCGTCATCAAGATCTTTCCGGGCATCACGCTACCAAGCAAAGAATTGTGAGCCGCAATCCGATCACCAAGGATGCGGCTGAAGAGATCTGCCGTGTGGGCCGGTCGCTGTTCGAGCGCGGCTACGTGCACGCCACTGCAGGCAACATCAGCGTCAAGCTGGAAGACGGCAGTTTTCTCATCACACCCACCGACGCCTGCTTGGGGGCGCTGAAGCCTCAGCGCTTGGCGCACGTGGCGGCGGACGGCAGCCAACTGGCTGGTGATCGCGCAAGCAAGACCTTGGCGCTGCACCGCCGTGTCTATGAATCTGCTGCAGACGCACGCTGCGTCATTCACACCCACAGCACCCACTTGGTGGCGTTGACCTTGCAAGGCGTGTGGAGTGAGACCGATATCCTGCCGCCCATCACACCCTACTTTGTCATGAAGGTGGGCCATGTGCCCTTGATTCCCTACCACCGCCCTGGTGACCCGAAGGCAGCTGAGTGTGTGGCGCAACGCATTGCGCTCCATGCTTCAGCTGGCAGCCCGATTCGTGCCGTCATGCTCGATCGCCTGGGGCCCAACGTTTGGCATCAGTCTCCGGCGCAAGCCAGTGCCGTGCTTGAAGAACTTGAAGAAACCGCGCGGCTGTACTTGATGGCGCGGCAACATTCGTCACCGCTGACGCCACTGAGCGAAGCTCAAATCGACGAACTGCGTCAACACTTCGGCGCGGCCTGGTAGGCCCTCTGCGCGGGGTGTGATTTTCGTCACGCTCCGCAGCGCCCAAACGACCCGCGAATGCGGCCCCGCACCCGGGGCAGGGCTTGACAAAGCCAAATACCGGAACTAGGGCACGTTTGGCCAGCTTCTTGTTTGCTGCAGTGCGAGCACCCTTGCGCAGAATGACGGGATGAGGCCCTGTGCGGCCTTTTCCTGGAGCTGCGCAACATGATGTCTGTCCGCCAACTGTGCCACCGAGGTGCTCGTCACGCTCAACTAGGCTTCACGCTCATTGAGTTGATGATCACCGTGGCCGTGCTGGGCATTCTGGTGGGCGTGGCGCTGCCCTCGTACTCGGCTTACACGCAGCGCGCCCGCGTGCCTGCGGCGTTAGAGGCCTTGAACGCGTACTTCACACGCATGGAGCAGCGCTATCAGGACGCGAGCAGCTACGGCACCAGCCCGACCTGCGGCGTGGCGGTGCCCGCTGGCATACCTGGGTTCACCATCACTTGCACCACCGCCGGTCAGACCTTCACGGCAACAGCCACCGGCAGCGGCAACATGGCCGGCTACACCTACACCATCAACCACCAGGGTGTACGCGCAACCACTGCGCACCCCAAAGGCACACCCACGGGCAATTGCTGGAGCACCCGAGGCAAGACGTGCGACACCTGAGCGGCTTCACCCTTATCGAGTTGATGATCGGCATTGCCATTGCGGCCATGCTGCTGGGCGTGGGCGCGCCATTTCTGGGCGACTACGTCGCCAACTCGCGCCTGCGCGAAGCTGCCAATGCGGTCTTCGCTGAAACGCTGTACGCGCAAAGTGAAGCCATTAGGCGCAATGCCAGGGTGCGCGTGGCGCTAACAGGCAGCAGCATGTCATTGCGTGACATGAGTGTCGGCGGCGCAGCAGGAACGGAGATTCGTGCCACCGCCTTACCCAACACCGTGCAAGTGGCCGCCGATGTCAACCTGGATATGGGCAGCGACGGGCGACCAATACCAACACCGTCCGGCGAAATCCCGGCGCCCAATTTCATGATCAGCGGCTCTAGCTGCTCAGCCGACTTGCGCTGCCCAGGCTTGCGACTCGACAGCGGTGGCGCGGTGCGCCTGTGTCCCAACCGCTTGGACAACTGCCCATGAAGCCGCGCACGCAACGCGGCATGGGCATGATCGACGCCCTCATTGCCTTGGCCATCTTGGCCTTTGGCTTGTTGGCGCTGACGCGTTTTCAAGGCCGCATGACCTCGCAGTCCACCGACGCCATGGCCCGACAGAACGCTAACCGCTTGGCTGATGAGCTGGTGAGCATGGCCGTTCTGGACCCCGCTGGCTGGGCTTGTTATACGGTGCCAGCCACCGGAACCTGCACCAATGCCGCTGCGCGTGCTTTGACGACCGATTGGATGACTCTGGTGTCAACGGGTGTGCCGGGATATTCGGCAGCGACGGTAACGGCTTTGGCTGAAGCAGCCGGCACGCGGATCACGATACAAATCAACTGGACCGGCAAAGACCAGGATGCCGACGCACGGCGGCTGGTGACGGTGACCCATGTGCGCTGAACGCCGAGCCCTTTTGTCGCCCGCAAGACGCCAGCGCGGCGCATCCATCGTCGAGCTGATGGTTGGCCTGGTTATCTCCTTGCTCGTGGGCTTGGCAGCCACGGGCGCAGCGATCAGCTTCACCGCGCAGCAGCGCTCCGGCGTGGGCGTCAGCGCGGTGGCGACCAATACCAACTCGGTGATGGCTGTGATGCGCGACGACGTGGCCTTAGCGGGGCTTGGTTTTTTTGGTGAGGGCGCGAGCCTGTGCACGAGTTTGCAGTTGAGTGTGACCAACCAAGCCGTTCAAAACGGCGTTGCGTTCTCACCTCTACAGGTGACGCGTGGCACCGCGAGTGACCAACTTGATGTGATGTACGCCGAGCGTGTGGAGTCTGGCGCCACCGTGCGCTTGCATGAGGCTTCAGACGGCACGACGGCAACACTGAAGAGCCACCTCCCTGTGAACCTTGAACCAGTTTCGAACACGGACCTCGCCAAAGAAACAGCAAGCGTCCTGCTGACACCAGCCCCAGGTTCGGCCGCTGCAGGGCCCTGCCTGGTGCGCACCGTGACCGCCGTGACTCCGGGCACACCCGAGCAGCCGTATCCTCAACTTGAGTTCGCAGCGACAGGCCTGCGCAACGGTGCTGCCTTCGCATCTCCCGCCAGTTTCAACACCGACGCCCGTGTCACCCAACTGGGCAAAGTGCAGTGGAGCCGGTACCGCGTGGTTAACGGGCAACTTCTGCTGGACAGGCCACAAGCTGGCACATCGGCCATTGTCGCGCGCGATGTCGTGGCCTTTCGTATCCGTTATGGCATCGCCGCTGCGGCAGCGGGCAGCACGTCGATCGAGCACTGGGTAGAACCCGAAGGCGCTTTTGCCTCGCTGGGTGCCGCCAACGTGGCGCAGGTGCGCGCCTTGCGTATTGGCCTGCTGGTGCGAAGCCCGCAGCGACAGAAACCCGATGCCAATGGCAACTGCGACGCCACCCCGGCAGATTCCCAGCCGCGCCTGTTTCTTCCGCCCCGCGCAGCCGAGAACCTGCCGACCGACTGGACCTGCTGGCGTTATCGCTCCAGTGAAATCGTGGTGCCTTTGCGCAACGTGGCGATGGGCTTGCGATGAAAGCAAATCCGCAATGCCAACGTGGCGTCACTATGGTGGTGGTCCTGGTCCTGCTGACGGTGATGCTGTTGGGCGCGCTGGCCATGGCGCGCCATCTGGATTCCGCCACCGTTGCGGCCGGCAACACGGCCATGCGCGACAGTGCCATTCAGGCTTCTGAAGTGGGGTTGAATCAGGCCTTTCGAGCGGTGCAAGACTTGGCTGACTTCGCCGCAGAAAACACCGCTGCGGGCAATTGGTATTGGCCAACCCCCCAGGCAGCCGATGGGGCGGGTTTGCCGCAGATCAACTGGGACAACGCGCGAGCCATAACCACCCCAATCGAGAACCACAACGTCCGGTATGTGGTGGAACGCTTGTGCAACGTGGCGGCCGTGACCGACCCCATGCGCGAGTGCTTGGTGCGCCTGCCGACCACCACGGCCACCAACAGCGCCAAAGACCAAGAAGACCAGCTGGAGTCCATCAGCTCACGCCAATTCCGCATCACGGTGCGTGTGGTCGGGCCGCGGAACACGACGGTCTTCATCCAGTCCTTGGTCACCCGCGGGTGACAGGTTCTTTCAAACGTTTGCTACCGAGGCTTGACATGCGTACCGCAGGCTCCATGGTGTTGAAGTTGGCGATCAGCGGCGTTTGCGCGTTTGGCCTTGCCCAGGCCGCCACGCCCGTGGCCGAGCTGCCGTTGAAAGCCTCGGTGCTGGCCAAGCCCAACATCATCTTCGCGATGGATGATTCGGGCTCGATGGATTGGGAGGTGCTGCTCAATACGCCGTCGGGCCTTTTGTACTGGAATGTGACCAGTGCGACGGCTTGGGATTCGACCAATCAACGCCCGCTTCAGTCCGGTAGCAACAACACTGAACCCTATGCGTATCTGTTTCCGATGGGCACAGCGGTAGGCGGCCAACTTTATGCAGCCGATAGTGTTTACGGCAGAGCTGTTCCTCCCATCAAGGCTTTCGCGTGGGTTCGATCGGCTCGATTCAACCCGATCTACTACAACACAGCTGTCACCTACCCGGCCTGGTCGCCGGCGTATTTCGATAGCAGCCTCAAAACTTACAGCAATGCGCTGAGTACTGCAGCTCCTTCACATCCTGCGGTGAGCGCTTCGCAGACCATGAACTTGGCGAGCGACTGGACAAGCGCCAATAGTTTGTTCGATGACACAGGCTTCAGATTCTTCGCTCAGCAAGGAATGACCTTGCCTGTAGACGCGCTCGCGGCAACGGGCGGCGACAACAATTGCAACTTCCCTGCGAATCCACTGACTGCGACGCACACGGTTGGCAGCGGTCGCTCATGCTTCGTCAGTGTTCCTTACTACCCAGCCAATTTTTGGCACTGGTACGCCGCTGCAGCACCAGGCAACTGCGCCACGCTGGCTGACTGCGTTGTCTCGCCAGATGGCGTTGGACACCTGCGTCGTTTCGAGATCAGGTCCACTGTGAGCACCTACCCCAGCGGCCGCACCTACGAACAAGAGATCCAAAACTTTGCCAACTGGTTTACCTACTACCGCAAGCGCAAGCTGATGCTGGCTGGCTCCATGGGTCGCGTGATGGAAAACATCTCGGGCGTGCGCATGGGCGTGGTGCCTTTCAGCAAGGAACCGACGCTTTCAATGCGCGACGCCGATAGCGCCACTGCGTCGCAAAACCGTCTGGCGATAGCCGGTGAGTTTTACAAGAACGGCATGTCTGCGCTCGGAACGCCCACGCACGAGGCGGTGAGGCATGTAGCTTCTCAGTTCGCCGATAACACCTCGGTGATTCAGTACGCCTGTCAGCGCAACAACACCTTTGTGGTGACGGACGGCTTTGCGAACGACGCCAGCCTCTCAGGTGTGCCCTCGTACACCGCCAGCCTGTGGGGCGGCACCCAGCCCTTTACCACCACGCGCACGGGCACCTTGGCCGATTGGGCTCTGTCCCAATACACGCGGCGCCTGCGCACCGATCTGCCAGCGGGCCGCGTGCCCATCAGCTCCTCTACGACGCCAAGCGCAGACCGCAACCCGGACCTGCACATCAATACCTACGCCATCACATTGGGTGTGCGCGGAAGCCTCTGGCCGAATTCGGTCGACCCCTTCGTGACCTTTCCTACGTGGCCCACGCCGGTGAAGGACACCCCCTCCATGATCGACGACCAGTGGCACGCCACCATCAATGGTCGCGGCAAGATGTACCTGGCCACCACGCCAGACGAAACGGTGGCCAGCCTGCGCGCTGGCCTGGAAGACATGCTGAGCATGCGCAACACCCAAAGTTCTGTGGCCGTCAGTTCGGTCAATTTGGACCGAGGCGACACCCGGGCGTACCAAAGCAAATACGACCCTGCGGGCTGGACCGGTGACATCGAGCGGGTTAGCGTAAGTGCCAGCACGGGTTCGATTGGCACCACACCCAGCTGGTGCGCCAGTGTGCGCTTGAATTCAGACAACTGGGCCAGCCGCGTCATCGCCAGCCATAACGGCTCCGGTGGCGTGCTGTTCAACGCGGCCAGTGTTGGCGGCCTGGTAGGCACCGGAGGTACCGCCGGTACGGCAACGCAGGTGGTCGACTATCTGCGTGGTGACGTTACGAATGAGGGCACACTGTTCCGCAACCGCAAGCGCTTGAAATTGCAGACCGAGCTTTTGGCGCGCTGTGGTGTGACCGCCAGCAGCTTGACCGACACCGCGGCCAACTTGCTGGGCGCCGTCATCAATGCCGAACCGGCCTCTGATCGCGTCACTGGCGTGGTCTACGCATCAACCGGCGAAGGCATGCTGCACGCGCTGGACGCTGACACGGGCAATGAACTCTGGGCCTATGTGCCCGGCGCCGCATTGGCGGATTTAGGTGCGACTGCGGCACGTGGTTATGCTTTCAAGACGCAACTCGACGGCTCGCCCGTGATTCGCAGCATCGGCAGCACGCGCCTGCTGGTGTCGGGCATGGGTGTTGCAGGTCGCAGCTTCTTTGCGCTGGACGTGACCACGCCCAAGTCTTACAACGCCAGCAGCTTGCCAGGCAAGGTCAAGTGGGAGTTCCCGAAGGCTAGCCAATCCGACATCAAACCCAAAGTCGGCCAGGCTGTCGGCAAGCCACTTATCGTGCGGTTGGCTGGTGGCGGGTGGGGTGTGGTTGTTTCTTCGGGCTACAACAACGACGACGGCGTCGGGCGCGTCTGGCTCCTCGATGCTTTGACTGGGGAAAAGCTGCAGGAATACAGCACCGGTGTAGGAACGACCACGGCTGAATCGGGGTTGGCGCATTTGGCAGGCATGGCGGAGCTCGACGGGACAGTCAAGTATGTCTACGGTGGCGATTTGTTGGGCAATGTCTGGCGGGTTGACTTGACCAAGGCGGCCACGGATTCAACAGCCGTGCAGTTGATCGCACAGCTGAAGAGCTCCACGTCCGTGGCTCAGCCGGTCACGTCGGTTCCGGAGTTGGCTTTTCACAAGACGCCCAATGGCACTACCAAGCGCATCATTTACCTTGGCACGGGGCGCTTGTTGGACAGCACGGATTTCGGCTCCAGCAGTGTGCAGTCGGTTTATGCCATCTCCGATGAAGGTACCAGTTTGACACCCAGCGCACGGACGTCGCTTGTTCAGCAGGTTTTGAACACTTCAGGTGTGGGCTCCTTGACCAGCAACACCGTGAATTGGGACATTCATCGCGGTTGGTATGTGGATTTGCCAGCCGGTGACCAGGTGAACAACCGACCGTCATTGGGATTTGGCGGCTTGGCAGTTGTGGCCAACCAAACCGGTGCCAGTGACTGCGCAGCCTCTTCGCGCCTGTACGTGATCGATGCCCTGACCGGCAGCAAATTCGCTGACGTCGGCTTCGTCATGACAACCCTCTCCACCTCGTCCAATGCAACCGCGCCGGTGCTGGTCAGAACCAGTACGGGCGAGGTGAAGGCCTTGGTCAACTTCTACGAGAAAGACCAGACCTCCGGCAATGAAGGGGCCTCGACCAATGTGTCAGTGTCTCGTCCCGCCGTGCCCAGCAAAAACGCTTGGCGTGAGATCAGGCGTTAGCAATTGGGCGTTAGCGATAGGGCGTTAGCACAGCAGCTTGGCTAAGATGGGTAAGCCCACCATCAGGAGCCCGCATGCGTCACACCGCCGGCTGGTACGACCAGCAATACAACGTCCGGCTCGGCATACCCAATTACGCTGAGTTGCTGCAGAACTGGGTTGAATGGTCGGCCCAGACCCGCGACCGTTTGCCGTGCGTGTTGGACTTGCATTATTCCGAGCATGGCCGTGATGATCCGGCCGAGCGGCTGGACCTTTTCATGCCACAACGGCCCACGCGCGGTGGAGCGCCCGTGCTGGTGCACATTCACGGCGGCTATTGGCGCGCGCTGGACAAGCGCGAGCAGTCCTTCGTCGCGCAAGATCTGTCGCAGCGTGGCGCTTTGGTGGTGGTGCCCAACTATTCGCTGTGCCCCAAGGTGAGCATCGCGCATATCGTCATGCAGCTGGTGCAAGCCCTGGCTTGGACCTGGCGAAACGCCGCGCGGTTTGGTGGAAATCCGAACCAAGTGGTCGTTACCGGGCATTCGGCGGGTGGGCACCTGGCCACCATGATGCTGGTCTGCCAATGGCGCAGCTTTGCGGCAGACCTGCCGACTGACCTTGTCAAAGTGGCCTTGCCGGTATCGGGCTTGTTTGAGCTGGAGCCGCTGCGGCACGCGCCGTTTTTGGCCTCTGACATTGGCTTGACAGCGGCTGAGGCACGACGTTTGAGCCCAGCCTGCATGCCGGCGCCGTCAATGGGCCGTTTGTTGCCTTTTGTCGGCGCATTGGAGAGCGGCGAATTCCATCGCCAGTCGGCGCTGATCCGCCGCGCTTGGGGTTCGAAGCGGGTGGGGCAGCCCCAAGCGGTGCTGGGGCGCCATCACATCGACGTGCTGCACGCGCTGCGCGAACCCGGCTCGGTGCTGCACCAGGCTGTGGTCGGCGCCCTGGGATTGGGTGATTGATTGATCGACTGACCGGTTGAAGCAAGCCGCCTGATTCACAGCGGCTGGGTGCGCAGGTTCAGCCAATCCAGCGCAGCTCCGCTCACACGCGGCGCCAGCCGTTCACGCACGGTGGCGTGGTAGCTGTTCAACCAGGCGACTTCGTCGGCACGCAGCAGCGAAAGGTCGATGCAGCGGGTGTCGACGGGGCACAGGGTCAGCGTCTCAAATTCCAGAAACTCCGCAAAGGTGCTGCCCTCGGCCGTGGTCACAGCTTGATTCATCACCAGGTTTTCAATGCGCACGCCCCATTGATTGGGCCGGTAGACACCGGGCTCGATGCTGGTAACCATGCCCGGCTCCATCGCCATGTGGGCGTCTGGAATGGCTTTGCTGATGCTTTGCGGGCCCTCGTGCACGTTCAGAAAGTAGCCCACGCCGTGCCCTGTGCCATGGCCAAATTCAATGCCCTCGGCCCACAGCGGTGCGCGGGCAATTGAGTCGAGCATGGGACTGAGCGTGCCGCGCGGAAAGCGGGTGCGGCTCAAGCCCATGGTGCCTTTGAGCACCAGGGTGTAGTCGCGCTTCATGGCTGCTGTTACGGTGCCAATGGGCCACACACGGGTGATGTCGGTGGTGCCACCGACATACTGGCCGCCGCTGTCGATCAGCAGCAGGCCATCGCCTTGAATGCGCGCGTGGCTGTGCGCCATGGCGCGGTAGTGCGGCATGGCGCCGTTCGCGTTGAAGCCGGCAATGGTGCTGAAACTCAGGCCCACAAAACCTGCGCGCTTGGCGCGGCACTGGGTCAGCCATTCGTCAACTGTCAGCTCCGTCAAACTTTCGCCGGCGGCCAGGGCTGCTTCGAAGCGTGCATAGAACTCGCACATCGCCGCGCCGTCTTCAGCCATGGCTTCACGGATGTGTGCGGCTTCTTCGGGCGTTTTGCGGCTCTTGAGCAACGTGCTGGGGTTGATGGCTTCGACCACGCGGGTGGTGGCAGACACGCGTTCACGCAAGCCGTAGGTGACGCGTTTGGGGTCGAGCAGCAGGCAACTGTTTGCCGGCAGTTTGGCCAGCGCAGCCGGCGCATCCGCGTAGGGCGCCAGCACCACATCATCGGCGGCCAGGCGCTGGCGCAAAGCTGCGTCGATCTTGCCTTCACCGATGAACAGCGTGGCGCGCACCATGTCCACCAACAGGTGCGCGAGGAAGACAGGGTTGTATTCCACATCGCTGCCGCGCAAGTTGGTCAGCCACGCAATATCGTCCACGGTCGAAATGAAGTGGTGCGTCGCGCCATGCCGGGCCATGGCCTCGCGCACCTGGGCCAGCTTGTGGCCGCGTGGTAGGGGCGCATGTGGCGCCTTGTGCTCGTACACCGTGCCCTGCGGCAAAGCAGGGCGTTTCGGCCAGACGCTGTCGAGCAAATCGATATCCGTGCGCAGGCGGATGCCGGCTTTGTCCAAGGTGTGGCGAAGCTGCTGCGTGGGTGCCAAGCCCAGAACCTGGCCGTCCACTGCCACGGTGCCGCCCGACGGGGTGTGCGTGGCCAGCCATTCACTGTGCTGGGTGGAGGCACCGGTCGCAATCTTCACCAACTCGATGCCGCTGCCCGCCAGTTCCGCCTCGGCCTGGCCCCAGTAGCGGCTGTCAGCAAACAACGCCGCACGGTCCTTGGTGACCACCAGCGTGCCCATGGACCCAGTAAACCCGCTGAGCCATTCACGCCCCTGCCAGCGCCCGGGCAGGTATTCGCTGAGGTGGGGATCCGAGCTCGGTACAAGCAAAGCATGAACGCCCTCGCGCTGCAGTGCGTCGCGCACGCGCACGATGCGTTGGCGGTGGGGGTTGGTGCGGGTGTCCATGGCTGTTTTCTTGAAGGCTGTTTGCGGCGAATTGTGGCCCCATCACCAAAACCCTGCGTTGGGCTTAGCCCGGTACAGTTTCGGTTCTGGCGGCGTTTCGCCCGGAACCACAGGATTTTTCGAATGCGCACACAAGTAGCCATCATCGGCGCTGGCCCTTCGGGCTTGCTCCTTGGCCAGTTGCTCCACAAGGCCGGCATTGCCAACGTCATCATCGAGCGGCAGTCGCCCGACTATGTGCTGGGCCGTATCCGGGCGGGCATCTTGGAGCAGATCACGGTGGACCTGCTGCACGAAGCGGGCGTGGGCGCGCGTGTGGCCAGCGAGGGCACGGTGCACCACAGCATCGAGCTGGTCTTTCAAGGCGTGCGCCACGCTGTCGATGTGGCTGGCCTGACCGGCGGCAAGGTGGTGACGGCTTACGGTCAGACTGAAGTAACGCGCGACTTGATGGATGCGCGGGCGGCAGCGGGCTTGCCCAGCGTCTACAACGCAGCCTTCGTCAGCATCCATGGCATCGACGGCGCCAAGCCCAGCGTGCGCTACGAAAAAGATGGCCTCACACATGAACTGCACGCCGACTTCATCGCCGGCTGCGACGGCTTCCATGGCGTGTGCCGCGCCAGCCTGCCTGCCGGTGCGGTGACCGAGTACGAAAAGGTCTACCCCTTTGGTTGGTTGGGCGTGCTGGCTGATGTGCCGCCCGTGTCGCCGCACGCCATCGTGTACGGCAACAGCGAGCGCGGCTTTTCCTTGTGCAGCATGCGCAGCCTCACGCGCAGCCGGTATTACGTGCAGTGCCCGCTGGACGACAAAGTGGAAGACTGGAGCGACCAGCGCTTCTGGGACGAACTGCGTCTGCGCCTGGACCCCGACCTGGCCGCGCGCATCGTCACCGGCCCGAGTATCGAAAAGAGCATCGCACCGCTGCGCAGTTTTGTGGCTGAACCCATGCGTTTTGGGCGCTTGTTTCTGGCCGGTGACGCCGCGCACATCGTGCCACCCACCGGTGCCAAAGGGCTGAATTTGGCGGCCAGCGATGTGAAGTATTTGTCCACTGCTTTGATCGAACACTACGCCGAGAAGAGCGACGCGGGCATCGACAGCTACTCGCAGCGCGCGCTGGCGCGGGTGTGGCGGGCCGAGCGGTTCAGCTGGTGGCTAACGACACTGATGCACCGCTTTCCAGACACGGAAGGCTTCGGACAAAAGGTGCAAGAGGCTGAGCTGGAATACCTGGTCAACTCCGAAGCCGCCGCGCGCACCTTGGCTGAAAACTATGTGGGGCTGCCGCTGGACTTTGCGCAGCGTTGAACCGGCGCTGTGTCTGCTGCGGCGTACAAGCCAGCTCAGCTGCTCAATGTGCTCAAGCCCTCAAGGCTTTTTCACAGCGTCCTTGGGCGGCAGGCTGAAGCGGTAGTGGTCGCGCTGCAGCACGGCGGCCACGGCGGTGACGTCTTCTGGAAACAAACCGAGATTCAGCTCGGTGCTGCAGTAGTCCACCATGCCACGCAGGGCGCTGGGGGTGTTGATGCGGCCCGTGGGCTTGTAGATGGCCGAGCCGTCGCCGCCCACGCGGCGGATGTGGCAGGCATCGCACTTGTGCTCTTGAATGAGCTTGCCGCCGAGTGCCAGGTCGGCATCGCGAAACAGATCGGTGGCCGTTGGGGTTTGCGCCAGGGCGGCAGCGCTGGCGCAGGCTGCCAGCCAAGTGGCAAGGTGTTTCTTCATGAGGCTTGTCTGTGCAAAGATGTGCGCGCCAATGTGGATGCTTATGCCAGCGCACGTGGCAATTCAAGCACGTCGTCTTCAAACATTTCGCCGGGGATGACTTGGCGCAGGCGCCCGTCGCGCCCGACGGTCACGGTCAGCGGAATCATGCGGCGGGTGCTGAGGGCCGCAGACAGGGGCGCGTGGTCCAGCGTCACGGCGAAGCGGTATCCGTTTTTGTCCAGATAGCGCTGCACGCTTGCGCCATCGCGTTCGCGCGCAACGGTCAAGAGCTCGAGCGTGCTGGCGGCACCATCACGCTGCAATTGCTGTTGAAGCTTGTTCACATGCGCGTTGTGGCGCAGGCAGAAGGGGCAGGTCGTGGACCAAAACACGACCACCACTGCTTTGCCCTGCGCGCGGGCTGGGGTCCAACGCGTGCCGTCCACGAGGCTCACCTCGGGCCAGACGACGGCTTGGCCCGGCTGCGCTGGCGCAGCCCTAAGCACCGAAGGCAGTAGCAGCAGCGGTGCAGCCAGGCTGGTAGCCACGGCAGACAAAGCTTGGCGGCGCTGCGGGCGAAGCTGTTCCAGCGAACGCGGCAGGTTGTTTGCGCTCATTTGCTTGATTGTTCCATCAACAAATACGTGTTGTAGGCGTTGATGCGATTGGCCACGCCAAACAAGGGCAGTTTCTCAAAACGCGACCAGTCGGTGCGCGTGTAGGCCTCTTCAAATGGGTCCATGTTCTGCGCGGCTTCGCCCATGGTTTTGCGCAGGTAGCTCAAGTAGTCGCGCGTCAATTGCAGGTCCTCGCGTGCGCTGGCTGACACCGGCCCGTGGCCGGGTACGATGACCTTCGCGTCAAACTTCAGCAGCGAATCCAGCGCTTCGATCCAATGGCCGCTGTCTGCGGCGCCGACAAACGGCACTCGCGCGCGAAACACCAGGTCGCCCGCGACCAGCAACTGGCGGTCAGGCAGCCACACCACCAAATCTTCAGGCGTGTGCGCGGGCCCTGCGGGTTGAATATGAAAAGCCACACCGCCAATGTCCAAAGTCACTGGACCGTCGATCCAGCGGTCTGCCGGCACCAGTCGGGTTTTGTCGTCCACCCACGGAAAGAGTTCGTCGCGGCTGGCCTTCAAGCGCAACTCGGCGGTGTCTGAATGCAGGTACATATTGGCCGCGCGGTGCGCCACGATCTGGGCGCCAGCGTCCTTGAACACCTGCAGGCCGTAGATGTGGTCGGCGTGGTAGTGGGTGACGATGACATGGCTGACTGGCAAAGGCGTGACGCGGGCGATTTCAGCCCTCAACTCTTCAGCCAGTGCGGGTGAGCCCAAGGCGTCGATGACGACCACGCTGTCACGCGTGACCACGAAGCTGGCGTTGGAGATGAAATTGCGGTTGGCCGATGAACCCAAGGCCGACAAACCCTGCACCATCCAGGTGTCGCGAGCCACTTGCACGGCCTGCGGTTTATCGCCAGCGGCCGACGGTGTTTGTGCGTGTACGCCTGTGCTGAACAAGCCCAAGGTCGATCCCAAACCCGCCGCCAAACCCAAGACCAACGCGGCCCCCGCTGTGGATATTTTTTTTCGAACGCGCCGCTGCAGTCTAAATATGAGCATGGGCTGATATTAAGCTGAATGATCGATGATGCGATCGGTAATCGCCGCTGCGGCCCACATCGCAGTCAGCGTCACCCAAGACGTGATGGTGAAGACCGCCGCGCCCGACAAGCCCGCACCCACCGCACAGCCGCCGGCCAGCATGCCGCCGAAGCCCATGGCCACCGCGCCAAGCATGTAGCGCCGCATGCTGGCGCCGCCTTCAAAACCCTCCAGCTTCAGTTCGCCAAACAGCGCTGCGGCCAAGAAGGAGCCGATAAAAACGCCCGGAACCAGGCCGAGGTCGAAATTGGGCGGCTTGCCGCTGGCGAAGAGCACCCGCGTGAGCGCTTCGGAAGATGGTCCCGTGAAGCTCAAAGCTTGAATCGGGTGCGGGTCGAACGAAGCCTTGGAAATGACGTAGGTGAGCCACCAAGCGGCGCTGATGGTCAAGCCCACGCCGATGGCGCCGGCCCAACCCCAAACGGCCACACGCTGACGCCGGGCCCAGACAATCGCGGCCAGAAACCAGACCGCGCCAAACAGCAGCGCGCCTTCGTGACCCAGCCCGCTGCGTGCGATCAAGTCGCGCGCGGCGCCGCCTTCAACCGTCCAAAGCTCGGAAATACCCAGTCGAAGGGGCGACAGCACGCCGGTCCACGCAGCCTGCGCGGCCACTGCGAAGACGAGGCCAGAGATTGCTGAGCGCAGATTGCCTTGCGCAGCCAGCACCAACAAGCGGCTGGAACAACCGCGCGCCAGGATCATGCCCATGCCAAACAGCGCGCCGCCTACCGCCGCGCCTGACAAGCTGCCACGGGCTGAAATTTGCCGGGCATCCTTGGCATCAAAGGCGCCCATCAGCACCAAAGCCTGGGTGGCCAAAATGGCCGTGGCAAAGGCAAACAGCCACACCGTGAGCTTGCCGCCCGTGAGGTTTCGGGAGAACTCGATGACTGCTGAGCGCAGGCAAAAACGCGAACGTTGTGCCAGGAAACCGAAGGCCAGCCCGACCAGCAAACCAGCCAAGGCCAGCGTGATGTCTTCGCCAAACTTCTCGATCAAAGCCTCGATGCCCACACGCGTGACCCCCCAAAGCCCAAATACGGAGCCGGTTCAGCCCCAGGGCGAACCATATTCGTGATCACGAATATTTGGATTGATCCAAGTCAGGGCATGGAGCCCTGGCAGTTTCAGGTCACCTGCTTCCGTTCAGCCGGGTTGCCCAGCCAGATTTCGCCTTCGCGCAAGTGTTCGCCCTTCATCACAAAGGCGTCGCGCAGCACCATCGCGCCATCATCCAGCTGTGTCGCGTAGTGCACCACCGCATGTTCGCCTACTGTGCAGCCGTGGCCGATGCGGATGGCGCCCGACTTGAAAAGCCCCTCTTCCAGCGAGTGGCCCTGCAAGGTGCAGTTCTGGCCCAGTGTCGCGAAGTCGCCGATTTCGACCAAGGTCTTTTCGGTCATGGCTGCGCCGTCATCCAACAGGCAGCGCCCAATGCGCACGCCCATCAGGCGCCAGACGAGTGCCTTCATCGGCGTTCCGTCCAGCATGGACATCAAAGGGTTGTCTTGTGCCAAGCCCAGTTTCCAGTGCCGCTCATGGCGCCAAAAGGGCGCGTCGTAGATGGAACACACCAGCGGCTTCAGGGGTGCCCAGCCGCGCGAAGCCCCGTCGAGCAGCACGAACCAAAACAAGTAGGTCAGCATCACCAGGCTTAGAAAACCGGTGTGCCACAACGCACCGTGTTCGCTGAGTTCGCCGCCCCATTCGGCCCATACCCAGGCCAGCAGAATGGTGGGCAGGCCGTTGCCAATGAGGTAGCCCAGCATGCTGCCTGCGTTGGCCCGGTTTTTTGCCGACAGCGATTGCGCAAGTTCTGCGCTCGTGCGTTGAGGCGCCTCTTCGGTGTCGCGGCGCACCGAGCGTGGAATTTCCATGGGCGGCGAGCCCAGCAAGCCGATGTTCTCGCGCAGCGGGCCGTCAACGGGCACCATCACCTTGGTGCCCAGCAAGCAGTTGTCGCCCACGCGGTGGCCTGGCGGCATGAAGATCATGTTGCCCAGGTAGCTGTTTTTGCCCAAGGCTTGTTCATGCAAGGTGAAGGTGTGTGCGCCGAAGTCGGCGTTGAGTAGCGTGAGTCCATCAGAAACCATGGTGCCCGAACCGATGGTGTTGAGTGTGGGCACATCGTGCTGCTGGGCCATGCCGAAGTTGGAGCCCAGTTGCACCAGCCCTGGAAAGCGCCAACCCACAGCGCGCAGGTAATGCACGATGGCTGAGCTGTCGCCAAACATCGCGTTGAACATGCGTGAATTGCTCCAGGCCTGCACGCCGCGCAGCAGCGCATGGTGCACGCCATACAGCGTGTAAGTCCGCTTGGTTCTGAGCCAGCCTGCGAGCCGACGCGCCAGTTGCGTGACGACCAGCAGCGACACCAGCATGACCAACAGGTAACCCAACGCCACCAGGCCCAGCCAATCAGCATGGCCGAGCTTGGCCACCCACCGGCCCATCGAGCCGGACTTCAAGCCGTGAGCTGACGTCGCAGCAAAGGCCAGCAAAGGCCCCAGCGGCAAGACCAGGCCTAAATACGCCATCAACTGCAAAACGGTATAGGTGCGGCGGCGCAGTGCCGTCACGCCCTGGCCCGTCTGCAAGGCTGCATCATCGATTGCACGGTTAGCGGGTCCTGAGCCGCCAGCTGGTACGGCAGGCGAACCATGCCACCCCGCACTTGCAGGCACGTGCTGGCCGGGCTGCAAGCTCGAAGCATGTGCCAGCATGGCGCCCGCGCCCAGGCTGCTGTGGATGTCGAGCAGGCTGTTGGCGCCTACCTGGGCTTGTGCACCCACGCTCACCGGGCCCATGCGCACCCATCCGCTTTCCACGTGGTAGCCGTGGATGTGCGCATTGGCATCCACGACCGCACCTGGGCCCACCTCGATCAGATCGGTGGCCACGGGTGGTTTGCGCACGGCAAACAGGGCGGTGGGGTGAATACGTGCGCCCAGGCTGCGCAGATACCAGCTGTAAAGGGGTGTGCCGGCCATCAAGACCAACGGGTTGGAGCGAATCAGAAATTTGACGACCCAAAAGCGAAGGTACGCAGGCGACCAGGCCCGAATGCAGCCCGCTTTGAATCGCCCGATGAGCAGCCACTTGGCCGCCAGCGTCACGGCCACCATCAAGCCCAGGTAGAACGCAGCCCACCACACCGCTCGCGCGTACGCTGCCAGCAGGCCGGGTGCGTCGCTGACCCACTCGATGCCTTTGCCGATGAGGCTGGCGTGCAGGCCCAGCCAACAGAGCATCAAGGCCAACTGCGCAAGGCCGGTTCCGGCGTAAGCCCAAGCACTGGCGCGGTGGGGTTGAAGCGGTTCGAGCCGCACGGCCTGGGCGCTGGTTGATGATTGAGATGTGGCCTGAGATGCAGACGAAGCCGCCGCCTCGGTCAATGCTTGCGCCAGGGCGCGGATGCGCGGGTGCCGATAAATCAGCCGCATGGACACACCGCTGCAGCCTGGCTCGCCGCGCAACGCCGCGCCCCAGCGCGCCAGCAGCAGCGAGTTGGCGCCCAGTTCGTCAATCACATGGGCTTCAACTGAAACCTGCGGCAATTGCAGCAAGCGGCCCAGGCTTTGTGCCAGCCGCTCTTCCAGCGGGTTGGCTGCGGGCACCACGGGGCCTTGTTGGGCGATGCCGGCCACGCGGGGGCGTGTGGGCGAGGGCAGTGCTTTGCGGTCGGCTTTGTCGCTGGCCAACATGGGCATGCGTTGCAGCGGCTCGTAGAAGCGAGGCACCATGAAGGGCGGCAAATGCTGCAGCAAATGGGCAGCCAGCTCTTCGGCAGGCACAGGCGCGGTGCCATCGTGTTGGGTGGTGTAGGCCACCAGCTCCACCACGCCCGAGCCTGCGGTCCACGGGTTCACTACGGCTTGAGCAATTTCAGGCCTTTGGAGCAGCAGCGATTCGATCTCAGCCACTTCAATGCGATAGCCGCGAATCTTGATCTGCGTGTCGATGCGGCCGAGATACTCCACCTCACCGCGCTCATTGATACGGCCGAGGTCGCCTGTCCGGTAGAGCCGGCCTGAGGTGTTGTGTGGCACACCCAGCGTGTCTTTCACAAAGGCCTTGCGCGTCTGGTCGTCGCGGTTGAGGTACCCCTCGGCAATGCCGATGCCGGCAATGGCAATTTCGCCTTCTTCGCCAAAAGGCAGCGCGCGAGTTTCGTCCGGCGGCAAGATGGCGATGGCGTACGTGGGCAGTGGGCGGCCGATGGTGACGGGCTCGCCCGGCGTGGGCCGCCCCAAGGTGGCTGTGACAGTGGCTTCGGTGGGCCCGTAAGCATTGAGAAACGAGCGCCCTGGTTGGTGCCAGCGTGTCACCAGATCGCGCGGACAGGCTTCGCCGGAGACGATCATCAAGCGCAAAAGCGGCAGCTCGTCTTCCAGCGTGGCCAGCAAGGTGGGTACGCAGCACAAGGCTGTCGCCTGCTGCTGAATCAGGAAGTCAGACAAATCAGCACCCAACAAGCTGCCGCCGCTTTGGCTGGGCAAGAGCGTGGCGCCGACGGTCAACGGCACCCAGATTTCTTCAACCGCGAAATCGAAGGCCAGGGTCAAGCCTTGGTACACGCGGTCGCTGCGCTGGTAGCCATAAGTTTGAGCGGCCACGCGCACAAAGTTGACGATGGCTGGGTGGTCAATCGGCACGCCTTTGGGCCGGCCGGTGGAGCCTGAGGTGTAGATGATGTAGCAGCGCTCGCCGGCCGGCACGCCGGCTTCTTCGGCGCTGAGCCGATGTGCGGCGTGCGCGGCGATGGCTGGCGCGGCCTCGTCCAGGCACATAACCGGCTGCCCAGCGGCTTCGGCCAAGTTGCGGTGCGTGCTCAGCGTGAGCATGCGGCGCATGCCGGCGTCTTGCGCAATGAAGTTGATGCGGTCGGCCGGAAAGCCGGGGTCCAGCGGCAGGTACACGGCGTGCAGCTTGCCCACAGCCAGCATGGCCGCGTAGCTCCAGGCTGACTTGTCAAACAGCAAACCAACGACATCACCGGCGCGGGTGCCCGCCTCGCGCAGGTAGCGCGCCAGTTGGTTGGCGCGTGCGTCCAGTTGGGCGTAGCTCAAGCACTCGGCGCTGGAGTCCACGGCCAGGTGCTGCAGCAGGCCTTCAGCCGCAAGCGCGTCGCAGCGTTGTTCAAAGAGTTGATGCAGCCGCTCGCCCGGTGCACCGCGCGGGCAGTGGTCGGTGTCGGGCAGCATCAAGACGCCTGCGGGGCAGGCGGCGTCGGTGATTTCTTGGGAATCGGCAGGCAAAGGCAAAGGCGAAGGCGAAGTCAAGTGGTGCAGGGGCTTTATCATGGAACAGCACGGCAGCCGTTCGCCCTGCCGCGTGTGCGGTTGGCGAACGGCTGCGAAAGGCTTCTAATAGCAGAGAAGAGTGTCTGGTGACTCGTGCGCGCGCTTAATCTTGTGCGCGCTTAAATCAACTGCTGCGACCAGGGCTCAGCAGCGGCAGATGCCGTCACCAGGCGCGCGGGCCAAGTTTCGGGCTGAGCGGGTTGCGTGCTCATCACTTCCATTACCGCGTGGCGCAGGATGTCCAGCCCTTGGTCGAGCAGCGGCAGCGGTGTGTTGACGGGCGCCATCACCTTGATGACTTCATCGTGCGGGCCTGCAGCTTCGATGACCAGGCCGTTGACAAAGCAGTTGCGCAAAATGCGGTCGGACAAAGCGCCGTCCCGCACGTCCAGGCCCTGGAACATGCCACGGCCTTTGACGCGGGCTTGGGGCACACGCTGTGCCAGTTCCAGTAAAACGTCGTGCACGCGTTCGGCGCGCTGCGAAATCTCACCCTCAAAGGCCGGCGCATCCACCCAGAATTTTTCAATAGCGACTGTGGCGGTGACGAAGGCGTGGTTGTTGCCTCGGAAGGTGCCGTTGTGTTCGCCCGGCTTCCATTGGTCCGCATCGGGGCTGACCAGCAACAGCGACATGGGCAAACCAAAACCAGAGATCGACTTTGACAGCGCAATCAAGTCGGGCTTCACGCCCGTGCCCTCAAAGCTGAAGAACTTGCCGGTGCGCCCGCAGCCGGCCTGAATGTCGTCAACGATGAGCAGTGCGCCGTGCTTGCGCGCCAGCGCGGCAATCTTGCGCAACCACGGCGCGCTGGCCACATTCAAGCCACCTTCGCCTTGCACCACTTCCAGCACGATAGCGGCCGGCAAGTCCACGCCGCTGGACGGGTCTTCCAACAACTGAGCCAATTGGTCGGCGGTATCTACCTGCGAACCATAGTAGCCGTCGTAGGCTACGCGCGTGACATCCGGCAGCGATGCGCCCATGCGGTTGAATCGGTTGCCGGTGGCCGCCAGCGCACCCATCGACACACCGTGATAACCGTTGGTGAACGAGATGATGTTGTGGCGCCCCGTGACCTTGCGCGCCAGCTTGAAGGCGGCCTCCACGGCATTGGCGCCGGTGGGGCCGGTGAATTGAACGCGGTGGTTCAGGCCACGCGGCTCAAGGATGCTACTGGTGAAGGTGTGCAAAAAGCGGCGTTTGGATTCGGTGTGCAGGTCCAGCCCGGCGCTCAAGCCCAGATTGCGCATGTGCGCGATCAGCGCTTCGATCATGTCGGGGTCGTTGTGACCGTAGTTCAGCGACCCGGCGCAGGCTAGAAAGTCGATGTAGCGGCGCCCGCTGTTGTCGACCAGCACGCTGCCTTGGGCACGGGTGAACAGGGTGTCAAAGCGGCGGCAATAACCGCGCACTTGCGATTCGTGGTCTTCAAATACTTGAAGCTCAGATGGTGTTCCCATGACGACAGTTCCCTAGTTTTTGGTCCATGCGCGGCGGGCACATGGTGCTGGAAGTGCCAGCTCCGAGCGGCACGAAGAACGCCGTGCGGTCGGTCACTTAAGGATACTTCAGCCGTGTGTCAATTTGTTAGTGATGTAAGTCACTGAGACACCTGGAATCCACCATTTGGGGGTGTCAATCTGAATACTCTTTGGATGGAAGATCCCCCAAATTGGGGTTATCGGACAAGCCGACGCTCAGTCTGGCAGGCCGTTGGGCAGTTGTAGCTGTGCCAGTTGCCCCAGGCTCGCAGCCAGGCGCACGCGCGCCAGGTTCAGCGCGCTCAGGCTGCTGAGTTCGGCGCTGGCAGCTTCGGTTCGCGAGCTGTTGGCATCCAAGACGTCAAACATGTCGGAGTCACCGTCTCGGAAGGCGGCCAGTTCGGCACGCAGTAAATCGTCGGCGCTGGCCCTGAACCGCTCTGCGATGCGCAAGGCAGCGGCTTGCTCGCGCAGGTTTTGGTACTGCGTCCAAACGTCGAGCTCAAGGTCTTTGCGCGCCGCGCGGTAGCCTGCTGAAGCAGCGTCCAACTGTGCCTGTGCACGTTGCACACGCGGGCTGCGGTCTTTCCAGGCGTTGAGCGGAACTTCAAGGCGCAGGCCGATGCTGTGGTCCGCACGACTGGGCAAATTGGGTGTTCGGGACTGCTGCAACGCGCCGCTGGCCAGCACCACCGGGCCGTCGCTGCGCTGGGCTTCTTGTAGCTCGGCTTGCGCTGCGGCCAGGCGCGCTTGCGCTTCGCGCAGGGGCGGGTGCGAGGCCATCGCGGTTTCCAAGAGCTCGCTCAAGGGTCGCTCGAAGCCGGTTCGCTCCAAGGTCGCAGCAGGTGCTTCCACGTTCAGGCTGCTTTGCACAGGCAAACCCATGAACGATGCCAGCTCCCCACGCGCGCGCGCCAGTTGCCCTTCAGCGCGGCGCACGTCCAAAATCTTGCTCCAAGACGCCGTGCGCGCCTGTTTTTGGCCCAGCGGGTCGATGTTGGGTTTGCCGGCCTTGCCGGGCCGCATCGATTCAGCCAGCAAGTCGCGTACAAAGCGTTCGGCGTCGCGGTTCAGCTTGAGCAGTGCCTGGGCTTCGGCACAAGCCAGGTAGGCCTGCACCACGTTGATCAAGGTTTGCTGCAGGGATTGGTCGTGGCTCGCTGCGGCGGCCATCATGGCTTGCTCGGCCGCAGTTTCACGGCTGCGCTGCAGGCCGAAGTCCCACAGCACCCATTGCATTTGCAGGCCTAGGCCGGCGGCCGTGCCGTTGGCGCGGGTGGTGCTGGCGTCTGCGGCACGCTCGCGCTCGAAGCCACGCCCCAGGTCCATTTGCGCGGAAGCGGACGGCCAGCGTGCCGCGCGGCGCGCCGCCACTTCGGCCTGTTGCCCGCGCAGGGCGGCCCAGCTGGCCTGGGTTTTGGGGTCGTTGCACAGGGCACGCAGCACGGCGTCGCCCAAGCGCAGCGCGCCAGCGGGGGCGCCGCTGGGGCAGGCCAGGTTGGCATCGACGGCGGCTTGCCTTTGCAGCGTTTGGGTCACGCTGGGCATGCCGTTTGCCAGTGTTGCGGGGTGCTGGGCAAAGCTCGCGGTGCTGAATGCCAGTGCCCAAGCTGCACAGGTCCAGATGGTGCGCCGGCGATTGGCCAATTCAGGACGACAGAATCTCACCGCACGATGCTATCCACGCGGGCAGTCATGCAGCCGTGCTGTAAGCCGTTCTTTTCCCGTCAGTTGCGGCTGCCGGCACTTTGCGAAAGACTCTCTGCAGTGCTTATTTGGTCAGGATCAAACGCCCCATGCGCGTCAGCTGCAAACGGTAGGTTTGGCCCCGGTGCTCAACCAGTGCCATGGAGCCGCCACTGAGCAGCGTTTGGGTGTTCCAAACTGGGAGTGGCTGCAGGTCGCCACTGGTTTCGAAGTGGGCAGGCTCCAAAGCAAGCTCTTGGTCAGTCTCAGCGGGCTGGTAAGTCATGGCGTTGAGCCTTCCGTGCACGGGCAAACACCCCTGGCGGATTGCAACACAGCTTAAGGTTCCTGAAGAACCACCCAAGCAGGGTGGTGGGTTGCTATCGAGTGGCGGTAAGCCCGCCGTTCGTTGACCGTCAGTCGTTAGCGAGCCGCATTCAGGCGTGCACGTCTGTTTGCCCGAAAACGAAGTTTGCGGCGCGCCCAAATCCACAGGCCGGTCACGAAGAGGCCGATGAGCGCAATTGAAGTCAACACGTTGATGAGTGCTGACCACACGCCCGCCCAAACACCCTCATGAATCGCACGCGGCCAGGCCTGTTGGCCTGCCACCAAACCGTCTTTGGCAACGACGAAGGTCTTGGCCTCCCGGCCGTCGTAGATGCGCGCCCGCATGGCGCCGCCCATGGGCCTGATCCAGTAAACACTGGCGAGATCGTGTTTGGCGGCTACCAGTTTGATGGCCTCAGCCAGTTTCACAGGAGCGCCTTCGGGCTTGGGCGGCGGGGAGGTAAACGTGATGCTGTAAGCAATGGCCAAGCCGGTGAGCGGCGAGAGCACCAGCAGCGGCAGCGTGGCCCAGGCCGTCATCTTGTGCCAGCCGCCGAGCGAGGTGTTCAAGCGCGGCAGGCCCATCAGGACGCCCATCATCATCGACAGCAGCATGGCAATGGTTGACGCATCGACCAGCCATTTGAGGTCAAGCAGCAGCGATTGATGAAGATTGCGCGAAACCGAGAACAGATCGGAACGCAGTGAAGAGCCCGCTGCCACTTTTTCGCCCGTTAAAAGATCGATGCGCGTGGGCACGGCCCCGCGTCCTTCTGCGAGGCTGATGAAGTTGTCGTAGGCGCGAATATTGAGTGTGTTGGCTTTGCCTGCGGGATCGTGCTTGGCGATGGCTGCCTCGACGGAGGCCAACGAAACGGTGCGCCCTGTGAACACTCGATCCATCATCATCGGCTCGAACGAGACGATCAGGCCTGTCACCAAGATGATTAGCCAAGGGATGCTGAAAAAAAGTGTTAGCCACCGGTGGAAGCGCAGCAAGTAGGGCTTCATTCGTCTCTCCTCTGAAAAGTGGCAGCGACGTTAGCTCAACATGAGCGCGGCAAAACTCTGTTTGCCCTCAAGATTCCTGAAGAGTTCTGAAGGCGACAGGCTTCACTTGGTCAAGATCAGTTTGCCCAAACGTGTGCGTTGCAGCCTGTAGATTTGGCCCTCGTGCTCGATCAATGCAAGCGCGCCGGACCCCAATAAAGTCTGCGCGGTCCACACAGGCACACGCTGCGTCTCGTGAAGTGGCTGAGGCTTGGGCAGTGGCACGGCCCTGCCCACACCGTTTCCTGCTTCACATTGGGGCTTGGTGTGGAGGTGCGCCATCTCAACGTTGCAGAACGGTGCGGTGGATCAGGGCGGGACCTGCCATCAGCGGCGAGTGGCAGCCGCACAAGCTCATTGCCATCTCAAATTCGTCCAGCAGCAAACGCAGCACATGGGCAGCGCCGCTGGCGCCCGCACAGGTCAGGCCGGCAATCACGGGACGGCCTACGAGCACAGCGTGGGCGCCCAGTGCCAGGGCTTTGAGAATGTCGGTTCCCCGCCGAATGCCGCCGTCCACCAACACGGTCATGTGTGGGCTGAGGCAGGCGGCCACGTCGGACAGCAGATGCGCGGTGGCGGGCATGGTGTCCAGGATGCGCCCACCGTGGTTACTCACAATGAGGCCCTGGCAGCCCAGTTGTTCAGCTTTGCGGGCGTCGTCCGGGTGGGTGACACCTTTGAGCAGCACGGGCAATCGACATTGTTTTGTCAAGCGCTCCAGTGTTTGCCAAGTGCCCGCCTGAGCGGACCAACCGGCGCACAAGCCGCTTCGAACGGCAGGGGGTGTGGGCTGATGGCGCCGGTCTGCGATGAGGTGGGCTGGCATGCGGAAGCCAGCTTCAGCTTGAGCGTCACGCGCGCCCTGAACGGGCGCATCCACCGTCACAACCAGGGCTTCAAACCCGGCAGCTGAGGCTTCTTCTGCCAAGCCTGTATTGAGATCCGCATCGCCATGAAGGTGAATTTGTTGCCACAGCGGACCGCGGCCGGGCTCGTCTCGCAGCAGCGCGGCGACTTGGGCGTGCGGCTGGCTGCTTTGGCCACTCAGGACGAAGCCGACACCTTGTGCGGCGGCGGCCAATGCCACGGCAGCTTCGCCATCGCGGTGAGCCAGGCGCAGCGCTGCCATCGGTGCCACCAGCAGCGGTGAGGGCACCTCTCGGCCCAGCAAGCGGGTTCGGGTGTGGGCGCCAGCCATGTCGCTTAAAACTCGGGGCGCCAAGTGCATGGACTGCCAGGCCTGCTGGTTCTGCGCATGTGTCAGCCCATCGGCAGCGGCACCATGGAGGTAAGCCCAAACGTCCGGGCTCAGCAGCGACTGTGCTCGCTGCTCGTAGGCCTTCAAGGTGTGCAAAGGCTGGTCTGGCATGCCCAGCAACGCCGCCGCCCGGCCGTCAATGCTTGCGGTCTGGTTCACGGTCATTCACCCACGCGCCCACAGACGCAAAAGGTTGTGATAAACGCCGGTGAGCGCCGTGGTTTCATCACTTTCACCATGACGTTGGCGCAAGGCGATCAGCTGCGTATCCAGCTCTTGCAGCAAACGCCGCTCGGTGTCGCCTGGCACCAAGCTTTGAATCCAGAAGAAGCAAGCCAGGCGCACGCCGCGCGTGACGGGCCGCACCTCGTGCAGCATGCAACTGGGGTAGATGACGGCGTCACCGGCATCGAGCGCCACCGCGTGTTCTGCGTCGGCGTCGCGCACCCGCAGTTCGCCGCCTTCATAGCTGCTGGCGCTGGTGAGTGCAACCGTGCAAGACAAGTCCGTGCGCACGGTCAGGCCGTCGCCGCGCAGGCGGATGGCGTTGTCTATGTGCCAGCCGTAGGCCGGGTGCTCAGGGTCGTAGCGATTGACGCGGGGTGTGAACACACGTGCAGGCAAAGCGGTTGAGAGAAATTCAGGCGATCGGTCCAGCGCCGCAAGTACCTGCTTGCGCACTTGCTCCGCCAAAGGGTGCTCGTGCGCCAGATGCAGGTTGCTTTTGACGGTGCGGGCCTGTTCGCCTGCACTGTGCCGGCCGTCTTCCCACTGCTTGGCGGGAAGGGCCAGCAGCCCAGCCGAAAGTGCTTCTACAGTTTGGGCGTCGAGCAGTTGTGGAAGCACTTTCAACATGGCCTTGGATCTGCTGGGGGCTCAGAAGGTGTACGAGCCGGTGAGCTGCACCAAGCGGCCGGCACCCGGCACGTAGTGGCCGGGGTAGAGCTGGTCGGCGTAGAGCTTGTTGGTGATGTTGCTCACATTGGCTTTCCACGTGATGTTGTCGCTCATGCGGTATTCGGCCATCACGTCGCCCACCACAAAGGCAGGCACTTCCCATACTGTGCGCAAGGCTTGCTGGCGGCCACGGAAGGTCAGACCGCCGCCCAGGCGCAAGGAAGGAACGACTTGGTATGTCGTCCAAAGCGAGCCACTGTTGCGCGGCGTTAGCGCTGGGCGGTCACCTACGCGTTCACCCGGCGTGTTTTGCGTGCATTGGCCTGTTGTGGGGCAAGGCGCGGCTTTGTCCACGCGTGCGTAGGGCATCCAGGTGAAGGACGCGTAGGCCTCCCACTCGGGGGTCAGCTTGCCAGCGAGGTCTACTTCCAGACCGGTGACGTGGCGTGCACCGCTGAGGGTCACGACCGAGAGCAGCGGGTCGGTGTTGCGCTCGTTTTTCTTGGTGGACTTGAAGATGGCGAAGCGGGTTGTGAAGCGTTTGTCGGCCGAGTCCAGCTTGGCACCGAGTTCCAGGTTGACGCTTTGTTCGGGCGGCGTCTCGACGTTGCTGGCGCCCAGCGAATACGCGTCGCCGGAGGTATTGAACGAGGTGGCCGCAGAGAAGTGGAAGGAGTGCAGTTCATTGGGCTGGAACAGCACACCTGCGCGCTTGCTCCATTCACCGATGGTCATGCGGTACGACGCTGCTGCACCGTTGGCCTGCGTGGCATTGGCGGGCGCGGCAAAGGTGGTGTAGTCGCCGCGCAGCTTGTCGTATCGCAGGCCGCCCAGCAGTTTCCAGTGGGGCGCCACCTGAATCAAGTCTTGCACATAGGCGCCGGCGCCCAGCGCGTGGTACTGGTTGTTGACGCGCAGCACGCGGCGCGATTCGTCCACGCTGGCGCCGTCGTTGGGGTTGCCCACGGTGGTGGTGGTCTTCGTGAGATCGACGCCGCCCTGCGCGGCCGAGCGCGCGGCGTAAACCACCTTGTCTTCGATGGCGGCGTCCATGCCTGCAACCAATTCATGCTTAAAGCCAAGGGCCTGGAATTTGTGGCTGTAGTCGCTTTGCACATGGACGGTGTCCATGTCCTGAATTTTCAGTGCCGTGCCGCGCGTGAGCACCGTAGTGGGGCCAAACGTCGCCAAACTGACGGCCGTGCCGCCTTGTGCAGCGGCATTGCTAAAGCGGATGGTGCTGGCGCGCTGGTCGCGCGTGAAGCTGGCGATGCGCGCAGAGGTGCGCAATTCAGCGCCGCCGTCAAAGCGGTGTGTATGCGAGAACAAGCCGTACGTTGCGGTGCCGTCGTTTCGGTCGCTGGCAATGCCGTAATACGTGGTGGGGTCCACGGGCATCACGGTGGTCTCGGCATCGGCTGAAGTCAGCGTTGGGCGGATCCATGGCAGGCCATAGTTCATGCCATTGCGGTTGTCCAGGTAATACAAGCTGACCGAGAGTTCATCGCGCTCGCCAATGCCTGTGCGGAAGTTGCCGGCAAAACCATATTTGTCCAGGCTGGTGCCGGCGCCGTTGTTGTCGGCCGTGGTGCGCATGGCTGTCAAACGCAAGGCAGAACTCTCGCCCGTTTTGACGTTCAAGTCGCCCACGGCGCGCCTGTAGTTGTGCGAGCCCAAGGTGAGGTCGACTTGATTCAAGTCGAGAAGGCGCGCTTGTTTACTCACCTGGTTGACCGCACCGCCCGTGGAGCCGCGCCCGAACAACATGCTGGCGGATCCGCGCAACACTTCTAAGCGGTCTAGGTTGAAGGTGTCGCGGTCGTAAAACGCGGGGTCGCGAATGCCGTCGATGAAAACGTCGCCCGTGGCTTGCAAAGAAAAGCCACGCAGGCGGATGTCTTCTTCGCCACCTTCGGCCGCCAAGAAGCTGATGCCTGCGGTTTGTTTCAGCGCTTCTTTGAGGGTGTCCAGATTGCGGTCATCGATCAACTTTTCGGTGACTACCGTGACCGACTGCGGAATGTCGCGCAGCTCTTGCAGGCCTTTGCCGATGCGGGTTTCGGTGGTGCGCAAGGAGGCCTTGCCGTCTTGTTCCAGGCGCTTGCCGGTGATCACGACGGTGTCGCTGGGCTTCTTGGTGCTGGGCTCGGCTGTGACTTGTGCCCACGTTGCGGCTGGCATGCCCAGACTACCGGTCAAGGTGCCCGCGAGCATGAGCGCGCCGCTGGGCAGCAGGCGTTTTGTTGACGCCGGCTTATCGGCTTTGATCGTGTTGACTGAGATTGACGGTTTTGTCATGTTGATTCCAGGCAGGCGTTGAGGGGCTTCCTGCGGCCGCGTCAAGGCGGCCAGCAGGCTCAAGCTGGCTGGCGCGGCGGCATGTGGCCGCTGCGTTGGCTGGCAGGGTGGAAAGAGGAAACGGGCTCGCCGGTCTTCAAGAGCGACGGTCTGATCAGGCGTGGCTCAAGTGCCGCTCAGGCGCGGTTCAAGCAGCGATCACTTGAAGCCCACGCGGTCCAGCATTTGCTGCACCTTCACTTGGTTCATGCCCACGCGTGAGATGGGCACCAGCTCGCTCTTGAAATTGCCACCGGTCATGGCTTTCAAGGCAGGGTTGTCGAAGTTCAAACCCTTGGCAGCGGGCCACTCGTTGTTGCCGTTGGCGAAGTGGGCCTGGGCTTCGGGTGAGGCCAGGTATTCGAGAAACTTCACGGCAGCGGCGGTGTTTTTACTGTGCCGTGCAACCGCCCCGCCAGCCACATTCATGTGTGTGCCCCAACTGGCCTGGTTGGGGAAAACGACGCCGAGCTTTTCGGTCACCGCGACATCCTCGGGCTTGTTGGAGCGCATCAGCCGCGCCAGGTAATACGTGTTGGTCACGGCCACCGCGCACTCGCCGGACGCTGCAGCGCGAATTTGGTCGGTGTCGCCGCCCTTGGGCGCGCGCGCCATGTTGGCGACGATGCCTTTGAGCCAGGCCTCGGTCTGCTCAGCACCCAGATGTTCAACCATGGCGCCAAACAAGCTGAGGTTGTAAGGATGCGCGCCTGAGCGCAGACACACGCGGCCCTTATTCTTCGGGTCGGCCAGTTCTTCGTAGGTGTCAACGTCGTCGCGCTTCACGCGCAGCTTGTCGTAGACGATCACGCGTGCACGGGTGGACAGGCCAAACCAAGCCGTGCCATCGGGCGTGGCCTTGGCGCGCAATTGCTCGGGAATGCGTTCGTCCAGCACGTTTGATTTCACGGACAAGAACAGGCCGTCCACTTCGGCGCGCCACAGCCGGGCGGCGTCCACCATCAGCACCACGTCGGCGGGCGAGCTGCTGCCTTCGGCTTTCAAGCGCGCCAAGATGCCGGCGTCGTCGGCGTCCACACGCTGGATGCGAATGCCGGTGGCCTTGGTGAAGCCGCTGTACAGGGCCTCGTCAGTGGGGTAGTGGCGGGCGGAATAGAGGTTCAACACGGGCTCAGCGGCCTGGCTTGGCGCGGCAGCCCAGCAGCCCAGGGCAACGAAGGCGGCGAGCGAGGCGCTTTTGGTGCGCAGGTTCAAGACATTCAAAGCTGTTCTGAGCGGTTGCTTCAGGGTAGGCATTCGGCAGGCTTCCGGCAGTGGGTGTCCAAAGAATGGAGCGGTTGGGGTTGGCGACAGGGCTTCACTGTAAATCAAATGAGAATGATTTGCATTTGAGAAATGTCAAAACCACGCTGAATTCGGGGAGGGCCGCCAGGCCGTGCAGGTCGTGAAGCGGCCTGGAGCACTAAAGCCGGGTGCGCAGGTGCCAGATTTCTGGAAACAGCACTACATCCAGCATCTTGCGCAAATAGCTCACGCCGCCCGTGCCACCCGTGCCGCGCTTGAAACCGATGACCCGCTCTACGGTGGTGACGTGCCTGAAGCGCCACAGCCTGAAGGCGTCTTCTAGGTCAGTCAACTCTTCGCCCAGCTGGTAAAGGTCCCAGTACTGGCGTGGGTCTCGGTAAACGGCCAGCCAGGCGTCTTCAACCTCGGTGCTCTGTGCATAAGCCTGCGTCCAGTCGCGGTCGGTGTGCGTTGGAGGCACCGCCAAACCGCGCCGCGCCAGCAGCCGTAGGCTTTCGTCGTAAAGCGAGGGCGCACGGTAAGCCGCGTCCACCTCAGCCAGGCGCAGCGGGCTGTGGGCATGCGGCTTCAGCATGGCGGGGTTCTTGTTGCCCAGGCTGAATTCGATGCAACGGTATTGCCAGCTTTGAAACCCGCTGGAATGCCCGAGGTAGGGCCGAATGGCGCTGTACTCTGGCGGTGTCATGGTGGCTAAAACGTCCCAGGCATGCACCAGTTGCTCCATGATGCGGCTGACACGCGCCAGCATCTTGAAGGCGGCGCTCAGATCGTCGCGGGCGATGCAGCCGACGGCTGCGCGCAACTCGTGCAGCATGAGCTTCATCCACAACTCGCTGGCCTGGTGCTGCACGATGAACAACATTTCGTCGTGCGCCGGTGACTTGGGGTGTTGGGCACTCAGCACCTGGTCCAGGCACAGGTAGTCGCCATAGCTCATGTCGCCGGAGAAGTCGGTTTGTGCGCCTTCTTGCGCAACGATGGCTTCGGGCGTGCTGGCTGTATTCGCAACTGGTTGCTTTGTCATGACGCCTGCAGGGACAAGTTGGTGCTGAAGTTTAGGGTCTTGGGTGTACAAACGAGGGATATCAATTTTCCAGATTCCCGCCATGAACCTGAACGACAAACGCCGTTTGACCGCCGCTGACTTCCACCCCGAAGTCTTGCGCCTCTTCGACCAATTTGTGCATGGGCTGATCGACCGGCGCGGTTTTCTCGACCGCGCTGCCCGTTACGCCGCTGGTGGCACCACGGCGGCGGCCATGCTGGCTGCCTTGAGCCCCGATTTCGCGATGGCCCAGAAGGTCAAGCCTGACGACACGCGCCTCAAGACCGAGCGCGTGGTCATTGATTCACCCGCCGGTAACGGCAAGATCAATGCCTACGTGGCGCGGCCTGCTCAGGCGGCTGGTGTTCTGCCCGTGGTGCTGGTGGCGCACGAAAACCGCGGGCTCAACCCCCACATTGAAGATGTCACCCGACGCCTGGCGCTTGAAAACTTCATTGCCGTGGCGCCAGACGCATTGAGCACGCTGGGCGGTTACCCGGGCGATGAAGACAAAGCCCGCGAAGCGTTCACCAAGCTGGACTTGCGCAAAGTGGCTGAAGACTTTGTGGCCAGTGCGCAGTGGGCGCGTGGCCTGGCTGGTGGCAATGGCAAGCTGGGTGCCGTTGGTTTTTGTTACGGCGGCGGCGTGGTCAACATGCTCGCCACGCGGGTGCCCCAACTGGCCGCGGGCGCGCCGTTTTACGGTCCTGGCCCGGCGCTTGACGCGGTGGGCAACATCAAGGCCGAATTGTGCATCATCTTTGCCGACAACGACGAGCGCATCAACGCCGGCTGGCCCAGCTACAAAGACACGCTCGAAGTCGCGGACGTCAAGTTCCAAGCCTTCAAGTACCCCGGTACGCAGCACGGCTTCCACAACGACACCACGCCGCGCTTTGACGACAACGCAGCGCGCCAGGCTTGGGGCCGCACGCTCGAGTTGTTCAATCGCAAGCTGCGCGCCTGAGCATCCAACCGGAAACTTCTGCCAACCGCGCGGCAACCCCGCGCTAAGCCGGCCATGTGAAGCTGGTGTCCGCTAGGCGACACGGGATAGTGGTTGTCACTATGCCCGGTGGCGCTTGCATTCCAGTAGCCTCCTGACTTTGGCATCCATGTCCATTCAGGAGATCGCTCATGACGGTTCTGCGCTTCAAATCTTCCCGCCGTTTGCTCGGCTTGGCCGTTGCCTCTGCCCTGGCAGGTGCAGGCTTGCCGGCTCTCGCGCAGAAGACGGCGCCGGCGCCCGCCGCCAAGCCGCTGCAAGGTCAAGTGGTCAAAATGGTGCGCATCGACCCGCTGTCGGGCCTGCTGGGCCCAGTGGGTATCAGCCAGCGCAAGGGCTATGAATTTTTCGCCGAAAAATACAGCGCGTTGAACCCGGCCGGCGTGAAGTTCGAAATGAGCTTCATCGACAACAAGCTCAGCCCTACTGAAAGTTTGAATGCACTGAAGTCCGCGTTGGACCAAGGCGTGCGCTACATCATCCAGGGCAATGGCTCTTCGGTGGCATTGGCGTTGATCGACGCCGTCAATAAGCACAACGAGCGCAACCCAGGCAAAGAAGTTGTCTACCTGAATGACTCTGCGGTCGACCCCGACCTGACCAACAGCAAGTGCAGCTATTGGCACTTCCGCTTCGACGCCGATACCTCCATGAAGATGGAAGCCATGACCACCTTCATGAAGGACCAGGCCGACATCAAGAAGGTGTACCTGCTGAACCAAAATTACTCGCATGGCGCGCAAGTGGCGCGTTTTGCCAAGGAAAACCTGGCTCGCAAGCGGCCCGATATTCAGGTGGTGGGTGAAGATCTGCATCCGCTGGCTCAAGTTCGCGACTTTGCGCCCTACATTGCCAAGATCAAGGCTGCTGGCGCCGACACCGTGATCACCGGCAATTGGGGTTCCGACCTCTCGCTTCTCATCAAAGCAGCCAACGAGAACGGCTACACGGGCAAGTTCTACACCTATTACACCGGCGTCACTGGTACCCCCACGGCCTTGGGCAGCAATGGCGCCGGCCGTGTCTACCAAATTGCCTACAACCACTACAACATGGGCGGGCAAATGGACAAGTGGATGGCCGAATTCAAAGCGAAGTACAACGACGACTTCTACACCGGCTCAACCATCCGCATCTTTGAGATCTTGGGCCAAGCCATGGCCAAGGCCAAATCGACCGACCCGGTGAAAGTGGCGGCCGCCATGGAAGGCATCCGCTTCAATACCTTTAACGGTGAAGTCGAAATGAGAAAAACAGACCACCAGTTGCAGCAGCCGCTGTACCTGAGCGTTTGGCAGAAGGCGGATGCCAAGCACCCATACAGCCCTGAAAACACGGGTATGACGATGGTGCCGGTGAAGGAGTTTCCAAACTACGTCTCAAGCACGCCCACCAGCTGCCAGATGAAGCGCCCTTCCTGATCGTTGTGGTGCAAGCAAAACCCGGACGGTGAGGCCGCCCGGGTTTTTTTTGACACACTGAGCTTTTCTACCCGTCACGCAGCAGGACTTGTCTCCCGATGGAGTTCTTCACCATCTCCATGTTGAACGGTTTGAGCTATGGGCTGTTGCTGTTCATGTTGAGCTCTGGCCTAACGCTGATCTTCAGCATGATGGGCGTTCTCAATTTTGCGCACGCCAGCTTCTACATGGTCGGCGCCTACGTGGCCTACAGCATCGCCAAACTGGTGGGCTTTTGGCCAGCACTGATCATTGCGCCGCTGGTGGTGGCTGGGCTCGGTGCCTTGTTCGAGCGGCATGCCTTGCGCCGCGTGCACAAGTTCGGCCACGTGCCCGAGCTGCTTATCACCTTTGGCTTGTCTTACGTGATCTTGGAAGTGGTGCAGTTGATATGGGGCCGCACAGCGGTGGAGTTTCAGCCGCCCGAGCTGTTGCGCGGGCCTGCATTTACCTTGATCAATTCCTCGCTTGATGGTTTGCGTTTGATCTGGGGGGCAGCGAGCCCGGACCTGTGCAAAGCTGCCGATGCAACAGTGCGGGTGGTGTGTTCGCCCTTTCCGGCCACGCGCGGTTTCATGATGTTCGTGGCTCTGTTGATGTTGGTCGCCTTGTGGCTGATGTTGACCCGCACGCGCATCGGCCTGGTCATTCAAAGCGCGCTGACGCACCCTGAGATGGTCGAGTCCTTGGGGCACAACGTGCCCCGTGTGTTTATGCTGGTGTTTGGGGCGGGTGCGGGCTTGGCGGGCCTGGCTGGCGTGATTGGTGGCAGTACTTTCGTGACCGAGCCGGCGATGGCGGCCACCGTGGGCAGTGTCATTTTTGTCGTGGTGGTGGTGGGTGGCATGGGATCCTTGGCTGGGGCGTTTGTTGCCTCGCTACTGATCGGTGTGCTGCAAACATTTGCTGTGGCGCTGGACTACTCGCTGGGTTCAGTGTTCAGCAGCCTCGGTGTCAGTTTGCCCGGTGCGGTGTCAGGCAACACTTTGATGACCATGACGCTGTCGCAGGTTGCGCCGATCTTGCCTTACCTCATGCTGGTTCTGATCTTGATCTTCAGGCCCAAGGGCTTGTTGGGTAACCGGGAGGGATGACGGTGCAAGCCTCGTCATCTGCTGTGAAGGGCAGCCTCTTTGCCGGACTGTTGGGTGGTCGCGGCCTGGTTTGGGGCGGTTTTGCGCTCGCCATGATCGTCGCGCCGCTGGTGTTCAGCAGCGGCCTGTCGGTGAGCATGTTGGCGCAAATGGCCATCGCGTTGGTGGCTTGCCTCTCCTACAACATGTTGTTGGGGCAGGGTGGCATGCTCAGCTTCGGGCACGCTGTCTACACCGGTTTGGCGTCGTTCGTCACCATTCACGCGCTCAACGCTATTGGCCAGGGCTCCTTGCCTTTGCCGGTCAGCTTGGTGCCTTTGGTCGGCGGTTTAGCCGGTGCAACGTTTGCCGTGGTGCTGGGTTTTGTCACCACCAAAAAGGCGGGCACGCCTTTCGCCATGATCACCTTGGGCTTGGGCGAGTTGGTGTTTGCGATGTCCTTGATGGTCCCGGAATTTTTTGGAGGCGAAGGCGGTGTTTCTGGCAATCGGACGGTGGGTCAGCCGTTCATGGGCATCACCTTCGGCCCGCCCATTCAGGTTTACTACTTGTTGGCGCTTTATGCCTTTGTGTGCACAGCCCTGATGTTCGCCTTCACGCTCACGCCCTTGGGGCGCATGCTGAACGCAACACGGGACAACGCTGAGCGCGTGGAATTCATCGGCTACAGCACACAGCGGGTGCGGTACCTGTCGTTCATCATTGCCGGCTTTTTTGCTGGCGTTGCCGGCGGCATGTACGCCTTGAATTTTGAAATTGCAACGGCTGAAGTGGTGGGCGCGGCTCGCTCAGGCGCCTATTTGTTGTTCACGTTTCTGGGTGGCGCCACGTTTTTCTTCGGCCCCATCATCGGCGCGGTGTTGATGGTGTTGGCCGGTGTTCTGTTGTCTGAGCTGACCAAGGCTTGGTTGCTGTATCTCGGTTTAATTTTCTTGTTCATGGTGATTTACGCGCCCGGTGGTATCGCCAGCCTCATCATGATGAACGTGCGCGTGGCCCTGTTTGGGCGCCTGCGCGAGCTGTTGGTCAGTTATGTCGGCCTTGCGCTCACGGCGGCTGTCATGCTCACGGGCGTTGCCGCTTTGATCGAGATGATCTACCACCTGCAGCTCAACGACACGGCGGGCCCGCATACGAATTTCGCGGGGTTCACGCTGGACACCACGAACGCTACGCACTGGCTGGGCGCTGCGCTGGTGCTGGCGGTGGGTGTGGCTCTTTTCGAATGGCTGCGTCGGCGTTTTGCCCTACGTTGGGGTGCCATCCAGCATGACATTGAAGCGGCGATTCGTGCCCGCGGGGCCGCAACATGAGTGCTGCGGTTGAACTGCGCGACGTGCGCAAGAACTTTGGCAAAACGGAAATCATTCGTGGCGCCTCCTTGCTTGTGCAAGCGGGCGAACGGGTGGCCATCATTGGGCCTAACGGGGCAGGCAAGAGCACGCTGTTCAATCTGATCAGCGGCCGCTTCGGTTCCAGTTCGGGCGACATCTTGCTACACGGCCAAAAAATCGATGGGCTCACGCCCTATGAAATCAACCGCAAGGGGCTGGCCCGCAGTTTTCAGGTGAGTAATCTTTTCGGACGGCTGTCGGTGTTTGAGAACATCCGCTGTGCGGTGTTGTGGAGCCTGGGCTACCGCTACGCCTTTTGGAAGTTTCTCTCCCAACTGCGTGATGCGAATGAGCGCACCGAACAAGTGCTGCAGATGATCAAGCTGGACCGCCGGCGCGACGACCTGGCGATGAACCTGACCTATGCCGAACAGCGTGCGCTGGAAATCGGCATCACCATCGCCGGCGGCGCCGATGTGGTTTTGCTCGACGAGCCCACAGCGGGCATGAGCCACAGCGAGACGGACCGTTTTGTTGAGCTGATCCGCGAGGTGACGGTTGGCAAAACCTTGCTCACGGTCGAGCACGATATGGGCGTGGTTTTTGGGCTGGCCGACAAGATTGCCGTGCTCGTTTATGGCGAAGTCATCGCCTTCGATACGCCCGACAAGGTACGCGCCAACCCGGCAGTACAAGAGGCTTATCTGGGCTCGGTGCTGGCCGCCCAACAAGCTGAAGCGGTGGGGCATTGAACATGCTGGCCTTGAACGACGTTCACGCCTACTACGGCAAAAGCCACGTGTTGCACGGTGTGAATTTTGAAGTTCGGCCGGGCGAAATTGTGGCGCTGCTGGGCCGCAATGGTTCAGGCCGTTCCACCACCGTTAAAACCATCATGGGCCTGGTGCAGGGCACCGGCTCGGTACGCTGGCGCGAGCAAGAACTGCTGGGCAAGCCGGCCTTTGAAGTGGCGCACGCGGGCATCGGCTACGTGCCTGAAAACCGCGACATCTTTCCGACGCTCACCGTCCACCAGAACCTGATGCTGGGCGAAAAGCGCGGCAAGACCCAGCCGCGCTGGAGCTTCGAGGACATGTACCAGTTGTTCCCGCGCCTGCGGGAACGCCAGCACACGGAAGCCGGCGTGCTTTCGGGCGGTGAGCAGCAGATGCTCACACTGTGTCGCACGCTGATGGGCGACCCCGACCTCATCATGATCGACGAGCCCACCGAAGGCTTGGCGCCCAAGATCATCGAGCAAGTGGGTGAATACCTGCGCGAGCTGAAGCGGCGGGGCATTTCCGTGCTGCTGGTCGAGCAAAAACTCACCATCGCCTTGCAAGTGGCCGACCGCTGCCTTGTGATGGGCCACGGCGAAATCGTCTTCGAGGGTTCGCCGGCCGACTTGAAAGCCAATGCAGCCATTCGCAAGGAATGGCTGGAGGTTTGAGCGGCGCTTAGCTGATCGCTTAGCTCGCCGCTTAATTGCGGCTTACTTTGCCGCTTTGAGCAAGATCGCGTAAAGCTGGTCCTTGAGGTGCAGTTTTTCTTTCTTTAGTACCTCAATTTCGACGGCCGAAGCCGGCTCGATATGCGCTTCCATGTTCTTGATTTTCTGGTCGAGATCGTTGTGCCTGTCGAACAGATTCAAGAAGTGGTGATCCGACGTTTTCAAACGGGTGATCAAGTCTCGGTATTCAGGAAACATGGTGTGGCCTCGCGGTCGAATTGAACGGGTTTGGTTCAGTGCAGCACGAACAAGGGCAGCTTACTGCGGCTGATGACGGCCTTGGTGTGCGAACCAAAAATCAATTCACCCATCGGGCCACGGCCATGCGTGACCATCACGATCATGTCGCAGCCGGATTGATCGGCCGCGTCAATGATGGCTTGGTCAACGGCGCCCGATACGGCGTGTGTGCCGGTGAAGCTGACGCCCGCGCCGCGCGCGCGGTCCTCAAACTTGCCCAGCAGTTTGGCTGCATGCTGGGCGTTGTTGTCTTCATGCGCCTGCAGGCGCGCGGCAAACGCCGCTGGCGGCCCTGAGGCAATGGACAGCGGGGCGTCGGGTTCCACAACGAAGCCGGTGATTCGTGCCCCCAGTTGCTTGGCCAATGCAATGCTGCTGTCCATGGCACGCTCGGACAACTCGGAACCATCTACGGGAACAAACAAGTGCTGGTACATGCGCTCACTCTTCAGTCAAGATGTGAGCAGCCTAGCCTCTCGCCGAGAGGCTAGGCTTGATCTGGCTCAGCCCTTTTCGCTGTGGCGTTTGCCGAGGGTCAACGGGGCAGGCGGTAGACCGTGTCCGTTGACGGGTTCGGCCCGTTCCAAGTAACGGTTGCAGACCTGCCGTCGGCTGCGAAGGTCCACGTGGTTCCCTGCGTGCTGTTGCTGGGTGTCTGCGCATCATGCAGACCCGCGCATCCGTTGGTATCGGTGAATGGCGTGCCGACGGTCAGCCTGACGCCTGAGAAGGCGTAGGTGCCATGCTCGATGCCGGCGGGCCCGCCCCCAGACGGGTTGTTGGTTCCCACGCACACGGCCCGGTTTGGCTCGCCGACAGGATCCAACATCACGTATTCGCCATTGCTCAGGAAGAAGAATGTTTGCCCCAACTTGCTGCCTGTCGGGCTGAGTGACCATGCGCCCTGGATGCCAGTGCCTGTGGTGTTCAGGTAGGCAAAGACACGGTCGTCGTAGCTTGTTCCGCTGACAAACAATTCGCGCAGACTGTCACCGCGCACAGTGCCTGTGATCTTGGCCTCAGGCGGCGTGACCGAGATGGACAGAATGCCATTCGACAGATTGGGTTCGGCGTTGGTCCGCGGCAAGATGACTGCGCTGACGCCCATGCCTGCCAGGCTCAAGGCATAGAACTCTCTCACCGTCGCGCTGGTGCCGTCCAAGGCCGTGGCCGTTCCAGGCTGGCGATAGCTGTAACCGTTGCGGCTCTTGTTGATGGCGATGGTCTGTGGAACCGCCGTGTTGGCGGCCCGGCCCACGGTTAGCGAGCTGCGCACATAGGTGCCCGCTGCACTGTCGACCGAGGTCGCGGTCCATTGGGTACCGCTGACCAAGTCAGGCGCCTGTAGCGCTGCATTCAAATTGAAGCCATAGGAGGTGGAGACAAAGCCCACGGCGGGCAATGTGTTGGTGCGCACCCGAGTTGAGAAGTAGGCGTGGCCGTGCGCGTCGGTGCCCAAGAGCATGGTGCCGCCATTGCCGGCCCGGTAGGCAAAGACTCTCTCTTGGAAGGTCTCGAATGGGGCGACGGTGGAGGAGACATTGAATCCCCCTGCGGTATTCGGGCCAAGCTTGGACAAGCCCGGTTCGCTCTTGCAGCTGGCCAGGGGTGTGGATAGGGTGTCGGACGCGCATGCGCTGGTGGTAACTGTGCCGTCGGCAGCGAGCTCGAAGGTCGACATGGAACCCTGGCGAGTCCAACTGGCCTCGCCTTTGTCCTTATCGGCAGAGGTCCAATCCCAGTCGAGGTTGTTCCATTTGCCTGCAAGGTCTTTGACCGGAATGGTCTGTTCTGGAAAGCCCATCGCAATCCGGGGCGTACGCACGCCGTTTTCAGTGCGGATCAAGCGCCCGACCATCACACCGGCGGGCGAGATCACGATGTCCCCGTTGCCCGGCGAAATGAAGCGGCACTTGTCCACCGGATGGGTTTGCCACTGATGGGGCGTGGATTGGCCCGACCAGGTGAATGTGAGCGCTTTAGCGTCAACGACAGCGGTATTGGTGGCGGCAACCGTATCGTTGGCTTCCGGCACGCCGGCGCTGCGCGGCATGAAGATCACCATGCGGTAAGTCGTGCTGCGCAAGCTGTCGCACGTGGCCGCCTTGGGCTTGAGCAGCAGGTCAGCCGGCAGTGGCGAGGTGGCCGTGGTTGTGGCGGTGGTCGTTGAGGTGCTGCTTGACGTGGGCGTGCTGCTGGTCGTCGCGTCTTCGGAAGTGGTGGCTGCGGGCGGCTTGGCCACTGGCGAGGCTTGGGCCACCGTCGCCGTCAAGGTAGCCAGCGTCGTGCCTGAATCTTTGAGCGTGCTGGTTACCGCATCCAGCAGTTTGTCGTAGCCGTTCCCTGCGGCTGTGCCTGAAGCCGCCACCAATGGCTGCGAGACCATATTGGTGATGGCTGCCGTGTCAATGCCGGCGGCTTTTAGAGTGGTGATGACAGCGGTTTGTCCTTCGTCCAGCTTGGTTGGTGTCACGGCGGCCGCCAAAGTGGCGACGGCGGTGGCATCGGCAAAAAATGCAGCCGGCTCAGTGCCAACCACTTGGGCCACTAGCAGCGTGGTCAGCGGTGTGACGTTGGCGGTGACCTGGCTGGTGCCGGTGTCAGCAGCCACTGCGGAGTGCAGCTTCAAGCTCTTGTCTGCCGCTTCGGCTTCAAGAATGCAAGGAAAGGCGCCGCCGGTCACGGTGATGGTGTAGCTGCCATCGGCGTTGGAGGTGGCGGTGCTGGCGCCGGTGGCACACTTCACTGAAACAGATGCCCCGGCGAGCGCGGCGCCCTGGGCCACCACGCCACTGAGGGTCAAACCGGCTGGCTTGGTTTCGGTAACGGCGCCAGCGTCAGCGCTGGGCGTGGAGGGCGTTTCAGCGGCTGTGGGTGTTTCGGCTGCAGCGGCAGGCTCGTCGTCCATCAGCCAAAGCCCACCGCCGCAAGCTGAAAGCAGACCTGCTGAGATCATCAAAGTTGCCAGAGTCGATATCCGCATGAAACCCTCTTGTTCGTGTGTTAACTCGTTGATGCAACGCTGGCTGCCGCTGCGGCCTTCCGCGTCCTGCGTCAATGTAGACATTGAGTGCTCGCGCCGCTTCATCCGTTCGGATGAGCGGTCGCGTAGCTAGGGGGGCGGTAAACGATGAAATGCCGGGCAAAGTTCACGCTTTGAAACGGCACCTCGACATATTTCCTGACGCTTCATGAGTTTGCATGCGCCCAAGCCGCTGGAGGCTGCGTCTGACGCGCCCGTCGATATTCATCGTGTGGCGAGCCTTCATGCGCCGGCGGTTGCGGCATTGGATGTTGCGTTAGACAGTGGCTTGGCTAAACCCGTCCGACTGCGTTGGGGCGCGTTGGGTGTGGCGCTCGGTGTCTGCGCGGCCGCGTTGCTGTGGTGGTTGGCCTCAGTGCCCGCGCGCCAAGCGCAAGCCGGCTTGTTGCAGCTGACGCAAGCCGAATTCGCCAGCGCGCCCGAAGGCCCTTGGGCAGTGGTTGCACTGCCCGACACCTGGTCTCACCGCGAAGCCAGCAGCACGGAGCGTGGCTACTACCGGCTGCGAGTGCCAAAGCCCAGCAATGCCGAGCGCATGCACGCTTTGGAGTTTGAGCGCTTGGCCATTGCGCATGAGCTGCGTTTGAATGGTGCGCATTTGCATGGGGTACTTGACCGTGCCAACCCGCAGCGCCGACCGGCGCCGGCTTTGGTGGCGGTGCCGCCGGCGCTGTGGAAAGAAGGCGAAAACTTGATTGAAATTGCCAGCGACGGCGGGGTGCGTGCGGGTTTATCGACGGTGCGCCTGGGTGAGTTTGTGCTTGTTGAGAAAGTCTTTCAGTCGCGTCGCATGACGCGTGAGATCTTGCCCCAAGCCTTGAATGCGGCGGCCGCGGGCCTTTCGCTCTTTGCTCTATTGACTTGGTGGCAACGCCGCAAAGCGGCTAGCGAAGACGCATTGCTGTACTTTGCTGCCATTGGCCTAGTGGCTTCGATTCGCAATCTGGCCTATGTCTTGGTGCAGTCCCAAGTGCCCAGAAACGTGTCCGATGCGCTGCTCTTCTTGTTGCAGGTTCTTTCGGTGGTGTGGCTGGGCCTCTTTTGTGTGAGCTATTCCGGCGCCCGTGTGCCGCGGTTCAAGCAGGCGCTGAAAGCTTTGGGTCTGGCGGCAGTACCGGCAGCTGTGCTGGTTTCCCAGACCGGCTGGGTAGAACCGCTGCGCCAGTATGTCTACCCGCTGCTCATCATCGTGGTCCTGATTTCGCTGGGCGTTGTTGTTCGCACGGCCTTGACCCGGCGCAGGCGCCTGGATGTGGGTTTGGTGCTGTGCGTGGCGATGCTGCTTGGCGTGGGTGTGCATGACTACCTCTACCAACAGGGCCATACCTCGGTGATGGATGGCTTCTGGTTGGTATACGCACTTCCCGTGTTCATTTTGGCTATCAGCATTGCGTTGCTGCGGCGTGTGGCTGATGCCTTGGGCCAGGTAGAGCACTTGAACTTGGTTTTGGAGCGCCGCGTGGCCGAGCGCACGCATGAGTTGGAGCAGGTAACCCGTGCCAAAGAGCGTTTCCTGGCGGCGGCCAGCCACGACTTGCGGCAGCCCCTGTTCGGTATCGGGCTGGAAGTGGCCCTGCTCAATGCCCAGCCCTTGCAAGTCGAAGCTCGCGCGCATGTCGGTCGGCTGCAATTGGCTTTACAGGGCATGGACCGCATGTTTGGTCAGCTCTTGGACTTTTCGCGCTTGGAATCCACGCGAGTCAAGGTTCAGCTCCAAGCGTGTTCTTTGGCGGATCTTTTCACTGAAGTCGCCCACCACCACGCGGTGGCAGCGCAAGACAAAGGGCTGGAGTTCTACTTGCGACCGAGTGCGCGGTGGGTGACGGCGGACCCCGTGTTGCTTAACCAAGTTGTACGCAATCTGGTGGCCAACGCCATCCGCTACACCGCGCAGGGGCGTGTATGGGTCGGTGCCCGTTACGCCGGGCCCGGGCAGGTTCGTATCGAGGTGCGAGACACGGGGCCGGGGATTCCGGCCGAACAGCAAAGAGCCATCTTCTCTGAATTCACACGCCTCGCGCGTGTGGTGCGGACCGAGCCTGCTGGTATCGGCTTGGGTTTGAGCATCGCCAGGCGCAGCGCAAAGTTGATGCAGGCGCACTTGAAGTTGACATCTCAAGTCGGTTGCGGAAGTTGCTTTTCTATAACCTTTCCTGAAGCGTTAGCTAACCTAGGCCCTGCGTCTGCGCCGATTGAGCAAAGCGAATCCGAACTGGAAGCACTGAACCTGAAGGGGCGTGTGGTGTGGGTGCTGGAGGACCACCTGCAGGCCCGGCAAGCCTTGTGCAGCATCCTCGCCAAGTGGCAGGCCGAGGTTCTGGACTTCGCCGACGCGGCCGCATTGCGCGAACACCTGCAGCAAAACTTTCAAGAGTCCGGACTTCTGGGTTCGCCGCACTTGGTGCTGAGCGATCTGCACTTGCCAGATGAGTTGGGTTCTGAAGTGGCGAGGGCCTTGCGCCTGCGTTGGGCGGGCTTACCCGTGCTGATTTTGACTGCGGATGATTCCGCCCCCACACAAGAAGTGCTTGAAGAACTGGCTTGCGAAGGCGTGGCCTCGTTGCGCAAACCCTTCACGATAGGCGGGCTGGCGTGCGCCGTGTCAGCTGCTTTGGCCGGCGCGCAACAGCCGCTACAACCTTAGACCCAAGCGCGCCACCGCGATCACTGCTTGCGTGCGGCTGTTGACGTCCAGGTGCCTGAAGGCGGCCTGCAAGTGCGACTTCACAGTGGCTTCACTGAGGTCCAGTTCCCGACCAATTTGTTTGTTCGGTTTGCCCAGAACCAACAATCTCAGCACATCACGTTGACGGTCAGAGAGCAAGGCCGCTGCCTGACGCACGAGATCATCGTTACCTGGGCGAGCGCCTGCGCTTGCAGAGGCTGCAGCGCCCAACCAGGTGCTTGTTGATGGCAGTACAGCGCCGCCCCTCAAGACGTGCTCGACGGCCCGTGTCAAGGCATCGGCATCGGCGCTTTTGCCCACAAAACTGGCTGCACCGGCGTCGATAGCGGCCTTGACTTGCTCGGTGTCATCGTGGGCGGAAACTACCACCACCGGTGTCGCCGGGTGCGCCTGTTTCATCTGGATCAGCGTGTGAAGCCCCTGGCTGTCGGGCAGCGAAAGATCCAATGTCACCAAGTCGAGATCGCCGTCTGAGTCCAGCACGCGCACTGCTTCAGCCAAATCGCCGGCTTGTTCAACATGCAGCCCAGGCATGCGGACCTGCAGCAACATCACCATGCTTTGCCTCACCAACGCCTGGTCCTCTACGACCAGGATCCGCTTACCCATCATGGCTTGTCTTGCCCCAACAAGCGCAGCTGCAAGGCGTCCCACTGGGGGCTGCGCATCACACGCAGCAAGTGCCTGTTGATGTCTTCGCGCAGGGGGCTACCGGGCGGTAAACCGATGGCGTAATCTTGAGGTTCAAATTCCTGTGGCAGCACATGCAGTTGTTGGGCATTCATGCGATTGACTTCATAGCGCAGCATGGGCCGGTCATAGACTACAGCGTCCAGTTCGTTTTTTGCCAGGGCTTCTAAGGCCGCAGCGACAGTCGGAAACGATTTAGGCGAAACACCTTGCGCTTGCAAGCGCGTCATGGCGGTGGAGCCGGCTACAGTGCCTGTGCGCACACGTGCCAAATCGCCTTCGCCCTGCACGTGCGAAGCCAGCGCATCAACGGTGAGGGCTGATGTCAAGCTGGCCGTGATGATGGAGGTGAGCACCACGCTGGCAAACATCCACACCACCGCCACGGCGCGGCCGGCTGCGCTGCGGGGCGCTTTGTCGCCATAGCCCACGGTGGTCATGGTGACGCTGGACCACCACACGCCGGACCCAATACCCGGCAGAACCTGCTTTGGAAATTGCTCGCTGTTGTGTCTGCGTTCAAGGAACCAGATCACTGCGCCGACCAAGGTCAACAAGGCCAGCAGGCCCCCGACGATGCCCAGAAATCGCGGCGACACCAAAACACGCAAGACGTCCGCCCACGCCCCATTGCTGTCGCGAACAACGGCAATGCCCAGGCCTGTCCGGTAGAACGGGTGCGAGAAGTCGAACTGCTCCTCGCGCTGCGGGGTGACCGATAGCGCACCCACAGCGGCGTCGGCCTGGTTGTTGGTCAGGCGCGAAAGCAGATCGGGCAGGGTGACGCTTTCGTACGTGACGGTTCGGTTGAGGCCCTTTGCCACGCTTTCCCACAATTCAATGGCAATGCCCTGCCAGCGGCCATCGGCATCTTGAAAGGCAAACGGCGGCACTTGGCGAGTGAGCACGCGCAGCGGCTGCTGCTCTTCGGCTAACGCCGGTGTGCTGATCAAGGCGGCCCAAATGCACAGCGCTACTGACAAGAAATACGCGCGCGGAAACACGGTCGCCACCCCGCGCCCGCAGCGGGGCGCTCTCAAGCACGTCATGATCAGGGCTTCCTTCTTGGTGGCGGCCTGTTCACAGTCCAGGCGTAGCTTGTTGTTTACCGGTTGCGGCTTTTTAAGTCGCGCTGAACGAAGTTTACGCAAGGTGTTTCGCATGCGCTTGGTTGGCCCCGGTAAGTGCGAGCAGAGCCCACGTGGCCCCAAAGGCCTTGCCCCGTGACTCCCTTTGTAGGGCGATCCTTGATGCCAATGGCTTGTGTACCATTCCATACTTGGCGCGAAGGCGGCATGACGTGTTCGCTTCTTGTGTTCGCTTCTTGTTTGACCCCGCATTGCCCCTTTTCTCTGACCTAATTCAGCCTCGGCTCAGGGGCGTTGACTACTTATGGATGAATCTGCCGAGGGGCATCGCTATGTGATGGTTCTTTCGGTGCCGGCGCGCTGTTTGGGCAATGACAGCTTTTGCGTCGAGAGCGCGTTCGCGCAGCACCTGCACGTATTGAAAGCCCATTTGGGAGACTTGGCTCATAGGTTGATCGTCGTTGGTCCAGAATTGGACGAATCCGCCGAGAGCGATGCGACCCTTGCGACGATTCGTGCTGAAGAAGGCATCGAGTTCGTGCCGGCATTTCCCTTGACGGTCGGCCGCCTGGGGTACTTACGGCGTCTGCCCAGCGTTGTTCGGCTGCTTTGGCGTGAGGTTGGCTTGGCTCGCATCGTGCATGCTGGGCCTTCGCAGCCCCAACGCATGTTTGAATTCTTGGCCATCGCGCTGGCCAAGTTGCGAGGCAAGCACACGATCTACATCACAGACATCGACCATCGGCGTTCGCCAGACATGATGTTGCGTACCGGCGTGTGGTCCCGGCGGCAGTACTTCATGGCACGTTGGCTCTGGGGGCCCGTGCTGCACTTGCAGCACTTGTATGCCGTGCGCAACTGTTCGCTCGTGTTGTTGAAGGGTGCAGGCATGGTGGCCGATTACGGCCAAGGCCGATCCAACGTAAAAAACTTCGTTGACACCGCGTATGGCGATACCCATGTCTTGGATCAAGACCGGCTCGAAAGCAAATTGAGCCAAGTTGATGAAGGCCCTTTGCGCCTGGTTTACTTCGGCCGCTTGGACCCACGCAAAGGTGTGGACCACATGCTGCGTGCAGTTCGCCTTGCGTTGGATGCCGGTTGGCCCGTGCAGTTCGAAGTCATCGGCGACGGCCCAGATCGCGAACGTTTGTCCGCCTTGGCCGAACAGTTGGGCTTGACAGCACATGTCAATTTCGTCGGCGCGCTGGCGTTTGGTGACTTGCTCTTCCGGCGCCTGTACGGCGCGCATGTGCTACTTGCCGCGCCCTTGAGCGAAGACACCCCTCGCAGCGCCTTCGACGCATTCGCGTCGGGCCTGGCCATCTTGGCCTACGACACTTACTATTACCGCGAGTTGCATGACTCAGGTGCACCCGTCTTATTGGTGCCCTGGCTGGACCCTGGGGCGATGGCGCAGGCCATTTCGCAGCTTGCCAACAACCGCCAGCTCTTGGCCGATTTGCTGCGCCAAGCGCGTGCCTACGCGGTGCCCAATACACAAGAGTCCTGGCTGGACAGACGCACGCAATGGACGCGCGACTTGGCAGCCTGACGCGCTGCCGGCGCCGCTCGAGTTTTGAGAGTCCGACTGGATGTCGGTCGCGCGCTTCTATTCGGGTTCGCCCTGACTCAATTTGAGGGGTTTGACATCGCTACACTCGCGCACAGGCGACACATCCAGTGACGCTAGCGCGGGCTGCAAACAGCGCCCGGCTCCACATGAGGAGGGGTGTACATATGTCTGGACTGGCTTGTCTCCTTTGGTGGCTCGTGCTTGGTGGGCTTTTGGGCCTGCTGGGCAGTTGGCTGATCGGTCGAATGTTTCGACAGAACATGCCACAGCCCACCGAACGTGTCGTCGAAAAAATGGTCGATCGACCGGTTGAAAAGATCGTCGAAAAGATTGTCGAGAAAGTTGTCGAAAAGAAAGTCGACAACCCCGATCTGCTGGCGCAAATTGCCACTTTGACGGCAACAGCGGCCTTGGTGCCGCAGCTGCGCAACCAACTCACTGCCGCGCAAGCTGCGCCGGCCAAGGTGGTCGAGAAAATCGTCGAAAAAGTGGTTGATCGGCCCGTGGAAAAGGTGGTCGAAAAGGTCGTGGAAAAAATTGTCGAGAAGAAGTTCGACAACCCCGATTTGCTGGCACAAATCGCCACGCTGACAGCCACCGCCGCCCTGGTGCCGCAATTGCGCAGCCAGCTCAGTGCGGCTCAAGCGGTGCCGGCCAAAGTGGTTGACCGTGTGGTCGAGAAAATTGTCGACCGTCCCGTGGACCGCGTGGTTGAAAAAATCGTGCCTGACACGGCGGCACTTGAAGAGCGCGACCGCCGCTTGCGTGCCTTGCAACTGCGTATCGATGAACTCGAGGCCAGTGAGCGCCGGCATCTGCACACGATTGCCTCATTGCGCGAACCTGCGATCGACATCGCTGCCGCCAAGGCCGCTGGCTTCACTGTCAGGGGTGCCGACGACCTGGAGATCATTGAAGGTATCGGTCCCAAGATTGCGGAGTTGCTGCACGCTGCGGGGGTGAAAACTTTCGCGCAATTGGCCGCCATGCAGCCAGCGGCCATTCAGCCGATTTTGGACGCAGCAGGGCCGCATTTCAAAATGGCTGACCCGCAGACTTGGCCTGAGCAATCTGGGCTGGCAGCACGTAACCAATGGCGCGAGCTCAAAGTGCTTCAGGACAACCTGAACGCCGGCAAGCGCTGAGTGGGAGGTAAAACCACATGAGCGATAGCAATCTTGCACTTCCGCCCAACGCACTGCGGTCTTTCAACCGCTGGCAGTTGATTCTTGCCGCTATCTTGTTGTTGCTGCTGTTCTTGTTGCCAGCGCTATTTGGCATCGGGCCTAACAGTTGGCGCCAGTGCGCCGCGCCGGCGGCACCAGCAGTGGCTGCAGCGCCGGCCGTGGTGCCAGCGCCAGTGCCCGAGCCAGCCAAGCCCGTGGTTGCAACGCCGGCCAAAGCCGTGGTCTATTTCGACACGGCGAAGTACGACGTCAAAGCCAATGCTGTTGCCGAGGTGAAGGCCCTGGTTGAGAAGGCTGGCGCTTCCTCCAAGTACGCCATCAGCGGCTACCACGATGCCCGTGGTGACCCGGTGGCCAATGCGGAACTGGCCAAGAACCGCGCGTTTGCCGTGCGTGATGTGCTCAAGGGCTCCGGTGTTGCCGAAGAGCGCATTGAATTGCGCAAGCCGCAAGTCACCAGCGGCGGTGACAAGCTGGGTGACGACCAAGAGGCGCGCCGAGTTGAAGTGACGGTTGAGTCCTGAGGCTCTCGGCACTCAGCAAGCAATCGCCTGCGAGTGCGCGTGACCTAAAAGGAGGCTATGGGCCTCCTTTTTTTTATGGGCACCGCCGCGGCGCCCGGCATCTGCAGACATTACATGACAGCGCCGAGCTGCCAAGGCACAAATTCGTTTTGCCCGTAGCCGTGCAGTTCACTCTTGGTCTGTTGGCCCGACGCGGCGGCGAGCATCGTTTGAAAGATGCGCTCACCCGCTTCGTCCACGGTTTCTTCGCCATCAACAATGCTGCCGCAGTTGATGTCGATGTCATCTTCTTGCTTGGTCCACAGCGCCGTGTTGGTAGAAAGTTTGAGGCTGGGTGACGGTGCACAGCCGTAGGCACTGCCCCGGCCCGTGGTGAAGCAGATGAGGTTGGCTCCACCTGCGACCTGGCCCGTGGCTGAAACAGGGTCGTAGCCCGGTGTGTCCATGTAGACAAAACCTTTGGCGGTCACGGCTTGGGCAAATTCGTAGACCGCCTCCAAGCGTGTGGTGCCGCTTTTGGCAATGGCGCCCAGGCTCTTTTCAAGAATGGTGGTCAGGCCACCGGCCTTGTTGCCGGCTGAGGGGTTGTTGTCCATGCGCATGCCGTTGCGTGCGGTGTAGGCCTCCCACCAGCGGATGCGTTCGATCAGCTTCGCAGCCACTTCGGGCTGTGCCGCGCGGCGGGTGAGCAGGTGCTCGCCGCCATAAATCTCGGGTGTTTCACTCAAGATGGCCGTGCCACCGTGGCGCACCAAACGGTCCACCGCAGCGCCCAGCGCAGGGTTGGCACTGATGCCGCTGTAGCCGTCGCTGCCGCCGCATTGCAGGCCCACCGTGAGGTGGCTGGCGGGCACAGGCTGGCGCTTCACGCGGTTGGCATGGGGCAGCATCTGCTTGATCAACTCGACGCCATGCGCCACAGTTTTTGCCGTGCCGCCGGTGTCTTGGATGCTGAAGGTTTTCAGGTAGGCCCCTTCGGCCAGGCCCTCTTGCGCGATGAGGCCTTGAATTTGGTTGGTCTCACAACCCAAACCCACCACCAGCACGGCGGCGAAGTTGGCGTGGCGGGCATAGCCGCCGAGCGTGCGGCGCAAGACCTCCAACTCTTCACCTTCGCTGTCGGTGGCGCAGCCCATGCCGTGGGTCAGGGCGACCACACCATCCACATTCGGAAAGGCCGCCAAAGCCTCAGGCCGAACGTCGCGGCGGAAGTGGTCGGCAATGGCGCGCGCCGCAGTGGCCGAACAGTTCACGCTGGTGAGCACGCCAATGTAGTTGCGTGTGGCTACGCGCCCGTCGGCGCGCACGATGCCTTGGAAGCTTGCGGGTTGTGCCACGTAGGCTGTAGGTACGGCGGCGGCGCCGGGCTCGTGCGCGCGCTCGAAGTCACTGAACACCAAGTTGTGCGTGTGCACATGTTGCCCGGGCGCTATGGCCTGCGTGGCCGTGCCGATGATCTGGTTGTAGCGTCGCACGGCCTGGCCTGCCGCTATGGCTTGAGTGGCAATCTTGTGGCCTGGTGGTATCAAGCCGCTGACAACGACGCCTTCGCCCTCAAGCGTCGTGCCGCCTAGCAGTTGGCGGCGTGCGATGACGACGTTGTCGGCGGTGTGGATGCGGATAAAGGGCTTCATGGCGAGTAGATGTTTTGGATCGGGTTCAACCAGCTGCCAGTGCTTCTACGCCAAGCGGAACTGGTTGATAGGGGTGCGAAGCCAAGAGTTCGAGGCGTGGCTCAAGGTGCACGGAACCTTGGGTGGGCACTTCGAAGCCGCCGTCAATCAAGGTCGGGTGCGCTTGGGGAATCAGTTGTTCGAACATCGGGCTCTCGTCAAATTGCAGTTCGATCAGTTCACACACTGGTGCGACAGCTGCCACATTCAAGCTGTGCAGCGAGGCGATAGGCCCCGTCGGGTTGTGCGGCGAGAACTGCACGCCTGCAGTTTGCGCGCATTCGGCAATTCGCAGCATTTCCCACGGACCACCGCAGTACTTCACGTCGGGCATGACCACGTCGTAAATGCCAGCGTCAAACAGCGGCTGGAAGCCGGCGCGGCCGATTTGTGTTTCAGCTCCCGCCAGCAGCACGTTTTGATGTCGGGCGGCGCGGCGTACACGCTGCAGCGCTGGCCAGTGGGTTTGTGTTTCGGGTAGCGGGCACTCAAACCAATGCAGCCGTGCGGGTTCCAGCGCCTTCAGGACCTCCAGCGCGCGGTCTTCGTCGAAGCGCCAATGGCAGTCCACCATCAAACGCGCCGAAGGGCCTACGGCTTCGCGCAACGCGAGCATGCAGTCAATGCCGTGCCGTGTGCGTTGGCGGCCTTCGGTGGTGGCACAGTTGTGTGGGCTCACGCCGTCGAAAGGCGCTGCCTTGAAGGCTCGAAACCCCAGCGTGGCTGCGCGACGGGCCGTGGCCACAAAGCCATCAGGCGTACGCGTGCTTGTCGCGCGGTTGATATTGGCGTAGGCAGGCACTCGAGCGCGCCGCTGCGGCCCAAGGGGCTTGTACCAAGGAATGTGCTGGTCCCGCGCGATGAGTTCAAGAAGAGCTTGTTGCGTTGCACTGATGGCCGTCGCTTGAACCAGGCCGCCGGGAGAGTAAGGTGAAGCCGCGATGGATTGGTGTGCCGCCTCGACCGACTGTCCCACCAACTGGCGCTCTAGCAATTCAACCGCCCCGCGCAGCATGGGCTCCCAGGCATTCAGCGAGGCTTCGCCCCAGGCTTGGTGGCCTGTACTGGTTGTGACGACAATAAAACTCCAATTGGTTTTGGCCGAAACATTCAGCACTTCGCAGCGCAGCGATGCAATGGTGCCGGTCATCGTGCGCTGCCGCCGGTCTTCAGTCTGCGCGGATGTTGCGCTCGGTGGCCAACTTCTTCCAGCGTGTGATGTCACCCTGCACCCGGGTGGCAAACGCTTCTTGAGATATCGGGCTCGGCCCGCAGCCTGTGGCTGCGATGCGCCCGCGGACGTCGGGGTCGGCCAGGGCGACGTTGACCGCCTGGTTCACGCGGTCGACCACGGCCTTCGGGGTGCCTGTGGGTGCCAAGAGGCCAAACCAAGCCACTGTCTCGAAGCCGGCATAGCTTTCAGCCATGGCGGGCACATCGGGCAAGCTGGCGTGTCGGTTGGCTGTGGTCACCGCCAAGGCCTGCACCTTGCCGGACTTCAAATGGGCCGACCAAGGCGGCAGGTTGCCAATCATCACGTTGACTTCATTGGCCAGCACAGCCTGAACCGCCGGCGCTGCGCCCTTGTAGGGCACATGCGTCATCTCGAAGCCAGCCATGCTCTTGAGCAACTCTGCTGAAAGGTGTGAGGAGCTGCCAATGCCGCCCGACGCATAGTTCAGCTTGCCGGGGTTGGCCTTGGCATAGGCCACAAACTCCGCCACCGACTTTGCCGGCGTGCCCGGGCTGACAACCATCACGTTCGGCGCGGTGCAGAACAGGGCTACCGGCACAAAATCGCGCGCAACGTCGTAGTTGAGCTTGGTGTAGATGGCTGCATTGATGCCATGCGAACCGGCGTTACCCACGATCATGGAATAGCCGTCAGGCGCTGACTTTGCCGCGGCCTCAGAGCCCACCACACCGCCTGCGCCGGGCTTGTTGTCGATCACAACTTGTTGGCCCAGCTCGCGCGAAACCCGTTCGGCAATGATGCGGCCCGTGATGTCCGAGCCGTCGCCGGGCGCGCTGGGTACGATCCAGCGCAAGGGCTTGGTGGGGAAGCCTTGGGCCTGGCAGATCTGCATGGCCATCAAGAGTGTCAGCCCAATGATTCGGGGCATGAGCTTAGCGTTCAAGCTTTGCATGGGAGCCTCTCACAGAATGTGACGCCTTAGTTGGCGCAAGTGCGTGTTCGCGGACGAATGCCGTTGCGCCGCGATGCCCCTCAGGGCTTGCCGTAGGCTTGCACCGTTTCCCAAGCGGCCGTTTGCAGAACCCGTGCGACATCGGCGGGCAGGCCAGCCGTGTAGCTCAGCCCGACAGGGTTCTTGCCGTAGAGCGCCGCCAGGCTGGTGCAGGCTGAAAGGTAGGTGCCGGCAACGCTGGGGTGGCGCTTGTCAGCGACATACAGCTCGATGTCGGGTTTCATCGCGATGGCTCTCGCAAAGGCCAGGCCCACAGGAATGACTTGTGCGCCGTTGTCTTTGCCAGCCTTCGTATAAGCATCGGCCAGCTGCTTGGTCATCTCTGGTTTGTCTTTGTAGGCCCAAGACATGAACAGGGCTGGGCGGATGCCTTGAGCCTTGATGAGTTCCGAGTTCTTGCGCACCGTGTCGTAGAAGGCACCTTGCAGCTGCGGGTGCACTGGGCATTGGCTGCAGTCCATCATGATGACGGTGTCGTACTGCCGCCCCGGCGGGTTGAAGCGGATCTCGTTGTCGCCCACAAAAGAGTAGCGCCCCAGGCCATTGGGCCGCAGCAGCGAGGGCATGTCGTGCCAGTCCATGCCGGAGCCGCTGACGGTGACCGATGTGCTGCGCGAGCGTATGCCTGCTGAAGTGGCCAGTTGGCCAAAGTGCCCGTGCAAACTGTTGTTGTAGTAGAAGAAGCTATTGCCCACCCACAGGATGGCCTGCGCGGGGCCCGTGGCAGGCGCTTGCGCAGCTGCGGGTGCAGCGGGTGCAGTTGGCGTTACCGACCCGCAAGCTGTCAACGTGAGTGCAAAGACGGTTGCTGCGGCTGCCATGCCCCAGCGCCTACCAACAGACGTTATTGGATGACGTGATTTCGATGCGGTCATGGCGATGTTCCTCTTAGCCGTCAATGAGTGCGGGGTCCCAAGCGTTCACAGTCTGCCGCTGTGCGCCCAATTTTTCGATGCTCAGCGTCATCACGTCGCCAGGCTTCAGGAAAACCGGGTGGGGTTTGATGCCCAGGCCGACACCGGGCGGCGTGCCCGTGGTGATCAAGTCACCGGGGTTGAGCGTCATGAACCGGCTGAGGTAGCTGACGATGTGCGCGCAGTTGAAGATCATGGTTTTGGTGCTGCCGTTTTGGTAGCGCTTGCCATTCACGTCCAGCCACATCTTGAGGTTTTGCACATCGCCCACCTCATCGGTCGTGACCAACCAGGGGCCAATGGGGCCGAAGGTGTCGCAGCCCTTGCCCTTGTCCCATTGGCCGCCGCGTTCGAGCTGGTATTCGCGCTCCGAAACGTCGTTCACCACGCAATAGCCCGCCACGTGCTTGAGCGCATCCGCCTCGGACACATAACGTGCACGGCTGCCGATGACGATGCCCAGCTCCACTTCCCAGTCGCTTTTGGTCGAGCCTTGGGGCAGCACCACAGGGTCGTTGCAACCCACCGCGCAGTCCACGGTCTTCATGAAGACGACGGGCTCTTTCGGAATGGGCATGTTGGACTCCGCCGCATGGTCGGCATAGTTCAAGCCAATGGCGATGAACTTGGTCATCCCGCGCCAAGGCACTGCCAGGCGCTCTTGGGGCACAACCGGCAGTGCATTGATATTGATGGTGCGTAACGCAGCCAAGCCGGCGGGCGAGATCGTGTCTGGTGTGATGTCGATCAGCAGACCACTCAAATCGCGCACCTTGCCTTGGGCGTCCAGCAGGCCCGGCTTTTCGATGCCTTTGGGGCCGTGTCTGAGTAATTTCATTGTCGTTTCCTCAAATGCAAAATAGATTCTTCAGAGTGACCAGCCACCGTCGACCAGCGCCGCAGTGCCGGTGGTAAAGCGCGATTCGTCACTGGCCAGGTGCACCGCCAGCGCCGCAATTTCTTCAGCCGTGCCCAAGCGCCCCATGGGTTGGCGCGCGACAAACATGGCTTCAACTTGTTGTACGGTTTGCCCGCTTTTGGCAGCCAGCGCAGCGATTCGGTCGCGCAGTGATGGGGACTCCACTGTGCCCGGGCAGATCGCGTTGCAGCGCACCCCTTTGGTGATGAAGTCCAGCGCGACGGCTTTCGTCAGGCCGATGACGGCCGCCTTGGTTGAGCCGTAAACAAAGCGGTTGGCGGCGGCCTTCACGCTGCTGGCGCCGGATGCCACATTGATGATGGAGCCGTTGCCCTGCGCCAGCATGCTGGGCAAGAAGGCTTTGATGGTGCGGTACATGGAGCGCACGTTCAGGTTGAAGGCAAAGTCCCATTCGTCTTCGGTGCAATCGAGTACCGAGCCGTGATGCACAAAACCCGCGCCATTGAACAGCACATTCACGGCCTTGTGCTTCTTGGCTGCGGCGGTGATGGCGGCGGGGTCCAGCACGTCCAATTGCAGCGTTGTGAAGCCGTCTTTCTTCTTCAAGCCTTTGAGCAGGTCCAGACGAATGTCGGTGGCGATGACACGCGCACCTTCTCGCGCAAAAGCTTCAGCCACAGCGCGGCCGATGCCTTGCCCGGCGGCGGTGACGAGTGCAGTTTTTCCTTCGAGTCGTGCAGTCATGCTGTCCTTTGCTTCCTTGTTAAGCAGGTCATTGAATGAGGTGAAAAGCGCCCGGTCGGCATTGCGCGCGCTGCAAGATGTCGTCCCACAGCCAGTCAATTCCAAGACCGGGTGTCTGCGGCGCGCACGCATGGCCGTCTTCAATGCGCAGGCGGCTGCTGGCCACGGCGTCAAGCTGCGGGATGTACTCTACCCAAGCTGCGCTGGGCACTGCAGCGCACAGCGACACATGCAATTCCATGAGGAAGTGCGGGCACACCGCCAAGTTGTGGCATTCGGCCAAGTGCGCCACTTTCAACCAAGGCGTGATGCCACCCACGCGTGCCACATCAACTTGGATGATGGATGCCGCGCCTTGCTGGATATAGGCCGCAAACTGCGTGGGTGAGTAGAGCGACTCGCCTACAGCGATGGGCACGCTGCTTGCGGCGGCCAGCCGCGCGTGGCCCGTGATGTCGTCGGCTGGCAGCGGCTCCTCCAACCAAGCGATGCCGAGCTCGGCATAGCGCGGCGCGCGCCTTAAGGCTTCGCTAAGGCTGAAGCACTGGTTGGCGTCAACCATGATCTCGAAGCCGCTGCCCACGGCATCACGCACGGCCTTCAAGCGTGCGATGTCCTCGCTCATGTGCGGCAGACCGACCTTGATTTTCGCGCCTTTGAAGCCTGCTGCTTGGGCGGCCAGTGTCTCTTTGACGATGGTGTCAGTGGGTAGATGCAGCCAACCGCCTTCGGTGGTGTAAACCGGGATCTTGGCCTTGGCGCCACCTGCCGCTAACCACAAGGGTTGGCTGTCGCGGCGGCAACGCCAGTCCCATAGCGCGGTATCGATAGCCGCAAGTGCCAAGCTGGTAATGGCGCCCACCGTGGTGGCGTGCGTGGCAAACATCAGGTCGCGCCAGATGGCTTCGATATGCGCAGGGTCGCGGCCGATCAAGCGCGGCGCCAGGTGGTCGCGCAGCAGCGCCATCACGGAGGAGCCACCCGTGCCGATGGTGTAGCTGTAGCCGATGCCCTGCAGGCCGTCGTCGCTGGTGATGCGAACGAAGGGCGTTTCCTGAGTCACAAACGACTGGATGGCGTCGCTGCGCGGCACCTGCGGCGGCAGGTCGATTTGAAGCAACTCGACCGAAGTGATCTTGCTCATGGCTGCGCTGCGCTCAACACTTAAAGACCCATCATGCGCGGCAGCCACAGGACGATGGCCGGTACGTAGGTCAGCACCACCAGACTGAGCAGCAGCGGCACCAACCACGGCAAGATGGCCATGGTCGTGCGTTCAACGCTGAGCTTGGCCACACGCGCCAATACAAACAGCACCATGCCCATGGGCGGGTGCAGCAGGCCGATCATCAGGTTCAGCACCATGACCAAGCCGAAGTGCACAGGGTCGACGCCGAGTTGGGTGGCAATGGGCAACAGCAAGGGCACCAAGATCGTGATGGCGGCCGTGGGCTCCAGAAAGCAACCGACAAACAGCATCAACAGATTGGCTAGCAGCAAAAACACCCAGGCCTCTTTAGTGAAACCCAGCACCCATTGCGCGATAGCGGCCGTGACGCCCGTGGCCGTGAGCATCCAGCCGAAGATGGACGCGGCAGCCACGATGAACATCACCGTGGCGGTGGTTTCCACCGTATCCAGGCTGACTTTCACAAACATCTTCAGGCTCATGGTGCGGTACCAGAGCAAGCCCAAAACCAAGGCCCATGCGCTGGCCGCAATAGCGCCTTCTGTGGGCGTGAACAAGCCGGTGGTCATGCCACCAATCAGCAGCACCGGCGTCATGATGGGCAGAACGGCTTGCCACTTGAAGATGCGGTCGAACAGGAACAAGGAAACAACGGCGCCCAGCACCACAGCGCGCGCGGGCAGCTCGAATTGGTTGACCAAAGACCAGGTTGCCAGCGGCCACACGATGACGACGGCCAGCTCGATCAAGGCACGGCCAAAGCGTGCGCCGGAAAATTTGATGTCACCGCCCCAGCCGTTTTTGTGCGCAAAGTAGGCCACCGTGATCATCATCAAAAGAGCCATCAGTACACCCGGCAGGATGCCTGCTAGAAAGAGTGCACCAACAGAAACGTTGGCCATCATGGCGTAGATGACGAAGGGCAGTGACGGTGGAATGATCGGCCCCAGCGTTGCGCTGGCGGCCGTTACACCCACGGCAAATTCAGCATCGTAGCCGTGGTCTTTCATCGCCTTGATTTCGACGGTGCCCAGGCCTGCGGCGTCAGCAATAGCCGTGCCGCTCATGCCCGCGAAGATGACCGAGCCCACCACGTTGACGTGGCCCAGGCCGCCTTTCAGCCAGCCCACCAGGGCCAGCGCGAAGTTGTAGATGCGGTTGGTGATGCCGGCGTTGTTCATCAAGTTGCCGGCCAGGATAAAGAACGGCACGGCCAGTAAAGGAAAGCTGTCGATGCCGCCGATCATGCGGTGCACCACAGCAAACGGCGGCATGCTGCCTGTGAACAAGATGTACAGCAGCGACGAGCCGGCCATGGCAATGGCCACGGGCACGCCACCAGCCATCAAAAACAGGAAGATGATTTTGAGCATGTTGGTCCGCGGCTTAGGTCAGGCGTTGGCGGTCCGTCATCACGGACTCGGGCTGTTCGAGCACGCTGTAGCCGCGCTGCCAATGCACTTTGGCCACCCACACCGATCGCACTGCCATGGCCACAAAACCGAAGAGCACCACGCTGTAGACGATGTTCATGGGCAAGTCGATGATGGTCATTTGGTAGTTGCCCATCTTCTGCATCATCAGCAAGGTATAGACGCTCATGGATGAAAAGAAGGCCACGCGTATCACGTCCACTGCAATGGCCATGGCACGGCAGAGCCCACGCGGCATGTAGCGGTAGAGCAAGTCAACCTGGATGTGGTTGTTCTTGGCCACGCCAATGGCCGCACCAACAAATACCACCCCAATGAGCAAATAGCGCGCTATCTCCTCGGTCCATGAGGCGGAGTTGTTGAGGAAGTAGCGCGTAAAGAATTGGTAGAAAACCACGCCGCCCAGAGCCCAAAACAGCAGCAAAGAGGCCCAAGCTTCAATGGGCGTTGAAGACAAATCGATGTCTTCGTCGACGGCATGAAACTCACCGTCGTCTCCCATCACCTTGGGGCCTGAGTCAATATCGATACTCATGTGGAATGTGCTCCGGTGGCGTGGCCCTGCGACCTCGAAAAACTACTTGATCGAAACGATTCGGTCGTAGTCTTTTTGGTCGAAGCCCATGGACGTCACGGTCTTGGCTTTGGTGACGGTGTCGACAAAGCTCTTGCGGTCAACGTCCACGATATTGATGCCCTTTTTCTTGAATTCGGCCACCAGCTCAGACTCGCGCTTCTTGATCTGCGCAGTCGCGCGTGCGGCGGCTTCCAGCGCGACATCGGAGAACACCTTTTTCTCGGCGTCACTCAGCTTGCTCCACACGTGCGGCGCCACTTGCGTGGTCAGGCCGTCAATGATGTGGCCGGTCAGCATGATGTGCTTTTGCACTTCATAAAACTTCTTGGCTTCGATGGTGGTGAGCGGGTTCTCTTGCGCGTCAACGGTCTTGTTTTGTAGCGCCAGATAGACCTCTGCAAAGGCGATGGGCGTTGGGTTGGCGCCGCAGGCCTCGGGCGTGGCGCGGTAGCTGGGCACGTCAGGCACGCGAATCTTCAAGCCCTTCATGCCTGCGCAATTGGTGAATGCGGTTTGGCTGGTGGTGTGGCGCGCGCCGTAGTAGGTGTAGGCCAGGATCTGGATGCCTGTCTTGGCGCGGTAGCCGTCGATCATCTCCTTGAAGACATCGCTCTTGCTATAGGCCAACAGGTGATCGGCGTCGCGGAAGATGAACGGGTAGTAGGCGATGCCGATGCGTGGGTAGCTGCGAGCCGCGAAACTGGGCCCGCTGATGATCATGTCCACCGTGCCCAGCGTCATGCCCTGGTTGATGTCGGTTTCCTTGCCCAGCGAACTGGCGGGGAAGACCTGGATCTCGAACTTGCCGTTGGTGCGCTTCTTGATCTCATCGGCGGCCCACACGCTTTCGGTGTGGTACGGCTCGCTGGTCTCGTAGACGTGGGCCCACTTGAGTTTGGTTTGCGCGCTGGCAGCGCCGGCCAAGGCCAACGCTGCGCTGGCCAACAGGGTTTTCAGCAGAAGTGATTTCATGGGTGATGTCTCCTCGTGGCGGAAATGGAAAGGTGGAAGTCGACTCAGGCCGCCACGACCTGAACCTTGGTGCTCTGGGTTTTATCGAGCGCCAGCTCGAAGGCCGCGCGCGATTCGCTCAGCGGCAACTGCGCGGTGATGAGGGGCCGCACATCGACACGGCGCGAGCGAATGGCCTGTACAGCCCAATCAAAGGCCAAATGCGCGCGGAAGACGCCGCGGTAGTCCAGCTCGCGCTGCATGACGCGGTTGGCGGGGAAGGGCAGTTCGTCAGGCAAGGTGCCCACCTGAATGATGCGTGCGCCCCGCTTGGCCGCACCCAGGCAGGCCATCAAGGCCGCCGCGCTGCCAGCGGCTTCGATGGCCACATCGGCACTGTCGGCCAGGTCTTCGGGCTTCACTTGGTCAGCGCGAACGACGGCATCGGCGCCCACCTGGCGAGCCAGCGCCAAAGCACGGTCGTGCACATCACTGACCGTGATGTGCGCCGCGCCCGCCAAACGGGCAGCCATGACGCACATGGCGCCAATGGTGCCAGCCCCGGTGATGAAGACCCGCTCGCCCAACATGGGGCCTGCGCGGTGTGCCGCATGCAAGCCGATGGATAGCGGCTCGGCACAGGCAATTTCACCCAAGCTGATATGCGATTCAGTGATGGGCGTTAGTTGAGCTTCGCCCATCACGAAGCGCTCGCGAAACATGCCTTGCGCGTGGGGAAACACACTCGCGCTGCCCAGGAAAAACATGCTGCGGCACAGGTTTCCTCGGCCAGCGCGGCAGTAGTCGCAATGCCCGCAAGCGTGGCTGGGGTTGATGGCCACGCGGTCGCCTGTTTTGACCCGTTTGACATCCGTGCCGATGGCCTGCACCACACCCGAAGCTTCGTGCCCAGGCACCAAGGGCTCGCGAATGACAAATGCGCCAACGCGACCCTCTTTGAAGTAATGCAGGTCAGAGCCGCAGATACCGCCCGCGCCCAGACCCAGCAGTACGTCATGCGGGCCGAGCGCGCGCGGTGCATCGGCTTGAAGCCGTAAATCAAGCTTGCCATGAATGGTGCAGGCCAAAGTCATGTGGAGTTCCTTTAGGTGTGTTTGCTGGGTTCTAAGCCGCCGCAGCTGCAGGCGCAACGGCTGAAACGTCGCCGGTCTGCGGCCAGGTGTCGGCAAACCGGGCTTGAGAGCGCGTCAAATGCCGGTGCATTGCGGCACGCGCGAGTTCGGGTTTGTGAGCCGCAATGGCTTTGACCACGGCACGGTGCTCGGTGATAGCAATGCGCCAGGTCATTTCGTTCTCGAAATGGTGGCCCATCATTTCAAACAGCGGGTTGTTGCGCAGGTCGTAAAGCTCGGTCACCGTGCGCAACAGCAAGACGTTGTCGGCCACTTCAGCTACGCGCAGGTGAAAGAGCCGGTCCGAGGCGATGGGCATGGCGCCGTCTGCCACTTCGCTTTCCATCAAGTCCAGCGCCTGTAGCAGGCTGTCGATTTGAGCGGGGCTTGCGTTCAAGGCCGCCAGGGCGGCCAACTCGCCTTCAATCAAGTGTCGCGCGCCCATGATTTCAAAAGGCCCCACGTCGTCGGGCCGCAGGCGCTGCGCGCTGGGCGCCGGCTCGCGCGCAATGACGTGGATGCCCGAACCTGGGCGGACCTCAACCAGGCCTTCAACTTCCAGCGCGATCAGAGCTTCGCGCACTGAGGGACGTGACACTGCCAGCCGCGCCGCGAGGTCGCGCTCCGCCGGCAGGCGCGTGCCCACAGCGTATTCACCACCACGAATCAACGCACGCAGTTGGTCCGCAATTTGGCGGTAAAGACGGCGGGGCTCAATGGCCTGAATGGGCATGCGTCTAGGCTTTGTTGGGCGGATACGAGCTGAATTGAATGATGCGACCAATGCGGTCAATTGGTCTGACCACTTGACCGTCTTTATAGCTGGCGCGCCTTCGTTCACCGAGGGGATAAACCCGAGTCTTCAGCGCGGCTGTGGCATGGGCCTGCCGGCTACAGTGCCCGCCTCGGTACTTCAACCACAGGAAACACGATGGCCTTGATCAAGTGGCTCGTTTTCGCTTCAACGGCCTTGGCCGCGCTGGTATTGCTTGCGGGCCAGTTGGGATGGCTGAGCGGGCGCGCGCCGGATGACCTGGGCGTGACCGACGGCAAGCTCAAACGGCCTTCGCGCACGGAAAACAGCGTGAGCAGCCAGGCCGCGCTGCACCCCGACCATCCCATGCGCGCCTATGCCGAGGTTGCGCCGCTGGCGCTGAACGGTGACGGCCCGGCCACCATGGCCAAGCTGTCGCGTCTTTTGCAGGCTATGCCGGGCGTCAAAGTGGTCAAGGACGAAGGCAAAGGCTACCTGTACGCCCAATGCACCACAACACTGCTGAAGTTTGTGGACGATATCGAGCTGTGGTTCGACGAAACTAACCAAGTGGTTCAGGTGCGATCGGCCTCGCGCATCGGCCGCAAAGATTTTGGCGTCAATCGCCAGCGCGTAGAGGCCTTGCGCGCAGCTTTGAAGGCTGCGTAGGAAAGCGCGCTCAGGCGTCAAACAAGCCATAGACCTGCTCGGGGTGCACGCGCTGGGGCACGCCGCGCCGGTCCTGCAAAGGCCCTTGAATCGCCCAGTCGGGTTGGCTGGTGTCGCGCCGTGGCGCGCCGTGCACCGTGCGCCCCGCCGCGTCTGCCAAGACGGCCACGACGGTCGCCGTGCCAGGCGTGGCGCGCTGTACCACGATGGCCGCCTCGCCGTTCTTCAACTTGACGAAATCGCCAGGTGGATAGACGCCCAGGGATTTGATGAACGCGGCCGCGACAGGCCCGCCCCGTTCGGACTGGAAGAGCTGGCGCGCTGCCACCTGAGGCAGCAAAGGCGCGCGCAGGGCACGCGGGCTGATCTTGGCCATGAACACATCAGCGGCGCGCAGTAAGTGGGCCATTTCGCCAACCTCGGTCACACCGCGCGGGTAGCCGGCACCGTCAATGTGCTCATGATGGTCTTCGACGGTGAGCAACCATTCGGCGTCCTCAACGCCGCTAAATCTCAGCATCTCCGCTGACCGCCTGGTGTGCGCGCGGATGATGTCGAGCTGCTTCTTGGACGGCGGCTCTTGTTGCTCCGCCATGTGAGCTTGCAGTTCAATCATCGACACGTTCATGGTCAGCGCCGCACAAACGAGGCGACGTACCCGCTCCGGTTCCCAGCCCAATTGGCGTGCACCGAAAACGGCCACCGTGGCCGTGTGCAGCGAATGGGTCAGGCCGTAGAGCGCGAAACGATGGTCGTCTTGCCGAATGCAGACAAACAGCGCCACGTCAGCTTGTTTGTCGATCAACGCGATGTGGGCGTCCGCAAAAGCTTCGATGGACGCTACCAGGTTGATGTCGCGGCCCACGCGGCGCAAAAGCGCGTCCAAGCCCCAGGTTTCTTGCTCCCAAGCATCGAACAGCGTGCGCTGGCGCTGGCTGGGGCTTGCTGCGGGTTGTGTGGCGACAAGGCGGCGCGCTCGCTCAGCCTGCACATCGCCATAGTCAACGCAAGCACCGCGTTCGAGCATCATTTCGAGCTGGCGGGCATCGATGATTTTTTGGCCCGCAGCGAGCAACAGTCTGCCTTGGCTGTCCAAAACCCTGAACGGCAGTGGATGACCCGCAGAGATCAGATCTTGAACTTCGACCAAAGGGACACGTGTTCGGGGTTCGGTCATGTCGCTTGTTTGGGCCGGGCGGTTGGTTGATGGGTCGTGTGTGGTGGGTGGACGATGGCTGGCAGTCGCTGCCGCTATGACTAGAGGCCAACCCTGTGGCGCAGAAGCCGTCGAGCCTCCATCATTCGATTCTCCATGCTTCGAAGGGAATATTCCATGAACCGCGTTTGGATTACCGCTCTGGCACTGCTGGCCACTTCAGCCGTGCAGGCACAGCCTTGCCCCGAAAAGAACTTGAACTATTGGCAAGCCTTCCCGCCGGGCGGTGAATCCGACATCTCAGCGCGCCACCAGCAGGTGGTATTGAAGAAAAAGTGCCCGGCCATCGACACGGTCGTGCAATACAAGGCCGGTGGAGGGGGTGCCATTTTGTGGAGTTCGGTCAACACTTTGCCGGCTGACGGGCTGAACATCTATGGCATCAATCTGCCGCACGTGGTGCTGCAGCCCATTGAAGGCCAGGTGCAATACAAGACCGAAGACTTGGCGCCGGTGTTCTGGTACCACTACACGCCCGACGTGCTGGTGGTGCCCGAGGCCAGTCCCTTCAAAACTTTCGCTGATTTTCTGAAGGCCGCACAGGCCACGCCCGGCAAGTTCAACCTGGCGGGTTCGGCTTTGAATTCAGCTAACCACGCTGCGCATGAGCGGCTGAATGGTTCTTTCAAAATCAAAACCACCTACGTGCCCTACAAGGGTACAGGCGACTTGGCCAATGCCGTATTGGGGGCGCAGGTGGATGGGGCGTTGACCTACACGGTCTTCGCGATCAACAACAAGGCTCGCGTGCGTGCCTTGGCTGTGGCCATGGACTCGCGCCACCCCTTGCTTCCCGATGTACCCACCTTCAAGGAGCTGGGCGTTGATTGGGTTGACGGCGCCATGCGTGGCATTGCCGTGCCCAAGTCAACACCGGCCGATGTGAAGAAGAAGCTGTCCGACCTTTTTGCCGCATTGAATGCCGACTCCGAAATGAAGGAACTGGCGGCCAAAAGCGGCTTCGAATTGATCAACGTGGGTGTGGATCAGATGGACACCTTCATGAAGGAACGCACCCGCGTCTATGGCGAAACGGCCAAGATGATGGGTTTGGGGAAGAAGTGATGTCAAAGCGACTGAACACCGACGTGATCTCGAATTCCTGCGGTGCTGACAGCAGGCGGCACTGGTTAGGTTGGTCTGTGGCCACGGCTGCAGCGCTGGCTTGGCCATCCAGCCGGGCGCAGTCCAGCGATATCAAGCCCGCCCCGGCGCGCGCTGCCGGTGAGTGGCCCAACAAGCCCATACGTATCGTGGTGGCCTTTCCACCCGGCGGCCTGACGGATGCCTACGCACGCCTCTACGCCGAGCACTTGACCGCCAAATTTGGCATCCCCGCCGTGGTGGAGAACAAGCCCGGCGCAGGCGCCATCATCGCCATCGATGCTGTGGCCAAATCGCCGCCGGACGGCAGCACGCTGCTGATGACAACGTCGGGCACGGTGTGGCAAAACCGCGTGCTCTACAGCAAGCTGCCTTACAACTTGGAGAAGGACATCGTGCCGGTGGCGGTTTTTCCGTCCGGGCCTTTGGTCGTTGGCGTACCTGAGAAGTTGGGCATCAACACCTATCGCGAGTTGATGGAGTTTGCCAAGGCCAACCCCACCAACATGGGCAGCTATGCGCCGGGCTCCTACCCGCACATGGTGGCGGACCAAGCCAACCGCAATGAAGGCGCCAAAATTGTCACGATCAACTACAAGGGCGAGTCGCCGATGTGGATTGATCTGGCCTCGGGCCAGTTGCAGGTGGCCATCGGCAGCTATCAGGCCTTTAACGCGGTCTCAACGCGGGGCGTCAAGGCCATTGGCGTGACTGGCAACTACCGCAGCCCGAAGTTGCCCAACGTGCCCACCTTGGTGGAACAGGGCGTACCCGGCCGACTCGTTCAACTCGAAGGCGGCTTGCCCCTGATGGCGCCCGCTGGTACGCCTGAGGCAGTGCTGCAGGCCTTGTCGCAGGTGGTCGTGGAGGGTGCTGAAACCGCGCGCGCTGCGCAATTGCGCGACAACTTCGCCATTCCCAACAAGCCCAAGAATCTGGTGGACACACGGGCCGACTGGGCGCGCGATGTTCCGGTATGGATCAAAGTGGCGCAGGACTTGGGCATCAAATTGGATTGATGCGCGGCCCATGGGCCCAGCCTGAGGTGGCGTTAGCTGTTCAGCGCGGCCAGCACGGCGTCACTGACCTCGACGCCGTCCGCCTCGGCTTTGCTCAGAAGTGCTTCGCGGCGCTCGCCAGGCAAGCGGACGCCGTCGTCTTTCAGCATCTCAGCGATCAAGACTTCGATGCGGTCAAGGTAGCTGCTGTTGCCGGCCAGCGCGCCGGGGTCGATGACGATGAAGGCCTGACCGATACCGGGGCGGTTGCCTTCGTCGACAAAAAAGCTGGATGCTTCGAAACCGAATTGCGCGCCGATCACCGCAGTCACCAACAACTCCACGATGAGCGCGAGCAGGGCGCCCTTTGGCGAGCTCGCTGCACCCAGCGGCAACATGGAGCCCGCCAAGGCGGCCTTGGCATCGGTGGTCGGCTGGCCTGCGGCGTCCAAGGCCCAGCCGGCGGGGATCGGCCGACCTTCTTTGGCGGCCAGCATCACCTTGCCGCGAGCCACTTCGGACAGGCTCAGGTCAATGAGCAAAGGCGCGGCGTTGCGGCGGGGAAAGACAGCAGCCACGGGGTTGGTGCCGAAGATGGCGTGTTTGCCTCCGGCAGCCGGCATGGCGGCCGGTGAATTGGCAAACCCCAAGCCCACCATGCCCGCCGCAGCCGCGGCGCGCAGATGGGCTACGACCACGCCGCAATGGTGGCTGCGAACCACGCCAATGATGGCCACGCCGTACTCGCGGGCTGCCGCAATGCCCTCCTGAACCGCCAGGTCGCAGGCGGGAAAGGCCAGGCCTTCCTGCGCATCCACAACGATGGCCGCGGCCTTGCGCCTGAGCACATGCGCATGCGCTGAACCGTTGGCCCTCCCATTGCGCAAATGCGTACAGTATTGCGCCACACGTGACAAGCCATGCCCGGCCTGGCCCTGCGCTTCGGCCAAGACCAGCGCGCGCGCCGTGCTTGCTGCCATGGCGGCGGTGGCACCGGCGCGCTGCAGCGTCTGCGCCACACGGGCCTCAAGCTCCGCCATCGGCAGCTTCATGCCAGCGCCTCTAGCGCGGCGAGCACCTTCTGCGCAACCAGCGAACTCACGCGTTCATTGGCCTCGGCCGTGAGGCCGGCGATGTGCGGTGTGAGCACCAGGTTCGGGCAGCCTTGAAAGTGCGCAGCCGCCGCTAACGGTTCGGTCTCGAAGACGTCGATGGCGGCGCCACCCAAATGCCCCCGTTTGAGCGCGTCGGCAAGCGCCACTTCGTCCACGATGCCGCCGCGCGCTGTGTTGATGAGCACGGCACCCGGCTTCATGGACGCGATGCGCTCGGCGTTGAACAGGCCGCGCGTGCTGTCTACCAAGGGCACGTGCAGGCTGATCACATCGCTGGTGGTGATGACTTCTTCGAGCCCCGCGCAGCGTGCAAGCCCGTCGGCAAAGGCGGGATGTTCGCTGTCCATCATGGCGTCGAAAGCGGTGACTTGCAGGCCCAGGCCCCGTGCCAGCCGCGCTGTCAATTGGCCGATGGAGCCGAAGCCCACCAGGCCCAAGGTCTTGCCGCAGGCTTCACGCCCGTTGGATAGGGCGTTGCGGGGCCATGCGCCGCTGGCGACGTCTGCGCTGTGTACATAGGCGCCACGCAGCAAGAGCAGGGCGGTGGCGACCACATACTCGGCCACGCTCAAGGCATTGGCGCCGGTGGCTGGAAGGACGGCCATGCCCCGTGCGGCGCAACCGGGCATGTCGATGTTGTCCAGGCCCACGCCCAGCCGGCCCACCACGCGGCACTGGCCCAGGGCCGCCAGCAGCGGGCCGCGCACCTGGGTTCGGTTGCGGACGATGAGCGCTTGCGCGCTCGCGGCCTCGGCCAGCAAGCGCGTCGTGTCATCGACCAGCTTGGGGTCGTACAGCACTTCGTGTGCAGCCCGCAGTCGGGCTACGGCGGGGTCGTCCATGAACTCGGTGATCACAATGCGACTCATGCTGTCCCGCCGATGCTCAAGCGGACTCGTACAGCCGCGTGAGCACAAACTCGCGGTGGCCCAAGGCCTCGGCCGCAGTGAGGCGCCCATTCGCGGTGCGCAGCATGCAGTCCAGCAGTTGGTCACCTGCCTCGTCCAGCGTGATCTCGCGCTGCAGCAGGCCCGAGCTGTCCACATCGATGTGCTCGCTCATCAAGCGCACGGTGCGTGGGTTGGCGCAGATCTTGATGACCGGCAGGATGGGATTGCCGATGACATTGCCCTGGCCGGTTGGGAAGAAATGGACGGCATAGCCGCTGGCGGCGCAAAGGGTCACCATTTCAGCCGCAGCGGATGAGCTGTCCATGAACCACAGACCGGGGTGGGTGGGTACCTCGGCCTTGTCGATCACGCCGTCCACCGTGCACTTCTTGCCGATTTTTTGAATGTTGCCCAGCGCCTTTTCTTCAATGGTGGTCAGGCCACCGGCGATGTTGCCTTTGGTCGGTTGGCTGTCCGACAGGTCGCTGGTTTTGTGGCGGTTGATCACGTCCTGGTAGCGGTTGAACATGAACATGAACTGCTCGCGCACTTTGTCGGTCTTGCAACGCGCCGCCACGATGTGTTCGCCGCCAGTGAGCTCGGTGGTTTCGCCAAAGCACAGGTAGTTGCCCAGCTTGTGCAGTTTGTCGAAAGCGTTGCCCACGGTGGGGTTGGCGCCGCAGCCGCTGGTGGTGTCGCTCTCGCCGCACTTGGTGCTGACCCACAGTTCGCTGATGTTGCACTTTTCGCGCTGTTTTTCACTGGCCCACTGCACAAACTCGCGGGCGGCCTTGCTGGCGCGCATGATCGTGTCATGGTCGCCATGGCCCTCAATGCCGAAGCCCACGACCGGCTTTCCGGTGGTGGCGATGCCATCGACGACCTTTTTGGTCCAGCCGTCTTCGATGCCAATCACCACCACCGCTGCCACATTGGGGTTGCAGCCAGTGCCAATGAGCGTGCGGAAGTGCAGGTCGAGGTCGGCACCAAACTGCAGCCGACCGTAAGGGTGCGGGATGGCCATCGCGCCCTTGATGTTGTGCGCAACGGCCTCGGCCGCCGCGTTGGACAAGTCGTCCAGCGGCAGGATGATGACGTGGTTGCGCACGCCCACGCGGCCGTTTTCACGGCGGTAGCCGAGGAAGGTGGTTTTTTTGCTGATGACGGACATGAATTGATTCCTTGACTTACCAACGCTTGGTTTTGATGTTGTGAACGTGAGCGTGTTCACCAGCGCTGATGGTCTTGACCACCTTGCCCATGTCGATGCCGTACTTCACAACGGTGTCACCCGCCGCCATCTTGCGAAGGGCCACCTTGTGCCCGATGGGGATGTCCTGTTTGGCTGTCACCGAGGTCATCTTGTCCTCATCCATGATCCAGCCCTTGAGTTTCATGCCGGCCTTGACGCCTTCAACCACGACCACGGCCACGCTGTCCTGGCGGTCGTGCAATACAAAGTGAATCATCGAGAACTGCTCCTGGTCAGCCGGCTGCCCCGGCGGGTGAAGCGAAGTATCTTGGGCAGTCTCCAGGGCTGTCAATTAGGGCAGTTGGATGTTCGACGAGTGCTCTTTGGTGGTGAACCCGCGCAGTGTTGCTGCTGCGCCGCGAGTCACCAACGCATCGAAGCAGGGTGCAACAGCCTCCACCAGTGCATCGGAGTCAACGAGGTCGCCAAAGACGGCTTCGATGCTGAGCAAGTGTCGAACTTCTTCGCGTCGCAGCTTGGCGTGGCTGGCGGCAAGGCTAAGCGCGCGAAGCTCGTTTGCCAGTGGATCGTCCAGCGCCAAGGCGCCGCCCTGATCGTCTTTGCCGCGCAAGAACTTCAGCCATGCCGCCAGCGCCAAGGCCAGGTGTGTGATGGGCTGGCCCTGTGCCAGCCTGTCGCGTACGGTGTTGAGCCAACGCTGCGGAATTTTTTGCGAACCGTCCATGGCGATTTGCAGCGTGCGGTGCGCGAGCGCCGGGTTGGCAAACCGATGCAAAAGCCGTTCGCGGTAGTCGGCCAGCACCAGGCCGGGCAGGGCCGGTAAGGTCGGTTCGATGTCCTCGCGCATCAGCGCGTCAACATAGCGGCGCAGCGCGGGCTGGGCCATGGCTGCATCCACGGTCTGCCAGCCAGCCAAGGCTGAAAGATAGGCCATGGCGGAGTGGGCACCATTGACCATGCGCAGCTTCAAGGTCTCCCACGGTGCGGCGTCGGCTACGAAGCGCACGCCGGCTGTCTCCCAGTTGGGGCGGCCGGCTGCGAAGTGGTCTTCCACCGCCCAGTCGAAAAAAGGCTCGGCCATCACCGGCCAGGCATCGTGCATGCCCAAGGCGGCTGCAACCTGCGCCCGGTCGGCATCGGTCGTGCGGGGCACGATGCGGTCGACCATGCTGTTGGGAAACGTGCAGCCGGCTTTAATCCAGCGGGCGAGCGCAGGGTCCACACGCTGCGCGAAATCGAGTACCAGACCGCGCAGCGTGTGACCATTGGCGGGCAGGTTGTCCAGCGAGAGCAGCGTGACGGGTCCAAGCCCGGCCGCGTGCCGCTGCGCCAAACCGTGAACCAGCATGCCAACAGCGCTGCGCGGCGCGCCGGGCTGGGCAAGGTCGTGCACGATGTCCGGGTGGTCAACGCGCAGCCTGCGGGTGGCGGGGTCATGCGCATAGCCTTTTTCCGTGACCGTGAGGCTGACGATGCGCGTGCCCGGCGCTGCGATGGCTGCCAGCACGGCTGCTGGGTCTTCTGGGGCAACCAGGACTCGTGTGATGGCGCCTATAACTTGCAGCGTTTGACGTGCCTGACCATCCTCGTCAGCGTCGCGCACGGCCACTGCGTACAGGCCCGCTTGTGGTGCCAAAGCGTCGCGGGTGTCGGGCTGGCGAAGGGACACGCCGGCGATGCCCCAGACCAGTTCACCGCTGGCGGCGATGGCCTGCTCCGTGGCCACGGCCAAGTGTGCACGCACGAAGGCGCCAATGCCCAGGTGCACGATGCCTTCGCCCAGCGTGGTGCGGTCATAGGCGGGCTGTGTGACGGTGGGGGGCAGCCTGCCCAGGTTTGCTGGCGACAGGGGTAACAAGGCGCTGCTCATGAAAGTTTACCCGTGGACTGCGGGGATTTGGGCCGCGCGCCCTTTGTCGAACTGCACGCGTCAGAGTCGATGACCGCGCTTCCTGTGGTCATCACCAATCCCACAGCGTGCCGTCGCGCTGCAAGCGGTTCACGGGCAGGTAGGCGCGCTGGTAAGGGTACTTCGCCGCCAAGCTTTCGTCGAGGGTCACACCGTGGCCAGGCACGTCGCCCGGATGCATGAAGCCGTCTTTGAAGGTGTAGGCGTGCGGAAAGACCTCATCCGTCTCTTCGTTGTGTGGCATGTGCTCCTGAATACCGAAGTTGGGCACCCACAGGTCGAAGTGCAGTGCAGCGCCCATGCACACGGGCGACAGGTCGGTGGCCCCGTGGCTGCCGGTGCGCACCTGATAGAGCGCGGCGAGGTCGGCGATGCGCCGCAGATGCGTGATGCCGCCTGCATGCACCACGGTCGTGCGTATGTAGTCGATGAGTTGGTTTTCGATCAGGTCTTTGCAGTCCCAGATCGAGTTGAAGATTTCGCCCACGGCGATCGGTGTCGTGGTGTGGTGGCGGATCAGCTTGAACGCTTCCTGGTTTTCCGCCGGCGTCGGGTCTTCCATCCAGAACAAGCGCAGCGGCTCCAGGTCTTTGCCCAAACGTGCCGCCTCAATGGGGCTGAGGCGATGGTGTACGTCGTGCAGCAGGTGGTGGTCCCAGCCGATGGCATCGCGCACCGCCTGGAACAGCTTGGGTGCGTGCTGCAGATACTTGCTGGTGTCCCAGTCTTGCTCGGTCGGCAACCCGCGCGTGGCCGGTTCGTACTTCTTGCCGTCGGTGGCCACGCCGTACACCTTGTTCAGGCCCGGCACGCCGCTTTGCGCGCGAATGGCCTGGTAGCCCAGTGCCGCGTGCCTGTGCACTTCGTCCACCGTTTCGGCGATGTCGCGGCCGTTGGCGTGGGCGTAGACCATCACGCGCTCGCGGCTGGCGCCGCCGAGCAATTGGTACAGCGGCATGTTCGCTGCCTTGGCTTTGATGTCCCACAGCGCGGTGTCCACTGCGGCAATGGCGCTCATCGTCACCGGTCCGCGCCGCCAGTAGGCGCCACGGTAAAGGTACTGCCAGATGTCCTCGACCTGCTGCGGGTCGCGCCCGATGAGGCAGGGGATGACATGCTCGGTGAGGTAGCTGGCTACGGCTAATTCGCGACCATTGAGTGATGAGTCGCCAAGACCGGTGATCCCTTCATCGGTTTCGATGATGAGTGTGACGAAATTGCGGCCTGGGCTGCAGACGACGATGCGTGCGTTGGTGATCTTCATAAGCCGTAGTTCTGAGGGTTAGCCGTTCCAGCCGAGGTGGCTGAGAAAGTCGCGAGTGCGCGCTTCAACGGGGGCGTCAAAGATTTGTTGTGGTGGGCCGGCTTCCACAACCTTGCCTTTGTCGAAAACCACCACGCGGTGAGCGACCCGGCGCGCAAAACTCATTTCATGCGTGACCACGACCATGGTCATGCCTTCTTCGGCCAAGCGCTTCATCACGTTGAGCACTTCGCCAATGGTCTCGGGGTCCAGCGCCGACGTGGGCTCGTCGAAGAGCATGACCTCGGGTTCCATCGCCAGCGCGCGGGCGATCGCAACACGCTGCTGTTGGCCCCCTGAGAGGTTGGCCGGGAAGCTGCTGGCTTTGTCCGACAGGCCGACTTTGTCGAGCAAGCCGCTGGCGCGCTCCCGCGCCTGGTTCAGATTCATGCTCAGCACCGTCACTGGTCCCAGCGCCACGTTGTCGAGTGCGGTCTTGTGGGGAAACAGCTCGAAGCTCTGAAACACCATGCCCATGCGCCGCCGCACAACGCGTGCTTCTCGCTCGGCCACGGGCAGCGGCTGACCGTCGAACAAGACGCGACCAGCGTCGATGGTCTCTAGTGCATTCGTGCAACGCAGCAGCGTGGATTTGCCGGAACCTGAGGGTCCAATGAGGCACATTACTTCACCGTGATTGACTTGCTCGGAGACACCGTCCAGTGCGACGAACTTGCCGTACAACTTGCGCACGTTGTCGTAGACGATGACTGGTGGCCGGCTTGCGCCTCGCCGTTCCTGAGCGCTCATTCCTTGACCTCATACTTCTTGTGTATCCAGTCGACCAGCTTGGCTTGCGGATACCCGAGCAACCAGTAAATGACGGCCATCGCCGTGAGCATCTCCAGCACGCGGAAGCTCTGCGACCTGATTTGCATCGACACGTGTGCGAGCTCGCCCACGGCGATGACGGAGACCAGGGAGGTGTCCTTGAAAAGCGAAACCCATGTGCTGGCGGTCACCGGCAATACCCGCCGCCAAGCCTGCGGAATGACGACGTGGCGCATGGCCTGCCAGCGACTCATGCCAACAGCGATGGCCGCTTCAGTCTGGCCCTTTCGGATGGAATTGATGCCGGCTCGGAAGGTCTCGGCGTTATAGGCCGCAACGTTCAGGCACAGGGCCACCAGGCCCGTGCCAAAAGCGGAGAAGCGAATGTCCGCCATGACGGGCAGGACATAGAACACCCAGTAGACAACCAATATCAGCGGCAGGTTGCGAAAGAATTCAACGAAGCAGGCACTGGCCCACGACAGCACGCGCGAGCGCGAAAGCCGCATCAGTGCCAACACGAAGCCGCCTGGAATGGCTACTGCCATCGTCAGCACGGTCAGCAACACGGTCAACGCAACACCGCCGACCAAATCGTGGCGGTGCTGCCAAACGATGGACCAGTCGAGATTCATGAGCGCCCGAGGTGCGCGACCCGTTTGTAGAGCGCATCGATCACGCGCGTGGACGGGAACAGTATGAGGAAGTACGCCAGCATCACCACCGTGTACACCTCAATGGGGCGGTAGCTCTGGCCAGCCACAGTCTCGGCGCGCTTCATCAGCTCGGGCACTGCGATGACCGTGGCAATGGCGGTGTCCTTGATCGTGATCGAGACCAGCGACCCGATGGCAGGGAGCATGCGCACCAACGCCTGCGGAAGCAAGATGGTGCGAAGGATCTGGAGCCTTGACATGCCCAGCGCCAGTCCGGCACGAACTTGACCGGGGCGCACGCTTTCGATGCCGGCACGAACGGCCTCGGCCACGTACGCAGCGAGCTGCATCACCAGAGCCACCAGTGCGGCCCAGAACGGCGGGGCGGTGATGCCGGTGAGGATGGGCACCGCGAAGTACACCCATACCAGCACAACCAGCACCGGTATCGCGCGCATCGAATCGATGTAAAACACGATCAACCAGCGCAATCCACGCGGCCCGTAGAGCCGGCCCAGCGCCAACGCCAAACCCGCAACAGCGCTACCGACCAAAGTCAGTAGCGACAGCAGCAAGGTCAGCCCCAGCCCGTCCAACAAATAGCGCCAGTTCTCCGTGAGAGGAGACAGGTCGATATCCACGAATCGCTCAGTTCATCGTTCCGACGACGCGCTGCTCGTCCGCTTGGAGCTGGGGTTGCATCTGCTTGGAAACTGCACGCGCCCAATCCAGGAAAGTGGCCTGGTTTTTGTCAACGGCCAAGCCCACCGGGGCAGACTTTTCAGTGCTGCTCTGGCAGTTATTTTCCCTGGGCAGCACGATGAGCCCCTTGACCTTTTTCTGCAACGCTACCCATGGCACGCGGTTGATGGGCACCGCGTCGGCGCGCTTGGCCATCACTTCTTCAACAGGCGCGGCAGAGCCCGAGCTGGAGACGCCGCGCAATTGGGCCTGCGGGAAACGCGTCTTCACCCAGCCTTCTTCGCCACCACCGGTGAAATAGGCAACGGTGATGTCTGGGCGGTTGAGTTCATCGACCGCCTTGGCGTTAGCGAATTTCGGGTTGTCTGCTCGGCCGAACATGCACACGCTGGTGGCCGAGTAGATGACAAAGTCGACCACGCGCAAGCGTTCCGGAGTTTCGGCCAGCGGTGTGATGCTCATGTCAACCTGGTTGGATGCCAGTACAGGCACCTTGGTCTCGTGGCTCACGGGCACGGGCACGAGTTTGACGCCGAGCAGCCGCGCATATTCTTTGGCCAACAGCCAAGCCGGGCCGGACCACTGCTCACCGCCGCTGCCACTGGTGTTCTCAACCAGCCAGGGTGCGTTGGCGAGCACACCCACGCGCAGCGTGCCCGACTTCTTAATGGCGTCGACGCGGGGGCTGGTCGGCGGGGTTTGAGCTTGGGCCGCACTGGCCAGGAGCAACGTGGCGAGCAGGGTGGTCAGGCGGGGTAGGGGCTTGGACTTCATAGCATGTCTCCTTGGTGAATAGATCGGGGCGGGAATACGCGTTTCAGCGCCAGGTGCGCGCAAACTCGGCGATCACGCGATCCAGGTGCGCTTGCATCGCAGCCTTGGCTGCGACCGGGTCACGCGCGAGAAGCGCGTCGAAAACCCGTTGGTGGTCCGCTTGTGAGGCCAAGCGCAACTCGGGTGTGTGGAAGTGCTGGTCGGCACGGGTCCAGATAGGCCCCTTGGCGTGGTCCCACATGGCGGTGACCATCTGCAGCAACACGCTGTTGCCTGTGGATTCGGCAATGTGGAGGTGGAACTCGCGGTCTGCAGCTTCGTTGAGCTGCTTGTCGTCCATGTAGGCACGCATGTTGGACAGCGCCGTGAAGATCCTATCGAGGTCGGCATCTTTGCGGTGGGTGGCGGACTGCGCTGCAATTTCGCTTTCGATCAGGCAGCGCGCGCGTAGCAGTTCGAACGGGCCAGGGCCATTGAAGCTCAAATTCGCAGGCAGTCTGCTGCGCAGACTGGCGTTGGATTTCGGCGCGCACACGTAGATGCCAGATCCACCCCGGACATCAACCGTACCCTGAAGCTCCAACGCAATGATGGCCTCGCGCACCGAAGTGCGGCTGACATCAAAACGATCGGCCAGCGAACGCTCTGACGGCAGGCGGTCGCCCGCCCTGAATTCACCGGAGGCGATCAGCGCTTGTATCTCAGCGGCCAGACGCTGGTAAGAGCGCTCCGTGCCGAGGTCGGCACGGAGCGGCGTGGGGTCCAGGTCGTTTGGCAGCATGATTGAAGTGGTTGGACCAAATATTAATTGGTAAACCAGACAACTTCGTGCTGAGGATGGCAGTGATTTCCCTAGGCCATTGAAACTGGTTGGACCGATTTGCGCGTCACGCGCCAACGGCAGCTCTCAGCGCGGCACCAGGTTGACATGCGCAAGCTGCTCTTGTGCCTCCACTAGAGAAGGCACCAGTTTCTTGCCGTGGCCTAGTGCGCAGGCGATCGAGAGGCTTTGGTGCACAGCTTCGCCCATCACGCTGGGGATGGCCAGGTTTTCGGCCAAGTGCGTGTAGTAGCGGACGTCCTTGCGGGCGTTGTCGAGTTCGAACTTCAGGCCCGCAAGGTCGCCGTGCAGTGTTTTGGCCATGGCCTGAAACAAGCCGGAATTGACGGGGCCAACGGAGATGAGTTCGACCAGGCGCTGCAGGTCAACGCCCGCACGTTGGCCCACGGCAAACGCCTCCGCCGTGGCTGTGCACACGGCCTGCGCAATGAAGTTGTTGAGCAGCTTGATGGTGTGGCCAGCGCCGGGGCCACCAACGTGGATGATGTTTTCGGCGAAGGCCTGCACCACCGGCTTCAGCTGCTCGAAAACCTCAGGGCTTGCGCCCACCATCACGTTCAATCGGCCGGCTTCGGCTTCTACTGGTGTGCGCGACAGCGGCGCATCGACAAACGTGACGCCGGCTTGATGACAGGCTTCGCGCAGCTTGGCGCTTGAGTCGGGTTCACTGGTCGAGCAGTCAACGATCGTCAGCCCGCGTTTGGCGCCTGCCAACAGGCCATGGGAGCCCAGCACATTGGCTTCTACCTGCGGCGAGCCGGTGACGCACAGAAAGACGAGCTCGCTTTCGGCTGCCAGTGCCTTGGCATCTGCGGCTTCAGTGGCACCTGCGGCCAGGAGGTCGGCCACGCGCTCGCGGTTGCGGTGAACGGTGAGGGCGACCGCATGCCCTTTGGCCAACAGGTTTTTTGCAATGCCGTGGCCCATCAGACCTGAAGCGCCGATAAATCCGATATTCATGTCAAAAGCCTCGTGTGGCGTGCGATGCGCAGCACCGCTTAGGGAATGCGTGGTCAGCCGCGGCCCACGTAGGGCATCTTGGTCGCCATCACGGTGGTGAACAAGATGTTGGCGCTCAGCGGCAGGCGCGCCATAGTCATGAAGGTGTCAACCACCGCCGACATGTCCATACGCGCTTCGGGCTTCATGGTGCCGTCTGCCTGGTGGACACCTTTGACCATTCGTTCGGTCATGTCGCTGGCCACATTGCCGATGTCGATCTGGCCTACTGCGATGTCGAACGGCCGGCCGTCCAGAGCGGCCGTTTTGGTCAGCCCGCTGATGGCGTGTTTCGTGGCGGTGTAGGCGATGGAACCTGGCCGTGGCGCGTGAGCAGAAATGGAGCCGTTGTTGATGATGCGGCCGCCCTGCGGAGTTTGCGTTTGCATCAACTTGAAGGCCTGTGCCAGGCAGAAAAAAGCGCCGTTCAAATTGACGTCGACAGCCTGGCGCCACACTTTGGCGTCGTAGTCACCGGGCAGCGTGTAGGGCAGGGAGACGCCGGCGTTGTTGAACAGGAGGTCCAGGCGTCCGAAGCGTTGCTTCAGTTGCTCGAATGCGGCTGCCACTTGAGTCTCGTCCGACACATCGCAAGGCAACGCGAGCCCACGTTTGCCTGCGTCGCCTGCCGCAGCAATGGCGGCGTGCAGCAGCTCGGCGCGTCGCCCCACAAAGGCGACGTGCCAGCCTTCATTCAACAATGCGGTGGCGCAGGCTTTGCCAATGCCAGAGCTAGCGCCGGTAACGAGTGCAATCTTTTGGCTCATGGTGATCAGTGGTTGTCTTTGGGTACGGCTGCGCCGCGTTTGCCGCGTAAGAAGTCGAGGTCAGCGCCTTCGTCGGCCTGCAGCACGTGGTCGATATAGAGCTTCCAGTATCCGCTGTCCATCGGCGGCTTGGGCGGCTGCCAAGTGCCTCGGCGCCGTTCGAGTTCGGCGTCGTCCACATGCAAGTGCAGCTTGCGCGCCGGCACATCCAGTGTGATGAGGTCGCCGTTCTTGACCAAAGCTAACGGCCCACCTGCAGCCGCTTCGGGTGTGGTGTGCAGCACCACGGTGCCATAGGCTGTGCCGCTCATGCGTGCGTCGCTGATGCGCACCATGTCCGTGATGCCTTTGCGCAGCACCTTGGGTGGCAGCGGCATATTGCCCACCTCCGCCATGCCTGGGTAGCCCTTGGGGCCGCAGTTCTTCAGCACCAGGATGCAGGTTTCGTCAACGTCAAGGTTTTCGTCGTCGATGCGGGCGTGGAAGTCGGTGCTATCTTCAAACACCACCGCGCGGCCGGTGTGTGTCAATAAAGAGGGCGTTGCCGCGCTGGGCTTGATGACGGCGCCGCGCGGCGCGATATTGCCGCGCAGGATGGCGATGCCCGCCTTGGCCTTGAAGGGCTCGGCCACAGTCTTGATGACGTCGGGGTTCCAGTTCTGCGCCTCAGCAATGTTGTCGCCCACCGTCTGGCCGTTGGCGGTGACGGCGCCCAGGTGCAAGGTGGAAGCAATTTCCTTCATCACCACGGGCAAACCGCCGGCGTAGCAAAAGTCTTCCATCAGGTACTGGCCGCTTGGCTGCAGATTCACCAGGCAGGGCATTTCGCTACCCAAACGCTCGAAATCATCCACGGTGAGCTTGACACCCAGGCGGCCCGCAATGGCGATCAGATGGATCACAGCGTTGGTGCTGCCGCCGATAGCTGCCAAGGTTCGAATGGCGTTCTCAAACGCTTCACGTGTGAGGATGCTGGAAAGCTTTTGGTCTTCATGCACCATATCAACGATGCGCCGACCCGCATTGCGTGCCAGCACATTGCGCCGGCCATCGACCGCAGGATAGGCCGCGTTGCCGGGTAGGCCCACGCCCAGCGCCTCGACCATGCTGGCCATGGTGCTGGCCGTGCCCATGGTCATGCAGTGGCCGTGGCTACGGTGCATGCAGCTTTCGGCCTCGAAGAAGTCTTTCAGCGTCAGCGTGCCGGCGCGTACCTGCTCGCTCATGCTCCACACGCCGGTGCCTGAGCCCAATTGCTGGTCGCGCCAGCGGCCATTGAGCATCGGTCCGCCGGAGACGCCGATGGTGGGCAGGTCAACGCTGGACGCGCCCATCAGCAAGCTGGGCGTGGTCTTGTCGCAACCCATCAGCAAAACCACACCATCGATCGGGTTGCCGCGAATGCTTTCTTCCACATCCATGCTGGCCAGGTTGCGGTACAGCATGGCGGTTGGCCGCAGCAGCGTCTCGCCAAGCGACATCACCGGAAACTCCAGCGGAAAACCGCCCGCTTCGTAAACGCCAATCTTTACCTGTTCGGCCAGCGTGCGGAAGTGCGAATTGCAGGGCGTAAGTTCACTGAAGGTGTTGCAAATGCCGATGACGGGCCGGCCGTCAAACTGGTCGTGCGGTACGCCTTTGCCTTTAATCCAGCTGCGGTAGGCAAAACCGTCGCGGTCTTGACGACCGAACCACTGTTGGCTGCGCAGCTCGTGCGGCTTTTTTCGCGGCTTGGAACTCATCGTGTGCTGGCTTTCCCGAGTGTGGTTGCTTACAGGTTGCGGATATTATGGTATGACGATTGAAAAGCTTGCCCGTAGAACCCCTAGGAGATCCCACTTGAGCGTTTCCCATCGACAGGCCGTGCTGGCCGTGACCAAGCTGAACCCCTTGTATATGGAGCGTTTGCAAGCCCGCTACGAGGTGCTTGATCGCTTGCATGAAACCGACCCGGCAGCCTTTGCTGCTGCGGCTCATCGCATCAAAGCCATGGCCGCTGGCGGTGAGTCCCGCGTGCCCGGTGAGTTGATCAAGCAGCTGCCCGCGCTGAAGATGATTTCTGTGATGGGTGTCGGCTACGACGGCGTTGATGTACCCGCAGCCAAGGCGCAGGGTGCGGTAGTGACGCACACGCCGGACGTGCTGAATGACGATGTTGCCGATACCGCTATCGGTCTGATGCTGTGTGCATCGCGCCAGCTACCAGCGGCTGATCGATATGTACGCAGCGGCGATTGGGCGGCGAAAGGTGCTATGCCTTTGGCTCGAAAGATGTCTGGCGCGCGTTTGGGCGTGGTGGGCATGGGGCGGATTGGCCAAGCCATCGCCCAGCGGGCTTTGGCCTTTGGTATGAGCGTGGCGTATCACACGCGGACCGCGAAACCTGAGTTGCTCTATCGCTATGTGCCCACGCTGCTGCAATTGGCGGCCGATTGCGATTTCTTGGTGGTCATCACGCCTGGCGGCGCTGCCACGCGCAAGATGGTGAACGCCGAGGTGTTGGCTGCGCTCGGCAAGGGGCGTGGCGAAGGCATTTTGGTCAACGTGGCGCGCGGCTCCGTTGTCGATGAAGCAGCGCTGATCGATGCGCTTGAGCGTGGTGTCATTGCCGGTGCGGGCCTGGATGTTTTTGAGAACGAACCGCAGGTGCCCGAACGCCTGCGTGCGCTGCAGCATGTGGTGTTGGCACCGCACATCGGCAGTGCCACGGGTGCCACACGCGCCGCGATGGCCGACCTGGCGGTTTCCAATTTAGAGGCCTTTTTTGCAGGCCAAGCACCGAAGACACCCGTGCCCGAGTGCCGGTAGAGCCAAAAGCCAGGCTCACGCGCTGCCTGGTCGCCTTGACGCGGGAAAGTACGGAGGCCGTGAGGTCTCAATCATCATACGATAAGCTCACAAGCTGCAGCTTGCTGCGGCAAGGGTGAGTGCCTAAGTTCTGCCAGCCCTTTTCGGGTTGGTGTCTTTCCAACAGGAGACAGATCGATGCGAGCTAACAAGACCTGGGTTGCGTGTGCGGTGGCTGCGTTTGCAGCCGTGACGGCCAGCCCCGCCATGGCGCAAGACAAACTCACCGTGTGGTGGGCCAAAGGCTTCTACAAGGGCGAAGATGATGCGCTCTTTGCAGCCATCAAGAAGTTCGAAGCCAAGAATCCGAAGATCAAGATTGACCTGTCTCTCTACGCCCCGCAAGAAGGTATTCCAAAGGCTGTTGCAGCGCTGGATGCAGGCAACCCGCCTGATGTGGCTTACGCCGACGTTTTTGACTTCCAGGTCACTGCCAAATGGGCCTTTGAGGACAAGCTGGAAGACATCTCCGGCCTGATTGACCCGCTGCGTGCCAAGTTTGAGCCAGCGGCCTTGGCAACTACCTTCTTGTACAACAACACCACGCAAAAGCGTAGCTATTACGCTTATCCGATCAAACAGCAGACCATGCACATCCAGTACTGGAAGGACATGCTGGGTGAAGCAGGGTTCAAGGAAAGCGACATTCCGAAGGATTGGAAAGGCTACTGGCAATTCTGGTGCGAGAAGGTGCAGCCTGCCTACCGCCAGAAGTCAGGCAACCGCGCTTTCGGCACCGGCTTCCCAATGGGCGTGGATTCCAGCGACTCGTTCTACTCGTTCCTGACTTTCATGGATGCGTACAACGTCAAGCTGGTCAGTGACTCGGGCAAGTTGCTGGTCGATGACCCGGCGGTTCGCCAGGGCTTGATCAACGCCGTCAATGACTACACCTACGTCTACGGCAAGGGCTGCACGCCGCCGTCGTCTACCGCCTGGAAGGACCCAGATAACAACGTGGCCTTCCACAACAAGACCATCATGTTGACGCACAACGCAACGATCTCTATCGCTGCCAAGTGGCTGGACGACATGAACAACGCCACGCTGACCGAAGCACAGCGCGCAACGGCCAAGAAGCACTACACCGAGAACATCGCGACTGCGGGCTTCCCGAACAAGCCTGACGGCAGCAAGATGACCTACCGCGCAGCGGTTAAAACCGGTGTGATCTTCAAGACCGCGAAGAACAAAGACAACGCCAAGAAGTTTGTTGCCTTCATGCTGGATGAGGCTAACCTCACGCCTTATGTGGAAGGCTCTCAAGGCCGCTGGTTCCCGGTGACCAAGGGCGGCCAACAAAGCGCCTTCTGGAAAAGCGATTCGCACCGCCTGGCGGTCTACAACCAGTTCATGAATGGCACCACGCCGTTTGAGTTCACCAAGAACTACAAGTTCACGGTGCTGAACAACGAAAACGTCTGGGCCAAAGCCATCAATCGCATCCTGAGCGAGAAGTGGACTACCGAGCGTGCTGTCGATGAAATGATCGCCCGCATCAAGACGGTGGCCACCAACTGAAGTTTGGTGCGCACGCGGGGTGCGCTTCGGCGACACCCCGCTTTTCAGTCCATCAGCTGCTTCACCCATTAACTGCTTTGTCTGGGGCTCGGCCATCGCCGAGCTCGCGGGCGGAGCCTTCATCTGAACATCCTGTGAGCGCAGTGTCTGCCCCCATGTCGGCCGTACAAGCCAAGAAGGCCACCAACAGTTGGGACTTTTGGGGCCGCCTGTTTGTGCTGCCTTATTTGCTGTTGTTTGTGGTGTTTGTGCTGTACCCCGTAGGTTACGGGCTGTGGCTGGCACGCGACCCGCAAAACTACGTGAAGCTGGTTGAAGACCCTGTCTTCTTCCGCACGCTGGTCAATACGGTCATCTTCATTGTGGTGGCCGTGAATGTAAAGATGCTCATTGCCTTGGGCCTCTCGGGCTTTTTCTCGCAGACCCGCTGGTGGATCAAGATTGTCTCGATGATCTTCATCCTGCCCTGGGCGGTGCCTTCGATTCCCACCATTCTTTCGGTTCGCTTCATGCTGAACCCGGAGTGGGGCGTGATCAACGCCACCTATTTCAGATGGACTGGCTTGGACGGTCCCAATTGGCTCAACGACCCGACTTTGGCATTCACCTTTTCGATGTTGATGCACATTTGGAAGTCCTTGCCGTTCTGGACGCTGATTTTGCTTGCGGGCCGCTTGGCCATTCCTACTGAGCAATACGAAGCGGCGTCGGTTGATGGCGCCACGCGCTGGCAAAAATTTCGCTTCATCACCTGGCCTGCGATGCGCGGCCTCTACCTCACGTCCTTGATCCTTTCCATGATCTGGACTTTGGGCGACTTCAACAGCGTTTACCTGCTCACCGGCGGCGGGCCTGCCGACTTGACCCACGTCTTGGCCACGCTGGGCATTCGCTACTTGCGCTTGGACCAGATCGAGTTGGCCATGGCGTCCATCGTGGTGGCCTTACCCCTGGTCTTGCCACTCGTGTTCGTCATGATGAAGCGGTTGAGCAAATGAAATTCTCGTGGCGCAAAGTTTCAACCGAAGCGCAGTTGTTGCTTGTGGGCATTCCGGTGCTCCTGTGGACGCTGCTGCCGATCTATCACCTGGTGCTGTTTGCCATTTCGCCGCGCGACACGGCCACCAGCGGCCGCCTTTGGCCCAAAGAGCCGACGCTTCAAAACTTCAGCACCGTGTTTGAGCAGAAGCACTTCTATTTGAATCACTTCTGGGTGCAATTGGGCAATTCGCTTTTCATTGCTCTTGCCACGGGCGTGATCACGCTGTTCATTGCCACCTGCGCGGCGTTTGCAATCAGCCGCCTGCGGGTCAAGGGTGGACGCACGGTGCTGAACATGGCGCTGTTCACTTACTTCATTCCAGCGGCGTTTCTTGCCGTGCCGATGTACAAAACCATGGCCAATTACGGCTTGCTGAACAGCCAGTGGTCCATGGTGTTGGCCATGGTGACCATCGCGTCTCCCTATTGCATTTGGGTGCTCAAACAAGCCAGCGACAAGCTGCCTTGGGAATTGGACGAAGCCGCACGCATTGACGGCGCCTCGGCGCTGCAGTTGTTCCGCATGGTCTATGTGCCCTTGATGGTGCCGTCGCTGGTGGCGGTGGGCACTTATTCACTGCTGCTGGCGTGGAATGAATATCTCTATGGGTTCTTGCTGCTTTCAAATGAGCAAACCTTGCCCTTATCGGTGGCGCTGGGCAATTTTCTGGCTGCTGACGATTCACCTTGGGAGCTGCTGATGGCCACCGGGCTCGTATACGCCCTGCCACCCGCAGCCATCTACTACGCCTTCAAGCGCTACATGGTTTCGGGCTTGACGGCCGGTGCCGTGAAGTCCTGAGCCCCGATTTCGCAAAGAGCTAACTTATGGCTTCCGTATCCTTCAAAGACATTCAAAAAACCTACGGCGGCAAGGTCAAGGTTATCCACGGCATCTCATTCGACATCCAGGATGGCGAATTTGTGGTGCTGGTGGGCCCCAGCGGCTGTGGCAAGAGCACCTTGCTGCGCATGCTGGCAGGCTTGGAAGAGATATCCGGCGGCCAGATCATGATCGATGACACCGTGGTCAATGACCTGGAGTCCAAGGACCGCGACATTGCGATGGTGTTCCAGAGTTACGCCCTGTATCCGCACATGACGGTGCGCGAGAACATGGGCTTTTCGCTGCGCCTGCGCAAAGCCGAAGCTGGCGAAACGGCCAAGCGAGTGGACGAAGCCGCACGAATCTTGAACCTGGGCCCGTTGCTGGATCGTTATCCACGCGAACTGTCTGGCGGACAGCGCCAACGGGTCGCCATGGGTCGTGCCATCGTGCGCGACCCCAAAGTATTTTTGTTTGACGAGCCCTTGTCTAACTTGGACGCCAAGCTGCGCGTGGCCATGCGCGCTGAGATCAAGGCGCTGCACCAGCGGCTCAAGACGACCACGGTTTACGTCACGCACGACCAGATCGAAGCCATGACCATGGCCGACCGCATCGTGGTGATGCACGACGGCATCATCGAACAAATCGGCACACCACTTGAACTGTTTGATCGTCCTGGCAATTTGTTCGTCGCGCAGTTCATTGGCTCACCGGCCATGAACGTGATGCAGGGCGCTGTGCAAGGGCGCGGCGTCCAAGCGCTGGGTGCGCACTGGCCCATCGGGCCGGACGTTTCGGTGCGTGAAGGGCAGGCCGTGCAGTACGGCATTCGCCCCACCGATTTGGTCTTGAGTACCGAAGGCATACCGGCCAGCGTGGTCGTGGTTGAGCCCACCGGTGCGGAAACCGAACTGCTGGTGCAAATCGGGGACCAGCAATTGGTGGTGGTGACACATGGTCGCACCACCGCAGGGCCAGGCGATACGGTTCACCTCAGCCTGGACGCGGCGAAGGCGCACGTCTTCGACGCGGGCAGCGGGCAGCGGCTTTGATTGCAGCCGATGACCGGCAAACGCATCGTTGTCATGGGTGTCAGCGGCTGCGGCAAAAGCACGGTCGGTCGCGCCTTGGCGCAGGCACTGGCTCTGCCGTATGTCGAGGGTGACGAGTTGCACCCGCCAGCCAACGTGGAGCGCATGGCTGCAGGCATTGCGCTGACGGACGCGGACCGCGCGGGCTGGCTCAAGGCCGTAGCGCACCGCCTGTCTGACGGCGCGGCGCGCCAGCGTGGCGTGGTGGTGACCTGTTCAGCCTTGAAGCGCCGCTATCGCGACCAGTTGCGCGCTGCGGCGCCGGACGTGCAGTTCGTGCATTTGAATGGCCCCGCTGCACTGCTGGCGGACCGCATGGCACGACGAAGCGGGCATTACATGCCTGCTTCGTTGTTGAAAAGCCAGCTTGAAACCCTTGAACCTCCGCAAGCGGATGAGCAAGCAATCGTGATCGACATCGACCAAGCGCCTGAAGCGCTGGTTGCCGAATTGGTGAGCAAGCTCGGCGCACATTCCCAAAGGCCTCTTAGCCATGATTGATTCAACAACGTTTCGGCTGGATGGCCGCTTGGCGCTGATCACCGGTTCATCGGCGGGCATCGGTCTGGCCTTGGCACGGGGATTGGGCCAGGCCGGGGCGAGCTTGGTGTTGAACGGGCGTGATGCCGGCAAATTAGCCGCTGTGGCCGCGCAGTTGCGAGCGGAAGGCCTGCGTGTGCATGAGCAGGCCTTTGATGTTTGCGACGAGGCCCAGGTGGAGTCTGCTGTGCAGGCGATTGAAACTGGCGTGGGCCCCATCGATATCCTGGTCAACAACGCCGGTATTCAGCGCCGAGGCGTCTTTCACGACTACGCATCTGCTGACTGGAACGACATCCTGCGAACCAACTTGCATGGCCCCTTCATGGTCGGCCGCGCCGTTGCCAAGCGCATGGTGAAGCGCCAACGGGGCCGCATCATCAATGTGTGTTCGGTGCAGAGCGAATTGGGCCGGCCGGGCATTGCGCCTTACGCGGCCACCAAGGGCGCGCTGAAAATGTTGACCAAAGGTATGGCCATCGATTTGGGCCCGCACGGCATCAATGTCAATGGCCTGGGGCCGGGTTACTTCAAGACCGAGTTGAACCAGGCGCTGGTTGCGGACGAAAAATTCTCTTCGTGGCTCATCAACCGCACACCCAACCGGCGCTGGGGCGAGGTTGACGAGCTTGCGCCGGCCGCGGTTTTTTTGGCTAGCGATGCCTCGAGATTCGTGAACGGACACATCTTGTACGTCGACGGCGGTGTTACGGCCACACTTTGATTGGTCATCAACCAAGAACTCAGCATGACCACCTTCACGCAAGTCATCTTGTTCACCGACACCGACGGCCGGGCCCGCTTCCGTGAGTCGGCAATCGCGTTGACCGAAGGCACTCCGCAGTCTCGCCTGTCGGCGGTCATGGCCAGTGGAGGCTTTCAGTTGCGGCACAGCCCGGTGGGTTTCCGCAGCAATGTCCATTGCACAGGCGTGCCGCAGTGGGTGTTCATTCTGGGTGGCGAGATGGAAATTGGCCTGCAAGACGGCAGCTCGCGCATCTTCAAGGCCGGCCAGCACTTTTATTCGGCTGACGTGCTGCCGGCAGGCGCGGTGTTTGACGATGCGATCCACGGCCACTGGAGCCGCCAGTGCGGCAGCGAGCCCTTGGTGACCTTGTTTGTGCGGGCCTGAATGTCTTCAGCGTCTGTAGAGCGTGCTGCGCCTGCGCGCAACGTCTTGGGCCACACGCTCGACCTGTTGGGCGAGGCCATCGTCGCGGGCCGCTATGCGCCCACCGGCGTCATTCCGCCGGAGCCGCTGTTATGTGACGAGTTCGGCGTCAGCCGCACCGTGATTCGTGAGGCGATCAAATCGCTCGTTGCCAAAGGTTTGATCAGCACCGGGCCCAAGGTGGGTACACGTGTGCTGGCACCAGAAAGCTGGAATTGGTTCGACCCGCAAGTGGTGGCCTGGCAGAGCAAAGTGGGACTGACGCGCGAGTTTCTGCGCGACCTTCAGGAACTTCGCCGAGTGCTCGAACCTGCCGGTGTGCGCCTGGCTGCTCAGCGCGCCACGGCGACAGACATTGCCGAAATTGAAGAAGCCTATTCCGGTATGAAGCGCGCCATCGAAGAAGGCGGCGACTATGTCTCGCATGACTTGCGTTTCCACTTGGGGCTGCTGCGCGCGGGACACAACCGCATGGTTGAGCAGATGGGCAAGGCGCTGGGTGCCCTGCTGCGCGTGGCCTTCGCGATCAGCACGTCCAAGGCAGACGGCCCGGCCAGTTCCTTGCCCTTGCACCGCGCTGTGCTGGACGCCATCATCGCGCGTGACGAAAACAAGGCGGAACGTGCTTCCTTGGTTTTGATCGACGGTGCGCGCGACGACATGGAGCGCGTTCTGGCCTCCCGGCGCAAACTGCCGTCGGTCAGCCTGCCAGCGCTGCGCTTGCGACCGGCCGCACAGCCAAGTCTTCGCGGCCGTCGTTGAGGCTAATTTTGGAGCAACAGCTATGAAAGTTTTAATCACGGGCGGCGGCGGATTTGTGGGCGCGCGTTTGGCGCGCAGCCTCTTGCAGCGCGGCCAATTGAACGGTCACCGCCTGAACGCCCTGGTTTTGGCTGACCAGGTGGCGCCACCGGCTGCGTTGTTGGCCGATGCGCGTGTCAAAGCCCGCGTGGGCCCTTTGCTCGACCAATGCGCAGCGCTGGAGCACGAAGGCTTCGATGGCGTTTTCCACCTGGCCTCGGCCGTATCTGGCGAATGTGAAGCCGACTTCGACCTGGGTCTGCGCTCCAATCTGGATTCCACCCGCGCTTTGCTGGACGCCCTGCGGCGGCGCCAGCAACGCGGTGCGCAGGCCGCGCGACTGGTCTTCGCCAGTTCCATCGCGGTATTCGGGCCTGACCCGGCCTACCCGTTTCCGGCGCTGGTCAGTGACGACACCCTGCCCATGCCGCAAACCAGCTACGGCACACAGAAGCTCATTTGCGAACACCTGATTGCCGACTACACCCGCAAGGGATTCATCGACGGGCGTGCGGCGCGGCTGGTCACGGTGACGGTGCGACCGGGGCGGCCGAATGGCGCGGCCAGCTCTTTTTTCAGCGGCATTATTCGTGAGCCCCTGGCGGGTGAGGATGCCGTACTGCCGGTGGGTCTTGATGTGCAACACCCGGTAGCCACCGTGCAGCATATGGTGGACGGTTTGATCACCGTCTTTGAGGCCAGCCGCGAAGCCTTTGTAGGCCGTTCGGCCATCACTTTGCCGGGCTTGAATGTCAGTGTCCAACAGATGCTGAATGCCTTGGAAGCCGTCGCGGGGCCGCAAGTGCGGGCGCGTGTCAAATCGCAACCGGACGAGCGCATTGCGGGCATCGTGGCCAATTGGCCTCGCGGGGTCGTGACGCCGCGTGCGCTGGCGCTGGGCCTGAAGCCTGACGACAGCTTTGAAGACATCATCCGCGCCTATATCGCCGATTGCCAGGAAGCCAACCCTGCCGCGTTGAAAGGCTTGGGCTGAATCATCCAGGCTGAACCCGGAAGGCGGCGCGCCTGCTGTATCGTGGCGCCATGCCCGCCGACTTCAGCTTCTTTTGGCACGACTACGAAACCTTCGGCCGTGTGCCAAGGCGCGACCGACCCGCGCAGTTTGCCGGTGTAAGAACCGATGCCGACCTGAACGAAGTTGCGCCACCGGTGATGGTGTACTGCCAGCCCCCGCTGGACACCTTGCCCGACCCCGAGAGCTGTTTGCTCACGGGTATCTTGCCGCAACTCTGCCAAGAACAAGGTCTGCCGGAGCATGCCTTTGCGGCAGAGGTCGAACGCCAGCTGGGCAAGCCCGGCACGGTGGGCGTGGGCTACAACAGCATCCGCTTCGATGATGAAGTGACGCGCCACCTGTTCTGGCGCAACCTCATCGACCCCTACGGTCGTGAATGGCAAAACGAGTGCGCCCGCTGGGACTTGCTGGACACCGTGCGTTGCTGTTGGGCCTTGCGGCCCGACGGCATCGAATGGCCTGTACAAGACGGCTGGCCCAGCTTCAAATTGGAGCGGCTGACAGCGGCCAATGGTCTGGCGCACGATGCCGCGCACGATGCGCTGTCTGATGTGCGTGCCACGGTCGCGCTCGCGCGGCTGCTGAAAACGCGCAACCCCAGGTTGTGGGACTTCTGCTTGAAATTGCGCCAAAAGTCCGCTGTACAGGCCGAACTGATGATGGGCCGGCCAGCCCTGCACATCAGCGGCATGTACCCCGCTGAGCAGGGTTGCATGGCTGTGGTGTGGCCCTTTGCCACCCACCCGACCAACAAGAACGAAGTCATTGTGTGGGACCTGGCGCACGACCCGGCCGAATTGATGGCGCTGGAAACGGCGGTACTGCGTGAACGGCTGTTCACGCGCAACGATGAACTGACCGAACGCGGCTTGACGCGGCTGCCCATCAAGACCATTCACATCAACAAGTCGCCGGTGGTCATCAGCCAATTGAAGACGCTCAGCCCGGCGCTGGCCGAGCGCTTCGGCATCGATTTGGCCGCTTGTGAACGCCACGCGCTGACGGCGGCGCGCATCACCGGCGACATGGTGGGGGTTTGGCCCGGTGTCTTCAAACGTGAGGGCAGAGCAGAGCCGGCAGATGTCGACGAGGACCTCTATGGCGGCTTTGTAGGCCCTGAAGACCGCCGCTTGTTGCAACGCCTGCGCGAGCAAGACCCGGTGCAGTGGCCGTCGCTGCGCCCACGAATGCACGATGAGCGCTTGGACGAGGTGCTGTTTCGCTACCGCGCGCGGAACTTTCCGGCCAGCCTGGAGCCTGACGAGCAGGCACGATGGGCCGAGCACCGTGTGGCCTGGTTGCACCGAGGCGAGGGTGGCCGGCCCACGATGGCGCAATGGTTGGAGCAAGTAGACACGCTCAACGAAGCAGCCGAGCAGCGCGACGACGAAAGGGCTCAGAGCCTGCTATCGTCCCTGGTCGATTGGGCCGAAGCCATTGCACCCGATGCCTGAATCGGGTGGTGCTGGCGCGGTAAAACCACTGAACCCGTAGGAGATCTGATGCAGTACGAGGAACCAGATCCCTCAGCGCCATTGATTCCGGTTGCACCGCCCGTGCTGAGAGAAGCCGTCGCCGAAAGTGCCGACATTCCCATTCCCACTCCCATGCTCGACGATGAGCCGGTTGTTGTGGCTGCCGATGCCACGCGAATTCCGACCTTGCAGGTCAGCGGGCATTCGCGCATTCACTTCATCGGCGGCGAAAAGGGCGGCGTAGGCAAATCGGTGCTGTCGCGGCTGATGTCGCAATACTTCATCGACCACGGTGTGCCCTTTGCGGCTTTCGATTCCGACCGTTCGCACAGCACTTTGTCGCGCTTTTATGGCGACTACGTCAAGCCGGTTGCAGCGGAAACCTTCGAGTCGCTGGACCGCATTGTCGAAACCGCCATCGAGCAACCGGGCCGACGCGTTCTGGTTGACCTGGCCGCGCAAACTCACGAACCACTGGTGAAGTGGATGGATGAGTCAGGCGTGCTCGATTTGGCCGATGTGTCCGGCATCTCGGTGCAGTACTGGCACGTCATGGATGCGGGCCGCGATTCCGTGGAACTGCTGCGGCGCCTCTTGGACCGCTTTGGCCAGCGCCTGCAATATGTGATCGTGCGCAACCAACTGCGCGGCGATGATTTCAGCATCCTTGAACGGTCTGGGCAGTTGGTTCGCGCCTGTGGCTTGGGTGCCAAGGTCATGGACCTCAAACGCCTGCACGACGCCATCGCGCAAAAAATCGATGCCCGCAACGTCAGCTTCTGGAGCGCGAAGAACAGCCAAGCTATTGATGGCGCTTCACTGAGCCTGATGGAACGGCAACGCCTGCGCTTGTGGCTGAACCATTCGTACGCCGGCATTTCGGCGATTGGTGTTTGACCCGGCCGGGCCCGGGCCTGCTGCTGGAAAAGTCTGCAACTTCTTTGAATGCTATTGGAAGCCATGCCCTTCTTGAACCGCCGTGACTTGCTCGCTTTTGGCTTGCCCATCGCTGCAACAGGGCTCGGCGCTAGCTGGTCGCCGACCGCACAGGCGAATCCCACTGAAGCCGCCATAGCAGCAAGTCTGCCTCGCCTGGGTATGAACCTGGCGGCGCTAACCGACTGGGGCAGTGAACTTCCTTTTGTCGATCTCTTCAAAACCTCACGTGCCTGGATCAGCCAACGCGAAGGCGAGGGCTGGGGCAAGGGTTTGCCGTTGCCTATTGACGCATCAGGTTGGGTGAAGTCCTTGCCACCGGGCCATTACGCTGAAACGCCGATGTCCAATATTGACGGCGGTTTTTATTCGGGTGGCACCTACCGGGTGGTGTACGAAGGCGCGGGTGAGATCGACTTCTGGGGTTCGGCGCGCGTGGTCGACAGAGCCGCAGGTCGAATCAGCATCGACGTCACACCCAGCAAGGGCCCCATCTGGTTGCGCCTCAAGAAAACGGATTCATCGAATCCGGTACGCCAAATTCGTTTGCTGCGACCTGGCTTCGATGCGTCAACGCCAACCACTGCACTTCACCCTGACTTTTTACGCCGCTGGGAAGGCTTGAGCTGCATCCGTTTCATGGATTGGATGCGCATCAACGGCTCCACGCAAAGTGCCTGGAAGGACAGACCGAAGACCACAGATGCGCGGTATACCTCGAGCGGCGCACCGCTCGAGGTCATGATCGATTTGTGCAATCGGCTGGGTGCGGACGCCTGGTTTTGCATGCCGCATCTTGCCGACGATGACTATGTTCAACAGTTTGCTGACCTGACCAAAACGCGACTGGCGCCGCATTTGAAGGTGTACGTTGAATTCAGCAATGAAGTTTGGAACGACCAATTCGAACAAGCTCGGGATGCGCAGGCCAAAGCGCGTGCGGCGGGTATCCAGAGGCCGGCCTGGGTCGGATTGAAGTCGGTGCACATGTTTGGCATTTGGGAGAAGGTTTTCGGCGGCAGCCAGCGCCTGGTGCGTGTTTTCCCTTCGCAAGCCGCCAATGCCTGGCTCTCACAAGAAGTGCTGAAGCACCAAGACCTGTACAAGCGTGGCGATGCCCTGGCCATTGCGCCCTACATCTCCATGAATGTGCCGCTGAACGGCAAAGGTTTGACTGCTGCGGACGTTGAACGTTGGTCGGTTGACAAAGTGCTTGACTATCTTGAAGAAAAGGCATTGCCTGAATGCACTGGTTGGATGAAGGCACAAAAGGCCATCGCCGACAAGCATGGGCTCAAACTGCTGGCGTACGAAGGTGGGCAACATTTGGTGGGCATCCATGGCGCCGAGAACAATGAAGCGCTGACTCGCTTGCTGCATGCGGCCAATGCTCACCCCCGCATGGCCACAATTTACGAACGCTACTTTGAGGCATGGACGCAAGTTGGAGGCGGCCTGCACTGCCACTTCGACTCCATGTCGCCTTGGAGTAAATGGGGTAGCTGGGGCCTGCTGCGCCACGGCCTCGAAGACCCCAAACAATCACCCAAATTCATGGCCACGATGCGTTGGGCAAAAAAACAAGGCCAAGCGGTCAGGCTGCCCATTTGAAAGGCCATCTATGAGCCGAATCGGCGCGTTGGCCTTGGCTGCGCAAAGCTTTGACGACGGCAGCCTGCTGTCGGTGCTGGCGCAGCGCGTGGCGTGCGCCAGCGAGAGCCAAGACCCTGCGCAATCGGCCAAACTGCACGAATACCTGGCCGCGCACCTGGAACCGCAGCTGGACAGCATGGGCTTCATCTCGCAGATCTTGTCCAATCCTGTGCCGGGTGGTCCGCCCTTCATGATCGCCAGGCGGCGCGAGCCCTCCGCAGCGTTTACGGTGCTGAGCTACGGACACGGTGATGTGGTGCCCGGCTACGCGCCGCAATGGATTGAAGGCTTGGACCCTTGGACCTTGACCGTACGCGATGACCGCTGGTACGGCCGCGGTGCCGCCGACAACAAGGGCCAGCACATCATCAACTTGCTGGCCTTGAAGCAGGTTCTGGCCGCGCGTGGCGGCCGGCTGGGCTACAACATCACGCTTCTGTTTGAAATGGGCGAAGAGACCGGCTCGCCGGGCCTTGCCGAGTTTTGCCAAGCGCAACGTGAAGCTCTGCGCGCCGATGTGTTTCTGGCCTCAGATGGACCGCGCCAGAACGCCGACGCTCCCACAGTTTTTCTGGGTTCGCGCGGTGCCTTCAATTTCGACTTGACGCTGGCGCTGCGCAAGGCAGGCCATCACTCCGGAAACTGGGGCGGCTTGCTGCGCAACCCCGGCGTTCGCCTGGCTCACGCTATCGCCTCCATGGTGGACGCGAAGGGAAAGATCCTGGTGGAGGGCTTGCGGCCACCACCACTGACTGCCGCCGTTCGCAAGGCCTTGTCAGGTTTGGTCTTTGGCGCTGACCCCGGTGATCCACCCATCGATACCGCTTGGGGTGAGCCCGGCCTGACACCCGGCGAGCGCGTGATCGGCTGGAACGCCTTGGAAGTTCTGGCCTTCAAGACGGGCAACCCTGATGCGCCTGTCAATGCCATTCCAGGCCACGCGACATGCCATGCGCAGATCCGCTTTGTCCTGGGCAGCGACAGCGCGCATTTTGTTGAACACCTGCGCGCGCACCTTGATCGCCATGGGTTTGACGATGTTGCCGTCAGCGCGAGCGGCCCCTGCATGGAGGCGTCGCGTCTGGACCCCGATGACGCTTGGGTGCCATGGGCGCTGGACTCCATCCAGCGCAGCACCGGCAAATCGCCCGTGCTGCTGCCCAACCTGGGCGGCTCCTTGCCGAACGACATCTTCAGCATCGGCTTGGGTTTGCCAACGCTGTGGGTGCCGCATTCCTACCCAGGTTGCTCACAGCACGCGCCCAATGAGCACTTGCTGGCCCCCGTGGCGCGCGAGGCCCTGCAATTGATGGCCGGCCTGTGGTGGGACTTGGGTGAACCCGCTGCACGAGCTGCCCACCAGGCACCTCGGGATAGAGCCGTGCGCTGACGCGCTGGGCACCGGCTGCTGAGGCCGCCGTCGCGCTCAAGTCGCGGTCAAGTCACGGTCAAGCGCCGTGCGCTCGTCAAATACAAAGCACCGCCCGTTCCAACCTGGCGCTTGGCCCGCAGTTTCTTCAAAATATTTGATGATGCCGCCCTCCAGTTGCCAGGTGTGCGTGATACCGGCCTGCTGCATCAACAGAGCTGCCTTTTCGCAGCGGATGCCGCCGGTGCAGTAGCTCACCACTGCGCAGTCGCGCAGCTCGTCCGCGTGCGCGTCCAGCGCTGCTGGGAAGTCGCTGAACTTGGTCAGGCGCCAGTCAATGGCGCCTTCAAATGCGCCGACGTCCACTTCAAAATCATTGCGGGTGTCCAACATGCGAAGGGGCCGGCCTTCGTCGTCATGCCCCTGCGCCAGCCACCGCTGCAGGGTGGCGGCCGGCAGTGCCGGTGCGCGTCCCGCAGCCGGGCGGATGACTGGCCGGTTCATGCGGATGATTTCTTGCTTGATCTTGACTTTCCAGCGTTTGAACGGAACGCCAGTGCTCCAGCTTTCCTTGGCGGGCAGGCCATCCAGTAATGGCACGCGCCGCACCTCTTCCAGCCATTCATGCACGGCCGGCGCTGGGCCTGCCAGGAAGAGGTTGATGCCTTCGGCCGCGAGCAGGACGGTGCCTTTCAGTCCGAGGCGCTCACCCAGATCGAATAGGCGCTCGCGCAGGTCCGGCAGGCTGTCCAGCGGGGCAAAGCGGTAAGTGGAAATGTTCAATACGGTGGCATTCACACCACGGATTCTAGAAACCTCCCGCAAGCCTGGTGGGCGAAGCCGTCGACCGCGATCGGGTCGCGCCATACTGTGCGGCCACGTTGGGCCCCAAAAGAGGGCTTCGCTGCCGCTGTCGACTTGATGAACGAGACCACCTTACCGTTGCCTCTGGGGGAAACGCAAGGTCGCCGCGCCTCGGAGCGGGCGGCTTGGAGCCCCACGCAGCCTTCAATTTTGGAGGCTCGGCTGGCGCCCGCGCGGCCGGGTTGGCTCGCCCGATCGCCAGGCCATTTGTCGCTGCCACGCGCCGTTTTGCTCGCAACGGCAGCGCATGTCCTGTTGGTTTTGCTCGTCGGTACACAACAGGGTGTGGGGCTGGGTGGGGGCGGTCGACCTGCTGGCGCAGCCAAGGCGAGCGATATCGTCATTCGCTTGCAAGCGCCCCAAACCCGGCCAGCCCAAGGTATCGAGGCAACAAACTCAACAGGTGGTCGGGACACGGTGGCCGTGGTGAGCCCTGCGATGCCAGCCGCGACGGGCCGGGCCGCTGCGCCGCGCACCACCTTGCCCGTGGCACAACGCAAGTCCAAGCCCAGCGCCCCTGAATTGCGCCCGCAACCCGCTCCACAAGCGGGCCTGGCTCCGCAAGGTGCGGTGTTGCGCGGCTTGGACTCCGGCTTGCCGGCCGGGCCGGCCTTGTCCGACTTGCAAGCGCCCCCCGTGCCGAAGCTGGACGCGCCGCCGTTGCCTGCCGTGCTGGCCGTTCCGACGCTAAAGGCGCCCGAACGGACAGGCCCCATCGCGCCGGCTGTGCCCAAGCCGCCACAAACGCCGGCCGCTGCGGCCGCCCCAGCAGACGCCCGGCCGCAGCAACAACCGGCGCTGGTGGAGGCTGAGCGTTCCAGCCTGCCGCGTGCTGATGACCTCACACAGGGCCTGCCAGACGCCAGCCGCAAACTCATGGCCGCGCCCGCCCTGGCCGACCAAGCGGCGGCACCGCGCGCGCCAGTTGTTAATCCGCTGGCCGACAACAGCGTTACCGCCCTCCCTGCTGCGCGGCTACCTGCGCAAGAGCGTGCATCGGCCCGAAGCATGACTCCGGCCGTAGCCAAGCCCGCTGAGGCGCCGGCGGCCGTGCCAACGCTGCCGCTGCCCCCGCAGGCTGTCACCCGTGTGGCGGCTCCCGTGGAAGCACCCGTTGAACCATCCGGGCCGCGCTTGTTGACGCAACAAGCACCCAGGCTGCCCGAGCGTTCCCCCGCTGCTGTTGAGGCCGCGCCAGTGGCCGAGCTGCCGGCCGCTCCCATGCTTACGGCCCCGGCCCCGTCACCGGTTGTTCCGGCCGCGCCCAGCCGCGTGCAGACACCGACGGCTTTGCCGGCGGCCACGCCAGCCAACCAACCATCAACGCTTCAAGCGGCGCCTCAAGCAGCACCTCAAGCAGCGCCCCAGGCAGCGGCCGTGCCCAGCCCAACGCCTGCCCGTGCACCCTTGCCCGGTGCGGCCCCTCCAGGCACGACGGGTCCTAGCGCCCTGCCGGCGCCGGCGGGGCTGGACGCTGGCCTGCGCGGCATCATCAATGTGCCGCCACCGCCGGCCTTGGCCGCTTCAGCGCCGCTGGCTTCACCGCCGTCTGTGCTTGCTGCGCCCGCGCCCGGAAAGCTGAACCTTGAGCTGCCGCGTGCGGGTGCCGTGCCGCCCAAGCCATTTCCCAACCAACGCTTGGATCCTTTGAATCTGAACCCGCCTCCAGCAGACCCGCGCTCCAAGCTGGCGCGCGATGTCGAGAAGGCCGGCAAAGCCGATTGCCGCACGGCCCACAACGACAAAGGCCTATTTGCGGCCCCGGCCTTGGTATTGGACGCGCTGAAAAAAGATGGCGGCTGCAAGTGGTGAGCTGACTGCGGGCGTGGCCCCGCGCGTGACGCGCTGGGAGGCGTTGCACCGCCGCTGCGCCGGATGGTTTTTGCGCGCCTGCCAGGTCTCGTCGATTTGCCTGGTTGCCTGGGTGCTGGCGCTGGTCGTCGATTTCTGGGTGTTTCCCAATTCGCTGGATGCGCTGATGAACGCCACGCAGCCTGCGCTGCAAGTGGTGTACGCGTTGACGCTGGCCGTGCTGGTCGCCGTTCCGCTCGTGGTGCCCTTAATTTCGATGTTGTTTCTCGGCCTGAGCCTTGCCGTGGGTTATGAACTCAGCGGTCGAGAGCTGCGTTGGTCGGTGTTTGCTGTACTGATTTGCGCGCTGGGTTTAGCAATGTTTGTGGTCACCGAGGCCTGCCCCAGCGGCACTGAAAACATCGGCACCTGCCGAAATCAAGTGTCCTTGTTTGTCGCCGACCAGTTCAATCACGGCTCCTTCGGTGACGTGTTTGACGTGTTTGACATCAGCTGGTCTTCGATGGAATTTGACTCGCTGAGTGGGTGGAGCAAGTTCTTCGCGCTGAACTTCCGCATGCTTTGCGCGGTGACGGTGATTTCGTGGCTGATGCGTTGGCTGCGTGGACCCATCCAGGCCATGTCGAACGCTCGGCCGGTTCAATTGGCGCACCAATGGGCGAGCCGCGCCTATTTGTGGGCGGCCTACGGCAGTGTGGCTTGCCTGTTGGTTTGGGCAGCGGTTCTGGCATTGGAGTCTGCGTACTTTCCAGGCTACTTTGAGCGCTTGGATACGGCCGACGATGGGCTGTCTCAGGTCTTGCGCCCGGTCCTGTTTGTGGTGCTTGCGGCGATCCCCGCTGTTGTTCCGCTGGTGTCGCTGGTGTACTTGGTGTTGTCGCTCTTGGTCGGCCACGTGATGCGGGGCCGTGCGTTTCTACTGACCAGCTTTGTACTTTTTCTGTGCGCGGCAGGGCTGTGGTTTTTCATTGAGGGCTCTGCCTGCAAAGGCACGCCGCAGGCCGTGGCGCTTTGCTCAGACCAAGTTTTCGGCTACGTGGGCGACCAGTTCTACAAAGGCGCCTTTGCAGACATCTTCGATGTCTACGAGCTGAAGCTGGGCGAGGTCGACAGCGACTCTTTGAGTGTGGCGGACAAGCTCATGGTGCTCAACTTCCGCATGTTGTGTGCGGTGTATGTGGTGGGCGTATTCGTAGCGCTGCGGCGCTGGCGCACCGGTCGCAAGAGCCCCCCTGACGCTTGGGCGCCGACCGTGTTTGCCGACACCTTGCCGATGCGGCCCTGAGCGCTTCAGTGGCCCTGCGGGTCCAGGCTTGCCAGGCGCCCTGGTCCCACCGTGATGGCCTTGTCATCTGCGGCCAGCGGCAGGTTCTGCGCGGGGTTGAGCAGATGCTGCCCGGCGCGTTGCAAGCCCAACAGCACATGGCCATGGGCGGCTGCGGCGCTGCGCAGTTGCGACACGTCAAACCCGGCTGTGGTGGCCACCGGCATCACATACAGCTGCTGGCCTTGCGAAGTAGACAGCAAGTCGGCCACGATTTCCTGCGCGCCGGGGTTCAGCAACTCTTGTGTGACCGTGAGCGCATCGAGCCGCCCAACACAAACCACGCGGTCAGAGCCGGCCTTCTTCAGCAGTTCTTCGGTGCCGGGCTCCAAACACTCCACCACGGTGTTGACATGCGGGCAGCGCGCTTCAATCGCCAAGGTCACAGCGACATTCAGCGCGTCGGCCGCTGTGCCACTGCCTTGGCGCAGCAAGACCACAGCATGGCGCGCGCGCTCCAGACCGGCCATTTGCAGTGTGGCGTCGCGCGCTGGGTCACCACGCACATAGTGCACGCGGCGCAGTGCCAGTTCGTTGGGCAGCTCGGGCAGGTCGGGGTCCACCAGCACAAAGCGGGTTCCAGCGCCGATGGCGGCATCTTGCTCCAGCTCGTCCAGTAATCGCAGCAGTTTGCTGGTGCCGGGAAAGTGGATGACGATCACATGCTGTTCGGCGCGCGACGGGTTCATGCCTTGGGTTCCCCTGTTTCTGGCAGTGATCATGGATGTGGCCAGCAGGCTGAGCAAAAAGCCCAGCAAGCCGATGCCTAACAACATCAGCGGCAGCCCCACTAGGTAGCGGCCGCCAGCGGTTTTTGGAAAGTAGTCGCCATAGCCCACGGTGGTCATGGTGACCAGGCTGTACCACAGCGCATCGGGCCAAGTGAGGTCCGGTGCACCAGGGCGTTCGAAGTACAAAAATCCTGTGGTGGCATAGGCCAGCACGGCAGCCAACAACAACACCGCGCGCAGTGCCATCGAAGGCTGCAACACCACATGCAGCATGAAGCGCGTGATCAGTTGGTTCATCACGGCGCGGTTCTCGCCCATTCGCGCGCCAGTGCATCGGCCTGGTTGCCAGCCGATGCGCTGGCCCACAAACCCAAGCGCTGCTGGCGCGCCTTCTGCTGCGCTTGCAAGTACGCGGACATATTGGCGAAGGGGTAGACCGTGTAAACCACAGCGTGCCCCTTGCTCACCATCCACAGGCCCACGTCTTCTGTGCCCGCAAACAGCATCACCAGTGCGCGGCCTTGGCGGTCACGCGGCGGCGAGTTGGTCAGCACGCGCAGGTGCTGCTGGTTGGTGAAGCCGCGCAGTGCCTCGGCTGCAGCCCGCCCGTGAATGGCCAGCTCGTCTTTGGCCAGCTTGGCATCAAAGGCCTTGATGCCCAACAGCCGTACGGTGGCGCGCCCGGCATCTTCTTTATGAACCACCAGGTTGTCGCCGTCGATCACGGTGCTCACTTGCACCACGTCACCGCTTTCCAGCACCGCCTCGCGCAGCACGTGCGAGCTTTCGTGCTTCCTTGCTTGCACCCCGAAAAAGCCCGCCGTCGACAGCAATGTGGCTACGGTGAGCCAAAAGAAGCGGGTGGAGCGGTCCATAGACCAGATTGTGCGAGGCTTGATCGCGTGGCGCGCCCCAAGCTTGAAGGGTTGAGGCGCTCGTCAAACAAAAAAGCCCGAGGCTTTGGCCTCAGGCTTTGTTTGTGGCTGCTTCGAAGCAGGCGGGTCGTTCAAGCCACTCAGGCCGTCACGCCCTTAGCGGTTTCCGCATACTCCGCGATCTTGTCGAAGTTCATATAGCGGTAGACCTTGTCGCCGTCTTTGTTGATGACGCCCATGTCGGCGTGGTATTCCGCCACGGTGGGCAGGCGGCCCAGCTTGGACGCGATGGCGGCCAATTCCGCCGAGGCCAGGTACACGTTGGTGTTTTTGCCCAGGCGATTGGGGAAGTTGCGCGTGGAGGTGGAAACCACAGTGGCACCTTCTTTGACCTGTGCCTGGTTGCCCATGCACAAGCTGCAGCCCGGCATTTCGGTGCGCGCGCCTGCGCTGCCGAAGTTGGCGTAGTGGCCTTCTTGGGTGAGCTGTTCCGCGTCCATCTTCGTTGGCGGCGCCACCCACAGCTTCACCGGGATGTCGCGCTTGCCTTCAAGCAACTTGCTGGCCGCGCGGAAGTGGCCAATATTGGTCATGCAACTGCCTATGAAGGCTTCGTCGATCTTGGTGCCGGCTACCTCGGACAGGAACTTCGCGTCGTCAGGGTCGTTCGGGCAGCAAAGGATGGGTTCCTTGATCTCGGCCAGATCGATCTCAATGACATGCGCGTACTCGGCGTCTTTGTCCGCTTCCAGCAAGGTGGGCGCGGCCAGCCATTCCTGCATCTTGGCAATGCGGCGCTCGATGGTGCGCTTGTCGGCATAGCCTTGGGCAATCATGTTCTTCAACAGCACGATGTTGCTGTTGAGGTACTCGATGATCGGCTCCTTGTTGAGCTTGATCGTGCAGCCCGCGGCGCTGCGCTCGGCGCTGGCGTCGCTGAGTTCGAACGCCTGCTCCACCTTCAGGTTCGGCAGGCCTTCAATCTCCAGAATGCGGCCGCTGAATTCGTTGATCTTGCCACTCTTGGCAACCGTCAGCAGGCCTTTCTTAATGGCGTACAGCGGAATGGCGTGCACCAGATCGCGCAGAGTGACGCCAGGCTGCATTTCGCCTTTGAAGCGCACCAAGACGCTTTCCGGCATGTCCAGCGGCATCACGCCCGTGGCGGCGCCGAAAGCCACCAGGCCCGAACCCGCCGGGAAGCTGATACCAATAGGGAAACGGGTGTGGCTGTCGCCGCCCGTGCCCACGGTGTCGGGCAGCAGCATGCGGTTGAGCCAGCTGTGGATGATGCCGTCGCCGGGGCGCAGGCTGATGCCGCCACGGCTGCTGATGAAGGCCGGCAACTCGCGGTGGGTTTTGACGTCCACGGGCTTCGGGTAAGCGGCGGTGTGACAGAAGCTCTGCATCACCAGGTCAGCGCTGAAGCCCAGGCAGGCCAGGTCTTTCAGCTCGTCGCGCGTCATCGGGCCGGTGGTGTCCTGGCTGCCCACGCTGGTCATGCGCGGCTCGCAGTAGGTGTCAGGGCGCACGCCCTGGCCTTCGGGCAGGCCGACAGCGCGGCCGACCATCTTCTGTGCCAGCGTGAAGCCGGCCTTGTTGGCGGCGGTGGGCACCGGCAGGCGGAAGGCGGTGCTGGCCGGCAGGCCCAGGAACTCACGCGCCTTGGCGGTGAGCGAGCGGCCGATGATCAAGTTGATGCGGCCGCCAGCGCGCACTTCGTCCAGCAGCACGTCGTTCTTGAGCTTGAATTCGGCGACGGTGTGGCCGCCTTTGAGGATCTTGCCGGTATACGGGTGAATCTGGATGACATCGCCCATCTCGAACTGCGAGACGTCCACTTCAATCGGCAACGCGCCTGAGTCTTCTTGCGTATTGAAGAAGATGGGGGCGATCTTGCCGCCCAGCGTGACGCCACCAAAGCGCTTGTTCGGCACGAAGGGGATGTCTTGGCCGGTGGCCCAGATAGTGCTATTGGTGGCGCTTTTGCGGCTGGAGCCAGTGCCCACCACGTCGCCGACGTAGGCCACCAGGTGACCCTTCTTCTTCAGGTCTTCAATGAGCTGCATCGGGCCGCGCTTGCCGTCTTCTTCAGGCTTGAAGGGCGCCCCTGCACGGGTGTTCTTCAGCATCGCCAGGTAGTGCAGCGGAATGTCCGGGCGGCTCCAAGCGTCAGGCGCGGGTGAAAGGTCGTCGGTGTTGGTTTCGCCTGGCACCTTGAAGACGGTGACGGTGATGTTGTGCGGCACTTCGGGGCGCGTGGTGAACCACTCGGCCTCAGCCCAGCTTTGCATCACTTCTTTGGCTTTGGTATTGCCCGCCTTGGCCTTGGCGGCCACGTCGTTGAAGAAGTCGAACATCAACAGCGTCTTCTTCAAGCCATCGGCGGCGATGCCGGCAACCTCGGCGTCGTCCAGCAATTCGATCAGTGGGTGCACGTTGTAGCCGCCCACCATGGTGCCCAGCAGCTCCGTAGCCTTGGACTTGGAGATCAGGCCGACTTTGAGGTCGCCGTGGGCCACAGCAGCCAGAAAGCTGGCTTTGACTTTGGCTGCGTCGTCCACACCTGGTGGCACGCGGTGCGTGAGCAGGTCCAGCAGGAATGCGTCTTCGCCCGCCGGCGGTACCTTGATCAGCTCGATCAGGTCGGCCACTTGTTTGGCGTCTAGCGGCAGGGGCGGAATGCCGAGTGCGGCACGTTCGGCGGCGTGTTGACGGTAGACAGCAAGCATGGCTGGGCTCCAGGGTTTAGAAAAGGAACTTCGGGCTAACCCGCATTCTAGGTCTTATATAAGACTTGCCAAGCCTGCCTGCGCCGATTTTGAGGTTTCGAGCCCGCAAACAGTTGCACTTAAAGGCAGCAGTTCTTCAGCTCAGCCAGTCTGCTGGCCCATCAGGCAGTTGTCGATCATGCGCTGGCCAATCTTGGTATTCATCAACATGGACTTTGAGGGAATTTGCAGCCACATGATGCCTTTGCGCTTGTCTTCCAGGCGGACAGCGCCAGTGGTGGTGGCTTCGGGGGCCAGGTTGTAGACGTCGGCCTTGTGGTGCAGCCGGAAGTGACCCGGCTTGTGATCGTCAGCGACGATGTGCACCTGCTCGCCAAATTCACATTGCGCTGTGCCGACCATCACGCGCGAGGCAGTTTCCTGCTGGCCTGCGCTCAATGCCGGTGCAACGGCTGCTGCGGCGGCGGCCGGCGCGGCCTTTGCTGCCGTAGCGCTGGCCGGTTTGGACGGTGCCGTTTTTTGCGGTGCCGGTTTGACCAGCGGCTTAGCCGGTGTTTTCGCTGGCGTGGCACTGGATTGCGCGACCACTGGCAGCGCCGCAGCGGTCAAGAGCAACAAGCCGGACAAGACCAACGACAGTTTTGGGGTTTTCAGCACAGCTGATCTCCGTTTAGGGGTGAATTCACAAGATGCCATTGTGAACGGCCAAGGTTAACGTTCAAGCCACGGGCTGCAACCGGAGGCAACGCTGTGCAAGCAACCGGTTCAAGTTACCCGAGCAGTGCCTGTTCAATGCCCGTTCAAGGCCCGCTCAATGCCTGGGCTGAACCACGCAATCCGAACCTCGGCCGGCAACTGCGGCCCCGCGTTGAACGAGGTTCGGTGCGCGCGCTCCAGCAAATTCCAAAAGTAGCGGTAGCTGGCCCTGTCGTGCAGGGTGTCGGCATGGCGGATTGGCGCCCACTGTGCGGCCTGCGCTGCTTGCAAGATCACTATGGCTTGATCCACTTCAGAAGCCGTCGGCGCGAACGCGTCCACGATGGGTTTGATTTGCGACGGGTGAATGCTCCACATGCGCGTGTAGCCGAGCCGCTGGCTGGCCTTTTGGGCCGCTCCGCTCAGGGCAGCGGTGTCTTTGAATTCGGTCACCACGCAGTGCGAAGGCGTTTTGCCATGCGCGTGGCAGGCAGCGGCAATTTCCAGCTTGGCGCGTACGACCAGCGGGTGTTCAAACTGCCCTTGCGAACTCATGGCCCACTGCGGAATGGCGCCACGGTGCGCGGACACGAAATCCATCACGCCAAACGACAGCGACTCATAGCGCGGGTGCGCCGCCAGCGCTTGTACCTCGCGCAGCGCACCGTGGGTTTCGACCAGCGCGTGCAGTGGAATGGCGAGCTGCAAGCCGTGCGCCGACGAAGCCGCATCAACAGCCCTGGCAGCGCGTTCAACATCTTGCAGGCCGCGTGGTTTGGGCATCATCAAATAGGCCAGCCGTGCGCCGGCCCTCTGCACCACGATGTTCAGCACCTCTTCAAAGCGCGCATGGTCCACGTGCTGCAGGCGCACACCCACCCGGTCAAACCGGTTGTCGGCGCTGTTCACCAACTCGGCCATCAGGTGCGCATGTTCAATTTCGCCACCCACGGGCGCGCCGTCTTCACCGTCCAGCGTCACGTCAAACACCGGGCCCATCTCGGCCTGCAACTGCAGGCTCTTGCGCATGCGGACCTCCACACCGCAGTAGTGGTCGCAGACAGGCAAAGGCGTGGCCACCGGCTCGTCGGGTTCGAACAGTGCTTCGCGGGGGTGAAGGCTTGCGCTTGGCATAAGGCAGTGTCGTGGTTGCTCAGCGTTGACAATGAGGCCACAGATTGTGACTTGCGCCCTTGCAAGGGCGCTCAGGAGACGCGATGAAAGAAAAGAGCGACATCGGCCTGATCGGCCTCGCAGTGATGGGCCAAAACCTGGTGCTCAATATCGCCAGCAGAGGCTTCCAGGTCAGTGTGTACAACCGCACGACCGAAACCACCCAGGCCTTTGTGGCCAGCCAGCCGGGCAAGGCGATCCGGCCGATGCTGACGCTGGAGTCGTTTGTCGCCAGCTTGAGCACACCGCGCCGCATTCTGCTGATGGTGCAGGCCGGCAAGGCGGTGGACGCGGTCATTGAACAATTGATTCCGCTGCTTTCGCCCAACGACATCATCATCGACGGCGGTAACAGCCTGTACACCGACACCGAGCGGCGCGACGCCTGGCTCACCGCAGAAGGCCTGCGCTTTGTGGGCGCCGGGGTTTCAGGCGGCGAAGAGGGCGCCCGCAAGGGGCCGGCCATCATGCCGGGCGGCCCGGCATCCACGTGGGCTGAACTGAAGCCTGTTTTTGAAGCCATTGCCGCGCGTGCCGAAGGCGAGCCTTGTGTCACTCACATCGGCCCTGGCGGCGCCGGCCACTTTGTGAAGATGGTGCACAACGGCATCGAATACGGCGATATGCAGTTGATCTGCGAGGCCTACCACCTCTTCAAAGCAGCGGGTTTCAATACGTCCGAAATCGCCTGCATCTTCAACCGCTGGAACCAAGGCCCGCTGCAAAGTTACCTCATCGAGATCACGGGCAAAGCGCTGGAGCAAATCGACCCCGAAACGGGCACGCCCATGGTCGAACTCATTCTCGACAAGGCCGGGCAAAAAGGCACGGGCCGCTGGACGCTGATCAACGCGGCGGAAAACGCGGTGGTCATCAGCACCATCAACGCCGCCGTTGAGAGCCGTGTGTTGTCCTCACAAAAAGCGCTGCGCGTGCAGGCCAGCACCCAACTCCAAGGCCCCACCACGATGAAGCCGCCAAACAACCGGCAGCACCTGATCGATGCTGTTCACGACGCGCTTTATGCATCCAAAGTGGTGAGCTATACGCAGGGCTTGGACTTGATGCGCACCATGAGCCAGGCCAAGGGCTGGAACCTGAACCTCGGCGCCATTGCCGCCATCTGGCGTGGCGGCTGCATCATCCGCGCGCGCTTTTTGAACCACATCACCGACGCTTACCGCGCAGAGCCGGGCCTGGCCAACTTGATGCTCGCGCCCTTTTTCCGCGCCTTGTTGAACGACGCGCAGCCGCGCTGGCGCGAGGTGGTGGCGCTGGCCGTGACTTCGGGTATTCCGGTGCCGGCGTTCAGCGCTTCATTGGCCTACTACGACAGCCTGCGCACCGCGCGCCTGCCAGCCAACCTGCTGCAAGCGCAGCGCGACTTTTTTGGTGCGCACACCTACGAGCGCATCGACAAACCGGTGGGGGAGTTTTTCCACACGCAGTGGCCGGAGATCATCGAGTAGCAATCTGGCGCCATGAAAAAAAAGGGCTGCCCCGCTCACGGGGAAAGCCCTTCTGCATTAACGCAGCGGGTGATCAAACCAAGTGCTTCACCCCATCCTGCTCGCCTTGCAGCTCAGCCAGGGTTTTGTTGATGCATTCCTGGCTGAAGGCGTCGATGCTGAGGCCTTCAACGATGTGGTACTTGCCGCCGGCGCAGGTGACGGGGAAGCCGAACATCACGTCTTTGGGGATGCCGTATTCGCCGTTGCTGGGGATGCCCATGGTGACCCATTCGCCGTGGGTGCCCAAGGCCCAGTCGCGCATGTGGTCGATGGCGGCGTTAGCGGCTGAAGCGGCGGACGACAGGCCGCGTGCTTCGATGATGGCGGCGCCGCGTTTGCCCACGGTGGGCAAGAAGGTGTCTTTGTTCCAGACCTGGTCGTTGATCATGTCCTTCACGCTCTTGCCGTCGATGGTGGCGTAGCGGTAGTCGGCGTACATGGTCGGGCTGTGGTTGCCCCACACCGCGAGCTTTTTGATGCTGGCCACGGGTTTGCCCGTTTTGGCGGCAATCTGGCTCAGCGCGCGGTTGTGGTCCAGGCGCAGCATGGCGGTAAAGTTTTCGCGCTTCAGGCTGGGCGCGCTCTTCATGGCGATGTAGGCATTGGTGTTGGCCGGGTTGCCCACCACCAACACTTTGACGTTTCGGCTGGCAAACTGGTCCAGCGCCTTGCCTTGCGCCGTGAAGATGGCGCCATTGATGGACAGCAGTTCAGCGCGTTCCATGCCCGGGCCGCGCGGGCGTGAGCCCACGAGCAATGCGTAGTCGGTGTCTTTGAAGGCGGTTTCGGGCGAACTGTGGGCTTCCATGCCGGCCAGCAGCGGGAAGGCGCAGTCTTCCAACTCCATCATCACGCCCTTGAGCGCTTTCTGGGCCTTCTCGTCTGGAATTTCAAGCAGTTGCAGGATGACAGGCTGGTCTTTGCCCAGCATTTCGCCAGAGGCAATGCGGAACAACAAAGCGTAGCCAATTTGGCCTGCTGCACCAGTGACAGCAACACGAACGGGTTTCTTGGTCATCGGGGGGCTCCTTTTGGCGCGCAGTGTACGACCGGCCAGCCTGCAAAAGCCTGACAAACTGTGACCAAGTCTTGTATCTTCTACAAGACATCTTGCCGCGCAGGCGGGCCTTGTGCTGCAATCACGGACATGTCCTCGGCGCCCAACTCCGCTGCAGGCGAGCGCGCCAGCGAGCCCGGTAGTGGCGCGACGCCCGCCTTCAGCCCTCTCTACCAACAAATCAAAGAGCTGATCACGCGCAGCTTGCAAAGCGGGGAATGGAAGCCCGGCCAGTCGATCCCCAGCGAGATGGAGCTGGCGCAGCGCTTTCGTGTCAGCCAGGGCACGGTGCGCAAGGCCGTGGACGAGTTGGCCACCGACAACCTGCTGGTGCGCCGCCAGGGCAAGGGCACGTTTGTGGCCACCCATGCTGAGGCACGCACCCAGTACCGATTTTTGCGCCTGACGCCGGATGACGGGCAGGCCGCGCCGCTGCAAAGACGCTTACTCGAATGTCGCCGTCTGCGCGCACCGGCCGATGTGGCGCGTGCGTTGGGCCTGAAAAGCGGCGAAGCCGTGGTCTGGGTGCGGCGCATGCTGTTGTCAGAGACGGCCAGCAGCTTGGTTCCGGTTGTGCTGGACGACATCTATTTGCACGGCAGCCTGTTCAAAGGCCTGTCGGCCGAGCGCATGGACAGCTACAAAGGGCCGATGTACCGCTTGTTTGAAGTTGAGTTTGGTGTGCACATGGTGCGAGCCGAAGAAGGCATCCGCGCGGTGGCGGCTGTTGGCGAGACGGCTGCGTTGCTGGGTCTGGCGCCGGGCTCGCCGCTGCTCTCGGTAGACCGGCTGTCGTTCACCTATGGCGACAAACCAGTGGAGCTGCGGCGCGGCCTGTACCGCACCGAATCGCACCATTACCGCAACGAGTTACTGTGACCGGCAAACAACCCGCTGTATCCCCGCTGTCAGCTTCTTGCGATGCAATAAACTCCTCGGGTTTACCTGAATAAAAGCACTTACCGAACCGAGACCGACCAAAGGACACCTTGATGGCCGAGATCAGCAAACCGCGTCCACAGTTCCGCAACATCCATATCAGCCAGATTGCGAGCTACCGGCTGCCGCCGGCAGGCATCGTGTCTATCTTGCACCGCGTCAGCGGTGCGGCGTTGTTTTTGATGTTGCCGTTCATCATCTGGCTGTTTGATACCAGCGTCAGTTCTGAAATGAGCTACGAGCGCTTCAGCAGTGTTTTTGTAGCCGGTGCTCTGGGCCTGCCGGGTTGGTTTATCAAGCTCATCTGCCTGGGTTTGATCTGGGCCTACTTGCACCATTTCATCGCTGGCGTGCGGCACTTGTGGATGGACGCCACCCACAGCGTGACCAAAGAGCAAGGCCACAGTTCAGCCATCGTGACGCTGGCGCTGGGTGTGCTGTTGACGCTGGCGCTGGGCGCCAAGCTCTTCGGCTTGTTCTGAACCGGCCGCTGCACCGAAAGCATCAAAACATGACTCAAAACTACGGCTCCAAGCGCATCGTTGTTGGTGCGCATTACGGCATGCGCGACTGGCTCAGCCAGCGCATCACAGCAGTGCTGATGGCGCTTTTCACCATCGTGCTGTTGGCGATGGTGCTGTTCGGCGGCAAGCTGGACTACTACCGCTGGTCGGCCATCTTCGCTTCGCAGTGGATGAAGACCTTGACCTTCGTGGTCATCGTTTCGCTGGCCTGGCATGCCTGGGTGGGCGTGCGCGACATCTGGATGGACTACATCAAGCCGGTCGGTCTGCGTTTGGCGCTACAAGTGTTTTCCATCGTTTGGCTGGTCGGCTGCGCCGGCTGGGCCGTGCAAGTGCTCTGGAGGCTTTGAACAAGATGGCCCAACTTCCAAGAAGAAAATTTGATGTGGTCATCGTCGGGGCCGGCGGCTCTGGCATGCAAGCCTCGCTGCGTCTGGCTCGCGCAGGCTTGAACGTCGCGGTGCTGTCGAAGGTGTTCCCAACGCGTTCGCACACTGTGGCAGCGCAAGGTGGCATTGGCGCTTCGCTGGGCAACATGAGCGAGGACAACTGGCACTACCACTTCTACGACACCGTGAAGGGCAGCGACTGGTTGGGTGACCAGGACGCCATTGAATTCATGTGCCGCGAAGCGTCCAAGGTGGTGTACGAGCTGGAACACATGGGCATGCCGTTCGACCGCAACCCGGACGGCACGATCTATCAGCGCCCCTTCGGCGGCCACACGGCCAATTACGGCGAGAAGCCCGTGCAGCGTGCCTGTGCCGCCGCCGACCGTACCGGCCACGCGATGCTGCACACGCTGTACCAGCAGAACGTCAAGGCCCGCACCAACTTCTTCGTCGAATGGATGGCACTGGACCTGATCCGCGACGCTGACGGCGACGTGCTCGGCGTGACCGCGCTGGAGATGGAAACTGGCGATGTCCACATCCTCGAAGCCAAGACCACGCTGTTTGCCACCGGCGGCGCGGGCCGCATCTACGCGGCCAGCACCAATGCCTTCATCAACACCGGCGACGGCCTGGGCATGGCAGCCCGCGCGGGCATTCCGCTGCAAGACATGGAGTTCTGGCAGTTTCACCCCACCGGCGTGGCCGGCGCGGGCGTGCTGCTGACTGAAGGCTGCCGCGGTGAGGGCGCAATTCTGCGCAACATCAACGGCGAGCGTTTCATGGAACGTTATGCACCGACCTTGAAAGACCTCGCGCCGCGCGACTTCGTTTCGCGCTGCATGGACCAGGAAATCAAGGAAGGGCGCGGCTGCGGTCCGAACAAGGACTACATCCAGCTCGACATGACGCACCTGGGCGCCGACACGATTCTGAAGCGCCTGCCCAGCGTTTTCGAGATCGGCCACAACTTTGCCAACGTCGACATCACCAAAGAGCCGATCCCCGTGGTGCCGACCATCCATTACCAGATGGGCGGCATCCCGACGAACATCCACGGCCAGGTGGTGGCGCCCAAAAACGGCAACGCCAGCACCATCGTCAACGGCTTGTATGCCGTCGGCGAATGCGCCTGCGTCAGCGTGCACGGCGCCAACCGCTTGGGCACCAACTCACTGCTCGACTTGCTGGTCTTCGGTCGTGCGGCGGGCCTGCACATCGTGGACACGGTAGCTGGGCAAAAGAGCCACAAGCCGCTGCCGGCCGACGCGGCCGAAGCTTCCCTGGCGCGCATCGCCAAGCTGGAAGCCGCGAGCTCGGGCGAGTATGCACAAGACGTGGCCAATGACATCCGCGACACCATGCAGCAGCATGCCGGCGTGTTCCGCACGCAGGCCAGCATGAACGAAGGCGTTGTGAAGATCGAAGCCTTGGCCGAGCGTGTCAAAAACATCGGCTTGAAAGACACCAGCAAGGTTTTCAACACCGCGCGCATTGAAGCGCTGGAAGTTGAAAACTTGATCGAGGCTGCACGTGCCACGATGGTTTCTGCCGCCGCGCGCCAAGAGTGCCGTGGCGCGCACACCGTCAAAGACTACGAGCGCACGGCCGACGACGCCGAAAACCCGCTGGGCCGCAACGACAAGGTGTGGATGAAGCACACCCTGTGGCACACCGAGGGCAGCCGCTTGGAATACAAGCCGGTCAACCTGAAGCCGCTGACGGTGGACAGTGTTCCGCCCAAGGTCCGCACGTTCTGAACGAGATTGCACACACCATGACGAAGCGCACCTTCCAGATTTACCGCTACGACCCCGACCAGGACGCGAAGCCGCGCATGCAGTCGATTGACGTCGAACTCGACGGCTCCGAGCGCATGCTGCTGGACGCCTTGATCAAGCTGAAATCCGTTGACCCTACGCTGAGCTTCCGTCGCTCGTGCCGCGAAGGCGTTTGTGGCTCAGACGCCATGAATATCAACGGCAAAAACGGCTTGGCCTGCCTGACCAACATGCGCGACCTGCCGAGAGTGGTGGTTTTGAAGCCGTTGCCCGGCCTGCCCGTCATTCGCGACTTGATCGTGGACATGACGCAGTTCTTCAAGCAGTACCACTCGATCAAGCCTTACCTTGTCAACGAGACCCAGCCGCCCGAAAAAGAGCGTCTGCAGTCGCCCGAAGAGCGCGACGAGCTTAACGGCCTGTATGAGTGCATCCTGTGCGCCAGCTGTTCCACCAGCTGCCCCAGCTTTTGGTGGAACCCGGACAAGTTTGTCGGGCCCGCCGGCTTGTTGCAGGCTTACCGTTTTATCGCCGATAGCCGCGACCAGGCTACGGGCGAGCGCCTGGACAACCTGGAAGACCCGTACCGACTCTTCCGCTGCCACACCATCATGAACTGCGTAGACGTTTGCCCGAAGGGCCTGAACCCCACCAAGGCCATCGGCAAGATCAAAGAGCTGATGGTGCGCCGCACCGTCTGATTTCATGGACCCACGTATCGATGAACGGGCTTTGAGCAAGCTGCGCTGGCGCTGCCGGCGCGGTTTGCTTGAAAACGACCTGTTTATCGAGCGTTTCTTTCGCCACCACGAGGAGACGATCACAACAAGGCAGGCCCAGGGTCTTTTGGCCCTGATGGACCTGCCGGATAACGACCTGCTGGACTTGCTGCTGCGGCGTACGGAGCTGCAAGGTGAACTGGCCCGAGTTGATGTGAGCGACGTGCTGGAACAACTGCGCAGGCCACGGCCTGAATCGATCGAATTTTGAAAGGGAACCCGTCATGAACCCGTCCGACGTTAAAGCCACCCTGTCGTTCTCCGACGGCAGCCCCAGCATCGATATGCCTTTGTATAAAGGCACTGTGGGCCCGGATGTCATCGACATTCGCAAGCTCTATGCGCAGACGGGCAAGTTCACTTACGACCCCGGTTTCTTGAGCACGGCCGCCTGCCAGTCCACCATCACCTACATCGATGGCGACAAGGGTGAGCTGCTGTACCGCGGCTACCCCATCGAGCAGTTGGCGCAGCAGTGCGATTTTCTCGATACCTGCTACCTGCTGTTGAAGGGCGACTTGCCCAACGCGACGCAGCAAAAAGACTTTCACAAGCTGGTGACCAACCACACCATGGTCAACGAGCAGATGCAGTTTTTCTTGCGCGGCTTCCGCCGTGACGCGCACCCCATGGCCGTCATGACCGGCCTGGTGGGTGCCCTGTCGGCCTTCTATCACGACAGCACCGACATCACGAATCCGGTGCACCGCGACATCGCCGCGATCCGTCTGATTGCCAAGATGCCTACGTTAGTGGCGATGGCCTACAAGTACGGCATTGGCCAGCCCTTTGTGTACCCGAAGAACAGCCTGAGCTACAGCGCCAACTTCATGCGCATGATGTTCGCCACGCCCTGTGAAGAGTATGAACCCAATGAAGTGCTGGTGCGGGCCATTGACCGCATCTTCATCCTGCACGCGGACCACGAGCAAAACGCCAGCACCTCTACAGTGCGCCTGTGCGGCAGCTCAGGCACCAACCCGTTTGCGGCCATTGCGGCCGGTGTGGCTTGCCTTTGGGGGCCTGCCCACGGCGGTGCGAACGAGGCTGCGCTGAACATGCTGGAAGACATCCAGCGCCAGGGCGGTGTTGAACGCATTGGCGAGTTCATCGCCAAGGTGAAGGACAAGAACAGCAGCGTCAAATTGATGGGCTTTGGCCACCGCGTCTACAAGAACTACGACCCGCGCGCCAAACTCATGCGCGAGACTTGCCACGAAGTACTGACCGCACTGGGCCTGCACGACGACCCGCTGTTCAAGCTGGCCATGGCGCTGGAGAAGATCGCTCTGGAAGACGACTACTTCGTTAGCCGCAAGCTGTATCCGAACGTCGATTTCTACTCCGGCATCGTGCAGCGCGCGCTGGGCATTCCGGTGCAGCTGTTCACGGCGATCTTCGCCTTGGCGCGTACCGTGGGCTGGATCGCCCAGCTCAACGAAATGATCGGCGACCCCGAGTACAAGATTGGCCGCCCACGCCAGTTGTACACCGGCGCAGCGCCGCGCAATGTGAAGCCACTGAGCCAACGCTGAACGAGGTCTCCCACCCGCAAAGCCCGCCTTGTGGCGGGCTTTTTTTTGGGTTTGTCGTAACCTTCGGCTGTGCAAGTCGAATGAACGCGCACGAGCCGAGGGAGCGGAGAAGTTTTGACTGATCTGGTGAAGCTTGCGCGGCCAGTGGCTGCAGCCTTGTACGCACGCATGCGAAGGTGCGCGGCGTGAGCATGCGTCGCCTAGGCTTGCTGTTCGACTACGACTGGGATGCGGCGGCGCACGCCCGCCACCGAAAGGATTTCGCCTTTTCGCGCGCCGGCTTCGACCTGTTCAGCTTTCCCAGCAATGCCAACTTGATCCGCTTCGACCTGCGCCGCTTTGCCGACCAGCAGGCCCGCAAGGCCAGGCGGGACGGCTGGTCGGGCGTGTTGTCTCACCATGAGCAGTTCGGTGCGCTGGCAGCAGCGCTGGTGGCTGAACGCACGGGCCTGCCGGGGCCCAGCCCGCAGGCCGTCGCAGCCTGTCAGCACAAGCTGCACGCCCGCCACCTCTTGCAGCAGGTGGCGCCAGAAGCCTGCCCTGCGTTTGCGCAGTTGGACGCCCGCTACGGGGGCCCCGTTCCCGATGATTTGGACTACCCGCTGTTCGTCAAGCCCGTCAAGGCCGCGTTCTCTGTGCTGGCGCGCCGGGTGGATAGCCGCGACGAGCTTCACCGGTTTACGCGATTTGGCCGTCGCGAGCTGTGGGTGATCCGGCGCCTTGTTGAGCCGTTTGAGCGCGTGTCACGTGAGCGCCTGCCCGCTGCTGCGGGCACGGCGCACCGCCTGATGATCGAAACGCCGGTGCAGGCTCAACAGTTCAATCTTGACGGTTGGATGCAGGACGGCCAGTTGCACACCCTGGGGTTCATGGATGCGGTGATGTACCCCGGCACACAGGCGTTCATGCGTTTCGAAAACCCGTCGCGCTTGGGTGAACCTGCCCGCACAGCCGCTCTGGATGTGGCGCGTCGCTTCCTGCTGGCGGCGGGGTTCACCCACGGCTTCTTCAACATGGAGTTCTTCTACCAGGCTGAGCACGAGCGCCTGACCGTGATCGAGTTCAACCCGCGGCTGGCTTCGCAATTTGGCGACCTCTACCTTCGCACTCAAGGCCGCGACGCGCATCTCATGGCATTGGATCTGGCCTGTGGTGCAAATCCGCAACTGACCCCTCGCATGGCGCCGACTGCTGGCGCGAGCGCCAGCTTTGTGTACCGTGCTTTTGCGGCCGCGCAGATTCCGCCCATGCCGACGCCAGAGCAACAGGCCGCGCTGCGGCGCGAGTTCCCAGACGCCTTGCTCATGGTGATGCCCAAGGCCGGCCACGGCCTCGAACGGGACTTCAAGTGGCTGGGTAGCCATCGCTACGGCATTCTTCACCTGGGTGGCCAGGATGAGGGTGATCTGCGTTCACGGTGCGAACGAGCCTCAGCTCTGCTGGGGTGGCCAGCGCCCTATGCCTTTCCTGCAGATGCCAGCCGACTCAGGCATTCGGCAACGGCGCACTTGATGGAGCTGGCCTCGTGACGCTGGCGCTGACGCGCCGGGCCTGTCTGGCGCTGCCCACACTGGGCGCTGCTGCTGCCCTAGGCGCTTGCACACTCGCCCCGGACTGGGACCATGACGGCCCCGGCGCGCCGATGCAGCGTGCCTTGGCCGCGCGTCCCCGCGTGGCCTGGGTCTTCGGATCTGGAGGACCCCGTGGCTTTGTCCACATTGGTGTGGTCCAGGCGCTGGATGAATTGGGCTTGAAACCCGATCTCATCGTTGGCGCTTCGGCCGGTGCCATCGTCGGTGTGTTGCGTGCGGGCGGGTTCAGCGGCTCACGGCTGCGCTCGCTTGCGCTGGATCTGCAGCCGCTGGCCCTGACGCGGCTATCCGTGGGCACGAGCGAGCGTTTAAGCCCCTGGGCCATTGCCGATTGGGTGAACACGCAAATCGATTCGCGGCCTCTCGAAGCGCTGGGTATTCCAGTGGCCACGGCGGCCTATCGGCGCCGCACCGGTGATGTGGTGGGCTTTACGGCTGGCGATACTGGTGTGGCCGTGGCCGCTTCCTGTGCGATTGAAAGTCAGTTCGCACCCGTGCGAATTCGCGGCGAGCACCATGTGGATGCCGATCTTCACCAACCGGTGCCGGTTCGACTGGCCCGTGCACTTGGCGCGCAGGTGGTCATTGCCGTCGATGCCAGTGCGCATATTGATCGAGCACCTGCCGGGGCCGAGCGCTACCGGCAAGGTGACTTGAAAAAGGCCGAGCTCGTGCAGGCCGATGCCACACACGCCGACCTGGTGATCAAACCCGACTTCGGCTATTGGGTCAGCCTGTCGCGGGACTTTCGTGAGCGCGCCATGAACGCGGGGTATCGCGAAACCCTGGCTCTGGCTTCGTCGCTGCGCTCCCTGATGAGGTGAAGGTTTGACCTCATATCCAGACTGACGCGTTGGCTACTCGGAATCACACACCAGCCGCAGACCTGTGAACTGCCAGCGCGTCTCGGCGGGAAAGAAATTGCGGTAACTGGGTCGTATGTGGCTGCGTGGTGTTGCGCAGGAGCCGCCGCGCAAGACGTACTGGTTGATCATGAACTTGCCGTTGTACTCGCCCACGGCACCGGCCCAGGGCTGATAGCCCGGGTAGGCTTGGTAAGAAGACGCAGTCCACTCCCAGACGTCGCCGAACATCTGCACTGGCTGCTCGCTCGCAGACTGCGCAACGGGCATGGGGTGCATCGCGCCGGTCTCGACGAAGTTGCCAGCGTAGGGTGCGCCCAGGCCTGTTGAACCTGCAGCATGCTCCCACTCGGCTTCCGTGGGCAAACGCAGGGCCAACCGGTCTTGTGCCGAGCGCCAGCGTGCGTAGGCGTCGGCTTCGTACATGCTGATGTGTGTCACTGGCGTGTGGGGGTCGATGGGCACTTCGCCGTGCAGCGTAAAGCTGCGCCAACCCTCTTGGGTGCTGCCACGCCAGTACAGCGGCGCCTTGATGCCATTGCCGCGCAGCCAGTCCCAGCCTGCGCTCAGCCACCAGCGGTGATCGCTGTAACCGCCATCAGCGATGAACATTGCCCATTCACCGTGGGTAATCAGACGGCTGCCGACGCGATAAGGTTCAAGCCAGACGGGGTGGCGAGGCTCTTCGTTGTCGAAAGCAAAACCGTCGCGTTTCTCATGCCCAATGTTCACCAGCCCACCTTCTTGAGTGAGCCACCGCAGGGGTACCGGATGCACAGCGGCCAAGGGCCAGGTATCGTGGTACGCCGGCGCCAGGGGGTTGCATGACAACAGATGTTTGAGGTCGGTGAGGATCAGCTCCTGATGTTGCTGCTCATGTTGCAGGCCGAGTTCCAACAAAGCGGCAAGCTCGGTGTCGATCGCAGGACGCCTCAGTAGCGCGGCGATGCGCTCGTCTACGGCAGCACGGTAGGCCTTCACTTCCGCCAAACCGGGGCGTGTCACCAAGCCCCGCTGATGTCTCGGAAAGGCATCGCCAATGCCGTTGTAGTAGCTGTTGAACAGCATGCGGAACGCAGGGTGGTGAGGCTTGAAGTCTGGCTCGAAGCGTTCCAGCAACATGGTTTCGAAGAACCACGTGGTGTGCGCCAGGTGCCAACGCGTTGGGCTGGCATCGGGCATGGACTGCACCTGGCAGTCGGCATCTGACAATGGCTGCGCCAGCGCCAAGGAGGCGGCGCGGATCTGAAGGTAGCGCTGTAGCTGTAGGTTTGCGGCTTGGGTGTCGCCTTGGTCGTCGGCTTGGCAGCGCTGGGCGGCAGATGGGAGGCTCATGGTGAGTCCTTGCGGCGGCGGCCGTGGGCGATGTAGCCCATGCCGGCTTGTGTGGTCCAGCGCCTGAAGTCGACGCACCAGGGTTCAATCAAGTTCCACGGTTGCCACAGGTCAGCGGCCTTGGCGTTGTAGGGGCGGTTCTTCAGCCAGGCTACCAGGTTGAGCGGGCCGGTCCACCAGGGAAAGAATTTCATGCCTGCCACAGCGATGGACGCGCCGGGCTTGACCTGCCGCATGATGTTGTCCACGGCCAGCGGTGTGCGGCTGATGTCGTGCACATAGTTGAACAGCACGGCGTCGGCCAAGGCCGGCAGTTCAACCGATTCGGCTGGGGTCTGGCTGAGCCACAGCGAATCCCAGCCTCGCTGCCGAATGCGTCCGGCGGCCTGGGTGTGCATCTCTGGGCTTTGTTCGAAGCCCATCACACGGCCTTGGGGCCCAACGCCTTCGAGCAGCAGCTCGAAGCTGAGGCCCGTGCCGCAGCCCACGTCGAGAACCGTCTGCCCCGGTTGCAGATCCAGCAAGGCTATGGTTCGACGTCGCAGCGGCATGGTCAGCTCCGCGCTGGCGTCATAGCCCGCCGCGCGGTGCTTGTACCGCTGGATCGAGATGTCGTTGGGCGAAAGATGCGCGCGCATGCCGAACCTAGCCCGTTGTGCGAGAAGCTGTATGCAAGCCCATAACGCCGATGACGATGAGCCCGGCGCTGACGAGCTTAAGGGCGGTGGCGGGCTCTTTGAAATACAAGTAGCCGATAAGCGCCGTCAATACCGTACCTACACCCGACCACACCGCGTAGACGACGCTCAGACCCAGGACGCGGATCACCAGCGTGTTGAGCGCGAAAGACGCTGCGTAGAAGACAAAGATGAGCACCGAAGGGGTGAGCCGCGTGAAGCCTTCGGACAGGCGCATGCAGGTGGTGCCGGCCACCTCGAACAAGATGGCCAGCGAGAGCACGAGCCAGGCGTGTTGAGTGCTGAGCAAAGGCATGAGGGTGGGTATTGTTGTGTTGTGGGCGCATGATGCCAGTCCGGCTGATTCGCTATACGTTGCGAAGGCCGGTTTGGTTTCACCTCGTTTTCCCGAGGGTCTGTTTAGAGTGCCCCGCAGCCTGTGATGGCGCTCACTGCTACATTGAATGCATGAACGCGCCAGACCCTCGATCCATGCAATTTTTGCAGCTTTACCGCCATGACAGCGACGCTTTGCGCGCTGAGCTGGCGCACGGTTTGTTGAGGGACCAGGCCGAGTTGTCGCCGAAATTTCTGTATGACGCACTGGGTTCGCGGCTGTTTGACGCGATCACCGAGCTGTCCGAGTATTACCCCACGCGCACTGAGGCAGCCATCTTCTTGCGCCATGCCGATGAGATGGCGCACGCTGTGGGCACGCAGCAGACTTTGGTCGATCTGGGTGCGGGCAACTGCGCCAAAGCGGGCCGCCTGTTTTCAACTTTGCGCCCCAGGCGCTACGTGGCGGTAGATATATCAGTTGAGTTTCTTGAGCAAGCGCTTGCCGGTTTGCAGCGCGAACACCCTGCTGTTGCTATGCTGGGCGTGGGCATGGATTTTTCATCCAAGCTGAGCTTGCCGCAGGAAGTGGGGTCAGGCGCTCGCACACTGTTCTACCCCGGTTCAAGCATCGGCAACTTCACACCAACCCAAGCGCTGAACTTCCTCCAACAGGCACATCAGGCTTGCGCAGGGGGCGGGCTGTTGATTGGTGTCGATCTGGTCAAAACCGAGAGCTTGCTGGTGCCCGCTTACGATGACGAACTGGGTGTGACGGCGGCCTTCAACTTGAACCTGTTGAAGCACGTCAACGTGCTCTTGGGTAGCGACTTGCAGGTTCGCCAATGGCGCCACGTGGCTTTGTTCAATCATTCGCAGTCACGCATTGAAATGCACGTCGAAGCCAAAGAGGCGTTGACCGTGCGGTGGTCTGGCGGTGAGCGAAAATTTGCGTCTGGCGAGCGCATTCACACTGAAAATTCCTACAAATACCAAGCCGCTGATTTTCAGGGCTTGCTTGAACAAGCCGGCTTCAAGAGTGTGCGCTGTTGGACCGACAGCCGCCAGTGGTTTGCGGTGTTTGCTGCGCGCGCACATTGAGTCATCGAGTTATTGCCGCGCGATCGGCAAGCTCAAACGGCGCAGCTGCGGAACCCCGAAAAGATGTCCGTCCGCTCGGCGGTGAAATAGTTCCGGTAGCGCGGGTGTTTCAGGCCTGGCCAGGAGGCAAAGGATGCACCGCGCAGGACGGGGCGCCCGTCAAACCAAGGCTGTGAATAGTCTTGGTAAGGGTGCGCTGCAAAGCCGGGGTAGGGCGCAAAGGCGCTGGCTGTCCACTCCCACACTTCACCCCAGGCAAACGAATCACCGCAGGTGACGGCGGCGCATTCCCATTCGGCTTCAGTGGGCAGGCGCCGGCCGGCCCAATTGCACCAGGCCAGGGCTTCGTGCGCGCTGAGGTGCACGGCCGGCTCTTGAGGGTCTAGTGCGGCCCATTGCCCGAAGACGGCGCGCCGCCAAGCCCCGTCTTCGAAGCCCAGGTAACGCGGTTTTGTGATGGCATGCTGTTCGCGCCATCGCCATCCCGCTTCGGACCAATAGCGCGGCTCTTGATAACCGCCCGCGTCCACAAACGGCAGGTAGCGGCCCCAGCTCACGGGCACGGTGTCTATGTCATATGCAGGCAGCGCCGCCACATGCGCGCCCAGTTCGTTGTCAAACGCAAAACCGGCGCCACTGCTGCCCATCATGAAGTTTTGCGCGGGTACGGCCACGGTTTGAGACATTGCAATCGGCTGCGGTTGCACGGCCAAGCCGGTTGCGCGCAGGTCGAGCGCGAGGCTTTGTGCCATGTAGACCCAGGCTTCCAGGTGCATGGCTTCGTGAACGGCGGCCAGGCGGAAAAAATACAGCTCGTCGTCCGAGCTTCCCGTTTCAGCGAGCAGCGCCGATGTGCGCGCACGAACCTGTTGGGCCAGGCGCAGGGTTCTTTGGGCATCGGGCAGGTCGAGGTGCCAACGCCGGGCGTGAGGGACGAGGGACGAGTGATACAGGGCTTCGGCGTCTGGCAAGACGGACGCAGCGCGCGGTGCGAGCGGGTTGGCCCGGTTACCGCATAGGCGTTGGGTGTTGCGCGCAATCCAAAATTCTTCAAACCATGCGATGTGGCCCAGCTCCCAGCGTGGCGGGTTCAACTCGGGCAGGTACCGAATGCCCATATCAGCCGGTAGTGCTTGACGGCAAGCCTGCCACACCGCTTCAAGACGGCTGCGCAGGGCAGCAGTGGCCAGAGCCAAGGCAGGTGCTTGAGCCGTGCGCAGGTTGACTTGCGTGGACGCCGCACTGGCCGAGGTAACTTTGGTTGAGGGAGATTCGAATGACACGTCAGGGAAGCGAGCTACAGGTTATGGTTGATGCTTCGAATGTCTTATTCTCGGCGCAACGGGCCGGCTGAATGGAGCGGCCAGAATTCATGTGGAGAACTCAAGCGTGCGATTGAAGCAAATTGCCCTGGTGTCGCCAGTTTTGGCCGATGCCAACAACGGCAACTGGCAAACCGCTTTGAGGTGGTCCCGCATGTTGGCGGGCCAATACCGTGTGCGCTTGTTAGCGCGCTGGGACGGTCAGGATGATGGCGATGATGCTGCTGGGGATGAAGTGCTGATCGCACTCCATGCACGGCGCTCAGCAGCGTCTATTGAGGCTTGGGCCAAGAGGACAGAACACGGCCCCTTGGTTTTGGCGTTGACCGGCACCGATCTGTACCGCGACATCGCCAGCGACGCGCAGGCGCAGCACTCGTTGGCGGTGGCTGACCGTTTGGTGGTGTTGAACGAATGCGCCATCGAAGACCTTCCAAAGGCATTCCAAAGCAAGGCGGTGGTTTGCCTGCAGTCGTCTACGGCCCGAAAAACTTTGCCGAAGAATCCTCGCGCCTTGCGCGCCTTGATGGTGGGCCATTTGCGCGAAGAAAAAGACCCGCGCACGTACTTCAATGCAGCGCGGCACCTTGCTGCTCAACCCACCATCAAACTGGACCATATTGGCCGATCTTTGCAGCCTGAGCTGGGCCAGGAAGCCGAGGCGCTGTCGCAAGAGGGCTTGGGTTACCAGTGGCTGGGCGAGCTGGACCATGAAGCGGCGCGGCGGCGCATTCAGCGCGCGCATGTGCTGGTGCACCCCAGCTTGATGGAAGGCGGCGCCCACGTGGTGATTGAAGCGGTGCGCAGCGGTACGCCCGTGCTGGCCTCACGCATACCGGGCAACGTGGGATTGCTGGGGCACGACTACCGGGGCTACTTCGAGCCTGGTGACGCCAAGGGCCTTGCGCGCTTGCTCCTGCAGTGCCATGAGGATGCCGATATGCTGCGTTCCCTGCAGAGCCAGTGCGCTGCGCGAGCCCCTTTGTTTGAACCCGCGCGCGAACAGCAAACGCTGCTCACGCTCCTGGCCAGCTTGCCAGGCGACCCCAAGCCCTTGAAGAGGACATGACATGAAGGTTCCCGATAAACCGCCTGAACCGCGACTCACGTCGCTGAGCCACGGCGGTGGCTGCGGCTGCAAGATCGCGCCCGGTGTGTTGGCGCAAATCTTGAAAGGCACCACGGCTTTGCCGGTGCCACCTCAGCTTCTGGTTGGAATTGAAACCGCTGACGACGCTGCGGTGTATCAACTCAATGACGAACAGGCCTTGATCGCGACGACGGACTTTTTCATGCCCATCGTTGACGACCCCTATGACTTTGGCCGTATCGCGGCCACCAACGCCATCAGCGATGTGTATGCCATGGGCGGCACGCCCATCATGGCGCTGGCGCTGGTGGCCATGCCCATCAATGTGCTTTCAACCGAAACCATCGGCCGCGTGCTAGAAGGTGGCAACGCCATGTGCCGCGCAGCGGGCATTCCGATTGCGGGTGGCCACACCATCGATTCGGTCGAGGCGATTTACGGTCTGGTGGCCATTGGCTTGGTTCACCCGAAGCGTGTGCGGCGCAATTCCGATGCGCGCGTGGGGGACCGCTTGATTCTGGGCAAACCGATCGGTGTGGGCGTGATGTCTGCGGCATTGAAGAAGGGCCAGCTCAGCGACTCGGCCTACGCTGCGATGGTGGCTTCGGCTACGCGGCTGAACACGCCTGGCCCCGATTTGGCCGCATTGGACGGTGTGCACGCCATCACCGACATCACAGGCTTCGGCCTCGCTGGGCATGTGCTGGAACTGGCGCGTGGTGCCAAATCCAGCGTTGCTATCGATTGGGCCAGGGTGCCTTTGCTAGCGGGGGCGCACGAACTGGCTTCCAATGGTTTTGTGACCGGCGCGTCCAGTCGCAACTGGGAAGGCTTTGGGGGTGAAGTGTCCGTGGCCGAAAGCCTGAGCGTGGCCGACCGCGCTTTGTTGACCGACCCGCAAACCAGCGGCGGCCTGTTGGTGACTTGCGATCCAGCCAGCGTACCTGATGTGCTGGCCATCTTTCGCCGGCATGGGTTTGACGGCGCTGCGGAGATTGGTGAGGTTTTGCCCGCCGGATCCAGCCCATTGCAGGTGCGCTGAGCTTCCAAGGCCGGCCGCTCGCGCGACTGGCCTTTCTTGCTTACTCGCTGCGGCAGCGGTTGCGAATGCCGATGCCCAGCAGTGCCATGCCTACCAGTGTGAGCCACAGGTTCGACGTGTTGGATACCGGGTAGCCAAAGGCACGCACGGCCAGCTCCAGGGTGTCGTGGCTGGGGCGTTGAGCTGAAAAGTTCTGGCCCAAGTTTTCCCATGGGCTCGCTTGTGCCAACTGGATGTTGTGGTCGGAGCGCGTGCCGCTGTTGAAGCTGACGGAGGAAAACAGATCGTGAAGCGGGCGTACCGAGACGGTGCCGTCCTGTGAATCGATCATGCCGACGGCCAAGACAAAAGCGCAGGTGAGACCGAAGCGAGCGAAGACGTTCATTGGAGACCAGGGTGTGGTTGCGCTTGCACAAGCGAAGGCAAGACTCTAGTTTTTCCACTGATGCGCTGTGACCCACGCGCCTGAGGGTCCTTCGTGATGGGCTGCACGAGATGGCTGGCGGCGCACACAGGACCCCTGCTCGCAGGCCGAGCAACTTGTCACGACACAGCCTGTGCAGGGCAAGTCTGTGGGTTTCTTGCCGATCTTCGGGTTCTCGCTATTGGCGCTTGGATGTTGGACAACGTACACCCTTGCCCTGATGCCGGCGCCGCCGGCGCGCCTTCGTTACAGGAGACCTTCAAGATGCCAAGCAAAAGCCCACGCCCCTCTCGCCGACAATTTGTGTGCCAGTCTGCGCTGGCCGGGCTGGCACTCGCAGCCGGCACGCTGCAGGCCAAAGCCCCCATGGGCGGCGGGACGGCGCTGAGCGTTCACCGCATGAAGCTGGGCAGCTTCGAAGTGACGACCATCCTCGACGGCTTCATCGACCTGCCACCCGCCGTGCTTCTGGGTGACCAAGACCTTGTGAAGCGGCACTTGGAAGCCGTGGGGCTCTGGGGCTCACCCATTCGAACCGCGGTAAACACCTTCTTGGTCAACACCGGCGAGAAGCTGGTGATGATCGACTGCGGCGGAGCCAAGATGTTAGGCCCCAATGCCGGCCGTATGCCTGCGGCGCTGGCTCAGCTGGGCGTGGACCCTGGCTCGGTCGATGAGGTCTACATCACCCACATGCACGGAGACCACCTGCACGGCGCTGTCACGCCCGAAGGTGCCAAAGTTTTCCCTAACGCGGTTCTGCGCATCGCCAAGCCCGACGTGGACTATTGGACCAACCCGCAGGTGGAAGCTGCTGCGCCCGAGAACCAGAAGGCGCGCTTCATTGCCGCCAAGCGCGCCGTGGCCGCCTACGGCAGCCGCCTGCAGCCGTTTGAGCTGGGCGCCGAACTCACGCCGGGCATCCGCTCGGTGGCTGCCGTGGGCCACACGCCGGGCCATAGCTGCTACTTGGTAAGTTCAGGCACCGCCAAACTGCTGTTGCTGGGCGACTCGATGCACGTGGCGCCGGTGCAGTTCCCGCGCCCGGAAATCACCGTGGCCTTTGACTACAACCAAGACGGTGCCCGTGCCCGAAGAAAGGAACTCTTCGACATGGCCGTCAAAGAGAACATGCTGATTGGTGCGGTGCACTTGCCGTTCCCGGGTATCGGGCGATTGCGCGCGCAGGATACTGGTTACGGCTACGACCCGATTCCCTGGCAGTTGTTCTGAGCCTGCTCACGAGACTTGCCTGCGGGGCCGCTGGCCCCGCTGCTCGTAGGGTCAGTTCGTATTGAGGCTCAGGTTGCCTTTACGGATGACACTGGCCCACTTCTCCGTTTCGCTGATGACGCGTGCTGCTGCGGCTTCGCTGCGCCCGCCGGTGATCACCGCGCCCAGCGAAACCATTTTCTCGACCACTTCGGGCATGGCCAGCACCGCATTGGTTTCGCGGTTCAAACGCTCCACGATGTCTGTCGGCGTTTTAGCCGGAGCAAATAGGGTGTAGTTGGTGGCCGTTTCATAGCCGGGCAGGCCAGCCTCGCCGAAGGTCGGCACATCAGGCAGGGCGGTAGACCTTGTGCGGCTGGCCACAGCCAGCACGCGCGTTTTGCCGCTTTTGACATGAGGCAGGTGCGCAGGAATGCTGTCGATGGACATGGGAATGCGCCCCGCAATCAAGTCGGGCAAAAACTGAGCTGTGCCTTTGTAAGGCACGTGCACCAAGTCCACACCCGCCATTTGTTTGAACATTTCTGCGTTCAGGTGCTGCAAGCCACCCAAGCCCGAAGACGCGAAGCTCAGTTCACCCGGTTTGGCTTTGGCCAGGGCGATCAGCTCTTTCAGGTCTTTGGCCTTCAAGTCGGCGTTCACCACCAAGCCCACCGTGCCGTAACCCACTTCAACCACTGGGATGAAATCGCGCGCCATGTCGAAGGCCAAGGCTTTGTGCACATGCGGCGCGATGGCGTAGTCCACGATGCTGCCCAGCATGAGCGTGTAGCCATCGGGTGCGCTGCGCGCGAGCGCGGTGGCGCCAATTGTCGCGCCCGCGCCCGGTTTGTTGTCGACGGTGACGGTGGTGCCCAGCCGGGGCCCCAGGCGCTCTGCGATCAGGCGCGCCACGGTGTCGATGCCACCGCCAGCGGGATAGGGCGCGATCAGCGTGATGGGTTTGCCGGGCCAAGTTTGAGCTTGCGCTGCGTCAACCAACCAAAGAGAAGGTGCCACGAAAGCGCAGAGCAACTGAAGCGACCTGCGTTGAAACTGTCGGCGTGATTGCGGGGTCATGAAAATGGCCTGAAATTGATAAGACGCACGCAGTATCCGACCGCCGGCATTGAACCGAACTTCGGGTTTCAACTCAGCCCGCTTGTGGCCCGCATGAAAAAGCACTCAAGCTGCCGCTTCGAGCCCACTGTCAAAGTGCGCACGCATCAGCTGGCGTGCGGCCTCGCCGTCGCCTGCGTTGATCGCCGTCATCAAGCCCCGATGCTCGGCCAGTGAGTCGGCCAGCCGCCCATGTTTGAAGAGCGAGTGGTGGCGGTTGAGCTTCATCATCTTGCGCAAGTCGGTCACCACCTGGGTGGCCCAGCGGTTGCCGGCCACGTCCAGCAGCAGCATGTGGAATTGCTCGTTGGTGGCGAAAAACGCGTCGCGCTGGCGGGCCTGTTTTTCCAGGCGATCATGCACCCGTTGCAACTCAGCGCGCTGCGCTGCGCTGGCGTTTGTGGCCGCTTGTGCGGCAGCGTCACTCTCCAGCAGACCCAGCAGGTGGTAGACCTGCTGCACATCGTCGCGCGACATTTCGGTGACATAGGCGCCGCGGCGCACTTTCATCGTCACCAAGCCTTCGACTGCCAGCACCTTGAGCGCTTCGCGCATGGGTGTGCGGCTGATGCCGAATTGCGCGGCCAACTTCAGCTCGTCGATCCAGGCGCCGGGCTCCAGCTCGCGGGCATAAATTTGCTGGCGCAGACGTTCGGCCACGTCTTGGTACAACGCGCGGGGCGACAGCGGGGCGGCGATGAGGTCGGCGTGGCCCATGTTGAATGGCTCAAGTAAACCGGTGGTTCAGGTTTTGTTTTGAATTTATAATTATGCATAATAGCAGGCTGGCGGCATGCGTCGTCGATTTCAGCCGAGCCAAGCCGGGTCATGCCGCGCGGCGTAGCGGCACCCGCCAAGCCAAACGAAGATTCGCGAGCCCCACACCATGAGCCACACCCCGGAATTTCAGCGCGCTTCTTTGGAGCAGTGGGCCAAGGCCGCTGCCAAGTCAGCGCCCGGTGGCGATGTGGGCGCGCTGAATTGGCAGACGCCCGAAGGCATCACGGTCAAGCCGCTTTACACAGCAGCCGACACGGCAAAGCTGCCATTGGCCGACACCCTGCCGGGCTTCGAGCCCTTCATTCGCGGCCCCCAGGCCACGATGTATGCCGTGCGCCCCTGGACCATCCGCCAGTACGCCGGCTTCTCGACGGCCGAAGACTCCAACGCTTTCTACCGCAAAGCCTTGGCCGCAGGCGGTCAAGGTGTCAGCGTGGCCTTCGACCTGGCCACGCACCGGGGCTACGACAGCGACCACCCGCGCGTCACGGGTGACGTGGGCAAAGCCGGTGTGGCAATTGATTCGGTCGAAGACATGAAGATCTTGTTTGACGGCATCCCGTTGGACAAGGTGAGCGTGTCCATGACCATGAACGGCGCGGTGTTGCCTGTGCTGGCGGGGTATGTGGTTGCGGCGGAAGAGCAGGGCGTCAGCCAGGACAAGCTCAGCGGCACCATCCAGAACGACATCCTCAAAGAGTTCATGGTGCGCAACACCTACATCTACGGCCCCGAGCCGTCGATGAAGATCATTGGCGACATCATCGAGTACACGGCGAAAAACATGCCGAAGTTCAACTCGATCAGCATCTCGGGTTATCACATGCAGGAAGCCGGCGCCAACCAGGCGCTGGAGCTGGCGTTCACGCTGGCTGATGGCATGGAGTATGTGAAGACGGCCACGGCCAAAGGCCTGGATGTTGACGACTTCGCCGGGCGACTGAGCTTCTTCTGGGCTGTCGGGATGAATTTCTATCTCGAAATTGCCAAGATGCGCGCGGCGCGTTTGCTGTGGACCCGCATCATGAAAAGTTTCGGCGCCAAGAACCCGAAGAGCTTGATGTTGCGCACGCACTCGCAAACGTCGGGCTGGAGCTTGACCGAACAAGACCCGTACAACAACGTCGTGCGCACCACCATCGAGGCCATGGCGGCGGTGTTCGGCGGCACGCAGAGCCTGCACACCAACAGCTTTGACGAAGCCATCGCGCTGCCCACGGAATTCAGCGCGCGCATCGCCCGCAACACGCAGCTCATCATTCAAGAGGAAACGCACATTCCGAATGTGATCGACCCCTGGGCCGGCAGCTACCTGATGGAGAGCCTGACGCAAGAAATGGCCGACAAGGCCTGGGCGATCATTGAAGAAGTCAAAGTCATGGGCGGCATGACCAAGGCGGTGGACAGCGGCTGGGCCAAGTTGAAGATCGAAGCCAGCGCCGCTGAAAAGCAGGCACGCATCGATTCGGGCAAAGACGTCATCGTGGGCGTCAACAAGTACAAGCTGGCGCAGCAAGACGCGCTGGACATCCTTGAAGTGGACAACGTCAAAGTTCGCGAAGGGCAAATTGCACGCCTGAAGAAAATCCGGTCGGAGAGAGACAAGGCTGCTGTACAGCGCGCACTCGACGCGCTGACGGCCGCCGCATCGGCGGGCAGCGGTAACCTGCTGGCCCTGAGCATTGATGCCATCCGCTTGCGTGCGACGGTAGGAGAAGTCAGCGATGCGCTTGAGAAAGTTTTTGGCCGCCACCGCGCGGACATTCAAAAGGTGACGGGCGTGTACGCTGCCGCCTACGATTCGGCCGAAGGCTGGGAGAAGCTTCAGGCCGAGATCGCCGCTTTTGGCGAAGCCCAGGGCCGCCGCCCGCGCGTGATGATCGCCAAGCTGGGGCAAGACGGCCACGACCGCGGCGCCAAAGTGGTGGCCACGGCCTTTGCCGACCTGGGTTACGACGTCGACATGGGACCGCTGTTTCAAACACCGGAAGAATGCGCGCGCCAGGCCATCGAAAACGACGTGCACGCCGTGGGTGTCAGCACCCTGGCTGCAGGCCACAAGACCTTGGTGCCCGCCATCATTGCCGAACTGAAAAAGCAGGGCGCCGACGACATCATCGTGTTCGTGGGTGGCGTCATTCCGCAGCAGGACTACGGCTTCCTCTACGACGCAGGCGTCAAGGGCATTTACGGACCGGGCACGCCGATACCGGTCAGCGCCAAGGACGTGCTCGAGAACATCATCAAGGCCCAGGCGTGAAACTGGCGCTGCCACCCGAAGGCTTTGCGCTGGAGGTGGCGCGGGCCGAGGACTTCGAGGCGCTTCTGGCCTTGCGGCTGCGGGCGATGCGCCCGAGCCTGGAGCGCCTGGGCCGTTATGACGAGCAGCGCGCCCGGGTGCGACTGGCCGACGGCTTCGATCCCGCGCGCGCGCACCACATCGTGATGGACGGCGTGCGAGTGGGTTTCTTTGTGCTCAAGCCGTTGACGCGCGCCTGGCGGCTGGATCACTTTTACATCGATCCAACGGCCCAGGGTCGCGGCATCGGATCGCGGGTGTTGCAGTGGATCATCGCCAACGCGCAGCAAGCGCATATGCCGGTGGAGCTGGTGGCGCTGAAGCAAAGCGAATCCAACCGCTTCTACCTGCGGCATGGTTTTGTAGCCACCGGCAATGGCCACTGGGACACCGACTACATCCGCTTGCCCCAGAGTACAGGCGTGCAGACGGTGCGGGCACTGTGGTCGGCCTTCCAGGCACGCGACTGGGCACTCGCCCGTGCGATGCTGGCGGAAGACTTCGAGGCTCGGTGGTGGACCAGTGGCGAACTTTTCACCACAGCTCAGGGTTTCATCGAAGCGCAGTCGACCTATCCAGAAGGCTGGTCGATCCGGGTGATCGAGTGCGCGCGGATGGAGGACGGGCGTGTGTTGTCGCTGAGCCGCGTGGACCATCCGCCTGCCACCTTCTATGCGACATCGATCTTCCGTGTGCAGGACGGGCAGATCATCGCCATCGACGAATACTGGGCAACGGCCGAGACGCCGCCGGCCTGGCGTGATGCGCTGGATGCGCGCGGGCGGCGTCGCTTCGATGCGCTCGACGACCCTCGGGCGCTGACGCCATGAGCGCGAGCTCGTTGCCGCTGGCCGACGAGGCGCTGCGCCAGGCCATCGTGGAGGGCGAGGGTCCGGCCCAGCGCCGCGCTGTGGCCAAGGCGATCACCTTGCTGGAATCCACGCGCAGCGATCACCGCGCACGTGCTGACGAACTGCTCAACGCCTTGCTTCCCGCGACGGGGCGATCGTTCCGCCTCGGTGTCAGCGGCGTGCCGGGCGTCGGCAAGAGCACCTTCATCGAGGCGCTGGGCCTGTCACTTATCGCCCAGGGCCACCGTGTGGCAGTGCTCGCAGTGGATCCGTCCTCGCAGGTCTCAGGCGGCTCGATCCTGGGCGACAAGACGCGCATGGAGCACTTGAGCGTCAATGAACGGGCCTACATCCGCCCGAGTCCCGCCAGCGGCACGTTGGGCGGTGTGGCCGAAAAAACCCGCGAGTCGATGTTGGTATGCGAGGCGGCCGGATACGACATCGTGATCGTCGAAACCGTGGGCGTGGGCCAAAGCGAAACCACAGTGGCAGGCATGACGGACATGTTTGTGTTGTTGCAACTGCCCAATGCCGGCGACGACCTGCAGGCCATCAAGAAGGGCGTGATGGAACTGGCCGACTTGGTGGTCATCAACAAAGCCGACCTTGATGACGCGGCTGCGACGCGGGCGCAGGCCCAGATCACCAGTGCCTTGCGCTTGTTGGGCCTGCACGGCCGAAGCGAGACCGCTCACCATGACGAGACCATTTGGCATGCCCAGGTCATGCGATTGAGCGCGCTCAAGGCCACAGGCCTGGCCGATTTCTGGGCCGCCGTTTTGCGGTTCCGCGAACTTCAAACCACCAACAGCCAACTTCAGCAGCGACGACACGAACAGAACCAAGCCTGGATGTGGGAGCGCATTCACGCTGGTTTGCGTCAGCGCTTCCAAGCCGACCCGACGGTGCAAGCCGCGCTGCCAACGCTGTCCCAAGACGTACGGGCCGGGCGTATCGCCGCTTCCGTGGCTGCACGTCGCCTGCTCGATCTATTCAGCCACACTGTTTCAGGAGAACACCTCCATGCAAGACATTCTCGAAAAGCTTGAACGCAAGCGCGCCGCAGCCCGTATGGGTGGCGGCGAAAAGCGCATCGCCGCGCAACACGCCAAGGGCAAGCTCACTGCGCGTGAGCGCCTGGAGCTGTTGTTCGACGAGGGCACCTTCGAAGAATGGGACATGTTTGTCGAACACCGTTGCGTGGATTTCGGCATGGCTGACAACAAGATTCCCGGCGACGGCGTGGTCATCGGCTACGGCATGATCAACGGCCGCCTGGCCTTTTCATTCAGCCAAGACTTCACGGTTTTTGGCGGCGCGCTCAGCGAAGCGCACGCCGAGAAGATCTGCAAGGTGATGGACCAGGCGATGAAGGTCGGTGCGCCGGTCATCGGGCTGAACGATTCCGGCGGCGCGCGCATTCAGGAAGGTGTGGCTTCGCTCGGCGGTTATGCCGAAGTCTTCCAGCGCAATGTGATGGCCAGCGGCGTGATTCCGCAGATCAGCATGATCATGGGCCCCTGCGCTGGTGGCGCGGTGTATTCGCCGGCCATGACCGACTTTATCTTCATGGTCAAAGACAGCAGCTACATGTTTGTCACGGGCCCGGAAGTGGTCAAGACGGTGACGCATGAAGAAGTCACTGCAGAGGAATTGGGCGGCGCCGGCACGCACACCAGCAAGAGCGGCGTGGCCGACCTGTCCTTCGAAAATGATGTGGAAGCGCTGCTGATGTTGCGCCGTTTCTTCAATTATTTGCCGCTGAACAACCGCGAGAAGCCCCCCGTGCGGCCCAGCGGCGATTCAGCCGGCCGCATCGACCGCTCGCTTGATACGCTGGTACCTGAAAACGCCAACAAACCCTATGACATCAAAGAGTTGATCGTCAAGGTGGTCGACGACGGCGATTTCTTTGAACTGCAGCCTGACTATGCGGCCAACATCGTGATCGGCATGGCGCGTATGGAAGGGCAGACGGTGGGCATCGTCGCCAACAATCCGCTGGTGCTGGCCGGCTGCCTGGATATCAAGAGCAGCATCAAGGCCGCACGCTTCGTGCGTTTCTGCGATGCCTTCAATATTCCTGTGGTCACGTTTGTGGACGTGCCCGGCTTCATGCCCGGCACCAGCCAGGAGTACGGCGGCATCATCAAGCATGGCGCCAAGTTGCTCTACGCTTACGCTGAGTGCACGGTGCCCAAAATCACGGTCATCACCCGAAAGGCCTATGGCGGCGCCTATGACGTGATGAGCTCCAAACACCTGCGTGGCGATGTCAACTTCGCCTGGCCTAACGCCGAAATTGCGGTGATGGGCGCTAAGGGCGCGGTGGAGATCATCTTCCGCGAGGACAAAGGCGACCCAGCCAAATTGGCCGCGAAAGAAGCTGAGTACAAGGCGCGCTTTGCAAACCCCTTCGTGGCTGGCGCGCGTGGCTTCATCGACGACGTGATTCAGCCGCATGAAACGCGCAAGCGCATCTGCCGTTCCCTGGTGATGCTGCGTGAGAAGAAGCTCGAGAACCCTTGGCGCAAGCACGGGAACATCCCGCTGTGATCGATCAGGACCCAGGAGAAAAGAACATGTTCACCAAGATCCTGATTGCCAATCGCGGGGAAATTGCGTGCCGCGTCATCAAGACCGCCCGCAAGATGGGCATCGCCACCGTTGCGGTGTACTCCGAAGCTGACAAGGACGCCCGGCACGTGGAACTGGCCGACGAGGCCGTGCTGCTGGGGCCAGCGCCCAGCCGCGAAAGCTACCTGGTGGCCGACAAGATCATCGCCGCCTGCAAGCAGACCGGCGCGCAGGCCGTGCATCCGGGCTACGGCTTCCTGTCGGAGAACGAAGCCTTCGCGCGGCGCTGCGAGGAAGAGGGCATCGTCTTCATCGGCCCCAAGCACTACAGCATCGCGGCCATGGGCGACAAGATCGCGTCCAAGAAGCTGGCCAACGAGGCCAAGGTCAACACCATCCCGGGCTACAACGACGCCATCGACACGCCCGAGCAGGCCGTGGAGATCGCCAAGAACATCGGTTACCCGGTGATGATCAAAGCCAGCGCTGGCGGCGGTGGCAAGGGCCTGCGCGTGGCCTTCAACGACAAGGAAGCCTTCGAGGGCTTCAGCTCTTGCCGCAACGAGGCGCGCAACAGTTTCGGCGACGACCGCGTCTTCATCGAGAAGTACGTACTGGAGCCGCGGCACATCGAGATCCAGGTGTTGGGCGACGGGCACGGCAATGTGGTCTACCTGCACGAGCGCGAGTGCTCCATCCAGCGCCGCCACCAGAAGGTGATCGAAGAAGCGCCATCGCCCTTCATCAGCGACGCCACACGCAAGGCCATGGGCGAGCAGGCCGTGGCGCTGGCCAAGGCGGTGAAGTACCAAAGCGCGGGCACAGTGGAGTTCGTGGTCGGCAAGGACCAGGACTTCTACTTCCTGGAGATGAATACGCGGCTGCAGGTGGAGCACCCGGTCACCGAGTGCATCACCGGCTTGGACCTGGTGGAGCAGATGATCCGTGTGGCGGCTGGTGAAAAATTAGGCTTCACTCAAGGCGAGATCAAGCGTGAAGGCTGGGCGATCGAGTGCCGCATCAATGCGGAGGATCCCTTCCGCAATTTCCTGCCCTCTACCGGCCGCTTGGTGCGTTACCAGCCGCCGTTGCAGCAGTTGGAACAGTCGATTCAAACCCTGCAGGGTCCGCAGTACCAGCAAGGTGAATTCGGTGGCGTGCGCGTGGACACGGGAGTCGTCGAGGGCGGCGAGATTCCGATGTTCTACGACTCGATGATCGCGAAACTCATCGTGCACGGAAAGAACCGCACTGACGCCATTCACAAGATGCGTGCAGCCTTGAACGGATTCGTTATTCGCGGTATCAGCAGCAACATTCCCTTCCAGGCGGCCTTGCTGGCTCACCCGAATTTTGTCAGCGGTGCGTTCAATACCGGCTTCATCGCCGAGCACTATGGCAAGGGCTTCCGCGCTGAAGACGTGCCGCACGACGACCCCTTGTTTCTGGTTGCGCTGGCCGCCTTTGTACGGCGCAAGGCACGCGAGCGCGCGGCCGGCATCAGTGGGCAATTGCCAGGGCATGAGGTGGCGCACAAAGACCAGCTGGTGGTGGTGCAACTCCACGCTGAAGGACGTCACGTCTATCACGAGGTGCGCTTGGGCGAGTTTGACGCCGTCTCAGGCGCGCTCGAGGTTTCGGTGGGTCACAAGACCTTTGCGCTGCAAAGTGACACCAAGTTGGGCGACATCCTGATGACCGGCCACTGCAACGGCAGGCCGTTCAGCGCGCAGGTGGAGCGCGGCTCCGCCAAACAGCCGCTGGCACTGAAGGTCTCGCATAACGGCAGCTCCATTCAGGCTCTGGTGCTGTTGCCGCGCGCTGCTGCGGCTTTTCGTTTGATGCCGCATAAAGTGCCGCCCGACATGAGCAAGTTCTTGCTTTCGCCGATGCCCGGTTTGCTGGTGGATGTGGCTGTCACCGTGGGCCAAAAAGTCTTGGCCGGTGAGAAGCTGGCGGTGATTGAGGCGATGAAGATGGAGAACATTCTCGTGGCCCAACAAGACGGCGTGGTCAAGGAAGTGCGGGCGGGCAAGGGCGAGAGCCTTGCGGTGGATCAAGCCATCCTTGCATTTGAGTAAAGGGGCGCCAAGCATGTCTGTCTCTAAGCCGTTCAAAGTGCTGGGCATCCAGCAAATCGCCATAGGCGGGCCCAGCAAAAGCAAGTTGAAGAGCCTGTGGGTGGACATGCTGGGCTTGCAGGTCAAGAGCACCTTTGTGAGCGAGCGAGAAAACGTTGATGAAGACATTTGCGCGCTGGGCTCCGGCCCCACGGCGGTGGAGGTGGACTTGATGCAACCGCTGGACCCCGAAAAAAAGCCGGCTGTGCACACCACCCCGCTGAATCACGTGGGTTTGTGGGTCGATGACCTGCCAAAAGCGGTTGAATGGATGACCAACCAGGGCGTGCGCTTTGCGCCCGGCGGCATACGCAAAGGCGCGGCAGGCTATGACATCTGCTTTATCCACCCCAAGGGCAATGAAGAATTTCCGCTGGGTGGTGAAGGCGTGTTGATTGAGTTGGTGCAAGCGCCCGCGGAAGTGGTGGTGGCGCTGGGCTGATTTCAAACTGGGCTGGTTGGCATTGCGGCCGAAGCGGGCTGAGCAGGCTCGGCCACGCGCCGCAAAGCCCGCACCACATCGGTTTGTGTGAGCACGCCAACCAAGCGGCCCTGCTCATCAATGACTGGCAGATGATGGTGGCCCGTCTCAGAAAAGATGGGCACGACGTCGGCCAGGCTGCGATCCGCGCTGGCCACGCGAACACGGCGCGACATGATTTGGCCAACCACCGCTGGGCCAGCGCGGTTGGAGACAGCTTCTGCGTGGACGCTCCACCGCGCCTGCCCATCCAGTGACTCCTTCATATCGAAGTGCATGCCGCGCAAGAAGTCGGCCTTTGCGAGCAAACCGACCACGCGTCGCTGGACGTCCAGAACTGGCAAGGCCTTGACCTCATTATCGTGAAGCAGTGCCCATGCGGCGCTCAATGAAGTGCCGTGTTCGACTGTGATCGGCTCGCGCGTCATGATGTCGCTGCAGCGCAGCTCGTGCAGCCGGCGCGTGATGGCGCGAGCTTCGGCTTCCTCCAGCAAAGCTTCCAGTTCGTCGCGCGGCGTGTGCATCAAGGCGTTGTGCCGTGCAAGCACGGCAGAAATGTCTGCATCACTGAAACGGCGCCCAGGCGCAGCAGGCGCGGCCGGGCGGTGCGGGTAGGGCCGCCCCGTCAGCCGGTTATAGGCGGTGCCGGCGATAACCAACAGCAAGGAGTTGAGCAGCACGGGGTACAGGGCAAACGTCCAATCCTGCACGCCCAATATCACGCTGAGCAAAGCCACCGCGCCACCTGGCGGGTGCAAGCAGCGCAGCAGCAACATGGCGACGATAGCGAGCCCAACCGCCAAGGCTGCAGCGCCGAGCGGCGATGGCCAACAAGCCCAAACGCCCCAACCCACGAGCGCTGCCACGGTATTGCCGGCGACCACCGCCCAGGGTTGCGCCAGTGGGCTGTTCGGTAAGCCGAAGATCAAAACTGCACTGGCGCCCAGTGGGGCGATCAACCACACCGGTCCCAACCCTGCCATCAAAGACAGGCCGCCTGCCGCCAAGATGCCCAGAGCGGCGCCGATGGCCATCCGCAAACCCTCGCGGTGGTCGATGCTGGGTGCGGTCGGCCACCAGGCGCGGCAACGCGCCGCAAGTGCGCGAGCCTGCAATGGGAAGGGATTGGGTGGCTTATCGATCAAGTGTTGCGAATGGTAGACCGCACGCGCTGCAGACCGGAATCTGAAGTCGCTTCGATACGGCGCGTGCAGCGCTGAGGTTTCGCCCGGCGTGGAATCGGCGAAAACACAACAGTTTTCTTAGCCGCTGAGTTTCTTGAGTAGGGATTGTCGTTCCGCTGGCTTGAAAGTGCAGGGTTTGACCCTAGCATCTCTCCGTCGCGCCACTTTGTGGCGGGGACCATCTCAAAAAACATCTCAGGACGGAAATAGACCATGACCAAAAACATCGCACGTGCAGCAGCGCTTGCCCTTTCACTCGCAAGCCTGGCGCCGCTGGTCGTGCAAGCCCAGGACAAACCGGACGGCCAATGGCGCGGCGTGGGCGGCGCAGCTTTGGCTGCCACTTCGGGCAACAGCAGCACCCAGGCGCTGTCGTTGAATGCCGACTCGGTGCGCTTGACGGCCGCCGACAAGATTGCCGTAGGCGCTTTCATCAACTATGGCAAGAACAAGGTGGCTGGTGTCTCCACCACCACGGCCAACAAATGGGCCGGTTTTGGCCAGTATGACTTCAACCTTGCCCCGCGCATCGTCGCTTTTGGCCGCCTCTCGCTGGAAGGTGACGGCTTGGCTGATCTGGACCTGCGCACCGCGCTGGCGGGTGGCCTGGGTTACAAGGTCATCGACGAAAAGGACACCAAGTTCACGGTCTATGGCGGTGTGGGTTATTCCACGGACAAATACGGCACGGCCAAAACCATTGGCGGCAAGACTGACACCTCGTTCTCGCGTTCCAGCCTTTACTTGGCTGAAGAATCCTCACACCAGTTGTCGGCCAGCACAGCCTTCAAGCAGCGCCTGGACCTTTACCCCGGCCTGTCGGGCGATAAAGCCGTCATTGCCAAGTTCAGTGCCGGTTTGAGCGTGGCCATGAGCAGCACCTTGAGCTTGAATGTCGGTCTGCAAGACACCTACAACAGCAAGCCGGCGGCGGGCATGAAAAAGAACGACATGGCGCTGCTGACCGGCGTGAATGTCAAGTTCGGCGCCCTGTAAGCAGGACGCGGCACAGACCCCCCACAGGGCTGCCATCGGGCAGCCCTTTTTGTTGGCGAACGCGCGGCTTCAACCTGAACGACAATAGCCGGCTCGCAAGGCCCTTGTGACCATGACCGCCCGCACCCTCTACGACAAGCTCTGGGACGACCATGTCGTCCACACCGAAGACGACGGCACTGCCGTTCTCTACATCGACCGGCACCTCGTGCACGAGGTCACCAGCCCGCAGGCCTTTGAAGGCTTGCGCCTGGCCAATCGCAAGGTGTGGCGCGTCAGTTCGATCGTGGCGACGGCCGACCACAACACGCCCACGCAGGGTTGGGAGCGCGGTTACGACGGTATTGACGACCCCATCAGCAAACAGCAAATCACCACGCTGGACGCCAATATCAAGGCTTACGGCGCTGCGGCCTACTTCCCGTTTTTGGACAAGCGCCAAGGCATCGTCCACGTGATGGGCCCCGAGCAAGGCGCGACCTTGCCGGGCATGACCGTGGTGTGCGGCGACAGCCACACCAGCACGCACGGTGCCTTCGGCGCCTTGGCCCACGGCATTGGCACCAGCGAAGTTGAGCATGTGATGGCCACGCAGACCCTGCTGGCGAAGAAGGCCAAGAACATGCTGGTCAAGGTTGAAGGTCAGCTGGCGCGTGGCGTCTCGGCCAAAGACATCGTGCTGGCCATCATCGGGCGCATCGGCACAGCCGGAGGCACGGGTTTCACCATCGAATTTGCTGGTTCTGCCATCCGCGCGCTGAGCATGGAAGGCCGGATGACGGTGTGCAACATGGCTATCGAAGCGGGCGCGCGCGCCGGCCTGGTGGCGGTGGACGAAAAAACGCTGGACTACGTCAAGGGCCGGCCGTTTGCGCCCAAGGGTGTTGAGTGGGATCAAGCCGTCCTCATGTGGCGCGGCTTGCGCAGCGACCCGGGCGCCGTCTTTGACCGTGTGGTTGAACTCGACGCCGCGCACATACTGCCGCAAGTGACCTGGGGCACCTCGCCTGAAATGGTTTTGCCCATCGACGCTCGGGTGCCGGACCCTGACAAGGAAAAGGATGCCAACAAGCGTGGCGCCATCGAGAGGGCGCTGGCCTACATGGGCCTGGAGCCGAACAAGCCTGTCAGCGACATCACCATCGACAAGGTGTTCATCGGCTCGTGCACCAACAGCCGCATCGAAGATTTGCGCGAAGCTGCTGGCGTGGTGCGCACGCTGGGCGGGCGCGTGGCCAAGAGCGTCAAGCTTGCGATGGTGGTGCCCGGCTCAGGCCTGGTGAAGGCGCAGGCCGAGGCCGAAGGTCTGCACAAGATATTCACGGCCGCTGGTTTTGAATGGCGCGAGCCCGGCTGCAGCATGTGCCTGGCGATGAACGCCGACCGGCTTGAGCCCGGTGAGCGCTGTGCATCCACCAGCAACCGAAACTTTGAAGGCCGTCAGGGCGCAGGCGGCCGCACCCACCTCGTCAGCCCGGCCATGGCGGCGGCGGCGGCGCTGAACGGGCACTTTGTCGATGTACGCCGCTTTGCCTGAACCAGGAGTATTGACGATGAAAACCTTGAAGACGCTGATGGCTGCAACGGTGGCTGTATTCGCCCTGTCTGCCTGCAACACGATCGAAGGCATCGGCAAGGACATTTCCAAGGCCGGCGACAAGATCGAAGAAACCGCCAAGAAGAGCAAATAAGGGCCCCATGCAAGCTTTCACCGTTCACAAGGGGCTCGTCGCCCCGATGGACCGCGAGAACGTCGATACCGACGCCATCATTCCCAAGCAGTTTCTGAAATCCATCGCCCGCTCGGGCTTTGGTCCCAACCTGTTTGACGAGTGGCGCTATCTGGACAAGGGCGAGCCTGGCCAAGACCCGCATTCGCGCAAGCCCAACCCCGATTTCGTGCTGAACCAGCCGCGATTTGCCGGCGCTTCGGTACTGATTGCGCGACGCAATTTTGGTTGTGGCAGCAGCCGCGAACATGCACCATGGGCGCTTGATCAATATGGCTTTCGCGCCATCATCGCGCCCAGTTACGCCGACATTTTTTTCAACAACTGCTTCAAGAACGGTCTGTTGCCCATCGTGCTTGCTGAGGATCAGGTGGCGCGCCTGTTTGATGAGGTCGCGGCCTTCCCAGGCTACGCACTGATCGTCGATTTGCCCCGACAAGTGGTGGTCAAGCCAGATGGCGCCGAATTGCCATTCGAGGTGCAGCCGTTCAGAAAATACTGTTTGGTCAACGGCTTTGACGACATTGGCTTGACCTTGCGCCACGCTGAGAAAATTCGCGCCTACGAAAGTGAGCGCCTGGTCAAGATGCCTTGGCTGGCGCATCGCCAACTTTAAGAACCTGCGGCCTTGGCCGTGTTCAAGCACTCACTATGAAGATTGCCATCCTCCCCGGCGACGGTATCGGGACCGAAATTGTTGAGCAGGCCGTTCGTGTCTTGAACGTGCTGGACCTCAAGTTTGAGTCCGAGACCGCTTTGGTGGGCGGTGCCGCCTACGAAGCCCACGGTCACCCGTTGCCAGAGTCGACATTGAAGCTGGCCCAAGCCGCCGACGCGGTGCTGTTTGGTGCCGTGGGCGATTGGAAATATGACAAGCTGGACCGCCCGTTGCGTCCTGAGCAAGCCATCCTGGGCCTGCGCAAACATTTGGGCTTGTTCGCCAACTTTCGGCCGGCCATTTGTTACGAGCAGTTGACGCATGCCTCGTCGCTGAAACCGGAGTTGGTAGCCGGGCTCGACATCTTGATCATTCGTGAGCTGACAGGCGATATCTATTTTGGCCAACCGCGTGGGCGCCGCGCCGCCGTCGACGGTCATTTTCCAGGTGCCGAAGAAGCCTTCGACACCATGCGCTATAGCAAGCCGGAAATCGAGCGCATCGCTCACGTTGCGTTCCAGGCGGCCCGCAAGCGAAACAAAAAACTCACCTCAGTTGACAAGGCCAATGTGCTGGAAACCTTCCAGTTTTGGAAAGACGTGGTCATCGAGGTGCACGCGCAATATCCGGACGTCCAGCTCGACCACATGTATGTCGATAACGCGGCCATGCAATTGGTCAAGGCACCCAAGGCGTTTGACGTGGTGGTCACCGGCAATATGTTTGGCGACATCCTGTCTGACGAAGCCGCCATGTTGACCGGCTCCATTGGCATGTTGCCGTCGGCGAGCCTCGACAAAAACAACAAGGGCTTGTACGAACCCAGCCACGGCAGCGCGCCCGATATTGCCGGTAAGGGTATTGCAAACCCTTTGGCTACAATCTTGTCTGCTGCCATGATGCTCCGCTTCTCTCTAAACCAAGCGCAAGCGGCCGACCGTATCGAGTCGGCTGTCAAGGCCGTGCTGTCGGCCGGCCTGCGCACGGCGGACATCTGGAGCGAAGGTACGCAGCGCGTGGGCACGCGCGACATGGGTGATGCCGTGGTTGCGGCCATCACGGGCAAAACGATTACCACCAAGAAGAGCTAGCGCTCTCGGATCGTTTCGCCCCACCTCTGGACCCCGGCGATTCGAGCCGGGGGCAAACCGGGGTCCGGATTTGAAAGGCGATATTCCAATGGCACTCGTAGGATTGGTCGGCTGGCGCGGCATGGTCGGCTCCGTTTTGATGGAGCGCATGCAGGCCGAGGGCGATTTCGCGCTCATCGAACCCGTTTTCTTTTCAACCTCGGCGGTGGGCGGCAAAGCGCCGGCGCAGGCGAAGAACGAAACCAGCTTGAAGGACGCGTACGACATCGACGCGCTCAAGCGTTGCGACATTGTCATAACCTGCCAAGGCGGCGATTACACGACGGAAGTTTTCCCCAAACTGCGTGCCGCCGGTTGGAAGGGCCACTGGATTGACGCCGCGTCGACGCTGCGCATGGCTGACGATGCGGTCATCGTCCTAGATCCGGTCAATATGCCGGTAATCCAGGCTGCATTGGCCAAAGGTGGCCGCAACTGGATTGGCGGCAATTGCACCGTGAGTTGCATGCTGATGGGTGTCGGCGCGCTCTACAAGGCGGGCCTCGTGGAGTGGATGAGCACGCAGACCTATCAGGCGGCCAGTGGTGGTGGCGCACAGCATATGCGCGAGCTGCTCACCCAGTACGGCACCTTGAACGCTGAAGTTCGCGACCTGCTGGCGGACCCTAAAAGCGCGATTCTTGAAATCGACCGGAAATTGATCGCCAAGCAGCGAAACCTTTCAAGCGGCGAGACGGCCAACTTTGGCGTGCCGCTGGGCGGTTCGCTGATCCCTTGGATCGACAAGGACCTGGGCAACGGCATGTCCAAAGAAGAGTGGAAGGGCATGGCCGAAACCAACAAGATCCTGGGTCAAGGCGAAGGCTTTGGTTCGCCAGCCATTCCAGTGGACGGGTTTTGCGTGCGGGTAGGCGCCATGCGCTGCCACAGCCAAGCCTTGACCTTCAAGCTGAAAAAGGATGTGCCTCTGGCCGACCTCGAGGCGATGATCGCCGCCGACAACGCGTGGGTCAAACTGGTCCCGAATACGCGCGAAGCCAGCATGCGCGACCTGACCCCCGTGGCCGTGACCGGCACGATGATCATCCCAGTGGGGCGTGTCCGAAAATTGGCCATGGGCCCCGAGTATGTGGGTGCCTTCACGATTGGCGATCAGCTGCTGTGGGGTGCGGCGGAGCCGCTTCGCCGAATGCTGCGAATCCTGTTGCAGGCCTAGGAGTTGTCCCTAAATTGGGTGTTTTGTTGCGTACTGACAACGAAACACCCTCGACCCAGTCAAATCAGAGGTTTGTGGAAACAAACATGAGGTTTTACTTTAGCTTGTAAGCCTATATGCTTGCTTCTTGTGTCCGTTGGGGCGTTCGCGTGGGTCCGAAGCAGCCTTTCCGACGCTTGTTTGGTCGTTGTCAAAAATTTCCGATTCGTGGTCGACCATTGGTTGGGCCACCGGGGAGTAGCCTTGAAGTCAGCATCTATGAAGGTTTCACAAATCGCCCTGGCAGCTCTGTCAGCAGCGTCCGTTGTCATGTCAGCTGGGCCGGCTCACGCCCTTGCCCTGGGGCGCTTGAACGTCCAGTCTGCCTTGGGCGAAGGCCTCAATGCCGAGATTGACATTGCGAGCATGACACCTGAAGAGGCGTCATCGCTCGAGGTGCGCATTGCTTCACCGGAAACCTACCGAGCTGCAGGTGTGGAGTACCACCCGGTTCTGAGTTCTGCTCGCGTGCAGATGGCGCGCCGCGCCGACGGCCGACCGTTTGTACGCGTGACGAGTGACCGCGCGGTCAATGACCCGTTCGTGGATGTGATCCTGGAAATGAACTGGGCAGCCGGTCGCCTCGTTCGTGAATACACCCTGTTGCTGGACCCGTCGCGCACGGCCGTGGCCCAAGGCGCGCCCGCCGCGGCAACGCCTGCGCAAATCAGCGCACCTGCTGCTACGGTTGCGCCCATGGCGCCTGCTATGGCGGCACAGCCCGCTGGCCAGCCCGAACCGATTGCGGCCACCGGCTACACCACGACCACGGAGTCGGGCATTCGCATCACCGTCGAGCCGATCCAACCAGGCAGTGCAGCCGCCGCAGCAGCGCCTGCGCGTGCGAACGCCCGCATGCCTGCCGCGCCGACTCGTCGCGCAGCGGCAGCGGCTCGCTCGGCACCCCGCGCCTCTGACGGCAGCAGCCAGGTCGTGGTCCGACAGGGCGACACGCTGTCCAAAATCGCTCGCCAAGTGCAGCCAGAAGGCGTGTCACTGGACCAAATGTTGGTCAGCATGTATCGCACCAACCCGGAAGCGTTTTCGGGCGACAACATGAACCGCCTGCGCGCCGGTGCGATCCTGCGTATTCCCGATGCCGGCGAAGTGCAGGGCACCAACGCTGGCGAAGCGCGCCAGATGATCGTGGCGCAGAGCGCCGATTTCAATGCCTACCGTCGTCGCTTTGCGTCCAATGTGGCTGCTGCACCCAAAGCGCCTGCGCGCCAAGCCGGTGGTCAGGTTCAAGCCTCGGTTGACGATAAAAAACAAGCGGAGGTCAAAACTCCAGACAAGCTGAAGTTGAGCCAAGGTTCGGCCAAGGCAGCGGCGCCTGAAGCCAAGATTTCGCTGGAGTCGGCTGCCAAAGAAGCTTCGACACGGGTGGCTGAGCTCAGCCGCAACCTGGACGAGTTGAAGAAGGTTCAAGGCGCGGCCGGTACGGACGCTGCTGGCGCTGCCAAAGCACCTGCCGTTCCCGCAGTGCCGGTTCCAGCGCCAGTGGTGGTTGAAGCCAAGCCAGCCGTTGCCGCTTCGGCACCCGAAGTGGCTGTCGCTCCTCCGCCCATGGTTGCCTCGGCTCCGGCCGTGGCCGAGGCTCCAGTTATTCCCGCACCGCCTGCCCCTGTAGCGCCCGTGGATGGCGATGATCGAGGCTGGTTCGCCAAATTGATCGAAAGCCCCTACGCACTGCCGCTGGGTGCGGGGCTGGCTGCGCTCTTGGCCGGTTTTGGCATTTACCGTGTCCGCTCGCGGGCGCGCAATGCGGCCACTGAAACATCGTTCATGGAGAGCCGAATCCAACCGGATTCCTTCTTCGGTGCGAGTGGTGGTCAGCGTGTTGACACCCACGACGGCGTTGCCGGTACACCTGCTGACCCGGCTTCGTCTTCGATGAACTATTCGCTCAGCCAACTGGATGCCATCGGCGACGTGGACCCTGTGGCCGAGGCTGATGTATACCTCGCCTACGGTCGTGACTTGCAGGCCGAAGAAATTCTCAAAGAAGCCTTGCGCACCGACCCCGCGCGCCTGGCCGTTCGTACCAAATTGCTTGAGGTTTACGCCAAGCGCAAGGACGCCAAGTCGTTCGAGAGCTCAGCTTCGCAGTTGTTCTCAATGACCAAGGGTGAAGGCGTTGATTGGCAGCGCGCCCAAGAGCTGGGCCGTTCTATCGATCCAGGCAACCCGCTGTATGAAGCCGGTGGTGCGCCCGCGCATGACGATGTGCCCGCCGCGCCGGCGGCGGCACCCGTGCAGGCAGCCAGCGACGCGGTGCAGGACATCACGTCCCGTCCGGCGGCTGCTGCGCAAGCGGCTGCAGAAGACATCGACATCGACCTCAGCTTTGACGCTGAGCCTGCCAAACCAGCAGCACCCGCATCTTGGACGCCCGCAGCCGCGGCAGGGGCTGCGGCCGCTGCGGTGACCGCAGGAGTCGCCTCGCGCATGGGCGATGTAACGGATGTGGTGGATGCCAAGCCGGTCAGCCGCTCGTTCCAAAACAGCCGCATTGATTTGCCGGCTGCAGTGGGCGACAAGGTCAGCTTCGACCTGAACGACATTTCACTCGACCTCGACCCCGCAAAGAGCAGCCAGGCTGCAGCCGCGCGGGCGGCGGAAGCGCGCAACTCGGGCTTTGTCGATTTGAGCGGCCTGCCAGACGACCCCGAATCGCAATTCAATGATGACGGCGACCCGTTGGAGCGCAAGCTCGAACTGGCTGAAGAGTTCCGCCAGATCGGCGACCTTGAAGGCGCCCGCGATCTGCTGAACGAAGTGATTGCCAGCGCAGACGGTGCCGTGCGCCAAAAGGCGCAGACCATGCTCGACAGCCTTGGCTGACCAGCCTGACGACGCGGCTGCCAACGGTGGTCGCGTCGCGCTGGGCTTGAGTTACGACGGCCGCCGTTTTCATGGTTGGCAGTCCCAGCCTGACGGACATACCGTCCAGGACACGCTTGAAGCGGCGCTGGCACAGTTCGCCGATACACCGGTCAAAACGCTGTGCGCCGGCCGAACCGATAGCGGTGTGCACGCCTTCAACCAGGTGGTGCATTTCGACGCGCCTGTACTGCGCGAACCGGCTTCCTGGGTAAGAGGAACCAACCGCTACTTGCCGGCTGATGTGGCGGTGCAGTGGTGCCAGCCGGTCGGTGCTGACTTTCACGCGCGCTATGCCGCTCGAGGCCGACGCTACCGGTATCTTCTGTTGGAGTCGCCCGTGCGCCCGGCACTGGAAGCAGGGCGTTGTGGCTGGTCATTTCGTTCGTTAGATAGGCTCGCTATGCAAAAGGCCGCCCAATGCCTGTTGGGTGAACAAGACTTCAGCGCTTTTCGCTCTAGTGAATGTCAGGCTGCCAGCCCGGTTAAGACTTTGCGCCGCCTGGACATCAGCCGCCACGGCGACTATTGGCGCTTTGATTTCGAGGCCAATGCCTTCTTGCACCACATGGTGCGCAATGTGATGGGCTGCCTGGTGGCAATTGGAAGCGGCTCACGGCCAACCGAGTGGATGGCAGACGTGCTGCTGGGGCGCAGCCGCGATGACGCAGCGCCCACTTTCGCGGCCGATGGTTTGTATTTCACTGGGCCGTACTACGATGCGCACCATGGCATCCCCCACCACGTCCCGTCCCTGGACTGGCACCCTTGAAGCTTCGCGGCTGACGGCCAGACCTTCGCGCACGCGTATCAAGATCTGCGGCCTCACGCGCGAGGCTGATGTTGACGACGCCGTCGCTGCAGGTGCCGATGCCATCGGCTTCGTCCTCTACGCAAAGAGCCCGCGTGCGGTGACAGCGCAGCGCGCCGCGCAACTGGCTGCGCGCTTGCCGCCATTTGTCACGCCGGTGCTGCTGCTGGTGAATGCCTTGCCAGCCGAGGTCGGTGCCGCAGTTGAGGCGGTTCCCCATGCCGTGCTGCAATTCCATGGCGATGAAACGCCCGAAGAGTGCCGCGCTGCGCTCAGACCCTTCATCCGCGCTGCGCGGATGCACGCGGGTTTCGATTTGCTAGACTTCGCGAAACAGTTTGATACTGCCCAGGCCGTGTTGCTCGACGCTCATGTCGAAGGGTACGGCGGTGGCGGGAAAGCCTTCGATTGGTCTCTCATTCCTCGCGCCGTTCCCCTTCCGGTCGTTTTGTCTGGTGGGTTGAATCATGCAAACGTGACCGATGGGGTTGCTCACCTCAGGCCTTGGGCCGTTGACGTGAGCTCCGGTGTTGAAAGCGCCAAAGGCATCAAAGATGCCGCGCTGATGCACCGGTTTTGTCGGGCTGTGCGGGCGGCTGATGCCGAGATCGCCGCACAAGCCTAGACTCCCTTTCATCGGAATTGAAATGAAGCACTACCAGCAACCCGACGCACGCGGGAACTTCGGACCAGTCAATGGCACGACTTACGGTGGCACCTTTGTCTCCGAAACGCTGATTCATGCGTTGAATGAATTGAACGCCGCCTATGACCACTACCGGCGCGACCCTGTTTTCGTGCGGGAGTTTCACCACGAGCTGAAGCACTTTGTAGGCCGGCCCAGCCCGATCTACCACGCTGCGCGCTTGTCGCGTGAAATCGGCGGCGCGCAAATTCACCTCAAGCGCGAAGACCTCAATCACACGGGCGCGCACAAAGTCAACAACACCATCGGCCAAGCCTTGCTGGCCAAGCGGATGGGCAAGCCGCGCGTGATTGCGGAAACGGGCGCGGGCCAGCACGGCGTTGCCACCGCCACGATATGCGCGCGTTACGGCATGGAGTGCGTGGTTTACATGGGCAGCGAAGACGTCAAGCGCCAATCGCCCAATGTCTACCGCATGCATCTGCTGGGGGCCAAGGTGGTGCCCGTTGAAAGTGGCAGTAAAACTCTAAAAGACGCGCTGAACGAAGCGCTGCGCGACTGGGTGACCAACGTCGAAAACACCTTCTACATCATCGGCACTGTGGCGGGGCCGCACCCCTACCCGATGATGGTGCGCGACTTCCAGCGGGTCATCGGAGACGAGTGTTTGGCGCAGATGCCCGAGAACATCGGACGCCAGCCCGACGCAGTGATCGCGTGTGTGGGTGGCGGAAGCAATGCCATGGGCATTTTTTACCCGTACATCGAGCATGAGGCCGTGCGTCTGATTGGCGTTGAAGCGGCTGGCCAGGGTTTGGACAGTGGCAAACATGCAGCCTCCTTGTCCGCTGGCTCGCCGGGCGTGCTGCATGGCAACCGCACTTACTTGCTTCAAGACGAAAACGGGCAGATCACCGAAACCCATTCGATTTCAGCAGGGCTTGACTACCCCGGTGTGGGTCCGGAACATGCTTACTTGAAAGACATCGGCCGTGCGGAATATGTTGGCATCACGGACGACGAAGCCTTGGTGGCGTTTCACAGGCTGTGCCGCACCGAAGGCATCATCCCGGCGCTGGAATCGAGTCATGCGGTGGCTTATGCGATGAAGCTGGCGGCGGGCATGCGGCCTGACCAACACTTGCTCGTCAATTTGTCCGGCCGTGGCGACAAAGATATCGGCACGGTGGCCGACTTGTCCGGCGCGGAGTTCTATTGCCGACCCTCCTGCAAGGGGCAGGGCGTTAAAGGCGGTTCAACCACGGTCGAGGTTCTGCGATGAGCCGCATTGAGGGCGTACTGGCCGCGTTGAAATCGCAAGGGCGCAAGGCGCTGATTCCCTACTTCGCGGCCGGTGATCCCTTCCCCGAAGCCACGGTGGACATCATGCGGGGCCTGGCTGATGGTGGTGCTGACATCATCGAATTGGGCGTGCCGTTTTCCGATCCTATGGCGGACGGCCCGGTGATTCAAAAGGCCAGCGAACGCGCCCTGGCGCGTGGTGTGGGACTGAAGCACGTGCTGCAGTGGGTGGCCCAGTTCCGCCAGCACAACGCGCACACGCCCGTGGTGCTGATGGGTTACGCCAACCCCTTTGAGCGCTACGACCAACTCCATGGACCTGGCGCTTTTGTCAAAGCGGCTGCACATGCGGGCGTTGATGGCGTGTTGGTGGTGGACTACCCACCGGAAGCCTGCGAAGACTTCGCGGCGCAGCTGCGCCAGCATCACTTGGACTTGATTTTTCTGCTGGCGCCCACCTCAACCAATGAACGAATTGCCCAAGTCGGCCGCATCGCAACAGGCTATGTGTACTACGTGTCGCTCAAAGGCGTGACCGGGGCTGGGCACTTGGATACCGGAGCTGTTGCCGAGGCCGTGCCGCGCATCCGCGCGCAGGTGCGCGTGCCTGTCGGTGTAGGCTTCGGTATTCGTGATGCGGCCACGGCTCGCGCGGTGTCCCGCGTGGCTGACGCCGTGGTGATTGGCACGCGCCTGGTACAAATTCTGGAAGCGCAGACCATCGACAAGGCCGCGCCCGCAGGGCGTGCATTCATGGCTGAAATACGCAGTGCGCTGGACGCTGCAACAGGAGATCAAGCATGAGCTGGTTCGACAAACTGCTGCCGCCCAAGATGCAGCAAACCGACCCTTCGGAGCGCCGCAGCGTGCCCGAAGGCTTGTGGGTCAAGTGCCCGCAGTGCGAATCGGTGCTCTACAAGACCGACCTGGAGCAGAACCAGAACGTCTGCCCGAAGTGCACGCACCACCACCGCATCGGTGCACGGCAGCGCTTGGACGCCTTCCTCGACGCTGAAGGTCGCTATGAAATCGGCCAGGAGGTGCTTCCGGTCGACGCGCTGAAGTTCCGCGACAGCAAAAAATATCCGGAGCGCTTGAAGGCCGCGATGGAGTCGACCGGTGAAACCGATGCACTGGTGGTTTTTGGTGGCTCGGTGATGAGCGTGCCGCTGGTGGCTGCCTGCTTCGAGTTCGACTTCATGGGTGGCTCCATGGGCTCGGTCGTGGGGGAGCGCTTTGTTCGGGGTGTAGAAACCGCAGTCGAGCAAAAGGTGCCGTTTGTGTCGTTTGCCTCGACCGGTGGTGCGCGTATGCAAGAAGGCTTGCTAAGCCTGCTGCAGATGGCCAAGACCAATGCCTCGCTCACCTTGCTGGCCAAAGCGCGCCTGCCCTACATCAGCGTGCTGACCGACCCGACCATGGGCGGCGTCTCGGCCAGTTTTGCTTTTGTGGGCGATGTGGTCATCGCCGAACCCAAGGCCTTGATCGGTTTTGCCGGACCACGGGTGATTGAAAACACCGTGCGCGAAAAACTGCCCGAGGGCTTTCAGCGCGCCGAGTTTTTGATGGGCAAAGGCGCGCTCGACATGATCGTGGACCGCCGCGAAATGCGCGCCACCGTCGCACGCCTGCTATCGCTGCTGCAGCGCCAGAGCGCCGAGGCTGTGGCTTGACGTGCCAGAGCTGAAGGTGGCGGGCGCGCCGCGCACGCTGGATGAGTGGCTGAGCTACTGCGAGAGGTTGCACCCGAAAACCATTGCGCTGGGTTTGGATCGCATCCAGCAAGTCCGCCAGCGCATGGGGCTGGATTTTGAGGCGGTGGTGGTGACGGTGGCCGGCACCAACGGCAAAGGCTCCACCTGCGCCATGCTCGAGAGCATTGCCTTGCAGGCCGGTTGGAAGGTGGGCTTGTTCACCAGTCCACATCTCATCCACTTCGAGGAGCGCTGCCGTGTTGGAGGTTTGCCACTTCAGGCTGATGCGCTGTGCCCTCACTTCGAGGCTGTGGAGTTGGCGCGTGGCAGCACGCCGCTGACCTATTTTGAATTCACGACGCTGGCCATCTTGCGCGCGCTGGCGCAGGCCCATTTGGACCTGGTGGTGCTGGAGGTCGGGCTGGGCGGACGGCTCGATGCGGTCAACATGATCGATGCCGATGCGGTCATCATCACCAGCATCGACATCGACCACGCCGAGCTGCTGGGGCGTGACCGTGAAACCATTGGCATCGAAAAAGCACATGTCATGCGCGCGGGGTGCCCGGCTATCGTGAGCGACCCCATGCCGCCTGCCAGCGTGCTGACTTATGCGCAAGCGCTGGGTGCCGACCTGTGGCAAGTGGGGCGCGATTTTGGCCACAGCGGCGACCGCCAGCAATGGAACTGGTGGGGTCGCCATCAACGCGTGAATGGCCTGGCTTACCCCGCCTTGCGGGGCGCCAACCAATTGATCAATGCTGCCGGTGTGCTGGCGCTGTTTGAGGCCTTGCGCCCGCGGCTGCCTGTGGCCGCGCAGGCCGTGCGCAATGGTTTGGCCTTGGTCGAGCTGCCCGGTCGCTTTCAGATCATTCCCGGCCAACCGACACTGGTGCTGGACGTCGCGCACAACCCGCAGTCGGTGGCAGCGCTGGCTGCCAATTTGGACCAAATGGGGTTTTATCCGCGTACGCACGCGGTTTGGGGTGCCATGGCCGACAAAGATTTGCCGGGCATGCTGCAGCGTGTCCTGCCCTTGGTGGATGTTTGGCATCTGTGCAACTTGCCCACACCACGAGCAGCCGATACAGCGCAACTGGAGCAGGCCATCGTGCAAGCGCGTGCGCTGCAACGGTCCCAGCCCGCAGCGGGCGCAGCGCAGGTTCACAGCTACCCAGACCCCAGTGAAGCGCTGCGCGCGGCCTTAGCGCAAGTAGACCCCGCAGATAGAATCGTCGTATTTGGATCTTTCTACACCGTAGGCGGCGTTCTGAAGGACGGTCTTCCTCGCCGGCAAGCACCTCATGGGGCTTGATGTGGCTTCAGGGCGGCGTTCGGTCGCAAAGCGGCACCCTTGAGGCACCCCATGGCACTGCCCCCCTTTTTGAAGCGGCGCGCACCCGAAACGTTTGACACCCGACCCGTAGACGCGCCACCCTCACAAGAACGCACGAGGGCGCGTCGCCGCTTGATCGGTGCGGCAGTTTTGCTGGTGTTGGGCGTGATTGCATTCCCAGTGTTGTTCGAATCGCAGCCACGGCCGGTGCCCGTCAACTTGCCAATGGCCATTCCGTCGCCAGAGGGCGCTGCGCCCCTGAGTCTGCCATCGCGCACGCCGCGCGTGGTTTCGGGCACGATCGGCGAAGCCGCGCAGGCCGCCGGCGATGTCCCTGCAGCGGCACCGGTGGCTGCCCCAGTTAGCACACCGCTCGCCGCAGCGGTGGTTACGCAAGGCCCTGCAATCGCAGTGCCACCGCCGCAAAAACCTGACGCGGGTGCGCCCACCAAAGCGGCTGCGGCGCCAGCGGCGCCAACGCCAGCTCCGACGGTCAAGGAAGCCGCCAAGAAACCCGAAGAGCCTGAGAAGTCCAAGAAGGCCGCCGAGCGGGTAGCGGAGAAGCCAGTGGCGAAGGCGGTTGAAAAGCCAGTCGAAAAGCCTTCAGTCGCGACCAAGCCGGCTCCACCTGCACCGGCCGTTGTGGCAGCTCCTAAGGCTACACGTTATGTGGTGCAGGTTGGCGCATACGCTGACGACACTTCAGCCAAAGAAGCGCGCGCGCGTGTGGAACGCCTGGGCCTTAAAACCTTTACGCAGGACGTGGACGTTCAAGGCGCACGGCGCATTCGGGTGCGCGTAGGGCCCTTTGAGACGCAAGACGCCGCCGCCAAGGCGCTGGCCACGCTCAAAGCCGGCAAGCTGCCCGGCGTGGTGCTGACGCTGTGACCTCAATTCATGGCCTGGACATCGCCATGGCGGTTTTGCTGGCGCTGTCGGTCTTGGTGGGCGCCTGGCGCGGTTTGGTGTTTGAGTTGATGTCGCTGGTCGGGTGGCTGGTCGCCTATGTGGTGGCTGTGGCTTACTCTGGCCGACTGTCGCCTTATCTGCCGATTGGCGAACAAAGCTCCGCTTTGAACCACGCGGCATCGCTGGTGGTGGCTTTCATTGGCGCGCTGGTGCTTTGGGCTGTGCTCGCGCGTGTGCTGCAGATGGCCATTGCTGCGACGCCGTTGACGGTGCCTGACCGCTTTTTGGGCGCAGTCTTCGGCTGCGTACGTGGCTTGGTATTGCTGCTTTTGTTGGTGACCGTGCTCAGCTTGACGCCAACAGCCAAGTCGAGCTGGTGGCAACAGTCGCGCGGCGTGCAGCTGATGGGTGTGCTCATTGGTGGTTTGCGGCCACTCATGCCCGAAGAACTTGCGCGTTGGCTGTTGCCGCAGCGCCAGAGAACCTAACAGGATATATTATGTGCGGCATTGTTGGCGTGACCTCTTCTTCGCCTGCCAACCAGTTGATTTACGACGCGCTGTTGCTGCTTCAGCACCGTGGGCAAGATGCAGCAGGCATCGTCACTATGCAAGGCACCAAGTGTTATATGCACAAAGCGCGCGGCATGGTGCGCGATGTATTCCGCACGCGAAACATGCGCGCGCTGCCCGGCACGGTGGGGCTGGGTCAAGTGCGCTACCCCACGGCGGGCAATGCGTACAGCGAAGAAGAAGCGCAGCCGTTTTATGTGAATGCGCCTTATGGCATCGTCTTGGTGCACAACGGTAATTTGACAAACGCACCCGCGCTGAAAGCCGAGTTGTTTGAGGTGGACCGTCGGCACATCAACACCGAGAGCGACTCTGAGGTGCTGATCAACGTGTTGGCGCACGAGCTTGAACTGGCTGCGCGAAATCTGCCTTTGACCGCGCCGGAAGTCTTCGCAGCCGTGAGTGCCGTGCACAAGCGCATACGCGGCTCGTATGCCGTTATCGCCTTGATCGCTGGCCACGGCTTGCTCGCCTTTCGCGACCCCTACGGCATTCGGCCTTTGTGCTGGGGCCAGGGCACCCCAGGCGCCGAAGGCAGCGTCATGGTAGCCAGCGAGTCGGTTGCGCTGGAAGGCACGGGGCACAAGCTGGTACGCGACCTGGCGCCCGGAGAGGCTCTGTTCATTGACCTCCATGGCCAGGTGCACACACAGGCTTGTGCAGAGCGGGCGCAACTGAACCCTTGCATGTTTGAGTATGTTTACCTGGCAAGGCCCGACTCTGTGATGGACGGCATCTCCGTCTATCAGGCCCGTCTCAATCTGGGTGAATCGCTGGCGCAGCGTTTGATCTCCACCATGCCACCGAGCGAAATAGATGTGGTCATTCCGATCCCCGAGTCCAGCCGCCCCAGCGCCATGCAACTGGCCCACCGCATCGGCAAGCCTTACCGCGAAGGCTTCGTGAAGAACCGCTATGTTGGGCGTACCTTCATCATGCCGGGGCAGGGCGTTCGCAAGAAAAGTGTGCGGCAAAAACTCAATGCCATTGGCCTGGAATTCAAGGGCCGAAACGTGCTGCTGGTGGACGATTCCATCGTGCGCGGCACCACCAGCAAAGAGATCGTGCAAATGGCACGCGAGGCCGGTGCGCGCCGTGTTTACATGGCCTCGGCTGCACCACCGGTGCGCTTTCCCAATGTGTATGGCATCGACATGCCCACCAAGCAAGAACTGGTGGCACACGGCCGCAGCATCGAAGAAATTCGCGAGTTCATAGGCGCCGACGCTTTGATCTACCAAGATGTGGACGCGATGAAGCGGGTGGTTGGCGCGCTGAACCCCAACATCGCCGGTTTTGAAGCCAGTTGCTTCGATGGTCACTACATCACGGGCGATATCAGCGTTGAAGAGTTCGCAACTCTTGAGGGCCAACGTCGTAAACAAGCGGACGAAGACGAGTCCGGACCCCGTAGCCGGCTGGCCCTGGCCAGTGGAACTGGAGCCGAATGATGAGCGAGCCCACGCAACGGCTGGTGCGTACCCGAATCGCGCCATCGCCAACCGGGTTTTTGCATCTGGGAACGGCGCGCACGGCGCTGTATTCGTGGGCCTATGCGCGGCACCACGGCGGGCAGTTTGTGCTGCGTATCGAAGACACCGATCTGGCGCGGTCCACGCAGGACTCCGTCGAACAAATTTTGGCGTCCATGCAATGGCTGGGTCTGGACCACGACGAAGGCCCCATTTACCAGACCCAGCGCCTGGAGCGCTACCACGCAGTGGTGGAGCAATTGATCGCCGCGGGCCGGGCTTACCGATGCTGGTGCACACCTGAAGAGCTGGACGTCATGCGTGAAGAGCAGCGCGCGCGCGGAGAGAAAACGCACTACGACGGACGCTGGCGGCCGCAGCCCGGCAAGACCTTGCCGGCGCCACCGGCGGGCGTAAAACCGGTCGTCCGTTTTTGCAACCCGCCAGACGGCGAGGTGACGTGGAACGATCTGGTGAAGGGCTCTATCACCATCAGCAACCGGGAAATCGATGACCTGATCATCTTGCGCCCCGCACCAGCCGACGCCAGCGCAGACGCCTTGCGCTTTGGTGTGCCGACGTACAACTTCGCGGTGGTGGTTGACGACTGGGACATGGGCATCACCCACGTGTTCCGCGGTGACGAGCATGTCAATAACACGCCCTGGCAGATCAATATCTTCCACGCGCTGGGCGCACCCCTTCCGCAGTTTGGTCATTGCCCCATCATCCTGGGCGACGACGGACTGAAACTCAGCAAACGGCGCGGTGCAGTTAGCGTAACCGCTTACCGGGATGCCGGCTTTTTGCCTGAGGCCATGCTGAATTACCTGTCACGTTTGGGCTGGAGCCACGGCGACGAAGAGCTTTTCACGCAGGCGCAGATGGTGCAGTGGTTTGACGGTTCGCACTTGGCCAAAAGTCCTGCGCAGTGGGATCCGGCCAAGCTGGCCTGGGTGAACGCGCACTACATCAAACAAGCGGACGACCAGCGTCTGGCCTTGCTGGTGCAGGAACAACTGGCATCGCGCGGCGTTGTGGCGGGCGACTTGGGTTTGCTCGCGCGTGCCAGCGCATTGTTCAAAGACCGTTGCGCTACGGTGGTGGAGTTGGCCGATTGGAGCAGCCTGCTGTTTGGCGCGGTGCACCCGCCTGCTGCCGACATTGAGCAGCACGTACCTGCCGGGCTAAAGCCCGCATTGGCCACCTTGTGCGAGAAGCTTGAAGCCGCAAGCTGGGACAAGGCTGGTATTGCCGCGGCACTTAAAGATGCTCTGACAGTGGCCCAGGTGAAGATGGGGCAGTTGGCGCCGGCTGTTCGGGTGTTGGTGTGCGGCCGCTCGCAAACCCCGTCCATTGACACGGTGCTGGCGTTGTTCCCTCGTGACGTGGTGTTGGCCCGCTTGCAGCGCCACATCTTGCAGGGCTCGTAATGCTTTGTGTATACTCATGGGCTCGCTTGAACAGCGTTGGCTTTTTCAGCTTGATGAGGGCTGTAGGGGCTGATTCGGGGGTATAGCTCAGCTGGGAGAGCGCTTGCATGGCATGCAAGAGGTCAGCGGTTCGATCCCGCTTACCTCCACCATCAAAAATGGCAGGCGCTGTTCAAGTCGGTTCGGTTGTTTGAGAGTCGGTTTAAAGTCAATCGCAAGATTGCGAAGGTTCAGTCCCCTTCGTCTAGAGGCCTAGGACACCACCCTTTCACGGTGATTACAGGGGTTCGAATCCCCTAGGGGACGCCAAGTTTCGGCAGCGCTTGAAGCTCGCAAGAGCTAGAAGCTGTCGGCCACGCGGAGTGGTAGTTCAGTTGGTTAGAATACCGGCCTGTCACGCCGGGGGTCGCGGGTTCGAGTCCCGTCCACTCCGCCAAGCTCATCCAAAGCCGCTGCACGGTTGAACCTGCAGCGGCTTTTTCTTGCGCATTCGACTTTCGTTTGAGCTGAGTTGTTGCGCAATCGGCGCGCCGCTGGCAGCATGTCGCCTATGGCTCAATTGCATGCCGACGAAGTCGAACACTACCAGCGCGAAGGCTGGGTCGTTCCGCGTTTTCAGCTCAGCACCGATCGAGTAGGTTCCATGCAGCAAGCGCTAGAACGCCTGCTCGAACAAAACCCTGGTGTGCGCCCTGAGAAACTGGTGTCGGCGCATGTTGCCGGTGACAACGGCGAGGGCGTGCGCGGCGTGGCCGACTTTCTGGCGCTGGCCATGGACCGCGACATTGTTGATTTGGTGTCGGGTGTGATTGGCGACGACATCATCCTGTGGGGTTGCCACGTTTTTTGCAAGCCGGCCGGCGAAGGGTTTGAGACGCCGTGGCACCAGGACGGCCACTACTGGCCCATTCGTCCATTGGCCACTTGCACCGCCTGGGTGGCGCTGGAGCCGTCAACGCGGGTCAACGGTTGTTTGCGCGTGATTCCTGGCTCGCATGCTGGCAAGCAGCTCCATCAGCACCTGCACGAAGACCGAACCGACCTGACGCTCAACCAGCGCATGGCCGAGGGCAGCTTTGACGAGAACCGAGCTGTGGACATTGAATTGCAGCCGGGCCAGATGTCGCTGCACGATGTTTATATGATTCACGGCGCGAAGGCTAACTTATCAACGCAGCGGCGAACAGGCGTGGCTTTGCGCTACATGCCGGCAAGCTCGCACTTCGACCGTGCGCTGCGGCCTGTTGACGGCAAAACTGGCGTGCCGGTTGACTTTGCTCGCCGACCCTTGTGGCTGCTGCGCGGAGTCGACCGCTGCGGGCTCAACGACTTTGAGGTCGGCCACCGGCGCTGACCAGCCCGGTCGCCAATGCGGTGCCCGCCAGTATGACGGTGCAGGCGAGCACCATGTCCAATGTCAGTGTCTCAGCCAAGAAGAGATAGCCCCAGAGCACTGCGAAGGCCGGGATCAAGAAGGTGACTGATACGGCCTTCGCTGGCCCGAGCTGGGCGATCAATCTAAAGTAAAGCAAGTAAGCCAAGCCCGTGCAGGCCAGCCCCAGCACCAGCATCGACAGCCAGGCTGTGGTGCCTGGCGTTTGCTCTGGCCACAGCCGAATACCAGGCACCAGGAGCACTGCTAAAGCGCTAAGCTGGCTGCCGGTTGCGGCAGCCAGTGGTGGCGCTGCGCTGAGAAAGCGTTTCGTGAAATTGGCGCTGTAGCCGTAACATAGGGTGGCAGCTAGGCACGCCCATACAGCGGCCGCCTGGCTCCAGGGCCGCGCGGCTCCACCCTGGCCGATCTTGTCAAAAACCAGCCAAAACACTCCGCAGAAGCCCAGTGCCAAGCCGCAGATGCGGCTGACGCTGGGTTGTTCTTTAAGCCACAACCAGGCGATGACGGCGCCCCACAAGGGCGTGGTGGCATTGAACACCGAAGCCAAGCCTGCTGTGATGTGCGTGGCGGCATAGGCATAGGCCAGAAAAGGAAGCGCGGAGTTCAGGACGCCCACGATGGCAAGGCTTCGCCAATGCTGGCGAAGTGCCGAAAGTTGGCCCCGCCATGCAAGCGCAGGCAGCAGTACCAGACAAGCCAGCGCGACCCGCACGAAAGCGGTTGGTACGGCGCCGAACTCACCGGCCCCCAGGCGCATCATGAGGAACGACCCGCCCCACAGTGCTGCCAGCACCAGCAGTTCAGCAAAGTGACGGGGGTTCATTGTTCACAGCAGCAGGACTTTTTCGTGCTGCAGCAGGCGCTGCTTGCGGGGCAGGCCACTGGCATAACCCGTGAGCGCGCCACTGGCGCCAATGACGCGGTGGCAGGGTATCAGCACGGCCACGGGGTTGCGCCCAATGGCGCCACCTGTGGCCCTTGGCGCAGCCGATTCGCCGACCTGGCGAGCAACCTCACCATAGGTCCAAGTGTGCCCCAGCTTGATGCGCAGCAGCACCTGCCAGACGGCCCGTTGGAAGCCGGTCCCGGCCAGGTCGAAACGGATGGTGTCGACATCGGGATCGCTTCCGGCCCAGTACGCAGCCAGCCAATGACGGGCCGCCTGGATGTGCGGATTCAGTGGGTCGTCGGGCAGGCTTACGTGGTGGTCCGGGTGGTATCGGTCACCGTCGAAAAGGAGCGCTGCCAGCCCCTGATCGGTGGCCAAGGCTGTCATATCACCCAGTGGCGACGGCAATACGGCGCGCGCGCAAAGCGCTTGCTGCTGAAGTGATTCAGGTTTGTTCGGTTTCACAGTGGTCAGCATCGTCGGGCTCCAAGGTTTGCCAGCATCTCATGACGGCATAGGCACGCCACGGGCGGGTCACATCCACCCGGCGCTGCGCATCCGCTGGGTCTCGTGTTCCCAGGGCCTTCAACAGGGCCAAGTCCGTGGCGGGGAAGGCATCGGGCCAGCCCAGGGCGCGCATGGCAATCAGCTGAACGGTCCACTCGCCAATGCCCGGCAGCAGCCGCAGCGCGGCCAGTGTTGCTTCCAGCGGTGCCGCGCGGTCCAGTTGAAGCTGGCCATCTGAGACGGCCTGGGCCAGGGCCTGCAGGGCCGCGACACGCTGGCGCACGATGCCCAGCTTGCCAATCGTTGCGGGTTCGGCACGGGCGACAGCCTGCGCTGAAGGGAACAGGCGATCGATCCCAGGCTCGGCTGCGTTGAAGTCTGGATTCAGAGGCTCGCCCAGCGCCGTCACGAGCCGGCATGTGAGCGTGCGCGCCGCCGCCACACTGACTTGCTGGCCCAAGATCACTCGGACCGCCGACTCAAAACCGTCGATCGCGCCGGGCAAGCGCAACCCGGGTCGCGCCGAATAGCCCAAGCGGGCCACGGCAGGGTCAATCTGTGCCGGATCGGCATCCAGGTCCATGGCTTGGCGAACACGCTCGAGCACTTGACCAATGGCTGGCAGCAGGCCGTCGCTGAGGCCCACGCGCATGACCGGCCGGGTGCCGTCGGCCTCGATACAGACCCAGCCGATGCGCAGTTGGTCTGATTGCATGACGGCCAGGCTTCGGCAGTAGCGCAACGCAGCGCCGCTGCCTTCAATCGTTTCAAGCCCGGGCACGGCGCGCGAAGCTAGAAAGCGCCGGAGCGCGGCCGTGTCGAATGGCGGCCGATAGCCCAGGTTGACGTGCACCCATGTTGGATTGATGGGTGTGGCGGTCTGGGAACTGGTGCTGGGCGCGATGTGGGGTGCCGTTTGTTGGCGCAGCCGGCTGGGGTTCAAGCGGTATTGGCCAGCAAAGGCCGCGTTGAAGCGGCGCACACTGCCAAAGCCAGCGGCGTGCGCCACTTCAGTCACGGGCAGGCGTGTGTCAGTCAGCATCTGTTTGGCCTGCAACAAGCGCCGCGTGTTCAAGTAAGCCAAAGGTGGAACGCCCAAGGCAGCGACGAAGATGCGCCGCAGGTGGCGGTCGGTCACGCCGAGCCGTTGAGCCAGACGCGCCATGCTCAGCTCCTGGCCGTGCGATACCGCGGCGTCGAGCAAACGCGCTGCTTGGTGCGCCAGCGTGCTCGACGACTCGGCAAGCGATAGACCGGGCGCAAGCTCTGGGCGGCAACGCAGGCAGGGGCGAAAGCCCGCCATCTCGGCGCTAGCCGGGTGTTCGAAAAAGCGGCAGTTGCGTTGCAGCGGCATGCGCACCCGGCAAACTGGCCGGCAATAAATGCCTGTGGAGGTGACTCCCACAAAAAACCGGCCGTCAAAACGTGCGTCGCGGGCCAAGAGGGCTTGGTAGAGCGAACCAGCGTCCGCCAGCGGGCTTGTACTGCCCGGTGTCAGGGCCAGCTTGGAAGCCGATGTCGGCGATGCACTTGCTTTCATGCGGCTGATGATAGGAGCGCGCTGCTGATGTGGCTGGCCGTTTTCGGACCTGTGCATACCGGCCCGGCCAGGCGCTCCCCAGCTGCCTGGCTGGGCACAGTGCTTTGTGACGCGTGAGATCGGCGCGTTTTGTCGCTTTGCTCTAGGGAGAGCGAATGATGCTACTGGTGAAACCCGCTGCCTACAATGCCCAGTCCACCTTCAGCACAAACCCCATGCAAGTTCACGCCTCCATCTTCAAGGCCTACGACATTCGCGGCATCGTTGGCAAAACCATCGATGAAGTCTTCGCCGAACACCTGGGCCGTGCATTCGGCACAGAAGCCAAGTTGGCCGGTGAGCAGGCTGTGGCGGTGGGCCGCGACGGTCGGCTGTCAGGCCCAGGCTTGGCGGCTGCGCTGATGCGGGGCTTGGCGTCCACTGGTTTGGATGTGGTTGACCTTGGCCCGGTAACCACGCCGATGCTGTATTACGTGGCCGCAACGCGTGGTGCGCACGGTTGCACCTCGGGCATTCAAGTGACCGGCAGCCACAACCCCAAGGACTACAACGGGTTCAAAATGGTGTTGGCAGGGCGTGCCATTTATGGCGAAGAGATCCAGAACCTGCGGCGGCGCATCGAGGCCGAAAGCTACTTTCAAAACCCGGGTCGTACAGCGGCGATGGACATCCTTCAGGAATACCGCCACCGCATCGTCAACGACTGCAAATTGGCACGGCCCATGAAGATCGTCGTTGACTCTGGCAACGGCATCCCAGGTGCTTCGGCGCCGGGCATCTTGCGCGCGCTCGGTTGCCAAGTGAAAGAGCTGTACTCGGAAGTGGACGGCGATTTCCCCAACCACCACCCCGACCCCAGCAAACCCGAGAACCTGGCCGACTTAATTGAAGCCGTCAAGACCACCGACGCCGAGTTGGGCCTGGCCTTTGACGGTGACGGCGACCGCCTGGGCATCGTCACCAAAGACGGCCAGATCATCTACCCCGACCGACAAATCATGCTGTTGGCTGAGGACGTGCTCAAGCGCAAGCCCGGCGGCACGATCATCTTCGACGTGAAGTGCAGCCAACGCCTGGCACCCGCCATCCGCGCGGCCGGCGGCGTGCCCATGATGTACAAGACCGGACACTCGCTCATCAAGGCCAAGCTCAAAGAAACCGGCGCTCCGTTTGCGGGCGAGATGAGCGGCCACATCTTTTTCGCCGAACGTTGGTACGGCTTTGACGATGCGACCTACACGGCCGCGCGGGTTCTAGAGATTCTGTCGCGCAGCAGCAATCCTTCCGCTGTACTGAACGCTTTGCCCACCAGCTTCAGCACGCCCGAGCTGAACGTCGCATGTGCTGAAGGCGAGCCGCCGCGGCTGGTCGCTGAGTTGCAAGAAAAAGCGCGCTTTCCCGGTGCGGAGATCACCACCATCGACGGTCTGCGCGCCGACTACACAGACGGCTTCGGCCTCATTCGCGCGTCCAACACCACGCCGGTACTGGTCATGCGTTTTGAAGGGCACACAGCTGAGGCTTTGCATCGAATCGAGCGCGATTTCATGGCTGCTTTGCGCAGCGTGAAGCCCGACGCGCAGATTGCGACGGCAGCGCACTGATGACCGTTCGCCGCTGGACTCAGGTGGCACCTTCGACAAATTACCGCACGCTGAGTTGAAGGCCTGACACCGTGCGCTTTTTCTATTCGGTGGTGTTGTGGCTGATCACGCCGCTGTATCTGCTGCGGCTGCTCTTGCGCAGCATCAGCGAGCCTCTTTACCGCCACGACCTGGCAGGTCGCCTGGGCTTTGGTTCCCAGCGCGCGCGCGCTGATTGCGTTTGGATCCATGCGGTCTCCCTGGGCGAGACGCGCGCAGCAGAACCGCTGATAGCGGCCATGCGCGAGCTGGACCCCAAGATGGCTCTGCTGCTGACCCATGGCACGGCCACGGGTTGGGAGGCGGGTAAACCGCTACTGCGTCACGGCGACTGCCAGGCCTGGCTGCCGTTCGACACGCCCGGTGCGGTGCGGCGCTTTCTGGGGCGCCATCGACCCAGCCTGTGCGTGCTGATTGAAACTGAGGTTTGGCCTAACCTTATTCATCATGCACATAAATTTGCCGTACCGGTGGTGCTGGCCAATGCCCGTTTGAGCAAGCGCAGCCAGATCAAGGCCGAGCGCTTCGGCAGCCTGATGCGCCCAGCCGCAGCCGGTATCGACCAGGCTCTGGCACAAACCGAAGACGATGCGCATCGCCTGCGTATGGTTGGCGTTCGGCAGGTCCGGGTGATTGGCAACCTGAAGTTCGACATGACACCGCCCCCGCGCTTGCTGGCGCGCGGGCTGGACTGGGCGGGGCAGCTGAAGCGCCCTGTGGTGCTGGCCGCCAGCACACGCAACGGCGAAGAGTGGCCCTTGCTGGAAGCCTGGCTGGAGGTGCCGCAGCCTCGCCCCTTGCTGGTGGTGGTGCCCCGTCACCCTCAACGCTTCAACGAGGTTGCTGACCTCATCAAACGCAGCGGGTTGAGCGTCGTGCGGCGCTCAGAATTCGGTGCGGCGCCGTCGGCGGCGGCCTGTGCGGCAGACGTTTGGCTGGGCGACTCTTTGGGTGAAATGCCCATGTACTACGGCATGGCCGACTCGGCCCTCTTGGGCGGCAGTTTCGCGCCTTTGGGTGGGCAAAACTTGATTGAAGCCGCAGCCTGCGGCTGCCCACTGATCATGGGGCCGCACACCTTCAATTTCGATGACGCGGCCCAGATGGCACTGGAGGCCGGTGCGGCGCGGCGGGTCAAAACGCTGGCGGATGGCGTCGACGCGGCAGTGGCCCTTGTGAAAGACCCGCAGCGTAACGAGCATGTCAAACGTGCACTTGACTTTGCTGAAGCGCATCGAGGCTGCGCCGTTCGCATGGCTGAGGCCGCATTGCGCCAGCGCAACGCAGGACCCGGTTCACGCAGCAGGGCCTGAGGCCCAGCAAACTCAGCGGTTCAGCAGCGCATTCAGCGGGCGCAAGTCGTCCGCCTTCAAGGTGCCTGAGGCTTGCCTCAAGCGCAAATTGGTCAGCAACACCTCGTAGCGGGCCTTGGCCAAGTCACGCTGGGTGGTGAACAGCTGGGTCTGGGCGTTCAAGACATCCAGATTGACGCGGACACCGACACGGTAGCCCAACTGCGTAGCTTCCAGCGCCAACTGGCTGGACGATTCAGCCGCTTCCAGGGCCCTGACTTGCGCCATACCCGACTGCAGACCGAAGTAGGCCTGACGCGTGAGCTGCGCGACGGTGCGGCGTGCGGCTTCGAGGTCATTGCGCGATTTTTCTTCGAGCGCGATGGTCTCTTTCAGGCGGTTTTCAACGGCGCCGCCCGTGTACAGCGGCCAATTCATCTGCACGCCCACCGAAGCGCTTTTGGTCAGGCCCGGCGTGGTGGCGAGTTTGCCGCTGGCATCGGTGCCGCCCAGTGACGCAACGGCATCCACCGTGGGCAGACGACCCGCTCGCGACTTGTCGGATTCCAACTGCGCCACTTCCAACGCCAGCTTGGCCTTTTGGATGCCAGGATGCGCGCCGTCACCTTGCGCAACCCACACTTCGGCATCGGCTGGCTGAACCCCAGGCAGGGTCACGGGCTTGGCCAGGCCTTTGGGAGCGACACCATTGCGGCCGACCAGTTGGTCCAGCGCGATACGCTTGGTGCGCAGTTCGTTGTCGGCGGCCAGTTCTTGCGCGGTGGCCAGGTCAAAACGGGCCTGCGCTTCACGGGTGTCGGTGATCGTGGCGGTACCGACTTCAAAATTGCGCTTGGCCGATGCCAGTTGCTCGGTGATGGCCTTCTTTGCCGCGCCCGTGGTGGCCAGCGTGTCTTGGGCTGCCAGCACGTCGAAATAAGCTTGGCTAACGCGCAAAATCAGATCTTGCTCTGCGGTCATCAAATCGGCCTGCGCCAACTGCAAGGCCTTTTGAGCTTGTGAATAGCTGGCTTCGTTGGCTTTGTTGAACAGCGGGTAACGCGCGCCCACGTTGGCGCCCACGGTGTTGTTGGAGCCATTGACGCGCGGCAAGTCCAGCTGCGTGCCGGTGACGTTGGCTGTCATGCTGGCTGTCGGGCGACGCAGCGCTTCGGCCTGTGCGGCTTTGAACTCAGCCGATTGCGACAACGAGCGCGCCGACAAATAAGTGGCGTCATAGGCCCGAGCAGCTTCGTACAGCTCTTGCAGGCTTTGCGCTTGAACAGCAGGCGCCAAAGCGGCGATGGCCAGCGTCAGGGCTGCCAGCAGGGGGCGGCGGAGGGTTGATCGCATGGGTTTCCTTGTTAAAACTGAAAACGGCTGGGTTCGCCAAAGCCAGCAAGGCGCGGCGCTACCGTGTCGAAGAGATCCACATCGGACCAAGAAGTCTGCGTTGTCCGCGTGAACAGGCGCGCGCGCATGATGGGCCGTTCACCCACCACGGCAGCGAGCCGGCCGCCAATCTTGAGCTGTTGAAGCAGGTTCTTCGGCACTTCGGCCACAGAGCCCGAAAGCAGAATCACGTCCCATGGCGCGCCTTCAGGCAACGCCTTGGCGCCGTCACCTTCAATCAGTTTGACACGCGCCAAACCTGCATGTTGAAGGTTGCGTCGAGCCAGTTGCACAAGTGCAGGGTCGCGTTCAACCGTGGTCACTTCTTGTGCGCGGTGCGCCAGCAAAGCGGCCATGAAACCGCTGCCCGTGCCGATTTCCAGCACGCGGTCGCCATGGCTGACGCGCAGCTCTTGCAGCAAGCGCGCTTCGACTTTGGGCTCGAGCATGCACGGACCGTTGGCCTTGTCTGTGAGCGGCACTTGCGTGTCGACAAAGGCCATGGCGCGGTGTTGCGCAGGCGCGAAGTCCTCGCGCTTGACCACGGCCAGCAGCGACAAAACAGCAGGATCGAGCACCTGCCAAGGGCGGATTTGCTGCTCGATCATGTTGAAGCGAGCCAGTTCAATATTCATAGGGGGACCTGCTCGTGACTCTATCGGTGGGAAAGTATTTGGATGGGTGGAAAAGCGTGGTCTGCGCCGGTGACTTCTCCGCCTCAGGTTAACCCTGGATTCTAGGCGTGGCCTTGATGTTGCTCATGTGCGGCCGGTGGTTTGAAGCCGACCAAACGCGCCAGCCCGGCGCTCAGCGAATCGAGGTACAGGTACACCACTGGCACCACAACCAGGGTGAGCAAGGACGAGGTGATGACGCCGCCAATCACGGCTTGGCCCATGGGCGCGCGCTGCTCGCTGCCTTCGGTCAAGGCAAAGGCCAACGGCACCATGCCAAACACCATAGCCAGCGTGGTCATCAGAATGGGGCGCAGGCGCACTTTGGCAGCGTCCAAGAGGGCTTGCTCGCGTGTGGAGCCTGCGTCGCGCGCACGGTTGGCAAAGTCCACCAGCAAGATGGCGTTTTTGGTGACCAGACCCATGAGCATGATCACGCCGATGATGGAGAACATGTTCAAGGTGCTGCCCCAAAGGACCAGCGCCAGCACCACGCCGATCAGCGTGAGTGGCAGTGAGCTCATCAAGGCGATAGGTTGCAAGAAGCTGCGGAACTGCGACGCGAGGATCATGTAGATGAAGATGATGGCCATCGCCAGGGCTGACACCGCGTAGGTGAAGCTTTCTTGCATGTCTTTGGTGGCGCCACCAAACTTGGCCGTGTAACCCGGCGGCATGGGCGTGTCGTCGAGCACTTTGCGGATGTCGGCAGACACCTCGCCCAGTGATCTGCCAGTGGTGTTGGCCGTGAGTTCGACCTCGCGGTTCAGCGCGCGGCGGTTGATCTGGTTGGGCCCCAGGCCACTGCTGAGCTGCGCAACCTGCGTCAAGCGCACGATGCGCGAGCTGCCATCGGCCAGCGTTGCAGTGGTCAAGCCCAGTCGCTCCAGGTCCTGAAGGTTGTCGCGCAGTTCAGGCGCAACGCGCACGCGGATGTCATGCGTCTGGTCGGCACTGGAACGCCACTGGCCCACTGTTTCGCCCGTGATCAAGGCGCGCAGCGAGCCCGTGATGCTGCCGACCGACAGGCCCGCGTCGGCGGCGGCGTCGCGCTTGACCTGCACGCTCACGATAGGCTTGTTGGGCTTCATGCTGGTGTCCAGATCGGTCAGCCCCTCAATCTGCCGCATGCGGCCCTCTAGCTGGCTGCTCAGTCGCTGCAGTTGCTGCAGATCAGGCCCTTGTATGGACAATTGCAGTGGCTTGTTGCCGCCCACGGCGTCCAGCAAACCCACATGGGTCACGGTGATGCCGGGCACCGTGGCCAAACGTTCACGCAGCGGAATCGAAAGCTGATCGACGCTGCGCTGGCGGTCTTTGCGGTTGACCAGGCGCACATAGATGCTGGCGTTGTTGCGGCCTTGTGCATTGGCGGTGTTGATGGTGGCCACGGTGAACTGCACTTCGGGCATAGCCCGCAAAATTGCGTCCACCTGCCGCACGCGCGCTTCGGTGGTTTCGATGGCCGAACCCACGGGGGTGTAGAAGCTGACGCTGGTTTCTGAGTAGTCGGCTTTAGGCACAAACTCGGTGCCCATGAAGCGGGTCAGACCCAAGCTAACGATCAAGGTCAAGATTGCGATGCCCAGGGTGGCCAACTTGTGTCGAATGGCCCATCGCAGCGCTGCTACATAGGCGTCCGCCAGGTGGTGCTGCATGCGGTCAACCGCGTGGGTGATGCGCCCAAGTGTGTGGTCGTACAGGCCCTTGGGCACAAACGGTTTGCCTTCACGGTCGATTGCCGGGTCGTGCCAGAAGGCGCTGAGCATCGGGTCAAGCGTGAAGCTCACAAACATCGAAATCAAGACGGCCGCCACGATCGTGATGCCAAACTCGTGAAAGAAGCGGCCGATGATGCCGCCCATAAATCCGATGGGCAAAAAGACCGCGACGATGGACAAGGTGGTGGCCAGCACTGCCAGGCCGATTTCTTGCGTCCCTTTGAGCGCCGCCTCGCGCGGCGATTGGCCCATCTGCACATGGCGCACGATGTTCTCGCGAACAACGATGGCGTCGTCGATCAACAAGCCCACACACAGGCTCAGCGCCATCAATGTGATCATGTTGATGGTGAAGCCAAAGGCATGCATGAACAGGAAGGTGCCGATCAAGGAGATCGGCAGTGTCAAGCCGGTGATGACAGTGGAGCGCCACGAATTCAAGAACAAGAAAACGATGCCCACCGTCAGCAAGGCACCTTCAAACAAGGTGCGGTTCACATTGGCTACGGCCACACGAATGGGCCGGGAGTTGTCGCGCACGATGTCCAGTGCCATGCCCGCAGGCAGCTCGGCCTTCAAGGTTTCGGCCACTTGATTCAGACCGTTAACAACCTCGATGGTGTTTTCGCCTTGGCTCTTTTGTACATCCAAGACCAAGGTGCGCTGGCCATTGAGCAAGGCCAGCGTTTCAACCTCTTCAGGCCCATCAATGATGTCGGCCACCTGCGCCAGCCGCACCGGTTGCAGATTGGTGCCGCGCCGTGCAACGATCAGGCTGCGCAGATCTTCAGGCCGTTTGACGGCAGCGTCCACCTGCACCACCAGCTCGTTTTGGCGTGAGCGCAGGGTGCCGGCAGGCAGGTCGCGGTTTTCGGTGCGCAAGGTCTGCACCACCTGGTCCGCGCTGACGCCAAAGGCTTCCATCGCAGCGGGTTTCAGGTAGACATTGATCTCGCGTTTGCGCGCGCCCACCAGTGTGACCGAGCCCACGCCCCGCACGTTTTCCAAGCGCTTCTTGATGAGCTGGTCGGCGTAGGTGCTCAGCTCAACAGGCGTGCGCTGGCCTTCGGGCGAGGTCAACGCCAAGGTCCAGATGGGCCGGCTGGCGGGGTCGAAGCGTTGAACGCGCGGCTCCTTCACTTCGGCTCGAAATTGCGGGCGCACCTGGGCCAACTTTTCGCGCACGTCGTCGGCGGCTTTGCGGCCATCCATATCCAGATTGAACTGGACAATGACAACCGACACGCCTTCATAGCTGCGCGAAAAAATCTGGTTGATGCCGGCCACCGTGTTGGCCGCTTCTTCGGCCTTGCGCGTGACTTCGATCTCGACCACCTCGGGCGAGGCACCGGGGTATTCGGTGGTCACCACCACAAAGGGAAATTCAATATTGGGAAATTGATCGACCTTCAGCCGTTGAACGGCGAACAGGCCCAACACGACGAAGGCCAACATGACCATGACGGCCATGACGGGGTTGCTGATGGAAACGCGGGTGAACCACATGGCGGTTCAGCGGCTGGCCGCTGCGGCAGGCGCTGCGACGGGCGCTGCGACGGGCGCCGACGAGGTAGCGGCTGCGGGCTTCCATGCCGTGTTGTCGGCGACGGCGCCCACCGTGCCGGCCAGCACGCGCGCGCCTTCAGTCAAACCTTGTTGAATTTCGATCCAATCACTGCCATCGGCCGCAACGGCTGCCGGCCCTGTGCTGATTCGCTGTGAGCGAACCCGCGTGCCGTCAAGCAACAGGACATAAGGCTCCGCGCGGTCCAGACGCACCGCAGAAGCCGGCAAGGCCAGCCGCGTCACGCGCTCAAGCTCAACCCGCCCTTTCGCGAACAAGCCATGGCGCAGGGCCGGGTTGCGGTCCAGTGCCAGATAAACCGGCACGGTCCGCGAGCCCGCCTGTGCGCTGGGGTTGATGCGTGCGACGCGGGCGCCCGTTTCGCCAGGCAAACCGTCCACGGTGATCCGGGCGCGCTGGCCGACCTGCAGGCGTGCAACCTCGCCCGGCGTCAGGGCCGCCTCAATTTCCAGGGCCGACAAGTCCACGATCTCGAGAATGCGGGTGTCCACCGACACCCGCTCGCCTGGCTGCACCAGGCGCTGCGAAACGATGCCCGAAATGGGCGCGGTGAGTGAAGCGTCTGCCAGCGCTTTGCGCGCCAGTTCAGCGGCGGCCACGTTGGCTTGCAGCGTGGCCTGGGCGGCCGCCTGGCTGCTGGCCGAAGACTCCAGCGCCGTGGCCGAAATAAAACCTTGCGACACCAACGCCTTGTTGTTGGCCAGCGCGCGCTGGGCAATGTCGAGCTGGGCACGCGCGGCTTGTGCCTGCTGGTCGGCCTGGCGCACACGCCAATCGAATTCGCTGGTGTCTTGCTGAACCAGCAACTGACCCGCGCGCACGCTTTCGCCTTCACGCACCGCAATGTTTCGCACTTCAGAGGCTACCTTGGCTTTGACCAAGGCACTGCGCACTGCGCGCACGGTGCCAGAGATGTCTACTGCGCTGCGCAGTTCTTGGCGTTGGGCAGTCAAGACCTCGTTGGCGGGAACTTCCAGCACCACTTCTTGCTTGGGTGCAGCCGATGTCGCCTTCTGGGCACGTTGCGACTGCACGATGCGAAGCCCCATGGCCGCGACCAACACAAGGGCCACCAGGCCGAGCAGTGCATAAACCGTTCGAGATTTCATGAGCGCTTTGGAGCAAAAGATTTGGTTGCTGACGGGGCGGCATACAGGCCGTTCAAAACGAGATCAATCTGTATGCGAATGGCTTCGTCGTCGTTGGCTGGCAGTTCGGCACAGATGGCGCAAGCGCCCACGGAGTGCTGGTGCATGGCCAGAAAGAGCGCGGGTGCGATCAGGGCTGGAATGGCCAGGTCAACCGGCAGCTCGCGAAATTCTCCGCGTGCGATGCCCCGGCGCAGGGCGCCACTGAGCAGGCGGTGCGTGGGCTCGATCACTTCGCTCAAGTAGAACTGCGCAACCTCGGGGAAGTTGCGCGCTTCGGCCATGATGATCTTGCAGATGCTGCCAGCAGCGGTTTTGCCCACGCGGTCCCAGATTTTCAGAATCAAGGTGCGCAGCAGCTCGTCGCTGGGGCCGGAATACTGGTCCGCATAAGCCTGAGCCTCAGCGATCGGCGCTGTCAGGTGAGTGCGGATGACGGCCTTGAAGAGGTCGGCTTTGCTCGGGAAATAGAGGTAGAGCGTGCCTTTGGAAACGCCGGCGCGCGCTGCCACCTCTTCGCTGCGGGTCGCGGAAAAGCCGCGCTCGACAAACAGCGACATGGCCGCTTCCAGCAACTCGTGTGGGCGGGCTTCTTTGCGGCGGCGCCGGTTGGCGTCGGCCGTGGTGCTTGGGGTTGAATTTGAAATCGAAGTCATCATTACTGACTGGTTGGTCAGTAGTATGCCCAAAACTCGGGGGGCACGTCAAAACTCTGCTTTGCGCCACCTATCATCCGCCGCTTCTTACAAGACCCGGGTGGCTGTTTTGGATTGGATGACACTGGCCAAAGCGGCCATCATGGGCGTGGTTGAGGGGCTGACCGAGTTTTTGCCCATCTCTTCTACCGGGCACTTGATCTTGACGGCGTCGCTGCTGAATTTCACAGGCGACGTCACCAAGGTCTTTGAAATCGCCATTCAAACCGGCGCGATGTTTGCTGTGGTTTGGGAATACCGCCGCAAGCTGGGCGCAACCGTCACGGGCATCGGCCATGACCCTGTGGCCCGGCGCTTTGCGCTGAATGTGTTGATCGCCTTTTTGCCCGCTGTGGTTTTTGGCTTGGCGCTGGGCAGCATCATCAAAAAGCACCTCTTCCACCCTGTGCCGGTGGCATTGGCGTTTGTGGTGGGTGGCCTGATCATCTTGTGGGTGGAGGCGCGCAATCGCAAGCTCAACCGCAACTCCGATGGAAAAGTGCAGCCCGCTCGCGCGCGGATCGAGACTGTGGACGACATGGGTCCGATGGACGCCTTGAAGGTGGGCCTCATTCAGTGCCTGGCGCTGGTGCCGGGCACCAGCCGTTCGGGCGCCACCATCATCGGGGCGATGTTGTTGGGCTTTTCTCGCAAAGCCGCTACCGAATTCAGCTTCTTTCTGGGCATTCCGACCTTGATGGGCGCGGGCGCCTATTCCGTACTGAAGCACCGCGATTTGCTGCGCGTGCAGGATTTGCCCACCTTTGCAGTGGGCACGGTGGTGTCATTTTTTGCCGCGCTGGTCTGCATCCGCTGGCTGATCCGCTATGTCTCTACACATGACTTTGTGCCTTTTGCCTGGTACCGCATCGTCTTTGGTGGCGTGGTGCTGTTGACGGCCTACACGGGCTGGGTGACTTGGGCGGCTTGATCGGCTTGAAGCGCATTGGAGCGCGTCGGTAGGCCGCGCTTTCTCAAACAGCGCGCTTGAAAAGCAAGTCCCAAACGCCGTGGCCCAGTTTCAGGCCACGGTCTTCAAATTTGGTTAGCGGGCGCCAGTCGGGCCTTGGCGCGTATCCGCTGGCCGTATTTAGCAGCTGGGGCTGTGAGCTCAATACGTCCAGCATCTGCTCGGCATAGGGCTGCCAGTCGGTGGCGCAGTGGAGGTAGCCACCCGGTGCCAAGCGGCTGACCAACAGCGCTACCAAAGGCGGCTGAATCAAACGCCGTTTGTGGTGGCGTTTTTTGTGCCACGGGTCCGGAAAGTAAACGTGGATGCCCGCCAGCGAAGCAGCCGGAACCATGTCGCGCAGCACTTCAACGGCGTCGTGTTGCAGGATGCGAAGGTTGCGCAACTGGCCGGCTTCAATGCGCTGCAGCAAGGCGCCAACGCCTGGTGGGTGCACTTCGATGCCGATGAAATCAACGTCGGGCTTGGCGGCCGCAATTTCTGCTGTGGCAGCGCCCATCCCAAAACCGATTTCCACGACAAGCGGCGCGCCGCGTCCGAAACAGGCTGGCCAATCGACAGGCTGCGCTTGATAGGGCAGCACGTAACGCGGGCTCAGCTCGCGCAGGGCGCGCACTTGCCCTGTTCCCATGCGCCCATTGCGGACGACAAAGCTGCGAATGCCGCGCTGCTGCAGCGCGGGTATCGATTCGTCGGTTTGTGCGGATGAACGGCTGTTTGCGGGCATAGGCAGTTGAATGACGGCGCGCGCCATCGGGCGCGGCGGCAGTCTAAGCGAACACCCGGCAAGCACCGAACCTCACTGCGTCTGCGCGCTTTGCTCTTTCGGCGCACCGATGTGCTGCTCGATGGGTGGCAAGGTATGCGCGATGCCTTTATGACAGTCGATGCAGGTTTGGCCCTGGTTGAAAGCCACTTGGTGTTTGGCTGCCGAACGGCGGTTTTGCTCGGCGTAGTCCATGTAGCTGTAGTTGTGGCAGTTACGGCATTCCTGGCTGTCGTTGGCCTTCATGCGGTCCCATTCATGCTGAGCCAGCACCGCGCGCTTGGTATTGAACTTCTCGGGTGTATCGATAGACCCCAGCAATTTGTGCCACACCTCGTTACTGGCCTGCACTTTGCGAATGATTTTGGGTATCCATTCTTTGGGTACGTGGCAATCGGGGCAGGTGGCGCGCACGCCGGTGCGGTTCTGGTAGTGGACCGTGTTGCGGTACTCCAGGTAGACGTTTTCCTTCATCTCGTGGCATGAGATGCAAAACTCTTCGCGGTTGGTCCATTCCATGGCGGTGTTGAAACCGCCCCAAAACAGCACGCCCAGTGCAAAGAAGATGCCCGCCGTGCCAGTGGCCAGACCGAAGGCCCACGAGGCCCATGAGGTTTTGGCACGCGGGGGGTTGTTTGGGGTGTTAGCCATGTCTTTGCGCCTCACTGCAGCCCGCGAGCGCGCTGAAAGGTGTTTTCAACCAGCGGCTTGGCGTCGGTTTGCGCAACATGGCACTGCGTGCAGAAGTAGCGGCGCGGGCTGATGTTGTCGAGTTCTTGCCCGTCACGCGAGCGGAAGTGCGTGACGCTGACCTTGGTGGCACCACTGGCTTTGGATTTCTGCCAGGCGTGGCAGTCCATGCATTTGTTGAAATTCTTGGTGATCTGGTAGCCCGCCGTGGTGTGTGGAATCAACGGGGGCTGCTGTACAAAGTCGCGGTCGGAAACAGGGTGGTCGCGCTCTTGGTGCGAAGCCGTTGGCGGGTTGTCTTGAGTGACCGGGGTGCCGGCGCGCAGGCTTTTCAGCTCAACGGGTGCGTCTGCGGCTTCAACCCATTGGGTGCCCAGCACAACAAGGCCCGCAGCGAGGGCCAGTTTGAAGAAGTCGGTGACTCTCATGGTCAATTCCTTTTGAGGTCGAAGCGATGGGTGAAAGTGAAAACATCGAGGCCGCACACGTCAATGCAGCGGCCGCAGTTGGTGCAGTCCCGGTCTTGAATGACCGGTGCGGCACCGTTTTTGCCTTTGAGCGGCAGCACAATGACGTGTGGCTCAGGGCACACGGCATAGCAGTCTGCGCAGTCGTTGCAGCGGCTGGACCGTTGCGCTGACACGCGCAAGAGGCTCTTGGTGCCGATCAAAGCGTAAGTGGCGCCTACAGGGCACAGATGCGAGCACCAGCCACGCGGAGCAATTAAGAGGTCGAATACAAAGACCGCTGCCGCCGCGCCCCAGGCCACCGTGCCGCCAAAAATCAAGGCCCGCTGGGTCATGGACACCGGGTTGACCGTTTCCCACACGGCTTGCCCGCTCCATGCGCTGGCGAGCAACACCGCGCCCACCAGCCAGTACCGAAGCTGGCCGCGAGGCGCGCGCCCGCTGGTGATCTTCAATCGGCGCCGCAACCAAGCCGCAGCATCCGTGACAACATTGACGGGACAGACCCAACTGCAGAAGACACGGCCACCCACCAGGGCATAAAACAGCGCCACCAAGACCGCGCCGAGCAAGGCGCTGGCTTCGGGCCAATGCCGTGCAGCGATGACCTGGGCCAACACAAAGGGGTCGGTCAAAGGCAGCACGCCCAAGGTCATGCTGGAAGAGAGATTGCCTTTGACAACCCACAAGCCCGCTATAGGGCCGAGGGCAAAGATCGCAAAAATTGAAATCTGCGTGAAGCGCCTCAGCACAAGAAAACGATGGGCCAACCACCAGCCTTTGAGGCGTACGGCTTCGCTGCCCGTTACCTCGGGCTGTTGGCGTTGCAGCGTCGCGCCGGCATCCACCGCAGCGTTGGTGGCTGGTGCGCTCACGGGGTGCCTTTCGAGCCTGGCGCTGCAGGCAAGGCATATGGTTCGCGCCCGGAGCGCAGTGGCACCAAGTCACCTGGTGTAGGCTGCGCTGGCAGGTTTTGCACCGGCAGGTCAAAACGCGGTCTACCCACTTCGCTGCCAATTTCCCAGCCCTTGCGGTAGTGCTGGCCCAATTCGCCGCGCGCCAAAACCAAGGGCAGAACCTTGATGGCGGCGGCTTCCAGCACGCAGCTCTTTTCACATTTGCCGCAGCCGGTGCAGGCCTGCGCGTGCACAGTGGGCAGCAGCATGGCGTGTCGGTCACTGCGCGGGTTGCTGAATTTTTCGAGCGTGATGGCCTTGTCAATGACAGGGCACACGCGATAGCAGACGTCGCAGCGTAGGCCCAGAAAGTTCAGGCAATTTTCTTCGTCCACCAGAACTGCCACGCCCATCTTGGCTTTTTCGATGTCGGTCAAGCTGTGGTCCAAGGCCGCCGTGGGGCAGGCTTTGACACAGGGGATGCCCTCGCACATCTCGCAAGGGATGTCGCGCGCCTCGAAGTAGGGTGTGCCGATGGCCACGTCGCGAGCCAAGCCGTCGCCCCATTGGCTGAGCTTGAGGTTGCCTGGCGGGCAGTCGCGCACACACAAACCGCAGCGCACGCAGGCGCCCAAAAATTCGTCTTCTGCGATGGCGCCAGGCGGACGCAGAGCCTGCGCAGGGCGGGCCTGCGCTGCGCGCCCAAGCAAGGCTGCGCCGCCCGCCATCAGGCCGGCGGTGCTGGCGCTTGCAGTGCCCTGCAGCACGTTGCGACGCGTGAGCTTCATAGCCTGCTCAGGCGCGTGTCACCTTGACGGCGCACTTCTTGAAGTCGGTTTCTTTGCTGATCGGGCAGGTGGCGTCCAGCGTCAGCTTGTTGATCAAACGTCCTTCGTCGAAGAAGGGCACAAAGATCAAGCCGCGTGGCACTTTGTTTCGCCCTTTGGTTTCCACGTGGGCGAGTACTTCGCCACGGCGCGACGTCAGCTTCACTTGCATGCCGCGTTGAATCTTGCGGTCCTGTGCGTCTTCAGGGTGCATGAAAACGACCGCTTCGGGCACTGCGCGGTGCAGCTCGGCCACGCGGCGTGTCATGGTGCCGGTGTGCCAGTGTTCCAGCACGCGTCCAGTGCACAACCACAGGTCATAGTCTTTGTCGGGCGCTTCCGCGGCGGGCTGGTACGGCAGGGCAAAGATGTTGGCTTTGCCGTCTTTGTTGCCGTAAAACTTGACGCCTTCGCCGGCCTTCACATAGGGGTCATACCCTTCACGGAAGCGCCACAGGGTCTCTTTGCCATCCACCACCGGCCAGCGCAAGCCGCGAACCTCGTGGTAAGTGTCGAAAGCTGCCAGGTCGTGACCATGACCACGGCCGAACTCGGCGTACTCTTCAAACAAGCCCTTGTGCACGTAGAAGCCGTAGGCTTTGCTTTCATAGTTGTCGTAGCCAGGAACGAACTTGGCATTGACCTTGGTGACGTCCGCCGTCGGGAACTTGTTGACCTTGCCGTTTTTGTACAGCACGTCAAACAAGGTTTTGCCTTTGTACTCGGGCTTCTTGGCCAGCAGGTCAGCCGGCCAGACTTCTTCCATCTTGAAGCGCTTGCTGAACTCCATGTATTGCCACAGGTCTGGCCGCGCATCACCTGGAGGAGCCACCTGCTGGCGCCAGAACTGCGTGCGCCGCTCAGCGTTGCCAAAGGCGCCTTCTTTTTCCACCCACATGGCGCTGGGCAAGATGAGGTCTGCGGCCATTGCGCTGACAGTGGGGTAGGCATCGCTGACCACCACAAACGTAGCCGGGTTGCGCCAACCCGGCAGAATTTCGCCGTTGATGTTCGGTCCGGCCTGTACGTTGTTGGTGGTGCTGGTCCAGTAGCACTTGAGCTTGCCGTCTTTGAGCGCGCGGCTTTGGGCCACGGCGTGCAAGCCGATCTTGTCGTTCAAGGTGCCGGGCGGCAATTGCCAGATTTCTTCCGTGTGCTTGCGATGCTCCGGGTTGGTGACCACCATGTCGGCTGGCAAGCGATGCGAGAAGGTGCCGACTTCTCGCGCTGTGCCGCAAGCGCTGGGCTGGCCGGTCAGCGAGAACGGGCTGTTACCCGGTTGGCTGATCTTGCCTGTGAGCAGGTGGATGTTGTAGACCATGTTGTTGGCCCACGTGCCACGGGTGTGCTGGTTGAAGCCCATGGTCCACAGGCTCATCACCTTGACCTTCGGGTCGGCATAAATTTTGGCCAGGTCTTCAAGCTGTTTGACGGGCACGCCCGACAGAGCGCTTACCTTCTCAGCCGTGTACTCGCTGACGAATTTGGCGTATTCGTCAAAGCTGATCGGCGTGGAGTCGTTGGGGTTGCCTTTAGGCTTGCCATCTGCGCCGGCGTAGCCGTTGCTCTTGGCGTCCTTTTCAAGCGCGTGGGCTGGCCGCAAGCCATAGCCGATGTCATCGGCACCCTTCTTGAAGTTGACGTTCTTTTTCACGAACTCGGTGTTGACCTTTTTGTTCGTGATCAAGTAGTTGGCGATGTAATTCAAGATCGCCAGGTCCGTCTGCGGCTTGAAGATCATGCCGCTGTCCGCGAGGTCGAAGCTGCGATGCTCAAAGGTTGAGAGCACCACGACCTTGCTGTTGGGGTTGCTCAGGCGCCGGTCGGTGATGCGGCTCCACAGCACGGGGTGCATCTCGGCCATGTTGCTGCCCCACAGCACAAAGGCATCGGCTTGCTCGATGTCGTCGTAGCAGCCCATAGGCTCGTCGATGCCGAAGGTGCGCATAAAACCTGCCACGGCGCTGGCCATGCAGTGGCGCGCATTGGGGTCGAGGTTGTTGCTGCGAAAGCCGGCCTTCCAGAGCTTGGTGGCGGCGTAGCCTTCAAAAATGGTCCACTGGCCAGAGCCGAACATGCCCACGCCGGCAGGCCCGTCGCTCTTGAGCGCTTGTTTCCATTTGTCGGCCATGAGGTCGAGCGCTTCGTCCCAGCTCACGGGCACAAATTCGCCGCCCTTGTCGTATTTGCCGTCCTTTTTGCGCATCAACGGTGTGGTTAGCCGGTCTTTGCCGTACATGATCTTGGACAGGAAATAGCCCTTGATGCAGTTCAATCCGCGATTGACCGGTGCGTCCGGGTCGCCCTGCGTCGCAACGACGCGGCCATCTTGCACACCCACCATCACGGAGCAACCAGTGCCGCAGAAGCGGCAGGGTGCCTTGTCCCATCGAACCGGCGCACCTGTGCTGGGTTTGCCTGGTGCGGTATTTACGGCTGTTGCGGGTGTGGCCGCTTCAACCATGATGGGTATGCCGGCTGCGGCAGCGCTGGCAGCCAGGGCTTGTGTCTTCAAAAAATCGCGGCGATCAGCTTGCATGGTTACAGGTTCTCCATCCGGTGCACAAGGCAATGCCCTGGCTAAATGTCAGTGCAGGTCGGTTCAACCGATTTGCGGGTTATGGCAATTGAGTTCGGGCTGAGTGAGTCGTCGTTTCCAGCATCGGCATGGCGCTTGGGGCTGCCACGCCAATCCTGAAAACTCGAAAGGCCAGCGTCATCAAACGACGGCGCATCGGGCCCGGAATACTCGTACACCAATGAAGTACTGAGCACTTTGGGCCAAGTCGCAATCTGGGTCAGGGTCGAGGCGGCGGTATGCACCGCGCCTTGAACCTCGGCGTCTTCCATGACCAACACCAGACGCCCGTCACCGGGGTTCAGTGCTACGTCGGTTCCGGGCAGAGCCGCGAGTTGCGCCACCACCTCGTCGAGATGACGCGGCAGAACGCGAACCACTGCGCCGAGAATGCTCATGGTCGATCGGGAATGAATGTCATGCCTGCACTGTGTCTTGCTGGGTGACGCGGCGACTTGACGCGCATCAACAGACCTTGAGTGAATCAATGGACCTACAGCGACGAGGGTTTTTGCGCGGCCAAGGGCTCAAAGCGGACGCTACGCAGTGCGTGAGTGCCATGCGGCCGCCTTGGGCCTTGAGGTCCGACGAGATGTTCACCAACGCTTGCACTCGATGCGGTGATTGCGTTCCGGTTTGCCCGCACCAACTGCTGCGGGCCGGCGACGGCGGATTTCCGGAAATCAGCTTCAGCGCTGCCGGCTGCACACTTTGCGGACTCTGCCGTCAGGCCTGCACCACAGGCGCAATCAGTTCCGGTGAGTTGCAGGCGGCCTTCGAGTGGCGCATCGCTGTGGACTCCCATTGCCTGAGCCAACGTGGCATTGAGTGCCGCGTTTGTGGCGAAGTCTGCGAAGCGCAGGCCTTGCATTTCGTGCCTGCGCGTGGCGGCATTGCGCAGCTGCAAATTGACGCTGATGCGTGCACGGGCTGCGGTGAATGTGTCTCTCGCTGCCCTTCAGGTGCTATCTCAATGAGTTGAGGCTAGGCGATGAAGCCCTGCGCCGAGGCCAAGGGCAGCGCTTGCGCTTGTGACTGAACGAAATCGGCAATGTCGCTGATGGATTGAAGGTCCAACCAAGCCGCAGGGCTCGCTGAGTTGGTGGGCCGCGCAACATCAGAAGCCACACCAACGATGCCGGGCCATTGCGGCCACAACAGCGGTTTGCCCACGGTGGGGCGCCAGACTTCGAGCTTGGGAAAGTCGCCTTGTTTGAAGCCTTCGACCAATACCAGATCACAGGGTTGCAGCCGGCTGAGCAGGTACTCGAGCGGGGGTTCGGGGTCGCCCCGCAATTCGTGCATCAAAGCCCATCGGTCGTGGCCCAGGAGCAGCACTTCGCTGCAACCGGCTTCGCGCAAACGAAAGGAATCTTTGCCAGGGCGGTCAATCTCGATAGCCTTGTGGCTGTGTTTGACCAACGAGACGCGCAACTGGCGCGCAGTGAGTTCTGGAACCAGCCTTTCGAGCAGGGTCGTCTTGCCCATGCCGGAGTAACCGGCGATGCCAAAAACTTTCATGCGTTGTTCGCCGACGTCGGCGCTCCCGTTGTGGCCGCGGGTGGGCTGTGGGTGAAATGTTGGTGATAGGGGGCGATTTGCTTACCAGTGCTTGATTCTCGGTGCCTCATTGCTTGGTGTCTCTTCAAGGCCGACATCGAAGCTTCGTTCCCGCGGCCCGATGACATAATCCGAGCACACCAGCGGGTGTAGTTCAATGGTAGAACGGCAGCTTCCCAAGCTTCATACGAGGGTTCGATTCCCTTCACCCGCTCCATTGCCAAGGCCGCATTCGTCAAGCGGTTGACGGCTCAAGCAGGAGCTGCCGGTGGACGACCCTCGCGCTTTCCTGCGTGTTCTGGCATTTGGTGATGAACAGCCTTGGTGGCACACCACAGGCTTGCAAGTTCACCCCGTAAAGCAGGCGGTGGATGCCGCAGGGCACGACGCTGTGGTCTTGCCGGCCATGGCGGCAACCAGGTCGCAAGACATTCAGCAGCTCGCCGATATTCCCCGCCTGGCTGCGGACGCCGCGCTTTTGGTGCTGGCGCCTCGGTTGGGTGTGGATGACGCCTTGAGCTTGGTTCAGATGGGCGTGCAAGAGGTGTTGTCCGACGCCGACACGCCGGTGCTGGTCCGTGCCATCCGGTTTGCGGTGGCGCGCAAGCGGCTCGAGCGCACGGCGCGCACCGCCTACGCCACCGATCTGGCCACCGGCCTGCCGCATGAAACACAGTTGCTTGAATACCTTTCACACCTGATCGCGCTGCGGGCGCGCGAGCCGGCGCCATTGGTTTTGATCGTATTGCGCACGGAAGGTTTGTTGCGCCTGGCCGGTCCATCGGGCTCGACGGGTGCGCAGGTGTTGCGCCGCAAATTGGCGGTGCGCTTGCGCGCTGCGTTGCGGGCCAGCGATATCGTCGCTGCACTGGGTGGCGATATGTTTGGTGTTTTGTTGGGGCACATAGATAGTGCCGCTGATGCTCCATGCGTCTTGAACAAGCTGCTGCTCACCATGCGCCAACCCGTTCAATTGGGCGGCGTGGCGCATGAAGTGACGGTCAACGCCGGCATGGCCCAATGGCCAGAGCAGGGCAACGACGCGCAGGGGCTCCTGCAGCGGGCAAGGGCCCAGGCGGCTTCGTTGGTCAGCCTTGGTGAACCTGTTGCCCAAGGTCTTCATGGTCATGGCCAGCTCACTGAACGCGTGGCGGGATTGGCGGCCAATGACGAGGTGGCAGGCGCCTGAGGTCTTGGCCCAGCCGCGGCGCGCCTGGGTCGCCTACCTATAATGAAAAGTTGCGCCAAATCAGCCCAAATCAACCACTTAGCCGCATTTTTTTGAAGAAGGCCCGCGATGAAAGCCGCCGAGATCCGCTCCACGTTTTTGAAGTTCTTCGAGAGCAAGGGCCACCAGATCGTCTCCTCCAGCCCCGTGGTGCCGGGTGACGACCCGACGCTGCTGTTCACCAATGCGGGCATGAACCAGTTCAAAGACGTTTTCCTCGGCTTTGACAAGCGCCCCTACAGCCGCGCCACCACCAGCCAGAAGTGCATCCGCGCGGGTGGCAAACACAACGACCTTGAAAACGTGGGCTACACCGCGCGGCATCACACGTTTTTCGAGATGCTGGGTAACTTCAGCTTTGGCGACTACTTCAAGAAAGACGCCATCGCCTTCGCCTGGGAATTGCTGACGGTGCACTTCAAGTTGCCCAAAGACAAACTATGGGCCACCGTGTATGCCGAAGACGACGAGGCCTACAACATCTGGTTGAACGACATCGGCTTGCCGGCGGAGCGGATCGTGCGCATCGGCGACAACAAAGGCGGTCGCTACATGAGCGACAACTTCTGGATGATGGGCGACACCGGCCCCTGCGGCCCTTGCAGCGAGATCTTCTACGACCACGGCCCCGACGTGGCCGGCGGCCCGCCGGGCAGCCCCGAGCAGGATGGCGACCGCTACATCGAGATCTGGAACAACGTCTTCATGCAATTCAACCGCACCGAAGACGGTGTGATGCATGCGCTGCCCAAGCCCAGCGTCGATACCGGCATGGGGCTGGAGCGCTTGGCGGCGGTGCTGCAGCATGTGCACAGCAATTACGAGATTGACACCTTTGTGCGGCTGCTGGCGGCGTCGAAAAATGCAGTGGAGTTCGCAGCCGGTGGTGCGGCAGTGGAGGCCGACGCTCCTTCACTCAAGGTCATTGCCGACCACATCCGCGCCTGCACCTTCACGGTGACTGACGGTGTGATCCCCGGCAACGAAGGGCGCGGTTATGTGCTGCGCCGTATCGCGCGCCGCGCCATTCGCCATGGCTACAAGTTGGGCGCGCGCAAGCCGTTTTTCTACACCCTGGTGGCGCCCTTGGCCGCCGAGATGGGCGAGGCCTACCCCGAGCTGAAGCGCGACATGGTGCGCGTTACCGAGGTGTTGAAGGTGGAAGAGGAGCGCTTCTTCCAGACCATCGCTAATGGCATGGACATTCTGGAAACCGCGTTGGCCGGCGGCACACGCGTCATTGACGGTGACCTGGCCTTCAAACTTCACGACACCTACGGTTTTCCGTTAGACCTGACCGCCGACGTCTGCCGCGAGCGTGGTGTCACAGTAGACGAAGCCGGCTTCAACGCCGCCATGAACCGCCAGCGCGAACAGGCGCGCGCTGCGGGCAAATTCAAGGTAGCAGCAGGCTTGCAGTACAGCGGCGCCGACACGAACTTCCACGGATACGAACACTTGGTGTGTGAGCACAGCAAGGTGACGGCCATCTACGTGGACGGCAGCGCTGTAAACACTGCCAAAGCGGGAGACGACGCCGTCATCGTGCTGGACCACACGCCGTTCTATGCGGAAAGTGGTGGCCAAATTGGCGACACCGGCGAGTTGCGCAACGCCACGGCGCGCTTGTTGGTGGAAGACACCAGCAAGGTGCAGGCGGCAGTCCATGGCCACCAAGGCCGCGTGCTGGAAGGCAGCGTCAACGTGGGCGACAGCTTGGTGGCCCGCGTGGACGGCGAGCGCCGCGCGCGCACCGTGCGCAACCACAGCGCCACGCACCTGATGCACAAAGCGCTGCGCGAGGTGCTGGGCACGCATGTGCAGCAAAAGGGCTCTTTGGTGAACGCCGAGCGCACCCGCTTTGACTTCGCCCACAACGCGCCGGTGACGGACGCCCAAGTGGCGCAAATCGAAGCGCTGGTGAATGCTGAAATCTTGGCTAACGCCGCGACGCAGGCGCGTGTATTGCCGATCGAAGAAGCGCAGAAAACCGGCGCCATGATGTTGTTTGGCGAGAAGTACGGCGAGACCGTGCGCGTGCTGGACATCGGCAGCAGCCGCGAGCTGTGCGGTGGCACCCATGTGCAGCGCACGGGCGATATCGGCTTGTTCAAGATCGTGGCCGAAGGCGGTGTGGCGGCCGGCATCCGCCGCGTCGAAGCTGTCACAGGTGGCAATGCCTTGGCCTATCTGCAGCAGCTTGAAAACAGCGTCAATGGTTTGGCTGCCACATTGAAGTCCACGCCGGCTGAAGTGCCGCAGCGTGTGGCTTCGGTGCTGGACCATGTGCGCGCTTTGGAAAAAGAGATCGAGTCGCTGAAGAGCAAACTCGCTTCGTCCCAAGGCGACGAGCTGTTGGCTCAAGCAGTGGACGTAGGCGGCATCAAAGTGTTGGCGGCCACGCTGAAGGGCGCTGACGCCAAAGCCCTGCGCGAAACCATGGACAAGCTCAAAGACAAGCTCAAGAGCGCGGTAATCGTATTGGCCGCTGTTGACGGCAGCAAGGTTCAACTTGCCGCAGGCATAACGGCTGACCAGATGGGAAAACTAAAAGCCGGTGACCTGGTCAACTTCGTTGCGCAACAAGTGGGCGGCAAAGGCGGCGGCAAACCCGATATGGCCATGGCCGGCGGCACCGATGCAGCCGGCGTGCCGGCCGCTTTGGCCAGCGTCGCTGCTTGGGTGCGCGGGCGGGTTTAACCCGGCTTGAGCCAAGTGAAATGACCCCGCCGGCGCCGCGCCCAGGCCTTGAGGCCGTTACGCTTCGGCGTGCCCGTGCTGACGACGCACAAGCCTACGCGGACATGATGAACGACCCGCAGGTCTTTCCCGGCACGCTGCAATTGCCTTATACCGACGCCAGCTTCTGGCGCGAGCGCCTGCAAGCGTCGGCCGCGGGTGGCTCGGCGCAGGCCGAGATCAACCTGGTGGCGGAAACGCGCGGCCAGTTCATTGCGGCTGCTGGCCTGCATCCGGTCGGCACGGCCCTACGTCGTCGGCACGCCATGATGTTGGGCATCAGCGTCACGGCTGGTTGGCAAGGGCGTGGCGTGGGCGGCCTGCTGATGAGCGCCTTGTGCGAGCACGCCGACCGTTGGCTGGGCGTGCTTCGCATCGAGCTGACCGTTTTTGTCGACAACGCAGCGGCCATCGCGCTCTATAAGAAGCACGGTTTTGTGCAAGAGGGCCTGTTCAGAGCCCATGCCTTGCGCGATGGCGCCTATGTCGACACCTTGGCGATGGCACGCTTGCACCCCAACCCGCCGGGATGGGGCACTGCGGAAGATCTACATCATCGCGGTTGAAGCTACCGGCCGACTGTCCAACCTACTGAACCATCATGAGCGCTGATTTGGCAACTGCAGAGCAAACGGCCAGTGAAGATCCCGCGCTGCAGGCCTTTCTCAGCGTTTGGGAGACCTTGGGCCGCTTTGGCGAAGGCCACGATGCCTGTTATGCCGACGGCTTTTTGACCGCAGTCGCCGCCTCGCGCCGCCACCTGGCCACCGACGAGTGGCTGCCGCCGCTGACCGGCGACAGCTTTGATCGCGCCTTTGCGGACCCGGAGTCGGCGAACCAGGCGCGCGATGCTTTGAACGCGTGGCTGGCGCGCAGGCGCGAAGAACTTGAGCCGCAGCGCTTGCTGGATGAGCCGGAGGCTTGTTTCATCACGCCTTTGTTTGATGAATGGACCGATGAGTTGCGCGCCGAGATGGCGTTGACCGAGCCGACTGCAGCCGATGAAATCAACGGCTTGCAGACCGGTGTGCTATGGGCAGAAGGCTTCCTGGACGCGGTAGCCGACTTCGAGGCGGACTGGCCCACGCCGGCCGATACGGACGACAGTGCCGACGCGCAGGCCTACCGCGCGATGACGCAGCTCATCGCTTGTTTGGTGCTCAGCCCTGAAGACGAAGAAGCCAAAGCCTTTTTTGCCAGCCAGTGGAAGGGCGCGCCTCCCAGCCGTGATGAGTTGCTCACCGAAGCCTGCTTCGCCGTGCAAGACCTGCGCGTGTATTGGCTGGACCATGGTCCCAAGCCCGAGCAGCGCAAGGTGCAAGCTCTGCCCGGGCGTAACGACCCTTGCCACTGCGGCAGCGGCAAGAAGTTCAAAAAATGCCACGGCCAGACGGCTTGACGTTGCGGGCGCGGCCGGGCGCACGGGCTTGGCATGCGCGGCGCAACATGCCGCTAAAGTGCGTGCCATGAGCGAAAGAATGGATCTTCAAGGTCGCCACATCGTGCTGGGGCTCAGCGGCGGCGTGGCCTGTTTCAAATCGGCCGAGCTTGCGCGGGAGCTGATCAAGGCTGGCGCCACCGTTCAGGTGGTCATGACCGAAGCCGCGCAGCAGTTCATCACCGCCGTGACCATGCAAGCCTTGACCGGGCGACCGGTGGTGACCAGCCAGTGGGATGCGCGCGCGCCGGCCAACATGGCGCACATCGATCTCTCGCGCGAGGCAGATGCCATCTTGGTAGCTCCCGCCAGTGCCGACTTCATCGCCCAACTGGCACAAGGGCGCGCGGGCGAATTGCTCGCTTTGATGTGCCTTGCGCGGCCGGCCGACCGCTGCGCCTTGCTGTTAGCGCCGGCCATGAACCGCGAGATGTGGGCGCACCCGGCTACACAGCGCAATGTGGCGCAGGTGCGAGCCGATGGGGCCCAAGTGCTGGGCCCCGCTTCGGGTGACCAAGCCTGCGGTGAAGTGGGTGAGGGCCGCATGCTGGAAGCGACCGAATTGTGTGACGACTTGATCGCGCACTTTCAACCCAAGCTGCTGTCGGGTCGCTCTTTGCTCATTACCGCAGGGCCCACGTTTGAAGCGCTGGACCCGGTGCGCGGCATTACCAATTTGTCCAGCGGCAAAATGGGTTTTGCCATTGCGCGTGCAGCCGCCGAGGCGGGCGCGCAGGTGACGCTGGTGGCCGGCCCGGTGCACCTGACCACACCGCGTGGTGTTCACCGCGTGGACGTTCAAAGTGCTGTGCAAATGCACGATGCCGTGATGCCGATGGCGCAAACGCATGACATCTTTGTTGCAACAGCAGCAGTTGCCGATTGGCGCCCAGTGGCCGTTGCCATGCACAAGATCAAAAAAGACGGCTCTGGCCAAGTACCCAGTTTTGCGATGACCGAAAACCCGGACATCTTGGCCAACGTGGCTCGCCTGCCGCCAACGGTGCGGCCTTACTGTGTGGGCTTCGCTGCTGAAACGCACGACGTTGTCCAGCATGCGCGCGATAAGTTGAAGCGCAAAGGCATCCCGCTGATCATTGCCAACCATGGCCCCAGCACCTTCGGGCGCGATGACAACACCCTGATGGTGATCGACGAGCACAACGTGGCTGAAACCCCGCGCGCCGACAAGCTCACCTTGGCACGTGCCCTGGTGGGCGCCATCGCGCAGCGCTTGCGGTCAGCGACTCAATCCTCATGACCACCATCGATATCAAAGTGCTCGACGCACGCATGCGCGAGGTGCTGCCCAGCTACGCCACGCCTGGCAGCGCTGGGCTTGATCTGCGCGCCTGTCTGGACATGCCGGTCGAGCTGGCGCCTGGGCAAGCGCACTTCATACCAACAGGCTTGGCCGTTCACATTGCCGACCCCGGCCTGGCGGCCATGATCTTGCCGCGCTCAGGTTTGGGCACCAAACACGGCATCGTGCTGGGCAATTTGGTCGGGCTGATCGACAGCGACTACCAAGGTCAATTGATGGTGAGCTGCTGGAACCGCAGCACCACGGCCTACACCATTCAACCCATGGAACGGATCGCGCAAATGGTCATCGTTCCCGTGGTGCAAGCTCAGTTCAGGGAAGTTGAGCAATTTGAAACTTCTGCGCGCGGCGAAGGCGGTTTCGGCTCCACAGGCAAGGGCTGAGTTGCTCAGTGCAAGGTGCCGCTGGGCGCGTTCCCCGGACCTACGCTGAGCAATGCGTTTTGTCCCACGCTGCCGGCCTCCAATTCGCTCTCGGTGGCTTCGCGCACCCCCACCACCTTGATCACCATGCGCAGTGCCATGCCGGCCAAAGGGTGGTTGCCGTCCAGCACCACGTGTGATGGATACACCTCGGTGACGACGTAAAACGCGTCGGCAGGCATGTCCGGCGTTGCAGCGCCTTTGGGCAAGCCCTCGAAACGCATGCCAGGCTCCAACTCGCCTGGAAACAGGCTGCGCGCTTCAAAACAAACCAGCTCGGGCTTGTAGTCGCCAAACGCCTGCTCGGGTTCCAGTTGAACGCGTGTCTCTTCACCAGGCTCGTGGCCCTCAAGCACCTCTTCCAGCTTGGGTAGCAGATCGCCGCCGCCGTAGAAAAATTCCGTGGGCTCGGTCATTTCGTCCAGCGGATGGTTCTGGGCGTCAGACAGTGTCCAGGTGAGTTTGACGACGCAAGGTTTGCTGATGATCATGGGTTCAGATGTTCGCACAGGCCACAATTTGCACATGGAATTGAGTAAAGCTTGGCCCTTGCTGGGTGGCCTGACGCCACAGCAGTTCATGAAGCGCTACTGGCAAAAGAAGCCGCTGCTGGTCCGGCAGGCGTGGCCTGGCATTGAGCCCCCGCTGTCGCGAGCCCAGCTGTTTGAACTGGCCAGCCGCGACGATGTGGAGTCGCGCCTGGTTTCGCAGCTGCCCAAAGCGCCGAGCTGGCAGCTACGGCGTGGAGCCTTCACTCGGCGGCAACTGCCTACGCTTAGCCGGCCTGCATGGACCTTGCTGGTGCAAGGAGTGGATCTGCACCACGACGGGGCGCATGAACTGCTGAACCGTTTCAGGTTTGTGCCAGACGCCCGGCTGGACGACTTGATGATTTCGTACGCGACGGATGGTGGCGGCGTCGGCCCGCACCTCGACAGCTACGACGTCTTTCTGCTGCAGGTGCACGGGCGCAGGCGTTGGCGCATTGGCCCTGTGACGGATGACCGTTGTCTGGACGACTTGCCGGTGCGCATCCTTCAGAATTTCCAGCCGAATGAAACCTGGGATCTCGAGCCTGGTGACATGCTCTACCTGCCACCCCGTTGGGGCCACGACGGCATTGCCTTGGGCGAATGCATGACTTGCTCGATCGGCTTCAAGGCGCCTTTGCGCGGTGAACTTGCTTCGGATTTGTTGGCGCGCTTGGCTGATGGCGCTGCTGAAGATCGCAAGCTGTACCGTGATGCCTCACAAAGTGCAACCGATCAGCCCGGTCGCATCCCCGTAGGGTTGCAGCAGTTTGCGGCCCAGGCGGTTCAGACCCATGTGGCGCAGGCGCAAGCACTCGAGTGCGCGTTGGGCGAGTTGCTCACCGAGCCCAAGGCGCAGGTGTGGTTTGAAAGCGGCGATGCGCTGAAAAAAACGGATGGTGTCGTGCTGGATCGGCGCAGCCGCATGATGTACGACCAGCGCTGTGTCTACCTGAACGGCGAGTCGTTCCGCGCTGCGGGCGCAGATGCGAAGTGGATGGCCCGCTTGGCCGACAGCCGGCGCTTGAGCAGCCGCGAACTGCAGCATCTCAGCAAACCAGCGCGCCAGCTTGTGGCTGACTGGGTGGCTTGTGGTTGGCTGCGGCCAGCGGTCGACAGGGCCGGTTCCTAGCGGAGTTACAGATGGCGCATCGCAGCCATGTGCACCGCTTTTGAGCACTGGTGCACCATCTAGAAGTAGCTCTCTAGGGTTACTCCTAGCCTCGGGTATACTCGTGGGCTAGGCTCTACCTGAGCGTGCGCGGTTTCTGGACTTGAAGCCGAGTTCGTCGCTGTAAGCCTGCATGCTGGGTCTCTTCGCGGTCAATCGTCGAACGAGTACCCTGATCACGTTAATGCTGTTATCAAGACTACACGATCCGAGGACCCTCATGAACAAGTCACTCCTGCTTGCCCTGGTTGCTACTGCTGCTCTTGTCGCTTGCGGCAAGAAGCCTGAAGTTGCTGCTCCTGCTGCACCGGCCCCTGCCGCTGTGCCTGCTGCTCCGGCCGCACCTGCTGCCGTGGTTGATGCTGCTGCCTCTGCCGCTGCTGCCGCCACCGGCGCTGCTACCGGTGCCGCTTCCGCTGCCATGGGCGCCGCCACCGGTGCCGCCGCCGCTGCGGTGGGTGGTGCTGCTGATGCTGCCAAGGCTGCCACCGATGGCGCCAAGGACATGGCTGGCAAAGCCGCTGATGCTGCTAAAGACGCTGCCAAGGACGCCGCTGGCAAGGCTGTTGATGCCGCCAAGGACGCAGCCAAGGATGCCGCTGGCAAAGCCATGGACGCCGTCAAGAAGTAATTCAGCGCCCGGCGCTTCTGGCGCCCTGCTGTTCGCAAGAGCCGCCTTCGGGCGGCTCTTTGTTTTTGGGCCCTGTCCCATTGCGCATGCCTGGCCGAATGGGGCCGACATAATGCGCGTTGACGCCCGGATGGCGAAATTGGTAGACGCAGCGGACTTAAACTCCGCCGCCTTCGAAAGGGGGCGTGCCGGTTCGACCCCGGTTCTGGGCACCACCGAAATTTTGGCTTTGCGCGGTTTGCCGCCCGCTGCGAGCTGCTTGCACTGCTACGGTCCTGCGGTCTTGTCGAGGTAGCGCGCCATGGCATTGTTTGCTCAAGATTCCTTGAACGACGGCGTGCGCAAGCGCGAGGTCTTCGGGTGGGCGATGTACGACTTCGCCAACTCGGGCTACACCACCGTCGTCCTCACTGCCGTGTTCAACGCCTACTTTGTGGGCGTGGTGGCGGGCAACGCAGCCTGGGCCACCTTGGCCTGGACCTTGACGCTGGCCCTGTCCAGCCTGATCGTCATGGTGACGATGCCCGCACTGGGCGCCTACGCTGATTTGCGTGCGGGCAAGAAGCGGCTTCTTGTATTCAGCACGGCAGGTTGCGTTTTGGGCACGGCGGCTCTGGCGCTGGTGGGGCCGGGCGACTTGCCGCTTGCCATTGCCGCCATCGTGGTTTCAAACGTGTGTTTTGCCTATGGCGAATCGCTCATCGCGGCTTTTTTGCCGGAACTGGCGCGCCGTGAGGCGCTGGGCCGCGTGTCCGGCTGGGGCTGGAGCTTTGGTTACTTCGGCGGCATGCTGACCTTAGGCTTGGGCCTGGCGTATGTCTTGGCAGCACAGGGCCGCGGCGAAAAGGCAGCGCAGTTCGTGCCGGTCACGATGCTGATCACGGCGGTGATCTATGGCTTGGCTTCACTGGCCACCTTCGCCTGGTTGAAGGAGCGCGCAAAGGTGCAGAAAGCTCCTCAGGGTGGTGAAGGTCTGGTGGCGTCGTTGCAGCGCTTGCGCCAGACTTTGGCCGAGGCCCGCCGCTACCAAGACTTCGCTTGGCTGCTGGCCTGCGCCGTGGCGTACCAAGCCGGCATTTCCGTGGTCATTGCGCTGGCCGCCATTTATGCCGAAAGCGTGCTGGGCTTCAAACAAACCCAGACCATGGCGCTGATCTTCATCGTGAACCTGGCCAGCGCCCTGGGCGCTTTTGGCTTCGGCTATTGGCAGGACCGCATCGGCCATCGCATTGCTTTGGCAGTCACTTTGGCGGGCTGGATTCTCATGACGGCATTGGCCTTTTTGGCGACGAGCCAAGGTTTGTTCTGGGTGGCAGCCGTCATTGCGGGGCTGTGCATGGGGTCCAGTCAATCGGCAGGGCGTGCCATGGCCGGCTTACTGGCGCCGGCAGACCGGCGTGCAGAGTTTTTTGGGCTGTGGACCTTTGCGGGACGGCTGTCTGCCATCGTCGGGCCGCTGACCTACGGCTTGGTGACTTGGGTGACGGCCGGCAATCACCGCCTGGCCATCCTGTCGACGGGCGCCTTCTTTGTGGTGGGCCTGCTGCTTTTGCGCCACGTGGATATGGGGCGTGGCGAGCGTGCAGCCGCGCTAAAATAGAACGATCGTTCTATTTTGTGTTTTTGGGGCCCGGCAAGCAGGGGTGCCGAACCTAGAATGCCCCGAGCAACAACGGTTGCCACAACGGTTTTTTTGCAGCAAGGAGCTGGTGCATGAAAGTGCTGGTGCCCGTCAAACGGGTGGTTGATTACAACGTCAAGGTCCGGGTCAAGAGTGACGGCACCGGTGTGGACATAGCCAACGTCAAGATGAGCATGAACCCCTTCGACGAGATTGCCGTCGAAGAGGCCGTGCGGCTGCGCGAGAAAGGCGCGGCGACCGAAGTCATCGTCGTGTCTTGTGGGGTCACAGCCTGCCAGGAGACCTTGCGCACCGCCATGGCCATCGGCGCGGACCGGGCGATCTTGGTTGAGACCGATGTCGAGCTGCAGCCTTTGGCGGTAGCAAAGTTGCTCAAGGCGCTCGTCGATAAAGAACAGCCCGGTCTGGTGATTCTTGGCAAGCAGGCCATCGACGATGACTGCAACCAGACGGGCCAGATGCTCGCCGCGCTGGCAAAGCTGCCGCAAGCCACCTTCGCGAGCAAGGTGGAGATCGCCGAGGGTGCTGCCAAGGTGACACGCGAAATCGACGGCGGCCTGGAAACCCTGAGCATCAAGCTGCCGGCGGTGGTGACCACCGACCTGCGCCTGAACGAGCCGCGTTATGTGACGCTGCCCAACATCATGAAGGCCAAGAAGAAGACCTTGGAGATCGTCAAGCCGGCCGACCTGGGTGTGGATGTGGCCCCGCGCATCAAGACCCTGAAGGTCAGCGAGCCGCCCAAGCGCGGTGCCGGTATCAAGGTGCCCGATGTGGCCACCCTGGTGAGTAAGCTCAAGAACGAAGCGAAGGTGATCTGATATGGCCGCCCTGGTAATTGCCGAACACGACAACCAATCGATCAAGGCCGCCACATTGAACACGGTTACTGCGGCTCTGGCCTGCGGCGGCGACGTGCATGTGCTGGTTGCCGGTGCCAACGCCGGCGCCGCAGCCCAAGCAGCAGCACAGATTGCTGGTGTGAGCAAGGTCGTCCACGCCGACGGCGCAAGCCTGGGCCATGGCTTGGCCGAGAACATGGCCGCTCAGGTACTGGCCATTGCGCAGAACTACAGCCACATCCTGTTTCCGGCCACGGCCGGCGGCAAGAATGTGGCACCGCGCGTGGCCGCGCTGCTGGATGTGGCGCAGATCAGTGACGCCACCAAGGTGATCAGCGCCGATACCTTCGAGCGCCCCATCTACGCCGGTAACGCCATGGCCACGGTGCAAAGCGCTGACGCGATCAAGGTCATCACTGTGCGCACGACGGGTTTTGACGCTGCAGCAGCCACGGGTAGCAGCGCGGCTGTTGAGAGTATCAACGCCGTCACCGACAGCGGACTGAGCAGCTACCTGGGCAGTGAAATCGCCGCCAACGACCGGCCCGAACTCACGGCGGCCAAGATCATCGTCAGCGGTGGCCGCGCGATGGGCAGCAACGAGAAGTTCATGGAAGTGCTCACGCCCCTGGCTGACAAACTGGGTGCCGCTTTGGGTGCAAGCCGCGCGGCGGTGGATGCCGGCTACGCGCCCAACGACTGGCAAGTGGGCCAGACGGGCAAGATCGTGGCGCCGCAGTTGTATGTGGCCTGCGGCATCAGTGGCGCTATCCAGCATTTGGCGGGCATGAAGGACTCCAAGGTGATCGTGGCGATCAACAAGGATCCCGAAGCGCCAATCTTCAGCGTTGCTGACTACGGTCTGGAAGCAGACTTGTTTGCCGCCGTGCCCGAACTCGTATCCAGCCTCTGAAGCTCACCAGACCGAAGGCGCCTGGAGGCGCCTTTTTTTTCGAAAGATTGATGCCATGACCTATCGCGCGCCCGTCAAAGACATGTTGTTCGTGATGCAGGAATTGGCAGGCATCGAAGCGGTGGCTAACTTGCCGGGTTATGCAGATGCGGGTCTGGACACGGCGGCAGCGGTGCTGGAGGAGTGCGCCAAATTCAACGAAGGCGTCGTGGCTCCGTTGAATGCGGACGGCGACAAGAACCCGTCCGCGTTCAGCGACGGCAAGGTAACCACAACGCCGGGGTTCAAAGAGGCCTTTCGGCAGTTTGCAGAAGGTGGCTGGCAAGGGCTGCAGCACCCAGCTGAGTTTGGCGGGCAAGACCTGCCCAAGTTGATCCACGCGGCCTGTTCGGAAATGGTCAACAGCGCCAACATGAGCTTTGCCTTGTGCCCGCTGCTGACGGATGGCGCTGTTGAAGCACTGCTGACTGCAGGCACGCCCGAACAGCAGCAAACCTACATCCCCAAGATGCTGGACGGCAGTTGCACGGGTTCGATGAACCTGACCGAGCCGCAGGCGGGTTCCGACCTTTCAATGGTGCGTACCCGCGCTGAGCCGCAGCCTGACGGCAGCTTCAAGCTGTTTGGCACCAAAATTTTCATCACCTACGGCGAACACGACATGGCGGACAACATCGTCCACTTGGTGCTGGCGCGGGTTGCGGGTGCGCCCGAGGGTGTCAAGGGCATTTCGCTGTTCATTTGCCCGAAGTTCATGCCCGACGGCAGCCGCAATGACGTGCATTGCGTGAGCATCGAGCACAAGATGGGCATCAAGGCCAGCCCGACAGCGGTGCTTCAGTATGGCGACAACGGGGGCGCGGTAGCCCACTTGGTTGGCCAGGAAAACCGGGGCCTGGAATACATGTTCATCATGATGAATGCGGCACGCTATGGCGTGGGTATTCAGGGCATAGCGGTGGCGGAGCGCGCCTACCAGAAGGCCGTGAACTTTGCGCGCGACCGTGTGCAGAGCCGCCCGGTTGATGGCTCGATGAAGACGGCCGCGCCCATCATCCACCACCCCGATGTGCGTCGCATGTTGATGACGATGCGCGCATGGACAGAAGCCTGCCGCGCGATGGCTTACGTGGGTGCGTCGGCCTTTGATGCCGCACACAAGCATGAGGACGCCGAGGTGCGATCCCAGAACCAAGCGTTCTACGAATTCCTGGTGCCGCTGATCAAGGGCTTGTCGACCGAGATGAGTTTGGAAGTGGCCAGCTTGGGCGTGCAGGTTCACGGCGGCATGGGTTTCATTGAAGAAACGGGTGCTGCGCAATACCTGCGTGATGCCAAGATTCTGACCATCTACGAAGGCACCACGGCCATTCAAGCCAATGACCTCGTGGGCCGGAAAACCGCGCGCGATGGCGGCCGCACGGCGCGTGCCATTGCCGCGCAGATTGAAGCGACCGAGCAAGCTTTGCGCGCGCACGGCCATGCGGGATGTGTAGCCGTGGCCCAGCGCCTGGAAGCCGCGCGTGAAGCGTGGCTGGATGCTGTTGATTTTGTAGTGACCGAAAGCAAAACCAGCCCCAACGCCGTCTTTGCCGGCAGCGTGCCCTACTTGATGCTCAGTGGCATCGTCGTCGCGGGCTGGCAAATGGCTCGTGCGCTGATGAAAGCCGAGGAGCGCTTGGCCGCCGGCGATGAAGCCGACTTCATGCGCGCCAAGATCACGACCGCGCGCTTTTACGCCGACCACATCCTGGTGCGCGCCGGCTCGCTGCGCGACAGCATTGTCGAAGGCGCCGACAGCGTGACCGCGCTAGCGTTGGAAGCGTTCTGAGGGCAAACACTTCGCGGGCGAAAGTCTCAGATCGCGCCGGCCCAGTGATGCGCTGGGCTGTGCTGGGCTGAATCGTGACGGGCCTGTTGTGCCTGCAAGGTCGCTGGGGTCAACTCCAGCTCGGCGTCGCAACCTTTGCCTGCTGCGATCCAGCGCGTTACCAGGCGCAGGCTTGATCGCCCGCTGAGCGCCGCCTTGTTCAGTACGCCGCATTGGTAACGTTGCAACTGGTCTTTCCATTCCAGGGCGACACAAGCGCCAGTACGTCGGCGGCTGATGACCACACCCAAGGGGCAAGGCTCGCTGGCGCAACATGCGCCGCAGCCGTTGCAAGCGCCGCCCACTTCGGGTTTGGCAGGCGCCTCTTGGTGCAAATGGATAACGATGTGGCCCATGGTGCGGCATCTTGTGCCGCAGGCATGAAACCGAAGAGTCGAAATGCGAGGTCGTTGAGGCCTTGTTGTCGCGATGGCTGGCCTGACTATTACTTCCGTCCGCTATTTTTACTGCGGCGCGAAGGCCGACAGCGGAATGGCTGAATAGCTGAATGAATTGGGCTGGCGCCAGCGTAGCTGCATGACCGCGTCGCGCTGGCCTTCGAAGTACTCCACCGTGATGGCGTACCGGCGCCCGGCAGTCAGCGAAATCGAGCTGCTGGTGTTGGTGGTGGCCGAGTGGTTGCTCCAGTTGTTGATGCGCTGCGTGCCATTGATCCATACCCGAACTCCATCGTCAGAATTCGTCTGGAAGCGGTAGCTGCCCGTGCGTGGCGCGGTGATGAAGCCTGCCCATCGCACGGAGAAGTTGTCGGTAGGCAATCCCGTTGCGGGTGCAGACCGGCCCCAATTGAAATTGATGTTTTCGTAGCGCGTGAGCAAAGGCGTTCCGTTGAGCGCCGTATTGCCGAAATACTCGCCCTTCAGCCCTGAGCTGGGAACCACGGGCGTGGTGGTGATTGCGGTTTGCTCACGGCCAATTTGACGCACGAAAGCACTCACATTGCTCAAGTCGGTGGCCGACAAGCTGAAGACGTTGTGTGCGCGCACGGCGTCTTCAATGCTGGCGGCCGAGCCGTCGTGCAGGTAAGGCGCCGTGGACCACACGTCGCGCAAGGTGGGTGAGTCCAGGCCCGTGAGGGCGCCGCCCAGACGCGAGCCGCTGGTGGCCTTGATCGTGCCCACATTGCGCAGTACGTTGCCCGAGCTGTCGCTGAAGTCGTTGCCGCCGTGGCAGGTGACGCACTGCGCCGCAAACACGTCGCGCCCTGCGGTGGCCGCAGCCGTCATGGTGCCGTCCGCATTGCGGTGCGGCGTCAGGTCAAAGCTGTTCAACGAGGCTACATACGCAGCCAGCGCGTCCAAGTCGGTGCTGACGCCTGTTTTGCGATCCCCCAAGGGCTGGCTGCGCGTGCCGGTGTTGAACGCGGCGTCGGTCATCAAACCGGTGCCACCCGCCAGGTTGCGAATCTGGCCTTCGAAGTCTTGCACCTCGTCGAAGTTGGCGCTCCAATGCAAGCGGCCTTGTGCACCCGCGCGACCGCGCAGGCTGATGGTGTTGCGAAGGCCTTCGCCAAAGCCAGTCAGATCCCAAACACGGCCGTCGTGGCCGCCATCGCTGTGGCAACTGGCGCAGCTCATGTAGCGGTCGCGTGCCAGGCGGGTGTCGCGCGCGTCGTAGAACAAGCGTTTGCCGGCCAGTACCTGGGCGGGCAGTGCTTCAGTCGAATTGGTAGAAAGCGTTGCAGCCAGTGGCAGGTTCAAGACGCCCTCAGCCATCAATGGCGTGAGGTCATAAACGCCCACAGTGCGGTCCATGAAGTTGTGGACAAACAGCGTGCGCCCGTCGTTGGAAAGAACCAGACCCTGCGGTGCACGGCCCGTATCCGCGCGCAGCAGCTGGTTACGGCCATGGGCATCCAGGATGGCCAGCTCTCGGCTGGTTTCCAGTGTCACGAATAACAGCGAGCCTCGCTGGTCATAGGCCGCAGCGCTGGCCAAGCTGGCGTTGTCGTGGTCGATGCGGGCCGCCAAGTCTTCAGCCTGCGTAGCCATGTTGATGCGCGAGCTGATCGCACGCACCGTGTTCTGGAAGTTCAGCCCTGTGCCGTCCATGCGCGTACCGCGCTGGATGTTGTCTTGCTTGCTGGGTACAAAAGCTTGTGTGCCATCAGGTGAAATTGTGGCTGCGCCCAAGTAATTGGGTAGGCCGCGGCCTTGGTTCTCAGCATCAGACTTTGTCGATACCTGCAGTGTCGTGGTGCGTGTCACAGCCATCGTGCTGGCGTTGACGACTAGCACTTCGCCACCTGTACTGGCGGTCGGCGCGATGGCCGCAGTGCCTTCGCCTGGCAATTGGGGCGACACGAAGCGCGACACCAGCACGGTCGCGCCGTCGGCGGAGACCGACAGGTGACGCGGGTTGTTGCCGATCGACAGCGTGGCCAATGTGGCAGCGGTGTTGGTGTCGATTTTGAGCAGTTGCCCCGTGCCTTCCAGCGTGACGTAGGCGTGCGCGCTGCTGGGCGACATCGCAATGCCAAACGGCAAAGACGCACGCGGCAGGCTGATGGTGCGGCTGATGACGCGCGTGGCCGGGTTGATCACGCTGATGGTGCCGGCTTGTTTGTTGACGACCCATACCGCGCCATCGGCCGCAACGGCCAGTGTGCGCGGAGCGAGTCCGACCGCCACTTCGCCCAGCTTGGCGCGGGTGACGCTGTCAAACGCCGTCACGGAGTTGTGATCGGGGTTGACCACCCACAGCCTCGGGTTGCCCGAGGGCGGCGTTTCGATGGTGATGGATGTGGATGCCGTGGGTTTGCGCGTGGTGTTGGGCAGGTAGACCGTCTGCAGGAAGCTGCGCGATTGCACGGTGCCGTTGTCGTCGCTCACCGTGACGGTGACGACGAAGGTGCCCGCGCGTGCAAAGGTGTGGGTGATGCTGCCGCTGGCCGCAGGGGCGGTTTCGGGCGTGCCGTCACCGAAGTTCCACTTGAAGCGCGGGTTGGTCCCGCCGGTGGCCGTTGCGCGAAAGCTGGCGCTGGCGCCGGAAAGCACGGCTGCCGGCGCGGGCAAGGGGTCGAGCACCAGTTGGCCGGACGCGGTCACGGTCCAAACAAAGTTGACTGTGACCGCGTTGATGCCGTCGCTGGCGGACGTGGCCACGTTGTAGCTGCCCGCTGCGCTGGGTGTGCCCGAGATGCGCCCGGTAGCCGCGTCCAGGGCCAGCCCTGTTGGCAGCCCGGTGGCCGTGTACGCCAGCGTGTCACCGTTGGGGTCGGCGCCCGCCAACTGCAAGGCCACCACGTCGCCGGTGCGGGCGCTTTGGTTGCCAGGGTTGTTCAGTGTGGGCATGACACCCGGGTTCGCGTTGCTGGCGATGCCCATGCTCACCATGTGTGCAACGGAGGGCACGCCGGCCTGGTCGAACACAAACACCATGTAGTAACCGGGCGTTGCATCGCCTGCGCGCGCTGGCGCCTGCACCGTGAGCTGCCCGTTGCCACTGACGGCAAACGGCAGGTCCAAGAAGCGTTGTTCCATGTTCCAGCCGTGCGTGACCGATCCGGTCTTGACCAGCGTGACGCGGCTGGTTGACTGCAGGCCATCCACTGACAGCGCAAAGTTGCGCCCCACCTCGATGTTGGTTGGCCCTGCCGTGATGCTGGGGCGCAGGGCACGCTGGCCACCGCTGGTGAACAGGTAGGGCGGGTAGTACAACTCTGTGTTGGTGTTGTTCAGCGGGCCGGGCGCGCCGCCACCGCCCACCATGACGCTGCCATCGGGCAACAACATGCCCACGGAGTGGTACAGGCGTGCAAGGGCGCCGCTTGCACCAATGGTCCATTGGCCGGTGGCCGGGTTCCAGATCTCGGCGCGCAGCTCGGCATTCGTAGCGCTGTTCCATTCCGGGCTACCGCCAGAAGCCAGAACTTTTCCGTCGGGCAGCAGCGTGGCCGTGGCCAGGCGCCTTCTGGAAGCCATGGATTGAGTCGCCGTGACCACAGGCGTACCACCCGCTGACACATCGATCACCACCGCGCCGTTGCTGTTGCCGCCAAACTGCAGAATGCGGCCCGGCCTGAACATGGCTGCACTGGAGTCGCTGCCAGCCACTGCCGAAGAAAACTGGCCTACATTGGCAAGCGTGCCCGCGGCCGGGTTCACGTAGTACATCTTTCCAGCGCTGTCGAAGCCAAAGACCCGCCCGTCGCCGATGACAAAGTTGCGCGGGTACATGAAGTCCAGCGCGCTGGTGTCCACCGTAGTCAACAAGCGGAACGTCGCGTCGCGGCCTCGAATCTCAGGGCGGTCTGTGCCGCTGCTGCCGCCTTGGATATAGGTTTCACCGTTGATGAGTGTTGTGCTGGACGAGTACCAGCGCGCGCGCTGCATGTTGGACTGGCGCGTCAGGCTGCCCGACGCCGCCGTCAGTAGGTTGCTGTTGTTGTTGGCGCCGTTGGTGGTGCTGGTGCCGGTCCAGTTGTCGCCGCCGGCGACAAAGATGTCCCCCGCCGCGCCCGGAATCAGGAGCTGCGAGCTGCAGAAGATGTCCGTCCCGGTGCCATTGGTTCGTGTGCCGTGGCCTTGGTCAGGCGCGCCGGATCCATCCCATAGGTCGTAGATAAAGAAGGCGGTCTGCTGGCCGTTCTCGCGCGTTCCATAGCTCATGACCCGGCCGTCGGGCATGAGTACCGTGTGCAGCGGTATCAAGGGCCAGTTGTAGACGGGCGAGAACATGCCTTTGACGTTGGCATCTGCCGGGATGCTCGCGCCGGGCGGAAAGAAGCCTTGAGTTGTGCCAACGGTGCTGGTGATGGCGGCGATTCTTTGCCGGCCTTCTGCCAGCGCGGTGCTGGCAGACGACGCCGTTTCCGTGCCCGCGCCACCGCCGCAGGCTGCTAGCCATGCGGTAGCCGCGAGGGCTAGCAGGTTGCGCAAGTGCGGTGTGCGCGGTGTGTGTGCGGGTTCAGTGCGGGTGCTGAAGACAGAGCTAACGCGGGAAACCATGGCGAGGTCGTCCTTGCTGGACGATGCCGCTGCTCACGATTGACACGGTTCCTTACATCCAGAAGCGCCCATGGTCGGTTTGCAGCTCGCGCTTGCGCTACCCCGAGAGCGGTGGGAACCCGCTTGAAGGGGTGTCGTTTGACCAGGTTTCGGACAGTCACTGCGCAAGCCAGCTGAGACCGCAAGCGCCCAAATGATGGGCAAAGGCCCCTCATCTGAAGGTTTCGCGTCAGAGCCCGGTGATAGAGTGGCTACGTTGTTGAAGAGATCTCAGGTCCTTCCACGTCCCCTTGCTGGCTTGAAATTTCAGCAAGGCGGGTCGCAATCCGCCTACCGGTGAAGCCGGGTCGCGGAAGGTTGTTTTACCCATCGAAACCCTGGCAACCGGGGCGAAAGGTGAGCGAAGATGATGCAGCAGTACAGGTCCAACTCGTACCTGTTCGGGGGCAATGCGCCCTACGTAGAAGAGTTGTATGAGGCCTACCTCGACAACCCCGGTAGCGTGCCCGACAACTGGCGCACCTACTTCGACAATCTCCAAAATGTGCCCGCCGTTGATGGCAGCGAAAGCCGCGACGTTGCGCATGCGCCCGTTGTTGAGTCATTTGCGCAGCGCGCCAAGGCCAATGCGTTTGCGTTGAAGGCCAGCGAAGCCGATCTGGCTGTTGCGCGCAAGCAGGTCCATGTGCAGTCACTGATTGCGGCCTACCGCAACGTCGGTGCGCGTTGGGCCGACCTCGACCCCTTGAAGCGCACTGAGCGCCCCAAGATTCCTGAACTGGAACCGGCGTTCTACGATCTCACCGAGTCCGACATGGACATCACCTTCTCGGCGGTGAACAGCTACTTCAGCAAGGCTGAAAACATGACACTGCGGGAGATCCTGCAGGCGCTGCGTGAAACTTATTGCGGCACTATTGGCGCCGAGTTCATGCACATGACCGACCAGACGCAGAAGCGCTGGTGGCAAGAAAAGCTCGAAAGCATTCGCTCAAAGCCGAGTTTTGATGCTGAGAAGAAAAGGCACATCCTGGACCGGCTGACCGCCTCAGAAGGACTGGAGCGATTTCTTCACACCAAGTACGTGGGCCAAAAGCGCTTTTCGCTCGAAGGCGGTGAAAGCTTCATTGCCGCCATGGACGAACTGGTGCAAAAAGCCGGTGAGCGTGGCGTGCAGGAAATCGTCATCGGCATGGCGCACCGTGGGCGCCTGAATGTGCTGGTCAACACCTTGGGCAAGATGCCCAAGGACTTGTTTGCCGAGTTTGACCACACGGCACCCGAAGACCTGCCTGCTGGTGACGTGAAGTACCACCAAGGTTTTTCCAGCGACATTTCCACGTTGGGTGGCCCGGTTCACTTGAGCCTGGCGTTCAACCCTTCGCACCTTGAAATCGTGAACCCGGTGGTTGAAGGCTCGGTGCGCGCACGCATGGACCGTCGTGGAGACAAGCTGGGGCTTCAGGTGCTGCCGGTGCTGGTGCACGGCGACTCGGCCTTCGGTGGCCAAGGCGTGAACCAAGAAACGCTGATGCTGTCCGAGACCCGTGGTTACTCCACGGGCGGTACGGTGCACTTGATCATCAACAACCAGATCGGCTTCACAACGTCTGACCCGCGCGACCTGCGCTCCACGCTATATTGCACCGACATCGTCAAGATGGTTGAAGCGCCTGTGCTGCACGTGAACGGCGACGACCCCGAAGCTGTGGTGTTGGCCACGCAACTGGCGCTGGAGTTCCGCATGACGTTCCAAAAGGACATCGTGGTGGACATCATCTGCTTCCGCAAGCTGGGCCATAACGAGCAAGATACGCCAGCGCTGACCCAGCCGCTGATGTACAAGAAGATCGGCGCGCACCCGGGCACGCGCAAGCTGTATGCAGACAAACTGTCATCGCAAGGCTTGGGCGAGACGCTCGGCGACGACATGGTCAAGGCCTTCCGCGCGGCCATGGACGCAGGCCGGCACACCGTTGACCCCGTGTTGACCAACTTCAAGAGCAAATTCGCTGTTGACTGGCTGCCTTTCTTGGGCAAAAAATGGACCGACAGTGCGGACACCGCACTGCCGCTGACGGAGTGGAAGCGGCTGTCTGAACGGCTGACCACCATCCCTGACAGCGTGAACATGCACCCGCTGGTCAAAAAGGTCTATGACGACCGCGCCGCCATGGGCCGTGGCGAGACCAATATCGATTGGGGCATGGGCGAGCACATGGCGTTTGCCTCGCTGGTGGCCGCAGGGTATCCAGTGCGCTTGTCGGGCGAGGACAGCGGGCGCGGAACCTTCAGCCACCGCCATGCCGTCATCCATGACCAGAAGCGTGAAAAGTGGGACGAAGGTACCTACATCCCACTGCAGCATGTGGCAGACGGGCAGGCCCCGTTTGTGGTCATCGACTCCATTCTTTCGGAAGAGGCCGTGCTGGGCTTCGAGTACGGCTATGCCAGCGCCGAGCCGAATACCTTGACCATTTGGGAAGCGCAGTTCGGCGACTTCGTCAACGGTGCGCAGGTGGTTATCGACCAGTTCATTGCGTCGGGCGAAGTGAAGTGGGGCCGCGTGAATGGCCTGACCTTGATGCTGCCGCACGGCTATGAAGGCCAAGGCCCTGAGCACAGCTCGGCGCGCTTGGAGCGCTTCATGCAGTTGGCTGCGGACACCAACATGCAGATTTGCCAGCCCACCAGTGCCAGCCAAATCTTCCACCTGCTGCGCCGCCAGATGGTGCGCCCGCTGCGCAAGCCGCTGATCATCTTCACGCCCAAGAGCTTGCTGCGTGCCAAGGACGCTACATCGCCGCTGGCCGATTTTGTGAAAGGCGAATTCAAGACCGTCATCGGCCCGCAACGCGAAGAAGTGGCGCCTGAGAAAGTCAAACGCGTCATCGCCTGCTCCGGCAAAGTGGCCTATGACTTGATTCGCCACCGCAACGAGAAGAAGGCCTGGGACGTGGCCATCTTGCGTGTGGAGCAGCTGTACCCGTTCCCGCACAAAGTGTTTGCGGCCGAGATGAAGCGCTTTCCCAACGCCACTGAAATTGTGTGGTGCCAGGACGAACCGCAAAACCAAGGCGCCTGGTTCTTCATCCAGCACCAAATTCACGAAAACATGCTGGAAGGCCAGCGCCTGGGTTATGCCGGGCGCCCCGCGTCAGCGTCGCCTGCGGTGGGTTATTCACACCTGCACCAAGAGCAACAAAAAGCATTGCTTGACCAAGCGTTTGGCAAGCTCAAGGGTTTTGTACTCGCCAAGTAAGGCACGAGGCCCTAACCCTTAAATTCAATAGAACACATCATGGCCATCATTGAAGTCAAAGTTCCCCAGTTGTCCGAGTCCGTGGCTGAAGCCACGCTGCTGCAATGGAAGAAAAAGCCCGGCGACGCCGTGGCCGCAGACGAGATCCTCATCGAAGTTGAAACCGACAAAGTTGTCATGGAAGTGCCGGCGCCTGCGGCCGGCGTGCTGACTGAGCTGGTGGTTGCCGACGGCGCGACCGTGGCGGCCGAGCAGCTCATCGCCCGAATCGACACCGAAGCCAAGGCGGGTGCTGCCGCACCGGCGCCGTCCCCTGCCGCGGCTCCTGCAGCAACAGCTGCTGCGCCCGCACCGGCTGCTGCTGCGGCCAGCACCAGCAAGAGCGGCGTGGCCATGCCCGCTGCGGCCAAGTTGATGGCTGACAACAAGCTGGCCGCTGGGTCTGTCGCAGGCACTGGCAAAGATGGCCGCGTTACCAAGGGCGACGTCTTGGGAGCCGTGGCCGCTGGCGCATCCGCGCCGAAGCCAGCGCCCGTTGCTGCCGCCGCACCCGTCGCCGCCAAGCTGTTGCCCGCCGTGGCGGCGCCCAGTGGCATGAATCTGGGTGATCGGCCTGAACAGCGCGTGCCGATGTCACGCCTGCGCGCGCGCATTGCCGAGCGCCTGGTGCAATCGCAAAGCACCAACGCCATCCTGACCACCTTCAACGAGGTCAACATGGCCCCGGTGATGGAGATGCGCAAGAAGTTTCAAGAGAAGTTCGAAAAGGAACACGGCGTCAAACTGGGCTTCATGAGCTTCTTCGTCAAAGCTGCCGTGGCGGCGCTCAAGAAGTACCCCATCATCAATGCCAGCGTGGACGGCAACGACATCGTGTACCACGGCTACTTTGACATCGGCATTGCTGTGGGCAGCCCACGCGGCCTGGTGGTGCCGGTGATCCGCAATGCCGACCAGATGAGCTTCGCGGACATCGAGAAGAAGATCAGCGAATTTGGCAAGAAGGCTGCCGACGGCAAGCTGGGCATTGACGAACTGACGGGTGGCACGTTCTCCATCAGCAACGGCGGCACTTTCGGTTCTATGCTGTCCACACCCATCATCAACCCACCGCAAAGCGCCATCTTGGGTGTGCACGCCACCAAAGACCGCGCAGTCGTCGAAAACGGACAGGTGGTTGTGCGTCCGATCAACTACTTGGCCATGAGCTACGACCACCGCATCATCGACGGCCGCGAAGCCGTGTTGGGCTTGGTGACGATGAAAGAGTCGCTGGAAGACCCGGCACGCTTGCTGTTTGACATCTAATGACTGAACGGTTGACATCATGAGCAAGCAATTCGACGTCATCGTGATTGGCGGTGGCCCCGGTGGTTACATCGCCGCCATCCGCGCAGCACAGCTGGGCTTTAACGTAGCCTGCATCGACGAGTGGAAAAACAGCAAAGGCGGCCCCGCGCCGGGTGGCACCTGCACCAATGTGGGCTGCATTCCCAGCAAGGCGCTGCTACAAAGCAGCGAGCACTTCGAGCATGCTGGTCATGCCTTCGCCGACCATGGCATTGGCCTGAAAGACTTGAGCATGGATGTGGGCAAGATGATTGCCCGCAAAGACGCCATCGTGAAGCAGAACAACGACGGCATCTTGTATCTCTTCAAGAAGAACAAGGTCAGTTTTTTCCATGGCCGTGGTTCCTTCGTCAAGGCTGTTGAAGGTGGCTACGAGATTGCTGTTGCGGGTGCTGCGGCTGACTCACTGGTGGGCAAACAGGTGGTTGTGGCGACCGGCTCCAACGCTCGCGCGTTGCCTGGCCTGGCTTTCGACGAAACGCAGGTTCTGAGCAATGACGGTGCACTGCGTGTTGGCGCTGTCCCCAAGAAGCTGGGCCTCATCGGCTCGGGTGTGATCGGCCTGGAAATGGGCTCGGTCTGGCGCCGGCTGGGTGCCGAGGTCACGGTGCTGGAAGCCTTGCCGACTTTCCTTGGTGCGGTCGATGAGACCATCGCCAAGGAAGCGCACAAAGCCTTCGTCAAGCAGGGCTTGAAGATCGAGTTGGGCGTCAAGGTTGGCGACATCAAGGTCAGCAAGAAGGGCGTCAGTGTGGCTTTCACCAACGCCAAAGGTGAGGCGCAGAAACTGGATGTTGACAAGCTGATCGTCTCCATCGGCCGCGTGCCGAATACAACGGGTCTGAACGCTGAAGCCGTTGGCCTGAAGCTGGATGAGCGTGGCGCCATCGTTGTTGATGCTGACTGCCGCACGAACTTGCCGGGAGTTTGGGCTGTAGGCGATGTGGTGCGCGGGCCAATGCTGGCGCACAAAGCAGAAGAAGAGGGCGTGGCGGTGGCTGAGCGCATTGCTGGCCAACATGGGCACGTGAATTTCGATACGGTGCCTTGGGTGATTTACACCAGCCCTGAGATTGCATGGGTCGGCAAGACGGAGCAGCAACTCAAGGCTGAAGGCCGCGCTTATAAAGCCGGCAGCTTCCCGTTTATGGCCAATGGCCGGGCGCGCGCTTTAGGCGATACCACGGGGATGGTGAAGATGATTGCCGACGCCGCGACGGACGAGATTCTGGGTGTGCACATTGTTGGACCGATGGCCAGTGAGCTGATTGCTGAGGCGGTGGTGGCAATGGAGTTCAAGGCCAGCGCAGAAGACATCGCGCGCATCTGCCATGCGCACCCGTCCTTGAGTGAGTCGACGAAGGAAGCGGCTTTGGCAGTGGACAAGCGGACTTTGAATTTTTGAGCTTGTTGCGGGTGGATTGCGTCATTGGCTTCGGCGCGCGGCGGACGCTGGGCATCCCGGGCTGCGCGCCGCACGTTACCGGTGCTCGCCCGGGATGCCCAGCGTCCGCCGGGGTGCGGCGTTGCTGGGGGCCCGGAGTCGGCTTTTCGATCGCGCTCAGTGGCCGTATATGCACAGTAGGGACGCGCGTGGGTCTTGGTGGCACGAGCCGTCATGCGCGGCCTGGGGCCTGCCGGTTGAGCACCGGTAACGTGCGGCGCGCAGACCGGCAGGCCCCAGGTCGCGCATTTCCCCAGCCCCGACGCAGCAAACCAAGCAAACCATGAGCGTCCGCCAACTCTACGAGCAGACGCTGAAGGAGCGTGGCTACCAAAGCGACCCCGCCCAATTGCGCGCCATTGATGCCCTGGAGCGTTGCGAGCGCGAGTGGGCCGATTACAAAGCCCGCCGCAGCAATGCACTGAGCAAACTCATCAGCCGCCCGCCAATCCCCAAAGGCGTTTACATGTATGGCGGTGTCGGGCGCGGCAAAAGCTTTCTGATGGACTGCTTCTTTCAGGCAGTGCCTCTAACACGCAAAACACGCCTTCACTTCCATGAATTCATGCGTGAGGTGCACCGCGAACTTCAGGAACTTAAGGGTCAGCAGAACCCGCTGGACGAACTTGGCAAACGCATCGCTAGGCGTTTCCGCCTGATCTGCTTCGACGAGTTTCACGTCGCCGACGTCACGGACGCCATGATTCTTCACCGTTTGCTGGATTCGTTGTTCGCCAATCGCGTGAGCATCGTCACCACGTCCAACTTCCATCCCGATAGCCTTTACCCAAACGGCCTGCACCGCGACCGCATCCTGCCGGCGATCGAGTTGCTGAAGCAGAAGCTGGAAGTCATCAATGTTGACGCCGGCACTGACTACCGCCAGCAAACACTCCAAGACCTGAAGATGTACCACTGCCCGCTGGGTGATGAGTCGGACCACGCGATGGAGCAGGCGTTCAACGACCTCTCTGAGGCCCAGAACGAAAATCCGGTGTTGAACATTGAACACCGCGAACTGCACAGCCTGCGGCGTGCGGGTGGAGTGGTGTGGTTTGACTTTCGCACGCTGTGCGGCGGGCCGCGGTCGCAGAACGACTACCTGGAACTGGCCTCGCGTTTCCACACCGTGCTGCTGTCCAACGTGCCGCAAATGCCGCCTCGATTGGCTAGCGAGGCGCGGCGTTTCACCTGGCTGGTGGATGTGCTGTACGACCGGCGTGTGAAACTGATCATGTCAGCCGCTGTGGCGCCGGAAGAGTTGTACGCCGAAGGGCCGCTGGCGCACGAATTTCCGCGCACGGTGTCGCGGCTCAATGAAATGCAATCGACCGAGTACCTGGCGCTTCAAAGGCGCACCGTCGATACCTCGCTCACCTGACCAGCTAAGCAATTGCGGCCTCGCACAGCGAAGCCGTTCAAGCCAGCGGCTGCACCCGCACGATGGCCAATGAAATATTGTCACCGCCACCCTTGGCGCGCTGGCGTGCTTTTTCCACCAGTGTTTGGCAGGCCTCGCGTGGGGGTTGGCTGTACACCAGCGATCCTATTTCGCGGCTGCTGAAATAGTGCCACAAACCATCGCTGCAGGCCACCAGGCAGTCATCGGGCTCCAAAGCTTGAATCGACCAGTGGCTCACTGGCGGGTCTTGTTCTGAGCCCAGGCAGCCGGTCAACAAATTGGACTGTGGGTGCACCGTGGCTTGTTCTTCGGTGAGCTGGCCTTCATCGATGAGCCGCTGGACGACAGAATGGTCCATGGTGCGCCGCACGAGCTCGCCGCGCCGGAAGTAGTAGACGCGCGAATCGCCGGCGTGCACCACATGCGCCGAACGATCCGGCAACACCATGAAAGCCGCCACCGTGCTGTGCGGCTCCTCTTCAGCGGAGATCGCCGTCAACTTGATCATCAGATGCGCCTCAGTCACCAAGCGCGCGAGCAAGTCCAGCGGCTTGTCCAGAGCCGGTACGTAGCTGTGAAACAGCTGTTGCGCCGTCAGTTGCACCTGATCTGCCGCTTTACGCCCGCCACTTTTACCGCCCATGCCGTCAGCCAACACGGCCAACACGCAACCAGATTCACGCGGGTGCGGCAGGATCACCACCTGGTCTTGTTGATAAGCCCTGTCCCCCTTGTGCAAGGCGGTGCCTGCGGTCAAACGGTGTGCGGGGTTTGAAGTGGCCATGAGCCTTCACTATAAACTCGGGCCACACCTTTGTAGGACCGGGCACAGAGCCCTTGAGTTGATGGACAGCAATCTGCATTCGCCGGAACGGCGCCTGATCGAACTGCGCATCGAGCATGCAGACTTGGACAGCCTCATCGACCGCGCCGTTGCTGACCACCCACTGGACGACCTGATGCTGCGGCGGCTCAAAAAACGGCGCCTCGGCTTGCGCGATCAGATCGCGCGGCTCGAAGTTGAACTTGACCCGCCGGAGCCCGCCTGAGCGAACCCGGCGAAAACGAGCCCGGCGCTGCGCTCGAATCCAGCGATTTGGCCGCCCATGCCGGCTGGGCTTTGGGTCCCGGTGGTGCACTGGCTGCCAGCGACCCTCACTATCGCGCACGCGCAGCACAGGACGCCATGGCGCGTGCCGTGGCGGTGGCTTTGGAGACTCAGGGCAGCCTGGTGGTGGAAGCGGGCACTGGCGTGGGGAAAACCTTTGCCTACCTGGTGCCGTTGTTGCTCAGTGGCCAGCGCGCATTGGTCAGCACAGCCACCAAGAGCCTGCAAGACCAGCTTTTCCTGCGCGACCTGCCGCGCCTGAAGGCAGCCTTGGGTGTGCCTGTGCGCCTGGCGCTGCTGAAAGGGCGGGGCAGTTATTTGTGCCTGCACCGGCTGGAGCAGGCGCGCCAAACGGCCGAACTGCCAGACCGCTGGGCTGTGCGTGCGCTGGCCCGCGTGGAGGCCTGGGCGCCCGCAACCCGCAGCGGCGACTTGGCTGAACTGGACGGCCTGGACGACCGATCACCCGTCATCCCCTTGGTGACTTCGACGCGCGACAACTGCCTGGGCGCGGAGTGCCCGCGTTTTGTGGAATGCCATGTCGTCAAGGCCCGCCGCGAAGCCATGGCCGCCGATGTCGTGGTCGTCAATCACCACCTGTTTTTTGCCGACCTGGCGCTGCGTGACAGCGGTGTATCCGAGCTCTTGCCTTCGGTCGAAGCCGTGGTGTTTGACGAAGCCCACCAGCTGGTCGATGCAGGTCTTCAGTTTTTGGGCACCCAACTGGCTGCGGGGCAACTGTTGGACCTGTGCCGCGACGTCTTGGCTGCGGGCCTACAACATGCGCGCGGCCTGCAGCCCTGGCAAGCTCTTTGTGGCGAGCTGGAAACGGCGGCGCGCGAACTGCGCCTGGTGTGTGCGGGGCCGCTGCGCGATGTGCGCGGCATCATCAAACTGCGCTGGCGCGAGCGCTCAGAAGTCGCGGGTTTTCAGCCCGCATTGGCTCGGTTGGCCGAAGCAGCAGGCGCGCTGGAGCCCGCATTGTTGGCCGTCGAAGGAGCCAGCCCTGACTTTGATCGCCTGCTGCAACGCATGGTGCAGGTTAGGGGTCTGTGTGATCGGTTTGCCCAGCCGGCGCCTGCTGGACGCGTGCGCTGGATCGACCTCTCACCCAACAGCGTGCGCCTGGTGGAGTCGCCACTCGATATTCGAGACATGCTCAGCGAGCAGCGTCGCAAGGCCAGCAAGGCTTGGGTTTTTACGTCGGCCACGCTGGGCGACGACGCGGCGCTGAGCTGGTTTGTGCAAGGCGCCGGCTTGGAGGACGCACGCGCCCTCAAAGTGGGCAGCCCATTTGACTACCCTGTGCAAGCGCGGCTGTGGATTCCCAAGCGCTTTCCCAAGCCCAATGACAGCGCACATGCGGCGGCAGTCGGAGAGCTGGCGGCGCGCTGCGCGCTGGCGCTGAATGGCCGCTGCTTTGTGCTGACCACCACGCTGCGCGTGCTGCCCTTGATTGCCGACGCGCTGCGCCAACAACTGGCCAACGCCGCTGTGAACATGGACGTTCTGGTTCAGGGCACTCAACCAAGGCGCGCATTGATGCAAAACTTTGGCGATGGACGAGGCCGAGTTTTGCTGGGTTCACAGAGCTTTTGGGAAGGCATTGACGTGCCCGGCGACGCGCTGCAGTGTGTGTTGATCGACAAATTGCCCTTCCCACCGCCCAACGACCCGCTGGTGGAGGCAAGGGTCAAACAGATTGAAGACCGTGGCGGCAATGCCTTTCAAGAGCACTTTGTGGCAGAAGCCGCCATCGCGCTCAAACAAGGCGGTGGTCGACTCATCCGGACGGAAAGTGACCAGGGCTTGCTGGTAGTGTGCGACCCGCGAATGGCGCAGATGCCTTATGGTGCGCGCCTGCGTGCAGCCTTGCCGCCGATGACGGCTCTGAGCGAAGAGGCTGAAGCCTTGGCTTGGCTGAGTGTGCTTGCGGCGGCGCATTGAGCCCGCCCAACGAAGGCCGCCAGCGAACCTACCAGAGACGCCACCACGGTTTGCCCGCCGTGGCGTCCAGCGAAACCTCGCGGTCAGGAAAATTCTTCTTCAGCACACGCTGCGCGTCGTCACGCAAGTCTTGCAGGCCCAAGCGGTCGTAGCTGAGCACCATCAGAACCAGCGCTTGGCTGATGCTGGGTACCTGTGGGTACTCGGCCACGGCTTGTTTGGCGCGGTTGGCCGCCGCTAAGTAGGCACCTCGACGGTAGTAGTACTGGGCCACTTGAACCTCATGGTCGGCCAAGGTGTTGACGATGTAGTCCATGCGCACGCGCGCATCGTCCGTGTATTTGGATTCAGGGTATTGCTCGACCAGTTGACGGAAATTCTGGTGGGCTTCGCGCGAGGCGCGTTGGTCACGTTCCGACAAGCGTTGGCCGGCGATCTTGCCGAACAGGCCCAGGTCGTCGTTGAAATTGATCAGGCCGCGCAGGTACAGCGCGTAGTCGTGCGCGGGGCTTGACGGGTGCAGGCGCAAGAAGCGATCGGTGGTGGCCAAAGCGGTCACGCGCTCGCCGGTCTTCCATTGCGCGTAGGCCATGTCAAGCAGCGCTTGTTGCCCCAGCAAGGTGCCCGACGCCAGCGCTTCAACCTTTTCAAGGCTCTTGATGGCCCGGTCGTAGCTGCCGCTGCTCAAGTCGTCCTTGGCCTCTGAATACAATCGATTCGGGTCGTTTGCCAGGGCGCGCTTGTCGGTGGAACTGCATGCCGCCAACGCTGTGAGCGCTACGACCATGATGGCCCGCAGGCCCCAGCTTCCTAAATTCGACATGGCGACAAGTCGGCGCATTGGCCAACCCAGGTGACAGAGAGCCCAGATTATAGGGACGGCCCCAAGCCGGACGACCTCGACGCGGCGGTGGAGTGCCGCCGGCTGACGGCCACGCTGGCCATGCATGGCCAACGCCTGGACCGGCTGTTGGTGCAGTGCGCGCCTGAGTTTTCGCGCAGCCATCTGCAAGGGCTGGTTGAACAGGGCCGTGTGCGTGTGGACGGCCAAGTCTGTACGCAGTCATCACGGCGCATCAAAGCGGGGCAGCAGCTTGATGTGGACTTGGTTCCCACGGCGCAGGCTTTGGCCTACAAGCCCGAAGCCATGGCCTTGTCCATCGTCTTTGAAGACGAGCACCTGTTAGTCGTTGATAAGCCGGCAGGCTTGGTGGTGCACCCGGGGGCAGGGAACTGGTCTGGTACCTTGCTTAACGGCTTGCTGGCCTATCACGCGGCAGCAGCTCTGCTGCCCCGCGCCGGCATCGTGCACCGCTTGGACAAAGGCACCACGGGATTGATGGTGGTGGGAAAAACGCTGCCGGCAGTGACCGAGCTGGTGCGCGCCATTGCAGCCCGCGAAGTCAAGCGTGAATACGCAGCGCTGGCGCACGGCGAACTGGTGCCCGAGCAGCGCACTTTTGAAGGGCCCATCGGCCGCGACCCGGCTTCACGCCTGCGCATGGCGGTGGTGACCTCTGGCAAACCCGCGCGCACGGATGTGCAGCGGCTGCATCTGGGGCAAGGTGTCAGTGCGGTGTTGTGCCGCCTGCACACCGGGCGCACACACCAAATTCGGGTGCACCTGTCGCAGGCCGGCCTTCCTCTGGTTGCCGACACTTTGTACGGCGGAAGGCCGGCACTGCAGATGGAGCGCCCGGCTCTACACGCCTGGAAGCTGGGCTTCAAGCACCCGGCGGACGGCAGACGGCTGGACTTCGAGGCGCCCTTTCCGGCTGATTTCCAGCGAGCTTGGCAAGCCGTAGCGGGGCCTTGACGCTCCCGAAGGCCAGACGTGGGCGCTGGCGTCGACCTGCGGTCAGCGCCCGCGTTGGGCGCTACAATGCGCAGCTAAAGGTTAGCGATGAACCCGCGCTTTGTGTGTAGCGAGCCGTTCTCGGAACCTCCGGACCCTTGTTTCGGCGCCCAGCTGGGTGGGCGAACTCTCAAGTCTGAGATCAGCCTGCAAGCAGTGGCTTGAACGTTGCGGCGCAGCAAGCCGCCGATCTCACTGATCCCAACAGAGCATGTTTTTGTCAACGCCCAGCGAGAGCCGGGCGATGCAGGTCAACGCAAAACGGCAACCCTTGCCCCTGCTGCAACGGCTGCACCCGACACCATCGAATCGCACTGCATTTCATGAATACCCAAGAGGCCAAACGTGTGCTCGAAACAGCGCTGATCTGTGCTCAGGCGCCCATGGCTGTGCGCGAGATGCGCGTGCTGTTCCAAGATGAAGTTGGCAACGACACGCTGCGCACCATGCTGGACGAGCTCGCGCGCGACTGGGAAGGCCGAGGGGTTGAACTAGTTGCACTGGCCGGTGGTTGGCGCTTCCAAAGCCGGCCTGAAATGCGCGAGTTTCTAGACCGCCTGCACCCTGAAAAGCCACCTAAATACTCACGCGCTGTGATGGAAACCTTGGCTATCGTGTCCTACCGACAGCCTGTAACGCGCGGCGATATCGAAGACATTCGCGGCGTTACCGTCACCACGCAAATCATCAAGCAGCTTGAAGATCGCGGCTGGATCGAAGCCATTGGTTTCCGTGAATCGCCTGGCCGTCCTGCGCTGTATGCCACCACGCGCCACTTTCTAGACGACCTGGGTTTGTCCAGCCTGGAACAACTGCCAGAGCTGGACCTCTTGGGTGAAGCTAAGAGCAGCCCTGATGGCGAGGCCCATTTGGCGGCCTTGACGTCGGACCCGCAGTCGTCACTGTTGCCCTTGCTGGAAGGCGCTGAAACCAGCGCGCCAGAGGGTGCAAACGACCCACTGCCAGACGATCAAGAGCCACCCGCCAGCCCCGGCGCAACCGTCGAACTCGACAACCCTGAAGCACACAACGGACATGACTGAACCCAAGCAGCCGGACGACTCGGCACCCTTGTCCGAGGCCAGCAGTGACGAGGCGGCTGATAAAGCCGCACGTCGACCCCGCCGGCGCCGTACACCCAAGGTGGACGCCGAGGGCGGTGCACCGGCAGCGGCCGCTGTAGACACTGCGGCGCCGCAGGAAGGCGCTCAAGAGCCCCGATCTTCAACATCAAGCGGCGCGCAAGGCGGCGACTCGTCGGTTGAGTCCACGCATGCCGAAGGTACTTCAAGCCCCGCTTCCGACGATGGCGGCGAACCGCGCCGTAAGCGCCATCGCAACCGCCGCCGCAACCGGCGTGGTGGTCAACGCGGTGCTGAAGGCGATGTCGATGCCGAGGGCAACGCGCAAGGTCCGGCCGAAGCGGGTTCTGAACCCTTGCCGCCACCCGCCAACTTGCCAGCAACCGATGTCAACGAGCTGTTCGCCGATGTGCTGTCAGGCGTGTATGACGCCGCAGCGGAGGCCGCAGCCGAGGCGGTAGCTGCCGTCGATCCAGACAGTGCGGCGCCTCGCGCGGACGTCGTTACGGCCGCTGCTGCACCTGCCCTGGATCTGGACTTGTCTTTGCCGGACGTCGGCGCGGCTGCGGCCACACCGGTGATGGATTCCGAACCGCGAGCGCAAGCCCAGGCCGGTGGAGCCGATGGCACTGGTGAGGCCGGTGAAGCGGATGAGAACATCGAATCGGCTGGTCAGTCGCAGCCCTTTGCCGACCAGGCCCGCCCAGAAAACGGCCGGCGTGTGCTCTTGCCGGATGCCGATGCGCCCAAGCTGCAAAAAGTGCTGGCGCAGTCGGGCGTGGGCTCGCGGCGGGACCTCGAGCAAATGATTGCCGACAGCCGGGTGATGGTGAACGGGCAAGCGGCGCATGTGGGGCAGCGCATCCGCGTGGGTGACCGCATCACCGTCGACGGCAAGCCGATTCGCGTTCGGATTACGCCTTCGGCGCCACGTGTTTTGGCGTACCACAAACCCGTTGGCGAAGTGGTAACCCATGACGACCCGCAGGCGCGGCCGACGGTATTTCGCCGCCTGCCACGCCTGCCGCACGGCAAGTGGCAATCGGTGGGCCGTTTGGACATCAACACCGAAGGCCTGTTGCTGTTTACGAACTCGGGTGACCTGGCCAACCGCTTGATGCACCCGCGTTTTGGCGTGGAGCGTGAATACGCCGTGCGGGTGCTGGGCACCTTGACGGACGATGAACGCGAGCAGTTGCTGCAAGGCGTGAGCATTGACGGGCAAACGGCCGCGTTCAGCAGCATTGCGGACGGCGGTGGTGAAGGTGTGAACCACTGGTACCGCGTCGTCATCACTGAAGGGCGCAACCGCGAAGTTCGCAAGCTCTTTGACAGCGTGCACAAGGCTGTCAGCCGATTGATCCGCATCCGCTACGGCTCCGTGGTGTTGCCCCGTGGCCTGCGGCGCGGCGTGTGGGTGGATTTAGGCGTCGATGACTTGAAAGCGCTGCAAGACGCTACGGGCATGCCCGAGCGTAGCGCCAGAGGCCCTCGTGGTTCCAACGCGCAGCGCGACCGTGGCCCTCGCGAAACGCGTGACACACGCGGTGGCCAGGGGCCTGATGACCGGCGCGGCGGCAAACGGGGCGGCGGCGGTAACCGGGGCCGAGACGGCCGGGATGGTCGGCGCGGTGAAGGCCCGATGCAAGGCGGAGGGCAGGGGCAAGGGCAGCGGCGCGAGCGCGGATTTGCTGTGCCCGACTATGGTGACAACGAGCACCTCGACAACATCGGCCCCATTCCCGACCCGCTGCAGCAAACCTACGACAAACGGGCCTTCCAGCAGTCGCGCCAGCGTCCGCGCGAACTGGGCGACGACAGCCCGATTCCCAATCCGCTTCAACAAACCTACGACAAGCGGGCGATCCAAAGCGAACGCCGGCCGCAGCGCGAGTACAGCGAAGACGGCCCCATTCCGAATCCGCTGCAACAAACCTACGACAAACGCTTCGCCTCCTCGCCCAAATCGGGCGGTGGCAAACCGGGTGGCGGCGGAGGTGGCGGTGGCGGTGGCGGGCGTGGCCGGCGCAACACAGGACAGGCGCCGCGCAAGTCGGCCTCAGGCGGTCAACCCGACCCCATGCGCACGGCGGTGGGTTACATCGGCGGTGACGCCTTTCACAACAAACAACGCGGTGGCGGCGGTGGCCGAGGCGGGCGTGGCGGGCCTAAGCAAGGCGGTGGAGGTGGCGGTGGCCGAGGGCGCAGCGGTGGCGGCTCGGCCGGGGGCGGCGGGCGCTGAGCGGCGGCTCGGTCCGAAAGCCCGCCCGCACCGTAGAATGCCGGGTTTTCCCGTCTTTTGTTGAATTGTTTAGGAGAATTTTTCATGACCATCGAACGCACGCTGTCGATCATCAAGCCCGACGCCGTGGCGAAGAATGTCATCGGCCAGATCTATGCCCGTTTTGAAGGCGCTGGCCTGAAGGTCGTTGCCGCCAAAATGGCCCATCTGTCGCGTGGCGAAGCAGAAGCTTTTTACGCTGTGCACAAGGCCCGCCCGTTCTTCAACGACTTGGTCAAATTCATGATTTCCGGCCCGGTGATGATCCAGGTGCTGGAAGGCCGGGGTGCCATCGCCAAAAACCGCGAGCTCATGGGCGCTACCGACCCCAAGAAGGCCGACAAAGGCACGATTCGGGCCGACTTTGCTGACAGCATCGACGCCAACGCCGTTCACGGCTCTGACGCGCCTGACACAGCAGCCGGCGAAATCGCCTTCTTTTTCCCAGGCATGAACGTTTACAGCCGCTGACGGCTGGCGCTCCCCCGGCACCCATGCAGGCCATGGTCAACCTTCTCGGTCTCGATCTGGATGGGCTGACCGCGTTGTGCGAGGGGCTGGGCGAAAAGCGGTTCCGCGCGGTGCAACTGTTCCGTTGGATACACCAGCGCGGTGTCAGTGACCCCGCGCTGATGACCGACCTGGCAAAGTCGCTGCGCAGCAAATTGACGGGCGTGGCGTCCATCGCCGCGCTGCCGGTCCTCAGTGAGCATGTATCGGCCGACGGCACCATCAAATGGTTGTTTGATGTTGGCGCCGGCAATGCGGTTGAAGCGGTATTCATTCCCGAAAGTGACCGGGGCACGCTGTGCGTGTCGTCCCAAGCAGGCTGCGCGGTGGGCTGCCGTTTCTGTTCTACCGGGCACCAAGGTTTCAGCCGCAACTTGGCTGCGGAAGAAATCTTGGCCCAGCTTTGGTTTGCCGAGCACGGCCTGCGCCGACGTTTGGGCCTGCAGGCGGGCGAGCGCGCTATCGACAACGTGGTGATGATGGGCATGGGCGAGCCGCTGCAAAACTACAGCTCGTTGCTGCCTGCGCTGCGCATCATGCTGGACGACCATGCGTACGGGCTTTCACGTCGCCGGGTGACGGTGTCGACCTCAGGTGTTGTGCCCATGATCGACCGGCTGCGTGAGGACTGCCCTGTTGCCCTGGCGGTGTCTCTGCACGCGCCCAACAACGCTTTGCGCGACCAATTGGTGCCGCTGAACCGGAAATACCCGCTGCAGGCCTTGATGGCTGCCTGCGCGGCCTATTTGCCCGCAGCCCCACGCGACTTCATCACCTTCGAATACTGCATGCTGGACGGCGTCAATGACACCGATGAGCATGCGCACGAATTGATTCGCCTGGTGCGTGGGAAATCGGCCATGCAAGCCCCCGCCGTGCCCTGCAAGCTGAATTTGATCCCATTCAACCCCTTTCCCGCTTCAGGTCTTAAACGCTCAGCACCCGAGCGTGTGCAGGCATTTGCCCGTCTATTGCAAGACGCAGGCATCGTCACGACCGTGCGCAAAACGCGCGGCGACGATATCGATGCCGCCTGCGGCCAACTGGCGGGCGAGGTCCAAGACCGAACCCAAGTGCTCCACCGCATGCGCCGTTTACCCGTGGCTGCACCGCGTGAACCGGAAGGCCTTCGGCGATGAGGTCAAGCTGCACATGGCGGGCGATGCGGGTCACTGGGGTGCTTGCTTGGGTGGCCGCCTGGGTGGTCGCTTCCTTGACGTCCGCAGCCTTGGTGGGCTGCGGCGTGGCGCCCTTGCCCGATGCCAAGACCGACCTGCGTACGGCGTCTGACCAAACCAATGCCGACCGGCGCGCGCAGGCGCGGCTCGAATTGGCGGCCGCATATTTCGCCCGCAATCAGTTGAGCACGGCGCTGGATGAAGTCAAACAAGCACTCGAAGCGCGGCCCGACTTGCCCGAAGCCTTGAACCTGCGCGGCCTGATTTACGCGGAACTGCAAGAGCCCGAACTGGCTGAAGCCAGCTTCAAACGCGGCATGGCCCTCGCGCCGCAAGACGGCGATATCCTGCACAACTACGGCTGGTTTTTGTGCCAGCGGCGGCGTTTTGACGAGGCCGACAAACAATTCACGGGTGCGCTCGCTTTGCCGCAGTACCGCAGTTTTTCTCGCACCATGCTGGCTCAGGGCGCTTGCCAAGCCAACGCGGGGCAGTTGCGACGGGCAGAGAACACACTGGCCCGCGCGTTCGAGCTTGACCCCACCAACCTCGCAACGGCCTACAACCTGAGCGATGTCTTGTATCGCTTGGGCGACTACGAGCGCGCTCGGTTTTACATCCGGCGCGTCAACCTGCGGCGCGAAACCGCTAACGCTCAAAGCCTGTGGTTGGGTATGCGCATCGAAAACCGCCTGGGCAACGCGGGCGGGGTTCGGCAATTGGGTCAAGATCTTCGCGAGCGCTTTCCGCAGTCGCCACAAGCGCTGCAGTTTGACAAAGGTCAGTTTGATGACTGATACAAGCAGCAGCGCTGCGCTGCCACCGCAGGCTGCCACCGCCGGGTCCTTATTGCGCGCTGCGCGCGAGCAGCAGGGCGTCCACATTGCGGTTTTGGCTGCGGCCATCAAAATCTCTTCGCGCAAGCTGGACGCGCTGGAGGGCGACCGCTACAGCGAGCTGCCCGACGCCGCATTCACCCGCGCGCTGGCGCAAACGGTGGCTCGCGCGCTGAAGATGGACCCACAACCCGTGCTGGCGCTGCTGCCGCCCGCGACGGCAGCGGCTGGTTTGGAATCAGTCGGCGAGGGGCTCAACACACCCTTCAAGGGACGTCCATCGTCCAATGAACTCAGTGCTTTGCTGCCGCGTGCGCCCTTGGTGTGGGCTGGCTTGGCCTTGCTGGCCGCTGCTGCACTGCTGCTGTACTGGCCGTATCGGCAGTCAGCAACTTTGACGCCGCGATCGGCCACGCCGGGCGCGACCAGTGCCGACATTTCTGCTGCGCCCGGAGCTGCCGCGCAGCCTTCAGTAGGTTATAGCCCGTCCGTGCCGGTTGGCGCAGTGCCCGGTGTCGGTGCCGGTGCCGGAGCGGCAGCAGGTCCGTCCGCAACGGCGATCTTGACCGCGCCGGCTGCCTCAACATCGGTGGCGACCATTGACCCCGCCATTGCGTTGCCCGGTGCCACTTCGGCCGGCGTTCCTTCAGCACTGGGCGCCACTGTGGTGGTGAGCGAACCGGTCTGGCTGGAGGCCATTGACGGCACGGGTACGGTGGTTTGCATGCGGACCATTCAACCTGGCGAAGTGATGAACTTCGACCAAAAATTGCCCTTGAAACTCAAAGTGGGCAACGCAACGGCCGCCAAGCTCACGTTTCGTGGTGAACCCGTGGACCTCGTGCCTTTGATGCGTGGCAACGTCGCGCGCGTGGTGCTGAACTGAAACAGGCTTTCAAGGACATTCCTCTCATGGCTTCAGCTCAAGACCCGGCTTGGATCGAACCTTCGGCGCCGCGCGCGCGCAAGTCGCTGCAAGCGCGAGTGGTATGGGGCTCGCGTGTCGTGACGGTGGGCGGTGATGCACCGGTGCGTGTGCAGTCCATGACCAACACCGACACCGTGAATGCCATCGAAACGGCCGTGCAGGTCAAGGAGCTGGCAGTGGCCGGTTCTGAATTGGTGCGCATCACGGTCAATACGCCTGAGGCCGCCAAAGCGGTGCCGTACATCCGCGAGCAGCTGGACCGCATGGGTATCGATGTGCCCCTGATCGGCGACTTTCACTACAACGGCCACACGCTGCTCAAAGAGTTCCCGGACTGCGCGCGCGCGCTGAGCAAGTACCGAATCAATCCGGGCAATGTTGGGCGCGGGCGAAAGAAAGACCTGCAATTCGGCCAGATGATCGAGGCCGCGCTGGCATATGACCGGCCGGTGCGCATCGGCGTCAACTGGGGCAGCCTGGACCAAGACCTGTTGGCCGCCATGATGGACGAAAACGCTTTGCGTGCTCAACCCTGGGATGCCAAGCAGGTGATGTACCAGGCGCTGATGGAGTCTGCCTTGCAGTCGGCGGCAGAGGCTGTACGCCTGGGTATGCGGCGCGAGCAGGTGCTTATCAGTTGCAAGGTTAGTGGCGTGCAGGACCTCATCAGCGTGTACCGTGGGCTTTCCGCGCGCACTGACCACCCACTGCACCTGGGTTTGACCGAAGCGGGCATGGGCACGAAGGGCACTGTGGCTTCGGCCACGGCCATGGGCATCCTGCTGCAAGAAGGCATTGGCGACACGATTCGCGTGAGCTTGACGCCGCAGCCTGGCGAGGCGCGCACGCAAGAAGTGCTGGTAGCGCTGGAGATTCTGCAGTCCCTGGGCTTGCGCACCTTCAACCCCAGTGTCACGGCATGCCCGGGTTGTGGCCGCACGACCAGCACCACGTTCCAAGAATTGGCCAAACAAATCGACGATCACTTACGCGCCATGATGCCGGTTTGGAAATCCCGTTATCCGGGCGTTGAAACACTGAAGGTGGCCGTGATGGGCTGCATCGTCAATGGGCCGGGCGAAAGCAAGCATGCCGACATCGGCATCAGCTTGCCGGGTACAGGCGAAGCGCCGGCGGCGCCGGTGTTCATCGATGGCGAGAAAGCCATGACCCTGCGCGGCGAAGGCATCGTCGACGAGTTTCACCAGATCGTGGCGACCTACATTGAACGCCGTTTTGGCAGTGTCAGCGCAGCCCATTGACGCTGATTGAAGCCGGCGGAACATCGCCGGCGGCCTGCTCGCCTGCACTACCGTATTGACTGAACCTGCAGCGGCCCAGAGCCGCGACAACCCATGGCTGACCTGCTGAAAGCCGTCAAAGGCATGAACGACATCCTGCCGCCGGAATCGGCGCGTTGGGAGTGGTTTGAAGAAACCGTGCGCCGCGTGATGGCGCGTTACGGCTACCAAGCCATGCGCACGCCCGTGGTGGAACCCACGGCGTTGTTCGTCCGTGGTTTGGGCGAAGTGACGGACATCGTCGAAAAGGAGATGTACTCCTTCGAAGACAGCATGAACGGCGATCGCCTGACGCTGCGCCCCGAAGCCACAGCCGGCATGGTGCGGGCCATCAACGAGCACAACGCGCTTTACAACGGACCGCTTCGCGTTTGGCAAATGGGGCCCATGTTCCGCCATGAGCGCCCGCAAAAAGGGCGCTACCGGCAGTTCCACCAGCTGGACGCGGAAGCCTTCGGCCACGCCGGCCCCGACGTGGATGCCGAACTGATTTTGCTGGTGCGCAGCTTGTGGCGTGAACTTGGGCTGGTTGTTGGCCAGCATGTCAGGCTCGAAATCAACAGCTTGGGGCAAGCCGCCGAGCGCTTGGCACACCGGGCCGCGTTGATTTCCCACTTCGAAGCCCATGCCGACAAGCTGGATGAAGACGCCAAACGCCGCTTGCACAGCAACCCCTTGCGCATTCTGGACAGCAAAAACCCGGCGATGGCCGAGCTTGTGGATGCGGCACCGCGCTTGATGGACTATCTGGGTGACGCCTCGCTCGTGCACTTCAACGGCGTGCGCGCCATCCTGGATGCAGCCGGTTTGGCGTACACCATCAACCCGCGCTTGGTGCGGGGTATGGACTACTACAACTTGACGGTTTTTGAGTGGGTCACGCCGCACCTGGGCGCGCAGGCCACGGTCTGCGGCGGTGGGCGTTATGACCAGTTGATCGAGCAATTGGGCGGCAAGCCGGCACCGGGCGTGGGCTTTGGCCTGGGCATCGAGCGCTTGCTGCTGCTGCTCGAAGCGGTGGGCCTCACGCCGCCGGCCAGCGCGCCCGATGTCTACGCCGTGATTCCTGACGCAAGCACCTCGAGTGTGGTGATGCCGGTCTTGGAAACCATGCGCGCGGCGGGTGTTTCGGTGCTCATGCACGCCGGCGCGGGCAGCATGAAGTCTCAGTTCAAAAAAGCCGATGCCAGCGGTGCCCGTGTGGCGCTGATATTTGGTGGTGACGAATTGGCGGCCGGTCAAGTTGCTATCAAGGCCCTGCGAGCGGGCAATGACAGCACAGGCGCCCAGGTGCTGCGCAATTTGTCAGAGGCCGCTGTTTGGGCGGCCGAATTGCGCAACGCATAATCCCAGGTCTTTCTCATTCCATCAGTCATGGCTACACAACTCGACCTGCAAGAGCAGGAGCAGCTTGACGCTCTCAAAGCGTTCTGGAAGCAATATGGCAACTTGACCACGTGGGTCATCACGGCCGTGTTGGCTGGCTTTGCCGCTTGGAACGGCTGGCAGTGGTACCAACGCGACCAAGGCAACAAGGCCGGCGCGCTGTACGAAGAAGTTGAAAAAGCCGTGCAGCAGGGCGAGCTTGACAAAGCGGGACGCCTTTTCACCGAACTCAAAGAGCGCTACCCCCGAGCGGTTTCGACCCCACAAGCGGCTTTGACGCTGGCCAAGCTGCAAATCGAAAAAGATAAACCTGACGACGCCAAGGCCACCCTGAATTGGGTGGCGCAGGGTGCGGCGGAAGAAGAGTATCGAACCGTGGCGCAGATTCGTCTGGCCGGCATCTTGCTCGACGCCAAACAATACGACGAGGCGTTGAAGGCGCTGGACAACGCAAAGGCGCCCACCTTTGCAGCCTTGGTGGCTGACCGCCGCGGTGACATACTGCTGGCGCAAGGCAAAAGAGCCGAGGCCGTTGCCGCCCTGCAGGCGGCGTGGAAGGCCATGCCCGAAACCGTTGAATACCGCCGTCTGATTGAAGCGAAGCTGACGGTTCTGGCCGCGCCGCCGCAGCCGGCGTCCGGGGTTCAACCGTGAAGGCAGTTGCCACCGCCATCTCGCGGGCTCCAGCCCTCAGCGCCAGGGGCTTAGGGGTGGTGTTGGCCGCTGCAGCGTTGCTGGCGGGCCTTTCAGCTTGTGGCACGGATCGCCCCAAGCCTACCGCGCTGGAAAACGTGGCGCCTACGATCACGGGCAAGCAGGTGTGGCAGGCCAAGGTGGATGGCATCAATTTTCCGCTGGTCATCGCTGCGCGTGACGGCCGCTTCGTGCTCGCGGGCAACGACGGCACGGTCATGTCGCTGGAGGCGGCCACGGGGCGCGAGCTGTGGCGCGGCGGTGTGGGTCAGAAGCTGAGTGCCGGCGTGGGCAGCGATGGCCGCTACGCGGCTGTCGTGACCGTTGGCAACGACTTGGTTGCGCTCGATGCGGGCCGCGAGCTGTGGCGCGCGCGGCTGCCGGCGCGCTCAGTGACGGCACCTTTGGTGGCCGGTGAGCGCGTTTTTGTCATGACCGTGGACCGCGTGGTGCACGCCTTTGACCTTCTGGACGGCCGGCGCCTGTGGGTGATGCAGCGCCCGGGCGATGCCCTGACGCTCGGCCAAGCAGGCGTGTTGACGGCTGTGGGAGACACGCTCATCGTCGGCCAGGGTCCGCGCTTGACCGGCGTGGACCCGCTGAAAGGCACGGTCCGCTGGGAGACCGCTTTGGCCACGCCGCGTGGCAGCAATGAAGTTGAACGTTTGGCCGATTTGGTCGGGCCACCTTTGCGCGTGGGTTCGGCACTTTGTGTGCGTGCCTTTCAGTCCACTGTGGGCTGTGTCGATGCCGCCAAAGGCAACCTGCTGTGGACTCGCAACATGGGTGGCGTGCAGGCGGTGGGTGGTGATAGCCAAGTGGTCGTCGGCGCTGATGCATCCGACCGTATCACGGCCTACAAACAAGCTTCAGGTGACCTGGCCTGGACCAACGAGCGCCTGCTCTTTCGCAGCTTGAGTGGTTTTCTTGGAGCCGGCAAAACCGTTGTTGTGGGCGACGTAGAGGGCCAAGTGCACTTCCTGGACCGTGAAACCGGCCAGCCAGCGCTGCGCTTGCCCACCGATGGCTCGCCGGTGGTGGGTGCGCCGGTTCTGTCAGGCACCACCTTGCTGGTGGCCACGCGTGCGGGCGGCTTGTTCGCGTTTCGGCCGGACTAGGAACCAGACTTCATGAAACCGGTCATCGCGATCGTTGGCCGGCCTAATGTTGGCAAGTCAACGCTCTTCAATCGGCTGACAAAGAGCCGCGACGCCATCGTGGCCGACTTTGGGGGCCTGACACGAGACCGCCACTATGGCGATGCCAAGCTCGGTCAGCGCGAATTTATCGTCATTGACACCGGTGGCTTCGAACCCGAAAAGCCTAGCGGCATCGTCATGGAAATGGCGAAACAGACCAAGCAGGCCGTGGCGGAGGCTGACGCGGTCATTTTCGTGGTCGACATCCGCGCGGGCCTGTCCGCTCAAGACCACGACATCGCCAATTTTTTGCGCACCCAGCGCAAGCCCATCATCCTTGCGGTCAACAAAGCCGAAGGCATGGTCGACTCGCCCTTGCTGGGCGAGTTTTTTGAACTGGGCATTGGCGAGCCCTTGCCCGTGTCTTCTGCGCACGGCCAAGGCATTCGGAGCCTGACTGAAGCGGCGCTGGCGCACTTCGACTTCCCAGAAGACGACGACGCCGAAGTCGGGCTCGACGAGAACGCGCCCATTCGTTTGGCTGTTGCCGGCCGCCCGAACGTGGGCAAAAGCACGCTCATCAACACCTGGTTGGGCGAAGAGCGCCTTGTGGCCTTCGACCAGCCCGGCACCACGCGCGATGCCATTCACGTGCCCTTTGAGCGCGACGGCCAGCGCTTTGACTTGATTGACACGGCTGGCCTGCGGCGCAAGGGCAAGGTCTTCGAGGCCATCGAAAAATTTTCAGTGGTCAAGACCTTGCAGGCCATTGCGGACGCGAATGTAGTCCTGCTGCTCATCGACGCCACCCAGGGCGTAACCGACCAGGACGCCCACATCGCCGGCTACATCCTGGAGTCAGGCCGCGCGGTGGTGGTCGCTATCAACAAATGGGACGCCATCGACAGTTACCAGCGCCAGATGCTGGAGCGCTCGGTCGAGCAGCGACTGGCCTTTTTCAGGTTTGCCGAAGTGCTGCGCATTTCGGCCTTGCGGCGCCAAGGCCTGGCCCCCGTGTGGAAAGCCATTGCGGCAGCTCACGCATCGGCTACGGCGAAGTTGCCCACTCCCGTGCTCACCCGGCTGCTGATTGAAGCGGTTGAACACCAACAGCCGCCGCGCGAAGGGCGTTTCAGGCCCAAGATGCGTTACGCGCACCAAGGCGGTATGAACCCGCCGCTCATCGTCATTCACGGCAATTCGCTGGACCACATCTCCGCCGCGTACAAGCGTTTCCTGGAGGGACGGTTCCGTGCGCACTTCAAACTGGTGGGCACGCCCATGCGCATCGAGTTTCGGTCGTCGGACAATCCGTTCGAAAAATGACGCTGGGAAAACTCATCCATGCCAAGCCCTTGCAAGGCAGGTGAATGGCCCCATGTGATAACGTGTTCTTCTTCACCATCACGGAGCATATCGTGAGCAATAAAGGCCAGCTTCTTCAAGATCCGTTCCTCAATCTTTTACGCAAGGAACACATTCCGGTCTCGATTTATCTCGTGAACGGAATCAAGTTGCAAGGGCATATTGAGTCGTTTGATCAATATGTCGTGCTGCTGCGCAATACCGTGACCCAAATGGTCTACAAACACGCCATTTCGACGGTGGTGCCGGGTCGCGCTGTTAACTTCCATGCCAACGAACCGGGCGAGCAAGGCTCATAAAACCTTGAGCCACGCGCCCGACGTCGTCACGCCTTGAGCGCCGCCAGCACCGCTGAACGTGGTCCCGCATGGGCTGCCCCGCGAGCGGTGCTCGTGGGTGTGGACCTGGGCGGATCCGCGGCTTTTGACGCATCCTTGGATGAGCTGGCCCAACTGGCCATCTCCGCAGGCGATGAGCCTGTGGCCAAGATCACAGCTCGGCGCAAGTCGCCTGATGCAGCGCTGTTTGTAGGCTCAGGCAAGGCTGACGAAATCAAGGCGATGGTGGCAGGTACCCAAGCTGAGGGCGTGATTTTTGATCAAGCGCTCAGCCCTGTGCAACAACGCAACCTGGAGCGGCACATCGGGGTCGCAGTGTCGGACCGAACTGGTTTGATTCTGGATATTTTTGCAGCACGTGCGCAAAGCCACGAGGGCAAGCTTCAGGTTGAGCTCGCACAGTTGCAATACATCTCGACCCGGCTGGTTCGCCGCTGGTCGCACTTGGAACGGCAATCGGGTGGCATTGGCCTGCGCGGTGGCCCAGGTGAAACCCAAATCGAGTTGGACCGCCGCATGATCGGCGAGCGTATCAAGTCTGTGAAGCAGCGGCTGGAGAAGGTCAAGCGCCAACGCAGCACACAGCGCCGCTCGCGCGAACGGCGCGGAGTCTTCCGTATCTCGCTGGTGGGCTACACCAACGCAGGCAAGAGCACTTTGTTCAATGCCTTGACCAAGGCCAGAACCTTGGCCGCCGACCAGCTGTTTGCCACGCTCGACACCACCACGCGCAGCCTGTGGTTGCAGGATGCGCAAGCCTCGGTCTCGTTGTCTGACACGGTGGGCTTCATTCGCGACCTGCCGCACAAGTTGGTCGAAGCCTTTCAAGCCACACTGTCGGAAGCTGCCGAAGCCGATCTGCTTTTGCACGTGGTAGATGCCGCCAGTCCCAACCTTCAAGAGCAGATGGACGAAGTGCAGCGGGTGTTGATCGACATTGGTGCTGAACAAATTCCGCAAGTGCTGGTCTACAACAAAGCCGATCAGCTCGAAGCTGCGCGGCAGCCCCACGAGCTGGTTGATGTCATTGAGGTTGCGCCCGGCGTAAAGTCATGCCGGGTCTTCATCAGCGCGCTGACAGGCCTGGGTTTGGGGCCGCTGCGCGAAGTGATCTCTGCCGATGTGCGTGCGCGGCGCCCGCAACTGGCTGAAGCCGACGAAGCTTCGGATTTCGCGTCAAATTAACCTGAACTTTCTACCTCTTCATCATGCAGCCCTTGCCTGACACCTTTGCCTCTCGCGCACGAGCGCTGGGACGGCGTGCCACGCTGATTCTCAGCAATGGCCGCAAAGACGGTCCGCCCGACCTCGATGAACTGTGGCGCGATTTCAATCGCAAACTCAATGGCCTGTTCGGTGGTAAAGGTGGCGGCAATCGGGGTGGTAACCGCGGAAGCGACCCCACGCCCCCGAGCGGTGGCCCGCAGTTTCAGCCCAATCTGAAAAGCGCGGGCATCGGCTTTGGCTTGATTGCTGGCGTGGTTGCGCTGGTCTGGCTTGGCAGCGGCTTTTTCATCGTCCAAGAAGGGCAGCAGGCCGTGGTCACCTCGTTTGGCCGCTACAGCCACACGACGGACGCCGGCTTCAAGTGGCGCTTCCCTTACCCGTTCCAGGCGCACGAAACGGTGTCGGTCACCCAGCTGCGCTCGGTCGAAATTGGCCGCTCAGCAGTGTCTCAAGCCACGGGCCTGCGTGACTCCTCCATGCTCACCATGGACGAGAACATCATCGACATTCGGTTTACCGTGCAATACCGTTTGAAGGACGCGCGCGCTTACCTCTTTGAGAATAACCGGCCCGACGAAGCAGTGGTACAGGCGGCCGAATCTTCGGTGCGCGAAATTGTCGGTCGCAACAAAGTCGATTCGGTGCTCTATGAGCAGCGCGATGCTTTGGCGGTTGACTTGGGCAAGTCCCTGCAATCGCAGCTGGACCGCTTGAACGCCGGCATCATCGTGGCCAATGTGAACGTGCAAAACGTACAGGTGCCCGAGCAGGTGCAGGCTGCTTTCAATGATGCGGTGAAAGCCGGCGCTGATCGCGACCGTCTGAAAAACGAAGGCCAAGCCTACGCCAGCGACGTGATTCCCAAAGCGCGTGGCACAGCGTCCCGCCTTAAAGAAGAATCTGAAGGTTACCGCGAGCGCATCGTTGCGCAAGCCGAAGGTGACGGCCAGCGCTTCCGCTCGGTGCTGACTGAATATCAGAAGGCGCCCGCGGTGACGCGTGATCGGCTGTATCTGGAAACCATGCAACAGGTTTACTCGAACGTGACCAAGGTGATGGTTGATGGCCGAAGTGGCTCCAACCTGCTTTACTTGCCGCTGGAAAAGCTGATGCAAGCGCAAGGCGCGGCGGCGGGGGCTGCATCGTCGACAGCGCCGGCGGCCGATCCTGCGCCGGCGGTTGCGCCGCCCACTACCGATGCCCGCTCGCGGGACAACTCGCGGTCGCGTGACCGCGAAGGCCGTTGAAAGGAGCCTGCACATGAACAAAATTGGCATGTTGGGTTCGGCGGCACTGCTGGCGCTGATGCTGGCCGCGTCCACACTTTTTATCGTCGATCAACGCCAGGTGGGCGTGGTCTATGCGTTGGGTGAAATCAAGGAAGTCATCACCGAGCCGGGCTTGAAGGTCAAGCTGCCGCCGCCTTTCCAGAACGTCGTGTTCCTGGACAAGCGCGTGCAAACGCTGGACAGCCCTGAAACCCGGCCAATCTTCACGGCCGAGAAAAAGAGCTTGGTCATTGACTGGCTGGTCAAGTGGCGTATCACCGAGCCACGGCAATTCATCCGCAACAACGGCACCGACATGCGCAATCTGGAAGCGCGCCTGAGCCCCGTGGTGCAGGCGGCCTTCAACGAAGAGATCACCAAGAGAACCGTTAGGGGCGTGTTGTCGGATTCGCGTGAGAAGGTCATGACCGATGTGCAGGCGCGTCTGGCAGACGAAGCCAAGGCCTTCGGTATTGAGATCATCGACGTGCGCATCAAGCGCGTCGACTTCGTTGCCGACATCACCGACGCGGTCTACCGCCGCATGCAGTCCGAGCGCCAGCAAGTGGCCAACGAATTGCGCGCGCAGGGCGGAGCAGAAGCCGAGAAAATTCGCGCAGATGCCGACCGCCAGCGCGAAGTGATCATCGCCCAGGCTTACCGCGATGCGCAGAAAATCAAGGGTGAAGGCGATGCCAAAGCGTCGGCCATCTACGCCGAATCGTTCGGCCGCGATGCGCAGTTCGCTCATTTCTACCGCAGCTTGGAAGCTTACCGCGCGAGTTTTCGCAACAAGTCGGACATGATGGTGCTCGACCCCAGCAGCGAATTTTTCAAGACCATGCGGGGCGGTGGCGTAGCACCCAATTCGCGCTGATTTCCAAGGCCCTTGAGTGGACAGTTTGCTGGGTGCGCTGGCGCTGGTTTTGGTTATTGAAGGGCTGCTGCCCTTCATCAGCCCCGGCACTTGGCGTAAAACTTTTGAGCGCATGCTGCAATTGCACGATGGGCAGCTCCGTTTTGTTGGGCTCTTGAGTGTGCTGGCGGGCTTGCTCTTGTTTGGCGTGGTGAGTCTGCGCTGAACGGCTGCCCGTACCGGCGCTTACTGGCCTGGACCGCTGGCCCGCAGTAGCCCACGACCTCGCTCAGGTGCGTCGGCATTGGGCCGGTACAATTCCGTTTTTAACGACGTGGTGTTTCATGTCTCGAGCTTGGCTATTGCCGGAGCACCTTGCGGATGTGCTGCCCGCCGAGGCGCGCCGCATCGAAATTTTGCGGCGCCGGATGCTCGACCAAGCGGCCAGCCGTGGGTTTGAGCTGGTTATTCCGCCGCTCTTGGAGCACCTGGAATCGCTGCTGTCCGGTACCGGACGTGAGTTGGATCTGCATACTTTCAAGTTGGTGGACCAACTCAGCGGCCGCTCGCTGGGCTTGCGCGCAGACACCACGCCGCAAGCTGCACGTATCGACGCGCACTTGCTCAACCGGGCAGGCGTGACGCGCCTTTGTTATTGCGGGCCGGTTCTCCACACGCGGCCCCAAGCGCTGCATGGTTCGCGCGAGGCGCTGCAGTTCGGCGCGGAACTCTTTGGGCATGCTGGGCTTGAAGCGGACCTGGAAATCGTCGAGCTGGCCATCGATGTTTTGGCCGATGCGGGGGTTGCCGCGCTGACCGTGGACTTGGCCGATGCACGCGTGCTGCGGGGCGTGCTGGCCGGCGTGCCTTTGGACGCGGCGGCACTGCAAGACGTAGCACACGCTGTGTCAGGCAAAGACGCTTCTGCGCTGGCGGCCTTGACAGCGTCTTTCCCTACCGAAGCGCGCCAGGGCTTGGCTGCCTTGCTGCGTTTGTATGGCGGGCACGAAGTGCTGGCGGCCGCGCGTGAGGCGCTGCCACAGCGTCCCTTGATCGCCAGAGCCTTGGACGAATTGGCTTGGCTGGCGCAGCACTTGAAGACGGCTTATCCGCAGCTCAGAGCGGGCTTTGACCTGGGTGACATGAGCGGCTATGCCTACTACAGCGGGGCACGCTTTGCGCTGTTTGGTGCGTCGTCCTCAGCACCGCTGGCACGAGGCGGCCGCTATGACGAAGTGGGCGCAATCTTTGGACGCAACCGACCCGCAGTAGGCTTCAGCGTGGTCGATTTGAAAGAGCTGGCGAGGCAATCGGCCGACGCCGTGCGCGCTGCGGCGGTTGCCGCTCCATGGAGCGAAGATGCCGCCTTGCGTGCAGCGGTGCGAAGGCTACGCGACGCTGGCGAAACGGTCGTTTGGGCCTTGCCTGGGCAGGCCAACGACAATGAGGCTGTGGCCTGCGACCGCGAATTCGCGCAGGTTGCGGGCCAGTGGGTTTTGAGAAGCCGTTGAGAACGGCGGACGCTGCGCGACGAGTGGTGGCAAAGCAAAAGCCGCTTTTGTTGACCTTGAATTTTTATACCGTGAACCGTTGAGATGACCTCCAGCAAGACCCACAAGCCCGGACGCAACGTGGTCGTCGTCGGCACCCAATGGGGCGACGAGGGCAAAGGCAAAGTCGTTGATTGGTTGACGCCGCACGCGCAAGGCGTGGTGCGCTTCCAGGGTGGCCACAATGCGGGCCACACCCTCGTTATCAAAGGCGTCAAGACCGCCTTGCAATTGATCCCCTCGGGCATCATGCGCGATGGTGTGGCCTGCTACATCGGCAACGGGGTGGTGGTGGATCCCACGCACCTGTTGTCCGAAATTGAGCGCTTGGAAGCCATTGGCCTTGATGTGCGCTCGCGGCTGCACATCAGCGAATCGTGCCCACTGATCATGCCCTTCCACGTGGAAGTGGATCGCGCACGCGAAGCCCTGCGCGAGACCAGTGGCGCGGGCAAGATTGGTACCACAGGCAAGGGCATTGGCCCGGCATACGAAGACAAAGTGGCGCGCCGCGCTCTGCGGGTACAAGACCTCAAACACCCCGACCGCTTTGCTCGCAAGCTGCGAGAGCTGCTGCTGGTCCACAACGAGGCGCTTGGGGGTTCGCTGCGTTCAAAGCCGCTCGAATTTCAGCCGATTTACGATCAGGCCATGAAAGTGGCTGAGCAAATAAAGCCGATGATGGCCGATGTGGGCTACGCCTTGCACCGAAGCCATCTGGCCGGTTCAAGCCTGCTGTTTGAAGGCGCACAAGGCACGCTGCTGGATATCGACCACGGCACATATCCGTATGTCACCTCCAGCAATTGCGTGGCCGGCAATGCGGCAGCGGGATCGGGGGTAGGGCCGCAGATGCTGCACTATGTTTTGGGCATCACCAAGGCCTACACCACACGCGTGGGTAGCGGGCCGTTCCCTACCGAGTTGGCCATGGATGTGCCCGGCACGGTGGGCCATCACTTGAGCACGGTCGGCCAAGAGCGGGGCACCGTCACGGGCCGAGCACGGCGTTGCGGCTGGCTTGACGCGGCTGCGTTGAAACGTTCCATGATCATCAATGGCATCTCTGGTCTGTGCATCACCAAGCTGGACGTTCTGGACGGGTTAAAAGAAATTTTGGTGTGTGTGGGCTACGAACTCGACGGCAAGGCTTTGGACATCCTGCCTTTGGATGCCGATGAGATCCAGGCTTGCAAACCGGTTTTTGAGCGGTTTGATGGCTGGAGCGAGAGCTCGGCCGGTGTCACTCAATGGGACGCCCTGCCTACCAATGCACGGCGCTACCTGCAGCGTGTGGAAAAGCTCATCGGGTGCCCCATCGACATGATTTCGACCGGCCCTGACCGAGATCACACCATCGTATTACGCCACCCTTTTCACTGACGACCATTGATCCAACCCAAGGCGCTATTGCTGGTGCCTGTGAACTTTTGCAAGGCCCTTCATCATGCTCACCGACGACGGCAAACACCTCTACGTTTCTTGGGACGAATACCACATGCTGATTGAACGCCTGGCGCTCAAGGTGGCCAATTCGGGCTGGGCCTTCGACCAAATCTTGTGCTTGGCGAGAGGCGGCATGCGGCCTGGCGACGTGCTGTCGCGCGTCTTTGACAAACCACTGGCGATCATGTCGACCAGCTCTTACCGCTCAGACGCCGGAACGATCCAAGGTCGGCTGGATATGGCCAAGTACATCACACTGCCCAAAGGCGAATTGGCCGGGCGTGTGCTGCTGGTCGACGACTTGGCCGATTCAGGTGTCACCTTGCGTGCGGTGGTCGACCGGCTTCGCAGCATGCCGGCGATCGCTGAACTGCGCTCGGCCGTGATTTGGGTGAAGGGCGTGTCGTCTTACACGCCTGACTACTACGTGGAGACACTGCCCTCCAGCCCTTGGATTCACCAGCCGTTTGAAGAATACGACGGCTTGCGGCCTGAGGGTCTGGCCAAGAAATTTGCAGTCTGAAAAGTCGCCAACCCAACAAAAAAGGCCAGCATTGAAAGCTGGCCTCGGCATTTACTCAAACTCAATCTGGTGCCCAGGAGAGGACTCGAACCTCCACGGAGTTACCCGCTAGTACCTGAAACTAGTGCGTCTACCAATTCCGCCACCTGGGCTTTCAGGAAGCCTTGGACTATAGCATTAAAAATTTGAAAACTTACCCCGCCGCCCAGCCAACGCCAGCCTTGCTCAGCGAAGTTGAAGGCCGCATTGAAGGCCACCGCGATGGCCACGGTTTTGTCATTCGCAACGATGGCGAACCTTCGGTATACCTCGCGCCCCAGGACATGCGGCACGTGATGCACGGCGATCAAGTGCGAGCGCGCATTCAGCGCTATGACCGTAAGGGCCGGCCTGAAGGTCGCGTGCTTGACATTGTCGAGAGGCGTGACAAGCCCATCATTGGCCGCTTGCTCCACGAAGGCGGCGCCTGGGTGGTCGCACCCGAAGACAAACGCTACGGGCAGGACATCCTGATTCCCAAGAATGCGACCGGCGCTGCACAGCCGGGGCAGGTGGTGTCGGTCGAACTGACGGAAGTGCCTTCCTTGCACGCGCAACCGGTAGGGCGCATCGTTGAAGTGCTGGGCGACATCGACGACCCCGGCATGGAAATCGAAATCGCCGTGCGCAAGTACGCCGTGCCGCACAATTTTTCGCCAGACACTTTGGCGCAAGCGGCCGCCTTGCCCGACAAGCTGCGCGTCAAAGACAAGCAGCAGCGCGTTGACTTGACCGACGTGGCGCTGGTCACAATCGACGGCGAAGACGCGCGCGATTTTGACGACGCGGTGTACTGCGAACCGTTCACGCGCGGCCGTGGCAAGACCAAATTTGACGGCTGGCGTTTGCTGGTGGCCATTGCCGACGTCAGCCATTACGTGCGGCCTGGCGAAGCAATTGACGCCGATGCCTATGAACGCAGCACCTCGGTTTATTTCCCGCGCCGCGTGATACCCATGCTGCCGGAAAAGTTGTCCAACGGCCTGTGTTCATTGAACCCGGATCAAGACCGGCTGTGCATGGTCTGCGACATGGTCATTGACGCCAATGGCCAGGTTGACGCTTACCAGTTCTACCCAGCGGTGATGCACTCCAAGGCGCGCTTCACCTATACCGAAGTGGCTGCCATTCTGGCCAACACACGCGGGCCCGAGGCCGCGCGCCGTGGCGATTTGGTTGAGCATTTACTGAACCTGCATGGTGTTTACCGCTCGTTGTTGAAAGGGCGGGCGCAGCGCGGCGCAGTCGATTTCGAGACCACTGAAACGCAGATCGTCTGCGATGACGTAGGGCGCATTCAACGCATCGTGCCACGCCAGCGCAACGAGGCGCATCGGCTGATCGAAGAGGCCATGTTGGCTGCCAATGTCTGCGCAGCCGCGTTCATCCAGTCGGGTGAACATGCGTCTTTGTATCGCGTGCACGAAGGACCAACGCCTGAAAAGCGCATTGCCTTGCAGAACTACCTGCGCGCTTTAGGCCTCGGCATGCAAATTGCCGATGAACCTGTTCCTGCCGAGCTGCAGGCCATCGCGCAGGCCACCAAAGACCGTCCCGACTCGGCGCAAATTCACCAGATGCTGCTGCGCTCCATGCAGCAGGCCATCTACACGCCCGTCAACAGCGGCCACTTCGGTCTGGCATACGAGGCCTACACGCACTTCACCAGCCCGATCCGTCGCTATCCAGACTTGCTGGTGCACCGGGTTATCAAGGCCTTGCTGGCCAAGAAGCCCTACGTTTTTGTGCCTTCGGCCGCGACTGCCGAGGCGCCGCAAAGGCGGGGTTCGAAACCTCAGCGCCCTGTTGCAAAAACGGCCGCCAAAGACCTCACGGCTTGGGAGGTGGCCGGCATGCACACCAGCGCCTGCGAGCGCCGTGCAGACGAAGCATCGCGCGATGTGGAGCTCTGGCTCAAATGCAAGTTCATGCGCGAGCATCTGGGCGAAGAGTTTTCAGGAACGGTCACGTCGGTGGCGGGGTTTGGCCTCTTTGTCACGCTGGATGAGCTTTATGTCGAAGGCTTGGTCCATATCACCGAGCTGGGCGGCGAGTATTACCGCTTCGATGAGGTGCGCCAAGAGCTGCGCGGTGACCGCAGTGGCATGCGCTATGCCGTGGGCACGCCGCTGCAGGTGCAAGTTAGCCGTGTGGACCTGGACGGGCGGCGTATTGATTTCCGGCTGGTGCGAGCTGGCGCGGCAGAACCCGCGATTGCGCGGCGCCGGCAGCGAGCTGATTCGGGCAGCGGCGATGGGTCAGCGGTGGCCGAACTCGACGCGCTGAAGACCCGTGACCGTGCGGCCAAAACGGCGACCAAAAAAGCCCGCGGCCCAGCGTCCAAGCAGGTATCTAAGAAGTCGGGAAAGTCACCTGGAAAGGGTCTTTCAAAACCGGTGAACCCGGGCGGTGTGGCGGCGCGAAAAGCGGCTGCACGCAAAAGGCGCTGATCGGCGCTGATCGGCACTGACAGGCGGTCAGCCCGTTCAAAGCCGCGCAGCTACCGCGCGCATGGCGCCCACCAAGTCCAAAGCTCGAGAGGCTTCCATCGGATAGAGGTCGGCAGCCTGACCGTGCAACCACACGCTGGCGACGGCGCTGCGGTGGGCCAGTTCCCAGACAGCCGACTCGCGCCCGGCGGTGCCACGGCAAGCCGCCCACAAGCCGCCCAGCCAGCCGGCCAGAACGTCACCCGTGCCGCCGCTGGCCAATGCAGCGTTGCCCGTGCTGTTGATGACGGGGCGATGGCCGGGCGAGCAAATGATGCTGCCAGAACCCTTCAGCACCACCACGGCGTTCATGCGCCGGCTGAGCGTTTGTGCCGCAGCCAAGCGGTCAGCCTGTACGTCTGCGGTGTGGCAACCCAAAAGGCGCGCGGCTTCCAGTGGGTGCGGCGTGAGCACAGTGGCCTGCCCACGGCCAGCGCGGTCGCTCAGCAGGGTTTCCAGCGCAGGTTCGCGCGCGACGGCGTTCAGGCCATCGGCGTCCAACACCAAGGCGCTCGCTTGCTCCAGCACAGGACTCAGCGCGCGAACAATGTCATCGCCACCACCACAACCGCACACGATGGTCTGCGCTGCCAAACGGCGCTGGTCCCACTGCCATGCACGCGCGGGCCAGAGCCACTCTGGCCGGGACACGTCGCCTGCTGCCAATTGCTCGTCCAGCAGGCTGACAAAGGTGCGGCCGGCACCGGCCCCTTGCGCCGCATGCGCCGCAAGGCGCGCAGCGCCCACCATGCCCGGCGCACCGCCAATGATGAGCACGTCACCAAAGCTGCCTTTGTGGGTGTCGTGGTCGCGCCGCGGTCGTGCGCGCTGCCAATCTTGAGCGCTGCTCAGGCGGGCGCTGGGTTCGTCGGTGCTGGCGGGTTGAACACCCAGCGGGTCGAACCAGACCTCACCCGCCTGCGCGCGCCCCAGTGCAGTAAATAGGCCCGCTTTCAAAGTCAGCAAGGACAGGCAGGTCTGGGCGCGCACCACGGGTCCGCCCAGGCTGGCGCCCGTATCGGCAGCAATGCCGGAGGGCAGGTCGACGGCCAGCACGGGCGCGCCGCAGGTGTTGAGGTACTCAATCATCTGCGCCATGACGCCTTCGGGGGCGCGCGCGCCGCCCAGTCCGAGCAGGGCGTCCACGGCGACATCAAGTATGAACGTCGGCGCTTGTGTCAGGACGGGTACCTTGAGCCGCATGCAGCGGGCTAAGCCTGATGCGGCGTCAACGCCCAGCCGGCTGGGTTCAGCCAGCAAGGTGACCCAAACCTGGCGCCCGTTTTGTGCCAGCTCAGCGGCCGCGTGCAGGCCGTCACCGCCATTGCCACCCGGCCCCGCAGCCACCCAAATGGTCTGTGCCAGCGGGTTTTGGGCTGCAAGCAGCCGCGCCACCGCCAGCCCGGCCCGCGTCATCAAGCCGGCTGGCGCCTGATCCTGCTGCGCGCGGGCTTCCATCAGGCGCGCGGTTGGGGTGCTGTGCAATAGCCAGCTCTGATCAGCGGGCAAAACGGGCCGAGGCCACGTGCCCTCGATGGCAGCGTTCGTCTTCGCTGTTGAAGGGTGCAGGCTGTGCATGTTGGTGATTGTGAGCCAGGGTCGGTCGGGCTTGGCAGGCGGGCGCTGTGTTGGGCGCAGTGTTGGGTGCCGTGGCGGACACGTCAGAGCAAGCGCTCGATACCCAAGCCTTCAGTGTCCAAGGTCGCGGGGCGGCCGCTGATCTTGTCGGCAATCACCCGCGCGCTGCCGCAAGACAAGGCCCAGCCGCTGCTGCCATGGCCCAAGTTCAACCAAAGCTTTGCAGGCCCCGCCGGACCGACGAGCGGCGGGCCGTCAGCCGTCATAGGCCGAGCGCCTTTCCAGTGTTGGGCCTTGCTGACTTCCACCGAACCCGGAAACCAGTCGTCCAACACCTTGTAGAGCGTGTTCAGCGAGGCCTCACGCATCGAATCGGGGCGTGTCCCCAGCTCAGCCATGCCTGCAACCCGCACCCGTTGGCCCAGCCGCGTGATGGAGACTTTGTAGCGCTCGTCCATCACACCCGAGCGCGGACCAGGGTCGGGCATCGTTTCCTGGTGGCGGATGGTGGCCGTCATGGAATAGCCGAAAACGGGCTGGATCCGGATACGCTTGGCCCATGGGCCCGACAGTGCACGTGGCAACTGGCCGGTGCACAGCACGATGCCGTCGAAGCCTTGAGGCGTGATGGTCTGTTGGGGTTGATCGGTGGGCCGCCAGTACAGGCCGCCGGGGTGGCTTTCGCTCAATCGCAACACCTCGGTTCCAAAGCGAAAGTTGACGCCCAACTCTTGCGCCTTGCCCTTGAGTGCGTGCGCAAATTGGCGGCAATTGCCGACGCGCTCATTGGGCAGCCAAAGTCCGGCTGACAGTTTTGTCTGGCGCGAAAGGGCAGGCTCGTGCTGGTGCACCGCGTCGCCTTCAAGCCATTGGTGGCTGACACCCAAGTCAGCGAGCAGGGGCAAGCCCTTGCGGGCGCGCCGCGCTTCGGCATCGCCGCGCAGCAGCACCAGGTAGCCATTGCGCTGCTCATATTCGAGGTCCAAACCGCGCGTGAGCGCATCCAGGCGCTCGCGGCTGAACAAGGCCAGCCCCTGCATGCGGCGCCGATTCGCCAAGTGCCGGGCTTTGCGACACGCCAGAAGGTAGCTTGTCAGCCAACGGGGGTGGGCCAGTGCCCCAGTCCCCAAGTGAACGGCCGGGTGCTTGCTGAGCAGGCCCACCGCCACTTTGAACGGCATCCAAGGCGCGGCCCAGGGGCTGACATAGCCCGCAGCCACAACCCCGGCGTTGGCAAAACTGGCGTGCGAAGCTACAGCCTGCAAGCGCTCAAAGACCGTGACCTCATGGCCATCCGCGGCCAGCTCGTAAGCTGTTGTGACGCCGATGATGCCGGCGCCGATGACAGCAATTTGCAAGGATGCTCCTTCGTGGCCCCCAACGTTGATGGCCGTTATGGCGCAACATGCTAAACTCTTTGGGTTTACCCGCTTGTTGCTTTGCTGCCGCTAGCGCTTGGTTTGTTCCAGGTGCCCTGTCTGCAGCCCAGCGGCACAGCAGGTAGGCAAAAGCGGCCCAACTTTCGTTTCGCAGCGCTTGGCACCAAGTGCAAGCTTTTTGAAAGTAGAGGGCTTATCCGCGAATCCGGCAACCGAGTGGTGCCGCCTGAGCGGGGTTTCAGCCTCCAGCGAAGCCCTGCACAAGTGGTTCAAGCCGGAATTCTAGAACCAACCTTCGGAGTGATCATGTCAGTATCCATGCGTGAAATGCTGGAAGCCGGCGTCCATTTTGGACACCAAACGCGCTTCTGGAACCCCAAGATGGCCCCGTTCATTTACGGCCATCGCAACAAAATTCACATCATCAATTTGGAGAAGACGCAGCCGCTCTTCACCGATGCGATGAAATTTGTGCGTCAGCTCGCAGCTCGCCGCGGAACCATCCTGATGGTCGGCACCAAGCGCCAAGCACGCGAAGTGATTGCCCAAGAGGCGCTGCGCGCCGGCATGCCTTATGTTGACCAGCGTTGGTTGGGTGGCATGCTGACCAACTTCAAAACCGTCAAAGGCTCGCTGAAGAAGCTCAAGGACATGCAGGCTGCTCGTGACGCCGGTACCGACGCCATGATCAAGAAAGAAGCGCTGATGTTTGAGCGCGAGCTGGGCAAGCTGGAGCGCGACATCGGTGGCATTCAGAACATGAACGCGCTGCCTGACGCCATGTTCGTCATCGATGTGGGTTTCCACAAAATTGCGGTTGCCGAAGCCAACAAGCTGGGTATTCCTGTTGTGGGCATTGTCGACACGAACCACTCGCCGGAAGGTGTGCAGTACGTGGTGCCGGGCAATGACGACTCGGCCAAGGCCGTGGCTTTGTATGCCCGCGCCATCGCCGATGCGGTGATGGAAGGTAAAGCCAACGCGACATCTGAGGTCGTTGCAGCAGCCAATGAAGGCGACGAGTTTGTCGAGGTTCAAGAAGGCGCCTGATCGGCCGTTGGGGTAGTCCCCCGTTATCTCATTCCGACGGGCGGTGCCTGCGTGACACGCGTCGCGCCGCCGCCCGTCGGTGTTTTGTCATGGGTTTAGTCAAGGAGTAAATGAACATGGCTGCAATCACCGCAAGCATGGTTGGTGAGCTGCGCGCGAAAACCGACGCGCCGATGATGGAATGCAAGAAGGCTTTGACCGAAGCCGACGGCGACATGAATCGCGCTGAGGAAATTTTGCGTGTCAAGCTGGGTAACAAGGCGGGTAAAGCTGCATCGCGCATCACGGCCGAAGGCGTTATCGCTGCGGCCGTCAATGGCAATGTGGGCGCTTTGCTGGAAGTGAATTGCGAAACCGACTTCGTTTCGAAGAACGACGCCTTCCTGGCCTTCACCAAAGCCTGTGCAGAGTTGGTGGCAGAGAAAAACCCTGCTGACGTGGTTTCGCTGTCCGCGTTGCCCTTGGCTCAAGAAAGCTTCGGCCCGACGGTTGAAGACGTGCGCAGGGGCCTGATCGGCAAGATCGGCGAGAACATGACGCTGCGTCGCTTCAAGCGCTACGCTGGTGGCGGCCAATTGGCCCATTACCTGCACGGCACGCGCATTGGCGTGATGGTTGAGTTCCAAGGCAATGAAACGGCCGCCAAAGACACGGCCATGCACATTGCGGCCATGAAGCCGGCTGCACTGTCGTCGGCCGACGTACCCGCCGACTTGGTTGAAAAAGAGCGCCGCATCGCTGCCGAGAAGGCAGCCGAATCGGGTAAGCCGGCCGAAATCGTGGCCAAGATGGTTGACGGATCGGTGCAGAAGTTCCTAAAAGAGGTTTCTTTGCTGAACCAGCCTTTCGTCAAGGACGCGACGGGCAAACAAACCGTTGAAGCCATGCTGAAGGCGCAATCCACTGTGGTGAAGGGCTTCACGCTCTACGTGGTGGGCGAGGGCATCGAGAAAAAGGTTGATGACTTTGCCGCCGAAGTGGCAGCCCAAGTGGCGGCGGCGAAAGGCCAGTAAGGTCACGGCAGACGGGCCCGCAAGGCGGGGTGCCTGCGGGCGTCCCGATTACACTTGCGGTTTGATTTTTTCGACCCGACAGGACCCTAGCGCATGCCCGCCTACAAGCGAATTCTGTTGAAGCTCTCCGGCGAAGCCTTGATGGGCGATGATGCTTATGGCATCAACCGCGCCACCATTGTGCGGATGGTGCAAGAGGTGCGCGAAGTCACAAACCTCGGCTGTGAAGTGGCGGTGGTCATCGGCGGCGGCAACATTTTTCGCGGAGTCGCTGGCGGCTCGGTTGGCATGGACCGTGCCACAGCCGACTACATGGGCATGCTGGCCACGGTTATGAATTCGCTGGCCTTGGCCGACACCATGCGCTTGGAAGGCATGACGGCACGTGTCATGTCGGCCATCAGCATTGAGCAGGTGGTCGAACCCTACGTGCGACCCAAAGCGCTGCAGTACCTTGAAGAGGGTAAGGTTGTCATCTTTGCAGCGGGCACCGGCAATCCGTTTTTTACAACCGATACGGCCGCAGCCCTGCGCGGCGCCGAAATTGGCGCCCAGATCGTTTTGAAAGCGACCAAGGTGGACGGCGTCTATACGGCCGACCCCAAGAAAGACCCGAGCGCCCAACGCTACTCGACCATTACCTTCGATGAGGCCATCAGCAAGAACCTGCAGGTGATGGATGCCACGGCGTTTGCGCTGTGCCGCGACCAATCGTTGCCCATCAAAGTGTTCTCCATCTTCAAACCCGGCGCGCTCAAGCGCGTGGTTCAAGGCGGTGACGAAGGCACTCTGGTGCATGTCTAACCCTGTCGTTCATTTGCCATTATCGCCATGCCAATTTCCGACATCCGCAAGAATGCAGAAACCAAGATGGGCAAATCCATCGAGGCGCTCAAGGCCGAGCTGCAAAAAATCCGCACCGGGCGCGCCCACCCCGGCATCCTGGACCAGGTGCAGGTGGACTATTACGGCTCCATGGTGCCCATCAGCCAAGTCGCCAATGTGACCTTGATGGATGCGCGAACCATCAGCGTGCAGCCTTGGGAAAAGGGCATGGGCCCCAAGATCGAAAAAGCCATTCGCGAGTCCGACTTGGGGTTGAACCCGTCGTCGCAAGGTGACTTGTTGCGCGTCCCCATGCCCGCCTTGACCGAAGAACGGCGCAAAGACCTCACCAAAGTGGTTCGTCATGCCGGCGAGGACAGCAAAGTGGCTGTGCGCAATTTGCGTCGCGACGCCAACGAGCACTTGAAGAAGTTGCTCAAAGACAAGGCCGTGTCGGAAGATGACGAAAGGCGCGCTCAGGACGACGTTCAACGCTTGACCGACCGCGTCATCGCGGAAGTCGACCGTCTCGTACAGGGCAAAGAGGCGGAGATCTTGGCGGTTTGAGCGCCTTGGCCGCGTCGCAAATTCCCGCGCATGTTGCTGTCGTCATGGACGGCAACGGGCGCTGGGCCAACAAGCGTTTTATGCCACGCTTTTTTGGCCACAAAGCCGGTGTGGATGCGCTGGTCAACGCAGTCAATTTGTTTGCCGACCGGGGCGTCAAGTACCTGACGGTTTTTGCCTTCTCTTCCGAAAATTGGAAGCGACCCGAAGACGAGGTTTCGGGCTTGATGGGCTTGGTGCTCATCGCCGTTTCCAAATACCTTACCAAGATGTCGGCGGATGGCGTGCGCATCCGCATCATCGGCAACCGCGACGCGGTGCCGCAGAAGCTGCGTGACGCTTGGGCCCTGGCGGAATCGACGACCGCGCACAACACGCGCATCACTCTGTCCGTGGCCTTCAACTATGGCGGGCGCTGGGACATTGTTCAAGCATGCCAGCGGGCCATGGCCGACGGCGTAACCGCCGACCAGTTGAGCGAGGAAAAGTTAGGCGCTTACAGCTCGTTGGCGTTTGCGCCGGAGCTCGATTTGTTCATTCGAACGGGCGGCGAAGTGCGCATCAGCAACTTTTTGCTGTGGCAAGTGGCGTATGCCGAGTTGGCCTTCACCGACTGCCTGTGGCCCGATTTTGGCGCAGCGGAAATCGACAAAGCGCTGACCGACTTCGCATCACGCGATCGGCGTTTTGGCGGTGTGAAAACGCCCCTACCTTCATCCGGATCTTGAGCACATGCTGGTCCAGCGCATCTTGACTGCCGTGGTGTTGCTGGCCCTGTTGATTCCGGCTCTGGCGGTGCCCATGGCTTGGCCCTTTCTGACACTGACTTTGCTGCTTATCGCTGCAGCAGCCTGGGAATGGGCTCGGCTGAATGCATCAGGCCCGACAGCGTCTTGGCTTTGGGGCGTGTCGCTGGCGCTGGCATGCATGCTGGCATGGGCGCTGGGTTGGACTGAACGTGCACCCAAGGGCGTATGGTGGCTGGCGGCGGCCGTTTGGGTGATCGGTGGTGCTTTGGCGCTGCGTGCCGGCCCGCAGGCCTGGCCCGCACTGCCGGGCCATATGCGTTTGTTATTGGGTTGGCTGGCTTTGTGGTCAGCCTGGTTGGCATTGGCTTCAGCACGCGCCGTGGGCCTGGGTTTCATCCTGTCTGCGCTTTCCGTTGTGTGGGTGGCCGACATCGCGGCCTATTTCGGCGGAAAAGCCTTTGGAAAACACAAACTGGCGCCCTCCATCAGCCCTGGCAAGAGCTGGGAAGGTGTTGTGAGCGGCGCGCTTGGCGTGGCCCTGCTGGCCGCCCTGTGGCTGTTCTGGGAACGAAACGGCCTTGGCCGTGGTCCGAGCCTCTTCTCGATGATCTTCCAGCAGGCGGGTGGTCTGTTGGGTGTTCTGATGCTGGTGGTTTTGACGGGGATGAGCGTGGTGGGTGATTTGGTGGAGTCATTGGTGAAGCGCGCGGCGGGCGCCAAGGACTCCAGCCGCCTGCTGCCCGGGCACGGTGGTGTGCTGGACCGCGTGGATGCCTTGTTGCCAACGCTGCCGATTGCCATGGCGTTCAGCCGCTGGGGAAGTTGATGGGCCAGCAAACAACACGCCAGCGCGTGGCCATCCTGGGCTCGACGGGCTCGATCGGCGAAAGCACGCTGCAGGTCATAGCGCTACACCCCGAGCGGTACGAGGCGTTTGCGTTGAGCGCCTTTCGCCGCGTGGACCAATTGGCGCAGCAGTGCATCCGCTTTCGCCCGAGGTTTGCTGTTGTCCCACAGGCCGAGCAGGCCACGCGGTTGCGCGGCCTGATTGCAGGCCACGGCTTGCGCACCGAGGTGTTGGTGGGTGCCAAGGCGCTTGAAGATCTCGCCGCGCACCCTGATGTCGACAGCGTGATGGCGGCCATCGTTGGCGCAGCCGGCTTGGCACCTTGTTTGGCGGCCGCGCGTGCAGCCAAACGTTTGCTGCTGGCCAACAAAGAAGCGCTGGTGGTGGGCGGCGCCTTGTTCATGGCGGCTGTTCGTGACGGCGGCGCCGTACTGCTGCCCATCGACAGTGAGCACTCGGCCATCTTCCAATGCCTGCCGCTGGACACGGGACTCTGGCCGGGCATGATCGACCACATCGTGCTGACGGCGTCCGGCGGGCCGTTCCGCACGCGCGAACCTGCCACGTTGCGCGATGTAACGCCCGAGCAGGCTTGCGCGCACCCCAATTGGGTCATGGGCCGCAAGATCTCGGTTGATTCAGCCACGATGATGAACAAGGCCTTGGAGGTGATCGAGGCCCGTTGGCTATTCAATCTGCGCCCACAACAAATTCGGGTTGTCATTCACCCGCAAAGCATCATTCACTCGATGGTGGTTTGCCGCGACGCGTCGGTCCTGGCGCAGCTGGGAACGCCCGACATGAAAGTACCCATCGCGTATGGCCTGAGCTTTCCCGAGCGCCGGACTTCGGGCGCTGACGGCTTGGACTTTCTCAAGTTGAACGCGTTGACCTTTGAAGCGTGCGACGACCGGCGCTTTCCGGGTTTGCGCTTGGCCTACCAGGTCCTGGAAGGGCCAGAGGGCACGTCTGTGGTTCTCAATGCCGCCAATGAAGTGGCCGTGGCTCGTTTTCTTGATGGCGCTTTGGGTTTTACGGGCATTCACGAGGTCAACTTGCGCACCCTGGAGCGGCTGTCGGGCATGTTCACCGCCCCACGTTCGCTGGACGATTTGCTGGACTTGGATCGGCAAGCGCGGCTTTTCGCTGAAGCTGCGGTAGCGGAGTGCGCCAAATGATCACCACCATCCTGGCGTTTTTGTTGACCCTGGGTGTGCTGATCGTTGTTCACGAGTACGGCCATTACCGCGTTGCTGTGGCTTGCGACGTGAAGGTGCTTCGCTTTTCCATTGGCTTTGGCAAGGTGCTGTTTACGCGCAGCTTGGGCGCTGACCGCACTGAATTTGTGGTTTCGGCACTGCCCCTGGGTGGTTATGTGCGCATGTTGGACGAACGCGAAGGCGCGGTTGAAACCAGCGAACATCATCGCGCTTTCAATCGCAAGCCCTTGTGGCAGCGCACGGCGGTGGTGGCCGCAGGCCCGCTGGCCAATTTGGGCCTGGCGGTGTTGCTGTACGCGGCCGCCAGTTGGTTTGGCATTCAAGAACCCAAGGCGGTCCTTAGCGCGCCGGCTGCGGGCAGCATTGCTGAGCGTGCGGGCCTGCGCTCGGGTGATTGGGTGCGTGAGTGGTCTTACGACGGCACCGATTGGACGCAGGTGGAGTCTCTCACCGACCTGCGCTGGCAATTGACGCAAGCTGCGCTGGGCTCGCGCGATGTGCAGGTGAGCGTAACGGATCGCGAAGGGCGCGGACGCCGCACGGTTCGGCTGGATACCGCGTCGCTTCAGGCTGCCGATGTGGACGCCCAGTTGGCCAAGCGCCTGGGCCTGAGCGCGCCTTTCAGTGAGGCGGTGCTGGGCGAAGTCAAAGTCGGCGGTCCGGCAGCCAGCGCCGGATTGCGGCAAGGCGACCGAGTGTTGCGTGTAGACGGTCGGCTGGTGCCGGACGCGCAGGCGCTGCGCGAGATGATCCGCGCGGCAGTCAAAGACGAGCAAGCCATGGCCATGGTCTGGTCGATTGAGCGGGCAGGGCAGTCGCGTGAGCTCACCGTCACGCCCAAGTTGGTTGACGGCGCCAGTGCCGGCGCGCCCAAGATCGGCCGCGTCGAAGCCTTTGTAGGTGCCGCGCCTGAGATGGTTTTGGTGCGCAAAGGCGCGTGGACCGGCCTGACCGACGGCGCCGCCAAAGTCTGGGAAATGTCCACACTAACGCTGAAGATGATGGGCCGCATGCTGGTGGGCCAGGCTTCGGTGCGCAACCTCAGCGGGCCGCTGACCATTGCCGACTATGCGGGGCAGTCGGTGCAGCAGGGTTTGGCCTACTACCTGGCCTTCTTGGCACTCGTCAGCGTCAGCCTGGGTGTGCTGAACCTGCTGCCCTTGCCGATGCTCGACGGCGGACACCTGATGTATTATCTTTTTGAGGCGGTTACAGGCCGGCCGGTGCCCGAACGCTGGCTCGAACGGCTCCAGCGCGGTGGCATTGCGGTGCTGCTGATGATGATGTCAGTCGCCCTCTTCAACGACGTGGCCCGCCTGCTGGGCCTGCACTGAAACTCGATGATCTCCTCCCGAACCTTGGGTGCCCTGCATCCGCTGGCAAGCGTGGCCGCTGTGGTACTTGCGGTTGCCGTGCCAATGGCGCATGCCGTTGAGCCTTTTCTTGTCAAAGACATTCGTGTCGAAGGCTTGCAGCGCACCGATCCCGGCACAGTCTTCGCCGCCTTGCCCTTTCGCATCGGTGATACCTACACCGATGAAAAGGCCGCGCTGGCCTTGCGCGCTTTGTTTGCCACTGGGCTTTTCAAAGACGTGCGCATTGACGTTGAAGGCCAGATTGCGGTGGTCATCGTCGATGAGCGCGCGGTCATCGCTTCGGTCGATTTTGCTGGCCTCAAAGAGTTCGACAAAGACACGCTGACCAAGTCGCTCAAAGACTCCGGCATTGGAGAAGGCCTGCCATTTGACAAGGCGCTGGTCGACAAAGCCGAACAGGAAATCAAACGCCAATACCTGTCGCGCAGCCTCTACGGCGCCGAAGTGGTCACGACTATCACGCCCATCGAGCGCAACCGCGTGAACGTCACGTTCACCATGACCGAAGGTGACGCGGCCAAGATCAGCGAAATCCGCATCGTGGGCAGCAATGCCTACAAAGAATCGACCCTGCTGGACTTGATGGATCTCACCACGGGCGGCTGGCTGACTTGGTATACCAAGTCAGACCGTTATTCACGCGTCAAGCTGAATGCCGACTTGGAAACCTTGCGCGCTTATTACTTGAATCGTGGTTATCTGGAGTTCCAGGTTGAGTCCACGCAGGTCACCATCTCGCCCGACAAGCAAAACATCAGCATCGCCATTTCAGTCAATGAAGGGCAGCCGTACACCGTCACCGGCGTGAAGTTGGAAGGTGACTACCTCGGGCGGCAGGATGAATTCAAGTCGCTGGTCAGCATCAAGCCAGGACAGGCCTACCGGGGCGAAGATGTGGTTGCAACCACCAAGGCTTTCACAGACCGTTTTGGCACTTTTGGGTTTGCCTTCGCGCGTGTGGATGCCCGGCCCGAAATCAACCGCAGCACGGGACAGGTGGCAGTGGTCATCACGTCCAACTTACAGCAGCGGGCCTATGTTCGGCGCATCGAGTTTTCGGGCAATACGCGCACCCGCGATGAAGTCATTCGGCGCGAATTTCGGCAACTGGAGTCCTCTTGGTATGACGCCAATCGCATCAAACTGTCGACTGACCGTTTGAAGCGCCTGGACTACTTCAAAGATGTCAACGTTGAAACCGTTGAGGTGCCCGGCCAACCCGACTTGGTTGACTTGGTCGTCACCGTGGAGGAGCGGCCTACGGGTAACCTGATGTTGGGGGCAGGTTATTCGAATGCTGACAAATTGTCATTTACGGGATCGATACGCCAAGAAAACGTCTTTGGCACGGGCAATTATTTGGGCATTGAACTCAACACCAGCCGTTTGAACCGCAGTGCCGTGATTTCGACGGTGGACCCGTATTTCACAGTAGACGGCATTTCGCGTGCCATTGACTTGTTCTACCGCACGAGCCGGCCCTACAACAGCTTGGGCAACCAATACCAACTGGCCACGCCAGGCGCGGCCATTCGCTTTGGTGTGCCGTTTTCGGAATTCGACACGGTTTTTCTGGGCATCGGTGCTGAGCGCACAGACATCAAGGCCGACACGGCCATTCCCAACAGCTATTTCCTGTTCCGCGAGCAATATGGTGCGTCGAGCACGGCCTTCCCATTGACGCTGGGTTGGCAACGCGACCAGCGCGACAGCGTGCTCACTCCCACACGCGGCAAGTTCCAGCGTGTGAACATGGAATGGAGCCCCGCGGGCGACCTGCGCTACTTGCGCACCAATTTGCAGTGGCAGCAATACTGGCCATTGCCGGCCAAGATGACGCTGGGTGTGAATGCCGAAATTGGCATCGGCAAAGGCTTTGGCGGCAAGCCTTACCCGCTGTTCAAAAATTTCTACGGTGGCGGCCTGGGCTCGGTTCGGGTGTTTGAGCAGGGTTCGTTGGGCGTGGTGGACCCTACGGGCGCCTACATCGGTGGTGCCCGTCGGTTCAACATGAATACCGAGCTGTACTTCCCGGTTCCAGGTACAGGCAATGACAAGTCGCTGCGCATCTTTGCGTTTACCGACGTGGGCAATGTCTGGCGCGAAACCGAGAAGGTCAAGGCCAACAGCTTGCGCATTTCATCCGGCTTGGGTTTGAGCTGGATCTCGCCAGTTGGCCCGTTGAAGCTCAGCTGGGGCACGCCTATCCAGTCGCAGCCCACAGATAGAATCCAAAAGTTCCAATTCCAGATCGGGACCGCGTTTTGAACACCAAGTTTTTTCAGGCCTTGTCGGCAGCCGCCATTTCCGTCGCAGCTTTGGGCGCAGCGCCCGCGTCGGCCCAAGAGTTGAAGCTGGCCTACGTCAATAGCGAGCGTGTGTTGCGTGAAGCTGCGCCGGCCAAAGCCGCGCAAGCCAAGCTGGAAACCGAATTCAGCCGACGCGACAAGGACCTCAACGACCAGGGCGCCAAGCTGAAAGCTGCGGCTGACAAACTGGACAAAGACGGACCGACCCTGAGCGAAGCCGAAAAAACGCGCCGGCAGCGCGAACTCATCGAACAAGACCGCGACCTGCAACGCAAGCGCCGCGAATTTCAAGAAGACCTGAACCAGCGCAAGAACGAAGAGCTGGCGTCGATCGTCGAGCGTGCCAACAAGGTCATCAAGCAGATCTTCGAAACTGAAAAGTACGACGTCATCCTGCAAGACCAGTCCGTGGTCATGGCCAGCCCGCGTGTGGATATCACCGAAAAGGTCATTCGCGCGCTGAATGCACAAGGCCGCTGAGCAAGCGGCGAAAGCGCTGTGATGGGCGCCGTTGTGACCCATGCGCAAGCGCTGAGTGAGTTGCTGGGCGGTGAGTTGCTTGGCAGCCCTCTGCAGGCCATTCACCGCATCGGCCCGCTTGAGGGCGCAGATGCACACACCGTTAGTTTTTTATCCAACTCCCGCTATGGCGCGAGCTTAGCGCGGTCTGCGGCCGGGTGTGTCTTGGTTGCCCACGATCAGCGGGCAGCGGTCAGTGAGCGGCCTTCGGCCATTCTTTGTGCCGACCCATATCTGGCCTTTGCGCGCCTCACCCAGTGGTGGGCCGCGCAAAGCCGAACACCCCTTGCGCCAGGCGTTCATGCCAGCGCGGTTGTCGACGCCTCGGCGCACATCGACCCAAGCGCTCATGTGGCAGCTCAAGCTAATGTCGGCGCGCGCGTGCACATCGGTGCGCGTGCCGTTGTCGGCCCGCAATGTGTGCTCGAAGACGACGCTGTGGTGGGCGAAGGCACGGTTTTGCGCGCGCGCGTGGTGTTGGGCCGAAGCTGCCGTATCGGCGCGCGCGGCTTGGTGCATTCCGGTGCCGTTATCGGCGCAGACGGTTTTGGCTTTGCGCCCGAAGCGGGCCGCTGGGTCAAGATCGAGCAACTGGGTGCCGTGCGCATTGGCGACGAGGTTGAGATCGGCGCCAATACCTGCATCGACCGCGGCGCATTGGAAGACACGGTGCTCGAAGACGGTGTCAAGCTCGACAACCTGATTCAAATTGGCCACAACGTGCACATCGGTGCCCATACAGCGATGGCGGGCTGCGTGGGTGTTGCAGGCAGCGCGCGCATCGGGCGGCACTGCACTGTGGGTGGGGGCGCCATCGTGTTAGGCCACTTGGAATTGGTGGACCACGTGCATATTTCGGCGGCTACCGTGGTGACGCGCTCGATCCGAAAGCCGGGCCAGTACAGCGGTGTCTTTCCCTTCGACGACAATGCCGCCTGGGAGAAAAATGCCGCCACCCTGCGGCAATTGCATGCCATGCGGGACCGCTTGCGTGCACTGGAAAAGAAGTCTTCGTAAACACCTTGCTGCGGGCGCCGTCATGACGACATTGGACATTCACCACATCATCAAGCGCTTGCCGCATCGCTTCCCGTTTTTGTTGGTTGACCGGGTGCTGGAACTTGAAAAAGGCAAGCGCATCAAGGCCCTGAAAAACGTCACGATTAACGAGCCCTTTTTTCCGGGGCATTTCCCCAACCGTCCCGTGATGCCGGGGGTGTTGATGCTGGAGGCTTTGGCGCAAGCTGCAGCCGTGCTGTCGTTCGAGTCGGCCGATGTACTGCCGGACGACAAGACGGTGTATTACTTTGCCGGCATTGACGGTGCGCGCTTCAAGCGGCCGGTGGAGCCTGGTGACCAATTGATCATGGATGTTGAGCTCTTGCGCGGCAAGGCGGGCATCTACAAATATGCCGCACGAGCGACGGTTGCGGGCGAGTTGTGTGTAGAAGCTGAGCTGATGTGCGCATCGCGTCGGCTGGCTTGATTTCTGGTGATTGGGCCGCGATGATTCACCCGACTGCCGTGATCGACCGCGCTGCTGAGCTGGACAGTTCGGTCCAGGTGGCGGCCTACGCCGTCATTGGCGCAGGCGTTCGCATCGGCGCGGGTACACAGATCGGTCCACATTGCCTGATCGAAGGACCCACCACCATCGGTAGCGACAACCGAATTTTCGGCCACGCCTCGTTGGGCGGCGCGCCGCAGGACATGAAATACAAGGGCGAGCCGACCGAGTTGCACATCGGCCACCGCAATTCGATTCGCGAGTTCTGCACCTTCAACCGGGGCACCACACAAGACGTGGGCGTAACGCGCTTGGGTGACGACAACTGGGTCATGGCGTATGTGCATTTGGCTCACGATGTGCAGGTGGGTAACCGCACCATCTTGGCCAACAATGCCACCCTGGCTGGACACGTGCACGTGGGCGACTGGGCCATCATTGGAGGCCTGACCGGGGTGCACCAGTTCTGCCGTGTTGGGGCTCATGTCATGACCGGATTTCAAAGCCATGTGTCGCAGGACGTGCCGCCATACATGACGGTTTCGGGCAACCCCTTGAAGGTCCATGGCTTCAATGCGGAAGGCTTGCGTCGGCGCGGTTTCTCCAAAGAACGTCTGGCCCTCGTCAAGCAGATGCACCGCTTGTTGTACCGCGACGGCCTGACGCTCGACGCGGCACGCCAGTCGATTGAAGCGTTGAAGAATGAACCGGGCCAGGCGGAAGCAGCAGCTGCGGATGCCCAACTGCTGCTGGACTTTCTGGTCACGTCCACGCGTGGCATCGTGCGCTGACGGCGCCGGCGCTCAGCCCAGCGGGTTTGCACATGCAATTGGCCATGGTGGCTGGCGAGGCTTCAGGCGACTTGCTGGCCGGCTTGCTGATGCAGGGTCTGCGCGCGCGGTGGCCCGACCTGCAAACCGTGGGCATTGGCGGACCGCGCATGCAAGAGCAGGGCTTTGAGGCCTGGTGGCCACATGACCAGCTGGCCGTACGCGGCTATGTCGAGGTGCTGCGCCACTATCGGGACATCAAAGGCATTCGCGACCAACTGGCGGAGCGCTTGCTGGCAAACCCGCCTGTAGCTTTCATTGGTGTCGACGCGCCGGACTTCAATCTCGGCCTGGAACAGCGTTTGAAGCAGAGCGGCATTCCCACCATTCACTTTGTATGCCCGTCCATTTGGGCTTGGCGAGGCGGGCGGGCCAAAAAACTGGCGCGCAGTGCCGACCATGTGTTGTGCCTGTTTCCCTTCGAGCCGCAACTGCTGCAAACGCATGGGGTACAAGCCAGCTATGTGGGGCACCCCTTGGCGGACGCCATTCCGCTTGTGCCGTCGCAAGCCGCTGCGCGACAGGCCTTGGGCTTGGCACCAACCGCCACGGTTGTGGCACTGCTGCCAGGTAGCCGGCGCTCTGAAATTCAATATGTCGCGCCCGCTGTGCTGCAGGCAGCAGCGCTGCTGCAGCGGCGTCGACCAGGGCTGCGGTTGGTCTTGCCCGTGGCGCCGGGCCTGAAAGCTGCCATCGAGGCGCTGGTGCCGCCTGGGCTCGACGTGATGCTGGTTGAAGGCCGCTCCCATGACGTGCTGGCGGCCTGCGACATCACCTTGATTGCCAGCGGCACGGCCACGCTGGAAGCGGCCTTGTTCAAACGACCCATGGTGATCGCTTACCGCATGCACCCATTGAGCTGGGCTTTGATGAAGCGCATGGCCTACCAGCCTTGGGTGGGACTGCCCAATATTCTGTGCAGAGATTTTGTGGTGCCGGAATTGATACAGGAGCGCTGCACACCTGACGCGCTGGCCGATGCCACGGTTGCTTTGCTGGACGATCTGCCAGGTCGTGAACGGCTCGTACAGCGCTTTACCGAACTCCACCATGAACTGCGGCGCGATACGGCGCGCTGTGCCACCGATGCCATCGCGCAAACACTGGGCCAATGAGCTGCCGCTGGGCTGGGACGGCCGGGGCTTGATGGCCGGCGTGGACGAAGCCGGGCGTGGTCCGCTGGCCGGGCCTGTGGTGGCCGCCGCAGTCATCCTGGACAACAAGCAACCTATCGTTGGCTTGGCCGATTCCAAAGTACTGACACCCGCAAGGCGTGAGCGCCTGTACGACGAAATTCTGGCCAAGGCTTTGTGCCATTGCGTCGCACAAGCTTCGGTGGCCGAAATTGACCAGTTGAACATTTTGCAGGCCACGATGCTGGCCATGCAACGCGCCGTTAGGGGTTTGCGACTGCTGCCCGCGCGCGTGCTGGTGGACGGCAACCGCTTGCCCGTTTTGCCCATGGCGGCCGAAGCCGTGGTGCGCGGTGACGCGCGCATACCAGCCATCTCTGCAGCTTCAATCTTGGCCAAAGTGCACCGCGACCGGCTGTGCGTTGCATTGCACGAGACTTATCCGCAGTTCGGCTTTGCGGGGCACAAGGGCTACCCCACCGCGCAGCATGTGCAAGCTTTGCGCCGCTTCGGCCCCTGCCCCGAGCACCGTCGCAGCTTTGCGCCTGTGGCCCTGGCCGAACGCGAGATGGCGGCGGGTTCACAGCCAGGTGCCCCACCGTGACGTCCCCTGCGCGGCACATCCAATCGCGTGACAACCCGCTGCTGCAGCGGGTTCGGCGGCTCGTCGATGACCCTGTGGCCTATCGAAGATTGGGCCTGTGTTGGGTAGAGGGTGAACATCTGGCGCTGGCCCTCAAGGCCCGTGGCGGCCGCGCCCAACAAGCCGTACTGGCCGAAGCGGCGCAGCACCACCCGGCGGCGGCAGCGTTGGGTGCTTGTGCTGACGAAATGGTGGTGGTTGCAGACAAATGTTTTGCCGAATTCAGCAGTCTGCCTGCCCATGCGGCCATGGGTTTGCTGATGACCGTGCCGCTTGTCGCAGGCCCCTTGTCTGGTGTGCCTACGGTGGTGCTGGACCGGCTTCAAGATGCTGGCAACGTGGGCAGCATCTTGCGCAGCGCTGCAGCCTTGGGCATTCGCCAAGTGCTCGCGCTGCGTGGCACGGCCGGCCTGTGGTCGCCCAAAGCTTTGCGTGCTGGAATGGGTGCTCAGTTTGCGCTGCACCTCCTGGAGTCACGGGACGCCAGTTGCTTGAGCGCCTTGGGTGTTCCACTGCTGTCCACCAGCTCGCACAGCGGTGCATCCCTGCTCACCGCACAATGGCCTGAGCCCAGTGCCTGGGTCTTTGGGCACGAAGGGCAGGGTGTTGACGCCGATCTTCTGGCGCGCTGCCACAGCACCGTGCGCATTCCGCAGCCGGGTGGCGAGGAGTCGCTGAATGTGGCTGCCGCAGCGGCGATCTGCCTCTACGAGTCCATGCGCAGGCGCGGCGCAGCTCAGTAAATCAAGCGATCTGGGCGAATGTCGCGCAAGATCGTCGTGGCAATTTCTTCGATGGACTTGTGCGTTGACGACAACCAGCCAATGCCCTCACGGCGCATCATGGATTCGGCTGCACTCACCTCGTAACGGCAATTGCTCAGCGAGGCATACTTGCTGTCGGGCCGGCGTTCGTGGCGGATTTGCGCCAGGCGCTCCGGGTCGATGGTCAGGCCGAAGCACTTGGCTTTGTGCGGCGTCAGTGGCGTGGGCAGGCGTCCGCGCTCAAAGTCCTCGGGAATCAGCGGGCAATTGGCAGCCTTGATGCCGTGTTGCATCGCCAGATACAGGCTGGTGGGTGTTTTGCCGCTGCGACTCACGCCCAACAGGATGACATCCGCGGACGCGAGGTTTCTCGAGCTTTGTCCGTCATCGTGTGCCAACGAGAAATTGATGGCTTCGATGCGGTCGTTGTACTCCTCGCTCTTGGCAGCGTCAGAGAAGCGACCTACGCGGTGGTTGGAGGTCATGCCCAGTTCGGTTTCCAGGGGCTCCACAAAGGTGCGGAACATGTCCATCACCATGGCGTGGCACGCGGGGCCTGTAAGCACTTCCCGCACCTCGACGTTGACCAGTGTGATGAACGCGATGGGCCGCGCGCCTTCAGCGGCTGCGGTGGCCTCAATTTCTCTGAGCACGGCCCATGCTTTGTCGACAGTGTCGATAAAGGGCCGTCGAACGTGCCGCGGCTTGATTGCAAACTGCGCCAAGATGGAGTTGCCGAAGGTCTCGGCCGTGATGCCTGTGCCATCTGACACATAGAAGACGGTTCTGTTGGGCATGGTTTCGGCGCGGCACGTGGTCTAGGGGTGAAGATGATAGGCATTCTCTTCCTACAATCCGTTCAACTTTTCTTGCGTTACCAAGCTTGCATGCGTGGGTCCCGTTTCAGCTCAGAACAACAGCCAGAAGCTGCACAAAGCGGATTCCTAAGCAAATTGGTGGCGGATAAGCCTGCCGCAGGGGTGGCGCAGGTGCCCGGTTTTTTTCATCTCGGAGCTCTCCCATGTCCCACGCAGCTTTGGCGACCGCCTTGGTCGTCCCGTTTGAACATCTGAGGATGTCTGATGTCGAGGTGGTTGGCGGTAAAAACGCCTCCCTCGGCGAAATGATCAGCCAACTGGCCGCCACCGGCGTGCGCGTGCCCGGCGGTTTTGCCACCACGGCCCACGCCTTCAGGCAATTTCTGGCGCACGGTGGCTTGGCGCGGCGCATTGCAGACAAGCTGTCCACCTTGGACACCGAAGACGTGCGCGAACTGGCGGTGGTTGGTGCTCAAATTCGCCAGTGGATCATCGATACGCCGTTTCCCCACGCGCTCGAAGTTGCAATCCGCAAGGAGTTCGAAGGCCTCGTCGCGGGCAGCCCTGGTGCCACGTTTGCGGTGCGTTCATCCGCCACCGCTGAAGACCTGCCCGACGCGTCCTTTGCCGGTCAGCAAGAAACTTTCTTGAATGTCAGCGGCATTGACGATGTGCTGCACCGCATGAAAGAAGTTTTTGCCTCGCTCTACAACGACCGCGCCATCAGCTACCGCGTGCACAAAGGCTTTGCGCACAGTGACGTGGCCCTGTCGGCCGGCGTGCAGCGCATGGTTCGATCTGACGTGGGCGCAGCCGGCGTGATGTTCACCATCGACACCGAAAGCGGTTTCCCTGACGTGGTGTTCATCACATCAAGCTACGGTTTGGGTGAGACGGTCGTGCAAGGCTCCGTGAACCCGGACGAGTTTTATGTTCACAAGCCGGCCCTGAAAGCCGGCAAGCTGGCGGTCATTCGGCGCACGCTGGGCTCCAAGCTCATTCGCATGGAATTTGCGACGCCGCAAGAAAAGGCAGAAACCGGCAAGCTGGTGCGCACCGTGGAGACGCCACCGGAGCAACGCAATCGCTACTCGCTCAATGATGCTGATGTGACTGAACTGGCGCGTTATGCTGTCATCATCGAGCAGCATTACGGCCGACCCATGGACATTGAATGGGGCAAAGACGGCAACGACGGCAAGCTCTACATCCTGCAGGCTCGCCCCGAGACGGTGAAAAGCCAAGCCGGCGCGCAAGAAGAGCAGCGCTACAAACTCAAAGGCACCGGCACCGTGTTGGCCGAAGGCCGCGCCATCGGTCAGAAGATTGGCACCGGCCCGGTACGCCTGGTTCATTCACTGGCTCAAATGGACAGCGTGCAGCCCGGTGATGTGCTGGTCACCGATATGACCGACCCCAATTGGGAGCCGATCATGAAGCGCGCCAGCGCCATCGTCACCAACCGCGGCGGGCGCACTTGCCACGCGGCCATCATTGCCCGCGAGCTGGGCATTCCGGCGGTGGTGGGATGCGGCGACGCGACCGAAAAACTGACCGATGGTGCTCTCGTCACCGTGGTGTGCTCTGAAGGCGACACCGGCTTCATCTACGACGGCCTTCTTGAAACCGAGATTCGTGAAGTCAAGCGCGGCGAGATGCCTTACTGCCCCATCAAGATCATGATGAACGTGGGCAACCCGCAACTGGCCTTTGACTTTGCGCAGATGCCCAATTCCGGTGTTGGCCTGGCGCGGCTTGAATTCATCATCAACAACAACATTGGCGTTCACCCGAAGGCCATTCTTGACTACCCCAATATTGACCCTGAGCTGAAAAAGGCGGTTGAGTCTGTGGCGCGCGGGCACGCTTCGCCGCGTGCGTTTTATGTCGACAAATTGGTCGAAGGTGTGGCCACCATTGCGGCCGCGTTCTGGCCCAAAACCGTGATCGTGCGCTTGTCTGACTTCAAGAGCAACGAGTACCGCAAGCTGATTGGTGGCACCCGCTACGAGCCCGATGAAGAGAACCCGATGCTGGGTTTCCGTGGTGCCAGTCGCTATATCAGCGGTGAGTTCAGCGATGCTTTCGCCATGGAATGTGAAGCGCTGAAGCGGGTTCGCAATGACATGGGTTTGACCAACGTCGAAATCATGGTGCCCTTTGTGCGCACGGTGCGCCAAGCCGAGCGTGTCAACCAAATGCTGGCCGAACGGGGTCTCAAGCGCGGCGAAGACGGCTTGCGCCTGATCATGATGTGCGAGGTGCCCAGTAACGCCATCTTGGCTGACCAGTTTTTGGAGCACTATGACGGCATGTCGATTGGCTCTAACGATTTGACGCAGTTGACGCTGGGCCTGGATCGCGATTCGGGTCTTGAGCAGTTGGCAGGCGACTTCGACGAGCGCGACCCTGCCGTCAAGGCGATGATTTCGCGGGCCATCACGGCGTGCCGCGCTACCGGCAAGTACGTGGGCATTTGCGGCCAAGGCCCCAGCGATCACCCCGACTTTGCCGACTGGCTAGCACGTGAGGGCATTGTGTCCATCTCGCTGAGCCCGGACACTGTGGTTGAAACTTGGGAGCGGCTGGCGGCCTTGCGTTAAGGTTCGACTGCCTGCGGGGCGGCGTCGTGGCACGGCGCTCAGCCTGCACCACCCAGCCAGCGCAGTTGCTCGGATCGTTTGCGCAGGCGCTGGGCGTCGAGTGGTTCGCGCTGCGCTTGCAGCGCTGGCCACAGGCTCAGCATGAGCTGTGCGGTGGCCCAGGCATCGGCGGCAGCCTGATGCCGAACGGCGCAAGTCACGTGACGCAGGGCCATCCAGTCGTCCAAAGATCTTGCCTTGGCTTGCGGCATCGCCAGTTGGGCGATGTAAGCGAGGTCCAGCCACACATTGGGTAGGCGCCGGCGCAAGAATTGGTTCATCGCGCGGCGAATCATGGCTTCGTCAAAAGGCGCATGAAACGCGAGCAATGGCGACTGCCCTGCCCAAGCTTCAAACGCTGCCAATGCCTGTGCCGGCTCGGTGCCCGCGCGTTGAGCCCCGACTCCAATGCCATGAATCAGGATGTTGGCTTTGTCGACCGTGGTTTGCCGCTGCTGCACGACCACCTGAAAACTGTCTGAAGCCTGCAGAGTCGGTTTGCCTGCGTCGAAGTGAACGGCCACGCCGGCGATAGCCAGCAGACGGTCGGAGGACACGTCAAGGCCCGTGGATTCCACATCCACCACCAGCCAGCGCTGGTTATCGACTGGATGCGCACGCGTCCAAGGCCAACTGAAGTTCATCGTTGGTAGTCCAACTCAAGGCGTTGTTGTAGACGTTGGGCTTGGACCAGGGCCTCGCGCAAGATGCGCCGGTCGATGTCGTTCAAACGAGCCACGTCGATCAAATTCGGCTGGCCTGTGATGCCGCCGGATGAAGGTGTGTCGATCTGGGCGCGTAGCCGCAAGGTCTGCAGAAACTCAAAACCGGTGATCCAGGCTTGGCTCTCTTGCGGCTCGACCTTCAAGGCGTGGGCTACCGCTTCCAGTCGCTCCCGGGTGTTGGTGGCCGGTATGCCAAGGGCCAGTGCGTAGATGCGCGCCGCATCGACGAAGATGGCAGTGCCCTGCAGCTTGGCGTCAATGGTGTCAACGCCGCTCACCGCGTGGGTTTCGATGGCGCCGCGCCAGCTCAAAGGCGGGCGCCGCGCCAAGGCATTCAAGGCCAATTGTTTGATGAACCGCGGCAGCTCGCGGGCAACCGTGGTGACGTGTTCACGCAATGCCTGAGCCAGTGGTGCATGACCCGCTACGGCGCGCAGGTCGAAGTAGATGCTGGCGTTGAGCAAATCTTCCGGCGCTCCATGCTCCATCCAGTGATCGAAGCGGCTGAGCCATTCGGCTGCGGAGAGGCAGCAGGCCGGGTTCGAGGCCATGATGCCGCCTTTGCACAGCGGGTAGCCGCAAGCGTCCAGCCCCAGATTGACCTGCTCGGCGCAGGCCAACCACTTCTGACGCACAGCGTCGGTTTCACTGGGGGCGCATTCAAATACCAGCCCGTTGTCTTGATCGGTTGCGATGGTTTGTTCGCTGCGGCCTTCAGAGCCGAAGGCCAACCAGCAGGCTTGCCCCAAGTCCAAGCCGCGCTCCGCAGCGGCCAGTTGAACCAGTCGTTCAGCCAACAGGTCGTTGAGGTGGCTGATGAGTTCGGTCAGTTGACGTGCTTGCACGCCTTGTCCCATGAGTTGACGCGTCAGCTCTCGGATGTTATCGGCGCAGATTTTCAATGCCGCCAAATCGCCGGCAGCACGGATGCGCGTGCTGACCTGCTTCAAAGACAAACGTTGCAGCGCGAACAGGTCTCGCTCCGAAACGATACTGACCAGCTGGCCGTCCTCCAGCACCGGCACGTGGCGAATGCCTTTGCGTGACATCAGTAAGACGGCATCTTGAGCCGTGTGGTCGACTGTCAGACCTTCGACGGGGCTGGACATCACTTGCGCAATGGGCGCGTCAAGCGGAACTCGCGGCAAGGTGACACGGCCCAGCACATCGTGGCGCGTAAGAATGCCGAGCAGATGACCTGATGAATTGGCCACCAGTACCGAGCCCACGCGGCGCTCGTGCATCAAGCTCAAAGCCGCTTCGAGGCAGACATCGGGCGCAACGGTCAAGGGCTGCTTTCGCGGCAAGGCACCCAGAGTTGCCTCCAGAGATTGCTCCGTGAGTGACTGTGACGCGTAGGTGGCCTGCACCGCGCGACGTGACAGCTCAAGAAACTGTGCAACCCTTCGGTTGAGGAAGTCAGCGAAAGGCGCGCTCACGGCGGCCAATTCATTCATGGCATTAACGGGCAGGATCAAACAAAAGGTGTCGCCGTCCGCGCGGTAGGTGGCCGTGACTGGGCGTTTGCCCAACGCGGCGCCTACCGGGAAAAGATCCCCGGCTTCATAGTGAAAGCCTCCGGCCGTCTCGGCCAAACCTTTGTGAGCGACCACGCCGCCTTGTTGAACCCAGAACAGGTGGCCAACGGCACCAGAGGATGGCGCCAGGATCTGTTCGTCGGGGCTGAAATAGGCCAGGCGGCTGGCCGCCGCAAAGCGCTCCACGTGCGCGGTTTGCATCTGCGAAAAAGGCGCGTGCGCCGCAAGTTCGCGGCGCAGATTGGCCAGCAGATGCGTTGATGGCTGACTGGGCGCTTTATGGGCAGCTTGGGAGGCAGGACGGGTGCTCATGGCGGGCTGCAATCACTTTTGGGCATTGGGGCGCTCATATTCCGGGATTCGCGTGGCCGCTGAATGGACTTGGATCAAACTCAGTGAAGAGTATTGACCCCTTTTTCCTTGTGGTCGAAGCTGAGGGGAATACCTAGTCGGGACAGTACGAATGGCGGGCCATTTGTCAGATCGACGTAAGCTCGTCCGCAACAAGATGCAAGCCTCACGTCAGTCCGCAGTCAGCCTGCTGTCAAATCCGCTAGATCATGCTCACTTTTTTGAACGCGCTTCAACTGATCTTGTACATCGCCTTGTTGGCGTTATTGGGTCAGGGTATTTTGTATGTTCTTGCTGGGCACAAGCGTGAAACCAATTTTTTCTATGGACTGCTGAAGATAGTGGGCAAGCCCTTTACATCGCTGGTGCGCAAAGTAACACCACTGAGGGTGTCTGATCAGCATGTGCCGGTTGTCACTTTCTTTTTTTTGTTGATCATTTACGCTGTGGTTACTTTTGAAAAAATCAATCTGTGCATCGGTTTGAATTTGGTGGGCTGTAAATGAAACCCTTCGCATTCCAAGTAGATCGTTTAGCCGCCATGGCTTGGCTCGTCGTGGGGCAGACCGAGCGGGCTTTGAGCATCTTCAACGCGATGGCGCAACGATGGCCTGCCGACTCGTACGTGCTGGCCAGTCGTGCGCATATTCATGCGCAGGCCGGGCGCTTCGAAGAAGCTCTGGCAGATTCCGAGCATTTGCTTGAACAGACGCCCGACGACGCGCGCGCATGGTTCAACCGGGGTTTTTTGCTGGAGTCGTCCGCGCGTTACGAAGAAGCGCTGCAAGCCTTCAAGCGGGCAGCTGAACTCTCACCCAAGCTGGACCGCGCCTGGTATGGCATGGGCATGGTCCTGATTCGTTTGCAGCGCTTTGACGAAGCCGTTACGGCCCTCAAGCGCAACACCGAACTGCAGCCCATGAGCCCCTACGGCTGGTATCAGCTGGCACGGGTTCATGTCGATCGTCAGGAGCCCGATGCGGCGGTGAAGATCATTCGCCACCTCAAGGGTTTCGAGCCGAAGGTCGCCGCTCAGCTTGAGCGGGAGACCGGCTTGCTCGCTGGCCCGCTTTCGCCGTGAGCGCGTGCGAGGCTGGCCACTGAAGATTGCGCGGGTTGCAGTCCCGCAGGAGACGAACGGGGAAGAAGTAACAGCCCAATCCGGGCATGAGCAACTGAAAGGGGTGTGTGTATGCAGGTGAGTGAGAACCACCAGCGCTACTGGCAGAAAAACCTGAGGATCACTGCGGTCCTGATGGCTATCTGGTTTGTAGTGACTTTTGCCGTGAGTTACTGGGCTCGCGATCTGAATTTTGAGTTCTTTGGTTGGCCATTCAGCTTCTGGATGGGTGCCCAAGGTTCGCTCATTGTTTATTGCGTCATCATCTGGTTTTATGCTCGTTATATGAACAAGCTGGACCACGAACACGGCGTTGCCGAGGAGTAAGAACATGGCAGGCCTCAGTTTTGAACCCGAAGCTGGTCAGTCCAGCAAAGAAGCCAACAGGGCTTTTAAGCAGCAACTTAATAAGGTTTACACCTGGTACACCGGGGGCTTCGTAACCTTTGTGATCCTGGTCGCCATTGCGGAGCAGATGGGTCTGTCGCGTGCAGCGATGGGCATGGTCTTCTTGCTGGCCACCGTGGCACTGTATGCCGGCATCGGCATCATGAGCCGCACCAACGACGCGGCGGAATACTACGTCGCAGGGCGTCGAGTGCCAGCCGTGTACAACGGCATGGCAACCGGCGCAGACTGGATGAGCGCCGCCTCGTTTATCGGAATGGCCGGCACGCTCTACCTCACCGGTTACGGTGGTCTGGCCTTCATCATGGGCTGGACAGGCGGCTACTGCTTGGTGGCTCTGTTTCTAGCGCCTTACCTGCGCAAATTCGGGCAATTCACGATTCCCGACTTTCTGGGTGCACGCTACGAAGGAAACATCCCGCGCTTTGTGGGCATTCTTGCGGCCATCCTCTGCTCCTTCACCTATGTGGTGGCGCAGATCTACGGCGTGGGCTTGATCACCACCCGCTTGTCAGGCCTGGCGTTCGAGGTCGGTATCTTCGTGGGCTTGGGCGGCATCTTGGTGTGCTCCTTCCTCGGTGGCATGCGCGCGGTGACCTGGACGCAGGTGGCCCAGTACATCATCTTGATCATGGCTTACATGATCCCGGTGGTGTGGCTGTCGGTCAAACAAACCGGTGTGCCCATTCCGCAGGCCATTTACGGCTATCAGCTGCAGAAGGTGACGGAGCGCGAAAAGCAGCTTATTGACGACCCGAAAGAAAAGGAAGTCATTGCTATCTTCAAGAAGCAGTCTGACGACATGGCTGCCAAGCTGAAGGACATTCCGGGCGCTTTGGCTGCCGACAAGGCTGCTGCCGCCAAGAAGGTCGAAGACCTGAAGGCTGCCAGTGCGCCGGCTGCCGAGCTACAGGCTGCGGAAAAAGCGCTGAGCTCCTTGCCCAAGGACGACGCTGCAGCCAAGGCTGCATGGACGAGCGCAAAGAATGCGGCCGACGGCCGTGCCAAGCCTTTGGCTGGCATGCCGCGTCACGCCGCCCAGTTTGCGGGCGATCCCAATGGCGATGCCAAAGCCCAGAAAACATTCGACGAAAGCCGTCGTAACTTCCTGGCGCTGGTGTTTTGCTTGATGGTGGGGACGGCCGCTTTGCCGCACATCCTGATGCGCTACTACACCACACCGTCGGTGAAAGAAGCACGCGATTCGGTGACCTGGTCGCTGTTCTTCATCTTCTTGCTTTACTTCACGGCGCCTGCCCTGGCCGTGCTGGTCAAGTATGAAGTGTTCAGTGTGCTGGTGGGTACACCCTTCGACAAGTTGCCTGGCTGGATTTCAGCCTGGGCGCGAGTTGACCCAAGCCTGCTCAGCGTGGCGGACATCAACAAAGACGGCATCTTCCAGCTGGGCGAAATGCGCATCGGCGGCGACATCATCGTGTTGGCAACACCAGAAATTGGTGGCCTGCCCTACGTGATTTCCGGGCTGGTGGCTGCGGGTGGCTTGGCTGCTGCGCTGTCCACGGCTGACGGCCTGCTGCTGACCATCGCCAACGCGCTGTCACACGACCTGTACTACAAGATGATCGACCCCAACGCGCCCACAGCGCGCCGGGTGATGATCTCCAAAGTCTTGTTGTTGGTGGTGGCGCTGGCGGCTGCGTATGTGGCATCACAGAAACCGGCGGACATCTTGTTCCTGGTGTCTGCGGCGTTCTCGTTCGCGGCAGCAGCCTTCTTCCCTGCGCTCACTTTGGGTGTGTTCTGGAAGCGGGCCAACAAGTGGGGCGCTACGCTGGGCATGATTGCGGGCCTGGGTATCACCTTCTACTACATGGTGGCTAACCAACCCTGGTTGCGCGGCATCTTTGGTGTCACGTCACCGGTGGACCTGTGGTTCGGCATTCTGCCGATCTCCGCCGGCGTCTTTGGCGTGCCTCTGGGTTTTGCGGTGATCATCATCGTCAGCCTGTTGACGCCCGCACCGTCGAACGAAACGCAAGAGCTCGTGGAGCACGTGCGTTACCCGAACCTGAAGCTCGCACGCTGAGTTTCAAACCTGATTACTGGACGGCTCAAGCCGCCCGGTAGCGCAGCGGCCCCGCAGTGATGCGGGGCCGCTTCCGTTTGTGCGCCTATAATGCTGAGTTCACCTTTGCTGCACCGTCATGTTGACGCAAGCCGGGCAGCTTCCGTTCAATCGTGTCGTCCCGATGGGCTCCTTGCCCGAGCGGACCGCGGAATCCACAAGGAGTATTCATGCGTCATTACGAGATCATCCTCTTGATCCATCCGGATCAGAGTGAGCAGGTTCCAGCCATGCTGGAGCGCTACAAAACCTTGGTCACCAATGGTGGTGGCAAGGTGCACCGGTTTGAAGACTGGGGTCGGCGTCAGCTGGCCTACATGATTCAGAAGCTGGCCAAAGCGCATTACCTGTGCTTGAACATCGAGTGCGGGCCAGAAGTTCTGAACGAGCTTGAAACCGGCTTTCGATTCAACGATGCAGTGCTTCGCCACCTGACCGTTGCCAAGAGCAAGGCCGATTCAGCACCTTCGGTCATGATGAAGTCGGTTGAGCGCGAAGAGTCGCGCAAGGCCGCTCAACAGCAGGAGACGCAGGCCTGATTTTGCGGCTTCCTGCGTTGTGCATGCAGGGTCGCTCATGAACCGTTTGGTTTTGAGCGCCCGGCTGGACGAACGAGGTGCCTTGCGCTACACGCCTGCCGGCTTGCCGGCCTTGGACCTGATGCTGGCTCACGAGTCAAACCTCAGCCACGAAGGGCAGATGCGCAAAGTAGCGGTGCAGGTAAAGGCTTTGGTGATCGGTGAGTTGGTCAACCGAGTCAAGCTGCTTCCGCTGGGTACCGAGGGCGTTTTTGCTGGTTTCCTGGCATCCGCACGCAATGGCCGTGGCCTGTTGTTTCACATCACCGAGCTGAGCTGATCGTTTTGTGCTTGGCTTGAATCTCAAGTTCTCGAATTGATTTTTTAGGAGTTCCACATGGCACCCCCTCGTGGCAAAGGTAAAGGCACCAAAGACCGTCGCCCCAAGCGCAACCAGCAGTCCCTGCTGTTCCGCCGCAAGCGTTTCTGCCGGTTCACGGTGGCCAACGTTGAAGAGATCGACTACAAAGATGTCGACCAGTTGCGCGACTTCATCGGCGAAAACGGCAAGATCACGCCGGCCCGCCTGACCGGCACCCGTGCGATTTACCAGCGCCAATTGACCGTAGCGATCAAGCGCGCGCGTTTCTTGGCGTTGCTGCCGTACTCTGATCAGCACCGCGTCTGAAGGAAACCGACATGCAAATCATCCTGTTGGAAAAAGTAGCCAATCTGGGCGACCTGGGCGATGTGGTCAGGGTCAAAGACGGCTACGCACGCAACTTTCTGATCCCTTCGCGCCGCGCTCGTCGCGCTACCGAAGCGGCCATCAAGGAATTCGAAGCCAAGCGCGCAGAGCTGGAAAAAGCAGCGGCTGAAAAGCTGGCTGCGGCCAAGGCACTGGGCGACCAGATTGCTGGCAAGACCGTGCGTATTGCGCAGAAGGCCGGTGTTGACGGCCGCCTGTTCGGTTCTGTCACCAACCACGACATCGCTGAAGGCCTGGTCAAGATGGGTTTGAAGCTGGCCAAGGGCCAGGTTCGCCTGCCGACTGGCCCCTTGAAAACGGTTGGCGAGCACACCGTGAGCGTGGCTGCGCACACTGACGTGGTGGTGGACATCACCGTTCAAGTGGTGGCGGAAGCCGACTGACGGATTCAGCGCATCAGCAGAATCTGGCCGGCGCATGCGCCGGCCATTTTTTTGGGCCCTATTAAATTCGGCACTTTGTGCACCAGTCACCAAGAGCCTGTCCACAGGCCTGTCCACAGGCCGCGCCGGCGAGCCGCCTATAGTTCTTGTATGAACGGTCCTCACGAAATTTTGGAACCCAGCGGTGCGCGCGACGATGAAGTGGCACGCCTGCGGGTGCCGCCGCATTCGACTGAAGCGGAGCAAAGTGTGCTGGGCGGCTTGTTGCTGGACAACCTCGCTTGGGACAAAGCGGCTGACCTGCTCACCGAGAGTGACTTCTACCGCTGGGAGCATCGCCACATTTACGCGGCCGTTGCGTCATTGGTGGGCTCCAGCAAGCCGGCCGATGTCATCACAGTGCATGAAGTGCTGCAAAGCCACGGCAAGGCCGAAGAGTGCGGTGGCGTCGCCTACTTGAACGCATTGGCGCAGAGCGTCCCCAGCGCGGCTAACGTCAGGCGTTATGCTGAGATTGTGCGAGAACGTGCGGTCTTGCGCAAGCTCATCAGCGCCAGTGATGAAATCGCCACCACGGCCTTCAACCCGCAAGGCCTGCCGGTTTCGCAAATTCTGGACGAGGCGGAATCACGCATCTTCCGTATCGGCGAAGAAGGCTCGCGCGCGGGCGCGGGCTTCCAGCAAATGGATCGCTTGGTTGGTGCGCTGCTGGAACGGGTCGAAGAGTTGGAGAAAAACGGCGCTGAAGAGGTCACCGGCATCCGCACCGGCTTTTATGACCTCGACCGCATGACTGCAGGGCTGCAGAAGGGCGACCTCATCGTGCTGGCCGCACGCCCGTCGATGGGCAAAACCGCTTTTGCGCTGAATATCGCCGAGCATGTGGCCGTTCAGGAGGGCTTGCCGGTGGCTGTGTTTTCCATGGAAATGGGTGCCAGCCAGTTGGCCTTGCGTTTGGTTGGTTCGCTGGCGCGCATCGACCAGCAGCATTTGCGCACCGGCCGACTTCGAGACGACGAATGGGAACGCCTGCCGGCGGCGGCCACACAGCTGAGCCAAGCGCCGATGTTCATCGACGAATCCCCTGGCCTTAACCCAGCGGAGTTACGCGCCCGCGCGCGCCGATTGGCGCGCCAGTATGGCGGCACGCTGGGCCTAATCGTCATCGACTATTTGCAGCTGATGAGTGGCAGTGGCGGTGGCAGTGACGAAAACCGAGCCACCGTGCTGGGCGAAATTTCGCGTGGCATGAAGGGGCTGGCCAAAGAGCTGCAGTGCCCCGTGTTGGCCTTGTCGCAATTGAACCGAAGTGTCGAAACCCGGCCCGACAAGCGGCCCATGATGAGTGACCTGCGTGAGTCGGGCGCCATTGAACAGGACGCCGACGTCATCATGTTCATTTACCGCGATGACTACTACAACAAAGAATCCAAAGAACCCGGAGTCGCCGAAATCGTGATGGCCAAGCAGCGTAACGGCCCGGTGGGTACGGTGAAGCTGGCGTTCCTGAAGCCGTTGACTCGGTTTGACAACCTCGCGCCGGACGCCAGCTCTGAATATTGAGCGTTAGCTGAGCGCGAGGTTCGCGTTGGTGAGCCTCCTTCAAGCCCATCAACTTTGAGCGATTCGCACCAGAAAGAGCGCGCGTGCTGTTCTTGATACTGTATATAATTACAGTATGCAGAAAGCCCCGCTGCCCCAACCAGTCCAGCCTTTGACCTGGTTTCCCGCTGCGACCAAAGGCCGCGGTACCGCATGGCAACTGGCCCATCGTTTCCAGGCTGAAGAGCGCGAAGCCTATGACGACGGCTGGGCAAGCCTTGAAGTGCGTTGGCGGGAAGAGCCCGCCAGGGTCGCAACGCAAATTGCGCATGAACAAGCCCGCAGCATCCTGGCGCGCAACGACTCACCTGACATTGGCTTTGACCTGTCGATCAACCCTTACCGGGGCTGTGAGCACGGGTGCATCTACTGTTATGCCCGGCCCACCCACAGCTACCTGAACCTTTCACCGGGCCTGGATTTTGAGACCCGTATCGTCGCCAAGCTCAATGCGGCTGAGTGCCTGCGCAAGGCGTTTTCAAAGCCCAGCTATCAGCCCATGCATCTCAATCTCGGCTCGGTCACCGACGCCTACCAGCCTGCTGAGCGCGAGCTCAAGATCACGCGGGAAATCATCGAGGTGCTGGCCGAATATCAGCATGCGTTCAGCATCATCACCAAGTCGGCATTGGTGATGCGCGACCTCGATCTGCTTGCGCCGATGGCAGCCCAAAATCGTGCTGCGGTTTATGTTTCCATCACCACGCTGGACAACAGCTTGGCGCGCATCCTGGAGCCGCGTGCGGCGGCCCCGCAGCGCCGTCTGCAAACCATCCAAACGCTGGCTGAGGCGGGCATTCCGGTTGGCGTGAGCGTGTCGCCGATGATCCCTTTCATCAACGAACCCGAGCTGGAACGCATCTTGGACGCAGCAGCCAAGGCCGGCGCGAGCTCGGCCTTCAGCATTGTTTTGCGCTTGCCTTGGGAAGTCAGGCCGCTGTTTCAAGACTGGCTGCAGCAGCACTTTCCAGACCGCGCGCAGCGTGTGCTGGCTCGCCTGCGCGACATGCGCAGCGGCCAGCTCAATGACAGCCAGTTTGGCAGCCGCATGACCGGCACCGGCATTTGGGCCGAGCTGCTGCGCCAGCGCTTTCACAAAGCCTGCGCGCGCTTGGGTTTAAACCGCACGCGTCGGGAGTTGGACTTGGCCGGCTTCAAGCGGCCAGCGCTGTCGACCGCCTCTCCTGTGCCGGCGCAGGCCGAGCTGTTCTAGGTTCGAACGGCTCCGCTGGCGGCGCCCAGGCGCCAAAGACGTTCAGACGCCCGGCTTGAACAGGTTTTTAACCTTATCGGTCCAGGTCTTGGAATTCGGCGAATGTTTGTCGCCCGAGCGACGGAACGACTCATCAAGCTCTTGCAGCAGCTTGCGCTGGTGCTCGGTCAGCTTGACGGGCGTTTCGACCGTCATGTGGCAATACAAGTCGCCAGGGTAGGCCGAGCGCAGCCCCTTGATGCCCTTGCCACGCAAGCGGAATGTTTTTCCATTCTGAGTGCCGTCAGGCAAGTCGATTTCTGCCTTGCCATCCAGCGTCGGTACCTGAATGCTGCCGCCCAAAGCTGCCAGCGTGATGGGCACAGGAATCGTGCAGTGCAGGTCGTCGCCTTCTCGCTCGAAAATATCGTGCTGCTTAACGCGGATCTCGATGTACAGGTCACCCGCGGGGCCGCCGTTGGTGCCAGGCTCACCATTGCCGGCTGAACGAATGCGCATGCCTTCGCCAATGCCGGCCGGAATTTTGACTTCCAGTGTTTTTTGACGTTTGACTTTGCCCACGCCATGACAGGTGGCGCAGGGCTCGGGAATGATCTTTCCCGTGCCGCGGCAATGAGGGCAGGGCTGCTGAATGCTGAAGAAGCCCTGGCGCATATGCACCGTGCCGGCGCCGTTGCAAGACGTACAGGTTTTGGGTGCAGTGCCCGGTTTGGCACCGGTGCCTTTGCAGGTTTCGCAGTTGTCCCAGGTCGGCACGCGCAACTGCGCTTCTTTGCCGTTGGCCGCTTCTTCAAGCGAGATCTCCATGGCATAGCTCAGATCGTTACCGCGGAAGACCTGCTGGCCTCCTCGCCGACCGCCTGCCGCGCCCGCACCGCCAAAGATGTCACCAAAAATGTCGCCAAAAGCTTCGGCAAAGCCGCCAAAACCCTCCTGCCCGCCGCCCCCCATGCTTTGGTCAACCCCGGCATGACCGAACTGGTTGTAGGCGCCGCGCTTGTTGGGGTCTGAGAGCATCTCGTAGGCTTCTTTGGCCTCTTTGAATTTCTCTTCGGCCACCTTGCCGCCTTCACCCTGGTTGCGGTCCGGGTGGTACTTCATGGCCATCTTGCGATAGGCCTTTTTGATGTCGTCTTCGCTGGCGGTGCGGGGCACGCCCAAGACTTCGTAGTAATCGCGCTTTGCCATGAACGGTCTCTGATCAGCGGAAAACAGAACCGCCGCGCAGGGTTGCAGAGGCGAATCTGCAGCCCTGGCGCGGCGAGCGCAGCAAGCGGCCTGGTTTCAGGCCGCTGCTGGAGGTCACTTTTTTACTTCCTTGAACTCGGCGTCAACCACGTTGTCGTCGGCACCGGCGCTGCCGGTAGCCTTCGGCTCGGGTGAGGCTGCCTCGGCCTGTGCCCCAGGGCCACCTGCAGCGCCGGTCGGGCCAGCCTGTGCGGTGGCTTCTTGCTGGGCGGCGTACATCTTTTCGCCCAACTTCTGGCTGGAAGCCATGAGCAACTCGACCTTCTTGTCGATGACGTCCTTCTCGTCGCCCTTGATGGCTTCTTCAACGTCCTTCAAAGCGGTCTCGATGGCGGCCTTTTCGGCAGCATCGAGCTTGTCGCCGTGCTCTTCAAGACTCTTGCGCACCGAATGCACGGACGCATCCGCTTGGTTGCGGGCCTGCACCAGCTCGACCTTCTTGTGATCTTCAGCGGCATTGATTTCGGCGTCTTTGACCATCTTTTCAATCTCGGCTTCCGACAAGCCCGAGTTCGCCTTGATGGTGATCTTGTTTTCTTTGCCCGTGCCTTTGTCTTTGGCGGTCACGTGCAAGATGCCGTTGGCGTCGATGTCGAAAGTGACTTCCACCTGCGGCAGGCCGCGCGGTGCCGGCGGAATGCCTTCCAGATTGAACTCGCCCAGGCTCTTGTTGCCTGCAGCCAGCTCGCGCTCGCCCTGGTAGACCTTGATGGTCACGGCCGGCTGGTTGTCGTCGGCGGTAGAAAACACCTGCGAAAACTTGGTCGGGATGGTGGTGTTCTTCTTGATCATTTTGGTCATCACGCCGCCCAGGGTTTCGATACCCAGAGACAGCGGGGTGACGTCGAGCAACAGCACGTCGGTTCGGTCGCCGGCCAGCACCTGGCCTTGGATCGCGGCGCCCACAGCAACGGCTTCGTCAGGGTTGACGTCTTTGCGCGGTTCCTTGCCGAAGAGTTCTTTGACGACTTCTTGAACCTTGGGCATGCGTGACATGCCGCCCACCAGAATGACGTCGTCAATGTCGGAGGTCTTGACGCCAGCGTCTTTGATCGCGGTCTTGCAGGGCTCGATCGTGCGCTGGATGAGCTCTTCCACCAGTGACTCAAGCTTAGCCCGCGTGAGCTTGATGTTCAGGTGTTTTGGACCTGAGGCATCAGCCGTGATGTACGGCAGGTTCACATCGGTCTGCGTGCTGTTAGACAGCTCGATCTTGGCCTTTTCGGCGGCCTCTTTCAGGCGCTGCAGGGCCAGCACGTCCTTGGTCAGGTCGACGCCTTGCTCCTTGCGGAACTCGGTGACGATGAAGTCGATGATGCGCTGGTCGAAGTCCTCGCCGCCCAGGAAGGTGTCGCCGTTGGTGGACAGCACTTCGAATTGTTTCTCGCCGTCCACATCCGCGATCTCGATGATCGAGATGTCGAAGGTGCCGCCGCCCAGGTCGAACACGGCAATCTTGCGGTCGCCCTTGCCGTGCTTGTCCAGGCCAAAGGCCAGGGCCGCAGCGGTAGGCTCGTTGATGATGCGCTTGACGTCCAGGCCCGCGATGCGGCCGGCGTCTTTGGTGGCTTGACGTTGGCTGTCGTTGAAGTAGGCCGGCACCGTGATGACGGCTTCCGTCACTTCATGGCCGAGATAGTCTTCGGCCGTCTTTTTCATCTTGCGCAGCACTTCAGCGCTGACCTGCGGGGGCGCGAGTTTTTTGCCGCGCACTTCCACCCAGGCGTCGCCGTTGTCGGCGGCCGAAATCTTGTAGGGCATCAGGTCGATGTCCTTCTGCACTTCCTTTTCGGTGAACTTTCGGCCGATCAGGCGCTTCACCGCATACAGCGTGTTGCGTGGGTTGGTCACGGCCTGGCGCTTGGCTGAAGCGCCAACCAGCACTTCGCCGTCTTCTTGATAGGCAATGATGGACGGCGTGGTGCGTGCACCCTCGCTGTTCTCAATGACCTTGGTGGTGTTGCCTTCCATGACCGAGACACACGAGTTGGTGGTGCCGAGGTCAATACCGATGATCTTGCCCATGTTGTGAGGCTCCTGATGACGCTGATGCAATGAAATTGAAATGCGGGCCGTACGGCGGGTTTCAAGACCGCCGGCAGGCTTGCTGCTAGGGGGGCGACCCTATTTGGGTGCCGCGACGGTGACCAACGCCGGGCGAAGCACCCGCTCAGCGATGAGATAACCAGGCTGCAGCACCGAGACGATGGTGTTGGCGTCCTGTTCGGAAGGCACCATGGAGATCGCTTGGTGCTGGTGCGGGTCGAATTTCGTTCCGGCCTCGGGCTTGATCTGCAGCAGCTTGCTGCGCTCCATGGCTTGAATGAGTTGGCGCAAGGTGGCTTCGACACCTTCGCGCATTTGCTCTTCAGTGGCATTTTTCAGGGCAGCTGCGGCTTCCAGGCTGTCACGCACTGGCAGCAGTGACTCGGCAAAGCCGTCAACCGCAAATTTGCGGGCCTTCGACATTTCTTCCTCTGAGCGGCGGCGGGTGTTTTCGACCTCGGCACGCGCGCGCAGGTAAGCGTCGTTGGACTCGGCGAGTTTGGCTTCGAGCGCGGTAATTTGCTCTTCAGGGCTTAGTTCAGGAGCGGCAGCGCCTTCAGCGGCGGCTTCGCCCACCGCACCAGACTCGGGCTGGGTATCGTCAAACGTTGGAGGAGGTGTCGTCATAGTTTCAAACAATAGACCTCTTTTGGACATGGGGATGTAGCAAGTAGCTTCAAGAGCCCGCTTTCAAAAAAAGTTAGGGGGCTGGGATCAGGTGTCTTCCGGCGCCGATGCGCTCCAGCGGTTCCATTCGGCCAATTGGCGGCGGTCGCGTTTGGTGGGCCGGCCGTGGTCCAGCGCCAAAGCCGGCTCAACACCCAGGCGCCTGGCCTGCGAAGCTTGCCGTGCGGCGGCCTTGCTTTCTTCGGGCTCGGTGTAGAGCAACTGCGCTTCTGGCGCGGGTCGCCGAACATCGCTGAGCCCAACCACCACCAGGGTTTGCTCATAACCGGGCCGCCGCAGGGTCAGTTGGTCGTCGGGCTTCAGGTCACGTGAGGGTTTGGTGAGCTGGCCGTTCAAGCGCACCTGGCCCTTGGTGACCGCTTCGGCGGCTAAGCTGCGGGTTTTGAAAAGTCGCGAAGCCCACAGCCATTTGTCCAAACGCACACCTGACGCTGGGGTGACTGTGGGCGCGTTGCGGCCGCTCATGGCGCGGCCGCTGGCACGTTGAGGCTTGCTTGAACCAGAGGAATTCGAACCACCGCCCTCAAGCCGTGCTGCGCCTTTGCGCCTGCAGGCAAGGGCTGCTCGGCGTTGCGGTTTTCCAAGCTGATGCTCCCGTTCAGGCTGATCGCGATTTCCTGGCAGATGGACAAGCCCAGGCCGGTACTGTCCGCCGGCGCAGCCTTGCCACGCGAGAACGGCTGAAAGAGTCGTTCACGCAGCTCGGCGTCAATGCCAGGGCCTTCATCGGAAATCGTCAACACGGCCCACGGCGCCTGCACGGACAAACCAATGCCCAGCGCGCCAAGTGGTGGGCTGTGGCGTATGGCGTTGTGCAGCAGGTTGCGCGTGAGTTCACGCAGCATCCACTCGTGTGCGCTGACGGGTGCTGTCACCACGGCCACTTCAAAGTCGAGTGCCTTGTCCACCATCAGCGGCGAGAGATCCAAGCTCACGGCTTTGACCACCGCAGCCCAATCGCACACCGGCGCATCGCCTTGCTGGCGCAGCTGTTCAACCTTGGCCAAGGACAGCATTTGGTTAGCCATCGCGGTGGCGCCGCTGACCGTTTGTTCGATCTCTTTCAAGGCCTGGACGGCTTCAACGTCGCCCCGCAGAGCCGATTGCACTTGGGTCTTCAGCACGGCCAGCGGCGTTCTCAGTTGGTGTGATGTGTCGCGCACAAATCGCTTCTGGTGCTCGATCAGGTGCGCCAGGCGCTCCATCAAATCGTTGGTGGCCAACACCATGGGTTGCAGCTCGCGCGGCGCGCTTTCGGCAGCTATGGGACTCAGGTCGTTTTCAGCCCGCAATTGAATGGCTTTGCTGAGCCGGTCGACGGGCCGGGTCAGCCGGCCGATGATCCAACTGGTGACCCAGGCCATGACCAAGAGCAGCAGGCCTTGCTGCCAAATGGTCCGCACCAGCAGTTCGCGCGCCAGTGCGCGGCGAATTTCAAGCGTCTCAGCCACTTGAATGGTGGCCATGCCCAGCCCAGCATCGCCGGAGACCGGCTGCAAGAGCACCGCCACGCGCACGGGCTCGCCCTGATAGCTGTCGTTGTAGAAATGAACCAGCGCGGCGTAGACATTGCGGGGCGGCAGCTCGCCCTGCCAAGTGCGCAGATCGGCAAAGCCGGTCACCATTTCGCCGTCAAAGCCCGATACCTTGTAGTACAAACGGCTGCGGTTGTCGGCTTCGAAAGCTTCCAAAGCGGCGTAGCTGGGTGCTGCAGTCACTGACACGCGGCCATTCACCATCGTGACGTTCAGCAGTTCGCCGATGGCTTTGGCCGACGCCAAAAGCGTGCGGTCGTAGGCGGTGTCGGCGGCAGACAAAGCCTGGCGGTAGAGCGACAGCGAGTTGATGACGATGAACAATGTGACCGGGATGCCGATGCCCACTGTGAGCGCTTTGCGCAGTGAGCCCGCGCTGGAAGCCGGTGTGGCGACGTGTGCCCGCTTGCCGGTTTGTCTTGCCATTCAGTGACCCGCCTTGAGCAGGTACCCCAAGCCGCGCAGCGTGACCAACTGAGCCTGGCAACCGCTCATTTTTTTGCGCAACCGGTAAGCGACGACCTCTATGGCTTCGGTATGCACATCGTTTTGGCCAGGAAAAACCAGTTCGAAAAGTCGCTCCTTGGGAACCGCTTGGCCCGGCTTTACCAACAGCGCCCGCAGCAACGCCGCCTCGCGGGTGCTGAGTTCAAGTGCTTGGTCATTCAAGAAGATGGCGCCGCTTTCGCTGTCGACCCGCAGGCCTGCAAAGGCAGCTGCACTGTCCATGGGCTGGCGCCGCCTGGCCAGTGCCCGGACGCGCGCTTCCAGTTCGTCCAGGTCAAACGGCTTGGCCAAGTAGTCGTCCGCGCCGGCGTTCAGGCCGAGGATGCGGTCGCCAACCGTACCCCTGGCCGTCAAGATCAGTACCGGGGCTTGCAAACCTTCGGCGCGTGCGTGGGCCAACACCTCCAGACCGTCCAGGCCAGGCAAGCTGAGGTCCAGCAGCACCACGTCGGGCAGGCTGGCACGCCAGCGGTCGAGCGCGCGCCGGCCGTCGCCGCACAGCACCACCTGCATGCCCAGGCGCTCAAAGCTTCGCTGCAGCGTGGTTTGCATGGCGGGGTTGTCTTCGATGAGCAGCAACTTCATGGGCGCAAAGATTATCGTGCCGCAGCATCACGGTTTAGGTGTTTCCCCCAGCGCTTTGGACAGCCGATTGACAGCCTCAGGCCTCACCATGCTGTCACGGCATGCCGGGCCAAAGTGGTTGGAGCTGTCAGCCGAAATCCTCAAGGAGACCTTTGATGCGTCGTGATGACTTTCTGAAATCTTTGGCGGCCTTGGCAGCTGCGGGTGCGCTGCCGCAATTGGCACACGCCAGCGCCAATATCAAGATGATGATTCCTGCCAACCCGGGTGGTGGCTGGGACGGCACCGGCCGCGCGCTGGGCAAGGCGCTACAAGAAGCAGGTGCTGCATCGTCGGTCACGTATGAAAACAAGGGCGGTGCGGCAGGCGCAATTGGCCTGGCGCAGTTCTTCAATGCCAGCAAAGGCGACGGCAACGCCATGATGGTGATGGGCGCCGTCATGCTGGGTGGCATCATCACCAGCAAGCCGCCTGTATCGGTGACGCAAGTTACCCCGCTGGCACGTTTGACCAGTGAGTACAACGTTTTTGTGCTGCCCGCCAATTCGCCCTACAAGAATATGGCTGACGTGGTGGCGCAGATGAAGAAGGACCCGGGTAGCGTCAAGTGGGCCGGTGGCTCGCGCGGTTCGACCGAACACATTGCGGCTGCCATGATTGCGCGTGAAGTGGGCGTGGACCCGTCGAAGATCAACTACGTGGCCTTTCGCGGGGGCGGTGAAGCCACCGCAGCCATCTTGGGCGGCAACGTGACCGTCGGCGGCAGCGGCTACAGCGAGTTCCAGCAGTACATCGAAGCCGGCAAGATGAAGGCCATTGCTGTCACCAGTGATGCGCGCTTGAAGGGCATCAACGTGCCCACGCTGAAAGAGCAAGGCATCAATGTGGTGCTGGGCAACTGGCGTGGCGTGTATGGCGCTGCCAATATCTCGCCTGCGCAACGCAAGGCATTGGTGGACATGCTGGTCAAGGCCACCAAGACCAAGTCTTGGGCCGAGTCGCTTGAAAAGAACAACTGGACGCCTGCGCTGCTGACCGGCGCCGAGTTTGAAGACTTTGTGGACCGCGACTTTGCTTCGCTGCGTGCCACGATGGTCAAGTCCGGCATGATTTAACAGCGCCATGAGCACATCGGCGGCGCGAACGCAGCAACAAACCCTGTTGGGCGCAGGCGGCATCGTGCTGGCCGGCCTGCTGGCCTGGGGTGCCGCTGGCATTCCTTCGGCCGCAGGCTACGCCGGTGTGGGGCCCAACTTTTTGCCCTGGGTCGTTGCCGCTGCGCTGGCCTTGTGCGGTGTTTGGTTGATTTACGAAGCGCGCACAGGCGGTTGGCGTGAACTTGAAGAGCCTTCAGGTGCCGCGCAGGCCGACTGGCGAGCTTTTGCTTGGGTATCTGCTGGCGTGCTGAGCGTGGCGCTACTGATTACAACGCTTGGCTTCATCCTGGCCTGCACCTTGTGTTTCATGCTAGCCGTACGCGGTTTGCGCTTGTCTGAAGGCAAGCCTGCTGGCGGTGGGCGGCAGCTGGTGGTCGATTTCGTCACCGGCTTTTGCATTGCCGGGCCAGCGTTCTGGTTGTTTACGAAACTCTTGGCCATCAACTTGCCGGGGTTGGCGCCGGGTGGATGGATCTGATGACTGACTTGTGGCAGTCGCTCTTGGGCGGGTTTGCGACCGCAGGTACGCCCATCAATTTGTTGTGGGCCTTCATCGGCTGCGCGCTCGGAACGGCCATCGGCGTGCTGCCCGGCATAGGGCCGGCGGTGACGGTGGCGATGTTGCTGCCCATCACCTCGCAGGTGGAGCCCACGGCGTCCATGATTTTCTTTGCCGGCATCTACTACGGCGCGATGTATGGCGGCTCGACGACCTCGATCTTGTTGAATACGCCTGGCGAGACCGGCACGATGGTGACCGCGCTGGAAGGCTTCAAGATGGCCAAGAGTGGCCGCGCAGGTGCAGCGTTGGCTACGGCGGCCATCGGCTCCTTCGTCGCCGGCACCATCGCGACCATCTTGGTGACCTTGTTTGCGCCCATCGTGGCTGAGTTTGCAGTCAAGCTGGGCCCACCGGAGTACTTTCTGCTGATGTTGCTGGCTTTCACGACCGTGAGCGCGGTTCTGGGCCGCAGCACCTTGCGCGGGCTAACAGCGTTGTTCATTGGCTTGGCCATAGGCCTCATCGGTCTCGATCAAATTACCGGCCAGGTGCGCTATACGGCCGGCGTGCCGGAATTCATGGACGGCATTGAAGTGGTGCTGGTGGCCGTGGGTCTTTTTGCTGTCGGCGAATGTTTCTACACCGCGATGTACGAAGGCCGGTCAGAGGCGCAAATGAACCGCATGACCAGCACACACATGACGCGCGAAGAGTGGCGCCGTTCATGGCCCGCGTGGCTGCGGGGCACGGCCATCGGCTTTCCCTTCGGCACGGTGCCTGCGGGCGGCAGCGAGATCCCGACCTTTCTCAGCTATGCCGTCGAGCGCAAGCTGAGCAAACATAAAGAAGAGTTCGGAACCACAGGCGCCATTGAGGGGGTTGCGGGGCCCGAGGCCGCCAATAATTCCGCCGTGACGGCCACGCTTGTGCCCTTGCTCACCTTGGGCATTCCGACGTCGGTCACTGCGGCCATCTTGTTGTCGGCCTTTCAGAACTACGGCATCAACGCGGGGCCGCAGTTGTTCCAGACCTCTTCGACCTTGGTCTGGGCCTTGATCGCATCGCTTTACATCGGCAATGTGATGCTACTGGTGCTGAACTTGCCTCTGGTGGGTTTGTGGGTCAAGTTGCTGAAGATTCCACGCCCGCAGTTGTATGCCGGCATTCTCATATTTGCGACTGTTGGCGTTTATGGAATGCGGCAGAGCGCCTTCGACCTGTTCCTGATGTACGGCGTTGGCGTGGCGGGTGTCTTGATGCGTCGCTTTGACTTCCCAACGGCGCCGGTGATCGTCGGCATGATCCTGGGGCCGATGGCCGAGGCGCAAATGCGCAACGGCCTGTCCATCGGCGAAGGGCGTTGGTCGGTTTTTATTGACCGGCCCATGTCGGCGGTACTGCTGGCGGCGGTGGTTGCTGTGCTGGTCTTGCCGCGCTTGTGGAGCGCCTTGCAGCGCGGCAAATCAAGCGCTTGAGCGGCGCTTGATTTCTTGTTGGCTCAGTCTCTCGCGCCGAGAGCCAACGCGCGCTCTCGGCTGAGGATGCCATCGGTGTGGGCGTTAGGCCCCTGCACAGGCCAGCCTTGTAGATGCTGCAGGGCCACTGCACCCAAGGCGCGCACGTGACCCGTGCTGTCGTTCAGGCAAGGGATGTAGTGGAAGGTTTTTCCGCCCGCTGCGATGAAGGCGTCGCGGCCTTCTTGAGCGATTTCTTCCAGCGTTTCGAGGCAGTCCACAGGGAAGCCTGGGCACACGACGTCAACCCGCGATGTGCCGCTTTGCGCCAGCGCTTTGAGCGTGGGCTCGGTGTAGGGCTCGAGCCAGCGCGCGCGCCCAAATCGGCTTTGAAAGGTAATGCGATATTGGTCGCTGCCCAAGCCCAAGGCTTCAGCCAGCAGCCGGCCAGTTTTCAGGCACTCGCAATGGTAAGGGTCGCCCAGCATCAGTGACCGCTGCGGCAAGCCATGGAAGCTCATCACCAGCATGGGGCCGCGCTCCTCGCGGGCCCAATGGGCACGTACTGAGGACGCCAGTGCTTCGATGGTGCCGGCGTCGTCGTGGTAGCGGTTGACGAATCGAAACTCCGGCACGTGCCGCGCCTTCAGCGCCCAAGCAGCCACCGCGTCAAAGACGCTGCCTGTGGTTGCGGCCGCATACTGGGGGTAGAGCGGAAGAATGAGAATGCGCGTTGCGCCCGCAGCGCGCAGCGCGTCAAGCTCGCCACCGACCGATGGGGCACCGTAGCGCATGGCATGCCGCACGATGAGCGGCTGGCCTTTCTCGCCCAAAAAGCCCTGCAGCAATGCGGCAAGCCGCGCAGTTCCTGCCACCAAGGGCGAACCCTCAGGCGTCCAGATGGTGGCGTATTTGGCCGCCGACTTGGCCGGGCGTGTGCGCAAGATGATGCCGTGCAAGATGGGCCACCACGCCAGGCGTGGAATTTCGACGACGCGCGGGTCACTCAAAAATTGCGCCAAGTATTCGCGCGTGGCGCTGGCGGTCGGCTCGCTCGGGCTGCCCAAGTTGACCAGCAAGATGCCGGTGCGCGCGGGCTGGCCGTGCTGGTGTTCGGGCTCGGCGCGAAAGCTCATGGTCGTTTGGCTGCAGCATGCGCTTGCACACGCGTCACCCGGGCCAATTCGCCCTGAATCGATGCCAAATCAACGGGCTTGGTCCAAACGCCGTCAAAGCCGGCGGCGGCGGCTGGTGCGGCAGCCTCTTCCAGGCGCTCCGCCGTGCACAGGAACGCAGGTGCCTGCGCCAAACCGGGTAACTGGCGCAAGCGCGGCAGCAAAGCCAGGCCATCGGTATCGGGCATGTGCAGGTCAACCACAAGCACATCGGGCGCGGCCTCGCGCGCGGCTTCCAGTGCGTCAGCGCCGTTGGCGGCCGTCAGCACTTCCAAGCGGCGGTCGGGCCGGCAGGCCTCAACAAACAGCAAGGTGTTGATGCGATCGTCGTCGACGTAAAGCACGCGCGTGACGGTCTTGGCAATGGCGGTTGTTGGGGCCTGGATCATGGCTGGGTGTCTCCGAAACGGACCATCTCGAAGCGCACGACGGCCGTGCCAGCTTCGGCTGGTGAACCACCCAGGCCCACACGGCCGTGCCCATGCAAGGTGCAACTGCCACGGCGCAAGCTGACCACTTCACCGTCGGCAAAACGAACGTAGGTGCCATTGCTGCTGAGGTCGGTGAGCTGGAAGCTGCCGCCGTGCCAATCCAGCCGGGCATGGCTTCGCGAGACACGCGTGTCTTCAACGCAAAAGCCGGATTGGGGGCTGCGACCCAGAACCACGGGCATGCGGTCGCTGTCGAAGACCTGCTCGCGTTTGGACCAGGCCAGGCGGATGCCGTCGGGGTCGTCGGCCAGCGGGGCTTCAGCAAAGGTGGTGGCGTGGCTGTCAAGCGCGCGACGGCCGCCCAAGACATAGACAGACAGCGGCTCCGCGCGCCCCCGCACAACGATTTGGTCAATGTGCCGAAAGCGAGGTTTGTCGGCTTCGGACAAGCTGTCAAAAATGCGCTGGGTGAGCATGATCTCGCCGTCGCTGGCATGGTCAAGCAAGCGCGCAGCCACGTTGACGGCATCGCCGAAACAGTCGTCGGCCATCTCCACGACTTTGCCGCTGGCCAACGCGACCTGAAGCCGCAATGAGCGTGGCAGCAAGGGCACCGGACGGTCAAAGGTGGGCAAGGCGAGGGCGTCCATGTGCTCTTGCATGTGCAAGGCACATTTCAAAGCCAAACGGGGGTCGTCGAAGCTTGCCATCAGCCCGTCACCCAAAGTTTTGACCACGGTGCCTCCGTGGTTGGTCACTGGACCCAGAACGCGCGCTATTGATTGCGTGACCAGCGCGGTGGCCTGCGCATTGCCTAAGCGTTCAAACAAGGCGGTGCTGCCGCGCAGGTCAGCAAACAGAATGGTCCGATCGACTAAGCGGGTCATGAAACCTGGGGGCATTGTTGCGGCGGCGAAAGGCCCTGATTTGAGCCTGCGCTGCCGCAGCACTACCGCTTACAGATTGTCGAGGTAAGTGCGCAGCTTGTCCGAACGACTCGGGTGCTTGAGCTTGCGGATCGCCTTGGCCTCGATTTGGCGGATGCGCTCGCGCGTGACGTCGAACTGCTTGCCCACTTCTTCCAGCGTGTGGTCGGTGGACATCTCGATGCCGAAGCGCATGCGCAGCACCTTGGCTTCGCGCGGTGTCAGGCCGTCGAGGATGTCCTTGACCACGTCGCGCAGTCCGGCCTGCATGGCGGCTTCGATGGGCGCGGTGTTGTTGGTGTCCTCGATGAAGTCGCCCAGGTGGCTGTCATCGTCGTCGCCGATCGGCGTCTCCATGGAGATCGGCTCCTTGGCGATCTTCATGATCTTGCGGATCTTGTCCTCGGGGATCTCCATCTTCTCGGCCAGCGTCGGGGCATCGGGCTCGAAGCCAAACTCCTGCAAATGCTGGCGTGACAAGCGGTTCATCTTGTTGATCGTCTCGATCATGTGCACCGGGATGCGGATGGTGCGCGCCTGGTCGGCGATCGAGCGGGTGATGGCCTGGCGGATCCACCACGTCGCATAGGTCGAGAACTTGTAGCCGCGGCGGTATTCGAACTTGTCGACCGCCTTCATCAGGCCGATGTTGCCTTCTTGGATCAGGTCCAGGAACTGCAGACCGCGGTTGGTGTATTTCTTGGCGATGGAAATCACCAGGCGCAAGTTGGCCTCGATCATTTCCTTCTTGGCGTCGCGGCTTGAGCGCTCGCCTTCGTTCATGCGCTTGTTGATTTCCTTCAGGTCTTCCAGAGGCACCACGGCCTTGGCCTGCAGGTCGATCAACTTTTGCTGCAGTTCCTGAACGGGCGGCAGGTTGCGTGCCAAGATGGGGCTGTAAGGCTTGCCCAGCGCCACTTCCTTTTCCGACCACTTCAAGTTCAGCACATTGGGTGGGAAGTTCTTGACGAAATACTCTTGCGGCATGCCGCACTTGTCAACCAAGATTTTGCGGATTTCGCGCTCAAAACGGCGCACGTCATCCACCTGTGAACGCAGGATGCTCGACAGGCGTTCGATGGTTTTAACCGTGAAACGCAGGGTCATCAAATCGGCACTGATGGCCTGCTGGGCCTTGTTGTAGCTGGGCGACTTGTAGCCGTCTTTCTCGTAACAAGCGCGCATGCGGCCGAAGTGCTCGCGCAGCGTGGCGAACTTCACCAGCGCCGCGTTCTTCAGTTCTTCCAGCTTCTTGGTTAGCGCTTTGCTGCCACCATTGCCGTCGTCGTCGTCTTCCTCGTCAAACTCGTCGAAGTCCTCTTCGGCCACATAGTCGTCGGCTTCGTCATCGCTGACAAAACCGTCCACCACTTCAGAAATTTGCATGCCGCCGGCCGCGATCTTGTCGGCCATGGCCAAAATCTCGGCGATGGTCGTCGGGCTGGCAGAAATGGCCAGCATCATGGCCTGCAAGCCGCCTTCAATACGCTTGGCGATTTCAATTTCGCCCTCGCGCGTCAGCAGTTCAACCGTGCCCATTTCGCGCATGTACATGCGCACAGGGTCGGTGGTGCGGCCGAATTCAGAGTCCACGGTGGACAGTGCAGCTTCCGCAGCTTCTTCGGCTTCTTCTTCGGTGGCGGTGCTGGTGCTGCCACCGGCGATCAGCAGCGTGGCGGCGTCGGGCGCCTGCTCGTAAACGGCGATGCCCATGTCATTCAACATGGAAACGATGGCCTCGAGGATTTCGTCGTTGACCAAGCGCTCTGGCAAGTGGTCGCTGATTTCCTGGTGCGTCAAGAAGCCGCGCGTTTTGCCCATCTTGATGAGCGTTTTCAGCTCATGGCGACGCTTGGCGACTTCTTCTTCAGTGAGCGTGGTTTCGTCCAGGCCGAACTCGCGCATCAGCGCGCGCTCTTTGGCGCGGCTGACCTTCATGCGCAGCGGTTTGGCCTTTTCTTCTTTGGCCTCTTCGACAACTTCAACGACTTCGGCTTCGATGTCGTCACCGCCCTCGATATCGCCGTCTACATCGGCCAAGTCGTCTTCCACGACAGAGGGCTTGCCTTTGGCTGCAGCGCCTTTGGCTGTGGGTTTGGCTTTCGCCGTGTCTTTGACGCTGCCCTTGCCCTTGGCTTGGGCTTTGCCTGCCGAAGCCTTCTTAGAGTCTGCCGCTTCGGTGGCCTGGGCGACGGCTGTGGCCTTGCCGGCTTTCTTGGGTTCTGGAGCAACGGGCTTTGCGGCAGGTTTGCTCACGACCGCTTTTGCGGGCTTGGCTTTTGCAGGCGCTGTGCTTGCTTCTGCCTTGGCAGTTGCTTTAGAGGCGAGCTTGGACGACGTTTTCGCTTTGACCGCACTGGTTGGCGGGCTGGCTGGGGCCTTTTTGGCGGCAGCAGTCTTGGCCGGGGCTTGGGCGGTCTTCTTGGCAGTCATGCGGTTCCTTGGGGCGGCGGCGGGCTTGCGGTTCAGTGCGAGGTCTTTGCGAATCCACGCTCGGGCCTGGAAGCCTCAGCCGGGGCAATTTGCGGCTGCACGCGGCCTGTTTGGCCTAAGGCGGGCATGCCATTTTGGTGAACCCGGGATTATACCCACTGCGAAAGCCCCTAAACGGGCTCAGTCGACAGCTGCTTCAGCCACAACAGTTGCTTCGACAGCAGCTTCAAGCTAATCGGCGTCATGGCGCCACAGAAGTTGAGCCGCAGCCTTCCTGTGCGCCAAGAGACTGCCGTGCTGGGGCGCCCGTTTCGCCCGGAAATGGCATCCAGTTCTGGTTTGTTTGTGGTTCTTGCCGTTGACAAGTTCATGCGACCCTTCGCAAGGGCGCCAGCATCGAAATGCTGTGCCTGCGCTTTCTACGCGCAAGACCGACCGACGAACATTGAACAACGGCCCCTTGTGAGACTGAACCTCGACTTCCTCAAGCAAGCTCTCGAGCGGAAGCTGGGTGCGCTACGCCAGCAATTTCAGGCGCCGTTTCGCGGCGGCGCTTGGGTCATGTGCCTTGCGTTGTGCTCGCTTGGCGCTTGTGCGCCACAGGTGCGGCTGAGCCAGGCGCAAGCTGACCGACCGGCACTGTCTCAACCACTTCAAATGAGTGCAGATGAAGCGCCGCAGGACGCGTCCACCGTGCACTGGCGCAACTACTTTCAAGACCCGCGCCTGCACGCGCTGATTGAAGCAGCCTTGACCTTCAACCGCGACCTCAAACAGGCTGCTGCGCGGGTGGACGAAGCCCGTGCCATGTGGGCAATGGCGCAGGCCGAACGAAAACCGAATGTCAGTTTGTTGGGCCAAGCGCAGGCCGAAAATACCCTGGCGCAAGGCCTGAGCTTTGCACCCCGGCGGCGCCTGGACCTGGGCTTGGCCACAGCCTCTTACGAAGTCGATTTTTTTGGCCGTTTGGCCAGCCTGACAGATGCAGCCAAGGCCAATTTCTTAGCGACCGAAGAAGCGCGCCGCGCAACTGAACTCGCATTGATCGGCCAGGTGGCCGAGCTGTACCACGCGCAGCGATTCACCGAAGATGCTTTGAACCGCGCTCGCAGCCAAGTGGCTTCGCGTTCGCAATCGCTGGAAATATTGAACCGCGCTCGCACGATTGGTGTGACTGACGACTTGGAGACCGAGCAAGCGCAGGCCCAACTCGAAGACGCGCGCTCGCAGCGCACCCAGCTGGGTCACGCCTTGAACGTGACGCAGAACCTGCTGCGCCTGCTGGTGGGGCCGATTGCGGTGTCCACGGACTTGCCAGCCGGCTTCTCAGCAGACCGCTTGTTGTCCGCAACCATGCCGGCTTTGGGTGTTTCTGCGGACGTCTTGCAACTGCGCCCGGACATCTTGGCCGCTGAACAGCGCTTGAGCGCCGCGCAAGCCAACATCAAAGCGGCACGTGCGGCCTTTTTCCCCAAGGTCACTTTGACAGCCAGCATGGGCACAGCCAGTGCCGGTCTCGCTGGCCTCTTCAGTGCCGGCGCCTGGGCCTTTCGACCAAGCTTGAGCCTGCCTTTGTTTGACGGCGGCCGTGCGCAGGCGGGGCTGGACTTGAACAAAGCCCGTGAAATGGCGGCGGTAGCGAGCTACGAACGAAGCGTGGAACAAGCCTTCCGCGAAGTGGCCGACCAGCTCTCGGCCCGTCAATCCTTGGCCGTCCAAGCAGGAAGTGCGCAGCGCAGCCTTCAGGCGCAGCAAGTGCGACTAAGAATTCAACGTCAGCGCTTTGAAGCCGGCATGAGTGGCTATCTTGAAGTGTTGGAGGCTGAGCGCCAGGTGCTGGCAGCCGAACAGGGCTGGATGCAGGTGCGGCGTTTGCAGTTGGAGGCGCAAGTGGGGCTGTATCGGGCGCTGGGTGGTGGGGCGGTTGCGACCGCTCCCTCGGCCACGGCCAATGGAGGTGTTCGAACCACCGCCATGCTGCGTTAGGTGGTCTTTCGCAGTCGTGCCATAAGCATGTCGCTGCGTCCCGGAAAGCGTGCCTTCAATCGCCAGCGGGCTTTCGGGCACGCATGTTCAGCGAGACCTGCCGCCCCGCGTACTCATACGAGCTGGCGTCGTCCAGCAAGCCGAAGTCCTGAACCCGCTCGACAGCAGTGAAGCCGCTGGCCTGCAGGAAATAGCGCAGCAGGTCTTCGTCAAACGCATTGCGATGGAAATCGTGGGCATTCTTCTGCCCTCCGAACAGGATGTTGATCACCCCGAGGCGCACGCCGGGTCCAGCATGGGGTGACAAGAAGATCTCGCACAGCGACCGCATGTCGGGCACGGCGACTGACAGCACACCGCCGGGTTTCAGCACCCGGAAGAACCCGGCCAGCGTCTGCGCACAGGGCGCGCCGTGGCCCAGGTGCTCCAGCACGTGGCTCAAGTACAGCTCGTCCAGCGAATTGCTCTCGAATTGGGAGAGATCTGTGCAGTCGCCGACGAAATCCACGTCAGGGCCAGGCGCGATATCGAGAATCTTCCAGCCTGGCAAGGCCTTCTGACCGCCGATGTGAAGGCGCAGAGGTGCGTCGAGCGCCATCATGCGGCCTGCTCCTCAGCCACAAACCCTGCGATGCGAGCGGCAATCTTGGCGCTGACGAGGCCATGGCGCTCCAGCATGAAGCGGTACTCTGCAGCGTCGATGAATGCATCGGGCAACCCGATCAGCAGGTGCGGTGGGCGCTTTCGGAGTGGAGCCAAGAATTCGGCGACAGCCGAGCCGAGTCCACCTGTCACCGAGTGTTCTTCGACCGTCACCACCGCCCTCACATCGCCGATCAAGGCCTCGATCGCTGCTGTGTCCAGGGGTTTGAGGGTGTGCATGTTCAGCACCGCTGCTGATAGCCCCTGGCCTTCCAGTGCCTGGGCTGCCTCGATCGATTCATGCACCATGGTGCCGTTGGCAATGATCGCCACATCGGTACCTTTGCGCAGGCGGACGGCCTTGCCGATCCTGAAGTCGTAGTCCGAGGTGTAGACCGGCGGGTTGTTCACGCCCCCGGTGAGGCGGATGTACATCGGACCCTCGAATTGGGCCGCGGCCTGCACGGTCTTGACGATCTCGGCGCAGTCGGCCGGACAGACCACTGTCAGATTCGGGATGGACCGCATGACGGCCGCGTCTTCAATCCCGTAGTGGGAATTGCCAAGAAAGCCCATAGAAATGCCGCTGCCGATGGCGACGGCTTTCACATTCAAGTCCATGTAGCCCAGGTTCATGCGGATCTGTTCACCCGCGCGCAGGGCCAGAAAAGGCGCAAACGAGGTGGCGAATACGTTGTGCCCTTCTTTGGCCAGGCCACCCGCCACGCCGATCAGGTTTTGCTCGGCGATACCGATGTTCAGGAACTTGTCCGGAAAGGCAGCTTTGAATCGGTCCAGCCCCGACGAATTGCCCAGGTCGGCCGACAAGACCATCAACCCAGGCGTGTCGCCGATCGACAGCACCGCTTGGCCGAAGGTGCCCCGCGAGCCCAGGCGCGACCAGGCCCGGGCGTTGGCCGGTGTGACCTCAAGCATAGGCGGCTCCCAGTTCGGCGCAGGCCTGTTCGTAGTGCGACTTGGTCAGGCGGGCGTGGTGCCATTCGTTGTTGTTCTCCATGAAGGAGATGCCTTTGCCCTTGACCGTGTGGGCCACCAGCACATGCGGTCCGCGGCGCGTCCGGGGACGGCTGAACGCGGCGTGGATGGCACCCAGGTCATGTCCGTCTATTTCAGCCACGCTCCAGCCAAAACAGGAAAATTTGGCGGCCAGATCGCCGAAGTTGACGATCTGGCGGCTGTCGCCGTCGCTTTGCAGCTTGTTGTAGTCGACGATGGCCGTCAGATTGTCCAGCTGCAGTTGGGCCGCAGACATCACGGCTTCCCAAACCGAGCCTTCGTTGCACTCGCCGTCGCCCATCAGCACATAGGTTTGAAAGTTGCGCGATTGCTTGCGTGCCGCCAAGGCAATGCCAATGCCCATGGACAAGCCATGCCCCAGGCTGCCGTTGGAGGACTCGATGCCCAGGTCGAGGTTCATCACGGGGTGGGAAATCAAGTCACTTTCGTTGGTCTGGAAGGTGTTGAACACCTCGTCCGTCAAGAAGCCCGAAGCCAGCAAGGCGGCGTAGTACCCCAGCACGCCATGGCCCTTGCTCAGGATGAAGCGGTCACGCTCGGGCCAACGGGGCTGGGCCGGGCGCACGTTGAGCACATCGCCGTAGAGCACGGCCATGATCTCCACCATCGACAAGCCGCCGCCCAGGTGGGCGCTGAGGCCACAGTGGTGGCTGACGTCCAGGATCTTGGTGCGCATGAAGCGCGTCATGTCCTGCAGTTGTGCTGAATCCATGTTGACTCCTAGTGCATGCCGCCATCAACCCGCAGGGTCTGACCGGTCACGAATGAGGACAGGTCTGATGCGAGGTAGAGCGCGGCATTGGCAATGTCCTGCGGCTCTGCGGCTCGTTTGAGTGCGGAACGCTGAATCAGGACCTCGCGTGCCGCTGGAGCCATCTGCTCGAACATGTCGGTGCGTGTCAGTCCCGGCGCGATGGCGTTGACCCGAACATTGAAGGCTCCGAGTTCGGTCGCCATGCTTTGTGTCATGCGCACCAGGGCCGCTTTGCTGCTGCCGTAGCCCAAGGTGCCGGGATCGGCAAAGTCGACGGCGGTGGAGGCGATGTTGATGATCGACCCGGATTTCTGGCGTGTCATCACGCGCGCCAGGCCCTGGCTGAACTGCAGCGTGCCGAAGACGTTGACCTCGAATACCCGGCGCATCTCGGCCACGCTGCTCATCTGAAATAGCCCACCGCTGGCGACACCGGCGTTGTTGACAAGGATATCCAGGCGCTGCAGGCTGGCGACGATCTGTCGAACGGCCGACTTGATGCTGCTCTCATCAGCCAGGTCGAGTTCGACCACGGTCACGCGCGCACCCTCAGCCTGGGGCAGGGCGGACAGCATGGCTTCCGTTTCGGCGTCCTTCTGGCGGACGCAAGCCACCACCCTGCAACCTTGGCCCAGGAAAGTTTCCAGAATGCAGCGGCCGATGCCCCGATTGGCGCCTGTCACCACCGCAGTCTTCTCTTTCAGCATCGATCCTCACTCCGCTTCACGGTAAAGGCGGCCACGCTCAAAAACGGGTTCCAGCAAGGTCCAGTCATCTGTCGGCAAGGTGTTGCCTTGGGGAAACGGCGGCACTGCGCCACTGCCAATACAGGCCAACACCGTCGGACAGGTGTAGTAGGCCTGAAACGCCACCGTGATAAAGGTCACAAAAAGGCGGAAATTCCCTTTACGGGCGGCGTTCAGCAGATCGAGCTTTTGTGCAGGAGACCCCTGCTCAAACCCACTTTCGGTCTCGGTGACCGAAGCTTGTGCCCGTGCATGGCACGTCGCCTGTACCAAAGCGAGGAAGGCGTCCACCGTCGCTCTGTGCGACCCGGCACTCAGCTTGAATCCGACCCCAGCCTCGGTGGCCGAGGGCATCTGCAGGGCAGGGTCGGCTGGAATCAGCGCGTCCAGTACCGCATTCAGCAAAGCAGGCTCCCCAGGCGGCGCTCGATGTGGTCGCAGATGTACAAGGTCAGCGCCTGCGCCGTGGCGACTGGATTTACCGCCGCGCCCGTCACAAAGATGCTGCTGTCCACGATGAAGAGGTTGGGCACGCCATGGGCCTGACCATAGGCGTTGACGACCGAGTCCTGCGCGTTCTGGCCCATCCTGGCGGTGCCCATCAGGTGCCAGCCGGTGTTGCGAACGGGCGCAAATGCGGCGATCACCTTGCCGCCGGCGGCCTCGATCACCTGCTTGGAGCGGTCCAGGCCATGGGTCAGCATCTTGCGGGTGTTGTCCGACAGCGTGTAGTGCACCTTGGCCCCTGGCATGCCCCAGCGGTCAGGATGTTCGGTGTCGAGTTCAACGCGGTTATCGGCTTCCGGCAGGTCTTCGGCGATGACGGCGATGCCCATGGTGCGGTTGAACAAGCGGCGGAAATCCTGGTGCAGGCTGGGCCCCAACTGGATCTGGCGTTTCATGAAACCGGCCAGCGCCGTCTCGAGCGCCGGAGCTCCCCGCAGCACCTGCATCGTGTACCCGCGCACAAAGTCGCGGGCCGGGTCGGTTTCGTAGAACTGCTGGCTGAAGAGGCAGCAACCGTGCGGACCGATGCTGGACTGCAGATCGTCTTCGAACGCGCCTTCGACAAAGCCCAGCGGGTGCAGCATCAGGTTGCGGCCGAGCTGGCCCGACTCATTGGCCAGACCGTCAGGAAAAGCCGAGGACCGCGAGTTCAACAGCAGGCGCGGCGTGCCGATGCCGTTGCAGGCCACCACCACCAGGCGCGCCGTCAGCCGGTGCTGGGCGCCCGTGGCATCCTGGTACAGCACGCCGCTGGCCTGGCCCATTGCGTTCAAGGTGATCTCGAGCACGCGGGCCTGGGCGATCAGACGCACGCCCTGGCGGTAGGCCGCTGGCCAGTAGGTAACGTCGACGCTGCCCTTGGCGCCCTGGCTGCAGCCGGTGTTGCACGGGCCCAGGTTGACGCAGGCAGCGCGCCCGCCGTGGCGATGGGTGTTGATGGCGCTGTAGGAAGGCCACCAGTGCCAGCCCAGCGCATTGAAGCCCTCGGCGATACGCCGGCCTCCGGGCCCGAGCGGCACCGGCGGCAGCAGGCTTTCGTACTCCGGGTTGGCCGGGTCGCCCACGAGGCCGGCCACGCCCATCATGGTTTCGTTTTCGCGAAAGTAGGGTTCCAGCGTGCGGTAGTCCAGTGGCCAGTCGTCAGCCACACCGTCCAGCGTGCGGCAGCGGAAGTCCGACGGATGAAAGCGCGGGAAGTGAGCCGAGTACAGCAGCGTGCTGCCGCCCACCGCGTTGAAGTTGGCGATCGCGATGGGCGAGTCCTGATCGTCTATGGGGTAATCCGCCTCGCCCCTGCGAACATTGGGACTGACGTTGAAGCTGTCTTGTCGCCGAAGCTCCCAGTCCGGGCTGTGGCTCGGGTAGTCCTCGGGCCGGTGATGCTCACCCTGTTCCAGGCATACCACCTTCAGGCCGGTAATGCGGCTGAGCCGCCAGGCCGCAGCGGCACCACTGGCTCCCGACCCGATGATCACGACATCTGCGGTCTTGGAGGCCATGGATTACTTCTTCGGCAGGAACTGTTCCAGGATGTCCGGGATGGTGATCAGCATGTCAGCCTCGCAGGCGACTTCGCCATCCACCGTAGCCACACCGCGCCCTTTGCAGATCCCGCGCTTCCACGACAGCACTTCCGTGTTCATGACGAAGGTCTTGCCCGGCAACACCTCTTTGCGATAGCGCACGGTGTGTTGTAGCGCGTGCGTCACCTTGCCTTGCAGGCCCGGCAGCGTTGTGATGGCCACCGTCAGCATCTGGGCCAGTGCTTCCAGCTGCAGGGCGCCCGGCATGTTGGGCGCGCCCGGGAAGTGCACCGGGAAGTACCACTCGTTGAGCGTCAGATGCTTGTAGCCCTTGGCAAATTTGCCAGGGCAGACCGCCTCGACGTGATCAATCATCAAGAAGGGATAACGGTTCGGTTGATAAGCCTGCAAGGCCATGCAGTCGAGGCTAAAGGTTTCCATTGAGCTTGAGTGTTTATGCTTGTATGTCGACTACACGCGATAGGCAGGAGATGATATCGAAGCCGTCCCAGATGAGACCCATGTCCAGTGCGCGTCCTATCGGAACGATACGGTCCACGCCGCTCAAACGGTTGCGGATAACAAAGTCTTTCAATTGCGCGGATGTGAATCCGAAGCTGGTCATGGTTTGGAAGTGCGGGTCCACCGCCGGTGCAATTGCATCCAGATTGGCTACGGTCCATTCATGCACCGTGCCGAAGCCGCCACGTTGGCGCCATTGCTCGGTCAGCGTGCCCGTCAACTGCAGCCGCGCCAAACCGGCAGCGGGCCATTCCACCCGCGCCACGTTGTCGTGGTTCAACACGTCGTTGCACAGGCCGACAAACTTGTCCATCGCCTGCACCGGCGCCATGCGGTAGTGCGCATCTACCCATTGCTCGAACCGGGGCCAGAGCCTTCTCTGCGCGGCCTGAACGACTTCGTCCGGGCCGACCCAGACCAGCAGATGCGGCGACGAACAGGCGTTCTGGTGCATCAGGTAGATGTCGTTGAACAAGTCGCCGCAGAGCCTTTGCAGCGCGGCGTCGTCCAGAGCCACCAAAGCCTCGGCGCTCACCACGCCCATCGAGTAACGGTCCGCGAAAGCCACCTCGCGTGAGCGAGGGTGGCATTGGAGCGAACGCAGGTGCGCCACGGTTGTGTCGCCACCCCAGACGATGCGCCCCAGTGCGCGCTGCAGCCAGTATTCGGTGATCTCGTCATTGCGCTCGTAGCGCATCACCAGCAGGCAGCCGCGAAGGCTGGTGTAGGGCGTTTGCTGAAGCAGCTCTCGCAGGGCGGACAGCACGACCTGCTCCTGGGCGCTCTCTTTGCTGGAAAGGCGCAGGACGCTGCTGTTGCCGGCCAGCAAGGCAAAGATCAACGAGTAGGCAAAGTTGATGGGCACATTGGATGGGCTGATGTGAAACACCAGGCCCAGACCCAGGCGCACCCCAACGCCAACGTCCTGTGCCGCCGCTGCCTTCTCGAGGTTCGCCCGACGGCACCAGAACGCAAAAGTCGCCACATCCGGCATGGACCGGGTCTGCGGATCGGCCATCAGGGCCTTCGACAGGTCAGCGGCAAATTGCAGGCGCAAGGGGTGGAAGGGGATCTCTGGCGCTTCGTCCAGCGATAGCGGGTCACCCAGCAACCACTGCACATCCTGCGGCTTCTCAAGACGCATAAGCATCGCTGCACCCTCTCACTTCAGCCTGCGGTACCCGGCCATGGATGCGGACGACGCGGCCTTCGCGTCCGCAGGGACAGCGCTCCATCGGCACGATTTCGCCCAGATCTTCACTGAGCAGCACATGCCCAGGGTAGCTGCGCGGCAGCACCGAGAACAACTGAATCAAGCCAACTTGACCGGGCGCCAAGGGCTCAAAGCTCACGGGGTCTCGCACCATGACGTCCGAAAAGCTCGAACTGTGCAGATGACCGGCTTCGCACTCCATGTAGATCGTGCCCGTTTGCTCAACCATGCCGTAGTAGTTGTGGACACGCCGCACGCCGGTGACCGCCTGCAGTCGTTGCTTGAACTCATCAGCACTCACGGCCTGCGCCACGAGCTTCTTCCAGCCGCCGCCGTGCACCAGGATCCCGTTATCCAGCGCCATACGTCCGCCCGAGGCTTCGAGCTGCAGAACCACATGCTCCCAGACGAAGGAGGTGAAGCCGAACAGCAGCACCGGCTGCCCAGCGTGTTTTCGGACGAAGGCGTCGATTCCGTTGAGGTTGAGCGAGAAGTCATCGTTCAAGGCATAGCTGAGGTCGCGCCCGAACATGGAAAAGCCCAGGATGCCCGCGGTCCGAGCGGAGAACTGCAGCCGGTTGGCGACTGTCGAAGGTGCATCCAGCACCAGCATGGGCAGCCGGTGCCGACCGAGCACGCTGCCCACAATGCCTGACAAGACTTTGATTTGCGTGGCGGCGGTCTGCTTGTCGAGGAAGATGCGCGAGACCTGCTGGCCACTGGTGCCGGAGGAGGTCATGGTCTTGACCACTTCCGTGCGGTCCACGCTGAGCAACTCATGGTGTTTGAACAGGCGAACCGGCAGGTAAGGCAAAGAGGCCAGATCCAGTGCCGGCCGCCAGCCACCATGTATCGCGTCCAGCAGGCGACGATAGGGTGCGCACTGTTGGTTGTGGTGCTCACACAGCGCATTCAGCTCGCGCAGCAGAAAGTCGTGCTTGGCCTCGGGCCTCAGGCCGTAGGTGGGAATGTCAGAGAGGTTCACGCCGTGTCCTTGATGGGGGCCCGCAGGGCCTGGTAGTCCACTTTGCCGTTCTCCAGCCGCGGCAACGCGGGCAGGCCCTGCACGCGTATCGCCACCTGATGGAGTCCCAAGCGCAACGCGAGCGACTGTCGCAGCGCGCTGCTGTCGCTCGATGTGGCGCCGGCAATCGCGACCAGCAGTTGGGAGTCGTCGCCGGTGGCGGCGCCGTCCCATCCCTCGGACTGGAGGATCGACTCCACCGCGTCAAGCGAGATCCGGTTCCCGAACAGCTTGATGAAGCGGCTCTTGCGGCCCACGATCCAGAAGTGGCCGTCCTTGTCCTGCTGTGCCAGGTCACCGGTGTGCAGTACACCGCAGCGCTCATCGCCCAAGGCCAGGTCTTGCCAGCTTTGCGCGTATCCCATCGACACGTTGGGTCCGCGATACACCAGTTCACCGGTTACTTCTGGGGTGCCGATGCGCTTGTGGGCCTCATCCTCCAGCCAGAGTTCGCCGCCCGGAACGGCTTGCCCTATGGAGCCCGCCTTGGCGGCAGTCTGTTCCGCGGGCAAGTAAGCGATCCGCGCGGTGGCCTCGGTTTGCCCATACATGGTGAAGAAGCGCATGCCCTTGGCGGCGCAGACCTCATGCACCTGGCGGATCTTGTCCGGCGCCAGCCGGCCGCCGGCTTGCGTCAGGGTACGGATCGAGCCGAGATCCAGCCGCTCCAGCCGCAGCTTCAAGAGCATGTCGTAGAGATAGGGCACGCCCGCGAGACTGGTCACCTGATGTCTGCGCAAGAGTGTCCAGAACTGCGGGTCCATCAGCGAGCGGTCGGTCAGCACCAGCGAGGCCCCCACCCGCAGGTGGCTGTTCACCACGGACAGGCCGTAGGAATATTGCATCGGCAAGGTGGTGATCGCCCGCTCGTGCCTGTCCAGGCCGAGATACAGGGCGATCGCATGGGCATTGGCGAGTAGATTGGCCCTGCTCAGGCGCACCAGCTTGGGCGAGCCGGTCGAGCCCGAAGTGGTCAGCAGCAATGCCAGATCGTCATGCAGGGGGTAGTCCTGCCGGGGGTGCCGTTCCTGAAGCACGGCGCCCCGGTCCTGCCACAGCGGCTCGCCCCAACCGGACTGGGCAAGGTCGTCCCGGCTGTGCACCAGGTATCGGGGTTCGTAGCTGTTCACCAGTTGAGCGAGGGCGCCCGCATCGAGATTGCCGGGCAGCAGCACAGGAACCACCGACCCGCGCAAGGCGGCCAGATAGGCCACCAGACTGGGCAAATCGTTGCGGCACAGGCAAAAGATCAGCGAACGGCCTTGCAGCACGCGCTGCAAGGCCGCGACTTCAGCGTCCAGCGCCCCATAGGACAGCACGGCACCATCGTCGAGGACGAGTGCCGTAGCCTGGGGATCGGCTGAACCGAGCAGGTTCATGACATCACGTCGACGCCGTACTTTTTCAGCTTCTCGATGCCGATGGTGTAGGAGCCGAACTCGATGATGTCGTCGGTTTCCATCATGATGTTGAAGGCTTCTTCCAGCGCGGCAACCATGCCCATGTGGCCTACCGAATCCCAAGCAGGGACGCACTGGTACACAAACGTGTCATTGAGCTGCTCGGGCTTGGCGCCAAAGCAGTCGACAAACACAGCATCGTATTTTTCTTTGTTACTCATTCGAAATCCTTTTGAGAGTACCGACTATTTGAAGATTTTCTTTTCCGTATTGGGGCGCATGGGCCGGGCTGGATTTCCCAGCGCAATCACGTTGTCCGGGATATCGTTGTACACCACGGAGCCCATTCCGATAATCACGTCGCGGCCGATGTTCAGGCCATCCTTGATCAAGGACCCCATACCAATATAGGTACACGGTCCGATGCGGCAGTGCCCACCAATGTTGACCATGGACGAGATAACCGCATTTTCGCCCACGTGAATGTCGTGACCCACGATAGACATGGTATTGACGCTTACATTTTGTTCCAGGACAACGTTGCTGGATATTGAGCACATGGGCGTGATGATGGTCCCGGCACCCAGCTTTGCACTGCCCGACACGATCGTGCTGGTATCCACGACAGTGCCGAGCACGATGCCATGCGCCTCGACCCGGGCGCGTATGGCCTGCTTGGCGGCCGGTTCGCCGTGAGCGATCACGACCTCGCCGCCATGTCCTGCGATCCAATCGCGTGCCTCGTCAAACCCGAAGACCCGCGCGCCATAGCGCTGGGATGTCTCACAAACGTCGTCCAGGAAGAAGATGTCGGTCCAGGTTGGATGGGCTTGATTGCGGCGTCGCGCGACGTCCATGACCTCTTGGCCAAACCCGCCCGCGCAGTAGATGAACAGTGGATGCATGCTAGGTAAAGGAGGCCAGGTTGTGGACGCGGTCGGCAAACATGGCCAACTGCAGCTGCCGGGGGCCTTGGCCATCGCGTGACAGGCGGATGGCATTGAACAGAATGTGGCGGCAGATGCCCAGGCGCCGGTCAAACTCTTCTTGCGATAAGCCATCGATCATCGCAAACAACTGCGCCGGGTGATCGAAATCGGCGTAGTCGATGAAGGAATTCTTTGGAAAGTCCTGGTAAACGCTGTGGGTGGGTCCGGCGAAATATATCGGCAGACAATTTGCGATAATAGCCTGCCACAGCTTCTCGGTCACGTAGTAAGGTGACCATGTGTTTTCCAGGCAAAGCGCAAAATTATAGTTTTTGTATTGTGCAAGCTTCTTGACAAAGGGGTCCTCCGAAGAGGAAATCTCGGAATTTTCAGGTTTGGCAAGATCAAACGGCCAACCTTGGCCGTATACATCCACCCTGCCAAAGAGCCCGCCTTCCAGCGCGATGCGCGAACGTAAGGTGTTGAGACCGTGAATGCCGCTCGGGTGCTGAAAATCCCAGAATCCGCCGTTTCGATAAGTCTGGAAGGCTGCCACTTTGCGTTCGCCGGGGGGCGCCAGAGGCTTCTGGGCAAGAGTCGCGGTCCGCACCAGGCTGGCCATGTCCAACTGGTAGATGTCCAGCAGGAAGTGGTGGTTGTTGAACAGCACATTGCCTGTGAAGCAGTTCATGGCGTCCACTCGCACGCTTACGGGCCCTTCTGCGCCCGTGATGGAGAACTGGGCCCAATGGCCGTCGATCCGCTGAAAGATGTTGGACCACAGCGGCTCATCGCACCAGATGAGGTACTTCTTGGTGGCCAGGAAGCGCTGCATCGGTGGCGTCAATTCCTCCAACATCGCCGCCACCACTACATCGGCCACTGCCGGCCCGTCGGTCAGTTCGACGCCCGCACCCGCCAGCTCCGCCACGCTGAAGCGCGTGGTGATGGTCGGATGGCCTTGCGGAACATAGATTTTGGTCATCGCCAGAAGCGCCGCTGCGCCTCAGTACACATGCGATTCCCAGGCAACCGCTGGGCTCAAGTAGCCCGCCATGCTGTGCGTGGACAAGCCGGGAAGGGGTGTCAGCAACACGCGATGGCGCTGCTCGACGAGGAGCTTGAAGAAGTGGTAATCCGGCAGGCCTTGGCCGAGTACGTCGAAGTCCGCTTTGAAGGTGGACATCTCGACGAGGTAGGAACCGCAACTGCTTGGCGCGGTGCGCCAGTGGTGCGACGGCGAAACCACGATCCTGGACTTCAGGTCTGAATACATGTCCAGAAAGTACTTATCCTTATGATCATACAGGGATAGGTAATCGAAGGAGATCGAAGATTCGTATAACTCCATCACCTTTGACACCCAGCCGGGTACATGCATGTAGTCGTTTTCCAGCATATAGATCACGTCACCGGGCGGTATTTGCGACTGGAAAATATGATGCAAGGTGATCAGTGCCGAGTTCTTGTCGGATCCGCCTTCGAGGAATTGCAACTCAATTCCATACTCAGCATTCGCTTGGTACCCTGAGATGAAGTCTTCCGTGAAATCCGAGTACTTGCCGTCAAACATCACGGTGATCTTGACCCGGTAGCCCACAGGATCTGTACGAATGGTGGTCAGCAGGTTTCTGAAGCAACGCTCGTAGCTGAACCAGTCCGGACGCTGCTTGTTCGGGTCCCGGCTGTTCTTGACCGCCTTGCTGTGAACATGGCGGTAGAAGATGTGAATGGTTCGCGGGCTCATGCAGTTCAGCCTCTGGCGATGATGTCGACCACCTGTTCGGCAACGCGCAAATCCAAATCCGGGAAAATCGGCAGGCACAGAATCTGGCGTGCCGCTTCACTCGCGATTGGCAAATTACTGCTTTGCGCGGAAGGAAGACCCCGGTACATGGGGAAATCCGAGATCAAGGGATAAAAATAGCGCCGCGCATGGATCTGCTTCTGCTTCAGCAATTCATACAAGCAGTCTCGGGACATGCGGTACCCTGGTCCGACCATCACCGGAAAATAAGAGTGGTTGTTGCGAATCTGCGTGGGCCAATCGAGGCAAGTAATCCCTGACACCTGCTTCAACGCCTGCCGATAGTAGATATCGATTCGGCTGCGCGCAGCGATCGCGGCGTCGATGTGCCTGAGTTGCACCAGGCCAAGCGCTGAATTGAATTCGCTCATCTTGCCGTTGATGCCCGCAGCGACCACGGTTACCTCATCCACAAAGCCGAAATTCTTGAGATGGTCGATACGCTGTTTGGTTTTCAGGTCCGGGCTGATGATGGCCCCGCCTTCAAAGGTATTGAATACCTTGGTGGCATGGAAGCTCAGGATGGACAAATCGCCATGACGCAGGACACTTCCACCTTCGTCTGCAACGCCAAAGGCGTGCGCCGCGTCATATATGACCTTCAAGTTGTAGTTGTCGGCGATGCGTTCGATGGCCGCAACATCACACGGGCGCCCATAGCAGTGCACCGGCATAATGCCTGTGGTCAGCGGCGTGATGGCCGCTTCTATTTTTCGCGGGTCAATATTCATGGTGTCGGGTTCGACATCCACAAAAACTGGCTTGATGCCATTCCATAGAAGGGAATGTGAAGTTGCCACAAAGGAATAAGGCGTTGTGATCACTTCGCCGTTCAACCGAAGCGCTTGGAGCGCGGTAATCAAGGCAATGGTTGCATTGGTGAAGAGAGAGATGTGCTCAACACCCAAGTAAACCGCTAGGGCGCGCTCCAACTGTTGGTGGAACTGTCCAGCATTGGTAAGATTTTTGCTTTCCCAGATTTCTTGCAAATACGGCAGAAACTCTTCCAGAGGTGGGAGAATGGGCTGCGTGACATAGGTCGTCTTGCGGCTTGTGATTTCCGGTTGCTCGCGCAGCCGGAGGCTGCCGACGCCAGCAATTGGCGCTCGGTCTACCGGACTTGCTTCGGAAATGTGGTCGAGGGCTTTGTCTATTACGCTCATGGTTGGGCTCATTGACGAATCAGGACAACTCAATTTTTTGCAAAACGGTCACCAAATGGGGTCCACGCCACTCTTCAGAAACCCGCCGGAACGCACCTTTGAATCCATAAATGCGAGCCCAGGGTGAATCTGGCGCGCCATCGGCAAAATAGAGCGGAAATGTCCCTTCGGCGATAATATTGACATGCGTTGGATCGATAAAAGCCGCCGAATTGGGATAGGCTGGGGTTACTGACAGAAAAGCACCACCGAGTCTTAAGACCCGGTAAACCTCGTTCATCAAATCAATAAATGGGTTGCGCCGGGTCGGGTTGTAGAGAACCCGTGGGACATGTTCGATAAAGTCGTGCGCTGTGACGAACTCGAAGCTGTCGTCCTCAAAAGGGATGGGCTCAACGACCAAGTCGGCTAGGCGGATATTGGGCGGAAGGTCAGAACGCACGCCATAGTCGACCCCGAATACTTCGTCGGCTCCGAAAGAGTTTTTGGGTGTGCGGCCGCAGCCCAGATCCAAGCTGCGTGTCATTGGCACCTCTGATGGGGTTGATCAAACGGGTGAGAAGTCATGGTGTGTTTGGGGCGCTTGAGTGCGCGCTAGCGCCTGGGTGGCAGCAGGGGGGCAAATGAAGCCCAACCAGTAGGCGGGGTCGTATTTCCACCAGCCATGGCCGCCCATCGGAGGCGTTGGGTCTATGGCGTGGTATCGCGAGGGTTGCAGCTCGCGTGCAAACCGAGCGGCAATCTGCTCGTTTGGTATCACGAAATTGGCAGAGAGCTGGCCCATGATCGAGAAGAACAGGTCCTCGCTAGAGCCTGATCGCAGGAACATGTCCAATGCTTGCGGAAATTCCTCAAGCAGGGCACGGCACTTGGCAATGCGCCGTAGGCTGAGGCCACCGTTGCCGACCAGCGCGCAGACTGTGCGGCCGCGGTCGCCTTCAAAGCTGTCGAGGTTGACGTGCACCTTTACGCCTTGCGGCCACGGTGCCCCAACATAGTCGAAGGGCAATTGAGCCCAGTGGTCGAGATCGTCGCGCAGCAGGATGGCGTCGGTCTGCAGAATGAGCATGAACTCGAACGCGGCGTAGCGTTCGTGAAAGGCTTGGGAGAGCAACAGGCCGCTGTAGCCGGCGATGGAAGCGAAGTCCAAAGGCTCAAAGGCGTCAAAGGTCACGCTCGGGTACCGCGCCTTGTAGAACGACAGGTCGAGATCGCGCGGTCCGATGAAGCGCACATCGCGACCTTTGATCAGCGGCAGCGAGTGGTCCAGCGAATAGGTTTCCAGATCCGACAGCGCAGGCTGGTAGATCGGGACCAGCACCACAACGGATGTGCCATGTGTAGCGGTTGTGACGGCGTTCAAGCAGCGCTCCCCAGGGCATCGCGCGCATCGCCCAGTTGGCTCTGCCGCCACATGGCGGTGAAGGCGGCTTCCAGTTGCTGGCAAAAGGCGCGCGCATCGAAGAAGGGGTGGCCTGCGGGCCGTTGCGCGAGGTGCTCGCGTAGGCGCTGGCGTCGCTGCGGATCCTGGGCCAGCGCCAAGGCCAGAGCCTCATAGGCCTCAAACGATTCGGCGACCAGCTCCGGTAGACCCACCGCATGAAGCAGACTGCCGGCCACGCGCGACGGAAAGGCCTTGCCCGAGCAAGTAACCACCGGCAGACCAGCCAAAAGTGCATCGGCTGCGGTGCTGTGAGCGTTGTAGGGGTGTGTGTCGAGAAAGACATCGGCCACCCGGTAGCGCGCGAGATGGTCTTCCACGCGCGGCACGCGCTGCGCAAAGACCAGGCGGCCGGGGTCGATGCCCTGGGCTGCGGCGCTGTTGCGTATGTTCTGCTGCGTCGTCTCGTTGCGGGCCATCAGCCACAACACGCTGCCGGGCACTTGGCTCAGCAAACGCATCCACACCGCGAACAGGTGCGGCAGGATCTTGTAGTCGTGGTTGAAGGAACAGAACACCACGCCGCTGTCGGGCAGGCCGCACTCGGCACGCGTGGGTGTTCGCTCGGTGATGCTCAGGCCGGAGGCGGGCGGCAGGTAGGCGTCCGGCAGGTAGACGACACGCTCGTCGTAGAAGCGCACCTGATCGGGCGGAATGACATGACGATCCGCCAGGATGTAGTCCATGTAGTCATTGCCCAGCGTGCCGGGGTAGCCCAGGTAATTGACCTGCACGGGTGCTGGGCGCATTCCAAAAACTTCGCTGCGGGAATCGGCTGTGTAGCCGGCCAGGTCGACTGCGATGTCAACTTCCATCTCCCGCAGGCGCGCAGCGATCTGCGTCGACGTCATCTCGCGTGCGTCGATGAATTGATCGAAGCTGCGCACCATGCGCTCGCGCAGGCTGCTGCCGTCATTGGGCCCCAGCGAGATGGCAATCAGTTCAAAGCGGTTGCGGTCGTGCTGCTCAAAAATGCCGGCCATCAGGTGCCCAACCGGGTGCTCGCGCAGGTCGGGCGAGACGTAAGCCAGGCGGATGCGGTCATGCCGGTAGCGGTCGCCGTTCCACAAGGGCGTTGGCGACTTTCGATAGCGTTGTGCCGAGAAGAGTCGCGCACACTGCTGCTGGTCTTCGGCGGAATCTGAAATCGCCATCAAGGGCAATGATTTGCAGGTCCGGCGACCGTCGCGCACGCCGTCGATGATTTGTGCCGTTAGCACCTCGAAGCCCGTCCAGTCGCACTGGTGCAGCCGCTCATAGGAAAGCATGCCCGGTGCGTAGTCGTAGTCGGGGTTGAGCGCAACCAGGCGCTCCAGCAAAGCGATGGCCTCGGAGCCTCGACGAAACTCGGTCAACAGTGTTGCGCCGTTGGACAAAGCCATCTGATCGTCGGGCTTGAATTGCAGCACCTGCTGAAAACGTTGCAGGGCTTCGGCGTGACGATGCATTTCGCGCAAGAGCACGCCGCTGTTGTTCAGCGCCGATGTGTAGTCCGGCTGAAGATCGATGGCGCGTTGGAAGCTTTGCAAGGCCTCTTCTCGGCGACCTTGACCTTGTATCGCAGTGGCATGCGCGAACCACAATGGCGCAAAGCCTTGCACTCGCTTGACAGCCGCGTCGAGCAGTTCAATGGCTTCGCCGTTGTCCACGCGCTGCAGCAGCACAACGGCCAACGAGTAGAGCGCTACCGGATCGTCCGGGTGCCGTTGCAGGAAGGTTTGGAAAAGGTGTTCCGCCTGGTCCATGTCCCCGCGGTTTTGCAGTTCGATGGCCCGTACCAATACGGTGCGGTCAACCGCAGCTTCTTTAGAGGCTGGTGAATCCGTAGAAGTGGGCTGAAAAGTCACGGGCATGGTCGAAGGCAGGAGGCAACGTGAACAATGTCGCACTCCCGCCTACCGCCAATACCCAGAACCGCGCCGGATCCGGCGTTCAATTCACAGTTGCTTACACGGCTTCATCCTGCTAGCTGAACTTCGCTAGCGATTGGCGCCCGAGGCCCGAGGGCGCGCCAGGCTGGCGTCGCCGTCGGAACCGAATACCCGTAGATCTCATCAGTTGTTCTGGCCCGAGCTTCCCAGCAAGCCGTTCTTGAGCCAGTCCTTGGACTTGTCTTGACTGTCCGTCAAGCCCAGCGGTGCCGCACTTTGCGTTGAGCTCAGCAGCGCATTGCCGTGGGCATCGAACTGACCCATTACGTCCACCATGGCGCTGATGGCTGGTGCAGGCAGTGTCGATGTCAAGGTGCCTTCCGGCTTGGGCGAGGGCTGCAGGCTGCCGCCTTCACCGTCTGCCTGTGCCGAGTGTTCGCCTATGGCTGCGGCTAGGCTGCTGACCTTGGCGCGCAGCTCGGTCGGTGCCAGAGGGTCTGCGACTGGTTCGAGAAGGTCGGGCGCTACTTCATCGATCAAGGTCGGAATGGCAACCGCCGTGGCCTCTGAAGTGCTTTCGGGCTGTGCTGCTGGTTGCGACGTGCTGGCGACAGGCGCCGGCTCAGCTTGAACGGCTGGCTCGGCAGGCGCAACTGGCCCTGGGGCAGCCTGGTCAGCATCTGCCACAAACCACACATCGGCCATGCTGCGGTTCTCGCCATCCGTCGTTTGGAACGAGGATGTGATTCCAACCAAGTTGCCGTTGTCTTTGGACAGGGTGCGGTTCGCATCCAGGCTGAGGCTGAGCACGCCCAGTTCATCCAAGGACTTCAGCTCGCCTGCGTCAGTGGCTCCGAGCTTGCCGGAGTCCACCCACACGCGCAGCGCAGACCAGACGGAGTCATCTTTGCTGATCTTGCCGTCGCTATTGCTGTCGAACTCGCTCAGTGCTTGATAGCCGTCGAGCGCCTGCGTGCCGTTCCCCAGGCGGGTAGCGGTGCCGAAGAGCTCAGTGCCATCCTGGATAGAGCCGTCGGCGTTGCGGTCCAGGACCAACAGGCCGTCGCCACTGCTCACCCAGCCTGTGTTCACGGCATGGCCTTGCGCAAACAAGTCGAAGCTCGCGCCGTCGGCAATGCTGCGGCTGAGTTGGCCGTCGCCATTGAGGTCCAGCACGATGGGCGAACCTAGCGCCAGATGCGAGATCTGCTCGGTGGTGAATGCCGCAATCTGCGTGGTCGTCAGCGCTTCCACTTGCGTGGTCGACAGCGCACCCACCTGATCAGTGGTCAGTGCTGTGATCTGGCTGGTCGTAATCGCGATCAGCTGTGTTGTGCGCAGGGCGGCCAAGTCGCGGGTCTCCAGCGAGGCGACCTGCTCCGTACCCAGGGCTGCGATCGCCGAGGTCGACAGCGTCGCGATTTGCGCGCTGGTCAAGGCCACCACAGCACCAGTGCCTAACGCGGCGACCTGGCTCGTAGAAAGAGCACCGATTGCAGCAGTCGAGAGCACAGCAACAGCGGAGGTGCTCAACGCGGCGACTTGGCTTGTCGTCAGCGCCGCAACCTGGCCGGTCTGCAGTGCCACGATGTCGCGCGTTTCCAGTGCACTGATTTGCTCGGTGGTCAGAGCTGCGACGGCCGAGGTGCTCAGCGCCGCCATTTGAGCGGTGGTCATCGCCACGATTTGTTCCGTGGTCAGCGCGGCGGCCTGTGCGGTGGTCATCGCCACGATCTGCGTGGTGCGCAGGGCGGCGAGGTCACCTGTTTCCAGCGCGGCAATTTGATCGGTGGTCAGCGCTGCCACTGCGGCAGTGCTGAGCGCGCCGATCTGGACACTGGTCAGAGCAGCTACCGCGTCGGTGGCCAGGGCAGCCGCCTGTGCCGTCGAGAGCGCAGCCACAGCCGAAGTGGAGAGCACCGCGATGCCAGTGGTGGTGAGTGCGGCGACTTGGCTCGTCGTCAGCGCTGCGACCTGACTGGTGCGCAGCGCGGCGACGTCACGCGTCTCTAGCGAGGCAACTTGCTCTGTGGTCAACGCGGCGACCGCAGAGGTGCCCAGGGCGGCCACTTGGGCGGTGGTCAGCGCCACGATCTGGTCGGTCGTCAGCGCAGCGGCCTGGGCGGTGGTCAGCGACACGATCTGGGTTGTGCGCAATGCCGCCAAGTCTGAAGTCTCCAGCGCAGCGACCTGTTCTGTACTCAGCGCGGCGACAGCGTTGGTGCTGAAAGCGCTGATTTGCACACTGGTCAAGGCGGCAACGGCGTCGGTCGACAACGCTGCGGCTTGAGCCGTGGACAGTGCGGCGATGGCGGCCGTGGTCAGCACCGCAACACCGATGGTGCTGAGTGCGTCGACCTGGCTTGTGGTTAGCGCAGCGATTTGCGTGGTGCGCAGGGGGGGGGGGGGGGGGGGGGTGGGGGGGGGGGGGGGGGGGGGGGGGGGGGGGGGGGGGGGGGGGGGGGGGGGGGGGGGGGGGGGGGGGGGGGGGGGGGGGGGGGGGGGGGGGGGGGGGGGGGGGTGGGGGGGGGGGGGGGGGGGGGGGGGGGGGGGGGGGGTGGGGGGGGGGGGGGGGGGGGGGGGGGGGGGGGGGGGGGGTGGGGGGGGGGGGGGGGGGGGGGGGGGGGGGGGGGGGGGGGGGGGGGGGGGGGGGGGGGGGGTGGGGGTGGGGGGGGGGGGGGGGGGGGGGGGGGGGGGGGGGGGGGGGGGGGGGGGGGGGTGGGGGGGGGGGGGGGGGGGGGGGGGGGGGGGGGGGGGGGGGGGGGGGGGGGGGGGGGGGGGTGGGGGGGGGGGGGGGGGGGGGGGGGGGGGGGGGGGGGGGGGGGGGGGGGGGGGGGGGGGGGGGGGGGGGGGGTGGGGGGGGGGGGGGGGGGGGGGGGGGGGGGGGGGGGGGGTGGGGGGTGGGGGGGGGGGGGGGGGGGGGGGGGGGGGGGGGGGGGGGTGGGGGGGGGGGGGGGGGGGGGGGGGGGGGGGGGGGTGGGGGGGGGGGGGGGGGGGGGGGGGGGGGGGTGGGGGGGGGGGGGGGGGGGGGGGGGGGGGGGGGGGGGGGGGGGGGGGGGGGGGGGTGGGGGGGGGGGGGGGGGGGGGGTGGGGGGGGGGGGGGGGGGGGGGGGGGGGGGGGGGGGGGTGAGCGACGTCGCGCGTCTCCAATGCGGCGATCTGGTCGGTGGTCAGCGCAGCAACCGCAGAGGTGCCCAGTGCGGCGATTTGTGTGCTGGTCAGCGCCACAACCTGGTCGGTCGTTAGAGCAGCGGCCTGGGCTGTGGTCATGGCGACGATCTGCGTCGTGCGCAGTGCAGCCAAGTCCGTGGTCTCCAAGGCAGCAACTTGGATGGTTGTCAGTGCCGCCACAGCGTTGGTGTTCAGCGAGCTGACTTGCGTGCTGGTCAACGCGGCCACGGCGTCTGTGGACAGCGCCGCAACCTGGGTCGTATTCAGGGCACCGATTGCAGCGGTGGACAGGGCAGCTACGCTGGCGGTGCTGAAGGCTGCCACTTGGGCCGTGGTCAGCGCAGCAATCTGCGTGGTGCGCAGGGCAGCGACATCGCGGGTCTCGAGCGCGGCGACTTGGTCGGTGGTCAGCGCAGCGATGGCGGCCGTACCCATGGCGCCAATTTGAGCGCTGGTCAATGCGACCACTTGGTCGGTGGTCAGCGCAGCAGTCTGAGCCGTGGACAGCGCGCCGACGGCGGCGGTGGACAGCACAGCCAGGCTGGCTGTGTTGATAGCGGCAACTTGAGCCGTGGTCAGCGCGGCGACCTGGGTGGTGCGCAAGGCGGCGACGTCACGGGTCTCCAGGGCGCCGATCTGGTCGGTGGTCAAGGCAGCGACAGCAGACGTGCCCAGCGCAGCGACCTGTGCGCTGGTCAGCGCGACGATCTGGTCGGTCGTCAGCGCAGCGGCCTGGGCGGTGGTCAAGGCCACGATCTGGGTCGTGCGCAGCGCGGCGAGGTCACCAGTCTCCAGAGCGGCGACCTGGTTGGTCGTCAGCGCGGCGACGGCGTTGGTATTCAGCGCGCCGACTTGCATGCTGGTCAGTGCAGCCACGGCATCCGTGGACAGCGCAGCGATCTGGGCGGTGTTCAAGGCGCCGACGGCGGCGGTGGACAGCGCGGCCACACCGGTGGTGCTGAAGGCAGCTACTTGTGCGGTGGTCAGTGCAGCAATCTGCGTGGTGCGCAGAGCCGCGATGTCGCGGGTCTCCAAGGCGGCGACCTGGTCGGTGGTCAGCGCGGCGATGGCGGAGGTGCCCATGGCGCCGATCTGTGCACTGGTTAATGCGACCACTTGGTCGGTGGTCAGTGCAGCAGTCTGAGCCGTGGACAGCGCGCCGATGGCGGCGGTGGACAGCACAGCCAGGCTGGCGGTGCTGATGGACGCAACCTGTGCGGTGGTCAGCGCGGCAACCTGTGTGGTGCGCAGGGCAGCGATGTCACGCGATTCCAAAGCACCGATCTGGTCGGTGGTCAAGGCAGCAACAGCGGATGTACCCAGTGCAGCGACCTGGGCGCTGGTCAGCGCGACGATCTGGTCGGTGGTCAGCGCAGCGGTCTGCGCGGTGGTCAGCGCCACGATCTGCGTGGTGCGCAGGGCAGCGACATCGCGGGTCTCGAGCGCGGCGACTTGGTCGGTGGTCAGCGCGGCGATGGCGGCCGTACCCATGGCGCCGATCTGAGCGCTGGTCAATGCGACCACTTGGTCGGTGGTCAGCGCAGCAGTCTGAGCCGTGGACAGCGCGCCGATGGCGGCAGTCGACAAGACGGATAAGCTGGCGGTGCTGATGGCAGCAACTTGAGCCGTGGTCAGCGCGGCGACCTGCGTGGTGCGCAAGGCGGCGACGTCACGGGTCTCCAGGGCGCCGATCTGGTCGGTGGTCAAGGCAGCGACAGCAGACGTGCCCAGCGCAGCGACCTGTGCGCTGGTCAGCGCGACGATCTGGTCGGTCGTCAGCGCAGCGGCCTGGGCGGTGGTCAAGGCCACGATCTGGGTCGTGCGCAGCGCGGCGAGGTCACCAGTCTCCAGAGCGGCGACCTGGTTGGTCGTCAGCGCGGCGACGGCGTTGGTATTCAGCGCGCCGACTTGCATGCTGGTCAGTGCAGCCACGGCATCCGTGGACAGCGCAGCGATCTGGGCGGTGTTCAAGGCGCCGACGGCGGCGGTGGACAGCGCGGCCACACCGGTGGTGCTGAAGGCAGCTACTTGTGCGGTGGTCAGTGCAGCAATCTGCGTGGTGCGCAGAGCCGCGATGTCGCGGGTCTCCAAGGCGGCGACCTGGTCGGTGGTCAGCGCGGCGATGGCGGAGGTGCCCATGGCGCCGATCTGTGCACTGGTTAATGCGACCACTTGGTCGGTGGTCAGTGCAGCAGTCTGAGCCGTGGACAGCGCGCCGATGGCGGCGGTGGACAGCACAGCCAGGCTGGCGGTGCTGATGGACGCAACCTGTGCGGTGGTCAGCGCGGCAACCTGTGTGGTGCGCAGGGCAGCGATGTCACGCGATTCCAAAGCACCGATCTGGTCGGTGGTCAAGGCAGCAACAGCGGATGTACCCAGTGCAGCGACCTGGGCGCTGGTCAGCGCGACGATCTGGTCGGTGGTCAGCGCAGCGGTCTGCGCGGTGGTCAGCGCCACGATCTGCGTGGTGCGCAGGGCAGCGACATCGCGGGTCTCGAGCGCGGCGACTTGGTCAGTGGTCAGCGCGGCGATGGCGGCCGTACCCATGGCGCCGATCTGAGCGCTGGTCAATGCGACCACTTGGTCGGTGGTCAGCGCAGCAGTCTGAGCCGTGGACAGCGCGCCGATGGCGGCAGTCGACAAGACGGATAAGCTGGCGGTGCTGATGGCAGCAACTTGAGCCGTGGTCAGCGCGGCGACCTGCGTGGTGCGCAGGGCGGCGACGTCACGGGTCTCCAGGGCGCCGATCTGGTCGGTGGTCAAGGCAGCGACAGCAGACGTGCCCAGCGCAGCGACCTGTGCGCTGGTCAGCGCGACGATCTGGTCGGTCGTCAGCGCAGCGGCCTGGGCGGTGGTCAAGGCCACGATCTGGGTCGTGCGCAGCGCGGCGAGGTCACCAGTCTCCAGAGCGGCGACCTGGTTGGTCGTCAGCGCGGCGACGGCGTTGGTATTCAGCGCGCCGACTTGCATGCTGGTCAGTGCAGCCACGGCATCCGTGGACAGCGCAGCGATCTGGGCGGTGTTCAAGGCGCCGACGGCGGCGGTGGACAGCGCGGCCACACCGGTGGTGCTGAAGGCAGCTACTTGTGCGGTGGTCAGTGCAGCAATCTGCGTGGTGCGCAGAGCCGCGATGTCGCGGGTCTCCAAGGCGGCGACCTGGTCGGTGGTCAGCGCGGCGATGGCGGAGGTGCCCATGGCGCCGATCTGTGCACTGGTTAATGCGACCACTTGGTCGGTGGTCAGTGCAGCAGTCTGAGCCGTGGACAGCGCGCCGATGGCGGCGGTGGACAGCACAGCCAGGCTGGCGGTGCTGATGGACGCAACCTGTGCGGTGGTCAGCGCGGCAACCTGTGTGGTGCGCAGGGCAGCGATGTCACGCGATTCCAAAGCACCGATCTGGTCGGTGGTCAAGGCAGCAACAGCGGATGTACCCAGTGCAGCGACCTGGGCGCTGGTCAGCGCGACGATCTGGTCGGTGGTCAGCGCAGCGGTCTGCGCGGTGGTCAGCGCCACGATCTGCGTGGTGCGCAGGGCAGCGACATCGCGGGTCTCGAGCGCGGCGACTTGGTCAGTGGTCAGCGCGGCGATGGCGGCCGTACCCATGGCGCCGATCTGAGCGCTGGTCAATGCGACCACTTGGTCGGTGGTCAGCGCAGCAGTCTGAGCCGTGGACAGTGCGCCGACGGCGGCGGTGGACAGCACAGCCAGGCTGGCAGTGCTGATCGCGGCGACTTGAGCCGTGGTCAGTGCGGCGACCTGTGTGGTGCGCAGGGCGGCGACGTCACGGGTCTCCAGGGCGCCGATCTGGTCGGTGGTCAAGGCAGCGACAGCAGACGTGCCCAGCGCAGCGACCTGGGTGCTGGTCAGCGCGACGATCTGGTCGGTCGTCAGCGCAGCGGCCTGGGCCGTCGAAAGGGCAGCGATGGCTGCCGTGGACAGCACGGCCAGTCCGGCGGTGCTGAGTGCGGCGACCTGGCTGGTCGTCAATGCGGCAACTTGGTTCGTGCGCATGGCCGTCACATCCCGGGTTTCAAGGGCCGCGATCTGATCCGTGGTCAGGGCGGCAATGGAAGAAGTGCCCAGCACAGCGACTTGCGCACTGGTCAAGGCAACGATCTGGTCGGTTGTCAGCGCAGTGGTCTGGGCGGTCGTCATGACGGAGACCTGGGCGGTGCGCAGGGCAGCGACGTCGCGGGTTTCGAGCGCGGCGACCTGCTCCGTGGTGAGCGCGGCAACTACGGACGTTCCGAGCGCAGCGACCTGTGCACTGCTCAGCGCAGCGATTTGATCGGTCGTGAGTGCGGCTGCCTGCGCCGTCGACAGCGCCGCGACGGCGCCTGTGGACAGAACGGCCAAGCCGGTGGTGCTGATGGCGCCAATCTGGTTCGTGGTCAGTGCGGCGACTTGGGCGGTGCGCAGCGCAGCGATATCGCGGGTTTCAAGTGCTGCGATCTGTTCGGTCGTCAACGATGCGACCGCAGAGGTGCTTAAAGCTGCGATCTGGCCGCTGGTCAGCGCTACAACCTGGTCAGTCGTCAGGGCCGCTACTTGTGCGGTTGACAGCGCACTCGCTGCGGTAGTGGACAGAACCGGAATGGCTGCGGTGTTGAGCGATGCGACCTGCGCCGTAGTCAGCGCTGCGACCTGACTGGTCCGCAGGGCAGCGACGTCACGGGTCTCCAGCGCGGCGATCTGTTCGGTGGTCAGCGCGGCGACGGCGGATGTGCCGAGCGCAGCGACCTGGGCGGTGGTCAGGGCCACGACTTGGTCGGTGCCCAGAGCCGCAGCTTGGGCGGTGGTCAGGGCGACGATCTGCGTGGTTTGCAAGGCCGCTACATCGGTGGTTTCGAGCGCGCCAATCTGGCTGGTCGTCAGCCCGGCCACCGCTGCTGTGCTCAATGCGCTGACTTGCCGGCTGGTCAAGGCCGCTACGGCATCCGTGGACAAGGCGGCGGCTTGCGCGGTCGACAGTACGCCCACGGCTGCAGTGGTCAGTACGGGAATGCTGCTGGTGCTCAGCGCCGCCACTTGGTTGGTGGACAGCGCGGCGACTTGGGCCGTGCGCAAGGCGGCGACGTCTCGGGTTTCCAGTGCTGAAACCTGCTCTGTCGTCAACGCTGCGATGGCGCTCGTGCCGAGTGCCCCGACTTGGGTGCTGGTCAGCGCAACGATCTGGTCGGTGGTGAGTGCTGCAGCTTGCGCGGTGGACAGCGCGCCCACCGAAGCGGTAGACAGCACGCCGACGCTGGCGGTGCTGAGTGCGGCTATCTGGTCGGTGGTCAGCGCTGCAATCTGGTTGGTGCGCAGCACGGCGACGTCTCGGGTCTCCAAGGCAGTGACTTGTTCGGTGGTCAGGGCGGCAACGGCTGAAGTGCCAAGAACGGCGACCTGGGCAGTGGTCAGCGCCACCACCTGCGATGTGGTCAGCGCGGCCATTTGCGCGGTGGTCAAGGCCGACACTTGCTGCGTGCGCAGCGCGGCGACGTCCCCGGTTTCAAGCGCGCTGATTTGCACCGTGGTCAAAGCGCCTGCGGCGTTGGTGCTGAGCGCGCCGATCTGGGCGCTGGTCAGTGCAACGATCTGGTCAGTGGTCAGCGCTGCGGCCTGGCTCGTGTTCAGGACGGCAATCTGATTGGTCCGCATGACCGCCAGGTCCGTGGTTTCCAGTGCTGCGATCTGGTTGGTGGTCAGCGCCCCCACGGCATTGGTCGTCAGCACCGTGACTTGCGCGCTCGTTAGCGCGGCAACATCTTCAGTCTCGATTGCAGAGATCTGCGACGTATTGAGCACCGCGATGCCAGCTGTTGATATGGCCGCCACCTGGTCTGAGGTCAGCGCCGCTACCTGATCCGTTCTCAGCGACGCGATCGCTGACGTTGCGAACGCCCTGATCTGTGCCGTGCCGAGGGACTGGATCTGGGACGTGGTCAGTGCGCTGATGTTGCTCATGTCGATCGCTCGCTATGCTGGTGGCAAGAATTGGCTAGGGCTGCCGTGAAGTTGTCGTGACGAAGCGGACTGATGCCCCGCAGAGGCCTCCCTTGGCCTCTCTGACGTCTTCGACAGTTGGTACTGGGCCTTGATGGTCCAGGCGTGATTTCCGTCACAAACCGAAACCTCGGGCAGACGGCGAAAAAGGGTGCTATTCGGCGCATCTCAGCCTGGGCTTTCTGCGCGTGCGCGCCAGCGTCTGGCGCGCCGTTCGGCTTCGTCGACCTGGGCTCGGGACAAGTCGGGCTGTGACTGTTTGATGTTTTGCTTGGCCGCGCTGTCGCCCGCTGCACGTGCCAGATAAAACCACTTGTGGGCTTCGATAGGGTCGAGCACCACGCCTTGAGCCGTGGCGTACATGACGCCCACTTGGTTTTGAGCAGGTGCCAAACCAGCTTCGGCGGCTTGCAGCATCCATTCGAAAGCCTGAGGTTGGTTGGCTGGAGTTCCTCGGCCGTTTGCCAAGGCTTGTGCGAAATTGAACTGCGCCTCCAGATCGCCTGCCTGGGCGGCGCGGCGCCACCATGTGACCGCTTCTTCGCTGCGCTCCAGGGCTGCGCACAGCACACCCATCGAAGCCATTGCCGGCACGAAACCGGCGTCGGCTGCTTGCTCGCACAGCGTCAGCGCTGCGGGCATGTCGCGGTCCATTTCAGTGCCGCCTGCGGCCAACAGCAGGGCCAGGTTCCAACAGGATGCCGGGTCGCCGCGCTTGGCGGCTGTTCGCAGCAGCTCAAGACCCATAGAGCGCCGTTGTGCGGTGCTGGTGGCATGGCTTGTGCCGGGGCTTGTGCTTTGGCGTAGCAACAAGCCCAGCGCGCCCCGCGCGGCGGGGTGCCCTTGATCGCTGGCCCTTCGCAGCCACTCGGCCGCTTCGTGTTCGGCTTGTGATGGGCCTTGCCGCAAAGCTTGCTGGGCCAGGCGAAATTGCGCCTCGGCCAAGCCCGCTTCTGCAGCCAGCGTCAACGCGGCATCGGCCAGCTGGGTGGCCGGTTCCGCTGAACTTTCGGCCAATGACATCAAGGCATCGGCTTGGCCGGCAGCCGCAGCTCCAAGCAGATAGTGCTGCGCCTGCACATGGTCGTTGGGGGTTTGTGCTTGCTGCGTCAATCGCTTGGCCAAAACCAGTTGAGCGGCTGGGTCGCCCGCCAGCGCGCCGGCGCGGTAGTGCGCCAGAGCGGCTTGCGGGTTGTGCGTTTCGGCCAGGTATCCGAGCGCGGTGTGTGCCGCTGGCCAGTTTTGTGTGGCTGCCAGTTCAAACCACTGGTGGGCTTGTTGCGGGCTGCCACTGAGCCCCGCCAGCCCTTGTTCTGCGAGCAGGCCCAAGGCATAGCGGGCAGACGGCTCGAGGGGGTCTGCCACGGGCTGCGGCAGCTCAGGCACGGCTGCTCGACGCTGGTGCAATTCAAGGCAGGCTGGTGGCCAAGCTTGTTGTGCCGCGGCTTGCAGCCATTGCAAGCCTTCACGGTCTGACGCGGGGGACTGGGCTTCGTTCAAGCACAGCAGGCCCAACTCTGTTTGGGCGGCGGGTAGCCCACTTTGCGCCGCGCGTCGCAACCAAGCCATGCCGCTGCTGCGCAGATCTTCTTCACCGCCAGGTCGCAATTGTTGGCGCGCCAACTCCAATTGGGCTTCAGCCAGCCCTTGCCCGGCGGCCGTGGCTTCGTGGTGCGCGATGAGCGTGCCGTGGGCCTGGCGCAGCAGTTGGGCCAGGCGGTGGTGCGCGCGCGCATGGCCCTGGCGGCTGGCCAGATAAAGCCAGTCCATCGCGCGGGCTTCATCCAACTGGCCGCGTGGTGCTGTGCCGGGCTCGGGTGCAAAGTGGCAGCCCAGCATGTACTGCGCGCCAGCATGGCCACGCTCTGCGGCCCGGGTCATCCAGGCCAAAGCGTCAGTCGTGTTTTTCTTGGTGCCGATGCCAGCAGCCAGCATCAAGCCGACTTGGTACTGCGATTCAATCAAACCGGTGCGCGCATCCTTCAAGCAGCGTTTGAAGCGATGGATGTCGGTGTCGGAAGGGGGTGACGCCGAAGATCCTGGTGCCGCACGGCGTTTGCCGGCAGCGGCTGTCCGCGCGCGCGGGGTGGGGAGGGTTGGGGCGGTGGAGTTCACGGCTCTCGAATCGCTTCGTTCAGGCCCTTGGTCAGCGGCCAAACCAGGTAAGACATCACCGAGCGGTCGCCCACCACCACCTCGGCGTTCAGTGACATGCCGGGCAGCAGGCGTGCGTCGGGCTTCAGGTTGTCGAGACGCGTATCCGTCAACACCAAACGCGCGAGGTAATGAGACCCGCTATTGGCTGCCAGGCTGCGCCCGTCGCCCTTGTAGGCGTCCTGGCTGATGCTTCGAACCTTGGCCTTCAAGGTGCCGTGTTTTTGGAATGGGAAGGTGTCCACCTTCAGGCGCACTTCATCGCCGGGCTTGACGTAACCGATGTCGGTCGCGGCGATTTGCGCTTCAGCCTCCAGCACCACATCCAACGGCACCAAGGTGAAGAAGGTCTCAGCGCCGCGCACCACAGATCCCGGCGAGAGCTTGGCAATTTCAAGCACCACGCCGTCTAGCGGCGCGGTCAGCTTCACCAGCGTCTGGCGCTTGTTGGCTTTTTCCAATTGTTCGCGCAGGCTGTCGCGTTCGCGCGTGATGGCCAACAGATCTTCCATGGTCTTTTGGCGCCAACCGCGTTCGAAGGCCAGCTTCTCGGCTTCTGCTGCCGCCAGTTCGCGTTGCAACTCGCGTTCACGGCTGGTCACCAGCTCCAGCTCGCGCGCCACTTCTTTGGTGCGCTGCTGCGCCTCCAGCAGTTGCATCGTGGAGCCGTATTTCTGCGCCACGCTCTTTTCCTGCATGCCCTCGAGTTCTTTGACCGATCGCAGCCGCCCGGCGATGGCTTGCTGGTCTTGACGGTTGGTGGACAGCGCGGCACGCAAGCGGCCCACGGATTCACCCAGCCGCGCTTGTTGGGCTTGGTAGTTGGCGCGGCGCTCGGCTTGCAGGTCTGACTGCAGTTTTTGATCGGCTGTGGAGCCGGTATTGGAAGGGTCCGCGCTCGCTGCTTTGATGCCGTTCTTTTCCGCTTTGTCGGATTTGTCGCCTCGGTCACTCTTGCCGCCACGCTCCAGCTCGGCCTGCAGGCTCTCGGTTTGCGTCTCCAGGCTTTTCAGGCGTGAACGCAGTTGGCTTTCGTCAGCGTTGGCAAAGGTGGCATCCAAAGTGGCCAGCAAGTCGCCTTTGCGCACGGTCTGCCCGGGTCGAACGTCTACGGTTTGAATGATGGAGGTTTCCAGCGGCTGAACCACGACGTTGGGGATCGGATTCACCAAAGTGCCCGTAGCTGTTACCACTTGGTCCAGCTTGGCCAGGCTGGCCCAGGCGATCAGGGCCGACAAGCCCGCAAAGACCAGCCAAACGGTCAACTGCGCCATCCAGGGAACGGGGCTGCGCTCGATTTCGTCGGCGTCGGGCAAGTACTCCACCACCGGTTTGCCGGTTTTGATGAAGGCTTTTGAAGTGGCTTTGGCCGCAGCGTTGGCCGGTGCCCTGACCTGCGCAGGTGCGGGCGCAGCGCCGCTCGCCACGCCTGCTGCTGCAGGCGTCTTGCGGATGAACTTGGACAGCAGGGCCTTCATACGTGGCTCGTCTGCTGGTGCCACAAGTGCTGATAGGGTTCACAGCGCTGCAGCAGCTCACCGTGTGTGCCCAGGTCCATCAAGCGGCCTTGCTGCATCACGAGGATGGCGTCGGCATTGACCAAGGTGGACAAGCGGTGAGAAATCATCAGCACCGTGCGGCCCACCGCAATCTTGGACAAGTTGCGGATAAAGATGGCTTCACTCTCAGGGTCGAGCGCGCTGGCCGCCTCGTCGAGGATCAAGATGCGCGGGTTGGTTAACAGCGAGCGCGCGATGGACAGGCGCTGCTTCTGGCCACCCGACAGGTTGGAGGCGTTTTCTTCCAACATCGTGTTGTAGCCCTGCGGCATGCGCTCGATGAATTCGGTGGCGCCTGCGGCATCAGCAGCGGCCACAATTTCTTCGAACGAGGCCTCGGGTCGCGCCATAGAGATGTTGTCGCGCACCGTGCCGCGGAACAAAAAGTTTTCTTGCAGCACAACGCCAATCTGCCTGCGCAGGTGCGCCAGTTCAATTTCGCGAGCGTCCAGCCGGTCAAAGCGCACCACGCCTTCTTGCACGTTGTACAAGCCTTGAATCAGCTTGGTCAGCGTTGATTTGCCCGAGCCGCTGCGGCCCACCAGACCGACCACGGTGCCCGCTTTGATCGCGAATGAAGCTTTGTCCAGCGCGGTGACCGTAGAGCCGGGGTAGCGGAAAGTCACGTCCTCAAAGGTGATGGCACCTTGCAGTTGTGGCCGCAAATCGCCAGCGCCTGCACGGCCCTCAGAAGGCCGGTTCATCACTTCGCCCAGCATGCGCACCGACAGTGCGGTTTCCTGGTAGTCATTGACCAGACCAACCACAGCAATCAGTGGCGACATCACGCGCCCGGCGATCATCTGGAAGCCGATCAAAGCGCCTACGGTGAGCGACTGGTTGAAAACGTCTTGCGCGCCCACGGTGATGACCACCACCGGCATCAGCTTGCCGATCAAGTCCGTCACCGCGTTGCCGGTGATGGAGATCTGCCCCACGCGAAAGTGCATGCTGATGGACTTGGCGGACTTCTGGTCCCAAGCGCGCCGCTGCGCAGGTTCGATGGCCAGCGACTTCACGGTGCGCATGCCGTGGATGGTTTCCACCAGCATGGCCTGGCGGTCGCCTTCGGCCTGGTAGAGCAAGGCCAGGCGCCGGTTGTAGTAAGGCACCATCAGCGCCACGATGCACATGATGGTCAGCGCGAAGGCCAGCACGATCATGGCCAGCTTGGCCGAGTAGGTGAACAGCAGCGGCATGAAGACCAGCAGCGAAGTCAGGTCCAGCGCGGTGAAAAACATGCGGCCCGTCAGAAAGCCGCGAATCTTTTCCATCTGCTGGATGTGGCGCGTGATGACACCGGCCGTGGTCTGGTCGAAGTAGTCAATCGGCAGCGACAACAGCTTGGCGAAGGTGCGCCGTGTGAGGCGCATGTCGATCTTGTTGGTGGCCGACAGCGTGAGGATTTGACGCACAAAACCCAGCAGTGACTCCAAGACGAGCGCAATGACGATGCCTATCGCCAAAGTCCACAGGGTCGATACGCCCTGGTGCACCAGGACCTTGTCGATGACCAGTTGGAAGAACATGGGCGAGGCAATCGCCAGCACATGCATCACCATGGCGGCGATGGCGATATCGCGCAGCGCAGCCTTTTGTTTGAGGATTTCCGGAATGAACCAGCGGAAGCCAAAAGGCAGTTGCGCCTCCGGGCTTGCGGTCAGGGGCTTGAGGAGGAAGACTTCACCGTGCCACAGCCTGCAAAACGCGGCCTCGCCGATCAACAACACCTCGCTGGGGTTGTCGGCCAGGGGGTTGAGCACTGCCACGCGCGCGCCTTCGGCATCGTTGGCTTTGGCGCTGATCACGATGACGCTGCTGCCGTCGATCATGCGGGCAACCAGCGGAAATACGCCTTGTTGACCCAGCAGTTGTGGCCAGCTCAGTTTGTCGTGGCGCGCTTTGAGGCCAATTTCCCCGGCAATTCGCAGGATCGTGGCCGGGCTGGGCTCCTGCGGCGGCAGGGCGTAGTCTTCGATCAACCTTTCCGGGTTGACGGCCAGCCGATGATGCTGGGCAACGGCGCCCAGGCACTGGATGGTGGAATGTGGATAGCGTGCAGCCATGATCGTCGAGGGACGATTCGAGCATTCGTGCACGCTCCACGATCGGCCGAAAAGGGGCCGCTTTGGGTCAGCTCATGTTCTGGTGACGGTCGCCGGGCGGGCCTGGCCCGCCCGGTTTTGTTCAGCGACGTTTGGGTGGCCCCAGGCTGGACAGAATTTGCTGATTCATGCGCATGGCCGGCTGTCGGCGGATGCGTTCGACTGTGGGCAAGAGGTTTTCCAAGGTAGGCCCTTCATGCACCTCGGCGTCGTCAACCAGCTTGCGCGCCTCGTTCTCGACGGCTTGGCCAGCCAGCCGGTCGCGCAGCATCGGCCACTCCGCCGCACCCTGGTCGTGCAATTCCCGCTCCAGCCAGCGGAACAGCTCGCCATGCCAGCTTGCCAAGCCAGTCAGGAGTTCATGGTCCGGCATGCTCAGTTCGTCCCACAAGGCGGCGTGCAGCAGCAACATGCGCGCGGCTTGGTCCTCGGGGCTGCGGATGGCCAGGCGCAGGGCGCCGGCCCGGCGGTTGCCCAATGGGGTCGCAAGGCTGGGTTGCCCGCCGCTGCGCTGGGTCCCGGCCGGGTTGGCCGTGCCGCGGCTGTCTGGTGCCCGCGAACCCGGCTTCTGTCCTTGCCCACCACCGCGCCACAATCGGGCCAGTTCGGCGCTGTCCATGCGCGTGGTTTCCGCCAGTTCACCCAAGATTTGTGTGCGCAACAGGGCGGTTTCGGGCAGCGCTTGCCAAAACGGGCGGGCTTGGGCCAGCAAGCGTGCTCGCCCTTCAGCGGTGCTCAGGTCGGTGTCTTCGCTGGCCGTATCAATCAGCATGCGCGACAAGGGTTTGGCGCCTGCAACGGCTTGTTCGAAGGCTTCCGCGCCCAGTTCGCGTACGAAGGAATCGGGGTCGTGCTCGGGCGGCAAAAATAAGAAGCGAAAGCTGCGCAAATCGTTGACCTGCGGCAGTGCAGCTTCCAAAGCTCGGCCCGCTGCGCGCCGCCCGGCCGCATCGCCGTCAAAACTGAAAACCACGTTGTCAGTAAAGCGCAGCAGTTTTTGCACATGCTCGGTGGTGCAGGCAGTGCCTAAGGTCGCAACTGCATTGCGATATTCGCTTTGCGCTAAAGCAACCACGTCCATATAGCCTTCAACGACCAATGCATAACCGCGCTCGCGAATACCGGTTCTGGATTCGTACAGGCCATAAAGCTCGCGCCCTTTGACAAAAACCGGTGTTTCCGGTGAATTCAGGTATTTCGGCTCACCTTGGTCGATGACACGGCCACCAAACCCGATGACTTCGCCGCGCGTTGAGCGTATTGGAAACATCACGCGGTCGCGGAAGCGGTCATACCGTTTTTGATCCGCGCCCTCGTCACCCTGTGTGATCACCAGACCGGCTTCAACCAACAATGGGTCGGCGTAGTCGCCAAACGCGCTGGCCAGGCTGCGCCAGCCGTCTGGTGCATAGCCCAGACCAAAATCGCGGGCGATTTCGCCAGACAGGCCGCGCTGTTTGAGATATTCAACGGCGCGTTGGTTTTCGCGCAGCTTCACGCGGTAATGTTCGGCGGCACGTTCCAAGACATCATTGATGCCGCGGCGCTGCTGTTGTGCGGCGTCTTGCTGCGCCTGCTCGGCCGGGCTCATTTGCACTTCGGGCAGTTTCAGACCGACTTGTTGCGCGAGGTCACGTACGGCGTCTACAAACCCCATGCCAGCGTGTTCCATCATGAAGCGGATGGCGTCGCCATGCGCACCACAGCCAAAGCAGTGATAAAACTGCTTGGCGGGGCTCACTGTAAAACTCGGTGATTTTTCGCCGTGAAAGGGGCACAAACCCATCAGGTTTGCGCCACCCTTTTTAAGCTGAACGTAGCGGCCGACGACTTCGACAATGTCGGCGCGGCCCAGTACGTCCTGGATAAAGCTGTCGGGGATCTGGGCTCGCGGCGCGTTCACCCGGACAGTCTACCCATGTTGCCGCCGTTGGCGGCTGTCCCTCAGACCGCGAAGTCGCTGAGCTGTTTTCCGGATGCCAAAGCCGCCTTCAACCACTTGGGTTGCAGGCCACGGCCGCTCCAGCTGTCGCCGGTGGCGGCGTCGCGAAATTTGGCGGCCACTTTGCCACCGGCTTTCGGACCACGAACAGTAGGCCCGGTGCGGCCGCTGAGGTCCGACAGGCTCAGGCCGTGTTGAGTCATGAGCGTTCTGACCTGCGCGATGGCAGACGATTTTTCTTCACGCTGTGCGTCAGCCAGCTGTTTTTCGATAGCGGCTTTTTGAGCCAGCAGTTCTGCAACGGTGGACATTTCTTGCTCCGATAAAGTTCAACGACGGGGTTATTCTATGCGAGATTCAACGAGTATCTTGAAACTCGGGAACCTACCGACGTGCGAACTCTGTCAAAGCTCGATGCACCCAGAACATCTGGGTGCGGTTATTGCGTTAGGCGGCAGGCGGCACATAGCCCTGAGGTTTATCGCCGCCGTCGCCAAAAAAGAACTGCTCCATTTGCCGAGCCAGGTACTGGCGGGCACGTGCGTCAGCCAAATTCAGGCGGTTTTCATTGACCAGCATGGTTTGATGCTTCTTCCACAGCTCAAACGCTTCCTTGGAAACACTGTCGTAAATGCGTTTACCCAGCTCGCCCGGGTAGGGCGCAAAGGTCAAACCTTCGGCTTCCTTCTTGAGATGAATGCATTGCACCATGCGTGTCATAGTTTCGCTCCGTCCGATTCAGTTCAGGTCAGGTCAATTCAGGTGTTTGACCAGCACTTGCGAGCGCCGGTCCCAGTTGTATTTTCGTTTGCGCGCTTCAGGCAACCAGTCAGGGTCAACTTGCGCAAAACCACGTTTGATGAACCAGTGCATGGTTCGGGTGGTCAGCACAAAAATACTTTGCAAGCCCATCGCGCGGGCGCGTTGTTCAATTCGTTTGAGAATGCGCTCGCCGTCACCTTGGCCTTGGGACAGCGGCGATACAGTCAGCGCCGCCATTTCAGCGGTGCGAGACTCGGTATACGGATATAGCGCTGCGCAGCCAAAAATGACGCCGTCGTGTTCTATGATGGAGTAATTGGCAATATCGCGTTCAATCTCTGTGCGCTCGCGCCGCACCAGCGTGCCGTCACGCTCAAACGGCTCAATCAACTGGAGAATGCCCGCCACGTCGTCACTGCTGGCTTCGCGCAAGCTCTCCAGCTTTTCGTCCACCACCATGGTGCCGATGCCGTCGTGGGTATAGACCTCCATCAGCAGCGCACCGTCGGTGGCAAACGGCAGGATGTGCGAGCGCTCCACGCCTGCATGGCAGGCTTTGACGCAATGCTGCAGGTAAAACGAAACGTCGGTGGGCTGGGTGGGCGGCGGCAGGCGCGCGAGCAGACGCTCGGCTTCGGCCAGCGCCAGCTCGGTGTCGATGGCGCTCTCAGGGTCGTCAGGTTTCTCGCGCACGCCGGCTACTTCGGTCAGAAAGAGCAACTTGTCAGCCTGCAAGGCAATGGCCGTGGCCGTCGCTACATCTTCCATGGCCAGGTTGAAAGCCTCGCCCGTCGGCGAGAAGCCAAAGGGGCTGAGCAACACCACCGCACCGCTGTTGATGGCGCTGCTGATGGCGGCGGCGTCCACTTTGCGAACCAGGCCGCTGTGGCCAAAATCGATGCCATCCACGATGCCCACCGGCCGCGCGGTGAGGAAATTGCCGGACACAACCCGCACCGTGGCGTTGGCCATGGGGGTGTTGGGTAAGCCCTGCGAGAAAGCGGCCTCAATTTCGAAGCGCAATTGGCCAGCGGCTTCTTGCGCGCAATCCAACGCCACGGCGTCCGTCACGCGAATGCCGTGGCTGAAACGTTCGGGGTGCCCCTTGGCGCGCAATTGCTCGCTCACTTGCGGCCTGAAACCGTGCACCAACACGATGCGGATGCCCATGGCATGCAGGATGGCCAAGTCTTGAACAAAGGCGCTGAGCTTTCCGGCAGCAATGGCTTCGCCAGCCAAACCAATGACAAAGGTCTTGCCTCGGTAGGCATGGATGTAGGGCGCAACCGACCGAAACCACGGCACAAAGGTGTGGGGAAAAACGAGGCTGCTGGGCAAATTCATGGCAGGCGCATTGTGCCGCAGCATGTGCCGCGGCCGCGTCTTCGGGAAGGTCAGTAGGCCCGCGCTGCAAAGCCGCTGAAGAGCCGTAAAGAGATCACCCAACGGCGCCCATCGATAATCCGTGCTGCGTGAATGCTCCGTCCCCGCCGCGTCAGCCTGCGGCCAACCCTGTACCGCCAATCACTTACCCCGAATCACTGCCGGTTTCCAGCCGGCGTGAGGAAATCGAGCGCGCCATTGCCGGCCATGCCGTGGTTATCGTTTGCGGCGAAACGGGCTCTGGCAAAACGACCCAATTGCCCAAAATTGCCCTGGAATTGGGCCGTGGCATCGGCGCGGGTGGCAAAGGGCTGATCGGCCACACGCAGCCCCGGCGCATTGCGGCCAGCAGCGTTGCCAAGCGCATCGCTGAAGAATTGAACTCGCCCCTGGGCGAAGTGGTGGGCTTCAAGGTTCGTTTTCAAGACCGCTTCCAGCGCGGCGCCAGCGTGAAGCTGATGACCGACGGCATCCTGTTGGCCGAAACACAAACAGACCCGCTGCTGAAGGCTTACGACACGCTGATCATTGACGAGGCGCATGAGCGCAGCTTGAACATCGACTTCTTGCTGGGCTATTTGCGACAAATCTTGCCGCGACGGCCGGACTTGAAGATCATCGTTACGTCCGCCACGATTGATGCGGACCGGTTTGCTCGGCACTTCGCCTCAGCTCAAGGGCCTGCGCCCGTCATTCAGGTTTCGGGCCGCCTGTTCCCGGTTGAGCAGCGCTGGCGGCCTTTTGAAGAGACCAAAGACCGCGACTTGCAAGACGCCATAGCCGATGCCGTCGATGAGTTGTGGCGCGGCGGGCAGGCTGGCGACATCCTCATTTTTTTGCCCGGCGAACGCGAGATCCGCGATGCCGCCGACCATTTGCGCAAGCACTTGGCCAGCACCTTGAAGGGCGGGCCGCAGCCTGAGGTTTTGCCGCTGTTCGCGCGCCTGTCACCGGCCGAGCAAGACCGTGTTTTCAACCCCGGCAGTGGCCGGCGCATCGTGTTGGCCACCAATGTGGCTGAAACCTCGCTCACGGTGCCCGGCATCCGGTTTCGTTGTTGACTCTGGCTTGGCGCGTGTGAAGCGCTACAGCTACCGCAACAAGGTGGAGCAATTGCTGGTGGAGCCGATCAGCCAGGCTGCTGCCAACCAGCGTGCCGGGCGCTGTGGCCGCGTGGCCAACGGCATTTGCATTCGCCTGTACGACGAGAAAGATTTTGCCGGCCGCCCGCGTTTTACCGACCCCGAAATCCTGCGCTCCTCGTTGGCAGGCGTCATCTTGCGTATGAAGGCATTGCGGCTTGGCGCGGTCGAGGATTTCCCGTTTCTTGAAGAGCCGCCGCGCAAAGCCATCAGTGATGGTTATGCGCTGCTGGGCGAACTGAACGCCGTTGATGACGACAATGAGTTGACAGCCATTGGCACGGAGCTTTCCAAGCTGCCCCTGGACCCGCGCGTAGGCCGCATGATTCTGGAAGCGCGTGACCGCCAAGCCTTGCACGAAGTCTTGGTCATTGCGTCAGCCCTGAGCGTTCAAGATGCGCGCGACCGGCCGCTGGAAGCGCAGCAGGCGGCTGATGAAAAGCACAAGAAGTTCGACGACGAGCGCTCTGAATTCATGGGCTACTTGAAGCTGTGGAACTGGATCGAAGAGGGCAGGGGCGTTCACGGCCACGCGGCGTCAGGGGCGCAGCCGCTTGACAGCCATAAACTCTCCAACCGTCAACAAGAGCAGCGGCTGCGCGAAAGTTTTGTCAACCCGCGCAAAGTGCGTGAATGGCGCGACATCCACAGCCAACTGCACACCGTCGTGGCTGAACATGGCTGGCGCTTGAACGGCAGCGCTGCGACCTACGAGCAAATTCATCTGTCCATGTTGGCGGGCCTGCTGGGCAACTTGGGCTGCAAAAGCGAAGACGAAGACTGGTACCTCGGTGCGCGTGGCATCAAATTCTGGCGGCATCCCGGTGCGCACCTCAGCAAAAAGCCTGGGCGTTGGTTGGTGACGGCCGAGCTGGTGGAAACCACGCGTTTGTTTGGCCGCGGCCTGGCCAACATCGAGCCGCAGTGGATTCCGGGCATCGCCGGCCACCTGCTCAAGAGGCAGTTGTTGGAGCCGCATTGGGAGAAAAAAGCGGCCGAAGTGGTTGCGCTTGAGCGGGCCACGCTGTACGGCATCGTGGTCTACAACAACCGGCGGGTGAACTACGGCCAAGTCGACCCAGCGGCGGCGCGCGAGATCTTCATTCGCGAAGCGCTGGTGCAAGGCGAGTGGGAAACCAAATTGCCTTTCTTGGCCGCCAACCAGAAAACCATCCGCCAGGTTGAGGAGCTGGAGCACAAGTCGCGGCGCCAGGACGTGCTGGTCGATGACGAGCTCATCTTTGCGTTCTACGACCAGAAGGTGCCGGCGGAGGTGCATTCCGGCGCGACTTTGGAGAATTGGTACCGCCTTGAGGTCAAGAAGCAGCCTCGGCTGTTGCTGCTGACGCGTGATGAATTGATGCGCCATGAAGCGGCAGGCATCACGACGGCGGCCTTCCCGAAGACGATTCGCCTGGGTGGCATTGACTGCGCTGCCAGCTACCTGCACGAACCCGGTGACGCCAAAGACGGCCTGACCGTAACCGTGCCCATCTACGCGCTCAACCAGGTCAGCGAGGAACGCTGCGACTGGCTGGTGCCGGGCATGCTCAAGGACAAGGTCTTGGCCCTGGTGAAGAGCTTGCACCAAAGGCCCCGCTCGCGTCTGGTGCCACTGCCCGACTATGTTTCAGAGTTCTGTGAGCTGACGCCCTTTGCGCAGGGCACGTTGGTGGATGTGTTGCTCAAGGCCGTACGAGATCGAACTCAACTGGCCGTGCTGCGCAACGACTTCAAGCTTGAAACGCTGCAGCCGCACTTGTTCATGAACTTTCGCCTGGTCGACGACCATGGGCGGCAGCTGGCCATGGGGCGCCACCTGGCCAGCTTGAAGGCGCAGTGGGGCGGCCAGGCGCGCTCGGCATTCCAGGCGTTGGCGGCGCTCAAGCGGCCAAGCGCCGCGCCAGGCGCAGCGGCCGACGAATCTGCCGGTATGGCAGATGGCGAAACCGCGGCTCGGCCTGCAGCGCCTGCTGCGAGCCGCACGCGTGGCCCAACAGACATGACGGATAAAAGCCAAGCTGCAGTCGTGGTCGAGAACCAGCGTTACACCGCTTGGTCGTTTGGGGAATTGCCCGAGCTGCTAGAGGTGCACAAGGGCGGACAGACGCTGGTAGGTTTTCCGGCCTTGATCGATAAAGGCACGCACGTAGAAATTGAAGTCTTTGATGAGCCCGATGTCGCTGCTCTCAAGCACCGGGCCGGGTTGCGCCGGCTGGTGGCCTTGCAGATCAAAGAGCCCTTGAAGTTTCTGGAAAAGAACATTCCAGAGCTTCAAAAAATGGCTGCCGCGTTCATGCCTCTGGGAACCTTGGAGGAGCTGCGTGCGCAAGTTATTGATGTTGCCTTGGACCGCGCATTTCTCGCAGAACCCTTGCCGACTGACGAGCACCGCTTCAAGTCCCGTGTGGACGAAGGTCGGTCACGGTTGAACTTGATCGCACAGGAAGTGGCGCGCCAGGCGGGCACGGTTTTGACGGAGTTTGCTGCCGCGCAGCGCAAGCTCAAAGATGGCCGGCCGTCTAAAGAGATTGCCGAAGACGTGTCGGCGCAGTTGCAGCGCTTGTGCGGCAGACGCTTTTTGCTTGAAACGCCATGGGCGCAGCTTCAACACCTGCCTCGCTATCTGAAGGCTATCACTTTGCGGCTCGACAAGTTGCGCACTGATTCGGTGCGCGATGCAGCGCGCATGGCAGAGCTGCGACCTTTGGAGCAGCGCTGGCTGCGCCGGGTGATCGAATTGAAAGGCCAGTCCGACGCCCGCCTCGATGAATACCGCTGGCTGCTGGAAGAACTTCGAGTCAGCTTTTTCGCGCAAGAGCTGCGCACGCCGCAGCCGGTCAGCACCAAACGTCTGGATAAGGCTTGGGCGCAGCTAACGGCTTAGGAACTTCATTTAGGGGCAGAGGTCTATCTCCCTAAATTGACCGCAGCAGCGCCCACGTAGCGGACACAATCAGAAGTCCCCGTCGCCACCACCCGTTTCATTAGTCACTCTGGAGATTCCAATGCGTCACTATCCGGTCAACAGCCCACGGGCGTCGGCGCGGGTTGTGGCCTTGGCTGCCAACTCTCAGGGCCGCCTGTCACGCGATCAAATGGAGGCCGTGCGCCGCTTGCGTTTGGTCGAGCAACTCGGTTTGGAGCCGCATGTATGGCACGAGGTGTTGACCTGCATGTATGCCGATTTGCTGCCCTTGCAGCAGCGCACTTGGTCGGCCGTTTTCCGTGAGGACAGTGCGCAAATGGAAACCGTTCTGGCCGAAATTGAAGACGCCCAATTGCGCTACAAAATTTTCAGCCTTTCGACCGCACTGGCCGAGCTGGAAGGCCATCCGGCGCCGTTGCAAAACCCGGTGCTCGACGCTGTGGAGCAGCGCTGGCGCGAGCCGGCCGACGGGTTGAAGGCAGCCCAATCGGTCGACGGCTGAGCGTCTTCAGCGCAAGACCTCCAGTGCGCGGTCCAGGCCGCCTGAACTGATGGAGATCATGGCCTTTTCGGCCACGGCGGGCTTGGGGTGGTAAGCAATGCTCAGGCCTGCGGCGGCCATCATGGGCAAGTCATTCGCACCGTCGCCCACAGCGATGGCTTGGGCCGCGTCAATGCCCAGCAACTCGACCACTTCCAGCAGTACGCGCCGCTTCTCTGCACCATCCACGATGTCGCCCCAAGGGCGGTCAAAGAGGGTGCCGGTCAGCTTGCCTTTGCTGATGCCTAGGGTATTGGCGCGCGCAAAGTCCAGCTTGAGCCGGTGGCGGATGCGTTCGCTGAAAAACGTGAACCCGCCCGAGATGAGCAAGGTTTTCAGGCCTGCTGCGCGGCAGGCCTGTACAAAAACTTCGACACCGGGGTTCAGGGCCAGCCGTTCGTCGTAGACACGTTGCAATGCGCTTTCCGGCACGCCCGCGAGCAAAGCCACTCGCCGGCGCAGGCTGTCTTTGTAGTCGGCGATTTCCCCGCGCATGGCGGCTTCGGTAATTTCCGCCACTTCGGCTTTGCGGCCAGCCATGTCGGCAATTTCATCCACACACTCTATATTGATCAGGGTGGAATCCATGTCGAAGGCCACAAGCTTGAAATCGCTCAAGCGCAGCGGCGGCTCAAAGCTGCGGATCGTCAGGCCGGGTGCGGGAGTGGGCAGGGGCATGCGTGCAAGGTCGGGCATGTGTCCATGTTACCCAGCGTCAGCGCTTCAGCGCTTGTGCAGCACGGCCACGGTGGTGTAGCGCCCATCGTGGCCGATGATCAGCCAGCGATCGTCCAGCGGCACGATGTGCTGCAGTGCTTGAACGCTGCCTTGCCAGGTGCTGGCCGGCGAGCTGTCACGCAAGTTTTTGAGTTGCGGTAGCGCTGCAGATAGGGCCGCGTCGCCCGCGTCGACGGTCGCGAAAGCCAGAGTGCGGTCTTCGGCCTCCGTGTCGCTGCGCAAACGGCCCGTGCCAGCAGCAGCCCAGAGCACGCGCTTGGTTTCTGCGGCCATGGTCATGCGTGCGGCGGCCTGAACCGAACCCGCCGGCAGGGCCAAGAGTTCTTGGTCGAGCCCGCCGCTGGTGGCACGGCGTGCTTGCGCTGCCCCATCCAATGCCACAGCGCGTGGCGCCACAAGCCGGTTGCTGCTGTCCAAAGGCTGCAGCCAGGTGATGGCCGCCAATGATTCTGTGAGCAGCGGTGTCACGGCCGCGCCTGCCAGAGCGCTTGATGCAGTGGCCAATGTGGTGATGGACGTGGTGGTCAGTGTGGCCACCGTGGGCGGCAACGTCGCGCTGCCCAGGGCCTGACGCAGCTCGACGCCAGCAGCCGATTCAACACGCCAGTTCACCATCACCCGGCCTTGCTGTGCCGTCACGGCGATTTGCGTCATCGTTTCGGTGCCGTCGCGCGTGTCCAACGAATGAGCGCGTGTTTTGATGTCTCCAAGGGCATCAAAGCCCTGCAGCATCAAGCGCCGCGGCTGTCGTGCGCTGCCGGGGTCAACCCAACTCACCCAGATGGTTTGGCCGTCGCTGGCGGCTTGCAAACTGCCGGCCAGGGCACTGTCGACCAGCCAAATGTCTTTGCCTAGCCGTTGGGCCTTGGCATCAAAGCGGGCGAGTTTGAGGTTTTCCAGTTGGTCAGGGTAGAGCAGCACGCCTGCCTCCCTGCGGACTACCGCCACGCCATCGCCCAGCGGCATCAGCTGTGGCCTCGGCTGGTTGAGAGTGGCCAAACCGCTGTGTTCAACGCTGTGCTCCAGCCGACCGCGGCCGTTCAGCACCGAGAGGGTCAGCGCATCCGTCCCGGCGCTAGCAGCACTCAGAATGAAGGCTTGATTGCCCTGTCGAACGGCTGAATGCGTCTGCCCCAGCCAAGGGCCCACTGCTGCCGAACCGCCCGCTACGGAAACCGGCGAGGAAGGCACAAGCCCCAAGCCGGTGGAGATGCCGTCCCAGAGTTGCAAGCGCTCGTCGCTCTCCACCGCGCCCACGCCTGCCGATGAAGCGACGGGCTGCGTGCGGCTGTTGCGCACAATGCCCACGCCAGGCGCAAACCAAGTGGATTGCACCACCGTCTGGCTGGCGTCGGGCTGTACCTGGCTGCTGCGGTGGGTTCGCGAAACCATGGTGGTGTCCACTCGAAGCGCACGCACAGAGCGTTCCAACTCGGGCAATTCCACATCTTCGTTGCCGACCACTCGGCTCCAGGCCGCCACGTCGATCAAGTCTTGTTTGCCGTCGCCGTCAAGGTCCAACGCCAAGGGCGCCATTTGCACTTGCGCGAGTTTGATTTGTTCACCTTGGCGTACGGGCGACTTCAACTCAGTGCCGCGAACGGGGAATGTCCCGACGGCAAGCAAAAGGTCTTGTTCGATGCCAATTTGCTCGGCGCCCGGCGTGAGCGTTTGAATGCGGCTGGCGTTGGCTAAGGGGCTGGAAACACGCTCGTGGAAGCCTGCCGACGAGGCGGTGACTTGGCGAAAGCTGCTGTAGTGAAGTTGCTGGCCATTGGCGGTCCGCGTGCCGCGATAGACCCACAGGGCCTCATCCGCCAGTGGGCGAAGGCTGGTTGCGGAGGCATACAGGACCGCGCCGGGTTCCGATGCGGCTGGAATGGTCGGCTGGCCCAGAGCGTCGACACCCAAGGCAACGGTAGTGGCGCCACTCGAAGCTGCGCTGGTACTCGTCGTTTCAGCGACGACGGAGTGGTCATTGGAGAAGTCACTGAAGCCGCCGCACGCGGCGAGCAGCGCGCAGAGCAGTGCGGTGAGGCACCTGCTGCGCAGTGGTGTTGATACTTTGGGTGAGTGCCGGCTTGCCATCGAAGAGTCCGCCCTGAATGGGTTGGACCGCAGTGTGACAAGAGGTAAGCTGCTGCGGGGCCGTCAGACCACCTCGGTTCCCGGGGGCCGCTGGCGTGCGTCCGGTGCGTTGGTGAAATACGCACGCTCGCGAAGGGTCAGGCCGGCTTCGCGCCGGCGGCCGTGGGTGGCCCCAACTCTCGCAGAACGTCTCGAATGAATTGCACGCGGTCGCGGGTTTCGGCAATTTCGCGGTCGATGCGCAGCTTGTCGTTACCGGCCAGTTTGATGCTGCGGTGCTTTTGCACCAATTGAATGATCTTCAGCGCATCAATGGGCGGGTTGGGGCGGAAACTGATGTTCATCAGCTTGGGCCCTGCATCGATCTTTTGCACGCCGTAGGGCTTGGCCAGTAGGCGCAGCCGGTGCGTGTCAAAGAGGGCTTGGCCTTGTGGCGGCAACTTTCCGAAGCGGTCAGTGACTTCCTCTAGCAGAGCGTCCAACTGGTCTGGTTTCTCGACCGTGGCCAGCCGCTTGTAGAAGTTCAATCGGGTGTGTACGTCGCCGCAATAGGCGTCTGGTAGCAGCGCTGGGGCGTGCAAGTTGATCTCGGTGGCCACGTTCAGCGGGCTCATCAGGTCCGGCTCGCGGCCGGCCTTCAAAGAGCGAACAGCCTCCGACAGCATGTCGTTGTAGAGCTGGAAGCCCACCTCCATCATGTTGCCGCTTTGATTTTCGCCCAGCACTTCGCCGGCGCCGCGAATTTCCAGGTCGTGCATGGCCAGGTAGAAACCGGAGCCCAGCTCTTCCATGTCTTGAATGGCCTGCAAGCGTTGCCCGGCTTGTTTGGTCAAACCTTCCACGTCAGGAACCATCAAGTAGGCATAGGCCTGGTGGTGGCTGCGCCCCACACGGCCGCGCAGCTGGTGTAGCTGGGCCAGGCCAAACTTGTCAGCGCGGCTGATGACGATGGTATTCGCGGTGGGCACGTCAATGCCGGTTTCTATGATGGTGGAGCACAAGAGCAGGTTGTAGCGCTGCGCGATGAAGTCACGCATCACGTGTTCCAGCTCGCGCTCGGGCATCTGGCCATGTGCAATGGCGATACGCGCCTCAGGCAGCAGTTCGGCCAACTTGTCGCGCCGGTGCTGGATGGTGTCGACCTCGTTGTGGAGGAAGTACACCTGCCCACCGCGCTTGAGTTCGCGCAACACCGCTTCGCGAATGACGCCTGTACCTTCATTGCGAACGAAGGTTTTGATCGCAAGTCGCCGTTGTGGAGCTGTGGCAATCACGCTCAAATCGCGCAGGCCTTCCAAGGCCATGCCCAGCGTGCGCGGAATGGGCGTGGCGGTCAGCGTCAACACATCGACCTCGGCCCGCAGGGCTTTCATGGCCTCTTTGTGGCGCACGCCAAAGCGGTGCTCTTCGTCAATGATGAGCAGGCCCAGGCGTTTGAACTTGACGTTCTCGCTGAGCAGCTTGTGCGTGCCTACGACGATGTCCACCGTACCGTCTTCAATGCCCTCGACGGCTGTTTTGACTTCCTTGGCCGAGCGGAAGCGTGAGAGCTCTGCAATCTTGACCGGCCACTTGCCGAAGCGGTCGCTCAGGGTCTGGAAATGCTGCTCGGCCAGAAGCGTGGTTGGCGCGAGGAACGCCACCTGTTTGCCGCTGTGCACAGCCACGAATGCAGCGCGCAGGGCCACCTCGGTTTTGCCAAAGCCCACGTCGCCACACACCAGTCGATCCATGGGCTTGGGGCTGATGAGGTCTTGAATGACGGCATGAATGGCGGCGCGTTGATCGGCCGTTTCTTCGAAGCCAAAGCTGGCGGCAAAAGCTTCATAGTCTTGGGGCGAGAAGCGGTGTGCAAAGCCTTCGCGAGCAGCGCGGCGGGCGTAAAGGTTGAGCAGCTCTGCGGCGGTGTCGCGCACCTGTTCGGCCGCCTTGCGGCGCGCTTTGTCCCACTGGCCGGAGCCCAGTTTGTGCAGAGGCGCTTCTTCTGGGCTGACACCGGTGTAGCGGCCAATCAAGTGCAGCTGCGATACCGGCACGTACAAGGTGGCCTTGTCCGCGTACTGAAGGTGCAAGAACTCACTGGCCCCGTCGCCGAGGTCGATATTGAGCAGCCCTTGGTAGCGGCCAATGCCGTGGTTGATGTGCACCACCGGGTCGCCAATTTTCAGCTCCGACAGGTCTTTGATCAGCGCATCGACGCTGGTGGTCTGCTCTTGTTTGCGACGGCGGCGGGTTTGAGGGGCGCTGGAGAAGAGCTCGGTCTCAGTGACGAACTGGATGGCAAGCTCAGCGTCGTTTTCTCCTTGACCGACAACCGGCATCCAATGAAATCCGGCGGCCAGCGGTGCGGATGCAATGGCCACGCGCTCGTCACCCGCCATGAAGTCTTCGAGCGAGGCGACGCTGGGCACCTCGATCTTGTGGTCGCGTAACAGGTCGAGCAAGGTCTCGCGGCGGCCGTCACTCTCGGCCACGATCAGCACACGCGCTGCGGTGCTGCGCAGGTGCTGTTCCAGCGCGTGCAAGGGTTCCGTAGCGCCGCGATCCACGCTAAGGTCGGGCAGGGGGCGAGCCCAACTTACGGGCTCGTTGCCACGCAAAGCCAAGGTGGCGTGCGGCTGCGTCAGAGCGAAAAATTCGTCGGCTTTGAGGTAGATCGCTTCCGGCGGCAAGATGGGCCGGTCGGGGTCGTGCTGCAGAAAGCGGTGCCGCTCGCGCGTGTCGGTCCAGAAGTGGTTCAGTGCAGCGTCCATGTCGCCGTGCAAGACGACGGCTGCGTCTTCGCGCAGATAGGAAAAGATGGGTGCTGTTTGATCGAAAAACAGGGGCAGGTAATACTCGATGCCCGCCGTGGCAATGCCTTGCGCGATGTCTTTGTAGATGCGTGATCGCGTCGGGTCGCCCTCCAGCTGTTCGCGCCAGCGGGCGCGAAAGGCTGTGCGCGCGCCTTCGTCCATCGGAAATTCACGGCCCGGCAGCAAGCGCACTTCGGGCACGGGGTACAGGCTGCGTTGCGAATCAGGGTCAAACGTTCGAATGGAATCAACTTCATCGTCGAACAAGTCCACGCGGTAAGGAACCTGCGACCCCATGGGAAAGAGGTCAATCAGGCCGCCGCGCACGGCGTATTCACCTGGCGACACGACCTGGCTCACATGCTGGTAACCGGCCAAGGTGAGCTGGCCTTTCAGCGCGGCCTCGTCCAGCCGAGTTTTCTGTTTGAAATTGAAGGTGGTGGCCGCCAAAAACGACGGCGGCGCCAAGCGGGTGAGTGCCGTGCTGGCCGGCAGCAGCAAAACATCCACCTCGCGTTGCAAGACGCGCCACAGCGTGGCAAGGCGTTCGGAAATCAGGTCCTGGTGCGGGCTGAAGGTGTCGTAGGGCAAGGTTTCCCAGTCGGGGAAAACCGCCAAACGCAAGCCGGGCGCAAAGAAGGGCAACTCGTCGGCCAGGCGCTGAGTGTCGCCAGGCTCGGCAGTGATGATGACCAGCAGTCGCGATTCAGCGGTACGCGCTTGCGCCAGGCGTGCCAGCAACAAGGCATCAGCCGAGCCGCTGGGGCGCGGGAGTGTGAACCGTTTGCCGGGGGCGATATGGGGCAGTTGCATGTGCGTTGGGTACGGCGACAGGGTGCCGGTTTGGAGGTGCGAAGGGCGCGGCAGGCTGCGCAGAATGCAGGCTCCGAGTAGCCGCATTCTAGGAAAGCGTCATTCAAGCGGCCCGCCATAATTGTTGGCATGAGCATTTGGCGTTCTTGGACGAAACGGGTTACGAAGGCGGCCGCTCTATGCGCTGGTGGAGCGCTGGTTCTTACGGTCCTGCTGCTGGGTTTGGCTATTGACCGAAAGCCAGCCTTTCCGCGCCATGACGCGCCGCAGCCCACGCGAATGGGTGAAACCGTTCGCCATGTGCGCGCAGTGTGGGCCGCCGAAAGTGCGCGCGCAGGCGCTGCCACACCCATGCTGGGCTTGTCGACGGCAACCGTGCAGACCCTGGGCGCCGATGTCTTGCAGCGCGGACTGGGTGCGGCAGGGGCGCAGATCTTGGTCGGCCATGACGTTCTTGATTTGGGAATAAGCCTTCCTCTGGCGCGCTGGTTGGGCGGCCCAGCAGGCGGCTTAGGTGGCTTAGGCGGCTGGCTGAATTTGCGCGCGCGGCTAGAGGCTCAAGCGCAAGGCTTGCCTCGTCTGGTCGCATTGCGCTGTGGTGCTTTGCCATTGCCCGTGCCGCAGCTTGTACAGCGGCAAATTTTTGGTTGGTTGAGTGGGCAGCGGCCTTCTCTGGAACGCGTCCGGCTGGCTTCGAAGCTTGTGCAAAGGGTGTCGTTCGGAACCGAAGCCGTCAACGTGACGCTGACGGCTCCTGCGCAGTTGCTGCAGCGCGTTCGTGGGCAAAGCTTGATGGAGCGCGATGTTCAAGGCCTGCGCCATTACCAACAGGTTCTGGCGCGCACTCTGCTTGCGCAAGCGCCGCCGGCTGGTACAGCTTTAGCTTTGTCAAGCCTGCTTCGGCCGTTGTGGCAGGACGCCGTGGTGCAGGCTCAGCTTGCCGCGTCGCAGCAGGGTGCAAACCCTTCCAGTGCCGGCCCCTTGCAGGCCCGCGAATTTCGATTGGCTTTGATGCTGTTGGGGCTATACGCTTTGCAAGTGGATCCGGAAATCATCGCGCCCGGCGCCGGTTGGCAAGCACTGCCGCATCATGGTCTGGAACTTCGGGGGCGCTCAGATCACGCCCTGCATTTTGTGCTGTCGGCCTGGTTGTCGATGGGTGGCGGCCAAGCGTGGGCTGATCTGGTGGGTCTTTACAAAGAGTTGGCCGACGCCAGCTTGGCTGAAGGTTCGGGTTTCAGTTTTGATGATCTGGTTGCGGACAGGGCGGGCACAGAATTGGGCTTGCGCGCGGCGAATGAGCCCTTGCGTCTGGCGCTTGCTCTGCGAGCAATGACGGACGACTCGGCCTTGATGCCCATGACTTCGGACTTGCCAAACGCCTTGAGTGCGACCGAGTTTTCAGCTCGTTTTGGTCGGGTAGGGTCCTCGACCTATCTGCAACTGATGGAAAAGATTGAGCAGCGTGTGGCGTCGTTGGCTTTGTTGAGTGGCACTGCGCCCTAGTTTGAACGTGGAGCTCCAATTGAGGCATGTTCTGAGTGAGTCTGCTGAGATCAAGTGTTATATCTTGATTCCAGCTGCGGGTGTTGGGCAACGTGCGGGCACGCCAATGCCCAAGCAGTACGCGACGCTGCACGGTGAAGTGATCGTGGCGAGAACGTTGGCCGCACTCGGAGCCGTGCGCGGTATTGAGGCGCTGCTGGTGGTGGCTTCGCCCGATGACGATCAGTTCGAAGCGCTTGTGCCCCATTTCGCCGGCACCGGCCGCTGGCTCGCGCGCTGCGGTGGTTCAACCCGGGCCGAGTCGGTTTTGGCAGGTTTACATGCCCTGCGGGAGCGCGGCGCGAGGACTAACGATTGGGTACTGGTGCACGACGCCGCGCGTTGTCTCGTTCAGCCCGTATGGGTCGAGCGCCTGCGCAGGGCCTGCCAGGACGATGCAGTTGGTGGATTGTTGGCGTTGCCCTTGGCCGATACCCTGAAAGCCGCACACCAAGGACGCAGTGTGACCACCATCGACCGCAGTGACAAGTGGATTGCACAGACTCCACAGATGTTCCGAATCGGCATGCTGATCGATGCCTTGAGCGCTGCGGGAAGTAGCGTGACCGATGAAGCCAGCGCGATGGAGGCGGCGGGTCACGCGCCACTGTTGGTGCAAGGTGACCCCCGCAATTTGAAGATCACGTGGCCGCAAGACTTTGAATTGGCGAGTGACATCTTGCGCGCGCAAGAGCGGCAGGTCAACGGCGCGGCCCATCGGGTAGGAAAGGATGCAGCATGAGCCCCAACATCCGTATTGGTGAAGGATGGGACACGCACGCGCTGGTTACTGGCCGACCGCTGGTTCTGGGGGGCATCACCGTTCCCCACAGCCACGGACTGCTGGGGCACTCGGACGCTGACGCGCTGCTTCATGCCATTACCGATGCCTTACTGGGCGGTGCGGCCCTGGGCGATATCGGCAGGCACTTCCCGGATACTGCTGCTGAGTTCAAGGGTGCAGACAGCTGCGCCTTGCTTGCAGAGGCAGCCCAGCGCGTGCGCGAAGCGGGGTGGGTGATCGGCAATATTGACAGCACCATCATTGCCCAGTCGCCCAAGATGGCGCCGCACATCGAGGCGATGCGCGCGCGCATCGCGCAGGTCTTGGGCCTTGATCTCGGCCAAGTGAACATCAAGGCCAAAACCGCAGAAAAGATGGGCCCGGTGGGCGAGGGCCGGGCGATTGAAACCCGTGCGGTGTGCCTGCTGTTCAGCGCCTGATTTTCGGCTCGGTCAATACGTGATTTCAAGAGGTTTGCGGTCAAAAATCACGTACCGGTAGGCACCCCCCTTAAGCCTGTGACCCGCCATTTTCCCTGCATTTACCGCCGTTAACATATCCGTAGGGTGGTAGCCGTTTGGGCTTCTCGTTGGCACAGATCAGCGAAAAGAGCTCGTTGGGTATGTATTGACAAATGGGCGTGCCGGTATGGGACATCAAGCGGAAATCATGAGCGCGATCGCGATTCCTTTCAGCCGTCCGCAGCTTGCGGGCAATGAATTCGCCAGGATCACTGAGGCGATCGAGACTTGCGAGCTCTCAGGCGACGGCGCGATCACGAAGCGCTGCCATCGTTTGCTCGAAGAGGCTCTGGGTGTGCGAAAAGCACTCCTAACGACATCTTGCACTCACGCGCTGGAGATGAGCGCGCTGCTGCTGCGCATCCAGCCTGGTGATGAAGTCATCGTTCCGGCCTATACGTTTGTTTCCACGATCAACGCGTTTGTCCTGCACGGCGCCAAGCCCGTCTTTGCAGATATTCGGCCCGACACTTTGAACTTGGACGAGCGGCAACTTGAGTCACTGATTACGCCGCGAACACGGGCCATCGTGCCGGTTCACTATGCTGGCGTGGCTTGCGAGATGGATGAACTCCTGGCCCTTGCTGCGTGCCACGGCATTCCGGTCGTTGAAGACAATGCACACGGACTCTTCGCCAAGTACAAGGGGCGCTATCTCGGTACCTTGGGTGCGCTCGCAACACAGAGTTTTCACGAGACCAAAAACTTCACCTGCGGCGAGGGTGGTGCCTTGCTCATCAATGAGGCCATGTTGATCGAGCGGGCGGAGATCATTCGAGAGAAGGGCACCGATCGCAGTCTCTTTTACCAAGGCCTGGTGGACAAATACTCGTGGCGCGACGTCGGTTCGAGCTATTTGCCGTCCGGCATATTGGCAGCCTTCTTGCTGGAGCAACTCAAGGCCAGAGACACCATCCAGGCGCGGCGGCGCAGCATCTTCGAGCGCTACCAGGCAGGCTTGGCGCCTTGGGCCGCTGCCCACGGCGTGGCTTTGCCGACAGTGCCGGCGCACTGCGAGCAGTCTTACCACATGTTCTACATGCTGCTGCCGTCGTGTGAATCACGTGATGCCTTGTTGAAGCACCTCAAGGCCAGCGCCATTCAGGCGACCTTTCACTACGTGCCCTTGCACACTTCGCCCATGGGGCAAAGCCTGGGCGGGCGGCTTGGCCAATGCCCCGTAACTGAAAGCGTCGCCGGCAGGTTGATTCGCTTGCCGTTTTTCAACGGGTTGACGGATGGTCAGCAAGACCGCGTCATTGACTCGGTCTGCCAATTCAAACCGCGCTGAGAATTTCTTGCGCTACCTCATCACGACGCCCGCGCCGGGCAGGCGCCTCGAAGGAGGGCGGTTTGCACTCGAGAGTGCATTCGCGCAGCACTTGCGTGAATTGAAGGCGCTCTTGGGGCCTCGGTTCAGCGAAGTGGTGGTTGTGTTATCCGAGATGAGTGAGCAGACCTATGTTCGAAGTGCTTCGGGCCTTGGGGTTATCAATGGGCAGGCCGAAGGCTTTCGCTTAGTCACGCTGTACCGGCATGAGTGCACCAAGTTTGAGTTTTTTCGGGCCTTACCCAAGATATTGAGTGGTGTTGTCGCGCTGACGCGTCAGAGTGACGTGCTGCACGTCGATTATTCCTATGACTTGTTCCGTCCTGTAGGCGCGCTCTTTTGTCTGGCCGGTTGGTTGAAGAACAAGCGCGTGATTGCGGTGGACGACATTGACCGGCGGCGCGACGCAGAGATGCAGTACCGCATGGGCCGCTGGCCCTGGCGCACCTACGCTATCTGTCGGTTCTTGTACGACCCACTTCGCAATCTCTTGTACCGGGCCTATGTGCGAATGTGCGACCTGATGCTGTTTAAAGAGTTGGGCCAGGTGCGCGACTTTGGTCGCGGTGCTAATCACGTTCGTCTCATCCTCGACCCCAATTTCGGTGTCGAGCATGTGGTGGACGATGAATTCGTCCGGAACAAGATTGTTCAACTCCAGGATCCGGCGCGGCCGTTAAAACTGCTCTATTTCGGCCGGCTGGTGCCCTACAAGGGCGTTGACAAAATGATCGAAGCTGTCGCCTTGGCCCACCGTCGTGGCGCAGCGGTTTCGCTGGCAATCATGGGTGCGGGCGAACAGCGCGCAGCGCTGGTCCGCCTGGCCTCAGAACTGGGTGTGGCCGACCTGATCAATTGGCTGGAGCCGCAGCCATACGGCCATGACTTCTTCGAGGTTCTTCGGGGCCATGATGTTTTGATGGCATGCCCGCTGTCGGGAGACACACCACGCAGTGCCTGGGACGCTCTGGCCAGTGGAATGCCGGTTATTGCCTTTGATACCGCTTTCTACAGGAGCATGGCTGAGTACTCGGGCGCTGTCGAAACGACGCCTTGGCCGCAGGTCGAACCTTTGGCCGCCCGCTTGTTCGATCTGGCCCGAGACAAGACCCAGCTCGCTGCAATGGTGAGCAACGCGGCGCGAACCGCGCGTGCCAATACGTCTGACCAGTGGATGCGCCGGCGAAATGAGTGGGTCACTGAAATATGTTTAGCTGGCTTGGATAGCGCCGTCGTCGCTAACTGAGCTCGCTCCTTTGGCTTTTGGGCGCTGAGCGGGTGGCGCCATAGCCAATTGAGCGCCGATCTCCGGCCTGTTAACAGTTTTGGTTTCCACCAGACTGCCGACACTTGTGCTTGCAATTGGCGGGTCTTGCTCATGCGAAGGCCGTGTCGAACTTGTGAGAATGCGAGTCTGTTGTGGACGTCATCGAGAATTCCAAAATTACGGCCTTGCAAGGTTTCGCTGAAAGCCCAACGCCCGCCAAATCAGCTGGTGTGGGTTCGCCTCGCTCGCTCGCGCCCCTGGCGTCAAGCCTTGACGATCAGAGCTTGTTGCTCGATTTGCCGGTTCCTTTCCGAAGTGTGTCTGGAAAGCTCTGGGTTGAAGCGCAGGTGTTGAATGGCATTCGTCTGTGGTCCGAGAATTTTTCGCGCCTAACGGTCTGTGCCCCTGTTCTGCCGGTTGGTCACCCCGACGAGTCTCAAACGGATTGGGCCGATCCGAGTGAGTTGCTCAAACAGCGCGCGATCAAGCTCGTTCCTTTGCCTTGGGGCTATCGCCGATTTGAATCACTCGGGCTGGCGGGCGAGGTCAGAGCCACGCTGGCGCCCCTGATCGATGGCCACCGCTACTTGTGTTTTTGTAACGTGGGTGGATTCGGCGCCTGGGGAAATTTGGGTGTAGAAATTGCGCTTCGAAAGAAAAGGCCGTATAGCGTTTGGTTCGACAACGTTGCCGACAAGATGCCGCGAACGCCGGCCCGTTCACTGACGCAGAAGCTCAAGTCCAAGTTGGATATGTACTTGGGCAAGATTAAAACGTACCACGCCATTCGACACGCAGGCTTGGGCTTGTTTCATGGGCGCACGGTTTTCGATGCCTATTCACCCCTGTGTCCGCGTGGTGAATTGGTGCACAACATTCACTGCAGCCCTCTGGACGCCTTGTCCGATGCGCAACTTCTCGAAAAACTTGCACGGCAAGAATCCAAGGCCGTGCTGCGCATCGGTTACGCAGGCCGAGCGCACCCGATCAAGGGCCCATTTGATTGGATCGATACCTTGGCCGAGTTGGCAAGACGAGTCGGGCCGGAGCGCTTCAAGGCCACTTGGTATGGCAGCGGACCTGTTTTGGAAGAGGCACGGCGCCGTGTCGAGGAGGCTGGGTTGGGTCAGCGTGTTCGATTTGCTGGTCATGTCCGCAATCGCGAAGCATTGCTTTTGTCGCTCAGGCAACTCGATGTTTTCCTGTTTTGTCATCTGACGCCGGAATCTCCGCGCTGCCTCATTGAATCGCTAATTTCATGCACACCGTTGGTCGGTTACGAAAGTGCGTATGCGCGAGACTTGGTTGTTGAGTCGGGTGGTGGTGACTTCGGGCCGATGGGGGACACCACGGCGCTGGCCGCAAAACTGGAGCACCTGGTGAACGACCGCGATGCGTTGAAAAACTTGATTCAAGCCGCTGCAAAGGCGCGCCCTCTTTATAACGACGAAGCGGTATTCAAGCACCGCAGCGACCTCATCAAGGCAAGCTTGGTTTGAGTGACGCCCTGGGCGCCAGCGCGCTGGCGAAGTGGATTGCAAATCGGGGTATCGCCGAGGTCGTTGTGCTGTCGCCGCATCTGGATGATGGTGTGTTCTCAGCGCACAGCGTGCTCACGATCGCTCAGCTATCTAGGCGAGTACTGGCGACGGTCTTCAGTGATGCGCCGGCGCTGGGCCAATCCAACTGGGCCAAAGTAACGGGCTTTTCAAGCACGGGCGAAGAGTTTGCGGCTCGTCGCGTCGAAGACCTTGAGGCCGCCAAGTTCCTGGGTGCGGATTGCCTGCATCTGGGCGAATATGCGAAGAATTGGTCCCCAGAGGCCGCGCAACGGGTAACTCGCCGCTTGGCGGAGTCATTGAGTGTGGTGCCTCGGCACAGTCTGGTTTTGCTGCCCGCTGGTGCAGGGGGTGTGGTTACTTCGGTTCAGCAGTGGTTGCGTCGCGCCAGGCGGATTCCGATGGGCGCACCGCAACACGGTGAACACTTGATGGTCAGGGATGGGCTGCTAGAGCCCCTGGCGGCACTTGGTGTGCGCCTTGGCTTGTACGCCGAGTTGCCCTATGTTTGGTCTGACAAGCTTGCCGATCTCAGGCTGAGGGTTTCGGCGTTGTCCAATCAAAATTTGGACTTGATTGAAGTCGAACCCGACCTTGACGCCAAGCACGCTGCAGCCTGCTTCTACCGTTCGCAATTGGTACCCATTCTCAGCCGCAAGCTCGCTTACCAAAGGCGCGTGCTCTCGCACCGAGAGCTCTATTTCCTGCCTGCCTGATTCAGGCGCTCGCGCACCGCCTCACTGCACCCGCTTCAACCGCAATTGAGCAATCAAGCCGCCATCAATGGCATTCGCCAATTCGAGTGAGCCGCCCATGCGCTGCAGGGCCTTGTCGACGATAGCCAAGCCCAAACCTGCGCCAGTGGCGGCTGTGCGCGCCAGGTCGCCGCGGAAGAAGGGCTTGGTGAGCTGGCTGATTTTTTCAGGGTCCACTCCGGGGCCGTGGTCGCGCACGGTGATGATGATCCAAGGGCCGCTGCGTGTGAAGGTCACCAGAACGTCTGCCAGCCCGGTGTCTCGGCTGCGGCCGTAGCGCCGCGCGTTTTCGAACAGGTTGAGGAACACCCGCCCGAGTTCGATTTCATCGGCCAAGACGCGCACATCGATGGACACGCGCGAGTTGATGCGAATCTGCCGCGCGTCGCGGAATGCGCTGGCCTCGCGGTCAACCAGTTTGGCCAACTGAACCGGCACCAATTCAGTGGAGCCCGGCCTCGCGTAGTCCATGAATTTGTCGATGATCGCGTCAAGCTGGCCGATATCTTCGGCCATGTTTCGCTTGGCTTCTTCGTCGGTCACGCTCATCTCGGCTTCCAGCCGCAAGCGCGCCAGCGGTGTGCGCAGGTCGTGGCTGATACCGGCCAGCATCACGGCCCGGTCCTCTTCCACTTTGGCCAACTCGCGCGCCATGCGGTTGAAGCCCATGTTGACTTCGCGAATCTCACTGGTCAAGGTGTTTTCGTCCAAGCGCGAGTCCAAGTCGCCTTCACGGATTCGGCTGGCCGCAAATGAAAGCTCTTTCAGCGGCTTGTTGATCAGGCTGGCCACCGCGACGCTGCCGGCCAGCGTGGCCAGCAGGGCGATGCCGATCCAGCTGATCAAGGTTTGAAGCGATAGCGAATTCCCTTGTGCCTGTTTGGTGATCAGCCAATAGGGGTCCCGGTCAAGCATGAAGCCGACCCACAGCCCGGTCTGGCCGTTGACGTTGCGCGCCACTACCGCTTCGCCGCCAATCGTTGCACGCAGTTCACGCGCCACTGCGCGTGAGAAAGCGTCAATCTCGAAGGGCTCCCACTGGTCTGTTGGTTCCCGCGGACGAACCTGAACAGCATCGGCTTTGTCGAAGGACTTGATGAGTGCCAGACGTGCAATGCCATCGGCTTGCTGCATCAAGGCCGCTCGCGTCAGGTTCACCATGCTGGCCAACTGCCGCGCCTCATGTACGGCGCGTGGTTCAAGATCCAGCGCTTTTAATGTTTGAACCCAAGCCACGATGCCGCCGGCAAGCAACAGAGCCAGCAGCGCGAAGGTTCGCCAGAAGACGTTGAAATTAAGAGGCGACGACTGCTTCATTGGGCGGGATGATGCCCGAACAGCGGACACGCTTCGCTTTAACTGGCCCGTTGGGGCTTGTTTTTCTTGAGTCGAGAGAGCAGTCGCCGGATTCAACAGTGAATTTCTAGTCGTTCAAGCCTGAGCCCGGTTCAGTTCGCGCCGTCCGGTACAAAAACGTAGCCTACACCCCAAACGGTCTGGATGTAGCGCGGCTGCGCCGGGTCGGGTTCGATCATTTTGCGCAAGCGCGAAATCTGGACATCCAGGCTGCGGTCAAAGGGCTCAAATTCGCGGCCGCGTGCCAGTTGGGCCAGCTTGTCGCGGCTCAGGGGTTGGCGTGGGTGCCGAACCAGGGCCTTTAGCATCGAAAATTCGCCCGTGGTCAGCGCGATTTGTTCGCCCTCTTTGGACAAGCGGCGCAGTGACAGGTCAAACTCGAAGGTGCCAAAGCTCACCACCTGGGTCTCTTTGGAGGGCGCGCCAGGCGCTTCAATGGCGGGCCGACGGCGCAACACAGCGTGAATGCGTGCCAGCAACTCCCGCGGGTTGAAGGGTTTGGGCAGGTAGTCGTCCGCACCCACCTCCAGGCCGACGATGCGGTCCACGTCTTCAACCTTGGCCGTCAGCATGATGATGGGCGTGGGATCGTTTGCCGCGCGCAAGCGGCGGCAGATGGACAGGCCGTCTTCCCCCGGCAGCATCAAATCCAGCACGATCAGATCGATGGTGTCGCGGGTGAGCACGCGGTTCAGCGTCTTGGCGTCTTCGGCCAACAGCACCTCAAAACCTTCCTGGGTGAGGTAGCGGCGCAGCAGGTCACGGATACGGGCGTCGTCGTCGACGACAACGATTCGATCAGGGCGGTTTGGTGCTGATGAGCTCATGTGCGTTCCCAGATTTGTAACAGCCGAATTGTTACAGCGGAATTTTCCCGTTTGCCCCTAATCTGACCTTCCGTTACAACACTTGCGGCTTTGGCCCAAGCGCAGCTAGGCTCGCACTCCTGAAACGGAAGGTTTTCATGCAAATTGATCAATTTGTGGCCCGTTTGGCGCCGCAGGCACTGGTTTGGCGCGCTGGCATAGTGAGCCGCTTGCTCGCAGGTGCTGCCCTTGGAGCAGTTTATTGGGCACCGGCAGCACAGGCCGCCGGCCCGGTCGAACCCCAAAACCTCATGAACCTGTCGGCTGCCGCGACGGCCGAGGTCACCATGGACGTCTTGGCCATCACTTTCTCAACCACCCGCGATGGTCCTGAGGCGGCGGCTGTCCAGGCGCAATTGAAGCAGGCTCTGGATGCCGCACTGGCTGAGGCCCGCAAGGTGGCCAAGCCAGGGCAGGTGGAGATTCGGACGGGCCACTTTGCGCTGTCGCCGCGTTATGCGCCCAAAGGCGGCATCAACGGCTGGCAAGGCACCGCGCAGCTCCAGGTAGAAGGTCGCGACATGACGTCCATTTCCCAGCTGGCTGGCCGTATTCAGACGCTCAGCATTGGCGGTGTGAGTTATGGCTTGGCGCGCGAAACCCGCGAGAAGCTTGAGGCTGAAACCACGGCTCAGGCCATCGCGCGCTTCCGTGAACGGGCCCAAACGCAGGCCCAGTTGTTCGGCTTCAGCGGCTACACCATACGGGAAGTGAACGTGTCGAGTGACGGTGCAGGGCATGTGCCCGTGATGGCCGTACGAGCGCGCACCATGAGCATGGCTTCGGACGAATCTCTGCCCGTGCAAGCTGGAAAAACCACGGTAACAGCGACGGTCAATGGCAGTGTGCAGATGCAGAAGTAGGGCCCCGCAGGTCGCGGCCGGGCCAGTAGCATGGCTTCTTCCAAATTTGACGAGCCCGCCATGATCGAACCCCGCCTTCGCCATGTTCAGTGCCTCGATGTCCGGGGCCTGCACCGCATGGCTTACTGGGAGTGGGGCGACCCTCACAATACGCAGGTGGTGGTTTGCGCCCACGGCTTGACTCGGCAAGGCCGCGACTTTGATGCACTCGCGGCAGATTTGAGCAAGACCCGGCGCGTGGTCTGCCCAGACGTGGTGGGGCGCGGGCAAAGTGACTGGCTGACCGACGCCATGGCCTATGCGGTGCCCACCTACGTAGCCGACATGGTGACTTTGCTGGCGCGGCTGGACGCGGAGCAGGTGGATTGGGTGGGCACGTCCATGGGCGGCTTGATCGGCATGGGCGTCTCGGCGCTCAAGGGCTCGCCCGTGCGCCGGCTCGTACTCAATGATGTAGGCCCGCGCATTGAATTGGCGGCGGTGGCGCGCATTGCAGCCTATGTGGGCCAGCCCAGCCGTTGGCCCAGCGAGCAGGCGGCGGCTGACGATCTGTGGGCCGTCTCAACGGGATTTGGCCCCCATACGCCCGAGCAATGGCTGGCGTTGACCCGCCCGCTGCTCAAACCCGATGGCACGGGCGGCTGGACCTTGCGTTACGACCCCGGCATAGGCTTGTCGTTGAAGTCGCTCTCACCCCAAATGGCAAGCGCATCGGAAGCTTTGCTGTGGCAAACCTTCGACAGCCTGCGCTGCGCCACTTTGCTGCTGCGCGGCGCGCAATCTGACCTGCTGTCCGCTGCAACGGCCGATGAAATGACCCGGCGTGGCCCCCGGCCTCGTCTCGCCGTCTTCGAGGGTGTTGGCCATGCGCCCACCTTGGTCGAGGCCGGCCAGCGCGCGGTGGTCTGCGACTTCTTGTTGGCTCCTTGAAAACCACGTCAACTTCAGCAGCCAACGCGGCAACCCCAAGCGCAATCGTCGCAGCCACAGCCTTGCAGACCGCAGGCGCCGGCGCCGAGACCTCGGGTGGCGCTGGGCTTGGCACCGAGCCCGGTTTGGAGTCGGCACGCCAGTTTGCCGAACCGCTGCTGCGCGGTCGCGAGCTGGATACCGGTGAAGACGCCTGGGTCCATGCGCAGGGCGTGGCGGCCATTCTTCGGGACTTGGGTGCTGCCGAGCCCTTGCAGGCCTCGGCGTACTTGGTTTATGCAGGCGACTTTCTCCAGCAGCCCGTGGAAACCCTCCAGCGTGCATTTGGACCCTCGGTCGCCGGCTTGGTTGACCTGACCCGGCGCTTGGTACACGTGCAGCGTGCTGCGCGCGACGCCGAGCTGGAAACGGAGCGCCGCGCGCAGCAAACAGAGCGCGTGCGCAAGATGCTGCTGGCGTTCTCGCGTGATTTGCGCGTGGTGTTGTTGCGCCTGGCTTCGCGCTTGCAAACGCTGCGCTGGCTCGCAGCCAGCCGCAAAGCCTGTCCGCCGGCGCTGGCGCGGGAGTCGCGGGATGTTTTTGCGGCGCTGGCCAGCCGGCTGGGCATTTGGCAAATCAAGTGGGAGCTGGAGGATCTCGCCTTCCGCCTGATCGACCCCGAGGGCTACCACGCCATCGCGCGTCTGCTGGACCAAACGCGCGGTGCACGTGAATTGAGCGTCGATTTCATCCGCCACCAGCTGGCCGGGGAGCTGCGCCGCGCGGGCCTGGACGCCGAAGTCGCTGGGCGCCCTAAACACCTGTACAGCATCTGGAAGAAGATGCAGGGCAAAGGGCTCGCCTTTGAGCAGGTGCTCGATGTGCGCGCCCTGCGGGTCATCGTTCCTGATGTGCCGTCTTGTTATGCCGCCTTGTCGGCTGTGCACGCGCGCTATACCCAAGTGCCAGGTGAATTTGACGACTACATCGCCAAGCCCAAGGCCAATGGCTACCAGTCGCTGCACACGGTGGTGCGGTCGGACGACGGATTGCCTGTGGAAATTCAGGTGCGTACGGCGGCCATGCATGCGCACGCTGAACATGGCGTGGCCGCGCACTGGGCTTACAAAGAGGCAGGAGTCAAAGGCTATGCAGGTGCCGTCGCAGATGGCGACGCTGCCCAGCAGGTGGCACAAGCCCGCAAGGCGGTGATGCACCAGCTGTTGGCCTGGGAGCGCGACCTGTCGACGCAACCAGGTGAGGGGGCAGGCGAGGAACGCATTTATGTATTGACCCCACAAAGCACGGTTGTGGACTTGCCGGCTGGTGCTACGCCCATCGACTTTGCCTACAGCCTGCACACCGATCTAGGGCACCGCTGTCGTGGTGCGCGCGTGGATGGGCATTTGGTGCCGCTGAACACGCCACTGCAAAACGGCCAGACGGTGGAGATCTCAACGGTTCGCGAAGGCGGGCCGTCACTGGATTGGTTGAACGCAGAACTGGCCTTCCTGCGCAGCCCACGCTCCAAAGCCAAGGTGCGCGCCTGGTTCAACGCACAGAAGCAAGAGCAAACTATCGCGCGCGGGCGCGAGGCGATCGAGCGCTTGTTGCAGCGCGAAGGCAAAACCGCTCTGAAGCACGACGAATTGGCCGCGCGTCTGGGGTTCAAAGAAGCCGATGACCTGTTCTTGGTGGTGGGCAAAGACGAGTTCTCGCTCAAACAAGTGGAGGCGGTGCTGCGGCCGGCTGCGCCACCCGTGGACGAGGGCGTGCTGCTGCGCCGCTCCAAGGCCGGCGACAGCGGGGTGCTCGTGGTCGGCGTGGAATCGCTGCTCACCAGCCTGGCGCGCTGCTGCAGGCCCGCGCCACCGGACGCGATTGGGGGCTTCGTTACGCGTGGAAAAGGCGTCGCCATCCACCGCCACGACTGCAGCAATTTCCGGCACATGGCGCAGCGCTATGGTGACCGGGTTATCCCCGTCGCTTGGGGCCATGGCACGTCCGATGCGCTGTACCCCGTGGACGTGGCGGTAGAAGCCACCGACCGCCAAGGCCTGCTGCGCGACATCTCAGACGTGTTCACCCGCGAACACGTCAATGTCACTGGGGTGAAAACGCAGAGCGTGCGTGAAGCCGGTGCGCACAAAGCCTGGATGACCTTTACCGTGGAAGTCGCCAGTGCCGCACGTCTGGGTCAGGTTTTGCGGCAAGTGGCCGCTGTGTCGGGGGTGAGGCACGCTCGCCGGCGCTGATGGTATGACTTAGCCTGCTATACTGCGAGATTACAGGCGCGTAGCTCAGCTGGTTAGAGCACCACCTTGACATGGTGGGGGTCGTTGGTTCGAGTCCAATCGCGCCTACCAAATTTTGGTTAGGCATCAAAGCACCGGGCGGCAACGCCAGGTGCTTTTTTACTTCGCAAGTCACAATCGTGCTTTTCAACGGCTTTACGAGCTTCAACAGATTGAATGGAAGCGCTCATGATTTCATTGGCTTGGACACGGTCGGCGCGGCGCGCCTTGGCCTACGGGGTGTTTGCTTGCAGTGTCTTGCTGGGAGGGTGCGCGGCCTTGAACGCGCAAAACCCATCGGGCGCGCTCAAGCCGGTGAATGCCATTGCCCTGGACGGCGACGAGCGGGTGATGCTCGCTGGTCATGACGTGGTGGCTTACTGGACGCTTCAGCGTCATGCGGCGGGCTCACCGCAAATCAAGAGCGTCTATGAAGGTGTGACCTTCCGCTTTGCCAGTGCCGAACACAAGGCACTGTTCGACAAAGAGCCCCGCAAATACATGCCGCAGTTTGGTGGCTACTGTGCGAATGGCTTGGTCTATGGCATCCCTTGGGGCGGTGACGCTGACACCTGGCGTATCGACAATGGCCGCCTGTTCATCTTTGGCGGTGCGGGCTCCAAGGCGGCGTTTGAGCTGGACGTCAAGCGCAACACCGAATTGGCCGACCAATATTGGCGCGATGAGGTTGCGGGCAACAACAGCTTTTTGCAGCGTGCCAAACGCATGGTTTTCCGCGTGCCGCATTACAAGAGTGGTGAAGACTTGGCCAAGGCCGTAGCGGCGGCCAAGGCGGGCACCAAGCCCTGAACGACGGATCCGGAAACTGGCGCCAGCAGCGGCTCGGGTTTTCCACCGGGCAAACCCACCCCAGCGCGGCTGAGGGTGGGCTCCTAGAATTGGGCTTACTTTGGCTGGAGGTGGAACCATGGCCCGCAAGCCCGCACAGGCGTCAACCAAGCCCGCTGACGAGGCTGCATCCAGCCCCGTGCGGGTTTTGAAGAAGTACCCTAACCGCCGACTTTACGATACCAAAACCAGCAGCTATATCACGCTGAGCGATGTGAAGCAGATGGTCCTGGCTGGCGAAGATTTTGAAGTTCGCGACGCCAAAACCGCTGAAGACCTCACACGCAGCATCCTGCTGCAAATCATTCTCGAAGAAGAAGCGGGCGGGCAGCCGCTGTTTTCCACGCCCATGTTGGGGCAGATCATCCGTTTTTACGGGCATGCCATGCAGGGGGTGATGGGTAAGTTCATGGAGCAAAACCTGCACAGCTTCATCGAAATGCAAACGCGTGTCGCGGGATCGAGCAAGAACTTGTTTGACCCTTCGGCCTACACGCCGGGTGCTTGGACCCAGATGTTCCAGGCACCGGGCGTCGCGATGCCCGACTTGATGGGCTCGTATATGGAGCAGAGCAAAGCGGCGATGACCAAACTGCAGGAACAGATGCAAAAGAGCATGTTTCCAGGATATCCGCCAAAGACTTGAGCCGGCAGGTCGCAGGTCTTTGAGCCGTGCCGGACAATGCCGGCATGTCAGAACGTTCAAACAACTCGGTATCCGCTGCGGCGGCGGCCACGCCGACCATCGGCTTTGTGTCATTGGGCTGCCCCAAAGCCCTGACTGACTCCGAACTGATCCTCACTCAATTGCGGGCTGAAGGCTACGCGACCAGTAAAACGTTTGCAGGTGCCGACCTCGTGATCGTCAACACCTGCGGGTTCATTGACGACGCGGTCAAAGAGAGCCTGGACACCATCGGTGAAGCTTTGGCCGAAAACGGCAAGGTGGTGGTGACCGGCTGCCTGGGCGCCAAAGCGGGTGCAGCTGGTGGGAACCTGGTGCAGCAGATGCACCCCAAGGTGTTGGCGGTCACGGGCCCGCACGCCACGCAAGAAGTGATGGATGCGGTGCACCTCCACGTTCCAAAGCCGCATGACCCGTTTGTGGACTTGGTACCCGAAGCGCGTGCCGAATTTCGCGGCGAGGCGGGCATCAAACTCACGCCACGCCACTACGCGTATTTGAAGATCAGCGAGGGCTGCAACCACAGGTGCAGTTTCTGCATCATCCCGTCCATGCGCGGTGACTTGGTGTCGCGCAACGTAGGGGACGTGCTCAACGAGGCGCGCGCGCTTTTCGAGTCAGGCGTCAAGGAACTGCTGGTCATCAGTCAGGACACCAGCGCCTACGGCGTTGACATCAAATACCGAACCGGGTTCTGGGATGGGCGCCCGGTCAAGTCTCGCTTTGCGGATTTATGCGAAGAGCTGGCGAAACTGGCCGAGCCTTTTGGCGCCTGGGTGCGCCTGCACTACGTCTATCCCTATCCGCACGTCGACAGCGTGTTGCCGCTCATGGCTGATGGGCGCATCCTGCCTTACCTGGATGTGCCCTTCCAGCACGCCCATCCCGACGTGCTCAAGCGCATGAAACGGCCGGCCAGCGGAGAGCGTAATTTGGAACGTTTGCTGGCTTGGCGCGCAGCTTGCCCACACATCGTCGTGCGGTCCACCTTCATCGCGGGCTTTCCTGGAGAAACCGAATCCGAGTTCGAAGCGTTGCTCGATTTCATGCGTGAAGCGCGAATCGACCGGGCCGGTTGTTTTGCCTATTCACCCGTGGACGGCGCAACCGCCAACAGCCTGCCGGGGCAATTGCCGAAGGCGCTGCGCGAAGAGCGGCTGGCACGCTTTATGGCAGTAGCTGAAGAGGTGTCCACCGCGCGCTTGAAGGAACGTGTGGGCGCCACGATGCAGGTGCTGGTGGACCACGCGCCGGCATTGGGCCGCCGTGGAGGGCGAGGGCGCAGCTACGCCGACGCGCCCGACATCGACGGCCAAGTGCACTTGCTGCCGCCCCAAAAAGCGTCCCTGACATTGAAGGTAGGCGACTTTGTGAAGGCGCGCATCGTTTCGGCGCAAGGGCATGACTTGGTGGCGCAGCCGCTATGAGGGGGTGAGCCAAGGTGACTGACAAGCTGACGACCGGGCTGATCCACCACCCCTACCAGCCGCCGGCTGGCTTCGAAGCCGTGCCGCCTGCCGTGCACAAGGCATCCACCGTGATGTTTCGCAATGTCGCGGCGCTGCGGTCACGGGCCCTGACCGGCCGTCAAGGCTACAGCTATGGCCTGCACGGCACGCCCACCAGCTTCACCCTGGAAGAGCGCATCGCCACGTTGGAAGGTGGCAAGCACTGCGTGCTGGTTCCCAGTGGCTTGGCGGCCATCACCTTGGTCAACCAAACCGTGTTGGAGCACGGCGACGACGTGCTGTTGCCGCACAACGTCTATGGGCCTTCCAAACATCAGGCGCGCACGCTGCTGAACAAGATGGGGGTCACGTGGCGCGAATACGACGCCATGGATGTGGCTGATCTGGCTGCGCAATGCGGGCCCACAACCAAGCTGGTTTGGATTGAAGCGCCAGGTTCTGTGACCATGGAGTTTCCTGACCTGCCCGCGTTGGTGCAGACGGCCCATCGGGCCGGTGCAACGGTGGCCCTGGACAACACCTGGGGCGCCGGCGTGGCCTTCAACGCCTTTGATCTGGGCGTGGACATCGCCATGCATGCGCTGACCAAATACCCGTCAGGTGGTGCCGATGTGCTTATGGGTTCGGTGGTCACACGTGATGACGCCCTGGGCCAAAGGCTGAACGACATGCACAGCACCACGGGCATCGGGGTCGCCGCCAACGATTTGGAACTGGTGCTGCGTTCTTTGCCCAGCCTGCGTGTGCGCTACGAAGCACATGACCGCACCGCGCGCGCGCTGGCCCATTGGCTGCATGCGCAGCCGCAAGTGGTGCGCGTGCTGCACCCGGCCCTGCCGGGTTCACCGGGCCATGTGCATTGGGCGGCGCACTGCACAGCGGCAGCCGGCTTGTTTTCAGTGCTGTTCGACGAGCAGTTTTCGCGCGATCAGGTGGACGCCTTTGTTGACGCGTTGAACTTGTTCAAGATTGGCTTTTCTTGGGGCGGTCCAGTCAGCTTGGTGGTGCCGTACGAGCTGCGCTCCATGCGCAGCCGGGGCACCGAGCACCGGGGCCATTTGGTTCGCTTTTCCATCGGCCTGGAGGACGGGGCCGATCTTCAGGCTGATTTACTGCAAGCCTTGCGCCGCGCGTTTGGCGCCTGACCTGCGCTCGAGCACGTTGCTTAGTCGTTCAGCGCTGCGGCATCAGGCCGGCAACGCTCAGCGCCGGCGCCTGTGCAGCGTTTCGCGGCGCTTGCAACAACCAGCCGGTGACGTGGGCCACTTGCAGTTGAGACTGCAGTTCTTCGACAGCCAAGGCGGCCACAGCGACCCTGCTTTTGTGCAGTCGTTCGTAGGCCTGGACCACCTCGGCCAGTTCTTTGCGGCCTTGCAGCATCTGCGTATGCAGGCTGCCGGCCACTTGGGCGTGGGCCAGCAAGCGTTGGTGAAGGCTGCGCATGCGGTGTTCAAACGTGCTGCGTCTGGCCATGGCGTCGAACAGATCAGGGGCGCTTAACAGGTCTTGCTGATGGGCTGGTTTGGCGGCCAGCCGCTCGGATGACTGCAGGCCCAGGTCGGATGCGCTGCCCCATGCCAGCGCGACTGGGTTGTGGCCGATCAAGGGTGTCAGGCGTTCAAGTTGCCGCTTTTGTTCGTTTTGCGTTTCGCCCAAGCGCGCGCGAGCCAGCTTCAAAGCCTGATCAGCTTGTCTGTTGCGCGTTGCGCTGGTTCTGCCACTCTGCGTCCACGCCGTGCGGGCCTGTCCCACCACGCGGTTGAGCTGTCGTTCGTGGCGCTGTGCGAGAGCGTGGTTCATGCGCGCTTGCAGGGTGTTGATGAAGGCCTGTGCGCTTGCAACGCCCGGATCCGCCAAAACAGGCGCAGCCTGGCGGGCGCCGGCTGCCAGCGGCGGCAGTTTGCGAGCGTCGTAGCGGTGGCCCGCACGCTGTTCAAGCTGCCGGCGCTGCTGCATGCGGCCCAGCTCGGCTGCCTGCAGCAAAGTCAAGGCAGGCTCGGCGAGTTGAGTGCTGTTGGATGCGTGCGGCAATGGCAGCGTCTCGGCCAAGCCAATCCACTCGCTCAACTGCGCCAAGTGGGCGCTTGAGGGCGAGGCGCCAGCCGATACAGCCGTTGGCCCGGCAGCGAAGACCGGCGCCGATGCCCGTGTGGATTCGACAACATCCGACTTCGTGGCCGTCGGGGCTTCGTCCACTGTTGGGGCATGGCCTTGAGCACTGGGCAGCGCCGCCAATAAATGTCCACGCTCGGCCAGCGAAGGTTCGTACGGAGCGATGCCGTAATACTGAGAGGCCAAAACCACCGTTCCAGCGTTGCGGCGCGCCGTGGCTGGCGGCAGTGGCGGCGAGATGCCATGGGCAGCAGTCGTGCTATCGCCCCCCAGTGAGGGCAAGCGGTCGCCCCATTCGGCATCGGAGCGGGGCTGCACCGGCGTGGCGTCGCCGGCGGGCTGGGTGTCGGCGGTCTTGCTGTCGGCGTTACCGACCAAGGTCGCCAAGGGCAAGCTCAGGCCGCTGCCCACGTTGTGTATGGCCCAAGCGGCGGACCCCAGACCGCAGGCCAAACCCATGGCGAGGGGAAGCGGCTGCATGCGCAACCAGCGGGTTAAGCGCCCACGGTGGTGAGTGTTCGCCAGGCGGGCGACAAGCTGCAATCGCGCTTCTACCCAGGCATGCCTAGCAGCCTGCTGAAGCGCGACACAAAGGCGGCGGCGCTCTGGGTTTTCGTCCGGCCAACGGAACACGTCAGAAATCTCCCAGCCCAAAGGGCGAAGAACGATTCTGGACAGCCGGCTCGGCGGCTTAGCGTTGAACAGGCGGCTAAAAACCGGGCAAATACTGAGAAGTGGGCTGTAGCGATGGCCCTCATTCTCTCGGGCTGGACACCTTGTGGCGCATCAAGCGCTGCTTCTCGCGGTCCCAGTCGCGCTGCTTCTCGGTTTCACGTTTGTCGTGCTGCGCCTTGCCTTTGGCCAAGGCGATGTCCACCTTCACGCGCCCACCTTTGTAGTGCAAATTCAAGGGCACGAGCGTGAAGCCGCGCTGCTCGACTTTGCCTATCAAGCGGCGAATTTCCTCTTTGTGCATCAAGAGTTTTTTGGTGCGGTCGGGCTCGGGCTGCACATGGGTGGAGGCCGAGCGCAAGGCATTGATGCGGCAACCGATGAGGTAAAGCTCGCCGTCGCGGATGACCACATAGCCGTCGGTGAGCTGCACCTGGCCGGCACGGATGGCCTTGATTTCCCAGCCGGACAGCACCACGCCAGCCTCGTACGTTTCATCAATGTGGTAGTCGAAACGCGCGCGGCGGTTCTCGGCGATGGCGGAAGATGGGGCGGGCATGTGGGGTACCTAGAATCGGGCATTCTATGAAGCAGGTGAAAAAGTCCGTCTTGCTCTGGTACTCGCCGCGCGAGATGTACGCGCTGGTCACAGGCATTGAGGCCTACCCGAGCTTTTTGCCCTGGTGCGACCGCGCCGAGGTCTTGGAGCGCACGCCAGCCAGCGTGACAGCTCGCCTGGGCTTGGCCTACGCTGGTGTGCGACATGCCTTCACCACGCGCAACGAGCATGTCGCCGATGAATCGGTGGTGGTGCGCTTGGTCGATGGCCCGTTTTCCGTGCTCGATGGCCTTTGGCGCTTCAAGGCCTTGGGCGACCCCGCGCTGGACCGGCCCGCCTGCAAAGTGGAATTGGACCTGCGCTACGGGTTTTCCAATGTCGCGCTGGAACGCGTCGTGAGCCCGGTGTTCGACCGTGTGGCCAATACCTTGGTGGATTCGTTTGTCAAACGTGCCGAGCAGGTTTACGGGCCCCGCTGAGCATGGCGCTGCACATTGAAGGCACCGTGACCGCCGCCTCTGCAGCCGCGCCCTTGCTGGACATCGTGGTGTGTTTTGCCAGCGCGCCAAGCCAGATGGACATCAGCCACCTGCAGTTGCCAGCAGCCAGCACGGTGGCCGATGCCTTGCAGGCCAGCGGGGTATTGCAGCGCCATCCGCAGGCCCAGGGACTGCCCGTGGGTATTTGGGGTCGTAAACAAGCATTGGATACCGTGTTGCGTGCCGGTGACCGCATCGAAATCTACCGCGCCTTGTTGTGCGACCCCAAAGAGGCGCGGCGCCTGCGCTATCGCCAGCGCGCTGACCGTGCGGCAGCGCAGGTCAAACCGGCGACCTGAGCGGCAGTTGGATGCTCACGGTGGTGCCGGCACCCGGCGCGGACTGCACGGTGACCTGGCCGCGCCCTGAGGGCAGGCTGGCGACACGCTCACGAACCTGAGCCAAACCAAAACTATCTTTGCCAGCGCCGGCAGAACCGGTGCTTGTGGCTGCGTCCAGCAGCATGCCCGCGCCGGTGTCGCTCACTTCAAGCACCAACGATGATCCTGCTGCACGCGCGCTGATGACAATGCGGCCGCCGGCCACTTGGGGCTCCAGGCCATGCCGAATGGCGTTTTCGACCAAGGGCTGCAGCAGCAAAGGTGGCACGGCATGCTGCTTGAGAGCGTCAGGCAAGTCCATGCTCACCTGCAGCCGTGGGCCCATGCGCACGGCCATGAGTTCCAGGTAGTCAGCCAGGCGTGCAAACTCGTCGGCCAAGGTATGCGCGCCGCTGCCGGTGGCCGAGCGCGACGCCCGCAGCGTGGCCCGCAGAAAGTCATTCAGCCGATCCAGCATTTGGATGGCACGGGGTGGGTCGGTGGCAATCAGCGCGCGCAGGTTGGCCAAGGTGTTGAACAGCATGTGAGGTTCAAGCTGCGATTCCAGCAATTTCAGCCGTGCTTCGGTGGCCTGGCGCTGCAAATCCAGCGCGCGTTCGCGCTGCCAAAAGTAAAAGATGAAGCCCAGGCTGATGACTGCCGAGGACATCAAGAAACCCCAAAAGCGTTGTGGCGACAGCGCAATGAGCTCCCAAGTGGACTGGCCAGCGTACAGGTCGCCCACCGTCGTGCCCAACGAGTAGCCCGCCACGATGCTGAAGATCAGGTAAGCGACCGTGCGCAGCGATGTGCCCCAGTAAGACGGGCCTTCGAGTTGAAGCGAACGCCGCAGCGCAATGCGCAGCGGGTCGGTTAATGACCAGATACAAGCGCTGATGGCGAAGCTGTACACCAGCGAGCGGTCGAAGGGGTGCTGCACTGGGCTTCCCAGCCATTGCGCCACAGCAATGGCGAGGGCTACGCCGGCCACGATGAGTCCGCGCTGCACCACGCCGGCGCGCACTTCAGCGGGCAGCCAACTCAGAAGCCGCTCAGGCAGCGAGCGAGTCCGTGCGGGCGGATGTTGTGAGCTCACAGTCAAGTCAACGCGAAGCGGGCGCGGGTTGCAGGTTCTGCAGGTGGAAAGCCACCAATTTTGCCTGGGCGGCTTCACGCAGGGCTGGGTTGAAGCCTGCCATGGGCTCGCCACCACGCACTTGGCCTGTCGCCACCTCGCGTGCAACCGACTGCGGCCAGGGCCACAACACATCAAAGTGGCCCGCGCCGGGCAGGTCGGACAGGCGTGTGCATGTTTTGCAGTGGGCGGCGATGTGGTCGGAGTGAAACCGCGGCACCAGCACCTGGTCTTGCTGCGCACTGACGATACCCACCGGTATGGCGATGCGCGCCAGGCTCTCCGCGCTGAAGGGTGCTGCCAATGGCACTGCCAGGCTCACGCTGGCGATGCGGGGGTCGGGCCGGGGGTCGGCCTGTGGCGCGGGCGGCGTGCGCCCACCGTGCCACACCTTCAAGTCTGCCGGCAAAAGCAAATCGGGCACATGTCGGGCACGCTCGTAGTTCGCTTGCCGCTCTGCCCGCTTAGCCGGCTCCGTTGCCCCTTGAAAGCAGAACGATTCGTCGGCCAACAGGTGGGCATTGCAATGACGCACAAGGTTAAGCATGCGCCACTGCGCGCCGGCCAGCGCCAAGCCCGTCACGCCGCCGGCTGACATGCCATGCACACCCACCTTGCGCAGGTCCAGTCTGGGTGCCCACAGCGGGTGCTGGCCCAATGCGTCAATCACCTGGCTGATCTCGCCAGGCCGGCGCTTGAACGACTCCGGTCCCGCCAGCCGCATGTCTTGGTAGTTGTCGCCTTCGTGCAGCGGCTGTGCCACCACAAAACCGGCGCGCACCAACTTGGCTGCCAAGGCGTGGTCGGCCACCGCGCTGCCACCGGTGCCGTGCGAAATCACGACCAGACGGTGAGGGCCAGCGTTGGGTGCCGCGTCCATGGCCACATCGATTTGAAAAGAGCCCATCGTGACCGACGCTGACCGGGCCTGGGTGGGGTAAGTCAGGGTCACCGGGCTTGCGCCCAGCGTCACTTGACTCATGCCGACCTGAGCCCAGGCGGGTGTGCTGGTCAAGCCCCAGGTGGCTGTACTGGCAAGGGCAAGAAGTTGGATAGGCTTCAGCCAGGAGCTGCGTTGTGGTCGGTTTGCTGTCATGGTGAGGGCTGACGCTGGCTTGCAGCAAGTTGCGATAGCCCGCACTCTGATGACGCTCATGGCTTTTGAACAGGACTGTGCGACCAGTCGCAAGCTGCCGGCGCGAAGTGGGGCCCGCGGAGCGCGAGCCGTTCTCGCTCGTTTTGGTTCGATCTCGTTCTTTGAGGTACCAGGCGGCGTTTGCGCGCGACGGGCCGGCTCTGCTGGAGCGGGCTATGGCTGTCCTAGCCAGTCTTCGCCGCCGCAGCCTACTTGCAGTTCTCGGTCACCACGGCTTGGGCGCGGCGCGTTTCATCGGCGCGCTGGGTGTCGCTCAAAAACTCCCGCTCGCCCTTGGTGTTGACGCGCCCAACTCGCTGGCCGCTGCTCAGGGTGGCGACGGCTTCACGTGCGCGTACACAGTTGTCCTCGCGCTGCCCGGCCAGGCGTTCGTCGTCGGCTTTCTTTCGCGCCAGGCGGTCTTGCGCTTCGGCTTTGCGGCGTTGTTCAACATCGGTATCCAAGGCTGTTTTGGTGCTGGCTTTGGCGGGTTTGGGCCCCGCTGCGGGCGCTGCGGAGGCCGCAACGGCAGGGTTCGTGGCGGCACCCTGCGCTGGGCTCGGAGGTGTTGCAGCCATCGGTGCACTCGCTTTGGCTGCGGCAGACGCGCCGGGGCGCTGCAAGATGTCCTTTTCAGCCACTTGGGGCGGCGGGGGCAAATCGCTGTGCTGCAGGCGCCCGCTCGCATCACGCCACTTCCACTGAGCGTGCGCGGGTGCAGCGATGGTCAAGGCGATCAGCAGTGACGTGACCCACACGGCAGTCGGGGTTCGTGCAAAGTGATTTGGCAATTTCATGCGGAAAGTCTAAGCCTTGGTTGTGGCTGCGGTGCGTAAGCTTTGGCTGGGAAATGTGTCCATCGGCGCAAGTTTCTATAATCACTTTTTGCGACTGGAGCTTCTCCCATGCGCCTTCTGGGCAAAGCACTCACTTTTGATGATGTGCTGCTGGTCCCGGCTTACTCGCAGGTTCTGCCCCGCGACACCAGCCTTGCCACGCGTTTGACGCGAAACATCACCCTGAACCTGCCGCTGGTGTCGGCAGCGATGGACACGGTGACCGAATCCCGGCTGGCGATTGCCATTGCGCAAGAAGGCGGTGTGGGCATCATCCACAAGAACCTGACGGCGCAGCAGCAGGCCGCCGAAGTGGCGCGCGTCAAGCGCTATGAGTCGGGCCTGCTGCGCGACCCCATCACCGTGACGCCGGATATGCCGGTGCGCGCCGTGATGGCCTTGTCGCAGCAGCACGGTGTGTCCGGTTTTCCGGTGCTCCAGGGCAAGCAAGTGGTAGGCATCGTCACCAACCGCGACCTGCGTTTCGAGACGCGCCTGGACATTCCCATCAGCGCCATCATGACGCCGCGCGAGCGCTTGGTCTGGGTGCGCGAAGGCGCCAGTTTGGCGGAGGGCAAAGCCTTGATGCACCAGCACCGCCTGGAGCGCGTGCTGGTGGTCAGCGAAGGCTTCGAGCTGCGCGGCCTGATGACGGTGAAGGACATCACCAAGCAGACCAATTTTCCTGATGCTGCGCGCGACAGTCGGGGGCAATTGCGGGCCGGAGCCGCCGTGGGTGTGGGTGATGGCACCGAAGAGCGCGTGGAAGCGCTGGTCAAAGCCGGGGTGGATGCCTTGGTTGTGGACACGGCGCACGGCCACAGTGCTGGTGTGGTGGAACGGGTGCGCTGGATCAAACAACATTACCCGCAGGTTGACGTCATCGGCGGCAACATCGCCACGGCACAGGCCGCGCTGGCCCTGGCTGAAGCAGGTGCCGACGCGGTCAAGGTGGGTATTGGGCCGGGCAGCATTTGCACCACGCGCATCGTCACTGGTGTGGGTGTGCCGCAAATTTTTGCCATCAACGAAGTGGCCAAGGCCCTGAAAGGGAGCGGCGTGCCGGTGATCGCCGACGGCGGTGTGCGCTTCTCCGGTGACTTGGCCAAAGCCATTGCTGCCGGCGCAGACACCGTGATGATGGGCGGCGCTTTTGCAGGCACGGAAGAAGCGCCAGGCGAGACCATCCTTTACCAAGGCCGCACCTACAAGAGCTACCGAGGCATGGGCTCGATTGGCGCCATGCAGCAGGGTTCAGCCGACCGCTACTTCCAAGACAACACCGGCAACAACTCGAACAGTGCCAAGCTGGTGCCCGAAGGCATTGAAGGCCAGGTGCCCTACAAAGGCACGGTGGTGGCCGTGATTTTTCAGATGGCGGGTGGTCTGCGAGCCTCCATGCACTACTGCGGTTGCGCCAGCATTGCTGACATGCACGAACGCGCGCAGTTTGTGGAGATCAGCTCGGCGGGCATGCGCGAGAGCCACGTGCACGACGTGCAGATCACCAAAGAAGCGCCCAACTACCGCATGGAATGAGCGCCACTTGAGCATCGAAATCTTGAAAGACCCGCCGCCTGCCAAACAAGCGGCGGCCATGCGCTTCATTCTGATCACTGTGCTGATCGACATGATCGCCGTTGGCATCATGGTGCCGGTGCTGCCGCACATCGTGGGCCGATTTACGAGTTCCAACGACGAGCAGACTCTGGGCTTCTTGGCGGTGACGCTGGCCTTTGGTTTGGCCAATTTCATCGGCTCGCCGGTGCTGGGTGCGCTGTCGGACCGCTTTGGCCGTCGACCCGTTTTGTTGCTGGGTTTTACCGGCATGGCAATCAGTTTTTTTGTCACTGCCGCAGCGGAAGCCTTGTGGGTGTTGGTACTGGTGCGGCTGTTCTCCGGCGCCATGCAAAGCAATATCTCCGTGGCCAATGCCTACGTGGCGGATATCACGCCGCCCGAGGAGCGCGCGCGCCGCTTCGGCTTGCTGGGTGCGATGTTTGGTGTGGGCTTCATCCTCGGGCCGGTTCTGGGCGGCGTGCTGGGGGATATCGACGTGCGCTACCCCTTTGTCTTGGCCGGGTGTCTGGCCTTGATCAATGGCCTGTACGGGGTTTTTGTTTTGCCCGAATCGCTGCCCGAAGAGCGCAGACGCCCTTTCGAGTGGAAACGTGCCAATCCGGTAGCGGCGCTGCGGGGTTTGGCCGCCTTGAAGGGCGTTGGCCCCTTGGTGGCGGTGATCGCGCTGGCCAGTCTCTCGCAGTTCATGCTGCACACGAGTTGGGTGCTCTATACCAAGTTCAAGTTTGGCTGGGGCCCGTCGCAGGTAGGCTGGTCATTGTTCGTGGTAGGCATTGTTTCAGCAGTTAGCCAGGGTCTCTTGCTGAAACGCCTGCTCCTGCGGTATTCGCCCCAGCGGCTGGCCGTGTTTGGCTTGGGTTTGGCGGCCGTGACCTACGTGGGTTACGGCTTGGCCACGCAGGGCTGGATGATTTTTGTCGTGATGGCGCTGGGCTTGGTCAGTGGCTGTGCGCCTGCGGCCATCAACAGCATCATCTCCAACGCGGCCAGCGACCGCAACCAAGGTCAGACCATGGGTTCGGTGTCCTCGCTCAACAGCTCGATGAGCGTGCTGGCGCCTTTGCTGGCTCTGGAATTGCTGCGCAGGGTCTCGCACCTGCCGCCCGGCCATTGGTTGATCGGGCTGCCGTTCTTCGTGAGCGCCGCTTTGTGTGCGCTGGCCGCTGTGCTGGCCTGGCGCTTCTTTCACAGCCAGCGCGGCCTTCAAAAGACCCAAGCCCAGCCAACTGGCGCGGCATGACCTGTTGATTCGGTGACGACCATGCATGACAAGATTCTGATTCTCGATTTCGGCTCCCAAGTCACCCAGCTGATTGCTCGACGCGTGCGCGAGGCGCAGGTGTACTGCGAAATCCACCCCAACGATGTCTCGGATGAGTTTGTGCGCAACTTCGGCGCCAAGGCCATCATCCTCAGCGGCAGCCACGCCAGCACCTACGAAGACCATCAATTGCGCGCGCCGCAGGCCGTGTGGGAAGCGGGCGTGCCGGTGCTGGGCATTTGCTACGGCATGTTCACGATGGCGGTGCAGCTGGGTGGACAGGTTGAAGCCAGCGACAAGCGCGAGTTTGGCTATGCCGAGGTGCGTGCGCGCGGTCACACCGAGTTGTTGCGCGGCATTCAAGACTTCAGCACACCTGAAGGCCATGGCATGCTCAAAGTCTGGATGAGTCATGGCGACAAGGTCACTCAGCTACCACCGGGCTTCAAGCTCATGGCAAGCACCCCGAGTTGCCCCATTGCCGGCATGGCCGACGAGGCGCGCCGCTACTACGCCGTGCAATTCCACCCCGAAGTGACGCACACGCTGCAGGGTGCAGAGTTGCTCAACCGGTTTGTGCGAGGCATTGCCAGTTGCCGTGGCGACTGGATCATGGGCAATTATGTCGATGAGGCCGTTGCGCGCATCCGCGAGCAGGTCGGTACCGAGGAAGTCATCCTCGGTTTGTCGGGCGGTGTGGACTCCAGCGTGGCGGCCGCGCTCATCCACCGCGCCATCGGCGAGCAGTTGACTTGCGTGTTTGTCGATCACGGTTTGCTGCGTCTGAACGAAGGCGACCTGGTGATGGACATGTTTGCGGGCCGCCTGCACGCCAAAGTCATTCGTGTGGACGCCAGTGAACTTTTCCTCGGCAAGCTGGCTGGTGTGATCGATCCCGAGCACAAGCGCAAGATCATCGGCGGCCTATTTGTCGACGTCTTCAAGGCCGAAGCGGCCAAGTTGAAGGCGGGCAAGGGCGGCCACAAGGGAGCCACCTTCCTTGCTCAAGGCACTATCTACCCGGACGTGGTGGAGAGTGGCGGCACCAAGACCAAAAAAGCCACCACGATCAAGAGCCACCACAACGTGGGCGGCCTTCCTGAACAGCTGGGTCTGAAGCTGCTGGAGCCGCTGCGCGAGCTGTTCAAAGACGAAGTGCGCGAATTAGGTGTTGCATTAGGTCTACCGCACGACATGGTATACCGCCACCCCTTCCCAGGCCCCGGCCTGGGTGTGCGGATACTGGGTGAAGTGAAGAAGAGCTACGCAGACCTGCTGCGCCGAGCGGACGCCATCTTCATCGAAGAATTGCGTGCCACCATCGACCCCCACTCAGGCAAAAGCTGGTACGACCTCACCAGCCAAGCATTCACTGTCTTCCTGCCCGTCAAGAGCGTGGGTGTGATGGGTGACGGCCGCACCTACGAATGGGTGGTGGCCTTGCGCGCTGTGCAAACCAGCGACTTCATGACCGCCGACTGGGCCGAACTGCCTTACGCGCTGCTCAAGAAGGTCAGCAGTCGCATCATCAACGAAGTCCGCGGCATCAACCGTGTCACTTACGACGTGAGCAGCAAGCCGCCGGCTACTATCGAGTGGGAGTGAGGCTGGCGTACGTCGGCCCAATCAGTAAATCCCACAGCTCGGCAAAAAACTCCGCGAGGTCAGGCGGTTCTTGCTGTCAATTGAATTGGCAGGCGCCAGGGCCGTCGGGGTGCCCGCAACTGCCGCAGGGGCTGCCTGGCCCAGCGGCCCTGGCAGGTTCCATCCCGTTGCTCTGTGCGGTTGCAAAGACCGAGAGTTGTTTGTTCAGGTGGGTGCTGTGGCAGGCTGGGCATTCAGGCACGGTGTCGCTGCGGACCAAGGTTTCAAATTGGCGGCCGCAATCGCTGCAGGCGTATTCAAAGATCGGCATGACAAAAACCTCATTGCTTTAAGTGTTTGATTTTGCAGCAATGGGCGGGGCAAGGAATGCGCTGTCACAAATGTGTTCTCAAAGCGGCCTGGTGGGAATGCGCAGCACCACCGCAGCGCCAACCAAGCCCAGCACCAGCAGCAAGACTTGCAAGCCCGGCCGTCCTTGTAAGCCCCAAAATGACAAACTCACCATCAGGAGCATGGAGCCCACGGCAATGCTTTTGGTACGCCGGGTGAGGCTGTGGTCGCGCTCCCAGTCGCGCAGCATGGGCCCAGTCCATTTGTGGTTCAAGAGCCAGGCGTGTAAACGTGGCGAGGCCTTGGCGTAACACGCTGCGCTCAATAAGATGAAGGGCGTGGTCGGCAGGCCAGGCACTACCACGCCCACCAGCCCTAACCCCAGCGACACCGATCCCGCCAGCCACAGCAGCCCGCGCACCAGCTTGGACCGTTGCATCTGAGGCGGCTGTAGCTGCTGTGGCTGCTGCGGCAAGGGTGCATTCATCATGATGATGATAGGGGCGGGAGCGTGCTTGGGCCGCTGACCTGCCAGGGCTTTCACGCTCAGGCCTGGCGTTTGCGCAAGGCAGCCGGTGGCCGGCCCAGCAAGCGAATGAATGAGCGGCGCATGCGCTCAGCGTTGCCAAAACCGCAGGCCTGGGCTACGCGCAACAGCGACGTACTGCCAGCTTCCAAAGCGGCACGCGCCGCATCCACCCGCAGGCGTTCGATGGCATGCGCCGGTGTGGTGCCGGTTTCGGCACGAAAAGCACGCGCGAAATGGCGTGCGCTCATGCAAGCGCGTGCCGCCAGCGCTTCGACGCCATGCGGCGCATTCAATTGGCTGCGCACATCGTCCAGCAAGGCAGCAAAACGCCCTTCTGGGGGTTGAAGGTCCAAAAGGGTGGAAAACTGTGACTGGCCACCTGGGCGCCGGCGTTCCACCACCAGTTGCCGCGCCACTTCGCGCGCCAGTTCTTCGCCCTGGTCGTGGGCGATCAGTGCCAGGCACAAGTCGATGCCTGCTGTCATGCCAGCGCTGGTCCATATTTCAGGCCGCGCCGGCCCGCCTGTTTTCGAGGATGCGTGCCGACCCGAGCGCACAGCGAGCTCGCGCACGTAGATGCGGTCGGGCTGCAGCTTGACCAAGGGATGCTCAGTTTCAAACTGCCTGCGCCGTGACCAGTGCGTGGTGGCGGTGCGTTCGTCCAACAAACCGGCGGCGGCCAAGACCAGGCTGCCGCTGCAGATGCTCGTGATGCGGGCGCGCGTCTCACTGGCGCGCTGCAGCCAGCGCAACAAGGCCGCATCGCGGCTGGCAGCGTCCACACCGTCCCCGCCAATCACCATCACCAAGTCAATGCCCGATAGCACGCGGGGCAGTGCGCGTACCGGCCACTCCACACGCGCGGAGCTTCGAACTGTGCCGGGCTTGCTGGCCACCAGGCGCCAGGTGTAGCTGCCCGGCCGTTCACGTTCAGCCACTTCAAAGGCTGCCATGGGCCCGGCGATGTCGAGCTGCTGGAAGCCAGGGAAGAGAACAAACGCAATGTGGCACGCCATACAGGGCACTATGGCAGAAAAGGTGGGTTCTGCGTCATTGCAGACATGGTGGCTGGGCGCCATGCTCGCATCCACTGCAACTCTTTGGCGTCCCACACATGAACAGCGTTGCGTTCCCACACTCGCAGGTACGGCCAGACTTAGGCCGCCACTTGATAACCACCACCACGCGGCCCGACATCGTGTTCACTGCCGGCAAGGGCTCTTGGCTGACTGACGAAAGCGGCAAGCGCTATCTCGACCTCGTGCAAGGCTGGGCTGTTAACAGCCTGGGCCACAGCCACCCGGTGGTTGTTGAAGCCTTGACCCGCCAGGCAAGGCAACTCGTCTCGGCGAGCCCCGCCTTCTACAGCCGACCCATGCTGGACCTTGCCCAGGCGCTGACGCAGGTCAGTTGCTTTGACCGCGTCTTTTTGGCCAGTTCGGGCGCCGAGGCCAACGAATGCGCCGTGAAGTTGGCCCGGCGCTGGGGGCAGAAACACAAGGCCGGTGCTTTTGAGGTGATCACTTTTGACCATGCGTTCCACGGGCGAACGTTGGCCATGATGAGCGCCTCTGGCAAACCCGGTTGGGACCGCATCTACGCGCCCATGCCCACGGGCTTTCCGAAAGCGCGCTGGAACGACCTCGCTTCCGTGGAAGCCGTTTTGAGCGCACGCACCGCGGCCATCATGATCGAGCCGGTGCAAGGTGAGGCTGGTGTGCGAGTGGCTGACCGGCAGTTCATTCAGCAATTGCGCGCGCTGGCCACGCAACGCCGTTGCCTGCTGATGTTTGACGAAGTGCAAACGGGTATGGGTCGGTGCGGCACATCCTTTGCCTACCAGCACTTTGGCGTAGAGCCTGACGTCATGACCCTGGCCAAGGGTATCGGCGCCGGTGTGCCGCTGGCTGCCGTGCTGTGCAAGGACGCGTTGGACTGCTTCAACCCCGGCGACCAAGGCGGCACCTATTCGGGTAACCCATTGATGGCTGCTGTGGGCTTGGCGGTTGTTAACACGGTATGCGAACCCAGCTTCCTGGCGCAGGTTCAACAGCGCGGCCAGCAGCTTTCTCTGGGGCTGCGCAGCATCGCGGCTGATTTTCAACTGGGAGAAGAGCGCGGTATGGGCCTGCTGCGAGCGCTGCCCTTGGGTGCCGACGCTGCTGAGCGGCTTGTGCGCGTGGCCAGAGACATGCAGCCTGTGGGTCTGTTGCTGAACGCACCCAGACCCGACCTGCTGCGGTTCATGCCTGCGTTGACGATCTCGAAAACCGAAGTTGACGAAGCCTTGCAGCTGTTGCGCCAAGCCTTGAGCTTGCGGTAAGCCCCTCGCAGAAGCCGCTTGTCCATGGCAGCTTGTGGCTTTTCGGCCCTCCTTCTTGGGAGGGGCGCCAAGTCACTTGGACTTGGCAAGAATCCCGGGTGGCCTTCGGGCTTGAACAATAAAGGATACGTCGGGTGTCGCTGAGCTACAAAACCATCGCTGCGGGCGCGCTGACGCCTGCGTTGGCGCAGCAATGGTCAGCCTTGCAGGCGAGCAGCCCGACGTGGCGCAGCCCCTATTTTTCGCCCGGCTTCACCCAGGCCGTGGCTGGGGTGCGCTCTGATGTCTACATCGCTTTGATCGAAGAAGGAGATGCGTTGGTGGGCGTGTTGCCGTTTCAACGAGGTTCGCTGGGGCGCGGTGTGCCCGTTGGCGGTCCGCTGTCGGATTTCCACGGGGTCGTCACCCGCCCGGGTTTGGAGTGGTCGCTTCAAGCGCTGTTGCGCGCGGCTGGTTTGGCCAGTTGGACGGCAGACCATCTGATCGACGGCGAGGGTCACTTTGCGCCGTTCATGGTGGCGTCGCACGCATCGCCACGCATGGACCTGGACCAAGGCTATGAGGCCTACGTCAAAGCCAAGCGCGCTGCGGGTTCAGAAACCGTTCCGAAGCTGCAGACCAAAGGCCGAAAAATGGCCCGTGAGCTGGGCGAGCTGAGCTTCACGTACCACGTGGTGGATGACGCTGGCTTGGACGAGTTGCTGGCCTGGAAGAGCGAACAACTGCGCCAACGTGGCGAGCGTGTGCCGTTTGACAGCGACTGGACCGTGGCGCTGTTGCGGCGCATAGCCCGCACCGAAACCGAGGCCTTCGCCGGCGTGTGTTCTGAGCTGCGAGCAGGTGGCCGTGTAGTGGCACGTCACTTCGGCATGCGTTCAGCCGACACGCTGCACTACTGGTTCCCGTGTTACGACCCGGCCTATGCGCGCTATTCGCCAGGCATCATTGGCTTGCTGCGATTGGCTGAGACGGCCTCGCTACGCGGGCTGCGCACCATTGACCTGGGGCGCGGCGACGAGGGCTTCAAGCAGCAATTGATGAGCAGCCATGCTGTGGTGGGCGACGGCATCGTCACCCGAGCTGAAACCCTGGCGGGTGGCGGTATGCGCGTCCTGCAGGCCGCGCGCCGGTGGTACCGCCAACAAGGGCCGATGGCTGTGGCATTGAGTGCGCCGGTCGGGGTGCTGCAGGACTTGCGGCGGCAATGGCGTTTTCGTTAGAGCCTAACCGCTAACCCACTGCGGGTGCTTGAGGCGAACCTCGTCCACATAGGTCAGCGTGCCGGCCAGGTGTGAGCGCAGCGCCGCTTGCGCGGCGTCGGGCTGGCGCGATTGCAAGGCGTCTACGATGGCTTTGTGGTCACGAACCACGGCTTGTGTCTTGCCTTTTGCCGGCAAATGCAAGCGGCGCAGGCGGTCAACGTGGCCACTGCGCTGGCGCATCAGGATGAACAACTCGCTCATGCCGGCGGCGTCGTACAGCGCCTGGTGAAAGCTGCGGTCAGCTTCTGTGAACGCGGCGTAGTTCTTCTGGCGGGTGGCGCGCATCTGGTGCGTTATGGCCTGGCGCAAGCGCACCAGCAAGGGCGCCAATTCAGCGGCAGGGCGGCTGGCCAATTCGCGCACGATTTCCAACTCCAAGGACCGGCGCAAGAAGTGCGCCTGCAATGCGGCCGCAATGTCGATGCGGCTGACCACGGTGGCGTGCTGGGGAAATATGTCTACCAAGTGTTCTTCGCCCAGTTTCATCAGCGCGTCTCTCACGGGTGTTTGGCTTACGCCGTAGCGCTCGGCCAGTTCTGCGCGGGGCAGCACTGTGCCGGGCGGAAGCACCAATTCGACGATCAAGCCGCGCAGCGACTCAAATACCTGTGGCGCGGCCTGGCGCGAACGCTCCAGGCGCAAAGGCGGAATGCGAGAAATGATGTCCATGGGTTGAACCCGATTACACCACTAATATATTAGTGCTTTAATGGTGCCCTATGAACGAACAGCCTTCTTCTCGAAAGACGCCGGCCGATCTGCGCAGCGCGCGCTGGTTCGCGCCGGACGATTTCCGGTCTTTTGGACACCGCTCGCGCGTGATGCAGATGGGTTACGCGCCCATCGACTGGAAAGACAAGCCCGTCATCGCCATCGTCAACACCTGGAGCGATGTGAACCAGTGCCACTCGCACTTCAAGCAGCGGGTTGAAGACGTCAAACGTGGCGTGCTGCAGGCGGGTGGGTTTCCGGTGGAGTTGCCGGCCATCAGCTTGTCGGAGTCCATCGTCAAACCGACAACCATGCTCTATCGCAACTTCCTGGCGATGGAAACCGAAGAACTTTTGCGCAGCCACCCGGTTGACGGCGCGGTACTGATGGGCGGCTGTGACAAAACCACGCCGGGCTTGGCGATGGGCGCGCTCAGCATGGGCTTGCCCTTCATCTTTCTGCCGGCCGGCCCCATGCTGCGCGGCAACTGGAAGGGCAAGGTGCTGGGCTCGGGTTCTGACGCCTTCAAGTATTGGGACGAACGCCGTGCGGGCCGGCTCAGCGACGAAGCCTGGGTTGAAATGGAGGCCGGCATCGCGCGCAGCCATGGCACCTGCATGACCATGGGTACAGCGGCCACGATGATGGGCATTGCCGAAGCCGTGGGCCTGACACTGCCGGGTGCTTCGTCCATTCCCGCTGCCGACGCCAATCACATCCGCATGAGTGCTGAATGTGGCCGCCGCATCGTCGAGATGGTGTGGGAAGACCTGACGCCCGCGCGCATGCTCACACGCGCCAATTTTGACAACGGCATTGCTTGCGCCATGGCGATGGGTTGCTCCACCAACGCCATCATTCACCTCATCGGCATGTCGCGCCGCGCCGGGCACCCGGTTACTTTGGGCGACTTTGATGCGGCCAGCCGCAACGTGCCGGTTATCGCCAACATTCGCCCCAGTGGCGACACCTACCTGATGGAAGATTTCTTCTACGCGGGTGGCCTGCCGGCCATGCTCAATCGCATCGAGCAGCATCTGAAGCTTGGCGCACTCACTGTCAATGGCCGCAGCCTGGGCGACAACATCGCGGGCGCCGCGGTCTACAACGACGATGTGATCCGGCCCTTGAGCAACCCGATCTACGCTGAAGGTGCTCTGGCCGTGTTGCGTGGCAACCTGGCACCGGACGGCGTGGTGATCAAGCCCAGTGCTTGCGCGCCGCATCTTCTGCAACACACAGGGCGTGCCCTGGTTTTCGACGACTACCCGGCTCTGAAGATGGCCGTTGACGACCCCCATCTCGATGTCACCGGCGACGACATCCTGGTGCTGCGCAATGCCGGACCTCAAGGGGCCGGCATGCCGGAGTGGGGCATGCTGCCCATTCCCACCAAGCTGCTCAAGCAAGGTGTTAGCGACATGCTGCGTCTGAGCGACGCACGCATGAGCGGCACCAGCTACGGCGGCTGTTTGTTGCACTGTTCACCAGAGTCATTTGTGGGCGGACCGCTAGCTCTGGTGAAGACGGGCGACCGCATCACAGTGGACGTACCGGGGCGGACGATTCACCTCGACGTCACTGATGCCGAATTGGCCGCCCGCCGCACTGCGTGGGTGGCGCCAGCGCCGCGATACGAGCGCGGTTATGGCTGGATGTTCAGCCGCCACGTTCTGCAGGCCGACCAAGGCTGCGACTTCGACTTTCTCGAAACGAGCTTTGGCGCCCCTGTGCCCGAGCCTGTGATTTATTGATCTGCAAAGTGAATCTGTAACTGGAGACCAGCATGGCCCAACGCCGTACCGTATTGAAGTCCGCAGCCGCGGTTGTCGCCACCTCGATTGGCGCCCCGGCGCTTGCTGCGCCGTGGCCCAGCCGGCCGCTGCGCATCATCGTGCCGTTTGCGCCCGGCGGTTCGTCGGACTTCATTGCACGCCTCATCAGCAAGCCCTTGGGTGACGCGCTGAATATCAACGTCGTTGTCGAAAACAAAACTGGCGCCAACGGCAATATCGGCGCAGCCGCCACTGCGCAGTCTGACGACGAGCACACCATGCTGCTGTCGGACATGAGCTCGATCGCCATCAGCCCCTTGGTGACCAAAGAGATGCCCTACAAGCCGTCGCAATTGAAGGGCGTGACGATGTTGGCCTATTCGCCGCACTTGCTGGTGGCACACCCGTCTGTGCAGGCGTCGAACATGGCCGAACTGGTGGCTTTGTCGAAGAAGAAGTCGCTCAATGTGTCGTCAGCCGGCTCGGGCTCTGCCAACCACCTGGGCGTGGTCGACATTGCACTGCGCTCGGGCTTGCAATGGCAGCATGTGCCGTTCCGTGGTGGCGCGGCGGCGCTGGCCGATACGGCGGCGGGCAACACGCAGTTGTGCCTGAATGGCATGCTGGCCACGATGCCGCTAGTGACGGCCGGGCGCTTGAAGTTGATAGGTGTGTCCAAGGCTTCGCGCATGGCGCTGATCGGGCAGGTGCCCACGATTGCTGAGCAAGGTGTCAAAGGTTTTGAGTCGGGCACCTACCAAGGTATTGCTGTGGCATCGACCTTGCCAGCCGCCATTGCTGAGAAGCTGTCCGCGGCCTTGATCGCGGTTATTCGCAGCCCGGATGTGCGTGCACGGCTGGTAGGCGCTGGCGCCGAAGTGTTGACAACCACCCCGAAGGAGACCAGCGAGTTCCTCTCGCGTGAAAGCAAGCGCTGGGCGTCGGTGATCCAGTCAGCGGGCAAACAGCTGGAAGGCAACGCATGAGGTTTTCGGTCAAAGCGCTCGAGGGCTTTGGCCGCGGACTGTTCATAGCGGCCGGAATGGACGCCGACAAGGCGGCCAGTGTGGCGCGACTGTTGGTGTTGACCGATGCGATGGGCCGGCGGACGCACGGCCTGGCGATGGCGCCGCTGTACCTGGCCGATATGGCCAAGGGCGGGCTGCAAGGGCGCGGTGACATCGAGGTCGTGAAAGATCACGGCGTCACCGCCGTCTGGGACGCCGCTTATTTGCCAGGTTTGTGGGTCATGGAACAGGCGCTGGGCACGGCCATGCCGCGTGCACGCCAGCACGGCATGGCGGCCATCGCCATTCGCCGCACGCACCATATCGGTTGCCTAGCGGCGCTGGTCAAGCAGGCCGCTGACGAAGGGCTGATTGCGCAGGTCTACAACTCAGAGCCTGCTTCCAAGCGCGTGGCGCCTTATGGCGGCACCGAAGCACTGATGACGCCCAACCCATTCGCCATCGGTTACCCGGGTCACGAACATCCTGTGTTGGTGGATATTTGTGCATCAATCACCACCACCTCCATGACGCGTCAAAAACACGCCGCCGGCGAATGGTTTGAGCACCCCTGGTTGCTAGACGGCCACGGACAGCCCACGCGCGACCCTGCCGTGCTGGAGCATTCGCAGCCGCGTGGCTCCTTGCAGTTGCTGGGTGGCCAGGAGTACGGCCACAAAGGCTTTGGCTTGTCCTTGTGGGTGGAGGCTTTGTCGCAAGGCCTTTCAGGGCACGGGCGCAAAGACGCGCCAGCACGCTGGGGTGGAAATGTGTTCTTGCAGGTGATGGACCCGGAGCTGTTTGCCGGGCGTGAGGCCTTCAACGAGCAGATGGACCACCTGTCTGCTCAGTGCCGCAACAACCGGCCGATCAATCCCGCGCAACCGGTGCGTGTGCCGGGTGATCAGGCAGCTCGCAGCTTGGAACAGTCGCAAGCCGAAGGCATTGCCTACGACACCGCAAGCTGGCAAGCCTTGGGTGATTGGGCCCAGCAACTGGCTGTGCCGCTGCCTTCTGCGCAACATTGACGTTCACTGGAACATCATGACTAAATTGAAACCCGAAACCCGCGCCAAATTGATGGGCGTGAGCACCGCCACCCTGTGCACCGCCTTGTTCAAGCGTGGCCTGTCGCACCAGTTCATCCACAATGTGCGGCCTTTGAACCCGAGTTTGCCCAACATGGTGGGCGAGGCCTACACGCTGCGCTACATGCCGGCGCGTGAAGACCGCAACCCCATCGGCGTCTTCCTCGACCGCGCGCACCCGCAGCGCAAGGCGGTAGAAGAGTGCCCGCCGGGTGCGGTGTTTGTCATCGACAGCCGCAAAGACGCGCGCGCTGCTTCGGCCGGCGGCATCTTGGTGACGCGCCTGATGAAGCGCGGCGTAGCGGGTGTGGTGACCGATGGCGGCTTTCGTGACAGCCCCGACATTGCCAAGCTGCCGTTCCCCTCGTACCACCAACAACCCAGCGCGCCCACGAACCTCACGGTACATGAGGCCATTGAGATCAATGTGCCGATTGGCTGCGGCGATGCGCCCGTCTTTCCGGGCGATGTGCTGGTGGGCGACGCTGAAGGCGTGGTCGTGATCCCCGCGCACATGGCCGACGAGATTGCCGCTGAAGGTGTCGAGATGACGGCCTTCGAAGACTTCGTGCAAGAGAAGGTGATGGAGGGTCGCTCCATCCTGGGCCTTTATCCACCGACCGACGAGCAAAGCCGGCTTGACTTTGCCGCCTGGCGGGCAGCGCGCAACCGGTAGATCAAATCGGTAGTTCAGCCGGCACTGGCGCCTAAACGGCGCATCAAATCGGCCAAGCTGCGGCCGGGTTCGTCACGGAAGTGCGCATCTTCGGCCAGCACTTCGGTGATGCGGTCCACGCGGAACGTGCGGAAGTCTTGGCGCAGCTCGCACCAACTCGCCAAGGTCCATGTGGTGTCCCAATGCACGATGCCCAGTGGCCGCACGGTGCGCTGGCTCACTTGGTCTTGCAGGTCGAGGTAGTGAATCTTCAGCTTGCGCTTGTCAGCCGTGGCTTGGCGCAGCACGGCCAAGCGCTCGCGTGTTGGGCCGTCCAAAGGCTTGGTCGGTGCAAACAACGCCAGGCTTTCAGCAGCCACACGCGCCGCCGGTGGCAACACGCTCAAGATCTTGCTCAACGCGGCTTCTGCCTGCACGGCCAACTCGCTGTCCAGCCGGGGCTGGGCGACGCGCACGGCGGCGACCAGGGCTTGTGCTTCTGCGTGCGTGAACATCAGTGGTGGCAGGTCGAAGCCGGCGCGCATGCGGTAGCCCACGCCGGCTTCGCCCTCAATGGGCACGCCCTGGTGCTGCAGATCAGCCACATCGCGGTAGACCGTGCGCATCGAAACTTCCAGCCGCTGCGCCAAGAAGTCCGCGGTTGACAGGCGCCGACCACGAATCAGTTGAACCAGTTGAAAGAGGCGATCGGCGCGGCGCATGGATACAGCTTAACGTTACAACGTGCCACAACTCAGGCGGCGCGCGGGCTCAGGCCATGGCGTGCAGGCCCACGCGGTTGCCCTCGCTGTCGCGCACGTGCGCAAAAAAGCCCATGCCGGGTGGCAGCGCGGTGCGTGGCAGAGTAACCGCGCCGCCTGCTGCGGCGACGCGGGCCAGAACGACGTCCAGCGCGGGTTCGGCATTGAGGTAAACCAAGCTGCCGCTTTCGGACGGGGCCGCCACGTCGCTGCCCGACATCAAGCAACCACCAACGCCAGCCTCGTCGTAGGAGAAGACCGCCAGCGTGTGCGGTCCCATCTGCTCGCGGCGCATGGGCTGCGCCAGCACGGCTTCATAAAAACGTTGGGCACGTTCCATGTCGCGCACCGGAATTTCAAACCACTTGGTGGCGTTGTTCGTTTCATGTTTCATCTCAAACTCCTGTTGAAAGTGCTCTGCTGCAGAGCGTTGGGTTGACAGGACGAGATGGTGCCCGGGCCCTGCTGACAACGTTTTGTCAGCAGGGTGTGCAGACGCAGCGTTTGCTGCGAACGATTGCCAGCTGCGTCAGAATCAAAGGCCGGAGCATCGGCGCACAAGACGAGGAGACCTGCGCATGGCCAACCAACCCGCTGCCGCACTGCAACAACGTGCCCGCCGCAGCTTAGAGCGCTCCCGGCCCATCGCTGCGGCGCTGTCTTTGTCCGGCGACCACGTCAATCTCATCGACCAATCACACGAGCGCTGCTTGGCCCTCGGTTTGTCGCGCATTGACAGCCCGGACTTCAGCTTGCTGGGCCGAAGCGACATGTCTGTGGCGCGCGAACGCAATCTGCGTCTGCATGGTCATGCCGCCCCGGTCATGGAAATGCTGTATGAGCAAATCGTCAACACCAGCAACATGGTGGTGCTGACGGATGCAACCGGCACGGTCATCCATTCCATTGGGGACGATGACTTTCTCGAGCGCGCCGCCAAGGTGGCGCTGGCTCCCGGCGCGAATTGGTCAGAAGCCTGCAAGGGCACCAATGCGGTGGGCACGGCGCTTGTGTCTGAGGGCCCGACGCTGGTTCACGCCGACGAGCACTTCTTGCATGCCAATCATTTTTTGACCTGTTCGGCCGCGCCCATCATGGACCCACGCGGCAACATTCTGGGCGTGCTGGATGTGTCGGGCGACCGGCGCAGCTACCACCAGCACACCATGGCGCTGGTGAAGATGTCGGCGCGCATGATCGAGAACCAGTGGCTAACCGATCACCACCGCCACGCCATGCGTCTGCACTTTCACAGCAAGTTGGGTTTCATCGGCACCTTGATGGAGGGCATTCTGGCGGTCACCCCAGACGGCCGCATCGTTGGCGCTAACCGCAGTGCGCTGGATGAGCTGGGGTTGAGCAGTTCTGCGTTGCGCATGCAGACTTTGACTTCATTGTTCGGTACCCATGTGGGCGCCTTGGTCGATCACTTTCGGTCGCCGCTGGCAACGCCTTTGGCCCTGAGTTCGGGGCCGGCGCGCCACTTCCATGTGCTGGCGCGCTTCGACTGGCCCGTGTGGAGTCAAGTGGCCGACGCTGCGGCAGCCGCCGCCAGCACAGCGGGTCCTGCGACTTCAACAACCCTAGCGAGCCCACTGACTCCATTGACCCCACTCACATGCGCCAACGCTGCCGAGCCTGCGCCGCTAGGATTGACTGACCTACAGACTGGCGACCCGGAAGTTGACGCCCTGCTGGGCAGGTTGCAGCTTGTCAAAGACACCGCCATTCCCGTTCTGCTCTGCGGCGAAACAGGCACCGGCAAGGAGTGGCTTGCGCGGGCCATTCATGCGGAATCATTGCGTGCGCGGCAGCCGTTTGTCGCGGTCTGTTGCCGGTCGGAAACGGTGTCCTTGGGCGACCTGTTTCAGAAGGCCCAGCGGGGTACCTTGTTCTTTGACGAAATTGGAGACATGCCCGCACCGCTGCAAATTCAGTTGCTGCGTTTGCTGGACGAACCCCACGCCACGCCGCCGGCCATCATTTGCTCCACGCAAGTCCAGCTGCGCGAGCTGGTTGATGTGCATGGTTTCAGGCAAGACCTTTACTACCGTCTGAACGGCTTGGCCGTCCGGGTGCCGGCTCTGCGCGAGCGTGCTGACGTGTCCGTGCTTGCGCGGCGAATGCTCGATGCATTTGAAGGCGGCCGCGATGTCGGCTTGGATGACGAAGTGCAATCCTTGATTCAAGGCCATGACTGGCCCGGCAATCTGCGGCAGTTGTTCAATGTCTTGAGGGCGGCGTGCGTAATGGCAGGCTCTGAGGGCCAGATCTGCATCGAGCATCTGCCTGAGGACTTTTTGGATGAAACGAGGGCTGCACGGGCGCAGGCCCTTGGCGCTGCTTCCAGGAACCAGGAAGACATGGTTCACAAGCCCCTGCAAGAGCTTGAGCGCGATGCCATCGCGCGCGCGCTTCAAGAATCCGGTGGCAATATTTCGGCTGCTGCCAAGCAGTTAGGTGTCAGCCGAAATACGCTTTACCGGCGATTGCGATAACCAGGCTTCAAGCCTCGACCATCAGAACCCGTCCATCAAGCGCAGCGCAAGCAGCAGGCTGCGCGGTGCGCCGGGCTCGAAGTAGCGTTCGTTGGCGTCGTTGACGATGACACTGCCCGCGTAGTGCTGGCCCGTGAGGTTGTCAATGCGCACCAGCCACTCCAACCGCGGCCCGCCGTTACCCAGCCGCGTGGTTTTGCTCCATCGCAAGGCGGCCACACTGTGGCCCGCCACAGCGGCCGATGCGGTGTTGCGATCGTTGGCGTAGTAGCCGCCCGTGGCTTTCAATTCAAGGCCCCAAGCGCCCCATTGGCTGTTGTGCCAGTTCAGGCTGGCCCAAGCCTGTGTGGGCACGGCGCCTGCAATGCGGTTGTCGGCAGCCACGGTTGCTGTGGGCGCAGCGCAGGGAAGGGCTGCACAGGTGAGAAAACCGTCGCGGTAGCGTGCGCGCAAGGCGCTGGCTGACCATTGCAGGGCCCAAGGCGACGCCAGCGTGGCTTCACCCGCCAGCTCCAAACCTTCGCGGGCCGTGCGGCCGACGTTTTGAAAGGCTGATCGGCCGCTGCTGTTGGTGGCCACGCCGATTTCATCTGCTGTGCGGATGGCAAAGGCCGTCAGGTCCACGCGCAGGCCTTGGCCGCGCCAGCGCAGGCCGGCTTCCGCTTGTTCGCTGCGCTGGGCTTTGAGCGCGGTGTTGAAGCCACCCGTTCCATCGGCGCGGTAGGCCAACTCGCCCAACGTGGGCGATTCACTTCCCTGAGCCACGCTGGCAAAAAACTGCCATTGCGGGCTGGCCTGCCAACGGGCACCGAGCACGGGCGTGGTGTAGTTGTAGGCAAGGGCGCCGGAGTCGTCACCGTTGCTCAGGTAGGCGTCACGCGCCGAGAGTTGCACGCGGCCACTGCGCAAGCCTGCGGACAAAATCCAGTCGGGTCGGGGCTTCCATTCGAGTTGGGCAAAGCCGTCGCGCGAATCAGCCAAGTTGAGTTCGTCTCTTCTCAATCGACCGATGACGCCCAAAACCTGGCTGCTGCCCGTGCCCGTGAAGTTCTCAAAACCGCGGCGAGCGTCGGTCTGGCGGTCCAGGGCTGCCCCTGCAGTGAAGTCCAGGTTCTCAAAAGCCCAACGCCAACGCGTTTCCAGGCCTTCAAAACGACGGTCGAAATCAACCACAGCACCGCCGTGGCGCGCATTGCCTTGTGTGGCCGCCGCAATGGCCAACCATTGGGTTACGGATCGATTCCCGGCGTATGCGGCCAGGCTGGCCTCGCGCAACACACCTTCGTCAAAGCGGTGCAGCCAGTGCGCGCCCAGCTGTTGCTGGTCTTGTGTTTTGCGCGTATTGAACTGCGTGGCTACCGACGCCACTTGGTCAGGGCCAAGGAGGAATTGATCCCGCGTCAAGCCCAGCGGATCTTGCGCGGGTTGGTCCAGGGCATTCAAGGCAAAGCTGACGGTGTCGCGCTCGCCAGCCCAAGACAGGCGTGCCTGGGCTTGGCGTTTGTCCGCCGCGCTGTGTGGGCGGAAACCTTCGATTTGTGCACCCGACAGGCTGGCGCGCAGATCCAAGCCCGGTGCCAGCCGCGCTGCCGCGCTGGCGCGGGCTTGGCGCAGGCCATAGCTGCCGACATCTGCATCCAGTTCCCACTCGTTGGCCTTGACAGGCGCCGTGAAGACTGAAATGACGCCACCCGAGCCGTTGCCGTACAAAGCGGAGAACGGGCCGCGCAGCACTTCCACACGGCTGGCGCCAGCGATGTCCATGTGCGAAACCTGCCCCTGGCCGTCGGGCCCGCTGGCAGGAATGCCGTCGGCATAGAGCCGCACACCGCGCACACCAAAGGTGGCGCGTGAGCCAAATCCGCGGGAGGTGATTTGCAAGTCTTGAGCAAAGTTGGAGCGGTTGTTCACCGAAAGGCCCGGCACCCGGCCCAAGGCCTCGCTGAGATTCATCATCGGGCCCGCCGCGCGAAGGGCGTCGCGCCCGACCGTGCTGATCGAATAGGGTGCGTCGTCCAGCCGGCGCGCCAGGACCGAGCCGGTCACGATGATGGTTTCTCCAGCGGCGATGTCTGCGCTGCTTTTCGTATCGATATTCGTGCTGCTCATGGCAGGCCTGTCGCTTGATCCCATCAAAGCCTGTTGCGCGCCGGCAGGCGTGGCGAGCAGCGCCAAGCTGCCCAGGGTCAGAGTGGACAGGGTAAAGATGGCCGGCAGGGCGCGCCCGGGGCTGACGTTCAATGTGCAATACCTTGGTGATGCAGCCTTCGAGGCTCGGCGAGACATCAACGGAAGAAGGCCTCCACCGGACCCTTGAGTTTCAACAGCAAAGGGTTGCCCTTGCGGTCCAGGGTCTTGCCTGAGGGCACTTTGATCCAGCCTTCGCTGATGCAATATTCGGCCACATCAAAACGTTCTTTGCCGTTAAAACGGATGCCGACATCGCGCTCGAAAACGGCGGCGTTGTAGTGCGGGCTGCGCGGGTCGGTTGACAGGCGGTCGGGTGCACCTGCGATGGTTGCTGGGCTGGTGGAATTTTCGGACATGGCGGGTGGGGTCGGTTGGTATCGGTATCGGCTTCTGAGGGCGATACAAAAAGGACGCGCGATTCTCGGTCAAAGTGTGTGCTGCGCTTGTGGTAACCAGCTCACTGCGGGTTCAGAAGATGGCACCGCCGGTTGCCTGCTCATCTTCAGCGGTGTTCCAAGCGGTGTCCAATGCCAGCTCAACGCCCTGGCGCTGTGTCTCCCAGCTCAAACCGGACGACCCCGCAGCCCAAGTATCGTCAAGGAACAAGGGCACATGCATGAAGCCCGCGCGCACGCCTCGTTTGCGACGCAGCAGGTGCATCAGCCCGTAGAACACGTGGTTGCAGACAAAGGTGCCCGCAGTTTGCGATACCGCAGCCGGCACGCCGGCGCGCTGCATGCTGCCCACCATGGCTTTGATGGGTAGGGTGCTGAAGTAAGCGGCCGGGCCCTTGGCAACCACCGGGCTGTCGATGGGCTGCGCGCCGAGGTTGTCTGCAATTCGTGCATCGTCCACATTGATGGCTACGCGTTCCACCGACATTTCGGCACGGCCCGCGGCCAGCCCCAGGGCCAGCACCAGTTGCGGCTGGTGCGTGCGCAGTGCCGCTCGAACGACGTCCAAGGCGTGGCCAAAAGCACAAGGTAACTGCTGCGCCTGCACCCGCGCGCCGGCAATGGTGTGCCCGTGTAGGGCTTGCGCCAAGGCCCACGACGGGTTGCTCGGCGCGCCATCAAAGGGTTCAAAACCAGTCAACAGAATGGTGGGCTTTGCCATCGGTGCATTGTCGGGAGCAATTCCAGGTAGCGCCGTGAAATTTAATAGAAGCCCGAGAATGGGGCGTATGAGCACAAAACAGCAGCGACTCGTAACGCTTCAAGGGACCAGCAATTTTCGCGATCTGGGTGGTTATCTTGGGCATGCTGAGCGCCCAGTGCGCTGGGGGCGCGTGTACCGCTCAGACCATCTGGGGCAATTGACGGCCGCTGACCTTGCACAGCTTCGTACGCGCCGCCTTGGTGTCGCCATCGACTTTCGTGGCGTGCAAGAAAGCGCGGCTGCAGCCTATCAATTGGACGGCGTGGAGCGTGTGCATTTGAGCATCGAGCCCACGGTGGTTCAGCGCATGCAAGAGCTTGTGAACGCGGGCCAGTTTCTTGACGAAGAGAGCGTAGCGGCTTTGATGGAAGAGCTCTACCGCAACATCGTCCGCCTGCAAACGTCGCGCTTGCGATCATTCTTTGATCAGCTTCTGGCGGCGCAGCAGCCTTTGGTATTTCACTGCACCGCCGGCAAAGACCGCACGGGCGTGGCCGCTGCACTGCTGTTGTCAGCGCTGGGTGTTTCGCGTGCTGACGTGATGCAAGACTTTCTGCTGACCAACGAGTTCTATCGACCCGCCCACAGCGCCTTCGCCCATGGAACGGAAGGCGCCGGGCGTGCCCTGTGGGGCGTTCGCCCGCAATACTTGACGGCGGTCTGGCAGCTCATGGATGAGGAATTCGGCGGAACGCAGACCTACCTGCGCCATTCACTGGCACTGAGTGACGCTGATATTGCGGTGCTGCGTGCCCGCTTTTTGGAGCCCGCTTAAGGAAGCTGCTGGCCGCTGAACTCAGGCGGTAAGCAGATCAGTTGCTCGCGAAGCAGTACAGACGACCTGAACCACCCGTTGAGATCAGGTTCTGTTGGCTGCAGCCGGCGGACTGGTGCGAGAAGTTCCAAGACCGCGCCCAGTTTTCGGCCAATGGGCCGGTGCGGTCGTGGTGGCCCACGATGGCCGAACCTTCGCTGCTGCTGGTCCAGGCTTTGCAGGTGGTGTCGGTTTGCGGCGCAAAGGCCGTGCCATCGGCGCGCGAGCCCGTCAGGATGTCGTGTTCGTTGGGGGTGTCACCACGGCCTTTAATGATTTGGCCGCGTTCGTCCAAGGCGGTGGTTTTGCTCAAATTGTTGCCGTTGTGCAGGTGCACCACGTCGCGTGCGATCAATTCGCCCTTGGCGTTGAACCAGGGGCCAGCACCGATGCGGTCCCTTGCATTGATTGCAGGCACGCCCGCAGCGTTGGTGGCCGATGGGAACGCGCCTGGCACGCTGAGATAAGCGCGCCAGGTCTTGCCACCGGCACCCGCAGCGCTGGCCAGCTTCTGGCAATGGCTGTCTGCACCGGACAAGCCCCCGAGGTCGCCGCCTTTGCCGCTGCCGACGCTGGTGATGAAAAAACTCATGGGACCGGTACTGGGTGTCGTCGTGCAGGCCGCCAAGGACAGGGCCGCTGCGGCAGCCAAAGCCAGCCGATTTGAAATGCGCATGTTGAAGTTCTCCTCAGTTGGATTTGCTGCGACGTACAGCAAGCCGTGAGGGTAACAAGATGTTCAAACCCGACCGCGCAGTGATGCTGTTGCACCGGCGGCAGCGCCCGCGTGGCGGGCCTTCAGCTCTTGGCGTAGCGCGCAAATGCCGCAGCGAGAGCCGGCGCAATAGTTTGCAAATTGTGCGCAGCATCAACACGCCGCCGGCCTTCTTGGCCCATGCGCGCAAGTTGTTCAACGGGCGTTCGCAACGCGGCGCGCATGGCTGCGCTGATGTCCTCGATTGAGCCAGCCGGGATCATCCAGCCGCAAGAGGCATCAACCAACTCTGGGATGCCCGCTATGTAGGTCGAGATCACGGGCCGCCCAAGCGCAAACGCCTCCATGATGGCCACGGGCAAGCCTTCGGCAAAACTGGGTAATAAGAAGGCGCGTGCTTGAGCGATGCGTTGTCGAACTTCGCTGTTGGCTGTCCACCCGTGCAAAACAAAGAATGTCTCCACGCCCAGCCGCTTGATTTCGGCCTCTAGCGCCTGCCGAGATTCGCCATCGCCAATCAAGTGCACGCGAAGGTTCGGAAATTCATCCTTGATAGCGGCTACGGCCTGCGGAAAGAGCAATTGCGCCTTTTGAGGGCACAGCCGCCCGACGCACACCAAGTCTTGGTTGCTCTCGCTGAAGGCGGTATTGGCTTCAAACTCGTCCATCTTCAAGCCGCAATGCGAGATGACGATCTTGTCCCAGAACGCATAGCTGCTGAAGCGCACCAGCAAGACCTTGCAGTAGTTTGAAATCGCCACCACGAAGCGCGCCTGCTCAACCTTCAAGTGCAAGCTGGCTGCGGTGGGGTCTACAAACTCGTCCGGACCGTGGGCTGTGAAGCTGTACCCCGGCCCGCCCATGCGATGCGCCAGCATGGCCACCGTGGTGGCGTTGGTGGAGAAGTGCACATGCACGTGGTCGATAGCGTCGGCGCGCGCGCGGCGAAGGAAATAGGTCGCCTGAAGCAGGTAAGCGACCAGCCGCACGTCCAGGGCACCAGCATTTCGGCAAACCTTCAACCACAGGCTCAGCCCCTTGAGGAAGCTCAGGGGTTGCGCCAGTGCCACCGAGAAAAAGCTGAGGATCAGGTTCTTGAGGTTGCCTGTCAGCAGGTAATGAGTGCGCGCGGTTTCCGCCATGTCCGCAGGATCGACCAATTTGCCGTCCCAATGCCGCACCGCGTAACGTGTGACCGGTAAGCCGAGCTGCTCCAGGCTCTCAATTTCCCGGCGAATGAAGGTGGTGCTCGTAATGGGGTACGAGTTCATCAGGTAAGCCAGCTTCAATGGTTAGCCTTGGAGAATCATTTCCTGGCAACTCTAATCGACCCCTCGAGCGCCATCGGTCCGAAAGGAGTCGAGAAAGTAGGGCTTGATTTCGGCATTGGGCAAAAAAAAGCCCCGGGTATGAGCCGGGGCCTTGCTGTTCTGATGAGCTGCCTTCCGGCAGCCTGAGGATCAGCGGGGCGTAACGCCCAGCGACTTGACCGTTTCCAGGTTCAGGTAGCCGTCAACCGGCAGACCCTTGGACTGCTGGTACGAATTGACCGCTTGCATGGTCAAGGCGCGCAGTTGGCCGTCGATCGGGCCCGGATCAAACCCGGCGGACTTCAGCGCTTGCTGGATCTCGGAGATCTTGGCTGGTGTGGCGTTGGTGTCGCACAGGATGGCGCGCTGCTCAGTCTTGCCCTCGGCCACCTTGGTACGGTAGCTCAGCGTTTCGTACTGCGCAGGCACATCCACTTCGCGCACGCTGGCAGCGGTATCCACCACTTGGCGCGAAACTGTCCTGTAGACCGCCGGAATGACCTCTTCGCGGAAGCTGGCGGGCTGGTCGATCACACGGCGGGTGACGGTCTCAAACACCGCAGGCACCGGAATCTTCCTGGTCGAAGCCGGTGTGTCCACCACGCGCTTTTCAACGTTGGCATAAACAGCAGGAATCGGGATATCACGGCTGGACGGCGCTTGGTCAACCACTTGACGCGACACCGTCTGGAACACCGCAGGAATCACGATTTCTTCGGTCTTGGCCGGCGAGGTGACTACCGTGGTCTTGACTGTCTTGTAGGTGGCGGGCACTTCAACCGTGCGCACCGTGGCAGGGCGATCCACCACTTGAACGTTCACGGTACGGTATTCGGCCGGCACGCGAATTTCGCGCACATAGCCTTCTTCGCCCGACTGCGCACCGCCGGCCTTGCCAGCGGCTGCTGCACCTGCTGCACCACCTGCGCCCGCAGCGCCAGCACCACCGCCAGCAGCCAGCGCGGCAACGGCAGAAGCACGCAGCACACGCTCGCCCGAAGGCGTTGCGGTGATGTTGCCTTTGTCGTCAAACTTGAAGCCGTCGGCCTTCATCTTGTCGATGTCGATCACACGGCGGGTCACCGTTTGATACTGAGCCGGCACGTCTTGCGTGCTGGTCGTGGCAGGTTGGTCCACCACACTGCGCGTCACGGTAGCGAATTGCGCAGGAATGACTTCCTCGCGAACCGTGGCCGGCGTCTTCAGGACTTGACGAGTGAGCGTTTGGAACGTCGCAGGAATTTCCACCAGGCACATCACGTCATCGTCCAAGCGGGTGTTGTCGGCACTCGCGCCGGCCACATCCACTGCAACGCCGTCGACCTTGCCGTCGCGACCCACCACAAAGCTGCGCAGGGGGCGCACGTCGATGGCGCGGCCAATGTAGGCACTGCCGCGTTTCCATTGCTTGTACGAATCAGTGACCTGAACGCGCTCGGTCACGGTTTCGTACACGGCAGGCACTTCAACCAGGCGCTTGCCGGCTTCTTTGACCTGAACCTGCTCAGTCACGGTCTTCAAAGTCGACTTGTTGGCCACAAGGCGTTGGCTGGCTTCGCGCGACAAAACTTGCTCTGACACTGTGCGCAGCGGGATGGCGATGGGCTCATAACGCAGCGACTCGGCACGCACCAGCACGTTGTCGGCCGTGGTCTTGTAGGTGGCGGGAATGGTTTCAACGCGAGTGGTCGCCGGGCGATCCAACACGGTTTCTTCTTTCTCGCCGTAGACGGCTGGAATCACTTTCAGCTCTTTGCGCTCGGGCGTCACCATGACTTGCTCAGTCACGGTTTTGAAGGTGCCAGGAATCACTTCCACGCGCTTGCTCTCGGCCTTGACCAAGACACGCTCGCTGACGTTCTTGAACGTGGCTTCGATGGGCTCTTCACGGAACGACTCCGGGCGAACCATCACGCGCTCTGAAACGTCTTTGTAGGTGGCCGGAATGGGAATCTGGCGCTTCAGTTCTGGCGTCACCAGGACTTGCTCGGTCACGGTTTTGAACGTCCCTGGCACGGGCTCGTAGCGCTTGGTAGCAGCGACCTTCAGCACTTGTTCGGTTTTGGTCTCGAACTTGGCCGGCGTCAGCACGTAGGCGTAGCAGTCGGAGCCGGTGCCTTGCGGAGCGGGTGCTGCAGCGACACGCTGCGAACCCACAGGCCGAGGCATGTCGGTGGAGAAATTGTTGTCGCATTGCTGCATGGTGGCGCGCACGGTGCGGCCCTGAGCGTCCATGTAGACATTGACAGACATTTCGGGGCTGAACGGCACCCAGCGGCCAATCAGTTGTCCGGCAACGCCGTCACGGTCGTTGCGACGACCCGTGCCGCGGTCGCAAGCGCCACTCTCAAAACCGGGCAGTTGGCCCAATTTCATGACCTTGACGTCGGCTTCACCGGCGCGCTTGAGCGGCGGAAATTCGGTGAAGGACTTGTAGAACTTGGCCGTGCCTGCCGCGACCGCTGCGTCGCATTCGGCGGCCGAGTCGTAGGCTTCGTTGCCGTGCGAGTCGGCTACTTTGCCGGCTTGTACCGTTGCCGCAGCCAACATCAGGCTGCTACCCCAAATTGCACGCCACATAGGGTTACGTGCGCAGAATGCTTTCTTCATCACAAAACGCTCCTCGATCGTTCATTGGCGACGGTCGCCGACTCCCAGGGGGACTCGAGGGCCATCCTCAAATCCGGGGGGTATTTGTAAGTGGTGGTTAAAGCCAGCGCAAGCGATGTTGCACCTCTTGATGCTGGGGAACAACACTTGAAGCGTTAATGGCTTCGCTGACACCAGCGTGAGAATGTATGGGCCTGTCAACTCAAGCAGATTTGCACTTTTGAACTCTGAAACCCAGCGCCAAGACACCGCGCCTGAAACCACCGTGGCCGACGATTGGGCCATGCGCTTGGCATTGGACCAGGCCTTAAATGCCCAACTTTGTGGTGAAGTGCCCGTTGGTGCCGTGGTGTTGCGCGAAGTGAATGGGGCGCAACAGGTACTGGCTACAGGCTACAACCGCCCGATTACCACGCACGACCCCAGTGCTCATGCCGAAATCGTCGCGCTGCGCCAGGCGGCTCAGCTGGTGGGCAACTACCGCCTGCCCGATTGCACCCTGGTTGTGACCCTCGAGCCCTGCGCCATGTGTGCGATGGCTTTGATGCATGCGCGCTTGAAGCGGGTGGTATTCGGTGCGCCAGACCCCAAGACCGGCGCGGCGGGCTCGGTCTTGGACCTGTTTTCATACCGCACTCTGAACCACCAAACTCGGGTGACCGGCGGCGTGCTGGCGCAGCCCTGCGGCGATCTCTTGCGCGCATTTTTTTCGCAAAGGCGTGATGCGAAGCGAAAGCGCCCAGAAGGCCTTGCTGACCCAAGCCGTTTGGTGCAACCGCCCCCCCTTTATTCGGGCGAGGCCTCGGAAGACGCACAATGGCCGGCGGGTCTTGTTGATCCGCCCCCGCTTCCATGATGGCCCGTAAACCTGAACCGAATTGCAGCTTGACCTTGTTTACGCCGGCTGGCGTGGTGCCCAAACTTGCACCCCTGAAGCTGGCCGTCAAGCGCCTGACAGGTTTGGGATTCGACCTTGCAGTGGACGCCGCCGCCACGGCGCGCCATCAACGCTTTGGCGGTGACGATCTCACGCGCCTGGACGCTTTGCACCGGGTGGCCCGTGCCTCGCCCTCAGTGGCCATGGCCACGCGGGGCGGGTATGGCTTGAGTCGCCTGCTCGACCGCATCGACTGGCGGCTGCTGGCGCAAAGTGTTGAGAACGGCACACGATGGGTGGGCCACAGCGACCTCACGGCCTTGCACCTGGGCATGCTCGCCCACAGCAAGGTGTCGGGTTGGGCCGGGCCGATGGCGCTGGACGATTGGGGCGGCGAGGTCGTTGATGAAGTCACTCAAGACTGCTTTGCTGAAGCCATGTCAGGTGAGCTGGAGGCTGTGGGTTTCAAGACCGAAGAGGGCTTCGGCGGTCTGGAGCGGCGCGGCGTGCTTTGGGGCGGCAACTTGTCCGTCATCTGCACCATGGTCGGCACGCCCCACATGCCGCGTATCAAGAATGGTGTCTTGTTTCTGGAGGATGTGAACGAACACCCGTATCGGGTTGAACGCAACTTGCTGCATTTGCTGCATGCTGGCGTGATCGATGCGCAAAGCGCCGTGGTGTTGGGTCATTTCAGCCATTGGAAGAAGTCGCCACTTGATCGTGGATTCACGCTCAAGACCGTGGTGGCTGAGCTGCGCGCCAGAACAGCCGTGCCCATCTTGACAGGCCTGCCGTTTGGCCACGTGGCGACCAAGGTCACCCTGCCGGTCGGTCGGCGCGTGCAATTGCTGGTTGAAGGCCGCCAGGCCCTCATCGGTTGGTAGCAGCGCGTCGGAGAAACTGGGCATGCTGTTTAAAAATTTTGTGCTGTTGCTGGGCGTGTTGCTCAGCCTGCTGGGCTGTGGCAACAGCCCTTGGGAGGCTGGAGCCGAGACAAAGAACGTCATCTACTCCGCCATGGTCGAGAACACGCCTCGGCACGTGGACCCGACCGCGTCGTATTGGTCGAACGACACCTTGGTCACCTACCAAGTCTACGAGCCGCTGTATGGCTACCACTACCTGAAGCGGCCCTATCAACTGGTGCCCAAGACGGCTGAAGCGGTGGTGCAACCGCTTTACCTGGACGCGGCCGGCAAGCCACTGCCAGCCGATGCGCCCGGCGAGCTCGTCGCTGAAAGCGTTTACGACGTGCCCATCAAGAAGGGCGTGCTGTTTCAGCCGCACCCTGCATTTGCCGTTGACGAGCAGGGCAAGCACCGTTACCACACCATGCAGCCCGGCGCTCTGGGCGATCGCCGGCGCCCGCAAGACTTCGAGCACGTGGGCACACGTGAGCTGGTGGCCGAGGACTTCGTCTACGCGCTCAAGCGTCATGCCACCACGCGCATCACGGCGCCCATCTTCGGCATTTTTTCCGAGTATGTCCTTGGCCTGAAAGAGTACGGGGCGCTCGTTGCTGCGGAAGATCAACAGCTGCAAGCCGGCCTGGATAAAGCCAGCCTGGACAAGCCCTTTCTCGACTTCAGGCTCTGGCCTTTGGCCGGGGCCACGGCCCCTGAAAAACACCTGCTGCGTATTCGCATCAAAGGCAAGTACCCGCAGTGGAAATACTGGATGCAGATGACTTTCATGGCGCCCGTGCCCTGGGAGGCGGATGCCTTTTACGCGCAGCCCGGCATGGCGGCAGTGGGTTTGAGTTTGGACCTGTGGCCTGTCGGCACTGGGCCTTTCATGGTGACTGAATTTGAAAAGGATCGGCGCATCACCATGGTGCGCAACCCCAACTACCGGGGTGAACCGTATCCGTGCGAAGGTATGCCTGAGGACGAAAAGCTGGGCCGCCTGCGCGACTGCGGCAAGCCCACACCCTTCATCGACGGCATCACATCGGTGGTGGAGCGAGAGGAAACGCCGCGCAAGAATAAATTTCGGGACGGCTACTTGGACTTTGAGGTTTTTGAGCGTCCCGACCTGGGTGTGCACTTCCGTGTTGAAGCGCAAGACTCTGAGCGCGTTCGTGCGCTCTACCAACAGCGCGGCATGGACTTCCCGCAGTACAGCGACGTGGGCAGCTATTTCCTGGGGTTCAACATGATGGACCCGGTGTTGGGCGGCGGGCCCGACAAAATATCAAAGGAGCGCGCGCGCAAGCTGCGTCAGGCTTTGGCCATTGCCATTGACTGGGACGAGTATTCGCAGGTTTTCCCCAAAAAGGCTGGCCCCACGGCCATGAGCCCTTTGCCCGATGGCATTCCGGGATCGCGCCAAACATCGGCCGACGGCATGAACCCTGTGACGCACAAGCTGGTGAATGGCAAAACCGTTCGGCGCCCCATTGAAGAAGCGCAAGCCTTGATGGTGGAGGCCGGCTACCCTAACGGCCGAGATGTGAAGACCGGTAAGCCTTTGGTCATCAACTACGACTACTACGCGCCGCCCACACCTGAGCGCAAGCCCGAGATCGACTGGGTGGTGCGGCAATTTGCCAAACTGGACATCCAACTGGAGGTGCGGGCCACCGACAACAACCAGTTTCAGGACAAAGTGCGCAAGGGCAAACACCAGGTGTTTTGGCTGGGCTGGCTGGCCGATTACCCCGACGCTGAGAATTTCTTGTTCCTCTATTACGGCCCCAATGCCAAAAGTGTGTCCGACGGCGAGAACACGTCGAATTACCAGAACCCAGCCTACGACCGCTTGTTCAACCAACTCAAGCTCCTGGACGAGGGCCCGCAGAAGCAGGCGGTGATCGACGAGATGATCCAAATATTGCGTGCCGATGTGCCTGCCACTTTTGGCTTCTTTCCGTATTCGTCGGTGGCTGTTCACGGCTGGGTCAGTAATGTCAAGCCTGCCATCTTGCTGCGTGACTTTGGGCGCTACATCCGCCTGGATGTGCCGCGCCGCACAGCCGCGCTGGCTGACTGGAACAAACCGGTTTGGTGGCCGCTGGCGCTGATCACCGCTGTGCTTGCGGCCGTGGTGTTGATTGCGCGGCGTGCTTTGCAGCGCCGTGACCGCATCACCGGGCGCGGCCATGTGGTGTCCTGAGCGCTGACCGCTGAAAGCATCTTCATGCTGCCCTTCGTTGTTCGCCGTTTGCTTTATGGATTGCTGGTGCTGCTGGGTGTCAACTTGGCCACCTTCCTTCTGTTCTTTGCAGTGAACACGCCAGACGACATGGCGCGCATGAACATTGGCGGCAAGCGTGTAACGCCCGAACTCATCAGCAAGTGGAAAGCCGAGCGCGGTTACGACAAGCCGCTTCTGGTCAACAGCCAGCGCGAAGGCGCTGCGCAATTCACAGACACGATTTTCTGGACCCGGTCGGTTTCACTCTTCACGCTCAACTTTGGCCGGGCTGACAGTGAAAGCGCGGGCGATATCGGACACGAGGTGGCGCAGCGCATGGTCGTCAGTATCAAGCTGGCGCTGCCTATTTTCGTGTTGCAGGTGCTGGCCAGCACGGCGCTGGCGCTGCTGCTGGTGATGTTCCGCCACACGCGGCTTGACTTGTTGGGCGTGGTCAGCCTGGTGCTGATGCTGTCGATCTCGGCTTTGTTCTACATCATCGTGGGCCAGTTCTTGTTTGCTCGGCTGCTCAAGCTGGTACCCATCTCGGGTTATGCGCAAGGCTGGGATGTGGCGCGCTTTTTGGTGCTGCCGGTCATCTTGTCGGTGATCTCGCGGCTGGGCACCGAAGCACGGCTGTACCGCGCGATGTTCCTGGAAGAAATTGGCAAAGACTATGTGCGCACCGCACGCGCCAAAGGTTTGCCGGAAACCGTGGTGATGTTCAAACACGTGCTGCGCAATGCCTTGATTCCCATCATCACCAGCGCAGGTGGGTATCTGCCGTATGTCTTTATGGGCAGCCTGGTGTTTGAAGGTTTCTTCGGTATCCCTGGTTTGGGCGCCTATGTGATTGAAGCCATTGGCAAACAAGACTTCGCTATCGTGCGGACCATGGTGTTTGTCGGTTCGGTGTTGTACATCGCCACCTACATCTTGATCGACATTGCGTACACGTGGGTCGACCCGCGTGTGCGCCTGAGCTGAGGCCGCGAGCATGGGCGCCATCAAACCCGTGTTGTTGTGGACGGATGCTGCAGTCTGGTTGCTCTGTTTGAGCATCTTGGTTTATGCGGTGCTCGTTGTTCGCCGGCCCAACCTGCGCGCCAATTGGTCCAAGGTTTTTCAGCAGGCACCGGCGCTGTGTTCGGGCGTGGTGTTGCTGGCATTCATGTTGATGACCTTGGCTGACAGCGTGCACTTTCGGCGGGCCCTGCCTTCCAAGCCCGGAGCAGAGCCCGCAGCTGCGGCGGATGTAGCCTACGACACGCAGGTCACTTCGCTACTGGATGCAGCCCTGCAGCATTTGATTGATTCACGAGAAAAAACCTATTCGCTGCCACTGGCCTACCAAGGTTTCACCAAAGAGCCCGAGGAAGTGCGCGGGCAGGTGGTGCGTCAGGCTCCGCGCCTCTTGCATGGCGGGGATCACCTGAAAGATCCAGCCGGCGAGTGGGCTGGCGATGTGTTGTTGCGCGGCGGCGCCGGCGCGCTGGCTGGCCTGGGGGCTGCGGTACTTCTCGCGTCGCTGCTGACGGTGCTTCTGGCCCAGCGCTCGGGCGTGGCCTGGGGCCGCACCCTGGCTGACGTGGCCGGCGGGCACACGCCAGTTCCATGGCGTTGGGCCCATTTGACTTTAGCGGCGGTGTGCATGTTGGTCGGCGCCGTCGTGGCATTGATGAGCCACTATCACGTGTTGGGCACTGACGTCACGGGCAACGATGTGCTGTATCAAACGCTGAAAAGCATTCGCACGGCATTTGTGATCGGTGCTTTGTCTACGCTGTTCACGCTGCCACTGGCGGTGGTGCTGGGCATTTTGGCGGGCTACTTTCGCGGCTGGGTTGATGACGCGGTCCAGTACATCTACACCGTCTTGTCGTCCATACCGAATATCTTGCTGATCGCCGCTTGCGTCTTGATGGTTCAGGTGTTTCTCGACAAGAACGCCGAGCTCTTTGAAACGGCGGCAGAACGTGCTGACCTGAAGCTGTTTCTGCTCTGTGCGGTGTTGGGTTTGACCGGCTGGGCGGGCTTGTGCCGGCTGCTGCGTGCGGAGACTTTGAAAGTGCGTGAGCTGGAGTACGTACAGGCGGCGGATGCTTTCGGTGTCAAGAATTCCGTCATCATGCTGCGGCACATATTCCCCAACGTAGCGCACCTGATGTTGATCGTCACCGTGCTTGAGTTTTCGTCGCTCATTCTTTATGAGGCGGTGCTGGCGCTGGTGGGCGTGGGCGTTGACCCTTCCATGAACAGCTTTGGCGGCATGATCAATTACGCCCGCAATGAAATGAGCCGCGACCCGGTGGTGTGGTGGCCCTTTGCGTCGGCTTTTGTATTCATGGTTGCGCTGGTTCTGGCCGCCAATTTGTTTGCGGACGGAATTCGTGACGCCTTTGATCCGCGAGCCCGCAGCTTCCGTGCGCGCAGATCGCGCTTGAAGAAAAACGTTTGAGTTCGCAAGCCACAGACCATGCTTGAGCTAACCGACCTGCAGGTTGAACTCGACGCCGACGCAGGCTTGGTGCGCGCTATTGACCATCTGCACTTGACGCTGCAGCGCGGTCAGACTTTTGCGCTGGTGGGTGAATCGGGCTGCGGCAAAAGCATGACAGCCTTGGCCTTGATGCGCCTGCTGCCCGAAAACGGTGTGGTGGCTGGTGGTGATGTTCGGGTGGACGGCGATGATGTGCTGGCGATGCCCGAACTGGACATGCGCCGCATCCGTGGCGGGCGCATTGGCATGATTTTCCAGGAGCCCGGCGCCAGCCTCAACCCCGTGATGCGCATTGGTGACCAGATGCTGGAAGCCATCGAAACGCACACGGCGCTTCGTGGCGCGGCAGCGCGCAGCAAGGCGATCGAGTGGCTGCAGCGCGTCGGAATTCCTGAACCCGAACGGCGCATCGATGACTACCCCTTCCGCATGAGTGGCGGGCAAAAGCAGCGTGTGATGATTGCCATGGCGCTGGCGGCTGAGCCCGCGTACCTGGTGGCTGATGAACCCACGACGGCGCTGGACGTGACGATTCAGGCCCAAATTCTCGAGCTGCTGAAAGACCTGCAACGCGAGCGTGGCATGGGCTTGTTGCTCATCACACATGACCTGGCTGTGGTGGCCGGCATGGCGCATCGCGTGGCCTTGATGTATGCGGGCGAAATTGTTGAAGTGGCCACGGCCGCTGATTTTTTTGCACGGCCGCGCCACCCTTACGCGCTGGCGCTGCTGCGCGCCTTGCCCGATGCTTCGCGCAAAGGGCAGGCTTTGCAGGCCATTGAAGGAACCGTGCCCGCGCTGTGGCAGCCCTTCACCGGTTGCCGCTTTGCGCCGCGCTGTGCGCACGCTTTGAAGGCTTGCGAGCAAGCGGGTGCTGTAGCGCTGCAGGCTGTTGGGCCGGGACACGACGTGCGCTGCGTGCGCGTGTCGGAGGGTGAGAGCCTGGATGCGCAGGCCGCGCAGAGCGAGAGCCATTTTGGCCAGCCGAATGGACATCAAAGCGGACTCGCCCGGTCGGCCGTAGAGGAAATGTCGGCTTCAAGGGGGCAGCCGCAAGCCCAAGATGCCTCAACTCCCTTGCTCACCGTACGCGACTTGCGCGTGCGGTTTGCGGTGCGTGGAGGCCTGTTCCAGCGCACCGTAGGGCACTTCGACGCGGTGGCTGGCGTGAGCTTTGCGCTGGAAGCCGGCACTACCTTGGCGCTGGTGGGTGAATCGGGCTGTGGCAAAACCACCACCGGCAAAGCCATCGCGCAACTGCTGCGCCGCCATGCCCAGGTACAAGGCCAGGCACTGCTGAACGGCCAAGACCTGTGTCAGCTTGACGGCGAAGCGCTGTTGGCTGCGCGCAAAGACGTCCAGGTCATCTTTCAAGACCCCTTTGCTTCGCTTAACCCTCGCATGCGTGTGCAAGACCTCTTGCTGGAAGGACTGAAGTCCTTGCGGCCCGACGTCGGCGCGAGCCAGGCCCTGCAACAGGTGGCGGGCCTGTGCGACCGCGTGGGCTTGCGGCGCGACGCCCTGCAGCGCTACCCGCATGAATTCTCTGGCGGGCAGCGCCAACGCATCGCCATTGCGCGCGCCTTGGCCGTCAAACCCCGTCTGCTGATCTGCGACGAACCCACCTCCGCCCTCGATGTGTCGGTCCAAGCGCAAATCCTGAACCTGCTGCGCGAACTTCAGGCGGATATGGGTTTGAGCTACCTCTTCATCACCCACAACATTGGCGTGGTGGAGTGCATTGCCGACCAAGTGGCCGTGATGCGTCAGGGGCGTATCGTGGAAATGGGGGCGGCAGAGCAGGTGCTGCGCGCGCCGGCTGAGCGCTATACACGCGAGCTGCTCGCGGCCGTTCCGCGAATTGTTCAAAGAGCAAGCTAATTTCAGCCTTAGGCGATGCGCGTGCAATCGCCCCTGGTCGAGCGCCTGTTGGGTGTCGCCGTGAAGCAACAACGTGTTGATCCTGGGGAGTGCTGCTCAAACGCGCTCGCTAATGGTTGAATTCAGTGAAAAAACATCCAACGCCCCTTGAAAACAAGGCATTTGCTGGTGGCAGGCCAGTAATTCAAACGGTCTGATTTACCAGCCGGCGTCCTTCTGAGTGATTACACCCGTGTGACAGGCGCACGGCTTTCGGGGCAACATGGGTCTGATGTACCTCACGGACGTGGTTTAGGGCAGCTTGATCGCCCGAAAGCCAACGATGCGAGGTCGTGAAACTTTCGCCATATTCCTTCCTACAGGAGATCAAAATGTTCAAGAGGACAGCACTGGCCGTAGCGGCCACGCTTGCATTGGGTGGTACCGGCCTAAGCGCATTTGCGCAAAGCTCGCAGCGCATCGAAATCACCGGCTCTAGCATCAAGCGGGTCGATTCCGAAACGGCGCTTCCAGTCACCATCATCCGGCGCGAAGAAATCGAGCGCACGGGCGCCGCCACAGTCGCCGATTTGGTGGAAAAAGTGTCGGTCAATAACGGTGGCGGCTACCAGACGTCCGCAGCATTGGGCGATGCAGCCCGCCCAGGTTTTGCTGGCGCATCCATGCGCGCGCTGGGCTCAAATAACACCCTGGTGCTCTTGAATGGTCGTCGTTTGTCGATTTACGCCTTTGACGGCGGCGCTGTGAGCTTGAATGACATTCCACTGGAGGCCGTCGAGCGCATTGAAATTTTGCGCGACGGCGCTTCGTCGACCTACGGTACCGACGCCATTGCCGGCGTGATCAACCTGATCACGCGTCAGGACTACAAGGGCGCAATGGTCACCATCAAAGGGACCCGGCCGCAGCACAAAGGCGGCGGTGACATGTCGGCCTTCGGCACCATTGGTATTGGCGACCTGGCCAAAGACGGCTGGAACGTGTTGGCCAACATTGGGCACACCGAAATCGATTCGATCAAGGCATCGGATCGTCCGTTCGCCGCGACCTCTTACGTGCCGGTACTTGGCATCAATCGCTTGAGCTCTAACGCCTACCCAGCTGCTGTCGTTACCGCTGCTGGTCTGGCAAGCCCAGCCGGTAATCTGTACAACTCGGGCGCCGGTTGCTTGCCTCCCGTGAGCTTTGGCCTGACAGCGACTGACCCGCGTTGCCGGTTTGACTACGCTGCCGTAATTGACATCGTTCCTGAATCCAAGCGCGACAGCCTCTACGTCCGCGGCACCAAGCAGCTGAATGCGACCACCACCTTGGGCGCTGAATTCGCTGCCGCCAAGAACAAGTACCTCTTCCGCATCTCGCCGACTCCGGCATCGGAAGCAACGACGCTGGCGGGCGATCCGGTCTTGCTGCCGACGACAAGTCCCTACTACCCCACCGCTTGGCTGACGGCCAACTTTCCGGCACTGCTGGGCCAGCCTCTGAACTTGTACTACCGCTCGGTTGAAGCCGGTCCGCGCACCAATCAGGTCAAGTCTGACCAGACGCGTGCGGTGTTGAGCCTCGATGGCGTTATCGGTAAGTGGGACTACGGCATTGGCCTGATGGACGCCAAGAGCAAGGCCACGGAGAGCTACGTCGACGGCTACTTGTCTGAGCAGCGCACCATTGCCGAATTCGCGACAGGTGTGATCAATCCCTTTGCTCCGAATGACGCCGCAGGTTTGGCTGCTCTCCAGCGCGCCAAGATCCTTGCGGATACCCGCATCGCTAAGAGCGGCCGCACCGCGATTGACGCCAAGATCTCCAACAGCGATCTGTTCAAGTTCGGTGCTGGTAGTGTGGCCACTGCGGTTGGTTTCGAAGCGCGTCGTGAGACTTTCAATGACAACCCCTTGGCGGTTTTGCAGACGGGCGACATCATCGGTGGTGGCGGTACGCAGCTTCCAGTCAACGGCAGCCGCAATGTCAAGGCCGTTTTTGGCGAAATCATGGTTCCCATCGCCAAAGACATTGAAGCCACTTTGTCGGTTCGTCACGACAAGTACAGCGACTTTGGCACCACTACCAACCCGAAGTTGTCGGCGCGCTGGAAGCTGGCTTCGAACGTTGCGGTGCGTGGCTCGGTCGGCACGGGTTTCCGCGCTCCGACGCTTGAGAATCTGTATTCGCAAGCCACTCAAACCAACACGGGCGGCGCGTACGACGACCCGCTGTACGACTCCATCGGCTACAACGGCAACCCGGCATACAGCCGCTGTAACGGCACAGGCGGCGCGACGGCAGTTTTTGACGGCAAGTATTGCAATGCGCAGCTCACCGTGGCCCAGAGCGGCAATACCGCGCTGACTCCGGAAAAGTCTGAGCAGTTCACCCTCGGCTTAGTCTTTGACGTGAACAAGAACATTTCGTTCACGGTTGACTACTTCAACATCCTCCAAAAGGATTTGATTGGTTTTGTCACTGCCGACTCCAAGCTGGTCGACTACATCAACAATTTTGACTACGCGACACGCACCAGCACATCGACTTATGGCTCACAGGTGGCAGTGAAGACGGATGCCGTCGCAGGCGGTACCGTGATTGATCGTATATCTGCACTGTATGAAAATCTGGGCAGCCAGAAGACCAGCGGCGTGGACGTCTCGGCCAAGCTTCGCTTCCCTGGCCTCGCTGTTGGTAACGTCAGCGTGAACTGGGACGGCACGTACCTGATCAGCCAGCGCGTCAAAGATGTTGGTGCCGCTGCATACGACCCCAGCGTGGTGGGCCGCTACGCCCGCAACGGCGCCACACTGCGCACCAAGCACCGCACCGAGGCCATTCTGGGCCGTGGTGGTTGGGAATTCAGCGCGGCTTACAACTGGCAGTCCAGCTACCTGGACGCCAGCGGTACGCGTGACGTTGCTGCCTTCGAAACCCTGGATTTGGGCGTGACCTTCACGCAAATCAAGAACCTGAAAATCTTTGGTGGCATCTTCAACGTGACCGACCACAAGCCAGGCGCGTCGAACCAGAACGACTATTTCCAGGTTGGCTATGATCCGGCCAACACCAACCCGCGCGGCCGTGCCGTGCAGCTGGGCCTGGAATACAAGTTTTTCTAAGCTTGCGTTAGCTGCTTTTCTGAAGCCCGTCAGCTTAAAGCTGTCGGGCTTTTCTCCTTGTGCGACCTAATTTTTTTTTGCCCAACTTTCGGGAGTTACCTGTGAAGAAGTTGTTGATCGTGGCTGTGGCCTGCCTTGGCGTGTTGCATGCCGTGCCTGTGCAAGCCCAAAGCTCGAAAATTCCGGCCGAAGACTTTGCTCGGCGCCCCACCGTTGCGTCGCCAAAGTTTTCACCCGACGGCAAGAAGATTGCGGCGCTGCGCTTGATCGAAGGGCGGATGAACCTGGTGACCATTGACACTGAGAAGAATGTCAGCCGTCAACTCACTGACTTCAAGGACGTGGACGTTGGTCAATACCGCTGGATCAGCAATTCCCGCTTGATGATGCAAACGACCGACCTTAAAAGCGGCTTGGGTCAACAGCACCTGGCCGGTCGTGCGGTGTATGCCATCGATTTTGACGGCGGCACGCCTGCCACCATTGCGCCGTCGCCCGACACGGGCCGCGTGTTTCAATTCGTCGCGGGTGTACCCAATTCCGAAGACGAGGTGCTAGCGATCATGCCCTTTGGCCAGCGGACGCGCAGCGGCGGCACCAAAAGCAGCGGTACTTCGTTCAATGTGTCCGCCTGGCGTGCGGACAGTTGGGATCTGGTTCGTCTGAATACCCGAAACCTCCAGTTCAAGGTGCTCAGCGATCCGAACCCAGGCTATGTTCAAGACCATTGGATCGTGGATAAGGATGGCGCGCCGCGGGCAGCACTTGGCTCTACGCCTGATCGCAAGGGCACCATTTTCTGGTTCCGTGAGGACGTCAAGTCGCCATGGCGTGAAGCAGGTCGCTATCCGCTTTTTTCGCGGATAACTTATCCCGTGGACTTTGACGCGGATGGCAGCTTGTACGTTCTGTCCAACACCGAAAACGACACCTTCGCGCTGTACAAGTGGGATGCGCAAAACAATCGCTTGGGCGAGCGGATTGCGCGGCATCCAACGGCGGATCTGAACCCTTTTCTAGATCCAACCGTCATGGGTTCTCGATTTTCCCCGCTGGTGATGGATGCAAAGGAAGGCAAAGTCATTGGAATCTCGATCGACGCCGACCAGCCCATGGTGGAATGGTTCGATCCCAAACTGAAGCGCGTACAAGCGACCATCGATGCGTCGATGCCCAAAGGCAATATCAACGAGATCCAGACCTTGGGTGGCGGCAAATACGTCATCTTTTCGTCCGGTGACCGCGATCCGGGCGCTTACTACATTTTCGATGAGAACAACAAAAAGCTGACTGAGCAATTGCGCCCGCGCGACTGGATCAAGCCTGCGCAGATGGGCGAAACCCGAGTCATCCGCTACAAGGCTCGCGACGGGCTTGAAATCCCGGCTTACCTGACCCTACCCGCAGGCAAAGATCCCAAGTCGCTACCCTTGGTTGTCTGGGTTCATGGGGGCCCCTGGGCGCGCGACCACTACGGCTGGAGCCGCGAAGTCCAGTTCATGGCATCGCGTGGCTATGCTGTGCTTCAGCCTAATTACCGCGGCTCGCAAGGATTTGGTGTGAAGCACTTGACGTCAAGCTTCAAGAAGTTGGGCCAAACCATGCAGGACGACGTGACCGATGGCGTTCGCAAGCTGATTGCCGACGGCTTGGTCGACGGCAAGCGGGTTTGCATCGGCGGGGGCAGCTATGGTGGTTACGCAACCATGATGGGCCTGGTGCGTGAGCCCGATCTCTTCAAGTGCGGCATCAATGTTGTGGGTGTGACCGACTTGAAGTGGTGGATCGACCTCGGCTACACCGACTTCAATTCGGTCGATGCCATAGGTGCCGAACAGTCATTGAAGGTCATGGTGGGCGACCCATCGGTCGATCAAGCCATGATGGAAGCCAACTCGCCACGCCTGCAAGCCGACAAGATCAAGGCTCCTGTCTTGTTCATTCACGGCGGCCAGGATCAACGAGTACCCATCGTGCACGCAGAGTCGATGCGTGATGCCTTAAGACGGCTGGACAAGCCCTACGAGTGGCTGGTTTTCCCGGAAGAGGGGCACGGCTGGGTCAAAGAATCCAACTGGGTAACCTACCTCAACGCCGTGGAAAAATTCTTGGCCAAGCACCTGGGTAACTGAGAGCTACCCGCTTGAGGCGCGGCCGGCACACAGCCGGCGTGCCGCCTTACTTCGGCGCCAGCCGAATCGCCCCATCCAGCCGAATGACCTCGCCATTGAGCATGTCGTTCTCGATGATGTGCTTGACCAGCTTGGCGTAGTCTTCCGGCGTGCCCAGGCGGCTGGGGAAGGGAACGCCGGCGGCCAGGGCGTCTTGCACCTCTTTGGGCATGCCAAACAGCATGGGTGTGCCAAAGATGCCGGGTGCAATGGTCATGTTTCGGATGCCGTTGCGCGCGAGGTCTCGGGCGATAGGCAGCGTCATGCCGACCACGCCACCTTTGCTGGCGGCGTAAGCGGCCTGGCCGATTTGGCCGTCGTAGGCTGCCACGCTGGCGGTGCTGATCAGCACGCCGCGTTCGCCCGTGCTTTGGGGCTCGTTGCGGCACATGGCTTCAGCGGCCAAGCGGATCATGTTGAAGCTGCCAATCAGGTTGACCGTAATGGTTTTGTTGAAAACGGCCAGCGGGTGCGCGCCTTCGCGGCCCACTGTTTTAACGGCCGGCGCGATGCCCGCGCAATTGACCAAACCCATCAGCGTGCCGGCTGCTGTGGCTGCAGCCACAGCAGCTTGAGCATCAGCCTCTTGGCTCACGTCGCACTTCACGAACACACCGCCAACTTCTTTGGCTACGGCTTGCCCGAGCTCGGCCTGCAGGTCGGCGATGACCACCTTGACACCATTCGCGGCCAGCATGCGGGCCGTGCCTTCACCCAGGCCAGAGGCTGCGCCGGTGACGATAAATACTTTGCCTGCCATGTCCATGTTGAACTCCTTTGAGTGCCGCATTTTGCCGCAGTGGCAGCCTTCACAGAAGCTTGCTGTGACGCCAATGGATGGTTAAACTTGGTCTACTCAACTTAGTTTACTTGGATTTGCCCGATGACGACCACCGTGAATATCCACGAAGCAAAAACGCACCTGTCCCGCCTGGTCGACCAGGCGGCAAAGGGTCGTGAGGTTGTTATTGCAAAGGCCGGCAAACCCATGGTGCGGCTTGTGCCTATTCAGCCGCCGGGTGCGCTGCGAGCCATTGGTTTTATGGCGGGGCAGGGTGTGGTGCCCTTGGACGTGAAGGCCGCATTCGCTGAAGACATCGGCCAGATGTTCAACATAGCTCGGTGACCCGGGCGGTCGCCTATGTACCTGCTTGACACCCATTTGGTGCTTTGGGCAGCCATTGAGCCGTCACGCTTATCTTCAAAGGCCCGCAAGCTTCTTCAGGCGCGCGATAACGAATTGGCCTTCAGCTTGGCCACGATCTGGGAAGTTGCGATCAAGACCTCGCTGGGGCGGCCTGACTTTCAGGTTGACCCTGCCGCGCTGCACTCCAATTTGCTCAGCCACGGCTTTCATGAAGTACCCGTACGGGCCCAGCATTTGTTCGTTGTTGCCGCGCTTGCGTGGCACCATAGCGATCCATTTGACCGATTGTTGGTCGCTCAGGCGGCCACTGAAAAGCTGACCTTGCTGACCAGTGACAAGACGCTGGTCAAGTACGGCAGGTTTGTGCGGGCGGTGTGAGGCTGCCGGGCTCACCCAAGCCGCCACCCAGCCCGTCAGTCCGTCAACCCGCCAGGGCCGTGAACGCGCGCGCCGTGATGTCATCGACCTTGCCCGTGCCCGAGATGCGCGCATAGCGGGGCGCGATGGTGTCACCGGTGGCGGCCCAGGCCGAGTAGTAGTCAACCAGGGGCCGGGTTTGGCTTTGATAGACGGCTAAGCGCTTTTGCACGGTTTCTTCTTTGTCGTCGTCGCGCTGGACGAGGGGCTCGCCCGTCACGTCGTCTTTGCCTTCGGCCTTGGGCGGGTTGAACTTCACGTGGTAGGTGCGTCCCGACGCTGGGTGCGAGCGGCGGCCGCTCATACGTTCAACGATGGCTGAATCGGGTACGTCAATCTCAAGCACGACGTCAAGCTTGACGCCGGCGGCCTTCATGGCGTCGGCTTGCGGAATGGTGCGCGGGAAGCCGTCAAACAAGAAGCCTTTTGCGCAATCGGCTTGGGCGATGCGCTCTTTGACCAAGCTGATGATGAGGTCGTCGCTGACCAAGCCGCCAGAGTCCATCACCTGCTTGGCTGCCAAGCCCAGCGGCGTGCCGGCCTTGACGGCAGCGCGCAGCATGTCGCCGGTCGATATTTGGGGTATGCCAAAGCGTTGGCAGATGTGAGTGGCTTGCGTGCCTTTGCCGGCCCCGGGTGGGCCCAACAGGATCAGTCGCATGAGAAGTCCTCGCAGGTTTTGATGGTCTGTTCAAGCTTCGCCCGCCGGGGCTTGCCCAGTGGCCGAAGCCTTGTCTCCAAGGGCCAGATTACCATGGCCTTCCTTCGCTGAGCTTGCGCAAGATGCTCAGCCGGATGGGTGGGTTTGTCGCGCCTGCAGGCGCCTGCAAACGCAGTCAGGCGCCTGCGGCGAACGCGGCGCGCACGCGCTGCAAGTCTTCAGGCGTATCGACACCGGGCCCAGGTACCTCGGTCGTGACGTGCACCGCGATGCGGTGGCCGTGCCACTGAATGCGCAGTTGTTCAAGGCACTCGCTTTGCTCGATGGGCGCAACTGACAGCCCTGGAAATTGACGCAGAAAGCCTGCACGGTAAGCGTAGATGCCAACATGTCGCAGGGCTGGCGGTGAAGCTGGTGCCTTGGGCGACGGTCCGTCGCGGGGCGCATCGCGCCAGCAAGGAATCGGCGCGCGGCTGAAGTACAGCGCGCGGCCGTCGCGGTCCAACACCACCTTCACAACATTCGGGTTGGCGAACTCAGCGTCCGATTCGATGGGGTGCGCGGCGGTGGCCACCACGCAATCGTGCCGCCGTTGCAGCAGCGCGGCGCAATCGGTGATCAAAGCCTCGGGAATCAGCGGTTCGTCGCCCTGGACGTTGACGACGCACTCGTCGCCATCGAGGCCCAGCAGCTCACAGGCTTCAGCCAAGCGGTCGCTGCCACTGGGGTGGTCGGCGCGGGTCAGCACCGCGCGCACGCCGTGCTGGGTGCAGGCCTCGACGATTTGTTTGTCGTCCGCCGCGACCACAACCTGGCAAGCTCCGGCTTGCGCCGCGCGTTGCGCGACACGCACCACCATCGGCACACCACAGAGGTCGGCCAGCGGTTTATTCGGCAGGCGCGACGACGCCATGCGCGCTGGAATCAAGACATGAAAGCTCACGCTGCTGCGCCGGGTAGCACGGACGCGGTGGGTGCGGAATCGTCGGGCAGCGCGGTAGCTTCGCTCTCCAGCATGACAGGAATGCCGTCTCGAACCGGGAAGACCAGCCGGTCGGCTTTGCAGCTCAAACCCTCGGGAACCTGATTGACATCGCGCAGCAGCTCCAACGGCCCTTTGCACAAGGGGCAAACCAAAAGGTTGATGAGACGGTGGTCCATGGGTGTGTCCAGATCGAGGCGAGCGGTGGCGGGTTCAGGCAGATGTTCGAGCCGGGAGCCAGCGGTGCAGGGCTTCCATCACCGCGGGAGGCAGATCAAAGTCTAGCGTGGCTACGACGATGCGGTTGGCGTCGGGCGCCATGGCGGGTAGTTTGACGGCGTCTTTCTCGGTGACGATCACACAAGCTGCGTCCGCTGGCCAAGGGCGTGGTTCGAGTGCAGCGTGGTCGGCCAACGGGATTCTTTTGAACTTCAGGCTGGCTTGCTCAAGCATGTCAAAAAAGCGGGCCGGATGTCCGATACCTGCGGCGGCGACCAAAGGGCTTGTCGTCAACTGCGCGGTCGTGAGCGCCGCGCTGAACTCACCGGCCCACCAGGCCTTCAGCGGCAAAAAGTGCCCCAGGCTGCGCGCAAGTCCATGGCCCGGTAAAGGCGTACTGGGCTGCGGCGCGTTGTAAAGAACCAGTGTGCGCGGGGGTAGTTCGGTCCACATGGGCTCACGCAAAGGGCCTGCCGGCAAGGTGTGGCTATTGCCTGCGCCACGGTCGTCAAAAACGACCAACTGGGCGTCGCGGTGCAAGGCAAAGTGCTGCAAGCCGTCGTCTGAGATAAGCAGGTTGACTTCAGGGTGCGCGTGGCACAAGGCGGCAGCCACGGCGGCGCGGTCGCGGCCGACCCAAACGGGGACACCGGTTCGGCGCTGCATCAGCATGGGCTCGTCGCCCACTTCATCGGCCGTGCTGTTTGCTTCAACCGCTTGTGCAGAAACGGCACCCGCGTGTTTACCGCCAGCAGAGTTGGCGCCGGGTGCGTCGGCGCCAGCAAGGTAGCCGCGCGAAATGATGCCAGGAGACCAGCCCTCGGCCCGCAAGGCCGCAGCCAGGGCGATGACACACGGGGTTTTGCCGGCGCCGCCCACGATCAAATTGCCGACCACCACGACTGGAACAGGTGCGCGTTGGACACTCAGGATGCCCGTGGTGTAGGCCCAGCGACGCAACTTCCAAACCAAGCGGTACAGCCACTCGAGGGGCCAGGCGCCCAGCAGCCACAGCCGCTGGGCGGGCGTTGGGCTTACCGCCCACCAAGCTGTCTCGATGGCAGCGCGCCAGCGGACGGGGCCTTTAATGGCCATGAAACGCCATGCTGCGCGTTAGCGCGGCGCTGCCGTGCCTTGCGCAGCGAAGGTGATGCGCGACAGGCCTGCGCGCCTCGCGGCGTCCAGCACGTTGATCACTGATTGGTGAGCTGCCATGGCGTCGGCCGACACGATGATCATGGCGTCTTGCTGCCCACCTGCGGCGGCGCGCAGCGCCACGATCAATGATTCCACATCGCGCCCTTCAAGCACCTGCTTGTCCAGCGCATAGCGCCCGTCGCTGGCCACGGAAATGATTATTTCCTTGGGCCGTTCCTGCAGCTTTTCGGCGTCTGCTGTGGGCAGGTTGACCTTGAGTTCCGTGAACTTCGAGTAGGTCGTGGACAGCATCAAGAAGATCAGAATGACCAGCAGAACGTCGATGAACGCAATGAGGTTGATCTCAGGTTCTTCGGTCTCCAGACCACTGCGGAACTTCATGCTGCGCTGCTGCCGCTGCGGCTCACCGTATGGCGCATCAACTGCGGCACCATGCGTTCGCAAGCCTGTTCCATCGTGATGCGGTACTCGTTGATCACGCCGCGAAAGTAGCGGTAGAACATCAACGACGGAATGGCCACCATCAGGCCAAAAGCCGTGTTGTACAGGGCCATCGAGATGCCGTGAGCCAGTTGCTGCGGGTTGGCCACACCGCCATTGCCGCCCGGGCTTTGCGAGCCGAAAATCTCAATCATGCCGATGACCGTACCGAACAAGCCCATCAAGGGCGCTGCAGTAGCTATGGTGGCCAGCGCATTCAAGTAGCGCTCCATCTGGTGAAGCGCGTCGCGCCCACCCAGTTCAAAAGCGTTGCGCAGGGCCGGTTCGGTGGTGCGCGCGTCATTGATGACCGCGCGAATGCCGCTGGCCATCACGCGGCCCAACAGCGAGCTTTCGGCCAGCCGGTTGACCACGTCACTGGAGGGCAGGGCGGTGCGTGTGACGCCCACCACTTCGTCCAGCAATTTGGGTGGCGCCACGCGCACGGGGCGCAAGCTCATGAAGCGCTCAATCACCAAGGCCAAAGCGGCGATGGAGCAAATAATCAGAGGCCAAATTGGCCAGCCAGCGGCTTGTATGATCGAAAGCAAGTCAGGTCCCCGACGGTTGGAGCAGAGGCAGCAAACGATTATGGCCGAAGCCCATGCGCGTTCTGCGGGATGCCGATGCGATGCATACACGCTGTGTTCAGGCGACCTCACAACAGCGTGCGCGGCGCTTCGTTGCTGCGCCGATGGAGCGGCTTTCCGGTATGTGGATAACTTTGTGAATAAGCATCGGCATTTGGGCTTGGCGCCGGGTGTACACGGCGTGTCGAACTGTACGAATGCCGGCGCCGTGTCAAAAACCTATTTATATTCAATGAGTTACACGAGAAACCGTTGTTTCTGGCGGGTTGTTGCGGCTCTCAGCCCCTGTTTACGCGGATCTGTGGAGTTCTACCCCAGCATTCATGCGGCTTGCAGCCATGTTTGAGCAGCCGCAGGCCCGTGTAGGCTCAGTTTCTTGGACCGTGGCCGCCTTGCTGCTGGCGGTGAGCGACGCGCTCAGTGCGCGGCTGGGCGCGGTCACCGTCAGGGGCGAACTTTCGGGTTTTTCAAGGGCCGGCAGCGGCCACTGCTACTTTTCGTTGAAAGACTCCTCCGGCGCTGCCGGCCTCATACGCTGCGCCATGTTTCGCCGCGCAGCCAGTTTGCTCGACTTTGCTCCAGCGGATGGCCAGCAGGTTGAACTGCGAGGCCGCATCGGCATCTATGAGCCGCGCGGCGAGTTGCAATTGGTGGTCGAAGCTTTGCAGCGCGTGGGAGCCGGCACGCTGTACGAGGAGTTTTTGCGCCTGCGGGCGCGTTTGGCAGCGCAAGGTTTGTTTGATGAAGACAAGCGCAGGCCGATTCCGCGCCACCCGCGCGCCATTGGGGTCATTACCTCGCCTGACGCTGCCGCTTGGCGCGATGTCACCACCACGCTGGCGCGGCGCTCGCCCCACGTGCCTGTGCTGCTACTGCCGACCTTGGTGCAGGGCGTGCAGGCACCAGGCGAAATCGTGGCGGCCTTGGTACAGGCTGCTCAGCGCCGCGATCAGTACCAACTGGATGTCTTGCTCTTGGTGCGCGGAGGAGGCTCCCTTGAAGACTTGTGGGCGTTCAACGACGAGCGCGTGGTTCGGGCCGTTGCAGTGTCGCCTGTGCCAGTGATTTGTGGTGTTGGGCATGAGACCGATGTGACGCTGAGCGACTTGGCTGCCGACCTGCGTGCGCCCACGCCGACAGCGGCGGCCGAACTGGCTGCGCCTGCGCGGGACGAGCTCTTGGATGCATTGCAAGGCTTGCAACAGCGTGTGCAGCGCGGGCTTCGGCGTCAATTGGAGCGCGAGGCCCAACGCCTGGACTGGGTTGCGCACCGTGCTGGCATGCCCGCAGCCCGCTTGGCAGGCGAAGTGCAGCGCCTGGACAGCCTGGCCCAGCGTTTGCACGCGGCGCTGGGCAGGGCTGCGCGGGCACCGGCCGAGCGCTTGCCGCCTCTGCAACGCCGCTTGGCCGCTGTGATGCAGCAAGCGCTGCGCCGGCAGGCCGAAGCGCTGTCGAATTGGGCAGGGCGCCTGAATGCAGCGCACCCGCAGCAGGTCTTGTCGAGGGGTTTTGCCTGGGTACTCGACGTGAAGGGCGAGCCCGTGCTGCGCGCTGCTCAATTGCAGGCCGGCCAAATGATTGAAGCGGTGTTTGCAGACGGCCGCGCGCGTGCGCAGGTGCAACAACTGGTGCAGGTGCAGCCTGCGGGCTCAAAAGCGCACCCGCTCAAGGGTTGAGAGGCACTGCCTAGAATGGGGCCAACGGTCGCTTGCCGCTGCTTTAGGCACTGTGACCGGCTGCCCTTAACTGCTCAAAGGACGTTTCATGGAACACACCCTTCCCGCTCTGCCGTACGCAATCGATGCACTGGCCCCTCACTACAGCAAAGAAACGCTGGAGTTTCACCACGGCAAGCACCACAACGCCTATGTCGTGAACCTGAACAACCTGCAAAAGGGCACCGAATTTGAGTCGATGCCGCTGGTGGACATCATCAAGAAGAGCAGCGGCGGCATCTACAACAACTCAGCGCAAATCTGGAACCACACCTTCTTCTGGCACTGCATGAAGCCAGAAGGTGGTGGCGAACCCACCGGCCCCTTGGCTGCGGCCATTAATGCGAAGTGGGGCAGCTACGCCGCGTTCCGCGAAGCGTTTGTGAAGTCTGCCGTCGGCAACTTCGGCTCGGGCTGGACCTGGTTGGTCAAGAAGCCTGACGGCAGTGTGGACATTGTCAACATGGGCGCTGCTGGTACACCCTTGACCACTGGCGACACCGCGCTGCTGACCGTGGACGTGTGGGAACACGCGTATTACATCGACTACCGCAACATGCGCCCCAAGTTTGTCGAAACCTTCCTCGACAAGCTGGTCAATTGGCACTTTGCGATGCGCAATTTCGGCTAAACGCCACTAGCTTGAAAACGGTTTGCCGCGCAGCTTCGCGCCTGGCTTGACGCCGCGTTTGGCAAACCAGCCTTTATTCATTTCGAGTACATAACGTACGGGTTCGCTAGAGCAGTGGCTGTCGTCTGACTGGGGCTGCATTTCCGCGATATTGGCAATGCGCCCGTCGTCGGCCACAAAGGCGATGGACAAGGGCAGCAAAGTGTTGCGCATCCAGAAACACTGCTTGCTGGCCTGCTCGAAGACGAACAACATGCCTTCGTGCGGCGCCATTTGGGTGCGCATCATCATGCCGAGTTGTCGTTGTGCCGGCGTGGTTGCCAGCTCAGCAACGATGTTGTGCATGCCGGCGCCAATTTCCACCGTAGGCAGTTTGGCTTGTGGCGCCTGCAGTTGAGCCGCCGTTGTTTGCGACAGCAAGGCAAAGGCAGCCAGCGTGGTGAGCTTGAGGGTTAGATTGATTGTTGTCATGGTGAAAATCGTGATCATGCTGGAACATTATGGGATGAGCTGCCGCTTCAGGCCCTTGGGCCATGCACACCAACGCTGAAGCGGCCACTGTGGTGGACGATCCGCTGGAATTGGATCGATTCACGCGCTGGGAGCCTGCTGTCGACGGGGGGGCGCGTGTGGGCATGTCGTCCTTGCAACTGACGGGCATGCATTGCGCGGCCTGCGCCGGCATCATCGAAACGGCCTTGGCGCAGGTGCCTGGCGTGCTGGACGCCAGTGTCAATTCGGCTTCGCAACGTGCATCCGTGCGCTGGGACAGCGGTCGCACCAAGGCCTCGGCGCTCTTGCGCGCGGTGCAGCAGGCCGGTTACGGCGCTGCGCCCGACGCAGCGGCCTCGGCCCGAGAGCTGCGCAAGCAAGAGCAGCGCAGCGTCGTATGGCGCCTGTTCGTGGGCAGTTTTCTCGCCATGCAGGTGATGATGATGGCCACGCCCAGCTATGTTGCCCATGAAGGCGAGCTGGCGCCAGACCTGGCCCAACTCTTGAATTGGGGCAGCTGGGTCTTGAGCATTCCCGTCTTGTTGTTTGGCGGTTGGCCCTTTTTGCGTGGTGCCTGGCAGTCGATCCGCGCAAGGCGCATCGGCATGGACGTGCCAGTCGCTTTGGGCATCCTGGTCACGTTCATCGTCAGCTCAGGTGCGACGTTTGAGCCGGGTGGCTTGTTTGGCCACGAGGTCTACTTCGACTCGCTGACCATGTTTGTAGCCTTCCTGTGGCTGGGGCGTTGGCTGGAGATGAGGGCGCGCCACCGCGCGGCCGAGTCACTGGAAGCCGCCTTGAGCGACATGCCGGCCACTGCCTGGCGCGTCGACGAGCACGGCGTCGTCACGGAGGTGGCTGTGGGCCGATTGCAGGCCGGCGACCGTGTGCGAATTCCCGCTGGCGGCGTGGTTCCTGCTGATGGCTTGCTGCTCAGCGCCGCGGCGGATGTGGCTGAGGCCTTGCTGACCGGCGAATCGCAGCCCGTGGCCAAGAGGGCGGGCGACACCGTTTTGGCCGGCAGTTCCAACGTTGTTGGGCCTATCGAAATTCAGGTGCAACGGGTGGGTCCGGACACGCGGTACGAGGCCATCGTGGCCCTGATGCGGTCGGCGTTGAGCCAACGACCGCAGGCCGCGCGCTTGGCGGACCGGATTGCGGGTCCATTCCTCTGGGTCGTCTTGCTGCTTGCGATGGGCGCGGCCGCCGTTTGGTCGATGATCGACCCGTCGCGCGCGGTGTGGGTGGCCGTCTCTGTGCTCATCGTGACCTGTCCGTGCGCTTTGTCTTTAGCCACGCCGGCTACGCTGGTGGCTGCGGCAGGTGGTCTTGCGCGGCGTGGCGTGTTGCTGCGCAATCTGGATGCGCTGCAAGGCTTGACCCATGTGCGCCGCCTGTTCCTGGACAAGACAGGCACCTTGACTCTGAACCAGCCCGTCTTAAAGGACATTCGCTTGGCGCACCAGCCAGGACCGCTGCAATCGGAAGACGACGCGTTGCGTGCGGCCGCGCGCTTGGCACAGTGGTCAAGCCACCCGTTTTCGCGGGCCTTGGCAGACGCTGCCAAGCGCTTAACGCCAGTTGGCACCGAAGAGCCCGAACTCTTGTCGGTCGCCGAAGAGCCAGGCAAGGGCTTGTCCGCACGCGACGGCTCTGGGCACTTGTGGCAATTGGGTTCAGGCCAGTGGTTAGGTCTCGTTGGTGAAAACGAAAACGAAAACGAAGGGGTCTGGCTGGCCCGCGATTCGCAGCGTTTGGCAAGCTTTTCGTTCACTGAAGGCCTGCGCGACGATGCACTGCAGACTGTTCAGCGCTTGAAGGCGCAGGGACTGGCCATGACTTTGCTGTCGGGGGATCAAACGCAACGCGCCACGCAAGTGGCTGCGCAACTGGATATCACCGACATCGCGGCGGGCTCAGACCCCGAGTCCAAAATGGCAACGCTGCGTCGTGCGCAAGCCGCCGGCGAGCAAGTAGCCATGGTGGGTGATGGCATCAATGATGTGCCGGTCATGGGTGCAGCCAACGTGTCCATCGCCATGGGCCATGGTGCGCTTGCCGCGCAGCAACATGCAGACGCCGTGATTCTGTCGGGGAAGCTTTCGGCTTTGCTCGATCTGCGCTTGACAGCGCAACGAAGCATGACAATCGTTCGTCAGAATTTGGTTTGGGCTGCGGTGTACAACCTCGTGTGCATTCCACTGGCCCTGGCGGGCTGGTTGCCCCCTTGGGCTGCGGGCCTTGGCATGGCGTTGAGCTCGGTGTTGGTGGTTGCCAATGCCCAGCGGGCTGCGAGCGGCGCCGATTAAAAGAGCAGCACACTTCAGCATCATCATGGACACGCTTTATCTGCTCATTCCCGTTTCGGCGCTGCTCATTCTGGTCATCGTTGCCATTTTTGGCTGGGCAGTTCACTCCGGACAATTTGAAGACGTTGAGCGTGAAGGCGAAAGATTGCTTCAAGATGACGACTTGGCGGCTCCAGCGGCTGGAAAAGACAGCGCGCAGCGACGGGATGAGTAGGCGCGCGCAGCAGGCTGCCGTTGCGCAAGCCGTGTTGTTTTGACCCTCAGAAGCGTCGCATTTCTGCCCGATGAGCCTGCGTTTGATGAAAGTCAATCAAGGCGTATCGCGGTGCAACAAGAATGCACACCTATCAAAGTGGAGTTAATGCAGGAGGTTCCGGATGGCGCATGAGAAATCTGCGAGCGGAGCGGTGTACTCGGACACCGTCGTTCGCTTGTTTGCCCTCGCGGCCGTGGTTTACGGCATCGTGGGCATGCTGGTGGGGGTGATCATTGCCTCCCAGCTGGCTTGGCCCGAGATTCTTCCGTCGTGGTCGTTCTTGAGCTACGGACGCTTGCGACCCTTGCACACGAACGCTGTGATTTTTGCCTTCGGCGGTTGCGCCTTGTTTGCAACGTCGTTCCACGTGGTGCAGCGCACCTGCCAGACGCGGCTGTTCATGCCCACACTGGCCATGTTGGTGTTCCTGGGCTGGAATCTGGTCATCGTTTCGGCGGTGGTCACCTTGCCCCTGGGTATCACGTCGAGCAAAGAGTACGCAGAGCTTGAGTGGCCCATCGACATCCTGATCGCTGTGGTGTGGGTGGCCTACGCTGTGGTCTTCTTCGGTACGGTGGGCACGCGCAAGGTCAAACACATCTATGTGGCCAACTGGTTCTTTGGCGCATTCATCATTGCAGTGGCTCTGCTGCACATCGTCAACAGCGCCGCCATACCGGTGAGCCTGACCAAGAGCTATTCCGCCTATGCTGGCGTGCAAGACGCCATGGTGCAGTGGTGGTACGGCCATAACGCGGTGGGTTTCTTCCTCACTGCGGGCTTCCTGGGCATGATGTATTACTACATCCCCAAACAGGCCGAGCGGCCGGTGTACAGCTACCGCTTGTCCATCGTGCACTTCTGGGCGCTGATCTTCACCTACATGTGGGCTGGCCCGCACCACCTGCACTACACCGCGCTGCCCGATTGGGCGCAGAGCGTGGGCATGGTGTTCAGCTTGGTGCTGCTGGCGCCTAGCTGGGGCGGCATGATCAACGGCATCATGACCTTGTCGGGCGCTTGGCACAAGCTGCGTGACGACCCGATCCTGAAGTTCCTGATCGTGTCCCTGTCGTTCTACGGCATGAGCACCTTCGAAGGCCCCATGATGTCCATCAAAACCGTGAACGCGCTGTCGCACTACACGGACTGGACAGTAGGCCACGTGCACAGCGGTGCCTTGGGCTGGGTGGGCCTGATCTCGATGGGCGCGCTCTACCACTTGATCCCGCGCTGCTACGGCCGCAAGACCATGTACAGCACCAGGGCCATTGAGCTGCATTTCTGGGTCGCCACCATCGGCATCGTGTTGTACATCGCCGCCATGTGGATAGCAGGCGTCATGCAGGGCCTGATGTGGCGTGCCATCAACCCCGACGGCACGCTGGTCTACAGCTTTGTCGAAAGTGTGAAGGCAACCTACCCGTTCTACGTGATCCGCTTGTTGGGTGGTGTGCTTTACCTGGGCGGCATGCTGATCATGGGCTGGAACGTGCTGATGACGGTTCTGTCAGGCAAGGCCGTTGATGCGCCAGTGCCTGCCGTTGTGCACGCCCACGCCTGAAGAGGAGGAAACACAACATGAGCACCAACAACCACAAACCCAGCGGTCACGAAAAGATCGAGACCAGCAACTTCTTGATGATCGTGCTGATCTTGGTCGCCGTGGCGATTGGCGGCATCGTCGAGATCGTGCCGCTGTACTTCCAAAAGTCCACCACGCAGCCGGTGGAAGGCTTGAAGCCCTACACCGCCTTGCAATTGGCCGGGCGTGACGTCTACGTGCGTGAGGGCTGCTACAACTGCCACTCGCAGATGGTGCGGCCGTTCCGTGCCGAGACGCTGCGCTACGGCGAGTACTCGAAGGCGGGCGAGTTTGTGTACGACCGGCCGTTCCAGTGGGGCAGCAAGCGGACAGGTCCTGACCTGCACCGCGTGGGCGGCAAATACAACGACGAATGGCACCGCCTGCACTTGGTTGCACCGCGCTCGCTGGTTCCGGAATCGAACATGCCGAACTACCCGTGGCTGGAAACGGCGGCGCTGAATCCTAATGACCTCGCGCCCAAGATGCGTGTCTTGAGAACCTTGGGCCATCCGTACAGCGATGAAGAAATCGCCAAAGCGGGTGACGAGGTCAAGGGCCGCACGGAACTTGACGCGCTGGTGGCTTACCTGCAGGTGCTGGGCACCGCAGGCAAGAAGTGATCGCGGAGGTCTTCATCATGGATATCAACGTGATTCGAAGCGCGGTCACCTTATTCAGCTTGGTCTTGTTCATTGCGCTGGTGGCTTGGACCTGGCAAAAGTCGCGCCGCGCGGCGTTCGATGAGGCAGCAGCGCTGCCTTTTGCAGACGACGCAATGGCCCACAAGGCCGTTGCAGGAGAACAGCAATGAGTGATTTCATTTCCGACGGGTGGTCGCTGTTTGTGGCGGCAGTGACGGTGGTCAGCTTGGTCGCCTGCCTGATTCTGCTGGTCATCGCCAGCCGTCGTCAGGTCATGGCCAACGACAATACCACCGGGCACGTGTGGGACGAAGACCTGCGCGAGCTCAACAACCCGCTGCCTCGCTGGTGGATGTGGTTGTTTGTTTTGACCGTGGTGTTCGCGGCGGTTTACCTGGCTTTCTACCCTGGGCTTGGCAGCAACCCGGGCTCGCTCAAGTGGAGCAGCACCGGCCAGCACCAAACCGAGACTGACAAGCACTTGGCCTCGATGGCGCCGGTTTATGCCAAGTACAAGACCATGAGCGCTGAAGCCATGGGCAAAGACACCACGGCAATGGGCATTGGTGAGCGCCTGTACTTGAACAACTGCTCGGCTTGCCATGGTTCTGACGGGCGCGGCAGCAAAGGCTTCCCCAACCTGGCCGATCGTGACTGGCTGGGCGGTGAGGGCGCTGAGTACGTGGCCAAGGTCATCAAAGAAGGCCGTGCCGGCGTGATGCCGCCGATGGGCGCCGCATTGGGCGGCCCTGCGGATGTCAAGAACGTTGCGCAGTACGTGCTCAGCCTTTCGGGTAGTGCACACGACTCCATCGCTGCCGGTCTCGGCCAGGCCAAGTTTGCTGCGTGCGCTGCGTGTCACGGTGCTGACGGCAAAGGCAACCATGCCTTGGGTGCGCCCAACTTGACTGACAAGATCTGGTTGCACGGTTTTGGCGAAGCTGCAATTGTCAAAATCATCAACGAAGGCAAGACCAACGCCATGCCAGCGCAAGGCCGGCTGCTGACTGAAGATCAGGTGCGCGTGTTGTCGGCCTTTGTGCTGAACCTGTCGCAGGCCGCTACGGCTGTGAGCCAGAAATAAGGCGCTACGCTACTGTATGAGTACCGCAGCGAACGCTGGCTCGGTTGACCCGAAAGGGTCGGCCCCTGATGACGCTGACTCTTCGGTCAAGCTCGTATCGCTATACCAGGCTACCAAGAAGATCTACCCCCGCTCGGTGAGCGGGTGGTTCATTCGCTGGCGCTGGGCGCTGGTGCTGTTGACCCAATTGGTCTTCTACGGCCTGCCCTGGCTGATGTGGGGCGAGCGCCAAGCGGTGCTGTTTGATTTGGAGGCCCGGCGCTTCTACATCTTCGGCTTGGTGCTCTACCCACAAGATTTCATCTACCTCACGGCCATTCTGGTGATCAGCGCCTATGCGCTGTTTCTCTTCACGGCCGTCGCAGGCCGCTTGTGGTGTGGTTATGCCTGCCCACAGACGGTGTACACCGAGATTTATCTGTGGGTTGAACGCAAGTTTGAGGGTGACCGTGCAGTGCGCATGAAGCTGGACGAAGCGCCCTGGAACCTCAACAAGCTGTGGCGCAAAGCCGGCAAGCAGGTGGTGTGGATCGCCATCGGCTTATGGACAGGCTTTACGCTGGTCGGGTACTTCACGCCCATCCATGCTTTGTGGGCAGAGTCGTTTACCTTGAGCTTCGGTCCTTGGGAGTGGTTCTGGGTGCTGTTTTACGGCTTTGCCACCTATGGCAATGCGGGCTTCATGCGCGAGCAGGTGTGCAAGTACATGTGCCCCTATGCGCGCTTTCAGAGCGCGATGTTCGACAAGGACACGCTCATCATCAGCTACGACGAAGCACGCGGTGAACCGCGAGGTTCACGCGGGCGCAAGGCTGATTTCAAACAGCTGGGCTTGGGTGAGTGCATCGATTGCGGCCTGTGTGTTCAGGTTTGCCCAACGGGTATCGACATTCGCAAGGGTTTGCAGTACGAGTGCATTGGTTGCGCTGCCTGCATTGACGTCTGCGACGGCGTGATGGACAAGATGAACTACCCCCGTGGGCTGGTTCGTTATGCCACGCAGAACAGCATGAAGAACGGCTGGACCAAATCCGAAATGTGGTCGCGCGTGTTGCGGCCGCGGGTGTTGGTCTACACCGGCATCTTGATGTTGATCACCATCGGTCTCATGGTCGCCCTTGCTATGCGCTCGCCGTTCCGCGTTGACATCGTGCGCGACCGTGGAGCGCTGGCGCGCATCGTCGAAGAAGGCCAACTCGAAAACGGTTATCGCCTGCAGATCATGAACGCTACCGAAGACACGCAGCGTTTTGTGATCCGCGTCACCGGACTCAAAGACGCTGCGGTCATCGGCGCGGGCGATGTGGTGGTGGGGCCGGCTGAAGCGCGGTGGGTGCCGTTGGCGGTGCGTGTGCCAGCGGACGTGGCGGCGCAGGCGGGCAGTGGCGCGCACACTATTCACTTCGATATCGTACGCAGCGCGCCTGCCGGCGGCGCTGGTGTGGCGGTTTCTGAGAAGTCCACCTTTGTCATTCCGAGGTAAATCCATGGCACGCAAAATTGAATCCGCCCCTGTGGGCCCTTCGACCCCTTGGTGGCGCTTTCCGATGGTTTGGTTGGTGATTGGCGGGCCTGCGGCGGTCGTCGTTGCCGGTATCGTGACAGCGGTTATCGCCGTGAAAGGTGCTGACGAAGTCTTGCCGCACGACGCTGAAGCCAAAGTGTCAGATCGCCCCGCTGTTCAAGGCCGCAACCATGCGGCCACGGCGGGCCAGTCGCGCTAAAACCTTATGTCAGCCGTTGCGATGGGTCGGGTTGAGCGGGTGCTACTGGTGCTTTGGCCGGCCTTTGTTATGGCCGGCGTGCTGGAAGCACTGGTGTTCGTGGTGGTTGACCCCCAAGCCCTCACTTGGTACGGCGGGCCGCCGCTCGATCTCTCGCGCCAAGCGGTTTACACCATCACCTTTTTTATCTTCTGGGCGGTGATTGCCGCAGCGGGCGGTGTCAGCGCCGTACTGGCGGGCCAGCCGCGCCAACAGGCGGTGCGCGAAGAGGCGAGTGGCCCCGCCTGATTTCAACAATTGGTGCTGTTGACCAGTCGTTTGAGCGCTTCGGGGTCGAGGATGCGGATGTCGCGCTGCTTCACTTCCAGGATGCCTTCTTCCTGGAACTTCGAGAAACTGCGGCTGACGGTTTCAAGCTTCATGCCCAAATAGCTTCCGATTTCCTCACGGGTCATTCTCAGAATGAGGGCTGTTTGCGAGAAACCGCGAATGTGCAGGCGCTGCGTCAGGTTGAGCAAAAAAGCGGCCAAACGCTCTTCGGCTCGCATGCTGCCCAAGAGCAGCATGACGCCGTGGTCGCGGACGATTTCGCGGCTCATGATCTTGTGGAAGACACGCTGCAAATCCGGTATTTCTTGAGCGACGTTTTCAAGCTCGTTGTACTGGATGATGCAAACGGTGGAGTCTTCCAGCGCGGTGGCGTCGCAACTGTGACGGTCGGCGCTGATGCCGTCCAAGCCCAGCAATTCGCCAGACATTTGGAAGCCTGTCACTTGGTCGCGCCCGTCCTCAGCTGACACTGAGGTTTTGAAAAAACCTGTGCGAACGGCATACAAACTTTGAAACGGGTCACCCGCGCGAAACAGGGTGTCGCCGCGCGCCACGGCGCGGCGCTGCGACACCATGCTGTCCAAGCGTGTGAGTTGGTCGTTGGACATGCCGACTGGCAAGCACAGCTCACGCAGGTTGCAGTTGGAACAGGCGACCTTCAGAGGTTCAAGTCGGAGTTCGGTGCTCACGTTAGAGTCGGGCCTTGCCCATAGGGGCTTCGAGACAGGAAAAAGGGAACAGATTGATCAAGCAGCTTCAAGTCACTTGCGCCATGTCAATACCGGCTGCTTGGAGTCAGGCACAGTGTACGCGCATGTCCTTCCTCAATCGGAGCCGGCCATGGTGATTCCTGACAGTTTGTTGCGGCGGCTGGACGCGGCCGGCCCGCGCTACACCTCCTACCCCACGGCGGACCGCTTCATCGAAGCGTTTGGCCCTGCGGACTACACCCAAGCCTTGCGTGAGCGCGCTGAAGGTTTGCGCGTGGGCGGCGCGTCGCCGTTGTCGATCTATGTACACATTCCGTTTTGCGAATCGGTTTGTTATTACTGCGGTTGCAACAAGATCGTCACGCGCCACCATGAGCGCGCGGCGGAATATCTGGCCGCCCTAGAAACCGAAATCGACCTGCATGTGGCTGAGCTGGGCGCCGGCCAGCCCGTCATGCAGTTGCACCTGGGCGGCGGCACACCCACATTCTTGACCGATGCCGAGTTGCAGCAATTGATGGCTGCCTTGCGGCGGGGCTTCAACATACGCGACACGGCGGAGGTGGCTATCGAGGTCGATCCGCGCACAGCGGACCCGGCGCGCCTGAAGGTGCTGCGCGACCTGGGCTTCAACCGGCTGAGTTTTGGCATCCAAGATTTCGACCCCGATGTCCAAAAGGCTGTGCACCGGGTTCAATCGCTGGAGAGCGTACGGGCGTTGATTCATGCCGCCCGGGCGCTGAAGTTTGACTCGGTCAATGCTGATCTGATCTACGGTTTGCCGATGCAGACCGTGGTGTCGTTTGAGCGCACGGTGAACCAGGTTGCGGCGCTTCGGCCAGACCGGATTGCGCTGTACGCTTATGCGCACCTGCCTGAACGATTCAAGCCGCAGCGTCGCATTGACAGCGAGCAACTACCAGCCACCGAGTCGCGGCTGCGCATGCTCAGCGGCGCCATCGGAGGCTTTCTCGGCCGCGGCTACAGCTACATCGGGATGGACCATTTCGCACTGCCCAGCGATGCGTTGGCGGTGGCTAAACGGCAGGGCCGCTTGCACCGCAATTTCCAGGGCTACAGCACCTACCCGGACTGCGACTTGGTCGCGCTGGGTGTGTCCTCCATTGGGCGCATGGGCTCGACGTACAGCCAGAATGCCAAGACGCTGCCGGAGTATTACGACGCTTTGCGCCAGCGGCGTTTCCCAACGGTGCGCGGCCTGGCGGTCAGCCGCGACGACTTGGTGCGGCGCGCAGTCATCATGGCCATCATGTGCCAAGGCCGAGTGGATTTCGAGTCGATTGAGCTGGCCCACTTGGTGCAAATGGATGAATACTTTGCCGCTGAGTTTGAGCGCTTGCGCCCGCTTGTAGCAGAAGGTTTGCTCGAAATGGATGAGCAATCTATTCAAGTGACCGCGCTAGGCTGGTACTTCGTTCGTGGCATCGCCATGGTCTTTGACCGCTATGCACGCGCTGAGCTCACCCGCGCCAAATTCTCGCGCATCATCTGAGCGTGGCTTAGACCCAGAATTCAGGCGCACACGTGGACTTGGCTCTGATCTTCAGCGCGTTCTTGCTGGGCATGGCGGGTATGCCGCATTGCGCCGCCATGTGTGGTGCACCTTGCGCGGCAGCTGTGGGCGGCGCGGCGCCAGGCGCTGGCGCGCGGTCGGTTGGTTTTCATTTGGCCCGCGTGGCGAGCTATTCAGTGGCGGGTGCTTTGGCGGCAGCCGGTGTTGGGGTGCTTGCAGTGGCGGGCTCGGCCGCGCCACTGGTGCGGCCGTTGTGGGCCTTGCTGCATGCGGCGGCTTTGGCGCTGGGCATCTGGCTGCTGGTCACAGGGCGTCAGCCCGCATTCATGACGCGCTTGGGTCGCGCGCGCCAGCCTGCTCCAGCAGGGGCACCCGGCTGGCAGTTCGTACAAACACCGTGGTCGGCTGCTGCAGCGGGTTCAGCTTGGGTGGCGTGGCCTTGCGGCCTGCTTCAATCGGCATTGGTGGTGGCCGCACTGGCCAACTCGCCCCAGGCCGGCGGTGCGGCGATGGCCGCGTTTGCCATGGCGTCGGCTGGCGGTTTGCATGCCGCGCCTTGGCTGATGGGCCGCGCGGCAAGTTCAGGCCCACGCTCCATCGCGTGGGCCGTCAGGCTTGCCGGCCTTGCTTTGGTAGCAGGCTCGGCGTGGGCTTTGGGCCATGACCTTTGGGGTCGTGTTCTGGCCTACTGCGCCACTTGACTTCGATGCGGTCGCCTTACTGAACTTTTTTGGCGGCGCGCTTTTTGGCCCTCTTGCCTTTGGCCGCAGCCTTCTTGGCCATGCGCTTGCTTGACGGTGCGGCCTCGTTCTTGGCAGGCGCAGCAGCCGGGGCGGCGGCCGGCATCACCGGGGCTGGGGCCGCGATCGGTGCGGCGGGCGCTGCAGGTGCACCAGCCGGTGCGGTCTGGGCCATCGCACCTGCGCTGATCACCAGTGCCGTCCAGGCAGCCAAAAACTTGTTCATGTCATTTCCTTCGAAAAGTCGTGTTGATTTGCCGGCATCCGGCCCCTCCGCCCCATGGCGCTTCGTCAAAAACGCTCGACTGTAGCGTTTGGTTGACCGCTGGCTGGCATAAACTCTGAAGTTCATCACATCTGTCAACGACCTGGAAGAGACACCCCATGTACCAGCACGTGAAGGTGCCGCATAGCGGTCACAAGATCACGGTCAACGTCGACTATTCGCTCAACGTACCTGACCACCCGATCATTCCGTACATTGAGGGCGACGGTACAGGCAAGGACATCACGCCTGTGATGTTGAAAGTTGTAGATGCCGCAGTTGAAAAGTGCTACGGCGGCAAACGAAAGATTCACTGGATGGAGGTCTACGCCGGTGAAAAAAGCACCCAGGTGTATGGCCCTGACGTGTGGTTGCCGCAAGAGACGCTGGATATCGTGCGCGACTATGTGGTGTCTATCAAAGGACCCCTGACCACGCCCGTAGGCGGCGGCATTCGCAGCTTGAACGTCGCATTGCGTCAGGAGCTTGACCTCTATGTGTGCTTGCGCCCCATCCAGTATTTCAAAGGCGTTCCCAGCCCCGTCAGAGAGCCTGAGAAGACCAACATGGTCATCTTCCGTGAGAATTCCGAAGACATCTACGCCGGCATCGAGTACGAAGCGGAGAGTGACCAAGCGAAGAAGCTCATCAAGTTCTTGATCGATGAAATGGGTGTCAAGAAAATGCGCTTCCCGAACACTTCGGGCATCGGCATCAAGCCTGTCAGCCGCGAAGGCACCGAACGACTGGTGCGCAAGGCACTGCAATACACGATCGACAACGACAAGCCCAGCCTGACCATCGTTCACAAGGGCAACATCATGAAGTTCACCGAAGGTGGCTTCCGTGACTGGGCCTACAACTTGGCGCAGAAAGAATTTGGTGCCGAGTTGATCGATGGCGGCCCGTGGTGCAAGTTCAAGAACCCGAAAACGGGCAAAGACATCATCGTCAAGGACAGCATCGCTGACGCCTTCCTGCAGCAGATCTTGCTGCGCCCGGCAGAGTATTCGGTGATAGCCACGCTGAACCTGAATGGCGACTATGTGTCTGATGCTTTGGCTGCGCAAGTGGGTGGCATCGGTATTGCCCCAGGTGCCAACCTCAGCGATTCAGTCGCCATGTTCGAAGCCACGCACGGTACCGCGCCCAAGTACGCCGGCAAAGACTACGTCAATCCAGGCTCCGAGATCCTCTCGGCCGAGATGATGCTGCGCCACATGGGCTGGACCGAAGCCGCTGACCTGATCATTGCCTCGATGGAGCGTTCCATAGCCAGCAAAAAGGTCACCTACGACTTCGCGCGCTTGATGGACGGTGCCACGCAGGTGTCGTGTTCAGGTTTCGGCCAGGTGATGATCGACCACATGTAAGGTCTGCGGATGTTGTGAGTTAGATGCCGCCAAGCTCTTGGCAGGCATCCTTCTCTGGCCCCTGGTTTCGCGAGCAATCAGGGGCTTCTTGCTTTCTGAGCGGTTGGAATAGCTCGATGGCCTTTGCGACCCTTCACTCCAACTTGATGCCCGCAGCCTTGACGATCGGCCCATAGCCAGCGAGATCTTTGCTGATTTGCTGCGTAAATTGCTCCGGTGTGCCAGACGTCGGTTCAATGCCCAACACGGCCAGCCGGTCGCGCACCGCAGGGTCGGTGAGGACGGCGTTCAATTCGCTGTTCAGGCGCGCCATGATGGGTGCCGGTGTCTTGGCCGGTGCTAGCAGGCCCACCCAGGAGTCGGCGACGAAATCGGCCAGACCGCTTTCAATGAAGGTCGGCACATCAGGCAAAGACGAGCTGCGCTGCGCGCTGCTGACGGCAATCGGCTTGAGCTTGCCGGCTTTGACATGCCCTTGCGCGCCCGCAACGGCGGTGTAGACCAAAGGGATGGACCCACCGATGCCATCTGAAATGGCTTGGCCGCCGCCTTTGTAGGGCACGTGTTCGAGCTTGGCGCCGGTGCGCTGGGCCAGCATCTCGCCAGCGATGTGCGGCGTGCCACCGATACCGGAGGTGCCATAGGGCAACGGCTTGGTTTTGGACAGTGCGACCAGCTCAGCCAGGTTTTTTGCCGGCACGGCGGGGTTGGCCACGAGGATGAGCGTGGCGTTGCCGATCTTGCCGACGGAGGCGAAGTCTTTGAGGGTGTCAAAAGGCACCTTGGCGAAGACATGCGGGTTGATCACCATCGTGCCGTCGAAGGCCAGCAGCAAGGTGTACCCATCGGGTGCGGCCTGCGCCACCTGGGCAGTGCCGATATTGCCGCTGGCCCCGGGCTTGTTGTCGACCACCACTTGTTGGCCCAGGCGCCGGCCGAGGTGTTCGGCCACCAAGCGCGCGCTGGCGTCGGTGACGCCGCCGGGCACAAAGGGCACCACCAGGCGAATGGGCTTGTTGGGAAAGGCGTCCTGGGCGCTAGCGGGCAAGGCAAAAAGCGCGGCGCCCAGACTGGCTGCGGCGGCCAGCGCTTTGCGGCGGAGGAGGTCAGAGGGCATGGCGGGTCTCCAGTTTGTGTATGGAAAGTTCTCAGTCAATCAGGGTCGGCCCAGCGGCGTTCAAACTCGTGCACCTGTGGAAAGCCCATCAGATCCGTCAGTGCAGTGAACGGCATCAACGGCTGCTGTAGGCCGGCGGAAGACCGCTGGCTCCTGAAGGTGTCGTAAACCGCTTGCATGGCTTGCGTGGCTGCCATCAATGAGGTGGCGGGAAAGATGGCCAGTTTGTAGCCGATCTCCAGCAGGGCCTCTTCAGACAGCACCGGCGTGCGCCCACCTTCAACCATGTTGGCCAACAAGGGCAGGTCAAAGCTGCGGCCGATGCGGCGCATCTCGTCTTCAGTCTCGGGGCTTTCGACAAACAAAATGTCGGCACCTGCCTTGGCATAGGCCTCGGCGCGGCGCAGGGCCTCGTCCAGTCCCAGTCTGCTGCGCGCGTCAGTGCGGGCGATGATGAGAAAGTCACGCGAACTGCGAGCGGCGGCGGCCACTTGAATTTTCTTCACCATGTCGGCCACAGGCACCACGCGCCGTCCGGGTGTATGGCCGCATTTCTTGGGCACTTCCTGGTCTTCGAGCTGAATGGCCTGCGCACCGGCAGCCTCATAGCCTTGCACGGTGTGATGTACGTTGAGCAGCCCGCCGTAGCCGGTGTCGCCATCAGCAATCAAGGGCGTTCGGGCCATGCCGGCCATCTGGCGCACACGGCCCACCATGTCGGTGTAGGTGGCCAGGCCCGCGTCGGCCAAGCCCAAATGGCTCGCCACGGTGCCGAAGCCGGTCATGTACAGCGCGTCAAAGCCCTGGCGGTCGGCCATGCGCAGCGACACCATGTCGTACACGCCAGGTGCGACCACCAAGCCAGGTTGTTGAAGGCGCTGGCGCAGCGAGGGGGCGGAAATTGCGTTGGTGGGTGTCATGGCGCTGCTTTTCATTCAGGCTGAATGCCGGCGCGCTGGGCCACCTGGCCCCACTTGGCGGTTTCAGCAGTGAGGAAGCGTGCAAATTCATCGGGTGGTGTCAGGACCACTCGCGCGCCCTGGTCTGCCAGTTGCTTGGCGAGTGCGGGCTCGGACGTCACTGTTTTCAAGTCGCGGTTGATCTGCATGACGACGCTTGCGGGCAGGCCAGCAGGACCAAACAAGCCATACCAGCTCAAAGATTCCACTGTGGGCAGGCCGGCTTCACGGAACGTGGGCGAGTCGGGAAATGCTGTGGTGCGTTCTTTGTCGGCGACGCCAATGACACGCAGCTTGCCACTTTGCACGTGGGGCAGGGCACTCAAAACGCTGGTGATGCCGATGGGCAGGTGCCCGCCCATGACATCCACCATGATCGGCGCGCCGCCTTTGTAGGGCACGCCAGTCAACTTCAACGGACCCGCTTGGTTGGCCAGTTCGCCAGTCAGGCGGGTCTGGCCCTCGCTGTAGCCCGCTGGAATCTCGGTTTTGCGCGCGGCCTCGATCAGTTCGCTCAGGTTTTTCCACGGCGCTTTCGCAGACACGACAAACACGGTGGGCGAATCGGCCACGCGCGTGATGGGCGTGAAGGCCTTGCTGGTGTCGTAAGGCAGCTGCTTCATCAGCACCGGGTTGATGGCGTGAGAGCCCACCACCATCAACAGCGTGTGGCCGTCTGGCGCCGCCTTGGCCACGCTGGCTGTACCCACGACGCCGTTGGCGCCTGAGCGGTTGTCCACCACCACCTGCTGGCCCCACAAGTCGCCCAGACGCTGGGCGAGCGACCGCGCCACGATGTCGGTGCCACCGCCGGCAGAGTAAGGCACCACCAGAGTCACGGGTTTGCTGGGCCACTTGGCTGAAGCGCCGGGCGCGGTTGCCGCTGGCGTGTTTTGCGCGTGGGTGAGCGAAGCTGCCGCGAGCAAGCTGAGGCAAAGCAGGCGCCGGTAAACGATTGGTGAGGTCATCGCATCTGAGGTGGGTGGTTGATTTGTCAACACGGTGCACGCAGCGTGCCAAGCTGCCGACACGAGCAAGTACCTGATTCCATTGGGTTGGTATCTCAGTTGGTGTTTCATGCAACACTGATGTTTCACCTTCGATGGAACAGTCCCCGATGAACCTGCCCCGCCTGTGTTTTCTCAGCTACCGCGCCATTCGCGAGTTTGCGGCGCCGGTGGTGGCTGAGTTTGGTGATCGCGCCCGGGTCGAGGTGGTGGACGGCAGTTTTGAGCGAGCTTTGGCCATCGCCCACGACCGCGTGGCGCGCGGCACGGTGGATGCCTTTGTGAGCGCAGGGGCCAATGCGGCGCTGCTGCGCAGCCACTTGCAAGTGCCTGTGGCGACCATTCCACTGACGGGCTTTGACATCCTGCAAGCGCTGATCCGCGCCCGCGAGCACACACGGGTAGTGGGCATCGTGATGTATGGCCAGATCATTCCTGAGCTGGAGGCCGTGAAGGGCCTGCTGAATATCGGCATTGAGCAGCACGCCTACTCCACACCCAGCGAGGCCCGGGCACGCATTGACACGCTGCGGGCGGCTGGCGTGCGCGTGGTGGTGGGCTCCAGCCTGGTGGTGGAAGCGGCGCGCGAGGCCGGTCTACAAGGCGAATTGGCCTACTCGCAGGCCAGCATTCGCCAAGGTTTTGAACACGCGCTGGACCTGGCCCGTGTGGCGCGCCTGGAGGCCAGCCGCTACGCGCAGTTGAATGCGGTGTTGCAGCACTTGCAGGACGCTGTATTGGCCGTCGATGCGCAAGCGGTGGTGACGGCTGCCAACCCGGCCATGCAGCGCGCCTTGGGCCTGCCTGCAAAACCGCTGGCAGGCTGTCACTTGGACGAGCTGCCGGTCGAGCTGGATTTGAAGCCCTTGCTGACCGGCGCCGCTGCAGGCCGAGGCGTCTTGCACTTGGCGGGCCGCGACTGGCTGGCCGACCGGCGGCCCATTGTTGAAAGTGGAGCAGTGGCCGGGGCCACATTGACGCTCTACGACGCGGGGCAGATTCACGAGGCCGACGGCCGGCTGCGCAGCCAGCAACGGCGCCGCCAACAAACAAGCCCTGCGGGTGCGCGATGGCGGTTTGATGACCTGCTGGGTCGCAGCCCGGAATTTTTGCGAACCTTGGCGATGGCGCGCCGCTACGCGGGTACGGACTTGTCGATCCTCATTCGCGGTGAAAGTGGCACCGGCAAAGAGCTGCTGGCACAGGCCATTCACCAAGCCAGCGCCCGTGCCAGCCGGCCCTTTGTGGCCATCAACTGCGCGGCGTTGCCTGATGGCTTATTGGAAAGCGAATTGTTTGGCCATGAAGAGGGCGCCTTCACCGGCGCGCGGCGTGGCGGGCAGCGCGGCCTGTTTGAAGCGGCGCACACCGGCACCTTGTTCTTGGATGAAATTGGCGACATGCCGTTGGCTTTGCAAACGCGGCTGCTGCGCGTGCTGCAAGAGCGCGAAATCCAACGCCTGGGCGCGGCGGGCAGCATTCCGGTGGATGTGCGTGTGATTGCGGCCACCCACCAGCCTCTGGACGATATGCTGCTCAGCCGCCAATTTCGTGCCGACCTGTTCCATCGCCTGGACACCTTGCGCTTGAGCTTGCCACCGCTGCGCGAGCGCGTGCCAGACATTGCCTTGCTGGCGCAGGCCCTGCTCGCAGACGCGCTGAGGCGACATCGCAGCACGCAAGACGCAGCGGTGCTGCTGGCGCCGCTGATCAATCAATTCAAGCGTTATGCATGGCCGGGCAATGTGCGCGAACTGAGCAACGTCATGGAGCGGCTGGCCGTGTTTGCGTTGCAGGCGCAGCGCGTGCATGACCTGGACTTGGCTGAATTTGCCTTGGAGTGCCCGGGGCTGCTGACGGCTGCTGGGCCCGCGCAAGAATGCAGTGGCGCGAGCCGGGTCGAGCGTGCCCGGCTGGCCTTGGCCCAACACGCCGGCAACTCAACCCGTGCTGCGGCGCACCTGGGTATCAGCCGCACCACCTTGTGGCGCTGGCTGCAAGTGCGCTGAAGCCTTTGCACAGGTCGCAAGGGCTCGGCGTTCAGGCGCGCGATGCCGGTTTCAAGCGGCTGCCTCAACGGCAAGTGAAATTGGCTGCGTCTTCAGGATTGCCGCTGCCGTTGTAGTGCGCGTACTTGGGGTAGGGGCACAGCGGCCGTGAGCGGTTGGGAAACACGGTGGTGCCACGGGCTGTGATGCGCTCCGGCGCTTGGCCCTTTTCCACCCAATCAACCAGCGCACCCAGGCCGTCCCAACTGTCTGTGGCCGCGCCGCCCTGGCAGTGGCCCATGCCGGGAATCAAAAACAGGCGCGCAAAGTCTTTGGTTTGTTCGCCGTGGGCTTGTTGCAGGCGCTGTTGGTAGTCGATGACTTCGTGCGGCGAGAAGATGCCATCAGCCATGCCATGAGCCAACAACAGCTTGCCGCCGCGCGCTCTGTAGGCGTCCAGGCGGGCGTCGGCCCCGGTATCGAACATCCAAGAGTGAGCCTGCATGCGCTGAGGATCGCGGTCGAAATTGAAGCCGTAAATGCTCAAGCTGCGGTCGGGCGGCGTGACGAAATAGCCCTGCAGCGCGTCTTGCATTAAAAAAACATGCCGCGAGTTGGCCTGTGCTGCGGTTGAAGTGCCCAGGCGCCACAAGCGCCAGTCATTGGCCGGGTGGCCGATTCCCGGGTCCCAAGGCCAGCTGAAGTACAGCGGCTGGCCCGACGAAGTGCGTGCGCCACCCATCATTTTTTGCAGCGCGTCAACTTGGTTCGCGGCCAGGCAACTGTTGGTCTTAGCGCCCGCACATTGCAGAGTTTTGATGTCGAAGCGGCATGCTGCTGGGTTCGAGACCAAGCCGTCGGCCAAACCATCGTCAGCGTCACAGGCTTGCAAAATGCCCTGGCGCAGCACGCCCAGATCGGCTTCGCTGAGTGCGCGGCTGAGCACCGGCTTGCCATCGGTGCCTGCGGGTGCGATAGCCTGCAGGGCCTGTGTGTCCCAGGCGGCGGCAATGGTGGCGCCGCTGGAGACGCGCATGGCGGGTGCCATGGCGATGACGCCGTCAAAGTAGCTGGGAAACCGCTGCGTGAACATCATGCCTTGACGCCCACCACCCGAGCAGCCGATGAAGTACGAGCGCTCAGCCGGCTTGTTGTAGAACTGGCGTACCAGGTCTTTGGCCGTGACGGCCACACGGTCGTGGGCTGCATAGGCGTTGTCCAACCGGGCTTGCGGGTCGAAGCCGAAATCTGCAGTAGGCCCTTGGTGACCGGCGTCGGTTGTCACCACCGCAAAACCTCGGTTAAGTGCATAACCCGGTGCGGCCTGCGGGCCGACAGCGGGGCGAATCACCCCGTCGTTGCCGCCGCCACCTTGGTACAGCAAGCGGCCGTTCCAGTTGGCTGGCAAGCGCAGTTCGAACCCGGTGTGGTAGGCCTTGCCGTCCTGGCCTTTGCGCTCGCCCATCTTGCCGCTCAAGCGGCAATGGGCCACCAGCATCGGGCCGGCGGTGACGCCTGGCGGGCGCTGGGTGTCACCGGCGATGCTTTGCGCCGCCAGCGTGATGCCAGCCGGCGCGCGCTGTGCAAAAGCGCTGCAGGCGTCAGTAGCAGCCGCTGCGGCTGAAGGTGCCGCCATCGGCGCCTGGGGTGCCTGTGATGTTTGGCAAGCGGCGAGTGCCAAGCTGGCTGTGGCGCCGACCCATATGCGTGCCTTGAACAATGGTTGCATTCGATGTCTCCTCGTTGATCTTGTTTGAGCCTGTCTGTCAGGCGGTGCACAGCTTAGCGCTTCTGCGCGGGGGAGGGCATGCCGGATTTGTCGCCCCGCCAACCGAGCCGTAGCGCGTGCTCGTGCGTGTAGCAGGCCAAGGGGCCGGTGTGCGGGCCACCGTGATCGAGCAAGGCCGTGTCTTGCATGTAGACGAAAGCTTTGAATCGAGTGATCGGGTCTGCGCCCGCGCCAGTGGATTCCACTTCAATGATGTCGCGTTTGTAGCCACCAGGCTGACCAACTTCTTCGAGCTCGTCCATACGAACCAAGTGTTCGGCGTTGACCCGGTACAACTCCCCCTCCACTTGAAGTCCGCTGCCGGGATGCGGCATCAGGCAAGGCAGGCTGTCGTCAACTAAATAAAAGGGGTGCGGCAGCACCGTCTTGAACAGGCCAGGGATACGGGTTCCCGCGTTGATGTGGCTGTTGGGAAAGCCTTCCTTCAGCGAACCATAGACAAAGAGCAAATCCATTGTTCAACACCTTTCTGCCCAAGGTCGAAAGGATAAGCTGAGGATCAGGTGCTGGGTACGTGCAGGAGCAAACCGTGCAGTTCCGGGCGCGCCACAATCTGGCAACTCAAGCGGCTGTGCGCCTGCCGCGGCGCCAGCGTGTTGTTTAGCATTTCCGCTTCTTCAGAGCCGGGCGGCCCGACACGGGCGGCCCAGGCTTTATCAACCACGACATGACAGGTGGCGCAAGACAAGCAGCCGCCGCAATCTCCGTCGATGCCATGAACGCCTTCCATGCTGGCAGCCTGCATCAGGTTGTCGCCTGCATTGACGTCGGTAGATAGGCGGCGGCCGTCCGCCAGTTGCCAGGTGATGTGCGCCATGGTGTGTGATTTGCTGCTGAGAGGTGAGTTACTTCTGCTTAAGACGCAAGCCGGCGACAAGGGTAGAGTGCGCAGCCGTTTGTTGGATCAATCAATCGCAGGTAGATCATGAAGAAGCACTATTTTGGTTCGGCGGCCATTGTCGCGTTGCTCGTCGCGGGTTCGGCCCAGGCTGCGCGGCCTTTGGACACCGATGACGCTGGGGTCATCACAGCCCGTTCGTGCGAACTGGAGGGTGCCCGCGTGTCGTTGCGCGCGCTCGGCGTCAAAACGATAGAAAGCGGTGCGGCTTTGGCCTGCGGCGTCGGCTGGGGCACCCAGGTTGGTTTGGGCCTGTCGTCGGCGCGACAGAGCGGCCAGGCCGGAGCCCGCGGTGCGGCCTTGCTTGCCAAAACGACGCTGTGGTCGGGTGAAGGCGACAACGCGCCCGCCTTGTCCCTGGGCGGCTCGTTGGTTTGGGGCAAGCCATCGGGAGGCAAATGGGCCAGCGAGAACCGCGAAATCCGGCTGCTGGGCACCTTGCCATGGAATAGCTTGATCTTTCACGCCAACATCGGGCACAGCCGTAGCCCCAGCGCCGCGACCCGCGCCACACTTTGGGGTTTGGCCGTCGAACTGGAACCCTTGCCCTTGGCCAGCCTGGGTGTCGCGCCGCTTTTCGAAATCTATGGTGATGACCATCGTGACCGTTGGATCAACGCTGGGCTGCGCATCACTGTTTTGCCGGATCAGCTGTTCCTGGATATCGCCTCAGCACGCCAGCAAGTGGGTGACAAAGCGCGCTCAACCAATGCGGGTTTCAAGCTGGCTTTCTGAGCGCCGCATGGCTGCTGAGGTCTTGGTCCCGACAATAGGGCCATGACCGAGGAATCAGCGGGTTGGAGCTACACCGTTTCCGTTCGCGCGCTGTGTGAATTCACGGCCAAGCGCGGCGACCTGGACCGGCGCTTCACGCCCTCAGCGACAGCCACGGAGGGCCTTCAGGGCCAGGGGCTGGTGGCCAGCCGGCGCGGCGTTGACTATGAAACCGAGGTCAGCCTGCAAAGCCAATGTGGGCCTTTGCTGGTGAGAGGGCGAGCTGATGGTTACGATCCGCGCCGTCGCTGCCTGGAAGAAGTCAAAACAATTCGCGGCCACGCGGATGAGTTGCCTGACAACCGCCGGCAATTGCACTGGGCGCAGCTTGAAACCTATGGGGCGCTGTTCTGCCGAGAGCGCCAAGTGGCCGAGATGGTGCTCGCCCTGGTGTATTTCGACATCGCCAGCCAGACCGAAACCGAACTGCGCCAGGTTTTTGGCGCGCAAGAATTAGAGGCGCAGTTTCAGCGCCGCTGCGAACTCTTCGTGGCCTGGGCGCAGCAAGAGGCGAACCACCGCAGTGCCCGCGATGCGGCCTTGAGCCAGTTGCCATTTCCACCGGGTGAGTTTCGGCCAGGTCAGCGCGAATTGGCACAAGCGGTTTACCGAGTCAGTGCCCATGGCCGCTGCCTGCTGGCGCAGGCGCCCACGGGCATCGGCAAGACCGTGGGTACGCTGTACCCCCTGCTGCGCGCGGTGCCTGGGCAGGGCATCGACAAAGTGGCCTACCTGACCTGCAAAGGCACGGGTCGCATCACCGCCCTCGAAACGCTTTCCGCCCTGCGCGACAGCGCCGAGGGCAAGGCTCTGCGTGTGTTGACTCTGGTGGCCAAAGAGCAAGCCTGCGAAGTGCCCGACAAGGCTTGCCATGGCGACGCCTGCCCGTTGGCACGTGGGTTTTATGACCGTCTGCCGCTGGCCCGCGCGCAGGCCGTGCAGCAGGCCTGGTTGGACGCCCCTGACGTGCGCCGAATAGCGGCGCAGCACCGCATCTGCCCTTACTACCTGAGCCAGGAACTGGTGAGTTGGGTAGACGTGCTGGTCGGCGACGTCAACCACCTCTTCGACGCGCGTGCGCTACTGTGGGGCCTGATGCAGGCGCAAGACTGGACCTTGGCCGTGCTGGTCGACGAAGCGCACAACCTGGTGGAACGTGCGCGGCAGATGTACAGCAGTGAATTGACGGTGGAGCAAATTCGCGCCGCAGCCGCCATGGCTCCAGCCGCCTTGCGCAAACCGCTGGGGGCCTTGCTGCTGGCGACACAAGACTTGGTCGCTGGCGCCGGCCAGGCCTACAGCGTCCTGCCTGCAGCACCTGACGATTGGGCTCAGTCGCTGCAAACAGCGGCCGACGCGCTGGGTGAACATTTTCACCAGCAGCCGCTGGCCGTGGGTGCTTTGCTCAACTTTCACTTTGAATTGCAGCACTTGGTTCGTTTGGCCGACGGGTTGGGTGAACACAGCTTGTTGGAACTCCACCAGGGTGATGCCTTGGTGTCACCTGGCGATGGCCCCGGCGGCACGGTCGCAGCCGTGGCCATCCGCAACGTCGTGCCAGCGGTCTACCTGCGGCCCCGACTGAAAGCTGCACACAGTGTGACCCTTTTTTCGGCCACCTTGGCGCCGCCCAGCTACGCCATCAATCTGCTGGGATTGCCCGAGGACACAGCCTGGGTCGATGTGCCACCGGCCTTTGCGCCCGAGCACTTGCGTGTGCAAGTGGCTGAAGGCCTATCGACAAGGTTTGCCCACCGTGCCGCCACACTGGACGCTTTGGTCAGCATCGTTGCCACGCAGTTCAGTGCACACCCTGGCAACTACCTAGCGTTTTTCAGCAGCTTTGACTATCTCGAGCAGGCGGCTAACCGTCTGGCTGCGTTGCACCCCGAATTGCCACAGTGGCGGCAGGACCGTCGCATGGCTTTGGCCGCACGCCAGAATTTCTTGGCTCGCTTTGAGCCTCAAGGTCAAGGCGTGGGCTTTGCGGTGTTGGGCGGCGTATTTGCCGAAGGTGTGGACTTGCCGGGTTCTCTGCTGATTGGTGCCTTTGTTGCCACGCTGGGTTTGCCGCCCGTCACCCCGGCGCAGACGCAAATGCAAGCACGTTTGAACAAGCTATTTGGCGAAGACCAGGGTTATGCCGACTTGGTGCCCGCCATGCAGAAGGTAGTCCAGGCGGCCGGGCGGGTGCTGCGCACACCGCAAGACCGGGGCTGGCTGTGGTTGCTGGACGAGCGCTATCGGCGACCCGGCGTGCGGGCGCTGCTGCCGCCGTGGTGGAAAATGGACTGAGGACCGGCCTTAAAGGAAGCGCTCCAGCAGCTTGCGCGAGCGACGGTCCAAGGTACCGGGCCGGGTGATGAGGTGGGCGATGCCATGCATGTCGGTGATGAGCAGCCTGCCATCGGGCAAGCGGCGAATGTCTTCTTCGCCATTGAGCACAAATTCATGCGGGCCACGGTCGGTATCCACGCTCCAGGTGCTGGGTGTGTTGAAGGTGGAAACCTCCTTCAATGCCAAAATCTCGGGCATGAAAGTACGCAGCGTCAGCTCTTCACGCACCAGCGCGGCCACGGCCGGTGGTAGCGAGCTAGGCTGATCGACCCAAACACGTTCTTTGCCGTCAGCACCGACCAATGAAAAAGGCCCGTCGGCGTCCGAAAGTGGAAACGCGCGAACCGGCGTCACGCCTTCGTGGCGGGTGCCGTCGGGCAGCGTCAAAACCAAGTGGCCGTGCGGGTTGCGCTCCAAACTGAAAGTCATGCTCAATCCTCCAGCGTGAGGCCTTGTTGGGCCTGCCTCTGCTGCGCTTCATGCAAGCGCCAGTAAGCGCCTTGTGTGGCCATCAATTCGTCGTGGCTACCCGTTTCGACCACACGCCCACGGTCCATCACCACCAGGCGGTCGGCCTTGCGAAGCGTGGAAAGCCGGTGCGCGATGGCGATGGTGGTGCGGCCTTTGACCAGGTTGTCCAGTGCCTTCTGGATTTCGCCTTCGGTTTCGGTGTCCACCGAGGAAGTGGCTTCATCCAGGATCAACAAGCGCGGGTCGATCAGCAGGGCGCGTGCAATGCTGATGCGCTGGCGCTCGCCGCCCGATAGGCCCTGGCCGCGTTCGCCCACCAAGCTGTCGTAGCCGTGGGGCAGGCGCAGAATGAATTCGTGCGCATTAGCCGCGCGCGCAGCGGCCACCACTTCTTCGCGCGTGGCACCAGGTTTGCCGTAGGCGATGTTCTCGGCGATGGTGCCGAAAAACAGAAATGGGTCCTGAAGCACGAGGCCGATGTGGCGGCGGTAGTCGGCCACGGCGTAACGGCGGATGTCGATGCCGTCTACCTTGATGCTGCCGTCCGTCACGTCATAGAAACGGCAGATCAGGTTGACCAGGGTGCTCTTGCCCGAGCCGCTGTGGCCCACCAGGCCAATCATTTCGCCGGGGCGAATGTCCAGGTCAAGCTGTCGAATGACCGCGCGGCTGCCGTAGCGGAAGCGCACGCCCTGCAGCGTCAATGCACCCTTTCAACTTGGTCGACCGGCACCGGCTGGGCCGGTTCTGGCACGTTGCTCACATGGTCGAGGATGTCGAAGATGCGCTTGGCGCCCGGCGGCCGCTTTTTGCGTCATCGATACAATGCGGCTCATCGAATCGAGCCGGCCATAGAAGCGGCCGATGTAGGCGATGAAAGCCGTCAACACACCCACCGTGATGTTGCCCTTGCTAACCAGCCAGATGCCAAAGGCCCAGACCACCAGCAGGCCCACTTCGGTGAGGAAACCCACGGTGGGCGAAAACAGACTCCACACCTTGTTGAGCTTGTCATTCACCAACAGGTTGTGGCGGTTGGCCTCTTTGAATCGGTCGGCCTCGCGCCGCTCTTGAGCAAAAGCCTTGACCACTCGAATGCCGGGGATGGTGTCGGCCAGCACACTGGTCACTTCGCCCCACACACGGTCAATTTTTTCGAAGCCCGTGCGAAGCCGGTCGCGCACCAAGTGAATCAGCCAAACGATAAACGGCAGGGGCAGCAGCGTGACCAGTGCCAGCGACGGGCTGATCGAAAACAGAATGACGGCGGTCATGCCAATCATGATCACGTCGGTCGCAAAGTCCAGCGCGTGCAAAGACAAGAACACGCAGATGCGGTCTGATTCGCTGCCGATGCGGGATATCAAGTCGCCGGTGCGTTTCGCGCCAAAGTAGTCCAGGCTCAAGCGCAGCAGGTGTTCGAAGGTTTCGGTGCGCAAGTCGGCGCCGATGCGCTCGCTCACCACGGCCAGCAGCCAGGTGCGGGCCCAGCCCAAAGCCCAAGCCAGAACGGAGGCTCCCAGCAGGCCGCCCAACAGCCAGCCCACCAGTGAGGGGTCGATTTTTTGTCCGTTCTGGAACGGAATCAACACATCGTCCATGAGCGGAATCGTCAAATACGGCGGTACCAAAGAGGCGGCGGTCGACCCCAACGTCAACAAGAAGCCCGCCAGCAACTGCCAGCGGTAGGGGTGGGCAAAACGCCACAGCCGCAGCAGCACCCAAGTGGACGGGCGTTCTTGGGCTTCGACCCCGAAGTCGGTTTCTTCGGGTTCCGCCTCGTCTTCGGCATCCGTCTCGCCCGAAGTGACGCGGTGCATCTGCTGCTCAAACCGGGTGGCCAGCGCCAGGGCGTCCGGGTTCATGCCCAGCGTGAAGCGCCAACCCGCCAAGCGGCGGGTTTCGTCGTGCAGCCACAGGTGGCCTACGCCGCCTTGGTCACCGTGGTGCAGCGCCATACCCGCCTGCAGCGGCCAGGCTTGCCACGCGGCAGCGCCGGCCTCGCGCGCCAGCAGGCGCCGGTCAGTCAGCAGCAGCTGGCCATCGGCAAACTGCCCGCTGGGTGCCAAGTCAACGGCCAGGGCGGCTCGAACGTTCTCTCCTGGCTGCAGCACGGGTGCGGGCGGCGCAGAAACTTGGGATGGGTTCAAAGTGGGCATGGTGGATTGCAAGCGTGGCGGATTGTCGCCCACGCTATTGAACGCGGCAGACATGGATTCGGCCGACGGCGGCGGGCACAATTCAGGCGGTCACGCCAGCCCGCGCGGATCGCACCGCGACCCTTCCATGCCCGTATTCGACGATATCCGCCTGTTGCGCGTCACGTTCTTGCGCGGGCCCAATCTGTGGACATACCGCTCCGCCCTGGAGGTGTGGCTGGACCTGGGCGCACTGGAAGAATGGCCGTCCGACCGACTGCCAGGCTTCTTGGGTCGGCTGACGGCGGCCTTACCGGCTTTGGCCGAACACCATTGCGGCGTGGGCGAGGTGGGCGGGTTTGGGCAACGCCTGCGTGAAGGCACCTGGCTGGGCCACGTGCTGGAACACGTGGTGATTGAGTTGCTGAACCTCTCGGGCATGCCCACGGGCTTTGGGCAGACACGCAGCACGTCGCAGCACGGCGTCTACCGCATGGTGTTTCGCGCGCGTGATGAAGAGGTGGCCCGGGTGTCGCTGGCGCAAGGGCACCGCTTGCTGATGAATGTGATCAACGGCCTCGCGGTTGATGTCCCGGCGGCCGTGGGCGCGGTACGCGACGCCATCGATTCAGCCTACCTGGGGCCGAGTACCGCGCACATCGTGGCCTCTGCGACAGAGCGCGGCATTCCTCATATTCGTTTGAACAGTGGGAACTTGGTGCAACTGGGGCACGGGCGGCGCCAGCACCGCATTTGGACGGCCGAAACCGGCCGCACCAGCGCCATCGCAGAAGGCATTGCCGGCGACAAAGATTTGACCAAAAAGCTGCTGGACATGGTTGGCGTGCCCGTGCCGGATGGCCGCGCTGCCGATTCGCCCGAGCAAGCTTGGGAAGTGGCTCAAGACTTGGGCTTGCCCGTGGTGGTGAAGCCGGCTGACGGCAACCACGGGCGCGGCGTTGCGCTCGACCTGCGCACCCAAGAGCAGGTGCACGTGGCCTGGAACGTGGCCACGCACCACGGCAGCGAAGTGCTGGTGGAGCGCTATATACCCGGCAACGAACACCGTTTGCTGGTCGTCGCGGGCAAGCTGGTGGCTGCAGCGCGCGGTGAAACCGCCTGGGTCACTGGCGACGGCATGCACGATGTACAAGCCCTGGTTGATGCGCAACTGAATACCGACCCCCGGCGCGGTGACTCTGAGGACCATCCCCTCTCCCGGCTTGATCTGGCCACAGACGGCGTCATCATGGCCGACCTCGCTCGCCAGGGATTGCTGGGAACTGACGTGCCTGCGGCCGGCCGGCGCGTGCTGATTCAGCGCAATGGCAATGTAGCCATCGATTGCACAGACGAAGTGCACCCCGAAGTGGCGCGCGTGGTTGAACTGGCCGTGCGCACCGTGGCGCTCGACATCGCCGGGGTTGACGTGGTGTGTGAAGACATCCGCCGCCCTTTGCATGAGCAGGGTGGGGCGATTGTTGAAGTGAACGCCGGCCCGGGCTTGCTGGCGCATCTGAAGCCCGCTGTGGGTGCGCCGCGCCCGGTGGGGCGTGCCATAGTGGAGCATCTCTTCCCGGCCGACGAAGTGGGCCGCATCCCCATCATCGGCATTGCCGGTGGTGGTGACACGACTGCGGTAGCACGCCTAACTGCCTGGTTGATGCAGCTGGGTGGCCATTCCGTAGGGCTGGCTTGCCGCGAAGGCCTGTTTCTCAGCGGCCGGTCCATCGAGCAAGATGACGGCACCGACAGCGTGGTGGCGCAGCGCTTGTTGATCAGTCAGGAAGTTGATTGCGCCGTATTTGAAAACGGGCCTGCCACCATCCTGGACCAGGGCTTGGCCTACGACCGCTGTCACATCGGTGTGGTGACCGACGTCTTGGGCGCTGCAGCGCTGGCTCGCCACGACATACGCGATGCCGACCAGTTGCCCCGCGTTTTGCGCACGCAAATGGACGTGGTGTTGGCCGATGGCATTGGCGTGCTCAATGCCGACGACGCTGCTGTGGCTGCGCTCGCCCAGTATTGCGACGGCGCGATCATGCTCTATGCATCGTCTGAAGCGGTTTTGGCCGAACATCGCGCCAACGGTGGCCGCGCCGTGCGGCACGACGGCAAACATTTGTGGTTGTGTGAAGGCTCGACCGAGCGCATGCTGGCTTTGCACAACCCCGCCGAAAAACTCAAGCCCGACACGCTCTTGCCGGCCGTCGCCGCCGCTTGGGCACACGGCTTGAACCCGGCTTTGCTGGCAGCGGGCATTGATACCTTTTCTGACCACGCGGGTTCGGTTTGAACCCACACAGAAGCAGATTTGAGCGAGAACTGACCGAATGGACGTGACCCGAATTCGCGCCTTGCGAGGCCCCAACCTGTGGAGCCGGCACACGGCTCTTCAAGCGCATGTGCAATGCGCGCCGGACGAGTGCGCCGTCGAGCCCGGCGCCACGTTGGAGCGTCGTTTGCGCGAGCGCTTACCGGGCGTGGGCTCGGTCAGCTCCAGCGGCAGTGCCGAACCCGTGTCAATGGCGCGCTGGCTGGAATGGATAAGCATGGCTTTGCAGGCCGAGGCCGGCTGCGGTGTCAGCTTCAGCCGGACCGTGGCTACGCCGGAAGCTGGCGTCTATCAAGTGGTTGTTGAATATTCGCAGGAAGCGGTGGGTCTCAAGGCGCTGGCTTTCGCTGAAGCTTTGCTCAGTACGGCCGTCGCTGGGCAGCCCTTTGACACCGCTGCCGCTGTGGCAGAACTGCGCGCCTTGGATGAAGACATTCGTTTGGGGCCGAGCACGGGCTGCATCGTGTCCGCAGCCACAGCGCGTGGAATTCCGCATCGCCGTTTGACGGACGGCAGCTTGGTGCAATTCGGCTGGGGCTCGCGCCAGCGCCGCATCTGGGCGGCCGAAGTTGACCGAACCAGCGCTGTGGCCGAATCCATCGCCAAAGACAAGGACTTGTGCAAAACCTTGTTGGCCGCTGCTGGCGTACCGGTGCCGCGTGGCCGCCCGGTCGATAGCGTCGAAGAAGGCTGGGCATTAGCGCAGCAACTGGGTTTTCCAGTGGTGGTCAAACCGCGCGACGGCAACCAGGGCAAAGGGGTCTCGGTCAACATCACCACGCGCGAGGCCTTTGAAGGCGCTTATGGTTCGGCGATAGCCATTGGGCAAGTGATGGTGGAACAGTTTCTGCCGGGGCATGACTTCCGCTTGCTGGTGGTTGGTGACAAGCTGGTGGCCGCTGCCCGGCGCGACCCGCCATTTGTCATCGGCGACGGGCGCCACACGGTGCGTGAATTGGTCGACCACGTGAATGCCGACCCGCGCCGGGGTGATGGCCACGCCACATCGCTGACGCGCATCAAGCTCGACGACATTGCTGTGGGCCGGTTGCAGCAGCAAGGTTTGACGGTGGCCGACGTGCCCGCACCGGGCCAGCGCGTGGTGCTGCGCAACAACGCCAACCTGAGCACGGGCGGCACCGCCACCGACGTAACCGATGACGTGCACCCCGATGTGGCCGCCCGCGCAGTAGCAGCGGCGCGCATGGTGGGCCTTGAGATCTGCGGCGTCGACGCCGTGTGCGAAACCGTTTCCGTGCCGATGGAAGCGCAGCGCGGCGGCGTGGTTGAAGTCAATGCCGCGCCGGGCCTGCGCATGCATTTAGCACCCAGCTACGGCAAGGCCCGTCCCGTGGGTGAGGCCATCGTTGACCGGCTGTACCTGCCGGGAGATGACGGACGCATCCCGGTGGTCGCCGTGACCGGCACCAATGGCAAAACAACCGTGACACGTTTGACTGCGCATTTGTTGGCCGCCAGCGGACTGCGTGTGGGCATGACCTTGACCGACGGTGTTTGGGTGGACGGCAACCGAATCGACAGCGGCGACTGCAGTGGGCCCAAGAGCGCGCGCAAAGTGTTGATGCACCCTGATGCCGATGCAGCCGTGTTGGAAACAGCCCGCGGCGGCATTCTTCGCGAAGGTTTGGCCTTCGACCGCTGCCAGGTGGCCGTGGTCACCAATATCGGCGAGGGCGACCACCTGGGCTTGAACTACATCCACACCGTTGAAGAACTGGCGGTGCTCAAGCGTGTCATCGTGTCAAACGTGGGCACCGCAAGGCTTCGCGGTCTTGAATGCCGCTGACCCCCACACTTTGAGCCATGGCCACCGCGTGCCCAGGCCAGGTCATTCTGTTTGCCACCAACCCCCGGCTGCCGGCCATGGCGGCGCACCGCGCCCAGGGCCACCGCATCGTGACGGTTGAAGACGGCGACATCGTGGCCACCGATGGCTCGGCACGTGCACGCGTGCCGCTGGCCGAAGTTCCGCTGACGCGAGGCGGCACCATTGCGTTCCAGGTTGAAAACGTTTTGGCGGCAGTTGCCGCGGCCTGGGGCTGCGGTGTGCCTTTCGAAGCAGTGCGGGCGGGCTTGGCCAGCTTTGTCAATGACACCAAGACGGCGCCAGGGCGTTTTAATGTCATGGAATTTGGTGGTGCCACGGTGGTCGCCGACTACGGGCACAACCCCGATGCCATGCGCGCATTGGTATCGGCTGTGCAGGCCATGCCGGCCCAGCGCCGCATGGTGGTGATCAGTGCGGCGGGTGACCGCCGAGACGAAGATATTCGCCAGCAAACCGAAATCTTGGGCGAAGCTTTCCACGAAGTGGTGCTCTACCAAGACGCTGCTCAGCGCGGCCGTGCCGATGGTGAAGTTGTTGCGCTCTTGCGGGCTGGCCTTGCCAACGCGGCGCTGGTGGACCGGGTCGACGAAATCCAAGGTGAATTCGCCGCTATCGACCAGGCCTTGGCCCGGCTCAAGGATGGTGACCTCTGTCTCGTTCTGGTCGACCAAGTGGACGAAGCCCTGGCGCACCTGTCCAAGCGCCAGTTGGAGTGGAGCTGAGCCGGCGTTTTTAGCCACAATCGCACCCATCTTCAATCAGCCTTGAAATGGGAACGAGATGGACATGAAGTTGAAGGGCCGAACGGCCCTGGTGACAGGCGCATCGGCCGGCATCGGGCGCGGCATTGCATTGGCCTTGGCAGAAGAGGGTGTGCGCTTGGCCTTGACGGCGCGGCGCATGGACAAACTCAAAGAGCTTGCCGCCGACATTCAAGGCCGTGGTTTTGAGGCGCCGATCTTGATCGAGCAGGACATGTATGCCGAAGACGCCGCCGCACAGATCACCGGTGCCGCGCAGGCTGGCCTGGGTGCAGTCGACATCTTGATCAACAACGCTGGTGGTTCGCGCAGCTTCAAAGAGCTGCATGTCAGCGAAGCGCAATGGCAAGAGGCCATCACCTTGAACTTCCATCGCCCGCGCCAGTTGGGCGACGCCTTGATCGATTCGATGATTGCGCGCAAGTGGGGCCGCATCATCAACATCACTGGCAAAAGCGAGCCTGAGCACATCAACGGTGCCTTTTGTGCCAAGGCCGGCATGCACAGCTGGGCCAAGGGCCTGAGCCGCATGGTGGAGTCCGCACGGCATCACCGTGAATTGCATTCCGCCCGGCCGCATCCACTCTGAGCAAATTTATCGCAACTACTCGCCCGAGTACCGGCAGTGGCAGTGCGAAAACGAGATTCCCGTAGGCCGCTACGGTGAGCCTGAGGACCTGGCCAATTTGGTGGTGTTCCTCTCGAGCCCACGTGCCAGCTACATCACGGGCGCCGTGATCCCGGTGGACGGCGGGCTGCGGCGCTACCAGTTCTGACATCTGCGCTGCGGCGTTGGACTTTTTTCATCGGGGCAAACAGGTCATAGAGCTGCTGCGCGGCCGGCGAGAGCTTGCGCCCGCGGCGTTGGATGAGCCCCAGCTTGCGCGTGACGATGGGGTCCACCAAGGGCACACTCACCAGCAGCGGGTGGTCAACCCCTGGCATCGCCATCGAAGGCACCGCTGCGACGCCAAGGCCCGCTTCAACCAGGCCCAAGGCGGTGGTGATGTGCTGGGTCTCGTAGATGCTTTGCGGGCGACCCGGCACACCGGCCAATGCCTGGTCAAGCAGCAGGCGGTTGCCTGAGGCCTGGCTGACTGAAATCACGTCGTGGTCAGCAAGTTGAGCCCAGGTCACGCGGCGCAGCCGCGCGATGGGGTGGTCGCGCCGACAGGCCGCTACAAAGCGCTCCTCGGCCAAGGGCTTGAAATCGAGCTCGCCCTCTTGTGCGCCGATGAAGTTGATGCCGAAATCAGCCTCGCCGCGCGCCACAGCGGCCAACACTTCGTTGGCACCCGAATCCATCACCCGCACGCGAACGCGCGGGCACTGTTCGTGGTATCGGCGAATCACCTGTGAGAGGTAGTAATACACCGTGGACGGCACGCAGGCTACGGTGACCACGCCCATGCGCGTGGCGGACACGCCGCGAATGCCCAGCAGGGTGCTGTCCAGGTCGTCCAGCAACTCACGGACTTTGCGTTCGAAATCGCGCCCCACCGTGGTGAGTGCCACGCGACGGGTGGTGCGCTCCAGCAGCCGCACGCCCAGCGCCTGTTCGAGCTTGTCAATGCGGCGGCTGAAGGCCGGTTGAGACAAGTGAACGGCCTCTGCGGCCTTGCGAAAGTTGCTCAGCTCGGCCACGGCGCGAAACGCCAACAAGTCGTTCAGATCGAAGTTGATGGCCATGGAGGGCTTCCGTCTCAATGATGTGTAGTGTGCATCAATCATTCTGAACAATGCAATTCACAGAAAGCCGCCATCGACAGAAGATGCTGCCATGGATGTCACCCTACCTTGTGTATTGATGCGAGCTGGCACCTCGCGCGGGCCTTTCTTTCTGCGCGAATGGTTGCCTGCCGATGAAGCTGCGCGCGATGAAACTCTGATTGGCGCCATCGGTGCTTCTGACCTGTTGCAGGTTGACGGCTTGGGTGGCGGCAGCACACTCACCAGCAAGGTTGCCATCGTCTCGCGCTCCGCTCAGCCCGATTGCGATGTGGACTACTTGTTTGCGCAGGTGGGCGTAGGCCAGAAGTCCGTGGACACGAGGCCCAATTGCGGAAACATGCTGTCGGGCGTCGGGCCCTTTGCCATTGAACAGGGTTTGGTCAAGCCGCAAGACGGTGAAACGACGGTGCGGGTTTTTAATGTGAACACCCGTTCGCGCATCGATGTCACGGTGCTCACGCCGCAGCGCAGGGTGGTCTATGGTGGCCAAACGGGTATCGATGGCGTGGCCGGCACCGCTGCGCCCATACGGCTGAATTTCCTGGACGCCTGGGGTGCCGTGACGGGCACGCTGTTTCCCACCGGACAGCGAATCGATGTGCTGCAAGGACTTGAAGTGACTTGCATCGACGCTGCCATGCCTTTGGTGATGTTGCGTGCGCAAGACCTGGGTTTGAGCGGGCGCGAATTGCCAACAGAGTTGGACGCCGATGCGGCGCTAATGGCTCGCCTGGAGCGCATTCGCTGCGAGGCCGGACGATTGATGGGCTTGGGCGATGTGTCCACCAGCGTCATTCCCAAACCTGTGATCGTGAGCGCCGGCGACGACCAGGCCAGTATCACGTCGCGCTACTTCACGCCGCGCCGCTGTCATGCGTCGCATGCCGTGACGGGTGCCATCGGCGTGGCAACCGCATTTGCGCTGCCCGGCACTGTGGCCAGTTCGGCGCACGCCACAGTCGGCACGAAGAACGTTTCCGTGCTTCACCCGCAAGGACGCATCGACGTCGAGATTCAGGTCGAAGGGCAGGGCGCGGATGCGCAGGTTTGCCGCGCGGCCTTGATTCGCACGGCCCGAAAGATTTTTGAAGGCGAACTTCACATTCCGCCGTATGTATTTTCAAACCGCAACCACTCAGGAGAAGAAGCCTTGAAACAATTGATTGCGCCCCTTTTGGCGGCCACCGTGGCCAGCGCCTCGCCGGCCGTAGCGCAAACCTTCCCTACCAAAACCATCACGGTTGTAGTGCCCACCGCAGCAGGGGGTGGTAACGATGCCATGGCCCGCACCATCGCCCAGAAGCTGGGGCCTCTGCTGGGGCAAACCATCATCATCGACAACCGCGCCGGAGCCAACGGTTCGATTGCCAGCGAGTTTGTGGCGCGTGCAGCGCCCGACGGTCACACCTTGATGTTCGGCTACATCGCCACGCATGCCATGAACCCTGCGCTGCAAAAGTTACGTTACGACCCCGTGGCGGACTTTGCGCCGGTCGGGCTGGTTGGCTATTCGCCCACCTTGATGGTTGCCAACGCGGCACTCCCGGCCAAGGATGTAAAAGAACTGTTAGCGCAGCTCAAGGCCAAACCCGACCGTTATGCCTATGCCTCGGCAGGTAACGGCACGGCGCCCCATTACGCGGCCGAGTTGTTCAAGCTGAACGCGGGTGTGCAGATGTTGGGCGTTCCTTACAAAGGCTCGGCGCCTGCTGTGAGTGACACCATTGGCGGGCAGACGCAGATCATGTTTCCCAGCTTCTTCACCGCGTTGCCTCATGTCAAGGCGGGCAAGCTCAAAGCGCTTGCGCTTGCAGGCCCCAAACGCTCACCGCTGCTGCCCGAAGTGCCCACGCTCAAGGAAGCGGGCGTTGACGGGGTTGATGTGCAGCAGTGGTACGGTTTTTTCGCGCCGGCAAAGACGCCCAAGCCTGTCATTGACCAGCTCAACAAGGCTTTGAACCAAGTGCTGAATGACAAAGACATCATCAAACGCATCGAAGACCATGGCGCCGATGTGGAGGCCAGCACGCCCGAGCAATTGGGTGACTTGGTGAAGAGCGAGCTCATCAAATGGAAGGGCGTGGTGCAGCGCGCAAAGTTGACCGCCGATTGACGGCGTGCTGACGGCGTGCTGATGGCGGGCTCGCTGTTGCTCCGGCATGCAACAGCGCAGCGTCAGAATGGCACTGCGGTTAACCACATTGGCACCTGCGGGCAGGTCGTTATGCTTCTGGCTTAGTTTTTTGGCTTTGGAGGCTCTCATGACCCTGTCCCGTCGCGCCGTTTTGGCCAGCTCTGGTTTGGCCTTGCCCATCTTGGCCCATGCCCAGGCCGCACCTTGGCCCAGGCAGTCCGTGCGTTTCGTCGTCCCTTTCGCACCCGGCGGCACCAGCGAAATCGTGGCGCGTACTGTGGCGCAAGAACTGAGCAAGCAGCTGGGCCATACGGTTTTTGTTGACAACAAGGGCGGCGGCGCGGGCGTGCCCGCGATGACTGAGGTGGCCAAGGCCACGCCCGACGGCCACACCATCATCCTGGGCCACGTGGGTTCGTTGGCGGTGCACCCCTACATCTTCAACAACCTCCAGTACGACGTGAACAAGGATTTCATTCCTGTCACGATGTTGGCGCGGGTGCCGAACATGTTCGTCATTCATCCTGATGTGCCGGCCAAGGATTTCAAAGAGTTTGTGGCCTATGCCAAACGCAACCCCGGCAAGCTGGACTACGGGTCGGCAGGCAATGCAAGCGCCGGCCACTTGGCCATGGAATACCTGAAGATGGTCACCGGGATGTACATGACGCACATCCCTTATCGGGGCACCGGCCCGCAGCTCACTGATTTGTTGGCTGGCCGCACGCAAGCCTGTTCGGCCGGCCTGCCAGCGCTGATGGCGCATGTCAAATCGGGCAAGCTGCGCGCCATAGCCGTCGGCACTGCCAAACGCTTGCCGATGCTGCCTGACGTGCCCACCGTTGCCGAGATGGGTTTTCCTGATTTTGAGACCTCGCAGTGGTACGGCATCCTGGCGCCAGCGGGTACACCGAAAGAGGTTGTCAAGCGCTTGCAGGAAGAGTCATTCAAGGCCTTAAAGAGCAGTGCCGTCACGGCACGCTTTACCAATGACGGCGCCTTTGGCGGTGGTGGCCCACCGGAAGAGTTTGCGGCCTTCATTGCGAACCAGCAAAAGACCTGGAAGGTCATCATTCAGCGCGCCTCCATCAAGCCTGACTGAAGCTTTAACCTCGGGTTTTTAGTTCTTGAAACTTTTGGAGAGATCAATGAGTAGAGTGTTGATGCGCGTGCTTTCCAGTACTGCTGCTGTTGTTTTTGCTGGGCTTGCCGGGTGCGCAACGCCGCCCCCAGGAGCCATCGTTTTGGAATCGATGGGCTCATTTCATGTTGGCGGCCGCGAGGTGGTCATCTCAGGCAAACCCGTCAAGGAGGTCATGTTCACGGTGGGCGGCGTGCCCGCCAAGATCGACCCGAACGGTGTCTATCAGGTCGAGCAGATGTACGTGCAGTACTTCGTGCCGGCACAGAAGAAGGGCAGCCTGCCGCTGCTGATGTGGCACGGTGGTGGTCTGACGGGCGTGACCTATGAGAGCACCCCGGACGGCCGCGAAGGCTGGCTCAACTACTTCATCAAACAAGGCTGGACGGTTTACAACAGCGATGCTGTTGAGCGCGGCCGCTCAGGCTGGGCGATGTACCCCGACATCACCAAAACCGACCCGGTTTTTTTGACCAAAGAGAACCCGTTTGAGCGCTTTCGTATCGGCGCAGGGGCGGGCAGCTACAACAAAGACCCGGCCAAGATGAAGCCGCTACCTGGCAGCCAGTTCCCGCTGGAGGGTTACGACAACTTCACTAAACAGGTTGTGCCGCGCTGGACCAGCACTGACGACGCCATCGTTGCTGCCTACACCGCCTTGGTCGACAAAGTCTGCCCGTGCGTGGTGATGGCACATTCGCAAGGCGGGCCCTTCGCTTACAAGGTGGCACAGGCGCGACCCGACAAGGTCAAGGCTTTGGTGCTTGTCGAGCCCGCTGGCACGGGTGAGATGGCGCGCGCTGCAGTGCTCAAAGGTACGCCTAACGTCAGCATTTATGGTGACTACGTGGCCACCGACGCCCGCTGGCCCACGATTCGCGCCAACAACCTGAAGTTTCACGACGCCATACGCGCCGCCGGCGGCAAGCCGGAAGTCATTGAGCTCACCGCTCAGGGCATCAAAGGCAACAGCCACATGTTGATGATGGACAAAAACAACCTTGAAGTCGCGGCTGTGATTCAGCGCTGGCTCACGGACCGAGGATTTGTGCGTTGAGCCTTGCGCGCCTGAATTCCGTTCACATTTTGTTTTGAAGTTTGGTTCTGGGAGTTTGACCATGTTGAATCGTCGGCAATCGATGTCCGCGCTGGTGGCTGCGGCCGCCTTGACGGCGGGGCCAGCCGTGCGCGCACAAAACTGGCCCGCAAAGCCCATCAAGATCATTGTGGGCTTCGCGCCCGGCGGCGCGGTGGACATCATCGCGCGCGCCATCGGGCAGCAAATGCAGGCTGCGCTGGGGCAGAGTGTCGTGATTGAAAATCGGCCCGGTGCTGGCACCAATATCGCCATGAAGGCATTGATTGAAAGCCCGCCTGATGGTTACACCTTGATGCTGACGGCCAATTCGATAGCCGCCAACCCCACGCTGTACCAACCGGCGCCTTTCGATCCGGCCAAAGACATTACGCCAATTGCTCTGGTTGGCCGGGTGCCGGTGGTGATCGCCGCCAACGCCGCGTCGGGGCCAGACAGTATCGGCAAGTTGATCGCCGCGTCAAAAAGCAGCCCAAAGTCGGTGACATACGGCAGCCCGGGCAACGGCTCCACGCCCCACTTGGCCGTTGAGTTGTTTGCGCGGGCTGCGGGCATCGAACTCAACCACGTGCCCTACAAAGGAGGCTCGCCCGCCATCAACGACGTCATTGCGGGCCATGTGCAGGCTGTGGGCGTCAATGCGCTGGAAGTGCAGCCGCACGTGCGCTCGGGCAAGCTGCGCGTGCTGTCGGTGCTCAGCCCTACACGCACGTCCATCTTTCCCGACGTGCCCTCGATTGCCGAGGCCGGTTACCCCGGCTTTGAGGCAGCCGTTTGGTACGGATTGATTGGACCCGCTGGCCTGCCGGCGCCTGTAGTCGCGAGACTGCATGCCGAGGTGCAAAAGGCGCTTGCTGTGCCCGAGGTGCGCGACCGCTTGGTGAATTCGGGTGGCGAAGTGCAACCCGGTCCCGCTGAGCGCTTGACCCAGCTGATCGCCAGCGAGCGTGCGCGCTACGGTCGCTTGATCCGCGAGGCCGGCATCAAGGCTGATTGAACAGCTTGGCTTCCAGTCTGACGCTCGAGTCTTTCTCTTTTGGTCTGGCGGTGGTGAATATGAAGAACTCTTGGCTGCCCGGAGCTTGCCACCGAGCGCTGAACGCGATTCCTGCGCGGCTGGTGGTGGCAGGCTTGGCCTTGGTGCTGTCGGCCTGCGCCGTGGTCGATGCGCCGCAGCGTGGTGCTGTGGCCGCTACCGCGCCGACTCCTTTGTCGATCTCCCCAGCCCAGCGCCAGTTGCTGGCGCCCAGCGGCAAGTTGCGTGTGGGTGTTTACCTGGGCAGCCCGACCTCCTTGGTGCGCGATGCTTCAGGCCAGTCGCGCGGCGTCAGCGTTGACATGGGCGGGGCGCTTGCCCAGTCTTTGGGCGTGCCTTTTGAGTTGGTCGAGTTTCCGCGCTTGGCACTGGTGCTGGACGCTTTGAAGTCCGGGCAAGTTGACATGACCGTCACCAACGCCACACCCGCGCGCGCAGCCGACATGAACTTCACCGAACCCTTGGTGCTGCTGGAGCTGGGCTATCTGGTACTGCCTGGTTCGCGCGTGCAGTCATTGGCTGACGTGGACCGCAGTGGTGTGCGCATCGGTGTCAGCCAGGGCAGCACGTCGCAGGGCACGCTGTCGCGGCAATTTCAGAATGCGACTGTGGTTGGCGCGCCGTCATTGCAGGCTGCTGCGGCCATGCTGAAAGCTGGGCAGATCGATGCTTTTGCCACCAACAAGGGCATCCTCCACGATATGGCGGACGGCCTGACTGGCGCTCAGGTGTTGCCTGGGCGGTGGGGTCTTGAACAATTGGCACTGGCCATTCCCAAGGGCCGGGAAGCAGCGTTGTCAGCAGTACAGCAGTTTGTCGCGGAGGCTAAAGCCGCAGGCTTGGTTCAGCGTGCGGCAGAGCGCGCTGGATTGCGCGGCACGGCCACGGCGCCCTGACTCGTCGTATCGTTGTGAAGCGTCGTCTTCTTCCTTACAAACTCCGAAACCATGACTTCTACTATCAACCGTCGAACACTACTCGCAAGCAGCCTGGGTTTGGTCGGCGCCCAGGCGGGCTGGGCCCAAACGTCCAAACCCATGCGCATCGTGGTGCCGTTCACGCCTGGCGGCTCCACCGACATCCTCGCGCGCGCGCTCGCGCCGAAGCTGCAAGTGGCATTGGGGGTCAATGTGGTGGTTGATAACAAGCCGGGCGCCGGCGGGTCCTTGGGTGCTACCGAAGTGGCCCGAGCAGCAGCGGACGGTAGTGTCTTGCTGATGGGCCATATCGGCACACTGGGCGTCAATCCGTCCATCTACCCGCGCTTGGGCTATGACCCGCTCAAGAGCTTCGCGCCCGTGGCCTGGGTGGCGCAGGTGCCTAACGTGCTGGTGGTGAGTGCGCAGTCGCCGATCAAGAGCCTGAAGGACTTCATCGACCGTGCCAAAGCGCAGCCAGGCCGCTTGTCGTATTCCTCGGGCGGCAACGGCAGCGCCGCCCACATCACGTTTGAGTCGTTCAAGCTGGTGACCAAGATTTTCATGGTCCACATTCCTTACAGGGGCACCGCGCCGTCGATCACCGATCTCATCGCGGGGCAGGTCGATGCCACCTTTACCGGCGCGCCAGCGGTGCTGCCGCATATCAAGAGTGGACGTCTGCGTGCGCTGGCGGTCTCCAGCAAGGCCCGCATTCCTTCTTTGCCGGAGATTCCTACTGTTGCCGAAAGCGGTTACACGGGCTTCGAAGCCGACCAGTGGTATGGCCTGGTAGCGCCAGCCGGCACGCCGCTGGATATCGTCAACAAGCTCAACGAGCTGGTCAATCGTTCGCTGGCTTTGCCGGACGTCAAGCAGCAACTCGCCACGGAAGGTGCTGTGCCGATGGCAACCACGCCAGCCGCTTTTGGTGACCTCATTGCGCGTGAAATTCCGCGTTGGCGCGAGGTCGTGAAGGCCGGCCAAGTTAAACCCGATTGAGGAGCAAGCACCGATGGAATTCAAGCCGAACCCGAGGCGTCGCGATGTGTCGACGCTGATGAGTCGCGTAGCGCTCATGGCTCTGTTTGCTGGCGGCGTGGCTGCCCCTCTGGCAAGCGCTCAAACCGCATTTCCGAGCCGGCCCATATCGTTGCTGGTGCCTTTTGGCCCCGGCGGCATTGCCGACATCACCGCGCGCGCGGTCGCCGAGCACATGACCAAGTCACTGGGCCAGCCGGTGGTTGTTGAAAACAAGCCCAGCGCCGGCAGCATCGTGGCCTCGCAGGCCGTAGCCAAAGCCGCTCCGGATGGGCACACGCTGCTGCTCATGAGCAATGGCAATGCTGTCAGCGTGGGCCTGTTCAAGAAGTTGGCCTATGACCCGATCAAAGACTTTGCACCCATCAGTTTGCTGGGTACGTTTGAGCTGGGCATCTTTGCGCCGGCCAATTCGCGTTTTGGTACGCTGCTTGACGCAGTGGCTTTTGCCAAGGCCAACCCCGGCAAGCTGAACGTCGGCACCATCGCGCCCGGCAGCACGCAACATTTGAGCGCCAAGCTCTTTGAAACGGTAGCCGGCGTTGATGTGTTGGTGGTGCCGTACAAAGGCAGCCCTGCGGTGCTGACAGCCTTGCGTTCCGGCGAGATTGATTTGGCGTTCGAAATTGCCGGGCCGATGGTGCCGCAAGTTCAAGCCGGCGCTGTCAAGGCACTGGCCGTGACTTCCGATAAGCCCAACCCGGCGTTGCTTGGTGTACCCACGGTGGGCCAGCAGGGCGTAGCAGGCTACAACGTGGCTTCATGGAACGCATTGGCGGCACCGGTGGGCACCCCACCCGCCATCATTGAGCGGCTCAACAAGGCTGCTCGTGAAGCCGTTGCGTCTCCTGATGTGCAGGGTAAGCTGGGGAAAATCGGTGTGCAGGTGCAAGCAAGCTCGCCTGCCGAGTTGCAGGCTTTGCTGCAAAGTGAGATCAAGCGCTGGGGTGACGTGATTCGAGCGGCCAAGATCGAGCCAGAGTGAGGCGCGCAGGGCGGCAAGCTTGTTGCTGTCTCTAATCCAAAGCCACTACCTCGTCACCCGCTTCGGCCGAGCAATCGTCAGGCAAAGCACGCCAGCCGCGCCGGATGACGATGCGGCCTTCGGTTTGGCACAGTTCAATTCGTTGAGCGGCTGGTTCTCGCTGGCGCACGAAGCTCTCTAAGGTGGCGGGCATGCTCACCCGCAATCGCATGGCCATGCGGTCAACTTCCGGGTGGTCGTCAAGATTCAGCAGAGGCACGAAGCTCGACGCCAACATCACCAGTGGCGAGCCCACTGCTGTGGGCTCGGGTTCATAGCCCAGCAAGCGCAGGGCGCTTTGCGCTTCGTCTCTGGACGTGGCGGTGGCCTTGGCGTTGGGTGCCCAGGCGATGCCCAGCAACTCAGCCACCCACTGGTTGCAGTTTTGATAGCGTGAGCTGAACGCATAGGCGTTGGCGCTGTAGCGCGGCGCAATCAGGCCGAGCGCCAGCGGCTTGTCGGTCGCCGTTTTCAGCAGGGCACGTTGGTTCGGGCCTGGCGGCAGCATGACCAAGCTGAGAAAGCTCACTTGCGTGTTGTCGGCGCCGAAAACAAAACCCGCCAGACCCTGATCAAACAGGCGCGGGCGCTTTTCGTCGCAGGCGTAATAGAGTTGCCGTACGGCCCATGGCAGCTCAGCGCCCGCGAGCAGGCTGATGCCGGCATGCGAATAGCGGTGACCAAAGCGCTGGAGATCCAGCCCGGACCGCGCGACCATAGCCACAGGCTGACCCGAGTCCTCGAGCAGACGTTGAGCCTGCGCAGCAAAGCGCAGCAAGCGGTCTTGAACGCGCGGGCTGAGCTCGCGCCGGCCGCTGCAGTAGTCGGTTGAGCTGTGTTGCGCGGCTTCTGCCGAAACGCCCGCGTTCCCGCATGGCGCTGCGCCAGCCAGGGCCAGCAGCAGCAAGACTCTCAACAGCAGCGGCACGGGCCGCAAAGGGCCTACAGCGTCACCGGACGCGAGGCCAGTTGGCGCTGCCAAGCTTCTTCGAGTGCCAGATAAAAGGGCTCCATCGGGCCATCTTGGGGCGCGCGCGCGAACTCGAGACCATAAACGCGGTGTCGCACCTGCACCTGTTCTCCGGCACTCATGCCTTGAGCACCCAAGGACTTCACTGGCACCTGAACCAGCAATTCCTCGCTGGCTGCCGGCACTACAGGGTTCAAGGCCTGCAAGCGCAAAACGCGGTGGTCGGGCCTGCCGGGCACTGCCGCGACCTCCAGGACCCGGTACATCCCTTCGGCGGTTTGTGTCTTGCCGCTGGAGCTGCGGCTGCTGCCCTGCACGGAATCAGACAAGCTGCCCAGCGAGGCCGAACCGGCACTCGACGCCGACGACGCGGCAGAGCCCAGAGGGTCTGCCAGCGCGGCGGTCAATGGGCTGAAGGCCAGCACCAAGCCCAAAGTCAGGGGCTGAAGTTGCGATGAGAAGGACATGGAGGCAAGCCTTGGTGTGCTGAAGAAGTGCAAAGAATCGAACCAGGTGACCTTAGCGGCTTGGCAGGCTTCAGTCGCTGCCGCTACCAATGCCCAGCAGCGCCAACAGGTTCTGGAAGACCGAGTAGATGCTGATGTATACCGACATGGTGGCGCTGATGTAGTTGGTCTCTTCGCCGTCGCGTACACGCTTCAGGTCGTACAAGATGAAGGCGCTGAAGATGCCCATGGCCAAGACCGACAAGGTGATCATCAAAGCGCCTGACTGCAAGAAGGCGTTGGCGATGCCGGCCACCAAGATCATGATCATGCCGATGAACAAGAAGCGCCCCATGCCCGACAGGTCGCGTTTGATGACGCTGGAAAGCATGGCCATACCCGCGAAGATCGCGCCGGTGCCTGCAAAAGCCGTCATCACCAATTCAGCGCCGTTGTTGCGCGCCAGCACAAAGGCCAGAAGGCGCGACAACATCAAGCCCATGAAAAAAGTGAAGCCCAACAGAATGGGCACGCCTGCTGCCGAGTTTTTGTTCTTTTCGACCAAGTACATCAGGCCCAGCGAACCAACCAGGAAGACCACCAGGCTGATGCCGGGCGACATGAGGCGTGTGATGCCAGTGGACACGCCAATCCAGGCGCCCAAGACGGTGGGCACCATGGACAAAGCGAGCAGCCAGTAGGTGTTACGCAAGACGCGGTTGCGTTGGCTGATTGCCACTGAACCGGCGTCGAAAGCGGCGTTGGGGTTGAGCGGATTCATAAACTCTCCTGGAGTCAAGCGGTTGAACAACAATGCCTATGATCGCCTAAAGCCCGATCAGTTCCGTCGGGGATTATCCGCGATCGCGGGGCCTTGAAGTCTGGGTTCAAGTGTCTTCTGGCGCCCGAACGCTGACGTGGCTGTAGCCGCCATCGACATAAATGATCTCGGCACTGACACCCGCCGCCAGGTCCGACAGCAAAAAGGCGGCCGCGTTGCCCACGTCATCGATGGTGACGGCTCGGCGGATGGGCGTGGTGGCCGCGAAGTCGGTGAGCAGCTTGCCAAAGTCCTTGATGCCCGAAGCCGCCAAGGTCTTGATGGGTCCGGCAGAGATGCCGTTGACACGCACACCTTTGGCGCCGAGGCTTTGCGCCAAATAGCGCACGCTGGCCTCCAAAGAGGCCTTGGCCAGGCCCATGGTGTTGTAGTGCGGTACGTGCCGCGCCGCGCCCAGGTAGCTCAGCGTGAGCAGGGCCGAGCCGGGGCGCAAGTACGGCAACGAGGCTTTGGCCATGGCCGGGAAGCTGTAGGCCGAAATGTCGTGCGCGATGCGAAAGTTTTCGCGCGTCAGGCCATCGAGAAAATCGCCTGCAATGGCCTCACGTGGCGCGAAGCCAATGGAATGAACGAAGCCGTCAAATTGCGGCCAGGCTTCGCCCAGCTGAGCGAAGGTTTGAGCGATTTGCTCGTCACTGCCGACGTCGCAGTCGAAAGTCAGCGTGGAGCCGAACTCGGCTGCAAACTCGGCAATGCGGTCCTTGAACCGCTCGCCGACATAGCTGAACGCCAGCTCAGCGCCTTGACGATGGCAGGCCTTGGCGATGCCGTAAGCGATTGAACGGTTGTTCAGCACGCCTGTGATCAAAAATCGCTTGCCTGTCAAAAAACCCATGGTGTCTCGTCCTCGTGCTTTGATGGTTGGAAGTTTCCCACGAGTGACCCAGCCGTCTCGAACTGAACACGCTCGGCGCCCGCCGTAATTGAACTTTGTTGCAGCGTGCTTATAATTCGCGTTTCGCTGAAAGTCGAGTGGGCGGACCATCCAGCCCATTTTTTTTGGGCGAACGCTTTTTGCAGTTACAGGTTCAGTCGTGCAAGCTAGGCGTGCACAGTGATTGGCATGGTGGTCGCCAAGAAGGGGTGATTTTCGGGCATGGGTGCGGTGGGTTCGCAAGCGGTCATTGAGCGCACGGTTGTCGGCTTGGGGTTCGATCTGGTTGATATCGAGCGCTCGACGCGTGGTTTGCTGCGTGTGTCCATCGACCGCGTGCCGGGCAAAGAATACCCGGAAGCCCAGGGTGCCGGCGAGCATGTGACGGTTGATGACTGCGAAGTTGTCACTCGGCAATTGCAGTATGTGTTGGAAGTTGAGCAGATCGATTACGAACGTTTGGAGGTTTCGTCGCCCGGTTTGGACCGGCCGCTGAAGAAGCCTTCAGATTTTGAGCGTTTCAGCGGCATGGCCATCGACCTGGCGTTGAAAGAGGCCTTTCAGGGGCGCAAGCACTGGAAGGGCGTGTTGTCGGCAGGTGCGCAGGAGGGCCAGTGGTGCCTGCGGCTGGAAGACACCCAAGGGGTTAACAAAGGTTTGGAGACCGGCAGTGAACTGGTCTTCGCGTTGGATGAAGTGCGCGAGGCTCGCCTCGTGCCGGTGATTGATTTCAAGCGCGGACGTGCTGCCAAGCCGGCGCGCGCTGACAAGGTTGAGGAAAGGTCGTAAGGACACCATGAATCGCGAATTGCTGTTGCTGGTTGAAGCCATTTCCCGCGAAAAAACGGTTGAGCTGGAAGTGGTTTACGCGGCTGTTGAAGCCGCTTTGGCTTCTGCGACCAAAAAGCTGCACGGCGGCGAGGTGGATATTCGCGTCTCGATCGACCGCGACTACGGGCGAGTACGAAACCTTCCGCCGTTGGCACGTGGTGCCGAATGAAGCGGGTCTGCAAATTCCTGACGCCGAAATGCTGTTGTTTGAGGCGCAAGAGCAAATTTCCGACATCGAAGAAGGCGACTACATCGAAGAGCCTGTCGATTCGGTGCCCATCGGCCGTATCGGTGCGCAAGCGGCCAAACAGGTGATCTTGCAGAAGATCCGTGACGCCGAGCGCGAGCAGTTGCTTAACGACTTCCTGTCGCGCGGCGAGCGCATCTTCGTGGGCACGGTGAAGCGCATGGACAAGGGCGACATCATTGTCGAAAGTGGTCGCGTGGAAGGGCGCCTGAAGCGCAACGAGACCATCCCCAAAGAAAACTTGCGTACGGGCGACCGGGTGCGCGCCTTCATTCAGGGCATCGACCCCACCCAGCGTGGCGCGCAAATCATGGTGTCGCGCAGCTCGCCGGAGTTCATGAAAGAGCTGTTTGCGCAAGAAGTGCCTGAGATTGAGCAGGGCCTTTTGGAAATCAAGAGCTGCGCACGCGACCCCGGTAGCCGCGCAAAGATCGCCGTGCTGTCGCATGACCGCCGCGTCGACCCCATCGGCACTTGCGTGGGCGTTCGGGGCTCGCGTGTGAATGCCGTGACCAATGAATTGGCTGGCGAGCGCGTGGACATCGTGCTGTGGTCGGAAGACCCGGCGCAGTTTGTCATCGGCGCACTGGCGCCCGCGAACGTGCAGTCCATCGTCGTCGATGAAGAGAAGCACGCCATGGACGTGGTGGTGGACGAAGAGAACCTGGCCATCGCCATCGGCCGTGGCGGCCAGAACGTGCGCCTGGCATCGGACCTCACCGGCTGGCGCATCAACATCATGACGGCCGAAGAGTCGCAGACCAAGCTGTCGGGCGAGACCGATTCGGTGCGCAAATTGTTTGTCGACAAGCTGGACGTCGATGAAGAAGTGGCTGAAATCTTGATCGCCGAAGGCTTCACCAGCCTGGAAGAAGTGGCCTATGTGCCGCTGCAAGAGATGTTGGAAATCGAATCCTTCGACGAAGACACCGTCAACGAGCTGCGCACGCGGGCCAAAGATGCCTTGTTGACGATGGAAATCGCCAAAGAAGAGACGGTTGACGAGGTTTCGCAAGACCTGCGCGACCTGGAGGGCGTGTCGCCGGAGCTGATGGCCAAGCTGGCCGCCGGTGGCGTGCACACCCGTGATGACCTGGCTGACCTGGCTGTCGACGAGTTGACTGAGATGTCCGGCGTGTCGGACGACGAAGCCAAGACGCTGATCATGAAGGCGCGCGAGCACTGGTTTACCGCCTGAGCCCGGCCGCCCGCAAGCACCCGACCCGTAAGCACCGAAACCCCGAGGATCGATTCCCATGGCAGTGACCACCGTCGCCCAGTTCGCGACGCAGCTGAACCGCCCCGTTGCGGCCTTGCTGGAGCAGCTGCAATCGGCAGGTGTCGCCAAGCAGTCGTCTGAAGACGCTCTGACCGAGGGTGACAAGGAGCGGCTGCTGGAGTTCCTGCGCACCGCGCACGGAACGGCCGCGCCCGATCGCAAGAAAATTGTGCTCACCCGCAAGAGCACCAGCGAAATCAAGCAGGCCGATGCTTCGGGCAAGGCGCGCACCATTCAAGTTGAAGTGCGCAAGAAGCGCACCTTTGTCAAGCGTGACGAAGCGCCGGCCGCAGAAGCTGTTGAAGTGCCGGTGACCTTGGATGCGGCGGAACAAGCCCGCCGCGACGCTGACAAGGCCGCGCAAGATGCGTTGATCAAACGCCAAACGGAGGACGCGGCTGAGCGCGAGCGGCAGCTGGCTGCTGCTGCAGCGGCGCAGGCCGAGCGTGCCGCTGCTGAGGCCGCCGCCGCTGCTGCGCAGGCCGCCGCTGCCGAAGCTGCGCGAATGGCGCAAGCTTCGCAAACTTCGCAGATGGCTCCCGAAGCTTCTGCCCCACAGGATCAGGCGTTATCCGATTCGGCTGCATCCGTCCCCGCTGCCAGCGCTACATCCAGCGAGTCCGATGTCCGGGCTTCGGTGACTGCGACATCGGCTGCGCCGAGCGAGGCCGCCCCCAGCGCGGCACCTGCGCCAGTACCGGCCGAGCCCGCGAAGCCGGGCCTACGAGTGGTCAAAGCCGCTGCAGCCGACGCCACCGCGAAACAGGCGCAGTTGGAATCAGACGCGCGCCGGCGCAAAGCCGAGACCGAGGCCGCTGCCATCCGCGAAATGATGTCGCGGCCGCGCAAGGCCTTGGTGGCTGCGCCCAAGCCTGAAGAAGCCAAGCCGGCCGGTGACGCTGCGGGCATCAAAGGCACGATTCACAAGCCTGCTGCCAAGCCGGGCGCACCAGGTGCGACAGGTACGGTTGCCAAGCCGGGTGACAAAAAACAGGTCAAGAGTGAAAAGCTCTCGTCCAGCTGGGCTGACGACGCGGCCAAGAAGCGCGCGCTCAAGACCCGCGGCGACACCGGTGGCAACCGGCCAGGCTGGCGCGCACCGCGCGGCCGTGGCCGTGGTGGCGACCGAGAAGAAAGCCAAAGCACCTTTGTCGCACCAACCGAGCCGCAGGTGCAAGAAGTTCACGTGCCTGAGACCATCTCGGTGGCCGACCTGGCGCACAAGATGAGCGTTAAAGGCTCGGAAGTCATCAAGCAATTGATGAAGCTCGGCCAGATGGTCACCATCAACCAGCAGCTAGACCAAGAGACCGCGATGATCGTGGTCGAAGAAATGGGCCATAAAGCGCTGGCCGCCAAGCTGGACGACCCCGAAGCCTTCACCGAGGAAGAACAAGCGGCGCAAGATTCGGCAGAAGCGTTGCCGCGCGCGCCGGTGGTCACGGTCATGGGCCACGTGGACCATGGCAAGACCTCGCTGCTGGACTACATCCGGCGCGCCCGAGTGGCTGCTGGCGAAGCCGGTGGCATCACGCAGCACATTGGCGCTTACCACGTCGAAACGCCGCGCGGCATGATCACCTTCCTCGACACCCCAGGCCATGCCGCCTTCACGGCGATGCGTGCTCGGGGTGCCAAGGCCACGGACATCGTGGTGCTGGTGGTGGCGGCCGACGACGGTGTGATGCCACAAACCAAAGAGGCCATTCACCACGCCAAAGCGGCCGGGGTGCCCATCGTTGTCGCGATGAACAAGATCGACAAGCCCGACGCCAATGTCGAGCGCTTGAAGAGCGAGTTGGTGGCCGAGCAGGTGGTGCCAGAAGACTTTGGTGGTGATTCACCCTTTGTGCCGGTGTCGGCCAAGACCGGTCAAGGTGTTGATACCTTGCTGGAGCAGCTCTTGCTGCAAGCCGAAGTTTTGGAACTCAAGGCGCCTTCAGTGGCAGCGGCCAAGGGCATCGTCATCGAGGCGCGCCTGGACAAAGGCCGTGGTCCGGTGGCCACGGTGCTGGTGCAAAGCGGCACGCTGAAAAAGGGCGACGTGGTTCTGGCCGGCAGCAGTTATGGCCGGGTTCGAGCCATGCTGGACGAGGACGGCAAACCGACTGAAGAAGCCGGCCCTTCCATCCCTGTTGAGATTCAAGGCCTGTCCGACGTTCCTGCAGCGGGTGACGAATTCATGGTGCTGGTCGATGAACGCCGTGCGCGAGAAATCGCCACTTTCCGCCAAGGCAAATACCGCGAGGTGACGCTCAACAAGCGCCAGGCCGCCAAGCTGGAGAACATGTTCGAGAACATGGGCGAAGGCCAGGCGCAAACCCTGTCCCTCATCGTCAAGGCGGACGTGCAGGGCTCGCAAGAGGCGCTGGCCCAGTCGCTGGTCAAGCTCAGCACGCCGGAAGTCAAAGTGCAAATCGTGCACGCGGCCGTGGGTGGTATCTCCGAGAGCGACGTCAACCTGGCGATCGCATCCAAAGCGGTCATCATTGGCTTCAACACGCGCGCGGATGCCGGTGCGCGCAAACTGGCCGAGGGCAACAACGTCGACCTGCGCTACTACAACATCATCTATGACGCTGTGGATGAGGTGAAAGCAGCCATGGAAGGCATGCTGGCACCCGAGCAGAAGGAAGAGATCATCGGCACGGCAGAAATTCGCACCGTGTTCGTGGCTTCGAAGATCGGCACGGTTGCAGGCTGCATGATCACGGCGGGCCAGGTCACGCGCAACGCGCGCTTCCGCCTGCTGCGCGAGAACGTGGTGGTCTACACCGGCGAGCTCGATTCGCTCAAGCGCATGAAGGACGATGTGCGAGAAGTCAAAGAAGGTTTCGAGTGCGGTATCAAACTCAAAAACTACAACGACATCAAAGAAGGCGACCAGCTCGAATTCTTCGAGATCAAAGAGGTGGCGCGGACCCTGTAAGTTACCGCGCATGACCCTTGGAACGGCCCCGCCTTACGGCGGGGTCTTTGCTTGGAAGCACCGCAATGCGACACAAAAAATCCAGCACGCCCAACCGCAGCTTTCGCGTGGCCGACCAGATCCAGCGCGACCTGGCCGAGTTGATCCGCGAGCTTAAAGATCCGCGCATTGGCATGGTGACGCTCAGTGCGGTGGATGTGACGCCGGACTACGCACACGCGAAGATTCACTTTTCAGTTCTGGTCGGTGACCATGAAGCCTGCGAACAAGCTCTGAACGAAGCAGCCGGATATCTGCGCAACGGCCTGTTCAAGCGGCTGCAAATTCACACCGTGCCGACGCTTCACTTTCAGTTCGACAAGACGACCGAACGCGCTGCCGATCTCAATTCCTTGATCGCGCGCGCCAATGCAACCCGTGCAAAAGATTGAATCGCAAAGCCCAATGGCCAGCCATGGCCACGGCATCACTGGCCTGAACCGCCCGGTGAGGGCTGGCGCTGCGCCGCGCGAACGCATTCAGCGCCGGCCTGTGCACGGCGTGTTGTTGATTGACAAACCTCTGGGCTGGACCAGCCACGATGCCTTGGCCAAAGCCAAGCGCCTGCTGCGTGCCGAGAAGGCGGGCCACACCGGCACGCTGGACCCACTGGCCAGCGGCCTGTTGCCCTTGTGTTTTGGTGCGGCGACGAAGTTCTCGCAAGTCAGTCTGGACGCTGACAAGTGCTACCGAGCCACCTTGCATCTGGGCCAAACGCGCGTGGGCGGTGACCTCGAAGGCGAGGTGCTGTTGGAGCGCCCTGTGGCCTTCGGCGCCGAGCAATTGCATGCTGCCGTCGCACGGCTCACCGGCAACATCCAGCAAACGCCGCCGATGCACAGCGCGCTGAAGGTCCAAGGCAAGGCCTTGTACGAATACGCGCGTGCAGGTGTGGTGGTCGAGCGCGCACCGCGCCAAGTCACCATCCACGCCTTGGACATCGTCGACTGGCAGGGTAGCGCTCTGGTCTTGGACGTGCGCTGTAGCAAAGGCACCTACGTGCGCACCCTTGCTGAAGACCTGGGAGAGGCGCTGGGATGCGGCGCGCACTTGAGCGGTTTGCGCCGCACGGCGTGTGGCGCGTTGCGGCTTGAAGCTGCACTGAGCTTGGCCGAATTGGAAGCGCTGGACGAGCCGCAGCGCGAAGCGCGCTTGCTACCCGTTGACGCGCTGCTGAGCGCCTGGCCCGATGTGCGCCTGCCGGCGGATGAAGCCGGTCGATTTCTTTCGGGCCTTCGGCGTCGCGTAGCGGTAGCCGATGCGCCGCATGTGCGTGTGTATGGACCCGAACCGAAAGCTTTTCTGGGCAGCGGCCACATCGTGGTGGGTGAGTTGATTGCCGACCGCCTGCTCAGCCCCGTCGAAGTGGGCGCTTTGACAGAGCAGGCCCAGCGTACCGAACTTTTAGAACTTAACGACTGAAGTCATGAGCAAACAGATCCGTAACATCGCCATCATCGCGCACGTCGACCATGGCAAAACCACCCTGGTGGACCAACTGCTGCGTCAAAGTGGCACCTTCCGCGAAAACCAGCAAGTGGCTGAGCGCGTCATGGACAGCAACGACATCGAGCGCGAGCGTGGCATCACCATCCTGGCCAAGAACTGCGCGGTCACTTGGAAAGAGACGCACATCAACATCGTCGATACCCCTGGGCACGCCGACTTCGGCGGCGAGGTTGAGCGGGCGCTGTCCATGGTTGACGGCGTGGTGCTGCTCATCGACGCGCAAGAAGGCCCGATGCCGCAAACCCGCTTTGTCACCAAGAAGGCCCTCGCGCTGGGCTTGAAGCCCATCGTCGTGGTCAACAAAGTGGACAAGCCCGGCTCACGGCCCGACTACGTCATCAACGCGGCTTTCGAGTTGTTTGACAAACTGGGCGCCACCGAAGAACAGCTGGACTTCCCGGTGGTGTATGCCTCTGGTTTGAATGGTTGGGCATCCCTGAAAGAAGGGCCGTCGGGCGAAGCCTGGGGAACCGACATGAGCGCACTGTTTGAGACCGTGCTGGCGCACGTGCCTGCGCACCAAGGCGACCCGGCAGCACCCCTGCAGTTGCAGATTTCCTCGCTCGACTACTCCACCTTCGTCGGCCGTATCGGCGTGGGCCGTGTCACGGCCGGTACCGTCAAACCCATGATGGACGTCATGGTGTGCGAAGGCACGCCGGAAGAGGGCGGCAAAACGTTCAAGGGCCGCGTCAATCAGGTGCTGACCTTTGAAGGCCTGGAACGCCGGCAGGCCACCGAGGCCGGCCCGGGTGACATCGTGCTCGTCAACGGTATTGAAAACATCGGCATCGGCGTGACATTGACCGACCCGCTGAACCCGCAGCCGCTGCCCATGCTGCACGTGGACGAACCGACGCTGACGATGAACTTCTGCGTCAACAACAGCCCATTGGCTGGCCGCGAAGGCAAGTTTGTCACCAGCCGGCAGATCTGGGACCGCTTGCAAAAGGAACTGCAAAGCAACGTGGCGCTGCGCGTGAAAGAGTCAGGCGAAGACGGTGTGTTTGAGGTCTCTGGCCGTGGCGAATTGCACTTGACCATCTTGCTGGAGAACATGCGCCGCGAAGGTTATGAAATGGCTGTGAGCAAGCCGCGTGTGGTCTTCCACGACGTCGGCGGAGAGCGCCATGAACCCATCGAATTGGTGACGGCCGACATCGAAGACCAGCACCAGGGCGGCGTGATGCAGGCGCTGGGCGAGCGCAAAGCCGACCTGGTGAATATGGAAACCGACGGCAAGGGCCGTGTGCGCCTGGAGTACCGCATCCCGGCGCGTGGACTGATTGGTTTCTCGAATGAATTCATGAACCTGACGCGTGGCACGGGCCTCATCAGCAACATCTTTGACGGCTATGAAGCCTACAAAGGTGAGATCGAAGGTCGCAAAAACGGTGTGCTCATCAGCATGGACGATGGTGAAATCTTCACCTATGCACTTGGAAAGTTAGACGACCGTGGCCGCATGTTTGTCAAAGCCGGCGACCCGGTGTACGAAGGCATGATCGTGGGCATCCACAGCCGCGACAACGACCTGGTGGTGAACGCCACGCGCACCAAGCAGCTCACCAACTTCCGCGTCAGTGGCAAAGAAGACGCCATCAAGATCACCCCGCCGATTGACCTGACGCTCGAATACGCGGTGGAGTTCATCGCTGACGACGAGTTGGTCGAAATAACGCCCAAGAGCATCCGTGTGCGCAAGCGCCACTTGAAGGAGCACGACCGCAAGCGTGCTTCGCGCGAATAAGCCACGGCGAGCACGTGAGACCGCTGAGCCACGGTCAGGCGGTGGCCGCCATGGTTGCCGCCACGCTGATGTGGAGCATCGCTGGCGTGGTTTCGCGCCAGCTTGAATCAGCGCGCGGATTTGAGGTCACGTTCTGGCGCAGTGCCTTTAACGCGATCGCCTTGTTGCTATTGCTCGGCTGGATGCGTGGGTTCTCGGCATTGTGGCTGTCGCTGCGGCGCGGCGGCCGCGCCCTGTGGATATCGGGCGCTTGCTGGTGTGTGATGTACACGGCCTTCATGATGGCCTTGACTTTGACCACCGTGGCCAACGTATTGATCACCATGGCGCTGGCACCGCTGTTCACCGCCCTGGCGTCGCGGGTGGCCCTGAAGCACCGACTGCCCCTGCGCACCTGGGCAGCCATTGCTGCAGCGGGCCTGGGCATCGCCTGGATGTACGGCAGCGAGCTGAGCGGCGGTGATACGCGGCACCTGGTGGGTACCTTGGTGGCTTTGGGTGTGCCCTTGGCGGCTGCGACCAACTGGACGCTGTTGCAGCAGCAAAGCGTAAAGTCTGCATCTGGAACCGGCGCACCCACCATGGACAGTGATGCGCAAGCCAGCATGCTCAGTGCTGTGCTGTTGGGCGCCACGCTTTCGGCCTTGATCACCTTGCCGTTGGCTTTGCCCCTTCAGGCGTCGGCTTCCGACCTGTCTTGGCTGGCACTGCTGGGTGTTTTCCAGCTGGCCATTCCCTGCCTGATTGCGGTGGTCGCAGCGCGCACCTTGCAAGCGCCCGAAGCAGCGCTGCTGTCTTTGCTGGAAGTGATCTTTGGCGTGGCCTGGGCCTGGTTGGGGGCCGGCGAAACGCCAAGTTCCGCTGTGTGGGGCGGCGGCGCCCTGGTGCTGGGCGCTTTGGCCTTGAATGAAGTGGTGGCGCTGCGCGAACGTGCAGCAGCCGGCATGCGCAACGGCTAGGATCCAAGGGCGCAGGCCCGTCGGTCGGTGCAAGGAGCGGTGATGAGCCTGCGGCAATTGTCCAGCCTGGACGCCACTTTCCTCCACATCGAAACCCCCGAAATGCCCATGCACGTGGGCGCGGTTCATTTGCTGGAGTTGCCGGCTGGCTACAAGGGCCGGTACGTGCTGGATTTGCGGCGCCACCTGGCTGCGCGCTTGCCCGCCGCACCCGCCCTGCGCCGCAGATTGTGGTGGATGCCACTGAACTTGGCCAACCCCGCCTGGGTGGATGCTGAGCCCGACCTCAAACAGCATGTTGTCGAAATTCGCATACCCGTGGCGCAGGCACGCGGGCGAGATGCGCTCAGCCTCATGGAAGCGCAGGTGGCGCAGTTGCACCCCGCCTTGCTGGACCGTCAGAGGCCCCTGTGGAAGTTTCACGTCATTGAAGGCCTGCCGCCCACGGCACAAGGCCGCAAGCAAGTTGGCGTGATCTCTCAGCTGCACCACGCTGCTGTGGACGGGCAGGCTGCTGTGGCATTGGCCAATGTTTTGCTTGATGTGACGCCGCAGCCGCGAAGCCTGGAGATCCGACCCAGCCAGCGCGTCAAAACCTTCAAGCTGGACATGACTGAAGCCCTGCGCGGCGCACTGGCACGCGAAGCGCAGCAGGTGGCGCGCATCGTGCGTGAACTGCCCTCGACGGTGGGCACGCTGGCAGGCGCCGCGCGCCTCGTCATGGGCAAGGTGGCGCAGCGAGGTGACGTGCCGTTCTCGGGCAACGTTTCACTGGCACCGGCCACCTTGTTCAATGTGTCGGTGGGCACCGCGCGTGCATTTGCTGCGGTCAGCTTGCCCCTGCCCGAACTGAAACTGCTGGCTCGCGCGCATGGCGCAACGCTGAACGACCTGGTCTTGATGCTCTCCTCCACCGCCCTGCGGCGGCACCTGGGGCGCTTGAAAAAATTGCCGCGAAAGAGCCTGGTGGCAGCCGTGCCAATCTCGCTGCGCGAGGCAGGTGATGCGCGTTCCGACAACCAGGCATCAATGAGCCTCATCAGCCTGGGTACGCATTTGGCCGACCCGCGCAAGCGCCTGGATCACATCATGGCAGCAAGCCTCGCCATGAAGCAGACCATGGGCAGCGTCAAAAGCATCCTGCCGACAGACTTTCCTTCCATCGGGGTGCCATGGCTGATGGAAGCGGCGGCCCATCTGTACGGAAAAGCGAAAGTGGCTGAACGTTTGCCGCAGGTGGCGAACGTGGTGATCAGCAACGTACCGGGCCCGCAAGTGCCCCTGTATTTGGCCGGTGCGCGCATGTTGACCAATATTCCGACCAGCATCGTGGTGCATGGCCTGGCCTTGAATATCACGGTGCAAAGCTTCGACCAATCGATGGACTTTGGCCTGATGGCCGACGCGCAAGCGCTGCCCGATGTGAAGCTGCTGGCCGAGTCCATCCAAGTGGCCCTGGACGATTTGCGCGGGCTGCCGCTGCCCGGCGAGGGCGCCGCCGATGGCCGAGGTGCTGTGGAGCGCGTAGGCCGAGTAGCCAAGGCGCTGGGCGGCAAAGTCAGCGGCGCAGTGGGTGACTTGGTCACTTCAGCCGTCAAAGGCACGATCAAACAAGGCCTGAGCCGTGTCGCGCGAGGGACAGGTCAAGCTCGGGTGGGTACCGCGCGCGCCACACGCAGATCTCGCTAGCATGTGCCGTTCGCTTTTTTTGATCGATTCGAAGACATGAGCCCGAGCCGCCGCGCACGCACCAAACCAACTGCTTCCGCCGATGCGGCGCCGTCGATAGCCAACCTGGCGCCACCCGGCCCCTGGCAAATCATGTTGGAAGGGCGCGCGCCCTGGGAGGCGATGGCGCTGATGGCGGTGTCTCCATTTTTTTCGCGCCTGCCGGTAGGTGATGGGCACCCGGTGCTGGTGTTGCCCGGCTTGGGTGCCTCTGATGTCAGCACCGTGGCCATGCGCCGTTTTTTGCACCAGCAGGGTTTTACGCCGTATGCGTGGGAGCTGGGTACCAACCTGGGCCCTAAAGACGGGGTGCTTGAAGCGTGCCGTGCGCGCGTGGACGACTTGTTCGAGCGCCACGGCGAAAAGCTCAGCCTGGTCGGGTGGAGCTTGGGCGGCATCTATGCGCGCGAGTTAGCCAAGGAAGTGCCGAAAAAGGTGCGCTGCGTTATCACGTTGGGAACGCCTTTTGCCGGCCACCCGCGTGCAACCAATGCCTGGCGGTTTTACGAATGGGTCAGTGGCCAACATGCGCACGATGAAGAACTGCTTGCGCAAGTGCGTACGCCGCCAGCCGTGCCCACCACGTCCATCTTCAGCAAATCTGACGGCGTGGTAGCTTGGCCGTGCAGCATCAACCCACCGGGGTATGCCCGCGCTGAGAATATTGAGGTCCAGGCCAGCCATATCGGTATGGGCTTGAACCCGCTGGCCATGTACGCCATTGCCGATCGTTTGCGCCAAGACCCTAAACACTGGAAACGATTTGACGCAGCCGGTGCCCGGCGCTGGTTCTTCAAGGTTGCACACCAGCCAGAGGCAGTAACGCAATGGTATTGACTGGTGGCTGTGGCCCCGTTGAGGCCAACGGCCTGAATTTGCAAGTTGACGACCAGGGGCCGCGTGAGGCCCCCGTGCTCTTGCTGATCATGGGGCTGGGCATGCAGCTCATCGCCTGGCCTGATGCACTGGTGGCTGACTTGCTGGTGCGCGGGTTTCGCGTGGTTCGCTTTGACAACCGTGACATTGGCTTGAGCCAAGGCTTTGATGACCAAGGTGTGCCCAACATGCCCTGGGCCGTCATGCGCTATTCGCTGCACTTGAGCGTGCCCCACGTTTACAGCTTGCAGGATATGGCACGCGATGCGCTGGGTGTGCTGGATGCCTTGGGCGTCCAGCGTGCGCACGTTTGCGGCGCGTCCATGGGCGGCATGATTGCTCAGCATGTGGCGGTGCTGGCGCCGCAGCGGATCGCCAGCTTGACGCTCATGATGACCACTTCGGGCTCGCGGCGTTTGCCCAAGCCCGGTTGGCATGTTCAGAAGGAACTCATGACGCGCCCCATGGGGCCAGGGGCCGACGCCGCCATTGCCTGGGTGCAGCGCCTGTTTGGCGTGATTGGCAGCCCGGCATACCCGATGCAGGCCGCGCAAATGCAGGCGCGTGCGCAGGCAGCTGTGCGGCGAGCCTGGCATCCTGCGGGGTCGGCGCGGCAGTTGCTGGCCATCATGGCCGATGGCGACCGCAGCGCTTTGTTGCCTCGCATTTCAGCGCCCACGATGGTGATTCACGGCAAGGCAGATCCTTTGGTTCCGGTTGCGTGCGGTGAACAGTTGGCTAGAGAAATTCCGGGTGCGCAAGCCGACTTCATCGACGGCATGGGGCACGATTTGCCAGAGGCCTTGCTCAGTCGTTTTGCAGATGGCATTGCTTGCGCAGCTGGCCGGGCCGCTTCGGGCTGAGACCCCTCCTTAGTCTAGGCAGGCGATCCTGAACGCTGCCGCGCCGCAGGCCGCCAACGGCGCAGCAGCAAGGCATTGCCAACGACACTGACGCTGCTCAAGGCCATGGCTGCGCCGGCGATCACCGGGTTCAACAGGCCCCAAGCGGCCAGCGGAATGCCCACCACGTTGTAGGCCAAGGCCCAGAACAAACCGCGCTTGAGCGTGGCGTAGGTCTGGCGAGAAATGTCCAGTGCGTCGGCCACCAATCGAGGGTCGCCTTGCATCAGCGTGATGCCCGCAGCCTGCATGGCCACGTCGGTACCCGTGGACATGGCGATGCCCACGTCGGCTGCGGCCAGCGCCGGCGCGTCGTTGATCCCGTCACCCACCATCGCAACCACTTGGCCCGTTTTGCGCAGCTCTTGGATGACGCGGGCTTTGTCTCCCGGCAGAACGTTGGCGTGAACGTCTTTGATGCCCAACTGCTGGGCCACGGCGCCAGCGCTGCCGGCATTGTCCCCGCTGAGCATCACCACATGGATGCCGGCGCGCTGCAAGCTCGCCACGCTTTCAGCGGCGGCGGGCTTGACCGTGTCGCCGAAGGCCAGCACGCCCAACACCTCTTCAATGCAGTCCAGCGAGCCGCGCAGCAACCACGAAACCGTTCGACCTTCTGCTTCAAGTCGGTCGGCCAAGTCGGTGAGCTCTTCTTGCGTGCCCCGGGTGTCTTGCGCGCCGATGGGCAAGACTTGGCTACCCAGGCATCTGCGATTGCCCAAGATGAAGTTGCGCCCGCCCACTTGGCCTTGAATGCCGCGTCCGGCTAGGGCTTGCACGTCCACTGCGGGCACCAGCCCCAGGCCTTCTGCGCGGGCGGTATCCAACACCGCACGGGCCAGGGGGTGTTCGCTGCCTTGTTGCAGCGCGGCTGCGGTGCGCAGCACACTGGCCCGCGTGTGCCCTTGGCCAGCGTGCACTGCGGTCAGAACGGGTTTGCCCAAGGTCAGCGTTCCCGTTTTGTCAAAGACCACGGTGCTCACCGAATGTGCGCGTTCCAAAGCCTGTGCGTCCTTGATGAGAATGCCGTGTCGTGCGGCGGTGCCTGTGCCCACCATGATGGCTGTGGGTGTGGCCAAGCCCAAAGCGCAGGGGCAGGCGATGACCAGCACCGCAACCGCGTTCACCACCGCTTGGGTCCAGTTGCCTGCGAACAGCCCCCAGCCGATCAACGTCAGTGCAGCCAAGCACAGAACAACCGGCACGAAGACCGCGCTCACGCGGTCCACCATGCGTTGAATCGGCGCTTTGCCCGCCTGCGCAGATTCGACCATGCGAATGATGCGTGCCAGGGTGGTCTCGGTGCCTACGGCTACAGTGCGCAACTCCAGCGCGCCTTCAGCATTGATGGAGCCGCCCGTCACCCGGCTGCCTTCCCCCTTTGTCACGGGCAAGCTTTCGCCGGTGATCAGCGATTCATCCACATGGCTGGTGCCGGCCAGCACCACGCCATCCACAGGCAGCCGCTCGCCGGGGCGCACATGGACCACATCGCCCACCACCACCGATTCGACGGGAAGCTCTTGCTCAACACCGCCGTGCAGCACCCGCGCCGTGCTGGGCCGCAGCGCATTCAGTGCGCGGATGGCGTCGGTGGTTTGGCGTTTGGCTCTGGCTTCCAGCCATTTGCCCAACAGCACCAGCGTGATCACCGATGCAGACGCCTCAAAGTACAAATGCGGCATGCCGTGCTCGGCATGTGCCGACAGCAGGTAAACCGACAAGCCAAAGGCCGCCGATGTGCCCAGTGCCACCAGCAGGTCCATGTTGCCGGCGCCGGCCCGCAGGGCATACCAACCCGCGCGATAGAAACGCCAGCCAAAACCAAACTGCACGGGTGCGGCCAAGGCCAGTTGCAGCCAGCCGTTGAGCATGGCGCCTGAGCCGAATACCGCCAAGACCATGGGCAGCACCAGGGGTAGGGTGAAGGCCGCGCTGGCCGCAACCGGCCACCATGCAGGCTGTGTCGGCCCATTGCGCTTGGGCTTGCCGCCGTCGGCCGCGTGCCCGTGGGTGTCGCTGCCCGGCAGCAAGGCCTGCGCTTCGTAACCCGCGCGGCGGATGGCGGCAAGAATGGCATCGGCAGCCACGGTGGAAAGCGCCTGCACGGTGGCTTGTTCCGTCGCCAAGTTGACCGATGCGCCCAGCACACCCGGTACGGCGAGTATGGCCTTCTCAACGCGCCCAACGCAGGACGCGCAGGTCATGCCTTCAATCTGAAAACCGTGCTCGCTCAGGCGCACGTTGTAGCCGGCCTTTTCAATGGCCGCCACCGCTGCGTCCGGCTTGACGCTGGCAGCGGCCTCAACCGTGGCGCGCTCAGTCGCCAGGTTGACGCTGGCTTGAAGCACGCCCGGTACCTTGAGCAAGGCGTTTTCCACACGCCCGGCGCAAGACGCGCAAGTCATGCCCTCGACTTGCATTTCGAGCAGAGAGCTTGAGACGGAAGCGGTGGCAACAGTGTTCAAATCGATATCGGAGTTTCAGCCCCGGGCAGTGAAAGAAGGTGCGCTTCTTCAGCATACGCCGCTTCGTTGCCAAACTGGCTTGGAGAACGGCTTTCCTGCTTCTCTTCGACATGCATCAACTCACGAGCGCAACATGATTTCCTTCGTCATCAACGACATGACCTGCGGCCACTGCGTCGCAAGCGTCACCAAGGCTGTCCAAGCGGTCGACAGCGCCGCGCAGGTGCAGGCGAGCCTGGCCGAGCACCGGTTGGACATTGCGGCAACACAGGCCACCGCAGAGCAACTGCGCGCGGCCATTGAAGCTGCGGGCTTCACCCCTGTTCCGGCCCCAGCTGCCTGAGCAGCGCCTGGCTATGAAACAGAAGGTCTGCATTGTTGGCGCAGGTGCCATAGGCGGCTTTATTGGCACACGTTTGGCCGCTGCAGGCCAGGCGCAAGTGAGCGCACTGGCTCGCGGCGCCACGCTGGCCGCCTTGCGTGAGCATGGCTGGCGTTTGCAGTCAGCCAGCGGCTTATTGCAAGCGGCCGCGCATGCCAGCGACCGCGCGCAAGACCTTGGTGAGCAAGACCTCGTCATTGTGGCTGTCAAAGGCCCGGCGCTGGCCGCTGTGTCCGCCGTGATGGGGCCGTTGATTGGGCCGAACACCTTCGTTTTGCCCATGATGAACGGTGTGCCGTGGTGGTTCTGCGCAGGTTTGCCGGCACTGGGCCTTCAGCAACTTGACAGCCTTGACCCGGCCGGCGCCATTGCAAAAGCCATCCCGTTTTCGGCGGTGTTGGGCGGTGTCGTCCACGCCAGCGCCTCCACGCCGCAGCCCGGGTTGGTGCAACACCACATGGGCCAAGGCCTTATCGTTGGCGAACCCTTGGGCGGGCACAGTGCGCGAGCGGCGGCGGTGGTTGAGCTGCTTGCGCATGCGGGCTTTGAAGCCAAACATGCCGACAACGTCCGCTATGACATTTGGTACAAGCTCTGGGGCAACCTGACCATGAACCCAGTGAGTGCCATGACGGGCGCCACGGTTGACCAGGTATTGGGGGACCCTTTGGTGCGCAGCTTTTGCTCCGCAGCGATGGACGAAGCCGCTCGTGTGGGCGCGCGGATCGGTGTGCGCATTGAACAAAGCGCCGAAGACCGCCACGCAGTCACTGCACGCCTGGGCACTTTCAAGACATCCATGCTGCAGGATGTGGAGGCGGGCCGCGCCATCGAGCTGGATGCCGTCGTGGCTGCCGTGCACGAAGTCGGCCGCCGCCTGGCCGAGCCCACGCCCAACATCGATGCGCTGTTGGGCCTGGCGCGGCTATTCGGCCGCACGCATGGCCTTTACCCTCAGGCTAAAAACTGACGAATGGCAGCAGTCAACTGAGCGTCAGGCGAAACGAACTTCAAGCCAATTTTGAAGCCAGCCTCGTCGCGCGAGAGGACGCTGTGAATGACCTTTGCTCGTGCCGCGACAGCCGCTGAGCCTGTCGGTTTGAGCGGTATCGAAAAACGCAGATCAAACGGCGTTCCCAGTCTTGGGTTGGCTGAGGCAACAATGCCCACACCTTCGGCGGAGATGTCGATGGTGCGCACTTCATACGATTGGCCAGCAGCCAGAATCACATCTGCTTTGACGCGCAGGGGCTTGCGTTGGACCTTGCGTCGATCAGCTTCACCGGCAGCGTCGCTCATGTCTTCCATCTTCGCGCAGTTGTTGGGGCGACGTCCAGTGCCCGCGCGCGCTTTGGCCGTGGGCCGTTCAGAATTTCACATCGATGGTCATCACGCAGCCTCGTGCGGTGGCACCGCCGGCGTCGCGGTAGCGCAGCGCGTGCTGTAGAGCGTAGGCATCGTAGAGCCCCACCGGGTTGCTGGCGGCCACGTGCACGTTCTCGGGCTTGCCCGCTAGCACGTCGTAGCGCACGGCCACCCAGCCGTTCTGGCGCTTTTGCAGCACGTCGCTGGGAATGGCGCTGGCCAAGAAGGGCTCAGACGGCTTGAGTTTGGCGGCCAGGCATTCCGGTGAACTGGCAGGCATCGCCATGGCGCCGCTGCCGGCAGGTGTGGCCGGGGCAGCGGGTGTTTCAGGCCCCCGGGTGGCGCAGGCCACCAATGCCAGACTCAAAGCAAGCGCCGCGGCATGAGCGAGGGCATGCGGGCTGCGGTGGCGCAGGGGGTGCTGTTGGTGGGGGTGGGCCAATGTCATGCGGATTTCTCAAAGAGCCCGGCTGGGCTGGGCGATAGCTTGCCAGCATAAATCAAGCTGCTGCGACCTGCGTGTGTGTGTGCTCAACCCGGAATGTCTGGCTCCACCAGTTGCGCCAGTTGAGCCAGAGACTCTTGCCAACCCAAGTAGCACATCTCCAGCGGAATGGCCTCAGGTATGCCACTTTGGGTGACTCGCAAATCGGTCCCGCACAGTACCGGCTTCAAGTTGACCGTCACTTCCATCACGCCAGGCAGATTGGGGTCGTCAAATCGGTCGGTGTAGCGAATGAGCTCGTGTTCACGCAGCTCCAGATATTCGCCGCCAAAGGAGTGGCCGTTGCCTGTCGAAAAGTTGTGGAATGACATGCGAAAGCCACCGCCCACACGGGCATCCATGTGCTCTACGGTGCATGTAAACCCAAACGGTGGCAGCCACTTGGCCATTGCACCAGCTTCCAGGAAGGCGCGGTAGACCTTTTGTGGCGGGCAGCGCAACACGCGGTGCAGTTGTAGTGCTCTTTCAGTCATGTGGGCCGCTTTCTCTTTGTGTTGGGGTTGCAGGCGCCGTAGCGCAGGACTTGCAGATGCAGGCTTTGCCACGCAAGTTGCCGGGCACCCGCGTCAAGGTCTGCGCAGTGAATGTTAGGCCCACGCACCAACAGGGTTGGTCCTCCATGCCGCAGCCATTGGCCTGGCCGCAAATGGGGCAGCGGTGAGTTGCTGTGATGTTTGGGGTGATACTCATTCTGAAGGTTTGCGGCCAAAGTTGGCGTCGATGCGCAGGCGGGATGCCGCGATGAATGAGGGCACGGTCGCCAAGCACACCACGATAAAGAAGTTCAAGTAACCCAGCTGAGCCTGCAACCAGCCGGCCCACATGCCGGGCAGCATCATGCCCAACGCCATGAAGCCGGTGCACAGAGCGTAGTGTGCAGTCTTGTGGGTGGCTTGCCCGTCCAGGCCGCCCGCCAGCATCAGCATGAAAACCAAGTAGGCCGCAAAGCCGAAGCCATAACCCGCCTGTTCAGCGGCGACTGCCGTACTCACCCACCACAAGCTGCTGGGTTGCAAGGCGGCCAACACCACAAAGAGCAAGTTGGGCACGTGCATAGCCAAAACCATAGGCCACAGCATGCGCTTGAGACCATATTGAGAAATGGCCCAGCCGCCGAGCAAACCGCCCAACGTCAACGAGATGACACCCACCGTGCCATAGGCCAAGCCGACGTCTTGTGTTTTCAGCCCGAGCCCGCCCTGCGCTTGCGGGTCCAGCATGAAGGGCGTCAACAGCTTCAACGCCTGCGCTTCGGCAAAACGATGCAACAGCAAAAAGGCCAGCGCGGCCCGAAGGCTGGGCTTGCGAAAGAACGCGCGAAAGACCCCCAAGCCGTCCTGCCAGAACTTGGCACTGCGCGGCGCAGCCTGGTCGTCAGCGGGTCGTGGCAGCAGCATGGTGTGTGCCAGCGCAGCCAGCGCAAACCAGCCGGCCAATACCCAAAACACCCAGGCCCAGGCCTGCAGTGGCTGGCCACTGCGCTCTGCCAGCAGGCCGGCCAAAAAAACCAGACCACCCTGGCCGCCAATCATGGCCAAACGATATGCGGCACTGCGCACGCCCACAAAGGCTGCCTGCTGGTCTTGCCTCAATGCCAGCATGTAGAAGCCGTCTGCAGCCATATCGTGCGTGGCCGACGCAAATGCCATCAGCCACAGCACGGCCAAGCTCATCTGCACAAACTTGCCCGCAGGCAGCGTGAGCGCCAGCGCGGCGAAGCTGATCGCCATGGCCCACTGCATGACCACCACCCAAACCCGCTTACGCCCCAGCAGGTCCACCAGCGGCCCCCACAGGGGTTTGATGACCCACGGCAGGTAAAGCCAACTGGTGTAGAGCGCGATGTCGGTGTTGCTGAGCCCCAGGTTTTTGTACATCACCACGCTCAGCGTCATGGCCACCACATAGGGTAGGCCTTGGCTGAAGTACAGGCTGGGAATCCAGCGCCAGGGGCTTGTGGTTGGCATGGTTGGGTGCTTGGCTTGCGCGGGGTGCACGTGCCGCACGGCAGGCTTCAGTGGCGCAGTGCGCTGCGTTTGGTTTTGCCTGCCGGTCGCGCCGCTGGTTGGGCTGGCGGTCTGGCCTTAGAGGTCTTGGCCTTCTTCGGTTGGGGTGCTGGCAATGCGCGCGCCGTGGTTTGAAGCAAGCGCTGCAACAGCGCCGCGTCGTCCAATTCGTCAGCAATCAAAAATTGTGGTTTGGCGCTGGGGTAGGGCGGGCGCTCCAGCACGGTGCCCAGCAATTGCCGGCCTTCTGGCGTGGGCTTTAAAAAGAGTTGGTTATCGCAGACGAGCGCGACCACTTTGCTGTCGAGGTAAAGCGCATATTCGCCAAACATCTTTCGGTAGCTCAACAAGCTGCCCAGACCCGCTTGCTCGCAGATGTAGTCGACAAAGGTTTGATCGCTGGCCATGGGGTGGTGCCCTTGTGTTCCGTAAGTTGATTGGAAAGCCTGCACGCCGAGTATGCCGCTTGGCGTCCGGGCTGCAGCTTCAAACAACTTTACGAAGTTCACGTCGCCAATTTCGATGGCGTGGTCAACAGTTTGCGGTGTGCCGGCGTTGTGGTCGTCATGCGAACAACACCGTTCGCTTTGGAGAAATCTATGAGTTCGTTGTCGCGACTGATCAAGATTGCAGCTATGGGTGTCGGCGCGGTGGCCCTTTCGGGCTGCGTGGTGTTGCCATTGGGTGGCTGGGGCCATGGTCACCGTGGCCCTGGAGGCCACGGCCACCGCTACGGCACACAGGTGCCAGCGCCCGTGGGCCCCGCGTACACGCCGCGCGACGGCGGCGGATATCGGGGGCGTTAAGCGGCAACTCGCCTTCAGCTCAGGTGGCCAGGTTGTCGGCCACCAGTTCCAGCAGGCTCTCGGTGCTGCGGCCCCAGTGGGCGCTGCGTGCGCCCATTTCCAGCGTGATGCGGCATTGGCCGCAGCTGGTCACAAAACGCTGTGCGCCCGTGGCGTCCACCTGCTGCATCTTCATTTCAAACACCTTCTGCCGCAGCGGTGCGGCTCGCTGGTTTGAAACCACGCCGCCACCGCCGCCGCAGCAATAGCCCGTTAGCCCATGGTCGCGCAGCTCGATCAGCTGAAAGCCCAGCGCGGCCAGCACGCGGCGCGCTGCCTCCTCAAGCCCGCCTCTGCGCACGATCTGGCAGGGGTCATGAAAAGTGGCCGTGCCGCCCACGGGCTTGACGCGCAGCCGCCCTGAGGCCAGCTGCTCATCCAAGAATTCCGTCATGTGAATCACGCGCACGGGCATGGGCTCGCCATACCAGCGCGCCGCTTCCCAACGTGCGGCGCCGTAGGCGTGGCCACATTCGGGCAGCAGCACGGTCTTGGCCCCAATCTTCACAGCGGTGTCGATCAGTGAGCGTGTCAGACGCTCCTGCAGCTCTACGTCGCCATTGTTGAAGCCGATGTTCGACGCATCAAACCCGCCTTGGTGCATGGTCCACCGTACGCCCAAGTGATTCAGGATCTTGGCGGCGTCGGCCATGGCTTTGGTGTGGTCGCCCAGCTCGGCGGGCGCAGCAGTGACCAGCATGTCCGCCGCTGCCAAGTCGCAAGGAATGTCCACGCCGTGTTCCTGCGCAATCTCGGCCAGGATGTCGGGCAGGTCTTCGGCCGGCGTTGCGGGGCTGCCCCATTGGCGTGCGGTGCGGTCCATCAAGGCCAAGCGCTCGGGAATGAGGCCGGCCTTGAACATGCCGTGCCGCGTGGTGCGCACCAGCTCTGCGATGTCCACACCCATGGGGCAGATCGTGGTGCAGCGGCCGCACATGGTGCAAGCGTCGTACACCAGCTCCTGCCACTGCTGCAGGTCTTGCACGGTGAGCTTTTCAACCAGGCCCAACTTGCGCACCACCGGTGCGAAGGGGCTGGCTTCGCGCAGGTAGGCGCGGCGTAGCGGCTCCAGCTTGTAGGCCGGCGTGTATTTGGGGTCGCCCGTGGTTTGGTGGAAGTGGCAGGCTTGCGCGCAAAGCCCACAACGCACACAGGCTTCGAGGTGCAGCGCCACGGTGCGGCCTATGTCTTTGACAAAGCTGCGCAGCGCGGCGTCCACACGCTCGTCGTCACCCTGGTCCCCTTGGCGGTCAAAGGCCGGCTTGGTAACCTTGGCGATGGTGCTTGTTGCGGCGGTCATACCTGTACCCCACGACGGCGAAAGCGCATGCCCGTAGCACCGCGCGAGAAGACAAACAGCACGGCGTGCATCAGCTTGCTGAACGGGAATGCGATGAGAAACAACTCCACCGTGAGCAAATGCACTGCCAAGGGGCCACGGTAGACCTCATGCCGGCTGCCGATGAACGCGGTGCTTGAATCGCTGATCACGGCCATGCCTGTGATGACGGGCAGGAAGGTCAGGGTCCAGCTGATGTAGTCGTCGGGCAGCGAGATGCGGCGTAAGACGGGCTCACTCAGGCGCAGCCACAAAGCCATCAGCAGTGACAAGATGGTGGCGCCAGATGCCAGCGCCATCACGGCATCGGGCAGCGCCGGCCAGCTCAGGCCTGTGAGGCGTTGCACAAAACTGATGTGGGGCGCATAGCCAAAAAAGATGAGCGCCAGGCCGATGTGGAAGACATAGCCGTTGAAGGTGGTGACGGCGGCGGCTTGGCCAAAACTGCGGCGCGGCCACATACCGCGCACGATGCCGTCCAACGCCGCCATGATTGGAGCTGGCGCGTCATTGCGTGGTGGTGAGAGGTCGGGCTTGCTGGGCAAGCGCAAGACAGCGACCACACGCCAGGCGGCACCGACAAAGAAGACAGCCAGTGCCACAACCAGCGCTGGTCCGCGAGCGAAATCGAGCAAGTCCATGAGACAAACCTCCGTTGGCCGTTGCCCTGCGACACCAAGGCCACGCCAGCTTAGGCAGCTCACGTGTGTATGGGTTTGACGGGCGTCAAGGCACCCCATCCGGGTAGTTGGCGCCTGGCGTGGCCTCCAGCCAAGGCCAGCGTTGCCGATAGCTGGCCACCTTGCTGGCAAACAGATCGGGGTAGGGCGTCAGCGGGTTGGCGCTCAGCGTGCCCGCGTAAGCGCCTTCAAGGCCATAGGGCGCGTGGAACTGATGTGGCCGCACAGCCAGGCAGGTTTCAAGGACAAGAAAGCGCCGGATGCCGTCCTCGACCGACACCAACTGCGGGTACGGGTAGCCGAAGTGTTGGGGGTACCACAGATGAACTCGCGCTTGGTTGGCGACCTCGATGTGCACACCCAAATCACCCAGCACCGAATCTGCATGCGCCTGCACTTGCTGCTCAGCCGCCTCACTCAGGTCAACTGGGTCGAAGTAAAAGAGGTCGTAGTCTTTGATGTCCGCTTGCGGCGCGCGGCGCGCCTTGAGATTCCATAGCGTTTGAAACAAGCAGCCGGCCACCAACCAAGCATTTGGCAAGCCCAGACGTTTCCAGCGAAACAGGATGGCGCGGTTGTTCGGGTTCTCTTGAACGTCCTGCAAAAAGTGCATGCTCATTGCCGCGTGAAAACCACGTGCGTGGCCGAAGGCGTAGCCCGGTGCTGGGTGCAGGCGTAGCCCAGAGCCTTCATGTTGACCCCTTCAAAGAGCCGCTCGCCCGCGCCCAACGGCTTGTTCAGGTCTTGACAAGGGTCGGCACCAAAGCCGTCCAGTGAGATGGTGAAGCTCTCGACGCGAAGTTTGGGCATGGTGTTCCAAGGTGGATTTGCTATGGCGGGTCAGCCTACTCGGTTCGAGGGTCAAGTGTCGTGTGCACTGCTCGGCTTTGATTGCACCCCATCGCCGTCAAGCCGCTTGAGCATGTTGACGCCAGTAACTCCATACCCCAGCGATCGATACAGAGCCTGAGCCGCGTGGTTGTCACCGAAGACATGCAAGCCAATGCTCGACAGGCCCAGCGCGCGCACCAAGGGTTCCAGTGCTGCGAATGCGGCGCGGGCGTAACCGCGCCGACGAAATTCTGGCTTGACTTCGAGGTCATACACAAAGGCAGACTTCAGGCCGTCTTTGATCACTACAGCCAGCCAGACAACGCCAACAACGGCGCCTGCATGGGTTTCCACGATGTCATAGACAAAGTTTTCCGGCGTAGCCAAGCCCTGCGGAAGCGACTCATCAAAGTCTTCTTGGGCGCGCTGCAGAGCGCCATCCTGCGGCCAGCGTCCGACAGATACGTTGTCAGCGGCGTACGCTGCGGCGGCCGCTTCGCGATAGCCAGCGAAGTCAGCGAGCCGCATGGGCGTGAGCTTGACCAGAGCAGGCCTTAAGGGCTTATGCATCGCTGTTCGAAGAAGTCGACTGCGCGGCCTTCTCCCATGCTTGATTTGCGCCGGCGACGAGCAGCGGATGAGAACCAGGCCTCCATTCGCGCTTGAGCAGGCCGTAGATCCAGGAGTCCGAAACTTCTCCGTTGACGACGCAGTCTTCTCGCCTCAACCCCTCCCGCACAAACCCAAGTTTCTCCAGTACCCGGGCTGAAGCAACATTCCTGGTGTCAAGTTCAGCTTCGACGCGATTGAGGTCAAGTCGGTCATAGAGCCAGTGCAGCATGGCGCCGACAGCTTCTGTTGCATAGCCTCGGCCCCAGGCATGTTCGTCCAAGCAATAGCCGACGCCCAGACTCCGGAAGATCGGATTCCACCGAAACATGGAACACCAACCGATGAACGTACGTGTTGCTTCAAGTTCGATGGCGAATCGGCAGCCGCCGCCATCCAGCTCCAACTTCTGGCAGGCCTCGAGAAAACTTTGTGCGCGTGCGCGATCCGTCCAAGGCGGTGAGTCCCAGTAGCGCAGGACGCGAGCATTGCTCTGTAGCGCGTAAATGGCCTCCAAGTCGGAGTCTGCAAACGGACGCAAGAGAAGCCGGCTGGTTTGCAGTGTTGGGGTTGGCAAGGGCATCTCGTTTGTACAGCCTGAAGTTCGCAGTTGACTGGCGTCTATGGCAGTGACCGGGCCTATTGGGACGCGAGCTTCCCTGTCACATGATGCGAGAAACTGTCCAGAATCGCCTGCCAGCCTGTGCGCTGCTGGTCCTCCGAGTGGGTGGCTTCACCGTCGAATGTGACCGTGACGATGACGCCGGAGGCGCCTTCCCTGAACTCGACAACGCCGATTCTGTCGCCGAAGGCGTACTCGATGAGCTCAAGGTGATGGATCTTGGTGTACTCCCCGGCGAAGTCAAATCCGAACGATCCGTCTTTGGCCTCCATCCTGGACGAAAACTTCCCGCCCGGTCGCAGATCGACCGATGCCGCAGTCGTATGCCAGTCCGGCGACGCCGTATTCCAGGCCTTGATGTCTTCGGGTGTCGTATAGGCGCGCCAGACCTCGTGGAGAGGCGCGGCGACTACTGTTGAGACGGTGATCTTCACGGGCACTCCAGTGCGCAAACGGCGCGGTGTGTGAGGCCTAAGGGCTTAGGCCTCAGCTCGGAACACGGCATGTAGGTCATGCCTTACATGCGAAGACTAAGGCTTGCTCTTGCACAGAACCACTGGCCGGCGAGTGCCAGGGCCCTCGTACTCGGCGGTTCGGGCCTATCGGATTCCATGGCAAATCAAGCAGCTGTGCAGTTCGATACCTCATCGATGCGTTGAGGCAATCTACTTCAAACCCGACGAGCGAATATTTTGCGCCCGGATGCGCCGACTTCGCGGCAGGATCGAAAATCTGTACTCTGCGCTTAGCCTCGACAATCTTTACGTACGCGGCAGGCGTCCGAGCGAGAGGCAGATATCCGTTTCGCAGCGCCTCCTCACCGACGCCTTGGGCCAGGGCTCCAGATGTAAACAGGATGACAGGCACAAGGGCCAGTGCGGCGACGAGCATTCGAACTGTTGGCAAGGCGTAGAGCTACGATTCTGAAGCATAACGTTTGACCTGAGGTTCCGGTGGAGGTCCCGCTCCAGCGAAGGGTTAGGCCGCTTTCTCCAGTGCGAGCGTGGCCATGACGGAAAGATTGATGAGCGCATGTGGTACTGCCGCAGCGGCAAAGGCCTGCTTGAACGAGTGGCCTGCTGCCGGTTTAGAAGACACCTTGTTAAGGTGCGGTACGAAACCGGAGGTGGTTTATGGCGGCAAGACGGCAGTTCAGCCGAGAGTTCAAGCTTGAGGCGGTGAGGCTGGTCAAGGAGCGTGGGGTCTCGGTGGCGCAAGCCGCGCGAGACCTGGAGTTGCACCAGACGGTGCTCAGGTCCTGGATCAGGGAGTTGGCGGTAGACCCGCAGCAGGCATTTCCAGGTAAGGGCGTGATGAAGCCCGAGCAGGCCGAACTGGACCGGCTGCGCAAGGAAGTGGCCAAGCTCAAGATGGAGCGCGACATCCTGAAAAAAGCCGCGGCCTACTTTGCCAAGGAGTCGATGTGAAGTTCGGCTTCGTGGCCAAGCACCGAGGAATCTGGCCGGTGGCGTTGATGTGCGGGGCGCTCGGTGTCTCGCGGGGTGGGTTCTATTCGTGGCTGGACAGGCCGCGCAGCCAACGCGAGATCGACGACGACGAGCTCGGCAAGCGCATCAAGCAGAGCTTCATCGACAGCGACCGCACCTATGGCGCACGCCGGGTGTGGTTCGATGTGCTGGCGCTGGGCTTTGAATGCGGTCTGCATCGCATTGAGCGGCTGATGCAGGGGCTGGGGCTGCGCGCCAGGCCGCGCCGGCGTGGCCTGCCCAAGGACGAGGGCGTGCGCAGCGAGATCGCCGACAACGTGCTGGATCGCCAGTTCACGGCCGACGCACCGAACCAGAAGTGGGTGGCTGACTTCACCTACATCTGGACGGCCGAGGGCTGGCTGTACGTGGCCGTGGTGCTGGACCTGTTCTCCAGGCGCGTTGTGGGGTGGTCGATGCAGAACCACATGACCTCGCACCTGGTGGCCGATGCGCTGATGATGGCCGTCTGGCGTCGCGGGAAACCGCTGGCGCTGCTGCATCACTCCGACCAAGGCAGCCAATACACGAGTGGGCACTTCCAAGACCTGCTCAAGGCGCAAGGCATTCAGTGCAGCATGAGTCGTGCTGGCGAGGTCTGGGACAACTCGGCGATGGAAAGCTTCTTCAGCTCAATGAAGACCGAACGGATCGCGCGCAAGGTCTACCGAACGCGTGATGATGTCAAGGCAGATGTGTTCGACTACATCGAGCGGTTCTACAACCCAACGCGCCGACACTCGACGCTTGGCTATGTCAGTCCGATCGAGTTCGAAAAGGCTCAACGAGCCTAGGTTGGTGTCAACGGAACCGGCAGCAGGCCAGAGCGCTCACGCCAACCAATGAAGGCGCAGGAGAACACGAAGAAGCTCCAGACGGTGCCAAAGAACCAAAGCGGAGCAATTGACGCATGCAGTGCGCCCCACAGTACAGCGGAGACAACGGCGCCAAACAGCGGACGGATGCCAAGCCTGAGCAACGCGCCTAGTAGCAGGGCAAGGAGGTAGGTTTCAACTACGGGCGCAAAGACGACAGCTCCGAACAGCTCGCTCGCGGTTGCGGACCGCGAAGGAGGCTGAATGCCGCTGGTGTCCACGCCAACTGCTGGGAGCAGCAGATAGACACTGGCAAAGTGCGCCATGGAAGGAAAGAGAGCCAGCGGGAATGCTGCAAGACAGAACTTCCACAGCGGAAGACTTGGGCGCAGGAGAAATGATAGAAGAGTTGCCAATGCGGCCTAACGTTCGAGGTAAGCTGGCGCCAACGGCAGGACGCCAAGCCCAAGCCACAGAAAATGTACACCGTACCTGTGGCTTGGGCTTGGTGGCCTGCCGTTGGTGCTCAGCTTGACCGAGTGGTTAGGCGGCAGCGGTAGGCTCTGTGCATTGCGACCGATAGGCTTCACATGAGCCCACCTTCAGTCATTCCTGCGTTCTGTATGTTCCGGCAGCACTGTCGTACCACTGGAAGTAAAGGTTGGGAAACGAACTTCCCCGAGCTTCTTTGTAGACACTCGTTCTTATTGTTCTAACGACCCCATCCGCACATCTGGAGATTTCCGTCGATTGATTGAATATTCCGGTTTGACATCGGATGATTGACTGAAGGCTAAGATTTTCCACAATCTTGGCCCTGTAGTGTTCGGGGCAATCATTATCTAGGTCGGCATGTAGCGTTATTTGTTGGTTGGTCTGGAATATTATTGGGTTGTGTTCCCACCTTACGAATCTTGCTTCGATTATTGATATTGTGGCAAAGTGCAGCGACTCTTCGCCATGAATTATGATTATTGGTTGCAGCGCAAGATTCTGTGGTGTTTCGGATATTTTAAACTCGATTACCGGATAACTGATCCTCGGCGTGGCTTGACCTGAGCTCCGTTGGATTAATTCCAGTGCATGAGCCTCAGCTGAAATTTTCCATTTTTCTAGGGTTTGCAAGTCAAATCGCAATGGGTCGTTTTCAATCAGTTTGGCACATGTTTGACAAAGCCAAATGCCGTTGCCAATTGATTTACGCTGCTCCGAGTCAGATTTTGAGTCATATCGAGGGCCGCCAGGACTTGCGGCGGCCATGTGTGCAGCAACGCCAATATCAACTGACTTCAGTTTGTTCAACTGTGGTCCTGACGTCAACTTTTGACACGTGGGGTTTGAGCACAGAAAGCCTACGCGTCTCGCTAAGTTGTCGCGTGTTGTCTTCGAGAAGTCGTCGCGCATAAGGTTCGCCGGGAAAGTTCCTTGTATTCTGACGCCTAACTTGTTCTGGATACGGATTCTGAGCCACGAAAGCCCCGGACCCTGACAAAACCGGCCGTGCCGGGTTTTAGCGCCCGCCGGTGTGCCGCTAAAAGGCTGGACGGCACAAGTCGCCGCCGAACGGGTGGCTTGCGCCTGTTCGGCAGTGCTTGTATGCTGTATGAAAACACAGTATGTGGCATGGGCAGTCTCACCCCTTCAAGTTCCGGTGCTGGGCACGCCGGTGCATCGTCGTCGCCTGCTGCGCCTCGGCTGCTGGACAAGGTGCGCGAGCGAATCCGCTATCTGCACTACAGCATACGCACGGAAGATGCCTATGTCCATTGGGTGCGGGGTTATGTGCGGTTCCATCGCATGCGTCACCCAGGCTCCATGGGGGCGGACGAGGTCAAGGCTTACCTGTCGTGGTTGGCCGTCGAGCGTCGTATCTCGGTGGCTACGCACCGGCAGGCCCAGTCGGCGCTGGTGTTTCTGTATCGGCAGGTGCTGGGCCAAGACCTGCCGTGGCTGACCGATCTGGAGCGTCCACAGGTCAAGCGTCGTTTGCCCGTTGTGCTGTCGGTGCGCGCAGGCAAGGGCGGCAAAGACCGTGTCGTGATGCTGCCGGCCTCGCTGCAGCAGGCTCTGAAGGACCAACTGCGCCGCGCGCACCTGCTGTGGCAGGCCGATGTGCGTGACGAGCGCGCGGGTGTGCAGATGCCGGATGCGCTGGAGCGCAAGTACCTGCGGGCCGGGCAGTCCTGGGCCTGGTTCTGGGTGTTCCCGCAGGACACGCATTCCACGTGTCCCAGAACCGGCGTGGTGCGGCGCCACCACCTCTACGACCAGAGTTTTCAACGGGCCTTCAAGCAGGCTCTGCAGGTGGCGGGCATCCAGCGCCCGGCCACGCCGCACACGCTACGTCACTGTTTTGCCACGCACTTGCTGCAGGCCGGCACAGACATCCGCACGGTGCAGAAGCTGCTTGGCCACATTGATGTCTCCACCACCATGGTCTATACGCATGTGCTGGAGGTGGCGGGCGGGCAGGTGAAGAGTCCGCTGGATCGTCTTCATGCAGCTTGACGCAGGCTCCGCCGCTGACCTGCCCGGTTATGCCGAGCTGTGCGCGCGCAGCAACTACAGCTTCCTCACCGGCGCTTCGCACCCGGAGGAGCTGGTCGCGCGGGCGGTGGAGCTGGGCTACGCAGCGCTGGCGGTGGTGGACGAGTGTTCGCTCTCGGGCATCGTGCGCGCGCATGAGGCGGCTGCCAAGGCGGGGCTGCGGCTGATCGTCGGGGTGCAGATGGTGTTGAGCCCGCCGCCCAACTCCGCCCAGGCGGCGGATGAGGAGCCGGGCGCGCACCTGGTGCTGCTGGCGCAAACACGGCGCGGTTATGGCAACCTGGTGCGCTGGGTGACGGTGGCGCGGCGGCGTGCGCCCAAGGGCGAGTACCAGGCGCTGGCTGCCGATGTAGAAGGCAAAACGCCCATGGCGCCCATGTTGACGGGGCTGCCTGATTGTTTGGCTCTGCTGGTGGCACGGGCCAGTGATTCTTTCGAAACCCTGTTTGCGCAGGCCATGTGGCTGAAGACATGGTTTGGCCTGGAGCGGGGCCGCCTGGCGCTCACACAAAGCTTGGCTGTGGACGATGTCGCGCTGCGTGACATGGTGCAGCATGTGGGCGAACTCACCGGCCTGGGCATCGTGGCCGTGGGTGACGTGCGCATGCACCGGCGCTCGCGCAAGCCGCTGCTGGATGTGCTGGCAGCGACCAAGCTGAAACGCACGGTGGCCGACTGTGGGTTTGCACTGCAGGGTAACGCTGAAGCGCACTTGCGATCGCGCGCGCGGCTGCGCAGGCTGTTTCCGCCGGAATGGCTGGCGGCCACGCTGGCCGTGGCTGGGCAGTGCGCCTTTTCGCTGGACCAACTGCGCTACGAATACCCGGAAGAAATCGTGCCCGCCGGCCACACGCCCACCACCTGGCTGCGGCACTTGACGGAAGAGGGCGTGCTGCAGCGTTACCCGCAGGGCTTGCCGCCTGCGGTGCGCGGCATGGTCGAGCACGAACTGACGCTCATCGCGCAACTGAAGTACGAGCCCTATTTCCTCACCGTGGCCGACATCGTGCAGTGGGCGCGGGCGCAAGGCATCCTGTGCCAGGGGCGAGGCAGTGCGGCTAATTCGGCTGTCTGTTATTGCCTGGGCGTCACGGCTGTGGACCCAGCCTTCAGCACCTTGCTGTTTGAGCGTTTTATCAGCGCCGAACGCAACGAGCCGCCGGATATCGACATCGACTTCGAGCACCAACGCCGTGAAGAAGTCATCCAGTACCTCTACCGCAAATACGGCCGCCACCGCGCTGCCTTGACAGGCGTGACCATCAGCTACCGGCCGCGCTCGGCGCTGCGCGATGTGGGCCGTGCGTTAGGCATTGACCTGGACCGCATCGACGCCGTGGCGAAGAGCGCGCACTGGTTTGATGGCAAAAACATCGATCCTGAACGTCTGCGCGAAAATGGCTTCAACCCGGAGGCACCGATCAGCAGGCTGTGGATGGAGCTGACGGGGCAGTTGATAGGCTTCCCGCGCCACCTGAGCCAGCACCCCGGCGGTTTTGTCATCGCGCGTGATGACCTGGCCCATTTGGTGCCCGTTGAAAACGCCGCCATGGCCGAGCGCAGCGTCATCCAGTGGGACAAGGACGATCTGGATGCGCTCAAGCTCATCAAGGTGGACATCTTGGCGCTGGGCATGCTCAGCGGCATTCGCCGAGCGCTGGAATTGGTAGGTGAGAAGGGCGCCGGTTGCGGGCCGGGCGGCAGCCTCGCGCTGCACGAGGTTCCCCGAGAAGACCCCGATGTCTACGAGATGCTGTGCCGTGGTGACAGCGTGGGCACTTTTCAGGTGGAAAGCCGTGCGCAGATGAGCATGCTGCCGCGCCTGAAGCCGCGCTGCTTCTACGACCTGGTGATCGAAGTGGCCATCGTGCGGCCCGGGCCGATTCAAGGCGGCATGGTGCACCCCTACTTACGCCGCCGCAACGGCGAGGAGCCGGTGGACTACCCCAGCGACGAAGTGAAGCAGGCGCTGGAGCGCACGCTGGGTGTACCCATCTTCCAGGAACAGGTGATGCAATTGGCCATCCTGGCGGCTGACTTCACGCCCGGCGAAGCCGACCAACTGCGCCGCGCCATGGCGGCGTGGAAGCGCAAGGGCGGACTTGGGCCCTTCCATGACCGCTTGGTGGGCCGTATGGTGGAGAAGGGCTACGAGCGTGACTTTGCCGAGCGCATCTTTCAGCAGATTCAGGGCTTTGGTGAATATGGTTTTCCTGAAAGCCATGCCGCCAGCTTTGCGCTGCTGGTCTACGCCAGCGCGTGGCTCAAGCGCTGGCACCCGGATGCCTTTTTGGCCGCGCTGCTGAACAGCCAGCCCATGGGCTTTTATGCGCCCGCGCAATTGGTGCGTGATGCCCAGGCGCACGGCGTGGTGGTGCTGCCGGTGGACATTCGCCACAGCCAGTGGGACAGCACGCTGGTCGTACAGGCTGCTCCGTCGGCTGACGCGCAGCGTTCTGAAAGCTATGAGCTGGCCGATGCGATGCCACCCGTTCCGTTGATGGCAGCAGACCAGCCTGTGCCGCCGGGCCTGCGGCCGGTGCGCCTGGGCTTTAGCCGCATCAGCGGGTTTCAAGAAGCCGCCGCGCAGCGCATCGTGGCCACGCGTGCGCAAGGGCCGTTTGAAGGTGTGGAAGACCTGGCCCGACGTGCGCAGCTGGACGCGCACGCCTTGAACCTGCTGGCCGGCGCCGACGCGCTGTGCGCCATCACCGGCCACCGGCGCCAGGCGGCCTGGGCGGTGGCCGGCGTGGACACTCGCCCCACGCCCCTGCTGCGCGACACACGCACGCACGAGGCAGCCGTGGCGCTGCCCGCAGCCAGCCGGGCGCATGAAACCCTGGCCGACTACAACGCAACAGGCTTGTCTTTGAAGTCGCACCCGCTGGCCCTGCTGCGCGAGCAACTGGGGGCGTTCAAGATTCAAACCGCTGCCCAACTGCGCCAGTGCCGCTCGGGCCAGTTGGCGCGCGCCAGTGGCATCGTCACGCACCGCCAGCGGCCGGGCACGGCCAAAGGCGTGGTGTTTATGACGCTGGAGGACGAAACTGGCCACGTCAACATCATCGTCTGGCCCCAGGTGGCCGAGGCGCAGCGCCGCCCCCTGCTGGCCAGTCGGCTCTTGACGGTGTTTGGCATCTGGCAGTGCGAAGGCGAGGTGCGCCACCTCATCGCCCGCAAGCTGGTGGACCACACGCCACTGCTGCAGGGTCTGGCCACGCGCAGCCGCGACTTCCATTGAGAGGCAGCGACAATGTGGGGCATGACTGCTGACCCCGCTTGGCCACTGCCCATCGAATGGTTGCCTCAATCCGGCCGCGCTGAGCAGTTGATCTTGCTGCTGCACGGCTGGGCGCAAAACCCGAGTATGTTTTTGCCCCTGGCGCAAGCGCTGCGGCAGCAGTTTCCGCAGGCGGCCATTCTGGCGCCTGAAGGCCCGTACCCGGCCGATGGCGGCCAGCTGGCGCGGCAGTGGTATTCCATTGCCGACATCGGCGACGAGGTCCTGTGGCGCCAAAGGGTGCAGGCATCGCTAGGCCCGCTGGAGGCTTGGGTGCGCTTGCAGCAGCAGCGCCTGGATGTAGCGCCCGCAGCCACGGCGTTGGGTGGCTTTTCTCAGGGCGGCTTGCTGGCACTGCACACCGCCATGCAAGCGCCGGGTATCGTGGGCCGGGTGCTGGCCTTCGGCGCGCGCATGGTGGATTTGCCGGAAGCGGTGCCGCAGCAAACCACGTTTCACTTTTTTCACGGCGCCAAAGACCGCATCTTTGCCCTGGAAGACGTTCGCACGCTGTTCAATCACATCGGCGCGCTGCAGGGTGACGCCACGCTCGACATTGCGCAAGGCATCGGCCACGAAATGCACCCGGCGCTGGTCGATTGTTTGATGCACCAGCTCACGCACCACATTCCCTTGCGCACCTGGCAAGCTGCTTTAGGTGCCGCTGGTCCAGCGCAGCCCAGCCGCGAAGCCAGCGGCCTGCTGGACGACTGAACACGCGCCAAACCATACGTTCCCGAGACAGAAGCTCCGAAGACATACGCTACCAAGACCCATGTTGTTTTTACTGTCACCCGCCAAAAGCCTGGACTACGAAACCCGAGTGCCCGCCGTGGTTGCGCGCCGCGCGACCGAGCCCTTGTTTTTTCATCAAGCCGCTCAACTCATTGATTTGATGCGCCAGCGCAGCCCGGCCGAAGTGGCGCAGATGATGGACCTGTCGGATAACCTGGCGGAGCTGAATGTGGCCCGTTATGCCGCCTGGCAGCCTGTGGCAACACCCGCCAACAGCAAGCCGGCCGTGCTGGCCTTTGACGGAGACGTTTACGGCGGCCTCGATGCGCGCACGCTCAGCACAGCGCAGCTTGACTGGGCGCAACAACACGTGGTCATCTTGTCCGGTCTGTACGGCGCGCTGCGCCCCTTGGACCGGCTGCAGCCTTACCGCCTGGAAATGGGTACGGCCGTGGCCCACCCGGGCGGGCGCAACCTCTACGACTTCTGGGGCGACAGCCTGGCTGCTTATCTCAATGAACGGCAAGCCGACATCAAGCGTCCCGTGGTCATCAATTTGGCTTCGCAAGAATACGCGCGCGCCGCACTTCGGCCGGCCTTGAAAGCCCGCGTAGTGCAATGCCAGTTTGAAGAAGGCAAGGGCGACGGTAGCTATGGCATCGTCAGTTTCTTCGCCAAGCGCGCGCGGGGTTTGATGGCGCGATGGGCCATCCAAAACCGGGTGCGTCGGCCCGAAGCCTTGCAAGATTTTCAGTTGGACGGCTACGCCTTTGCGCCGTCTGCTTCCAGCGCCCAGCAATGGGTTTTCAGACGCAAAATACCATCATGAAAGTTGAAATTTCCGCTTACCAGCCAACGGCAACGCGCAGCGGCGCCAAGGTTCAAACCCAAGTTATTTCAGCCGACTTGCAGCGTTGGCTGGCTGACCACTTGCGCGCTGGCACGCCGCCGCCGCAAATCATCGACGGTATGGTCAAAGCCGGTTGGGACACCGCGCTGGCCTGGCGCGCGCTGGGTGATGCGCAGAACGCGCACAACACCGCCTTGGCACGCAAGGTAAAAGCACATGTGGCTGCGCACCTACCCGAGCCGGAAGTGGCTGATGGGCGCAACGAGATCACCGTCGATGGGCACTGCATTCGCGTGGCGATGGCCGTCAAGCACCCGCGCGTGGTGCTTTTCGATGGTTTCATGACGCCTGAAGAATGCCAGGCCCTGATGGACCAAGCCTCGCCCCGGCTGGCGCGGTCCGAAACCGTGGACAACGCCAACGGCGGCAATGAGGTGAATGCCGCACGCACCAGCGACGGCATGTTCTTCTCTCGCGGAGAGTCTGAGCTGATCACGCGCATCGAGGCGCGCATCGCGGCGCTGCTGCGCTGGCCCGTCAGCCATGGCGAAGGTTTGCAAGTCCTGCGTTACCGGCCGGGCGCTGAGTACCTGCCGCATTTCGACTACTTCGACCCCGTGCACCCTGGCTCAGCAGCGGTTTTGACGCGTGGCGGGCAGCGTGTGGGCACCTTGGTGATGTACTTGAATGCGCCGCAGCGGGGTGGCAGCACCACTTTTCCGGCCATTGGTTTGGAAGTGGCGCCTGTGCAGGGCAGCGCCGTGTTTTTCAGCTACGACCGGCCTGATGCGTCCACGGGCACGCTGCATGGTGGTGCGCCTGTGCTGGAAGGTGAAAAATGGGTTGCCACCAAGTGGCTGCGTGAGGGTGAGTTCGTTTAGAGGCTACCCAAACGCTGCAAGTCAGCCGACTCCAGAACGTGGTGCCCTGGCCCACAGGATTCCAAGGCGCGCAGCAGCGCTCGCGCTAAGGTGGCGGCCTCCACTGGTCGCCAGCCCAGCGGTATCCAACGCGCCAGTGGCATAGCTACCACCAAAGCCAGGCGTTCGGCCGGGCGCTGCGCCTGCGCCAAGCTTGCGCGGTCGCCCGCCAAAAGGGACGGCCGCGCAATGATCAAGGTTTCAAAGTCCAGCCTGGCCAGGGCAACTTCGGCTTCGCTTTTGACACGGTTGTAAAACGTGCTGCTGCGGCTGCTGGCACCCAGCGCACTCACCACCGCCAAGCGCCGCACGCCGGCGCGCTTGGCTGCCGTGGCAAAGGCCAATACGGCGTCGTAATCCACCGCGCGAAAGGCCTGTTCGGAGCCGGCCACCGCCAGCGTGGTGCCCAGCGCGCAGCAGGCCGCAGCACAGGCGGGCAGCGCGGGCAAGGCCGCAAAGTCCACTTGAACAACTTGTGCGCCTGGCGGTGCTTGCACAGCGCGGCGCACCAGCAGCACCAACGGCCGCCATTGCGCGCTGGCTGAGGCCTGGCGCACCACTTCGCGGCCAACCAGGCCGGTGGCGCCAGCCACCAGCAGGCCACCGCCGATGGGGCCGCCAGCACCGGGCCCAAGATCGGCGCGGGGGTTGCCACCGAGTTCGTCGCCCGCTTCGGACGCTGGCGGCCTTTGGGCCTTTTTCATGTCGTTCCGTTAAGCCGCCGTTGAGGGTCTGCTCCGCGGCTGTTCAGCGGCCCCCAGAGCCGCCGCCGAAGCCGCCGCTGAAACCACCACCACTGCGGCCACCGCCACTGCCACCTCGGCCACCGCCGCCGCGTGGGCCACCGCTGCTGCTGCCACCACCGCCTGAGCGGTTGCCGCCACCGCCGCCGGCCCCACCGGCGCGGCTGCCAGAGCCATTGCGACCGCCGCTGCTTTGCGCTGGCCCCGTGCGCGGACCGGTCGGTGCCGCCGCCATGCGGCCATTGCCGCCACCCGCGTTACGGCCGCCACCGCCACCTGAGCGACTACTGCCACCACCGCCGCTAGGTGGTCGCCCACCGCCCGGCCTGCCGCCACCGCCACCAGCACCACGGCGCGTGCCGCCAACGCCGATGGTCATGCGGCCCAAAACGATCGGTTCAGCGCGCTCGCCAGCAGCTGGCTCAAAGCCCGGAATCTTTTCTACAGGAATCGTGCGTTTGGTCAGTTTTTCGATGTCGCGCAAGAAGCCCTCTTCGTCCAGGCACACCAGCGAAATGGCCTCACCCGTGGCGCCCGCGCGGCCGGTGCGGCCGATGCGGTGCACGTAGTCTTCTGGCACGTTAGGTAACTCGAAGTTCACCACGTGTGGCAACTGGTCGATATCGATGCCGCGCGCGGCAATGTCGGTAGCCACCAGCACTTGCAGCTCGCCGGCCTTGAAATCGGCCAATGCTTTGGTGCGCGCGCTTTGGCTTTTGTTGCCGTGAATGGCCATGGCAGAGATGTCATGGTCATTCAAATATTCGGCCAGCCGGTTGCAGCCGTGTTTCATGCGCGTGAAGACCAGCACCTGGTGCCAGTCGCCTTGCTTGATCAGGTGCGCTAGCAGTTCTTTTTTCTTGTCGCGGCCCACCGGGTGCACCTTTTGCGCAATGGTCTCGGCCGTGGCATTGCGGCGCGCCACTTCAATCAGTTCGGGTGCGTTGAGCAGCTTGTCGGCCAGGGCCTTGATGTCGTCACTGAAGGTGGCGCTGAACAGCAGGCTTTGCTTTTTGGCCGGCACGATGGCCAGCACTTTTTTGATGTCGTGGATGAAGCCCATGTCCAGCATGCGGTCGGCTTCGTCGAGGATGAAAATCTCGACATGGCTCAAGTCCAGCGTGCGCTGCTGGTGGTGGTCCAGCAAGCGGCCGGGGGTGGCCACGAGGATGTCCACACCCTTGCGCAGGCGGTCGACCTGCGGCCCCATGCCCACGCCGCCAAACATCACCATGCTGGTGAGTGGCAGGTATTTGCCGTAGGTGCGCACGCTTTCTTCCACCTGCGCTGCCAGCTCGCGGGTGGGGGTGAGGATGAGCGCGCGGATGGCTGTGCGGCCGCGTGCGTCCTTTTTGGGGCCTGCTGCGGCCAAGCGGTGCAGCATGGGCAGCGTGAAGCCTGCTGTTTTGCCAGTGCCGGTTTGTGCGCCGGCCAGCAGGTCGCCACCTTTCAGCACCGCAGGAATGGCTTGCGCTTGAATAGGTGTAGGGGTTTCGTAGCCCTGTTCGAGAACAGCGCGCAGCAGCGGCTCGGCCAGGCCGAGTTCAGTGAATTTCATGCTTAGGGGCTCGCGGCTATTGGCGAGCCTGTCGTACGCAGCCGACGCGCGCCTGAAGCGGCGCACCAGTCCTTCGGTGCGAAGGGAGTGACGGAGTTTCGGATTGAGCGTCCGATCGTCGGAGTGACGGCGCCGCGACGACTGGATGCCGCAGCGCAGCATGCAGTGTAGCGGACGGGTTGGATAGGCGCTGATAGTCCAGCGCCGGGCTCAGGCTGGCAGTTCTTGCCGGTCTTTCAGTCGCAACCAACCGCGCGCAATGCGATAGATGGCCCACACGCCCAGCAGCGCCAAGCCGATCCAGCCTGTCACCAGGCCCAGGCCCAACAACAGCACCAGCGGCGCGGAAACCACAAAAATCAACACGGCCCAGCCCAGCACAAACCAGAACGTGCGGATTTGCCAGCGGAAGTGCGATTCAAGCCAAGTGCCGGCCACGTCGCTCTTTTTGACGTAGTTGATGATCAGCGCCACCAGCGACGGCAGGCCCAGGAAAGCGCCCACCACCGTGGAGGCGCCAAAGATGCCCATCCCCAAGCCCAGCGCGTGCAGAGCGTAGGTGATATGCGTCAGGCGCACCAGGGAAGCGTCAGCATCAACGGTGTTCAATACAGTGGTCGTCATCTCAAGGCCCCTCCTTCTTGGGCTGGCAGTCATTTTCCGGCTGTGGCGGCTTTTTCAAGAGACCCTGCGATGAAAGGCGACAATACGGGGTTGAAACGCTCCACACGGCGACAAATGTCGTGGCACCGCAACGCAGTGCGTGCCCCAGCCGGCGAGCCCGAACTTTTCCACCGCAGTTTTTTCTGAGACCCCTATGGCGCAATACGTCTTCACCATGAACCGCGTCGGCAAGATCGTGCCGCCCAAGCGGCAGATCTTGAAGGGCGTCAGCCTGTCCTTCTTCCCCGGCGCCAAGATCGGCGTGCTGGGCATCAACGGCTCGGGCAAGTCCACGCTGCTGAAAATCATGGCAGGGTTGGACAAAGACATCGAAGGCGAAGCCGTGCCCATGCCAGGCCTGAATATCGGCTACCTGCCACAAGAGCCCCAGCTGGACCCCGAGCAAACCGTGCGAGAAGCGGTGGAGCAGGGCATCGGCGGTGTGCTGGCCGCCAAGAAGCGCCTGGACGAGGTCTACAGCGAATACGCTGACGAAAATGCCGACTTCGATAAGCTCGCCGCTGAGCAAGCCGAGCTGGAAGCCATCATCGCGGCTGCCGGCAGTGAAAACACCGACCTGCAACTGGAGTTGGCGGCCGATGCACTGCGCCTGGCCCCTTGGGATTCGGTCATCAAAAACCTGTCGGGCGGTGAAAAGCGCCGCGTGGCGCTGTGCCGATTGCTGTTGAGCAAGCCCGACATGCTGCTGCTGGACGAGCCCACCAACCACTTGGACGCCGAGTCGGTGGAGTGGCTGGAGCACTTTCTGCAGCGCTACTCAGGCACCGTGGTGGCCATCACCCACGATCGCTACTTCCTGGACAACGCAGCCGAATGGATTCTTGAGCTGGACCGTGGCCAGGGCATTCCCTGGAAGGGCAACTACTCTGACTGGTTAGACCAGAAAGAAAAGCGCCTGGAAGTGGAGCAGAAGAAGGAAGACGCGCGCATGAAGGCCATGAAGGAGGAACTCAAGTGGGTTCGCTCCAACGCCAAGGCACGCCAGACCAAGAGCAAGGCCCGCCTGGCGCGCTTTGAAGAGCTGAGTGACGTGGAATACCAGCGCCGCAACGAAACCAATGAAATCTTCATTCCGGTGGCCGAGCGCCTGGGCAACGAAGTCATTGAGTTCAAAGATGTCAGCAAGAGTTTTGGCGACCGTGTGCTGATCGACAAGCTCAGCTTCAAGGTGCCGGCGGGTGCCATCGTGGGCATCATCGGGCCCAACGGCGCAGGTAAGTCAACACTGTTCCGCATGATTCAAGGTGTGGAGAAACCGGACAGCGGCGACGTGCTGATCGGGAAAACGGCCAGGCCCACGTTTGTTGACCAAAGCCGCGACAGCTTGTCTGCCGAAAAAACGGTTTGGGAAGACGTGTCCGGTGGGCTGGACAACATCACCGTAGGTCAGTTTGTGATGCCCTCGCGCGCTTACTTGGGCCGCTTCAACTTCAAAGGCAACGACCAGCAAAAGCTCGTGGGCAACCTCTCGGGCGGCGAACGCGGGCGCCTGCACTTGGCCAAGACCTTGGCGCTGGGTGGCAACGTGTTGATGCTGGACGAACCGTCCAACGACTTGGACGTAGAAACCCTGCGCGCGCTGGAAGAGGCGCTGCTTGAATTTGCCGGCAGCGCCATGATCATCAGCCACGACCGATGGTTCCTGGACCGCATCTGCACGCACATCCTGGCGGCAGAGGGCGAATCGCAATGGGTCTTTTTCAACGGCAACTTCCATGAATACGAAGCCGACAAGGTCAAGCGCCTGGGCGAAGAAGGCGCGCGGCCCAAGCGCATGCGCTTCAAGCCCATCAAATAAGTTTTGGATTGCCGCTTTTTGCGGCACATCAATGAAGGCGGCCTTGGGCTGCCTTTTTTTTGCTCTGCGTCACACGATCACCACTCTGAATGCTGAGGGTCGGCCTGGGGAATTGCTCCTGCGGCGCAAGGGCTTCTTGGGGGAAAGGGCCTCTTGGCTTTGCACCACAATCGGCGCTTCAACCCCTTTTACGAAGCGTGTTTGCCACCATGCGTGCACCTGAAAAATCGCCCGTTTTGACCTTGTTGGCCGCCACTGCGGTTCTGGCACTGAGCGGCTGCGCTGCTTTGGCTCCACCTGCTGGCCAGACGGGTGTAGCGCCGGGGTCGAGCACAAGCGCAGGCGCGGTAAACGCCACCGCTGCCAAGCCGCCTGCCAATCCGGCGTCAGGCACGGCGTCGGGCACGGCGCCTGGCGCCAAGCCAGCAATGGCCGGTGCCGGTGGGCCTACGGCCGCTGCCGCCGGGTCAAGGCCGGGCGCCACACCACCCGCCGCGCCGCCCGCACCAGGCACGCCGCCACCCTTCGAGACCGTAGCCAAAGACGCCAAGAAAACCGACGGCCTGTTCCCTGTGTGGCGCAAGGACGAAAAGGTTTGGTTGGAGCTGAAGCCAGAAGACTTTGACAAGCCCTTCTTCCTCTCGCCCAAGATTGCCAAGGGCATTGGTGAAGCCGGGGTGTTTGGCGGCACCATGATTGGCCGTTGGAGCAATTTCGGGCGGCCTCAAATTGTGCAGTTCCAGCGCGTGCACAACCAGGTGCGACTGGTCGCTCTAAATACCGACTTCCAAGCCGATGTGGGCACGCCACAGGCGCGCGGCGTGGCCTCCGGTTTCTCTCGAAGCCTGGTCGCTAGCACCAGCGTGGCCAGTGCGGCACATGCCGAGCGCAAGAGCATTCTGATCGACGCCAATGCCCTGTTCATGCAGGACCTGCTGGGCTTGGGCATGGTGCTGCAGCGCAACTATCGTCAGGGCTACAGCTTCGATGGCCGGCATTCACAAATCGACGTGGTGCGTGGCAAACCGGATGCGGTGATTTTTGAAGTCACCAGTCACTACTTCACGCCAACCATCGCTGTGCCTCAGCCCCTGCCGCCGGGTGCGCCTCAACTGGGCCCGGTGCCCACCACGCCGCAGGCCTTGCCGGATGTGCGCAGCCTGTTCCTGGGTCTGCACTACTCCATCAGCAAACTGCCGGACACCTTGATGGCCCGTCGCAAGGCTGACCCGCGCGTGGGCTACTTCACTTCAGCGGTGAATGACTTCTCGCAAGACTTTGCGCGCTCGCCACGGCAGCATCAAATCAACCGTTGGCGCTTGGAGAAAAAAGACCCGACTGCGGCGCTGTCAGAGCCGGTCAAACCCATCACCTACTGGCTTGATCGCAACATTCCGGTGGCCTACCGCAGTGCCATCAGCGACGGCATCCTGGAGTGGAACAAAGCCTTTGAGCGCATTGGCTACAAAGGCGCCATCGTGGTGAAACAACAGGCTGACGATGCCGATTTCGACACCTTGGATGTCGGCGTGGCTTCGATTCGCTGGATGATCAATGCCCAGCCCCGCTTTGGCGCCATCGGCCCCTCGCAAGTCGACCCGCGCACCGGCGAAATTCTGGATGCGGACATCGGCTTCGAGTCACTGTCGTCGCGGGGCATGCGTACCATCAAGTCGCAGTACCTGGGCAAGGGCTTCACGATGGATTGGGCCGGCCTGATGCAGGCCCGCGATGCAGTGCGCGAGGGCCTGCTGCCCGATGCGGCGATGGCGGCAGGTGCGCACCAGCACGGCGCAGATTGCAACCATGGTGACACCATGGCCGAGCAATTGGCCTATGCCTTCGATGTGTTGGATGCGCGTGGTGAACTGGACCCTGACAGCCCTGACGTGCAGCGTTGGGTGCTGGACTACTTGAAAGACACCACGATTCACGAGGTGGGCCACACGCTGGGTCTGCGCCACAACTTTCGCTCCTCCCGTATTTACACCAACCAGCAGATGGCTGACGACGCCTTTGTGCGCGCCAACGGCCTGGCCGGCTCGGTGATGGAATATGCGCCCTTGAATATCGCCGCGCCGGGCGAGAAGCCCGTGATGGCGTTCCAGACCTCACTGGGGCCTTACGACTATTGGGCCATCGAGTACGGCTACCGGCCTTTGGATGCCAAGACCGAGATTGATGAGCTGCAACGCATCGCCGCGCGCAGTGCCGAGCCCGAGCTGGCCTACGGCACCGACGAAGACAATTTTCTCGGCATCGACCCCGAATCGCTTCACTTCGATTTGGGCAATGACCCAGTCGCATTCGCTAAGAAGCGCTACGACATCGGGCGCGACCTCATCAAAAGCCAAGAAACCCGCACGCTTAAAAGCGACACAGACTACGCCGTGCTGCGCCGTGCACTGACCTTTGCCATGCGCGACATGGGCCGCGCAACCGGGGTGCTGGTGCGCCAGATCGGCGGCGTTCGCACGCTGCGCGATTTCCCCGGCACGGGCCGCGACCCTATGCAACCAGTGCCGGCGGCTGTGCAGCGCGATGCGCTGGAAGTCTTGGCCAAAGGTGTGCTGTCCGCCGACAGCCTGACGCTGAGCCCCGCCTTGCAACGCAAGCTGGCGCCGGACTTCATGGACCGCTTTGACCTGTCTTCACCCGATCCGACACCCACGCCCACCGACTTTTCCTTCGAAAGCCTGGTTCATGAACTGCGCCGTGCGGTCTTGACGCAGTTGATGACTGACGGTGTGGCCACGCGCATCCTGGACAGTGCGCAGAAGCTGCCGGCTGGTGAGGCGTTCCGGCTGTCAGAGCTGTACAGCCGCCTGACCAAGGAGATTTGGAGCGACCTGGACGGCAAGGGCGACATTGCGGGCCCGCGCCGAGAGCTGCAGCGCGAGCATGTCAACCGGCTGGCAGCGCAGATGCTGCGCCCCTCTTCAAGCCGCGCCGACACCCGTGCTTTGCTGCGGCAGGAAGCGCAGGCGCTGGCAAGCCGTCTTTCGGCCAAAAGCAACCGCGCTGGGCTGAGCGCCGAGGCGCGTGCGCACCTGGCCGACAGCCGCGAAACACTGACATTGGCCTTGGCGGCCAAGCTTCAACGCGCTGGGCTGTAAGAAGCCTGGCCAAGTGCGTGCGAAAGCACGCAGCCGCGCCTGCGGCAGCTAAACCCGTGAGGGCGTCGTTCCGGTGGCTTTGCGCCACAACCAGGCGGCGCCTCGCACGCCCGAGGCGTCGCCATGCCGGGCAGGCAGGAGCCGCGTGCGCACCGGTTCTTCCACACCGCCGCGAAACACCCAGCGCGGCCAGAGCTGCGGCACCCGGTTGTACAGCGCAGGCATTTTCGACAAGCCGCCACCCAAGACGATGACGTCCGGGTCCAGCAAATTGATCACACCGGCCAGTGCGCGCGCCAGCCGGTGGGCGTGTCGTTCCAGGGTGGCCTGGCAGGCGGGGTCACCGGCTGCGGCGCGCTCGGCGATTTCTTCTGCGCTGAGCGGGGCACTTAATCGAGCGCCGACCGCTTGGCCACATCGCCTTTGGTGGTCCACCGCAATGGCGGGGCCGCTGACGAAATTTTCAACGCAGGCCCTTTGGCCGCACCAGCAAGGCTGCGCTTGAGCGAAAGCCCGTTCTTCGTCATCGAGCCAGGGCAGGGGGTTGTGGCCCCACTCCCCGCACAGGCGGTTGGGGCCTGTCAACACTTGTCCGTTGACAGCCACACCCGCACCGGTGCCAGTCCCCAGGATGACGGCAAAAACCACGGCGGCGCCTGCTCCCGCACCGTCCACGGCTTCAGACAATGCCAGGCAGTTGGCGTCATTGGCGTAGCGCACTGGCTGCCCCAACAAAGCCTGCAAGTCGGCCACAAGTGGTTGACCGTTCAAGCACACCGAGTTCGCATTTTTGATGAACCCATTCGCGGCAACCGCCCCAGGGCCACCAACGCCGATGCTCATGGGCGCGTGCTGCGCGGCACTGCGTGCGGCGTGCACCAGCTGCGCCAGCGTGGTGAGCGTGGCTTGATAGTCGCCCGCCGGCGTAGGCACCCGTTGCTGCCAATGCGAACGACCCGCTTGGTCCAGCAATTCGACGTGAATTTTGGTGCCGCCCAGGTCGATGCCCAGGGCCCAAGGGGGTGCCGGTGGAGTGACCATGGGGCGGTGGAGGGCGGCGCCCGTGATCAGCTTCAGGCTGTAGGCGTCGGGGTTGGCCGTACCGCCGTGGACGGACCCCAGCGGCCATCGATCAAGAGCTGGTTGGGCTGAAAGTGCATTTTGTAGGCCATCTTCTCGCTCTGCGCGATCCAGTAGCCCAAGTACACATACTCCAGCTTGAGCTTGCGCGTCTGATCAATTTGCCACAACACACTGTAGGTGCCGTAACTGGCGCCTTGAACTTCGGTGTCGTAGAAGGTGTAGACGGCAGACAGCCCGTCATTGAGCACGTCCAATATCGACACCATGCGAAGCGCGCCTTCGGTCTGGCCGGGCTGGGGTGCTTCGCGAAATTCAACGAGGCGCGAATTCACGCGCGACTGGAGCAAAAACTGGGTGAATTGCTCCACGCTGTCTTGGTCCATGCCGCCGCCGCTGTGGCGGCCGGCTTGGTAACGCAGGTACAGCTGGTAATGCTCGGGCACAAAGCCCAGACGAAGCACGCGGGCCACCAAGGGCTGGTGGGCTTTCCAGGCCCGCCGCTGGCTGCGCGTGGGTTTGAACTGCTCAACCGGAATGCGCAAAGGCTGGCAGGCACGGCAGCCGTCGCAGTAGGGCCGGTAAGTGAACATGCCGCTGCGACGAAAGCCGTTGGCAACCAATCCAGAGTAGGTGTCGGCATTGATCAGGTGGCTGGGCGTGGCCACTTGGCTGCGCGCCACCTTGCCGCTCAAGTAGCTGCACGTGTAAGGCGCCGTGGCGTAGTACTGCAGTGATGAGAGCGGCAGCTCTTTAGGAAAGGTCACGCGTCCAGATACCTCCAGTAACGAAGATCATAGGACCAATCGTCAATCTCACTGCCCCCGAGGCCGTGGGTGAGCTGCCGCTCAAATTCGTGGCGCGGTAACTCTGTGGCGCCCAGGCTGGCCAGGTGTTGGGTGTGCTGCTGGCAGTCGATCAGCGGCACCTCATGGGCGCGGCAAAAAGCCACCAGCCCCGCCAGGGCGATCTTGGAGGCGTCGGTCTGGTGCGCAAACATCGATTCGCCGAAAAACATGCGGCCGATGCCCACGCCATACAGGCCGCCCACCAGTTGGCCGTCCACCCAGGTTTCAAAGCTGTGAACGCGGCCCGCGCGGTGCCAGTCCCCGTAGGCTTGCATCAGCTCGGGTTGAATCCAGGTGCCCACCGCGCCGTGGCGGGGTGTTTGGGCGCAGGCTTGGATCACGCGGTCGAAGGCGCTGTCGATGCGCAGCTCGCAGCCCGGCGTGTTGATGAAATGCTTCAGGGTCTTGCGCAGCGAGCGCGAGATCTTGAAGTCCGCAACCTGCAGGGCCATGCGCGGGCTGGGGCTCCACCACAGCACGGGCTCGCCCGCGTTGTACCAGGGGTAGATGCCGTGGCGGTAGGCTTCTTCCAGGCGCTTCAGAGTGAGGCCGCCACCGGCAGCCAGCAGGCCCGGTGCGGCCGAGTGCGCTGGAAAAGCCTGCGAGGTGGGCGGCAGCGGGTCGGCTTCGCCTAGGAATGGCAGCCGTGGCATGCGGCTTGTTGTGCTACGCGGCCTGCTTTAAAAAGCGGCGATACCGGTGATGGCGCGGCCCAAGATCAAAGCGTGGATGTCGTGGGTGCCTTCGTAGGTGTTCACAACTTCCAGGTTGACCAAGTGGCGGGCCACGCCAAATTCGTCGCTGATGCCGTTGCCACCCATCATGTCGCGCGCCAGGCGTGCAATGTCCAGGGCCTTGCCGCAGTTATTGCGCTTCAAGATGCTGGTGATGTCGGTGGCGGCTGTGCCTTCGTCTTTCATGCGCCCCAGGCGCAGGCAGCCTTGCAGGCCCAACGAAATTTCGGTCAGCATGTCTGCCAGCTTCTTTTGGATCAACTGGTTGGCGGCCAGCGGCTTGCCAAATTGTTTGCGGTCCAGCACGTATTGGCGCGCACGGTGGAAGCAGTCTTCAGCCGCACCCAACGCGCCCCAGGCGATGCCGTAACGCGCGCTGTTCAAGCAGGTGAAGGGACCCTTCAAGCCGCGAACTTCTGGGAAGGCGTTTTCCTCGGGACAAAACACCTCGTCCATGACGATTTCGCCGGTGATGCTGGCGCGCAGGCCCACCTTTCCGTGCACGGCGGGCGCGCTCAGGCCTTTCCAGCCCTTCTCAAGTACGAAGCCGCGAATAGCACCTTCGTCGTCTTTGGCCCAAACCACGAAGACATCGGCAATGGGTGAATTGCTGATCCACATCTTGGCGCCGCTCAGGCTGTAGCCGCCGGGCACTTTGCGGGCGCGGGTGATCATGCTGCCGGGGTCGGAGCCGTGGTTGGGCTCGGTCAGGCCGAAACAGCCGATCCAGTGGCCGCTGGCCAGCTTGGGCAGGTATTTGCGGCGCTGCTCTTCGCTGCCAAATTCGTAGATGGGCAGCATGACCAATGAGCTCTGAACGCTCATCATCGAGCGGTAGCCCGAGTCCACGCGCTCGACCTCGCGCGCGATGAGGCCGTAGCAAACGTAGTTCATGCCCGCGCCGCCGTAGCTCTCGGGGATGGTGGCGCCCAGCAAACCCAATTCGCCCATTTCACGAAAGATGGCGGGGTCGGTCTGGCCGTCCCGAAAGGCCATTTGCACACGCGGCAGCAGCTTGTCCTGGCTGTAGGCCTGGGCCGCTTCGCGCACGGCGCGTTCGTCGTCGGTCAGTTGTGCGTCCAGCAGGAAGGGGTCTTGCCACTGGAAGCTGGCTTTGTTGGAGGTTGCCATGGAGTGCTCTTTCACAAATGGGGCTGGTTGACTTGATTGTGGCTTGGTGTAAGCCATGCCGCTGTCGCCCAGGAGCGCGCATCAAGGTGCGCGGCGCTGGGCAGCCAAGGCGGCGCCCAATTCGATGACGGCCATGGCGTAGAAGCTGGACCAGTTGTAGCGGGTGATGGCGTAGAAATTAGCGGTGCCGGCCACGAACTGCGGCGCGTCCAGTCCGTTTTGAAGCTCAACCAGGGCGAGCGGGCCGCTGTGGGTGCGGCCCTGCGAACTGAGCATTGCGCCTTGTGCTTCCATCTGCGCTGGGCTGAAGCTGGGCAAGATGTCGGGCGCCAGCAGGGCAGCGCGGGCGGCAGGGTCAGCCGGTGGTGTTACTGCGTAGTGGGTAGGCATGCCGGGCTGCCAGCCGTGGGCCGCCATGTAGTTGGCCACGCTGCCAATCACATCGGCCGGGCTGTGTAGCAGGTCGATGCGGCCGTCGCCGTCGTAGTCAACAGCATGCCGGTTAACGCTGCCCGGCATGAATTGGGGCAGGCCCCAGGCTCCGGCGTAGGAGCCGCGAAAGCTGGAGGGGTCTTTACGCTGGCGCAGCGCCAGCGCGAGCAACTCTTCCAGTTCGCTGCGAAAGTAGGCGCTGCGGTCGCGGCGCGCTGTGCTGGGGAAGTCGAAGCTCAAGGTCGCCAGCGCGTCCAGCGCGCGGTAGTTGCCCAGGTGGCGACCGTAGATGGTCTCGACACCAATGATGCCCACCACAATTTCGGCGGGTACGCCATATTGAGCTTCTGCGCGCTCCAGCAGGCGCTGGTGCTTTTGCCAGAACTGCGCGCCAGCCTGCATGCGTACAGGCTCAACAAAACGCGCGCGGTAGGCCTGCCAGTCTTTCGGGGCGCCTGGCGGTGGGGGCGCCATGAGTTGCTGAACCGAAGTCAGACGTCGGGCCTGGCCGATGTGACGCAGCACCCAGGCCTCGTCCCAAGCCCGGCGCTGCGCGACTTCGGCCGCAAAGGCCAGGGCGGCCGGGTGGTCGGCATAGCGGGGCCCGGATGCTGCGGCTGCGCCGGCGGGTGTGGTGCGCTGGGCTTTGGCGCGCGCCGTCGCGCTTCGTACTGCGGCTGCTTGTGAAGCTTTGGGCGCAGTGGTCTTTGCCGTTGCGGTCTGCGTAGAAGGTGAGGGCTGTGCTTGCCCGTGACCTGTGGCTGCCAACAAGCATGCGCTGAGCGCCCAGCTTGAAATGGCCGAGAGCTGATGTTTCAAGAGCGCACGGTCTTGGCTGCGCTGGAGGCGATCGGGGCGGCGTTCAATGCGGCGTTCAGTGCGGCGTTCAGTGCGGCCAGCCAGGCAGGCGTCCATGACAGGCATCCAGTGCTTCAATCAGGCAGATTCAAGGTCAGTTTCAGGCGGAATTGGCCGCGCTGGGCTTGATTGTCGCTGCCGCCTTGCGAAATGCCGGCCACCACTGGCGGTTGACCCGGCTGCTGCCGTGGGGTCCATAGCGTGCGCGGTCCAGCGCGTCCAGGCTTTGTGCCAGGGCATCACCGGCCGGGCCCAGCGCCCGCCGCACGCGCAGGGCGCGGGTTTGGGGCGCATCTTGCGGGCCTACTTCCACGCCCAGCGCGGCCAGTCTCTGCTGCACGCGCTGTTGCAGCCGAGCCCACGGGTCTTGGCGTTGGCGGTCCCATAACGCCCAGCCAGCAGCCGCCGCCGCGCCCGCGCTCAACACGGCGATCAGCACGGTGCTCAGGTCGGTCCAACTGGGTGAGTCGAAACCCAGCTCGCTCAAGAGTTTGAATTGCTGGCCGCGCGAATAGTTGAGCACCCATTGATTCCAACGGTTGTCAAAACGCTCGAGCGAAGCGCGGAATTGCTCCAGCAGCTTTGGGTGCACGCTGTCCATCGCTTGGGCCACCAGGCTGCGCGGCTTCTGTAGCTGAAGGCCGCGCCGTACACGTTCCGGCGCAACGGCTGCGGTGGGGTCGGCACGCACCCAGCCTTCACCGGGCTGCCAATATTCCGCCCAGGCGTGGGCATTGCTGTTGCGCACGGGCCACCAGCCTTCAACGGCCTCGGCGTCCGTGCCTTGGTAACCCGTGACGATGCGCGCGGGCACGTCCCAACTGCGCATGATGACGACGAAGGCCGCCGCATAGTGTTCGCAGAAGCCTTGTTTGCGGTCCAGCCAAAACTCGTCTACCGCTTGGCTGCCGTAGGTACCGGGTTCCAGTGTGTAGGTGAAGCCCGCTTGGCCGATGTGGCGCATGACAGCGGCAGCCAAGGTATCTGCATCGCCTTTGGCCAGGCCAGGATCATTGGCACGCAACGCGGCTGCCCAGGCCAAGGTGCGGGGGTTGAACCCACGCGGCAGTTGCAGCCAGCTTTCGAGGTCTTGCCCAAAGACCGTGGGCCCGTAGCGCAATTGCGGCCAGGCCGTGGCTTGCAGGCGCAGGCGGTCGGTGATGGGCCCATTCAGTTGCCACTGCATGTCGTCACGCAGGCGGCTGCTCAGGTTGTCTTGCCACAGTTCGAGTGTGGCGGGTTGGGTTGTCATTTCCAGCAAGGGCAACAAATCGGTGCGGCTGGGTTCGATGGTGAGCTCGTAGTTCAGTGCCGGCCCTTTGCGCTGCAGGTCCGGTTTGGGCTGACCCATGCGGGCGATGGGACTGGGCAAGCGCGTCCATTCACGGCCGTCAAAGTGGCCCAGCACCGGACCCCGAAAGTACAAGACGTCTTGCGCTGGCGCTTGATCTTTTTCAAAGCGCACGCGCATGACGATGGTTTCGTCATTGGCCAGTGAGGCCACGCCGCCCAGGCGCAGGCTGCCCGACAGGCCGGTACGGCCGCCGGCATCTTGCGGCACGCCCCACAGCGGGGCCATGCGCGGGAACAGCACAAACAGCACCGCCACCAGCGGCATGGCCCACAAAGCGGCGCGCAGTGCCACGCGGCCGGCCTGCGCCAATGGCGGGCGGCCCACCGGCATGTGCGCCAGCACCAAGGCGGTGAGCAAGCCCCAGACTGAACCCAGCGTCACCAGCATCATGGCCAGGGATTGCGAATAGAGAAAGTGCGTCAGCACCAGAAAGAAGCCCAAGAAGAAAACCACCAAAGCATCGCGCCGCGCGCGCAGCTCCAGCATCTTCAGGCTCATCAATACGACCAGCATGGTGACGCCGGCCTCTTTGCCCAGCAAAGTTCCTTCGCTCCAGGCCGTCAAGGCCACGGCCAGGCCCAGCACGCTGATGATGGTCCATCGGCTGGGCAAAGGTGCATTGCCCACGGCCAACAAAGCGCGCCAGCCCAAGGTGAAGGAGACCATGGCCGCGCACCACAAAGGCAGGCGCAGCAAGTGGGGCAAGACCGTCCAGCCGATGACGCCCAACTGGAACAGCGTGTCGCGCGCTTCGCGCGGCAAGTTGTGCCAGCCGGGCCAGCGCGGCCAGCCGTCGGCTGTGCGTCCGGCCGCGCGGGTGGTCGAATGCCCGTCAGCCGTCATGGCATCAATGCCAGATGGTCCAGCGCGGCCATGCGGTGCGCATCGCCCAAAGCGGGCGCTTGGTTGTGGTTGGGCAGGCGCAGGCCCCAGGGTTGGCCTTGGCGCTCGGCCGCAAGAATCCAGGCCGTCAGGCGCGACAAGCGCTCTTCAGGGCCAGCGCCGGTCAGGCGCGCGGCTTGCCAGTCGAGCCACAGCTCGCGGCTGACAGCGGCGCTGCTGTCGCGGCTGATCAAGGCGCCCGTGCGGGCCACTTTTTTCCACACCACCTGGCGCAGGGTGTCGCCTTCGCGCCAGGCGCGAACGCCGTCAAATTCGCCGCCTTCGCTGCGCCGCTGGTGCTGGCCTTCACCTGCGTTCGACTGGCTGGCAGGCAGCGGCGCGGGCGGTTGTTCCGGGCGCGGCCAGGCGATCACTTGCAGAGCAGGGCGCCACACCGACCAAGCACGGAACAGGCCCAAAGGAAAGCGCGTTTCAATGGTCACCGAAGGCACGCGGTGGCGGCCCCGCCGTTCCAGCACCATGGCCAAGCGCGCTGAGGCGCTGCCGTGCGCGGGCACGTCCGTAAAACCTTGGCGCCAGCCAAAGCGGCGAATGTCGTAAAAGCTGATACCGATGCCATGGCGCCGGCTGTTGGGGCTGGTCATCACCACTTCCAGCTGCGCAGCTTCGCCCGCAAAGACGGCATGCACCGGCCGCAGGCGCAGCGTCAAACCCTTCAAGGTGGCGTGCGTCATGTTCATCGAAACGCCCGCGCAGGCAAACAGCAAGAAAGTCAGCAGATAGCCCAGATTGAGCTGGTAGTTGATGGAGCCAATCAACATCACCAGCAACATGCCGCAAAAAGCCCAGCCGGCTTTGGTGGGCAGGATGTAGATGTTGCGCTGGTTCAGCGTCCAGGTGTCGCGCAGCGGGATGCGGCTTTCGAGCCAACCCACGAAACGCCGGCGCAGTGAGCGCCGCTCGCGCCGCGGTTTTGGGCCGACGGATGGGTTCACGGCGGTATCGCCAGGCGAGGGCGTGGCCCGCATCGCTCAGTGGACGGCGGTGGCCTCGACCATGGCCCGCACCTGCTCCAAGGCGCCCCGGCCCGCGCCCGGCACGGGCACCAGGCGGTGACCTGCCGCCTGCGGCAAGATGGCCTGGATGTCGTCGGGCGCCACGTAGTCGCGCTGCGCCATCAAGGCGCGCGCCTTCGCCACGCGCAAGATGCCCATAGCCGCACGCGGGCTCAAGCCCTCGATAAACCACTGGCCCGAGCGTGTGGAGGCGATCAACACTTGCAGGTAGTCCAGCAGCGCGTCGGACACATGCACCTGGCGCACGGCCTGTTGAATGCTCAGCACCTCTTCAGGATGAACCACAGGGCTGAGCCGGTCCACGGCTTCACGCTTGTCTTCGCCGGCCAGCAAGGCGCGCTCCGACAAGCGATCGGGGTAGCCGAGCGTGATGCACATCAAGAAGCGGTCGAGCTGGCTTTCCGGCAAGGGGTATGTGCCCAATTGGTCGCTGGGGTTTTGGGTGGCGATGACAAAAAAGGGCCGGGGCAGCGGGCGGGTGACGTTATCAACCGAAACTTGTTGCTCTTCCATGGCTTCGAGAAGGGCGCTTTGGGTCTTGGGCCCTGCACGGTTTATTTCGTCGGCCAGCAGCACCTGCGCAAAAACCGGGCCGCTGTGGAAGACGAACGATTCGCTGGCGCGCTCGTAGACGCTGACGCCGATCAAGTCGCTCGGCATCAAGTCGGCCGTGAATTGCACGCGCGAGAACTTCAGCCCCATGGACACCGCCAGCGCATGCGCCAAGGTGGTTTTGCCCACGCCGGGTACGTCTTCAATGAGCAAATGCCCGCCAGCCATCAGACAGGCCACGCTGTCTTCGATCTGGGTTCGCTTGCCCACGATAATTGTGCAAATCTGGTCGACCAACCGGGTCAGTTGGCGTGCGGCGCTCGTTTCCATTTACAGCACGTTAATCGATTCCAGCAGCGCCCCAAGCCCTGACTACCCATGACTACCGCCATCTATTGCCCCGCTGAATGCCGTTTGCACGATATGGGGCCCGAGCACCCGGAATGCCCACAGCGCCTGGATGCCATTCAAGACCACCTGCGTGCCACGGGCCTGGACATGGCGCTGGACTGGCGCGACGCGCCCGAAGCCACTTTGGAGCAACTGGAACGGGCGCACACTGCCGGCTATGTGTTCCACGTGCGCGACCAGATGCGCCAGGCCAAACACAGCGGCGAGCGCAAGGCGGTTGACCCCGACACCTTGATCAGCAGCGGCACCCTCGCAGCGGCCTTCAAAGCCGCCGGGGCTGCCATTGCGGCCACCGATGCGGTGATCGACGGCAGCGCAAGCAATGCCTTTTGCGCCATTCGCCCGCCCGGCCATCACGCCACCCGCGACGAAGCCATGGGCTTTTGTTTTTTCAATAACGTAGCCCTTGCCGCGCGCCACGCGGTAGACGTTCGTGGGCTGCAGCGGGTGGCCGTGATCGACTTTGACGTGCACCACGGCAATGGCACCGAAGACATCATTGCCGGCGATGACCGCATCTTGATGTGCAGTTTTTTCCAGCACCCGCTGTACCCCTTCAGCGGCGCAGTGCCCAAGGGCACGAACATGGTCAATGTACCGATCGCGCCCTACACGCGCGGGCCTGAGGTGCGCGAGTCGATTGAGGCGATGTGGATGCCGGCCTTGGCCGAATTCAAGCCGCAGATGCTGTTCATATCAGCCGGTTTTGACGCGCACCGCGAAGACGAGCTGGGCCAAATGGGCTTGGTGGAGGCCGACTACGCCTGGATCACGCGACGCATGTTGCAGGTGGCGAACGAACACGCGCAAGGGCGCATCGTTTCTTGCCTGGAGGGCGGCTACGCCCTGAGCGCTTTGGCGCGCAGCGTGGCTGCCCACCTGCGCGAACTGAGCGGCACTGCGGCATGACAGCCGACCTGTTCGACTCGCTTGCCGGGCTGTTCAAGCCACGGGCCCTGGTCGAAGCGGGCGTACTGCTGGCTTGTTTGCTGGTGGCCTGGGGCCTGGCGCGGCTCCTCCGCGGGTCAAGCCAACGGCAAGGCAGCATCTGGTTTGGCGAGCGCGTTGTGGACGGGGTGCTGTTCCCGGCCCTGGCCTTGAGCGCGGCCTATGTCGCCCGCTGGGCCTTGGAGTCGGCCTTGCCCAGCGCGGTGTTCAAGCTGGCCGTGCCGGTGCTGCTGAGCCTGCTGGTCATTCGTATCACGGTACGGGTGCTGCGGGTGGCCTTTCCGAACTCGCACCCTGTGCGCGTGCTGGAGCGAACCGTGTCCTGGCTCGTCTGGATCGGGCTGATCCTGTGGCTGACAGGCGTACTGCCCGTGCTGCTGGCACAAATGGACGCCGTGCGGTGGAAGTTGGGCGGCGTTGACGTTTCGCTGCGCGCCTTGGTCGAAGGCGCGCTCAGCGCCGTGGCGGTGATGATGGCCGCACTGTGGATTTCAGCTTCTATCGAATCACGCCTGATTGCCGGTGCCGGCAGCGACGGTGACCAGATTAGCATGCGCAAGATCGCGGCCAATGCCACGCGCGCCATCTTGTTGCTGGTGGGCTTGCTGCTGGCCATGTCGGCTGCAGGCATTCCGCTGGGGGCTTTGAGCGTATTTGGCGGCGCCTTGGGCGTGGGCATCGGTTTGGGGCTGCAAAAGCTCGCGGCCAACTACGTGAGCGGCTTTGTGATCTTGGCCGAACGATCGGTGCGCATCGGCGACGTGGTGCGCGTGGACGGTTTTGAAGGGCGCATCACCGACATTCACACCCGTTACACCGTGATTCGCGCTTTCGATGGCCGTGAATCGGTGGTGCCCAACGAACAGCTCATCACCACGCGGGTTGAAAACGCCAGCCTGGCCGATTCACGCATGCTGCTCACCAGTGTGGTGGGCGTGGCCTACAACACGGATGTGGAAGCGCTCAGGCCCATCCTTCTGGAGGCCATGGTCGAAGTTGCCCGGGTCTTGCCAGACCCGGAACCGGCCGTGCTGCTCACGAATTTTGCGACCGACAGCCTCGAGCTGACGCTGGCGTACTGGATAGCCGACCCCGAAAACGGCCTGAACAACGTGCGCAGCGATGTCAATCTGCGTGTGCTGCGCTGCCTGCGCGAGCGGGGTATTGAAGTTCCTTTCCCGCAACGGGTGGTGCACCTTCGATCCGCAATGGACCCGTCGGCGGCCGCCGCGTCCGCGACTCAATCCGGCTGAGCCTCGGTCGACTTCAGATTTCTTCAGTTCTGGCTGCGCCCTGACCGCGTCTTGGCCGTTCCATAGCGCGCCAGGGCGTACACCGTCGAACTGCAGGCCCGGCGGGTGGCTTTTCTTGCGATGCCCGCGCCCTACGCGACGGCCTAATTCAGGCAGTACCGCCTGGCGTGCGAGTTTTTCGCTCGCGCTCGGCGACCCCTTGCATGAAACTGAACGATTTGCCCGAACCGCTGCAGCAAGACTGGCCTACCCAGGCCGGTCGGCCCGTGGCCGGGCGAACAGCGGCAGGCTTGGCGCCGAACATCGGTCCCGGCGCGCCCAGGATCGGCGTTCCTGGGCCGAGCGCGCCTGCTGCTGGCGACCCCGTTACGCTGCATCCACGCAGCCCCTCGCAGGCTTCGGCCCGGGCGGCGTCGGCGCAGTTGTCAACCATGCCCGGAGCCGGGTCATTCACGGGCGCACCCGCCGGCGGCGGCACACGCGCAGGTTCAACAGGCCCGCACGCCGCGTCCCTCAACCGCGCCGCCTCAAGCGCTGCTTCTACCGCCACCGCGCTGGCCATGCCACCGCTGGTGCCCGTGCTGTTCGAGCTTCAAGCCCTGGCACTGCGCGAACCGCGATTTGACGCAGCAGCCGCCACCGTGCTGATGCACTTGGCGACGCGTTTGGGCGCCGCGCGCGTGACCTTGGCTGCACGCCGCAGCGACAGCCGTTCGGCACGCATCCTTGCCACGTCAGAGGGCATCGACAACGACCGCCGACTGCAAGCTCAACGGCGATTGATGAATGCCGCCGACGAAGCCATGGACCGTAACGCGCCCATTGAAGCGCCGCAACCGCCCTTGGCCATTCAAGCGCTGCCGGCAGTGGCTCTGGCTCACTTGCTGCGCCCTGGCGAAGTGAACGCGGTGCTGGGTGTGGCTTTCGAGCTGGACCAAGGCCAGCGCGGCGCTTTGATCGTTGAATTGCGGGAAAACGCACAACGCGAGCAACGTGTGCTGGCGCGCGACGCAGCTCTATTTGTGGGCCCGATCTTGATGCTCAAAGCCCGCTTGGACGCGCCCTTGAGCGAACGCGTGATGCAGACCTTGCGCCCCTACGACGAGCAGCAGCGCCGCGCCGTGATGTCCACGCCCTTGATGGTGACGGCCGGTGTGGCGGCAGCGCTGCTGGCTGTCTCGATGTGGCCCATGACCCACCACGTGGTGGCGCAGGCGCGCATTGAAGGGCAGGGCCAGCGTGTGGTACCTGCACCCATGGACGGCTTTTTGCAATCGGTCTCGGTCAGGCCGGGTGAGACGGTCAAGAAGGGCCAGTTGTTGGCCGTCTTGGATGACCGCGAATCTGGCTTGCAGGCTGAGCGCAGCGGGGCTGAACGCCAGCAGCTTGAGCGCCAGTACCTGGACGCGTTAAGCCGTGAAGATGCGGCGGCCACTGAAATTGCACGCGCTAAATTTGAACAAGCCAAGGCGCAGGATGAACTGGCTCAGTCGCGGCTGTCGTTGTCACGGCTGCTGGCGCCTTTTGATGGTGTGTTGATCAGTGGAGACTTGATCTCCCAGGTTGGCACGCCTGTGCGCCGTGGCCAGGAACTGATGGTGGTTGCGCCGTCAAAAACTTGGCGTGTGGTGGCCGAGGTGGACGAACACGACATTGCCTATGTCGAAACCGGCCAGCAGGCACGCGTGCTCTTGGCCGCGCTGGCCGGCACCAGCGCGGAATTCACGGTGGCGCGTGTGAGCCCTGTGGCGCAGCCACTGGACGGCAAAAACGTATTCGAGGTTGAGGGCATCGTGCAAAACGCCACCTCTGAACTGCGCCCAGGCATTCGCGGCGTGGCGCGCATCGAAGCCGGTGAGCAGGCGCCCTTGCTGGTGTGGTGGGAACGTGCCAGCAATGCCGTTCGGCGCGTGCTGTGGGCTTTGATGTCGTGACGCGGGCTGGCCGATGAGCAGCTTGGTTTCACCGGTAGTGGACAGTGCGGAACTGCACTCGCCGCAGTGGTACCGCGTGGCCAACCTCAAACTGAAAATGCGCGCCGGCGTGTTGGTGTCGCGCCAGGTGGCGCGCGACCAGGTCTGGCACGTCTTGACCGACCCCAACACAGGCCGCCAGCATCGCTTCAACGAGCCCGCTTACCGCTTGCTGGAAGCGATGGACGGCCAACGCACGCTGGACACCATTTGGAGTGAACTGCTGGCAAAACATGGCGACGAAGCGCCGACGCAACCCGAAGTGCTGCGGGTGGTGGCGCATGCCTACAACGCGCAGTTGCTGACCGGCCCGCTGGCGCCCGACGCCAAAGCCTTGGTGAAGGCGCAGCGTGAAGCACTGGACCGCCGCCGCAAGGCCTCGGTCAACCCCTTGTCGTTTCGCCTGCCGCTGTGGAACCCCGAGGCCTTTTTGACGCGCACCTTGCCTGCCGTGGCGCCTCTGTTAAGCAAAGGCTCGCGAAGCGTGGCCTGGTTGATTGCTGCGGTGGGCCTGCTGATGATGATGTGGCACAGCGGTGACCTCGCCCGCGACGCACAGGCGCATGCCGGCTCCATGAAGCTGCTGGTGGCCATGTGGCTGGTTTGGCCCTTGATGAAGGCTTTGCACGAACTGGCCCACGCCTACACGATCAAGGCCCTGGGCGGCGAGGTGCATGAAATCGGCGTCACGCTGATGATGCTCACGCCGTTCCCCTACGTGGACGCGACCTCGTCGTCGGCGTTTTCTGACAAGCGTGACCGCGTGGCCGTGGCGGCAGCGGGCATCTTGGTTGAAGCGCTGCTGGCCACGGTGGCGCTGATGGGCTGGCTGGTGTTGGAGCCTGGCCTGGCACGCGACGTCTGCCTGGCAGTGGTGCTGGTGGGTGGCCTGAGCACCTTGCTGGTGAACGGCAATGCCCTCATGCGCTATGACGGCTACCACGTGCTGAGCGACGCGCTGGAGCTGCCCAACCTGGCCCCGCGCAGCCTGCGCTGGTGGAACCTGCTGCTGCAACGCAGCTTGCTGCGCCAGCGCCATGCGCGCATGCACGACCTGGCCCAGGGCGAGCGAGTTTGGTTGATAGCCTACGCACCGGCGTCATGGGTCTGGCGGGTGGTTTTGCTGTGCAGCCTGGCGCTGGCCCTGAGCTACTGGAGCCAATTGCTGACACTGGGCCTGTTGGCGCTGGCCGCCTGGACCGCCTTGTTGGGCCCGGTGTGGAAGGCTGTGCGTTGGGCCTGGCAATCACCCGAAGCGGCCGGTTACCGGCTGCGTACTGCAGCCTGCCTGGGCGGCGTGGCCGTTGCCGGCCTCGCAGCGCTGGTCGCCGTGCCGGTGGCGGACCGCAGTTTCGCGCCGGGCATTGTTTGGCTGCCCGACGAAGCCTTCGTTCGTCTGCATTCAGATGCGCGTGTGGTTCGCTTTTTAGTCGAAGACGGTGCCCAAGTGCAGCCCGGAACGCCGATCGCCGAATTGGCTAACGAAGAACTTGCTGTCTCGCTGGCCGCAGCGCAACAGCAGTGGCGCAGCGCCCAGATCGAGCACCTGCTGCGCTTTGAAAGCGATGCCGCGCGCACGGCCGTGGCCGAAGACCAACTTCGCCGCCTGCGTGCCGAACTGGACGACCTTGAGGGTCGCGTGAACCATTTGACACTGCGTTCGGCGGTGGCCGGGCGGGTGGTGATTCAAGAGCCGCATCGGCAAATTGGGCGGTGGCTCAGCCAAGGTGATTTGCTGGCGCAGGTGCTGCCACCGGGCGGCGCGCGGGTGCGCGCCCTGGTGAGCAACGATGACGTGGCCCGCGTGCGCGAGCAGCCCGGTGCCATTGCCGTGCAATTGGCCTACCGCGCTGACCAGCCCTTGAGAGCCAGCATCGAGCGCGCTGTGCCACAAGCCTCACGCAGCCTGCCCAGCGCGGCGATGGGCGAACGTGCAGGTGGCCCGCTGCCCATTGATGCCAGCGACACCACAGGGCGCACGGCCGCGCAGGCGCGCTTTGCCTTCGACCTGCGCTTGCCCGAAGGCGCCGATGCCCGTGTGGGCGCACGCGCGATGGTGAGTTTTGAACACGGACATGCCGTGGCCGCCGACGTGCTGCTGCGCAAAGGCCGCGAAGCCCTGTTGCGCCACTTGCCGAAATGACGGCGCTGCACAGAGCGAGCTGGGCTTTGAAAGGCCTGCAAGCGCGCGTGCGCCCCAATGCCCGCTCCGCCGCGCCCCAGCAAACCCCTGCCGAACGGCCGTCACGGCAGGCCTGGAGCGAGGCTCACCGCCAAGCCTGGCTTCACAGCTTGGACGAATCTGCCAGAGCCTCTAACGCCGAATTGCAGCAGGCGGCGCTGAACTGCCGCTCCACCTTGCGCGTGGCGGACCTGGCCACGCCGCGAGGCGCCGCCGCGTTGGGGCTGGCCGCCGGGGCGGTGCACCGGGCCTTGGGCTGGCGCGCGCACGAGGCGCAGGGCCTGGCAGCGTGGCTGATGTTGCAGGGCCACTTGGCTGAAATGGCGACGGGCGAAGGCAAAACCTTGGCTGCAGGCTTGGCGGCAGCGACGGCGGCCATGGCAGGCCTCTCCGTGCATGTGATGACAGCCAACGACTATTTGGTGCAGCGTGACGCCGACATGCTGCGCCCAGCCTTCGAACTGCTCGGCTTGGCCAGTGCCGCCATCGTGACGGAAACCCCGCGCGAGGTGCGCCACGGTATGTACCGCCAAGCCATCGTCTACGTGACGGCGCGCGAGCTGGTCTTCGACCACCTGAAAGACCACCTCATCCAGCAAGGCGAACGGGACCAACGGGTGCTGCGCGCGCGGGCCATGGCTTTTGAAGATCTTGCAGACTCCGGCGCACAGACCACTGAGCAAGCCGATGTTGCACAACCCCTGGTGCCGCAGCTGCAGCAGGTCTTGATTGACGAGGCCGACAGCATCTTGCTCGACGAAGCCAACGTGCCCTTCATCGTCTCGCTGCCGGGGCCGGCGCCGCAGCGTGGCGTGCTGGATGCTGCGCGTGCGTTGGCGAGTCAGCTACAACCCAGCGATTTCGTCTTGCACCGTCCCGCGCGCACGGCCGATTTGACCGAAGCGGGCCGCGCCGCCGTCAGCCGTGCGGTGCAGCCGTCCAGCCCGCTGTGGCCGGCGCGACAGGCTGTTGAATTGGTGCGTGCCGTGCTTACCGCCGAGCACCTGCTGCGACGGGAACGCGACTACACCGTGCGCGACGGTGCCGTGGTTTTGATCGACGACACCACCGGCCGCCTGGCTGTAGGCCGCCAATGGAGCCACCCCTTGCACGCCATGGTGGAAATCAAAGAAGGCCTGGACGCCACGCCGCCCATGCGCACTGCCGCGCGTATCACCTACCAGCGCCTGTTTCCGCGCTATGAGCGCTTGGGCGGCATGAGCGGCACCCTCAAAGAATCGGCCGGTGAATTGGCTTCGTTGTACCGCAGCCGCGTGGTTCCGGTGCCGCGCGCTCGGCCATCTCAAGCTCGCTGGCTGGGCCGCCGCTGTTTTGCCACCCGGCAGGCGCGATTGCTAGCCTGCGTTGAACGGGCAGGCATTGAATCGCGCGCCGGCCGCCCCGTGCTCATCGGCACCGACAGCGTGGAGGCCAGTCGCGAAGTGGCGCGCGGGCTCACGGCAGCCGGGCTGGCGCATCAGGTGCTCAATGCCGTGCAAGACGCGCAAGAAGCGCAGCAAGTGGCCTGCGCAGGCCAGGCCGGCCGCATCACGGTTACCACCAACATGGCCGGGCGCGGCACTGACATCAGCCTGGACGCCGCTGCGCGCCAAGCCGGCGGCTTGCATGTCATCTTGGCTTTGAGCAACCGCAGCCGGCGCATCGACCGCCAACTGGCCGGCCGCGCTGCACGCCAAGGCGACCCGGGCTCGGCCGAAGCCTTGATTTGCCTTGAAGATGCGCCACTGGCCCAGGCGCTGCCGGCGCGGCTGCGCACTGCCCTGGCGCGCTGGGCGCGGGCTCGGGGCGAGCTGCCCCCTGCTGTGGCTGAAGGGTTGAGCCAATGGAGCCAGCGCTGGAGCGAGTGGCGCGAGCGCATGCACCGGCGCGAATTGCGCATCGCGGACGAGCAATTGGCCGGCCAAATGGGTTTTGCCGGGCGGCAGGAATGAGCGCCCAAGTGACTTTTGCCCCAAGCCACACTGCCGGCGCGGCACTTCCGCACGCCGCGGCGGCGAATCGCGTGGCTTGTAGGGCCCTAATTCGCCGATCGCTTGGGCCGGCTTGGGCGCCCAATAGCTCCGTACTCCTGAGCCTGCGTTTCGGGAGCGGAAGGTTGCACGAATGAAACGGTCTGTTGCTGCTCGACGTCCACCGCTGGTCCATGCCTTGGCGATAGCCGTGGCATCGCTGTGCGCGACGCTTCCGGCAACACTGGGTGCCCAAACCACCGGTATCGCAGCCGCCCCCAGTGGTCTGGATTGCCTCATACAACCCAGCCAAACGGTGCAGGTGGGCACGGCCAGTGCAGGTGTGGTGGACAGCGTGCGCGCCGAGCGCGGTGACTACGTTCGCAAAGGCCAGGTGTTGGTGCAGTTGCAAAACAACGTGGAACGCGCCGCCTTGGCCATGGCCCGTGAAAAGGCCGACCAACTGGGTGAAGTGCGCGCCACACGCAGCGCAAGTGAACTGGCCAAAGCCGAACTCAAGCGCGCCGAAGATTTGGTCAAGGAAAACTTCGTCTCGCGCACCTACTTTGACCGCCAACGCGCCGAACTGGAAGTGGCCAGCGGCCGTGGCCAGCAGGCCGAAGAACGCCGCCGCTTGGCCACGCGTGAAGTGGAACTGGCGTCCGCCCAACTGGCCCAGCGCACCGTGCTGGCGCCTGTGGACGGCGTGGTTGTCGAACGATTCATATCGCCCGGCGAATACGTTGAGCAAAAGCCTGTGATGCGCATCGCCCAGGTTGACCCGCTGCGGGTGGACGTGCTGGTGCCGGCCCTTGCCTTTGGCCAAGTGGCCGTTGGCAGCAAAGCCCAAGTGACACCCGAGATGCTGAACCGCCGCTCGCTAACGGCCACGGTCAGTGGTGTGGACCGCGTCATCGATGCCGCAAGCCACACCTTCCGCGTCCGGCTGGAATTGGCCAACCCGGGGGGCAAGCTGCCGCCCGGTCTGCGCTGCAAGGCCGATCTCTTGACCGCCGACGGCAAGCCTTTGATCACCAAAGAAGCTGTGGGCGCAGCCGCCGCCGTTGCACCGGGCCAAGCGCCAAAAGCCGCGAATACCGTTGTGCCCGTGGCTGCGCCAATGCCCATCACCACGCCGGCCAAGCCTGCGGCGGCCAAAGTGGCTGACGCCTCTTCGACCGCAAGCAGCCGAACCGCGCCGCGCTGACGCCGGCGGCCCAGCGAGCGCCGCATGGCAAGCAACGATTCATCCACCAGCCGCAAAGGCTGGCTGCCCAGACTGAACATGCGCCGTCTGCGTCCCAGCCCGCTGGTGCAGATGACGATGACCCTGGTGTCGCTGTGCGGCATGATTTTGGTGCTGGCCGACATTTTTCTGGGCGTGTTTCCAGACCGCCACCAGCAACTGCAGCGCGAGCGGCTTCAGCTCGGCGAAGGTTTGGCCGTTCAAATGGCGGCGCTGCTGAAGGCCAGCGAAGTCAAGGCGGTGCAGACCACCATGAATGAAGCTGCAGGCCGCATGCCGGGCTTGCGCTCAGCGGGCCTGAGACGGGCCGACGGCGTGCTGGTCCTGCAGTCGCCCGAGCACCAGCGCGTGTGGGCTTTGTCCGCACCGGACGCGGCTGCCCAGGAAGACAGGGTCGAAGTGCCCATGAATGCCGACGGCAAGCGTTGGGGACAACTCGAACTGGCTTTTGTGCCCTTGCACAGTTCCTGGTGGCAACGTTGGACGCAAGAGCCGATGCTGCTGACCTTGCTGTTCATCGGCCCGATGGGCAGCCTGGTCTTTGGCCTGTACATGCGCCGCGCCTTGCAACACCTGGACCCTTCGCAGGTCATTCCGGAGCGGGTGCAGGGCGCTTTCGACGCCATGTCAGAGGGCGTGGTGGTTCTGGACGGGCGCGCGCGCATGCTCTTGTGCAACAAGGCTTTCAAAGCCCTGAACGGCTGGGCAGCGCAGATTCAGGCGGGCCAAAACCTGTCTCAGCTGGGCTGGTTGACGGCGGGCATGACGCCACAGGAAGACCAGCACCCTTGGTCGCAAGCCATGGCCAGCCGTGCGCCCGTAGCCGGGTTGACAGTCGAGATTGTTGCGACAGAGCCATCAAGCGCGACAAGGCCGCCAGACGGCACACCCAACCGCCAGACGCAGCATTTGGTCATCAATGCGGCGCCCATTCGTGATGCCGGTGGGCGGGTGCGCGGATGCCTGGTCACCTTCAGCGACATGACCGCGCTGCACCATGCCAACGTTGACCTCAAACGCACCTTGGGTGAGCGGGACGCCGCCTACGTTGAGATTGAGAAAAAGAACGAAGAGCTGCACCGCCTGGCCACTCGTGACCCGATGACCGGCGCATTCAACCGCCGAGCATTCACTGAAACGTTTGCGAACCTCTTCAAGACCGCGTTCGACGCACATCTGCCGCTGAACTGCCTGGTACTGGACATCGACTTCTTCAAGAAGGTGAACGACACCCACGGCCACACCATCGGTGACCGTGTCATTCAAGAGGTAGCGCGCTTGCTGCAGGCCAATGCCCGCCCGGTCGATCTGGTCTGCCGCTATGGCGGCGAAGAATTTGTGGTGGTCTTACCGGGTTTGAACCTCAAAGAGGCCAAGGCTGTGGCCGAACGCATTCGCGAAGGCATTCAGCGCGAGTGCGGTCCCTCTGTCAAAGAAGTGCCGGGCATGAAGGTCACCATGAGCATCGGTTTGGCGGCGTTAGAGCAGGGCGCCAAGACACCGGCTGAGTTGATCGACCACGCCGACCACGCGCTCTACGTTGCCAAGAAAACCGGCCGCAACCGCGTGTGCGTGCACGGTGTAGATCAGCCGCAAGCGCTTGAAGCCTCGGCGGTTTAGGACCGCCAGCGGCTCACTGCCGTCACATCACCTTGACGGGAATGTTTCCGATCTTGGCTTTCCACTCCGCAGGCCCGGTGTTGTGCACGCTGGTGCCTGTGGAATCGACGGCCACGGTGACGGGCATGTCTTTGACATCAAACTCGTAGATGGCCTCCATGCCCAGGTCACCAAAGGCCAGCACTTTGGCTTGCTTGATGGCCTTGGCTACCAGGTAGGCCGCGCCGCCAACGGCCATGAGATATGCGCTCTTGTGCTTCTTGATCGCCTCGATGGCGACGGGGCCGCGCTCAGCCTTGCCCACCATGCTGATCAAGCCGGTTTGGGCCAACATCATTTCGGTGAATTTGTCCATGCGCGTGGCGGTCGTCGGGCCGGCCGGGCCGACCACTTCGTCGCGCACCGGGTCAACCGGGCCCACGTAGTAGATGACGCGGTTGGTGAAGTCAACCGGCAGCTTTTCGCCCTTGGCCAGCATGTCCTGGATGCGCTTGTGCGCCGCGTCGCGGCCGGTGAGCAGCTTGCCATTCAGCAACAAGGTGTCGCCCGGTTTCCAGCTGGCCACTTCGGCTGGCGTGAGCGTGTCCAGGTTGACCTTCTTGCTCTTGTTGTAGTCCGGCGCCCAGCTCACGTTGGGCCACAAATCCAGGCTCGGCGGGTCGAGGAAGACGGGGCCAGAGCCGTCCAGAACGAAGTGCGCATGGCGCGTGGCGGCGCAGTTCGGGATCATGGCGATGGGTTTGCTGGCCGCGTGCGTCGGGAAGGTCTTGATCTTGACGTCCAGCACGGTGGTCAGGCCACCCAGGCCTTGCGCGCCGATGCCCAGCGCGTTCACTTTGTTGTAGAGCTCGATGCGCAGCTCTTCCAGCTTGTTCTGCGGGCCGCGCTCCAGCAGCTCGTACATGTCGATGTCGTCCATCAACGCCTGCTTGGCCAGCAACGCTGCCTTTTCAGCTGTGCCACCCACGCCGATGCCCAGCATGCCGGGCGGGCACCAGCCGGCGCCCATGGTGGGCACGGTTTTGAGCACCCAGTCGACGATGTCGTCGCTGGGGTTGAGCATGTACACCTTGCTCTTGTTCTCGCTACCGCCGCCTTTGGCTGCAACAGTGACATCCACTTTGCTGCCGGGCACCAGTTCCACATGCAACACAGCCGGCGTGTTGTCCTTGGTGTTTTTGCGCGCAAAGATGGGGTCGTCCAGCACGCTGGCGCGCAGCACGTTGTCGGGGTTCAAGTAGCCCTGGCGCACGCCTTCGTTCACCACGTCGTCCAAGCCGTCATCGCAGCCTGAAAACCGGACCTTCATGCCGATTTTCAGAAAGACGTTGACGATGCCCGTGTCCTGGCAGATGGGCCGATGGCCTTCGGCGCACATCTTGGAATTGGTGAGGATTTGCGCGATGGCGTCCTTCGCAGCCGGGCTCTGTTCACGCTCGTAGGCACGTGCCAAGTGGGCGATGTAGTCAGCCGGGTGGTAGTAGCTGATGTACTGCAGCGCGGCGGCGATGCTGTCGACAAGATGCGAACGCTGGATAGTGGTCATGGTCGTTTGGCAGTCAGAAAGTTTGGGTGCGTTGGGCAGCCGCGCTCAATGGAACAGGCGGTACTGCGCGACGTAAACCAGGGCGCCAGCCAGGTAACCCACAAGCGCCAGGCCGCTGATCTTGCGCACGTACCAGAAGAAGTGAATTTTCTCCAGGCCCATGGCGGCCACGCCAGCGGCGGAACCAATGATGAGGATGGAGCCACCCGTGCCCGCGCAGTAGGCCAGGAATTCCCACAAGAAGTGGTCGGTGGGGTAGGTTTTAAGGTCGTACATGCCCATGGCGGCCGCGACCAAGGGCACATTGTCCACGATGGCACTGACGATGCCGATAGTCAACACAATGATGTCCAGCCTGCCGATACTGGCGTCCAGCCATTGCGCCACCGCCGTCAAGATGTGCGTGTGCTCTAGCGTGGCCACCGCGAGCAGGATGCCGATGAAAAACGTCAGCGATGCCATGTCGATGCGGCTGAGCGCGTGCGCCAAGGTGAAGCGGTGTTTGAACTCGTCTTCCTTCTTGCGGTGCACCAAATCACCCACCAGCCACAAGATGCCCAGCCCGAACAAGATGCCCAAGAAGGGCGGCAAGTGCGTGATGGTTTTGAAAGCCGGTACGGCCACCAAAATGCCCAGGCCCAGGTAGAACATCAAGTTGCGCTCGAAGGCGGTGGTGCCCACACCATGGTCTACATCGTCTGGCGCCTGCGGCGCTTCCACCGGGCGCCCGCGCAGCACGCGCGCAGTGATGGCCAGCGGCACCAGCAGGCAAACAATGGATGGCAAGAAGACCGACTGCATGATGTTCAGCGAGGTGATTTGCCCGCCGATCCACAGCATGGTGGTGGTGACGTCGCCGATCGGTGTCCACGCGCCACCGGCATTGGCTGCTATGACGATGATGCCCGCGAAAAACAACCGGTCGTCGTGCTTGGCCAGCAGCTTGCGCATCAATGAAATCATGACGATGGTGGTCGTCAGGTTGTCCAGGATGGCGCTGAGAAAAAAGGTGACAAAGCCCACCAGCCACATCAGCGACGACAGCTTGGCGGTGCGGATGCGGCTGGTGATGACTTCAAAGCCGTTGTGTGCGTCAACCACTTCCACGATGGTCATCGCGCCCATGAGGAAAAACACGATCTGCGCCGTACCCACGACGGTTTCACCGAGCTGAAGTCCGACCTTGGCCTGGTCACCACTGCCAAGCGCATAAATGGTCCACAACAAGCCGGCGCCGATCAGCGCCGAGGCCGACTTGTTGATCTTCAGCGGGTGCTCCAGCGCGATGGCTGCGTAAGCAATAACAAAAATGATGACCAGCGCTGTGAGCATGGGGCTTTGACCTGAAACGGTTTTAGTGCGGCGCCTTGGCCGTGTGCGACATCAAGCGGTCGGCATAGGCAATCGACAAGGCCGAAAAGAGGAAAGCGATGTGAATCAAGGTCTGCCACAGCAACACCTTGTCGGTGTAGTTGGCCGCGTTGATGAAGGTTTTTAGCAAGTGAATGGAGCTGATGCCGATGATGGCCGTCGCGAGCTTGACCTTCAACACCGAAGCATTCACATGGCTGAGCCATTCCGGCTGATCCGGGTGGCCTTCGAGGTTCAGGCGTGAGACGAAGGTCTCGTAACCACCGACGATCACCATGATGAGCAGGTTGCTGATCATGACCACGTCGATGAGCGCGAGCACGACCAGCATGATGATGGTCTCGTTCAGGGCCTTCACCGGCTGGTATCCGGTAATCGTGCCGGAGATGTCTGTGATGGGGTCAGTTTTGTAGCCGATGCTGGTCACCAGTTGCGCCAGCGCGGCTTGGTTGCCAAACGCCGCCTCAATCAAGTGGACCAGTTCAACCCAGAAGTGAAAGACATACACACCTTGGGCCAGGATGAGGCCCAGGTACAGCGGCAACTGCAGCCAACGGCTCGCAAAGATGAGCTTGGGCAGAACGCCCAAAACTGGAGTTTCTGGCGAAGAGGGTGCTGTCATGCGTGGCCTGAAAAAGCGTTGGAAGGCCGCGTCGTGCGAGTGCTTGCGCGGCGCCGGGGAATCCGGGAGTTCCCGTAAGGATTCATTGTAGTGGCGCAAACTTTTATCATCTGCCAGCATGGAGTAAGGCCACCGTCAGAGCCAGTGCCTAACTTCCGCTTCAGGTATTTCCGCTTCACGCACGGCGCGCTGCATGGACAGCGTCAAGACGCCGGCCCCAAATTTTCAGTCCTGCCAGGAGACAAGTGCATGTCAAACGATCAAGCGAGCGCCCTCAAAACCTACCTCCCGCCAGCTGAGCTGGCCCAGAACGCGGCCGTGTCAGGCATGGCCGGCTACCAAGCCCTGTGCGACGAGGCCGACAAAGACTACGAAGGCTACTGGGCGCGCCTGGCGCGCGAATTCATCGCTTGGAAGAAGCCCTTCACCAAAGTGCTGAACAGCAGCGATGCGCCGTTTTTCAAGTGGTTTGAAGACGGCACGCTGAACGTGTCCTACAACTGCCTGGACCGTAACGTTGAGCGTGGCCTGGGTGAAAAAACGGCACTCATTTTCGAAGCCGATGACGGTAAGGTCACCCGCGTGACCTACCGCGCCCTGATGCACAAGGTCAACCAGCTGGCCAATGGCCTGAAGGCGCTGGGCATCCGCAAGGGCGACCGCGTGGTCATCTACATGCCCATGTCGGTTGAAGGCGTAGCGGCCATGCACGCCTGCGCGCGCTTGGGTGCCATTCATTCGGTGGTCTTTGGCGGCTTCTCTGCGCAATCGGTACGCGACCGTGTGCAAGATGCCGGTGCCGTGGCCATCATCACGGCTGACGAGCAAGTGCGCGGCGGCAAACACCTGCCGCTGAAGGCCATCGTGGACGAAGCGCTGGGCATGGGCGGTTGCGAGTCGATTAAGAATGTGGTGGTCTACCGCCGCACTGGCGGCAATGTGGCTTTCCACGCCACACGCGACTTCTGGATGCACGACCTCACGGCCAACCAAAGCACCACGTGCGAGCCGGAATGGGTGGACGCCGAACACCCGCTGTTCCTGCTGTACACGAGCGGCTCCACCGGCAAGCCTAAGGGCGTTCAACACTCCAGCGGCGGCTATTTGCTGCACGCAGCCTTGACCACGAAGTGGACTTTTGACCTCAAGGACAACGACATTTTCTGGTGCACAGCCGATATCGGCTGGGTCACCGGCCACAGCTACATCACCTACGGACCCCTGGCGCTTGGCGGCACGGAAATTGTGTTTGAAGGCGTGCCGACCTATCCTGATGCCGGCCGCTTCTGGAAGATGATACAGGACCACAAGGTCACCGTGTTTTACACCGCGCCGACAGCCATCCGCTCGCTCATCAAGGCAGCCGAGGCCAACGACGCCGTGCACCCCAAGAGCTACAACTTGAGCAGCCTGCGCATCCTGGGCTCGGTGGGTGAGCCCATCAACCCAGCCGCTTGGGAGTGGTATCACAAGCATGTGGGCGGCGGCCGTTGCCCTATCGTCGACACCTTCTGGCAAACCGAAACTGGCGGCCACATGATCACGCCGATGCCGGGCGCCACGCCGCTGATCCCGGGCTCGTGCACGCTGCCATTTCCGGGCATCCAAACTGCGATCGTCGACGAAACGGGTGCTGACGTACCCAATGGCAGCGGCGGCATCTTGGTGGTGAAAAAGCCCTGGCCGTCGATGATTCGCACCATTTGGGGCGACCCCGAGCGTTTCGTCAAAAGCTACTACCCGCCAGAGCTGAAAGGCTACTACCTGGCTGGTGACGGTGCGATCCGTGACGCCAAGAACGGGTACTTCACCATCACGGGGCGCATAGACGACGTGCTCAACGTGTCCGGCCACCGCATGGGCACCATGGAAATTGAGTCGGCCTTGGTGAGCTGCACCGAACTGGTGGCCGAAGCCGCCGTGGTGGGTCGTCCTGACGACACCACGGGCGAGGCGATTTGCGCCTTCGTGGTGCTCAAGCGCCCGCGCCCCACTGGCGACGAAGCCAAGAAAATTGCGACCGAGTTGCGCAATTGGGTCGCCAAGGAAATTGGCCCCATCGCCAAGCCCAAAGACATCCGCTTTGGCGACAACCTGCCCAAGACCCGCTCTGGCAAGATCATGCGCCGCCTGTTGCGCAGCATCGCCAAGGGCGAAGCCATTACGCAAGACACCTCTACGCTGGAAAACCCAGCCATCCTGGAGCAGTTGGCCCAAACGCTCTGATTCAAAGACAGGCGCCCAGCAAAAAGCCCCGCACTGCGGGGCTTTTTTTTCGGTCGGGCGTTTGGCGCCCGTTTACTTGGTTGCCATCACCCAGGTGGCCAGGGTCTTGGCTTCAGCAGCATTGACGTTGGCATTGGGCGGCATCGGTACAGCACCCCACACGCCAGAACCGCCCTTCTGGATTTTGTCAGCCAACTTGGTCACAGCGTCTTTGTCTTTGGCGTACTTGGCCGCCACCTCTTTGTAAGACGGCCCCACGAGCTTCTTGTCGGTGGCGTGGCAGGCCAGGCAATTCTTGGTCTTGGCCATATCAGCGTCGGCAAAGGCGGGTCCGGCAACCAGGGCTGCAGCGGCGATGGCGATCAGGCGAAACTTCATGCTTTCCTCTCGTGGTTAAAGAAGTCGGGCGGCAACCCTGGCTCGTCAACGCTTAGGCGCGAGCCTGGGTTGACATTCTAGAAGTATAAGCAAGCTCTGATATTACGAAAGCAGACGATGTTGTTTCCATTGGCAGCCACGGGCTGCCGGTCAGCAGCATCGTGATTCAAAGCTTGCCGCTGGGCTGAGCCTGCTGCTCAGTCAGCGTCGAGCACGGCCCCCCGGCTGGCACTGGCCGCATTGCGTGCAAACTTAGCCAACACGCCGCGTGTGTAGCGAGGTGCAGGTTGTTTCCACGTGGCGCGGCGTTTGGCGATCTCAGCCTCAGGCACGTCAAGGTGCAAGACCAGCTTGTGTGCGTCGATGGTGATGCGGTCGTTTTCATGCACCAAAGCAATCAAGCCGCCTGCGTAGGCCTCTGGCGCCACGTGTCCGACCACCATGCCCCAGGTGCCGCCTGAAAAGCGGCCGTCCGTAACCAGTCCAACGCTTTCGCCCAGGCCCTGGCCGATGAGCGCGCCCGTGGGGGCCAGCATTTCAGGCATGCCCGGTCCGCCCTTGGGGCCCAGGTAGCGCAAAACCATCACGTCGCCGGCTTTGATCTTGCCGGCCATGATGGCGGCCAATGCGGATTGCTCGTCGTCAAATACCCGCGCCGGGCCGGTGATGACGGGGTTCTTCAGGCCCGTGATCTTCGCCACGCAGCCTTCGGGGCTGAGGTTGCCGCGCAGGATGGCCAAATGGCCTTGCGCATACATCGGGTTGGATATCGGCCGAATGACGTCTTGGTCAGCGCGCAGTGCCGGCTCGTTGGCCAAGTTTTCTGCAACCGTTTTGCCGGTAATGGTGATGCAGTCGCCATGCAACAAGCCAGCATCCAGCAGCACTTTCATGACAGCAGGAATGCCACCGGCGCGGTGCAGATCAACGGCCAGGTATTTGCCGCTGGGCTTCAGGTCGCATAACACCGGCACCTTGCGGCGCACACGCTCGAAGTCGTCGATGGTCCACTCCACGCCGGCCGCATGCGCGATGGCCAGGAAGTGCAGAACGGCGTTCGTTGACCCGCCAGTGGCCATGATCACCGCAACGGCGTTTTCAATGGACTTCTTGGTGACGATGTCGCGCGGTTTCAAGTCGGCTTTGACGGCGTCGACCAGCGCCCGCGCGGCGGTTGCCGTGTGCGCAACGATGGGGTCGTCCACATTGGCCATGGTGGACGCAAAAGGCAAGCTCATGCCTAGCGCTTCAAATGCGGAGCTCATGGTGTTGGCCGTGTACATGCCGCCGCAGGAGCCGCTGCCGGGAATGGCGCGACGTTCGATTTCGCAGAAATCTTCTTCGCTCATATTGCCGGCGCTGAACTGGCCGACGGCTTCGAAGACGCTGACGATGTTCAAGTCTTGGCCTTTGTAGCGGCCAGGCAAGATGGTGCCGCCGTAGACATAAATGGCCGGCACATTGGCGCGCAGGATGCCCATCATGCCGCCGGGCATGTTTTTGTCGCAGCCGCCGATGACCAGCACGCCGTCCATCCATTGGCCGCCTACGCAGGTTTCCACGCAGTCGGCGATGACCTCGCGTGACACCAAGCTGTACTTCATGCCTTCGGTGCCCATGGCCATGCCATCAGAAATGGTGGGCACGCCAAACACTTGTGGGTTGGCGCCCGCGGCTTTTAGGCCGTCAACGGCTGCGTCGGCCAGCTTTTGCAAGCCGCTGTTGCAGGGTGTGATGGTGCTGTGCCCGTTGGCCACGCCGATCATCGGCTTGCCAAAATCGCGCTCGGTGTAGCCCATGGCGTAGTACATGGACCGGTTCGGCGCGCGCGCCACACCTTCGGTGATATTTTTGGAACGTCGGTTGTCGGCCACGGCGGTGCTCTCCTGTGTTCTTGCCTTGTGGGAATGCCTTGCGTTGGCGCCACTGTAGCGCGCCCGCAGTGTGTTGCGACTGGGTGGACGGCCGGGTGGACAATACGCAGTCCTGATTGGAGATACACCCACGATGCTGACGCATCCGCAATTCGACCCCGTGGCCTTGTCGCTAGGCCCTGTGCAGATTCACTGGTACGGCCTGACTTACTTGCTGGCCTTTGGCTTGTTCTTGTGGCTGGCTGGCATGCGCGTTCAGCAGCCGCAGTTCCGCCAAGTCGGCTGGTCGCGGCGCGACGTTGAAGACTTGCTGTTCTTCGGCGTGGTGGGCGTGATCTTGGGCGGGCGGATCGGTTACTCCTTGTTTTACAAGCCCGGCCATTACTTGGCCAACCCGCTGGAAATTTTGATGGTGTGGAAGGGCGGCATGTCCTTCCATGGCGGCTTGCTGGGTGTGCTGGTGGCGATGGCTTTTTTTGGCTGGAAGCGCGGGCGGCCGTTTTTGCAGGTCACCGACCTGATCGCGCCTTGTGTGCCCACCGGCTTGGCCAGCGGGCGACTGGGCAACTTCATCAATGGCGAGTTGTGGGGGCGCGCTGCCGATCCGTCCTTGCCCTGGGCGATGGTCTTCCCGCAGTCGGGTACAGCCCTGGCGCGTCACCCGTCACAGCTCTATCAGTTGGTGCTTGAGGGTTTGCTTCTGTTTGTCATCCTGTGGTGGTACGGCCAGCGCCCGCGAGCCCTGGGCAAAGTGTCTGGCGCGTTTTTGGTGGGTTACGGCGTCTTCCGTTTCATCGCCGAATATTTCCGTGAACCGGACAGCTTCTTGGGGCTCTTGGCCTTGAACATGAGCATGGGCCAATGGCTGTGCGTGCCCATGGTGCTGCTGGGTCTGTGGCTGTTGTTCAGGCCCACGCCCAGCACGCTGCGCTGACAACAGCCACAACCAAACCCGCTGCACATGAGACAAGTTTTTCTGGATACCGAGACCACCGGCCTGTCGGCAGAAGGCGGCGACCGCGTCATCGAAATTGGCTGCCTGGAAATGGTCAACCGGCGCATGACCGGCAACAACCTGCACCACTACATCAACCCGCAGCGCAGCAGCCACCCTGATGCGCTGAAAGTGCACGGCCTGACGGATGCCTTCTTGGCCGACAAGCCGCTGTTTGCCGACATCGCCCAGCCGCTGCGCGACTACCTGGCCGGCGCCGAACTGATCATCCACAATGCCGCGTTCGATGTGGGCTTCTTGAACGCTGAATTTGTGCGCCAAGGCCTGGGCCCCGTGACCGGCTTGGTGGCCAAGGTGACCGACTCTTTGGTGCTGGCGCGCGAGACCTTTCCGGGCAAGAGCAACTCGCTCGACGCACTTTGCAAGCGCCTGGAAGTGGACAACACCCACCGCAATTTCCACGGCGCTTTGCTCGACGCCGGCCTGCTGGCCGAGGTCTACATTCGGCTGACACGCGGGCAGGGCTCTTTGGTGCAAGACGACGAGCGCACCACCTCAGGCGCCGACGGTGAGTTGCACGCCCACCAGGGCCAGGACCTCAGCAGTTTTGTGCTGCCCGTGCTCGAAGCCAGCGCCGTTGAGCTTGAAGCCCACGCAACATTGGTCAAAGACCTCGACAAGGCCTGCCGTGGCCAAAGCCTGTGGCACCGCCACATCACGCCCGAACAAGCCGTGGCACAATAGCGGGCTTACCGGATAAGCCATCCGGGCGGTTAGCTCAGCGGTAGAGCACTGCCTTCACACGGCAGGGGTCGCAGGTTCGAACCCTGCACCGCCCACCAAGAAAATCAAAGACTTACGCCACCTTCGGGTGGCTGTTTCGTTTGGTCTGAGCTATATGGGGGGAAAGTGGCCTGCTGCCGCTGCGCAATGCCCGCCACAAAGCCGCTAAATGCATCCAGCAAGGGCGCAGCCTCGAACGACGGGCCTTCCAGCAGAGCCAAGGCCTGCGCGGTGGCTTCAAGCGTCGAGACTTGGTCTGATCGCCGTGCGGCGCGGATGGCACGGTATTGGGTTGGCGCCGGCGCGCTGAGAGAAAGCCGTGGTAGCGCGGCGAGGGCAGGGTTCTGCAGCAGCATGCGCAGGCTCTTGCGCCAGGTTGCGTCGATAACTACCAAACGCAGTGGCGCACCGGGCTCCGTTTCAGGCGCCAAAGGCGCGGGCGCGGCCGGCACGTCGGGGTAAAGCAGCCGTGTTTGAAAACCCGGGCGGTGCAGCAGGGCCTGCAACGCAACAGGCGCAAACTGCTCGCCAACCACCACCTGGCAGTGGGCCAGAGACAGGCGAAGCAGCGCAACGCTGTTCTTCGCCTGGCGCTGCTCCTGTGGGTGCTGCAGCACCACCACCTCGGTGCGGTGATGGGTCGGTCGGATCAGTGCGCACAAGCAGCTGACTTCAGGGCGAAGGCATCGGGCGCAGACTGCCCGGCGGCGAGTTGACGGTTCAATCACCTCGGCATACTCGCACGATTGTGTGCTTCCGACGGCGTCAATAAGTCAGCCGTGAACCACCGTTCAGAAGCCCGCAGCTGCGCCGTCGCTTCGGGGATCAAAGGCGCCTTCGATGAGGCCCTGTGGATGCCGAACCAAGGCGCCCGCGTGGCCCATGGTGTCGCTGAAGGGTTCGCTCAGTTGTTCAACCTGGTGGCCTGCATCGCGAAGGGCCTGCACCAGCATGGCTGGAATCCTGCTCTCCAATTTCAACGAGGTACTGGCGTCACCCCAAGTGCGGCCCAGCAACCAGCGCGGGGCGCTGACAGCCGTTTGCAGGCTCTGACCAAAACGGGCATAGCGCGTGAAGACGGCTGCTTGTGTCTGTGGCTGCCCTTCGCCGCCCATCGTTCCAAATGGCATCACCCGCCCGTCATCAAACAACGCCATTGACGGGTTCAGGGTGTGAAACGGTTTGGCGCCAGGTTTGAGCGTATTCAAAGCTTGCGGGTCAAGCGAGAAGCTGATGCCGCGGTTCTGCCAGTGGATGCCGACATCGCGCAACACGACGCCAGAGCCAAACTCCCAATAGATGCTCTGGATGAAGCTGACGGAGCGGCCTTCGCGATCAATCGCGCCCATCCAAATGGTGTCGCCGGGTGCGGCCGGGTCTGGCCAAGGCAGCGCGCGTTGTCGATCGATGCCGGCCGCCAGGCTGTCGAGTGCCTCTGGCTCCAGAAAGCTGCGTGGGTCGGCTGGCAAGCGGCTGGGGCACGTCACCACGCGGTCCCGAACGCGGAAGGCCCGCTTGGTGGCCTCGACCAGCCCGTGAATGTGGTCGAAGCCTTCGCCTTGCGCCACATTCAGTCGGTCGAAGAGACCCAAGATCATCAAGGTTGCCAATCCCTGCGTGGGCGGCGGCAGGTTGTAGACCGTTGAATCGCGAAGCCTGACCGCCAAGGGTTTGACGATTTGCGCGTGATAGGCCTGGAGATCGCTGCGGCGCAGCGGGCTGCCCAGACGTTCCAGTTCTGCGGCCATGCGGGTGCCCAGCTCGCCGCGATAGAAGTCGTCCAGCCCCCGCCGGGCCAAGGTGGCCAAGGTGTCGGCAAGAACGGGCTGGCGCAAGATGTGGCCCAGACTCGGCGCCTGGCCGTCGACCAGAAAGGTCTGCGCAAATCCCGGTGCGTCGCACAGACCCTCCAGCTTGGCGCGGGTCAAATCCTGCTGGCTTTGCGTGACAACCACCCCGTCGCGCGCGTGCCGAATCGCATCGGCCAGCAGGCGTTCCAGGGGCAAGGGGCGGCCCCAGGGCGCAGCCACCTCCAGCGCGCGTGCCCAGCCGCTGACAGTGCCCGCAACCGTCAGCGCTGCCAACGGCCCGCGCGATGGAATCGCGTCATGGCCTGCATAGAAGCTGCGGTCAGCCAATGCGGCCGCCGGGCCGCAGGCGTCAACGGCAACTACCGGTTGACCGGGTTCGTGGATGAGCCAGAAACCGTCGCCGCCCAGCGCATTCATGTGGGGGTAGACCACCGCAATGGCTGCCGCTGCAGCCACCATGGCCTCCACAGCGTTGCCGCCATCACGCAGCACATCCCGCCCGGCCTGGGCAGCTAAATGGTGCGGCGCTACATGCATGCCGCCCAGCGCGCAGAAGGTTTTCAACATGGCAACAGGGGCTGTCCGATGGAAGTGGCTGGTGCGCACAAGGCTACCAGCCGATCGCCTTGGGCAGCCACAAAGCGATTTGTGGATAGAAGAACACCAGGGTCAGGCACACCGCCTGCATGGCGATGAAGGGCACGACGCCACGGTAGATGTCTTTGATCGATACCTCCGGTGGCGCCACACCCTTGAGGTAGAAGAGCGCCCAGCCAAAAGGCGGCGTTAGAAACGACGACTGCAGGTTCACCGTGATCAGCATGGCCAGCCACACCGGGTCAACGCCTTGTTGAACCAAAACGGGCAAGAACAGCGGCACCGCGATGTAGCTGATCTCGATCCATTCGATGAAGAAGCCGAGCACGAAGATCAACGCCATCATGAACCAGATGTCGCTGTTCACGCCGCCTGGCAACCACTCGAACATGCGCACGATCAGGTCTTCGCCGTGAAGGCCCCGAAAAGCCAGTGCAAAGACCTGCGCCATCATCAGAATGAACATCATGATGGCGGTGATCTTGCTGGTTTCGAGTGCGACCTGCTTGAGCACCTCAAACTTGAATCGGCCCGAGAAAATCGTCACCAACACGGCGCCCACGGCACCCATGGATGCGGCTTCGGTTGGCGCAGCGATGCCACCCACGATGGAGCCCAGCACCGCAACCACCAGCATGATGGGCGGCACAACCACCTTCCAGAAGCGTAGCCACAGCTGGCTGCGGCTGACCCGGCTGCGTTCTTCCAGTGGAATGGCTGGCATGAGTGACGGCTTGAGCCAGCCGCGGACCAGAAGATAGACGATGTAGACCGCTGCCAACAAAATGCCGGGCCCGACGGCGGCAGCGAACAAGGTCCCCACCGACAGCTGCATGATGTCTGAGAGCAGAATCAAAATCAGGCTTGGCGGAATGATTTGCCCCAAGGTTCCGGAGGCGCAGATCGTGCCGCATGCCAGGCCCTTGTCGTAGCCGCGTCGAATGAGCGTCGGCAGGGTCAACAGACCCAGGGTGATGATGGTCGCGCCGACGATGCCCGTGGTGGCGCCCATCAGCACGCCAAACAGAATGATGCCCACGCCCATGCCACCGGGCACGCCACCAGCGATGTGGCCCATGACGTCGAGCAGGTCATCGGCCAAGCGCGATTTCTCCAGCATCACGCCCATGAAGACGAAGAGCGGAATCGCCATCCACTGGTAACCGGCCACGATGCCAAACAGGCGTGCAGGCAGCAGGTTGAACAGCGAATCGCCAAAGCCGAGCCAGCCAAAGACAAAGCCCACCGTGGCCAGCGTCACGGCCACCGGGATGCCGATCATCAAGAGGCCGAAGAAGGCCACCAGCATCAAGACTGCGTAGGTTTGCGGCTCAAACATCGCGGGCCTCAGCCTGCGGATTGCGCTTGGAGAGCAGCCGCAAAAACGCGGCGACCGACTGCAGCGCAAGCAACGAATAGCCCAGTGGAATGAGGCCCTTCACGATCCATCGATGCGGAATGCCGCCTGGGTCAGGCGACTGCTCGTCGATAGACCACGATTGACCCACATAGCCAATGGACAACTTGATGAAGACCAGGGCCACCAAGAAGGTCAACACGACAGAGATCACGTCAACGACGAACTTGGTGCGTGCCGAATATCCCGCATAAAAGACATCGACGCGGACGTTGTCGCCACGTTGCAGTGCATAGCACATGCCCAGCAGAATCAGGGCTGCGAGCAGGTGCCACTCCAGTTCCTGCGACCAGACCGAACCAAAACTGAACGCGTAGCGCAGCAAGACATTGAGGGTGACCAGACTGATCATCGCCAGCGCCACCCATAGGGTGAGCCGGCCGACGCGGTCGATCAACCCCTCGATCGCCTGCATGGCGACGATGAGGGAGTTCGTCATGGATTCGCCCCGGGTCAGCCGCGCACTTTGATGTGATAGGCCTCTTCGCTGACTTCGCTCCAGCGGTCGTACTTCGCTTTGAAGGCCATATACGAGGTATGCACCTTCTTGGTCAGCGCGTCAGCGGCCACCGCTTCGGCTAGCACTTTGTCGGTCTCTGCGCGCAGGGCTGCAATCACAGCGTCGGGCAAGGGCTTGGCAATCACCTTTTGGTTCTTGACCAAGTCTTCCATGGCCTCGGAGTTGGCTTTCTGACACCAGGCTTCGCTGATGACATTGCAGGCCGCGGCCGCGTTCGAGACGATGGCTTGCAGGTCCTTGGGCAGCTTGTTCCAGGCGGCCTTGTTGATCAGCAGTTCGGAGACCGTGGCCGACTCGTGCCAGCCCGTGGTGTAGTAATACTTGGCCGCTTTTTGCAGGCCCAGTTTGCGGTCTTGAAAGGGGCCAACGAACTCGGCTGCGTCGATGACGCCGCGCTCCAGCGCTGGAAAGATCTCCCCGCCCGGAAGCACTTTGACATCCACGCCGAGGCGCGCGTAGACCTTGCCGGCCAAGCCCGGGATGCGCATCTTCAGGCCCTTGAGGTCGGCCACTGAATTGATCTCCTTCTTGAACCACCCGGTCATCTGCACGCCGGTGTTGCCGCAGGGCATGGCCACCATTCCGAAGGGCTCGTAGACCTCGTTCCACAGGTCGATGCCGCCGCCGTCGTACAGCCAACCATTCATGCCTTGGAAGTTCATGCCGAAGGGCACTGCGGTGAAGTACTGTGCCGCAAAGGTCTTGCCGGTCCAGAAGTAGCTGTTCGCGTGGTTCATCTCCACGGTGCCTGCACGGACCGCATCGAAGCCCTCAAATGCAGGCACCAGTTCCCCCGCGCCAAACGCCTGGATGTTCAGGCGCCCGTCAGACATCTCGCGAATACGTTTGGTCAGATCGGTCGCGCTGCCTGGGCCATCCATGTAGAAGGGTGCGCCCTTGGCGTAGGCGCTGGTCATCTTCCAGTTGAACTTCGCCTGAGCGTGCACGATGGCGGGCGCACTGAGTGCGGCACCACCGGCGGTGGCACGTGCAAGAAACTGACGGCGGATCAAACGCATAAGCGACTCCAACGGTGTAGGACTGAGGCCAAGCAAGTTGAAGGCGAGTGAACCTTCTGCAGCTTAGACAGCAATCGCCATGCCCGCCTTTAGACCGCCCTTGGCGCATACACGGCGCATACACATCGCACCAGTGCGGGGCGTGAGCACCCGATGGAGCTCGAAGTCGTCAAGAGAGCGCTAAGCTGGTGCATGAGCCCAAGGTCGCGCGGGTGGGCAACCGGTCACTCCACCTTCACACCTTTCCAGAACGCCACGCGACCTTTGATTTCGGCAGCGGCTTCGCTGGGCTCGGGGTAGTACCAAACAGCGTTTTCGTTCATATCGCCATTGACAAACAGGCTGTAGTAATACGCCTGGCCTTTCCACGGGCAGCTGGTGCGGTGGTTGCTGAAGCTGACGTATTCACGCTTCAAGCTGGCCTCGGGAAAGTAGTGGTTGCCTTCAACAACCACGGTGTCGTTGCTTTCGGCGATGGTGGCGCCGTTCCAGGTGGCTTTCATGGGCATGTCCTTGTTGGGCTGTTCGTGTCTAACGGTTAAATACTAGCGCAGTGGAATGGCGGTTGAGCGGTCCACCGCGACGGCCGTCACGCTGTTTTGCGGCGAGCCTTCGATCACGCGGTCGGAGTAGGTCAGGTAGATCAGCGCATTGCGTTTGGCATCCACCATGCGCACGATGCGCAGCTTCTTGAACAGCAAGGACATGCGTTCGCTGAACACCTCTTCTTGCTTGGGCAATGGCTGTGCAAAGCTGATGGGGCCCACTTGGCGGCAAGCGATCGAGGCCTCTGCCTTGTCTTCGGCCAAGCCCAGCGCGCCTTTGATGCCGCCAGTTTTAGCGCGCGACACAAAACACGTCACCCCGGCGACGCGCGGGTCGTCATACGCCTCGACGACGATTTTGTGGTCCGGGCCAATGAACTTGAACACCGTATCGACCTCGCCCAGCGTCTCGGCGTGGGCGCTTGCGGCGGCCAGGGCAAGCAGCAGCGTTAGTGGTGCCCAGCGGTGGCGGGAAATGGCGGTCATGCAAAGTAGCTCCTGAAGGTCCGTGCCGCAGGATTGTGCGCGGTTGCTCGTCCAGCCTTGAGATGGCCGCCCGAGCCCCCATTTCAAGGAGGTGGGCTGGAATCCGTCCGGCTGCGCGAGAAAAGGACTGAACGATGTTGTCTGCTCAACCCATCCGCATACCTGAGCGCCTGCGCGTTGTTTTGACTTTGTCGCAGATGTTGGCTCAACTGGAAACCCAGCTGCAGGCGTGCGATGCCGACCAGTACCGCTCCATCGTGCGCCACCTGGCCGACGAACTGCGCACCCTGGACAAGGACACGGCGCTTGACTTTGTGCTGCTGAACTTTCCATCGACTGCGGAGCTGTACGAGAACCTGCAGTACGAGCATGCTGGCCTGTGTCGCTCGCCTTTCGACCAGGCGCTCAGCGCCGAAATCGACGCGCGTGGCATCCTTGAGCGGATCGCGCGCGGGCCGTCTGCCTTGCCCTGAGAGGCCGTGCCGGCTGGGCGCGGCCCCAGCACTTTCAGGTCAGCTGCGACAGCATCAGGGTCACACCGCCGCTTGCGAAGTTGGGCAGGTCGTTGGTCACCCACTGCCATTGCGGCGTGCCGCTGACAGCCGCAAGCTGTTCCGGTGGTGGTGGGGAAATCAAGGCAGCCGTCGGGCCGCTGCGTCGACCAGCGTCAGACGCTGGCCAAAGGTGTCGATGCGCAAGGCCGTGTCACCCGGCGCCGTGACGATGGGCACGTGGCCCAGACCGGGCAGTTCGTGCAGCTCGCACTGCGTGAGATGCGCTGCCAACTGGCGGGAGGAAGCCAGGGGCACGATGTGGTCCTGGGTGCCATGCAGCAGCAAGGTCGGCAAGTCCAAGCGCGGCGGCGTGTCGTCTGGCGGCACTTGGCGTTGACACCGCAACAGCTCCACCGCCTCGGCTACATCCGTGCGCAGCAAACTCCGCAAGGCCCAGTGCCGCAGTTCAGGGCTGGGCGTTTCCGGCAGGCTGTGGTTCACAAAGCCGCGCAGCGTGGCGGGGTAGTCCCGTTGCAGCTGCGCAATGAAGTTGTCTTGCGCCGCCACATCGGGCCGCTGCCACTTGGACCCGACCAGCACCTGTCCCAAAAAGCGGGAAGGCGCCTTTTGCACTGCACGCAGGGCCACAGCAGCGCCGGAAGACTCGGCGGCCAGCAAGCAGGACTGCAAGCCCAATGCGTCGGCCACGGCCAGCACGTCGTCGGCCATGGCGTCCAGGGTGATGGGGCCACGGTGCGTGGTGGAACCGGACCCTCGGTGGTCGATAGCAACGCAGCGCCAGTGTGGCAAGTGCCCGAACAGATCGAACCAGATTTCGCCGCTGGCGATCCAGCCGCCCATCGCCAGCAGGGTGAGCGGTCCTTGGCCAAAGCTCAGGACATGAAGTTCGGCATCGGGGCGTTGGATGAACATGGCGGCTTCTCGGGTGGCGAATCGGGTGGCAATGCGCCATTGCAGCGCGCCTGCGCACCGCCGACCACAGGACAAGTGTCCCGAGCCGCCGCAACGTGTCCCGAAGCTGCCCGGCCTGCAGGCGGCGAGACAGTCCTACAGGCCGAGCTCGCGCGCCCTGACCACCGCCATAGCGCGGCCTTCCACGCCCAGCTTGGCATACAGCGCAGAAAGGCGGTTGCGCACCGTTTTCTCGGCCAGCCCCAGGTGGGCCGTGATCTGCAGGTTGTCCAACCCTTGGCCGACCAGGGCGGCCAAGGCCCGCTCAGCGGGTGTCAGCGCAGGCCGTGCCGCAGCCTCGGTGACGAACGCCGTCACCAGCTGGCACAGGCGGTCGACTTCAGGCTCAGGCACCAGCGGAATGTGGTTGCGCGATTGCAGCGCCTCGAAGCGGGCATTCGGAATGGCCGCTGCCAATTCATGCCCCAGGGACACGGGTACGGCCAGGTCGCCTTCGCTGTGGAGCACCAAGGTGGGCACACGCACGGTGCGGGCACAGCCGCGCACGTCCATGTCGGCATGGGCGCGCCAGATGGCTGCTGCGCGCACGCCGTCGCAGCTGATACGCTGATGCTCATTGAACGACGCCGTGTGTTCGGCGCTGGCGTCCGGCATGAAACCGCTGGTGAACATCTGCTGCACGCCAGGGTCCTTACGACCCCAGCCCAGTTCACACAGGCGCAGCCGTGCTTCATGAAAGGCCAGTACATCGGGCGTGACCTGGCGGTGCATCAAGCCCGTGATGGCGCCCCCCAGCAGCACCAGGTGGGACACGCGGTCTGGGTGCTGTGCCGCAAAGGCGACGGCTGCTGGCGTACCACGGGAGATGCCCAGCAGGGCAAAGCGCGCCGCGCCGCGGGCGGCGACCACAGCATGGAGTTCTTCCAGCGAGGTGTCCAGAGACAGTGGCACCTCGTCGGCACTGGACAAGCCACAACCGCGCTCGTCGTAGCGCACGATCTCCATCTGCCGACCCAGGCGCTCGATCAACGACCGCCACATCGACGAGCGCAGGTCATGTTCGACATGCGTGAGCCAATGCGGGGTGCGGATCATCACCGGCGCACCAGCCCGCCCACTTCGGGCCCAGGCAATGCGCGCGCCCGACGCCACCTGCGTGAAGCGCACTTCGTGGTTCAGCTGGCCGGGCGTCATGGCTCGATGGTAGACCGGCTGCTGCACGCCTTTGCTTTCGCGGTGGTTGAATCGCTAAATTGACTTGACCAGGAATTTCTCATGACAAACATCGTGCTGGTATTGGCGGACAACCTCGGCTGGGGTGAACTGGGCTGTTATGGCGGCGGCGCCTTGCGCGGTGCGCCCACGCCGCGCATTGACGCACTGGCGGCGCAAGGCCTTCTGCTGCAGAACTTCAACGTCGAGAGCGATTGCATCCCCACCCGCAGTGCCCTGATGACGGGCCGCCACCCCATTCGTACCGGCGGTGTGCAATCGCAGCCGCCGGGTGTGCCGCATGGCGTGACACGGTGGGAAGTGCTGTTGCCCCAACTGCTCAAGGCCCAGGGCTACGCGACCGCGATGTTCGGCAAGTGGCATCTGGGCGACTTGCAGCAACGGCTGCCCAATGCACGTGGCTTCGATGAGTGGTACGGCATCCCGCGCACCTCGCACGAGTCCCGGCATACGGAAACGCCAGGGTTCGACCCCAGCGTCGCCACCATCCCCATGGTCATGCAAGGCAAGAGCGGGGCGCCTTCCGAAGATGTGAAGGTCTATGACATCCAGGCGCGCCGCCTGATCGATTCGGAATTGATCGAGCGTTCCATCGCCTTCCTGCAGCGCCAGGCAGGCACCCAGCAACCGTTCTTCTTGTACGTGCCGCTCACGCACCTGCACTTTCCCACCTTGCCGCACCCCGATTTCGCCGGCCGCAGCGGTGTGGGCGACTTTGCAGACAGCATGATGGAGATGGACCATCGCGTCGGCGTTTTGCTGGACGAGCTGGACCGCTTGGACATGTCCAAGGACACGCTGTTCATCTTCGCCAGCGACAACGGCCCTGAGTTCCGTCTACCCGACAGAGGCACCGCAGGCTATTGGGAGGGCACGTACCACACGGCGATGGAAGGGGGGCTGCGCGTGCCCTGCATCCTGCGCTGGCCCGGCCAGATTCCGGCAGGCACCATCAGCAATGAGATGGTGCATGTGGTGGACCTGTTCGTCACCTTGGCCAGCATCGCTGGCGCACCCATTCCCGCGGACCGCCCAATCGATGGCATAGACCAGACACCGTTCCTGCGCAACCCCAGCAGCAAATCGCGGCGCGAGGGCTTTCCGTTCTACATCAAGCAGGAGCTACGCGCCCTGAAATGGCGGCAGTGGAAACTGCACCTGATGTGGGAGCGGGAACCGAATGACGGACCGATCAAGTTGGAGTCCCCGTACCTGTTCGATCTGTTGCGCGACCCCAAGGAAAGCCGCAACGTCCTTGTCGAACAAAGCTGGGTGTTAGAGCCTATGCAAAAGATGCAGCAGGCCTTTCAGCAAAGTTTGCGGGAGCATCCGCCGATAGCGCCGGGAACACCTGATTGATGGCGGTCTCAAGCCGTGCTTCGTGCCTCAATCGCCTTGATTGCTGCCAGCAGACGTGTGCCCTGCGTCGCGCGGCCTTTTCGCCGCGCCGCTTTAGAGGTCAGCATTGACCTCGAGCTGACCGAACTTCGTGGTCACTCGTCGCCACTCACGACCCAGTACGCGTGAGCCACGCCCGGCAAGGTTGATGCACGAGCCGTGACCTTGTTGAGCTCATCGGCAAGCACAGTCGATGAGATCAAAGTCACCTGAATGAGCACGCGATCATGCCCAAAGCTCTCGTATTCGATGTCGCGGCTTTCGCAGCCGATGGCGTGTAGCCAGCTCACCAAGCGCTTCAGAATGACGCCATGTGCTGCTGCGTCGCTGATCACAAACACCTGGATCAGATAGGCCGCCTCGGTGGGAGCGTCCAGCATCGGCTGGCGGCCGATGCGTTTGGCAACTGGGCGAAGCAGGGTGTTGATCATCAGAACGGAAAGCGCTCCCACCCCTGCAATACTGAGCTGCTGCGCCCCGGCGCAAGCTCCGACGGCGGCTGAACACCACAGCGTTGCGGCCGTGTTCAGCCCCGTAATCGTGAGACCTTCCTTCATGATGGCGCCCGCGCCCAAAAAGCCGACGCCGGAGACGACATAAGCCAGCACGTGAACCGAGGCCGGAAAGCCGTTGAGGCGATGTGCCAGATCGACGAATAAAGCAGCGCCAACGGAAACGAGCGTGTTGGTGCGCAGCCCGGCGGTGCGCTGGCGTGCCTGCCTTTCCAAGCCGATTAAGGCACCCAAGCCCATGGCGACAGCGATGGACACCACCGTCGTGAACAGGGCCGAAATTTGAAGAGCGTTGATGGCGGGCTGTATGGCGAACTCCTTGGGGACAGATCCAATGCGCGTTACCCCGGAATTACTTTGCCAGGACTGGATGTCTGCTTTGTGACAGGTGCCCCCCGGCGTCAGACCAGTTCTCGCTTCTCCTTTCAAACGGATGATCCGCGCTGGAGTGACGACAACTAGTCTGACGCCGGGGGCCATAGCTTTGGAACTGCAGCTTCGCAGCAAGTCGCTCGTCATCGACCGCGCCGATTGCAAGAAGGCGTTCGAGGCCGAGTTTGGCAACTGGATTGCTGCGCAGAACACCCGCTTTGCAGCGCACGGCGTCCCAGGCGCCGACCTGCGGCCTTGGTGAACGGCTGATGGCCCAGTACGACGTCTTCGCCAACCCGAGCAACAGCGCTTCTGACGGTATTCCGTACGTCGTAGTGAGGCAGAGTGAGCTGCTCGATGCGCACTATCGGCAGAACCCATCAGCAGGCCTCGACACTCACTTGTACATGTTGATAATATACAGATCATGATCGATCTTGAGGCCGTGGTTGGCTTTGAATGGGATGCAGGCAACGCTCGTAAGAACGAGAAGCACGGCGTCACCATGGCCGAAGCCGAACAGGTTTTTTTCAATCAGCCCTTGCTTGTGTTGGACGACGTCCCACACAGCCAGAACGAACTGCGGTTTCATGCGTTGGGCAGGACGAACGGTCAACGATTGCTGCACATCACATTCACCTTGCGTCGATCGGGCCAGAGAATTCGTGTGATCTCCGCTCGCGACATGCACAAGAAGGAGCGCGTTGTTTATGAACAAGCCAGCAGCTAAGCAGCCGGTCCCCCGCTTCAAGACGGAGACGCAAGAGCGTGCCTACTGGGAGTCGCATGACTCCACGGAGCATGTCGACTGGTCTAAGGCTCAAAAAGTCAGGCTGCCCAACCTGCGGCCCTCAACAAAGACGATCTCATTGAGGTTGCCTCAGCACTTGCTAGACAGCATCAAGGTGGCTGCCAACGCCCGCGATGTGCCCTACCAGTCACTGATCAAGGTCTGGCTGCAGGAGAAGTTGCACGGGCATTGATCTGCTCTGCAACCGACACCTCAGCCACCACCCCACTGGTCTTGCCCCCGCAATACCAGACACGGTTCATCCGCAATGTAGCGCCTGAGGGGTTTCAAGTTGCTGAGCAAGGCGCATGGTTTGCTCAGCAAGGTTTCGTTGGTGTTTCCTGAACTCCCGCGGTGACATCATCTTCAAGCTCGAGTGCGGATGCACTTCGTTGAAGTGTTCGAATGCAGCCGGAAGCTGCGCCAGCACCGTGGCCCCCGGCGTCAGACTAGTTGTCGCTTCTCCTTTCAAGCGGATGATCCGCGCTGGAGCGACGACAAATGCAGAGAAATCAACATTCACCAGAGTTCATTGAGCAAGCACTGAGCAAGGCCCACGCGCGCGGTTCGCGCACCTTGGAATCGGTTGCCGCTGATCTGAACATGTCCTTGGGAACGCTCAAAGGCTGGCTCAAACGCTCGCGTTCAGCAGGCCCCGGGTTGGCGCATGCGCCAACCCGGAGCGGCGACCTGCCCGTCGACCAGTGGAGCCCTGCCCAGCGGCTGTCGGCCCTGAACGAGAGCCACGCCTTGACAGGGCCGGCGCTGCATGCCTGGTGCCGCGAGAAGGGTTTGTTTGAACACCAACTGGTCCAGTGGCGCGAGGCCTTTTGCGCGGCAGCTCTGGGTGCTGTGGCCAGCCCCGCCGAGCAGCGCCGGGCCAACACGTTGCTGCGTGAGCTGCAAGGTCGACACGACAAATTGCAGAGCGAGATGCGCCGCAAAGACCGCGCGCTGGCCGAGGCTGCGGCCTTGCTGGTTCTTCAAAAAAAGTTCCAGGCCTTGATGCAGCAGCAGTCCGAGGACGAGGACACATGAGCTCCTTGGCGCAGCGCACAAGCCTGTTGCAGTTGGTTGACCAAGCGTGCAGCGCCGGTGCACGGCTGCACAAGGCCTGCGCGATCATTGGGCTTGCTGCACGCACCGTGCAGCGCTGGGTGGATGCGAGCAAGAACGCGCTGTATGCCGGCGACCGGCGAACGCCTGAACGGCGCAACCACAACGAGCCGCCCAACAAGCTCACTGAGACTGAACGCCTGGCGGCGCTGGCCATGCTCAACAGCCAAGCCTACAAAGACCTGCCGCCCAGCCAGATCGTGCCGCGCTTGGCCGATCAGGGCCTGTACCTGGCCAGCGAGTCAACGCTGTACCGGCTGCTGCGCCAAGCCGGGCAGTTGGCTCACCGCCGCCTGGAGCGCGTGCCGCAAAGGCGCAGCAAACCCCGCGCCCTGGTGGCCACGCAGCCCGACACGATCTACTGCTGGGACATCACCTATTTGCCCACCCAGGTGCGTGGCCTGTTCTTCTACCTGTACCTGTTTGTGGACCTCTTCAGCCGCAAGGTGGTGGGCTGGCAAGTCTTCGATTGTGAGAGCGCCCACCACAGCGCAGCGCTGCTGGAAGACATCTGCCTGCGCCAGGGGATCAAGGCCAAGCAGGTCACTGTGCACTCCGATAACGGCGGGCCCATGAAGGGCCAAACCATGCTGGCCACCATGCAGCGCCTGGGCGTGGCGCACAGCCGCAGCCGCCCTGCGGTGAGCAACGACAACCCGTACTCGGAAGCCTTGTTCAAAACCTTGAAGTACCGGCCGCAGTTCCCGCTCAAGCCGTTTGCTGATCTGCTGCAAGCCAGGCGCTGGGTGACCGAGCTGGTGCATTGGTACAACGACAGCCACCGGCACAGTGCCATCCAGTTCGTGACCCCGACGCAGCGTCATGCGCAGATCGACAAAGCCTTGCTGCAAGCACGCGAAGAACTCTATGAGGCCGCGCGCCTAAAACACCCGCAGCGGTGGTCAAAGCAAACCCGAAACTGGACCTTCATCGGCGCCGTTCACCTCAACCCAGATAAGCCTGAAACAAAGGAGCCCGAAGCCTGCCAAAAGGCAGCTTGACTTGATCCCTTCATGCGACAACTAGCTTGACAACTTCCGGTGGCGGCGTCGCGCGTGTCCATGCGGGGCACGTAGTCTCGTTTGAAGGTGTTGACGAAGCTCTCGGCCATGCCGTTGCTCTGTGGGCTGCACACTGGCGTGGTAACCGGCTTCAAACCAAGTGACTTTGCGATCTCTTTGGTGTCGTGCGCGATGTACGCGCCACCGTTGTCGCTCAAGAATTCCAAGGTGTGATCACTCGGAACTGCGTCGACGCTGCCGAATCGCGCTTCGACGGCCTCAATCAACATCTCCCGAACGGGCTCACCAGGTAAGCCGCGCCCAGGCCATGCGCGCCAGGCTACGATTTCTCGATCACAGCAGTCCTTGGTGAACGTGGCCGCGACAACCTCTCCAGATTGACACGCAATCTCGAAGCCGTCCGAGCACCAGCGCGTGTCACTGTGATCGACGGCCACGCGTCCGTCGTGGCGACGGCTGTGCACGCGCCTGGGCGTCTTGGGCAACAGCAACTGATGCTGGGCCATCACGCGGTAGCCGCGCTTGTGGTTCACGGGCGGCAGGCCTGTGCGCTTGCGGCTCGTGTTCACCAATGCTGTGGCACGTCGGTATCCATAGCTGGCCAGGTCCGCAATGTGCTCACGAATTTCGGCCACCAACGCGGTGTCATCGCTGGCAGTGCGGCCGCGCCGACCATCGCGCCAACTCGTATCCCGTGTGGCCTTGACGTGCACGTTCGAACGCGCCACACCCAGGGCTTGGCACACCGCGCTCATGTTTGATCCTTGGGTAGCAAGGGCGAGCGCGCAATTCACTTTTTTTCGACGGAATACTCCACCGCCTCTTTGAGGATCTCGTTTTGCAGCGTCACCTTGCCCAGCACCCGCTGCAAACGTTTGATCTCTTCACGGGCGGCCACGAGCTGCGAAGCAGGCACCACCGCCTCACCGGCACCCACGGCAACCAGTGCGCCTTCACGCTCAAGCTTGCGCCACTGGAACAGCATGCTGGCTGCAACGCCGCTCTCACGCGAGACCAGCGACACGCTCATGCCAGGTTCGTAGGTGCGCGCCACCAACGCGGCCTTCTCGGCCACAGACCAGCGCCTTCGGCGCTGGTCTGTGATGACAACCTGCACGCCGTCTTTGCTGCTATTCGTATGCCTAGTCGTACTCACAGTCCTTCTCCTGTCCGTAAAGATAACGGAGGGACCGTGTCCGGGGATTCAGGGGGCTAGTTCATGGATTGCCTCTGAAATGCTGTCGGAGGTCTGCTCTTTCACGTTGTGGGTTCGTCAGAACCATCAGTCGAAAGCGTGATCGACCAGTCGATACCAGTGTTCCAAGAGTTCTATTGATACTCAGGACACTTCTATCTTTCAAAACAGCCAACACCACTCCCTTCTGTTGCGTCGCAGCACACTATAGGTAGTGTCATGCATTGACAATGACTAGCCCATATAGTGTCAAACGTTGTAGACTATGCTCATTCGTGACCTAACAACACAGTCATGAATCCACTCTTTTGGTCTGGGCCTCCTTGCGGAAGTCGCGGCCTGCCTCTTTGACGACAGGGACGAGAAGATGCCAGCAGTGCAAAAGCAGTTCGAGGACTTCCACAAGGCCATCTGCTTCGATGACGACGACGAGAAGGCCACGCTCCGCGAGAAGCGCGAAACCATCATCAAGGCGTTGAGGGGCAACCTCGGCGACGACGTGCCGACCTTCACCAACTTCAACCAGGGCAGTTACTCCATGCACACGGGCGTGGTGCCCCTGGACGGCAACTACGACATCGACGTCGGACTCATCTTCGACTGCAACCAGGACAAGTACCCCGACCCGGTCGTGCTCAAGAAGAAGGTGCGTGACGCGGTAGACACGAACTTCCGCACGGTCGAGATTCGCCGGCCGTGCGTGACTGTCAACTACATCAGCGGCGGCGAGACGGCCTATCACGTCGACCTGGCCATCTACAGCCAGGATGCCAGCGGGACTCTCTACCTCGCCAAGGGCAAGGAGAACTCCGCCCAGGAGCACCGCATCTGGGAAGCGTCTGACCCGAAGGGCCTGACCAAGCTGGTGTGCAGCGCGTTCGACGACTCGGAAGAGCTGGCGCAGTACCGCCGTTGCATCCGCTACCTGAAGCGCTGGCGCCATTGGCAGTTCTCGGGCTCCGGCGCGCCGCTGAGCATCGCGCTGACCTTGTCGGCGCTGAAGTGGTTCAAGCCGAACTTCAGCACGTCTGGCAAACCCGTCGACCTGCTGGCGATGCTGGACTGGGTCCAGACGATGCTGGACAACTTCACCAGCGAGTACCGCGACGATGGCGGCTGGCACGAGCGTCTCAAGGTTCCGCTGCCGGTTCAGCCGTACATCGACTTGATGGCCAAGCGCACCGCTGCCCAGATGACGGACTTCAAGGAGCGGCTCGAGTCACTGCGGGACGCCCTGCAGGAGGCCTACGACGAAGAGCTGCCTGAGGACGCCTGCAAAGGTCTGAAGAAGCAGTTCGGCGACGACTTCAAGATTCCCGAGAAGGCTGAGACGGCGAAGGTGGTCGCGCCAGCGGTCATCAGCACCGGTAACTCCGCTTGACGGAAAAGGTCGATGGCGCGTTCGAAGCGGTGAAGACCGCGTGCGCTGTGCGCGGCGTCGAAGTGGTGCGTTTGGAGGAATCCAGGCCGACATTTCTGGCCGTGGAGTTCACGGGTGCCACGCGCAAGTGGCCCGTCTACATCGACTGCCACGAGGCGCACCTGCGCCTTCCCTGGGTCGCGACACAGCCGCCGACCTCGCCCCTTGCGCACGTCAGTTATTCGGGAACCGTGTGCATCGACGATGGCCAGGGGTTGTCGCTGGACCTCGACCGGCCTGCAGAAGTCGTGGCACACGCCGCGCTGAAGGCCTACGACCTACTTGAGAAGTCTGCGGCCGACGCGGCTACCGGCTACGCTAAGTTCTTCAATGAGCTGGAGGGCTACTGGCTGCACCTGCCTAGTTCGCTGCGCTCCCGCGTCTACTTCGAGGTGGACGGGACCTCGCGCATGGTCAAGGGGTTCGTCAACTCCAGGCTGAAGACGCCGAAGTGGTACTTCGTCGAACCTGAAGCCGACCTGCCTTGGGACGTCAGGGAAGAGAAGCTTGCCGGACAACGAGCGCTGTACGTGCACCTGGATGCGCTGGACCTGCCCCCGGCGAAGCCCGCCAAGCTGTCGCCGGCCTTCATCGAAGCTGTGCACCAACTGCTCACGCCCGAGCAGTTGAAGCTCTGGGACCAGCTTCTCGGCCCGTCGAAGAATTCACCCAAGCAGCTGGCGCTGTTGGTTTCGGTACCGCGCCAGGCAGGCGGCCTGTCGCTTGTCGCTGCGGTCTTCGGCGCGCGCGGCGGCGCCATCGACAAGAGTGCGCCCGTCACGCCGCTGACCATGCGCCGGCATGCACCTCAATACATGCGGGAGCGCGGAGGCGCTTCGCTCGAGCTGTTCGGAAAGCACGTGGCTGTGCTCGGGGCAGGCGCCGTTGGCAGCGTTGTTGTGGATACGTTGGCCGCGGCAGGCGTTGGAAGGCTCACGGTGGTCGACTACGACGAGTACTCGGCGGACAACGTCTTCCGACACCTCCTGCCCCCGCTCTACGTAGATACCGAAAAGCCCTTTGGCCACAAGTTCGCATTGGAACGGCGGTATCCGGGCCTGAGCGTCACCCCGGTCACCACAACCGCGCAGGAGTGGTTCAAGACTGCCGACCTCCGCCAGTACAACGGAATCGTGCTTGCGTTCGGTGCTCCCTCCCTGGAGCGGTCGTTCTCGCGAGTGCTCAAGGACCAGCGCTACGACATGCCGGTGGTCTTTACGTGGCTCGAGGCGATGGACCTCGGAGGCCACTCGGTGCTGATGTGGACCAAGGGCGAGGGCTGCCTCGACTGCGCCTACCGCGATGACGAGGGGCTGCCATCCCAGGCGTCTCGAACTTCTTTACTCGAGCCGAACCAGCCGGTTACCCGGAACCTCACGGGATGCGCCGGGGCGTTCGTGCCCTTCGGGCCCATCCAGTCGCGCAGAACAGGCCTCTTGGCGGCCGAGCACCTGCTTTCGGCAATGACCTCCGTGGCGGCTGGAGACGAGGCGCGCAAGCCCTCTTACCGCTTCTGGGTTGGTGAGGGAACGGCTGCCGCAAAGCACGGTTTGCGGACGACGCCGTGGTTCCAGGCGGCACGGACGACGTCATTCGAGGAAGCTACTCGCATGGTTTTCGGCCGCCCCTGCCGTCACTGCCGCGCGCCGGAGGAGCCGTCGGCGTGAAGCTGGTCTATCGCGTTACGCCCAGGCAGCGGCTAATCATCGTTGAGCCTGCAATCAAGCAGATGCAGGCGTTCGCACAACGCCGGTGGTGGGATAGGGAGGCGGGCGGCGTAATGATGGGACGGCACCTGCTCGACTCGCACGACGTCGTCGTCGACGAGGTCTCAACGCCCCAAAAAACTGACCGCCGCAGCCGGTTCAATTTCTTCCGGTCGCGCAAGCACGAGCAGGTGGCTCGCCAGCGGTGGCTGAAGGAGCACAGCACCTCCGCCTACCTTGGCCTTTGGCATACGCATCCCGAGCGTGACCCCACGCCGTCTGGTGTTGATCGGGACGACTGGCAACAGGCCGTCGCCGGCGACACCTTCGAGGGGGACCGCCTGTTCTTTCCGATCGTCGGTACGCACTGCATTCGTGTCTGGACGCTGAGTCGACGCGGCGCGCTGCGAGAATTGAAGCTGGAGAACAAGAATGTCCGCAAAGAAAGCGCCTAGCGGCAGCGTTAAGTCGAAGGCCTTGACCAGGACAGTTGAGCGCGCCTACATCCCGACGCCGGTGCGACGCGACCTGTGGATTGCGGCGGCCGGCAGATGCGAGTTCCGGGGTTGCTGCAAGACGGTGGACCGGGACTTCCTGACCAAGGCCAAATGCAATGTCGGCGAGTACGCCCACATCATTGCCGACAGCCCTGCTGGGGCTCGTGGCGTTCCAGGCGAGTCAGAGAGGCTCGCCGCTGACCCGAGCAACCTCATGCTCGCGTGCTTCGACTGCCATGCCCGCATCGATCGCGATGGCCGGAGCAACGAGTTCACGGCCGAACAGCTGCGCGCGATGAAGCGCGAACATGAAGCACGGATCCAGCTCATCTACTCGGCCACTGGTGTGGTCGAGAGTACGCCGCTCATCATGTCGTTTCCCGTTGGGGCCAATGTGCCCGTAGTCGAGGTGCGGGACATCCACTATGCGATGCTCACGAACAGCAACTTCAAGCTGTTTCCGACATTCACCGCCATCCACATCGACCAGAGTAACTTCCACCTTCAGGACAACGACCCGGACTTCTGGAGGAACGCCCAGCGTGCACTCACGCAGCAGTACGAGCAGCGAGTGCTTCCCGCGCTTACCACCCGCGGTGGCGCCGCACATCTGACCATCGCCGGATTCGCGCCCATTCCCATGCTGATGAAGCTCGGCGCGCTCATCGGCGACAAGACGCCGGCCGCCGTCCTAGATCTTCCCGGCGAAAAATGGCTCTGGGATGCTCGTGACGCCTGCCCAGAGCCTCAGTACACCTTCGACGTTCCGAAGACGCTTCCAAGGGAAGTCTCCGCGGTGGTGAGCCTCTCAGGCAAAGCTCAGCACCCCGTTGGACGCGTGCTGGTCGAGTTCGAGGCGGTGGCTCCGGGCCGCGGCATCATCCGCAAGGACGCGCACCTTCAGCAGTTCCGCACGAGCTTCAACGCGTTCTTGCAGCATCTCTTCGCTGCCGGCGTCCGAGTCGTGCACATCCATCCGGCGACTCCGCTGTCGGCGAGCATCGAGATTGGTCGCATGCTCCTGCCCAAGACGTTCGAGGAGGTTCACGTCTGGGAGTGGCAGGCACCGGAGTGGAAGAGTGCCTTGCGCTTGAAATAGCGCAATCACCATACTGCGACAGGCAGCTGCAACATTGGTGACAGCTCCTTGCTAGCAATCGACTTGCAGACGCTTAACGTACATGAGCGATTGGCCAAGCAGAGTTTGGACTAGTAGAAGGGTCTGATTTGCCGCGGACTTGATGAGCTTCGAGGGGGGAGCATTGGCGCTTGCCGTCGTTCGGCCACAGGCCACTACGTCTACCTCACTGACCTCGCAACACACTGAACAACTTGAATAGCCGAGCCGGCAGCGCCACCTCCAGCTTCCAAATCACACTCATCGACCGATCCCCCTCAGCCGATTCCAGCCTCACCCGCCCACAGGCCCGGTACGGGTCACCCTTGCGCGGCCGCACGAACAGCTGAAACTGCCAGCCGTTGTTGTCGCTTTCCAGATACCGACGCCCGCTCGGTGTGTCCGGCCCGGCGCTGTTCTGCGTCTGCCAATGGAAGCGGTCGGCGCTGATGGCAGGTATTCAAGCGACGCCACAGGGTTCTCAGCCAGTTTGCTGCGGGCTTGCACCGAGAGGTGCACGCCGCTCCAGCGCCGCGTAGATCATCAACCCAAGCACAAGCGCTGCTGCTGCAGTGAGCAGCGATGTAGAGAAGCCTTCAGCGGGGCTGGCGCTGCGTTTGAGCAGCCAGGCCACCATCGGTGGGCCGGCAATCTGCCCCAGGCCGTAGGCGGCTGTGATGAGGCTGATGAAGGTGGATGGGTTGTGTGGCCACAGGCGCCGCGCTTCTTGCACGGCGAACAGCGTGATGGCGGTGAAGGGCAGGCCCAGCAGCAGGCTGCCGAGCGCAAAGCCCGCCAGCGTGGGCCACCACACGCTCATCAAAATGCCCACCGCCTGCATGGCGTAGCAGGCCATGAGCAGGTGGCGCCGGTCCCAGCGCACCGGCACGCGCACGGTGATAAGTGCGCCGGCCGCAACGCCGATGCCGAAGATCGGCCAAAACAGATCGAGCCAAACAGAGCCCGGCAGCGCCTGCCGCGCGATCACGGGCAAGAAGGTGGCGGTGACGATGTAGCCAAAGCCGGCCAGGCCATAAGCCAAAGCGAAGGCGGCGGTGGTGGTGTGGGGTTGAACGTCTTCATCGGTGGGCAGGCCTGCGGGCTGCTTCACCGTGCCGGTCAGTTGCGGCCATGTGAAGGCCGTCAGCACGAGCGCCAGCAAGGCCAACGCGGCCCAGCCCGTGGTGGCGCGCAGGTTGTTTGCCACCATCGCGCTAGCCGCCAAGCCGCTGAAGGCAATGCCCAGGCCAGGGCCGACGAAGATGATGCCCGCCAGCGACGGTGCACCCAGCGCGCTGAGCCGCGCCAGGCACCACCCGGAAACGTAGACAAAAACCACGGCACTGGCCACGCCCGCCAAGCCGCGCCACAGCACCCAAGCGCCGGACCAAGGCAGCGCCATGCCCAACGTGAGCAGCACGGTGGCGACCAAGCCGGTGCGCACCATCGCCGTGTGGCGCAGCGGCTGCAGACCCCATCGGCGCCACAGCCAGGGCTGCAGCGCACAGCCCATGGCGCCAAGCCAGTAACCCAGGTAGTTAGCCGTGGCCAGCCAGCTGGCGCCGGGCAGGTCCACCACGCCGTCGTGCAACATCATGGGCAGCAGCGGCGTAAAGGCAAAACGGCCAATGCCCATGGCAATGGCCAGGGCCAGAAGGCCGGCAATCGCAATGGCGATGGGGCGGGGCTCTTTAATCTCAGTCAGCCTTGATGTTGCCGTCCTTGATGACCTTGTCCCACTTCGCGAATTCGGCCTGAATGGCTTTGGCTGCTTCGGCCGGCGTGGTGTGGGTGGCGATGGCGCCTTGTGCCAGCAACTGGTCGCGTACCTCGCTGTCGGCCAGGATGGTTTTGAGCGCGGTGTTGAGCTTGGTGATCACAGCATCGGCTGTGCCGGCAGGCGCCAGGATGCCAAACATCGAGCTCACTTCGAAGCCCGGCAGGCCTGCCTGCGCTGCCGTTTGCACGCCGGGAAGCGATGCCACGGGGCCACTGGTGGTGGTGGCCAGCGCGCGCAGTTTGCCGTTTTTGATGTGGCCTTGGGCCGCCGGCGCGGTTTCAATCATGGCCTGCACCTGGCCGCCCATGAGGTCGGTCATGGCGGGACCGCTGCCTTTGTAGGGCACGTGCAGCACGTCCACACCGGCCATGCGTTTGAACATCTCGGTAGCCAGGTGCTGCGGCGAGCCATTGCCGGCCGAGGCAAAGGCCAGCTTGCCCGGCTGGGCTTTGGCCAGCGCGATCAGCTCGCCCAGGCTGGTGGCCTTTACCTCGGGGTTCACCACAAACACCAGGGGCACATTGCCAACAATGGACACCGGGGCGAAGCTCTTGTTGATGTCGTAGGGCACTGTGGCCGCGTTCAGGGCAGCGCTGATGGAATGGCTGGTGAGGGCGCCCATCAGCAGCGTGTAGCCGTCGGGCGTAGCCTTGCCCACTTGGCCGGCGCCCAGGCTGCCCGCAGCCCCGGCGCGGTTCTCGACGACAAACTGCTGGCCCAGCGCCGCCCCTAGCTTCTGCGCGAGCACGCGGCCGATCACATCCGTGGCGCCGCCGGGCGGGTAGGGCACCACCAGCTTCACTGCTTTGTCGGGGTAGGTCTGCGACAGCGCCACGCCAGGCAGGCACAGTGCGGCCAGGGCTGCAAAGGTGGTGGCCAGCAGGCTGCGGCGGCATGTGAAAGAGGAGGGCAAGGGCATGGTCGGTCTCCGGTGTTCTTGGTGGCAAGGGACAATTGATTATCAACACCGCACCGGCAGGCCCATGAGCGAAGACCGCAAGAAGTCCAAGAACAGCAAGAACACCAAGAACACCGTGAACTCAGCGAACGCTGGTGCCGACGACACCACCGGCGCGGTGCAAGGCCTGCGCCGCGGTTTGACCAACTATGGCGATACCGGCTTCTCGCTTTTTTTGCGGCAGGCTTTCATCAAGGGTGCCGGCTACACCAATGATTCACTTGAGCGGCCTGTGATCGGCATCGCCAATACCGCCAGCAGCTACAACCCTTGCCACGGCAACATGCCGGCGCTGCTGGAAGCTGTGAAGCGCGGTGTGATGCTGGCCGGTGGTTTGCCGATGGACTTCCCCACCATCTCTTTGCACGAGAGCTTTTCGCAGCCCACCAGCATGTACCTGCGCAACCTCATGTCCATGGACACCGAGGAGCTCATCCGCGCGCAGCCCATGGATGCCGTGGTGCTGATCGGCGGCTGCGACAAGACCGTGCCCGCGCAGTTGATGGGTGCGGCTTCGGCCGGGCTGCCCACCATTCAGTTGATCACGGGCAGCATGCTGACCGGCAGCCACCGGAGTGAACGGGTAGGGGCTTGCACCGATTGCCGCCGCTATTGGGGCCGTTTTCGCGCGGGTGAGATTGACCAGGCCGAGGTGCAGGAGGTGAACGCCGAACTCGTCGCCAGTGTGGGCACCTGTTCGGTTATGGGGACAGCCAGCACCATGGCCTGCATCGCCGAAGCCCTGGGCATCACCGTGCCCGGCGGCGCCAGCCCGCCGGCAGTGACGGCAGACCGTGTGCGCATAGCCGAACTCACCGGCGCGCAGGCGGTGCAAATGGCCCGCAGCAGATTGACGATTGACAAGATCCTCACCGAAAAGGCTTTCGAAAACGCCATGCGTGTGCTGCTGGCCATTGGCGGCAGTACGAATGGCATCGTGCACCTCACGGCCATGGCCGGGCGCATGGGCCTGCAGGTTGACCTTGAAGCCCTGGACCGCATGGGCCGCGAAACGCCCGTGCTGCTGGACTTGAAGCCGAGTGGCGACCACTACATGGAAGACTTCCACGCCGCCGGTGGCATGGCCACGTTGCTGCGCGAACTCAAGCCGCTGTTGCACTTGGACGCGTTGACGGTGACGGGCCGCACGCTGGGCGAAGAGATCGAACGTGCGGGCCCAGGTTTCCCGCAGAGCGTGGTGCGGCCGCGCAGCAATCCCATTTACCCGCAAGGCGGCATCGCCGTGCTGCGCGGCAACTTGGCGCCCGGCGGCGCCATCATCAAACAAAGCGCGGCCGACCCGCGGCTCATGGAGCATGAAGGCCGCGCGGTGGTTTTTGAAAACGCCGCCGACATGGCCGCGCGCATTGACGACCCCGAACTGGACGTCACGGCCGACGACGTGCTGGTGCTCAAGCACATCGGCCCCAAGGGTGCCGCCATGCCCGAGGCGGGCTACTTACCGATCCCCAAAAAATTGCTGCGCGCGGGTGTCAAAGACATCGTGCGCATCAGCGACGGCCGCATGAGCGGCACAGCCTTTGGCACCATCGTCTTGCACGTGACGCCGGAATCAGCCATCGGCGGCCCGCTGGCCTGGGTGCAGAACGGCGACCGCATCCGCCTGAGCGTGGCCCGCCGCGAGATCACGCTGTGCGTCAGCGATGAAGAACTGGCGCGCCGTGCGGCCGCGCAGCCCGCCACGCCGCCAACGGCCGAGCGCGGCTACCGCAAGCTCTTCCTGCAAAGCGTGACGCAGGCCGACCAGGGCGCTGACTTTGACTTCTTGATGCCACCAGGTATTGGCAAGCGGGTTCCGCGCGGCTGAGCTTGCGCTGAGCTGTGCCGCTTGCTCCACGCTTGGCTGGTGCGGCTTGGGTATGCTGAGGTTTCCAATGACCGCACGGGGCTCAGGCCCCTGGAGACAATCGCATGAAGACGCTCACGCTTGGTTTGCTTTCAGCTTGCTCGCTGTCTGTGGCTCTCATGGCTTCCGCGCAAGACAAAGCGCCACGCCAGGTTGAGTTGATCTTGCCCTACGCAGCCGGTGGCGGCGTGGATGTGATGGGCCGCGCTTTTGCGCGCGAAGCGGCCAAATTAACCGAGCAGAACTGGGTGGTGGTCAACCGCGATGGCGGTGCGGGTGTGATTGGTTTTACCGCGCTGAGCAAGGCCGCGCCAGACGGCGCGACGCTGGTCTTCTCACCGGCTTCGCCGATGACCAATTCGCCGTTCCTGAACAAGACCATGCCGTTTCGCAATGAGCAGATCGAGCCGGTCTGCCAGGTGTTTGAAAACGTCTTCAGCATTGCCGTGCGGGCCGACTCGCCCATCAAGTCAATGCAAGACCTGGAAGCCCGCGCCAAGGCGGCGCCCGGCACTTTGAGTTATGGGCACGCGGGCAACGGCTCGGTGCCGCACATGGGCGTTGCGGCCGTCGCCAAGAAACAGGGCATCCAGTTCAATGCCATTCCCTTCCGTGGCGACGCCGCGATGTTGCCGCAGCTGATTGGTGGGCAGTTGGACTTTGCGGCGCCAGCGTTGTCGTCCATCGGCGGCAAGGGTCTGCGCGTGCTGGCAGTGCTGGCCGACAAACGGCACCCGGCCATGCCGGATGCGCCCTCGCTGACCGAGCTGGGTTACCCCAACGTGACACCTGGGCTGAATGGCATCTATGCGCCTGCTGGTCTGCCAGCGGCCACCGTGGCACAGCTTCAGGGCCTGTGCCTGAAAGTGCTGAGCAGTGACGGCTTCAAGCAGTCAGCGCAAGCCTTGCAGCAGGTGCCTGCCTACCTGGAAGCCACACAGTTCAAGGCACGCATCCAGAACACCTACCGCGCCCACGCTGAACTGGTGCCCGACCTGAATCTCGAAAAAAACTGAAGGGTACCGCCATGAGTTCAGCACCCATCCGCCGGGTTGTGACGGGCGATGACAGCCAAGGTCGCTCAAGCATTGTCGAAGACGGACCTTCGCCCGCCGTGCGCGAGGTGCCACAGCGCCCCGGCTACCGTGTGACCAATCTGTGGCGCACGGTGGGCGCATCGGCGCCGGTGAATGCGCCTGACAGCATTGCCGCGCACCAGGGCGTGGCGCCGCCGCCGGGCGGCACGGTGCTGCGTGTCATCGACTTTCCGCCCGAGCCGCGTGACCCGCAGGAGCTGGAGCGCATGCTGCACGCCACCTTTTCCAGCATGTACCGCGACGCACAACACGCGCCGCGCCCGGGCGAGCACCCCGGCATGCACCGCACCGCCACCGTGGACTACGCGCTGATGTTGCAAGGTGAGCTGGTGGCCATCTTGGACGAGGGCGAAACCACGCTGCGCGCGGGTGACGTGCTCGTCCAGCGCGGCACGCGGCATGCCTGGGCTAACCGATCAGGTCAGCCCGCGCGCATTGCATTTATCTTGGTGGATGGTCGGTAACGGTTTCAATCTGTGCTCGCCTGAAATCCAATTCCTGAGGAGACCTTGTTCATGACTTCGATCCGACACCTGGTGGCTGCTGCAGTCGCTGCCCTGATGCTTGTGCCGTTTGCCGCCTCGGCTGACCCGAGCTACCCCAACAAGCCCGTCACGCTGATCGTTCCGCAAGCAGCGGGCGGTGCCAACGACGCCATTGCGCGCATCGTGGCTCAGAAGCTTACCGAGCAAACGGGCCTGACTTTTGTCGTTGAGAACCGCACAGGGGCTGGCGGCAATGTCGGCACAGCCATCGCCGCCAAGGCCAAGCCAGACGGCTACACGCTGATGCTCACGGCCGATAGCTCCATGGTTATCAACCCGTCAATTTACAAGAGCACTGGCTTTGATCCGCTCAAAGATTTCGACCCCATCACCCCAGTGGCCACGGCCGGCTACGTGCTGGTGGCCAACACAGGCTTTGCGCCCAACACGGTGGCCGAGTTGGTGGCGGCGGCCAAAACACAGCCCAGCAAAATTGCCATCGCCTCGGCCGGCAATGGCACCCTCAACCACCTGGTGGGTGAAATGCTCAACAAGGCGGCGGGCATCCAGATGCTGCACGTGCCGTACAAAGGTTCGGCAGCAGCCGTGGGCGACCTGGTGGGCGGACAAGTGCAGGTGTCGGTGCAAAGCCTGCCGTCGTCCATTGCGTTCATCAAGAGCGGCAAGGTGAAGGTGCTTGGGGTGGTGAATGAAAAGCGTGTGGCGTCCCTGCCAGATGCGCCAACCATTGGGGAAACGATCAAAGGTTTTGGTGCCACGCCTTGGTATGGCGTCTTTGCGCCTGCCGGCACCCCGAAAGACATCGTGTCGAAATTACACGCTGAGATTTCGAAGGCTTTGGACGCACCAGATGCCCGCGAGAAGTTGGCGGCAGTGGGTTGTGAACCTTACAAATCGAGCTCGGAGAATTTTGGGGCGCTGGTTAAAGGCGACCTCGCCAAGTGGGCACGTATCGTGAAAGATTCAGGCGCGAGCATTGACTGACACTGCATCCGGATCGAAGCCTGAACCCGTAACCTGTAACCCGAAACCCGTAACTTAAACGCAGCATGGACTTCGCGCTAACCGACGAACAGAAGATGATGATCGACACCGTGCGTCGTTTCATCCGGGAAGAGCTCAAGCCGCTCGAAGACGAGGTTGAAGTGCAGGGCGCCTTGGCTACCGACAAGGCGCATGATGTTTTTCACAAGTCGCAAGCATTGGGCCTGTACGCGATGAACATGCCGGCGAATCTGGGTGGCGGTGGCCTCAGCACCGTTGACCGCATCCTGTGCGAAGAACAGTTCGGCCACACCACCGACATCCTCATCCGCCGGGCGTTTGGCAACATCTATGAGCCGCTGTTGGAGTGCAAAGGCGAGCAGATCGAACGTTGGCTCAAAACAACGGTTAGTGGTCAACGCACCTGTTCCATTGCCATCACCGAGCCCGACGCGGGCTCAGACGCGCAAGGCATCAAGACCCACGCACGAAAGACTGACAGCGGCTGGGTGCTCAACGGCAGCAAGCATTTCATCAGCGACGGCGAATGGAGCGACTTTTTCCTGGTCTCCGCCAAGACAGGGGACAAGCAAATCTCCATGTTCATGGTCGACAAAGGCCTGCCGGGCTTTGCGCTTGGTAAGGACCAGAAGATGATGGGCCTGCGTGGCACGCCGCATTTGGAGCTTTTTTTCGACAACGTGCCGCTGGAGCCTGTGGCTTTGCTCGGCGAAGAAGGGCAGGGCTTCAAGCTGGCGATGGGCGCGCTGAACGTGGTGCGGCTGGCCCAAGTTGGCGCACGTGCCGTTGGCAAGGCCAGCCACGTCTTGGAGCTGATGACCGCCTACGCAGGCGACCGACACCAGTTTGGCAAACCTATCGCCGACTTCCAGATGGTGCAGCAGATGCTGGCCGATAGCGTCATCGAGATCAATGCTGCACGGCTGATGGTCTTGCAGGCCGCCTGGATGCTCGACAATGGCCAGGACGCGCGCGACTGGATCGCCATGGTGAAGGTGCAAGCGGCAGAAATGCTGGGGCGCGTGGTGGACCGCGGTGTGCAACTTTTTGGCGGCATGGGCTTCTGCAAGGAGCTGCCGTTGGAGCGCTACTACCGTGATGCGCGCATCTACCGCATCTTTGACGGCACGTCAGAGATCCACCGCGCGGTGATTGCCCGGAGCGTGCTCAAGCGGGGTGCTGCGCTGTTTGATCTCCATCGCTGATGGCTCGTTTGGCTCGTCTGGCTCGCCCGGCTGGCAGCGCCTGCGGAACTGCACACCGCTACAGTTGCGCCCATGCACTTCGACCTTGTTGACCTGCGCCTGATGGTGCGCGTGGCTGATGCCAACAGCCTGACACGCGGGGCCGAGGCCAGCCATATCTCGCTTCCAGCAGCCAGCACGCGCATCAAGAACCTGGAAGAGAGCATTGGTGCGAAGTTGCTCTACCGCACCAGCCAGGGTGTGACGCTCACGCCGCCGGGCCAGGCTTTCGTTCACCATGCGCGCGTGGTGTTGGCACAAACCGAACAACTGCGCGGCGACATGCAGGAATATGCCAAAGGCATCAAAGGCCACCTGCGCCTGGCTGCCAACACCACGGCCTTGGGTGAATACCTGCCGCCCGTGTTGCGGCAATACCTGCTGCGCCACCCCGACGTGAATGTGGACCTGCGTGAGCGCTTGTCTGTGGAAATTGTGCGCGCGGTGACCGAAGGCCAGGTTGACATCGGCATCGTGGCCGGCACGGTTCGCACTGAAAACCTGCAGACCATTCCTTACCGGCGCGACCGCCTGGTGTTGGTGGTGCCCAAGGGCCACGCGCTGGACCGTGGCGAAGCGTTGGCGTTTGTGGAAACGCTGGACTTCGCGCACGTCGGCCTGCATGAGAACAGCGCCATCCACGCTTTTTTGCGCCAGGTGTGTGACGCCCTGCACCGCCGTCTGAACCTGCGCATTCAGGTGAGCAATTTTGAAGCGGCCTGCCGCATGGTGGAGGCCGATGTGGGCGTGGGCATCCTGCCGCAAAGCTCCGCCAGCCGCCATGCCCAGAGCATGGCCATCGCCATCGTGCCGCTCACCGACGAGTGGGCTTTGCGTGAAATGCAGATATGCGTGCGGCAGCTTGATGCGCTGCCCGCCTTCGCGCAGGACCTGTTGGACCTGATGGTGGCGGATGCAAAGGCGGGTAGCGGGGCCTCTGGTTAGCGCCAGCTGTATCGATTGGCAACGTCAGGGAGTGCTTGAAGGTGCTGATGCAAAGCACTTCAGTGCGCTGACTCACATGAGCGGTAGTTGTGCGTTGTCGTTGTCCGTTATGCACACACATTGACTAACAGTTGGTGCGACACCGCACCATTTGGCGTACGCTGGCCTGGCAGATTTGGGTACGCATCACAACCGTGATGAGTCGAGGCTGCCAACCGAAACGAAGGAAGCCACCATGACACGCGTCTCGACGAAGCAGTTCACGTCCGCGCCCACCGACAACCAATTGCTCGCTTCATTGCCGCCTGCAGAAATGCAGCGTTGGGCACCGATGTTGGAGCCCGTGGAGCTGAAGCTGGGGCAGGTGCTCTACGAATCGGGCAAACGAATGGGGCATGTCTACTTCCCCACAACCGCCATCGTCTCTTTGCTCTACGTGCTCGAAGACGGTGCCTCTGCCGAAATCGCCGTGGTGGGGCTCGAGGGCATGGTGGGCATTTCACTGTTCATGGGTGGCGAAACAACACCCAGCCGCGCCGTGGTGCAAAGCGCCGGCTTGGGTTTCAGGCTGCGGGGCCAGGCGGTGAAGGATGAGTTTGAACGTGCGGGGCCCGTCATGCACTTGCTGCTTCGCTATACGCAGGCGCTGATCACCCAGATGACACAGACGGCTGTGTGCAACCGGCACCATTCACTGGACCAACAGCTGTGCCGCTGGTTGCTGCTGAGCCTGGACCGACTGCAAGGCGACGAGCTGGTCATGACACAGGAATTGATCGCCAACATGCTGGGCGTGCGCCGTGAAGGTGTGACGGAGGCGGCTTTGAAGCTGCAGGCGGCTGGCTTGATCAGCTATGCGCGAGGTCACATCAAGGTGCTGGACCGACCGGGTCTTGAGTCACGTTCGTGTGAGTGTTACGCGGTCGTCAAGGTGGAATACGACCGCTTGTTGCCGGTGCGTTTGGCCACCTAGGCAAGGCGCTGTCAACGCTTGCGTCGGTTGGACCTCGATGTAAGGAGTCGTTTGCACTGTGCGGTGGCAGACAGTCGCCGGTTGAGGATGGCACCACACTGAGTTCAACGTCAGGCTGGGCACAGCAAATTGCGGGCTGTGCTTGAGCGTGCCTCCTCCCGCGGCGACACCGTGGCCCCCTGTGCTCAACCGGAGTCACCGCCTTGGACTCGATCCCTCAGAACCACCTGCTGGAGTTGCTACCCCGCAGTGACAAGGCGCGCCTATTGGCTCTGTGCGAACCTGTGCAGCTGGAATTGACGCAAGTGCTGACGGAGCGCGGCGCCAACACACGCCATGTGTGGTTTCCGGTGGGCGCCTTCATTTCGCTCATCGCGCAGATCGACCAGCACCCGGGCCTGGAAGTTGGGATGGTCGGGCGCGAGGGCATGCTGGGAGCGCAGCTGGCACTGGGCGTTTCCGCGGTACCGCTGCGTGCGGTGGTGCAAGGCGCCGGCAGTGCGTGGCGTGTAGCCGCAGGACCCTTTAAAGCGGAACTGGCACGCAGCCTCGCGCTCAGGCGCTTGCTGGGCCGCTACTTGTATGTGCGCATGCAGCAACTGGCAACGTCTGCGCCGTGTTTGAGATTCCACCTTATCGGGCCGCGCTTGGCCCGCTGGCTATTGATGAGCCAGGACCGCGCCCATGCTGATCACTTTCACATCACGCACGAATTCCTGGCGTACATGTTGGGCGTGCGGCGGGTGGGTATCACGGTTGCAGCGGGCGGCTTGCAGCGCAGCGGCCTCATCCGCTACCGCCGTGGCGAGATCACCGTGCTCGATCGCGCAGGGCTTGAGGCCGCCGCCTGCCCCTGCTATGCCGCCGACTGCAAAGCGTATGTCGAACACCTTGATTGAAGACCCGCCGGGTGGCGCCATGCCGCTTTCAGGGAAAAGCGAACTCTGTGCGTTACCGCACCGCCCAACAGCTTGCCGCAGTGAGCATGCGTTTGCGCAAGCTTGCAACTGAAGCGTTAGCGCCTCAAGAAGCGGGTCTTGGCAATTGCAGCGCTGTGCTGTTGGAAGGGGTGCTGGCCGGTGCGGCCGAACTGGACCAGCTGGCCCAGCCGATCAGGAACGAGATGGCGCGGGTGCTGCGCCTGGAGCGTGAGCTGGTTGATGCCTGCAAGGCCCTGAACCAAGCGCGCGCGGCACTGAGCAGACTAAAAGCCAGCGAGCATGAAGCGCAACGGCGCGCGCGCTTGGACAGCCTCACAAGGCTGCCCAACCAGACCGCTTTCCGCACGCTCCTGGACCTGACTTTGAGCCGTGCGGCGCAAAGTCAAACTCCGGTCGCGGTGCTGTATTTGGATCTCGATAACTTCAAATTGATCAACGATGCCCATGGTCATGACGTTGGCGATGCGCTCTTGTGCATCGTGGCCGCGCGGCTGCGCAGCTCGCTTCGGGCAGGCGACACCGTGGGGCGCTTGGGTGGCGACGAATTTGCCTTCTTGCTCGCGAACCCACCGGACCGCGCACCGCTGGCTGCCCGCGTGAGCAGGCTCGCGATGAGCGTGATGGCACCGATCCAGATTGGCGAGCTCGACTTGACGGTGCGCGCCAGCGTTGGTATTGCCATTTGGCCTGACGACGGCGATTGCAGTGACGAGCTCTTGCGCCATGCCGACAGGGCCATGTACGAGGCCAAGCGGCAACGCAGCGGGCATGCATTCTTCCACCATGACCTAGATGCTGGAGCTGCATGTATTCCACCGCACAGACACCCGTGTGCCTTGGGCAGACACTGCGCTTCATAGGCACGCAGTCTGGCTCGCACAAGCAGGCCGCGACTTCAAAGAAGGCGATTTTCACAATCATTCATCAAAGGACATTAACCATGAACACACGCAACACACTCATCAGCATCGCATCGGCTTTGGTCCTCTTGTCAGCGAGCGGCTGCGCCGTGACCCGCGGCCAGGAATCGCTTGGCGCCTATGTCGATGACACCGCGATCACTACCGCTGTCAAAGGCCGTTATATCGACAACACCGCTGTGGACGCCACCAGCATCAGTGTTGAAACATTGAACGGCACGGTGATGTTGTCCGGCTTCGCCAAGAGCACCACAGAGCGCTCCACTGCCGAATCCTTGGCTTGGAAGGTTAAAGGCGTCAAGCATGTCAAGAATGAAATTGCCGTGCGACCTTGAGCTGAATCAGCTGTCAACGCCATCGGAAGGACAACTGTGAACTGGGATCGCATTCAAGGAAGCTGGAAGCAAATGACGGGTCGTGCACAAGAGCAGTGGGGCAAGCTGACGGACGATGACATGGAGGTCGTCGCCGGCCGTCGCGACCAATTGGCGGGAAAGATCCAGGAGCGCTATGGTTTGGCTAAAGCCGAAGCCGAAGAGCAGGTGAGTGCGTGGCAGCGTAAAGCCACCGACATCTGGTTCGAGGTCAAGGCCGGATCCAAACGCTGAGACTCTGGTCAAGACCATGAGGTGTGGTCAGTTTGTGCTGGGCTCGGCTTTGTTCTTGGTCGGGTGTTCTGCCACAGCGCCGGGCAGCCTCCAGGTGCCCGGACCGCAGGTGCCTCCAGCTTGGCAGGGCTTGCCCGCAGCAGCTGGCCCTGTGGGCGCAACGAGCCTGGCGCAGTGGTGGCTTCGGTTCAATGATCCACTGTCGGCACTCGGTGGCTTGGTGGGCATCGTCGTGGCCACGGCGGCGTCCTACGTCGGTGCGCGCCTCATGGCAGTGCCTTACGTTTTTGATCCCAGCATCAACCTGCTTTCGCTGCTGTTTTCAGCCGCCATCGGCGTGCTGTTCGGTTACTTCCCAGCGCGCCGTGCTGCCCGCCTGGACCCGATTGAGGCGCTGCGCCACGAGTAGGTGTGCAGCGCGTATGCGCTTCAAGCGCGCAGCGCGACCACAAAGTCCGTGTTGCGTTCCAACGCGGTCCAGTTCAAAGTTTCGCCCTGCTCCAAGGCGATGCAGGCCTCGGGCAGCAGCCTGTGGCCGGCGCCTGAACTTGCAGGGCGCAAGAAGGTGAAGCGCATGCGCCGCCCAGCGCGGTTCAGCGTCAGTTCGGCGCTGGGCCAGTGCGACGGCAGGCAGGGCATGAAGCTCAGTTCCTTGGGCCCCATGCGCAGGCCAAAGACCGACTCCACCGCAGCGCGGTGCATCCAGCCGGCTGCGCCGGTGTACCAACTCCAACCCCCGCGCCCGACATGTGGCGGTGCGCTGCAGATGTCGCCCGCCATCACATAGGGCTCCAGCCCATAGGCTGCGCCGCGCGTGGGGTGGGCCGTGCGGTGCGCCGGGCTCAGCCAGGTGAACCAGCGGTAGACCGTGTCGCGCGCTTCGGTGGAGCCGTCTGGGCCGTTGGCCCAAACGGCCTGCGCCATGAGCGCCCAGACGGCGCCGTGTGAATACTGCCCGCCGTTTTCGCGCACACCGCGTGGGTAGGCTTGGATGTAGCCGGGGCTGGGCTCCGAGTGGGCGAATGGCGGATGCAACAAATGCAGTAAGCCCGCCGCACTGTCGGCCAGGTACTCGCGAACCGAGGCCATGGCTTCGCGCTGGCGCTGCGCAGGCGCCACGCCGGACAGTACAGCCCAGGCTTGCGCGATCAGGTCGATGCGCGCCTCGCTTTGGGTGTGCGTGCCCAGGGGTTCGCCATTGTCGAAAAACGCACGCACGTACCAGCGGCCGTCCCAGGCATGGGCCAGCAAAGCACCTTGCCAACCGGCGGCGGCGTCTTCCCAAACTTGTGCTCGAGCGTGGTCGCCGCGCTGGCGCGCCAGGGGAGCAAACCCCGCCACCAGTGCGCACGCAAACCAGCCGAGCCACACCGATTCACCTTGACCGCCGTGGCCCACACGGTTCATGCCGTCGTTCCAGTCGCCGCTGCCCATCAGCGGCAAGCCGTGCGCACCCACACGCAGGCTGTGGTCGATGGCCAGCGCCGCATGCTCGTACACCGTCGCCTGCTGCAGGCTGATGCGGGGTCGGTCATAGGCGTCTTCGGCACCTTCGGGGATGATCGTGCCTTCGATGAAGGGAACAGCTTGGTCCAGCAGGCCTGTGTCGCCACCGGCGCGCAGATGATGCAAAACGGCATGCGGCAGCCACAGCAGGTCGTCGCTGATGTGGGTTCGCACGCCTGCGCCGGTGGGTGCATGCCACCAGTGTTGGACATCACCCTGTGCAAATTGGCGCGACGCGCAAAGCACAATCTGTTCGCGCAGCAGGTGCGGCGCCGACCAACTCAAGGCCAAGGTGTCTTGCAGTTGATCGCGAAAGCCGGTTGCCCCACCGGCTTGGTAAAAGCCTGCTTTGGCCCACAAGCGGCACGAAACCGTTTGGTAGAGCAGCCAACGGTTCACCAGCACGTCGAACAGCGGGTCGGGTGTTCGGACCTGCGTAGCGCCCAGCAGGCTGTCCCAGTGCTGCTCTACGGCTTTCAAGCGCTGTGCCGGTTTGACCGCCAAGGCTCGCGTGGCCAAGTCCCTTGCAGACTGCGGGCTGTCGGCATGGCCCAACAGCATCACGCGGTCCACCGCGCTGCCGGCGCTCAGGCGCAGTCGCATGGACAGCGCGGCGCAGGGGTCCAGGCCATTGCCGCTGCGCTGGCCCAGGTGGTCAGGCAGCACCGGGGCACCTCGGGCATCAACCATTTCGCGCCGGTCACAAGTCCAATCAGCGACCGGCTCGTCACGGGAACGGGCGCCGGCACCTTCGGTGTCGCTCCCGGGTTCGACGCCTACAGCCACGAACGCTGTGCTGCCACCGAAGCCCCCCGAGCGCTCACGCTGGGTGCATGCCAGCATCAGCCCGCGCACAGGTCCGGCGCGAAGCGCGTGCATGCGCGTGGCGGTGGTTGCGCGATCGGCACGGCAGGCGCCCATCATCCACTCCACCACCGTGACCAGACGCAGATGCCGCACGCGTTCACCGTGGTTGTGCACACGCACGCGCAACTGCCGAACCGCTGCTTCGGCATCAACGCACCAGGAGGCCGTGACTTCGAGTTCGCCGCGGCGATGGCGGATTAAGGTTTCGCCCTGAGCGTGAGTGACACCGTAGGCGACGCCTGCGGCAGCCCAGGCCGATGGCGTGAGGCTCCAGGTTTCGCGCGTGGCTTCGTCCTGCAGCAGCAGCCATTCGGCGGGGGGGTCGGCTACGGGGTCGTTCGACCACGCGGTGAGCTGGTTCAATCGGCTGTTGCCAGCCCAAGTGAATCCGCCACCGGCTTCGGTGAGCAAGCTGCCAAATCGTGGGTTGGCCAGCACATTGGCCCAGGGCCGGGGCGGTCGATGTTGCACACCCATGATGAATCGGAAGGCCCCACCATCGGCCATGAATTCACCGCGAGGACTGGCTGACGGTGCCTCCAACACCGGTGCAGGTGTCAGCGCCACCCCTGAGACCGCCAAACGCGTTTCGTAGGCGGCTTCGTGCTGGCCGCGCCAGTCCTGCAGGTGATGATGAAGGGGGCGGCCATCGGCGTCCAGTCGCACGCGCGCCAAATGGTGCAGCGTGCTGGATTCGTCCACAGACAGGTCTTCGGCGCGCAACACGTGCAGCCCCACACGGCCTTCGGCACCTTCAGCCGCCAGCTCGCTGGTCAGGCGTTCGCGCAGGGCCAACAATTCGCCTTGCAGGCCGGCGAGATAGGAGGTCGCCTCGCCATTGACCACTACCAGGTCGCAGGCCACACCGCCCCAGGACCACACGCGCAGCGCCTGTGCCAGCGTGCGCAACAAGCCCAGCCCCTGCAACGCACTGGCTGTGACCAGCAGCAGCGGCCGGTCACCCGACAAGCCAAAACGCCACAGCAGGCTGCGGTCGCAGATTTCGCCTGAAGCTTCCGAATGGGTGCGCGTAAGGCTGAACTCCAGCGCTGTGGTCAAAGTCTGGATATCCGACCACTGTTGCGGTGTCAAGCGCCACTGGCGCCGGCGCACATCGGCCATGGTGGCGGACATCAATGAGGCGCGCTGCAGATGGCTGGGCTGGCGGTACTTGTCCACCACGGCTTGGAGCACGCCGGCGTCTTTCGACACCGTCGTCGCAAAGACCAGGCGGGCAGTTGTTCCGGGCGCCAAGCGCAGGCGCACCGCCAGTGCGCACATCGGGTCCAAGCCGGTGTCCAGCACCACGCCGCCTTCCCCTGCGGCGGCCATGGCGCTTGCCCCCGGAAGCGCCTGCAAGCCCAGCCGGGGCTGACTTGCGGAACGGTTGCGCCCCAACCAGAGGGCGCGGTCCGTTTGCAGGCGCAGCCCGGTGATTTGAGGGTCGCTTTCGGCCAGGAAATGCGCCAGATGCAGCCCTTGCTCGGTGGCCAGCCTGGGCGTGCGTTCAAACACCAGGGCTTGTTGTACCGCGTGCCAGCGTGCATGCATGAAGAGGTTTGAAAAAGCGGGATGTGCTTCGTCCGCTCGCGGGTCGACCAGCGTGGGTTCGAAAGCCGATACCAGCTCGATAGCCTGATCGTGTTCGCCCAGGTTGCGCAATTCGACTTGTCGAAATTCGACATCGTCTTCCGGGCTCACCCACACCGTCACTCGTGTGTGCAAGTCCGGCCATGCGGCATCCAGGCACATGCGGTCCAGGTGAACCTGGCTGCTGTAGTGCGCGGCCGCATCGGGCGCGGGGTGCTGGGTCAGCGATACGGGCTGCGGGTGATGGTCGCGCTGCAGGTACACAAAGTGACCATATCGATCGGCCAGTGCATCGTCGCGCCAACGCGTCAGACCCAAGCCGTTCCAGCGGCTGGAACCCGCGCCACTGGCCCGCAAGGCCACTTGGTAGCGACCGTTCGAGAGCAACTGGGTGGGTGCCAGCGCACCCGCGCCGGGCATCCACTCGCTGGGGCCAGCGGGGTTGCGCAAGCCGCTGGCCGGCTGGGGCTGCGCGCCAGCGGCGGCCGGCAAGGGTGGTGCTTCGCGGGGCACCCGCTCGTGCAGCAGCGAGGCCACGGCCTCGATACGGGCGTTGGCCATGCCCCAGCGCCGGACCACTCCGTCTCGCAGCACATTGGCCAGCGCAACGATGGTCATGCCTTGATGGTGCGCCATGTAGGTTGCAACGGGCTTGCCCGGCGTACCCAAAGCCAGCAGCGAGGCTGAGAAGTCCAGCGCTTCGATGAAGCCGTAACGCCCCCGAGCATGCCGGGCCTGCAAAGCCAGCAGGTTTTGTTGTGCGGCGTGCGGCACCACTTGCAAGGCCAAAGCGCTGGCATAGGGCGCGATGACGAGTTCCTCGGTGGGCGTGCGGCGCAGCGCCAAAGCAGGTACGCCGTGCGGCGCGTATTGATAGGCCAGCGTGTGGTCGCGGCCGGCATGCGCTGACTCGGACGTGCCCCAAGGGACATGGTGCGCTTCCCCAAACTGCTGTTGCAGCAACACTGCAGCATGATTGGCCTCGCGCAGCACGGACAGCGGCGGCTCCTCCAGCACGAGGCTGGGCATCAGGTACTCAAACATCGAGCCTGACCATGAGCGCAAACCGACCTGCGCACCGACGGCAAAGAAGGGACGGCCCAGAGCAGACCAATGGTTGACGGGAACGTCGCCTTTGGCGATGGCCAGCAGGCTGGCCAGACGGGACTCGGACGCCAGAAGGTCATAGAAGCCCGCATCCAGCTGTTGTTCGGCGACACGCCAACCGATGTGAAACAGGTGCCGCTTGCGGTGGTACAGAAAGTTGAAATCGGGTTGCCACGCCAGTGACTCGCAGGTTTGGGCGACAGCCAACAGGCGTGTGGATGCCGACGCCGACGCCGACGCCGACGCCAGCTCTTGCGCCGATGATGAGGTGCTGTGCTGTAGGCATTCGAGCTGGCTGGCCTGGATGTCTTGTGCGGCGCAGCGCAAGGTAGCCAGGTGGTCGGCCAACAGCCAGGTTTCGCGATCCGCAGCCTGTTGTGCGTCGAAGGGACCGCCCAGCGGTGTCTCGGAGGCCCGGGAGTCCAGTTCGGCTTGCGCCTGGGCCAATGCCTGCAGGAAGTGATGGGGGTCGGTTTGGCAGGTGCTCAAGGGGTCGCTCATGGCGAGCAGCCGGGCTAATCCACTCTTGCCCTGCTGCGATAGCTGCGCGCTTTCACCAGCCGCCAGCCGCCGGCGCGAGTTCTCCAACGCTTGGGTGACCGCCAGCGTGTCGTGCGGCCTTCCCGATAGCGCGCGGCACGCCTGTGCCACCGCCAGCAGGTGACCACTGAGATTGCCGCTGTCCACCGTGGACACATAGGCCGGCAGCAGGGGTTCGCCGCTCTGCGTGTCGTACCAATTCAAAAAGTGGCCATGGTGCCGTTGCAGCGTGCCTAGCGTTGCCAGTGTGGCCTCCAGCCGCTGCAACAGTTCCTGCGTGCCGATCCAGCCGAACTCGCGAGCGCAGGCTGTACTCAACAGGTAGAGACCGATGTTGGTGGGTGAGGTTCGATGGGCCACCACGTCGTGTGGCAGGACCTGCAAATTGTCCGGCGGCAGGTGCCGATCTTCTGGGCCGACGCAGCGTTCGAAGAGGCGCCAGGTGTCCCGCGCGACACCGTGCAAGTGGTCATCTTGGGCAACGGTAAGCTGCGGCCGCGCGGTGGCACGCCACGCTCGGCTTGCCGCCCAGTTTCCCAGCGGCGAGCTGGCCCACAACAAGGTCAAGCCAGCGGCCCAGAATGGGTGCGGTTGGCCCAGCAGCCACAAAACGACGAAAAGCGACAAGGCGAGCGCAGGCTCGCTTGCATGGCGGACCAGCAGTGGGAGCAACTGCCCGCGGGCTGAGGCCTGCACCGCAGCGAACGGCGTCCACTGCAGCAAATGGCGCCGAGTGACGCCCAGGCGCCACAGGGTGCGCAGCGCGGCGTCGGCCGCCAGCAAGGCTTGAGCCCCCAACTGCCACAGCCACCACAAACCGCCGCACACGGCGTGCAGCACCGCCAGGCCGGCCTGCCCGTAAAAGTGGCGCCGGGCCACTGGGCTGGTGCTGGGCGAGAGGCCCGCCAATGCGCCCATGAGCGGCCCGGCCGTATAAGCCGCCAGCACCAAGGCCAATGCGGCGCCCGGTGAAAGGCTGAGACCGGCCAAGGCCAGCAGCAGCAAACCCAGCGAGGCCGGCGCTACGAGCGATCGGCGCAGGTTGTCCAGCATTTTCCAGCGGTGCACGGCCCGCAGTGGCCAGCTTGCGGGCCTGAACATCAGTGGCAGCAGTTGCCAATCACCCCGTGTCCAGCGGTGCATGCGCGCGGACGCCACGTCGACCTGGAAGGGCGCGTCTTCGATCAGGCTGATGTCTGTGACTGCCGCGCACCGGGCCAATGAGCCTTCGAAGAGGTCGTGGCTGAGCACGCTGTTCTCGGGCAGGCTATTGCCCAGCACGGCATGTACCGCTTGCACGTGCAGCAAACCCTTGCCGCTGAAGCTGCCTTCGGCAAAGAGGTCTTGGTAAACCTCGGAACTGGCAGCGCTGTAGGGATCGATGCCGGTGTGGCCGGCAAACAGCCAGTGAAAGGGCGTGATGTCGGTGATGGCGGGCAGGGGAATCACCACGTGTGGCTGCAGGATGCCGTAGCCGCTGGCGACCGAGCGCCCATCCGCGCTCAGCTGCGGCTGGTTTTGAGGGTGCGCGGCCACGCCCACCAGCGCCCGCAAGCGCCCAGGTGGCAGCAGGGTGTCGCTGTCCAGCGTGAGCACGTAGCGGATGCCCGACGCCAGCTGCGAACGCGTGCCCAGATCGGCAAAGGCCGGGGGCGTGCCGGGTTCGGCGATAGCAGCAATCAGTTCCAGTAACTTGCCGCGCTTGCGCTCCCAGCCGATCCAGCGTTGTTCGGTCTCGCAAAAACGGCGCTCACGGTGAAGCAGCACAAAGCGCGGCACTTCCCCTGCCATCACGGGGTGTTCGGCGTTCAGCGCGGCGATAGCCGTACTGGCTTCTTCCGTCCGTACGGCGTCGCCCGGCAAGTCTTTGCAGATTGAATCGGCATGGTCGGTGAGCAAGGCGAACTGCGCATGTGGTTCGGGGTTGGCCAGGTGATGCAGGTGCAGGCGATGAGCCACGGCTGCAGTGCTGGCCGCGTCACTCAGGATCGTGGGGATGACCACAAGGACACGGTGCTCGGGGGGAACGCCAGCCTTCAGGGACAGGCGTGGCAGGCGCGCGGGACGTGCCCATTCGCTGACCAGGCGATTGATCACAGCGATCACAGCTTCGCTGGCCGGCAGCAACATCAAAACCAGGCCGAGCCCTGCCCAGGGGTTGAACGGATCTGGCCCGTGGTCGGCTCCTTGCAGTGTTGACACCACCAGGCTCAAGGTGCCAAAGGCCAAGGCGACCAGATAGATGGGCAGCGAGGCCTGCCGGATCAGCCTTCGTGCCAAAAAGGCCAAAGGTTCGCTGATGCCCAGCGCGTGCGCCAACGCCGGACGGCCTGCACCCTTCAGCCAGTAACCGGGCGTGGCGGCCAGGCTCATCTCGGTTCCAAAACCGTCGGCTGGCGGTTCGCCGCCAGGCATCAGCGAGAGCAGCGTCTGGGCTACCTTCAGTTCGCTGTGTTGGCTGCGCCGAGCCAAACGCTCGATGGCATGCAAGGTCTGGTCGCGTGTGCCGGCATGCTCGGCTTCAAACAAGGGCGTGGCCAGCATGAGCTGCATCAACACGCTGGCTCGTGCCACAAGGTCGGTCCAATCGGCGTCGCCAATGGCGCGCAGCGAGTTGACGGCGTTGCTCATGCTCAGGTTGTCGGCGGCTTGGTCCGCACCTTGTTGAGCCTGAACCGCACCGGGGTCGGGAAGAGCTCTATCCAGCCAACGGCGAACGGCGGGCGCAACGGGCTGGTCTGACAAGCGCTGTGCTACGCGGGCCAGAAAAACGGTCCCTACCCCGCGGTGCTGCAGAAGTTGCAGCCAGGCTTGCAAAGCGTGGGTGAGCGCATCGGCCTGTGCGGCCTTGGCCAGCGAGTCGCTGCCACCTTCTGAGTGGTCGCTTGGAGGTTCCAAGTCGGCCGTTCGTGCCGCCAGGATGCGGTCGCTGCACAGGTTGGCCACTTCGCGCGCGGCCATCTGTGCGGCCTCCCGCTCGGCCATTCGGCGCAAGTTTTCCAGCAGCAGCACCCTCAGGGTCGTCGGCAGGGCCCACATCTCGGCCAGGTTCAGCTCACGTACCTCTTGGTAGGCCTGCAGATAGTGCACCAACAGGTCCTCGTCGAATGCGCCATCGGTGTGGGCTACGAAGGCCCAGGCGACGCCATAGATACGAGGCAGCCCGGCCAGTGGCGGCGCCAACAGGACCGGCAGTGCTCGGACGGCGCGGCGTGGCAGTTCGAGGTGGATGCGGTCGAGCTGTGACTCCACGAGGTGGAAGTTGTCCAACAGCCATTCGGCCGCCGGGCTGACGTCATAGCCCGCTGCGGCCTGGCTGCCGATGTAAAGGTGCGCCTGGCGCAACTTGCGCATGTTGTCGGCCAGGCGCGGGAAGAAAGTTGTCGAGCGCCAAGCTGCCCTGGCCGCGCTGTGTGTGGCGCCCAGGCTGTGCCCATGCTGTGCAAAACGCTGCGGGCCGAAGATCTCGGCCCGGATCGGTTCCTGCACCGACCCGTTCTGGGCATCAAGCAGGCCTTGAGCGGCTTTCGGTGCCGGTGGATCCAGATGTTGCCATTGACCGTTCCCCATCGGTGCTAAAGCACCAGCCAGGCGGTGCCGGCCAAGAACACCACAAGGCCCAAGGCGGTTGTGACAAATCGAGCTTTGACAAACGCTCGAATGGTCTCGGCGCCGCAATGCCAAGCGAATCCGCTTCCAGAACGGTTCTGACAGCGTTGCAGATGCTCGTATTGCGCGGCCAACTCCAGCGGACCGCCGTCATGGCTGCCGCTGGTTGCTGCGGTACTCCAACAGGGTCTGTTCATGGCTTGGGCTCCCGATCTGAATACCGATGCCAACGAAGGTCTTTGGCGTACCGGGTTTGTAGCCTTGCAGTGAGCCTGGCGTCTGTGCGCTGTCGTACCGACTGCAAGCCATTGGCATGCCTTCAAGCCATGCGGCAGCGTGTGTTCGTCACCGCACAGACGGCAGAAGCTTCGCCACGCAGAGTGCGGCGGATGAGATTCATGGAACTTGAAAGCAGCCGCACGGCTTATCGCGCGGACTTTGCGGTGTACGGTTTGGCAGTAGCGCTGCTGGTCTTGGGTCTCTCGGCCCACATCTCAGTTGAGCCTAAGTCACGGACTTCGACCCAGCTGTTGCCTGCGCTGGTGCTGGCCGGCTACACGCTGTGGGGCCTTCTGGAATACCTGTTGCATCGTTTTGCACTACACCGAATGCCGTACTTGCGTGAGATGCACGCTCAGCACCACCTGCGGCCCACGGCTCGAATCGGCACGCCAACGGTGGTGAGCGTGCCGCTGTTTGGCGCGCTGGCCTTTGCGCCTGCCTGGGCCGTTGCAGGCTTGTGGCCCGCTTGTGCGCTGATGCTGGGTTTGCTGATTGGCTATCTTGCCTATGCCGTGACCCACCACGCCTGTCATCACGGGCGCGGCCGAGGCGCATGGTTGCACACACGCCGGCGTTGGCACGCGCGGCACCACGCCCAGCCAGAGCGTCATGGCTGTTTTGGCGTCAGCTATGGACTTTGGGATCAGGTGTTCGGAACAGCCCGGGCGCCGCGCAGCAGCCGCGCCAGCCTGAAGTCTGAGCGCCTTGCGCCCAAGAACATGGCTTGAGCCTTCCCCATCTACATGCCTGACAGAGAGCACGAACAGAGCACGAGGCAAGCCCCCTTGGTGGGCCAGCGCACCGACATCACCAAAGAAAGCCGAGAACATGCCGGTGAAATCTTCATCACGTACCCCTGAACACTCAAGGAGAACAGATTGAATAACAAGCGCCTTCGCGGCAACAAAGAAGTGAAAAAACCCAAGCAAGCGCCTCGTGTGGTGACGCCACCCGCTGGTGCCGTGACCGCCCCAGGTTCTCAAGCTTCATGGCCAAAACCACAACTGGCTAAAAAGTGACTGGTCTGATCACGAACCAGGTGCTTCCGGCGCCGGAATTTCGAATGGATTCCGGCTCGCTGCGTTTCTGGGTTGCTTTGCCGAATCAGGCCAGGATTGGCGCCACGGTGCCCGCTTCGGTCTTGCACTATCGCTTCAAGGGCAAACTTGACGGCAGCGACGCGGCCGAGGTGTACGTCGCCAACCGCTTGGCTATCGACTCTGCTGTCGTTCGTCGCGCAGCAGCGGGCTCGCGGGAGCCTGTGATGTTGCGAGAAAGCGATCTGCATGTGCGGGGTTTGGCATGAGCACCCCGTGCTCCAGACAGCCTAGCTAGCACACAGGCCCGGCGTCACGCGCGCGGTGACGCGCGGTGACCTTGCTGTATTCAGTCCGCGTATTGACCCGCAGCCTTGATCAGCGCACCCCATTTTTCGATCTCGGGCGCCAAGAATGACTTCAGCCCCTCAGGAGTTTGCTTGGCCTCGGGCACGATATCGGCTCCCAGCTCGGCCATGCGGGCCACCACCACGGGGTCTTTCAGCGCACCGCGCAAGGCGTTGCCAAACAGCGTGATGGCTGCGGCAGGCGTGCCTTTAGGCGCATAGATGCCGTGCCATACCTTGACTTCAAATCCCTTGAGCCCGCTTTCGTCCAGCGTCGGCGTGTTGGGCAAAGACTTGATGCGCTCTTTGGTCGTGACGCCGTAGAGCTTCACGTTGCCAGCCTTGATGTGCTGAAGCGTTTGCGTGGTTTGGTCGCACAGAATGTCCACCTGTCCACCCAATAGTGCATTCATCGCTGGTGCTGTGCCCTGAAACGGGATGGTGTTCAGTTCCACGCCCACCATCTTCTGAAACAACATGCCGCACAGCTGTGACACCGCGCCCAGCCCGGCGTGGGCCAGGTTCAGTTTGCCGCCGTTGGCTTTCACGTAAGCGACAAATTCTTGAGGGGTACTCGGTGGCAGATCTTTGCGCGCCAGCAGCGTCATTGGCACGTCCACCACCTGGCTCACATACTCAAAATCAGTCAGCGGGTTGAAAGGCAACTTGCGATACAAGCCGGGTGCCGTGGCCATGCCGTTGTGGTGGATGAAGAAGGTATAGCCGTCGGGCGCGGCCTTGGCGACCGCATTGGCAGCCAACGTGCCGCCAGCGCCAGCCTTGTTCTCGACCACAACCGGTTGGCCGATGGATTTGGTCATCACGGCAGCCAGCGTGCGCGCCACCACATCGGTTGGGCCACCGGCCGCAAAGGGCACGATCAAGGTGATGTTCTTGCTGGGGTAGGCCTGCGCCCAGGCCGGGTTGCTGATCAACGGGGCGGCCAGCAGCAGTGCGGCTGTGGTCAGTAGTAGGCGACGGGGTTTCATATCAATCTCCTGAAGTTTCAAACTGAAATCAAAGGCCCGCATCGCGCAAGATGTTCTGCGCGCGTGTGAGAACCGGCTTGTCTACCATCTTGCCGTCGACCTGTACCGCCGCGCCAGCGGAGCTACCCGCAGCCGCCAGTACACGTTGCGCCCAGGCCAGCTCGTCAGCGCCAGGGGTGAAACCAGCTCGCACGCCTGCAACTTGTTTGGGGTGAATGCACAGCTTGCCGCCAAACCCCAAGCGGCGCGAGCGTGCCACATCATGCGCAAGCAGGGCTGCGTCATCAATGGCGGTGGTGACGCCGTCCAGCGGTTGCGCGATGAAAGCCAGACGGGACGCCATCACGATCTCGGTTCTGAGCGGGAGCAGTTCGTCCTCTGTGGCATCGCGCATGCCCAGGTCCACTTGCATGTCGATGCTGCCAAAAGCCAAGCGCTGCACCTGGGGCGCTGCGGCCAAGGAGCGCGCGTTGGCAAGTCCTGCGCCGCTTTCGATCAATGGCACGATGGCCATGTGTTGATGGTGGCGACTGACTTGAAGCAGGGTGTCCACCTGTTCGGCTTTGGGCAGCATTACTACCGCGACCGCAGGCATCCGCAGCAAAGCCAAATCATGTTCGAACCAGGCGGTATCTGCACTGTTCACCCGCACGGCTACGCGGGCCTGGGTGGTTTGTAGCCATTGAGCCAAGGCGGCTCTTGCGCTGTCTTTGTCTCCGGGCGCTACGGCGTCTTCAAGGTCGATGATGACCTGTGTGGCACCGGCCGCCAAGGCTTTGTCAAAGCGGTCTGGCCGCGTGGCCGGAACAAACAACCAAGCACTCATGGCTGCAACCAGCGGCCAACAGGGGCTTCGCTGTCCAGGGCCCAGACGCGGGCGATGATAGGCGCCATTTCAGCCGCTGTTGCGCCCCCGCGGTAGGTGGCCAGGCGCAAAGCCTTGGCTTCCAACTCTGCGCGGCTGAGCGTGTTGCCTGGGTCACCTTTGGGTTCATCGACGCGGCCTTCCAGCGTGCGGCCTGTGGTTGTGCGCACGCTGACTTTGCCGATCCAGCGGGCCGGGTAGGCGTTATCGACCTCTGGGTCCAGGGTCATGGTCACCTTGTCTCGGAAGGCTGTGACTTGCCCGCTGCGCCACTGTTCGTCAAATTCCGGCAGTCCGGCTTGGGCGTGCAAACCCGCTAGAGCCAACACAGTGCCCATGGAGAACTTGCTTTGGTGCACGGTTTGTGGGTTGGTGACGGGGCCCAGCACGTCAATAGCGCCTTGGTGCACTTGCGCTGTCACGCTGGCAATGTCAGCCAGGGTGAGCGTGTTTTCGCGCATCACCTGCTGCAGCGCGTCGGCCGCGGGGTGGGTGTGGCGGCACGAGGCGTGGAATTTGAACGAGGTTTCGGCGGTGGCCCAGCGCTGCCCGAGACCGGCCGTCAGGCGCGCGGGGTCCGCATCGCTGGACATGCCAGCAGCCATACCCTGCGGACCTTCCAGAATGTGCGCAGCGCCGGTGAAGCCGTCTGCGGCCAGGTAGGCTGCTGCCAAGCCTGTGGAGGCCGCATGCGCTGTATGCAGTTGTTTGGAATCAGCGGCGTCGCGCAAAAATTCCCACAGTCCGGCGGACTGCGTGCCTGCGGAGCCGAAGGCATGCAGCATTTGCTGCGGATTCAGCTTGAGCAAATGCCCAACGGCCGCTGCCGCCGCCAGGCTGCCCGCCGTGCCGGTGGTGTGGAAGATCTTGTAGTGGGAGCGCCCCAGAAATTCGCCCACCCGAATGCCCACTTCATAACCGGCGACACAGGCCACCAGCAACTCGCGCCCGCTGCGGCCCAGCGCCTGTGCCACCGCCAGCGCAGGCGGAAACACCACGGCAGCAGGATGGAAGACCGAGCCGTTGTGCACATCGTCTTGCTCGGCAAAGTGTGAGGCGGCGGCATTCACCGCAGCGGCCACCATGGGGCTGCTGCCTCGGCGATGGATGAGCACTTCGCTGGCGCCATGGCTCGGGCCTTGGCTGAGCCAGAACTTGGCAATGCTTTCAACAGGGCGCGCGCCCTTGCCCGCGAGCGCCGATGCGAACCAATCGAGAAACAGGTCTTCGGTACGCCGAAGCACGGCCGGCGGAATGTGCACGTGCTGCAGGCCAGCGGCAAAGCTGGCGAGTGTGCGGCTGGGGTGCTGGTGGTCAGTCATGTCGTAGCCGTGAAGTGGTTTGTTGTTCAGATGGCGCCAGCCGCGCGCAGAGCGGCGATGTCTTCGGCCGAATGGCCCAGTTCGGTCAACAGGCTGTCGGTGTGCTGGCCGAGCGCAGGAATAGGGTCCATGCGCGGGTCAAAGTCCTTGGGCAAGGCAGGCGGCCACAGCGCGGGTAGGGGTCCGGCAGGTGAGCCCACGGTGGTCCAGCGCTGGCGCGCGGCCAGTTGCGGGTGGTCCCACAAGTCGGCCATGGTGTTGACATTGGCGTTGGCAATCTGTGCGGCTTCGAGTAGATCAACCACCTGTGGCGCCGTCAATTTCGCGAACTCAGCCTCGATGATCGCGCGCAAAGCGTCGCGTGCGGTGTTGCGTTGGGCATTGGTCGCGAAGCGTTCATCCGTGGCGATGGCCGGTTGCTGCAGCACCAGCTTGCAAAAAGCCGCCCATTCGCGTTCGTTCTGGATGCCCAGCATCACCTGCTTGCCGTCGCCTGTCGAAAACGGGCCGTACGGAAAAATCGTTGCGTGTGATGCGCCCGCGCGCGGTGGCGGGCTGGCACCGTTGTGTGCGTAGTACAGCGGAAAACTCATCCACTCGGCCATGCTCTCCAGCATGGATACATCCAGCCGGCTGCCCACGCCCGTGTGGCCCCGCTGCAGCAGCGCAGCCAAGATGCCACTGTAGGCATACATGCCCGCAGCAATGTCGGCAATGCTGCAGCCGGCTTTGGCAGGGGTTTCGGGCGTGCCGGTGATGGACAAAAAGCCGGCTTCGCTTTGGATGAGCAGGTCGTAGGCTTTTTTGTCGCGGTAGGGGCCGGGTTGCTGCGGGTCGTCGCCATAGCCCGAGATGTCGGCCACGATCAGGCGCGGGTGTTGGGCGTGCAGGCTGTCGAAGTCCAAGCCCATGCGTGCGGCTGCGCCCGGGGCGAGGTTTTGCACCAACACATCGGCTTTTGTGAGCAGCTCCGCCAGGATGCCTGGGGCCTTAGGGTGCTTCAGGTCGAGGCTGAGGCTTTCTTTGCTGCGGTTGGTCCAGACGAAATGCGATGAGAGGCCCTTGGCACGGGTGTCGTAGGCGCGCGCGAAGTCGCCAACGCCGGGGCGTTCAATCTTGATGACTCTGGCGCCGAGGTCGGCCAATTGCCGGGTGCAGAACGGGGCTGCGATGGCGTGTTCCAGGGTGATGACGGTGATGCCTTGTAGGGGTCTCATGGCTTTGTTGGTTGGGTTTCTGAGTTAGCCATCAAAACGACCGCGGCAACCCCAATACATGCTCCGCGACATAGCTCAAGATCAGATTGGTGGAAATCGGTGCCACTTGGTACAGCCGCGTCTCGCGAAACTTGCGCTCGACGTCATATTCACAGGCAAAACCAAAGCCACCGTGAAACTGAATGGCTGCGTTGGCGGCTTCCCAACTGGCCTTGGCTGCCAGGTATTTCGCCATATTGGCTTGCGCGCCACAAGGCTGGTGGGCGTCGAACAAACGGCAGGCCTCCCAACGCATCAGATTAGCGGCTTCAACCTCGATATACGCCTCGGCAATCGGAAACTGCACGCCCTGGTTTTGTCCGATGGGACGGCCAAAAACGACGCGGTCCTTGACGTAAGCCGTGACCTTGTCGGTGAACCAGTAGCCATCACCGATGCACTCGGCGGCGATCAAGGTCCGCTCGGCGTTCAAGCCGTCCAGGATGTACTTGAAGCCCTGACCCTCCTGGCCAATGAGGTTTTCAGCCGGAATTTCGAGGTTCTCAAAAAACAGCTCATTCGTCTCATGGTTGACCATGTTAGGGATGGGCCGAACACTCAGGCCTTTGCCGATACTGTCGCGCAAATCAACCAAGAAGATGGACATGCCTTCACTCTTCTTCTTGACATCGGCCAACGGCGTGGTGCGCGCCAGCAGAATCATCAAGTCGGAGTGCTGGATGCGTGAGATCCAAACCTTTTGGCCGTTGACGACATAGCGGTCGCCTTTTTTTACCGCCACGGTCTTGATCTTGGTGGTGTCGGTGCCCGTCGTGGGTTCGGTCACACCCATGCTTTGCAGGCGCAACTCACCACGCGCAATGGGCGGCAGCCACCGCTGCTTTTGCTCGGCGCTGCCGTGGCGCAGCAGCGTGCCCATGTTGTACATCTGCCCGTGGCAAGCACCCGCATTGCCGCCGCCGCGGTTCACTTCTTCCATGATGACGCTGGCCTCGGCCAGGCCCAGGCCCGAGCCGCCGTATTCCTGTGGAATCAGCGCGGCCATCCAGCCGGCTTTGGTGAGTGCATCGACAAACGCTTCAGGGTAGGCGCGAGCAGCGTCAACTTTGCGGTGGTACTCGGCGGGGAATTCTGCGCACAGGGCGCGCACGCCGTCTCGAATGTCTTGGTAGCGGTCGTTCATGAAGAAAGCGTTTGATAAAGGGAAAAGGGATAAAGGTTCTGGACTGGAGCACCTGCGGCTGCCCGCAGGATCGCAAAGCCCATTCGGGCCTACGCAAGTTCAGTCAATTTCAGCGTCAGCGCGCATGGTGAGCCAGCCTTCGTGGTCGCGTGCCCAGAGTTTGAGATGGCCGTTCGCCTCTCGGCGCCCACAAACGCTGAAGCGGTGAATATCGAAGGTGGGCCGCACAGCCGTAAACGCGAAACGCTTGATGCGCGCTTGAGGCACTTCGCGGCGCAGCAGGTCCACCAGCAAGGTTGCAATGAGCGGGCCGTGCACGATGAGGCCCGGGTAGCCTTCAACCTGGGTCACATACGGTCGGTCGTAATGGATGCGGTGCCCGTTGAAGGTGAGGGCGGAGTAGCGAAAGAGCAGCACCGGGTCGGGTACGATTTCACGCTCAAACTGGGCTTCGTCGGCCGGACGTTGTGGTGCAGGTGCTGGTGCGCCGGGTGCAGGTGCGTCGCGATAGACGATGTCGTGTTCTTCGGACAGCGCCACGCCTTTGGCGTTGCTGACTTCGTGGCGCACCGTCACAAAAACCAAGGTGCCACTGCGTCCGGACTTGGCGTCTATGGACGTGATGCGCGAAGTTCGAACGATTTCGTCGCCCACCTGAAGCGCGTGATGCCACTGCAGGCGCCCGCCGGCCCACATGCGGCGCGGCAGGAGCACCGGCGGCAAGAAACCGCCTCGCCGTGGGTGGCCGTCTTCACCAATGTCACATTGTTTGGCCAGCGGGAGAAAGTACAACCAGTGGCCCAGCGGCGGAACATCGCTGCCCGGCACGGGCTCGGGGTCGTCGCGGTCTAGCGTGGCGCTCAAGGCTGACAGCGGCGCGGGACCGATCAAATCGTGGCGCCGTTCGGTGCGGCCCAACCATTGACGCCAGTGCGCCAAGGATGCGGCCAGTTGATCAGCAGGAGACGAAACTTCACTCATGTGCTGTAGCTTGCCCTGTCGCGCGGGATACTGCCATTCGGCATTTAGGAAGCGAGACTTCCAGACTTTTGAACGCCCGGAATTTTGAACGTCTTGAAGAGGAGCCCCGCATGACCACCGCTCGTTCCAACATTCGCGCAGCTGTTTTGGAGGCCACGGGTTTGCCTGCACCTTATGCGCAAAGCAAGCCGCTGGTCATCCGGGAAGTTGAACTGGATCGGCCTGGCCCAGGTGAAGTGCGTGTGAAGGTACTGGCTGCAGGTTTGTGCCATTCCGACTTGTCGGTGGTCAACGGCGACCGCCCACGGCCGCTGCCGATGGTGTTGGGTCATGAATCTGCCGGCGAAGTTTTGGAGTGTGGCGCTGGCGTGCACGACCTGGCGCCGGGCGACCGCGTGGTGCTGATCTTCATGCCCAGTTGCGGCGGCTGTTTGCCATGCCAGGAAGGGCGGCCCGCCCTGTGCGAACCCGGCGCCGCTGCGAATGGGGCGGGCGCTTTGCTGGGCGACCATCGGCGTTTGCGCTTGAACGGCAAGCTGATCAACCACCATGTGGGCGTTTCTTGTTTTGCCGAACAGTGTGTGGTGTCGCGCAAGAGCTGCGTGAAGGTTGACCGCGAGCTAAGCCCCGCTGAAGCTTCGCTTTTTGGTTGCGCGGTGCTCACCGGTGTGGGTGCCGTTATCAACACAGCACGCGTGCAAGCCGGCAGCAGTGTGGCGGTACTGGGCTTGGGTGGCGTGGGCTTTTCGGCGCTGCTGGCGGCTGTGGCTGCCGGTGCCCGCGAAGTCGTGGCCCTGGATTTGAATGAAGACAAGCTGGCCCTGGCGCGCGAGCTGGGCGCCAGTGCCACGGTCAACGCCGCGCAGCCTGATGCAGCGGAGCAGGTGCGCGCCATAACCAAAGGCGGTGTTGACTACGCCTTTGAGATGGCCGGTGCCATCCCGGCCATGGAGCTGGCCTGGAAGGTCACCCGGCGCGGCGGCAGCACCGTGACAGCGGGTCTGCCACACCCCGACAAGCGTTTTGCATTACCACCGGTGCAAATGGTGGCTGAGGAGCGCACGCTGCGCGGCAGCTACATTGGCTCCAGCGTGCCGCAACGCGACATTCCGCGCTACATCGCGCTGTATCGCGCGGGCAAGCTGCCCGTCAACCGCTTGATGGGCGAACGTTTGAGCTTGGATGACATCAACCGCGGCTTCGACCGCTTGGCCACGGGCGAGGCGATGCGTGACGTGCTGGTGTTTTAGACGGTGCGCCCGCCGTCCACCGGAAATTCAACGCCGGTAATGAACTCGGCATCGTCACTGGCCAGGTAGAGCGCAGCCCGCGCGATGTCCAACGGGGTAGACAGCCGACCCAGTGGAATCGTCGCTAGGAACTTCTTGCGGTTTTCGGGTGTGTCCGGCATGCCCATGAACTGTTCCAGCAGGCCGGTGACACCCATCACCGGGCAAATGGCGTTGACGCGGATGTTGTCCGGGCCCAGCTCGACCGCGAGGCTCTTGCTCATCAAATTGACCGCACCTTTTGAGCTGTTGTACCAAGTGAGGCCGGGGCGCGGGCGAATGCCAGCGGTGGAGCCGACGTTCAGAATGCAGCCGCTTTTTTGCGCGCGCATGAGCGGCACCACGGCGTGCACCATGTGAAAAATGCTCTTGACGTTGATGGCGTACACCTTGTCGAAGGTGGCTTCATCCACATCGAGCAGCGGGCCGTTCTTGTGGGTCCAGCCGGCGTTGTTCACAACCACGTCGATGCGGCCACCAAAGGCTTTGCAAGTGGACTTGACCAGCTTGTTGATATCGGCGCGCTGCGTCACATCGCAGGCCACGGCAATGGCATTCGGGCCGATGTCTTTGGCCACTTTTTTGGCGCCTTTGCCATTGATGTCGGCCACCACCACTTTGGCGCCTTCGCTGGCGTACAGGCGCGCGATGCCTTCACCAAACCCGCTGGCCGCGCCGGTGACGATGGTGACCTTGTTCTTCAAACGCATATCAAACTCCTTGAATCTCTTGCATTACTTGCCGTGGAACTGCACGACGGTTTTGATGGTGCAGAACTCTTCCAGTGCAAGAAAGCCCTTTTCGCGCCCGTGACCGCTGCGCTTGACGCCACCGAAGGGCAGCTCGACCCCGCCGCCAGCGCCGTAGGTGTTGATGTAGACCTGGCCGCACTTCATGGCCTTGGCAACACGAATTTGCCGGCCGCCGTCGCGTGTCCAGATGCCGGCGATCAAGCCGAAGTCGGTCGCATTGGCCAAACGGATGGCGTCGTCTTCGTCATCGAAAGGAATGATGCTCAGCACCGGGCCAAACACTTCATCGCATGCCAGTTCATGGTCGCGCGGTACTTCGCCAAACATGTGCGGCGCTACGTAATAGCCGCCTGCGGGCACGCCGTGCGCGACGCTGCCTTTGGCCAGCAACTTGACGCCGGAATCGAGTGCGCGTTTGATGAAGCCTTCCACGCGCTGCTTTTGTGCGGCATTGATGAGCGGTCCGCAGTCTTTGTCCATCGCAGGCGCACCGGCGGTGCTGGCCTTGAAGCGTTCCACCACCATGGCCACGAACTGGTCGTGAATGCCACGCTGCACGAGCAGGCGGCTGCCGGCTGAGCAGGTCTGGCCGGCGTTCTGGGTGATGGCTTTGAGAATGAAGGGCGCTGCGCGTTCCAGATCTGCATCGTCAAAAACGATCTGCGGGCTTTTGCCGCCCAGCTCCAGCACCACTTTGAGCGTGCGCTCGGCAGCTGCCTTCTGCACGATGGTGCCCACTTCAGGGCTTCCGGTGAAGGTGACGAAATCGATGTCGCCATGGTGCGTGAGCGCGTCACCCGCTTCTTCACCCAAGCCACACACCACGTTCAGCGCGCCCGCTGGCAGGCCTGCTTGCTGGGCGATGCGGCAGAAAGCCAAGGGCGTCTGGCAAGCGTCTTCGCTGGGCTTGAGGACCGCTGCGTTGCCTGTGGCCAGCGCCGGCACCACCGATCGGCCAAACATTTGCGCCGGGTAGTTCCAAGGCAGGATGTGGGCGGTAACGCCATACGGTTCGCGCAACACAACGACGTGGTAGTCGTCGAGGTAAGGGATGTGCTGGCCGTGCAGCTTGTCGGCGCCGCCGGCATAAAACTCCATGTAGCGCGCAGCGACTTGAATGTCATTGCGTGCTTGGCCAATGGGTTTGCCGGTGTCGCGTGCTTCCAGCTGCGCGAGGTTTTCGGCGTCGGCCAGCACCAGTTGGCTCATCTTCAGCAAGATGCGGCCGCGCTCGGTGGCGGTCATACGCCCCCAGGGCCCGCCCAGCGCGGCGCGTGCGGCTTTGACGGCGTGGTCTACATCGGTTGCGCTACCGCGCGGAATGTGTCCGAAAACCTCGCCAGTACTCGGGTCAATGACGGGCAGCGTTTTGCCAGTGGTGCTGGCGACCCACTCGCCATTGATGAAATGCTTGGCCATGGTTGTGATCCTTCAATTTCAGTGGATGGCGGCCGCATCGCCATGTTGCAAGGCGCCGCGTTCCAGTACAAGGGTATCAGTCGGAATGTCTTTGAGCAGGCTGCGGTTGGACTCGGTCACCACCACCGTGAGCTGCGGCCTCAATTGCAGCAATCGTTGCAATGAAGCGCCATATTGCTGCGCCAGCACCGGTGCAAGCCCTTGAAAGGGCTCATCCAGCAGCACCAGGCGCGAGCCCGCCATCACGGCGCGGCCCAGCGCTGCCATCTTGCCCTGGCCGCCCGACAGCGCGGCACCAGACCGCGGCAGCATCGGTTTGAGTTCCGGCACGATGGTCAAGGTTTCTTCAAGCCGCGCATCGACCTCGCGGCGCGACTGGCCCACCACTTCGCAGGGAAAGCGCAGGTTTTCTTCTACGCTGAAGCCGGGAAACAAAACGCGGTCTTCAGGTGCGTAGCCAATGCCCAAGCGGGCGCGGTCGCGTGCGGGCACGGCAATCAAGTCTTGCCCGTCCAGCAAGATGCGACCGCTGGTTGGCGGCAACAAGCCCATGACGACACGCAGCAGCGTGGTTTTGCCTGCGCCGTTTCTGCCCACGACCGCCACGGTGCCGCCGCGCTCCAGTGTGGCGCTGATTCCGCGCAGCACCTGAATGCCAGCGATGGTGGTGGAGACGTTCTCGAAGACCAGCATGGCTAGCGGCCGTTCGCCGGGCCCGCCCAAGGACAGTCGGCGCCCCATCGGGGGGCAGCGAACAAAGTGAGCGTGGGGGCCAACATTACTCTCCAATCACGTTCTTGATGACCACGGGGTCGGCCAGTACCTGTTCGGGCGGCCCGTCGGCAGCAATCTTGCCCGCGATCCAGGCAGCCAAGCGCGTGGCATAGCGACGCACGATGTCGATATCGTGTTCAACAAAAATGCTCGTCACCTGCTGCTCGTCTAGAGCGCGCATGATGACTGCCATCAGGGCGTGTTTTTCATCGCTGGACACGCCGCTGGTGGGCTCGTCCATGATCATCAGCCGAGGCTTCAACACCAAGGCCATGGCGATGTCGAGCAGCTTGCGCTGGCCTTCAGGCAACTCGCCCGCACGGTCGTTGCTGCGATCGCGCAATTGCAAGCGGGCCAGCGTGGCGTCGATTTCGTCGGCGTTAACCGCCTGCTCCAGCGGCTGCCACCAGCCCCGCCTGGGCTGCGCTTCTGAAGCCGCCAACATCAAACACTGGCGCACGGTGTGTTCAGTAAAAACCTGCGGCAATTGAAACGAGCGGCCCACGCCGCGCCGCGTGATGTCGCGCGGACTGTGGCCGGTGATGTCGTCGCCGTCCAACCACACTTGCCCTGCATCGGCTTTCAGGAAGCCGGTGCAGATGTTGATGAAGGTGGTTTTGCCGGCACCGTTCTGGCCAACCACGGCCAGGCGTTCGCCGGCCTTGAGGTCAAAGTCAATGGCATCTGCCGCAACCACGCCGCCGAATGCCAGCGACAAGCCACGGGTAGACAAAACCGAGAGGGGTGCTGGTGCGCTCACGTATTCACCTTGCCCAGCCGCTTTTGTAGCAATCCGAAGATGCCTGTGGGTGCCACGAACACCATGACGAGCAGCACCAAGCCCAAGACCAATTGCCAAGCGCCCGTAAGCAGTGCAGCTGCATAGAGCTTGATGAACTCAAACACAAAGGCGCCGATGAACGCGCCCACCGCGTGTGAAGAACCACCCAAGATGGCGATGAAAACGATCTCGCCCGAACGCACCCAATAGCCCATTTCCGGCGTCACCAAACCTTGCGTCAAGGCAAACAAGGCGCCGCCCAAACCACACAGCGCGGCCGACAACACATAACCACCCCAGAACACGCGTTTGGCTGAGATGCCCAGATATTCAAGCCGCGTCTCATTGGTCTTGATGGCTGCCAAGGCCTGGCCGTTGACGCTGGCGAAATACCGCTGCACCAACCAACCCGCAATCACAGCAAGACACAAGGCCAGAAGCAACAGCGCCAGTTCGAACGGCTCACGCTCCATAAGTACAAAGCCGAAAGTGGGGCGGTCGAAGCGCAGCCCGTCGGTGCCACCGGTCACACCGCCGAATTTGCCAAGCACCGAGAACAACACCATCGAAAAGGCCAGGTTCAGCATGCCAAAGAAAATGCCTCGATAGCGCACCATGAAGATGCCGATGATCGAACCCGTGAACGCTGCGGCTGCGGTGCCCAAGGCCAGTAAGAGCAGGGCGTCGAGGTGCCAGGCCCGCGCGGCAAAGGCAGCGCTGTAACCGGCAAGACAGGCAAACATCGCATGGCCAAAACTGACCTGGCCAGCACGCACCAGCACGATCACGCCCAGCACGGACAAACCATTGGCCAAGGCCAGCAACAGCGGCGTTTTCAGCCAAGGCAAGCTCAGCGCCAGCCCGAGAACAGCAAGGACCAGAAAAGCCACCAATGCAGAAAGTTTGGGCATGGTGCTGGACTAAATGCGGCGCGCAGCCGCCGTTGAAAACAGGCCTTCAGGCCGCACCAAGAGCACGGCCACCATGATGAGGTAAGGCACCAGAACCTCCACCTCAGGAAACAAATAAACGGCACACGATCGCGCCAGGCCGATCATGAGCGCAGCCAATGCCGCGCCGCCAATCTGCCCCAGGCCCGCTGTGGCCACCACTGCGAAGCTCAGCACCATCATGTCGGCGCCAATGCCGGGTGTGAAGCTGGTGGTGGGCGATGCCAATGCGCCACCCAGTGCGCCGAGTGCGCCGCCCAGCGCAATGGTCAACCAAGTCACGCGGTTGGTATTCACGCCCATGGCCGTGGCCACCTCGCGGTGGTGCGTGACGGCGGTCACCTGCCGACCCAGCGCCGTTTTGCCAAGGAAAAACCGCAGCCCGAAGAAGGCACCCATCGCCACCGCAGGCAAGACCAGCAACTGATAGCGTGTGTAGGTGACGCCGGCCACATCCAGGGTGCCGAGTTGGTTGACCACTTCAGACACAAACACAGGCTGCACACCCCAAATCATGCGCTGCAGGTCTTCCAGCACCATGAAGGCGGCAAAGGTGACCAGCAGTTGCAGGATGGGGTCTTTGTCGAGAATGCGCCGCAGCAGCGCAAATTCCAGCACCGTGCCCAGCAAGCCGCCAATCACGATGGCAGCAACAAAAAGTGCAGGCAGGCCCAGCCAGGCCGGAAGCCCAAACTGGGCAATGCCCAAGCCCAAAGTGGCAGCGAAATAGCCGCCCCAGGCATACAGGCTACCGTGCGCAATATTCAGAATGCGCATCACGCCGAAGATCAGCGTGAGGCCCAGCGCCACCAAGAAGAGCAGGGCGGCGTAAGACACGCCGTCCATCAGGGCCAGCGCAATGAGTGCTGCGTCCACGGTTTATTTGAAGTCGTGCGTCTTCAATTGGTCAGACGTCATCACCTTCAAAATTGCCGGGTTGATGGACTTCACCCAGGTCGGCGATTGTTGGCCCACCGGTGTGGTCACCAGTTCAGCGGGCACGATCACCATCTTGTCCAACACCGCAAACGGGTACTTCGGCGTGCGCTTGGTCACGCCCAGCAACTGCGCTTCAAGACCTTGGCCGTCTTCGCGCATCGTCACCTCGCGGCCATAGCCTTTGAACTTGCTTTTGCGCATGGCATCAGCCACTTGCTCGGGGTTGGGCCACTTGCCGCCGTTTGCCTTGATCGCGGATTCATAACCCGTCTTCAAACCCTCCAGCGCTTGCGCCATGTGATACGCCGGGTAGATGGGGTAGGCGCCGGTCTTGGCTTTGAATTTGGCGATAAAACCCTTGTGCGCCGGGTCGTTGGCGGTTTCAGGGTGCAGCCAGTAATGGTCGCCGCGCGCCCCGGCGATGATGCCTTCGGGCACGGCATCACCCAGGCGCTCCAGGCTGCTTTCCAGCAAGGGCATCACGAAGGTAGCGCCTTGCTTGAGCAGGCCGCGTTGCCCGGCTTGGCGCACAAAAGTGTCCAGGTCGCCGCCCCAACTGGTGGTCAGCACCACATCAGGTTTCAAAGCTTGCAGGCGCGAGATCTCAGTAGAAAAGTCGCTGGCGCCCAGCTTGGGGAACATCTCGGCGACCACCTTCACGTCGGGCTTGAAGACCCGCAGCGTGTTGATGAAAATTTCCCAGGAGTCACGGCCCCAGGCGTAGTCTTGGTTGACCACCGCCACGCTCTTGAAGTCGGGCCGCATCTTCAGCAAGTACAGCACCGTCGAAACCATTTCGGTGGTGGCGTTCGCTTGAGTGCGCACGACATATTTGTAGCGCTTGTTTTCCAGAATCTTTTCCGTGCCGCAGTCCCACATCACGTTCAGGACCTTCAAGTCCTCGGCCACCGGCGCAATGATGTTGCAGTTGCCGCTGGAAATAGCCGAGAGCATGGTTTTGACACCTTGCTCTTGCACCAGGCGGCGGTATTCGCTGAGCAGCTTGTCGCCACCGATGCCTTCGTCGATGAAGATTGGTGCCACTTTCACGCCACCGATGCCGCCCTTGGCGTTCATTTCTTCGATGAGCAACTCGGCGGCTGCCTTGCCAGGCACGCCAAACACTGAGGCCGCACCCGACGTGAACGTGGAGATGCCGATCTTCAATTCCGCAGGCTTATCCTGCGCGAGGGCAGGTGCGGCGGCCAAAAGGCCGGTGCAGACCAAAGCGCTAAAAGCTTTGGCAAAGGCGTTTGCAAAGGGTGTGAATCTCATGTTGTCTCCTCGAAGGCTTACGCAGGTCCGGGCAGTTGCGCACGCAACCCGGTTTTCGGTTCGCGAGTGTGCCCAAAGGCGAGCGCGAACCCCATTCGAGAATCTGAAAGCAAGGCTTAGGGAATTGCAAAGGCCGATAGCATCAAGGCCCTATGCAGCCTTGGCCACCCATGGATCGAAACCGCGCTGGGTCGGCGAGAATCGCGCATGAGCGACAAGACCGCCGGTCAATCAGAGGCGCAACTGGCCTTCCACGACAAGCCTAGCCAACAAGCGCGCAACCCTCTGCACGGTTTGACGCTTGAAAACATCGTGACAGCCCTGGTTGAATACTACGGCTGGGTCGGCCTAGGGCAGCGTGTGCCGCTTCGTTGTTTTGCCAGCGACCCCAGCGTCGCGTCCAGCTTGAAGATGCTGCGCAAAACACCCTGGGCGCGCGAAAAAGTCGAGAGCCTGTACCTTTTTATGCTTCGCGAACAGCGGCGAGCCATTCGGCGCTGAAAGCAGCGAAGCGTCGCCTCAGCGTGGAGCTGGGGTCTGTGCCGCGCGCAAAGGTGCGCGTAAACGATCTTCGAACTGCGCTGGTGCGGTGTACTGCAACACCGGCTTGGCCTTGGACTGTTCACCCTGGGCAGGCGGCAAGGCGATGGCCACGCCTTGGGCCGGATACAGCAGCTGCAATTCACCCGAAGCGGCCTGAAGACGTTCGGCCGGCACACCGAAGCGCTGAATCACGGTCGCCTCATCGAGTCGGGCCGAAGGCACGAATGCCAGACCCATGAGGCGCGCGCTGCGCAGGCGCTCCAGGTCATCAGCGGCCAGCGTGTAGCGGCGGCTGCGACCGTCGCCACCCGTTTCCCACTTCGGTGAATGTGCCTGGGCCTGGCGAAGCTCAACCGGATCCGCGTCGAAGGACAACACCAGCTTGCCGGTGATGAAGCCCGCCTCAAAGGTATCGACATAGGCTTCCAATGACGGCTCCTGCCCAGTTTGAGAGACCAGGCCGATCTGCAGCCTGTCGGCAAAACGCATTTGAACCTCGGCCAATGAACTGCGGCCTGGCGACAGCCCGAAGACCTGCGAGCCGCCTGCCGAATCGGTCTGGACCTGCCAAGGCAAGCCCAAGACCTCGGCCTTGCGCGCCTGCCCGGCGCCCAGGATCATTGCGCTTGCCAAGACAGCCATCAGGGCGACGAAGCCGCCAAGCACCATTGCCGCTGTCCGCAGTGCACGCGGTCCGCGTGGCGACCTCGGTGAGTCATCGGAATTCATGTGGAATGGCGGTGGCAGGACTTGCGAGCGTCTCGCGGCCTAAACGGACCTTGGGAGGCAGGGTCCTGGCGGAGGGGGCGGGATTCGAACCCGCGGGGGGTTATTAGCCCCCACACGCTTTCCAGGCGTGCGACTTAAACCGCTCATCCACCCCTCCGGAGAGCCGAGTCGCGCATTCTAGCCGGGGCAGCATCCATTGCCGCCTGAGGTCTGGGCGGCATGCCCATGCAATTCAAGGCTTGGTGGCTGCGGGTTGTTTCAGCAGGGCCATGGCGGTGGCGATGAGCCCCGAGACTTCGCTCATGTTGCCCGGCACGATCATGGTGTTGTTCTTCTGCGCCAGTTGGGCATAGGCCTCGACGGCCTTTTCGGCCACCTTTAGCTGTACGGCCTGTTCGCCGCCGGGCTGGCGAATGGCTGTGGCGATTTTGGAAATGGCGTCGGCCGTCGCGTCGGCCACGGCGGTGATGGCTGCGGCCTCGCCCTGCGCCTTGTTGATCTCGGCTTGCTTTTCGCCTTCGCTACGGGCGATAAAGGCTTCGCGCTCACCGGTAGCAATGTTGATCTGTTCCTGGCGTCGGCCTTCCGACGCTGCGATCAGCGCGCGTTTCTCGCGCTCGGCGGTGATCTGCGCTTGCATGCTGTGCAGGATGGCGGCTGGCGGGGTCAGGTCTTTGATCTCGTAGCGCAAGACCTTAACGCCCCAGTTCAGCGCCGCTTCGTCCAAGGCGCTCACCACGCTGGCGTTGATGACTTCGCGCTCTTCAAAGGTCTTGTCCAATTCCATCTTGCCGATGACGCTGCGCAGCGTGGTTTGTGCGAGCTGCGTGATGGCCACGATGTAATTGCTGGAGCCGTAGCTGGCGCGCATCGGGTCGGTGATCTGGAAATACAAGATGCCGTCCACTTGCAGCTGCGTGTTGTCACGCGTGATGCAGACTTGGCTGGGTACATCCAGCGGCACTTCTTTAAGCGAGTGCTTGTAGGCCACGCGCTCTATGAAGGGAATAACGAACTTCAAGCCTGGCGTGAGGGTGCGGTCGTATTTGCCCAGGCGCTCAACAACAAAGGCGTTTTGTTGCGGCACGATCTTGATCGTTCGCACGATGAAGATGACGGCCACCACCAGCAGGACCAGCGCTATTTCCATGATATTTCTCCCAACGGTTTAAGACGCAGGCTCACGGCCGCGTGGCTGGCGCCACTTCGAGCTGGTTACCTTGAATGGCGACGATGACATGTGGCCCAGGCATTTGCGAGCCACTGCCGGTGAAGCGGGCGCTCCAGTTAGAGCCGCGGTGATGAACCTGCGCCACGCCGTGTTCGTTCCAGGCCGGCACATCCACCACCTGGCCGATGTCCAGCAGAACATCTCGATTGGCTTGCGCCGGCGCGGACTTCGGGTGCTTCGCACGCCTGAGGTGCCAAAAGGCTGTGAAGCCGCCGCCCACCACGGCTGCGGCCACCATCTGCACGGTCAAACTCAGGTTCATGTGCGCCGCGAGCGCGCCTGCTGCCGCGCCAAGGGCCAGGGCCAGCAGGTAGAAGGTGCCCGTCAGCAGCTCAACGCCCACCAGCACACCCGCCAAAACCCACCAGGCCACTGCTGGGTTGAATGTCATTTGTGCACCTCCTGCAACACCGTGTTGGCACGGTTGAATGTTGGTCAGTTTACGGCCGCAGCGGGATCTACACTTCGCGCCGCACTCGATGTCCGGCGCTGGGCCAGGACACAGCTCCTGCAGGACGCGTCGTGACCATCCGTTTTCACTTCCCCATCGTCATCATCGACGAAGACTACCGCTCGGAGAACACCTCCGGTTTTGGCATTCGCGCGCTGGCACAGGCCATCGAAAAAGAGGGCTGGGAGGTCGTTGGCGCCACCAGTTATGGCGACTTGTCGCAGTTTGCGCAACAGCAAAGCCGCGCCAGCGCTTTCATTCTGAGCATCGATGACGAAGAGTTCACGCCCGGACCTGAGCTGGACCCGGCGGTGCTGAACCTGCGCAAGTTCATCGAAGAAATTCGCTGGAAAAACGCCGAGATTCCCATTTATGTGTACGGCGAAACGCGCACCAGCCAGCACCTGCCCAATGACGTGCTGCGCGAACTGCACGGCTTCATTCACATGTTTGAGGACACGCCGGAGTTTGTGGCGCGTCACATCATCCGCGAAGCGAAGAGTTACCTGGACGGACTGGCGCCGCCGTTTTTCAAGGCGCTGGTTGATTACGCGCAAGACGGCTCCTATTCCTGGCATTGCCCAGGACACAGTGGCGGCGTTGCGTTTTTGAAGAGCCCTGTGGGGCAGATGTTCCACCAGTTCTTTGGCGAGAACATGCTGCGTGCGGACGTCTGCAACGCGGTTGAAGAGTTAGGCCAATTGTTGGATCACACGGGCCCTGTGGCTGCCAGCGAGAAGAACGCAGCGCGCATCTTCAATGCCGACCATTGCTTCTTCGTGACCAACGGCACCAGCACCAGCAACAAGATGGTGTGGCACCACACGGTGGCGCCGGGCGACGTGGTGGTGGTGGACCGCAACTGCCACAAGAGCATCTTGCACAGCATCATCATGACGGGTGCCGTGCCCGTATTTTTGACTCCCACGCGAAATCATTTCGGCCTCATCGGCCCCATTGCGCAGGCCGAGTTTTCTATCGAGGCTATTCGCAAAAAGATCAGCAAGAACCCGCTGCTCAAAGGCGTTGACCCTAAAAAGGTCAAGCCGCGCATCGTCACACTGACCCAGAGTACGTACGACGGTGTGCTGTACAACACCGAGACCATCAAGAAGGCCTTGGATGGCAAGATCGACACCCTGCATTTCGACGAAGCTTGGCTTCCTCATGCGGCGTTCCACCCGTTCTACGGTTGCTACCACGCCATGGGCAAAAAGCGGCCACGCCCCAAAGATCTGATGGTCTACGCCACGCAGAGCACGCACAAGTTGCTGGCCGGTATCAGCCAGGCCAGCCAGGTGTTGGTGCAAGATGCGCAAAACGTGAAGCTGGACAGGCACCTCTTCAACGAGGCTTACCTGATGCACACCAGCACCAGCCCGCAGTACGCCATCATCGCCAGCTGTGACGTGGCGGCCGCCATGATGGAGCCACCGGGCGGCACGGCGCTGGCCGAAGAGAGCATTCTGGAGTCGCTGGACTTCCGCCGCGCCATGCGCAAGGTGGACAAGGAATACGGCAAGGACTGGTGGTTCAAAGTTTGGGGCCCCGACAAGCTGCCTGCCGAAGGCATTGGCAAACCGGCAGACTGGATGCTCAAGGCAGGCGACAAGTGGCACGGATTCGGTGCGCTGGCCGACGGCTTCAACATGCTGGACCCGATCAAGTGCACCTTGATCACGCCAGGACTGGACGTGTCCGGCAAATTTGCAGCTACGGGTATTCCGGCGTCCATCGTGTCCAAGTATTTGGCTGAACACGGCATCGTGGTCGAGAAGACGGGGCTTTACTCCTTCTTCATCATGTTTACCATCGGCATCACCAAAGGCCGTTGGAACACGCTGCTGACCGCGCTCCAGCAGTTCAAAGACGACTACGACCGCAACGCGCCAATGTGGCGCGTGTTGCCCGAGTTCTGCGCTGCGCACCCACGCTACGAACGCACTGGCTTAAAAGAGCTGTGCCAAAGCATCCACCAGATGTACGCCAAAGGCGACATCGCACGGCTGGTGACTGAGATGTACCTCTCAGACATCGAGCCGGCCATGAAGCCGACCGATGCCTACGCCCACATCGCGCACCGCAAGACCGAGCGTGTGGACATCGACAAGCTCGAAGGCCGTATTACCACCGCTTTGTTGACCCCTTACCCGCCCGGCATTCCGCTGCTCATTCCGGGGGAAAAATTCAACAAGAAAATCGTGGACTATTTGAAGTTCACGCGTGCCTTCAATGCCGCCTTTCCTGGCTTTGACACGGATGTGCACGGCCTTGTCGAACACGACGAGGCGAACGGCGAACGGCGCTACTACGTGGACTGCGTGGCGGGCTGATAGCACTCCGCCGCCTGTTTTACCGTCCTGCTCCTAGGGGGGCGCACGGTGCGTTTTGAGGCGGCTGTGTACTTGCGTGACCCTAAACTGGGCGTTCGAGCATCGGTCATTGGCCCGGACCATGGTTTGCCAGCGTCGTGGGAGTTGAGTCCGATTTGTAATATCAACACACACGAGTCTTAGCCGGGTTTATGGTTAGACGCAGGCAACGTCCAAAGTCATGAGTGCGAGCAGCGTGTTCGAGCTTGAGTTTCCGGATCTTCAGCTCGAAGAGTCGGTCCAGGGCGCAGTGGGCGGGTTGCCAAAGCCCTTGATCTTCGCGGTTCTGTGGATCTTCTCTCGGCGCTTGAACAGCCAAAGCGTGTCGATCCTGTGCAAGAGCGCTGGCGACAGTGGGGCGCAAAAAATGCGTTACCAGGCCCACATCGACGAAGAGCAGAACCTGGCCGGCGCAATGGGCGCACTGCGTTCAGATCGAGACGCCGATCTTGACTACCAGCGTGTACCCCTGGTGCTCAAAGCGGTGCGCGGCGACCAAACTCAGGCGCGCTTGTTAGAGCCTGGTACTCCTCAGCTTTTCGTTCAGCAGCTCGATGGCAATCGACTTCGGCTTTGTTGGGCTGCCGGTGACAAGCCGATCGACTCGCAAGAGATCGAGGACTTCTTTCAAAAGCTAGCTTTGGTCTTCGACCATTTCAAGACGCGCGAAGAAGAACCGCTGAAGTGCTTGTCGCTGCTGACAGAGCAGGCCAAAGGGCTTATCGCCAATCCCAGGCAGGCCATTGAGGTGGTCGAATTTTCGGCAGTTCCAGCGGTCTTCGCGGACGTCGCCAAGCGATTTCCTGAGCATGCTGCGGTCGTTCACCGGGGCCGAAGCTTCACTTACCTGCAGCTCTTCGCTTGCGCAATGAAAGTGAGCCGGCAGCTTCGAGGGCAGGGTGTTCGCCTTGGTGAGCCCGTTTTGGTCTATGGCACCAGCAGTTTCGAAGTTGTCGCCAGCGTGCTTGGGGTTTTGGACGCAGGCGGTGTTCTGGTCACGCTAGATCCGGCGCTACCGACCCACCGGCTTCAGCAAATTGTCGAGCTGAGTGATTCGCGGTTTGTCGTGATGTGCCCTGCTGCAGCGGAGCCTGCAGCTCAACTGTTGGACATACTTCCTGCTCATCGCTTAAAGCTTGATGCCAGTTTTTATGCGCATGGGGCCGATTCGCCGACACTGACAGACGATCCTGGCCCAGCGCTGCCGCTGAATGCCAGCGCCTATTTATTCTTCACGTCAGGCAGCACGGGTACTCCAAAAGGCGTGCTCGGAACGCACCAGGGACTGGCACACTTTCTCGACTGGCAGCGTACTAACTTTCCACTGAAACCTGGCGATCGAAGCGCGCAGATTACGGCCCTGTCTTTCGATGTGGTGCTTCGTGATATTTTGTACCCTTTGACATCGGGCGCATGCATTTATATTCCGGAACGCGGTCAGATTCTGGAACCTGAAAAGATATTGCCTTGGTTTTTTGAGAGTCAAATATCCATTCTGCATTGTGTGCCTTCGTTGATGAAGGCTTGGCTTTTGCTCGCGCCTGAACTCCGACCTTTTTCTTTCTTGAAGTATGCCTTCTTCGCAGGCGAGCCACTGACCTCAAGTCTAATTAATTCCTTTCGAGAATATTCGAGTTCGTCGACCCAAGTTGTTAATTTATATGGACCTACGGAGACGACCCTCGCAAAACTCTGTCAAGTTGTTGATCAGCCTGTAGAAGGTGTTCAACCCATCGGCAAGGCGCAGCCGGCGGTTGATGTCCTCATTGTGCGAGATCGAAAATTCTTGTGTGGCGTGTATGAAGTTGGTGAAATATTAATTCGCACACCCCATCGTTCGAAAGGGTATTACAAAAACGATGTGTTGACGCGTGAGGTTTTTATTCCGAACCCTTGGTCAGATGATCCGCAAGATTTACTCTATTGCACGGGTGATCTGGGTTTGATTTTACCAGATGGTCGCATCCATATCATGGGTCGGATCGACAATCAAATAAAAATACGGGGTGTACGGATCGAGCCCCATGAAATTGAGGCTCAGATACTGAAAAACCCAGATATGGCAAGCGCTGTGGTGTTGGCTCGTGCGGACGACGCGGGAGAAAAAGTGCTCTGCGCCTTCGTTGTACCGCGCGCCGGCGTAGATCCTGCTTCAAGCCACGGCCTCGAGCAGCAAATTCGTCATTTTCTGAAAGGTGCACTGCCAGACGCCATGGTTCCTCGGCGCATTTTTGCTGTTGGCGCACTGCCGTATTTGCCCAATGGCAAAGTTGATCGGCGGGCACTTCTTGCCATGCAAGATTTGTCGACAGCTAAGCGAAATCAAACTCCATGGGCATTCGGGGCCGAGCCCGAGCTGCTGGCGATTGTTGACGAGTTTGAGAAAGCTTTAGGTGTAAGGGTTGCCCGTGTTGATCAGTCTTTTGTTGATCTTGGTGGAGACTCCCTTTCCTTTATCCGCCTGTCCTTGGCTCTGCAAAAGCTGAAGGGAAAACTGCCGGACGCCTGGGAAAAGCTCTCGGTGCAGGCGATTTCAAGGCTGAACAAGACGGAGCGAACTGCGTGGACGCCAGTGGCAGTTTCAATCCCTATTCGTTTTGTCGCCATTATTCTCATCGTGCTCGGTCATATCAACCCTGATCTGCACGTGCTTTCGCCAGCGATTTCTTTGTTGCTGGTTTCGGGCTTTGCGTTCGCGACTTTTCAAGTCAATTCGATATCGAAAACTGGGCGGGTGAGCGGTATTGTTGATTTTATTGTTAAAATTTGGGTGCCATCTGCGTTGGTGCTGCTGGTTGTTCAGCATGATACGGCAGATTTTTACTGGTCGCCTGTTTTCTTGGTAGCCAATATTGCATTACCAAAATCTCAATTCGGTGATTATTGGTATATTTTTGTGCTGGTCCAGATTTACGTGGTGATGTTGGTTTTATTCAGCTTCAAACCGCTGAGGGCGCTTTTCTTGAAGCACGAGTTTCATACTTCCTTGGCGTTGTTGTTGATTTGTTTAGGCATGGCGGCTGCTTATGACGGCGAAGCCTACCGGTTTGATGTGGTGCAAAATAAGTTGTGGCTCTTTTGTTTTGGGATGTGCATCGCGTATGCGCGCACCCTGCCGCAGCGGTGGAGCATGCTGGCCATCGCTCTTCTGACCTTTATTGTTGTTCCAAAACTGAAGCAATACTTCCCGTTTATTCCCTCGGAGCGTTTGCTCAGCGATTTGTTTGTCGGAGATGGCTTGGCGTTGGTGGCTTTTGTAGTTGCGGCCGCGTTGATTTTTTTCAAGCAGGTTCAACTGCCCACGGTGTTTGAAAAACTGGTGTTCTTTGTGGCGAGCAGCACCCTGTTCATTTATTTGACGCATTTCTCCTTGCGGCATTTGGTTCGCAAGTTCCCAGCCGTCGATCTGAATCACTTGGGCCACGATTTCCTGTTTTTATGTGTCGCGCTGCTGCTGGGGGTGGTTTGTTGGTGGGTATATGAATGGTGTTTGGCCCTGGTCCGCCAAGCCTTTTCTGGTGCCAAAGGTGGAAGAACTTCATCGGGCGCTGTTCTATAAGCGACGAGCAGCGAACGGCACACAAAGCGTCAGCAGATCGGTTGTTGTTCCGGCGGCTCTATGAACGCGTGTCGAGTTGCGCTACAGCCGCCTTCAACCGCAACAACATCACCAAAGCCGGCACGGCAAGCACGGTCGAAAGGATGAAAAAGCTGGGCCAGCCGATGCTCTCAGCCATCACGCCGGCCAGTGGCCCTACCCAGACACGGCCGATGGCTGCAAACGCTGAAAGCAAGGCGTATTGCGTGGCGGTAAAACGCTGCTGGCACAGCGCCATTTGAAAAGCCACATGGGCGGCCGTGCCCATGCCGCCAGCCAAGTTGTCGAAGGCCACGGTGACCAGCAGCGCGCCATCCACGGTGGTGGGCGCGGTGATCTTGACGAAGCCCCAGTCAAAGGCCGGCAAAAGGAAGCCACCGATGGCGCCTTTGCCGCCGCTGGCCAGCCACCAGAAGCCCAGGTTGCTGAGCATCTGAAGCACGCCGAAGAGCATCAGCGAACGCCACAGGCCCAGCTTGAACATCAAGCCGCCACCCAGCAGCGCGCCGACGATGGTCAGCCACAGGCCGATGACTTTGTTCACCACACCCACTTCGGCAGCGGGGTAGGCCATGCCCGTGAGCAAGAACGGCGTCATCAGGCTCACAGCGAAGGCGTCGCCCAGCTTGTACAAGATGATGAAGACCAAAAACGCCGCCGCCCCAGGAATACTGAAGTAACTGCGCATGCCATTGAGCAAGGGCTCAAACTTCGCTTTTTTGGCGGCCCACACCACCAGTGGCAGGGTGGCTGCAATGCCGGCAAAAAGCGCCAAGAGGTCGGCCCAACGCTGCTTCAGAGCGGGTTTCAGCGTGCTGCCTTCCAGCAGCGGCACCAACGCTGCTTCGGCCAAAGGTTGGCCGATGCGGCGAGTGAGTTCCACTCCCACCGCCACAGCGCCCACTACGGCTGCAAAGCCTGCCAAGTCTTGCCAGCCGGTGCGCCCGCTGTTGGGCGCCAGCTCACCGGGCGCTGGTGGCGGCAAGGGCTTGAGGCCAGGCACCAGCAAGGCTGAAAAGGCCGCCAAAGCCACCATCAGGTAAGCCATGAAGCGATAGACCTCTGGCCAGGTCCAGCCGCCGCCTTGCACTGCGTCGGTCCAAATCAACGTGACGCCGCCCGACAGAATCATCGCGAAGCGATAGCCCATCACATTCATGGACGCGCCCAAACCGCGTTCGGCCGCGCTGAGCACATCGGTGCGGTAAGCATCGACGACAACGTCCTGACTGGCCGAAAGAAAGGCCACTGTGACCGCCAGCAAAGCAAAGGCCCGCAAAGCGTCTTTGGGGGAACTGCTGGCCAATGCCAGCAGCGCCACGGCCAGTGCCAGTTGCGTCAACACCAGCCAGCCGCGCCGACGCCACCAGCCACTTGCGTCGAAGCGGTCCATGAGCGGCGCCCACAGAAATTTAAAGGTGTAGGGCACACCCACCAGCGTGAGAAAGCCAATGTCAGCCAAGGCGAGGCCGTCCATGGTCAGCCAGGCTTGCATGGCCTGGCCTGTCAGCGCAAGTGGCAGGCCCGAGGCAAACCCCAGCACGGTGACAGCCAAGAGGCGATGCAGGCTGCCCAGCGTCAATCGGGGCTTGGTCGGTATAGCGGCAATGGACTCGCTGCTCAAGTACGCAAGTCCTTCTTCAGAAAACTCATCGTGAACCCGACGGGGTAGTCGGGCAGGGTGCCAAAAACTTCGTAGCCCAGCTTCAAGTAGAAATCTCGCGCACCAAAAATCGTATCGACCCAGGCATGGTGGCAACCGCGCCGCAAGGCCTCGGCTTCGGCCTCGAGCATCAAACGGCGGCCCAGACCTTGCCCGCGTGAGGCTTCAGGCACAGCCAGCAGCTGCGTGTACATCCAGCCATAGGCCGTCACGCCCCACAGACCACCGCGCTTGCCGCCGGCCTCATCGGTCAGGCCGATGACAAGTTGCTGGTGCCCGCTGGGTCCGGCCAGGGCCTGGTTGAAGGCCAGCAAGGGGTTGACAATCGCCAAGCGCCATTCTTCGCTGGGTGCGTCAACCAGGGTGGTGTGGAGCGTGCTCATGGGTGCGTCACATCCTTCACCCCCGCCACTTGCGAAAGGCGGACAAAAACCAGACCGCGTTGCAACAGTTGAGGTAGCGCGGCCGCCAAACCTTCCGCGGTGCCCGAAGCGGGGTGGTTCATGTGGGCCAAGATGATGTCGCCGGGCCCCGCACCGCGCACCCGCTTGGCCACGGTGGCTGCCGAGGCGCTCGCGCCATCGTCGGCATTGATGCTGTAGCCGGCCACTTGGTAGCCCAGGCGTCGAATGAGCGCGAGGCTTTCAGCGTCGTAGCGCGCTCCGGCGCCACGAAACCAACGCGGCGTTGCACCGCTTGCACGCACCACGGCCTGCGCGCCGCCTTGAACTTCGGTTTCCACACCGGCCAGCGCATCCGGGCCTTGCATGCCGTAGAGCTTGCGTCCCACAATGGCCGGTTGATGACGCGCACCATGGTTCTGCAACTCGAAGAGCTGCGGGTGGGCCAGCAGTTCGCGCAGGCCCGCAGGGTTTCGTTTCAACCAGCGTTCGGTGACAAACACCGTGGCAGGCACTTGCAGTCGCACCAAGGTCGCGACCAAAGCGGCGTCGTAGGCGCCGCCGCAGGCGTCCAAGGTCAGCGCCACGCTTGATTGAGTTGGAGGACGGCTTGTGGCAGGGTTTGGGCCCGAGAGGTCCAGCCTGTGAAGAGGTTCCAAGCCTGGCAGTGCTGCGCCAAAAACCGAAGCGGCGCACGACAGCAGCACAGCCAACAGCGTGAGTGTCACTTTGGGGTACGGCTTCATGTGTTGAGAGCAGTTCAGCATGCCTGCCGCAATGGTAGCTTCGTGCCGCATCAGCCCGACCGCTGTCGCAATCCATCATTGGGGCCGCTTTGTGCTTACATTGCGATCTTGTATTTGTTGACCAACCAGTCCAAAGGATAGGAACCGCATGAATGCTCCTCTGCCCGCTGCTGCTTTGTTGCCCGCCCTGGACGGTATTCGGGCGCATGAAGAAGAGATGGTGGCCCTGCGACACCAAATTCACGCCAACCCCGAGCTCGCCTATCAAGAGCACGCCACCGCTGATCTGGTGGCCGATCGCCTGCAGCGCTGGGGATATGAAGTGCATCGCGGCTTGGGCGGCACGGGCGTGGTGGGCACGCTGCGCGCAGGCAGTTCAACGCGGCGCATCGGCTTGCGTGCCGATATGGACGCGCTGCCGATCGCCGAAACATCCGGCAAACCCTGGGCCAGCAAAGTCTTCGGCAAGATGCACGCCTGCGGCCACGACGGTCACACCGCCATGCTGTTGTCGGCAGCGCGCTACATGGCAGCGCATCGCAACTTCGACGGCATCTTGCACCTCGTGTTTCAGCCAGCCGAAGAAGGTTTGGCCGGCGCCCGCAAGATGATCGAAGACGGCTTCTTTGACCTGTTTCCCTGTGAAGCCATGTTTGGCATGCACAACGCACCGGGCAAGCCGGCGGGTTGCTTCCAGGCCGTGCCTGGGTTTGCGATGGCCAGCTCGGACACCTGCATCATTCGTGTCAAAGGCAAGGGCGGCCATGGAGCCATGCCGCACGTAGCGACCGACCCGGTCGTGGCGGCCAGCAGCATCGTGATGGCGCTGCAAACCGTCGTTTCACGCAACGTGCCGCCGCTTCAAATGGGCATCGTGACCGTGGGTGCTTTTTTGGCTGGCGAAGCGTCGAACGTCATTCCGGGCGAGGCCGAATTGCGCTTGACAGTGCGCGCCTTCCGGCCAGATGTGCGCGACCTGCTGGAGCGTCGCATCACTGAAATTGCGCAGGCCCAGGCGCAGTCCTATGGCGCGCAGGCCGAGGTGGACTATCAGCGCCGCTACCCCGTGCTGCACAACCACCTCAAAGAGACAGCCTTCTGCGAAAGCGTGGTGCGCAACTGGCTGGGTGAAGCCGGTGTGCTGCCACCTGAAGAGCCCATCACCGGCAGCGAAGACTTTGCTTTCTTCTTAGAGAAAGTACCGGGTTGCTACATCTTCATTGGCAATGGCGAAGGCGAGCAGGGCGGCTGCATGGTGCACAACCCCGGCTATGACTTCAACGACCGGGTACTGTCTACCGGCGCAAGCTATTGGGTCCGACTGGCTGAAACTTATTTGAGCAGAGCCTGAATCGCATGCAAATCGTGCTCAAGCTGGGTCGTCGTCTGTTGACATCGCTGCTGCTGTGGCCGCTGTGGGTCAGCGCAGCCCTGAACCCCATTGCCGAAGTCGAGGGCATCACCGAATACCGTTTGCCTAACGGCCTTCAGGTGCTGCTCGCGCCCGACGAATCCAAACCCACCACCACCGTCAATCTCACCTATCGCGTCGGCAGCCGCCACGAAAGTTATGGCGAAACCGGCATGGCCCATTTGCTGGAGCACCTGTTGTTCAAAGGCTCTGCCCGGCACCCGCTGGTGTGGGGCGAGTTCAACAAGCGTGGCCTCAGTGCCAATGGCTCCACGTGGTATGACCGCACCAACTACTACGCCAGCTTCGCGGCCAACACGGACAACCTGAAGTGGTACCTGGACTGGTTGGCCGACTCCATGACCAACAGCTTCATTGCGAAGAAAGACCTGGTCACTGAAATGACCGTGGTGCGCAATGAGTGGGAAATGGGCGAGAACAATGCGGCAGGTGTCTTGCTGGACAAAGTGGCCGCCAGCCACTACCAATGGCACAACTACGGCAAGACCACCATTGGCGCGCGCGCTGACGTTGAAAACGTCGACATCGATCGCCTACAAGCCTTCTACAAGCTCTACTATCAGCCGGATAACGCGACGCTCATCGTCACCGGCAAGTTCCAGGCGATTGAGGTGCTGAGTTGGGTCGAGGCCTTCTTCGCGCCGATCGCCAAACCTCAACGCAGCTTGCCGCCGCTTTACACCTTGGAGCCCGTGCAAGATGGCGAACGGCAAGTGACCCTGCGCCGCTCGGGTGGTGCGCCGCAAGTGATGGCCATGTACCACGTGCCACCGGGCTCGCACCCTGACCATGCGGCCATGGAAATGCTGGCGCTCATCATGGGCGACACCCCTTCGGGCCGTTTGCACAAACGCCTCACCGAGGCCAACCTGGCCTCTGCCACTTGGGCGTGGGCGGCCGCGCTGCACGATCCTGGCTTTGCCGTGTTTGGCGCCAGCCTGGCGCCCGGGCAAAACACCACGACCGCAAGCGTGACTTTGCTGGCCACGTTGGAAACGGCGGCCGCTCAGACCATCACAGCTGAAGAGCTGGAGCGTGCGCGGTCCAAATACATCAAAGCTTGGGATCAACAGTTCGCCAACTCGGAGCAGGTGGGCGTTGCGCTGTCAGAAAGCGTCGCACTGGGCGACTGGCGCTTCTACTTTCTGATTCGCGACCGCGTCAAATCCGTCCGATTGGCCGATGTGCAACGGGTGGCACAAGAGCGCTTGCTGCCGGCCAACCGCACCTTGGGCCTGTACCTGCCTACGGGCCAGCCTCAACGTGCTCCGGCGCCGGCGTTTGTTGACGTGGCACAAGAGATGAAGACCTTTGTGCCAGGCAAAGCTTTGGCCCAAGTACCGGTGTTTGATGTTTCGCCAACGAACATTGACGCGAGTACAGAGCGCGGGCGCCTGGCGGTTGCAGGCGCGACCTCTGGAGCGGGCCTGAGCTATGCCCTGCTGCCCAAGCCCACTCGGGGTGAATCCGTACAAGCCAAATTGGTGCTGCGCGGTGGAAAAGCGGCCAGCTTCAACGGCCAAGCTGACGTCGCTGCGTTGATGGCTGCGCTGTTGGACAAGGGCAGCGACCAGTTAAGTCGCCAGCAGGTCAGCGACCGCCTGGATGCCTTGAAAACACAAGTGGCCTTTGCGTATGCGCCTGGCGAACCGGGCGCTTTGCAGGTTTCCATCAGCTCCAAACGCGATCACGTGGTGGCGGCGCTGGAACTGGTCGCAGGCTTGCTGCGCGCGCCCGCATTTGACGCCGCCGTCGTTGAAGAACTGAAGCGGCAAGCCCAAACCGATATCGAGGCGCAGCGCCACGAACCGGAAGCCATTCTTGAAGAAGCGCTGTTCCGTCGCCTTCAGCCCTTTGAGCGCGGTGACATACGCCATGTGCGCAGCACCGAAGAGCGTTTAGCCGATGTAAAGGCCGTTACCGCGGCGGAGCTGCGCGCGTTGCACCAGCAGGTGGTGGGTTCGAGCGATGTTGAGCTCGCCGTGGTAGGCGACTTCGATGCCCAGGCCGTGAAGTCGGCGGCGCAGGCGGCTTTTGGTTCATGGCCCACGCCGGTGCCTTATGAGCGTGTAGCTTTCCCGTCTGTGCCGCCCCAACCGGGCCGTCTGATCTTCAAAACACCCGACAAGCAAAACGCCGTGCTCATGGTCGCCTTGCCCTTGTCATTGAATGAAGACGATGCCGATGTGCCTGCCTTGACCATGGCGACCTACCTGTTTGGCAACGGTGGTCAATCGCGCTTGTGGAATCGCATTCGGGAACGCGAAGGGCTTTCGTACAACGTGTATGCCGCGAGCAGTTGGTCCGCTGTGGATCGCCATTCGTGGTGGATGGGTGGCGCAATCTTTGCGCCAGGCAACCATGCCAAGGTGGAAGTTGCTTTCCGCGAAGAGCTTGAAAGAGCGCTGAGCCATGGGTTTACAGCGCAGGAGCTGGAGCAGGGCAAAAGTGGCTTGCTCAACTTCCGGGCTCTGGCGCGTGCCCAAGACGCCCACTTGGCCACCGCATGGGCCCGCCACCTGCGCATGGGCCGCAGCTTCTTGCGCACGGCACAGATGGATCAGGACATCCGCGCGCTGAGCCTGGAGCAGGTGAATGCGGCCTTTAGACGGCATGTCGTGCCGTCGCGACTTTTGTGGGGGCTGGCGGGCGATTTCAAAGACTGAAAGCGCCGTGCACGGGCTGCGGACGGCAGCGTGACGCCGGTCGAGGCGGCGGCAATCTGTGACTGTGAAGCACAAATCGACACAACACATGCTGCGCAAAACACCACGACTACCGATGCATTTGGCTTGGGCTGGACGGATAGTTGACTGTCAGCCTGCGGACGCATCACGCGTCCAGAACACGGCTCAACGTCTTGCCTGTCAGCCCCCGCATGGAACTGCTCAAGTTATTCAAACGCCCCGAAAAATTTGCTCCGAAATCCCGCGCTGCAGCCATGCAGCTGCGTGTGGAAACCACGGTGTTGCCCAAAGGGCGTGGCCCGGTCGAAGCGCCCATTCGACGCCAGGCCAGCCTACCGCTGGAGCTGGCTGCTTTCAGGCCCATTCGCGGTGCCCAGCTGGAGCAAAGCCGGCAACAAGCTTTGGTCAAAGTGTTTCAGAACATTCCAAAACCCCTGGCCTTGGTCAGTCGGCTGCTGTGCCCAGAATTTGTCGCGCGTGGTGCTTCGGCCGAGCTGGTTGAGCTGATCCACGGCGACGCGGACTTGGTCGACGCCCTGCTGCGCGACCTGCATCCACCCCGCACGGACGGTCCTCAGCAGGCAAACACTCTTGAACAGGCCGTCAGCTCACTGGGTTTCAACGCCATTCGCGCACTCGCACTGCACCACCTGTTGATGCGCAGCTTTCGCTCGGAGCTCCCGGAGCAGCAACGCATGCTGGAAGCCACCAGCCAGTCCATTCTGCTGGCCGCAGAAATTGGCCTGTGGTTGGCCAAGAGCATGGGGTACGCAGACGCCGGAGCGCTTCTCAGCGGCATCGTGATGTCGTTTGTCGGGCGGCTGGCGACGGCCGCCGGTATGCCGCGCCGGCTGTTGGCGCAGATCCCCTCAAGGGGCTATTTGGCCCGGGCCGCTGCGGAGCAAGCGGTGTTTGGCTTGTCAGCCGCTGAGGTGGGACGTTTGCTGATGCATCATTGGGGCTTGCCAGCCGCCGTGGTTGATGAAGCGGCCGAGGTGGATGCCGTGCTGTTTGCACCCTATGCCGCGTGGGACACCGACCGTGCCGGGCGCCTTGCGCTGAGTTATCTTGCAGCGCGTTTGGGTGAGCGCTTGGCTCACGACCCCGGCAGCAGCCTGGACGAGTTTGATCTCACCGACGACCTGGACCCGGAGCTCTATCACGTGCGGGCCTATCTGCAACACCCGGTGTTTTCAACCGTGGGCAAGCACCTGGGCCACAGCGCTTTGCGCTCCCACCTGGATCGCCTGCGCCTGGCCATGCTGGCGCACGAGCCCGCCAGCGCCTGCGCCTGAGCACAACAAACGATTGAGCCGCTGACCATTCAGTGGCGGAGTTGCTGCCCGCTCTGCATTTCATGCAGAAATGACAAGTATTTCCGCTTCAGTTCCATGCTTTGTGCCGATATCGAAGGGATATCTGACGGCGTTGGGAAGCACTGTGGCCATCTTCGAAACGATCCGCCGGTGGTTGGGCCACCGGGGAATGACCGATTCGCATTGGAGCGAACTGGAACGCTGGGCTGAAGAGCGGCAATTCGAAATGCGGCACGCGCGCGGCCAAGACGGCTTTGTCATCGAAGGCCGCCAGGGCAGCGCGCGCTGGCGCATGGAGTGGGGTCCCTCGCAGCGCAGCTACATCCAAGGATTTGAGCTGCGGCTGCGAGCCGATGCAGGCCTGGCGCCCGAGCTGCAGGCGGCGCTTATGAATGTGCGGCTGCAAGACCAGCTGGAGCATTTGGCCTTCGACCCCGAGTCGGTCAATGAAAGGAACCGGCTTGATGGCCAAACGCCGCCTGAAGTGCGCTGGCTGGTCAGCTACGACCCGTTGAGAGCTGACGAGTTGGGTGCCTTGCATGGGCGTTGGGCCGCCGTTTCAAACGTGCGCCCGTGGCTGGCGCGCTGGTTGTCCGGGCCTTTGGCGCAAACCCTCGAGCAACTGGAGTGTCACCCTGAATTGCCCGTTTTGGTGATGCTGGCTCGCGGGCGCTGCACGCTGCGCGTCGCGCTTGCCCACCCGCACATCGGCGCCATTGAGCCCTGGCTGCGATTGTTTGAAAGCTGCTTGCGCGAAGCCCTGCGAACGGGCAGCGCTGGCTGCGCCAGCGACGACCACGAAGCCACCCAACCTGGCATGTTCGTGCCCAGCGCACCGGCCGAGCGCGAGCATCTGAGCTTGACTTGAAGTGTCGCGCAGCGGGTGCTCGGGTAGAGCGCTGCGCGATCTGGCGCTACTTAGCGCGGTGCTGCGTGGCGCCCCAGCTCAAGCTTGGCGATGGCGTTGCGGTGCACCTCGTCAGGTCCGTCCGCAAAGCGCAGCGTGCGGGCCTGGGCATAGAAGTAAGCCAGCGGGAAGTCTTGGCACATGCCTGCGCCGCCGTGCACCTGTATGGCCCAATCGATGACTTGGCAAGCCATATTGGGCGCCACCACTTTGATCATGGCGATCTCGGCCTTGGCGGTTTTATTGCCCGCCACATCCATCATCCAAGCCGCTTTGAGGGTCAGCAAACGTGCTTGCTCGATCATGCACCGTGCCTCGGCAATGCGCTCTTGCGTCACCGTTTGCTGGGCCACGGTTTTGCCGAACGCGGTGCGCGACGAGGCGCGTTTGCACATCAATTCAAGTGAACGTTCGGCCAGACCGATCAGGCGCATGCAATGGTGAATGCGCCCCGGCCCCAGGCGACCTTGCGCGATTTCAAATCCACGGCCTTCGCCCAGCAACAGGTTGCTGGCGGGCACGCGCACATTGACGAAGTCAACTTCCATGTGCCCGTGCGGCGCATCGTCGTAGCCCATCACGTTCAAAGCGCGCAGCACCTTGACGCCCGGCGCGTCGATGGGCACCAGAATCATCGACTGCTGCGAGTGGCGCGGCGCGTGAGGGTCGGTTTTGCCCATGAAGATCAAGACCTTGCAGCGCGGGTCGCCGGCGCCGCTGGTCCACCACTTGCGGCCGTTGATGACGTACTCGTCACCCTGCCGCTCGATGCGCGCCTCGATGTTGGTGGCGTCAGATGAAGCCACAGCGGGCTCGGTCATCGCGAAGCCGCTGCGGATGTCGCCGTTGAGCAGCGGCTCCAGCCACAGCTTGTGGTGCTCGGGCGTGCCATAGCGCACCAACACTTCCATATTGCCGGTGTCGGGTGCCGAGCAGTTAAAAACTTCGCTGGCCCAGGGAACCCGTCCCATCAATTCAGCTTGTGGGGCGTACTCTTGGTTGCTCAGGCCGGCGCCTCGCTCGCTTTCGGGCAAGAACAAATTCCACAGGCCTGCAGCTTTGGCTTTGGGTTTGAGCTCTTCAATCACAGCCAGTGGCGACCAGCGCTTGCCTGCCTGCGTGTTGGCTTCCAATTCAGCCCACCAGCGCGCTTCGGCGGGAAATACATGCTCCTGCATGAACGCATCAACGCGCTCGCGCAGGGCTTGTGTGCGCGGTGAATATCCGAAGTCCATCATTTCTCCTGTTAGAGCGGGTGCGCCGCTGCGACGTCAGGCTCGTTGCGCAAATGACCAGCCCAATTCCGCCAAGGTGCGAGCCCCAGCGCCTGTGGCGCGGGCTTCGGCGCTGGCGGCTGTGCCGTCCACGACGCGCCGTGCGATGCCTTGCAAAATGGCTGCGATGCGGAACAGGTTGTAGGCCATGTAGAAATTCCAGTCTGCCTCCAAGGCGACAGGGTCGAAGCGGCCGGGCAGGCGTTCAACGTAGCGTTTCACGTGCTGCTCTTGCGACGGTATGCCCAGCGCCTCCAGGTCGAGCCCGCCGATCCCACGGCCCGCGCTGTGCGGAATGTGCCAGCTCATGCAGTGGTAGCTGAAGTCGGCCAGTGGGTGGCCCAGGGTCGAAAGTTCCCAGTCCAGAACCGCCAGGATGCGCGGTTCGGTCGCATGGAAGATCACGTTATCCAAGCGGTAGTCGCCGTGCACGATGGAAGGCCGTGAATCGTCGCGCGCGCTGGGGGGCATGTGGGCCGGTAGCCACTCGATGAGGCGGTTCATGGCTTCGATAGGATCGGTTTCGCTGGCTTGGTATTGCTTGGTCCAGCGGCCGATTTGCCGCTCGAAGTAGCTGCCAGGTTTGCCGTAGTCGGTCAGCCCGACAGAGCTTGGGTCCACCGCATGCAGCGCAGCGATGACGCGGTTGAGTTCGTCGTAGTAGACGGCCCTGTCGGCTTTGGAGATGTCTGGCAGCGCTTGGTCCCAGAGCACGCGGCCTTCAACATAAGCCATCACATAGAACGCGCGCCCGATGACGGATTCGTCAGTGCACAAGGCATCCATGCGCGCCACAGGAACGTCGGTGTCGCGCAGCGCCTTCATGACGCGGAACTCGCGTTCAATCGCGTGGGCTGAGGGCAGCAGCTTGGCGGCCGGGCCGGGCTTGCTTCGCAAGACATAAGAGGCGTGCGTGGTCTTCAGCAAATAGGTCGGGTTGCTTTGCCCACCTTTGAATTGAGTCACCGTCAATGGGCCGCTGAAGCCTTGCACATGTTGTTCCAGCCAGGACTGCAAGGCTTGGACGTCAAAGGCATGGCTGGCGGCCATGGGTTTGGTGCCGGTGAAGGTCGACATCGGCGTTGGTCCTTGTGCGTAGTGGGTGGCCTCAGTGCCGCCTGTTGATGGAAGTGGGTTGGGGTTCGGCCGGGCAGCCAGCGTGGGGGCTCAGCGCTCGGCGATGGCGAGCAGCTTATCGCGCGACAAAACCACCAAGCGCGTGGGTTCCACGCGCAGGGCGCCTTCTCGCTCGAAACCCTTCAGTTCTTGATTGACTCGCTGGCGCGAGGCGCCCAGCAACTGCGCGATGTCTTCTTGCGCCAGTTGAAGGCCGATGCGCACTTCATCGCCTTCCACCACGCCGTAGCTGCGGGCCAGTAGCAACAGTTGGCGGGCCAAGCGCGCCTGCAAAGGGCGGGTGTTGAGGTCTTCGAAGTTGTCGAACATCAGGCGCAGGCGCCGGCAGTTCAGGCGCAGCAGCGCGTCATAAAGTTCAACATGCTGATTCAACAGTTCGCGGAAATCAGCCTTGGGCACGGCCAGCAAGGTGGTTTCGCCGTGGGCGTCGGCGTCATGGGTGCGCGGCAAGCCATCGAACAAAGCGATGTCGCCAAACCACACGCCGGGCTCTGCATAGGTCAGTGTGACCTGTTTGCCGGCCAGGGACACCGTGCTGATGCGCACCGCGCCGCGTGCCACACCGCACCAATCGGCCGCGTCAGTGCCGCGTGTGGCCAGAATGGCACCATCTCGCAAGCGGCGTACGCGGCCGCGCGCAAGGATGGCCTCGCGCAGCGGTAGCGACAAGCGCGAAAACCAACTGCCACTCTCGATCGCGCGACGTTCTGCGTCTGTCAGGATGAGTGCGGAATTCATGCATTGCCCTGCGTTGACCTGGGCCAAAGGCCGTTACATGCGCTCACCATGCGAATAGACCCCCGGCGATTGCCATTCAATTCGATCCGAAAATGTAAAGTCTTGATGCTAGAGTCGTTTGGCGCGTTATTGCCTGCTTCGATTGTCCGTCGAGTTGATGCCCCAAACCCGATTTAGACCCCCATCTCCCAAGTTGGCCGCTGCGGCCTTGGTCGCCGCATTGGGCTCTGCGAGTGTTTGGGCATTGAGCTTTGGGCCGGTGCGCGCCCTGGCCACCATGGGCCAGCCGCTGGACGCCAGTATCGAATTGGCGCTGCAGCCAGGCGAGATGCCGGCTGACAACTGCGTAACGGCCCAAGTCAACGCTGGCGATAACCCTTTGCCTGCTTCGCAGGTCTCGGCGACCCTCATTCCGGGCTCTGACGGTAGTGCTCGAGTGCGCGTGCGCACCACGGTGGCCATAGAAGAACCCTTTTTGACCGTGACCTTGGGCGTGGGCTGCGACGTGCGCTTCGCGCGCCAGTTCACGGTCTTTGCCGACCCACCAGCCATGGCCGTGGTGCTGCCAGCGCAGCCAGGCCCCCAAGCGCTTGCAACGCCCGTTCCATCCGAAACTCGCCCAGCATCGGCTCCCATGCCTCAAATGGCGGCTGCGGCGCCCAAGCCTGCGCCCAGCGCGCAGCCCAGTGTCCCGGGCCGCAGCAGCAGTGGCGAGGTACGCCGCGTTGCCAAGGCCGAGCCCGCCAAGCCAGTGGCGCCGCCGCCCAATCGGGCCCGCGCAGCAGCAGTGGCGTCCAGCGAGGCCATCGCGCCGGCGGCAGCACAGTCCGGTTCAGCTGCCAATGAGAAGCGCAGCACCTCAGGCGCCGTCTCACGCGCGGAAGGGGTCGCGCGGCTGAAGCTGGATACTCCCACGGTGTCGTCTTCAACCAAGGAAGACGCATTGATGGTGGCCGCGAAGCAGCGCGAAGAAGCCATGGCCACAGCGAAAATTGCGGTGGATGTGGCTGAGGCAGCCAATACATCGGCTGCTGAAAAAATTGTCGCGGTGGAGGCCGAACTGGCCGCCGCGCGCAAAGAGCTGGCAGCCGTGCAGTCAGCCTTGGCGCGCTTGCAGGCCGAACGTGCTGCATCCGTGGCTTCTGCCGCATCGGCCGCCTTGGCCGCCTCTGCAGCGGCACCGACAGTGGCGCAAGCGGCCGATGAGCCTTGGTACACCGACTATTCCAGCTGGTTGGCTGGCGCTTGCGGGGCCCTGTTGCTGCTGTCCGGCGCGCTCTATGCCCGCTTGCGCAGAGCCGATTCGCAGCGTCTGCAAGGCTGGCTGAATGACCCGAGCCGCATGACCAGCTACTCAGAGTTTGATACGGTGGGGCCCAGTTCTGAGCAGTTTCCGCTGAGCCAGTATTCAGTTTCGCCGGCCACGATTCCGGCTTACGGGCCGAACGCTCGAGAAGTGGCGCAATCGGCGTCTCCAGTGCAAGCAGCGGCCGCCGGTGCAGTGGCTTCAAGCGCGGTTGCGTCGCGCAAGCCTGAACCGGCCGAGCCGGTGACTGCGCCGGCGCCGCTGTCGCCGCGCGCCAGCGCCACGACGAATCCCGCATTTGCAGAAACGCAACCCAGCACCAGTTTTGACCTGAACCCCATTTCGCGCTTCGCTGATATCAGCATCGAAGAACTGCTGGACGTTGAGCAACAGGCCGAGTTTTTTGTCGTGCTCGGCCAAGATGACGCCGCTGTAGAGCTGCTCACCAACCACGTCATGGCCTCGGGCGGTGCAAGCCCTATGCCGTTCTTGAAGCTGCTTGAAATTTTCCGGCGCACGGGTGACCAAACGTCGTACGAGCGCACCCGCAAACGCTTCAATGCGCGTTTCAACGGCGTTGCGCCAGAGTGGGGCGCCGATCCCAACGGCGGTCGCGGGTTGGTAGAGTACCCCGAGGTGTTGGCACGTATTCAGCGCAGCTGGGGCACGCCGGTCGATGCCATGGCGGAATTGCAGACGCTCATGTTCCGCAACGATTCCAAGCTGTTGTTCGAGCTGCCCGCTTACCGCGACATCATGATGCTGTTCACCTTGGCCCGTGACCACCACGAGGCCCGCGTGGTGGACGGCACACCGGTGGACGTGCTGCTGCCACTGGGCACTGCTGCCAGTGCGGGCTCTTTGCCCCAATTGATCGATTTTCCAGCAGCACCTGCATTCCCGACACTGCCGGCGGGCACTGCTGCAAGTGTGGCAAGCGCTTCATCAGCTCCGGTGGGGGCCGTTCCGGTTACTCCGCAAGCGGCGGCCCCAGGCGCGACGATCCCCGCCGCCAGGCCCATGGACGAAAATCTGCGCATGGCGCTGGAAGACCCTTCGGCCACAGTGCAGGTGTCTGTCCGCCGCCGCTGACCTCGCGGGTTTGCGACTGCCCTACAAGGTGGCCAGCCGCTCCAGAGCGAGCTTCAGTGTCTCGTCCTTTTTAGCAAAGCACAGGCGCACGATGCCTTGCTCGAAGCCGCTGTCATAAAACGCCGACAAGGGAATGGCGGCCACGCCCACTTCTCGGGTCAGCCATTCGCAGAATTTGGCCTCGGTCAGTTCGCTGACTTCACTGTAATCAACACACTGGAAGTAGGTGCCTGCCGAGTGCAGAGGCTTCAACCGGGTCTTGCTCAAGCCGTCCAAGAACAAGTCACGCTTGCGCTGGTAAAAGGCACCCAGTTGCAAATAAGGTGCAGGGTTCGCCAAGTAACGTGCCAAGCCATGCTGCATGGGCGTATTGACGGTGAAGACGTTGAATTGATGCACCTTGCGGAACTCGGCCGTCAGGGCAGCTGGTGCGGCTACGGCGCCCACTTTCCAACCCGTGACGTGGAAGGTCTTACCAAAACTGGAGACCACGAAGCTGCGCGCGACCAGCCCTGCAATTGATGATGCGCTGACATGGGCGCGTCCGTCAAACACCATGTGTTCATAGACTTCGTCGGCAATCACCAGCACCTTGGTGCCAACCAGCAAATCAGCGAGCTGTTGAAGTTCTTCGCGGCTCCAGATCGTGGCCGACGGGTTGTGCGGCGTGTTGATGATGATCGCGCGCGTTCGCGGAGTCAGCGCTGCGGCTATGGCCTTGAAATTCGGTTTGAAACTGCGGGGTGTGAGCGGTACGCGCACCACTGCGCCGCCGGCCAGTTCGATATTCGGCGCATAGCTGTCGTAGCAGGGTTCCAGAACGATCACTTCGTCGCCGGGGCCCACGCAACAAAGGATGGCGGTCAGGATGGCTTGGGTAGCGCCTGCAGTGACGGTAATTTCGATGTCGGGGTCGTAGCGGTGGCCGTAGAGCGCCTCGATCTTTTGTGCCACGGCAGTGCGCAGCACCGGCAAACCGGCCATGGGTGGGTACTGATTGTGGCCCTCACGCATCGCGCGTGTCACTTCGTCCAAGAGCGCAGGGTCGCAATCGAAGTCCGGGAAGCCTTGGCCCAGATTCACCGCCTTGCATTCCGCGGCCAGGGCCGACATGACCGTGAAGATGGTGGTGCCAACTTTAGGCAGCCGAGTGGGGAAAGTAGGCGTCGTGATGGTCGAGTTTGGTTTCATAAGCAATCAGGGCTAATGCCTTCAAAGGCTGTAATCGTCGGCCACGCCTTGCATGGCGCGCTGAATCAAGGCTGCACTGAGCCGGTCAGACAACAGGCCAGCAAACTGAAGTTCAAAGTCGCGCAACCAAGCGCCGCGCCTGAAGGCTACGCGTGCCACGTTCACTCCAAACAGGTGCCCGGCGGGCAGGGCAACCAAGTCATCACTGGCTGGAGCTTCGCGCATGGCCATTTCGGCCACGATACCCACGCCCAAACCTACGCGAATATAAGTTTTGATGACGTCGGAATCGAGTGCTTCCAAGGCGACTTCGGGCTGCAAGCGCGCGCGGGCAAATGCCTCATCCAGCCGCGAGCGGCCCGTCACGGTCGGGTGGTAGGTCACCAGGGGATGCGCGGCCAGGTCTTCCAGCGTCAGCCTTGTGCGGGTCGCCAAGGGGTGTTCGCGCGGCACCACCACCACATGCTGCCACTCATAACAGGGCAGGGTGACCAGGCCTTCATGATCGAGCAGCGCTTCCGTGGCCAGGCCGATGGCGGCGGTGTCGTCCAGCAGCATGCGCGCAACTTGCTGAGGTGTTCCTTGGTGCAGTTCCACTTGCACCTGGGGGAATAGCCGCCGCAGCTCGGCCACGGGCCCGGGAAGCACATAACGTGCCTGGGTATGTGTGGTGGCGATGGACAACTTTCCGGCCCGCTGCTGCGAGAACTCGGCGCCGATGCATTTGAGGTTGTTCACCTCCTGCAAGATGGCTTGGATGGACCGCAGCACATGTTCGCCGGGCTCCGTCACGCGACGGATGCGCTTGCCGTGTCGAACAAAAATATCCACGCCCAATTCGTCTTCGAGTTCCAGTATGGCTTTGCTCACGCCCGGTTGCGACGTGTGCAAGGCTTTGGCTGCTTCAGTCAGGTTGAGCTGCTGACGAACGGCTTCCTGCACATAGCGAAACTGCTGGAGATTCATGCGCCAGCGCTCGGTTCTTGGGTGGCTGCCAGGGCCATGGCCTCCTGAACGGCCGCTTGCTCGCCAATGGCGGCTTGCAAAGCCCAATGCACCTCTGGAAAGCGCTGTCGGGCTTCATCCAACAGCAAGGGCAGGTCGCGCCGTAAATGGCCGCCCGTGCCCAGGAACAAGGGCTGCACGCGGATGTTGCGGCAGCCTGCGGCCACCAGCTCCTCTGCCGCCGATTGCAACGAAGGCTCCATCAACTCCAGAAACGCCAGGCGAACGGACCACTCGGGCTGCAAACGCTGAACATGCATTGAAATGGAATGGAACGGGTCCGCCCAGCGCGGGTCACGCGCACCATGGGCAAATAGGATCAGGCCTTGGGTCATGAGGTGCTCATCGGTAACGCACGAGCCAGCCAAAGGCGAGCAGTGCAAAAAGGAGATACAACAAAGCTGGTGTTGCTGCGGCTACCCACGGCGTCCACTCCCGCAGCACGCCCAGGTGCCCAGACATGGAGTTCATGAGCACAAAACTGATGCCCAGCATGATGCCGCCAAACACCTTCAAGCTGATGCCGCCGGAACGTGCGTGCAAGTAGGCAAAGGGCAGGGCCAGGGCCACCATCACCAGGCAAGCCAAAGGGTAAAGGGCTTTCTTCCAGAACTTGATGGCATGTCGCTGCGAATCCTGGGCCTGCGCACTCAAGTGCTTTGTGAAGCGCCACAAGTCCCAAGTGGTCATGGAATTCAAGGGCAGAACGGCAGAAGCGACGACATCAGAAGCCAGCGTGCTTTGCCATATCCATTGGGCTTGGGTGAGTGACTCGATGCGCGAGACACCGCTGCCTGCGGGTGCCCATCGTGTCACCTGAACGTCTTTCAAGTGCCATTGAGCCTTGTCGTCCACACGGCCGGAGGCTGCCTCTATGCGCGTGATCAATTGCCCCAGCTCGTCGTGTTCATAGATGCGTATCCCCTGCAGTTCGCCCGTGCCCTGCGCCGCGCGAACATTCACGGCCACGATGCGCTCTTTGCCAGCAGCGTCAGTGTGCCGCTCTTTCATCCAGGCGCCCGCCTGGCCCAAGGAAACGCCTTTGTCGCGAGTCTTCAATACAGTCACCTGCCGTTCAGCCCACGGTGCCACGTAGTCGCCGATCAGCCAGGTGATCGCACCGAAAAACAGCCCCAGAACCGCCAAAAGCCGCAGCGCACGGCCAGGGCCCAAACCGCCGGTGCGCAAGATGGTGAACTCTGACGACTGGGCCATGCGCGACAAGGCGTAAATCGTGCCGATCAAAACTGCAATGGGCATCAGTTCGTACAACTGACCCGGCAGGTTCAAGGCCGCAAGTCCTGCCGCCCGCCAGGTGCTGAAGCCGCGCTGCGAACGGTCGTTCAATTCATCGACAAAAGAGATGAAGTAGAAGAGCGCCAAAAATGCTACGGCCACAAAAACGACCGAAGCGACGATCTCGCGGTACAACAGGCGCCTAACGGTTTTCATCAGCGACCTGCGGATTTGAAGCTGAAACGCCACGTGGTGCCCACGACGCGCCAGGCCATCACGAGCCATGCGAATGCAAACACGCTGCCGTGCAAGCCCAGCAGGGCCATGCCCATGGAGACACGGCCCGTTGAAACCCAGTTTTCAGACAAAGTGACCAGGTTGAAATACACAATGAAGGCGAGCAACGCCAGAATCAAGTTCCAATTGCCGGGCCGGCGCGGGTTGGTGGCAGACAGCGCAATGCCCAGCAACAGCAAGTTGAAGCCCGCCAAGACCATGCCTACGCGCCAAGTCAGCTCACCTTGGTGTGCGGCCGTCGGGTCGGTCAGCAGCCTGAAGCTTGACAGCGCCTTGGGCGGTTTAGCCTCGCTGCTGCGCACGCGGTCGTCGTCGGCCAGCACGCGGTAGTGCTCAAAGCGCGACACCACACGCACGCCCGTGGCGGCATCGGTCTGGTTGCGTTGCCCACGGTCCAGCACCAAGAAGTGCGACGAGCCCTCGGTTTCAATGCGCCCACTGCGCGCTGAGATGACGCTTTCAACCCCATCACCTTGGGTCAGGATAAAGACATTGCGCGCATTGATGCCATCCGGGCTCTCGCGTTCGACAAAAAATACCCGTTTGCCGTCGGCGGAGGACTGAAAAACGCCAGGCGTGACGCGTGACAAATCCGAGCGCTGCGCATAGCGGTCGCGCAGTTCCAAGCTTTGTTGGTTCACCCAAGGCCAGAGAAACAACATGGCGCCGGCAACCACGCCCATCACCGGCCAAGCGGTCCACAGCACCGGCCGAATGAATCGCGCCAGGTCAACGCCGCTTGAAAACCAGATGACCATTTCGCTGTCCCGGTACATGCGGCCCAGGGTCACCACCACGGCAATGAACATGGACAGGCACAGCATGGTGGCCAGGTGCGAGCTCGCCGCATACCCAAGAAGCAGCACCACATCTTGAGCCGAGACCGTGCCGCCGGCAGCCTGGCCCAAGGTACGGATCAAAAACATCGTGATCACGATGGTGAGGATCACGACCAGGGTGGCCGCAAAGCTGCGCGACAGGTCTTTTCTGACGGATGAATCGAATAACATCTTCTGTTCTTCAAAGATGGTGGAATTATGGACTTCAAGATCCAGTTGGCCGCTCCCGGCGCATGGTCAAGGCTCAGTTGTGATGCGCTGCTCTTGGTGGTGGTTGCTGGTGACCCGCCGCAAGGCTTGGACAAGGCTGTTTCTGCGGTGCTGGACACAGCCGTGGCTGCGGGCGATTTGGAGTGGAAGGCCGGCAAGGCGCTGCTGGTGCACCAACCCGCCAAACTGGCGGCTGGCCGCTTGGCCGTAGCCGTGGCTGCCGATGGAACGCCAAAAGCCTTTAACAAGGCCGTCTCGGCTGGCGTTCAATTGCTCAAGTCTGGCGGCACGCGCTCGCTGGCTTTGGGTCTGCTTGGTGCTGAACTGGGCGCAGCCCACGCCGAAGCGGCAGTCCTGGCCGTCAGCGACGCGGTTTATGTGTACCGCCACACCAAGCCGTCTGCACCGGCTGCTTCGAAGTTGAGCAGCGTGGCCGTGTTGTGCAGTGCAGCTGGCCAGGCAGCAGCCGCGCAGGGCTTGGCGCAAGGTCAGGCCATTGCGGCCGGCGTGAATCTGGCGCGTGAGTGCGCCAACCGCCCTGGCAATTACTGCACGCCGTCCTACTTGGCCACAGAGATGCGCAAGTTGGGCAAAGCGCACGGCTTGAAGGTTGAGGTTTTGGACCGCAAAGACTGCGAAAAGTTGGGCATGGGGTCGTTCCTCGCCGTGGCGCAGGGTTCTGACGAGCCGCCGCGCTTCATCGTCGCCCGCTACAACGGCGCTGCAAAGAGCGAAGCGCCCGTGGTGCTGGTGGGCAAGGGCATCACATTCGACTCCGGCGGCATTTCGATCAAGCCCGCTGCTGAAATGGACGAGATGAAGTTCGACATGGGCGGCGCCGCCAGCGTCTTGGGCGCGCTCAAGGCGGTCGCTTCGCTGAAGGCCAAAGTCAATGTGGTGGCTGTCATCGCCGCCTGTGAAAACCTGCCCAGCGGCCGCGCTTTGAAGCCGGGCGACGTGGTGACAACGATGTCGGGCCAAACCGTCGAGGTGCTCAATACCGATGCTGAGGGCAGGCTCATTTTGTGTGACGCTTTGACCTATGTTGAACGTTTCAAACCAGCCGCTGTGGTTGATGTTGCTACCTTGACAGGTGCCTGCGTTATTGCCCTCGGCGGCGTACACAGCGGACTGTTCACGCCTGACGAAGCGATGGCCACTCAGTTGCTGGCGGCCGGCGATTCAGCGCTCGACACCTGCTGGCGCATGCCGCTGGATGCCGACTATGACGATGCCTTGAAGAGCAATTTCGCCGATATGGCCAATGTGGGTTCGCGCGCGGGCGGTGCTGTGACCGCCGCGATGTTCTTGAAGCGATTCGCGGGCAAGTTTGCCTGGGCGCATCTGGACATCGCCGGCACGGCCTGGAAGTCGGGTGCCGCCAAGGGGTCCACGGGCCGGCCCGTCGGTTTGTTGACGCACTTCGTTTTGTCGCGCGTTCGCGGCTGAGCTGGCGAGTTTGGCTACAGCTGTGGTGGGTCCTGTTGTCGAGTTCCGCACGGGCGTGCGCGACAAGCTGGGCTATGCCGCGCGGTGGCTCGCGGTCGCGGTGAAGCAAGGTGCGCGCGTTCGGGTTTGGGCCTATGCTGCTGATGCGCGGCAGCTTAGCCAGGCGCTGTGGACTGCCGACAAAGAGAGTTTCATTGCGCACCTGGAGTGCCCAGCCGGCACCTCCAACGAAGGCGGCGCGGGCGCCGAAGCGCCGGCCGGCCAAGCCCAAATTTGGACGCGCACGCCCCTCTGGTTGGGCACTGGTGCTGTGCCGGCGGCAGAACCTGCATTGCTGCTGAATCTGAGCCTGGATCTTCCAGCCGACATCAACGCCTACGAGCGTGTCATTGAAGTGGTCGCCACAGCCCCGACCGAAGAGGCCGCAGGGCGCCAACGTTGGGCGGCCTACCGGCAGCGTGGCTTGACACCTGTGCACCGAGCGCCCGGTGGATCTGCCGCACGTGCCGGCGACGAGCCCGCCTGAAATGCAGGCTTCCGATCGGGTTGTGGTTTTTTGAGCCACTCTATTGAAGCCTTGCGCGACCCGCTGTCGTCACTTGGCACTTCCCCTGTTGGTCGCGGCCATCTAGTCTCTAAAATCACTTCTTCTTTACCGTTCCGGAGGAACTTCAGATGAATAGCCAAGTGCTTGGTCGTGTGAATCGCGGTGTATGGGCTCTTTCTGTGGTGTCGCTAGCGTTGCTCGCGGCTTGTGGAAAAAAAGAAGCCGCCGCTCCGGCACCTGCTGCAGCACCAGCACCGGCTGCTGCGCCTGCCGCCCCAGCAGCGCCTGAAGTCATCAAGATTGGCCACGTCGGTCCTTCCAGCGGCGCGATAGCGCACTTGGGTAAGGACAACGAGAACGGCGCGCGCATGGCTATCGAAGCGTTGAATGCGCAAGGCTTGACGATCCAGGGTGTGAAGGTCAAGTTCGAACTGCTGGCTGAAGACGATGCTGCTGACCCCAAACAGGGCACCGCAGCGGCTCAAAAACTGGTCGACGCCAAGGTTCATGGCGTGGTGGGGCACTTGAACTCCGGCACGTCCATTCCGGCCTCGAAGATCTACAGCGACGCTGGTATTCCACAGGTTTCGCCGTCAGCCACCAACCCGAAGTACACCCGCCAGGGCTACAAAACCACATTCCGCGTGGTGGCTGACGATGTGCACCTGGGTGGCACCTTGGGCAAGTACTCAGTGACAGAACTGAAAGGCAAGTCCATCGCCGTCATCGACGACCGCACGGCCTACGGCCAGGGCGTTGCCGATGAGTTCGAAAAGGGTGTTACCGCTGCCGGTGGCAAGGTGGTGGGCCGTGAGTTCACAACCGACAAAGCGACCGACTTCACCGGCATCCTGACCGGTCTGAAGGCCAAGAAGCCTGACGTGGTCTTCTTCGGCGGCATGGACGCTGTGGCTGGGCCGATGCTGCGCCAGATGAAGCAGCTGGGCATCAAGGCCAAGTTTGTAGGCGGAGACGGCATCTGCACCACAGAGTTGCCCAAGCTCTCTGCAGGCGCCATGGGCGAAGGTCAAGTGGTTTGCGCGGAAGCTGGTGGCGCTGAAGGCGAATACAAGGCCACCATGGCCAAATTCAATGCCGACTACAAAGCCAAGTACAACGACGACGTCAAGGTTTACGCGCCTTACGTTTACGACGCGGTCAATGTCTTGGTTGCCGCCATGAAGAAGGCTGATTCGGCTGACCCTGCCAAATACTTGCCCGTACTGGCCCAAACGACTGACCATAAGGGCGTGACGGGCTCGATCTCTTTCGACGAGAAGGGCGATTTGAAGAACGGCGCATTGACGCTGTACACCTTCAAGGCCGGCAAGCGCGAGCAGATCGCCGTGGTGCGTTAACCGCTTCGGACTGAGCCCCGCACTCGGGGCACAACAAAAAGGGCGCCGTGAGGCGCCCTTTTGCTTTGATTGTGCGCGCAGCAGCAGGAATCGTCAGCGCTTGCCTTTGACCTTCCAGATATCTTCAGCATAGGCCGCGATGGTTCGGTCGGAGCTGAAAGGACCCATGCCGGCGACGTTGGCAATGGCCTTTTGGGCCCAAGCCTCACGGTCGCTGAACAGCGCATCAACCCGCTCGTGGGCGGCTGCATAGCTTGAAAAGTCAGCCAGCAGGCGGTAATGGTCGCTGTAGCGTAGCGCGTCCATCAGTGGCTGGTAGCGCGCTGGTTCATCGGCCGAAAAAGCACCGCCAGCGATGGCGTCCAAGACTTGCTTTAGCGCGGGTTGGGATTGCAAGACGCCGACAGGGTCGTAACCGCCTTGCCGTGTGGCTTCAACTTCAGGCGTCTTCAGGCCAAAGATGAAGATGTTGTCGTCGCCGACGTTTTCACGAATCTCGATGTTGGCGCCGTCGTCGGTGCCGATGGTCAGCGCGCCATTGAGCGCCAATTTCATGTTGCCGGTCCCGGAGGCTTCAGTGCCCGCCGTCGAAATTTGCTCCGACAGGTCAGCTGCCGGCATGATGATCTCCGCCACCGAAACACCGTAGTTCGGAATGAAGATCAATTTCAGGCGGCCGGCCACCACAGGGTCGTCATTGATGACCGCGCCCACGTCGTGAATCAGCCGGATGATTTGCTTGGCGCTGTGATAGCTTGAAGCCGCCTTGCCCGCGAAGATGACGGTGCGCGGCACCCAGGCAGCATGCGGGTTGGCCAAGATGGCTTGGTAGCGTGCAACGACGTGCAGCACATTGAGCAACTGGCGCTTGTATTCGTGAATGCGCTTGACCTGCACATCGAACAAGCTGTTGGGGTCGATGGTGATGGCCAGCGTTTTTTGAATGTAGGCCGCCAGCCGAGCCTTGTTGGCCTGTTTGACAGCCATGAAATCTGCGCGGAATGCACTCTTGCTCGCGTGTTTGGTTAGGCCCGTGAGCGCATCCAAGTTGTCGCGCCAGCGGGTGCCGATGCTCTTGTCGAGCAAAGCGCTGAGGCCTGGGTTGGCCCGCTGCAACCAGCGGCGTGGCGTGACGCCGTTGGTCATGTTGCAAAAACGCTCTGGCCACAGCGCTGCAAAGTCAGCAAACACCGTTTGCACCAGCAGGTCAGAGTGCAGTTGCGAAACGCCATTCACTTTGTGGCTGCCAACGATGGACAGGTGCGCCATGCGCACGCGGCGTTCGCCGTTTTCGCCGATCAGCGAAAGGCGTTGCAAGAAGGCACCGTCGCCCGGCCGCTGGCGCGCCGCGAATTCCAGGAACTCGTGGTTGATGCGGTAAATGATGTCCATGTGCCGCGGCAGCACATGCTGCATCAAACCCACCGGCCAGGTTTCCAAGGCCTCGGGCATCAGCGTGTGGTTGGTGTAGCTGAACACTTTTTGCGTCAGTGACCAGGCAAAGCCCCAATCAAAGCTGTGCTCGTCGACCAACAGGCGCATCAGCTCGGCCACGCCAATGGCCGGGTGCGTGTCGTTCAAGTGGATCGCAACTTTGTCAGCCAGGTTGATGAGGCTGCCGTGTTCGGCCAGGTGGCGCGTCAGGATGTCTTGAATCGAGGCGGACGTGAAGAAGTATTCCTGCTTCAAACGCAGCTCGCGGCCGGCCGGCGTGCTGTCGTTCGGGTACAGCACCCATGAAATGTTCTCGAAGGCGTTTTTGAATTCAGCAGCTCGAGCGTAGTCGCCGCTGTTGAATGCGTGCAAGTCGATGTGCGCAGGCGCGGCTGCTTTCCACAAGCGCAAAGTGCTGACGCGTTCGGTCCCGTGGCCGGGCACGACCATGTCAAACGCCTTGGCGTTGACCACCACTTCAGGTTCCCAGTTTGGTGCGTCGCCGGCTTTGGCAGGTGCAAGCACATGGCCACCGAATTTGACGGGGTAGGCGAGATCAGCGCGCGGGAATTCCCATGGCGTGCCGTCTTCGAGCCAAGGGTCCGGGTGCTCAATTTGGCGCCCGCCCATGATGCTCTGCGCAAACATGCCGTACTCGTAGCGGATGCCATAGCCAAATGAAGGCAAGCCCAGCGTGGCCATGGAATCCAGGAAGCAGGCAGCCAGGCGCCCCAGGCCTCCATTGCCCAATGCGGCATCGGGTTCGTGGTCGGCAATTTGCTCCAGCGTTGCCGCGTGCCGGTGCGCAGCAGCTTGTGCATCGGCGTCCAGGTCGAGCGCGCCCAGGGCATTGCCCAGCGTGCGGCCCATCAAAAATTCCATCGACAGGTAGTAAACGCGACGGGCCTTGGCGACGCGGTCGGCCGTTTCATTGGCCACCCAACGGCACGAAAGCTGTTCGCGCGCCAGTTGCGACACTGCACGCATGATGTCGCCCTGTGACGCCTGCGCGGGCTGAACCCCCAGCACGTTCAGCAATTGGCGATCAACGGCCACGGGCAGGGTGCATACCGTCTCGGTTTGCGCAGAATCTTGCTTTGTCATCGCAAATACAACCTTTTGAAAGTGGTGTTACTGGCGCAGAAGCGAACCGCCGTCTGGAGGCGGTCTAGGGTATCCCAGCAGTAACTGTGCCAATGTTGACGGAAATACGGGCCCAAGTTCGGGCAGACAATGGCTGAAATTACCCTGGAGATCTTCCGATGAGCCCGCACGATCTGGCCCAAAGCCTGGACCTGCCCAAACGCGCCATTGCGCTTGTCTTGGCTGGTGGGCGTGGCAGCCGTCTTCGCAACCTGACCGACAGCCGTGCCAAGCCGGCCGTCTACTTCGGTGGGAAGTTTCGCATTGTCGACTTCGCCTTGTCGAATTGCCTGAATTCCGGCATCCGGCGCATTGGTGTCATCACGCAATACAAGAGCCACAGCCTGTTGCGCCACTTGCAACGCGGCTGGGCCTTTTTGCGGCCCGAGATGAATGAATTTGTGGACCTTTTGCCCGCGCAACAACGCGTTGACGAGGAGAGTTGGTATCGCGGCACGGCAGACGCGGTCTATCAGAACCAAGATATTTTGGCGGCCTACGGTGCAGACTACGTGGTGGTGCTGGCCGGCGACCACATCTACAAGATGAACTATGCCGTGATGCTGGCCGACCACGTGGCGCTGGGCCGCGACGTGACCGTGGGCTGCATCGAAGTTGACCGCGAAGAAGCCAAGGCCTTTGGCGTGATGGCGGTCGATGACAAGCGCAATATCGTCGAGTTTGTCGAGAAGCCTGAAGATCCGCCCGCGATGCCCGGTAAACCTGACCGTTCTTTGGCCAGCATGGGCATCTACATCTTCAACGCACGGTATCTCTACAAAGAGCTCGAGCGCGATCTGGCAGACCCTAATTCTTCGCACGACTTCGGTAAAGACATCATTCCGCGCGCGGTGAAGTTGGGCCGCGCCGTAGCGCACCCGTTTGAGCTGAGCTGTGTGGGCAAGCGTATGGGAATGGAGCCCTATTGGCGCGATGTGGGCACCCTGGATGCCTATTGGGACGCCAATATGGACCTCACAGCGACCGACCCGCTGCTTAATTTGTATGACACCCGGTGGCCCATTTGGACCTATCAGCCGCAGTTGCCGCCGGCCAAGTTTGTACACAACACAGGCGACAGGCGCGGTGCGGCCATTGAATCCATGGTGTCGGGCGGCTGCATTGTTTCGGGATCCGTGTTTCGCAGCTTGTTGTTCTCTAACGTTCGTGTGCATTCTCATTCGCAGGTGAACTGGAGCGTGTTGCTGCCCAGCGTGACCGTGGGGCGGCGCGCGCGCTTGACGCGGGTGATCGTTGACCGTGCATGCCAAATTCCAGACGACATGGTGATCGGCGAAAACGCTGAAGACGACACGCGGCGGTTTTACAGAACGGAAAACGGCATCGTCCTGGTCACGCGCGAATTTTTGAGCCGCCTGACCGGCACCGAGCAAACCATGAGCGACCACTGATGCGGGTTCTGCACGTTGCTTCGGAGATTTTCCCGCTCGTCAAGACCGGTGGCCTTGCCGATGTGATGGCGGCCCTGCCGCCCGCTTTGGCCCAAGCCGGTGCGGACATCCGCTTGCTGCTGCCCGGTATGCCGGCCATGCTGGAAACGGTGTTGCACGCCAAACCCTTGATCGACCTTGGGGCCTGTTTTGGCGCGGCGCGCGTGCGCGTGCTCAAAGGCGTGATGCCGGGCTCGCACCTGCCGGTGTATCTGGTCGATGCGCCTTTGTTATACCGGCGCAGCGGTGGCCCGTATCAAGGGCCGGACGGCCAGGAATGGCCCGACAACCTCCAGCGATTTGGCCTGCTGGGCTGGGTGGCGGCCCAGTTGGGCGCTGGCGATCTGGATGCGGACTGGCGGCCCCATGTGGTGCATGCCCATGATTGGCACGCGGCCATGAGCTGCGCCTACTTGCACGCGCACGGCGCGCAGGGTGCGCGGTCGATCTTTACGGTGCACAACCTGGCTTACCAAGGCTTGTTTCCGCAAGAAGACAGCGCTTTGCTGGGCTTGTCTGCCGCGTTGATGTCGCCCTCTGGCCTCGAATACCACGGGCAACTCTCGTTCATGAAGGCGGGTTTGAAGTTTGCCGACCGCATGGGCACCGTCAGCCCGACCTACGCGCGCGAGATCGCGACGCCGGAGTTCGGTTGCGGGCTGGACGGCGTGATCCGGGACCGTGGCGGCGATGTTTTTGGCATCTTGAATGGCATTGATTGCGACGTTTGGAACCCGGCGTCGGACGACGCCTTGGTTCAAGCCTATGACCGGCACTCCTTGCATGGCAAAGCCGCGTGCAAGGCCGCAGTGCAACAAGAATTTGGCTTGGCTGTGAACGACGCGGCGCCTTTATTGCTTGCGCTGAGCCGGCTGTCCTCGCAAAAAGGTTTGGACCTCTTGCTGACCGCGCTGCCTGCCCTGATGGACATGGGTGCGCAACTCGTGGTGCAGGGCAGTGGTGACACGACGCTCGAAGCCGCTTTTCGGCTGGCGCAGGCGGCCCACCCTGGTCGGGTCGCCGCGTTCATCGGGTACGACGAGGCTCGCGCGCACAGGCTTATGGCCGGTGCCGACATGATCGTCGTGCCTTCGCGTTTCGAGCCCTGCGGGCTGACTCAGCTCTATGGCTTGCGGTATGGAACTTTGCCCATCGTTCGCCACGTCGGCGGTTTGGCTGACACGGTGGTGGATGCGTCCACAGCCCATTTGGAAGCTGGCTCGGCCACGGGGTTCAGCTTTGACCAGGCCCAGGCTGCGGCTTTGACCGGCGCTGTTCGGCGCGCCCTCGAGCTGTGGCGCGAGCCTTCGGCCTGGCGCCGGTTGATGCAGCAAGCCATGCAACGCGACTCATCTTGGCGGGGGCCCGCGCAACGTTACCTGGCGCTTTACGAAGAAGTCGTTGCGATGTAGGCCTGGCGCTTGGTGGGCCAGGTGGCCAGCATCAGCCCGAACAGTGCCAAAACGAATGCCACAAGGTGTTCCGATGACCAAGCTTCACCCAAAACCGCAATGCCCACCAAAGCTGCAGCCATGGGCAGCATGACCGTGAAGACGCCAGCCTGCTGAGCAGGCACCTGCTGCAGGCCGCGCATCCACAGCCACACCGTTGCGACGCTGGCTGCCAGCGCATAAAAAACCAGCAAGCCCCACGTTGGCGAAGCCACTGCGGTGAAGTTGAATGAAAGCGCTTGCCACAGCCCGAGCGGCGTCATCAAGGCCAATCCCCACAAGTTGATCAAGGCGCTGATCCTCTTGGGCGTGATTCGCTGCGCCAATGTTTTGCCGATGACCACGTAGCTGGCCTCGCACAGGACCGCGCAAACCAACAGCCCGAATCCCCACCAAGGTGCGTCACCGCCCTGAACCTGCGCAGGGACCCGTGCCCACGCAAGAAGCCCGATGCCCACGCCTGCGAACGCAATGGCGCACCACACACGCAGGCCTATGGGCTCGCGCAAGAAAATCCAGGACAACAGTGCCACAGCGGCAGGAATGCCCGCCATCACCACACCTGCTGCCAAGGCGGACGTCGCTGCTACGCCGAACAGCATGCAAATCGAGAAGAGGAAGTTGCCCAGAAAGCTCTCCCAGAACAGCAGCCTGTGGTCATCGCTGGACAAGGGCGTTTTGACTGCAGAGTTTTTTGCCCATCCAGCCATGGCCACGGCGGCGATGGCAAAGCGCAGCCAGGCGAGCAAAAACACCGGAAACGCGGCGAGAAGCAGCTTGGATAGCCCGACATAAGTGCCCACCAAGGCCATGCTGGCCCCCAAGCTGAGGTAGGCCACGATCAATTTGTGCTGCACAGGCGGGGCCGATATTTGGAAGATAAACAGTGCCGGGGTTGCTCAACACCGCTGCGACGCCGTTGTCATCAAAACCGGCGCACATACAGGTGTTTGGCATGCCGACGCACGAGTGGATACCTCTGACTATTCAACCATGGCTGATTTGCTGCTCAGGCTCAGTGAATTTCGTATTGTGAAAGCGCAACAGAGCTGATGAAACGCAGTTTGCTGCATTGCAACTTGTGCAGTGCACAACTCAGAATGCCTTTTCATATCGCAAAAATTGAGCTTTAAGTTATTGATTTCAAACATGTGAACTTTTACTCTTCTATAAGACATAAGTTAACACTCTGATCGGTTTTGCGCGTACGCTTCGTCCATCGAGAGCAGGCGTCCGCCACCTACGTTTTTCAATTGACCGTCAAGGAGTGCCCCATGAAGCATCAAACCCGTGAACAACAAATTGCAGCCCTGAAGAAGGACTGGGAAACCAATCCGCGCTGGAAAGGCCTGAAGCGCGGCTACACCGCTGAAGACGTGGTTCGCCTGCGCGGCAGCGTGCAGCCGGAGCAAACGCTGGCCCGTCGCGGCGCCGAGCGCCTTTGGGCGTTGATCAATGGCGGCGCAGCCAAAGGCTATGTGAATTCCTACGGCGCCATCTCTGCAGGCCAAGCCATGCAACAAGCCAAAGCTGGCCTCGAGGCTGTGTACCTGTCAGGCTGGCAAGTGGCTGCCGACGGCAACACCAGCGAATCCATGTACCCCGACCAGTCGCTCTACGCCTACGACTCGGTGCCCACCATGGTTCGCCGCATCAACAACACCTTCAAGCGCGCCGATGAAATTCAGTGGGGCCGTGGCATTGGACCGGGCCATAAAGAATTCATCGACTACTTCCTGCCCATCGTGGCAGACGCTGAAGCAGGCTTTGGCGGCGTGCTGAATGCCTTCGAGTTGATGAAGAACATGATCACTGCCGGTGCTGCTGGCGTGCACTTTGAAGACCAGCTGGCCGCTGTCAAGAAGTGCGGCCACATGGGCGGCAAGGTGCTGGTTCCCACCAACGAAGCGGTTGAGAAGCTGATCGCTGCGCGCTTCGCGGCTGACGTCATGGGCGTGCCCACCATCGTCTTGGCCCGTACGGACGCAGAAGCTGCCAACTTGCTGACCAGCGATCACCACCCCAATGACAAGCCCTTTGTCACCGGCGAGCGCACACCGGAAGGTTTTTACCGCGTCAAAAACGGCGCAGAGCAGGCCATCAGCCGCGGCCTGGCCTACGCCGAGTACGCCGACCTGGTGTGGTGCGAAACCGGCACGCCAGACCTGGGCTTTGCCCGCGAGTACGCTCAGGCCATTCACGCCAAGTTCCCCGGCAAGCTGCTGAGCTACAACTGCTCGCCCAGCTTCAACTGGAAGAAGTTCCTGGACGACAAGACCATTGCCAAGTTCCAGGACGAACTCGGCGCGATGGGCTACAAATACCAGTTCATCACGCTGGCGGGCATCCACATCAACTGGTACCGCAACTTCGAGTTCTCGCACGCCTATGCGCGCGGCGAAGGCATGAAGCACTACGTCAACATGGTGCAAGAGCCTGAATTCAAGGCGCGCGAGCAGGGCTACACCTTCGTGTCGCACCAACAAGAAGTGGGCGCCGGTTATTTCGACGACGTGACCACCGTCATCCAGGGCGGCGCATCCAGCGTCAAGGCGCTGACGGGCTCGACGGAAGAAGAGCAGTTCCACTGAGCCACCGACTTGCCGCTTCGGCGGTAGAGACACGAGCCCGGCTACAAGCCGGGCTTTTTTGTTGCCGTGGCCCGCGCGAGAATCACCTCATCGATTTAGCGGCGGGGACCACAAAAGTGAAACGCAACGAATTCCGTTTCTTTGAACGCCTGCGCGTGCGCTGGGCCGAAGTCGATTTGCAGAAAATCGTCTTCAACGGCCACTACCTCATGTACTTCGACACGGCGGTGGCCGGCTATTGGCGCGCGATGGCCATGCCTTACCACGACACAATGCAGCACCTCCAGGGTGACCTGTTTGTGCGCAAAGCCACCGTCGAGTACCACGCCTCGGCGCGTTACGACGACTTGCTCGACATCGGCATGCGCTGCGAGCGCGTTGGCAATTCATCATTGCAGTTTGTCGCGGCCGTATTTCATGGTGAACAGGCGCTGGTGACCGGCGAATTGATCTATGTGTTTGCCGACCCCGTGGCGCAGACATCAAGCCCCGTCCCCGTAGCACTGCGTGACGCACTGAAGGCTTTTGAAGCAGGCCAGCCTATGGTTGACGTGCGCAGCGGCCGATGGGCTGAGCTGAGCGCGCAGGCGCACCCGATCCGCAAAGCAGTCTTTATTGACGAACAGCACATTCCAGCCGAGCTGGAATGGGACACGGCCGATGAAACGGCGCTGCACGCGGTAGCCGTAAACATCTTCGGTCAAGCGTTAGGCACGGGCCGCTTGCTTGAACAGGGCGGCGGCGTGGGCAAGATCGGCCGCATGGCCGTGCTGCGCGACGTGCGCGGCGGACGGGTTGGCCAAGCGGTCTTGCAGGCTTTGATTGCCGGGGCGCGTGAGCAAGGCTTGAGCACCGTGGTGCTGCATGCACAAGAGTCAGCCGTGGGCTTCTATTTGCGGTCCGGGTTTGTGCCACACGGCGAGCGCTTTGAAGAGGCGGGCATTGCGCACCAAGAAATGGTGTTGTCGCTGTAGCGATCTCGTTGCGATGCCTGAAGTCGTCACCGCAGCTTGAGACCGCAAGGCACAAAGCACTCGACCACCCGCGGCGTGCTTTGAAATTCGCGCAGGGCGCTGTCTGCGAGTTCGTTGATGCGTTGCTCCATGGTTGGGTCAATGCCGTTGACGTGGCGGTAGATTTCCATCAAGGTGGTACGTCCCGCTGTGCTTTCGCCGGAGCTGCCTTCCCGCGTCAAGGTTTCGGCCTGCAGGCCAGGCAGTTGATCGACCAAGCGGCGTTGCAGCATCAGGCAAGCCGCTTGAGCCGCTGCCGGCGTATCCGTCTTCCAGTAAACGTAAAGCTCGCGCAACACGGCCGGTGCCCGTCAGACTCAGGCCGGCGCGGTCAGTGCGTAGGGCAGGGCGCCTGGCGTGAGTGCAGATCGGCCATTGGAACCAGCGGTTGAACTGGCAACAGCGCCGCCCACAAAGAAGTGCCCTGGCGCTGCTTCGGCTTCCAACATGGCCAGTTTGACCTCAACCAAGGCATCGAAGCCCCCTTGGGGCGCAGGGGCCGCCAAGACCACTTCGCCAGCCGGCTGGTCTGGGTCGCTGCTGTGCTGCACATCCTGGCCTGGCGCCAGCACAGTTGCGCCGTGCATCAACACCATGCGGCGCTTCAAAGTGCCCCGATATTGGCTGCGCGCAACCACTTCTTGGCCGGGGTAACAACCTTTCTGAAAATCGACACCGCCCAGCAATTCGAAATTGATCATTTGCGGCACAAAGTGGTCCGCAGTGGCGGCCGTCACGCGCGGAATACCGCTGCAAACTTCAAGCCAAGCCCAAGTGCTTGAAGGCAAGGGCGGCAGTGGCGGGGCAGGCAACGCAAGCGGCACCAAATGCAGCCAACGCGGCGTGTGCATCGCAGCGGTCTGGGTGACGTCGGGCAAGCTTACCCACAGCGCGCGCGCGTCGGCACCTGCCGTTGCACCTGCGGCCCGTGCGCCACAAACCCAGGTTGGCGCGCCTGCGGCATCGGCCCCTAACCAATCGCCGGCCGACACGCCTGCCAAACCCCAAACGGCCCAAAGCGCACTGCCGTCCGTCAATTTGCATTTGGCGCGCATCACAAACATCGACAAGCGCTTCAGCGTGGCGGCCAGCAAATCAGCGCTGCAAAGCAAAGCCAGGCTGTCAGGCCCCAGGCGGCACACCACAAAGCTGGCCAGCAAACGGCCCTTGGGCGAGCAGTAGCCTGCCAGGCGTGCGCGGTTGTCAGGCAGGGTTTGAATGTTTTGAGTGAGCTGCGTGTGCAAAAAACTGGCCGCATCGGGGCCTTGCGCGACGATGACGCCCCAGTCGTCCAGGCGCACAGCGCCGCTGGTCAGGGGCGCGGCCAATGGCACTGCATGCACGTCGGTCTGGTTCATAGGCTCATTATCATCACGCCCTATGTCCGCTCTTCGCTCTGGGTTTAAGTGGTTCAAGTGGGTCTTGGCTTTGGTGCTCTTGCTGGCCGCCACCGCTGGCGTGGCCGCTTGGCTGGCGCAGCGTTGGCTTGATTCACCCCTGCCGCTGCGTATGGCAACGGTGGAGTTGTCGATCGAGCCCGGCACCTCGGCGCGTGACGTCGCGCAGCGCTGGGTTGCGGCGGGTGTGGATGTGCCTCCCGACTGGCTCTACCACTGGTTTCGCTGGTCGGGCGATGCGCGCCGCATCCGCGCTGGCAGCTATCTGATCGACGCACAAGCCACGCCGCGCAGCTTGCTGCAGAAAATGGTTTCCGGCGACGAGCAGATGGAGTCGGTTCGCCTGATCGAAGGCTGGACCATCCGTCAATGGCGCGAAGCCCTGGTCAAGGCGCCGCACCTGAAGCCCAGCACCGCGCAGATGAGCAACGAGGCATTGATGGCGGCCATCGGCGCGCCGGGGCTGGCCGCAGAAGGGCGGTTCTTTCCGGATACTTACCGTTATGGGCGCGGCGTAAGTGACCTGACGGTACTGAAACGCGCCCATGCCCAAATGCAGCGCAAGCTTGACGCCGCCTGGGCCGCACGAGCGCCGCAATTGCCTTTGAAGTCGGCTGACGAAGCGCTGGTCCTGGCTTCCATCGTTGAGAAAGAAACTGGCCGCGCGTCTGACCGTGGCCAGATTGCTAGCGTCTTTGTCAACCGGCTTCGCATCGGCATGCCTTTGCAAACCGACCCCACGGTTATTTACGGTTTAGGCGAAACGTTTGACGGCAATTTGCGCAAGCGCGACTTGTTGACCGACACGCCATTCAACACCTACACCCGGCGGGGCTTGCCGCCCACGCCCATCGCGATGCCGGGGGCCGGTTCCTTGTTGGCTGCGCTGCAACCCGAGGCCAGCAAAGCGTTGTATTTTGTCGCGCGGGGCGACGGCACCAGCGCCTTCAGCGAAACCCTGGTTGAACACAACCGAGCCGTCAACCGCTACCAACGCGGCGTTCAACCGTGATGAGCCGCGCCCGCTTCATCACGTTCGAAGGGATCGACGGCGCCGGCAAAACCACGCATATCGAGCGCGTGGCGCAAACCATGCGCGCTGCAGGCCACCCCGTGCTGCTGACGCGTGAGCCCGGCGGCACCGAGTTGGCCGAGGCGCTGCGCGAACTGGTGCTGCACCGGGCCATGGACGCCTTGACCGAAGCATTGCTTGTGTTTGCTGCGCGGCGCGACCATTTACAGCAGCGCATTGAGCCCGCACTGGCCCACGGCACGACCGTCATCTGCGACCGCTTCACCGATGCCACCTTCGCCTACCAAGGCGGCGGGCGCGGCAGCGATTGGGCCGTGCTCGAACAGCTCGAAGCCTGGGTGCAGCAAGGTCGCCAACCGGACCTGACCTTCTTGTTCGACTTGCCGCCAGCGGTGGCGGCCCAACGGCGCGCGTCGGCCCGGCTGCCCGACCGCTTCGAGGCGCAAGACACGGTGTTCTTCGAGCGTGTGCGCGCGGGCTATGAGCGGCGCCGCGCCGCCGATCAGCAACGCTTTGTCTTGATTGACTCCCAAGCAGCGCCCTCAGCCGTTTGGCAGCAGGTGAACCAGGCTGCTCAAGACCGGGGCTTGTGGTGACGGTAGCTGGCATCGACAAGCACAACACCGCGCAGAGTGCTGGTGCGGCGGCACTCTTGCCCTGGCTGCGCGCGCCATTGCAAACCGTGCTGGAGCAGCACCGAGGCCATGCGCTGCTGGTGCATGGCGCACCGGGCGATGGATGTTGGGACTTCGCAATGGCTCTGGGCCAAGCCTGGTTGTGTGAATCCCCCGAGCCTGGCGCGCGGCCTTGTGGGCAATGCGGCGCCTGCCAGCTCTACCGCCAGGCCAGCCACCCCGACCAACAGTGGCTACTGCCGCAAGCTTTGGCCATGCAGCGCGGTTTGCCGGTAGAGGTGAAAGAGGGGCGCAAGCCGAGCCGGCAAATTCGCATTGATGAAGTCCGACAAGTGATCGACGCCATGTCGTCGACCAGCGGGCGGGGCCGTGGGCGCGCCTTGGTAGTGTTTCCTGGTGAAGCGATGAATGAGGTAGCCGCCAGTGCCTTGCTCAAGACGCTGGAAGAGCCGCCGCCGGGTACCCACATCGTCTTCGCCACCGCTGAACCGCAGCGCCTGCTGCCGACGATCCGCAGCCGCTGCCAACACATGCGCCTGCAAGGCCCGGATGCAGCGACGGGGCAAGCTTGGTTGGCACGGCAGGGCATATCAGCCCCTGAGGTGCTGTTGGCGGCGGCAGGTCTGCGCCCACTGGATGCACTGGCGCTGCACCAGGCGGGGGTTACGGCCCAAACCTGGAGCGCGATGCCTCAACGATTGAGCCGAGGCGACCCCAGCGCCCTGGCTGGTCTGGGTGTGCCAGCGCTGCTCGACGTGCTGGCCAAGCTTTGCCACGACGCCATGGCCCATGCGGTGGGTGCTGCGCCGCGCTTCTTCCCAGCCAGCAGCATGACCAAGGGTCTGGAGCTTCGCCGCCTGAGCCAATGGCAGCGCTCGCTGCTGCGCCTGCAGCGCCAGGCTGAGCACCCCTGGAATGAGCCGCTGATGACCGAAGCATTGGCGCTGGACGCGCAGCAGGCGTTGCGCCCTGGCGCTTGATTTCGCACTGATTCGATTCGTTTCGCCTTGCCAGCCGCATGGGGTGGATCCTGCGGATAATTGCGGCCATGAGCACCTCCCATCCCCAGCGGCCCGCCAACAGCCGGCCCAGCGTGATCCAACTGGTGTTCCGCGAGAAGTCGGCGCTCTACGCAGCCTATGTGCCAGTGCTCGCCGATGGTGGGCTGTTTGTGCCGACCACGCGCGACTACCGCTTGGGTGAAGACATCTATCTGCTGCTGTCTTTGCCTGATGATCCGCAGCGCTACCCGGTGGCCGGTAAGGTGGCCTGGATCACGCCGGCCAATGCGTCCGGAGGGCGCACACAAGGTGTCGGCGTGCGTTTTCCGAATGACGACAAAACGCGCGCGCTGCGGCTGAAAATTGAAGAGGTGCTGGGCACTTCAGTGTCGAGCGCCAAACCCACACAAACCATCTGAACCCAGTGTCGGCGCGCTCGGCCGGCTGGGTGGTGACAGGCCCGCATGTTTGTTGATTCGCATTGCCATTTGAGCTTTCCGGACCTGGCCGCGCGTTTGCCAGAATTGCTGCAAGCCATGGAGCAGGCGAGGGTGGATCAAGCCCTGTGCATTTGCACCACGATGGAAGAGGCTGACGATGTTTTGGCCCTCGCCACAACCCACGCGCAACTCTGGGCGTCCGTGGGCGTGCACCCCGACAACGAAGACGTGCACGAGCCCGATGTCGACGAGCTGTGCGCTCGCGCGGCGCACCCCCGCGTTGTGGCTATCGGTGAGACCGGTTTGGATTACTTCCGTTTGAATGGGCGCAGCCTGGACGACATGGCTTGGCAGCGTGAGCGCTTTCGAACCCACATTCGCGCCGCAAGGCGTTGTGGCAAGCCCTTGGTGGTGCACACGAGAGAGGCCTCAGTCGACACCTTGGCCATCTTGCGCGAGGAGGGTGCAGCCAGCGTGGGCGGTGTCTTCCACTGCTTTACCGAAACGGCCGACGTGGCGCGGGCCGCTCTGGAACTGGGCTTTTATATTTCTTTTTCAGGCATTTTGAGTTTCAAAAACGCCCAAGACCTGCGCGACCTGGCCGCCTGGGTGCCGCTGGACCGCTGTTTGATCGAAACCGACAGCCCCTATTTGGCGCCGGTTCCGTACCGGGGAAAGACCAACCAGCCGGCTTACGTGCCCCACGTGGCGCAAGCGCTGGCGGCGGCCAAAGGCCTGTCGATTGAAGCGGTTGCGCAGGCCACAACTACAAATTTCTGCAATTTATTCAAAGAGTTATAGAAGCTTTGTGAAGTTGACTGTTATGGTTCTCGCGGAGGGTTAAAAGCTGAGGTCACGCGTTTGCGTAGGCGTACAAGCTGTCAGGCATTCACTGACACGAGGTTTCGGCCGATACCCACTGTGTGAAGTGCGACCGCGCTTTTACAGTGGTTTGTCAACTAATCCACGAAACAGGGAACCTGAACGCATGACCCCGAACGAAGCTGTCAATCCTTTTGCTCTTCTGATCAACCCAGAGGGCATTTCCAAAGCCGTAGAGGCTTCTGAGCGCCTGAGCCGCCTGCACAGCCGCATCTGCCGTCCGCTGGACCGGCCATTGATCGCCACAAAGCCCAACGACCCGGTTGCTGCATACGACGCCGCGATCGACCGCGCGTCGGCGCGTCACACGCAGTAAAGAGCGTGCCTCAGCCAGCCGTTGCGGGTCGCCATGACCGCACTTTTATGGCCAAGGCGTTAAGTTTCTACAATCTATATTATGTCAACCAACGTACAGGTTGACATTTTTTTGCCTGTAAGTCGCTGCCTGTCCGCTACCGCCGCCCCGATCATGCTGCGCTGTCCTGCCGGTGGCCATCCACAAATACCGCCAACTCTCCGGGCGCCATGGCGTGCCAGGTTTCGTTGACTGTTAGGGGCTGCGTCACCACCACGACCACACGGTCATTGGGCGTGGTGTGCTGGGAAAAGTCCATCGTGATGTCTTCGTCCTGCAGCTGCGCGCTGTCAAACGGATGGGCGCGCTCGATGTAGTGCAGATGGGTGCTGCAGTGCGCCCAGAGCGCCTCGCCATTGCTGAGCAAGAAGTTGAAGGTGCCGTGCCGCGCAGGCCAGGCGGCCAATTCAGCCAAGCTTTCAGTCAAATGCCGGATGTTAGGCAGCCCGGCGTGGTTTTTAGCCAGTTCTTGCATCAACCAACAAAACGCGCGCTCGCTGTCGGTATCGCCAACCGGCTTGAAGGCGGCGTGTAATTTGGGCTGGAAGTCCACCAAATGGCCGTTGTGCGCAAACACCCAGTAGCGGCCCCACAGCTCACGCATAAACGGGTGCGTGTTCTCAAGCGCCACCCTGCCCTGCGTTGCTTTGCGAATGTGGGCAATGATGTGCCGGCTGCGAATCGGGTAGCGCCGCACCATGTCGGCCACGGGTGAAACGCGTGCACTGACCGGGTCGACAAACAGTCGCGCGCCCGGCCCTTCGAAAAAGCCGATGCCGAAGCCGTCACGGTGCTCTTCAGCGCGTTGGGCAAAACCCGTGAAGCTGAACACCAGATCAGTTGGGGTGTTGGCGTTCAAGCCGAGCAGTTGACACATGAGCGCGTAGTTTGCACCACCCGTGCGGGCGCCGAGCGTCCGCACCAGCTTTACGCTTCTTGACGAAACAAAAGCCTCGCGGTTCGTTCTATATGTGCATACTGCACATCTTAATTGGAGCGCGACATGAGTTTGAACCTGTGGACCCCGGAGTTGACCAGCCTATCGACGGTTTTAACCGCCTTGCTGTGCGCGTCCGTCGGTGCTCAAGCCGCAAGCGGCAAAACCGGTAAAACGGGTGCCGCCACAGTGCGCGTCCAGGCTGTCGCCGCCGATGTCCATGCCGAACCAGCGCCGGCAGACACCCCGTGGTGGACCGGTTTTGGCGAAGAGCCTTTGAATCGGCTCGTCGAAGCTTCGACCAAGCGTTCGCTCCCGCAAAACAGCGCGTTCACAGCGAGCCTGGTCAGCCACTACTTGATATTTCGCATCCAACATGCGCGTTTGAGCCTTGTTAAAGAGGCGGCGTTGGCGCTCGTTGAAGAGCGTCGTTTGATGACAGCGCGCGCGCCGGTGCGCGAACTGGCACCTCTGCTGGCCGGCATTGATCAACGCGCGCAAATCACTGAGAAGGTCGGGCGCGTGTACGCCGAAGATTGCGCACTGGCGCAGCAAGGCTTGCTGGACATCGCTGGCGACACCAACGAAACGCGACGTGCCTTGCAAGACGCATTGGCCATTGAGCCATTGCCGCTGTTCCAACGCGCAGTGCCCATGCGCCTGCCAGCGTCGGTGCTGAATAGCCGTGCCGACGTCAGCCACTTGGCGCGCTTCGCGTGGGCGCGTGTTCAGTTGCCAGACATGCTTTCAGGCTGGATCGAGCCGAACTCCAGCCCTGCCCCGCTGCTGCTTGATTCCGTGCATGCTGAGAGGCCCGCCAGTGATGTCGTTCGTCAGGCTACACAAGATGTCTCATGGAGCCTGAATGTTTTGATCAACGAAGCGCGGCAAACCCATACGCAAAGCCAACGTCTGGATGCGGCGCGCTTGGAGCTGGTAGCCACGCAGCGGCGTGTTCAAGCGGGCGACGCTGTACCCGCCACCGTCGCCCAAGCGTGGCAGCTGTTGCTTGCGCAGGCCGACGCCGTTGCTGCAGCCCACGGGCGCTTGGGTTTGGCTTGGATTGAGTTGCACAGCAAAGCACCGGCAGCCTTGCGGGCGTTGTCCGTTCTGAGCGCCAGTTAGCATCCAGCTATTCCTGGAATTTGCCATGCCCCGAATCGCACTCATCCATGCACTGGCCCATTCGGTGGGTCCCATCAATGCCGCTTTGGCGACCCACTGGCCCGATGCCCAACGCATGAACTTACTGGATGACAGTTTGTCTGCCGACTTGGCGCGCAACGGCAAAGGCCTGGACGGCGCCATGCACCAGCGCTTTCACGTTTTGGCCGACTACGCATTGAACGCGGGCTCGCAGGCCATTCTGTTCACGTGTTCCGCATTTGGGCCTTGCATTGACGCTGTTGCGCGACGGCACGCTGATGTGCCGATTCTCAAACCCAACGAAGCCATGGTTGCGCAGGCGGCTGCCAGCGGCCAGCGCGTGGGCTTGGTGGCCAGTTTCTTGCCCACTTTGCAGAGCATGCCTTCGGAGTTCCCAGCGCACGCACGGCCCGATGTGGAATTGGCGGAAGGCGCTCTGGACGCGTTGAACTCGGGTGACGCTCTGCGACACGATGCGGCCGTCGTGGCGGCAGCCCAACGGCTTGCTGCGCGCGGCTGCACACTGATGGCGCTGGCGCAGTTCAGCCTGGCCCGCGCCGCGCCGGCCGTTCGACAAGCCACGGGTTTGAAGGTGCTGACCACCGTAGACAGCGCCGTTTTCGCCTTGCGCGAGCGGCTACAATGCAAAGCTTCAGTCGGGGTGTAGCGCAGCCTGGTAGCGCATCTGCTTTGGGAGCAGAGGGTCGGATGTTCGAATCATCTCACCCCGACCATTTATCACCCCCGCACTGCCCGTAGCTCAACTGGATAGAGCACCAGCCTTCTAAGCTGGGGGTCGGGGGTTCGAGTCCCTCCGGGCAGGCCAGCCGCAGTTCAATCTGAGTTTCAGCGCGAAAGTTTTGCTTTCGGCTGGATGACATCCGCCGGTTCAGGCGGTGGCAACTTGAGCTGTTCGCACACGGCCACGCACTGGCGGATGTGCAGGTCGCAGACGTATTTCAGGGCTGAAAACGTCAACACCGCCGAAACGGCTTGGCCTGCAATCGGGACAAACTTGGCGGCTTGTTGGGTGGTCAAGCGCACACCCACCATTTTCAGCAACTGCATCACCAGTTCGCGCGTGATGAGCTTGCCCGCCAGGATGGAGCCGCCGGCACTCAGAGCTTTGTAGACCACCACGCGGCGGTCGGGCGCCAAGCGCTCAACCTGCTCGGGCGTCAGGCCGAAGGCTTCGTTGATTTCGGGCAAGATTTTCACCAGCACGCCCACGTCGGTCAGCCAGTCCAGGCCTGGGATGGGCACCATCGCCACGCCTGCAGCCAAGAGCGCACGCTTTTTGACGAGTCGCCGGCAGCGCAGCGCAATGGCCTGGGCCTCCTCGGGCGTGGCCACGACGGTCCATTCGGCATTGCCAACGCTGGCATGACTTAGCTTGCTCGCAACAACGCTGCGAGACTTGCTGCGCGCACTCAATGTGGCCATGCTGTTGAAGCCTCCAGTCAATCGGCAAGGTGTGAAAGTGGCTCTGCAGCTTCAGGGGTTCACATCGCGTTGAGCCGCAGCCTTTTTCAGCGCGGCCTGCCTCAACGCTGTGAGCGTGGTGCGTGAGGTGATGACGTCGGTGGGCAAGCGCAAGTGGATCAGCCAAGGCCGCCGTTCGGCCAGCGCGCGGGCCAGCACGGGTTCGAAGCCGGCGGTTTGGTCGACCCTCTCGGCTTGCCAACCATAAGCGCGGGCCAGCGCCACGAAGTCGGGGTTGAAGAGGTCGCTGCCACTGACGCGGCCGGGGTATTCGCGTTCTTGGTGCATGCGAATGGTGCCGTAGCTGCCGTTGTCAACCAGCACGCAGATCAAACGCTTGGCGCCGTAAGCCGTGGCAGTGGCTAGCTCTTGCCCATTCATCAAAAAATCGCCGTCGCCAGCAATGTTGATGACTGTGCGGTGCGGCTCCAGCAGCGCCGCCGCTACCGCTGCGGGCAGGCCGTAGCCCATCGCACCTGAGGTGCAGGCCAATTGGCTGCGTCCGTGGTGTTGCAGGCCAGGGTATTGGACAAAACGGTGCAGCCAGCCGCTGTAGTTGCCGGCGCCATTGGTGTAGACGGTGTCGGCTGGGGTCAGCCGCTGAATCGTCTTCATCACCACAGCCAAATCCATGGGCTCAACAGCGGTGGCCTCTTGGTTCGCAATGTAGTCCTGGTGGGCGGCCGCCGTCCAATCACGCCACGGCACGCTGGTTGGCGCCGCCAAGGTTTCCAGCGCCTTGCCTGCGCCAGCCAAGGAACATTGCAGCAGCAGGTCGGCGGCATAGACCCGACCCAATTCCTCGGCACCGGCGTGCAAATGGACCAATTGCTGCGCAGGGCGCGGCGCTTGCAGCAGTTTGTAGCCCCCGGTGGTCATTTCGCCCAGACGGCAGCCAATGGCCAGCACCAGATCAGCCTGCTGAATGCGCTGGGCCAAGGCGGGGTTGATGCCGATGCCCACGTCGCCAGCGTATTGATCGTGCCGGTTGTCAAACGTGTCTTGAAAGCGGAAGGCACAGCCCACGGGCAGCACCCAGTTCTCGGCAAAACGTTGAAGCGCGGCCACCGATTCCGACGTCCAGCCAGAGCCGCCGGCGATCAAAAACGGCCGCTCGGCTTTCATCATCAACGCGCGCAAGTCGCGCAGGGCGCCCGGTGCGGGCCAGGCCTGTGCAGGTACCACCTTCGGCAGCACGGCAGCGGTGGTCATCTGGGTCAACATGTCTTCAGGTAGAGCCAGAACCACGGGGCCGGGCCGGCCTTGCATCGCCGTGTGAAAAGCCCGCGCCACGTACTCGGGTAGCCGGTCTGCGCTTTCAATTTCGGCCACCCACTTGGCCATGCCCAAGGTGCCCGGACCGAGCATCTGGCGGTAGTCCACTTCCTGGAAGGCTTCGCGGTCGCGCTGGTCGCTGGCCACCTGGCCCACAAAGACAACCATCGGTGTGGAGTCTTGGAAAGCCGTGTGAATGCCGATGCTGGCGTTGGTGGCGCCGGGTCCGCGCGTCACCAAGCACACGCCAGGTCGGCCGCTGAGCTTGCCGTGCGCATCGGCCATGAAGGCCGCACCACCTTCTTGGCGGCAGGCTACAAAGCTGATGCGCTCGCGGTGTTCGTAAAAGCCGTCCAGCACGGCCAGGTAACTTTCGCCAGGTACGCCAAAACAGCGGTCAACGCCCTGCTCTATCAAAGCTTCAACCAACACGTGCCCTGCCGGCCGGCTGATGGAGTGGCTGGAAGACCTGGTGGGCGCAGGTGTATGTGGGGATCGGGGTGCGGTCATGCCTGTGATGCTACGCGTTTGCTCGGCTACCATGCTTATCGGCCCCGCCGAAGCCGGAACCGCTTGGGGGTCAAGCCCATTGAGGATGCGGACTATGAACACCTCTGTTTTGTACGACTACACCCAGCAGGACGCCTCTGGCGCCACCTGCACGACGCGCGCCTGGGCCAAGGTGCCCGAGCAATTGAAGCCCGCACAACGCGACCGTGCAGTGGCGCGCATCAAGCAGCTACTGCACCAGCACAACGCGGTACTGGTGGCGCACTATTACGTCGATGGCGACCTGCAAGACCTGGCGCTGGCTACCGGTGGCTGCGTCTCAGACTCCCTGGAAATGGCGCGCTTCGGCCGCGACCACCCGGCCAAGACATTGGTGGTGGCGGGTGTGCGTTTCATGGGCGAAAGTGCCAAGATCCTGAGCCCTGAAAAGCGCGTGCTGATGCCTGACTTGGACGCCACCTGCTCTTTGGACCTCGGCTGCCCACCCGCACAATTCGCGGCATTCTGCGATGCGCACCCCGACCGCAAGGTGGTGGTCTACGCCAACACCAGCGCGGCCGTCAAGGCGCGTGCCGATTGGATGGTGACCAGTTCTTGCGCGCTGGCCATCGTGGAGCACCTGAAGGCGCAGGGCGAAAAAATTCTGTGGGCACCGGACCGCCACTTGGGCCGCTACATCCAACAGCAAACGGGCGCCGACATGCTGATGTGGCAAGGTGAGTGCATCGTGCACGATGAGTTCAAAGGCATCGAACTCGAGTTGCTGCGCAAAGAACACCCGCAAGCCTTGGTGCTGGTACACCCCGAATCGCCTGAGAGCGTGGTGCGCCAGGCGCATGTGGTGGGCTCAACCTCGCAATTGCTCAAGGCCGTGGTGGAAGGGTCGGCGTCCACCTTCATCGTCGCCACCGATAACGGCATCCTGCACCGGATGCGCCAACTGGCGCCCGGCAAAACGCTGCTGGAGGCGCCTACAGCCGGTAATAGCGCTACGTGCAAAAGCTGCGCGCATTGCCCTTGGATGGCCATGAATGCACTGCAAGGCGTGGTCAGTTGCCTTGAAACGGGCCGCGGTGAAATTCTGGTGCCCGAGCCAACTCGCAGCCAGGCCTTGGGCTGCATCGACCGCATGCTGGCCTTCGTGAAAGCCAACCCCAGCAGCGTTGCGCAGCCCCGCAGCGGCTTCGTGCCGAATATCGGATCAGCTTAAAGGACGCACGCCATGAGTTTTGACCACAACGAAACGCTCGTTGAAGCACGCGAGCGCAACATCCGCGACGCGCTGTTTGAAGACATCGGCCGCTGCGACTGGACGGCCCAGTTGGTGCCGGAAGGCCGGACCGTGCAAGCGCGTGTTCTTGTTCGCGAGCCCGCTGTCTTGTGCGGCTGTGACTGGTTTGAAGAAACCGTACGCACCTGTGACCCGCGCGCGCACGTGGACTGGCTCTACCGCGAAGGCAGCGACATGGCCGCCGATTCGCCGGTTTGCAACATCCGAAGCGACGCGCGTGCCCTGCTTTCCGCTGAACGGCCAGCGCTGAATTTCCTGCAACTGCTCAGTGCCACGGCCACCGTCACCCGACGGCACATCCGCGCCATTGAAGGCGCTTCGCCCAACCCGCGCGGCTGCGCGGTGCTGGATACCCGCAAAACCATTCCGGGTTTGCGCCAAGCGCAGAAGTTTGCGGTGCGCATTGGTGGCGGGCAAAACCAGCGGCTGGCCTTGTGGCACGGCATTCTCATCAAAGAAAACCACATTGCTGCGGCCGGCAGCATTGCCGCCGTGCTGGAGCGCGCCCGCGCGCTACAAGCCGGCGTGGACATTCAAATTGAAGTGGAGTCCTTGTGGCAACTGGAAGAAGCGCTCAGCGCAGGCACCACCAGTGTGCTGCTCGACAACTTTGATGTGCCCTTGATGAAGCAGGCCGTGACCCTGACCCGCGGGCGTGCCTTGCTCGAAGCATCCGGGGGCGTGGGCCTTGAACAACTGCGCGAAATTGCGGCCACCGGGGTGGACCGCATTTCCCTGGGCAAGTTGACCAAAGACGTCAAAGCCGTGGACTATTCCATGCGCGTCCTGCCCTAGTCAGATAGCGGCGGCAGCGACCGCAGGCGGCCGCTAAAGCCCGGTCGTGGTGGACCGATAAGGGTGTATGTCGCTGCATGCCCACACCACCGCCGCCAGCCTGGACTTCACCACAGTCCGTAACCACCACGAACAAGCCGTTTTTCGCTGTGTCATTGACACAGCCGGCCAGTTTCCCGGCGTCGCACACCGACCCGAGCTGCTGATTGACGTGGCTTGCGTGGCGCTGAATCGCCTGCCCCCGCGTTACATCCGCCACGAGGCCGATTTCGCCTTTTTCTTGAGCGACCGCGAGCGCGCCGACGCTGAATTGGCCGTCTCCGAAGCGGTTGAGTACGCCTTTGGCTTCATTCAAGCCCGAACGGCCATGCGCGCGCGCCGCTGAGCCCCACTTCTTTGCATCACCCAGTTGAGGATCTCATGAGCGAAATGTCACCCGAAGTGGCGCTGCAAGGCGCGTGGACGCTTGCATTTGTCGACACCCCCGAGTCCCGCCGCCTGGCACGCATCGCGCTGGACGGGGCTGACTTGAGCACCGAATCGGCCGCCTGGGCTCGTTGGTTGTTGGCGCTGGCCGACGTCAAAAGCTTGAACGCTCCCTCGGCGCGCGCTTTTTTGCACCCGGCTCGCGAGTGGTTCGTCAAACACGAGAGCGCTCGTGGCCAAGCGATGTGCGCCGAGCTGGATGCGGCGATTGCCATGCAAACAGGCGACGCCATCCGTGCCAGTCTGATCCATCGCGCGCTGGACGGTGCAAGCAAACAAGACATGCGCGCCCTCGACCGCTTCTATTCGCACCTGCAGCGCGGCAGTTTTGCGCGCTCGCTGGGCCAATGGGACGTGGCCGCGCGTCACTTTGATGCCGCATGGGAAACCGCCGAAATCAGCGGCAATGCGGGCGCTGTAGCCGTCGTGCGCAACCTGATCGGCGCCCTTCAACTGGAGTACGGCAATCTCGAAGACGCCGAAACCCAATGCGAAGCTTCCTTGGCCATCGCTCGGGAATTGGGCGCAGCAGACGCAGTAGGCGCGGCATCAGCCAACCTCATCGTCATTCGTGATGCCCTGGGCGATTTTGAAGGCTCGCGCGCATTGGCCAAAGCCATGCTCGAAGGCCCGCAAGCCCAAGTGCCCGGTTCATTGGGCCGCGTCGCACTGCCCTTGGCCCTGACCTATATTCGAAGCGGCGAGTTTGACCGCGCAGAAGCCTGGCTTGAAGTGACCTCTGGGTCTGCCAGCGCTGGTGACGGCGACGGCGCCGTGTTCTGGGCCTGGATGACGGCGCGTTGCCTCATTCAACGCAAGCAGCACGCCATGGCAGTGGATGTAGCCGAACGCACCTACGCTGCGCGCAAGCACCGGGCACTGCCTTTCCACATTGGCCAGCTGCTGGAAACATTGGCCGCCGCACATGAGCACCAAGGGAACGCACTCAAATCGCTGCAGTGCCGCGAAGAGGCCCGGCGCCTGACGCTGGGTACCTACGGCGACGCGGCCACGGGACTCACGGGCGCACTTCAACCCGATGGTCGGCGCTCCGTGCCGGCCTAGTCAGCACGGTTGGGAAGCTAACCGGCAAGGTGTGCGGAAAGTCGCGGCTGAAGTGCAGCCCGCGGCTTTCGTGCCGCATGAGGGCTGAACGAACAATCAGCTCCGCGCACTCCACCAAATTGCGCAGCTCCAGCAAGTCGCGCGTGACGCGGAAATTGGCGTAGTAGTCGTCAATTTCAGCGCGCAGGCTCTTGATGCGGTGCAGCGCCCGCTCCAGGCGGCGCGTGGTGCGCACAATGCCCACGTAATTCCACATCAGCAAGCGTACTTCGTCCCAGTTGTGGGAGATGACCACTTGTTCGTCCGCGTCTTCCACCTGGCTGTCGTCCCAGGCAGGCAGCGTGGGCATGACGGTCGGCTGTTGCTCCAAGATGCGCTCGGCGCACGTTTTGCCCAGCACCACACATTCCAGAAGCGAATTACTGGCTAGCCGGTTGGCGCCATGCAGCCCGGTGTAGGTGGTTTCGCCCACGGCAAACAGCCCTGGCAAATCAGTGCGGCCATCGAGGTCGGTGACCACGCCGCCGCAGGTGTAGTGTGCAGCCGGCACCACCGGAATGGGTTGGCGCGCAATATCGATGCCTAACTGCAGACAGCGCGCATGGATGGTGGGGAAGTGTTCTTTGAGGAAAGCCTCACCCAGGTGGGTGGCATCCAACCACACATGGTCGACACCGTGCTTTTTCATCTCAAAGTCGATGGCACGCGCCACGATGTCGCGAGGCGCCAATTCGGCGCGTGCATCGTGGCCCGGCATGAAGCGTGCAGCATCGCCTTCCAGGTTGGGCAGACGCAGCAGCGCGCCTTCGCCGCGCAGGGCCTCGGTGATCAAGAAGCTGCGTTCCTGCGGGTGGTACAGGCAGGTGGGGTGGAACTGGATGAATTCCATGTTCGCGACCCTGCAGCCCGCGCGCCAAGCCATGGCAATGCCGTCGCCCGTGGACGTGTCGGGGTTGCTGGTATAGCGGTAAACCTTGCCTACACCGCCCGTGGCCAACACCACAGCCGAGGCGGCCAGTGTTTGCACCTTTCGCTTGGTCATGTCTAACGCATAAACACCATGGCAGCGCGGCGGCCCTTCAGACTTCACATGCCGGTTGGTGATGAGGTCCACCGCCATCCAATGTTGCCGCAGTGTGATGTTGGGGTGCTCGGCAGCCAGCTTCAGCAATTGGTCATGAATGGCCTTGCCTGTGGCGTCCGCTGCGTGCGCGATGCGCCGAACAGCGTGCCCGCCTTCGCGCGTCAGGTGCAGGCCCAACGGACCCGCTGGGTCGGGCGAAAAGGCCACGCCGCGTTCCACAAGCCAGGCCACTGCCGCGGCACTGCGTTCGGCAATGAACCTTGCGGTGGTTTCATCCACCAGGCCCGCACCGGCGTCTTGCGTATCGCGAACATGCGACTCGATGCTGTCGTCTGCACCCAGCACACCAACAATGCCGCCTTGTGCCCAAGCAGTAGCCGCCTCGTCCAAGCGGCGCTTGGCCAAGACCACTACCGGCAGGCGCTCGGCCAGGTTCAGTGCAACCGCCAGGCCTGCGAGGCCGGCACCCACGATCACCACCGGGAGCGGACCGGCTTTTCGAGAAGTCATGGCGCTGATTCTAGGAGCAGCGCTGCGCCACTGCTCCTAGCGCAGCGCCGGCCTCAGTGAACCACCCGCCCGAAGCCGAACTCACCGTCTTTGATGTCGACCGGAATCACGTCCTTGGGGCCAAACCGCCCCTGCAAGATGAGCTTGGCCACCGGGTTCTCGATGCGCTGCTGAATGGCCCGCTTGAGCGGCCGCGCGCCGAATACCGGGTCGAAGCCCACCTTGGCCAGTTCGGCCAGTGCGGCCGGGCTGACCTCAAGCTTCATTTCCATCTTCGCCAGACGCTGTTCCAAGGCTTGCAACTGAATACCGGCAATGCGTTCAATGTGCTGCTGGTCCAGCGCATGGAAGACCACCGTTTCATCAATCCGGTTCAAAAACTCGGGGCGGAAGTGCTGTTTCACTTCTTCCCAAACAGCCGCTTTGATCTCTTCCGCTGGCCGGCCCACCATGGACATGATGAGTTGCGAGCCCAAATTGCTGGTCATCACGATGACCGTGTTCTTGAAGTCAACGGTCCGGCCCTGGCCATCCGTCAAGCGGCCATCGTCCAGCACCTGAAGCAAGACGTTAAAGACATCTGGATGGGCCTTCTCCACTTCGTCCAGCAGCAGCACGGCGTAAGGCTTGCGGCGCACGGCTTCGGTCAGCGCGCCACCTTCGTCATAGCCGACATAGCCGGGCGGCGCGCCAATCAGGCGGCTCACCGAGTGCTTTTCCATGAACTCGCTCATATCGACACGGATCATGTGGTCTTCGCTGTCAAACAGGAAACCCGCCAGCGCCTTGCACAACTCGGTTTTGCCCACGCCGGTGGGGCCCAGGAACAAGAAGGAGCCCAATGGCCGGTTCGGGTCACTCAGCCCCGCGCGGCTGCGGCGTATGGCGTCGGCTACTGCCACGATGGCCTCGTCTTGCCCCACCACCCGTTGGTGCAGCTTGTCTTCCATCTGCAGCAACTTGTCGCGCTCACCCTGCATCAATTTGCTCACAGGGATGCCCGTGGCGCGGCTGACCACTTCAGCAATTTCCTCTGCGCCCACCATGGTGCGCAAGAGTTGCGGTGCAGCACCTTGGGCCTTCTTGCCAGATTCCTTGGCCTGCGCCTCCTTCAGGCGCTTGTCCAGCTCGGGCATGCGGCCGTATTGCAACTCCGCCACTTTGTCGAAATTGCCCTTGCGCTTGAGTTCTTCGATCTGAAATTTGATCTGTTCGATTTCTTCTTTGACTTGCGCTGAGCCTTGGGCCTGCGCCTTTTCAGACTTCCAGATTTCTTCCAGGTCGTTGTACTCGCGCTGCAGTTTGAGCAGTTCGTCTTCGATCAGCGCCAGGCGTTTCTGGGAGCCCTCGTCGGTCTCCTTTTTCATCGCCTCGCGCTCGATCTTCAGTTGAATCATGCGGCGGTCGAGCTTGTCCATCACCTCGGGCCTGGAGTCGATCTCGATCTTGATCTTGGCCGCGGCTTCGTCGATCAAGTCGATGGCCTTGTCGGGCAGAAAGCGGTCGGTGATGTAGCGGTGGCTCAGCTCGGCCGCAGCCACGATGGCGGGGTCGGTGATCTCCACGCCATGGTGGACCTCATACTTTTCTTGCAGGCCGCGCAAGATGGCGATGGTGGCTTCAACCGTGGGCTCGGCCACCAGTACCTTTTGGAATCGGCGTTCGAGGGCCGCGTCTTTCTCGACGTATTTGCGGTACTCGTCCAGCGTGGTGGCGCCGATGCAATGCAGCTCACCCCGCGCCAGCGCGGGCTTGAGCATATTGCCGGCGTCGATGGCGCCCTCTGCTTTGCCGGCGCCCACCATGGTGTGCAGCTCGTCGATGAACAGGATGATGCGGCCTTCGTCGGCTGCTACTTCCTTCAACACAGCCTTCAAGCGCTCTTCAAACTCGCCGCGGTATTTGGCGCCGGCCAGCAGCCCGGCCATATCCAAAACCAGCACACGTTTGTCTTTCAGCGTTTCGGGGACTTCGCCGGCCACGATGCGTTGCGCCAGACCTTCCACGATGGCGGTCTTGCCCACACCAGGCTCACCGATGAGAACCGGGTTGTTCTTGGTGCGGCGCTGCAGAACCTGGATGGCGCGGCGAATTTCGTCGTCACGGCCAATCACGGGGTCCAGCTTGCCGATGCGGGCGCGTTCGGTGAGGTCTAAGGTGTACTTTTTCAAAGCCTCGCGCTGCCCTTCGGCTTCAGCGGAATCGACCTTCTGCCCGCCGCGAACGGCCTCTATGGCCCCTTCAAGCGCTTTGCGCGACAGCCCGTGGCCTCGGACTACACCGCCGATATCGCTTTTGGCGTCGGCCAACGCGAGCAAAAACATCTCGCTGGCGATGAACTGGTCGCCACGCTTGCCCGACTCTTTGTCGGCGGCCTGCAGCAGCTGCACCAATTCGCGCCCGGCCTGCGTTTGCCCACCGCCTTGCACTTGTGGCAAGGCACCAATCGCCGTTTCCATGGCGAGCTTCAAAGCGCCCGTGTTGGCGCCGGAACGGTCAAGCAATGCCTTGGGGCCGTCGGCTTGGTCCAACATGGCCAGCAGCAAGTGAGCAGGCTCAACGTACGGGTTGTCGCGGGCCACGGCCAGCGAGGTGGCTTCGTTCAGTGCTTGACCAAAAGCCGTGGTGAGTTTGTCGATGCGCATCAGCGTTCTCCTTGCGGGCCCTTTGCGGCCCTAAAACCAACTACTACTCACGTTGGGTGCGAAAGGAGAAATTCAAGCGTCGCCATTCATGCGCCTTTCTACAATCGAGCGCGATGGACATCCACCAGATGCAGCTTCGCTACGACGCCAGAGCCGACCGTTTGCTCTGGCAGATTCGTTCGCGCCAGGGTGAGCTCTTTGCGGTTTGGCTGACGCGCCGCTTGGCGCTGCGCCTGTGGCCCCATTTTGAGCGCATGGTGACCCAGGCCTCGATGCCGCAAGTGAACGCAGCCAGCGCAACGCTTGTGCCCCAGGCGCGTGAATTGATGGCTGAAATCGCGCGCCAGCGTCCATTGCCGGCTGCAGACTTTCAAGCACCGTTTGACGCCGCGGCCTTGGCGCGCCCTTTGGGCCCCGAGCCATTGTTGCCAGACACGCTGGACCTCACGCCAACGCCAAAGGCGCCCGGCCAAGGTTTGTCGATTCATATCAAAGAAGCCGGTGGACGCAGCCTGCGCCTTCAGTTGGGTCATGACCTCGCAACCGCCTTGATGCGGATGCTGGAGCAGGCTCTCCAATCCAGCGACTGGTTGCCCCCGCCCTCTCCCGCCACATCGCTCGGCGCCGGGTCTTCAGAAACCGACAAAGCGCCTTTGGCTTCTTGAGGGTTTTCAACCGCCAGGCCGCTCGCGTGCTCAGCCTTCAGGGCATCTGAGATCCGTTCATAGCCACTTTCAGCGCGTCTTTGCGGCGCGTGCCCACCAAGATGAGCGAGCCCATGGGCTTTTCGTAGCCGAAGGTGAAATACAGAGGCTCAGCCTCACCGATGGAGGCGCGGAAGGCACGCAGCTCTTGCACGGCAGCTTTGCCTGACCACAGACGGTGCGCGTCGGCAAAATCGCCGTAAAGCCGCAGGTCAAAATGCCGCTGCAAGGCGCCAATGTGCATGCCCGTTTCGTCTTGCACCACCGAGCGCGCGTGCTGGCTGACTAGCCCCGCTGTGATTGAAAACATCGGCTCTTGCAGCAGATGAGACGCCGACTTCAGCAGCACCACTTCAGACAAGCTCTTGCGCAGAAATTCGCGCTCAGCCGGCGTGCGCTGCAAAGCGGTGTCTGACAAGTCCACCCGCAGGTAGTCGATTCGCGCCTGGGTGCCGTCGCGCCGCCGCACATGAAAGCGCACGCCAGCCGCTTTGCGTCCAGGCTGCACTTGAACCGGCTGGGCTTGGCCCTCGGCATCAATGCTCAGGTATTGCGCACCTTCGATGCTGAGGTCAGCCAAGGCCATGTTGTGCATCAACAAATGCAAGAAGCGCGGGCGGCTGCCGGCCAGGCCTTCGAGGTCGTTGGTGCGGAAGTAGCCAAAGCGCGAGTAATGCGCCAGCGTGCGGCACTCGGCTTGTTGCCGAGCAGCACTTCCGGCGGTTTCGTCGAGCGCTTCAACCCATTGGTCAGCCACCATCACCAAGTGATCGGTGGCGCCAAACAGCGCAGCGGCCGTAGCGACGTCGGGGCCTGAAAACAGATAGGTAACGCGCTGGCCGCGCAGTTCTTTCAGTTCAGTCTGGCTCCAGTAATGGATGGGGGCCAGGAACTGGCGTTTGAAAGCCAGTTGCGACACAGCGGCGCGCGGGCAGTCACCGGCCTGGGCCGCAGCTTCCACCAATCCGGCAATGCTGTGGTCCAGGGCGGTTTCACCGATGCGGGCTGCTGCGTGAGGCAAGCGCCCCGGAAATTGGGAGAAATCGGCGGGCAGCGCGCTGCTTGATCCTCCCGGTTCAACAGCCTGGCCAGAGAGCCCAGCTAGGCCGGCTTGGCCAACTTGCAACTGGGCCAGTTGGGCGCTCAGTCGCTGCAGCTTTTGTTGTTGGCCATACAAGGCCAATGCGAGAACCAGCACGGTCAACAAGGCCAGTGCCAGCCACATCAAGTCGCTGTTGCGCTGCTTGCGGCGCCGCGCTTCTTTCCTCGCGCGGCGCGCCTGGCTGTCTTTGGTGGAAGTTGGTGAGGCAGCTGGTTCTGCAGTCTGCACCACTTGAGGGCGGATGTTCATGGTTCGAGATTGTGCGGGGGCAGGCCGTACACGACTGCCCCTAAAGCAGCGTCAAACTGACCCAATAGGCCAAAGCGGCCATAAAGGCTGAGGCCGGTATCGTAAATATCCAAGCCCACACGATGTTGCCCGCCACACCCCAGCGCACCGCCGAGGCATTGCGCACCGAGCCCACGCCAACGATGGCGCCAGTGATGGTATGCGTGGTGGATACCGGAATGCCGAGGCTGGAGGCCAAGAACAAGGTGATGGCGCCACCTGTTTCGGCGCAAAACCCGCCCACCGGTTTGAGCTTGGTGATGCGCTGACCCATGGTCTTGACGATGCGCCAGCCACCGAACAAAGTGCCCAGGCCAATTGCCAGGTAACACGACCAAATCACCCAGCCTGGCGGCGACTTGTCGCCTGCGGCCACATAGCCGGTGGCCACCAGCAGCATCCAGATGATGCCGATGGTCTTTTGCGCATCGTTGCCGCCGTGGCCCAGTGAATACAGGCCGGCCGACACCAACTGCATGCGGCGAAACCAGTTATCAACGTGCAAAGGCGTGCTGCGCCGGAAAACCCAAGCCACCAGCACCATCATGATGGACGCCAGCAAAAAACCCATGAAGGGTGAAATCAAGATGAAGGCGACGGTTTTCCACACACCACCTGCGGCCAGCTTGCTGGCGCCGCCCTTCGCAATCACGGCGCCGACGATGCCGCCGATCAGCGCGTGCGACGAGCTTGAAGGAATGCCGTACCACCAGGTGATGACGTTCCAGGCGATGGCGCCCACCAAAGCACCAAACACCACGTAATGGTCCACCACGCCGGGGTCGACGATGCCCTTGCCTACGGTGGCTGCCACCTTCAGCTGAAACACCATGATCGCCACGACGTTGAAGAAGGCCGCAAAAGCGACCGCCTGGTGGGGTTTCAGAACGCCTGTTGAAACGACGGTGGCGATGGAATTCGCCGCGTCGTGGAAGCCATTCATGAAGTCGAACGCCAGCGCCAAAAGCACCAACAAAACAACTACCCAAAAACTGACAACAACCGTTTCCACGGTTCAGGGCGCCGGCGGCGCTCTCAGGAGTTCTCGAGGACGATGCCCTCGATCAGGTTGGCCACGTCCTCGCAGCGGTCGGTGATGGACTCCAGGTGCTCGTACACCGCCTTCAGCTTGATGAGTTCACGTGTGTCGATCTTCTCGTCACGAAACAAGCGCGAGATGGCCGAGCGCATGACGCGGTCGGCGTCGGACTCCAAACGGTCGATTTCTTCGCAGGTTTTGAGCGCAGCTTCCGCCACCGCCGCGTCGCTCAGGCGCGCCAAAAGGCTAACGGCATGTTGCACGCGCTCGCAACACTTGTGCGAAAGGTCGCCCAAGCGCACCACATCTTCAGTGATCTCGCGGACGTCGTACAGCGACAACGTTTCAGACGAGTCCTGGAGCAAGTCGAGTACGTCGTCAAGCGCATTGATCAAGCCGTGAATTTGCTCGCGGTCGATGGGCGTGATGAAGGTCTTGTGCAACTGGCGGCTGACTTCAGCGGTGATTTTGTCGGCCGCGCGTTCAGCAGCATCCACTTCGGCTGCGTACTTTTCGCGCAGGGTCAGGTCGGCATAGTTTTCGATCATGGCCATGAACGAGCGCGCACCTTCGGCAATCAACTTGCCATGCTCGTTGAACATTTCGAAAAAATTGCCTTCGCGGGGCAGCAGTTTCCCAAAGATCATGTCGTTGTTCTCCTCTCGGCCAGCACCTGTTGCCTGCGCGATGCACGTGGGCCGTGCTTGACTTCGATTCTAGTGGCTGGCCTTGCAGCGGCAGCGGGCCGCCAACTACTGGTGGTCGCACTGGGCCGTGGTGAACGTCAAGTTCACGTGAACTCGCATGCGCATTTGTTCGCTCATTTGCACGTGCTACATTGAAAGTGTTGGTGCTCGCCTTGGCTTTCCGGCTTGGGCAGTTCAACGGGAATCAGGAGGTGTTCACTTGAAGCCAAGTGCGCGCCAACCTGAGCTGCCCCCGCAACGGTAAGTGGACGGGAGTGAGGAGCCGCAAGGCGCTGCACAACCAGCTCGTGTCGAACATCCACTGGCGAATTTGCATTCGCTGGGAAGGACACACGGGTCGCCTCCATCAGCCCGGATACCGGCCAACGAGGTGGCTTCGCGTCTGCAAATGGGTTTGCACGCAAGGCCGAACGGTGCAGCCTGCGGGGAAGCGGGTTTGCACGATTCATCGTTTGGACTTTTCTCATGTTGGATTTCTCAAGCCCTTTTCGGGCATCGGCCGTCTGCATGGCGGCTTTGCTGTGTGTTTTGCAAACTTCTGAGGCCGGCGCGCAAGTCGTGCTGCCGGCAACCGGACGGGCTGACGACGTGATCGTCGTGACGGGTGCGCGTTCGCCCCAACGGGCCGACCAAGCGCTGGCTGACGTCACTGTGATCGACCGCGCAGCCCTGGATGCCGCGACCGGTCGCAGCTTGACTGAAGTGTTGGCTAGCCATGCCGGCATTCAGGCCTGGAGCACGGGCGGCCTGGGCAAGAGCGCAGCGGTGTCGATTCGTGGCCTGGAATCGCGGCACACCCTGCTGCTGATTGACGGCGTTCGCTACGGTTCAGCCACATTGGGAACACCCAGCTGGGAAAACTTGCCGCTGGACGCGATCGAACGTATCGAAGTGGTGCGTGGGCCCTTGTCTGGTTTGTATGGCACAGATGCTGTGGGCGGCGTGGTCCAAATTTTTCTGCGGCGTGGACGCGAAGGCTGGTGGCCTGATGCTGTGGCGGGTATCGGCTCAGCGGGTTATGGCCAGGCCGGTGCAGGCCTGCGCTTCGGCCAAGGCGCATGGGACGGTGCCTTGCGTTTGCAGCATCAGCGCAACAAGGGCTTCTCAGCAAGCAACGCGCGCCTGCCTTTTGGCAATTTCAATGAGGACAAAGACGGCTTCAGCCAAAGCTCTGTTCAAGCGCAATTGGGGCTGAGACTGGCCGCGTGGCGTGCTGAAGCGTCGCTGCTGAATTCGTCGGGTCGAACGGGCTTCGACGATGGCCCGGGTGTTGACGCGCGCAGCGCCGTACGCATCCAGTTGGCAGCCTTGAATCTGGCTGGGCCGGTTGCGCCCGGTTGGCGCAGCACCTTTCGCGTAGCTCGCTCGGTGGATGAATCGCAAACGATGGCAACCGCGTCTGCTTTTACCGACCTGGGAACCTATGGCACCACGCAAGACCAATTGAGTTGGGAAAACCAAGTGGCCACGCCAGTGGGCCAGGTGCTGGCCCTGGCTGAGCGCGTGAACCAGAGGGTGGAGAAGCCGGCTGCAGCCTATGAAGTGACTTCGCGACAGTTGACCGGACTGGGCTTGGGATTGAAAGGTGCTGCTGGTGTTCACAGTTGGCAGCTCAATGCCCGGCGCGACAGCAACTCGCAGTTCGGCAGCCGCTCAACCGGCACGGCCGCCTACGGCATGGACTTGGTGCCTGGCCTGCGCGCCAGCGTGTCATGGGGAACGAGCTTTGTCGTGCCGAGCTTCAACCAGCTGTATTTCCCCAGCTTCGGCAACCCGCTGCTGCAGCCCGAAGAAGGCCGGCAGCAGGAAATCAGCCTTCGCTGGACCCGCGCAAGCACCCATTCGCAAACGAGCGCCCGCGTGAGCTACTTTGAGCATCGCATTCGCGGATATATCAGCAGTGGCGCTGTGCCGACCAACATTCCGCGTACCCGGGTGGACGGCATCAGTGCACAGTTGAATACCCGCTTCGGTGCCTGGACCTTCGATGGCGCGCTGGACGTTTTGAACCCGGTCAACGACACCCAGGGCAGCGCCAATTTTGGCAAACTGCTGCCGCGCCGCGCGCAGGAACTGGCCCGTGTGGGCGTGAACTGGCAGCAAGGACCTTACCAGTTGGGTGGGCAAATCAACGCAAGCGGTATCCGTTTTGAAGACGCTGCCAATGCCCAAGCACTGGCGGGCTACGCCACGCTTGACTTGCATGCCGACTGGCAGGTGGCGCGCGAGTGGTCATTGGGGTTCAAGCTGAACAACGTGGGCAAGCAGCGCTACGAAACCGCTTTGGGCTACAACCAGCCTGGGCGCGAGGCTTACTTGACCCTGCGCTGGGCAGCACGCTAAGGCTCGGATTACGCATCATGCACGCTGAAGGTCTCCGAATAGGCGCTGTACGCCGCCGCTGGCTTGGCTGTGTTTGGGGGCTGTGGCTTGGCTTGGCTGTCGGCCCTGCGTTGGCAGAGGCCGTGCGGCCCGTGCGTGCAGTAGACGACAGGGGCGTTGCGGTGGAGATGGCGGTACCGCCGCAACGCATCGTCAGCTTGGTGCCAGCCTTGACAGAGGCTTTGTGCACGCTCGGCGCATGTGACCGCTTGGTGGGCGTGGATCGCTGGTCCAATTGGCCAGAGTCCGTCAAAGCTTTGCCCAAGCTGGGTGCCCTGGATGAACTGCAACTGGAGTCTCTGGTTCGGCTCAAGCCCGATTTGGTATTGGCCTACAAGTCGCAGCGCGCATTGGACCGATTGCAAGCCTTGGGAATTCCGGCGCTGGCCATGGAGTCGCAAACGCATGCGGACATCCAGCGCAGCTTGAGCGTGTTGGGGGCTGTCCTGGGTCAAGCACCGGCTGCGGAGTTGGCCTGGCAACAGGTGCAGCAGCAACTGCGCGACGCTGCGCAATCGGTGCCACCAGCTTGGCGCGGCAAGGCCGTCTATTTCGAGATTGGTTCTGCGCCCTACGCAGCCGGTGCCGATTCCTTTGTTGGGCAGACTTTGGCTGCCTTGGGCTTGAGCAATGTAGTACAGGCGCACCAAGGCGCTTTTCCCAAACTCAACCCTGAGTTTGTGCTGAAAGCGCAACCCGACATCGTGATGGCCACGGCACGTGAGCTCAAGGCCATGCCCACGAGGCCTGGTTGGCAAGCGATGCGCGCTTTGGCTGAAGGGCGAAGCTGTGGCTTCGAGCCCGCGCAATGGGATGTTTTGGTTCGCCCTGGGCCGCGTGTGGGGCAGGCTGCGCAGTTGCTGGTGAGCTGCCTGGCCAGGCTGCCGCAACCGGTTCCAGCGCGAGCGGCTGCAGGCTCAGAGCCGCGTCGTTAGGGCCTTTGCCGTGGCTGCCCTGGACACCGCCCTGAAGGCTGCGCAGCCCCACCGCGCTGTGAAGCAAAGGCACTTGTTGCTGAGCTTGGTGCTGGCCACGGCGCTGCTGCTGTTGGGCGGTTTGGCTGCGGGCAGCGAAGGGCTTTCGCTTGCGTCTCTCGTTAACGATTGGGGCCAAGCCGATGCGCAGCTCGTGCTGTGGCAAATTCGGGCACCTCGCAGTGTGGGGGCTTGGCTCGTGGGGTGCCTGCTCGGCCTGGCCGGCGCCTTGGCTCAGGGCGTTTTCCGAAACCCACTGGCAGACCCGTTTTTGCTGGGTTCTGCAGCAGGTTCGTCATTGGCGGTGACTTTGGTGCTGGCGGCGGGCGCACTGGCGGGGCATGTGATCCCGGTGGCTACGGCGGCCTGGGTTGAACGCTTCGGCCTGGTGGCCGCAGCCTTTGTGGGCGCTGGCGCGGGTGTGGGGCTGTCGCTCGTGCTGGCGCGCGGCGCACAGCAAACCCTGCGTTTGCTGTTAGCGGGCGTGGTGGTGGGCGTGATGCTGAATGCCGTGACGGAATTGCTGGTGGTGCTGTCTGTGGAAGCCCTGCGGGGGCGCCAGATGTTCATGATGGGCAGCACCACCCTATTGGCTTGGCCGGCGGTGTTCCTGCTGGCAGGTGGTTTGGCCATTTTGTTGCCCGTGGCTATCGGCAGTGCGCGCGTGCTGGACGCGCTGACCTTGGGCGAAGACACGGCGGCCAGCTTGGGGGTCAGCACGGGCCGTTGGCGCTTGCTGCTGGTGGTCTTGCTCTCAGCGGCCACTGGCCTGGCGGTGGCGCAGGCTGGCCTGATCGCCTTCGTGGGCTTGGTCTCACCGCACGTGGTGCGGCGGCTGGCGCCTTCGGGCCACCGCTTCAGCCTGCCAGTCAGTGCCTTGGTGGGGGGTGTGCTGCTGCTGGCTGCCGACGTGCTGGCGCGCAGTTTGATTGCGCCGCAGGAGCTGCCCGTGGGCGTGGTGACCGCCGTGCTGGGCGGCGCTTATCTGATGGCGCTGTTGGGCCGCAGGGCCGTGTGATGACAGCCGGCGTTCTGACAGCAACCAAGGTGCATGTGGCCTTTGGCCCGCGCACCGCCTTGTGTGGCGTGAGTTGCAGTTTTCAGCGCGGCTGGACTGCCATCGTTGGACCTAACGGCGCAGGTAAGAGCAGCCTTTTGCGCGTGCTGGCAGGCCTGACCCAGCCGGCTCAAGGTACTGTGCATCTGGACGGCCAGGCGCTGAGTAGCCTGACGGCCATGCAGCGCGGCCAACGAATCGCTTGGCTGGACCAGCTGGGCAACACCAGCGGCGAACTCACGGTTCGTGAAACCGTGGCCTTAGGTCGGCTTCCTCACTACGGCACCTTGGGCAGCCCGAGTGCGGCTGATGCAGCGGCAGTTGATCAGGCACTGTCTGCTGCGGGTTGTGCCGCTTGGCAGCACCGGTTGTTGAATGAACTTTCGGGAGGCGAGCGTCAGCGCAGCCTTCTGGCGCGCGCGTTGGCCACGCAGGCTCCTGTGCTGCTGCTCGACGAGCCCACCACGCACCTGGACCCGCCCCACCAGGTGGCCTTGGTGCGGCTGGCGCGACGGCTGGCGCGCACGCATACGGTGTTGACCGTGATGCACGACCTGGCACTTGCCATGGCGGCCGACCGCGTGCTCTTGCTGCAGGCTGGCCAAGTCGGCGCCGACGCGCCGGCCGCTGACCTCGACCTGCACCGCGCACTTGAGGCCGCTTTCGATGGCGCCATCAAGATTGAAATGCTGGCTGGCAGGCCGATCGTCTTGCCTCAGTTGTAATTCTTGAAAGGCGGGCGCAACAGGTAGCGCCTGCCACTGCCTTCGCAAGCTGCGCGTTCAAATTGGCCGCAGCGGCCCTTTGAAGGTCTCTTTGTGCAGCGCTTCAGTCAGCGGCGGAAACTCGATACTGGCTTCAGGCACCGAGACATCAGGCAGCGTTTTAAGCAAATGGCGAATCAGGGCCAGGCGGCCTTTGCGCTGGTCGTTGAAGTTCACCAAAGTCCATGGCGCGTGCGCGGTGTGCGTGGCCTTGAGCATGGCGTGCCGAGCTTCGGTGTAGTCGGCATATTTAGCGCGCGCTTGCAGGTCGATGGGGCTGAGTTTCCAGCGCTTGAGCGGATCCGTTAGGCGTTCGGCGAAACGCTCTTCTTGTCGCTCTTGGTCAACCGTCAGCCAATATTTGAACAAGAGAATGCCGTCGTCCACCAAGAGTTGTTCAAAGACAGGTGCCTGCTTCAAGAAGGCTTTTGTCTCGGCTTCGCTGCAGTAACCCATCACGCGCTCTACACCGGCACGGTTGTACCAGCTGCGATCAAACAGCGCGATCTCGCCGGCCGCAGGCAGGTGCTGCACATGGCGCTGGAAGTACCACTGTGTGCGCTCGCGGTCAGAGGGCTTTGACAAGGCAACGACGTGGCACTGCCGTGGGTTCAATGTGTCGGAGATGGCGGAGATGACGCCGCCCTTGCCTGCCGTGTCGCGGCCTTCGATGACCACCAGCAAACGCTTGCCCGTGTGTTGCAGCCAGCGCGCCGCGCGGTTCAGTTCCAGCTGCAAGGGCGCCAGCTTCTCCAGGTATTCGCCTTTGCCCATCTTGTCGGCTTTGTTTTTGGCCATGCTGCCCTTCTTTCGTTCACGGGTTGGTCCAGAGCCGAACCAGGCGTTCGGCGCGTTCAAGTACGGTTTGCGCTTGTGTGCCCGGGCTGTAAAGCGATGAGCCCAGGCCCGCGCCACTTGCTCCCGCGGCTTTGTAGGCCAGCAAGTTGTGCTCGCCCACGCCGCCGACGGGCATCATGGCCGTGCCCTGAGGAAACACAGCGGTCCACGCCTTCAATACGGCGGGGCCCAGCATTTCAGCAGGAAAAAGTTTCAAGGCGTCAGCGCCTGCGGCCAAGGCTGCAAAACCTTCGCTGGGCGTGGCCACACCCGGCACGCAGAGCAGGCCCAACTGCTTGCTGCGCCTCACCACCAGCGGGTCGAAGTTGGGCGACAGCACCAGGCGCCCGCCTGCGGCCGCCACGGCATCCACCTCGCTGGCCTGCAACACGGTGCCAGCACCAATCAAGACCTGCTCGCCCCAGGCGGCCGCCAGCCGTTCAATGCTGACCAGCGGCTGCGGCGAATTCAGCGGTACTTCGATGATGCGCAAACCGCCTTGAACCAAGGCTGCGGCAATGTCCAAAACCTCGTCGGGCTTGACGCCACGCAAAATGGCAACAAGGCCATTCAAGCGCTTGTCTGGTGCTGACCGATTCATTCACTCGGCTCCTACAAGATGCGCAGCTTGGGCCAGGCGCCATTGGCCGCGCGTGGTGGCATCGGGCACTGCCGTTTGGCAAGCGATACCCGCCAAGCTCAATACAAGGGCATAGCGCTCATTCAGGGCGCCTTCGCCGATGAGGGAAACGCTGGCGATGGCAGCCGGTGCCTGCGCTCGCATGCTGCCCACTTCGGCACCGATGAGCAGGCCTGACAAGTAGTCCGCCAAGCTTTGAGGTTCACGACCGCCCAACAAGCCTGCGGTGCGCGCACTGAAAAGCAGGTGCAGCAGGTTCGCATGCTGGCTCAGGCCCAGTTGCGCGCCATCAGCAAAGGCTTGTGGCTGCGGCGGCCCCGCCTCCATCAGGCGGCCCAAGATCGAGTGCTGCTTGAGCACCGCAAACAATTCGCCCGTCATGTAGGTTTGAAAGTGCTCAATGGCACCAGCGTGGCCACTCCACACCCATTTACTGTGCGTACCGGGTAGCAGGCAGCAAGAGCCGGCCGCGAGATCAGCACCCCAGCATTGCGTTTCTTCACCGCGCATCACGTCGTGCTGGCGATCACGCCCGGTACAGCGCAGGCCCGGCACGATGTACATGCGTTGCCCACCGCGTAAAGGCAAAGCAAGCATCTGTGCTGCCGCCTGCGCGGGCGTTGCCGGGCATTGCAGATAAGGTGCTTCGCGCCAGCCTTGGCGGCTGCCAATCATGCCGCTGGCAATCACCGGCACCGGTTGCTGCTCGAGCCAGTCACCACAAAGGGCCTGCAAGACGTTTTCAAATTGCCCATCCTGCACGGCCATCACGCCACTGGCAGCCGAGCGCGTGGCCAGCGCTTGGCCTTGCTCGCCCAGCAGGCTGGCGCGCAGGTTGGAAGTTCCCCAATCCAAAGCAATGAGCCGCGCCTGCTGAAGGACCGGTTCGAGGGTGGGGGCTGCGTTCATGAACGTGTAGTTGCGGGGCGGCCCCACAGCATAGCGGAGGGCTGCGCACGCAACGGTGCCGCTTGGCAGTCCTGCCGGGCCACGTGCGGTACTGATGTGGCGCAAGCTTCAAGCAATGGGTCAATGCAACAATTTGCCCATGCGACTTGCCCTGCTGTCGGATATTCACGCCAACCCCATGGCGATGCAGGCCTGCTTGCAAAGGGCCCAAGACCTGGGCGCGACACAGCTGGCCTTGTTGGGCGACCTGGTGGGTTATGGGCCCGACCCCGCCACCATCGTTGACCAAGTGCGTGAACTGGAGCGTGCGGGCGCGTGGGTGCTGCGTGGCAATCACGACAACCTGGCCGCAGCGCCACCGGCCGAGAAACGCACGGTGGCCGATGCGGGTGCGCAGTGGACCCACGACCAGCTGGATGTTGAACAACGGGCCTATCTGGGTGCCCTGCCCTTGCAGTTGGTGCAGCCCCCATTTTTCTTGGTGCATGCCAGCGCCGATGCACCCGCCGCTTGGCGATACGTCAACAACCCCATCGTGGCGCGCGAAAGCCTGGCCCATGCCGTGTGCCATGAGGGTGTACGTTATGTCCTGGGCGGTCATGTGCACCTGCAGGCCTTGTACTACCAAGGGCGGGGCTCCAACTTGATGCTGTTTGAGCCCACGTCAGGCAAAGCCATTCCGCTGCCCTTGCACCGCCATTGGCTGGCCACAGTGGGCTCGGTGGGACAGCCGCGCGATGGCAACCACGCAGCCGCCTTTGCATTGCTTGACACCGATGCGGCCGAGATCACGTTCTTCCGAGTGCCTTACGACGTAGGCGCCACCATTGCCCTGGCGCGCCGCAAAGGCATGTCACCAGAGGCCATTCGCAGACTAGAAAGAGCACGGTAGTTTGATGAGTTCAACATCCCTTCAACCCGGCGACACGCTGGACGGTTTTTCGATTGGCGATGTGCTGCATGCGGGCGCGATGGCGCGTATCTATAAGGTGCACTACGCGCAGGGCGCCGCCGACCCCGGCTTCCCGATGATCATGAAGGTGCCGCGCATGACGGCAGACGACGGCCCTGAAACCATCGTCAGCTTCGAGACTGAGCACCGCCTTCTGCCCATGTTGACAGGCCCTCATGTGCCGCGTTTTGTGGCTTGTGGTGACCTTGCAGTCAAGCCTTACTTGGTACTTGAACACTTACCGGGGCGCACCTTCCAGGCCTTGCTGGATGAAGCTCCGCGCTTCGATGTAGACCGGGTCGTGAACTTGGGTATCGCTTTGGCTCGGGCCTGCCACAGCCTGCACCGCCAGAACGTGGTCCACCAGGACCTCAAACCTGCCAATGTGATGTGGCATGCGCGGCAAGATGGCGATCAGGGTGGCCTGGCCGTGCTACTCGATTTCGGGCTTTCGCACCATGCAGACCTCCCCGACCTGCTGGCCGAAGAAACGCGCAAACCCATCGGCACCCATGCCTACATGGCGCCTGAGCAGGTGATTGGCATTCGGGGCGATGCGCGCAGCGACCTTTTCGCCGTGGGCGTGATGATGTACGAGATGCTGACGGGCGAGCTGCCTTTTGGCGACCCCAAAACACCCGGTGGATTGCGCCAGCGGCTGTGGATGGACCCCCAACCACCGCGCCGTCTGCGGCCCGAAACACCGGCTTGGCTTCAAGAAGTGGTGCTGCGCTTGCTGGAGCCGCAGGCTGAGCATCGTTACCCTTCAGCCAAACATTTGGCCTTTGACCTGGAGCACCCCAATCAGGTGCACGTGACCGCGCGTGGCGAGCGCCTGCAAGGCACACCGTGGCACCAGCACATGCGGCGCTGGTTGCGCTCAGCGGGCCTGCAATACCGCCCGAGCACCATGCCATCGCGGCAGTTGGACGAAGTACCCATCGTGATGGTGGCGGTGCCGCACGTGGATGTCACCGATGGCACGCTTTATTCATTGCGCCAGGCCACGGCGCGTTCACTCGGCGTGCGGCCAGGTGCGCGTCTGGCTTGCGTCACGGTGGTGGCCTCTGCCGAAGCGGACGACAGTGACACCCAGCGCAGCATGCTGGAGATGCTGCGGCGTTGGTCAGAGCCCTTGGACTTGAGCCAACACCAAGCGTCATTTCACGTGCTGGGTTCAGGTGACGTGGCCACCTCCATCGTTCAGTACGCCAAGCGCAATACCGTCAGCATCATCGTCATGGGTGCTGCCACCCACGGCTTGAAGCTGCAGCCCATCGTGCCCACCATTCCCATCAAGGTGGCCATGCAAGCGCCCTGCACGGTGATGCTGGTCAAAGAAGATTTGCCCGTGATGAGCCTGGCGGATACCGAGGAAGCTTGAAGCCAGCTGTTCACTGCGCCGCCCTGATTTCGACCTGCACACCCGACAGCACAGCGTTCCCTGACAAGGGGTCGCGCAAGCTGTCGTCGAGCACGGCGTTGAGGTTGGCGCCAGGGCGCTCAGCGGCCACTTGCATGCGGGCGCCCGGTGCGTTGTGGCCCCAACCGTGCGGCAAGCTCACCACGCCAGGCATCAAATCGGTGCTCCATGCAACCGGCGCCGTAATCTGCCGCTGACCGGCTTGAATGGAAGCCAGCGCACCATCTTCAAGCCCGAGCCGCATGGCGTCGTCAGGGTGAATCATCAAGGTGCAACGCTGCGGCCCTTTGGCCAGGGTGGGCAGGTTGTGCATCCAACTGTTGTTGCTGCGCACCTCGCGCCGACCAATGATCACCATCTGCGGCGCAGCTTCGGTCAGGCGCATTTGTGCACGCTGCAAATCCTGCAAGCAGGCTGCGGGCGCGAGTTCGATACGGCCACTGGCCGTGCGCAGCATCTCAGGTATGCGCGGCTCCAGGGGTCCCAGATCGATGCCATGCTCAGCCGCCATCAACTTATCCAAATTCAAACCCGCTGTCTTCAGTCCAAACTGGTCGCCATAGGGGCCTGTTCGAAGTGCCAAGTCGAGCATGCGCTCGGGGCCACGGCGTTGAGTTTTGGAGAGTAGAGCCAGCATTGCGGGGGCGTGCTCGCCGCCCTGCCGGTTGAGGTCTTGCGCAAACATTTCGTCGTCGAGCTTCAGCACATCGGCGCGCGCGCCCAGCCCGCGTGCGATGGCAATCAAGCGCAGCAGGTTCTGCCACTCTGGCGGGTGCGCGGCGTCAGGCTCAAAGACGGCAGGGCTGTAGCGCGCAGCGTTGCGGTAGGCCAGCTGCGGAAAGCTCACGTCGTAGTGCGCGTCTTCCAGCGGTGACAGGCCGGGCAACACCACATCGGCTTGGCTGGTGGTTTCGTTCAGGTAAATGTCCAAGCTGAGCATGAACTCCAGCGCGCCCAAAGCCTTGGACAAACGTGGGCCACCGGGCGACGACAACACCGGGTTGCTGGCCACGGTGATCAAGGCTCTGACATGACCAGGCCCTGCCTGCTCAATCTCTTCAGCCAGCAGCGTCATGGGCAGTTCGCCGAAAACTTCGGGCGCGCCGCTGACACGGCTGTGGTGCCGGCCGGTGCTGATGCCTTTCCCCACACCCGGCTTACCCACAGTATTCGCGGCGAATGCCGGCGCCTTGGGAAACATCGCTCCGCCCGGCGAGTCCAGGTGACCTGTCAAGGCGTTCAGGGCATCAATCAACCAAGACGCCAAAGTGCCAAACTCTTGAGTGCAGGTGCCGATGCGGCCATACACACAAGCGCGCTCGGTGCGGGCCAGTTGGCGAGCGAGGTCGCGGATGGTTTCCGCTGCGATGCCGCAGCGTTGGGCACAGGCTTCGGGGCTGAACGGTGCTACCGCTTGGCGCACACTGTCAAGGCCTGTGCTCCAGGCTTCCAGCCGGCCAAGCCTGATGAGGTTCTCGGCAAACAAGGTGTGCACCATGGCGGCCAGAAAGAAAACATCCGAGCCCGGCCGAATAGCATGGTGCGCGTCGGCCACTGCAGCGGTTTCGCTTCGGCGCGGGTCAATCACCACGATCTTTCCGCCGCGCTTCCGCAGCGCTTTTGCGCGCCCGCGAAAGTCAGGCACGGTCCACATGCTGCCGTTGCTGACCATGGGGTTGGCACCCAAAATCAGCAGCCAATCGCAGCGGTCTATATCGGGCACCGCCACGCTGAGCCAGTGGCCAAACATCAAGCCCGATGCCAACTGCTTGGGCATCTGGTCCAAAGTTGACGCCGAGTAGACATTCTTGGTGCCCAGGGCCTTTGCCAAGCGACCGAAATACAGCAGCAGCGACATCTTGTGCGCGGTGGGGTTGCCCACCGACAGAGCAACAGCGTCGCGCCCGTGCTTGCATGATGGGCAGCAAGCGCTGCTCGATCACATCAAAGGCTTCTTCCCAGGTGGCCGGCACCAATTGCCCATTACGGCGCACCAACGGCTGGCGCAGGCGGTCGGGGTCTTCGTGCAAGTCTTTCAGCGCGTAGCCCTTGGGGCAGAGGTAACCCTTCGAAAAGGCATCACGCTCGGCCCCGCGAATGCCCACCACCTGGCCGTTGGCTACTTGAATGTTCAGCCCGCAACAGGCTTCACACAATGGACAGATGCGGTAGTGCGTCGAGGTTCCGGCAGGCAAGCTCATGGGCGTCTCCAGGTGCGGCGTTGCAGTTTCGTTTATCGCCGCTCGCAACGCCATCGGGCGTCACCGGCGCGACGCCTCGCCGCTAGGGACTTCCCTTGCGCACTCGCTAGATTTGCACGCGGGTCCCCAGTTCAACAACTGCGTTGTCGGGTAGCCGGAAATAGCCTGCCACGCTACCAGCGTTGCGACTCATGGCTGCGTAGAGGCGCTCGCGCCACATCGCCATGCCGCTGCCGGTGGTGGGGACGATGGTTTCGCGGCTGAGGAAGTAGCTGGTCTCGAATGGCGGCATGTCCAAACCCTGCGTCGCGCACAGTTTCAAGGCCTTGGGTACATCGGGTGTGTTCATAAAACCAAAATTCAGGGTCACGCGCCAGAAACCATGTCCCAGAGCCTCCACTTGCACCCGCTCGGTCATGCCAACCCACGGTGTCTCCAGAAACTTCACCGTGAGAATCACATTGCGTTCATGCAGCACCTGGTTGTGCTTCAAGTTGTGCAGCAATGCCTGCGGCGCCGTGCTGGGGTCCGCTACGGCGTAAACCGCCACCCGCGAGGCGCGCGAAACCGAGGCGGGTTCCAGCCCTGCAATAAACGATTGCAGATCTACGCCCTCGCTGCGCACCGACTCCAGTGCCAAACGCCTGCCCTTTTGCCAGGTGCTCATCACCAGGAACAGCAGCAAACCCATGGCCAATGGAAACCAGCCGCCGTCCAAAAATTTGACAGCACAGCCGGTCACCAGCAAGGCGTCGAGCGTCAAGAAGATCGCGGTCGCTGAGACAGCAATGGGCGCCGGCAGCTTCCAAGCCACGCGCACCACAAAAAAGGTCAGAACGGTAGTGATCATCATCGTCAGCGTGACAGCAATGCCATAGGCGCCTGCCAGCGCTGAAGAGCTGCCGAAAAACAGCACCGCCGCAATCACACCGGCCAGCAGCACCCAATTCACAGCCGGCATATAAATTTGCCCGGCTTCGCGTGCCGAGGTGTGGCGCACGCTCATACGTGGCATGAAGCCGAGCTGAATCGCTTGACGCGTCATGGAGTAAGCGCCTGAAATCACGGCCTGCGAGGCGATGATGGCTGCCAAGGTGGCCAGCGCCAAGGCGGGCCAGATCATGCTTTGGGGGAACAGTCGGTAGAAGGGGTTGTCGATGGCGCTGGGGTCTGTCATCAAGAGTGCCCCCTGCCCCATGTAGTTCAAAGCCAGGGCAGGCAACACCAGCCCGGTCCACGCCAGCTGGATGGGTTTGCGTCCAAAGTGGCCCATGTCTGCATAGAGCGCCTCGGCGCCCGTTAACGCCAACACGATGGCGCCAACGGCTGCAAAGACCTGCCAGCCGCGCGCGCTGAGAAAGGCCCACGCTTCCAGCGGGTTCAGCGCAGCCAATATGCCAGGCTGCGCCGCTATGTGCCACACACCGGTGACGCCCAAGGTCACAAACCACAGCACGATGATCGGCCCGAAGATTCGGCCCACCGTAGCTGTACCGAAACGCTGAACCAAGAATAAACCGACCAAAATCAGCAAGCTTAGTGGCACCACGTAGTGCTCAAGCGCCGGTGTGGCGATGACCAGACCCTCGATGGCACCCAGCACCGAAATGGCCGGCGTGATGATGCTGTCGCCGTAGAACAAGGTGGCGCCAAAAACGCCGAGCAGCAGCAATGCGCGGCGCAAGGCGGGTTTGTCTGCGACCGCTTGGGCTGCCAAGGCGGTGAGCGCCAAGCCGCCGCCCTCGCCCCGGTTGTCGGCTCGCAAAATGAGGGTCACGTATTTCAAGGTGACCACCAGCATCAAAGCCCAGAAGATGCACGAAACGGCACCGATCAAATTGCCGTGGTTGAGCGCCACCCCTGTGCCTGGCAGAAATATTTCCTTGACGGTGTACAGCGGGCTGGTGCCGATGTCGCCGTAGACCACGCCCAGTGCGGCAAGGGTCAGCGCTGCTGTGCGGCTGGGTGGAGTTGAGCTGGATGTGGGTGTGTTCATGCCTCGAGCATCACCGCCTTCACATCAGGAACGCATAAGGATGGCCTGCTCAATCAAGGCAAGGTGCGCTCACACCAGCGGCTCCAGGAGCCGGTAGCCCACGCCGGGCTCGGTCAGCAGCATTTGGGGTTCGGCCGGTTCGGTTTCCAGCTTGGCGCGCAACTGGCCCATGTACAGCCGCAGGTAATGGGTGTGATCGATGAATTCAGCGCCCCAAACATCGGCCAGCAATTGACGATGCGTAACCACCTGGCCGGCTGAGCGCACCAAACGCGCGAGTAATTTGAATTCAGTGGGCGTGAGATGAACGGCTGCGCCTTCGCGCCACACCCGCTGGGCAGGCAGATCCACCTCAACGGTCGCGTGGCGGTAGTGCGTAATGGCCGCTTGCACGGTGGTGCCACGGTGGCGCAGCGCCACACGCATGCGGGCCAACAGTTCGCCAATGCTGAAGGGCTTGACGAGGTAGTCGTCAGCGCCTGCATCCAGAAGCCTGATTTTCTGGCCCTCCGCTTGTCGCGCAGAGATGACGAGCACGGGTAGCGCATGCTGCCGGCGCAGTTGGGCCAGCAGCTCTAGCCCGTCACCGTCTGGCAAGCCCAGGTCGAGCAACACCAAGTCGATACCAGGTGCGCCCGTCAAGGCTTGAGGTCGTGCGGCATGCGTGACCAAAGCCAGCCCTTCAGAAAGGCTGGCGGCAGTCACGACCGCATAACCTTCGATGACCAGCGCTTCGCGCAGCATCTGCCGCAGCTCACGGTCGTCTTCGACCAAGAGCACCTGCAAGCTCATGGCGATAGCCCTGCCTGCGGTACCACAACTGCTTCTGGCGGTTCAGGCGGCGGCTCTTTCACGGGCAGGCTGCATTCAAAACTGCAGCCACCGTGGCCCCTTGCGCGCAACTTCAGTTCGCCGCCATGGGCCCGGGCGATGGCCCGGCACACCGCCAGCCCGACCCCCGCACCAAGGCGCGCAACCGGCGCAACCTGCGCGCCGGCGCCGGCTTCGGCTGGGTCGGCACCCCTTTGAAACACTTCAAAAATTCGCTCCCGCCACGGCGGGGCAATACCCGCGCCACGGTCGCGTACCGCCAAAATCACCGCCGGGCCTTGGCGGCGAATCAAGATTTCAATGGGCGTGTCGGGTGCGCTGTATTTCAAGGCGTTGTCCAACAGGTTGTCCAGCAGTTGCGACATCAGCAACGCATCACACCAAAGGAGCGGCAGGCCGGGCTCCAAGCGACCGCGAACGCGCCGCTGCGGGTCGCGCTTGCGTGCGTGCGCCAAGGCACTGCCCAGCATTTCTTCAGCGGACTCCCAGTCACAACGCAAGCTCACCTGGGGCGCATCCAGCCGAGCCAGTTGCAGGGTGTTGTCGGTCATGCGGCTGAGATGCGCCACTTCATCAACGATGCTGCGTGCAAGCCTTTTGCGCTGATCGGCGTTGAGGCGCTCGGCCTGTTCGTCCAGCGATGAGGCCGCGCCCATGATGGTTGCCAGCGGCGTGCGGTAGTCATGCGAAATGGCGGCCAACAGGGCATTGCGAACGCCTTGAGATTGAGCCCATTCGCGCACCTGCTGTTCATCTTTGGCCGTGACACACCGCTGCAAAGCTTGGCCCATTTGATCGCACAGCACCTGCGCATGGAGTGGCCACTCGTCAGCGAGGGACACATGAGATGCGCCGCAGAAAACCGCTGCACCCCAACTCGATCCCCGACCACGAAGCGGCAAATAAAGGTCAGCCAGCTCATGGTGTCTGGCGGTACTGGGGCCCATGGCTTGCCCTTGCCGTACGCAGGCCCAAAGGCCCGCGCGTTGGTCATCAGTGGGTTCGCCAAGGAGCACAGCCTGCGCCGAATCATTGGTGGCTGGCAATTTGTCTTTGAGCACCAACAACGCCACCGGCAGGCCACTGGCTTGCGTCAAGGTGTCGTGCAATTGGCCTGCATGCGGCAGGGGCTCTGCGGCGTCGCGCAAGGTGTCGCCCCACTGGCGCGTGCGTTCAGACCAAAGAGCCTGACGGTTCGCACGCTGCGCCTGGCCCCTCAGCGCGCCGGTGAGTGTGGCCAGAATGGCGTTCACAAGCACCAGGGCAAGCAGCAACAGCGCGTGTTGATGCACATCCACTGAAAACGTACCACGGGGCGGCACAAAAACCCAGTTGAATGCCACAACCGCCATCAAGCCAGCCGCGGCCGACGCCCAGACCGGCAACCACAGTGATGCCAGTGCAGAGCTCAGCACCAGGATCATCGCCAGATTGGCGAGATCGACAACACCATCGAGCGCCAGCATCGCGCTCCAGCCCAAGACCCACGCCAGTGCTGCTGGCCAAATGTGCGTGACCGCCAAGGTCGCGCGGGGTTCTTGGGGCCACTGTCGCAATGACTGTTGAGACCTGTCCATGCCCTGAACCCTAGCAGGCCTTGCATCAGCAAGGCATAAGTGCCTCCCATGCATGTCCCACTACCCGTAAGGGTTATGAGTCACTCCTCCAAGCGGTACTAGACGCCCCTCGCCGGCTCCGTCGTAATACGCAAGCAGCCGAAGGCAGCCTCTGGGTGCAGACACGCCCAGCAAGTACAGCGCTCTGGGTGGCACCGCGACCCGGCAAACCACTACAAGGAGACAACGATGAATTTGCGACCTCTTTCTCTGGCTCTGGCTCTGGCTCTGGCTCTGTCACTCAGCCTTTGGGGTCTCTCAGCAGGCGCCCAGACTGCCGCGCAAGCCGTTCAAATACCCGCACCCGTCACAACTGAGCAAACGGCGAACTGGGCCAGAGCCTTTTCCGACCCCAAGATGATCGAAGGCATGGCCAAGGCTGCGGACCCCAAGATGGTCAATCAATGGATGACCATGATGACCGATCCGCGCATGGTCACCAACATGATCAAGATGGCTGACCCTAAGCTGATGAATCAGTGGATGACCATGGCTACGGATCCCAAATTGATTCAGGCTTGGACCAAGATGGCAGACCCGACCTTGGTCACATCGATGATGAAGATCGGCACCAGCCCGCGCATGATTGAAGGCCTGGTGAAGATGGCCGACCCCAAGATGATGGACGGCTTTGTCAAGATGGCGTCTGACCCCAAGATGATCGACAGCATGATGAAGCTGGCCGACCCCAAAGCCATGACGCAATGGTTCTCGGTGATGACCAACCCACAGATGATGGAGTCCATGATGAAGATGGCCGATCCGGCCACCATGAGCCAGTGGATGGCTCTCATGACCGACCCCAAGATGATGCAGTCCATGATGGCCATGGCCGACCCGGCCGTCATGACGCAGTGGATGAACATGATGACCGACCCCAAGATGATGGACAGCATGATGAAGATGATGAACCCGGCCATGATGTCCAACATGATGATGGCCATGATGGGCATGGCCAACAGCGGCGCTGGGGCAGCCAGTGAGGCTGGCAAAGCCGCGGCTGGTGCTGCAGGCGCAAGCAAACCAAACCCTGCGGCGCCCAAGGCAAAAGCCGCGCCGTCCAGCAAGCCTTGAGCCGCGGCCATGCACACACCGAAAACGGTTCTGGCCCGCAGCCTTGCCTTGTGCTTGGCCAGCGGCATTGCCGCGGCAAGCGCTGCCGAGCCTGACAAGGCCTCCGCCCCCGGCAAGGCAGCGGCCGTGGTTCCAGGTCTGCCAGGCATGCCGGCCATGGCCTTCCCCATGCCGTCGAAAAAAGACCATCCGCCCAACACCATGACCGAAACGGTCAGCAGCGAAGCCAAGGGCAAGGCGCTGCAATCCATGATGATGGCCAACCCGCTGTCCATGCGCGAAATGATGGCCATGATGGTGGCTAAGCAAAAGGTTCAGCCGGGTGTGAGCTTTGATGACGCGGTGGCCTCGCTCAAACTTCGCGCCAACAAACACAACTTCAAGTTTGTGGGCCACTCGCCTTTGTCCAAAGACGTTGAAGCCACCACCGGCAAACCGTCGCCGCGCGTCGAAGTGTTCAACTTCTGTGATTCGATGGTGGCGCGCCGCATGCTGGACTACGCGCCAGAGCTGATCGCTTTTCTGCCCTGCCGCATCGCCATTTTGGAAGATGCCAAGAAGGACTTTTGGGTGGTGACCCTGGATTGGGACATCGCCTGGATGCAGTTCAGCAAGAACCCTAACAACATGGACGAAGCCTTGATGAAAGAAGCCGCCAAAGTGCGCGCCATCATCGACGACATGATGAAAGCTGCCGCTACTGGAGATTTGTAGCCAGCGGCAGCCTGTCACACAGATCTGTGTGACAGGCTGTGTGGCAAGTGCGCAGCAACCCGAAATCAGCCAAAAGCAAAAGGCCTTGATTCCAGTGGAATCAAGGCCTTAGATGCGACTTCGAGCTTATTTGGGGTGGCTGATGGGGCTCGAACCCACGACCACTGGAATCACAATCCAGGGCTCTACCAACTGAGCTACAGCCACCGCAGAGAAGCGCTAATTATAGGGTGTACTCCGCCGGCCGGACCAGTCGCGTGCAGTGTCAATTGCAAACGGTCAAGGGGCCGAAGCCGCAGCAGCCGGGGATGTGACTTCGGCGTTGTGCCGCTTCTTCAAGGCCTCGTAGTAGGCCATGCCTTCGGCTGACGCCCAGGCGCGTGCAAATTGCTGGGGTGCTGTAGGGTCGGCCGCTGCGGTCGCTTCCGTTGGCAATACCTTGCTCACTTTGCCGACCCAGAAACCCTGGTCGCCCAGGTTGACACCCAACACTGCGGGCAGTTTGCTGGCGTCTGCTCCCAGCGCAGCAGCTGAAACCGCTGCGGGCCATTTGTTCGCTGCGCGCGAAACCACCACGGTCTCAGCCAGGGCGGTGTCCGGCGCCTGCTTGACCTTGGCCAGCAGTGCTTCGCCTTCTTTGCGCGCCAAGGCCGCTGCTTGTTGCTGCACAACAGCTTGCTGAACTTTGGCCCGCACATCCGCTAGCGGGGGCACACGTGCCGGCAAATGTTTGACGATGCGCGCTGAAACCAACTGGCTGCCACCCACATCAACGGCATCGGTGTTGCGCTTCTTGTTGATGGAGTCGGTGGTGAATAGGGCATCCAGCAGTTTGGCGTTGGCCAACACCCCGGCCGTACCGGGGGCCGGCGTGCGCAGAACAGTGGCTGTTTTCTTTTCAAGCTTGAATTTGTCGACTGCTGGCTGCAGGCTGTCGGCCTGTTCGTAAACCATATTGGTAAATTCTTCGGCTGATTCAGCGTACTTGCGCTGTGCCAATTGCCGCTTCACTTCAGACTCGATCTCGCCGCGCACCGAATCAAACGGCTTCTTCTCGCCGCCACGCACGGCGTCCAGGCGAATAATGTGAAAGCCGAAATCGCTTTCAATCACGGGACTGATTTCCCCGGCTTTCATGCCGAAGGTCGCGTCTTCAAAGGGCTTGACCATGGCGCCACGGCCAAAGTAATCCAGGTCGCCGCCCTTCTCTGCCGAACCTGGGTCCTGCGAATTTTTCTTGGCCACTTCAGCAAAACGCTGGGGTGACTTGCGCACCTCAGCCAGCAGCTCTTCAGCTTTGGCTTTGGCCTTTTGCTTGTCGGCCGCAGACCCCGCACCATCCGCCTTGATCAGGATGTGGCTGGCGCGCCGTTCTTCGGCCGCTGTGTAGCGGTTCGCGTTTTCGGCGTAGTACTTTTTCAAGTCGTCTTCGGAGACGGTGACAGCCTTCTTCAAGCCTTCGGCATCCAGTACAACATATTCAATTTCGGCTTGCTCAGGTAGCTTGAACTGGGCTTCCTGGGCTTTGTAGTAGCTTTCGATGTCCGCCTCACTGGGCGTCACTTTGCCAGCGTAGGTCTTGGGATCGAACAACTGACCTTGCACTTCGCGACGCTGCAGCACGGCGTCCAAAGCGGCGCTCACCACGGCCTTGGGAGCTGTGGCCGAGCCCGCAATGCCCGCCAGCACCTGGTTCATGCCCACTTCCAAGCGCAGTTGCTGGGCCAGCATTTCGGAGCTCATGCCCTGCGCTGCGAGCAGTTCCTTGTTGACGGAGCCGTCCGGGTTACGGATGGACGCGTACTGCGGATCCGCCACAAACAGGCGCTGCAAGCGCTGATCAGAAGGCAAGAGGTGCTGCGCCTGCGCAGCGGCCAAAAGCACACGTTCGCGCACCAAGCCTTCAAGCGTTTGGCGCTTCTGGGCGGGCGTGTCGAGCAGCTTCACGTCGACGCCCGGCATCTGCCGGCGCATGCGCTCTACATTGCGCTGGTGCGCCTGGTCCCACTCCGCTTGGGTGATGTCCTGGCCGTCGATCGTGGCCACTTTAGCGTTGGCCGCGTCGCGAAATTTCGAGTAGTTTTCAACGCCGAAAAAAACAAAGGACGGGATGATCAGCAGAAGAACGAAGCCGAGTGCCCAGCGGGTGTGTTGACGAATGAATTCAAACATGACGTTCGGAGTTAGACAATAAACAACAAAGGCGAACCGCAGTTCGCCTTGCCGAGGGATCCGTGGTGGGTGCTGACGGGTTCGAACCGCCGACCTACGCCTTGTAAGGGCGCCGCTCTGCCAACTGAGCTAAGCACCCGGATGGCGTGAGACCTTCCCACGCCGCAAATGCCCCTTGAATTAATTCAGTGCGTCCTTCAATGCCTTGCCAGGGCGAAATTTTGGAATCTTGGCCGCCTTGATTTTGATCGTGCCACCGGTGCGCGGGTTGCGCCCGGTGCGCGCTGCGCGCTTGGTAACCGCAAACGTTCCGAAGCCGACGATCGAAACGCTGCCATTCTTTTTCAAGGTGGTGCGAACACCACCAATCAAGGCCTCCAGCGCGCGCCCTGCCGCTGCTTTGGAGATATCAGCCTGTGTGGCGATGTGCTCAATCAATTCAGACTTGTTCACGTGGGCCCCCTATTTTTTTGGGAAGGTTTCGCAGAATTTGAAGATTTGGAACTCAAGCTGCTGCGAACTCAGACCCAACGACGGGGCCTCCTCCGAACGAGCAGACCGAAGATTGTACGCCGGTTCGGGAGCCCCTTTGGCGAAGGGCTCAGTTGCGAGCCTGCGTCGGGCGGATCACCAAGGCAACGCCTGCGGCACACACCACCATGCCCAGCAAGATCAAGAGGGTCAATGCCTCACCAAACAACAGCCATGCCAGCAAGGCCGTGCAAGGCGGTACCAGATACATCAAACTGCTGACCTTCGTAGCCGCGCCGCGCTGAATGAGCAACACCAACAATGAGTTCGCGCCCAAAGACAGTGCCAACACAGACCAAGCCATGGCCGCGATCAACTCGCCATTCCATTGCATGGGTTCGCGCTCCAGCCAGGCCATTGGCAACATGACAATGAGCGCAAATGCCATCTGCACCGCATTGGCGGCGCGCACATCCAGCGGCTTGACCCAGCGCTTTTGGTACAGGGTGCCCATGGTGATGGACAGCAGCGCCATGAAGGCCCAGGCAAGGCTCGTAGGGTTGGCTTCATCAACGCCCAATTTGCGCCACACCACCAGCGTCACGCCCAACAGGCCTAAGAGTAAACCGAACCACTGGCGCGTTGAGGCGGAATTGCCGCTCGCCGTTCGAGACACCCACAAGGCCGTGAGCAAGGGCTGCAGACCCACGATCAAAGCTGACATGCCAGCAGACATACCACCCTTGACGGCAGCCCACACGCCGCCCAAGTAGCCGGCTTGCATCAACAGGCCCACGACACACAGGTGCAAGGCCTGCGCACGATCACGCGGCCAAGCTGCGCCAGACAGCCGAATCCAAAGCAAAAACCCAAGCACGGAGAGGAAAAAGCGCCACGCTAAAAAGCTGAACGGCGGGGCATGCGGCATGCCGTAGCGGGCGACGATAAACCCGGTGCTCCAAACCAGCACAAAGACGGCTGGCGCGGCAGCTACCCAGTTGAAGCGGGCTTTGGGGCTGGGGCTCATGAAGCCCCAATCACCGCACTTTGGCGCGAATTTCCGGCAAGGCCTTGCGCAAGTAATACACCATCGACCAGATGGTCAAAACCGCAGCAATGAAGATCAGGATCGTGCCCCATTGCTGCGTGTCGATGACCCCAAACAAGCGCCCATGAAACAGCAAAAAAGGGATGGCCACCATCTGAACCGCTGTCTTGAACTTGCCAATGCGGTGCACGGCCACGCTGCCGGACGCGCCAATCTGAGCCATCCATTCGCGCAGCGCAGAAATGGCGATCTCGCGTCCGATGATGACGAAGGCAATGAAGGTGTCCACGCGCCCCAGTTCCAGCAAGATCAAGAGCGCCGCGCAAATCAGGAACTTGTCGGCGACCGGGTCTAAGAATGCGCCGAAGGCGGAAGTCTGGTTGAGCTTGCGGGCCAGCCAGCCATCCAGCCAGTCCGTGATGGCCACCACCACAAAAAGTACTGTGGCCAACAAGTTGCGCGTGTCGGTGTGGATGGGCAGGTAAAAAACACCAACCACCAGCGGAATGGCAAAAATACGTGCCCAGGTCAGCAGCGTTGGCAGTGTGAGAAACATGCTTACATTGTGCAACGTGCTGCTTCAGTCAAGCGAGCGGGGCTTGAAGCGCCATTCATAGTCAAAGAGAAAGACCTCCGTGAACTTCCATGGCTTGGGCAAATGCGCCACTGAACCATAAGGCGCTGAGCGACGTACAGCATCAATGGCCACCTGAACCGTGTCGGTAACTTCACGCGGCACGCGCTCCACACGAATATTCGCCACGCTGCCATCGGCGTGCAGTTCCACTTCCAACACGGGGATCGCCATCAAGGGCTCGGGCGGCGTGCTCATGTACGTGCGCGTTGGGTTGAGCTGCACCATGCGGCGCGCCGCCTGCATACGGTATTCGTTCCAGCTTCGCGCGCGGGCGCTGGTGGGGCCCCCAGGCCCGGCGGGCACGGTGGCCGCTGGGGGTGGCACAACAACGGGGGCTGAAGGCGGCGGTGGTGGTGCAGGCCAGCGCGGCAAGCTTGGCAGCGTGCAGCCTGCGATCAAAGCCAAAGAAGCCAGCGCCACAAAGCGCCCAGCCAAAAACTTCACCGTGCGACGCTTAACCATGCAAGACACGATAGATCTCCTCCGCCAGCTCTGCTGAAATGCCTTCCACGCTGGCCAGTTCTTCGACACTGGCGCCCGTGACGCCACGGACACCCCCAAACCGTTGCAAGAGACGAGCCCGCTTGCGTGGGCCTACGCCGCTTATGTCTTCGAGTTTGCTGCCCCCCGTTCGCACACTGGCGCGGCGAGCACGCATGCCTGTGATCGCGAAGCGGTGGGCTTCGTCTCGAATTTGCGCCACCAGCATCAGCGCGGCCGAATCATGCCCCAGATAGACCTTCTCACGGCCGTCGGCAAAAACAAGCTCTTCCAAGCCCACCTTGCGGCCCTCGCCCTTCTCGACGCCAGCGATCAAGCCCAGATCCAAGCCCAGCTCGCTGAACACTTCGCGGGCCATGCTGACTTGGCCTTTTCCGCCATCGACCAGCACCAGGTCAGGCAAGCGTGCCTTGTTGGAGGGTGCAGGCGGCACAGGCATCCCGTCTGGTGCTCCAGCAGCTTGCGCAACCGTGGCTGTGAGGGCCGCGTTTTCGGCAATCGCGGCAGGGGCTGCTGAAGGCGCATCTGAAACCGTGCCAGCGGCTTCAGCATCGGCCCTTGCCTGGGCCAGCTTGCCGTAGCGGCGCGTGAGCACCTGGCGCATGGCGGCGTAGTCATCACCGCCCGTGATCCCCTCGATGTTGTAACGGCGGTATTGGTTGTTGCGCATGGCGTGGTCTTCGTACACCACGCAAGAGGCCTGCGTGGCTTCGCCTGCGGTGTGGCTGATGTCAAAACACTCGATACGGAATTGGTTCAGGTCTGCAACGTCAAGGTCGAGCGCTTCTACCAGCGCACGGGTGCGCGCACGTTGCGAACCTTCTTCGCTGAGCAAGCGCGCCAAGGACAACTCAGCGCCCTTGATCGCCATTTCCAGCCAAATGCGCCGTTGCTCGCGCGGCTGGTGTTGCGCCCTCACCTTGACACCAGCCGTCTCGCCAATGGCGTCCAGAAGTTCAGAGTCAACTTCGTGGCTGGTCAGCAACCAAGGTGGCACAGCCTGGCTCACATAGTGCTGCGCAATGAAGGCCGCGAGCACCTGGGCCTCCGGCGTGCGTTGCACTTGCTGGCTTTCGTCCAACGAATCGTCCAGCGCTGCGGACCAAGTGGTGGCGTCTTCAACATGCTGAGGGAAAAATGCCCGGTCACCCAAGTGGCGCCCGCCGCGCACCATGGCCAAGTTGACGCAGGCGCGCCCACCCTGCACTTTGACGGCAAGGATGTCCACATCTTTGTCTGCCGCTGACAAACTGCTCACGTCCACCGACTGCTGATGCAGCACGCGCGACAGCGCACTGATGCGGTTGCGAACCTGCGCCGCTTTCTCGAATTCAAGTACTTCGGCGTGCGCGAGCATGCGCTCTTGCAAGTCGGCCAGAACCGCTTCGGTGTCACCCAGCAAGAAGGCTTCTGCATCCTTCACATCACGGGCGTAGTCCTCAGCGCCCACAAAGCCGACGCAAGGTGCAGAGCAGCGCTGAATTTGATAAAGCAAACAGGGCCGGCTGCGGTGGGCGTAAACCGTGTCCTCGCAAGTGCGCAGGCGAAACACCTTCTGAATCAGCAGAATGGTTTCTTTGACGGCCCACGCACCCGGATACGGCCCGAAGTAGCGGTGCTTGCGGTCAACGGCGCCACGGTAGTAGGCCACGCGAGGGAACGTGTGCGTGACCAGGCGCAAATAGGGGTAGCTTTTGTCGTCCCGAAACAGGATGTTGAACTTGGGGTTCAGCGTCTTGATGAGGTTGTTCTCAAGCAGCAAGGCCTCGGCTTCGGTGCGGACCACTGTGGTCTCCATGCGCGCGATGCGCGCCACCATGGAACCAATGCGTGTGCCTTGATGGTCCTTCTGGAAGTAACTGGAAACACGCTTCTTGAGCTGGCGCGCCTTGCCCACGTACAAGAGCTTGTCTTGCGCATCGAAGTAGCGGTACACGCCCGGCAAGCTAGGCAGCTTGGCCACTTCAGCCAGCAATTTGGCGCGCTCTTTGGCGAGTCCGTTCTCGCGGTCGTCGCGTGCTTGGGGGTCGGTCTTGTCCACGGGGCTCATCGCCGTACATTGTGACTGCCGCACCTTGGATAATCGGCGCATGGACACAATGGCCTGCGCATGATGGCTCGCAGCTGGGACATCTTCTGCAGGCTGGTGGACAACCTGGGCGATGTTGGGGTGTGCTGGCGCCTTGCCGCTGACTTGGCCTCGGGCGGCGAGTGCGTGCGGCTGTGGATGGACGACGCGGCGCCACTGGCCTTTATCGCGCCACAGGGTTCGCCGGGCGTTCAAGTCCTGCCTTGGCCTTCTGACGACGACCCGCTAGACGGAGTCAAGCCTGGTGAGGTGGTGATTGAAGCCTTCGGCTGCGATTTGCCTGACGCTTTTGTTACGCGCATGGCGAAGCAGACCCCACCGCCCGTTTGGATCAATCTGGAATATTTGGGCGTAGAAGATTTCGCGCGGCGCAGCCACGGTTTGCCATCGCCCCAACTGAACGGTTTGCAGAAATGGTTCTTCTACCCCGGCTTTGCGACCGGAACGGGTGGCCTGCTGCGCGAACCGGCATTGCTGAAAATGCGCGAAGCTTTCGACCGCGACGAGTGGTTGGCCGAACAAGGTGTGCGGCGACAAACGCGCGAACGCGTGGTGTTGCTCTTTTGTTATGAGCAGGCGCCCTTTGCGGCGCTGCTTCAAGCGCTGGCAAGCCAACCCACACTGTTGCTCTTGGCGCAGGGCAACGCCCAAAAGCTGGCGCAGGCGTCGAAAAGCGTTGCCCAATGGCCCCACGCACACTTGAGAACTTTTGACCTACCCTGGTTGACGCAAACCGAGTTTGACTGCGCGCTGTGGAGTGCCGACCTGAACTGCGTGCGCGGCGAAGACACGGTGGTGCGGGCGCTGTGGGCAGGCGCGCCCTTGATATGGCAGCTTTACCCGCAGGGCGCGCAAGAGCGCGAGCTCAAACTGCGGGCGTGGCTCGGCCACTTCTTCCCGGGCACCCGGCCGGAGCAGGAGCCGCAGGCGCCCCTGTACCGCGAATGGCTGCACCTGCACCGGCGCTACAACGGTTTGGACGGCGCGCCCGCCAGTGGCCCCTTGATGTTGCCCGATCTGCAGGCCTGGGGTACCCAAGTGCGCCATTTGCGCGACCAGATGGCGGCGCAAACCGACCTGTGCACACAGTTGCAGGTGTTTGTAGCCAGTAAAAGCTAGAATGCTGGGTTTTGCGGCCACCGCTGCAGCACCACTGAAGTACCTGTTATGAAACTCGCTCAAGAAATTCGCGCTGGCAACGTCATCAAGCAAGGCAAAGACCCGATGGTCGTGCTGAAGACCGAGTACAGCCGTGGCGGCCGGGGTGCTGCAACGGTGCGCATGAAGATGAAAAATCTGCTGAACGGCGGCGGCGCTGAAGTGGTTTTCAAGGCCGACGACAAGATGGACCAGATCATTCTGGACAAACGCGAGTGCACCTACTCGTACTTCGCCGACCCGATGTATGTGTTCATGGATACCGAGTACAACCAGTACGAAGTTGAAGCCGAAAACATGGGCGACGCCATCCAGTACCTGGAAGACGGCATGCAGGTTGAAGTGACCTTTTACGAAGGCAAAGCGATCAGTGTGGAAATGCCCACGTCAGTCGTTCGTGAAATCGAGACCGACCCCGCCGTCAAAGGCGACACCTCGGGCAAAGTGCTCAAGCCGGCCAAGCTCAAAGGCACCGGGTTTGTGATCAGCGTGCCCATCTTTGTTGAAAACGGTGACCGCGTCGAAATCGACACCCGCACGCACGAGTACCGCAAGCGCGTCTAAGCACGCCAGCCTGCTTCTTGGCGGCGCGGGCAACTTGAGTGCGCGCCCCTTGCTGTGAAAACGCGCCCCGTTCAGGCCGCACTGATCGAGTGGCTGGGCACTGAACCGGTAGCGCGCCACTACCGTACTGGCGCTGCGGCGGCGCGCCACGGTTCACAGTGCCTGGCAGCCATGGGCTTTCCCCAGCGGTGGCGAAGCTCACCGCACGTCACCCTGCTGGAAGTGGGTTTCGGCCTGGGACACCACTTTTTGCATACCTGGCAGTCTTGGAAGCAAGAGGGCCTCGGTGGGCCACCAACCGCGCGGCAGTTGACCTACGTTGCGGTTGAAAAACACCCACCAAGCCTTGTCGACCTACAGCGCGCGTTTGGGCATGCGCAGGCGCTTGACGAACGAACCAAGCCACTGGCGCAGGCGCTGATCGACGCCTGGCCAGCACTGACGCCGAATATTCACATTCTGGACTTTGAAGGCGGCCGGGTGCGGCTGCTGCTGGCGCTGGGCGATGTGGATTCAATGTTGGCTTCTTTGCAGCTGCAGGCCGACGCGGTACTGATCGATGGGCTGGGTCAAGCGCGCGGTTCGTTTGCGGTGTCGCAACGCCTGGCCAGGGACCTGGCACGGGTGGTGGCACCCGACGCTACCTTGCTGGCCACCTCGCTGGGGGAAACTGGCTTGCCGTTTGCAGCGCAGCTCAAAACCGCGGGTTTTGAGCCCGTGCCGGCCCTTGGCAACGCTGACGTCGCAAACACCTTATTGGTTCGCTTCAACCCCAGCTTCAAAGCCCGGCGCATGCCGGTGCGCAAAGCCATGGTTCGAAACCCAGTCGAAAACACAACACGAACCGCGCTGGTTATCGGTGGTGGTTTAGCCGGCGCCCTGGCTGCCCAAGCCTTGGCCCGCAGCGGCTGGCGTTGCACCGTGCTGGACCGCCATTCACAACCAGCGCAAGAAGCCTCAGGCAACCCGGCCGGCTTGTTCCATGGCACCGCGCACCTTGGCGATGGCGTGCACGCGCGTTTCAATCGCGCTGCCGCACTGCTCGCCACGAAGCGCTACGCACCACTGGTGCGTGCGGCAGCCGTCCAGGGCGAAGTGCAAGGTGTTTTGAGGCTCAACGCGCCCGAACGGGATGCAGCTTTCTGTGTGAAAGGCTACCTTGGCGTGCTCAACGCGGCCGAGGCCAGTCAATTTGCTGGCTGTCCGGTGGAAAACTCTGCCTGGCTCTTCAACGGTGGGGGGTGGCTGTCACCTGCCAGTTTGTGCCGTGATGCTTTGGGTACACCGGGCGTGATGTGGCAAGGTGGCGTGGCGGTTGAGAGTCTGCGAGCCACAAACGGCGGCTGGTGCGCGCTGGACGCCGGCGGCCAAATGCTGGGGCAGGCGCAAATCGTGGTGTGCGCTACGGGTGCTGCGCCGGTGCCCTACCCCGCTTGTAAGCCTGCGTCCGAAGGCCCGAGCAGGGTCCCGAGGGATGGCCGGAACCAAGAACCAAGGCCTGACGAACCAGAGCGTCCAATTTCAGCCGAGTGGCCGCTGCAGCGCGTTCGCGGCCAAGTTAGCTGGTTGCTGGCGCGCGATGTTGAAGCGGTGGCCGGCATGCACAGCACCGATGCACCGCTTGGCCCTGCGCGGCCACTCAGCGGCCACGGCTACGCGCTTCGCACGTCCGATGGCTGCTTGCTGTTTGGCGCTAGCGCGCAGGCCGGCGATCAAGCGCCCGACATTCGGGCGAGCGATCACGGTCACAACTTGGAACGTTTGGCCAGGCTTTGCGGCCTGCAGGCCAAGACGGCTACGGCCGTCCAGGGCCGCGTGGGCTGGCGTGCCACCATGCCCGACCGCTTGCCGCTGGTCGGCGCTTGGCCTTTGGCTGGTGAGCAAATGGAAGCGACCACGCGCCTGGACCACTGCCGTCTTGTGCCGCGCACACCGGGCCTCTATGTCTTGCTGGGCTTGGCCTCTCGAGGCCTCACCTGGGGGCCTTTGGCTGCAGAAGTTTTGGCCGCCTGGATCAACGGCACAGCCATGCCGATTGAGGCCGACTTGCTGGACGCCATTGACCCCGCACGCACGCGCGTGCGTCAAGCTCGGCGAAACCAACCGGGAAATTGAGAACGACCAAGCTGGAAGATCCTCAACGCGGCCACGATGTCAAGGCAAGCCGTAGCGCTGGGCTAAGCGTCAGCTACTTGCCGCCGCCGTCACCGCCACCACCGTCGCCAGACGCGCTGCCTTCGCCGCCGGCAGCGCCCGCTGAACCTTCAGCGCCCTCGCCCAGTTCAGCACCATCAACTTGTTCCAGCATGCCTTCGGTGCCGGCCGCACCTGGGTTTGTTTTGCGCTCGGCCTTGTCCCGTTCTTTGGCTTCTTTCTTCTGTTTTTTGGCCAGTTCGCGTTGGCGCTTCTCAAACGAGTAATTGGGTTTGGCCACGGCGGTCCTTGAAGGTGGAACAGAAAATGGTTAAGAACAGGGTTCAGTATCGGAGGGTTTGCACACCTTGCGGCGTGCCCAGCAGGCAAACCTGTGCACGCTGGCGCGCAAAGATGCCCACGGTGACGACACCCGGCCACTGGTTGACTTCGGTTTCCAGTGCCAGCGGGTCGTGAATGCGCAAACCGTGAACGTCCAGAATCGGGTGGCCGTTGTCAGTCAGCACACCATGGCGCAATCGCGCCTGCCCGCCGAGCGCTTCAAACTGCCGTGCCACTTGAGCAGCAGCCATGTTGATCACTTCGACTGGCAAAGGGAATGCGCCCAAGACGGCGACGCGTTTGCTTTGGTCGGCGATGCAAACAAAAGTCTTGGCCAGCGCGGCGACGATTTTTTCTCGCGTGAGCGCAGCGCCACCGCCTTTGATCATGCAACCGCCTCCATCGATTTCGTCGGCGCCGTCCACGTACACGTCCAGCCCCGTCACTTCTGCAGGCTCAACGACCTTGATACCGGACGCGCGCAGTCGCGTGGTGCTGGCTTCTGAGCTTGAAACGGCACCTGCCAGGGGAATCTTGGCCGCAGCAAGCGCATCAATGAAACAGTTCACGGTTGAGCCTGTGCCGACGCCCACAACGGTGTTGGCCTGCACATAGGCCAGCGCAGCTTCGCCAACCGCTTTTTTAAGCGCGTCTTGGTTCATCACGGATCAGAAAGCTCGGTGTTCGCATTGCGTCCACCACGTTTGGGACAATGCGGGTCATTATGGCCCTCGTACCCTACGCATTGACTCGCCCCTTCTTGTTCGGAATGGACCCCGAGCAAGCACACGAACTCACCTTAGGCAGCATCGCCTCCTTGCAAAACACGCCCTTGCAATGCCTGTGGCAGCAGCGTCGCGTGGACGACCCGGTCACAGTTGCCGGCCTGCAATTTCCCAATCGCGTCGGACTGGCGGCCGGTCTCGATAAAAACGGCCGCTGCATCGACGGTCTGGGCGCGATGGGTTTTGGCTTCATCGAAGTGGGCACAGTGACGCCCAAAGCCCAGCCCGGCAACCCCAAACCGCGCATGTTCCGCCTGCCGCAGGCTGATGCGCTCATCAACCGCTTGGGCTTCAACAACGAAGGCTTGGATGCCTTTCTCGCCCATGTGCAGCGCGCGCGCAGCTTTCGCGCGGCCGGCGGCATCTTGGGTTTGAATATAGGCAAGAACGCGGCCACGCCGATTGAGCGCGCGGTGGATGACTACCTCATCGGCTTATCTGGTGTGTACCCGCATGCGGATTACATAACCGTCAATATCAGCAGCCCCAACACCCAAAATTTGCGTTCATTGCAAAGCGATGATGCGCTGGACGGGCTGCTGGGGGCGCTTCAAGAGCGGCGCCTGGCTTTGGCGAAGCAGCAGGCTCGGCAGGTGCCCTTGTTTTTGAAGATCGCGCCCGATCTTGAAAGCAGCCAAATCTTGTCTATCGCGGCTACCGTTCAACGCCACCGCATCGATGGTGTCATTGCCACCAACACCACAATTGCCCGCGACGCGGTCAAAGGCTTGCCGCACGCCGAAGAGACGGGTGGCTTGAGCGGCACACCGGTGCTGGAAGCCAGCAATGCGGTCATCCGACAGTTGCGGCAAGCCTTGGGTCCCCAGGTGCCCATCATCGGCGCTGGCGGCGTGATGAGTGCAGAAAGCGCCAAAGCCAAGCGCATCGCTGGCGCGGATTTGGTGCAAATCTATACCGGCTTGATCTACAGAGGCCCCGAGTTGATCCCTGCTGTGGCGCAGTCGCTGAAAGCCCGCTGAGCGACCGCATCGGCGAAAAAAAGCCCGCGGCACGCGGGCTTCAGCAGATCGCGGTTGGTGGCAGTGCGTTGCGACCGCTTCGCGCTCAGTGCAGAGGCACGCCCGTTTTGCTTTGCAATTCGTCGCGTGTGACACCCGGCGCCATCTCCACCACTTTCAAGCCGTGCGGCGTGACATCCAGAACCGCCAAGTCGGTGATGATGCGGTCGACAACGCCCACGCCGGTCAGCGGCAAATTGCACTTGGGCAAGATCTTCAGGTCGAAGCCACCATCTTTCTTACGCGCCACGTGCTCCATCAGCACCACCACGTTTTTCACGCCAGCCACCAGGTCCATGGCGCCGCCCATGCCTTTGACCATCTTGCCGGGAATCATCCAGTTGGCCAGGTCGCCCTTTTCGCTGACTTGCATGGCACCCAGGATCGACAAATTGATCTTGCCGCCGCGAATCATGGCAAAGCTCTCGTGGCTGCCAAAAATGCTGGTGCCAGGCAGTGTGGTCACCGTTTGTTTGCCAGCGTTGATGAGGTCGGCATCAACCTCAGCCTCGTCAGGAAAGGCACCGATGCCCATCATGCCGTTTTCGCTTTGCAGCCACACCTCGATGGCTGGATCGACAAAATTCGCAACCAAAGTGGGCAAGCCGATGCCCAGGTTGACATAGAAGCCATCTTGCAACTCTTTGGCTGCGCGGGCAGCCATTTCGTCGTGGGTCCAGGCCATTTCAAGTTCCCTTCGGGTTCTGTTTGGTGGTGCGCTTTTCGATGCGCTTTTCCGGCGTGGCGTTCAGCACCAGACGGCTGACATAGATGCCAGGCAGGTGAACGGCGTCGGGGTCAAAGGTGCCCGTTTCAACAATTTCCTCAACCTCCACCACGCTGATCTTGCCCGCCATGATGACGGCTGGGTTGAAGTTGCGAGCGGTGCGCCTGAAGATCAAGTTGCCGCTCTTGTCGGCCTTCCACGCTTTGCCCAGCGATACATCCGGTACCAGCGAACGTTCCATCACGTAAGTGTGCCCATCGAACTCGCGCAGCTCTTTGCCCTCAGCCACCATCGTGCCCACGCCCGTGCGGGTAAAAAATGCCGGAATGCCGGCGCCGCCAGCGCGCAGTTTTTCAGCCAGGGTGCCCTGGGGCGTGAATTCCAGCTCCAGTTCGCCAGCCAAGTATTGGCGTTCGAACTCTTTGTTTTCGCCCACGTAGCTGGAAATCATGCGCTTGATCTGGCGCGTTTCCAGCAGTTGCCCGAGACCAAAACCATCGACACCGGCATTGTTGGAAATGACCGTCAAGCCCTTGGCACCGCTGTCACGCAGGGCCGCAATGAGTGCTTCGGGTATGCCGCAAAGGCCGAATCCGCCAACCGCCATCAACTGGTTGTCACGGACGATGCTGGCCAGCGCAGCGGCGGCGCTGGGGTAAATCTTGTTCATCGCGGGGTGCTCCTGACAGCCAGCCATAGGGGCCAGCGTGGGCGCAAGGGTACTGCGTAATGCTTTACGTAGGCGATACGTAAAATCAACTAAATGGCAAGCCCTGCAGATTCGGCGCTGGACTACCGCACGGCTTTTGAGCACGCGCCCATTGGCTTGGTACTGTCCCGCCAGCGCCTGATCGTCGACTGCAATTTGTTGGTGCTGGCCATGTTCAAGGCCGAGCGTGATGCCATGGTGGGGCGCTCATTTGAAGTGCTTTACCCTTCAGCCGATGAGTTTGAGCGCACAGGCCAGCGGATCGTTGCTCAACTGGACCGATCCGGCCGCTACGCCGACGACCGCGTGATGAAGCGCCTGGACGGCGAGCTTTTCTGGTGTCATGTCAGCGGCCGCACCCTAGACCCACAGCAGCCGCATGCGGCCGGCATCTGGGCGTTTGAAGACCTGTCGTCGCGCCGCGTGCTGAAGCTGGAATTCACAGGCCGAGAGCGCGAAATCGCGGCCTTGCTCATCGAAGGCCTGACCAGCAAGCTCATCGGCAAGCGTTTGGGCATCAGCCCGCGCACAGTAGACGTTTATCGCGCGCGCCTGATGCGCAAAACCGGCGCCGCCACTACGCCCGAATTGGTCAACAAGCTCTTGTCGCGTTGAGCGGGTTGACCGAGCCTAAGGCGTTCAATCGGAGACCAGCGCGCGCAGCCAGTCTGGCATCGGCTCGGACTTCTGCAGAGCAAAGTTGGTCCACACCGTGGTGGCTCCGCCTTCAGCGTAGACAAGGCCCGGCTTGTCGGTGCGCTCCAGCGTGATGTAGGTGTCAAAGCTGGACCGGCCTGGGTTGCACACGTAGTGTTTGGCCAGCACATCGCCTGGAAATTCGAGTTGCCGGATGAAATTGCAAAAGGCGTTGACGATGACAGGACCGCAGCCTTTGGGGTCCGGCGGCCCACCCACGCGGAACAGCCATTCGAGCCGGGCGATTTCCATGTACCGGAAATACACCGTGTTGTTCACATGGCCCATCACGTCCATGTCGCCCCAGCGGATGGGGATCACCATTTCGTGCGTTAGCTTTTTGCGCTCGGGCAGTGTGAATTTCATCGCGGCTCTATACCCAAATCTTGCGCCATGCGGTTCACCAAGCGCCTGAGCGACTCAAGCTCTTGCGACATGCGGGTTTGCTCAGCGCGCAAAGCCGCCAGTTCGGACACCGACACACCGGCACCCAGCGTGGCATCCAAACGCTCGCTTCCAGCCGCCGGTGTTGGCACTTGAACGTCACCGCACAAAAGGTGAGCCCAGCGCGCTTCGCGCTCGCCCGGCGCACGGGGCAATTTCACGACCCGCACGGGTTCCTTGGTAGCCAGTTCGTCCAGGAATCCTTCAACCGATGAAATATCGGCAAAGCGATGCAGACGCTCGCAATTCAAGCGCAATTCGGCCGAGGTCTGCGGCCCACGCAGCAAGAGCACCGTCAATAAAGCGACGGCCTGCGAAGGCACAACCAGCACGCGGCCCATGTTGTGCTCGAACTTGACCACACGGCTGCCGCTGCCCTCGAAAACCAGGCTCAGGCCTTTGAGCTCATCAACCGCCACCAACACTTCGGCGTCGGTGGCCTCGATGACAGGCGAGCGAGCGGTTTTTTGATTGCAACCAGCCACCAACGCGTTCAGCGACAGCGGGTAGGTATCAGGGACGGTATGCTGCTTTTCAACCAGAACGCCCAGAACCCTCGCTTCCAATGGCGACAGCGGTCTCATGCGTTCAAACTTTAAACACCGAAGCCATCGTCAGCCGCGATGACGGCGCCGTTGACAAAGTGGCTCTCGTTGGCACAAAGCATCATCAGCACGGCATCCAGGTCTTTGGGCTGACCGACGCGCTTGCGCGGCAGCATCTGCACCAGCTTCTGGCCGGACTCGGTCTGCCAATGCCGGTGATTGATTTCGGTGTCGATATAACCCGGGCACAAGGCATTGACGTTGATGCCGTAACGGCCCCACTCCAAGGCCATGGCCTTGGTCATGTGCACCACCGCAGCTTTGCTCATGGCATACACACCGATCTGGCTCAGCACTTTGAGGCCTGCCATGGACGCGATATTCACGATGCGTCCACCGGTGAACGTGCCCGGCGCGGCGCCGCGGCTGCGCGCAATCATGCGCTTGCCCACCTCTTGCGCCACGAAGAAGGCGCCCCGGGTGTTAGTGTTCATCATGAAGTCGTATTCTTCGGTTGTGACTTCAGTGAGCTTTTGGGTTGAGCTGACGCCCGAGTTGTTCACCAAGATGTCGATGGTGCCCATCTCGGTCTCGGCGTGCGCCACGGCAGCCTTGATGCTGTCCACGTCAGTCACGTCCAGCGTCACCACGTGGGCGTCGCCGCCTTCGGCTTCCAGCTCGGCGCGCAGGTCTTTCAATCGCTCCAGGCGCCTCGCGGCCAGCACCACACCACAGCCTGCGCGGCTGAGCGTGCGTGCAAATTGCGCACCCAGTCCACTGGACGCTCCAGTGACCAAAGCCACACGGCCTGACAGATCAATCTCGTACGCCAATCGCGCGCTCCCGGTTGTTCGCTACAGCGGCAGAAGATAGCACGCAGCTTGCGGTTCAATCATCGCGCCAGAATGGGCGAAATGGAACACATCGATGCTTTGGTGGTCGGCGCAGGTGTCGTGGGCTTGGCTACGGCCCGTGCCTTGGCGCAAGCTGGTCTGGAGGTGGTCATCCTGGAGCGCGATGGCCACATCGGTGGCGGCGTGTCCTCGCGCAATAGCGAGGTCATTCACGCGGGCCACTACTACGACGCCGGCAGCTTCAAGGCACGCTGGTGCGTGGAAGGACGTAGGCTGCTGACGGCTTACTGCCACGAGCGCAAGGTTCCGCACCGCATCTGTGGCAAGTTGGTCGTGGCCAACCACGCGCAGGACGAGCACAAACTGGCCGCATTGCTGAAGCGTGGTGAGACCAACGGCGTAGAAGGCCTGCGCGTCGTCGCGCGAGACGAAGCGATCGCCATGGAACCCGACCTTTGCTGCACGGCAGCGCTGTGGTCACCACGCACCGGCATCGTCGACAGTCACGCCCTGATGACGTCCTTTCTGGCCGATGCCGAGGCTGCCGGCGCCGTTCTGGCGCTCAAGAGCCCGCTGGAGAGCGCACAGCGCCATGGCGGCCACTGGTATATCCGCACCGGTGGCGACGAATCATTTGAGATGAGCTGCCGCTACATCGTGAACGCTGCAGGCCTGGGCACTCAGGCGGTGGCCTGCTCATTCACAGGCTTAGACGCCCAGCACATCCCCAAACAGCACTTGGCAAAAGGCCATTACTTCAGCCTGAGCACACGCTCACCGTTTTCCCGCCTGATTTATCCGCTGCCCGTGGACGGCGGCTTGGGTGTGCACCTGACATTGGACCTGGCAGGCCAAGCTCGCTTTGGCCCAGACGTGGAGTGGCTACCTGACGGCACCGTTGAAGCCCAACTGGACTACCGGGTAGACCCAGGCCGGCAAGCAGGCTTCGAAGCCGATATTCGCCGCTACTGGCCGGGCCTGCCCACCAACGCGCTGGCGCCGGCCTACAGCGGCGTGAGGCCCAAGATCAGTGGGCCTGGCGCGCCTGCTTCTGACTTCTGCTTGAGCGGACCCGCGCAGCATGGCCAGGTGGGTGTGGTGCACTTGTTCGGCATTGAATCGCCTGGGTTGACATCGTCCATGGCCATAGCAAATGCCGTGGTCGAGGCGCTGCAGTTGCGCCTGGCGGCTTGAGCGCGGCGCGGGCCTTGTCGGGGCTTCGGGGCGCTGGAGCTTTCTCTGTGCCGCGCTGGCTGTCCGCTTGGCGACAGCGTGTAGGTCGGCAAGCCCTTCATACAATGCCAGTTCATTTTGAACCCTGTTTGGCACCTCCTGCTGAACACCCGAGGAGCAGCGACGCATGAATGCGCAAGAGATCTTGGCCCAGTTTGGCCCGCGCGAGTCTATGGACTACGACGTCGTCATTGTGGGCGCAGGCCCAGCGGGATTGAGCACCGCCATTCGTCTGAAGCAGTTGAACGCCGACCTGTCTGTGGTGGTGCTGGAAAAGGGCTCGGAACCGGGCGCCCACATCCTCAGCGGCGCGGTGATGGACCCGCGTGCCATTACCGAATTGTTTCCTGATTGGAAAGTGCGCGGCGCGCCGCTGAACCAACCCGTCACGGGTGATGACCTGCTCGTGCTGAGTGAAACCAGCGCCTCGCGTACGCCTGAGTGGCTGATGCCGCGCAATTTTCACAACGACGGTTGTTATGTTGTGAGCCTGGGCGCGGTGACCAAGTGGCTGGGCGAACAAGCCGAAGCACTGGGCGTGGAGATATTTCCGGGCTTTACCGCCGCCGAGGTGCTCTACAACGGCGATGGCTCGGTCAAAGGCGTGGCCACAGGCAATCAAGGTGTCGGAAAAGACAGTGAGCCGATGGACAGCTTCCAGATCGGCATGGAGCTGCACGGCAAATACACCGTTTTTGCCGAAGGTGCGCGCGGCCACTTGGGCAAACAGCTCATCGCCAAGTACCAGTTGGACGCCGGCACAGATGCGCAGACCTTTGCCATCGGTATCAAGGAACTGTGGGAAATCCCGGCCGAAAAAGCCCAGCCAGGCCTCGTGGTTCACACCGCCGGCTGGCCACTCGATGACAACACCTTTGGTGGCGGCTTCCTTTACCACCTCGAGGGCAACAAGGTCACGCTGGGTTACGTGATCGGCCTGGATTACCAGAACCCTTGGCTGAGCCCCTTTGAAGAAATGCAGCGCTGGAAAACCCACCCCAGTATCAAAGCCCACATCGAAGGTGGCAAACGCTTGAGCTATGGAGCGCGTGCGCTGAATAACGGCACGCCACAGGCGCTGCCCAAACTTGCTTTCCCAGGCGGCGCGCTGGTGGGTTGTGACGCGGGTTTTCTGAACGCCGCCCGCATCAAAGGCAGCCATGCGGCCATCAAAAGCGGCATGTTATGTGCGGAAGCTGCTGCCGAGGCGCTGGCAGCGGGCCGCCAAGCGGATGAATTGGCGGCGTTCACAGAAGGCTTCAAATCGAGCTGGTTGCACGACGAACTGTGGACCTACCGCAACTTCAAAAACTGGTTCAAGAAGGGGCCACTCCTGGGCAAGCTGATGACCGGCATCGAGCATTGGTTCCTGCCCAAAGTGGGCGTCAGTACCCCGCCCTGGACACTGCACAACTCGGTGAAGGACCACACCAAGCTGCGCCCGGCGGCCGAGATGCCGCAAATTCAATATCCCAAGCCAGACGGCACCCTCACCTTCGACCGGCTGTCCAGCGTCTTCGTCAGTAACACCAACCACGAAGAGCAGCAACCGGCGCACTTGACGCTCAAGGACGCCAGCGTGCCCGTGAAGGTCAACTTGGCACGTTATGCAGGGCCGGAGAGCCGTTACTGCCCTGCTGGTGTCTATGAATTCGTCAACACCGATGGCCAAGACCGGCTGGTGATCAACGCACAAAACTGCGTGCATTGCAAAACTTGCGACATCAAAGATCCCACGCAAAACATCGTGTGGGTGACGCCTGAAGGCGGTGGCGGACCCAACTACGCCGGCATGTAGCCGGCGTTCGGTTCGCCGGTTGCCGCCTGAACATTGCGGCGGTTGGCTATGGCCCAGACTTCTTGCGCCGGCAGTGCTTTCAGCCGGTGGTCACTCCATACCTGCCGCCACTTGCGGGCGCCCGGTGTGCCGTTCCACAAACCCAGCATGTGCCTGGCGACGTGCGCCCACGGCGTGCCGTGCACCTTGGCTTCGCGCTTCATATAGGCGACGAAGGCTTCTTCGATGGCGCAACGGTCCATTGGCGCATCTGCCGCAGGTTCTGCAAAGAAGCGCTGGTCCCAGTCGGCCATGACCCAAGGGTCGTGATAGGCCTGACGGCCCACCATGACACCGTCGACAGCGGCCAGTTGGGCTTCAACCTCGTCCGAGCTGCGAATGCCGCCGTTGATAGCGATGGTTAGATGTGGGAAGTCGCGCTTCAGCTGATGGACCAGCGCGTAGCGCAGCGGGGGAATTTCGCGGTTTTCCTTCGGGCTCAGGCCCTGCAGCCAGGCATTGCGCGCATGCACGATGAAAACCTCGCATCCTGCGGCCGCCACGGTCCCTACAAAGTCGCGAACAAAGTCGTAGCTCTCGCTTTTGTCGATACCGATGCGGTGCTTGACCGTGACGGGCAAATCACAGGCGTCTTTCATGGAGGCGACGCAGTGTGCCACCAAGCTTGCTTCGGCCATGAGGCAGGCACCAAAGGCGCCGCGCTGTACACGCTCGCTCGGGCAGCCGCAGTTCAAGTTGACTTCGTCGTAGCCCCAGCGTTGCGCCAGCCGCGCACAGGCTGCCAAATCGTCAGGCTCGCTACCACCCAACTGAAGCGCCAGGGGGTGCTCGGCTGCATCAAAATCGAGATGGCGCGGCACGTCCCCGTGCAGCAAGGCCCCTGTGGTGACCATCTCGGTATACAGCCGCGTGCGGCGCGTGATGAGGCGGTGGAAGTAGCGGCAGTGCCGGTCGGTCCAGTCCATCATCGGCGCGACTGAGAGCCGCCAGGGGTTCAGGGCAGTCATGGTGACGTTGGCGGCCTGGTTGAGTCGTGCGGACCAGCACCGCAGATGCGCACTTGCCCGCCGGCAGCTTCAACCCGGTCGCCGTGCCGCAATTTGCGTCCCCGGCGCAATTCCGTTTCGCCGTTCACGCGCACCTGGGCGTCGGCAATCATCATTTTTGCCGCCCCGCCGCTTTCGGCCCAGCCCAAGGCCTTAAGCAAGGCGTCCAGCGTGATGACGTCACCACGCAACTCAAAGTCCAAATCGCTATTCATTGCTTCACGCCCACACGCCATAGGGATGTAATTTCTGCTGCGCGGGCCCGGTGCAGCGGGTCGCTTGAATCGTTCGCTTTGGGGTGGTGTGGCCGGGTGTCCAGCCGCCCCAGAACCACAAGGCTGGCGTTGTCGATCCACTGCAGCAACTCATCTCTAGTGCGCAGTCCCAAATGTTCGGCCAGATCGGACATTACCAACCAGCCTTCGCCGCCTGGCAGCAACCGGGTCTTCAGCCCCGCCAAAAAGCCTTTGAGCATGCGGCTGTCTTCGTCATAAACCGCACGTTCGATAGGTGAACTGGGGCGCGCAGGCAGCCAAGGCGGGTTGCAGACGATGAGTGCGGCGCGGGCGTCAGCGTCAGGCGGAAAAAGATCTGCGCTCAATACCGCTACCTGCCCGCCGACACCGAGGCGGCTCAGGTTCTCGCGCGCGCAGGCCAGCGCCCGCTCGTCTTGATCGGTGGCCAGCACACGCCGCACACCACGCCGTGCCAGAACGGCTGCAAGCACTCCGCTGCCCGTACCGATGTCCAGGGCCAAACTTTTCGCACCGGCCGGCAAGGGTGCCTTGAGCACCAAGTCGATGTACTCGCCGCGCACCGGCGAAAACACGCCGTAGTGCGGGTGGATACGGTCGTGCGGCGTCGAACCCCATCCGGCAATCGCAACGCCCTTCTTCCGCCACTCGTGTGCGCTGACAACACCCAACAGTTCACGTAAGGCAAGAACCCGGGCAACGCCCTGTGGCTCACCCCAGGCTTCCTTGCAGGCTTGCCGAAAGTCGGGCGCTCGGCGCAGCGGGATACTGTAGTCAGCATCCATGGGAATCAAGACCTGCGCCAGCACCCGGGCGCGCTGGGCTTGCGCCATGCGGTGCAAGTGAAAGGCTTGGCCCGGTGTGCTGGGGGTCGCCCCAACCGCGTCGCCAGGTTTGGCCTTGCGCGCGCGCTTGTTGGGGCGCGGGGTGTCCAGCCGACGGGTCAATGCCGCCAACAAGTGACGCGCGTTCTGAAAATCGCCCTTCCACAGCAAGGCCGTGCCTTCACAAGCCCAGCGGTAGGCCGTGTCGGCGGGCAGGCGGTCGTCCACTACTTGCAGGCGCTGCGGCGGCGGCGCTTGCCTTTCGCAGTGCCACAGGGCTTGCTTGGCCTGGCCATCGATAAGCCAATGCACGGTGGGCTGCGGGCTTGCCCGCCGCAGCGGCTCGGGCCACTGGGGTTCAGCATGGGTGGTGTCGTTCATGCCAGCCGTCATATTTGGAGCCGCAGCAAGGCTTCATCGCGCCAGTAGGCCACGGCTGCGAAATAGCCTTCCCAGACGCAGCCGTTGCAGCCGCGCCCGCAACAGCCCTGCGGGTCTGGAGGTGGTGCGCGCAAGTTCAAGCCCGCTGCGCGGCTTTGCTGTTGCAACTGCGCGATGACGGCCAAGGCCGAGACGTGATCGGTGATGTGCAAGTTACGCGAACCACATCATTTGAACCATACGCGGGCATTGCGGAACATGCGCATCCAAGGGCTGTAGCCCTCAGCACCTTCAGCGGCATAACTGAGTTGCACTTGGCGAAATACGCGCTCGGGGTGCGGCATCAGCGCGGTAAAACGGCCGTCGGCTGTGGTCACGGCGGTCAAGCCTTCGGGGCTGCCGTTGGGGTTGAAGGGGTAAGCCTGCGTCGCCTGACCTTGGTGGTCGACAAAACGCATCGCGCGCAACACGGCCCCAGCATTGCCCCGCCGCGAAAAGTCGGCTCGGCCTTCACCGTGCGCTACAGCGATGGGCATTCGGCTGCCCGCCATGCCGTCAAAGAAGGCGCTGGGGCTTTGCAGCACCTCTACCAGCGACAGGCGGGCCTCAAACTGTTCACTGACGTTGCGCGTGAAATGCGGCCAATCCTGCGCGCCGGGAATCAGCGGACTGAGCGCCGCCATCATTTGGCAGCCGTTGCAAACGCCCAAGGCCAAGGTGTCCTTGCGATTGAAAAATACCGCAAAGGCCTCGGCCATCTGCGGGTTGAACAGAATCGTTCGCGCCCACCCTTCTCCAGCGCCCAAGGTGTCGCCATAGCTGAAGCCGCCGCACGCCACAAAGGCCTGAAACTGGTCCAGGCGAGCGCGGCCTGCCAACAGGTCGCTCATGTGGACGTCATAGGTGTCGAAACCCGCCACGTGAAGAGCGCGGCTCATCTCCACCTGTGAGTTAACACCCTGCTCGCGCAACACCGCGAATTTCGGGCGCACACCGCTGGCGACGTAGGGCGCGGCGATGTCCTGCGCGGGGTCGAAGCTCAGCTGCGTTTGCAGGCCTGGGTCGTCGGGTGCACCTGCGGCTTCGTGCTCTGCGTCAGCGCAGGCCGGGTTGTCGCGCAAGCGCGCAATGCGCCAGCTCACTTCGTCCCAGGTTTGATGCAATTGGTGCACAGACGCTGCGAACTGCAATTTGGTGTCGCGCCAAACTTCGATGGCCGCGCGGTCGTTGGTTTTACCGATGACATGGCTGTACCGGCTCAGTCCATGAGCACGCAGTGTGGCCATGACCTCGTTGCGCACAGCGGTAGGCACCTGCAGAACCACGCCCAACTCTTCATTGAACAAGGCGCGCAAGCTCAGCTCGTTGCGCCGCTCACTGACCTGCGAAGCCCAGTTCTTGGAGTCACCGTGGTCGGCGCGGCTGTCTTGAATGCCATCGCCTTCAGTGACCAGGATGTCGAGGTTCAAGCTCACACCGCAATGACCCGCAAAGGCCATTTCGCACACCGTGGCCCACAGACCACCATCACTGCGATCGTGATAAGCCAGGACATGCCCCTGAGCGCGAAGATCGTTCACCGCGGCAACCAGTGCCTTGATTTGCTGCGGATCATCCAGGTCGGGCACCTCGTTGCCAAATTGCCCCAGCACCTGGGCCAGCATGGAGCCACCCATGCGTTGGCGCCCTTGGCCCAAATCGATCAGAAGCAAGGTGGTGTCGCCGGTTTGAAGTTGGGGTGTGAAGGTGCCCCGCACATCGTCCAAGGACACGAAGGCGCTAACGATCAAAGAAACAGGCGCCACGACTTGCCGCGCGGCCGTGCCCTCGCCCCAGCGTGTGCGCATGGACAAGGAATCTTTGCCCACCGGGATACCGATACCCAACGCCGGGCACAGCCCCATGCCCACCGCTTTGACCGTGTCGTAAAGGGCTGCGTCTTCACCAGGCTCACCGCAGGCTGCCATCCAGTTTGCGCTGAGTTTGACGCGCGAAAGTTCCAGAGGCGCCGCCAGCAGATTGGTGATGGCTTCGCCCACGGCCATTCGGCCTGAAGCCGGCGCGTTCAGCGCAGCCAAGGGCGTGCGCTCGCCCATAGCCATGGCTTCGCCGCGAAAGCCAAAAAAATCGGCCAAGGTTACCGCGCAGTCTGCAACCGGCACTTGCCAGGGCCCCACCATCGGGTCGCGGTGGCTCAGTCCGCCCACCGTGCGGTCGCCGATATTGATCAAAAAGCGCTTACTGGCCACCGTGGGGTGGCGCAGGACATCAAAGGCCACTTTTTCGAGTGCCACACCCGTCAGATTCAAAGCGGCTTCGGTGCGCTGGACGCGCTGAACGTCGCGGTGCATCTTGGGCGTCTTGCCCAGCAGCACGTCCAACGGCATGTCGATGGCCCGTTCACCGCCCGGCCCGTCTTCCAAAATGAGCTGCTGGGCTTGCGCAGCCCGGCCAACAACGCCAAAAGGGCAGCGCTCGCGCGCGCACATTTTTTCAAACAGCGGCAAGAGGTCGGGGTTGAGCGCCAGCACATAACGTTCCTGGCTTTCGTTGCACCAAATCTCTTTGGGGGCCAAACCGGCTTCTTCCAAAGGCACCTGGCGCAAATCAAACACGGCGCCACGTCCCGCACCGTCCACCAGCTCTGGAAATGCATTGCTGATGCCGCCAGCGCCCACGTCGTGGATCGCCCAAATGGGGTTCATCTCGCCCAACGCCCAGCAATGGTTGATGACCTCTTGCGCACGTCGCTGAATTTCCGGGTTGCCACGCTGCACGGAATCGAAGTCCAAGGCAACGGCGTTTGTGCCCGCAGCCATCGAGCTGGCCGCACCGCCGCCCATGCCAATGCGCATGCCTGGGCCACCGAGCTGCACCAAGAGCGTGCCGGCCGGAAATTCTTTCTTGTGCGTTTGCGTGGCGTCTATGACACCCAATCCACCCGCAATCATGATGGGCTTGTGATAACCGCGCTGTACACCTGCCACTTCCTGTTCAAAGACCCGGAAGTACCCGCCCAGGTTGGGCCTGCCAAATTCGTTGTTGAACGCAGCGCCACCCAGCGGGCCTTCAGTCATGATTTGGAGCGCGCTGGCAATGTGGTCGGGCTTGCCGACCGGCTTGCACTCCCACGGTTCGGCCGTACCTGGCAGATGCAGATTCCCCACTGAAAAACCCGTCAAACCAGCCTTCGGTTTGGCGCCGCGGCCGGTGGCACCTTCGTCACGAATCTCGCCACCTGCGCCGGTAGCCGCGCCAGGGTACGGAGATATGGCGGTGGGGTGGTTGTGGGTTTCCACCTTCATCAAAACATGGGCCAACATGTCGCGCGCAGCGTAGGGCGGCGCATTGGTAAAGCCTTGCGGGAGCCACTGCTGTGCAGGTCCGCCTTCCATGACGGCAGCGTTGTCGCTATAAGCCACCACGCTGCATTGAGGCGACACTTTCTCGGTGTGGCGAATCATGCCGAACATGGACGCTGCTTGTTCTACGCCGTCAATCGTGAACCGCGCGTTGAAAATCTTGTGCCTGCAGTGTTCGCTGTTGGCCTGCGCAAACATCATCAACTCGACGTCGCTAGGGTTGCGTTTGAGGCGCACCGTGAATGCGTCCAGAAGGTAATCGATTTCGTCATCAGACAGCGCCAAGCCAAACGCTTGGTTCGCGTTCATCAGCGCAGCGCGGCCACCGGCGAGCACATCCACATGCGCCAATGGCAGGCCAGGACGTGTGTCAAACAGCGACTTCGCACTCTCCCTTGTAAAGCCGACGCTTTCGGTCATGCGGTCGTGCAGCACGTTGGCCAAGTCTTGGCGTTGCGCCAAAGTCAGGGCCTTGCGGCTGCCCAACAAGCCCGCTTTGCGCTGCAGGTGGAATTCAGTGACACGCTCGATGTGGTGCACGCTCAAGCCGCAATTGCGCGCAATGTCCGTGGCCTTGCTGGCCCAGGGCGACAAGGTGCCCAAGCGCGGCATCACCACCACCAAATCACCGGGTAGCTCTGCCGGGCAAGGATCGCCGTAGGTAAGCAAAGCAGCCAGTTTGTCCATTTGCTGCGTTGTCAAGGGCTCGGCCGAAGACACCCAATGCACATGGCGCGCTGCGAGGCCAGACAAACTCGGCTCCACACGTTGCATGCGCTGAAGCAGTGCTTGGGCGCGAAAGTCGGACAAAGCGCTGCCGCCTGGGAAGGCCAGCAAATGAAACGAGGCAGGAGTCATGCAAAAGGGTGGGCGTTGAGCCGGTCAATGAAAAGGTCGCCATGCTGATTTTACGAGGGGGTGGGATAATCTTGCGCCATGAGCATCATCACCAAGTCGCCTGCCGATATCGAGGGCATGCGCGTGGCCTGCCGGCTGGCCAGCGAAGTACTCGACTACGTGACCCCTTTCGTGAAGGTCGGTGTCACCACACGAGAAATTGACAAGCTCGCCCATGACTACATGGTGAACGTGCAGCAGGGCGTTCCAGCTACCTTGGGCTATCAACCGCCAGGTTACCCGCCCTACCCGGCTTCGCTGTGCACCTCTCCTAACGACGTGGTGTGCCACGGCATACCTGACGACAAGCCTTTACGCGACGGCGACATCCTGAATATCGACATCACGGTCATCAAAGATGGCTGGCATGGCGATAACAGCCGCATGTTTATTTTGGGTAACTCCTCCATCGCCGCTCGGCGCTTGTGTGCCATCAGCTTCGAAGCCATGTGGAAAGGCATTCTGAAGGTCAAACCCGGTGCGCGCCTGGGTGACGTAGGGCATGCCATCCAGTCCTATACCGAACACCACGGCTTCTCCGTCGTGCGCGAGTTTTGCGGCCATGGTGTGGGCGCCAAATTCCATGAAGAACCGCAGGTGCTGCATTACGGCCGGCCGGGCACGCTGGAAACGCTGGTGCCCGGCATGATTTTCACCATCGAGCCCATGATCAACGCCGGACGGCGTGATATCAAGGAAGACCGCAAAGGCGGCAGGCCCTACGACGGCTGGACCATCGTGACGCGCGACCGGTCGCTCTCTGCGCAGTGGGAACACACCGTGCTGGTGACCGAAACGGGCTTTGAGGTGCTTACTCTGTCGGCCGGCAGCCCGGCGCTCCCCGAATTCGTGATTGCGGCCACTCAAGCGCCTTCACAGGCCCTCGCCTGAACATGCCCACGCGCGCCGCGCAGGCGCCGTCTGCGCAGGAACTGCGGCAGCGTTTTCGGGACGGCAAACAGGCCCTGATTGACGACTTCACCGCTGCGCGCCCAACAGCGCTGGCGGCGTCCCGCCTGCTGCGGGGTTTGACCCGGCATGTTGACGCCACGCTGGCAGCCTTATGGGAATTCCACCCCTTACCCGCCGCCGCGGCGCTGGTGGCGGTGGGGGGCTATGGGCGCGGCGAGCTGTTTCCCTATTCGGACGTTGACGTTTTGGTGCTGATGCCCGACCCCTTAACGGCGGCAGAAACACAAGAGTCCGACCTGGAAGCCGCGCCTGAATCGCAAGCGGCGATCGAGGCCTTCATCACGGCCTGCTGGGACACCGGCATCGAAATTGGCTCGTCCGTGCGAACCCTCAGCGAGTGTGTTGACGAAGCCCGGCGCGACGTCACGATTCAAACTGCGCTGTTGGAGTCGCGACCGATTGCGGGATCGCGCAAAGCCTATTTTGCGTTCCGCAACGCCACCGATGCCGCGCTGGACCCAGCAGCCTTTTTGCGCGCCAAGACGCTGGAGATGCAACAGCGCCATGTCAAATACGAGGGCACGCCCTACGCACTAGAGCCCAATTGCAAAGAAAGCCCTGGCGGCCTGCGCGACTTGCAAGTGCTGATGTGGGTGGCTCGTGCCGCTGGCTTGGGCCGCAGCTGGGCGGACATGTGCGCCAAGGGGCTGGTCACGCCGTTTGAAGTGAGCCAACTGACCAAACACGAGGGCACGCTCAAACTCATTCGCGCGCGGCTGCACGCAGTCGCAAAGCGCCGCGAAGACCGTTTGGTCTTCGATTTGCAAACCGCCGTGGCCGAAAGCTTTGGCTACAAGGCGGGCCGCGCCCAGCGCTCGTCTGAAGTGCTGATGCACCGCTACTACTGGGCAGCCAAGGCGGTCACGCAGCTGAACCAGATCTTGCTGCTGAATATGGAAGAGCAGATTCTGGGCTCAGGCAACGCACCCATGCGCCAGATCAACGCACGTTTCCTGGAGCGTGCCGGCATGCTGGAGGTGTCACATGACGGGCTTTACGCTGACAACCCGCACGCCATTCTTGAGACCTTCTTGGTCTACCAGCAAACGCCGGGCATCAAGGGCTTGTCGGCTCGCACCCTGCGTGCGCTATACAACGCACGAAACCTGATGGATGCCAGCTTCAGGCGCGACCCCATCAACCGCGAACTGTTCATGGATATCTTGCGCCAGCCGCAGGGGCTGACCCATGCCATGCGCACCCTGAACCAGACATCGGTGCTGGGGCGCTATTTGTGGGTGTTTAGGCGCATCGTCGGGCGCATGCAGCATGACTTGTTTCATGTCTACACCGTAGACCAGCACATCTTGATGGTGCTGCGAAATGTGCGGCGCTTTTTCATTCCCGAACACGCACACGAATACCCGTTCTGTTCGCAACTGGCTTCACAGTGGGGCGAGCCCTGGATTCTGTATGTGGCCGCGCTGTTTCACGACGTCGCCAAGGGCCGGGGCGGCGACCACAGTGACTTGGGCGCCGTTGAGGTGCGCCGCTTCTGTAGAGACCACCACATTGCCAGAAGCGATGCGCAACTGATTGAGTTCTTGGTGCAACACCATCTGACGATGAGCCGCATCGCACAAAAAGAGGATTTGAGCGACGCCGATGTCATTTCAGCCTTCGCGAAACTGGTGGGCAGCGAGCGGCAATTGACGGGTCTTTATCTGCTGACAGTGGCCGATATTCGCGGCACCAGCCCCAAGGTCTGGAATGCCTGGAAAGGCAAATTACTGGAAGACCTGTACCGGCTGACCTTGCGCGCTTTGGGTGGCTCCAAACCCAATGTGGACGCCGACATCGAGAACCGAAAGACCGAAGCGCGCCAGATGTTGGCTTTGCATTCGGCGCTGCCCGGCACCGAAGCAGCGCTGTGGTCCACACTGGACGTGGGCTACTTCGCCCGCCACGATGCGGCCGATTTGGCATGGCATGCGCGCATGTTGTGGCGCCACCTGAGCACCACGGTGCCGGTTGTAAAGGCCCGCTTGTCCAGCGTGGGCGACGGCTTGCAAGTGCTGGTGTTTTCACCTGATCGGCCCGACCTTTTTGCGCGCATCTGCGGCTATTTCGATTCAGCAGGGTTCAGCATTCAAGATGCCAAGGTGCATACCACCCGCGCGGGTTATGCGCTGGACACCTTTCAAGTGGTGAATACCGCGCTGGGAGCCCAAGCGCAGGCCTCGGATTACCGCGACCTGATCTCCTTGGTTGAAACCCAAGCGGCTGCGGCGCTCGACAGTGACGGACCGTTGCCTGAGCCTGCACGATCACGCTTGTCGCGCCGCGTGCGCAGTTTTCCAGTTGTGCCGCGTGTCTCCCTGGCGCCCGATGAACGCGCGCAGCGCTGGCTTTTGACGGTCAGCGCCAGTGACCGATCGGGTTTGCTGTACGGCATAGCGCGCGTGCTCGCCAAGCACCGGGTCAATCTACAGTTGGCCAAAGTCTCGACACTGGGGGAACGTGTGGAAGACACTTTTCTGGTGGATGGTCCTGCTTTGCAACAGTCGCGCGTGCAGTTGCAGATCGAGAGTGAGCTTCTGGACACCCTCGGTGATGGCCTGCCCCACGGAATGGCTTCCCGATGAGCTTGCAGCGCTGCACAGCCGACGAAGCGGCATCTCAACTTAGCGCCTTCAGCGCCATCATTGATGCGCGGAGCGAATCTGAATTTGCGTTGGACCATCTGCCGGGCGCGGTGAATTGGCCCACGCTGAACGACGCTCAACGCGCAGAAGTTGGCACTGAATACAAGCAGATATCGGCGTTCGAAGCCCGCAAACGCGGCGCTGCCATGGCGGCGCGCAACATTGCCGGCCACCTGGATCGTGAAACGGGCACTTTGCAACGCGACTGGCGCCCCTTGGTTTATTGTTGGCGTGGGGGCCAACGCTCAGGTTCACTGGCCTTGGTGCTCAGTCAGATCGGATTCGATGTCACCGTACTTGACGGGGGGTACCGAGGTTTTCGCAAAACGGTACTTGAAGCGCTTGAAACCGCACCGCTGCCATTGAGGCTGCAAGTTTTGTGCGGGACGACAGGCAGTGGCAAGAGCCGCCTGTTGGCTGAACTGGCGCGGCAGGGCGCGCAGGTTCTGGACCTCGAAGCTTTGGCCTGCCATCGCGGTTCGGTGCTGGGCGCCCTGGACGGCGGACAACCCAGCCAGAAGGCATTCGAGACGCGTTTGTGGGCCACATTGCGCCAATTTGATGTTCATCGCGCCGTTTTTGTGGAAAGTGAGAGCCGTACGATTGGCCGCCTGCGCTTGCCTGAGGCTTTGCTGGCGCGCATGCGCGCCTCGGCCTGCATTCGGCTCGAAATGCCTAAAGCGGCGCGCGTGGACTTGCTGATGGCTGACTATCCGCATCATCAGACCGACGTGGACGGTTTTTGTCAACGACTGGATGCCTTGCGCGAAATTCGTGGTCATGCGGTCATCGACCGTTGGCAAAAGCAGGCCCGCGGTGGTGAGTGGTCCGTTGTGGTGGCCGAACTGCTGGACGAGCATTACGACCCGATCTACTTGCGTTCAATCAACCGAAATTTTTATCATTTTTCCGCCGCTCACCTGCTGAATATGGCAGATGGCCAGCCAGAAAACCTGGCTGACGCCGCCCGTGAACTTGTGCACCGCTTCCATGCAGAACCGGGGGCGCCACCTGCCTGAACCGGTGGGTCACACGGAAAACAGCGCTGCTAGACTGAATTTGCTTCGAAATGTGACAGAAGCAGTTCCATCATCTACAGCGACATGCCCGAACACCCACCTGCATCCAGCCAGCGCCGGCCGCTCGAAAGCCAGCTCGGAAACCTCAAGCGCCTTGGCCCTCAGTTGTCTTTGGCGCTGGGTGCTTTGCTTGCGGTGTTGGCGGGCCGAGAGTCCGGCCTAGCGGCAAACCTGCAAGGCGCTTGGAGCCAGGCAGTGTCGTCTTTGGTCTCGGCAGCGCCGCACCTTGCGTCGCCAGAATGGACCTCTTTGGGTTGGAACCTCAGCATCGCGGCCTGCGTTTTGTGGGCGCTGTGGCCAGCGCCTGCCAGCCGCGCTGCGTCTTTGCCGGGGGTGCGGCCCTTTGCCATTCGCATGGTCAGTTCCGCTTGTGCCGTCTTGGGTTTGTCGATTCTGGGTCAGGTATTTTCAGGTGCGCAAATTCAACCCGCTTGGCCCCTTTTGGCTCTGACAGGAGCCGCATTGGCATATGCCGCTTGCTGGGGTTGGTTGACCTGGACGGCTGGCCGACGCCGGCAAGCCCAGGAGGCATTGGCCGCAGCTTTTGGCAAAGCGGGAGCCGGTTCGCTGGCGCAAATTACGGCCGAGCTGCGCGTCACTGTCAACGCGGTCTTGGGCGTTGCAGATCTCATCGCTGAAGATGTGGCCGAAGGCAAAAATGCCCGTCAGCTCGCGGTCCTTCACCGCGCGGCTGATTCCTTGAGCCGCACATTGGACGACGTCGATGAGCTGGGTCGGGCCCAAAGCGGGCAGTTGGTTCTGAACTTGGCCGAACTGCCCTTGCTTCCGCTGATTCACGAGCAAGTCAGCCAGGTGCGACAGGAAGCCGAAGGCAAGGGCGTACAAATACAGTTGACGGTGGCCGTGGACACGCCGCGCTGCGTCAAGGGTGACGCACGCCGCCTGGCGCAGGTCATCGCTTACATGCTGAACCACAGCGTGCGTGCCACCCGTCAGGGTCACATCCACCTGGAGTTGCGGCCCCACGCTCGCGACAGCCGCCTGTTGCGATTTGTGGTCACAGACACCAGCATGAGCCCCATGAGCAGCAAGCTCGCAACGCTGGCGGCGCCGTTTTCCGACGCCATTCACGAACGGGCGCGACACAGCACCGGCATCGGGCTGAGCTTGGCTGCGCAACTGGCCGAATTGATGGGCGGCAAGCTGAGCGTGCGGCACTCGTCGGGTCGAGGGTCGATCATGATTCTGACGGCGCTGCTGCCCCGCGAGACGGGACAGACCGGTGCAGCCTTGCGCGACACAAACACCTCAGCGGCCCGACAAGTTGCAGGGCCTTCGAACGCGGTTTCGTCGGCCCCGCGTACCCACGGCAGCGCGCTGAGCCTGAGCCTGGCTGGCAATGGCGTCAAGTCGGTACTTCTGGTTGACGACAACCTCAGCACGCGTGCCCTGATTGAATCCATGTTGGACAAAAATCACTTCCGTGTTAGCACCTGCAGCAATGGTCGCGAGGCACTGAACGCGCTTGAAATTGCGCCCTACGACATCGTGCTGATGGATCTGCACATGCCGCTCATGGACGGATCCGCAGCCGTGCGCCAACTGCGCAAGCTCGAGGCAGAACGGCGCCTGCGGCGCACGTCGGTGATAGCTTTGGGCGACATGCCGTTCAGCATGGAGCGCTTGCGCTGTCTTGAAGCAGGCTTTGACGACCACATGAGCAAGCCGGTGCGTAAATCGCGCCTGCTGGAATCCATTCACACGCACGCTGCAAGCACTGCGCTGGTATCGGCAAGCGCAACGGCCAACTTGCCCCGCCCGCCCGTGCCAACGGGCAGCCAGCGCTATGTACAGCGCGATGCCTTGAGCCACCTGGCCCACGACGGTGTGGTGGATGTGAACGCAGCGGTTGAAGGTCTTGGCGGCAATGCCTCCATTTATCTGGACGCCATTGAGCAGCTCACGCCCGCGTTGTACAACTGGCCTGCCCGCTTCCGCGACACCTTGGCGCGCGGCGAAACCGAGCGCGCGCGTCAAATGGCGCTGGACATGCAAAGCATTTTGGAGGTGGTTCGCGCCACACCGTGCGCGGCAGCCTTGGGCCACTTGGCCAGGGTCTTGAGCGCTTCGACCACCACGCCGGGCGACCCGACGCAGTCCCAAGCCTTGGCTGACCTGGACCGTCAGATGCAGGCGCTGCTGTTGGGCCTGCGTCATGCGGTGGAGCGCCTGCGTGAAGGCCGCAACGACCTGACCGAGATGCAGCGCAAACAAAACTCGGCACTGTAGTTGCCGCGCCCACCTGCGCCAGATCAAACCGGCCAGCCGTCTGATCCGATAATGTCGGGTCATGTCCACCTCCTTCATTCCATGGGCGGCTGCGAAGGCTGAGCTACCGGCGCGCAGCTTCTTGGCCCTCAGGTCAGCGCTGACCATGCCCGGTTTGCAAGGCGGATTTTGAGATGCGGCAGGCGCAGAGGTCCGTTGCCGCTGACGAGGCGCTGCGCGCGGTGGCGCGTACGGTGCCACTGCAGCGGCCGCTGACCTGGCTGCGCCTGGGGTGGCGCGACTTGATGCGCTGCCCTGTGCCGGGCCTGGCGCACGGCTTGGTGGTGGCGCTCGCCGGTGCCGGCTTGCTCGCCCTGGCGCGAAATCAGTTTTGGCTGTTGGCCGGCGCTTTTACGGGGTTCTTGTTGGTCGCCCCGCTGGTGGCCACAGGGCTGTATCGCATCAGCCGGGAACTGGCAGCGGGCGCGCGACCCGACTTGCGAGATGCCTTGGCGGCTTGGCGCCCGGGGCGGGGCCACTTGGTCATTTTTGGATTGCTTTTGGGTTTGGCGGGCACCGGCTGGGTGCTGACCTCCGCTGCGTTGATCACGGGTTTAAGCGCCTTGCCCGTTCGCAACCCGCAAGAGTTTCTGGTCAACGTGGTGCTCAATACCGACAACTTTCTGTTCGAAATCTGGCTGGCCTTGGGTGCCCTGATGGCCGCACCGGTTTTTGCATCCACCGTGGTGTCCATTCCCTTGTTGTTGGATCGCCGTATCGGCGTGCTGGCTGCGGTGTTGACCAGTTGGCGGGTGCTGCTTGAAAACCCAGCGCCCATGGCCTTCTGGGCCTTCCTGATCCTGGCCCTGACCGGTTTTGGCATGGTTACGGCGCTGGCCGGTTTGGTGTTTGTTCTGCCCTGGCTCGCCCATGCCAGCTGGCACGCCTATCTCGACCTGGTCGATACCAGCGCGCTGGAACCTCGAGATTGAGCCTGATGATGGCCGGATTTACTGAGGAACAAGTTGCATGGTTTGGCCTGACCTTCGGCGTCACGGCCTTCATGCTTTACATGGTGTTCATCATCTTCCAGCTAGCGCGGGAATCCAAAGCGGGTCGCTTTGGCACGTTTGTGCTGTTCCTCGCCTTGGGCTTCGGTCTGCTGGGTTTTGCAGCCAAGGGGCTGATCAAGTACTTCCTCGCAGGAGTGACCGAATGATCGCAGCGCGCCGCTGAGCGCGCTGCACGTTCAGCTCACCCCATGTGCAGGCCGCCGTTGCAGGAGAAGTCCGCGCCGGTTGTGAAGCCGCTGTCGTCACCTGCCAGCCAGGCCACGATAGAGCCGATTTCTTCAGGCGTACCCAGGCGCTTGACGGGGATCGTGGCCACGATCTTTTCCAGCACCTCAGGCTTGATGGCGCGAACCATGTCAGTGCCAATGTAGCCAGGGCTTACCGTGTTGACGGTGACGCCTTTGGAGGCCATCTCTTGCGCCAAGGCCATGGTGAAGCCATGCATGCCGGCCTTGGCAGCAGAGTAGTTGGTCTGACCTGACTGCCCCTTCTCGCCGTTGACCGAGCTGATCTGGATAATGCGACCCCAGCCTTTTTCAACCATGCCGGGCACCACTTGCTTGGTGACGTTGAACATGCTGTTCAGGTTGGTATCGATAACCGCCTTCCAGTCGTCGGGCGACATCTTCAAGAACATGCGATCGCGTGTGATGCCGGCGTTGTTGACCAGCACGTCAATGGGGCCGTGCTGCGCAACAGCGTTTTGAAACGCGGTCACCGTGCTGTCCCAATCGGCCACATTGCCCACGCTGGCGTGGAATACATATCCCGCTTCACGCTGCTCGGCCAGCCATTTCTCAAAATCACGGCTGGGCCCGCAACCGGCTATGACCTTGAACCCCTCTTTGGCCAAGCGTTGGCAAATGGCCGTGCCAATACCGCCCATGCCGCCAGTGACGTACGCAACTTTCTGTGCCATAGCTTTGCTCCTCTCGTTGGTGGTGGCCGATCGTGGTGCGCTCAGGCTTTGGCCTTCACATACCGCCCCGGCGCGGGCTCGATCGACCGCTTGGTCTTGCCGCCGAAATGATTGGGTGCCGCAACTTGTTTGCCGCCTTGGGGCGCCAACCAGCGCGACCAATCGGGCCACCAGCTACCGGGCACTTCCTTGGCGCTGGCCAGCCAATCGGTCGCGCTGGCAGGTAGCTGATCATTCACCCAATGGCAGCGCTTGTTTGCTGCCGGTGGGTTGATGACGCCAGCAATATGGCCTGAAGCACCCAGGACAAAGCGGCGCTTGCCTTTGAACAATGGCACCGAACCGTAGGCCGAAGTCCAAGGCACGATATGGTCTTCGCGTGAGCCATACACATACACAGGCGCTTTGATCGCACCGATGTTGACCTTCTGCCCGCAAACGGTCAGGCGACCGGGCACCTTCAATTCGTTTTGCAAATAGGTGTGGCGCAAATACCAGCAATACATGGGGCCAGGCAAGTTGGTGGAGTCGCCGTTCCAGTACAGCAAGTCAAACGCTGGGGGCTTTTCACCCTTGAGGTAGTTGGCAACCACGTAGTTCCACACCAGGTCGTTGGGGCGCAGGAAGCTGAAGGTCGTTGCCAGCTCTTTGCCCTTCAACAGGCCGGGGCCAGTTGGCGACTCGGCGCCGAGCGTCATCTCTCGCAACTGCACGGCCGCTTCATCCACAAACACATCGAGGATGCCGTTGTCGGCAAAATCCAGCAAGGTGGTGAGCAGCGTTACGGAGTGCGCCGGCTGTTTGCCACGCCCTGCCAAAACCGCCAAGGCTGTGGTCAACAAGGTGCCGCCGACGCAGAAGCCCAACGTGTTGAGTGTGACTGAACCCGATTGTTTGCAAACCTCGTTGATGGCGGCGATGGGGCCACGCTCGATGTAGTCGTCCCACGTCAAGGACTTCATCGAATCGTCCGGATTGCGCCAACTCACCACATAAAGATGGTGGCCATTTTGAACCGTGTAACGGATGACCGAGTTTTCCGGCTGCAAGTCCAGGATGTAGTACTTGTTGATGCACGGCGGCACAAACAACATCGGCCGCTCGTAGACCTTGGCGGTGAGCGGCTTGTATTCGATAAGCTGGAAAAGATCGTTCTCAAAAACAACGGCGCCTTCGGAAGTGGCCACGTTGCGGCCCACCTCAAAAACGCTTTCATCGGTTTGAGATACATGACCCTTTTGCAAGTCGGCGAAGAGTTGCGTCACGCCCTTGCTCAAACTTTCGCCGCGCGTTTCAACAGCCAGCCTCAGGGCATCCGGGTTGGTAGCCAAGTAGTTGCTGGGGCTGGCCGCGTCCACCCATTGCTGTACCGCGAAGCGAAGCCGCGCCTTGGTTTTGGCGTCTGTCTGCATGGATTCGGCCAGGTCGGTCAGCGCGCGGGCGTTGAGCAAATACATCTGCGCCAAAAACGAGGCGCCGGGATCTGCGGACCACGACGGTGCTGAAAAGCGCCTGTCTTTGATGGCGGCGGGCGCGTGCTCGCCCTTCGCCCCTTCCAAGGCTTGGTTCCACAGCGCTGTGGCTTGGCTGAGGTAGTCAGCTTGCACTTGCGCCAGCGTTGGCGCCGGTATGCTGACTCCGCCCAACGAGCGCAGCACATCGCCCATGGCTTGACCGAAGGCCTGCGCCTGTTCGCTTGGAAAATCAGTGGCGGATGGTTTTTTCACGAGTTTGTCTCCTGTGAATTTGGCTGTGCGCAGGTGTCGGCGCGGTGCGCGGGCTCTGCTTCACGTTTTTTTCCACTGTAGGATTTCTACCTTACCTGTGCATGACCCGGCAACCCGTGAAGACCAAGGCAGGACTTACGTGTACTTGATCGCCATTGCGTGGATTTATGTGGTGCTGATGATGGCTCTGGCCGAAGCGCTGTCTACCCAAGGCACGCTGCTGGGCGCCGCTTTCACGTTCCTTTTGTATGGTTTGCTGCCCCTGAGCCTCTTGCTGTACATCATGGGAACGCCCCTGCGCAGGAGACGCGTGCTGCGCGAAGCAAGCGGTGGGCAAGAGCCCCGTGAGCAAGCGAGCGTAGTGACAGCATCAAGGCTCGATCATGATGACGGCGGCCATGCGCCCGGTGACGCCATCGCGCCGGAACGAAAAGAAGTCTGAGCTTTGTTCCACCGTGCAGGCCCTCTTTCCATGAATGCTACGCAAGCCCATTGAATGAAGCCGGTCTTCGGCTAAACCGGCCAGGTCGCACAGCCACGCGGCCGAACCGTTGGCGCGGACATGCGGCTTGAAGCGCGCTGCACCCTGGGCACCCAAAACCCGCTGAACATCATTGCCCACTTCAAACTCCGCAGGCCCGATGCAAGGCCCGAGCCAAGCATGCAGTTCAGTGACGGCGCATGAAGCACGCACCACGAGCTTGCGCACCGTGGCCTCAAGCACGCCGGCTGCCAGCCCTCGCCAGCCCGCATGTGCGGCGGCAACCGCGCGGCCATCAGCGCTGCAAAAAAGCACCGGCAGGCAATCGGCTACCAAGACCGCGCAAGCTTGCCCTGGGCCGAACGAACACAGCGCGTCGGCCTGGCCTGCAGTGCCTGCAGCCACAGCCACAGCCTCGGCCTCAGCAACCGCTGCGCCATGAACCTGGTTCAACCACAAGGGCCGAGCCTGGAAGTGGCGTTCCAAACGTCGCCGGTTTTCACCCACATCTTGGGCGTCGTCGCCCACGTGCAGACCCAAGTTCAAACTGCTGTACGGGCCGCGGCTGACACCGCCGTGGCGCGTGCTCATGAAAGCCTTTACGCCGGCCGGTGCAGGCCATTCCACGGGCCAAGACGGCAGCCCTTCAGCCGGCATCCGGGCAAGCCTCGGGCCGGGTTTTTTCGAAGGCGTCAAGCTTCATGCAGGCATCAAACACACGCATCACGTTGGGCACATGGTCCAGCTTGCACTTGAAACGTTTGGCATTGAAGATTTGTGGCACCAAGGTGCAATCGGCCAAGCCCGGCGTTGCGCCAAAACAGTAAGTGCCTGGGCGTGCGGCGAGCCGACTCTCGACCACCTGAAGGCCGGTCTCTACCCAATGGCGATACCAACGGTCCTTATCGTCCTCTGAGACCTTCAGGCCATCCACCAGGTAACGCAAGACACGCAGGTTGTTCAGCGGGTGAATCTCGCAGGCGATGTCCATGGCCAGGGACCGCACCCACGCGCGGTCGGCCGCCGATGAAGGCAGCAGTGGCGGTTGCGGCCGCGTTTCTTCGAGGTACTCCATGATGGCCAGCGACTGCGTGAGCGTCTGATCGCCGTCACGCAGCATGGGCACCAGGCGCGACGCCGAGACAGCGGCGTAGGACTCTTGCAAATGCTCATTACGCACAAGGTGCACACTGCGGTAGTCGTAGTCGAGACCCTTCAGAGCCAGGGCAATACGCACGCGATAGGAAGCGGACGAGCGAAAGTAGTTGAAGAGTTCCATGGCTATACCTCAATTGCCGGGTTCACTTCACGGCCACGCGCAACTCACCCAGGCCCTCAATCGAGGACAGCATGACATCGCCACTAACCACCGCGCCCACGCCAGCAGGCGTGCCGGTGTAGATGAGGTCGCCCGATTGCAGTGCCCAGGCGGTGCTGAGGTGTTCAATGACCTCATTGACGCTCCAGATCAGTTCCTTCAAATCGCCCTTCTGCCGCTGCTGGTCATTCACGCTCAAGGAGACATTGCCGGCGAGCAGTTCACCTGTCTGGGCCTTAGGGTGGATCGGCCCAATGGGCGCTGATTCATCAAAAGCCTTGCCGATGCACCACGGACGGCCCTGCTTCTTCATATCGCCTTGTAGGTCGCGGCGGGTCATGTCCAAGCCGATCGCATAGCCGTAGATGTGACTTGCCGCATCCGCAGCTTTGATGGCTGTGCCGCCCTTGCCGATGGCCACCACCATCTCAACTTCATGGTGGAGGTTCTTGGTCAGGCTTGGATAAGCCACATGACCGATGGAGCCCGTGGGCACATAGACGATGGTGTCAGCCGGCTTCAGAAAAAAGAACGGCGGCTCGCGGCCGGTAAACCCCATTTCCTGAGCGTGTTCGGCGTAGTTGCGCCCAACACAGTAAATGCGGCGCACGGGAAAGTTGCCACCGCCGACAACGGGTACCTGGGTCAGGGCATGGGGAGGAATCACGAAGGTCATGAGCAGGACTTTCCTTGGTTGGGCTGGGCTGGTTGGCGGGCACGGCAATGATGCCATGCTGGCTACACTGCACCCATGTTGCTGACATCGCGCATTCGCCATTGCCGCAGTTGCGGGACAGCCGTGGAGCGGCGTATTCCAGCTGACGACAGTCGCGAGCGCGCTGTGTGCCCAGCTTGCGGCGAAATTCACTACGAAAACCCGCTTAACGTGGTCGGCACGGTGCCGGTATGGGGCGAGCAGGTGCTGCTGTGCAAGCGCGCCATCGAGCCGCGTTACGGCTACTGGACCTTGCCGGCGGGCTTCTTGGAACTGGGCGAAAGCACCGCTGAGGGCGCTGCACGTGAAACCGACGAAGAGGCCGGCGCGCACATTGAACTACAAGGGCTTTTTTCGCTGCTCAATGTCGTGCGCGTGGGCCAAGTGCACCTGTTTTACCGCGCCCGCATGCTGGACACCACGCTGAACCTAGGTAGCGAATCGCTGGAAGCGCGGCTCTTCTACGAGCACGAAATTCCTTGGGACGAACTCGCATTTCGCACGGTTCGCCGCACGCTCGAATTGTTTTTTGAGGACCGCCGGCGCGGCAGCTACGGCATCCACTGCGCCGACATCGGCTGAAACGCCCAAGCGCCTTAGCGCGACGCGGTTACCGCCGGACCCGGTGGCGCCGTCAAAGCCCACGCTCCACAAGAAGCGCAGGTCTTGCAGGTCGTCGACACCTTCTGCATACAGGGCCACACCCATGGCGCGCGCGGTGACTACCAATTGGCGCGCAAAGTCGGCCAGCGCGGTGTCTTGCGCCGCGCCACGAATGAAGCGGCCGTCAATCTTCAAGTAGTCCACGCCGTAGCTGCGCGCCTCGGCCAGGGCTTCCAAGGCACGTCCCGTGTTGTCGATACCCAGGCGCACGCCCAGCGGGCGCCAACGCTCGGTAGCGTCACGCCAACGCCGCCAGTGCGCTGCTGCAAATTCGTCCACTTCGATGGCCAGCTTGGTAGCGGCTTGCGGCGCCTCAGCCAGCCGGCGCTCCAGTTCGCGTACAAAACCTGAATCGGCGAGTGATGCCGAAGCCACGTGGATGCTGCGCGCCTGCCCATCGCGTGTGATGGCGCTCAGGGCCAAGCGCACCGCCGCCAAGTCCACCTGGTCCATCAATTGCCCACGCCAGGCCATGGGCAGCCAGCGCTCAGCCCGCACAAAGGGCCCTCCTTCTTCAAGCTGCACGCGCAGCGGGCATTCCAGATGCTGCAAATCCCCGTTGCTGAGCACCACCGGGTACTCGGCAATTTCGGCGCGGTTCTGGCTCAGGGCGCGCGTGAGCCGGCTACGCCATTCGGCTTCGCCAATGCCCTCGCCTTGTGCCAGCGACAGCACTTGCACGTCCGCAGGGCTGGAGAGCTCGGCGCGGGCCAGGGCTTCGTCGGCGCGCGCCAAGGCGTCTGAAGAGCCTTCACTTTGCAGGCCATCAACGCCGCCGATATACACCTTGGCGCTGGGCTCAATGACGGCCAGCACCGTGGTCAGCGCGTCACGCAAGGCCGCAGCGGTTTCTCGTGCAATGCCATTGGCCGGCAAATACAGGGCCACGTCGCGCCCGTTCAGGCGGCCCGCAAAAGCGCCGTCAACTCGCGATGGATAGGTTTGGAGCACTTCGCCGATGGCGCCGAGCAAGCGGTCAACCACGCCATGGCCCAGTGAAGCGTTCAAAGATTCGATGTCGTTCAAGCGCACCAGCAACAACCCACCGCGCCGCGGGCCCGCACCGGGTGCAGCTTCGGGCTGGTCGCCGGCGGCGCCGTCCAAGGCGTGCTCCAGCCGCGCCAGGAAGTGGCGCCGATTGGCCAAGCCGGTCAGCGCGTCTGATTGCACCTGGCGCTGCAGCGCGGACAGTTGGGCTGCATGCTCTTCAAACAAGGGCGTGCATGCGCCGCACCATCGAATTCATGCCGGCCGTCAAACGTTGCAACTCAGCGGTGCGGGGTTCGGCCAATTCTTCAAAGCGTCCGGCTTCCAGCGCCTGGGCTTGCGCTAACACTTTGTCCAAGCCGCGCCGCCAGCGCATCACCAGGGCCAGCGCGAAGCTCATCGCGCCCACACCCACCAATACCAGCCACACCATGCTGCGCAGCATGCTGCTCCACAGGCTGTCATAAGCCCAGGCGGACTGGCTGGAAACCTGCACGCGGCCTATCGTCTTCCAGCCGTCGGTGACGATGGCTGTGCCTTCCGGCGCGGTCAGGCGAACAAGCTGCGGCAACCAAGACGGGGCCGCGCTCATGGAGTCTGGCGAAACACGCTCAAACAAGACTTGCTCGCCGGGGCCCATCAAGCGAATGCGGTGGTAGTGGCCGGTATCAAACTGCGCGCTCAACACCAAGTCGAGAAGGCCTTGGTCGCCCTTCTGCTGCGTCAAGGCCAGCGCAAGCATCGTGGCTGCGTCGCTGTTGCGCGTTTGCCATTGCTCTTGCAAGGCCTGGCGAGTGCTCCAAGCACCAACGGCAATGCTGCCGCCCACCGCCAGCAGCACCACCGCCAAAAAAATCAGAGCCATCTGTCGGATCATCGACATCGTCTTACCCTTCGCAAACCAGGCGCAAGACACGCCCCGGAATCAACTGGTGGCCGAAATGCACCTTGCTGTTCATTCAAAACCTTCAGCGCGAGCCTTGCGCAATACATCTCGCCAGCGCGACAAGCGCGCCTGCGGGTTACCGGCCGTTTGCGGGCCAGCACCGTTCCACAAGCCTTCGGCGTTGAAGCTGAAGACGGGGGTCAGGTCGGGTCGGCTGGACGCCGGGCGGATATCGGGGATCAGGTTGTCCAAAATCAGAGGTTCAGATGCCGGTTCCGCATAGTAGGCCAGGACCATGTGCGCCTGCGGCCCAGCCGGCTGACCTGGGGATGCCGGCATCATGGCGCGTACATAAACCAGCCGAAGCTTGCCTGAGGGCATGCCCGCGGCCAGCAGGACAAAGAACTTGGCGATGGCGTAGTCTTCGCAATCACCAGCGCCTTTGACCAAGGTCTCCAAGGGGCTGGCCCAGTAGTCTGTTTCGTTCCAGGCCTCTTGGTCGCTGACAAACGCTACCCTTCGGTTGACGAAGGCGTTCACGCGCTCCAGCTGTGGCCCGTCCTGGCCGCGCGGTACACGCGCCAGCAGATCTTGCAGTTCGAGAACCGCCCGCTCGCCGCGCGGCCCGAGGCCCTGCCCGGCTTGCTGCAATCTCGAAGCGTCGAATGCCCAAGCGGCAGGTAGAACCGCCGCCGCCAAGGCAGCAGCGGCCGAAACGGCGAGCAGCAGCCTTTGAAACCAGGCCAACGGGCGAAACAACGGGCGGGCAAACACCCGACCGATTGTCAAAGCCGGGCTGTTTGCCTAAACGACGATAAGCGCCGACTGAACCCGCTTCAGCGCGAGTCGGACGCGGGCTAGCGCCGCACCGGCGGCAAATCTGTACAGCTGCCGTGCGCCATCTCGGCTGCCAAGCCGATGCTTTCGCCCAGCGTGGGGTGCGGGTGGATGGTCTTTCCGATGTCCACCGCGTCGGCGCCCATCTCGATGGCCAAAGCGATCTCGCCAATCATGTCGCCGGCGTGGGTGCCGACAATCCCGCCGCCAAGGATCTTGCCGTGGCCATGGGCCTCGGGCGAATCGTCGAAGAGCAGCTTGGTGAATCCCTCGTCGCGGCCGTTGGCAATAGCACGGCCCGAGGCTGTCCAGGGGAACAGACCCTTCTTGACCTTGATGCCTTGTGCCTTGGCCTGGTCTTCGGTCAGCCCCACCCAGGCCACTTCGGGGTCGGTGTAGGCTACGCTGGGAATCACGCGGGCATTGAAGGCGGCGCTGGCCAATTCCTTGTTGCTCAGCAATTCACCGGCGATGACTTCCGCCGCCACGTGCGCCTCGTGCACCGCCTTGTGCGCCAGCATGGGTTGGCCCACGATGTCGCCGATGGCGAAGATGTGCTGCACGTTGGTGCGCATCTGGATGTCGACGTTGATGAAGCCACGGTCCGTCACCGCCACACCTGCTTTGTCGGCGGCGATTTTCTTGCCGTTGGGCGTGCGGCCCACGGCCTGCAGCACCAGGTCGTAGAGCGCTTCGGTCTTGGTACCGTCGGCTGCTTCGAAGGCGACTCGGATCCCCTCGGGCGTGGCTTGAGCACCAACCGTCTTGATTTTCAACATCACGTTGTCAAAACGGCCCTGGTTCATCTTCTGCCAGACCTTGACCAAGTCGCGGTCGGCACCTTGCATCAAGCCGTCCATCATCTCGACCACGTCCAAGCGGGCTCCCAAGGTACTGTAGACCGTGCCCATCTCCAAACCGATGATGCCGCCGCCGACGATGAGCATCTTCTTGGGCACGCCTTGCAGCCCTAATGCACCCGTGCTGTCCACCACGCGCGGGTCGTCGGGCATGAAGGGCAGACGCACGGCCTGCGAGCCGGCAGCAATGATGCAGCGCTTGAAGGCAACAACTTTCTTGCTGCCCGTCTTGTCCTGGCCCGTGCCCGTGGTCTCTTCCACTTCCACGTGGTTGGGGCCGACGAAGGCTCCGTAACCACGCATGGTGGTGACCTTGCGCATCTTGGCCATGGCCGCCAGGCCACCGGTCAGCTTGCCGATGACCTTTTCTTTGTGGCCACGCAGCTTGTCGATATTGACTACCGGCCGACCGAATTCGACGCCGAGGTCTCCCAGGTGCGAAACCTCGTCCATCACCGCCGCCACATGCAACAACGCTTTGGAGGGGATGCAGCCGACGTTCAGGCAGACGCCACCCAGTTGCGCGTAGCGTTCGACGATGACGACCTTCAGGCCCAGGTCCGCCGCGCGGAATGCGGCTGAATAACCGCCGGGGCCAGCGCCCAAGACCAAAAGGTCGCACTCCATGTCAGCCGCACCTGCGTAGGCGGCTGCATAAGCCGCTGCGGAAGACGTGGCAGCTACCGGGATTGGAGCGGCTGCAACCGCCGCCGAAGCGGACGCCGTGGCCGCTGGCGCCGGGCTCGCACGGGGCGCCGGCGGCGCAGCGGCCGCAATCGCCTCAGCCGCCGCCTCCAGCGTCAAGATCAAAGTGCCCTGGTTGATCTTGTCGCCGATGGCCAGCTTGATCTCTTTGACCACGCCCGAATGGCTGGACGGAATTTCCATCGAAGCCTTGTCACTCTCAACAGTGACCAAACTTTGATCGGCTAACACCGTGTCACCCGGTTTAACCAGGATCTCGATGACGCCCACGTCCTTGAAGTCGCCGATGTCCGGCACTTGCACGTCGATCAATGCCATGCCGTGCTCCTTACAGCGCGATCCGACGGAAGTCGGACAGCAACGACGCAAAGTAGACATTAAAGCGGGCCGCTGCCGCACCGTCGATAACGCGGTGGTCCCAGCTCAGGCTCAGGGGCAGCATCAGCCGTGGCGCAAATTTTTCACCATCCCATTTCGGCTCCAGCGCGCTCTTGCACACGCCCATGATGGCCACTTCCGGCGCATTGATGATGGGTGTGAAGTAACGCCCACCAATGCCACCCAGCGATGAGATCGAGAAACAGCCGCCACTCATCTCGGCCGGGCTTAGCTTGGCGTCGCGGGCCTTCTTGGCCAGTTCCGACATCTCTTGCGAGATTTGGAAAATGCCTTTCTTGTCGCAGTCTTTGATCACCGGCACCATCAGGCCGTTGGGCGTGTCTGCTGCAAAGCCGATGTGGAAGTAGCTCTTGAGAACCAAAGTGTCGCCGTCGAGTGACGCGTTGAACTCGGGAAACTTCCTGAGCGCAGCCACTGCAGCCTTGATCATGAAGGCCAGCATGGTGACCTTGATGCCCGACTTTTCATTTTCCCTGTTGGTCTGAACGCGGAAGGCTTCCAGATCGGTGATGTCCGCATCGTCATGGTTGGTGACATGCGGAATAACGACCCAGTTGCGATGCAGGTTTGCACCTGAGATCTTTTTGATGCGCGACAGGTCTTTGCGCTCGATCGGCCCGAACTTGCTGAAGTCCACCTGCGGCCACGCCAGCAAACCTGGGAAGGCGCCACCACCGCCAGACGCAGCGGACGTTGCGGCTGGCGCCTTGGCCTTTTGAGCCGCCGTTTGCACGCTGCCAGCCATCACGCGCTTGACGAAGTTGTGCAAGTCATCTTGGGTGATACGGCCTTTGGGGCCACCACCCGATACCTCAGCCAGCGGCACGCCCAGCTCGCGCGCCAGCTTGCGGATCGAAGGCGAGGCGTGCGGCAGCCCCGGCGCAACCACCGCAGGCTGATGCTGCGGGGCAGAAGCGGCGGCCGGCGCCGAAGCGACCAGCGCTACTGCCGGGGTTGCAGGCGCAGGGACAGCGGCTGGCTCCAGCTCTTTTGTCGGCGCGGGCGTTGCAACGGCGGACGCGCCGGCACCTGACGGCTGCAGTATGAGCAGCGGGCTGCCTTGATTGACCGTTGTGCCAACGCTGACCAAGACCGTTTGCACCACGCCAGCGTGTGAGGATGGAATCTCCATCGACGCTTTGTCGCTTTCAACGGTGACCAAGCTCTGTTCGGCTTTGACGGCGTCGCCGGGCTTCACGAACACTTCGATGACAGCAACATCTTTGAAATCGCCAATATCCGGAACCCGAACTTCAACGGGTGCGCCGGCAGGTACTGACGGCGCTGGTGCCGCCGATGCGCCCGCCGTGTTGACCAGAGGCAATTCAGCCTGAGCGGCCTGTGCCGACACGGGTGCTGGAACAGGTGCTGGAGCCGGTGCCGCAGCGCCGGCGCCAGCAGCCACTTCAACCAGCGCCATCAAGGTGCCTTCACTCACCTTGTCTCCCAACGCCACACGCAGCTCTTTGACCACGCCGGCGTGCGACGACGGAATTTCCATTGAGGCTTTGTCGGATTCCACCGTGATCAGCGATTGATCTACGGCCACCACATCACCCGGTTTGACCATCAATTCAATGACAGCCACTTCCTTGAACTCGCCGATATCCGGCACTTTGACTTCGACGATAGCCATGTCGTTCTCCGTGTGCGGGGTTCAAGCAAACAGCGGGTTGATGCGCTCGGTCTTCAGGCCGTAGCGCGCTATGGCTTCGCTCACACGTGCCGCCGGAACCGTGCCCTCATCGGCCAGCGTTTTGAGCGCGGCTACCACGATGTAGTGCCGATTGACCTCGAAGTGCTCGCGCAGCTTGCTGCGGAAGTCGCTGCGGCCAAAACCGTCAGTCCCCAGCACTTTGTAGCTGCGGCCCTTGGGAATGAAGGCGCGGATCTGCTCAGCGTAGTTGCGCATGTAGTCGGTCGACGCGACCACCGGCCCAGCGTGCGGCAACAACTGTTCGGTCACGAACGGCAAACGGGGCTGCGCATCAGGGTGCAGCAGGTTCCAGCGTTCACAGTCTTGGCCATCGCGCGCCAGTTCATTGAAGCTGGGGCAGCTCCAGACATTGGCCGCAACGCCCCAATCGGCCTCCAGCAGCTTGCGTGCTTCCATGCTCTCACGCAGGATGGTGCCGCTACCCAGCAAGTTCACACGCGGCGTGCGCTTGGCACCTTCTTCCAGCAAGTACATGCCTTTGAGAATTTGCTCCTCGGTGCCCGGCACCAAGCCTGGCATCGTGTAGTTCTCATTCAGCAAGGTGATGTAGTAATAAACGTTTTCCTGCCTCTCAACCATGCGCTTCAAGCCATGGTGCAAGATGATGCCCACCTCGTGCGCAAAGGTCGGGTCGTAGCTGATGCAGTTGGGAATGGTGCCCGCCAGGATGTGGCTGTGACCGTCTTCGTGCTGCAGGCCTTCGCCATTCAGCGTGGTGCGGCCTGAAGTGCCGCCCAACAAGAAGCCGCGCGCCTGCATGTCGCCGGCCGCCCAGGCCAAGTCGCCAATGCGCTGGAAGCCAAACATCGAGTAGTAGACGAAGAATGGCACCATGATGCGGTTGCTGGTGCTGTAGCTGGTCGCCGCTGCGATCCAGCTGCTCATGCCGCCGGCTTCGTTGATGCCCTCTTGCAAAATCTGCCCCGCTTTGTCTTCGCGGTAGTACATGACCTGGTCTTTGTCGACTGGCGTGTACTGCTGGCCTTTGGGGTTGTAGATGCCGATCTGCCGGAACATGCCCTCCATGCCGAAGGTGCGCGCTTCGTCCACCAAGATGGGCACCACGCGCGGGCCCAAAGCCTTGTCACGCAGCAATTGCGTGAGGAACCGAACATACGCCTGCGTGGTCGATATTTCGCGACCTTCAGCGGTGGGCTCCAGCACCACTTTGAAGGTTTCCAGCGCGGGCACCGTGAAGCTCTCGTCACTTTTGGCGCGGCGTGCTGGCAAGTAACCACCGAGCGCTTTGCGGCGCTCGTGCAAGTACTTCATTTCCGGCGTGTCGTCGGCCGGTTTGTAGAACGGAATCTTGGACAGTTCCGCGTCGGGAATCGGAAGGTTGAAACGGTCGCGGAAGTGGCGCAGGTCGTCGTCAGACAACTTCTTGGCCTGGTGGGCGGTATTTTTGCCCTCACCGGCCTTGCCCATGCCCCAGCCTTTGACCGTCTTGACCAACAGCACGGTCGGCTGACCTTGATGGTTAACGGCCCGATGGAAGGCCGCGTACACCTTGCCGGCGTCGTGGCCACCACGGCGCAAGCCAAAGATGTCGGCATCCGACATCTTGGCCACCATTTCCAGGGTGCGCGGGTCACGGCCGAAAAAGTGCTTGCGCACAAAGGCGCCGTCATTGGCCTTGAACGCTTGGTAGTCGCCGTCCAGGGTGTCCATCATGATCTTGCGCAGCGCGCCGTCTTTGTCGCGCGCCAGCAGCGGGTCCCAGTTGCTGCCCCAGATCAGTTTGATGACATTCCAGCCGGCACCGCGAAACTCGCCTTCGAGTTCTTGCACGATCTTGCCGTTACCGCGAACCGGACCATCCAGGCGCTGCAGATTGCAGTTGACTACAAAGATCAGGTTGTCCAAGCCCTCGCGCGCAGCCAGGCCAATGGCGCCCAGCGATTCCGGTTCGTCCATTTCCCCGTCGCCGCAGAAGACCCACACCTTGCGTTTGCTGGTGTCGGCAATGCCGCGTGCATGCAGGTATTTAAGGAAGCGCGCCTGGTAGATCGCCATCAAGGGCCCCAGGCCCATGGAGACGGTGGGAAACTGCCAGAACTCAGGCATCAGCTTGGGGTGCGGGTAGCTGGACAGGCCCTTACCGTCCACTTCCTGGCGGAAATTGAGCAGTTGTTCCTCGGTCAGGCGGCCTTCAAGGTAAGCGCGGGCGTAGACGCCAGGTGCGCTGTGGCCTTGGATGTAGAGGCAATCGCCGCCATGGTCTGGACTGTCGGCGTGCCAAAAGTGGTTGAAACCGGCTGCAAACATGTGCGCCAGCGAAGCAAATGAGCTGATGTGGCCGCCCAAGTCGCCACCGTCAGCGGGGTTCAGGCGGTTGGCCTTCACCACCATGGCCATGGCATTCCAACGCATGTAGGCGCGCAAGCGGCCTTCCAGCTCCAGATTGCCGGGGCTGTGCTCTTCTTCCGCCGGCTCGATGGTGTTGACGTAACCCGTGTTGCCTGAAAACGGCAAGTCAATGCTGTGCTGCCGGGCGTGTTCCAACAAGCGTTCAAGCAGCTCGTGGGCGCGGTCTTTGCCTTCGGCTGCGATCACGGCTTCCAGCGCATCGAGCCACTCGCGTGTCTCCAGAGCATCAGTGTCAGCGGTTGCGGAAGGACGTGCGGATTCGGGGGCGCCGGACATGGGTTTTGTCTCCTGGTGGGCGATGCCGTGTTGTTGAGTCTGCCCCAGGCCTGATGCCTCTTGAAAGAGGTCGTTTGGCCGGGTCAGCGCAAAGTGTCGCATATGACTATGACAATTTCAAATTATGGCTATGCATTTCATATTATGAAGTTTTGATGTGCCGCAGCCCCCAGCATGCCTGAGCCCAGCGTCCTGTAGAAGTACAACGCACGAATCGGATAATTCAAACGATGTCCGCGCCCTCCAAGCCCTTGCCCTCGCTGCCACCGACCGAATCGACTCGATTGCAGCGCTTGCTGAACCGTTGGTGGAAGCAACAGTCGCCCTCGCGGCAAGACCGTTTGGCCACCTTGGGCCCCCTGACCTCGGTCTTGCTTTTTCTCGCCGCCATCATCTTGGCCTTCTGGTACCTGCGCAATGAGGAAATGGAGCGCGAAACCGAGTCGGTTCGCCGCGACACGGAAATCACGCAACAGCAAATCGGCTTGCGCCTGATCGGCAATCAAGAGCAGGTTTATCGCATTGCGCGCGAATTGGCCGCACGCGAAATCGACAGCGACGACTTCTCAGGTCAAGTGTTCGCCTTCGTGCGAGACCGCCCGGAAATCAACCTGGTGCACTGGGTGTCACCACGCCGCCAAGTGCGCGCCACGCACCGCTCACCCAGCTATCAATCCGAACTGACCGCAGCACCCGAACTGGCTGCCTCTTCGCTGCCCGTAGACGGCTCCGGCACACCCGCTGAGCTGGCCTTTCGAGCGGCACGCGACGCGCGCCACGCCGTGTACACCTCGGGCTTCCGCGACGCAGCGGGTGCGCCCATCTTTCAGTTGCACGTGCCCATGGTCGACCGAGGCCGCTTCACGGGCGTGTTGCTTGTCGAGTATTCGGTTGACGCATTGCTGCGGCAGTTTGTGCCGCTGGACGTGGCGCGCCGTCACATCATGACCATCGTCAGCGATGGACACGATGTGTTGGCCAGTACCTCGTCCATGCTGGCCAAACCCGGGCGTGCCCGCGCTGCCATCGTTTACGACGCACCGCTGACGCCGGCCTTGAACGGCTTGCTTGTGCGTGGCGAAGGTTGGCGCGCGTCGATCGGCCTCATCAGCAACACGCTGTTCTGGATGGTCGCCGCGCTGTCTGTACTGACCGTCTGGATGTTGCTGGTGAGCTGGCGGCACATGCGCCGGCGCGGGCAAATCCAGTCGGCGCTGGTGCAAGAAACCCAGTTTCGCCGCGCGATGGAAAACTCCATGCTCACCGGGATGCGCGCGCTGGACATGGACGGCCGCATCACTTATGTCAACGCTGCCTTCTGCCAGATGAGCGGCTTCACAGAGGCCGAACTGCTGGGGCTGCGCCCGCCCTTCCCCTATTGGCCGGCGGATCGGATCGAAGAAAACCAACGCCTGCTGGACCAGGAAATGCAAGGCCGCAGCCCAGCCAGCGGCATCGAAGTGCGCCTGCGGCGAAAAGACGGCCAGATTTTTGACGCACGGCTTTACGTCTCGCCCTTGATCGACCCCAAAGGGCAGCAAGCCGGCTGGATGACGTCGATGACCAACATCACGGAGGCCAAGCGCATTCGCGACCAGCTCTCGGCTTCGCACGAGCGTTTCACGACCGTGCTGGAAGGCTTGGATGCATCGGTTTCGGTGCTAGCAGTGCAGCAACAAGAGTTGCTCTTTGCAAACCGCTCCTACCGTTTGTGGTTTGGCGCTGATGCACGCGGGCATGCGCAACTGTCCGGCAGCCAGTCGCTGAGCAATTTCGACCACCTGTCGCAAGATGCTGTTGACGACCTCTCGGGTTTACCCGCCGAAGAGCTCACCGACCGTGGTGGCGAGCACCGAGAGATCTACGTTGAGAGCCTCAACAAGTGGTTTGATGTCCGCTCGCGCTACCTGCAGTGGACCGACGGCAGCCTGGCCCAGATGTTGATTGCGACGGACGTTACTGCGCGCCTCAAGGCTGAAGAGCAGGCGGCGCAGCAAGCCGAGCGCGAGGCCATCACCAGCCGTTTGATGACCATGGGAGAAATGGCATCCACGGTTGCGCATGAACTCAACCAGCCGCTGACAGCCATCAGCAATTACTGCAACGGCATGGTCAGCCGCGTGAATGCAGATTCCATCGCCAAAGACGATCTCATCACGGCTTTGCGCAAGACGGCGCACCAGGCCGAACGCGCCGGGCAAATCATCCACCGCATTCGAGCCTTCGTGAAAAAGAGCGAGCCTCAACGCCAGGCCGTGCATGCGCGCGATGTGGTTGAAGATGCGGTGGAACTGGCTGGCATCGCCTTGCGCCGGCGCAATGTGACGATTCGCAGCTACGTGGCACAACACCTGCCCCAGCTGCATGTGGACCCGATCTTGATCGAGCAAGTTCTGTTGAACCTGCTGAAGAACAGTGCCGAAGCCATTGACGCCGCGCAGTTGCCTGCCAACCGCCGCAACATCGAGTTGCGCGTGGTGCCGCGCCACACGGCTGACGAAGGCGGCGTTATTGAGTTCAGCGTCACCGACGCCGGCCCCGGCTTGCCCGATGTCGTGATCAACCGCTTGTACGAAGCTTTCTTCTCAACCAAAAGCGAAGGCTTGGGCATCGGCTTGTCGCTGTGCCGCTCGATTGTGGAGTCGCACCAGGGCCGGATGCGCGCGCAGAACCTCTACAATGCCTCCACGGTTATCGGCTGTCGCTTCGCCTTCACGCTGCCTGTTGATGTAGCGCAACGTGGCGACACCGACAAGCCCGCGCAGACCGGCGCATCATCGTCATCATCTACCTTGCCCACGGCCCCCTCCAAAGCATGAGCCTGATCCCCAAAAAAGGTACTGTGTACGTCGTTGACGATGACGAAGCTGTTCGCGATTCATTGCAGTGGTTGCTGGAAGGCAAAGACTACCGCGTCAAGTGTTTTGATTCCGCAGAGTCGTTTCTCTCCCGTTTCGACCCGCGTGAGGTGGCCTGCCTGATAGCCGACATCCGTATGGATGGCATGAGTGGCCTTGAGCTGCAAGACCGCCTGCTCGAACGCAAGAGCCCGCTTCCTATCGTTTTCATCACCGGACATGGCGATGTGCCGATGGCTGTGAATACGATGAAAAAAGGCGCGATGGATTTCATCGAAAAGCCCTTCAAAGAAGAAGATTTGCTGAGCTTGGTTGAACGCATGTTGGATGAAGCCCGCAGTGCCTTCAGCCACCACCAAGAAGCCGCCAGCCGCGACGCCCTGCTGGGCCGCCTGACCACCCGTGAAAGCCAAGTGCTGGAGCGAATCGTGGCAGGCCGTCTGAACAAGCAAATCGCGGACGACCTGGGCATCAGCATCAAGACGGTGGAGGCGCACCGCGCCAACATCATGGAAAAGCTCAACGCCAATACCGTGGCTGATTTGCTCAAAATTGCATTGGGCGCCCAAGGCAAGGCCTGATGGTTTTTTCACCCCGCCAAGGCCGCTGTACCAGCGGCCTTGTTCGTTTCTGGCACCCGCACCATGACCGCTCAACTCATTGATGGCAAGGCCCTTTCAGAACAGGTTCGCGCTGCGGTTGGGCTGCGCGCGGCCGCGCTGGCTGCGGCAGGCCATAAACCCGGCTTGGCTGTCATCTTGGTGGGCGACGACCCCGCCAGCGCGGTTTACGTGCGAAACAAGGTCAAGGCCTGTGCCGACCATGGCCTGCACTCGGTGCTTGAAAACTACCCCGCCAGCCTCACGCAAGCCGAATTGCTCGAGCGGGTGCGTGCGCTGAACAGCGACCCCAGCATCCACGGCATTCTGGTTCAGATGCCCTTGCCGGCGCACCTCGACCCCAACGCTGTGATCGAAGCCATCGCGCCTGAAAAAGACGTGGACGGCTTTTCAGTGCACAGCGCAGGGCAACTGATGACGGGCCTGCCCGGTTTGCGCCCCGCAACGCCCTTTGGCTGCATGAAGCTGATTGAGAGCACCGGGCAAAGCATCAAAGGCAAACATGCGGTGGTCATTGGGCGCAGCAACACGGTGGGCAAGCCCATGGCCTTGCTGCTGTTGCAGGCGCATGCCACCGTAACGGTCTGCCACAGCGGCACGTCCGACTTGGCAGCGCATGTTCGCCAAGCCGACATCGTGGTGGCTGCCGTGGGGCGCCGCAACACAGTGACGGCCGACATGGTGAAGACGGGTGCCATCGTTATCGATGTGGGCATCAACCGCAACGAACACGGCAAGCTGTGTGGCGATGTGGACTTTGCAGGCGTGTCGCAAGTGGCTGGATGGATCACGCCGGTGCCGGGTGGTGTCGGGCCCATGACCATCACCATGCTGCTGGTCAACACGGTCGATGCCGCCGAGCGGGCACAAGGCGTCAAGAAAGCCATCTGAGCACCACTGCCCAGACTGCCAAGACGGTCCAGTCCTTGGGCGCTGGATGCGGCCTAGCGCAAGCGCCGCGCCAGCCAGGCACCGCTGCCTACGGCGCCCCCTACAAGCCAGAACAAGGCGCCCGCACCCAGGGCCAAACCCAGTGCGCCAAATGCAAGAGGCATCAACACGCTGGACATGTTGATAGCCATGGATCGAAGTGCCAGCGATTCGCCATGGCGCCCGTTGGGGGTGAGGTGGTGCAGCATGGTCATGATCATGGGCTGCGTGCTGCCCAAGGTGATACCCAGCAAGGCCGAGCAAGTGGCCATCATCCAGGGCGTGCTGGAAAACGGATAGGCTGCGTAGATCAACGCCGTGCCCACCATCGAAGTGGTCACCGCCGTAGCGGCCTGAAGGCGATGCGCCAGCAAAGGCACGGCCAGGCGTACGAGCGTCACGCTGAGCGTGAACGTGCCCAAAATCAAACCAATAGTAGACGCGCTGAAACCCAAGCTGTGGCCGAGCACCGGCACGGCGAAGCCGTGAACGTCCCAGCAAATGGCCAGCAGCCAATTGACGGCCAGCAAGCGCTTCAATCCGGGAACCTGCAGCAGGCTGAGAAATGAAGCCTGTGTGGCTCCAGCGCTTGGCTCGGCCCGTGCTGCGACGCTGGGCACCTGACGAATAGCCCAAAGGGTCATGAGGGGCAAAAGCAACACCAACCCATAGGCTGCAGAGAAGCCAGCCCAGTCAATCAACAAACCCACGGCAACTGGGCCCAGCACATTGGCCAGGGAAGGCGCCGCACCCAACCAACTGAACAGGCGCACGCGTTCGGTTGCGTCGCGCGCTGCAAGCCCGGCCGTGCGCTGAATGGCCAGGACACCAAAATTCGCCCCACCGCCCGACAGCAGTGCGCCGATGCCCAATAGACCGACATGTGCCCAGCCTTGAACGCGGGTTGAGGCCACAGCCATCAAAGCGCCTGCCATCGCCAGCCCCACCGCAACCCGCATCGGCCGGTGAAAACCGTATCGGTCCGCCATGCGTCCGGCATGCAAAGCCAGCAGCACGGGCGCCAGCGCAAAAAGTGCCACAACCAGACCGACCGTGCCGGTGCCCGCACCTTCATTCAGGGCCTGCAAGGGCGCGGCCATGCGAAACCCCGACATGGACGAATGCACACCCAGCTGGCCCAGGACCAGCGCCACCACCAGCTTGCCAGACAAGCCTGAAGCGTTGGCTTCAGGCGCGGCGGACATCAGCCCCCATCTGCATCGTCCAGGCCAGGCAACATCTCGCGCGTGCCGGCTTCGGGCATCGCTTCCACAGAGCGCAGGCGCCGCTCCATGGCCCGCGTGCGGGTTTCGGCCACGTCGATGGTGCTGCTGGCCTCTTCGAGTTTTTTCTTGGTTTTGGCCAAAACCTCGCCGAATTTCTGAAACTCAGTTTTGACCGCACCCAGCACTTGCCAAACCTCGGCGCTGCGCTTTTCCAAAGCCAAGGTGCGGAAGCCCATTTGCAGGCTGTTCAGGGTGGCCAGCAGAGTGGTTGGGCCAGCCAACAAGATGCGGTGGTCGCGCTGCATGGCTTCAGCCAAGCCAGGGCGCCGCAAAATTTCGGCGTACAGACTTTCTGTAGGCACAAACAAAATGCCGAAGTCGGTGGTGTGCGGCGCCGCCAGATATTTTTCGCGGATGGTCTTGGCTTCGAGGCGAATGCGGTGCTCGATGGCGCGCGAGGCGGACTCCACAGCAACCGGGTCGGCGCGGTCTTGCGCATCCAGCAGCCGCTCGTAGTCTTCGCGCGGAAATTTGGCATCGATGGGTAACCACAGAGGCTGCGCCGTATCGCCCCGGCCCGGCAGGCGCACGGCAAACTCCACACGCGCGCCGCTGCCCGGCACGGTTTCGACGTTGGCGGCGTATTGCTCAGGCGTGAACACCTGTTCAAGCAAGCCTGCCAGTTGCACTTCACCATAAACACCGCGGGTCTTCACATTGGTAAGCACGCGGTTGAGCGAGCCCACGTCGCGCGCCAGGCTTTGCATGTCGCCCAAGCCCTTGTGCACTTGCTCCAGCCGGTCGGCCACCTGCTTGAAGCTTTCGCCCAAGCGCTGCTCCAGCGTGGCGTGCAGCTTCTCGTCCACCGTTGAGCGCATCTGGTCGAGCTTTTTCTCGTTGCCCTCTTGCAGGGCCACCAGGCGTTGTTCAACGGTCTGCCGCATTTCAGCCTGCCGTCGGTCGTTACTTTCAGCCAGACGTTGCAATTGCTCCACCAGCACTTCGCTGGAGCGCCGCAGCGACGACTCCATCTGTTGCTGGGTTTGCGCCAATTGGGTGCGAAAGGAATCGATCTGCTCGTTCTGGGTGCGCGCGACGTCACCGCTTTGTGTGAGCAACACCCGCTGCAGGTTGCTCAGGTCAGCCCGGTTGGACTGCGCTTGCCGGTCCAGGCCGTCGCGAATGTCTCGTTCCAATTGGCCCAACGGTGCTGTACGCCCGCGCGCCGACCACAGCCAAACCACCACAGCCAGTAAGACCACCAGAAGCAACAGCGCAATCAGCGCCACCCAGCGCCACAAGTCGGGATCGATCATGCGGCGATTGTCACGTGCCGGTGCTGGGCGGCCGGCAAATTCACTGCCAACGCGATTGCCGCAGCACCTCGGGGTTGACCGGCGTGGGCGGGCGCTGGCGTGTGAGGGCGGCCACCAAGTTGTCGGCAGCCAGTTCCGCCATGGCGCGCCGCGTGGCCAGCGTGGCGCTGGCGATGTGCGGCGTCAAGACCACATTGGGGACGGTCAACAACTCGGGGTGCACTTGGGGTTCGCCTTCAAAGACATCCAGCCCGGCTGCCGCAATGCGGCGTAAGCGAAGCGCCTGGGCCAAAGCGGCATCATCAACAATGCCGCCGCGCGCCAAATTGGTGAGTGTGGCAGTGGTTTTCATCTGCGCCAATTCAGGCGCGCCGATAGCATGGTGGCTCTCGGCTGAATACGGGAGCACCAGCACCAGATGGTCGGCCTGGCGCAGCAAGGCGGCCTTGTCGACCCAAGTTGCTTTAAGGCTGGACTCCAACGCCGGGCTTAAGCGGCTGCGGTTGTGGTAGACCACCTTCATGCCAAAACCCAGGGCACCGCGCCTTGCAATGGCCTGACCGATGCGGCCCATGCCCAGAATGCCCAAAGTGGCGCCGTGAATGTCACTGCCGATCATCATGTCGTAGGACCATTTGGTCCACTCGCCACGCCGCAAGAAATGCTCTGACTCGGTGATGCGCCGCGCCGTGGCCATCATCAAGGCAAAACCAAAGTCAGCCGTGGTTTCGGTCAACACGTCGGGCGTATTGGTTGCCAGCACCCCTTGTGCCGTGCAAGCGGGCACATCAATGTTGTTGTAGCCCACGGCCATGTTGGCAATCACGCGCAGTTGCGGGTGGCGCGCTAGCACGCCTGCGTCAAACCGCTCACTGCCCGTGGCCAGCACGCCCACTTTGTCGCCCAGGCGTTCGCCGAGTTGCTGGGCGGACCACACCGAGTCGTCGGCGTTGAAGTCAACTTCAAAATGCCGCTGCAAGCGTTGCAGGGTTTCGGGAAAGATGGCCCTTGCGACCAGTACGGATGGCTTCTTCATAGCTGGTCGACAAAGCGCGTAAATCCTGCAACGGGCTCCCGTTCGGTAACCAAGGAATTTTCGATGGCGCTTGGGTCAGCAAAGCCGAGAGCCATGCCGCACACCACCATTTCTTCGGGTGGCAGCTTGAGCGCCTGCGAAATCAAACGATGGAATTGCGTGAAGGCGGCTTGGGGACAAGTATCCAGACCCCGGGCACGCGCGGCCACCATCACGTTCTGCAAAAACATGCCGTAATCCAGCCAACTGCCTTGGCGCATGACGCGGTCGATGGTGAAGATCAGGCCCACGGGCGCGTCAAAGAAAGCGTAGTTTTTGCCATGCTGCTCGTGCATGCGCTGCTTGTCAGCCTTGCCGATGCCCAGCAGGCTGTAGAGGTCCCACCCCACTTTGCGGCGCCGGTCGATGTAGGGGCTGCGCCACTCGGTCGGGTAGTAGGCGTATTCCTCGACATGGTCGCTGCGTTGAGCCGGGTCATCAAACGCGGCCCGCACACGCGCCGACAAGTCTTTCAAGGCCGCGCCGGTCAGTACAGTGACTTTCCAGGGCTGTGTGTTGGTGCCCGAGGGTGCACGCGAGGCTACTCTCAAAATGTCCACCACCGTTTTGGTGGACACCGGCGTCGCCAGAAAAGCACGGATGGATCGCCGCGAGGTGATGGCCTCGTCGACGGCTTGGGTGGTTTGCGGTGTGATGCTCATGTCGGGCATTCTGCCGTCCACTGGCGCCAACTCGCGCAGGCCAGCTCCAGCGTCCGGTAATGAATGTCTGCCGTGATGTTGATATCACGCCCGTAGCCGCCGGCCATCGACACGGCGACTGGGATGCGGCGCTCGCGCAGCCAGGTGAAAACCAACTCATCGCGCAGGGCCAGGCCCTGAGCGCTGATTTTCAAACGACCCAAGCGGTCGTTTTCGTGCGGGTCGGCGCCGGCCAAGTAGAAAGCCAGCCCCGGTGGGTCGCTGCGCATGCGGTTCTCGCAGGCTGCCAATGCCTCATGAAGGGCTGCCAAGTAAGCCTCGTCGGCGGTTCCGTCGGGCAGCTCCACATCCAGGTCGCTGGCTTCTTTGCGAAAGGGGAAGTTGCGTGCACCGTGCATGGACATCGTGAAAACCGAGCTGTCGGCGCTGAAAATCGAGGCCGTGCCGTTGCCTTGGTGAACATCGAGGTCGATCACGAGCACGCGCAACAAGGCCGCCGCAGCGCCAAGCGGCTGGCCCCGCCGCCATTCCGCTTGCATCAATCGCGCGGCGACAGCCACATCGTTAAAAACACAGTAGCCACTGCCCTTGTGGGTGTAGGCGTGGTGCGTTCCACCGGCCAGGTTGGCGGCGACCCCTTCGCCCGCAAACATCGCGGCCCGCGCCGCAGCGATGGTGGCACCCACCGAGCGCCGCGCCCGTTCGACCATCCGTGGCGACCACGGGAAACCAATTTCCCGCTGCTGCGCGGAGGTGGTGGTGCCGTGCATCACCGCCTCTATCCAAGCGGGCTCGTGCGCCAAGGCCAATTCACCTTCGCTGGCGGGCGCCGCTTCCAACACACGGATGCCGCCGGGCATTGAATCAACAGCCGCACGCAGCAGACTGTACTTGCCCATGGGGAACGGGTGGCCCAGTGGCAAGGCGGGCACAACGGTGTCGGCATGAAAGGCCTGCATGGAGAGGTGTTAGATCAACGCATCTATTTTGCTGCGATGCAGCAAAAAGTGCTTGCAATCGTCCTGGAGAACCCTATACTTCGTTTCATGCTGCACCGCAGCAATCATGCAAAGTCCCACTGTCCTTGAAATCTACTTTTAAATGGAGCACATCATGTCCTACCTGACCCCTGAGCAAATCGCCGCCGCCCAAAAGGCCAATGTTGAAGTGTTGTTCGGCCTGACTGCCAAAGCCTACGCCGGCCTGGAAAAGCTGGTTGACCTGAACATGCAAGTGGCCAAGGTGGCCCTGGTTGAAGCCAGCCAAAACACCAAAGCCGCCCTGTCTGTCAAAGACGCGCAAGAACTGCTCGCTCTGCAACAGTCGCTGCTGCAGCCGGTTGCCGAAAAGGCCGCCGCTTACAGCCGCCACGTGTACGACATCACCGCCGCCACCGGCAGCGAAGTCACGAAAGTGGCTGAAGGCCAGTTTGCCGACGCACAGAAGAAGTTCATGTCCATGGTTGACGGCGCTGTGAAAAACGCACCGGCCGGCACGGAAAGCGCTGTGAGCTTGGTCAAGTCGGCTGTTGCTGCTGCCAACAACGCTCTGGAAAGCGTTCAGAAAGCTGCCAAGCAAGCCGCCGACGTGGCCGAAGCCAACTTCCAGACCATGACGACCACCGCTGTCAAGGCTGCTGGCGCCAAGAGCCGCCGCGCCACGGTTTAAGAAGTTGAAATTTTCGAACGGAACTTTTCTGTTCGATTGCCTCTCTGAGCCAGGGCAGGTTCGGTTTCCTCGCCGGCCTGCACTCTCGGAAGGTTGACTCCACAGACTTGTAAAACTCCTCTTTTACAGTCTTTCGGGCCCAGTTCGCTGGGCCCGTTTTCTTTTGTGCGCAGCACTTTGCACGCAACCCGCTCGAGACTGTGTAGCTTGCTTCAGCCAAGCGTTAATTCCTCCAAGTAATTATCTTCAAACAAACATGTTCTTTACAGCATAAGACGTGAATCCTAGAGTCTTGGCTCTGACCGCAGCGCCGAGAACATGTACCGCTATACCGCCTTTGACCGCCAGTTTGTGCGCGCCCGCGCAGCCCAGTACCGCGACCAATTGCAGCGCCATCTGGCCGGCGAATTGCCTGACGAAGCCTTTCGCCCTTTGCGCCTGCAAAACGGCTGGTATGTGCAACGCCATGCCCCCATGCTGCGCGTGGCCGTGCCCTACGGCGAACTGAGCTCACGCCAGTTGCGTATGCTGGCTCGCATCGCGCGCGAGTTCGACCTCCAAGACGAAGGCGCGCCCAACGAACGCGGCGGCTTCGGCCACTTCAGCACCCGGCAAAACATCCAATTCAACTGGATTCCGTTGGAGCGCAGCGCCGACGTGATGGACCTGCTGGCCGAAGTGGACCTGCACGGCATCCAAACCAGCGGCAATTGCATCCGTAACATCACCAGCGATGCGCTCGCCGGCGTTGCACCCGACGAGGTCGTTGACCCGCGCCCTTACTGCGAGATCCTGCGGCAATGGAGCACGCTGCACCCGGAGTTTGCGTTTTTGCCGCGCAAGTTCAAGATTGCCGTCAGCGGCGCTACCGAGGACCGCGCTGCCATTCGCTGGCACGATGTTGGCCTGCAGTTGCGCCGCGACGCTGCGGGCGAGGTGGGCTTCGACGTTTTTGTGGGTGGCGGCATGGGCCGCACACCCATCATCGCGCCGCGCATTGCCGACTTTGTCCCTTGGCAGCAAATCCTGATCTACCTGGAAGCGATAGTTCGGGTCTACAACCGCTACGGTCGGCGCGACAACCTCTACAAAGCGCGAATCAAGATCCTCGTCAAAGCTGAAGGGCAGGCATTTTTTGACGCGGTGAACGCCGAGTTCGCCGCCATCCTGCGCGACGACCCGCAAGGTCATGAGCAATTGATTCCGCAAGCTGAACTGGACCGTGTCGCGGCTTGCTTCGAAGTGCCCCAACACCTCAAACCAGCGACAGCTTTGCAGGCCAGTTCAGGTAGCGAAGCACTGCCCGCCTATACCCGCTGGCTGGCGCGCAACAGCCATGCGCACCGTGTGAATCGACTGCGTGCTGTTACGCTGTCGCTCAAACGTGCGGGGCTTCCACCCGGAGATGTCACGGCCGACCAAATGGACGCGGCTGCCGCCTTGGCCGAGCGCTTCAGCCAAGGCGAGTTGCGCGTCACGCACGATCAGAACCTCCTGCTGCCCTGGGTGCGTGAAGCCGACCTGCGCGCGCTGTGGATGGCGGCGCGCGAACTGGGTTTTGCCACGCCCAACATCGGCACCCTGACCGACATGATCGCCTGCCCGGGTGGCGACCTCTGCGCGCTGGCCAATGCCCGATCGCTGCCGATTGCCGCAGCTTTGAACGAACGCTTTGATGACCTGGACACGCTCAACGATATTGGCGATATCGACCTCCACATCAGCGGCTGCATGAACAGTTGCGGCCACCACCACAGTGGCCACATCGGCATTTTGGGCGTCGATAAAGACGGCGCCGAGTGGTACCAAGTGACGGTTGGTGGATCTGACGGCAGCAGCCTGAGCGGCGCGGCCGTGGCCGGCAAAGTGATCGGGCCTTCATTCGCCGCCGACGAGGTGGTTGACGCTGTGGAAGCCGTGGTCGAAACCTACCTGGCCAATCGCCTCAGCCCGGCAGAGCGCTTCATCGACACCGCGCGCCGTCTGGGAACAGCGCCCTTCCGCGCCGCCGCCGACGTCGTGCGCCAAACCACCGCTGTGCAGTGAGCAGCCCCGGATGAACTTCATCAACATTCAACAAGACCCCTGGCAGGCCAGCGCGGGGGATTTGCCGGCTGTCGTCGCAAGACCCAAAACTGCAACGCCTGAAACGCCTGCAACGCCTCGAGCGCCAGCCGCACACGCGCTGTTCACCCTGCAAGACTGGCTCAAGCAACGCGCCGCATGGCCAGCGCAACAGCCGGTTGGGATTGCAGTGCCCAATGACGCCGAACTGGACGCCCTGTTGTCCGACTTGCCACGCGTCGCGATGATCGCGCTGCATTTCCCTAAATGGACGGACGGCCGTGCTTACAGCCAGGCCCGGCTGCTGCGAACGCGCCACCGGTTTGCAGGCGAAATTCGCGCAACCGGCGAAGTGTTGGTGGACATGGTGCCCTTGTTGCTGCGCACGGGTTTTGATGCGGCCTTGTTGCGTGCCGACCAAAACCTGCAGGCTGCGGAACGCGCGTTGTCCTTTTTCAAAGCCCATTACCAAAGCGATGCTCTTGCGGCGGAGCCCATTTTTTCACCCGCCCGCCAAGCCCGGTGGGCGCGCGCGGGTGGTGAACCTGCGGCGGCCGTACAAGGGTCTGGATCATGAACGCCATTGCCTTGTACGCGCGCAAACAAGCGGGCTTCGAACAACGCGTTGAACAAGCCCGCAGTCGCCTGCATGACGCAGCAGCGGCGCACCCCGGCCGCATCGTGCAAGCAACCAGCCTGGGCGCCGAAGACATGGTGCTGACCGACATGATCGCGCGCCACAAAGTGCCCATCGCGCTGGGCACTTTGGACACTGGCGCGCTGCACCCGCAAACCTTGGCCTTGATGGACCAGCTCGAAGCGCACTACGGATTACCGCTGGAGCGCCACGCGCCTGAGGCACAGGCGGTGGTGCAGTTCGTAGGCCTGCATGGGCCCAAGGCCATGTTTGAAAGCCTGGAGCTGCGCAAGGCCTGCTGCAGCCTGCGCAAGCTGGCTCCACTCAAAACAATGTTGGCCAGCCGCACGGCTTGGGTCACGGGCTTGCGCCGAGACCAAAGCGACAACCGCGCCGATGTGCCTCTATCAGAAGTTGACGCTGACGGCCGCACCAAGTTCAACCCCCTGGCCGATTGGTCTTGGGCTGATGTTTGGCACTACATCCGCCTGCACGATGTGCCCTACAACACACTGCACAACGAGTTCATGCCCAGCATTGGCTGCGCGCCTTGCACCCGCGCCATTGCCGTTGGCGAACCTTTTCGTGCGGGCCGCTGGTGGTGGGAAGTCGAGAGCCGCAAAGAGTGCGGTCTGCATGTTCACGAAACTCAATAGTTAATGCTCGCCATGAATGCACCCGAACGCCACAGCCGCTTGCTGCCCGACATCGACCACAGCCACCTGGATGGGCTGGAAGAAGAGGCCATCTTCATCCTGCGCGAAGTAGCGGCCTCTTTCGAGCGCCCCGCACTGTTGTTCAGTGGTGGCAAGGACTCTTGCGTGGTTCTGCGCTTGGCTGAAAAGGCCTTCAAGCAACATGTGGGCGGGAATAACTTCAAAGGCCGGCTGCCCTTCCCTCTACTGCACGTGGACACCGGCCACAACTTCCCTGAGGTCATTGAATTCCGTGACCAGCGCGTGGAGCAGATGGGTGAACGCCTGGTGGTCGCGAGCGTTGAAGATGCGATTGCGCGCGGCACGGTGCGCTTGGCACACCCATTGGAGTCCCGCAACGGCCACCAAACGGTGAGCCTGCTCGAAGCCATCGAAACTCATCGTTTTGACGCGCTGATCGGTGGCGCGCGGCGTGACGAAGAGAAGGCACGCGCCAAAGAGCGCATCTTTAGCCACCGCGACAGCTTTGGCCAATGGCAGCCCAAAGAGCAGCGGCCCGAGTTGTGGACCTTGTTCAACACCAAACTGCGCCCTGGCGAGCACTTCCGCGTCTTCCCCATCAGCAACTGGACTGAGCTTGACGTGTGGCTGTATATCGCCCGCGAGAACATCCCACTGCCGGCGATGTACTACGCGCACGAGCGCCCCGTGGTCCGGCGCAAGGGCTTGCTGGTTCCCGTCACGTCCGTGACGCCCGTGGCAGCTGACGAAACCGTTGAAACGGTCCAGGTGCGCTTTCGCACCGTGGGCGATATGACCTGCACTTGCCCTGTGGAGAGCGCGGCTTCCCATGCCACCGAAGTGGTGGCCGAAACACTGACCGTGAACATCAGCGAACGCGGCGCAACGCGCATGGATGACCGCGCGAGCGACAGCGCTATGGAGCGGCGTAAAAAAGAAGGATATTTCTGATGAACATCGCCACCGCCGCAGCTCTAAACGAGCCCACATCGATTGCAGCGCCCAATAAGGCCCTACGCTTTCTCACCGCTGGCAGTGTGGACGACGGCAAGAGCACGCTGATCGGCCGCCTGTTGTTGGACAGCAAAGCCATCCTCGCCGATCAATGGGATCAGCTACAAAGCAAAGCCGCTGGCGAGGCAGTGGACCTCTCCCTGTTAACCGATGGCCTGGAAGCCGAGCGCGAGCAAGGCATCACCATTGACGTGGCCTACCGTTACTTCGCCACGCCACGGCGCAAATTCATCATTGCCGACGCCCCAGGGCACGAGCAGTACACGCGCAACATGGTGACGGCAGCGGCCGGCAGCGACGCCGTCGTGGTGCTGGTGGACATCACCAAGCTGCAATGGCAAACGCAACCCGTCGCCCTGCTGCCGCAAACCCGGCGCCATGCTTTGCTGGCACATCGCCTGCGTGTGCCGTCCATCGTCTTCGCAGTCAACAAACTCGATGCCGTGGGCGAGCCGCAGGCTGCGTTTGAAGCCGTAGCATCTGCACTGACTGACTTTGCAACGGCGGCGGGATTTGCGTCAGCGGGCATCGTGCCCGTCTCTGCTTTGCGCGGTGACAACATTGCAGTCACCGCCAAGGGCTCCTGGTACCAAGGGCCTTCGCTCCTATCCTTGCTGGAAAAACTGCCCTGTGCCCAAGACGACACGCAAGCCGCACTTGCACTGCCGGTGCAATACGTGGCGCGTCATGACAGCGATGACACAGCCGGCGCCAACCCGCAGCGCGTGTTTTGGGGCCGACTTGCGGCTGGCCGCGTGACCATAGGCGACACCGTGCAAGTGTTGCCGAGCAAACAGTCGGCCGTGGTGCGGGCGCTGCGAAGGGCTGGCGTAGCCGTAGCTGCGGCTCAAGCCGGCCAGTCTGCTGGTCTGGTGCTCGACCGCCCGCTCGACATTTCACGTGGCGACTGGCTGGTCAGCCCCGGCGGCGTCGAACCCGTCTCGCGCTTTCGCGCCACTTTGGCCTGGCTGGACACCGATGCCGCTGAAACGGGCCGGCGCCTGTGGGTGCGCCACGGCCATCGGTGGGTTCAGGCCCGCATCACGCGGCTGGTCCACCGGCTCGACATCCAGACCTTGCAGCCAATGCCCGCCGAGCACCTGGCCGTCAACGACATTGGTGTTGTGGAGGTCGAGCTGCAGCAGCCGCTGCCGCTGCAGGCCTACCGTAACAGCCAAGCCGCCGGCGCCATGATCGTGGTGGACCCGAGCACGCACCGGACCAGCGGCGCCTTGATGGTTGAAGAAACCCTGAATTAGTCAGGATGAAACGACAGGCAAAGGCAGCTCATGACGGCAAACAGGGCCATGACCCAGATCAGAACCGGCTTGCTGTCAGCCGCTTAGAATTCACACCGTTCTGGCATTCGGCTGGCCGCATGGGGCCGGCCGTTTTTGCGCCCTCCGTCCAACCCCCAGGCCTTGGCGCCCATTTTTATGACCCACGTCGTTCTCGAATCCTGCATCCGCTGCAAGTACACCGATTGTGTGGACGTCTGCCCCGTTGACTGCTTCCGCGAGGGCCCGAACTTCCTCACCATCGACCCCGACGAATGCATCGATTGCGCGGTGTGCATTCCCGAATGCCCGGTCAATGCCATCGTGCCGGAAGAAGATGTGCCCAACGACCAGCAGCACTTCATCAAGCTGAACGCTGAACTGGCCACCAAGTGGCCCAGCATCACCCGCAGCAAGGCGGCATTGCCCGATGCTGATGAGTGGAAAGATCGCAAGGACAAACTCGATCAGCTGCAACGTTAAACCGCGCACTGAAGTACGCGCCATTCCGGCGCACCCGACAAGCCCGCAACACTGCGGGCTTGTTTGTTTTTGCACCACGGATCATCGGCAGGCGCCGTGTGCCGACCCATAATCAAGTTTCTTCGCTAGGGGTGTTGGTGCCGTCAGGGCGCCGACTGAGACAGTCCCTTTGAACCTGATTGAGGTAATCCTCGCGCAGGGAAGCAGCCGACAGGCGCACCGCCACAGCCATTCGCGCTGAGCTTGCCCTTGACGATGCCCACCTGCCATCGACTGGAGCAAACGATGGCATCAACCACATTGGCAACATTCTTCCGGCAACCGCGTCACAGGCACGTGGGCGCCTTCAGCGCGCTGGCACTCGCGTCTGTGCAGGCCTTGGCACAAAGCCCAACCGCAGCTTCAACGCCCGCGCTTGCGGAAGCCGACAACACGGTTCGAATCACCATTACCGGAAGCCGAGCGCAACAACCGGCCAGCATTGCCGGTTTTGGTGATGTGCCTTTGTCTGCACTGCCCATCTCAGCCAGCGTCATCACACGCGGCCAGCTTGCCGACGCCGGTATTTCAGGGCTGGGTGACATCACACGGCTTTTTGCGGATATAACCGACGCCTACAACGCGCCGGGCTACATCAACCAGTTGGCGGTGCGCGGCTACACGCTCGACAACCGCAGCAACTTCCGCCGCGACGGCCTGCCCATCAACGCTGAAACCGCCATCGGCCAAGCCAACAAGCAAGCGCTGGAGCTGCTCAAGGGAACCAGCGGCTTGCAAGCGGGTGTCAGCGCGCCCGGCGGCCTCGTGAATTTCGTGGTCAAGCGGCCCACTGGTCATTTCAGAGACGCCAGTTTGAGCTGGAGCCAGCGCGCCACGGTCGAAGCCGCGCTGGATTTGGGTGAGCGCTTTGGAAGCGATGCCCGCTTTGGTTGGCGTATGAACGCGGCGGGCGGCCAACTTGAGCCACAAACGAACAACAGCCGAGGCAAACGCCATTTGCTGGCCTTGGCCGTTGACGGCCGTTGGGGCGCAACGCTGGTGGAAGTTGAGGTGGAAAGCAGCCGACAAAACCAGCCCAGCACGCCGGGCTTCAGCCTCTTGGGCACACGCTTGCCCGATGCGGCAAGCATGGACCCCCGAACCAACCTCAACAACCAGGCATGGACACTGCCCGTCGTGTTTCAAGGGCTCACCGGATCAGTGCGCGTGACACACACCTTGAGCGAACAGACCGAGCTGGTCGCCACACTCATGCGCCAGCGCTTGGTCACTGAAGATCGCATTGCCTTTCCATTTGGCTGTTCTGCTGAAAACGTCTACAACGTCTATTGCAGCGATGGCCAGTTTGATCTCTACGACTACCGCAGCGAAGGTGAACGGCGTGCGGCCGACGCGGCCCAAGTGACGGCCAGTACACGACAGGTGTGGGCGGGCGTGGCGCATCGCTTGCAGGCAGGCGTCGTGAGCAGTCGACAAACCGCTGATTTCAATCGTCAGGCGTTCAATTGGGTAGGCGTGGGCAATTTGAGTGGGTCTAGCGTGTTGCCGGCCGACCCCAGCCTTACCGATGAAAACACCAATCGCAACGAGCACAGCACCGAGCTGCACCTACAAGACGCCATCCACCTGACCGAAGATTTGACTCTGTGGGCAGGAGCGCGCCACAGCCGCTTGAACCGCAGCAGCGTGCGCACGGATGGCAGCCGCAGCACACTCTACGTTCAAACCTTCACCACGCCGTGGCTGGCAGCGAGCTGGCGGCCTATGGGACCGGCCTCACCGATGCTGTACGCCAGTGCCGGCGAAGGCGTTGAAACCGAAGTGACACCCAACCGCGCGCGCTTCGTGAACGCAGGCGAAGCGCTGCCCGCCTTGAAGAGCCGGCAGTTTGAACTGGGCTTCAAACACCGCGCAGGCCCATGGGACGGCCGCGCGGCAGTTTTTGACATTCGCCGCCCCGCCTGGAACGACGTGTTGGTCTCAAGCGGCAATGTGGCTCAAGACGATTGCAGCGACAGTACGCCCTGCCGACGCCAATTGGATGGCACCAGCCACCATCGCGGCCTGGAGGCCGAACTGGAATGGCGCGGTGCGCATTGGAGCCTGCGCGGCAGCGGCATGTGGCTGCGCGCGCAGCGCAAAGGATCAGTCAACCCTGTTCTCAACGGCCTGCAACCCACCAATGTGCCTGAGCGAAGCCTCAAGGCCCAGGCTGCTTGGAGTTTGCCGCAGGTTCCTGGCCTCACCTTGCTTGCCTTTGCCAGCCACGAAGGCCCGCGCATGGTGTTACCCGACAACAGCGTCGCCACGCCGGGTTGGACACGCCTGGACCTGGGAGCCCGCTACAGCTCGCGCTGGCAAGGCCGACCGTACACATTCAGGCTCAACCTGGACAACGCCACCAACCGCCGCGCTTGGCAAGAAGCGCCCTACCAATTCGGCCACGCCTACCTCTACCCCTTGAGCCCACGCACCCTGCGCGCCAGTCTCGAAACACGGCTGTGACGGGTTCGCTGGACCGCCCTCATTTCTGCATATAATCGTGGGCTACCGTTCCTCGATAGCTCAGTCGGTAGAGCGCCGGACTGTTAATCCGTAGGTCCCTGGTTCGAGCCCAGGTCGAGGAGCCACCCCAAAAGTGGCGCAACACGTTGATTCACAAGGCTTTCTTCGGAAGGCCTTTGTTGTTTTTGGCCCGTGGTGGCACGGCGTGTTAGCAGAGTTGTTAGCAGAAAGCCCAGTCTGCACGCAGCATAGCTATCAGGCCAACCGGTTGCCTTGCGCACCGGCCACGACCCACGGCGCCTGAGACATCGCCGTCTCCCGGCTCAGTTCGCTACCGCTCCGCAGCAAAGGAGCTTCTGTGAACTTTTCCCGCTACTCGCGTTTTTCGAGCGCGACGCCATGTCCGCTGCACGGCCGCAAGCCTCGTTCGGCGCACCCTCCACCACTCGGTCGCTTTCTCGCCGCCCCTAAGAACCTCAGCGTTTCGCTCGTGCGCACTCGCGCGAACACGACCGCCGTCGTTGCACGCAAACGGTCCACCGCGGATAAACAGTCGCACTTCACTCATCTTTGTCTCAAGGAGTCGAAGATCGTGAAGTTCGTTTGCAACACCCAGCCAAGCGGCCCAGCTCTGTGCACCGAGGAGAAGGCCCATGGCTAAAAACCTGCCCTCTCCGTTCAAGTACCGCGGCAAATGGCGCAGTTCTGTTTCGCTGCCAGGAGGCAAGCGAAGGGTCCGAGATTTTGAGCGACATGATGACGCCCGAACCTGGATCGCGCAGACCTTGGGCATCGCCGCGAGCGCCACTGAGCATGAAGCCAAACTCGGCGGCCCGACTAGCGCCACGCTTGCGCAAGCACTGAGCTACTACGCAACAGTCTTTACCGTCACGAAAGCAGGCGCCGCCGCAGAGCTGAATCGCATCAACCACTACCGGGCAGCCGCAGACATGCCACCGCTGCACGTGGAAACGACTTGCGTCGGCCATCGATCGGTCGTCGAAGGTACCCGCAAATTCGTGCCCTCAGCTTTCGACAAACACAACGAGGGCCGCAAGGCGCTGCGCTCCGAGACCTACAGCCGTATCAAGCAGTTGGCCAACAGGCGCTGCAATGCGATATCAACTGGTGACCTCCGTGAGCTCATGACAGCCATGTCCAAGGAGGGTCTTTCGCCGAGCACCATCCAAAAGGAGATTGCTCTGCTGCGCCACATGTTCAACGTCGCCGTCAACGAATGGAACTGGCTGGTCTTCAAAAATCCGTGTATCGGGCTCAAGCTGGGTAAGTCAGCATCGAGGTTTGTGGTTCTGATCAGCGAGCAAGTGCAGGCGCTCATGAAAGCAGCCAGCGAATGCGACAACCCCATGGTTCAAGTGGCGGTCGCGCTGGCCCTGGAGACAGCCCTGCGCAAGGACAGCATCTTGTCACTCGACTGGTCCTACATCAACCTGGAGACGCGGACCCTGCAAGTTAAAAGCAAGACGGGCTCGGTGGTGCACGCGCTTTCGCAAACGAGCGCAGAGATTCTCAGACGCCTGCCGCGAAGGTTGAGCGGACGGGTGTTTGCAATTTCGGCTAATGCACTCGACATGGCGTGGGACGGCGTGCGGATCAAGGCAAGTCTGCCCAAGCTGCAATTCCGAGATCTTCGCCACGTTGCTGCCACACGGTTGGCGCGGGCGGGTATGACAGCGCCTCAGTTGCAGCGCTTGTTGGGCCACAAAACTATCACAATGGCTCAGATTTACGTGAATTTGGCACAGACTGACATGCTTGAAGTGCTCGACCGGCTTGCTCCGCTGGACCCGGTCCTGCTCATTCAGCCTACGCAGGTTGAACCTGAAGAGGAGATTCGTCAGCGCCGCAGCGAACGAATCGTGAATGCCATTCGGTCCAAAGCGGAACAACAGTTGAATGCAGGGCCGTTGATTGCCGAGGTTCAAACCCCTTTGCCGCCTTTGCTCCAAAGTCGTGGCGCAGCCGAAGCGCATGCCCACGAGGCTGCTGGAAGCCTGGCAACTGGCTTGAGCACGGAAGGTGGCAGCGCTTCTACCGCCGCCATCATTGAAGTTGACTTCCGCGCGCGCCGAGCCAGTAACAGCTGAAGCGCACACCGGCCGATGTTGGGTCGGTGTGCCGGCCATGCGACAGGGCATCGCTTCTGGCGGTAGGGAATGGCGCCTACGTTCGGATGCCAGTCGCGCGGCCACGCGATGTTGGTGTCCATGTCAGTTGCGGCTCGATTGCAACCTGCAACCAGCGTTCGACGGCCTGTTCAGCCCACATCGCACGCTTGCCCAGGCGCAACGGCTGCGGGAATCGCCTCGCGCGAACCATCTTTTCGAGGGTTCGATCCGAACAGTGAAGGCGGAGGCAAACCGCATTCTTGTCGATGAGGAGGTTTGATTGGGGGATTGATGACACAGCGATTCCGTTGGATGGCTAAAGCTTGTGTAGCGCAGTCCTTTATCTCAGTAGCGCGGTTGTGCAGCCCACAGCCATGTGGCCGCAACGTCGAAGAGAACCGGTCCGCACTTCTGGTACGTTGCCATCGGCTCACCGCTTGCCGGCCAGCGAATCGCAGCTAGGCGCCGAGTCCGTCTGACAACAGCTCACGCTCCCGCGTCCATGGCCCAACTTTGAGGGACCGAAGACCTGCGATTCACTCAGCATCGGCGCGGAACAAGCGATCGCTATACACGTGAGATGCGCGAGGCAAAGGGCCCCGCGAGTCCGTCACTTGAATCACTGAAAGGATGCTGCATGAAGCCGTTAACCCGTGTCTTCCATCGCCTGGTTGGCCCCAGCCTGGTTATGTCGTTTGATGTTGATACTCTGCGCCTCAGACTCGGCGATAGAACGCTCGCCATATCGCGTGCCGAAGCGAGCGAGCTAGTCGAAGCACATAAGAAGCAGGACATTTACGTCCCGATTCGGTTCCTCAGATCGCGCCGAGAGTAAAGCTGCTGAATGACTCTACGCTGCCCCTGGGAATCCGTCGCAAGTAGTTCTAAAGTCCGATCACACGCAAGCAACATCGCGTTCTAGGCGCAGGTCAAAGCACGGGAAAGCGGCAAGGCCGAAGCCGACGACTGACCCGCGCAGTCATCCATGCGGCTCTTCATCGTTGGGTGTTCCAAAGCGGACCCAATCCGGTAGCCAACATGGAGTTCAAGCCGAGCATAAAGATTCAGGTCCCCTTGGGTCGATCAGGAGGTTGCTCTTGCTGATCGCATGGTTGCCGTGATCAGCGTTTGGTAGTCCTGGGGAGTGAATGCCGGGGCCGCCAACAGGTCCTGAGCCAGCTTGCGCTTCCTGTCCATCAGCCGCTGAAGCTGAACATCAAAGCTGTGCTCTTGCGCCCCGGGCAGCACTGCAAGCGGGTAGTAGATGTGGACCGGGCGCGTCTGGCCAATGCGATAGACCCGGTCAGAGCATTGGTCTTCGACAGCAGGGTTCCACCATCGAGACAGGTGCACCACATGATTCGCCGCGGTCAGAGTCAGGCCAACGCCGCCAGCCTTTGGGGACAGCAGCATGACATCGAAGCCGCGCGCTCGTTGAAAATCATTGACACGCGCTTGTCGAGCTTCGGTCGCCACCTGTCCGTTGATAACCATGGGCAGTCGGGCCAGGCCGTAACGGCGCTTCAGCAACAAGGGCAACTGATCGGCGTCCTGCAAATCGAGCGACTCTAGAAAAACGAGTGCTTTCTCGCCTGCTTCTGAAACCCGATCAAGCACCTCTAGCGTCGCCACCATGCGCGCAGAGTCCTCGACACGAAGCTCCTCGCTTCGAACACCGCCCTCCAGAAGTACAGGGTGCAGCGAGATCCGACGGAGCGCATGGATCATGCCGAGTGTTCCCTCTGGGCCAGATATCGCTTTCATGGCCAGCGCCCGCCCGTAGGCCTCCGCCTGTCGCGGTGGCATCGGCATGGAGATCACATGCTCATGCTTTTTTGGCAGCCCTTCAAGCTTGTCGGTCTTCAGTCGCCTGAGCAGCATCTTTGGCGGCGTTGTTTCAGCCTCCCCCTCCTCGTGCCAAACCAACCTTCTGAGTTTTCCTACGTCTGCTCCTGCCACCTCATACTTGGCGCTGAACTCCTTCAGGTCTGCAAGCGCCCCGGGCTGAACGGCATCCGCGATACACCAGAGATCGGCCAGACGATTCTCGACCGGCGTGCCCGTCATGGCGACGACGAAGTCCGCGTTCAGCGCTTTGGTGGCATTCGTTACCCGAGCCTTGGGCGATTTGATCTTTTGAGCCTCGTCGAGGATTGCGGCGACAAACGGTACGGCGCCGAAGCTCAATTGATAGTCCGAGACGGCCTCGTAGTTCGCCAGCACCACATCGCCACGTGCCAGACCTGCCGTATCCAGGCCAGCTGTGCCATCGACGTGGCGACCACGCCGCAGTCCTCGCAGGTGTTCGCCATAGGCTCTAACAAGTGACCCCAAGCCTGGAGCAAGCAGGTGCCCTTCGATCTCGGCCTCCCAGTTTCTCAGCAGCCCTACAGGCGCAACGATCAATATTGGTCGGCGCTGGATCTGGCCGCTCTCGATCAGGTCTCTGAGCCATCGGCAGAAAGCAAGGGCTTGAAAGGTCTTCCCCAGGCCCATGTCGTCGCACAGCAAGACCCCGCGGCTCCCGTCGGTCCAGTGACGCTGCAGCCAACGGATGCCGGCCCGCTGGTGGGACTTCGGAGCCGTGCGAAGTCCCACCGGCAGTTCCGCAGTCCCGGGCCGAGCTCCAACCCGGGTCCGGCTAAAGGCGTTTTCGTCCAGATTGGCTTCGATGATCAGCACCTGGGTACTGCGTTCGCCTTGCTTCTCCGGAGTGGGTTTGCCGTTGTCCCGCGACGCCACAGCGCGCTGCAGCTGTTCCAGGGCTTTCAAGTTGCCGGGGGTCGCCGGAATTGCCTGACCGCCGACCTCGATCTTGTCTTTGCCGGCAGCGATCGCTGCGCGCATGTCGTCGACGGCTGTCGACAGAGCTGTCGGGTCGAGGGGTACGTCTTTGCCAGCGATACGCACCCCGCTGGATTTGGGCGCTCCCCAGTCTTGGGATTCGATCTTGATCCAGGGAAGAATCGGCGTGGACCACTCGCCGATATCGCGGACACGATCTGCGTATCGTTCCGTCTCGACAAAAGCTGTCGCTGAGTCGTCAGGCAACCCCAAGCGCTCTCGGATCACAGCTTCAGGGAACATGGCCGCACGCTTGCGCTGATCAGGTGGCGCCCTGCGTATTCCGCGCACCGCCGACAAGGCCTTTTGGAGCTCTTCATCGACCACGACGTAGGTGCCTTGGCTGATCGGGAAGGCGGGGGCACCGTCGCGTAGCTGGTCGAGTCTTTTGGGAAAGAGCGCCTCATCGATCTCGGTCAAGGCTCGCACCTGCTCCAACACTTCGCCTTCGGACGCACGGCGGTTGGTCAACAGGACGGGGTCGATTTGTACGTCCCCCCTTGAGTCTGTTGTGATGCTGAAGGTGAGCGCCGAGGCTGTGACGACCCGAAACGTTCGAAGGAACCCGTCGGTCAGCGCAGAAGCGCTCTCCTCACCGAGCTGACTCCGGATCTGCGCCCATAGTCGAAACTGCTCCTCCATAGAATCGTGTGGCGCGGCATTGAATTGGTCGACCAGCGCGAGTACCTCGAAGATGGGTGACGGGATCCGCCAGGCCCTGTCGCCCGACTTCAGCCAGGCACCGTCTCGCACGGCGTCGCGCACAGGGACCGTTCTTCCGGGCTGGAGCCAGCGGATCCCGATAGACGCACCAGGCTTGCCCATCGCCCCAGACAGACGAATGTCGAACCCGAGCGGAGTCGAAGGAGGAAGCCCGAGGGCGGTTGCAGCTGATTCCGACCAGTTCGCAACGGAAGGCGCTATCGCCTCAATGCCTCCGGCAATGGCCTTTGCACCGCCATCTTCAAGGCTGTTGGCTATAGCGCTGGCGGCTCTAACGGGTAAACCGGCGATCCAGCTGTCAAGATCACTCACTCGCCACGTAGCGCCAGCTGACGTCAAATCAACACTCATAGGATCTCTCGGTCAGCCAGGTGAATCCCGGTGTGCATGCGAATGAAGTCACGTGCCTTGCGCTGCCAGGTGCCGCCGACCGAATTCGCATGTGTGAGTTCGGGCCTTTGGTTTACGCCATCATGGAAATCCATCGAGAGAGCATCACGAAGATCTGCGCCGTGATAGTTCGCCTCATACAGCATTGGCGCACTTGAACCCATCTCCTGATAGGCACGTAGCGATCCGTTGTGGCTCCACTCAGTGAAGACCAATTGGCCGATCTTCAGCAACAGTACCGACTGGTTTGGTGCTGCCCCCGATAACAACCGACCGCATCCCATGCCCTGGGCGTCGCCCTGAAGTCGTTTGGCAATCCACGCAGCCTGATGGCCCAGGGCCAACCATGCTTCCTGAATGTGCCCAGCGTTGTAGTACGCCATCCAGAACTTCTGGCGGTAGATCCAGATGTCGTCGGCGGTCTGCTCGAGCACACGCATGAAGCCGCGTAAGGTGTCGCCTGCTAGCCAGTTGAGGATGACCGAGAGTGCTTGCGGTGACACGTCTCGCCAGCTGTATTGGCGATTACCGATCATCCGTGGGTCGCCATACACCTTTACGAAGAACTCAACCAGTCGGGCCTTGATCGTGTCCGGCGGCCGATGGCGAACCCATGGGGTCAGCAAGGCGTTGGCAAACGCAACACGGTGAGCCGTCTTTGAGACAGGCGCGTCGAGACGGCTAACCCATTCGAGCAGTAGGCCCACGGTAGGCCAATCACGCAACTTCTCACTGTCAGTTTGGAGCGCAGCACCCAAGACGGCGGAGCCCAATGCAGTGTCAACAAACTTGGGCCAAAGCAACCGGGATTCCAGCGCATGGTCCAGCCGACTTGATTGAGTGATCAACGCCAAGGCCAGCTGCTGAGGCACCTTTGCAGGTGCGAAGAAGGAGACTTCGCGTTGAAGGCCTTGCATTCGCCGCGCGAATTCGCCTTCACTCCGCTCCACATGCCAAGCGATGCGACCAGCGAAATCCTGGAACCAGTCGTCCTTTGGAGCGAAGTTTTCGGAATAGGCAAAGAACAGCGGCATCAGCCAGCGCTTGGCCCGCCTTGGCCCGCTGCCAATCGCGCCTGGCAGTGCGTGCGACCAGTAGCGCTGGACCAGCGGCCGGTGAATCTCATGTAGCGGCGGGTCGGGCGGCAACCAATAGGCATAGGGCAGTTTCCGGAGATCGCTGACCCCGAGGCTTTCGTAACCGTCGCCCTGGGCACGATCGTAGGCATTCCGCAGTCGGCGCCCCATCGTCTCCATGGGTGGCGGCTTTGTCACCGGAACCGCATCCATAGTGCGAACGAGGGCCTGGAGCTTAGGGAAGGCCGCGGGCAAGGGCACAAACATCATGGCCTTCCTTGGCCGGCAGAACTCTTCAAGGCGGGTATGAGTTCCTCAATCGGCTTGTAGCTCAGCACGATGCGAAGATCCACCCGGCGGTTCACGCCGTCGGTCGGCTCAGTGTTCGGAAGCGGCCGTTTGTCCGCGTATGCACTGAACGAAAACACCTGCTGACCGGCCTTGTTTCTGAAGTCGACCAAGGGGCCGGTCAGAACCATCACCTGTTCCACGGCACGGGCCCGCGCCAGCGAAAGGTCGAAGTTGTCTCTGCCGCCGCCGGCGAAAGGCACGCTGTCTGTATGCCCTTCAATGAATACCGTCTCAATCTCGTGGCCGTACGGGTTGTTAGGGCAGCTGCGCTTGACGCGCTGGTTGTCGACAAAACAGGGCATGGCGTCAGCCAACTGCTCTGCAGCCCTCGACAAGACCTGACGCCCGGACTCGCTCAGCTGTGAACTTCCGCGAGCAAATAGTGCGTCCTCCGGCAGACTGATCACGCCTGTCTTCGACTCAACTCGGACGTTCGGAAGTGCCTTCTTTAGAGCCACGCCGACCGCTCCGGTTACGACGATCAATGGATCGCCAGCGCCAACGACGCCTGCGCGTTGCGCGTCCACGGTCTGCTGCTGTTGGCGCTGTTCGAGGGCCAACACGACGACAAGGATGATGAAGACAAAGAGCAAGCCGATCATGAGGTCGGACGCGGATGCGATGTAGCCACCGTCACCCTCACCCGCTGCGGATTCGGTATCTTGGTGAGGTTGTCTACGGACCCACATCACTCAGCCCTTTGGAAAGCGGTTGCTGACCATTTCGCCAAGCTCTTCGATCGCTTCCTCCAGTCCGACCACACCTTTGTCAAGACTCCCGACGGCCTTTGCCAACTCCTCGTCCATCCTGCGGTGCAGCTCTGCAACCATCTTCGAGTACTCGGAAACGCCAGTCGTGATCTCTGCGACCGTTGTCCCCAGGGTCCTCGAAGTGGACTCCATCGAGTCGCGGGTATGGCTCATCATCGTGGCCGTGACCTGCACGGTCTGCTGGAGAAGATCCAGAACTCGCTGAACCGACGTCATTGCGTTGGGGGTTGCCTCTCTCACAGCATTGACGACCGATCTCTGCTCGCGGGTCATCTCTTCAACGCTGTCCACTGCTTCCGAGAGGCGGCCACCAACACGCTCAAGGGCTGCACCGGCTGCGTTCATTTCTTCGGCTGCAGACTTGAGCCGATCAAAGACCTGCTCGGCGTTGTCCAATGCGCCGCGCACGAACGTGGAACCGCGATTACCTAAGTCTGCGGCTTCGCGAACAGTCGCATCGAGGCCGTTCATCGCCTCCTTGACGCCTAGCGTTGCACCTTCCAGGTTGGTGGCGCCACTGGCCAAATTTGCAGACACCTGCTCCACCCGCGCCAATAGATCGCTACCAGCCTTATCCAGCTTCTCTGCGGCCTGGCCCGCTCCTTCACCGATGGCATTTCCTGCGCCGCTCAGCCGCTCCGCCAGGGTGGAAAGGGTTTCCCGCAGCTGGGCCATTTCGGAGTCGGTGGACTTCTTCAACATCGCTGCGAAGTCATCCATCATTTGCTGGAGAGCCTCCTGGTTCATGGTGCCAATCTTTAGGCTCAGTCCGTCAATGGCCGCCGTCAGCCTGCTGGTCATGGCCTCCATCTGCGGCGAGAACGCATTGGTGATGGCCCCGGCCAGGGTGACGGCGAGATCGGTTTCGAAGCGCTTGAAAGTGCCCGTTTGCTCTCTGGACTCGTTCAGCAGCTCTTCGGCGACTTCGATCTGACGGCCTGACTTCTCAGAGACCTCTTTCGAAACATCGGTGTGTCCGATGACCGCATTGTGAACATCGCGAGACGCCTGGATCATCGCGAACATGGCCATCTCGCCTCCGCCAGAAGGAACGATGCGGCCGATGCGGCTGAGCACTTCTTCTGATGCTCGCGTCAAACTGGCCATCCGACGTCGAAAACCAATGGTCCAGACAATAGAAGCCAGCAGGCCGGTCAACGAAGTCAGGAATTTGGCCCCTGCGGCACTGAGAAGACCGCGTGTAGCGCTCGTCAGGTCGGCCCCCGCCGCGCCACTCTGCGACGGCAACAGCGCAGCAGTGGCTCCGGTCAAGGCCAATGTCAGGAAGAAGAATGTGAGCAGCAGGCCGACGCCGACCAGGAGGTTCGGCACAGCTTCGGCCAATGGAAAGTTCATCGATCGGCCCAGCAACCGACTGGCTGACCACAGATCACGGGGCACTCCGAACATCACGTACCGCGTGCGTTGGCCATGAGGCAGCGGAATCACCCTCTCTTCGGTTTCCTGCCATGCCGCATCAACATGTTTATGGACCTTGGCGGCAGTTCGGGCGTTGTCCTTCGCAGCAGCCCAGCCCTCCGCAGCTGAACCTTCCAGAGAGTTAGCCAGTCGCTCCAGAGCGCGCTGCAGCTTCACCGCATGTTTGCGGAACCAGTTGAAGTAAGCGAAGAGCGCAGAAGTAACGATCAGGCCCGAGGCGATCCAGATGCCCGCTGGGTTGTTGCTGAGGAAGTCGATGCCTACGGAAAACCAATTGTTCAAGATCTCTCCCTGATCCGCCTTTGCTCCGCGCCATGAAAGGACCAACCAAACTGATAGGTGCCTGGGATTCAAGCCTGTCCAGGCCATGCAAACCTCCAACCAGGCAAAGTTCACCTCGGTGGCTGACTATGAGAGCGCGTAGGTCTCTCTCATAGGCTCTGTCACGTAGTTTCCGTCATTGGAGATTCATGCCCATGTGACAACTTGGGGATCGCGGGCATCGCGCTGATAGCAGCCTGAACCGCCTTGGGCGATCCAAATGACATTAACAACTACACCACCATCAACACCAGCATGGCTGTCCGCTTTGCACGCGTCAACGCCACATAGAGCAGCTTCCGCTGGCTGGCTCACGGTCTGTTCCAGATCCCCGAGGTAACTCCCTGGAAGCGACGACCACTACTGCCTCGAACTCCAGTCCTTTGGCCCGGTCCACCGTCGCGAAGTGGATGGCGTCACGAGCCTCTGCGTAGTTGCTTTGTGCGGTACTGGTCACGCCCGCCAAGCCTGCTGTCAGAAACTGCTTCGACTTCGCTTCACGGTGTCTTCTCGCTCGACGCAATGACACAGATGGACGCGGGCGAGCCTTCCCGACCTGGTTTGATGATGGACTTGGTCAAAGCTATGGCGGCGGCGGCGGCTTCCAGTCCATCAACAGCGAAGACAGCAGGCTCAGCGCCGTGAGAATGCGAATTGCACAGTCAGTCCAACTATGTGGTTGCCCGAAACGCTGCGGCGCACCGTACACCGAACGCCCACTCGCTCGGCACCCATACACCAACGGTTCCAGGCTTCGATGGATACCCGGATAGCCCAGTATGGCCTATCGCCGAACAGCCGATGGCGTACGGCCTCGCTGAAGTTAATGGTTGCGCTTTCGTGAGAGACGATCGTTGCGAATCCAATTGTTTCAGGTTCTGATCTCATGGGTTTCCAAGAATACAGGCAAACGGCCTGGAACCCGCAAAGCACTCGTCGAGTCTGCCACCAATAGGCATAAAATCTCGACTGTCAGAGCGAATTGCCTCGATAGGTATTTCTTTATGTTTAGTTCCCAGAACATGAGAAACTACCTATCGAAAGGGTGTATGAATATGTCGAGTACTTCTTTAGGCTAAAAAAAGGAGCCGGGTACAAGCCCGGCTCCATCAAAGGTAAAAGAAATGGTTTCTTCAGATCCTCACTACTTCGACGCGCCACTCCCTAGCGCCAAAGGCGCTCGCAGTGGACGTCACTCGATAGACGAGCTCTGTGTCTTCTAGGAGCACGCCCCCAGCTGCCTCAGCAGTGGCCGCTGCCGGAAGTATTACAATCTCAAATACCGACACACCACGCATCGGGCGACCGACAAAACTAAAGCGCTTAATCAAGCGGTTCAATACCGCGCGCGCCTGATGTACTGTTGGTTCGCCTGCGAGTAGTCGTTCTAGCAGCGGGGCGATGTCAACCTGCAACTGAGCGCGGACATCTGACGGTTTTAGCCTGGATTGATCACAACGAATTCGCTCCAGGCCCCTCTCTGCTCGCTTGAGCTCGTCGGTAACCTCGACAAGTTGCGACTCCACCGTCTCCATTCCTAGGTCTGGGTTCTGTGCTAGACGCAGCAATCGCTGCTGTCGGTTCCTCAAGCCCGCAATCGTGGCACCCAAGACCTTTTCCTGTGAATCCTGTGGCGCAGCCAATTTGGCCTTCAACCTCCCGCGCAACTCGCCAGTGACTTCCTCAGAAATTAGCTCCTTGAGGACTGCGCCCAAAGCGATCGAAGCGGCCTTGATGGAGGTGTATCCGATGATCCGTTCACGCGCACCAACCCGGATGGCTTGTTGGCAGCAAGGGCAATTACCGCCAACACCAGACGGTGTTCTCTTCCATGAGATCTTGCAACCGCAATCACCACACTTCACTAGACCAGCCAAGACGTGTGACACGCCACCTCGGATCCGCTGCTTCTTTGGTGGATTGCATGCAAACCAAACTTCATCACTAACGAGCCTAAACTCGGGCCGCAAATATTCGACCGTCGTAGGTGTTTCACGTCTCTTCCTAAGTTTCGCTCTAACAAAAGCAGAGCCGTGATACTCGAAAACTCCGCGATAAATCTTATTCGCAAGGACTCTACATACAGTGGCCTCTCGCCACAAGGCAAGCAAGCCATCTCGACCTTTTCTGGGCGAGGGAATACCACGTCGATTAAGCTCAAGCGCTATAGCGCTTTGGGTATGGCCGATCCGCCTCATTTCATACATTTCTTGCACAATTCGCGCATTACTCGAGTGTAGTACCCATCGGGCGCCTTGTGTCACATCGTCCACCGATTTTCGCATTGGATCAGGTATAAATCCAAATGGTGGCGCAGCGATCATTCCTCCACCTTCTAAAACTCCTTTCATACCATCGCAGACACGTGTAGCCAGCATTCTGACCTCTTGTCCTGACATAGTAAGCATCATGCCCCAAGCCATATGCCAATTCGGTCGCCTAGTATCAATTCCATCACGCGTTACCACGATGACACCGCTTTGTTCAATCCGCCGTTTTAGGAGCGCACCGTCAACGTCGTCTCGGGTAAGTCTAGAAAGTTCATTTGCGAAAACGATATCCACAATGCCGGCTTCCCAAGCATCAAGTAGTTTACGATAATCGGTGCGCAAAGCGATTGAGTGACCCATTCCGCTGACCGCATAGTCAGAATATATGTTCTCCGGCGGAATTAATATTCCTTCTCTCTGCGCCATTTCCTGGCAGTTTCGGATTTGAACCTCGAGCGAGGCCTCGTCCTGTTTATCGGTAGAGCATCTTGCGTAGATATATCCTCTAAGCATTTTGAGCCGTTCACTTTCATGTTTTTGGTTTGTTTTAGAGCTATTTCGACCAAGAGATCGATTAACTCCGATAAGTTGGGTTTCAAAGAGGGTTCCTTCTGGAATATGTGGTCTTGGAAAATTGCCCATGGCCAATGCAGCGACTGCCGAGCGAAACTGGCCGTCAATCAATCAAAGGACAGCCAGCCGATGTGGATGGGAGGGCAATGTGGGGGGGGGGGGGGTCTTGCACCCTGTATAGCAATCAGGGTGCGCACCTAGGGTCGAAACCCACAGGTTGTTGAGGTTGTGCCTAGCTGAGTTGCGCCAAGTGCGGAGGCGGTTGACGGCTTGAGTGGCCTGCATGGCGCACAAGCAATGCTGTACGCACACTCCCGTATAGCAACGCATGCGACGGGACGGATTTGTCTGTACTCCCCAACCGACGCGGACCCTGTTGAGTCACCGCTTTGGGAAGAAGACTAGCCACCTTCGTCATGCCTGATCCGCCCCGTGGCAGTTCAGAGCGGCTGAAGAGCGATTGGTTGGACGCGTACTGCCGACAGAGGTGTGAAGTTCCCCCGATTTCGCGGACACTTTTTCACCGAAGAAGGAGTCCGATATGCCGAAGCCCAAGCCACCGTATCCGGCGGCGTTTCGTCAACAGATGGTCGAGCTGGTACGAGCGGGTCGCAAGCCTGGCGATCTGGCCCGAGAGTTTGGCTGCAATGTCAGCAGCATCCATGGTTGGATCAGGGCAGCCGGCGGGCTTGACGGCATGCAGCCCAGCAGCAACGACGCACCCCTGTCGATTAACGAGCGCCAAGAGCTGATTGAGTTGCGCCGCAAGTTCAAACAGGTTCAGCAAGAGCGCGACATCCTTGCAAAGGCTACGGCCTGGTTTGCCGGCAAAAGCGAGAAGACGTCCATGTCGTCTACGAACTCGTGAAGGCCAACCAGGCCGAACTTCCTGTACGCTCGATGTGCAAGACGCTGCATGTTTCGCATAGCGGCTATTACGACTGGCTGGACAGGCTGCCTTGCGCGCAGGTCCGAGCCAACGTGGTGCTGCTTGAACAGATTCGTCAAGCTCATATGGCCAGCGATGCCACGTATGGCGTGCCACGCATTCAAGCCGAACTGGTTGAACAAGGGATCAAGGCGGGACGTAACCGAATCGCAACAGTCATGCGCGCCAACGGTCTGCGTGGCGTCAGCCGGCGTAGAGGCTGGTGCGTGACGACCCAACGCGACAAGCAGCGACGTCCAGCGCCAGATCTGGTCCAGCGCGAATTCGCCGCCACCGGCATCAATCAATTGTGGGTGGCCGACATGACGTACATCCCCACTTGGGCGGGCTTCGTCTACTTGGCTGTGGTGTTGGATGTATTCAGCCGCAAGGTGGTGGGCTGGGCATTCGGCCAGCAGCAAACAGCAGATCTGGTGATCGCAGCATTGAACATGGCGCTCATCACACGCAAGCCACATGGCGTTATCCACCATTCCGACCAAGGAAGCCAGTACACGAGCGTGGACTTCGGCAAGCGCTGCAAAGAGATGGGCGTTCGCCCATCCAAGGGCAGCGTTGGCGATGCCTACGACAACGCGATGGCTGAGAGCTTCTTCGCCAGCCTGGAATGCGAACTCATTGACCGCCGCAGCTGGAAGTCATTTGCTGAGGCGCGCATGGCCATCTTCACTTGGATCGAGGGTTGGTACAACCCGCGCCGCCGGCACAGCGGCATCGGTCAAAAGTCCCCAATCAACTTCGAAAAGGAACTGCAAGACAAAATCGATGACAGCACTACCGTAGAAACCGAGCTGACCTCAGCCGATGAACTGAAACTCTAGTCCAACCGCGTCCGTGAGATCAGGGTAAGTCCAGTGGCGAACTACTTGCCCGTTCCTCCACGTTAGAAGAAGGGCAAAGAAGGTACGAAAGCAGATTCGAAGCTCTTCAACAAGCGTGGATCGCTACAACTCGACTTCGACGCGACCACCGCAATCGCAACAGGTACCGCACCGTTTGGAACGGTACTTGAATTCGATGATCGATTGGTCGTTTTGCGAAGCGATGGTGCTATCGATCAGTTTCTTGGAGAGCCGGTGCACTGGCGGGTTTTTCCACGGTCCGATCACTACAGCAACCAGTTGCACATCATTTACGACGATCGTCTAGAGATCGTCTCGTTTGTGCATGACTACTTCGTTGACCAGAGTTCGAAGTTGTCCGGCTTCAAGCGCGGCAGCAATGACTTTATCGGCGACGACCAGTACTAGCCACTGACCGATTCTGAATTCTGACCAGTGGGGAAGTTCGTCACTCCACCCCCAACGCCTTGAACACCGCATCCACCGGATCCGAGTAGAAGCTGGTCTGGAACTTCGCGAACAACTCCCCCGGCACCGACGGGATGTCCGTCACGCTCGACATGGGCAGCAAGATCCGCTTCGCGCCGGCATCAAACGCCACCTGCAGGCTCTCCGCCAGGTTGCTGGCCTGCGTGATCGTGCCGCCCAGCGACATGTCGCCCATGACGACCATCTGGCTCTGCAGGGGCTTGCCCAGCGCGGCTGAGCACAGCACGATGAAGCTGGACAGGGTCAAGGCCTCTGGCGTTCCGGCCGTCTGCAGTTCGACCATGTGCAGGTGGAAGTCACGCTCGGTCGGGTGGATCGACGCGCTTACGCGGCCCGCATTGGCCTTGAAGTAGTCGAAGGCCACGCGCACCGGCTCGCGGGTGACGGGGCCCGACACCGACAGCTTGCCGCCGCCGGCCATGGCCTGGATCTCCATGCGGTACACGCCAGGCATGCCGCCGTCGCCCATGGCGACAGTGTGCAGGACGCCTGGCGCCAGGCGTCCTTCGGGGATCAAGCCGCCACCGCCCTGTTCCGGCACCGAGATGAAGCGCTCCTGCATGTCCTCCAGGTCGATGTAGGAGAAGTGCACGTCGTAGAACTCCATTCCGCCGATCTTCTTGAGCTGCTCCTTCACGCGCCGGCGCGTTTCCAGTGCGTACTCCAGGCACTTGCGCACCGTGTCCTTGGTGTAGGCGCCGTCAGGGCAGATCAACTTCAGCAGGCCGGATACCGTGCGCCGCACGGCGATCGTGTCGCGCTGGTTGAGGTTGTTGCCCAGCTTGAAGAACTTGTCGATCGCGTCGGCGAAGCTGCGCTTGCGCATCTCGCGCGCCCACTCGGCCAGGTAGTCGACGATCAGGCCGTACTGGTCGGTGAAGAACTCCGGCCGCATCTTCGGGATCTCCCAGCCCGGCACGTAGGCGTGGAAGCGGTCAAAGAAGGCCGAGTCGATCATCACGTCCGGGAACGGCGCGAAGAGGTGGCTGGTCTTCACCAGCGTTTCCACGGTCTGGCCCTGCGGAAGATTGCCGACGAAGACCATCGCCGCGCTGGCGTTGATGGACTCACGGCCACGGCTGAACGAGCCCGAGGCCATGTAGTCCTTCATGATCTGGACGCCGTCCTGATCCTTGAAGTTGATGCCGGCCACTTCGTCGAAGGCCACCACGTCCCACAGGCCCACCAGGCCCACCTTGCGGGCGCTCATGTTGTAGAACAGGTTGGCCACGGTGGTCTGGCCGCCGGACACCAGGATGGAGTTCGGGCTGATCTCCTTGTAGATGTGGCTCTTGCCCGTGCCGCGCGGGCCCAGCTCGCACAGGTTGTAGTTGTTCTCTACCAGCGGAATCATCCGGGCCAGCAGGTGCCACTTCACCCGCTCCTTGAAGCAGGTGGGTTCCATGCCGGTCGAGCGCAGCAGCGCGTCGATCCACTGCTCTTCCGTGAACCCCTTGCGGCCTGCGAACAGTTCCTCCATGTCCATGTTTGGCATCTGGATCGGCTTGAGGTCCGACACCACGAAGGGCGACGTGCGCTGGTTCTCCTCGAAACGGTAGTTCAGCGTCACGATGCACCAGATGCCGCCCACCAGCAGCTTCTCGAACTGCCGAACGTAGGAGTCGGGAACCTCGGCGTTCTTGATGCCCAGGTTAGACAGCAGCGCCTCGTAGGCGTCGCGGTTCTCGTTCAGCTTCACGGTGACCTTGTCGATCACCTTGAACGAACCGCGTTCACGGATCTTGCTCTTGACCTTCTCGGCCTCGTCCGGCCGCACGTAGTTCTCAGCCAGCACGCTCTTGACGGTGACAAGGCCAGCGCGGATGGTCTCGGCATCGTCCGATGCGCAGTACATGCCCAGCAGGTACTCCAGCACGTAGACGGGAACGTTGGCCCCTTCCTTGATGAGCTTGGTCAGGTCCTTACGCACCACACGCCCGGCAAAGCGCTCGTTGAGCAGCTTGTCCAGGCCCGGGTCGATGGTGGCGGCCTGCGCCGGTGCAGAGTTTTCAGCCATGGTGGCCCTCAAAAGTCATTACTGAAGGCCAAGTCGATGCGCAGCGGCGCCCGCCAGGCCTCGGCCTTAGTCTTCGCGTCACGCGCAACCAAGAAGTAATCCTTGGCGCGGTCGTAGCTGCCTGCGGCCAGCGTCAGCATCACCGAGCGCTTGCGCTCATCAAGCATCGGTGAGGTGCTGTCGAAGGTCAGGATCTGCTCGTCGCTGATGGATTGGTCGCCGTCGCGGATGGACAGCAGCAGCGTCACCGGCAGCACGCGCTCAGACACCGCCTCGGTCTGGATGAACTCGAAGCGCTGCTTGTTCGTGACCACCTTGTTGCTGGACCCGAGCAGGCTCACTTCCACCTGCCGAGTCTTGGCCTTCTCGGTGTCGCTCTCCTTCACCACGATCACCGGCACGACGATCTCTTGCGGCATGGCGCTGCCATGCACAAAGCGCGCGCCGCCGACGAAGTGGAACCGCCCGGCCCCCTTGGGCACCAGGAAGTCCAGGCTGCCCGTGCCCTCATCGGTGCCCGCGGTCGTCGCCGTGTTGCCCGCCCAGGCGTTCTGCATCGGCCACATGCCGCGGCCCAGGATGTAGCGCTTCTTGGGCTTCAACACGCCCGGCATGCCTTCTTCCACGGTGTGCCGGTCGGCCTCGTCCAGGGCCGATTCCTGGTACATGAAGCCGTGGTCGGCCGTGACGAAGATGGTGGAGCCGTTCAGGTTGTTGACGATGAAGCTCACCAACTCCGACAGTTCCTTGATGGCGTTTGCCGTCGCCTCGAAGGTCTTGGTCTCGGACCCCCGCTTGTCGCCGATCATGTCGATCAGGTCGTGATAGATGTAGACGACCTTGTACGGCTTGACGAACTCGCGGCCCTTGTCCTTGCCCTTCTCCATCAACGCGTCGCGGCCGATCGCCACGCCGCCGTGTGCCGCCAGGATGGCCGAGCGCTGCTCCAGCGTCGACGACGGCTGGCCATCCACCGTCACGTCAAGCGAGGCGTTGCCTTTGTAGGCCAGGCGCTGGTGCGGCAGCAGGCTGGCCATGCCCAGTGCCGTATAGCTGGGCAGCACACCCAACATGGTCTCCAGGCGGGCCTTGACCCGGCTGCGGCTGTTCAGCTCATCCACCAGCTCGGCCGCCGCCTCGAAGCGGAAGGCATCGGAGATGACCACGAACACCCGCTTGGCGCCGCCATCAAAGGCAGGCGCCACATGTCGGGCGTAGAAGTGCTGCTGATTGACGACGTCGGCGAGCTTCCACTTCGCCAGCAAACCGGCCGGCCCTTCCACCACCGCTCCCCAGGCCGAGGCAAGCTGGCCGATGAACCAGCCCGAGTAGGCGTCTTCCATGCGGTCGCGCAGCTCGTGCAGCAGAGACCAGCCCATGGGCTCCACCGTCTCTGACGCCCGCATGAACCAGCGGTACAACTGGTCGAAGCGGAACAGCTCCGTCCGGTAGGCCTGAAAGGCGGTGCCAGCATCGGCAAAGCTGAAGCCCTGCAGGTGCTTGGCCTGCAGCTCGAAGAAACCGGCTGCAGCCTCCAACGCGTCGTAGCTGGCCGCCAGGGCACGCGTCGCGTCGTTGGCGCCGGCCAGCAGCGGGTTAGCCCAATGGCCATCACGCCGCCGCGCGATGAGGTCGCGCACTGAGTCCATGTTGGCGCCGCCGCCCGCGATGATTCGTGCCTTCAGGTCGCCGATCACCCGCTTCTCGATGGCCTCGAAGGTCATGGCATCCGCCAGCTCTTCGGCCTGCATGGGGCCCAGGATGCTGCCGATCTTCAGCTCGTCAGCCACCCAGCCCGATAGCACGTCGTAGCTGCGGTAGTTGGCCATGTCGGTGCGCCAGCGGCTGGCGAACACAGAAGCGTTCGCCGCCTTGACCCGCTCGCCAATCACGAAGTGCGCTAACGATGCATGCACGCCGCGCACGCCACTGCAGAAGTCGGTGGCGAACAGGCGGTAGAGCAAACCGCGCAGGCTAGGCGGCTCTTCGACGGGTTCGCGGTAGCCAAGCTCACGCTCTGCCATGGCCCAGAAGGCGGGCTCCAGGTCAAAGCTGGCCAGCTCGTCCAACATCTTGGGGCGGGCGCCGAGGTCACTTCCCTCAGCCACCATGGCAGCAAAGGCCTTGAGCAGGATCGCCGCAGGGTCCGCCGTCTCGGCGCGCGCCACGACCGCAATCATCTTGCGGTCCAGATCATCCGCTGTGTCGGTTGGCTGCACCCATCGCTTGACTCGATCGAAGCGTTCGCGCGCGCGCAAGAACTTGGCACGCAGTTTCAAGTGGTCGCGCAGCGACCGCGTGCTGAGGCCCAGTTCCTCCAACTGGATCGAGGCCGTATCGGCGCTAAAGGGCTTGCCGCGCAGGCGTGCATCCAGCAGCCAGTCCAGCGAGGGCGCGGGCTCGTCGAAGGGCGCATAGATCAACCAACGACCGCTGACCTGCCGCTCGATCGAGATCTTGGCTTGCAGCGCGGGGGTGCGATCCAGATGTAGCACCTGAACGCCCTCGATGCCGATAGCATCGACCTGGGGCGCAAACTCACCGCCCACGTCATTCCAGAAGACCAAGGCATGGCCCTCCTGGAACAGACGGGTCAGGGCTGCGAGAAACAAAGGCGCACTACTCATCGCCGCCGCCTGTGATGGCCTTGGACTGTGCGACAAGGTCGCCGAACTTGGCGTAGTTAGCCTTCACGCCGTCGTCCAGGTCCAAGCTGATGCGCATGTCGGTGTAATGGCGCAACTTCTCGTCGTAAGCCACTAGCTCGATTTGCTTTTTGCGCAGTCCCTCGATCTGCTTCTGCAGCTTGGCGCGAGCGGCTGCCGAGGATGCTGCAGCGATGTCCTTGTCAATTACTTCCAGGCGCGAAGCTATTTTGGCGATGAGCGGCACCACGTACTCGGCACGCATACGGGCCAGTGTGCGGTCGTGGTAGCGATGCAAGTAGACCAGCGCCTGGAAGGAGCCATGCTTGCCACTGGAGAAGAGCCAGTAGATCGGACGCTTCTTGTAGGTTTGGACGTGGTCTTTGAAGAATTTGTCGGCCAGATAGCGCCGGACGGTTTCGGCCGCTGTCTCGACCCCCTTGGTTCCGAGGCTCTCGGCGATCCAAGCCATGTTCTCTTCCACCGTCTCGGCGCCCCAAACCGTGCGGAGAAACTCGGGCATGCGGCTGGCGGCGTCGTGCTTAAACCACTGCTCGTCTGTGAGAGGCAGGATGCCGTCGGCGTCGGCAGGGAAGTCTTCCTTATACCGGCCTGGGTCGAAACCGATGTTGCCGGCGCACGCATAGACCAAGCCAGGCTCGTCGAGACTGTAGCGACCCATCATGCATCCGATGGCATAAGAGATTAGACGTTGACAGTCCTTTTCCCTATCAGCTCGCGTCAGAGTGATCTGACTCTCACTGACCTCAGGCAGTATTTCGGCGGTCAGACCATAAGTATTGATGAAACTGACATTATTTTGATGTTCCAATGACATCAATTCACGCCAACGATTCTCAGCTCGAGCAGACCACAGCTGCCAAGCAATCTTAAGACTACGAATGTTTCGATCGCTATCGCCATCGGAAGGAGCAAAGAGATGGCTTGCCTTAAATGCCCATGCTGTTTCAAACGAATTCCAATCCTCTCGACTTATATGAATGGCCCGTTCGACGATTTCACTTACCCTCTTCGGGTCAGTTGGGAGGCGATGCGGTAGACGGAGGAAGTCCCCGATCTGAAAATGGACAGTCGGGTTAAGAATGCGAACCATTTCGGAAGCGACAAGGCTATTGCAAAAGCCTAAGACCTCCCACTCCTTCCCATTTGGCGGAAAGGCCGACATACCCGTGACATCATGTATAAATCCATCAGGAAAGTATCTGAAGCAAGTAGTGGCGGAGGTGATGTCTGACCAACTAATTGACCGTCGGAAATAGTACTCCGAATTCTGCGGACGGGATCGAACTTTGCCATTCTCGTCGACAAACGACTTTATCTCTGCGCCGTTATCTTCCCAATTGACAACAAACTCTTGGTTTCCAAACCATCGTCTAAATTCACCTCCTTTATTATAGGGAAACCACTTCTTCCCCGAGTCTTTGGCATTTGCAATGCTAGTGCTGTCGAACTTTATATTTGTGAATGAGATTTCGTACCAACGTCGGACAAATCTATCGTTATCAGCTGTTGCGAGTCCTTGCTTAGGGATTGCGAAAGTGCCTAGCGGTGCGGAGTCCTGAAAGGCCCTCCGAATTGCTTCCGTTACCCAGTAGGCGAAAGGCTGCCCTGGTACTTGCTCGAGTTCAGCAGAAGAAACTTCAAATACGCGGGCATTATCAAAGCGTGTCGCTAACTCCTCGTTGGAAGAGACGCTACCTTGTTTGTCAAACAGTCTCTTATATCTCCCCCTATAGTTTTTCTCCGAACATCGACGAAATACAAACGCACAGCTGCCAAAGTCTGATCCGAAAACTCCTCGACCGTTATGCAGAAATGTGTCTACGGTTGCACTGATTAGGATTTCTCCTCTGAGATTCTCATATGTCGACAAAAACATCCAGTTGGGTATAGTAATGGCAGCAGTGAATCCGTTAACCTTACTGAAGCCCAGCGAGCGAATCATGAAGCACGTGTAAAGATCGCCCTTGGCTTCAGCGTAGTTGGCTTCAACAAAGCGCTTTAATAAGCCGTTATAGTATCGAGAACCCATATACGGAGGATTTGCCACTACGGCGTCAAACAATGCCCCCAAGGTCAATCCTTGCAATACCAGTGGAAAGAGATCCTTCGCAGCATGCTTCGCATACAGATCGCCCTCGAGTAATGCTCGCTGCAAGTCTTGCGCGGTTTGAGGGAGCTTTTCATTCAACTCTGGTGGAATCTGAATCAGCGAACCAAAAGTCTTGGCGTGCTCGAAGGCATCAACCAAGAGCCGAATCGTCGCTGGCTGTACCCCAAAGGCAGTCAAGTGGCTAGTCAGTTCCCCGACATCCAGTCCTTTGCTCTCCTGCAGAGTAAGCACATTGAGCTTGAGCGGATCCGCGAAGAGACGACGATCGTCAGCACGCGCCCTCATCAGAAGCGCGAAAGCTGCAAGCTGTGCTGCACGATCGTCGATGTCCAAGCCAAAGATGTTCTTCTCTAGGATCAAACGGGGAATGGTTCGAGGCTGATACCCACGCTCGAGGTAGATCGTTTTCAGTACGTCATAGGCCACCACCAGGATGTGACCGCTCCCGCAAGCCGGGTCCAGCACCGTGATGGTCTCGGGGTTCACCGTCTCGCCGTCCTCTCGGATCCGTGTCTGGATAAACGCGTCCAGCTGTGCTTGCACTTCCGGCGTCTGCTCTGCCGGCTGGATGGTGTAAGGCCAATGGCTGGCCAGCGCGCTGGTCGGGTTGGCCATCAGCCATAGCCGGCCGACGCTGTTCTGCACCAGGTACTGCACGATCCAGTTGGGCGTGAACAGCTGGGTGGCGGCGGGGATGTCCTCGCTCTCCACCACCTTGCCGATGACTTGGTCCTTCTTCTCGCTGATGTAGAACTGGTACAGCCAGCCGATGACCTCGATCTCTTGCCAGTCTTCCTCGGGCACCTGCTCGACCAGCTTGGCCACGATCGAATCGGTGCGCAGCAAGTTCTCGGGCAGCAGCAGCTCGGTCTCGTCGTCGATGCGCTCGAACAGGAAGGGCATCACCCGCGACAGCTCATTGCACTGGGCCACCAGCAGCAGCTTGTAGAGCTCGTTGTCCTGGTTGCCGGCCAGTTGCATCTCTCGGGCGCGGTCGGCGTTCAGGCCCGGCAGCGTCACTTCGCTGGCGTGGCGCAGGATCTCGGGCAAGCCACCGTCGCGGCTGGACAGCACGCGCCAGCCGTGGCCCAAGTAGTCGTGGATCTCCATGTAGCGCAGCGCCGCGAAGCGGTTGAACCAGGTGTAGGCCACCTCGTCCATGGTCTGCTCGAAGCCATGCCGCTTGACGCGGGCGATAAGTTCGTCGCGCTGGCCGGCCACCTTGGCGGGCCACTCGCGGCCGTCGATCAAGGCTACGTCGCCTCGTAATTCGGCTGGCACCACGGCGGCGGCCGAGATGCCCAGCACGTTGGCGCGCTCGGTCACTGCCTTGATGAAGTCCAGCCGCGCTGTGGGGGCGTAGCTCTTGAGATTGGCCTTGTTCATGTCTGTCCCTGAGAATCGGTCTTAGTCCTGTTCTGCTCGCGCAATTTGGCTGAAGCGCTTACTGGATGCGGGCGCGCTGGCCGGCTGCGATGGCGGCCATCAGCTCAGCGCGCAGCTTGGCCACGTAGTCGTCCACGTCTTGCTCGGTTTCCAGGTAGGTCTTGGCGTTCAGGTCCGCTGTGCGCACCACGCGGATCGGCTTGGCGGCTGGCGGCGCAGGCGGTGGCGGGGGCGTGGGTGCGCCGCCCGGCGTGGGCGCAGGAGCAGGCTTTGCTGCGGCCTTGGCCTTGGCTGCCGCAGCGACGGCCGCGGCGATCTTGTCCATCGCTTCGTCCAACAGTTCACCCGCGCGCTGCTGCAGGAACATGATGCGCGGGATGCTTACCAAGCCGGCCAGCTGCGCTTTCAGCTCTTGCAGCGGCCGCAGCGCGGCGTTGCGCACGCCAGGCTCGGCCTGGGCGTCGTCCAGCGCCTGGGTGGCTTCCTTGATCTTGGCGTCGATGGAGAGCAGCGCCTTCTCGCGCCGCTCGCTTGCCAGGGACTCGTTGACCTTCTCAACCGCAGACAGCAGACCTTCTATGCGGTTAACCTGCGAATACGGCCTCGGGTTGGCGCGGATGGCCTCCAGGTCGGCCAGGGGTTGAGCCGATGCCGTGTCCTTGACGAGCGCTTCGCGGTTGTCGGCAAAGTTGGCAAGGCCGTCCAGCATGCGGGCCCACACCGGGGCCTGCGTCTTATAGAAGCTCAGCACATCGTGCGTGTCCTCGGCCAGGTCAAGCCAGTCGTCACGCGACGACAGCATGGCGTTCAAGAACTCGAAGGGGTCGCGGATCGCCAGTTGCCTGTCAATCGCCTGCAGGGCCTTGGCCACCTGCACGGCGCCCGGGTAGTGCTTCTGCTCGGCTTTGACCTTGGCCCGCTCCAGCTCGGCTTTGCGCTGGTCCAGGTTCTCGCGGTAGGCCGCGACCAGCCCATCTTCGTCATCGGGCGGCTGCAGCGAGAAAATTTCGCGGTGCAGGTCTCGTGCCTTGGCGCGGGTGCCCGCATCGGCCGTCTTGCGCTTGAGGATGGACACCTGCTTGAAACGGGCGGCCTTGGTCAGCGGTTCGGCGGCCGACTTGGGGTCGAGATCAGACCCCTCCATCACCAGCTTGATCTCGCCGGCCATGAACAGACGGGCGATGAGGAGCACCGTTTCCAGCTCGGGCCGCCAGCCCCACGGCGCACCCCCAAAGCGGTCCACCACGTCGGACAGCAGCACGCGGCTGGTGCCGGCTGCGACAGTGAGGTACTGGCGCATCTCGCCAATAGCAAGGGCATTGCCATCTTCGCCGTCGAGCGCGATCTTGTATTGGCCGTGGGTGTCCGACGCCAGCACGGCGCGGATCTCGGCAGCCGGGTCGGCCTGCCGCACCTTGATGTAGCCAAGCTTGGAGTAGGTGTTGGAGACGAGGTAGTTCAGCGCCTCATCCAGGATGACCGACGGGCCCTGGGGCTTGAGCGTCAACTTCTGGCCCAGCGCGTAGAAGTCGCCGCGGCTCAGCAGGTCGGCCAGCTGGGCCAGGATGCGGGTCTTGCGCTCGCGGTTCTCGTCTTTGCGGTCGAGCAGGATGCGCTTGAGCGATGGCGTGGCCGCGTCCGTCTTCGGGCCGCTGATGTACTTCTCGATCTGCACGTAGGTGCGCAGCTCCACGTCCACGCGGGCGTCGTTGGCCAGGCGCAGGATCGCGCGGCCGGCGCCCTCAGCGCTGCGCCCGATGCACTTGGCTTCGGTCATCAGCTCGTAATCACCACCGACGGGCGACAGAACTTCTAGCGTCAGTTGCTGGTTGGCTTGGCGCCAGGGCGCACCGTCGAGCAGGCGGTTGAATTCGTAGTCGGTCTTGGTGTCGCGGTGGCGCACCTTGGTCTGGCCGCCCAGCACCTCGTCGAAGACCAGCTCGGACACCAGACGTGAGACCTCGGCCGATGAGATGTCGACCGACTTGATCTCTTGCGACACGTCGCGCTCTTCGTTGGTAAGGAAGAACCACAGGTCGCCGTTGCGGCTGACGAGGTTCTGCCGCTCCAGACGTGCCAGGCTCTCCTGGATCTGGCGCTTCAAGGCGAGCTTGTCGGCGTCTACCCGGTCAAGGCACAAGGTGGCCAGGTTGTCGACTGTGGCCTTGACGGCATCGGCGTAGCGGATCAGGAACAGCGCGCGCAGCAGCTTGATGTCCCAGGGCTCCAGCGCCGGGTTCTCGCCGGCCTGGTCGATGGCGCGCTTGACGGATGAATCGAGGAAGCTCTCGATCGAGGGATAGAAGTCGTACAGGGGGACGAAGGCGTCGATGTCCTTGTCGCCGTTGCCGACAGCGGCGGTCTGGAACGCATCGAGCATGGAGCGCTCACCGCGTGCCAGGTGGCGGCCCGTGGCACCTACCTTGCGGATCGACTCGAATACCTTCTGCAGCAGCTGGAACTGGTACGGCGCGAAAGGGTAGTGCGCGGCGTAGTCGTCAGCGTCCTTGAAGCGCCTGAAGGCCACCGCGTGGTCGGCGAACGAGAGCTGGTTGTTGATGATGTCGCCCTTGGCCTTCCACACGGCGGCCAGCGCAGCCTTGGCTTCGGGCGTCTTCTCCAGCAGGCGCTGGGAGATCACCTCGTCGGTGTTGGAACTGGACAGCGACAGGCGCGTATGGAAGCGGCCCGTGATCTTGGAGAAGTCGTTGGTTCGGGCCTGGTTGGCTTCACCCAGCGTGGCGTCGATGTCTTCCTGGCTGGTGACGATGACCCAGGCTCGGCCCTTGCAGCGCACACCGAGTTCTTCGGTGATGGTCTGCAGGTTCAGCATCAGCTGGGTGTTCTTGCCGATGAACTGGCCCACCTCGTCGACCAGGAACACGATACGGTGGCCGGGGCCCTTGGTGTCCAGGTAGGCACGTACCAGGTCGGCGAAACCTTCGATGTTGATGCGGTAGGTGTCGCGGGCATCGTCGAACCACTTGCCAGCGGACTCGGCGGACATCTTCAGCGCAGCGCTCAGGCCGGCGATGACGTCGTCGCGCAGGAAATCCACTGCGTCGCGTTCAGCGTCCCATTCGTTGCCGTTGGACGCCTTGAAGGCGGCCTTGAACGTGTCGAAGCTGCCCTTCGAGATGAGATGGCGCTCCATGTGGGCCACGTGGGGCGCGTCGCCCGACAGCCCTTGCATCTCGTTGAAGACGCGCAGGAAGACCTGCAGGATGGCGTCGCGGTCGGTCTTGGCATCAGCCTTGGAGTCGATGTTGAAGAGGATGACATCGGTCTTGCCGGCCACAGCACGACGCACGTCGCCGATGAGCAGTGGGTCCTTGATCTTCGACTCGAAGAACTGCGCCGCACGGCGCTTCTCACCGTTGCCGGGATGGGTGGCCTCCAGGTTGGAGAGCAGGTACGACAGGATCTTGATGAAGTGCGACTTACCTGAACCGAAGAAGCCCGACACCCACACCCCCATCCGCGCTGCGATGGTGGGATCGGTTGGGTTGTCTACCGTGGCCAGGTAGGCATCGAAGAACCGGCGAAGGTACTCGGTGACCTGCTTGGTGGTGACGTACTCGTCCAGCTCTTGCCAGATGCTTTCGTCGTCGCGTTGGTCGGCCTTGATGACCCCGTTGATCGGGCGGTCGATCTGCTTGACGAACAGTTCTTTGATTTTCATGGGTCTCCCTCGTTCACGAGACCAGGCTGAAGGCCCGGTAGTAGTTGTCGTCCGTGAGCTTGCTGAACAAGCGCAGGGACAGGCCGTCGTAGCGGCCTGGGTAGAGCATCAGCAACGGCGTGTCGCGCATGTGCGGGTGCAGCGCGGACAGCAGCGTGTGCGTGCGGAGCATCGGGTAGACAGCCCCGACGCCCTTGACGATCAGGAGGTCAAGATCCGCGGCGCCGGTCATCTCGACGATGCGCGCGGCCAGCCGGTCTTCCTTGAGCACCGAGCGCAGCGACTTCAAGACCGCTTCGTCGCCCTGCTTGAGCTGCATGTCGAAGGCCTTGGTGAGCAGGCCTCGCTCTTCGAGCAAGCTGATGACGCACTCGAAAAGATCGATCGTGGCGAAGCGCAGCCCAGGCTTGAGCTTGTGCAGGCCGGGCTCGATGACATCGGCGAGCCACGCGCGCATCTGCATCTCGTGTTCAGGCGGGTAGTCAAAGATCCAGAAGCCGATCTCGCCACCGGCGCCACGGTTGTCCAACACGTCGGGCGAGGCCAGGCGCGGCAGGATCTGGTTCAGGCGCTCTTCAAACGTCAGCTTCATTCGTGATGTTCCATGCGGGACAGCGTTTGAGTGTCACCCAACTGCTTGAGATAGTCGCGCGCCTTGGGATGCAGCATGGGCGGCGTTAAGTTCTTGCGGCGCGTTGAATCAAGAAACTTCGCCTCAGCCAGGATGCGTACCGTGACCTCGAAAAGCTTCTTGCGGGTACTCGCAGCCCACGTGCCAACGGCAGGGTCACGGTGCTCGCACTCGGCCAGAAAACCCTCCCACTGGCGGTGGCTCAGCGTCCGTTCCAGCCGACGAATGTCTGCGGTGTACACGTCCCGCATGAAGTCACTCAAGAGCAGGCTGTGGCGAGCAGCCGCCGCCAAGAGCAACTGCCCTGTCAGCTCCGCGTCGCCATTGGCAATCAGCCGCAGGCCTTGTGCATCCAGGGTATCCAGCCGCTTGCGGATCAGGCGTGCTTGACGGCGGGCTGTTGATGGGCTCTTCTGAAGCAGGTTCTCGCCCGTCAATGCCTCATCCCATTGCTGCTGGGAGGGCTCCGTGAGCAGAAGACGAGCGATGCGCCTGCTCTCAGGGAGCATCAGAGATCCAGCGGAGATCTCGGCGTTATACAAACTCACCTTGGCCTTCCTGGCGCCTGCCCGGCGCCAGCGCGGCGCTTTCCACACCGTAAAGCGTCTGGGGGTTACGCAGCCACAGGTGATGGGCCACTGGGTCGAGCGAGTGGTCCGTCGAACAATCGATGGACCAGCGCCGCAGCACGTATCCTGCCAAGGCAGCACGGGCACGCAGGCGCAAGACGCCGTGGTCCATCGCGTAATCGGCTTCGACGGCTTGGGCATTGCGCACTCCCGGATGGGGAACGACCTCCATGTCCACAATTCGAGCCCATTGTTCGTCTGCGGCCAGGAGTTCGCCCTCCCCAACTTCGCCTTCAATCTGCTTAGCCTTACTGATGCGCGTCAAGACAAAGTCCGCAAAGCGGTTGTTCAGCCGATCGAATGCCCGCACATGCCACCGCAGGCCGTTGTCAGCCAGCGCGACGGGAACGATCTCTCTGCTGGATGCACCTGAAGACAGGGACAGATACGTGATCTTGAGGGCGCGCTTGGCGCACATAGCGCGAGTGACAGTCGACAGAATGGTCAGATCGGGCCGCACCAGATTGCCTGGTCCCTCGCACGGCGCGGCCTTGCGCAGTCTCAGCTCCAGTCCATCGCCGAAACCTTGCAGCAACCAGGCAAGGACCCGCTCTGGCGAGAACTCGAACAAGGGACGAAAGGTCTTCGTCGGCCTGTAGCAGCGCGCTGCGACGTCATAGTCCAAGTTACCGGGTTCAAGCGCGCGATAAGCACTTATGTCGCGTGTTGAGGCCGCAGGCTTGATTCCGAAGCGCGTCTCAATGTCTGCACGCCGCAACTCACCAGTGAAGTACGCGCGCATTTCCAGAAAGGCCAGACGCTCACGCTGGGCCTGCGAGAGCTTTTCAACGGCGGGGTTCATGGAGTCAAGCGATTCGTAGACACAGCTCAGGAAGAATACCATGTGGTCATCAAATTGATTAGCAATCACCATTGGTTACTAGTTCGTCCCATAAACCGGATCGCTTGGCAAGACGCAGGCATTGAGAGCCAAGAATCATGACTCCGTCTCCAAGGATCGACTCGCGTACCGGTGTCACCAAACCCGTCGTCCCGCCGATCTCTCGGCGCGCGGTCGATTAAGCCGATCTGCCCTGGGCGCTTTCTCACCTCGGAGTCTCTTTCCCAACACGAGAAGACGCCTGGCGCTACCGCGGCCAGATGACGCTGGCCGTGGACGAGTTCAACTCCGACAGACATGAATTGGTCCAGCTGAACCGCCCAGGTAGCGCTCGAAGCGCTCTCAACTCTCTTTTTTTGATCTAACTCGGTCGAAGCCAAGCGCGACGGACGCTGGTGGGTTGGGAGTGAGGTCGAACCACCCCCAAACCTCGTGAGGCGCGGGGCATTCAGTCATCTCCCCCTCACAACAGCATAGAGATGATGGTTATCCGGGGTTGCCATTCGAGCCTGCGGTACGCCCAAGCCTCCCGCAATCGCGAAAGTAAGAACTATCCGACACAAACTGCCTCGAGGTCTTGCGCGCCAGATATGACTGCTTCGCGCAATCCGCCTTCTACGCGACAGAGTCGAACAAACCTTGTATTCGCTTCGCCATAAATGCACTCGCCACCGCGACTTCGCGTTCGTATGACCACGATCACCTCGCCGCCATGGCGAACGCGAAGAATGCGCAAGGCGACTATGAGTTCGTCGAGTGTTGAAAAGCTGGATCCAGGTCGCCTTTGAGGCGCAATTGGCTTTTGATCCGATTGGGACGTAACTTGCTTGATTGACGGCATGCGTTGTGTCGATAGTGTGGAAGATTCCTCATATAGGTACCGGTCCACTTTCACCCGCCGCGTCGCTACGCATTCCTCCAGTTCAGCTTGAGAGCCCGTGGAACCGCCGCGATCGTCCGGGCACTGGTGAAGATTGGGCCCGCTTGAAGTAGGCGTCCGGCACGTCGAGGCCGCCTCGTGCCTGCGCGGTCCGATGCTGGCCGCCTTCATGTGGAGCACAAAGCCGTGAAAAAGCACCGAAAGTGAGTCGTGCACCCCCCAATCGTTGGGGGCAAAAGCAGCATTTCGAACAAGGCCGTGCCTATACACACTGCAAGCGCCGTGCTTGCGTTGGAAGGAACACCATGAACTTGAACATTACTGGAATTCGCCCCGCAGCCATCCTGTCGCCAGATCGTCCGACAGACAAACGCATACGGACAATCGTTAAGCAACTTGTGGGTGCGCGCCCTCTGTGGACCATTCAGGTTTCAGAGCAGTGGTGGTCTCGAATCACGAGCGCCTCGACCGCCAAAGGCGCGGCCGCGCAGACGGTCGGAGCACTGGTTGTGAGTCAACTCAATGGCCCCGGCGGCGAGAGCGACGACATCGTCACACTCGTAATGCAGTTTGCGAACTTACAAGTTCGCAGTTTGATCAGCCGCGGTCACGTCTGCCTACACGATCTCCTGAGATCCGCAGGAGCGACCGGCTTCGTAAACGTTTCTTTCTGTCTAGGCGACGGGCGGGCAAGCGAAACGTTCAAGATCGCTGTCGGCCTCAAAGTAGCGAAGGGCCTGCTGCCGCAGGCTAAAGCAAGCGCTCCAGACTACGCTCAACGACACGCGCTGTTGAGTGTCGTTGCTGACGACTACCGCCGCCTTGATGCGTTGCCGACGTTCCTCGACGGTATTGCTGTCCAGGCAGTTGAGGTATCGATGGTTGAAGAAATTCCGCTCAGTGTGATGTACGGCGAAAAATGCGCAGCGGAGCTCTATCCGGATGCCTACGGGCCGGTGACCCGCACCCCTGCGCCGCGCCACATATTCGGAAGGAGTAAACCCCATTGAGGGCGGACTAGTTGTTGGCGAGTCCTATCCGATCAAAGTCGGGCTGGACCCATGAATCTGCGTGCGGCGCGTCGACAGCTCGCTCGAAGACGCCCAGACTCCAAGGGAGGGTCGTGTCCCAGCTCGTGGTGTAAGCCCACAGCCCGGAGAGAGCTGAGACGCCCAGTGCAGAGCGCGCGACTGCGGGCAGCCGAGTCGGGGCAGTATCGCTGACGGTATTCAGGCCATCTCCGTCTCTCGCCGGGCATCGCCTCGGTCAGGCTCGCAATTCGCCACTTGGACCGCTCGCCACTGAGCGTCTGCACCACCGAAAAAGGTCTTGCTTCAACTCCAAGTGCAGCGCGGGGGAGCGGGCAAATCGACGCCGTAGGGGCAAATCATCCACGAGATTAATGCGGCCCAACTGCTACGTCGTTGCCGTTCTGTTTCTTGACGCTAGACGCGCTACCCTTGTTGGACTTCGCTCCGGTAGGCGGCCAAGAAGCAAGAGACGCCTGTATCCAATTGACTTGAGGGAGCCGACTTCAGCATGCTCGTCACCTTTGGCCTGTTCTTGGACGCCCGTCAGGGTCCGTCCACGACAAACTTCTTCAACGATCCGGTCGTCGGCCGACTCGGATTCTTGTCCTTGCTGGAGACCTACCTGGGGCTAAGCGCACCGGGAGCGTCCACGGCAAAACGAGTAGCGGTCTACTCTGGCTTGCTGAGGGCCCACGACGACAACTCGCGCTTCTACAGCGAGTCCCTTCAGGCCGACAGCATCGGTACCGCCGCGCGCCTCTTGGCCTGGCGAGACGAATGGCGCCTCGGCGGCTGGGACGGAAGCGCGCAGCCAACGCACTCTGTGCGGCTCCAAGAGCTGGCCGCCATCGAGAAGGCAGCAGTCGGTACTCTCCCGCCCGGGGAGGCCGAGCGCTTGCAGCTGGTGGTGCAAGCTCTACGCGCGTCCGGTTCCGGCCCCATCAAATCGGTGCACCTGGTTGACCCGCCCGAGGACTTCCCGCTCCTATGGCGGCACGTCCTCGAGCGCTTGCCCGCCGTCGAAGTCCGACTTCCGCAGCCGCAGGGCGAAGGTCAGCTCCGCGCGGTTCAAGAACAAGCGCTGGCCGCCTTGGCTGGCTACCCGGCGGGTGACCTGGCAACATCTACCGACGGAAGCCTCGCGCTGGTTCGCGCTCTCTCGGCCACAACCGCCGAGCACTGGCTGAGCGCCCTCAACTTGTACGAGCCCGGTGACCGATTGGTCCTGGCGGAAGATGCCGGCGATTCGCTGGACGTATCGCTGTCCGCGACCGGCGGGGTCAACTGTGGCTTCGAACGCCCAAGCCAGCTTCGTCCGGCTCTTCAGACCCTGCCGCTCGCCCTGGAGATGTGCTGGGCGCCTCTCGACATCAACCGCCTGCTGGACTTCCTGACCCACCCGGTTGGCCCGTTCACCCGTCGCGCCAGAAGCATGCTCGCTCGTGCTGTCGCCAAGCAGCCTGGGATTGGCGGCGAGGCATGGACTGCGGCCAAGGCGAAGCTCGCCGCGGGTGATGACGCCCAGGAAGTCTCTGACGAAATCGCCTTCTGGCTGGAGTCCGAGCGCTGGCCCCGTACCAGCGGAGTGCCCATCGATGCACTCCTCGCTCGGGTCGACCGGCTCAAAGAGGCGATGCGGCGTCGCCTGGCGGATGAGGCTGCCGACGTGGCCAGCTTTTCGGCGGCGCACCGCCAATGTGCAGCTGTCCATGACGCGCTGACCGAGCTGGCTCGGCAAGGCCTGGCCACAGCGCTGCCTCGGCAAATCGAGCAGTTGGTCGCCCACGCCACGCCAGCAGGGGCAACCAACCCCGCCGCGGTTGCGCATATCGGCTGCATGCGCTCGGCCAGCACTCCGGCTGCCTGCATCGAGCCCGCCGACGAATTGGTCTGGTGGATGCCGTCCACGCCTGCCCTGCCCTCGCCCCTGCCCTGGTCACCCGCGGAGGTGGAGGCCCTCGCTCAGCTGGGTGTTCAGTTGCGAGACCCGGCACGCGAGTTGGTATCGCTGGCCTCGCAGTGGCTTCGCCCGTTGCTGGCGGCACGCAAGCGCTTTGTCCTCGTCTGTCCTCCGCCTGGCGCAGAGGTGCATCCGATTCGCCAACTGCTCAAACAACTGCTGCCCGCTTTCGATGCCAACGCTATCGACCTCGATGCCTCGATAGGTTCTTCGCTGGTCGGGATCATCGCCACACCGCTCGCGGCGCAGCCCCTGCCAACGCCGCCCCGGCACATACAACTCCCACATCCCGTGCAGCTCAGGGACTCCGCGCAGTCGTTCACCACGCTCAACGAACTCTTCAACGACCCCGCCCTCTTCGTCCTGAAGCGGGTGGCGGACCTGGAGCCCACGTCCGTCCTGGAGGTGGAGGAGGACAACCGACTCCTGGGCATCCTCGCGCATCGGGTGTTCGAGAAACTCTTCGCGCACGCCGATGCCTTGGCCTGTTCGAACTCCGATGCCGTCGCCTGGTTCCGAACTGAGGCCGACAAGCTCCTGCAGACCGAAGGCGCTGTCCTGCTCATGCAGGGCGCAGGAGTGAGCGAGCAGCACTTCCGCAAGGTCTGCGAAGGAGCCATCTGCAGTCTGCTCGACCACCTGAGGTCGGCTGCCGCTACCCGAGTGCAAACCGAGGTCGGGTTCTCCGGGACGCTGGGTGCGGTACCTCTGGTCGGCAAGATTGACCTCCTGGTCACGCTTGGCGACAAGCGAACCGTCGCCCTGGACATGAAGTGGCGCAGCGACAACTACTACGCCGGGCTGCTTCGCTCCGGCGAGCACCTTCAGCTGGCGCTCTACTCCAGCCTCGTCGAGCAAACGAACGGTGTCGCACCCGCCGCGCTCGGCTACTTCATCTTGGAGAGCGGCGCGCTGTACGTCACCGCTGCCGACATGTTCCCGAAGGCGCAGGTCAGACGGCCACCAGATGCCGTGACCGTTGCCACCCTGCTGGAACGTGCACGCGCGACCTGGACCTGGCGCAAGCAGCAACTGGACGCCGGCACCATCGAAGTCGTTCCGGAGGACCCGCCAGACGACTTCAAGGGGCCTGACGGTACTCTTCCAGTCAAAGGCCCCAACGGTCGCTTCGACCGCGACCACCTCGTCTTGCTGGGAGGTTGGCAATGATGAACAACATCGAGTTCATCAGCGCGGGCGCTGGCAGCGGCAAGACCTACAAGCTGACCGAGACCCTCGCCCAAGCGCTCGAGTCCGGCGCCGCTCGCCCTCACGCCATTCTGGCCACGACCTTCACGGTCAAGGCCGCCACCGAGCTGCGCGAGCGTGCCCGCTCCCGGCTTCTTGAGAAGGGGCGCATCGACCTGGCCACTGCTATTGGCCAAGCTCGCCTGGGCACGGTCAACAGCGTCTGCGGCCAGATGCTCAAGCGTTTCTGCTTCGAGCTGGGTCTGTCGCCCGACCAGACTGTCCTGGCCGAAGGCCAATCGAAACGACTGCTTAAAGCCACTCTGGCGGAGTCGATGGACGCCGCCGCTCAAGCGGAGCTGGTTTGGCTGACGGGGCGGTTTGGCATCGAGCAGGCGGACTGGTCCAAGACCGTCGAGTCTGTGGTCAAGGCCGCGCTCGACAACGACATCGCACCAACGGGGCTACGCGCGATGGGCGCGCAGAACGCGGACGCGATGCTCGCGAACTGGCCTGCTGCGACTGCAGGACCGGACCCGACCCACGCGCTGGTCACGGCGCTGTCCAAGGCGCACCAGGAGGTGGCCGCCTACGTCGAACAACAGTTGGCTGCCGGCGCAAAGGTTGCCAAGAACCTGACCGATGGGCTCGAGGACCTTCAAAAGCTGGACCGCCTCTTCCGTGAAGGCCGCTGGTGCTGGCCCGACTGGATTGGCGCCGCTGGTATCGACGCCGGCGCCAAGGTCAGGGACATCCTGCTACCGGCCAAGGCCGCCGCCCAGGCCCACGAGTCTCACCCCGCCTTTCAGGCTGAGGTCCACCGGTACCTTGACTTGGTGTTCAACCTGGCCGCCGACGTGCTCGACGCCTACGAGCAGGCCAAGAAGGCCCTGGGCGCCGTTGACTTCAGTGACCAGGAGGTACTGCTGCTTCGGGCGTTGAGGACAAAGCCAACCGTCCGCGAAGCCTTGGCGGCAGAGCTGGACCTCATCATGGTCGATGAGTTCCAGGACACCAGCCCTCTTCAGCTCGCGCTCTTCGTCGAGCTGGCCAAGCTCGCCAAGCGGTCGGTCTGGGTCGGGGACCCCAAGCAGGCTATCTACGGGTTCCGTGGAACGGACGCAAGCCTCATCGCTGGCGTCCTCGGCGCCATCGAAGATTGGGGAGGAACCATCGGAAAGGCTCTGGACACCTCCAGGCGCTCCGTCGAGAGCCTCGTCGAGCTGACCAACGGCGTGTTCGGCTCCGCGTTCGAGCCGGACCTAACGCCTGCGCAGGTTCAGCTACAGCGCCTGCGAAACGACATCCAGGACCAAGCCGCACTGTTGAACTGGAACTTCGAGAGCAGTCGAAACGACTCTGATTACCTGGGGCTCGGACAGGCTGTGCGCGAACTGCTGGGCTCCGGGGTCAAGGTTGAAGACAAAGACACCAAGCAGCTGCGACTGATTCGGGCGGGCGATGTCGGAGTGCTGTGCCGCTACAACGATCAGGTCGAGTTCGCCGTCACGTCGCTAACGCGCTGGGGTATTCCGTCTGCCAGCCCGCGCTCGGGCCTGCTGGGCACGGCCGAAGCCATCTACGTGATGGCATGTCTGCGGCGCATGAACGACTCGACCGACACGGTCGCGACGGCACTGGTTCTCACCCTGGCCGAGAGCACGCCGATCCAGACCTGGCTTGAAGACAGGTTGAACCACCTAGCCACCGACGGCGCCAAGTCGTACGAGTGGAAGACGAAGGGCGACAGCGCCCATCCGCTGCTGGCCAGATTGGAGGAGCTGCGTCCAACGCTCACCGCTTTGACGCCAAAGGAAGCGCTGCGGCTTGCCGCCGCTGAGTCTCAGGTCGCGCGGCTGGTCGGCCAATGGTCCGCCACCCCACACGAGAGCCGCAACCGCCTGGCCAACGTCGAGGCGCTGGTCGAATTCGGGAAGGCGTTCGAGGACGAGTGCGTTGCGGCGAAGCGGCCGGCAACCGTCAGCAGCATGCTTCGTTGGCTGGACGAACTCGCCAGCGCTGAAGACGACAACCGGGCGACCTCGGCAGACAACTCGGTCACGGTCCTGACCTATCACGGAGCCAAGGGCCTGGAGTGGCCAGTCGTTGTGCTGACAAGCCTTGATGCGACGGCACGCACTTCGCTTTGGAGCGTTCGAGCAAGGACAGTCGGTGGCTTCGATCCGCAGCAGCCCCTGGCCAACCGCTTCGTCCACTGCTGGCTAAAGACCTGGGGCAAGCGGTCCCAGCCGCAGGCTGCGCTGAACGCTGAGGGCAGCGCCACTGGTCAAGCCATGCAGGCCGAAGCCCTGGCGGAGAACAAGCGCCTGCTCTATGTCGGCCTGACCCGCGCGCGAGACATGAACGTCGCGACGTCTTTCGTTCGGTCGCGTGGACCTGGGAGAGCCTGGGTTGAAGAGATTCAGGGCGCGGCCGGCTTGTTGTTCGGCGACTCAGGGACCGTGGCGCTTCCCGACGGCCGGCAGCTCTCCCGACTGTCAAAGTCGTGGAGCAAGGACGACTGCGCTATCGAGCCTCCCGCCAAAGCCCCCGAGAACTGCCACTGGTTCACCGCTCGACCGCGCGTTCAGGCCGAGCCGTTGTGGCATCGACCGAGTACTGCCTCGGGCGGCGTCTTCAATGTCGCCGAGGCCGAAGTCGTCGGCGTGCGGCTCAGCTTGGCAGGCAAGCCCGACATGGCATCGCTGGGCACGGCACTCCACCTTTGCATCGCCCGAGCCGGCGTGCTGGGCGGCGTTTCAGCCCCGGAAGTCGAACGCATCCTGAAGACCTGGGACGTCGCCCACTCGGTGGACAAGGATGCCGTTAGCGCCCAGGTCGAAGCATTCCAGGCCTGGTTGGCCAAGCGCTGGCCTGGCTGCCCCGTTCATGTCGAGGTGCCCATCGAAGCGGATGGCCCGAACGGCACTCGAATCCGAGGCCGCATAGACCTGCTGGTGGACGCGCCAGACGGCTGGATTCTCCTGGACCACAAGTCGAATCCCGGCGGCACCGCCAGGGACGAGGACCTGGTGACAGAGCATGGCCCTCAGCTCGAGTCCTATGGCCACGCCCTCCTAATCGCGACCGGCAAGCCCGTGAGCCAGCGTTGGCTATACCTGCCGGTCGCCGCCCGGGCCGTTCGCCTGTCCTGACGTCGCCTGAGGCGTACGGGGCACAGATGAACTACTTGCCACCTCGCGCTTTCGCGCGTAGGTGAACTTTTCCCGTTTCGCGGAGTACTGCGTCGTTGGCAGCTTTACCGCGGCTGACGCCTGACACCGTTCTCCACAGGCTTGGGGCTTCCTGGCAGGTCCGCTGACTGATTGATGCCAATCAGCTTGAGTTCGGCCTTGGCGCCCGACCGACAGAGAACGCTGCAAAGGAGTCCGCTAGGATCCAAAGTCAGGTTCAGACTGATTGCGGCCATTGCCCTCGCGCGCCCCGCTGTCGGCTTCCTGCCCCGAAGAGACATTTACAGACCTGGCTGGGTACCACACCGCCGCTTGTCAAGCGACGGGCGCCTTGACGATCACATCATTCCGGTCGTCTTCAGAGCTTCGAGCAAGTTGTTGCCAATCGACGTGATCGACTCCATGGCCGGCAGCGACGCCAGCAACGCGGCCAAGATCGCACGTTTGGGCTTTCCAGACGCAATCTGTGCCTCCACCTCATCGACCACTTCCACCGCTGAGCCACGCTGTACCTCGGAGAGCGGCGCCCTTTGAATCTCGTCTCGAAGTTCCCGGATGCAATTCATCACCGTGCTGTTAATCGTCACCGAGTTGACCGAGTTGTCGATCGACTGATGGTTAACTCGAGCGTTGTTCCCGTTGATGTGGTACGTGATGTTCGCGGGGGCGTTCCCGACGCCATCCGCAGCGCCGCGCAAGGACGCCGCTCCTTCCGATCGCTCCATGGTCATAACATAGTCTTTGTAGTCGCGGGCGAACGGGATCAGCAACTGACGTGTGAGGCTATGCAGCTCACCGGTGAGGTTGCCCCCAACCGTGTAGTACGTGTGCGCGAAATTCAACAAGCCTCGCGGTTCACGCGCGAACTTTTGAACCAATAGCCACTGCAGGCCGAGTACCTCGTCCGCGCTTTCAGGCCAAGCGAGGCGTGCCGAGCCCACCATGCTGCCTTGCGACCTGGAACTGGCTTCCAGAAAGCGCTCGACATCTAGATTGGCCGTTAGTTTCTGATTCGGAAGTTCCAGTGATGAGTCCGTCAAAAGACGGGCAAAGGTCAGGAAGTGCTGCTCGAAGGTTTGAGACGTTGCCGCCTGCATGTCGAACAAGGCGTTGTTGATTCGCTTAAACAGGACCCCCCTATTCGCCATCTGACGCTTCTCCCTTCAGCCGTGCCTCAGCTGCCTTCTCGATCACGGCAGTCCTGAACGAATCCTTCATCTGAGCTATCAGCGGACCTACGATCGAGTTCTTGGCGTACTTGCCCAGTCGCTCGTCGACCAACCGCTCGGACTCAGCGATCGCCGCCTCGACGCTCCCTGGGTCCTCTGGATTGAACGACAAGGTTCCGAGCTCGCCGTTGACGGCCTCAAGCGCTCTCTGCGCCTCCGCCAAAGTTCTCTGCAGATCGTCCAGGCCTTTCAGAAATGCCATAGCAAAGTCCTCCCTACTGGTGTGTATGGGCGCAGGTGGGACGCGACACCGCGAATACGCCGTTGAGCCGAACTTGTTGCGCTGTTCATTCCATCATGAAACGTAGGCACAGCGAAACCCAAAGACTGCTTGGTGCGAGGTAGTGTCAGCTCGGCTTTCTGAGGCGATGGACCGCAACCGCTGCAAATGAGTCCGCTAGCACCCAAAGTCAGGTTCAGACTGAGAGTGGTCAGCACAGCAGACCCTACCGTCCAATTCGACAAGTTTCCGGTGCCAACCAGTCACCCGCAGATCACCTGGAACGAGTGCTTGCGCCAGCTGACCGACAGAGCGGACTGAGAACCGCGCCGCCATTGAGCCGCAAGAAGTGCGGCTACCAGCGATCGACCGCGCAGATGAGGCCTTGGGGCGTCCACACCAGCGATACCGCGGGCAACCCTCGGCCATCAGTGGCGATCTTCCTCAGCGTGTCTTTGTCGATCCCTGAGTGATTTCCGCCCATGGGGTGACTGTGCCAGGTGCCAACAAACATCAGGTGCCCAACGCTTGCCGCATGCGCTTCCGTGAGGGTCTGGGCCAGGCCCTGGGTACCCAGGATGAAGGCGGCTTCGCTACGAACGCTATCGGGTGGCGCCGCCACCATGCCGGCGATAGTGATCGTGCGCGCCTCATAGGACACGCGTCCCACCAACGCTCCGCCGGTTTCAAGACGACCCCAACGACGCGCGTCTTCGTCGATGGCGTGCGCGACGTGGGCCAGCACACGGATCTGCCAGCCGCCATCGTCAGGGATATCAAGAACGGTCGTATCGCCTGCTTCGAACACGTTCCAGCTGCTGCCGATGTTTGACGCGTCACCGACGCCCACGCAAAGCTGGCCACTTGATGGCTTGCCCTCTGAAATCCATTGCTGAGTCTGCATCGCCACCATGGAAGCCGACCGAGAGATCAGCGCGTCGGCCATGGGCGTCGTGAGGGATCTGCAGTTGTCGCCGACAAAGATCCTCCTGAGATCAGAGGCTGTGCCCGCCACCCCCGTGTGTAGATCGGGGAACCAACGGCACAAGTCAAAGAGGAAGGCGGTGATGTCGTCCACACGGGCTTTCCGACCCTCCGCTTCCAGTATCAGCACGGCGCATCGCCCTTGCCCGAACAGCGCAGCCCGCGCAAGCCGAACGGGGCTAGCGGTCAGTGCAGCGGAAACTGATGCGGCGATGAGAACCTGCAGCGACGCCGTAGTCTCGATGATCAGTGCCGCATCGGCAGGCACCACCTCCGCAAACTTCTGGTCGTTCCTGAAGAGGTCGACGGCGTCGAGGTCGTACGCCTTGGCGTCGAGGTGAGAGAGTCGTCCGAGCGCGACCCCCATTTGCTCTGCCTTGTACGGGACCAGCGTGCGCTCGTCTTCCAGCAAGGCGTGCCGGGCAACGTTGTGCGGCGACATGACCTCGTTGTCCACGAACGTCTGCTGTCCGATGCCGGCGCGCGCCAGGTGCATGCCAATCTTGGAGCCCAGACTGCCGCAGCCGATCAGCACAGTCTTCGCCTGCGTCACGGCCTGTGGCAATCCTGACGTGCGCGCGAGCAACTCAGGCGACACGGCGGCTGAGTGGAACGCGGCGTGCACGCTGCTCGTGAAATTGAAGGCCGACGTCAGGTCGATGTCGTACCTGATCACATAGGGCAGGACCTCTACGTCCCGGCCGTCCGAACCCACGAGCCGGGCAGGTCGCTTCACCACAAGCACGACGAGGGCCAGCAAGCCATTCTTCCAGTCCCTGTAGTTCTGCAGGCCGATGACGGATGCGCGGTAGTAGTCAGACAGGGCCGTTTCCAGGGCTGCCCGGTCGATGCCTAACGCGCCCGCCAGATCGAGGAGAGAGGGCAGGTCAACGACCGTGTCGGGCTGGTACTTGCCGATCACCGGGAACTGGCCACCAGTGGCAGCGGCTCGGGTGATGAAGGCGGGGAACACGCCCGACCCGAACTGCCTTTCTGGCTTGCCACGCAGCTCTTGCGTGAAGGCGACATTCGGCTGGGGCGCCAGTTCGGGCAGCACACGACAGTACACGCCGTCGCCGACCGTCATGTAGATTGCGGTGGTCGTCCGGACCGCGCCGTCGGCCGGCGTTGCAGCGATGAGGTGCTCGGCACTGAATTCGACAGTGGAAGGACAGGAATCGCGGCGTGTGGGCTCCCAACCTTGGCTCAGGTCGATGAGCGTGCCACTGGCAGCTTTGCCCAGCCAGTCGATGATCTGATCGATGACCGCATCCAGGCCGAGACGGTGAAGCAACTCGTCTAGCGACCCTTCGAATACGCAGGGCGGCACGGGGCTGCCCTCGCGGTGAGGGTTGATGTGCGGCAGATCCCGTGGGAAATCGGACCGCAGGTAGGGCTTGGGCGCCCGCAGCGGCCAGCGGTTGAAGGCCAGCATGCAGGTCTCGATGGACTTGACGCCGGTGGCAGAAATCCCGGCGGCGCGCGCTCGGCTGGGCAACTCCACCGGGATATCGATCTCCACCAGCCAATCTCCATCGCCACCCCCGACGATCTCCGGGGCGCCGACCCGTGAGATCCCGCGGTGCCGACGCAACTGATCGATGGCGTCGTCGAGCGCGGTCATGCCGCGCCGTGGGGCAGGGGCGTGAGCGTCGTCGAGGTGAAGGCGGCCGCCTTGGAGCCGGCCTCGCGGCGCTGCGCCAGGGCCACGCCCTGGGATGTAACGGTGAAGATCATGGGTTCCTCTTCACCGGCCTTGGGGTACTCGCCGGTGCAATAGAACTTGCCTTCGGCATCGTCCACGATCGCCACGTACTCGCGCTTGGCCCGAATGCACGGCGGGTCGCTGTCGTCGTCCTTGATGGGCTTGCAACTGGCCACGATGACGGCGCCGCTGCGGGTCTGGGACAACGCCTTGCGTGCGTCCGCTTCCAGTTTGGCGTCCTCACCCTTGTCCGACCAACTGTCGTACGACAGTGAGTGCCAAGAGCAGTGGTGGGGTGTCTGCATCAGGTCGTACTCGAGGACCGACGGGTCCTTCTTGTGGCGATCCCACTGGAGGTTCCAGATGAAGACTTCCGCATCTCCGCCACTGAGGAACTTGGCGCCGTCCGGCGTGTTGTCGTCAGCGGCCAGCGTGAAGTTGATGATGACGCTCGACTCATTCTTCGAGAGGCACTCCTCGACTTCCACGTCGGCGCTGGCATCGATGGGCGCCAACAAGAAGGCGCTGAAGAACTTCGAGGTGCGGCCACAGATGGTGTTGAACGCATCATCTACCGGGCGAACGATGGACATCAGGTCGTCGGTCTTGCCGTCGATGTCCTTGCCTATGAGTTGAATGCGGTCGCCGTCCGATACGGCGAAATAGCTGTCCTTGTTCACCTGGACGCGGCGGCGGGCCTCCTTACTGAAGGCCTTGGCGTCGTCGCACAGTGTGTGGTTTTTGCTGGCACGACGGAACACGATTGGGGACGACCACAGCTCGCAGATGACGATCTTCTTGTCCTTGTAGTCCTTGTCGTCGTCCGGGTAGTCCTTCAAGGGGCCAAGGTGGAAGTGGCGGGTCAAGCCGCGGCAGTGGTCTTGGTCAGGGTGGCTCAGCAAGAACGCATCCACATACGGGCGGCCGTCGGCATCCTTCTTCAATTGCCCGCGCAGATCCTTCGCGACGTCTCGCACCTTGCTGTTCGGATCGTCCGCGTCAACGCGGATGTTCACGTCGATCAGGATGGTGGTGGCGTCGACGTCGCCCAGGCGGATCAGCGTCATATCGCCGTTGTCGACGGGGAAAAAGGTAACGGTGGTCGGCATCTTGAGTCCCTTGGCATGCTCGGAAGTCTTGTGAGCGTACAGAAAGTATACGACTATCTTTTGTTCGCGTCTATAAAGTAGACTCTATCCATGGGGAACACCACACTTTCACCGGACGCCAGCGCGACCGGCGCACCCAGCGTGAGCTGGGGTCTGGATCGCCGCCTTCAATTCATAGATTTCCGGTTGCGATGGGAAGGGCGTTTGAACCGAACCGATCTCATCGAGCACTTCAGCATCTCGACGCCACAGGCGTCCTTGGACATCGCCCGATACCTCGAGCTGGCCCCGGGCAACCTGGAGTACGACCGCAGTTCACGGACCTACGTGGCCGGTGCAAGCTTCAAGCCTCTGTTTCCCCGAAGCTCGGCCCAGCGGTATTTGGCGGAACTCCACGCAAAGACTACCGGCCTGCTGGAACAGGGGGCCAGCTTCATCGGTCACGCCCCCGCCGTCGGTACTGCCCCGTCTCCTTGGCGCGCCGTTAGCGACGAGGTCGTGCACGAATTGGTTCGCGCAATCCAAGACAAAGCGGCTGTGACGGTCCTCTATCAGTCGATGACGTCGGTCGATGCGAGCAGCCGCACGATTTCTCCCCATGCGCTTGGCTTCGACGGGTTTCGCTGGCATGTACGGGCGTACTGCCACAAGCGGGGCCGCTTCAGCGATTTCGTGCTAGCGCGCATCTTGGATCTAAAGAGTTCGGGGCCCAGCAGCGTTGACCCTGGCACCGATACCTTCTGGCACACCATCCTCACCTTGGTTCTCGTGCCTCACCCGGATCTTTCTGCTGCGAAGAAGCGCGTGATCGAGCTGGATTACTGCATGGAGGACGGGCAGGTCGCCCTGAAGTGCCGGCAGGCGTTTCTGTACTACACCCTCCGCCGCCTCGGACTCCATACGGATACGCCGAGCGACCCCGCAGCCCAGCAGATCAGCCTCAGCAATCGCGCCGAGCTGCAACCCTACATCGCCGCGCTCACCGCATCCAACTGAGGACATCGAATGCTCGCTCTGGTCGAACTCGCCAAGGACCCGTATGAACGCAAAGCGCGGCTTGCGCCCGGCCTCCTTGTCACGCTGCCATTGCTGGTGCCGCTGGTGTGCGTCTACGGCGTGAGGCACCCAATCTTGACCGCGTTAGTGGCCTTGCTGGCGGGCTGCGGCGCCATGTACACGCTGGCCAGCGTTGCGCGCGTGCGCGGCAAGCAGCTCGAGGACAGACTGGCCAAACGTTGGGGCGGTATGCCCACCACCCTGGCGCTGCGCCATTCCGATCAGACCCTGGACAGCGTCAGCAAGCGTCGCTATCACGATGCCATCGTCTCCAAGCTCGGCATCGAGATGCCGACGGCCGAAGAGGAGGCAGCGGACCCGGCGAAGGCCGACGACACCTACATCGGGGCCACCAAGCGCCTGCGTGAGCTGACCCGAAGCAACAAGAGCCTGCTGCTGAAGGAGAACATCGCGTACGGCTTTCACCGCAACATGCTGGCCATGAAGCCCATCGGTGTCGCGACCTGCCTGCTCGGACTGCTCTACGGCCTAGTGCTGGCGCGCGTGCTTGAACTCGATCCACTCGCTATGAATCTGGTCAACTTTGCGCGACCCGGGTTGGCTGCTGCTATGACGTTGGTGGTCTCCGTGGCACTGCTGGCGAGTTGGCTGTTCTATTTCGATGCCGACGCGGTGAGGCGCATTGGCTTCGCGTACGCTGAGCGTCTCTTCGAGTGCTTGCCATCCCTGCCCTCGGTGGTCAAAAAGAAAAAGGCCGTGGCGGCGCAATAGTCGACTGCCAGGGCCAATGGCTGGTCGGCGGCCCCGGCAATTGGCGACAGCCTGTTCTGATCGAAACCACGCTCACAGACTGCTTGTTGGCACTGATCGTCAGTTCGCCCGATGGAAGAGGATGGCCGCATTCGCTGCACTGCCGACGCACCAGCACAAATCGCCCTGCCGAGCCCTCCTTCACAAGGCAAGTTGCGACTGCATTGCCCTCTTCAGCCGAACAGGCATGAAGTGGGCGCGCGGATTACCCTGTGATGCCACACTGCTTCGCCGTAAGGGGCAGCAGAACGGCCTTCGAACAGCGCTCAAAGGTTGACAACCGCTCGCCCCACAAGTCGAATACGATCCGGTCCGCCGGGCTACCGGTTGTTAGCAGAGTTGTTAGCAATTGGGCCTTCGGACAGCGTTAGGTCCCTGGTTCGAGCCCAGGTCGAGGAGCCATGAATTGCAAGGCCTCGCACGAAAGTGCGGGGCTTTTTGCTTTCCAGGCGTGATGAAAACGTGACTGCTCAGTGACGCTCGTCCCCTTCCCCGACTCGAATCTGGATGCTGCGGCCAACAGGTTCTCAATTGCAAACTTGGCACCGAGGCCCACCATCTGCCGAGACTCCCAGCCACCAGGCCCTTGAGCTCGTCGCAGGACGTACCCACCTGCCAAAGGCAAGACGCCCAGGTGTGCCGCAAATCAAGCAGACGGAAGTCCGTGATCCCTATCCCCGCCCGCTTCAACGCCGTGTGCCATGCCGTTTTGGTCACGTCCGCTCGCAAGGGCTGGCCTTGGCAGGTAGAGCAAAAACCCGGATGCTTACCAAATTGCTCTTTCAACACTTGAGATTCATCCTGATTCGAAGGCACAAGTGGCTTACCTAGAACCCAGATGGGTGAGTGGTGCCCAACGGCCCAACCAGGGTTCGAGAACCAAGTGCGCCGTGAACCCAACGGCAGGAAAACTTGCTTGGCAGTGAATGCGGGAGTGCGCACACGAAAGCGCGCGCCCCGATTCACGCAGGCGGCCAATGTGTGAGCCACTCTTGAGTGTTGTGTGCTTGCTTTTGGTGACCCGCCCAGGACGGAGATCGCTCAGTCAGCTGTGATCAAGCCGCCGAGCACGGCGCCCGCATCAGCCACGCCGTCGAGAAACATGACTTGTAGGGCTAGCTCAGTAGCCCGTGCGGCACCCAAAATGGGGGACATCAGGTCCGTCGCTTTTTCCATCACTTCGGCTCGCGTCATCGGGTCGTCGGGCGTGCCGCGCACGGCCTTGGCGTGATGTCGCAAGACGCGGCCATCGCGCGTATAGGCCGTCATGATGGCCTGCCGTGGGGGAAGAGCGGTGGTCAGAGACGCATTGGGCTGCAAGTCGATCTTGGCACGTACCGCCAGGACGGCAGGGTCTGCCATGCGCGCGTGCTCATGGGACGACTCGAAATTCAGTGCGCCATCGACCAGCGTGAGCGCGACCAGGTGCTGCACGTTGATGTTGGGCATGTTGCGGTTGTTGACCAGCTCGCAGCGGTCATCGGGCAACTCGATGTGCAGCGTCTCCAACTGCTCGGCGCGCAACCCGTGGGTATGCATCAGCGCCAAAACCGCGTCGATGGCCGCCTGGATCGGTGAGCCTACACACCACTTCTTGATGGTGGCCTGGCGGATCTCGAAGCGGCTGCCCAACTCGCGCACCAATTCTTCGGGCCGCGGATCGCTCGAGAACGCAGAAAAGAAATTGTTCGGCCCGGCCAGTGCATCGGGCACGCCAGTAAAGCCGGCGGCCACCATGGTGGCCGATGCCATGGCGTTGCGCGCCGGCATGCCGCCGAAGTCGAAGGCTTTTTCCACATGGTGCTCGTCACGCGACCAGCACTGCACGCCGGAGGCTTGCTGCACCGTGTAGGCCAACACGTAGCGAATCTGCTCGTCGTTCAAGCCCATCAAGGAGGCCGCCGCGGCCGCACCGCCAAACAGCGGACCGACGCTGTGGGTGCTGTGACCGCCAGCGTAAAGCTTGCGCGGCCCCAGGGACAGGTTGAAGCGGGTGCCGATGTCGTAGCCCAGCGCTACCGCCTTGAGCATGGCTAGGCCGCTGGAGGTCTTGACCTGCGCCGCGGCGAGCACGCTGGGCACAATGCCGCAGCCCGGGTGAAAGCGCCCGCCCAGGTGTGAGTCGTCGGTTTCGTCGCCGTGCGCCATCATGCCGTTGGCCAGCGCCGCGTCTATGGCCGTGGTCTGGATGCGGGTGCCCGCCACGGTGCACGGGCCTTGACCGCCCAGGGCTTGCACATAGGCGCTGGCCAGCTGGCCCGAGCGCAAGCGCGACCCGGAAACCATGGCTGCCAGGGTGTCGAGTAAGTGGTGACGGGCCTTTTCCAGCACGTCATCGGGCGTGGCCTGGGTACCGACGCCGCCGATGTAGGCCGCCAAGACGCGGGTGGCGTCGGATATCAAGGTGGCGTGTGAGTTCATGACACTCAGCGAACCACTTTCACGCCTGCACTCTTGAGGACAGTGCGCAGTTCGTTCTGGTAGTTGTCCAGGAATTTGCGCAACTCGGCGGGTGGCAGGTATTCGTTGTCCAGTTGCTTGGAGCTCATGTACACCATGTAAGACGGCGAAGTTGAGGCGCGCTTGAACAAGTCTGTGTAGTAGGCAACGGCTGCTGGCGGCATGTCCGGAGGACCGATCAAACCACGCGACTGGGGCACGTTGGGCACTGCAAAGCCGGCCTCGCGCAGCAAGGGCACGTTGGGGAAGCCTTCGATCTTGCGGTCGGCTATCTGAACCAACGGGCGCAGCTTGCCGGCGCGGATCATTTCGCCAGCTTCGCTGGGCTCGATGATCATGAAGTCCACATGCCCGCCCAGCAGGGCCGACACACGCTCGCCGCCCGAAGGAAAGGATATGAAGGACCAGTCGGCCTTGGTGTAGTTCATGAGCACATGGCGTACCACGGCGTCCCGAGAGAGAACCGAGCCGCCAGATTGCTTGAGCTTGCCGGGGTTGGCCTTGGCGGCGTTGATCAGGTCGGCCATGGTTTTGTGGGGCGAATCAGCGCGCACCACCAGCATGGCTGGCTCGGTTACCAAGCCGGCGATGGGGGTGATCTTGTCCAGGCTCAGGGGGGCCGCTTCCTGCACCAGCAGATCCGAGATGAACACGCTGGCGTATACGCCGATGGTGTGGCTGTCGCCGGCCTTTTCACGCAAGTAGTTCATGGCATTGGCACTGCCGCCGCCCGACTTGTTGACCACCACGAAGTTATCTTGCGTAAGGTTGTCTTTCTTGAGCGTAGCCAGCACCGCACGGATGAACACATCGTTGCCGCCACCAGGGCCGGTGTGAACGACGATTTCAACCGGCTTGCTTGGCTTGAAGGCTTGCGCATGGGCAAGACTCAGCGAGCCCAGCGCGGTAAGCCCCATCACGAGGGTCAGGTTCTTGAGGATGCGGTTCATGGAAAGTCTCCTTCGGCTTTTTAGGCTTGAACGACAGAGGCGCGATGGCGCCGCAACAGGGGCGACAACAGAATGAGGGCCGCCATAATCAGGATCACGGCAGAGATGGGGCGAGAAACCAGGATCGAAGGATCGCCCTGCGACATGGTCAGTGACTGCCTAACGGCGCGTTCGAGCGGATCGCCCAGCACGAAGCCCAGCATCAGTGGCGCGGTCGGAAAGTCCAGTTTGAACATCAAGTAGCCCAGCAGGCCAAAGCCCACCAGCGTGCACACGTCGAACAAGCTGCCCGAGACCGCGTAGGCGCCAACCACGGATATGCCCAGCACAGCCGGGAACAGCAGCGCAATGGGCACCCGCAGGATTTGAGCAAACAGCGGCACCAGCGGCAGGTTCATCATGAACAGCACCACGTTGCCGATGTACATGCTGGCAATCAGGCCCCAGAACAGCTCCGGCGAGTCCTGGATGAACAGAGGGCCCGGCTTGTAGCCCCAGGTGATCAGCGCCGCCAACAACATGGCCGTGGCCCCGCCCGAAGGAATACCCAGTGTGAGCATGGGCAGGAAGGCGCCGCTCGAGTCGGCATTGTTGGCGCCCTCCGGCGCAGCCAGGCCTTCGGGTGCGCCATGGCCAAACATCTCGGGGCGCTTGGAGACGGCCTTTTCGATGCCGTACGACACGAAAGACGAGATCGACGACGACGCACCTGGCAAGGTGCCGATAAAAAAGCCGACGACCGAACCGTTCAAAAAGGCAAAGCGGCAGGCTTTGATCTCTTCCCAACTGGGCAGGTAAGCCCGCAACCCCTTGGGCAGGGGCAGCAGCTGCGTGTCGTCGCCGCGCTCGATGCCGGTCATGATTTCAGCGACCGCATACACGCCAACCGCAATGACGATGAAGTCCAGGCCGCCGAGCAGATCACTCTGGCCAAAGGTAAAGCGGCTGTCCGCACTGAACAGGTCGGTGCCAATGCTGGTCAGCCACATGCCCACCAGGGTGGCAAGGGCCGCCTTCAGCATGGAATTGCCCGCCAGCAGCACCACCAGCGAAAGACCGAGCACCATCAGGGCAAAAAACTCGGGCGAGCTGAACGACAGCGCCACGTCGGCCAGCACTGGCGACAAAAATGTCAGGATGAGGATGCCAATGGTGCCGGCGACGAATGAGGCAATGGCCGCAATCGCCAGCGCCGGACCCGCGCGCCCTTGCTTGGCCATCTGGTAGCCGTCGATGCAGCTGACCACCGACGACGCTTCGCCGGGCATGTTGAGCAAGATGGAGGTCGTCGAGCCGCCGTAACGCGCGCCGTAGTAGATGCCCGACAGCATGATGATGCCGCCCGTGGGGTCCATGGCAGTGGTCAGAGGCAGCAAGATGGCAATGGTCGCCGCCGGGCCCAGGCCCGGAAGGATGCCGATCACAGTGCCCAGAAAGCAGCCGACGACACACCAGAACAAGTTCTGCCATTGCAGAGCCACCGAAAAGCCAGTGAGCAAACCGTCAAAACCGCTCATGTCAGATGCCCGTCCAGGTGCCCACAGGCAACTGCACCTTGAGCAGCAGACCGAAGACCACCCAGAAAGCCACCGGCACCAGCACGCCGGAGACCAGAGCAAAGCGTGGACTGCGCGAGAAGATAAAGCGCGTCATTAATAGGACCAGCAGCCCCAGCGCGATGTAGAAACCGATGAATTTCATCAGGGCCACGGAAATGGCAAACGCGACCCAGACCATGCATGCAGCCCCGACCTTGCCAGCCGGCGAAGTTACTGACGGGCTGCTGGAGCGCTGACGCGTACGCAGTGAATTGGCCGCAAGCACCAGCGCCAACACCACGATCAGGCTGCCGTAGGCCAGCGGGAAAAAGCCGACGCCCGGACCATTGCGGCCCAGGATTTCCCACTGCAGCGACTGCTGCACGATGAAGGCTCCCAGGGCAGTTAGCGAGATGGCGGCAAGAAGGTTGTAGCGGCTGTCGTTTGGCATAGCGGTCTTAGGAAAGTCTCAAGCGCGCAATGCGCGCCGTGGCAACAAGGGCCGCTGCGTCAGCGCGAGGGCGCGCACAGGGCTACCAAGGCGGTCACATCGGCACAATGCTCAAGCGCCCAGACGGCTTGCAGGAGTTCTTGGCTTCGCACTGATCCCAGCACGGGTTGGGCATTGGCCATGAACTTGGTTTGCAAAGCGGTGTCCGTCATCGGGTTCTGCCGCGTGCCCGAGGCGTGTTCCACATGATGTTCCAAGCGGGTGCCGTCCAAGAGCGTGATGCACACATGGGCCTCGTCCCGCCCAAAGGCCGGCTCGACCTGCACCGAAACCCTGTCACGCAGGGCCGTTACCTGAGGGTCTGCAGCCCGCGCATCGCTGTACTGCGGCAGGCTGGCCACGCCGTCAAGGCACGCGACAGCAGCGCAGTGGTAGAGGCTGAACTTCGACTGCAGTCCGGTTTGCGGCTTCTCGATGCCGGTGATTCGCACGGTGATCGGATTGACCTTCAACGCGATACTGGCGATCTGGGCGAAATCGACGATCCGCGGGCGCAGCGCAATGACGCCGTCAATGAGCGGATGCAGCACCACGCCGCAGGCATAAGGCTTGTGTCCGTTGGACAGGATTTCCCACGTCTGCCCGAGGTTCGCCGTCATCGGTCCGGACTCATGCCGGGGCGCGAACGTATTGGAGAAGCCCTTGCGGCCCTCGATGATCTCGGTTGAACTGTCAAAGCCCTCACGCGCCAGCAGCGCCGCCAACAAACCGTTATGAGCAGCCTTGCCAGCGTGGAATGACTTGGACATGGTGCCGCGGTTTTGCTGCAAGCCGGCCGCTTGCGTCGCCGATATGCCCAGGCAGTGGTTGGTCTGGCTGGCACTGAGCCCGAACACTCGAGCGCTGGCCATGCCGGCGGCCAAGGTGCCCAGCGTGCCCGTCAGATGCCAGCCTGAGTCATGGTGACCAGGCGAGGCTTTACCGATGCGAACCCCTGCCTCAAAGCCCAGCGCGTAAGCCACCATCAGGTCGCGGCCGCTGCAAGCCACCAGGGCGGCCGCAGAAAACATGGCAGCCAACACGGGGGAGCTGGTGTGCAGCACCACGCCGTCCATGTGGGTGTCGTCGAAATCGAGCACATGGCCCATTTGCCCATTCATCAGGGCTGCTTCCAAAACACCCATCTTCTGCGCACGGCCGATCACCTCGGCTTTGGGCAGGCTGCCAGCCACGGCCAGTGCAGCCCCCAAGCGACAGACCGTGTCGGTGTCGCTACCCGCCAGTGCGCAGCCCAGCCAATCGAGCAAACCGCGTTTGCACTCGTGGCGAACGGACTCTGGCAGTTGTTGATATTGGAGCGCGGCGGTGAATTCGCAAAACTGACGACTCGTGCCAATGTCCAGTGAAGCAGCGCTGTAAGACAAATCTCTGGTTTCGGCGCCGCTCAAAATAAACCTTTAGAGGTAAATCGTACTATTCGTATGCTTGCATACGATCTACCCAGCGGGCATCAGTAAAAGTACGACAACATTGGACCCCACCAGAACGGAGATGACAGCGCCATGAAACCCCTTGCAGGCCAGACGGCCCTCATCACCGGCGCCGTTCGTCGCATCGGACGGGCCACCGCGCTTGAGTTGTCGCAGCTGGGCGCCTCCATCGCCATCAATGCCCGCTCGTCGCGCGACGAAGCACATGCCGTGCAGCAGGAAATTGAAGCGGCCGGCGGCCGCGCCATCGTCTGCCTGGGCGACATTCGGGACGAGGACTTTGTTGCTCAGATGATCGGCCAGACCATCGACGCCTTCGGCCGCCTGGATATCCTGGTCAACAACGCCGGCATCCGCGCCGACAGCGAGTTTTTGAGCATGTCGCTGGCCGAATGGAAGGACGTCACCAGCATCACGCTGGATGGTGCCTTCATTTGCGCCAAGGCAGCGTTGCCGCACCTCCTCAATACGGGAGCGGGCCGCATCGTCAACGTCGGCGGTGTCAGCGCGCACCTGGGAGCCAAGCACCGGGCCCATGTCGTCACGGCCAAGGCCGGCATCGTCGGGTTGACGCGCGCGCTCGCTTATGAGTTTTCGCCGCGGGGCGTGACCGTCAATTGCGTCGTGCCCGGCCGCATCGGTGGCAAGCGATCGGCCACATCGGGCAAGGGCATCGATGCCTCGCCGATCACGCCCTTGGAAGGTGCTGTCGAGGATGTTGCCAGCATGATCGCCTACCTGTGCCTGCCTACATCGAGATTCATCACTGGGCAAAGTATGCATGTCAGCGGCGGCATGTTCATGCCCTGAAGGCAGCACTCGCCCGTTCTTGAACTTTGTGTGGCGGGATCAATGGGAGTGATTGACGCGGCGAGCAAGTTCGACCCTATGTCTCTTGGGTCCACTATCAGCTGCTCTTGAAGCGGTGCGGGTACATCCCGCCGGCCGAGGCCAAGAAGAATTACTACGAAAGCCAGTCATTGATGCAATACGCTGGGATGACTTGAACCTGAGGCGCTCTACGAAAACCGGGCGGTTCAAAGTGGACAATCACGCTGAGTCCAAAGGCTTTCCTCGGAAGGCCTTTGCTGCTTTTGACCCCCTACGTTTCGGAAGGTTGAGCCCGCATCATGGCCCGTGAGCTCTTTGGCATGGACGCTTATGCCCCGAGCGAAGTGGCGGCACGTGTGGCTGCCGTGGGGGCGGCCAAATCGCGCCTGCCGCTACTGACCTTGTGGCTGCTGGGGATGCTGGCCGGGGCCTTCATCGGCCTGGGTGCTGCGATGTTCTTGCTGGTGGCGGCCGATCCTGGCCTGGGCTTTGTGGCCTCGCGCCTGCTGGGCGGTTTGGTGTTTTCGCTGGGCTTGATGTTGGTGGTGGTGGCAGGCGCGGAGCTCTTCACCGGCAACAACCTGCTGGCCATGGCTTGGGCGTCTGGGCTTATCGGCACGCGGGATGTGCTGCGCAATTGGGTCGTGGTGGCTGCCGCAAACGCGGTTGGGGCAGCAAGTTTGGCCCTGCTGGTCTGGCTGGCGGGCAAAGGCCTATTGCTTCAAGGCGCCTACGCGCGAGCCGCCGTTCGAGTGGCGTTGGCCAAGATGCACTTGCCCTTGGTAGAAGCGTTTTTCAGTGGCGTCCTGTGCAACGTGCTGGTGTGCATGGCGGTTTGGATGGCCATGGCCGGCCGTACCGTGAGTGACAAGCTGCTGGCCATCGTCATGCCAATCACCGCTTTTGTGGCGCTGGGTTTTGAACACTCCATCGCCAACCTGTTCTTCTTTTCCTTTGCCGCCCTGGTGGGGGCACCGCTGGACGAGGGCCTCGTGTTGCGCAATCTCGTCGCCGTGATCGCAGGAAATCTCGTTGGCGGCAGCGTGCTGGTGGCGTTGACTTATTGGGTGATCTATTTGCGAAAGTCTGACAATGCTCCACCAGATGACGCGGGCGGCACCAACCCATGACCGTCAGTTGACATTGCTCCGCATGTCGCGGCCCATTGACTACAAGACCCGTCATCCGTTGCTGACCAGCGTCGCCGGTTTTGCAGCCGCGTTGCTGACTACGGGTGTTACCCAAGCACAAGAGCTGCGCTTGCCAGCGCAGGCCACCATTGGCTACGAAAGCGTGCGTTTGCCAGGTGGCGAACGCATGGGCTTGCTGGGCATCTCTGAACTTGTGCAGCCAGCGCCCGGCTGGTGGCTGGGTCCGGCGATTTACGGCGCAGCCAGTGGCGAACGCGGCGGCTTGTTCACCTGGGGTGCCGAAGTTCAACGTCGCTGGCCGCTGCACCCTCAGTTGACGCTCGCGGCTGGCCTTTACGTCGGCGCCGGTGGCGGGGCAGCAGCGCCGGTGGGTGGCGGGTTGATGCTGCGCCCGCATGCCGAGCTGCTGTGGTCTTTCGGTGGCTGGTCCGCAGGCCTCGGCGCTTCGAATGTTCGCTTTCCCAGCGGCAATATCTCGAGTTCTCAACTGTCACTCTTGGTCAGCAGCGATCATTCCGCCAGCTACGCCATACCTGGTCATGGCATCGGTGTGGGCCGCGGGGTTGGTGTGACGCGCGGCGGTGTCACGGTTCAGCACTACGCGCAGGCCAACGCTAAAGGCGCCATGAAAACCGTGGGCACACGCGCAGCGTGGCGGTTGAACCCTTCGCTGGAAGCAACGCTGGACGTGCACGGTGCATCAGGCGGCGGCGCAGACGGCTATGCTGAGATTGACGCCGGGCTCTTGGCCCTGTGGCCCGTGGTGCCACGCCATCTTGGATTGGGTGTTCATGCACATTTGGGCCTGGGAGGCGGCGGCGCGGTACCCACCGGCGGCGGCACTTTGGCCAAACTGTCGGCCGTTGGCAGCATGGCTGTTGGTCACTGGACATTGTCGTTAGAGAGTGGCCGCGCGCGCGCCTTTGACGGCGCGTTCAACAGCCGTTTCACGCAAGTCACTGTCGACACTTCTTTCGGTGAAAGCAACGCCCCCTTACGCGACACCAGCTTCGGCTTGACCGTACAGCAGTGGCCTCGCGCGCAGCGCAAAGACAAAAGCCAAGAAGGCATCGGCCTGTTGGGTTTCAAGCTCCGGCGCCAGTTTGGCGACCCTTGGTACTTTGCTGCCCAGGCGCACAGCGCGGCCACGGGTTCAGCGGGCGCGTTTTCGATCGGCCTCGTGGGGGCTGGCGCGGCTTGGCGTCCGGCGGCGGCGCCACAGTGGCGGTTGGGCGCTGAAATGATGGCGGGCGCGGCCGGTGGCGGGGGCATTGATAACGGTGGCGGCGCCTTGGGCCAGGTGATGGCTTGGGCCGGTCGCGACCTTGGCACGCACAGCCGCGTGGAGCTGGGCGTGGGCTACGTCAAAAGCTTTAGGGGCAAGCTCGACACACCGTTGGTCGAGTTGGCCTGGACGGTGGATTTCGGGCTTCGCTAGCCCTATTCGAGCATTTGGCCGGCTGTCTCGGCCGCTGCCACCGGCTACACAGCCGCTGCTGCGACGTCAGCCGCTTCGGGCCAGCCACTCGATCACGCCGTCCAGCGCCGGGCGGCCGGTTGCCGCGTCAGGGTGATTCAGCAGCGTGGCCACGGCGTAGACCCTGCCGCTTTGCCCACGCACATAACCGGCCAGTGCACGCGCATCCAGCAAGCTGCCCGTTTTGAGAAAAGCCTTGCCGGTTGCGAAACCTTTGTCCATGCGGTGTGTCAGGGTGCCGTCCACGCCGGCAACCGGCAACGACTCAAGAAAGCTGCGTGAATTGCGCGCGTTGATCGCGTTGCACAGCAACTGAACCATGGCGCGTGGCCGGCCCTTCTCGCCGCGCGACAGGCCTGATCCGTTTTCGATAGCCAAGTCGTCTGCGGTAAAACCTTGCCGTTGCAACCAGCCGCGCACCCGCTCTTGTGCGCCTGCCATCGTGGCTGGGCGCGAAGGAAAGCCTGGTGCCAGCGACAACATCAAGTGCCTGGCGGCCAGGTTGTTGCTGGTCTTGTTGATTTCGCGGATGACTTCCGACAGCGGCTTCGATCGATGGCTTGCCCATGAATACAAGGGCTCACCGTCGGGCGTGACCAGCGGCAGGCGCAGGCCATCGCGCTGGTATTGCCGCAAGCTGCCCTCACGCACACGGCCCAACAGTTGGCCACCCACACTGCGCCACATGCTGGCCACAGCGCGGCTGAACAACTGCGCGTCGGCGGGTGGTACCACGCTCAGCTGCGTGTGGCCGCAGCGCCGGCCCCAGCTGCCCTCTGCAGACAACTGCGCTTGCCCTTTGGTTTCAGACCAACGCAACTGGACCTGGCACGCGTCAGCGGCATCGACCTGGTTCACCACCTTGACACCAGAAAGGCTGGGCACCGGCTGAACCGATGGTGGACCACCGCGTGTGGCCTGCACATTGACATGCAGCACGCCCTCATCCAGCGTCAGTGCGTCTGGGCGCACGTGGTGCGGCCGGTCGGGCGCCGGTTCGGGTGTGCTGGCGTGGTCGTTGTCGCTCAGGCGGAAGGCGGATCGGTCGAGCACGATGTCGCCTCGAATCGTCTTCAAGCCGCGCTCGCGCATGGTCACCATCCAGGCACGCAGGTCGGCACTTGAAAACAGCGGGTCGCCGCCGCCCAAAATCAGCAAATCGCCGCGCAGTTGACCATTTTCAATCTGGCCAGTGACGTAAGCCTGCGTGTTCCAGCGGTAGCCAAGGCCCAACACATCCAAGGCCGACAAGGCCGTGACCAGTTTGGCTGTCGAAGCCAGCATCAAAGGCTGGTCGGCGTGCCATGAAACCAAAGGCACCTGCGCATCGACCGCGCGAATTTCCAGGCCGAAGCTGGCCAGCGGCAAACCGCTGCCTTTCAGCGCCTTCAGCACCGGCGCCGGCAAGCTCGCAAGCTGCGACCGCGCTGCGGGCGCCGCAGGCGCAGCCGGCGCTGCATAGGCGGGCCCGCGCGCGGGCACAGCCAGCGACACCAGGCCCAGAAGGGCCGCTCGGCGGGACGCAATCGAACTCATCCATTCGATATCGGCCGAACTTCATGCCAGGCAAAACCGGAACAGCGCTGTCTTCAAGCGCCTTTCATGTGCCTATTACAGGCCTCATACCGGCCTCTCACCAGCCTCTCACGCCCCTTCATGCCGCCAATCCAAGCCCGGCGGCAAGGGCCAGGTCAGAAGCTCTGCAAGCCGGCGCACCACCCACAAGGATTCTTCGGCTGACAGCACGGGTCCTGGGCTCAAACCGTCAAACATGCGTTGGAGAACTTGCTCTTCGTCCACGCCCAAGTCCATTACTTTGGCGCTGGCGGAGTCCACCAGCATCTGCGCCATGTCTTCGCACAGTTCGTAGCGCTGCGCGATGAATTCGCGTGATTGGCTGGGCTTGCGGCCAGGCGCCGCAATGAAGAGTGCCAAAAACGAGTCGGGCACGTTGATTTGAGATTCGTTGTTCACGGCGTTTTCTTTGAGCGCTTGCCGCAATGGAAGCTGCGGTCCGCCAAGCATTGGACCACCCCAGCTCATGGCAGCGCTTCACGTGCGAGCGCAGGCCGGTCAACGCGCCCTTCGAATCAATCTCGATCACATCGATAAGTGCATTGCGCACATTTAATAGAGAACACGCTGTTCTTTGTTTCTGGCAATAAACACAGCATATACCCCGCAACTGCGTGGAACTTACACCCATAAAGGTGAAACAACTCACGCCATCGAGCGTGACTTATGCACGCTCAATACCCTGAATAGAGGGGTTTCAATCAAAACCACCCGTTAGCAGGCGGACCCCCAGTACAAGGGTGACACCTATTTCAACTGAACGGCAATACTTATTCCTCATCGACGCCATTGGCAAAAGCTAAGGGTCGCCGAGTCGAACCAAGGTTCAACAAGAAGCCTTGGGTATGTCAATGACCAGTCGTTCGGGAGTTATATGGAAGCTCTAACCAAACCTGGACGCGGCCCTTCGAGTTTTCGTCGGTCGCGGGTCCAACTGCTATGCACCATAGTGGCTTCAGCCTCTATGGTGACCTTGGGCCTGATGGCCGATAACGTTTTGGCGGGCGGCTCAGTCGTCAAACCGGCGCCCGCGCCGGCGCCAGCACCGGAGCCGGTTGATCCGCCACCCGTGCCTGAGGGCCTCAAAGGCATTCCAGTGCCCATGCCGTCCAATCTGGACCAATTCGTGGCCAACAAAGCAGCCGCCATCCGTCTGGGCAAAGCGCTCTTTTGGGACACCCAGCTCGGCAGCGACGGTAAAACCGCCTGCGCCAGTTGCCACTTCCAAGCGGGTGCTGACAGCCGCTCCAAGAACCAGGTAACGCCAGGTCTATTGCGTGTTTCGTCCCCCGGTCACCCCAATCCCGACACGACGTTCCAAGTGGGTGGACCAAACTATCAGTTCAAAGCTGATGATTTTCCGTTTCATAAGTTTTCTGACCCGCACAACAGAAACTCATCTGTGGTGCGTACACATAACGATGTCGCCAGTTCACAAGGTGTATTCAACAGTGATTTTGTAGGCGTGAATCCAGGCGCATCACAAGACATCTTCAATCTCGCCGGCGACCCTGTATTTAACAAGGATGGCTTACAAACCCGTCAAGTCGAGCCGCGCAACACGCCCACCTTCATCAATTCGGTCTTCAATTTCCGCAATTTCTGGGACGGCCGCGCCACGTTCTTGTTTAACGGCGCCAATCCTTTTGGTGCTTTGGACGCGAACGCCAAGGTCTTCAAGGCTTCGGGCGCCATGAACAGCGTCAGCCCGGTCACCGTGCGCATCGACAACGCGTCCTTGGCTTCGCTGGCCACCGGACCCGCGCTGAGCGCACTGGAAATGAGCGCCGCTGGCCGCACTTGGCCCAAGATCGGCGTGCGCCTGTTGGCTGCACGCCCATTGGCTCAACAAGGCGTCAGCCCAACGGACAGCGTGTTGGCCTCTGCCCGCCACAGCTCAGGCATCGGCCTGAACGGCGACTACCAGAAGATGGTTCAAGAAGCCTTCAAGTCTGAATGGTGGAAGAGCGGCGCCAAGGTCACGATCGACGGCACGGACTACACCCAGGCACAAGCCAACTTCAGCTTGTTCTTCGGCCTGGCCATCCAGATGTATGGCTCCACCCAAGTGTCTGATGACTCGCCGTTTGACCGCCACATGGCGGGCAACAGCACCGCCATGTCGACCAACGCCAAGAAGGGTATGGCCGTCTTCTTCGGCAAAGGCAAGTGCGCCAACTGCCACGGTGGCGCCGAATTCACCAACGCCAGCGTGCGCAAAGTGAAGAAGGAGCCGATGAGCCGCATGGTGATGGGTAATGGTGGCAAAGCCGTCTATGACGAAGGCTTCTACAACACAGCCGCAGGCAAGACGCTGGAAGACATCTCCAACGGCGCTGACAACCCGGTCGGCCGCCCGATGTCTTTGACGAAGCTGGCCCAGCAAGTGGGTTCCGCCGAGTTCGAGCGCCTGGTGGGCATCCCTGCCAATGTGTCGGTGGCCAAGAACGAGCGCATCGCTGTCAATGGCGCGTTCAAGACCTCCACCATCCGCAACGTCGAGTTGACAGCCCCTTACTTCCACAACGGCGATTCGCTGACGCTGGAGCAAGTGGTGGAGTTCTACAACCGCGGCGGCAACCACTTCAACAACAACATTGCTGATGTGGACCCGGACATCGAGCCCCTGGGCTTGAGCGCTGACGAGCGGACTTGGCTGGTGGACTTCATGAAGGCCTTGACCGACGACCGCGTTCGCTACAAGCGCGCGCCGTTCGATCACCCGGAACTGGTTGTGCCCAATGGCCATGAAACCGACAGCAACGGCCGTGTGGTCAACGAAAACGGTCGTGCCAAGGACGCGCTGCTTGAAATTCCGGCAGTGGGTCGTGAAGGTCTGGCCAAGCCGCAGCCCAAGTTCCTGGAAGGCGTTGGCGGCAAGTACTTCGCATTGGTGGCTCAACACTCGGGCAAGTGCTTGGACGTCAGCTTGAAATCCAAGGCCGATGGTGCCAACGTTCAGCAGTGGTCTTGCTATGACGGGTTTGACAACCAGCTTTGGGAAGAAGTGCCTGCCAACGGCGGATTCATGCTGCGCAGCAAGAATTCCGGCAAGTGCTTGGATGTTTCAGGCATCAGCTATGCGGCTGGCGCGAACATCTACCAGTGGTCCTGCCATGGTGGCGCCAACCAAGTGTTCAACTGGTCCGGCAATCGCCTGGTGGCCAACCACTCGAAACAGTGCGTGAGCGTGGCTGGCGCTGGCAAAGGTGACGGCGCCAATGTGTTGCAGTGGACTTGCTCCAACACCGCAACCTACGCCCAGTTCACCAAACGTTGATCTGACGCTGCAAGAAGCGCTTTAAGCAGCCGCCGGGTTTCCTGAAAAGGGGGCCCGGCGGCTTCGCTTTTGAGACGACTGGCATCGGCACCGCCATGCTACGGTGGCGGGTCTGCAGCTCTTCTCGCGATCGGTTGCGTTTCACACGGCACATTGCTACAGGCTCACTTTCCATGCAGAACCGCCCGGCGCATTCAGCCCAACGGCTCGGGGCCTTTGGAGGCGTGGTTTTGTGCGTACTGGCCGGTTTGATTCAAGCCCTGTCGGCCGGCTGGACTGCCACCGGTTCATCGCCCGACGCGGTGGCCTTTGAACACCCGTTGCTTGAGCAAGGGTCTTGGATGTTGCAGGTGCTGGCGGCCAGCCTGTTTTACCTGGCGCTGGCCAAGGGCTGCTCGGGCTCGGCACGCAGGACAGTGCTTCTCGCCGGCACATTCGGCCTCACTTGGCAATCCGCGGGCACCTGGTGGCTGTTCATTGGCATGCACAGCTACGCGGGCCTGGCGGCGCCTTGGGCCGCTGCTGCGGTTCTGGCGCTGGCGGCTTACTTGGCTCTTTACACCGTGTTGGCTGGTTTGGCCTTCAGCGCCGCCGCGCGCTCATGCGCTGTGCTTGGCGAGCGTTGGCCTGCTTTGGGGGTCTTCGCCAGCGCAGCAGCCTTTGCAGGTGCCTGGCTGCTGGCGGAGCTGGGGCGCGCGATGGTTATGCGCGGCTTTCCTTGGGCCAGCGCTGGTTATGCACACTTGCAGGGGCCGTTCACCCCGCTGTTTGCTTGGGTCGGTGTCTATGGTGTGGCGGCAGCTTCGGCATTTGCCGCCGCGTTGATGGCTCAATTGATGCTCACCCGTGCCATGTCCTGGCCCTGGCGTGGTGCGTTAGCCGCCGCGCTGGCAGCCACATTGGCCCTCTCGCTCAACACTGAGGGCGCAGAGTTCACGCAGAGCGCGGGTGAATTTGAGGTGCGCTTGCTACAAGGCAATGTGTCCCAGGACAGCAAGTTCCAGGCGTCACATGTCGCTCGCGCGATGGACTGGTACACACGCGAACTGGCACGCTCCGACGCTGATGTGGCCATGGCCCCCGAAACGGCCCTGCCCGTGCTGCCCGAGCACATACCACGCGCCTATTGGGAGCGTTTGGAACGGCGCGCGAAGGACCAGCCAGGTGTCTTGCTGCTTGGCGTGCCGCAACCGCGGTCGTACGCCAAAGCAGCCCTGCAAAACGAGCCGAGTGTGTTGAGCAACACCAACACGCTGTTGGGTCTGGGCCACCCGGAAACCCTTCTTGACCCAACTGCCGGCAGCGCTTCCGACACCGCCTTCCGTTATGACAAGCAGCACCTGGTGCCGTTTGCTGAGTTCACGCCTTGGGGCTTCGCCTGGTTCACCCGCCTACTCGACCTGCCCCTGCCCAGTTTTGAATCGGGCACGACCCACTCCAAGCCGCTGCGCATCCGAACCAAGGCGGGACAAACGCAGTCCATCGCCACCCTCATTTGCTACGAAGACTTGTTTGGTGAAGACTTCGCACCGGCCTTCAAAGCCGCAACTTCAGCGCCCACCGCCTTTGCCAACGCCAGCAACCTGGCCTGGTTTGACGACGCACCGGCCATCGCTCAGCATCTGCGCTTTGCCCAGGCGCGCAGCCTCGAATTCCAGCGGCCGACCTTCCGGGCAACCAACACCGGGCCCACGGTGGTCATCAACCACCGTGGTCAGGTGATTCGGGCCCTGCCGCCTCAGACTGAAGGCGTGCTCAACGCCGTGGTTGAAGGCCGCAGCGGCGCTACACCCTACGCCTACTGGCTCTCGCGTTGGGGGCTGTGGCCCTTGGTTCCGCTGGCGCTGCTCTTGCTCTCCGCACCTGGCCTGCTGGCCGCATGGCAATCGGGCATACGCAAGCGGGCACAGGCCCGCAGGCAGGTCTACACTTGAATTTTTCCAGATGGCGCAACCATGAGCACCGATAAAAAATTCGCTTCCCAAGCCGACCTTGAAGAAAAAAAGATCAGCTTCTCGCAGTTGTCTGAACACGCCTGGGCCTACACCGCCGAAGGCGACCCCAATACCGGCATCATCATTGGCGACGACTGCGTTTTGGTTGCGGACACGCAGGCCACACCGGCCATGGCGTCCGATGTCATCCGTCGCATTCGCGAAGTGACGGACAAGCCGATCAAGTATGTCGTGCTGACGCATTACCACGCGGTGCGCGTGCTGGGCGCCAGTGCATACAAGGCCGAAAAGATCATAGCCAGCCGCGACACGCTGGACCTCATCGTCGAGCGCGGCGAGGCCGACAAGGCCAGCGAGATCGGACGCTTCCCGCGCCTGTTCAGCAATGTCGAAACGGTACCTCAGGGCATGACTTGGCCCACCACCGTCTTCAGCGGCAAGATGACCTTGTGGCTGGGCAAGCTGGAAGTGCAATTGCTGCAAGTGGGGCGTGGCCACACCAAAGGTGACACCGTGGTTTGGCTGCCGCACGAGCGCACCTTGCTGTCGGGCGACTTGGTTGAGTTTGATGCCACGCCTTATGCGGGCGACGCATATTTCAACGATTGGCCCCACACGCTTTCACATCTGGCAGCACTCAAGCCTTTGGCCTTGGTACCGGGTCGCGGTCCAGCGCTGAAGGGCGAAGCCCAAGTGCAAAAGGGCTTGGATGTCACCCGCGCGTTCGTGTCTGACTTGTATGCCAGCGTCAAGGAAGGCGCCAAGGCGGGCAAAGATCTGAAAGCGGTCTACCGGGAAACCTACGCCAAGCTCAAGCCCAAGTACGGCAGCTGGGTCATCTTCGACCACTGCATGCCTTTTGATGTGACACGCGCCTACGACGAAGCCACCCAGCACCCGCACCCCCGCATCTGGACCGCCGAGCGCGACCGGCAGATGTGGGAAACGCTGGAAGGCTGATTTAGCTCAGCGGCAAGAAAACCCGCACCTGCAAGCCCGTTGAACCGGTGCCCTGCAGGTTGCTGATTTCCAATGTGCCGCCGTGCGCCAATGCCACTTGTTTGCACAGGTAGAGACCCAGACCCACACCACCCGTCTCGCGCCCGCGTGAGAGGTCGGGTCGGTAAAACGGCTCTGCCAAATGAGGCAGAACCTCTGCCGGTACGCCAGGCCCGTGGTCGCGAACGGTGAAGACCAGCTCGCGCCTTGTTCTGGGGGTGTCAGAGGCGGCGGAAACGGTGCCGGTGCTGATGTGCAGCTCCACTGCCTGCGCAGCACCGACACTGTGACGCAAGGCGTTATCCAGCAAATTGCGCAACATCAGACGAATGCGCGCGGCATCCAAGGCCATGGCCGCGACCGGCTGACTCACCTGCACCGCGATAGGCGCACCAGTGTGGCTGACTTCAAGCGCTTGCACCACCTCTCGAGCCAGAGCCACTGGGTCGGTCATCTCACGCTGAAGTGCGCTGTGGCCGGCGCCCAGGCGTTCGCTTTCCAGCAAGTCGGTGATCAACCCGGCCATCTCTTGCATGTCCCGCAGCAAGGCTGCACGGCGCACACCGGTATCACCTGTCTCGGGCAGTAGCTCACTGTTCAGGCGCGCTCGCGTCACAGGACTGCGCAGCTCATGGCTGATCGCCAGCAGCAGCGTGCGTTTGGCTTCCAACATGTGGTGAATGCTCGAGGCCATGCCGTTGACGTCCCCAGCCAAATCGCCCAGTTCGTCGCGTCGACGCACCGCAATGGGTTGTGAAAAATCGCCTGTACCGAAGCGCCGGGCACCTGCGCTGATATCACTCAAAGGCCGCAGCAGACGGCGCAAATACAGCCACGCGGCCAAGGTCAGCAGCAGCAAGACCGTCAGCGTGGCCCAGCCGATGTAGCGCGGCCGCTCGCGCCAGGCAGGCACGCTCAAGCCGAAGTCGATGCGATGGCCATCGGCCGTTTGGCGGCTGAACAAGCGCTCGCCGTCCGCGTTGTGCGCGTCGTCCAGCCAAGCATCGCGGCGCCATCGGTGTGGGTCTTCCTCTGGGTGGCTTTGCCAGTTCACTACAGGCCCTGTTATGCGAACGGTTAAAGGCAGGCGCTGAGCCAAGGCTTGCGCGCGCGTGACCTGGGGCGGGCTGCCGATGTCGTCTGCCAGACGCGCTACGTAGTCAGCCAACAACGGCCTTGCAGCGGCGCGCCAACCCACACCCACTGCCTTCTGCATACCAAACAAAAAGCTGGCACTGACCGCCAAGGCCAAGAGGAGAAACAACAGCAGCAAGCGCCATTGAATGGAATGCCGGCGCCGCTGCCTGTGAGGCTTCAAGCCCGGTTTCAATGCAGCCCTCACGCTGACAAACGCAGCGCTAGGGTGTAACCCACATTGCGCAAAGTCTTGATGGCGTCCAGCGGCTCCAACTTTTTACGCAAGCGGCTGACCACGATGTCGACTGCCCGCGTAAACAACTCGGCCTCATGGCCACGGAGCTGGTTGAGGATGTCGTCACGGCTGAAAACTTTGCCCGGCTCACGCGCCAACATCAGCAGCAAGTCAAACTCAGTGCTCGTCAAATCCAGCGGCGCACCTTGGCGTGTAGCGGTGCGGGTCGTCGCATCAACAACGAGGCCTTCAAAAACCAGATGGCCAGCGCTGCCAGACGGTTTGCGCCGGCGCAGCACGGTTTGAATTCGAGCCACCAGTTCGCGCGGCTCGAAAGGCTTGGGCAAATAGTCGTCAGCGCCCAGCTCCAGACCCACCACGCGGTCCATCACCTCGCCGCGCGCGGTGAGCATCACGATCGGGATGTCGCTCTCTTTGCGAATGGTGCGGCACAGGTCGAAGCCGTCCATTTCCGGCAGCATCACATCCAGAATGGCGGCGTCAAAACTGCCCTGCCGCGCACCTTGCCGCAGCAGAGCCAATCCGGCACTGGGCCGCAAGGCCTGCACCAGCTTCATGTCAAAACGCGAAAAGTAGGCGGCCAGCGGCTCACCCAGTTGCGCGTCGTCGTCGATGAGCAGGATGTTCGACATGGTGTGCAGCATAGCGGGCCAGCCCCGGTCAGCGCGGACCGGCCCGCCTTGCTCAGTCTTCGCGTGGCCTTCAGCCCCGCTTCCACCAGCCACCACGGTGCTGCATGAAATCGCGCACCTTGGTTTGCTGGGCGAGGGTCAAGCTGTCGAAGAAGTCGCCCGCAGCGGCAATGACTTCCGGGCTCTTGCTTGAAATGGCACCGGTCTTTTCCGCCACCAGGGTTTGCGCCCGTGCGCGGTCAAACTTCTCACCGGCCACCAGCGCACGCACTTCCGCGCGCGGATCGGTAGTGCTTCCCTTCAGGGCTGTACGCTGTTCCTGCAGTTTGCCGGCCAGGACGTCCAATTTGGCCTTTTGCTCGGTATTCAGCTCCAGCTTGCCAGCGACGCGCGAAACCATCTTTTCGCGGAACTGCGCTTGATCTTCGGCCGAAGCATTCCAGCCGCGCTGGTCGTGCCGGTGCCCACAGGCGGAGAGGCCCACCAGCAGGGAGGCGCCGAACAAGCCGAACAGGCTGCGTTTGATCCAAGGTCGCATGTCAGATCCTTTCTAGGGACTGGTTGAACATGCAGCCATGGTGCCGGCAGGTCTGCAAGCGGTCATCGCAGCGCGGTATCGCTGTGTTTCGATATTTTTCAGCGCTGAGCCTCGACTTAACATGCACCTACAATCGTTGTATCTACAACCAATGCGATCAATGATGAGTAACGAAGACACCTTGGCACGCTGGCAAGCCGAAGAAGCCGCACTGCGCGCGCGCCCGCGTCAAGTGGGCGTGGCCACACCTGCGCAAGTGGCCGGCATGAGCGGCATTGAAGTCTTTCAAGCCATGTTTGACGGCCGACTGCCGCTGCCGCCGATCGGGCAGACGCTGGATTTCATCGCCGTGCACGTTGAGCCCGGCGTGGCCATCTTCCAGGGCAAGCCGGGATTTGCCCACTACAACCCGTTGGGCACCGTGCACGGCGGCTGGTTCGCCACACTGCTCGATTCAGCGGTGGGTTGCGCCGTGCACTCCAGCCTGCCCGCCGGCAAGGGCTACACCACGCTGGAATTGAAGCTCAACATCGTGCGCGCCCTGACCGATCGCGTGCCGCTCGTGCGGGCCGAGGGCCGCGTGGTTCATGGAGGCAAGCAAGTAGCCACGGCCGAAGGCCGGCTCGTGGGGCCAGATGGCAAGCTGTATGCGCATGCCACGACAACTTGTTTGATTTTTGATGCACGGCCATTGAAGTAGCAGCGCGCAATCTGCAAACACTGGGAGCGCCGTGCACCACCAATTGAGGTCCTTGACCATTCCTGCGGCGCTTGGCTGCCTTACTCACTTGTACGCGCCTTCACAAAACCCCCAAGCACGTAGCGCCCGACACCTCAAGTGAGGATGGCCGCGCGGCAAGGTCAGCCCTAAGATCTCAATAACACCGACGCCAGGGAGGTCTTTCAGGAGAGGGGCCGCGCAATCAGGTGTTGAGTATGTCGGTGTACCTGCACCGGCCACAAATGGCGATCGAGCATGCTGCCCGTGACTTCCGAGTATTTGCTGACTGAACTTGCGCGTTGGACCTTTGGCTTGAGCGCGAGTTTTCACTTCCTGTTTGTCCCGCTGTCCATTGGTCTGCTGCTGTGCATCAACGTACTGCAGACGGCCGACGCCCGGCGGCCCCACCCTTGGCTGGCACATGCCGCCACGTTCTGGAGCCGCTTTTTCTTGCTGGTGTGGGCCACAGGCATCATCACTGGCTACCCGCTGCGCGCGCGGCTGGTCGATTCTTGGGGCGGCTATTTGGCCGAAGCACAACCAGTCTTTACGGCCGTGTTTGCGATTGAAGGCGCCATTCTGTGGCCCATGATTGCATTGGTCTTGGCGATCACAGCGGCCCGCCGCTGGCTCAGCTCGCGCACGCTGGCCGTACTGGGCTGGATTCTGTTCGCAGTTTTGTCGGTGCAGTCCTTCACCATTTTGTCCATCAACGCCTGGATGCAGGTGCCGTCCATGCTGCCGTACGTGAACGGTACTTGGCAGGTTCCCAGCCTGAACTTGCTGCTGTTGCACCCGACTACATTGCACAAAACCTGGCACACGCTGTCGGCGGCGCTGTTATGCGGCACCTTCTTCCTCTTTGCCGGCTCGGTGCTGCTTTGGCGCCAACACCGCAACCGTGGCGTGGCCACGGTGTCTATGGGCGCGGCCGCGTGGGTCGGCTTGTTCGCGGCGGCATCGGTGATGCTCAGCGGCCACAGCAGCGCTTCGGGCGTGGCCCAAACGCAGCCCATGAAGTTCGCAGCCTTTGAAGGCCATTGGCGTGCAGAACACGGCCCTGCCCCGCTTGTGTTGTGGGGCCAGCCGAACGAAACCAGCGGGCTCAATGAAGACGAGCTGAGCATTCCTTACCTGATGAGCCTGCTGCGCGATGGCAGTTTAAAAAACCCGCCAGGCGTACTGGACCTCTCGGCGCAGGTCATCGCCAGCCACTTGGAAGACCGGCCGCCTGAAACAAAACAAGCCGCACAACGTCGTCAAGGGCTGAAGGCTTTAGCGAATTCACTGGCCCGCCAGCTGGGACCGCAATGGCAGCAAATGAGCCCAGAAATGCAGGCCATGACCCTGGCGCACGCAGCGCGTCCGCCCGTCAGGCCTGTATTCTTCGCTTTCCGAGCCATGGTGTTTTCTGGCGCGATCTGTGCTGCCTTGTGCCTGCTCGCGTTCTGGCAACGACGTGCGCTGCGCGTCGGCCAGCGGCCGGCCTTGATGCGTGCTTTGTTGTGGGCTGCTCCGCTGGCTTGGGTAGGAACGCTCAGCGGCTGGTTCGTGGCAGAAGTGGGGCGTCAGCCTTGGACCATCTACGGCCACCTGCCCACTGCAGCGGCCAGCCTGCAAGGTGTTCAAAGCGGTGGCCTGATGGTTCTGCTGCAGGCCTTTGCTGCCGGCTTGGTAATTTCAATGGGCTTCGCCTGGTGTGCCCGCTCTATCTGGCGCACCAGTCCGGCGCATTCCCATTGGATCGATTTTCCGCGCACCTTGCAGGTCACCCGCGCCAACCTACAGCGCTTGTTGCTGAGCGCCAGTGAAATAGTCCGACCGCGCTGAGGCCAGGACGCGAAGCGCCAGGTCTCGGCTCAGCACAAGGTCGTACCGAACCGGCCCAGAACTGGCAGACCCACACACTGCGCGGTATATGCTTGGCGCCTGCCGTATCAACCGGCTTGCACAGAAGGGGTCTGTAATGAGCGTATCTGCCAACCGCCGACGGTATCTATGCGGCAGTTTGAGTAGCGGGACGCTTTTGGCTCTCCAGGGTTGCGGCGCGATGGTGCCTGTGCTGGCTACCGCAAAGCGAACCATCGTGGACGCACAGATTCATCTGTGGGCGCCGAGTACGGCGGCGCTGCCGTGGCTGCCAGGCGTGCCGCCGCAGATGCCAGAACCGTTCACCATCGAGCGCGCGCTGCCGCTCATGGATGAAGCAGGTATCGATCGTGCCATCGTGGTACCGCCTTCATGGGTAGGCGACCGCAACGAATACGCGCTGGAAGCCGCGCGGCGATTTCCTAGCCGTTTCGGCGTGATGGGTCGTTTGCCTTTGAACGAACCCGAGGCTGCTGCTCAACTTGCAAAATGGCGTGAACAGCCCGGCATGCTGGGTGTGCGCGCGCTCTTTCTCGGCCCCTCAGAGCGTTGGCTGACTGACGGCACGGCCGATTGGTTCTGGCCTGCGGCTGAAAAGGCCGGCGTGCCCGTGATGGCCTTGGCGGGCAGTGGAGCCGATGGCTTTGCTCGCGTGGCCCAAGCGCACCCTCAATTGCAGCTCATCATTGACCACATGGGCGTTACGGTGGCAGCCATGCGTGCTGGTCGCACCGCAGAGGTCATTGGTCAAGTGGAGCGGCTCGCGCAGTACCCCAACGTTTCAGTCAAGCTGTCTGCTGTGCCCAATCTCTCCACACAGCCCTACCCATTCATCGACTTCAATGACCACGTACGCCGGCTGTTCAATGCCTTTGGCCCACAACGCTCCTTTTGGGGCACCGACATCACCAATGGTTTTACTAAAGCGTCCTACAAACAACGCGTTACCCACTTCACCGAGGCCCTGGGGTTTCTGTCGAGCCAGGACCTGGACTGGGTCATGGGCCGAGCCCTGCTCACGCGTTTGAAGTGGGTTTGAAGCGTCTGTATTGAACCGAGGCCCAACGTGAAAACCTACGACATCGATGTGCAACGCTTAAAGGGCATTCGGCACGATAAAGGCTTGGTTGAGCTGAGCATCGATGCCTCCGTTTCACCGCGCGCCGCGCGGGATGAAGGCGTCGCGCAAAGCTGTTTGCGCCTGCCAGCGGACCAGGCGCGTGCCTTGTTGATGCTGCTGAAACAGCAGTTTGCCGAGCTGGACAAACTGCAGCCGCGCAGCCGCCGCTCGGGGCGTTGCTGAGCACCGCCAACGCATCCGACAGCACCACATATTCCCAAGCTGAACATGAGCGCCACGCCAACAAGCGACAACACCATCTCGAATACCGACCCAGCAACGCTGCTGAATTACCCCTGCGGTGACCCGCCAAGTCCTGGCGAGGCGCGTGAAGTGGCCCCTGGCGTGCTGTGGTTGCGCATGCCACTGCCCTTTGCCCTGAACCACATCAATTTGTGGGCACTGGACGACGGCGACGGCTGGGCTATCGTTGACACGGGCACCAAAACCCCTGAAGTGCTTGCAGCCTGGCAGAGCTTGCTGGCGCCCGATGGCGCATTGCGCGGCCGCCCGGTGACGCGCGTGATTGCCACCCATATGCACCCGGACCACATGGGCATGGCCGGCTGGCTAACACGCAAATTCAATGTGCGGCTATGGATGACGCGCGAAGAGTATTTGATGTGTCGCACCCTTACCGCCGACACCGGCCGCGAAGCGCCTGACGACGCCATCCGCTTTTTCCAACGATGCGGTTGGTCTGAAGAAGCGCTTGACGTCTACCGCGCTCGGTTCGGCGGTTTCGGCAAATTCATCCACGCCTTGCCTGACAGCTTGCGGCGCATGCTTGACGGTGAATGCCTGCGTATCGGAAATGACGATTGGCGTGTGGTCGTGGGCCGGGGCCATTCGCCCGAACATGCCTGCCTCGTTTGTGACGAGCGGCAACTGATGATTTCAGGCGACCAGGTCCTGCCCAGAATTTCATCGAACGTGTCTGTGCACCCAACCGAACCCGACGCCGACCCGCTGGGCGACTGGCTGGCCAGCATTGCGCACCTGCGCGGCACGCTTCGCGAAGACTTGCTGGTGCTGCCCGCACACGGTGAGCCTTTTGTCGGCGTCCACGCGCGACTGGATCGCCTGGCCCAAGGCCATGCCAATGGCTTGAATCGCTTGCGGCAACGGCTGAAACAGCCGCTGCGCGCGATTGATTGTTTTGGTGCCCTATTTGCCCGCAGCATCGACCAACAAAGTGAGGTCTTGGGCCTGGCTACCGGGGAGTCGCTTGCGCATCTCAACTACCTGATGTTGCGCGGCGAGGTTGGTTGCACACCCGACAAAGCCGGTGTGCTCTGGTATCAGCTCAACGATTAGAGGCTGAACCAGCGTTGGGGGCGGCAACTATCCCCCATCGTGCCAAAGCCGCGTCGTCGGCCACTCGCGCATCCACCCAGTGGCTGCCAGCCGGCGTGGTTTCTTTCTTCCAGAACGGCGCTTGGGTCTTGAGGTAGTCCATCAAAAACTCACAAGCCTGAAAAGCTTGACCGCGGTGCGCCGAACTGACCGCCACCAAAACGATCGGGTCCAGCGGCAGCATCACCCCCACGCGGTGCACCACGCGCGCGCCGCGAATATCGAAACGCTTGAAAGCCTCGTCAATCATGGCTTCGATGGCCTTTTCGGTCATGCCCGGGTAGTGCTCCAGCTCCAAAGCACTGATACCACTTTGCGCGCCGTCACGGTCGCGCACTGTGCCACTGAAGGTGACGATGGCGCCCACGCCGCCGTCCTGCGCATGCAGAGCGGCCGCCTCTGTCGACAGGTCGAAGGGCTCGAGTTGCACCCGCGCCCTGCTTGGCTCAGACCTCGACTGAATACTCATGGCATCGTCTCTGTGGCATCAACCGCCAGTGACGGGCGGAAAAAAGGCCAGTTCATCGCCGTCGGCCAAAGCCTGGTGGTCGTCACACAGGTTCTGGTTCAAGGAGCCACGCACCGCGCGCCCTCGCGCTAACAACTGCGCGTACAGCCCGCCGCGTGCAATCAGCGTGTCACGGGCGGCGCCCACAGTAGCTCCAGCCGCCAATTCGAGCTGCTCGGCCGCACCCAAGGCTTCACGCAGCGATGCGAAGAAACGAACCTGAACTCGTATCATGACCGTGCCCCGCCCATCAGCCAGCCATCAAGGCCGAGAGTGGCAAAAAGCGCACCGTATCACCCCGCTGCACCACCTGCCTTGGTGCGATGTCGACCAATCCATCAGCCCAATGCGCGCTGGTCAGCACACCCGAGCTTTGGTTGGGAAACAGCTCGAGCGAACCCTCGGCGTCGAAGCGCGCGCGCAAAAACTCGCGGCGCTGGTCAGGCCTGGGCCAATCGAAATTGGCCCGTACGGCCAAGCCGCGAACCGGCTGCGCGGCCATGCCTTGCAGCGCACGAAGCACAGGCATCACCGTCAACAAAAAAGTGACCCAACTGGACACCGGGTTGCCCGGCAGGCCCATGAACAGCGCCTGCGAAGGCGTGGCAGCATGCGCAACACCACCAGCAGGCCGCCGAACGGCACCAAAGGCCAGCGGCTTGCCCGGCTTCATTGAAATTTGCCACAGATCCAAACGACCTTCCGCTTCCATCGCCGGCTTCAGGTGGTCTTCTTCACCCACAGAAACCCCGCCGCTGGTGACGATGAGGTCGCTGCGAGCGGCGGCCGCACGCAGGGCGGCGCGAGTGGCATCGCGCTGGTCGGGAACGATACCTAAATCTTCAAGCTCGCAGCCAGCCGCTTGCAGCAGGCCACGCAAGGTAAAGCGGTTGGAGTTGTAGATGGCGCCTGGCTTCAGTGGCTGGCCCGGCATGACCAGCTCATCACCCGTCGAAAAAAGTGCAACTTTGGGCCGGCGCAATACGGTCAGCGTGGACCGGCCCACAGACGCTGCGAGGCCCAACGCCTGCGGCGTGAGACGCTCGCCGCAACGCAGTACCGTGGCGCCCTTCGCAATGTCTTCGCCGCGGCGGCGGATCCACTGCCCAGCTTGTGGCTGCACGTTCACCCGCACATGCCCATCTACAATTGCAGCCGTCAGCTCTTGCATCACGATGGCGTCGGCACCGGGTGGCACCTGCGCGCCCGTGAACACCCGCGCTGCCGTCCCCGGCTGCAAGGGTTGCCCCACCACGCCAGCCGGTATGCGCTGCGACACCGGCAGGATGGCGCCTGCAGTCATCACGTCCGCGGCCCGCAACGCATAACCGTCCATGGACGTGTTGTCGGCAGGCGGAACGTCCAAGCTGGAGAGCACATCTTCAGCCAAAACACGCCCCAGCGCGTCAAAGGTCGAGACGCTTTCCGTCTGCGTAATTTGTTGCGCCTGGGCAGCCGCCACCAGGGTGGTCAAGGCATCGTCCAGGCTCATCAAGGGGCGTTGCGGCTTCATGCCGTGACCTCAGGCATGCGCTTGGATAAAACGTTTGACCGCATCGGCATCCGAGGGCATCACCTCGAAGCGCTTGGGCAAGTTTTCAATACCGACCAATGCCGCCGGCCGCTCAGGCTCGCGGCCCAAGGCTTCGCGAATGGATTCGGCAAATTTGGCGGGTAATGCAGTTTCCAGCACCACCATCGGGATGCCCGTCTTTCGCCGTTCACGCGCCACCTTCACGCCGTCGGCAGTGTGTGTATCAATCATCGTGTGGCAGCGGTTCCAGGCATCGCGGATGGTGGCCAAGCGGTCTGCGTGGGTACTGCGGCCCGATACAAAACCAAAGCTTGGGACGCGCGCCATCTCCTCAGCCGTGATTTCAAAGCCGCCCTGGTTGGCGATGCCAGGACCGAACAACTCGGCCGTTCGCGCGCCGTCGCGTCCCACCAGGTCGAAGACAAAACGCTCGAAGTTGCTGGCCTTGCTGATGTCCATGGACGGGCTGGATGTCTCAAACGTTTGTGCGCTGTTTCGCACGCGATAGGCACCGGTGCGGAAAAATTCGTCCAGCACATCGTTTTCATTGGTAGCCACCACCAATTGCTCAATGGGCAAGCCCATCATGCGCGCCACATGACCGGCGCACACGTTGCCAAAATTGCCCGAAGGCACGGCAAAACTCACGCGCTCACTGTTCTTGTCCGTCGCTTGGAAGTAGCCCGCAAAGTAATAAACCACCTGGGCCAACAGGCGAGCCCAGTTGATCGAGTTCACCGTGCCGATGTGCCAGCGACGCTTAAACTCTGGGTCGTTCGACACCGCTTTGACGATGTCTTGGCAATCGTCGAACACACCTTCAACGCACAGGTTGTGGATGTTTGGATCTTGCAGGCTAAACATCTGCGCCTGCTGAAAGGCGCTCATGCGGCCATGCGGCGACAGCATGAAAACTTTGACGCCGCGTTTTCCGCGCATGGCGTATTCAGCCGCGCTGCCGGTGTCGCCCGAGGTGGCGCCCAGGATATTCAGCGTCTGCCCGCGCCGGCCCAGTTCATATTCAAACAGACCGCCAAGCAACTGCATGGCCATGTCTTTGAAGGCCAGCGTGGGTCCGTTGGACAGCTCTTCGATCCAGACCCCTTGCTCCAGCCGGCGCAAAGGCACGATGGCTTCGTTGCCAAACACCTTCTCGGTGTAGGTGCTGTGCACGATGCGGTGCAAGTCGCTGGCCGGGATGTCGTCAATGTAGAGCGACAAAATCTCGAAGGCCAAGTCGGCATACGAAAGCCCGCGCCAGCGCGTCAGTGTGGCGTCGTCAATGTGCGAGTAGTGTGTGGGCAAATACAACCCACCATCCGGCGCCAGGCCTTCCAGCAAGATTTCGCAGAAGCTGCGTTCGTTGGCGTCGCCGCGGGTGCTGATATACCTCACGCCAGCTCTTCCTTGCGAATGCTCACGATGGGCGCCAGCACGGTTGGCAGCGCCTGCAACTTCGAGCGCGCTTCGGTCATCTTGCCCTCAACCGTGTCGTGCGTCAGGATGATGACGTCGGTTTGATGCTCGCCATCCGCGCTTTCGCGCTGCAGCAAAGCGTCGATGGATATACCCTGGTCCGCGAGAATGGTGGTCACTTTGGACAAGACACCCGGCTCATCCACCACGCGCAGGCGCAGGTAAAACGCCGTCACCACCTGGTCCATCGGCAAGATGGGTGTGTCCTTCATTTCGCCAGGCTGGAAAGCCAGGTAAGGCACGCGGTGGTTCGGGTTGGCGCTGTGCAATCGCGTGATGTCCACCAGGTCGGCCACCACGGCGCTGGCCGTGGGTTCGCTACCCGCGCCCTTGCCGTAATACAGCGTGGTGCCCACGGCGTCGCCTTGCACCACCACGGCGTTCATGGCGCCTTCCACGTTGGCGATAAGTCGCTTGGTGGGAATCAAGGTGGGATGTACGCGCAATTCAATGCCTTGCTCGCGCCGCTTGGTGATGCCCAGCAGCTTGATGCGATAACCCAACTGTTCAGCGTATTTGATATCGGTGGCGCTGAGTTGGGTGATGCCTTCGACATGGGCTTTGTCAAACTGCACCGGCACACCAAAAGCAATGGCGCTCATCAGCGTGGCTTTGTGCGCAGCGTCCACACCTTCAATGTCGAAGGTGGGGTCGGCCTCGGCATAACCCAGGCGCTGGGCTTCTTTGAGCACGTCGGCAAAGTCCAAGCCTTTGCTGCGCATTTCGCTCAGGATGAAATTGGTGGTGCCGTTGATGATGCCGGCGATCCATTCGATGCGGTTGGCTGTCAAGCCTTCACGCAAGGCCTTGATGATGGGAATGCCGCCGGCCACAGCCGCTTCAAACGCGACGACCACGCCCTTTTCGCGCGCGGCGGCGAAGATTTCAGTGCCGTGCACAGCCAAGAGCGCTTTATTGGCAGTCACCACATGCTTGCCGGCTGCGATGGCTTCCAGCACCAAGGTCTTGGCGATGCCATAGCCACCGATCAGCTCGATCACAATGTCAATGGCCGGGTTGGCGATGACGGCGCGTGCATCGTTCACCACTTGAACATGGTCGCCCACAATCGTTTTGGCCCGTGCGACGTCGAGGTCGGCGACCATGGCGATTTCAATCCCGCGCCCCGCCCTGCGGCGAATTTCTTCCTGGTTGCGCTTGAGCACCTGCCAGGTGCCACTGCCCACAGTGCCAATGCCGAGCAAGCCAACTTGAATAGGTTTCAGATTTTTCATGTGGAATGACGCTTGCGGTAATGAGCAAGGAAACGTTCGATGCGGCCAATGGCTTCGGTCAAGTCATCCACATTGGGCAGAAAAACCAAACGAAAGTGATCCGGGGTGGGCCAATTGAACCCGGTGCCCTGCACGATCAGCACCTTTTCTTCGGCCAGCAATTCATAGGCGAACTGCTGGTCGTCCTGGATGGGGTACATCTTGGGGTCCAGGCGCGGAAACATGTAAAGCGCGGCCTGTGGCTTAACCAAAGTCACGCCCGGAATTTGCGTGAGCAAGTTGTACGCCAGGTCGCGCTGCTTGCACAAGCGCCCGCCGGGCGCCACGAGATCTTTGATGCTCTGATAACCGCCCAGCGCGGTTTGAATCGCCAGCTGGCCCGGCGTGTTGGCGCACAGGCGCATGGAGGCCAACATGTTCAGCCCCTCGATGTAGTCCTTGGCGCGGCGCTTGTTGCCCGACACCACCATCCAGCCCGCACGGTAACCACAGGCGCGGTAATTTTTGGACAAGCCGTTGTAGGTCACAAACAAGACGTCATCGGCCAATGAGGCAATGCTGGTGTGGGTCAAGCCGTCATAAACCGTCTTGTCGTAAATCTCGTCGGCAAAGACGATCAAGTCGTGCTGGCGCGCAATTTCGACAATGCCTTCAAGCACGGGCAGCGGATAAAGCGCACCCGTCGGGTTGTTGGGGTTGATGACAATGATGGCGCGAGTGGCTGGCGTCACCTTCTTGCGGATGTCGTCAAGGTCCGGGAACCAGCCACTTTGCTCGTCGCACTGGTAGTGCACGGGCGTGCCGCCCGACAGCGACACCACGGCCGTGTGCAGCGGATAGTCGGGTGACGGAATCAGCACCTCGTCGCCCGCATCCAGCAGCGCGTTCATCGCCATGGAAATCAGCTCTGAAGCGCCATTGCCCAGGTAGATGTCGTCCACCGTCACGCCGGCTACGTGCTTCTCCTGCGTGTAGTGCATGATGGCCTTGCGCGGCGCAAACAAGCCCTTGCTGTCGGTATACCCTGCGGCCACGGGCGACGACAGGTTGTGGATCATGTCCTGCACGATCTCGTCGGGTGGCATCAGGCCAAACGACGCCACATTGCCGATGTTCAGCTTGATGATGCGCTGGCCTTCCTCCTCCATCTGCCGCGCCTTGTCCAGCACGGGGCCACGGATGTCGTAACCGACGTTGGCAAGCTTGCTGGATTTGGAAATGGGCTTCACGGCAAAGGGCTCCGGCGGGTGCGGCAAGCTGTTGCGCCGCACAAAACCTAGAATTTGACCACATGAAGTTTCAACCCGAACGCGCCGAGGGCGTCAATGTCATCACCCGGCAAGAAGCGCAGCAGGTGTGGGTGGGCGCCACGCCATACAGCACCAGCGTGCTGGTGCCCTGGCAAGGGGAGGTTCAGACCTGGCCCGCAGCCAGCCCGCTGCAGCTCAACGCGGAGCACTTCGAACGCATCTTGGCGCTGCAGCCCCAGCTGGTGATTTTTGGCAGTGGCCCGCGGCTACAGTTTGTTAAACCGGCGCTGTACCGAGCGCTGATTGAGCATCACATTGGCGTGGAAACCATGGACACGCCCGCCGCATGCAGGACCTTCAATGTGCTGGCCGCTGAGGGCCGCGCGGTGGTGGCAGCGCTGATCTTGGCCACCGATTAAGCGCGCAAACACAGCGCCTTTACAGCGCGTGACAGGGACGACTTGAAGCCCGATTTATAATCGATTGCTTTTCAGGCCTGCTGCCTGGCTCACCAGAGCCCAACAGGCGCCTCGAACCAAGACCGCACATGACACCCATCGTCAACAAAGCTATCCCGGATTTCGACGCGCCAGCGACCAGCGGCGTCAAGTTTTCGCCTGGCGCCTTTCACGGCAAAGCCATCGTGCTGTACTTCTACCCCAAGGATGCGACACCGGGTTGTACCACCGAGGCCATGCAATTTCGAGACAAACATGGCGATTTTGTGAAGGCCGGCGCTGTGATTTTTGGGGTTTCGCGCGACAACATGGTTTCGCACGACAAATTCAAAGCCAACCTTCAGCTGCCCTTCGAACTGATTGCCGACACAGAAGAAAAGCTGTGCCACATGTTTGGCGTGGTGAAAAACAAGATCATGTACGGCAAGAAGGTCAAGGGCATTGAGCGCAGCACCTTCTTGATCGATGCCAAAGGCGTTCTCGCCAACGAATGGCGTGGCATCAAAGTGGCGGGCCACGTGGACGAAGTGCTTCTGGCCGTACAAGAGCTGAAAAAGGCCGCTTGAACTGCTCCCAATTGGGCAGTGCCCTGGCGCCCATTGCGTCGCGTTTTCGACGCCTGGGCCTGCCTCCCTTCCAAAGACACTGCCGCCGGTCCGCCGCGCGGCATTTTTTTTGCCTCGACTGAAAACCCATGCCCCTGCCCAAGCCCCCTGCTAAAAAAGCTGATGTGCTGTCACCGGCCGACTACGAAGCCACTGCTTTGGTTCGAGCCACGCCGCGCGGCGCAGACGCCTCAGCGCCCGTTGCCGCCACCGCGCCTGCGGCTGCCTCTGCTTCTGGCAGCCCTTCAAAGCTCGCCAAGTCTTCGGCCAAGGTCCCAGCGCACGGGGTGGCGAAGCCGTCGAGCGCGACGATTCCAATCAGCCCCACGCCGCCTGTTCGGCCACAGCGCAGGCCGCCCAGCGCTCTCGGCCAGCGCAAAGTAGCGCCCGTGGCACAAGCCGAAGCGACGACACCCGTTTCAACGTTCGCGCAGGCGCCTGCCGCAGGCCAGGCCCGGCTCCGTAAAGCGCCCACAGGTGGGCCGAGCAAGTTGTTTGTGCTGGACACCAATGTGCTGATGCACGACCCGATGAGCCTGTTTCGCTTTGCCGAACACGACATCTTCCTGCCCATGATCACGCTGGAAGAACTGGACGGCCACAAAAAGGGCATGAGCGAAGTTGCGCGTAACGCGCGCCAAGTCAGCCGTGACCTGGACGCATTGGCTACTGCCGGCTCGCTCGATCCTCAAGCCGGCATACCTCTGAACAAGACCGGGCACCGCGACGCCACGGGCAAGCTGTTCTTCCAGACCATGCTGCTGGACATCAAACTGCCCGCTGGCCTGCCGCAAGGCAAGGCCGACAACCAGATCTTGGGCGTGGTGCAAACCTTGCGCGAGAAAAATACCGGCCGCGACGTGGTGCTGGTGTCCAAAGACATCAACATGCGCGTCAAAGCCCGCGCGCTGGGTCTGCCGGCTGAAGACTACTTCAACGACAAGGTGCTTGAGGACGGCGACCTGCTTTACACCGGCGTCCTTGCATTGCCAGCCGACTTTTGGGAGCGCCATGGCAAGACCATGGAGAGCTGGCAGCAAGGTGGCCTAACGTACTACCGCATCAGCGGCCCCTTGGTGCCGGCCTTGTTGATCAACCAGTTTGTGTATCTGGAAACCCCCGGCGCGGCACCGCTGTACGCCCGCGTTTCGGAAATTACGGGCAAAACAGCCGTGCTGCGCACGCTGCGCGAATTCACCCATGCCAAAAACGCCGTGTGGGGCGTGACCGCGCGCAACCGCGAGCAAAACTTTGCGCTGAACCTGCTGCTGGACCCCGAGTGCGACTTCGTCTCACTGGCCGGTACTGCAGGAACAGGTAAAACCTTGATGACCTTGGCGGCGGGTTTGAGCCAGGTGCTGGACGAACGCCGCTACAGCGAAATCATCGTCACGCGCGTGACCGTGCCGGTGGGTGAAGACATCGGCTTTTTGCCTGGAACCGAAGAAGAAAAAATGGGACCCTGGATGGGCGCCCTGGACGACAACCTGGAGGTGTTGGCCCGTACCGATTCCAGCGCGGGTGAGTGGGGCCGCGCGGCCACCAACGACCTTGTGCGCAGCAAGATCAAGATCAAGAGCCTGAACTTCATGCGCGGGCGCACCTTCTTGAACAAATACGTGCTCATCGACGAAGCGCAAAACCTCACTCCCAAGCAGATGAAGACGCTGATAACCCGCGCAGGTCCGGGAACCAAGATCGTGTGCCTGGGCAACCTGGCGCAAATCGACACGCCCTACCTCACCGAGGGATCTTCGGGCCTGACTTACGCGGTGGACCGCTTCAAAGGCTGGCCGCACTCGGGCCATGTGACGCTGGCGCGGGGCGAGCGTTCGCGCCTAGCCGATTTCGCTTCCGAAGTCCTGTAGCGACGGGGCTCTTGCGCAGCCCAAGTTCTTTTCAGGCTCAAATGCCGTCTGGCCGCAGGCGCATGAAGCTCGCAAAACGCGGCACACCGTCGTCTGTCAGGCCGCGGTAGTTGAAGCTGATGCGCGCGCCCAGCGCAGGGGGGCGCAAGCGTTGCTCGTCGCTGAACCCCGTACCGATTTTGAATTCGACGCCTTGGTCGGTGCGCACGCGCAAGGCGCCCATGCGGCCATTCAAGCGCCCCCTGCCCGCTTCATGGGCCACCACCACGGCTTCGGCGTCCTGCAAGGGCTTGAGTTTGAGCATGCCTGCGCTGCGGCCGGCGTTGTAGCTGGCATCCGCTGCGCGCAAGATCAAGCCTTCACCGCCACCGGCCACCACCTCGTCCAGCAAGTGGCGCAGCGCGGCATGACTTTTGAAAGCTTGCTGTTGAACGGGCACCAGCTGCGACCAGCCGTGCACACGAAGTATTTCACCCAACTGCCCCGTACGAGCGGCAAAACCGCCCTGCCCTTTGGGCAACTCGAAGACGCAATAACGCAAGGCCCGCCATTCATCGTCCAAGGGCTGTTGCCGGCGCACCGCACCAGACAGGGCCTCGAAGCGCCCGCGTCCAAGCCACAGCTCGCCGTCCAACGGCTGCGCAGGCAAGCGCCGCAAAAACCAGGCAGGCGCGTGGATGGTCTGGCCACTGCGAAAACGCAGCAAATGGCCGTCCCACACCGCACGCACGCCATCAAACTTTTCACTCACCAAATAGCCCTGTGGCTCGACACCTTCAGGTGCGTCCATGGCCAAAGGAATGGGCAAGGGTTGCGCATGGGGCTGCTTGGCTAGCAAAGGCTGGCAGCCCAGGCTGAAGCCAAGGCCCAAGCCGAGACCCCGCAGCAAGCGGCGCCGAGCCGGGTCGCCGTTCGGCCTCTGGACAGCGCTGGCGGCGTTGACGGCCGACGCATCTGAACCAAAAAAAGTTGCGCTGGCCGGGTTGGCAGCGCGCCGGGTGTCAAGTGCTGGTTTGTTCATGCAGTGAAGTCTGCGCGGCCCTGCGCGTGCTGGCATCCCCCGCAGGGTTGGCTCAACGGGTCACCCGTGCGCGGGGCCCCCGCCTGGGGGCGCTCAGCCCGGCAGCAGGCGCCCGGCTTCGATGTGCAATTGGCGCTCGCAACGGCTTGCGATGCTGCGGTCGTGGGTCACCAACACCAGCGTGGTGCCAGCTTCGCGGTTGAGGTCAAACATGAGCTGCATCACACGCTCGCCCGTGGCGAAATCGAGGCTGCCCGTGGGCTCGTCGGCCAACAACAGCGCCGGGCGCACCACAAAGGCACGCGCCAAGGCCACACGCTGCTGCTCACCACCTGACAACACTTTAGGGTAGTGGCGCAAGCGTTCGCCCAGCCCCACCCGCTGCAACAGCTCCGTGGCCTGCAAGCGGGCGTCGCTGCGACCTTGAAGTTCCAGCGGCAACATGACGTTTTCCAGCGCGGTGAGGTTCGACAGCAACTGGAAGCTCTGAAAAACAAAGCCCAATTTTTGCGAACGCAGTGCAGCGCGCTCGTCTTCGTTCAGCGCAAACATGTCGTGACCGTCCAGCCGTACCGTGCCGCCGCTGGGTGTGTCCAAACCCGCCATGATGGACAGCAAGGTGCTTTTGCCCGAGCCCGATGCGCCCACGATGGCGGCCGACTGCTGCGGCGCCAGTGAAAAGCTGATGTCCTGAAGAATGGTCAGGGTGCCGCTAGAGTCCTGCACTTGTTTAGTGACTTCTTGAACCGCAATGATGGGAACTGTCATGCTTGGACGCTTGAGGGCTGGGGCTTGGCTGGTGAAACTGCCGGCGCGGCGCGCCTGCTTGGCCTACTGTAGCGCCCTGGCCTTGACCGCCGTGCTTTCAGGCCTTGCGCCTGAAGCGCGGGCCGCGAGTGCGCAAGCCCCTGCCCAGCCGACCCTGGTGGTGTTGGGTGACAGCCTGTCGGCCGAATACGGCCTGGCGCGCGGCAGTGGCTGGGTGGCCCTGCTCGACAAGCGGCTGAACGAGCAAGGCTTGAAATGGCGTGTCGTCAACGCCAGCGTCAGCGGTGACACCACCTCAGGCGGCCGCGCGCGTCTGCCCGCCGTTTTGGCGCGCGAGAAGCCTGCGGTCGTCATCATCGAACTGGGCGGCAATGATGCGCTGCGCGGGCTGCCCCTGGCCAGCACACGCGAGAACCTGCTCGCCATGGCGCAAGCCGCCAAAGCGACCGGCGCCAAGGTGTTGATTGCCGGGATGCAAATGCCGCCCAACTACGGCCGCGCCTATGGTGAACAGTTCGCGGCCCTGTTTGCCGACGTTGCCAAGGCCGAGAGCGCGGCCCTGGTGCCATTTTTGCTCGCCGGCGTGGCCGATGTGAACGACAGCGAAGCCAATTTTCAGCCCGACCGCATACACCCGCTGGCCAAGGCCCACCCGCGTATGCTGGACAACGTGTGGCCGGTGCTCAAGCCGCTGCTGCAGCGCCGATAGACACGCGCAACCACGGCTGCACCGATTGGATTGACCGCGCGGCCTGCGCGCTTCAGGCTACGCGGGCCTTACTGCCGCTCTTGCCGCTCCCGCTGGTTTTCGCGGCCTTCCCTGCGGCCTTGCTGCTCCGGCACACGCTGGCGTGCTGCGGGTTGCTCGGCCGCGCACGGGTGCCATGGGCGCGGCCACCGGTGCCATCGGCGCGCGCACTGGCGCCATAGGCGCCACCACGGGTGCTGGCACTGGGCGAGCCGCTGGCCGTTGAGCCTCCGGCGCTGGTTGGCGATGGATTTCGCGACCTTGCGGGCTGTGCTGCATTTGCGGCATTTGCGGCATTTGGGGCATCGCAACTTGCGGCACCATCACCTGCGGCGCCACGGTGGGTGCTTGAGCCGGATATTGGGGCTGCTGCGGAAACTGCGGCTGCGAACGCACAGTCACTTGGGGCGGCTGGGGCAACAGTACAGGCGCGGCGGAAGGGGAAGCCATGCCACCACCAGGCGCAGCCAACACGGGTGCTGCAGAACTATTCTGCGCTGGCATCACCGGCACGGCGCCGCCGGGTACCGGCACCATCCGCCCAGCCTGCTGGCCATTTCTGGGGAAACCGGCCGCTTCGCCACCACCTGACCAGCGCCGCGAGTCGCCCTCGCGAATGACAGCCGGCGCCACCGGTTGTCGTTGCTGCATCACGGCCGACGGCACCACGGTTACAGCATTGGGTACGCCGTTGTTGCCATAGCTGACCGGCCCCGTGGGCACTTGCGGCGGCACGCCAGGGCGGCGATGCGGCTGATTCACGCGGTCGAAATAACGCGGCGCATGCCTGAAGGAAGGCACATAGACATCAAAGGGCGACAAAGGGAACCAACCGACCGAAGGCGCATGCCCCACGCTCACCGAAACACCAAAACTCGGGCTCGACCCGCCTACCCAGCCCACCAAAGCCGGTGCATAGACAGGCCGGCTTACGTAAGCGCCCGGCGCCCACACCCAGCGGCCACCCCAATGGCTCCAGCGTCCATAGTGCGAGGTCGCAAAGCCCCAAGGAGCATCGTCCAGCCAGGTCCAGCCCCAGCGCGCATGCCAGGTCCAACGGCCATGGCGAAACGGCGTCCAGTCCAGCGCCACTTGCAAAGGCAACCAAACCCAGCCCAGCTCGGGGTGGCGCTCCCAGCGGCCGTGGCGGTCCAACTCGTCAGCCCCGGTCATTTCGGGCGATACATGGCGGCTGGACGCCAGGCTGTCGTCGCGCTGCTCATCGCGCGCCACCCAGTCTGAAAAGGCGTCCTGCGGCACACCACCCCAAGTCACGGCCGTTCCATCGCGCCATTCGCGGAACAGCTCCACGCTGCGGCCAGCGTCAACGGCCAAGCGCTGGTCGCCGGTATCAAGCTGCAAACTGCCGCGCCAGGCGGTCATGCGGGTGGTGTTGCCTTCGCGGTCGAAGCGGTAATGGCCGGCGCGGGCGGGAAATGCGCGCGCGCTGCCGGCCAGCACTTCGATTTCACGCGTGATGTCCTGATTGCGCACGCGCACAGCCACGCTGCCATGTTGCAGCACCAGCACCACGCGTTCATCGTCCAGGCGTTCAAAGATCAGCTCGGTGTCACCCGACAAACGCAGCTCGGTAGACCCCACACCCACCTGCAAGCGTGATCCGCGCTCGGTGGACAAGCGGTCCCCAGCCGTCAGCGCGCGGTTGCGCTGCGCTTCGACCCAGCGGTCTTGCTCCTGGTCGTAGATTGAAGCCTGGCCATCGGCCTGCACCACCCGGCCCACGCGGCCCGGCAGCTCATCACCTCTTGCCAGCGCAGCAGACGCCAGACCCAACAACGCAGCCAGCACTAGGATCCAGCGCAACAGATATTGAGGCAGTGAAGACGCGTGCGAAGACGGCTGATTGGTTTTCATTGACGAACTCCTTCTAGGGGCTCTGGGCGCAAGTACACCCTCCAACGCACGAGCCCCTGTTTTGGCTGACCGACCGCTCAATCGTCAGCGGCCGGATCCATGTCAGGAAACAGCACGCTGGTAAAGCCCAACTTCGTCAAATCGGTCATTCGCGTGGGATAGAGCCGGCCGATCAGGTGATCGCACTCGTGCTGCACCACGCGGGCGTGGAAACCATCTGCCTCACGCTCGATCGATCGCCCTTGAGCATCCACCCCCCGGTAGCGGATGCGCCGCAAGCGCGGCACCACGCCGCGCAAGCCGGGCACAGACAGGCAACCTTCCCAGCCCTCCTCCATCTCTTCCCCAAGCGGCTCGATCACCGGGTTGGCCAACACCGTCAAGGGCACGGCAGGCGCGTCGGGGTAACGGTCGTTGCGATCAAAGCCGAATATCACCAACTGCAGATCCACGCCAATTTGCGGCGCCGCCAGGCCCGCACCGTTGGCCGCGCGCATGGTTTCGAGCATGTCGCTGACCAGTTGGTCCAGCGCTGGCGTGTTGAAGTTGCCCACGGGCTGGGCCACCCGCAGCAGACGCGGGTCACCCATCTTCAGAATGTCGTGAACGGGCATGAGTCGCTTGTGTGGTGTTTATGGCGTTTGTCGCGGGGCAGTCAGCTTATCGCAAGCCACGCTTGACTGGCGCTGTGGGCGACCCGCCCGACTGGCGCGCGGCTGTTCTGGCCTCAGTTCTTCTTGGCCTTGGCTGCCGCGACCAGAGCCGCCAGCTCAGAACCGCTCTTGTAATGCGGCACACGAAAGACCAGACGCTTGTAGCGCTGCAACCAGCTGTTGCTGCCCGCCACTTCGTCTTTCCAGTACGCATTGGCCAGCTGGAGGTTGCCGGGCACATCGAGGTCGAAACCATCGCGGCTGCCGGCGCCACCAAAGATGTAGAGCCTGCCTCCAATCATTTTGAAGCTGTCAGCATCGCCACCCCAAGGGATGCCATACACGATGCCGTTGGCGCAGTAGCCACCGTATTCAGGCTGGTACTTCTGCGGTGCCGCATCGAACAATGCCTTGGCCTGCGCGCTGGAAAAGCGAAAAACCACGCCTTCGTACACGCTCTTGAACTGCGGCAAGCCTTGCTCGTAGGCGCCTTTGGTGAAGTAGGCTGTGACGTCCGCGCCCTTCAACATCACACGGTCGTCGATGCTGTCTTGGACTGCATTCACCGGCTTCAGGGCCGACGCTGGGTTCTGCGCGACCATGGCTGAACAGCCCGACAGCAAGGCCAGTGCCACGATCAAACCCGGTACCAACTTGCGCTTGGCCGCGCTTGATCGAATGGGTGCCAAGGCCTCAACGGATGAATGTGATTGCGACATACTGACCCGCCCTGACTGCGTTTTGAAGCGCTGATGTTAGGTTCAAGCCCAGAAGGCCTGCCGCGCGCAGGGTCAGCCGGGCCCAACTGACAGGACCCTAAGATGATCAAGCTGGCCCCGCGGGCGCGCATGGAAAACGGCGCTCTAGACGACGCAAGCGGTACGAGCCGCTAGGCTCATGCAGCCCTTTTTGAAAGCATCCCATTGAATCCGTCAGCGTCCGCTGTCCCCACCCGCGCCCTCATCCTGCTGGTCATCCTCACGCTGGTGTGGGGCACGAACTGGCCCTTGTTTCCACTCGCCGTGAAAGAAGTTTCGGTGTGGACCTTCCGCGCGGTGGCCTTGTTGATTGCGGGGCCGCTGCTGCTGGCTGTGGCGCGCGCCCGGGGGCTATCACTGACCGTTCCACGCCAGCACTGGCGAACCTTGGCCTTGGCTACCTTGTTCTATCTGGTGCTGTGGAACATCGCCAGCGCTTATGCGGCCGTGTTGATACCTTCCGGGCAAGCGGCCATCTTGGGCTTCACCATGCCACTGTGGTTGGCGCTCATCAGTTGGGCCGTCTTGGGTGAAGCGATGACGCGGCGGATGGTGGCCGCCATTGGGCTTGGCGCCGCTGCCGTGGGCTTGTTGATGGTGGCGGGCATGGACGCCTACCGCCAGGCGCCGCTGGGCTTTTTTCTGGGTTTGCTGGCAGGCCTGGGCTGGGCCATCGGCACGCTGCTTCTCAAGCGCAAGCCCATCGACTGCCCGGCGATCGTGCTGACGGGCTGGCAGCTTATTGGCGCGGCCATTCCCACAGCCCTGGGCGCGCTGCTGCTGGGCGATGGCCAGTGGTTCTGGCCCAGTTGGACCACGGTGGCGGTCGTGGGCTACATCGCGCTCATGCCCATGAGCATCGGCAATGTGGCGTGGTTTGCCATCGTCGGCATGCTGCCGGCCAATGTGGCCGGGCTGTCTTCCATCATGGTGCCGGTAGTGGCGATGATTTCAGGCGCTGTGGTTCACGGCGAGCCCCTGGGGCTGCTGCAGTGGGGCGCGGTGGCTTGTTGTGTCGGTGGCTTGAGCCTGGCGCTCAAGCGTTGAATTCAGCGCTGAGCAAGGCGCGCAAAGCCGCTTCGTCCAGCACCTGAACGCCCAGTTCGCGCGCCTTGTCGAGCTTGCTGCCGGCTTCTTCGCCCGCCACCACACCGTGCGTTTTCTTGGAGACGGAACCGGCCACCTTGCCGCCCGCCGCTTCGATCAATGCTTTGGCGTCGTCGCGACTGAGCGTGGGCAGCGTGCCTGTCAGCACCCAGGTTTGACCAGCCAAAGGCTGCGGCCCTTTGTCGGCAGCCACGCCGTCATGTTCCGGCCAAGTGATGCCTGCTGCGCGCAACTGTTCAACAACTTCGCGGTTGTGCGCCTGGTCGAAGAAGGTGCGGATGCTCTGCGCAACGATGGGGCCAACGTCAGGGACTTCCAGCAGTTGCTCCGCGCTGGCGTTCATGACGCGGTCGATGGAACCGAAATGTTTGGCCAAGTCTTTGGCCGTGGTCTCACCCACCTGGCGAATGCCCAGTGCATACAGGAAGCGTGCCAAGGTGGTCTGCTTGCTCTTGTCCAGCGCGGCGACCAAGTTGGTCGCGCTTTTTTCCGCCATGCGCTCCAAGGACGCCAACTTGGCAACACCCAATTTGTAGAGCTCGGGCAGCGTGCGAATCAAACCGGCATCAACCAGCTGGTCCACGATTTTGTCGCCCAGGCCTTCAATGTCCATCGCGCGCCTACCCGCAAAGTGCAGCAACGCCTGTTTGCGCTGCGCGGCACAAAACAAACCGCCGCTGCAGCGGTGGTCGATTCCGCCGCGCTCGCGCACCACAGCGCTGCCACAAACCGGGCAATCGCGCGGCATTCTGAAATTGGGGACGTAAGCAGCGCGCGCGCCCGGCATGCGGCCCACCACCTCAGGAATGACGTCACCTGCGCGCCGCACAATAACGTCGTCGCCCACGCGCACAGCTTTGCGCCGCAGCTCAAACACGTTGTGCAGCGTGGCATTGCTCACCGTGGTGCCGCCCACAAACACCGGCTCCAACTTGGCCACGGGCGTGAGCTTGCCGGTGCGGCCCACTTGAATCTCGATGTCGTTCAGCTGTGTGACCTGCTCTTGCGCGGGGTATTTGTGTGCCACGGCCCAGCGCGGTTCACGCGTGACAAACCCCAGCCGCTGCTGCAGCGAGAGTTCATTGACCTTGTAGACCACACCATCAATATCGAAAGGCAAGCTGTCGCGGCGCTCGCCCATGCGCCGATGGAAGTCCAGCAATTCGCCCGCGCCGAGTGCTACGCAGCGGTCGGCGCACACCGGCAAGCCAAAGGCTGCCAAGGCATCCAGGGTTTGGCTGTGCGTTGGCGGCAGGTCCCAACCGCTAACCTCACCCAAGCCATAGGCGAAAAAGGACAGCGGGCGCTGAGCCGTGATGGCGGGGTCGAGCTGGCGCACGGCACCAGCGGCTGTGTTGCGCGGGTTGATGTACGTCTTTTCACCCTTCTCGCGCTGGCGCTCGTTGAGCTGGTTGAAGTCATCGCGGCGCATGTAAACCTCGCCGCGCACTTCCAGTACCTCGGGTGCTTGACCTTGGAGCCGCAATGGAATCTGGCCGATGGTGCGGATGTTCTGAGTGACGTCTTCGCCGGTTTCGCCATCACCGCGCGTGGCCGCTTGCACCAGAGCGCCCGCTTCATAGCGAAGGTTGATCGCCAGGCCATCGAACTTCAGCTCGGCGCTGTAGGCCACGGGCGCCGCGTCATCAGCCAATTCCAATTCGCGGCGCACGCGTGCATCGAAATTGATGGCCCCACCTTCGGTGGTATCCGTTTCTGTTCGGATGCTGAGCATGGGCACCGCGTGGCGCACGGGTGCAAAACCGGCCAGCACCTGGCCCAGCACGCGCTGGGTGGGCGAATCGGTTGTGCGAAGTTCCGGATGCGCGGCCTCAAGGGCTTGCAGTTCCTGAAACAGCTGGTCGTATTCAGCGTCCGGGATCTGTGGGTCGTCCAGCACGTAATAGCGGTGCGCGTGCCGGTGAAGCTGCTCGCGCAAAAGTGCGGCCCGCTGCACCGTGGCTTCAGTAGCAAGGCTCATAGGCTCAAACCCCGATGCCGACGGACCGTGATCAGCTGAACAAGCGGCGTGCGGCTGGCGAGCCCGCCTGCAAATCGCGGTCTTCCAACTGGCTATAAAGCTGCTTGAGTTCTTTGCCGATGGCGTCAAACGCGTGCAGCGTGACGGGCACGCCGTTTTCATCGACGATGGTGGCGTTCAACTCTGCACACAGGGCCGTGGCTGCCGAATGCCAGGCCGGGAAGGCTTCCGAGACCTCGGCCGTTTGCGCCACATCGAGCGACAGCGTCAATTCCTTGAGCACGGCCTGTGGGTCGTCGGCCAAGGCGGCTTGTGAATCAAAAGACAAGACCAACATCGGCGGGTCACCATCGGCCACGCCGGGCATCACCAGTCGCCCGGGCAAGGCCCCAGGCACAAAGCCATGACGCGAGGCTACCTGCTGCACGTAATGAACTGACCAAGCCACTCCATTGCTGCGCAATTGCAGGCTCAGTTGCGCATCAGTGCCCTGGGCAAATTGGTCCAGTTCCCGCGCGCGCGCCACCACGTCCAGCATGTCGGGAAAATCGGCCATACCACCCACGCCGTCGGCAAAGCTTTGAACCTTGTGCACAAACTCGCTGTACTCAATTTCATTCAGCGCGCCGCTGCGGTTGGCCAACTGCACGCCAGCTTGAAACTCTGAATAGCGTCGCTCGTGGACGGGCGTTTCCCACTCACCCGTCTCAGCGTCCAGCCCTTCAAGCAGCATGGGCTTGGTGCCTGCGCGGCGGCTGGTGGGGGCGTGTGCCACAGCCAATTCACCGCTGACGGGTGACTCCAACTGAATGGCTGCTATGGCGTCGATGAGCGCGTCAATTTTGGGCAGACGACGCCCGGCGGGCAAACGCAATCCAGGCCCGTCTTGCCCTTCGCCTGAGTCACTTGCGCCCGGCAAATCCAGCCTGGGCTCGTGGCGCAGACCGTCACTGACGGTGGCCACAAAAGGCCGGCGCAGCTTTTCAGCCTGGTTGGTGCGCCACCAATACTGAAAGGCCAATATGGCCAGGATCAGCAAACCCAGCAAAGACAGCGACAGCGTGAGACTCATGCCCGAATGCTACGCGTGATCGGTCCCCTCACTTCAGGCGTGTCAGGCCGCTTCGGCCATGCCGATGGCCGACTCCATATCCACCGCCACGATGCGCGAGACACCCTGCTCCTGCATGGTGACGCCGATCAACTGTTCGGCCATTTCCATGGCGATCTTGTTGTGGCTGATGAACAAGAACTGCGTGCCCTTGTGCGACATCTGCGCTACCAGCTTGGCATAACGCTCGGTATTGGCATCGTCCAGCGGTGCGTCCACCTCGTCAAGCAAACAGAACGGCGCGGGGTTCAACAAAAAGATCGCGAACACCAGCGCGATGGCGGTCAAAGCTTTCTCTCCGCCAGACAGCAAATGGATGGTGCTGTTTTTCTTGCCCGGGGGCTGTGCCATCACCTGCACGCCGGCATCCAGAATTTCACCGCCGGTCATCACCAACTTGGCTGATCCACCGCCAAACAGGCTGGGGAACATCTGGCCGAAGTGCTCATTGACCAAATCGAATGTCTTGCTGAGCAGATCGCGTGTTTCGAGGTCGATTTTTGCGATGGCATCTTCCAGCGTGCGCATGGCTTCTGTGAGGTCGGCGTTTTGTGCATCGAGGAAAACCTTGCGCTCGCTCGAAGCGGCCAGCTCGTCAAGCGCGGCCAAATTGACGGCACCCAGCCCATTCAATTCACGCTGCACGCGGTCGATCTCGCCCTGCAGGCCCCACAGCTTGACGCCGTCGGCTTCGATGCGCTGGCCCAGGATCTCGAGATCCACGTTGGCTGCAGTCAACTGCTCGAGGTATTGAGCACCGCCCAGTTGCGCGGCCTGTTCTTCAAGCTGCAGTTTGGTGATGCGGTCGCGCAGCGGGTCCAGGCTGCGCTCGAATTCCAAGCGTTTTTCATCGCCCGAGCGCAGCTTGGCGGTCAGGTCTTCGTACTCACTGCGCACCGCAGCCAGGCTGCTCTCGCGGTCCAGGCGCAAGGCCAAGGCGGCTTGTAAGCCCGCTTGCGCTGCCACATCGTTCAGGCTGCCCAACTCGGCCTGCAATTGTTCTCCGGCTTGTTGGTTGTTTTGCACCTGCTGGCGCGCGGTTTCTATTCCGCGCTGCAACTCGCCTTGTCTTGCGGCCAATGCCCGTGTTTGAAACTGCGCTTCCTGGGCCTGGCGCTCCAAGCCGCGCAACTGCTCGCGCGCCTGGTCCAGCTTGGCCTGCGCGCTGATGACGCCTTCATCCAACTCGGCGTGACGCTCTTGCGTGGTGGCCAATTGCATGTCCAACTCTTCAAAGCGCGCTTCGCCCGTGGCACGGCGCTCTTGAAGTTCATCCATCTGGCCGTCAATTTCAGCCAACTCGCCGTCCAACTGGCTGCGGCGTGCCTGTGTGGCGTCGGCTTGCTGCGTCAGGCGCAGCAGATCCACTTGCAAAGCGTGCGCCCGGGTCTGGGCATCGCCGGCTTCGCGGCGCGCGCTCGTCAAGCGCAGCGAGGCATCGGTAAAGGCGGCGTCGAAGCGCACCAAGGCCGTTCGGCTCTCGTCCGCGATCAGCACCTGCGCGCGCAATTGGCGGTCGAGGTTTTCAATGTCCTGCGCGCGCGCCAGCATGCCGGCCTGTTCAGAATCAGGCGCATAGAAACTCACGGCATGCTGAGATACGGCATGGCCGTCGCGGGTCATGATGACCTCGCCATGCGCCAGGCGGCTGCGCTGGCCCAAGGCCTCGTCAACGCTGCTGGCGGTGTAGACACCCTCCAGCCAGTCCACCAGCAGAGCCTTCAAGCCCGCATCATTCAAGCGCAGCAAATCAGACAGGCGCGCCAGGGTGCCGGGTGCATGCGGCACAGCGGCTTGGGGTGCGGTGTAAAACGCCAGTCGAGCCGGGGGCGCATCGGCGGCAAACGCACGCACGTTGTCCAAGCGCCCCACTTCCAGCGCGTTCAGGCGCTCACGCAGAGCCGCTTCGAGGGCAGTCTCCCAGCCGCTCTCGATATGCACCTTGGTCCACAAGCCTTGCAGCCGTTCTAAACCGTGTTTGGCCAACCAGGGCTTGAGCTTGCCTTCGGTTTGTACTTTCTCTTGCAGCGCGCGCAGGGCTTCCAGGCGCGCACTCAGCTCAGACTGCCGCCCGATTTCGCGGTTGCTCAACGCCTGCTGAACCCGGCGCTGCTCGTCCAAGCCCGGCACCTGGTCAGACAACTCGTGCAGCACTGCGTCAGCTTGCTTTTGGGCATCGGTGGCTGCGGCCGCCTGGCGCTTCAGCTCGTCCAGACGCTGCGTGTCGGGCGTGGTCAGCCCTTTGGTCTCCAGCGCCAAGCGTTCGCGGCGCGTCGTCAATTGCCGCGACTGTTCTTCGATGTTGCGGCTGTCTGCTGCCAGCACTTGAATCTGCTGCTGCACCTGCACAACCAGGTTGCGCTGTTCGTTGCTGCGGCCCTGGGCCGCGCGCACAGCGTCCTCCAGTGCGGGCAACTGGGTGGCTTGCTCTTCGGTCTGCGCCGCGAGCATCTCGCCTTGTTCGTCCGCACCGCTGACTTGGCCGGCAATGTCTTCAAGTTCTTGAACGGCGTCTTGCTCGCGCTGGGCCCATTGTTCGCTTTGAGCACGCAGGTCAGCCAGGCGCGCTTCTGCACGCTGACGGCCTTCAACCACGTACCTGATGCGCTCTTCCAGACGGCTGACTTCCAGCGCCGCTTCGGCCAACACACCTTGTGCGCCATGCAGTCGGTCGGACGCGCCGTAGTGCGCCTGACGAATGGTTTCTATCTCGCTTTCGGCGTGACGCAGCTCGGCCATGCGCGCTTCCAGCGCATTCACGGCCTGGGCCATGCCGGTCTTCACACGCTCTTGCTCGGCGGCTGCATCGCGGTGCTTCAAGAACCACAGTTGGTGCAGCTTCAGCGTGCCCTGCTCTTGCAGGCTGCGGTATTGCGTGGCCACTTCGGCCTGCTTTTCGAGCTTTTCCAGGTTGCTGGTCAGCTCGCGAAGGATGTCTTCCACGCGGGTGAGGTTTTCACGCGTGTCCTTCAGGCGGTTCTCGGTTTCGCGGCGGCGCTCTTTGTATTTGGAAACGCCAGCAGCCTCCTCTAAGAACAGGCGCAACTCTTCCGGCCGCGATTCAATGATGCGGCTGATCGTGCCTTGGCCAATGATGGCGTAGGCGCGCGGGCCCAAGCCGGTTCCGAGGAACACGTCTTGCACATCGCGCCGTCGCACCGGCTGGTTGTTGATGTAGTAGCTGCTGCTTCCGTCACGTGTGAGCACGCGTTTGACGGCGATTTCAGCAAACGTATTCCACTGGCCGCCGGCACGCGCGTCGGCGTTGTCAAACACCAGCTCCACGCTGGCGCGGCTGGCCGGCTTGCGGTTGCCCGAGCCGTTGAAGATGACGTCCTGCATCGACTCACCGCGCAGCTCGCTGGCCTTGCTTTCGCCCAGCACCCAGCGCACGGCATCCATGATGTTGGACTTTCCGCAGCCATTGGGGCCCACCACACCAACCCGTTGCCCCGGCAACTGGAAGGTGGTGGGCTCAGCAAAACTCTTGAAGCCAGCCAGCTTGATCTGGTTCAGGCGCATGATGGACGCCCCTCACTCCGGCACGTCGTCAGCCACAAGGCGCAACGTAACCTGTTGATTTTATTGAAGAAAAGCGCAGAAGTTCAGCGCCATGAAGGGGCGCGATGTTAGCATCGCGCCATGAAGAAACCCGTTTCAGCCCAGAGCAAAGCGCCGGCCAAGCTCAACCAGCGCCGAGCGCCTGCAACGCCACCGTCAGCACCGTCGAAAGACTTGCAGGTGTTCCCCAACCCGCAACCAGCGCGCGACTACGTCATTCGTTTCGACGTCCCTGAATTCACTTGTCATTGTCCCCTGACCGGCCAACCGGACTTTGCGCACTTCTGGATCGAGATCGTGCCTGACCAGTTGTGCGTGGAAACCAAGAGCCTGAAGCAGTATTTCTGGAGCTACCGCAACGAGGGCGCCTTCCACGAACGTGTGACCAACACCATCGTGGACGACTTGGTAAAAGCTATCCAGCCGCGCTTTATCCGCATCCATGCCGACTGGCTGGTTCGAGGCGGCATTCGCACCTACGTCACGGCGGAGCACCGCAAGAAGGGCTGGAAGCCGCCAATACCGGTGAGCTTGCCTGCGGCATCAGCAGCTGGTGAGGCTTGGGCGCGCCTTTGACGCTGGCAAGCCCGCCGGCTGCGCCCTCCGCGCCCGCCACGCACGCATGGGCCATTGCAGCGGCACTGGGCGGCGGGCTAGCTGTGGCCTTGAACATTGGCAAGGTGTCCGTGGCCTTGCCGACCCTGCGCGCTGAAGTGGGACTCAGCCTCGTTCAGGCCGGCTGGGTGTCATCCATGCTCACCAGCGTGGCCGTGGTCGCTGCATCCTTAGTCGGCATGTGGGTGGGGCGTTGGGGCGCATGGCGCATGGTGATGGCCGGCCTGTTGCTGTGCAGTGCTGCTTCGGTCGCGGCAGGGCTTCTTGCCGCATCTTGGTCGGCTTTGCTGGTGTCGCGCTTTTTGGAAGGCTTGGGGTTCATGTTGGTCGCCGTGGCCTGCCCCGCCCTGGTCACCGAGGTGTCGAGCCCACAGCATCGGCGCTTCGCCCTGGCCTTGTGGAGCAGCTATATGCCCTTGGGCGCAGGCCTGGCCATGGCGGCTTCGCCCCTGTTGCTGCCGGCCCTTGGCTGGCGCGGGCTGTGGCTGGTCACCAGTGCCGGTCTGCTGGTTTCGGCCGCCAGCTTGTGGGCTCAGCGGCATCACTTTGCGCAGCACCCATCCCAGCGCAGGGTTCAACAGCCTGGCAAGGCAGGCGCAGACCCGGTCGCTTTTTTCGCACCCGTGCGCGAAGCCCTGGCGCAGCCCCTCCCCTGGATCCTGGCCCTGGCGTTTGGCATGTGGGCCATTCAGCACTTTGCTTTGATCATCTGGATGCCCACCTACCTGCGAGAAGTGCGTGACGTGGGCGCCGCACCGGCTGCATGGCTCACCGCCGTGATGTTGATCGCTTGCGTACCCGGCAATCTGCTGGGTGGCAGCCTGGTTCAGCGTGGCGTGCCGCGCGGCTGGCTGATCGTGGCTGGCGAGGCGGCCGCCGGCTTGGGTGCGCTGGTCTACACGGCCGAGGCTTTGCCCGACGCTTGGCGTTACGCCGCAGCAGTGGGGGTGTCGTTCGCAGGGGGCTTGATTCCCGCCGCCGTCATGGCTTCGTCAACCAGCCTCGCGCGCACCCCGCAGCAAATCGGTACCTTGCAAGGCCTCTACCTGCAAGGCGCACAGCTGGGGCAATTTGTCGGCACGCCCGCCATTGCTGCCGTGGTGTCGGCACAGGGCCAGTGGTCGGCGTCGTTGGCAGTCACGGGAGGCGCTTCGGTGCTGGGGGTGGGCTTGGGGCTGCTCGCGCAGCGCATTGAGGCAAAGCCACGCACTGCGGCAGGGGCACACACACCATGAACACCAACGAAGCACCTGCACCACTACAGCCCGCTTATCAAAAATTTGCCGTTGACGTGCGCAAAAGCGCTATCGACGGCCAAGGCTGTTTTGCTGCCGAACCCGTGCCGCGCCTGCGCAAGATTGGCGAAATTCGCGGCGAAAGCATCAGCGTGGCCGAAGCGCGCATTCGCGCAACGCGCAGCGAACGCGTGATGATCGTGGAGCTGTCCGAGAAACGCGCCATCGACTTCAGCCGATCCAGCGACCCCATGCGCTATACCAACCATTCTTGCGGGCCGAACGCGCGCTTGTGCATCCGCAACGGCCGCGTGGAGTTCTATGCCCTGCGTGACATTGGCGTTGGTGAGGAGGTCACGGTGAATTATGGTGAGACCCACCACGAAGGGCGCTTGCGCTGCCAGTGTGGCGATCCCAAGTGCGTGGGCAATATCTGAGCGGCAGAGCAGCGCGCTGGGGCGCCGGATAATCGCGGGATGAATCCGCTTCTTCAGCGCCTGAACCCCTATCCCTTCGAGCGCCTGCGCGAGCTGACGCGAGACATTACGCCCAACCCGCAGTTCAAGCCCATCAGCTTGGGCATTGGCGAGCCGCGCCACCCGACGCCGGACTTCATCAAGCAGGAGCTGATTGCCGGCATGCCGGCGCTGGCCGCTTACCCCGGCACGGGTGGTGAGCCCGCGCTGCGCGACGCCTGCGCGGGCTGGCTGCGGCGCCGCTATGGTGTGACGTTGGACGCCGCCACGCAGGTCTTGCCCGTCAACGGCACCCGCGAGGCTTTGTTTGCCTTGGCGCAGACCGTGCTGGATCCGACCCGGCCCGGCGCGACGGTGGTTTGCCCCAACCCGTTTTATCAAATCTACGAAGGTGCGGCTCTGTTGGGCGGCGCGCAGCCGGCCTTTGCGAACAGCGACCCGAAGCGCAACTTCGCGCCCCGTTGGGACGACATTGACGCAGCCACCTGGGCGCGCACGCAGCTGGTTTATGTGTGCTCGCCGGGCAACCCGACTGGCGCCGTGATGCCGCTCGACGAGTGGAAGCACTTGTTCGAGTTGAGCGACCGCTACGGCTTTGTGATAGCCAGCGACGAGTGTTATTCCGAGATCTACTTTCGCGACGAAGCGCCGCTGGGCGGCTTGCAGGCAGCCACTTTGTTAGGCCGCACCGGATTCGAGCGGCTGATCATGCTGACCAGCCTGTCCAAGCGCAGCAATGTGCCGGGTCTGAGATCGGGCTTCGTGGCTGGCGACCCAGCGCTCATCAAGCCCTTTTTGCTCTACCGCACCTACCACGGCAGCGCCATGAGCGGCATGGTGCAGCGCGCCAGCATCGCCGCGTGGAACGACGAACAACACGTGGTTGAAAACCGCGAGCTGTACCGGCGCAAGTTCGCGCGGGTGACCCCCCTGCTGGAACCCATGCTGGATGTGCGCTTGCCCGACGCTGGCTTTTACCTGTGGGCCGGCGTGCCGGGCGGCGATGACATCGCTTTCGCTCGGGGTTTGTTGGCTCAATACAATGTGCACGTGCTTCCTGGAAGCCTGCTGGCGCGTTCCGCGCACGGCCTGAACCCCGGCGCAGGTCGCATCCGCATGGCTTTGGTGGCCGGCACCGACGAATGTGTCGAGGCTGCCGAACGCATCGCCGCCTACGCCCGTGCAGTCCCAAACTGATACCGCCGAATTCCTTCTTTCAATCGCCTGTCACACCTTCGTTGGAACCATCACATGAGCCACCAGCTTCAAACCCTCATCGACCTGGCCTGGGAAGGTCGCGCTTCTCTGTCCCCCGCCAATGCCGACCCCAAGATTCGCGAGGCTGTTGAGCATGTCATCGGTGAGCTGAACGCCGGGCGCATTCGCGTGGCAGATCGTCACGGTGTGGGGCAATGGACTGTCAACCAGTGGGTCAAAAAGGCCGTGCTGCTGAGCTTCCGCCTGAACGACAACAAAGTCATGCATTCCGGTGACCTTGCCTTCTTCGACAAAGTGCCCACCAAGTTTGCCCACGTCAGCGAAAGCGCCATGCGCGAGACCGGCGTTCGCGTGGTGCCGCCGGCCGTGGCACGGCGTGGCAGCTTCATCGGCAAGGGCGTGGTGCTGATGCCCAGCTACGTCAACATTGGCGCCTACGTTGACGAAGGCACGATGGTCGACACTTGGGCCACGGTGGGCTCTTGCGCGCAGATCGGCAAGAACGTGCACCTCTCCGGCGGTGTAGGCATCGGCGGCGTGCTGGAGCCGCTGCAGGCCAACCCGACCATCATCGAAGACAACTGCTTCATCGGCGCGCGCAGCGAAGTGGTGGAAGGCGTCATTGTTGAAGAGAACTCGGTCATTTCGATGGGTGTGTACATCGGCCAAAGCACCAAGATCTACGACCGTGCCACGGGCGAAGTCAGCTACGGCCGCATCCCTGCCGGCAGTGTGGTAGTCAGCGGCAACCTGCCCAGTTCTGACGGCAAATACAGCTTGTATTGCGCCGTAATCGTCAAAAAAGTGGATGCGCAGACCCGTTCCAAGACGAGCATCAATGAACTGTTGCGTTCATGATGCACGCGCCCTAAAGGTCTCAATGGCCCCCAGGGCGACTTCAAGGAACCCTCAATGAGCGCTGGCAACATGGAAAAGGTTCTTCGCCTGATGGCGGAGAAAGGCGCATCGGACGTCTATCTTTCCACCAACACCGCGATCTTGATCAAGATCCACGGCCAGATTCGCCAGCTCAGCGAGCAAATCTTGACGCCCGACCAGGTGCGCCAATTGCTGGCCGAACTGCTCACGTCACGCCAGCTGGAAGAGCTGGACGACAGCGGCGAACTGAACGTCGGTATCGGCATCGCCAAGGTCGGCAGCTTTCGCTTGTCGGCTTTTCGTCAGCGCGGCTCGCTGGCGGCGGTGTTCCGCTGCATTCCCACCGTCATCCCTCAGCTGGAAAGCCTGGGCGTGCCCGACATCCTGGGGCAATTGGTGCTTGAAAAGCGCGGCTTGCTGCTCATGGTGGGCGCCACAGGCACCGGCAAAAGCACCACCTTGGCCTCGATGCTGGAATGGCGCAACCAGCAGGTACCCGGCCACATCCTGACCATTGAAGACCCTATTGAATTTCTCTTCACCAATAAGAAATCGGTAGTCAACCAGCGCGAGGTGGGACGCGATACGGTATCGCTGCACACTGCATTGAAAAATGCGTTGCGCCAGGCACCCGACGTCATCTTGATTGGTGAGATTCGAGACCGTGAAACCATGACGGCGGCCATCTCTTACGCGCTGTCGGGCCACCTGGTGATGGCCACGCTGCATGCCAACAACAGCTACCACGCGCTGGGCCGCATCCTGAGTTTCTACACGCCCGAAGCACGGCCATCGCTGCTGGCCGATTTATCTGCCGCGCTGAAGTCCATCATCAGCCAACGGCTGCTCTCAGCAGTGGGGGGCGGGCAGGTGCCGGCCGTGGAAGTGATGATCAATTCCAAGCTGACGGCCGAGTTGATTGCGCGCGGGGACTTTGCAGCCGTCAAAGAAGCGATGGAGCAGTCGATGACCGAAGGCTCCCAGACTTTCGACGAAGACCTGGCGCGACTGATCAATGCCGGCACAGTCACGCGCGACGAAGCGCTGGTCCACTCAGATTCACCCACCAATTTGATGTGGCGTCTGCAGAATGCGGCCGCCGCGCCCGTGCCTGACGCCAATGCCAACCCGATCACCGTGGATGCTGAGCCTGAAACGGCTACCTTCACCGAAATCACACTCGACGTGCGCCCCGAAGACCTGAGCCAAGGCGACGCCAAAGCGCCATGGCAACGGCGCTGACGGTGCTGCCTGACGCCCTGCGCTACGGCGCGCCCAATCTCACGCCATGAACCGCACGCTGCGCCTCACCGAGGCCCTGATCGCCCGCGAGTCCGTCACGCCCGTTGACCAAGGCTGCCAAGCACTGCTGATGCAGCGGCTCTCCGCCTGCGGCTTCACCTGCGAAACCTTGGTGTTCGGGCCCGAGAGCTTTCGCGTGACCAACCTGATCGCGCGCAGAAGTGGCGGGCTGCCGGGGCCCGTGGTGGCCTTTGCCGGCCACACCGACGTGGTGCCCACCGGCCCGCTGGAGCGCTGGACCAGCCCGCCGTTTACGCCCACACACCGAAACGGCTTGCTCTACGGGCGCGGCGCCGCCGATATGAAAACCTCCATCGCCGCCATGGTGGTGGCTGTTGAAGAATTGGTGGCCAAGAACCCCCAGCACGGCGGCAGCATTGTCTTTTTGCTGACCAGTGATGAAGAAGGCCCCTCCGTCGACGGCACCTTGCGGCTGGTTGAAACCATGGAGGCACGCGGCGAGCGCCTGGACGCCTGCATCGTCGGAGAACCCACGTCGGTGGAACGCCTGGGCGACATGGTGAAAAACGGTCGGCGCGGCACACTCAGTGGCAAGCTGACGGTGCGTGGCATCCAGGGCCACGTGGCCTACCCTCACCTGGCACGCAACCCCATTCATGACCTGGCACCGGCCTTGGACGAACTGGCCGCCACCACCTGGGATCAAGGCAATGCCTTTTTCCCGCCCACCACCTGGCAGGCGAGCAACATCCATGCGGGCACCGGTGCGACAAACGTCATTCCTGGCGAACTGAGCCTCGACTTCAACTTCCGCTTCAGCACTGAAAGTACAGCAGAAAGCCTGAAGCAACGCGTTCACGCCCTGCTCGACCGCCATGGGCTGGACTATGGGTTGGCATGGACCTTGGGTGGCGAAACCTTCCTCACGCCACCGGGCAGCCTGAGCGCAGCCTTGGGCGCGGCGATCGAAGCCGTCACGGGCGAGCGGCCGGTCCTGTCCACCACAGGGGGCACCTCGGATGGCCGCTTCATCAAACGCATCTGCGACCAGGTTGTTGAATTCGGGCCTACTAATGCCAGCATCCACAAAGTGGATGAATGCGTGGCGGTGGCCGACATCGAACGCTTGAAAGACATCTATCGTGGCACGCTGGAGCGACTCTTGACATGAACGTGCTGCAGGCCATCGAGCGCGCCAGCGCCCGCCTTGATGAGGCGGGCGTTTCGTTTGGGCACGGCACCGACAACGCCTTTGACGAAGCTGCGTGGCTGGTTTTGTGGCGTTTGGGTCTGCCCTTAGACGACTTGGACGGCGTGGCTGAACGCGAACTGGCCGCGACCGAAACCGCAGCCATAGAGGCGCTCGTCGAAACACGCATCCAAAGCCGAAAGCCGGCCGCTTACCTCACGGGTGAAGCATGGCTGCAGGGTGTGCCTTTCACTGTGGACGAACGGGCCATCGTGCCGCGCTCACTCATCGCCGAGCTGATCACAGACGGCAGCATCGATACCTGGCTGCCCAACGAGCCTCAGCGCGTCTTGGACCTGTGCACCGGTAACGGCAGCCTGGCTGTCCTGGCCGCCATGGCCTGGCCCGAAGCGGCAGTTGATGCGTGCGACCTGAGCGCCGAAGCCTTGGCCGTGGCGCAATTGAACCTGCAACGGCACGTTTTGCAAGATCGAATCAAGCTGCGGCAAGGCGACGGCCTGGCCGCAGCCGACGGCCGATACGACGTGATCTTGTGCAACCCGCCTTACGTCAATGCTGGCTCGATGCAGGCATTGCCGCCGGAATTCCAAGCCGAGCCCAGCCTGGCACTGGCCGGTGGTGAAGACGGCATGGATTTCATCCGCCCTCTGCTGCAGCGGGCCAATCAACACCTCACCGAAGGCGGTTTGCTGGTGCTGGAAATTGGCCACGAACGCGCGTTTTTTGAAGCGGCATTTCCTGCGCTTCAAGTGGTTTACCTGCCGACCCAAAACACGGATGACCAGGTGCTCCTGGTCACTGCCGATTCCCTGAATGGCGCCGCCAAGGCGCACCCGAAAAAATGATCATTGTTCGAAACCTCACGCTGCGCCGCGGTGTCAAGGTGGTGCTGCAGGCCACCGATTTCACACTCAACCCCGGCGAAAAGGCCAGCTTGGTCGGGCGCAATGGCGCCGGCAAATCGAGCCTTTTTTCCCTGATGGCGGGGCGCTTGCAAGCCGACACCGGTGGCGTCGAAATTCCTCCGCGCTGGCAAATAGGTGAAGTGGCCCAGTCCATGCCTGAAACGGCCGAGCCCGCAACGGACTTCGTATTGCAAGGCGACCTGCCCCTGCAGCGCGCACAAGAAGCCTTGGCCGCGGCCGAAGCCGCCGACGACGGCCACGCGATGGCCGACGCGCACATGGCCCTGGACGAAGCCGGCGCCTTTGACGCGCCAGCGCGTGCGCAAGCCTTGCTGCTGGGTTTGGGTTTCAAAACCGAGCAATTGATGGCGCCGGTCAACAGCTTCTCAGGCGGCTGGCGCATGCGTTTGCAATTGGCCCGCGCGCTGATGTGCCCTTCAGACCTGCTGCTGCTGGACGAGCCAACCAACCACTTGGACTTGGACGCTTTGGTATGGCTGGAGGCTTGGCTGCAACGTTATGCAGGGACCTTGCTCATCATCAGCCACGATCGCGAATTCCTGGACACAGTCACGAACGTCACTTTGCATCTGGACGAGGCCAAGGTCACGCGCTACGGCGGCAACTACAGCGCCTTCGAGGCTATGCGCGCAGAACGCATGAGCCAGGCGAGTGCCGCGTTTGGCAAACAGCAAGAGCGCATCGCGCACCTGCAACGGTTTATCGACCGCTTCAAAGCCAAGGCCAGCAAAGCCAAACAAGCACAAAGCCGCGTCAAAGCTTTGGCACGCATGGAAATGTTGGCGCCCGTGTTGACGGCCAGCGATTTTTCATTCGAGTTTCGCGAACCCGCCAACCTGCCCAACCCCATGTTGGTGATGCGTGACATGCGCTGCGGCTATGAGCTACCTGCAGCCGATGGCACACCCGCGCAAAGCAAGGTCATCGTGCACAACGTCACCCGCACGGTGTTGGCAGGTCAACGCATCGGCATCTTGGGCGCCAACGGCCAAGGTAAGTCAACCTTGGTCAAAACCATCGCGCGGTCGTTGCCCGCGCTCGGCGGCACGGTGACCGAAGGCAAGGGTCTGAGCATTGGCTACTTTGCGCAGCAGGAAATGGACCTGCTGACAGAAGACGACACGCCCTTGCAGCGCATGGTGCGCCTGGCGCGCGATGTGTCGCCCAACGCCCGCGAACAAGAGCTGCGCAATTTCCTGGGCCAGTTCCGGTTCGCCGACGCCATGGTTCACCAGCGTGTGGGCACCTTGTCGGGCGGCGAACGTGCGCGCTTGGTGTTGGCCACCATCGTGTGGCAGCGCCCCAACCTGCTGCTGCTGGACGAGCCCACCAACCACCTCGACCTGAACACGCGCGAGGCACTGTCCATCGCGCTGAATGAGTTCGAAGGCGTGGTGCTGCTGGTCAGCCACGACCGCGCTTTGCTGCGCGAGGTGTGTGACGAGTTCTGGCTGGTGACCCACGGCGGCGTTCAGAATTTCGACGGTGACCTGGACGACTACCAGCGTTGGCTGCTTGACGTCAGCCGCGCCAATGCACGCGGCCTGCCGCCGCCAGCCGCGCCGCAGTCTGGCGCTACCACCGCCGTTGCGGCTGCGCCCGCCCTGGCCGCTGCTGTGGCCAAGGCCACCGGCGTTGACGCCCGGTCTGGCGCCGCACGGGATCCAAGGACGCAAAGTAAACCGGGCACGAACGCAGCGCATGCAGCACCCGGCTCTACGCCGCCTGCCGTGACAGCCGGCCGCGACGACCGCAAAGCCAAGGCACAGGCACGCAGCCGGCTGGCCGACACCACGCGCCCGCTGCGCAATGAACTGGCCGGCATCGACAAGCGTTTGGAAGCTTTGGCCACTGAACGGGCCAAAGCCGAAGCAGCCCTAAACAGCAACACGCTGACGCCGCAGGCCATTGCCGACCAAGGGCGCCAACTCAATCATCTGGCGGCCGAAGTGGCCATGCTGGAGGAGCGCTGGCTTGAGCTGCAAGGACAGCTGGAGAGCTTGCAGGCCGCTGCAAGCTGAAGGCGCCAGCGCCGGCAAGGGCTCAGCGCCGTCCCAGCAGGCGCAGCGTCAACTCCACGCGTGCCTGCGCGGGCGTCAAGCTGCCTGCAGATTCCAGCTCGCCGCCGTCGTCCAATAAGTGCCCGAGCACGCATCGGGTACTGCGCAGCACCGCCACGCCAAGCCCACGCGCGCGCAGCAGCGCGGCGAGCAAGTCTTTGTGAACCGTGCCGTTGCCGGTGCCGGCAACGACCAATCCCGCCACACCTTGCGAAGCCAGCCAATCCACCACGCGGCCACCCGCACCGGCGTGGCTGCTCACCATTTCCACCCAGGGCCAAGCAGGTTCATCAGCAGGCAACAGCGCCGCAGGCTGGCACAGCAGAGGCCATGGCCGCAATAGCCGCGCATGCCCCTCTTCCATCCAAGCCACGGGGCCCGCGTCACCCGCGCTGAAAGCTTGCAGCTGGTAGTTGTGAACCTTTCGCACCTCGTGGCCCGCCATCACGCAGCCACCCATGACCAACATGACGCCCTGGGCGCCGGGTGTGCGCACCAAGCTAGCAGCGTCGTGCAGGTTTTGCGGGCCATCGGCCTGTAGAGAGCTTGCGGGCCGCATGGCCGCCGTCAGCACCACGGGTTTGCTGGCCGACACGGTGCGCGCCAACCAGTAAGCAGTCTCTTCCAGGGTATCTGTGCCGTGTGTGACGACCACGCCACCAACGTCTTCGCGTGCGAGCAATTCCAGGATCCGCTGAGTCAGCCGCCACCAAAGAGACGGGTCCATGTCCTTGCTGTCCAGCTGCGCGAGCTGCTCGGCTTCGATGGACGCTGCATCCAGGCCGGGCACAGCGGCCAGCAGTTGCCCAACCGTTCGCTGCCCGGCGCTGTAGTTCAAGTTGTCTGCGGTGCTGGCAGAGGCGCCGGCAATGGTGCCGCCGGTGGCCAGAACCACCACCTTGGAGGCGACCTTTGCCGTTTCGCTTGTTTTAACCCTTGCTTTACCGCTTGCCATAGCGCCCCTATCTGGACAAAAATACAGCCACTGGACATAACAACAGGCCGCGCCTGGCTATCCACATGAACGTTCCCGCCAAGCTCACCGCACGTCAACAGCAAATTTTCGACCTGGTACGCCGGGCCATTGAAAAAACCGGGGCGCCACCCACGCGGGCTGAAATCGCCACCGAGCTGGGTTTCAAGTCGGCCAACGCCGCCGAGGAACACTTGCAAGCCCTGGCACGCAAAGGTGTTCTGGAATTGATTGGCGGCACCTCACGCGGCATTCGGCTGAAGTCTGACACACTGCGCGCACTCAAAAGCCCAGTGCACAGCCTGGCCCAGCTCATGCTGCCGCTGGTGGGCCGTGTGGCGGCAGGCGCGCCCATCCTGGCGCAAGAACATGTTGAGCAAAGCTATGGGCTGGAAGCCTCGCTATTCAGCCGTACACCCGACTATTTGCTCAAAGTGCGCGGTATGAGCATGCGCGACGCCGGCATTCTCGATGGAGACCTGCTGGCCGTTCAGCAGGCCAAAGACGCACGCAATGGCCAAATTGTGGTCGCGCGCCTGGGCGACGAGGTCACGGTCAAACGCTTTCGCCGGCACCGCGACCGCATCGAACTGATTCCAGAGAACCCTGACTTTGAAACTCTAGTGGTGGGCCCAGACGACCACTTTGAGCTGGAAGGCTTGGCTGTGGGGCTCATTCGCACCACGCCGCTCTCTTGATCGCTTGAACTCGGCTGAACTTGCCTGAGTGCGGCTGACAGCCGCCCTCAGTGGAGCTGTGGCTGGACCCAAAGTGGTGCCCGGCCCTCGTGTTTCTCTACGGATCACCCAACGGGCTCGTCGCGCACACTGCCTCTTAAGTTGCAGTGAGCGCACCCGATATCCGAGCCATGTTCGGCCTTTCCTTTCAAACGCTGTCGCGCTGGCGCCAAGCCACCACAGCATTCGCCACCTCCAGCCGCCTGCGCGGCGAGGTGAAGCCGCCTTCATTGCGCTGCGTGCCTGACTCGGGCTGGCAACGACTGCGCTACTGGCTGCTGGCACCCTCACCTTCGGACGCTTCGCCGCCACTGAACCAGTTGCCACAGGCTCGCAGTGATTTTCTGGCCTGCCTGAAAGACACCGCCAGCCCGGAGGCCCAGCGCCTGGTGTTGAAAGTCGAACGTGCGCGCACCCTGCGCGAACTGTGGCATTTGCGTGCCAGCTTGTACGGCCTTGTGGCCCGAGAACAGTCGCAAAGCGAAGCCGAGCGACGCCTGCGCCGCATCAATCGGCACTTTGACAGCAGCCGCCAGGCCGACAGCTGAGATGCACAGCAGCAGCGCGACCTGCGAGTTCGGTATGCCCCAGGATCGCCTGGCGCGTGTGGCTGCTCGGCGCGCCTTTGTGGACCTGAAACACGATTTCATGTTTGCCACGGCCGGATTGCCCGGTGCGCGTGGCGAATGGCTGCGCGGCTGCGTGCGCAAAGCCGAAGACCCCCACCACCTGTGGCTGCTGCGCAACTCGGTCTTCGCCGCCTTGGGTGGCAACGACGCGGACGCGCGTGCCGTGCGCCTGGCTTTGAAAACAAGTCTGGAGTCGATGTTCAGTGAGCCTGAAGCCGATTTGGTGAGCATGCGCTGATGACGCACCAAACGCCGGCCTAGGACCCGCCTGCGTCCGCGAACTGAAGCCGCGGCGCTCAAGGCACAATGCCGGTCCGCCATGAATGTCATCATCCTCGACGACTATCAGGACGCCGTGCGCAAACTGCCTTGCGCTTCGATCCTGGAGCCCTTCAACGCCAAAGTCTTCACCAATACGGTCAAGGGCGTGGGGCAGCTGTCGGTGCGGCTCAAAGACGCTGACATCCTGGTCACCATCCGCGAGCGAACGGCGCTCAACCGCCAGTTGCTCGAAAAGCTGCCCCGGCTGAAGATGATTTCTCAAACCGGGCGTGCCGGTGAGCATATCGATTTGGCCGCCTGCACGGAAATGGGCGTGGCTGTTGCTGAGGGCAGCAGTCAACCGACCGCCACGGCCGAACTCACCTGGGCACTCATCATGGCGTCCATGCGGCGCTTGCCGCAGTACGTGGGCAACCTCAAACATGGCGCCTGGCAGCAAAGCGGGCTCAAAGCCGCGTCCATGCCGCCCAATTTTGGCGTTGGTATCTTGCTGAAAGGCAAGATCATGGGCATTTGGGGTTACGGCCGAATTGGTCGGCTTGTGGCTGGCTATGCGAAGGCGTTTGGCATGCGCGTGGTGGTCTGGGGCCGCGCAGATTCCGTGGAAAGCGCATTGCGCGATGGTTTCGAAGTGGCTGGCGACCGCGCCAGCCTGTTCCGCGTAGCGGATGTCTTGAGCGTGCATTTGCGGCTGAACGAACATACACGCGGGATCATTCAGCACGAAGACCTGGCACGAATGAAACCCACGGCCCTGTTTGTCAACACATCACGGGCCGAGCTGCTGGAAGACGGCGCGCTGGTTTCGGCCCTGAACCGCGGGCGCCCGGGCATGGCAGCAATTGACGTCTACGAGAGCGAACCCATCCTGCAGGGCCACCCGCTCCTGCGTTTGGAAAATGCGGTGTGTACGCCGCACATCGGCTATGTCGAGCAAGACAATTACGAGCACCTGTTCCGTACGGCATTTGAGAATGTGGTGGCCTTTGCCGGTGGGAATCCCACCAACATCGTCAACCCCGAAGTTCTGAAGGTTTGACGCGCATGCCCGAGGCGATTCCTGCGCCACCATCTGGCTGTCGCGACTTGTTCCTGGCTTTTCAGTCTCTGGCCCTTCAAGGATTTGGGGGCGTTCTGCCCGTGGCACAGCGGATATTGGTGGACCAGCGCCGCTGGCTAAGCCGCGCTGATTTTCTGGCCCTGCTTTCGCTCGGCCAAATTTTGCCGGGCCCCAATATCATCAACATGGCCTTGATCTTTGGCGACCGTCACTTTGGTTGGCGCGGCGCACTGGCCGCTTGTGCGGGTTTGCTTGCCATGCCGTTGGTGCTGGTTTTGCTGTTGGCCCTTTTGGTGCAGCAAGCCAGCCACGTGGCTTGGATGCAAGATGCCTTGCGCGGCATGGGCGTGGTGGCAGCCGGTCTGGTGTTGTCCACGGCCATGAAGCTGGTCACCGCGCTGCGCGGCAACCGCATGGGGCTGGCTGCTTGCGCGCTTCTGATGGCCCTGACGGTGGCTGCCGTGGCAGGGTTTCGCTGGCCGCTGGTTGGCGTTTTGGGCGTCTTGGCGCCGCTGGCCTGGGCTTGGGCTTGGTGGAGCCTGCGCCCTGAAGGCATGGTGCCGCCGAGCAAGCCGCCGGGGCCGGACGCATGAGCGTCTGGTTCTTCGGTTCGATGGGCTGGGCGCCCACGGTATGGGGCCAGTTGTTTGTCCACTTCGCACTGCTGTCTTTGTTGGCTGTCGGTGGCGCCATCACGACCGTGCCCGACATGCACCGTTACGTGGTGAGCGAACGCGGCTGGCTGAGTGACACCGCCTTCAGCGGGTCAATCGCGCTTGCACAGGCAGCGCCGGGTCCTAACGTGTTGTTTGTCGCCGTGATTGGCTTCAACGTGGCCGGGCTGGCGGGCGTCTTCGCGACGCTGGGCGGCAGCTTGTTGCCAAGCACGCTGCTGGCCGTGAGTGCCGGGCGCTATGGCGCACAACGCCAGCATCAGCGTGGCGTACAGGCCTTCACTGTCGGTCTGGCACCCGTCAGCATCGGTTTGTTGCTGGCCACAGCCTGGGTCTTGACTGAACCCTCACGTGGGCGGTGGGCCACGCTGCCGCTGCTGGCGGGCACCGTGCTTCTTATGCAGCGAACCCGCATCAGCCCCGTATGGCTGATTCTGTGCGGCGCGGTCGCGGGTGTTTCGGGTTGGGTTTGAAGCTTTAGGTCTACTGAGCGCTGGCCATGCGCTGGCGCAACACTTCGTAGAGGCTGACGCCGCAGGCCACGGAGACATTCAAGCTTTCAACCGCGCCAGCCATCGGAATGCGCACCAGCTCATCGCAAGTCTTGCGGGTTAACTGGCGCATACCAGCACCTTCAGCGCCCAAAACCAAGGCCACCGGGCCAGTAAGGTCCAAGTCGTACAAGGTTTGCGGCGCATCGTCGCTGAAGCCCACCACGCGCAGCCCGCGCTCTTTGAGCTCATTCAGGCTGCGCACCAGGTTGGTCACCATCAAGTAGGGCACGGTTTCGGCAGCGCCACTGGCCACCTTGGCCACGGTTGCGTTCAAGCCCACAGCGTGGTCTTTGGGGGCGATGACGGCTTGCACGCCCGCTGCGTCGGCCGTGCGCAGGCAAGCGCCCAGGTTATGGGGGTCGGTGATGCCGTCCAACGCCAAGACCAGAGCGGCGCTAGCGCCAGCCGCCTGCGCGTCATCCAAGATGTCGTCCAGCGAATGGCGTTGGGCCACGGCCTTGACCCGTGCCACCACACCCTGGTGGCGCGGTGCGCCGCACAAGCGGGTCAGGTGCTCGTCGTTTGAGTCCAGCACGCGCAGACCCAACTCTTGCGCGCGCTCCAGCAAAACGCGCATGCGCGCGTCGCGCCGCTGGGCATCGACATGCAATTCAACAACGGATTGAGGTGCGGTTTTCAGCCGCACCGTCACGGCATGAAAACCGTACAACACACGCAAGCTCATCCGGCCGATGGTAGCCGGACCGATGAACCTTCAGTGCACCTGAACGTCGATACGCCGTGCCTGCGCATGGGGCGCTTTGGGAATGCGTACCCTGAGCGTGCCGTTCGACATGTCAGCCTTGATGCCAGAGGCATCCAGTTCTTTGCTCAAGGTGAAGCTGCGACGATAGAGCGACCGCGCCACCTCGGTGTGCAAGGGCGTCAATTGTTCAGCGCCGGGGAGCGCGGCCTCAGCTTCAATGGCCAGTTGTTCACCGTCAATATGCAGGTGCAATTGCTCTTTGCCAACACCGGGCAGGTCGGCCCACAAGGTGATGCCCTCGGCGTCTTCCAGTACATCAACGGGTGGCACCAAAGCGGGCCGCTCGTCGCGGGTGGCCATGCAAGTTTCGTTAAAGCGGGTCATGGGTTTCATGTTTGTTCTCCAAAGTTGGGCTGTTCACTGCACCGTGATGCGACGCGCTTCTTGAGCTTGGCGGCGCGCCAAGCGCACGCGCAGCACGCCGTCGCGATACGTCGCTGACACCTGGGTAGCGTCCACATCGTCGGGCAGGTTCACCACGCGGCGGAACCGGCCGGCGAAGCGCTCGTTCTGATGCAGCGTGCGTTGCTGATCGCTGCCCGGCACCTGCGCCGGGCGTTCGCCGCTGATACTCAAAACGCCGCGCTCCACCTTCACCTCAAAGCCCGCCGCCTCCATGCCCGGCGCGTAGACATCAACGTCAACGGCTTCTGCGGTGGTGCCCACGTTCAAAGCCGGGAAGCCGCCACGCCCCAAGCCGCGAATGGCGGGTGCACGTTGCCAAGCGCCCTGCAGCTCGCGCTGCAGATGGTCGAAGTCAACATATAAATTTCCAGGGAAAAAGCTGCGAGCCAACATGATGAACCTCCAAGGGTGCCGAAGGAACGCTTCGGTGCGTGTGTGCCGGCAGGCCATGCGCCTCCCGGCTATGGTCATCAGTTAGGTGCAACGGTGCGCACTTCAAGCCCCGAGGTGCTCACTTTTTTGAGGGACTTGAACGGCGGCGTTTTGCCACCACATCAAACACGCTGATTCAACCACTTGGCGGCCAAAATCAGACCGATGAGCACGGGCTGGTGGACCATGTAAAAGCTCAAGCTCCAACGCCCCAGCGTCGCCAGCGGCTGGATCGCCGGCGGCACCGCCGCTTGCAGCCAGGGCCCACGCCAGCGCAGCGCGGCCTGCGTTGCCGCCATGCCCCACAGCATGACCCCCAGCCAAGGCAAGACGGGTACCCAATCTTCAGTCACGGGTTTGCGTGTGACCAGGCCGATCCAGCGCAAAGCCGGCGCATCAAAAACCGGACTGGCCATCCACACCGGCAATGCCAGAGCCAGAGCGCCCAGGGGCCACAGCAGCCAGCGCAAGGGCTCCGCCAAGCGGCACAGCACCAGCATCACCACCATGCCATGCAACACGCCGAAAAATATCCAGCTGCGCGGAAACATCAATGCCGACCCCGCGCTCACCGCAGCCGCGCACAGCGCAATTTGGCCGCAGCGTCGCCAAAAGCGCGGCCAGGTTTGGCCCGCGTGCAGTGCCAGTGCCTGGCCGGCGCCCGCACAAAACAAGAACATCGAGACGATCAGCGTGCGCTGGGTGGTCCAGAACGGGTCGCCATAGAAATTCTGGCGCGGCTGCCAGAGCTGAAAGAAATTCAGGTCAAAGCAGAAGTGAAAAACGGCCATCCAAAGCATGGCCACTGCGCGCACCACATCCAACCACTGCGCTCTTGCCGGCGCCACGCGCTCGTTCATGAAAACTCAGCTCCTTGACGGACAAAAATGGCATGAACCAACTCAGCGTGCACTGGGTTGGCTCCACCGCAGGAAAAGCAGTATGGCCCAGTGCTTGCCGAGACCGCCCATGCCGAGCCGCCTATAATCTGGCTTTACCCCCTGGGCATTTCTCGCGGCGCCAAATTCAAGCGCGCCCACCGGGCAATGCCGCACGCAATGACCAAGTTTGTCTTCGTCACCGGTGGCGTGGTGTCCTCCCTCGGAAAGGGCATCGCCGCAGCCTCTTTGGCCGCCATCCTGGAGTCTCGCGGCCTCAAGGTCACGCTCATCAAGTTGGACCCGTATCTCAATGTGGATCCGGGCACCATGAGCCCTTTCCAGCACGGCGAAGTCTTCGTCACCGACGACGGTGCCGAAACCGACCTGGACCTCGGCCACTACGAGCGCTTCATCACCACGCGGATGAAGCGCAGCAACAACTTCACGACCGGCCAAATCTACAAAAGCGTTCTCGAAAAGGAACGCCGGGGCGACTACCTGGGCAAGACAGTCCAGGTCATTCCCCACGTCACGAACGAAATTCAGGACTTCATCCGCCGCGGCGCCGGTGAAGGCATTGACGTGGCCATCGCCGAAATTGGCGGAACCGTCGGAGACATCGAGTCCTTGCCCTTCCTGGAAGCTGTGCGCCAGATGAGCCTGAAGCTGGGCCCGGGCAACACCGCTTTTGTTCACCTGACCTATGTGCCTTGGATCGCTGCTGCGGGTGAGCTGAAAACCAAGCCGACGCAGCACACCGTGCAGAAGTTGCGCGAAATCGGCATCCAGCCCGATGCGCTGTTGTGCCGCGCCGACCGCGTCATTCCCGACGACGAGCGCGAAAAGATCAGCCTGTTTACTAACGTCCCGCTGCACGGCGTCATTTCGATGCCCGACGTCGACACCATCTACAAAGTGCCGCGTGTGCTGCACGAAGAAGGTTTGGACGAGCTGGTGATCATGAAGCTGCAACTCATGACCAAGCCCGCTGACTTGCGGCGCTGGGATTCACTGGTTCTTGAAGTGGAGCACCCGGCTGAAACCGTGCGCATCGCCATGTGCGGCAAGTACACCGACTTGTCAGATTCCTACAAGTCATTGAACGAAGCCCTTCGCCACGCCGGGATTCACAACCACGCCAAAGTCGAAATCGAATATGTCGATGCCGAAAGCCTGACGCCTGACAACGTGGATCAACTCGGCGCGTATGACGCGGTACTGGTTCCGGGCGGCTTCGGCAAGCGCGGCATCGAAGGCAAGATCTGTGCAGTGCGTTATGCCCGGGAACACAAGCTGCCTTACCTGGGCATTTGCCTGGGCATGCAGGTGGCCACCATCGAATATGCGCGGCATGTTGCGGGCATGCTCGATGCCAACTCCACGGAATTCGAGCCGAATTCGCCGCACCCCGTCATCGCACTCATCGATGAATGGCAAGACCGAGACGGCTCCATCCAAAAGCGCGATGCCAATTCGAACTTGGGAGGCACCATGCGCCTGGGCGCACAGAGTTCAGACGTCAAACCCGGCACCTTGGCGCATGAAATCTACGGCCCTGTGGTCACTGAGCGCCACCGCCACCGCTACGAGGCCAATGTGCACTACTTGGAGCGGCTGGAGCAGGCAGGTTTAGTGATCAGCGCCCTGACCCAGCGCGAAAAACTCACCGAAATGGTCGAGTTGCCGCGCAGCGTGCACCCGTGGTTTGTGGGCGTGCAGTTCCACCCCGAATTCAAAAGCACACCCTGGGGCGGCCACCCGCTGTTTGCCAGCTACGTGAAGGCTGCGCTCGAACATCAGCGCCGGCAAGCCGCCCAACCCTTGAAAGTCGCTTGAGAGCACTATGAAACTGTGCGGCTTTGATGTGGGCCTGACCCACCCATTTTTCTTGATCGCCGGGCCCTGCGTTGTTGAGAGCGAGCAATTGCAGATGGATGTGGCGGGCCACTTGAAAGAAGTGACGGCTGCGCTGGGCATTCCGTTCATTTTTAAAAGCAGCTACGACAAAGCCAACCGATCCAGTGGCACCACTTTTCGGGGCCCCGGTTTGGAGCGTGGGCTGGAGATCCTGGCCAAGGTCAAGCGCGAGCTGAAGGTGCCGCTCCTCACCGATGTGCACGACGAGTCGCAGATCGCCGCCGTGGCCTCGGTGGTCGATGTCTTGCAGACACCGGCCTTTCTCTGCCGCCAAACGGACTTCATCCGAGCGGTCGCCCAAAGCGGCAAGCCAGTGAACATCAAGAAGGGCCAGTTTTTGGCGCCGCATGACATGAAAAATGTCATCGACAAAGCCCGCGCAGCAGCCCGCGAGAAAGGCTTGCCGCAAGACAACTTCATGGCCTGCGAACGTGGCGCAAGCTTCGGCTACAACAACCTCGTGTCAGACATGCGCAGCTTGGCCATCATGCGCGAAACCGGCGCTCCCGTGGTGTTCGACGCCACGCACAGCGTTCAGTTGCCGGGCGGCCAAGGCAGTAGCTCGGGTGGGCAGCGCGAATTTGTGCCGGTACTCAGCCGCGCCGCCGTCGCGGTTGGTGTGGCTGGCCTGTTCATGGAAACGCACCCCGACCCGGCCCAAGCACTCAGCGACGGGCCCAACGCCGTGCCTCTGAAGCACATGCGGGCACTATTGGAACAACTGGTCGCACTTGACCGGGTCATCAAGCGCCAGCCCTTGCTGGAAAATGATTTTTCTTGCTGACCAAGCCAACCCTACTGACTGACATGGCCACCCCCGCCTACGTGATCGTCGACATGAAGGTCATCGACCCTGAGCAGTACAAGTTGTACATGGCCGCTGCGCCGGCTGCGGTGAAGGCGTTTGGCGGCGAGTATCTGGTACGCGGTGGTCGCTTCGAAGTCATGGAAGGTGGCTGGACACCCGCCCGTGTGGCCATGCTGCGATTTCCCAGTTTTGAGCAGGCCAAGGCTTTCTACAACGACGCGCAGTACACCGCCGCGCGCGCCAAACGCCAAGGCGCTACCGAGTTTTTCAATATGGTTCTGGTCGAGGGCGTGGCAGCCCCGGTCTGAGCGACTTCACTTGCGACAGGAAACACAAGAATGAGCGCCATTGTCGATATCGTCGGCCGAGAAATTCTCGACAGCCGCGGTAACCCTACCGTTGAATGTGATGTGCTGCTGGAAAGCGGCACCATGGGACGTGCCGCCGTGCCTTCGGGCGCTTCCACCGGCAGCCGCGAAGCCATTGAACTGCGTGATGGCGACAAGAGCCGCTACCTGGGCAAAGGTGTGTTGAAGGCCGTGGGCCACATCAACACCGAAATCAGTGAAGCCGTTTTGGGCCTGGACGCCGCCGAACAGGCCTTCCTGGACAAGACCATGATCGACTTGGACGGCACGGACAACAAGAGCCGCTTGGGCGCCAACGCCATGCTGGCCGTGAGCATGGCAGTGGCCCGCGCCGCAGCCGAAGAGTCGGGCCTGCCGCTGTACCGCTACTTTGGCGGCGTGGGCGGCTTGCAAATGCCGGTGCCGATGATGAACGTCATCAACGGTGGCGCCCACGCTAACAACAACCTTGATCTTCAAGAACTGATGATCATTCCCGTGGGCGCACCCACCTTCCGCGAGTCCATGCGCTATGGCGCTGAAGTCTTTCACGCGCTGAAGAAAATCATCGACGGGCGCGGCATGAGCACGGCCGTGGGCGACGAAGGCGGATTTGCGCCCAGCGTGGCCAGCCACGAAGCAGCCATCCAGCTGATTCTGGAAGCCATTGACAAAGCAGGCTACACCGCTGGTACGCAAATCGCCATCGGCCTGGACTGCGCAGCCAGCGAGTTTTACAAAGATGGCAAATACCATCTCGAAGGCGAAGGCCTGACGCTGACCGCGCCCGAGTGGACCGACATCCTGGCGACCTGGTGCGACAAGTACCCCATCATCAGCATCGAAGACGGCATGCATGAAGGCGACTGGGACGGCTGGAAACACCTGACCGAACGCCTGGGCAAGAAGATCCAGCTGGTGGGCGATGACCTGTTTGTCACCAACACCAAGATCCTTAAAGAAGGCATCGACAAGGGCATTGCCAACTCGATCCTCATCAAGATCAACCAGATCGGCACGCTGAGCGAAACTTTCGCTGCCATCGAGATGGCCAAGCGTGCGGGCTATACCGCCGTTATCAGCCACCGCTCGGGCGAAACGGAGGACAGCACCATTGCCGATATCGCCGTGGGCACCTGCGCCGGGCAGATCAAGACCGGCTCCATGAGCCGCAGCGACCGCATGGCCAAGTACAACCAACTGCTGCGCATTGAAGAAGACCTGGGCGACGTGGCGGTCTACCCCGGCCGTTCAGCGTTTTACAACGTTCGCGGCTGAAGTTTCAGCAAGCCCCGCTTTCCATGCGCCTGGTCACGCTTGCACTGTGCCTGCTGATTGGCGGGGTTGGGTTCGGCTTGATGTTTGGGCGCGGTAGCCTGTGGGAGGTGCATGCGCTGCAGCAGAAGCTTGACGCCAAACTAGCTGCCAATGGCCTCGCCTCTGCGCGCAATACGCAAGTTCAGGCCGAGCTGGCCGACCTTCAAGAAGGCCTGGAAATGGTGGAAGAGAAAGCCCGGTTTGAAATGGGCATGGTCGGCCCGCACGAAATTCTCGTGCAATACGGGCGACGCAAATAGCCCAGCGGGCGCCTACGCGTAGGTATTGACGGTCGTCCCGACGCCGCCGCTGGTCGCCAACGCAGGCTGCGGCAGAGCCTCGATCAGTTGCGCGGCGCTGGCCTGGTCTTGCTGCATCGCGCGCTTTTGCACCAACAGGGCCGCAGCGCCTTGCACCGTATCGAGCTGAGCCGATGACGCGGCGCTTGCTGCGCACGATGTACACGAACCGATCGACATACCGTTTCTCCCTGAGTGAGCTGAGTCCAGCTTTATCGGCTGTGGGCACCGGGCCCTGAAGCCCGGCCCTTGAAGCGCCGCTCCATGGGCCTCCATCGCTACACTCCCCGCTCGTTTGCCGCCCCGCCCCAAAAACCTTGCGCCACCGGTGCCAGCCTTGCTCACCTCGCTCTTAAAGCCCGCTTTCACGTTTTGGGGAAGCCCTGTCACCTTGCTGGAGATTCTTGCCTTTGCCTTGTCCGTTGCGATGGTGATCGGCAACCTGCGCATCAAGGTCTGGGCCTGGCCTTTGGCGGTGGCCTCTTCGGCTTGTTATGGCCTGCTTTTCGCAGCCAACGCTCTGTATGGCGAAGCGAGCTTGCAATTGTTTTTCATCGCCGTTGCCGTTTGGGGCTGGCGCCAATGGCGGCGCGATGAGCGCCAAGGTTCGGCGCCCAGCGCGGTCGGCCGCATGAGTGTGCGCCAGCGGGCCTGGACCCTCGCGGCTGGCCTGTTGGCCTGGCCCGTATTGGGCCTCGTGTTGAAACAGGCGACCGACAGTGATGTTCCCTTCGCCGATGCCTTGCCCACTGTGGGTAGCGTGATTGGTCAGTTGCTCTTGATCGCCAAGCGCGTGGAAAATTGGTGGGTTTGGTTGGCCGTCAACGTTGCCAGTGTGGGGCTTTTTGCGTTCAAAGCACTGTGGTTGACCGCGTTGCTCTACGCGGTGTTTGCAGTACTTTCCGTGGCGGGGCTGCGCGCTTGGCAGCGTCTGGGGGCCTCGCATGGCTGAGGCCATCCGCATTGCCGTGCTCGGCTCCGAGTGCACCGGCAAAACCGAGCTGACTTTTGCGTTGCGGGCGCGTCTGGCCGAACAAACCGGTTTGCGCGTGGCAGCCGTCAGCGAATGGTTGCGTGCATGGTGCGATCTGCACCAACGCACCCCGCTGCAGCATGAGCAAGCCGACATCGCGCAAGAACAGCAGCGCCAAATCGAAGCCGCCAGCGCTTGCCATGACATCGTGGTCTGCGACACCACAGCCCTGATGACGGCTGCATACAGCCTCTGGTATTTCAACGACAGCAGCCTTGTGCACGCTGCGGTGGCTGCCCACAAAACGCCGCACCGGAGTGCCGACCTGATTTTGCTCACGGCTTTGGACGTGCCTTGGCAGGCTGATGGGCTTCAACGTGATGGTGATCATGTGCGCGAGCCCATTGACAGCCTGCTGCGTGGCCTGATGCATGAGCACCAGCTACCCTTCAGCGTTATTGGCGGGACCGGCGCCCAGCGGCTGGACAGCGCCCTGGCAGCGGTGCGCCTTGCCCTGCAGGCTCGCGCTTGCGAGCCGTCGGGTGCAGCCGCCGGAAAGGGCTTGTTTGCCCGGCTCCTGCACGAGCCCATCGGCAACGTATCAACACTCGCACCGGGCTCAGCCTTCAAGAAGCAGCGCGGTGCCTGGTCTTGCGAGTGTTGTGTTCCTTCAGCTGAACAGGCCAGCTTCAAACAGCTCAGGACCTTTAAATGACAGGCCCGACCGTTTGCGCCTGGCCCGCATAAAAAGCAGGCTCAGTTCAACGCTGAGGAGCCCGGCGCCTGGTCTGCGCCGGGCGTGAACAGTTCACCCACATCGACAGCGTCGAAGCGATATTGGCGGCCGCAAAATTCGCAGCCCACCTCGACATCCCCACGCTCGGCCAAGATGCTTTCGGCTTCCTCGCGGCCCACGCCTTTGAGCATGCCCACCACACGTTCGCGCGAGCAGGTGCAACTGAATTGAGGCGTTCGTGCTTCCTCGCGCACCATGGGTTCTTGCCAGTACAGGCGCCGCAAGATGGTCTCGACATCCAGGCCCAACAGCTCATCACGCGTCAATGAGGCTGTGAGGGTTGCAATGCGGTTGAAGTCTTCGTTCAGACCGATTTCGTCTTCGTTGCGCGAAGCGCCCAGGTTACCCACGCCTTCCATGGGCAGCCGCTGAATGAGAAGGCCTGCCGCCACACGGTCATCCGCCGCCAGAACCAGCCGCGTATCGAGCTGTTCGCTTTGCAGCATGTAGTGCTCCAGCACTTGCGAAAGCGCCTGCAAGGGCTCGCGCTGATCGCCATGCAAAGGCACGATGCCCTGGTAGGGCTGCTGGCCCGGCAGGCGATCCTTAGGGTCCAAGGTGATCGCGCAGCGGCCTCTACCGTGAACGTTCAGCAGCGCGGCGAGGCGTGCTTCAGTCGGTACCTCAGCCACCACCGTGGCCGTGGCACGGAAGCGCAAGTCAGGCTGCGCCTCGGCAACAGCCAGCTTCACAGGCCCATCACCTTGCGTCTGCAGAATCAAGCTGCCGTTGAATTTGATGTTGGACTGCATCAGCAGGCTCGCCGCCACCATCTCGCCCAGCAGTTCACGAACCGGCCGCGGATAAACACCCGAGCCGCCGCGCTGTGGTTCGCGCCGGGCCAGAAGTTCTTGCCAACTGCCTTCCAGGCGAACCAGCATACCGCGCACTGGCAAACCTTCGAAGAAAAAACGGTGGAGCTGATCCATAACCGCCTTATTCAGCTGCCGTCACGCAAGCCTCGACAGGCCGGCCTTGTAACGCAGACCGTTTTTCACATAGTGTGGACCTGCGCTGCGCATTGCAGTGATTTGCTGCGGCGTCATTTCACGAACCACTTTGGCAGGTGATCCCATGATGACACTGCCATCTGGAAATTCTTTGCCCTCGGTCACCAACGCACCCGCGCCCACCAGACAGTTCCGCCCGATGCGCGCGTTGTTCAACACCACCGCACCAATGCCCACCAGCGTTCCGTCGCCGATGGTGCAGCCGTGCAACATCACTTGGTGGCCAATGGTGACATCGGCGCCAATCATCAGCGGAACGCCTTCGTCCGCGTGCAACACGCTGTTGTCCTGCACATTGCTGTTGTCGCCCAAGGTGATGGTTGCGCTGTCGCCGCGCAACACGGCACCAAACCAGACCGAGCAGTTTTCGCCCAGGCGCACGTCGCCAACCACCGTGGCGTTATCGGCCACATAGGCGGATTCGGGCACCAGCGGGCTCAGCTGGTCGAGTTGAAAGATGGCCATGCGCAACTCCGGATGAAGGCAAACCCATAATTGTAGAGATGCAGATTCGACGCTTGGCCCTGGAGGCACTGGAACTTTGTGACGTGGACGCCAAGTTGCACGCTACGCAGCAACTCGCTGCAAGCCTGAAGGTGTTTGGCGCGCTGCTTGAGGCATCACCCGGCAGCCCACTGTGCAGCGACCGTGACGCAAGCCTACGCCCCCGCTCAGCCCTGCCCGGCAGACCTTTGAGACCCGCACTGGTCCGCCCGACCGATGTGCCACGCCGCTCGCCCGCATCAACCGAAGGCCGTGCGGCCTTGATGCACGCGGTGGCGCACATCGAATTCAATGCCATCAATTTGGCTCTCGACGCGGTCTGGCGATTCCCTGGATTGCCGGACGCCTACTATCTAGACTGGGTCGGTATTGCGGCTGAAGAAGCGCACCACTTCCACTTGGTTCGCAAGCACCTGCGCACCCTGGGCCACGAGTACGGCGACTACCCTGCGCACAACGGGCTGTGGGAAATGGTGGAAAAGACCAGTGCTGACCTCGCCGCCCGCATGGCACTGGTACCGCGCACACTGGAAGCACGCGGGCTGGACGCCACCCCACCCATGCAGCGCAAGCTGGCACAGGCCGGCGACCACGCAGCGGTTGCGGTACTGGAGGTGATCTTGCGCGACGAGGTGGGCCATGTCGCCATTGGCAACCATTGGTACCGCTGGTGCTGCGAGCGAGGGGGCCTGGACCCGCTGACCCATTACGACAGTCTGGCCCTGCGTTACCACGCGCCTCGCGCGATAGGGCCTTTCAACCTTGAAGCCCGCGCACGCGCCGGCTTTACGCCCGAAGAATTACAGCGGCTGAATCAGGCGCCCAGCGCGGCTGCTGATTGAGCCGCCCGATCCCAAGCGGCCATGCGCGTGTGGGCTTCATCGCGCCCCATCTGAGGTTCAAACCTGCGTTCCGCCCGCCACTGGCTGGCTAACTGCGCTTCGCTGTGCCACAGCCCGGTGGCGAGCCCTGCCAGGTAGGCCGCGCCCAGAGCGGTTGTTTCAATAGTCTTCGGCCGCACCACCGGGATACCCAACAAGTCGGCTTGAAACTGCATCAGCAAGTCATTGACGCAAGCACCACCATCCACCCGCAGTTCGCTGACAGCAGCCACTCCCGCAGCGACGGCATCGCGGTTCATGCATTGCAGCAGCGCCGCACTCTGAAAGGCGATGCTTTCAAGCGCCGCGCGTGCGATATGAGCCACCGTGCTTCCGCGCGTCAAACCGGTGATCGCGCCTCGAGTATCAGGCTTCCAATAAGGCGCGCCCAGTCCAGCAAAGGCCGGCACAAACGTCACACCGCCGGCGTCGGGCACGCTGGCTGCCAAACCCTGCACCTGCGCACTGCTGTCGATGGCCTTGAGGCTGTCGCGCAGCCACTGCACCACAGCGCCACCGATGAAGACACTGCCTTCCAGCGCAAACTGTGGGTGGCTGATGTCGCCAGTTTGTGCAGCGGCGGTGGTGATCAACCCATTCTTGGAATCGAGAAAGCGCTGGCCTGTGTGCATCAACATGAAGCAGCCCGTACCGTAGGTATTTTTCGCCAGGCCCGGTGTAAAGCAGGCTTGACCAAACAACGCGCTTTGTTGATCGCCCGCCATGCCGGCAATGGGAATCGGACGACCCAACAGCGCGGCGGCGGTCTCGCCGACCACGCCGCTTGAAGGCACCACACGCGGCAACAGGCTGTCGGGTACGTGCAGCGCTTTCAAAATCTCGTGGTCCCACACGTTGTGACGAATGTCGAACAACATCGTTCGTGACGCGTTGCTCACGTCAGTGGCGTGCACATGGCCACCGGTCAATTTCCATAGCAGCCAACTGTCGATGGTGCCAAAGGCCAGGTCACCGTGTGCCGCCATCACATGCGCGCCATTGACATGGTCAAGCAGCCAACGGATCTTGGTGGCACTGAAGTAGGAATCCACCACCAAGCCCGTGCTGCGCTGGATCATCGGCGCCAAGCCCTGTTCGCGCAGCCGCGCGCATAGGGGCTCACCGCGACGGTCTTGCCAAACGATGGCGCGGTGAATTGGTTTGCCCGTGCGGCGGTTCCACACCACGGTGGTTTCGCGCTGGTTGGCAATGCCAATGGCCCGAATGTCCGCAGCGGTCAAACCAGCCTTGGCAATCGCCTCTTGCGCCGTGGCCCATTGCGTGGACCAGATTTCCTCGGCATCGTGTTCCACCCAACCTGGCGCCGGAAAGTGCTGTGCAAACTCGCGCTGCGCCATCGCGACAACTTGCCCTTGCGCATCAAAAATGATGCTGCGCGAGCTGGAAGTACCTTGGTCAAAGGCCAGGATGTAGTTCATAGCCACCGTTACTGTAGATCAGTCAACCGACTTCAACTCTGCCCGCAGCTTCTCACCTACTTCGGGCCGGCTGGCAAACGGGTCACTGGGGTTGCGCGGGGTCAAGATGTCTTCAAGGCGCGTCTGCACCAAACCAATGGCTTTGGGGTGGCTGTATATATAGAAGCGCTTGTGGTCCATGGCGTCGAAGACGAACTGCGCCACCTCGGCCGCACTCACTTTGCCGCTGGTTACGGCTTTGGCGCTCATGGCCTGGGCGATCAGCTGGCTCTGGGTAAGCCGCTCATCGGCATCTTTCATGTCACCCGGGCGGTTGCGATGACTATCGTGAATGCCAGTGGGCACAAAGTAGGGACACAGCACATGCGCATGTACTTGGTCAGTCACCAGCGCCAAGTCTTGGTAAAGAGTCTCACTCATTGCCACCACGCCATGCTTGACCACGTTGTAAACACCCATATTGGGCGCGCACAGCAAGCCGGCCATGCTGGCGGTGTTCACGATATGGCCACGCCAATGCGGGTCAGCCTTTGCGGCTGCCAACATCAAGGGCGTGAAGATGCGCACACCGTGAGCGACACCCATCAAATTAACGCCGACAACCCACTCCCAGTCTTTGAGCGTGTGCTCCCAGATCAGGCCACCTGCACCGACGCCCGCGTTGTTGAACACAAAATTGGGTGCGCCAAATTGACGCATGGTGGCGTCGGCCAAGGCTTGAACTTGTTCACTCTTGGCCACGTCCAACTGTTGCGCCAAGACCCGCACGCCCAAGCCGCGAATTTCTGTTGCCGCTTTTTCCAGTGCATCGCTTTGAACGTCAGCCATGACGACATTCATGCCGCGTGATGCAGCTATGCGGCTGGCTTCCAGACCAAAACCGGAGCCCGCACCCGTGATGACCGCGGTTCCTTCAACTCGATGGCTCATGATTTCTCCAGTTGGGTTTCAAGAAGCAGCATTTCCACGTGCGGAATCGTGTCTTCGCCATAAGGTTCGCCCACAGTGACAAAGCCCATAGATTGGTAAAAGTCTTCCAGGCGCGCCTGTGCGCTGATGCGAATACCTTGCGATGGCCACAGCATTTGGCAGGTTTCAATGCCTTTTTTCATCAGCGTGCGGCCCAGTCCCGTGCCGCGAACTTCGGGCGCGGTGATCACGCGTCCTATCGACGGTTCATCAAAGCGCAGACCCGGATCAACGATGCGCAGGTAAGCCACCAAAGGGCCCGTTGGGCCACCGTCTCGGCACAACAGGTGTGCGCTGTGTTGATCCTTACCGTCGGGGTCCAGGTAGGGCCCCTGTTCAAGAACAAAAACGCGGCAGCGCAAAGCCAAAGCAGCGTACAAGTCATCAACGCCAAGTTCGTCAAACCGAGCAAGGCGCCAGTAAAGCCTTGAGCTGGGCATCGCCGAGGCCACTGCGCAGCGCCCCGACTCAGATGAGCTTGACGAGTTGTTTGCCGAAGTTTCGGCCTTTGAGCAAACCGAGGAAAGCTTCGGGCGCGCTGGCCAGGCCCTGAGCCACGCTTTCACGGTACTTCAACTGCCCGGTGGCCACCATCGTGCCCAGCTCACCCAAGGCTTGGGGCCACAAGTCCATTCGTTCGCTCACGATAAAGCCCTGTAACTTCAGCCGCGAAATCAAGATCAGAGAAGGGTTGGCCATTGGAATGGGCTGGCCGCTGTAGCCGGCGATCATTCCGCAAAAGGCAATGCGGCCAAAAGCATTCATGCGCATCATCACGGCGTCCAAGATCACACCACCCACATTCTCAAAATAGCCGTCGATGCCGTTGGGCGCGGCCTCTTTCAAGGCCGACATCAAACTCCTCAAATCACCGTGCTGTTTGTAGTCGACGCAGGCATCAAAGCCCAGTTCATCGACGACATACCGGCACTTCTCGGCACCACCTGCAATGCCCACCGCACGGCAGCCTTTGGCCTTGGCGAGCTGGCCCACGGCACTGCCGACGGCGCCACTGGCGGCACTGACCACCACCGTTTCACCGGGCTTGGGTTCGATGATGGTGTTCAAGCCCACCCAGGCGGTTGCACCCGGCATACCTACTGCGCCGAGGTACGCGGCCATCTGAATGTGGCGGGTATCCACCTTGCGCAACATGCCCAAAGCGTTGCCGTCAACGACCGAATATTGCTGCCAACCGCCCATGCCCACCACGGAATCACCAGGCGCAAACTTGGGGTGTTTGGAGTGCACCACCTCACCTACTGTGCCGCCGATCATCACTTCGTTCAATGGCTGCGGCTGCGCATAACTTTTGCCGTCATTCATACGGCCACGCATGTAAGGGTCCAGGCTCAAATAGTGGTGTCGCACCAGCACGTGGCCTTCGGCCAAATGGCTTGCGGTGGGTACCGGTGCTGAAACCAACTTGAAGTTGTCAACGCAGGGTTGACCCACAGGCCGCGAGGCCAACACGATTTGTTGATTCATATGCATGTTTGTGTCGCAATGTCCTGTAGGTTCAATCGCTGCCGTCAACTTTTTGTATGCGGCGCCCATCGCTTCCGTGAGCCAGGCCGCGCAGATATTTAAAGGTGCCGCTGGCGTGGTTCACCAACTCGCCGTCCTCATTGAGCACACGCCCTTCCGTGAAAGCCAGCGTGGCCGTGCGGGTCAGCAATTGCCCATGCGCAATCAAGCGGCCCAAGCCCGGGCGCATGAAGCTGGTTTTCATTTCAATCGTCACAACACCAGGGAAAGGCTCGCCGCCGGCAATCAGTGGGCTGCGCGCTGCGTGCGCCATTGCCACATCCAACAGCGTCATCATGAGGCCGCCGTGCGCAACATCCCAATGGTTGGTCAGTTCGGGCTTCAAGTTGACCGCCACCTGCGCTCGGCCCCCTTCAAATTCAAGCAGCTCGAAACCCAGGTGCTCAACAAATGGAATGTGCGTTTTGAAAGTGCTCATGCGCTGTTTTTTAAAATTGGGTTCCGAGTTGAAGCCGCTCAGGCACCGCTGTGAACAGCGCTGACACCACCGTCCACCGCCAACACTTGGCCCGTGATGTGCTTGCCCGCCTGGCTGGCAAAAAGAAGCACGGCACCCTTCAAGTCATCGTCATCACCAATGCGGCGCAAGGGTGCCGCCGCTGCCAGGGTCTCGGCCCCCAAAGCTTCCAGCGTGCCGCGTGTCATCTTGCTCGGAAAGAAGCCGGGCGCCAGCGCGTTCACATTGATGCCGTGCGGTCCCCACTCGGCTGCCAGCTGGCGTGTGAAGTTGATGGACGCCGCTTTGCTAGCGGCATAAGCCACGAACTTCACTTGCGCTGACCCCGCCAGGCCGGCAATGGATGCCACATTGATCACGCGCCCTTTGCGGCGCGGCAGCATGCTGGCCTTGCCCACGGCCTGCGCATACAGAAACTGGCTGCGCACGTTGAGGTTCATCACCTTGTCCCAGGCTTCGATGGGGTGGTCCTCCACGGCTGCACCCCAGGTTGCGCCGGCGTTGTTGACCAAGATGTCGATCTGGCCGTAGCGCTGCATGGTGTCGTCAACCACCTTCTGCACACCAGCAGGGTTGCTGGAATCGGCAGCCACCCACCGGGCATCAATGCCTTTGGCTTGCAATTCTGCCGCGCCCTCTTCCAACTCTAAGGCTTTGCGCGCGGTGAGCATGATCTTGGCACCCGCTTCGCCCAAGGCCTCGGCTATCTGCAGGCCCAAACCGCGCGAGCCGCCGGTCACCAGCGCCACCTGGCCATGCAGGTCAAATAGTTTTTGAACAGGGGTACTCATGATCTTGGATCTCCAGGAAACCTCAAACAGGACACTTCAGAAGCCCGCAGCCTGCCTTGAGCCAGCGCACCATCGTGCAGAGCGTGCTCAGAACCAAGCCTCCGGCAGCTCGCGGCAAACCGCCTCGCGTTGGCTGACCACAGCGAGCCAAGCGTCAATCTTGGGCAGCTCGTAGGCGAAGAAGAAGCGGTGCGCGGCCAGCTTGCCGCCTTTCAAGGCTGGGTCAGCCGTGTGCTGCACCGCGCAAGCCACGTCCAGCCACATCCAGGCCAACACAACGTGCCCAAACGCTTGCAAATAGGGCGTAGCGTTAGCCAATGCCTCTTCGGGTACGCCTGTGGACCAAGCCGCTTGGGTGGCCGTGCCCAGTTTGTGCACGGCCGAAGCCAATGCCTGGGCCGACTCACCCAGACTAGGCACCGCTGCTGCTCGATGCATCGTGTCTTGCATGCGCTCGGCCAACAGTTTCAAGCCAGCGCCACCATCCATCACAACTTTGCGGCCCAGCAAATCGAGCGCCTGGATGCCATGCGTGCCTTCATGGATCATGTTCAGACGCTGGTCGCGCCAATATTGCTCAACTGGAAAGTCACGGGTGTAGCCATAACCACCATGAATTTGGATGGCCAGCGAATTGCCCTCCAAGCACCATTCGCTTGGCCAGCTCTTGGCAATCGGCGTCAATACTTCCAGAAGCACCCGCGCCTGCGCAGCCGCAGCTTCTTCGCCAGTATGCAGCTCATCAACCAAGCGTGCGCAATACAACTCCAGCGCCAGTGCGCCTTCGGCATAAGACTTTTGCGCCAGCAGCATGCGCCGGATGTCGGCGTGCTGGATGATGGGAACTTGCGCCTGCGCGGGGTCCTTTCCTGCCGGGCCCATGGCTCGGCCTTGCGGGCGGTTGCGTGCATAGTCCAACGACGCCTCGTAACCCGCCATGCCCAACATCGTGGCAGCCAAGCCCACACCGATGCGAGCTTCATTCATCATGTGGAACATGCAGCGCAAGCCTTCGCCCGGCTTGCCAACCAGGTAGCCCACAGCCCCCGCAAGCCCGCCCGGCTTGAACCGGCCTTCACCAAAATTCAGCAAGGTGTTGGTTGTGCCACGCCAACCGCATTTGTGGTTCAAGCCCGCCAGGGCCACGTCATTGCGCACGCCCGTCAAAGCGCCCTGAGAGTCAACCAAATGCTTGGGCACGATGAACAAAGAAATGCCGCGCGTGCCCGGCACCAATTTGCCATCGGCACCTGGAATCTTGGCCAGCACGAGGTGGATGATGTTCTCGGTGAGCTCATGTTCACCCGCCGAAATCCACATCTTGTTGCCACGCAGGCGGTAGCGCGGGCCAAGCGCTTCGGCTTCAAAGCCCGCGCCGTCGGGCTCGGCTCGCGTGGCCACGTCCGACAAGCTGGAACCGGCCTGAGGCTCGCTCAGGCACATGGTGCCGCTGAAGCGGCCACTGAACTCGTGAACCGCAAAAGCTCGTTGCTGCGTTGGCGTGCCATGCGCCATGAGCAAGTTGGCGTTGCCGGTGGTCAACATGCCCGCACCGATGCTGACTGATGCCTTGGCGAAGAACGAGTTGGCCGCAGCCTCCAGCGTGTAAGGCAGTTGCATGCCACCCATGTCGTAGCTCTGCGAAGCACTCAACATGCCACTGTCGGCATAGGCCTGCCATGCATCGTGAGTGGCCTGCGGCAAGATCACCTTTTCGCCGTCGAAGCGGGGTTCTTCAGTGTCAACCAGGCGGTTGAACGGCGCATACTTTTCACGAGCGATGCGCTCGCAGGTGTCCAGCACTGCCGCGAAGGTTTCGCCAGAGTGGTCAGCGAAACGCTCGCGACCAATCAGGCTTTGAACCTGTAGCCAGTCGTTAAGCAGGAAGTCGAGCGTCGTTCGGTAGGTCATCGAGTCTTGTTTACCACGTCCCTGCCGGGTTGAACCGCAAGCCCTTAGAGCACCTCAAAAACACCCGCCGCCCCCATGCCCCCACCGATGCACATGGTGACGCACACACGCTTAGCGCCGCGCCGCTTGCCTTCAATCAGTGCGTGGCCCGTCAGGCGCTGGCCACTCATGCCGTAGGGGTGTCCCACAGCAATTGCGCCGCCGTTGACGTTCAGGCGGTCCATGGGAATGCCTAACTTGTCTGCACAGTAGAGAACCTGCACTGCAAATGCCTCATTCAGTTCCCACAGATCGATGTCGCTCACGCGCAATCCCAGGCGTTGCAAAACTTTGGGAACAGCAAACACAGGGCCGATGCCCATTTCATCGGGCTCACATCCCGCCACCGCAAAGCCCAGGAATCGGCCCAGCGGTTTGAGCCCTTTGCGCTCTGCATAGCTTTCGCTGACCACCACGCAGGCACCGGCCCCATCGCTGAATTGGCTGGCATTGCCGGCGCTCACCACACCGCCCGGCGCAGCCGAGCGAATGTCTTTAATGGACTCGTAGGTTGTGCCTTCGCGCAAGCCTTCGTCTTTGCTGACCGTGACCTCTTTGCTGCGCAGGCCCAGCTGCGCGTCCGCCACACCCGCCGTCACGGTGCACGCCACAATTTCGTCAGCAAACTTGCCCGCAGCCTGCGCCGCGCAGGCCTTCTGTTGGCTCTCGGCGCCGTAGCGATCCATGCGTTCGCGAGGCATGTTGTAGCGCTTGGCAACGGTCTCGGCGGTCTGCAGCATCGGCCAGTAGATTTCAGGCTTGGTTTTCATCAGGCCTGTGTCTTGAAACATGTGCATGTTCATCTCTTGCTGCACACATGAGATGCTTTCCACACCACCGGCCACATAGACGTCACCCTCCCCCGCGATGATGCGCTGCGAAGCCATGGCGATTGTCTGCAAGCCGCTCGAACAGAAACGGTTCACCGTCACACCGCTGACCGAAATCGGCAACCCGGCAGCCAAGCCCACCTGGCGGGCAATGTTCCAACCGGTGGCGCCTTCAGGGTTGGCGCAGCCCATCAATACATCTTCAATTTCAGCGGCGTCAACGCCAGCGCGTTGAACGGCCGCCTTCACAGCAAAAGCACCCAAGGTGGCGCCGTGGGTCATGTTGAATGCGCCCTTCCAGCTCTTGGCCAAAGGGGTGCGGGCGGTTGAAACGATGACAGCACGGCTCATGTCGGGCTCCGATAAGGGTGTGTGAAGGAGGTGGGCCTGAAGGCCTACTCGGTGAAGCTCTTGCCGTGCGAGGCCAGCTTGGCCAGCAGCGGCGCCGGTTTCCAGAAGGCGGCGTCATCGTGCGGGTTTTGCGCAAAGCGCTTCATGCTTTGAACCACGTTGAACAAGCCTTGACTGTCGGCGTAGCACATCGGGCCACCGCGCCACAGGGGGAAGCCATAACCCGTGAGGTAGACCATGTCGATATCGCTGGCCTTGCTGGCAATGCCTTCTTCGAGAATGTGCGCGGCCTCATTGACCAGGGAATAGACCAGCCGGTGCACGATTTCGTCGTCGCTGACCTTGCGCGGGGGCACGCCCACGGCCTTACAGTGATCAGCCAGCATCTTCTCGACCACGGGCGAAGGAATGGCGTCGCGCTTGCCCGGCACGTAGTCGTACCACCCGGCGCCCGTCTTCTGTCCGAAGCGCCCCAATTCGCACAACAAGTCGGCGGTCTTGCTGTATTTCAGTTCCGGCTTTTCCACATAACGGCGCTTGCGAATCGACCAGCCGATGTCGTTACCCGCCAGGTCGCCCATGCGGAACGGGCCCATGGCAAAACCAAATTTCTCGATAGCGCGGTCCACCTGCGCCGGCGTGCAGCCTTCTTCGAGCAGGAAGCCTGCTTGGCGGCTGTATTGCTCGATCATGCGGTTGCCGATAAAGCCGTCGCACACGCCAGACACAACGGCTGTCTTCTTGATTTTCTTGGCCATGCTCATGACCGTGGCCAGGACGTCCTTCTCCGTCTTCTCGCCGCGCACGACTTCAAGCAGCTTCATCACGTTAGCCGGGCTGAAGAAGTGCAGACCCACCACATCTTGCGGCCGTTGAGTAAAACCCGCAATACGATTGACATCCAGCGTCGACGTGTTCGACGCCAAGATGGCGCCGGGCTTCATCACCGAATCCAACTTCTTGAAGACAATTTCCTTGACGCCCATTTCTTCAAACACGGCTTCAATCACCAAATCGGCCTGCGCGATGTCGTCGTAGCTCAGCGTGGGCGTGAGCAAGGCCATGCGCTGCTCGTACTTGTCTTGCTTCAGCTTGCCCTTCTTGACCTGCGCTTCGTAGTTCTTGCGAATGATGGCCAAGCCTTTGTCCAGCGCTTCTTGCTTGGTTTCAAGAATCGTGACCGGGATACCGGCATTCAGAAAATTCATGCTGATGCCGCCACCCATGGTGCCGGCACCAATCACGGCCACAGCCTTGATGTCACGCTGCGCCGTGCCTTCAGGCACATCAGGAATCTTGCTCGCGGCTCGCTCACCCAAAAATGCATGGCGCAGTGCTTTGCACTCGGGCGTCATCATCAGCGCGATGAAGATGTCACGTTCCGCGCGCATGCCTTCGTCGAAGTTTTTGACTTTCAGGGCTTGCTCAACGGCGTCCACACACTTGGCGGGCGCCGGAAAGTTTCTGGCCATGGCCTTGGCCGTGTTGCGCGCAAAGGCGAAGTAGGCGTCCGGGTTCGGGTGGCTGAGCTTGATGTCGCGCACACGCGGCAGCGGGCGAACATCGGCGATGTCTTGCGCATAAGCCACGGCCGCGTCAACCACATCACCGGCCGCAATCTGCGCGAACAACTTTTGGCCGGGGACCTGCATCAGCAGTTCGCTCTTGACCGGCTCGCCACTGACTATCATGTTGAGCGCCGTTTCCACGCCCAGCACGCGCGGCAAGCGCTGTGTGCCGCCGGCGCCGGGAATGAGGCCGATTTTCACTTCAGGCAATGCGACTGGAACGCCCGCTGCAGCCACGCGGTAATGGGCGCCAAGTGAAAGCTCCAACGCTCCACCCATGCAGACGCCGTTGATGGCGGCGACCACCGGCTTGGGGCTGTCGTCGAGCATCTTGATCAGCGACAGCAAGTTGGGTTCTGCAATGGCTTTGGGCGAACCAAACTCGCGAATGTCGGCGCCGCCCGAAAACGCCTTGCCGGCGCCTGTGATGACGATGGCCTTGACGGCTTTGTCGGCCCACGCCTTTTCGATATTTGCAGCGAAGTGCACGCGCGTGTCGTAGCCCAAACCGTTGACCGGCGGGTTGTCCAAGGTCACCACAGCCACTGACCCACGAACTTGATAGCTTGAACCCATGCTGAAACCTCTTTGAGCCAATCTGACGGACGCACAGGCCCGTACATCGACGGGCGCTCCAACTTGAGCGACCCACAAAAACGAACGATCGTTCTATTCTAGACAGAGCCCACAGGTGGAGCTTGTCTCAGGCGCGACAAAGCAAGTCGAGGGACTTCCCTGGGCTCGGCGGCCAAAAACTGCCAAAAGTCAGCGTGGCTGGCAGGCGTGAGTGTCTTGAAGCACCTTCAGCAAGATTTGCTCGATGGACGTCTGCTGGCCGTAGAGCGTTGCGCGCGAGCCCGCGAGTGCGCCATCAATCAGGCGTTTGTAGTCAGCCGCAAAAAAATTCACGCCTTCGGGCGGACAGAACAACTCGGCTTCGCCACGCGTTTTCAGTGCAGCGTTGGCCAAGCGCAGGCCTTCGGCGATGCCCAGCAGGTAGCTGTTCAGGCGAACTTGGGTCACAGAGGCGGTAGGCGTTTTGGACTGCTTGTCATAGGTTTCGATATCCATGGCCTGTGCCATGAAAGTAGCCAGAAAACCTGAAATCAACAACAGACGTTTGAGCATAGAACAAGGACACCTACGGGGTGCGAGGTAAACGAAACAGCTAATTTCCAGGCCGCCGCTCTATTGCGCCAGCGCAAGTGATTCGAGTGGGCTCAGCAAGGAATCCAGCGCCGAACTCAATGTCGAGTCATTCGCCAAGCCAGATCCGGGATCGATCGGCAAGACCTGCTGATGGTAAGCGGCGCCTGCCAAGCCGGACACGCCGACGGCAGCGGGCGCAAAAGCTAACAATGAAGTGCATGCAACAGCTCGACGCAAACGCTCGAGCACCACGCTCACCTCAGAACCGCTGCTCTGCGTGGCCAGGACCACAAAGCAGTCTTCTCCGGCACATCCCAGGACGTCCGAGCTGCGAAACGATTGTCTGAGCTTGTCGGCGAATGCCTTCCGCACAGGCCTGGCGAAGCGCGTCCCATCGCTTGCGGCGCGGCCAAGACCTGGCGACAGCCGGAAGGCACACAAAACGGCGGGGGTCCCGGCTCGTTCGCAAATCTTCAACGCGCGCTGCGCTACCGCCAAAAAGCTTTGGCGACGCAGCAGGCCCGTCAGCGCATCCGGCGTTGCGGGTTCACTCGCCTGCAACTCACGCACCACCAGCGCTGCAAGATCTTGCAGGATACCGACATCAATTGCGGCCAAACCGCGCGGCAGGCGATCCAGTATGCACAAAGCGCCCACCGCGCTGCCGGGCTCCAGGCGCAGCGGCGCACCCGCATAAAAGCGGATGCCAGGTTCGCCAGCAACCCAAGGGTGGGTAGCGAAGCGGTCGTCCCGGCAGGCGTCGGGCACCACGGTCGGCTCGTTACTCAGTATGGCGTGCGCGCACAGGCTTTGGGCACGAGGCAGGCTGCTGATCGAGACACCAATGCCCGACTTCAGCCACTGCCGCTGGGAGTCCACGAAACTCAACATCGCCATGGGTACGTCAAACATGCGCGCCGTCAGCCGGGTGATCCGGTCGAAGCGCTCTTCCGGCGCCGTGTCCAGAATCTGCAAACTGTGCAGGCGTTGAAGCCGCGTGGGCTCATCGCTTGGATTGGTTGGAGCCTGCATCGTGGCAGCTTAGGCCGCCAAGCTGCGCGCCGCGCACAGGGAAAGCCTCAGTCACCCCCTAAGGTGACAGGCCACGGAGTGGCCCTGGGACGACAACTTCAATTCAGGGCGCTGCACGTCGCACAACCCCTTTTGCGCGATGGGGCAGCGGGTGTGGAAGTGGCAACCTGCCGGCGGGTTGATGGGGCTGGGCACGTCGCCCTGCAGAGCGATGCGTTTGCGGCGGATGCGCGGGTCGGGAATGGGCACCGCCGACAGCAGAGCTTCGGTATACGGATGCAGCGGCTGGGTATAGAGCGATTTGGACGATGCAATCTCAACAATACGGCCCAAGTACATGACCGCAACGCGCTGGCTGATGTGCTCAACAACACTCAGGTCATGGGCAATGAAGATGTAGGTGAGACCCAACCGAGCCTGCAGGTCTTCAAGCAAGTTGATGACCTGCGCCTGGATGGAAACGTCCAGCGCACTCACGGCCTCGTCGCAGACGATCAACTTGGGGTTCACGGCCAAAGCACGCGCGATACCGATGCGCTGGCGTTGTCCGCCCGAAAATTCATGCGGGTATCGGCGCATGTGATCGGCACTCAGGCCCACCGTTTCGAGCAATTCAACAATGCGGGCGTCATAAGCCTGCCGGCTCGGCGTCAGTTTGTGGATGGTGAGCGCTTCGCCGATGATGGAAGCGACCGTCATGCGCGGATTCAGGCTCGCAAACGGGTCTTGAAAGATGATCTGCATGTTGCGCGCCAGCGCCCGCAACTCGTCTTTACCAGCGGCCGTAACGCTTTTTCCTTCAAACCAAACCTCACCGGAGGTCGGCTCGATCAGCCGCAGGATGCATCGGCCCGTGGTACTTTTGCCGCAGCCGCTTTCGCCCACCACGCCCAAGGTTTCACCGGCTGGTAAGTCGAAGCTGACGCCATCCACGGCGTGCACATGGCCCACCGTGCGGCTCAGCAAGCCGCCTTTGATGGGAAAGCGCTTGACAAGGTTCTGAACCTTCAACAGCGGTTGCACATCTACCGCTGGGCTTTGGACTGCGCTGGCACTGGTGCCGTTCATGCCAAGGCGCTTTCCAAAATACAGGCCACTTTGTGACCCGGCGCCACCTCACGCAGGGGCGGTGTTGCGGTGCGGCAAGCTGGCATCGCGTGTTTACACCGCCCAGCAAAGCGGCAGCCCGGTGCGGGGTCGATCAGCTTGGGCACCGTGCCCGGAATCGCCTCCAGCCGCACCTTGTGCACCGCCGCCGTATCGATGCGCGGAATGCTGCGAATGAGGCCTTGTGTGTAAGGGTGCCGCGGCTGCGCAAACAGGTCTTCGGCGCTGGCCTCTTCAACCACTTGCCCGGCGTACATCACCACCACTTTTTGCGCCACTTCTGCTACCACGCCCATGGCGTGTGTGATCAGCATCACCGCCATGCCCAAGCGATCTTTCAGCTCCTGCATCAGGTCCAGAATCTGGGCCTGGATGGTGACGTCCAGTGCGGTGGTGGGCTCGTCAGCGATCAACAATTTGGGGCTGCAGGCCAGTGCGATAGCGATCATCACGCGCTGGCGCATACCGCCACTGAACTGGTGCGGGTAGTCGTTGAGGCGTCGCTCGGGCGTCGGAATGCGCACCAGGCGCAGCATCTCGACCGCGCGGTCCAGCGATGCCTTTCTAGACAGACCTTCGTGCAGCCGGACGCTCTCAGCGATCTGGTCGCCGATGGTGTAGACCGGGTTCAAGGACGTCATCGGCTCTTGGAAGATGATGGCGATTTCTTTCGCCCGAATCTTCTGCATCTCGGGTGCGCCCAGCGGCACCAGGTCGCGCCCCTGCCACAGCACTTGGCCTGCAACGATCTTGCCTGGCGGCATGTCAATCAGCTTCATCACCGTCTTGGCCGTGACGCTCTTGCCGCAGCCGCTTTCGCCCACCACGCATACGGTCTGCCCGGCCTCGATGGCGATGTCCACGCCATCCACCGCGTGCAACCAACCGTCATCGGTCTTGAAATGGGTTTTCAGGCCCCGAATATCGAGCAAGGGCATGGTCAGAGAACCCGGCGAGGGTCGAGCGCGTCGCGCAAGCCATCGCCTATGAAATTAATGGTTAGCACTGTCAAAAAAATCGCCATGCCGGGGAACAAGGACCAGTGCAGCGCTGCGTCCATGTAGTCGCGGCTGTCATACAAGATGCGGCCCCAGGTGGGAATGTCGGGCGGGAAGCCCAGGCCCAGAAAGCTCAGCGTGCTTTCGGCAATGATGGCCGCCGCGACGTCAATGGTGGCCGCAACGATCACAGGCCCCATGCTGTTGGGCAAGATATGGCGCACCACCTGGCGGGTGGTGCCGGCACCCAAAGCGCGTGCAGCCTCGACAAACTCCTTTTCCCGAAGGCTGAAAAACTGTGCTCGCACCAGGCGCGCCACAGGCATCCACCGAAAGCCGCCGATAACCGCCACGATCAGGATGAAGATGCCCGCCTCCAGGCCAAAAGCTTGCTTCAGCGGCTCGCGAAACAGGAAGATCAGCAAGAGCAACAGCGGCAGTTGCGGCAGACTCAAAAACAAGTCGGTCAACCACATCAACAAAGAATCAACCCAACCGCGCGCCATGCCGGCGATGGCCCCGATGGTCACGCCCACCGTGATGGCCATCACCATGGCCGCCAGGCCCACTGCCAAACTGATGCGCCCGCCGTACAACATCCGCGCCAGCAGGTCCCGGCCCAGGTCATCAGAACCAAACGGGTGCAGCTGACTGGGGCCTTTGAGACCAGCCTTCAAGTCAACATCATTGATGCCCACCTTGTAGAACAGCGGACCCAACAGCACGGCCAACACCATCAAACCCAGCAGCCAAAGGCTCCAATAAGCCAGGCGGTGGCGCTTGAAACGGCGCCAAGCCTCTGCCCAAGGTGACGTGCTCGCGCGGGGCCTAGAAACGGCCGCTGCGTCACTTGAAGCTGATTCGGGGGTCAAGCCAGCCATAGAGCAGGTCTGCTATCAAGTTGAAGAAAATCACCAGGCAGCTGAACACAAAGGTCACCGCCATGATGACGGGCGTGTCGTTACGCAAGATGGCGTCGATCAGCAGGCTGCCGATGCCTGGAATGCGGAAGATCTGCTCGGTGACGATGGCGCCACCAAAAACCGCTGGCATCTGCAAGGCCACCAACGTGACCACGGGAATCAAGGCATTGCGAACCACATGTTTGGTGATAACGGTACGTTCGGGCAGCCCCTTGCTGCGCGCGGTGGTGACGTAGTCGAGCCGAATGACGTCCAGCACGGCAGACCGCACATAGCGCATCAAACTGCCAGCCTGAAACAAGCCCAACACCGTGATCGGCATGATGGACTGCTTGAATTGCTGCCACCACCAAGCCCAGCCTGTGGCCGATAGATCGCTGCGGTAGACGATGGGAAACCAGTCCAAATAAACACTGAAGAACAGGATGAAGATCACACCGGTAAAAAAAGTGGGCAATGAAAAACCCACAAAAGCCAGCGTGCTGGCAATGCGGTCAAACCAAGAATAGGGTTTGGCCGCCGCCAAGATGCCCACTGGAAGCGCCACAAGAATGGCCAGCAACTGCGACAAGCCGATAACAGCCAAGGTTACCGGTATGCGCTGCAGGATGAGCTGATCCACATTGATGCGGCTGACAAAGCTGAAGCCCCAGTCGCCCTTGAACATGCTGCTTAGCCAACTCCAGTAGCGCTGCCACACGGGGTCGTCCAAACCAAACTGTGCGCGCAAGGCCATCCGCACCTCCGGCGGCACGGACGGGTTGTTGGCCAGGTCTTCGAAGGGATCGCCTGGAGCGAGCGCAAGCACCGTGAACAGCACGATGCTGATACCCAGCAAGCTGGGCAGCGCGATCAACAAGCGCCGAAGTACGTAGGTGAACAAGCGTCAGGCTTCGCGGTGCCAGTAGCCGATGGCCCAGGTCAGGCTGTCCCATGCCGAACTCTGAATCGTCATCTTGTTCACCACACCCACGGGGCGCGGCCGCGCAAACAGTGGAATGACGTGGCCGTCGTTGATCACCAAGTCATTGCACTTGATGAACATGGCCGCGCGCTTGACGGGGTCCAACTCGACCTGCGCCGCCGCGAAGGTGGTGTCGTACTCTTTGTTGGTCCAGCGGATGAGGTTACGGCTGGCCCATTTATTGGCCTTCTGCGAATGCTGGCTGGAGGTGAACTGCTCCATGAAGAATTGCGGGTCGGGCTGCGTCATGGTGGTCGTGAACATCTGCATGTCTGCCCAGAACTTTTGGTAGGTATCGGGGTTGGCAAAGTCACCGCCGAAAAACACCGCCGCCACGATACTTTTTAGTTCGAGGTCGATGCCGGCTTTGGTGCAGGCGTCTTTGATGATGGCTTGAGCTTTCTGGCGTGGCCCGCTGACCGAGGTTTGAAAAACAAACTTCAGCTTGACATTGCCTTTGGCACGGATGCCATCAGCGCCCTTCTTCCAGCCCGCTGATTCAAGCAAGGCGTTGGCCTTTTCGATGTTGAACTCGAATTTGGTGTTGGGGCTGCGAAAGCGCGGCGGGTTGTTCAGGAAATTGCTGGTGGTGATGGCGCCGCGACCATAAATCGCTTCTTGCACACCTTTTCGGTCCACCAGCAGGCTCATGGCATCACGCACCACTTTGTCGCTGAAAGCCGGGTGTTTGCTCTTGGCGCTGGCGCGCTCGCCGTCCACCTCGTTCCAAGGGTCGGTGACGTTGAGCGACACAAACTCAATGTCGCTGCCCGCCTTGAATTCCATCTTGCCTTTGCCAGCGGCTTCCAAGCGCTTGAGAATCTCGTCTTCGACGGCCAGGTTCCAGCCGACGTCGTATTCATTCGTTTGAAGCACCGCTCGCGCTGCGCTGGTGGCGTCGCCGCCGCCCTTGATTTCCAAGGTATCGAAGTAAGGCTGATTGGGGATGTGGTAGTCCTTGAACGCTTCTGCGCGCAAGGTGTCACCGGGCTTGAAGTCGATCACCTTGTAGGGGCCAGTGCCCACAGGCTTGGTGTTGGCCGGGTTTTCACGGCTCTTGGCGCCCATGAAGGGCTCGAAAACGTGTTTAGGCAATATGGGGCCGACGGCGCCAACCAAGGGCTCGGCCCAAAACGGCGTGGGCTTGGGAAATTCCACGCGCACCGTGTGCGAGTCAATTTTGATGACTTTGATGTCGCGATAGGTGGCGACGGTAACCATCGATGCGGCGGGGTCGCCTGCGTATGCAGCCGTGAACACGACGTCGTCTGCCGTGAAATCGCGGCCATCGTGCCACTTGACGCCGCGCTTCAATTTCCACACCACACTCTTGCCGTCTGCAGCCAAACCACCGTTGGCACGTGTGGGTACCTCCGCTGCCAGCACGGGAATCAAGTTGCCGTCAGTGTCCCAACCCGCGAGCGGCTCGTACACCACGCGGCAGGCGTCCTGGTCTTTGGTGCCACCTGCATAGTGTGGGTTCAGGTGCACCGCTGCCTGCCAGTAAATCACCCGCAGTGCGCCACCGCCGCCCCGCTTGGTAGGCTTGTAGGGAATGGTCGGCGTCGTTTGCGCCAAGCCTTCGTGCATCAAGATCATGGCGGCCATGGGCGCCGTCAGGCCCACGCCGACCATGTGCTGAATGAAGCCGCGCCGCGGCAAGACGCCCTGGCGGACCTGCTCCACCAACTCGCGGATTTCGCGCTCTTGCATATCGATTCTCCTCATTCAAGTAGTGACGCCCGCTACAGCGGACCCTAGCGCACGGATGCTAGTGCGACTGACCGCCGACAAACATGCGGGTCCGCCCGGGTGAGATACACCCCGCTCGCCCACCGGTACACGCAAAGCTCATGCCTGATTTTCCAGACAGCGCAACACAGCGGATGCAGTCTCTTCAGGCTTTTCCATGGGAAAGAGATGTGTGCCCTCCACCATGGTCACGCGGTTGCGAACGATTCGCCTTGTAGCTTCCATACCGGCCTGGCGCATCTCAGCCGACTGGGTACCGCCGATGAAGTGAACGGGGCAATGCGGCGGGTGGCGGCGCAGCAAAGCGTCAAAGTGGTGCGGCAAGGTGTTGTAAAAGCGCGTTTCCACCTCCCGCTTGAATGCCAGGCGCACGCCACCGGTGTCCGGGTCGGCCTCCATGCCTGCGTCCATGTAATCCTGCAATACGCCCGGCGCCCAGCGGGCGAAGGCCGCCTTGCGCGCGAAATGTTGGTAAGCCGCCGGCGTATCGGGCCATTGCCAGCGCCGCAGCCGCGACACCTTGCCGGGCGAGACACGCTTGACCAAACCCGTTGCTTTGAAGACCTGCAAGCCATGGGAACGCCAGCCGCCAATGAGGGGTGAATCGATCAAGACCACGCTGGCTGCAAGCTCAGGCCGCTTGCAAGCTGCCAAAAAACTCAGAATGCCGCCCAGGGAATGCCCGACAAGGTGCACCTTCTGCCCCGGCGCTTCTCGATGAATGAAGGCCAGCAGCTCGTCCCGCGTGGGGGACCAATTGCTGCGCACCGGGTATTGCGCATCGTGCCCGAATTTGTCCAGCGCCAAGACACGCCAACCCGCAGCACGCCACATCTCAAACAATGCGCGGTACGTGCCCGCCGGAAACCCGTTGGCATGCGAAAAAACCAAAACACCAGCCATGGCAGACCTTAAACGATTCGGTCGCTGGGCCTTGTGATCTTGCGCATGGGTTCGTAGCGTTGGCTACCGGTCAGCAAGGGGTTGACCGCGCCGCCGCCATTCCACTGCGGGTCTTCAATGCCTTCAAACACCTCGCGAAGGCGCTCGCCCCAGGTGTCGCGAATCATGCGGAAGTAAGGGTTGTGGTCATCGATGCACACCACCCGGTCACTCGCCAGGCTGTTGGCCTCATAGACCAGAAGGTCCAGCGGCAAACCAACGCTGAGGTTGGACTTCAGTGTGGAATCCATAGAGACCAAAGCGCACTTGGCGGCTTCGTCCAGAGGCGTAGCCGGTGTCAGCACCCGATCGAGTATAGGTTTGCCGTACTTGCTTTCGCCCACTTGGAAGAAACAGGTTTCGCGCGTGGCCTCAATGAAGTTGCCGGCCGAATACACCAAGAACATGCGCATGGCTTCGCCCTTGATTTGGCCGCCAAAGATCATGCTGGCGTTGAAATCGACGCCGCTGGCTTTCAGCGCTGCGCCGTCGCTTTCATAAACCCGCCGTACGGCGCTACCCAGCACCCGCGCCGCATCAAACATGCTGGGCGCATTCCAGATGGTCAAGGGCGCCTCGTGTTCGCCCCGGTCCAATTTTTCGACCTGCAAGATCTCCCGAACGCTCTGGCTGATGCTGAGGTTGCCCGCAGACAGCATCACCATGAAGCGGTCACCCGGCTTCTCGTAGATCATCATCTTGCGAAAGGTGCTGATGGCGTCCAGACCCGCATTGGTGCGTGAGTCGGAGAGGAAAACAAGGCCGGCGTCCAAACGGATGCCCACGCAGTAGGTCATGGCGGATGAGGGTTTCAGACTACAGACGCAAGGGTATCAGGCGGCTGCGTCCGGCTAGGGTTGAACCAACTTGCGCAGGCGATACAGAGCGTCCAAGGCTTCGCGCGGGGTGAGCTGGTCGGGGTCCAAGGCTGCCAAGGCGTCAACGGCTGCATGGGGAGGGGCCTCGGCCACAGACGCAGCGGGTGCAAACAGGTCGAACTGCTCGTCACCGGCCTGCTGCTGCGCTTCCAGAGCCTCTAAAGCCGCGCGCGCCTGCCGGATCACGGACTGCGGCATGCCCGCCAGGCGCGCCACTTGGACGCCATAACTGCGGCTGGCTGGGCCAGGCTCGATGGCGTGCAAGAAGACGATGTTGTGGCCATTCTCTGCGGCAGCCACATGCACATTCATCGCGCGCTCGTGCCGCTGCGGAAACGCAGTCAGCTCGAAGTAGTGTGTGGCGAACAAGGTGAAGGCCTTGTTGCGGTCGTGCAATTGGCTGGCAATGGCACCAGCCAAGGCCAGGCCGTCGAAGGTGCTGGTACCACGCCCAATTTCGTCCATCAGCACCAGGCTGCGCTCACTGGCGCTGTGCACGATGGCGGCTGCTTCCGTCATTTCCAGCATGAAGGTGGACTGGGCATTGGCCAAATCATCGGCCGCGCCGATGCGCGTGTGAATGGCGTCGATAGGCCCCAGGCGGCAGGCCCTAGCGGGCACAAACGAGCCCATCGAGGCCAGCAAGACCACCAAGGCCACTTGCCGCATGAAGGTACTTTTACCGCCCATGTTCGGGCCGGTGATGACCAGCATGCGGGTCTTGGCATCCAATCTGCAGTCATTGGCGATGAAACCGTCAGCACCGGTTTCACGCAGTCGCTGCTCCACCACGGGGTGGCGCCCCGCTTCGATCTGGATGCAGGCATAAGGCACGAACTCGGGCCGGCACCAACCCAAGGCCGCCGCGCGCTCAGCCAGGGTGGTCAACGCGTCCAAACTGGCCAGGGCACGGCCGACGCTGGCCAACGCCGCCACATGGGGCTGCAACTGGTCCAGCACCTGCTCGAATAGCCACTTTTCACGCGCCAGCGCGCGGTCTTGCGCGGAGAGTGCCTTGTCTTCAAAGGCCTTGAGTTCCGGCGTGATGAAGCGCTCTGCGTTTTTCAGCGTCTGGCGTCTGCGGTAGTCGGGCGGCACTTTGTCCAGGCCGGATTGCGTGACCTCAATATAAAAACCGTGCACTTGGTTGAACTGCACGCGCAAGTTGTTGATGCCTGTTCGGGCCCGCTCTCGTTGCTCCAGGTCCAGCAGGTAAGCGTCGCAGTTGTTGGCGATGCCACGCAGCTCGTCCAAGTCTGCGTCGAAGCCTGGGGCAATGACGCCGCCGTCGCGCAAGAGGACAGCCGGTTCTTCCGCAATGGCTTGAAGTGTTTGAACCACGTCGTTGCGTTGGCTGAGGGATGCACGCAGGTGGTCCAACAAGCCCGTACCAGCCGGAACCAGCGCAGTCAAGGACGGCAGAGCGTGCCACGTGCTGCGTAAACCGGCCAATTCGCGCGGTCGAACCTGCCGCAAGGCGATGCGCGCACTCAAACGCTCAACATCACTGACTTGGCGCAGCGCGTCGCGCAATGCATCGCAGCCTTGCTCAAGCAGACAAGATACAGCCGCATGACGGGCAGTTGCCTCGCTGCGATCACGCAGTGGGTGGGTCAGCCAATGCCGCAGCGCGCGGCTGCCCATGCCGGTGCGGCAGGTATCCAGCAAGGACAAGAGCGTTGGCGAATCTTCGCCGCGCAGGGTTTGGGTCAACTCTAAGTTGCGGTGCGTGGCCGGGGGCAGATCTATCAGGTCGTTGACCCGTTCAACTGTCAGCGTCTGCACATGGGCCAGCGCACGGCCCTGTGTGTGCTCCGCATAGGCCAGCAAGGCCGCAGCTGCTGCTTGAGCCGCATGGAGTTCCTGCGCCTGAAATCCCGCCAGCGAGGCCACCTGCAATTGCTCGCAAAGCTTGCGCAAGCCCAAGGCCGGATCGAACTGCCAAGCAGGCCGCGCAGTCTTGGGCGCCCGAAGAGCCAAAGCAGCCTCAGGAAGTTGCCCACCGTCGTGAAGCAGCTCCGCGGGATTCAAGCGCGCCAGGCAGGCGGCAAGTTCGCGTTCGCCGCACTCCATGATGCCCAGGGTGCCGCTGGCCACGCCCAGCCAAGCCAAACCCCAAGTCGGGCCGCCCTTCCCTGACCGCAAGCCATGCAAAGCCAATAACAAGGTGTCCGCACGCTCGGACAAAAGCTCCGAGTCGGTCACGGTACCAGGGGTGACAACGCGCACCACTTTGCGCTCCACCGGGCCCTTGGACGCCGCAACATCGCCCACCTGCTCGGCCACCGCGACCGATTCGCCCAGCTTCAAAAGCCGCGCCAGGTAGCCGTCAACCGTGTGCACCGGCACGCCGGCCATGACCACCGGCTGGCCAGCCGATTGGCCCCTGGTGGTCAGCGTGATGTCTAGCAGACGATGCGCTTTTCGCGCATCGTCGTAGAACAGTTCGTAGAACTCACCCATGCGGTAGAACACCAGGGTGTCTGGGAAATCGGCCTTGATGCGCAGGTACTGCTGCATCATCGGCGTGTGGCCCGTCAGGTCGGTGAGGACACCGCCTGTTGGGACTGGATTCAGTGGCGCGGTCTTCATCACGCCGGCGATCTTAGGCGAGCCCGCGCAGCGGGCTCGGCCAGGGATCAGTTTCCGAGATCGACCTTGAGTATTCGATCAAAGCCATTGGTCATCAACCACATGTCCCCGTCAACGCTGGGTTCAATGGCTCGGATGCGGCCATAGGTGCTGACGAACAACTCCTGCGTGGCCGTCAGGCTGCTGCCACTGATGACATGGCGGTACATGCGCGAGCCGCGCAAACAGCCGACGTACAGCGTGTCGCGAACGATGCCAATGCCGCTGCAGGACGCCACTGACGGGTGGTACGTGTACTTCGGTTCGATGAAACCGGCCGTTGCACAACCTGTGCCACTGCGAGAAGTGGTGCCTTCGCACAGCGGCCAGCCGTAATTGCCGCCTTTGACGATCAGGTTTGTTTCGTCCTGGAAGTCTTCGCCGAACTCTTGCTCCCAAAGGCGACCCTGCGAGTCGAAGGCCAGGCCTTGCGGATTGCGGTGGCCATAGCTCCACACGTAGTTGCCAAATGGGTTGTCGGCAGGCGCGGCGCCACCATTGGGGTTCAGGCGCAAGACCTTACCCGCCAAGCTATTGAGGTCCTGCGACAGAGGGCGGTCCAACGCATCGCCTGTCGAGGCGTAGAGCATGCCATCAGGTCCAAAGCGCAGTCGGCCGCCATTGTGGTGAATGTTGCGCGGAATACCGCTGAGCAGGACCTGCACGCTGCCCATGTCCAGCGCGCCGTTCGCATAGCGAATACGCACAATGCGGTTGTCTGTCGGGCTAGTGTGGAACACATACAGCCAAGGGTCGGACGCGGGGAAGTTGGGCGTCACGGCCACGCCCAAGGCGCCACCCTCACCGCCGGTTGTGGCCGAGTTTGGAATCACGCCCAGCGCTGTGCGAACGCCTGTGGTCGGGTTGAGATGGACGAGGTCCAGCGCATCGCGCCGGCTGTAAATCAAGTTGCCGTCAACCAAGACAGCCAGGCCCCAGAGGTGACTCGTGTCGGTACCCGCCGTTCGCACCGAGCACACCACACTGGCGCAAGTCGAAGGGCTGGCTGTGGTCAAAGTCAAACCCAGGCTTTGCGGCGAGGCGTTGCCGATTGCGTCACGCGCGGCCACCGTGAAGCTATAGGCGGTGCTCGACGCAAGGCCGGATGCCGTAAAACTCAAGCCTGCCGTAGAGCCGATGCGCGTACCGTTGCGGTATACGTCATAGGCTGCCACGCCCACGTTGTCGGTCGATGCGCGCCATGCCAGCGCAGCCGTTGTGGCGCTTGCCGTCCCGCTCAAACCAGCGGGCGCGGTGGGCGCTTGCGTATCCACGTTGCACGCGGGTGCAACGGCCGTGGCGGCCGCGCTGGTAAACGACACATTGCCGGCTGCGTCTCGCGCCTTGACGGTCAAGGCTGCAGTAGCGCCGGGAGTCAGTGTCACGCGGCTACTACGCACGGCGCCGCTGACCGAAGCCGCCAGCCGCCCATCGCGGAAAACGTCGTACACCGAAATTTCGACGTTGTCGGTAGACGCCGCCCAAGACAAATTGACCGAGTTGCACGTCAGCGAAGAGGTCTGCAGCCCGCTGGGCGTGGAGGGGCGCAGCTGATCTGGCAGCACACCGTCTTCACGCAACCAAACTTGATTGCTGCGTGCAGTGCAGGCAGCGATTTGTACTGGCGTGCCCGAGCTGCGGATGTCATTGACGACGTCCAGGCAAAGACCTGATTGAATGTGTTTGATCGAGCCATTGTTGGTGACGATCCATTTTTGAGGCCGCGCACCCGTGCACACTTCTGATACCGCACTGATGCGGGTGCTTGAGGTCTCCTGGCGAACGGCCAGGCAACGGGTTCCGCCAAAGGTCTTGAGCTGCCCAATAGCCGAAAACTCCCAGACTTGATTGGCGCCCAAATGGCAGTTGGCCACGGTCATGACGGTGCCGGCGACGGTACTTGCGCGGCTGACGTCCAGGCACAGATTGCTGGGTTGGCTCTTGATGCGTGTGGCTGCTGAGGCCTGGGTGGGCAAACTCATCGTCACCACAACGGCAAGGGTGCTGGCACCCCAAGACAAAAAGCGATGGCCGCGCCCATGTAAACGGCTCGATAAGCTCATGACATTTCCCCAACGACGATCAAATAATGGCCCCGCTTTGTTGCGAAGCTTAAGAATTGTGGGGTCGTTTCTTAGCACGCACCCTTCAGTGGGGGTCCCGCCTGCCGGTACTGCACAATCGAGCTGGGTTTTGCCCGATCAAACCATCCACCATCTGCTTACCCATGAAGCTTTACTACAGCCCCGGCGCTTGCTCCCTGTCACCCCACATCGCGCTGCTCGAAGCAGGACTGCCGTTTGAGGCCGTTCTCGCCAGCACCAAAACGAAGAAGCTGCTCGATGGAACCGACTTTTTGACACTTAACGCCAAGGGTTATGTCCCCTTGCTTGAGCTCGACAGCGGAGAGCGGCTGACCGAAGGACCGGCCATCGTCCAATGGATCGCCGACCAGGTACCGGCCAAGAAGTTGGCCCCGCCAGCTGGGACGATGGCGCGTTATCGATTGATTGAATGGCTGAACTTCATCACCAGCGAGTTGCACAAGAGCTACAGCCCGCTGTTCACGCCAAGCATGCCTGAAGAAGGCAAAGCCATTTACCGCGCTCGTCTTCTGGACCGATTCAAATTTGTTGATCAACACCTGGCGGGCGGACCGTTTTTGCTCGGCGCGGACTTCACGGTGGCTGACGCCTACCTGTATGTGGTCAGCCGCTGGGCGCCATTGGTCAAACTGGACATCTCGTCCTACAAGCATCTCGCCGACTTTGCCGCGCGCGTGGCCGCGCGGCCAGCCGTGCAACAAGCCATCAAGGCTGAAGGACTGCCAGGCTGACCGTCAGTCGACGCTACCCAAGTCGGCTTTGCGAATGCGCAGCGCCGGTTTCTTCTTTTCCGGTGCGGCTTCAAAAACAGGCCCAGGCGTGGCCTGAATGAACGCTTCAGTCGCGCTTGGCGGCTGGTCGCTGGCAGTCGCCTGGCTGACCGCATCGCCGCTTTCCGCACCAGCGATCACTCTCGAATAGGGCGCCAGCATCTTGACCAGCTGCGCAAACACCTTGGGGTTGCCCGCGACCAGTTCACGCTGATACAAGAAATCAGACTCGCCTGTGAAGTTGCCAACCAGACCACCGGCTTCGGTGATCATCAAGGAGCCCGCTGCGGCGTCCCACGGGCTGAGGCCTGTTTCAAAGAAGCCGTCGTACCAGCCAGCCGCAACGTAGCAAAGATCCAAGGCTGCCGCACCAGGCCTCCGAAGGCCGGCGCAGCTTTGCATCACCTCTTCAAACATTTTGAGGTAGCGCTTGAAGTTGTCGCCTTTGCGGAATGGAAAGCCCGTTCCCACCAGCGATTCCGCCAGACGTGTACGCTTTGAAACCCGCAGGCGACGATCGTTCAGAAATGCGCCGCGCCCTTTGCTGGCATAAAAGAGGTCGTTGCGCGTCGGGTCGTAAACGACCGCTTGCTCGACGCGCCCCCTGAACGCCAAGGCAATGGAGACCGCATAAACCGGAAACCCGTGAATGAAGTTGGTGGTGCCGTCTAGCGGATCAATGATCCAGAGATAGTCGCTGTGCCGGGCACCGCGCTCGCGGCCACTTTCTTCGGCCAGGATGCCGTGGCCTGGATAGGCCTCCAGCAGAATGTCAATGATGGCTTGTTCCGCAGCGCGGTCAACTTCGGTCACGAAATCGTTCGTGCCTTTGGATGCCACTTTCAGCACCTCAACGTCCATGGCTGCCCGATTGATGATGGAGCCCGCCGCACGCGCAGCGCGCACGGCAATATTGATCATGGGGTGAATCGTTTGGGACATGGGACTTCCGAGACGGTGACAGGTGCTTGGTGAGCGGCAGCAGTGAACAAGAGCGGTGCGCCGACAATCACCCGGTGACACCTTGAAGAACAGGTCGAATTCTAGATGAGCCCCACCGACCGAAGCACCACGCAGCCCGACCGGACCCGTTTCATCCTGCTAGACACCAGCCACGGTGGCAACGTCGGCGCTGCGGCCCGCGCCATGAAGGTGATGGGCTTTACCGATCTCGTGCTGGTGCGGCCGCGCTTCGCCGATGTACTTGGTCGCGAGGAGACCCTGGCTTTTGCAAGTGGCGCAACCGACGTGTTGGCCGGCGCCCGAATTGTCGATAGCCTGGCACACGCGCTGGACGGCGTGACGCACTTGTGCGCCACGGCCATGACGCCGCGCGACTTTGGCCCCGCCACAGTGGCCCCGCGCGACGGCCTGCCTGACCTGGCGCGCAGCGGGCACCGCGTGGGCTTCGTTTTTGGTGGGGAGCGCCATGGCATGGCCAATGAGGACGTTTACCGCTGTCACACCGTACTGAGCATTCCAAGCAACCCGGCCTACGGTTCCTTGAATTTGGCTCAGGCTGTGCAAATCGTGGCTTACGAGTGGCGCCAAGCTTTGGGTAGCTATCCAGTGAATGAAGCCACGCCATTGCCGCAGTGGGCCGATGGCGCGGAAGTTCAAGGCGCCTTGGACCATTGGCGCGAGGCGCTGGTCCACGTCGGCTATCTGGACCCTGCCGCACCCAAGAAGCTGCTGCCCCGCCTCAATCAATTGGGCAATCGGCTTGAGCTGCAGCGTGAAGAGGTTCACATTCTCCGTGGCATTGCGCGTGCGCTGCTCAAGCGCTGAAGCCAGTTTCGAAGCATTGCGGCAAGTCTGCACGCAAACATTTGCTTTGTAGCTGGCCGAATTGAAGAGCGGCCGTCCAGCTGCCGATAGGTTTTGGAACTGCCCTTGCGGCGCCAAAGCCCACTGCCATGATCCGTGCTTGCATTTTTCGCTTGGCCTGCGCTGCCCTTGCCTGTGGCATCAGTGTTGGTGCGCTTGCGGCACAGGCGACACCCATCGATCAGCCCGCAGCGTCAACTTCCGCGCCCGCTGAGGCCGTTGCAGAAGTGCTCAGGCTCGCGGATGCGGCCTCCGCGGTCTTTGCCAGCGACGTTCGTCGAAACAGCGTCGTGGAGCGCGACCCGCTGTCCGACCCACCTGCGCTGCTTGTCGGCTTGGCCGCCGTGGTCGTCATTTTGTTTGTGACCACGCGCAGGCGCCGAGACGACAACTGAGCAAGGACGCCGCGACAACCGGCTTCGCACTGCTGTCTTTGCTTGCCTCTACACTCGCAGGCCCAGAAACAACGGTTGCAGAACCACGGGACGACCCATGTTCAGCCGCTTGCGCGAAGACATCGCCTGCATCCTTGACCGTGACCCCGCTGCGCGGTCGCGGTTTGAGGTGCTGACGTGTTACCCCGGCTTGCATGCGCTGGTCCTGCATCGGTGGGCCCATTTTTGGTGGAAACGCCAGTTCCATTGGCTAGGCCGCTTCATTTCGCATTTGGCCCGCATGTTGACGGGCATCGAAATTCACCCCGGTGCGCGCATTGGTCGTTGCGTGTTCATCGACCATGGCATGGGCGTTGTGGTGGGTGAAACCGCTGAAATCGGCGACGGGTGCACCATCTACCAAGGCGTCACCTTGGGCGGCACGTCGCTGAGCAAAGGCGCCAAACGGCACCCGACGCTGGGCAAAGGGGTGATCGTGGGCGCCAATTCTCAAGTATTGGGCGGCTTCACGGTCGGCGACGGCGCGCGCGTCGGCTCCGGCGCGGTGGTGGTCAAGCCTGTGCCGGCAGGAGCCACGGCCGTGGGTAACCCGGCACGCATCATTCAGCAAGAGGGTGACGCCGCGCGCGAAGAAGCAGCGGCCCGAATGGGCTTTTCTGCTTACGGTGTCACCCAGGGCGACGACCCGGTTGCCCAAGCCATGAAGGGCTTGATCGACCACACCGCCAGCCAAGAACACCAAATTGCATTGCTTTGGCAAGCGATCGAGAAGCTGTCTTCGCGCAGTCGTGAATTACCTGGTCCTGACTGCGTGCCCGCTGACGCCCACAAAACCGAGCAGTTTGACGCCGCGCGCCTGAACCGTTTGGTCAAGTAAAAGCGCCGCAAAGGGTTTCAGACGGGCCGGGCATGTCGCTCAAGCAAGCGGCGTGGCGCGCTGGGCCGACTTGGGCCGAAAGGCCTTGCAAACCGAGTCGACGGTGACCAAATAGGGCCCTCCGATAAGGTCAATGCAATAAGGCACAGCAGCAAAGATCCCATGCACGGGTGGCGCAGCGTCGGGCAGCCCCTGCAGCGTCTCTGCAATCGATTTGGGCTGGCCCGGCAGGTTGATGATCAGTGCCGAGCCGCGAATGACGGCCACTTGGCGCGACAGGATGGCCGTGGGCACAAACGCCAGACTGATTTGCCGCATTTGCTCACCAAAACCGGGCATCAGCTTGTCTGCAACAGCCAATGTGGCCTCTGGCGTGACGTCGCGGCGCGCGGGCCCGGTACCGCCGGTCGTCAACACCAGATGACACCCCACCTCGTCAACCAACGACCGCAAATTCGACTCGATCTGCGCCTGCTCGTCAGGAATCAAGCGTGTGTCCCAATCAATTGGGTTGCGCAGTGCGCGCGCTAGCCAAGCCTGTAGCGCTGGAATGCCCTTGTCCTCGTAAATACCAGAACTGGCGCGATCACTGACTGAAACCAGACCGATCCGCACACGCTCGAACTCTGCGACCCCTTCGTTTGCCATGGCTCAGCCTTCCTCTGGTGCCTCTGCGGCCGACGCATCCAGCCCCGCGGTGACGACCCGAAACAGGTCGCGATAGGCTCGACCCTGCCTTTGACCTTGCCCAGAGTGGGCCTCGGGTAAGCGTTGCAGCCGAGCCTGGCGCACCAGCGACCGCAGTTGCTGAACATCGGTTTCCGGAAACGCCTGGACCCAGCGCGTCAGGCCATCATCGTCGGCCATAAGCTCTTCGCGCCAACGCTCGGCTTCATGGAACTTCAAGCTGTCGCGGGCAGGTCGCAGCTTGAGTTGCGCGACCGCTTCGCGCAGGGGTTCGGCATCAAAGCGGCGCATCATCTTGCCCACATACTGAAGCTGCCGCCGGCGACCTTCGTGTGAACGGGTGCGGCGCAACTCCAAAACCGAATCGCGCAGACTGTCCGGCATGTCCAAAGCCATCAAGCGCGCCTCGGGCAGCTCGGCCAAGTCTTGCCCCAATTGCTGCAAATCATGCGCCTCGCGCTTGAGCTGCGTCTTACTCGGCCGCCCTACATCATCGAATGCGGCGTCGGCCTCGCGTGCGGGCGTTCTTCCAGGGGCTGGGCGTTGCGACATGGGCGCAGATCATAATCGGCGGTTTGCAGCCTCAGCGGGTCCTCCAAGGCCCACATCACCACGTGACGACAGCCTCAACCGATTCGTTCCAGCCTCGCCCTGCTCACGGTTTCGCCTTCGCTCAAGCCCAGTTGCAACAATTGGTGGCCGACGCGCTGAAACAGGCGCGCAGTGTGGGTGCCTCTGACGCGGCGGCCGAGGTATCGGAGGGCGCTGGGCTATCGGTCTCCGTGCGCAAAGGCGAGCTTGAGAATGTCGAGCGCAACCGCGACAAATCGCTGGGCGTGACGGTTTTTTTGGGGCAACGCCGCGGCAGCGCCAGCACCAGCGATTTTTCCTCGACTGCCATTCAACAAGCAGTTCGCGCTGCCTACGACATTGCACGCTTCACGGCTGAAGACCCGGTGGCGGGGCTGCCCGATGCTGAAGATCTGGCCACGGCCGAGGAAGCGCGGCGCGATCTTCAACTCTTCTACCCGTGGGCTATTGACGCTGAAGCCGCCTTTGAAATTGCACAGCGCTGCGAAGCCGCCGCCTTTGCGGTCAGCCGCAAAATCTCCAACAGCGAAGGCGCCGGTGTCTCCGCGCAGCAGTCGCATTTCTGGGCCGGCAATTCACGTGGGTTCAGCGGCGGTTATGCCAGCTCAAGGCACTCGTTTTCTGTGGCGCCGATCGCGGGCACGGGCAAAAACATGCAGCGCGACGCCTGGTACAGCTCCATGCGTGACGCGGGCGACCTCGCGTCACCCGAGGCCGTAGGTCGCTATGCGGCTGAACGCGCGCTGGCTCGATTGGGCGGCCGCCCGGTGCCCACGGCCAATGTGCCCGTGCTGTTTGAATCATCAGTAGCGGCCGGCCTGCTGGGCAGCTTTGTGCACGCGGTCTCGGGAGGCGCGCTGTACCGCAAAGCCAGCTTCCTGCTGGACAGCTTGGGCCAATCTGTCATGGCCGACCACCTGGACGTGTTGGAAGACCCGCACCAGCTGCGCGGTAAAGGCAGCGCGCCGTTTGATGACGAAGGCGTGCGCACGCGCACACGCAAGGTGGTTGAGGCAGGACTGCTGCAAGGCTATTTTCTGAGCAGCTACTCCGCGCGCAAACTGGGCATGCGCACCACCGGCCACGCGGGTGGTTCGCAAAACCTGGCACTGACCAGCCGCCGCACGCAGCCGGGCGACGACTTGCCGGCCATGCTGCGAAAATTGGATCGCGGCTTGTTTGTGACCGAACTGATGGGCCAAGGCGTCAATGGCGTGACGGGCGACTATTCGCGTGGCGCCTCGGGTTTTTGGGTTGAAAAGGGGCGCATCGTCCACCCCGTTCAAGAGGTGACGATCGCCGGCAACCTCAAGGACATGCTCAAGGGCATTCAGGCCATAGGCAGCGATGTTTACACCATGGGATCGAAGTCGGTGGGTTCGGTTTTGATCGACCGAATGAAGCTTGCAGGCTCCTGATTCGCCCTGTCGAGCAGGCTTGACGAAAGGCTCTCCGACGCGCCGGGATCGCCACGGGGAAACCCCCCCGTAGCCGTCGGATGCATGCCTTCTAGAATCATCCCGTGTGAGTGGTTTGGGGCCCTTGCCCCTATTTTTAGGAGATCGATATGGAGCGTCGTTCCTTTGTTAACGGTGCCGGCATCGCTGGCGTTGCTGCGGCAGGCGCCAGTTTGCTTGCGGCCTGCGGTAAAAAGCCAGAAGCCGCCGCACCTGCAGCTGCTTCAGCAGCGGCGCCAGCGGTGGTGACCAGCGGAGAGATTCGCTGGCGCCTGACGTCCAGCTTCCCGAAGTCCCTGGATACGCTCTTTGGCGTCAACGACGTGTTTGCCGCCAAGGTGAAAGAGCTTTCTGGCGGCAAATTCATCGTCACGACGCACGCTCCCGGCGAGCTGGTGCCCCCGTTTGGCGTGGTCGACGCGGTTCAGGCCGGCACAGTCGAAATGGCTAACACAGCACCTTATTACTTTTTCGGTAAAGACGAAACCTTTGCGCTGGGTTGTGCCATCCCGTTTGGCCTGAACAGCCGGCAAATGACGGCTTGGATGTATGAAGGCAACGGCCTTAAATTGATGCGTGAGTTTTACGCCGGCTACAACATCATCAACTTCCCGATGGGCAACACCGGGGCGCAGATGGGTGGCTGGTTCCGCAAGGAAATCAAGTCACTGGCTGACTTCAAAGGCACCAAGTTCCGCGTCGGCGGCTTTGCTGGCAAGGTGGTGGAACGCATCGGTGGCGTGCCACAAAACATCCCGGGCGGTGAAATTTATCAAGCCCTCGAAAAAGGCACGATTGACGCCGCCGAATGGGTGGGCCCCTACGACGACCTGAAGTTGGGCTTCTACAAAGTGGCCAAGAACTACGCCTATCCCGGCTGGTGGGAAGGCGGTCCCCAGTTGGACCTCTACATCAACAGCAAGGCGTATGAAGGCCTGTCGGCTGAGAACAAGGCCATCGTGACTTGTGCTGCCGCCTACGCTCACACCGACATGCAAGCGAAATATGACTACCGCAATGCTGCTTCGTTGAAGCAACTGGTGGCCGGTGGCGCCAAGCTGTTCCCCTTCCCCAAAGATTTGATGGATGCCGCCTTCAAGGAAGCCATGGGGCTTTACGACGAAATCGGCGCGAAGAACCCGAATTGGAAGAAGGTCTACGCCGACTACAGTGCGTTCCGCCGGGATGCCAATTTGTGGTTCCGCTTTACCGAAGCGCGCTTTGACAGCTACATGCAGAGCGCCAAGCTCTAAAAGGCGGGCTACCACGCTGATGCAAGTCGCCTTTTATTTGTAACAGGCCGAAGCCCCGCTTGCCGGGGCTTTTTTCATGGCCCTCAGATATCCAATTGGAAAGCGAGAGACAAGAAATCAAGTGACCGCAGAAGAACGCTCCAAGCGGATTCTCAGCTTCTTGCACGCGGTGGCCCAGGAGCGGCAGCAGCGCCGCGCCAACCCGGCTCTGGCCGCCCGTGCGCAAGAGATACGTGAGTACCAAGCTGAGCGGTTCCGCCATACCTATCGGGACCTTTTGTCGTCACCTGCGACACAAGCGGCGGCTCGCTTCTTCCTGGACGAACTTTACGGGTCACAAGATTTTTTGCAGCGCGACGCGCAATTTGAGCGCATTGTTCCGACCATCGCGCGCCTGTTTTCTGCCGATGTCGCCGAGACCGTCAGCTTGCTTGCTGAGCTGCACGCGTTGTCAGAATCGCTGGACTCGCGGATGGCCCAGTGCGTGCCTGAAGGGGTGTCACTGAACACCATCACTTATGGGCAAGCCTGGCGCCAAGTGGGCGAGCCCCGTTTGCGAGAACGTCAAATCGCTTGCGTCGGCTTGATTGGGCAGCGTTTGGTGCGATACACCACACACCCCGCCCTGGGCCACGCGCTGCGTCTGATGCGTTTACCCGCGCGCGCTGCGGGCTTGAAGGACCTGCAGGCCTTCTTGGAGCGCGGTTTTGAGACCTTTGGGGGTTTAAGCAACCCGCAAGCGTTTATCGATGTCATCCAAGAGCGCGAACGCCGCCTCGCGCAAAAGCTCTATTCCGAGGCCTAGAGGCCAGCCACGAAACGCCACTCTAGGGATAAGACCCCACAACCCAAACGGCACAATTGACCATGGTCGAGACCTCAAATTCCGACCACTGTTGCCGATACAAAATGAACATCAGGACTCGCCCCACCTTGCCACCCGGCGAGGTGGGGCGACGCCGTCGGTGACACGCCCTCCTCATATCCGACAAATCATGTCAACGACCATTCAGAACCGTGCCCACGAACCCTACCGCTGTGTCTTGGTCGGGGGCGAATCGCTGCTCATCCAATGTGCGGAGGTACTGAAGCAACGCGGGCATGAACTTGCAGCTGTCGTCACCGGCAGCGCGGCGGTACGTCAATGGGCGGTCGGCATCGGGGTGCGCGTGCTGCCGGATGCGGCAGCCTTGTTGGTCGCCGCCGATTTGGACCGCTTCGATTACTTGTTCAGCGTGACCAACTTGGCGGTGCTTCCCGCCGAGGTCATTGAACTGCCGGCGCAGGGCGCCATCAACTTCCATGACGGCCCGCTGCCCATTTACGCAGGGCTGAACACACCGGTGTGGGCTTTGTTGAACGGTGCTCAGAGCTACGGCATCACTTGGCACCGCATGACGGCACAAGTGGACCAAGGCGATATCTTGGTGCAAAAGCACTTCGAAATCTCGCCCCATGAAACAGCCCTCACACTGAACACGCGCTGTTACGAGGCCGGGATCGAAGGTTTCGAAGAATTGATGGACGGCCTCGAAAGCGGGCAGCTTCGCGGGCAAGCCCAAACCCAAGCCTTGGTGCACTACTACGGTCGCAAAGACCGGCCCGAAGCGGCGTGCACGGTGCGGTGGACGCAGTCGGCACAGCAGATCGCCACGCTGGTGCGGGCACTTGACTTCGGCACTTACGCCAATCCAGTGGGCTCGGCCAAGATCGTCCAAGCTGGCCGCGTGCTGTTGCTGACGCGTGCCGAGCTGGCGCAAGCCGCTTCGGGCGCGACACCGGGCACCGTCGTGGCCATCGATGAGCACAGCATCACCGTAGCGACGGGTGATCACGACATTCGCCTGATGCGCCTGACAGCCACTTGTGGCCGCGAGGTGACCAGCGCTGAAGCAGCTAGCGAATGGGGTTTGACGTTGGGTGCGCAGCTCGAACTGCTCGGCGGCGCAGATGCCGAGCAACTGACTGCTTTGAACAGCCAAGTCGCTGCTCATGAGAATTTTTGGCTTCGCCGCCTGGAGAGCCAAACGCGTGTCGAATTACCTTACATCGACCGCAGCGCACCCTTCATGCAGCCAGAAGCTCTGGCGCTAGACGCGACACATCCGGCTGGCCCCACGTCCCCGGTTGAGCGAAGCCTGTCGATGGTCGCCATTTTTGCAGGGCTGGTGGCCCGACTGAGCGACAAGGACAGCTTTGATTTGGGATTCTCCGACACGGCCCTACGCCAGCGTGTGGGCGCGTCCTCGGCTTGGTTTGCGGACCAGGTGCCGATGCGCTTGTCGTTTGACTTCAACTTGCCCTTTGCGAGCCTGCAGGCTGCTGTCGTGGCAGAAACTGCGCAATTGCGCAAACGAGGGACCTATGCTGTCGATGCTGTGGCGCGCACGCCAGATTTGCGCGCGCAGGCCGTCACCCAAGACCCGCGCCAAACGCCGGTTGCCGTGCAGCTTGTGCAGCACTTGGACCAAGCGCAGGGTCACGCTGGTCACGAATTGACGGTGGCCTTTACCGAGGACGGCTTGAGCAGCCGCTGGCTCTTCGATGGCAGCAAGCTGTCGCGGGGCCACGTGGCGGCCCTGCAAAGCCAGTTTGGGCAAATGCTGGCAGCGGCGGACAAGGATGCCAACAGGCCATTGGCCGATTTGCCACTGCTCGAAGCCCATACGCGGCACCAGGTGCTTGACGGCTGGAACGCCACGACAGCCGCTTGGCGCAGCGATGCCTGCGTTCATCGGCTCTTCGCCGAACAAGCCGCGCGCACTCCGGCCCAAGCAGCAGTGACCTGCCAGGGCACCACCCTCACCTACGCCGAACTCGACCGCCGTTCCAATCAACTGGCACGACGCCTGGCTGCCATGGGTGTCGGGCCCGACGTGCTGGTCGGTCTGATGGCCGAGCGCTCCGTTGACTTGATGGTGGGCTTGCTGGGCATTCACAAGGCCGGAGGGGCTTACGTACCCCTGGACCCGACCTACCCGCGAGATCGCCTAGCCTACATGGTCGACGATGCCAAAGTGGCCGTTCTGCTGACCCAACAAAGCCTGCTCGGTGAGCTTCCCAAGCACCGCGCTCAAAGCTTGTGCCTCGATTCCGATTGGCCCGCGATCAGCCAGGAATCTGACCAAGCCTTTGACGGTGGCGCCGAGCCGCGCCATTTGGCTTATGTGATCTACACCTCCGGCTCCACGGGTCAGCCCAAAGGCGTGATGGTGGAACACCGCAACGTGGTGAATTTCTTTGCGGGCATGGACGCGCATTTGGGCACAGAAAAGCCCGGAACCTGGTTGGCCGTCACAAGCTTGAGCTTCGACATCTCGGTGCTTGAGCTCTGCTGGACCCTTGCACGCGGTTTCCATGTCGTCATCTCCAGCGATGAAGATCGCTCCACCAACACAATCGCACGCGGGCCACACGCGGACCGGCCACTCGACTTCAGCCTGTTTTACTTTTCAAGCGACGAAGCGCAGGGCGGCACCAACAAATACCGTTTGCTGCTGGACGGCGCGAAGTACGCCGACCAGCACGGCTTTTCTGCTGTCTGGACGCCCGAGCGACACTTCCACGCCTTTGGTGGCCTGTACCCCAACCCGTCGGTCACCGGCGCCGCCATCGCAGCGGTGACCGAGCACGTTCAAATTCGCGCGGGCAGCGTGGTTCTGCCTTTGCACCACCCATTGCGGGTCGCCGAAGAATGGTCGGTGGTGGACAACATTTCCAACGGCCGCGTGGGCTTGTCGTTCGCATCCGGATGGCAACCTAACGATTTCGTATTGAAGCCAGAAAACTTCGCCGACAACAAAAACATCATGTTGAAGAACATCGACATGGTGCGCCGCTTGTGGCGCGGCGAAGCCGTCGGGTTTGAGAACCCCTTGGGCGAGACCGTCGCCACGCGCATCATGCCGGTGCCGGTACAGAAGGAACTCCCATTTTGGGTGACCTCTGCCGGCAATCCTGAAACCTTCATCGCTGCTGGTCGCGTCGGCGCCAATGTGTTGACCCATCTGCTGGGGCAAACGGTTGAAGAGCTAAAAGACAAGCTGGCCGCCTATCGTCAAGCCTGGAAGGATGCAGGGCACGCTGGAGACGGCACTGTGTCCTTGATGTTGCACACCTTCGTTGGCCCAGACGAAGCCAGCGTGCGCGCCAAGGTCAAGCAGCCGCTGATTGAATACCTGCGCAGCTCGCTCAACTTGGTCAAGCAATACGCTTGGAGCTTCCCCGCCTTCAAGAACCGGGACGCGCTGGGCGGCATTGACCTGCAAAGCCTGGCCAAAGACGAACTGGACGCTTTGCTGGAGCACTCGTTCGAGCGCTACTACGAAACCAGCGGGCTTTTTGGAACGCCTGAAAGCTGCATCGCCATGATCGACTCGATCAAGGCCATCGGCGTGGACGACGTCGCATGTTTGATCGACTTTGGTGTTGATTCCACCTCGGTTCTGGACCACCTGCCCTTCCTCAATCAACTGCGCAAACTGTCGGCACCGCCCAAAGCGCTGGACCCGCAGTTCACTTTGGCCGGGCTGTTGCGCAAACACCGGATCACGCACTTGCAGTGCACCCCGTCCATGGCGCGCATGCTCATGCTGGACGACACAGCAAAGGCAGGAATGGCCGGGCTGCAGTGCATGATGGTCGGCGGCGAAGCCTTGCCACCGCCACTGGCGCAGGAACTCAATGGCCTGATCGAAGGCCGCGTCATGAACATGTACGGCCCCACCGAGACCACCATTTGGTCGGCCGTGCATCCGCTGGATAAGCAACATAAAGGCCAAGTGCCCTTGGGTCGCCCGCTGGCAAACCAGGCCGTCTACATCCTCGACCGCCGCCAGCAACCCCTGCCTGTCGGTGTGCCAGGCGAATTGGTCATTGGTGGCCTCGGCGTTGTACGTGGTTATCTGCATCGGCCAGAGCTGACGGCCGAACGGTTCCTGCCGCATCCGTTCCAGGGCGCCGCAGGCGGTCGGGTCTATCGCACCGGCGACCTCGCACGGCAGCGTGAGGACGGGATGGTCGAGTTTCTGGGGCGCTTGGATCACCAGGTCAAAGTGCGCGGCTACCGCATCGAACTCGGCGAAATTGAAGCCGGCCTGCTGGCCAACCCTGCGGTCAGCGAGGCGGTTGTGGTCGCCCGCGAAGACTCGCCGGGTGATCTTCGACTGGTTGGATATCTGGTTGCCGCGCCCGGTCAAGTGATCGATCAAGCCGTGCTGCGCGACCAGTTGCGCGACAAGATGCCCGATTTCATGGTTCCTGCGCACTTGGTGGTTCTGAGTGCCCTGCCGCAAACACCCAATGGCAAGATCGATCGAAAGGCGCTGCCTGCGCCCGACAGCGGCACCGCTACGACGACAAATAGCCAGGTCTTTGTGGAGCCCGAAGGCGGACTCGAGGAAGCGATTGCTGCCATTTGGCGCGACGTCCTCAAGCTACCGCAGGTGGGCACACGCGATAATTTCTTCGACCTGGGAGGCCATTCGATATTGGCCGTTCAAGCCCACCGCCGTTTGAAGCAGGAACTGCAACGCGAATTGACCATCACAGACATCTTCCGCTTCCCGACCATTCACAGCCTGTGTGCTTACTTGAACAAGGGTGGCGAAGACGACGAGGCAGCGCAATCAGGCAAAGCACGCGCGCAGGGTCGGCGCAATGCGATGCAGCAACGCCGCCGCGCGGCAACAGCCGATCACCCAGCTTGAGTTGAAACTTGCAGCACACCAGTCCTTTTGCCCGTCGACCTTGGATGCCATTGCCTACTCTGAATGCGCTGTGCTGCTCGAATCCGCGTGAACACAGCACCGTGATTCATGACTGAAGACGTCAACGACAGCGATATCGCCATTGTGGGTATGGCAATCCGGGTTCCGGACGCGCAAAACCCCGAGCAATATTGGGCGAACTTGGCGGCGGGGCATGAATCTGTGCGCGCCTACTCTGAAGCCGAACTGCTCGAACGTGGTGTATCCAGCGCCACCTTGGCCGACCCCAACTACGTGCGCTCTGGCGCGCCTTTGCAGAACGTCGATAAGTTCGACCCTGAGTTTTTTGGCTTCAGCCCCAAAGAAGCCGGCATCCTTGACCCACAACACCGTCACTTCTACGAAGTGTGTTGGGAAGCCCTTGAAAGCGCCGGCCATGTGCCCGAAAATTTTTCCGGCTCGATCGGCCTGTTCGGCGGCTGTGGCATGGGGGCGTACTTTTCGCTGAACTTGCTCAGCAACCCCGAGCTCGTCGAAAACGTCGGCATGTTCCTGCTTCGGCACACCGGCAACGACAAGGACTTTTTGGTCACACGCGTGTCCTACGCGTTTAATCTCCAAGGCCCTAGCGTCAATGTGCAGACGGCCTGTTCAACCTCACTGGTTGCCACGCACATGGCGGTGCAAAGCTTGTTGTCGGGCGAGTGCGACATGGCCTTGGCTGGTGGCGTCACCATCGAAATTCCGCATGGCCTGGGCTACCACTACAAAGAAGGCGAAGTGCTGTCTCCGGACGGCCACTGCCGCTCTTTCGACCACCGATCAAAGGGCACGGTTTTTGGCAGCGGCGCCGGTGCTGTGGTGCTGCGACGTCTCAAAGACGCCTTGCGCGACGGCGACAAAATTCACGCCGTCATCAAAGGCAGCGCCATCAACAACGATGGATCACGCAAAGTGGGTTACTTGGCACCAAGCGTCGATGGCCAGGCGGCTTGCGTATCGGAGGCGCTGGAGCTGGCAGGCGTTGATGCAGACTCCATTCAATACATTGAGTGCCACGGCACTGCGACGCCGGTGGGTGATCCCATCGAAATTGCAGCCCTGACCCAAGCCTTTCGTGCATCAACGGACCGCAAAGGTTTTTGCCAAGTTGGTTCGGTCAAAACCAACATCGGTCACCTGGACACGGCGGCCGGTGTCGCCAGTTTGATCAAAACGTCGCTGGCCTTGGAGAACGCGTACGTTCCGCCGTCGCTGCATTTCGAAGCGCCCAACCCGCGCATCGACTTTGACTCCAGCCCGTTCCGTGTTGCGGCGCAAGCGGCCAGCTGGCCACGTGGCGCGCAGCCACGGCGTGCGGGTGTCAACTCTTTGGGTGTCGGTGGCACCAACGCCTTTGTTGTGCTTGAGGAGGCGCCTCAACGCCCGCCGAGCCCCAAGGACGCATCACCGCAATTGCTGGTGCTGTCCGGGCGCAACCGCAAAGCACTCGATCAAAACGCACAGCGCTTGGCCACCTGGTTGCGCGACAACCCACAGGCCGAACTGGCTGACGTGGCCTTCACGCTCAAAGAGGGGCGGCGCGCTTTTGAACATCGTCGCGTGCTGGCCGTTCGCGATGCCGCAGAAGCCATCAGCCTGATCGAAACGCCTGACGCGCGCCGCGTGTACAACCATGTGCACGAAATTGAACAACCGCGCGTGGTCTTTATGTTCCCCGGTGGGGGTGCGCAGTACGTCAACATGGGTCGCGGTCTGTACGACACGGAGCCCGTTTTCCGCGAACACATTGACCGGGGTTTGAAGATTCTCCAAACCCGCTTCGGTGTCGACCTGCGACCCTTGCTGTTGCCTGCGGATTTGAGCAGCAGTGAAGCAGCCCTGCTGGCTGAGGAACTGGCCAAGCCTTCAGCGCAACTGCCGCTGACTTTCCTCGTTGAATACGCGCTCACGCAATTGTGGATTCACTACGGCGTCAAACCCGACATCGTGATCGGCCACAGCATGGGCGAAAACACCGCCGCCTGTGTGGCGGGTGTTTTTACTTTGGAAGATGCGCTGGGATTGCTGCTGCTTCGAGGGCAATTGATGGATGACGCGCCGGAAGGTGGCATGCTGGGTATTCAGTTGCCCGTTGCCGACGTCCGGCCATTGATCGGTGATGACCTCGACATTGCGGCAGTGAACAGCCCACGCATGACCGTGGTCTCTGGCGCGCCGGCAGCGCTGCAGGCGCTGGCCACCCGCCTCACTGAACAAGGCATCGATTCCCAGCTCATCAAAGTCAATGTGGCAGCGCATTCGCGTTTGCTGGATGGCATCCTGCCGCGCTTTCGCGCCTACCTGCAGAGCATCAAACTCAGCGAACCCCAGCTGAAAATTGTCTCCAACAACTCCGGCGGCTGGCTGGACCCGAAAGACGCGCGCGACCCTGAATATTGGGTCCGGCATTTGCGCCAGTCGATCTTGTTTGCCGATGGCATTGAAACCCTGCTCCAGTCGGACGACTTGGTATTTCTTGAAGTCGGCCCCGGCAACATCCTGGGCGCCTTGACGCGCCAAAACCCGCGCGCGCCGGCTCAACGCGTGATCTCTACGCTGCGGCATCCAGACGACACCACGCCCGATCAGGTTTATCTGCGAACGGTCATGGGCCGGCTTTGGGCGCACGGACTGGTGTTTGACACCAAACGGCTGTGGGGTGCGGGCCGCAGGCGCCTGGCCTTACCGACCTACGCTTTCCAGCACGCCAGCTATTGGATCGCGCCAGGTGCGGGTTCGGTAAAGGCTCAGGCCGACACCCAGCGGCCCATGAAGCAGGCCCAAATGGCCGACTGGTTTGCAGCGCCTCATTGGGTGCAGCAAGGTGTCATTGAACGCGACGTGGGCTCGCACACTTGGTTGGTTTTTGCAGCGGGTGACGCCTTTGGCGGCGCATTGCTTCAGCAGTTGCGTGCAACGGGTCAGCGCGTGATTGCCGTACTGCCAGGCGACACCTTTGCGCAGGTCAACGAAAGCACCTACACCTTGGCCGCCGAGGCTGGTGGTACGGGCTACCAAGAACTTCTGGACGCCTTGGTGGAGCGCGATTTGGTGCCCGACCGCATTGCACACGGCTGGTTGGTTACCCTGGACCGCGCCTTCCGCCCCGGCAGCACGTTCTTCCACCGCAATCAAGAACACGGGTTTTATTCTTTGTTCCATTTGGTGCGGGCCTTGTCGCGTTCGGGCGTGGCAGACAAAGGCCTGCACTTGGTCGTCTTCGCCAACGGCTCACAGCGTGTGCGTGCCGAATCACTGGTGTTTCCAGACAAAGCGACGGCGCTGGGGCCTTGCGCAGTAGCACCGCGCGAATTTCCTTCACTGACCTGCAGCTTCGTCGACGTGGATTTCGGCGTCGGTTCTGAATTAGCAGCTGGGCGCGCCTTGAAGCCGCGTGCCGGCGCAGCCATTGCGCCCATTTCACCTGCAGCTTTGCGCCAGCTCCAGGACGACCTTACCGAGGAACTGAGCGCGGCTCCGGGTTGTCGAATCAACGCCTGGCGCGCAGGTGTGCGCTGGCAGCGTCATTTGGCTCCAGCCCCAGCAGCAGGCGCTGAAACCCAACCGAAGCTGCGAGCGCAGGGCGTCTACCTCATCACAGGCGGCTTTGGTGGCATTGGCGGCGTGATCGCCGGCTGGCTGGCTCGCGAGGTTAAAGCCAAGCTGGTGCTGGTCGGCCGCACGCCTTTGCCCCAGCGTACCGACTGGGACGCTTGGTTAGCCCAAAACGGGTCGCATGACAGCATCTCGCGCGCGATCTTGCAAGTAAGGCACCTGGAGTCCTTGGGCGCTTCCGTACTGCCTGTTGCCGCCGATGTGGCTGTGGCCGACAGCATGAAAGATGCGCTAGCCGACATGCGCAAGACTTTCGGGACCGTCCACGGCGTCTTCCACGCGGCTGGCACCATTCGCGACAGCCTGATCGCCATGAAGAGCGCACGCGACATTGAAGACGTTTTCAGCGCCAAGGTCTACGGCACGCTCATCCTGGATGAGCTCTTCAAAGACAGCGCGCTCGATTTCATGCTGCTGTTTTCGTCCACCAGCGCGCACGTGGCCCCAGCCGGCCAAGTCGACTATGTTGGCGCGAGTTCGTTTGTCAATGCCTTTGCGCAGTCTTGCAAAGGAGCCAGGCCCTACCCCGTCACAGCCATCGGCTGGGGCATTTGGAAAGATGTCGGCATGGTGGGCCAACTCGGCGCGCCTGCAGCAGGCGAGGCCAGCGCCACGGCGGCCACCCATGCAGAGCAAGTACCGGTCCGCAACAAACAGTTTGCACAGCATGCCGTCACCCGGGAAGGCACCGTCTCGGTTCATCGCTTTACCGGCTCACTCACCACTCTAGACTGGGTCATCAACGAACACCGCCTGGGCAATGGCGACGCTCTTTTGCCAGGCACGGGCTACCTGGAGTTGATTCGTGCGGCATTGAATGAGCTCGGCGAAACCGGGCCGTGGCATCTGCATGGTTTGGTATTCGAGGCGCCCTTGTTTGTTTCGTCCGCCAGCCCCACCGGCTTTCAAGTGGTGCTCAAGCGCGACATACAGCAATGGACCGTTGAGTTGCTGGCGGAAAGCCAAGGCGGCAATGGGCGCTACCAGCGCTGCGCGCTCGGCCGGGTTACCGTTGAACCCATCGTTGCGCCCGAACCTTTACCGCTGGCCGAAATCGAGGCACGCTGCGCCGCGAATGTCAGCAAAGCCTCTGGCACCGCCGCGCTGCGCACCCGTCAAGAACATCACCTGCGATTTGGACCGCGTTGGCAAGTGCTCAGGCAACTGCGCCTGGGCCACCGCGAGGCAACGGCCCGCCTGCAGCTAGCGGCCGAATTCGAGGCTGACTTTCAAACCCACGCGCTACACCCAGGGCTGCTGGATATCGCCACGGGCTGTGCCATGGACCTCATTCCGGGCTACGCAGCGCAAGAGGTTGCTCAACATTTGTGGGCCCCGATTTCCTACCGTGGCTTGCGCTTTCACGGGCCGCTGCAAACCGAACTTGTGAGTTGGTTGCGCTTGTCCAGCGATGGTGACGCCACCAGCGATTTCGCGTCCTTCGATGTCACGCTGTGCGACTTGGAAGGACGTGTGCTGGTCGAAGTGGACCGCCTGACACTGCGCCGCATCGAAGGGCATTTGCAGGCACCCAAGCCGACGGCGGCAGCGCAAGGCATTGAAGCTGGTGAAACGGCTGGAAGCCGCGCCAAACCGCAATCGCCCGGCGAAATGGCTCTGGCACACAACGTCACTCAAGGCATCACGCCCGCAGAAGGTCTGAGCGCTTTGGCGCGCTTGCTGGCGGCACCCTTGCAAGCGGAATCCATCATCAGCTCCATGCGCGTTGAAGCGCTGATGAGCCAGGCTGCTGGCTTGTCTCAAATGGTCCAGTCTGCAGGCGACACCGCGCGCTTCTCGCGGCCCGAGCTCGACAGCGACTTTGTGCCCCCGCGCGATGCCACCGAAAAGACGCTGGCTGAGTTGTGGGCCAAGCTGCTGGGCGTGGAAGGTGTCGGCATCCGCGACAGCTTTTTCGACTTGGGCGGTCACTCGTTGATAGCGGTTAGGCTGTTCAATGAGATTGGCGACAAACTGAAAATCGACCTCCCCATGTCGGTGCTGATGCAGGCACCCACGATCGAAGGTCTGGCCACCCGTGTACGCGGCGCGCCTTACGTTGAAAGTACAGAGGCAGAGACTGCGCAGGCAACGGCAGCGGCCGCGCCGGTCGTCCAGTTCCAGCATGTCGTGCCCATGCACCCCGGTCCGGCTGGGGGCCGCACGCCGCTTTTCATCGTGGCTGGCATGTTTGGCAATGTGTTGAACCTCAGCCACCTGGCCCACTTGCTGGGGGAGGAACGTCCCTTCTATGCTTTGCAGGCGCGTGGTTTGTATGGCGACACAGCACCGCACGAAACCTTCGAAGAAGCCGCAAGCGACTACATCAAAGAAATTCTGCAGGTTCAGCCCAACGGGCCTTATCTGCTGGGCGGATTCTCCGGCGGCGGGCTGGTGGCCTATGAAATGGCTCGGCAACTGCTGGCCAAAGGCGAACAAGTCTTGTCCGTATTGATGCTCGACACCCCGGCGCGCGAGATACCTCGGTTTACCGTCGGCGACAAGCTGAACATGCTGGTGCAGTCGGCACAGGGTGAAGGCATTGCCGTCATCGGCAATCGCATCACTTCGCGTATCGCTTGGGAGCGCGAGAAGCGCCAAAGGCGCGAGCTGGCCTCACGGGAGCAAAGCGCCGAGACTGTCAGCTTCCAGTCGCAACGCATTGGCGAAGCGTTCTGGCGCTCGCTGGCTCGATACAAACTCACAAAAGTCCCCGTGAAAGTCGCCCTGTTCAGGCCCAAACTGGCCGTGAAGTTCCGCCTTGGCGGTGGGCGCATGGTGGATGCCGAGCGCAACTATGTGCGCGAGGACAATTTCTGGACGCCCTATGCCGGCGAATTGCAGGTTTTTGAAGTGCCCGGCAACCACGACAATATGGTGCTGGAGCCTAACGTGCGTGTCCTGGTTTCCTTGCTTCGGCGTGTCATCGACAAGCTGGGAAAGGTCTAGGGGCTGCGCCAGCCAACGCCCTGTATGACCCTATCCACCTCGCAGACGACCCAATCCAGCCCATCAGCAGCTCAGTTGATCATCGTCATCGTGGCCTACAAGCTGGCCCCGATGACCTTGGACTGCCTGGCCTCCATCGAGCCCGAATTGGCGTCCTTGCCGCCCACGCGCGTGTGGGTCGTCGATAACGATTCACCCGACGGTGCCGGTCAACAAGTGGCTGACGGCATAAAGGCGCGCGGTTGGCAACATTGGGCCGAACTTATCCAGTCGCCCGGCAACAACGGCTTTGCTGCTGGCAATAACGTGGCCTTCAGGCGCGCATTGGCGCAGGAACCGCGAGCGCCGTTTGTGCTGATGCTCAACCCCGACACCCTCGTGCGCCCCGGTGCGCTACGGCTGCTGCTGGACTTTGTTCAAGCACGGCCCGAAGTGGGCATGGCGGGCGGTCGCAGCGAAGACCGGGACACCACGCCGCAAGTGTGCGCATTCCGCTTCCCCAGTTTCATGAGCGAATTGCTTTTTCACACCAGCTTGGGCCTGCTCGACCGCCTGTTCGCGAAGCATCTCACCAGCATGGGCATTCCTGAACAGCCCTTGCAGGTAGAGTGGGTGTCGGGTGCCTTTGTGTTGATGCGACGCCAAGTCTTAGAGCAACTGGGCCTCATGGACGAAGGCTTCTTTCTCTATTTCGAAGAGACGGACTACCTGCACCGCGCACTCAATGCCGGATGGCAGTGTTGGCATGTGCCGGCCAGCCGCGTGGTGCACCTGGTGGGCCAGAGCAGCGGTGTGAACGAACGCAAGACAGCACCGCGCCGCCTGCCTTCTTACTGGTTTGAATCGCGGCGACGCTATTTCGTGCGCCACCATGGCCGCGCGTACACGGCTTGTATGGATTTGTGCCTGGCGCTGGTCATTCCGCTGGCGCGTTTTCGCCACCGCTTGCAAGGCAAAACTGGATCAACGGCACCCTACTTTGTGCGCGACCTACTGCGCCACAGTGCTTTGTGGCACGGCGACTCGCTGGCCCTTGCACCACCAGCGACGCCCGCTGCCGCTTGAACCGGCGGCGGCCTTGACGGCAAGTCTGCGCTGCCGTCACTTGTATTCGATCAAGCCCTGCTGTTTGCCGGCCAACCGGTTCCAGTGAAATTTCAATTGGCCCAACGCTTGCGGCAATTTGGACAAGGTGATGAAGGTGGCGTAAAGAGCGCCTTGGCCCTGGCGCCAAATTTTCAACCACAGTAAGGGCCACAAAGGCATCAGTGGTGCCCAGACATAGTTGCTGATCACGTTTTGCCGCCACATCCGCTCAGGGGCAGCGCCATGGCGGTGAAACCCCTCGGCAAACGCATGCCCCGCGCGCAGGTGGCGCATCCACCACTGTGACCAATGTGTCATGGCCGCATCGTGAAGTGTCATTTCGCAGTCGAGCCGGCGAATGCGCCAGCCAGCCGCGCGCAGGCGAACGCACATCTCAGGTTCTTCGCCCGCAATCACGGACGGATTGAAGCCCTTAACCTGTTCAAACGCACGCCGGCGAATCAATGCGTCGCCGCCGCAGGCCAGCGCATCGCCAACGGGTGTATTCCATTCGAAATCGCACAGCCGGTTATAGATGGTGGCTTCCGGGAAGCGTTCGCGACGCCGGCCGCAAGCCACAGCGTGGCCGCTGTTTTGGTCCAGAAAACTCAATGCCTGATCAACCCAGCCATTTTGGAGTTCGCAATCGCCATCGACGAATTGCGCAAACTCGACGCCAGGCCACACTTGCACCAAGCGAGCAAATCCTTCGTTGCGGGCACGCGCTGCGGTAAACGGAATTGACAGGTCGAGGCCCACCACTTCTGCGCCCATGGCGCGCGCCATATCGGCTGAGCCGTCTGTCGACCCGGAATCGACGTAAACCACTGGCAAGCCTGCGCGCCGAGCTGACTGCAGGCACACCCGAAGGCGATCACCTTCGTTGCGCCCAATGGCGACCAACGCCACGCGCGCAGTTTGCACTGGCGTGGGCTGGTCATTGGCTTGAGTGTTGTGGTTTTTTTGCATAAAGACTGCGGCACTGTACACCGCGGGCCCCACCTGCCATCGTGCAAAGTGCCCGTCAATCTAGGCAGCAATACCGACCGTCAGCGTCGCCACAAAGCCGTCCGTCACGTTGCCGGTGACCGTGGCCATTTGCAAGGTGACACCGTCGCTGAAAACGTTGTCAGACGCGAAGCTGATGCGCGCGAAGTTGCTGGCACTGGTCGGGTAGCCACTGGTCGCGTAGACCGCGCTGGATGTTTCGTTTGGAAAGGCGATTTGTGAAGTACGCAGCTTGTTGCTGAAGCTGGTGGCCGTGGTCGAACTGCGGTAAACCTCGAAGTGCATGTGGGGCATGCGTCCGTCGTAACAGCCTGGAAAGATGGTGACGAAGGTGGCTGTGCCCGTGCTGTCTGTCGGCTGCACGCCGCGCAGGTAGTTTTCAGCGGTCACGCCCGACGAATACATGGAATACCGACCTTGTGAATCCGCATGCCAGAGGTAGATCGCATAGGCGTCCCGCGCTGCGCAACTGCCGTTGGTGTTAACGAGCACGATCTTCACAGTCAAAGGCACGCCCGTGGCCACACCTGCCGCTCCGGCCACGCTGCTGCGAATGTCGCTTCGCACAATGCCGCTGAGTGCCAGCGCGTTGACGATGCCGCTGCCGTTGCTGTTGGAGCCGTCCCCCGGGTAGGGGCCGGCCGTCTCTTCATTGATGACCGAGCAAGTGCCGGACGCGCCGGTGCCGCTCGTGCTGTTGGATGTTGAGCCGCCAGTGGTGGTGGTATTCGTGCTGGAAGTACTGATGCTGGAACCACTGTCATCACTGCCGCCACCGCACCCGGTCAAGGGCACCATCAATGCCCCGCACAACCAGCGCAAAGCACCGCGCCTGACGGCCGATTCGCGGCGTGAAGCGTCGATGAGGATGCGGTGAAGATCACCTGAGAGCCCTCGGTCGTGGTCGTTTTCGGGGTCGTTTTCTGACGAAGGCGTGCGCAGGGGCTTTAGAGGAGTGGTTGGCTTGCTCATGGTTTTGGGGTTGTGCTGTCGGTTGAGCGCATTGGTGTTCTGAAGCCCCTATTGTAACTGTGCTTTTTGCACATTTACATAACCACAAGCAACAAAACCCGTCACGAACATGACATGCGGCTCTTGCAGACTGCTTCCTGTTAGGCAACAACGCCGCAAAACACGCCCAAGAAACGAGGAGCTTATGAAATCAACTCCGCACCTGCCGCAGGCCAAGAACGCGCACGATGAAGAAGTCGACTTCAATACATCCGGCAATATCAGCTTCAATGAAGTTCTAGACGCGCGGATGTCGCGCCGCTCACTTCTGCGCGGTGGCGTCGGTTCTGCAGCCACCGCGGTGCTCGGGTCATGGAGCCTGGTGGCCTGCGGCGGCAGCGACGACACGCCCACCAGCAGCACCACACTCGACAAGCTCAGCTTCACGGCCGTTGCCAAAGGCGTAGCGGACGTGGTGAGTGTGCCGACGGGCTACACCGCCAGCGTTGTGATTGCGGTTGGTGACCCGCTGACTGCGGCCACTTCGGCATACAAAAACGACGGCACAGACACCGGCTTCGAAACCCGCAGCGGCGACCACCACGACGGCATGGAGTATTTCGGCCTGTCTGCTGACGGCACTCTGCGCGACCCAACAAGCAGCGAGCGTGGGCTGTTGGTGATGAACCATGAAGCGCTGACCGACCAATTCCTGCACGCCGCAGGTGTGACACCCAACCCAAGGCCGGTTGCTGAAGCCGACAAAGAAATTCCGGCGCACGGCGTCAGCGTGGTTGAAGTGCGCAAGACATCCGGCAAGTTCGGTTACGTCCAGGCCTCCAGCTACAACCGGCGTGTCACGCCGCTGACGCCCGTCGAGCTTTCGGGCCCGGCGCGGGGCAATGCACTGCTCAAGACCAAGTACTCCACTGCCGGCACGGCTACACGCGGCACCATCAACAACTGCGGCACGGGCTACACGCCCTGGGGCACCTACCTCACAGGCGAAGAGAACTGGGCCGGCTACTTCACGCGCGGCGCGGCCGACAACGCCGCACGCACCGGCATCGATGCCAAGGGCGTGGCGTCGCTCAACCGCTATGGCCGCGCACAAGGCGCCGCCAGCCGCCACGGCTGGGAAACCGCTGGCACGGACGACAAATACGCCCGCTTCAACATCAGCAAAACCGGCACCTCGACCGACGGCACGGACGACTACCGCCATGAACTGAATGGCATGGGCTACATCGTCGAAATCGACCCCTACAGCAGCACTTCGACCATCAAGAAGCGCACCGCGCTTGGGCCGTTTTGCTCACGAAAGCGCAGCCTTTGGTTTGCCGATCGCAGGCAAGCCCCTGGCTGTGTACCAAGGCGACGATTCGCGCGGCGAGTACATCTACAAATTTGTTTCCACAGCCAATTGGGATGTTGCTGACCTCACCTCCAGCAGCCGCGTGGCGACAGGCGACAAATACCTCGACAGCGGCAAGCTGTACGTAGCCAAGTTCGCCGCAGACGGCAGCGGCAGCTGGGTGGAATTGAATATCAGCAACGCATTGATTGCCGCTACACGGCCTACACCTTCGCCGACCAAGGTGATGTTTTGATCAATGCCCGCCTGGCGGCCGATGCTGTGGGCGCCACCAAGATGGACCGCCCCGAGTGGTGCGCGGTTCACCCCACCACTGGTGAGATCTACTACACGCTGACCAACAACAGCAACCGCAAGGTGCAGCCCGCGTCAGGCCAGTTTGCACTGGATGCCGCGAACCCACGGGCCTATAGCGACTCCTTTGCCGGCGGCGCTGCAGGCTCACCGGGCAACATCAATGGCCACATCATCCGCATGCGCGAAACCGGCGACAACGGTGCAGCCGCCACCTTTTCGTGGGACGTCTACCTGTTCGGCGCAGAGTCCGGCGCCAACGCCAGCACCATCAACTTGTCATCACTGACGGCCGACCAAGACTTCTCCAGCCCGGACGGCCTGTGGTTCAGCCGGACCACCGGTCTGTGCTGGATCCAGACGGATGACGGCTCCTACACCGACGTCACCAATTGCATGATGCTGGCCGCCGTTCCTGGCAAGGTGGGTGACGGCGCGAAAACCACGCTGAGCTACACGCGCACGGACGGCACGACCCTGACGGTAGACACCTACGTGGGCAAGAAGCCCACCAGCGATGTGCTCAAGCGCTTCCTGGTTGGCCCTGTGGATTGCGAACTGACAGGCGCTGCTGAAACGCCTGATGGCAAAACCCTGTTCGTGAATATTCAGCACCCGGGCGAGACCATCACCCGCGCCAACGTGGCAGACCCCAGCAAATATCTCAGCCACTGGCCCGGAAACGCCGGCTACGGTGCCGGCGGCGCCACCGCCCGCCCCCGCTCCGCCACGATTGCCATCACCAAAGACGATGGTGGCCTGATCGGTAGCTGATCGGCAGCTGAATTTTCGAGTGCCTTGCAAAAGGGGTTTGGCCGCCGGCTGGTGCCGCGCGGCCTTTTTTCAATTGAGCATTCGGCCGGGGTGTAGGCCAAGGCGTTGGCCAAGGCGGGAATAGCTGGGTCTGTGCCTCACAGTTCAGGCCAATAAAAATCCTGTGACTTCCTACACTTTTTAGCAAGTGCAGGTAGAAGGATGGTTCGATGGACAGCGGCAACGCGCCACAGGTATTGCTCAGCTTCGCGCGGCCCGACGCCGCGCGTGCACGCCGCGTTCAAGATCAGCTGAAACTGCAAGGCATCGAATGCGGATTGGATTGTGACGATCTCCCCACTGGGGCCGACCGGGCGATCGAAATCAAGCGTGCGGTGCGGGCTGCTCAAGTGGTGCTGGTTTGCCTGACGCGCCAGTCGATGACACGCACCGGCATCCTGCAAAAAGATGTGCGCCTGGCGCTTGATGCCTGGAAAGCTGCGGCCCCAGGGCAACTGACCCTGATTCCAGTCAAGCTCGAAGAGTGCGAACTCAACAAGCAGCTCGCCCAGTTTTCCTGGATTAATTTATGGGAAGAGCGCGGCTGGCAGCGCTTGATTAAACAGATCCGCTCCAGCTTCCCTGCCAGCAAGTCCCTGAACGGTCAGCCTACAGCTGCAGTTGCTCATGCCGGTCCCGGTGCTGTCCACACTGCTTCGCCTGCCTCACCTGTTTCACCTGCTTCGAGTTCGCCATTGAGCACCGCGCAGCGCCGACGCTTGCAGGCTGAAGCCTCGCTGAGCATTCCCTACGTGACCTTTCCGGCTGAGGTGCGGCGCTTTCTCAAAGACAGCATGCCGGCCGACGAATGGGCTGCCGTGCCAGACACAAGCCGCCGCTTCGTCACCACCTTGGGCTGCAAGTTAGAGCCCATTGTGCAGGTGGCTCCAGCCACGCCCACGCCGCTGGTATTGGGTTTCGAATGTTTGGGCCTGGGTGCACTGGGCGAGAGCTTTGACGACATCTGCCGCACAGCCGGCGACATCGACCCCGGCCTGCTGCGTCTGTGCCTGGCCGTGGTGGCCATCAAAACCGTATCGACCTTGCGGACGGAATCAGTCAAATCCGGCCACAGCGGCGCTCGCAATTTGATCTTCTCGATCAACCTCGACCCGTTCATGCTGGACAGCCCGCACTTCAAGAAGTTTCTGCTCTGGTACTACACCGACCTGTCGCACAACGTCTTGTTTGAAGTAAACGAGACCACCACACGGCAGTACCTGCCGCGCTTGAAAAATCTGCAGGCTGACTTCAACCTGCGCTACTCAGCCGACGACTTGAACAATTGGCACGCCGACGTGCGCAAAGCCTTGATCGACCGGGTTGAAATGACCAAGATGGACTACCGCTCGTTCAAGCAAGCCATGGACGTGCGCGGCGACGACGTGCGGCGCTCGCTGGACATGCTGCTGAGGCACAACATGGCCGACAAGCCCCTGATCGTCGAGGGCATCGAAGACCGTGACTACCTCGAATTTCTCGAACGTCATTGGGACTTCAAGCGCCACGGCCAGCTCTACGGCCAAGGCTATTGCCTGGACGACAGCCACCCGTGGAACAGCGCCATCCAGCCTCTGAAAGAGTTCAGACTGCCGGGTGGCAGCTACCTGGCAACGCAAGCAGAACTGCCTTTGGACGACAACTCGGCGTCTTGACGCTGATGGGCTGCTGGCGCAGAACGGCAATTAGCTGGCCGGTTTGGGCGGCGCCTTCGCGCTCCACAACACACCACCGGTGGCCCAATTGTTGCGCGGGATGTCATAGAAGATGACATCCACGCCGTCGGCGCTGCTGCCGATGGCCTCTACGCAGGCGGCAGTCAACTTGGCAGCAAGCGCGGCCTTTTGCTCGTCGGTGCGGCCTTCAAAAAGTTCGACGCGGATGGTGGGCATGTGCAGGTCCTTTCTCACTGGTCGGCAAGACCACATTGGAAGACTCGAGCATACGGCCGCTAACACACGTCCGACCCAGCCTTGCGAAGCCTTGCGCCAGATCATGGCGCCGCCCGTTGGCTTCGTCTAACTTTCGCGACAACTTGCGCGCCAGCCCAAGCCACCCCTGAACCTCGCATGGGAGCACCAACATGACCTACAAGCGCTTGCTCGTTCCGGTAGACGGTTCTGAGCTAACGGACCGCGCCATCGCTGGAAGCATCGACCTGGCTCTGCAGTTGGGCGCTGCCATCGTGGGCTTCGTAGCCGAGCCCGCGCCTCCGCTACCCAGCAGCCCGCGCACCAAGGCGCTCATGGACCAGGAAATTCAGACCTACGAACACCAGTCCGCCGCGCACGCGCAACCGGTGTTGGCACGTTTTGAAGCCGCTGCCAAAGCTGCGCAGGTTCCATTCGAAGGTATCTACGAGCAGGTGCCCCGCGTGGACAAAGCCATCATGGCGACCGCCGAATCACAGGGCTGCGACATGATCGTCATGGTGACGCACGGTCGCGGGGCCTTCGGCGAATTTCTCTTTGGCTCTCAAACCAAAGCTGTATTGGCCGGTAGCAAATTGCCTTTGCTGGTCTTGCACTGAGGTCCGCGCGCATCGCCGATTGCGTCAGATACGCAAGCCGCTCATGCGCCAGGTGCGGCGCTTGACCGCGCTGGCAAGAACGTCGTCTGAAGGGTGGGCCACCGTGAGCCACTGCCGCGCACGCGTGATGCCCGTATAAACCAGCTCACGCGTGAGCATCGCAAAATCGCTGTCCGGCATCACCAGCAAGACATGTTCAAACTCAGAGCCCTGGCTCTTGTGAACGGTCATCGCATAGGCGGTTTCGACCTCAGGCAGGCGCGCAACGGCAACGCTTCTTAAGCTGTCGCCTTGCAAGAACCAGGCGCGCAAGCCGGTGAGCCCAGCAGGCGTGGCAGGTGCCTGCAGTACCAGCCCCGTGTCGCCGTTGAAGAAGCCCAGGGCGGCGTCGTTACGCAACACCATGATGGGCCGGCCTTCATACCAAGCCTCTCGCCTCTGCAGCCAGTGACGGGCCAGTGCTTCGCGCTCTATGGCTGCATTGACGCCTGCGACCCCGCGCGGGCCTTCGCGCACCGCGCAGAGCACGCGAAAGTTGTCGAAACTGCGGATCAGATCTTTCGCCCAGGCATCAAAGGCCTCCGGCAGTGCTGGCCTTTGCTTCAGCCGACTCAACCATGCGGCGTGGGTGGGCGCCGCTTCGGACGACAGGCTGAACGCGGCAATCTCAGTGGCCACATCAGCAGCCACTTCAGCCGGCAAAGCAGCGGACGGACCCGTTTTTCGCGTACCGGCGCGCTTGGCCTTGAGTGCACACGCCGAAGCGTCTGGAGGGTCGGCCAGCAGTGTCAACAAGGCATCGGCATCGCCTTGGTTGGTCGCTTGCGCTGCACGCCCGATGGCGCCTGAAAACCGGTGGCTGGCACGCAGCTTCACGGTTTGACGGGCCAAGGTGGAATCGGTGGGTGCCGCGCACAAATCGGCCAAGACCGAACCCGCTTCCACTGACGACAACTGTTCGCTGTCACCCATCAACACCAGGCGCGTCGTAGGCGGCAAGGCTTGCAGCAGCGCGTCAAACAATTCCAGGTGCACCATCGACGCTTCATCAACGAGCACAACATCCAGCGCCAAGGGATTTTGGTAGTTGTGAATGAAGCGACGGGTGCCTGGGCGCACGCCCAGCAAGGCGTGCAGCGTGGTGGCCTGCGGCAAATGCAATGCGCCCACCTGCAGCGCGGACCACTCATCGGCCGACGCCAAACTTCGGAAACCAGCTTCAATGGACTGGCGCAGGCGCGCAGCCGCCTTGCCCGTGGGCGCCGCCAAGCCAACACGCAAGCGATGTGGTCCTGGGTGCATAGCTTGCAAGAGAACCAGCAAACGGGCTGCGGTGTACGTCTTGCCGGTGCCTGGGCCGCCGGTGATCAAAGTGAAACCAGCTTCCAAGGCGCGCTCGCAGGCCACGCGTTGCCAATCGATGACGGCCGCACCCGCAGCGGGAGCCCCAAAGAGGCGATCCAGGCTGGTTTGGATCGAACGCGTGCCTGCTGTCTCGCAAGCAGACTCAGCCCGTCCAGATTCAGCAACGCTTGTTGCCGCTGACCGGGTGCGAACCTGCTGCGCAACGCGGCGCTCCAGAGCCCAGTAGCGCCGCAAATACAGGCGTGAGCGGTCCAGAACAAACGGCGTTTGCGGCTCGCCTCCAGAGGCATCCGCCAATACGCTGCTCAAGCCCGCCCAGAGCGTGCGCGCGGCAGAGCCGCTATCTGGTAGCTGCGCCAGTTCGAGGCTGAATTGCTCAGCATGATCGGGCGGCCAAGCCAACAAGGCCAAGCGCTCGCCCGATGTGATGTTCAAGTCCATGCAGACATGGCCAAAGCCTTCAAGCCGGCTGAGCAGTGCCACGGCCAGTACAAAGCTGGGCGGTGCGCTGGGCGCGTGAGCCAACGCAAAGCGCGCCAGCTCGATGTCCAAAGCTCGAAACATGCCCAGGTCCTGCGCCTGACTGAGGTGGCGCCACAAGTCGTCAAACCTGCTCAAGATGACCCCTCACGCGCGGCCGTGAGACTCATCATCTGGTCCAAGCCCTCCAGCAGTGCCTGTGGTGCTTGCAGCCACAAGCAACCCGCACCCGGTGCAGCAATGCCACGCAAAAACAGAAAGACAGCACCGCCCAACATGCGTTGCGGGTCGTAGCGCGGCCCTAGGCGCCCGCGCAACAGCCGGTGCAGCGGCAGCAGGTAAAGCGCCGCTTGAACGTCGTAGCGGTGCTCCAGCACCGCGCGCTGCATCTGGGCCTGCTGGTAGTCAGCATCCTGCGGACCCAAGTAGTTGCTTTTGTAGTCCAGCACCCAAAAACGACCTTGGTGCTCCAAGATCAAATCGGCAAAACCCATCAACAGGCCGTGCAGCGAACGCGGCGCCAGTTCAGGTCTTGTTTGCCCCGGCAACAAGTGCTGCCGGCACAAATTGTCCAGCCGGCGCGTATCGAGGCCGTCGCTGGGCAACCAAAACTCCATCTCGGATAGATGGCTGTTGACGGCGCGCAATGGTTCGCCCCAAGGTGGTAAAGCGCGCTCGCACACTGCCGCGAGCCACTCTTGCACGTCGGCCGACCGGTGCCCCCAGCCGGCCCGCTCACAGCGCCGTTTCAATTCAGTTTCAAGGCGCACGTTTCCCTGCAGGGCAAAGCCCTCTTGGGCCAGCCAATCCAGCTGCTGGTGCAGAAAATTGCCGGCAAAGGCGCCTCGAGGGAAATGGTGCCAGGGCTGGCCGGCCGCGCTCGCGGATTCAAAGACATTGGCTGACGATGGCTCATCAGCCGAATCGCGGCCAACGACAAGCACTGAAGCGGCGGCAAAGTCCGGCAGCGCATCACCTGACTGCAAGGGCTCGTCATCCAGCAGCCACTCGCTCTCCAAACGCAGGTCGTGGTCTTCAACATGCGGCACGCTGGGCGTGGAGGTGACGCCAGTGACCGCGACGTCACGTACCAGTGATGAATAGCTGCTGATCGACCAGCTGCGGTCGAAGGCGGCGCTGTAAGGCGACTGCGCGCGCAAGGCAGCTGGCGTGTGCTGCGGCACCCAAAGCTTGGGCGCTTCCAGCGCAGGGTCATTGACAGGGTCAATGGACTGCAGCTGAATGATGGGCGCCCTGACGCCGTCCGCCGCCTGTGCCTGGAGGGTCTGCAGCGCCAAAGCGATGTCGGCCAGGTCGGTGGCTTGATCGCCACTGACCAGGTAGCCCAGCGCACTCTGATGCCATACGTTAGCCTTGGCTGCACCCACCGTATGAACTGATGCGCCCACCCACAAGGCGTGCCTGGCCCGTGTCAGTGCCACGTAGAGCAAACGCAGGTCTTCTCGCTGCTCTTCGCGCAAGGCTTGCGCACGGTCTTCAGCAGTGGGTTCCAAAACCACACGGCGCTTCCCCGCGTCGTCTACCAGCCACAAGGCCCAAGGCTTGAAGCGGCGGCTGTCGCGCACTTGCGTGGCAAATGGCAGGAAGACCACCGGGTATTCCAAGCCCTTTGACTTGTGAATCGTCACCACCTGCACACGGTCCGCGTCGCTTTCCAGGCGCAGCACCTGGTCGTCGTGACCCGAAGCCAACGCCAAAGGCGTTTCGATCTGACGGGCCAGCCATCCCATCTGCGCGGCAAGGCCGTCTTGCAATGCCGCTGCGGCTTGCAGCAGTTCACCCAGATGCAATAGGTTGGTGAGCCGCCGCTCGCCATCCGGCGCGGCAAGCCAAAGCGCCGGCAAACCGAAGCTGTGCAACAGCACACGCACCATGGCCAGAACGCCCTGCCCTTGCCAAACGGGCAGCAGCTGGGCCAGCCGTTCGGCTTGCCGGTCGAACTCCTCATCGTCCTGGGCGATGTGCTGTAGCTCAGCCAAGCTCTTGCCCAAGAGGGCTGTGGCCAAGGCCGCACGAACGCGGCTGGAGTCACGAGGCGCTGCAACGGCCTGCAAAACTCGCAGCAGGTCGGCCGCCTCAGCCGTCTGAAAGACCGACTCGCGGTCTGACAAAAACACCGACGGCAGGTCACGGGCGGCCAAGGCTTCGCGAATGGCGGTGGCCTCGCGATGGCTGCGCACCAACACGGCTATGTCCCCCGGGCGCAGCGGTTCGGCGGGCGATCCGGGCGCAGCAAATTGGCTATCGCCTTCACTGAGCAACGTGACGATCGCCTGCGCACAGCGTTGGGCGTAGGCTTTGCGTGCATCGGTGCTGCTGCGCAGCTCGGTATCGATGCACAGGGTCAGCGCGGGCACGGCTTGCTGGTGTTGCCGCAGCACCTCTGCGCGGCCTTTGGCGCGCACAGGTTCAAACGGCAAACGCCGCACACCATCGCGCTGGCCAAAGCGAAATGCGCCATCGCCGGGACGCTGCTCGGCGCACTGCAACAGTAGGTTGACGGCGCCCACCACCGCTGCCGACGAACGGTAATTGACATCCAAGGCGTAGTGCCGCCCCAACGTGGCTTGGCGCGCGCTCAGGTAACTGTGTATGTCCGCGCCGCGAAAGGCATAAATGGATTGTTTGGGGTCACCAATCAATAGCAACAAGCGGGCGGGATCGTTATCTCGGATTCGATACAGCCGATCCAGGATGCTCAACTGCAGCGGCGACGTGTCTTGAAATTCGTCCACCAAAGCGACCGGGTACCTGCTGAGAATGCGCTCGCGCAAGCGCAACGCGCGCGGTCCCTGCTGCTGCTCATTCAACGCGTCATGCAACAAGCGCTGCACATCATGGTGGCTGTGCAAGAGGCGCTGCTGCTTGAGGGTCTGCAGACGGGCTTCCACTCGCTGCGCGGCAAAGGCGCGCATGGCAGGCTCGCGAGATCGCTGTTGGCTCAACGCTTGAATCAGCAGCTCCATATCGTCAAAACACTCGGGCGGCGTAGCCAATATTTGGTTTTTGTTCCGCGCCTCGCGCAGCCCACGAGGCGTCAAGCGCAGCAGGTTGCTCTCGGTCAAACCCGGCCGCTCCAAGCTGGGGTCATCTGCCCAGTCCCGCAGCGCATCAAACCAGGCCTCGAGTTTGTCCTGCGTGACCTTGGTCTTGTTGAAGGGCGAATTAGGCTGCCCAGCAATCGGCAGCAACCAAGCTTCCATCTGCTCAACACGCTCGCCCCAGCCCGCCTTCAAGGCCCGCAGCTCGGCCACGCTGTCTTCGATGACGCGAGCCAAGTCCGTCGCGCCAGCCGCTGCGGGCAGGTGTTTCTCGGCAGCAAGCTGGGCATCGGCGGCCAAGTCTTCGGGGCCGTTCCACAATTGGCGCACCGCTTGCATGGCTGTAGGGTCCAGCGGGTACACCTCTTGGCGCCACACGTCGCGTGCGGCCTCCAAGCGAAGTGCGCTGCCATCGGGCACGACTTCGCTTTGCAAGGCGCTTTCACTATCGAAGGCGTGTTCGCGCAGCACTTTTTGGCACCAAGCGTCCAGCGTGTGCACGGCTGCTTCGTCCATCGCCTGTGCTGCCACTTCCAGGCGCCAAGCGGCCGTATCCCGGCTGGCCGCATCTGGATAGGCATTGAGCAGTTCCGTTAAAAACTCATCGCCCACAGGCACCGCGGCCTGACCCCGAAACATCTGTGCAGCCTCAGCCAGGCGGCCTCTGATGCGGTCGCTCAACTCGCGCGTGGCCGCACGCGTGAAGGTCATGACCAAAATCTCGGCGGGCTGCAAGGGCCGGTCAGGCCGTTGAACCACCGCGCCGTGGCCCAGCACCAAACGCAACACCAGTGCCGCGATCGTCCAGGTTTTGCCGGTGCCGGCGCTGGCTTCAATCAATGCACTGCCTTGCAAAGGCAGGCTTGCAGGTTGTAGCGGCTCAGTCATCACGGTTCTCAGATGGGCGCACCGCTTCCGTTTGCGCAGACTCCACGGGCGCATTCGGCAAGGCCTCCCATTGGAGGACGCCTGGCAGATGCGCCAAAAGCGGCCCATACAGCAGCCGGGTATCCGATTCGAAATGCGGGCTCTCTATCAAGCGTTCAAAACTAGGATACATGCGCTGCAAGCACGCGTCTTGGGCCTCGCCCCAACGACCGAACTCATCACCCTCGAAGGCCTTTTTCGCTTCGCGGCGAGCCGCTTGCTCCGAAGCTTTCGGGCCGTCCAAGCTTTCCATCCAAGCGATGCCGGTGCGTGCAGCAGATGCGGGCAATCGACCGTCAAGCAAGGCACTGCTTGCGGCCTGCAGCAAAGCCTGCAAAACCTGCGTAGCCTGCTGGGCCTGCAAGGGCGCCAGCACCGCAATGTGATCGGGTCCGATGAGGTGCCATTGCACGGCCTGCCCGGCGGCGGCACAGGCCAGCGCTTGCACCCAAACGCTCAGCAGCCTGTCGGTTCGAGATTTGCCCTTGTTTTTCAGCGCGCTGGCTGCAAAGTTGACGCCAGCCAGCATCTCGCCGCTGTCGTCCTGCCAGAGACCTTGAACACAGTCCACCAAGCGCACGCCAGCGTCAGCGCTACACAGCTCGATGTTCACTGGCACCGCTGGTTTGGGGTGCACCTTGAGAATGCGCTCGCGTTCGGCCAACATGGGCAAGGCTTGTTCGCGAAGCTGGGCCTGCGCCACAAGGCCCGCACTGGCCAGCGGCAAACAGGCTTCGCGCGCCAAGCGGCGCAGGCTTTGATCAACAGTATGTTGGGGCGCGGCCTGCAACACGCGCATCAACCACTGCGAGCGCTCCAAGGCCGAGTCGTCAAAGCTTTCGTCATCCTGCAAGTCGGCCTGTCCATCATCGCCGAACACCAGCTTCAAATGATGACGGCAGTAAAACCTCACGGGCGCCCGAAGCAGTGCGACCAATTGCGCCAGGGTCAAGGTCAGGACCGCCAAGCCTTCGGCTTGCAAGGCCGCCTCAGCGGGCACGGCCAAGGTTTGTGGCTTTGCGTCCGTTTGTGGCGGCGTGTGGGCTTGTCGCCATTCACTGGCATAGGTGAACAAACGAGGGTCAGCGCCGCTGGCGGCACGCTCGAAGTAGCGCCGGCTGAAAGCCTGCAAGGGATGCTCCACCGTCCGGGTGGCGCAGGTGCCGGAACCCCAACCGGCGTCAAGATAATCTCGCAGTTGTGTCACCAGTACCGATGGCGGTTGCGCGGTGTTGTCGCGTTGGCTGCGGCCGACCCAGCTGATGTGAAGCACCCGGCGCGCCGACAGCAGCGCGTCCAGCATGAGCTGGCGGTCATCGTGACGCCGCGAGCGGTCGCCAGGCCGGCCTTGACCGGGCAGCGCCATCAAGTCGAAGTCAGCCGCCGGCGCCACGCGCGGGTAGTCGCCTTCATTCATACCCAGCAAGCAAACCACATCGAAGGGAATGGCGCGCAAAGGCAGCAAGGTGCAGAAGGTCACGCCACCCGCTTTGAAGCGCTGCTTCAAGGCAGGTTCTTGCAGGCTACCCAGCCAGGCTTCACGTACCACCGGCAAAGGCACGGGGTCTTCGAAACCCGACGCATCGCAAGCCTGCAGCCAACTGTTCAGACCAGCATCCAGTGCGGCCAATGCCGCGCGGTCAATTTCGTCTTGGGGCTCAAAAAAACGCGCCAGCAAACCGCGCAGAAGCGGCGCCCAATCCTGCGGGCTGCGCAGCGTTTTGGACGCCAGCCACCACGAATCAACTTCGCGCGCCATGCTGGCCAAGGCACCTGCCAGCGTCGCGGCCAAACCTGCCACTTCGGTATAGGGCTCGATGCCGTTGAACCCGTCGTCCAAGTCACCGGCCGCATAGCCCAGCAGCATGCGTTGCACAGCAAAGTGCCAACTGGCTGTCTCACCTGTTGCGCCCAAACCGAGGTCCGCCCGTTGCGCAGCACCAAGACCCCAGCGCACGCCGGCGCCGGCGAGCCAGTCCATCGCTTGCGGCAAGGCTTCGGCATCAATACCAAAACGCCGCGCGCAAGCCGGCAGCTCCAGCAGGTCACGCCACTCGCTCGCACTGAAGCGGTGCTGTGGCGCGCGCAGCAGCCACTCCACCGCTTGCAGCAGCGGGCTGTGGCAGCGCTCGCTGACATCCGCGATACCCCAGGGAATGTGGCGCGCGCTGCCCCGGGGATGTTGACCAAAAACCGCCCGGATGGACGCGGCGAAGCGGTCGATCTCGGGCACCATGACTACGATGTCGCGTGGGCTCAGGGGCTTGCCGGCAGGTGGGTGGGCCAGCAAGTGCAGCAGTTGATCGTGCAAAATTTCAACTTCGCGATGCGCACTGTGCGCCACATGGAAACTGATGCTGCGGTCATCAGCCTTGGGCTTTTCATCGGCGTGCTCATGCATCGGCACACCGTCGCGAATTCGCGCCTGCACCTGCTGCAGCAGGTCGCCGCCGGGCTCTTCATCAAACAAATCGACCTTGGGCAACTCGAATTGCTCGCGGCTGCGTTGCACGTCATCAAAGGCGTCCAGCTGGCGCACAAAGTCGCGCGCCTGCCGGCCCCATGCAGCCAAGAGCGGGTGCCCATGCGCATGCAGCGCCTGCAGGGGCAAGGCGGCCAGTTCAACCCCGGCTCGCAAGGGGTGACGCCGACGTGCGATAGCCAACTGTTCCCGGCCGTCAATCAAGTCGGCCCAAAAGTAGCGGCAGGGGTTGGGCACGGCCAGGATGATTTGCACGTGCCGTGACAGCGCAGCCAAGAGCTCCAGGGTGGATTGCGGCAGCTGTGTGCTGCCAAACAGCACGACCCGACGAGGCAAAGCCCATGCAGGGCGGCCAAAGGCCGCAGATGCTGAGTCTTGCAGTGCTTGCTCCAAGGCTTGAACGCAGCGGCGGTGAACGGCCGGGCGCATGGCGCCCTGTTCGGCGGCGCTCAGGCTCTCAACGATGGCTCGCCACAGCGCAGGCTGCCAAGCCTGGTGGACGGGCACAGGCGAAGGCTGTCTGCCATCTTGCCTGCCAAAGAGGGCGCCGCGCAGCACGTCGCGGCCAGCAGCCCAGTCGTCAAGCCAATCGGGCCGGTAGATTTGGTACTGGTCAAACAGATCGGCCAAGCGCTGGCACAACACCAGGCTGCGTTCGGCGGATAGCGCCGCATCAGCACGCGAGGCTTCGCTGCCGAGTGCGGAGCCCAGCGCAGACCAAACCGGATCGCCAGCATGGGCTTGAATCCAGCGCGGCAGCAAACTCATCAAGCGCCAAACCAAGGGTTGTTTGTCGACAGCCGACACGGGTGGCACGGCGTGATGACCCAGCACGCTTCGATAAACCCGCCACAAGAATCGCGCTGGGAGTTCAACCTGGGTGGCGGCGCAAACACCCTGGAACGAGGCCTGGCTCATCTTGAACCACTCCGCCATGCCATTGCTCTGGACGAGTACCGGATCAAGCTCCAGCGGCGCCAAGGGGTGGCGCGCCTGCCATTCAAAAACGGCCTCTGCCAGGGTTTCGAGTCGATTGCCGTGCAGCACCAGCAAGCCAGGCTTCAAAGGCGCTGGCCCAGCCAGAGCCGATGCCTGACTATTCCTTGGGGGTAATTCGAAGTCGCTGGACATTTAACTGTAGTTTTATACAGTATCTATCATGCCCTGGCGTCTCACGCAGCGGGGCTTCCCAATCAGGAGATTGCCATGCATCCCACCGATTTTCGCGCCTTCTACCGCCCACCAGCAGACCGGGTGCCGCGTTTGCTGCGGCGCCTGTGGGGCTGGCTCTAACAACCGAAGTGTATTTGACGAAGCCATGAACGCACCCCTGTCCGCTGAAGTGCTGTTGCTCCGCGAAAGCTCTTCACAAGTTTGCCTGCCGCTGGCTGCGCAGGGCGTGCAGCGTTGGCTTTGGGAGGGCCGCTACGGCCGCATGCTGATTGAGGTGGTTGGTGGTCACGTTTATGTGAACAGCCAGCTCGTGGAAGCCCACGCGGCTGTCAAACCACCTGCAGAGCAAAGCTGAGCCTGTACAACGAAAAGGGGCTGAGCAACGCCCAGCCCCTCAGAAGCTCAAGCTTCCTTAAAGCAGATTAAAGCGCGCGGATCTTGGAAGCTTGCAGGCCTTTCTGGCCTTGCGTGACTTCAAACTCAACGCGTTGGTTTTCGGTCAGGGTCTTGAAACCCGTGCCTTGAATTTCTTTGAAGTGGGCAAAGAGGTCCTTGCCGCCGCTGTCAGGGGCGATAAAGCCGAAGCCCTTGCCTTCGTTGAACCATTTCACGGTGCCAGTTTCGGTTGTCATGTTGTCATTCCTTAGAGAAGGGGTGATAAAGATGCCCCAGCTCAGGCTGGCGCGGGTAAACGGCTGGCAAGACTGCCGGCCGGATTCGAAAAAACAGTGTTGCGATCAAGCGGGTTGATCAACGCCGGACCGGCGGGCGCGCAACAGGCGCTGGGCCTCGCCGCTCGAGGTGGCGGAATGTGATGCGGCCCTTGCTCAGGTCATAGGGCGACAGCTCGAGCGAGACGTTGTCACCCGCCAAGATGCGGATATGGTGCTTGCGCATCTTGCCGCCGGTGTAGGCAATCAAGGTGTGGCCGTTATCCAGCGTCACGCGGAAGCGCGAGTCGGGCAGGATTTCGTTGACGACGCCCTGCATTTCAATGAGTTCTTCTTTAGCCAATGTAATGATCCTGTGGCGTTGAGGAATCAGCGGATGCCGCACGGCGCTCTTCGAGCCAAGCTAGGCCTTGTTCAAAGGCATAGCGGGCTGCGGCGGTGGAGGAATCGAAAACGGGAACAAAACGCAGGACACGGTCGTGTGTGGCGCTCCCGCGCCCGCTGCGAATGGAAACCGAGGCCGCGTAGCGGCCGTTGTCGTTAAGGCGGGTCAGCGGAGAAACCAAGTACTTGCCGACCAAAAAAGGCGTATGTATAAAAAAACTTTCTGTGGCCCCACGGTTCGAACAACGAACACCGGGCCTTTTGGGGACTAACAAGCATGTGCTGGGACACATGCACGCGGGGATGAACTCTTTCCCGCTGCTGGTATTGCAGGGTTACTCGCTGCAGCACCAGATTCAACCAGAGGGCACTAAGCCTGATGGCCTGTGCGCCTGGACGAGGAGGGAGATCAACACTCGATCTTCACTGCACAACCTCAGGGCCAACGCACTCACCTGAGCACTTACGCTTCTTCCTCGGTCAAACAGCAACGTGAAGTGTAACCCCGAATCTCTGGGCTTGCACGCCAGGCGTGAAGAAAGTCGCTACACCGCAGGATCCAACCGGCGGAATGCCGATTTGTTACGGCTTGCATCATGCAGAAACCAAGCCGGCTGTGGCGCTACCTATCATGCTGTGCACCGCTGCCCAAGACACCTGACACCCGACTTCCCCAAACACGATGGAACTCGCTCTCGACATCCGAAGAACTGTCACCGCGTTTTTGCAACAAAGGCAGGCGGAACAAGGCATGCAGGGCCCGCTGAAGCCAACAACCGCCGTCTTCGACGAGGGGCTGCTGGACAGCGTGGCCTTGATTGAGTTGGTCGCCGCCGTGGAAGCAGCCAGCGGTCAAACGCTGGACATGCTGCGATTTGACCCCGCTTCAGTCGAAACGCTGGACGAATTGGTCGGCGAGCTGACGGGCGCTTTGGTTGGCTGAGTTTCCTGCGCCACCGCCCGCCTGTTCTCGGCGGGCCGCTCAAGCCTCAGGCTGTTGAACCAATCGTCGCTGTCACAGCCGGTCATGGCCCACTGGGTCCAGGCCAAGTCTCGCGCCTGCGTGGCGTCACGGTTGCGCGCAGAAGGCCCTTCGCGCAGCCACAGTGCATTCGATGGCAGAACTTGCTGACGTGCGCCCAAGGCCTCCAATTGAGAGGCTGTGACTCCTGTCCAGCGCTTGGCATCCAGCACCGCCACGCCGTTCTGGTAGGCCCAACGCAGCGCGCACTTGAGCATCAAATTCAAGGCAGAACGCGGCACATCCGGCAGCGCCACCAAGTCCATCAGCTCCGCTTTCAGTGGTTGGCCCGGTTGGTGCGGCAAGCGGCGGACCATGCACACACCCAACATGCGGCCTTGTGAATCTCGAAGGGCCCACAAGCCCAGTTCATCGTCCGCAAGATCTGGGTCACTCATGCGCCACTGAAAAGTCTGGGCGCTGCGATCAGGCCACAAACCCCGCCCACGCGCCAACTCATGAGCCCAAGCATCCCAAGCGTCAACGCAACAACGGCTGCATTCGGGTGCGAGGTCGGCGGCACTTACCCGGTCCACGTGAAGTCCGGTCAGATTCAGGTCGGCCCTGCGCAGCGCTGCGGTGGACCAAGACATTGGCGGCACTCGCTGCACCCAGCGCACGGGCAGCAACCAACCCATATGAACGCGCTCCAGTGCCGCACGCGCCAGGGCGAATGAGCTAACGATCCAACGCAGGCGTTTGTTTGCGCGCACATCACTGCACGCTTGAAAGCCAAATGCCCGATAGAGCGGCGCGCTGTGGTCATTGGCGGTGGCGGAATAGGTGAAAGCCACGCCGGGCTGCGCAGCAAATGCGCGCACAAGCGACATAGCAAGCGCACGATGGCCTTCATCGACCAACAGCGACGTGCAGGTAGCGCCCCAAACCTCCTGACCGTCATGCGTAAACCGGGCCGGCAAGTTGCCAAGGAACCCGACGATTTGCCCCGCACTGTCCAACACCCAGCCGGCTTCAGCTTGCGCAGCCCGGCGCGCCGGGCTTTCGATGAGCGCCCAATTCCAACCTGCACGGCTGCGCAAAGGCCAGCCGTGACGTTCGAAGAGTTGCATCACGCCGTCACAGTCGCTGGCCTGCGCGGGACGCAGAGTCGCACGTTGAAACGACCTGCGCGGCGGTTTCGATTCTTGGGCCATGCTCATCCGCGCGCCAACGAAGCCGCAAGGGCTGCTCGGTCGATCTTTCGGTTGGCATTCATGGGCAGCTGCGGCAAAAGGTGAATGTCCTCGGGCATCCACGCCTTGGGCAAACGGGCCAGCAGCCTCTCGCGGATTTCCACCAGCACAGCCGGTGATGATTCAACGTGGCTGACAAATCCGATCAGCCCCTGGCTCAGGCCGTCCGTGGCCGGGCGCGGAACAACGGCAACCAAATCAACGCCCGATGCCAGCCGCAATGCATGCTCCACCTCGCCCAGCTCGATGCGGTGCCCCCGAATCTTGACCATGAAGTCCACTCGGCTGACGAAGTGATAAACGCCCAGCACATCACGTTCGACCCGATCGCCGGTTTTGTACCAAACGCCTTCATACCCTGCCAACTGCACAAAGCTGGCTGCGGTGCGTTCTGGGTCTTTCCAATAACCCGGGCCCACTTGGGGGCCTTTGACGTAAAGCTCGCCAGAACCCGCATCCGTCACCGGCAGGCCATCGTCGCCCAGCAGCAGGTGTTGATGGTCTGAAAATGGCACACCGATCGGCACCACGCCACGTTGGCAGTGCGCAGGGGACTCTGCGCTGTCCCACCGGTAGAAGCTGAGCTCCATGGTTGTTTCGGTGGGGCCCCAAACGTTGTAGAGCACGCTGTTGGGCGCGGCCGCAGCCCACGCCAGCGCTGTACCCATGGGCAGCGCTTCGCCGCACAGCAGGCTGGTGCGCAGCAGCGGAAACAGACCCGGCCGCAGCAGGCCTTGCTTCTGCAAGATCATCGCGAACGACGCCACTGAGAACCAAACCGTGATTCGCTGGTCGATGATGAAGCGCGCGGGCGCCAGCATGGCGCGTTCGGGCATCACCACCAAGCACGCTGCGCTCCACCATGTGTTGAGCATGTCGTGCAACGCGACGTCAAAAGTCAATTCATAGGTCGTCGCGACCCGATCGTCCTGCTCGGGCGCCGCCAGTGCGCGGAAGTTGCGCATGTAAGCTGACAAATTGACATGCGAAATGGCCACGCCTTTGGGTTCTCCCGTGCTGCCGCTGGTAAAGACCAAATAAGCCAAATGATCGTCCGCCGGCTGCCTATGCGGCCACCAGTTGGCTGCGCTCAGCACGGCGCGCACATCGAGACTGAGGTGGTCGCCTTGAACCTCGGCCTCACTGAAAACCGACTCCGGGGCTAAGACCGCTTTCAAGGAACCCAGGAGCTGCCGATCTGCGCCTTGCATGGCTTCATAGGCCAGCAAACCTTCTTCGCCCACCACCAGCACGCTGATGCCCGCGCGCCGCAAGATGGCCAGGTTGCGTGCCACCGGGTAATTTGGGTTCAGGGCAACCAAAGTGGCGCCGGCAGCCAGTGTGGCCAAGGCACCGCCATAAGCGGTGAGTGAGCGCGAAGCCAGCACACCCACGCGTTGATGCTGCGGCGCTTCTCCCAGCACCTTCGACAAGCAGCCGCCCAAGCGCAGCACCCAGGTTTGAAGCTCGCCGTAAGTCCACTCGCGCTGGCCGATTTGCAGCGCTTGGGCGTAGGGGTGGCGCTCGCAGGCGCGCTCAAATCCTTCAAAGGGCCGCATACCCTTCTGAGCCCCGCCTTGAGATGTCTGGCCCGTGACCATGCGGCTCAAACCAAGAAATCGGGCACGGTCACGCCCTGCCCTGAAGCTCGGCACGCCTGCTCAACAAACTGCGCGAAAGCCAGGTCCAGCGCGGCCAATCCGAAGGGGTGGATCATCACAGGACCGCCGCCCGCGCGCGCGGCTTGCCGCCCTTCCAACACATCGGCCAAAGTGCCGCGCAAAAAATTGCGGTCGCCGGTTCTTTCCAGCGTCAGGTGCGCCGAAGTGCGGGCTTGAAGCACGTGTTCGATGTCATCGGCCAGGTTGTCGGCTTGCAGCACCGCGTCGACACTGAAATCGCGCAGCGACACATGCAGGATGGTGGCGTGGGCAGGCGCCGCAGCGATGGATTCGATGCTGGGTGTGACGGCCGACGTCGCCAGCACCAACACGTCGCTGCTCGCCACTTGGTCTTGAACACTGTCAACCACATCGACCGGACCACCAAAGCCAGCGCATCGAAGTTCATCTGCCGCTGCACGCGCAAAACTCGGGTTCAAGTCAAACAGGCGCACAGCATCCACAGGCCGCTCATCCGCCAAGATGAAGCGCACGGTTTCGCGGCCGATAGGGCCGCAGCCCACCAGACCCAAAACGCCGATACGCGGCAGCGCATGCAGAACGCGGGCCGCCAAAGCAGCCCCTGCGGCCGTGCGCTGGCAACTGATGGTCGCGCCTTCCATAACCGTGCGCGGGCGGCCGTTTTGCGCGTCGTTCAAAACAATCAAGGCCGAAGCCCTGGGCATGCCCGCCTGCACGTTGTCGGGGAACGACGAGATCCACTTGATGCCCGCGACCGGCTGCGCACCGCCCAGCCAACCCGCCTTGGGAATGATGCGCTCGCGCAGCTTGCCCGGAAAGCGCAAAAACTCAGATTGCGGCAAGCTTGACTGGCCACGCCCGTGCGTGATGTAGGCCTGCGCGGCCAGGTCGATCAACGCCCGTTCGCGCCCTTTGAGCTGGGAGGCCACCTCGGCAGCACACAGAATGGTCAAGGCGCGCTGGTGCGGATCGCCGGCCTGCTGCAGATGGGCCAGCGCTTCGTTCGAGTCACGTTTCATGGCTTGCTTCTTGGGTGTTCACAAATAGAGTCGTTGAGGTCGGGGCTGCAGCAGGCGCAGCCACTTGCGCATCGAGTTCGGGCACCGAGCCCAGATGGCGTTCGCACCAGCTGTCGTCGTACACCGTGTCAAGGTAGCGGTCACCCCGGTCTGGGAGCACCACCGCCACGCGTGTTCTTGCAGGCCAGACATGTCGGTAACGGTTCAAAACTGCGACGACCCCACCCGATGAGGCGCCGGCCAAGATCGCTTCGCGCGCCACCAGGGCACGGCAGCCGGCAACGCAGTCCGCATCCGTCACCAAGGCGGCTTCGTCAGCCAAGCCATCGGCCATATGCCCTGGAACCGTACCCGCGCCATGGCCCGGCAGCAAGCGGGTGCCGCGTTTGCCGAAGATCACCGAGCCGGCAGCGTCAACGGCCAGAATTCGGGTCGACAAGCCACGCTCGGCTATGGCTTGGCGGGCACCCCGCAGCGTGCCGCAGGTGCTGATGGCCACGACCAACCAATCGACGCGGTTGTTCAAACTGTCCAGCAGCTCAGCCACGGTGCCTTCGCGGTGCGCGCCTGGGTTTTCAGGGTTGGCGTATTGGTTCAGATGCACGGCATGCGGCACGGTAGCCACGAGTTCAGCCACCCGCTTTTGCCGCGCGGCCAGGTACTCACCGGTTTCTGGGTCCGGCGTGCCCACCATGTCGATCTCGGCACCATAGGCGCGCAGGATCTTCAAATTGGTTTGCGTCACTTTCGGGTCGACCACCACGCGCAGTCGCAAACCCAGCGCAGCGCATACCTGCGCCAGGCCGATAGCCAAGTTGCCAGAGCTGCTCTCAACCAGCAAGGATTGCGCCTGAACCCGCCCACTGCGCAGTCCGTCGCGCACCATGCGCAAGGCCGGGCGGTCCTTCATGGAACCACCTGGGTTGTGCGCCTCCAGCTTGGCCAGAATTTGTATGCGGTTGTCAGGGAACAAGCGCGTCAAACGGACCAAAGGCGTATGGCCCACCGTGGACAAAATGCCATCGTGGGGTTCTAAGACCAAAGGAGTAGCGCACGCCTGAATGCCTGTCATCCAGGCTTTTTCGGCACCGAACGCCCAGTCTTGACCTTTGCGCCCCGTTAAGAGCCCAATCGCTCAGGTCCGCAGCAGGTCCAGCGCTTTAACGTGCGCGCTTCCTGGAAATACGTCACGCTCCAGGCGATCCGCCGGTACGTGCAAATGCCCCGCAAGCAGCGCTTTGAAGACCGCGCGCAAGTCGGTGGTGATGCGCAAGTCTCGCCCCTCGTGCCGCTGGTGCTTCGCCAGCCCCGGCCAATCGGCCAGCACATGCCCGCCGCGCACCGCGCCGCCCAATACCAGGGCGACACCGCCCGTTCCGTGGTCGGTGCCGAGCGTGCCGTTGATGGCCACTTCACGGCCAAATTCAGTGACAACCAGCACCGCCGTGCGCGACCAAGCGTCGCCTTTGCCGGCACCGCTGAGCCCGTCGCGCAGTTGGGCCAAACCCGAATCGAGCAAGGCCAGATTGTTGGCCAGAGCGCCCTGCGGGGCGGCCTGTGCGGCATGGCTGTCCCAGCCGCCCATTTCCAGCACCACCGCTTGCGGCCCCTGCGCTTGTGCTGCAAATTCGGCCGCTTTTCTGAAGAGCGCCAAAACCGCTTGCCGGCCGGCGCCGACAGGGCTGTTGCCTGACGCGCCTTCAGCCGCAGACATGGCGGCCATGGCGGGGCTTTCGCGCAGGCCTTTGGCCCGTGCCAGCGCTTGACCCAGTGCCGGGTCTTGGGCATACATGCGGAGCAAACGAGCCACCAGATCGCTTGACGGTTCAGGCAAGGCAGACGGCGCCCAACTGTCAACATCAGCAGTACCGCGCAACACCAAAGGCACCGCCGTGCTCAAGGCCATGCCGCGCTGCCCTTGCGGCTGCAGCGCCCGCGCGAGCCAGCCCGTGGACAGCTCGTAGGGACGCATGCCGCCCGACTCCAGAACCTGTTGTGCATCAAAGTGCGAGCGCTCGCGGTACGGCAAGCCCACCGCGTGCACCGCCAAGGCTTCGCCTCGTGAAAACAAACCATGCAAGGCTCTGAGATTGGGGTGCAGTGCAAACAGCCCGCCCGCCAATGGCAAAACGGGTGTGGGTGTTTGGGCCAAAGCGCCACGGGCATCGGCAAATGCTGGGTCACCCGGCGCAGGTACCGCAGCCAGGCCGTCCAGGCCACCGCGTAACACCACCACGATGAGGCGATTGCCTTGCACCGAAGCCTTGGCATCGTTGACCCAAGACAAGCTGGCACAAGGCAAGCCTGCAGTGGCGGCCAAGCGCTGCAGAACGCCACGGCGTCGCATGGTTTGATTCGTCATGGCTTTCAACGCCTTTGAAATTCGGGCGACATCAAGAGCAAGGTTAGCGCTTGCGGGCCGTCGGCGGCGCGGTCGATTTGTTGTGCTGTGGCTTCGGACAAACGGGGGCCCAGTGCTTGGCGCGCCAAAGCGCGTGCATCCGTTTGGCGGCCCACGCGCTCACCCACGCGCGTGGCCCATTCAACCCGCTTCCAAACGGCATCGGGGCCGAGCCAATCGGCCTGCCGGTCGGGCCAGCCGGCAGGCGACGGCGCGGCCTGCAAGCGCTGCCCTAGCGCGGCGAGGCCGGCGTCAGGCACCCGTTGCAGCGACCCGATGCCCAAGCCCAGCAAACGGTATGACGAGATTACAAACTCGGCCGGGGTTTTCAACTTCAAAGGCGTGGGCTGCCAAGCCAGCGGTGAATCCAGCAGCGCGTTGTACACCGCAGCCAGGTCGCCTTGCGTGCTGGTGAACCGAGCGGCCAAGCTGTTCACCAACTCGACAGGGGGTTCGTCAGCCACGAAGTGGCGAGCCAACTTCAGTGCCACAAACTGCGCCGTTGCCGGGTGACGCACCAGCAAGCTCAAGACTGCGTCCAGACCTTCAGGGCCTTCGGGAATGCGCTGGCCCAAAACTGTCTTTGGGCCGGGTTCATGCCAGCTCGGATCAAAGCCCGCAACCTGCGCGCCAGAAGTCAAATCCGCCATGTCTTGCGGCCGGGTCAGCAGGCGCCAACCCGTCAATACAGCAGCAAAAGCGGTGACATCCTGCTGCGTATACGCCTTACTCGCGGCGCCCAGCGTGTGCAATTCCAGCACTTCGCGGGCCAGGTTTTCGTTCAGCCCCGTTGGGCGCTGGCGCAATTCGTCGCTGCCCCGCAGGCGTCGCGACCGCGCTTGAGCCAGCCTTGATCCTGGCCCGGCCGAGCGGTCATTGTCCAAATAACGCAGCATGCTTCCATGCGTGACCGCCGCCTTGAGCAAGCGCTCGAACGGCCCAGCAATATGAGGCCGAATGGCCTCGCGCTCGAACGCGCCAACCAGCGCACGCACCTGCGGCTTGGCCATCGACACCGTGAAGTGGTTGGCCCAAAAAAGCGCCAGCCGTTCCGCAAATGGTCGGTGACTTTGAATGGCGGCGGCCAGGCTGGCGCGCTGGTCGTCGCGCGTGATCTCGCGAAAGTGTTCGACAAAGCGCTGCTCGGTGCTTACCGCTGGGTTCATGATCTCGCCAGCAGGCGTTGCTGCGGGCAAGCGGCGCTGCGCTCGTTGAAACAAGGCATGCGCGCGTACCCCGTCGGCCAGGCTGGCCAGGCGATCGCCGGGTTGGATATCGGCAGGGCCGATCTGTGAACGCAGCCACGCGGGCGCATCACCGCCAACCACAGCCAGCTCTGGCTCACCCAGACCAAACCGGTGCGCGGCAACGGTTGCTGAATCAGCTGGCAGGCTCATGAGCGGGCTCCGTCTTGAAGCCGCTAGTGTGCCCGCAGCGAGCCGCCGCCTGATGAATCAAGCGTGAGCGGGCTGTAAAGATGAATGAAGCTGCTCGGGCCGCGCCGCGACGGGGCGGAACCAGGCCGTCAACGCCGGGTCGCCGGCGCAGTAGAGGCCCAACCACACCGTGGCTGCCTCGGCCGGCATCGGGCGTGCCAGGAAATAACCCTGAATGGCCTCGCAGCCGAGCGTGCGCATGAACGCCAGTTGCTCTGGCTTTTCAATGCCTTCACAAACCACATCGAGCTTCAGGCTGTGCGCCAGCGCAACCACGGCCGTCGCGATGGCGCAATTGTCAGGGTCGTGAGGCACTTCGCGCACAAAGCTCTTGTCTACTTTCAAGGTGTTCACTTTGAAGCGCTTGAGGTAAGCCAGCGATGAATGCCCAGTGCCAAAGTCGTCAATCGCCACGCGCACACCCAGCTGTGCAAACTGCGCCAGCGTGTCGCGGCTCAGCTCGTTGTCTTCCATCAGCAAGCTTTCGGTCAGCTCCAGTTCCAAACGGTGAGGCGCAATGCCGGTGCGCCGCAGCACATCGGCAATTTGGCCGGCCAGCTCGGGCGATTTGAATTGACGCGCCGACAGGTTGACCGCCATGGACACAGGCGGCAGACCCATGGCGTCCCATGTGGCCAGTTGCTCGCAAGCGGCTGACAGCACCCAGGCACCCACCGGCAGAATCAAGCGGCTGTCTTCCAGGGCGCTGATGAAGCGGTCCGGCGCCACCAAGCCCTCGCCCGGTCGGTACCACCGCAACAAGGCTTCGCAGCCGCAGATTTGGCCACTGCGCGTATCGGCCTTAGGCTGAAAGTGCAGTTGAAATTCACCGCGCTCCAAAGCGCCCCTCAAATCGTGCTCGAGGTTGATGCGCTCTTGGACGCTCTGATTCAGCTCTTCGTTGAAGAAGTGCACATGGTTGCGACCCAACTCTTTGGCGCGGTACATGGCCATGTCCGCTTGTTTCAACAAGGGCGTCGCGGTCGGTGTTGTCTTGCGGGAAAAGAGCCACTCCGATGCTGCCGCCAATGAAAACCTGGCGGCCGGCAATGGACTGGGGTTCTTGCAGGCGCTTCAGGATGCGTTCGCCCAATTCCATCGTCTGCTGCGTGCTGCCCGCACTTTCAACGATGACCGTGAATTCGTCGCCGCCCAGCCGCGCGATGGTGAAAGCCCCGTCGTTGGCGCGGCGCCCGGGAGACGTACTGACTTGAGCGCACTCTTGCAGCGCCTGGGCCGTTCGGCGCAAAACTTCATCGCCCACCTGGTGGCCGAGGCTGTCGTTAACGTCTTTGAAGTGGTCCAAATCGATAAACAACAAGGCCATGGGCCGGCGCATGCGCTGCGCGCGGCCCATCGCCTGCTCGAGCCGGTCCAGAAACAGCGTCCGGTTGGGCAGTCCCGTTAGCGCGTCATGCGTGGCTTCATGGTGAAGCCGCTGCTGTGCTCGCCGCAGCGCGGCCATCGGAAGACGCTTCAGAATGACAAAAATACTGAACCCCAGCAGCACACCCGCCAAAGCAAATGCTGCTGTTTGCATCAAAAGGGGCTGAATCGAACGTTGAACAGTCAACCAGCCAGCAGGCTGGCCTGCGTCGTACACCTGTGCGCGGGCCTCGCTGACCTGCAACCCAACACCGTCATCGGTCTCAAAGATGATTTGGCCTTCAAGGTCGGTCACCACGCGGCGCTCGGCCACTTTGTCGCTGGGCCGCTGCCGCAGCAACTCAGCCATGCGCAGGGTTTCAACCTTCCAAAGCTCGGGGTTGGCACTGATCAAAGCGCTAACGAGCCGCCCGTTGATGTCGGCTTCCGTGTTCAGGACGACCCGTTGAGACGCCTGCCCCGTATAGGCAACCACGGCGGGCAGTAACAACGCAACCGCGCCGCCAAAAACCCATGCCAACCAGGTGAGCAGACGTTCCATGCGCAGGGCGTTGTCAGCGCTTGGCAGCCAGTACCGATGGCGCGCCAGCGGGCACCCCGATGTGTCCGGTTTCCACCAAAATTCGGCGGCCCGCATCCGATCGAACAAACGCGACAAATTTGCCCACCGAGGCTGGTGCGTCAGGCTTGCTCGCCAGGTACATGGTTTTGAGATAGGGGTAACGGCCGCTGGCCATGTTTTCGATGGTGGGTGCGACACCGTCAATGGCCAATGCACGCGCGCGCCGTCGTTCGGACAGCAGCAAAGACAGCGAGGTCGTACCCAAAGCGCCAGGCAATCGCTCAACGGCATCGACACTGTCCTGGTCGGTCATGGCCACGACCATGCCTTCACGTGCCTGGGCCGCTTCAAGGCCCGTTTTCATGCTCGGTGAGAACGCCGCCAGCAAAGCCGTGTCGCCGTCGGCCGCTGGACGCAGAACCAGGCGCACGATCTGGCCGTCGCTCCAGCGCGGCGATTTGCCAGCGTAGATCTCGGCCAACTGCGCCAGGCTCATGCCCTCTATGCCGGCCTTGTTTGAAATCAGCACAAACGCTGTCTGCCCGTAGGGCAAAAGCTGCAGACCCGTGGCGGTCTCTTGCGGCTTGAGCGCACGGCCAATCACGGCCAATTGGATGGCACCAGCGTTCAGCGCCCGTACGCCACCAGCGCTGCCTAAATTCGGAACAATTTCAAACTGAAAGCCCGGTTCGCGCTGCTGGTAAGCCTTGGCCAGCAATGCCATGCTGCCTAACGCTGCACCTGTGCCGCCCAAGCGCACCACCTGAGCCGAAGCAGCGCTCAAGAAGAACACGCCGATGAGCAGCGCCAACCCCTGCCGCCATGTTTGACGGGCAGCGCCGAGGCGAGCGCAGGAACGCATAGAAGCGGCAGCGAACAAATGCATAGCGAGCGAGCCGACCAGGTTGACGAGAAAACGCATCGACACCAACCAGCCATTGCCGGCGTCGACCTGTATCAACCGCTATCGGCCGAACAATGTCGAGTCTTGAGCCCCTCGAGACCATTGCGGCTCGGCGCAGCCACAAAGACAAAGGGGCTACCTTTCGGTAACCCCTTGATCTAGAACGATTGTTCTGGTGCGGCTGGCAGGATTCGAACCCACGACCCCTTGGTTCGTAGCCAAGTACTCTATCCAACTGAGCTACAGCCGCGAAGCCAGTGACTATAACACCGGATTGTTGGCCTCCAAGGCTGCAGCGCGGCTGTCATATGTGGCTGCGAGCTGGTCTCGCCCTTCTTGGCGCGCCATTTTTGCCAGCACACCCAAAGCCAGACGGCGCGTGGCGGGTTCCAATGCGGCATGCGCGGCGGCGGGCTCCAGCCACTGTTTGGCCTTGCCCCAGAGCTGGCGTTCCACACACACCAAGCCTGCTGCAAACGAAACTGCGGGGTCTGACGGCCACGACTTGGCAGCCGATTCGGCACGTTCCAGCCACGAAGCATCCGCACCTTGCACGCAAGCTGCCAGAGCCAAAGCCATGCGCTTGCGCTCTTCTGCCGCCATCCGCGGCAGGTCAGACCAAACGGGTTCGAGCCAATGCCTCGCCTTGGCAGGGTCGCCCCAAGAAGCTGCTTTGCGAACTGCATGCAGCAAGAGGATGCTGTCGCGGCGTTCATCGGTGCTCAATTGCGACCACTGGCGCTGCAATTGCTCGGCGTCGCGTGCGGCATCCAGATGTTCCAGCGCCAGTGTGCGCATCAGGCCTTTGGCGGCGGTTTCCGAAAAGGCTTGATGCTTGGCCAGCAAGCGTGCCAGCTCCAGCGCTTCAAGCGTGCGGTGGGCCAGGCGAGCAGCCTTCAAGCGCAAGCGCAAGGCCAGGGTGCGGCGCGCCACGCCAGCTGGCAAAGCGGCCAGGAAGGCGCTGGCGCGCTCAGGCTGCGCATCATCCAAGGCCCATTCAGCGCCCAACATCATGGCGCCGTCAAGGGCCGAACGCGACTGTGCGTTGACGGGCGCGCTTTGGATGTCGGCCAGCAAGGCGTCACGGCCCGCTTTGTCTTGCAAGCGATGCAAGCTGCCTGCAGCCACCACTTGGGCCAACAAGCGGTGGTCTGCGCCCAAAGGCAGGTCGGGGTATTCCTCGCCGAGGCTGATGGCACGTCGCGCGTCGCGTTGAGCTCTGCTGTAGCGGCCGGCGAAAAAGCCGCTGAAAGCCTCGCGCAGGGCCGCGTGCGCAGCACGTTCGCGCTGCAGCGCGCGCCACTCGCCCGCTCGGCGTGGCAGGCTGAAGAAGACGTCCAAACCTTTCAGGACCAGATAGGCCGCGAACCCGCCCAGCAGCAGCAACAGAAGCGCCAAATTGAGTGACAGTTCCAGCCGCCAGCCTCGCCACGCCAGCGTGAGTAAGCCGTCGTTCTGGCCGAGTGCCGTGGCGGCCACAACGGCCGCGGCAAACAGGAGAATGAGCCAGACCGCTATGCGCATTGGAAGGGCGTGGAGGGCTCAACGCCCAGCCGAGGCTGCGGCAATGGCCGTCAGCGTGGCTGCGGGGCGCGGCACTTCGATGGCACGCGATTGCACTGCGGTTTGCTTGAGCAGTTCGGCAGCGGCCACCACCCGACGCGAACTGCGGTCGAAAGTAGCGGTCCAGCAGCGCCTGGGCTTGTTTGATGTCGGACTGCGCCACGTCGAACTGGCGGCTCAGCAGCGACAGCCGCGCACTCAGCAAACGCAGCCGCAGGTTTTCGCGCAAGAAAATAGCCTGTTCCGGCGCCAGCAGCGCGGCCTCCGGGTGGTCGATCTTGGTCAGACGCACCAGTTGGCGAACCTCCAGCCAAACGTAGTGCGCGAGCCGCTGCGCTTTGCCGAGCCAGTCATCGGCCGTGGCCAGCCCACCGCTGGCAGCGGCAGCCACGGGCGCTGGTGATGCGGTCGGGCTCGATCCCTTGCGGCTGCGTGTTTCCATGCTGGGCTCGGGGCCCTGCGCGGCCAGCAGCGGCAGTTCTTCCACTTGGCGAGCCACTTCGTCCAAACGCAGCGTGAGTGCAGTCAAGTCAACGCCCCCTGCTGCGCGCACACGGTCCAAGTCCAAGAGAACAGCGCGACGAACCCGTTCCAGCCGGGGCTGCTGAACCCGCGCAAGACGCTCCTCTGTCTGCTTCAAAGTGCTGACCAGCGGGTCAATGCTGCCGGTCAAGGCCGATTGTTGCTGAGCCACCCGCAATGCGGCCTCCACATCGGCCAGAACGTTTTCATCGCGCGAACGCGACATGGACTGCATCAAGTCTTCCAACTGGTTGCGCTGCAAGGCAGACTCAGCCACGCGGGCTTCCAGCAGCGAAAGCTTGCCCGCCATGTCGCGCGAAACGGCTTCAGCCTGTTTGGCCATGGTGCGTGCTTCAACCAGTTGTTGCAGCCCTTCGCTTTGGCGCCGGGCCAGCTCTTGCTCGCTGCTGCGCAGGCGTTCTTGCAGGCCATAGATCCAGGTCAGACAAGCCAGGCTCAGCACCAAGCACAGCCAAGGCAACCAGCGCAAAACCCGACTCTGCGCAGCGGGCTCAGGGGAGTGCCGGTGCAAAGAAGCGTGCGCAACCTCAAGCGCTGCGGTTGAGGAGACGGCCTCGGCCTGCGGCGAAGGTGCTGGTGCTGGTGCTGGTGCTGAGATGGGCGCCGGAACGTGCCCTGCCTCGGGCCCCAAATCAGGCTTGCCGGCGGATTGCGATTGGGGCTCGTTCACACCAGGCGCGGCAAGTGTTGAAGTTGGCGCACGGCCTGGACCACGGCCATGGGCTGCGATTCGATCAGTTGCACCTGCCCAAAGCCGGCGGCCCTGGCGGCCTGGGCGATGCGCAGGTGCGTCACCAGGGCACGTGCGCTGGACCAGTCGGCTTGCGGCTCCAACTCAACCAAGTGCCCAATGGCTTCTGAGCTGGTAAAGAGCCAGCAAAAATCAGCGGGCTTCGCGATGGCTTCGCGCAGCGTGACTTGCGTTTCGGGGCCATGCAGGGGCACCAAGCGGCGGTAGGCAGCCAAGGCAGACACTTCAGCCCCTGCACTTCGAAACTGGTCAGCCAGCCAATCGCGCCCGTCTTCGCCGCGCACCAGCAACACACGCTGGCCCGTCCAGCTGCGGTGGCTCAAGCGGCTCCACAAGGCTTCGCTGTCGTAGCCTGTGCCGGGAAGCGGCTCCACAATCATCGCGCTGCGCAGGCCGCTTTGTTGAAGCGCGGCGGTGGTACCCGGGCCGGTGCTGGCAGCCAAGGCCGACAAGGGCCAGCTTTCCCCAGCCGGTTTGCTTGCAAAAAAGTGCTGCACCGCATTGGCGCTGACGAACATCACCAAGCTGTACCAAGAGAGCTTTTCCCAGGCGCGCTGAATAGGGCCGGTGTCGGCCAAGGGTTCGATATCGATCAGGGGAATGGGATAGCTCTCAACGCCCTGCGCGTTGAGGACATCCAGCCAAAGCAGTGCTTGTTTGATCGGCCGTGTGACGATGACGCGAACACGGTCTTTGGTGCGCAGCGAACTGAAATCGGGCGATGACCCGGCTGGCGCGCTGGCCCCTTTGGCACCAGTATCTTGGGGTTCACTCATATGCAGGCTTTCATGATGAAGTCTGCAAGTAGTGTGCGGCACCCAACGCCGTCAGCGCCTCCACCGCTCGGGTGCCCAATTGCTCGGCCTGGTGCACAGATTGAACGTCGGCGCGCACATCAACGTGTAGCAAGGGGCTGCTCGGCGCGGCGGCGCTGCCCAGCGCTGCGCGCAGGTGCAAAACTTCGCCTGCCCAAACCGCGTGCGCAGCCAGAGGCACACTGCAACTGCCCCCCAATCCGCGCGAAACCGCGCGTTCCGCGTGTGTGGCGAGCCAGGCGGGCAGGTCCAACAAGGATTGCAATTGCTGGCGCAGCGCGGCGTCGTGGCTGCGAATTTCGATTCCCAAAGCGCCTTGGCCGGCCGCTGGCAGCATCTCGTCAACTTCAAACACCGACCGGATGCGTTCAGCCAAACCCAGGCGCTTGAGCCCGGCCGCCGCCAGAACGATGGCGTCATAACCGCCTTCATCCAGCTTGCGTAAGCGGGTATCCAGGTTGCCACGCAAGGGCTCGATGCGCAGGTCCGGCCGGCGTGCGAGCAATTGCACCACCCGGCGCAGGCTGGACGTGCCCACGCAGGCACCCTGTGGCAACTCGTCAAGCCGCGCAAATCGGTTGGAAACCCAGGCATCGCGAGGGTCTTCACGCGGCAAAACCGCCGCCAGTTCAAACCCGTCGGGCAACTCCATCGGCACGTCTTTGAGCGAATGAACGGCCAGATGCGCCCGCCCCTCTTCCAGCGCGGTTTCAAGCTCTTTGACAAACAGGCCCTTGCCGCCCACTTTGGACAAAGCCCGGTCAAGAATTTGGTCACCCCGGGTGGTCATGCCCAGCAGCTCGACGCTCAGGCCCAATTGCTCGCGAAGCAGGGCCTGCACATGGTGGGCTTGCCAAAGGGCCAGCCGGCTTTCGCGCGTGGCGATGACGATCGATGACTTCATGGAGACCATTATCCCCATGGCGGCGCTGCCCCTCGAGTGCCGCCACGGGTAGGCATTCAACTTGCATGCACAATTGGTAACTGAGTTACATGCACCGAATGCAGCCATGAAACCCACACCCAGCCCAGCACAGCGCGCTCAGCCCGGCAAGCGCCCCAGCAAAGCGCCACGCGCGGCACCTGCGACGCGCGCACGAGCTCAACTTGAGCTGCAATCAGGCGATAAGAATCGAGCTTTGGTCGACGACATTCGGCTCTTGGGCCGCATCTTGGGCGACACCATTCGCGAACACGAAGGCCGCGAGGCTTACGAACTGGTTGAGCGCGTTCGCAAGCTGTCTGTAGCCTACCGCCTGAAGCAAGACGCCAGTGCGGGCCGCGTGCTCGAGCGCTTGCTTAAAAACCTGTCAGGCGACCAGACCGTGAGCGTGATTCGCGCTTTCAGCTATTTTTCGCACCTGGCCAATATTGCCGAAGACCAGCACCATGTGCGCCGGCGGTTGCACCACGAGCGCCTGGGTCACCAGCATGAAGGTTCGCTGGCCGTGGCTTTTGAGCGCCTGCAGCGCGCAGACCACCGCGCGGCTGATATCGCACGTACCTTGCAGCACGCCCACATCTCGCCCGTGCTCACCGCGCACCCCACCGAAGTGCAACGCAAAAGCATTCTTGACGCCGAGCGCGCGGTTGCCGAGTTGGTGGCCGAGCGTGAACACCTGTTGACTGAGCGCGAACGCGAAACCAATGAAGCCTTGCTGCGTGCGCGCGTCACTCAGCTTTGGCAAACCCGCATGTTGCGCACCGCCAAGCTCACGGTGGACGACGAAATCGAAAATGCACTGAGCTACTACCCCACCACGTTCCTGCGCGAAATTCCACGGCTGTATGCCGACATTGAGCACGAGCTGAAAGGCCACGCCATCGCGCCCTTTTTGCGCATGGGCCATTGGATCGGTGGCGACCGAGACGGCAACCCCAATGTCACCGCGGCGACCATGCGCCGTGCGCTGGCCCGCCAGTCAGAAGTGGCGCTACGCTTTTATCTGACCGAAGTGCACCAACTGGGTGCCGAGTTGTCCATGTCTCACATGCTGGCGCCGGTCACCGCTGAGATGCTGGCCTTGGCCGCGCGCTCGCCCGACCACAACCCGCACCGCGAAGACGAGCCTTACCGGCGCGCGTTAATTGGCGTCTACGCACGCTTGGCCGCCACCCTGCACGCACTGACCGGCACAGAGGCCTTGCGCCACGCGGTTGCACCGCAGGACCCCTACACCAAGCCGCAAGAATTTCTTGACGACCTGGCCGTCGTGGCGCGCAGCCTGGCCTCGCACCACGCGGCCAGTTTGATCGCGCCGCGGCTCAAACCCCTACAGCGCGCGGTAGAGGTGTTCGGCTTTCATCTGGCCACTTTGGACATTCGTCAAGGCAGCGATAAGCACCAGGCCGTGGTAGCCGAACTGCTGCGCTGCGGCGCGTATCGAAACCCACTACGAAGCGCTGCCAGAAGCCCAGCGACGCAACGTGCTGCTGAAGGTGTTGAATGACAGCCGTGGCTTGCGTGTGCGCGACGCTGCCTACAGCGAACTGACGCTGGCGGAACTGGACATCTTTGAAACGGCTCGCGATTTGCGCCAGCGTTACGGCGCCATGAGCCTGCGCCACAGCATCATCAGCCACACCGAAGAGGTGAGTGACCTGCTCGAAGTGCTGGTGCTGCAAAAAGAGTGCGGGCTGATGCATGGCACCCTGGACGAGCAGGCCACCGCCGACTTGATTGTGGTGCCGCTGTTTGAAACCATCGCCGACCTGCGCCGCGCCGCGCCCATCATGAGCGAGTGGTACGCCCTGCCCGGCATTGCAGCGTTGGTGCAGCGCAGCGGCGGCGAGCAAGACATCATGCTGGGCTACAGCGACAGCAACAAAGACGGTGGCTCCTTCACCAGCAACTGGGAGCTGTACCGCAGCGAGGTGGCCTTGGCTGAACTGTTTGACGGCCTGCGGAACAGCCACGGCATCAGCTTGCGCCTGTTCCATGGCCGTGGTGGCACGGTGGGCCGTGGCGGTGGACCCAGCTACCAAGCCATCTTGGCTCAGCCACCCGGCACCGTGAACGGCCAGATTCGCTTGACCGAACAGGGCGAAGTGATCGGCTCGAAGTACGCCCACCCTGAGATTGGGCGGCGCAACTTGGAAACCCTGGTGGCCGCCACGCTTGAAGCCAGCCTGCTGCACCCCACCAAGAGCGCACCGCGCGCCTTTCTCCAGGCCGCAGACGCACTCAGCAGCGCGAGTTTTGCAGCCTATCGCAAGCTGGTCTACGACACGCCCGGTTTTACCGACTACTTCTTTTCAGCGACGCCCATTCGTGAAATTGCAGAGCTGAATATCGGTTCGCGCCCTGCATCACGCAAAGCCACGCGTGCCATTGAAGACTTGCGCGCCATTCCGTGGAGCTTCAGCTGGGGCCAATGCCGCTTGGGCCTGCCGGGCTGGTGCGGATTTGGGTCGGCGGTAGAAGCTTTCGTCGGCAGCCTGGCCCAGCCCGACGCAGCCCAATTGGAAGTGCTGCGCAAGATGTACAAGCAATGGCCCTTTTTTCGCACCCTGCTGTCAAACCTGGACATGGTGCTTGCCAAGAGCGACTTGCGCATTGCCAGCCGCTACGCGGAACTGGCCGACGACCGGCGCAGCGGCAAACGCATTTTTGCGCTGTTGCGCGCCGAATGGGCGCGCACGGAAGCGGGCCTTGCGGCCATCACCGGCGAGAACCAGCGTTTGCAATCTAACCCAGCCTTGGCGCGTTCAATCGAACACCGCTTTCCCTACCTGGACCCGTTGAACCACTTGCAGGTGGAGTTGCTGCGCCGCTACCGCGCGCGCAAGCCTGGAGATGCTGAAATTGAGCGTGTGCAGCGCGGCATTCACTTGTCGATCAACGGTTTAGCCGCTGGATTGCGAAACACGGGGTAAGGACCGGGAAGGGCCGGGGAGCCAAGACCTCAAAGTACCTTTTGGGACTAATTGACTTTTTTGTCTCATTAAGTACACTGAACGTATGAGCTCCACCCACCTGCGCGTCACCGAATCGCCGGCTGTCTATCGTGTGGCCCGTGCAATGGGCACAGCCGCACCGCCGCCGTCCTTGCAGACGCCTGAGGCTTCGTCGCAGGCGCTGGCGGTGTTTTTCCGCATCGCCGAACATTGGGGCTTGGGCGCCACGGAAAAACAAAACTTGCTGGGAGTCAGCCGCACTGTTTTCTACCGCTGGCAAGCGGGCCATGTCACAGCGCCCCTCGATGCCGCAACGGCGGAGCGCTTGAGCTATGTTTTTCGCATCTACGCCGCGCTGCAAGTGCTGTTGCCCATCGACGAGCGCGCCGACGCCTGGGTGCGCCAGCCCAACACCTCGCCCTTGTTTGGTGGTGGCACGGCCCTGGCTCGCATGCTGGGCGGTCGTGTTGGCGACTTGAAAGACGTGGCCGACTTTTTAGACGCCCAGCGGGGCGGAGATTTCGCTTGAGCCCGCGCCGGGTCGAACCGCCCTGGCAGCCCTGTTACCGCGCGATACCCAGCCGATTTCCGCCCATTTCCCTGTTTGACCGGGTGGCCCGCCCAGAGGAATTGGACGTGGTGTACGCCATTCAGGCGCTTACCAATCCACGGCTTCGCGCTGAGCTGGGCGAAATTCAACTCGTGCCAGCCCACGACCGCGTCGCCGGACCGGGCTCAACCCCCGTCATGGCCGCTTTCACCCACCTCAACCGCGCAGGCTCACGCTTCAGCGACGGCACTTGGGGTGTTTACTACGCGGGCGAAAGTCTGGACACCGCCGTGGCGGAGGTGAGCTTCCATTGCGCGCGATTCATGGCTGAAACCCGCCAGCCAGCCATCGATGTGGACTACCGCGCGTACGCGGCCCAACTGACTCAACCGTTGCACGACATTCGCGGGCCGCGCTGGGCTGGCGTGCACGCGCCCGACAGCTACCAGGCCTCCGTAGCACTGGCGCGCGAACTGCGCGCCAATGGCTCTTGGGGCTTGCTCTACCGCTCGGTGCGTTGGCCCACCGGCCAATGCGTAGCAGTTTTTCGACCTCAGGCTGTTCAAATACCGGTGACACAAAGTGCGCATGTGAGCCTGCGCTGGGACGGGCACAGCGTGAGCGGCTGGTACCGCAAATCAGACCACCACGTCTGGCCAACGCCCGCACCTCAACCTGCCTGACACCTACCCACGCGGGTGATGCTTGGCGTGCAGCTGCCGCAGACGTTCCCGCGCCACGTGGGTGTAAATGGTCGTGGTTGAAATGTCCGCGTGCCCCAGCAGCATTTGAACCGCCCGCAAGTCAGCGCCGTGGTTCAGCAGATGAGTGGCAAAGGCGTGGCGCAAGGTGTGGGGGGACAAAGGCGCCGTGATGTCAACAGCCAGGGCGTAGCGCTTGACCAGTTTCCAGAACATCTGCCGCGTCATTGGGCCGCCCAGGCGGGTCACAAACAGGGCATCACTGCTCTGCCCGGCCAACACTTCGGCACGTGGGCCATCCATCCAACGGCGCAGCCAGCTTTCCGCTTCACCGCCAAAAGGCACCAGGCGTTCGCGCGAGCCTTTACCCATCACCCGCAAAGCACCGTCCGGCAGGCTGAGATACACCGTCTTGATCAACACCAGTTCGCTTACGCGCAAGCCGCTGGCATACATCAGCTCCAACATCGCGCGGTCGCGAAGGCCCAGTGCGGTGTCGGTGTTGGGCGCGCCCAGCAAAGCTTCGACCTGCGCTTCGCTCAGCGTTTTGGGCACCCGCAGCGGCTGGCGCGCGGCCAACAACCGCAACGTAGGGTCGGCATTAACGATTCGTTCGCGCAGCGCCCAGCGATAGAAGCGCCTGAAGGTGGAAAGCCGCCGGTTGGCCGTCGCAGCACGGCTGCCGGCATGGCGCGCGCTGATGTAGCCGAGCAAATCGGCCTCGCCGGCGCGGTCCAGCGCGCAACAACTTTCCTGCGCCAGCCAATGGCCCAGCAAATCCAGGTCGCGGCGGTAGGCCTGCAGGGACAGTTTGGCCAATCCGTCTTCGACCCACAAGGCATCGATGAACCGGGCGGCGAGTGCAGCGCTGTGGCTGCGCAGCCCGTCGTCTTCAGAAGCCACGCCGGTTCTGGCCGAAGCTGATGCTTCCAAGTGGCCGGGGCTCAGTCGAGCTTGAGCCGCTGCTTAGCCACCACGTCTTTGTAGACCGCCAACTCGGCTTTCATTTGCGCAGCAAACTCAGCCGGCGTGTTGCCCACAATCAGTGAGCCTGTGCCCTCAATACGGCTGCGAACGCCCGGGTCTTCCAGCACCTTTTTCACCGCCGCACCAACCTTGCCAACCACCTCCGGCGAGGTGCCCTTGGGCGCCAAGATGCCGTAGTAAGCCATGCGGTTGACAGCGTCCAGGCCAACTTCTTTGAACGTGGGCGTGTTGGGCAGGACGGCCAGTTTCTGCGGCGCCGCCACCACAATGGGGATCAAGCGACCGTCCTTGATGAACGGCAGTGCCGAAGGCATGTTGTCAAAAATGACCTGCACCTGCCCAGCCACGACATCGTTCAAGGCCGGGCCGGCACCCCGGTACGGAATGTGCGCCATGAAGACACCAGCCAGGCTCTTGAAGAGCTCGGTTTGCAGGTGGCCAATGCCCCCCGTGCCCGAGCTGGCATAGCTGTATTTGCCAGGGTTTTTCTTGAGTTCGGCGATGAAGCCTTTGTAGTCGCGCGCTGGAAAGCTTGGGTGCACGGCAATGACGTTGGGCGTGGCGGCAATGTTGATGACCGGCACAAAGTCAACCGACGGGTCGTAGCCAATTTTCGGGTTGATCGCCGGGTTGGCTGCTGTCGTTGATACGGTGGCCATGCCCAGTACATGCCCATCGGGGTTGGCGCGAATCATTTCCAGCGCACCCACTGAGCCACCACCGCCAGCCTTGTTTTCAACCACCACTTGCTGCCCCAGCGCGGCACCCAACTTCTCGCTGACCACGCGTGCCACGATGTCGGTGGTGCCGCCGGGTGCAAAAGGCACGATCAGCCGAACGGGCTTGTTGGGGTAGGCCTGTGCGTGCACAGCCAAAGGCAAAGCTACGCTGCTGGCGGCCAGTGCGGCCAACGCCAGGCGGACCCATTTCAATTGCTTCATTGCTGGTTGCTCCATCGGTGTTAAAAAGTAGGGCTAGCGGTTCTTGCCAAGAAGGCCTTCGCGCATTTGGGCGTCGTAAGGGCTTTCGCCCACAAATGAACGCAACAAGGCCGTGTAGAAATCATCACCCCGCACGGGGTCTGCGTGTATTGTGGCGTTCACGGACATCAAAAGGCCCCGCGCGGGGTCGAGGTCCAGGTTCACCACGTCCTTTTTGCGCACCGTGCCCAGTGCATCGATTTGCCCGGCGAATTGGATCAATCGCTCGTCCAGCGCCCCGGCCTGAGCAGCGCCAGCACTGCGGCTGATGCCCTTGCGCATGGCTTTGCTGAACTCAGCCGCCGGCACGTCGTGCAGCATGCGCAATTGAATGCGCTTAGGGCCACGCGCAGCCACAACCTGTTCAGCGGTGTTGGCGCGCGCGGTCATGTAAAGCGCGGCCAAATAACCCTTGAACCAAGCCACCTGGCGCACACCAACACCGTTCAAACGCAATTCTGCGCCAAACAGGCGCAGCACGGGCTCAAAAGTTTGGCCTTCGAACAGCACAGGCCGTGCCGGCGCGAGGTCGTCTGCGCGTGCCGCCAGGGGCCCAACAGCCCAAGCTGACGCCAGCACAGGACTCGCAGACAAGATCTGCAAAGCTTGGCGGCGATTGGCGAACAGTGGATTGGGCACGTGGGCGATTCTGGCTGAACCCAGCCACAACGCAGCAACGCGCGTGTTCGCCGACACGCACGCCCGGCTTGCCCTTGCTTGTGCCGGCTCGTCAGATCGCGCCAAGGCACACTGTGGTCATGTCCATCGCCTGGCTCTTGTTGCCCGACTTCTTGCTCATCGCCACAGGCTGGGTGTTGTGCCGCTACACCGCCTTGGGGCGCCCGTTCTGGAGCGGCGCCGAACAGCTGGTCTATTACCTGCTGTTTCCCGCGCTGTTGTTTCTGGCTATTCTGAAGAACCCGATTCAGCTACAGGCTGCATGGCCGCTGGCTCTGAGCGGTTTGGCGGTGGTGGCTGCAGGCGTGCTCCTGAGCATGGCTTTGCGCTGGTGGCCCGGCGTGGACGCGCGGCTGCATGCATCAGGCGCACAAACGGCCTTTCGCTTCAACTCTTATGTAGCGCTCGCGTTGGCAGAACGTTTGGCTGGCGCCCAAGGTTTGGCGTGGATGGCGGTCTTGGCATCGGTTTGTGTGCCGCTGTGCAATGTCGCGGCCGTTTGGCCCTTGGCGCGCCACGGTGGCCATGGCTTCTTGCGCGAGCTGCTGCGCAACCCATTGATCATCAGCACCGTAGCGGGCCTTTCTGGCAATTTGGCCGGACTGCAACTACCCGACATTGCCAGCGCCACGCTGAGCCGCCTGAGCACCGCCGCTTTGCCGCTTGGTCTGATGGCCGTGGGTGCAGGCCTGCAAGTGGGGGCGCTGCGCGAAGGACCGCGCCTGGCGCTGGCCCTGCTGAGCATTCGCCACCTTGCGCTGCCGCTCGTGGCGGTGTGCTTGGTGCCCCTGCTGGCCTTGCCGCCGGCACAGCGAGCTGTGGTCATCGCATTTGCCGCAATGCCCACAGCGTCCAGCTGTTATGTGCTGGCTGTGCGCATGGGCGGCCACGGCGCCTATGTGGCCGGTTTGGTCACCTTGTCCACCCTCGTGGCCATGGTTGGTTTGCCTGTGACCTTGATGCTGGCCGCTTGGTTGGCGCCGGGCTGACTTTGCCCGCATCTTTGCCCGCATCAAGCGGCGGCGAGCGCCCAGCGGATGTGCTCGGCCACCAAGTCGTCTGCCTGGGGCAACGCGGCTCGCAATGCGGCGGCCAAAGGGTCCATTCGCCCAGGGTCTGCTTGTTGACGCAGGGCATTCCCCATCGCAACAGCCAAGTTGCGGCGCCAGCGCTGCCAGCCGATGCGCCGAATGGCGGTGCCCTCAAAGCGGGTGTCAAAGTCCCGCGCTGTCCAAGCCCACAGCGCCAGCAGGTTGGCTGAATCCAGGCCATGGCGCACCGCAAAATCGGCCACTTCGGTTGGCTGCGCGTAGCGGTTCCAAGGGCACACCAGCTGGCAATCGTCGCAGCCGTAAATTCGATTGCCAATGGCCTCGCGCAGCGCCAGCGGAATCGGGCCATCGTGCTCAATCGTCAAATAGCTGATGCAGCGCCGCGCGTCCAAGCGGTACGGGGCCACGATAGCGCCGGTCGGGCAAGCCGCGATGCAGGCCGTGCAAGTGCCACAGTGGGCCGTTACCGGTTCTGTGGCCGGCAACGATGTATCGACAAAAATCTCGCCCAAAAAAAACATCGAACCCGCATCGCGGTGGAGCGTCAACGTGTGTTTGCCGCGCCAGCCCAGGCCCGAGCGGCTGGCCAGTTCCACCTCGAGCACGGGCGCCGAATCCGTAAAGACCCGATAGCCCAAAGGGCCTACATGGTTGGACAAGCGCGCGGCCAGCGCCTGCAGTCGGTTGCGAAGAACCTTGTGATAGTCCCGCCCACGGGCGTAAACGGAAATGACCGCTTCGCCAGGTTCCAGCAAACGTTTCAATTCACGGTCTTGCCAGTCAGGCCGGGTGTTCTGCGGCAGGTAGTCCATGCGCGCCGTGATGACACTCACCGTGCCCGGAACCAGTTCTGCCGGCCGAGATCGTTTGTTGCCGTGGGCGGCCATATAGGCCATGTCGGCGTTAAAACCGGCGGCCAGCCAGGCGCGCAGACCAGGCTCTGCGGCAGACAAGTCAATATCAGCCACGCCAATCTGCGAAAATCCCAGCTTCAGCGCCCACTGGCGCAGCTCTGGCAACACTTGCAGCCCTGCTGGCTGATGACCCTCGACCATCCGGCCATTCTAGAAACGCACACCGTGGCATGGCCCGACGAGCTGGCGTGCACGCGCCACGCGCAAGCGCTGGCCGCGCAACCGGCCGTGTGGCAAGCTTGTATCGAGCTGCACGGGCCTTTGGGCGCAGGCAAAACCACCTTCGTGCGGCACTTGTTGCAAGCGCTGGGCGTCACTGGGCGCATCAAGAGCCCAACCTACACAGTGATGGAACCTTATCAAGTTCACGGGCACGACATCTCGCATTTTGATTTCTATCGCTTCAACGACCCGCGCGAGTGGCTCGACGCCGGCTTTCGCGACGTCTTTGCCGGCCCCGGCCTCAAACTGGTGGAATGGCCCGCACAAGCTGGCGCTGAACTGCCAACGCCCGACCTGCGCCTGCACATTCACCCCCACGAGCTTGACGAAGGACGCACTGTGCACCTGGAAGCCCTAACACCCCTGGGACTGGAGCTGCTGAAGTGAACCGTTCGCGACGACAAGCCTTGCAGTTGCTGAGCCGCGCGCCTTATGCCGCTTTGTTGCTGGGCAGTGCCGATCTGGTTTTTGGCGCAGGCATCGTGGCCGTTCGTGTATGGCCAGCCGCCGACTACACCCGCGTGACGATTGAGTCCGACACCGCCCTGAAAGCCACGCACCTGATGGTGACCGACGGCACGCCGCGCCTGGTGGTGGACATCGACGGCCTCGCCTTGAGCCCTGAACTGCGCGACCTGGTCGGCAAGATCAAGCCTGACGACCCGTATATCGCCGGCGTTCGTGTGGGGCAATTTCAGCCGCGCGTGGTGCGGCTCGTCTTCGATTTGAAGCAACTCATCGCGCCGCAAAGCTTCAGCCTCACGCCGGTGGCCGCTTACCAACACCGCCTGGTTTTGGATCTCTACCCCCAACAGGCCCGCGATCCTTTGCTGCAGTTGATGGCCGAACGCGAAGCGGCCGAACGCAAAGCCGCCCGCACCGTGCAGGACACCTTGGGTGAGCTGATGTCGCGCTCCGAGCAACCGGCGGGTTTGCCATCACTTGTGCCGCCGATCACAGCGGCTCCGACCAAACCACCGGTGGTCGTGGCAGCGGCACCCACTGCGGCACCTCCTCCAGCGCCCATCCCTGCGCCCAGTCCCGCGCCGCTTCCAACGCCCGCCCCAACGGCGCCCCAGGCCGCGCCGATGCAAACACCTGCGCCAGCGCCGCGCCCGTCCAGCGACAGCCGCAGTCGCATGGACCGCCTCATCATCGTGGCGCTCGACCCTGGCCATGGCGGCGAAGACCCCGGCGCCATCGGGCCCAGTGGCTTGCGAGAAAAGGATGTCGTGCTGGCCATCGCACTGAAGCTGCGCGACAAACTCAACAGCCAACGCAACATGCGCGTCATGCTCACGCGTGATGGTGACTACTTTGTGCCGCTGCAGGACCGCGTACACAAGGCGCGGCGCGTGCAGGCCGATCTGATGGTCTCCATCCACGCCGACGCTTTCATGCGCCCACAAGCCGCCGGGGCCAGTGTCTACGCTTTGTCCACGCGCGGCGCCAGCAGCACGGCCGCGCGCTGGCTGGCCGACAAAGAAAACGCCGCCGACGTAGTGGGCGGCGTCAATGTCGCCAGTGCAGACCCCGTTTTGCTGCGCACCATGCTGGAAATGTCCACCGCCGCGCAGGTGCGCGATAGCTTGAAGCTGGGCGACGAAGTGCTCTCACGGCTAGGCCGTGTGGGCAAGCTGCACAAGCGCCAAGTAGAGCAAGCCGGCTTTGCCGTGCTCAAAGCGCCCGATGTGCCCAGCATCTTGGTAGAAACCGCCTTCATCTCCAACCCGGAAGAAGAGGCCCGCCTGCGCAGCGCCGCTTACCAAGACAAACTGGTGGCCGCGCTGGAACAAGGTATACGGCGCCACTTTGTGCGCAACCCGCCGATGCAGCGGCAACGCGCGGTTTGAAGCGCCGCGACTGAAGCGCGCAAGCTAAGCCGACGCCGCCTGCGCGCGCTTGGCCTTCCAGCCCCCATAAAGCGCGATCAAACCCGGAATCAAGATCAAGGCCCAAATGATCTTGCTCAAGTTCTGCTGCACCCACGGCAGGTTGCCAAACAGATAACCCGCCGTCGTCAGGCCCACCACCCAAATACAGCCGCCAACAATGTTGTAGAAGCTGAACTTGCTTCGCGTCATCTCCGACACGCCGGCCACAAAGGGCGCAAAGGTGCGAATGAACGGCATGAAACGCGCCAGGATGATGGTGACACCGCCGTAGCGCTCATAAAACTCGTGCGCCTGGACAAACGCAGCCTTGTTGAAAAAGCGACTTTGCTCCCATTGCCAAACCTTGGGACCGATCGAGCGCCCAATGCTGTAGTTCAATTGGTCGCCCAACACGGCTGCCACCACCAGCAAGCCCATGGCCAAGGGCAAGCTCATCAAGCCCGTGCCGCACAAAGCGCCCACCACAAACAGCAGCGAGTCGCCGGGCAAGAACGGCATGACCACCAGGCCCGTTTCGACAAAGATGATGGCAAACAGCAGCGCATAAACCCAAGGGCCATAGGCCTGCACAAAGGTGGCCAAGTGTTTGTCGACGTGCAGGATGAAGTCGACCAAAAAGCTCAAGAGTTCCATGCCTGGATTATCTCGGCGCCTCAAGAGCTGGCTCGGCAGCAATTCCTACAATCGGTGAATGAACACCCCCCTAACTGATGCGCAGGCCCCAGCGCGGCGTTCCATTCGCGAGCTGCCGGACGAGCTGGTCAGCCAAATTGCCGCGGGAGAAGTGGTCGAGCGGCCCGCGTCCGTGGTGCGCGAACTGGTCGACAACGCCCTGGACGCCGGGGCGCGCGTGGTGGTGGTGCGCCTGGACGGTGGAGGCGTGCGCCGCATCACCGTTGAAGACGACGGACAGGGCATACCGGTTGCCGAAATGCCTTTGGCGTTGAAGCGCCACGCCACCAGCAAAATTGCAAACCTTGCCGAGCTGGAACGCGTGGCCAGCATGGGCTTTCGCGGCGAGGCCTTGGCAGCCATTGCCAGCGTGTCGGACATGAGCCTGAGCAGCCGCACCGCAGACGCAACGCATGCCTGGCGTCTCGACGCCCGCAGTGGCGAGTTGGCGCCCGCCGCGCGCGACACCGGCACCACCGTGGACGTGCGCGAACTCTTCTTCTCGACCCCCGCGCGCCGAAAATTTTTGAAGGGCGACGCCACCGAACTGGCGCACGCCGCAGACGCTGTACGGCGCCATGCCCTGGCTAGGCCCGACGTCGCCTTTGAAGTCTGGCACGAGGGCCGGTTGGTTGCGCAGTGGCGCGCCGCCGGCCATGACCAACGCTTGGGTGACGTGCTGGGCAAAGCCTTCATGGAGGCCAGCCGGGGCGTCGACGCACTGGCGGGCCCTCTGCACCTGGTGGGCCGCGCCGGCCAGCCCGAGGTGGCACGCACCCGTACCGACCATCAATACCTGTTTGTCAATGGCCGCCACGTGCGAGACCGGCTGATTTCACACGCGGTCAAAGCCGCCTACGAAGACCAGTTGCATGGCAGCCGGCAGCCGGCCTATGCCTTGTTCCTGCAGATCGAACCCGAACTCGTGGACGTCAACGTGCACCCCACCAAGGCCGAAGTACGCTTTCGCGACGGCCGTGCGGTGCACCAAGCCGTGCAGCGCGCCGTGCAGGCGGCATTGGCACCGACTCGGGCCCTGATGGCCGGCGCCGCACAAGCCAGCGCGCAGCCAGCACCACCCTCCGACGAGATCGGCGCTTCACGCCTTGCAGGCCATCGCGAAGCCGAATTCGCTGTACCAACGCCCCAGCCTTGGCAACCCCGGCTCGACCTGAGCAGCCCCGGCGCCCGGTCATTCAGCAACACCAGCGATACCAACGAGCGCAGCCACACCAGCGATTGGGCCGTCCGAGAACCCGTAAAACCCTGGCCTGTAAACGAGCCCGGCTCCGACGGCAGTGCGAGCCCACCCAGCGCTTCGCAGGCATGGCGCGCAGTGGACGACGCGTACCGTGGCAGTGGGGGCCTTTCGACCTGGGCGGCATTGCGCGGCCAAGCATCCGGTGGTCAGGGAACGACCTCACCAGCCGACTGGCCGCTGGGCCGTGCCATCGCACAAGTTGGCGGTGTGTACGTGCTGGCTGAAAACGACCAAGGCCTGGTGTTGGTGGACATGCACGCGGCACATGAGCGCATCGTTTATGAACAATTGAAGGCTGCTTCGTCGTCCACACAGGCTTTGCCCGCACAACCCTTGCTGGTACCGGTGACCTTGGCAGCCACGGCGGCCGAAGTCGCCACCGTCCAGGCCGAACAGCAAACCCTCAACAACTTGGGCCTGGAGATCACGCCGCTAGGGCCCACCAGCTTGGCCGTACGCAGCCGCCCCGCCGCATTGCCCGACGCGGACCTCGCCGAATTGGCGCGCAGCGTGCTGGCCGAACTGGCACAAGTTGGCTCAAGCCGCGTGGTGCAGCGCGCGCGCGACGACCTGCTCGCCACCATGGCTTGCCATGGCGCTGTGCGTGCCAACCGCCGCCTGAGCGTCCCCGAGATGAATGCCCTGCTTCGCGACATGGAAGCTACCGAGCGGGCCGATACCTGCAATCATGGTCGCCCCACATGGCGCCAGATCACCATGAAAGACCTCGACGCGTTGTTTTTGCGCGGCCGCTGAATATGACACCACAACGCGATTTCTGCACCTCAGGCCCGCGTGGCCGCTGGTTCGCGGCCTTCTTGTTGCTTGCAGCTGCGCTTGTCGCGTCAGCCGGCTGCAGCACCCTGGACGAAGCCCAGCGCAAGTGGATTTTTCAGCCCAGCGACCGGACGTGGTCTGGCGGCCTGGCCGCTGCCCAGGGCATGGACGATGTGTGGATCGAATTCCGCTCGCAACACAGCACTGAAGCCGTCAAATTGCATGGGCTTTGGGCTGAAAACGCCAACGCCCAAGCGCCTGTGCTCTTGTACCTGCACGGCGCGCGTTGGGATGTTCGCGGCAGCGCGCACCGCATCCGCCGCATGCAGGAACTGGGCTTCTCGGTGTTGGGCATCGACTACCGCGGCTTTGGCCGCAGCTCCAGCGAGCTGCCGTCAGAGAGTCTGGCTGTTGAAGATGCCCGTGCCGCATGGGCTTGGCTGCAGCAGCGCTTTCCAGACCGCCAGCGCTACATTTTTGGCCACTCCCTTGGCGGTGCCATCGCCGTCCACCTGGCCGCTGATGTTGATGATGAGCGCGGATTGATCGTCGAGGGCAGTTTCACGTCCATTCCTGATGTCGTGGAGAGTTACCGCTGGGGTTGGCTGCCCTTGCGGCCTTTGATCACCCAGCGTTTCGACGCCGCGCAGCGCATCACCCAGGTTCGCTCGCCCGTGCTGGTGGTCCACGGCAGCGAAGACCGCACCATTGCACCGACCTTGGGCCGAGCTTTGTTTGACCAAGCACCTGAACCCAAGCGTTGGGTCTTGGTCGATGGCGGCTCGCATCACAACACCAACACCATGGGACAGCCGCAATACCGCCAGGCGCTGCAAGACCTCTTCGGGCTGAGCCGACCTTAGAACTTGCGGGCGGCATCGTGCCGCAAGGGCTTGGCCCGCATGGTCCAATGGCGCCATGAGTGAACGTCCCAAAATCACAGTCAAGACCGGCACACCGGCGCGTGACCCCCGACGCCGGCCCGTTCGAGGTGGCCGTTCGCCTCTGCCGCCGCTCGCTTCGCACTCCGACGCGCCGTTTGACGGCGACAGGCAGCGTTCTTCACCGCAGCGGCCCAATCAGCGGCCGCCGCAACGCTCGACTCAGAGGCCGCAGGGTGGAACGGTTGATGGGCCAGCGCCACAGGTGAACGCCAGCCGATTCGAGCCTGAATGCCGACCAGCCACTGCATCAAACCCCACGCTCGCGGCCCCACCCATGAGACCAGGACCAGGCTCGGCTGCTGTGGCCGCTGTGGGCGTTCGTCTGTCCAAATGGATGACCGACCAAGGCGTGGCCTCTCGGCGCGAAGCCGATGACTGGATCGCCGCAGGCTGGGTGCGTGTGGATGGGCAACTTGCTGTGCTGGGCCAGCGCGTCACGGGGCGCGAACACATCGACATCGACCCCGCAGCCCGTAGCCAGCAAAAACGCAGTGTGACCGTGCTGCTGCACAAGCCCCTGGGTTTTGTCTCTGGGCAAGCCGAAGACGGCCACGAGCCCGCCAGTGTCTTGGTGACTGAAGCCAATCGCTGGCCCGATGACCGTGGCCTGCCCTTTAGCCCTGCCTTTTGCCGTGGGCTGGCACCGGCCGGGCGATTGGATCTGGACTCCACGGGCCTGCTGGTGCTGACACAAGACGGCCGAGTGGCCAAGCACCTGATCGGCGAAACATCCGACGTCGAAAAGGAATACATGGTGCGCGTAGCGCCCATGCACGAAGGCGCCTTCAACCCAGACGACATTGAGCGCATGCGCCACGGCTTGGAGCTGGATGGCAAACTTTTGAAACCCGCCAAAGTGAGCTGGGCCAACGAAGACCAACTGCGCGTGGTGCTGCGCGAAGGCCGCAAGCGGCAAATTCGCCGCATGTGTGAGCTGGTCGGTTTAAAAGTAGTGGCGCTCAAACGAGTGCGCATCGGCAGCGTGGCACTGGGCAAATTGCCACCCGGGCAGTGGCGCTTGTTGCGCGACGATGAGCGCTTCTGAATCTCAAGGCCCAGAACGGCCCTCAGCGCTGATCATCGTCATCACGCTGGCGGTTTTGATGGGCTTGCAGCCGGCAACCACCGATTTGTACCTGCCAGCGCTGCCAGCACTGAAAGCAGACCTGGGCGGCTCAATGGCGAGCGCCCAGCTCACCTTGTCGGCACTGATGTTGAGTTTTGGTCTCGCGCAATTGTTTGTTGGCCCGCTGGCTGACCGGTATGGCCGGCGCCCCGTGTTGCTGACGGGGCTGCTGATTTACGCCTTGGCCACCAGCGCCAGCATCGTGGCACCCAGCATGAACTTGCTCATCGCGTGCAGGGCCTGGCAGGGCGTTGGCCTGGCAGCCGCTGTGGTGTGCGCACGCGCCATGGTGCGCGACCTCTATGAGCCGCACGAAGGCGCCCGTGTCATGGCCCGTGCGCTGACCGGCCTGGGCATCCTGGCCTTGACCGGCCCCCTGCTGGGCGCGGTCATCGTCAATGGGTGGGGCTGGCGCATGACGTTCGCGGCTTGTGCCGTCTATGTGGTCGGCGCCATCGCTTTGGTATGGCGGCGAATGCCGGAAACTTTGAACCAAACCAACCCGCAAGCCACCCGCCTGGCGCCCTTGCTGCAAGCCTGGTTGCGCATCGGCCGGCACCCCGGCTTCATCACATGGACGCTGTTGACCAGCTTCACTTACGGCGCCATATATACCTTCCTGGCGGGCAGTTCGTTCTTGTTCATCAACCTGCTGGGCGTGCCGCGACTGGGCTACGCGCTGGCAGTCAGCGCCGTCACCTTGGTTTATGTGTTGGGCACCTTGGTGTGCCACCGCAACCTGCCCAGCCTGGGCATACAACGCACGGTGCAGCGCGCGGCGGGTTTCAGTCTGGCGGGCGGTCTGGGCCTGGTGCTCATCGTGGTGGGCGGGTGGCTCACGCCTTGGACCTTTACCGTCGCGTCTATGTGCATTTCGTTTGGCCACGCACACCACCAGGCTTGCGGACAGGCGGCTTTGCCCGCACCGTTTCCTCAGCATGCAGGCACTGCGTCTGCATTGGCCGGATTCATCAGTTCGGCCTTGGCCTTCGTCATCGGCGCCTGGCTGGGCCTGGTTTTGGAGGACCGCGCTGCACCCTTGCTACTGACCCAAGCCAGTATGGCGGTGCTGGCCACGGCCGTAGCTTGGGGCTTGGTGCCGCGACATGGCCACGCCGCAGGCTGCCCCGGTCCCATCACAGCCAAAGCCTGAAACCATGGGTCCTGGCGCGCTGATTCTGGCTGGCCCCACCGCGAGCGGCAAAAGTACATGGGCACTGTGGCTTGCGCAGCAATTGCGACCCCATTGCGCGTTGGAGATCATCAGCGTGGACTCGGCGCTGGTCTATCGGGGCATGGACATTGGCACAGCCAAACCCAGCACGGCCGAACGACAGCTGGTGCCGCACCATTTGTTGGATTTGATGGAACCCAGCAACAGCTACTCGGCTGCGCAGTTTGTGACCGATGCCCGGAGCCTGATCAAACAAATTCGCGCACGCGGTGCCCTGCCGTTGTTGGTGGGCGGCACCATGCTCTACATCAAAGCGCTGAGGGACGGCCTGGACGAAATGCCGGCCAGCGACCCCGCTGTGCGCGCCGCGCTGGACGCCCGCGCGGCACGCGAAGGTTGGCCCGCCTTACATGCCGAATTGGCAACCGTCGACCCCGCCACGGCAGCGCGCCTGCAACCCCAAGACGCGCAACGCATCCAGCGCGCGCTCGAAGTTTTTGCGCAGACAGGCAAGCCTTTGTCCAGCTTCCATCTGGGTGCAGCGCGCCGCACGGTGACCGACCTGAATGAACCAGCAACTGCGCTGCCGCTGATCACGCTGGAACCCCACGCGCGCGCCTGGCTGCACGAGCGCATTGCCCTGCGCTTTGACACCATGCTCGCCAGCGGTTTCGTGGCGGAAGTTGAAGCACTCAAAGCGCGCCCCGACATGCATGCTCAACTGCCAGCCATGCGCTGCGTGGGCTACCGCCAGGCTTGGACCGCACTTGAAAGTGGTGACCTGCGGCCCCTGCGCGAAACGGGCATCGCCGCCACGCGGCAGTTGGCCAAACGCCAGTTGACCTGGCTGCGCAGCATGCCCGACCGCCTGAGCTTGCCAGCGGATGCGCCTGACATCCAAGCGCAACTCTTGGCTGCGATGCTGCAACACATCAACGCCACCCATGCTTGAAGCGCCTGTGCTCCAAGTCTCGCAGTTGAGCAAACGCTACGGCAACAGCACCGTGTTCAGCCACGTTGACCTGAAGCTTGCTGCGGGCGAATTTGTCGCGCTGCTGGGCGAGTCGGGCGTTGGGAAGTCGAGCCTGCTGAACTGCATAGCCGGGTTGGACCTGCCAGACGAAGGCCGCGTTCAGCTTGCGGGCCAAGCTGTGACGGCGCAGGACGAAGCACAGAGCGCGCGCTTGCGCCGTGAGCATATGGGCTTCATCTTTCAAGCCTTTCACGTGCTGCCGCATTTGACTGTGGCAGACAACGTGGGGCTGCCGCTGCGGCTTCTAGGGCGGCCCGACTCAAGCCGCGTGGAAATGGTGTTAAACGAAGTGGGCTTGGCTGGCCTGGGTGGCCGCTTGCCAGCGCAGCTTTCAGGTGGCCAGTTGCAGCGCGTGGCCATCGCACGAGCCGTGGTGCACCAGCCTCGCTTGATCCTGGCTGATGAACCGACGGGCAATCTCGACCCGGAAACGGCGCAACTCGTGATGGGCCTGCTGCAACGCCAGGTGCGCGAACACGCCGCGGCATGTTTGCTGGTGACCCATTCCACTGCCGCCGCAAGCTTCGCCGACCGTTGCCTGCGACTGACGGCCCAGGGCATCGTGCCGCAGCCTGCGCCTTGGGTCCATTGATGTTCAGTTTGCTGCCGCTGAGCTTGCGCGAGTGGCAACACCACCCATGGCGGCATGGAGCTGCTGTTTTGGCCGTAGCCTTGGGTGTTGCGTTAGCTTGGTCGGTGCATTTGATCAACACCTCGGCTTTGCAAGAGTTCGCTGCCGCCGTGCGCTCTGCCAACGGCCAGGCCGATGCGGTGGTTCGTGGCGCGCGCGACGGCTTTGACGAGGCCGTGCTCGACCGCCTGGCAGCCGACCCGGCAGTGCTGGCTACGAGCCCTGTGGTCGAAGTGGACACCTATGCGCGCGCTGCCGACGGTTCGCGTGTGGCCGTCAAACTGCTGGGCATCGACCTGTTCAGCGTGGCTGCGTTTGCACCCGATCTGATGCCCCGGCCGCATGACGCGGTCGATAACCGCTTGGCGCCTTTGGACCCGCAGCGCGTGTTTGCTAACGCGGCGGCGCAGGAGCGTCTGAGCTTGAGCTTGGGCCTGTCAAACGCGCAGGCGCAAGTGGCCCTGCAAAGTGGCCCGAGTTGGTTGCAACGGCAATGGTCAGGTGATGTGGCGGCCGGTGGCGAGCCTTTGCTTGTAGCTGACATTGCAGGCGTGCAAGCTGGATTTGGCATGGTCGGCCGGCTCAGCCGCGTCGATTTAAAACTGGCACCCGGCGCAACACCACGCACGCTCGAAGCCTTGGTGCAAGCCTTGCAACCGCTGGCGCCCGGCCTTAGCTTGCCCGCCGTTGAAGACTCGCAGCAGCGCGTGTCCAATATGTCGCGCGCTTATCGCGTCAACCTGACCGTGCTGGCCCTGGTCGCACTGTTTGTGGGCAGCTTTTTGGTTTATTCGGTAACAGCCTTGTCGGTGGCACAACGCACGCCGCAGTGGGCTTTGCTGGGCATTTTGGGGCTGCCCTCCGCGCAGCGCATGCAATGGGTGCTGCTGGAAAGCGCAATCCTGGGCGCAGCGGGCAGCGCGATGGGTCTGGCCCTGGGCACCGTGTTGGCGCAAGCGGCCATGAAGTGGCTGGCCGGTGACCTGGGCGGCGGTGTACTCGGCACTGCTGCGGCAACGCCACCGCCCTTGGTTTGTCAGGCTTGGGCGCCCTGGGCTTTTGGCGGCCTGGGCGTGCTGGCCGCTGTCGTGGGCGCTTGGGTACCCAGCCGCCACGCCCAGCGAATACAGCCGGCACAAGCCATCAAGGGCTTGGGCGCTGCAAGCTCGGCCGGGCAGTCACCCGCCGTACCTCTGGCGCTTTGTGCACTGGGCTCAGTGCTGGCCTTTGTGCCACCCATCTACGAGCTGCCGCTTGCGGCCTACGCATCGGTGGCCGCGTGGCTGTTTGGCGGCGTGGGCTTGGTGCCATGGGCCATTGGCGCGCTGCTGCAACGTGCCCCGCGCCCTGCAGGCGCTTTACCGCTCTTGGCGCTGGAGCGCGCGCAAGCGCAGCGGCACACCGCTACAGCCGCTGTGGCGGGCGTGGTGGCGAGCTTGGCGCTGTGTGTGGCGCTCACCGTGATGGTTGCCAGCTTTCGCGAAGGCGTGAGCCAGTGGCTGGATGCCGTTCTGCCGGCCGACCTGTACGCGCGCACCGCGCAAACCAGTGCTTTGGCCGAACAGGCCTGGCTGCCGCCCGAGTTCGTGACGAAGGTCGCGGCCTTGCCCGGTGTGCGCCGCGTGCAGGCGGCCCGCACCCGAGCTCTGAGCTTCGAAACCGGACGCCCCTCAGTGGCTTTGATTGCGCGGGAACTGGGGCCAGACGCATCAGCCGCTTTGCCCTTTGTGGCGGCGCCCAAACGGGCCGGGCCGCAGGAAATTGGCGTGTATGTCAGCGAGGCCATGGTGGCGCTGTACGGCGCCCGTGTGGGAACCGAGTTAATCCTGCCGCTGGAGCAGCCCTTGCGCGTGCGCGTGTTGGGTGTATGGCGCGACTATGCGCGGCAGTTTGGCACCATCGCCATAGACGCCGCCGCCTACCGCGCGCACACAGCAGACCAGAGAATCAATGACCTTGCGCTATGGCTTGAACCCAGCGCGGATCTGGGTGCCATTCAAACTGCCCTTCGCTCCGCCGCACCGGACCCGGCCATGCTCGACTTTGCCAGCACTGCTGAATTGCGGCGAATCTCCTTGGGGATTTTCGACCGTAGCTTTGCTGTCACGCGCTACTTACAACTGGTGGCCATCGCCATCGGCCTCCTGGGCATCGCGGCCAGCCTGTCAGCCCAGGTTTTGGCGCGCCGAAAAGAATTTGGTCTACTGGCGCACTTGGGGGTCACGCGCCGGCAGGTGATCGCGCTGGTCGTGCTTGAAAATGCGGCTTGGTTGCTGGCGGGAGTATTGGTTGGCCTGTGCCTGGGTGCCGTCATCAGCGTCGTGCTGGTGCATGTGGTGAACCCGCAAAGCTTTCACTGGACGATGGAACTGGTTTGGCCGCAGGCCCGCTTGGCAGCTTTGGCCGCTGCCGTGATGGCAGCAGGCATGGTCACCGCCGCATGGAGCGCGCGCCACGCCGCCGGGCGCTCGGCTGTGTTGGCGGTGAAGGAAGACTGGTAACCCAGGCGCGGCCTGGGTTGAAAAATCGTCCCTAAGGTGATCCGTGGGTATTGAGGCTGCCTTCCAGGTTCAGCGACAGGTCAGAACTGCCCTGCCGATAACCGGCCGCGTTTGCGCCTGTTCCACCGGGTAGGTTGCGGCGCCTGTATCGCTGGATTGACGGTCCGACGCGGCTGCCGTTTCAGTTTTGTCTCTTTTGTCCGCTGCAGCCGCTTTGCCCTTAGCCTGGGGTTTGGATTTGCCCACGGCCTCAGTTGCCCGGCCCTGAACGGCAGTGTTCAGTTCGCACTGGCGAATGCGCGCGCCAACAGGCTTGTTCAGCGACAAGCCACCTTCGTATTCACATACCAAGTGCAACACGCCATCAGGCGCCGGAGGCAGACCATTCCACAGGGTCCACACCGAGCGTCGTCCCAATTGCACCATCAAGTCATCAGGTTGCAAGGGGAACGAAGGCGCAAGCTCGCTATCACGCACGGTGCCCAATTCAACCCCAACCAAGCGCACACGGCGGGGCGAAAAAGTTTGAGCAAAACCGCGTATGGAGCCCGCAGCGCCATCCGGCGCAAAGGGCGCAATTTGCTTGACCTGCAAGCGAACGCTGGGAGGACATTGCACCGTTTGTGCTTGAACTGCAGATGCCCACAAAAACACCAGTGCCCCAAAAGGCTGAACGATTGAGCGCATCGCCATCATTGGCACGTCACGTCCACACGGCCTAAACCCACAGACCCCACAGACGTCAGCCCGAAGGCCTTGGCATCGCCTGTCTGTCTGGATTCCCATTCCGCGATGCAGTTCACCAAGCTGGGCCTCAGCACACGCGCCAAGGCAACACCGCCTTCATAGACGCACCAGAAGCTTGTGGGCGGCTGGCGGTCTGCGGGCAGTTCCCATTGCAAGCGGTGCGCACTGGCCTGCGGCTTGAGGTCGGCCGCATCTTTGCCATGGCCTTGCTGTACGGTCACGCGTAACAAATGAGCTGGCAGCGCGGGTGGAAAGCGCGAGGCGAATCCACGCAGATCGGCTTGCTCGTCCAAATCTGCCGCCACTGTTGTGATTCGGGCTGGGCATTCAAAATTCTGGGCGCCTTGAGCGAGCGCGCTCCCGGCCAAACCAGCAGATGCCAGTGCCACCAGCGCCGCAAAGCAGCATTTAGACCAAACGTGAATGCCCAAGGGCCAGGCTCCTCTGTCTATTCGGGTCTGAAACCCTGTGGCACGAATGATGGGCCCAGTGCAGCGCTGCGCACCCCCTACCAGATGAATGTGAGCCCCTAAGTGTTTACCCGGTACCGCTTCTTTTTTTCATAATACGGAACAAAGTGAGCGGGTTAACCCGCTCTTGTCAGCCTCTCATCAGTTTGGCGTCAGCCTGTGTTGGCTCAGCGTCAGAGCTTGGTCAGAGCGGAAACACACAGTCACCGTATGGGCCGCCGAACCCCGATGGCCCCCGATCTTGTGTCTGGAGGAGACCCCACATGGCAACTGCTGTTGCGCAACACAACGCCCCGATGACGGCGGAGGAGAAGAAAGTCATCTTCGCCTCGTCGCTCGGCACTGTTTTTGAGTGGTACGACTTTTACCTGTACGGCTCGCTGGCACCCATCATTGCCAAGCAGTTTTTTAGCGCCTTGGACCCGCAGGCGGCCTTTATCGCCTCTTTGCTGGCCTTCGCCGCTGGCTTCATCGTGCGCCCCTTCGGCGCGCTGGTGTTTGGCCGCTTGGGCGACATGATCGGCCGGAAGTACACCTTCCTGGTCACGATTTTGATCATGGGCATCTCGACCTTCATCGTTGGCGTTTTGCCCAGCTACGCCACCATCGGTGCCGCAGCGCCGGTGATCTTGATCCTGTTGCGCATGTTGCAAGGCTTGGCACTGGGCGGCGAGTACGGTGGTGCGGCAACCTATGTCGCCGAGCATGCTCCCCGCAACAAGCGCGGCGCCTACACCTCGTGGATTCAAACAACAGCCACACTGGGCTTGTTCCTTTCACTGATGGTGATTCTCGGCACCCGCACCTCCTTGGGTGAAGCCGCGTTTGCCGACTGGGGCTGGCGCATTCCCTTCATCGTCTCCATCTTCCTGCTGGCTGTCAGCGTGTGGATTCGTTTGTCGATGAACGAATCGCCCGCCTTCCAGAAGATGAAGGAAGAAGGCAAGACGTCCAAAGCGCCGCTGTCCGAGAGCTTCGGTCAGTGGAAAAACATGAAGATCGTGATGTTGGCGCTCTTCGGCTTGGTCATGGGCCAAGGCGTGGTTTGGTACTCCGGCCAGTTCTACGCGTTGTTCTTCCTGACCAGCGTCTTGAAAGTGGACAACGCCACGGCCAACATCCTGATCGCTGCTTCTCTGGTGATCGGCACACCGTTCTTCGTGGTTTTCGGCAGCTTGTCTGACAAGATCGGCCGCAAGCCAATCATCATGGCCGGCCTGTTGCTGGCGGTGGTGACCTACTTCCCGATCTTCAAGGCCATCACGGAGACCGCCAACCCGGAACTCGCCAAGGCTCAGCTGAACGCGCAAGTCTCTGTCCAGGCAGACCCGGCAACCTGCTCTTTCCAGGGCAGCCCGATTGCGCGTGAAATTGACTTCACGTCTGGTTGCGACATCGCCAAGCGCGCGCTGACTCAAAACTCGGCCAGCTACGCCAACGTGGCCGGCCCAGCCGGTTCGCCGACGGTGGTCAAGATTGGCGACAAGGCCATTCAGCCTCCGACTGCGGTCAAAGACGCCAGCGGCCACAAGTTTGATGAAGCCTCAGCCAAAGCTGTTGCTGCGTTCAAGAAAGAGGTTACTGACTCTTTGAAAGCCGCCAGCTACCCAGCCAAGGCCAAGCCCATTGAGCTGCTGAGCGGTCAGTGGTGGACCATCGTCGGCCTGTTGAGTGTCTTGGTCATCTACGTGACCATGGTCTACGGCCCGATCGCTGCCATGCTGGTGGAGCTGTTCCCCACGCGCATTCGCTACACCTCGATGAGCTTGCCGTACCACATCGGTAACGGCTGGTTCGGTGGATTGCTGCCTTCGATCACCTTCGCGATGGTGGCGCAGAACGGCAACATGTACCACGGCCTGTGGTACCCCATCGTGATCGCCGGTGTTTGCTTGGTGATCGGCATGCTGTTTGTGCCGGAAACCAAAGACCGCGACATCTACGCCAACGACTGATGTAGGCGGCCTGCGGGCCGCTTTGAACAGCAAAAAGCCCCGCCAGCCTTGCAGCTGGCGGGGCTTTTTTTCGCTCAGGGCAGCGTCGGCTGTTGCCAGGTCTCGGTGCTGGTCAAGGCCTGCAAGAAAGCGACGATCTTGTCGATCTCGGTTTCGCTCAGGCCTTTGTCACTCATCAATGGCGTCTTGGCCGGGTCCGGCTTGCCGGCGCCGGCCATGTAGCGCACGGCTTCTTTCAGGGTTGCGACACTGCCGTCGTGAAAATACGGGGCACCCAAGGCCACGGAGCGCAAAGCCGGCACTTTGAAGGCACCTCGGTCGGCTTCGCTCTTGCTCACATTGAATCGGCCTGGGTCTGGGTTGGTCTTGCCGTGGTCCAAGCCGATGTTGAAGAATGCCCCACTGCTGTAGGTCGGCGCGCCATGGCAGGCATTGCAGCCTGCTTTGCCATTAAATAGGGCATGGCCCTCAATCGCGGCAGCAGAGACCGCATTGCGGTTGCCGGCTTCGTAGCGATCCCAGGGCGAATCGGTACTGACCAGGCTGCGAAAAAAACTGGCCAAGGTCTTGACCACGTTGTCCGGTGTAGGCCCTGTGCCCCAAACCGTCTGAAACTGGCTGCGATAGCCTGGAATGTTGTCCAGCACAGCCGCGACCTTCACGGGGTCGGCGCCAATTTGTGCGCGCCAGGCAGCCAGCACCTGGCCTTCAAGCGAGGTTGCGCGGCCATCCCAGTACCAGTGGGTCTGGTAGCCCACGTTGTATAGGCTGGGTGTGTGCCGGGTATTGAATTTGCCGTCGTCCTTCATCGACAGCGGCTTGGCATCTGTCCAGCCAAGGTCTCGATAGTGGCAACTTTGGCACGCCATCTTGCCGCTACCTGAAAGCCGGGCATCTGCGAACAGTTGCTTGCCCAAGGCCACCTTCTGAGGCGTCGACGGGTTGTCGGCCGGGTGCTGCATCGCTGGCAGCGCCGAAACGGGCTTCGAAGCGGACGGCAAAGCGCCGCCGAGGTGAACAGCCGGCTGGGTGCAGGCTGTCAAAACCAGTACGAGGCCCGCCGAGGCTGCCACACAGACAAGGTTTTTAGTTCGGTTCATCTTTCGCTCTCCTGGACATGTTGAAGTCAACCGGGCTTGTCCCGCACCTCAATACGGCTGTCAAGCTGGCATGCCCTGATGGAACCAAGCGCGCCCCACCGGGCGAACACGGCGCAAGCACTGCGAGCCGCTGCACAACAATGGAGGTCAGCATTCCGGGCTGATATTCCCGGGTGACCGACGCATAGGACCAACCAATGAAGCCCTCCCAAAAAGCCCAATCACTTCTTGCTTGCTCAACACTGGCAGCGCGCCAGGCGTTGGTCGTGTTGGCCTGCGTCACGACGCCACTGGCCGCGCTGGCTCAGGCTTTTCCGACCAAGCCAGTGACCATCATCGTCGGCTTTCCCGCCGGCGGTCCCTTGGATGCGCACGCGCGCTTGCTGGCTGACGAGCTGGGTAAGCGCCTGGGCCAGCCCGTCATCATTGACTACAAGGCCGGCGCGGGCGGCACCGTCGGGGCCGACTTCGTTGCCAAGAGTCCGGCCGACGGTCACACCCTGTTGATGGCCAACACCGGCACCATGGTCATCAACCCGGCCATCTACACCAAGATTCCCTACCAGACCTTGCGCGATTTCGTGCCCATCGCGCGCACGGCCCAACAGCCACTGGCCATGGTGGTGCACCCCAACGTGCCGGCACGCACCATGAGCGAATTCATCGCGCTGGCCAAAGCTAAACCGGGCCAGTTGAACTATGGGTCGGCGGGCAATGGCGGCATCAGTCACTTGGTGCCCGAGATGTTCAAGGCGGCCACGGGCATCTTTATCGTGCACATACCCTACCGGGGCAGCGCGCCTGCCTTTACCGACTTGATGGCCGGACAGGTGCAATTCATGGCGGAGTCCATTCCGCAGGCCGCGCAATATGTAAAAGCCGGCAAGTTGCGCGCGCTGGCAGTGACCAGCCGTGAACGCAACCCCGCGCTGCCCGACACGCCCACCTTGATCGAAGCCGGCTTGAAGAATTTCGACGTCGTGGGCTTCTATGGCGTTCTGGCCCCTGCCAACACACCCAAGCCAGCCGTCGACCGGCTGAGTGCAGCCTTCAAAGCCGCACTTGAAACACCCGACATTCGCCAGAAAATGATCAACCAAGGTGCCGACCCTGCATTTCTGGACGCCGAGGCCTTTCGTGGTTTTTTGGCCAACGAAATGCCCAAGTGGGCGCAGGCTGTCAAGGCCTCCGGCGCCAAACTTGATTGAAGTGAGATCTCAGAAGCCGAGTCCAAGAGTCAGCCAGTCAGCCCTTCAACAAACCAAGCTATGAGCCGACCTGACGAACCCATATTCAGTCTCTTGCGCGGCAGCCAGCCCCTGCTGGTGAGCCTGCCGCATGTCGGCAAGGTTCTGCCCGATTGGCTGCAAGCCCAACTTACCGAACGCGCGAAAGCGGTGGAGGACACGGACTGGCATCTAGAGCGCTTGTACAGCTTCGCACACGAGCTTGGCGCGTCCATTTTGGTGCCCCGCTGCAGCCGCTATCTGGTGGACCTCAACCGGCCGCCAGAGAACGAGCCGATGTACCCCGGCGTCAACAACACCGAGTTGTGCCCCACGCATTTTTTTACCGGCGAGCCGCTCTATCTTGAGCAACAGCAGCCCAATGCCGCTGAGATTCAAAGGCGGGTTCAGGCCTACTGGAGGCCTTACCACGATGCCCTGAACGCCGAGCTGCAACGCATCCGCACAGCCCATGGCCACGTGGTGCTTTTTGACGGCCACAGCATCAAATCTGAGTTGCCTTGGCTCTTTGATGGCCGACTTTGGGACCTCAACCTCGGAACGTCAAACGGCGGCAGTTGCCACGCCGAATTGCGTGCCCAATTGACCGACGTATTGCAGGCCCAATCGGCCTATTCGCAGGTGGTGGACGGTCGCTTCAAAGGTGGCTACATCACCCGTCACTATGGCAAGCCGCAGCAGGCCGTGCATGCCGTGCAGCTCGAAATGACTTGGCGCTGCTACATGGAAGAGACTCCACCTTTCGCTTGGCATGAAACACGCGCGCAGCGGGTGCAGCCCTTGTTGCGTGAGCTGCTCACTACCATGCTGGGGTGGAAACCCCAGTGAGCGATTCATGATCACGCGCCGCTGCCTCACCTGGGCCTGCGGACTCGGCGCTATGCCGCCCAGCTGGGGTGCTACGACACAGCCTTCTCGCCCTGAGGGCTTGGCGAACACCGTGGACGCCATGGACGCCATGGACGCCGTGAAAGAGGGCCAAGTGCTGCAATTTCCACGTGACCATGGCGCCCACCTGGGAAGCCGCATCGAATGGTGGTACGCCACTGGTTGGTTGCGGGTGGACAAGCGTGCAGGCCTGCTGGGCTTCCAGGTGACCTTTTTCCGCAGCCGCACCGGCTTGGCCACGGAGTTGCCCGGCCGCTTGGCGCCGCGCCAGTTGCTTTTTGCGCATGCGGCGCTGACCGATGCTGAAGCCGGCACGCACGTGCACGCCGACCGCGTGGGCCGCTGGGCCGGCCAGAATTGGCCCGACCTGCGCGCGCGGGCGTCTACGCAAGACGCAGACGTAGCGCTGGCCGGCTGGACTTTCAAGCGATCGGGCCCACTCAGCAGCAGCCTCTACCAAACACGTTTAGCTGCACCCGCCTTTGCATTGGACTTGGCCTTGCAAAGCACACAGGCTTTGCTGCTTCAAGGCCAGGGCGGCTTCTCACGCAAAGGGCCGCAGCCCACCCAGGCCAGCCACTACACCAGCGAGACCCAGCTTCAAGTCAGCGGGCACGTACAAATAAGCGACCAGCGCCTGCCGGTGCGCGAGGGTCGTGCCTGGGTTGACCACGAGTGGAGCAATGAGCTTTTGCACCCGCAAGCCCTTGGCTGGGACTGGGTGGGCATCAACCTGGACGACGGCAGCGCGCTGACCGCCTACCAAGTGCGCCGTGCAGACGGTGGAGCGCTTTGGGCGGGCGGCAGTTTCCGCTTTGCAACCGGCGATACCCGGGTGTTTTCGCCAGCCGAGGTGCAGTGGACCGCGGGCCGCCACTGGCGCAGCCCGCAAACCAACGCCAACTACCCCGTGGAATGGACCATTCAGACACCCAGCGGCCACTGGCAAGTTCGCAGCCTGCTCGACAAGCAAGAACTCGACAGCCGTAACAGCACCGGCACGATTTATTGGGAGGGTCTGGTTGAGTTGCGCGACAGCGCAGGCGCAACGCGCCAAGGTCTGGGTTACTTGGAGATGACCGGGTACGCCGGGCGGCTGCAGCTTTGAACCTTCAAAACACAAACAGACCGGCCTGCACGGAAATTTCGTGAATGTTTGTTAGGCTGGCCCCATGGGTCTTGACCACCAGCTGTTCGACCAAGCCCGCCGCAACTGGCTGCGCGGCAGTTGCCTGAGCCTGGGCGCCAGCATGATGGCTGAATCAACCCAGAGCTCGCCCGCACCCACCGACACGCAGGCGCGCGCGACCGTGACCACACTGCTGAGAGCGTTGGTGACTGACCCGGACCAGCCGGTCACAGGCGTTTCAGTTGCCTGGATGCAAGGCAACAAGCCTGCGCTGCGCGCCTGGGCTGGCTGGCGCAGCGTGGGCCTTGAGCATCCGCAAGGCTCCTTGCCCGTAGACGCGCAGACTTTTTTTCGCGTGGCGTCGCTGGCCAAGCTGGCTCAAGCCCTCGCCTGTTTGCGGCTGCACGAAGCCGGCCTGCTGCCGCTGGACGAGGACCTCTCGGCCACCTGGGGCCGCGAACTGCGGCACCCGCTGCACCCGCAGGTGCCCATCACCGCACGCTTGCTGCTCAGCCACCGCAGTGGCTTGGTGGACCGCGGCGGCCTGCCGCTCGCCAGCGGCGACGCGTTGAGGCAAGCCCTGGCGGACCCCTCACACTGGAACCCCGACGAGCCAGGCCGCCACTTTCGCTACAGCAATTTCGGCAGTGCGGTGCTGGGTACGGTGATGGAAGCCGCTGCCGGCCAAAGCTACGACGCCCTGATGCGGCATTGGTTATTCGAACCACTGGGTGTACAGGCCGCGTTTGCCACAGCCGCCTTGACCTCCTCACAGCGCCATCAATTGGCCACCCTTTACCGCCGCCCCGAGGGCAGCCTGCGTTGGCTGCCCCAAGCCGATGCGCGCGGCGAGCCGCCACACCCCTTTGCGACCGCCACCGCCTTGGCTGCTGTAGGCGAGAACGCTTCGGTGCACTCGCCGCAAGGCGGCATGCGCATCAACCTGCCCGGCTTGGTTCGGCTGGCGCAGCTGATCATGTTTGAAGGGCGCTGGGAAGGCCACACCTTGCTTTCAAAGCCAAGCATGCTCGAATTGACCCGGCCCCAGTGGACACACAGCAGCCTGTCGCCCGGCGAGACCGTGGGCGGCCTGTTCCGCAGCTGGACCGTGGGCTTGCAGCGTTTCACCGATGTGTTTGACGCGCAGGGCGGCGACCGCCTGCACAGCAAAGGCGGCGTGACGGCACTGGGCCACCTGGGGTTTGCGTATGGCCTGCATGCTGGGCTGCTGGTGTTGCCTGCGCAGCCGGGCCGCGAAGCACGTGGCCTGGTGTACGTCATCAACGGCACCAGCCAGGCCGCTGCCGAAAGTAACGGCCGCCACTCCAGCTTCAGGCGCGTAGAAGAACGGATCATTGAAACGCTACTGAATGTACTGGGCGCACCACGCCAGGGCGCTTGACCCGGTCGCCGGCCCAGGCCAAGGCTCACGATCTGGACCCCTTAGAAGCCGCTGATTCGGGCATAAATTCACAGCCGCATCTCCATGATGCGAAGGGTGGACTACACAACACCTTTCAGCCCGTTCAGCTCCTCGAGCCCGACGCTCGCCTACATCGCACCGGATGGCGCCGTGCTGTGCGAGCCGCAAATTCACCATGAACTGCAGGCCATAGAGACGCTGGGTTGGAACGTCATACCCATCACCTTGACTACAGCGCCGCGCAGTGCGCAGCCGGAGTACTCATTTGCCCGCCAGAGCTGGGCTCTGGATTCGGCGGCTCCGATCGCCCGTGCTGTTCAAGGCCTGCTGGCTTGCGTCAAATTGGGGCCCCAAGCAACACGCAGCTTGGTCCTGCTGCTGCGTGATATGCACCGCCTGGGTTGGAGCCGGCCCAAAACTTGGGCGCTGGTTGCGCGTTGGCTGAGCGCCGCTCGCTTGGCACAACAACTGCGCGCCCAGCATTGCACCCATGTGCACGCGCATGGCGCAAACGAACCTGCGCAGGTGGCCATGTACGCGGCAGCCCTGTGCGGCATCACATTTTCTTGCATGGCTTATGGCCGGGAGCTGTTTCGCCACAGCCTGTTGCTCAAAGAAATCGCCACCCGGTCCAGCCGCCTGATGACCGCGTCGCAGTACAACAAACAGTGGTTGGAACAGCAAGGCGTAAGCGCCGAGCACATCGCCGTGGTGCGCTGTTCGCCCAGGCCCGCAGAAGTGGCCCCTTCGGGCGGCGAGCGAACAAACACCTTGCCGTTCGCCACCAGGCGGCTGCGCACTGGGCCCTACCGCATCGGCGTGCTGTCCAGCCTGGTCGAGCGCAAGGGCATCGATGACGTTCTGCAAGCCCTTGCCCTGCTCATTCGCCAAGGCTGCGCGCCGGTCAAACTGCTCATCGCTGGCCAAGGGCCCGAGCGGCTGCGGCTGCAGGTGCAAGCCGACCGGTTGGGCATTCACGCCTGCGTGGAATTTGTTGGCGAGGTGGCACCGCGGGCGGTCAGCAGCTGGTTGCGCAACTTGGACCTCTTTGTTGCAGCCAGCAAACCCGACCGCCATGGCGACGTTGACGGCATCCCTCTGGTCTTGGTTGAAGCCATGGCCGCCGGTGTGCCCGTCGTTGCCACGCGTGTCACAGGCATTCCCGAGCTGGTGCTGGACAACCAGACCGGCTTCTTGGCCGAACCGGGCCAGCCGCCCTCACTGGCCGAAAAAATCGATCGTGCCATGAGCGATCCGGACCGCCTGCGCGCCATGGCGCAAGCCGGGCGCGCACACGTTCGCTGGGAATTTGGCCCTGAAAAGAACCTGCGCCGCCTGGTCAGCCACTTCGGTGCACCACCAGCAAACCAACACGACAACGACGTGCTTGAAAAGGCTGCCTGATTGCAGCTTGTCACACCCCCATGAGCCTGGATACGGCGCCGCTGAACGAACCCGCGCCAGAATGCGCAGCCATGCCGCCAGCCAGCCTCAGCCTCCCGCGCGCCGACACCTCAACGGTGCGCAGCGCCCTGTTCAGCGCGCAGGCGCAACGTGCTTGGCTGCTGGCGTTTGTTGTGCTGGTTGTCTTGATGAGCTATTTGGCCTTCAGGCCGGCCGACGCTTTCCACCCCACCTTGGGTTGGGACAAACTGAACCACGCGGCGGCCTTCCTGACCATGGCTTTCAGTGGCCATTTTGCTTTCCGCGAACGGCCCCGAGCCACGTTCTGGGTGGTCTTTTCTCTTCTGGCCTTGGGCATTGCCATCGAGCTCTTGCAAACCTACATACCAGGACGACAGGGCGAAGTCGAAGACCTGCTTGCTGATGCCGTAGGCTTGTTCATGGGCCTGTTGCTGGCGCTTGGCCTGGCGCGTCGGCTTGAACGCCGCAAACAGCCACGACGCAAACATCCGCGCCGAGATCTACCGCCTAAACACCTTAGCACCAGCGCGCGCCAACCGCCGGTCTGACTGCCGCCCCCGGCAACTGACTCAGGTTCCACCCCCTGAGGTCGATAATCAGGCATGCAACACAGCATGCGCAGCCGCGTGCCCTTCTCACAGTCGCCATGAGCAGCGGGCTACAAAACCAGGCGCCGAGCCCAGACGAACGCCTGAGCGACCCGCATCAAAGGGGCCTCTTGGTCTTGGCTGCGGACGACATCGCCGGCCTGTTGGCCGGGCGTGAGCTCGACCTCGTTGAGCTTGCAGCGCACGCCGTTCGCACGGTCGGCACCGAGCAGCGCTTGCAAGGCACGCTGAGACAAGCGCCAACGGCGCATGATCATTTCACCGCTCAAGCTTGCTGGTCCAGCCGTGTACCTGCGGCAGCGGGTTTGCTGTGGACGTCCACTTTTGTGGGCAATGCCGATATCGGGCTGCCACGCTCATCAGCCATGGTGCTGTTGAACGACCCACGAACCGGCCGCCCGCGCGCCGCCCTCGAAGGCACCCTGCTGTTCAGCCAGCGCACCGCCGCGCTCACGGCATTGGCCGTGCGCACCCTGCACCAGCAAGAGCGCATCGGCTTGCTGGGCATTTTTGGCTGCGGCATGATGGGCCGCGAAGCGTTGCGCTTCATCCTGTGCGACCAACGCCCAGTCGAAGCGGTGCTGCTGTACGACACCAACCGCGTGTACAGCCGCATGCTGGCCGACGCCTTGCGCCGTGGCGGGTTTCAAGGTGCGGTGAGTGTGGCCAGCAACCGCAAAGAGCTGATAGAAAACGCTGACGTGCTGGTGTTTTCGACGGCCGCCACACGGCCGACGCTGGATTCGCTGGCGCAAGCGCCTCGACACAGCACGCTCATTCATTTGTCGCTGCGCGATCTCACGGCCAACGCCGTGCTGCAAGCCGACAACCTGAGCGACGACATCGAGCTGCTGCTGAGTGCTCCAACGTCGGTACAGCGAACCTTTCAACTCACCGGCCGACGCGATTTCCTCCGAGCCAGCCTGGCCGATGTGCTGAACGGTATGGCCCCTGCCCGTGCTGGCGCTCAACCCGTGGTGTTTCACCTTTGCGGTCAAGCCGCCGTAGATTTAGCGCTGGCCGAGTGGGTTACCCGAGAAGCGCGCCTAGCGGGCTTGGGCACGTTGATTCCAAACTTTTCTGTGTGAAGCGTTGCATGCGCAACAACCGCACCAACTCCGATAGCGCCGTGAACACCTCAACATCAGAAACTGGCGCACAGACTGCGATCGCACGCGTCAGCTTGCGTGCGGTGCGCGCCAACGACGCGCCGGCCGTGCTGGCTTTTCTGGCGCGCCACGGCCACCCAGCACGCAGCGAAGCCGGGTGGCGCTGGGCGCTAATCGACAACCCCACACGCGCGGCCCCGGGCGCTGAAGCGGGCTGGGTGTTGGAGAGCAAGGGCTGCATCGTCGGCTTTCTTGGCAACCTGCCTTTGCGTTATCTGCAAGATGGCCTGGCCGTTTGGGGTGCGAGCTGCACGGTGCCCGTGGTGGACGCCGACGCCCGCGCGCACGGCGTGCGCCTGCTGCGCGCCTTCGCGGCCCAGCCGGGCGCCGCCCTGGTCTGCGCGCTGCCAAGCTCGGAGCCGCTTGAACAAGTTTTCGCTCGTCTGGGGTTTGAACCTCTGGGCTGCGACAGCGCCGCAAGCGAACGCTTGCGCTGGCACTTGGGCAAGTCCAGGCCTTGGCTCGACGCCCTGCGGCACGGGCCCCTCCAACGTATGAAAACATGGGCTCAGCGCCGCAAGAACGCACTAGAAGACCAGGCGCAGGATCCCGCGAGCCCATCCTATAAGGTGCTGCGTCTGTCAGCGGACGAGTTGCAGGGCACCTGCCCGAGCCATTGGCCCCAAACCTGGAACGAATGGGCCAACCGCTACTGGAGCCGACCTGGCCTGTGGGCTGAGCGCAGCGCTTACCTGATGTCCTGGCGCCTGTCTGACCCTGACGCAGGTTCCAAGCTGGGGCTTTGGGCCGTTCTCGATGGCAACGACCACATGCTCGGCATGGCCATGGCCCGCTTGCGCCCTGCCGCCGTTGATGATGGTGCACGCGCAGAACTGCTGGATTGGGCTCTGCTGCCCCAAGCCCCAGTCACAGCGGGTCATACGCTGTTGCTCGAGGTTCAAAAATGGGCGCTTACCCAAGCAGCCTTGAGTGTGGACGCGGCAGGTTTCAGCGGTGAGGCGCTGGGCCAGTTGCGCGCATTACAGCCGTCCGTGCTGGGCTCTTGCTACGCCGACGCCTGGGTGCTGAACCGAAGCGAGCTTGGCGCCCATCCAAAGCAAAACCTGCCGGCCTGGAGCAGCCCCGGCATCGAATTGGGCTCTTGGTTTATGACCGATCTGACTGACGCGCCAGTGAACGCACCGGCATGGCACCCTGCCCGTGCAGCTGGGCTTCGCCCAGCCGCCACCGTGTCGGCAGCGCCGACGTCCAACGCGCTTACCAGTTCGGCTTGCGCTTCTCAATAAAGGCTTGAACGCCTTCCAGCGCGTTGGTGTCCATCATGTTGCAGGCCATCGTGCGGCTGGCATCCTCGTAGGCGGCCTGCATGCCCGTCTCCAACTGTCTGTAAAAGAGTTGTTTGCCCATGGCCAGCGCAACCCGAGGCTTGGCCACAATGTTGTCGACCAGCCGCGCCACCTCCGCGTCCAATTCTTCAGTGGCCACCACCCGGTTGAGCAAACCTTTGGCCAGCGCTTCATCCGCGCTGATGAACTGACCTGTCACCAGCATTTCAAAAGCCGCTTTACGCCCCAGGTTGCGGCTCAAGGCCACACTGGGGGTTGAGCAAAACAGCCCCAGGTTGACTCCACTGACCGCGAACCGCGCATCCCGTGCGGCCACCGCCAGGTCGCACATGGCTACCAGCTGGCAGCCTGCAGCCGTGGCGATGCCGTGCACACGCGCAATCACCGGCACCGGCAGGCGCTGAATGCTCATCATCACGCGGCCACATTGCGCGAACAGGCGTTCGTAATAGTCTTGCGAGGGCGCGGCGCGCATTTCTTTGAGGTCATGGCCCGCGCAGAAGGCCCTGCCTTCACTACGGATGACCACCACGCGGGCCGCTTCGTCGGTGGCCACGCGGTTAAGCGCCGCTTGCAAGGCTTCCAGCGTGGATTCGGACAATGAATTGAATGCGTCAGCACGGTTGAGCGTCAGTGTCACAACGCCGCGTGAGTCTTGGTCGTCGAGCACGGGTGCCGCTGAAGTGAGAGTCTGCATGTTGATATCTCCTGTGCGTCAATGGGTTCAGCAAGTGGGCCAGGCAGCGCCAGTCATTCGACAGCTTTGGCGCTTTTGGCACGTTCACGCAGTTGAAATTTTTGAATCTTTCCGGTGCTTGTTTTCGGGATGGGCTCGAAGCGAACTTCGCGCGGCACTTTGTAGCCCGCCAGCAGCGACTTGCAGTGCGCCACCAGTTCATCAGCTGTGACGGCGCTACCGGGCTGACGTTCCACATAAGCCACCGGCGTTTCACCCCACTTCGGGTCGGGCAGCGCCACCACCGCGCAGGCGGCCACGCCAGGGTGGCGATACAGCGCGTCCTCCACCTCAAGGGAGCTGATGTTTTCCCCGCCACTGATGATGATGTCTTTGCTTCGGTCTTTGATCTTCACGTAGCGCTGGTCGTCCATCACAGCCAAGTCGCCCGTGTGAAACCAGCCGTCGGCCATCGCCTGGCTCGTGGCTGCTGGATTCTTCAGGTAACCCTTCATCGTGATGTTGCCGCGGAACATGATCTCGCCCATGGTCTGACCATCGGCGGGTACTTCTGCCATGGTCTCGGGGTCGCGCACGGTCATGCCTTCCTGCAGCATGTAGCGCACGCCTTGGCGGCCGTTCAAGCGGGTTTGCTCAGTCAGGCTTTCGTCGGCCCAATGGTCGCGTTTGACAGCCACTGCCGCTGGGCCGTAGACCTCGGTCAGGCCGTAGACATGCGTGATGTCAAAACCCATCTTGGCCATGCCTTCAATCATGGCGGCAGGCGGCGCAGCACCAGCCACCATGCCCCGCACACGCTTCTTCAGGCCCGCGCGCCACTCGACTGGCGCGTGAATCAGGAGGTTATGCACGATCGGTGCCGCACAGTAATGATCCACACCATGCTCGCGCATCGCATCCAGAATCGCTTTGGCCTCCACCTTGCGCAGACACACATGGGTGCCGCCCAGCATGGCCACAGTCCATGGAAAGCACCAACCATTGCAGTGGAACATTGGCAATGTCCAGAGGTAGGTCGGGAAGTGCGGCATTGTCCAAGTGGCGGCATTGCACACGGCGTTCAGGTAGGCGCCACGGTGATGCGTGACGACACCCTTGGGGTCGCCGGTGGTGCCGCTGGTGTAGCTCACGGCGATGGCGTCCCACTCGTCCTGCGGTCCGGGCAATGAAGGCAAAGGCTCGTGCGCGGCCAACCAGGCCTCATATTCGAAGCGACCCAGGCGCTCGCCGGAGCCGGTGAATTCGCTGTCGCAAACATCAATCACGGTCAAGGTGCGCCCGTGCCGGGTTTGAAGCAGGTCCAGGGCCTGCTTCATCACGGGTGCAAATTCGCGGTCGCTGATCAGAACCTGGGCTTCGCAGTGGTTCATCTGCCAAGCCAGCAGCGGTGCGTCCAAACGTGTGTTCAAGGTGTTGAGCACGGCGTTGAGCGCTGGCACCGCATAGTGCGCTTCGACCATCTCGGGCGTATTGGGAAGCATGACACTCACCGTGCTGCCACGCGCTACGCCCAGGCTGCGCAAGGCGGCAGCCAGGCGCGCCGAGCGGTCGCGCGTTTCTGCCCAGGTGTAGCGGCGCTGGCCATGCACCACTGCGGGCAGATCGGCAAAGACTTCAGCGCTGCGCTCGACGAAGCTCACAGGCGAAAGCGCCACGAAATTGGCTGCCGTTTTTTCCAGATGCTTGTCATACATGCTCATAGGCAAATCCTTGAGGTCGAGTGCCAGTGCAGTCGGCTCCGTCATTCAAACGGCGGCTCGCTGCGCCAGTCGAAAAAGTCGGGCAAGTCTTGGCTCACGCGGTCGGGCCAATGGGGCTGGCGCTTCTCTAGAAAGGCGCCCACACCCTCGCGCACGTCCTGCGCCTGTCCGCGCGACTGGATGGCACGGCTGTCCAGACGGTGCGCCATCATGGGATGCTCTGCGCCGGCCATCCGCCACAGCATCTGGCGGGTCATCGCCACCGAAACTGGCGCGCTGTGCTGCGTCATTTCCAGCGCCAGTGCACGCGCGGCGGGCAGCAATTCAGCTGGCGCGTGGATTGAACGTACGAGACCGCGCTCGCGGGCCTCTTCGGCACCGAAAACGCGGCCACTGATGCACCACTCCAAGGCGGTCGGCATGCCCACCAGGCGCGGAAGAAACCAGGAACTGGCCGCCTCGGGGGTGATGCCGCGCCGCGCGAAAACAAAACCAAATTTGGCATCAGCCGATGCCAGACGAATGTCCATGGGCAGCAACATCGTGGCGCCAATGCCCACTGCCGCCCCATTGATGGCACCGATGATGGGCTTCAGGCTGCGGAAGAAACGCAGCGTCACTTGCCCGCCACCATCGCGGTATATGCCGCCTTGGCGGGTACTTTCGCGGCGCGCGTCTTCGCGCTTGGCGTAGTCAAAGGTCTTGCCGCCCGACGACAAATCGGCCCCGGCGCAAAACGCGCGGCCGGCCCCGGTAACGATCAAAGCGCGCACGGCATCGTCGGCATCACTGAGGTCCACAGCGGCTATGAGCTCGTCGCGCATCAAAGCCGTGAAGGTATTGAGCTGTTCAGGCCGGTTCAACGTGACGGTGGCCAAACCTTCGGCCACTTCGTAGCGTAAGGTTTCGAAGGCAGCTTGGGTCGTATGCGTCTGCGGAGTTGGGGGCTGCATAGGTGCAAATCCAAATTCAGAACCAAAGATCGCCGACGCAACGGCTGTCGCGTGGCAAGTCCTCGAAGGCCACCAAACCATCAAAGTGGTCGATGGGTAAATGTGAAATCGGGCCTGGTTCGGTAAGCCGCAAGTTCACGGCCATTCGGCGCCGGCCATCGGCTGCGGGCTGCTGCAAGCGCCAGCTCACCACACAGCCGCATGTGGCGCAGAAGTGAAATTCGAGCGCCTCGCCGCGAACATAGGATGTGGTCGGGCCTTTGACCGAAACGCCTTCTCCTTCGTAGTCGTAGGCCCACAAAGTGCCGTAGCGCCGACAAATTGTGCAATTGCAAGCCGTGGCAGATTCGAGCAAGGCGGTGAAACTCCACGTCACCGCGCCGCAGTGGCAAGACCCGTCCATTGCAGTCCTTTCAGGCAATCACTTCAAGAAAACGAATTGGTTCTGGCGCAGCATCGCACATGCGTTGGCCTGTGCGCATCAGGGGCTGCCCGCTATACTTGCGAGCATCAGGAGAGCGCGCGCACATGGCAAACGATGTGCGGCCGCCGAAGGCGAAGCCGGCTGCTGTGCAGCGGCGTAACGCTCAGGCAAAAAGGACTGATCCATTCCTCGCTGGAGAGAGGCCGCGCTGAGCAGGCGGCCCACCGAAGGGGCAAGGCACGGTGGCAGCGGCAAAGTCCGTTGTGCACCTTGACCGAATCTCTCAGGTAAAGCGGACAGCGCAGGGCACCCAAGCGGTCACGGGCTTTGATTGGAAGCGCGTGGCTGGCCCAGCACCTGCGTGAAAGGAATGTTGACCCATGCCTGATGAAACCGCTGCTACCCCACTGCTGAAAACGCCACTGCACGCCCTGCATCTGGAGCTGGGTGCCCGCATGGTGCCCTTTGCGGGCTACGACATGCCGGTGCAGTACCCCGCAGGCATCATGGCCGAGCATGCAGCCTGCCGAGAATCGGCTGCGCTGTTTGATGTTTCGCACATGGGCCAATTGCGGCTAGTCGGTTCCGATGCAGCCGCAGCTTTGGAAAGCTTGGTGCCCATGGATATCGTGCGCCTGGGTCTGCACAAACAGCGCTATGCCTTTTTCACCAATGAACAGGGCGGCCTGCTGGACGACCTGATGGTGACGCGACGTGAAGACGACCTGCTGCTGATCGTCAACGCCGCATGCAAAACAGCGGATACCCAGCACCTGATCCAGCACGTCGGCGCGCGCTGCACGGTCGTGCCCCTACCCGACCGCGCCCTGCTGGCCTTGCAGGGGCCCGCGGCCGCAACCGCTCTGGCCCGCTTGGCCGCTGGCACCGTCCAACTCACTTTTATGACCGGCGGCCATTTCGAGCTGGCTGGCGCCCCTTGTTATGTCACACGCTCGGGCTACACCGGCGAAGACGGCTTCGAGATCTCCGTGCTGGCCGCCCAGGCCGAGGCGCTGGCACGTGTGCTGTTGGCGCAGCCCGAAGTCAAACCCGCTGGCTTGGGCTCCCGTGACACCTTGCGACTGGAAGCCGGGCTGTGCCTCTACGGGCACGACATCGATACGCGCACCACGCCCGTTGAAGCAGCACTCACTTGGGCTATTCAAAAAGTGCGCCGGCCTGGCGGCGAGCGCGCCGGCGGCTACCCTGGTGCAGAGGTCATCGAACAGCAACTGGCCAGCAAGCCTGCGGTCAAACGTGTGGGTTTGATGGGCTTGGAGCGTGTACCCGTGCGCGAAGGTGCGCCACTGTTCGCCGAGCACGGGCCTGCCATCGGCCGCGTCACCAGCGGCACCTTGGCGCCGACAATCAAGCAGCCCATCGCGATGGGCTACCTGCCAAGCGAAGTCGCGACACCCGGCTCAAAGGTCTGGGCTGAAGTGCGCGGCAAGCGGATCCCCATGCAAGTCACCACCATGCCGTTTGCGCCGCAACACTATTTTCGCGGTTGATGCGCCGTATCCATCCCAACACAACAAGCCTTCATCAAGGAACTCGATCATGACCACCCTCTTTTCACCCGACCATGAGTGGATCGACACCACCGACCACACCGCGGCCACCGTGGGCATTACCGTGCACGCACAAGATGCGCTGGGTGACGTCGTGTTTGTGGACTTACCGGAAGTTGGCAAAACCTTCAAACAAGGTGACGCCGCCGGTGTGGTGGAGTCCGTTAAGGCCGCAGCTGACGTCAAGATGCCTGTCAGTTGCGAGGTCATTGAAGTTAACGAAGCCTTGCGCGCCGACCCTTCGTTGGCCAACAGCGACCCGATGGGCGCCGGCTGGTTTTTCAAAGTGCGCATCAGCAGCCCGCTTGAATTTGAGCAATTGATGGGGCCACCTGAGTATGAGGCGCTGCTGAAGTCGCTTTGATCTGCAAACCTCGCTGAACCCCTCGCCGAACTATTCGCCATGTTGATGACCGCCAAAAAACCGCTGCAGTCGCTGGAACCTGCCACGGAGTTTGCAGCCCGCCACATCGGGCCCAGCGTTAGCGACGAAACGCACATGTTGTCGACGATTGGGGTCGCATCCCGTCAGGCGCTGATCGAAGCCGTGGTGCCAAGCTCTATTCGGCGCAGCAAGCCGATGGCCTTGCCAGAGCCGGTAAGCGAGGCGCAGGCACTGGCTGAACTTCGTGGCATCGCAAGCCAGAACCATGTGCTCAAGAGCTTCATCGGCCAAGGCTACTACGACACCCACACGCCGGGTGTCATCCTGCGCAATATCTTGGAAAACCCGGCCTGGTACACGGCTTACACGCCCTACCAGGCCGAGATTTCACAAGGCCGCCTGGAGGCGCTGCTGAACTTCCAGACCATGGTCTGCGATCTCACCGGCATGGACATCGCCAACGCCTCGATGTTGGATGAGGCCACGGCCGCTGCCGAAGCCATGACCCTGGCCAAGCGCAGCGTCAAAGCCAAAGGCCACGTGCTGGTGGTTGGCGGCGACACCCACCCGCAAACTTTGGAGGTGCTGCAAACGCGTGCCGAGCCCTTGGGCTTGACGCTGAGCATCGCGATGTCGGGCGAAGAATGGCAAGCGGCGCTGGCGCGTGACGACTACTTCGCTGCCTTGGTGCAGTACCCGGCCAGCAGCGGCTGGCTGGCTGACTGGCAAGCCTCCGCCGACGCCGTGCACGCCAAACAGGGCGCCTTCATCATGGCTAGCGACCTGTTGGCCCTGACGCTACTGAAGACGCCTGGCGAGATGGGTGCCGACATCGTCATCGGCAACACGCAGCGCTTCGGCGTGCCCATGGGCGCGGGCGGCCCGCATGCGGCCTTCATGGCGTGCAAGGACGCTTTCAAACGCTCCATGCCGGGCCGGCTGGTGGGCGTGAGCATCGACACCCACGGCGCGCCGGCTTATCGCCTGGCCCTTCAAACACGCGAACAACACATCCGCCGCGAGAAGGCCACGTCGAATATTTGTACCGCGCAAGTGCTTTTGGCCGTTATGGCCAGCATGTATGCGGTCTATCACGGTCCGCAAGGACTGAGCCGTATTGCGCAGCGTGTGGCGCGCTACACCGCCATCTTGTCCGCAGGCATGGCTCAGTTGGGCTACACCGTGCAGCACCACGGCAGCGCCTTTGATACCCTGTGCTTCAAGACCGGTGCGCAGACCACACGAATTGCCGCCCGCGCTGTGGCGCTGGGTGCCAATCTGCGCACGGCATGGGTCGAGTGGCTGTGTATCTCGCTGGACGAAACCACCACCCGCGAAGACCTTCAACTGCTGTGGCGCATCTTTGCTGAATGCTCAGCCAAACCCGATCAAGCGCTGCCCGACCTGGACACCTTGGCCGACAGCGCGCCCGCACTGATTCCGCCTGAGCTGCGACGCAGCAGCCACTTCCTCACGCACCCGGTCTTCAATTCGCACCACAGCGAAACGGAGATGCTGCGCTACATCCGCAGCCTGAGCGACAAAGACCTGGCCTTGGACCGCAGCATGATTCCGCTGGGTTCTTGCACGATGAAGCTCAACGCCACCAGCGAGATGCTGCCCATCACATGGCCAGAGTTTGCAAACCTACATCCTTTTGCACCGGCCGATCAGCTGCGAGGCTACCAGCTGCTCAACGACCAGCTCACCGCATGGCTGTGCCAGGCCACGGGTTACGCTGGCATCAGCTTGCAGCCCAATGCAGGCTCACAGGGCGAATACGCCGGCCTACTGGCCATCCGCGCCTGGCACCGCTCACGCGGTGATCATCAACGCACCGTGTGCCTGATACCCGAAAGCGCGCACGGCACCAATCCAGCATCAGCCCAAATGGCTGGCATGCAAGTGCTGGTGGTGAAGTGCGACCCCAGCGGAAACGTCGACCTGGTCGACCTCCAAACCAAGTGCGAAGCCCACAGCGACCGCCTGGCGGTGGTCATGATCACCTACCCGTCCACCTACGGCATCTTTGAGCCGCGCGTGAAAGAGCTTTGCGCGCTCGTTCATCTGCACGGCGGGCGTGTATATGTAGACGGCGCCAACATGAATGCGCTGGTGGGCCTGGCTGCGCCGGGCGAATTTGGCGGCGACGTCAGCCACCTCAATTTGCACAAGACCTTTTGCATTCCACACGGTGGCGGCGGGCCGGGCGTGGGGCCGGTGTGCGTGGTTGACGACTTGGTGCCTTTTCTGCCAGGACATGCCACAGCCGGGCTGAAACACGATGGCGGCGTGGGTGCGGTGAGCGCGGCGGCTTTGGGCAACGCTGCGGTGTTGCCTATCAGCTGGATGTATGTGCGCATGATGGGCGCGGCCGCGCTTCAAGACGCCACCGAGGTGGCCATTCTTTCGGCCAACTACATTGCGGCGCGGCTTGATGGGCACTACAACATCCAGTTCAACAGTGGTGCTAGTGGCGTCAAGGGCGGCGGTGTAGCCCATGAGTGCATTCTGGACTTGCGGCCGCTGAAAGACAGCAGCGGCATTTCCGCTGAAGACGTTGCCAAACGTCTTATCGACTACGGCTTCCACGCGCCCACGCTGAGCTTCCCCGTGGCCGGCACCTTGATGGTGGAACCTACAGAGAGCGAACCCCTGGCCGAGCTGGACCGGTTTTGCGACGCCATGATCGCCATTCGCGGTGAAATAGCGCGCGTGGAGCGAGGCGAGTGGCCCAAAGACGACAACCCGCTCAAGCACGCACCGCACACAGCCGCCGCCCTGCTCAAGTCTGACTGGCCGCACGCCTACGCCCGCGAAGAGGCCGCCTTTCCCGTGCCCAGCCTTAGGCGAGCCAAATACTGGCCGCCAGTCGGTCGCATCGACAACGTGCATGGCGACCGCAATTTGTTCTGTAGCTGTGTGCCCATGAGCGAAATAGAGCCCGAATCCGCAGCCCGAGAGTCGAGCGACATGCCAAACGCAGCTCGCTGAACGATAATGTTGGGTTATGCCGCGCCCTGCATCGGGCCCGGCTAAGACTTTCACCCCTCACGGAGCCGTTCATGGGCAACAAGATTCGTACCGAAGCCGACCGCAAAGCCACTCCCCGTCCCCCCGTGCCCAAAGGCGTGGCCCTGACCGTGGGCCATGGCCAGCGCGTCAGCCTGGAGCGTGGTTCGCATACCCGCAGCAAAAAGAACCCAGGCAAGCGCGCCCACAACGGCGGTTGAGCGGGCTTTGGGCGCCTCGCAGCGCCCGATCCGACAACGGGGCCCGCACGGGCCCCGTTGTCGTTGCGAGCCCCGCCTTGCGCGCCCGGTCTGCCCATCTAAGCTGCAAGACTTCGAAGACCTTCACGAGCTCCCTGCCCTCACACGGCCATGCTGAGAATCACCGAATTGCGTCTGCCGCTGGAGCACCCGCCGCAGGCCCTGCGCGCGGCTGTCTTGCAGCGCTTGAAGCTTCAGGATGCGCAGGTCCAGGCCATCGAGGTCTTCAAACGCAGCTGGGACGCACGCCGCCGAGGCGCCATCGTTTTGATCTACACCTTGGATGTCGGCTTGGCGCCAGGCGAAGACGAAACCAGCGTGCTGTCGCGGCACGCGAGCGACCCGCACATCCGCCCCAGCCCCGACACGCGCTACCAAGCCGTCGCGAAGGCGCCCGCTGGCTTTGCAGCCGCAGCGCGCGCTGGCACAGCGCCGCGTCCGGTGGTCGTTGGGTTTGGCCCGTGCGGCCTTTTCGCCGCTTTGGTCTTGGCGCAAATGGGTTTCGCCCCCTTGGTACTGGACCGCGGCAAAGCCGTGCGCGAGCGCACCAAAGACACTTGGGGCTTGTGGCGGCAGGGCGTGCTCAACCCGGAATCGAACGTGCAGTTCGGTGAAGGTGGCGCCGGCACCTTCAGCGACGGCAAGCTGTGGAGCCAAATCAGCGACCCGCGCCATCTGACGCGCAAGGTGCTGACCGAATTTGTTAAAGCGGGCGCGCCCGAAGAGATCCTGTACGTCGCCAAGCCGCACATCGGCACCTTCCGCTTGGTCAGCATGATCGAAAAAATGCGCGCCGAGATCGAGGCCTTGGGCGGCGAAATTCGCTTCGAGCAGCGGATCAGCGATGTGCTGATCGAAGGCCAAGGCGACAAGCGGCAATTGCGCGGCCTGGTTTTGGCCAGTGGCGAAGAAATCCGCACAGACCATGCAGTGCTGGCGCTTGGACACAGCGCCCGCGACACCTTCGCCATGCTGCACGAGCGCGGGGTTTTCATGGAGCCCAAGCCCTTTTCAGTGGGCTTTCGCATCGAACACCCGCAAGGCGTGATCGACCGCGCGCGCTTCGGCACGCAGGCCGGCCACCCCATCCTGGGTGCGGCCGACTACAAATTGGTGCACCACGCACGCAATGGGCGCAGTGCCTACAGCTTTTGCATGTGCCCCGGTGGCACGGTCGTGGCCGCTACGTCAGAGCCGGGCCGCGTGGTCACCAATGGCATGAGCCAATACTCGCGCAACGAACGCAACGCCAACGCCGGAATCGTCGTTGGCATCGACCCCAGCGACTACCGCCAGGACGGCCGCGTGGGCGACAAAACTTCGCCTGTGTCACCTCTGGACGGCATCGCCTTCCAGCGGCTGTGGGAGTCACGTGCTTTTGAGCTGGGCGGTGGTGCCTACGTCGCACCCGCGCAGTTGGTGGGCGACTTCATCAAGGGCCACCATGGCAAGGCCGTGACGCGCGATCTGGGCAGCGTGCAGCCCTCCTACACCCCAGGCGTGCACCTGACCGATCTGGCCGACCCCAAAATGCCCAGCCTTCCGCCTTATGTGCTTGAGGCCATTCGGGAAGCCCTGCCAGCCTGGGACCGCCAGATACCCGGTTTCGCGATGGCTGACGCTGTACTCACCGGTGTCGAGACCCGCACCTCATCCCCACTGCGCATCACGCGCGGTAAAGACCACCAAAGCCTGAACGTACAAGGGCTGTACCCGGCCGGAGAAGGTGCAGGCTATGCCGGCGGCATCATGTCGGCCGGCGTTGATGGAATTGAGGTTGCTGAGGCTGTGGCGCGGCAGATTCTCACAGGCACCGGGCACGTTAAACGCTGATCACGGGCGCTCACGTCGACAACGCAACTTTTGCGTCATCCAGACTGGTAAGTTGCGTAGCGAGACCCACTTTTGCTTCATGAATTGGGCAGGCATGCGCGCGCTCCAAGGCCCGTTCAAGCAAGTTCAGGGGCAAGGCAAACGCCTGCTGCTTAAAACGCATGATTGAGTCCCAGCCCTGCATTGGCACACGATCATCAAAGCACGGCATCACTTGAATGTAACGCTGGACCGAACTCGCCAACAAGGTCGGGAAGAATTGATGGTAAACATGTGGAGGCAAAATTTCGATAACACTTTTGAGTTTGTTATTGAGTGCCAAAAACCCCATTCCAGCGCCATGAATAGCCACCACATGCTCTGCAACCGCCGCCATCTGACATTGACTTTCAATGGAATGATCTTCCATGAAAATGGTGGCGTAGCCGTGCTTATAAAGCAGGGCCTCGACTTCGGCGCTGTTCTCAAGCGCCCGCGCCCCACGGCGGCTGATATACAAGTTGCGCGGTACATCGGCTGCACACACTGGTGAACGCCGGCTCACGTAACTCGGTAAATCTATTATTTCTCTGAACAGAGAATGTGGCGACAAGTCAAAATAGGTCAAAGCATTGTAAGCCGCGAGCCCACGCGTTAAAAATAACTCAATGGATCGCCCGACGACAGCCTTACCGCTATCGTCATAATCAATACAAAAATAATCGAAAATAGATTTGGTCGCCGGCAACTGTATCGGCCGCGTCAACAGGGTGACAGGGCTACGCGCCAAGGCTTGTGCAGCCAACGCGCTGGAGACGAAAAAGTTGAGGGCATGAGAAATGTTGTTTGGTCTGGCATGCCGCACGTCGAGATAAAGCGCGCCTTTCGAGGAAGGCGCTAGTCCGCCCTTCAATGATTGAACGTATTTCAGCGCCGCGCGCAACTTGCCTTTCAGCGGCAAGTTCGCCATGTCTGATAAATTCAAGTTAACGAATCGCTGTTCCGCGAAAACAGCAGCCTTGATTTCATCAAAATTGGCCGCAAGACGACAGGTAATGGTTTGAGATTGAAATTCGCTTTGCGCGTCTCCAATCAAGAGCTCGACCACTTGTGATGTCTGTCGAGGCAGCCCTGCGGCAATGATGTGCTCGATGGATGGCTTCGTCACGGTACACGCACGCCGCGCGATAAAACCATGGAATTCACTCAATACATAAGTGACCGACGGTGCCGCGCGCAAGGATTCTAGGAACGGCCAGTGTGCCGCCCGCCGCCGAGCTGCTTTCAATCGAAAAGATGCAGAATGCCCAAGCAGTTGAATGTGCCTAAAAGGCCGTCTCAATGACCGGCTGGGCATCGCCATCAAACTCGCTATCGGTTCGGGCGGGCCATCAACACCCAAGCCAGCAACCAGCTCAAAACCGCCGACCACAAGGAATGGCTGGGGTAATGCGCGCCGCGCACCGTTTGGGCCAGGGCAAATATGAACCCCAGCACCAAAATGCCAACCAGCCACAAGGCCGCACGTCGGCGGTCGTAGCGGCGCCACAGCCACACTTGCGGAAAGAACCCGAACGCAGCAACTGCATGACCTGAGGGGAAGCAGCGGCCCGGACCACCGTCAGCCACGCCGCGCAGCCAGTGCGACACGTAAGTGGCCGTGCCGCCAAATTCCTGCAGGCTCCAGGGGCAACTGGTGCTGGACCAGCGCTTGAAGGCTGGCACCGCCAGCAGGCAGACAAAAATGGCCAGCAAGGTCCACAGCCGTTCTCGCCGCGAAGGCCCCGGTTGTGCGGGGCGCCAAGCCGCCCAGAACAGCAGCACCAGCACCAGGCCTGCCAACCAACGCCCGCCGTCGTGGAGCAAGCCGCGCGTCAACCAACGGTCACGCCAAGCAAAGCCATTGGCATCGGCAAACAATCGCATCACGGGCAAGTCCAAGGCCGAGAGCTCCCAAAGGCCCAAGATCAGCAATGGCACGCCGATAGCAAACAACAGCCCGTATCGCCCCTCAGCTCGGACAGACCCGAGGCCGGCATTGGTGTTCATGGCTTCGAGACCCGGCAGGCGCTGGTGAAATCCAATGGGGCCTCGTACAGCGCCGTGCGCACATCCAATAAGCCCAACAAGGTGTGGAACAAGTGGTCGTGCGATTTAGGGGAGGATGCCTGACGTTTCAACTCAGCTACCAAGCAGTCTGGCTTGAGGCCCGCCGCGCGCTCCCAGCCAGCGCTGGCCCAGAAGACCATGGGCACGCGCGTTTGCTCCTTTGGCGCAATGGCATACGGCATGCCGTGCAGAAACAAGCCCTTTTCGCCCAAGGACTCGCCATGGTCTGAAACGTACAGCAGCGACGCATCAACCCGATCTGCATGGGCTTTCAGTCGCTCAATGGCGGTGGCAAGCACATGGTCGGTATAGAGCAAGGCGTTGTCGTACGCATTGACGATTTGCTCAACGCTGCATTTGCGGAGATCGTCTTCGCGGCACTCGGGCTGGAAGCGGGAAAAAGCCTGCGGGTAGCGTCTGAAATAAGAAGGGCCGTGATTGCCCAGCATGTGCATGACCCAGAGCTGTGGCGCCTGAGGCGACTGCGGCGCGCCAGGCTTCAAAAGCTGCGCCAGACGCTCATCCAAATCACGCACCAAAGCTTCGTCCAGGCAGCGACCGTCGGTGCACAAACCCGGCGCCATTGCAGGCTGAATTGTTTCGTTGGGCACGCCGTCGCACACCCCTTTGCAGCCACTTTGGTTGTCGCGCCAGTGCACGCCCACGCCGGCACGCGCGGCCACATGCAGCAGTGAATCTTGGCCGCGAATGCGCGCTTCGTCATAGTCGCGGCGCCCCACGGGCGCGAACATGCAGGGCACAGACGTTTCGGTGTTGGTGCCGCAAGAACTCACTTCAGCGAAGTTCACGACATCCAACTGGCTCAAGCGCGGCGTGGTCTGCCTGGCGTAACCGCTCAAGCCCCAATTGGCTGCCCGCGCGGTTTCACCCACCACCATGATGACCACTCGCGGCCTCTGCAGACCTGCCCAAGAAGGACCGGGCTTGGCATCCAAGCCAATGGCTTGCCGGGGCGCTTTGGCACCTCGCAAGTCGGCTGCCAGCACCACACCCGTTGACCACAAGGCGTTGGCTGGGGTGATAAGGTAGCGCAAATCTTTGTTGTTGCGCATCAAGGAAGCAAAGGGCTGGAAAACCGAGAAAAGCGCCAACACCAGCACCAGCACCGTGCCCACCAGCCACAGGCTGCGCCGCCCCACAGCCGGCAACCAGCGCCGGTTGACCACCTTCACGCGCCACAGCAAAAGCAGTGGCACGCCCGCAAACAGCAGCATGTGCAGCGCCATACGCAGGGTGAGCAACTCGCTGGCCTCGGCCACATCGGTGCGCAAGGTGTTGCGCAGCATCGAAGGGTCCAGGTACACGCCGTAGGCACTCATGTAGTAGCTCGCGGCAGCGGTCACCACGATCATCAGCGCCAACACCGGCTTGACGGTCCAGCGGTTGCACAGCAACAAAAAGATCAGCAAGTGCAAAGCCAAGACCAGCACCACCATGGCTGCACCGAATACCCAGGCGTCAGCTTCGTCTAGGCGGCGGCCTTGAAGTGCGGCCGCCAGAAAGGGGCGGTTTGCTGCCAACAGGCAGAACAGGCTGACGGCCAAAACCAAGCTCTCTACGCTGGCTTGAAACCGCGAGCCCGATGCAGCCGAACGCTCGACCGCAGGCGGGGTGGTGAATAGTTTTCGCAAAATTCAGCTCTATCGGCCGAGCACGGCGTGGAACAAAACACATTATCTGCGACCACTGCCTCCCGTCAGCGGCCCCAAACGCAGCAGCACGTGCGGGTAACGCTGGCAAACGCTTTACAGTTGGCATCTAGTCCGCTTTGCGCCACCACCACCCACAAGGGCGGGCCATTTCAATCGGTTTCTTCTGCTTGTACCCACCGTGCGCCTGCTGTTGATTGAAGACGACGAACTGTTCGGCGATGCGCTGACTGAGTTCCTGCGCGCCGAAGGACATGAAGTGGACTGGTGCACCAGCTTGCGGCAGATTCAGACCCTGCCCGCCCTGCCGTACGACGCCTGGTTGGTCGATTGGCAGCTACCTGACGGGTCTGGACTGGAATGGCTTCAAAGCCAACGCCGCCTGGGCGACCATACCCATGCACTTGTATTGACGGCGCGTGACCGTCTGGCGGAGCGTGTGCAGGGGCTGGACGCTGGCGCGGACGACTATTTGGTGAAGCCTTTTGCGCCCGAAGAGCTGGCCGCGCGACTGCGCGCAGTGGGCCGCCGCCACAGTGGCACCGGCAAGGTTTTGCTGCCCATTGCAGGTCTGGACCTGGACCGCGCCGCGCGCACGGCCCAAGTGGCCGGGCAACGCGTTGAGCTGACCGCACGCGAATGGGCCATCCTGGACGTACTGCTGCTGCACCAGGGCCGTATCGTGCCCCGCGCAGACCTGGAGCGGCTGGTCACCGGTTTTGACACGGAGCTGGCCAGCAACGCCGTTGAAGTTCACATCTCTGCGCTGCGGCGCAAACTCGGTCGCGACCTCATCGAAACCGTCCGAGGCCTGGGCTACCGCATCGGGAAGTCATTTTGATCAGCGCTGTCGGTGTGCCTGCGGTCGGAACTGAAATCTCAACGGAAGTCGCCGGTGAAGGCCTTCCGTCCATTCGCACCCGGCTGGCACGCGCTTTGGGCTTTTGGTCTCTGATCTGGGGGCTGGGTGTGGGCGCCGCCGTATGGCTGGCCGCAAGTTATGAAGTGGATGAATTGCTGGACGACGCGCTGCATTCATCAGCCGAACTGTTGTCGGTCTTGGCTTCACGGCCCGACGCACTGGCCGCCGAACAGACCGTGGTGCTGGGCCAAGCCAGCACCGCTGCCGATCGCTATGCCTGGCAATTGCTCAGTACGGATGGCGTGCTGATACTGAGGTCCGCACGCGCGCCTGCAGCGCCCTGGCAACCAAAGCCGGTCACTGGCTTCAGTAACGTGCCCGATTGGCGCCTCTACGGGCAACCCGTTTCTGCGGGGCGTGTGCTGCTGGTGGCGCAAAGCCGCAGTGAACGCCTGGAAGCACAAGGTGTGGTGGCCTTGGGAACCTTGCTCGCCGCGCTCATCGTAGGGCTGATAGGGCAGTTCTGGCTGCGTGCGCGCATGACGCGCGAGCTTCAACCGCTTCAAGACCTTTCGCAGCGCCTTCAAGCCTGGGACCTGGACGCCGAAGGCGCGCTGGCTCCAGGTGCTCTGGGCCCAGCACACCGCCAAGAACTGCTGCCGGTGCATCAAGCACTACAAGACATCGCGCGTCGCCTGGCCGTGCGGATCTCGAACGAGCGCGCGTTTTCAGCGCATGCAGCGCACGCCTTGCGAACGCCGCTGGCCGGTATCGATGCGCAAATCGCGCTCGTACTGCGCGACTGCCCCATGCCTTGGCAGAGCCGCATTCAGCGAACACGCGAAGCAGCGCAGCGCATGCAAGGCGTGGTGGCCGCGCTGCTGGGGCTGTTCCGCAGCGGCCTTAAAGCAGAGCCCGTGGATGTCATGGTGGACGAATTGGTGCAACGCCTGCCCATGCCGCGCATGCATGTGGTGGTTCAGCCAGGCTTGAAGATTCGTGCTGATGCCGACCTGCTTGCAGCCGCCTTGCTCAACCTGCTGGACAATGCGCAACGCTATGGCGCCAGCCAGTCATGGATCGAGTGTGGCGGTGCCGGTTGCCTGCGTATCAAAGACAACGGTCCCGGCATTCCTTCTGAAAAATTGCACCACCTTCAAATGGCTATCAACAACCAAGCCTATGACGGTGCGACGGGTCTGGGTTTGATGCTGGCCGACCGCGTCGCCCGCTTGCATGGGGGCGGTGTGAGCTTGCAGGCTGGTCAACCTGGGCTGATCGTCGTGTTGTGCCTGTCACACGCTACACCGGCCTGAAGAACAACGCACTTTCCCCAAGGTCAACTTCGCGTGTCTAAGCATTCAAATTCCACAAAACCCGCTGCCGTTTCAGAGTTCAAAAGCACCTCGGGCCTGACGCGTGTATGGCGTGCTTTTCGCTACTCTTTGGATGGCTTTCGCGCGGCGTTCCAACACGAGGCCGCATTTCGGCAAGAGCTGGCTTTGGGCGTTCCTCTTTTTGTGTTGGCCTGGTGGCTGGCCGACCAGCGTTGGCAGGCCCTGCTGATGTGCGGCACCATCGTGCTGGTGTTGATCGTTGAAATCATCAACTCAGCGATCGAAGCCCTGGCCGACACAGTGACGCTGGAGCGCCACCCGATGATCAAACGAGCCAAGGACCTGGGCAGCGCGGCCGTGATGCTGGCCATTGCCGCAGCTGTGGGCACCTGGGCGGTGGTGCTCTGGCCCTGAAGGCCCAGCCGTTCTGGTCAGCTCAGTTTGAAGTGCGACAGTCGGTGCGTCAAGCGCTCGCCATGTGAGCGCAGCGAATAAGAAGCGTTGGCAAGCTGCTCGACCAAGCCCAAATTCTTTTCAGTGGTTTCACGCAGCTCGCGCACCTGGTCCAGGATGGCGCTGGACTCGCGCTGGCCTTCCCGCGTGAGCGAGGCCACGTCGCCCATGGCGCCATGAATCAAGTCGATATGGCCGTCTGAATCGGCAATGGCTTGCCCCGTGTCGTCGGCCAGCGTCGCGCTTTGTTCAATCTGGGTCGCCGTCGCGGCCACGATGCCGTTGATGCGCCGCGCAGCTTCGGCGCTGCGTTGCGCGAGGCCACGAACTTCTTGCGCCACAACGGCAAAACCCTTACCTGATTCGCCGGCCTTCGCTGCTTCGATGCTGGCGTTCAGTGCCAGCACATTGGTGCGGAAAGCCACGTTGTCGATCAAAGCGACAGCTTGGCCAATCTGGTGGCTGTCTTTGCGCACATGGGCCAACATTTCGCGCAGCATGTCCATTTGGCGGCGGCTGCGGGTGGATTGAAGCCGCAGGTTTTGCACGGTGCTCACTACGCGTTCGACCTGGCTGCTGCAAGCTTCCAACTGGGCCGAATACCGCGCCACGCCATCAACGACCTTTTGAAGTGAATCGCTGGTGCGGTGGTTGCGCGTGCGCAGGTCACCATTGCCCATCGCAATTTGCTCAGCCGCGTGTGAAACCGAACTGGAGCCGTGGCGCACTTGGGCCAGTAGCTCGCTCAGGTGTTGAACGGACTGCCCCATGGCGCGCATGGTTTCGGCAACTTCATCCCCACCCAGCGGGCGGTTTTTGGATCGCAAATCGCCAGTGGCCATCAGGCGCATGTGGCCCTTCAAGGTATTCAAGCCACCGCGCATCACCAAATAGAACGAGTAGAAGAGATAGAAGGCAAAGGCCAGGCTGGCAAAGGTGCCACCCAGTGATAGCCAACGTTGCGTCTGCGCCGCGTGGGCCTTGGCCTGATAGCGGCCACTGAGGTGCTCCAAGTGACGCATGCGCAGCGCGGTCAGTTCCGTGAACGCCGCCTCTTCTGTCGCACGAATGGCTGCCAACTCTTCGGTAGAAAATTTTGCGTCGGCTTGCAGAGCCTGCCGCACCTGCGCTGTCAAGCTGGTCAAGTGTTTGAGCTCGTCTGGACGCGGGCGCAAATCAGCATTCAAGTTCGGCGACTGCACGGTAGCCTGCAGTCGTTGGAGTGTCGAGTCAAGCATCAGGACGCGGCCTGCAGCGTTCAACAATTGCTGCGACAACTGCGGCCAGTCACTGATTTGACGATCTTGCGCTACAGCATAGTCCCGGGTAGCGCCTGCCAAATTCCACAAATCAGCGGCCGCATTGGGCAGATGAACGTAAGTGAGCACAGCGTGCTCAAGCCCGCCAACGTCGCTGTGCACAAGCAGCTCAGCTTCCTGGGTGGCCTGCCGATGCAGGCGCACGAGAGCCTCATAGGCCAAAGACATGGCTGCGGCGCGACCCGAATCAGAAAACGCCTGGCCACCCTGCAAGCGCGCCAAAGCTGGTTCAGCCGCCTCCCACGCCGCCGGCATATGCAAGCCCGCGGCCTCAGCGGCCAAGCGCGCCTGCTTCAAGCGTTGAATGGCCGGCGCCAATTTCGTGGCCTCGGCCGCATTGGCCCCACCCATTTGGTGCGCACTGCTTTGGATGCTGTCTGAAACCAGCTGAATCTCGCCCACCAGCACCGAGCCCGCAAGATGCGTTTGCGCGGTTGCTGCAGCTTGTGTTTGCGCGTGGACGAAGTAAACCGTCATAGGCAAGAGTGGCAATACCACCAAGCCCACCACCACCAAAATTTTGTCGCGCACGGACAGGCGGCGCAACAACCGCACGCCGACAGCCCACACCCCGTGGAAAGCAAAAAAGCCGCGCAAGGCCTGCCAGCCCGCCACGACCGATTGAGGGTGGACCATGCGCAGGCCTGGAATGGAAAGCCTCATAACCAACCCCAAAGCCTTGTGTAGCCGCGATTGTTGGAGCGACCGGGGCGGACGAAGGGCCGAAGTAGCGAAACCGCACCAGCCTTTTCCCAGCTTCAAAACCGGCTCGCCGATTCAACATCGCCAATCGAATTGTCGACAACTGCACATGGATGGTGCGGTTGCCCTCCAGTTGCGAAAGCCTGCAAAAGCGAATGAGCGAACCTCTTACTCCAGCGAGCCTGCCCGCCAGCACGCCGTTGCCTTCGGGTACGGCCCTGGCTTGGCACAAGCCCGCCCTGGCTGCGGCCACGCTGTTGGCGGCTGGCCTCGCCTGGCTGGGTGGCGCCTGGGGCCTCGTGGGTGTTTTCGTTTTGGGAAGCGCTGCCTGGGCCGTGAATACCGCGGCCTCTCAGGCGAACCCCATCAACACCACCACAACGCCGAACAGTTCCGCCAACACACACGGCGCAACCGAAGCTGCGCGCAGCGCGCCGCAGGCGCGCCAGCAAACAGGTGGGCGCCAGCTTGCTGGCCACAACGTCATGATCAACGAAGTGATTCCGGTGTGGGCGCGACAGCTCGACATCACGCGCTCCACCTCGGACGAAGGCTTGGCGCACGTGCTGAATGCCTTCACCGAAATGAGCGGTTCACTGGACTCGCTGATGGCCAACCTGCATGGCATCAACGCCACCTCAGAGCCCGGCGCCATTGATGAAGCGGTTACCGAAAGCAACCCTGCCTTAAACACCTTGGCACAACCGGCCTTGCGCGCGTGCGAGCTGCGAAATGCCGCCATGGCCGAGCTGAACAACTGCGCCGAAGCCAGCGTGCAAATGACGCATTTTGCGCAGCAACTCAATGAAATCAGCCGCCACACGCGCCTGGTGGCATTCAATGCTTCCATTGAATCCAGCCGCGCCGGCAGTGCCGATGCAGGCAATGGCGCAGTGGCCACCGAAATGCGCCTGCTGGCCGCCCGCATGGGCGACTGCAGCACATCGGTGCAAAGACTCATCAGCGAGCAACGTGCGCGCCTCGAATCGGTTTTGAACAGCGCCGTGACGCAGCAGACCACACCCGATGAGTTGCGCCAGGAAATTGAGCTGCGCGCGCGCGAAGCGCTGCAGATGTTGATGGCTTCGATTGGTGCTTCCCTGTCAACCTCCAGCGTCGTGCGCGAGGCCAGCACGGCCATGCGCGACAGCCTGGACCAAGCTTTTGTGCACTTTCAGTTTGGCGACCGCATCAGCCAAATGCTGTCCATCATCGGCAGCGACATGAACAACTTCGTTGAATGGACCACCCACAACCCGGGTGCCACACGAGACGATGCCATCGATTGGCTGAAGCGCTTGGAAGGCAGCTACACGATGGACGAGCAGCGTTCCGAACACCACGGCAACGCACACGTCGACCGCGGCAGCGAAGTCGAATTTTTCTGAACCCGGATGACCAGCGAAGGGACACCCCAATGAGCAAAACCATCATGATCGTCGACGACTCAGGGAGCTTCCGCACCGTCGTCAAACTCGCCCTGCAAAAGGCGGGCTATGCCGTTGTCGAAGCCGTTGACGGCCAAGACGCCTGCACCAAGCTGAACGGGCAGAAGCTCAACCTGATCGTTTGCGACGTCAACATGCCCAACATGGACGGCCTGAGCTTTCTGCGCCACCTGAAAACCACGTCGGCCTACAAGTTCACGCCAGTGATCATGCTGACCACCGAGTCACAGGAAGCCAAAAAGGCTGAAGGTCGTGCGGCCGGTGCCAAGGCCTGGATCACCAAGCCTTTCCAGCCCTCGCAGTTGGTGGACGCCGCCAACAAGTTGTGCGTGTGATGGAAACCTTGAGCAAGGCCCACGCGGCGTTGGCCCTGGGGCCCGACATGACCATCGTGCAAGCCGCAGAACACCACGCCAGCCTGACGCAGGCGCTGGCTGCTTTGCAAGACGACCCACGCTTGGATCTCAGTGGCGTGGTGGAGTTCGACAGCAGCGGTGTGCAACTGCTGTTGTCCCTGCGGGCCAGCCTTGCCGTAACGGGCCAGACTCTGCAGCTGCTGGAACCCAGCGCGGTGGTCTGCGACGCCTTGTCCGTTTTCGGTTTGCTGGAGCAATTTCCGCTGGCCGACGACGCACAAGTGCACTGAACCTCTACCCCGACTAGGAGCCGCATATGAACAGGGACGACGACGCAGAAATCCTGGCGGCCGCACGGGACGGCTTCCTCGACGAAGCCAGCGACATGCTCGCCCAATTTGAACAAGCGTTGCTGGTCATGGAGACCGCGCCTGAGGACTCAGAAAACCTGAACGCCGCGTTCCGCGCAGCGCACACCATCAAGGGCACCGCAGGCATGTTTGGCTGCGAGGCCGTGGTCACCTTCACCCACGAAGTCGAAACCCTCTTGGAACACCTGCGCTCCGGTGCGCTGGCCATTACCGACGACATCGCCGCTGCATTGCTTGAAGGCCGCGACCAGATGGGCGTGCTCATTGACGAAGTGCGCAGTGGCCAAAGCAGCCCTGATGTACAAGAACGCAGCTCGGCGCTGGGCCACGTCTTGCGCCGGCTGTACAGCGGTGCCGAAGCCCCCAAGGCGCAAGCGGCACAAAGCAGCCCTGCCGCCCCGGCGGCAGGGGCTCCGGCACCTGCCGCCGTTTCTGGAGACAAGGGCACCGGCGCTTCCAGCGTTGGCGCCTGGCACCTGTCACTGCGCTTTGGCCCGGATTCGCTGCGCAATGGCATGGACCCGCTGGCCTTCCTTCGCTACCTGGCCACCTTAGGCACCGTGGACCACGTGCACACCTTGACCGAGGATGTGCCTGCGTTGGATCTCCTGGACCCGGAGGGTTGCACCTTGGGCCTGGAAGTTCGGCTGACCAGTGAAAAGCCGCGCAAGACCATTGAAGACGTCTTTGAATTTGCGCGTGAAGTCGCCAGCATCGAAATTCTGGAACCAGACGCCTCGCAGGCCGACTACGACGGCTTGCTGTCGCAGCGATGCGGCGACGACGAAGCCGCGCGATCACGCCTGATTTGGATCTGGCTTGCGCAAGGAGTTCCCCTGCGTTTGCGCGACGAAGCAGAGCCTGGCGAATCGAAGAGTGTCGCAACCGACACTGCGGCCGACGCCGCCGCCGAACAGACAGCCACAACAGAAGCGCCCGTATCGACCAGCACATCAGCACCAAAAATCGAGCGGCGCAAAGCACCGCGCGATCGGCGCCCGGCTGAAGAAACGCGCTTCATCAAAGTACGCGCTGACAAGCTCGATCACTTGATCGATTTGATTGGTGAACTGGTTATCGCAGGCTCTGGCGCACAAATGGTGGCCAACCACGAAGGCTCACCCGCATTCTTGGAAGCCACGCAGCGCGTGGCCGACCTGGTTCAAGCCACGCGCGATGGCGCGCTGGCCTTGCGCATGGTGCCGGTGGGCGAAACCTTTGCACGTTTCCAGCGCGTGGTTCGCGATACCAGCAAATCGCTGAGCAAAGAGATTGAATTCACCGTTACTGGTGGCGACACCGAACTCGACAAGAGCATGGTGGAAGTGCTGGCCGACCCGCTGATGCACCTGGTGCGCAACAGCCTGGATCACGGCATTGAAACCCCGGAAGAGCGCGAAGCATCAGGCAAACAACGCCTGGGTCATCTGGGCTTGAATGCCTACCACGAGGCCGGCTCCATCGTCATTGAAGTCAGCGACGACGGCCGCGGCCTGCGGCGCGAACGTATCCTGAACAAGGCCATCGAACGCGGCCTGGTTTCGGCCGATGCCCAGCTCACCGACGCCGAAGTCTGGCACCTGATTTTTGCGCCCGGCTTCTCCACGGCTGACAAAGTCACTGACCTGTCCGGCCGCGGTGTGGGCATGGACGTGGTCAAGCGCAACATCGAGTCGCTGCGCGGGCAGATTTCGCTGGTCAGCAGCGAAGGTCATGGCACCACCACGCAGATCCGCCTGCCTTTGACGCTGGCGATGATTGACGGCTTCCTGACGATGGTGGGCAATGTCTACTATGTTTTGCCGTTGGCTGTCGTTTCCGAATGCATTGACCTGCCACGCGAGTGCCGCGACGCCGGCGACCGCACATGCGGCACGTTCGACCTGCGCGGTGAAGTGCTGCCCTACCTCGACCTGGCTCGCTTTTACGGCGTCAGTACCGCCGATGCGCGCCGCCGCAGCATGATCGTCGTTCGAGACGGCCGGGTGCGCATGGGCCTGGTGGTTGATCGCCTGCTGGGCGAGCACCAGACCGTCATCAAGCCCCTGGCCGGCATCTTCAGGCACCTGAAAGCGCTGGCCGGATCAACCATTCTGGGCAGCGGCGATGTAGCCCTGGTCCTGGACATGCAGGGCCTGGTGGCTGCGGCCACCCAAGCCGGCGCGGCGCTGTCGCGTTGAGCCACCCTTCTATCCAGCAGCCTCACTAGTTCGCCTTCTAGACGACGAGTCGATTCGAAAGACCAATCATGAAGCACTTGCTCCGCCGCATTCAACTTTGGCAAAAGTTTCTTATCCTGGGTGCATTTGCGTGCGTTGCAGCGGCTGTGCCACTAACACTCGTCTTGAAGACCGCAAGCGCCGAGTTGGCGGTTGCTCGCGCTGAACTCTCGGGGCTTGCGCCGTTTCAGTTGGCGCTGGCCTTGCAAAAGTCGTTGGCGCGGCAACGCCAGCTGCTGGCCACGAACAACCCTAGCGGCCAGGCTGAGCAACAGCAGTTGGCCAATGACACCAGCGCACGCCTGGAAAAACTGGCCGCCAATCTGGCGCAATTGAACTTCAGTCTGCCGGCATCCGATGCCAAGGCCATGTTGGATAAATGGCAAGGTTTGAAGGGCGGCAACCTGACACCGGCGGCGCGGCAGGCCGCCTACGGTGAGCTGATCAGCAGCAATCTGGACCTCTTCATTCACATCGCGGACGCATCAGGTCTGTCGTTGGACCCCACCGCTGAGAGTTACTACTTGATGACCGCATTCGTCGAGCACCTGCCGCATCTGACGGAGCAAGTGGAGCGACTCGCAGCAGCAGGTACTCGCAGCTTGGGTTCCGGGCCCCTGGATGTGGCCGCGCGCGCCCAGATGCTCTCCGGGTCCGAGCAGATTCATCACGCACAGTCGCGCGCCTTCGACCAGATGAAGAAGGTTTTTGAACTCAGCCCGCCGACCAAGCAAGCGCTGAATGGTCATATCGAGAAGGCTTACAAGCAGGCGGACGATTTCCACGAAATGGCTGAGGCCATCGCCGAGGCCGATAAGCCCACCGTCGACGCCGTCACGTTTACGGCTCTGGGCCAGCAGGCAGCGGTTCAGCAGTACGCCTTGATCGAAGCGGCCGAGGTGGCCATGAAAGACTTGCTTGAAGCCCGCGTCACGCGCATCGAAACCGAGCGCGCCACGCTGGCTGGCATTCTGGGCTTGCTGGTCGCAGCAGCGTCGGCCATGGGCTGGGCCATCGCACGTTCAATCTCGGCACCTATGGAACAAGCCGTTGCCGCCGCCAACGCGGTGGTAATGGGCGACCTGAGCCACAACATTCCAACAGAAGGCCGTGACGAGGCCACCACGCTGCTCAAGTGCTTCAAGGACATGCAGGAGGCCCTGCGCCAGCGACGCATGGAAGACGAGCAGCGCATGGCCGAGGCACAAGCCCAAAGCGAAGCCGCAGCCGCAGTGACCGAAGAAATCGGCCAGGCTGTGGACGGCGCCACACGCGGCGATTTTTCGCAGCGGCTGTCGCTGAAAGGCAAGCAAGATTTCCACGCCGAACTTTGCGGCAAATTCAACCAGCTGTTTGACACCGTTTCGGAGACGCTGCGCCAGGTACGCCAGGCCACCGAGCAGCTCAGTGCCGCTTCAAACCAAGTGTCTCAAACCTCGCAAAGCTTGTCACAGGGTGCCTCTCAACAGGCCGCCAGCGTGGAGGAAACGTCGGCCACCCTGCAAGAGATCGCTTCGTCTGTGCGGCAGAACGCCGACAGCGCAACAGTCACAGACGGCATCGCGACCAAGGCCGCGCAAGAGGCGCAACAGGGCAGCCAAGCCGTTGGCAAGACTGTGGATGCGATGAAGTCCATTGCCACCAAAATTTCCATCATCGATGACATCGCCTACCAGACCAACCTATTGGCTCTGAACGCGGCCATCGAGGCGGCTCGCGCTGGCGAGCACGGCAAGGGCTTTGCTGTCGTGGCCGCCGAAGTGCGCAAATTGGCTGAGCGCAGCCAGGTCGCGGCACAAGAGATTGGCAACCTTGCCAGCTCTTCTGTAGACCTGGCACAGCAAGCCGGCGATTTGCTGGCCGCCATGGTGCCAGGGATCCAGAAAACCAGTGAGCTGGTGCAGGAAATCGCTGCGGCTTCTGGCGAACAGAACACCTCGGTGGGTCAGATCACCAGCGCGATGAGTCATCTTGCGGGCACCACCCAGCAAACGGCCAGCGCGTCAGAGCAACTGTCGGCCACAGCCGAAGAGCTCAGCGCGCAGGCATCACAACTGGAAAGCCTGATCACCTTCTACAAGCTGGACGACGCCTGCGCCCCCACCAAGGCCCAGCGTGCTGCCACGCAGAAGTCTGCGGCGCCTGGCGGCACTTCGGCTCCCCATGGACATGGCGCTCGACGGGCCGCGTCCAGTGCGCCTACCCAGCGCGCTACCCGCCCTTCAGCCGACACGGCATTTGCCCAAGTCGACGAACAGGCCTTCACCTCCTTCTGAGTCTGGAACCAAGAACATGAACGCCGTTTTGCGCCGAATGAAGCTGTGGCAAAAGTTTGCAGTGCTGGGCCTCTTGGCCTTGACCATGACGGCAGTGCCATTGGTTACCACGGTGGAGTACAAGCTGTCGGAACTGAAAGTCGCCAAAGGCGAGGCGCAGGGCCTGGCGCCGCTGGTAGCCGGTATTCAAGTGCAGAAGCTCATCCAGGCACACCGGGTTCTGGCTGCAAAAGAAATCGAAGCCAAGGGCGAGCCTTCGGCAGACCGTCGCAAGAAGGCACTCGAGCTGGGAGAGCAGTTCAAGAAGTTGCACCAAGAACTGGCTCAGGCGGGTTTCAGCCGCACAGCGGAACGATCCAAGAAGTTGGAGAGCCAGTTCTCAGAATTGCAGGCCAAGGTCGAGTCGCGCAAGCTCAGCGCTACGGAAAATCTGTCATCACACACAGCCCTCATAGAAGAAAACCTGCGCAATTTGGACTCGCTGGCTGACGAGTCCGGCCTCTCACTGGACCCCGTTGCTGAGAGCTACTACGTGATGACAGCAGCCGTTGACCACTTGCCCCGTTTGGCTGAAGCCTTGGCGCAAATCAGCCTTCAAGGCGAGGCTTTGCTGAAGTCCAAAGCCGCCCTTGGCGAGGCGCGCGCCACCTTGCAAAGCGTGGCCGACACCGCGGCGTATCTCAATGAAAGAGCTAACGCACAGATCAAGAAAGCGGTTGAACTGGCTCCTGAGGTCGCAGCCGACGTGGCCGCGTCCGCCAAGATCAGCGAATCAAGTTCCGCCAAAGCCATCAAGATGACCTTGGACGAGATCATTGCGCCGGAAGAGCCGCAACTGGCGGTCGCCACCTTTCTTGGCACAGCCGGTGCTGGGACAGAGGCCCAATTTCAACTCACGCAAAAATCCAGCGAGCTGCTTTCCAAGCTCCTGAGTTCACGGGTTGAACAGCTCCAGCGCTCGCTCTGGACCCTGGTGGTCATGCTGGGCGGCTTGCTCGCCGCCGGGTTGGCCTTGGGGGTCGTGGTCGTGCGCTCCATCAGCAAACCGATGGAACAGGCGCTGGCCGCCGCGCAAGCTGTTGGCAAAGGCGATTTGACCCACAAGATAGACACCGACGGCGGCGACGAGTTGGCTGTGCTGCTGCGCGGCTTCAAAGACATGCAGCTTGTCTTACGTGATCGCCAGCAGCAAGATCTTCAGCGCCTGGCCGAAACCGAAGCCCAAGGAGAAGCCGCTGCCAATGTGACGGCGGAAATCAGCGCGGCTGTAGACGCCGCCACGGAAGGCGACTTCACCAGCCGTCTGGCCCTTGAAGGCAAAGAGAGTTTCCACGCGCAGCTGTGCGGCAAGTTCAATGAACTGCTGGACACCGTGAGCAACACGCTCATTCAAGTACGCAGTGCCGCAGACCAATTGGGCGCCGCTGCCGACCAGGTGTCGCAGACCTCGCAAAGCCTGTCGATGGGCGCCTCGCAACAAGCCGCCAGTGTTGAAGAGACCACCGCTTCCTTGCAAGAGATGGCGTCGTCGGTCAAACAAAACGCCGAGGCCGCGACCGTGACCGACGGCATTGCCACCAAGGCCGCCAGCGAGGCCGGCGAAGGCAGCCGCGCGGTCAGCCAAACCGTGGACGCCATGAAGTCCATCGCCACCAAGATTTCCATCATTGATGACATCGCTTACCAAACCAATCTGCTGGCTTTGAACGCGGCCATTGAAGCCGCCCGCGCGGGTGAGCACGGCAAGGGCTTTGCCGTGGTGGCAGCCGAAGTGCGCAAGCTGGCTGAACGCAGCCAGGTTGCGGCACAAGAAATTGGCGCCTTGGCGGGCAGCTCGGTGCAAATGGCCGAGCGCGCAGGCAGCCTGCTGGCCTCCATGGTGCCGGGTATCAGCCGCACCAGCGAACTGGTGCAAGAAATTGCTGCGGCCTCTGGCGAGCAAAGCCAATCGGTTGGTCAGATTACCGGCGCCATGAACCACCTCAGCGCTACCACACAGCAAACCGCAAGCGCATCGGAACAGCTCTCTGCCACTGCGGAAGAACTCAACGCGCAGGCTTCGCAACTCAAAGACACCGTCAGCTTCTTCAAGCTGGAAGCCAGCGATGGCTCAAAACCAGCAAGCTCTGCCAAAGCCCGTATGGCTCCGCCTTCGGTCGGCAGGCCGCAGCACACCGAAACAATGCGCACCGCCCAGCGGCCCCCTGCGCCGACCGCGGAACGCGCTGCCGCTAATCGCTCCCAATCAAACGCCATCGATGAAAACGCCTTCACAGCATTCTGATGCTCCGAACCTCTCGAACTCTGAACGCCACAACCTGAGCACAGCATGAGCAACGTATTAACAGCCGCTGCGGCTGGCCAGAAAAGCCAAAGTCTCAACGGGCTTGGCCTCCTTGGGCCACTGGTCAGGTTCGCCGGCAGCCTGCGGTTTGCTCAGCGCTCCATTGCGGTTGCCGCAGCCATTTTGATTCCGCTGATCGCCGCGCTGGTGTGGCTCGAAGTGCACAGCTACGAAGTCAATATGCGAAAGCGAGCAGACGAAGTCAAAGCGCAGGTTGAAACTGCCACGGGCGTTCTTGCCTGGGCTCAGCAGCGCGAAATTTCAGGTGAATTGAGCCGCGAAAAGGCCCAACAAATTGCCAAGGACATCGTGTCCAAGATGCGCTACGAGGGCAAGGAATATTTCTGGATCAATGACCTGAACCACAACATCGTCATGCACCCCATCAAGCCGGAGCTTGACGGCAAAGATGCTTCGGCCATGAAAGATCCGAATGGTGTCTTCATCTTCCAGGCCTTCGTTACGCAGGTGAAAGCTTCGGGTGGTGGCTTTGTGAACTACCAATGGCCGCGCCAAGGCAGCGACACCCCTGTGGACAAAGTGTCCTACGTTCAAGGCTTTGCGCCTTGGTCGTGGGTGGTGGGCACCGGTGTCTACATCGACGACATCAAGCAAGAAGCCAAGACCGCGATTCTGCAGACCTTGGCTGCACTGGCGGCAGCCTTGGTAGTGGCCATCATCGCCTTCAGAGCCTTCTTCCTCGCGACACAGCGCCCGCTGCTGCTGGCCGTGCGCGCTTCAGAAGCGATGGGTAAAGGCCAGTTCGATACGGTATTTCCCACAGCGCAGACAAAAACCGAAGAAGGCCGCTTGCTGGTGGCACTGCAAGACATGCAGTCCGCATTGGCTGACCGTCAAAAGACCGATCGAATCAGGCTGGCGGAAACTGAAGCGCAGCGCGAAGCCGCAGCCAACGTGACAGAAGAAATTGGCGCTGTGGTTGACAGCGCCACGGCTGGCGACTTCACAAACCGCCTGAGCACGGACGGAAAAGAATCATTCCACGCCCAGCTTTGCGAAAAATTCAACGAGCTGCTCGACACCGTCAGCAGCACCCTGCTTCAGGTGCGCTCTGCGGCTGCCCAGCTGGGTTCAGCCTCAGACCAGGTTTCGCAGACATCGCAGAGCCTTTCGCAAGGTGCCTCGCAACAAGCTGCCAGCGTTGAACAAACAACTGCAGCCTTGCAGGAAATGTCAGCATTGGTGAAGCAAAACGCCGAGAGCGCCACCGTCACCGACGGCATCGCTACCAAGGCTGCGGCCGAAGCGGTTGAGGGTGGCCAAGCGGTCGGCCAGACGGTGGACGCCATGAAGTCCATAGCGAGCAAGATTTCAATCATCGACGACATCGCCTACCAGACCAACCTGCTGGCTTTGAACGCCGCCATCGAAGCGGCGCGTGCGGGCGAGCACGGAAAAGGCTTCGCCGTGGTGGCCGCCGAGGTGCGCAAGCTGGCCGAACGAAGCCAGGTAGCGGCTCACGAAATCGGAACCTTGGCAGGCAGTTCGGTCAAGGGGGCGGAGCGGGCGGGCGCCCTGCTTGCGCACATGGTGCCGGGCATCCACAAAACCAGCGAGCTGGTTCAAGAAATTGCTGCTGCGTCTGGGGAACAAAGCCAAGGCATCGGCCAGATCACCAGCACGATGAACCACTTGAACGCCACCACACAGCAGACTGCAAGCGCATCAGAGCAGCTCTCGGCCACGGCCGAAGAGTTGTCCGCACAAGCGCAGCAATTGATGGAGATGGTGGCCACGTTCAACCTGGGAGACGACACGCCGCGCCACCAGGCGACAGCAGTACCGCAGCAACGCGCGCGTGCCGCCACCGCAGCACGCACAACCGTAAAGGCCAAACAGCCCGCGGCTGAAGAAGCCTCATTCACGGCTTTCTGATCTCAGCCCCACGCCCAATCGCTGACGCCCCACCTCAAGACTCAAACCATGCGCACCAACCTACCGGTCACCCAACGCGAGTACATCCTGCCGGACGGCATGACGATCGTCTCGCGCACTGACACCAAGGGGCGCATGACCCACATCAATGCTGACTTCGTCGAAGCCAGCGGATTTGATGAAGACGAGCTTATCGGCCAGCCGCACAACCTGGTGCGTCACCCCGACATGCCCGAGGAGGCCTTTGCCGATCTGTGGCAAACGCTCAAACTCGGCCGACCGTGGACGGGAATTGTGAAGAACCGCCGCAAGAACGGTGACCACTACTGGGTTGTCGCCAACGCCACTCCTCTCACGGAAGGAGATCAGGTAACCGGCTACATGTCCGTGCGCACAAGGCCCACACGCGAGCAGGTGGCTGCGGCTGACGCAGCCTACAAATTGTTCAAGAGCGGGCAAGCCGGCCACTTGGGCATACGCGAAGGGCGAGTCGTCGTGGTGGGCGGGTTCGGCGCCATGTTGCGCAAACCATTTGAGGCGCTGGGCAATCTGGGCCTGAGCTTCAAATTCTCTTTGCTCGCCGCGGGCGCACTGCTGACGTGCGGCGCCGCTGCCGCAGCCACCGCCCTTCAGGCTTGGCCACTGGCAGCAGCCGCCGGCGGCTTGGGCTTGGCAACACTGGGCTTTGGCCTGAAGCTGGTGGGTCGCCTGCGCCGCCAGTTGGTCGAATCGGCCCAGCACTTGGACAACTTTTCGCAGGGCCAGTTCGACGGCGTGGTGGATGCGCGCGGTCACGACGAACTGGCGCATGCCCTGCTCGCGCTGAAGCGGGTGCAAACGCGTGTGGGCTTTGAGTTCAACGACGCCAAACGACGAGCCATTGAAATTGAAGCGCAACGCCGCGCCGAAAGCGAAGTCGCCCAAGAAGTGGGTGAAGCAGTCGATGCCGCCACACGCGGCAACCTCAGCCTGCGCGTCCCTCTCGAGGGCAAGTCGGCCTTCTATGCCGAGCTTTGCGGCAATTTCAACCAACTGCTGGATACCGTCAGCACAACCTTGCTCGAGGTGCGCAACGCAGCCGACCAGCTGACGGCTGCTTCTGGCCAAGTCTCGCAAACCTCCCAAAGCCTGTCGCAAGGCGCATCCCAACAGGCGGCCACGGTCGAGCAGACGACGGCATCCTTGCAAGAAATTGCAGCCTCGGTCAAGCAAAACTCTGAGAGCGCCACCGTCACTGACGGCATCGCAACCAAGGCCGCCGGCGAAGCCATGGAAGGCGGACAAGCAGTGAGCCAGACGGCGGACGCCATGAAGTCCATCGCAACCAAGATTTCAATCATTGACGACATTGCTTACCAAACCAACCTGCTGGCCTTGAATGCTGCCATCGAAGCGGCACGGGCTGGCGAGCATGGCAAAGGTTTTGCCGTGGTGGCCGCAGAAGTGCGCAAGCTGGCCGAACGCAGCCAGGTTGCTGCGCAAGAGATTGGCGCACTGGCCAGCAATTCTGTGAACCTGGCCGAGCGCGCGGGCACCCTGCTCTCGGCCATGTTGCCGGGAATCAACCGGACCAGCGAACTGGTGCAAGAAATTGCCGCTGCCTCGGGTGAGCAAAGCCAATCGGTGGGGCAGATCACCGTCGCCATGAACCACTTGTCGAGCACCACCCAGCAAACGGCCAGTGCGTCTGAACAGCTATCGGCTACTGCGGAGCAACTCAACGCCCAAGCCGCTCAGTTGCAGGAAACGGTTCGCTTCTTCACCTTGACAGAAGAAGGCCCCGCCCAAAAGCGCACGCAGCCTGTGGGTCGGCGCACCAGCCAGGCCGCGACTGAACGGGCCACCCCACACGACACCAACACGGCCGACCAGCCGGCGCCGCGCTCACGCGCAAGGGTTCAGGCGCTGGACGAAGAACATTTCACCAGCTTCTAAGAAGACCAACACATGGCATCTGCAGCGCTTGTGCGGCCGGTAACGCCCACCACCACACTCGAAACGCAACAGCACGTACAGGCCAGGTCTGCATGGGCCTCACGCTTTTGGATGTTTGGCGCCTGGTTGGCGTCATGGGTTCTTGCTGGCACGGCAGGCGCGCTGTTGATGCAAGGCTCGCTCGCATCAAGGTCCTGGGTGCCGGGTCTGATCGCCGGGGCTTTGTCCGGCCTCGTGGGTATCGCCCTACTAGCCACCCTGCACCGCAGTTCTGCACGCGCGGGAACAACTGCGTCTACACCGGACCCACTCGACTACCAAGCGGTCAAGAGCGCGCTGGACCACATCGCCTTTCCGGTGCGCATTGCCGACGCCGATGGCCAGGTCATCTTTGTCAACGACGAACTGCAGGAGATTCTTCATCGCGACGCTGCCGCCTTCAAGAAAGAACAGCCCGCGTTCAACCCCGCAACGGTTCTGGGCGGCTCTATCGGCGTCTTTTATGCGGACCCTGAAGGCGCGGTGCAAAGGCTCAAAGCATTGCGTTCGCGCGCGCACACCGAACTCACGCTGGGTGGCCGGCGCTACGACGTCATCACCACGCCCATCATGGCGTCAGACGGCACGTCCAAGGGCACCGTAGGCCAATGGCGTGACATCACCGACCAGCGTCATGCCGAGCAACAGCTGGCGACGGTGGTGAGCGCTGCCACGCAAGGCGATCTGACCCAGCGCATGAATGTCAAGGGTCAAACGGGTTTTCACGAACAGCTCGGCCTGCAGCTCAACCAACTGCTCGACAGCGTGGCCGGCACCTTGCACGAAGTTCACGCTGCTGTCGGGGAGCTCACCTCGGCCAGCGCGCAAGTTCACCAAACCTCCCAAGACCTGTCTTCCAACGCTTCGCTGCAGGCCGGCAATATCAAACAAACCACAGCAGCGCTGCAGGACGTAGCGGCTTCAGTGCGCACCAACGCCAGCAGCGCCGGCAGCACTGACCAAATGGCCGTCAAAGCAGCGCAGCAGGCACAAGAAGGTGGCCAGGCCGTCAGCCAGACGGTGGACGCGATGAAGACCATCGCACAGAAAATTTCCATCATTGACGACATCGCCTACCAAACCAACCTGCTGGCCCTGAACGCTGCCATCGAAGCGGCGCGTGCGGGCGACCACGGCAAAGGGTTTGCGGTCGTTGCATCTGAAGTGCGCAAGCTAGCTGAACGCAGCCAGCACGCAGCACAAGAAATCAGCACCCTGGTAAGCACCTCTGTGCACATGGCAGCCCGTGCTGGCGATCTGTTGGGGCAGATGGTGCCAGCCATTCACCAGACCAGCAGCCTGGTTCAAAGCATTTCAGCGACTTGCGCCACGCAGAGCGACGCCGTCGGCCAGATTGACAACAGCATGCAACACCTGACCAGCAGTTCACAGCAAACGGCCAGTGCCTCAGAGCAATTGGCCGCCACCGCGCAGGACCTTGCGGCTCGCGCACATCAGCTCACCAGCCTGCTGCAGCAGGTATCGCGTACGCACATGCACTCGCTGTCGCCGGCCGCTGACGCGCCTGCAGCGCCTGGAAAACCAGCCAAACCAGCCATACCAAAAGCGCGGCGCAAACACACCGCTGCTTTCGCCGCTTGAGCTCCACCGCACCCGCAAAGCCACACCATGCAGACCCACACCGCACCCACCGAACGTCGCGCAACAGCGGCAGTCCTGCCGCCAGACAGTGGAAAGTCACTGCTGCGCATGGCCGTCGGCTCAGAAGTGCTGGCTATACCGATCGAGTACGTCAGAGAAATTCTTGAAGTCACCCGCTTGACGCCCCTGCCCCGCACGCCCGACTTTGTACGCGGTGTGATGAACCTGCGCGGTGCTGTGGTGCCGGTCATCGACCTCGCGGCGCGCCTGGGCATGCCGGCATCGGTGCTGGGGCGGCGTTCTTGCATCGTGGTGGTCGAGTCGAGCCACGACACTCAAGCCGACGACAGCGATGACAACTTGGACCCGGTAACCGGTTCAAGCATCGTTGGCCTGCTGGTGGACGCCGTATTTGAAGTGTTTGACACCAGCACAGCACACATTGAATCGGTGCCCAGCTTGGGCACCCGGATAGCCGCCGACCTGTTGGCGGGCATGACCCGCGCGCGCGGCGACGTGATCGGCATCCTGGCCTTGGGACATGTGCTCAACGCGCAGACCTTGACCGATTTGATAGCACAAAGCAGCAGCCATTGATGCGCAGCGACCAACCATGAAAACGCTGTCCAAAAAGTCCTTCGAAACCGTCACCACGATGTTTCATGACGTCTCGGGCATACGCCTGGGCGAACACAAGATGGCCCTGGTGAGCGGGCGGCTGCAAAAGCTGGCGCAAGAGGCCGGCGAAAACGACGTTGACCAGTACGTGGACCGCCTGGTCAATGGCAGCCTGTCCAAACAAGAAGTGCGCCGGATGATCGACCGGCTGACCACCAACGAAACCTACTTCTTCCGCGAGCCACAGCATTTTGAAGATTTGGCGCAACGGGTGCGTGAATCAGCCGGCAGCAACCAAGAGTTGCTGGTGTGGAGCGGCGCTTCGTCGTCGGGTGAAGAGGCCTACAGCATTGCCATGTTGCTGGCCGAAAAGGCAGGTCGTCGCCCCTGGCGCGTGATCGGCACCGACCTGTCCAGCGCCATGGTGGAGGCCGCAAGCCGTGGCCTCTACACGATGGAACGCGCCCGCATGGTGCCGCCCGAATACCTCAAGAAATACTGCCGCAAAGGTACGGGCGACTACGCCGGCCAATTGCTGATCAATCAAGAGCTGCGCGCCCGCGTGAGCTTCTCTGAAGCCAACCTCATGCAAACGCTGCCCGCTGAACTGCCCTTGTTCGACGTGATCTTTTTGCGCAACGTGCTCATCTATTTCGACAACCCGGGCAAAACTACCATCGTGTCGAATGTCTTGAAGAAGCTCAAACCCGATGGTGTGCTTTACACCGGGCACGCCGAGTCGATATCCATGCTGAACTTACCCGTACGTGCCTTGGGCACGGCGATGCACGGTCATGCTTGAGTCGTCCTTGGTGCGGCAAGCCATGAAACCTCCTCTCAGACCGCGGCCCAGCTATAGCCCAGCCAAACCGACCCGCTTCGGCCCTTGGCACCTGGAGGCCGACATGGGACAGGAGCTGATGCTCATGCCAGGCCAGATGTACTTTGGCGGCCGTGCTGGCAGCCTGCGCACCTTGCTTGGCTCCTGCTTGAGCATCACGCTGTGGAACGCCCAGCGCAAGATTGGAGGCATGTGTCACTTCCTCTTGCCCAGCCGCCAACGTGGCGCCGACGAGCCATTGGACGGCCGATACGGCGACGAGGCCATGGAAGCCATGATGCACATGCTGAAGTTGACTGGCACCCAGCCCAGCGACTTTGTAGCGCACCTGTACGGTGGAGCGGACACGATGCCCGAGAAGGGTGGCGTGCGCTTCAACGTCGGCGAACGCAACATCGAGCAAGGCTGGAAGCTGGTGGACCAGCACGGTTTTCAACTCGAGGGAATCGATGTGGGCGAGGACGTGCCGCGAACGGTCACGCTCCATCTCGGCACCGGTGAAATCGACATGCGGCGCGGCTCCGGCCACGCACCAACCTTCAACAGCAACCCGAGCAAGGTGACCATGTGACCATCATCGGCCGTCGCATTACAGCCATCATCGTGGACGACAGCGCGGTGGTGCGCAAGCACTTGAGCGAGCTTCTCACGGCCGGTGGCATTGACGTCATCGCCAGCGCCAGTGACCCGCTGTTCGCCTGGCCCAAGATGGCGGCCCAGTGGCCGGATGTGGTGGTGCTGGACGTTGAGATGCCGCGCATGGATGGCATCAGCTTCTTGCGCCGAATCATGACGGAGCGGCCAACGCCCGTGGTGATGTGCTCGACACTGACAGCAGCGGGCGCGCAAACCACCTTGCAGGCGCTTTCAGAGGGCGCCGTGTCGTTTGTGACCAAACCCAAGCTGGGACTGCGCGACTTCTTGATCGACGAAAACAATGGGCTGGTGGCGGCCGTCAAAGCGGCCGCTTCGGCACGGGTGCAGGCGGTCCGGCGCACGCCGCCTGCAGCTGCAAGCAACGTTGAGGGCCACGCCCCAGTGGCACGGGCCGGCGCAGCACCGACCGCATCAACGCCCTTTGGGTCGGGCCCTGCAGCCATGGCCGAAACCACAGACCGCGTGATTGCCATCGGCAGCTCAACCGGCGGCGTACAGGCCATCGAGACCGTGCTCACCGCCCTGCCCCGCACGTCACCCGGCGTGGTCATCGTGCAGCACATGCCCGAGCGTTTTACCGCCGCGCTGGCCGAACGCCTGAATGGCCTGTGCGCCATGGAAGTCAAAGAAGCGGCTGACGGCGACCGCGTGCTGGACGGGCGCGTGCTCATCGCACCGGGCGGCAAACACATGCAACTCAGCCGCAGCGGCGCGCGCTACATCGTGCAGGTGCGCGACGGCCCTTTGGTCAACCGCCACAAGCCATCGGTGGACGTGCTGTTTCGCTCAGTCGCACAAACTGCCGGCGCCAATGCCGCAGGCCTCATCCTCACCGGCATGGGTGACGACGGCGCACGCGGGCTGTTGGCCATGCGCCAAGCTGGTGCCATGACCGTGGCGCAAGATGAAGCCACCTGCGTGGTTTTTGGCATGCCCAAAGAAGCCATTCGCATGGGTGGCGCTTGCGAGGTGCTGCCCATCGGCGGCATGGCCGCCTGGATCGGCCGCTGGGCACACCACAACGTGGCAAGCACAGCCGAGCGTTAGACCCCGCAATGCCACGATCAGCCCAAGCGAACCACCGAGCCCGCTAGGCTGCAGACGAACCGTCGGGTTTGGGCCAGTTCATCCCCGCAGTTCAGCGGACCGCACGCACGAGCTTGGAGCGACTATCCAGCCTCCTGAAAGCCGAGCCACCCTTGACCATGGATATGCCAGAGACTGCATCCGACACGCACCCCCGGGAGCGGCACTCGGGCTTGGGCAAGCGGCTGATGCGCAGCATTTGGATGCCCGGCATGAACGTGATGGCCAAGCTGCGCATGCCCGGCAAGCTGGCGGTTCTGGTCTCGGCCTTGGCTGCACCTTTGTGTTTTTTCCTGGCAAAGGACATTTCAAACAGCTTTGAGAACCAGCGCCACATGCGCTTGGCCGCCGAGAGCACACACATCACGCGGGCCTTGATCGATGCACATGCCAGCGTGTGCCGCCTGCGTACCTTGAGCCTGGCGCATGACGCCGGCCAAACCGCGTTCCAGGCCGTTCAGGCGGCCGAGCGCAAACGCGCCGCCCAGGCTGTCGAAGCGGTCAACACCGCCATTGAAAACAGCCGATCCATTGGCGGCCTGCACTTGTGGCCGGGGCTACACAGCCAATTGCAGTCCTTGGTCACCACCGGCCATAACCGATTGATGTCCGGGGGAAGCGAATTTGAAACGGCCCGCGCGGGCCTGCATGAAATGCTGCACCAGGTTGCAGGCGCCGGGCGCTTAAGCCAACTGGCCGGCACCCCGAGTTTGCGATTGACGACTTTGATGGTGGATGACCTGCAAAACCTGGTGCTGGTGGCATGCGAGCTGACCACAGCAGGATCGGTGGCACTGGCGCAAGCCGACAAGTCAGGCATGACTGAACGTGGGCGATTGCTGGGAGTGGCCTGGACCATGGGCCGCGACATCGACAGTGCCCGCATTTCGCTGGCCATGCTCGCCCGCAGCGGTATCGACGCGCCGGGCTCATGGGAGCAAGCCGTTGAGCTGGCCGAGCACTTGGTTGGCGACAGCAAACAGCGATTCAGCTCAAGCACACCCGGTGGCTCCGCCATGGCGTTTTTTGACACAGCCAGTGTGGTGGTCGACCAATTGGTCAGCGTGCAGCATGACATCAACAACCGCCTGGTGGCCATGATCGCCCAGCGGACCGCCGAAGTGCAGCGCGAAGGCTTCATGTTGATGGGCTTGTGGTTGGCAGGGGTGCTGCTCATTGGCTACATCACAACGGTCTATTTGCTTTCCACGCGCGGCGCCCTACAGCAACTGATCAAAGCCATGCAGGCCACGGCACAGGGCGACTTGTCGCACCGCGTCAAATTCAGGGGTCAAGATGAACTGGCCGAGTTGGCTCAGTCTTTCGACCAAATGAACGAACGCTTGTCGGACAACACCTCGGACATTCGCAGCCGCGCCGCGCGAGTGGACCAGTCAGGCCGCCAGGTGGCTGAAGGCAGCCAGCAACTGGCGATGCGGACAGACCAGCAAGCGCAAAGCGTAGGCAATGCCGTGCGTGCCTTTTCAGAAGTATCGGCAGCGGTTTCACACAATGCGCAGGCCACGCGCGAATTGGACGAATTGACTGAGCGCTTGTTCTCGCAAGCTGAGCATGGCAACACAGCGATGGCGGAAACCGTGATGGCCATGGACGAGCTGGAAGGCGCCTCCGGTCGTGTGGCCGAAATGGTGGCTGTCATTGACGACGTGGCCTTCCACACCGGCATGCTGGCGCTCAATGCCTCGGTTGAGGCTGCCCGAGCGGGTGACGCCGGCAAAGGTTTTGCAGTCGTGGCTGGCGAGGTGCGACAGTTGGCATTGCGCTGCGGCGAGGCCGCCGAAGAAATTCGCCGGCTCACCAGCACCTCGGCCGTCAAGGTGCGCGACTCGTCGGCCAAGCTGCAGCACGTGAGTGTGGCCATTGACCAGCTGGTCAACGGCGTGCGCGAAGTTTCAGGCCAGTTGCGTTCAATAGCCACCGCAAGCACCCAGCAAACGGCATCGCTGTGCGAGGTTGAGGCCAATATCGAAAGCCTGCAGGCCATCACGCGTGACAACGCAGCCCTGGTTGAAAGTTCCAACACCGCTTCGCGCACCTTGGTGAATCAAGGTGAAGCGCTGAGCGCTTCGGTCAGCGGCATGCGGCTGCGGCACGGCTCGGCCGACGAGGCACGCGCTCTGGTGGACCGTGCCCTGGCTTACGCTCAAAACCATGGGCGAGACAAAGCGCTGCACAACTTCAACGCCGATACCCAAGCCTGGATCGACCGCGACCTGTTTGTCTTTTGCCTGGACCGCAGCGGCATCATTTTGGCCAACGCCATGACGCCGGCGCGGGTGGGCTTGAGCGTGGACGTGCTGGACGGGCTGCGTGGCGCGCACCACTCCGAACGCCTATGGGATTGCGCGCACGAGCATGGCAGCGGCTGGGTACGCTACCAGATCGCCCATCCGCAGACCGGTGCCATGCGATCCAAAGAAACCTTCGTCTGCGCCATCGACGAAGCCACACTCATCGGCTGCGGCTGCTACAGCAAAGCAAGCCAGGGTGGCAGCGCGGGCGATACACCGCCCAGCCCAGTGGCGTGGTCCCGCAAGAGCGAAAGCAGCACATACGCTGCGGCTTGAACGCGAAGCTCGATTCTGAAGCGCGCGCGTGAAGAGCGCCGCAGACCTCCTCGCTTAACCCGCAGCGTGAAGGCCTAAAGGCCTGAAGGCAAGCGGCTCAGCGCAGCAGCGCTTCGACCGTGGCGAGCAGTTGCTTGGGTTCGAAAGGCTTGGTCAGCCATGCCAGCACGCCAACAGCGCGGGCTTCGTCTTTCTTGGCCTTGGCCGACTCAGTGGTCACGATGACCACGGGCGCAAAGCGCGCAGCCGTTGTGCCCTTGAGCAGTTTCACCATTTCGATGCCACCCATGCGGGGCATCACCAAGTCGGTAACGACCAGATCGATGCGGCGCTGCGCCTGAACTTTGTCGAGCGCGTCCTGCCCATCCGACGCTTCGATGACCTCGTAGCCGGCCTTGCGCAGGGTGACCGAGGAAATCGAACGGATGCTGCAGGAGTCATCGACGATGAGAATTTTCTTGCTCATACGCGGCATGGTACGCAGCCAGACCACGCGCTAAACGCCGCAAATTGTTGAGGTTCCGGGCGCAAATGCGCGCATCGAAATATCAATGTTCGCCAGACTTGCCGCGCGGCTCGCGCACCAGATAGCTGTACAGCACAGGCACCACCAGCAGCGTCAGCAGTGTGGAGGTGATCACCCCGCCAATGATGGCGCGACCCATCGGCGCTTGCAGCTCACCGCCGTCATTCAACGCCAATGCCAACGGCAACATGCCAAAAACCATGGCGGCCGTGGTCATGACGATGGGGCGCATACGGATCAAGCCCGCTTGCAGCAAAGCGTCGGCCACCGTGGCGCCGGCTTTGCGCGCCTGGTTGGCAAAGTCCACCAGCAGAATCGCGTTCTTGGTCACCAAGCCCATCAGCATCACCAAGCCGATCATGCTGAATATATTCAGCGTGCTGCGCCAAAACAGCAAGGCCAGCATCACCCCGATCAAGGCCAGCGGCAGGCTGGCCATGATGGCCAGGGGTTGAACGAAGCTGCCAAACTGGCTGGCCAGCACGATGTAGATGAAGATCACCGCCAGCGCCATGGCGGCCAGCAAGCCGCCAAAGGCCTCGGCCTGCTGCTGCATCTGCCCACCCACATCGAAACTGAAGCCGGGCGGCAAGGTGGTTTCCTTGATGAGCTTTTGCACGTCACTGCCCACCTCGCCCACGCTGCGGTCTTTGACACCGGCAAAGATGGCCTCGCGGCGCTGCAGGTTCTGCCGGCGAATCAGCTCGGGGTTGAAGACTTCAGTGATGTCGGCCACGCTGCTCAACGACACCGGCGTGCCGTCCTTCGCAAACGCGACAGGCAGGTCGCGCATCTGGTCCACCCGTTGACGCTGGGTTTCATTCAGCCGCAACAGCACGTCCACCTGGTTGCCGTCAGGCGCGGTCCAGTACGTGGCCGTTTCGCCGTTCACATAAGCGCGCAAGCTGGACGCCAGTTGCGGCGCCGTCAGGCCCAGCTCGCGCACGGCGCCGGGCTTCAAGCGAACGGCATAGGCTGGTAAGCCCGCTTTGACGGATGATTCCACGTCGACCACGCCGGGAATGGCTTTGATCTTCTCGGCGAAGTCTTCTGCCACCTTCGCCAGGCCTTCCGGGTCGTTGCCCAAGATCGCTACATAAACCGGACGGTTGAAGCCCACGGACACTTCGGTGCCGGGCACACGCGCAATCAAGTCGCGCATATGGTCTTCAAGCTCGCGCTGGCTGCGTTTGCGGTCTTGTCGGTCGGTCAAGGCAATGTTGAGAAAAGCCTGGTTGCGTTGGCCCGGCCCGCCCACGCGGGTTGACACGGTTTTCACCTCAGGCAGCGCGCGCACCAGGTCTTCAACTTGCTTGACCTTGTCGTCGGTGCGCTCCAGGCTGGCACCCACCGGCAGGCGCAAATTCAGTTGGGTGAAGCCTTGGTCGGCCTCGGGTACAAATTCGCTGCCCACCAAGGGCGCCAGCGCCAGCGCCACGACAAAGCTGGCCACGCCCGCCAACACCACCACACCGCGCGGCGTGATGGTGGCCCAGCGCCAATGCCGCGCTGAAGTTTTGTCGCGCCGCCCATGCGCGTCGAAGCTGCGTGCAAACACAGGGAACGGCAAAACCCAGAGCCGGTACCGGCGCTCACTGAAAGCCCAGCGGATGGCCCGCTCATAGACCCGATGCAAGATGTCCATGGCGCGGTCGGTGGCGCGAATGGCGTGTCCGATGACGGGCCAAGCCTTCATGCGCACACCCGGTGGGTCATGCCACACCGAGCTGAGCATGGGGTCGAGCGTGAAGCTGACAAACAAGCTCACCAACACCGCCACCACCACCGTGATGCCAAACGGATAAAAGAATTTGCCGATGATGCCGCCCATGAAGGCCACCGGCACAAAGACCGCGCACAGGGCGAAGGTGGTGGCCAGCACCGCCAGCCCTATTTCGTCTGTGCCTTCGCGCGCTGCGGTGTGGTGGTCTTTGCCCATGGCGATGTGGCGCACGATGTTTTCGCGAACCACGATGGCGTCGTCAATCAACAAGCCGATGCACAGGCTCAAGGCCATCATGGTCATGAAGTTCAGCGTGAAGCCGAAGAAGTGCACCGCGATGAAGCTGGAGATCACGGCGATGGGCAGGGTCAAGCCCGTGATGATGGTTGAACGCCAGGAGTGCAGGAACAAAAATACGATGGCTACCGTGAGCAACGCGCCCTCAATCAAGGTGTGTTTGAGCCCCGTCAACGAGCCCTTGACCCAGTCGCTGCTCGCATACACGGTGAGCAGTTGCACATCGGGTGGCAACTGGCTGCGCAGCTCGTCCAGCGCCGCTTTGACGCCGTCACCGGCCTTCACCAAATTGGCGTCTTGCTGTTTGAAGACGTTGAAATTGATCGCGCGCTGGCCGTTGATGCGCGCCGCCGAATCAGCCTCGCGCTCGCGCTGAACCAAGCTGCCCAAGTCGCCCAGGCGCAACGCCAAGTTGCCACGCCGCGCCACCACCAGGTCTTCAAATTGCTGCGGGTCGCGCACACGCCCTTCTACCCGCAGCAGTGCGTCTTGCGTGCCGTCGCTCAACAGGCCCACGGGCTGGTCAGCGTTGGCATCGCGCAGCGCCGTGGCAATTTCAGCGGGTGTCACACCATGCGCACGCAGGCGCGCGGGGTCGAGGTCGATGCGCACTTCGCGAGTGGCCATGCCAGTGACTTCAACGCGCGCCACACCCTCCACCCGCTGCACGCGCTTGCTGATCAATTGGTCGGCCATGACTGAAAGTTCGCGCGGGCTGCGGGTGGGCACGCAGGTGCTGCCGCTGCCGGGTTCGCCGTCGGCGCCCTTCTCGCAGCCGGACAACAGCGCGAAGTTGATCAACGGCTGGGCGTTGTCGTTGTTCCAGCGGGCCAAGGTGGGTACGCGCACGTCACGCGGGAAGGTGCCCTGCACAGCGGCCACGCGGTCGCGCACCTCTTGCACTGCCCGGTTCATGTCGGCGTCGAGCTCAAACTCTGCGCTCAAGGCCCCTTGGCCTTCGCTGGCTCGTGAGGTGATGCGTTTGATACCGGCAACGCCGTTGACAGCCTCTTCCAGCGGCTTGATGACTTCGCGCTCCACCGCTTCGGCCGAGGCGCCGGGGTAACGCACTTCCATCCACACGCCCGGGAAATTGATGTCGGGCATTTGCTCGACACCCAAGCGAGCATAGGAAAACAGCCCCAGCACACACAGCGCCACCATCACCATGGTGGCAAAAACCGGGTTCTGAATCGAGACTCGGGTGATCCACATGAGCTGGGTTTTCCGGTGCGGTTAGCGGTTAACAGATGCGGCGGATGCGGCCGGCGCAGCAGGGGCTGAGCGGCTGCTCACCACTGAAGCACTGGCACCTTCACGCAGGTTGTCAAAGCGCGCAGCCACCAGGGTGGCGTCGGGTGCCAGGCCTTCGCGCACCTCGACGCGACCGCCCGCCTCGTCCTTGCGGCCCAGCACCACGGCGCGCCGCCACAGCTTGCCTTCGCTCAGCGTCCACACGTGGTTTTGCCCCGAGGCGCTGACCACGGCCGAGACCGGCACCACCAGCCGCAGCTCTCGGTCGTCCAAAGTGACGCTTGCCAGCGCATATTGGCCGGCGCGGAACCGCTCCTGCGGGTTCGCCAGCTTGACCGTCACACCAATGGCCCGCGTGCCAGCATCTGCGGCCGGCGCGATGCGCGCGATGCGTGCAGCAACCGGCGCGTCGTGGCCTTCAACCTGCACTTGTACTGCCATACCGGCTGTCAAACGAGAAACCTCATGGGTTGCCACCGAGCCGGCGAGTTCCAGCTGCGCCAGGTCGACAATAGTCAGTACCGCTTGTTCATTGCTCAGCAGCTCACCTGGCAAAGCCTGGCGCTTGGCAACGATGCCTGAGATGGGCGCCAAGATGGACCCGTCACGCAAGGCCACACGGGTGGTGTTCAAAGCCGCCGTGGCCGCGTCGAGCTGGGCTTGCGCCGTCTTCACCGCCGCGCCCGACACATCCAGCGCCGCTGTTGAAATGAAAGATTGGCTGGACAAGCGTTCGTTCTGCGCGTGCGTGCGCTCGGCTTGCTCCAGCGAAGCGCGGGCCGAGGCCACCATGGCCGCGCGTTCGTTGACGCGGCTGTTTTGGTCGGCCATATCTTGCGTGCCCAATACCTGGCCGGCCTTGACACGGTCGCCCTCGCCCACCCGCAGGGCGAGCAAGCGGCCCGGGGCCTTGGCCCGCACCTGTGCTTGAAAGGGTGCCACCAGAGGCCCGGAGAATTGAATGCTTTGTGACAAGGCCACGCGTGCAGGCTTGATCACTTCGCTTGACAAGAATTCCAGCGGAATCTCTTTCTTGGCGTCCGGCTTCTTGGCGCCCCAGGGCAAGCCGGCCGATCCCGCCTCACCGCCCCGCTGGCTGACCCACCATGCGCCAATCGCCCCCAGCGACAACACCACGACCCCACCCGCAACCAACCAGCGCCTGTTGAATCTCATCCGGACTCCTGCTTTCACTTTCTATCGAGGCCCAGGCGCTTAGCGCCACGTCACGGCCATCATTTGCGCCGCAGTCTAGACGGCCAAAGCCCGTCTCGAAGGCGGCATGCGACGAACGGCAGCTTGCTTAGGACAGACTGCGGCTGCGCGCGCCAAGGCGCACCAATGAGCTTCATGCTGCGCGATGCGCGTCAGAGCACATCGGGCGTGACTGACGGCACCTTCAGCGAATCCTCGCGCACCACCGCGGCCGACGCCGCTTGCGACTTGGCCGCAGCCCACCACGCGCACAAGCCAAACCCGGCCGCCGCCCAGAACACGGAAGAAAAGCCGAAGTGGCCAATCATCCAGCCGCCGCCTACGCCGCCCAGCACCCCGCTCAAGCCATAGCCCAGCGTGGTGTACAGCGCCTGCCCGCGGCCGCGCAAACGCCCCGGAAACAAGCGCTGCACCAGTGCGATGCAGGCCGCATGGTGCGCCGCAAAGGTGATGGCGTGTGTGAGTTGCGCCAGCACCAGCACGGTCATCGACGCGCCACCCCAAGCCACCGCCACAAAGCGCAGGCTGGTGACCACCGCCACCACTTTCAGCCAAGCATGCGGTGTGAGCCGCCCGAACCAGCGGCCCTGCGTCCAGAAGAAGACGATTTCAACCGCCACACTCACCGCCCACAGCGCGCCCACAGCGGCTTTTCCGTAACCCAGCTCAACCAAGTAGAGCGAGAAGAAGGCGTAGAGGCTGGTGTGGGCCAGCACGGTGAAGAAGATGCTGGCAAAAAACCAGGCCACTTCGGGCTGCTTCAGCAGCGGCAGCGCAGGCGGCGCGCGCTCGCTGTGCACGGCGTCGGACCGGGTGGCCGGCAGCCGCAAGGCAGCCAGCAGGAGCAAAGCATTCATGGCCCCGACAAACGCGGGAAAGATGCCGATGCCCAGACGCTCCAGCAGCGCGCCAAACAAGGTGACTGAGACGATAAATCCGATGGAACCCCAGACGCGCACGCGGCCGTACTGGCGCGGGTCGATGCTGCCGTCGGGCTTGGCCAGCAGGCTGGCCAGCGTGGCTTCATACAAGGGCACCACGCCGCTGTTGGCCACAAAAATCAGCGTGGTCATCACCCCCACGGCCACCATCAAAGTCTGCGCCTCCATGGGCTGAAGCTGCTGCACCAGCACCAGCCCCAGCGCGCTGAGCAAGGCAAAGGCAGCCGCCACGCGGATGAACTCGGTGCGCCGGCCGGTGTGGTCGCCAGCCCAACTCCAGGCGTAGGGCGCAAAAACCCGCGTCCAGCTTTGCAGTGAGGCGATCAAGCCGATCACCAGGGTTGAAAAACCCATGCTTTGAAACCACAGCGGCGCGTAGGGGTTGAACAAGCCAATCGCGCCAAAGTACGTGAAGGTCAGCGCCGAATAGCGCTTCAGGCCCGAGGGCCGAGCGGGCTTCACACCGCGCCAGGAATGGCGGGCTGGGTCAGCCGCACGTCGCCGCACTGCGCACGGTGGCGCAGCACATGGTCCATCACCACCAGTGCCAGCATGGCTTCAGCAATGGGCGTTGCACGGATACCCACGCAGGGGTCGTGCCGGCCATGCGTCACCACCTCGTTGGGCTGCCCTTCGCGGTCAATGCTGGGTTTTGGCAGACGAATAGAGCTGGTGGGCTTGATGGCGATGTGCACCAGCAGGTCTTGCCCCGTTGAAATGCCACCCAACACGCCGCCGGCATGGTTGCTGGCAAAACCTTGCGGCGTAAGCGCATCACCGTGGTGGCTGCCGCGCTGCTGAACCACGCCAAAACCGTCGCCAATCTCAACGCCCTTGACGGCGTTGATACCCATCATCGCGTAGGCGATGTCGGCATCGAGCTTGTCGTATAGCGGCTCGCCCAAACCGGGCGGCACGCCACGCGCTACCACCGTCAACCGCGCACCCACGGAGTCACCCGACTTGCGCAGTGCGTCCATGTAGGCCTCAAGCTGCGGCACCACGCCCACGCTGGCGGCATAGAACGGGTTAAGGGGAATCTGGGTTTCGTCTTCAAACGGAATTTCGACGTCGCCAATCGCTGTGAGCCAGCCACTGAATCGCACGCCGCGCTCTTGCAACAGCCACTTTTTCGCCACAGCGCCGGCGGCCACGGCGGGGGCAGTAAGCCGGGCCGAGGAACGCCCACCGCCGCGCGGGTCGCGCAGACCGTACTTGCGCCAGTAGGTGTAGTCCGCATGGCCCGGCCGGAACGTGTCGAGCAGGTTGCCGTAGTCTTTGCTGCGTTGGTCGGTGTTGCGGATCAGCAGCGCGATCGGCGTGCCGGTAGTCAGGCCCTCGTACACACCCGAAAGAATGTCCACCGCATCGGATTCGTTGCGCTGCGTCACGTGCCGACTGGTGCCGGGCCGGCGCCGGTCCAGCTCGGGCTGGATGTCGGCTTCGCTCAGCGGCAGCCCAGGCGGGCAGCCGTCGATGACACAACCGATGGCCGGGCCGTGGCTTTCGCCGAAGTTGGTGACGCGAAAAAGCTCACCGATGGTGGATCCTGACATGCACGCATTCTATGAAGATGCGTGCGGGCACCGCGAGGTGCGTTCAGCCTGTGGGCGCCGAAGCCTCGCCAGGCTCAACCGGCCAGTCGCGAATATAGGCCTTGAGCATGCGGTTTTCAAAGTCCTGGGCATCCACCACAGCCTTTGCCACGTCGTAGAAAGAAATCACACCCATCAGCGTGCGCTTCTCAATCACCGGCATGTAGCGCGCATGGCGCTGCAGCATCATGCGGCGCACTTCGTCCATTTCGGTTTCGGGCGTGCAGGTCAGCGGTGCGTCGTCCATCACGGTGCGCACCAGTGTGGTACCTACCGAGCCGCCACTGCGTACCACCGCAGAAATAACTTCGCGAAAGGTGAGCATGCCCACCAAGTCACCGTGGGCCATCACCACCAGCGAGCCGATATCCATTTCAGCCATCAAGTTGACCGCTTCGGCCAAGGGCCGTTCAGGCGAGGTGGTGAACAGGGTGCTGCCCTTGACGCGCAGGATATCGCTGACCTTCATGATGTCTTCTTTACGTTGACTGTTTCGGGTCAATATAGCCCACAATCAGCCGGCTCGAACCCCTGGAAATCGCCATGCCCGGCCATGCTGACCCTGGTTTTGACACGCTCGCACTGCACGCCGGTGCAGCGCCCGACCCCGCCACCGGCGCGCGGGCAGTGCCTATCCACCTGACGACAAGTTTTGTCTTCGAAAGCAGCGACCACGCTGCAGCGCTGTTCAACCAAGAGCGCGCCGGCCACGTCTACAGCCGCATCAGCAACCCCACCAACGCGGTGCTTGAAGAGCGCGTGTCAGCCTTGGAAGGCGGCACCGGCGCCATCGCCACCGCCAGCGGCCAAGCCGCCTTGCATTTGGCGATTGCAACCATTGCCGGCGCGGGTTCGCACATCGTGGCCTCTTCGGCGCTGTACGGCGGATCGCACAACCTGCTGCACTACACCTTGGCGCGCTTCGGAATTGAAACCACCTTTGTCAAAGCTCGCGACATCGATGCTTGGCGCGCCGCCATCCGGCCCAACACCAAGCTGCTGTTTGGCGAGACCTTGGGCAATCCGGGCTTGGACGTGTTGGATATTCCGACCATCAGCGCTGTTGCACACGACGCGGGCCTGCCCTTGCTGGTGGACTCCACCTTCACAACGCCCTGGCTGATGAAGCCGTTTGACCATGGCGCCGACCTGCTGTTTCACTCTGCCACCAAATTTTTATCCGGCCACGGTACGGTCATCGGCGGCGTGTTGGTGGACAGCGGCATGTTTGACTGGGCCGCCAGCGGGCGTTTTCCAGAGCTAACGCAAGCGTACAGCGGCTTCCACGGCATGGTGTTTGCCGAAGAAAGCACCACCAGCGGCTTCTTGCTGCGCGCACGCCGTGAAGGCCTGCGCGACTTTGGCGCTTGCATGAGCCCGCACACGGCTTGGCTCATCCTGCAAGGCATCGAGACCCTGCCGCTGCGCATGGAACGGCATGTGGCCAACACACGCCGCGTGGTGAAGTTTCTCAGCTCGCACGGCATGGTGGCGGGCGTGGGCTACCCCGAATTGGAATCTCACCCCGACCATGCGCTGGCGGCCAAGCTGCTGCCACGCGGCTGCGGCTCCATCTTCAGCTTCGACATCAAAGGCACACGCAACCAAGGCAAGGCCTTCATCGAGGCGCTGAAAATTTTTTCGCATCTGGCCAATGTGGGCGACTGCCGTTCGCTCGTGATCCACCCGGCCTCGACGACACACTTCCGCATGGACGACACCGCGTTGGCGCAAGCGGGCATTGGGCCGGGCACGATTCGCCTGTCTATCGGCTTGGAAGATGCCGACGACTTGATTGACGACCTGGGGCGCGCCCTGCGCGCAGCGGAGAAGTCGGCATGAATGTACTCATCGACGGCAAAGCCGCCTATGCCTACACCGGCGGCAAGCCCTTGGACAATACCCGGCCGGGCATCGTTTTCGTTCACGGTGCGCTGCACGACCACGGTGCCTGGATTCAGCAGACGCGTTATCTCGCACACCACGGCTTTGCCGTCATGGCCGTGGACCTGCCCGGCCACGGCCGCAGTGAGGGGCCGCCACTGGGCGTGGTGGCTGCCGGCCGCTGGGTCGCCGAGTTCGTGAAGGCGGCCGGCCTGCAGCGCGTGGCGCTGGCCGGTCACAGCATGGGCTCGCTCATTGCGCTGGAAGCCGCCGCGCGTCTGGGTGAACACCCCAGCCACCTGTTCATGCTGGGCACGGCTTACCCGATGAAGGTGTCGGCACAGCTCTTGGAGTTGTCGCAGCGCGACCCGCTGAAGGCCATTGACCTGGTCAACACCCTGTCGATTTCATCCATCGCCTCCAAGCCCTCGCACCCCGGGCCCGGCTTCTGGCTGCACGGCGCCAACCGCGCGTTGATGCGGCGCACGCAGCGCGGCTGGACAGGTGGCAACCTCTTCCACTTCGACTTTGCAGCCTGCGATGCCTATGCCGGGCTTGAGCCTGCCGCCACGGCCTTGCGTTGCGCGACAACTTTGATTCTGGGCGAGCGCGACCAAATGACCTCACCCAAGGCTGTGGCACCACTCATCGCAGCCTTGAAGCCCCAAGTACAAACGCTGCCCGCCGGGCATTCGCTGATGGCCGAAGCGCCTGATGGGGTGTTGAATGTGTTGGTCCACACACTGAAGGAGCACCGATGAACCACAGCACCGCGACCGGCAACGCGAACACAGCCGACGCCCGGTCCTTCGCCACCTTTGCCGAGTTCTACCCCTTCTACCTGGGCGAGCACAGCAATCGCACCTGCCGCCGCTTGCATTTTCTGGGCTCCACCTTGGCGCTGCTGTGCCTGGCCAGGATGGTCTTGACAGGCAACCCGATGTGGCTCCTCTACGGCCTGCTATGTGGCTATGGCTGCGCCTGGATTGGTCACTTCGGCTTCGAGAAAAACAAGCCCGCCAGTTTCAAGCGCCCGCTCTACAGTTTCATGGGTGACTGGGTCATGTACAAAGACATCTGGACCGGGAAGATTCCATTCTGACCATGACCACCCGAAAAGCCGCCAAGAGCCTTGCAGATCGCCTGCAGGCCTGCACGAGCTCCGTCATTCACGATGTGATGAAGGACCAGAGCCTGCCGATCCGCGTGTTGCCACGGACCATCACGCCGCTGGACACCGGCATGAAAGCCGCCGGTCCCGTCTTCACCGTGCGAGGCCGCCCCGACCCCACGCTGGACAAACACACCTCGCTTTTCGAGTGGGCTGGCCTGTTGTCCAAGGCGCCCACCGGGCATGTCGTCGTCTGCCAACCGCAGGACGACGTGCGCGCCCTTTTCGGCGGCCTCTCGGCTGAAGCGTTGAAGATCAAAGGCGTGCGCGGCTACATCGCCGACGGCGGCTGCCGCGATATCGCCGATATCACCTCCCACGGCTTCCCCGTATTCGCCCGCTATGCCACACCCATCGACATCGTCTGCGCCTGGCGCGCCGAGGCTTACGGCGAGCCCATTGCCCTCGGCAACGTGCAGGTGTTGCCTGACGACTATGTTCTAGCTGACCGGGATGGCATCGTGCTGATACCTGGGCCGCATGTCGAAGCGGTCATCGCCGCCGCAGAGAAAAAGCTCGCCACCGAAGGCGCGATGGTCAAGGCCATCCGCGCGGGGATGGATCCGCAGAAGGCCTACTTGAAGCATCGGGTGTTTTAAACCGGGGCTGGCTTGCTGGCTCACCCGATCTTCGGTCGGCAGAAATTACTGGTACAGTTCACCTACCAGTAGGCCAGTTGATGGAACTTATTCCCCGCATCCCCGGCGACAACGGACGCATTGCCAAGCGCACCGTGAAGGAACAGATCAGCGACAAGCTGGCCTACATGATCCATTCCGGCCTGCTTCTCGAGGGCGACGAACTGCCTTCTGAGCGCGAGTTGGCAGCCACGCTGGGCGTATCGCGCGAAACCGTTCGAGGCGCCATCGGCGCACTGCAAGCGCGGCAGATGATCGAGGTCAACCAGGGTGCTCGCACCCGCGTGCTAGGCCGTGGTCCCATGCCCCTGCATGAGTCCGTGGGCGTGCTCGGAACGCTGAAGAACCGTTCGCTCGAAGAGGTGACTGAAGCCCGCGCCGCGGTCGAAATGCAGGTAGTCTGGCTGGCAGCCCAGCGTATCTCGCCCCTGCAGCTGAACCGATTGCAGGCGCTCGTCGACGAGCAGCGCTTGATGCTGACCGACCCGGTTCGCTTTCAGATTTCCGACCAGGAGTTTCACCATCTGCTGTACGCAGCCTGTGGCAATCAATTGCTGGTCGATGTCGTGGTCGACTTCTACGGCTACGCGCTGGAATTCCGCCGTCTGGCGCTGCAACGCAAAGGCGCCATCGCCCACAGTGTCTCTGAGCACCAGGCGCTGGTTGACGCCCTGCGCACCGGCAAACCTGATGCCGCCGTTGCAGCTATCCGTGCCCACCTGGAACAGGTTCATCGCACGACCCGCGCGGTCATGAAACCCTGAGCACTCTTCCGATGGATCGCGCCTCCGCCCTCGCTGCTGCTGGTCTGGTCTCCGAACCTCCAGACCACAAGATTCAGGCGCGCGACCTGGCGCACGCAAGGCAGGAGTGGCTGGCCTCGGGCGACGAAACGCTGTTGCCCATCGTCGATGCGCACCACCACTTTTTCGATCTAGACCTTAATCCTCACCCGTGGCTACAACGCTTGCCGCGCATCCCGTTCCGCTATGGCGACTACGGCTCCATCTGCCGTAACTTCCTACCAGCTGATTACGCTGCGGCTGCCACCGGGCACCGCGTGCTGCGCCACGTGTTGATGGAAGGCGAGTGGGAACCGACGGACCCGACCGGCGAAGCCCGTTGGGTGCAGACCTTGCATGATGCCGAGGGAAGTCCTCATGCGCTGGCCGCTCAAGCTTGGCTCGACCGCGGGGACTTGTCCGACGTGCTGGCCGTGTACCGCCAACTACCCATCGTCCGCAGCGTGCGTCACAAGCCGCGAGCATTGCCTCGGGCCGAGCACCATGGCAGTTGGGCTGCTCCGGGTTCCATGCGATGCCCGCGCTGGCGCGATGGCTTTGCACAGCTGGCGCCCGCGGGGCTGATCTTCGAACTTCAGACACCTTGGTGGCACTTCGGCGAGGCGATCGAACTGGCGCGCGATTTCCCGGCCACCAAAATCATCGTCAACCACGCTGGCTTGCCCTCACAGCGGGACGCTGATTCATTGAACGCATGGCGCCAAGCAGTCTCCCGCCTGGCCGACTGCCCCAATGTCTTCATGAAGATTTCCGGGATAGGGGTACCCGGCCAGCGCTGGACACCCGAGTTGCAGCAACCGGTGGTCCACAGCCTTCTGGCCATTTATGAGAGCGCGCGCTGCCTGTTCGCCAGCAACTTCCCCGTCGATGGCCTGGTCGCCAGCCTCGATGAGATCTTCACCAGCTTCAAGGTGCTGACTCGGCACTTGCCACCCGACGAACGCCTCGCCTTGTTCTGCGACAACGCGGTGCGCCTGTACCGCCTCGATTGACCCCAAACTCAGAAGGAGACAAGACGACCATGCTCATCAAAACCACACTGACCACCCTCGCATTGCTGCTGGCCGCATCAGTCAGTGCCCAGGAGATCAAGGCCAAGCTGGGCACCAGCCTGCCCGACAGCCACCCACAGACGATCGGCGCACGCAAGTTCGCCGAGCTGGTGGACAAGAAGAGCAACGGTCGCATCAAGATCGGTGTTTTCTCCGGCGCCACCCTGGGCAGCGACCAGCAGATGCAGGCCGCGCTGCGCGGCGGCACGCAGGAATTCACCGTGCCCAGCACCGCCACCCTGGCCAACCTGGTAAAGGAATTCGGCGTCATCGGTCTGCCCTTCTCCTTCGCCAGCGAACGGCAGGCCGACGCTGTACTCGATGGCCCCTTCGGCCAGAGCCTGCTGGCCAAGCTGCCCGAGAAGGACCTGATCGGCCTGGCCTTCTGGGAAAACGGCTTTCGCAACATCACCAACAGCAAGCGCCCGATCGTGAAGGCCGAAGACGTGGCTGGCATCAAGGTGCGCACGATGCAGAACAACCTCTACATCGACCTGTTCAATGGCCTGGGCGCCAACGCCGTGCCGATGCCGGTGAACGAACTCTTCACCGCCCTGGAAACCAAGGCTGTGGATGCGCAGGAGAACCCTTACACCGTGGTGCATGCGCAAAAGTTCTATGACGTGCAGAAATACCTTTCCACCACCGGCCACGCCTACGACGCCCTGGTGCTGGTGGCCGGCAAGAAATTCTGGGACGGACTGAACGCCGCCGACCGCGGCCTGCTGCAGGCCGCCGCCCTGGAAGCCACCGCCTTCCAGCGCCAGACCAGCCGCAGCCTGAACGGCAGCCTGCGGGCCGAGCTCACCAAGCTGGGCATGCAAATCAATGACGTAAGCGACGCCGAGCGCCAGCGTATGCGCGAAAAACTCGGCCCGGTGATCGCCAAGCACCAGGCCGCCGTGGGCGAAGACACGGCCAAGGCCTTCTTCGCCGCCATCGCCAAAGCACCGAAATAGCAACGCCACCCTTTCTACCCAAGGAGACAAGACCATGCACAAGATGATCCGCCGCACCGCGCTTTCCCTTTTACTGGCCGCAACGGCCGGCGCCGCCTGGGCCCAAGGGACCGGCCCTGTGAAGCTGCGCTTCGGCCACGCGCATTCGGAAACCGATTCCCAGCACCTGGCGGCGCTGGAGTTCGCAAAGAAGGTGAAGGAGCGCACCCAGGGCGGGGTCGAAATCCAGGTGTTCCCGAACAACCAGCTCGGCAACGACAACACCATGATTGCCGGCGTGCGCGGCGGCACCATCGACATGGAAACCTCGGGCAACCCGTTCTTCACCGGCCTGGTGCCCAAACTCAATGCGCTGGACCTGCCCTACCACTTCGACACCGCGGCGCAGGCCTACAAGGTACTGGACAGCGCCGTTGGCCGCAGCCTGCTGAACGAACTGGAGGCGCACCAGCTCAAGGGCCTGGCCTTCTGGGAAGTGGGCTTCCGCAGCCTGGCCAACAGCCGCCGCGCGGTGAACAAGGCCGACGACATCAAAGGCCTGAAGTTGCGTACTACGCCGAACCCGGCGCACATCAAGGCCTTCCAGATGATGGGCGCCAACCCGCAGCCCATGCCCTTTGGCGAGGTGTACGCGGCCCTGGAGTCCAAGGCCATTGACGGCCACGAGAACCCGCCTACGCTGATGCTGTCCAGCAAGATGCATGAGGTGCAGAAGCACCTTTCGCTCACCCGCCATGCCTACACCGCGCTCGTCGTGGTGATGAACAAGGCGAAGTTCGACGGCCTGAAGCCCGAGCACCAGCAGGTGCTGTTGCAAGAAGCCGGCGCGGCGGCGAAGCTGCAGCGCGAGCTGAACGCCAAGGGCGAGGCCGGCGCCCTGGCCGAACTGCGCACCAAGGGCATGCAGGTGGTGGAGAACCCCGACATGTCGGCGGTGCGCGATGCCGTGAAGGCCGAGACCCGGCGCCTGTTCATTGAGAAGAACGGCGACGCGGTACTCAAGGCCATCGAAGCCCTTCGCTGAACACCCGCCATGCCCGCACCGCTGCCCACGGCCATCGTCGACACCCACCACCACCTGTGGCGGCTGTCGGCCGGCCCCGGCGCGGGCCACTACCCGTGGCTGCAGGAAGCCTACGCGCCCGAGCAATTCATCCTGGGCGACTACGCCACCCTGTGCCGCAACTACGGGCCGGCCGAGTTGCGGCAGGACATGGCCGGCGCACCGGTGGTGGCCACCGTGCACGTGGAAGCCGAACGCGACCGCTCCCAAGCCCTGGAGGAAACCCGCTGGCTGCACGAGTTGGCCGCAGAACAAGACCTGCCCCACGCAGTGGTGGCCTGGGTAGACCTGCTGGCCGACAACGTCGCCCAAACGCTGGCGCAGCAGCTTGCCTTCCCGCGCCTGCGCGGCGTGCGCTTCAAGCCGGTGGTGGCGCCCAGCGCGGCGCAGGCCGCTACGGTGGCTGGCCAACCCGGCAGCCTGCAGGACCCGCGCTTTGAGCGCGGCCTGAACGCCCTGGCCGAACACGGCCTGCTTTGGGAACTGCGCGTGCCCTTCTGGCACCTGGCCGAGGCCGCGCCGCTCATCGCCCGCGTGCCCGGCCTGCAACTGGTGGTGCAGCACCTGGGCCTGCCCTGGGACCGCAGCGCCAACGGCCTGGCGCAATGGCGCAACGGCCTGCAGGCCCTGGCCGCCCTGCCGCAGGTGCACCTGAAGCTCAGTGAATTCGGCCTCAGGGGCGCCCCCTGGCGGCGTGAAGACAATCTGCCCCTGCTGCGCGAGGCGGTGGCCCTGTTCGGGCCCGAGCGCTGCGTCTTCGGCAGCAACTTTCCTGTGGCGGGCCTGCGCATCGGCTACACCGAACTGGTGCAGGCCATGGCCGAAGGACTGGCACACCTTCAACCCGAAGAGCAGCAAGCCATCTGGCACGACAACGCCTGGGCGCTGTACCGCCTGGGCGCCCTGAAGGAGAGCCGGGCATGATCATCAACGGCCTGTTCCGCGCCATCGAATGGTTGCTCGTCGGCTTGCTGGGCCTGATGGTGGTGCTGGTGTTCGGCAACGTGGTGCTGCGCTATGGCTTCAACTCCGGGATCGTGGTTTCGGAAGAGCTGTCGCGCTTCATCTTCGTTTGGCTCACGCTGCTGGGCGCCCTGGTGGCGCTGCGCGACCGAGCCCACTTGGGCATGACGAGCTTCATCGCCAGCCTGGGCACATCCGGCAGGCGCGTGGTGCGATTCGTTTCCGATGCCCTGGTCTTCACCTGCTGCCTGCTGCTGGCGCATGGGGCCTGGAAACAGACGGTGATTGCCCTGGACGACCACGCCCCGGTCACCGGGCTTTCCATGGCCTGGGTGGTGGGCGTGCTGGTGGTGACGGGGTTGGGAATGGCCGCGCTGGTGGGGCATGACCTGTTGCGCCAGCTCACCGGCCGCTTCCCGGCTGAGGAACAGGTGCCCCAGCCGGGCGCGAATTCAGTGGAATGAGGCGAACGAGACCATGACCATCGCCGTCTTCCTCGTCTCCCTTCTGGGGGCCATGACCCTGGGCATGCCCATCGCCTTTGCGCTGCTGGTGTGCGGCCTGGCGCTGATGGTGCACCTGAACAACTTCGACACCCAGATCCTGGCGCAGAACCTGCTGGAAGGCGCCAACAGCTACCCGCTGATGGCGGTGCCCTTCTTCATGCTGGCTGGCGAACTGATGAACGCGGGCGGGCTGTCGCGGCGCATCATCGGCATGGCCCAGGCCCTGGTGGGGCATGTGCGTGGCGGCCTGGGCTACGTGGCCATCCTGGCGGCACTGGTGATGGCCAGCATTTCCGGCTCGGCCGTGGCCGACACCGCTGCGCTGGCCGCCATCCTCATCCCCTTGATGCGCAACGCCGGCTACAACGTGCCGCGCGCGGCCGGCCTCATCGCCTCGGGCGGCATCATCGCGCCCATCATCCCGCCGTCCATCGGTTTTGTCGTTTTCGGCGTGGCCGGTGGCGTGTCCATCACCAAGCTGTTCATGGCCGGCATCGTGCCCGGGCTGATGATGGGCCTGGCGCTGTGGATCACGTGGTGGTTCTGCGCCAGGCGCGATGCCCCGCCCGTGCCGGCGGCACGCTTCAGCCCGGCCGCCGCCGCGCGGGCGCTGCGCGAAGGGCTGTGGGCCCTGGTGCTGCCGGGGGTCATCATCGGCGGCATGAAGCTGGGGGTGTTCACGCCCACAGAAGCGGCCGTGGTGGCGGTGGTGTATTCACTGGCGGTGGGCCTGTTCGTCTATCGTGAACTGAAGCTGCCGCAGTTGCCCGCCTTGATGCTGGCCGCGGCCAAGACCAGCAGCGTAGTGATGTTCCTGGTGGCCTGTGCGCTGGTGTCGGCCTGGCTCATCACCATCGCCAGCATTCCACAGGAAGTGGCCGAACTGCTGCGCCCGCTGATGGACAACAAGGTGCTGCTGATGCTGGCCATGATGGCCCTCGTGGTGTTGGTGGGCACGGCGCTGGACTTCATGCCCACAGTGCTCATCCTCACACCAGTGCTGATGCCCCTGGTGAAGCAAGCTGGCATCGACCCTGTTTACTTCGGCGTGCTGTTCATCATGAACAACGCCATCGGCCTGCTCACCCCGCCGGTGGGCACGGTGCTGAACGTGGTGGCCGGTGTGGCCCGCGAAGACCTGGGTCGCGTCACCCGCGGCGTGTGGCCTTTCCTGGTGGCGCAGATCGTGTTGCTGCTGCTGTTCATCCTCTTCCCCGCGCTGGTGATGGTGCCGGCGCGATGGTTTTATTGAATCCCCAAGGAGTTAAATCTCATGCATGACCTGACCCGACGTTTCCTGTTCATCCCAGCGTTTGCTGCCACCTTGCTCGCCGCCACTGCAGTCCAAGCCCAGGAATGGCCCAACAAGCCGCTGCGCCTGCTGGTGGGCTCCAGCCCCGGCGGCGGCACCGACGTGATGGCCCGAGCCGTGGCCGACAAGCTTGGCCCCGCGCTGAAGCAGACCGTGGTGGTGGAAAACCGCCCTGGCGCTTCGAACACTCTGGCGGCAGACGTGACGGCGAAATCCACTGACGGCCACACCATGGTGATGGGCGTGAGCACCGCGCATGCCATCGCCCCGCACTTGCTGAAACTGGCCTATGACAACGAAAAGGATCTGGTGCCCGTGGCCTTTGTGGGCGCGGTGCCCAACGTGCTTGTGGTGAACAACACATTGGGCGTGAACAGCGTGGCTGAACTGGTGAAGCTCGCCCGCTCAAAGCCCGGGCAGTTGAACTATGCCTCCAGCGGCAATGGCAGCACCCAGCACATCGCCGCCGAACTTTTCAAGGAAGCCACCAGCAGCTTCATCACCCACATTCCCTACCGCGGCAGTGCGCCGGCCTTGATCGACCTGATGGCCGGCCAGGTGCAGATGAGCTTTGACACCCTGGCCTCGGTGGCCGCGCACATCAAGAGCGGCAAGGTCAAGGCCCTGGCGGTAGCGGCGTCGCAGCGCAACCCTCAACTGCCCGACGTGCCCACGCTGGCCGAGGCCGGCATCAAAGGCGTGGAGATGAGCGCCTGGTACGGCGTGTACATGCCGGCTAACACCCCGAAGGCGGTGCAGCAAAAGGTGCACGAGGAAGTGAACAAGCTGCTGCCGCATGCGGACACACGCAAGCGCCTGAACGGCATCGGCTCGGAGATCACACCCATGAGCCAGGTGGACTTCGCCGCCTTTCATGCTGCTGAAAACAAGCGTTATGCCGAGATCATCAAAAAGCGCGGCATCAAGGTCGATTGAACATGGCCCCGCTTGAAACCAAACCCGTCGTCGCCCTGACCCTGGGCGACCCCGCCGGCATCGGCCCCGAACTCATCGCCCGCCTGCTGGCCCTGCCCAGCACCTGTGAACAGGCCAACGTGGTGCTGGTGGGCGATGCCTGGCTGTGGGCCGAGGGCCAGCGCATCGCCGGCACGGCGCATGCCCTTGAGCCAGTGGGGCGCTTTGCCGACGTGCGCGGCCGCGCCGACACGAGCCGCGCCGCCTTCCTGCCCATGGACACGGTAGCGCCTGCCGACGTGCAGCGCGCCCAGGCCCAGGCTGCCGGCGGCGCTTGCGTACTGCAATTGCTGAACCGCTGCATGGACGCGGTGCTGGCCGGTGAGGTGGATGCCATCACCTTCGCGCCGCTGAACAAGCAGGCCATGAAGATGGGCGGGCTGAAGCATGAAGACGAACTTCACCACTTCGCGCAGTACCTGGGCGTGAAGGGCTACTTCTGCGAGTTCAACACCCTGCGCGGGCTGTGGACCAGCCGCATCAGCTCGCACGTGCCCTTGAAAGACGTGCCGAAGTACATCGACAAGCAACGCATCATCGATGCCACCACGCTCATCTACCGTTCGTTGCAGCAAAGTGGCGTGGCCGCGCCGCGCGTGGCGGTGGCCGGCTTCAACCCGCACAACGGTGACGGCGGCACCTGCGGGCGCGAGGAGATCGACATCATCGCCCCAGCGGTGGCCGAACTGAACGCGCAGGGCCTGGCCGTGGTGGGGCCGTTCTCGCCCGACACCATCTTCCTGCGCGCCCGCGATGGCGAGCTGGACGCCATCGTCACCATGTACCACGACCAGGGGCAGATCGCCATAAAGCTGATGGGCTTCAGCCAGGGCGTCACGGTGCAGGGCGGCCTGCCCATTCCCATCACCACGCCGGCCCATGGCACGGCGTATGACATCGCCGGCAAGGGCACCGCCAATGTGGACGCCACGGCCAATGCCTTTGCCATCGCGGCCCGCATGGGCCGCGCGCGGCTTTCTTAACCTCCAAAGTACGCAACCATGAAGATCACCAAAATCCGCGCCCGCACCTTCGAGTGGAAGGGCAAGACCGTGCCGCCGCAGGGCAACTTCTGCAGCAATGCGATGGACCTGATGTACTCCCCCGTCGAAACCATGCAGACCTTCCGCTTCCACCAGTGGACGGTGGTGGAGGTGGAAACCGACACCGGCCTGGTGGGCTATGGCAACGTGGCTCTGGCGCCGCGGGTGGCAAAGCAGATCGTTGATCAATACCTGGCGCCGCTGTGCATCGGCCAGGACCCGTGGGACTACGAATACCTGAACCAGCGCATGTACCGCGCCACCCACGCTTGGGGCCGCAAGGGCGTGGGCATGGCCGCCATCTCAGCCGTGGACATTGCGTTGTGGGACTTGCTGGGCAAGAGCGTAGACAAGCCAGTGTTCAAGCTGCTCGGGGGGCGCACGAAGGAGAAGATCCCCTGCTACTACAGCAAGCTCTACCGCACCGACCTGAAGGAAATGCAGAAGGAGGCCGAGACCTACTTGAAACAGGGCTTCACCGCCTTCAAGATGCGCTTCGGCTACGGGCCGGCGCACCTGCAAAAGGGCGTGGTGGAAAACCTCAAGAGCGTGGAAGCGGTGCGCGAAGTGATCGGCTACGACAACGACCTGATGCTCGAGTGCTACATGGGTTGGAACCTGGAGTACGCCAAGCGCATGCTGCCCAAGCTGGCCAAGTTCCAGCCGCGCTGGCTAGAAGAACCGGTGATTGCCGATGACATCGACGGTTATGCCGAACTCAACGCCATGAACATCGTGCCCATCTCTGGCGGCGAGCATGAGTTCAGCCTCTACGGCTTCAAGCAGCTGCTGGAACGCAAGGCGGTGAGCGTGGTGCAGTACGACACCAACCGCGTGGGCGGCATCACGATGGCGCACAAGATCAACGCCCTGTGTGAAAGCTACAGCGTGCCGGTGATTCCCCATGCCGGCCAGATGCACAACTACCACCTCACCATGAGCAGCCTGAACTGCCCCATGAGCGAATACTTCCCGATGTTTGACGTGGAAGTGGGCAACGAGCTGTTCTATTACATCTTCGATGGCGAACCGGTGGCAGAGAACGGCTTCCTCCAGTTGAGCGACACCACGCCAGGCCTGGGACTCTCACTGAAGACCGAGTTCCTGGACCAGTTCAATATCATTGAGTAAACATCATGCTGCAGCGGCCCTACAGAGGCGTGTTCCCGGTGGTACCCACCACCTTCAAGGACAACGGAGAACTTGATCTGGAAAGCCAGAAGCGCTGCATCGATTTCATGGTCGATGCCGGCTCGAACGGCCTGTGCATCCTGGCAAATTTCTCCGAGCAGTTCGTGCTGAGTGATGCCGACCGCGAGGTGCTCACGAAAGTGATCTTGGAACACGTGGCCGGGCGCGTGCCGGTGATCGTCACGACGACACACTTCGGCACCCAAGTGTGCGCGCAGCGTTGCCGCGACGCGCAGGCGCTCGGGGCAGCGATGGTGATGGTGATGCCGCCGTACCACGGTGCCACCATTCGCGTCGGCGAAGCAGCGGTTTTCGAGTTCTATGCCCGGCTGAGTGACGCCATCACCATCCCCATCATGGTGCAGGACGCCCCTGTGGCAGGCACGCCCTTGAGCGCCGCCTTCCTGGCGCGCATGGCGCGCGAGATCGAACATTTGGCGTACTTCAAGATCGAAACCGCAGGCGCCGCAAGCAAGCTGCGCGAGGTGATCGCGCTTGGCGGCAACGCCATCGAAGGACCTTGGGACGGCGAAGAGGCGATCACGCTGATGGCCGACCTGGACGCCGGCGCCACCGGCAGCATGACCGGCGGCGGCTACCCCGACGGTATTCGCCGCATCACCGACGCTTACTTCGCCGGACGACGCGAAGAGGCGCTGGCTGAATATGCGCGCTGGCTGCCACTTATCAACTACGAGAACCGCCAGGGCGGCATCCTTACGGCGAAGGCGCTGATGAAGGAAGGCGGCGTCATCGCCTGCGAAGCGCCGCGCCATCCCTTCCCGACGATGCCTCCGGCGGTGCGAGCCGGGCTGTTGGACCAGGCCCGGCGGCTAGACCCCCTGGTGTTGCGTTGGGGCCGTTGAGCTTGTACTGCCCTGCGGTCGGGCGCGCTTCAGGTTCAGCAGCATGTCAACGACCATGCTCTCCAGACTGTAAGACAAAGCCCAGCCCCAGTCACTTCGCGCAGCGCTGTCGTCAATGCTGTCCGGCCAGGTGTCGGCGATGAGCTGGCGGAAGTCGGGCTCGAAGTTGATGGCAAAGCCCGCGATGTGTTGGGCGATGCTCTTGGCCATCTGTTCGGGTGTGAAACTGATGCCGGCCAGGTTGTAGCTGTGTCTGATGCTTAGCTGTTCAGCAGGCGCTTCCATCAGCTCGATGGTGGCGCGGATGGCGTCGGGCATGTACATCATGGGCAAGGCCGTGTCTTCACGCAAGAAGCTGGTGTAGCGGCCTTCGCGCAGCGCAGCGTGGAAAATCTCGACCGCATAGTCGGTGGTGCCGCCGCCGGGCGCCGTTTTCCAGCTGATAAGGCCGGGGTAGCGCAGGCTGCGCACGTCAACGCCGTGTTTGTGGTGGTACCAGGCGCACCAGCCTTCGCCGGCCAGCTTGCTGATGCCGTAGACGGTGCTGGGGTCCATCACGGTGTGTTGAGGTGTGTCGACGCGCGGCGTCGAGGGGCCAAAAGCGGCAATGGAGCTGGGCCAGAAGACGCGGTCAAGCCGATGCGTGCGCGCCAGCTCCAGCACATTGAGCAGGCCTTTCATGTTCAGGTCCCAAGCCCACATGGGGTGCTGTTCGCCGCGCGCGGACAAGGCTGCCGCCAGGTGATAAATCTGCGTGATGCCGTGCCGCTCCACGATCTGCGTCAGCGCGCCAGCGTCGGTGCAATCGAGTTGTTCATGGGCCAAGCCCGGCACGCGGCCTGTGGTGGCAAGGTCGCTGGTGACGACGGCGGCGCGGCCATGGCGCAGCACCAGCGCTTCAGCCAGCTCGGTGCCGATCTGGCCGTTGGCACCAATGATGAGAATCTTCGGCGTCACGCGGCAACCAAACCCAGTTCTCGGCCCGCCTGCGCAAAGGCAGTCACAGCGCGCTCCAACTGCGCCCGAGTGTGCACCGCGCTCATTTGCACGCGGATGCGCGCTTGGCCCTTGGGCACCACTGGAAAGAAAAAGCCCACGGCATACACGCCCAGCTCCAGCAAACGCGCGCTGAGTTGCTGCGCCAGATCAGCGTCGTAAACCATGATGGGCACGATGGGATGCTCCCCCTGTTTGATCTCGAAGCCTGCCGCTTGAATGGCTTGGCGGAACCAGCGCGTGTTGTTCTCCAAGGTATCGCGAAGCGCTGTGGAGGCCTCCAACAAATCGAGCACCGCGATCGAGGCGCCCACGATGGGCGGCGCCACGGTGTTGGAGAACAAATAAGGCCGCGACCGCTGCCGCAGCAGTTCAACCACTTCGCACCGCGCAGCCGTGAAACCGCCGCTGGCGCCACCCAAGGCCTTGCCCAAGGTGCCGGTGATGATGTCCACCTTGCCGAAGATGCCGCGATACTCGTGCGTGCCACGGCCCGTGCGCCCCATGAAGCCGCTCGCGTGGCATTCGTCAATGCCCAACAGGGCACCGTAGCGGTCGCACAGTTCGCGTATCTGATCCAGCTGCGCAATGGTGCCGTCCATCGAAAACACGCCGTCAGTGAACACGAGTTTGAAGCGCGCACCTTGTGCGGCGGCTTCCTCCAGGCAGCGCTGCAGGTCGGCCATGTCGTTGTGCTTGTAGCGCCAACGCTGGGCTTTGCACAGACGGATGCCATCGATGATGCTGGCGTGGTTCAGCTCGTCGCTGATGATGGCGTCGGCCTCGCCGAGCAGGGGCTCAAACAAGCCGCCGTTGGCGTCAAATGCGGCCGCATAAAGGATGGCGTCTTCCGTTCCCAAGAAGTGCGCCAGTCGCTGTTCCAAAGTTTTATGCAGATCTTGGGTGCCACAGATGAATCGCACGGAACTCAAGCCATAGCCATGCGTGCGCAGTGCCTCGTGCGCAGCCTCGATCACCTCGGGGTGAGACGACAAGCCGAGGTAATTGTTGGCGCACAGGTTGATCAGCTCGCGGCCATCGGCCAGTGTGACTGTGGCGCCTTGCGGCGTGGCAATGACACGTTCGGCTTTGTAGAGATTCGCAGCGCGAATGGCCTGAAGCTCGCCCCGCAGGTGGTCAAGAAAGGGGCTGTCCGTTTGCATGGGGGTTGCTTCCTTCGCTAATCAGTCAAAACATCGGACAACTGCAGTGTCGCGAACCCGGCCCGCTGGCGGAAGAGCCGGCTGGGTGGCGCATCAGCCAGCAGCAAGCGCTCGACCAAAGGCGCCAGCGCCGTTTGCCACTCGTCGGCCAGCAGCACATGGCGCTGCGCGCCCTCTTCGTCCAGCCGGCCCACCCAGCGCAATTCGACCATCAAGTCCAGCAGGGGCTCCACTTGCAGTGGGTCTACCCGCAGCGCTGCTGCCAGGTCCAGCGCCGTCAAACCCTGCACGGGTCGGGTTCGGGCCGCTCGCAGGCAGCCTAAAACTTGCAAAGCCAACTCAAAGCGCCAGCCCGGTGAGCCGGCACGCCGTGCCACGCCCAAACGCAGCGTGGGCGCATAGGCCGCAACTACAGCGCCCAGCAGCATGATGACCCACACCAGGTAGGTCCACAGCAGCAAGATGGGCACCACCGCAAAGGTGCCGTAAACCGAGCCGTATGTGGGAACCAGTGACAGGTAGATCGACAACAGCTTCTTAACGACCTCAAAGGCCGTGGCCACAAAGAGACCGCCGGCCATAGCGTGGCGAATTTCCACATGCGTGTGCGGCACGTACCGAAACAAGCCTGTGGCTGCTGCGCCCAACAGCACAAACTGCAATGCATCGAGAACAAAAGCCCAGAACGAAGGCACGCCGGCAATCAAGCCTTTGGACGCAGACAAGGCGACCGAAGTCATGCTCAAGCTGGCGCCCATCAACAAAGGCCCCAAGGTGAGTGCCGCCCAATAGATGAGCACACGCTGCGCCAGTGGCCGCTGGCGCCGCACCCTCCAGATGCTGTTCAAGGTGCGGTCGATGGTCAACATCAGCGCCACGGCTGTAGCCACCAGCACGCCCATGCCGGCTGTTCCCAGGCCGCTGGCTTTGCCGGCAAAGCGCGTCAACGCCATCATCACCGGCTTGGCGATGTCGTCGGGCACCAGGTTCTGAAGGAAGAATTGCTCCAAGGCCACCTTGAACGGCCCGAAGTAAGGAAAGGCGCTGAACACGGCCAGCATGACCGTGAGCAAGGGCACCAGCGCGATTAACGTGGTGAACGTGAGGCTGCCCGCTGTGAGGCCCAGGCGGTCTTCGCGGAAGCGTTGACGCAGCGTACGCAGAGTCTCCAGCCAAGGCCAGTTTTGCAGCGTGAGCATCAGTTCGGCCCAGGCTGTGGTGAGCCTCATGGCCAAAGCCGGGCGAACAGCAGGTTGAGTCATGCTGGCTATGATGCCAGCATGACCATCAACACCGCCGCGCAGGCTGGCGCTTCACACGTTCACAAAGCTGCGGCAACACCCAGCGCGCGGGCTCGCCAGACCCGCACGATTGTGTTGGCAGGCGTGCTTGCGCTGATCGTTCTGTGCTTGGCTTGGGAACTGTGGCTGGCCCCCACAGGCCAAGGCACTTTGGCCATCAAAGTGCTGCCCTTGCTGCCGGCGCTGCCGGGTCTCTGGCGCTACCGCCTGTACACCTTCCGTTGGTTGAGCCTGCTGGTGTGGGTGTACGCGGGCGAGGGTTTGATGCGTGCCACGTCAGAGCACGGCCTTGGGGCTCAGCTCGCTGGCATGGAAGCGCTGCTGGCCGTTTTCATTTTTGTAGGCTGCGTGATGCACATTCGCACGCGGCTGCACCCCACACCGGTTGAATCATGAGCCTTGCTGAACCATGCTTGCGGGCTTTGCGCGAAGCGCTGGGCGCTGCAAACGTTTTGACCGACGGCGACCTTTCAGGTTTTGAGAAAGACTGGCGCAAGCGCTGGCATGGCAAGGCCGGTGCGGTGTTGCGGCCGGGCTCTACGGCCGAAGTGGCGGCCGCTGTCCGCATTTGCGCAGCGCACGGTGTGAGCATCGTTCCGCAAGGCGGCAACACCGGCTTGGTGGGCGGCGGCGTGCCCGATGAAAGCGGCGCGCAGGCTTTGCTGTCGCTGCAGCGCATGCGCGCCGTGCGGGCCATTGACCAGGCCAACCTCACCATGACAGCCGAAGCGGGCTGCATCCTGCAACAGGTGCAAACCGCTGCAGCCGATGCCGGCTTGCTGTTCCCGTTGAGCCTGGCGGCCGAGGGCAGTTGCACCTTGGGCGGTAACTTGGCGACCAATGCCGGCGGCACGCAAGTCCTGCGTTTTGGCAATGCGCGCGACCTGTGCCTGGGCCTGGAAGTCGTCACGCCCACCGGCGAGATTTGGGATGGCCTGTCGGGTCTGCGCAAGGACAACACGGGCTATGACCTGCGCAACCTGTTTGTCGGCAGCGAGGGCACCTTGGGCATCATCACAGCAGCCACGGTGAAGCTTTTCCCGCAGCCCGCGGCGAGCGTCACGGCCTTTGTGGCCTGCGACGATTTGCCAGCCTGCGTGAAGTTGCTGGGCTTGGCGCACACCCGGCTGGGCGCGGGCCTCACCGGCTTCGAGGTGATGAACGCGTTTTCACTGGACCTGGTAGCCAAACATTTCAGCACCCTGCCCCGCCCCCTACCCGGCGCGCCCTGGACAGCCTTGATCGAATACGCCGATACCGAGGGCGAAGCGCAGGCCCGCGCCCGCGTGGAGGCCTTGCTGGAAACAGCACTTGAAGAGGGTCTGGCTGCGGACGCCGTGCTGGCTGAAAGCTTGGCCCAGTCGCATGCCTTGTGGCATGTGCGTGAATCCATTCCCTTGGCGCAGGCCGAAGAAGGCTTGAACATCAAGCACGACATCGCCCTGCCCGTGTCGCAAATCGCAAGCTTTGTGCAGCACACAGACGCTGCACTGATGGCCTACATGCCCGGCATTCGCTTGGTCAACTTTGGGCACCTCGGCGACGGCAACTTGCACTACAACGTGCAGGCCCCGGCGGGCGGTGACCCCGCAGCCTTCTTACGCGACCATGAACACGCGGTGAACAACATCGTCTACGACGCTGTGCAGGCTTGCGGCGGCAGCATCTCGGCGGAACACGGTGTGGGCCAACTCAAGCGCGAAGAGCTGAAAGAGCGCAAAAGCCCTGTGGCCTTGCAGCTGATGCGCAGTATCAAGCAGGCACTGGACCCGCGCGGCTTGATGAACCCGGGCCGCGTGCTTTGATAGGCTTGTTTACCCGCTAAACTCACCTGCGGTCGGCAGTTCACCCAGGCGTTGCCACGCGGCACCCACCGCGAGCTAAACCTGCCACGGCAATTTGTTCAAGGCCTCGTTCGCATCAGACCCTTCTGTGCGCCTGGGCCGGAAGTTGGCAACCACCGGCGCCTTCTCAATGCGAGAGGGTCAGGCGCATGCAGGAGCTTCTGACATGCCACGACAAACTGTCTTTCTTGAACTGCACGACTCCGCAGGCTTCACGCGGGCGCTGGGTTCGGCGCTGCGTGAGCGCCATGCGCGCAAACCACTGCCGCCCAGCCATGTGGAGCTGTTGAACCTGGTGGCCCGCGCGGCCGGGCACCGCAACTTTCAGGCGCTCAAAGCTCACGCAGCGCAGCCGGCCACACCCTCGAGGAAGCAGCCTCTCGAGGGTTCGGCATCACCACTAACCCCAAACGCCAAAAAGGCGCTGCAGTCGTTTGACGGCCAAGGTGTGCTGACCCGGTGGCCCGTCAAATTCAGCGTGCAGAAACTGATCGTCTGGGCGCTGTGGACGCTGTTTGATGGCAAACGCAGCTATACCGAACGCGAGGTCAACACGATACTGAAAGCGGCCAATGGCTTCGGTGACCACGTGACGTTGCGGCGCGAACTCATCAACCACCGATTGATGAGCCGCACCAGCGATTGCCGCGAATACCGCAAGCTGCCCGCCCGGCCTGATGAGGAAACACGCCAACTGCTGGCCGCATGGCGAGCGCAGACGCGAGCGGAAAGCTAGCCGACAGGGGCAGGGCCGCTTACTGGATCGGCCCTTTCAAGGCCGCAGGCATGGGCAACGACATCACTTCAATGCCTTCGTCGTGCAGGGCTTCGCGTTCTTCGGCCGAGGCCACGCCGCGGATGCCGCGCACGTCGCTTTCACCGTAATGAATGCGACGCGCTTCTTCGGCAAAGCGCTCACCCACGTCTTCGGTGTTGGCCAAAGCTTGGCGCACAGCCCGAATCCACAGGGCCTGCAATTCAGCCTGGCCGTCTGCTGCTTGTGGCTGGGCAGGCACGGCGGGCACAGCAGAACCAGGGCCCGCTGCGGTTCCGCTGGCTTTGGTGTTGGACAAATTCAGGCGTGGCGCGCTGGGTAGGCGCGTGATGACTCGGTCCGCACAAAGCGGGCATTCAATCAAGCTGCGGCCGTTTTGACTGAGGAAGTCGTCCTCAGAACCGAACCAGCCTTCAAAACCGTGGCCATTGGCGCAACGCAGGTCGAGAACTTTCATGAGGGCCGGATCATGCGCGATTTCTACTCAAGGCGCGGGCTGCCACGCCAAAGACCACCCATTGGTGCGCCAACGCTGGGCCCACAAAACGCCCAATGCGGTCTTCATGTCGGTAATTTCGCCACGGTGTACCTGAGCGAGCAACTCGGACTCGGTGTGTACGACAGTTTCAACAAACTCGCCCTCATCCAAAGCTGTGGCGCCCGCTTGCAAGCCGCGCGCAAACCAGATCTCGATGCCCTCATCTGAATAGGCGCAGGCGTTGTGAAACACGCCGGCACGCGCCCATTCGCGCGCGGTGTAGCCGGTCTCTTCACGCAACTCGCGCACCGCACAGGCCAGCACCGTCTCATGCTTGTCCAGCTTGCCTGCGGGCCATTCCAAGAGAACGCGACCCACTGGGTGCCGGTACTGCCGCACCATCACCAAGCGGCCGTCATCAAGAATGGGCACCACGGCCACGGCGCCGGGGTGCAAGATGAATTCACGCGTGGCGTGGTCACCGTCCGGCAGCCGGACCGTGTCGCGAACCACCGTGAGAAAGCCGCCCGACAAGCGCGGCTCGCGCGAGACGAAGTGTTCAAGGAGATGGGCGTCGGCAGGCACCGACCCGGAGCGCTCAGTCATGCCTCAACACGCGGGCGCAAGTCTTCAAGTCGCCAGCGCTTTGACAATCGCGTCGCGGCACAAGGCCATCAGCCCGTTTGGCAAGATACCCAGAACAAGCACAGCGGCGCCATTGAGTGCAAGCAAGGCCGAAATGCCGTTGCTGCGCTCCAAGGCCGGTGCCTTGGCCGGCGGGTCAAAGAACATCACCTTCACCACACGCAGATAGTAGAAGGCACCCACCAGCGACAACAACACCGCCACGATGGCCAAAACCAGATGGCTGTTCAAGTTGGTTGTGACCAGCGCTTGGAGCACGGCCAGCTTGCCGTAGAAACCCACCAGCGGCGGCACGCCAGCCAGCGAGAACATGAACACAGCCATCACGCCAGCCAACCAGGGTGAACGCTGCGACAAGCCAGCCAGGTCGGATAGCTCTTCGGCCTCGTGGCCGTCACGCGAGAGATACAAGATGAGCCCGAAGGTGCCCAGCGTGGTGAGCACGTAGGTCACCATGTAGAACATGGCCGAGCTGTAGGCATTGGCGGCCGACAGCGTGTTGCCACTGACCACTCCGGCGCTCAAGCCCAGAACCACAAAGCCCATTTGCGCAATGGTGGAGTAAGCCAGCATGCGCTTAAGGTTGGTTTGCGCAATGGCTGCAAAGTTGCCCACCACCAGCGAAGCCACGCCCAGCACGATGAACATCCGTTGCCAATCAACCGCCAAGCCCAGCATGCCTTCCACCAAGATGCGGATGACGATGGCAAAAGCAGCCAACTTCGGCGCGCCCCCAATCAACAGCGTGACAGGCGTGGGCGCGCCTTGATAGACGTCTGGAATCCACATGTGGAACGGCGCCGCGCCCAGCTTGAACGCCAGCCCAGCCACCATGAAGACCGTACCCAGCACCAGCACCTCGCGGTTGATCTGCCCAGCCGAGATTTGCTCAAACACACGCGGCAGGGCCAGCGAGCCCGTGGCGCCATACAGCATGGACATGCCGTAGAGCAAAAAGCCGCTGGCCATCGCCCCGAGCACAAAGTACTTCATCGCGGCTTCCGTGGCCAAGCCATGGTCGCGGCGCAGTGCCGTCAAGGCATACAGCGACAAACTCATCACTTCCAGGCCCAGGTAAATGACCAGGAAGTTGTTGGCCGAGCACATCACCGAGATGCCCAGATACGAAAACAGCGCCAGGGTAAAAAACTCACCCTTCATCATGTCGCGCGAAACCAGATAAGGCTGCGCATACGCCACCGTGATGGCCGTGGCAAACGCGGCGCCGGCCGCCAGCAAATGCCCCATCGGGTCGGTGACCACCAAGCCCTGCATGCCGTAAAGCGTGAACCCGCCGTTGAAATACAAGACGTGCATCACACCAACGACCAACAGCGTGCCTTGCGTGAGCCAGAAGGTCAGCCGGCGCGCGCTGTCCGTGACAAAAAGGTCGGCTACCGCGACCACACAGGTCATGGCCAGCAGCACGATCTCGGGGTAGACGACAAGCCAGTTCATCGCAGTCATGGTGGGTTGGGTCCTGGCGTGATCAATACAACTTGCTGAGCGCCACGTGCTTCAGCAGCTCTGTCACGGAAACGTGCATGACGTCGGTGAAAGGCTTCGGGTACAGACCCATCGCCAAGGTTGCAATCGCCAGGATGGCGAGCATCAAAAACTCACGGGCGTTGATGTCGGTCAGTTCACGAACATGGTCGTTAGCCACATCGCCAAAGTAAACCCGCTTGACCATCCACAAGGTGTAGGCCGCGCCAAAGATCAGCGCCGTTGACGCCAACGCCGCCAACCAGAAGCTGGACTTCACGGTGCCCAGAATGACCATCCACTCACCCACAAAACCCGCCGTGCCTGGCAGGCCGCAATTGGCCATGGCAAAGAAAACAGCGAAGGCGGCAAATTTGGGCATGGTGTTGACCACGCCGCCATAACTGGAAATTTCCCGGCTGTGAACACGGTCGTACAACACGCCGATGCAAAGGAACATTGCGCCTGAAACAAAGCCGTGGCTGATCATCTGCACCAGGCCACCCGATACGCCCAATTCGTTGAAGATGAAGAAACCCAGCGTCACGAAGCCCATGTGCGCGATGGACGAGTACGCCACCAGCTTCTTCATGTCTTGCTGAACCAAGGCCACCAAGCCGATGTAGATGACGGCAATCAGGCTCAGCGCGACAATGAACCAGGCCCACTCACGGCTCGCATCCGGTGCGATGGGCATGGAAAAGCGCAAGAAGCCGTACGCGCCCAACTTCAGCATGATGGCTGCCAGCACCACCGAGCCGCCGGTCGGGGCTTCAACGTGGGCATCAGGCAACCAAGTGTGAACTGGCCACATCGGCACTTTGACCGAGAACGCCGCGAAGAAGGCGAAGAACAACAAGGTCTGCGCATTCATCGGCAGCGGCAACTTGTGCCAAGCCAGGATGTCGAAGCTGCCGCCACTCTTGAAGTAGAGGTACAGCAAGGCCACCAGCATCAACAACGAGCCCAGCAACGTGTAGAGGAAGAACTTGAAGGCCGCATACACGCGGCGCGGACCGCCCCAAACGCCGATGATGATGTACATCGGAATCAGCGTGGCCTCGAAGAACACGTAGAACAACATGCCGTCGGTTGCGGCAAAAACGCCAATCATCAAGCCCGACAAGATGAGGAACGCACCCATGTACTGGTTCACGCGCTCGGTCACCACTTCCCAGCCAGCGATCACCACGATCACCGTGATGAAGGCGGTCAACACGACAAACCACATGGAAATGCCGTCGACACCCAAGCGGTACGCGACATTGAAACGCTCGATCCAGGGCAAGTGCTCCTGGAACTGCATGACCGCCGTGGCGTTGTCAAACCCGCTGACCAAAGGCAAGGTAACGACAAATCCCGCCAGCGCGCCGATCAAGGCCACCCAGCGGACCGTGTTGGCATAGGCATCGCGCCCCATCGCCCACAGCAAAAGACCTGCTGCGATGGGAAGCCAGATGGCCACACTCAATAAACCCATGTTGTTGTTCTCCGCCTGTCTCTCTGCTCGGGGCTCAAAAGCCCAAGGCCTTGCTCAGATAGGGCCACAGTTGCCAAGTGAGCAGACCAAAGATGCCCAGCACCATGACCAGTGCATACCAATACAGCTGACCCGTTTGCACCAGCCGCGTGAGCCCCGCAAAAGCGCCCACCATGCGTGCTGAGCCGTTGACGACCAGGCCATCGATCAGCCCCACATCGCCACCTTTCCAGAAGCCCTGACCCAACAATCGCGCGCCTGCGGCCAGCACTTTTTCGTTGAAAGCGTCAAAGAAGTACTTGTTCTCCAGGACACGCACCAATGGACTCAGGGCCTTGCCGATGGCTGCAGGCACTGCGGGCGCCATCAGGTACATCCAGCCTGACACCGCCACGCCCGCTACAGCCAGCCAGAACGGCAGGGTTTGCAAGGCATGCATGGCCATCGCAGCAGCGCCGTGGAAATGCTCCGTCATCGAGCTCATCGCAGGGTGTGCCTTCGCGTTGACAACCACTGCATCTTTGAGGAAGTCGCCGAACAGCATCGGTTGAATCGTCAGATAGCCAATCACCACCGAAGGAATAGCCAGCAGCACCAAGGGCAGCCAAACCACCCAAGGCGATTCGTGGGGCACATGCACGTGGTCGTCACCGTCACCGTGACCGTCGCCATGATCGTCATGATGATCGTGCTCGCCCGGAAAAGGCTTGTGCCTGAAGTTTTCCTTGCCATGGAAGACCAAGAAATACATGCGGAACGAATAGAAGGCCGTCACAAACACACCGGCCACCACCGCAAAGTACGCAAACCCCGCGCCCGGCAAGCTGCTGGCGTGCACCGCTTCAATGATGCTGTCTTTGGAGTAAAAGCCGGCAAAAAACGGGGTACCGATCAGCGCCAGTGAGCCCAGCAGCGAGGTGACCCAAGTGATGGGCATGTACTTGCGCAAGCCACCCATGTTGCGGATGTCCTGGTCATGGTGCATGCCGATGATGACGGAGCCCGCGCCCAGGAAGAGCAGTGCCTTGAAGAAGGCGTGCGTCATCAGGTGGAAGACCGCAACCGAGTAGGCTGACACGCCCAGCGCCACCGTCATGTAGCCCAACTGCGATAGCGTGGAGTAGGCCACCACGCGCTTGATGTCGTTCTGGATGATGCCCAGGAAGCCCATGAACAGCGCGGTAATGGCGCCGATCACCAACACAAAATTCAGCGCCGTATCGCTCAGCTCGAACAGGGGGCTCATGCGCGTGACCATGAAGATGCCTGCCGTCACCATGGTGGCGGCGTGAATCAGCGCGGAAATGGGCGTCGGGCCTTCCATTGAATCGGGCAGCCACACGTGCAGCGGCACCTGCGCACTCTTGCCCATGGCGCCGATGAACAGGCAAATGCAAATCACGGTGATCAGCATCCAATCCTGTCCAGGGAACCCCATCTTGCCCAGCTCAGAAGCCTTGGCAAACACCTCGGTGTAATTCAGTGAGCCGGCATAAGTGACGATCAAGCCAATGCCCAGAATGAAGCCGAAGTCACCCACCCGGTTGACCAAAAACGCCTTCATGTTGGCGAAGATGGCCGTCGGCTTCTTGTACCAGAAGCCGATCAGCAGGTAAGACACCAAGCCCACCGCTTCCCAGCCGAAGAAGAGTTGCAGGAAGTTGTTGCTCATCACCAGCATGAGCATCGAGAAGGTAAACAGCGAGATGTAGGAGAAGAAGCGCTGGTAGCCCTCGTCCTCATGCATGTAGCCGATGGTATAGATGTGCACCATCAGCGACACGAAGGTCACGACGCACATCATCATGGCCGTCAGCCCGTCGATGAGGAAGCCCACCTCCATCTTCAAGCTGCCCAGCACCATCCACTCGTACACCGTGGCATTGAAGCGCGCGCCGGCGATGACGTCGTTGAGCACCATCGCGCTGGCGATGAAGGACACCAGTACACCGAGGATCGTGGCCACATGCGAGCCCGTGCGGCCGATGGTCTTGCCGAAGAAGCCGGCAGCAATCGCACCAGCCAAGGGCGCCAGCGCTGCTGTGAGCAGCAGGTTTTGTGAAAGCGTTGCGGACATGTTGGGGATGCCTTGGTTCAACCCTGGAGCGCGTCAAGTTCCTGCACGTTCACAGAGGAACGGTTGCGGAACAGCACCACCAAGATAGCCAGGCCAATGGCGGACTCTGCCGCTGCGACCGTCAGAATGAAGAAGACAAACACCTGCCCCGCCATATCACCCAGGTAGTGCGAAAAGGCAATGAAGTTCATGTTGACAGCCAGCAGCATCAATTCAATGGCCATCAGCAGCACGATGAGGTTGTGGCGGTTGAGGAAGATGCCCACAACCGACAGCGCAAAAAGAATGCCGCCCAGCGACAGGAAATGGCCCAGCGTCAGCGTCATGGCTTTGGTCCTTCTGGTGCGGCTGACTGTGAAGATGCCTGCGCGGGTGCAGATGGCAAATCGACCACCGGAGCCATTTTCACGATACGCATGCGGTCGGCCTTGCGCGCCTTGACCTGCTCGCCGGGGTCTTGGTAGCGGCTGTCTTTGCGCGCGCGCAAGGTCAAAGCAATGGCGGCAATGATCGCCACGAGTAACAGCACGGCCGCAAGCTGCAGGGGATAGAGGTAATCGGTATAAATCTCGATGCCCAGCAATTTGGTGTTACCCATTGCCAGGGCCTGGGCGGGCAATTGCGGCGCATCGGCCTGGCGATGGCCGCGCATCAGGACCAGCGCCATTTCCACCGCAATGACGGCGCCCACGATGCCCGCCAATGGGAAGTGCTTCCAGAAGCCCTCACGGAAAGCATCGCTCTTGACGTCGAGCATCATCACCACAAACAAAAAGAGCACCATCACCGCGCCGACATAAACCAGCACCAGCGCAATGGCCAGGAATTCAGCTTCCAGGAGCATCCAGATGCAACTGGCGCTGAAAAATGACAGCACCAAAAACAAGGCTGCGTGCACAGTGCTGCGGGCCGTGATCACGCGGAAGGCTGCCAACAGCAGCACAGCCGAGAAAACGTAGAAAAGTGCGGTGGTCGGATTCATGAGATTTCGGTCTTCACGCGCTCAGCGGTAAGGAGCATCGGCCTGCCGGTTGGCAGCGATCTCTTTCTCATAGCGGTCGCCCACGGCAAGCAGCATGTCCTTCGTGAAGTAGAGGTCGCCGCGTTTCTCGCCGTGGTACTCAAAGACATGCGTCTCAACGATGGAGTCAACCGGACAACTTTCTTCGCAAAAGCCGCAGAAGATGCACTTGGTGAGGTCAATGTCGTAGCGCGTGGTGCGCCGTGAACCGTCATCGCGCACTGTTGACTCGATGGAGATGGCCATGGCCGGGCACACCGCTTCGCACAGCTTGCACGCGATACAGCGTTCTTCACCGTTTTCGTATCGGCGCAAGGCATGAAGGCCGCGAAACCGCGGCGACAGCGGCGTTTTCTCTTCTGGAAATTGAACCGTCACTGTCTTGGAAAGAAAGTGACGGCCGGTCAAGGCCAAGCCTTTGAACAGCTCGGTGAGCATGAAGCTCTGAAGAACGTCTTTGACAGCCATGGTTCAGGTTCTCACTTCCAGATGTTCCAAGGCGACTGAATCCACAAGCCCACCACCACCAGCCAAACCAGCGTGATCGGAATGAAGATCTTCCAGCCCAGACGCATGATCTGGTCGTATCGATAACGCGGGAACGAGGCACGCACCCACAAGAACATCGTGACCACCACGAAGGTCTTGATGGCCAACCAGATCCAACCTGGCACCCAGTTGAACAATGCGCTGTCAATCGGCGGCAGCCAGCCGCCCAAAAACATGAGCACGGTCAGCATCGACACCAAGATCATGTTGGCGTATTCGGCCAAGAAGAACATCGCGAACGACATGCCGGAATACTCGATCATGTGGCCGGCAACGATTTCCGACTCGCCCTCCACCACGTCGAACGGGTGTCGGTTGGTTTCAGCCAGACCCGAGATGAAATACACCATGAAGATGGGCAGCAGCGGCAGCCAATTCCAGCTCAGGATATTCAGCCCGCGATCAGCAAAGTAGCCTTTGTCTTGTGCCATGACGATGTCGGTCATGTTCATGCTGGCCGACACCATGAGCACCACCACCAGCGCAAAGCCCATGGCAATTTCGTAGCTGACCATTTGCGCCGAGGCCCGCAGCGCCCCAAGGAAAGCGTATTTCGAATTGGACGCCCAACCCGCAATGATCACGCCATAGACCTCCAGCGAGGTGATGGCCATCAAGAACAGCAAACCGGCATTGACATTGGCCAATGCCACATCAGGCCCAAAAGGCACCACGGCCCACGCCGCCAGCGCCGGCATGATGGTCATGATGGGGCCCAAGAAAAAGAGGCCCTTGTTGGCCGCCGTGGGCCTGATGATTTCTTTAAAGATCAGTTTGACCGCATCGGCAATCGGCGTGAGCAAACCCATGGGGCCAACGCGATTGGGGCCAGGCCGAATTTGCGTGCGGGCGATGCCCTTTCGTTCCCACAGGGTGAGGTAAGCCACGCAGCCCATCAACGGCGCCAGCACCAAGACGATTTTGATGAGGCTCCAGATCACGAGCCACAGCGTCGGCCCAAAAAAACCAGCACCGGCGGTCGTGATGGTTTCAATCATGCTGCCACCCCTGCGCTGCGAGGCACACGCTGCAACTGAACCGTGCCGAACATCTCGCCCAGGCTGGCCGTGTCCGGGTGGCCAGCAGGCACGCGCACAGTGTCGGCAGCCAGCGTCGCATCGCGCTTGACCTTGAGCTCAACATGGCCGCTGCCTTGGCTGACGCGCACGGCATCACCTTCGTTCAAGCCCAGTTGCTGCCACAGCGCTGCGGGCACGCTGACCACAGGCGCACGTGCGTCTGTCGTCTGTTGAAGTGCAGGAGCACGACGCACCAGTGCATCAGTCGAATAGATGGGCACATCGGCCAAGCGCTGAAGTCCTGCGACGGCCGGCGCAAGCACCGGCTGTGCCGCCACGGCATTGCTCAAGCGGCCCGGCAGAGTCGACAAGTCACCCAAAGCTTCCGCACGAACGGCGTCGGCCGTCTCTTGAGCAAAACCGTCCAGACCCAGCAAGTTGCCAAGCACACGAAGCACCTTCCAAGCAGGCCGACTTTCGCCCAAGGGCGGCACGACACCGACAAAACTCTGCGCACTACCCTCGGCATTGACGAAGGTGCCTGCCGTTTCAGTGAAGGGTGTGATGGGCAGCAGCACGTCAGCGCCTTCAACAGCGGCATCTTTGAACATGGTCAAGGCAACCACCATATCGGCTGCGGCCAGCGCGGCATGCGCTGCCTGTCCGTTGGCCATGTCCAGCACCGGCTCCACGTTCAAGAGCAGCAGCGCCTTGCGGGGCTGCGCCAACATCTGGCCAGCGCTGAGGCCACCCGCACCAGGCAGCGCCCCCACCAGCTGCGCACCCACACTGTTCGCAGCTTCACCCAGCATGCCCACCGTGGCGCCGGTTTGCTGAGCGATGAATTGAGCCACCGCGAGAAGATCCTGCGCCTGCGGGTGTTGAACCGCCGCGTTACCCAGCAACACGGCCTTGTGCTCGCCGCTGAGAAGTGCTGCCGCAGCGCTTTCAGCGGCTTCGGTTAGCTGCCCAGCCAGCGGCGCAGTTGCACCCGTTGCCTTGCCAACTGCCACCGCAATATTGGCCAGCTCTTGCAGCCAGGCACCCGGCGCGGCCGTGATGCGCTGCGCCATCGGCATCAGCCAATCGTCGTGCACGGCATGCAGGCTTACAACTTTGGCACCACGCCGCGCGGCTTGGCGGATGCGTTGCGCAAACAGCGGATGATCTTTGCGCAGGAACGAGCCCACTACCAACACGCTCTGCAGTTCCGACAGAGAGGCGATGCTGCGGCCCAGCCAGCGCGCCGTTCCCGCCGCCTGGCCGTCATGCCGAGCGTCGGCATGACGCAAACGGTGGTCTATGTTCTGGCTGCCCAGACCACGCACCAGCTTGGCCAGCAGATGCAATTCTTCGCAGGTGCTGTGTGGCGAGCCCAGCGCACAGATTGAAGCCGCGCCGTGGTCTTTGGCAATCTGCTTCAAACCAGTGGCGACGTACTCCAGCGCCGTCGTCCAGTCAGTCGTTTTCCACTGGCCGCCTTGTTTGACCATTGGCTGCGTCAAACGATGCTGGCTGTTCAATGCCTCGTAGCTGAAGCGGTCGCGGTCGGCGATCCAGCATTCATTCACCGCTTCATTTTCAAGCGGCACCACACGCATCACCTTGTTGGCTTTGACCTGAACCACCAAGTTGGCGCCGGTGCTGTCATGCGGGCTCACACTCTTGCGTCTGGCCAGTTCCCAGGTACGCGCGCTGTAGCGGAATGGTTTGCTGGTGAGTGCGCCTACCGGGCAGATGTCGATCATGTTGCCCGACAGTTCGCTGTCCACGGTGCGGCCCACAAAGGTAGTGATCTCGCTGTGCTCTCCCCGGTTAAGCATGCCCAGTTCCATCACGCCTGCCACTTCTTGGCCGAAGCGCACACAGCGGGTGCAGTGGATGCAACGGCTCATTTCCTGCATCGAAATCAGTGGGCCAATGTTCTTGTGGAAGACCACGCGCTTTTCTTCGTTGTAGCGCGAGGCCGAACCCCCGTAACCCACCGCCAAATCTTGCAACTGGCACTCACCGCCTTGGTCACAAATGGGGCAATCCAAGGGGTGGTTGATGAGCAAGAACTCCATCACCGACTTCTGCGCCTTGACGGCTTTGTCGCTTTTGGTGCGCACCACCATACCGTTGGTCACAGGCGTAGCACAGGCCGGCATCGGCTTGGGCGCCTTTTCGATATCGACCAAGCACATGCGGCAATTGGCCGCAATGGACAGCTTCTTGTGATAGCAAAAGTGCGGGATGTAGTTGCCCGCCGCGTCAGCCGCATGCATGACCATGCTGCCTGCGGGCACGCTGACCTTCTTGCCGTCGAGTTCAATTTCGATCATGACTGGGTCCGTTAGCCGTCACGCGCCCTGCGGGACGAGACATCGCTTGTGTTCAACGTGATAGGCGAACTCGTCACGGAAGTGTTTGAGCATGCCCTGCACGGGCATCGCTGCAGCATCGCCCAGCGCGCAAATGGTGCGGCCTTTGATGTTGTCCGCAACGTTGTCCAGGAGATCCAGGTCTTCCGCACGGCCCTTGCCGTGTTCGATGCGATCCACCATGCGCCACAGCCAGCCTGTGCCTTCACGGCACGGCGTGCACTGGCCGCAGCTTTCGTGCTGGTAGAAGTAGCTCAAGCGCAGCAAGCTCTTGACCATGCAACGGGTGTCGTTCATCACAATGACGGCACCCGAACCCAACATAGAGCCGGCCTTGGCGATGGCGTCGTAGTCCATGGTGCAGTCCATCATGATTTTGGCCGTTAACACCGGCGCCGATGACCCACCCGGAATAACCGCCTTCAGCGCCCCACCCTTCACGCCACCTGCCAGTTCCAGCAGCTTGCTGAACGGCGTGCCTAAGGGAACTTCAAAATTACCAGGCGCGTTGACGTCACCCACCACCGAGAAGATTTTGGTGCCACCGTTGTTCGGCTTGCCGCACTCGAGATAAGCCTGACCTCCGTGGTTGATGATCCAGGGCACTGCGGCAAAGGTTTCAGTGTTGTTGATCGTCGTGGGCTTGCCATACATGCCGAAGCTGGCCGGGAACGGCGGCTTGAAGCGCGGCTGGCCTTTTTTGCCTTCCAGGCTTTCAAGCAAGGCGGTTTCTTCGCCGCAGATGTAAGCGCCAAAACCATGGTGCGCATGCAACTGGAAGCTGTAAGACGAACCCATGATGTCTTCACCGAGGTAGCCCGCCGCGCGCGCTTCTTCCAGTGCCGCTTCAAAGCGCTGGTAGACCTCAAAGATTTCACCGTGGATGTAGTTGTAGCCCGTCTTCACACCCATCGTGTAGGCAGCAATCGCCATGCCCTCAATGACCGCATGTGGGTTGTACATGAGGATGTCGCGGTCTTTGCAGGTGCCGGGCTCGCCTTCGTCTGAATTACAGACAAGGTACTTCGCGCCGGGGAAGGCGCGTGGCATGAAGCTCCACTTCAAGCCCGTGGGGAAGCCCGCGCCTCCGCGCCCGCGCAATGCGGACAGCTTGACTTCGGCAATCACTTGATCGGGCGTCAAACCGTCGCCACCATCTTTGCCCAAAATCTTGCGCAGGGCCTTGTAGCCACCACGCGCTTCGTAGTCCTTCAAGCCCCAGTTGCGGCCATTCAGACCCGCGACGATTTGCGGGTTGATATGGCGGCCGTGGAAGCAGGTTTCCGTACCCTGCGCCTTGAAGCGGGACAAATCCACCATGCGTTCAACTGCACCCATCAGGCTTGCCTCTTGAGCAGATCAAGTAGCTCATCGAGCCGTTCGTTGGACATGAAGCTCAACATTTCGCGGTCGTTGACGAGCATCACCGGCGCGTCTGCGCAAGCGCCCAAACATTCGCTGGGTTGCACCGTGAACACACCGTCGGATGTGCTGCCATAAGGCTCCACACCCAGCTTCTTGCAGACGTGGTCCAGCGCCTGCTGGCCATTGCGCAATTGGCACGGCAGGTTGGTGCAAATGTTCAGCTTGAACTTGCCTACCGGTTGCTGGTTGTACATGTTGTAGAAGGTGGTGACCTCGCGCACGGCAATCGGCGCCATGCCCAAATGGGCGGCCACAATTTCTTCGGACTCGGGTGACACCCAGCCCTGCACATGCTGGACGATGGACAGGCAGGCCATCACGGCCGACTGCCGTTGGTCGGCGGGGTACTTGGCGACTTCCTTGTCGAACAAGGCACGCGTGGCGTCGGTCAGCTGAAAGCTCATCGGTCAATCTCGCCAAAGACGATGTCCATGGTGCCGATGATGGCCACGGCATCGGCAATCATGTGGCCACGGCCCATTTCATCGAGCGCGGCCAAGTGGGCAAAACCTGGTGGGCGAATCTTCAAGCGCCAAGGCTTGTTGGCGCCGTCGCTGATGAGGTAAATGCCAAACTCGCCCTTCGGGTGCTCGACGGCCGCATAGGCCTCGCCTTCAGGCACGTGGAAACCTTCTGTGAACAGCTTGAAGTGATGGATCAACTCCTCCATGCTGCTCTTCATCTGCACACGCGAAGGCGGCGCCACCTTGTGGTTGTCGGTGATCACCGGGCCGGGGTTCTTGCGCAGCCAGTCGATGCACTGCAGGATGATCTTGTTGCTCTGACGCATTTCTTCTATGCGCACCAGATAGCGGTCGTAGGTGTCGCCATTGACGCCGACCGGGATGTCGAAATCCATCTGGCTGTACACGTCGTAGGGCTGATGCTTGCGCAGATCCCAGGCGATGCCCGAGCCGCGCAACATGGCACCCGTGAAGCCCAAGTTCAGTGCACGCTCCGGTGTGACCACGCCGATGCCCACGGTTCTCTGCTTCCAGATGCGGTTGTCGGTCAACAGCGTCTCGTAGTCGTCGACGTTTTTCCAGAAACGCTTGCAGAAGTCTTCAACAAAGTCGAGCAATGAACCTTGACGGTTGTCATTCAAGGCTTTGATGGCCTTTTCATTGCGAATCTTGTTGGCCGAATACTGCGGCATGCGGTCCGGCAGATCGCGGTACACGCCACCCGGCCGGAAGTAGGCCGCGTGCATGCGCGCACCCGATACGGCTTCATACATGTCAAACAGGTCTTCGCGCTCACGGAAGCAGTAGATGAGGATGTTCATCGCACCGCAGTCCATGCCATGGCAGCCCAGCCACAGCAGGTGGTTCAGCAGGCGCGTGATTTCGGCAAACATCACACGGATGTACTGCGCGCGCTCGGGTACTTCAATGCCCAAGAGCTTTTCAATAGCCAAACAGTAAGCATGCTCGTTAGCCATCATCGACACGTAGTCGAGGCGGTCCATGTACGGCAGCGACTGGATATAGGTCTTCTGCTCGGCCAGCTTCTCGGTGGCACGATGCAGCAGGCCAATGTGCGGGTCGGCACGCTGGATGACTTCGCCGTCCAACTCCAGCACCAGGCGCAGCACACCGTGCGCAGCGGGGTGTTGCGGCCCGAAGTTCAGCGTGTAGTTTTTGATCTCAGCCATGGGTCAGTCTGTTTGCCTTCGGCTCAGTGCACGCCGCCATAGTTGTCTTCGCGCACCACGCGCGGCACGTTTTCGCGCGGCTCAATGGTCACGGGCTGGTAGATGACGCGCTGGCGTTCGGCGTCGTAACGCATTTCCACGTGGCCAGACACCGGAAAGTCTTTGCGCATCGGGTGCCCGATGAAGCCGTAGTCGGTGAGGATGCGGCGCAGATCGTTGTGGCCTTCAAAGACGATGCCGTACATGTCAAAGGCTTCGCGTTCAAACCAGTTGGCTGCACTCCACACATCCATCAATGAGGCAACGGCGGGCAGGTCGTCAACTTCAGCAAACACCTTCAAGCGCACACGCCAGTTGTGGGTCACGCTCAGCAAGTGCGAAACCACGCAAAAACGCAGACCTTCCCACGGCTGGTGCTTGTAGCCCGAGTAATCAACACCGCACAAGTCGATAAGTTGTTCGAACTTCAGCGCCGGATCGTCACGCAGTTGCTGCGCAACAGTCAGGTAGTCGGCTGCGGCCACTGTGATGGTGACTTCGCCCAGAGCGAATTTCGATTCGCGAATCTTGGCGCCCAATGACGCTTGAAGCGCAGCTTGTAGTCGGTCGAGACGTTCGCTCATCGTGTTGCTCAGGCTCGGGCGATGGTGTTTTCGCGGCGGATCTTGGCTTGCAGTTGCAAGATGCCGTACAGCAGCGCTTCAGCCGTGGGCGGGCAGCCGGGCACGTAGACATCCACCGGCACGATGCGGTCACAGCCACGCACCACGGAGTAGCTGTAGTGGTAATAACCACCGCCATTGGCGCAGGAGCCCATGCTCAGCACCCAGCGCGGCTCGGCCATCTGGTCGTACACCTTGCGCAGCGCCGGGCCCATCTTGTTGCACAAGGTACCTGCCACGATCATCAGGTCGCTCTGGCGCGGACTGGGGCGGAACAACATACCAAAGCGGTCGATGTCATAACGAGAGGCACCCGCGTGCATCATCTCAACGGCGCAGCAGGCTAGACCAAAGGTCATCGGCCAGAGCGAACCGGTCTTTGACCAATTGATCAGCTTGTCGACCGAAGTGGTGACAAAGCCTTCTTTCAGAACACCTTCAATGCCCATGCGATGCGACTCCAGTCATTCCCAATCGAGGGCGCCTTTTTTCCACTCGTAGATAAAACCCACGACGAGGATGCCCAGGAAAATCATCATGGCCCAGAAGCCCGCCGGGCCAATTTCGCGCAGCGCAACCGCCCAAGGGAACAGAAACGCGATTTCGAGGTCGAACAAGATGAAGAGGATGGCCACCAGGTAGTAGCGCACATCAAATTTCATGCGCGCGTCTTCGAATGCTTCGAAGCCACATTCGTAAGGGCTGTTCTTGGCTGCATCGGGCCGCTGTGGGCCGAGCAGGTACCCCAGGACTTGGGGCGCAATTCCAACGCCCACGCCGACCAGGATGAAAAGAATGACAGGGACGTACTCGCTGAAGTTCATCGCAGATCTCGTCGTCAGGTTTTCGTCAGTTCCTGTTCAGGCGAAACAAAGCGCGCCTTGTGCAATCAATCCGATTGCCAGTCGGCGCGCTGGCCGTAATTCGAGCCCTGAGGCCCTCTCTCATTTGGTGCCGACGGCGAGACTCGAACTCGCACAGCTTTCGCCACTACCCCCTCAAGATAGCGTGTCTACCAATTTCACCACGTCGGCAAGTTCAGCTTTATGAGCCTGTTGCTGGCTGGATTGCTTGAGGTCTAGCTTTCCAGACAACCACTCATTCTAGACACCTTTTTGAGGGGTAACCCGTACCGTAGCGCTGCTGATGAAATGGCCGGCGCGCGGGCTTGTTTGCTCAGCGGCTGGCAGCCGGCGCAGTAGGCACGGGGATGGCAGCCGACGGCTGCGCTGCGGCAGCCGGCGCAGGCACTGCCGTTGTTGGAACCGTTGGAATGCTGCCCGGCGCGGCTGAGGGAATGCCGCCAAGAGCTGCAGAAGCCGCCGTCGCAGGCGCGCTGACTGCCTGATCCAGAATGCTGCCGCCACCTGAGCCTGCAGGCCGGCCGCCGTGCGTCGTCACCATGGCCATGCCCAAGGTGCTCAAGAAGAAGACGGTGGCGCAAATGGCCGTTGAACGCGACAGGAAGTTGGCGCTGCCCGTGGCACCAAACAGGCTACCTGATGCGCCGCTGCCGAACGAGGCACCCATATCGGCGCCCTTGCCATGCTGAACCAGCACCAGACCGATCATGGTGACGGCCGAAAGAATCTGCACGACCAGCAGAAGGGTAGACCAAACTTGCATGTTGATGAGTCTCCGAAATACAGGGGCGCCGCCAAGGCAGTGGCGGCGATCGAACCTTAGTGTGTGGCGCGACAGATGGCCACGAAATCGGCAGCCTTCAACGACGCGCCGCCAATCAAGCCGCCGTCAATGTCGGGCTGGCCAAACAAGGTAGCCGCGTTGTCAGGCTTGACACTGCCGCCGTACAAAATCTTCATACCCTCGGCGCGTGCCCCTGCGGCCGCATGCAATTGCGCGCGCAGCAATGCATGAACGGCTTGCGCTTGCTCGGGTGTGGCGGTCAGGCCCGTCCCAATGGCCCACACAGGTTCGTAGGCCACCACTATTTCGCCAGCGCAGTGCGCCAGGGTGTGGATCACCGCAGCCAACTGCCGCTTGACCACTTCGTCCGTCTCGCCAGCTTCACGCTGCGCGAGCGTTTCGCCCACACAAACGATGGGAGTGACACCACGGGCCAAGGCGATCTTGGCTTTGTTGGCCACCAATTGATCACCTTCGGCATGCAAAGCACGCCGCTCTGAATGGCCCACGATGACATAGCGGCAGCCAAATTCTTGAAGCATGCCGGCCGATACCTCGCCAGTGAAGGCGCCTCGTTCGTGTTCAGAACAGTCTTGAGCACCCCATGCGATGGCGCTACCGGCCAGCGAAACGGCGCAATCGCCCAAGAAGGGAAACGGCACGCATACCGCCACTTCACACAAAGTCGGGCCGGCCGCTTGCACGCCGTCCAGCAACGCTGCATTGGCAGCACGGCTGCCGTGCATCTTCCAGTTTCCGACCACCAGTTGGCGACGTGTCATCGCTTATCTCCAGGTCAACACAATTTTGCCGACATGCACGCTGGACTCCATGAGCGCATGAGCCTGCGCGGCCTGTTCGGCAGCAAACACCTTGAAAATCGCGGGCTTGATTCGACCCGCCTCCAACAGTGGCCAGACGCGCTCGCGCAACGCAGCGGTCAAGCGGGTCTTGTATGCAATCGTGCGCGGCCGCAAGGTCGAGCCGCAGATGCTGATGCGTTTGCGCAGCAATAAGCCCGCATCCACCGCGCTGGCTGTGCCGCCTTGCACCGCAATGATGGCGATGCGCCCGTCATCGGCCATGCACTTCAGCTCTCGGCCCAGATAGTCACCGGCCACCATGTCGAGCACCACATCGACGCCACGGCCGCGCGTCCAGCTCTTCACCTCTTCAACAAAGTCTTGCGTGCGGTAGTTGATGCCGTGGTCCGCACCCCAGGCCAGACAGGCAGCTACCTTCTCATCCGTACCGGCCGTCACGGCCACCTTGCAACCCATGGCCTTGGCCAACTGGATGGCAGTGACACCGATACCGCTGGAACCGCCTTGCACCAGCAAGGTTTCGCCGGACTGCAGGCGCGCTATGTCAAATACGTTTTGCCAGACGGTGTAAAAGGTTTCCGGTAGAGACGCCGCTTCAACATCGCTCCAACCTGAAGGCACCGGCAGGCACTGGCCGATGGGTGCCACGCAATACTCGGCATAACCGCCACCGGCAACCAAAGCACACACCCGCTGGCCGATGCCCAACCCAGCTTGCGCCAGCTCGGCCGCATCGCCGCCGGCCACAGTGCCCGCAATCTCCAGCCCCGGCAAATCGGAGACACCGGGCGGCATGGGGTACAAGCCCTTGCGCTGCAAGACATCAGGCCGGTTGACACCACTGGCCGCCACATGAATGAGCACCTCGCCCGGCGCTGCCACCGGCCGAGGCCGCTCGCACGGCACCAAAACCTCGGGGCCTCCTGGCCGACTGATCTCGATGGCTTTCATGGGCATGGGGCTTGTGCCTGCGTCTAGGGTCACTCGCTGCGCGGTGTGTCCGAATGCGGTGGCGAGGCCTCGGCTGCCGAGGCGTTGTCGCCCTGCTGGCTTTCGCGCGGCTCACGCGGTTCACGACGAGGACGGTCACCTCGGTCACCCCGATCACGGCGCGGTCCGCGGTCACGGTCGCCAAAATCACGGCGCGGGCGCTCTTCTTCGACCCAGCCTTCAGGCTTGTCCAGCAGCGCCTTCATCGACAATTTGATGCGGCCCTTCTCGTCGGTCTCCAACACCTTGACCTTGACGACCTGGCCTTCCTTCAAATAGTCCTCAACCTTTTCGACACGCTCGAAGGCGATCTGGCTGATGTGCAGCAAGCCGTCTTTGCCCGGCAGGATGTTGATCAGCGCGCCGAAGTCCAGGATCTTGGTGACCGGGCCTTCGTAGACCTTGCCAATTTCCGCTTCGGCCGTGATTTCGGCGATGCGGCGCTTGGCGTTTTCGGCTTTGTCAGCGTCGGCGGAAGCAATGGTGATGGTGCCGTCTTCGCCGATATCGATGGTGCAGCCGGTTTCTTCGGTCAGCGCCCGGATGGTGGCACCGCCTTTGCCGATCACGTCACGGATTTTTTCCGGGTTGATCTTCATGGTGTACAGGCGCGGAGCGAACTGGCTGACTTCCGTGTTGGCCACGCCCATCGACTCGACCATCTTGCCCAGGATGTGCATGCGCGCCTCTTTGGCCTGCGCCAGCGCGACTTGCATGATCTCTTTGGTGATGCCCTGGATCTTGATGTCCATCTGCAAGGCGGTAATGCCGCCCGTGGTGCCGGCCACCTTGAAGTCCATGTCGCCCAGGTGATCTTCGTCACCCAGGATGTCGGTCAGCACGGCAAAGCGGTTGGCATCCTTGATCAAGCCCATGGCGATGCCGGCCACGTGTGCCTTCATCGGCACACCCGCGTCCATCAGCGCCAGGCAGCCGCCGCAGACCGAAGCCATCGAAGACGAGCCATTGGACTCGGTAATTTCAGACACCACGCGCAGGGTGTACGGAAAGTCTTCTTTGCTCGGCAGCGCGGCAACCAAAGCCCGTTTGGCCAAGCGGCCATGGCCGATTTCGCGGCGCTTAGGCGTACCCACGCGGCCCGTTTCGCCGGTGGCAAACGGGGGCATGTTGTAGTGCAACATGAAGCGGTCTTCGAAGTCGCCAGCCAGCGCGTCAATGCGCTGCGCGTCGCGCTCGGTTCCCAAGGTGGCAACCGCTAAGGCTTGAGTTTCGCCACGTGTGAACAGTGCGGAGCCGTGGGTGCGGGGCAGCACGCCGGTGCGAATTTCGATGGGACGCACGGTGCGCGTGTCGCGGCCGTCAATGCGCGGCTCGCCAGCCAGGATTTGGCTGCGGACGATACGGGCTTCGATGTCGAAGAGCATGGCTTCGACCTTGACTTCGTCGTAAGCCAAGCCTTCAGCGGTCAACGACGCTTTGACAGCCGAGTAGGCTTCGCGGCAAGCCTGGGTGCGCGCTTGTTTGCTGCGGATTTGGTAGGCAGCGCGCAGGGCCTCTTCAGCCAGGGCATTGATCTTGGCGATGAAAGCTTCGTCCTTGGCAGGCGGAGCCCAAGTACCACTGGCCAGCCATTCAGGCTTGCCGGCTTCGCGCACCAGTTCGTGAATGGCGTTCACGGCAATGTTGCCCTGTTCGTGGCCAAAAACCACCGCGCCGAGCATCAGCTCTTCGCTCAATTGGTCAGCCTCAGACTCGACCATCAAAACGGCCGACTCCGTGCCTGCTACCACCAGGTCCATCTTGCTGTTGGCCAGCTCTTCGCGGCCCGGGTTCAGCACATAGTTGCCGTTGACATAGCCCACGCGCGCTGCGCCGATGGGGCCATTGAACGGAATGCCGCTGACAGACAATGCAGCGCTCGTGGCGATCAAAGCCGCAATGTCGGCCTGCACCTGCGGGTTCAAGCTCAGCACATGAACAACAACCTGCACTTCATTGAAGAAACCATCAGGGAACAGCGGGCGAATCGGACGGTCGATCAAACGGCTGGTGAGGGTTTCCAGCTCGCTGGGGCGCCCTTCGCGCTTGAAGAAGCTGCCGGGGATCTTGCCTGCGGCGTAAGTTTTTTCCAGGTAATCTACGGTCAGCGGGAAAAAGTCTTGCCCTGCTTTGGCCTTTTTGGCCGCCACCACAGTGGCCAGCACCACGGTGCCTTCGATATCGACCAGCACGGCGCCGGACGATTGGCGCGCGATTTCGCCGGTTTCCATGCGGACCAAATGCGGGCCCCATTGGAACGTCTTCGTGACTTTGTTGAACATGCTCATGGGTGAGTCTCCTTCATGGGGCGCACAAAATGCCTGCGCCCATTGGCAGGAGCCCAATCAGCCGAGGCAACAATGCCATTCCGCAGGGGCTGCAGCACGTGCGGCCCAGGCCCTGTGGAATGACACAGCAGTTGCTCGTACCTGACCTTGGCTCCGACTGCAAAGCAACAAGCCCCGGATGACGATGGGTCAACGCGGGGCTCGTTGCGGCTGCTTTACTTGCGCAGACCCAGCTTCTGGATCAACGCGGTGTAGCGATCAGCGTCTTTACCGCGCAGATACGACAACAGGCGCTTGCGCTGGTTAACCATCTTCAGCAGGCCACGACGACCATGGTGGTCTTTGGCGTGCAGCTTGAAGTGCGGCGTGAGTTCGTTGATTCGGGCGGTCAACAGGGCCACCTGAACTTCGGGGCTGCCGGTATCGCCCGTGCTGCGGGCGTTGGCCTGGACGATCTCGGCCTTTTGGGGTGCATTCATCGACATACAGATTTCCTGACAATGGAAACAGCCGAAGACCCCAAGAAGAGGCTGGCGGTTTCCTGTTTCAACTTGCGAACGCGGGTGAAACCGACCCACGCCGTGCTAACGCTCTGTGCCCGCTTGACCCTTGAGCCCGCAGCACAAAACCGGCCGAGTATAACGCAGGCAGCCGGGTGAACCCTTGGTTAAGCCCCGCTTCCCGGACTCAGAGCCCGTTCGAGACGTTGCAGCCCAGCGTCGAGCCGCGCTGGGTCTTTGGATGCAAAACACCAGCGCAACCAGCCTTCGCCCTCCGGTCCAAACGCCGCACCCGGCGCCAGGCCCAGCCCAAACTCGCTGACCAGCCGCTTGGCGAAGGCCAACGAGTCGCCCTGCCCCTGCACTCGAAAGAATGCATACATGCCGCCGGGCGCTGCCGCCACCTCCACGCCCGGCAAACGCACCAGCCCTGCTACCAAGCGGTCGCGGCAGCTTTGCATGCGCTGGCGCAGACCGGGCACAAGCGTCTGCGCAAGCCCCAGCGCAGCCTCTCCACCGCGCTGCACAAAAACCGGCGCGCAGGAACTGGTGAATTCAATCAATTTCCCCATCGCCTCCAGATGACCCTGCGGCAGCACCAGCCAGCCCAATCGCCAGCCGGTCATCAAAAAACTCTTGGAAAAGCTGTGCACCACGACCACACGGTCATCGGCATTCGCCACGTCCAAAAAGCTGGGGGCGCAGCCCTCTGGTCCGTAATACAGGCGCTCGTAAACCTCGTCGGCGACCACCCAGGTGCCTGTGCGGCGGCAATGCGCCAAGATGGCCTCCTGCTCCGTCCGCGTCAACGTCCAGCCCGTGGGGTTGTTGGGGGCGTTGATCAACAGTACGCGGGTGCCAGGCGTCACGGTGTCGTGCAGACGGTCAAGCTCCAGCGACCAAACGCCACGATTCACCGACAAAGGCAGGCGCTTGACCTGCGCGCCTTGCACGATGGGTTGCGCCGTGAGGTTGGGCCACACCGGCGTCACGGCGACCACTTCATCACCAGGGCCGGCCAGCATCTGCATCGCCAGCATCAGCCCCGTGACCCCTGACGAGGTCACCGCCAGGCGCCCTACTTCCACACGCCCATGCAAGCTGCTGGTGTAAGCCGCGATGGCTTCACGCAAGCTGGGCAAGCCCAGGTTATGGGCATAAAAGGTCTCGCCCCTGTTCAGAGATTCGATGGCGGCCGCCCGCACAGCTTCAGGCGTGACCTCATCGCTTTCGCCAAACCAGAATGGCAGCACGTCGCTACGGCCCAATGCCGCGTTGGCAACTTCGCGAATGAGTGAGCCCGGCAGGGTCTGGACAGCTTGACGCATGGCGAACGATTATTCCGCAGCCGCCATCACGCAGCGATGGGCTTGCGTCGCTTGCGCGGCGGATACGCGCCGCACGCTGCGAAAACCGTAACCCGAGCCTTCGGCGTCGTGTTGAATGCCCGGGCTGCCGACCTTGCCCATGACGCTGACCACCAAGGCCTGCTGCAATTGGTGGTCGTCTGCACGCATCGTCGCTTCATGTGGGTAGCCCTGCCGCCGCGCATCAAAACGTGCGCCAGCCAGGGTCTTCGCCACTGCAGTGGCCTCGGTAGAACCCGCTTGCTCCATCGCAGCCACCAGCATCTCCACCAGCACCAACATACGCAAGTGTTGATAGTCGTGCTTCGGGTCAGGAAAACGGCGCCGAAAGTGGGCAACCAGCTCATCCGAAGCTCGGCCGCCCACATTGGGATGCCACTCAGCCACAGCCAGTACCGAGCCCACGCCGGCTTCGCCAATGACCGCCGGCACACCGAGTGCGTTGCCATAAAAGGTGTAGAACTTGGCGTCGCTGCCCACCTCGCGCAGGGCCTTGACAAGCAAGGTCAGGTCATTGCCCCAGTTGCCTGTCAACACGGCTTGTGCACCGCTGGCTTTGATTTTTGCCGCGTAAGGCAAGAAGTCCTTCACGCGGCCAATGGGGTGCAGCTCGTCACCCACGATGGCCATGTCGGGCCGTTTGGTGGCGAGCATCTCACGGGCTTTTCGCAGCACATGCTGGCCAAAACTGTAGTCTTGCCCGATCAAATAAATGCGCTGCACGGCACGGTCGTCCTGCAGCACGTCGGTCAACGCAGCCAGGCGCATGTCGGCATGCGCATCAAAGCGAAAATGCCAGGGGCTGCAGCGCTCGTTGGTTAAGGCCGGGTCAACCGCTGAATAGTTCAGAAAAAGCGCACGACGCTGCGGTTCGCGCTGGTTGTGCTTGTTCAGCGCGTCGATCAACGCAGCCGCTACGGCAGAACTGTTACCTTGAAGAACAAAGCTCATACGCTGGTCAACGGCCGACTTCAGCAGCGACAAGGCTTCTTCAACCTGGCCTTTGCTGTCCAGACGCCGCAAGGCCAGTTCGCGCGCACCTTCCGGCAGCTTGACACCACCACGGGCATTGACCCGCTCAACCGCCCACAGCAGGTTGCGATGCACCGCTTCGCCCGCGTTGGCAAATGGGCCTGAAAGGCCTTCGATGAGCGCCAGCGATATAGGCTCGGCCTTCTGCGCCTGGGCGGACCACGAAGCCGCAACTAGACAGGCCAGGAGCAAAAGACTCCGAAGCAAAGAAACAAGCATCAATTGAAACTCAACTCACAGGTCGGCCAAGGGCCAACGTGGCAACACGTCAAACGTACCCGCGTAAGACACAGCCGCCTTGCCGGCCTGCAGGCGCAATGCTGCGGCCAGGGCAATCATGGCGCCATTGTCGGTGCACAGTTCCAGCTCGGGGTAATGCACACGCACGCCACGGGCCGCGCAGGCTGCATTCAATTGGGCACGAAGTTCAAGGTTCGCGCCCACGCCACCAGCCACCACCAAGCGCTGCAAACCAGCGGCCTTTAATGCGCGCACCGATTTGGTGACCAACACTTCAACGATGGCCGCCTGCGTGGAGGCCGCAAGGTCTGCGCGTGCCTGCAGGCTCACCTCAGCGCCCAACTTTCGGAACTGGGTCAGGACAGCCGTCTTCAGGCCTGCAAACGAAAAATCGAGATTGCCGTTGTGGAGTAAAGGGCGTGGCAGCGCAAACGCTTTAGCGTCACCTTGCGCGGCCAGCTTGGCCAGCGCCGGGCCACCTGGGTAGCCCAAACCCAGCAGCTTGGCGGACTTGTCAAACGCTTCGCCTGCGGCGTCATCAATGGTCTCGCCCAACAAGGCGTATTGGCCCACGCCATCTACCCGCATGAGCTGGGTGTGTCCGCCCGACACCAACAGAGCAATAAACGGGAAATGCGGCGGATCTTTGGACAAAAAGGGCGACAGCAGATGCCCTTCCAGGTGATGCACGGCCAGCGCGGGCTTGCCCAAGGCGGCCGCCAGCGCCGCGGCAAAGCCGGCGCCCACAAGCAAAGCGCCCGCCAGGCCAGGCCCGCGCGTATAGGCAATCAGGTCCAAATGCGAGCGCGTAACGCCCGCTTCGTTCAACACCTGCTGCGTCAGAGGAACGATGCGGCGGATGTGGTCGCGCGATGCCAGCTCGGGCACCACGCCACCGTAGGCCTGGTGCAGTGCCACTTGCGTGTGCAAAGCATGTGCCATCAAACGGGGCGCCTGCTGCCCCTCCACCGCCACAACCGCCACACCCGTTTCGTCACAGGACGATTCGATACCCAGAACCAGCATCAGCTGCCTGCTTCAGCAAAAAGTTGCGTGCCCGCACCCTGCCTAGCTCTGCACCAAATTGGGTTGGCACACAAACTGCTAACAGCACCACTGCCACCTTCGTCCGGTGGCGGTCTATCTCCTCTGTGGATCTCCGGGTCTGCGTTGTATTGCCCTGGCGTTCGCAACAGCGCCAGGGCATTTTTTTCAGCCATGCTTTTCGCGGGCATGGTTGATCGAGTACTTAGGAATTTCGATGGTGACGTCTTCGTTCGCCAAGATGGCCTGGCAAGACAGGCGCGAGGTCGGCGTCAAACCCCAGGCGCGGTCGAGAAGGTCCTCTTCAAGCTCGTCCAACTCTCCCAGCGAATCAAAACCTTGTTTCACCACCACATGGCATGTGGTGCAGGCACAGCTGAGTTCACAGGCATGCTCGATGGCAATGCCGTTTTCAAGCAAGGCTTCACAGATCGAGGTGCCCGGTTCGGCTTCGACTTCGTCGCCCAAGGGGCAGTAGTCTGCATGCGGCAGGATGCGGATGATCGGCACGAAAAAGTTTCCTGGTGGTCTTCAGAGCCTGCGCTCAAACGTCGTTGACGCTGCGGCCCATCAATGCAGCTTGGATGCCACGGTTCATGCGCAGGGCGGCAAAAGCTTCAGTGCCCGTGGCCAAGGTTTCAACCGCAGTATCGATGGCGCGGTGGTCGTTGCCGGTGGCATCTTGGCGGGTCTTCGCCACCAGCCGAACGATGGCCTCACGCTCGGCCGCCGAGAGCAAGTTGCCGTCCGCAGCCAGAGCCGCTTCAGTGGCCAAGGCCATTCGCTCGGCTTCCACTCGAGCCTGCCTCAAGGCACGCACAGCCATGTCCGAATCGGCGTTAGCAAAGCCTTCGCCCAGCATGCGCGCTACGTCGTCGTCGGCCAAACCGTAGCTGGGTTTGACCACCACCGAAGCCTCGACCCCACTCACCTGCTCACGCGCCGACACGCTCAACAAGCCATCCGCATCCACTTGAAACGTGACACGGATGCGCGCTGCGCCCGCCGGCATGGGCGGAATGCCGCGCAGCTCAAAACGTGCCAGGCTGCGGCAATCGGCCACGAGGTCGCGTTCACCTTGCACCACATGCACCGCCATCGCAGTTTGGCCGTCTTTGTAGGTCGTGAAGTCTTGCGCTTGCGCGACGGGAATCGTGCTGTTGCGCTCAATGATGCGTTCGGTCAGGCCGCCTATGGTTTCAAGGCCCAGGGACAAGGGAATCACGTCCAGCAGCAAGAGGTCGCCGTCTTTGCTGTTGCCAGCGAGCGCTTGCGCCTGAATGGCCGCACCGATGGCAACCACTTCGTCGGGGTTGACGTTTGTCAAAGGCTCACGGCCGAAAAATTCGCCCACAGCAGCGCGCACACAAGGCATGCGGGTGGAGCCCCCAACCAGGACCACACCCTGAACTTCTTCCTTTTTCAGCTTGGCGTCACGCAGCACTTTGCGAACCGAGGCCAGCGTGCGGGCCACCAGCGGCTGCGTCAGTTGCTCAAAGCTTTCGCGGGAAACCGAAAGGCTCAGCTGCTGACCACTGAGGTCAACTGCCAGCTGCGTCGTGCCTTCATCGGTCAAGGCTTCCTTGGCTGCACGCGCGGCCACCAGCACCGCCCTGCGATCCTTAGCCGACTCCGCCCAAACCCCGGCCTTGTGCTGCAAGTGCTCAGCCAAGACGGCGTCGAAGTCATCGCCGCCCAGGGCCGCGTCACCACCGGTAGCTACCACTTCAAAAACGCCACGCGACAAGCGCAGCAGCGAAAAATCGAAAGTACCACCGCCCAAGTCGTAGACGGCATACAGGCCTTCGCTGCCGTTTTCCAAGCCATAAGCCACGGCGGCGGCTGTCGGCTCGTTGATCAGGCGCAGCACATTCAAGCCGGCCAGACGTGCTGCGTCTTTGGTGGCTTGGCGCTGCGCGTCGTCAAAGTAGGCGGGCACGGTGATAACCGCGCCATAAACGTCGTCGTCAAAAGTGTCTTCGGCGCGATAACGCAAGGTCGCCAGGATGTCCGCAGACACTTCAACCGGCGATTTCAGGCCCTGCCGGGTTTGGACGGCCACCATGCCCGGTTGGTCGACGAACCGATAGGGCAGCCGCGCGGCGTCGGCAATGTCAGCCAAACGCCGTCCCATGAAACGCTTGACCGAAACCACCGTGTTTTCCGCATCGGTGGCCTGCGAATCGCGCGCTTCAAAACCCACCTGGCATCCCTCGCCCTCCAAATAGCGGACTACCGACGGCAAGATGTTGCGCCCTGCCGCATCCGGCAGACACTCAGCCAGTCCATGACGCACCGATGCGACGAGCGAATGGGTGGTGCCCAGGTCAATGCCAATGGCGACGCGGCGCTGGTGCGGCGCTGGTGTTTCGCCAGGTTCTGAAATCTGTAGCAGCGCCATCGGTTCTTATCAGGTTCAAACGGGTATCGAGCGGGTATCAAGCACCGAGGGCTTGAAGCCGGCGATCCATGTCCTCGCGAAATCGGTCCACAAACATCAGCGCCCGCACCTGCTGCGCGGCGTCCTCGATGGCGCCGCCGCTGTCCAACACACGCTCAAGCGCCGCGAAGCGGGCAGCCTGATCAGCGGCCACCGCCGCGTCGAGCGCTTGAACCGCCTTCGCATCGCCAGCGTCTTCAAGCGCCTCGCGCCAAGCCATCTGCTGCATCAAAAAATCGGCGGGCATCCGCGTGTTGCTGTCCGCCTGAACCGCGCCACCGCGCAGCGCCACCAAGTAAGCCGCCCGCGCCAAGGGCTCTTTCAAGCGCCTGTAGGCTTCATTGACCCGCACGGCCCATTGCATGGCCACACGTTGGGCCGCAGCGCCTTGAGCCGCAAAACGGTCGGGGTGGACTTCGGTCTGAAGTGCCCGCCACCGCTCATCAAGCTGAGCGCGGTTCAGTGCAAAACGCTGCTCAAGCCCGAACAACTGGAAATCATCGTCATCGAGCTTCATCAGACGCGGAAAGACTCCCCGCAACCGCAGCGATCTTTTTCGCGCGGGTTGCGGAATCTGAAGCCCTCGTTCAAGCCCTCTCGAACGAAATCAAGCTCGGTGCCGTCGATGTAGGGCAGGCTCTTGGGGTCGACTAAAACCTTGACCCCTTGGTCCTCAAACACCGTGTCCTCGGCGGCAATGTCATCGGCGTATTCAAGCTTGTAAGCCAGGCCCGAGCAGCCAGTGGTCTTGACGCCCAAACGCACACCCACGCCCTTGCCGCGCCGCGACAAGTAGCGAGAAACATGCCGCGCCGCGGCTTCGGTCAGGGTGATCGCCATAGTGCTTCGATTTTCGCTTTCAGTGCGTGCCTTCGGGGGCGGCCGCGCCGTGCTTGGCTTTGTAGTCATCAACTGCTGCTTTGATGGCGTCTTCGGCCAAGATGCTGCAGTGGATCTTCACTGGCGGCAGTGCCAGCTCTTCGGCGATGTGCGTATTCTTGATGCTCAAGGCCTGGTCCAAGGTTTTGCCTTTGACCCATTCAGTCACCAAGGAACTGGAGGCGATGGCTGAGCCGCAGCCGTAAGTCTTGAAGCGCGCGTCTTCAATCAACCCCGTGCTCGCGTTGACTTTGATTTGCAGCTTCATCACGTCGCCGCAAGCAGGCGCACCCACCATGCCGGTGCCCACACTGTCATCACCTTTTTCAAACGCGCCCACGTTGCGTGGGTTTTCGTAGTGGTCAACCACCTTGTCGCTATAGGCCATGTGCAGCTCCTGTCAGTGTGCCGACCATTGGATGGTCGAAATATCGATGCCGTCGCGGTACATGTCCCACAGTGGCGACAGTTCGCGCAGTTTGGCCACCCGGTCTTGTAAGGTGTTGACGGCGTAGTCGATGTCTTCCACCGTCGTGAAGCGGCCAATCGTGATGCGCAGGCTGGAGTGCGCCAGTTCGTCGCTGCGGCCCAAGGCGCGCAGCACGTAGCTGGGTTCCAAACTGGCCGAGGTGCAGGCTGAACCTGATGACACAGCCAAGCCCTTGATACCCATGATCAGCGACTCGCCTTCAACGTAGTTGAACGAGGCGTTGATGTTGTGCGGCACGCGTTTTTCAAGGTGCCCGTTGATGAACACCTGTTCGATGCTGCCAATGCCAGCCAACAGGCGCTGCTGCAGCATGCGCACGCGTTCGGTTTCAGTGCCCATTTCAGCCTGCGCGATGCGGAACGCCTCGCCCATACCTACACATTGATGCGTGGGCAAGGTGCCGCTGCGCATGCCGCGCTCGTGCCCGCCGCCGTGCATTTGGGCTTCAAGGCGCACACGTGGCTTGCGCCGCACATACAGGGCGCCAATGCCTTTGGGGCCATAGGTTTTGTGCGAAGCCAGGCTCATCAAGTCCACCGGCAATTGCGCCAGGTCCACCAGCACTTTGCCCGTGGCCTGCGCTGCGTCCACATGCAAAAAGATGCCCCGCTGGCGGCACAGCGTGCCAATGGCCGGAATGTCCTGGATCACGCCAATTTCGTTGTTCACGAACATGACGGACGCCAATATGGTGTCTTTGCGCAGGGCCTTTTCAAATGCGTCCAGGTCCAGCAGTCCGTCTTCCTGAACGTCCAAATAAGTGACTTCGAAGCCTTGGCGCTCCAGCTCGCGCATGGTGTCCAGCGTGGCTTTGTGCTCGGTTTTAACCGTTATCAGGTGCTTGCCTTTGGACGCGTAGAAGTGCGCTGCGCCCTTGATGGCCAAATTGATGCTCTCTGTCGCGCCCGAGGTCCAGACGATTTCGCGCGGATCGGCGCCGACCAACTCCGCAACTTGAGCGCGGGCCTTTTCAACGGCTTCTTCGGCTTCCCATCCCCACGCATGGCTGCGAGAGGCTGGGTTACCAAAATGCTCACGCAGCCAGGGCACCATGGCGTCAACGACGCGCGGGTCCACCGGTGTGGTGGCGCCGTAATCCATGTAGATGGGGAAATGCGGTGTCATGTCAGCTGAACTCAATGCGCGATTTGTTGCTTACTTGCCGAAAGTGTTGCCCAAAGCAAACACCGAGTTGGGCGCCGTGATCTTGATGGGCTTGACCACTGGCACGCTGGAAATGGCGCGCTTCACGGTCGATTCTTCAATCGAAACGCCGCGTACCAACTGATCATTCGCAAGCTTCTTGAGCGAAATCGACTCCAGGAACTCGATCATCTTGGCGTTCAGGCTGGACCACAGATCGTGGGTCATGCACTTGCCACTGTCTTCGCCCATGCAGTCGCCGCGGCCCCCACAGCCCGTGGCGTCGATCGGCTCGTCCACTGCCACGATGATGTCAGCCACAGTGATTTTTTCGGCGTCACGCCCCAGGGTGTAGCCACCACCGGGGCCGCGCGTGCTGGCCACCAGGTCAGCACGACGCAGCTTGCCGAACAGTTGTTCCAAGTAGGACAGCGAAATCTGCTGCCGCTGGCTGATCGCGGCCAGTGCCACGGGCCCATTTTGCGAACGCAAGGCCAAATCAATCATGGCCGTGACGGCAAATCGCCCTTTGGTGGTCAGTCTCATGAAGCGCTCCAGTCGGTGGACGTGTTTGTGGCGTGTCCGGTTTTGCAATTGCTTGCAAACTCAGGCACCGGGTAGGTATCCCGAGTAGCGTACTCAAGTATAGCAGAAGCTGACTGAAACAGTCGGGTACGACCGGGCCGGCTTGAAGATCGGTTTAGGCAGCGCCGCGCGGCGGCTCGGGAAAGGCCCTGGGCACAGGCCCCAGCATACGCAGCAACACACCGGCCAAGCCTTCGCAAGCGTCGTCCACCAAGTCGAGAACGCGCTCAAAGCCCGCCTCGCTGCCGTAGTACGGGTCCGGCACAACGTCAACGTCGCGCCGGGTTCGCGCGAAGTCCATCAAAAGCTTCACGCGCGCTTCGTAGCCCGGCGGCGCCATGCGCAGCAACTCGCTCAAGTTTTCGCGGTCCATGGCCAAGATGAGGTCGAACCGACCAAAGTCATCGGGCGCCACTTTGCGCGCGCGCAGCCCCGAAAGATTCAAGCCCCGACTGCGGCCGTGCGCCTGGGCACGGTCATCGGGCGGCGAGCCCACGTGGTAGGCGTGCGTACCCGCTGAGTCCACGCGCACACGCTGCGCAAGACCCACTTGATGCAGCCGGTGGCGCAGCGCAGCCTCTGCAGTGGGCGAGCGGCAAATATTGCCCATGCACACCATGAGCACGCCAAATTCGGTTTCCGGCTCCTGGCGACCCCAGGGCAAGGTTTTAACGACGGAAGAAAGTCCCATGGTCTTAACGAGCAGCACCTACCAGCGGAATAAGCACATTGTCGCGTGCGCCTGCGCCAAAGGCCTGCTCGCGCAGTAGCGCAAGCTGGTCGCGCACCCGCGCAGCCTTCTCGAACTCAAGCCCGCGCGCATGCTCCAGCATTTGCTTTTCCAGCAGCTTGATGCGCTTGCCCAAGTCCTTTTCGCTCATGGCTTCGACCTCAGCCGCCGCCTGCGCGTGTTTGAGGTCGTCTTTGGCCGTCTTGTCTGAAACGACGCCGTCAATCATTTCGCGCACCTGTTTCTTCACGCTGCGCGGTGTGATGCCCTGCTCTTCGTTGTGCTGCACTTGCTTGGCGCGGCGGCGTTCGGTCTCACCCATGGCTTTGCGCATGGACTCGGTGATGCGGTCGGCATACAAGATGGCCTTGCCGTTGAGGTTGCGCGCCGCGCGCCCGATGGTTTGGATCAGGCTGCGTTCGGAGCGCAAAAAGCCCTCTTTGTCCGAATCAAGAATGGCAACGAGGCTCACCTCGGGAATGTCCAGCCCTTCGCGCAACAGGTTGATTCCGACCAGCACATCAAACTGCCCCAAGCGCAAGTCGCGAATGATTTCCACGCGCTCCACGGTGTCCACATCGCTGTGCAGGTAGCGCACCTTCACACCGTTTTCGCCCAAATACTCAGTCAGCTGTTCGGCCATGCGCTTGGTCAACGTGGTGATGAGCACACGCTCGTTGATGAGTACGCGGTCGCGAATTTCCTGCAGCACGTCATCCACCTGATGCACCGCTGGCCGGACCTCCACCAGCGGGTCCACGAGGCCGGTTGGGCGCACCACTTGCTCGACAACCTGTCCCGCGTGGGTTTTTTCATAGTCAGCCGGTGTGGCCGACACAAACACCACCTGGCGCATCTTGCGTTCGAACTCTTCGAATTTCAGGGGCCGGTTATCCAGCGCGCTGGGCAGACGAAAGCCATATTCCACCAACACGGTCTTGCGCGCACGGTCGCCATTGAACATGCCGCCAAATTGCCCGATGAGCACGTGGCTTTCGTCCAGGAACATCAGCGCGTCGCGCGGCAGATAGTCCACCAGCGTGGGCGGTGGATCACCCGGCTGCGCACCAGACAGGTGGCGTGTGTAGTTTTCAATGCCTTTGCAGTGCCCCACTTCGACCAGCATCTCGAGGTCGAAGCGGGTGCGCTGTTCCAACCGCTGCGCTTCGACCAATTTGCCATTCGCGACCAGCTCGGCCAAGCGGTCGCGCAGTTCTTGTTTGATGCCATCAATGGCGGCTAGCACGCGCTCGCGCGGGGTCACGTAATGGCTGCTCGGGTAGACCGTGAAGCGTGGAATCTTCTGGCGAATCCGGCCGGTGAGCGGATCGAAGAGCTGCAGGGTTTCGATCTCATCATCAAACAGCTCGATGCGGATCGCCAGCTCGCTGTGCTCCGCCGGAAAAACGTCGATAGTGTCCCCCCGCACACGAAAGCTGCCGCGCGAAAAATCGGTGTCATTGCGCGTGTACTGCATGCGGATGAGGTGAGCGATGACGTCACGCTGGCCGACCTTGTCGCCCACACGCAGCGTCATGATCATCTGATGGTAGTCAGCCGGGCTGCCAATGCCGTAGATGGCGCTGACGCTGGCCACGATGATGACGTCGCGCCGCTCCAACAAACTTTTGGTGGCCGACAAACGCATCTGCTCGATGTGTTCGTTGATCGAGCTGTCTTTTTCGATAAACAGGTCGCGCTGCGGCACATAGGCCTCAGGCTGGTAGTAGTCGTAATAGCTAACGAAATATTCAACGGCGTTCTTCGGAAAGAACTCGCGGAACTCGCTGTACAACTGTGCGGCCAAAGTCTTGTTCGGCGCAAACACGATGGCCGGGCGCCCCGTGCGCGCAATGACATTGGCCATGGTGAAGGTTTTGCCCGAACCCGTGACGCCCAACAAGGTCTGGTAGCTCAAGCCCTCATCAATGCCGTCTACCAATTGGTTGATGGCCGCAGGCTGGTCACCCGCAGGTGGGTAGGGCTGGAACAGTTGAAACGGCGAATCCGGGAACGACACCCACTGCCCTTCTTCGGCAACCGGGCTGGCGTTCGGCGCCAAATCAACAGCAGTGGGTTCACTCATGGGCGGGTCATCCTAAAATCGTGCGCTTCGGCAGATTACCGCAAGACCCGAACCGCCCTGCTGCAGCCCAGCGCTGGCGGACCAACCCCACAGGAACGCACGATGTCACTTTTTGCCGCCGTCGAGATGGCCCCCCGCGACCCCATCTTGGGCCTGAACGAGCAATTCAACGCCGACACCCGGCCGGGCAAAGTCAACTTGGGCGTGGGTGTCTATTTCGATGCACACGGCAAGCTGCCCTTGCTGCAGTGCGTGGCTGAGGCAGAAAAGCAACTGGTGTCTGCCGCCAAGCCGCGCGGATATTTGCCCATTGACGGCATTGCCGCCTACGACAAAGCCGTCCAGGGCCTCGTTTTTGGAGCCGACAGCGCGTTGTTGCAGGCTGGCCGCGTCGCTACCGTGCAAGCCATCGGCGGCACAGGCGGCTTGAAGGTGGGCGCTGATTTCCTCAAGCGCGTCAGCCCCAACGCGCAGGTTTTGATCAGCGACCCGAGTTGGGAAAACCACCGCGCCCTCTTCACGAACGCTGGTTTTGAGGTCGGCAGCTACCCGTACTACGACCCCGCCACGCGCGGTGTTCGCTTTGATGCCATGCTGGCCGCTCTGAACGCCGCCGCCAGCGGCACCATCGTTGTCTTGCACGCCTGCTGCCACAACCCTACGGGGGCCGATATCACGCCGGCGCAGTGGGCGCAGGTAGTTGAAGCCGTCAAGAGCCGGGGTTTGGTCGCCTTCTTGGACATGGCTTACCAAGGCTTTGGTGAAGGTTTGGCTGAAGATGGCGCCGCCGTACAGCAGTTTGTGGCCTCCGGCATCGACTTCTTTGTGGCCACATCGTTTTCAAAAAGCTTTTCGCTTTACGGCGAACGCGTGGGCGGCTTGAGCGTGGTCTGTGCTGACAAAGACGAAGCGGCGCGCGTGTTGTCGCAACTGAAGGTCGCCGTGCGCACCAATTATTCAAACCCTCCCACCCACGGCGCTCAAGTGGTCACGACGGTGTTGACCACGCCCAGCCTGCGCCACCAATGGGAGGATGAGCTGGCTGGCATGCGTTTGCGCATTCGCGAAATGCGCAGTGCCCTGGCGAATGGTCTGAAGTCAGCCGGCGTAACGTCTGATTTGTCGTACATCACCCGCCAAAAGGGGATGTTCAGCTATTCCGGGCTTACCCAGGCTCAAATGCAGCGCTTGCGTGCCGAATTTGGGGTGTACGGTGTCGACTCCGGCCGAATTTGCGTGGCTGCTTTGAACCATGGCAATTTGCCCAGCGTGATCGAGGCCATCGTTGCCGTGATGAAAGATTGATGGGGCCGTCGAGTTACAAACAGTTTTGCTGCAATGCAGCAAAATCTGCGAAGATCGACCTTGACGGAGGCCAAACAGGCTCCGCTGACGGCACACAGCACAGCTCTCTAAAGGGACATTCATGCTCTATCAGCTCTATGAAACCCAGCGTGCATTGATGGCGCCCTTCTCCGAGTTTGCCAGCGCCACGGCCAAGCTTTACAACCACCCGCTGTCGCCTTTCACGCACACGCCCATGGCGCAGCGCGTGTCGGCCAGCCTGGGTTTGGCGCACCGCCTGGCCAAGGAGTATGAGAAGCCGCCCTTTGACATCACCAGCACCACAGTCAACGGTCAGTCGGTCGCAGTGCATGAACAAGTGGCGCTGGAAAAGCCCTTTTGCCGCTTGTTGCGCTTCAAGCGCTACGCGGACGATTCAAAAGCGCTGAGTTTGATGAAAACCCAGCCCACCGTGTTGGTGGTAGCCCCGCTCTCAGGGCACCACTCCACGCTGCTGCGCGACACCGTGCGCAGCCTGTTGCCGGACCACAAGGTTTTCATCACCGACTGGACCGACGCCCGCATGGTGCCCAACGATGTTGGCCCATTCCATCTGGATGACTACGTGCACTATGTGCAGGAATTCATCCGCCACATCGGCCCTTCGGTTCACGTCATTTCGGTATGCCAACCCACAGTACCCGTGCTGGCCGCCGTGTCATTGATGGCCAGCGCAGGCGAATTCACGCCGCGCACAATGACCATGATGGGCGGACCGATCGACGCCCGCCGTTCACCCACCGCCGTGAACAACCTGGCGATGAACAAGAGCTACGAGTGGTTCGAGAACAACGTCATCTACCGCGTGCCCATGAATTTCCCAGGCGCGGACCGGCTGGTTTATCCAGGCTTCATGCAACACACCGGCTTCGTGGCGATGAACCCGGACCGCCACATGAGTTCGCACTACGACTACTTCTTGGACTTGGTGCGCGGCGACGAAGACAGCGCCGAGTCTCACCGCCAGTTTTACGACGAGTACAACGCCGTGCTGGACATGCCGGCTGAGTACTACCTGGACACCATCAAAACCGTTTTCCAGGACTTCGCCCTGGTGAACGGCACCTGGAAGGTAAGCGGCCAACTGGTACGCCCGCAAGACATCAAAACCACTGCGCTGCTGACGGTTGAGGGCGAGCTGGACGACATCTCCGGCGCCGGGCAAACCAAAGCCGCGCACGGCTTGTGCACGGGCATCCCGAAAACGCGTCAATTTCACTACGACGCCGAAGGCGCGGGTCACTACGGCATCTTCAGCGGCAGGCGCTGGCGCGAGATGGTTTATCCCAGAGTACGCGAATTCATTGCGGCCTACAACGCAGCGCCCGGTCAGCCGGTCAAGCCAAGCGCCGTTGCAAAGGCCGACAAACTCGCCAAACCGGCCAAACCGGCCGAAAAGGCTGCAGCCCGCCCGACAGCCGCGCGAAAGAAGCCCGCCGCAGGGGCACGCAAGGCCCGCTAGAAAAGCGCTGGGGTCAAGTAGCGGCAAGCCTTGGCTAGCGCGCCACTGGCCGATACTTCGGGCGTGACCTCTCCCGACGCCCTGGACGCCTTGCTTCCCCAGACGCAGTGCACGCGCTGCGGCTTCCCAGATTGCCGCGCCTATGCAGAAGCCATGGCTGCGGGCGAGGCGGCCATCAACCAATGCCCTCCGGGCGGTGCGCAAGGCATCCAGCGCCTGGCCACTTCCACGGGTCGGCCCGTGATTCCGTTGAACCCTGTCCATGGCATCGAAGGCCCGCGAAAGCTGGCCGTCATTGACGAGGCTTGGTGCATCGGTTGCACCTTGTGCATCAAAGCCTGCCCGGTGGATTGCATCGTCGGTGCATCCAAGCTCATGCACACGGTGGTCGATGACGACTGCACGGGCTGCGAGCTGTGCGTGCCGGCTTGCCCGGTTGATTGCATCAGCATGGTGCCTGTCACCGGCGATAAAACAGGCTGGAACGCATGGACACCCGCGCAAGCAGAGCGAGCCCGCGCCCAATACCACGCGCGTACTGAACGCCAAGCACGTGCTGCGCGCGAAAACGACGAACGCCTGGCCAGAAAGGCCGAAGAGAAGCTGGCCGACATGGCAGCGGCCAGCCGCCACACCGACCCGCAGGTGCTGGAGCGCAAACGGGCAGTTGTCGAAGCCGCCCTCGCCCGCGTGCGTGCCCGGTCTGAGCCCGGCGGCGAAAGCGCTGATTGATGCTCACAAACTGATGCTCACAACCAACGCTGTCGAGTCGCTGTTTTCAAGCCTGCGTGCGGCCAACCCGCAGCCCGTCACCGAACTGTCTTACACCAGCGTATTTGAACTGTTAGCTGCGGTGCTGCTGTCCGCCCAGGCCACCGACGTGTCTGTAAACAAGGCCACGCGCACACTCTTCGCGGCTGCACCGACGCCGCAGGCCATGGTCGCGCTGGGCACGGCGGGCATCGAAGCCCATATCCGCACCATTGGCCTCTTTCGAACCAAAGCGCGCCACCTGCATGAAACCAGCCGGCTGCTGGTGGAGCACCATCAGGGCCAGGTTCCGCGCGACCGAGCGGCGCTGGAGCAGTTGCCCGGCGTGGGTCGCAAAACCGCAAACGTGGTGTTGAACTGCGCTTTTGGTGAGGCAACCATGGCCGTGGACACCCACATCTTCCGCGTGGCCAACCGAACCGGTTTGGCACCGGGCACCACACCACTGGCCGTTGAGCTGGGTTTGCTGAAGCGCGTGCCTGACGCCTACCGCGTCAATGCGCATCATTGGCTCATCTTGCATGGGCGGTATGTCTGCAAGGCACGCCAGCCCGCCTGCAGCGCCTGCGGCATCAGCCGCTGGTGCGAGTCTGCTTCCACTGGCAGGTGAGCGCGCAGCCACGGCGCGCGCCTACAATTGAGCTTCTTTCAGCAGCCGCTCAACGCCCATGCACGACTTTCGCGATCTGGCCGACCGCATCGAACGTTTGGTGTTGCGGCACGAAGAACTCAAGCGCACCAACGCATTGCTTACGCATGAAGTTGCCGTGCTGACCGCCGAGCGCGACGGCCTTCGCTCGCGGCTGACCGCAGCGCGTTCACGCATCGATGCGCTGCTCGAACGCTTGCCCCAGGAACCCAGCGATGCTGGGAGGCCCGCATGAAACAGGTTGAAGTGACCATCTTGGGCCAGGGCTACATCTTGGGTTGCCCCGAGGGCGGCGATGCCTTGTTGCAATCGGCCGTCAAGTCAGTCGACAAAGAAATGGTCGCCATTCGCGATGGCGGAAAAGTCAAAGCACGCGAACGCATCGCCGTGTTGGCTGCGCTCAACCTGGCCTACCGGCTGGCTGAACAGTCGGGAGCGGCAACATCGAAACCCGCAGCGGCTGGCGCTACAGCAGCCCCCGAAGACGTAGATGCTCTTGTGCGTCGGTTGGACGCCGTGCTGGGCAGCGACGGGCATCTGATCTAGAGATGAACGCGCCAAGGCGCCAACATTTCCTCACTTGCGGCGCCAAACGATGCCTAGAATGGGCTCGTCCATCGCGGTCTTGAAGGTCTATATTTCCCTGAACCGATGCTCATTGAGCCAGGGCTTGGAATATCGCTAGGCAGGTGTGATCGTCTCGCGTCAGATGAACCCGAAGCCTTGCTGACCTCGCCCACCTGAATCTTCGCTGAGGGTTCAGGAACCAGGCCTTTGGGGCGCGGTGGACACTTTTCTCCCAGACTCGTTCAAGCCTGCTCATGCCCAACGCCCGCCTGAACACGCGCCAGTTCTGGTTGATGAAAAGCGAGCCCGACGAAGCATCCATCGACCATATGGCTGCTGCACCCGCACAAACACTGTCTTGGACCGGTGTGCGCAACTACCAAGCGCGCAATTTCATGCGCGACACGATGCGGGCCGGCGACGGCGTGCTGTTCTATCACTCGTCTTGCCCCCAACCGGGCATTGCGGGCATCGCCGAAGTGACCGGTGGTTTGGCGGCCGACCTTACTCAATTCGACCCCAAGAGCCCTTACTTCGACCCAGCTGCTCAAGTTGCAGCGCCACGGTGGCTGCAAGTCGATGTCCGGCTGGTTCAAAAGACCCGGCTGCTTTCGCTGGCTGAGATGCGAGCGGCGCCCGAACTTTCAAGCATGCGGGTGTTGCAGCGCGGCAACCGCTTGTCCATCACGCCCGTGACGCCGACCGAGTGGCACGCAGTCATCCAGAGGCTGGCGGCCAAGGGCGGTTGATCAAACGGCCCTGATCTGCGACAGCAAGCGGGCCACTCCTCAGGTTTCGTCTAAACGAATACTGGCCAAAGCCACTCGGTTGCCCAAATTTCGAGCTTGCGCCGCGGCTTGCTCGCACGCGACGGTGAGCTCTTCGCGGGTGTGCGCCGTGTGGGGGTAACTCGCAACACCAATTGACACCGTGAAATGGAGCTCTTTGGCTTCCAGCATGACAATTTGCGTGGCGCACTGGCGCCGCAATTGCTCCATACGCCCGTGAGCGGTGGCAAGGCCTACGCCAGAGAGCAAGACCGCAAAGCGACCGCCGTCCAGATGGCAAGAGGCATCCATGGCGCGGGTGTTGCCGCGCAACAAACGTCCAAGCGACTCCACCACCCGCAGCTTGGCGGGCTCGCCCATTTGCCGCACCGCCTCAAGCCAAGGGTCAATATCGAGCAACACCAGAGAAAACTCGCGGTGCTCTCTCACCGACAGGTCGATTTCGCGGCGCAACTGCTCTTCAAAGTGCGCTCGGGTGTACAGGCCAGATCGGCCATCGCGCACGCCCTGCTCCTTGATTTCAACCCGCAGCGTTTCGTTGGCACGCTGCTCCATCTCCAGTTGATCCAAGGCGCTGCGCAATTGCGCCTCTTTGAGTTTCTCTGCGCCGATATCGCGCCACACGCTGCACAGGAAAGCCTTTTCGCTTCTTCAATCAAAAGGCGGTGAACGGCGAACTCACGCCGCAGGCCCTGCCACTCGAAACGATGCTCACTGCAGGTGCCTTCTGCGGCACCCTGAGCTGCCAAGTCAGCCGAGCGCAAGTTGGTCGCAACCAAAGTTTCAAAAACGTCGTTGTCACACAACCCAACCAGGCCAGCAGCAGGCCGCTGCAAAAAACTGGCCATGGCCGCGTTGACATGCACATAACGGCCGGTGAGCGCGTCCTTGATCGTTAACAGTTCGGAGCGTTGATTCAGCAGTGAGGGCAGCAATCTGGCGAAGACGGGCGCCAAAAACTCCTGGCGCGCTGCGTCTGCAAGCTTCAGGCGCACGGCATCGGCATCGGTGTCGGCAGAGAACATGGTTTCCTAGAAATGACAATTGGGCCCAGCAAGTCGGCCATCTTGAGCGCGCGCGTGGGGCCAAACAAGCCCACGTTTGTCAATCCACTGCCCGGCTCCCTAGCTTGAAGGCGGTCTTGCCCTGTGCGGCGCGTGGCCAGAGCATGGCCACTTACCAATGCTTACCGTGACGTCCCTCAAGCCAGCCCTGCGGTTGGCGAATTCGACACAGCGCGACCTGCTGGGTTTGCGCGGCTTGTCACGCAAGCTTTGGCAAGCTTCTGATTCGTTGTAGAATCTGCGTTTTGCCGGCAACCACTCCTTACATACATGACCACGATTCGCGTCAAGGAAAACGAACCGTTTGATGTTGCGCTGCGCCGCTTCAAGCGCACGATTGAAAAACTGGGTTTGTTGACAGACCTTCGCGCCCGCGAGTTCTACGAAAAGCCGACCGCCGAGCGCAAGCGCAAAAAGGCTGCTGCCGTGAAACGCCACTACAAGCGCGTTCGCAGCATGCAATTGCCCAAGAAGCTGTACTGAACCGCGCAATATAAACTTTGCCGGCAGGACGAGACCAAGCCCGCGCGGGCGTCCGCTGCGGGCTTTTTTGTGTTTGTGATCCGGAGATTTCAACCATGGCCACATTGAAAGAACAAGTCCAGGACGACATGAAAGTGGCCATGCGCGCACGAGACACCGAGCGCCTGGGCACCATTCGCCTGCTGCTGGCGGCCTGCAAGCAGCGCGAAGTTGACGAACGCATCGTGCTTGACGATGCAGCGGTTATTGCGATTGTCGACAAGCTCGTCAAACAACGCAAAGACTCCATTGCCGCCTTTCAGGCCGCTCAGCGCGCCGACCTGGTCGACAAAGAGACTGCGGAGATGAAAATATTGGAGGCGTATCTGCCTCAGCGCCTGAGTGCGGAGCAAGTGGGAACCGAAGTGGCAGCGTTGGTGGCCGAACTGGGCGCCAGCGGCCCGGCCGACATGGGGAAGGTCATGGCTGCGGCCAAGGCCCGCTTCGCGGGCACTGCAGACATGAGCCTGGTTTCAGCCGCCGTCAAGCAACATCTCAGCCGCTGAGGCGCCATCGTCATGCAAGCCGAATCTCTCCCCGTCAGAGCAATCGCACAGGATATTTGTGTTGCTCCACAGCTAACACCAGAAGCCATGGCCGCTGCGGCCCAGGCTGGTTTCAAAAGTGTCGTCAACAACCGGCCCGATTTTGAAGGCGGGCCCGACCAACCCACCAGCGCGACGATTGCCGCAGCCGCGCAAGCAGCAGGCCTGCAGTACCGCCACCTGCCCGTCAGCGGCGCTTACCAGTCGCCCGAAGACGCTGCAGCCATGGCACTGCTGCTGGCTGAATTGCCGCGCCCGATGCTGATGTTTTGCCGATCTGGCGCGCGCTCCACCCGTCTGTACATGCTGGCGCAGCAGGAAAGCTGAACGCGTCAGCACAGCAAGCACGTGCTGACGACAAGACGTGCGTGGCGGCGCGTAGGGGTTAACCGGCTGAATAGCCACCAGCCCCTCTCTAGAATTCAAGCATTGTGTTCACGGAGTGTGCTGTGAGAGTACTTCTGGGGTTGTCACGCGCGATAGACGCGTTCAGCGAGTGGGTTGGCAAGCTGGCCATGTGGTTGGTACTGGGCGCGGTGCTCATCAGCGCCGGCAATGCAATCGTGCGCAAAGCCTTCAATATCGGCTCGAATGCCTTCCTCGAAATACAGTGGTATCTCTTCGCTGGCGTATTCATGCTGGGCGTGGGTTATGTCATGCTGAAAAACGCCCACGTGCGTATCGATTTCATCTCCAGCAAGCTGTCCAAACGCACCAACGCCATCATTGACGCCGTGGGCATCATCGTTTTCACCATTCCCTTGTCACTCATCATGATTGACCTGGGGTGGCCGCTGTTTGAGCGCGCCTGGACGAGCGGCGAAATGAGCCAGAACGCTGGTGGTTTGATTCGTTGGCCCGTGCTGTTACTGGTGCCTCTGGGCTTCCTGATCTTGTTGGCGCAATCAATTTCAGAGCTGATCAAGCGCATCGCGTTCTTGACCGGGCATCGCGACGAGCCTTTCAGTGCCGAAGCCGTTCGCTCAGACGATGAGCTGCTGGCCGAAGAACTGGCCGCTGTTGCCGCGAAAAAATTGGCCGGAGCGCGCTGACATGACGGCCTTCATCATCGAACACTTTGTTCCGCTGCTGTTTTGCGGGCTGCTGGTTTTCTTGCTAACGGGCATTCCGGTGGCCTTTGGCTTGGCCGCCACAGGCTTGCTTTTTGGCTTCATTGGCATTGAAGTCGGGTTGTTCAGCCAAAACCTGTTTCAGGCTCTGCCGCAACGCGTGTTTGGCATCATGAGCAACGACACCTTGCTCGCCATCCCGTTTTTTACTTTCATGGGCATCATCCTTGAGCGCTCAGGCATGGCAGAGGATTTGCTGGAAACCGTGGGGCAGGTTTTTGGCCCCGTGCGAGGCGGCGTGGCCATTGCGGTGATTTTGGTGGGCGCACTGCTTGCGGCCACCACGGGTGTTGTGGCCGCGGCAGTCATTTCCATGGGCCTGATTTCGCTGCCCATCATGTTGCGTTATGGCTACAACCGCAGCATTGCGACGGGCACGATCACGGCTTCAGGCACCTTGGCACAAGCGATTCCGCCGTCCTTGGTTTTGATCGTTTTGGCCGACCAGCTGGGCCGCTCGGTTGGCGACATGTACGCAGGCGCTCTGGTCCCGGGCCTGTTGCTGGTGGGCTTGTATATCGCCTTCATCGCCGCTGTTGCTGTGCTCAAACCCAGTTGGGTGCCCGCCCTGCCGCCCGAAGCCCGCATCTACCGCGAAGACAACGGCGCCAGCGGCCACGTCTCTTTGGTTGTGCTGCTGCTGCTGTGCGCCCTAGCGGGCTGGGCCTGGTCCCAGGTTCACGATCAGGCGATGCATGCATTGAACGGCCGTGAAGGCAAGTCGCCGGGCGATGAAGTTTTGATCATGTCGATGACCATAGCTTCGTTGCTCGCGCTGGCCCTGGCCATCGTGAACCGTGTGACCAAGATGGGCCTGTTATCTCGGCTGGCAGAACAGGTCACCTTCGTTTTGATTCCACCGCTGGTGTTGATCTTCTTGGTGCTGGGAACTATCTTTCTGGGAGTGGCCACGCCCACTGAAGGCGGCGCCATGGGTGCGCTGGGCGCACTCATCATGGCATTCGGGCGTCGAAAGCTAACGATTCCCTTGATGCGTCAAGCTTTGGACAGCACCACCAAGCTGGCAACATTTGTGCTGTTCATCTTGATCGGCTCTACCGTTTTCAGCTTCACCTTCAATGCGGCCGATGGGCACATTTGGGTTGAACACCTCTTCAAGAACATGCCCGGCGGCGCACTGGGCTTCTTGATTGTGGTGAACGTGCTTGTATTTATCTTGGGTTGCTTCATCGACTTCTTTGAAATAGCCTTCATCGTCATTCCGATGCTGGCGCCCGTGGCAGAGAAAATCTTGCCCGAGCTGTTCCCGGCAGGCACGCCCATCGACGGCATCATGGTTTGGTTCGGCGTGGTCATCGCCATGAACCTGCAAACCTCCTTTCTCACACCGCCGTTTGGTTTTGCATTGTTCTATCTGCGCAGCGTCGCGCCCAAAGATGACTACAAGGACCGCGTTACAAACGCAGTCATACCTGCCGTCACCACGGCGCAAATTTATAAGGGCTCGATTGCCTTCATCTGCTTGCAGCTCATCATGGTCGCGGCTGTCATCGCTTGGCCGGGCATGGTGATGGACGGCATCGAAAAAGTTGAGAAGGTCGATGCGGACAAGGCTTTGCAGGAAATGGTGATGCCGTCCACTGACGAGCCCAAAGCAGATGCGCCGACGTTGGAGGCGGCACCAACGAGCTCGGCTGGCAGCGCGGACCAAGCCAATCAAGATGCCATTCGCGCACTTGACGAGGCAAGCAAGAAGGACGCGCCGAAGGGCAAGTGAGTTGGATGGGGTTCGACTCGAGCGCCAGTGGTTTGCAGGGCCTGCACTTGACCGCGGACCTACAGCGCTGCGGCATCGGCACTGAGGCACTGCGAGATGCGAACCAACTCGCGTCGATGTGCAGAGAAGCCGTTAAGGCTTGTGGCCTGCAGCCTGTGGCCGAACTGTTCCATACCTTTTCGCCAGCTGGGTCAGGTGTGACTGGCGTGATCTTGCTGGCCGAGTCGCACCTTGCAGCACACACCTGGCCGGAACTGCACGCTGTGACTTTGGATGCCTATGTATGCAACTTCGGCGCTGACAACTCAGCCAAGGCACACCAGTTGATCGAGACTTTGATCGGCAATTTCAAGCCCGCACAGGTGCAGCGCCATCAACTCCTGCGCGGCGCCTTGCCCCCTAGCCTTTGAGCCGCGCGCCGGCCGGCTTGCAGGCCCAACGCGAACGCTTCCTCAAAAACCGAGTAGCCGACCAGATCGCTGTGCGCCACCTGCACACGGGCACTTAACGGCGCCTGCCGCAATGCAGCCAAGTCCGCATGGCCACGCAAGCCGGTCAGCGGCACTGCCATGGCATGGCCATGGCGAACGATGTCCACTTGCCGCACCTTCTCCGGCAGGTCAGCATGGGTGGCCGCAAGGTCTTGAACCACCCAGCGGCTCCAGTCAGCCCAAGACCGGTCGAGCAAACCAGCACGCTGCTCAAGAGGCAATGCGTGATAAGCCGTGAGCAGGCCGGTTGGGCCCGGCGCGCCCAAGGTCTGGTGCCTCGCGTCTACATAGCCCAAGCTGGGTTTGCCGGCGACGATGTTGTCCCATGCCGGCGCCGCGCCCGGCCGGTCGATGAGCGCGCCGTCCAGGCGCACATGGCCCAGCAGCCAGGGCGAGGCTTTGATGATTTGGGCGGCACGTTGCAGCGGCGCATGCACACCACCCAGCAGCCTGTTGGACCACGCCAAAGGCAGCGCCAGAATGACTTGTTTCGCAGCCCACTCTCGGGGCGCAGGCACGACGGTGCTCATAGCTGAGCTTGCGGCTTGCGGCACGGCATGTGCACGCACGGTAACGCGGTCGCGCAACTCCGAAACCTGGCTCACCCACCAACCCGGCTGGATGCGGGCGCCCATGGGCAAAGCCAGCTGCCGCACCAGCCACTGGTTGCCTTCTGGCCAGGTAAAAACACCATCCGAAGCCGATTCAACGGACAGGCCCGGCGCATGGAATCCATGGCGACTTGCAAAATAGTGAACGCCAGCCCAAGCCGAGACAACCGAAGCCGTAGCACCGTAGTCGTCCAGGCAGCAGTAGTCCAAGTACCAACGCAGCAAGGAGTCTGTGATGCCCTCCTTGTCCAACCAGTTTGCAAAGGTTTGGCGGTCCAGCGTTTCGTGGCTGGATTGCCACGCAAGCCGCGTGCTGGGCATGGCGAAGTTTGATTCCGCAGCCAAGCGGTCGATGCGCTTCGTCAATCGCCCAGCCTGCTCATAGGCGTCTGTACCTGCGGTCAATGGAGGCAGCAAGCCTTCGTGCCATTGCCCCTCATGCCAAACGCGCTCCTGGGGGCTGTGGCACAAGTGCCGTTCCTCAAACACGGTACGACCCATCTCATGGCGGGCCAAGCCGATCTCATGAAGCCAACGCAGCAGTTCATGATCTTCGGCTTGAGGCACTGGCAAGTAATGCGCCCCAATCGGGCATCCAAGGCCGGCCACAGCATGGCTGCGGCTGTTGCCACCCGCTTGGTCGTGCAACTCCAGCAGCACCATGTCTTCGATGCCAGCCTCTCGCAAGGCTCGTGCTGCAGCCAGGCCGGCAATGCCCGCGCCAACGATCAGCACATCGCAGCGGTGGAAATGGATCGGCCGTTCGGTGGTGCCAAAGCCGCCGTCACGCCATCGGTGCCCCAAGGCCACGGCGTCACCGACAAAGCCGCCACTCCAATGCGGCGCGGTCTCTGGCTTGTCGCGCGCGCAGCCCCACAACAAGCCCGCAGCGCCACCCGCAAGCGCCGCGCGACGGCTAACGCGCATGTTGATAGCCCAGTTCACCAGCGCTGTTGTCGGCGCGCCATCGCACGAATGAGCCGCTACTCATGGACGCGGCCCCACTCCTGTTCAAAGGTATGCACCAGCACTTGATTCGACAATCGGTTCGGCTCAGCCGGCACACGCGCCATGTCCGTCGGGAACTGGAACAAGGCAGGCCAAGCTTCTGGGCTCAAGAACTTCAGACCTTCTGGCATGGGCGGCAGGCTTTCAATGGGCCGCAAGGGCCTGCGGCCCGCCAGCACGAAGCCCCACTCGCCAAAGCTGGGCACGTGCGCGTGGTAGGGCCAGACTTTGAGACCCACAGCTTCGAGCGTAGCGACCACCGTCCAGTAGCTGCGTCGCGCTACCAGCGGGCTTGTGGATTGCACCGCCATGAAACCGTCTGCTGCCAGAATTTGGTCAACGCTTTCGTAAAGCGTCGTTGTATACAACTTGCCCAAGGAGAAATTGCTGGGGTCCGGGAAGTCGATGAGGATGACGTCATAGACTTCTCGCTGCTGCTGCAGCCACTGGAAGGCATCGGCGTTCACCACGTTGAGCTTGGGGCTGCGCAAGGCGTCGGCGTTGAGTTGTCGCAGCAGCGGTTGCTGGCTGAACAAGCGCGTCATGGTCGGGTCCAACTCAACCAGTGTGATTTGTTGGACGCCCGGGTGGCGCAGCACTTCGCGCACGGCCATACCGTCGCCGCCACCCAGCACCAGCACACGGCGCGGTGCGCCATGGGCCAGCAAGGCAGGGTGCACCAAGGCTTCGTGGTAACGGTATTCGTCGCGCGAGTGGAACTGCAGGTTGCCGTTCAAAAAGAGCCTTGTGCCCGCAACGCCACTGGTAACCACAATGCTCTGGTACGGCGTGCGTTCCCGCAGCACGATGTGGCCACCATAGAACCGGTCTTCAGCCCAAGTGGTGAACTCGTCGGCCCCAGCAAAACCGAGTACCAACACCAACAAAACCAGCAAACACGCGAACGCATGGGCTGCAAATGCGCGCAGCTCACGACGGAACAACCATAAGGCCCAAACCGCAACGCCCGCATTGAGCAATCCGAAGAACAAGCCCGTGCGCACCAATCCAAGATGCGGCACCAGCAGCAGCGGAAACGCCACCGCCACAGCCAGCGCACCCAGATAGTCGAAGGTCAATACTTGCGAGACCAAGTCTTTCAATGCATAACGTTCTGAAAACTGGCGTTTGAGAATGCGCATCACCAAGGGAATTTCCAGGCCCACCAGTGCGCCGACCACCACTACCAAGCCATACAGCAAGATGCGAAAGGCCAGCCATGCATCAGCCGGCAAGGCACCGTGCGCCGCAAACAATGCCGCTGGCATCAGCCCACCGATCAAACCCACCAGCAATTCGATACGCAGAAACTGCGCCACCAACTGGTGCTCGACAAAGCGGCTCAACCACGAGCCAACACCCATGGCAAACAGGTAAGTGCCGATAACGGTACTGAATTGCAGGACCGAATCGCCCAGCAGATAACTCGCCAAGGCGCCCGCCGCCAGTTCGTAAACCAGCCCGCATGCCGCAACAATGAATACCGAGGTCAACAGCGCCACTTCCGCCGGGTGGATGACTGTGCCTGGGCGCTGTCCTGATTGCACTACGGGCGATTCGAATGCCCCGGCTGCTCGAGTTTCGGCCGGCGAATCGCCGGCAGCCTTTGTCACGATGCCTCTAACCCTTAACCCTTAGCCCTAGCCGTGAATAGCGGCTGAAACGATCAAGCCAATCGCGATGCACATCGCTGCCACCACGATGGCCAGCGCCATGTTTTTGCGTTCAACGATCTCGCCCCACAGGTCATAGGGCGTGAGCTTGTCAATGATGACAAAGCACAGCCAAAAGATGCCCACGCCGATCAGCGCAAACAAGATGCTGCCCAAAAAGACACTGGGTTTGAGCCACTCGATGCCTATCATGTCAAAACTCCTTGAAGAATCAGGCTGCGATGCGACATGGCCTACTTGTGCCCGCCACCGCCGCTGGAATACCCGCCATACGATCCACCACCCACGCGACCCGAGCCGCCGCGTGAATTCAAACACTGCCGGTGCTCTGCGCTGTTAAGGCCGTACGCACGCGCGGCGTCGTCGCACTCATTGGTGCTGCAGCGTGACAACAGCAACATCAACAGCACAACCAAGGCAAAAAGTAGCAGCATCGTCCAGATGCCCATGCCGCTCTTTCCGGCTGACATGGGCTTCACATCCTGGCTCATCTGCAACTGCTGCTGAGCGCTGAGCTTGAAGGCTGCGGCCACTTCCTGTGCCTGAAGCTGGCGTCCAGCCGACCACGTGAGCTCTGAACCGGTCTGCTCGCGCGACATCAACAGGCCTGCCGCCTGGCCCACACCTGCATAGTCAGTGACATCGGCCCGTTCGTCACGCTGCACCCGCCAGTAGAACTCGCCTTCAACCCAGCTTACGCGCGCAACGTAGCTGCTTCCCTGCTGGAAGGTTTGCCCCTGCCACAGCGCGCGCTGGCCGACGAGCTGGGGCGAACCGGTCAGCGGGCGAACCACGCTCCAGCCTTCGCTCGAATCCACTAGAAAGGCAAAACCTTCCGTCCGATTGAACAGCAGGTATTCACTCCAGGGCGTGGGCGACTCGCCGTCGTCGGGAATGTCTTCCCGGACCATATAGCCCACCACCTGCCAATCCGACGCCGCGCCAGGTTCCAATCCCAAGCGGCCGGCGGTGCCCAATGGAATCTGCGGCCCCCGGCCGTTGGGCGGATGGGGTGGCTGTTTGAAGCCACTTTGCGGGACACCCGCTTCGTCGGACAGGTCGATCAGCGCGTGACACTGGAAGCAGCTTAAGGCCTTGCTCTGAGCCAACCGGGCTTCCAGCGCCGCGCCGCATTGCGGGCAGTTCAGCGCGCGCGCGGCCAAGTTCTTTTCGCTGGTTTCGAGCAGCCCTTGAACGGCGAGTTCGGCCAGCGTCGCCGAGCGGCCCACGGTGAGCTGCGGTAGGTCGCGGTCACTGAAGTCCAGGCTTGCCACTTCCGCACGCGCGTTTCGCAGTTCAACAACTGGGAACGCGTGCTCTGGCCCTGCGAGTGCATGCGGCAACTCGCCCTGTGCGCTCAGTACATGCGCTGTGACCACCGATGAAACGTCCCAAGCTGAGCCGGCCAAGCTCACACGCGCGCCGACCCGCAGCTCAGCCAGCTTGGGCAAGGGCACTTCCGGCTTTGTTTCAAAGCTCAGGACATAAGCGCCGTTGTCTTCAGACAGCCAGGCACTGCGCCCGTTATCAAACAACGCATGCCACTCGTTCCAGCTGCCGCCTTCATAGGCCAACTGCACACGCCCGATCAGCGTGAAGGCAACACCTTGAAGCTTGCCGCTGGCACCCAGTTGCAATGGTGAATGGTCGTCAAACAGCTCGGCAACTTCGCCCGTACGGCGGATCTGCTCACCATCGCGCGCAAGGGTGCTGCGGCAGAAGCCGCACACGGCACTGGTCGATGCGGCCGATCGGAATTCAACCGGCGCGCCGCAGTTCGGGCACGCAGCGCGCCAACTGCGCTGCGAGACGGGCTCGTTGCCTGCCACCGGTCAGTTCAGTTCAAGCAAGTCGCGAGTCGGCCCGCGACTACACCAGTTTTTTCAACAGCTCGGCCTTCTTGGACGCGAACTCTTCGTCAGTCAGGATGCCTTTGCCTCTGAGCTCGGCCAGCTTCTCAATGGTGGCCATCACGTCCTCAGGTTTGACGCCCACTGCTGCTGGGGCGGGCGCGGCCTGCGCCGCAGCCGAAGTGTGCAGCCCTTGGTTGAGTTGCTGGGCCATCACCTGCCCCAGCGCCACGCCGGCACCCAGGCCCATGGCGTCGCCCACCACACCACTGCCGCCCGCTGCACCTTCGGCCATCTTCGGAATGGCTTGCGCGGTTTGGTACTGCATGAACTTGCCCATGTCATTGCCAACCATGCCCATGCCGATCTTCTGGTCGAGCACTTTCTGCAGGTCTTCAGGCAGGCTGACACTTTGCAGCTGCACGGCTTCAAGGCTTAAACCCAGCTGGGTGAAGTCTGCCGCAGTGGCATCGAGCAATTGCTTGGCAAATTCAACCTGGTTGGCCGCCAAGTCGAGGAAGGGTATGCCGCTGGCGGCCACCGCATCACTGATGTGCTGCAGCATCAAACCGCGAAGCTGACCGTCCAAATCATCCACCGTATAGGTGTCGCGGGTGCCGCTGATTTCGGTGAAAAAAGCCTTGGGGTCGCTGATGCGGTAGGCGTAGTTGCCAAAGGCGCGCAGGCGCACGGCGCCAAAATCTTTGTCGCGAATGGTGACGGGCTGCGCGGTGCCCCAGCGGCGGTCAAGTTGTTGGCGCGTGCTGAAGAAGACCAAGTCGCTCTTGAATGGGCTTTGGAACAGCTTGTCCCAGTTCTTCAGGTTGGTCAGCACGGGCAGGGTCTGGGTGCTGAGCTTGTGCATGCCAGGGCCAAACACATCGGCAACTTTGCCTTCGTTGATAAAGACCGCCATCTGGCTTTCGCGAACCGTCAGCGATGCGCCGTACTGAATTTCGTTGTCGGCCATCGGAAAGCGCCAGGCCAACACGCCGTCGCTGCTCTCCTGCCATTCCAGGACATCGATGAACTGTTTACGGATGAAGTCCATAAGGGCCATGACCAAGCACCTCCACGTTTCAGGTTGATAACACCGCCGCTTCATCATAAGGCGCCCCCGTCTCGTGCATAGGGATCACCGCCATCATGGCTACTCGCTGCCAACTACTTCGATCAGTAGCTGGCCGCGGCACCGAAGCTCTCGGCAGACACCAATCCCCCTTAACGGTGCGCCCAGATCAGGGGCCAGGCGAGCGACACCCACCTGTTGGGGTCGGTTCTCCATAAACACGACGGGAAACTCGCTCAACACATCTTGTTACAGCAGGATGCGTTTGTCCGCCATGGCGTTCCGGGCCGAGCTTCAGGCCCAAGCGCAGTCGAGTCACCCTCCGTCTTGGAACCAACAACATGAAATCTGCGTCTTCCAGAGAAGGTCGCGCGCCGTTCACTCGGCGCCACCGCCTCCAGGCTCTCGGCCTGCTGATCTCAACGGCCTCAGTCGTTGCAATTGGCTTGTCAGCCGACCCCGCGTCAGCCGGCGGCACCGTCGTCAACCCACCAGCCGTTGAGCCTGCACCCGCACCCGAAGGCCTCAAAGGCATCCCGGTGCCGACGCCTTCGAACCTCGGTGAGTTTGTGCTGAGCAAAACTGCGGCCATTCGTCTGGGCAAGGCGCTTTTCTGGGATATGCAGCTGGGCAGCGACGGCCAGACCGCCTGCGCAAGCTGCCACTTTCATGCCGGTGCCGACAGCCGCAGCAAAAACCAGGTTTCACCTGGCCTGAACCGCATGGCATCGCCCACCAGCCCAAACCCAGATTTCACATTTCAAGTGGGCGGACCTAACTACCAATTCAAGACTGCCGACTTTCCGTTCCATAAGTTTGTTGACCCGAACAACCGCGACTCCGCCGTCGCAAGCACGCACAACGACATCGCCAGCTCGCAAGGTGTCTTCAAGAGCAACTTCCTCGGCGTGAGCCCAGGCGCCGTTGCTGACAACTTCGCGTTGGCAGGCGACCCTGTGTTCCAGTTGGGCGGTCTGCAAACCCGCCGTGTGGAGCCGCGCAACACGCCCACGGTGATTAACTCCATCTTCAACTTCCGCAACTTCTGGGATGGCCGCGCGACCTTTTTGTTCAACGGCGCTTCGCCGTTTGGCGCGATGGACACTGGCGCACAGGTTTTCAAAACCAGTGGCATCAATCTGCCACCTTTGCTGGTGGCAACCGCCAAGCCGGTCACGGTTCGCATCAACAATGCATCGCTGGCTTCATTGGCCACGGGCCCTGCGTTGAGCGAGTTCGAGATGTCGGCCGCCGGCCGCAGCTGGCCCAAGATTGGCGAGCGGCTGCTGGCTGCTCGCCCCTTGGCACAACAGGCCGTGAGTTCAACGGACAGTGTGCTGTCTACCGTGCGCCACACATCGGGCGTGGGTCTGAAAGACAACTACCTGAAGATGGTGCAAGCGGCTTTCAAGCCCGAGTGGTGGAACGCCCCGAACAAGATCACCATTGGCGGCGCGCAGTTCACACAGCCGCAAGCCAACTTCAGCCTATTCTTTGGCCTGGCCATTCAGATGTACGGCGCAACGCTGGTGTCTGACGATTCACCGTTTGACAAGCACATGGCTGGCAGCAGCACCGCAATGTCAACCGATGCAAAACTGGGTATGGCGGTCTTCTTTGGCAAAGGCAAATGTGCCGAGTGCCACGGCGGCGCCGAGTTCACCAACGCCAGCACCCGCGCGATTCTTCGCGCAGGCCCGCTCAGCCGCATGATCATGGGCAATGGTCAGACGGCTGTCTACGACGAGGGTTTCTACAACACCGCAGTAACGCCCACACTGGAAGACATTGCCAACGGTGCCAAGAACCCGGTCGGCCGCCCCATGGCCACCACGGCCTTGGCGCAGCAAGTGGGTTCAGCAGAGTTTGAACGGCTGATCGGCATTCCTGCCAACATCACAGTGGCAGCAGGCGAACGCATCGCGGTGAATGGCGCCTTCAAAACGCCTACGATCCGCAACGTTGAACTGACGGCGCCCTACTTCCACAACGGTGATTCACTCACGTTGGAGCAAGTGGTCGACTTCTACAACCGCGGCGGCAACCACTTCCGCAACAACTTTGCTGATGTGGACCCGGACATCGAGCCCCTGGGCCTGACCGCCGCTGAAAAGGCGCAGTTGGTCGCGTTCATGAAAGCAACCACGGACGAGCGCGTTCGCTTGCACCGTGCGCCGTTTGACCACCCGCAGCTCGTGGTGCCGAATGGCCACGAAGTCAACGCCTCGGGCCAGCTCGTGACCGAAAGCGGTCGGGCCAAGGACATCAAGCTGGTGATTCCGGCAGTAGGCCGCGCTGGTTTGACGGGGCCATTAAGGAACTTCTTGCAGTAAGTTTTTGAACTGGCCTCGCTCAGAGGCCAATCATCAAGCAGACTTCAAGGCTGCAGGGCATCTGTTTCACAACAGGTGCCCTTTTTCTTTTCACCTCAGATCACAATGGGTGCGTCACCAGCTTGAAGTCATGGTCCTCGGGGAAGGGCTTGATCGCAAAGTCCAGGCTGCGCATCAGCTTGAGCATGCCGGTGTTTTGAGTGAGCACCAGACCTTCGATGTCGGAAAGGCCCTTTTCGCGCGCCACGTCCATGATGCTTTCCATCAGGCGTGAGCCCAGGCCCTTGCCGCCGAAGTCGTCAGCCACCAGCAGGCTGAACTCGCAGCTGGTTTGATCGGGGTTGGTGATGTAGCGCGAGACACCGACGATGCGTTCGGTTTCGGTGATGTCACCATCCGCGTTTGCCGTGCGGTCGCGCACCACGGCCACCAGCGCCATTTCGCGGTCGTAGTCAATCAGCGTCAGCCGCGCCAGCATGGTGGACGGCAGCTCTTTGATGGAGCTCACAAAGCGGAAGTAGCGGCTCTCCGGTTTCAGGCGCTTCACCAGGTCTTGCAGCATCTGCGCGTCGTCGGGCTGAATGGGCCGCACAGTAACTTCGCCACCGCCGCCCAAGGGCCACACCTGTTCGTAACGCGCCGGGTACGGCAGGATGGCCAGGTGGTGGTAGTCGGGCGTGCGCGCGCTGCCGCCCTGTGGCACCGCGTGGATGACGATGCGTGCATCCACTGCAACGGCGCCGTGTTCGTCCACGATGAGCGGGTTGATGTCCATCTCACGCAGCTGCGGAAATTCGCAAACCATTTCCGACACGCGCAGCAGCACCTGCTCAATGGCATCGGTGGCAACCGCCGGAAGGCCATGCCAAGGCCCCAGCGTTTCGGCAACGCGCGCGCGCTCGACCAAACGGCGCGCCAAGAATTGGTTGAGCGGCGGCAGTTCCATCGCGCGGTCCGCCATCAATTCAATCATGGTGCCACCCGCGCCAAACACAATGACCGGCCCGAAGGGCTCGTCGGTGACCACGCCCACATACACCTCGCGTCCTCGCCGCGCAGCCGCCATCTTTTGCACGGTGACGCCATTGATACGGGCCTTGGGTTGCAAGCGCTTCACACGTTCCACCATGTCGGCAAAGGTGTCACGGGCAGACGCACCACTCTGGATGTTCAGCGCCACGCCTTGCACATCGCTCTTGTGCGTGATGTCGGGTGAGTCGATCTTCAGCGCCACAGGGAAACCCAGTTGCGTTGCGATCATCATGGCTTCATTGGCGCTGCGCGCCAGCACGGTCTGCGTCACCGGGATGTGGAAGGCCGACAGCAGGGTCTTGCTTTCCATCTCGGTCAGCGTCTTGCGTCGCTCGGCCAGCACGCTTTCGATAACCAGGCGTGCGCCTTCTATATCGGGCTGTTTCAGGTCAGACAGCGGTGCTGGCGTTTGCTGCAGGAGCAATTGGTTTTGATAGAACGAAGCAATATTGCCAAAAGCGCCCACCGCAGCCTCTGGCGTTCGGAAGTTGGGAATGCCCGCAGCATTCAACACACGGCGGGATTCGGCCACGGATTCGTCGCCCATCCAGCAGGCCAGAACGGGCTTGCCCGTTTTGGTTTTGGCCTCCACAACCGCCTGCGCAGCGGCCAGGGGATCTGTTCCCACCTGGGGCGAATACAAGGCCAAAACACCATCAACTGCAGTGTCAGCCGCAGCAGCCTGCAAGGCAACCAAGTAGTGCGCAGCCACGCCTTCCGACGAGAGGTCGATCAGGTCGGTCAGCGAGGCGCGCGCAGGCAACTGCGCACGCAAAGCTTCAGCCCCCTGCGCCGACATCTTTCCGAGCTGCAGGCCAATTTCACTGATGGCGTCTGCCGCCAGCACGCCAGGGCCACCACCGTTGGTGACCAGCGCCAGCCGCTTTCCCACAGGCCTGTAGCGGCTGGCCAGGCATTTGGCCGCAGAAAACAGCTCGACGAACGACCGCACGCGCAAGGCACCTGCACGGCGAAGCGCAGCGTCAAACACCTCATCACTGCCCACGATGGCGCGGCTGTGTGTCAAGGCAGCCTCGTTGCCGGCGCTGTCACGCCCGTTCAACTTGCGCCCGGCTTTGAGCACCACCACCGGCTTGGCATGCGCAGCCGAGCGCAGCGCGCTCATGAACCGCCGCGCGTTGGAAATGCCCTCCAGATAAACCAAGACACTTTGCGTGCGGCCGTCGCTGGAGAGAAAGTCCAACACTTGAGCCAAGTCCACCGCCGCATTCGGCCCGAGCGACACAACTTGGCTGAAGCCCACGCCGTTGTGGCGCGCCCAGTCCAGCATGGCAGTGGTCAGCGCGCCCGACTGCGACACCAGCGCCAACGAGCCCTCGCGCGCCAAAGGCCCGGCCGCGCTGGCGTTCAACTTCAGATGCGGGCGCTGAACACCCAGGCCATTGGGGCCCAGCAGGTGAATGGCTTCGCGCCGCGCAATGCGCTTGAGTTCAGCCGCCAAGTCGGCGTCCACGCCCGTGCTGATAACCAGCGCCGCGCGGCAGGCGATGCGCCCCGCCACCTCCAGCGCCGCAGCGATCTCTTCGGGCGGCAGCGCAATGATCGCCAGATCTGCGCGCGACTTGGCCAGCTCACCCAGCGTGCTGGTGGTGGTAGCCACATCCAGAAACTGCGCCGGTTGCGCGCCTGGCGCTTCTTCAAGGGCTTGGCGCAGCGCGCGCGCCTGGGGCGTCTGTAGATCCGGGTTGTCGCTCGGCCCTGCAAAAACAACAAGGGACTGCGGCAGAAAAAGGGGCGTGAGGTAGTGTTTGTCCATGCGATCAATCGTTATCCAAAGTCCGTTCAGTCAGCCCCAATCAGCACTTTCACGTGGGCCGCCACGCTGCGTGCCAAGGGGTTCAACACATAGCCGCCCTCAAGGCAACTGACCACACGCCCGCGCGCGTACTTGGTGGCTACGGCCATCAGCTGTTGGGTCACCCATTCGTAGTCGCTGTCCAACAAGCCCAAGTTGCCCATATCGTCTTCGCGGTGCGCGTCGAAGCCAGCACTGATGAAGATCAGTTCGGGTTTGAAGGTGTCCAGCGCAGGCAGCCAATGGTTGGTGACCGCCGCGCGGAATGCTTCGCTGCCACTGCGCGAGGGCAGGCCCACGTTACACATATTGGCGCCTTTGGCTTCATCGCCATTGAAAGGGTACAGGCCCTTTTCGAAAATGCTGCACATCAGCACGCGCTCGTCGCCGGCCAGAATGTCTTCGCTGCCGTTGCCATGGTGCACGTCGAAGTCGATCAAAGCCACGCGCTGCAGGCCATGCACGTCCAGAGCATGCCGAATGCCCACCGCTGCGTTGTTGAAAAAGCAAAAGCCCATGGCGGCCGCGCGCTCGGCGTGGTGGCCGGGCGGGCGGATGGCGCAGAAGGCGGCCGGCACTTCGCCGCTCAAGACCAGGTCAGTCGCCTGGATGGCCGCACCGGCAGCGCGCAAGGCCGCCTTGACGGTGTAGGCGTTCATGCGCGTGTCAGGGTCGATCTGCGCGTAACCGGATGCGGGCGCGGCATCCAAGAGTTCTCTCACATACAACGATGTGTGGGCGCGCCCAAGTTGCTCTTCAGTGGCCAAGGGCGCGTCATAGGGCACCATGTAATCAAGCAGGCCGCGGAGCAGCAACTGGTCGTTGATGGCGGCGAGGCGCTCGGGGCATTCGGGGTGTTGGTCGCCCATTTCGTGGCGATTGCAGTCGGGGTGGGTGATGTAGGCGGCAAGCATGGGAGTCTCCATTTCAGCAGCGTCGATGCGCGCTTGGAGACCATGCTAGACCTGCAGCAGCCCCGGCGACTTGATGCAAGGCAAAAGGCCTACTGCCGCCCCGAAGCCCGGCTGCCCCGCAACCGACGCCAGCCGGCCAGGCTCTACATACCTGTTCTTGAAAACCTGCTCAAGCTGCCACTGGCACAAGAAAGTCGCGACCGATGCCAGCACCCAGGTCGTTGACGCGGTCCAGGAACTGGGTGAGAAAGGCGTGCAGGCCGGTCATCAGGATTTCGTCGATACGGCCATAACGCAGATCACTTTGTAGGCGGCCGGCTTTGCGCAAAGTCTCACCACTTTGCTGGTTGGCGATGTGCTGCAAATTCGCCACCACCTCGTTCATGCTGGCCGCCAACGAGCGCGGCATATCGGGCCGCAAGATGAGCAGTTCAGCGACTTTTTCCGGCAAGATGACATTGCGGTACACCTTGCGATAAATCTCAAAACCCGACACCGAGCGCAAGATCGCACTCCAGTGGTAGAAGTCAACTTCATGGCTTTCTTTGCCTTGGGCCGCTGCGCCGAAGTACTCGCCTCCAGTGAGCGCGTGAAACTTCACATCGAGCAAGCGCGCGGTGTTGTCAGCGCGCTCCAAAAAAGTTCCGATGCGGATGAAGTGCAGGGCATCGTCCATCAACATGGTGCCCACAGTGACGCCGCGGCTCAAGTGCGAGCGGAACTTCACCCATTCAAAGAATGCACCCGGGTCGCGCTCGAACGCGCCTTCTTTGAGCAAGCGGTTGAATTCAAGCCAAGTCTGGTTTTGCGTTTCCCACACTTCAGTGGTCAAGGTGCCGCGCACCGCGCGCGCGTTTTCGCGGGCTGCACGCAGGCAACTCCAAATGCTGGAATGGTTGTTCTCGTCGCGCACCATGAAATCCATGACGTGCTGTGCTGAAACCGATTGCCCACGTTGATTGAACGCAGCCGTCAGCTCGCTGATGCTCAGCAGGCCGCGCCAGCCCTGCTCGGCCGCGTCGGCCGACTGCGGCATCAGGGCGGTTTGGTAGTTCACGTCCAACATGCGCGCGGTGTTCTCGGCGCGCTCCATATAGCGGCTCATCCAGAACAAATGGTCGGCGGTGCGGGACAACATGCTGCGTCTCCTTCTGCGAAATTACTCGAGCACCCAGGTGTCTTTGGTACCACCGCCCTGGGAGGAATTGACAACCAGTGAGCCTTCTTTCAGCGCCACGCGCGTGAGGCCACCGGGCACCATCTGCACGCTCTTGCCCGACAACACAAAGGGCCGCAGGTCGATATGGCGCGGCGCAATGCCGCGCTCCACATAGGTGGGGCAGGTTGACAAGCTCAGGGTGGGCTGGGCGATGTAATTGCTCGGGTTGGCTTTGACCACCGTTCGGAATTCTTCAATCTCCGCCTTGCTAGCGGCCGGGCCCACCAGCATCCCGTAACCACCGGCGCCGTGCACTTCTTTGACCACCAGTTCCGCCATGTGCGCCAGCACATAAGCCAAGTCGTCGGGCTTGCGGCACATGTAGGTGGGCACGTTGTGCAGGATGGGTTTTTCACCGAGGTAAAACTCGATCATCTGCGGCACATAGGGGTAGATGCTTTTGTCGTCGGCAATGCCTGTGCCGATGGCATTGCACAGGCTGATATTGCCTTTGCGGTAGACATCCAGCAGCCCGGCGCAACCCAAGGTGCTGTTGGGACGGAAGGCGCGGGGGTCGAGAAAGTCGTCGTCCACGCGGCGGTAAATCACGTCCACACGCTTGGGGCCTTGCGTGGTGCGCATGTAGACAAAGTCATCGCGCACAAACAGGTCTTGGCCTTCAACCAGCTCAATGCCCATTTGCTGCGCCAGGAAGGCGTGCTCGAAGTAGGCGCTGTTGTACATGCCCGGCGTCAGCACCACGCAGGTGGGCTCGTTCACCGCAGGCGGCGCCACAGCGCGCAAGGTCTCCAGCAGCATGTCGGGGTAATGGGCCACAGGCGCCACGAGGTTGCGCACAAACAGCTCGGGGAACAGCCGCATCATCATCTTGCGGTCCTCAAGCATGTAGCTCACGCCGCTGGGCACACGCAGGTTGTCTTCCAGCACGTAGTAGTTGCCGCTGCCGTCGGCATTGCCCGCGCGCACGATGTCAATGCCGGCAATGTGCGCATAAATGCCGCCGGGTACTTTCACGCCGCTCATCTCTGGCCGGAACTGCGCGTTGTTGATCACGGCGTCCGCCGGCACCAGGCCGGCGCGCAAGATATCTTGGTCGTGGTAGATGTCTTGAATGAAGCGGTTGAGCGCAGTGACACGCTGCACCAGGCCGCGTTCCATGTCGGCCCATTCGTGCCGGGGGATGACGCGGGGAATCAAGTCAAAGGGGATGAGCCGTTCGGTGCCAGCGCCGTCTTCGTCTTTGGCGCCATACACGGCAAAGGTGATGCCGACACGGCGGAAGATGACTTCGGCCTCTTCGCGGCGCGCCCGCATGGTGTCTTCGGGTTGCGACTTCAGCCAATGCTCAAAGGCGGCGTAGTGCTCCCTGACGTCGTTGGCGCCGCTGCGCATTTCGTCGAAGGGGTGTTTCATGGTCTCGTCCTGTCTTTGCCTGGGTCAACTAGCAACAACCGGGCCCAGCGCAGCGGCACCGGGCCAGCGGCGCGTGGTGACCCCCACGCTCAAGGTATGCCGGCCACCGCCGCGAATGACGCCACGCAAAGGCGTGACGTCGCCATAGTCGCGCCCGACGGCCAGGCGCACGTGTTCCAAGCCGGGTATGCGGTTGTTGGTGGGGTCGAAATCCAGCCAACCATCTGCCGGCAGGCCCGGTGTGCCGGGCGCGTACACCTGCACCCAGGCGTGGGAAGCGTCGGCGCCGACCATGGCTTGGCCGCCGTCTGCCGCATGGGTAAGCAGGTAGCCGCTGACATAACGCGCCGGCACACCCACCATGCGGCAGGCGCCAATCATCACGTGTGCGAGGTCTTGGCACACGCCAGAGCGTTGGGCGAAGGCCTGCGCGACAGGCGTATCCACCGCCGTGCTGCTGCTGTGATATTCGAAGTCTGCATGAATTCTTTGCATCAAGGCCAAGGCGGCCCGGGCGGTGGGCACCTGCGGCTCAAAGGCAGCCAGCCCATAACCGCGCAGCGCTTCAAGCCGAGGGACGAAGGGCGAAGGTTGAACAAACTGCACCGCCGGGTCATAGGGCGCGCGGGCCACATATCGCATGCGGTCGCGCAGGCTTTCCCAAGGCTCGCCAGCCTGAGCATCGAGTAAGGTAAAGCGGTCCCAAACCCGAACGCGGCTGCGAGCCTGCACGCGCAACTCACGGTGGGGTTGCGATAGAGCAAAGTGCACACAGCCGTTGCCAAAACTGTCCAGGCTTTCACGCCACGCGTCGGGATGCGGGCTCACGGTCAACTCGAAATCAAGCAGCACCTGAGCCTGGTCTTGCAAGGGCTTCAAATGCGCCACATGGTGCGACTGCGCCACAGGTTGTGCATAGCCGTAGGTGGTCTCGTGGTGGATGTCCAATGCCAGGCTGTCGGGCCGGCTCTCAACGGCTGAGTTGGACGAGCTGATCAAGCCGGACGCGCTCATACCAACTGCGCCTGGTCAGCGCCGCCGGGCAGCGTGAAATAACGATGGCTGATGTCGTCGGCCAACGAGCTGGCGGCTGCACCCAACTGAAGGGCACGCTCGCGCAGCAGCCGCTGGGCTTGGCTGTCATCCAAACCGTCAAGAGCTTCCAAGCTCAAGCCCGCGCCTTCAGCCGGCAATCGACTGAGCAGCAGGTCGTGCCATGCAGAATCACCCGGCAGCTTGCGTAGTTCGGTACGCAGGCGGCGAAGCACACCGGCCAGCGCGCGCGGGTTGGCGTTGTCGATCACCAGCAACTCGGTCAGCGCCATGAGGTCATCGTGCCGCTGGTAGCGCGCGCGGAACGTGATGGCACTGTCGAACAAGTCCAGCAGCAGCTCGACGCCACTGGCACTCACCAAAATTTGCTCAGCAGCAAAACGTTCCAAGCGCGCGCACAGGCCCACCAAACGCTCGATAAGGCGGCCCACGGTCAGCAAGCGCCAGCCGTGGTCTCGTGTCATGCGGTCGGTCTGCGCGCCTGTGGCCGCAGCCAATTGCAAGGCCAGTTGGTCGAGCGCGCCGGTCACGCGGGTCGGGCTGGGCAAATGCCCGGAAGCGCCAGCCAGCGCTGCGGCGAAGTCAAGGCCCATCTGGCGCATCAGCCCCCATTGCTCGACCGACAAGCGTTCGCGCAAAGCTTGAGCGGTGCGTTCAAGCGCGTGCAGATTGAAGCTCACACTGAAGCCGCCTTCGGCACGGCTCAGTTCGGCCAGCAACGCCCGCTGGAACAGGTGCTTGGACTGCCCCAGCGTGGGAACAGCCTCTGACACCAGTCCCGCCAGGGTCGCCAGTTGGGACATCACCAACAGGGCTGCGCCGTCGGCGTCGTTGTCGGTGTCGACCACCTGCAAAAGGCACCGCACCAGCCGAACTTGCTGCTCTGTGCGCTCGGTGTAGCGCCCCATCCAAAACAGGTTTTCACCGGTGCGGCTGCTGACAGGGCTGCGCCGCTGGCGGATGTCGGCGGCCGTTAAGCGCGGTGGCAACATGGAAAAGGGGTCGACCGGTGCATCGCTCAACACCCAAGTGTCCAGGCTGGTGCCGCCGCGCTGCATGGAGGAGCTGGCGTATTCACGCGGCGCAACGCGGGTCATGCCGCCGGGCAACACGTGCCAACGGCCCTGCACATCCGCCACGGCGTAAACACGCACCACAGCAGGGCGCGGCTGCACCGCACCTTGGCCCCAGGTTGGTGCGCGCGAAAAGCGCATCTGGTTTTGCAGCGTCCAGGCTTCAGGGTCGCTGGCAATTGCCGCAGCTGAGAACTCATGCACCTGCGAGGTTCGGCCGCCTTGAGGAAAGGTGCTGCGCAGCAATTTGCCCGCCATTTGCTGCTGCACATCCGCCCATGCCGCTGGCTCACCGCACCACCAGCTGGGCACCGAAGGCATGTCCAGCGCCTGCCCGCAGAGGTGCTGCGCGATGCCCGGCAAAAAACCCATCAACGCAGGTGACTCGAGAAACGCGCTGCCCAGCGCATTGGCCAGCACCACCTTGCCCGCGCGCGCCACCTGCAGCAGGCCCGGCACGCCCAATGCGGAATCGGGCCGCAGCTCCAGCGGGTCGCAGAAGTCGTCATCCAGGCGCCGCAGCACGCCGTGAACGGGCTGCAAGCCCTCGACCGTTTTCAGGTAGAGCCCTTCGGCCAACACGGTGAGGTCACTGCCCTCCACCAGCGGCAAACCCAAATAACGCGCCAAGTACGCGTGCTCGAAATAGGTTTCGCTGTAGAGCCCGGAGGTGAGGAAAACAAGGCGTGGCGCTTGGCCGCGTGCCACCAGGCGCGCGCGCGCCTCGAGCGTGTCCAGCAGGCGCCTGAACCCCGAGGCCAAGTGCTGCACCTCCAGCTCGCGGAAGGCATCGGGAAACTGGCGCGAGATAACCAAGCGGTTGTGCATCACATAACCCAGCCCCGACGGGCTTTGCGTGCGCTGGGCCAGCACCCACCAAGCCCCGTCCGCAGCGCGCACCAGGTCAAAGGCCAAGATGTAGAGACGTTGTCCGCCGGGCACCGCAACGCCCTGCAAGGGCCGCAAATAGCCCGGGTGGCGCAGCACCAGGGCGGGCGGCAACAGGCCTTCGTGCAGCACCTGTTGGGGCCCGTAAACGTCGTCCAGCAGCGCCTGCAGCACAGCCGCGCGCTGCGCAACACCGCGTTCAATGCGAGACCAATCAGCCGCCTCAATGATCATCGGCAGCAATTCCAGCGACCAAGGCCGCGCGGCCACACCAGTTTCACTGAAAACGTTGTGGGTGACGCCGTCTTGTCGAATGCGCTCAACCACCTGCGTCAGCCGCCGGTCCAATGAAGCCGCAGCGTCCACACCAGAGAACGCCGGTGGCATGAGCTGCGCCATGCGCGCCCAGGACGACCGTAGGCGACCATCGGCTTGCCTCAGCTCGTCAAAGACCCCGCCTTCGGCCGGCCAGGCGCGGCGCAGCAAGGCCTCGCCCGTGGACGGCAGCGCGGTGGCGTCCAGCGGCAGCGCGCGCTGCACAGCTGGCTTGCCGGGGCCATTCAACGCGCTCAAACGCGCCAACCCTTGGGACAGGATTTCAGTGTCACATTCAAGCTCACATTCCGGATCGCTTTTAGGGTCACAGAGGGGCTTTGACGCCTGCGGGTGGGCGGTGCTGCCTGAGATCAAGGGTAAACGGAAATTCCGGGCTCACCACGGCCGGCTTCACGCTCATAGGGCCCGGTGTATGGCCCATGCTGAAAAAGCGCGCCAAGCGTCGGCTCTCGGCCTCATAGGCGTTGATGGGGAAGCTGTCGTAGTTGCGCCCGCCCGGGTGTGCCACGTGGTAGCGGCAGCCGCCGATGGACCGCTGCAACCACAGGTCGACGATGTCGAAGGTCAAGGGCGCGTGCGAGTTGATGGTGGGGTGCAAGGCCGACCAAGGTTGCCACGCCTTGAAGCGCACACCGCAAACCAACTCGCCCGCGCGGCCCGTGGCTTGCAGCGGTGCGGTCACGCCATTCACGGTCACTGCGTGGCGGTTGCTGTTCAGGCCGCTGACCTTCAGCTCAAGGCGTTCCAAGGATGAATCGACATAACGCGCAGTCCCGCCGGCCGCGCCCTCTTCACCCAGCACATGCCAGGGCTCCAAGGCTGCGCGCAAATTCAGACGCACCCCTTGCGTGGCATGTTCACCCAGTGCCGGGAAGCGGAATTCCAGGTGCGGTGCAAACCAAGCCGCGTCGAATGCAAAGCCCGCTGCTTGCAGCTCGGTGATGACATCGTCAAAGTCCATCTGCACAAAGGTGGGCAGCAAGAAGCGGTCGTGCAGCGTGGTGCCCCAACGCGTCAGGCGGGTGTTGGCGCCGCCCTTGTACGGCTCGCGCCAAAACCGCGCCACCAGCGCCCGCAACAGCAATTGCTGCGCCAAGCTCATGTGTGCATGGGGCGGCATTTCGAAGGCGCGCAATTCCAGCAAGCCCAGGCGGCCTGTCGGTCCGTCGGGTGAATACAGTTTGTCGATCGAGAACTCACTGCGGTGGGTGTTGCCACTGACATCGACCAAGAGATTGCGCAGCGCGCGGTCCACCATCCACGGCGGGCACTCACCGTGCAGCGCGAGCTGGTTTTCGATTTCAGCCAAGGCAATTTCAAGCTCATAAACCTGGTCGTTACGCGCTTCATCAATACGCGGTGCCTGGCTGGTGGGCCCGATGAACATGCCGCTGAATAGATAGCTCAAGCTGGGGTGGTTATGCCAATAGGCCAGCAGGCTGGCCAACACATCCGGCCGCCGCAGGAAGGGGCTGTCCGTTGGTGTGGCACCGCCCAGAACAAAGTGGTTACCGCCCCCGGTGCCCGTGTGCCGGCCGTCCAGCATGAACTTCTCAGTGGACAGGCGTGTTTGGTGCGCCGCGTCGTACAAAAATTCGGTGTGGTCTACCAACTCATCCCAGTTGTGAGCCGGGTGAATATTGACTTCGATCACGCCAGGGTCGGGGGTCACTTGCAACAGCTTCAAGCGCACGTCACGCGGCGGCGGGTAGCCTTCGAGCACCAGCTTCACACCTTGCTCTTGTGCAGTGGCTTCGACCGCAGCCAACAGCTCAAGATAGTCCTCCAGCTGAACCAGGGGCGGCATGAATACGTAGAGCACGCCGGCCTTGCTGGTATTGCCGGCCTTGCCAGCTTTACCGGATTGAGCGCGCTGCGGGTTGCGCACCTCCACGCACAGCGCTGTGCGAATCAAGGGCTCGGCTTCTGGCTTGGCCGCTGCTGGTGCCACCGCGCTGCGCAGCGCAGCAGGGCGTGAGGCAGCGCGTACAGGTGCCACTGGCGGCACGGGCGGCACGGTCTGCAAGGGCGCTTGCGCTGCAAACGGGTCGAGCTCAAACACGGGTTCACGCTGCGCCGGCGCTATCCAGGGCAGCGTGTCCAGTGGCAAGCGGTAGCCCATGGGCGAATCGCCCGGCGTCAGGCACAGGCGCTCACCGCGCACCGGCCATAGGTCGCTGGACCATGTTGCCGCTGTGGATTCAGCTTGGGAATTTCGTTTCAAAGGCAGCACGTATCCCACGGACTGGCTCAAACCCTGGTCGAAAACTCGCGCCAATCGTGCACGCTCTTGCGCGTCGTCGAGCTTGCTGTTGAGCACGTCCACGTTCACCGCCAAACGCCCTTCGCGCCAAGCGAAGTACCAGGCGTCTTCGTAAGCAGGCTGTGCAAACCGGTTGGCCAGGCCCAGCCGTTTGGCCAGGCCGTGCACGAAGCGCTGCGCATCAGCGACGGTGTAAGGGTGAGTCTCTCGTTCGTCGGCAAACAGCGCCGGGTTGCCCCAGCACGCTTGCCCGTCCGCGCGCCATGCAATGCTCAGCGCCCAACGCGGCAATTGTTCGCCCGGATACCACTTGCCTTGGCCAAAGTGCAAGAAGCCGCCCTGCCCGTAATGCGCCATCAAACGCAAGGTCAGCTCGTTGGCCAGGCCGCGTTTGGTCGGGCCCAGCGCAGCGGTATTCCACTCGGCTGCATCGCGGTCGGCCACGGCCACGAAGGTCGGCTCACCACCCATGGTCAGGCGAACGTCTTGATGGTTCAGTTGATGGTCAACCTCATGCCCAAGGGCTTTGATGGCAGCCCATTGCGCGCCGGTGTAGGGCTTGGTCACACGCGGCGATTCGTGCACACGCGTGACAGTCATCTCATGCTCGAAGCTCACCTCGCACTCATCGACGGCGCCACTGATCGGCGCTGCGGTTGAAGGCTCCGGCGTGCAGGCCACCGGGATATGCCCCTCGCCCGCCAGCAGGCCCGAGGTGGGGTCCAGTCCAACCCAGCCGGCGCCGGGCAGATACACCTCACACCAGGCATGCAGGTCGGTGAAATCGCGATCGGCACCGCTGGGGCCATCGAGCGGTTTGACGTCGGGCACCAGCTGGATCAAATAGCCTGAAACAAAACGCGCGGCCAAGCCCAAATGCCGAAGCAGTTGCACCAAGAGCCAAGCGGTGTCGCGGCACGACCCGCAGCCCTTGAGCAAGGTTTCTTCAGGCGTTTGTACGCCCGGCTCCAAGCGGATGAGATAGGCGATGTCCTGCTGCAAGCGCTGGTTGACTTCGACCAAGAAGTCGATGATGCGACGGGGGGTACGCGAAACACTGTCGACGAGCACTTGCAGGCGCGGCGTCGCTGCGGCCTTGGCCAGATAGGGCGCGAGGTCATGCGCCAGCTCGGGCTCGTAGGCAAATGGAAATTGTTCAGCAGCGGGCTCCAAAAAAAAGTCAAACGGGTTGTAGACCGCCGCTTCGGCCACGAGGTCAACGGTCACGGTGAGCTCGCTGGTTTTCTCAGGAAACACCAGCCGCGCCAGGTGGTTGGAAAACGGGTCTTGCTGCCAATTGATGAAGTGCTGCGCCGGCTCAACCTTCAACGAATAGCTGACGATGGGGGTGCGGCAGTGCGGCGCTGGCCGCAGGCGCACCACTTGCGGCGACAGGCTGACGCGCCGGTCGTAGCGGTAGCGGGTGACGTGGTGCAGCGCAACGTGGATGGACAAGGCACTCTCCTGAGACAAGCCCCATCTTCGCGCACGGCCGGGCATTTGGCACGCAGTCCTGAAAGGGCTGGCTATGGCGTTGCAATCTCTGGGCCAAGGTGGTGCCAATAGCGCCGCCGCCGTTGGCGCTCGCAGCTACCCGGGTCTGAAACTCCAGGGTTTGAAGCGCCGAAGCCTGCTCCCAACACGGCACCGGCAAGCGAGGCAGGCGCCGATGGCCAGGACCAAGCACCGCAGTAGTCGCTGCGGAACAAGGCTACGCCGTGCGCCGCAACACGCGCTTCAACCTCAGGCGCCGGGTGACCATATCGGCTGCGGTAAGCCACTTGGGCGACGGCGTGGTGCGGTTGCACGGCCTGCAAAAAGGCTGACGTTGACGAAGTTCGGCTGCCATGGTGTGGCAGCAGCAACAAAGGCGCACGCAGGCTGCTCGGGGGCGTGCGCGCCAGCAACTCGGCCTCTTGTTCGGCTTCGATATCGCCCGTCAAAAGCAGGCGCGGTCCGTGCACATCGCTCACCCGAATGACACAGCTCAGCGCATTGCTCTTGAGCTTGCGCTGGAAGTCATCGGCCGTGGGGTGAAGCACTTCGAACTGCACGCCGTCCCAAACCCACTGCTGGCCCGCCACGCAGGTCCGATGAGACGGCAATCGCGCCAACAGCGGATGGCCGGGTTCCAAAGAGCTCAAGCTGCTGCGCACCGTGGTGCCGGCAAATACAGACTGCGCGCCGCCAATGTGGTCGGCGTCGCGGTGGCTGAGCACCAGCGTGTCGATGGCCGTCTCGCCGCGCGCCCGCAGCAGCGGCAGCAGGCTGCGGCTGCCCGCATCCGACTGCGGGGAATAGCTCGGCCCGGCGTCATACAAGAGCAGGTGCTGGCGCGTGCGCACCAACACGGCCGTGCCCTGGCCGACATCAACGGCGACCAGCTCGACTTCACCCTCACGCGGCGCAGAGCCTGCGGGCACCAACAGCGGCAACATCAAGGGCAAGCCCAGCCAGCGCAGGCGCCAAGGAAAAGGCAGCACCAACAGCAGACCACCCAGCAAACCGGCCGCCGCCGCCCAGGCGGGCGCTGCAGCAGCGCTCCACTGCACCCAGGGCAGTGACGCCAGCAGCGCCAGCAGGTGCACCAGAACCTGCACGCTCCATGCCCCCAGCGCCCACAGCGGCGGCCACAACAGGCCCAGCAAGGCCAGAGGCGTGACCACCAAGGTGATCCACGGAATGGCCAGCACATTGGCCACCAATCCGATGACGGACACCTGCTGAAAGAAGATCAAAGACAAGGGCGCCAAAGCCACCGAAGCCACCCATTGCGTGCGAATACCCGCTCGCAAATGTTCCCTGAGCCCCCTAAACCCCATCCCTTCGACTGGCGCCGGCACGCCTGAAGCCGGTTCAGACGCCATGAGCACACCCACCGCTACAAAACTGAGCCAAAAACCCGGCTGTAGTAACGCCCAGGGGTCAATCAACACCACCGTACACCCGGCCACCAGCCAGACCAGTGGCCACGGCCAGCGCCGCCCCAAAGCTTGCAACAAGGCCACGCTGGCCAGCATCCACACGGTTCGTTGGGCCGGCACACCCCAGCCCGAAACCAAGGCGTAAAACACGGCCAAGGCCAAACCGCCCCAACGCGCCGCGTCGGGCGCGGGCAGCGCCAGCATGGCTCGCGCGGAAAGGCGCCACAGCCGCCGAACGGCAGCAGCCGCCAGCCAGGCAAACATCGTGATGTGCAAACCACTGATGCTTAAAGCGTGCGCCACGCCGGTTTTGCGGAACAGGTCCCAGTCATCGCGTTCGATGGCCGCCTGGTCGCCCACGGCCAGCGCGGCCAAGACGCCTGCAGCTTGGGCATCGGCCACATGGCGCAGGACGGCATCTCGGGCGCGCTGGCGCAGACGGTCGATGGGGTTTTGCTGCGTTACGGCCAAGCGCTGCGCACCGGGCCTGACACTGCCGCTGGCTCCAAGCCCCCGCTCAAACATCCACAGCTCCAGATCAAAGCCATGCGGGTTGAAAGCGCCGTGCGGCCTTTTGAGGCGCGCCGGCACCTGCCAGCGGTCACCCGCCACGATGTTGGCCGGCGGCGACGCGAGCAGGCTTTCGCCGTCCCAACCGGTCACCCAACTCAGGCGGACGAGCTGCGGCACCGGGATGGTCTGGCCCCGAAGGCGGGCCGATTCAACGCTCAGCTCGAACTGGGTGCCCTGCGGCCCTACGTGCGGCAGGCCCACCACCACGCCCACCAGCTCAATATCTTGGCCTTCCAGCGTGGGCGCCAGCGCGTCGGCAAGCCGGCTTTGGGCGCGCCAATCGGTGAACGAGAAGGCCAGGCCGGCCACAGCCAGGGTGGCCAGCGCGATGCTCAACTGGCGAGCCCCTTGATGCCCGCCCGCAAGGGGCGAAGAGCCAAACTTATGTATCAAGCCCGAGCACAGCAAGGCCATCACAGCGATCAAGACCATCACTGCACCTGCCACCGGGCCAGCCACTTCGGCCTGCTGCAACTGAACGGCCGCGCCCAAAGGCACCGCCATGAGCGCCAGCACCAGGCTCCAGGGGCCGCGCGACATCAAAGGCATGGCTCCAGTGTAGGATTCTTGCTAGCACGTCTTGCCCCCCAGGGGCAGGCTCACGAAGGGGGTCGTTGGCCACGGATGGCCTGCTCCCTCCAACACGTTTTCAGGGCACCCCATGAGCATCAAAAAACGCCTGGCCGAGCTGGGTATCAGCTTGCCTCCTGTGGCCATTCCGGCTGCAGCTTACGTACCCTTTGCGCGCAGCGGCTCGTTGGTCTTTTTATCCGGCCACATCGCCAAACGCGACGGCAAACCGTGGGTCGGGCAACTGGGCCTGGACATGGGTACCGAAGAAGGCAAGGCAGCGGCCGAAGCCGTGGCCATTGACCTCATGGGCACCCTGCAGGCCGCCGTGGGCGACCTGGCCAAAGTGCGCCGCATCGTCAAGGTGATGAGCCTGGTGAACAGCACACCCACCTACACCGAGCAGCACTTGGTGACCAACGGCTGTTCGGAATTGCTGGGCCGCGTATTCGGGCCCGAAATAGGCTCGCACGCCCGAAGCGCTTTTGGTGTTGCACAGCTACCGCTCGGCTCATGCGTAGAGATTGAACTGATTGCCGAGACTGAATGAGCCCGTTTTTCAGCAATCCCTCCCGGCTTTTTACGCTGGCGATTGGCTTGTGTGTCATAGGCACAGGCTTGGCGCTGTTCACGCAGCATGTGCTGGATATGCAGCCCTGCCCCTGGTGCATCTTGCAGCGCATGATCATGATGTGCGTTGCCCTCGTGGCATTGTTGGGTCTGGTGTGGCGCAGCCGCGCGGGTTCACTCGCCTCGGCTGCTGGCGTTGGCCTCTTAGCGGTCTGTGGCATGGCTGCGGCCTTGTGGCAGCACTTTGTCGCCAGCCGTTCACAGTCTTGCAACTTGACCTTGGCTGACCGCATCGTTTCGGGCTCGGGATTGGATGGCCTGGCGCCCGAAGTATTTGCGGCACGTGCCTCGTGCGCCGATGCCGCCGGTACTTTGTGGGGTGTGCCCTATGAATTCTGGAGCCTGGCCTCATTCGCCGTCCTGCTGGCCGTGGCCTTGCTGGTGGGCTTGAGCAAGCGACGGCCTTGACCGAGCAGTGACGCTGGCAGGAGCCTATGATCCTGCCATGTCAAAATACACCGACACCGCTCTACGCAGCGACACCGTCATCGTGGGCGCTGGCCCGGCAGGGCTGGCTTTGGCCAAGAGCTTGGGCGATAAGGGGCTGAGCTGCCAAGTGCTCGAGCAGGCGCCTCTGGCATCCATCGAGAACCCGGCTGAAGATGGCCGCGAAATTGCGCTCACCCACCGCGGTCGCCGCATCATGGAGCGGCTGGGCTTGTGGGCCCATATCGCGGCCGACGAGGTGGCGCCCCTGCGCGAAGCGCGCGTGGTGGACGGTGATGCCAAGGCGTCCTCGCTGCACTTCACTGCCACCGGTACGGGCCTGGAAGCGCTGGGCTGGTTGGTGCCCAACCACTTGATCCGCCAGGCGGCTTGGCGCGCAGCCTGCGAACAGCCCGCCGTGAAGGTGGAATTCAGTGCGCCGGTTACCGCGTTGGCGTTCGAAGCCGATTGCGGCACGGTTACGCTTGCCGATGGACGCCGCTTCAGCGCGCCGCTGGTAGTGGCCGCCGACAGCCGTTTTTCCAATGTGCGGCGCATGGCAGGCATCGGCGCCTCGGTGCACGACTTTGCGCGCAGCGTGGTGGTGGGCCGAGTGACCCACGAGGCCGAATCGGGCGGCATCGCTTGGGAGTGTTTTCGCTATGGAAACACCTTGGCGCTACTGCCACTGAACAGCCGGCAGTGCTCGGCTGTGATCACGGTGGACAGCAACCGCGCGCCTGAATGGCTGGCCCTGTCCGACGACGAGTTTGTTGCTCGCGTTCAGCAACAGGCACCCGAATCATTGGGGCGCCTGCAGTCCGCTGGCAAACGGCACCACTACCCCTTGGTGGGCGTTTACGCGCACCGCTTCACCGCGCCGCGTTTTGCCTTGGTGGGTGACGCCGCTGTGGGCATGCACCCGGTTACGGCGCACGGCTACAACTTCGGTCTGTACGGCGTGGAAATATTGAGCAAAGCACTGGAGGCGGCGCGTGCGGCCGGGCGAGATATCGGCCGCGCCGACGTTCTGGCAGCCTACGGGGACGAGCACCGGCGCAGCACCTTGCCCACCTACCTGGGCACCAATGCCATCGTCAAGCTGTTTACCGCTGAGCAGGGTCCAGCCAAGCTGGCACGCCGCGCGCTGCTGGCGGTATCGGAAAACTTGCCGCCGCTGAATTTGGTCGTTAAGGCCGCCATCACGCGGCAACTCACCGGGCGCACCGGCGTCAAGCTGGGCGGCTGATCACACCGCCCAGCCGGTTTTACACGGGTTTGCCCGTGCAAAACCGAGGCACTCAACGCATCAAACCGCGCGCATCAAACCGCGACACCCGCGCGCAGGCGCTTCGTCAAAGCTTCAAACGCGGCTTTGTCGCCACGCGCCAGCAACCCTGCCTGCTGCGCCCATGTGCCGGGGTTGGCCATCGCAAAGCGCGGGCCTGCGGCCGTCAGCACCTTTTTCAAACGTGCGAGGGTCGCACGCGACAGACCTTCGAAGGTCGTGATGCCATCTTGGTTCAACAGCTTGGCGATTTGCGGGCCGATGCCTTCAATGACCTCTAAGTCGTCAGGCTTGGCCACCACGCGCGGCTTGGTCGGCGCTGCCACCGGGCGACGGTCGGCAACGGGCTTCGCTGCCGCCCTGGCTGCAGGCTTCACTGCAGGCTTCGCTGCGGGCTTCACTTCGACTTTCTCAGCCCGCTTGGCGGCCGGCTTGGCGACCACAGGCTGTACCGGCGCAGCACGCTTGGACAGTGGCAAGCCCACGCCGGCGCCCATCACCACTTGGCTGGCGGCGCCCCAAGCACCGAACAGGTCACGCACGTAGTCTTGTGCCCAAGCGCGGGTGGCTTCGGACTCTTCAGCAGAGAACACGGCGCGCACAGGCCACTCGGCTTTGGCCGAAGCGGCGACCCGGCGCAGCGCCCAGTCGTCAGCCAGCACGCCGGCTACACCCGAAACCAACCACGGGCCCAGGGCCGCGGCCAGGGCTTGCGCCGAAGTCTCACCCGGCAGTGCCGCACGGGCCAGTTGGTCTTGCCATACCGCAGCCTGAACCAGCGCCGGCGCGGCTGTGGCGGCCAAGGGGTGGTCCATCACTTGCCACGCGGCCTTGGTCAGGGCATTGAAGCTGCCGTTGTCCATCCAACCAAACATCGAATGCAAGGTGCTCAACGGGTGAACACCCGCCTGCACGGTGGGCAACGGCCACAGCGGCAAGGGGCCCAGCACCAATTCAGCAACACGCTGCGGCGCGCTGGCCAGGCAGGGCACCATGGTTGAAGCCGCATCAAACCTCAGCACCACGGCTGCTTGCGCGGCGCGGGCGTCTTTCAGGCAGGCATTGAGGGCTTCGCAGCCCTGTTCGGAATCAGCCGCGTCCGAGCCCAGGCGGGGCACCACGACACAGTAGGTGGGGTGGCCATTCGCAACCGTCTGCCGCTGCCAGCCGAGCCACTGCGCGTGCGCAGCGGCGGCCGTGGTCGGCGTTGAGGTTTCGACAAAGACCACGGCTTGGCGGCCAGCAACCAGCGTAGCGCCGGTCTGGCTCAAAGCCCAGGCACGCACCGCGCGGTCTTTACCGCCAAAGGTAACTTCACGCGCCTTCAATACAGGCAAGTCAGTCGCGCTGGCACGTGCAGCCAAAGCTTCCTGTGTGGGGACGGGCATTTCGGGCCAGGCAAACGCCAAGTTAGGCAAGCTTGGCAAGCCAGGCATGGCCGGCAAACCGGGCAAAGAAGGCAAGGCGGCCAGCGCGTCTTTGAACGACGCTGCGCCAGGAATCAGGGCTGAAAAGGGATTGATTGACATGGTGATCCTCCGTTGATGAACCTGACGGTGGCACGCCTGCGTTGCGCAGCAGTACCTCGCACGCTGCGCAATGTAATCGAATTGCTGCACCGCAGCAATTCAAAACTAAATCAGTCAAGCAATCAGTTGCATCGGCCTGACAAAGCCGTCGATCTTGTGACCCTTACGGGCGCGTTTGCCCGCATACGTGGCCAAGGCATTGGCACGCAAAAACTCTTCTTTAGGCTTGCCGCCGCGGCCCTGGCCGCGCACGGTCAAGCCCTCACGGCACACGGCCACCGACACCAACGGCGCCTTGGTATCAACATCCATCAGGGTCAAGCCACGGCCCCCTTTGGGCTGGTGTTTGAGTTCGTCAAGCACAAAACACAGCAGCCTGCCGTCCATGGCCAAACATGCCACCTGCGTATCACCGGCGCGAACCACTGCCGGCGGCAAAACCTGTTCACCCGCCTCCAGGCTGAGGAAGGCCTTGCCGCCCTTGTTGCGGCCCAGCAGGTCGCCCAGCTTGGCCAACAAACCCGTGCCACCGGTGTGCGCCAGCAGCAGCATCGCGTCGCTCGGTCCAGCAACATAGTGCGCAGGCTGCGAGCCGGCTTCAAGATCAATCAACGTGGTGATGGGAGCGCCGTCACCGCGCCCGCCAGGCAGCCCGGCCACCGCCACGCTGTAGGCGCGGCCGTTGCTGCCCAGCACAGCCAGCGTATCCACCGTGCGGCAGGCAAACAGGCCGTAGAGCGCATCACCGGGTTTGAACTGCAGGCTGGCCGCTTCGGTTTCGTGCCCTTTGAGCGCCCTCACCCAGCCCTTCATGCTGACCACCACCGTCACCGGCTCATCAATGACCTTCACCTCTGAAATGGCGCGCCGTTCCTCTTGAATCAGCGTGCGGCGGTCATCGCCGTGGGCCTTGGCATCGGCTTCAATTTCACGGATCACCGCGCGCTTGAGTGACGCCGGGTTACCCAAAATTTCATCGAGCTTCTTCTGTTCTTCACGCAACGAAGACAGCTCTTGCTCGATCTTGATGGCTTCCAGCCGCGCGAGCTGGCGCAAGCGAATTTCAAGAATATCCTCGGCTTGCCGGTCGCTGAGTTTGAAGCGCGCCATCAACGCCGGCTTGGGTTCGTCGGACTCGCGAATGATGCGAATCACTTCATCGATGTTCAGCAGCACCAGCTGCCGGCCTTCCAGCACATGGACGCGGTCCAGCACCCGCTCCAGCCGGTGCTGTGTGCGGCGCTGCACCGTCGTCTGGCGGAAGCTGGCCCATTCGAGCAGCATCTGGCGCAGACTTTTTTGCACCGGCCGGCCGTCCAGGCCCACCATGGTCAAGTTGATAGGTGCGCTGGTTTCCAGGCTGGTCTGCGCCAGCAGCACGTTGATCAATTCCTGTTGCTCAACGCTGCGGCTGCGTGGCTCAAAGACCAAACGCACGGCCGCCTCTTTGCCTGATTCATCGCGCACCGCGTCGAGTACCGCCAGCAAGGTGGTTTTGAGTTGGACCTGCTCGGTGGACAAAGCCTTTTTTCCCGCCTTGACCTTCGGGTTGGACAACTCCTCAATTTCTTCCAGCACCTTTTGCGAGCTGGTGCCGGGTGGCAGCTCCGTCACCACCAATTGCCACTGTCCACGCGCCAGGTCTTCAATCTTCCAGCGCGCGCGCACTTTCAAGCTGCCGCGCCCGCTGGCGTAGGCCGCACGAATGTCGGTGGTGGAGCTGATGATCTGGCCGCCGCCCGGGTAGTCCGGCGCTGGCAGCAGCGCATGAAGTTCGTCGTCAGGCAGTTTGTCGTTGCGGATCAAGGCCACCGCCGCAGCCGCCACTTCGCGCAGGTTGTGGCTGGGGATTTCCGTGGCCAAGCCCACTGCAATGCCGCTGGCACCGTTCAGCAGCACAAAGGGCAGGCGGCCCGGCAACTGGCGCGGCTCTTCGGTGCTGCCGTCATAGTTGGGCTGAAAGTCGACCGTGCCTTCGTCGATTTCGTCCAGAAGCAGCCGCGCAATGGGTGCCAAACGGGCTTCGGTGTAGCGCATGGCGGCCGCGCCATCACCGTCGCGGCTACCGAAGTTGCCTTGGCCGTCAATCAGCGGGTAGCGCTGCGAAAAGTCTTGCGCCATTCGCACCAGCGCGTCATAGGCTGCCGTATCGCCGTGCGGGTGGTACCGACCTAAAACATCGCCCACCACGCGTGCGCTTTTGACGGGTTTGGGCGCGCCCGAGTTGCCGTAGCCCAAGCCCATGCGCTGCATCGAATACAAGATGCGCCGCTGCACCGGCTTCTGGCCGTCGCACACGTCGGGCAAAGCACGGCCTTTGACCACGCTGAGCGCGTATTCAAGGTAAGCGCGCTCGGCAAACTCGGCCAGCGCGACCGCGTCGGGGTTGTCGGCAGCACCCGACGGGGGCAGATCAAACAAATCAGGCATGAAGAGGGGAGAAGTTGATTCAGTAACTCAGCTCGAAGCGCTCGCCCCGCAGGCTGAGGGTGGCCGCTTTGGGGCCAATGCGTTCTACGGTTAGACCTGGCCGAACGGGCTGGCCTTCGCGCAGCACTTGCCCGTCAATGACCAACATGCGCGAACCCGGTTCGGGCGAGTACATGGATCCGCTGACGGCCAAAGGCGGCAGCTCGCGGCGCAGGCCTTCTGGCAACTCCGCCAGAGGCTTCACGCGGCTTGTTTCAGCCGCTGGGTTGGCGCGTTTGGGCGCGATCAGTGGAGGCGGCGCGCGCTCCGAAGACTCGGCGGCGCCCACGTCGCGTGCTTCGATGGGGGCTGCGACAGGTGCCTTCCGCTCGGCACGCTCAGGCTTGCTCCTTTCAGGCTTCTTCTCGGCCTTTTTGTCGAGCTTCCTCTCAGGCTCAGACAGCACGCGCGGCATCGGCGCGAGTTCGGGAATCGAACTGGGCCCAGAAGCTGAGCCTGCCACGGGCGACACCGGCGCAGCGACCGGCGCGGGCGCCAGATTCTCGGGCTGCGGTGCAAGCGCAACTGGCGCCGCCGCCTGAAGCTCGCTGCCCGTTGCGTCGGGACGCCCGCCCATCAACCACCAGGCCGTGGCACCCAACAGCAGACCCGCGCCAAGCCCCAACAACAATTTGCTCCAGGGCCACGGCGCGCTGCGCAGCTCCTCGGTTTCATCCGGCGTGTCGATAGGCGCCACAGAGTCATGCATTTGCGAATGCAGGCTGGGCGTGCCGCTTCGGTCGCGGTCACGTTCGCTGTCGGCGCGGCGAAGGGCGTCAAGAATGTAGGACATGAAGTAGGTCTCAGGGCTGCGGCTTGGAAGCCGCACCAGCAGGCGCAGGCAAGGCGGGAACGGCCACCTTGGCGGGTGCGACCACTTGACCCGCCGCACGTGCACCAGCGGAAGCGGCTGCGGGCGCCACCGTGGCCACGCCGGTGCGCACCAGCCACCAAGCCAGCAGGGCCGACAAGGCCAATCCCAAAACCAGACCCAAGGCCACCAGGATCCACAGTTGCCGGCTGTGCACATGGGCATGGCGCAACTGCAGGCTCGGCGCAGGCTTTGCAAACACCTCTTCGGCCGCTTTTTCCAGAATGTCGCTCGTCACCGAGGCTTTACCTTTGGCGTAGGCGCCCAGCAATGCCCGGTCGCACAGCAAGTTGATGCGCCGGGGCACCCCGCGCGAGATGTCATGCACCATCCGCAGAACGGGCTCGCTGAAAGGCTGCGCCGCGCCAATGCCCGACACCACGAGCCGGTGCTTCACGTAGCTTGCCGTTTCAGGCGCTGACAAAGTGCGCAGGTGGTAGCGCGCAATCACGCGTTGACTCAGCTGCTCCAGGCGCGGTGATTCCAAAATCGCCACCAATTCGGGCTGCCCAATCAGCACAATCTGTAGCAACTTGCGGTCAGCCGTTTCCAGGTTGGTCAACAAGCGAAGCTGTTCCAACACGTCGCCGCTGAGGTTTTGTGCCTCATCGATGATCAGCACACTGCTACGCCCGATGGCATGCGTCTGCAGCAAAAAGTGGTTCAGCGCGTCAATCAGATCCTTCAGCCCCGATCGCATACGGCGCGGCGGCAGGCTGATGTGGAATTCTTCGCAAACCGTCTCCAGCAGTTCGTGCACAGTCTGGCGCGGGTTGAGCACGTAGGCCACGTTCACGTCACGTGGGATTTGTTCCAGGAAGCAGCGGCACACCGTCGTTTTGCCTGCACCGATTTCGCCCGTGAGCAGCACCACCCCGCCGCCGCCGCGCACGCCGTAAAGCAAATGCGCCAGCGCCTCGCGGTGGCGCTCGCTCATGAAGAGAAAGCGCGGGTCGGGGGCGATGGAGAAGGGCTCGCGGCGCAGGCCAAAGTAGCCTGCGTACAAAACATGTGCCAAGGCAGCGTCTGCTGGCTGAGCACCCCGCGCACTGGCCGACACCGCGTTCGGCGACTCAGCAACTGCGTCTTGCGCCACCAGCGTGACCGGGCTCATGCTCACCGACCCGCCCCAGAGAGGCACGTGCTGAAACTAGATGTCGATTTCAATGGCATCACCATGCAGTTCCATCAGCTCACGCCGAGCAGCGGCTTCGCCCTTGCCCATCAAGCGGGTCAGTGAGGCGGCATCTGCATCAAAACCCAATTTGCCAAAGGCCACCTGCAGCAGGCGGCGCGTTTCCGGGTTAAGCGTGGTTTCCCACAGCTGCTCGGCGTTCATTTCGCCCAAGCCCTTGAAACGGCTGATGGTCCAACCGGCTTCACGCAGGCCCTCTTTGCGCAGTTTGTCCAGCGCGGCCTGCAGCTCACCTTCGTCCAGCGCATACATCTTGGTCGCTGGCTTTTTGCCACGCGCCGGCGCATCCACGCGAAACAGCGGCGGGCGGGCCACGTAAACATGACCTCGCTCGATCAAGCGCGGGAAATGGCGGAAAAACAAGGTCAACAACAGCACCTGGATGTGCGAGCCGTCCACATCAGCGTCGCTGAGGATGCAGACCTTGCCATAGCGCAAACCGCTGAAATCGGGCTCGTCCAGCGGGCCGTGCGGGTCCACCCCAATGGCCACAGCAATATCGTGAATTTCATTGTTTGCAAAGAGCCGGTCGCGCTCGACTTCCCAGGCGTTCAGCACCTTGCCTCGCAGCGGCAAGATCGCCTGAGTTTCTTTGTCGCGGCCCATCTTGGCGCTGCCACCGGCTGAGTCACCCTCCACCAAAAAAACTTCATTCAGAGCCAGGTCGCGGCTTTCGCAGTCGGTCAGCTTGCCGGGGAGCACGGCCACGCCAGAGCCTTTGCGCTTCTCCACTTTTTGGCTGGCACGCTGGCGCGTTTGCGCCTGGCGAATGACGAGGTCGGCCAACTTCTTGCCATAGTCCACATGCTGGTTCAGCCACAGTTCCAGCATGGGCCGCACATAGTTGGACACTAGGCGCAGCGCGTCGCGGCTGTTCAGCCGCTCTTTGGTCTGGCCCTGAAACTGCGGGTCCAGGACCTTGGCGCTCAGTACAAAACTGGCGCGCGAAAACACGTCTTCGGGCATCAGCTTGACGCCCTTGGGCAGCAGCGCGTGCAGTTCAATGAATCCTTTGACTGCGCTGAACAGGCCGTCTTTCAAGCCCGATTCATGGGTGCCGCCAGCCACCGTCGGGATGAGGTTGACGTAACTCTCACGCAGGGTATTGCCGTCGTCGGTAAAGGCCACACACCAAGCGGCGCCCTCTCCTTCAGCAATGTTTTCTGATTCGCTGCCGCTGGCGTACTGCTCACCTTCAAACACCGGGATGAGTGGCTCGGCCGGCAGGCCTTGCAGCAGATAGTCACGCAAGCCGCCTTTGTAGAGCCAAGTCTGCGTCTCGCCCGTTTTCTCAGTCGTTAGCGTGACCGTAACGCCGGGCATCAACACCGCTTTGCTGCGCAACAGGTGCACCAGCTCGTTCTTCGGCAAGTCGCCGCTGTCGAAGTATTTGGCGTCGGGCCATACACGCACGCTGGTGCCTTGTTTGCGGTCGGCTGCCGTTCGCTCGCGGATTTGCAGCTTCTCGATGACATCACCACCCGAGAACACCAAACGCGCCAATTGGCCTTCGCGCGCCACGGTCACTTCCAGCCGCTTGGCCAAAGCGTTGGTGACGCTGACGCCCACGCCGTGCAAGCCGCCGCTGAAGCTGTAAGCCCCGCCCGCACCCTTGTCGAATTTGCCACCCGCATGCAGCCGGGTGAAGACAATTTCCACCACCGGCACCTGCTCTTCGGGGTGCAGGCCGAAGGGAATGCCACGGCCATCATCTTCCACACTGACCGACGCATCGGCGTGCAGCGTGACCGCGATGCGTTTGCCGTGCCCCGCCAGCGCTTCGTCAGCCGCGTTGTCGATCACCTCCTGAACCACGTGCACCGGATTGTCTGTGCGTGTGTACATGCCGGGGCGCTGCTTCACAGGCTCCAGCCCTTTCAAAACACGGATCGACGCTTCGCCGTAGCTGCCGGGGCTGTTTTTGGCCGCTGCACCACTCTTTGCCGTTGTACTGCTTGCTGAACTTGCCATAGCCGGCATTCTAGGTAGCCCGCTGGCACCGCTTTTCGCCGCACACTTTCGGTAACGCCCGACGGGTCCGGCAGAGCGAGCCGCACAGTTGCTGCGGAGCATCGCCGGGCCTCCAAGACCAGTCAGCAGGCAGGGCGAGCAATCGCCACGACAATGCGCGCATGAATGCTGCTCAAGTACGTACCGCTCCCGCACGCTTGTCGATGGCCCAGGTGCTGCTTTGCGGCGCCGCCATCGTGACCGTGTCGATGGGCATTCGCCACGGCTTTGGCTTGTGGCTACAACCGATCACCATGGAGCGCGGCTGGTCGCGTGAGACCTTTGCTTTCGCCATTGCGGTGCAAAACATCACTTGGGGCCTGGCCGGACTGTTTGCGGGCATGCTGGCCGACCGCCTGGGCGCTTACCGCGTGATCTTGGCCTGCGGCACGATTTACGCAGTGGGCCTGGCAGCCATGGCTCTGTCGCCCACGCCGCTGCTGTTCACAGCCAGCGCAGGCGTGTTGTTGGGCATCGCGCAGGCGGGCACCACTTACGCCGTGATCTATGGCGTCATCGGCCGCAATGTGGATCCGGCCAAACGGTCTTGGGCCATGGGCGTGGCTGCTGCCGCAGGCTCGTTCGGCCAATTTCTGATGGTGCCGGTCGAGAGCAGTCTGATCAACGGCGCGCAGTTCGGCGGCCTGCAATGGGCCGGTCTGGGTTGGCAAAACGCGCTGCTGGCCCTGGGGCTGATGGCCTTGATCATCCTGCCCCTGGCGCGCGGACTGCGCGAACCCGCGTTTGAGACGGGTGCCGCGCGTCCCCAACAAAGTATTCCTGAAGCCCTGCGCGAGGCCTTTGGCTACCGCAGCTTTCAATTGCTGATGGCGGGCTACTTTGTATGCGGCTTTCAAGTGGTCTTCATTGGGGTACACATGCCCAGCTACCTGAAAGACCAAGGCTTGGCGCCCCAGGTGGCCACCACCGCGTTGGCCTTGATTGGCCTGTTCAATGTGGTGGGCACCTACGCGGCCGGCTCACTCGGGCAGCGCATGCCCAAGCGCTACATCCTGAGCGCCATCTACTTTTTGCGCTCGGTGGCGATCTTGGCGTTTATCTTGACGCCGCTGTCGCCCACCACGGTTTACCTCTTCAGCGCGGTTATGGGTGTGCTGTGGCTGTCCACCGTGCCACCCACCAACGCCGTGGTGGCCCAGATCTTTGGCGTGCAATACCTGTCAACACTGGGCGGCTTCATCTTCTTGAGCCACCAGGTAGGCTCTTTCCTCGGTGTGTGGCTGGGCGGGCGCCTATACGACCTGCAAGGCAGCTACACATCGGTGTGGTGGCTGGCCATTGCGCTGGGCATTTTTGCGGGTTTGGTCAACCTGCCGGTGCGCGAACATGGCATCGCGCGCGCAGCGCAGCCGGTGCCCGCTGCGGCTTGATGGGCTTGTATGGCTGGCAAGTGCGGAGCCATCGGGTGAACAAGTCTGTCGTGCGTTGGCTACTCAAGAGCGGTGTCGTCTTGGTGCTGCTGCTGGTGTTCGCGGCCTACTTGAACCCGCACATGGCCGTTGATCTGGCCAATCGCGTTTGGGCCTGCTTTTGATGCCGAGCTCCAAAGCATCGCAGGTGGCGTGCCACGGCGCTGAAGGTTCGCCCAGCCCCTGGCTGCTGCGCTGGGCGCATCTCATCAAGCCTGCAGGTCAGGTGCTGGATGTGGCCTGCGGCAGCGGCCGCCATCTGCGCTGGCTGGCTGCGCAGGGCTTCGAAGTGACAGGCGTGGACCGAAACGCCCTGGCGCTGGAAGGGCTGCGAGGCCTGGGCACGCTCGTCAATGCGGACATCGAAAGCGGGCCGTGGCCTTTTGCCGGCCAGACTTTCGACGCTGTGCTGGTCACCAACTACCTTTGGCGGCCGCTGCTGCCATCGCTGCTGTCAAGCTTGGCCGACAAAGGCGTGTTCATTTACGAGACCTTCGCAGTTGGCAATGAAACCGTGGGCAAACCGTCGCGCCCTGATTTTTTGCTGCGGCCCGGTGAACTGCTTCAAGCCTGCAATGACCTGCGTGTCGTAGCCTTCGAGGATGGCTTTCTGCCACAGCCGGACCGCTTCATCCAGCGCCTGGCTGCCGTGCGGGAAAGCGCCTGCGTGTCAGCGCAACCCGCACGCTATACGTTGAACTTGCGTTGAACGGGCGTTGAACCAGCCTTGAACAACGGCTCCACGAATTCAGCCCGTTAAACTGCCGGGCTCTACAGGACAGACCCATGAAGCCCATTCTTGGAAGCATCGTCGCACTCGTTACGCCGATGCACGCAGACGGCAGCATCGATTTCCAGGCGCTTCGTCACTTGGTTGACTGGCACATTGCCGAAGGCACCGACTGCATCGGCGTGGTTGGCACCACGGGTGAATCGCCGACGGTGTCGATGGAAGAAAACTGCGAAGTCATACGTGTGGCGGTCGAGCATGCGCGCGGTCGCGTGCCCGTCATGGCCGGTGCGGGTGCCAACAACACGCGCGAAGCGATTGAGCTGACACGCTTTGCCAAACAGGTGGGGGCTGATTGCACGCTGCAGGTAGTGCCCTACTACAACAAGCCATCTCAGGAAGGCATCTATCAACACTTCAAGGCCATCGCCGAAGCGGTGGACTTGCCTGTGGTCCTGTACAACGTGCCGAGCCGCACGGTGGCAGACATGTTGCCTGAAACCGCACTTCGCCTGGCCCAGGTGCCCGGCATCGTTGGCATCAAAGAAGCTACGGGCAATATCGAACGCGCAGCGCACCTGATCAAGCACGCGCCCAAGGGCTTTTCGATCTATTCTGGCGACGACGGCTCTGCCGTGGCGCTGATGCTGCTGGGTGGCCACGGCAATGTCAGTGTGACAGCCAACGTCGCACCCAAGCTGATGCACCAGCTTTGCGAGGCCGCCATGGCCGGCGACGCGCGCGGCGCCGCGGCCATTCACTTGCGCTTGCTGAGCCTGCACAAACAACTGTTCTGCGAGCCCAGCCCGGCACCAAGCAAGTGGGCCCTTCAACAAATGGGACACTGCGGTGCCACCGTGCGGCTGCCCATCGTGGGCCTTACGGAAGCTGGCCAAGCTGCGGTGAAAGCCGCCATGCGCGACAGCGGCCTGCTCTGAAACTTCAATTGACCATGACCCAATCCCAAATCGCCCCTGTGGCTTTGCGCGCGATCGCCCTGGCCTGCGCGGCTGGCCTGACGGCTTGCACCAGCACCTCTTCGCTGTTCAGCGGCTCGAAAGTGGACTACCGAAGCGAGTCCGTCAAAACGCCCGAGCTCGACTTGCCACCCGATCTGACGCAGCTTGCGCGCGATGCCCGCTACCGCCCCCAAAGTGGCACCATCAGCGCCAGCACGCTGGCTGAGCGGCCCGGTGCCGCTGCCACCGCAGGTGCACCGGCGGTGACAGTGGCCTTGAATGCCGCAGATGGCGTGCGCATCGAACGTCAAGGCAACCACCGTTGGCTGGTTGCAGCGCAAACGCCCGAGCAACTTTGGCCCGTGCTTCAAAGCTTTTGGCGCGAAAACGGCTTTGCTTTGGCCGTGGACAACGCGCCCGCAGGCTTCATGGAAACCACGTGGGCCGAAAACCGCGCCAAGCTGCCGCAAGACATGATTCGGCGCACCTTGGGGCGGGTACTCGATAACCTGTACGACACCGGTACCCGCGACCGCTTTCGCACGCGGCTTGAGCGCACGTCTGCGGGCACCGAGATTTACATCCTGCACAGCGGGGCCATCGAACAATTTACCGGCACCAGCAGGGACAACACAGTCTGGCGCGCGGGCGTTAATGACCCGCATCTGGAAGCTGAATTCTTGTCGCGGCTGCTGGTCAAACTGGGCAATCGCGAGGGCGCGGCCACGCTCGCGGCTGTTGCAGCCGCCGCGCCAAAGGCTCAGACCCCAACACCGGCTGTACCCGCCACAACGGCAGCCGCTGCTACGACTGCCCTGAGCTCTGGCGCCACCTCACTGGACATCAATGACGGCTTTGAGCGCGCTTTCCGTCGCGTGGGCCTCGCGCTGGATCGCACAGGCTTCACCGTCGTGGACCGCGACCGCTCGGCCGGCCTGTATTTTGTTCGCTACGTACCGGGCATTCCCGGCAGCGAAGAACCCGGTTTCCTGGCGCGCTTGTTCTCAAGCAAAGACGCTGCACCGCCCGTTCGATACCGCGTCCAGGTCAAAGCTGCAGGCGAAAACAAGTCGCAGCTAACAGTGCAAAACAGCCAAGGCCAGCCCGAAACGGGCGAAGTGGCCAAGCAGATCGTCGCCCTGGTTGCCAACGACTTGCGCTGACCTTCATCAGACGACAGAAAAAAGCGGGGCCTTAACAGGCCCCGCTTTTTTTGTAGTTCGGAATTTTTGGAGGCGCGACCCGGAGTCGAACCGGGCTAGACGGATTTGCAATCCGTTGCATAACCGCTTTGCTATCGCGCCGTCAATTTGGCGCCGAGCATCTCGCGCCAAGAATAAAGGGAAGCTTACGCTTCCCTTTACTTTCACTTTTGAGTATCACTGGAGCGGGAAAGGAGGCTCGAACTCCCGACCTCAACCTTGGCAAGGTTGCGCTCTACCAACTGAGCTATTCCCGCGTGAGCCTCACATTATATGCAAAAAACAAGCTGCTTCAATGGGGCAACGCATCACCGGTCGAAGAAAGTGTTTTGGCAACAGCCGTTTCCGCCGGTGCCGCCTTGGCGTCCTTGGACGCCTCATCTTCTTCAGGCATGGGCTTAGGCATGGTCTCCAAAGCTTCTTCCAGAACCTGGTCGATCCAGCGCACCGGAACGATCTCGAGCTGATTCTTGGCGTTCTCTGGAATGTCCTGAAGGTCCTTCACGTTCTCTTCCGGGATCAAGACCTTCTTCACACCGCCGCGCAGCGCTGCCAGCAGCTTTTCTTTCAAGCCGCCAATGGCTGTCACTTCACCACGCAGGGTAATTTCGCCTGTCATGGCGACATCGGCACGAACCGGAATGCCGGTCAAGGCTGACACAAAAGCCGTGGTCATGGCTGCACCAGCGCTGGGCCCGTCTTTGGGCGTTGCGCCGTCCGGCACGTGGATGTGAATGTCGCGCTTCTCGAACAAGTCGTTCTTGATGCCCAGACGGTTGGCGCGTGAACGCACCACGGAGCGAGCAGCCTCGACAGACTCTTTCATCACGTCGCCCAGCGAGCCGGTGCGAATGATGTTGCCCTTGCCCGGCATGACCGCAGCTTCGATGGTGAGCAGATCACCACCCACTTCAGTCCAAGCCAAACCGACCACCTGACCGACCTGGTTCTTCTTTTCGGTGCGGCCGAAGTCGAACTTGCGAACACCCAGGAAGTCGTTAAGGTTGTCCTCGGTCACCACCACTTGCCCGTCGTACTTCTTCAGCTGCAAGCCCTTAACGACCTTGCGGCACACTTTGGACAGTTCACGCTCGAGAGACCGCACGCCCGCTTCACGGGTGTAGTAGCGAATGATCCCGCGGATCGCCCCTTCGGTGACGTCCAGCTCTTCAGGTTTCACGCCGTTATTCTTCTCTTGCTTGGGCAGGAGATAACGCTGCGCAATGTTGAGCTTTTCGTCCTCGGTGTAGCCCGCCAAGCGAATGACTTCCATCCGGTCCAACAAGGCCGGCGGAATGTTCATGCTGTTGGATGTCGCGATGAACATCACGTCGCTCAGGTCGAAATCAACCTCGACGTAATGGTCGCTGAAAGTGTGGTTCTGCTCGGGGTCCAACACCTCAAGCAAGGCGCTTGAGGGATCCCCACGGAAATCCATGCCCAGCTTGTCGATTTCGTCCAGCAGGAACAGCGGATTGCGTGTGCCAACTTTGGACAGCGACTGCAGCACCTTGCCCGGCATCGAGCCGATGTACGTACGGCGGTGCCCGCGGATCTCTGCCTCGTCGCGCACGCCGCCCAGCGCCATGCGAACGAATTTGCGCCCCGTGGCGCGCGCCACGCTTTGCCCCAATGAGGTTTTACCGACACCAGGAGGCCCGACCAAACACAGGATCGGCGCTTTGACCTTGTCCACACGCTGCTGAACCGCAAGATACTCAAGGATGCGGTCTTTGACCTTTTCCAGGCCAAAGTGATCCTCGTTCAGGACATCTTCAGCAAAACCCAGGTCGTGCTTGATCTTGGTTTTTTTGCTCCAGGGCAAGTTCACCAGCGTATCGATGTAGTTGCGCACCACAGTGGCCTCGGCCGACATGGGCGACATCAACTTCAGCTTCTTCAGCTCGTTGTCGGCTTTCTTGCGCGCGTCCTTGGGCATCTTGGCAGCCAGGATTTTTTTGTCCAGCTCTTCAAGATCGGCGCCCTCTTCGCCATCGCCCAGTTCTTTCTGGATGGCCTTGACCTGCTCATTCAGGTAGTACTCGCGCTGGCTCTTTTCCATCTGCCGCTTCACGCGGCCACGGATGCGCTTTTCGACCTGAAGAATGTCCACCTCGTGCTCAAGCAGTTCCAGCAGCTTTTCAAGCCGCTTGGTGACTGCGAACAGATCCAGCACCGACTGCTTGGCGTCCAGCTTCAGCGGCAAGTGAGCGGCGATGGTGTCCGCCAGGCGACCAGGGTCATCAATGCCGGCGATGGACGTCAGGATCTCCGGCGGAATCTTTTTGTTGAGTTTGACGTACTGGTCAAACTGCTGCGTCACCGCGCGGCGCAGCGCCTCAATTTCTGGTGAGGCGTCAACTTCCGGAACAATGGGCAGCACTTCACCCACGAAGTGTTCGCCGTCGTCGGTGATGGTGCGCGTGTTGGCGCGCTGAATGCCTTCCACCAACACTTTGACGGTGCCGTCGGGCAACTTGAGCATTTGAAGGATGCTGGAAATACAGCCCACTTCAAACATGTCGTCGGGCTTGGGCTCGTCCTTGCCAGCAGCCTTTTGGGCCACCAACATGATTTGCCGCCCGGCCTCCATGGCCACTTCGAGCGCCTTGATGCTTTTAGGACGCCCCACAAAAAGTGGGATGACCATGTGCGGAAACACAACCACGTCGCGCAGCGGCAGCAGCGGCAGCGTGATGGGTTGTGCGGGGAGAATGGGATGACCTGACATCAGAACCTCGCTTTCGCAAACCCAGTTGGGGCTCGCGGCGTCAATTGCAAGGGATGCCGCACACGCTGCGCATCCCGTCCCGCATCATCAGGCGCTTGCCTTGGCTTGTTCCCGATAGACAAGCAGGGGTTTGCCCCCTTCTTCGACGATGTGCTCGTCGACCACGACTTTTGCCACACCATCCAGGTTGGGCAGGTCGTACATGGTGTCAATCAGCGCTTGCTCGACAATCGAGCGCAGGCCGCGAGCACCTGTTTTGCGCGCCAAGGCCTTTCGGGCGATGGCGGCGAGCCCTGAGGGCCGAATTTCCAGCTCAACGCCGTCCATGCTGAATAGCTTCTGGTACTGCTTCAACAAGGCGTTTTTCGGCTGGGTGAGAATTTCGATCAAGGCGTCTTCGGTCAGCTCGCCCAGCGTGGCCACAACCGGCAAGCGGCCCACCAGTTCGGGAATGAGGCCGAACTTGATGAGGTCCTCAGGCTCGACCTCACGGAACATTTCGGCCGCGCGCCGCTCGGTTTTGCTATGCACCGTGGCCGCAAAACCAATGCCGGATTTTTCCGTACGGTTTTGGATGACCTTTTCAAGGCCGTCAAAAGCGCCGCCGCAAATGAACAGGATGTTGGTCGTGTCAATCTGCAGGAAGTCTTGGTTCGGGTGCTTGCGCCCACCTTGCGGCGGAACACTGGCCATGGTGCCTTCAACCAGCTTCAGCAGCGCTTGTTGAACGCCCTCACCCGACACGTCGCGCGTGATACTGGGGTTGTCGGCCTTGCGGCTGATTTTGTCGATCTCGTCGATATAGACGATGCCACGCTGCGCGCGCTCGACGTCGTAGTTGCAGTTTTGCAGCAACTTTTGAATGATGTTCTCGACGTCTTCGCCGACATAACCCGCTTCGGTCAAGGTCGTGGCATCGGCGATAACAAAAGGCACATTCAGCAAACGCGCCAGGGTTTGGGCCAATAGGGTCTTGCCGCTGCCTGTCGGGCCGATGAGCAAGATGTTGCTCTTGTTGAGCTCCACCTCATCGCGCTTTTCGCCCATGTGCTTCAAGCGCTTGTAGTGGTTGTAGACCGCTACGGAGAGCGTGCGTTTGGCAACATCCTGGCCAATGACGTACTGATCCAAACTCAGCTTGATTTCGCTGGGAATGGGTAAGTCGGACTTCGAAGCCTTGAGCTTTGCGGGCTCAGCGGGCACCTCATCACGAATGATGTCGTTGCACAGCTCGATGCACTCGTCGCAAATAAAGACGGACGGGCCAGCGATGAGCTTCTTCACCTCGTGCTGGCTTTTGCCGCAGAACGAGCAATAAAGAACCTTCTCGCTGGACGAGGAACCCTTTTTATCGGCCATCGGGACGAAGTTTCACTGTTGGCGACATTGCGGAAACGATCATAGTGCAAGACAAAACAGCACCGCCTGAGCCGTTCAGGGCCGCTTTTCGATGACCTGGTCGATCAAACCGTAGTCTTTGGCTTCGGCTGGCGACATGAACAGGTCACGTTCCATGTCGGCCGTCACGCGCTCCAAGCTCTGGCCGGTGCGCTCAGCGTAGATCTTGTTGAGCTGCTCGCGCGTCTTGATGATTTCGCGTGCATGGATCTCGATGTCCGTGGCCTGGCCTTGCGCACCGCCCGAAGGCTGGTGGATCATGATCTTGCTGTTGGGTAGCGCCAAACGCTTGCCCTTGGCACCAGCCATCAGGAGGAACGAGCCCATGCTGGCGGCCATGCCCATGCACAGAGTGGAAACCTCGGGCTTGATGAAGTTCATCGTGTCGTAGACCGACAAGCCGGCGCTGACGCTGCCGCCCGGTGAGTTGATGTACAAAAAGATGTCTTTGTCCGGGTTTTCGCTTTCCAGAAACAACATCTGCGCGCAAACCAGATTTGCGCTTTGGTCTGTCACGGGCCCGACCAAGAAAATGATGCGCTCGCGCAGCAGCCGGCTGTAGATGTCGTAAGCGCGTTCGCCGCGACCCGACTGCTCGATAACGATGGGCACCATGCCCAGGCCCGTTGTTTCCAGTGCGCTCATGTGATGGAGTTCCTTGTTCAAGCTGACATCAACTCGTCGAACGCTAGCACCTTATCTGAGACCTTGGCCTGGGCAAATACATGGTCTGTCACATTGTTTTCAATCACGATCGCTTCTACTTCGGCCATACGGTTGCGGTCGCCCAGGTAGTGGCGCATCACTTCAGCCGGCCGCTCATAGCTTTGGCTGACTTCTTCAATGTGCTTTTGAAGTTGCTCTGGCTTGGCCTGCAGGTTGTTTTTGCGCACCAGTTCAGAAACGATCAGGCCCAGGCGAACGCGGCGCTCTGCTTGCGGCTGGAAAATTTCGGCAGGAATCGGGGCTGTTTCGGCGTCTTTCACACCGCGCTGCTTCAGGTCGGCCCGGGCACCTTCGGTGAGGCGCTCAACTTCAGAGGCCACCAGCGCTTTGGGCAGGTCCAGGGTTGACACCTGCATCAGCGCGTCCATGGCGGCCGCTTTATTGCGCGCCAGCACCCGGAACTTCACTTCGCGCTCCAGGTTTTTCCGCACATCGGCACGCAAACTATCGACAGTGGCGCCAGGAATATTCAAAGCTTTAGCAAAACTGTCGTCCACTGCCGGAAGGTGTGCCGCTTCAACTTTGGTCATGGTGACCATGAAGTCAGCTTCCTTGCCAGCCACGTCCTTGCCTTGGTAGTCGTCCGGAAACTTCAAGGGGAAGGTTTTGCTGTCGCCAACCTTCATGCCACGCACGCCCTTGTCGAACTGCTCCAACATCTGGCCTTCGCCAATGATGAAACTGAAGCCGTCCGCCTTCCCGCCGTCAAAGGGTTCGCCGTCGATCTTGCCTTCGAAGTCGATCGTCACGCGGTCGGCTTCGGCAGCACCTTCAGACGCCGGGCGTTGCGCAAAGGTACGGCGCTGCTTGCGCAAAATTTCAATGGTGCGGTCGATGGCCGCGTCGGTCACTTCCGTGCCCACACGAGCCACCTCAACTTGCGACAGGTCGCCGATGGCCACTTCAGGGTAGACCTCAAAAGTGGCATCAAATGCCATTTGGCCTTCGGGCGCTTCTTCCTTCTGCGTGATGCTGGGCGCACCGGCCACACGCAGTTGAGCGTAATTGGCAGCTTCAGAGAAGGCTTTGCCAACCTGGTCGTTCACCACCTCGTACTGGACGGAGTAGCCATAACGCTGGGCCACGACCGACATCGGCACCTTGCCAGGGCGAAAGCCATCGGCCTTGACGGTGCGCGCCAGACGCTTGAGGCGCGCGTCGACTTCCTTGCCGATGTCGTCGGCTGAGACCGTCAGCGTGATACGGCGTTCGAGTTTTTCCAGGATTTCGACAGACACAGCCATGGCAGAGCTTCTTGAAAATCAATCAGGGTTGAACAGGTGGTGCGCGGGGTCGGACTCGAACCGACACGCCGGTGAAGGCGTCAGGACCTAAACCTGGTGCGTCTACCAATTTCGCCACCCGCGCACAGGTAACCCATCATTCTAGCGTCCGCCGTTGACCCCACTGCTTGTCAGCTCAGCGGCCCGCAACCGTCGGGCGTTTGACGCGGAACCAAGCGGCATACATGGCCGGCAGTGAGAGCAGCGTCAGCGCGGTGGCCACGATCAAACCACCCATGATGGCCACGGCCATGGGCCCCCAGAAGACACTGCGGGTCAGCGGGATCATGGCCAGCACAGCCGCCGCTGCGGTCAGCACGATCGGCCTGAAACGGCGCACCGCCGATTCAACAATCGCGTCCCAAGTCGGCAGGCCTTTGGCACGGTCTTGCTCGATCTGGTCGATCAAGATGACCGAGTTGCGCATGATCATGCCCATCAAGGCGATTACACCCAGCAGGGCCACAAATCCGAACGGCCGGTTGAACAGCAGCAAGGCCGCCGCCACACCCGGAATGCCCAGAGGTCCCGTCAAGAACACCAATACGGACCGACTGAAACTTTGCAACTGCAGCATCAAGAGCGTGAAGATGATGAACAACATCATCGGCACGCCAGCCGCTATCGAGCCCTGGCCCTTGCTGCTTTCTTCAACAGCGCCAGCAATTTCAATGTTGTAGCCCGAGGGCATGCGCTCGCGCAGCGCTTGAAGCTGCGGCCACAGCTTGGCGGTGACGGTGGGGCCCTGCAGGCCTTCGACCACGTCGCCTTGTACCGTGACCGCGTAGTTGCGCCGTTCACGCCACAAAACACCGGGCTCCCACGCAAATTCAACGCGCGCAATCTGTGTAATGGGGATCGAGCGCCCGCTGCTGGTGGGCAAGTAGGCGTTACCCAGGTCGGTGATGGCATCGCGCTCGTCGGCGGGCTGCCGCAGAACGATGTCGATCAGCCGGTCGCCCTCGCGGTATTGCCCCACCGTACTGCCGGACAACAAGGTGCGCGCAGCTTGCGCAATCGACTGGCTCGACACGCCCAACGCACGGGCCTTGTCCTGATCGACCGTCAAGCGCAGCACTTTGATCGCTTCGTTCCAGTTGTCGTTGACGCCACGCATGCTGGGCTCAGCGCGCAACACGTCTTTGGCCTGGTCAGCCCATTGCCTCACTTGTTGTGCATCCGGCCCCACCACGCGGAACTGCACCGGGTAGGGAACGGGTGGCCCATTGGGTAGCAGCTTCACGCGGCCGCGCACCTCTGGCATGTGTTCAGCCAAAAGCGTGGGCAGTTTCAGGCGCAGGGATTCACGTTCGTTCAGGTCTTTGGGCAGAACAATCGTCTGCGACACATTGGCCTGCGGAAAGATCTGATCCAAAGGCAGATAAAAGCGCGGCACGCCACTGCCCACCCAGCTGGTGACCGACGAAATACCAGTCTCCTTCTGAAGCAGGGCCTCAAAGCGTTTGACCACCGTTTCTGTCTGCTGGATGGTCGAACCTTCAGGCAGCCACATGTCCACCAGAATCTCGGGGCGGCTTGAATCTGGGAAAAACTGCTGCTGCACTTTGCCCATGCCAGCAATACCCGTAGCGAACGCCAGTGCCGTCAGGCCAATCGTCACCCAGCGGTGTTGCACACACCAGTCCACAGCCACACGAAACCGGCTGTAGAACGGCGTATCAAACAGTTCACCTTCTGCTACGGCGCCCGTGTGCTTGCGTGTGTGCAGCAGCCATGCGCCGAGGTAAGGCACAAAGGTGACCGAAACCACCCACGAAATGAGCAATGCGGCCGACGTCACGGCAAAGATCGCAAAGGTGTATTCGCCGGTCATGCTTTTGGCCAAGCCAATGGGCAAGAAGCCTGCTGCCGTAATGAGCGTGCCGGTGAGCATCGGCATGGCAGTCGCGTCATAGGCAAAGGTGGCCGCGCTGCGCTTGTCGTAGCCTTCTTCAAGCTTGCGTACCATCATTTCCACGGCAATGATGGCGTCGTCCACCAACAGCCCCAAAGCGATGATCAGCGAGCCCAGCGATATTTTGTGCAGCCCCACGCCCCAATAAAACATGGTGACGAAGGTGATAGCGAGCACCAGCGGAATCGTCAGTCCCACCACCAGGCCGGGCCAAATGTCGATGCGCAGCGGCCGCGTGTGCAGCCCCAAGCTGATGAAGCTCACCGCCAACACCACGGCCACTGCCTCAATCAATACCTTGATGAATTCATTGACCGAACGCGACACAGCTTGCGGCTGGTCTTGGATCTGGCTCAAGGTCAAACCTACGGGCAAATCGGCCTGCGCTTGCTGCGCGGCAATACGCAAGGATTCGCCCAGCGCAATGATGTCGCCACCCTTGGCCATCGACACGCCCAGCGCCACCACGTTCTGGCCCTCATGGCGCACCTTCACACGCGGCGGGTCTTCGTAGTCACGTCGAATGGTGGCTATGTCACCCAAGCGCAAGGAACTTGCCACGCCGGTATTGGGGTTGACCGCGCGGATGGGGAGTTTGCGCAGCTCGTCGGCCGAATTCAGCGCACCGCCCACACGCACCTGCAGATTCTCCTGGCCCGCATTCAGCAAGCCAGCCGATTCGATCGCGTTTTGCGAGCCCAGCTGCGCCAGCACCTGGCTGAAGTCCAGCCCGAGCTGTGCCAGGCGCTTCTGCGAGATCTCAATGAACAGCTTTTCAGCCAAAGCGCCGTAAATTTCGACGCGCGCCACATCGGGCACGCGCAGCAGCCGCTGGCGCACGGTTTCTGCTGCTTTGCGCGTGTCCTCGGGCGAAAAGCCGTCAGCGGTCAGCGCGAAAATTGATCCGTAAACGTCGCCAAAGTCGTCATTGAAGACGGGGCCCACCACGCCGGCAGGCAAGGTCTGGCGCATGTCAGCGATGCGCTTGCGCGCTTGGTACCAACTGTTGGGCACCTCTTTGGGCGGTGATGAATCTTTGAGCTGAAGAATCGTCAGCGATTCACCCGGCTTGGCATAGCTTCTGATGATGTCGGCGTTTGGCACCTCTTGCAGCGTGCGCTCAATCTTGTCGGTAACCTGGTCCGACATCTGCAGCGCGGTGGCGCCAGGCCAAAAGGCCTGCACCACCATGGCGCGAAACGTAAAAGGCGGGTCTTCGTCCTGGCCAAGCTGGAAGTAGGCCACATAGCCCAGCAGCATCAGCACAACCATCAGGTAGCGCGTTAGCGCTGGGTGGTCCAGCGCCAGGCGAGAGAGATTGAACCGCGAGGGCCGGCGCTTGTTTTCCGGGCGAGCAAGATCTGTCATGGCAGGTGTCCGGCTCAGCGGGGTGTGGACGCAGCAGATGCAGCGGGTGCAGCCTGCAACCCCGCAAGAACGGCTGCTTCGCGCTTCACCTTCTGCCCAGCGGTCAGCACGTGCACGCCCGCAATGACCACCTCGTCAGCGGGCTTGAGCCCCGTTGCAATCACGGCTTCGTTGCCGTCGGCGGCCGCCAGGGTCACCGGCTGCACCTTCACCGTCATGCTGGCGCTGTCCAGCACCCACACGGCACTTTGGCCTTGCTGCTGCATCAACGCGGTCAGCGGCAGTTTGATGGCCACTGCAGCTGCCTGTTGGACGGTCACGACGGCCGTCTGCCCCAGACGAATGCCTGCGGCGCGAGCGTCGCTCACCAAACTGGCCTTGACCAAGAAGGTGCGCGTGGCGGCATCAGCGGCAGCAGCCACCTCGCGCACCGTGGCGCGGTGCTGGGCATCAGCTTCGCCCCAGACTTGCACAGCCAGTGCGCCGGGCCTGTTCAGCATGGATCGCAGTTCGGCAACACGATCTTCAGGAACGGCAAAGACCACATCGCGGGGCCCATCCCACGCCAGGCGCAGCACGGGGGTGCCAGCCGCGAGCACCGCGCCCGGTTCGGCCTCGACCGCCGTAACCACACCCGCAGCGTCGGCCACCAGGCCACCATGCTGGGTTTGGCGCCCTTGGGCCTGCGCCTGCGCTTTGGCCTGATCCAACTGCGCTGCGGCTGCCGTGGCCACTGAGGTGCGCCGCTCCAGCTCGGCAGCACTGATAAAACCTTGTTCCTGCAAACCTCGAAACCGTTTGAGCTCGGCTTCGGCCTGCGTGGCGTTGGCTTGCGCTGCCTGCATACCCGCCTGGGCAGCCTGTTCAACCAAGCGCAAGTCTTGCGGGTCCAGCCGCGCCAAGAGCTGACCTTTGCGTACCGATATCCCCGACCTGCACCGGGCGTTCGATCAATTTGCCACCCACTCGAAAGCCCAAACGCGACTCGGTACGTGCGCGAATTTCAGCCGCGAAGTCCTGCTTGGACGCTGCGGCAGACGGCGCCACCACCACCGAACGCACAGATCGAATGGGCTCAGGGGCCTGCACGGCCTTGCTACAGGCCGCCAACACCCCTGTCACAGCCAACAAGCCCAGCACGCGCACTGGAACGGCCCAAGCTGACGCGAACGCCGCCACCGGACCTCGCCGAAACCCCTCAATGTTTTTGGCCATGCCAACCCCAGAAGCTGTTTGAATTAATGACTGACTGGTCAGTATCCTACGGATCGATGAATTCCTTGTCAATTTGAAGGGTCACCATTTGCTTCAACCCCGGATTCGGCGCGCACCACCTGACATGGACAATGCGCGCCTGTGGGCATCGATCACTACGAAAACTTTCCTGTCGCTTCAGTCTTGTGTCCGCCGCGCATCCGTCCGGCGGTGTTGGCCATTTACCGCTTTGCTCGTACCGCGGATGACTTGGCCGATGAGGGCGATGCCCCAGCAACCGAGCGCCTGGCCACCTTGAGCCACTACCGCCAGAATTTGGCGGCACTGTATGCCGGGCGCCCCGTGAGCGGCCCTTGGGATCCCGTCTTTAGCCAGCTCGACCAGGCGCGGCTGCAATTTTCGCTACCCCACCAGCCTTTGGACGACCTGCTGGACGCCTTCATGCAAGATACCGGCAACCCCTTGTACCCGAACCGCGCCAGCCTGCTCGACTACTGCCGCCGCTCTGCAAACCCTGTCGGCCGGCTGCTGCTTCACCTGTACGGCATCCAGGACGCGCGTTCGCTAGCGCAGTCAGACGCCATCTGTTCGGCTTTGCAGCTCATCAATTTTTGGCAAGACCTCAGCGTTGATTTGCCACGCGGGCGCGTGTACTTGCCCTTGGAGGATGCCCTGAGCTACGGAGTCCCGCTCGACCAGCCTTCCACGCTGCGCGACAGCGAAGCCAGCCGTCGTTTGGTGCAGGCGCTGTGTGCCTGGGCCCGCGAGCTGATGCTGGCAGGCGCGCCATTGGCTCTAACCGTACCGGGGCGCGCGGGCTGGGAACTGCGCCTGGTGGTTCAAGGCGGCCTGCGCATACTGGAGAAAATCCAAAACATGCAATGGGCCACCGTGTGCAGCCGCCCTCAGCTGTCGCGCTTTGAATTGCTACAGCTGCTGTGGCGCGCCGCATGCATGCGGCCTGGTCAAAAGGGCCTGCAAGAAGGAGCGCCCGCGTGACCCCGCAGCAGTATGTGCAGGACAAAGCCGCACGCAGTGGCTCCAGTTTTTATTACGCTTTTCTCTTTCTGCCCGAGGAGCGCCGCGCCGCGATCACCGCTTTTTATGCCTTTTGCCGAGAGGTGGACGATGTCGTCGATGAAGTCAGCGACCCCACCGTCGCGGCGGCCAAACTGGCCTGGTGGCGCGCCGAAGTTACGGCGGCCTACGGCGGCCACGCCAACCACCCGGTGACGCAGGCCTTGTTGCCATTGGCGGGCACCTACGACATCCGCGCTGAACACTTGAATGCCGTTATTGAAGGTTGCGAAATGGACCTTCAGCAAAGCCGTATGCTCGACTTCTCCGCGCTGCAACACTACTGCCATTTGGTGGCCGGCGTGGTGGGCGAGGTTGCCGCCAACATCTTTGGCCGCAGTGAAGCCGCTACTGTGCAATACGCGCACACCTTGGGCCGCGCCATGCAGTTGACCAACATCATCCGCGACGTGGGCGACGACGCGCGACGTGGACGCGTCTATTTGCCCTTGTCAGAGTTGCAGCGCTTCGAAGTCAAAACCCACGAGCTGCTCAAGCGCGAAGCGCCTTGGGGCTACAGCGACCGATTCCAAGCCCTGATGAAATTTCAAGCTGAACGCGCGCACGCCACTTACGACCAAGCGATGGCCCTGCTGCCCGAGAGCGACCGGCGCGCGCAAAAGCCCGGCTTGATGATGGCCAACATCTACCGCAGCCTGCTGCGCGAGATCGAGGGCGGCGGTTTCCAAGTTCTGCACCAACGCACGTCACTGACACCATTGCGCAAGCTGTGGATTGCCGCACGCACGCAAGTGCTAGGGCGTTGAGCGCCCATGCGCGCGCCAGCAGCGCAGGCTGACGCCCCATCGCAGCCCATTCGCTGTGCGGTGGTTGGCGCCGGCTGGGCAGGCTTGGCAGCAGCCGTGCGCGCTGTGCAGGCCGGCTACCAGGTGAGCGTGTTCGAAATGGCCAGCGCTGCGGGTGGTCGTGCGCGAACCGTGACCCAGCATGGCAACCCACGCGACAACGGGCAGCACATCTTGATCGGCGCCTATGTCCGCACGCTCGACCTGATGCGCACCGTGGGCGTGGACTTGAATCAAGCGTTGGCCCGTTTGCCACTGGCGCTGGTTGACGGCCAAGGCCGAGGCCTGCGTTTGCCGCCGGGGCCACCCGCATTGAGCTTCTTCCGCGCCGTTCTGGGCCACAGCCACTGGCGCTGGGCTTCGAAGTGGTCTTTGTTGCGGCATGCTATCGGCTGGCAAATCAAAGGCTTTCGCTGTGCGCCAGACCTCACCGTCGCGCAATGGTGCGCCGGGCTTGCTGAGGAACCCCGCCGCGACTTGATCGAGCCGCTATGTGTCGCTGCACTCAACACGCCAGCCGAAAAGGCCAGCGCTGTGGTGCTGCTTCGCGTCTTGCGCGACGCGCTGTTCAGCGGCAAAGGCAGTGCCGATTTGTTACTGCCGCGCCAGTTGCTTGGCGAGCTGTTGCCGCAGCCGGCATTGGCCTGGCTGAAGTCAAAGGGCGCCCAGGTCCGCTTAAGCCACCGTGCCCAGACGCTCAAAGCGAGCGGTGGCGACGGGGTTGGCAATAGGGTTGACTGTGGGGCTGCTCGTTACGACGGCGTCTGGCTACTTGACGGCGAACCCTTCGACCAGGTGGTGTTGGCCTGTACCGCCAAAGAGGCGGCGCGCCTGGTGCTTGAGACGAACGCGGCCTGGGCCAAGCGGGCCGGCGCTTTCACCTATGAGCCCATCATCACCGCATGGCTGAAGGCCGAAACCGTTTGCGCGCCGGCGCCCATGATCTTGCTTCAGGGCGAACCGGCGCAATTTGGCTTTGACTTGGGCCAGCTGGACCCCGAGCATCGGGGCGAGCTGAGCCTGGTCGCGAGCGGCGCTGGCGCTTGGTTGGAGGCCGGCACAGCAGCTTTTGAAGTCGCGCTGGAGAAGCAACTGCGAAAGCAATGGTCGGCTGTTCTGCCCAAAGGCTGGCAATTGGTTGACGTTTCAACCGAAAAACGGGCCACCTTTTGTTGCGTGCCCGACCTGCGCAAGCCACCGGCGGCCATCGCCCCAGGCTTGTATGCCGCAGGGGACTACATTGAGGGCCCCTACCCCGCCACGCTGGAAGCTGCGGTGCGCAGCGGCGAAGAAGCGATATCCGCGATCCAATTTGAGCTTTCGCGATGCAAAATAGGCGCCAAGCCATGAACGCGCCAAAACCCTTGCCCCCACCCAGGACCAAAGCGAGCGCCGCCACCGGGCCCGCCATTCAGGTACTGGAACGCATGTTCACGCTGCTGGACGTGCTGGCTGCGCACCAAGACCCGGTCCCGCTCAAACGCATCAGTGAGTTGAGCGGGCTGCATCCGTCGACCGCCCACCGCATCCTCAACGACTTGACGATCGGACGCTTTGTGGACCGCCCGGAAGCGGGCAGTTACCGACTGGGCATGCGCTTGCTGGAATTGGGCAACACCGTCAAAGCACGCCTGGACGTGCGCGACGCAGCCCTGACACCCATGCGCGAGCTGCACCGTTTGACGCACCAACCTGTCAATTTGTCTGTGCGCCAAGGCGACGAAATCGTCTATGTGGAGCGCGCCTTCAGCGAACGCTCCGGCATGCAGGTGGTGCGTGCCATCGGCGGGCGCGCGCCTTTGCACCTGACCTCAGTGGGCAAACTCTTCCTGGCCCACGACGACCCGCAACGCGTGCGAGCCTACGCCACACGCACCGGCCTGGCCGGCAACACGCGCAACAGCATCACCGAGTTGCCGCGCTTGGAACGAGAACTGAGTCAGGTGCGCCAAACAGGCCTGGCGCGCGACGACGAAGAGCTGGAGTTGGGTGTGCGCTGCATGGCAGCCGGCATTTTTGACGACCAAGGCCGCCTGGTGGCCGGCTTGTCGGTCTCCGCTCCGGCCGACCGGCTCGAAGAAGCCTGGCTCACGCGGGTAAAAACCACTGCCGACACGATTTCTCAGGCGCTGGGCAATCCGCCCCCAAGAGCCGCCTAAGCCCGGCGCCGGTCAGCGCTGACGTCGGACGGGACGCAAAGGGGTCAGTGTGTGGTTTCGGTTTTGGGCAGGACCGCTGTCGCCGAACTCAAGACCTTGCCGCCGTCTCGCAACAACCACTGGCGAATGCGCTCGGCATCCGCAAAGCGGGAGTACTTTCCGGCTGAGTCGAGCAAGACCATCGTCAGCCTGCGCCCAGCCAGGCTGGCCTGCATCACCAAGCAGCGGCCTGCGGCGGCGATGTAGCCTGTTTTCTGCAAGGAGATATCCCACTGGGGGTTGCCGATAAGTCCATTGGTGCTGCGGAACTGGGTAGCTTGATCGCGCGCACCGACCGGAACCACACTTTCGTGCGTGGTCGAGAAGTCGCGAATAACCGCATGGGTCGAAGCCGCACCGACCAAACGTGCAAGGTCCATGGCGCTGGAGCGGTTGTCGGCCGACAGGCCGGTAGCCTCAACGAAGCGCGTGTCTTTCATACCCAAGGCTTGCGCCTTGCGGTTCATCAACTCCACAAAGGCCTCAGCACCCCCTGGGAAGTGCCGCGACAGCGCGTAAGCAGCCCGATTTTCAGACGCCATCAGCGCCAAGCGCAGCATCTCACCGCGCGTCAAGCTCGTGCCCGCCTTCAATCGCGATCGGCGATTCATGGTTTCGTCGGCATCCACCGACTCGATGTGGATCAGCTCGTCCATCGACTGGCCGGACTCCACCACCACCAAAGCGGTCATCAGCTTGGTGATGGACGCAATTGGCAGAATGGCTTGCGGGTTCTTGCTGACCAGCACTTCTTGGCTGTCGCGGTCGATCACCAGCGCCACGCCCGACTTCAACTCCAGCGGGTCTGATGCGGTGTGCAAGCCCGCGAGGTAACCCTCTGACAGCACCGCAGGGACCACCACGGCCGCTGTACGCTTGATCGGGCGGCGGTTGGTCTTGGCGCCTTTGACTACAGGCGCAGCCCGAAGCTTGCGCACAGGCGCTTTGTCGTTTCCACGCGCAGCAGTCGTACGCTGGGTCGACGACTGCGCAGCAGCTTTTTTCAACTCTTGCGCAGGGGCTTTGGCCCATGCAGCTGGAGTCCAGACCAAGCCAAGCGTTAGACATCCAGCTACCAAGCCAGCCAGCCAAGCATTCAAGCAACGTGGTCGATGGGTCACAAGCTCTCCTTCGCGTCCCACAGTCTAAGCGAGCCTGGGCATTGCGAAAACACGGAAAAACGCCCAGCAGGACGTCTCAAGACAAGGCCCAAGCACTCGAAACCGCACGAAGTCCCGCCCATCAGCCCTGCGCTGCCACCCGGTCAACAGAACCGTGCAGCTTGTTCAACGCCGAGAGGTAGGCTTTCGCTGACGCGACCACGATGTCGGGGTCGGCACCAACGCCGTTGACCACGCGGCCGCTGTGCTGCAGACGAACCGTCACCTCACCTTGAGACTCGGTGCTGCCCGAGGTGATGGCGTTGACGGAGTACAGCAGCATTTCCGCACCGGTTTTAAGTTGAGACTCAATCGCTTTTAGGCTAGCGTCCACGGGACCATTGCCATCGGCTTCAGCCCGCATTTCTTGATCGCCGGCGGTGAACGCCACACGCGCATGAGGCCGCTCTCCAGTTTCCGATGATTGCGCCAAAGAAAGCAGCCGGTAATGTTCTTGAACCTGCGTCACGCTTTCATCGCTGACCAGGGCAATGATGTCTTCGTCAAAGATGTCACTCTTGCGGTCAGCCAAGTCCTTGAAGCGCGCGAAGGCAGCATTGATCTCCTGCTCCGACTCGAGCTGGATGTTCAAGTCTTGAAGCCGCTGCTTGAACGCATTGCGGCCGCTGAGTTTGCCAAGAACGATTTTGTTGGCCGACCAGCCCACATCCTCGGCACGCATGATTTCGTAGGTATCGCGCGCCTTGAGTACGCCATCCTGGTGGATGCCGGAGGCGTGCGCAAAGGCGTTGGCGCCCACCACGGCCTTGTTGGGCTGCACCACAAAACCGGTGGTCTGGGAAACAAGCCGCGACGCTGGAACGATTTGCGTGGCATCGATGCCGATGTCCAGGCCGAAATAATCGCGCCGCGTGCGCACCGCCATCACAACCTCTTCAAGCGAGCAATTGCCCGCCCGCTCACCCAAGCCATTGATCGTGCACTCCACCTGCCGCGCACCGCCGAGCTTTACACCGGCCAGCGAGTTGGCGACCGCCATGCCCAGGTCGTTGTGGCAATGCACGGACCAAATAGCCTTGTCGGAGTTCGGAATGCGTTCGCGCAAGTCGCGTATGAAGCTGCCATACAACTCGGGCACTGCATAACCCACCGTGTCGGGCAAGTTGATGGTGGTGGCGCCTTCAGCAATCACAGCCTCGATCACGCGGCAGAGAAAATCGGGATCTGAGCGGTAGCCGTCTTCCGGTGAAAACTCGATGTCGCCGCACAGGTTGCGCGCAAAGCGAACGGACTGCTTGGCCTGTTCGAAAACCTGGTCACGGGTCATGCGCAGCTTTTTCTCCATGTGCAGTTCGCTGGTCGCAATGAACGTGTGGATGCGCGAGCGCGCAGCGCGTTTGAGTGCTTCACCTGCCCGCGCAATGTCACGGTCGTTGGCTCGGGCCAGCGAACAAACCGTGCTGTCCTTGATGACCTCGGCGATCGACTTGACAGCTTCAAAGTCGCCATTGCTGGAGGCAGCAAAACCAGCCTCGATGACGTCAACCTGCAGCCGCTCCAACTGCCGCGCGATGCGCAGCTTTTCTTCGCGCGTCATCGAAGCGCCGGGCGATTGCTCGCCGTCGCGCAAGGTGGTGTCAAAGATGATGAGCTTGTCGGTCATGGTGTCACTCCGTGGGTTTGGTGCACGCAGCGTAGGGAACAAAAGCAAACGGCCCGCTGCGTTGCGCTGGGCGGGCCGTCGTTCCGAAAAAAAGATGCTCGTGGACGATCAGCGCGCCTAGTGCACTCCTAGCAGAAGTAGCGAGAGAGACTTGCTGCGAACCGTCATGGAAGCCAATGTATCACAGCGCTCTTCAAAGGCCGACCAAAAAAACCTCAGCGATGCAGGCCGATTTCATCAGGCTCGTCGGTGGACGTTGCAATAAAGCTTGCAGGGCGGCCTTGGGTTTTGCGCCAGACATAAACCGCGTAACCCGACAGTCCGTAGGCGCAAAACAATGCAAAACCAACGACCGGTGGGTTGATGTTCACAACGGCGATCCCCAGCGCAACAGCCACGATCACGGCAAAAGGCACCGTCTTGCGCCCACCAACTACTTTGAAGCTGTAGAACGGCGCATTGGTCACCATCGACAGGCCCGCAAACAAAGTAATGCCAAACGCCGTCCAGGGCAACCAAGCGGCTTCCATACTGGGTTGAAGTTCTAGCTCGGTCGCCATGTAGATAAAGCCGATAACCAAGGCCGCAGCGGCAGGGCTGGGCAAGCCTTGAAAGAAGCGCTTATCAACCACGCCGATATTCACGTTGAAGCGCGCCAAGCGAAGTGCTGCAGCCGAGCAGTAGATGAAGGATGCAATCCAGCCCGGCTTGCCCAGACCCTTCAAGCCCCACTCCAACATGATCAAGGCCGGCGCCAGACCGAAGCTGACCATGTCACAAAGGCTGTCCATTTGCTCGCCAAACGCACTTTGTGTGTTGGTCATGCGCGCGACGCGACCGTCCAGGCTGTCCAAGACTGCCGCCACAAAAATGCCGATACAGGCCACCTCAAAGCGCCCGCTCATGGCCATGACGATGGCGTAAAAGCCGGCGAACAAGGCGGCCAGGGTTACCGCATTGGGCAGCACATAGATGCCCTTGCGGCGGGGGCGACGAAGCTCAATAACTTCGGCGTCGTCAGCAGGAGGGTGTCGCTGAGGCTCGTTCATTGGCTCGAAGCATAGCGCAGACATGAAAAAGGGCCGCTGCACGGCGGCCCTTGATTGCACTCGCCGCAGACGGGGTGCTCAGTTGCGGCTCTTGTCCACCAGTTTGTTGGCCTTGATCCAAGGCATCATCGCGCGCAGCTTCTCTCCCACCACTTCAATCTGGTGCTCGCCATTCAAGCGGCGGCGGCTGGTCAGCGTCGGGGCGCCAGCGCGGTTTTCCAGAATGAAACTCTTGGCGTATTCGCCAGTCTGGATGTCATTCAGGACCTGCTTCATTACCTTCTTGGTTTCGCCGGTCACGATGCGCGGGCCTGTGACGTACTCGCCGTATTCAGCATTGTTGCTGATCGAGTAATTCATGTTAGCAATGCCGCCTTCGTAGATCAGGTCGACGATCAGCTTGAGTTCGTGCAAGCACTCGAAGTAAGCCATCTCAGGCGCGTAGCCCGCTTCCACCAGCGTTTCGAAGCCCGCTTTGATCAATTCGACCGTGCCGCCGCACAGCACAGCCTGCTCGCCGAAAAGATCGGTTTCGGTTTCTTCGCGGAAGTTGGTCTCGATCACACCCGCCTTACCGCCACCATTGGCCACGGCGTAGCTCAGCGCCAGATCGCGCGCCTTGCCCGACTTGTCCGCATGCACCGCGATCAGGTGCGGCACGCCGCCGCCCTGCGTGTAGGTGTTGCGAACGGTGTGGCCCGGTGCCTTGGGCGCCACCATCCAGACATCCAAGTCTTCGCGCGGTACCACTTGCCCGTAGTGCACGTTGAAGCCGTGCGCAAATGCCAGCGAAGCGCCCTTCTTGATATTGGGCTCAACCTCGGTGTTGTAGACCGTTGCGATCTGCTCGTCAGGCAAGAGAATCATCACCACATCAGCAGCCTTCACGGCCTCAGCCACTTCGGCCACTTTCAGGCCCGCCTTCTTGACCTTGTTCCAGCTGGCGCCGTTCTTGCGCAAACCCACGGTGACTTTGACGCCACTGTCATTGAGGTTTTGCGCGTGGGCGTGGCCTTGCGAACCGTAGCCAATGATGGTGACCTTCTTGCCCTTGATGAGGCTGAGATCGGCGTCTTTGTCGTAATAGACCTTCATGAGGTTCTCCTGTGGAAATCAAACTCTGAGGATGCGTTCACCGCGACCGATGCCACTGGCACCGGTGCGGACGGTTTCGAGGATGGCGGTTCGGTCGATGGCGACCAAAAACGCATCCAACTTGCTCGAATCACCGGTCAGCTCGATGGTGTAGCTTTTTTCAGTGACGTCAATGATGCGGCCGCGGAAGATGTCCGCCATTCGCGTCATTTCTTCGCGCTCTTTTCCGACAGCTCTAACCTTGATGAGCATGAGCTCGCGTTCGGTAAAGCTGCCTTCGGTCAGGTCAACCACCTTGACCACTTCGATTAGGCGGTTCAGGTGTTTGGTGATCTGCTCGATCACTTCGTCAGAGCCCGTTGTGACGATGGTCATGCGCGACAGCGAGGCGTCTTCGGTGGGTGCCACCGTCAGACTCTCGATGTTGTAGCCCCGCGCAGAAAACAGCGCCACGACGCGCGACAAGGCACCAGGCTCGTTTTCGAGCAGCACGGCAATGATGTGTTTCATCAGAATTTTCCTTCGACCCGCGCTCTTCGGACCGCCGGCGGTAACCGGCGCACCTTGGCCACGTTTCGGTGGGTTGAATCAGCTTGAGATGGAGGTTCGAAAGAAGTGGCACGCCGGCCCTCCACCCCATCGCCCGGCGCGGTAACGCCCAGCGGCCGGTGGCAGGCCAAGCCCGCTACAGGTCTTCTGAACCGAGCAGCATCTCCGATATGCCCTTGCCCGCCTGCACCATCGGCCAGACGTTTTCGGTGGGGTCGGTGCGCACGTCCAGGAACACCGTGCGGTCTTTCAGACGAATCATTTCCCGCAGCGCGGGCTCGACGTCTGACGGGCGCTCGATCTTCAAGCCGACGTGCCCGTAGGCTTCGGCAAGCTTCACGAAATCAGGCAGCGCGTCCATGTAGCTGTGCGAATAGCGGCCGCCATAGTCCAGCTGCTGCCACTGGCGCACCATGCCGAGGTAACGGTTATTGAGGGCAACGATCTTGACCGGCGTGTTGTATTGCTTGCAGGTGGACAGCTCTTGGATGCACATCTGAATGCTGCCTTCGCCGGTGATGCAGAACACGTCCGCATCGGGCTTGGCGAGCTTGATGCCCATCGCATAGGGCAAGCCCACGCCCATCGTGCCCAGGCCACCGGAATTGATCCAGCGCCGCGGTTCTTCGAAGGCGTAGTACTGCGCGGCCCACATCTGGTGCTGGCCCACATCGGAGGTGATGTAGCTGTCTGTGCCCTTGGTCAGGCGGTTCAAGGTCTCAACGACCATCTGGGGCTTGACGACATCGGCGCTGGGCTTGTATTTCAGGCACTCGCGCGCGCGCCATTCATTCACCTGGTTCCACCAGGCTTGCAGCGCGCTGGCATCGGGCTTCGCCTGTGCCTCGCGGATCTGCGAGATCAACTCTTGCAAAACGTCCTTCACGTCACCGACGATGGGAATGTCGACCTTCACGCGCTTGGAGATGCTGGACGGGTCGATATCCACATGGATGATCTTGCGTTCAACGCTCGCAAAGTGTTTGGGGTTGCCAATCACGCGGTCGTCAAACCGGGCGCCCACCGCCAGCAGCACGTCGCTGTGCTGCATGGTCATGTTGGCCTCATAGGTGCCGTGCATGCCCAGCATGCCCAAGAAGCGGGGGTGGCTGGCGGGAATGGCACCCAAGCCCATCAAGGTGCTGGTGCAGGGGTAGCCGAGCAGGTCGATCAACTCGCGCAATTCGGCGCTGGCTTCGCCCAAAACCACGCCACCACCGGTATAGATGTACGGCCGTTTGGCCGCCAGCAGCAACTGCACGGCCTTGCGAATTTGCCCTGCGTGGCCTTTGCGCACCGGGTTGTAAGAGCGCATCACAACACTGGTTGGGTATTCGAAGGGCGCCGTCTTCAGCGACACGTCTTTCGGAATATCCACCACCACCGGACCAGGCCGGCCGGTGCGGGCGATATGAAAGGCCTTCTTGACGGTGGCTGCCAGATCGCGCACATCTTTGACCAGGAAGTTGTGCTTCACGATCGGACGCGTAATGCCCACGGTGTCGCACTCCTGGAAGGCATCCAGGCCAATCGCGGGCGTTGGAACCTGGCCCGTGATGATGACCATGGGAATCGAGTCCATGTACGCCGTCGCGATGCCCGTCACGGCATTGGTCACGCCAGGCCCGGAGGTCACCAGGGCGACGCCAACGTCACCCGTGGCACGTGCATATCCATCTGCTGCATGGATCGCCGCTTGCTCATGGCGCACGAGAACGTGCTCGATGCTCGACTGCTTGTATAGCGCGTCGTAGATATAGAGAACCGCACCTCCGGGGTAACCCCAGAGAAATTTAACGTTCTCGGCTTGCAGGCACCGAACAAGGATTTCGGACCCGTTGGGGTCAGCGGCGGGGATGAGAGGAGTTTGTGCCGACGCGGCACGTTTGACTTCAGTGGTCGATAAGTCCATTTTCAAACCTTTGTGAATTTCTCTGACGAAAAACCATCGGTGCACCCTCGGCGCGCCCTTATGGGGCGGCTGTGGTGCCTGTGCGGCTTGCACGCTGCCCGCTGCTTTCAGCAGGCCGGCTTCAAGCCAGATCTCGCTTTGAACGAAGAGCGCATTATTGCATTTTGTGACTTCCGACCGGTAAGCCAGGGCGCAAGACATAATCCGCGCCCGAAACATCTGAGGCGTAAAGCCTCGAAGAGTGGTCATTGGCTACCGACCAGGAACTGACAAACTTTCTCCGGGGCGTCGAAAAACGTGCGTTCAAACGCACGGTATTTGCCGTACGCGACGAAGACGCGGCGCTCGATATCGTGCAAGACGCGATGATCCGGGTGGCCGAGCGCTATGGCGACCGCCCGCCTGAGGAGCTCCCGCTGGTTTTCCAGCGCATCCTGTCTAACGCCACGATGGACTGGTTTCGGCGCCAAAAAGTGCGCAGAGCCGTCCTGACCAACATGTCTGAAATTGAAGCCGGCGCGGAAGACGCCGATTTCGACCTTCTTGAAAGCCTGGAATCGCAAGAATCCAGCGAAGGTACTGAAAGTGCCGCTGAAGCTGTTGGGCGGGCACAAATCCTGCGAGCTATTGAAACTGAGATCGAAGCACTGCCGGCCCGTCAACGGGAAGCCTTCTTGCTGCGTTACTGGGAAGAGTTCGATGTTGCCGAGACGGCTGATGCCATGGGTTGCTCTGAAGGAAGTGTCAAAACACACTGCTCCAGAGCCGTTCACGCTTTGGCAAAAGCCCTGAAATCTAAAGGAATTACCCTGTGATTCGCGCCCTACCCACCGCAATGGCCGCGCATCGCCAGCAAACGCTGGAAGCGCGGTTCGGCCTGCGCCTGACCGCAGCGCTTGATGAGCAGCCCCTGAGCCACGATATTCAACAGCGCCTGCGCGTTGCGCGCGAGCAAGCGGTTGGGCGCGCTGCTGCCCTGCGCAAGCGAGAAGTGGCTGCCGCCACGTCCATTCAGGTGCGCAATGGGCAAGCGACCATGGGCGGATCGCCTTGGTGGGTGCCTGCTGCGTCTTTGGTGCCCTTGCTCTTGTTGGCACTAGGCTTGATCCTCATTGAGCACCTGGATGACAACGAGCGCGTTCAGGCTGCCGCGGAGATCGATTCGATCCTGCTGGCCGACGACCTGCCGCCACGCGCTTATGCCGACCCCGGCTTCACGCAATTCCTGAAGCAAGGTACCCCATGAAACTGAGTGCGTTGCTCGACCAGCGGGGGCCCAAGCTCGGCCCTGGTGCGTCTGGCCTGCAGCGCCTCGGGGTTTCACGCGGGTGTGTTTCAGGATTCAGCGGCTGGCAAGTTTTGACCCTCAGCTGGGCCAGCGCGGCACTGTGTTGGACGGCGGCCAGCCAGGCACAGCCGGTCGCCGCCCCCGGCAAACCCGTGGCGGTGGCTACATCGCCGCAACCGCAGCCAGAAGCACGGCCGCTGTGGCTCGAACTCGGTTCAGCGCAACAGGACGCTTTGGCACCGTTGAAAGGCGAATGGGGCAGCATCAGCGCGATCCGCAAGCAAACCTGGCTGCAGTTGGCCAATCGCATGCCAAACATGACTAGCGAAGAGCGTGCACGCGTCCAGCAGCGCATGACCGAATGGCTGGCCATGTCACCCAGGCAGCGCGGCCAGACACGCATTCAGTTTCAAGAAGCGCGTCAACTGGCACCAGGCGGGCGCCAAGAACATTGGGACGCTTACCAAGCTTTGTCGGCAGACCAGCGCCGTGCGCTGGCTGCGCAGGCCGCGAGCACGACCAAAAGGCCCGCAACACCGGCAGCATCTGCCAGATCCCAGCCCAACACGACATCTGCGGTTGCGACCCTGGGCAAGCCGAGTGCCACGCAAAGCAAGAAAAACATCGTCACGCTGCCCTCTCACTCGGCGCAGCCCAAAGTCGTCAGTTCCACCATCGTGCAGGCCCGGCAAGGCGCAACCACCTCTCTGGTCACCACCCGGGCCAAACCGCCCGTCTTCCACCAAGCTGGAATGCCCAAACTGAACGCGGGCGCGGGTTTTGTTGACCCCACGACCTTGTTGCCCCTGCGCGGTCCGCAGGGCGTGGCAGCTTCACCTCCGCCCAAACCAGGCGAATCACCCACTATCGTCGATCCGGACTCTGTGCCCGAGCCAGCGCCCGAACCGGCGCCCGAACCTGAGCAGTGAGTCCGCCTCAAGACCACGAGCGAGCGTCACCGCCGCTCTTTCGGCGCCTGCTTTGCCTGATTTACGAGTGTGTGCTGCTCTTCGGCGTGGTTATGCTGGTTGGTTTGGCTTACGCCGGCATCACGAACCAACAGCATGCCTTGCAAGGCCAGTGGGGCTTGCGTGCCGTTCTGTTTCTCGCACTGGCCATCTATTTCATTGGCTTCTGGTCCTTTGCGGGGCAAACCTTGGCGATGAAAACCTGGCATATCCGACTCGAGCTCGCAGATGGAAGCCGCGTGCGGCCCTTACGCAGCCTGCTTCGGTACCTGCTGTCTTGGCTCTGGGTAGTTCCAGGCTTGGCAGTTGCCCACTTTTCCGACCAAACCGACACCGCCGGGATTACCGGCTGCTTGATAGCTGGCGTGTTGGGTTACGCGGCTTTGAGCTTGTTGCAACCCAGCCGTCAGTTCGTCCACGACTGGGTGTGCGGCACGCGGCTGGTCGATACGCGGCCCGCGCTCCGGCAAAATCGGCTGCATGCCTAACGCTTCCTCCGCCCAACCCGCGACCTTCAATGTATGCGTGTACTGCGGCTCGCGCGCCGGCGCAGACCCTGAGTTTGCTGCCGCTGCCGCTGAGGTAGGAACGCTGATCGGCCAGCAAGGCTGGGGGCTCGTCTACGGCGGCGGCAATGTCGGCTTGATGGGCATCGTGGCCGACGCGGCATTGGCAGCTGGCGCGCATGTCATCGGTATCATTCCAAAAAGCTTGAAAGACCGCGAGGTGGGCCACCGCGGCCTGCATCAACTCCACGTGGTGGAAACCATGCACCAGCGCAAACAGTTGATGGCCGAACATGCGCAAGCGTTTTTGGCGCTGCCTGGCGGCATCGGTACGCTGGAAGAGCTGTACGAAGTGTGGACCTGGCGCCAACTGGACTATCACGCCAAGCCCATTGGCTTGCTCAACGTGGCCGGCTACTACGACGCCCTGCTGAGCTTCATGCAGTCCAGCGTGCAGCAGGGTTTTTTAAGCGCGCAGCAACTGGGTGTTGTTCAGACAGGCTCTGTGCCGGCGGAGGTGCTTCACAGCTTGCACCACCAAGCCGCGACCGCAACGAATAGACCAGCGTCAGACGACTACAGCCGCATTTGAAGTTGACGCGCTGAGCGAAACGTCAAACGGCAGACTCGTCGGTTTCGCCGGTGCGAATGCGCACCACCTGCTCAACCGAGGTCACAAAAATCTTGCCGTCGCCGATCTTGCCCGTTTTGGCGGCTTTGACGATGGCTTCCAGGCAGTGGTCCACATCGGCGTCTTTGACCACGACTTCGATCTTCACCTTGGGCAAAAAATCCACCACATATTCAGCGCCACGGTAAAGCTCGGTATGCCCCTTCTGGCGACCGAAGCCCTTGACTTCGGTGACGGTGAGCCCGGACACGCCCACATCGGCCAAGGCCTCGCGCACTTCTTCCAGCTTGAACGGCTTGATGATGGCGGTGATCTGTTTCATCGCGAACTCCAACGGGTGGTACGAATTTAAAAGGATTTAAGCACGGAACCTAGACGTGATGGGGTAACGCCAATCGCGGCCAAAAGCGCGGTGCGTGATGCGGATGCCCACTGGTGACTGGCGCCGCTTGTACTCGTTGATCTTTATAAGGTGGGTTACGCGCTCGACTGTGGCCCGATCAAAGCCCGCGTTCACGATGTCGTCGATGCTGGAGTCTTCTTCCATGTAGTGTGCAAGGATGGCGTCCAAAATCTCATAGGGCGGCAAGCTGTCCTGGTCCTTCTGGTCCGGGCGCAGTTCAGCGGATGGAGGCCGGGTGATGATGCGCTGCGGAATGACCGGGCCAGCCGTGCCATCGGCCCTAAGCGAAGGCTGCTGGTTCTTCCACTCAGCCAAGCGATACACCAAGGTCTTGGCCACGTCCTTGATGACCGCAAAGCCGCCCGCCATGTCGCCATACAGCGTGCAGTAACCGGTGGCCATTTCACTCTTGTTGCCCGTGGTGAGCACGATCGAGCCCAGCTTGTTGGACAAAGCCATCAACAACGTGCCACGAATGCGCGCCTGGATGTTTTCTTCCGTCGTATCTTCTTTCAAGCCGACAAACTGATCGGCCAGCGCCGCGCGGAAAGACTGGAAAGTGGGTGCGATGTCAATTTCGTCGTATCGAACACCCAGGCGCTGCGCCATGTCTCGCGCATCGACCCACGAAATTTCAGCCGTGTAGGGCGACGGCATCATCACGGTGCGCACGCGGTCTGCGCCCAGCGCATCCACCGCAATGGCCAACACCAGCGCAGAGTCAATGCCACCCGACAAGCCAATGATGGCGCCGGGGAATCCGTTTTTTCCGATGTAGTCGCGCACGCCCAGCACCAGTGCTTTCCAAGCCTGTTCCTCCACCGAAGGCCACGGCGTCAGCTCACCATGAATTGAACCGTCAGCGTCAACATCCAAGAAGGTGAGCGCAGACTCGAAAAATGGTGCGCGCGCACGCACCGTTCCCGCGCGATCCACGGCAAACGAAGCGCCGTCGAAAACCACTTCATCTTGGCCGCCAACCAAATGCGCGTAAATCAGCGGTCGCCCGGCTTCGCGCGCGCGTGCGGCCATGCGCTCCTCGCGCTCAGCGGCTTTGTCCAGATGGAATGGCGAAGCATTCAAAACACACAGCACCTGGGCACCGGCCTCACAGGCCAAACGTGCGGGCTCTTCGAACCAGGCGTCTTCGCAAATCAGCAGCCCGAATCTAAGCTCGGCCGCTTCAAAGACCACTGCCTGCAGGCCTTCGTCGCGTCCTGAAACGAAATAGCGACGCTCGTCAAAAACTTGATAGTTGGGTAGCTCGCGCTTGGCGTAGGTCGCCCGCACGTGGCCGTCTGCCAGCACTGATGCCGCGTTCAGGCAATGACGCATACCCAGCGACCGCGAGCGCGCACCGTGTCCTTTGACCCGCCGCGCTGGGTGACCCACCACCACGGTCAAGCCCGATAGAGGCGCCAGGTCGCGCGCCAATTGCGCCAGAGTCGAATCGCAGGCCTGCATGAAAGCCGGCCGCAGCAGAAGGTCTTCAGGCGGATAGCCCGTGATCGCCAATTCGGGCGCTAGCATCACCCGCGCACCCGCCGCATGGGCGCGCTGTGCGGCCTGCGCGATCAAGCGCGCGTTTCCGCTCAAGTCGCCCACCACCGCATTGATCTGGGCCAGCGCCACCTTCACCTTCGTCATCTTGTCTTCCACCTGTTCATCGAGTCAAAGCGCCCCATGACGAAGCAAGTCTATGCCACGAGACTGATCGATTCGCCCGAAGCGCTGCCCCCAGCGGCGTGGAACTCCTTGCTGAACGCGCAAGCTTCGCCCACGCTGTTCATGCGCCACGACTACTTGGGCGCACTGCATGCCACCGGCTGTGCAACAGCGTCAACCGGCTGGGCGGCCCGCTGGCTGGTGCTCGAAGACACTGGCGGGCTGGCCGCCGCGGCGCCGCTGTACCTCAAGAGCCACTCCTACGGCGAATATGTGTTTGATTGGGCTTGGGCCGACGCCTATCGGCGCCACGGCCTGCGCTACTACCCCAAGCTGTTGTGCGCAGTGCCTTTCACGCCCGTTCCGGGCACGCGTCTTTTGGCGCGCGACCCGCAAGCGCGTCTGGCCTTGGCGCATGCCATTCGTGAGTTGGCGCAAAGTTTGAAGTTGTCGTCAGCCCACGTGTTGCTGATGGACGATGCCGACTGCCAAGCCTTGAGTGAGGCTGGCTGGATGCTGCGCTCAGGCGTTCAGTTTCACTGGCAGCAGGATCGTTCTGACCCCGTGCGGTCATTTGAGGAAATGACCCAGCAGATGCAGCGCCACAAGCGAAAAAACATCGCTCAAGAGCGGCGCCGCGTAGCCGAAGCTGGTGTGAGTTTTGAGATTTTTGAAGGCCTTCAAATCAACGAGGGGCTGTGGGACTTCTTCTACCGTTGCTACGAGCTGACTTACCAGGCCCACAGCTCAACGCCCTACCTCAGCCGCAGCTTTTTTGCCGAATTGGCAGGCAAGCAATCAGCCAATTGGCTGATGTTCGTCGCCACCCGCGACGGTGAACGCATCGCTGCTTCTTTGGTGGCCATTGACCGTCCGCAGGGCGTGGCCTACGGGCGCTACTGGGGCTGCATCGAGCCCGTTCCGCATCTGCATTTCGAGGCCTGTTACTACCAGCCGCTGAATTGGTGCATTGAAAACAGCTTTGTGCGCTTTGAAGGTGGCGCCCAGGGCGAACACAAAATGGCACGCGGGCTGCTGCCGGTAGCCACGCGCTCTGCGCACTGGATAGCCGACCCGCGCTTTGCAGGCGCGGTTGATGAATTTTTGGCCCGAGAGGGCCAGGGCATCGCTCAGTACATGGACGAGCTGCGCGAACACACGCCGTTCAAGCCTTCTGTCTGAAAGGCCTGAACGTGTGACGCCTGCCTCAGGCGTGCTTGTGGATCTTCGACCAGTTGGCCATGCCGATCGTCACTTCTTCTTTAGCGCTGTCAGTGCCTTCCCAGCCCAGCACTTTCACCCACTTGCCCGCTTCAAGGTCTTTGTAGTGCTCAAAAAAGTGCTGAATGGTCTTGAGCCGCATCGGGTTCAAGTCTTCGGGCTTTTTCCACTGTGAGTAGATCGACAAGATTTTGTCGATGGGCACAGCCAGCAGCTTGTTGTCGCCGCCGGCCTCGTCGTCCATCTTCAATACACCCAGCGGCCTGCAAGTCACCACCACGCCCGGGATCAGCGGCACGGGCGTGATCACCAAGACGTCAACCGGGTCGCCGTCATCCGCCAAGGTTTGCGGGATGTAGCCGTAATTGCACGGGTAGTGCATCGCCGTGGCCATAAACCGATCGACGAACAGCGCGCCCGATTCTTCATCCACCTCGTATTTGATGGGGTCGGCATTCATCGGGATCTCGATGATCACGTTGAACTCGTCGGGCGCTTTGTTGCCAGGAATGACGTTGTGCAGGCTCATAAAGTTGGGTTCCTCGCGCCTGGGCGCCTGGGGTCCGGAAAACCTGGATTCTAAGAAGTGCGCTTACATGGTCCGGACGTTTGCCTCGCCAATTGGCGACAAAAAGGTTTCAGTCGGAAACCTCTTGAGCAGGAAAACACCGGTACGGGGCCCTTCGCGGCATCCCGTAACATGCGCGGTGTTACTGATACAACCAACCGACCGAGGAAGGAGACCCCTCTCATGTCTACCAACATGGCGCTGTGGGCGGCGCTACTCTGTGGCCTGGCAGCCGTGCTTTACGGTGTTGTCCAGCGCTCATGGATCTTGCGCCAAGACGCAGGGAACGCGCGCATGCAAGAAATTGCAGGTGCAATTCAACAAGGTGCAGCGGCTTATTTGGCGCGTCAGTACCGAACCATCGCCATCGTTGGCGTGATTCTGGCGGTGCTGATCGGCATCTTTCTCGGTGGCACAACGGCTGTCGGCTTTGTCCTCGGTGCGGTGCTTTCGGGTGCCTGCGGCTTCATCGGCATGAACGTGTCGGTCAGCGCCAACGTGCGCACCGCACAAGCTGCCACGCGCGGCATTTCGCCAGCGCTGGACGTGGCCTTCAAGGGCGGCGCCATCACCGGCATGCTGGTGGTCGGCCTGGGCCTGTTGGGCGTGGGAATCTTCTTCATGTTCCTCACAAGCAACGGCAACCTGACACCCGACAAAAAGCTGGCCGATGTGCTCAAGCCGCTGCTGGGTTTTGCCTTCGGTTCATCATTGATTTCAATCTTCGCGCGGCTCGGTGGTGGCATCTTCACCAAGGGCGCTGACGTTGGCGCCGACTTGGTGGGCAAGGTTGAAGCCGGTATCCCTGAAGACGACCCTCGCAACCCCGCTGTGATCGCCGACAACGTTGGCGACAACGTGGGCGACTGCGCCGGCATGGCCGCCGACCTGTTCGAGACCTATGCTGTGACGCTGATCGCCACCATGGCTCTCGGCGCGCTTATGGTCGCCACGGCGCCCATGGCGGCTGTGGTGTACCCGCTGCTGCTGGGCGGTGTATCGATCATCGCGTCGATCATCGGCTGCGGCTTTGTCAAAGCGTCACCCGGCATGAAAAACGTAATGCCGGCCCTGTACAAGGGCTTGGCGGTTGCTGGCGTGCTGTCACTGGTGGCCTTCTACTTCGTGACGGCCGCCGTGATGCCTGCTGACGCTCTTGGCGCTGGCACGCACATGAAGTTGTTCGGTGCCTGCGCTGTTGGCCTGGTGCTGACTGCAGCATTGGTCTGGGTCACCGAGTACTACACGGGCACGCAGTACCCGCCGGTGAAACACATCGCTCAAGCCTCCACCACGGGCCACGGCACGAACATCATTGCTGGCCTGGGCGTTTCCATGCGCTCCACAGCTTGGCCGGTACTCTTTGTCTGCGCCGCGATCCTGACGGCCTATTGGCTGGCGGGCTTGTACGGCATTGCCATCGCGGCCACCTCCATGCTGAGCATGGCCGGCATCGTGGTCGCCCTGGATGCCTACGGCCCCATCACCGACAACGCCGGTGGCATCGCCGAAATGGCCGAGCTGCCCAAGAGCGTGCGTGACGTCACTGACCCCTTGGACGCCGTGGGCAACACCACCAAGGCTGTGACCAAAGGCTACGCCATCGGCTCGGCCGGCTTGGCTGCTTTGGTGCTGTTTGCTGACTACACGCACTCGCTCGAAGGACGAGGCATGAGCATTGCCTTCGACCTGAGTGACCCAAAAGTCATCGTCGGCCTCTTCATCGGTGGCTTGATTCCTTACCTCTTCGGCGCCATGGCGATGGAAGCGGTGGGCCGCGCTGCAGGTTCTGTGGTGGTGGAGGTTCGTCGCCAGTTTGCTGACGGCGCCATCATGGCCGGCAAGCGCAAGCCCGACTACAGCGCAGCCGTGGACATGCTGACCTCGGCCGCTATCAAAGAGATGATCGTCCCGTCGCTGTTGCCGGTGGTCGTGCCTATCGTGGTCGGTTTGACACTGGGCGCTGCGGCACTGGGTGGCCTGCTGATGGGCACCATCGTGACGGGACTGTTCGTCGCGATTTCGATGTGCACGGGCGGCGGTGCTTGGGACAACGCCAAGAAGTACATCGAAGATGGCCACCACGGCGGCAAGGGCAGCGAAACCCACAAGGCCGCTGTTACGGGTGACACCGTGGGCGACCCCTACAAGGACACCGCCGGTCCGGCCGTCAACCCGTTGATCAAGATCATCAACATCGTGGCCTTGCTCATCGTGCCTTTGCTGCCCGTGGGCACCAAGGCGCCGGTCGCTGCGCATGCAGCGCCTGCAGCAATGGTCTCGGCGGCTCCCGTAGCCGCAGTAGCGGCTGTGGTGGCACCCACAGCCGACCCCAAAGCGGTGCTGTATTTCGACACGGCCAAGTTTGATGTGTCCGCCAAAGGCGCTGACGACCTGAAGGCTTTGGCAGCGCTGGCCAACCCGGCCGCCAAATTTGCCATCAGCGGTTTTCACGATGCCAAAGGAGACCCAGCTCAAAACGCCGAGTTGGCCAAGAAGCGCGCCTTTGCGGTGCGCGATGCGCTCAAAACTCTCGGCGTTGCTGAAGACCGTGTTGAATTGCGCAAGCCCGAAGTCACCAGCGCCGGCACCGACGCTGAAGCTCGGCGCGTTGAAGTCAGCTTGGTGAAATAAGCCAGCGCCGGCAGCCCAAGGGCTGCGCGGTGTGCGCCATAAACAACGGGCCCAGCGGGCCCGTTGTGCTTTTGCGTTGGCAAGCGTGGGGGCTCGCACCTCTGGCCCCCTTGAAACAGGGGGGCTGTGCAGCAACTAGCGCAGACGCCGCAAGCCGGTGTCCATACGATGCGGGTCTGCGGCCATACGGCCATTCAGATCCGACAAGCGTTCGCAGTCCGCAAGCGCCATCTCTACTCCACTCCCATCAACAACGCCCAAGGCGTCCCCTCATGGCACAGCCGCTTCCCGTTCCAGAAAGTCGCCACGAAGCGCCACGCCGCTCACTGCTGTCCTTGGTGCAACGCCCAGGCGGCGCAGTCAATACGCATGTGGCCGCCTTCCTTGGGCCCAACGTCAAGGTGCGTGGTGACGTGAGCTTCAGCGGCGGGCTGCGCATCGACGGGCAGGTCACGGGCAACGTCAATGCCAGTGGCGACCAAGCAGGCACGCTGACTATCGGCAACGGCGGGCATGTTGAAGGTGACATTCGCGTCGCCAACCTCATCGTCTACGGTCAGATCCAAGGCAATGTTTACGTCACCGGCTTGGTGGACCTGCGCGAGCAGTCGCTCATCGTTGGCGACCTGCACTACAGCGCGATTGAGATGGCCCCAGGCGGCGTCATTCATGGCCGACTGGTGCCGCTGAACAGCCGCTATTGAAGCCAGTATGGACCGCCAGTCGGGTGGTTCTACAAGCTGGTTCGCTTCGGGCCACCATCAAACGGTCACCGAACGGTGACCAGCGAAGTCAAAGACGTCACAAATCAAAACGGGTTAGCCCCTTGTGAGAGCTAACCCGTTGATTTCAAATGGTCGGGGTGGCGGGATTCGAACTCGCGACCCCTTGCACCCCATGCAAGTGCGCTACCAGGCTGCGCTACACCCCGACGAAGCTAAGCATTATAGCCTGCCGTTCTCGCTCATCCATCATCTACACCCCAAGCGGTTCACGCATCCAACAGGCGGCGAATCGATTCAAGTTCCAGCCGCAGCTTGTCGGTGGTGATGATGGCGTCCGGGACATACCACTCGGAGGGCAACAAGGGCACGCGGCCAGGCGCAGCGCCCGTGAGACCCACGATCTCGACGCCATCGGGGGCTGCGCCATTGGCCAGGGCCGCGGCTTCCGCCAACTCTTGGGCCGACAGCTCGCCGTTGAGGTCGATGACATCGGGCTCGAACCCACCTTCTTGCGCCAGACGAGCAGCTGACACATCACCCAGCTGGTTGCGTGCGCCGCTGATCGTGAAACCTTGTTCGTAAAGCAAGGACCGGATACGGCGGATCAGCAGCACCTCATGGTGCTGGTAGTAGCGGCGGTTGCCGCGCCGCTTCATGGGCTTGAGCTGCGTAAACTCCTGCTCCCAATACCGCAGCACGTACGGCTTCACGCGGCAAAGTTCGCTGACTTCGCCAATCGTGAAATACCGTTTGGGCGGGATGGAGGGGAGCGCGTTTTCCATTCAGATCCATGCGCTTGCGAGCAGGACCTGAGACTCTACTCGAACTCGCCAGGCGCGGGGGCCTCCCCTTGGACGATGGACTTGAGTTTGTGACTGGCGTGGAAGGTCACTACGTGTCGTGCCTTGATGGGAATCGCCTCCCCCGTTCGGGGGTTACGCCCCGGCCTGGAGGCTTTGCGCCGGATATTGAAATTTCCAAAGCCGGACAGCTTCACCTCGCGGCCTTGCGCCAAAGCTTCATGCACGCTTCCAAAAAAGGCTTCCACCATGTCTTTGGATTCGCGCTTGTTCAGGCCCAAGTGGTCAAACAGCAGCGCGGCAAGGTCGGCCTTGGTCAGGGTCGGCGTTTCCAGTGACGCCAACATCAGCGGCCGCACCGACTCGTCCGCTGCCAACTTGGCTTTTTGAGTCGCTTGGTCTTCCGTATTCATGCTCGGCGTGGGTTTCTGGTTGAAGCGTCGGTGCAGATGTTCACTGTAGAGGGGCTGAGCAGCAGTGTCACACCCGCAAGCGGGCGCTGCAGACAGCACGCGCACGCTCTAGCGCTGCGGCGACCGCCTCGTCAATCCGCTCATCGGTCAGCGTGGCCTGGTCATCCAACAACTCCAGGCGGACCGCCAGGCTGCGTTCGTCTACTGCCAAGCCCGTGGGCCCGCCCTGGCTCGCCGCAGCAGCTGGCTTGTAGATGTCGAACAACACCGCTGTCTGCACCAGGCCTTGGGGGTCGGCTGTCAGCGCATGGATTAATTCATCGTGGGCCACGCTGTCACGCACCACCAGTGCCAGGTCACGCAGGGCTGACTGCTGCTTGGGCAGCGACTTGAACTGCGGCAACGGTCGGTTGAGCACCGCATCCAAATCGAGTTCAAAGACCAAGGGGGCCTGCGGCAGTTCGTAGCCCTGACGCCACTGTGGGTGAAGTTCGCCCACGTGCCCGAGCACCTGACCGTCCACCTCAACCCGCGCGCAGCGGCCTGGATGCATGGCCGGGTGAGCGTCTGCAACAAAAAGAGCGCTGCGCGGTGCCAACAGCGCCTCAACATCGCCCTTGGCATCGAAGAAGTCGGGAGTTCGCTCGCTCTGGCCCCACTGCAGGCTGTGCGCTGCGCCATACAGCAGACCAGCCACACGCATGGGTTGCGCGACGCCGGCCACACTGCGCAGTGAATCAACAACCTGTTCGTCACGCCGGAACACGCGGCCGAGCTCGAAGACCCGCACGCGGTTGTTACGCCGAGCCAGATTCGTTTTCAGAACGCCCACCAAGCTGCCAATCAATGAAGAGCGCATCACCGCCAGAGGTGCGGCAATGGGGTTCAACACGCGGATGGGGTTGGGGTTGCCCGCCAATTCGCGCTCGGTGCGTTCTTCAACAAAGCTGAAGTTGATGGTTTCTTGATAGCCCAGGGCCGCCAAGGCATGGCGCACAGCCCAGGCCTTATGGCGTGCTTCCGGGCGTGGTTGTGCAGTAACTGGCGCCGAAGGCGGCGTTTGCGGCAGCTGGTGCAAGCCCAAGACACGAATGACTTCTTCGATGAGGTCTTCTTCGATGTTGAGGTCAAAGCGCCAGCTGGGTGGCGTGACAGTCAGGCTGCCCTCGCCTTCAACGAAGCTCAAGCCCAAGCGCCGAAAGACATCCGCGCACTGCGCCTGAGTCAGCGGCAGGCCCAGCACGCGCGACGCACGGGCCACACGCAAGGTGACGGGCGGGCGCGGCGGCAGGCGCAGCGTCTGGTCGTCCACCGGGCCGGCGTCACCGCCACAGATCTGCTGGATGAGCGCCGTGATGTGTTCGATGTGCGCCACCGTCAGTGCGGGGTCTACACCGCGCTCGAAGCGGTGGCCGGCGTCGGTTGAAAAATTGAAGCGCCGCGAGCGGCCCGCCACGGCTTCGGGCCACCAGAACGCAGCCTCGACATAAACGTTGCGGGTGCTGTCGCTCACAGCCGTCGCGTCGCCGCCCATGATGCCGGCCAGCGACTCGACCGCCTGGCTGTCAGCGATCACGCCCACGGTTTCATCCAACTGGACCGTATTGCCATTCAGCAATTTGAGCGTTTCACCCTTCTGGCCCCAGCGCACCACCAGCTTGTCGTGAATTTTGTCGAGATCAAAGATGTGCGTCGGCTGGCCGAGTTCGAACATCACGTAGTTGGAGATATCGACCAGCGCGGCCACTGACCGTTGGCCACAACGCGCCAAGCGCTCGACCATCCAGGCCGGCGTCTTGGCCTGCGGATTCACGCCGCGCAGCACACGGCCCGAAAAGCGGCCGCACAGGTCCGGCGCCAGCACCTCGACCGGCAGCTTCTGGTCATGCGTGGGCTGTACCGGCGTTGGGGCGGGCAGCGTCAACGGCGTGCCGGTCAAAGCTGACACTTCGCGCGCGATACCCTGCACGCTCAGGCAGTGGCCCAAGTTGGGCGTGAGCTTCAGCGTGAACAAGGTGTCATCGAGCTTGAGCACGTCGCGCACGTCGGCGCCCACCGGCGCATCTGCGGCCAGCTCCAGCAGGCCGCCGTGGTCGTCTGAGAGCTTGAGCTCGCGCGCCGAGCACAGCATGCCGTGGCTCTCGACGCCACGCAGTTTGCCGACATGCCGATCTTGAAGGCCTTGCCATCGTCGCCCGGTGGAAGCTCGGCCCCCACCAGGGCCAGCGGCACGCGGATGCCGGCGCGGGCATTGGGTGCGCCGCACACGATTTGCAGCAAACCCTCAGGCGCATGGTGGCCAGCGTTGACCTTGCACACACGCAGCTTGTCTGCGTTCGGGTGCTGAGCGGCTTCGACAATTTCAGCAACCACGATGCGGCTGAACGGCGGCGCCACAGGGCGCAACTCTTCCACTTCCATGCCCGACATGGTCAACAGGTCGGCCAGCGCCTGCGTGTTCAGCGGGGGGTTGCAGAACTCACGCAACCACGACTCAGGGAATTGCATAGTAAAGACTCAGGTCGTCGGTTAGCTTAGGAAACTCAGCGGAACTGGCTCAGGAAACGCAAGTCGCCTTCAAAGAACAAGCGCAGGTCGTTAACACCGTAACGCAGCATGGCCAGACGGTCTGGGCCCATGCCAAAAGCAAAACCGATGTACCGCTCCGGGTCGAGGCCATAGTTGCGCACCACGTTCGGGTGCACCTGGCCTGAACCAGCCAGCTCCAGCCAGCGGCCCTTCAGCGGGCCTTCGCCAAACATCATGTCGATTTCGGCGCTGGGCTCGGTGAACGGAAAGTAGCTGGGTCGAAAACGGGTTTGTATGCCGTCGTCTTCAAAAAAGCGGCGCAAAAAATCGGTGAAAACAAACTTCAAATCTTTGAAGCTGACGTGCTCGCCGATCCACAGTCCTTCGCATTGGTGAAACATCGGCGAATGCGTGGCATCGCTGTCCACGCGATAGGTGCGGCCCGGGGCGATCACACGGATATCCGGCATGGCTTCGCCGGCCGCCATTGCTGCGGCATGCTTCTGAGCGTGCGCACGCGCATACCGCACCTGCATCGGGCTGGTGTGGGTGCGCAAGTTCAGCCATTGGCCTTGCGCGTCTTTCATGTCCACGTAGAACGTGTCTTGCATCGACCGCGCGGGGTGATTTTCCGGGCTGTTCAGCGCGGTGAAGTTGTACCAATCGTTTTCAATTTCCGGGCCCTCGGCCACGTCAAAACCCATGGAGCCGAAGATGGCCTCGATGCGTTCGATGGCACGGCTGACAGGGTGCAGTCCACCCGCGCCACGATGGCGCCCGGGCAAGGTCACGTCCAGCGCCTGGGCCTTCAATTGAGTTGCCAGCTCGGCCTGCGCCAGCGCATCACGCCGGGCATTCAACGCCGTTTCGATTCGGCCTTTGAGCTGGTTGATCTCTGCGCCACGCGTCTTTTTTTCCTCGACGCTCAGCGCGCCCAAGCCTTTGAGCAAATCGGTGACACGGCCGGTTTTGCCGAGAAATCGCGCCTTGGCATTTTCAAGATCGGCAGACGCCGCAGCCGCGCCGAAATCGACCAGGGCTTGCTGATACAGGGTTTCGAGATCGCTCATCGGCAGTTCAGGTTCGAGCAAAAGTACGTGAGGGAACGCAAAAGAAAAAAGGCCGCCAGAAGGTGACGGCCTTGAAGTGCTGCAAGCGCCTTCGGCACAGCCGGTGAAGGCCATGCAGGCGGCGCCAAACTCAGCTCAAAGGGCCTTCACCTTGGCAACGATGCTGCCAAAGGCGGCTGGGTCGTGAACGGCCATGTCGGCAAGAACCTTGCGGTCGATGTCGATCTGCGCCTTTTTCAACCCGGCCATGAACCGGCTGTAGGTCATGCCCAATTCACGCGAAGCCGCGTTGATACGGGCGATCCACAACTGGCGGAAGACACGCTTGCGGGTACGGCGGTCGCGGTAGGCGTATTGCCCAGCCTTCATCACCGCCTGCTTGGCAATGCGGAAGACGTTTTTCCGGCGGCCGCGGAAACCCTTGGCGAGCTTCAGGATCTTTTTGTGGCGGGCGTGTGCGGTAACACCACGTTTGACGCGAGGCATGTTTGTGCTCCTTCGTTAGTGGTGGTTACAGGCCAGCAAAAGGCAGCATCGCAGCGATGTGGCCCATGTTGGTCTCGTGCACGTTGACCGCACCACGCAGGTGGCGCTTGTTCTTCGTGGACTTTTTGGTCAGGATGTGGCGCTTATACGCTTGGCCCCGTTTGACGGTGCCGCCTGGCCGAACACGAAAGCGCTTCTTGGCGCTGCTTTTGGTCTTCATCTTGGGCATAAAAGCTCCTTTTTGTACACCGCTGCAGGCGACCCTTTTGATGGGGTGCTTGATGGCCTGCAGTGGCTTCTTTTCGCCAGCCGGGTGACCAGACCCGACCGGTGAAATCCGTCTTCCTTACTTCCGCTTTGGCGCCAGCACCATGATCATCTGGCGCCCTTCCAGCTTGGGCATATTTTCAACCACCGAAACGTCAGCCAGCTCGTCGCGGATGCGCTCTAATAATTGCATGCCCAAGTGCTGGTGCGTGATTTCCCGGCCCCGAAATCTCAACGTCACTTTGCCTTTGTCACCATCTTCGGCAATAAACCGACGCAGGTTGCGCATCTTGATGTTGTAGTCGCCTTCGTCCGTGCCCGGCCGGAATTTGACTTCCTTGATCTCGATGACCTTTTGCTTGGACTTGGCCTCGGCAGCCTTCTTTTGCTCCTGGTATTTGAACTTGCCGTAGTCCATCAACCGACACACCGGCGGGTCCGCCGTTGCTGCAATTTCCACAAGATCAACATCAAGTTCGCCTGCCATTCGCAGCGCTTCCAAGATGGGAACGATGCCCAGCGGCTCGTTTTCCACACCGTTGAGGCGCACTTGCTGCGCCAAGATCTCGCGGTTCAGTCTGTGCTTGCGTTCCGCATTTGGAACGCGTCGGTCCATGAAAGTAGCGATGGTTCAAACCCCTCGATACGACACAAGACACCGTGCCGCGGCTGTTCGGGAATGCGCACTGGAGGAAGTACATAGCGGGGCCGACAAAGGCCAACCCCACTTCACGCCTTGGCGGTGATGTCCTGCGCCAGCTTCTCCAAGAAACCCGCAACAGGCATGACGCCCAGATCGTGGTTACCACGAGCACGCACAGAAACGGCCCCATGTGCCTTTTCCTTGTCGCCTACGACAAGGATGTATGGAACCTTGTGCATTGAATGCTCACGGATTTTATAGTTGATTTTCTCGTTGCGCAGGTCAAGTTGGGCCCTAAGCCCTTGTTTTTGCAGCGTTTTCACCACTTCCTGGGCGAAATCTGCCTGCGAATCGGTAATCGAGGCCACAACAACCTGCACGGGCGCCAGCCAAGCCGGCAATGCGCCTGCGTATTGCTCGATCAGGATGCCGATAAAACGCTCCAGGCTACCGACAATGGCGCGGTGCAAGATAACGGGGTGGCGCCGGCTGCTGTCGTCGGCCACGTATTCAGCGTCCAGGGACTGCGCCATCGAGAAATCGACTTGCATCGTGCCGCACTGCCACTGCCTGCCCAGGGCGTCCTTGAGCGTGTATTCGATCTTCGGGCCGTAGAAAGCGCCGTCGCCTTGCGCCAGTTCGAATTCACAGCCTGAGCGTTTCAGGCTTTCCATCAGCGCGTGCTCGGCCTTGTCCCAAACCTCGTCTGAACCGATGCGCGCCACGGGCCGCGTGGCCACCTTGTAGATGATGTCCTTGAAGCCGAAGTCTTTGTAGACCCGCTGCAGCAAGGCCGTGTAGGCCACGCACTCGTCCAGGATCATGTCTTCGGTGCAGAAGATGTGCCCGTCGTCTTGCGTGAAGGCACGCACGCGCATGATGCCGTGCAAGCCGCCCGTGGGTTCGTTGCGGTGGCATTGGCCAAACTCACCGTAGCGCAGCGGCAGGTCGCGGTAGCTCTTGATGCCTTGTTTGAAGATCAAGATGTGGCCCGGGCAATTCATCGGTTTGAGCGCGTAGTCCCTCTTTTCCGATTCCGTCGTGAACATGTTCTCGCGGTACTTGCCCCAGTGCCCCGTTTTTTCCCACAGGCTCTGGTCCAGGATTTGCGGGCCTTTGACTTCCTGGTAGCCGTTGTCGCGATAAACGGCGCGCATGTATTGCTCCACCTGCTGCCACACCGCCCAACCCTTGGGGTGCCAGAACACCGTGCCGGGGCTGTGCTCGTCGATGTGAAAGAGGTCCAGTTCGCGGCCCAGCTTGCGGTGATCGCGCTTTTCGGCTTCTTCCAGCATCGTGAGGTGTTGCTGAAGCTCGTCCTTGCTGGCCCAGGCCGTGCCGTAGATGCGCTGGAGCATCTCGTTGCGATGGTCACCACGCCAGTAGGCACCGGCCACCTTCATGAGCTTGAAGTGTTTGAGCTTGCCCGTGCTGGGCACGTGCGGCCCGCGACACAGGTCTTCAAACGCGCCTTCGCGGTATAGGGACACATCTTGGTCAGCCGGAATGCTGGCAATGATCTCGGCCTTGTAGTGCTCACCCAAAGCTTTGAAATAAGCCACGGCATCGTCACGCGGCAGCACGCGGCGCTGCACGGGCTCGTTTTTCGCCGCCAACTCGACCATGCGCTTTTCAATGGCAACCAAGTCCTCCGGCGTAAAGGGCCGTTTGTAGGCAAAGTCGTAGAAGAATCCGTTTTCAATCACCGGACCTATGGTCACCTGGGCTTCGGGAAACAGCTCTTTAACTGCGTAAGCCAGCAGGTGCGCCGTGGAGTGGCGGATCATCTCCAGCCCGTCAGCCGACTTGTCGGTGACGATGGCCAAGCTCGCGTCCTGCGTGATGCTGAAACTCAGGTCAACCAGTTGGCCGTCTACTTTGCCGCCGAGCGCCGACTTGGCCAAACCGGGGCCAATGGATGCAGCCACCTCGGCCACGGTAACCGGCCCGGCGAACGGGCGTTGCGATTGGTCAGGCAGCGTGATCGTGATCATTTACAGAGTCCTCAAAAGCAAAAAAGCGCGGGGTGAGCCGCGCTTCGTTGGTAGAAAAAGGGAACAGGCGTGACGGCGCAGCCGGCTTCAGCGTCGGGTGACGAAGCGGGACGTTCGCGGTGTCAAAACCATGGTGCCTTTCTCGCTCTTGTTCGTTTCAGGTACACACATTCTAAACCGGCGGCACCTCATGGATCCGTCGAACTGATTCAAGAACGCTCTCAAAATTTGGCGGTCAAACCCAAGTTCCAGCTCGGCGGCTGACGGCGCAGGCTGTCGTCCCACAGCAGCGGGCCGCCGGATTCCTGCGTCTCGTTGCGCGTGAATCGCTTTTGCTCTGGGAAATTGTTGACCGACAAACGTGCGACCAACTCGCGGCTGAAAGTCCAGGACACATAGCCGTCGGCGTTGCGTTGACCGCCAAGCACCCGGCGCTGTTGGGTCGTCAACTGGGTGGCGTAATCCGGCGTATAGCCCAGGCTCGCGCCCATGCCCAGCGGCGTGCCGGCGACACGGTGGTCAAAGCCCAGACTGGCGGTCCATGGCTGCTGCTGATCCAGCCGGTTGTCCGGGCCTGGGACATCACGCACTTGCGAACGATAGGCGCTGATGGCGAAACGCAGGTTCATGGCCCCCGGCAGCGGGCCGCTGGGCCACAACTCGTCGGCGCGGCCTTTGATTTCCAACTCCACCCCGGTGCTGGTTGCCGATTCGAGGTTAACCGGCCGCGTATACCAGCGCGGAAAGGCCGACCAGCTGACATTGCCCAGCAGCAGTTCGTTTCGGATCAGCCCCGAAATGCGCCTGTGAAACAAGCCCAGGCTCACCACGCCACCTTGTGGCAAATAGCTTTCGATGGCCAAGTCCAAGCCGGTGGCCAGCTCGGGCTTGAGCAGCGGATTGCCCACACGGTCGGGCGCGCTTTCAGGATTCACGCCCGCCAGCGTCCCCTGTGCCGGGTAGCCAGCGTTGAGGGTGGGCCTGGCCAGCAATTGAGTCAAATCGGGCGCCTTGTAGCTGCGCGTGAGGCTGGCGCGCAGCATGTCGCGGCCTTTGTCACCGAGCTTGTGCTGCAAGTGGATGACCGGCGTGACCACGCTGCTTTGCGAGCGCTGTTCCTGGCCGTTATCGGTCGTGGTGGTGGTGATGCTTTCTGCGCGCACGCCCAGGTAGGTGGACCAGCGCGGCGCAATCTGCCACTCGTCCTGCGCGTAGGCGGCGATGCGGCGCACATCCGCCGAAAAGGGCCGGGCTTCAAAGTCGCTCAGTTGGCTTCGCCCGTTTTCCTGCGCGCTGCGGGTCTCCGTGCGCCACTTGAGCTCAGCGTCCCAGCCGAATGCCAAGGTGTGGTCTTCTTTCCAGGGCCGCGCGTACTTTCCGCTGGTATTGCGCGTTTGCTCACTGGCTGAATAGCCGACATCCCGCAGCAGGTTCAAGCTGCCATCGGCCAAATAACCGTCTGTGTGCGTGGCCCATCGGTTGTGGCTGGCTTGGCTGCCCGCACGCGCTTCCAAACGCGCACCCTCGGGCCATCGGCGCGTCAGGCTCAAGCCCGTGCGGCCGTTTTGCCAGAGCCCTGCGTTGCGCGCGGAATCGTCCACGCTCTGCAAGAAGCGGCTGCCATTGCCCACCGATTCATCCACCTGCGTGTGGCTTTGGCCGGCCCACTTGTATTCATTGCGCACCAAGAAGCTCTGCCACTCCAGCGTGGTCTCGTCATTGAGCTTCCAGCTCACGCGGGGAGACAGGTTGAGGCCACCGCCCCACCAACGGTCAACACCACTGGAGTCGGACCGAAGCAAGGCCCCGCGTGGGTCGCGGGTCAAACGTTGGCCGCTGTTGTCGTTGCCGCCAGCCCATTGGTAGCCTGACATGGGCATCGATAGGCTGAAATTACCCAATCGGTCGGCCCACAGCGCATTGAAACCGGGCACGATGCGCCCGCGCGTGTAGCCCAGGCGCACCGACAGCTCGCGTTGCCGCTGTCGTGGTGCTGCGCGCAGGATGATGTTGATGGTGCCCGCCACCGCCTGCGCACTGAATTCAGCCGTTGGGCCTTTGGTGATCTCGATGCGCTCCACTTGGGCGGGCGGCAAATTTTCAAGGCTGAAGCCCGGTGGCGCAGGTTCGCCGTTGACCAGAATTAGGGTGTAACCCGCGCCCAAGCCGCGCAGGCGCGGGTTGCCCGATTGCAGATTGACACCGGGCTGCCGCTTGAGCACGTCGGCGATGCTGGTGTCATCGTACTTGTCCAGTTCTTCGCGTCCGACCACGGTCTTGGCCACCGGATCGCGGCGGCGCAAAGCTGTGTCGCTGCTGTTTTCACCGCGAATTTCGATGCGCTGCGGTTCTGGTGCTGGTGCTGGCGCCGGATCTGGCGCGGTCAGCGCCTGTGCACGGGCGGCACCGGCGGCACTGACCAGCAGCGCCGCTCCGACCCATCGCACCAAGCTCAAGCGCCCGCTTTCAATTTGGCAAATGCCGCCGCCATTGCACTTTGGCCACCGACCTGCACTCCGCCTTGGCCGCCGCGCCCGCCCCGCACCTGCTCGCCACGCTCCGGCGCGCGGTAGCTGTTGTCGGTGCGCGCTGCGCCCTTGGCGGGCACTGCGACGTCCAGCTTCATCGTCAACGAAATGCGCTTGCGCGCCAGGTCAACCTCTTGTACCCGCACCTTTACCACCTGGCCGGTACGCACCACTTCGCGCGCATCGTTCACGAACTTGTTGGACAGTTGGCTCACGTGCACCAAACCGTCTTGGTGCACACCCAAGTCCACAAAGGCGCCGAATTGCGCCACGTTGCTCACAGTGCCTTCAAGCACCATGCCAGGCTGCAAATCTTTGATGTCGGACACGCTGTCATTGAAGCGCGCCACTTTGAAGTCCGGACGCGGATCGCGACCAGGCTTTTCAAGCTCGACCAAGATGTCTTTCACCGTAATGGCGCCAAAGCGCTCGTCGGCAAACAGCTCCGGCTTCAGCGCGCGCAGCACGTCGGACTTGCCCATAAGCTCGCTCACCGGCCGGCCCGCTTTCTCCAGCATTTTCTGCACCACGGGGTAGGTTTCCGGGTGCACGCCGGTCATATCCAGCGGGTTTTCGCCGTCGCGGATGCGTAAGAAGCCTGCGGCTTGCTCGAAGGTTTTGGGGCCGAGCCCGCTCACGTCGAGCAACTGCTGCCTGCTCTTGAAGGCACCGTGCGCGTCGCGCCATCGCACGATGCTGGCCGCCACCGCTGGCGAGAGCCCGGCCACGCGCGATAGCAAAGGCGCTGAAGCCGTGTTCAGGTCCACGCCCACCGCATTCACGCAGTCTTCGACCACGCCGTCCAGGGTGCGCGCCAAGCCGGTTTGGTTGACGTCGTGCTGGTATTGGCCCACGCCGATGCTCTTGGGGTCGATCTTCACCAGCTCGGCCAAGGGGTCTTGCAAGCGGCGCGCGATGCTGACGGCACCGCGCAGGCTCACGTCCAGATCAGGCAACTCTTTGCTGGCAAACTCGCTGGCTGAGTAGACGGAAGCGCCGGCTTCGCTGACCACCACTTTCTCCAACTTGACGTCAGGTGCCAGACCCTGGATGCGCTTGATGAGGTCGGCCGCCAGCTTGTCGGTTTCGCGGCTGGCGGTCCCGTTGCCGATGGCGATGAGGTTCACGCCGTGGGTCGCTACGGCGCGGCCCAAGGCGTGTAGCGAGCCCTCCCAATCGCAACGCGGCTCGTGCGGATACACGGTGTCGGTGCCCAGCACTTTGCCGGTGTCACTCACAACAGCAACTTTGACACCGGTGCGGATACCGGGGTCCAGGCCCATCACCACACGTTTGCCTGCGGGCGCAGCCAGCAGCAAGTCACGCAGGTTGTCGGCAAACACTTTGATGGCCACCGTCTCGGCGTCTTCGCGCAGCCGCGCAAAGACGTCACGCTCCAGGCTCAGTGACAGTTTGACCTTCCAGGTCCAGGCCACCGTCTTGCGGATCAGTTCATCGCCAGCCCGTTTGGCATGGCCCCAGCCCAAGTGGCTCGCGATGCGGCCTTCGGCCAGCGTGGGCTTGCCCGGCACCACCTCTTCGTCCAACACCAGCTTCGCGTCCAACCACTCCTGCGTGCGACCGCGAAAGACCGCCAACGCTCGATGTGAGGGCACCGTGCGGATCGGCTCGGCGTAGTCGAAGTAGTCGCGAAATTTGGCGGCGTCGGCGTGGTTGCCGTCTTTGCCGTCCACCAGTTTGCTCTGGAACAAGCCTTCGGTCCAGAGCCAGTCGCGCAGCTTGCCTACCAGTGCGGCGTCTTCGGCCCAACGCTCGGACAGGATGTCACGCACACCGTCCAAAACCGCGTGGGCATCGGCGAACCCTGCTGCAGTCAAGGCTTCGGCTCCGCCCGGACAGGCGGCCACAAACGCCGCAGCTTCGGCTTGCGGGTCCAGTGTCGGGTCGGCAAACAAGCGCTCGGCCAGGGGCTCGATGCCCGCTTCGCGAGCGATCATGCCTTTGGTGCGGCGCTTGGGTTTGTAGGGCAGGTACAGGTCTTCCAGCTCTTGTTTGGTGGGCACGGCCTCGATGGCGGCGCGCAGTTCGGGTGTGAGCTTGCCTTGCTCGTCGATGCTTTTGAGCACCGCGCTGCGGCGTTCTTCCAGTTCACGCAGATAGACCAGGCGCGTTTCCAATTCGCGCAGTTGAATGTCGTCCAAGCCTTCGGTGGCCTCTTTGCGGTAGCGCGCGATGAAAGGCACCGTGGCCCCACCGTCGAGCAGATCAACCGCCGTTTTGACTTGTGCCGGCCGAACCTTCAGCTCGGCAGCGATTTGCAACAGGATGTTGTCCAAGATAGTTCAAAGGTGGCTGCACACCAACCCGGTAGCCCAACAGAGCGCAGCAGTTTATCGGGGCCGAGGGCCGCTCTGGATTCGGCCATGAATGCGGCAGTGGATACTGGCCCCTGATTCAATACTCTGAGCCCAACCGCGACCCAAGGCAACACAGGAGACAAGCGCGATGGACATTCGCCTGCCCGACCCAGCCCACCAGCAACGGCCGGCCCCTGCGGCCTACCAGCGCATCGCCACTGAAGAGGCTTTTGCGCCGCCGGAGATGCTCGCCATTTACCGCCGCATTCTGGAGCGCGGCGATTGCGACGCCGGCTTTCGCGGCCTGATGGGTTTTTATATGAGCAGCCCGAGCGAACGCGCGCAGCACATCATGCGCTGCCTGACCGACCTGGACGCGCTGCGGCTGCAGCACATGGATGCGGCGGGCATCGACAAGCAAGTGCTGGCCTTGACATCGCCGGGCGTGCAGGTGATGGACAAGGCCACGGCTGTGTCGTTTGCACGCGTGGCCAATGACTTTCTGGCCGACGCCATCAGGCGCCACCCCACCCGCTTTGCCGGCATGATCGCCGTGGCACCTCAAGATCCCCAGGCCGCTGCCCGCGAGATCGAGCGCGGCGTCACCCAGTTGGGCTTGCACGCGGTGGTCATCAACTCGCACACGCAGGGCGAATACCTATCGGACCCGAAGTTCTGGGACATCTTCGCCGCAGCCGAGGCGCACGACACACCCATCTACCTTCACCCGAATTCACTGCCCGCCGGCATGTACCAGCCGTTTTTCGAATGCGGGCTGGACGGCGCCATTTACGGCTTTGGTGTCGAGACCGGCATGCACGCCATGCGCATCATCACGGCCGGTGTGTTTGACCGCTTTCCTAAGCTGCGCATGATTTTGGGCCACATGGGCGAGGCTTTGCCGTTTTGGGCCTACAGGCTCGACTACATGCACCGCGCCAGCGTGGCTTCCCAACGTTACGAAAGCATGAAGCCGCTGAAACGGCGCCCCAGCCAAGTGCTGCGCGAGAACTTCTACATCACCAACAGCGGCGTGGCCTGGGATCATGCGATTCGCTTTACCCAGGCATTCATGGGCATGGAGCGGGTGCTCTACGCTATGGACTACCCCTACCAGTACGCGATTGAAGAGGTGCCCATGCTTGACGGCATGGACCTGTCGCCTGCGGACAAGCGGCGATTCTTTCAAAGCAACGCGCAAGCCGTGTTCAAGCTCACTTGAATGCCACGCTCTAGCGCCAGAAAAGCAAACAGCAAACAGCAGACAACAAGCTTCAGGAAAACCGCATGACCATCAAATACTTGCTACGCGCGGCTGCCATCACGGCCGCCGTGTTGGTTAGCTCAGCAGCGACCGCACAAAGCTGGCCCAGCAACACGGTCAAGATCGTTGTGCCCTTTACGCCTGGCACCGGCATGGACACGATTGCGCGAGCCGTGGCGCCCCGTTTGGCCGAACGTTTGGGCCAACCCGTGATCGTGCAGAACCAGCCCGGCGCAAGTGGCAACATCGGCGCTGACCAGGTGGCCAAAGCCACTGACGGTCACACAGTGCTGATGGGCGCCAACACCATGCTGATGGCGGCACAGATGTACAAAACTGTGCCCTTTGATCCAGTGAAAGACTTCGCGCCCGTGTCGATGGCTGCGTGGGGCACCTTGATGCTGGTGGCCAACCCGAAGTCGGGCATTAAAACCATGGCCGACTTGATTGCCCAAGCCAAGGCACGGCCCGGGCACGTCAGCTTTGGCTCGCCAGGTGTGGGCACACCGCACCACATGGCGATGGAGCTGTTCAAAGTTCAGACGCAGCTGTTCATGCTGCATGTGCCCTACCGGGGCTCAGCGGGCTACGTGCAAGACCTTCTCTCGGGTGAGCTGCAAGTTGGCTTCTTGCCTGTGCATGTGGCAGCCGGTTTTGTCAACAGCGGCCGGCTGGTTGCGCTGGGGGTTGGCAGCAGCAAGCGCCATCCAGTGGCACCCAAAGTGGCCACCTTTGATGAGCTGGGCATCAAGGGCGTCGACGTTGATCTTTGGTATGCGTTTTTCGTGCCCGCGCGCGCGCCTTCGCCCGTCGTCACCAAGCTCAACACCGAACTGGTCGCCATCCTTCAACAAGCCGACGTGCGCGAGCTGCTGGGCAAAGCCGGCCTGGACGCGGCGGTGTCGACACCGGCTGAACTCTCGGCCGTTGTGGCGCGCGACTTTCCGCGCTGGGGCAGCGTGATCAAACGCAACGGCTTGTCGGCGGAGTAAGCCCCGTGGCGCCCAAGATCGTGGTGGTGGGTGGCGGCATCGCCGGCCTGGGCTTTGCGCTGTCGCTGGCACAACGCGGTTTGGCGTGCGAGGTTTATGAGGCGGTGGCCGAGGTGCGCGAGCTGGGCGTGGGGATCACGCTCTTGCCACATGCCATGCGTGAACTGGCTGCGCTGGGTGTGCAAGCCGACATAGAGGCCACCGGCATCGAAAACCTAGAAAGCGTTTTCTATAACCGCTACGGCCAATACATCTACCGCGAACTGCGCGGCCGCCATGCGGGCTATGCCCTGCCTGAAATCGGCATCCACCGCGGCAAACTGCACCGCATCTTGTGGCAACGTGCCGTGGATGTTCTTGGCGCTGAGCACTTGCACACAGGCCACCGCTGCACCGGTGTCGATCAGCATGAACAAGGCGCAACCGTGCATTTCGCAGGCCCCGATGGCACTCCACGCGAAAGCATCAAGGCCGACATCGTTGTGGCCTGCGACGGCGTCAACTCAGCAGTGCGCCAGCAGTTCTATCCCGGCGAACGCATGGCCTTTGCGGGCATCAACACCTGGCGCGGCGTCACCGTGCACCCACCCATCCTGAGTGGCAAGAGCTACCTGCGCGTGGGCTCCATCGAGACCGGCAAGATGGTGATCTACCCCATCGTGAATAACGTGGACGGGCAAGGTAAGCAGCTCATCAACTGGATGGCTGAAATTCAAGGCGACCGCGCCAACATGAACGACTGGAACCAGCGCGGCGAGCGAACTGACTTCGAGTCCATCTACGCTGCCTGGCGCTTTCCGTGGCTCGATGTCACCCGTTTGATTGCCGACGCGCAACAGGTGCTTGAATACCCCATGGTGGACAAAGACCCGGTGGCGCAGTGGACCTTCGGCTGCATCACGCTGATGGGTGACGCAGCGCACCCGATGTACCCGCGCGGCTCCAACGGTGCAGCGCAGGGGCTGATTGACGCGCGCACGCTGGCCGAGCTGTTGGCCACCATCGATAACCCGCGAGAAGCGCTCCAGCGCTACGACGAGCAACGCCGCCCGCTCACCGCGCGAATCGTGCAGACCAACCGCAGCACGCCGCCCGACTTCATCAACACCAAAGTGGATCAGCTCAGCGGCGGGCAACCGTTCCGCCACATCGACGATCTGATCTCGCAAGACGAACTGCGCCAGATTTCTGAAAACTACCAGCGTGTCGCCGGCTTTTCGCGTGAGGCTTTGCGCTGATGCTGGACATCCTCGCCATCACCACTCCGATCTATCTGATCATCAGCGTTGGCTACTTCTGCGCGCGGCAGGGATGGTTTGAGAAATCTGAGCTGCGCGCTTATGGCAAGTTTGTTCTCAATGCCGCCTTGCCCGCTCTGCTGTTCAATGCCCTGAGCCAGCGTCGAATTGCTGACGTGCTGAATACCAGCTACCTGAGCATGTACGCGGCAGGTTCGCTGTTGATGATTGGCGTGGGTTTGTTGTGGGCACGGCGCCTGGCCGGCAAGTCGTGGTCAGAAACAGCGTACAGCGCGATGGGCATGGCCAGCCCCAACAGCGGTTTTGTGGGCTACCCCATCTTGTTGTTGCTGTTGCCCTCCGTAGCGGGCGTGGCACTGGCGCTCAACTTGTTGGTGGAAAACTTGCTGCTGCTTCCCTTGTTGATGGTGCTGGCCGACAGGGGTGACGCAAAACACCTGCCCTGGCACCGAGCGGTTGCGCAATCTTTGCTCAGGCAAGTGCGCAGCCCCTTGATCCTGGGCCTCGTACTGGGCTTCCTCGCACCGGCGCTTGGATTGCAATTGCCGGCGCCATTGGCTCGTTCCGTCACCTTGTTTGCACAGGCCAGCAGCGCTTTGTCGCTGTTTGTCATCGGCGGCAACTTGCACGGCTTGTCGCTGGCCGGCATGGGGCGCCAGATCGGTCCCATCGTTTTTGGCAAGTTGCTACTTCATCCCCTGTTCATGCTGGCGGCCCTGACCATGGGGACCGCTGCGGGCTTGCCCCCACTCACGCCTGAACTGCGCACCGCCTTGCTCCTGAGCGCCGCCATGCCGATCATGGGCATCTACCCCATCCTGGCCCAGCGGCATGGGCATGAAGGTTTCAGCGCGGCCGCCCTCTTGGCCTCAACGCTGGCTTCATTCGCAACGCTGAATCTGCTCTTGCTGGTCATGCGCTGAAGCCGGGTTTCGGCTTGGCAACAGCACAACCCTGGCTGGCTCACCAGCCGTTTTTGCGCAGCGTGGGCAGCCCCACGCCGCTGGCCTCAAAACCGCCATCCACCGCCAAGATTTGGCCATTGATGTATGCCGCATGCGGGCTGCACAAAAACCCCACTGCGTTGGCGATTTCTTCGGTAGTGCCGTAGCGGTTGAGCGGAATCACGTCGTGGTAATCCGCGCGAATAGCCACCGTATGGACCAGTTTGGCCATGTCGGTGTCGACAGGCCCCGGCGCCACACAGTTCACACGCACGCCTGCATTACCGTATTCGATGGCCTGCTGTTTGGTGAGGTGAATCAGGGCACCTTTGCTGGTGCCATAAGCCACACGCAGGGTGCTGGCGCGCAGGCCGGAAATGCTGGCGATGTTCACCACCGCCCCGCCGCGCCCGCCACGCAACATGTAGGGCACGGCCGCCTGCGTGCAGATAAAAGCACCGTCGAGATTGGTGCCCAATACGTGGCGCCATTCTTCATAGCTGGTCTGCCCGATGGGCTTGAAAACGGCCACGCCTGCGTTGTTGACCAAAGCGTCCACTCGCCCGAAGCGCGCGTCGATGGCCGCGAAAGCGTTCGCCACTTGGGCCGGCTGAGACACGTCGGCGTGCACGGCCAACACACGATCGCCAAAGCCTTGTTCGCTCAGCTTGTGGTCTGTTGCATCCAGCGTCGTGTGGTCGTGGTCGAGCAATGCCACGCTCCAGCCTTCGGCCAAAAACCAACGGGCAATGGCCAGCCCGATGCCACGCGCGCCGCCCGTGATCACCACTACGGCTGCGCCTTCACTTGATCGTTTGTTATCAGCCATGGTGGTTCCGCTTCGTTTGAGAGGCGATTTGATGGGTTACTGGATGCGATGGCTACAGCACGGGTGCAAAAAGCCGCGCCAGGCTGGCCATCATGTGCTGAACACGGCTGATGGTATTGCCGCGATGCATGTCCACTTGCTGACATTGCTGCTGGTCTTGTAGAAACAGGGCAGCCAGTTGGTCGGTGAAGTCCCGATCGTAAACAGCCGCGATAACTTCGAAGTTCAAGCGAAAGCTGCGGTTGTCCATGTTGGCTGTACCCACCACGGCCAATTCATCATCCACCACCATGGTCTTCGCGTGAATCATTCGGCCGCAGTATTCAAAAACCGGCACACCCTGCGCCGCCATCTCGTCGGCAAAGGTGGACGCGGCAGCCGTGACCAGCTTCGAGTCCCCTTGTTGCGGCACGATGATCCGAACGTCGACCCCGCGCGCTGCTGCCGTGGACAGCGCCGTGAGGATGGGCTCGTCCGGCACGAAATAAGGCGTGGTGATCCACAAGCGGCGTCGTGCGGACGTGATGGCGGTGAAAAAGTAGCGATGGATGTCGAAGACTCGTTCGTCAGGGCCGGAATCGATGATCTGCACCCAAGGCCCGGCGTGGCCCTCGGCGGGCGCGGGTGGCGCCGGAAACCAGTCGCCCGCTTCGATCTGCAGAGCCTGCAGCGCTGCGTCGCTGGCTTCGCCGCTGCTTTCAAGTGTTGAAGCAGGAGCAGTTTCCTCGCCTGCAAAGAGCCAATCCTCCAGAAAAATCATCTGCAAGTCCAAGGCAGGCGCGCCGCGAACTTCCAAGTGGGTGTCGCGCCACGCATGGCCGCCCGACGAGAGCGCCGAATTGCCCGCACTGACGTTGATGCCACCGGTGAACGCGTGCACACCATCCACGACGACGATCTTGCGGTGGGTGCGGAAGTTCAGCTGCCCGGGCTGAAAGCGCAAGAAGCGCGGCGGGTTGAACAAGCGAACTTCGCCACCGGCCTGAACCAGCGGCGCCCAGAACGCAGGCTTGGCTTTTCCTGAACCCAAGGCATCGATCAACACACGCACCTTGATGCCTACGCACGCGCGCTCAATCAAGGCGTCTCGGATGCGCTGGCCTACGGCGTCGGGTTCGAAGATGTAGTACTCCAGGTGCACCTGGCGCCTTGCGGCACGAATGGCCCGGTCAATGGCGTCATAGGTTTCGTCGCCCCCGGCAAAGAGTTGCAAGCTTTGCGCGGGGCGCGGCGGACCGTCATTGGAGGAGCAGGCCACGCGGGCCAATGAAACAAGCCATGCGCGGTCAGCGAGCTTGTCGGGCAATACCGCCACTTCACCCCGACCCACGCGCGCTGCGATGGCGCGGGCCACCGTGCGCCGCACGTTGCGCCGTTGCAGCCGGCGCGGACCCATGATCAGGTAAGCCACCCCGCCGATGAAGGGCAGCATCATGAAAGCCATGAGCCACGCCAGGGTCGTGGTAGCAGGCCGTCGCTGGCGAAGCATAAACAGCACGGCGCTGATGAGCCACAGCGCATAAATGGCCAGCCACAGCCAAGGCGGAACAGCACGCCACAAGGCGGCCGTGGCGTGAAAGAAGTCAAGGGCGGCGTTCAATGCGGTCACGGTGCGGATTCAATGGTTTTCTGTTGCTGCACGGCTCTCGACCCCAGTCCGAAACCAACGCACCGCACCCTCGCCGGCGCGTCGCCCTGTACTGAGTGCTCCCGTGAGCAGGTAGCCACCGGTCGGTGCTTCCCAGTCCAGCATTTCACCGGCCACGAAAACGCCGGGCTTGGCACGCAGCATCAAGTCGTCTGTCAGGCATTCAAAACGCACACCGCCCGCTGTGCTGATAGCTTCGGCTACGGGGCGGGGCCGCGCCAAGCGCACGGGCAAAGCCCTGATAAGCCGCGCCAATTCGACGGGTCGCCCAAAGGCTGCCGGCGGCGCCAGCTCGCGCAGCAGCGCGGCTTTGGCGCCGGTGAGCTTCAGGCGCGATTGCAGGTGTGAGCCCATGGAGCGCGCACCTCGGGGCCTGCCCACTTCGGCCGCCACCTGGCTCTCGCTGATGGCCGGCAGCAAGTCCAGCGTGAGCGTGGCGCTGCCATGCGAATGAATGCAGTCGCGCAGATCGGCGCTGGCGGCATAGACGAGGCTGCCTTCCAGCCCGTGCGCAGTGAGCACACATTCGCCGATGCGACTGCGGCTTTCGCCTGCTGGGTTGGCCCAACTGAGCCGCACATTTTTCAGCGGCGCGCCGGCGAAGCGTTCGCGCAGAAACGCACTCCAGCCTGCACCGTCGCCGACACCCAACTCAGGGCCAGAACCGCCCACCTCAAAACCGCAGTTGCTGGGTTGAAGCGGGGCGATGTCCGCACCCTGCGCACGAAGTTCATCGACCCAGCGGCCATCGCTGCCCAATTGGGGCCAACTGGCGCCACCCAAGGCCAGCACGGTACAGCGCTCCGCAACGGTCCGCAGGCCGGCGGGTGTTTCAAACACCAAATGGCCTTCAGCGTCCCAGCCTTGCCAGCGGTGCCGCACATGCACACGCAAGCCTTGCTGCCGAAGCCGGTGCAACCAGGCGCGGAGCAAAGGGGCTGCTTTCAAGTCGGCGGGGAAAACTCGCTGCGATGTGCCTACGAAGGTTTCGACACCCAAGCCGCGCGCCCAATCACGCACCTGTTCCGCACCCCACTGCGTTAACCAAGGCTTGAACAGCGCAGCGCGGGCGCCGTAACGCGGGAAAAAGCTATCGAAAGGCTCGGCATGCGTGAGGTTGAGCCCGCCCTTGCCGGCCAAGAGGAACTTGCGCCCCACTGAAGGCATGGTGTCATACAAATCCACAGCCAGGCCTGCGGACAGCAAAACTTCAGCCGCCATGAGCCCGGCCGGCCCCCCACCCACGACGGCGATGGAGTGGGCCATTGCGCTTGAATCATCGGGGGCAGGCATCGAAGGCACGCTGCAACTGTAAGTGCACCGCTTATGACACCAAGTTCCGGGACTGATTGCACACGGGAAAGTGCCACTTGCCTTTTTTGGACACAACGTCCATTATTCACAAAGCCCGATCACAGCCCGAACCATGAAGACCATCACGCGCACCGACGAGCGCATCCTCACCGCCGACATTTTTGGGCGCGACGCCAAGGTGCCGCGCCAGCAGCTGGGCACGGTGCACGAGCCTGGGCGCGACATCCCCGTTTACCGTGAGTGCGAGGTTTTGGTCGTTGGCGGCGGCCCTTCAGGCACTGCGGCAGCAGCGGCCGCCGCCCGCGCCGGCGCCAACACGGTGCTGCTGGAGCGCTACAACCACCTGGGCGGCCTGTCCACCGGCGGCCTGGTGATCTGGATCGACCGCATGACCGACTGGACCGGGCAACTGGTCATTCGCGGCATTGCCGAAGAACTGATCAACCGCCTGCCGGCCGACGCCATTGCCGGCCCACAACGCGCAGATTGGGGCAGCACGGACGCCGCCAAAGCCGCACACTGGTCGCAGCGCACAGCCGCTTACCACGGCGTGGTGACTTGGTCGCCGACGCTGGACCCTGAGCGCTTGAAGCTCTTGTCGCAGGAGCTGCTCATCGAGTGCGGCGTTAAGCTCGTTTATCACTCCTGGGCGAGCCTGCCGCTGATGGAAGGCGGCCGCGTGGTCGGCGCCACGTTTGAAAGCAAAGAAGGCCGCATGGCCATTCGCGCCAAGGTCGTTGTTGACGCGACAGGTGATGGCGACTTGTTTGCCCGCGCCGGCGCAGCCTTTGACAATGACATCGAAGAAGCCGACGTGCACCACTGCATGAACACTTCTTGGATGTTTGCCGGCGTCGACATGAAGCGCTGGATCGAGTTCAAGGCCGGCCAGCCCGAGGCCTTCACCGAGTTCATGTCCGCCGGCCGTGCCGCTTGCGGCTTGTTTGACCGCCCCTTCGTAAGCTGGCGCGATGACATCGCCCTGTTCATGGGCCCACGGCAGACGGGGTATTCCGCGCTTGACGTCGACGACCTCACCGCCGTCGAAGTGCGCTCGCACCGCGCCATGGCGGCGCACCTCGACTTCTACAAAACCCGCGCACCGGGTTTCGAAAACGCCTACCTGATGCTCAGCGCGCCGCAGATCGGCGTGCGCCACGCGCGGCGCCTGCGCGGGGTGGATGCGGTGTTGCGCAGCCGTTGGCCTGATGGTTTGGCGCTGCCCACCGAAATTGGCGTAACGCCCGCCGTCAGCCCCAAATTTCCGAATATCTCGATACCGTACGGCGCGCTGGTTCCCGAAACGCTGGACGGCCTGCTGGCATGTGGGCGCCATGTGAGCTGCGATAAGAATTCGCACGGCTTCATGCGCGAAATTCCGCAGTGCTGGATCACAGGCCAGGCTGCAGGGGTTGCAGCCGCACTGGCTGTGAGCGCCGGCGTGCAGCCGCGCGCCGTGGACATCGAGAGCTTGCAGGCCACCCTGGTGCACCAAGGCGTTTACTTGCGGGCGGCCACACCCATCGGCGCCGGCACTGTGGCCGTGGCTGCATGACAAGCCGCGCCCGTCGCGCTCCGGTGCCTGACCTTGACAAGCGGGCGAACAAAGCACCGCGCCCAGTGGCGCGCTCCGAAGCAAAAGATGATCCCGGCACCGTCAGCGCGCTCGATCGGGGCCTTGCTTTGCTGCAGTGCTTTTCGCCCAGCCAGCGCTTGCTGGGGCCGACCGAGCTGGCGCGGCTGACCGGCATTCCGCGTCCCTCTGTCATCCGCCTTGCAGCTACCTTGGTCGCGCACCGCTGCCTGCAAGCCGAGCCGGGTGGCGAGCGCTACATGCTGGGCTCGGGCCTTGTCTCACTGGCTCAGGTGTTTCTGGCCGGGCTCGATGTGCGGGCTGCGGCGCGGGGCCCGATGCAGGCATTGGCCGAGTACACCGGTGGCACGGTGTACCTGGCCGTGCGAGATGGCCTTGAGATGGTCTTGGTCGAAGCTTGCCGTGCGCAGATGACGATGCTCACGTCGCGGCTGGACGTGGGCTCGCGTGTACCGATGCCCAATTCGGCGCTGGGTCGTGCCTATCTTGGCGCGGTAGACAAACCGACGCGTGAACAGCTGATGGAGTCGCTGAGGGTGCTGCACGCCAAAGACTGGCCTGGCCAGAAGAAGGCCTTGAACCGCGCGCTGGCTGACCACGCAACAACTGGGCTGTGTGTCTCAGCCGGCGAGTTTCACCGTGAGATCAATTCGGTCGCCGTGGCTCTGGTCGGTCCACGCGGTGATGTCATGACGTTCAACTGCGGTGGCGCTGCATTCGATTTTGACGAGCAGCGCCTGCGCGGCGAGATCGGCCCGGCTTTGATCGCAATGGCCGAGCAGGTGGCGGACAACATTGGCGGCCGTGCCGCTGTGCCTGCTATGCCTGTCTTGGCACCTTCTACTGCGGAGGCCTGACGCATGCACCTCAGCGACGAAGAAAAGTCCATGCGCGACGGCCGCGACGGGCCCACCGTTGCATCCGCCATGGACCTGCTGGTCCGCTATGGCGACGCACTGGGTGCACACAGCCTGGTTGAGACACGCAATGTGTGCGGCACGGTAACGGCCACTACGCCCTTCATGCGTGATTTCGCAGCCAGCAAAGGCGGGCTCGATGCCGTCTTCAGCGAATTCAATCTCGACAGCGCTGCCGTGGTGCCGCTGCCCGCACGCACCAAAGTATTCACCTCGCACTTGCAATTGGGCTTTGATCCCCACCACCCAAAAGAGATGGGTGTGAGCGAACAGATTGTCGAGTTCTATGCGCGCAGTGAAGCTATGGCCGCACGCATGGGTGTGCAGATGATGAACACCTGCACGCCTTACCAAGTGGGCAATGTGCCCACACGCGGCGAGCATTGCGCGTGGATGGAATCGTCGGCGGTGATCTACATCAACAGCGTGCTGGGCGCGCGCACCAACACCGAGGGCCGTGAGAGCACCAGCGCGGCCATGCTCACCGGCCGCATTCCCAATTGGGGCTATCACCTTGACGAACCGCGCCTGGCCACGCACGGCGTGGCGCTCGACATGCCGGTGGAGAGTGTCGAAGACTGGGGCCTGCTGGGCTACTGGATGGGCGACTGGGTGCAAGACCGCGTGCCGGTGGTGTGGGGTCTGTCCCACGTACCTAACCTGCCCCGGCTGAAGCACTTCGGAGCAGCGGCTTCATCATCTGGCGGTGTGGAGCTGTACCACCTGGTGGGTGTCACACCCGAAGCGAACTCCGAAGCCATGGCCACAGGGGGCCGAACGCTGAAGGACATTCGCCGCTACGGCCCACGCGAACGCGACGCCACGTTCCAAAAAATCAACGCCCACGGCCATGACCGTGCGGTGGACTACGTGATGCTGGGCTGCCCGCACTACAGCATCGAGCAAATCTGGGAAGCCGCGCAGTTGCTTGAAGGCCGACGTGTTCATGAAAACACTGCCCTGTGGATCTGGACGCCGCGCGCCATCAAATCCTTGGCCGATCGCAATGGGTACACCGAAATCATTGAAAGCGCTGGCGGGAAGATCATGACCGACAGTTGCTCGGCCATGAGCCGCGCGGTGCCGCCGGGCACCAAAGTGGTGGCGCTTGACTCAGCCAAACAGGCGCACTATCTGCCCGCCATCCTCGGCGTGCAAGCATGGTTTGGCACGACGGTGCAATGCATCGATGCGGCGTGCACGGGACGCTGGCATGGCTGACATCATCACCCTGCGCGGTCGCAAAGTGGTGCCCGGCATTGCCGAGGGTGAAGCCTTGGTTACCAACCAGCGGGTCTCAGGCTGGGGTGGAGTTGACCCGCGCACCGGCACCATCGTTGAAACGCGGCACGAACTGCGGGGCCAGTCTTTCGCCGGCAAGGTGCTGGTCTTTCCCGGCGCCAAGGGCTCTTCGGGCTGGTCTGCGCAATTCCACGTTGCCCGCTTGATGGGCACCGCGCCGGCCGCCTGGCTCTTCAATGAGATGACCACCAAGATTGCGCTGGGCGCTGTGGTCAGCCACGCGCCGGCTATGACTGATTTTGACCGCGACCCGCTAACGCTCATTCGCACCGGCGACTGGGTGCGCGTGGATGCCGACGCCGGCATCGTCACCATCCACCGGAAAACCCATGACTGAAAAGCGCAAGCTCCGCAGCAACTTCCCGCGCGGCTCCTACCTGTGGTCGGTGCGCAATGCGCAGTGGCAGGCGATGGGCATTCCAGAGGCTGACTGCGAAAAGCCCAAGATCGCCGTCGTCAACAGCAGCAGCGAACTGGCCGCCTGCTACAGCCACCTGGACGATGTGGCGGCCCTTGTGAAAGAGGCCATACGCGCCGCAGGCGGGGTGCCCTTCGAAATTCGCACAGCGGCGCCCAGCGACTTTGTCACCGGAGCAGGCGCGCGCGGTGCCTACATGCTCGGCGCGCGTGATCTCGTCACCAACGACATTGAAGTGGCCGTTGAAGGTGCGCAACTCGACGGCATGATCTGCCTGACGTCCTGCGACAAAACGGTGCCGGGCCAATTGATGGCCGCCGCTCGCTTAAACGTGCCCACCATCGTGGTGCCTTGCGGCTACCAAGCCAGCGGTCAGTTCCGAGGGCACCACTGCGATATTGAAGATGTCTTCATCGCTTCCATGCACGCCGTCACGGGCAAGATTGACGTCGAAACCGTCATCGGCATGAGCCGCGAAGCCATCAAATCGCCGGGTGTTTGTTCGGGCATGGGCACTGCCAATTCGATGCACATCGTCTGTGAAGCCTTGGGCATGGCTTTGCCTGGCAGCGCCCCTGTGCTGGCGATGAGCGCCAAGATGAAAGCTGACGCGCAGGCTGCCGGCGCACGCATCGTGCAAATGGTTTGGGAAGACCTCAAACCGCGCGACATTCTCACGCCTCGCGCCTTTGCCAACGCCGTTCGCGCCGTACTGGCGGTGGGCGGGTCGGTGAATTGCATCAAGCACTTGCAGGCCACTGCAACCGAGGCCGGGCTCGACGTCGACATCTACGCACTGTTTGAACGCTTCGGGCCTGAGGTGCCAGTGCTTGCCGGCGTGCGCCCGGTGGGCGACAGCACCATTGAAGCCTTTGAGGCCGCCGGCGGCTGCCGCGCGGTGCTCAAACAGTTGCAATCTCAGGTGGAGCTCGGCGCGCTCACAGTCACGGGCCGCACTTTGGGTGAAGAGCTGGTGCAGGCCCAAGTAGCCGATGCTGAAACCATCCGCCCCTTGAACCGCGCCCTTTCGCGCCGCCCAGCCATCACGGTGTTGCGCGGCTCGCTGTGCCCCGACAGCGGCATCGTCAAAACCGGCATCCTGGAACGCAAAGCGCGCCAGTTCAGTGGCCCGGCCATCTGCTTTGAAACCAGCGATGCGGCCATCGGCGCGCTCAACGATGGCCGCATTCGGCCAGGCCATGTGGTGGTGATGCGCGGCGCTGGCGCCACGGGCGGCCCCGCGATGGGCGGCGGTGCATCACGCGTGGTGTTTGCCATCGACGGCAAGGGCCTCGGCGAAGACGTGGCCCTGCTGACCGACGGTCACTTGTCAGGCCTGGTTTGCAAAGGCCTGGTGGTGGCCGAGGTGTCGCCTGAAGCGGCGCTGGGTGGTCCGCTGGCACTGGTGCGCGACGGTGATACGGTGACCATCGACCTCGATACACGCCGCTGCGACCTCGATATTCCCGACGCCGAAATGCAAACGCGGCGCGCGGCCTGGCAACCGCCGGCACCGCAGTTTGATCGCGGCTGGCTGCAAATTTACCGCCGTAATGTGGGGCCACTGCCCCGTGGCGCCGTGCTCGTTCGAGACCCCATCAAGGAGTGAAGCTCATGACCTCAACACCCATCCGCCGCAAGTTGCTTTTGGCACTGGCCGCAGGAACTGCGCTGTGCGCCAGCAACGGCGCGATTGCGCAGACCTACCCCTACAAACCCATTCGCTTGGTTGTGCCTTTTGCGCCGGGCGGCGCGGCCGATGTCATCACCCGTATCGTGGCCAAGGGCCTGTCGGCGCAGGTCAACCAGCAGGTGAATGTCGAGAACAAGCCAGGCGCCAACGGCATCATTGCGGCGCAGGAAGTCATTCGGTCCGCACCTGATGGCTACACCTTCATGTTAGGCACCAACACCGCCATGGTGGCCGAGCCCTTCTTGCGCAGCCCGCCGCCTTACGACCCCTTCAAGCAATTCACGCCGCTCAGTTCAGCGGGCGAGTTTTCGATGTTTCTGGCAGTTTCGCCGAGCTTGCCTTCGGGCAGCCTGAAGGAATTTCTCGACCACGTGGCCGCCAACCCCGGCAAATACAACTCCGGCTCCAGCAACAGCGCGGCGGAGTTGGCAATGCTGCAATTGCTGGCAACACGCGGCGGCAAGGTGGTCAACGCGCGCTACAAGGGTGACGTTCAAGCCATGACCGACTTGGTAGGCGGTCAAATTCACATGATGTTTTCAACCGGCACGCTCACGCCCACGTTTGCCAAGGATGGCAAGATCAAGGCGCTGGTCACCTTGCTGCCCAAACGCAGCCCGCTGCTGCCTGATGTACCCACTGCGGCCGAGCTGGGCATCGGCAAAGTCACGATCGCACCATGGGCGGGCTTCTTCGGCCCTGCCGGCATGCCCGCAGATGTGACCGAGAAATTGAGCCAAGGCTTGCGTGACGCGCTGGCGCGCGCTGACGTGCGCGAGCAGTTGGTTGGCCAAGGCTTTTCAGGCTACGGCATGACACCCGCCGACTTCGCCGCTTTCCACAAGAAGCAGTGGGACGGCTTCACCACCACCATCAAAGAAAACAACGTCAAGTTCGACTGAGGACAACGCCGTTTCAGTCAATCTCTATCGTTTCACACCAGGAGACCCTCATGACCACCCGCCGCATCGCTACCGCTGCAGTCCTTGCCACTGCTTTCTGCGCGCCCGTGTTCGCCCAGGCGAGCGCTGAATTTCCGATCAAGGGCAAGCCCATCCGCGTGATCGTCGCCTTTCCGCCCGGCATTGGTGTAGATGCGCAAGCACGCGCCGTCACGCCCAAGTTGGCAGAAATTCTGGGCGTGCCCGTGGTGATTGAGAACAAGCCCGGCGGCGGCACGCTGCTGGCCGCGCAAGAGGTGCTGAAGTCGCCGGCCGACGGCCACACCATCTTCTACAGCGCCAGCTCCACCATGGCGCAAATTCCGCACACACTGAAGAGCGCGACCTTCGACGCCATGAACGACTTCACGCCCATCAGCATCGGTGCGCGCGGGCCGCTGGTGATCGTGGTCAACAACAAGCTGGGCGTCAACAGCCTGCAAGAACTCATCGCCTACGGCAAAGCCAACCCTGGCAAGCTGAGCTACGCCTCCTTTGGCACGGGCACTTCCGCGCACATCTTTGGCGAGACATTCAAAGCCAATACCGGTGTTGACATGGAACACATTCCCTACAAAGGTGGCGCCGACCTGGCGGCGGATTTGATCGAGGGTCGTGTGCAGGTGGCCTTTGACGCCGCACCGGCCGCAATCAACAACGCCCGCAGCGGCAAGGTGCGTCTGCTGGCGGTAGCCGCCCCCACACGCAGCCCTTTCTTGCCTGATGTACCCACCACGGTGGAACAAGGTGTCAAAGACATCGACATCGTCAGCTTCCTGGGCTGGTTTGGCCCCAAGGGCATGGCACCTGACGTGGTGAAAAAAATCAACGCCGCGCTCGCGCAGTCCATCGCGCAGCCCCAGGTTAAGGAGTTCTACAACACCGGCGCCTACACCGCCGAAAGTTCGACGCCTGAGCTGCTGGCTGGCGAGGTTAAAGATTCCTACGCTCGCTGGGGTGCATTGGTGAAGAAAATCGGTCTGCAGAAGCAGTGATTGCTGCGTCTGAATTTTGAGCGACAAAGACACGTTCGACTTCATCGTCGTGGGTGGCGGCACGGCAGGCTGTGTGCTGGCCAGCCGCCTGAGCGCCAATGCACGCAACACCGTCTTGCTATTGGAGGCAGGCGGTGTGCCCTCATCACCCTGGTTCAAAGTGCCGGTGGGCTACCGCCACACCATCGGCCACCCACGGTATGACTGGAACTACGAAGGTGAGCCCGAACCGGGCTTGAACGGCCGCCGCTTGCGCCACCCGCGCGGCAAAGTGCTGGGCGGCTCCACCGCCATCAACGGCATGGTGGCCATCCGCGGCCAAGCGGCTGACTACGACGGCTGGCGCGACATGGGCTTGCCCGGCTGGAGCTGGCAAGACGTGCTGCCCTACTTCCGCCGCAGTGAAGACCATGCGCTGGGCGCCAGCGCGCTGCACGGCAGCGGTGGTGAGTGGAGCGTGCAAGCCGCGCGTGTGCACTGGCCCTTGCTTGACGATGTGCGCGCGGCTGCAGTGCAGTCTGGCCTGCCTGAATTGGCCGATTTCAACGCGGGCGACAACGAAGGCGTTGGCCCCATTCACGTCAACCAGCGGGGTGGCCGCCGCTGGAGCGCTGCCGATGGCTATTTGCAGCCGGTGCGCCAGCGCCCCAACCTGCGCGTCGTCACTGGCGCTTTGGCGCAAACCATTCAATTTGCCGGCCGCCGTGCAAAAGGTCTGAGCTGGCGCGACGCAGCGGGCGGTCTTCACCAAGCACAGGCGCGACGCGAGGTGCTGCTGGCTGCGGGCGCCATTGGCACGCCGCATTTGATGCTGCGCAGCGGCTTGGGGCCCGCCGGAGATTTGCAGGCTCTGGGAATCCAGCCGGTGGTTGATTTGCCCGGCGTGGGAGAAAACCTGCACGACCATCTGCAGATCGCCCTGCGCTGGCGCCTGGAAGGCGCAGACACTTTGAACGCGCACATGAACTCGCCCTGGCGCACCGCCGCCATGGCCCTGCGGTATGCCCTCACGCAGCGCGGCCCGCTGACTATGGCGCCCTGCCAACTGGGGCTCTTTGCGCGTTCGCAAGCGACCGTTGAGCGGGCTGATCTCGGCTGGAATGTGCTGGCCTTTTCGCGCGCCAGCTTTGATGCCAAGTTCGATGCGTTTCCCGGCTTGACGATGATAGTCTACGACTTGCGGCCCACCAGCCGGGGCCGGCTCACGCTGGCAAGGCCCGATGCTGCGACGCCGCCTCGCATCCTGATGAACTACTTGCAAACCGAACGCGATTGCGCGGTGATCGTCAGTGGTATGCGCTGGTCGCGCCGCCTGCTTTCAGCGCCCGCCATGGCGCGCTACCGCCCACAAGAACAGTGGCCCGGCCCGGCCATTGCCAGCGACGACGACGCGGCTTTGCTGCAAGCTGCGCGCGAACGTGCCGGAACGATCTTTCACCCTGTAGGCACGGCGCGCATGGGCCCCGACGGCGACGCGATGGCTGTGTGCGAAGCCCAACTGCGTGTGCGCGGTATCGACGGCTTGCGCGTGGTTGACGCGTCAGTGATGCCCAGCATCGTGTCTGGCAACACGGCCAGCCCGACGATCATGATTGCCGAAAAAGGCGCGGCTTTGATCCTGGCCGCGTAGTCGCACGAAGCGCACCTTCTTGGTGCATATTCTGCGGCCTGAATACGTCACTTGATCGCGATTGGTGCAAAGGAGCTCCCCTACAGCGCACCAAGTCGGGCACAACACTTGCTTGCAAATGGTGCACAAGCCGCTGGCTTGAGTCCGACACCGACTCTCGCGCACCAAGGCGGCGCCACCAAAACCCATCGAGGAGACCACTGTGGACCAAGTCAAGCAAGGCACGGACGCCTTGTTCATTCTGTTGGGCGCCATCATGGTGCTGGCCATGCATGCCGGGTTTGCATTCCTGGAACTGGGCACCGTGCGCAAGAAGAACCAGGTGAATGCCTTGGTGAAGATCCTGGTGGACTTCGCCATGTCCACCATCGCTTATTTTTTTGTCGGCTACGCCGTGGCCTATGGCACGGGCTTCATGGTCGGCGCCGAAACCCTGGCCGCGAAGAACGGCTACGAGCTGGTGAAGTTTTTCTTCTTGCTCACCTTTGCTGCAGCCATTCCGGCCATCGTGTCGGGTGGCATCGCCGAACGCGCGCGCTTCGGCCCACAGCTGATCGCCACCGCCGCTTTGGTGGGCTTTGTGTACCCGCTGTTCGAAGGTGTTGCATGGAATCAACTGTTTGGCATTCAAGCCTGGCTCAAAGCCAATACCGGCGACGAGTTCCATGACTTCGCGGGCAGTGTGGTGGTGCATGCCGTGGGCGGCTGGATCGGCCTGGCTGCCGTGCTGCTGCTGGGCGCGCGCACAGGCCGCTACCGCAAAGACGGCGCGGGCCGCCAGCTGATCAGCGCGCACCCTCCTTCCAGCATTCCCTTTCTCGCGCTCGGCGCCTGGGTGCTGGCCGTGGGTTGGTTTGGCTTCAATGTGATGAGCGCGCAAACCATCGAGAAGATTTCCGGCCTGGTGGCCGTCAACTCCTTGATGGCCATGGTGGGCGGCACCTTGGTCGCCGTGGTAATGGGCAAAAACGACCCGGGTTTTGCCTACAACGGCCCTTTAGCCGGCCTGGTGGCCGTGTGCGCGGGTTCTGATGTCATGCACCCGGCCGGCGCCTTGGTGGTGGGTGGCGTGGCGGGGGCCATCTTCGTCTTCATGTTCACGCTGACGCAGAACAAGTGGAAGATCGACGACGTGTTGGGCGTGTGGCCCCTGCACGGCCTGTGCGGTGCTTGGGGAGGTATCGCCTGCGGCATCTTTGGCAGCAAAGCCCTGGGCGGCCTGGGCGGCGTCAACCTCAGCGCGCAAACCCTGGGCACTGCGCTCGGCGTGGTGTGGGCGCTGGTGGGCGGTGGCTTGGTCTACGGTGTGCTCAAGATGACGCTGGGCCTTCGTTTGAGCCAGGAAGAAGAGTTTGAAGGCGCCGACTTGTCCATCCACAAGATTGGCTCCACGCCCGACCGCGAAGCCAGCTGGTAGACAGCCCGTAGACAGCCCGTAGACGGCTGGTCAGCGCCTGGTCAGCGGCTCGACCTGCTTACTGTGCCAGCGGCTGCGTCAAGGCCTCAACGCGGGCCTTGACCTCAGGCGTCAGCTTTTGCAACACCACCAGCGCACCCAGGTTGTCCTGAAGCTGGCTCAGGCGCGACGCACCCGTGATGACGCTACTCACACGCGGGTTGTGCGCGGCCCAGGCCAGGGCCAGCTGCGCCAGGCTGCATCCCAGTTCATCGGCGATAGGCTTGAGCTGCACGACAGCCGCATTGCGTGCCGGGTCCAGCAGGCCGTCGCGCAAGAAAGCCATGTTCTCGAGCGTGACACGGCTGCCTGTCGGCACACCGCCGCTGTATTTGCCGGTGAGCAGGCCCGAGGCCAGCGGGCTCCATGTCGTCAGACCGATGCCGCAGTCTTCGTAGAGCCGCGCGTACTCCTGCTCGACTCGGCGGCGGTGAAACAGGTGGTATTGCGGTTGCTCCACCGCAGGCCGGTGCCAGCCGTAGCGGTCGGCGATATCCCAGGCGGCACGGATGTCGGCGGCGCTCCATTCGCTGGTGCCCCAGTACAAGGCCTTGCCCTGCACGATGAGATCGTTCATCGCGCGCACGGTTTCGTCGATGGGCGTTTGCGGGTCGGGGCGATGGCAGTAGATCAGATCGATGTGATCCAAACCCATGCGCTTGAGCGACCCGTCCACCGCTTGCATCAGGTATTTGCGATTGAGCGTGTCCTTTCGGATGACGCTCTCGCTGCTCCGGTCCAGGCCCCAGAAATACTTGCTTGAAACGACGTAGTTCAGGCGCGGCCATTTCAGTTGGCGGATGGCCGCACCCATGATTTCTTCGCTCTGCCCAGCGGCATAGGCCTCGGCGTTGTCAAAGAAGTTGACGCCCGCGTCAAAGGCGGTGGCCAGCATCTCGGCAGCCGACTTCACATCCACTTGGTTGTGATATGTGACCCAGGACCCCAGCGAAAAGACGCTGAGCTTCAGGCCACTGCGACCCATACGACGGTAGATCATCTCGCTCATGACGGGAACTCCTCGGTATCGACTTCGCGGCTGCTTTGGGCGTTGTAGCGCGCGCCAACGGGCTCGCTGGGTTGCCACAGCTCGTCGAGCCGTCGCATCATGTCGTCGCTTAGAGTTACCGGCAAGGCACCCAGGTTTTCGAGCAAATGGGGCACCTGCGTGGTCCCGGGCAGCGGCAGCACATGATCGCCCTGGTGGAGCAACCAGGCCAGCGCCAACTGCGCTGAAGAGCAACCGGCTTGAGCCGCCAACAGGTCGTGGCGATGGGCCAGCCGCAAGTTGCCGACATAGTTGTTGGGCTCGAACCGGGGCATCGCGCGGCGGATGTCCTTGGGCTCGAAGTTCTCCGGGTCGGGTCGGACGGAGGTCAGTACACCGCGCGCCAGCGGACTGAAGGCAACGAAAGCCGCACCCAACTCGCTACAGGTCTTCAGCACCGCAATTTCAGCGTTACGCGCCCACAACGAATACTCCGATTGCACAGCCGCAATCGGGTGCTCCGCATGCGCCTTGCGCAGCGTCGTCGCGGAAACCTCGCTCAAACCCAGCGCGCCGATCTTGCCTTCGGCCTTCAGCCGCGCCATCTCACCCACGGATTCTTCAATGGGCACGGCCTTGTCCCAGCGGTGCAGGTAATACAAGTCGATGTGGTCGGTGCCCAGCCGCTTCAAGCTCTCCTCGCAGTGCCGCCGCAGCGTGGCGGGCCGACCGTCGATCACGCGCTTCAAACCTTCTGGAAAGCTTTCACCTGCCAGCCCGCCTTTGCTGCAGAGCAAGATATCGCGACGGTGCGGCGCCAAGACGGGGCTCACCAGGCTCTCGTTGGCACCAAAACCATAAAGTGCGGCCGTATCGAACATCGTCACGCCGGCATCCAAAGCCGCATGCAGCATCAACCGGCCCTGTTCAGGCGTCGCTGGTTTGCCATAGGCATGGCTGAGGTTCATGCAGCCAAAGCCAATGGCTGAAACATCGCGGCCGGCCAGCGGGCGGATTGGCAAACTCATCTTTCGTCTCTCTTCTCTAAGGTTTTACCGCAGTTGCAGAAACAACTGCAGCGGCTTCGTTGTCCACCGCCTGCTGCACTGCCCGGTAGAACGCATCACGGGCTTGGCTGGGCACGGGGTGCGTGGCGCCTTCAGCCCAATTGGCATTTACCGCAATCACCAACTTGCGCTTGGGGTCGATGAAGATGCCTTGTCCGAAGATGCCGCGTGCGGCGTAGCTGCCGTCATCGTAAGTCCACCACTGGTAGCCATAACCGCGGCCGGGCTGGCCGGTGGGCACACGCTGGGTGGTGGCTTCGGCCATCCAGCCATCGGGCACGATGTTGCGGCCATTCACCGTTGCGCCGTTCAGCATGAACAGGCCAAACCGTGCAAAGTCGCGTGTGGCGGCTTGAATGCAGCAGCCGCTGATTTCCTTGCCGGTCTTGCTGAGGATCCAAGTGGCTTGTTGCTCCATGCCGGCCGGCACCCAGATTTTTTCTGAAAGGTACTCTGCCAGCGGCTTCTTGACGGCTGCGCCGAGCAAGATGCCTACCAAGTTGGTCTCGCCTGTGCTGTAGTGCCAGCGCGTGCCTGCAGGCACTTCACGCGGCAAGCGGCGCAGGTAGCTAACGATCGTGTCCAGCCCTTCTTCGGGCTTGTGGTCGTTGAATAGCGCGACATCAGATTTTTTATCCGCGTAGTCTTCGTTCCAGCGCACGCCCGATGTCATGGTGAGCAACTGGCGGAGATTCACTTCAGCATAGGCCGAGCCTTTGAGCTGCGGCAGGTAGTCAGTGACCTTGTCGTCCAGGCTGCGGATGTGACCATCACGAAGGGCAGCGCCGACCAAAGTTGAAGTCACGGACTTGGCCATCGAAAAGCTGGTCCATCGCCCGCCTGCATCAAAGCCCAGGCCATAGCGCTCCAGCCGCAGCTTGCCGTCGTGCACGATCAGCAAGGCGGCGCTGCGCTGGCCTTGCATGAAGGCGTCTACATCCACGGGCAGCTTCAGCGGTACGCCCGCCGGCAGAGCGCTTGGGGCCGGCGCAGCCGGCACCACCTGCGCTTTGGCGAGCAGTGGAATGCGGTCCAAGGCGCGAAAAGCCGCATCGCGCTGCGCTTGCGACCAGAACAAGACGTCGCGGTTGGTGGGGAACGCTGCCAAAAACCCGCGCGTTTCTTTGTCCAGGGTGGACCACTTGGCCGCGCCAGCCCCTACAGCCGCGACCAGAAGACCAACAAAGATTCGCATGATTTTCATTGCAATGCTCCGCCGAGTGAACTGCCCGGATTGGACACGATCTCAGCCTACGACTTTGCTGGTGCTGCCTTTTGGATGTCTTGCAGCGTGCCGTTCCACACCTCAAAAAAGCCTTCGTTCTGTTTGACCCGCATCCATGTTGACCACGCAGTGCGCGCTAAAGCCGGGTCAGTGCTGACCAGTTCCTTTTGCTCCACCTCCAGCGACAACGTGCCGCCACCTTGGTAACCGGGCTGCGCCTTGGCCTGGCGCACCATGGCTTGAATGCGGCGCAGCTCGTCCTGCGTGGCGGTAGGCATGCTGTAGATCAGCCAACGCCGGCCCGTCCTGGCTGCCGCAAGGCCCAATGTGGCGCCATTTGCCGAAGCCACAGCCAGCGGCAGCTTTTTGTCCACGGCTTCAAACGTTCCCGGTACTTTGGGTTTGAGCTGGATGTGCATCAAGGGCACCGCGCCGGGCGGCGGCGCCAGGCGCGCATCCACCTGCAATGCCACCATGATTTGTCCGGGGTCCGCTTCCAGCATTTGCCCCGAAAGCTGCAGCAGCCGCGGCACCGAAGTCAGCGGAATGCCGCTGCAGCCGGACAGCAACAACACACAGCCTGCCAACAGCAGCAAGCGCCGCTTCGGCTTAGAAAGAAGAGGGGCTAGGGTCATTTTTAAGCCTTAAAGATGTGTTCATGACTCAGCCATTGTTGCGGCAAGACCGAGCGCAAGGCTCGGCCACCCAGGTGCTTTCCCGAATAGTCTTGCCAACAAGTGGTCATACCATCACACCACAAGACCATTGACTTGAAGCGATACGAGGTTAGCGATGATCAAAATTGCACTGTTTGGTGCGGGCGGCAAGATGGGCGTGCGCCTGTCGAAAAACTTGCAGGGCTCCGCTTACCAAGTGCGCCATGTTGAACCTGGTCCTGCCGGGCGCCAACGCCTGAAGGACGAGTTGGGCGTCGAATGCGTGGGCGCCGACGAAGCCGTGCATGGCGCCGACGTGGTGATCTTGGCCGTGCCAGACACCTTGATCGGCAAGCTCGCAGCAGAGCTGTCGCCCAAGCTCAAAGCCGGAACCATGGTGATGACCCTGGACGCTGCGGCGCCCTTTGCCGGCCATTTGCCGAAGCGCGACGACCTGGTCTATTTCGTGGCGCATCCCTGCCACCCTACGATCTTCAGCCCCGAAGTGCACACGCCCGGCGCGGTGGACTACTTTGGTGGCGGCACCGCGCCGCAATCGATCACCAGCGCACTGATGCAAGGCCCTGAAGGCGCATTCGATTTGGGTGAAGACATCGCCAAGACCATCTACAAACCCATCTTGCGCTCCTACCGCCTAACGGTTGAACAGATGGCCTTGCTGGAGCCTGGCCTATCGGAAACCGTTTGCGCCACTTTGCTGGACACCATGCGTGAAGCCATGGACGAAGTGGTTGCGCGGGGCGTTCCGGCAGAGTGTGCCCGTGACTTTTTGCTGGGCCACATGACCATTCTGTCCGCCGTGATCTTCAAGCAAATTCCCGGCGCTTTTTCAGACGCGTGCAACAAGGCCATCACCTTCGGAAAGCCGCGCCTGCTGCGCGACGACTGGAAGCGGGTTTTCGAGCATGAAGAGATTGCGCAGAGCATTCAGCGCATCACTTGAGGCCACGAGAACTGGTCAACAATCGTTCAAGAATCACCCACACTCACAACAGGAGACATTCGCATGCTGTTTTATCGCTTCATCAAGACCACCGCATTGGCCGCCGCTGCGCTGGCCAGCATCGCGCCGGCAGCCGCTCAAACCGTTTTGAAGATTGGCTATACGCCGGTCAAAGACTCGCATTACGGTGTTGGTTCCACGGTGTTCTGCGACGCCATCACCAAAGGCACAGCCAACCGCTACACCTGCCAGCACTTTCCCAGCTCCGCCCTGGGCGGCGAGCGCGAAATGATTGAAGCCGTGCAACTCGGCACGCAAGACGTGACGAATGTGTCCACGGGTGCGTTGGGCAACTTTGTGCCCGACACCAAGATCGTTGACATTCCCTTCTTGTTCCGCGACTACGACCACGCCCGTAAAGTGATGGACGGCCCCATCGGCCAAGACATCCTGAAGAAGATGCCTGCCAAAGGCTTGATTGGCTTGGCCTGGACGGAGAACGGTTTCCGCCACATGACCAACAACAAACGGCCCATCAACACCGCAGCTGATGCCGCAGGCCTGAAGGTGCGCACCATGGAAAACAAGGTGCACATGGAGGGCTACAAGAGCTTTGGCCTGCTGCCCACGCCCATGGCCTTTCCTGAGTTGTACGGCGCGCTGCAGCAAGGCACGGTTGATGGCCAGGAAAACCCGATTCCCGTCATCTTGTCGAGCAAGTTTTCCCAGGTTCAAAAGCACCTGTCACTGACCGGCCACGTCTACTCACCAGCGGTGTTGCTTTTGTCGGCCCGCGTGTGGGGCAAGCTGAACGACGCGGACAAGAAAGTGTTTGTTGACGCCGCCAAAGAAGCCGCTGTCGCGCAACGCAAACGCGTCAACGAAGACGAGGCCAATGGCATCGCCCAGTTGAGAAAAGACGGCATGCAAGTGATCGAAAAGGTGGACGGCGAAAGCTTCCGCAAAGCCGTGGTGCCGGCGTACGCCAACTTCGCCAAAGAATTTGGAGCCGACAAGATTGCAGCCATTCAAGCGGTGAAGTAATTCCCTCGCCCAACGAAGAGCTTCACCCGTGGACAAACTGGAGAGCGGCCTGTTGGCCGCCAACCGCTGGGCTTTGATCGGGCTGCTGGCGGCGATGTCGGTGATCATCTTTACCAACGTTGCCCTGCGCTACTTGACCAACCAGTCCATCGAATGGGCTGAAGAAGTCGCGCGCCACATGATGATCTGGCTCACCTTTGTGGGCGCTGGCCCTGTCCTGCGGTACGGCGGCCACATTGCCATCGACAACCTGCAAGATGCCGTGCCACAACGCGCCGCGCAAGCGTTGCGTTGGCTTGTGGTGGTGCTGCTCTTCGTGTTCTTTGTCTTCATGGTGGTTTGGGGTGCGATGTATGTCGACCGTGCCCAGTATCAAACCACCGCCGCCACACAAATTTCATTCGGCTGGATCTACGCAGCAATGCCTGTTGGCGGCCTGTTGCTCTTGGCCCACGGTGTTTTCATCGTGCGCGGTTATTTGCGCGAGCGTAAATTTGCTGCCGATGAGCACTTCGACGCCAATGCCAGCGCAAGCCTGTAGGCGGTGACATGAGCGCATCAGCCATCTTGTTTGTCAGTGTGTGCGGCTTGCTGGCCATCGGTGTGCCGGTGGCTTTTGCCCTGGGCATATCGACCCTGGCAGCCATCTTGCTGGGAACCAGCTTTCCGCTGCTGGTGCTGTTGAAAGAAACCTTCACCGGCATGGACAGCTTTCCGCTGATGGCGGTGCCCTTTTTCATCTTGGCGGCGGAGCTGATGAGCGGCGGCTCTCTAACGGAAGTGTTGCTGCGCTTCGCTTCCCAGTTTGTCGGCCACAAGCGCGGCGGCTTGGGCTATACCAACGTGGTGGGCCTGACCTTCTTTTCGGGCATTTCCGGTTCGGCTTTGGCAGACGCCGCAGGCCCGGGCGCGATGATGATCCGCATGATGGACAAAGCCGGCTACGACCGAGCCTACGCGGCTGCGCTGACGGCCGCCACGGCCATCGTGGGGCCCATCATTCCGCCGTCCATCATCATGATCATTTATGCGCTGCAGGATGAAACGGTTTCGGTGGGCGCGCTGTTCATGGCAGGCTTGTTGCCGGGTCTTTTGATCGCCGTCGGCATGGCTGTCGTCAACTGGCGCGTGTCTGGCCAACGCAACTACCGAGGCGACAACGAACACCCCGGCTGGCGAGACATCTTGATGGTCAGCCTGAAGGCTCTGCCCGCGCTGATGTTGCCGGTGCTGATTCTGGGTGGCATGCGAGCGGGTTGGTTCACACCCACTGAAGCATCGGTGGTGGCGGTGTTTTATGCCCTGCTGTGCGGCAAGCTCATCTACCGCACCTTGAGCCTGAAACAATTGCCCGACATCTTGGCGCGCTCGGCATTGCTGACGGCCTCGGTCTTGATCATCATCGGCATGTCAGCCGCGTTTGCCTGGGTATTGACCATTGAAAGCTTGCCCCAGCAGCTCGCCGGCTGGCTGGTGGCGCAAAACTTTTCCGCGACCACTTTCCTCATCGTCGTCAATGTTTTCTTGCTGCTGTTTGGCATCTTCATCGAGCCCTTGCCGGGGGTGATGGTGCTGGTGCCCATACTCGCGCCGGTGGCCCTCAAGCTGGGCATTGACCCGGTTCACTTTGCGATGGTGGTCATTTACAACTTGACCCTGGGCATGATCACACCACCCGTGGGCGGCCTGCTGTTCGTGACCTCCAATGTGTCCAAAGTGCCCATGGGCGCCCTGGTGCGAGAGCTCAAGCCCTTCTTGTGGGCCCACGCCTTGATCTTGCTGGTCATCACCTTCATTCCGGCGTTAAGCACTTGGTTGCCCCACGCTGTTGGCTTCAAATGACAGCGCCAGCGCTCAGCGCGGCCGACGGACGTGTCCATGCACGCTATTGGTTGGAAACCGGCGCGGACCCGACGCAAGCCGCTGAAGTCATTGCTGGCGAGCAGTCCAGCGGCACGTTCACTGCGGTGCCCGGCGAAACGCCTGAGCTGAAGCAACGCTCGGGGGCGCGCGTTGAGCGCCTTGAAGTTCTGGGGCACGTTGACAAGCCCAGCCTGCCCGTCTTGAAGACAGCGGCCCGCTACACACGCTGCCTGCTGGACCTGTCTTGGCCTTTGGACAATTTCGGCATCTCTTTGCCCAACCTGCTAGCCACGCTGGCGGGCAACCTGTTCGAACTGCGCCAGGTGTCGGGCCTGCGCCTCCTGGATTTGGCGGTGCCCACCGAGTTTGCAGCCGCTTGCCCTGGGCCTGCATTTGGCATCCAGGGCACACGGCGCTTAGCGGGCGTGGCGCAAGGGACCTTGATCGGAACCATCATCAAACCGAGCGTGGGTTTATCGCCAGAACAAACCGCGCTCACCGTGCGTCAGTTGTTGGCAGGCGGCATCGACTTCATCAAAGACGACGAGCTGCAAGCCGACGGCCCCCATTGCCCCTTCGACGACCGCGTACGCGCTGTGATGCGCGAAGTGCACACGGCCGCGCAACGCACCGGCCGCAAAGCGATGGTGGCTTTCAATCTCACGGGCGAAGTGGATGAGATGCGGCGGCGCCACGACCTGGTGCAGTCGCTGGGTGGCAGCTGTGTGATGGTGAGCCTCAATTCGGTGGGCCTGACAGGCCTGCTGGCCTTGCGGCGCCACGCGCAACTGCCAATCCATGCGCACCGCAACGGCTGGGGTTATCTCAACCGCTGCCCTGCGCTGGGTTGGGACTACGCACCTTGGCAAGCCTTGTGGCGCCTGGCGGGCGCAGACCATCTTCACGTCAATGGATTAGCCAACAAGTTCAGCGAGAGCGACGAAAGCGTACTGGCTGCTGCGCGCGCGGTGTTGCGGCCACTGAATGAATCGCACCCCTTGCACGCCATGCCCGTTTTCAGCTCGGGCCAAACAGGCCTGCAAGCGGCGCCCACATACGCGGCGTTGGCTACGACCGATCTGATTCATGCTGCAGGTGGCGGCATCATTGGTCACCCCGGTGGCATCGCCGCAGGCGTGGCCGCCATGCGCCAGGCTTGGGACGCTGCGGTGGCGGGCGTACCTCTGGCCGACCAGGCGCGCCGCCACCCTGAATTAGCGCAGGCGTTGACAGCATGGTGAAAGCCATGACGGATAGCGAGACCCCCGAGCTGCTGCTGGCCTACTACGGTGACGACTTCACTGGCTCAACCGATGCACTCGAAGCGCTCACCCTGGCGGGTGTACACACCGCCTTGTTTTTTGATGCACCGGACACGCATGCGCTGAAGCGTTTTCCGGGGCTGCGTGCGGTGGGCCTGGCGGGGCACGCGCGCGGCCGAAGCCCGGCCTGGATGCACGAGCATCTGGCGCCCGCCTTGGCTGCGCTCGCGCGCCTGGGTGCGCCGGTACTGCAATACAAGGTTTGCTCCACCTTCGATTCGTCGCCAGACATCGGCTCCATCGGCTGCGCCATTGATATCGGCATTCCGCTGATGGCCGGGTCGTGGTCACCCAGCATCGTGGGCGTGCCGCGTTTGGGCCGCTACCAGGTGTTTGGCCACTTGTTCGCCGCAGCGCAAGGCCAAGGCTTTCGCCTCGACCGCCACCCCACCATGGCACGGCACCCCGTGACGCCCATGGCCGAGTCGGACCTGCGCGTGCACCTGGGCGCGCAAACGCAGCGGCGGCGCGCGCTGGTCGATTTCACGCAGCTCAAACAAGGATTGGGCGCTGCAGCTTTGCAAGGCGTGCGGGACACGGCGGCTGAGACCGCTGGCACCGCTGACACGGCCACGGCGCCGGGTTCGCAAAACGTGCCCGTGGTCTTCATTGATGTACTCGACCAAGAAACCTTGCTGGCCGCTGGCCACCTGGTTTGGGAACAACGGGGCCCAGGGGTGTTCAGCGCATCGTCTTCTGGTCTGCAATATGCGTTGGCTGCACATTGGCAGGCCACCGGTTTGGTGCAAACGCCACCAGCCATGCCGGCCACTGGCCCTGCGGACCGCATCGCCGTGGTCAGCGGCAGTTGTTCACCCGGCACCGCCGCGCAGATCCACTGGGCACAGCGCCACGGCTTCGAGCTGAAGCGTTTGGCGGTCAATCGGTTGCTGGGCGACTTTGAAGGCGAAGTGGCACGGGCAGTCGAAGCTGGCTGCAACGCACTTGCGCGGGGCGCCAGCCCATTGGTCTACACGGCAGCAGGGCCGGATGACCCTGCCGTGCGTGGTTTCGCGCAGGCCGCCGCCGAAGCGGGCTTGACCCGTGCCGAAGCCGCTTTGCGCACAGGGCAGGCTTTGGCGCATGTCATGTGCGGCTTGCTCGACCGCACACCCACCCTGCGTCGCGTGGCCGTGGCGGGCGGCGACAGTTCGGGCGAAGTGGCCGCTGCGCTGGGCGTACAAGCCTTGACCATGTGCGCCAGCCTGACCCCAGGGGCGCCCTTGTGCAGAGCGTGGTCAAGCACACCCCTGCGCGACGGCCTGGAAATGGTGCTCAAAGGCGGCCAGATGGGAGGCGAAGATTTTTTTGGCCAAGTGCGTGACGGCATAGCCGATTGACCCGCCATGCCTGCCGAGAGCCCCATCCAAAAACGCAAAATATCGCAAGAGGTGCTCGCGCGCCTGATGCGCCGCATCGAGCACGGTGAAATCCGACCCGGCGACCAGCTACCGCCTGAGCGCGAATTGATGGAGCAGTTTGGCGTGGGCCGCCCTGCCATTCGCGAAGCACTCCAAACGATGGAGCGCTCAGGCATCGTCGAAATTTCGCATGGCGAGCGTGCGCGCGTGGTCGTCCCGACCGCCCAAGACCTGATTGACCAGGTGGCCAGTGGCGCGCGCCACTTGCTGCAGATGCAGCCCGACATGCTGGAGCACTTGAAACAAGCGCGGGTGTTTCTTGAAGGTGGCACAGCGCGCATCGCAGCCCAACGCGCCACACCGGCCAACGTGGCCTTGCTGCGCCAACGCATCGAAGAGCAACGTGCCGCGATCCCGCAGGACGCAGACTTCCTGGCCAAGGACATGGCCTTTCACCGCGAGGTGGCCCGCGTGAGCGGCAACCCCATCTTTCCGGCTGTCATCGAAGCCGTATTCCAGTGGGCCAGCGCCTACTACCAGCCCCTGGTTCGCGCACCCGGTGCTGAAGCCTTGACGCTTGAGGAGCACACCCGGTTGGTAGACGCGATTGAAGCGGGTGACGGCGCAGCGGCCGAAGAAGCCATGTACGACCACCTAACCCGGTCAAATGAGCTGTACAAGCGCCTGGCGCGGGCCCAGGCCCAGGTTTAAGCGCGAATTCAAGCCCGATGGGTCAGGCGAGTTGCCGGCAAACCGCAGTGGTCATCTCGCTGCAGCGGGCGCTGCCGCCCAAGTCGTGGGGTACGTGCTGACCCTGCTCCAAAACCGCTTCAACCGCTTGCTCAACACGCAACGCGGCTTCACGCAGAGTGGCGTCTGCGTGCCGCTCACCCAGCCAGCGCAGCATCAGCGCGGCCGACAGAATGGTCGCCACCGGGCTGGCTACATCACGCCCTGCAATGTCAGGCGCCGAACCATGCGCGCCTTGGAACAAGCCGTGCCCGTCGCCCAACTCGGCCGACGCGGCAATGCCCAGGCCGCCCACGGTGCCCGCACCCAAATCGGAAATGATGTCGCCAAACATGTTCTCGGCCACGATGACATCGTAGAAGTCGGGCTTCTTCAACATGTGAACGGTGATCGCATCCGCGTAGGCGTAGTCGATCTCAACGTCGGGGTAAGCGCCAGCCACTTCGGTGCAAATTTGTCGGAAGAAGGCATAGCTGCGCAGGATATTGGCCTTGTCGCACACCGTCACGCGGCGCCTGCCATCACGCGGTGCACCGCGACGTTTGCGCGCCAATTCAAAAGCAAACCGCGCCACGCGCTCAACACCTTTGCGCGTGACCACCAGGGTGTCGGTGGCCACCTCACCACGCAGGTTGGTACCGGCGCCTCGGCTGGCGTACAGGCCTTCGGTGTTTTCGCGCACGATGACGTAATCGATCTGGCCGGGACGCCAACCGCTCAGTGCAGGCGCCACGCCGCGATACAGGCGAATAGGCCGAACATTGGCATACAGGTCCAGCTTGAAGCGCAATTGCAAGTGCAGGTCGTTGCCCACTTCGGTGCCGTCGGCGTAGGTGACGCCTGGCAGGCCGGCAGCGCCATGCAAAACTGCGTGCGCGTCGCGGCAGGCTTTGTAGGTGTCTTCGGGCAACACCGCGCCGGTTTGGGTGTAGTGCAAAGCGCCGCCCTCTGCCGGCTGAAATCGCAACCGGCTGCCACAGGCCTCACGCAACACCGTCATCGCCGATTGGCAAACTTCGGGGCCGATGCCGTCGCCGTCAATGGTGACAATGTTGTAGTGGGTCATGATGCGCTGCGTTGCTGGGGTGAGGCTGACTCTAGCGCAAGGCTTGCCTCACACAACATGCGAGACACGGCCTGCAACGCAGGCATTGATTTCACACCAATCACATCGTGAGGAGAAGGCTCTTGAAACACCGCGTCGGCATGGTTGGCATTGGTTTGATGGGCCACGGCATTGCCAGCAACATCCTGCGTCACGGCCATGCCTTGGCGGTGCTGGATCACCCCGGCAACCAGCCGCTGGACACCCTGAAGGCCGCTGGCGCCACCGTCTTGCAAAGTGCAGCCGACGTGGCCGCGCGCAGCGACGTGGTCATCTTGGTGCTCACCGGTTCACCGCAGGTGGAAGCGGTGCTTACCGGCGCAGATGGTGTGCTGCAGGGCCTGAAGCCTGGCACGGTGGTGATCGACTGCAGCACCGCCATCCCTTCGTCCACGCGCCGCATGGCTCAAGCTGTGGAAGCCGCAGGCGGGCGCTTCTTGGACAGTCCCATGACACGCACACCCAAAGAAGCGGCAGAAGGCCGCTTGAACCTGCTGGTGGGTGGAGACAGCGGCGTCTTGAACACCTGCATGCCGCTGTTGAAGTGCATTGCCGAAAACATCACGCATGTCGGCCCGGTCGGCGCGGGGCACTCGGCGAAGCTGCTGCACAACTATGTCTCGCTGGGCATGGTGAGCTTGTTGGCAGAGGCTGCCGCTTGCGCGCGCCTGGGCGGCGTGGCACCCGAGGTCTTTGTCGACGTGCTGGCCAAAGGTGGAGGTGGCGGCACCGCGCTGGAACGCATCAAACCGTATGTGCTGGCAAACGACCCGTCAGGCATGAAATTCTCAATTGCCAACGGTGCCAAAGACCTCAGCTACTACCAGCAGATGGCCAGCGACGCAGGCGCGGTTGGAGGCATTGCGGCAGCAGTGCTGGACACCTTGGAACAGGCCGTCCAAACAGGCCCAGTGGGCGCATTGATGCCGGAGCTGGTTGCGCTGATTGAGCAGCGCGCTCGCTAAGAAGCCCGGCCTTTAAGGCCTAAACGCCTTGTCACCACCGGTGGCAGTTGGTATCCCCCTAGAAAGGTCTTGGCTCCTACAGTCGTCTCCACCTCGAAACAAAACTGAGGACGTCGTGGGAACCATTAAAAGCCGAAACCCGGCACAACAGGCACGCCTTTGGCTTGTAATTGCCGGCGCTGCACTGCTCGCTGCTTGTGGCGGCAGTGGCAGTGAAAGCGGCTCGCCCAGTGCCGGCGAATCGGCAGTAAGCGATGGCCCAGCACAAGCAGGTGCAGGCACCAGCTCGACGGCTCTGGCCGCGGCCGCCAGCCTTACAGCCACCGGCACAGCCGACGCGGTGCGGCTCGCTCACCAAGCCAGCTTTGGGCCATCAGAAGCATTGATCAGCGACATTCGCCGCCTGGGCGCGGTGGGCTGGGTGGGCGCTCAAGTAGCGAGCAAGGCCTCAAGCTACCGCAGCGGTGGCGCGGGCGACGTGCACCAACAAACCAGCGACGTCAGCTATTGCGATCAACTTCGGCGTGACAGCGAGACCTGCTGGCGCGACAACTTCAGCGCCGACCCGCTGCTCTGGGATTTCTACCGCAACGCGATGCAGCAGCCCGACCAGCTGCGCCAACGTGTGGCCTTCGCCTTGCAGCAAATCGTGGTGGTGAGCAGCCGCGAAGTTTCAGGCACCTACGGACTGCGAAATTACCACAACCGTTTGCTGGACCTGGCCTTTGGCAATTACCGCGATGTGCTGCGTTCGGTGGCCTTGTCGCCGGTGATGGGCGACTACCTCAACAACGTCAACAACAGCCGCACAGCACCCAACGAAAATTTCGCGCGGGAGCTGTTGCAGCTGTTTGCCATCGGCACTTGCGAACTCGGTGCCGACGGCCAGCTTGCGGGCGGCACCTGCAAAGCCACCTATAACAACGAAACGGTGCGCGCCTACGCTTACGCGCTGACAGGTTGGACCTACCCTGTGGGTGGCGCCACGTCTTGGGGTTGCTGGCCCAAGGGCACCAATTGCCGGTATTACGACGGTGACATGGTGCCCGCGCCCAGCCTGCGCGACAGCGAAACGCGCCGCTTGTTGCAAGGCGTCAGCGTGCCGGCGGCCAGCACAGCAGAACTGGCCCTGGAGCGGGTGTTGGACAGTTTGATGCTGCACCCCAATATGGCGCCTTTCATCAGCCGGCAGTTGATTCAGCACCTGGTCAGCGCCAACCCATCTAACGCTTATGTTCAACGGGTTTCCGCAGCCTTCACAAGCGGGCGTCATGCCACCGATGTGCGCAGCTTTGGCACAGGCCAACGGGGTGACCTCGAAGCCACCGTGGCCGCCATCCTGCTCGACGATGAGGCGCGCACCAGTACGCTGCGCGCTGAAAGCGGCCGACTGCGCGAGCCTGCTTTGATGTTCACAGGCGTGCTGCGCGCATTGAATGGTCAAACCGACGGCGCTGCACTGAACTGGTATTGGGGCGGAACGATGGCGCAGCGCGTGTTCTCGCCGCCCTCGGTCTTCAATTTCTACCCTCCAGACTACCCGGTCGCTGGCACCCAACTGGTAGGCCCCACCTTCGGTATCAACAACTCGAATACAGCAGTCGCGCGCTTGAACTTCTTGACCTACCTGCTGTACTGGAACGGCAGCGACCCCGAGAAGAACATACCGGGCGCTGTGGGCACACGCGCTGATTTGACGGCCTTTGAAGCCGACGCAACGGACGCCGCCAAGCTGGTCGACCGCCTGTCAGCTCTGGCCTACGGCGTGGCTCTGCCTGCCGCGCAACGGCAGGCAGTGCTGGACGCGGTGTCGAGCATCAAGTTGGGCGGCAGTGATGACGCCAAAGCAAAAACCGAACGTGTGCAGCAAGCGGCCTACTTGATCTTTGCATCGCCACGCTGGCATGTCTTGCGTTGAAGGAGTGGCACTCTCATGACACAACAATCGACATTCAATCCAGGACGCCGCTGGTTCATGGCCCGCTCTGGCTTGGGAGCCGCAGCGGCGCTGGGCGCCGGCGTCGGCGGCTCGTGGCTGCTGCCTGCGGGCACCGCCCGCGCGGCCGACTACAAAGCGCTGGTGTGCATTTTTCTGTACGGCGGCAACGACGGCAACAACATGGTGGTGCCGGTCGACGCGGCACGCCATGCGCAATACAGCCGCGCACGCGGCGCGCTCGCCCTGCCCATCGGCAACCTGCTGCCCCTGGGTTCTTCGGGCTATGGATTGCATCCCGCGCTTGGAGCTTTGCTGCCCGCATGGAATGCAGGACACCTGGCACCCGTGTTCAACGTAGGCCCTCTGGCAGAGCCACTCACCAAAGCGCAATACCAAGCCGCAGCGGAAAATTCGCCCCAATTGCCTCAAAGCTTGTTCTCACATTCACACCAACAAACCCTCTGGGAGAGCAGCGGCACCGACGCGCAGGTGCGCACGGGATGGGGTGGCCGCGCAGGTGAAGTGTTGGCCACCACCAACCCGGTCATCTCGGTCGGTGGCAATGGCCTGTTTGGTGTGGCCGAACACAACGGCCCTCTGGTGGTGCCGGGACCGGGCGAAACTTTTGGCGCTTACGAGCTGGGCAGCGAGGCATGGCGGACGACCTACGCGCCATCGGCGGCACGTGCGGCAGCGCTGCGTAGCCTCTATGCGGAAGCCGCCGTGCAGGACGGCCACATCCTCAGCCAAGCCTTTGCACGCGAGCAACGCAACGCGTTTGACGTCACGCAGAGGCTGCAGCAAACCGTCAGTGCAACACCCGCACAAGCTGTTGCGGCCATTGCCAGCGCATTCGCGCCGCTTACAAGCGGTGGCAGTTTGAACGGCGCCCTGGCCGAGCAGCTATTTCAGGTGGCCAAGCTGATCGCCGCACGTGATGTGGTGGGCGGCGACCGCCAGATCTACTTTGCCCAACTGGGCGGATTCGACACCCATGGCGGGCAGGTGATGTCCGACGACGTCATAGCCGGACACCACGCGGGTCTGCTCAAACAACTGGGTGACGCCTTGGCCGCCTTCCAGCAAGCCATGGTCAATCTCGGTATGGCCGAGCAAGTGACCGCCTTCACACAAAGTGATTTCGGCCGTACCTTGGCGCCTAACGACAGTCTGGGCAGCGACCATGCCTGGGGCAACCACCACTTCGTGCTGGGTGGCGCAGTGAAGGGGAAGACCACCTATGGCCGGTTTCCGGAACTGAGCCTTGGTGGACCCGACGACGTCGGCAGCCAGAGCTGGGAACTGCACGGGCGTTGGATACCCGCTGCGTCTGTGGAGCAGTATGCAGCGCCGCTGCTGCGCTGGTTCGGCGCTTCCGAGCCGGCCCTGAGCCAAGTGCTGCCCAATCTCGCGCGCTTCAGCGCACAGCCGGCTTTGGCGTTTCTGTAGCGGACGTGTTGTCGGAGGTTTTGGCGGCAGTTTGAGCAGAAGCTGAGGCCGCCGCCAAGCGGATGGCTTCACTCAGGACCTGGCGGTCGCCGACATGGTTGGCCAACAGCAAGGCCAATTTGGCGATCATCTTTTGCGCTTGTTCGTCGGGCATGTCGCGCTGGGCCTTCACCAGCTCTTCGTAAAAACCATCGGGATCGGCGATTTGGGGTGTGCGAATCAGCGGCATCAAGTCTCCTGGCCGGGGCTTCAATGGCCCAGGCAACGCGCCAGCGCGGCCTGAATGCGCGCTACATCAAAAATGCGCCAACGCGCGGCCACATGCTGGTCAGGGCGCAGCAAGTAAACCGTGCCGGGTCGGCCGTCATAGCGCTGTCGCACCAGCCCTTCGCCATCTTTAATGTCTTGACCGACACAGCGCACGGGCACCTTGATGCCGTGTCCATGGACAACATCCACCGGCGCCGGGCCAAAACACAGCAGCACAAAACCAGCGCCCTGCTTGCCCAACGCACCCAGCTCATTCAGCAGCCAGCCCCTGCTGCCTTGGGCCGTCACCACCGGCGCATCAGCCGCATTGGTGCCTGGGCGCATGGCGCCTTCAAAGAACTCCGTATCCAGTGAATTGAGTGGCGACTGCACATACGGTGTGGGTGTAGACAAACGCCCACTGTTGACCAACTGCCGCGCAAAGGGCTCTGTCTGTGCCAACTCAAGCACAGCGTCCCGCAGCACGCGGCTGGTGTTGCTCTTTGGAGTGATGAAGTCAGTTGACCGGGTGGAGTTCAGCAAGTTGTCATCGGCGGCACAGCCACGTTCGTCGTGATACGAGTTGACCAGATTCGGGTGTGCATGCCCCTGCATCACCAGCTGCAACTTCCAGACGAGGTTGTCGATGTCTTGCACGCCGGTGTTGGCGCCCCGCGCGCCAAACGGTGACACCTGGTGCGCAGCGTCTCCGGCGAAGAGCACGCGTCCATACCGCAATTGATCAATGCGCCGGCAGGCAAATTGATAGACCGAAACCCATTCCAGATCAAACTGCACCTTCGGTCCGAGCATGGCCTGTATGCGCGGAATGACGTTTTCAGGCTTCTTTTCAGCGTCCGGGTCGGCGTCCCAGCCGAGCTGGAAATCGATGCGCCACACGTTGTCGCTTTGCCGATGCAGCAGCACGCTTTGGCCTCGGTGAAACGGCGGGTCAAACCAGAACCAGCGCTCGGTTGGAAAGTTGGCTGCACCCTCGCCTTTCATCACCACGTCGGCGATGAGAAAGCGGTCCTGAAACAGCTGCCCCGTGAATGGCGCACCCACCATGCGCCGCGTATCGCTGTTGGCGCCGTCGCAGGCTATCACCCAGTCGGCTTCCATCTGAAAAACACCGTCCGGCGTCTCGACGGTCAGGACAGCGTGTTCAGCGTGTTGGTTCAGGCTGATGAGCTTGTGCTTCCATCGCAAATCGACCTGAGGCGCGCGCCCGCAAGCCTCAACCAAATACTCCTCCAAATGGTATTGCTGCAGGTTGATCATGGCCGGCATCTTGTGGCCGTGCTCGGGCAATAAGTTGAAGCTGTAAGCCAGGTCGTTTTGAAAAAAAACCTTGCCCACATTCCAGCTCACGCCTTTGGCGACCATGCGTTCGCCCACACCCAAGCGGTCCCACACCTCCAAAGGCCGCTTGGCATAACAAACCGCGCGCGAGCCGATGCTCACGGTGTTGTTGTCGTCCAGCACCATCACAGCCAGCCCGCGCGCCGCGCACTCCAGCGCTGCGGTCAAACCAATAGGCCCGGCGCCAACCACCACCACGGGGTGGCGCCGCGTTTGCCCGGCGCGCTGCTCCTCACTTTGACGGTAAGGGAACTCCGGATAGGTGTAGGTGTTGAGCATGGCGCTCAGTGCTTGAACTCAGTCTCGTGCATCCAGGCAGCATGTTTGGGTGCACGCTTGGTGCGCGACCATTCCGTCAGCATGTCCCACTTCACATCATCCAGCTTCTTCATCTGTTCGTCGGTGGCTGTGTCAGCGGCCAGTTCCAGCCGGTGCCCGTTGGGGTCGAAGAAGTAGATGGACTTGAAGATGGTGTGGTCGGTAACGCCCACCACAGGAATGCCAGCCGCCTCCAGACGTTGTTTGGTCTTGGTCAGTGTGTCAACGCTGTCGACCTTGAAGGCAATGTGCTGAACCCACTCAGGCGTGTTTTGATCACGCCCCATCGGCGGCGAATTCGGAATCTCGAAAAACGCGAGCACGTTGCCGCCACCGGCATCCATGAAGACGTGCATGTAGGGGTCGGGCGCGTGCGTGCTGGGCACATGGTCTTCTGCGATGGCCAGCACGAAGTCCATGTTCAGGTGCTCCCGGTACCAACGAACCGTTTGCTCGGCGTCTTTGCAGCGGTAGGCGACGTGGTGCATGCGCTGGATCTTCATGGCAGGGCTCCGAGTGCTGGTTTGCGTTACTGCTTATATAGTAACGACGGTTACTACATGAAGTCAAGCGAGCGGAAACCCAGGACGGCAAGCGTTTGCCGCCTCGAGTTCATTCATCCCATGCGTTACGATTTGGCCGATGGAGTTGAGGCGATTCTTTCCCTACCGCATGGCCGTACTGGCAGAGGTCGTGAGCCAAAGCCTGGCGCAGGTTTATAGCGAGCGCTTTGGCTTGACCCGCGACGAGTGGCGCGTTCTGGCCGCCCTGGCTGAATACGGCACAGCCAAAACGACCGATGTCATCGACTCTGCCACGCTCGACAAAATGCGTGTCAGCCGGGCCGTTGCACGCATGGAAAGCGCCGGCTTGCTCGAACGCCTGGCCAACCCCGACGACGGCCGCAGCTGGCTGCTGAAGCTCAAGCCAGCCGGCCGCTCGCTCTTCCAAAAAATTGTGCCCGTAGTGCAGGCGCGAGAAGAGTTCCTTTTGGAAGCGCTCAGCAGCCAAGAGCGCGAGGTGCTGGACCGCGCGATGGACAAGCTGCGCGATCGCGCGCTGCTGTTGGTGCAGCGTGGTTAAGCCGCTGCCCTTCTTCGCGCAGTTTGCCCCTGCGTTGGTGGCTGGGTTGTCAGCCTTGCGCCACTTCGTGGTGCCCCATCAATTCCAGCGCACGCACCAGCGCTGAATGGTCGAGGTCGGCCATGCCGTTGGCGGCACAGGTCTGCATCAGCTGTGCAGCGTTTGCCGTCTGCGGCAGTGAGAGCCCCAGTTCGCGCGCGCCCTGCAGTGCGAGGTTCAAGTCCTTCTGATGCAGGCGGATGCGAAAGCCTGGGTTGAAGGTGCGCTTGATCATGCGTTCACCGTGAACTTCAAGAATGCGGCTGGCCGCAAAACCGCCCATCAGCGCCTGGCGCACTTTGGCTGGGTCGGCGCCAGCTTTGCTGGCAAAGAGCAAGGCCTCGCTGACGGCCGCAATATTCAGCGCCACGATGATTTGGTTGGCCACCTTGGTGGTTTGCCCGGCGCCGGTCGGGCCGACCAGGGTGATGTTCTTGCCCATCAATTCGAACAATGGTTTGAGACGCTCGAACACGGCGTCTGCGCCGCCCACCATGATGGTCAAGGTGCCGGCCTTGGCACCCACCTCGCCACCCGAAACCGGCGCATCGACATAGTCGCAGCCCAGTTCGTTGATTCGCTGTGCAAACTCTTTGGTGGCCATGGGCGAGATGCTGCTCATGTCAACCACGACCTTGCCTTTGCTCAGGCCATCAGCCACGCCATGCTTGCTGAACAGCACCTTCTCAACGTCTGGCGTATCCGGCACCATCAAGAAAATGATGTCTGCCGCACGGGCTACTTCGGCAGCGTTTTTGCAGGCCACCGCGCCGGCTTCCACCAGAGCCTGCGGTGCCTGCCGGCGCGACGTGACAAACAGCTCATGGCCACCTTCACGCAAGCGCAGTGCCATGGGCGTGCCCATGATGCCCAAGCCGATAAATCCGAGTTTCATTATTCAGGTTCCTTGAATTTAGTGGAGTTCTGGTGAGGCTTCACTTGCGCATGGCCGACAGGATGTCTTGCGAACCCGCAGCCAGCAGCCGCGCGTCGGAAGCTACAGTGACAAAACGGAACCCCTTGGCCACGCGCGCCTTGGCGACGTCAGGCCGGCCGTTGTGCACGCCCGCTATCACGCCGTGTGCCTTGGCGCGTGCCAGGATGTGGTCCATGGCCTGCGCCGCCTTGGGATCGACGTCGTCGAAGACCGGCCGGCAGCCCAGCGACAGCGACAGGTCCGATGGTCCGATATAGACCGCATCAATGCCCTCTACCGAGAGAATCGAGTCCAGGTTGTCAAGGGCCTGAGCGGTTTCGATCATGGCAAAGCGCACGATGGTGTCGTTGGCGTGCTGCGGGTAGTCGGCTCCGCCGTACAGCAGCGCGCGCACCGGACCGAAGCTGCGCGTACCCTTGGGTGCGTAGTTGGTGTACGCAACAAATTTCTGCGCATCTTCGCGGGTATTGATCATGGGGCAGATCACACCGTAGGCGCCGGCGTCCAGCGTCTTCATGATGATGCCGGGCTCCAGCCAAGGCACGCGGACCACGGGCACCGTGTGCGTGCTGCTGATGGCTTGAAGCATGGTGACCATGGCTTGGTAGTCAATGACACCGTGCTGCATGTCGATGGTCAGCGTGTCCCAGCCCTGATGGGCCATGACTTCAGCGGCAAAGCTGTTGGGGATGGCGAGCCAACCATTGACGGCGGCCTTGTCGGCCTTCCACAGGGTGCGCAGGCGGTTTTCTCTCATGTTGTGTCCTTTACAGGGTTCAGTCGGTCATTCAATCAATCGTGATATTGCGCTCGGCGATGACCTTGGCATAACGCGCGCGGTCATCGCCGATCATCTTGGCAAACTCTTGCGGCGTGCTGCCACGCGGCACGCCGCCCAGCGCCACAAAGCGCGTCTTCACGGCTTCTTCGGCCAGAACGGCGCGGACATCTGCAGCAATCTTGTCGACGATGTCGTTGGGTGTTCCGGCCGGCGCCAGAAGCCCCAGCCAGCTGATGGAGTTGAACCCAGGCAAGGCCGATTCGGCAAGGGTAGGAACATCCGGCAATGCGGGCACCCGCTTGTCACTGGTCACGGCCAATGCGCGCAATTTTCCGGCCTTGATGTGGCCGCTGGCCTCCAGCGCCGTCATGAAGGTCAGTTGCACGTGGCCGGCAATCAGGTCCTGCACAGCAGGCCCGCCGCCGCGATAAGGTACATGCACGATGAAGGTGCCGGTGCCTTGTTTGAACATCTCAGCGGCCAAGTGCGGCGCGCCGCCAGCTCCGGAGCTGCTGTAGCTCAAACGTCCCGGTTGAGCCTTGGCCAGCGCCACAAACTCTTTGGCGCTCTGGGCCGGAACGTGCGGGTGCGCCATCATGGCCAACGGCAGCTCGGCCACAAACGACACGGGCGCAAAGGCCTTATCGGGGTCGTAGGGCATCTTCCTGTAAAGCGAGGGGTTGATGGCCTGCGTGCCGATATTTCCCAGCAGCAAGGTGTAGCCGTCGGGTTTGGCTTTGGCAACGATGTCGGCGCCGATTTGCCCTGCCGCTCCGCCCTTGTTTTCGACCACCACGGTCTGGCCCCAACGCTTGCCCAACTGCTCCGCCAAGATGCGCCCACCGGTGTCGGTGCCGCCGCCGGGCGGAAACGGAACAACCAAGGTCACGGGTTTGCTTGGAAAGCTTTGCGCTCCCGATGCAACGGCCACCGCACCAAAGATCAGCCCTGCTGCTGCACGCTTCATATTCACCACTCCAGTTCAGCGAACCATACACGGCCGCTTGGGGTCAAAGTTCCAGCCCGGTATTAGAAATTGCATGGCCGTCGCATCGTCGCGGGCGCCAAGGCCATGCTGCTGGTAAAGGCGGTGTGCCTTTTCGACTTCCACCATATCCAGCTCAATGCCCAGGCCCGGCGCGGTGGGCACTTGAACATGGCCACCAAGGATCTGCAGCGGCTGCTTGGTCAAGCGCTGGCCGTCTTGCCAGATCCAGTGCGTGTCGATGGCAGTGACCTTGCCCGGCGCCGCTGCACCCACATGCGTAAACATCGCCAGCGACACATCAAAGTGGTTGTTCGAATGCGAGCCCCAGGTCAGGCCCCAATCGCGGCAAGTCTGCGCCACGCGCACGCTGCCAGCCATGGTCCAGAAATGCGGGTCGGCTAGCGGAATATCCACACTTTGCAGCGCCAGCGCATGCACCATTTGGCGCCAGTCGGTCGCCACCATATTCGTCGCTGTGGGCAGACCTGTGGCGCGGCGGAACTCGGCCATCACTTCGCGGCCGGAAAAACCGCCTTCGGCGCCGCAAGGGTCTTCTGCGTACGCGACCACACCGCGCATGTCGCGCATCAAGCGCACCGCGTCTTTGAGCAACCAGCCGCCATTCGGGTCCAGCGTGACTCGGGCCTCAGGAAAACGCTCATGCAGCGCACGCACGGCTTCAATTTCTTCTTCGCCCCGCAACACGCCGCCCTTAAGCTTGAAGTCGTTGAAGCCATAACGGGCTTGCGCGGCTTCGGCCTGGCGGACGATGCTTTCTGGTGTTAGCGCTGTTTCGTGTCGCACTCGGCTCCAAGCGTTGTCAGCGCCAGGTTCACTCGCATAAGGCAAATGGGTCTTGGCTTTGTCGCCCACATAAAAGAGGTAACCCAGCATCTCCACACTGGAGCGCTGCTGACCCTCGCCCAGCAGCGCAGCCACTGGCACCTGGAGATGCTGACCCATCAAATCGAGCAAAGCGCTTTCCACCGCCGTGACGGCGTGAATGGTGATACGCAGGTCAAAGGTTTGCTGGCCACGCCCGCCCGAGTCGCGGTCGGCAAAACTGCGCTGCAAGGTTTGCAGCAGTTGCTGGTGCTCGCCAATGCCGTGGCCCACCACCAGTCCACGGGTGTCTTCCAGGGTCTGACGAATTTTTTCGCCTCCGGGTACTTCACCGATGCCGGTGTGGCCCGAGCTGTCGGTGAGGATGAGCAGGTTGCGCGTAAAAAACGGGCCGTGCGCACCGCTCAAATTCAGCAGCATACTGTCGCGCCCCGCAACGGGGATGACTTGTAGCTGGGTAATGCGGGGTGCGTGTGAAGTCTTCATAGGCTTTTGAGCGGTGCGTGGTTTAGCCGGTGGTTCAAGTGATGGGCGCTGGGTTAAACAGCACCAGTGCGTTGTGCAATTTCCATTGTTCGGCCCAAGTCTTTTTGCGGCCGCTGGCCACATCGAGCATCAAGTGGAAGAGCTCCCAGCCCACATCGGCAATCGACGCTTGGCCATCGGCTATGCGCCCGGCGTTCACGTCCATCAAGTCGTGCCAGCGCCGCACAAGGTCGGTGCGGGTGGCCACTTTGATCACGGGTACTTCGGCCAAGCCGTAGGGCGTGCCGCGACCCGTGGTGAAGACATGCAGGTTCATGCCCGCCGCGAGTTGCAAGGTGCCGCAGATGAAATCACTGGCTGGCGTGGCGGCGTAGACCAAGCCACGCTGGATGCCGCGTTCGCGCAAGCTTTGCCCGGGTGAAAGCACGCCGCTGATGGGCACGCTGCCGCTCTTAATGATGGAGCCCATCGCCTTTTCAACGATGTTGGACAGCCCGCCCGCTTTGTTGCCGGGCGTGGTGTTGGCACTGCGGTCGGCTTGCCCACGCTGCAAATAGGCGTCGTACCAGGCCATCTCCTGAATCATGTCCTGCGCGACCTCGGTCGTCGTTGCGCGAGCGGTGAGCTGCGCAATACCGTCGCGAACCTCGGTGGTTTCAGAGAACATCACTGTGGCGCCTGCACGCACTAGCAAATCTGTGCAAAAGCCGACCGCGGGGTTTGCGGTGACACCGCTGAAGGCGTCACTGCCCCCGCACTGCACACCCACCACCAACGCGCTGGCGGGTACGGTTTCGCGGTGGCGCGCATTCAAGCGCTGAAGATGGACTTCGGCAGTGGCCATGATCGAGTCGACCATGGACATGAAGCCCACATGCGCGTCGTTCTGTAAACAAACCACGTTGGGCCCTATTGCTGCGCCGTCACGGGTATCCAGGATTGGCAAACTGCCCGGAGGCAGCAGCCGATCGGGTTGCAGTTTCTCGCAACCCAGGCTGACCACCATCACCTCGTTTCCAAAGTTGGGGTTGAGCGTGATGTTGCGCAAGGTGCGAATGGGAATGATGGCGTCTGGCGCGTCGATGGCCACGCCACATCCATAGGCATGCTCCAGCGCCACCACGTCGTCAACGTTAGGGTAGCGGGGCAACAACTCTTGCTTGATGCGTTGCACTGCAAATTCGGTGACCCCCGCAACGCACTGCACTGTCTGCGTGATGGCCAGGATGTTGCGCGTGCCCACCGAGCCGTCGGCATTGCGGTAGCCCTCGAAGGTGTAACCCTCCAAGGCCGTACCCGGCTCAGCGCCTGCCGTGGCCATGGGCAGGCCTTCAAGCGCGCGGGCCTGCGGCATCTGCAGCAAGCGTTCATGCACCCAGCTACCCGCAGGGATGGCCTTTGCCGCACGGCCGATCACCACGTTGTAGCGCAGCACGGGCGCGCCCTCGCTCAAGTCCAACAGCGCCACTTTGTGGCCCTGTGGCACGCGATCCACCAGACACAAGCCACTGGGCAGCCTGGTGCCAGCGGGCAAACCACCATCGTTGGCGACGATGGCCACGTTGTCGCGCCTGTCCATCTGGATGACCAGCGGCTCTTGATTGGGTGTTTGCGCATTCGTCATGGTGAGGGCCTCAGGCGCGCACGCCAATTTCGACTTGTTCACGCGTCCAGCGGCGCGCCTGTTCGCTCAGGCTGATGCCCAAGCCCGGCCGGGTGGGCACCAGCATGCGGCCGTTCTGGATTTCAATGCGCTCGTTGAACAGGGGCTCCAGCCAATCAAAGTGCTCCACCCACGGCTCGCTGGGGTACGCCGCCGCCAAGTGCACATGCAGCTCCATGGCGAAGTGCGGCCCCAGCATCAGGCCGGCCTGCTCGGCCTGTGCGGCGATCTTGAGGAAGGGCGTGATGCCGCCCACACGCGGCGCATCGGGCATCAGGTAATCGGCGGCTCGGTGGCGGATCAAGTCGCCATGCTCTTGCACACTGGTGAGCATTTCGCCAGTGGCGATGGGCGTATCGAACTGGGCGGCCAGTGCCGCGTGGCCCTCGTGGTCATAAGCATCCAGCGGCTCTTCGATCCAAACCAGGTTGAAAGCCTCAAAAATGCGGCACATGCGCTGCGCCGTTGGGCGGTCCCATTGCTGGTTGGCATCCACCATCAAAGCCACGCTATCGCCGAGGTGCTTGCGAACGGCTTCAACGCGGCGGATGTCCAAGGCGCGGTCGGGCTGCCCCACCTTGAGCTTGATGCCGCCGATGCCCCGCTCGACAGAGGCCGCTGCGTTCACCAGCAATTGATCCTGCGGCGTGTGCAAAAACCCGCCCGAGGTGTTGTAGCAAGCCACTGACTCGCGTTGTGAGCCCAGCAGTTTGGCCAAGGACAGGCCGGCACGCCGGGCCTTCATGTCCCACAAGGCCACATCAAAAGCACCGATGGCTTGCGTCGACATACCGCTGCGCCCCACGGAAGCTCCTGCCCAGCACAGCTTGGTCCACAGCCGCGAAATGTCGTTGGCGTCTTCGCCCAGTAACGCAGGCGCGATCTCTTTGGCGTGGGCAAATTGGCCGGGCCCGCCAGCACGCTTGGAGTAGCTCAAACCCAAGCCTTCGTGCCCGCCTGCTGTCTGCGCTTCGACAAACAACATGGCCACTTCGGTCATCGGCTTTTGACGGCCCGTCAGAACCTTCGCATCGCTGATAGGCGTGGCCAAGGGCAAGGCGCAAGACGAAATCCGCAGCCAGGAAATTCGATCGTCGATGGGGGTCATGGCTTGTGATGCGTGGGCAGGCGCTGCAAAGATGGCGTCAGTGACAACGTTGTCATATTCGGCGCGTAAGTTCGCTGAACTCACCGCTAAACTCGTAATTGGTCAATCTACGCAGTAGAGGCCGCACATGGTAACGTTGTCATATTGCCTGTCAAGCGCAAAACTCGCCGCATTCCGACAGAGAGCCCGATAACCGCCGCACGGACCGCCGCACTGCGCTCTACATGACTGCACCCGCCACACCTCAATCAGTCACCCTGCGCGACGTCGCCCGCCGCGCTGGCGTGTCGCTGATCACGGCGTCCCGTGCGCTCAGCAACCCGGCCGTGGTGTCGCAAGCCACCATCGAAAAGGTGCAGCAAGCCGTCGTTGCCACGGGCTACATACCTAACCTTTTGGCTGGCGGCTTGAAGTCCAAGCGCAGCATGACCGTTGCCGGCCTGGTGCCTGTGATCTCCGTACCGCAGTTTTTACCCACCGTACAAGCGTTGACCGAAGAACTGGCCAAGGCGGGCTACCAACTGATCTTGGGCCAAGCCGGCTACGACCGCGCGCGTGAAAGAGCCCTGTTGGACACGATGATCAGCCGCCGCGTGGACGCTATCGTTGTGGCGGGCCTGCTGGGGCATGAGGCCGACGCCAGCCGCCTGCGGAAGCTGGGCATCCCCATCGTCGAAACCTGGGACTTGACCGACCGCCCGCTGGACATGCTGGTGGGCTTCTCGCATCTCAAGGTTGGCAGCGCCGTGGCAGGCTATTTCCTGGCCAAAGGCTGGACGCGTGTTGGCGTGGCAACGGCGGACGACCAACGCGCCATGCAGCGGCTGGCAGGCTTTCAATCCGCTACGGGGCGCCAGGTGCCCACAGCCACGGTGCCGGCGCCCAGCAACCTGGCGGCCGGCCGCAGCGCTTTGACTGAACTGCTAGCCCAAGACCCCGGCATTCGCGCGGTCTCGTGCAGTTCAGACGCGCTGGCTCATGGCGTGATCACCGAAGCTCGCGCACGCGGCCTGCGTGTGCCAGAAGACCTGGCGGTCTGCGGCTTTGGTGACGCAGACTTCGCCGCCCACCTGCTGCCTTCGGTGACCACCGTGCGCATTGACGGCGCACAGATCGGCCGGCTCGCAGCGCGCATGGTCATCGACCGCTGCCGCGGCGCGATCGTCGAACCCCGCGTTATCGACCTTGGCTTTGAAATTGTCGAGCGCGAGTCCACGCGCTCGTAGGCTTCAGCGCAGCTACTCTATAAGAAAGTTAGCCTGCTTGACCAGACGGCTGAACTTTTCGGTTTCGTCCTTGATCTGGCGCGCCATGGGTTCTCCTGTCCATCCGTGGGGCTTGACTACAGCGACCTTCAACGGGCCTCAGCGGCCAGTTGGCGGCACACAGCCTGCGTCACTTCCACGGTGGTGGCTTTGCCACCAAGGTCGCCGGTGTGCAGAGCGGGAGTTGCGGTGACCACTTCAATGGCCTGCATCAATCGCTTGGCGGCGGCGTTCTCACCCAGATGCTCCAGCAGCATCACGCAGGACCAGAAGGTGCCCACCGGGTTGGCCAAGCCCTTGCCCATGATGTCAAACGCCGAGCCGTGAATGGGCTCGAACATGCTGGGGTAACGCCGCTCGGGGTCGATGTTGCCCGTGGGCGCAATGCCCAAGCTGCCGGCCAGCGCTGCGGCCAGGTCACTCAAGATGTCAGCGTGCAAATTGGTAGCCACGATGGTGTCCATGGACGCTGGGCGGTTGATCATGCGTGCGGTGCAGGCATCAACCAACTCTTTATCCCATGTGACGCCGGGAAACTCTTTGGACACCTGCAGCGCAATTTCGTCCCACATCACCATCGCGTGGCGCTGCGCATTGCTCTTGGTCACCACGGTGAGCAGTTTGCGTGGGCGCGACTGGGCCAGCTTGAAGGCGAAGCGCATGATGCGCTCGACACCGGCTCGGGTCATCATGGACACGTCGGTGGCCACTTCGATCGGGTGGCCTTGGTGCGCGCGGCCGCCCACGCCCGAATACTCGCCTTCAGAGTTTTCGCGCACGATGACCCAGTCAAGGTCCTTGGGGCTGCAGCGCTTCAGCGGCCCGTCAATGCCCGGCAAGATGCGCGTGGGTCGCACGTTGGCATATTGATCGAAGCCTTGGCAAATTTTCAGGCGCAGGCCCCACAGCGTGATGTGGTCGGGGATGTGCGGGTCACCGGCCGAGCCAAACAGAATGGCGTCTTTACCACGCAGTGCATCCAGCCCATCGGCCGGCATCATTTCGCCATGTGCGCGGTACCAGTCACCGCCCCAACCAAAGTTTTCAAACTCCAACTTGAAGCCGCCACTTGCCGCAGCCAAGGCCTGCAGCACTTGCTGGCCGGCAGGAACAACTTCTTTGCCGATGCCGTCTCCGGGAATGGTGGCGATGCGATAGGTTTTCATGGCGGTTCCTTTGTGGCGGCTGGTTCAAAGCCCGTTTGGCTGATTGGACGTTGGTCAAACTGTACGCAGCGACGCTGACTCCGTTCGGCGTTAAAGTGAATCCATCGTCAACCTGAAGTGAACGATGGAAAGCCTGACAAGATGAGCAACAACCAAGGCGTTCAACCTGCCGAACTGAGCTTTCTGGTCGCTTTGGGCGGCAGCCCCAGCCTGAGCGCCGCCGCGCGAGAGTTGGGCTTGTCCAAAGCCGCTGTCAGCAAACGCCTGGCGCTGATCGAGACACGCTCTGGCGTGGTGCTGGTCAACCGCACCACGCGCCGCATGAGCCTCACGCCGGAAGGCGAAGCTGTGCTGGAACGCGCGCGGCGCATCCTGGGCGAGATGGAAGAATTGGATCAGCTGCTCGTTCGCTCCAAAGCCCTGCCTCGCGGCTTGCTGCGCGTCAACGCGACGCTGGGTTTTGGCCGCAGCCATGTGGCGCCGCTGATTTCAAAGTTTGTGCGTGATCACCCCGAAGTGGAGGTCCAGCTGCAGCTCTCGGTCAACCCGCCACCTTTGACCGATGACGCCTTCGACGTGTGCATCCGCTTTGGCGAGCCACCCGATTCACGTGTTATTGCCCGCCGCCTGGCACCAAACCGGCGCCTGCTGTGCGCGGCGCCGGCTTACTTGAAACGTCAGGGCCAACCACTGGTGCCGGCTGACCTGTTGCGGCACGCCTGCATCGGCATACGCCAGGGTGACGAAGCCTATGGAACCTGGCGGCTGTCTACCGGCAAAGGCTCACGGCGCCGCACCGAGACCATCAAAACCCGCGGCACCCTCACTACGAACGACGGCGAAATCGCGGTCAACTGGGCTCTCGAAGGGCACGGCATCTTGATGCGCGCCGAATGGGACATCGAACGCCACCTGCGCAGCGGTCGCCTGGTCCAGGTGCTGCCGCTGTGGGAAACGCCTGAGGCCGACCTCTATGCGGTGTACCCGCAGCGGCTGCAGCTGTCTACGCGCGTGCGGGCGTTTGTGGAGATGGTGGCGGGGGCGTTTGGGGATAGGGCCAAATAGACCACTTGGATCATTTTCTTTTCATCTCGTATGTCGTCGCACCGCGTTTTCCAGTCGCTTCTGTGGCGGACGTCATACTCATATTAAGCGTGTAGTCCTGACAACCTGCCAATGCCTCTGAATACTTGAGCAAGACTTTGGCCACGGTGTCGCTAACGGGTTGAAGTTCAACTGGTGCCTTTCGACCAAAGCACGAGGGTGTGTTCTGAATGTTCGTACCTAACGATTGCCAAAAGGCACCTTGTTGAGCAAGTTGCAGCTGCGCTTCAAACTGTCGTCCGGTGGCGTTCTTCCAAGAAACCGTCCATTCGCCATAAAACGGCTCGGGAGACTGAGCGAAACTGGTCGAGGCAGCCGACACCAGAGCCAGCATCAAGATTAATTTCTTCATGGTCTTTCTCTCCTCGGGGTGAAATTCAGGGCGATCGTGCCGTGTAGAGATCGCTGAAGATGTCACAGCTTGACGAAGGCCTCATCGTCCAAACTGAGTAGGTTGAAGCACCAAGTTCCACGCCCGCTCGTCGGCACCCCCGCTCAACCCGGGATAGCGCCAACGCCGCACGCTATGTCTGCCCTAAACTCAGCCCTAACAAATAGCACGCGTTGGGAGGCACACATGCGAGAAGCGGTGTTTGACGCCATCGCCATGAAGAAGACCCACGGCGCCTGCATGAACCGCCCCGGGCTTTATCCTGGAACTGCACAAGTCACGCGGCCCTTTAGATGCCGATGAACGCGAGTTGGCGCGGCGGCTGGGTGAGCACATGAAAGAGGCTTTGCACGCCTACGAGCGCGTGCGCAGCTTGGGCGCAGGCCCTGGCGGGCCACACGCTCTTGCACGCCTTTCCGTACCCGATGTGGTTGATCGACGAACAGCGCTTCATCGCTTTTGAAAACCAGGGTGCCAGCGCCGAAACCCAAAGCGCGGCCCGGGTTGCGCGGCACGGCATGCGCCTGGCCTTGACCCGCGCCCGAAATGACCAGAAGCTAACCGAGCAGTTGAATATCCTGTACCGAAAGCCTCATGGTTCCAGCGCTACCGTGGACATGCGCGCGGGCGCTGCAGACCCACCCACCTGGCTGCACCTCTCGCTGCTGGTACCAGGTTCGGCCATGGGCGCCTTTGGCGATGTGCCACTGGTATTGGCCACCTTGTTCGACCCGCAGCACGTTAGCCCGCTGGACCCGTTTGCGCTGGGCAACATGTTCAAACTGACACCCGCCGAAGCCAAAGTCGCCGCCCGGCTCGCCGATGGCCTGACGGCCGAGCAAATCGCCCAGGCTCATGGCGTGGCCCTGCCCACCGTGCGCACGCAGATCCGGCAAGTCATTACCAAGCTGGGAGCTGATCGAGCCGGTGATGTGGTACGTTTGCTAAGGCAAGGTGAAGCTCTGTGGTCGACAGCGGGGCGCCCGTATTGATATCCAGCAAATGACAGCGGCAATAGATTTTTCTGAGGCTCGTCGTGGCCGCAACTCGCAGCGCACCCGCCCCTTTGATTGAATCATTCAACAGATTGGCGATGCAGCGCATCATCAGTTCGGATTAGGAACGTCCCCCAGGCCGGTTGGGCTGGCCCGCGCTTGACCACAAGGCTTCGCCTTGGCGCATCAAGCGAATGGCGTCCACGGTGCGCGCTACACCGAGCTTGGCGTTCACGCGCTTGATGTGCACGCGGACGGTGGCCAGGCTGGAGAGCAGGCTCTCGCTGATTTGCTCCGCACTATCGCCGTTGGCCACTTGCACGGCCACACGCGCTTCGGCTGGGGTCAGGCCGAACATGTTGGCCAGCGCAAAAGGGTCCAGGGCGCTGATCTGTTGCGGGTCGAACAAGGTGGCCAGGAAGCGTGGCTGGGCGCCGAAGACGCCAAGGGCTTGGGCAGGCTCCAGCCGGGACAGGTGCAACCAGGCTGGCGGGTCGGCCTGCGTGCGGCGCAGGTCGATCAAAGCACACGAGCCGTGGTGTACCAGTGCCTGCAACTGAATCGTCAGCTGCCGGTCACTGCTGTTGCGCAACAGCACCAACCTTTGGTCGCGCTGGGTGACGCGCGCCTCAGCCTTGCTCTCCTTGTCAGCCATAGGATTTTGGTAGGCGACATAGCGGTCGGCGTCGATCAACCACATGGCATAGGGAAAGCTCTGCAGCAGACCCTGCCCCGCAATGGCTTGCGCAGCGAGTTTCCGCACACGCTCATGCGCACGAAGCGCGTCGTGCATGTGGTGCCCTAGACGTTGGGCGATCTGGCGCTCGTCTGAGTTAAGGACACCCCGCGATGCGGGCAGCTCGATCGCAAATGACGTGATGACCGTGCCAGAAATATCAAGCAAAACATGCGAGAGATATCGCGCGTCGTAGGCCTTGAGGAAATGCTGGTGGAAGTGGTTTTCCCGAACAAAGCGCTCGTCAAAGTGCTCGTGGCAATGAATCCACTGGCCCAGGTATTGCTGACCGACCGCCAAGGCGTGGTTGCGACGCGGGTCTTCCTGGTGAAAGTCACGCACGTAGTTGAAGGTGGCTTCGTCGAGGTTGGGGCCACCGCCATGCAAACCCAGCAAGGTTTGGGTGTTCAAGTCCATGGTGTGCAGCAACACGGCGCGTGCTGAGAATGCGGCCTGCACGGCAAGCAAAGCGTCATTCCAAGGCAACTCACCCGTCGCAGCCCGGTAGAAGCCGCCTACCAGTGCGTCGAAAGTCTGGCTGTTCATGGCTGAACGTCGGTCAGCCGTTTCAGTGCACTACCGCGTTGGCCTGATCCGCCACGCTCCACAGGGCGTCACCCTGCCGCAGCATGCGCACGGCTTCGGCCGAACGCCGCGCGCCCAGCTTGCCCATCACGTGGCGCACCTGCGTTCGCACGGTGGCGACCGAGGTGGCGTGCTTTCTTGCGATGTCTTCAGCCGTCAAGCCGTCTGCCATGCGTGCAGCCACCTTGGCCTCGGCTGGCGTCAGGCTGAAGAGATTGGACAGTGCAAAGGTGTCCAGCGCCTGAACCTGGGCGGGGTCGAACAAGGTGGCCAGCACCAGCGGCTGCGACCCAAAAGCGCCCAGGGCCATGCTCGGCACCACCACACTCAGGTGCAACCAGATCGGTGCGTCGGAGGCCCGCTGGCGCATATCCAGCACCGCCGTGGCCCCGTGGCCGCGCTGCATCAGTGCGTGCAGTTGGGTGGTGAGTTCAATGTCCTTGCGCGCCGAAGCCAGAGACAGGCGCTGCGCAACATGTTGAACCCGATCCTGCTTCTCGCCTTCGCGCTGCGCCGGCGCGTTCGCGTAGGCGATGCGCCGGTCTTGCCCGAGCAGCCACATGGGGTAGGGAAACTGCGCCAGCAGGGTGTGCCCGGCCAGCGCACGCTCCATCAATTCACGCAGCCGGTACCAGGCATGCAGCGCCTCGCGCACATGCTCACCCAGCCGGCGCGCCAGCTCGCGTTCGTCGGCATTCAAGACGCCGCGGCTCGCGGGCAGTTCCAGCGCAAAGAAGGTGACCGAATCGTTCGGCGTGGCCAGCACGGTGGCCGAGAGGTAGCGGCTGCCCAAGGCGGCCAGGTAGTCGACATAAAACGGATGCGCCGACATGGTCGCGTCGTCCAGGTGCTCGTGACAGTGGACCCATTGCCCCAAGATGGCCGGATACCGCTCCAGCGCGATCGCGCGGCGCGGGCACAGGCGGTGGTAGGTGCGCACGTAGTCCAGCGCAGCATCGTGAATCGTGGGCCCGCCTGCATTCAGGGACAGCAGTTGACCCGTTCGTGGGTCAGCGGCTTGCAGAACCGCCGTTCGCGCGCCGAAGGCCGCCTGGATGCCGTCCAGCGCCTGGTCCCATGGCAACTCTCCCGTTGCTGCGCGATAGATGTCTGAGACCAGCGCATCGAACGCTTGTTCATGCATTCCACCCCTCCCCGAGCTTCATGTTTTTTACATGATCGCTTGGGGATGGCGCACCTGGCAAGAGCGGGCACGCTTTTGGGGCGAAGGGGTGAGTACCTAATCAGAATTGATGATGCACATCACCCCGTGGCCGACCCCTGAAAACGCAGATCGGCCAGGGCGAGGTCGCTGCCCTACTGAATGCCGAGGGTGGTGCGCATTGCGTCGAAGGCTGTGCCATTCAAACGAATGCTCCACTGCGTGCCACTGGCAGGCACCACGTCTTTAAACGCGTACCACACCGAGCCATTGCGCTCCGCAAACATGCGTTGGAAGAAGTAGTTGGATTCGAAGCCTGCGGGCATGGCCGCGAACCTCATTACTCGCACACCGCCCAATGTTTCCACGGTGTAGGTGGTGTCCAGCAGCGTCTGGTAGTTGGCAGTGGAACCATTGGATACGCGCAGGTTGTTGCGCGTGAAGCGCGCCTTGTTGCCGTTGGCGTCGAAGGCCACACGAATTTGCACCCGGTCGGTGTATGCAGCATCCGTTGGCGCCTCTGTAAAGGAATTAACGAACAAGGCTGTGTTGCCGTTCAAGGTGGTGCCAATTAGGCTTCCGGGGTAGCCCGCCACCATCTGCTCCAGCGTCGCAGCAAAGGGCCACGTAGCAAACGCTGCGGTGCTTGTTGCTGACGGCGCGACACGCACCTGGTCCGAACCCGCCACGGTAGCGATGGCGATGGGCGTTTCCTTGCGGATATTGCCGCGGTATTCCAAGGTCGAGCCTTCCGGAAAGCGGCTGCTTGCCAAGGCGGGGTTCGCTGAGGGTGAGGGGCCCCAATCACCATAGCCGTCGCCAAAGTCCGTGCTGCCATAGGTGCGGATGTCGTTGATCACATCGCTCATCGAGCGCCCGCCTAGGGTCATGGTGATATTGGCTGCGCGGTCATCCTTGTAGCTCTTGCAGAAGATACTGTTCTGCGGTGCTTTGCTGTTGATCAGGTTGACGCCGTCACCGTTGCTGGGGCAGTCGTACCACTCCGTACCCGTCCAGTACAAGCGGTTGCGTGAGTAAGTTTGCGCCACGCCAGCGCTGACCGTGCGCCGCCGCTCGTTGGCGACGAAGTAGCTGTCGGCATCCAAAACGCTGCTGTCACCTTCGAATTGGCGCCAGCTGTAGTTGGACGCGTCGGTGTAGTTGAAGCTGCGCAGCGTTCTGAACGGCCCGCTGGCAACTGGCGCCACCGGGGCTGTGTGGGCAGGGATGCCCAAGGCCGTGCGCAACGCATCCCAGGCGGTGCCGTTCAGGCGCATGTCGGCGCGGGTGCGTTCTAGGTCACGCATGCCCCGGAAGACCGTGCCACCATACTCGGCCCAAAAACGCTGCTGTCCATTGCGGGCAGTCAGTTCGGCCGGGTAGCCGCTTGCGAACTTCAACAGCCGCACACCACCCTGGGTGCTGATAGCGAGCTTGCCATCACCGACCGTTGCGCAGTTAATGGACGCTTGATCGCTCTTGCGCAAATCGCAGGTGTAGAAGCGGGCATTCAAGCCCGGGATGTCGAATGCAGCGCGGTAGCGCTTGGTCTTTTCCAGCGTGGCGTCAGCCTGTGCGGCCAAAGCCAGATCGGTGACAAAGACCGTATTGTTGCCAACAGGCACTACGGCGGCGTCGGCCATGTTGCCGCGCATGCTGCCGTACTGCTCCAGCGTCGTGGCCTGGCGGAACAAGTTGTCCGCCCAGCGGACCGTTGACTTCGTGGTCAGCTCAATCCGGTCGGTACCGCCCAGGTCCGCTTGCTGGAAACGTGTGCTCAATTTGGAGCCGTCCGGAAACTTGGCATCAGCCGGCAACAGCTCCGGTGCCGGGCCCCAATTGACGGGCAAACCGGTGACCGGGTCGGTGTGTGCGCCAACGCTATCAGCCAGGGGCGAGCTGCGAATCTTCGTCACGACCTCGCGCAGCGTCTTGCCGCTGATGTCTTCGCTGCTGACCTTGCTCGAAAACTTCGCGCCGTCGCAATAGCTGCTGGTCTGCGGCGTGTTCGAACTGGCGGCTTTGTTCCTGGTGCTGACTTCCCACTGCAATGCACAGGTCTTCCACTCCGTGCCGGTCCAGTAGACCTGGTTGCGGTTGAATGGAGCATCGGCTCCGGCAGACACCGTCTTGCGCACTTCGCTTGCCACGAACTCCCCGTTGGTGTCTGTCTTGCTACTGTCTCCGACAAACACGGTGTAGCTGTAGTTGTTGGCGTCTGTGTAGGCAAACCGCCGCAACGATACAAACGGCCCGGGCGCATCCGCAGTGCCCGCCGGCTTGGCCAATTGCTCGGCCACGGCCTTCACCGTACCGCTCTCAAGGTTCAGTTCAGCTTTGACGGCGACCAAGACTTCGGCTGCCTTTGCCGCTGGTGTAGTGGCCGTGCTGCTGGCAAGCGTGCTAGCGACAAGGTTGAGCTGTGTAGTCGTAGCCGTTTTGATCAAAGCGGCGGCTTCCGCAGCACTCACGCCAGCCGCAACAGCAAGCTTGGTGGTTTCGATCACCACCGCGCCCAAGGAACGCGCCGCAAGCGCTGCGTTCGCATCACCGCCCGCAGCTGTGAAGTTGGCCAGTGGCGAGCCGCTCAACTGGAGCGTGGATTTCACCTGCTCAGCTGCTTCAGCGACGGTCTTGCCGCTGTCCTTGACGATGTCGGCCACGGCGGTCGTGAGCGGGCTGACAAAGACGTCCTGCGCGCCGGCGGTACTGGTTGCGGGTGCTTTCAGCGTGAAGGCCGCACCGACCGCCGCGCCGGTGTCTTTATCAATGGCTGTGGCCGGTACAACCGCCACCACGCCATGCTTGCCGGCATCAGCCACAGCCACGTCAAACTTGTACTTGCCGTCAGCATCGGTGGTGCTGCTGGGCTCACCGCTGTCGCAGGCGCCGTTGTCGTTGAGGTCATAGCAGACCGTTGCATCCTTGAGGGGACCATCGGCCACCACGCCACTGAATGCAACCGGCGCAGGCGTCTCAACGACGGGTTCGCCACCACCACCGCCGCCACCGCAGGCGACCAGCACGGCTACGGCCAAAGGGGAAAGCAGACCCAGACGATGGCCCTGAGCCAACGCCAACGGCTGCAAAGATGTGGTGATTCGCTGCATCGATGAAAAACCTCAAATCAAAAGTTAACTGCGACTGGTCAAAAGCCCGGCAGTTGATACGTTTTGAAAGCGAAGCTGGTCACTAAGGCAGCCACCAAAGAGCGCCCGAAACTGGCGGCAGCTCTTGGAACAGCACTCAGTACGCAGCTCATGCATCAACGGCTTGGGCTGCGACTGATATTAGAGATTGGCCAGACGCGGCGCATCCACGATCGCACCTAATCAATTCTGATGATGCAGCTAACCAGGCCGTACCATGGTCAAGAGAGGTCAGCGCCGTTTTGGTTGGGCTGCGTGGTCGCTGTGGCCGGTGACAAATTGAAGCCGATCAACATGGAGCTGGCGCCAGAGCCGGTGCCATCGACAAATTCACCCAGCCGCCAGCTGCCGATCCAGATCGTGCAGCACCTCGTAGCACGGCAGCACCTGCTGAACACTGGCGTTAGGCTCCCGGCCTTCGTGGATGGCGGCGAAGAATTCGCGGTCTTGCAGTTCGATGCCGTTCATGGAAACAGCCACTTTCGAGACATCGATTTTCTCTTCCTTGCCAGTGAAGAGGTCGTCGTAACGAGCGAGGTAGGTGCCGGTGTCGCCGATGTAGCGGAAATAGGTGCCCAGCGGCCCGTCGTTGTTGAAGCTCAAGCTGAGCGTGCAGATCGCGCCGTTAGCGGCTTTGAGCTGGATGCTCATGTCCATGGCGATACCCAGCATGGGGTGCATCGGGCCTTGCACGGCATGCGCCTTCACGATGGGGCTGCGCGCCTGGTAGGCAAAGAGGTCCACGGTGTGGGCAGCGTGGTGCCACAGCAGGTGGTCGGTCCAACTGCGCGGCTGGCCCAGCGCATTCATGTTGGAGCGGCGGAAGAAGTAGGTTTGCACATCCATCTGCTGGATGTTGAATTCACCCGCGACAATTTTGTTGCGCACGTACTGGTGGCTGGGGTTGAAGCGGCGGGTGTGGCCGCACATCGCCACCAGGCCGGTGTTCTCTTGCATCTGCAGCACGCGGTAGGCGTCGCGCAGGCTGTCGGCCAGCGGAATTTCGGCCTGAACGTGCTTGCCCGCCTTCATGCAGGCCACGGCCTGCGCCGCGTGCATCTGCGTGGGTGTGCACAGGATCACGGCGTCCACTTGCTTGTTGGCCAGGATGTCGTCGAAGTTGTCCGTGGCCTGCACAGCACCGTACTTCGCCGCCACTTCCTTGGTCTTGGCCAGGTCGCGGCTCATCACGCTGACAATCTGCACGCCGTCGATATTCTTCATCGCGTCCAGATGCTTGACGCCAAAGGCGCCGGCGCCGGCCAACGCGACCTTGATTGTTTTCTTCGACATTTCAGTTCTCCAGAATCAGATGTCCAACGGCCGTGTTCGATGCGGGCACGTGATAGAAACGGTGGGCCACCTTGGGCGCCGGGCCGCCTGCGACATCGGCCATCGCACCGCGCGCAATCAGCCACATCACCAGTTCGATGCCTTCGCTACCGGCCTCACGCACGTAGTCAATGTGCGGCAGTTGCGACAGGGCCTCTGGCTCGGCAATCAGGCGGTCGAGAAAGCGGTTGTCCCACTCAGCGTTGATCAGGCCTGCGCGTGGGCCCTGCAGTTGGTGGCTCATGCCGCCCGTGCCCCAAATTTGCACGTTCAAAGGCTCGTCATAGCTTTCGACCGCTTTGCGAATAGCCCGGCCGAGGTTGAAACAGCGCCGGCCACTGGGCACGGGGTACTGCACCACGTTGACAGCAAAAGGAATCACCGGGCAGGGCCAGGCGCCTGTCTTGGGATCTTGCGCGCCGCACATCAGACTCAAGGGCACAGTAAGGCCATGGTCCACGTCCATCTTGTTCACGATGGTGAGGTCGAAGTCGTCTTGAATGACACTTTGCGCAATGTGCGAAGCCAGATCAGGGTGTCCCACAACCTTGGGCACCGGCCGCGCACCGTAGCCCTCGTCAGCGGGCTGGTATTCAGCTGCAGTTCCGATAGCGAAGGTGGGAATCATCTCCAGGCTGAAGGCTGTAGCGTGGTCGTTGAACACCAAGAAGATGACGTCAGGCTTGTTGTCCTTCAGCCATTTTTTGGAGAAGTCGTAGCCGTTGAAGACCTTTTGCCAGTAGGGCTCGTGGGTCTTGCCGAGGTCGAGCGCCGCGCCGATGGCGGGCACGTGGCTGGTGTAGACGGATGCGGTGATGCGTGCCATGGTGATGTGCGTTTTCGTTCAGAAGCCTGGTTTGGACGCACTGCCCTGCGGCTGCCGATGGGCTTGCGCGTTGCCGTTTTCGCCCACCACACGGTTGCCTTCGGCTGAGCGGCCACCGGCCAGCATCATGTCGCGGTACTCTTCTTCTGTCATGCCGGTCATGCTGCCCGCCATTTGCTGAAAACTCTTGCCGTAGGTGGCGCCAATCTTGGCCAAGAAATAAATGTTGCCGCCTTCGGCGATGCAGCGATTCAAGTCACGCGCCAGAACGGCCTGCTTCTGCGTTTCGGTCATGGGCCATTCGTCCAGGTAGGCCCGCGTGTCAGCCAGAAAGCGCTTGCGGTTCTCAGCCTTCATCAGGCTCATGCAGCATTGGTTGAGCCAATAGCCCTTGCGGGACTGCTCAGCGTCAAAAATGGTGGTGCCGGGTACGTCGGTGTAGGGCTTGTGAAGCGCCATGGGTACGGGTCCTTGGGCTTAGGAGAAGGTGCAGCGGAAGCTGGAGGCTGATTCAGTGCTGCCTGAAACAAAGCGCGCCACTTGCGGAAAGGGGCACAGCAGGCGGGTGCGGTCTGCGGCCCAGTCAGTGGGCAACTCGGCGTTCACGCCGCCTGCGTTGCCCGCGCCACGTGCGCGCGCTGTGATGCTGGTTGGCGGTTCGCCTTGCTCAACCCAACGCACCAGCGGCGTCAGCGCATCGAACTGGTCGGTGGCGGGGCCTGCGCTGCAATGCGCCATACCGGGCACCGGAAAGTAACGGGCAAAACCAATAGCTTGGGGGCCCTGCACGGTATACAAGCGGCGCATGAACGCTGCCGTGTCATCGGCGGAAAAAATGGCATCGCTAACGCCGTGGTAAAGCAGCATCTTGGCACCGCGTGCGCGCAGCGGCGCGAGCACGGCCGGGCTTTCCTTGCCAGGCATGGTGATGACGGCGTCAGCCGATTCACGGAAATTGGCATCGGTCGCAAAAATGGCCTTGAAGGCGTCGTCCACATCCAGCTTGAACGGATCAACTGGGCGCGGCGGCGTCATGAAAATGAACCCTGCTGCGGGGTCCAGCACCTGTGAATTGACAAACTTCCACTGCGCCCAATTGGCCGCGGCGATGCCCGTGTCCCAGGGGAAGCCGCTGTAGATCGGCTGGCCGGCACTGGTTTTGGCGCCTGCATACACAGAAGCCAGCAAACGCTTTTGCGGCATGGTCAGGCACTGGCCGGTTCGGTCAGCGGCGCAAGTGGGCACGTCGCGGTCGAGGTTGAACGCTGCCTGGCAAGCTGCGGTATCCGCCACGATGCCGTCGCGGGCACCGTCCAGCGCATCGCAGCGCTCTGCAATGGCCTTGCCCACGGTTTGGCGTTCTGCAGCCGTGAGCGCAGAGCCCAAGTCTGCAATGCGTGCTGTCGGGTTGAACGGGTGCGGCACCGTGGCGCCCGGCGTGGCCAGCGCCAGCCACTGCGGCGCGGCCCACAGCTGCGCGAGTGCAGCGTTAGGCAGGCGGTAGCCTGGGGCGCCAACCAAGTAACCGTCGTATTGATCGCCGTAGCGCGCTGCGGCAACCAAGGTGTGCCGCCCGCCGTTGGAGCAGCCGCCTATGTACGAGCGGTCAGGGCCCTTGCCATAGGCGCTGGCGATGAGTGCCTTGGCCATAGGGGTGAGCGTGCCCACCGCTTGGTAGCCGTAGTCAAGGCGCGCTTGCGGCTCGGCGCCAAAGCGCGGGTTTTGACGACCGGTGTGACCGGCGTCAGAACTGATGACGGCGAAGCCCTGCGCCAGCGCGCCCGTGAGGGGCCCGCCACTCAGCGCACCCAGCGCAGGCTGCACGACCCCGTCGATGCCGCCGTTGACCTGGTGATAGAAGCGCCCGTTCCAGGCCTGCGGCAAGCGCATCTCAAAGCCGATGGCGTAGTCTTGACCATCAGTGCCCTTGCGCTGGTTCATCTGGCCTTTGACCAGACAGTGCGCCACCACGCTATGGCCGTTAGGTGTTACGGGACCGGCTGCTAAGGCAGCGGCGCTACTCAGTTTCGTTTGAGCAAAGCTGAATTGGCTGGGCAAGGCCTCACAGCCTTTGAGCGCCGCACCAACGGCTGCACTCAAGCGCGCCGTCGAAGACCCACTGGGCTGTGCGGGCTGTGTTGGGCTGCTGCAGGCCACCAACGTGGCAGCCGCCAGCAGCGCCAAGGGCAATTGCGCGGTTCGTACATTCATGTTGTCTCCTGTTCTCGTGTGAATCAAACGGCCTCTTCGGGCCAGTACAAGCGCATGGGGTTGTCGACCAGCAATTTTTTCTGCAAGTCCGGCGTGGTGGCAATGTGCGGAATGAAGTCCACCAGCAAACCGTCGTCGGGCATGTGGCCCTTCAGGTTGGGGTGTGGCCAGTCGGTGCCCCACAGCACACGGTCGGGGAAGGTTTCAACCACCTGTTTGGCGAAAGGCACCACGTCACGATAAGCAGCCTGCTCGCCGTTCAGTGCGTGTGGGCCTGCCACGCTGATGCGCTCTGGGCAACTCACCTTGCTCCACACGTTCTCGTGCTCGTGCATGAACTTCATGAACAAAGCAAACTCGGGTCCGTCGACGGGCTTGCTGACATCCGGGCGCCCCATGTGGTCCACCACCACGGTGGTCGGCAAGGCGGTGAAAAAGTCCCACAACTCAGGCAGGTCTACCGCTTCAAAATAGATGACAACATGCCAGCCCAGCTTGCTGATGCGCCCGGCAATGTCCATCAACTCGTCTTTGGGCGTGAAGTCCACCAGGCGCTTGACGAAGTTGAAGCGCACGCCACGCACACCCAACTGGTGCATGCCGTACAGCTCGTGGTCAGACACCGTGCGTTTGACCGTGGCAATACCGCGCGCTTTGCCACCCGAAGCCTTGCAAGCGTCCACCATGGCACGGTTGTCAGCGCCATGGCAAGTGGCTTGCACCACCACATTGCGAGAGAAACCGAGATGGTCGCGCAAGGCAAACAGCTGCTCTTTGCTGGCATCGCAGGGTGTGTATTTGCGCTCTACCGCATAGGGAAATCGGCTGCCTGGACCGAAGACATGGCAGTGCGCATCGACCGCGCCCGCTGGCAACTGAAATCGAGGCTTGCTCGGGCCGTCATACCAATCAAGCCAACCAGCCGTTTTTTCAAAGGCGCCGGACGTGGGTTTGTTATTCATGCGTGACGGTCCTGCCTGATTTATTGAGTTTTAAGGTGAGAAAGTATGCGGTCGGCCTCGATGCGCCAATCGGCGCTGCGCGCAAAACCTGGCCCGCCGCGTTCGCCAAACAAGCCGCCGTCCGCCAAGTCAGCCACCCAGGCTTGGCGCTGCGCCGTGCCTGTAGCGCTAAGGGGTTCAAGGCCGGCTTCGCGCACGGTTTGTGCGACTTCAAACACCTCTTCGCTGCGCCTGCGGCCGTGTTCGATGACACGCTGAAAGAAATAGGCAGCCTGCTTCTCCCAGTCCACGCCGGGAAAGGTCTCGTACAGCGAGGCAATGACATCATCTTCAACGCCGTAGTGCCGCGCACTGGTCAGGCTCTCAATAACCATGGCCTCCAGACCCTTGATCATCACGCTGCGGCACATCTTGGTCGCGCTGGCCAAGCCCAATTGGCTGCTGCCGAGCTTGGGCGCAAACCCCAAACGCTGCAAATGCGGCAGCAGCTCCGCAGCATCAGGGCCACCGAGCAACAGAGGCACCTTGATGCGGTACGGCGGCAAGCTGGTCATGACCGCGCCTTCAACGTACCGGCCACCGGCGGCGTTCACGGTTTTGGCGGCCTGCTGTTTAGCGCCGGGCGAAGCAGAATTGAAGTCGAGGAAAAAACAACCGGGCTTCAAGCCCGGTGCGCTGGCCTGCGCCACCGCGATATCTTGGTTGGCGGTAACGGCTGAAACCACCAGACCAGCGCCCTCAACGGCTTCAAGGCTGCTGGCACCCAGCGCCACGCCGTGCTGGTGCGCATGGTCGCGCAGGGGTTGAGCGGCAGCACTGTTCAGCTTTACGTCAAAAGCGCTGACGCTGGCACCTTGGGCGCGCAGGTCTTCTGCCAGGATCTTGCCAACCTCGCCATAACCAATGAGGGCAATCTTCATCTGGCGCGTCTCAGTCGATGTAGCGAAGGCCAGCTTTGGCCAGGGGTTCGCGCATTTTGTACATGTCCAGCCCCAGCACACCGCTGCCCAGCTTGGCGCGTTTTTCGCCTTCGTTGGCTTCGCGCCGGGTCGCTAGCTCCAGCGTGGTCGCGGCCACGGCGCGCGGCACGCAGACCACGCCGTCATCGTCGGCCACGATGACATCGCCGGGGTGCACCAAGGCGCCCGCGCAGACCACAGGGATGTTCACGCTGCCCAGGGTTTCTTTGACCGTGCCCTTGCTGCTGATGGCGCGGCTCCACACGGGGAAGTTCATTTCGGTCAACGTCTTGATGTCGCGAACACCTGCATCAATGATCAGCGCCCTAGCGCCTCGTGCCTGAAAACTGGTGGCCAGCAAGTCACCGAAGAAGCCGTCGGTGTTGTCGGTGGTGCACGCCGCAACCACGATGTCACCGGGCCGAATTTGCTCGGCCACCACGTGCAGCATCCAGTTGTCGCCCGGCTGCAGCAGCACGGTCACTGCAGTGCCGGAAACCTGCGCGCCCGCGTAGATAGGCCTCATGTAGGGCTTGAGCAAGCCCACCCGGCCCATGGCCTCGTGCACAGTGGCGCTGCCGAAGTGCGCCAGTTGGTCTGCAATGTGGCTTTCGGTGCGATTGATGTTTCGGTAGACAACGCCCAGTTCGTACATGGCGGCTCCTGATGTGGTGTGTTGGCTAGAGGCTAAGGAGATAGGTCAAAGCGAAGGGCGCTTCAGCGGCCGCGTGCTTTGAGCGCAGCGTCCAGCCTGGGGAACACGCGCCGCGCGTTGCCTTCGTAGATCTGGTGTTTTTGGCCGGCGCTGAGTTGTGTGCTGGCTTCGATGTAGCGCTTGGTGTCGTCGTAGTAGTTGCCGGTTTCGGGGTCGATGCCGCGCACTGCGCCGATCATTTCGCTGGCAAACAAGATGTTGTCTACCGGGATCACCTTGGTGAGCAGGTCAATGCCCGGCTGGTGGTAGACGCAGGTGTCGAAGAAGACGTTGTTCAACAGGTGGTCCTTCAGCAGGGGCTTTTTCATCTCCTGCGCCAAGCCACGGTAGCGGCCCCAGTGGTAAGGCGCTGCACCGCCACCGTGCGGAATGATGAACTTCAACGTGGGGAAGTCTTTGAACAAGTCACCTTGAATCAACTGCATGAAGGCGGTTGTGTCAGCGTTGATGTAGTGCGCGCCGGTGGTGTGGAAACACGCATTGCAACTGGTGCTGACGTGGATCATGGCCGGGATGTTGTACTCCACCATCTTCTCGTAAATGGGGTACCAGTGGCGGTCCGTCAGCGACGGGCTGGTCCAGTGGCCACCCGACGGGTCGGGGTTCAGGTTGATACCCACGTTGCCGAACTGCTCCACGCACTTCACCAGCTCTGGGATACAGGTCTTTGGGTCCACGCCCGGGCTTTGCGGCAGCATGGCAGCGGGGATGAAATGGTCGGGGAACAACTGCCCCACGCGGTAACAAAGTTCGTTGCAGATGGCGGCCCAGGTGCTGCTGACTTGGAAGTCGCCGATGTGGTGTGCCATGAAGCTGGCGCGAGGGCTGAAGATGGTGAGGTCGCTGCCGCGCTCGGTCATGAGCTTGAGCTGGTTAGCCTGAATGGATTCGCGCAGTTCGTCGTCACTGATTTTCAGGTCAGCCACTTTGGGCATGGCCGCTGGGTCTTTGATGCCCGCAATTTGCGCATTGCGCCAGTTTTCCAGTGCCTTAGGGGCCGTGGTGTAGTGGCCGTGGCAGTCGATGATCATGACGGGTCTCCAAACCTCGTGAAGATGGCGCGCACCACTGCCCGCCTGCACCCGACATTGTGCGGCCAGCCGCCAGCCAGCCGCCGCGCGCGCCGTACCTACCAGCTATTCACGAACGGCATGAGCGCTGTGGTGCGATGTCAGGGCCGCAGCGCAGACACGGCCGCACGAAGGCCCAAAAGGTAACTTTCTGTGCCAAACCCTGCGATCTGCCCGCGCACCACCTCAGCAATCACCGAGTGGTGGCGAAAGGCTTCGCGCGCGTGCACATTGCTCATGTGCACTTCAATGATGGGGCACTTCAGGATGGCCAGCGCGTCACGAATGCCGTAGCTGTAATGCGTCCAGGCGCCCGCATTGATCACCACGGCTTGCGTGCTGTCCGCGTGGGCTTGGTGAATGCGCTCGACCATCGCGCCCTCGTGGTTGGTCTGAAAGCAGGTCACCCTGGCGCCCAATTCGGCACCCAGCGCTTGAAGGCTGGCGTCGATTTCGGCCAAGGTGGCCGTACCGTACTGCGCCGGATCACGCTTGCCGAACATGTTGAGGTTGATGCCGTGAAGTACGAGAACCTTCATCTGGGGCTTTCCGGATTGATCAGGGGACGCATTTTGACGCCAACGCCCCGCCTACCAACGCAACAGGCGCGGCCCCAACAGAGCGCCCAGCATCGCACTGATCGCAATGCCGGCCGAATACCAGACCGCGACAAAACTGAAGGCAATTTCGTCGCAAGACAAGGAGTAAGCCAAGGCACCCAGAGCACCGGCGAAAAAGCCCGCGGCGGCGCCCGCAAGGCGCGGGCGTGTGGGCGCCAGGCCACGCAGCGCCCAAAAAGCCGCCGCCATGGGCGGTACCGCCAGCAACACCACGTTGCGCGGGCAGGTCTTCCACGAATGGCCCAGCAGCTCAGCCAGCCGCAACTCGGGCATGGTGGCCCACCAGGCCCATAAACCCAGCAAGCCCATCAACGCGAGCACCACCATCAGCGCCATCTGCGGTGCGCCCAGTCTCGCAGCCGGCCGGGCCAGGCGCGCTGTCAGCCAGCCGCCCACCGCCACGAGAGCGACGGCGTAGCTCAGCTTTATCCACCAGCCCATCTGCATCATCACGCTCATAGGCACCAGGCCGATCACCAGCACCCCAAACAATGCGCTGGCGCCCAGCCCCATCAGCGCCACCGGCCACAAGCGCCGTTCCACATGCGCTTTGGGCGCCGGCCCAGCGTCTTTGGCCAGCATGTCGATGAGCTGCTCGGTTTTCATGGCTGCTCCTTCACCAGAGCGCCCAGCCGCTTCAAACCCCGGTGCACCTGCACTTTGAGTGCCGCCACCGACACCCCCGTGCGTGACGACGCTTCCTGCATCGACAAGCCTTCAATCTTGGTCAGCACAATGGCCTGCTGCTGTGCAGGCGGCAGGCTTTTGAGCAGCACCCCCAAGTCGCGGCGCGCGGGTTGCTCATCTTCCACGCCGGGGTGGTGGGCATCGTCCAGATCGTCCCATTGCACATGCAAGGCCTCGCGCCGCCCACGCCGCCGAAACAGGTCCACCAATTTGTGGCGGGCAATGGCGTGCACCCAGGCGCTGATGGGCAGCGTCGGGTCGTAGGTTCCGCGCTGCACGTGCAGCGCCAGCAAGGTTTCTTGCACCAGGTCTTCCACCTCATCCGGCAGGGCCGTCAACCTTCGCCCATAAAAGCCGCGCAGGCGCCGGGCCATCAGGCTCAGCGCTTGCTTGTAGGCACGCTCATCACCCGCCTGCGCCTGCAGCCACAAAGGCTTCAAGCTGGCTTCAAACGGGTCAGCCACGGTTGGGCTGTTTGTACTCATGTCCATTTCGGTGCAAGTGCCAGCGGGGTTACAGCATGATGAAACAGCATGTGCATTCAGCCCGCCGCCTCAGCGCTGCGGCCGAGTTGTTGGCTCAAGTGCTGGCGCAGCCAAACGATCACCGATCGCTGCAGGGGCGTGACGCGCTTGGTGGCCGAGGTGGCCAAGAACAAGGTGTGGGCCAGCTCGGGTTCGGCCAGTGGCCGGGCAAGCAGTGCAGCCACATCTTCTGATTCGGTCAGCGCCTCGCGTGTCAAAACCGCGTGGCCGTGGCCATTGCGCACAAGCGCCAAGATGGCCGGCACGCTGGAAATTTCCCAGGCGATGTCGAGCTTCACGCCGGCGCGCGCGGCCTGGGTTTCAAGAAGGCGCCGTATGGCATGCAGGCGCTCCGGCAGGACCAAGGGCAAGCCCTGCAAAGCGGCCAGTTGGAGGTTCGGCGGAGCGGCCACCGCACGGCCGCGCTTGGGCTGGCCCATGGTCGCCATCGTGCCAGGGGGGCTGATCAAGCACAGCGCTTCTTTGCGCAGTGGCTCGGTTTCCAGCGCCGCATGCGGCTCGGGGTTGTACAGCAGGCCTACATCAACACGGCCCGTCGCAATCCATTCGGCAATGTGCGCCGACAGCCCTTCCACAACGGCCAGGCGTGCGCGAGGCCATTCGCGCTTGAAGGTTTCAACCAATGGCACCGTCAAGCTGCGGCCCAAGCTGGGCGGCAGACCCACCACCACGCGGCCCAGGGGCTCGTCGCGGCTGGCTTCCAGCGCCTCGCGCGCGCGCGAAACCAGTTCCAGAATGCCCACGCTGTGCTCAAACAGCAACTTGCCGGCTTCTGTGAGCACCACACCCCGGCCCGTGCGCTCCAGCAGCGTGACGTGCAGGTCAATTTCGAGCTGCCTAACCTGCCGGCTGAGTGCAGGCTGAACCGTCGACAGCACCAGCGCAGCCTTGCTGAAACTGCCAATTTCGGCCACGCGCACAAAGGTTTCGAGCTGCTTCAGGTTCATGAAGCGTGCATCGTAGCGGCATCGTCGCGGTGCTATGACCCCTCTGCGCCCTATAGACTGCCCCCATGTCATCCCCACTTGCACGTGAGAGCGCCAAAAGCCCGCGCTCGCTCAGCGGGCTTTTGCCCTTCCTTCGCCCTTACCGGGGCCGCATCGCGCTGGCCGGCGTGTTTTTAGTGATGGCGGCGTGCAGCACGCTGGTGCTGCCGGTCGCCTTGAAAGCCTTGATTGACGAAGGCATCGTCGCTGCTGACCCCGGCCAGCGCGTGATGGCCCTGCGCGAGCACTTTCTGGCCTTGTTTGGCGTCGGTGCGGCGCTGGGCCTGTTTTCTTCACTGCGCTTCTATATGGTGTCCTGGCTCGGGGAGCGCGTGACGGCCGACCTGCGCAACGCCGTCTACAGCCACGTGGTGAAACAAAGCCCAGAGTTCTTTGAAACCACGCGCACAGGCGAAGTGCTCAGCCGCCTGACCACCGACACCACGCTGGTGACCACGCTGGTGCAGAGCGTGGTGGGTTCGTCGCTGAGCATGGGTTTGCGCAATGTGGTGATGGGTATCGGTGCATTGATCATGCTGATCTTCACCAACCCTTGGGTCATGACGCAGGTGCTGGGCATTCTGGTGCTGGTGGTGTTGCCTACGCTGTACTTCGGGCGGCGCGTGCGCAAGCTCTCACGTGCCAGCCAAGACCGCGTGGCCGATTCCAGCGCCATCGCCGCCGAGGTGCTGAACGCCATTCCCGTGGTGCAGGGCTACAACCAGCAAGGCCGCGAGTCGGCCCGCTTCGACGAATCCACCGAAAACGCCTTCCAGACCGCGCGCAAACGCTCGCGCGTGCGGGCCATCTTGGTGGCGTTTGTCATCAGCGCTACCTTCGGTGCCCTGTTGTGGGGCTTGTACCAGGGCACGCAGGCCGTCATTCGAGGTGAGATTTCGGCGGGCCACCTGGGGCAAACCGTGATGTACGTGGTGGTGTTTGTCAGCTCCATCGCCGTGCTGTCGGAAATTTATGGCGAGCTGCTGCGCGCTGCGGGCGCTACCGAGCGCCTGATGGAACTTCTGCACATGAAGTCCCCCGTTGTGGACCCGGCGCACCCACGTGCCCTGCCGCCGGTCAACGGTGGCTCCGCTGTCGCGTTTGAGCACGTCAGCTTCAACTACCCGTCGCGGCCTAAGCAGGCGTCGCTCAAAGACTTCGACTTGGTCGCCCACCCAGGTGAGACCATCGCGCTGGTGGGCCCCAGCGGCGCCGGCAAGAGCACCGTGCTGCAGTTGTTGATGCGTTTTTACGACCCGCAAAACGGCGCCATCCGCGTGGACGGCGTGCCGATCACCGCCATCAGCCTGGCCGACTTGCGTGCACGCATCGGCATCGTGCCGCAAGACAGCACGGTTTTCTCCACATCAGCGTTAGAGAACATCCGCTACGGCAAGCCCGACGCGAGCGAAGCCGAGGTGCAGGTTGCGGCGCGCGCCGCCTTTGCGCACGACTTCATCACCGCCCTGCCCGATGGCTACAACACCTACTTGGGCGAGCGCGGTGTGCGCTTGTCGGGCGGCCAGCGCCAGCGCATCAGCATTGCGCGAGCAATATTGAAGAACCCACCGTTGCTGCTGCTGGACGAGGCCACCAGCGCGCTGGACGCCGAAAGCGAGCGCATGGTGCAAGCCGCGCTGGAAGCGGCCATGCAAGGCCGCACCACTTTGGTGATTGCACACCGTCTGGCCACCGTGTTGCGTGCCGACCGCATCGTGGTGCTGGACCAGGGCCGCATCGTCGAACAGGGCACGCACGAGCAGCTTGTCACGCAGGGTGGGTTGTACGCCCGCTTGGCAGCCATGCAGTTTGACCTGGACCGCGAAGCGCCGCACGCTGTCTGAGCCCCGCGCAAGCGAGCCCATCCCTAGTCTTGTGGGTTGCCCGCCGGCAACGCCGATCTGAAACTTATGGGTTTCTCAACTTGTGGAGAGACCTTTGCGCGCCCAAGCCATTTCCGTTTTGAATGCAAGCGCCCTGGCGCTGGCCATCACGCTGGTACCCGCTGGTTCAGCCTTCGCCAAACTGGGCGGCAAGCCCTATGCCAAGGTCGGCAATTGGCAGGTGCAAAAAATGCCTGGCTACTGCGTAGCCCAAGCTGGCTTTGACGGTGACCTTGCCTTTCGCATCAGCGCTGCAGGCAACGGCGTCTCGTCATTCGGTTTCATGGGCATGGGCACGGCCAACTTCAAGAAGAGCAAGCTCACTTTCAAGTTCAACAACAACCCCAACAAGTTCACCCGTGATGCCGTGCCGCGCGCCAACCAGGCCGAGGACGGCGGCGCACCCTGGGCCATCGTTGTCGACCCGGCAAACGAACCCAGCCATGCGGGGGACTGGGCGACTGCCAGGTCCATCACCTTCAACTATTGGGTCGGCCACGAGCAGCTGTCAGAAACCTACGACCTTCGGGGCATCGACAAGGCCTGGGAGAAAGTCTGGGCCTGTTCGGGTGGTTAGGGCGCCTGACCTCTAGACGGCGAGGCCCTGATCGCTGCACACTTCGGCGCCCCAGCTTACGCGTATGGTGCGCGACATGCCCAGCCTTGCCAAACCTGCCCGAGCCAAACTTGCACGGGCGCCAAAGCCCACAGCCACCACGTTGTTGGTCGCCACGCGTAAGGGTGCGTGGATATTCAAGAGCAACGCGGCCAGGCGTACCTGGGTGACCGAAGGCCCGCACTTTCTCGGCCACATCATCACCCACCTGCAACTGGACCCGCGCGACCGTCGCACCCTGTTGGCTGCGGCGCGCACGGGCCACTTGGGGCCGACAATCTTCCGCTCGACCAATGGCGGCAGAACCTGGAAAGAGGCTGCCAAGCCGCCGGCTTTCACCAAGGCCGCTGACGGCACAGGCCGTGTGGTCAACCACACGTTCTGGCTCACCCCCGGCCACGCCAGCGAGCGCGATACCTGGTATGCAGGCACCTCGCCGCAAGGCTTGTTCCGCAGCGAAGACAGTGGCGACACCTGGGTCGGCCTGCCTTCGATCAACGACAGCCCGCAGTACCGCGAGTGGATGGGCGCGGAACAAGATGGCACGCCTGACGGCCCCAAGTTGCACTCCATCCTCATTGACCCGCGTGACGCCAGACACTTGTACTTCGCCATGTCCAGTGGCGGCGTGCACGAGTCGCTGGACGCCGGCCAAAGCTGGCGCCCGCTGTGCAAAGGCCTGGAGGTGGTGGGCGGGTTTGATGTCAATACCCTCACCTTCCACGACCCGCACGTGGTGCGCCTGTGCCCTGCCCAACCTGACCGCCTGTGGCAACAAAATCATTGCGGCATCTACCGCATCGACCGCCCGGCGGATACCTGGCAGCGCGTGGGCCGCAAGATGCCCATAAAGGTGGGCGATATTGGTTTCCCGATGGTGGTGCACCCGCGCGACCCGGACACAGCCTGGGTCTTTCCGATGGACGGCACAGATGTCTGGCCGCGCACGGCACCCGCCGGCCAGCCTGCGGCCTACCGCACCAGCAACGGCGGCAAGACCTGGCAGCGTCTGGACCAGGGCCTGCCACCCGAACAAGCTTGGTGGACCATCAAGCGCCAAGCTATGACGGCCGATGCACACAGCAAGGTGGCGCTGTACGTGGGCAACACGGGAGGCGAGCTGTGGATGGGCAGCGATGGCGGTGAGCACTGGCGTTGCATCGTCCGGCACTTGCCGGAAATCTATGCAGTCGAAGCCGTCAGTTTCTAATGAAAGTTTTGATACCCAGCGCACTGCGCTCCTACACCCAAGGCCCGTGGGCCGAAGCCGAAGGTGCAACGCTCGGCACACTGCTTGAGGACTTGGACCAGCGCCACCCCGGTATCCGCTTTCGCATGGTCGATGAACAAGGTGGGCTGCGGCCGCACATGCGCGTGTTTGTCAATGGCAAGCCTGTGCTCAAGCTAGGGCAAGCTTTGCGGGCCACTGACGACGTGGCCATCGTTCAGGCTCTCAGCGGAGGATAAAACCTTGGCACTCCCAACACAGCGCGCGGAATTGGTTGGTACCACGCCCATCTTGCGCAGTTTTGACGCAACCCAGATGCGCGCGTTCTATTTGGACTACCTCGGCTTTGAGCTGCTCTTCGAACACCGCTTCGAACCGGGCTTGCCGCTTTACTGCGGCTTGCAGCGCGGTCAATGTGAGCTGCATCTGTCTGAACATCACGGCGATGCAACGCCCGGTTCGCACCTGCGCATCGCCGTCAACGATGTTGACGCGCTCGTAGCTGAACTGGCGACCAAAGACGCCGGGCACAACCGCCCAACCGTGGAGGCGATGCCTTGGGGCACTCGCGACTTCACAGTCACGGACCCCTTTGGCAATCGGCTGACATTCACATCGGCGGCTAGCCTCTAGAGAACGGCGCCCACCGTGCAAGGCGTCACGGGCCGTGCACTGACTCGCTCAAGCCAACAAAACCGTGGCCGATACGAGAGGCGTGATCGAGCGAACCGCATTCCAATCCCTTTGCCTGAGCAGCCGTGGAGCGAAGCCTTCAGCGCAGTATGAAACGGCGCAGCATTGGCTGCGCGCAGCCCTTGGGCTTTTGGCGATCTTGTTGGCGCTGACTTTTGCGCAGCCGGCACGCGGCGACAACGACCAAGCAAGGCTGTTGAACCTGACCAGCCAAGAGCAGCAATTCGATGCCTGGCAAGCCGCGCGGGTGCTCTTCGACCCCGAAGGGCACCTCAGCGCTGAGCAGGCCTTTCAACGGCTGCACACCTTCGAGCGGCCTGCTGTGGCCGCCAATCTGGGGCGCCGTACGGGTGCAGCCTGGATCGCAGTGCCACTTCGCCGTGAAGCCGGTGCGGCCAAGCAGTGGGTTCTGGCACTGGACTACCCATCTCTAGACCGCATTGACCTGCACCTGCACACCCAGGGCGACCTGAAGCACCTGGCCACGCTGGGCGACACCATTACGCAAGCCAGCGGCGAGGCCAAAACACGCTCGCACGCCTGGCCTTTGACCTTGCTTGACGACACCACGCAGACATTGCTCGTGCGTGTTGAAACCGTTGGCAGCATGGTTGTGCCCCTGATGTTGTACTCGCCGCCGCGCCACCAAGCAGCGGAGGCCAGCGAGCAGGCTTTGCAAGGCATGCTGGCCGGCGCAGCCCTGTGTCTGCTGGTCTACAGCCTGACGCAATGGGCCATGCTGCGCAGCGCCGCCTTCGGCCACTATGCGTTGACGCTGCTGGGCACGGGCTGCTTCTTTGCTGCTTTGTCGGGCATGGGGGCGCAGCATGTGTGGGGCGGCAACGCTTGGTTGACACAGAACGGCCCACCCTTCTTCATACTGGTGGGTATCACCGGCGCCTTCTTTTTCACGCTGCGCGCTTTAGAGGTCGATGAAGTCAGCCAGCGCACCGGCACGTTTGTGCGCCTGTGCGGCACCGTCTCCGGCACAGCCGCGTTAGCCTTCTGGAGCGAGCTGCTGAGCTACCAAACGGCGCAGGCCATTGGCATGGCATTGGGCCCGGCACCCCTGCTGCTGGTTTTGCGCGTGGCCTTCAAGCGCCTGAAGAGCGGCGACCGCGGCGCGGCCTACTTGCTTGCAGGCTGGGGCTGCTACTCGGTCGGGGTCCTGTTGTTGGTGGGCATGCTGCAAGGCGCCTTGCCTGTGAACTTTTGGACCACGCACGGCTTCCAGTTTGCGTCCATGGTGGAGATGACCACGTGGTTGCTGGTTCTGGGCCTGCGCGTGCACACCATGCGCTTGACGGCACTGAAAACCCAAGCGGAGCACGAGCGCGTCCAACAGATGGCCTACACCGACCCGCTCACGGGATTGCTGAACCGCCGTGGCCTGGCCGAAGCCCTGCCTGCGCGACTCGCATCGGCTACACCGCAAAACATGCTGGCGCTGTTCCTCATCGACCTCGATGGATTCAAGGGTGTCAACGACAGACTGGGCCACGAAGCCGGCGATGATCTGCTCAATGGCGTCGCACAACGGCTACGAAGCCAGATGCGCAGCAACGACCTCGTCTGTCGCATGGGCGGCGATGAATTCGTTGTAGTGGCAACAGGGCTCCCAACCGAGCGCGTGGCCCATCAAATTGGCCAGAAGCTCATGAGCTGTGTGACCGAACCGTTTTTGGCCGGCGGCGAGCCTTGCCAAATAGGCATGACGATTGGCTACGCAGTCTGCCCACTGGATGACACCGCCTTCCAAGGCCTTCTCAAGCGCGCTGATGCCGCCTTGTATGAAGGAAAGCGCGGCGGACGCAACGCACTGAAACGCGGTGGCGCCGCCATGGCCTTCAGCGGTGCCTGAATTCAGAGCGCACACGCAAGTCCCTCAAGTTTGTACGCTTGTACCCATTGAAACCCCTGTGTCCCACGCCGCGCGAAGCAGCTCGTGGTCCAGCGGCACATTGCGGCTTTGGCCAGCCACGTCGGCCAGCGGCACGCTTTCAATGCGGTTGCCGCGCAAGACAACCACGCGGTTGAAATGCTGATCGGCGACCAGGCGCGCCGCAGCGTGGCCGTATTGGGTTGCGAGCACGCGGTCGAAAGGTGTCGGTGGCCCGCCGCGCTGCACATGGCCGAGGATGGTGGTGCGAACCTCGCAGCCCACCAGCGGCTCCAACTGCGCGCGCAGCACATGGCCCACGCCGCCCAGGCGGATAGGGTCGGGTGATCCTGCAATGTGTTCCTTCACGGTAAAGCCGCCACCCTGCGGCTTTGCGCCTTCAGCCACACAGATCAGCGTATAGCGTTGGCGCGCCTCGCGCTCGCGGCACACCCTTGCAATCTCATCGATCTGATAAGGCAGCTCTGGAATCAAGATGATGTCGGCACTGCCCGCCAGCCCTGCATGCAGCGCAATCCAGCCCGAATAGCGGCCCATGGTCTCCAGAATCATCACGCGACCATGGCTTTGGCCTGTGGTCTGCAAGCGATCCAACGCGTCCGTCACGATATCCACAGCCGTGTCGAAGCCAAAACTGCGGTCGGTATGCGCCAGGTCGTTGTCGATGGTCTTTGGGCACCCGACGATCGGGACACCCTTGAGCGCCAATTGGTGCGCGATGGACATGCTGCCGTCACCGCCGATCACCACCAGCGCGTCCAAGCCCAACTCTTGAACATAGGCAACAACAGCGTCTGACACATCGGCCCCGCCTGCACCAAAAAAGCTGAAAGGGTTGGCCTTGTTGTGGGTGCCCAGAATCGTGCCGCCAGTGGCCATGATGCCGGCCACCTCGCGCAGGTGTAGCGGCCGAACACGCCGCTCAATCAGGCCCAGGTAACCCTGCTCGATGCCTATCACCTCGGCATTGCACAGATTCACCAAAGCCTTCGCGACTGCACGGATGACCGCGTTCAAACCCGGGCAATCGCCACCGCCCGTCAGGATACCGATGCGCACAGTTCGCTCCTCACTTCAAGCCAGTGTAGAGCGGTACCGCCGGCCACGCATGTGGTGCTCAGTTGTTGCAGCGCGCTTCGAGCGCGTCGATGAAGGCACGGTCCCACCGGCCCTCGGCCATCGCCTGGATCGTCGCGGCCTCAGCAACCAGCACGGCGCGCGCCTTCTCGATCAAGGCCTGTACGCCATCGTCCTGCGGGATGGCGAGCAGGCCATCTTGGTCGCCGACAACGATGTCACCCGGGTTGATGACCATGCCACCCACCGTGATAGGCACATTGATCTCGCCGGGGCCGTCTTTATAGGGCCCGCGGTGCGTGACTCCACGTGCGTAGACGGGAAATTCGCGGGAGCGGATTTCGGCCACGTCACGCAAGGCGCCATCGACCACCACACCAGACAATCCGATGGTGGCCGCGTAGTAAGTCAGGATGCCGCCGATCACAGCGTTCTGGAGGTCACCACAGGCATCCACCACCAGCACATCGCCCGGTCGGCAGAACTCCAGCGCGCGCAAGTAGGTGAGGTTGTCGCCACCACGCGACTTGGCCGTAACGGCCGTGCCAGCCATCGTCTTTTCGCCTGCCTTGTGATAGGGCTGGATACCCGTCGTGCCGATGTTGCGGTGCATGTTGTCGCTCAGGGCTGCCAAAGGAAGCTCACGCAGCGCCTGAAGTATTTCGGCAGACGCCTGGGGTGCAGAGGGGTTCTTGCGCAAGGCTTTGTAGGTACTCATGTTGTGTTTGCTTCGCGGTGGTTTCAGTGAAGTTCGGCGACAGCCTGCGCGATGCGCTTACAGCCTTCCTCGAGGGTCTCTATCGAGGTCGCAATGGACAAACGGAAGTATGGCGACAAGCCATAGGCTGTGCCGGCTACCAAGGCCACGCCCACAGTGTCGAGAAGGTGCATGACAACATCGCTGTCGGTGACCAGCAACTGACCCTGTGGCGTGGTCTTGCCAATCAAACCGGCGCAGTTCACGTACAGGTAAAACGCGGCGTCGGGGCTGATACAACTCAGACCCGGTATCGCATTGATGAGGGCCACCGTGTGGTCGCGTCTGCGCTTATAGATTGCCACGCTCTCAGCAACAAAGCTCTGGTCACCATTGAGCGCGGCTGCAGCAGCAGCCTGGCTAATGGAACAGCAGTTGCCCGTGGACTGCGACAGCAGCGTGTCCATGGCCTGGATCAGATCACGCGGCCCAGCCACCCAGCCGATGCGCCAGCCGGTCATGGCGTAGGTCTTGGACACACCGTTGACGGCGGCCGTGCGCTCGCGAAGGTCGGGTGCCGCCTGCAACAAATGCGCCGTCTTTTGGCCATCGAAGCGGATGTGCTCATAGATGTCGTCCGTCAACACCATGACGTTCGGATGGCGGCGCAGCACGTCAGCCAGCGCCAGGTATTCCCCCAAGGTGTAGCTGGCACCGGTGGGGTTGCTGGGCGAGTTGATCAGCAGCCAGCGTGTGCGAGGCGTGATGGCCGCTTCCAGCCGTTCGGGGGTGAGCTTGAACCCGTCAGTCTCAGGGCAAGCCACCGTGATCGGCACGCCATCGCTGGCCAGCACCATGTCGGGGTAGGACACCCAATACGGCGCCGGCACGATGACCTCATCACCCGGCTGCAAAGTGATCGAGAACAGGCTGTAGATGGCTGCCTTGGCCCCGCTGGTAACCATGATCTCGTTCATTGCATAGCGCAGGCCGTTCTCGCGCTCCAGCTTGTCCACGATGGCCTGGCGCAGGTCCACGGTGCCGGCCATCAAGGTGTAGCGCGTGGCGCCCTTGTTCATGGCCAGCGTTGCAGCCTCGCGAATGTGGCGCGGCGTGTCGAAGTCGGGCTCGCCAACCACCAGGCTGATGATCGATCGACCAGCGCGCCGCAGTTCGTTGGCACGGTCAGCGGCAGCGGTACTGGGTGACGGCTTGATACGCCGAACACGGTCGGCGATGCGAGATTCAGGCACAGGCTTCCTCAGCACGGTAGACCTCATCGTGAGGCCTTGGCACGGTAGGACTGACACGGCCAAAAGGCCAAGACAAGTTCGGTCTGCCTCTATAGGCTTCACTTATGACGAGGCGTAGACTCGCCAACCCTGCCCCATCAAAGCCCATCTCGTGGGAGCCCTCGATTGAACCTCCGGCGTCTGAAATATTTCGTCAAGATTGTTGACGTGGGCAGTTTGACGCAGGCGGCAGATATTCTGCACATTGCGCAGCCGGCGCTCAGTCAGCAACTTGCCACGCTCGAAGGCGAAGTTCGGCAGCAACTGCTGGTGCGCACGAAGCGCGGTGTCACGCCCACCGAGGCCGGCAAAGTCCTGTACCGCCACGCACAACTGATTCTGCGCCAGTGTGACCAAGCCAAAGTTGACATGGACGCCGCTGGTCAAGGCGTGTCGGGCTCGGTGTCGGTTGGCTTGGCGCCAGGAACGGCAGCGGCCGGATTGGCACTCCCTTTGCTGCGCACAGCGCGCGCGCGCCACCCCGGCGTGCTGCTTTACCTCAATGAGACCTACGGCACCACACTGTCCGAACTGATCATGAACGGCCGCATGGACCTGGCTGTCCTCTATGGCGGACGCACGGCGGTGCATGGCCTGTCGTTTCTGCCGCTCTTGAAGGAGCAGCTGTACGTTGTGGGGCCTGGCAGCTTGCCGGCACTGCCGCAAGAGGCACCCTTGCGCATGTTGGCCGAGCTGGACCTGTATCTGGCCCGCCCGTACAACGTGGTGCGCAAGATGGTTGACGACGCCTTCGCGGGTATTGGCCTGGCGCCCCGTGTGGTCGCTGAAATCGAATCAGCCAGCACCCTGACGGCGGTGATCGCCGACGGCCTGGGCGCCACCATCTTGCCCGCGTCGATGGCCCACGCTGTGACGGCGTCCTGCAACGCCTGGAGCTGCCGAATTGTGGAGCCGGTCATCGAAGCGCCGTTGGCGCTTTGTCAGTCCGATCATTTGCCCCTGTCGGAACCCGCGCTGGCGATCAAAGCGATCCTGCTCGAACTGGTCGCGGCATTGCCCAATAGTCTTTTGGCAAGCGATGAGACCCGATTGACTTCGTCATAAGGCGCTCTTATCGGGCCACAGTCATTCCGTCTTGGCGCAGTGGTGCACCCGCAGCTACCTTTGTGCCTATGGACGCGCAGCAGATTAAGGCCTTCATCGATGCCATGGCGGCATCGGATCTCACCGAGCTGGAAGCCACAAAAGACGGCTGGACGCTTCGGCTGGTGCGCAGCGGCAAGTTGCCTCAGGGACCCAAACCTTCATTGCTCGCGGCGCCACTTGATGGTGCGTATGAGCAGCGTGCTGCACTGTCTGGCGTCGTGTTCCTACAACCTGCTCCGGGTGAGCCTGCGTTCGTTGAACTGGGCGCGATGGTGAAAGCAGGCCAGACACTGTGCGTCATTGAAGCCATGAAGGTCTTCAATGAAGTGCAGGCCGAGCGCGATGGCTTCGTCGACACCTTCCTTGTCGTCTCGGGCCAGGAAGTCACAGCCGACCAACCGCTCGTGCGTTTGCGCTGAGCGTGGACGCCGACCTGAAGATTGCCGATGTTTGACAGCGTACTCATTGCCAATCGCGGTGAGATTGCGGTGCGAATCCAGCGTGCTTGCAAGAGCTTGGGTCTGCGTACCGTGGCCGTCTACTCGGAAGCCGACCGGGAAGCGCTGCACGTCCAGCAGGCCGAGCAGGCACTGTGCATCGGACCCTCTTCACCCACAAGCAGCTACCTGAACCAAGCAGCCATCCTGTTCGCCGCCAAGGTGAGCAGTGCAGGTGCTATTCACCCCGGCTACGGCTTTTTGTCGGAGAACGCCAAATTCGTGCAACGTGTCGAGGATGCCGGCCTGGCGTTCATCGGCCCGAGCGCGGCGTGCATCCGCATCATGGGTGACAAAGTGTCGGCCAAGCGCGCCATGCGCGAAGCCGGCGTACCCTGCGTTCCCGGCCCCGACGAGGCTCTGCCCGATGACCCTGCCGCAGTTCTGGCGATCGCCCGCGACATCGGCTTTCCGATCATCGTCAAAGCCGCCGGCGGCGGCGGCGGACGTGGTATGCGCGTGGTCGATGGCGAAGCCGACCTGGCGCACGCCTTGGCGTTGACGCGCGAAGAAGCTCGCCGTTCCTTTGCCAACGCCGATGTGTACATCGAGAAATTCCTGCAGCACCCGCGACACGTTGAAATTCAAGTGTTAGCCGATTCACACGGCCAGGCTTTGTGGCTGGGTAGCCGCGACTGCTCATTGCAGCGCCGCCACCAGAAGGTGATCGAAGAAGCGCCTGCGCCGGGTATTCCGGCGGCCGCTTTGGCGACGATTGGCGAACGGTGTGCTGAGGCCTGTCGGCGCATCGCCTACTGTGGCGTGGGTACTTTTGAGTTTCTGTATGAAGACGGCGAGTTCTACTTCATCGAAATGAACACGAGGTTGCAGGTTGAACACCCCGTGACGGAGATGACGAGCGGCATCGATATCGTGCAGCAACAAATTCGTGTTGCGCGCGGTGAACGCCTGGACATCACTCAGGCCGCAGTGGGCTGCGCGGGCCATGCGATCGAGTGCCGCATCAATGCCGAAGATCCGCAGACTTTTGTGCCTTCGCCAGGACTCATCAGCGCGTGGGTTCTACCGGAAGGCGAAGGCGTGCGTGTGGATACCCATGCCAGCGCAGGCTACCGGGTGCCGCCGTACTACGACTCGATGATCGCCAAGCTCATCGTGCACGGCGCGACCCGAAGCGAAGCGCTGGCACGCATGCGGCGCGCGCTAGACCTTATGCAGGTAGAAGGCATCAAAACCAATTTGCCACTGCATCGCCGGCTCTTGCAGGACCAGAGCTTCGCTGCTGGCGCCGTCGACATCCATCACCTTGAGCGTTGGCTGCGCCTGGAGCTGAGGAAATGAAGGCAGCAAGCGTCAGCCTCTTGGGCACCAGTGCGCTGCTGTTTGAAGCGCCTGGGGATATGAGCCTGGCCACACAGCAGCGCATCTGGGCCTTGGCGCGAGCGGTCGAATCTTGGCCGGAAGTTGGCGAGGCGGTGCCAGGCATGTCCAATTTGATGCTGACTTTTGCTCAAGTGCCGCGCGACGATCGCGCGCTGCAAGCCATACGCGATCGTCTGCTCGAAGCATGGGAAGTTGCGCAGCCGCTGGAGCTGGCCGGTCGCGTCATCGAGCTGCCTGTGGTCTACGGCGGTGCAGCAGGTCCGCACATGGCAGACGTCGTGGCGCACACGGGCCTGAGCCTGGACGAAATTGTGGAGCGTCACAGCGCGCCGCTGTACCCGGTGTATGCGCTGGGCAGTCATCCCGGCTATTGCTATCTTGGTGGCATGGACCCGCTCATAGCCACGCCGCGAAGGCAGGTGCCGGTGATCAGCATTCCGGGCGGCTCGGTCTCGATAGGCGGCTTTCAGACAGGCGTCTCGGCGTCTGCAGGGCCCAGTGGCTGGAACACCATTGGTCGAACTGTTATGTGTTTTTTCGACCCTGCACAGGATCCGCCAGCGCTGCTTCAGCCCGGCGACAGCATCCGGTTTCGAGTTGATCAGGTGATCCGTTGATTGAGATCCTGTCCACCACCGCTTTGGCGACCGTTCAAGACCTCGGTCGCAGCGGCGCTCTGCGCTGGGGTGTGGGCACATCAGGTGCGATGGATCCGATGGCTTTGGCTGCAGGCAATCTGCTGCTTGGCAACGACGAAGGTGCAGCCGGAATCGAATTGCAAATTTTCCCGTACCAGGTTCGCTTCGTCACCGACTGCGCTTTCGCGATTACAGGCGCAGACACGCAGGCGCAACTGGACAAGCAGGCCGTCCTGCCTTGGTGGCGCTGCATGGCGCGGGCCGGGCAAGTACTTCGCCTAGGCCCGCCACGGCGCGGCGTTTGGGCAGCCAGCCGCGCTTATCTATGCTTGGCCGGTGGCGTAGCCGAGCCCTTGGTGCTGGGCTCGCGCAGCACACAGATGCGTGGCAGTTTTGGCGGGCACGAAGGCCGCGCGCTGCGCAAAGGCGACCGCTTGGCCGCTGGGCGGGCCTGTTCGCCCAGTGATGAATCTGGCGGATACGGCCTCGTTCCACCAGCGTTGGCCAGGCCCTTCGTCGTCGACGGACAGACTGCTGTTCGGGTGCTGCCCGCCGCTGAAACCGCTTGCTACAGCGAAGCATCGCTTTCAGCCTTTTGGTCCAAACCCTGGAAAATAACGGCGCAAAGTGACCGCTATGGATACCGACTTGCCGGGGAACCCTTGGTGCCGTTGGCACCGATGGAGTTGCGCTCGCACGGCATCGTTCCTGGCGTGATTCAAGTACCGCCCGGTGGCCAACCCATCGTGCAAATGCGCGACGCACAGCCCACGGGCGGTTACCCCAAAATTGGAACCGTTATCGAGGCCGACCTTTGGCGGTTGGGCCAAGCACCGATTGGTAGCGCCGTCCGCTTTGTGCCGACCGACTGGACCACCGCCATTGCTGCGCTGGACGCCAACCGCCGTTGGCTCGACGAGGCCCGTCGCTTGGTCGACCTGTGGCGAGAGAGCATGGCTGGGCTGCGTCAATGACAGGCCGTGTATGACAGACCGTTTGACAACGCAACTCGCGACGTGGCTTGCCGCAACCGACATCGCTTGTTTGGAACTGCGTGGTCCGGGCGTGAACCTGCGCTTGATCAATCGCGATGGCCAAACCGCATGGGCGGCGCCGGGCGTGCCCCTGCAAACTGCGTCAGACACGCAGACAGTCACAGCGCCGTCTGTGGGTCGCTATCAGTACGGCCATCCGCTTCATGAGCGGCCGTTGGTAGTCGTTGGGCAAGCAGTTGCTGCAGGCCAAGCCATTGGTTTGCTCCAAGTGGGCTCGCTGCTGATCCCTGTGGTTTCACTGGAAGCGGGACTCATGGTGCGCCATCTCGCCGCCGCAGGGACCACGGTGGGCTACGGCACAGCACTGGCCGAAATACGCCCCACAACACCTGCAATGGAGGCAAAAGCTCATGGACATTGATTTGAATGCCGACCTGGGCGAAGGCTTTGGTCCATGGACCATGGGCGAAGACCATTCCTTGCTCAACATCGTGTCATCGGCCAATGTGGCGTGCGGTTTTCATGCCGGTGACCCGCTGATCATGGCTCGCACCGTGCGAATGGCGTTGGCGCGCGGGGTTGATGTCGGTGCGCATGTGGGGTTCCCAGACCTCCAAGGTTTCGGACGACGTCCGATGCAGTTCGAAACCGAAGAGCTGGTCGCGATGGTGACCTACCAACTTGGTGCGCTTGAGGGCATGGCCCGTGCGGCTGGGCACCGCATGACGCACATGAGCTTTCATGGCGCTTTGGGCAACAAGGTCGCCGCCGAAGCGGCCCTGGCAGGCCCGCTGGTGCGGGCCGTAGCCAATTTCAATCCACAACTCATCATCAGCTCATCGAGCAGCCGAGCGATCGAAGAAGCTGCAGCGAATTGCGGCGTACGTGTTGCGATCAGTTTTCTGGCTGATCGCGCAATTGACGACAACGGACTGCTGGTGCCGCGCAAGGAGCCCGGCGCGGTGATTCACGACTCGGCTACTTTGTTGGAACGTGTCAGGCTGCTGTTGGCAGAAGGACATGTGGTCACCCACAGCGGAGGCAAGCTGCCCATGCGCCCGCGTTCGATCCTCGTGCACGGCGACACACCTGGCGCGGTTGAACTGGCCAAACAGGTGCGCAAGGCAGTGGAGCAGACAGGTGCCCGAGTTGTTCCGCTGTCACGGCTTGGTGCGACATAAGGTGCTCTTATCTCGCCACAGTCAATCCGTCTTGGCGCGACCGTCCCAAGCTCGATAGATTGACCCAAAGTTTCCGAGGAGTGTGATGTCCTTTTCAGATTACGCGACAGCTCTGGTCACCGGCGCCTCAGGCGGGATCGGTGCAGCCGTCGTCGAACGGCTGTGCCGCGAAGGTCTGGAAGTGCATGCCGTGGCGCGCAGCGAACCGGCGCTGCAAGCCTTGTCGCAACGCACCGGTTGCACAGTGCATGTGCTGGACGTGACCGACTTGCCCGCTTTGACGGCGTTGACACGCCAACATGACTTCGACATCCTGGTCAACAACGCGGGCGTTGACAGGCCACTGCCCTTCCTCAAGGCCGAAGCAGACGACATCGATTTACTGGTCGACGTCAACTTACGCGCTGTGCTGCATCTGTGCAGGCTGGTGGTTCCCGGCATGGTGGCACGCGACCGTGGGCATGTGGTCAACATCAGTTCCATCGCTGCGGCATACAACTTTGGCGGCAACTCCAGCTACCACGCCACCAAGGCTGCGGTCAGCATGCTGTCGCGGCAGCTTCGCATCGACGCCATGGGCAAACGCGTTCGGGTAACCGAAATTTGCCCCGGCCGTGTAGCTACCGACATCTTCGCCCACGTGCATGGTGACTCGCAAACAACACGCGAGCGCTTCATCGAAGGCTTCGAATTACCGCAGGCTTCTGACATCGCCGACGCGATTGCTTTTGCGCTGGCCGCGCCCATTGCAGTCAATGTCGGACACATTGAAATCACCCCGACCCTGCAAGTACCTGGCGGCCTCACGACGCTGAGGCCGGAACCCCGGTGAGCGTTCTTTCTAAGTTATCCCAAAGCCCAACGTCAACATGAAACAGGAGATGAAGCTCATGACCACCAACAGACGTCAGTTCATTGCTGCCACCAGCGCGGGCGCCATCGTCGCGATGTCTTCGCGCACGGCCCAGGCTGCCGTGCAGCTCAACCTTGCCGACGTGTTGCCCGACGGCAACTTCATGGTGGCCAATGCCAAGAAATACGCAGAGAGCGTGGCCAAGGCCACTGCGGGCGAGGTGGTCATCAACGTCCGCGCTGGCGGCTCGCTCGGCTTCAAAGGGCCTGAGCAGATGCGTGCGGTACGTGATGGGCTCGTGCCCTTGGCCGACATCTTGACCACGCAACAGGTTGGCGATGAGGCGCTTTTCGGAACGGAGGCGATTCCATTTCTCGTCGGATCACAGGCTGAATTGCGAAGCCTGCACAAAGTCTTGCGCCCCGAGTACGAAAAACTCGCCGCCAAGTTCAACCAGAAGATCCTCTACATGGTGCCTTCGCCGCAGCAGTACCTCTTCTTGAAGGTCAAGACGAACACAGCGGACGGCCTGAAGGGCATCAAGATTCGTGGCGCTGACAAGCAGGTCATTGATATTTGCAACGCAGCCGGCATGGCGGGCGTCATCATTCCCTGGGGTGAACTGATTCCGGCGCTCGCTTCGGGGCGTGTCGACGGCGTTGCAACATCGGCCACCTCGGGCGTTGACGGCAAGTTCTGGGAATTCCTGAAGTACGTCTACCCGACGAACCACCTGGTGTCGTGCAATATGGTGAACATCAACCTCGACACTTGGAAGAAGCTTTCCACGGCGCAGCAAAGCGCTATGGCTCAAATTGCCACTCAACTTGAACCTGAGTTCTGGGACGTTTCTGCGCAAGCCGACGTTGCGGCCGTGAAGAAGCTCACCGACAACGGTATGGAAGTGGTTCAAGTGCCCGCAACCATGATGAGCGACATTCGCAAACGTGCCGCACCCTTGCTCGACGAGTACGTGAAACGCGTGCCTGCTTCCGGGCCTATCGTCAAACAATATCTGGCCAGCGTCGGCCGAGGTTGAAGCCATGGAAGCGGCAGGCGCGTCTGCGCCAAAGCGCGATCTGCTGGGCGTCTTTCAGTGCGCCGTTGATCGACTGGCTTTGGGCTCGGCTTACATCGCAGCCGCCTGTCTGCTTGCCTTGACCTTGCTGACCCTGGCTGAGATTGCAACTGCGGCGCTGTCGCGAGTGATTCCGGGACTGCCAGGCGGCATCCACATTGCCTGGGAGTACAGCGCCTACTTCATGGGCGCGGCTTTCATGTTCGGGAGCGCACTGACCTTGAGGGCGGGCATGCAGTTGCGGGTCGAACTGCTCCTTCGTGCGGGCAACGGACGCTTGCTGTGGCCGCTCGAGCTCCTCTCCTCGGTCATCGGCACGGCCTTCCTGCACTTTTTGGCCTGGCACCTCTGGGCTTTTGCATACCAGTCCTATGCATCTGGACAGGTGTCCGTTGACAGCAATACGCCGCTTTGGATTCCCCAGGCGGCACTGGCTTTGGCAACCACCATTTTTGCTCTGCAGCTTCTTGCGCGCACGCTTGCCTGCTTGGCTTCCAGAGAACTGATCAACGAAGCCTTCAAAGTCGCATCGCCCGCCGAATAGCTAGCACAAAACATCATGAGCGCTATTTTTGCAGGTTTGTTCGGGCTGCTGTTCGGTCTCTTGGCAACTGGTGTGGGCATAGGCATTGCCCTGGCTGTCACCGCCGTTGGTCTGGCGGCGCTTTTCACAGATGTGCCCATTGGAAAGCTCATCGCCCAACATACCTTCAACATCCTCACCACGGCTGATCTGGTTGCGTTGCCGCTGTTTGTGCTGATGGGCGAATTCTTGTTTCGCACCAATCTTTCGCGCTCACTGTTCAATGGGCTGGCGCCTTTGGCTGGTCTCCTGCCTGGCCGACTGCTGCATGTCAATGTCATCGGGTGCTCGATCTTCGCCTCGATCTCAGGGTCTTCCGCAGCAACCACACAAGTGGTTGGACGCATGACCCTGACTGAGCTTCTGCGTAGAGGCTACGGTCCCAGCGTAGCGATCGGCAGTTTGGCGGGTGCTGGCACCTTGGGCTTTCTGATTCCTCCCAGCACCGTAATGATCATTTACGCTGTGTTGGCCGAGGAGTCCGTACTCTGGTTGTTCACGGCGGGCTGGATTCCCGGGCTGCTTCTGGCCGGCTGCTTCATGGCGTGGATCATGATCGACACCGCACGCCACCCGGAGCTGGTGCCGGAGTCTGAACGGGCGATGAAACACCTGCCCTTCAGCGCAAGGATTGCCGCGCTGAAGCAATTGGCACCTGCTTTGTTCTTGATCATCTGTGTGATCGGCTCGATGTATGCAGGCATTGCGACGCCCACCGAAGCTGCAGCACTCGGTGTACTGGGCTCATTGATCGTTTCGATCACACAGGGCGGCTTGACTTGGTCATCACTGCGGGACGTGGCCATCGGCTCGGTTCAGACCTGCAGCATGATGGGGCTGATCATCCTTGGCGCCTCCATCCTGGGGAACATCACCGCAGCACTGGGAATCCCGGACGCTGTGGCCAAGGTGGTTTCTGGCTGGGAGCTTTCGCCGCTGATGTTGATCGTTTGCCTCATGTTGCTCTATTTGCTGCTCGGCGCGGCACTTGAGGGCTTTTCAATGATCGCCACGACCTTGCCGGTGGTTCTGCCCATCGTCACGGCTGCGGGTTTTAACAAAGTGTGGTTCGGCGTCTTCATGGTGATCGTTGTGGAGATGGCGCAAATTACCCCGCCCGTCGCTTTCAATCTGTCGGTGCTTCAGGGCGTTACCGGCAAGAGCATGGGCTATCTGACAAAGGTCACGATGCCCTATCTTTTCATCATGATGGGCTTTGTGGTCTTGATTGCGGTGTTCCCCGGCATCGTGTTGTGGTTCCCCAACTTGGTCTTGGGTCGATAGAAGGTGCATGGTCGGATGACCGGCTCAGAGATCCACCGATCGAGCCTGGAACTGCACCGGCGTGCAACCGAGCTCGCGCTTGAAGAACTTGCCGAAGAGCGCGTGAGGTGCCGCAGTTCGCGCATCGTGAAGGCCTCGAGATCCAGCGGATAGACGGCTCGCGGCAGTTAGTGCAAGCGTTTGAGAGAGGTGCTCATCCAGGTGAATCTTCGGCCCGGCGACCAGGCCACGCTCGGCAATCTGCTCTCACCCGATGAGGTGTGGCACCAGCCTGGCAATGACCAATTTCCGCAACCGGGCGTGGACCTCATCCTGGGGGTTTAACTTCGCTGGCTGCTTGCCGAAATAGGGAACTGATTGCCCGCCTTACCACCGCTTTCGAACCCGTGGCGGCGAGTAGGGTCTCAAATTCGCCGGTGCGACCCACCGCGCGCCTCGTAAACAGCACATGCCGAGGAACTTCCATGGGCAGAACTATCAACAGCATGCCGATCGCTTGGCGCGTGGCGTCCGGCTTCGTGTTGTCCATCACACTGCTGGTCGTCTTGACTGCAACATCCGTTTGGCAGGGCCGCAATGTCACACACGCGGTCAGCACGCTGATCGACAGCCACTTCGTTGCCAGCAGTCGCATGCAGGCGATCGACGGCAACGTCATCCGCATTCATCGCGCCATGAAGGACGTGGCACTGTCGAAGTCCCCGCAGATGCTTGACGCCGCTGCGGGGACGATCCCTGGGCTCGAGGCGACCATCGATGCCGACCTTGCGCTGGTGCGAAAGACCGGTGTCGTCTCGGAAGAGTCGCTGGGTGCGGTTCGGTCTGCGCTCGATGCGTGGCAAAAGTTCAGGCATGAGACCGTGCAGTTGATGCGGGACGGCAAGCGGGATGAAGCTGCCGAGCGCACAAAAGCTGAGGGGGCCGCTTTGGCGAAGAGCTTGATCGGCGCCGTCACAAAAGTGGTGGAAACCAGCCAGGCGAAAGCCCAGGCGGAAGCCCAGATGACGGTTGCCGGTAGCCAGACAACCGGCTGGATCATGGTGGGTGTCTGTGTCATAGCAGCCGTTCTCACCTTGCTCTATGGCGCAGTCATGATCCGAAGCATGACGGGCCCCATGTCCCAAGCGGTGCGGATGGCTGAGTCGGTCGCTGCAGGTCAGCTGAATCCGCAGATCAATGTTCCGAGCGGTCGAGATGAATTCAGCCGGCTGCTGCAGGCCTTATCTCGCATGAACGACAGTCTGATTGAAACGATCCAGCAAGTGCGCAACTGTAGTGAAAGCATTGCGACAGGTACTGCGCAAATCGCGATCGGCAATGCCGACTTGAGCCAGCGGACGGAGCAGCAAGCCAGCGCATTGCAGCAAACCGCATCGACGATGGAGGAGATTGGCGGCACTGTTCGCAACAACGCCGAAAACGCCAAGCAGGCCAATCAGCTGGCCGAAAGCGCGGCGGCCGTGGCCGGCCAGGGCGGAGACGTAGTGGGCAAGGTCATCACCACCATGAGCGGCATCAGCGAAAGCAGCCGCAAGATCGGCGACATCATCGGCGCCATTGACGGCATTGCTTTTCAAACCAACATTCTGGCGCTCAACGCTGCTGTTGAGGCAGCGCGCGCAGGTGAACAGGGCCGAGGTTTTGCAGTCGTTGCCAGCGAGGTTCGGACACTCGCACAGCGAAGCGCAGAAGCGGCCAAAGAGATCAAGGCCTTGGTGGGACGCAATGTCGAACAGGTTGAACAGGGAGCGCTGCTCGTTGATCAAGCCGGCAAAACCATGGATGAGATCGTGGCGTCGATCCGACGGGTCAGCAGCATCGTTTCGGAGATTACGGGTTCGACAGTTGAGCAGAGCAGTGGCATCCAACAGGTAGGCCATGCTGTCAGCCAACTTGATCGGTTCACCCAGCAGAATGCTGCGCTTGTGGAAGAGGGTGCCGCCGCCGCAGAAAGTCTGAAAGCGCAAGCCGAGCAGCTTGTGAAGGCCGTATCCACGTTCAGGTTGGCCGACGAAGCACACATGCCAGGCTGAAGGGTGCTGCAGGGTCTGTTCGACGACAGACCCCACCCGCGCGCGCACCAGATTGCGCCGAAGCTTTCAAGCCTGCTGACGAAGCAGCACATCACAAAAGAACTCAGCGGCCGGTGTCAGCGGCAGGCGCGCGTTACGCACCATGACGATACTGGGCGCAGGCAAGGTTTCACGCACCCGGATAACGGCCAGCGTGTCCCGCGTCAATGGGAATGAGGCCCATTGCACGGGCAGCATGGCTAGCAGGTCGCTGTGTGCCAGGGCCACCATGATGGACATCGCAGACCGCGCGCGCAAGCTCGTGTGCGGCGCGGGCAGGCCGTGCGTGGCAAACAGCCGCTCCAGGTCGGCTTCGGCGTTGTAGTCCACCGCCGTCACAGCCCAATCGGCTTTCGCCAGCGCTTTCAAGGACCGCGAATTTGCCAAAGGATGCCCCTTGCGGCAGACCACAGCGCGGGTGTTGTCAAACAGGTGCTGCGATTGCAGGCCGGGTGCGGGCTCGCTGCGCGGGGCGGCGCCCAAATAGAAATCGATGCTGCCGTCACGAAGGCCCGCTTCCACATCAGGAAACAAGCCTTCAATGATCTGCAGTTTCACCTTGGGCCAGCGGGCGCGAAAGGGCTGCAGCGCCTGCGGCAGCATGCCCACGTGCGGCATGATGGACAGCGCGGCCACCACATTGCCCGCATCGTCGCCGGCGTACTGGGCCAGCTCGTCACGCGCCCGCTGGGCCTCATGCACGATGGCGCTGGCACGCGCATGAAAACGCCGGCCCACGGGGGTGAGCACCATGCCCGTGGTTTCCCTCAAAAAAAGCGCTGAGCCCAACTCGCGTTCCAGCGCACGCACGCTGCGCGTGAGCGCCGGTTGCGGCACGCTCAGGCGGCGCGCCGCAGCGCGCAGGCTGCCGTGCTCGACGATCGCCACCAGAAATTGCAGTTGTTCGAGCTTCACAGCCGGGGATAGCAAAAGTGAATCACGACCGCGATCTTGCCATCTATTGGCGCTCACCTTGCGTGTCTACATTCCGCCGTACCGATGGGCTGCCAAGCCCGCACCCCTGGAGACAAACGCATGAAATCACGCTTGGTGCGCCGCAGCGCGCTCGCACTCGCATGGCCGCTCTTGGGCCTGGCAATGACGCCATCATTCAGCTGGGCCCAGGCTTGGCCTGCACGCCCCGTGAAGATGATCGTGCCGGCAGCACCAGGCTCGGCGCCCGATGTGGTCTCGCGCTTGCTGGCTGAGCGAATGGGCGCGGCACTGGGCCAAACGGTGGTTGTTGAAAACCGGCCAGGTGCAGGCGGCATACCGGGCATGTCAGCGCTGGCACGCTCAGCCCCTGATGGCTACACCATTGGTTTTGCGCCGGCGGCAATGGCGACCATCACGCCCTTGGTGTACAAGAACCCGCAGTTCAATCCGGACACCGAGCTCGTGTCCGTCGCAACGGTAGGCACCAGCCCGCTGTTACTGGTGACGTCTGCGACCAACGGCATCCAGTCACTGAGCGATCTTGAGCGCCATGCCAAAGCCAACCCTGGCAAAGTGAATCTGGCCGCACCGCAGCCCAACTCATTGCCTCATCTGGCCGGCGAAATGGTCAGCAAGGTCGGCGGCATGGGCCTCTTTACGGTGCCTTACGCCGGGCCACCCGCGGCCATCTCTGCGGTCATCACCGGTGACGCCATGCTCACCGCCGACGGCCTGCCTGGCCTTTTGCCGCACATCAAGTCAGGCCGATTGCGCGCCCTGGGTGTGACCTCAGCCAAGCGGCTGCCTGGTTTTGATTTCCCGGCCATCGCAGAAACTTACCCGGGCTATGAAGCCATCGGTTGGTTCCAGATCATGGCGCCCACCGGCACACCGTCAGCCTTGATCGAACGGCTGAATGTTGAAGTGAACCGCGCTTCCAATTCGCCCGACATGGTCACTCGCTTGGCCGACATGGGTGTCTACCCCCGCGCCGACAGCGTGGCCGGTGCACGCGAGTTTTTTGTCACGCAGCAAAAGGCCATGAAGAAGTTGGTCAATGACCTGGGTGTGCTTCCTCAATAAATCCAGCAATCGCAGGCGGACAGGCACGCGCGAACACTTCCGAACCGCAGCTCCAAAGGAATGAAATGACAAAACGAAAGAAGGCCCTGGTTACGGGCGGTGCTACCGGCATTGGCCGCAGCGCGGTGCTGGCTTTGGCGCGCGCAGGTTATGACGTGGCCATCAACTACGCGTCCAGCGCCAAAGCTGCGCAAGACTTGGCAGTTGAGGCCCAAGCGCTGGGCGCGACCACATTGCTACTGAAGTGCGACGTGGCCGACGACGCGGCGGTGCGCCAGATGCTGGCTCAAGTGGGCGAGGCCTTTGGGCACCTGGACGTGCTGGTCAACAACGCGGGCACCACGGCCAGTTGGAAAGTCAAAGACCTTGAAAGCCTGGACATGGCCGAGTGGGACCGCACCTTCGCTGTCAATGTGCGCGGCTTGTTTCAAGTGTCACGCGCTGCCGTGCCATGGCTGAAGAAATGCAAAGAGGCTGGCGGTGCGCCCTGCATCGTCAACACCGCCAGTATCGTGGGCTTGCGCCCCGGGCCGCAGCCGCCACCCTACGCAGCCAGCAAGGCAGCCGTGGTGAACATGACCAAAACGCTGGCCTGGAATTTGGGCCCCGACATCCGCGTGAATGCCGTAGCGCCGGGCTGGATGGAAGGCGACTGGATGCAACGCATGCTGGGCGAAAAGTACGACACGTTGATGGGTGCACGCGCCAAGGCCACGCCGCTCAAGCGTTGCGTCACGGCCGACGATGTGGCCGAGACGATGCTCAGCCTCATCACGGCCAACCGCTTTGTCACTGGCGAAATTGTCGTTATCGACGGCGGTTTCACCAGTTCAACTTGAGGTGGAGCGCGAACATGCTTGAAGGCTTTGTACCCTTCCCGCCCGAGTACGCACAGCGTTACCGCGAACGCGGCTACTGGCGCGACCAGACCCTGGCGCAAGAGTTTGCGGTGGTCTTTCGAAAATTCGCCCAACGCACAGCCTTGGTTGACGGCGACCGGCACTACACCTACGCCGAACTGGATCGCCTGACCGACAACTTGGCGCTGAACTTGCTGGAGATCGGCCTGAAGCCGCAAGACCGCGTGGTGCCCACGCTGCCCAATGTGGCTGAATTTGTCATCCTCTACTTTGCGCTGCAGAAGCTGGGCTGCATTCCCATCGCCGCGCTGGTGACGCACCGCTTTGCCGAGATCAACCAGTTCACCCAGCTCTCGCAGGCACGCTGCGCGGTGTACCCCACCAGCGTGCGCGAGCAAGGTGCAGACTTTCGCTTTGCGCCCATCATCGAAAGGGTGCAGGCCGAAAACCCTTGCTTGCAGATTCGCATCGTTCTGGGTGAAGCCGGTTCGGGCGAACACTCCTTGAAGGCCTTGATCGACCGGCCCGCAAATTTGCCGCGCTCGGCCTTGGCCGAGATCCACGTGGCCCCAACAGACCCCTGCATCTTTCAACTTTCAGGCGGTACCACCGGCATTCCCAAGCTGATTCCACGCACCAACAACGACTACGCCTACAACTCCAAGATTGCGGCGGAAGTCACCCACATCAACCAGAATTCGGTGCTGCTGCTGGTATTGCCCATCGCGCACAACCTGCCGCTAGCCTGTCCGGGTATACAAGGTTTCATGTTCCACGGTGCCACGGTGGTGGTGCACCACAACACCCGGCCTGCGGACATGTTCGCGCTGATTCAAAAGCACAAGGTCACGCACCTGAAAGTGGTGCCCGCACTGCTGATCCGGCTGATCAATGACCCCGGCATCGGCAACTTCGATCTCAGCTCCGTGCTGCTGATTCAGAGTGGTGGCCAGCGCATGCAGCCCGAGGTGCGCATCCGCACCCGCACGCTGTTCAAGAACGCCTTCGTGCAAGAGAACTTTGGCATGAGCGAAGGCCTCATCATGTTCGTGCGCCATGGCGACCCCGAAGAAGTGCTGCTGGAAACCTGCGGCCGCCCGGTGTGCCCGGACGACGAGGTGAAGCTCATCGACGACGAAGGCGCTGAAGTTCCCGATGGTGAAGTGGGCGAGCTGGCCTGCCGAGGCCCCTACACCCTGCGCGGCTACTACGGCGTGCCCGAGTACAACGCCCGCCAGTTCACGGCAGACGGCTTCTACCGTTCCGGCGACCTGATGCGCAAGCACCCGTCGGGCAACTACGTCGTTGAAGGCCGCAAAAAAGACCTCATCAACCGCGGCGGCGAGAAGATCAGCGCCGAAGAGGTGGAAAACCTCATCCTCATGCACCCCGCCGTGCAGAACGTGGCGTGCGTGCCGATGCCAGATGCGGCCATGGGCGAAAAGATGTGTGCCTGCGTCATCCTCAAGGCGGGCCGCACGCTGCAACTCGCAGAGCTGACCGCCTTTTTGCAAACGCACGAAATCGCGCGCTTCAAACTGCCCGAACGGCTGGAGGTGCTGCCGGACTTCCCGGTATCCACCTTCGGCAAAGTGTCCAAGAAAGACTTGGGCGCCATGGTCGCCGCCAAGCTGGCAGACACCCAAGCGCTCACCTGAGCCCACACCTCTTCATCATCACATCGCCATGCGCATCATCGACCTGCACTGCTACCCCGGCACACCCACTTGGATCGAATCCCAGGGCCCTTATCCCGCTGAACTGGCGCGTTATTGGAAGCGCGAATGGGTGGGAAAAACGGAAGAAGAAGTCATCGCTGAGTTCACAGGCGCGGGTGTCGAAGCCTGCCTCGTGGCACTAGACCTGGAAACCACGGTGGCCGCCGCGCCCTGCACCAACGAGTACGTGCATGGGATGTGGAAGCGCCACCCGCAGCGTGTCATCCAGTGCTGGGGCGCAGTCGAGCCCGCCAAGGGCGAGATTGCCATGCGCCAGGTGAAGAAGGCTGTCACCGAGCTGGGCTTCATCGGCTTTCACTTCCACCCCATCATGCAGCACTTCGCGGTGAACGACCGCCGCTACTACCCGCTGTTTGAAGAGATCAACGAGCTGGGCGCTGCCGTGATGATTGACGTGGGCACCACGGGCATGGGCGCTGGCATGCCCGGTGGCAATGGCGCCCGCGTGCGCCATGCCCACCCGTCGCACATCGACGACCTGGCGGCCGATTTCCCGAACCTGAAGATTCTCATGGCACACCCCGGCTGGCCCTGGGTGGACGAAACCACCGCCGTGGCGCTTCATAAGGGCAATGTGTACTGGGAAATGTCGGGCTGGGCGCCGAAGCACTTTCCTGGCAATTTGAAAGTGGACATTCGCGGGCGGTTGCAGGACAAGATCATGTTCGGCAGCGACTACCCCAGCCTGCCCTATGAACGCATCCTGCGCGAGTGGAGTGAGCTGGGCTACAGCGACGCCGTGATGGAAAAAGTGATGCATGGCAACGCTGAACGCGTGTTGGGCCTGTGACGCCACGATGAAGACCGACAGCGACCCCATCCTCTTCGAGCAACACGGCGCGGTGGCCGTGCTCACGCTCAACCGGCCCGATACACGCAACGCGCTCAGCGGCGAAGCGATGTACGCCGCCTTCGAGCAACTGTTTGATCGCCTGAACGCCGACATGGGCCTGCGCGCTGCCGTGCTCACGGGGGCCGGCAGCGCGTTTTGTTCCGGCGGCAACGTCGCCGAGATGCGCGACCGCGCCGGCATGTTTGCCGGCAGCCCGCAGCAAATTGCGCAGAACTACGCGAAGGGCATACAGCGCATTCCGCGCGCCTTCCAGCGCTTGCAGGTGCCCATCATCGCGGCGGTGAACGGGGCGGCTATTGGCGCGGGCAACGACCTGGCCTGCATGTGCGACATCCGCATCGCATCCAGCACCGCGCGCTTTGCTGAGAGCTTCGTCAAAGTGGGCATCGTGCCTGGTGACGGGGGCTGCTGGCTGCTGCCGCGTGTGGTGGGCGCATCGCGCGCGGCCGAAATGGCGTTTACCGGCGACACCATCGACGCCGAAGAAGCGCTGCGCATCGGCCTCGTATCGCGCGTGGTGGCGCCTGAGTCGTTGATGACCGAAGCGCTGGCCTTGGCACAACGCATTGCGGCCAACCCACCGCAGGTGCTGCGCTGGACCAAGAAGCTGCTGCAGCAAGCCCGCAACAGCACACTGGACGAAGCACTGCAAGCCGCTGGCCAATTTCAAGGACTGGCGCACCACACGGCCGACCATGCCGAGGCGGTGGCGGCGTTCTTTGAGAAGCGCCCGCCGGTGTTCAAGGGCTAACCTAGCAGCTAAGGGTCTGATGCTAGAGCGCGCAGCCCGGCAAAGACTCAAGCCTGCGCCAACTGCGCCTTGCGCCGGTTGACAAACCGCCGCTGCTTTTCATAGGGGAACACATCGGGCATCTCACCGTCCAGGATGCGCTGTTTGTGGCTGGCCCAGTAGGCTGGGTCCAGCAGTTCGGGGTGGTGCTGCAAGAAGGCCTTGCGCACGGTAGCGTTGCCCAGCAGAAAGGGGCCGAAGGTCTGCGGAAATACGTCTTTGGCGCCGACGTCAAACCACACCCCGTTGGGCCGCATGGGCGCGTTCTCGTCCGGTGGCGGCACTTTGCGGAAGTTGCAGTCGGTGATGTATTCGATTTCGTCGTAGTCGTAGAACACCACCTTGCCTTGGCGGGTGATGCCGAAGTTTTTCCACAGCATGTCGCCGGGAAAAATGTTGGCAGCCACCAAATCTTTGATGGCGTTGCCGTATTCCAGTGTGGCGCGCTCGATGGCAGCCACGTCGCCATCTTCTGAAGCCGTTTTCAAGAAAATATTCATCGGCATCATGCGCCGCTCAATATAGGCGTGGTCGATGATGACTTCTTCATGGCCCGCTTCGCCCGTGATCTCGAACAAGCTGGCGCAGTGCTGCTGCATTTCAGCCACCAGTTCGGGCTCAAAGCGCGCCAGCGGCAAGGCCACCTTGCTGTACTCCAAGGTGTCGGCCATGCGGCCTACGCGGTCATGCCGCTTGACGAGCAGATATTTGCCCTTGATCTGTTCGCGGGTGATTTTTTTGGTTGATGGGAAATGGTCTTTGATCAGCTTGAAGACATAGGGAAATGAGGGCAGGTCAAACACCAGCATCACCATGCCTTTGATGCCGGGCGCGATGCGAAAGCGGTCGCTGCTGTAGCGCAGGTGGTGCAGCAGGTCACGGTAAAAAATGTTCTTGCCTTGTTTTTGCAGGCCCACCGCGCTGTAGATCTCGGCACGTGGCTTGCGCGGCATCAGCGTGCGCAGGAAGGACACATAAGCGCTGGGCACTGGCATATCCACCAAAAAATAGGCGCGCGCATAGCTGAAAAGCAGTTCCATGTCGTCTTCAGAATAGAGCACGGTGTCGATGATCAGCTCGCCCTTGGCGTTGTGCAGCAAGGGCAAGGCAATGGGTGTTTGCTGGTCGCCGTTGATGACCTTGGCCACCACATAAGCCGCCTTGTTGCGGAAAAACAGGTTGGACAGCACCTGAATCTGGAAGCTGGTGCGCAGCTTCAAAGTGCCCATGCCACGCTCGAGCTCGGCCACCACATCCCGGGTGTCGCGCTCCAGGTCTTCGAACGGCAGGGCCAATTGGAAGTCGATGACCACTTGCTTCCACGTGCCGTGCCAAGTGTCCAGCGTCGGGTAGTAAACCCGGTAGGTGGGCGACCCCATGGCTTCATCCACTTCGATATAGGACGTCGAAATGGTGGGCCGCACGAAAATGAAGTCGTTATGAAAGTAGCTGCGGTGCAGGATTTTGGTGGTGACCGAGTTGAAAAAGGTCTCGGCCAACTCGGGCTGGCGGTGCTCAATCAACAAGCCGATGTACAGCAGTTTGACCTGTTGCCAGGTTTCAATGGGCAGTGAATCAGCCGCATATTCCGTTTGCAACCATTGCCGCGTTTCTTGGACGCGCTGGTCGTAAAACTCGATGCGGTCACGGGCCGCCTTTTGCTGCCCATGCCAGTCGGCCAGTTCAAAGCGCTGTTTGGCAGCGCGGTTGGTTTCGCTGAACAGGTGGTAGTGGCGGTTGAAGCCCTCTAACAGTGCGCGCGCAATTTCGTAGGCTTCGCGCTGGCCGGCTGACGGTCTCATCTCCATAAAACTTCCTTGACGGGTGGGACGTCCACCACGGCTCCCCCCAGAACATCTTCCCCCAAGACGATCAAAGTCAAGCCTCTGGGTGCCCGGGATCTGCAAAAATCGAGCCCAAATCGGGCTTGACCCTCGCCACAGGGTCGGCCAGCGCACCCATTTTTGCAACTCCAGGTGTTTCCACCATGTCTCTGACCCAACTATTGAACGCCGGCGCGGCCCAGGCCACAGCCCTAACAGCGCCAGGGCGGCCGCCCTTGAGCTACGCCGCCCTGCGCAGCCTCATGGAGCAAACCCAGCGCGCCTTGAACGCCGCAGGCATCGGCCGCAACGACCGCGTGGCCATCGTGCTGCCCAATGGCCCGGAGATGGCCACCAGCTTTTTAGCCTGCGCCTGCGCGGCCACCAGCGCGCCGCTGAACCCGGCTTACCGTGTGGACGAGTTCGAGTTCTACATGGACGACCTGCAGTGCAAGGCCTTGGTGGTTGAACGTGGCAGCGCCTCGCCAGCCGTCGAAGCCGCCAGCAAGAAGGGCATTCCCGTTTTTGAGGTGGTCGTTTCAGAAGGCTCGGCCGCTGGACACTTCAGCTTGGCTGCGCCCGCCGGGCATCTCAGCGCGCCGACAGCCAACGGCGGCCCGGCACAGCCCGACGACATTGCGATGGTCTTGCATACGTCCGGCACCACCTCACGCCCCAAGCGCGTGCCGCTAACCGGCGCCAACCTGGTCGCTTCGGCCCGGCAAATCGCAGCCACCTTGCAGTTCACAGCCCAAGATATCGGCCTCAACATCATGCCGCTCTTCCACATCCACGGCCTGATGGCCGGCTTGTTGGCACCCCTGTCGGCGGGCTCACAAATTTTCTGCACGCCAGGCTTCAACGCCTTGCGCTTTTTCAAATGGATGGACGAAGCGCACCCCACTTGGTACACCGCTGTACCGACCATGCACTTGGCGATTGCCAGCCGGGGCAAGCACAACGCCGAGGTGTTGGCGCGGCACCCGTTGCGCTTCGTGCGCTCGTCGTCGTCGGCCATGCCGCCGCAGTTGATCGAGCAACTGGAGACCATGTTCAAGGCACCCTTGATCGAGTCCTACGGCATGACCGAAGCCGCGCATCAAATGGCCTCAAACCCGCTGCCGCCGTTGCAGCGCAAACGCGGCTCGGTAGGCCGCGCTGCCGGCCCTGAAATTGCCATTCGAAGCGAAGACGGCGAATTCCTGCCGGCCGGCGAAATTGGCGAAGTGGTCATCCGCGGCATCAGCGTTACCGCCGGTTATGAAAACAACCCTAAGGCCAACGAAGAAGCTTTTGACAACGGCTGGTTCCGCACCGGCGACCAAGGCCAGATGGATGCTGAGGGCTATCTCAGCATCACCGGCCGCCTGAAAGAAATCATCAACCGTGGTGGCGAAAAAGTCAGCCCGCGCGAGATCGACGAAATTCTGCTGGACCACGTTTCGGTGGCGCAAGTTATTGTCTTCGGCGCGCCGCACAAGCGCCTGGGCGAAGAAGTGGCCGCCATGGTGGTTCTGCACGAAGGCCACGAGTGTGCCGAGCGTGAGCTGCAGCAGTTTGTGGCGCAGCGCGTTGCCGGCTACAAGGTGCCCAAGAAGATTTTGTTCGTTGAAGAGCTGCCCAAAGGCGCCACGGGCAAGCTGCAACGCATCGGCTTGGCGCAACGCATTGGCTTGGGCTTCGGCTCCTTCGTCTCAGGTGAGTTCTGATGAAGTACACCATCGTGGGCGCCGGTGCCATCGGCGGTTATCTGGGCGCCAAACTGGCGCTGGCGGGAGAACAAGTCACCTTCATCGCGCGCAATAAAAACCTGGCGGCCATCAATGCCAAGGGCTTCAGCCTGCTGATGCCGGACGGCAAGACCGAGCACACCAGCGCCGTGCGGGCCGTTCAGGACCCTGCTGAAGCCGGTCATCAGGATGTCGTTCTGCTAACGACCAAAGCGCATCAGGTGCGTGATTTGCTGCCCGGCCTGCGCGCTCTGTTCGGTCCACAGACTCTTGTGGTGACGATGATCAACGGGGTGCCCTGGTGGTATTTCCAAAAGCTCGCTGGCCCTTACCTGGGCAAGTCACTGAACAGCGTGGACCCCGACGGCGCGCTGGCGGCGGGCATCGAGGTGGACCGCATCATCGGTAGCATCGTGTACCCAGCGGCCGAGCTGCTCGAACCCGGCGTGGTGAAGGTGGTGGAAGGCAATCGCTTCAGCTTGGGTGAACTGGACAACCAGCGCACACCGCGCATCGAGGCCCTGAGCCAGTCGATGATGGCTGCAGGCTTCAAGGCGCCCGTCTCGCGCGACATCCGCAGCGAGCTCTGGGTCAAGCTCTGGGGCAACCTCAGTTTCAACCCCATCAGTGCGCTGGCGCACGCCACGCTGGAAGATATCTGCAAATACCCGCTGAGCCGTGAACTGGCCGCGCGCATGATGACGGAGGCGCGAACGGTGGCCGAGAAGCTGGGCGTGGCCTTCAAGGTCTCGCTGGAGCAGCGTATCGACGGCGCGCAAGCGGTGGGCGCGCACAAAACCTCCATGCTGCAAGACGTGGAGCACGGCCGCGCGCTGGAATTGGAGGCCTTGGTGGGCAGCGTGGTTGAACTGGCACGCATCACCGAAACGCCCACACCGAGCATCGACGCCATCTACGCGGCAACGTCGCTGCTGACAAAGACCTTGGCCAGCCTGAACGGGCGGCTTCAAGTGCAGCCCATCTGAGCGCATTGATAATCGGCGCCCGCCCCCGTCGACAACACCGACCCTGCCAAAACCACCTGTGCACGCCGCCCTACACACCCCTTACGAAGACCTGATGCGCCATGTGTTCGAGCATGGCGTGGACAAGGCCGACCGCACCGGCACGGGCACGCGCAGTGTGTTTGGCCACCAGTTGCGCTATGACCTGAGCCAGGGGTTTCCGCTCATCACGACCAAGAAGGTTTTTGTCAAAGCCGTCATCCTTGAACTGTTGTGGTTCCTGCGCGGCGACAGCAATGTGAAGTGGCTGCAAGAGCGAGGCTGCAGCATCTGGGACGAATGGGCCGACCCGGTCACTGGCGATTTAGGTCCGGTCTACGGCGTGCAGTGGCGCAGTTGGCCGACGCCCTCTGCTGAAAATCCCAGCGGGCACATCGACCAGATCGCCGAAGTCGTCAATCAGCTCAAAACCAACCCCGATTCGCGCCGCATCATCGTCAGCGCCTGGAACGTGGCCGAGCTGTCCAAGATGGCCCTGATGCCCTGCCATGCCTTCTTCCAGTTCTACGTGGCGCCTGCAACGCAGCCCGGTGGCAAAGGCAAGCTGAGCTGCCAGCTCTACCAGCGCAGCGCAGACATTTTCCTGGGCGTCCCGTTCAACATTGCAAGTTATGCGCTACTGACGCACATGCTCGCGCAGCAGTGCGATTTGGATGTGGGCGATTTCATCTGGACCGGCGGCGACTGCCACATCTACAGCAACCACTATGAACAGGTTGCGCTGCAGCTGACACGCGAGGCGCGGCCCTACCCCCGCTTGGCGATCAAGCGCAAGCCGGCGTCCATCTTCGACTACACGCTTGAAGACTTCGCGTTCGAGGGCTATGACCCGCACCCGCTGATCAAGGCACCGGTGGCTGTCTGATGGCGCCTGCCCGCACCTCTCCATTGCGCCGCCCCACCAGCTTGGCGCTGATCGCCGCCGTGGCGCGCAATGGCGCCATTGGCAAGAACAACGACCTGGTGTTTGGCGACCCCGCCGACCAGAAGCACTTCCGTGCTACGACGATGGGCTGCCCCGTCATCATGGGGCGCAAGACTTGGCAGTCACTGCCCGAGCGCTTTCGTCCGCTGCCGGGGCGGCGCAACATCGTCGTCTCTCGCAATGCAAGACAAGCGGTGCCGGGCGCCGAGCTGGCGGCCGGCCTGCATCAGGCCTTGGCGCTGGTAGCCGACGCACCACTGGCCTTCGTGATGGGCGGCGGTGAGCTGTACGCGCAGGCGCTGCCGCTGGCCGACCGGCTCGTGCTGACCGAGGTGGACGCTGACCTGGAAGGCGACGTTTTTTTCCCCGCATGGGACCGTGCCGAGTTTGTCGTCGTGAAGCGCGAACCGCACCAGACCGTTGAAGGACTGCCCTTCTGTTTTGTGAGCTACGAACGCCGCAAACCTTGACGGTGCGTGGGCGCCATTCCGTCCCGCCTGTCGCAGCCAACGGCATTTCGTCGCACGGCCATGGCCATGGCCTGGCGCGCGCCCTAGGATCTGGGTCATCGCAACAAGACCGCAGGAGCTTGCCCGTGCCACGTACGCTGCATCAAATCTCACCTCTGCTTCTGGCCATCAGCTTGGTGGCTGCCGCCGCATTGGTGCCTGTTGCCGCTCAAGCCGAAACCATGGTGTCCAGCGGCCTAGGGCCGATGATCAAGGGTTCAGGCAAGGTGGTTGACCAAGCACGCAGCATCGGCAGCTTCAGCAGGCTTCGCCTGGAGGGCTCGTTCACTGTCAAGGCCCAGCAGGGCAGCGCCATGCAACTGAGCGTGCGTGCCGACGACAACCTGACGGACATGATCGAAACGGTGGTTGTGGGCGACACCTTGGTCGTGCGCGGCAAACCCAAAGTGAGCTGGCGTACATCGTCACCCATGCAGGTCAATGTCACCTTCATGCAACTGCAAAGCGCTGAACTGAGCGGCAGCGGCGACCTGAATATTCGCGACTTGCAAGCCGAGCGCTTTTCCGCCGACGTCTCCGGTTCGGGCGACATGCGCATCGAGCGAGCTCAGCTGATGAACCTGCAAGCCAAGCTCGCGGGCTCCGGCGACATCCAAGTGAACGGATCAGCTCAGACCGTCGATGCAAAGCTCGCCGGTTCAGGTGACATTGACTTGAGCAAGCTACAAGCCCGCCAAGCCACCGTGAACCTGTCCGGCAGCGGCGACGTGAACGTCTACGCAACAGAAAAGGCGGATGTCGCCCTTGCTGGCACAGGCGATGTCCGCGTCTACGGAAAACCGGGCACCGTGAACCGCAGGGTCGTGGGCACTGGAGACATCCATTTGAAGTGAGCGCGGTGCACGCCAGCGCTGACTGGCCTGCGAGGAGAACGGGTGGGTGCACAATTCCCAGAACCTTGCATCCACGGAGACTCCATGATCCAAGCACCCTACCGCGCCGACCAGGTCGGCAGCCTGTTGCGCCCAGCCGAGCTGGCAGCGCTGCGCATCAAGTTCAAGCAAGGCCAAGCCAGCGCTGCTGATCTGAAGGCTGCAGAAGACACGGCCATTCGCGAGGTGGTAAAACAGCAGGAAGCCATCGGCTTGCAGAGCATCACCGACGGCGAGTTCCGCCGCGACTGGTGGCATCTTGATTTTTTGGCGCAATTGGACGGCGTCACGGTCAAGCAAAACGACGGACCAAAATTTCAGATTGAAGGCCAGTCGGAGCAGCCACCCATCGCTTCGGTCACTGGCAAGGTGGGTTGCAGCAGGCCCATCATGGCGGACCATTTCGCCTTCCTGAAGTCGGTCACAACGCGCACGCCGAAGATGACCATCCCCTCACCTTCGATGCTGCACCTGCGGGGCGGGCGCGCGGCCGTGTCGCGCGAGGCCTACCCCAACATGGACGACTTCTGGACCGATGTCGCTGCCGCCTATCGCAAGGCCATCGCGCACCTCCATGCAGCGGGCTGCCGCTACTTGCAACTGGACGACATCACCTTTGCCTACCTGTGCGACCCCAAGATTCAGGCCAACTGCCGTGCCAATGGCGACGACCCCATGGCCTTGCCGCGCACCTATGCCCAAGTGATCAACGAAGCACTGCGCGACAAACCCGTCGACCTGTGTGTCACCATCCACACCTGCAGAGGCAACTTCAAGAGCGCCTGGGTGGCTGAAGGCGGCTACGACCCCGTAGTGGAAGCGATGTTCTCCACGAATGTCGATGGCTACTTCATGGAATTTGACAGCTCGCGCTCGGGCAGCTTCGAGCCGTTGCGCGCACTGCCCGAAGGCAAGCGCGTGGTGCTCGGCCTGGTGACCACCAAGCTGGGTGAACTGGAAAGCAAAGACGACCTCAAACGCCGCATCGCAGAGGCCGCGCGCTTCGTACCGCTGGACCGTTTGTGCCTCTCACCGCAGTGCGGCTTTTCCAGCACGCACCACGGCAACGCGCTGTCTCAGCAAGACCAGTGGGCCAAGCTGGCGCGTGTGGTGGACGTGGCGCACGAGGTGTGGGGCTGAAAGCTCAGAAGGGCTGAATCAGTCAGCTCCGGCTTCGCTGGAACGCATCCACGTGTAGGCCAAGCCGATGCCCGCCGTCGCGCCTGTGGGCTTCTTGACCAAGGGGCTGTCGGCGTTGGCTGCGCCACGCACGGTTTCGATGCGCGCGAAACCAAACAGGCGCCAGTCTCGGCTCAAGGGTTTGGCAAAGCTGGCATTCAGGCGCAAAGAAATCAATCCGGCCTGCGCCGCATAGGCCGGACGCCCGGCAATGGCGTAGGCCGGTGCCACGCCATAAAAGCTGTCGTTCAACTTCTTGTCGCCAATGACAGCGCTGAGGGTGGTGTTGTAAAAGAAGCCGGCCGTCGAATAACGCTCGAAGATGAGTTCAGGTTCGAAATTCAGGCCCTTGCGCGCAAAGCCGTCCGAGACATCGAACACCGCGCGCAGCGGCAAATCCACACGCACACGCCCGCCCAGCCAAGACTCACCAGGCGGCGTGACGCGCCACTTCAGTCGCGGGCCAAATTCGGCCATGTTGCCAATCTCCGGCATGCCTTGTCGCGCGGCCACCTCGCCGCCGCGCGTGCCGAAACTGCCGGCAAAGCCGATGTCCAGGTCCCAGCGGTCCGTACGCAAAGCGCGCACGCCAGCGGTGCCTTGGTCCACGCGCAGCACATCGCCTCGGTAAAGAAAAAACGGCAGCACCGTCAAGCGCGAGATTTGTGTCTCAGCGCCGGGGTAGGCTTGCTGCGAGGTACCCAGCGCGAACGCACCCAGTTCCCAACGCGGTGGGCTGGCAGCCGATTGGGCCCAGACGGCAGACGTGGAAACCGAAAGGGCCAGCAGCGCCAAGGACGCGCAAACACGCTTGGGGCTCATCGACAACAAGGGCATGGTGCTCTCCGCATGAACAGGCCCGCATCATCGGTGAAAACCGGCGTTGAAGAGCGGCGTGTTCGCCTACACTGAACAAATGAACGAACCGGTTAAAAAGCGACGTTCCCCATCAGTCAAGACCGCGCCCGCCCGGACCAACGACCCCGCGCGCACCATGGCCGATATCCTGGCCGTTGCCAGCCGCGAATTTGCCGACAAGGGTTTGGCAGGCGCGCGCATTGACGACATCGCCGCTGCCATGCGCACCAGCAAGCGCATGATTTACTACTACTTCGGCAGCAAAGAGGGCCTCTATATTCGCGTGTTAGAGGAGGCTTATCGCCACATGCGCGAAACCGAATCTGGCTTGCAACTTGACGACCTGCCGCCTGAAGCGGCGCTGCGCAAGCTGGTGGGGTTTACCTTGGACTACCAGCTTGCACACCCGGAATTCATTCGCTTGGTGATGACCGAGAACATCCACCGGGGTGAATATCTGGCCCAGAGTTCCGCCATTCAAGCCTTGAACGTACCAGCGATTGAAGGCCTGCGCAGGGTGTACGACCGGGGGCTCAAAGAAGGCGTATTTCGCAGCGGCATCGACCCACTGGACCTGCACATGTCCATCAGTGCGCTGTCGGTCTTCAACGTCGCCAACCGGTATACGTTTTCCATCATTTTCAAGCGCGACGCGGATGACGCTGCCACACTCAGCGCGCGGCGCGAGAGCATCATCGATATGGTTGTGCGCTTTGTGCGCTGCTGAATCCGGCCAGAAAGACGACGCCGATCAGGGCAAGGCGCCCTGCAATTGGCGGTGCGTGTCCAAGGCATAGCTGTCGGTCATACCGACCACAAAGTCAGTCACCGCCAGCAGTCGGTCATAGCGACTGGGCTGCGCCGCCACATCGTCACCATGCGGCAACAGCCGCAGAACCAGCGCAGATTTTTCGCGCTTACGAGCGCCAGGCACTGCCTTGAGCTCCACCGCCTCGCACAACATGTGCAGCAAGTCGGCAATGATTTCGAAGCCCGCAAGCTGCAGTTCCGCCTTAGAGCGTTCGGTATACAGGCGGTCTCGCCCCAAAGCTTTGAAGGGCAGGAAGTCGGTTGAACCTGCCATGTGTTCAACCAGCGGCTCGTCGAAACGCGCTGCCAGCAACTGCTCGTGGTGATGCAAGAAACTGTCTGCCGCCTGCTGAACCAGTACACCAATGGTGATGGCGCGCAAGTATTCGGCGCGGTGTTGCGGGTCGCGCAGCGTGCGCGCGCGCTGAATCGCTGCCGCACCTGCAAAAGGCGCGTGCAAGGCAAACAGTTCATCCAAGCTGATGTGGCCCGACTTGACACCGTCTTCGATGTCCACCACCCCATAACAAATATCGTCAGCCGCTTCAACCAAAAAGGCCAGCGGGTGGCGGAACCAAGCGCGACCCTGCGCTCCCGGCCTGGGCAGCAGACCCAAACCCCCAGCTAGCTGGGTGAACAATGCCTTTTCGCTCTCAATGAAGCCGGGCTTTTTGCCGCTGGCGCCCGGACATTCAGCAACCGGCAACCAAGCGGCGCGGGGATATTTGCAGAACGCGCCCAGCGTGGGTAGGGATAGCTGCAAGCCGCCGGGCTGATCGGGATGCTGCAAGCGCACCATCGTGCGCAAGCCCTGCGCATTGCCGTCGAAGTGCAGAAAGTCAGCCTTCTGCTGTGGGGCCAAACCGTCCAGCCAATGTGCACCCCGGCCCGCGAAGTAGGCCCGAATGGCGACCTCACCGGCGTGGCCGAAGGGCGGATTACCGATGTCGTGCATCAAGGCGGCTGAGGCCACGATGGCACCTACGTCTTGCGGCGAAACCACGCCGGCCAGCGCGGGCCGACCTTGAAGAATGGCTTGCCCGGCCATCATGCCCAGAGAGCGGCCCACACTGGCAACCTCCAGCGTATGGGTCAAGCGCGTGCGCACGTAGTCGCTCTTGGCCAAGGGCTGAACCTGCGTCTTGTCCTGCAGTCGCCGAAAGGCAGAGCTGAAGATGATGCGGTCCCAGTCCTTGAAAAAGTCCGTACGCAGCCCGTCTGCCGGCGCAGCCGCAGCCAGTCGCCCCAGACGCTGCGGCGCCAGCAGCGCAGGCCAATTCATCGGCGCACTGGGGTGCTCGGCCAACGTGTCTTTGCCTTGAGGCAGTATTGCGGATTCGCTCATACCGTACATTGTCCGCGCTGGTCGGCACCGCGCTTCACATCCACACGGTCCGCTCTCAGACGGCGCGCAGCCGCCAGGGCCGCGCTGCCTGCGTGTTCAACGGTATCGGTTGAAGAAGGCGATCGCCCGCGCCGTAGCGTCTTTTGCCACCGCCTCGTCATAGCGGTAGGTCATCGTCTCGCCACTATTGGTACGGAAGACAAACCCGCTGTGTTCGACCTGATCCCAGCCGTGACTTGTGCCGGGGTAGATGTGCCAATGCACGTCTTTGCCAGCTGCCTTCAGCTCTTCCAGGCGGGGAAAGCAACTCTTTGCGGGCGTCTCGATATCCAATTCACCCATGAGCATCAGGATGGGGCGGTCGCTGTCTGTGGACAGCATGTCCAACTGCGCCACTTGGGCCTGGCCTGCGTAGGGTGACGCGATAGTGCAACTGCCGTATTGCGCCACCGTTGCGCGAAAACGGTCTTTGGACTTGAACTCCTCCGCGCCCTTCGGACTGGCCAGCAAAGCCGCCGCCAGACCGCCATTGGAGTAGCCGGTCTGATAGATGCGCGACTTATCAACGTACGGCTGGGTATGCAGGTGCGCCAGCGCGTCGTAAGCATCGCGGGCGAACTCAGCAGGGAAAGGCTCATTGACGCCAATTTGGTAGCCTCGCGGTCCATAGGTATCCACCACCAGCACCGCAAAGCCAGCCTCTAGGAACTCTCTGGCGTGCACTTTCATGTGCTCCGACATCTTCTTGGCTTGGCTCAAAACCACGGCAGGGAACGGACCTGAACCTTCAGGCGCAAAAACCTTGTTCGCCAACGATTGAGGCGAGGTGAACATACCCCAGCTACCGCGCTCGGGGGAAAAGCGCAAGGCTGGCGCGCTGGCCGACCAGCGCAGCTTGCTCACATCGAAGGTGGCATCGTTTCCGCAGGCTTTGCGCAGCAGTGCACCCGCCTTCGGCCCTGCGTCGACCGGGTCCCTGATCTGGCGCTTGCTGGCCAGGGCCATGGTCACCTGAATGACCTTTTTGCGCCGCTCATCGTCCGAAACTTTGCAGTAGTCGGCAACGCTGCCGTATTGAGACCGTACGGTGTCATGCACCAACTGAATCTCGGCGTCAGTGGCCGCCTGCGCACCCATGCTTGTTAAACAGGCAGCCCCCAGCACGGCGCAGTGAATGGGTTTGAGAGAAAAGAACATGGTCAAGCCTCCAGCGCCGCCGCATGCGACGAAAAAAAACCGGCACGAGCCGGTTGGTTTGCTGAGATGGGAAGGTCAGCCGCCACGGCACTCGCGGCCCAGCTTTTGTCCCGCTTCTCCGCCTACAGCCTGGGGGTTGCCTTTGAGCTTGCCCTCCGCCAACAGTCCCATCACCGCATCCACCGAAGCTTTACGTATGCCGTCAGGGCCCTGTCTGCACAATGACTTGAGTTCAGGGTTGGCGGACTTGATGGCCGCAACCACAAGTTCCACTTCAGCGGGGTCGTTGGATTGGGCCAAGACAGGCAGGGAAAGGGCTGCAGTGGCCAGAGCAAGTGCAATGCGCTTTGTCATGAAATTCCTTCGTCAAACACTGAATCTGAATGCTAGGGGACCCACTAACGGCCATGCGCATGGAAAAGCGCGCGTTTGCAGCTTCTATTCGACGAGCAAGGACATGATTGCGAGCCACGCTGCGCCTGCAACGGGCGCTGCAATGCCGGCCACAGCTGAACCGGCCTACAGAGCGCGTATGCTGCGCAGCTTTTCTGCCCCTGCTGCGTGCTTGCCTCGGTCGAGTGCGCCGCACAGGCCCCACTTTGAAGCGAGGCAGCCTTGAAGATCGCCACCTGGAACGTCAATTCACTCGCCGTGCGCTTGCCGCAATTGCTGGACTGGCTGGCAGCCAACCCGGTGGACGCCATCGTGCTTCAAGAAACCAAAATGACGGACGACAAGTTTCCGCATGCCGCCATTGAAGAAGCCGGTTATGCCGTGCAGTGGTTTGGTCAAAAGACCTACAACGGCGTGGCGCTGTTGTCACGAAGCCCAGCCTGCGACATTCAACGCAATATTCCGGGTTATGCCGATGACTCCGCGCGCGTCATCGCTGGGACCGTGGGACCTGTCCGCGTGGTGGGTGGCTATTTCCCGAATGGCCAGGCGCCAGACAGTGAAAAATTCGCCTACAAGATGGCTTGGTTGACGGGACTGCGAACCTGGCTGAACGATGAGTTGAAACAGCATTCGAAGTTGGTGCTGCTGGGCGACTTCAACATTGCGCCCGACGACCGCGATGTGTATGACCCGGTGGCCTGGGCGGGTCAAATTCATTGCACCGATGAAGAGCGCTCGCACTTGAAGCAACTGCTTGATCTGGGTCTGCACGATGCGTTTCGCCTGTTCGAGCAGCCGCCCAAGAGCTGGAGCTGGTGGGACTACCGCAACCTGGCCTTCAGAAAGAACCAGGGGCTGCGCATTGACCTCATTTTGGTGAGTGATACGCTGAAGTCAAAAGTCAGTTCTTGCCAGATAGACAAGCTGCCGCGCAAGAACGAAAGGCCCAGCGACCATGCGCCCGTGGTGGTCACGCTGGATGGTGTTTGAAGTGCGCGCTGGACGGCTTCTGGCTTGGTGCGCTACAGGGATGGCTCTGGCAGTTGGCCTGTGGATGGCCGGTCAGACTGATGATTCAAGCGCGGTCAAACAGCGGCGCAGCTCAGACCCGCTGGTCCATTCATCGGTTAAACCTCAGGATCACAGCGCGCAGCGCGAGGCGGCGGCGTCCACTTCGCAGGCCATGCCCATCACGAATGCGCCTGCGCTCGACACAGGCAGCGGACTGAGCCCCCAAGAGGTGCAAGACCTGCGCACGGAGTTGGCCAAGCACCCCGACGGCGAAGCCGAGGTTCAACGGGTATTGGGCTTTTTGAGCTTCAGCCGGCAATGGGAGTCATTCAATTCGACCCGCCGTGTTGGTCGAGACACAAGCGTGCTGCGGCCGCTGGCACAGGATTTGGACGCCCAGCTGGCGCAGCATTGGTCGCAAGGCGCGTTAACCGGCGCTCAAGCGCTGCAATTGAAGGTTCAACTGCTGGAGGTTTTGTTGCCCGACGAACCCAGCCGCAGCCTGGCACTGGCAAGTTGGCAATCGCAGACCTGGCCCGCGCGCAAGGCTACTGCGGCACCAAACACCCAATGGGCTCAACAAAAAGGAGTTGCGCAATGACCCCTCTGCAATCGCGGCACTGGTGGCGGGCTGCGCTGCCAGCCCTACTCGCGCTGGGCGGTTTTCTCGGGGCACCGTCGCCCGCGCTCGCTGGCTACTACCAATGGGACACCGTCACCTTGCCCCTGGAGAGCGGCGCTGCGTGCGGTAACGGCACACCTTACCGCTTCTTTGTCAACCGCGCCTGGCGCGCCAAAGACACCGTGGTGGTGCTTGAAGGCGGTGGCGCCTGCTGGGACCAAAACTCCTGCGAAGGCCAGGGGCCGCTCTCGGCCAGCAACCCTGGCGGCATCGACAGCGACTACATGCACAGCGCATCACCTGCTGCGTTTGGCATGGTGACCCCGTTCATTTCACGTCTGAGTGTGTTGGAGCGGGTGCGCACACAGGGCTGGAACATGGTGTACCTGCCCTACTGCACGGGAGACGCGCACACCGGCAACCAGGTTCGCACGTACGACGACGCAAGGCCGGAAGCCCCACGCGTGCAATACCACCGGGGCCAGGCCAATTTGCGCGCAGCAGCCGCCTGGATGGGCAGCAGCCTGCGCACGCGCGAACTGCTGATCACCGGCTTTTCAGCCGGCGCCGTCGGTGCCACGGCGGGCTACCCCATCTTGCGCGAAGGCATCGCGCCCAGCGGCAATGCAACGCTGCTTTCGGATTCGGGCCCTCTTTTTTCAGCCCCGCGTGGTGCGGACCCAGCCGACTTTCCTTCGGCCCCTTTGCATGCGCGCATTCGCGAGGCTTGGGGCCTGGACGCACCGGGCAGCCTGATACCCAGCAGTTTGGCCCCGCTATCCGGCTTCAACGCCGACGATTTAGGCAGCGTGCCGGCGGCCCTGGCCCTGCGTTATCCGCAAGACCGCTTTGCCTACATGAGCTTCATTCACGACGCCACGTTTTCAGCTTTCAGCTACGCCAAGTTTGACCCCGGCATCAGCGCAGCGCCTGATGAAGCTGCCCGCCTGCCCTTGCTGCTGGCGCGGTGGGAGCGTGATTTGCAACGTTGGACAGCCGCCATGCAGCCTTACGGCAATGTGTCCTGGCATTTGCCATATTTCCGCAATTTCGCGGGCTCACACTGCCTCACGCTGGTTGATTTCACGGGCACCGGCATTGAAGAAGTGGGCCTCGGCGACATACACCCGTTCATCGACAACGCGCTGGACCGGGGTCCGCCGCTGCGGCACATCGAAACCGACCGCCTGAGCGATTTGCTGCGGCCGCTGGGTGAAGGACTCAGGCGCTTGCTCAGCGTGCTCAGGCTCTTCGGCTTGGACGGCTGAATGGTGAAGCCTGCGGGCTGAAGTCCCCGCGCGCCCCAAGAGGCGCGCGGGGCGTCCGCCTATTGCGCTACCAAGCGCAAGGCGCCATTCCAAGGCACCCAACCGCCATACGTACTGCCAGGCACCACGCTGACGCCGTCAAAGGCTTGTGTGCCAGCGCCTTGATCCAACACAGCGCCGGCAGCAGTCGAAGACATGACGCGTCCGCGCGCGGTAACCGACTCCACGTACAGGTTGCGGTCAACGCCGTTGACGATAGCGTCGTTGGTGAACACCACATCGATGCGATCACCCGCGGCAATGCTGGGCGTCGTGAACACCTGGTTTTGCACGGTAGGCGTGGTGAGCTGGCGGGTGCCGATCAAGACGCCATTGATGCGCAATTCCATAGTTGCACCCACACCGCCGGCCAAGGTCGTGGCACCGCGCACGATGACCGTGTTGTCCGAAGCCGGCGCCGTGATGCGCAAGGCACCATTGCGATTGAGCGCCCCACCTGTGCTGGCGGCTGTCACGGTATTGAGATTGTCAAAGGCCGCAGCGCCTGTGCCGTGGTCAACGACGGCGCCGGTAGCGGTGGAGCTGACCGTGGTGGTGCCATTGAGCCGCACCGATTGCACGCTCAGGTTGCGGTCCTGACCATTGATGATGGCGTCGTTCTTGAAGACCACCTCGATCACCGCATTTTGGGCAATGCGCACCGTATCGAAGAACACGTCAACCCAGGTGCGTGCTTCAATTTGACCCTGACCCACCGTGTTGCCATTGACGCGTACTTCAAAGAGCGAGCCAAATTTGTCGGCGATGCTGGACATCATGCGCACCACCAAGTTGGCCGTGCTCGACGGGGCTGCCGCTTCGGCGCGATCCAACTGGCGCGTGTAAGCAGCCACGTTGGCCAGCTCGGTGGCCGTGAGCACCAGGTTGCTGTGCGATTGAATGGCCGCTTCAATCGTCGCCGCTGAGCCGTTGTGCAAATAAGGCGCAGTGGCCCAAGCATCACGCACTGTGGGCGTGTCGATGCCGTTCAAAGCACCGCCCAAACGCAAGCCGCTGGCCGCGTTGATGGTGCCCACGTTGCGCAGCACGCTGTTGCGGCTGTCGCTGAAGTCAACGCCCGCATGGCAGCTGGAGCACTTGTCGGCAAACACCGTCTTGCCTGCCGTGGCCGATGCCGTGAGCGCGCCTGAAGCATCACGGAAGGGGCTGATGCTGGCTGAGCTGAGCGAGGTGACATAAGCCGCCAGGGCGTCCAGGTCGGCGTTCACCCCGGTCTTGCGGTCGCCCAAGGGTTGGCTGCGCGTGCCGGTGTTGAACTGCGCGTCAGTCATCAATCCCGTACCGCCGGCCAGGCTGCGGATTTGCGCTTCAAAGTCCTGCACTTCGTCAAAGTTGGCACTCCAGTGCAGACGGCCCTGTGCACCGGCGCGGCCACGCAGGTTGGTGGTGTTGCGTACGCCCTCGCCAGCGTGTGTCATGTCCCAAACACGGCCGTCATGGCTGCCGTCGTTGTGGCAACTGGCGCAGCTCATATAGCCGTCACGTGCCAAGCGGCCGTCACGGGCGTCATAGAAGAACTGCTTGCCCTTGAGCACGTTGGCAGCCAGGCGCTCCGTCGTGATGGGCTGGAAGGTCTTCAACAAGTTGACCTGCCCAGAACCTTCGGCCAAGAGGGGTTTGAGGTCATGAGCCGTGATGGTGCGGTCCATGAAGTTGTTGACATACAGCGTCCAGCCGTCTGCCGACAAAGCCAGGCCCTGTGGCGCGCGACCGACGTCAAAGCGCAACAACTGGCCGCCCGAGTGCGCATCGATCACCGCCACTTCACGGCTGGTTTCGAGTGCCACAAAGAGCAAGGCGCCACGGCTGTCGTAAGTGGCTGCACTGGCAACGCTGGCGTTGTCATGGTCGATACGGCGAACCAAGTCTTCGCTGAACGCAGTGGCGCCCGTCAAAGCAATGCGCGAGCTGACAGCACGAACCGTGTTCTGGAAATTCAGCGGCTGTTTGTCGCGCAAGGTGCCACGACCGATGTTGTCTTGCTTGCTGGGCACATAGGCCTGCGTGTGGTCGGGCGAGATGGCCACTGCGCCTACATAGTTGGGTATGCCACGGCCCTGGTTTTCGCTGTCGGCGCGCGTGCTGTTGCCCAGAATCACCGTGCGCTTGAGCGTCATGGCAGCCGGGTCAATGTGCAGCACCTCGCCACCTTTGTTGGCGGGGAAGCTGACCGACCCCGTGCTTTCGCCTGGCATCGGCGGCGTGATGAAACGGCTGACAAAGACCTCTTTGCCCGTGCCATCGATCGACACATGGCGCACATTGGCGCCTACCGCCAGCAGGCCCGTTTGGGCGTAGGTGTTCGTGTCAAACCGAAGCAACTCACCACGCCCTTCAAGCACCACAAAGGCTTGCGGCGCCGTGGGCGAAATGGCCACGCCGTAGGGCTGCGCGCCGCGCGGCAGGCTCAGTGTGCGTTCGACCACTTTTGTGTACGGGTCGATGATGCTGATCGTGGAGCTGCCGCTGTTGGTCACCCACAGCTTGCCAGTACCTGCCTGTGCAATGGAGCGTGGCGCAGAACCCACGGGTACCTCACCGAAGGCCTCGTATGTCACCGTGTCAAAACCACTGACGGAGTCGTTGTCGGCATTGACCACCCACACCCGGTCGCGGCCGTGAATGGCAACTTCAACGGTGATGTTGGTTGAGGCCACGGGGCGGCGCGCACCAGAACCGATGTAGACCGTTTGCAAGAAGCTGCGGCTGATCACGTTGCCGCTGGCGTCGCGCACCCGCAGCGTCACTGAATAGGTGCCCGCTTTGACAAAGCGCTTGCTGATATTGCCGTCGCTGGACCAGGCCGTGTCTGCCGTGCCGTCACCAAAATTCCAGGAATACTCAACTGTGCCCTGGCCCGTTGCGCCGGCTGCGAAAACCGCTTCGCCATTGGCCAGGCTCGCGCCGGGGCGCGGCATCAAGGTCACCGTCAGCGGCGTTTGTGCATTAACCGTCAGCACAAAACGCGTACTGTCAGAAAAGCTGCCGTCATTGGCAGACACGGCCACGTAATAGGTGCCGGCCGCGCTGGGCACACCCGTCAGTTCACCCGTGGCGCTGTTGATGCTGGTGCCAGCGGGCAGGCCCGCAGCGCTCCAGGTCAGGCGGTCGCCATTGGGGTCGGTGGCGGTGAAGGTGCGGCCAATGCCGGAACCCAAGGCCACACTCATCGGACCCGACTGCGCCACCACCGGTGCGCGCGCGGTGTCGGTCGCAGGCGCAATGCCCATTTTCAGAATCTTGGCCACCGAGGGCACGCCGTTGTCATCGATGACAAACAGCATGTAGTAGCCCGGCGTGGCTTCGCCCGGTTTGGACGGCGAATTCACCACCAAGCGGCTGCCGTTGGCGGTGGCGGTGCGCACAAAAGGCAGCTCGATGAAGCGCTGGTCGAAATTCCAGCCGTGTGTGACCGAGCCGGTTTTAACCAAGGTCACGCGGGAAACGCCATTGCCCGTGGTGTCCAGCGAGAAGGCTTTGCCGATTTCCAACCAGTCGGGTGCGGCGCTGATGGCCGGGCGTGCTGCGCGTGCGCCCGCGGCTGTGAAGAGATAGGGCGGGTAGTAGATCTCCATGTTTTGCTCGCCCAGCGGTGCGCCGCCAATGGGCGTGGGCGCGCCGCCGCCGCCCGTGATGACGGTGCCATCAGGCAAAAGAATGGCGGTGGAGTGGTACAGGCGCGCGCGGTCTTCTGCGGCGCCCAGCGTCCATTGGCCCGTTACCGGGTTCCAGATTTCGGCATTGCGGTTGGCACCAGGCAGTTCGTTCCAAACCGGGCTGCCGCCGGTGACGACAACCTGGCCGTCCGGCAAGAGGGTGGAGTTGTTGAGCTTGCGCACGCTGCTGGTGGACTGCGTGGGCGTGAACACCGGACTACCGCTGGTCACGTCAACCACACCACAGCCGTTGGAGTTGCCACCAATTTGCAGAATGTGCCCCGGCCGGAACATCGCCGAGCTGCCCGTGCCGAAGTACTGCCAAGGCAAGATGTTGCGTGCCGAAACGCTGCCCGCGCCTTCGGTGTTAACGAAGTACATGCGGCCTTCGTAGTCGTAGCCGAAAACGCGGCCGTCCGGCATCACATAGTTTCTGGGGTAAGACCACTGCAGGAAGCTCGTGTCAGCACCCGTGAGGCGACGGAAGCTGCCGTCGGCCTGGCGCACGTCAGGCCGCTCGGTGCCGCCGAAGCCGCCTTGGATATAGGTCTCGCCGTTAGTCAGCGTGATGGACGTTGAATACCAGCGCGGCTGACTCAAGTTGCCAGCGTTGGACATCGAATTGGTACCCACGTTGAACACGCTGGCGCCTGCAATGCCGGTCAAGGTGCTGGCCTTGCCGTCCCACGCATCGCCGCCGGCCACAAACACGCGCGCGCCGCTGGTGGCGTCCATCGGTGGCAGCAGCAATTGCGAGCCGCAGAACAGGTCATTACCGGTACCGTTGGCCACGGTCATGTGGCCCGCATCGGGACTGCCCACGTTGTCCCAAACGTCCACGTTGAAGTAAGCCGTGGAATTGCCGTCCGGCCGGCTGCCGTAAGTTAGCAAGCGCCCATCGGGCAAGAGCACCGAGTGAATGGGGATCATCGGCCAGTTGAATACGGGGCCCCACATGCCCTTCAAATGGGCGTCGGCAGGAATGGGCGTGTCGGGGATCGACGCCTGCGTTTGTTTGCGCGAATCCGCGCCGGTTGCCGCAGCGGTACTTGCAGCCGATGCCGATGCACCCGCGCTGGTTTCAGCCGGAGCGCCAGAACCGCCGCAGCCCAGCAGCCCGCCGGCACTTACGGCGCAGACGACCAGTGGCAACCAGCGGCGGTGCCCCAACGCAGCGCGCTCGACAAACCCTGAACCCAACGACATTTGAATCTTTCTGAAATACGGATTGCGGTGCGGGCCGTCTGCGCGGACCGTAAATGCAACAACCAGACCATTCTCGAGAGCCATCCGTGGCTACACGACCCCGCGAACCAATGGAAGGTGAACTTGTGCGCGTGAATTGGTCACCGGAACCAATTTCATCGTCAGAGCAACCTCAAACCATCGCCTTTACATAACCATGACAACCAAAGGGTATGCCTCCCAAGGGCTTACGTCATCCCGCAGAGGTGTGGTAACGAAGTAAAGAAGAATGAAGCGTCACAGGGCCCAATGTGGCAAGCCCTGGCACCCAAATTGCTGGTTCAAGTTCAGCGGCAGACGCTATGCTTGGGGCGAGCCCTACCCCGCAATCAGAGGATCGAGAAGATGATCTCCAAGAGTCCGCACGGCAAGGAAACCATCGTTGGTTTTCAGCTGAATTCCGGCCGCCCCACGTCAGTGGTGGGTGACTTCAACCACTGGGACCCATTGGCCACACCCATGCACCCCACCGGCGAAGGCGCTTACGAGCTGAACCTGCTGCTGGGGCCGGGCCGCTACGCTTTCCGCTACCTGGCAGAGGGTGGCGAATGGTTTGACGACGAAAGCTGTGACTCGATTGAGTCTGATGGCCGTGGCGGCAGCCACGGCATCTTGATCGTGCCATGACCCTGGCAATGGGGGCACCTGGGGCTGCTCTTCAGGCCTGAAGAGCAGCCCAAAGCTTGGGCGCGGACATGGGCATTTGCACCGCTTCGGCGCGCTGCGGTGACACCCCTGCCGCGATCAAGGCATCGCCAATCGCGTTTACGACCCCAGGCGTGGCACCAATGGTGCCCAGTTCGCCCACGCCCTTGACCCCCAGCACATTGGTGGTGCACGGCACCGAGGTGTCAAACACGGTTTTGAAGCCTCTGAAGATGTCCGCGTGGGGCAGCGCGTAGTCCATGAAGCTGGCGGTCAGCAACTGGCCTTGCTCGTCGTAAACCACCTCTTCGCACAGGGCCTGGCCCATGCCCTGCACGGCGCCGCCTTCCACCTGGCCTTCAACAATTTGCGGGCTGACCACGCGGCCGATGTCGTTGACGCTGGCATAGGCCACCACCTCCACCGCGCCGGTTTCGGTGTCGAGCTCCACCTCGCAGACGTGTGCGGCGTTCGGCCAACTCGGCGCGCCCGCCGTGGCGTCGCCCGACACCACGATGTGCCCCTTGGGCTGGCGGCCGGCCAGATCAAAGAGGCCCACCTTCAAGTCGGTGCCGACCACGCGGAATTCACCAGCCCGGTATTCGATGTCACTTGCCGCAGCCTCCAGCACCTCAGAGGCCAGGTCTTTGCCATGCGCGACCGTGCGCTCGCTGGCCACGTGCAAAGCACCACCGCCTGTAAACAGCGAACGGCTGCCCGCGCTGCCAAAACCATTGGCACGGTCGGTGTCACCCTGCAAGATGCGAATGCGGTCCATCGGCACGCCAAACACATCCACAGCCAGTTGCACGTAACTGGTTTGGATGCCTTGACCCATGGCCATGGTGGCCGAGGTCAGCTCAATGAAGCCTTCCGCGCAAACGCGCACCGTCACCTGCTCTGCGAGGGCATTACCGCCCGTCCATTCAAGAAACGTGGTGACGCTGCGGCCGCGCACTTTGCCGCGAGCCTTCGATGCCGCCTGGCGCTGCGCGTAACCAGCCCAATCACCCAGCACCAGCGCTTGGTCGAGCATGCGTTCGAACTGGCCAACGTCGTACACCTGCCCCATGGGGTTTTTGTAGGGCATCTGCGCAGGCTGGATCAGGTTGCGCCTTCTCAGCTCGGCCGGGTCCATCTTCAGGCGCCGGGCCGCTGCGTCAAACAGCCGCTCGGTGATGTAGATGGCCTCAGGACGGCCCGCGCCACGGTAAGCGCCGGTGGGCGTGCGGTTCGTCATCACGGCCGTGATGTGCAGGCTGACCGTCTGAATGTCGTACACGCTGGTGGTCACCCAGGGCCCGACCATCAACGGAATCATGCAGCCCGTTGGCGTACCGTAGGCGCCCACATTCGCGATGGTGCGGATGCGCAAGGCCAGCACCTTGCCGGCCGCGTCCAGCGCCATTTCTGCATGCGATTGCTGGTCGCGCCCATGCACGGACGCCGTGAATTCTTCGATGCGTTGCCCGCACCACTTCACAGGCCGCTTCAACTGATGCACGGCCCAGGCCACCACCAAGTCTTCAGGGTAAAGGCCTGTCTTCATGCCAAAGCCGCCGCCCACGTCGCCCACTTTGACGCGCACCTGCTCCGGCTTCAGTCCCGGCAGCAAAGTGGCAATGCCGTCGCGCACGGCCGATGGCATTTGGCTTGAAAGGGTGATGAGCAGGCGGTCTAGTGTGCCGGGCTCGATTTCCCCCAACACCACACGCGGCTCCATCGCACTGGGTGCCAGACGCTGGTTGCTGAGGTCCAGGCCGACCACGAGCGCTGCGTTTGCAAAGGCCGCGTCGGTAGCCGCCGCATGGCCCGAGCGGGCTTCGGCCACGATGTTGTCTGGCGCGGCTGCGCACAAGACTGGCGCACCTGGCGCCATGGCCAACTTGGCGTCGGTCACCGAAGGCAGCTCGTCGTAATCGACCCACAGAGCCTCAGCGCCCTGTTGAGCCACAGCAGCGGACGTGGCCACCACCGCAGCAACAGCTTCGCCCACATACCGAACCACTTCGTGGGCCAAGGCGCGCCGCGCTGCCGATGCAGCGGGCGAGCCGTCTGGGCGCTTGAGGATCGGCGGCGGGCCCGGCAGCGGCTGAACGCCGGCCGCCAACAACTCTGCACCGGTGTAAACCGCCACAACGCCCGGAATGTCGCGCGCAGGCTGGCTGTCAATGGAGCGGATGCGCGCATGTCCATAGGGTGAGCGCGCAAAGGCCAAGTGCAACTGCCCTTCGCGCACGAGGTCATCGGTGAAGCTGCCCTGCCCCGTGATGAGGGCCGGGTCTTCAATGCGCCGCACCGTGTGGCCGCTGCCAAAGCGCAGGGTATCCACGGGTGGTTTCTTGGCGTTCATGCGCGGGCCTCCTTCGCAGCCATGCTGTCAGCGGCTTGCTTCACCGCTTTGACAATGTTCACGTAGCCCGTACAACGGCACAAATTGCCCTCCAGCGCGTGCACGATCTCGTCATCGGTGGGCTGGGGCTTGCTGGCCAACAGGCCCGCAGCCGACATGATCATGCCCGGCGTGCAAAAGCCGCACTGCAGGCCATGGCAGGCCGAGAAGGCTTCCTGCAGCGGGTGCAAGGCACCATCAGCCGATGCCAGCCCTTCAATCGTTGTGACTGCCGCGCCTTGCACTTGAACAGCCAGCACATTGCAGCTTTTGACAGCTTGGCCGTTGACCAGCACCGTGCAGGCCCCGCACTGCGCCGTGTCACAGCCCATGTGTGTGCCGGTGAGTTGAAGATGTTCGCGCAGCACCTGCAGCAGCAGGGTTTGGGGCTCCAGCTGCAAGGTGCAGGCTCGGCCATTGACGGTGAAAACAGTTGAGGGCATGGCGGTTTACTTCGATTTCGAGCTCAGGGTGTAGTGCTCCACATTCGGCGGCCCGGCAAAAAACGGCCCAACGATGGCCCGCCACTCGGCAAACAGGGGCCCGCCGCGAAAGTCCACGGTGTGGTTCTCCAAGGTCTCCCAAAAGATCATCAGCAAGAAGCGCTCGGGGCTTTCGATGCCTTTGTTGACCTTGTAGCCTTTGAAGCCCACGGCCCGGCTGATGACCGTGTTGATCCCGCGTTGAATGGCTTCTTCAAAAGCAGCCTGCTGGCCAGGGTGGATACGAATATCGGCAAGTTCAAGAATCATGCGTGGGGCTCCTTGGCGCTGGGCAATTCACAGACAAGTTGGCGAGTCTAGAGCTTGTTGGAAACCAGGGCTCATTCATCGACAAAGCCACCTTTGAAGAAGCTCCATTCCGTGCCGTCGTGCAGGTAGAAGCTGCCGTCGTGGCAATCGTCTTTGCCGGGAAAAAATTCGCGGTAGGCGCGGGGCACCAGGCGCTCAAGCTGCGCATCGCTCAGCTCTTCGTACTCATCGGGCGTGATGGCTTGGCCCACCCGCAGTTTTCTGCGTTCCGTCATGGCTTCAGTGCTCCCAGCGGCCCAGGCGAACCATGGTGTTGCCCGGCTTGCAGTGGGCCATGCCGGGCATCACCAGCACCGTGCCGTCGTAAGGCGCCAGCCAGATGTGATCGCCGTCACGTGCAATGGGTGTGCCGGCTTTGGCGATGGTGCCCAGGCTGTCCAGCGGCACCAGAAATTCAAACGCCGCTGAGCGTGCCACGATGGCCTGCGTCACACGCACCACGCGTTGCTGGGCCGGCAGTTCCAGGCGCGTGCGGGCCAATGCCCAGCCGGCATCCACCAGACCAGTCAAGGCCAGGAATCGCATCAAGGCATCGTGCGCCACATCGGCTGCGGCGCGCTCCCAATGCTGGCCGCATTCGATGAGCAAGGCCTTCTTCGGCGAATCAGCATCGCCGAAACCGCCTCGCTCCACCATGCGCAGGCCCGCAGGGTGGCCCGTGTCGATCAACAGATCGGCCGGCATGCCCAGCTCGCGAGCGTAGGCTGCGTTCTTGTCGAGCGTGCCGCAGACCATCAGAGGCCGGCAGGGCTCGGTCATGGAGTGGATGTCGAGCAGCAAGTCGGCCGCATCGACAAAAGGCCGCAGCTCGCGCGCTCGGCGCAGCTCGGCGCTGTTGCGCGGGCCGTCCAACACCTCGTCTGCCCACACACGGTTCAGATCCTCATCCACACAGCGTGATCGGTTGGGCTGCGCGGGGTCGAAACGTTCATAGGCGGCCACATTGGCAAAGCTCACGATGAGCGTGCCACGGCGAAGTTTGGGCGGATCACGCAGCAGCGCATCCAGTGCGATGGCGCCGCACAGCTCATTGCCGTGCGTCAGTGCCTGCACCATGACGGTGGAGCCCGGCGCGCGTGACTCCAGGCGATGCACATAGTCAACGCCGGTGTTGCCTTGCTTCCAGGGGGTCAGGTCGATGGGGTGGAGTTCGATTTTGGGCATTTGCCAAGTATCTCAGTGTGGGTTGCACCGCCTGGCATACCTGGTCGCTGCAAGCACTCCTTGACACCTCAATACTTCAGTCCTAAAGTAAATGCCTCACAGCTGCGCTAACGCAACAGGACAGCCATGAACATTGTCTGCATCGGCGGCGGCCCGGCCGGTTTGTATTTCGGCCTGCTGATGAAGCAGCTGGATCCTTCCTACGACATCACGGTGGTGGAGCGCAACAAGCCGTACGACACCTTCGGCTGGGGCGTGGTGTTCTCTGACGCCACCATGGACAACATGCGCCAGTGGGATGCAAAAACAGCGGCCGAAATCGAAGCCTCGTTCAGCCACTGGGACGACATCGAGTTGCTCTTCAAAGGCCGCACCATCCGAAGCGGCGGTCACGGTTTTGTAGGTATCGGTCGCAAGAAGCTGCTCAACATCTTGCAGGCGCGCTGCGAAACCCTGGGCGTGAAGTTGGTGTTTGAATGCGACGCCAACGGCGACGAAGACTACCCCGACGCCGACCTCGTCGTCGCCTGCGACGGCATCAACAGCAAAGTGCGCACCCAGTACGCCGAGGTCTTCAAGCCCGACATCGTCACCCGCCCCAACCGCTACATCTGGCTGGGCACAAACCGCCTGTACGACGCCTTCACCTTCGACTTCCAGCGCACCGAGCAAGGCTGGTTCCAGGCGCACATCTACAAATTCGACGATAAAACCACCACCTTTATCGTCGAGTGTCCCGAGCCGGTGTGGCTGGCGCATGGCCTGGACAGAGCCGACCAGGCGCAGTCCATCGCTTTCTGCGAAAAGCTCTTTGCTGACACGCTGCAAGGCCACCCGCTGATGACGAATGCGCGACACCTGCGCGGCTCGGCCTGGTTGAACTTCCAGCGCGTCGTGTGTGATCAGTGGTGGTTGCAAAACCGCCACGGCAGCCACGTGGTGTTGATGGGTGACGCCGTGCACACCGCGCACTTCGCCATCGGCTCCGGCACCAAGCTGGCGATCGAAGACGCCATTGAGGTAACGCGACAATTCAAGATGCACGGCGACCAAGACTTGCCCGCAGTGCTGCGCGATTACCAGGCTGCGCGACGCATCGAAACCCTGCGCATCCAGAACGCGGCGTGGAATGCGATGGAGTGGTTTGAAGTTTGCGGCACGCGCTACTGCGACCAGCTGGAACCCGAGCAGTTCATGTACAGCATGCTCACGCGCAGCCAACGCATCAGCCACGAAAACCTGCGCCTGCGCGACAAGGCCTGGCTGGAGGGCTATGAGCGCTGGCTGGCGGCCCGCGCGCCGCTGCTCGCAGATCAATCGGCTCAGCGACTTGCGGTCGGGTCGCCGCAGGGCGGTGCAGCCCCAGCCATCCCACCCATGTTCACGCCCTACAGCGTGCGCTCGGTGACGCTGAAGAACCGCGTTCTCGTCTCACCAATGGCCCAGTATTCAGCCGTGGACGGTGTGGTTGGCGACTACCACCTCGTGCATCTGGGTGCACGCGCCATGGGTGGCGCCGGCCTGGTGTTTGCGGAGATGACCTGCACCAGCCCCGATGCGCGCATCACACCCGGCTGCCCGGGGCTTTGGACAGACGCCCAATGCGCCGCGTGGAAGCGCATTGTCGACTGGGTGCACCAGAACACCGACGCCAAGATAGCCATGCAGATCGGCCACGCTGGGCCCAAAGCCTCCACCAACGCGCCCTGGGATGGCGCGGGCGCCGACCGTCCATTGGCCACAGGCGGTTGGCCGGTGCTGGCAGCCTCGCCTATCGCCTACCTCGGTGACGAAGGCCTGCTGCCTCGCGCCATGGTGCGCGATGACATGGTCCGCGTCACGGCCGATTTCGTGGCTGCAACACAGCGCGCTGCAGCCGCAGGCTTCGACTGGCTTGAATTGCATTGCGCCCACGGCTATTTGCTGTCCAGTTTCATCTCACCGCTCACCAACCAGCGCACCGATGACTATGGTGGGTCGCTAGCCAAGCGACTGCGCTGGCCTTTGGAGGTGTTTGCTGCAGTGCGCGCAGCCTGGCCTTCGGACCTGCCGATGTCGGTGCGCATCTCGGCGCACGATTGGGTGGAAGGCGGCATCACGCCCGCCGATGCGGTAGCGATAGCGCGCGCATTTAAAGCCGCAGGTGCCGATTTGATCGATTGCAGCTCCGGCCAGGTCAGCGTGGCACAGAAGCCGACCTACGGACGCATGTTCCAGACCCCCTTCGCCGACCGTATCCGCCAGGAAGCCGGTATCGCGACCATCGCTGTGGGCGCCATCAGCGAGGCGGACCATGTGAATTCCATCATCGCGGCCGGCCGCGCCGACCTTTGCGCCGTAGGCCGCCCCCACCTGGCCAACCCCGCCTGGACCTTGAGCGAAGCCGCCAAGATCGGCTTCACTGGCACATCATGGCCGAAGCAGTACATCAGCGGCAAAGCGCAGCTGGAAGCCAACGCCGCGCGCGACAAGTCCGCCGCAGCGCTCAAAGCCTGAAGGAAGGCACCAGACCCATGGCACGCGCTCGCGACTTCAAGCTGGTTCATGTGCTGGGCGACGCTGCCATCGGCCGCGAAGCACGTGCCCAGCCGCAAGACCATGGCGACGTCAAACTGTGGCTGCGCTTGCTGGCCTGCAGCGCGCAGATCGAGCAGGAAGTTCGAAACCGCCTGCGATTGCAATTCGGCACCAGCTTGCCGCGTTTTGACTACCTGGCCCAACTGGAGCGCCACCCCGACGGCCTGCGCATGAATGTTCTCTCGCGCTACCTCATGGTCACCGGCGGCAATGTCACAGGGCTGACCGACCAGCTGGTGGCTGACGGATTGGTATCACGGCAAATGGACCCGCAAGACCGTCGCTCGTCCATCGTCACGCTCACGGCGCAGGGGCGCAAAAACTTCATGGCCATGGCCGCTGAACACGAGCGTTGGCTGAACGAACTTCTCGGCGGCTTCGAACGCGCGCACAAAGACAGTCTTTATGAACTGCTGGGCCGCCTGCGTGTGCACCTGGCCGGCAACAACAAAGCAGCGGCAGCTGCCCCGAGCCGAAGCCGCTCAGCCAAAGGAGCTTGAATGAAACACAGCATCGACCCCACCCTAGCGGCCCACAACCGCGGCACCGCCGCAGACTACGCGGCCAAGCACTTCCGCTGGGATGTCGTTGGCAAGGTCGCCACGCTCACATTGAACCGGCCTGAGCGCAAAAACCCCATCACCTTCGACAGCTATGCCGAGATGCGCGACCTGTTCCGCAAGCTCAGCTATGCCACCGATGTGAAGGCCGTCGTCGTCACCGGTGCGGGTGGCAACTTCTGTTCCGGCGGGGATGTGCACGACATCATCGGCCCGCTCGTGATGCTGGAAGCACCCGAGTTGCTGATGTTCACGCGCATGACCGGCGACCTCGTCAAGGCCATGCGGGCGTGCCCGCAGCCCATCATCGCGGCCGTGGACGGTGTGTGTGCCGGCGCTGGCGCCATCGTGGCCATGGCTTCGGACATGCGCTTGGGCACGGCGCGCAGCAAGACGGCATTCCTTTTCAACCGCGTAGGCCTGGCGGGCTGCGACATGGGCGCCTGCGCCATCCTGCCGCGTCTCATCGGCCAAGGGCGCGCCAGCGAGTTGCTCTACACCGGCCGCTCACTCGGCGGCGAAGAAGGCGAGCGATGGGGCTTCTTCAACCGACTGGCCACGCCCGAAGCACTGCTCGGCGAAGCTCAGGCTTTGGCGGCCGAACTGGCCGCCGGCCCCACCTTCGCCAACGGCATCACCAAGACCATGCTGCACCAGGAGTGGGCCATGACGGTCGACCAGGCCATCGAGGCCGAAGCCCAGGCGCAGGCCATCTGCATGATGACCGAAGACTTCAAGCGCGCCTACCGGGCCTTTGTGGCAAAGCAGCGGCCCGTGTTTGAGGGCAATTGAAATGGCCGACACCAGCTACCAGCACTGGCCTTTCTTCGAGCCGCGCCACCGCGAACTGGCAACCGCACTGGACGCCTGGGCACAGGCGCATGTGCCGCACGTCCACGGGCCAGACGTGGACGCCGAGTGCCAAGCGCTGGTGCGCAGCCTGGGCGCGGGGGGATGGCTGCGCCACGCCATCGGCGGCACGGCCCACGGCGCGGCCGGTGAGGCCATCGACACCCGCGCCATCTGCCTGATCCGCGAGACCCTGGCGCGGCACTCCGGCCTGGCTGACTTCGCTTTTGCAATGCAGGGACTGGGCTCCGGTGCCATCAGCTTGGCGGGCACGGCGTATCAGCAAGCGCGCTACCTCCCGCGCGTGGCCAAGGGCGAGGCGATTGCAGCCTTTGCGCTGTCGGAGCCCGATGCCGGGTCGGACGTGGCCGCCATGGCCTGCCGCGCGCGCGCCGAAGGCGACAGCTACATCCTGGACGGCGAGAAGACCTGGATCTCCAACGGCGGCATCGCCGACTTCTACGTCGTCTACGCGCGTACCGACGTGGCGTCTGACACCGGCGCGCCGGTGCGCGGCGCCAAGGGCATCTCGGCCTTCATCGTTGACGCCGGAACACCGGGCTTCGAGATTGCCGAGCGCATCCAGGTCATCGCGCCCCACCCGCTGGCCCGGCTGCGCTTCACTGGCTGCCGTGTGCCGGCAACCCAGCGCGTGGGTGCCGAGGGCGAAGGCTTCAAAGTGGCCATGCGCACGCTGGATGTCTTCCGCACGTCCGTGGCCGCCGCCGCGCTGGGTTTTGCGCGGCGCGCGCTGGACGAAGCACTGCAGCGCGCCCGCACCCGCCCGATGTTCCAGGGCGTGCTCGCGGATTTCCAGCTCACGCAGGCCAAGCTCGCGCAAATGGCCACAACGGTGGACAGCGCTGCGCTGCTGACCTACCGCGCCGCATGGCAGCGCGACCAGGGCCAGACCGTCACCCGCGAAGCCGCCATGGCCAAGATGGTGGCTACCGAAGGCGCGCAGCAGGTCATCGACGCCGCTGTGCAGCTGTGGGGCGGCCTGGGCGTCGTCAGTGAGATGCCGGTGGAACGGCTCTACCGCGAGATCCGCGCGCTGCGCATCTACGAAGGTGCCACCGAAGTGCAACAACTCATCATCGCGCGCGAACTGCTACGCGAGGCCTCAGCTTTACCCCCATCTAAGCATTAACCCAAGCCACCCAGCCACGCTGAAGCCAAGGACGAAGACCATGCCCAGCGCCCATGTCGACACCTTTGCCCGTGACCACCTGCCCCCGCCGGAGCAGCAGCCGGAGTTTGTTTTCGACCTGCCGGAACTGCATTTCCCGCCGCAGCTGAACTGCGCACGCGAACTGCTGGACCGCCATGTGCTGGAGGGCCGTGGTGAGCGCATATGCATCCGCGCGCCGGGCGTCACCTGGACTTACCGCGAGCTGCAGGACAAAGCGGACCGCATCGCCCACGTGCTCAGGCGAGACATGGGCCTGGTGCCCGGCAACCGCGTGCTGCTGCGCGCGCCCAACAACCCCATGCTTGCAGCCTGCTGGTTTGGCGTGATCAAGGCCGGTGGTATTGCGGTGGGCACCATGCCGCTGCTGCGCGCCAAGGAGCTGGGCACCATCCTCGACATCGCGCAGGTGACGCATGCCCTGTGCGACGTCAAACTGGCCGAAGAACTCACGCTGGCCCTACCCGGATCGGCCACGCTGAAGCACACACGCTTCTTCAACAGCGGCGCCCCCAACATCGGCACACCCGAGAGCCTGGAACAGGCCATGCAGCGGCATACCGAAGCTTTCGGTTACGTCAACACGGCCGACGACGACACCTGCCTGCTGGGTTTCACCTCCGGCACCACGGGTGTGCCGAAGGCCACCATGCACTTCCACCGCGACGTCATGGCCATTTGCCGCTGCTGGCCACCGCATGTGCTGAAGGCCACGCCCGACGACGTCTTCATTGGCAGCCCGCCGCTGGCATTCACGTTCGGCCTGGGCGGCCTGCTGCTATTTCCCATGGACATCGGTGCGTCGACCGTGCTGCTGGAAAAGGCTGGCCCACCGCAACTGTTGGAGGGCATCAAGACCTTTGGCGCCACCGTAGTCGTAACTGCGCCCACGTCATACCGCGCGCTGGCTGCGCACGGTGCAGCGTTGCGCAACACGCCATTGCGCAAGTGCGTCTCAGCCGGTGAAGCGCTGCCCGCCTCCACTCGCGCGCTGTGGAAAGAGGCCACCGGCATCGAGATGATCGACGGCATCGGCACCACCGAGATGCTGCACATCTTCATCTCAGCCGACGAAGCGCACGCACGCGCCGGCGCCACCGGCAAGACCGTGCCCGGCTACCGTGCAGAGGTGGTGGATGACCACGACCAGCCCGTACCCACCGGCACCGTCGGCAAGCTGCGCGTCAAAGGCCCCACGGGCTGCCGCTACCTTGCCGACGCGCGGCAGACCAGCTATGTGCGCGACGGCTGGAACCTCACCGGCGACGCCTACTGGCAGGACGCCGACGGTTACTTCCACTACGTGGCACGCACCGACGACATGATCGTCTCAGCCGGCTACAACATCGCCTCGCCCGAGGTGGAAGACGCGCTGATGCTGCACCCCGCCGTGGCCGAGTGCGGCGTCATTGGCGTGCAAGACATCGAGCGCGGCCAGATCGTCAAAGCCTTTGTCGTGCTGCGGCCCAGCGTGCCAGCCAACGACGACACCGTTAAGCAGCTGCAGGACTTTGTCAAACAGAACATCGCACCATACAAATACCCGCGCGCCATCCGCTTTGTCGACACCCTGCCCCGCACCGCCACCGGCAAGTTGCAGCGCTTCCGCCTGAATGACGTGACATGAGCACCCCACCCATCCACCCCGACAAGGAAACCCCTGCCATGCAGATCCTGCTGCCCGCCGGCTGGAAGCGACCCAAGGGTTATGCCAACGGCGTGGCCGTGCGCGGCCGCCAGGTGTATGTGGCCGGCATGATCGGCTGGGACGCGCAAGAGCAGTTCGCCAGCGACGACTTCGCCCAGCAGGCCCGCCAAGTCTTCCTGAACATCGTCGCCGTGCTGGATGAAGCCGGCGCCACACCGGCCCACATCGTGCGCATGACCTGGTACGTCACGGACAAGCGCGAATACCTCGCAGCCCTGCCCGAGGTCGGCAAAGCCTTCCGCGAAGTCATTGGCAACTACAACATTGCCATGGCCTGTGTGCAAGTCAGCGCGCTGATGGAAGACCGGGCGAAGATCGAGATTGAAACCACGGCGGTGGTGCCGGAGTGAGCCTCAAGGCGCCGCGCCACATCATCCGAAAGAACCTCGCATGTCAAAACCCTTAGTGAACCTCGATGAAGTCACATTCACCGATGTCGAAGAGAACGGCTATTACACGTCCAAGCGGGCGCAGTTCAGCGCCGGCATTGGCGCAAAACAGCTCGGGTACAACCTGACGGAATTGCCGCCTGGCAAAGCCCAATGCGCGTTCCACCATTGATGCAAGCGTCCAACGTCGCACCCGTCGCCGTGCCTGAGGCCTCGTTCCTTTCCGGCTACACCAACGCACGCGCCTTTACCGACTGTTATGCCGTAACGGTGCCGGGCGAGATCACGCTGCCCGCGTTCATCGAAGCGTTCTACACCACGCGCCTGTTCAAGATGGAGCTCTGGCTGCTGGCAAAAGCGCTGAAGCTGCACTCCAGTGACGAAGGAGCCCGGCAGCTCGCAAACGCCCAAGTGGACCGCATGGCTGCATGGAAGGTGGAGCAGCGCGCCGAGAACGAAATCTTGCTGGACACGGGGCAAACCCGTTCGTGGCTGAGCGTGCACGCATCGCTTGCGCAGCCGCGTTCAACCACGCTGCTCTTTGGCTCAGCGGTGGTGCCCATGCGGCCTGGCGGTAAATTTGGATGGGTCTTTCATGCACTTCTGGGCTTTCACCGGGTGTATTCCAAACTGCTGCTCGCGGCGGCCGCGCGCAGGCTGGGCCAGATGAGCGCTTGACAGCACGACGCGTTCGTCCCACCCACCCGATAGGCTTAGGTCCGGCCAGCCGCAAAATCCATACGAACATGGACCTTCTGACCGGCAACGCCTACGCAGCTGATACCGCCGGTACAGGCTGGTTCATCGGCTTCAGCGACTGGACCCGCCTACCAGGCAGCGACCTGCTGCATATCCCGCGCGACCAGGCACTGCACGGCCTGTGCGTCAAATGGTTCGACCACGGGGGTGGGCAAAGCGGTGGCCACAGCAGCAGCGACCTCAAACCCATCAGCGACGGCCGCACGGTCTCCGTGCTCGTCACGCCCGGCTCGCACTTCACCATCGAGTTCAGCCTGGACCCCAGCTTTCCGGCCAGCGCCTCACGCACTGTGCACCTGCAAAACCCCGGCGACTACGCCGCCTGGGGCGCGGGGCTGCACCACCGCTGGCACTGCGCGCAGCGGGCGACAATCATGACGATTCGCTGGCGCGCTGCGGCACCGGAATCATTCGGCAAAACACGTCCAAGCCCTCCTTGAGGAGTCGCCCCCATGGCCTACGACCCCGGTCTTGCCGAACGCGTCCGTGAAGTCCTTGGCGGCTGGGCCGGCGCGCATCGTCATGTCCTCACTGAACGCGCCATGTTTGGCGGCCTTGCCTTCCTGGTGGACGGCAAGATGTTTGTCGGCATCCGAGACGCCACGCTGATGGCGCGTGTCGGCCCCGTCCGCCACAACGATGCCCTGGCCATGCCCCATGTGCGCCCAATGGACTTCACCGGCCGCCCGATGAAAGGCTATGTCTACATCGACCCACCCGGCCTCGAAGAAGATCACGACCTTAGCGCCTGGGTGCAGTGGTGCGTGGCCTTTGTGGCGGCCCTGCCCGCAAAAGGCGCCCGCGCTCGCTGATAGCGTCTGACATCAAGGACTTTCATGAACCGATTCGTCTTCGCCTCTGTCATTGCCATCGCTTTTGCGATCAGCCTTGGAGCTGCCAGCGTCGCCCACGCCGCCACGGGCCCTTACGACGAAACAGCCGACGCGAAGGCGAACATCCAGGCGGCGCTCGCGCAGGCTGCTCAAAGCAAGCTGCCAGTGCTGGTTGTCTTTGGCGCCAATTGGTGCGGTGACTGCAAGGTGCTGGACCTCGCATTCAAGGAAGGCACGTCTTCCGAACTCATCGCGAAGCACTACCGCGTGGTCAAAGTGGATGTCGGCCGCTTCGACCGGAATACCGAGCTTGCAGCAGCCTATGGCGTGCCCTTGAAAAGCGGCATACCTGCCGTGGCGGTGCTGTCGAGCCAAGGCAAAGTGATTTACGCGACAAAAGCCGGTGAGCTGGCCGACGCCCGGAAGATGGGCGACAGTGGCATCTACAAATTCTTTGCCAAGGTGGCAGCAGGCGCAAAGTGATTTGGCAAGGCCCATTTGATACAGCCGTGTGTACAGTTCGCCACTCGATAAATCCATCGTGTTTTCAGCGTCAGGAGCGCACCATGCACAGACGACTTGCTCTTTCCACCACCCTGGTTGCGACTGGCCTGCTATTGACCGCCTGCGCAGGCAGCCCAACTGGCGCTGGCTGGACCACGCTGATCGACGGCGACAAAGGTCTTGAAAACTGGAACCAGGTGGGCACGGCCAATTGGCGTGCCGAAGGTGGCGCGATCGTTGCCGACAAGGGGCCGGCCAGCTTCCTGGTGTCCAAACAGTCTTATAAAGATTTTGCAATCCGCGCCGAATTCTGGGCAGCCACGGACACCAACAGCGGCATCTTTATCCGCATGTCAGACGCCAAGACCGTCACGGCCGACAACTCTTACGAAGTCAATATCTGGGACATCCGTCCTGACCCGAAGTACGGCACCGGCGGCATTGTCAATTTCGCGGCCGTGCCTGTACCGCCTGTTTTCCTGGCGGGCGGACGCTGGAACGTGTACGAAATTGAAGCCCGCGGCAGCGTCGTCACGGTGAAGTTGAACGGCACCCCAACGGTCACCATGAACAATGACAAATTCGCGGCAGGCCCCTTCGCTCTGCAATTTGCAACCGGTGTGCAGGGCGCGCCGGGCGGGCCTATCAAATGGCGCAAAGTGCAGGTCAAGCCCTTGTGAACCGTTTCAATCGGGCCGGTTTTACTGCGGTGTAGGCGACTGCCTTACAGCACGTTTGACATCCGTCAAACCGTGCCCGCCACCAACTGCGATGCTCTGGGCATGAAGCGAACTGCCCTCGACATCATCCACGACGAGCATCATGCGCTGGCGGCCATGCTGCGGTCCATCACGCTCATGCTGGCTCAATCGCGACGCAACGGCAGCCCACCGAGTTTTGATGTGCTGCGCGCCATGTTGTTCTACATCGATGAGTTTCCTGAGCGCCTGCACCACACCAAAGAAAGCGAACTGCTGTTCCCCCGCGTGCGAGAGCGCTGCCCCGAACTGAGCTCCACCTTGGACCGCCTGGACCACGATCACGCCAAAGGCGAGGCAGCCATTCGCACCGTGGAACACGCCATGCTGGCTTTTGAAGTGATGGGCGAACCACGGCGAAAGCCCTTTGAAGACGCGGTTGAAAAGTACACGCGCTTCTATCTGGAACACATGGCCATAGAAGAGCAGCAAATTCTGCCCGCAGCGCGCCAACACTTGAGCCAAGCCGACTGGGCCGATCTGGACGAAGCTTTCGCCGCGAACCAAGACCCGATGACGGGGCACACGGCCGAGCAGGCTTATCAACCGCTGTTCACCAAGATTTTGAACCAGGCGCCCGCGCCCATCGGCTTGGGGCCTGCTGCCTGAACCGCTGCAAATTAAAACGCGATCGTGGCCTCGACCGCAGCGCCCTGCTTCACAGTGTGACCAAAGCCTGAAACAATGATGGCGTTCATGCCGAAGGTCAGGCCGCCTTGCATGCGCGGGTCTGCCCGGTAGTCGCGCAACACCTGGCCCACGGCTGAGCCAGCCTCTGCCGTTGTGGGGTCGATATCGGGTATCGAGCAGCGCACGCAAGGCTTGACCAAGCGCAGCTCAACCGGGCCTTCGGGCGCTTCGATCTGCAGGCTTTGGATGAAATCTTCCGCGTGCGGGTCCCAGTCGCCTTGCAGCACCAGGTTGGGCCGAAAGCGCTGCATGTTCACTGCCGGTTGACCTTGTGCTGCCAGCCGGCGGTTAACTTCAGCCAGCGAGGCCGCAGACACCACCAGCACCGGAAAGCCGTCTGAAAACGCGGCCTCGGCTTCCACTTCGCCGGACCAACGGCGGTCAACCTGGCGCCTCTCGTCCGGGTCGAAGCGCACCAGGCGCAAGCCCTTGACGCCCAAAAAGTCGCTGAACCACTGCCCGGCCAGGTTGCCCATGTCAAAGGCCTTGACCACGTCGTCCCACACCTGCACACGCGTGGCCGCTTCAACCACGTCCAAAGCCAAGTGCAGCCCCAGCATGCCCGGCGCGCGCAGCTTCAAGTCATCAAAGCCCGGGCTGGAGCTCACCAGCGCCAGCCGCGCATGGCTGCGTTGTGTCAGCATCTGGCCGCGCGCGTCCACCACCATCCATTGGCGGTCCAGTTCCCAGCCCGTGGGGTCCACCGTCACTTCAGATGGGCTGAAGCCTGCGCAGCTTTTTATCGGGTAGACATTCAAGGCAGAAACGGTGCCTGTTAAATCATTCATAGTCACTCATTCAAAACCAATCAGTTTGACTTGACATCGTTCAGGGCTTGGCTGTTCGGGCGGCTTTCGCCATGGTCTGGAAGCGCTGGACGTCCGCCTCGTAGGCCCGCTGGACATCCGACAGGCTCATGGGTGGCAATTGCGTGCCGCCGGTTGAGGCGATCGCATTGCGAAAGCCAGGTGCTTGCATCGCCGCCGTAGCCGCCTCGTGCAAACGCTGGACAGCGGCCTCGGGCACTTGAGCGTGCACATGCACGCCGGCCCACAAGGACATGGACAGGCCTTCAAAGCCGCGCGTCTCCTGCGCCAGTGGCAGCTGTGGCAGGCGAGCGTGGCGTGCCGTGCCCAAGGCCGCAATGCCCTTGATTCGGCCTTGGTCCACCAGGCCAGGAAAGTACCCGGTGATGGGCAGGAAGGCCAGATCAATCTGCCCACCGATGAGGTTCTTGACGCAGTCCGGCAGGCCGCTGTATGGAACTTCGAGCAGCTTCACGCCGGCCAGCGCGCTGATGCGAAGGCCGATGAGCTGCTGCGGTGAACCGCTGGCCATCGCGCAATAAGACAAGGGCTTCTCGGCGCGCGTCTTCAACATCGCCACCAGATCAGCCAAAGACTGCGCGCCGAGGTCGGGCCGCGTGACCAGCATCAAGTCGGTATGCCCCAGCAGAATCACCGCGCGCGTGTCCTGCGCCGTGAAGCCTGCAGAAGGAAAGCTCAGCGGCGCCAGCACAACATCCAGCGGCGAGCTCAAGATCAGCGTGTGACCATCGGCGGGCGCGCGAAGTGCCTTGGCCACGCCCAGCGAGCCGCCAGCACCGGGTGTGTTCTCAACGATCACGGTCTGGCCCAGCAATGGCTCTAACTCTTTGGCCAGCGCGCGCGCCACAAAGTCTGCAGCGCCACTGGCGGGCCAGGGCACGACGATAGTCAACGGACGGCTGGGAAAGGCCTGACCCGAGGCCAACCCGCAGCACCAGCAGACAGCCCACAAGCACGTGCTTCGCCAAACAACCCAGAACCTGAACACGCGATTCATCCAGCAGAAGTGACGACGCATGTTCGCACACGATCCTCAAGCGGTCGGCGGGCCGAACCCTAGAATCGTTGGACATGAGCACGTCTGCGTCCGGCCCCAACGTTGATCCCAGCCTGCTCTTTCGTCGCCTGAACGAATTGCGCCCGCTGCCCACGGTTGCACGCCTGACGACCCTGATGGTCTTGCTTCTGACCCTGTGGTCTCACGGTCAGACGCAGACGTGGGCCATGGCCTTGTTGGCGGTGCTCTTCTCCTGGCTCGCCTTCGCCCTCTGGTTCCAAACCACCGGTCGCGTCGTAGCGCGCGCCGACGGGGTCTTCCATGGCGCCGTCATTCCCCTGATGTTGATCTGCGTGCACAGCACATCGTATGGGGGCCTGCTGATTCCGCTGGTGATCCACCCCTTGACCGTGATCACGCTGCTGCACGGCACCCGCCTGGGCCTGGTGTTGGCGGGCATCGGCGCTGCGGGCCTGCTGGTGTCACCGCAGCCGCTGGGGTTCAGCACGCAGCATCTGCTGCCGGCGCTGGGCGTGCTGCTGATACCGGTGCTGGCGAACCTGGCCGCGCGGCCCATCGCGGCGCTGCGGCGGCGGGTGGCCTTGGCTGCGGAGCTGGAGCGCGAACTGGACCCCCGGCGTGGCCTGCAGGCCGTGGGCCTGGTGGTGGCCGACCGTCTGCGCCAAGCCGCCGGCGCGCAGCGCGTCATCCTCTTTCACCGCGACGCTGAGCTGCCGACCGTCCTGGTCGCTGATCAGGACGACAGCGCCTACGAAGCCTCGCCCGCACTGGCTTCGCGACTTCTGCCCGTGCTGGCCGAACTGCCGGTGGCCGCGATGGCATTGGACGTCGGGCAAGCACCTGGCAACGGTCTGACCAGCGAAGCCCCGCTGGCCGCGCGGCAAGTGGTGGAGCCAGCCTTGCGTCAGATCGCCGGTTTGCTGGAAGCGCAGACTTTGCAGCTGGTGCCCGATACCCCGGGCGAAGCCCGTTCAGGTTGGCTGCTGGTCGCCTATGGCCAACGAGGAGCCGATGCGGTCCATGGCGGTGACGGTCCCTGGCCCTTGAGCGCCTTGAGCGCCTTTGCCGTCGACATGCGGCGCCTGGTGCAACAAGCCTCATACGTGGACACCTTGCAATCCGAAATTGCGGCGCACGAACGCGCACGCATTGGCCGAGACTTGCACGACAGCGCGGTGCAACCCTACCTCGGCTTGAAGTTCGCCATCGACGTGGTGGCGCAGCGCTGCACCGCTGACAACCCCATTCACGCCCAAGTGCAAGACTTGCGACAGTTTTGCGAAAACGAACTGAACGAACTGCGCGACACCGTGGCCGTTCTGCGCACGGGCGCCGTGCGGGGCGACAACAGCCTGGTGCCCGCGCTGCGCCGCCAAGCCAAGCGCTTCACCACCTTGTTCGGCATTGAAACCACGCTGGAGCTGCCTGAAGAACTGGTGGTGAGCCGCGCCTTGTCGGGCGCCGTGCTGCACATGGTGAACGAAGCGCTGAACAACGTGCGCCGCCACAGCAAGGCCAAAAACGTCTGGGTGAAAGTGGCGCGTGACGAGCACGCATTGCAGCTTGTGGTGCGCGACGACGCAGGCCAGCGCAGCGGGTTTCCGACCCCCAGTTTCGAGCCCCGCTCGTTGACTGAACGCACGCGGGAGTTGGGTGGCACGCTGGAGCTGCACCACCACAAGGGTTTGGATACCGAAATCCACATCACCATACCGGTTTGAAAACGTGATCAAGACAGACACCGCAGCCGGCACAAGCTCCGTAAGGCCGATTCAGGTCTTCTTGGCCGAAGACCATGCCATCACTTTGTGGGGCTTGCAACGCCTGATCGAAAGCCAACCGGGTGCCATGGACGTCGTGGGAACGGCCGGCACACTCGAGGCCGTGCTTGGCCATCCGGCGCTGACGAAAGCCGACGTCTTGCTGATGGACCTGGACCTCGCGGGTGCAGACGGCCTGGACCTTCTGCCCAAAGTCCAGCGCGTGTGCCAGGCGCGGGTGCTGGTGCTGACCGCGTCTGACGACACGCAGCGCCTGTGCCGCGCTATTGAGCTTGGCGCCAAGGGCGTGCTGCACAAGTCTGAAGCGCCACAACACATCATCACGGCCATCGAGCAGGTTTACCAGGGCGGCGCCTGGCTAAACCCTCACCTGATGAGCGAAGTTCTAGGCCGCCTGACCAGTGTGCAAGCACGCCCTGCTCCGACAGCCAATTCCGACCAGGCCCGCCTGGCCAGCCTCACCGCCCGCGAAAACGATATCGTCAAGGCGCTCAGCCAAAACCCCAGCGACAAGCTCATGACCGTGGCCAACCAACTGGGCATGAGCGAAAACACGCTGCGCAACCACCTCACCACGGTGTACGGCAAGCTGGGTGTGCGTGGGCGGCTGGAACTGCATGTGTTCGCAGCAGAGAACGGCCTGACGCGCGACTGAGGCGCCGAAGAACCCTTCGAATTTCACGAAGCCTGCCCTCCAGGCGGGCGGCAGCGTGCCGATAGAGGCTGTGTAGTTCTCCGTCAACCCACGCCTGGAAAGCACCGGCACCTATGCAAAGCTCACTGCTGCACTCCAGCCTCGTCCGCTACCAAATCTTGATGGAGCGCCTGCGCGGGCTCGACTTCACCAGCGCCAAGCTCACGCCGCGCGACCTGGGGCTTGATGAGCAGCAGGTCTACTTCGCCGGCCCTTCTGGCGACCGCTACACCGAACAGGTGTTCGACGACCTGAACATCGGCCCAGCCGACGCCGTGGTGGACATCGGCTGCGCAAAAGGACTGGCTCTTTCGCAACTGGCCAAATACCCGTTTTCACGTGTGGACGGCATTGAAATTTCCGGCGTGCTGGCGGGCATTGCCCAGCGCAACTTCGAGCGCCTGGGGCCTACCTCTGGCGGCTGCAAGGTGAATATCTTCTGCACCAACGCGCTCGATTTCAAAGGCTACGGCAACTACAACGTCTTCTACCTGTACTGCCCCTTCCCGGCTGACGTGCAAAGCCAGGTGCTCCAACTGATCAACACGCAAAACACCGCAGGCCGTGAGCTGATCGTGGTTTACAACAACCCCAAAAGTCACGACACCATGCTGCCCAACGGCTTCCATCTGCACCGCCGCTACCCCGACCTGTGGGGCAATGGCATTCACGTGTACAGCAACCGCAGGCAGAGCCAACGGGTGGGCCTGGCCGGGCACCGCTAAGCGAAAGGGCGCCAGCGCGACCCAATTCCTGGTGGCACCGGGAGTTTTCTCCTAGGCCGGCTAGGAGCTTTCTACCTCCCGGTGTAGGACCATTCTCAGATGCGGCCCAGCTGCAGGGCGGCAACACTGCCCGCATGGCTTATGGCATCCATCTGGACGGCACGGGCGGGACATCCGCCGCCCCACAAACATCTGAATCACCGGCTCTGTTGATACTCGCATTGCGGGACGAAACCACGAGCCGAAGCCTGCAACACCTGCTGCACGCCCATCCAGGCCGCGCATCCGTTCTGGCGACCGTTGCGTCGTTCGCATCCTTGCTCGCGCACCAGGCGCTGCACAAGTACGCAGCGGCGGGGCATGGTTGGACCCCTGGATGTTGAGCGAAATGCTGAAGCGCCTGACCCAGCAAGGGGCGCTGCAGAAGTTTGCCGAGAGATACCGCCTCGTCGCGTACTGAGCCATGCACATCAGCACCGACGGCGAAAACGCCGGCAAAGAACGCGCCACGCAGCAGGCTCTGGCTGTTTGTTTGGTGGACACCTGCGTCTGCTTGGTTGCTTGGTTGGCGGCCCGCTCTTCGGTGCTGTTGGCCGACTTTCTTTCAACCGGCCTGGAATGCGTGGCCGTGTTGCTGGCTTGGCTGGCTATGCGGCGCATCATTCACGGGCGCAACCAAGGGTTTGACTTTGGCATCGGCAAGCTGGAGAGCTTGTCCAGCGTGTTTGTGGGCGTGTTGATGACGCTGGGCGTTGTGTACATCGTGCTTGACTCGGTGCTGAACATCTTGAACCCTTCGCCCATCTCAGGCGCGGGCGTTTACATCAGCGGGGCGGCGCAATTGCTGTTTGGCGCCGTCAACACCTACATGGCGATGGCTGCGCGCCGCTTGGCCCGGCGATCGGCGTCGCCCATCATCATGGCGCAGCAACAATTGTTCACCGCGCGTGCCGTGGGCGGTGGCTTTATCTTTGCGTCACTGGCCTTGAGCATGCTGCTGCAACAGCATGCATGGTCGGTCTACATCGACCCCATCGCCTCGCTCATGGTCGCGGGCTTCATGGGCTTCAGCGCCCTGGGCGTGTTTGCCGATTCATTCAACGACCTGCTGGACAAAGCGCTGGACGAAGAGCTGCAACTGGTCATCACGCGCGAGCTGGTGGCGCACTTCGACGAGTACGAAAACCTGCGCGGCATCCGCTCGCGCCGCAGCGGCAGCCAGGTCTTCATCGACATATTTCTGGAAATCGCACCCGACCGCAAAGTGCGTGACGCGCAGGCGTTCTTCGACATCTTGCGCACCGACTTGGAGAGCAAGATCCCCAACAGCCGCGTGGTGGTGGGGCTTGCGGGTAGCCGCGTAGTTTGAGCGGGTAGGCGGTGCGCACGGAAGCGGTGCATCTGGGAGCCTGCTCCCACGCCTACTAGGAGTTTTCTACCCCCCGGCCTGGGAGCAAGCTCCGATGCAGGCGGGCGCTGGCTCGGCCAGACTGCGCCACATGCACATCAGCACTGACGGCGAAAACGCCGACAAAGAACGCGCCACGCAGCAGGCCCTGGTGGCCGGCGTCTTGGACACGGTGGTCAGCCTGGGCGCCTTGTTGGCGGCCAGCTCGTCCGTGCTGCTGGCGGACTTTCTGAAAACCAGCCTGGAATGCGTGGCCGTGTTGCTGGCGTGGCTCTCGCTGCGGCGCATCATCCACGGGCGCAACCAGGCGTTTGACTTTGGCATCGGCAAGCTCGAAAGCCTCTCCAGCGTGTTTGTAGGCGTTTTGATGACGCTGGGGGTTGTGGTCATCGTCGTCAACGCAGTGTTGAACATCATGAACCCCTCGCACATCTCAGGCGTGGGGGTCTACATCAGCGGCGCGGCGCAGCTGGTGTTTGGCGTCATCAACACGCGCATGGCCTTCAACGCGCGCCGCCTGGCGCGGCAGTCGGCTTCGCCCATCATCATGGCGCAGCAACAACTGTTCACCTCGCGCGCTGTGGGCAATGGCTTCATCTTCGCGTCGCTGGCCTTGAGCATGTTGCTGCATGGCTATGCGTGGTCGGTCTACATCGACCCCATCGCTTCGCTCATCGTGGCGGGTTTCATCGGCTTCAGCGCCATGGGCGTGTTTGCTGACTCGTTCAACGACCTGCTGGACAAAACGCTGGACGAAGAACTGCAACTGGTCATCACGCGCGAACTGGTGGCGCACTTTGACGAGTACGAGAACCTGCGCGGCATCCGCTCGCGCCGCAGCGGCAGCCAGGTGTTCATCGACATCTTTCTGGAAATCGCGCCCGACCGCAAAGTGGGCGACGTGCAAAGCTTTTTCGACACCCTGCGCACGGGCTTGGAGAGCAAGATTCCCAACAGCCGTGTGGTGGTGGGCCTGGCTGGCGGGCGCGTGGTTTAACGCATAACGGATCACGGCTTCTCAGACCCGATCCGCTCTTGCAGCTGCACTGGCGGCTTCTGCGACCGTCACCCCACCACCACGGGCACCCGCACCGAAAATGTCGTGCCCTGACCCAGTGCGCTGCGTAGGCTGATCTCGCCGCCCAACAGGCTGGCAATATGCCGCGTCAGCGCCAACCCAAGACCCGTGCCGCCAAACTGGCGCGTGGTGGATTCATCCGCTTGGGTGAAAGGTTGGAACAGCTTGGCCTGCTGCTCGGGCGACATGCCGATGCCGGTGTCGGCCACCTCAAACACGACCCATTCCTGCGCAGCTTCAGGTGCCTCTGTTGTCTCGCGCCGCACATGCAGCTGGATCTCGCCGTTCTCGGTGAACTTGGCCGCATTGCCCAGCAGGTTGAACAGCATCTGACGCAGCTTGGTCGAGTCGGTGCGCAGGCTGCCCAAGTCATTCGAGGCTTCATCCTGCAGCAGCAGGCGGTTGCCCTTCTGTTCCGCCAAGGTCTGCATGCTGCTCATCACCTGGTCTAACAGCGGGCGTAAGGGGACCTCTTCCCAGTGCAGCTCCATCTTGCCGGCCTCGATCTTGGAGAGGTCCAGCACGTCGTTGATCAGGCCCAGCAGGTGTTTGCCGGCGCCGATGATCTTGTTCAGGTCGGCGCTGGTGCTGTTGTCGCCGCTGTCCTGCGCGTCTTCCAGCAGCAGTTCGCTGTAGCCGATGATGGCGTTCAGCGGCGTGCGCAGTTCATGGCTCATGTTGGCCAGAAACAGGCTCTTGGCGCGGTTGGCGGCGTCGGCCTGTTGCTTAGCCAGTTCCAAGAGGGCGCTCTTTTCTTCGATCTGCCGGTTCTGTTCTTTCAGCAGTTTGCGGTTGTCCACAAAACGCCGACTTTGGCCGTGTGACTGAAAGGCCCAGACCGAGGTGGTGAGGAAGATACCCACCACGCTGGCGACCATCGGCCACAGCGGCGTTTCAAGCTGGATTGCAAACCCGCAAAGCCACACACCAAGCGCCAGGCCCAATGCAAAGCCCACATAGCCGCGCAACAGCAAGCTCAACCCACCCACGGCAATCACAGCCAGGTTGATGGACATCATCACCATCACGCTGGGCCACAGGCTGAAGTGGATGGACGCCACCCAAGCGCCCACGAAGAAGGTGTCCAGCAGCAGGTTGCGGTATTCGGCGGCCCTGGAGTCCGCGCTGCGCGTGGCCGCCCACAGCGCCACTTGCGGCCACGCCAGCCCCCACAGCAGCAGGCAAATGACGACCGCCGCGCTGTCCCGGCCTGATGCGCGAAACACCAGGTAAAAAACAGGCATCAGCGGCGCCATGGCCCACAGGCGCACCATGTAGTCGACCCGGACGATGGGGTGCGGCGCGGGGCGGTCGCGGCTCTTCAGTTCCATGGGCCCGAGTGTGCAAAGTGGCGACCTTGGGCGCACCGGAGAAAAGTCCCAGCTGCGGGGGTAGAAAACTCCCAGAGCGCCTAGGAGGAATCTCCCAGTCGGCCTATGACCAAGCTCAGATGCGGTGCGCGAGCCGGGCTTGCACACTGCTCCTCATGACTCTTGCTCGCGAAGCCACCATGCTGCAACTCCTGCTGAATATGCCTTTGCGCGGTGCCATGCTGGTGGTGCTGGCATTGGCCTGCACCGCTGCATCGGCGGATATCAACGTCGGCGCGCCGTTTGCGCTGAGCGGCCCGGTGGGCGAGCAGGCCCAGGCCATGCGCCAAGGGGCCGAGCTGGCCGCGCAGCAAGTCAACCAACAAGGCGGCTTGCTGGGCGACACCTACCGTTTGAACTTTGCCGACACGGCTTGTGACGCTGACAAAGGCGTCGAGGCGGTACGCCAGTTGGTCCAAGCCGGCGCCGTGGCTTTGGTGGGCCCAGTGTGTTCAGGCGTGACCATGCGTGTGGCGCGCTCGGTGACCATTCCTGCTGGGCTTACCGTGCTGTCGGTGGCCTCGGCCTCGTCGCTGATCACAGGCTTGAACGACCAAGACACAGTGTTTCGCACCGCGCCGTCGGACGCGCAGAAGGGCAGCGCCCTCGCCAAGCAGGCGTTTGGCATGGGCATGCGCACGGTGGCTGTGAGCCACGCCAGCGACGCCTACAACACAGGTGTGGCTCAGGTCTTTGCCGATGCCTTCAAGGCCCTGGGCGGCCGTGTCACGGTCAGTCAGACGCACGAGCCGAAGAAGACGGATTACGAGCGCGAGGTACGTGCCGTAGCCGCAGGCGCTTCCGATGTGGCGCTGTTTTCGTATTCGGGCTCGGGTGGTGTGCAGTACCTGAAAGATGTACTGGCCCAGCCCAGCGTGAAGCGCGTGGTGGGTACGGACGGCCTGATGTCCAAAGACCTGGCCACGGCCTTGAGTGCGGATCAATTGGCGCGTTTGACTTTTGTGCTGGCCGCGTCGGACACCGAACGCGAAGGCTACCGACGCTGGCTGGCTATGGCCGCCACCGCCAAGCTCAAAGCGGACGCCCCCTATGTGGCCCATGCCTACGACGCTGCCTTCATGATGGCACTGGCCATAGAAGCCGCTGGCGCCGCAGACAAGGCCAAGATCCCGGCGGCCTTGCGCCGCATCGCCGGGCCGCAGGGCACAGTCATCTATCCCGGCGAGTTTGCCAAGGCCAAGGCGCTGATCAAACAAGGCGCGCGCATCAACTACGACGGCGCCTCGGGGCCCGTGGACTTCGATGCGGCTGGCGATATCACAGGCCGTTTCAGCCTGAACCGCTACGTCAACGGCGCGTGGCAGACCACGCTGCTGAAGTAGTTTGCTTGCCGGCACATACCCTCCTGCCCTGGTCCGCACCCCACGCCGTGACGACACCTGCATCTTCAAACCTCTCCCGCTTCTGGTACCGCCGCTCGGTGCAGGCGAAGTACTTGTGGATTTATGTCCCGACCACTCTGGGCATGCTGCTGGGCGGGATCCTTCTGCAGCGCCACTTCGCGGACCAGCGCGCAGTCGAAGAAGCTGTGCAGAACTTCGACGAGGTGGGCCGTCGCGCGGCGCAGGCCTTGTCCACGGAGATGTGGAACTACAACGTGACGCAGGCGCGCGCTATCTCGCGGGCGCTGACCCTGCTGCCCAACGTGGTCAGCGTGTCTGTCGTAGAGCTGGCGAAGGGTCAGCTGCAGCTGGGTAGCCAGTTTGAGTTCGAGCACGTCGACCCCGAGCTCGCCAAGATCGACCCGCTGTACCTGCGCAAGCTGTCGCAGCCTATCCGGGTGGAGCGTCCACCCGCGGCAGCCGAGGAGGTTGGCCGCCTGACCCTCAGCTACAGCCTGAAGCCGGTCTTCGACGAAAGCCGCCGCTACCGCAACCGTGGCTTCCTCTTCAGTGCCGTGGGAACCTTGCTGATGGTCCTGGTGGTGGTCTATGCCATGCGGCGCGCCGTGCTCGCGCCGATGGCGCAGGTGGTGGCCAGCTCACGGCAGAGCGATGCAAACTTCGTGCCGATCAAGATGCACCAGGGCGACGAGGTGGGCCAACTCGTCAAGGCCTTCAACGACATGCGGCTGCGTCAGATCGAGAGCACGCGGGCGCTGCAGTCTGCGCGCGACGAAGCCGTGGCCGCCAACGCCGCCAAGTCCGCCTTCCTGGCGATGATGAGCCACGAGCTGCGCACGCCGCTGAACGCTGTCATTGGCTACAGCGAAATGCTGAAAGAAGAGCTGGCCGAGGAAGGCGTCACCGACACCACGATGGGCGACCTGGACAAGATCAAGTCCGCCGGCAAGCACCTGCTGGAGCTGATCAACAGCGTGCTGGACCTCTCGAAGATCGAGGCCGGCAAGATAGAGCTGGAAATTGCCAGCGTGAGCGTGCAGCAACTGGTGGACTACGCCGCTTCAACCGTGCACCCACTCATTGAGCCCAACGGCAACCGACTGGTGGTGCAAGTGCCGCCGGACATTGGGCAGATCGAATCCGACGCCACGCGGCTGCGCCAGGTGCTGTTGAACCTGTTATCGAACGCAGCCAAGTTCACCAAACAAGGCGTCATCACGCTTACCGCAAGCCGCGAACAATCCGCCGGGCAGCCGGAACAACTGGTGTTTGCCGTGCAGGACACCGGCATCGGCCTCACGCCAGAACAACAAGGCAAGTTGTTCCAGGCCTTTGTGCAGGCCGACACCAGCACCACGCGCGAATACGGCGGCACAGGGCTGGGGCTGGTAATTTGCCGCCGCCTGTGCCAACTGATGGGCGGCGACGTGACGGTGAGCAGCGTGCCGGGGCAAGGCAGTTGCTTCACGGCGCGCGTTGCCGTTAACGGCAATGCCAAGCCAAGCGCAGCAGGTTAAAGCCCGAGGTCACGATGCCCAAGATCTTGCTGGTGGAAGACAACGAGATGAACCGCGAGATGCTCTCGCGCCGCTTGGCGCGCAAGGGCTTCGACGTGGTCATGGCTGTGGACGGTCTGCAGGGTGTGGCCATGGCCAGCGCTCAAATGCCAGACCTGGTCTTGATGGACATGAGCCTGCCCGGCATCGACGGCTGGGAGGCCACACGCCGCATCAAAGCCGACCCGGCCACGCGCACCCTGCCCGTGATTGCGCTGACGGCGCACGCCATGTCTGACGACCGAGCCAAGGCGCTGGAAGCCGGCTGCGATGAGTTCGATACCAAGCCCGTCGATTTGGCGCGCTTGCTGGGCAAGATGGAACTTTTCCTGAAGTCCGCATCGCCACCTGAGGTGGCCGAAGTTTCCGGTGGCCCTGCTGCTGGAGCCCATGTGGCACGCGTAGCCACTGAGGCCAACATCTCGCTGCCTGCTGTACACGCCAGCCTGCCCGGTTTCAAAACCGAGCTGGAACACTTTTGCATGCAGGCCAGCATCGACGCGGGTGTCCAGGAGAACTTTCAAGTGGTGCTGGACGAGATTTGCGCCAACGTTTTCAAGCACGCCTACCCGACCGAGCAGCCCGGCAGCCTGCGCCTGGAACTGCGCCTGGAACGGCGCGGAAACCCTCCAAAGCTTGAACTCACGTTCATAGACCAAGGCCGGCCATTCAACCCGCTGGCCAAAGCCGCGCCCGACCTTTCACTGAGCTGGCAAGACCGACCCATCGGCGGGCTGGGTATTCATCTGGTTCAAGCCCTGACCGACCGCCAGACGTACAGCCATTCCATTGAGGAGGGCAACCGGCTGACCCTCACCAAACACCTGCCACCGGCCTAACCCGCCTTCGTCTTTCAAACTGGAGAACCCCCATGGAACTTGCCACCACCCACCATGAGCACGTCACCGTGATTGCCATCGCCGGCAGCGTGGACAGCCTGACAGCCGAGCAGCTCACCACCAGTTTGGTCGAGCACGTGGGCACCGGGCGTGTGCACCTGGTGTGCGACTTCAAAGACGTCAACTACACCAGCAGCGCGGGCTTGCGCTCGCTGCTCGGCGCGCTGAAAGAAAGCCGTCGCCTGGGTGGTGACCTGCGCATGGCAGCGGTGCAGCCTTCAGTGCTGCGCGTGCTGTCGCTCTCAGGCTTCGCCAGCATCATCAAGATTTTTGACGACGTGCCCGGCGCTGTGAACAGCTACGGGCTGGGAGCCTGACATGGCTGACGTTCTGGCCACCGCAGACACGCCGCAGCCCAGCGTGACTTTGGTTATTGGTTCGGGCAGCGTCAAGTGTGCGGCGGCCATTGGTGTGGCGCACATCCTGCAGAAAGCGGGCATCCGTATCGAACGGGTCGTCGGGTGCAGCGGAGGTGCGCTGTTTGCCACTTTGATTGCCATGGGCTACGACACCGATAAGGCGCGCGACATCACGCTGCGCATGTGGACCAAGGAGATCACCGCCAAGCGCAACAACAAAGCCATGCTCAGCGCCCTGGCACCCAAATTGATGGGCTTCAAGGCCAGCCGCTTTGGCATGCGCGACGACAAGCTCATCAACAGCCGCTTGAAAGAAGCCTTTGGCGATGAGCGCATCGAAAACATGAAAATTCCGCTGCACATCACGGCCACCAATTTCATGGACGGTGAACTGGTGGACCTGGCCAGCGGGCCGGTAGCACCGGCCATCCGTGCCAGCCTGGCCATACCTTTTGCCTTTGCGCCCGTGGAGTTGAACGGCCAGCTGCTGGTGGACGGTTATGTGTCAGACCCATTGCCCATCAGCGTGGCCATCAAACACGGCGCGCGGGTCATCGTCGCCGTGGGTTTTGAGAGCCCGATGATGGAAGAGATCGGCAGCGCAGGGCGTTTTGCCATGCAGCTGAGTTCCATCATGTCCAACAACCTGCTGCGCGCGCGCTTTGCCTTCAACAGCGTGGCGCACCACGCCGAGGTCATCACCATCATTCCGGAATTCAAAAAACGCATCCGGCTGTTTGATACCGACAAGGTGCCCTACATCATCGAGGCCGGGGCCAAGGCCGCAAGAGAGCAAATTGTCTACCTGCGCAGGCTGCTGGATGCCGACCAAGCCCAAGCCTCTGCAGCGCATTGATTGCCGCAGACCTGAACGTTGCGAGCATGAACACGGCAACCCGCCCCAAGATTGCGCTGGTGTTGGGCGCGGGTGGTTTGCGCTGCGTTTCGGCCTTTGGCGCGTTGGCGGTATTGCAACGCGAAGGGATTGAGATTGACCTCATCGTTGCTTGCAGCGGGGGCGCTGCCGTGGGCTACTGGCTCGCCGCGGGCGGTGTCGATATTCCAAAGGGCATTGCGCAGTACACCGAGGGAATGGAACACAGCTTTGGCTCCTTCAGCTACCGACATGCCCTGCGCGCAGTCTTTGCGCGCTGGCTGGGGCACGACCGCAAGTTCGGCCTGATGAAGGACCGCGCGTTCAACCGCTATGGCCAAGAGCACATGAAGGGCGTGCGCTTCGAGGACCTTGAGACCCCCCTGCACCTCGTGGCAGCCGATATCAATACAGGTGAACAGGTGGTGCTGTCGCGCGGGCCGGTCTTCGATGCAATGCGCGCGTCACTGGCCATTCCGCTGGTGCTTCCGCCATGGGAGATTGAAGGCAGGCTGCTGGTGGACGGCGGCATCTGCAACCCCTTGCCAGTCGATGTGGCCATCCGCGAAGGCGCGAACATCATTTTGGCAATGGGTTTTGAAGACCCGCTGCAGCCGGACATTGATTCCGGTGTCGCGCTGGTGCGGCAGGTGCTGGCGGTGTCTAGCAACCATTTGATGCGCGCGCAGTTTGCCTTCCACAGCTTGGCGCATCACGCGGAAATCGTTCCCGTCATTCCTGAATTCGGTCAGGTCGTGGGCTTGCGCGACCTGCATCTCATTCCGCAATTGGTGAAGCAAGGGGAGCAGGCCACAGAACGCGAACTGCCGCTTCTGCGCAGGCTGTTAAGCAGCCAAGCCGACAAGCCGACCGAGGCCGCAACATGAGCACCCAGACCACAAGCGGCCAGGCAGCAGCACATGTGCTCATCGTGGACGACCTGGAGGTCAACCGCGATCTCCTGGCGCGCCGCGTGCAGCGTCTGGGGCATTCCATCGCCTTTGCTGCCAGCGGACGCGAGGCATTGGCTGGCATGCGCGGCGCGCGCTTTGACCTGGTGCTGCTGGACATCACCATGCCCGACATGGACGGCTACGAGGCGCTGGCGCAGATCAAAGCCGACCCGCTGCTGGCCGACATACCTGTGGTGATGGTGACAGCCATCGACGGCGTAGACAGCGTCGTACGCTGCCTGGAGCTGGGCGCTGAGGACTACATCACCAAACCCTTCAACCCCGTGGTGCTGAAAGCACGCATCGAATCGTCTTTGAACAAAAAGCGAGTGGCTGACTTGAACGCGGCGCTGCTGCAGTCGCTGTCACGCGAGATGGCCATTGCACAAAAGATTCAACTGGGTTTCTTGCCGGACACACTGCCGCAGCTACCCGGCTGGCCTGTAGCGGCCGTGTGCGTTCCCGCCAAACACGTAGGCGGTGACTTCTACGACGCGCTGGTGCTGCCCGACGGCCGCCTGGCCTTCACCATCGCCGACGTGTGCGACAAAGGTGTGGGCGCGGCGCTGTACATGGCGCTGTTTCGCAGCCTGCTGCGCATCAACCTGCAACATGCCGCACGCGGGCAAGATGCTGCGTCGCTGCTGGTTAACGCCGTTAGCTTTACCAACGACTATGTCGCCACCGAGCATGCGCGTGACAACATGTTCGCCACAGTGTTCACGGCCATTCTGGACCCCGCGACGGGGCAACTCGACTACATCAACGCGGGGCACGATTCGCCCATGCTCTTGCGCCAAGGCGCCGCAAGCGCCGAGCGCCTGCCGCCTGAAGGTTTGGCGCTGGGCATGATGGCCGACCAGACCTACCAGCCCCGCCGCACCACGCTGCAGCGCGGCGACCGCATCCTGTTGGCCACGGACGGCTTACCTGAAGCGCTGGATCCAATGGACGAAGCTTTTGGCGAGCACCGCGTAGCCGCCTTATTCAGCGCGGCCGCCCACGGCCCACATGAGCTGCTGGCCAAGATGCACGCCGAACTGGTGCAGCATGTCAACGGTCGACAAGCGCACGACGACGTGACGATGCTGTGCCTGTTCGCACAAGGCTGACCGCGATGAGCAAACTGAACACAGCGTAACCAACAGACTCCCGGCACCGAATGAGGCATACCTCAGCTCAAGGTGCACCATGACCCAACGCCAGCACACCCGCAGCAAGGCTTGCGCCGCCTTGGCTTGCTTTCTCACCTGGGTGAGCGGCACTACGGCAGCCGCAACAGCCGCCCCTAAACCGGCATCCGCCCAAGCCAGCTGCAAAGCGCTAAGCCCAGCGCACCGCGTGGCCTTGGTTGAGTTGTACACCTCGCAAGGCTGTTCCAGCTGCCCGCCGGCCGACCGCTGGCTGTCTGGCTTTTCGCAGCGCTACCGCCCCAGTCAGGCCATCCCCATCGCCCTGCATGTGGGCTACTGGGACTACATCGGCTGGAAAGACCCTTTCGCCAAACGCGAATTCAATGAACGCCAGCGCCAGTGGGCCACAGCCAATCAAAACAACACGGTCTACACGCCGGGTGTTTTCATACACGGCCGCGAAGCGCGCGACTGGTCTGCCGAGGCACAGACCGGCCGCCGCATCAAAGCCATCAATGAATCGCCGGCTTCCGTACGCATCGAGATGGCTGGCCACATCAGTGGCGCGCAGCTTCTGCTGGACGTGCAGGCGCACGTGCTGACTTCAGGAGCGGCCTCAGGTCCGCAAGCTGGCAGTGAGCTGCGAGTCGCGCTCAAACAAAACGGACTTCGCACCGCCGTGAAGGCCGGCGAAAACCGAGGCGAAAACCTGGGCAACGACCACGTGGTGCGCGAGTGGAGTGCCGCCCTGCCTATGGGCAAACACCAGCTCAAATTTGACCTGCCCGCCGGCGCGCAGCCGCGCGATTGGGCGGTGGTGGCCTTTGTTCAATCGGGCCCAGGCAAAGATGTTTTGCAAGCCGTGCAGTGGACTGCAGCGGCGTGTTCAGCCAGCGGGGGCGGTTGATTGAAGTACGGCTGCTGCGAGGGTGGACTTCTGCACTTTGCCCAAAGCTGTCTTGGGTAGGCTGGGCAACTGCACCACCTGGCGCGGGTGTTTGAAACGCGCCAGCTTGTTTTCGTAGGCCGCGCGAACGGCGGCCACATTCAGGGCAACGCCAGCAGCAGGCACGATGCACAGCACGGGCATTTCGCCCCAGCGCTCGTCGGGCAGGCCAATCACCGCACATTCGGCAACGCCGGGAATGCCGGTCACCAGGTTTTCAATTTCGGCCGGGTAGATGTTTTCGCCGCCGGAAATGATCATATCTTTGCTGCGGCCCACGATCTCAAACCGGCCTTCAGCGTCGCGCCGCGCCAGGTCGCCCGAGCGGAACCAGCCGTCCACAAAATCAGGGTGTTCCGGCGCGCGGTGGTAGCCCCGCATCACGTTGTCGCCACGCAGCCAAAGCTCACCCACGGTGCCCACTGCGTCATCGGGCACATCAGTGCCCTGATCATCCACCAGCCGCGCCTGCACACCCTGCAACACGCTGCCCACACTGCCGGCATGCGCAAGTGCCTCTGCGGGCTTCAAAGCGATGGAGAACGGGCCCGTCTCGGTGGAGCCGTAGACCTGGGCCACGGGCACACCGCGCAGGTGGAGCTTCTCTATGAGCGACACCGGCACCACGGACGAACCGGTGTAGATGAAGTCCAGCGAATCCAGCGGAGTGTCTGGCCATTGCGCATGCTCGATGACAGCGCGCATCGTTGCCGGGACCAAAACGCTGGTCGAAGGAAGCCAACTTTGTACATCAGCCAACCAAGCGCCCGGATCAAACCGCGGGTGCAAACGCACGGCGCCGCCAGCCAGCACCGTGGGCAAAAGTTGAATGCACAGACCACCCACATGAAACATCGGCAGCACAGCCAGCGTGCGGGTTTCAATACTCAGCCCTTGGGTTTCGATGGCCTTGGCTGCGTTGGCGGCCACCTGCGCGGCCGTGTGCATGGCACCTTTGGGTTCACCGGTGGTGCCCGACGTGTAGACCAGCAGCAGGTCGCCGGGCTGCGCTGCCGCGTGAATAGGCTTGCCTTGGTCTTGCCAGGCGCTGCACAGGGCCGATGCCTGCCCGGAGCAGGAATCGTCGAACAGCAGGGCGGCAGTTCCAGCATGCAGCAATTGGGTCAAGAGTTCACTCACAGTCAGCCGCCAGTTCAAGGGCATGAACACCGCGCCCAGCCGCTCACAAGCCAGCAGCGTGGCCAGTTGGCGCGCACTGTTGTGGCCCAGCCAGGCCACGATGTCGGTGGCTTGAGTGCCGGCATGGAATAGCTGGGCGGCTTGCGCCTCGATCAGCGCTTCGAAACCCGCACGGGTGAATTGACCCGAGGCGTCTTCCAGCAAAAAAGCATCCGGCTGCGCCAGCCATTGCTGGCGCCAAACCTGCTGCAAAACGCCGGGCACGCCACCCGTCATTCGATGACTTCGTCGCGCTCGCCGGGTTCGTACAGGCACTCGCGGCCCAGCCGGTCCATGCACAGTTCAGCCGTCCAGGGCAGCATCAACGAGCCGCAGCGCGAATCGCGGTAAATGCGTTCCAGCGGCAGGGACTTGAGCATAGATTGCCCGCCGCAGGTGCGAATAGCCAAACGCGCCAAATCATTGGCATTTTCCATGATGGTGTAGTGCGCAGCGTACAAGCGCATGCGCGTTTCGCGGTCGGGGTCCACACGCGCGTCGCGGGCGTTCTGCAAGAACAGCGCACGGGTTTGTTCCAGCTTGATGCGCATCTCGGCCACGGCGATTTGCTTGGTGGGGTACATGCGCCGCTTCACGGGCGGCATGCCCGGCACTTCACCGCGCAGGTATTGCACCGTGAAGTCGTAGGCCGCCTGCGACAAGCCCATGTAGGTGGGCGACAGCGTGGCAAACATGTGCGGGAAGCGGCTGGCGGCCTGGAAGTACAAGCCGTCCGGCATCATGCAGGCGTCGTCCGGCACAAAGACGTCTTTGAAATCGAGGTTGCGCGAAACCGTGCCGCGCATGCCCAGTGGGTCCCAGTCGCCAAATACCGTTACACCGGGCGCATCGGACGGCACGGACACGTACATGGCGTCGCGCTGCGTGGCGCCTGGCTTGTCCAACGTGCACAGCACGCCATAGTAGTCCGCCGCGCCAGACAGTGAGGCGAAGATCTTGCGGCCGCTCACCACGTAACCGCCATCTACCTTGCGCGCCAGGGTGCCAAACGGCGCCTTGCCTGCTGCCGCGCTGCCGCCTTCTGAAAACGGCTGCGCGTAGATCTTGCCTTGCAGCATGCGCTCGTAGTGCACGCGCCGGCGCCGCTCGTGTGCGGCGCGTTGTTCGTCGCTCATGTCCAGAGCGTCGGCGATGAAGCCCGACCACATGGACGTGCTGACGTGCATGTTCCAGGTCAGCGCCGTGGTGCCGCAGTGACGGCCCATTTCGGCGGCCACTAGGACGTAGGTATTGAAGTCGGCGCCCAGGCCACCGTAGGCCTTGGGCACACAAATGCCGAGCAAGCCGGCATCGCGAAGGTCGGCATAGTTTTCAAAAGGGAAACGGGCCTCGCGGTCGTAAGCCGCGGCGCGCGGCGCAAAGCGCTCGCGGCCCAGCGTGGCAACCAGGTCAATCAGTTCGCGCTGCTGGGCGGTCAGGCGTTCAGGATTGCCTGCGATGTGCGCAATGGCGGCCATGGGAGCTCCTCACTCTGCGGTCCTTTTCGAACCTTGTAGTCCAACTTTGTTGTCAACATGCTTGTCAACGTGTCTGTCAAGAAATTCAATCACAGCTTGGGCGAAGGCTGCGGGGGTTTCGACGTTCGCCAAATGGCCTGCGCCAGCCAAGCAGTGATAGTGCGCGCCGGGCACCTTGGCGGCCATGCGCTGCATCATGTCGGGTGGTGCGGTGCGGTCAAATTCTGCTGCCAGGCACAGCACAGGCATCGCCAAGCGCGGCAGGTCTGCTCGGCGGTCGAAGTTGACGATGGCCTGCAAGGCCGCGCGGTACGTGGCTTCAGGCACCCGGCGCATCACGTCCACGCCACGCTCTACGGCGTCGGCCGGTGTGTTGGGCGCCACCATGCCGTTCACCAAGCGTGGCGCCAAGCCCGGCATACCCAGGCCTTGGTCGAGCGGCGCCAGGCGGTCGCGCAAAAATTGGTGTTGCCAATCACCACCGGGTTTGCCAAAGGCCGGCGAGGTGCAGGCCAAGACCAGCGCGCAGGCGGCATCAGGGTCTTGCGCGGCCAGCTCTTGCGCCACCATGCCGCCCATGCTGTGGCCCAGCACAACGGCGGGGCGCGCATTCATTTCCCTCAGCGTGGCCGCCACCTGCTGCGCCATCACGGCGGTACTCAAACTTCGTGGCAATGGTGAATCGCCATAGCCCGGAAGGTCCAGCGCCAGCACGCGGTAGCCGGCATCGGCCAGCGCCTGCGCAGTGCCGCTGTGCGCGGCGTCCCAAATGCAGCGCCCACCACCCACGCCATGCAGCAAAACCACTGTGGTGGCGCCGGTGCCGAGCAGGTCGTAGGCCAGCATGGCTTGTTCCGGAGGCGTTAAAGCAAGCGCCCGGCCTCAACCACGGGCACACCGTCCAGGCTCACCGTGCAGTTGCGTATGGGCAAGTCAAAGTGGCCCAGTGTGTGCCGCCCGGCCACTTCGTTGGCACCCGTCGAATAAAGGAAGTTGCCGGCAAAGGCACGCAATTCGGTGCCGTTGAAATCGGCCTTGTCGTAGAAGTTCATGGCGTCCCAGCGCGCAGCACGGTTCAGGCCCCAACCCACATGCGACACGGCATAGGCCGAGCGGTCGCCCCAGGCTTCGAAGTAACCGCGCATGAGGTCAACATCCACACCCAGTCCGTCAATGCGTGTGACGTGGTCGTCTTCAATTGTCAGTTCAATGCGGTCTTGCAAATAGCGTTTGAACGTGAGGTTGACATCGCCCCGGTCCATCACCAAACGGCCCTGCACGCTGTCCGCTGCCGGGAAGGCCAACACCAAACCAGCCGGCCAATGTGACAACGTGCCTGGCTTGGTTGTGAAGCCCCACACGCCACCCACGCGCGCGCCCTGCAGGCTGATGCGCAAGTCTGTGCCCACGGCCGAACTCACGTGCATGTGCTGAGCAGCCTTCAGGCGCCGCATGGCATCGCGCACCGGCGCTTCGTCTTCGGCTTTGGGCTCGCCTCGTTCCAGAATTTCAGGGTGCTCGTGGCTGATAGCCAGCACACGCGCACCGCCTTTGAGAATGGCCGGCAGCTCGGACGCGTGCTGCAAACCTTCAACCGTGCAGTCAGCTACAAAGCTGCTTCGAGCCAAGGCCTCGACCACCGGCTGCAAACCGCCAATCGCATCGCTGGCACCTGTGGAACGCACCGGCACGGGCGCGGTCAGTGGCCGCGCAGGCAGCATCAGATGAAAGGGCTTGGCACCCAACTGCAGCAGGCCCAGTTCAACCAATTGCGGCAAATCGGCACGCGTTTGGGTCTCGCTGAGTACAGCACACACGTCGCCGGCCTGTACGCCATTGAGCTTGAAGACCCGCGCAAACAGGTCAATCCATTTGGCTTCCAGACGCAGGTCTCGCATGAAGATTACAAAATTTCGCCCAAAAGGTGGTAACGGCCCGACTGAAAAACCAGCGGTGCGATGGGCGCTTCCGACAGGTTCAGCACCCGGCCGATGAAGAGCCAATGATCGCCGGTTTGAAGGGCGTCGTGACGGGCGCATTCGATCACAGCTGAACAGCCTGACAAAACAGGTGCCCCACCCTCACCTTCAGACCAGACACCTTCGTCAAATTTATCCTCCACGGGCGTGGCAAAGCGGCGCGACAGGTCAACCTGCCCCTCGCTCAGCACATTCACCGCCCAGTGCGAGGCGTGACGAAACGAAGCCAGGCTCTGGCTCACGCTGCGCAAAGACCACAGCACCAAGGGCGGGTCCAGCGAAAGCGAGCTGAATGAATTGCAGGTCAAGCCCTGGCGCGTGCCGTCGGCGTCCAGGCAGGTGACGATGGTCACCCCGGTCGCAAAACGCCCCAGTGCTTGGCGCAGGGCCTTGGCGTCGATGCGCGCGCTGTTCATCTGGGCAGTCAGCATGGAAGGTGGGCGAACACGCCGTTGTTGCAAGTGGAGAGCCGAGGCCGACACGGCGGACTGATTTTGGCACTCGACCACCGCAGCCGATACCAAGACCCCTAAGAAGCCATATCGGCCGTCTCGCGCGGTTCTGATGCGGCCCCACAAGCCAATCGCATGCAGAACCGTCCAGTTTGCGCCTAAAACGCCACGCGCAGGCCTGCCAGCACCGCACGCCCCGGCAGCGGCGTCAACCCCCGCACCGAACTCAAAGTGCCGGCGCTGTAAGCGAGCGTGTCGCCCAGGTTGTTGGCCTTCAGATAGGCCAAAACCTCAGAGCCACCCCATTTGAAGCTGCGGCTGACCGACACATTGACCATGGTCGAGCCAGCGGTTGCCGAGTCCGTGCTGGGCACACGGCTTTGGCGCGCTGCATGCTGAAGCTCCAAGCGCGCTGTCCAAGGGCCGTCGAACCAATTCAAGCCCGCTTGAATGCGCATCGGCGCCAGACGCGGCAGCGGCTCACCCGAACTGAGTTGCGTACCGCGCACCAGGTCCAGCTTGGCATCGAGGTCCAGGCTGCGTGGGCCGGACATCAGCCGCCATTGGCCCTCGACTTCCAAGCCGCGCAGCCGAGCGCGGCTGCCTCTGAAGGCCAAGACTGGAAAGGCGTCGCCTTCGTCGCTCACAAAATCAGGCTCACCTGAGGCTTCCAGCACGATGTAGTTGGAAAAGCGCGCATCGAAGACTTGCACCTTGACCGCGTTGGCGCCGCTGCGCCAAGCCAAGGCCAGCTCAAGGTGCCGACCGCGCTCGATGGCTTGCTGTTTGTCCCCTCGTTCGTAAGCACCCGTGGCCGCGTGAACCCCATTGGCATACAGCTCATAACTGGTCGGGGCGCGTTCCGTGTAGGACAAGCCCGAGGATAACTGCCATCCGGGCGCGACGTTCAACGCGCCGCCCAGCGACGCACTTTTTGGCGAAAAGCGGCGCTCCAGTGCGGGCCCAAACCGCAGCACTGCGACATCCGCGTCGCCAGCCGAGCGCACACGAAGCTGCTCTTGGCGCAGCCCTGCGCTCAAGTGGCCCCTCTCACCAAAAGTCCAGCGCTCCACCAGAAAGACGGCGTTCTGCCGTGTGCGTGTCGAGGGCACAAAGGCTTCATCACCCAGCGCTGAGAAATTCACCGCTTCGTGCTGAAGGCCTACAGTCCCTTCGATCTGACCACTGCCCAGACTGAAGCGCTGGTGCACGGCCTCCAGGCGCGCGTCACCGCCGCGCGTTTTGAACGTGGTGCCCACCGCACCATCGCCTTCCACTTCCTGGTGTTGGTAATCGGTGCCGGCCGCTTGCGCGCGCCACACGCGGACCAATCCGCCGGGGTTGCGAAACTCGCCCGACCAGGCCACTTTGTCGCGGCGCATGCGGATGGTGACGTCCTCTTCCGCGACCACGCCGTAGTCGTTGCGGTAGCTGTCGACGGACAGGCCCACGCTTACTTGGTCACTCAGCCAAGATGCGCCCAGCGCACCGCCGGAAGCTTCGCTGGCTGAATTGACCACGCGGGTACGCCGCTCAGTGCTGCCGTCATCCAAGGGCCTGTCGAATGCGGGCACCCGCAGGTTGGATGTGCGGCGCCCGAACGCGTCGGCGTGCAGCACCATATTGCCGCCTGCGCCGCTGAAACCGCGTTCAAGCCAAGCGGTGGCCGCACGTTCGTTCGCAGCCCCGCCCATGCGGATTTCAGCCGCACCAGCCATACCGTCGAGCCGGTGCTGGGGAATGCGGTTGTCAATGGCATTGACCACGCCGCCGATGGCACTGCCGCCGTACATCAGCGCTGCCGGGCCGCGCAAAACTTCGATGCGGTCAACCAACAAGGGGTCGATGGGCACCGCATGGTCGAAGCTCAAGCTGGATGCGTCGAGGGAGGCACCGGCATTGCTCAACATGCGAATGCGGTCGCCGTCTTGGCCCCGAATGACCGGCCTGCTGGCATTGGGACCGAAGTAAGTCGAACTGACACCCGGCAAGCTGTTCAAGGTCTCGCCCAGAGACGAACCCCGGCGCAGAACCAGTGCGTTGCCCGCCAAAACCGAGGTGGGGCTGGTGGCGTCTTCAACCCGCAAGGGGTTGCCCGTGACCACGACCGTTTGTGAAACCGGCTGCGCCCAAGCCGCAGCCACAGCTGCCGGCAAGGCAGCCATCAAAAGAATCTTTTTCATGAAGCATCTCCGCCGGTGCACGCGGGCGCCGGCAAACCATCAAACGAATAAAGCCAGTAGCGGCTGTTGCTGCGATTTCTGCAGCTGCCGCTTTGGCCTGTGAGGGTGGAGCTTTCAGGCCCGGGGCGGGCCGCGTGCTTCATAGGGCCGCGTGGCCCTGCCGGGAAGGGGACTGGCAGGCCCTACCAAGGGCGCCATACCCACTGTGGGCATGGCCTGCAAAGCGCCTGCTTGCGAAGTCGGTGCGCAACTTGCAAGCAGGTGGTCCAACCACTGGCACTGCGCACTGCCCAGCGCGTGACCCCAGGCATCCCTGTCGTCGATTTCTAGATGCTGAGAATCCGAGTACGTCGCCAGCGCGTGATCCCGCGCAACGGCGTGATGCAGATCGTGCTGGCTGGCGTGCAGCCGCAACGCCGACTGCGAAAGCAGCAACGCAACAGCCAGCGCCCAGGCCAATCGGCGAATCAAGCGCAGCGGCAAATTTGCAGGCGAGGTCAAAGGGTCTTGAAAGAAGTCAAACGCTTAACAAGCAAAGATCGTTTCCATCTCGCGGCGCACCGCATAGGCTTTGGTTGAAGTATCCATGGCGACATCCGCCCAGGTCAGGCTTTGACCCTTTTTCACCGCGCGCACCAGCTTGACCTGATGCGCCAGGCCCAGCGGCAAGCCGCCCATTTTCAAGGAAGTGGCAGCGGGCAGCAACTTGCCCCACACGGTGTAGCCCCCTTCGCCATCGAGCATTTCTCCGGGGTTCAAGTCACGTTTGGCGGTGGCCACGACATCGGCATTCCAAGCTTGCGCGACACCCGTGGGCTCGCCGCGCAACATCACACTGGCCACGGAGTAGCCCACTTCCAGACCGATCAAATGCCAGCGCTTGTACAGCGTGAAGTAGCGGCCTGTAGGGTCGGTGTGGGCCTTGTACTCTTCAAAGCAATTGCGGATGTAGGCGGTTTCGCCCTCCACCGTCACCCACACGCCCATGCGGATGTCGTAGGGGATGACGCGGCCATCGGTTTCCAGAGAAGAGATGACTTCGACCATGCCCTTCTTCTCCAAGACACCGCCTTCGCTGACAGGGCGCGTGACAAAGGGAATGTCTTCCACACTGGCGGGTGGGTAAAGCAAACCATTGCTGGGCACCGCCAGACCCGTGGCATTGGCCACGGCTGTGCTTTCAATGCTGGGTTTGCTGCCATCGAGAAAGCTGTTGAACATCTTGGGATTCAAGCCGCCACGCGCAGCCTGCTCGGGCGTGAGGCCCCAGTTGTTCCACACCGTGTCCGGGGTGCTTTCGCTGAAGTGCGGCAACCACTTGTGGCCACGGCCGGCCGCCACCACGGGGAAGCCACAGGTGCGTGCCCAGTCGACCAGGTCGCAAATAAGCGCCGGCTGGTCGCCAAACGCCAAGGAATACAAAACGCCCGCATCGGCCGCCTTGCGCGCGAGCAGCGGGCCGCAGAAAGCATCGGCTTCCACGGTCACATTGACCACATGTTTGCCATGCGCGAAGGCTTCCAGACAGTGGTCCACCGCCGCTATCGGGTTGCCTGTGCACTCCACCACCACGTCGATGGCAGGGTGGCGCACCAGCGCCTGCCAGTTTTCACCCACATGCGTATTGCCGTCGCGCAGCGCGTTTTCAAGGCTGGTGGCCTGCACTCGGTGCGGCTCCCAACCCACGCGCTCCAAATTGCGGCAAGCAGCTTCCGGCGACAGGTCGGCGATGCCCACCAGATGGATGCCGGGCGTACGCGGCACCTGGGCCAAGTACATGCTGCCGAATTTGCCCGCGCCAATCAGGCCCACGCGGATGGGTTTGCCCTGGGCCGCGCGCTGCTGAAGTTTGTGATGGAGGTTCATGATGGCGCTTCAATGTGCGAAGACCTTCATTTGAGCACTTTGCTGTTGCTCGCCGCTTGCTGAAGGGCTTGCGCATCGGCAGGCCGCAAGAAGCCGCTCTCTACAGCCCGCGCTGCCGCACGCTGCACAGCCTGCACATAACCTGCGTGGTTGGTGTAACGCTCTTCCAGCGAGAGCCGCGGGTCACTGCGCGCTTCTCGCTCAGCCTTGGTGCGCGCAAACGGAATCATGCCGCCCACGTAGTTGCAGATCTGCCCCTCGTGGAAGGGCCGTGCGCCACCGGCCGTGATGTTCCAGCCGAGGTAGGTGCCCAGCGGCGCATCGGCCAGCACCACCGGCACACCGCCTAGTTCATTGCCGTCAGCATCCACCTTGGGCGCGAACATGGGTAACACTTGCTTGATGACGGGTGGTGCGAGCGTGGGCACACCGGAGCCATCCAAGGCATTGAACTGCGGGCCCCAGTCCAGATCGTGCACAGGCATGATGAAGTCGGCCTCGGGCACGGTAGGCCGCAGGCCCGGCAGCGTGGGGAAGCCGATGGCCTGTTTGTTGGCAGGCACCAGCGTGCCATCAGCCAGCTTGGGCCAGCGGCTGGGCGGCGGCGGCACGCCTTGAACCACCCAACGTTTGAAGTGATGCCGAATGGCGTTCACCGTTTGCACATGGGGCATGGGGTTGGCGGGCAAGACCGCTATACCAAAGTTGTTGCCAGGGCAGGCGGGCCCGGTGGCAGGCAACCCAACGCCTGGCAAGCTGGTATCAAAACCGCCAGCGCCGCCGCCGTGGTTGGAACTGGCGATGTAGTAACGGCGCACCGTGTCGGGCAGCGGCAAATCGGCCTTGGCGTCGGTGCCGATCCATTCAGGTGTGAGCTTCAAGGCCCACACCTCGGCCGAACCGAAGTGCTCCACGACCTTGGGGCAAGTTTTGCTGGCTGTGCAGCGGCCGAGGATGCCTGCAGACTTCACACCGGGCGGCAAACCGCGCACCGGGTCGGGCGCGGGCAGCCACCACTGCGGGCCCTCGCTGCCAGCTTGATAGAGCTCTAAAACGCCGTCCGGTTGAGCCCAACGGAAGTTCAAGGCAATGCGCCGCCCCGCAATGATGGGCCATAGGCCGTCGTGCACTTGCGTGCGGTTTTCCGCTTGGTTGAAGCCCAGGTGCAACCAACCGCGCAGAAAGTTGCCCGACTGCGAAATGCCGCGCCCGATGCTGTGCGTGATGACGCGCCGGCCATCCACGCGCAAGGGGTTGCGCGTGCCGTGGTCGTCGGTGCGCGCAGTCTTGAAAAACTGGGCCACGTCGCGCCAGGCTGCGAAGCCTGCGCCCAGCACGTAAGGTTCGGCTGCGGTGAACACCACTTGGTAGAGGCGCTTGGGGTCAAAGCCTGATTTCAGGCAGATCTGGGTGGGGTCGGGTGTGCCCGGGAACGGCTTGTTGGCGTCGCACTTTGCCCAGGCCCACTCATCTGCCGGAATGATTTTTTCGTCGGTGACACGGCCGTTCTGGTCTTCACCGCCACGCGAGACCAAACGGGCCTTTGCAGTATCCAAGCTCAAAGGCTTGTACGGTACGGGGTTGGTCTGCACCAGCAAGGGTTGAGAGGCTGGCCCGCTGCGGTTGACGATACGCCCGAAGACTTCGCCGGCGATGGGCTCGCCACGCGCGCCTCGCTTGTCCGGCCCCCTTGCCACCGGCAGTTGAAGCCAGTGCATGCCCGCCACCGACGCGGTGTCGCGCACCGCGGTGGCGCCCGCGTTGTCGCCTTGCCAGGCACTGGCCAGCAGCACGTCACCTGCTGCTCGCTCTGCGGGCGCCATCGGGAAGTTGCGTCCCCGGTTCGGTACGTCGTGCCAGAGCATGCCGCTGGCGGCCGTCATGTCCACGGGTTTGGTGAGGAGAAAAGTGGCCACATAGTGCAGCTTGCCGTCGTGCTCTTTGGCCAGCTGGATGTCTTGAATGAGCGCGTTGCCTGGCAACTTGGGGTTCAGCTCGCCAAAGGCGCGGCCGGCCACCTGTTCATAAGCCGGCCCAGGCCCTGCAGGCAAAGCCACGGTTTCGTCGATCACGATACGGGTGATGCGTGCCTGCGCGGCCAGCGCCAGCGTGCACAGCGCAGCGCCCAAGATCAACGTGCGGTTCATCATGCTGCTTCCTTCAACAATCTTTGATGATCAGGGAAATTAGCGACCATAAGCAGGCGGGCAATACACCGTCAAGCGGACATCCCCCGAGGCTCAGAGAGTCGAACGCGTGCTTCATTGGAAAATAAGCGCCACCTATGGCAATTGCATGGATACCTCGCCTGCTGCGCACCACGCGGCGTTCGCTGCTTGCGCTGGCGGCTGGCGGCGCCCTTACGCATGGCCAAGCCGCACCAGCCAACATCGAAGACACCATGGCGCAGCGCATGGCCGCTTGCACGGTATGCCATGGCAAAGAGGGGCGCGCAGCGCCGGACGGCTACCGCCCACGCATTGCAGGCAAGCCAGCGGCTTACTTGTACAACCAATTGATCGCCTTCCGCGATGGGCGCCGCCACTATGGCCCCATGGTGCGCTTGGTGGGCCCCTTGAGCGATGCCGCACTGCGCGAAGTGGCCGAGTACTTTGCTTCACTGGACTTGCCGTACCCGGCCCCCACGTCAACCCGGGCTCCACCAGCCGAATGGGCCCGTGGGCAGCAATTGGCTCTGTACGGTGATGCTGCAGCGCAACTGCCCGCTTGCGCTGACTGCCATGGCCGTTTGCTCACGGGCGTTTTACCAGCAACCCCGGGGCTGCTGGGCTTGCCCCGTGACTATCTGGCCGCGCAATTGGGTGCATGGCAAACCGGCTTGCGTCGTGCCCATGCACCCGATTGCATGGGCCAGGTCGCCAAACGCTTGGGCGGTGCTGACGTGACGGCCGTCAGTGCTTGGTTGTCCAGCCAACCTGTGCCAGACCAATCCCGCGCGGCGCCTGCCCAACATCAAAACGCGCCCAAGGTTGGGGCTTTGAACTGCGGCGGCGCGCAGGCGCCTGAGCGCTGAGGCGATTCTTGGATCACAACATGAGCCGAACCAGCCACCGCACACTGGGCCGCCTAACCCGATGGTTGATGGGCGCTGGCTTCATCGGCCTGGTGCTGGCCTACGGCGTACTCTGGCTGGACAGCCCACCGAGCTTGCCAAGCCACAGCCCTGCACCCGTGACACCTGCGGTGCTTTCAAGCGGGTCGAATTTGGCTCGTGCCGGCAATTGTTTAGCCTGCCACACCGAGCGCGGTGGTCTGCCCTTCGCCGGCGGGCGTGCCATCACCACGCCCTTCGGCACGGCGTACAGCTCCAACATCACACCTGATGATGCAACGGGCCTGGGTGCATGGACCGCAGACAACTTCTGGCTCGCACTGCACCACGGCGTGGGGCGCGACGGCCGCCGCCTCAACCCCGCTTTCCCGTACACGGAATTCACGCGCATCACACGGGCTGACAGTGACGCCCTCTTCGCCTGGCTGCGAACTGTTCCGCCCGTTGCGAAGGCCAACAAGCCCCATGAGCTGAAGCCGCCCTACAACACCGAATGGGCTCTCGCAGCCTGGCGCACGCTCTTCTTCCGGACGGGTGCATGGCGAGATGAGCCCGCCCAAAGCCCCGAGTGGAACCGCGGCGCCTATTTGGTGAACACCGTTGCACACTGCGGCGCTTGCCACGCAGGGCGCAACGCATTGGGCGGGCGCAAGGGTGGCGACCAGCACAAAAACTTTGGCGGTGGCCTGATGGCCGGCAGCGCTTGGTATGCACCTTCTCTCGAATCCAACCATGAGGCTGGCGTGGGCGACTGGCCTGTCAGTGAAATCGTCGACTTGCTGCGCGACGGTGTAGCGCCGCGAGGCCGAGTGTCAGGACCGATGGCCGAGGTCGTGCGACTTGGCACACGGCACCTGCCGCCTGCAGACCTTCAAGCCATGGCGGTTTATCTCAAGTCGCTGGCCCCCCAACATCAGACCACAGGCTCATCCGACACCTCTCGAGACGCCAGCAGCGAAACGCCAGTGCATGCGGCGTTGACAGCAGCCCAGACGCCAGCAGCGCACAACCCGCGCGTCGAAAACGGCCAGAAGCTCTATGACGACCACTGCGCCGGATGCCACGGAAAGGCCGGCGAAGGTGGCGTTTCCGCTGCGGGTGGCTTGATCGTTCCTGCATTGGCCGGCAACCGCCTGATGGCCATGGAGCCGGCCGTTAACCTGGGTCGTTTGGTTGCGCTTGGTGGCTTTGGTATGGAAGGCCGGGCACACTTGTCCGCAGTGTCTTCAAACGCTGCGAGCGAAACCAGCGCAATGACCGTTCCATTCAGCATGCCAGGGTTCGCCTATGTGCTGAGCGATGACGCGATCGCAGACCTTGTGAACCACATGCGCAGCCGCTGGGGCGGTCAGGCGCCCGTGGTAAGTGGTTTTGACATCAGCGGCTGGCGCGGCGGTGCCGACTGACTACTCCAAACCCAGGTCTTGAATCTTGCGCGTGATGGTGTTGCGGCCAATGCCCAACTTCTGAGCGGCTTCAATCCGCCGACCGCGCGTGGTGTCCAGCGCCGTGAGGATCAACTTGGCTTCAAACTGCCGGCTGAGTTCGTCCCAGACATCAGCATGGCCAGCGTCGAGCAAACGGCGCGCTGTGCGCTCCAGGTCGACCAACCAGGCAGTTGAGTCACCCAGGCCTCCCGCTGCGACCGCAACGCCTTCCGCATTGGCAACGGTGGCTTCAGCAAAGGCCGTTGAAGCACCCAGATCGCCGCCAGCTGCTTGAGCCGCTGCCGCAGCGCTTGCTCCAGCCCATGCTTCCGTGACCGGACCCACACCCGGCGCTGTCATGCTGTCACGCGGCGCTGCCGAATTGGCGGTGCTGGCAGTGCTGCCCGGGCGATCAGCGCGATCAGGCACACCGCTGTCGGCCTTGCCCTGCACATCAGCCAGGTCCGGTTTCGGCTTCTCAACCAACAACAATTCGGGCGGCAGGTCTTTGGCTTCAATCACCTGGGCTGGCGCCATCACGGTCAGCCAGTGGCAGATGTTTTCCAGTTGGCGAACATTACCTGGAAAGTTAAACGACTTCAGGCGTTCCAGCGCGCCGTCGGTCACACGCTTGGCGTCGACACCCAACTCCTTGGCGCTCTTGGCCAGGAAAAAGCGCGTCAGCATGGGGATGTCTTCAAGCCGTTCACGCAGGGCCGGCAAACGCAGGCGAATGACGTTCAAGCGGTGAAACAAGTCTTCGCGGAACACACCTTGCCTAACGCGCGACTCCAAGTCTTGGTGCGTGGCTGCGATCACGCGCACATTGGCCTTCAAGGGCTGGTGACCGCCCACCCGGTAAAACTGTCCGTCGCTGAGCACGCGCAGCAAGCGCGTCTGCAAATCAAACGGCATGTCGCCGATCTCGTCGAGAAAAAGGGTGCCGCCATCGGATTGTTCAAAGCGCCCGCGCCGTGTGGTTTGAGCGCCTGTGAAGGCGCCGCGCTCGTGGCCAAACAGCTCGCTTTCCAACAAGTCTTTAGGAATGGCCGCCGTGTTGATGGCCACAAACGGCCCGTCCGCACGCGGACTGTGCTTGTGCAGCGCGTGGGCCACCAACTCTTTACCTGATCCGCTCTCACCCGTGATCAGCACCGTCACGTGGCTTTGGCTCAGGCGGCCAATGGCGCGAAACACGTCTTGCATGGCGGGCGCCTGGCCCAGCATTTCCGGCACCTGGGTTTGCACCGGCACGCGCACCGCTTCACGCAGGCTTTCTTCCAAGGCGCGGCGAATCAACTCCACCGCGCGCGGCACATCGAAGGGTTTGGGCAGGTACTCAAAGGCACCGCCTTGAAACGCGGAAACCGCGCTGTCCAAATCGGAATACGCCGTCATCACGATGACAGGCAGCCCCGGCAAGCGGGCCTTGATCTTGCCCAGCAACTCAATGCCCGACATGCCCGGCATGCGGATGTCACTCACCAGCACCTGAGGTTCATCGTCATCCAGCGCGGCCAGCAGGTCGCGGGCATTGGCGAAACTGCGCACGGGTAGCTGCTCGCGCATCAGCGCCTTTTCCAGGACAAACCGGATGGATTGGTCATCGTCGACGATCCAGATGGGTTTCATGCGTGCGCCGTGTTCTCGAAGAGTTGAACGAGGGGCTCAGGGCAGAGGCAGCAAGATCGTGAAGACCGTGCGCCCCGGCACACTGGTACAGACAATGGTGCCGTGATGCTGCTGCACAAAGGTCTGCGCCAGCGTCAACCCCAGCCCAGAACCCCCTTCGCGCCCCGAAACCAAGGGGTGAAAGATGCGTTCCTTCAAGGACTCGGGCACACCTGGGCCGTTGTCTTCAACATGCAATTCCAATGCCAAGCGTGAACGCTGCTTGCCAATCGTCATCTGCCGCGCCACGCGGGTTCGCAAAACGATGCGCGCGCGGCCCTCAGAAATTTGCTCGGCACAGGCTTGGGCGGCGTTTTGAACGATGTTGAGCAGCGCCTGAATCAATTGCTCGCGGTCACCTCGAAATTCAGGGATCGACGTGTCGTAGTCACGCTGCAGCACCAAGCCGCGTGGGTGCTCCACCAGCACCAGCGAGCGCACGCGCTCACACACCTCGTGAATATTGACATCGCCCACCACGTGCGGGTTGCGGTGCGGGGCCAGCAAACGGTCGACCAGAGCTTGCAGGCGGTCGGCCTCATGAATGATGACGTTGGTGTATTCCGTGAGTTCTTTGGAGTCGGCCGCCATTTCCATGGCCAATAGCTGAGCCGCGCCGCGAATACCACCCAGCGGGTTCTTAATTTCATGCGCCAGGTTGCGAACCAGTTCTTTGCTCGCCTGGGCCTGGCCCAGCGCTCGTTCCTCGCGGTCCAGGCGCGTTTGCTGTTCAATCTCTATCATCTCGACCACCAGCAGCTCGGGCTGGTCGGTCTGCGCGACCACCACATGCACCGGCAGGCTCTCAGGCGAGCCCAGGACGCCGCGCTTCAATTGCGCGTCAAAGCGGCCCGTGGACACTTCGTTGCCGGCCACGGCACGCAAGGTGTCGCGCAGCGGCAGCGGGTCTTCCAGCCAGTCGAGTGCGTTGCTGCGCAACAAGCTGCGCCGCGAGCTGCCCAAGACGTTTTCGAGCATGGTGTTGGCCAGCAGGCATTGGCCCTGCGGGTTGACCATGGCCACCATCGTGGCCAGCAGGTCAAAGGCTTCTGCTGCGGGCAGCGAAGTGCCGGCGTTGCTCATGGGCGCGCCCTCCACGGTAAACGCTTGGGGTCGCCGACCGCGGCGCTGGCCGGACCGCGATCAGCGGGCCCGAGCGGGTTCAAGCCATAGCTCAGCCAGGCAGTTTGGCCAGCTCGCGTTTCAGCGCCGCAATGTCTGCTTCTTTGCGGCTGAGCGCGGCTTTCATCTCGGCCACCCGCTCTTGGTATTTGGCGAAATTGCGCTCGTCGCCCCGGCGTTCCGGCTCGCCATTGTTGAAGTCGCGTTTGAGCGAAGCAAAAGCTTCTTCTTCGCGCCGCAATTCGGCTTCGAGGATGCGGCGCGAATCGGTGTCGCGCGCCTTTTGCGCGGCGGGGTCCACGCGCGTGTCGGCCGGTCGGCTGGCTGCATCGCCCGCGGCAGGCGATGCAGGGCGCGCTCCCGATGGCGCGCCCGGCGCCGGCTGCCGGGCTGGGCCCTGCATCACCGTCACAGGCGCACCCTCGATCGCTCGGCAGCTCTTGGCCCGTGCCTCTGACTCGCTGATGGCGTCGGTATACAACACCGGCGGGCCCGGGCAGCGGTAGACCGGTTTGGGCGCGCCTTGGGCCCATGCACCTGTGCCTGGCAATGCCAAGGCAAGGGACAACAAGCTTGAACAAAGGAGCCGAGCAGACGTCATGGAAGGGTGCGGGAGCGGACCGAGACCAAAGATCAACGATTCTGCCCTGCACGCCGTGCACTGCATCGCCAGAAAAAAAGGGCAGCTTGCCGCCGCCCTTTTCTGCTGAAACAGCCAAAACGCCCATTACAGGCTGTAGTACATGTCGAACTCGAGCGGATGCGTGGTCATGCGGAACTTGGTCACTTCCTGCATCTTCAGGTCGATGTACGCGTCGATGTAGCTGTCGGTGAAGACGCCGCCCTTGGTCAGGAAGCCGCGGTCCTTGTCCAGATAGTCCAGCGCCTGGTCCAGGCTGTGGCAGACGGTTGGGATCTTTGCGTCTTCTTCCGGCGGCAGGTGGTACAGGTCCTTGGTGGCGGCTTCGCCCGGGTGGATCTTGTTTTCCACGCCGTCCAAGCCGGCCATCAACATGGCGCTGAAGCCCAGGTACGGGTTGCACAAGGGGTCCGGGAAACGCGCTTCGATGCGGCGGCCTTTGGGGTTGGCCACATACGGAATGCGGATCGACGCCGAGCGGTTGCGTGCCGAGTAGGCCAGCTTCACAGGCGCTTCAAAACCAGGGACCAAGCGCTTGTAGCTGTTGGTGCCAGGGTTGGTGATGGCGTTCAGTGCGCGGGCGTGCTTGATGATGCCGCCGATGTAGTACAGAGCAAAGTCGCTCAGGCCGGCGTAACCGTCGCCAGCGAAGAGGTTTTTACCCTTTTTCCACACCGACTGGTGCACGTGCATGCCGCTGCCGTTGTCGCCCACGATGGGCTTGGGCATGAAGGTGGCCGTTTTGCCGTAAGCGTGCGCCACGTTGTGGATGACGTACTTTTGCAATTGCAGCCAGTCAGCGCGCTCAACCAGGGTGCTGAAACGCGTGCCGATTTCGTTCTGGCCTTGGCCTGCCACTTCGTGGTGGTGCACTTCAACCGGAATACCCAGCGATTCAAGAATCAGGCACATCTCGCTGCGCATGTCTTGGAAGCCGTCAACAGGTGGCACGGGGAAATAACCGCCCTTGACGCCTGGGCGGTGGCCCATGTTGCCGCCTTCGAAGTTGGCGCCACTGCTCCACGGAGCCTCTTCAGAGCCGACTTTGACGAAACAGCCGGACATGTCGACATTCCACTGCACCTGATCGAAGATGAAAAATTCGGGTTCAGGTCCGAAAAACGCTTGGTCGCCAATGCCGCTGCTCTTCAGATAGGCCTCGGCGCGCTTGGCCAAGGAACGCGGGTCGCGCTCGTAAGGCTTGCCGTCGCCTGGCTCCAACACGTCGCAGGTCATGATCAGCGTGGGCTCTTCGAAGAAGGGGTCCACGTTGGCAGTGTTGGGGTCCGGCATCAACAGCATGTCGGAGGCTTCGATGCCCTTCCAGCCGGCAATCGACGAACCGTCGAAGGCATGGCCAGCAGTGAACTTGTCTTCGTCGAAGTGAGAAACCGGCACGGAAACGTGCTGTTCCTTGCCGCGGGTGTCGGTGAAGCGGAAGTCAACGAATTTGATTTCGTTGTCCTTGACCATCTTCATCACGTCGGCAACTGTCTTTGCCATCGGGTGCTCCTGGGTGTTCGCTGCGGATCGGCGCCGCGTTTTGGGGTAGGGAGGGATCTCGGGCAGCCCGGGTAGACCCGATGTTGCCGCCACTCAATTTAGCAGAATCCATGCCCGCCTCTGGGGCCTGGCGATGCTGATTCAAACGCGTCGCCGCGAGCAGTTGGGGGGTCTGCATGCACGTTTATGGTGCGCATGCGCCACGAAAGCACCTTGTTGGTGCAATCCCTACTGGCGCACCACTTCTGGGCCCAGACGCGCACCGTTGGCCACCAAGCCGGCTTTCAGGGCTTCAAAAGCCTCATCGAGTTGCTCGAGCCCTTTGACGCCCAAATCGATGTGTCGACCGTATTGCGGGTGGTCCACGCTGGGTAGGCTGAAGACCTTCACGCCGGCGAATTGAACCTCAATCTGCTCCATGAGTGGCGTGAGTGCCGCTTCCATGGCATCGAAGACGATGAGCGAACGCTCGCGTGGCAAGGCGCCCGTTTGAAGGTGGGCGTACTGCGTGTCGAGCACCCACTCCATCATCGGCCAGGCCATCACCGGGAAGCCCGGCACGAAGTGCACGTCGCGCACGGAGAACCCAGCGATCTTGTTGTACGGGTTGGGAATGATGCGCGCGCCCTGCGGAAACATGCCCATGTTCAGCCGGTGCAGGTTGTCAGGGCGATCGGGCTCAAAGGGCTTGCCTTGCTCGAGCGCCACGTCGCGCATGCGCTCCAAAATGAAGGCTTGCGCTTGCGGGTGCAGTTCCAGTGGCACGCCCAGCGCCAGGGCCGCGCACTGGCGCGTGTGGTCGTCGGGCGTGGCGCCAATGCCACCGGTTGAGAACACCAAATCACCGCCGGCAAAGGCGTCGCGCAGCGCGGCCGTGATCTGCGGGCGGTCGTCGCCCACATAGCGTGCCCACGCAAGCTGCAGATTTCGCGCCTTCAAGATGTCGATGAATTTCGACAGGTGCTTGTCCTGCCGCTTGCCGGAGAGAATTTCGTCGCCGACGATGATGAGGCCGATGTTCATTCGGCCATTCTGCGGCAAGCGGCGGGCAACAGCATGCTGGCCGCGCGCGGCAGCTTGATGTGCCTATCTGCCGCCAGCCAGGCGCTTCAAGCCCAGCCACTGCTGCTGCCAGTATCCGCGCCCGTAGTCCCGCGCGCCTTCGTGTGGCAACTGGTCGCGAATGCCGGTGGGCTCAAAGCGGAAATCAAACGAAGCCGTGCGGAACAATAAGTCCCACAGCGGAAACAGAACGGCGAAGTTGCAGCCCCCCAAGGTGCCACGCCCCGCCGATTCATGACCAACGCCAATGGCATGGTGCAGCCGGTGGTAGGCCGGGCTCACCACCAGCCGGCCCAGCACGGGACCGAAGCTCAATCGCACATTGGCGTGCGACAAGCTCTCCACCAACTGGGTCACTGCGACAATGGCCACGAACTGGCCAGGCCCCACACCCAGCACCAATGCCACAGCCACCATCAACACATCGCGGATCACGTCGTCCAACACATGATTGCGGTTGTCGCTCCAGCGGGTCATCTGGCGCTGGCTGTGGTGGACAGCATGCAAAGCCCACCAACGGTTGAATTGATGCTGCCCGCGGTGTATGCCGTAGTCCACCAAATCGAAGATGAGCAAATAAATGAGCAGGCTCACCCAGGGCAAGTCCGTCACGCCCGGCCACAGCTGATCGGGCTGCCAAGGCTGCCAGCCCAGCAAGCGCAAAGAGCCAGCGGCTTCAAAGGCCCACTCTTCCACCGTAAAAAACATGGCCAGCTTGAACAAGCCCAGCCGGTGGATGAGGGAATAGATCACGTCGGTGCGCACGGCCTTGCGGTCGGTGATGGCTTCAACCGGGCGCCAGACCTCCAATGCTTTAAATAAGGTGACGATGATGAGCACCTGCAACAGCCCCATCAACAACCATCCAGTGCCCGCAAAGGCATCCTCCAAGAGGTTGCCCATACCCAAACCAAAAACCAGTGGCTGAACAAGCCCTTCAAACAAACGTTGCTGAAGCTGGCCGAAGCCGTCACTGATTAAGTCGAGCATGCTGATTTAAAAAGCAACAGGCGCGGGCCGGCGCGCGGCAGCGCCCAAGGCCGGGTGCTCGCGCAGTGTGGCAAAACACAGGCCGCGCGCCTTCAGGCCGATGACCAGCGGTTCAAGCACGACCGGCGCCCACGGCTCGCGTCGCGACCAAATGCCCAAATGGGCCAGCAGGATGTCACCGGGCTGAATGTCGCGCAGCGCCTTGTTGAGCAAATCGGCATTCGAAAAGCGATCGCTGGGCAGCTCGTCCCCCAGAAACCCGGCGGGTGTCCAGGGCACATGGGTCCAGCCGCAGGCTTGGGCGGCTTTCAACAAAGCCGGAGAGGTTTTGCCACCGGGCGCGCGGAAGATGGCATTCATCGGCAAGCCAGCCATGGCCTCGAAGCGACGCGCGGGTTTGGCCAGTTCAGCGCAGTAGTCAGCGGCAGCCATCACGCGTGTTTTGCCTGCTTGCGCGCCCATGGTGGGCCGCAGCTTGAAGGCTGGAACTGCAGAATCGGCATTCACATCGGCCAGCCACACATCATGATCCCAGCTGTGCGAGCCGAAGGCGTGGCCCTGCGCCGCCAGTTCGCGCCACCACGGTGCCCAGGTGTCGTCCAGGCTGTGCCCCCCCGTTTGGGTGCGCTCCGCAGCCAGAAAAAACGTGGCCTTCACCTCATGGCGCTTGAGCACTTCGGCCACCAGCGGCGCCACGCCCATGTGGCCGGTGTCAAAGGTCAAGTAGACCGGACGCTCGCAACGGGGCGAATCGGGCGCCGCATGCAGGCTGGCGCTGAAACCGGCCAAGGCCAGAACAACGCAGCAAGCTGCAGACCGTGCAGCCGCGCGCAGCGTTGAACCCAGCGCGAAGCTCACAGCCTATGTGCGCGGGGCATGGTTCAGCGTCCACACGCCATGAGGCGAACGGCCGACCTTGATCTGGCGAACGATTTGCCGGCTGTCGATGTCGATCACCGTCAACTGGCCCGCCCAGCGCGACGCCAACAACAAGGTTTTGCCATCGGCCGTCACTTCCATGTCGTCGGGCCCAGAAGGGCCGGGGTAGGTGGCCGCCACCGTGAAGTTCTGCAAATCGATCATGCTGATGTTGTTGGCCACACGGTTGCTCAAAAACACATGGCGACCATCACCGCGCGAGCGGAACGAGTGCGCGCCCGCCGCAGTTTCAAGCCGTTTGACCAGTTTGGGCACGGGGCCGCTGACGTCGTAAACCTCAACCACTTTGTCGCCGGTCAAAGCCACCAGCAGGTGCTTGTCGTCCCGCGTCAAGAAGCAATCGGCCGGCATGCGGCCAATTTTTTGCTTCCAGCGCACGGCATGCGTTTGCAGATCGATGGCGATCAACTCGTCGCTGTCTTGCAAGGTGCAGTACACCACCGTGGACTTGCTGTCGATGTACAAGTGGCTGGGCGTCTTGGGCGCCTCGATTCGCTTGGCCAAGGCAAAGGGCTCAGCCGCCGTGGGTTGCCAACGATAGACATCGATGCGGTGCAGGCGGTTGGAAGCCGTCACAAACCACTTCATGTCGGGCGAAAAGCGCAGGTGGTAAGGGTCGGGAATGTCGCGGACCGTGCGTTGAATTTGCGCCGTGGCCGGGTCGATGAAGGTCAAGGAGTTTGACGCGGCATTGGCGACGATGACGCTTTTGTCGTCGGGCGTCAGATACAGGTGGTGCGGCTCTTTGCCAGTTGGAATGCGCTGCAGCTCTTTCCAGGTGGCGGCATCAATCACGCTGACCGTGGCATCTTGCGAATTCAGCACAAAGATCGGCGGGCGCAGCTTGGCCGAATCGGTCTGCGCACCCGCTGGCAAGGCCAGCAAGCCCAGGCCCGCCAGCAAAAGCTCACGACGCTTGTTTAAGGGATCTTTCAATTCAGTCATCATCACCTTGAAGAATGCCACCCAACAAACCGCCGCCCGCCAAGCCACCCAGCAAAGAGCCCTCTTCGCGCGAGCCACCACGCTGGGGCGCGGCCGCAAACACACGTGACGCCAGCCGCGAGAACGGCAAGCTCTGGAGCCAAACCGTGCCCGGCCCGGTGACCTTGGCAAAGAACAAGCCCTCGCCGCCAAACATGGCCGTCTTGATCTTGCCGACGTACTGGATTTCGAAATTCACGTTCGGCGTCATGGCCACCAGGCAGCCGGTGTCCACCATCAACACCTGGCCCATTTGCAGCTCGCGTTTGACGATGCTGCCTCCCGCATGCACAAAGGCCAGGCCGTCGCCTTCGAGCTTTTGCATGATGAAACCTTCACCACCGAAAAAACCCACGCTGAGCTTTTGTTGAAAGTGAATGCCCAGTGAAACACCGCGCGCTGCGGCCAAAAAGGCGTCTTTCTGGCAAATGAGCCGGCCGCCCAATTGGCGCAGGTCCATCGGCAAAATTTTGCCGGGGTAAGGTGCTGCAAATGCCACGCGCTGCTTTTGAGAAGCGCCGTTGGTGTAAACAGTAGTGAACAAGGACTCGCCCGTCACCAGCCGCTTGCCGGCGCCCAGCAGCTTGCCAAGCAAGCCACCCGTGGCGCCGCCCTGGCTGCCGTCGCCAAAAACCGTGTCCATGCTGATGCCAGCGTCCATGAACATCATGCTGCCGGCCTCGCCCACCGCAGCCTCGCCTGGGTCGAGTTCAATCTCGACAAACTGCATCTCCGAGCCCTTGATCTCGTAGTCAACAACGTCCATGGCCATGAGCGAAATTCTCCAAACGGGTTGCGATATTCGGGATGGTACCAATGCACTTGCCGATAATCCGCTGCATGAGCAGCTTGCCTCTTGCCGTTGCAGCACCGTTTTGGGCGGCGCCGTTGGCCGTTGGCATGGGCGCGGCCCTGGGCGCGCTGCTGCGTTGGCAATTGGCGGTGTGGCTGAATGCCAGCTTCCCTGCCCTGCCGCCCGGCACCCTGCTGGCCAATGTGATGGGCGGGTATTTGGTGGGCCTGGCCGTCGCTTTCTTTGCCAACCAGCCCGATTGGTCGCCGGCCTGGCGGCTTTTTGTCATCACCGGCTTTCTCGGCGGCCTGACCACCTTTTCCACCTTCTCAGCTGAAGTGGTGCAGCTCTTGCAGGCTGGGCGCCTGCTGGCGGCAGGCGGCGCGGTCACAGCGCACCTGGCAGGATCTTTGGCGGCCACCTTGGCCGGGTTCTGGACCTACAGCGCGCTCAAAACCTGAAGCGCTGACTCACGCTAGAGGTTTCAGTTCGGTGCCGGCTGGGCCGGCCATATAGCTGCTCAAAGGCGCGTAGCGAATCAGGGCTGCCGCGTCTTTCACAGTGCCGTGCAGCCAATGGTCTACGTCTTCCACTTCAACCGGCACCACAGCCCGTTTGTCCTGCAGGTTCACTGCCAGCTTAGGGTCGGGTTTGTGCATGCGACTCATCAGCGGGCAGGCGTCTGCATTCACAGTCAGCAGGGTGTAGCTCTCCAGAACCTCGCCTGTTGTTTTGTCGACCCAAGTCGCCCACAAACCCGCCAAACCCCAAGGCTGTCCATCAGCGCGACCGAAGCGCCACCAGACGTTGCGCCCCGTTTCCCAATTCGGTTCATCAAACGTCCACGCCGGGATGATGCAGCGTTGGCCGCGCGCCCAAGGTTGTTTGTAGCTGGCCTTGGCGGCCACCTCTTCAGACCGCGCGTTCTGCGTGCTGTAGCTGACTTTGGAGGTTTGCGAAAACCAAGGAATCAAGCCCCACGGGCCCACCACCAATTCACGACCGGGCGCCAGCGCGTCCCGCTGGGCGCGAATGAAGGCACCGGGCGCGCGCGGAAACACCTCTGCACCACGCCACGGCTGGCCGCGGCCCAGCTGCCAAGTGCGCTCAATGGCCGCGCTGTCGGGGCTGACATATCGTGTGCACATACTCGAATTGATGTGTCTCCAAGCCGCTATATCCTACGCGGCTTACCTACGCAGCTTACCTACGCGGCTCACTCTCAGGTCTGCTTTGAAAACCTCTTCACGAAGCCCCAGCAAACCCGCCATCAAAGGCGCCAACAAACGCGCCAGCAAATTCAAAGGCGCGCCGCTGACGATCGACCTCGCGCTACAGGGCGGCGGCTCCCACGGCGCCTTCACCTGGGGCGTGCTGGACCGCCTGCTGCAAGAAGAGCCCTTGATCATCACCGGCATCAGCGGCACCAGCGCCGGCGCTTTGAACGGCGTGGCGCTGGCCGCCGGTTTGATGCAGGGCGGCCGCGAAGCGGCGCGGGCCAACTTGCGAAAATTGTGGGAACGCATCGGCGCTTTGAGCCCTCCAAACGTCCTAGATGGCTCCATCGGTGGCGACCCGAACCCCTGGCTGCGCGATGCCCAGGCATGGTGGAGCCATCTGTTGGGGCGCACCTTTTCACCCTACCAACTGAACCCACTGAACCTGCACCCTTTACGCGACTTGCTCAATGACTGCATCGACTTCGAAGGCGTACGCCGCTGCGACAAAACACAGCTCTTCATCGCAGCCACGCATGTCAAAACAGGCAGCCTGCGCATCTTCCGCCAGGCGGAAATGACGGTGGACGTGGTGCTGGCGTCGGCCTGCTTGCCCATGCTGTTTCAAGCCGTGGAAATTGACGGCGAAGCTTATTGGGACGGCGGTTATGCCGGCAACCCTTCGCTTTTGCCGTTGATCACCCAAACACCCGCCGACGATTTGGTGCTCGTGCAAATCAATCCGCTGGTGCGGCAGGAGGTACCCACCCGCTCGGCCGACATCTTGGACCGCATGAACGAGATCACCTTCAACGCCAGTTTGGTCAAAGAACTGCGGTCAGTGGCCTTGATGCGCCAGCTGCTGGCCGAGCCCGGCGCCCCCAAAGGCCGCGCTCGACACCCCAGCCTGGACCGCATTGAAGCGCTGCGCGTGCACCGCATTGATGGCGACCTTCGCCTGCACAACCTGGGCGCGTCCAGCAAACTTCAAACGCATAAAAACCTGCTGTCCAAATTGCATGATCTGGGCTACGAGGCTGCCGAAAACTGGCTCACGCAGCACCGCGCTGATTTGGGCCAGCGCTCGACCGTTGAATTGGCTGCGGACCTGCACGCTTGATGCGCCCTGCCGTGAAGTCTGAATTGACCTGGACGCCGCAGGCGTTGCAAGCAGAGCTCGAAGCCGTGCTCCTGCCAGCCGCGAGTGGCAGGGTGGAGGCGCCAGGGCAGGCGCTGGAATTGGCACCCACGGCAGAGCCCTTGGCGGCTCTGCGCCACTTGGTGGACCGCATCCGCCCCGTTCGCGCCACTGACGCTGATGCCGAGCTTCGATTGCGCGCCATGCTCGATGTCTTGGAGGCCCAACCCGCGCTCCAGCAGGCCTTGGTGGGCGCTGTTGAGCAGGTCCTGCGCTCGCGTCATGCCGTGCTGCTGTTTGCCACGTCGGGCATCTACCCCAACACGGGTTTGCTGGCCGAAACCTCGCGCCGCGTGTCGCACAAATTGCTACCCGAGGCCGAAGAGGCGACACAGCTCAAGAGCGCACTGGGAACTCTTCTGCGCCCGGGTGACGGGCGCTGGCTGGCGGCCCTCAGCGCGGAGGTATGGCTGCGCCTGCTGCGCGTTTCACGGCCGGGCGGATTGCATCAGGCCGCCGGGTGGCGCGAGTTGGCCAGCGACTTGCAAGAGGCCATTCGCGTGGTCGCGCACCGCATAGCTGCGGCAGGTTTGGAGCCCGAATTTTTGCGCCTCGAACCCGCGCTGGAGCAGCACGCTTCGCCCTTTCTTGCCTTGTGCGACGAGGTGCTGGCATTCCTGCGCGCGCTGAATGACGAAGACGGCCAGCGCCACACCGCCGAGCAGCGCCACCGCCATATCCTGATCTTGGCCGACCAATGCCGCGCCGCCATTGACCGCGTGCGGCGCCGCGCGCAAACCGAGGGTGCCAGCTTTCACCTCACCTTTCGAATACGGCGCTTGAACCAACACTTGGACCGCTTGCAGGCCCTGCTGGATTTGCATTGCCCGTGGGACGGCGAGAGCGCCTTCGAGCAGCGCGCTACTGCCCTGCTGCGCGAGCTGCTGCTGGCCGAATGCGGGCGCAACGATCTGCGCCGCTTCTGGCGCCAGAACACTGAACTGGTGGCCTTGCGGGTGGCCGACAACGCCGGGCGCAGTGGTGAGCACTACATCACCAGCACGCGGGAGCAGTACTTCGCCATGTTGCGCGCAGCAGCAGGTGGCGGCTTTGTGGTGGCCTGCATGGCGGCCGTCAAACTCTTGACCGCAGGCGCCGGCTTGGCGCCCTTGACGGAGGTGTTGGCCAACTGCCTGAACTATGGCATTGGCTTTGTGCTGATCCACCTCTTGAATCTGGCCGTCGCCACCAAACAGCCAGCCATGACCGCCAACGCCATAGCAGCCGCTCTGGACACACCGATCAATGCATCAAGCAGTGCCTCGAGCGATAGCCCGGATACCCGCGAGCACTTCAGCGCCCTGGTGCAGTTGGTTGCCCGCACCGTGCGCACGCAATTGGCGGCCGTGTGCGGCAATCTGGCCGTTGCGTTGCCTACAGCCGCGTTGATTGCGGGCGCGGTGTGGTGGGCCACGGGCGGCCACTTCGTGGCGCCAGACAAAGCAGAAAAGCTGCTGCAGGGTCTACAACCTTTTGGTAGCGGTGCCCTTGTTTACGCTGCCATTGCAGGGGTGTGCCTGTTCCTGGCGGGCCTGATTGCCGGCTTCTACGACAACCTGTGCGCCTACAACCGCGTCCCGCAGCGCTTGCTTCAGTTGCGCTGGCCCACACGCTGGTTCGGTGCTGCTCGCATGCAAAGGCTGGCTGCTTACGTAGAAAACAACCTGGGTGCACTGGCGGGCAACTTTTCGCTGGGTTTCCTGCTCGGCGGGGCAGCAGGACTGGGCACGCTATTGCATTGGCCCGTGGATGTGCGCCACGTGACACTCACCTCCGCCAACTGGGGTTTTGCGATGACGGCACTGAATACCGAGGCCGACGTGCAGACGGCCGTGCTAGCGGCCCTGGGCGTGGGCTTGATCGGCGCTATCAATTTGTTGGTTAGCTTCAGCCTGGCCCTGTGGATTGCCCTGCGCTCGCGTGGCGTGACCGGCGGTTTCGGCCGACGCCTGGCGGCAGACATCGCTCGCGCACTGCGCCACAACCCGCGTGCGTTTTTGTGGCCGCCCAAGAAGGAACCGCACGCTACCGAATAGCACTCGGGAGTGGGGCCTGATCGGACTGCGGCATGGCGCGGCTGCGCCATTTGAGCGGCGGCATGATCGGCGATATGAGCGGCGACAATGCGGTTGCCACGACAACGCACACCATGCCCAGCTCACTCGCCACCGAAAGCCCCGTTCTTGCGGCCATCGACATCGGCTCCAACAGCTTTCGGCTGGAATTGGGCCAAATGCAACGGGGCCGCTACCGCCGCTCGGCCTACTACAAACGCATGGTGCGCCTGGGCGCAGATCTTGACGAAGACAGCCGTTTGCGCGAAGCCGGTATTCAGCGCGGTTTGGACTGCCTTGCTGAGTTTGCTGGCTCCCTGGCCAGCATGCCTGAGTCGCACGTGCGCGCCGTCGCCACCCAAACGCTGCGTGAAGCCGCCAACCGCAACGAATTCTTGGAGCGAGCGCAAGCCGTACTGGGCCACCCGATTGAAGTTATCTCGGGGCGCGAAGAGGCCCGATTGATCTACGCTGGTGTCTCCTGCCTTCAACCGTCAGACCGTAGGCGCTTGGTGATCGACATCGGTGGGCGTTCAACCGAATTGATTCTCGGCCAGCGCCGCCAGCCCGCTGCGGCCGAGTCCTTTGCAGTGGGTTCAGTCAGCCTGTCCATGCGCTACTTTCCAGACGGCGAATTGACGGCTGACGCTTTCCGCGCTGCGCAAGTAGCCGCTGGCGCTGAGTTTGAGGAAGCCCTGTCGATGTTCTCGCCCAAGCTGTGGGAAGAAGCCTTGGGTTCATCGGGCACGGCGGGGGCCGTCGCAGACGTGTTGAAAGCCGAAGGCTTGACCGACGGCCGTATTACTGCGCAGGCATTGGCGCGCTTGATGGAGCAGTCCATCGAGGCGGGGCACATCGGCCGCGTTCAATTGGCCGGGCTCAAGGAAGACCGCCGTGCGGTGCTACCGGGTGGCTTGGCGATCCTGTACACACTGGTCACTCACTTCGGCATTCGCGAACTGCTGCCGGCCAAAGGCGCGTTGAGGCAAGGCGTCATCATCGAGATGAACGAGCGCCTGCATGCTGCGCACCAGCGCAGCCCGAAAGACATCCGCGACAACACGGTGGCCGCCATGCAAGAGCGCTTCCAGGTTGACCGGCAACAAGCCGACCATGTCAGCCGCAATGCCTTGTCGCTGTATGACGATGTGGCTCTGGACGACAACGTGGAATCGCGCCGCGAGCTGGGCTGGGCCTGCGCGCTGCACGAGATGGGCCAGTTTGTTTCCCACCACGACCACCACCGCCACAGTGCCTACCTGTTGAGCCACGCCGACGCGGCCGGTTTTTCGCAAAGCCAGCAACGGCGTTTGGCTGACTTGGTGTTAGGCCAGCGTGGCGGCTTGCGCAAGCTGGATGCCGCCTTGCGCGAGCCCGCCATTGCCTGGCAAGTGCTGTGTCTACGCCTGGCAGTTATACGCTGCCACGCGCGCGGGGAACCCGAAGGCCCCGACTGGGTACTCACCCGCCATCGCGACGGCCAGGCCCTGCTGGCTTGGCGTCCGGCGCGGCGCTCACCCAACCCGCGTACCCTCTTTTTGCTTCAGGAAGAAGCCGAGGCCTGGGCGCGCAGCGGTGTCTTGAAGTTGCAGCTTCCGACTTGAGAGCTTGAGCGGTTGAAAATTTAGGTCATCAGACCAGTTCGGCCGAGAGCACCGCGTGTAACACCACCTCGGTGCGGTCGTCGCGCTCACGCTGCCTCAGCCACCACACGGCGCCTTTGCGGATGGTCCAGGCCGATGAAGCGCCCTCCATCAGGTAGGCTGCGACAAAACCCAAAGTGGGTTGATGCCCCACTACCAGCACCGGCCCGCGTGAATCAGGCCAGCGCGCCACTTGCATGAGTTCAGTGGCGCTGCGCTCGGGCGCCAACTCGGACGCCAGCTTGTACTTGCGGTTCAGCGCATCGGCCGTTTGACGCGCGCGCAAGGCCGGGCTGACCAACACGCGCGTGCTTTCCGGAAGATGGCGATTGAGCCACTGCGCCATGCGTTGGGCCTGGCGCTCACCTTTGGCAGTGAGCGGCCGGTCCATATCGCTCACCTCGTCCCGCGATTCGCGTGCGTCGGCGTGGCGCCAAAGGATGAGATCCATGGCTCAGTCCATGCCTGCGGCGCCCGACCAACGCTGCAGCAGCGCGCGCTGTGCCGAAGGGCCGGTGCCGTCTGCGGCTTCATAGCGGCCATCGGCCTGCAAGGTCCAGGCCTCCGCGCCATCCAGCAGGTAAGGCACCAGGGCTTCATCAATGATGCGCTGGCGCATGGCGCGGTCACGGACAGGCCACGCAACCTCAACCCGGCGGAACATGTTGCGGTTCATCCAATCGGCGCTGCTGAGGTAGAGCACCTCATCGCGCTCGGCCGTTCCCCATCGGAAGTACATCACGCGCGAATGCTCCAGAAAGCGGCCGACCAAAGAGCGCACGCGGATGCGGTCGCTGCGCCCCGGCACACCCGGACGCAGCATGCAGGCACCACGCACGATGAGGTCGATGTGCGCCCCAGCTTGCGATGCTGCCTCCAAAGCCTGGATGAGTTCCTGGTCGGTCAAGGCGTTGATCTTGACGACCACACGCGCCGGCGCACCGGCTCGCGCAGCCTGGGCCACCTGTTCCAAGTGCGCCATCATCTGGGCATGCAAGGAACGCGGCGCCACAACCAGGCGGTCGTAGTCTTGCAGCGGCGCCAAACTGGCCAAACGCAAAAAAACACCGTCGATGTCGGCCGTGACCAAGGGGTTGGCTGTCAACATGCCCAGATCGGTATAAAGCCGCGCCGTCTTCGGGTTGTAGTTGCCAGTGGACATGTGCGCATAGCGGCGCAAAACCGTCCTTCCCCCTGGCTTGGCTTTGGCGCCTTTGTTGATGCCCACGGCTTCGCGACGCGTCACCAGCAGCAGCTTGGCGTGGGTCTTCAAACCCACGATGCCATACACCACCTGCGCGCCAACGGCCTCCAAGCGCTCAGCCCAATTGATATTGGCCTCTTCGTCGAAGCGCGCTTTCAGCTCCAGCACAACCATCACTTCCTTGCCACGGCGCACGGCCTCCATCAGCAAGTCCATCAGCACACTTTCGCTGCCGGTTCGGTAGATGGTTTGCTTGATGGCCAACACTTCGGGGTCCAAGACGGCTTCGCGCAAAAACTGCACCACCGGCTCAAAACTCTCGAAGGGGTGGTGCAGCAGCAAGTCGCCTTTGGTCAACTGGTCGAACACCGACACGCCACGCGGCCAGCGCTCTTCAGGCCAGCGCGGCTCAAAAGGTGCGAAGCGCAGTTCATCTGCGTGCGCCTGGTCGATCAACTGGTTCAAGCGCACAAGATTGACGGGGCCGTTGACGGCATACAGCGCGGCATCGGGTAGCTCAAACTGGTCCAGCAGCAAACGGCTCAAATCAGGCGGACAGGTTCGGACCACTTCCAGCCGAATGGCCTGGCCGTAGTGGCGGGTGCTCAATCCCGAGCGAAGCGCCTGGCGCAGATTCGTAACATCGTCTTCGTCAACATCAAGGTCGGAGTCGCGCGTCACGCGAAACTGCGAAAAGTTCAGCACCGTGCGGCCGGAAAACAGGTCGGCCAGGTGCGCGCGAATGACGCTGGTCAGCAGCACAAAACCTTGCTCACCCGCTGGCATCAGACGGTCGGGTAGGCGTATGACGCGCGGCAGCACACGCGGCACTTTGAGAATGGCAACCGTGCTGGTGGCTTCACCCCGTGCGGCATCAGCGGCCAGCCGCACGATGAAGTTCAGGCTCTTGTTGGCCACCATCGGGAAGGGGTGCGCCGGGTCCAGCGCCACCGGCACCAGCAAAGGCCGCACCTGTTCTTCAAAAAAAGTTTGCACCCACGCGCGCTGCCCGGCATTCCGGTCCGCATGGTTCAGCACACGGATGCCGTAGCCGCCCATGGCTGGCATCAACTCTTCGTTCAGCAAGCGGTACTGCTCGTCGATCAGCGCATGCGCCTCGGCTGCCAGCTCCACAAACTGCCGGCTCGCTGATTCAGATGGCGCTAGGCGCAGCGTCTCCAGATAGTCCGGAAACCGAACTTCGAAAAACTCGTCCAGATTGGACGAAACGATGGTGATGTAGCGCAGCCGCTCCAACAGCGGCACATCCAATCGCTGCGCCTGCGCCAACACACGTCGGTTGAAAGCCAGCTGCGAGGTTTCGCGGTGAATCAGGGCGGGGAAGGCGCGGGCGGGTTTGTCAGTCCCCGCTGCAGCACGCGGCCCGCCTGCTGCGGGCGCCGAAGACGATTGAGCCATCTCCTGAATTTACGACAGCGGTGTGGCAGTGGTGTGACAGGCTTCTTATTCGGACCCGCTGCGGCGGCCAAGGCTTGTCAACGGTGAGCCGAATCGTCCATACGGGCAGCTTTCAATCCTCGAAAGCAATTTGCTTAAGGCGCCGGGTACCAATAGCTCGCATTGGTCGCCGCATTGAAATCCAGCGGGTTATCAGCGCCGCTCGCACCAAATACCCTACGGCAGCCCGCGATATTGCCCGGCTGCGCGCGATAGTTCCAATAGGTGTCGCAGAAGTTCTGGGCCACTTCAGTTTTGCAAGCCTCCAGCGTCGGTTCTTGGTACGTGGCGTAGAAGTTCGAGACAAAACGCCAGGCCGCTTGTTGCAGGCTGCCGGCGGCTTCTGCTGAAATGCCAGCCGGAACCACCGCAGCCGTGGGCGGGCGCTGGTAGATGGCGCTGTAGCTCACCAAGGCCATGTAGTAAACCCCTGCTGTAGTCAGGTGCACGTTGTCTGTGAGCAGGGTGTTGACGGTGGCTGCGGTGCTGGATTGGGTGATGCCGGGCACCTGCCCTTGCGTGGCGCGTTCAACCAAATCGACGAGAGCAGCGCCAGCGGGTAAAGGCGTGATTCGGTCGGTGCGGCCTTCGGTGGCCAAGGCAGTATTGACACGTGCGGCCACGCATTGCCAAGTGCGAGACTGGGCACGCTCGTGCGCGATCCAGGCCGCCGGGTTCGCTTTGTTGTTGATATCAAACCAAGTCTCGTAGAAGTAGCTCTTGCCGCTGCCATTGCCAGCAATGAAGCGCTCGTGGAAGTGCCGCAGGTTGCGAACGGTGTTTTCCCACTGCAGCATTTCGAGCGATCGATGGTTTTCGGCGATCACCAGAGTGTCGTAACGGTCGCCGCCGAGCGTTGCGGGGCTGCGCAATTCGTTCACCACGTTCATGCCACTGCCTTCGCGGTTTTTGCCGCGGCTGTAGCCAGCCCAATTGGCGTTGCGGTCTGTCCGGAAGCGGATGGGTGAGCCAATGACGATTTGTTGGTTGTAGCGCGCGGCCTGCGGCCCACCCAGGCTGTTGGCAACAGCCACCAAGTTGTCACCCAGCGGGTTGTCGGTCAGGCTATGGCCCGAGATGAAGATGCGCGCCGATGTCTGCGGTTGACCCCAGGTGGCAGGCTGCGCCGAACTTGCCGCAGGTGCCGCCGGCGCCGTCGAATTGGAAGTCGAAGGTGCGACCAAGACAGGAACGGGCTCTGCGACCGGCGGCGCAGCACTCGAGACGTTCGCGGCGCTGGCCGCAGTGCCAACATCGCTTACAAGCGAAGCTGTCGGCTGCGTCATCAGGGTGGGTGTAACAACCACCGCCGAGTCCACCAATGGCGAAACTGTGTCTGTCGTCAAAGCACCGTCGAGCGCAGAACCGTTCAGCGCACTCAGCACCACTTCACTTGCCAACACAGCGCTCGAGCCCGCGCTCGACGGTAGGCCCGCCGCCAAGTCCGTGCTGGCACTCGAACCTCCCGAGGCCGCAGCCAGAGGCTGCATCCTCTGCAACACTGCAGCCGAAATGGCTGGCCCGGCACCGGCGCCAGCACTGGAACTTGCTGTCAAAACTTCGGCCTGCAAGCGAACCACATTGCGGCCCTCGGCCAGGCTCAATGCCAATGCGGGCGCTTCAATAAACTGCTGGCTGCCGCCCGTTGGCGCCAGCAACACCCGCTGGCTGTGCCCGTCGTTCACCCGTACCGTGAGTGCCAGGCTGGCCTCAGTCGCGTGTGCGTAGTGCAAATGGAATGCAAAGTCGTCTGCTGCTGGCGCATACAAGACATATTCCATCCAGCCTTCGCCTTGCAAGCCTTCGGCCACTTGGCCGCTCAGCCGCGCCCCACCGCCAAGGCCGGCCGCCATCGGATCCACGCGTGTGGCCACATCCAACAGAAGCTGAACTGGCGTCGCAGTTTGGGTGCTGGCCGCCAAAGCGCTTGCCAGGACCGAGCCCGATCCCGGATCTGGGGCCGAAAGCTCGGCCGCAGCAAGGGAGCCAGCAGGCGCGCCGCCAGCTCCACCGCCACCGCAGGCTGCCAATGGCATCGCCAAAGTTGTAACCAGCAAGCTGATCATGGCGAGGTCATGGCCTTCATAGGGCGGGACCGGTGACGGAAATTTGGATCTGGTAAAGCGAGTGACACGATTCATCGCGCCACTGTAGAAATGAGCGCTTGAAGGTGATCGGGCAATGAAGACGCATCACGGGCCTCTTTCCAAACTGCGCGTGAAGCATGTCACAGCCACCATAGCGACACGAAGCAGCCAAGGGCAAAAAGCACAAGCACCCTCCCCTTCAAACGCTTTCAAGCGAAAACCGCCCACCAGAAAAACGCCTTTCAGGGCGGTGCTGGATACCAATAGCTGGCGTTGCTCGCTGGGTCGAAGTACAAGGGGTTGGCGCTGCTGGTGGCTGCAAAAAAGCTCTTGCATGCCGCCGTATTGCCCGCGTTGCCTTGGTAGCTCCAAAACGCCGCACAAAAACTGTCCAGCACCAGCGCACGGCACTGGCCCAGACCCAATGGCGTCTGGGTCGCTGCAAAGTTCACAACCACCTCCCAGGCCAAACTCTGCAGGCTGGCAGCCTGCGTGGCGGAAACGGCACTGGGCGCCCAAGCGCCAACCGGGGAACTGCCAAACAACGCGGCATAACTCACCAGGGTCTGGAAGTAACTGCCCAAGCGCGTGAGATGGACGTCATCGGTGAACAAGCGCGACAAGGTCTCACTGACCGAACTTCCCGTCACACCGGGCACATTGCCTTGGGTCGCACGCTCAACCAACTCGGCCAAAGCCCAATTGGCCGGCACGCTGAGAATGCGGTCGGTTCGCCCTTCAGCACTCAAAGCATGGTTCACACGGGTGGCGATGCATTGCCACACTGGCGACGCCGCGCGCTCGTAGGCGATCCATGCGCGCGGGTCGGCGCGGTTCGTGATGCCCAGCCAAGATTGATAGAAGTAGCTGTGGCTGCCGGCGCGGCCTTCGTTCAAGCGGTCGTGGTAGTGGCGCAAAAATTTGACCGTACCTTCGAATTGAAGCGAGCTCAGAAGGTCGTGTCGTTCAGTGATGAGCAAGCTGTCGTAGCGCTGGCCACTGCCCAGCGTGCCACCGTTGCGCAGCTCTGAGACAACATCCAAGCCATTGCCGCCGCGATTTTTTCCCGTTCGATAACCAGGCCATGAAAAGCCTGAAAGATTGCTTGGCGGCGAACTGCCGCCACTGGTGCGAACGCGCAAGGGCGAGCCGATGACGATTTGCTCATTCCAGCCCACTTGTTTGCCCAGGCTGGCCGCGAGAGCAGCAAGGTCGGCGGCCAGCGGGTCGTCGGTCAAGCTGTGTCCGCTGACAAAAATGTTGGCTGCGTTGCGCGTCGGGTACGGCAACGCAGCCGGCGCAGGCGTGGCGTCCGTAGCTGAATTCGTTGACCCAGGCGTGTCGCTCGCGACAGAGTTTGAATCGCCAGCACCAGCACCGCTGCCGCCCCCACATGCGCCAAGCAACATGGCCGCCACCGGCAGAGCCAACCACTTGATTCGTAATCGATCCACTGTGCACGGCATTCAGCACTCTCCGCAAGAGGGTTTTGGGGACGTGTGTACGGGCGGCAAGTGTCGTCGGCCCAGCAACTGGGCCCCACCCACCCTAGACGACAGACCACGCGCGCCAACCGAAAGTTCAAAGCAACTTGTCTCGAACCGTTTACGGCGAACCCAACAAAAAAGCCCCGGCGAGAGGCTCGCATGGGGCTTGTTCGGTAGCGAAACGGCTGGCGGAGTCGGAGGGATTCGAACCCTCGATGCAGGTTTTGCCCACATACTCCCTTAGCAGGGGAGCACCTTCGGCCACTCGGTCACGACTCCAGCACGAAGACCATGATTGTAGCCGGCAAACTTTGCGCTACCGGCGCGGACCAAGGGCGAAGATCAGGCCGCCGCGCCTTCCAGTTCGAAGGCTCTGTGCAGGGCGCGCACCGCCAGCTCCATATATTTTTCGTCGATGACCACGCTGGTTTTGATCTCGCTGGTAGAGATCATCTGGATGTTGATGCCCTCTTCGCTGAGCGTGCGGAACATCTTGGCGGCGATGCCGACATGGCTTTTCATGCCGATGCCCACGATGGAGACCTTGCAGATTTTGGGGTCGCCCATCACCTTGCTGGCGCCCAGCTTGGGTGACACCTCGTTTTGCAAGAGGTCCATCACGCGCTTGAAGTCGTTGCGGTGAACGGTGAAGCTGAAGTCAGTCTTGCCGTCGTGCGAGACGTTTTGGATGATCACATCCACGTCGATGTTCGCGTCGGCTACCGCCCCGAGGATTTGGTACGCGATGCCGGGTTTGTCCGGGACGCCCAGAACGGTGACCTTGGCTTCGTCACGGTTGAAAGCGATTCCGGATACGACAGCCTGTTCCATTTTTTCGTCCTCTTCAAAACTGATCAAGGTGCCTGAGGCCGCTTCTTCGGCCAAATCGATATCCCAAGGCGTGAAACTGGACAACACACGCAGCGGCACGCGGTACTTGCCGGCAAATTCAACCGAGCGAATTTGCAGCACTTTGGAGCCCAGGCTGGCCATCTCCAGCATTTCCTCAAAGCTGACGGTGGCCAGGCGCCGCGCTTCAGGCACCACTCGTGGGTCGGTGGTGTAGACGCCGTCAACATCGGTGTAGATGAGGCACTCGTCAGCCTTGATGGCAGCCGCCACGGCTACGGCCGAGGTATCGCTGCCGCCGCGACCCAGCGTCGTGATGTTGGACTGCTCGTCCACGCCTTGAAATCCCGTGATGATGACCACGCGTCCCGCGTTGAGGTCAGCACGGATGCGCCGGTCGTCAATGGATTGAATGCGCGCTTTGGTAAACGAATTGTCGGTTTTCACCGGCACTTGCCAACCGGCGTAACTGACGGCCGGCTGGCCTTCGGCCTGCAAGGCCAGCGCCAGCAAACCCACCGAAACCTGTTCGCCTGTGCTTGCAATCATGTCCAACTCGCGCTGTGCCTCGGGGCTGTGCGCGTCAGGCATCAGCTCTTTGGCCAAACCCAAGATGCGGTTGGTTTCCCCGCTCATAGCCGAAGGCACGACCACCAGTTGGTGGCCGGCTCGGGCCCATTTCGCAACCCGCTTGGCAACGTTGCGGATGCGCTCGGTGGACCCCATGGAGGTACCGCCGTATTTGTGAACTATCAGGGCCATGCTGCGGTCTGGAAAGTGGAGGCAAGCCCTAGAGAAGAAGCCGCCGGTCGAAAAGCGTCAAATTGTATCGGTAGTGACCCTGCATCGATCCAGAATCCAAACGGCAAGGCATCACACCCTCGGGCGAGGCAGGCTACCCGGCACCCATTGGATCAAACGCCGCGCTGCGCCCGTGCGGCCCAGCACGCGTGCATCCGTGCCCAATCCGGGCACATGCAACAAGCGCTCACCCGAATAGGCCAAAGGCCCCCGGCGTAAAGGTGCCGGCACGCCGGCCGCCTGAAACTGCTTCTTCAAGCTTCGGGGTTGGCTGTGCTCATCAAACTGAAACTGCTCCGCGCCCACGCGTTCTCGAAGGGCCACGGGCTTCAACAAGCGCGCGTCAATGCCCGCGCCGCGGGTTGCGCGCACAGCCCAGTAACCACCCCAACCTTCGGCCGACCAAAGGCCCGGCACTGAAAGGTCCAGCTGCGCGGCACGCGCGGCCGCTGCAGTCGGCACCGAGGCGGGGGCTTCGAGCCAAAACAAGCCCTCGCGGCCACTGTGCACCCAACCGCCTGGCGCCGGCCAGCGATGGCCGGCGCCGGCTTGCGGCCATTCCCGCAGCAAACGCTCAATGAGCGTTTCTGGAACGGCACCCGCACCTGCCTGCTGAAGCCAATGGCGCAAAACATTGGCGCGCCGCGCGGGCGACAACGCAGCCCAGGGCTTGACGGCCAGTGTGCCCGGCGGTTTGGGTTGGGCATCGCCTGGGATGCGACAACAGCTCGCCATGTCCAACGCGGCCAATTCAGTCAAGGCTTCAGCCGATTCATGTGCACGCCGCGCGGCAGCGGCCAATGCCGGTTCTGCCCCATCGAAAGCCGCCGTCAGTGCCGGCCATACCCGCGTGCGCAGGCGGCTGCGCGCGAAGCGCGGGTCGGCATTGCTGGCGTCCTGAACAAAGCTCAGGCGGTGCTGCCGCACATAGGCGTCAATGGCTTCGGCGGGCTGGTCCAGCCAGGGCCGCAGCCACACCAAGCCATCGCGCTGTGCAGAAGCGGGCATGGCGGCCAAGCCCTTGGCGCCGGCACCGCGCAAGGCCTGCAACAAGAAAGTTTCGGCTTGGTCGCGGCGATGGTGAGCCAACAGCACCACGCCGGCGCCCGCCGCGCGCGCCATGCTGCCAAGCGCTAGATAGCGCTCGCGCCGCGCCCAGGCTTCCACACTCTCACCCGGCGCCGGCTGGCCCGACAGGCGCGTGCCCATGAATTCAAGGGGAAGCCCTGCCCGGCGCCAGCGCGCGCATTGCCGAGCGAGGTGTTGCCACCAATCATCAGCTGCAGGCATCAAGCCGTGATGCACATGAAGGGCCAGCACATGCAAGCCGGCGTCTCGTGCGGCGCATGCGGTGGCGTGCAGCAGTGCCGTCGAATCGCGGCCCCCACTGGCGGCCACGGCCACCACGCCGTGGCGGCTCACATCAGCGGTCCTTGGTATCGGTGAAGCGCCCGTAAGACTTCAAGCGCTCGTAGCGCTTGTTCAGCAGATCTTTGGGTTTGAGATCTATCACCTGGCGCATGGAATCATTCAAAGCACGCTTCAACGACACGCACATTTGTTTGACATCGCGTTGAGCACCGCCCACGGGCTCACTGACGATTTTGTCGATCACGCCCAAAGCTTTCAAGCGGTGCGCCGTGATGCCCAAGGCTTCGGCCGCGTCAGATGCGCGCTCAGCCGTCTTCCAAAGAATGGACGCACAGCCTTCAGGCGAAATGACCGAGTAAACCGCAAACTGCAGCATCAGCACCTGGTCAGCCACGCTGATGGCCAAAGCACCGCCGGATCCACCCTCACCAATGATGGTCGTGATGATGGGCACTTCAAGCTGAGCCATCTCAAAGATGTTGCGGCCGATCGCTTCACTTTGGCCGCGCTCTTCAGCGCCGATACCGGGGTAAGCGCCGGGGGTATCCACAAAAGTGAAGACCGGCAATTTGAATTTCTCGGCCAGCTTCATCAGGCGCAGGGCCTTGCGGTAGCCCTCAGGGCGCGACATACCGAAATTGCGCGCCGCACGTTCTTTGGTATCCCGGCCTTTTTGATGGCCCAGCACCATGCAAGCCTGGCCATTGAACCGCGCCAAACCGCCAACCATGCTTTGGTCGTCCGCATAGGCGCGGTCGCCGTGCAGCTCATGGAAATCCGTGAACAGCTCGTTTACGTAGTCCAACGTGTAGGGCCGCTGCGGGTGGCGCGCGATCTGCGTCACCTGCCAGGGCGTGAGGCTGGAATAGATGTCTTTGGCGAGCTGCTGGCTTTTTTTGCTCAGCCGGTCGATCTCTTCGGAAATGTCGACGGCCGATTCGTTCTGCACATAGCGCAGTTCGTCGATCTTGCCTTCGAGCTCGGCGATCGGCTGTTCAAATTCGAGGTAGTGCTTTTTGGTCATGTGGTGATGGCCCAAAGGGATCAATAGTCTACCGGCACCGGGTCCAGGCTGCGCCAAAGGTACCAGGTGGCCACCGAACGGTAAGGCGCCCAGGCCTCAGCCACGTCGCGGGCTTCGGCTCGGGTCACCGGCTCGCCGCTGAAATAATTCACGCTGATGCCTTTGAGCACGCCCAGGTCGTCCAGCGGCAACACGTCTGGGCGCAACAGGTGGAACATCAGGAACATCTCGGCCGTCCAGCGACCAATGCCCCGAATGGCCACCAGTTCCTGAATGATGGTCTCGTCGTCCATCGCCTGCCACTGGTCTTGGTGCACGCGGCCTTCAACGAAGTGCAGCGCCAGGTCCTTTAAGTACTCGCACTTGCGCGCCGAAAGGCCGGCGCCGCGCAGCGCTTCAGTTCCAAGTGCCAGCACGCCGCTAGGAAACACCCGAGACGTCGCGGGCTCGGCACCGCTGACGTTTGCGGCGGCGGCGCCGGAAACGGGTGCAGCCGACAACGCTGAAAACCGGTTCCACACCGATTGCGCCGCCTTGACCGAAATTTGTTGCCCCACCACGGACCGCGCCAGGGTGGTGAAAGCATCACCACGGCTTTGCAAACGGGCCTCACCAAACATCGGAATCAAGCGCTTGAGCACGCGGTCGCGGCGCTTGAGGTGCTTGCAGGCTTCGTCCCAATACGGCGGCACCACATAGGCCGGCTGCGGCGCGCTGCTCGTGGCTGGCACAGCAACCGCTGCAGGGGAGCCGTCAGATTCGGCGCGCGTCTTGGGCATGGCTGGTTTGTAAGGCTCAGGCTCGCGTCCAGGTCGTCCCGGCGGGCCCGTCCTTGAGCTGAATGCCTTGTTCAAGCAGTTGTTTACGCACCGCGTCGGCCTTTGCGAAGTCTTTGCTGGCCTTGGCTGCTGCCCGTTGTGCGATGAGTTCGTCGATCTCGTTCTCCGCCAAACCGCTACCCGCCTGCAAAAAGGCCTGCGGCTCTTGTTGAAGAATGCCTAACACGCCACCCAAGGCCTTGAGTTGCGCGGCCGAATTTGCAGACGCCGTGCGGTTGGTTTCGTTGGCCAGCTCGAAAAGCGCCGCCAGCGCCGCCGGACTGTTGAAGTCGTCATCCATGGCCAGCTTCACACGGGTTGCGTGCGGCGCGGTCCAATCGACCGCCACAGGCTCTGCAGGCGCCTTCAGGTGCTGCAAGGCGGTATACAAACGTCGCAGTGCAACACGCGCTTCATCGAGCAGCGTGTCGCTGAAATTGAAGGGGCTGCGGTAATGCGTGCGCAAGAAGAAGAAGCGCAGCGTCTCGCCGTCGAAGCGCTTCAAGACATCGCGGATGGTGAAAAAATTGCCCAGTGATTTGGACATCTTTTCGTTATCGACATTCAAGAATCCGTTGTGCAGCCAGTAGTTGACGAAGCGGCCGTTGCTGGCACCTTCGCTTTGAGCGATTTCATTCTCGTGGTGCGGAAACTGCAGGTCCATACCTCCACCGTGAATATCGAAGGGCTCGCCGAGCAAGGCGCAGCTCATAGCCGAGCACTCGATGTGCCAGCCGGGGCGGCCCGCGCCATAGGCGGATTCAAACTTGGCGTCAGCCGGTTCTTCCGGCTTGGCCGCTTTCCACAGCACAAAGTCCAACGGGTCTTCTTTGCCGTCATTGACGGCCACACGTTCTCCTGCGCGCAGCTCATCAATCGACTTGCCAGATAAACGACCGTAACCCGGGAATTTGCGCACCGAAAAATTCACGTCGCCACTGCTTGCACGGTAAGCCAAGCCCTTGCCCTCCAGTTGAGCAATCAAGGCCAGCATCTCGGGGATGTAGCGCGTGGCACGCGGCTCATGTGTGGGCGGCTCGATACCCAAGGCACCGATGTCCGCATGCATGGCGGCAATCATGGTTTCGGTCAGCTCTGCGATGGGGATGCCGCGCTCCACGGCGCGCCGAATGATCTTGTCGTCGATGTCGGTGATGTTGCGCACATAGCTCACATCAAAGCCGCTGGCGCGCAACCAGCGGTACACCACGTCAAAGGCCATCATCATGCGCGCGTGGCCCATGTGGCACAGGTCGTAAATCGTCATGCCGCACACGTACATGCGCACCTTGCCAGGCGTCAAGGGGACAAAGGGCTCCACGCTGCGCGACAGCGTGTTGTAGACATGCAGGCTCATGAAGGGGTGCGTCAGCGGCGCGGCGGTGTGAAAGGCGTGCCGGGTCGATAGAATCTGGCGAAAACCAGTATAGCGAGGGGTGGCTGGTGACGGCGCAATATCCGACCCAGGACTTCACCCATGTGCAGCGTGCTCCATGAAACGGTTTGAACTTCTGCTTATCGCGCTGGGCTTGGCGGCTGCGGTGCATCTGCGGGCTGAACCGGCAGGCGATGTACAGCGCTTGCTGGCTGCGGGGCAGTTGGAACCCGCTCTCAACGCTGTGGAAGCGGCGCTGAAAGCCAAACCAAAAGATGCAGAGTTGCGCTTTTTGTATGGTGTGGTCTTGACTGACCTCAACCGTACTCGAGAAGCGATGGCGTCCTTCGCAGAACTGAGCCAGGAATACCCCGAATTGCCAGACCCGTTGAACAACTTGGCCGTGTTGCACGCAGCAAAGGGCGATCTCGATGCTGCCCGCACGGCCCTGGAGGCGGCGCTGCGCAACAACCCGCGCCACCGCTCCGCACGCGAAAACTTGGGTGATGTGTATATGCGCCTGGCGCTGCGCCAATGGCAGAGTGCGGCTGACTTGTCAGCTCCGGAACCTTTGCTCGCCAAGAAGCTCTCTTTGGCGCGGGGTCTGGCGCAGCAACTCGTCGCACCCGCGGGCAAGCCCTCCAAGCCCCTTTGAACGCCCATATTAAATCCAAAGCCTTGTGAACATGAAACGCACCTTCACCTTACTTCTCGCACTGGCCACATCGGCCCTGCTGCTCACTCCTGTAGCCTGGGCCCAACGTGTCAAGCTGCAAACCAGCGCCGGTGACATCGTGCTCGAACTGCAGCGCGAACAGGCCCCCATCACGGTCGACAATTTCATCGGCTACGTCAAGGCACGCCATTACGACGGCACCATCTTTCACCGCGTAATTCCCGGCTTCATGATCCAAGGCGGCGGCATGGACGCCAAAATGGCGGAGCGACCCACCAAAGCGCCCATCACTTTGGAAGCGCGCACGGGTTTGACCAATGTGCGCGGCACAGTGGCCATGGCGCGCCGAGGCGACCCGAATTCAGCCACCGCGCAGTTTTTTGTCAACGTCGTGGACAACCCCTTTCTGGACGCTGCCCAATCGCGAGATGGCCACGGCTACGCTGTTTTCGGCAAAGTTATCAATGGCATGGACGTGGTGGACAAGATCCGCCAGGTTCCTACACACACGTCTGGCGGCCACGGCAATGTGCCGACCATGCCCGTCACCATCATCAAAGCCACACTCCAGGAGAATTGAATGAGCAAGACCGTTGAACTGCAAACCAGCGCCGGCACCATCCGCATTGAACTGGACGACGTCAAAGCGCCCAAGTGCGCAGCCAACTTTTTAAGTTATGTGCAATCCGGTCACTATGACGGCACCGTGTTCCACCGCGTCATCAAGGGTTTCATGATCCAAGGCGGCGGCATGGACAAAGACATGAAGCAAAAGGCCACGCAAGCGCCCATCGAAAACGAGGCCAACAACGGCTTGCTGAACGACAAATACACGCTGGCCATGGCGCGCACCAACGACCCGCACTCGGCCACGGCGCAGTTTTTTATCAACGCCGCAGACAACGGTTTCCTGAACCACAAATCACCCACCGCCAGCGGCTGGGGTTATGCCGTATTTGGCCGTGTGGTTGCGGGCCATGATGTGGTGGACGCCATCGAGCGCGTGGCAACGGGCCGCAAGGGTTTTCATGACGACGTGCCTGTGGAGCCCGTCACCATCGACCGCGCGGTTGCTGCCGAGTGAACCTGCTTTCTGAACCGCCAGCCACCCAAGGCTGGCGGTCGGTCGAATTTGTTTCCGACCTGCACCTTTGTGAAGAAGCGCCTCGAACCTTCGAGGCGTTTTCGCGCTGGTTCGCGGAAACCGACGCCGATGCGCTGTTCATCCTCGGCGATCTGTTTGACGTGTGGATCGGCGATGACACTTGCGATCAGCCCTTTCACCGCACGTGCTTGGAAGCACTCGCACGGGCATCGGCGCGCAGGCCCGTCTACTTCATGCACGGCAACCGCGACTTTCTCTTGGGCCCAGAAGCGCTGCAGCGCAGCAGCATGCAGTTGCTCACGGACCCCTTTTCACTCGACCTGTTTGGCCAGCGCCTGCTGCTCAGCCATGGTGATGCGCTGTGCCTTTCCGATACGCGCTATCAAGCATTTCGCGTGATGGTGCGCGACACACGGTGGCAGCAGCACTTTCTGTCACGCCCGATCGCAGAACGGGCTGCCGTGGCGCTGCGCATCCGCAGCGAAAGCCAAGGTCGCAAGGCAGCCAACCCCGACCTCTCGCAATGGCCCGATGTGGATGCGGACGAGGCGCGGCGCTGGCTGCAGCGCGCCGACGCCACCCTGCTGGTCCACGGCCACACCCACCGGCCCGGCATCACAGATCTGGGCAACGGCCTGCAGCGCCGGGTGCTAACCGACTGGGACTTCGACGGCGTACCGCCGCGCGGCCACGTGTTGCGCTTGGATGCTGCGCAAGGCTGGCTTGCGAGCCCAACGCTGGGCGGCGCGTGAAACAGGCATGAAACAGGCTTGGCAATCGCTGCGCAAGGCGTGGCGCACGCGCCAGGAAGCCGCTGCCCTGCGCCGACGCGCCATTGACGACCGCCTGTGGCGCCGCACCCTCAAGCGGTTTCCGTTCCTGGTAAACGGTGAGCAGCGCGATGAAGCCCAGCTGCGCCGCTTAACCAGCCTGTTTCTGGACCGCAAGGAATTTACTGGTGCGCATGGCTTGGTGGTGACCGACGACATGGCCGTGGCCATTGCTGCGCAAGCTTGCCTGCCGGTGCTGCATCTCGGCCTGGCCGCTTACGACAGCTTTGTCGGCATCGTTGTTCACCCAGGTCCAGCCCGCGTACAGCGCGAGCACATGGACGACGACGGCATCGTGCACCGCGGTGAAGAAATTTTGAGCGGTGAAACGTCTGACGGCGGCCCCGTCATGTTGTCCTGGAAGGACGTGCGCGCAGCGGGCGCCACCGCTGCAGACGGCTACAACGTGGTGATCCATGAATTTGCGCATGTGCTCGACATGACGGATGGCGAGCACAACGGGCGCCCTTTGCTACCGCCCAGCATCAGTGCCGCTGACTGGGACCGCAGCTTGGCGCAAGCCTACGAGCGCTTTTGCGCACGTGTTGATGCGGGTGAAGCAACTGCCCTCGATGCCTACGGCGCGCAGTCATTGGGCGAGTTTTTTGCAGTGGCCAGCGAGACCTTCTTTGTGCAGCGGGCCTTGCTGGCGGCCGAGCATCCGTCGGTCGACCAACTGCTGGGCGAGTATTTCGGCCGCGTAAAGCCGCCGCAGCCGGTTCCAAAAGCACACTAGACTGACTGCATGTTGGCGACACGCACGTGGGTCTTGAGTCTCATTTTGAGCCTGCTGTGGGCGCAGTGGAGCTGGGCGCTGCCCGGCGTGGGGCACTGTGGCCAACACAAGCCCGCCCAGCAGCGCCACAGCGACGAGCACGCTCGTCATTCGCAGCAGGCGGGTCTCGACGAGCATGCCGTCCGAGAAAGTCCGGCTAAAAGTAGCGCGCAGCCCTCTTTGGGCTGCGATTGGGCCATTTCGTGCCTGGCCGGCGCGTTGCCTGCTGGGGCCGCCACACACGGGCCAAAGGGCGTTCGCCATGAACTGCCACAGGCGCCGCCAAGGGCGTGGACCAGCCACTGCAGCGTGCCCGCACTGCCGCCACCACGCCCGGCGCCTTAGGCTCCTTCTCACTCCTTGCGCGGCCATGCTTCGCGCACCGCACCTCCATGCGGTCGTGGTCGCATGAGGCTGGGCGCTATCTCCCTAATTTTCCGAAAGTCATCTCATGACGTCCTTTACATCCCTTGCCGCCAAGCTGTCAGTGGCCGCGGCAGCAGTTCTGCTCAGCGCCTGCGGTCAACTCGCAGGGCCCAGTGGCGGCCAAGCCTCACCGGCATCCCAAGCGAATCGGGCTGCGACAACGGCAGCGGCACCTACAAATAACTCTGTCAATGCCCGTCAAGCCATCGTTTTGACAGCGCCTGAACGTGCACAGGTGCTCAAAGAAATGAACGAGTTCCTGGGCGCCATTCACGACATCCATTCAGCCTTGGCGAAGAAGGATTTCGCTGCAGCGGCCAGCGCCGCGCAGGCCATGGGCCCGCGTGGCGGGCAGCACGACGCTGTCGGTGCGCGGCTGCATGACAAGTTGCCGCAGGCCTGGTTCGGCTTGGCGCGACCAACACACCAGCAGTTTCTTTCGGTAGCACGCGCTGCTCAGTCGGCTACGTCAGTGGACGCCGTGATGCAGGCTTTGGCTGACACAACGCGGCAGTGTGTGGCCTGCCACGCCATCTATCGGCTGGAAGTGCAGCCCTGATAGCCGAAGCGCGCGCAGCATCCGGCAGGGCTGGGCGCGTTGTACGGAAGAGTGGGCACTGCCGGGTTCAATGAGCGAAGAGCCCGGCACTGCTGGGCACGCAAAAGAAAAAACCCGGCGTCGCCGGGCTTTTTCACGAGCACTGCGCCGCCTGGCGCAGCAGCGCTCAAGCAGGAGCCGCTTCGGCCTTGGGCTTGTCGCTCTTGCGCGGGGGCTGGATGTCGAGCAGCACTTCGTTTTTCTCGTCCAGATCTACCGTCAAGCGGCCGCCGTTGACCAGGCGGCCAAACAGCAGCTCGTCGGCCAGAGCGCGTCGAATCATGTCCTGAATCAGGCGTTGCATCGGACGCGCGCCCATCAGCGGGTCGAAGCCCTTTTTGGCCAAGTGCTGGCGCAGCGTATCGGTGAAGGTGGCCTCCACCTTTTTCTCGGCGAGTTGCGCTTCCAACTGCAAAAGGAATTTGTCCACCACGCGCAAGATGATGTCCTCGTTCAGCGGACGGAAGCTGACGATGGCGTCCAAACGGTTGCGGAACTCGGGCGTGAACAGGCGTTTGATGTCCGCCATTTCGTCACCGGCTTCGCGCTGCGTGGTGAAACCTATAACCGACTTGTTCATGGTCTCGGCGCCCGCATTCGTCGTCATGATGACGATGACATTGCGGAAGTCGGCTTTACGCCCGTTGTTGTCCGTGAGCGAGCCGTGGTCCATGACCTGCAGCAGCACGTTAAACACATCGGGGTGCGCTTTTTCGATTTCATCGAGCAGCAGCACACAGTGCGGTTTCTTGGTGACGGCTTCGGTCAGCAAGCCGCCCTGGTCGAAACCGACGTAACCCGGAGGCGCCCCGATCAAGCGGCTGACGGCATGGCGCTCCATGTACTCCGACATGTCGAAGCGGATGAGGTCGATGCCCAAGATGTAAGCCAGTTGTTTGGCCACCTCGGTCTTGCCCACACCCGTGGGGCCGCTGAACAGGAAGCTGCCAATCGGCTTTTCCGGTTTGCCCAAGCCCGAGCGCGCCATCTTGATGGCTGCTGCCAGGGCATCAATAGCGGGGTCTTGGCCAAACACCACGCTCTTGAGGTCGCGGTCCAGGCTTTTAAGCTTGCCGCGGTCGTCGGTGGACACGCTGGCCGGCGGAATGCGCGCGATCTTGGCGACGATTTCTTCCACCTCGGTGCGGGTGATCGTCTTCTTCTGTTTGTTTTTTGGCAGGATGCGTTGCGCAGCACCCGCCTCGTCAATGACGTCGATGGCTTTGTCGGGCAAGTGCCTGTCGTTGATGTACTTCGCCGACAACTCAGCAGCAGCCTGCAAAGCACCGGTCGCGTATTTCACGCTGTGGTGCTCTTCAAAGCGGCTCTTGAGGCCTTCCAAAATCTTGACCGTTTGCTCGATGGTGGGCTCAACCACGTCCACTTTCTGGAAGCGCCGCGACAGGGCAGCGTCTTTCTCGAACACGCCGCGGTATTCGGTGAAGGTGGTAGCGCCAATGCACTTCATGGCGCCGCTGCTGAGTGCGGGCTTGAGCAGATTGCTGGCGTCCAGCGTGCCACCGGAGGCTGCGCCCGCGCCAATCAAGGTGTGGATTTCGTCGATAAACAGAATGGAATTGGGTTGGTCCTTGAGCTGCTTCAGCACACCCTTGAGGCGCTGTTCAAAATCTCCGCGGTACTTGGTGCCCGCCAGCAGCGAGCCCATGTCGAGTGAATAAACCACTGCTTCGGCCAGCACTTCGGGCACGTCGCCCTGCGTGATGCGCCAGGCCAGACCTTCTGCAATGGCGGTTTTGCCCACACCGGCTTCGCCCACCAGCAGCGGGTTGTTCTTGCGGCGGCGGCACAGCACCTGAATGACACGTTCAACTTCGTGCTCGCGCCCAATCAGCGGGTCGATCTTGCCGTCCTTGGCGGACTGGTTGAGGTTCTGCGTGAACTGGTCCAGCGGGCTGCCTTTACCTGCAGCTTCGCCAGCCTCTTCCTTTTCACCTTCGCCACCCGCTTGCGCGCCACCTTCGGCACCCTTGGGTTGCTCAGGCGGGTCGGATTTCTTGATACCGTGGGCGATGAAGTTCACCACGTCCAGGCGCGTCACGCCCTGCTGGTGCAGGTAATAAACCGCGTGCGAATCTTTCTCGCCAAAGATGGCTACCAGCACATTGGCGCCGGTCACTTCTTTTTTGCCGCTGCCCGTGGACTGCACGTGCATGATGGCGCGCTGGATAACGCGCTGGAAACCGAGCGTGGGCTGCGTGTCCACCTCTTCGGTCCCGCTGACCATGGGCGTGTTTTCCTTGATAAAGGTCGACAGGCTCTTACGCAGGTCTTCGATATTGGCCGCGCAGGCGCGCAGCACTTCAGCTGCCGAGGGGTTGTCCAGCAGCGCCAGCAGCAAGTGCTCAACGGTGATGAACTCATGCCGTTGCTGGCGCGCTTCAACAAACGCCATGTGCAGGCTGACTTCTAGCTCTTGCGCAATCATGCGGCCTCCATAATGCATTGCAATGGGTGCTGGTCTTTTCGTGCCGCAGCCAGCACGAGTTCAACCTTGGTAGCCGCCACGTCTTTGGTGAAAACACCGCAGACGCCACGGCCTTCATGATGAATCTTCAACATGATCAGCGTCGCTGACTCCAGATCATGTTTGAAGAACTGCTGAAGCACCCGGATGACAAACTCCATCGGCGTGAAGTCATCGTTCAGCATCACCACCTTGTACAGCGCAGGGGGCTCAGTGCGCTGCTCCTGCCGCTCTGCAACCACCGACCCTTGACCATCGGCCGGCACTTGGGGCTGGCTTGGAGTCGGATGGGTCTTGGGACGTCGGGCAGGCATTCCTGCATTCTATCGACAGGGCTTGTTTCCGACCTGAGGGCACGGTCTGTGCCGAATGCCCGCCAGACCGCACCCTGCCCGCGGCAGGCGTGAAGCTGTTCACACTTGAGGCAGGCGGTAAGTCCTGAACTGCTCGCGCAATTTCATCTTTTGCATCTTGCCTGTCGCACCCAAGGGAATGCTGTCCACAAATGCCACGTCATCGGGCACCTGCCATTTGGCGACCTTTCCTTCAAAGTAGCTCAGCAAATCGTCACGGCTGACTTCGGCGCCGGGCTTGCGCACGACCACCAGCAAGGGGCGCTCGTCCCACTTGGGGTGCGGCACAGCGATGCAGGCGGCCATGGCCACGGCCGGATGTGCCATGGCGATGTTCTCAATGTCGATGGAGCTGATCCATTCACCGCCTGATTTGATGACGTCTTTGCTGCGGTCGGTAATCTGCAAAAAGCCTTCAGGGTCGATGGTGGCCACGTCGCCCGTCGGAAACCAGCCGTCGATCAGTGGGTCGCCACCTTCGGCTTTGAAGTAGCCCGACACAATCCAAGGCCCTTTGACCAACAAGTCGCCCGATGTGGCGCCGTCCCACGGCAACTCTCGGCCGTCCAGGTCCACGATCTTCATGTCCACGCCAAAGACCGCCCGGCCTTGTTTGACCAGCACGTTCATCTGCTCTTCAGGCGGCAACGCGGTCTGCGCCAGCTTGAGATTGCACACCGTACCCAACGGCGACATTTCGGTCATGCCCCAAGCGTGCAAGACCGTGACGCCATAGTCGTCCTTGAAGCTGCGGATCATGGCCGGCGGGCAAGCGGAGCCCCCAATCACCGTGCGCTTCATGGTCGAAAAGCGCAAACCGCCTTGCGCCATATGCCCAAGTAGGCCTTGCCACACCGTTGGCACACCAGCCGCCAGCGTGACCTTTTCAGATTCGATCAGCTCGTAGACAGACTTTCCGTCCAGCGCCGCACCCGGGAACACGAGCTTCGCGCCGGTCATCGCTGCGCCATACGGAATGCCCCAGGCGTTGACGTGGAACATCGGCACCACCGGCAGGATGCTGTCGCGCGCCGAGAGGTTCAGCGCATCGGGCAAAGCACCACCGTAAGCGTGCAAGACCGTAGAACGGTGGCTGTACAAGGCGCCTTTGGGGTTGCCCGTGGTGCCACTCGTATAACAAAGCGCTGCTGCGCTGCGCTCGTCAAAACTGGGCCAGCTGTAGCTGGTGCTCTCGCCGCCAATCCAGGCTTCGTATGACTGCAGGCCCGGTATGCCGGTGTCCGCCGGCAACGCGTGGGCGTCGCACAAGGCAATCCAATTCGAAACGGTCTTGCAATGCGGCCAGATAGCTTTGACAAGCGGCAAAAAGCTCATGTCGAAGCACAGCACCTTGTCTTCGGCGTGATTGGCAATCCAAGCAATTTGGTCGGGCGCCAGCCGGGGGTTGATGGTGTGCACCACGCGCCCGCTGCCCGCCACGCCGAAATAAAGCTCGAAATGGCGATAGCCGTTCCAGGCCAAAGTGGCCACGCGGTCGCTGAAGCACAAGCCCAGGCGGTCCAGGGCATGCGCCACCTGCCGCGAGCGCTGGGCTGCAGCCGCGTAGTTGCTGCGGTGCAGGTCACCCTCAACGCGACGCGAAACGATCTCCGCCGTCGGGTGGTTGCGCGCAGCAAACTCCAGCAGTTGCGAAATCAGCATCGGCTGCTCTTGCATCAAACCCAGCATCGTCAGTCTCCTTGAGTGTGCGTGTGTGCGTGTGTGTGCGCGCGTGGAAAGTCTTCGGCTTTGGGCCTTAGCCCTGCGACTCGCGAGCTTATCTTGGCTGCTCGGCATGTGTGCGTGCGAGCGGCCTCAAAATTCAGGTTCCGTAGTCCTGCGGTACTCAAACTTCCTTGGCCCCATCCCAACACGCAGCCATGCCCAGCCACAGCACAAAGCCACCGCAAGCGGCACCTCACGCCCATGACGACCCGCGCTACCCCGTTCAACACAGCGACGAAGAATGGCGCAGCCGCCTGGACCCCACGGCCTACCAAGTCGCTCGCCACGCCGCCACCGAGCGCGCCTTCACCGGCAGCTATTGGGACCACTTCGAACAAGGTCAGTACCACTGCATTGGATGCGGCGAACGCTTGTTCGCTTCTGAAACCAAATTCGACGCCGGCTGCGGCTGGCCCAGTTATTACGAGCCGGTCAACTCAGAAGTCGTGGAGCGTGTGATCGACAAAACCCATGGCATGGTGCGCGTGGAAGTGCGCTGCAATCGCTGCGGCACCCACTTGGGCCACGTCTTTCCGGATGGCCCACAGCCTACAGGCGAACGCTTTTGCATCAATTCGGCCGCCATCCGGTTTGAGCCACAGGGTTGAGGATCGACTCGGGTGGTGGCAAACGCCCGCTTGGGGCGCAAGGCAGAATGCGAAGCTGATCATTGATGCCACTTTAGCTGACGGCCGCGGATGAAACTGCTTTTTGACTTCCTGCCCATCTTGCTGTTTTTCGGCGTCTTCAAGTACGCCGAAGGCCATAAAGCCTGGGCCTCTGACTTCGCCACGCAGCACTTTGGCGCGGCCGTTTCGGGCGGCGCCGTGGGCCCTGACGAAGCGCCAGTTTTACTGGCCACCGTCGTGGTCATTCTGGCCACGCTTGCACAGGTGCTGTGGCTGAAACTGCGTGGCAAGAAAGTAGAACCGATGCTGTGGGTCAGCCTGGTGTTGGTTGTGGTTTTGGGCGGCCTGACCATCTACCTTCGCAGCGAAACCTTCATCAAATGGAAGCCCAGCGTGCTGTACTGGAGCATGGGCCTGGCCTTCTGGCTCAGCCCGCTGCTGGCGGGTAAAAACTTGCTCAAGCTCATGCTGGGCGAGCAGGTCAAGCTACCCACCAAAATCTGGCACCGGCTGAATTTCGCCTGGGTTTGCTTTTTCGCTGTCATGGGCTTCATCAACCTGTGGGTGGCTTACAACTTTTCGACAGCCACTTGGGTGAACTTCAAACTCTTCGGCTCGCTGGGCTTGATGTTGGTCTTCACGCTCGCGCAAGGTTGGTACTTGAGCAAGCACGTGATCGAAGAGCCGCCTCCTGCAGAACCTGAAAAACAGCCATGAGCCTCGAGGCCAATACCAATCCCCACCACGGCGTGAGCGCAGCGGACATTGAGCAAGCCTTGCGCGCCCGCCTGGGCCCGCTTGATTTGGTGGTGCAAGATGACAGCCACCTTCACGCCGGCCATGCCGGCGCGCGCGAAGGGCGGCATTTTTCAGTAACCGCCACGGGGGCTTGCTTCGAGGGTTTGAGCCGCGTAGCCCGCCACCGCCTCATTTATGATGCCTTGGCAGCGCTCATGCCCCAAGGCATCCACGCCCTTGCCATCGACGCGAGAACGCCCACACAGAGCCCCACGCGCTGAACCTTTCTGGCCGCAGTGCCTCGAAGCCGCTGGCTCCCCGCCCTAATTTTTGTTTTTCATTGAAAGCTCTACGCCCATGCATGCACTGAAACCCTTGGCCCGCGCGCTGGCCATTGCCACCTTGAGCCTGCCCTTGCTGGCCGCCGCGCAAAACGTGGCCATCGTCAACGGCAAAGCCGTGCCCAAAGCGCGGCTGGATTTTTTGATCAAACAAGCGGTGCAGGGTGGCCAAGCGTCCAGCCCTCAGCTGGAGCAGCAGGCGCGCGACCAAGTGGTGATGCGCGAAATTTTTGCCCAAGAGGCTGAGCGTCGCGGCCTGGGCGGCAGCGCTGACTACCGGCTGAAAATGGAACTCGCCCGCCAAAGCATCTTGATTGGCGAGTTGTTCGAAAACCACCTGCGCCAAAACCCGATCACCGACGACGCGGCTAAAACCGAGTACGAGCAAATCAAGGCCAAAGAAGGCGGCACCGAATACCGCGCGCGCCACATATTGGTTGAAAAAGAAGACGACGCCAAGTCGCTGATCGCCCAAATCAAGGGCGGCGCCAAGTTTGAAGACCTGGCCAAGAAAAACTCAAAAGACCCGGGCTCAGGCGAAAAGGGCGGCGACCTCGACTTCGCCAAAGCCGAGTCTTACGTGCCGGAATTTGGCCAGGCCATGAGCAAGCTGAAAAAAGGCGAAATGACCGACACGCCGGTCAAGAGCCAGTTTGGCTATCACATCATCAAGTTGGAAGACTCGCGCGAAGCGCAATTCCCTTCTTTCGATGAAGTGAAGGAACAAGTCAAACAAGCGCTCGGCCAAAAGCGCATGCGTGACTACCAAGAAAGCCTGCGCAAAGGCGCGAAGACCGATTACAAGTTCAGCGGCCAGCCTTGAGCTGGCTGGCTCAAGCCGGCGCGACCAAGTCTTTGATCTGCTGCAGCGCCGTCGGGTCTTCGATGGTGGTCAAGTCTCCCGGGTCGCGCTGCTCGCAGACGGCTTGAATCGCGCGGCGCAGCAGCTTGCCTGAGCGGGTCTTGGGCAAAACGCTCACAAAGCGCACGCGCGCAGGTCGGGCCACGGCGCCAAGTTGGCCGTCAACCAACTTCATGATCTCGCCCTCCAGCTTCAGCGCGGCAGCAGCCGTGGCCGCTTGCGACGGGTCTTTCAAGATCGCAAAGGCCATGGCCACTTGGCCTTTCAGGTTGTCGGCCACGCCCACCACGGCCACTTCGGCCACGTTCGGATGGCTGGAGATGCTCTCCTCGATCTCGCGTGTGCCCAGTCGGTGGCCGGCCACGTTGATGACGTCGTCCGTGCGGCCAAGTATGAAGATGTAGCCGTCTTCGTCGCGGATGCCCCAGTCAAAGGTGCTGTAAACCTGCTTGCCCGGGATGCTGCTCCAGTAGGTATTGACGAAGCGCGCGTCGTCGCGCCACACGGTTTGCATGCAACCGGGTGGCAGGGGGCCTTCGATGGCGACCACGCCTTTTTGATGGGCCGCTGTGAGCTCTTCACCCGTATTTTCGTCAAGCAATTTGACGTCGTACCCATAGACCGCCTTGCCGGGCGAGCCCAACTTGGTGGCAGCCTTCTGGATGCCGTTGCACAGGCTCAAGATGGGCCAGCCGGTTTCGGTTTGCCAGTAGTTGTCGATGATGGGCCGGCCCAGCGCCTGGCCAATCCACGCGGCCGTGGGCTCGTCCAGGGGCTCACCCGCCAGGAACAGGGCGCGCAGGCTCGACAAGTCGTGTTTCTTCAAGGCCTCGGGGTCTTGTTTCTTGAGCACGCGAACTGCTGTGGGCGCGCTGAACATCGAAGTGACCTTGTACTTCTCGACCAGGCTCCACCAAACGGCGGCGTCGGGTCGTGTGGGCAGGCCTTCATACATGATGGTGGACATGCCGGCCAGCAGCGGGCCGTAGATGATGTAGCTGTGGCCTACGACCCAGCCGATGTCGCTGGTGGAGAAGTAGGTCTCGCCCGGTTTACCCAAGTAAATGTGCTTCATGCTCGCGGCCAAGGCCACTGCATAACCGCCGGTGTCGCGCTGCACGCCCTTGGGTTTGCCCGTGGTGCCGCTGGTGTACAGCGTGTAGCTCGGGTGCGTAGCATCCAGCCACACGCAAGGCACCTTGGCATCGATAAAGCGGGTGCGCAAAGTGGCGTAATCGACATCGCGGTCGGCGGTCATGGGCATGGGCGCCAGGCCCCGGTTGACCATCAACACCTTTTCGGGCTTGTGCTCGGACAGCCGAATGGCTTCATCCAGCAGGCCTTTGTACGGGACCACTTTGCCGCTGCGGCTGCCGGCGTCGGCACTGACCACCACTGTGGGCTGGGCATCGTCAATGCGACTGGCCAAACTGACGCTCGCAAAACCACCGAACACTACCGAGTGCAACGCGCCGATGCGCACACAGGCCAGCATGGCGAACGCGGCTTCGGGAATCATGGGCATGTAGACCAGCACGCGGTCGCCCTTTTTGACGCCTAAAGACTTCAGGATGGCCGCCATGCGCTCCACCTCAGCCTGCAATTCAGCGAAGGTGTAAACAATCTCTTTATCAACTTCAGTTGAAACCCAGATCAGCGCCTTGCGCTTGGGGTGCTTGGCCGCGTGGCGGTCCACTGCGTTGTGGCACAGGTTGGTTTTTCCGCCCACAAACCAGCGCGCGAACGGTGGGTTGCTGTAGTCGCAGACCCGCTTGAAAGGGGTCTGCCAGTCGATCAGCTCGGCCTGTTCGGCCCAGAAGGTTTCCCGGTCGTCCAGCGAACGGCGGTAGAAATCGCCATAAACGTCGCGCTTGGCCATGTGTCTGTCTCCTGGTGAGTCTTGTTCAGTGGTTTTTGTCTGCCGGAACTTTTACGCCTGGCGCTGACGACCCCCTGACGAGCATCGATCAAGGCTGCCGGGCAGCGGCGCGCCGTTCACTCGCCGTTCACTCGCCAATCGCGCGCCTATCAACTGAGTCTGACCACCACGCGCCCACGCACGGTTCCCGCCATCAGCCGAGCAGCCATGTCCGGCACCTCGTCCAAGCTGATTTCCGTGATCATCGATTCAAGCGCTTGCAGGTCGAGGTCGGTGGCCAAGCGAGCCCAAGCTTGGCGTCGCAACGTCTGCGGCGCCATGACGCTGTCCACGCCCAGCAAGCTCACGCCGCGCAAAATGAAGGGCATGACGGTTTGCTGCAGGTCCAAGCCTTGTGCCAAGCCGCAGGCCGCCACCGCACCGCCGTAGCGGGTTTGCGCGCAGGCATTGGCCAGGGTGTGGCTGCCGACCGCGTCCACCACGCCAGCCCAACGCTCCTTTTGCAAGGGCTTGCCAGGGGCAGACAGCTCGGCGCGGTCGATTACCGCACTGGCACCCAAACTTTTGAGATAAGCCTCTTCGGTAGACTTGCCGGTGGCAGCAATCACCCGGTAGCCCAGGCGCGCAAGAAGTGTCACCGCCACGGAGCCCACGCCGCCTGTGGCGCCTGTCACTAACACCTCGCCGTCCCCAGCCTTCACACCATGGCGTTCAAGCGCCATCACGCACAGCATCGCGGTGTACCCGGCCGTGCCTACGGCCATGGCTTGGCGAGCCGTCAGCGAGGCCGGCTTGGGCACCAGCCAGTCACCGTTCAGGCGAGCACGCTGAGCGAGGCATCCCCAATGCGTTTCGCCAACGCCATAGCCATTGAGTATGAAGTGGTCACCTACGCGCCAATGCCCATGCTCGCTGTGCAGCACCGTGCCCGCACCGTCAATGCCCGGCACCATGGGCCATAGGCGCACCACGGGCGAGCGATTGGTAATGGCCAGTCCATCCTTGTAATTCAGAGTGGAAAACTCGGGCCGCACCAGCACGGCGCCGTTGACAACGGCCGGCAAACGGTCTTCGCCCAGTTCTGTCAAGGACGCGCCGAAGCCCGAGTCGGTCTTCTCCAGCAACAAAGCACGAAACATGGCGATTCCTTCTTTAGATTGACAAGGTAAACCCGCAACGCCTATTCTGCCGCCCGTGCCGAAGCCGTCCTCATTCGTTATGCGCTGCCTGCGCCCATTGCCGTGGCTGGTGAGTGCGCTCGTGGGTGCGCAAGCGCTGGCGCAGCCAGCCGTACCCGCCGGTGGGCAAGAAAGCGAAGTGCGCAGCGACAGCCTGCTGCGCCTGATCACCGACCGCGGCTGGGTGCCTGCTGAAGTGGTGCCGTCTGGCGTACGCCAGGTCCGCGACGCAGCCACCGAGTTGGTACTGACCGCCTTCAATTTTCTGGACCGCCAATACCGCAGCGGCGGCAGCAGTGTTGACGAAGGCTTTGATTGCAGCGGCTTTGTGCGCTACCTGGTGCAAAACACCATGGGCTTGATCCTGCCCCGCAGCGCCGACGAGCAGGCGAAGGCCAGCGCAGTTTTTGCGATTGAGCGGGATGAATTGAAACCCGGTGATTTGGTGTTTTTCAACACCCTTCGCCGCAGCTTTTCGCACGTGGGCATCTATATCGGCGACGGCAAGTTCATTCACTCGCCGCGCACCGGCTCGGCCGTGCGCGTGGAAGACATGCGCTTGAGCTACTGGACCACGCGGTTCAACGGCGCCCGCCGCGTGCAGGAACAGACCGCCCAGCGCTAGCCTCTGCGCTCCCGCAGCCCTGCCCCAGCAAGGGGTAAGTGGCGGCAATCAGTTGAGGGCGCGGCACAATGGCGCCATGGGCGACAACGTCATTCCACTGGCCGACTTGCGTTACCAGGCCCCCGTGCCCCGTGTGCCCGAACAAGCACCGGCGCCGAACGGACTTTTGACAGACCAACGGGGCCGCCCGCTGCGCGACCTGCGCATCTCGGTCACCGACCGCTGCAACTTCCGCTGCAGCTACTGCATGCCCAAGGACGTCTTTACGGGCGACTATGCGTTCCTGCCCCAAAGCTCACTGTTGAGTTTTGAAGAGATCACCCGCACTGCGCGCCTCTTTGCCGCACACGGCGTGCGCAAGCTGCGCCTGACGGGCGGAGAACCTCTGCTGCGCAAACACATCGAACGTCTGGTGGAACAGCTGGCCCTGTTGCGCACACCCGAAGGCGACAAACTTGAACTGACGCTGACCACCAATGGTTCGCTGCTGGAGCGCAAGGCGCAGGCACTGGCCGATGCCGGCCTGCAGCGCGTGACCGTCAGCCTGGATGCGCTGGATGACGCCATCTTCCAGCGCATGAATGATGTAGGTTTTCCGGTGGGCGATGTGCTCAAGGGCATCGCCGCCGCGCGGCGCGCGGGGCTGACGCCCATCAAAGTCAATATGGTCGTCAAGCGCGGCACCAACGAGCACGAAGTGGTGCCCATGGCGCGCTACTTCCGCGACCATTTCGGGCCGTCGGTGGTGCTGCGCTTCATTGAATACATGGACGTCGGCGCGAGCAACGGTTGGCGCATGGACGAGGTCTTGCCCTCGGCACAATTGCGCCAAACCCTGGACGATGCCTTTGGCCTGGAAGCCTTGGAGCCCACCGTGGATGGCGAGACGGCGCAGCGCTGGCGCTACCGCGACGGTATGGGCGAGATTGGCTTGATCTCCAGCGTCACGCAGCCGTTTTGCAAAGACTGCAACCGTGCGCGGCTGTCCACCGAAGGCAAGCTGTTTTTGTGCTTGTTTGCATCGCGTGGGCACGATTTGCGCGCCTTGTTGCGTGGCCAGCAGCCCGACGGCAAACCGTGGACGGACGATCAAATCGCAGCGGCCATTGGCCTGATCTGGTCAGAGCGCGCAGACCGCTACTCTGAGCTTCGCAGAGCGGGGGGGCCGATGGAACCAGCCAGCGAGCGGCGGGTGGAAATGCACTACATCGGCGGTTAAACGGCAGCGTTTCAGGCCGCTTCGGGTGCGACCGGGGTTGCAATTTCGCCAGGCACTTCTGCACGCGAAAACCACAGATAGACCGTGGGCACCACGAAGATGGTCAACATCGTGCCCACCGACATGCCGCCCACGATGACCCAGCCGATTTGCTGACGGCTCTCTGCACCCGCGCCGGTGGCCAAGGCCAAAGGCAGCGCACCCAGAACCATGGCCGCCGTGGTCATCAAGATCGGACGCAAACGCAGGCTGGACGCCTGAATCACAGCGTCACGCGTGGCCAAGCCCTGACGCCGCAGTTGATTGGAGAACTCCACGATCAAAATGCCGTGTTTGGTAATGAGGCCCACCAAAGTCACCAAGCCGATCTGCGAGAACACATTCATCGTGCCGCCGGTCAATTGCATCGCACCGAGCGCGCCCACCAGCGCCAACGGCACTGACAGCAAGATGATGAAGGGGTCCACAAAACTCTCGAACTGCGCGGCCAGCACCAAGAAAATAAACAGCAGCGCCAGCCCGAACACCAGTGACAGCGCACCACTGGATGCGCGGAATTCGCGGCTTACGCCATTCAGTTCGGTGGCATAACCCGGCGGCAACACCTTGGCCGCCGTGGCATCCAAAAAGCTCAACGCCTCGCCAAGTGAGTAACCCGGCGCAAGGTTCGCTGAAATGGCCACCGAGCGGCGCTGGTTGAAGTGGTTCAGCTCACGCGGGCCAACTGACTCGCGTATCTTCACCAGGGAAGACAGCGGCACCATCGCGTCATTGCGCCCACGCACAAACAGCTTGTCGATGGCCTCCGGCGTGGTGCGGCCTTCAGCGCCTGTCTGCACCAACACATCAAATTGTTCGGCGTCGCGCTTGTAGCGTGTCACCACCCGCCCGCCGAGCATGGTTTCAACCGTTCGCGCCACAGTTTCAACCTGCACACCGGCATCCGCCGCGCGATCACGATTGACCTCCATGAAAATTTCGGGTTTATTCAGTTGCAGGTCAATGTCGGGCTGCACGATGCCGGGGTTCTTCGCGATCTCTTGCAGCATTTGCTGCGCCACTTGCGCCATCTTGTCGTAGCTGTCACCACTGACGAGCACGTAGTCGATCGGGCGCGCACGGAAGCTTTGGCCCAGGCTGGGCGGCGTTACCGGGAAGACAGTGACGCCTGGCAAGCCCATAAGCTTGGGCATCAGCTCGCGCTGCAACTGGGCTGTGTTTTTGGTGCGCTCTTCCCAGTCCACGGTGCGCAACACGCCAAAGGCATTGGACACCTGTCCCCCGCCAATGAACATGAAGCGCCGATCGAACTCAGCGAACTGCGCGGTGATGCGATCGATCGCGTCCAGGTAGCGTGCCGTGTACGCCAGTGTGGCGCCATCGGGCGCGCGCACCGGCAGGGCAATCACACCACGGTCCTCATAAGGGGCCAACTCGCTCTTGGCGGTGCTGTAGAGCCACCACACGCCGGCGCCGGCAGCCAGCATGACGAAGGCCACGCTCCAAGCGTGCGACAAGGTCCAGGCCAAGGCACGGCCATAGCCGCTAGAAATGCCCAAAAGCACCCGCTCCATGAATCGGTCGAATCGACCCGGGTTGGCGTTGTGCTTGAGCAATTTGCTGCACATCATGGGCGTGAGCGTCAGCGCAACAAAGCCGGACACCAGCACCGCACCCGCAAGCGTCAGGGCAAATTCAATGAAGAGTCGGCCTGTGCGGCCCGGCGTGAAGGCCAGCGGCGCAAACACCGCCGCCAGTGTCAAGGTCATCGCCACCACAGCGAAGCTGATTTCGCGAACACCTTTTAGGGCCGCCTGGAACGGCGCCATGCCTTCTTCGATGTGGCGGAAGATGTTTTCCAGCACCACGATGGCGTCGTCAACCACCAGGCCAATGGCCAACACCAGCGCCAGCATGACCAAGGTGTTGACCGTGAACCCTGCAGCCGCAATCAAGGCAAACGCCCCAATCAAGCTGACCGGAATGGTGACCAACGGAATGACCGAAGCGCGCAAAGTGCGCAAGAAAACGAAGATGACCAGCGCCACCAGTACGACCGATTCAACCAGGGTTGTGTACACCGCCTTAATGGACCGATCAATGAACACCGACAAGTCGTTGGCCTGGATCACCTTCACCGAGGCCGGCAAGTCGCGTTGAATGAGCGGCATCAAATCGCGCACGCCGTTGGCGACATCGATAGGGTTGGCCGTGGCATTGCGGATGATGCCCGTGCTCATGGACGGCACGCCGTTCAGGCGCACGCGGCTGCGCTCGCTGGCCGCACCCTCTTCCACACGCGCCACGTCGCCCAGGCGCACACTGAAGGCTGGCTGGGTCTTGACCACGATGGCCGCAAACTCAGCGGGGGTGTTCAAGTCGGTGCGGGACGTGACGTTGAATTCACGTTGCACACTTTCAATGCGCCCGGCCGGCACCTCCAGGTTCTGGCGGCGTAAAGCATCCTCGATGTCTTGCACCGTCAGGCGGTAAGCCGCCATGCGGTCAGCGTCCAGCCAAATGCGCATGGAATATTTGCGGTCGCCGCCGATCTGCACATCGGCCACGCCGGGCACCGTTTGCAAGCGTGGTTTGACCACGCGGTTGATCAGGTCAGTCAACTCCAGCGGGCCCATGGTTTCGCTGGTGTAGGCCAGCCAGATGGTGGGCGTAGCGTCTGCTTCAACCTTTGAAATAACGGGCTCATCAACCGCGGTGGGCAAGCGCCCGCGTACACGAGCCACTCGGTCGCGGACCTCGGCCGCTGCGGTATCGGGGTCTTTGGTCAGCTTGAAGCGCACCGTGATCTGGCTGCTCTCCGTGCGTGAGACCGAAGTCATGATGTCCACGCCGTCAATGCCGGCAATGGAGTCTTCCAAGGGCTTGGTGACTTGCGACTCCATCACCTCGGACGACGCACCCAGCAGCCGCGTGCTGACGTTGACTAAAGGCTCATCAATGCGCGGGTATTCGCGCACGCTGAGCTTGTTGAACGACACCACGCCGATCAACACCAGCAGCAGCGACATCACCGTGGCCAGCACCGGGCGGCGAATCGAGGTCTCAGACAGTTTCATGGCAGGTCCTGGAAACTGTGGTCAAGGGGCCGGTTTCGCGGCCGATCCGCCAACGCCAATGCCAGCGCCACTGGCCGGCCTACCTGGGGCCGACGGCGGACCCGAAGGTCTTTCAATATCGACGACACGAATCGGCAAGTTGTCGCCGCGCGCCAAGCGTGCATGGCCCGCAGTCACCACCCGATCGCCTTCGACCAAGCCCGTCAAGATCTGCACTTGACCTGGGCGTCGCAGGCCTATCTTGGCCTCAAGCTTTTGAGACACCAAGCCGCCCTTACCCTGCATCACTTTGTAGATGTATTGGTTGCCGGCCAGGGGCACCAAGGCTTCTTCTGGCACCAAGATGGCCTTGTCCAAAGTACCGAACACCACGCGTGCGCGGGCAAACATGCCGGGCCGAAGTGCGCCGTCGGCATTCTTGAGTTCGGCACGCACCAGCAACGCGCGGCCATTGGCGTCAATCTGAGAGTCGAGCGCGGTCACCGTGCCTGTGAAGCGGCGTCCAGGCAGCGCGTCCAGCTGTGCCTCAACTGTGCGTCCTGCTTTGATTTGTGGCACATAGCGCTCTGGCAGACGGAAGTCCAAGTAGACCGAGCCCACGTCGTCCAGCGTGACGATATCGGCGCCGTCTTTGAGGTAATCACCCAACTGCGCAGTGCGAATGCCGGCCACGCCGTCAAAGGGCGCCAGGATGCGGGTCCGAGTAATCTGCGCCTGCATCAACGTCACTTGCGCCAGCGCCACGTCCAACGCTGCTGCGTTTTGGTCCACCGCGCTTTGACTCACAAAGTTCTGGTTTGCGAGCTCGCGGCTGCGCTGCAAATTGGTTCGCGCAATGGCGGCTTGCGCTTCGGCTTGCTTCAACTGCGCTTGCTGCAGGGTGTCGTCCAGTTGCGCCAGCAACTGGCCTTTGCGAACGCGGGCGCCGTCGGCCACGTCGAGTAGCGCAACTCGGCCGCTGATTTCAGGGCGCAAGATGACGCTGCGCCGCGCGCGGATGGTGCCAACGGCTTGCGCATCGTCCTCCAGCCGCGCAGCCACAGCCGCCCCGACTTCAACCGCTGCGGGGCCGCCAGCTTGGGCACCGCCCGGACCACCTGAACCGCTCGGCTTCGACGAAGGCCCGCCGGGACCCGATGCGCCCACGTTGCCTGCAACGCTGGGACTGCTCGCCACGCCCGTCGCCGGCTGCCGCGCTTCACGCTGCACATACCAAGCCAAAGTACCGGCCAACAACAAGCCAGTGATCGTGAACAGCAAGGGAGCTCGTTTCATGAGTCTTTTTAGCACCAATCGAATAAGGGGCCGAACCACTGGGGTTTGGCGCACAGCGCAAGCAGCGATTGCAGAGCGATCAGCGAGGCCGCCTCGCTTGCTTGCGGTTCAGGCAGGCCGGGTGGTGGCGTCCAGTACTCCGCGGTTGGCCAAGGCATCGGCCTTGTCGTTTCCAGGGTCGCCACTGTGGCCCTTCACCCAGCACCACTGCACGGCATGCGCCTGAACTTCGGCGTCCAGCCGTTGCCACAAATCGACGTTTTTGACCGGCTTGTTGTCGGCCGTGCGCCAACCTCTGCGCTTCCAGTTGTGGATCCAGCTGGTGATGCCATTGCGCACGTATTCGCTATCCAGGTACACCTGCACCTGCGAGCGCGTCTTCAGCGCTGCCAGGGCCTCGATCACAGCCGTCAACTCCATACGGTTGTTGGTGGTTTGGGCTTCACCGCCCCATAGCTCGCGCTCGTGCCCGCCGTTGCGCAACCAGGCACCCCAGCCTCCCGGGCCGGGGTTGCCCTTGCAGGCGCCGTCCGTGTAGATGATGACGGTTGATTCAGTCATAGATTCCATGCGGCTCCAAAGGGAATTTCAATGGCTGTGCTCTGGTACGGATTCGCTGCGCGCTGGCGATGCCGAGGCAGAGGGCGCAGCCACCACGGCGGGCGAAGGTACTCCCCGCCGCGCTGGTCTGCGCTTCAGTCCTACCAGACGCATACCCCGCACCCGCTTGACGGCCTCAATGGCATACATGCCGCCCAGCACGGGCCACCAATGCGAGCCCACGCGGTCCATCCATGCCAAACGGTCCAACCGACTTGCAGTCTGTACAGGCGGGCGCCACAAACCGAAACGCCCACCTTCGATCTCAAAACTCAGCAAACGCAACCAGTCTCGCACGCGCCGGTAGCCCAAAAACTCGGCGGCATGTTCGTGCTCATGTACATCAGGCTCGGCCGACAAGCGCCCAAGTCGGCCCGAAAACCCCGCCCACTGGCGCAAGCCCCACAAGCTCATCGGGTTGAAGCCGACGATCACCACCCGGCCTTCCGGCACCAGCACACGCGCCACTTCCGCCAAGGCAGCGTGAGGGTCGGCGGTCATCTCCAAGGTGTGCGGCAGCACCACCAAATCAATACTGGCGGCCGGAAACGGCAGGGCTTGAAACTCGCTGTGCAGCGCGGGCTGCCGCAGCTGCAGTGGTGGCAGTGGTGGCAGTGGTGGCAACAACAGACCCGAAGCGGCCTCATGCACCAACCAACGGTGGGGCATGCGGTTGGCCCGCAGGCCGTCCACCTCTGGCAAACCCAACTGCAGGGCGTGATAGCCAAACGCATCAACAACTGCGCGGTCCAGTTGGTCTTGCAGCCAAGCAGAAGCGTAAGCGCCAGCGGGCGTGGTCAGCCAAGACCCCATCTCTATAATCGGACGATTCACCGCTGACACCACATGAACGTACTCGCGCTACCTGCTTTTGACGACAACTACATCTGGCTGCTGCACGACGGCACCAACGCGGCTGTCGTTGACCCCGGTGACGCTGACCCGGTTAATGAGGCGCTCGACCGCTTGGGCCTGCGTCTTCAAGCCATTCTAGTGACGCACCACCACCCCGACCATGTCGGTGGTGTTGATGAATTGCGCTCGCGGCTCGACGGTCCGGTCTTCGGCCCTGCGCGCGAACGCATCCCCGTACCTTTCACGCCGCTCGGCCAATGCGATTCGTTTGATCTGCTGGGCCAGCGTTTTGATGTACTGGATGTACCCGGACACACGTCGGGGCATATTGCTTATGTAACCACGCCGCCGACCCAAGCAAGCTGGCTCTTTTGCGGCGACACCCTTTTCAGTGCGGGTTGCGGCAGGCTGTTTGAAGGCACGCCCGAGCAGATGCACGAATCGCTGAACAAACTGGCTGCGCTGCCGGCCAACACACAGGTTTTTTGCACCCACGAGTACACGCTGTCCAACCTGCGTTTCGCACAGGCGGTTGAGCCCGGCAACGTGGCTGTTCAAGACGCCGTGCGGCGCTGCACGGAACTTCGCGAGAAGGGCAACATCACATTGCCGTCTTCGCTGGGCGAAGAGTTGCGCATCAACCCCTTCCTGCGTTGCGGCGAGCCCGCAGTTGTAGCAGCCGCTAGCGCCCACGGCGCCAGCGGCCCATCGAAATTGGCAGTGTTCACCGCGTTGCGCGAATGGAAGAACGTTTTTCGATGATTCAATTGCGCAGTCGGCTGGGTGTAAAACTGCTGGTGCTGATCGCCTGTTGGGCGGGGTTTGCGGTCAACACACTTGCGCAATCGCCGCCTGTTTCACCAGCGCCCGCGCCAGAGCCGGCGGCTTCTGCACCTACGGCCGCACCCGCACCAGAACCCGAACCCGCTGCCGAGCCTGCTTCGGCGCCTACTTTGACGCCGGCGCCCTCACCGGCTGTGCCCGCATCTGAAGATCAAGCGCCAGCACCGCAGGCGCCTGTCAAACCTGATGCAGCGGCGGCCAAGCGCGAGGCCGAAGTTCTCGCGCCATTGGTGGGCACTGAGGTTGCGCCAGCAGCCGAGCAAGTCATTGAGGCACCCAGCCTGCGCACCGACTTGTGGGGTCGGCTGCGCCAGAGTTACGCCCTGCCCAGCATGGATACCGACACCGTGCGCAAGTGGGAGCAGTTTTACACCGGGCGGCCCGACTACCTGCAACGCATGTTTGAGCGCGGTGGCCGTTATCTCTATCACATCGTTGAAGAAGTCAACCGTCGGCAGATGCCCGCCGAGTTGGCGCTGCTGCCCTTCATCGAAAGCGCATTCAACCCCAACGCCATGTCGTCCGCTCGGGCCTCTGGCATGTGGCAGTTCATGCCGGCCACCGGGCGCAGTTTCGACCTGCGCCAAAACATCTTTCGTGACGACCGCCGCAGCGTGCTGGACTCCACTCGGGCTGCGCTCGACTATCTCAATCAATTGCACGGCATGTTCGGCGACTGGCAGTTGGCGCTGGCTGCCTACAACTGGGGCCAAGGCAATGTGTCAAAGGCCGTTGCCAACAGCCGCAGGCTTGGTCGTGCGGGGCGCTACGACGACCTGAGCATGCCCGAAGAAACCCGAAACTACGTGCCCAAGCTGCAGGCCATAGCCAACCTGGTCTCACGCCCCGAACAGTTCGGCATTGAACTGCCGCCACTGCAAAACCACCCCTATTTTTTGACGGTGCGCGTGGATCGTGACATTGATGTGGCCGTTGCGGCTCGGCTGGCCGGCCTGAGCGTTGACGAGTTTCAATCGCTGAACCCGCAAATGAACAAGCCGGTGATCTTGGCTGCGGGCACGTCGCAAATTTTGCTGCCCTTCGACAACGCCCAGAACTACCAGCGTGAAGTTCAACAGCACCGTGGGGCATTTGCCACATGGACGGCCTGGGTGGCGCCGGCCACGCTCAACCCGGCCGAAGTGGCACGCCGCGTGGGCATGAGCGAAGCGCAGTTGCGAGAAGTGAACCGCATTCCGCCGCGCATGCTGGTCAAGGCCGGTTCTACTTTGCTGGTACCGCGCCACAGCCCCACTGCGCGTGATGTTTCTGAACACGTGGCCGACACTGCCTCGATGAGCTTGGCGCCAGAGGCGCCGCCCTTGCGCAAAGTGGTCGTCAAAGCCGGGCCCAAAGGCGAAACCGTGGTCGCGCTGGCGCAGCGCTACCGGCTGGGCGCAGCGCAACTGGCGACTTGGAATGCAGTCTCAGCCAAAGGCTCGTTCAAGCCTGGCCAAGCCGTGGTGATGTACACCGCCACAGCGACGGCCAAGCCCGCCGGCAAGGCTGCGATAAAGCAGGCCGCTCCGGCCACGCGCTTGGCCGCAACAGCAAAAGCTACAAGCAGCGCCGCAAAGAAGCCCCCACAACGGGCTACCTCAGCGCGTCAGCCCGTGCGCGTGGCTTCGCGTGCCACATCTACCAGCGTCAAACGCTGAAATTCAGCGGCGGTCGGCCAGCGCGTAAGCGATGGTCCCCAGATCGACGTACTCCAGTTCACTGCCCGCCGGCACACCGCGCGACAAACGCGTCACACGCAGGCCGCGCGCCTTCAATGCCAGTGCGGCAGCGTGTGCCGTAGCCTCACCTTCGGCCGTGAAGCCCGTGGCCAGAATCACCTCCTCAACGACACCGTCACTGGCACGATCCAGCAGCCCAGTCATGCCGATGGCCTGCGCGCCAATGCCGTCCAGCGGGCTCAGCCGGCCCATCAACACGAAGTAATAACCTTTGAAGCTACCGCTGCGTTCCAGCGCGGCCTGGTCTGCGGGCGTCTCAACCACGCACAGCAAGCGGCCATCGCGCAGGGTGTCCAGGCAGGTGGCGCAAATCGTGCCTTCCGTGAAGGTGTGGCAGCGCGTGCAGTGGCCCAGCCGCTCCAGCGCCTGCTGCAGTGCCAGCGCCAGCCGCTGCGCGTTGGCGCGTTCGTGCTGCAGCAAGTGAAAGGCCATGCGTTGCGCTGAGCGTTGGCCAACCCCCGGCAGGCTGCGCAAGGCGTCGATGAGGCCCGCCAGCGAAACGTCGGAACTCACCGCGCCGGCACCGGGTTCAGAACGGCAGCTTCATGCCCGGTGGCAATTGCATGCCTGCCGTGAGCTTGCCCATCCGTTCAGCGCTGAGCTCTTCGGCGCGGCGCACACCGTCATTGAAGGCAGCGGCGACCAAGTCCTCCAGCATGTCCTTGTCATCGGCAAGCAGGCTGGGGTCGATCGAAATGCGTTTGACGTCGTGTTTGCAGGTCATCACCACTTTGACCAAGCCCGCGCCTGACTGGCCTTCGACCTCAATGGTTGCGAGTTCATCCTGCGCGCGCTTGAGGTTGTCCTGCATGGCCTGCGCCTGCTTCATCAGACCGGCAAGTTGGCCTTTCATCATGATTCGTTTCCTTCTGGGGTTTCAATTGATGGGGGGTTGCCGGGCCTGCCGGCGCCGCGGGCGCGTTGCAACTCCACGGGCTTGATGGAGCCGGGAACCAGCCGCGCTGTCTTGTACTGTTTCAGCAGCTCGGTCACCACGGGATCTTGCTGAATTTGTTGTTCGGCCTCACGCTGGCGGCGGTCGCGCTGCTCAGCCTCACGCCGCGCCGGCGATCGCTGGGGGCGGCCGGCTTCCAATTCCAGCACCAGCGTTTGACCCGTTGCTTGCACCAAGGCGGCTGCCAATTTATCGCGCAAGCCCACAGCACGTAGGGCTTCATGTTCGTTGCGCAAGGTCCACACAGGCGGGGTTGCTTGGCTGGCGCGCACCCACGCGCTTTGCCAAGCCAGTTCGCGCACCAGGCCACTGATTTGGCCGGCATCCACGAGTTGGCGAACCAGCTGATTCCATTGCTCAGACAAAGCCGCGTCTTCGTCTGCGGGTGGGTTTGCGACGGCTTCAGACTCGGCTTCGGCTTGCCTAACAGCGGCTTGCGCCACAGGCGTTGACGCGGTGGCAGGCACAGCGGCCGGCAAATCGGGAGAAACAGCAACCGACGCAGGCACAGGCACCCGCATAACCGGCGGGCTGGGCGCACGCAGCGCCGCAGAGCGAGGCGCTGCACCCGCGCTGGAGGGCACCGGAGGAAACGCCAGATAACGCAGCAACACCATCGCAAAAGCCGCAGCGGCGTCACTCAGCAGCGCCAGCTCGTCACGGCCATGCAAACACAGGCTGTAGGCCAACTGGGTCTCTTCGGGCGTCATCAGCGCCGCCAGTTCTTCGACCACTGCAGTTTCCGGCTCGTCGGCCCGCAAAGCGCCCGGCACAGCTTGCGCCACGGCCATCTGCTGCAGCGTCAGAGCCATTTGTTCCAACACGCCTGAAAAAGACAAACCAAGCTCGCTCATCTGCTGCACCGTGGCAAGCAAAGCGGCGCCGTCACGTTGCGCCAGCGCGCGAATCAATTGCGGCGCTGTGTCGCTGTCGGCCAAGCCGAGCATGACGCGTACCAGCGCTTCATCAAATGTGCCGCCGCCGTAAGCAATGGCCTGGTCGGTCAACGACAGCGCATCGCGCATAGAGCCCCGCGCCGCTTTGGACAACAACAGCAGTGCGCCCTCGTCATGCTGGATGCCTTCGGCCTTCAATACCGACTGCAAATGGGTTCGCACCGTTTCTGGCGCCATGGGCCGCAAGTTGAACTGCAGGCACCGGCTGAGCACCGTGGGCAGCATCTTGTCGGGGTCAGTGGTGGCCAGCACAAACTTCAAATAATCCGGCGGCTCTTCGAGCGTCTTCAGCAGCGCGTTGAAAGCCTCTTTTGTGAGCTGATGCGCCTCGTCGATCATGAAGACCTTGAAGCGCCCGACGCTGGGTTTGTAGGCGGCGCGCTCGATCATGTCGCGCACTTCGTCGATGCCCCGGTTCGAGGCCGCGTCCATCTCGATGTAGTCGATGAAACGGTCGTTGTCGATTTCTCGGCAGGCTGTGCAGACCCCACAGGGTTCAGCGGTGATGCCACCTTGGCCGTCGGCGCCCGTACAGTTCAAGCTCTTGGCCAAGATGCGCGACACCGTTGTCTTGCCGATGCCGCGCGTGCCCGTGAAGAGGTAGGCATGATGCAGCCGTTGCTGGCGCAGCGCATTGCCCAGCGCGCGCACCACGTGCTCCTGCCCCGCCATCTGCGCGAAATTGCGCGGGCGGTATTTGCGGGCAAGAACCACAGTGCTCATCAAGTTCATTCTACGGTTCGCGAACTTTCGCCACGGCTTTCGACCTGAAAGAGCCAAAGCCGCGGGCGCCGATAATCTTTGGATGAGCCAGCCTGCACAGACGCCCCTCACCTACGACCAAGCGGGTGTCAACTACGACCTGATCGACCCCTTGAAGGTTGCCGCCCAAGCTGCGGCGGCGGCCACCGGCCAGAACCTGGCGCTCCACGGGTTTGCCGAGGTCAGCGCGTCGCGCGGCGAATCGGCCTATGTGCTGGATGTCGGCCCGTTTTATCTGGCCAGCATCGTCGAATGTTTGGGTAGCAAGGCTTTGGTGGCCGACGAGATGGCCAAGCTGACCGGGCGCAGCTTTTACGACGCCATTGCGCAAGACACGCTGGCCATGGCCATCAACGACCTCATCACGGTGGGCGCAACGCCGCTGGTGGTGCAGGCCTATTGGGCTGCAGGCGGCAGCGACTGGTTTGGCAACGCGAAGCGCGCCAACGCCTTGGTCGACGGCTGGAAGCGCGCCTGCGACGCCTGCGGCGTGGCCTGGGGGGGCGGCGAAACGCCCGCCTTGGCCGGAATCGTGGAGGCGGGCCGTATTGACTTGGCGGCCAGTTGCACCGGCATCGTCAACCCAAAATCACGTTTGACCTTGGGGGACAAACTGGGCCCGGGCGATGAAATTGTCTTCTTGGCCGCCAGCGGCATTCATGCCAATGGTTTGAGCCTGGCGCGCAAGTTGGTCGAGCGCCTGCCCCAGGGTTTTTTGACGCCTTTGGCATCAGGCCAAAGCTATGGCGAAGCGCTGCTCGCGCCCACGCCCCTGTATTCGCCCGTGACGGAAGCCTTGGCCAAGGCCGGCTGTGTGCCGCACTACTGCGCCAACATCACCGGCCACGGCTGGCGAAAATTGTTGCGCCACCCCAAGGCGCTGAGCTACCGCATCGACACCATTCCGCCGGTGCCCGAAGTACTGAGCTTCATTTGCCAGCACGCGTTGCTGGACACTGTGCAGGCCTACGGCACATTGAACATGGGCGCGGGCTTCGCGTTGTTCATGGCGCGTGGGCAGGGCCAAGCCGCTGTGCAAATCGCCCAAAGCTGCGGCGTTCAAGCCTGGCTTGCCGGCGATGTGGCTCAGGGCCCGAAACAATTGAACGTGGAGCCCTTGGGTTTGCACTTTGACGCAGACGCGTTGCAGTTGCGGTAACGCGATGCACCAGGCCGCCGTCACCTACAATGGCTTGTGGCGGGCCTCCCCGCATGGAAGCGCGCCCAACCGGGTCAGGTGGGGAACCAAGCAGCCCTAAGCGTTGCAACCAGTGCCGGGGTCAAGGCTCGTCACCTTTTTCAAGGGGCGACGCCTAGCGGGGCGGCAGGCGCAGGCGCTTGACTGGCCGGCTCTGGTTGGGGTGAGTCCGACTCTGCCAAAGCAGCCAACAGTTGCTTGTGTGTGAGGTCCAGTGCCCGCCCATAGCGCTTGACCACCTGCGCCATGGCGGCCTGCACCTTCTGTGGTGGTTGCTGGCGGGCCCGCAAAGTTTCGTGCGCGCAGCTGGCCAAAATACGTAGAAACTCGTCGTCAGAGTTGGCGGGATGCACAGCCGCTTCCAGCGGCATCCGGCGCATCATTTGAAGCACCACATCGCCCAGCCCCCATGGCCGCACCACAGCGGTGGCCAATGTTTCGATATCGACGCCCAGCACCGCAAACGCAGCTGACTGCTCGCTCATGCCTTGCTCTTCGGCGCCGCCTGGTTCACTGACAGGGCCGGGCTGCATCAAGCGCCGAATTTGCGCCAGATCGTCTGGAAAGTGGTACTGCACCAGCAGGTGCCCCAGTTGCTGCAGCAGCGTCACCACCGCCACCACTTCGGCCTCCCAGGCCGGTGGGCGAAGGGCCTTGGCCAAACGCATGGCTTGGTGCGTCATATGCATCACTGCCTTGAGGTCGCGCGCGCCGCGTTCATTCAGCGGTCCAGGCCAAGCCCGCAAAGCCAGCGCTGAGCGGCGAATGCTGTCCACACCCAGCAAGGCGATGGCGCGCCGCACGGTCAGCACCGGCCCGGCATCTGACAGTTGCCCGCCACGCACTTTGGCAGCATTGACACCGCGCAGCACGTCAAACGTCAAACCGATGTCCATCAAAACCACTTCAGCCAATTCATTGGTGCGCTTGCGCTCCATCAGCACCATGCGCGCCGCGCGTTCGGCGATGCCGGGCGAAGCGGGTAACAGGCCCACCGTGGACAAACGGTCGCGCAGCAGTTCCAGCGCAGAGCCGTCAACCGCCTCATCGGCGCGCAGCCAGCCGTCCAGCGCGTGCAAGAGGCTGCGCACGCTGCGGTAGCGTTGACGGGGCTGACGATCGGTGGCGCGGTTGACGATGGCGCGCAACCCGTCGGGTATGGGGTGCGGCGTGGACCACGGCATGCGCACCAGCTCGCGGCCATGTGGCGTCATGCGCGCGATCACTTTGCCGGTGTCGGGCTCCTCCAAAGGGGTCTGGCCGGTCAAGGCACGGTACAGGATCAACCCCAGCGCCAAGACGTCACGCTGAGCGACTTCGCGCTGGCTGCGCAGCCGGTCACTTTCAGCCAAAACGGCTTCAGCGTGCCCCATCGCCGAGCCCATGTCGTCGTGCGGATCCGCTTCAAAGGCCACCGCCAAGCCCAACCACCGCGCCGGGCCTGCTTCGTCCAGCACCACCAGGAAGGGCTGGGGGTCACCGTGTACCAGCCCCGACTGATGGGCCGCCGCCAAAGATTCGCCCAGGTCGCGCGCCGCCAATGCGGCATCGCGCACGCTTAAAGATTTCGATGCCAACAGGCCGTTCAGGGTGTGCGCGCCGTCATGGTCGTACATGGCGAACGGCCAGCCTTCGTGATGGCCCACCTCCACCAAAGGCACCAGCAAAGGGTGTTCATGCCGGGCTACTCGGGCCTGCACGTGCTCCCAATGTCTCAGCTGCGCGGCGCTGGCGGCACGCGCGCGCGGCATGGCCACGACAAATTCGCGTTGCAAGCGCGGGTCAAAAGCGCGCCAAGCCATGGTGCTCTCACTGCGGCCGAGCAGTTCAATCAGCGCAAAACGCCCGAAGCGCCTGGCGGCCGTCGGGCTTGCTGCGGTGGCACTGGATTCGGTGGCAGGCATGGTGGGGAGAAAACTCCAAGCATTGGACCGCGCCCACAGGCCCCACAAAGGCACGAACTGGCCCTTCATCCGCGAGTATTTACCGGCCGCGCAGGCCCGCGTTGCCAGCGCTGGCAACGCAAATTTGGCCGCTATGCCAAAATCAAAACAAAAGCCGCCAAACCGACGGCGGCCAACCGGAGAAACCGATGAGCAGCGCTGCAATCAAGCACGTCACCGACGCTTCTTTTGAAAGCGACGTCCTGAGTTCTGATAAGCCCGTTTTGGTGGATTACTGGGCCGAATGGTGCGGCCCGTGCAAGATGATCGCGCCCATTTTGGAAGAGGTTTCCAAAGATTACGGCGACCGCTTGCAAATCGCCAAGATGAACGTCGATGAGAATCAGGCCGTTCCTAACAAATTTGGCATTCGCGGCATTCCCACCTTGATGCTCTTCAAAGGTGGCGAATTGGTAGCAACCAAAGTTGGCGCCCTTCCCAAAACTCAACTGACCGCGTTTATCGACAGTCACCTATAATCTCCGTTGTCGGCGCTTCTGGCTGGTTCCAGGGCGCCGAGCAACGTTGAGACACCAGGAACGCGCGCCCATGCGGTGAGGCGTTCCGCCAAGCCCGAAGCGCGCCGATTTGCCGCCCAAGGCCCACCTCCCCGTTTGACCCCTGTTTGAAACTTTGCCCCGTGTGGCCCCGCGCCGCGCGGTGTCGATCAAGCGATCGGCCCAAAGCCAAGCCATGCCACGGCCAACTTGGCGCACCTGAGAGACAGTGCCATGCACCTTTCCGAACTCAAGGCCCTGCACGTAGCCGCGCTGCTGACCATGGGCGAAGAGCTCGAAATCGAAAACGTCAGCCGCTTGCGCAAGCAAGAGCTGATGTTCGCGATCATGAAAAAACGCGCCAAAGCCGGCGAACAAGTTTTTGGCGACGGCGTGCTCGAAGTGCTGCCCGACGGCTTCGGCTTCCTGCGCTCGATTGATTCGAGCTTCATGGCCAGCACCGACGACATTTACCTGTCGCCCAGCCAGATCCGACGCTTCAACCTGCACACCGGCGACATGATCGAAGGCGAAGTGCGCGTCCCGAAGGACGGCGAACGCTATTTCGCTCTGGTCAAGGTCGACCGCGTGAACGGCCTGACACCCGAGGAGAACAAGCACAAGATCATGTTCGAGAACTTGACGCCCTTGTTCCCCAAGGAGCCGTTCAAGCTGGAGCGTGAAATCAAGGCCGAAGAAAATATCACCGGCCGCATCATCGATCTGGTGGCGCCCATCGGTAAAGGCCAGCGCGCCCTGCTCGTCGCCCAGCCCAAAACCGGCAAGACGATCATGATGCAGCACATCGCGCATGCGCTGGTCGCCAACCACCCCGAAATTCACCTCATCGTGCTGCTGGTCGATGAGCGCCCCGAGGAAGTGACCGAAATGCAGCGCACGGTGCGCGGCGAAGTCATCAGCTCCACCTTCGACGAGCCCGCCGCTCGTCACGTACAGGTTGCGGAGATGGTGATCGAGCGCGCCAAGCGCCTGGTTGAACTGAAGAAGGATGTTGTCATCCTGCTGGACTCGATCACCCGCCTGGCCCGCGCCTACAACAACGTGTTGCCCTCCAGCGGGAAAGTGCTGACCGGCGGCGTTGACGCCAACGCGCTGCAGCGGCCCAAGCGCTTCTTCGGCGCCGCGCGCAACACTGAAGAAGGCGGCACGCTGACCATCATCGGCACGGCGCTGATCGACACCGGCTCGAAGATGGACGAAGTCATCTACGAAGAATTCAAAGGCACGGGCAACTGCGAAATCCACCTGGACCGCCGCATGGCCGAAAAGCGTGTCTACCCGTCGATCTTGATCAACAAGAGCGGTACACGTCGCGAAGAGCTGCTGCTCAAGCCCGAAATTCTGCAAAAGACGTGGATCTTGCGAAAACTCATCTACCCGATGGACGAGATCGAAGCGATGGAATTCATGCTCGACAAGATGAAGCAGAGCAAGAACAACCTCGACTTCTTCGACATGATGAGGCGCGGCGGTTAAAACCGCGGCAGTTCAAAAACGTTCAGCCGTCTATAATGCGCGGTTTTCCTCCCCTGGCAAGTACGCTGCCAACGAAGCTTTACAGCAGCGCGGCTACCCAAACTACAGCAAGAGGCTCCCATGAAAGAAGGCATTCACCCCGCATACCGCGAAGTCTGTTTTGTTGACCTGTCCAACGGATTCAAATTCGTGACACGGTCCTGCCTGCAGACCAAAGAAACTGTCAAGATGGACGACGGCCGCGAGTTGCCCCTGATGAAGCTGGAAACCACCAGCGAGTCACACCCGTTTTACACCGGCACGCAGAAAAGCGTGGACAGCCTGGGTGGTCGCGTGGAGAAGTTCCGTAACCGTTTTGCACGGGTTGGCTTGAAGAAGTGATCCGCCGCTTCGGCCCTGCGGTCAAGACAAGGGCAGCTTCGGCTGCCTTTTTTGTGGGTTTTTGATGAACCGACCCAACCCGGCCTTGGTCAGCCAACGCTCGGTGCAGCGCTTGCCGCGTTGGATGCTGCTGCTGTTTTGCGCGGCCTATGTGGTGCCCGGTGTTTTTGGCCGCGACCCCTGGCGTAATCAAGACTTGGCCAGCTTTGGCGTGATGAGCGCCATTGCCGAAGGGCGTGTCGATTGGTTGCACCCGACGCTGGGCGGCCTGGCCGTGGCCGCCGAGCCCCTGCCCTATTGGTTAGGTGCCGCAGCCATTTGGTTGCTGTCTCCGGTGATGGACGCTGCATTGGCTGCGCGCCTGCCCTTTGCTGCGCTCTTGGCGCTGACCTTGGCCTTCAGCTGGTACGCCTGCTTTCACCTGGCACGGACGCAAGCTGCCCAGCCCGTGGCCTTTGCCTTCGGCGGCGAAGCCGACCCGGTGGACTACGCGCGTGCCTTGGCGGACGGCTGTGTGCTGGCCTTGATGGCGAGCCTCGGGTTGCTGCAACTGGGCCATGAAACCACGCCTGAATTGATGCAGTTGTTTGGCATGAGCGTGACGCTCTGGGCTTTGGCAGCGGCGCCGTTCCGTCAAGTGTCAGCCCGTTTGGGCATTCTCGCTGGTCTACTTATTTTGGCCGGTAGTGGTGCACCCAGCGTGGCTTTGCTGGCCGGCGTCGCAGGCTGGGTCATTTGCCTGAACTCCAGCTACGAACCTGCCCGGCGCTTTTCTCCCTGGCCCCTGGCGGCGATGCTGCTGGCCGCGGTATGCGCATGGCTGTTGGAAAGTTGGGCCTGGCGCGCGGCATTTGAGCTCGACGCCGGCAGCATCTTGCGACTGGGACGCCAATGGCTTTGGTTTCTATGGCCGGCGTGGCTGTTCGCGGCGTGGACCCTGTGGCGCTGGCGGCGGCAGTGGCGCAGCCGGCATGTGACTGTGCCCACGGCGCTGGCCCTGGTGGGCCTGGGCACGAGCGTCTTTATGGGCGGCAATGACCGCGCGTTGATGCTGGCGCTGCCCGGCATGGCGGTGTTAGCAGCCTTCGCGCTGCCCACCATGAAGCGCAGCGTCACGGCCGCCATCGACTGGTTCTCCGTGTTCGCTGCCACCGCAGCGGTCTTGTTCGTATGGGCCATGTATGTGGCCATGCAAACGGGCTGGCCCGAAGTTTGGCGCGCCAACATCAACCGCCTGCAACCCGGTGTCGAATCGGTTTTTTCGCCCTGGGAGTTGGCGGTAGGCCTGCTCGGTACGGGTGCTTGGGTGCTCTTGGTGCGCTGGCGCACGGGCCGAAGCACGCAAGCTATGTGGAAGACCCTCGTGCTTCCGGCCAGCGGTGTCGCGCTGTCCTGGCTGTTGGTGATGAGTTTGTGGCTGCCGCGTTTGGATTACGCACGCAGCGCGCGCCCGCTGATCGAACGGGGTTTGACGGCCCTGCGCGCGGGCAACTGCATCGCTGCGCCTGACACCCCGCCCGCGCTGGTTGCCGCGCTGGAGATTTACACCAAGCGCCCGGTCATCGCCGGTTCGTTGTCGGATGGACGAACTTGCAACGTGCTGGTGACATTCAGCCGCATCCCAGCGGCCACGCCCTTAGTGGGTTGGCGAGTCGCCGCGGCTGAGCGGCGCAACCGAGAGCCCAGCGAACTGATGGTCGTTTACCACCGGCTCGACAGCGCTCGGCGCTGAGGCACTCCATCTCGGCGTCGCCGGCAGGTCGCGCACGCGCGCTGGTGGAAACAAGAGTCGAAATTTGGAACCACGCCCAGGTTCGCTTTCTATGTCGATTTCACCGCCGTGCCGCTGCATCACGTGTTTGACGATGGACAGGCCCAGGCCCGTGCCGCCAGTTTCACGAGACCGGCTGCCGTCGACCCGGTAAAAGCGCTCGGTCAAGCGCGGCAGGTGCTCACGCCCTATGCCAGGGCCTGTGTCGCTGACTTCAAGGGCTGCACCGCCAGAGGGCCGGCGGCTGCAGGTAACAACGATGCGCCCGCGTTCAGGCGTATAGCGAACGGCGTTGCTCAGCAGATTGCTCAACGCGCTTTGCAGCTCCGCCGCGTTACCGGCAAACTCCTGCGGCTCTGGCGGCTCGAAAACCAACTCGTGCCGGCCTGCAGACAGCGCCAAGGCATCGGCCTGAACTTGCGCAAACAGCTCGGCCACGGGAACCCAGCGGTCGGCCACAGGGCGCGGGCTGCCTTCCAATTGCGCCAGGGTCAACAGGTCCGTCACCAAAGCTTCCATGCGGTTGGTTTGCTGCTCCATCAGTGCCAGCACGCGCCGCCTTTCAGGCTCCGTCAGCGCCAGCGTGGACAGGCTCTCAACAAAGCCCGACAACACGGTTAAGGGCGTGCGAATTTCGTGCGAGACATTGGCCACGAAATCGCGACGCATGGTTTCCGTGCGTTCACGTTCGGTGATGTCTTGGCTCAAAACGAGCTTTTTGTCGTCGCCGTAGAGGCGTACCAATACGCTGAGGGTTCCCAAACCACCACGTGCAGGAACATCAACCCCCTGAGAAAAATCGGCACCGTGCATGTAGGCAACAAAAACAGGGTCGCGAACGAGGTTGGTGATGCGCTGCTGAATGTCGCGTTTAGGGTCCAGGTCGAAATGGCTGGCAGCCACCGAATTGCACCACTCGATTTGGTCGTTCTTGTCCAGCAACAACACGCCGTTGGGTGAGGCTTCAATGGCTGCAAGAAATTCACGTGTCTGGGCGCGCTCTGCTTCGGTCTCCCGGCGGCTGAGCTGCAAGGTGCGCTCAAAGCGGGCCGCAAGTTCACCCCAAAAGGCGGCGCCGCGCGGCGCGGGTTTTCCATCGGGCCTGCGCACCCATTGCATCAAACGGTAGCCTTTGACACGGTCGCTCAAGGCTGACGCCGAGGCACCTAGCGCGGCACCGAGCACCGTCAAAACCAAGATGGTGTCGCTGCCCCAACCCACCGCTGTGCCACCCACGGCCCCCAAGGCCGCCATCAAAGCAGCACCCAACATGCGCGGGAAAAACCAGTTCATGTCGAAGTCAGGTTTTGCTGCGCGTTGGCCGCCATCAATTCAACACGCGCTGCACTTCAACGGGCCGGGCCAAACGGTACCCCGCACCGCGAACCGTCTCAACCATAGCCGCGCAGCTACCGACGTCTAAAGCTTCACGCAGCCGTTTGATGTGAACGTCAACGGTGCGCTCTTCGATGAACACGTGGTCGCCCCACACCCTGTCGAGCAACTGCGCTCGGCTGTGCACGCGCTCGGGGTGTGTCATCAAAAAATGCAAGAGCTTGAATTCAGTCGGACCAATCTTCAGCTCAACCGGGTCTGCGCTTTCGCCGGCGGTTTGAGCCACAACTCGGCGGGTGCCGGGGTCCAATTGAAGCTGCCCCACGCGTACCGCCTCATCCAGTGCTTGCGGCGCGCGGCGCCGCAATACAGCCTTGATGCGGGCCATGAGCTCGTTGGGCGAAAAGGGCTTGGCCAAGTAGTCGTCAGCGCCCGCGTCGAGACCGGTCACGAGGTCGCGTTCCTCCACGCGTGCGGTGAGCATGATGATGGGCAATTGGCGAGTGCGTTCTTGCCCACGCCAACGCCGGGCCAGCGAAAGACCCGACTCACCGGGCAACATCCAGTCCAGCACCACCAAGGTTGGCAAAGCTCGGTCGATATGCGCCTGCGCCTGCGCAGCAGACTCCGCAACGCTCACTTCATAGCCAGCGTGCCGCAGGTGCAACGACACCAGCTCAGCAATCGCTGGCTCGTCTTCAATAACAAGAATGCGCGACATCGCGGTTCAAACCTTCGGTTTCAACGTACCGCGTCTTCCACCACATCCATCGGCGTGTGGCGCACATCCGTGCCTTTGACGATGTAGATGGTGGCTTCCGCCAGGTTCTTCGCATGGTCACCCACGCGCTCGATCGCCTTGGCTACAAAGACCAAGTCGATGCTCGACGAAATGGTGCGCGGGTCTTCCATCATGTAGGTGATGAGCTTGCGCAGCAAACCTTCAAACTCACGGTCAATCTGGTCGTCCTGCTTTAGCACTTCTAGCGCCAAGTTGGCGTCCAGGCGCGCAAACGAATCGAGCGAACGCCTCAATTGAGCAATGGCCAATTCAGCCTCGAACTGCAAGTCGTCCACCGGCAAGCGCAAGCGCCCCGTGGCCCCCGAACTCGTGAGCCGTTGTACCGTGCGGGCGATGCGGGCGGCTTCGTCGCCAACTCGCTCCAAGTTGGCAATGGTCCGGCTGATGGCGATCAACAAGCGCAGGTCGCGCGCAGTGGGCTGGCGCCGCGCGATGATGGCTTGCAAGTCATGATCAATCTCGACTTCCAGCTGGTTGACGCGCACCTCTTGCTTCAGGACTTGATTGGCCGTCTCGTTGCTGAAGTGGGACAAGGCATACACAGCCTGACCGATTTGAGACTCGACCAACCCGCCCATTTCCAGCACGCGTGCGGAAACGCTGCTCAACTCGGCATCGAACTGGCTGGAGATGTGTTTCTCGCTCATGGAATGGTTCCTTGGTTCAACCGAAGCGGCCGGTGATGTAGTCCTCGGTCTCCTTGCGCTTGGGGCTCATGAAGAGTTGGCTGGTGGGGCCAAACTCGATGAGGTCGCCCAGGTACATGTAGGCGGTGTAGTCAGAACTGCGGGCCGCCTGCTGCATGTTGTGCGTGACGATGGCCACGGTGTAGTCCGATTTCAGCTCATGGATCAACTCTTCGATCTTGCCCGTGGATATCGGGTCGAGGGCCGAGCAAGGTTCATCCAAAAGCAGCACTTCCGGCTTGACCGCAATGCCGCGCGCAATGCACAGGCGCTGCTGCTGTCCACCTGACAAGCCCGATCCACTTTGGTTGAGCTTGTCTTTGGTTTCAGTCCACAGTGCGGCTTTTTTCAGCGCCCACTCGACGCGGTCGTCCATTTCATCGCTGGACAAAGACTCGAAGAGCCTAACGCCAAACGCGATGTTGTCGTAGATCGACATGGGGAATGGCGTGGGCTTCTGGAACACCATGCCCACCTTGGCACGGATGAGTGTGACGTCGTCTTTACTCGCCAGGATGTTGTGGCCGTCCAGGTTGATTTCGCCTTCAGCGCGCTGTTCGGGGTACAGCTCGAACATGCGGTTGAAGGTGCGCAGCAAGGTGCTCTTGCCGCATCCAGAAGGCCCTATGAAGGCCGTGACCTTCTTTTCAGGAATGTCCAGATTGATGTTCTTGAGCGCCTTGAAACCACCGTAGTAGAAGTTCAAGTTCCGCACCGACATTTTGACTTTTTCGTCAGCGGGCAGGTCGACTTTGATGTCCATGTTGAGGACCCTCGTTTCTAAGATCGCAATGATCTCAATGCTTGTTCTTGAACAGAATGCGCGCCAGGATGTTCAGCACCAACACACCCACGGTGATGAGGAACACTCCCGCCCACGCCAGCTTCTGCCAGTTCTCGTAAGGGCTCATGGCGAATTTGAAAATGGTGACCGGCAAGCTGGCCATTGGCTGTGTCAAGTCGCTGGTCCAGAACTGGTTGGAGAGCGCCGTGAACAACAGCGGTGCGGTTTCACCCGCAATGCGTGCCAGCGCAAGCAAGATGCCGGTGATGACACCTGCACGCGCCGATTTCAGGGTCACCGAAGCAATAACTTTCCACTTCGGCGTGCCCAAGGCGTAAGCCGCTTCGCGCAGCGCATTGGGAATCAGGCTGAGCATGTTTTCAGTGGTGCGAATGACCACCGGAATCACGATCAAAGCCAGAGACAAGATGCCTGCAAAACCTGAAAAGCCACGCAAGGGCGCGACAACCACGGCATAGATGAACAGGCCGATGACGATGGATGGCGCCGACAACAAGATGTCGTTGATGAAACGAACCGCATGCCCCAACCAAGTTTTTTGACCGTACTCGCCCAGATAAATGCCGGCCATGACACCGATAGGTGTGCCGATCAGCGTTGCCAGGCTCACCATCACCACAGAGCCAAAGATGGCATTGGCGAGGCCACCCACCTCGGCTTGGGGCGGCGGTGTCATCTCGGTAAACACCGACAAAGCAAGGCCACCCACGCCCAGACGAATCGTCTCAAAAAGAATCCAAGCCAGCCAGAACAGACCGAAGCCCATGGCCCCCAGGGACAGCGCCAAAGCGACGACATTCATGCGTTTGCGGGCATGGTGCCTGGCCAACTTGTGAGCCGGGAAACTGGACAGGAAATCTGAACCCGAACCAACTGTCGTGTTCATGATGCTTTGCCCTCACCCTTTTTCAGTTGCGACAAGAGCCACTTGGAGCAGGCCAGCACCACAAAAGTGATGAAGAACAGCACCAAGCCCAAATAGATGAGTGAGGCCTGGTGCAGGCCAGCACCCGCTTCCGCAAATTCGTTGGCCAGCGCGGAGGTGATGCTGTTGGCGGCCTGAAACAGCGACAGCGAATCGAGCTGGTTGAAGTTGCCGATGACAAAAGTCACCGCCATGGTTTCACCCAGAGCACGACCGAGCCCGAGCATGATGCCGCCGACGACGCCGGTCTTGGTGTACGGCAAGACCACCTTGGAAACCACTTCCCAGGTGGTCGAGCCCAGCGCGTAAGCCGACTCTTTCAACATGGGCGGCGTGACATCAAACACGTCGCGCATGACCGCCGCGATAAACGGGATGATCATGATCGCCAAGATGATGCCGGCGGACAAAATGCCTATGCCCACGGGCGGGCCGGTGAACAAGGTTCCCAAAACGGGCACCTTGCCGAACAGCGTTTGCATCGGCACTTGGACGTACTTAGCAAGGATAGGTCCGAAGACCAGCAGGCCCCACATGCCGTAAACGATGGACGGCACAGCGGCCAACAACTCAATGGCAATACCCAGCGGGCGTTTGAGCCAACTTGGTGAAAGTTCGGTCAGGAACAGCGCAATACCAAAACTGACAGGTACGGCAATCAGCAGCGCTATGAACGAAGTCATCAGCGTGCCGTAGATCATCACCAAGCCGCCAAATTTTTCCTGCACCGGATCCCACTCGGTTGACACCAAGAAGCTCAGGCCAAACTGCTGGATGGCCGGCGCGGCGCCAAAAATCAAGGAAACGATGATGCCCACCAGCAGCAGCAGCGTGAGCACCGCAGCGCCGTAGGCGCAGCCGGCGAAGAGCTTGTCCGCCCACGGAGCGACGCGTTTGCGCTCGGGGGGAATGCCGCGCGGAGCGGTTTGCTCCATGGTGTTGTTCTGTTGGTGAGGGGTGGCAGGAAGAATTGCGGCCATGAGGCCTCCGCTCGGCAGACAGATCGCTGATGAATGCGACATCGGCTGGGGCGCGCGGCGCCCCAGCGCAGGTCACTTCAAGGCAACAGCCTTGCCGGACGGATCTTTCAGATTATCAGCCCACAGCTTACGGGTCAGGTCTTTCACCTTGGCCGGCAGCGGCACGTAGTCCAGGTCTTCAGCAGGCTTGTCGCCGTTGCCATAGGCCCAGTCAAAAAACTTCAAGGAGTTCGTCGCATTCACCGGCTTTTCCTGCGTCTTGTGCATCAAGATGAAGGTTGCACCTGTGATTGGCCAAGCGTCTTTGCCTGCTTGGTTGGTGAGCACTTGATAGAAGCTCTTGGCCCAATCAGCCCCGGCCGCGGCAGCCTTGAAGGTTTCGTCGTCAGGCTTCGCAAAATTGCCATCCTTGTTCTTCAGCTGAACGTAGCTCATCTTGTTTTGCTTGGCGTAGGCATACTCCACATAGCCAATGGAGTTAGGCAGGCGCTGCACGAACGCAGACACACCCTCGTTGCCTTTGCCACCCGCACCCGTGGGCCAGTTGACTGCCGTGCCCTCACCGACCTTGGCCTTCCACTCGTCGTTCACCTTGGACAGGTAGTTGGTGAACAGAAAGCTGGTGCCAGAACCGTCGGCACGGCGGACCACCGCGATGGCGTCATCAGCCAAAGCCACGCCGGGATTCAAAGCCGTGATCGCGGGGTCGTTCCACTTGGTGACTTTGCCGAGATAGATGTCGCCCAAGACCGCGCCCGTCAGGCGAAGCTGTCCGGGGGCGATACCCTTGATGTTGACCACCGGCACCACGCCACCGATCACGGTGGGGAATTGGATCAAGCCGTCTTTGGCCAGCTCTTCGTCTTTGAGCGGCGCGTCGGTCGCACCGAAGTCAACGGTCTTGGACTTGATCTGTTTGATGCCTGCACCCGATCCCACCGATTGGTAGTTGATGCGTGCGCCGGTGGCTTTGTTGTAGGCGTCGGCCCATTTGGAATAAATGGGCGCGGGGAACGATGCACCTGCACCGGTCACATCTTGAGCGTGAGCCGCAGCAGCGGCGAGCATGACAGCGGAAACCGCAAACGTGCAACGAACGATCTTCTTCAGCATGGAACCACCCTTTGTAAAGGTTTGTCGATTCCGATAATTTAGGGAACGCGTGTGACGGTTTGGTGACAGCAAAAAGATCGGCTGTCACATTGGGGTTTCAGTCTTAATGCGTCGCTCAGTTGTCATATTCGATGACAAACGCCGTACGCCAAACGGCGCGGCCGCACAGGTCGCGCCAAAAATTTCAGCGCAGGGTTGCTGCCATACGTTGCGCCAGGCGCGCCGACTCGGCCGCATCTGCGCACTCCACCATGACGCGCACGACGGGCTCGGTTCCGGAGGCTCGGATCAAGACGCGTCCGCGCTCGCCCAACTCGCGTGAAACCGCTTGCTGTGCTTCGGCCAGCGCTTCGTTCTTGCGCCAATCAACCCCTTCGGCCAGGCGGACATTGATCATGGTTTGTGGGAACAGCGCCACACCGTCCAACAGCTCAGCCAGTGTCTGCCCGCTGCGGCGCACGGCTTGCAGTATTTGCAGTGCGCTGACGATGCCGTCGCCCGTGGTGTGCCGATCCAGCGCCAGCAGGTGACCAGAGCTTTCACCGCCCAGCTGCCAGCCGCGCGCCACCAGGTCTTCCAACACATAGCGGTCACCGACCTTGGCGCGCACCACTTCCACGTTGCGCCGACGCAAAGCCACCTCGATGCCCATATTGGTCATCAAAGTGCCCACCACGCCGGGCACCTTCTCGCCTTGGGCGATGCGGTCCAAAGCCATCACATACAACAGCTCGTCGCCGTTGAACAGCCTGCCCGTCGAATCGACCAACTGCAGGCGGTCGGCATCGCCGTCCAGCGCGATGCCGTAGTCAGCACCTTGTTCGCGCACCGCTGCCACCAGCGCCTGCGGCGCCGTGGCGCCCACACCGTCGTTGATGTTCAGCCCGTTGGGCTGGCAGCCAATGGTGTGAACCTTGGCGCCCAACTCGTGGAAGACGTCAGGCGCTACGTGGTATGCAGCCCCGTGCGCGGCGTCGATCACCAGCTTCAGGCCTTTGAGCGACAAGTCGTTCGAGAAGCTGGCCTTGCAAAATTCGATGTAGCGCCCGCGCGCGTCTTCCAGTCGCGACGCTTTGCCGAGGTTCGCGGAATCGGCCCAAGTCGGAGGCTCAGCCAGCGCGGTTTCGACAGCCGCTTCCCATTCGTCAGACAGTTTTTCGCCGCGCGAGGAAAAAAACTTCACGCCATTGTCTTCAAAGGGGTTGTGCGAGGCGCTGATCACCACACCCAAGTCACGGCGCAAGGCGCGGGTGAGGTAAGCCACACCGGGCGTGGGCAGCGGGCCCACCAGTTGCACGTTCACGCCGGCTGAAACGAAACCTGCTTCCAGCGCCGACTCGATCATGTAGCCGGAGATGCGGGTGTCTTTGCCGATCAAAACATTGGGCTGAGCATGGCTGCGCAGCAAAACACGCCCCACCGCATGGCCCAGGCGAAGCATGAAATCTGCCGTGATGGGGCTTTGGCCGACCGTGCCACGGATGCCGTCCGTTCCGAAGAATGTTCTTTTCATGTGTCTTGCGCCCACCCTTGAATTGACGTTGGATTGTCGTTCGGGCCTGGCAAGCGCTGCGTCATCGGACTAGGGGAAGGCTGCATGGCCTCCCACACTTTGAGGGCATCCACTGTGGCGGCGACGTCGTGCACCCGCACGATGCGAGCGCCTCGCGCAACGCAGGCCAGCGCCGCAGCCACGCTGGCTGCTACGCGGTCTGCGGTTGGCGAACGGCCGGTCAGGCGCGCAAGGCTGCCCTTGCGTGACCATCCCACCAGCAAGGGCGATCCCAAGCCGGTCAGCGCACTGAGACCTCGCGTGAGCGCCAGGTTGTGCTCCAGCGTTTTCCCAAAACCAAAGCCGGGATCCAAAACCAGGCGTGCGGCGTTGATGCCGGCCTGCAGCGCAGCATGTCGGCGCGTTGTTAGAAATTCAGCAACTTCGTCGAGCACATGGCCGTAGTGCGGAGCAGCCTGCATGTCTGCTGGCTCGCCTTTCATGTGCATGAGGCAAGCGCCAGCCCGTGGGTGCGCCGCAACAACTTCCAGTGCGCCGGGCCTGCGAAGGGCGCGCACGTCATTGATGATGTCTGCTCCCAAGTCCAGTGCCTCGCGCATCACCAAGGGCTCGCTGGTGTCGATGGACACCGGGCACCCCAGACTGACCGCGTGGCGCACCACTGGCATCACGCGATCGCGTTCTTGTTCAGCGCTGGGCGGCGTTGCGCCCGGCCGGGTGGACTCGCCACCAATGTCGAGCATGTCGGCACCGTCTTCGAGCAGGCGCTCGCACCAAGCCGCCGCGCTGCGAAAGTCGGCATGGCGCCCACCGTCCGAAAAAGAGTCTGGCGTGACGTTCACGATACCCATGACACGCGGGCGGTCCAGCCCAATGTCAAATCGCGCGGTAACCCAATGCGGCGAGGCGGGCGAAGGGCTGGATGGCAAGTGCAGGCTCCACAAAAAAGCCAACGGGGCCAGAAGGCCCCGTTGATTTCACTACTTCGCCACTTTGGGGCGTTTCACGCTGCTGCTGGCGCGCCGCCGGTGGACACCGGTGGGGGTGGCGTGTCAGAGCCTGTGCGCGGCGTTGTTGACCAATCTTTGGGCGCACGCGGCGGCTTTCCGCCCATGATGTCGTCAATCTGCTCAGCGTCGATCGTTTCCCACTCGAGCAGCGCGCGGGCCATGGCGTGCATCTTGTCCTTGTTCTCTTCGATCAAATGGCGCGCGATGGTGTACTGCTCATCGATGATGCGGCGGATAACCCCGTCCACCTTGCGCATCGTCTCCTCCGACATCGTGGTGGTTTTGGTGACGGAGCGGCCGAGGAACACTTCACCTTCGTTTTCAGCGTAAACCATGGGGCCCAGCTCATCGGTCATGCCGTAACGGGTGACCATGTCGCGCGCGATGGAGGTGGCGCGCTCGAAGTCGTTGCTGGCGCCGGTGGTCATCTGGTTCATGAACACTTCTTCGGCGATGCGCCCACCAAACAACACGCTGATGGTGGAGAGCATGCGCTCTTTGTCCATGCTGTAGCGGTCGCCTTCAGGCAGTTGCATCGTGACGCCGAGCGCGCGTCCACGCGGAATCACCGTCACCTTGTGAACCGGGTCGGTTTTGGGCATCAGGCGCGCAACCAGGGCGTGGCCGGCTTCGTGATAAGCCGTGTTGCGGCGCTCGTCCTCGGGCATGACCATGGACTTCCGCTCAGGGCCCATCATGATCTTGTCTTTGGCCTTTTCGAAGTCGACCATTTCGACCACACGGCCGTTGCGGCGCGCAGCAAACAAGGCGGCTTCGTTCACCAGATTGGCCAAGTCGGCACCTGAGAAACCGGGTGTTCCACGAGCCAAGATGTCGGCACGAATATCTTGACCAACCGGCACTTTGCGCATGTGCACGTTCAGGATCTGCTCGCGGCCGCGCACGTCCGGCAGCGTGACGTAAACCTGGCGGTCAAAACGGCCAGGGCGCAGCAGCGCCGGGTCGAGGATGTCCGGCCGGTTGGTCGCGGCCATGACGATGACACCGAGGTTGGTCTCAAAACCGTCCATCTCAACCAGCATCTGGTTCAGCGTCTGCTCGCGCTCGTCGTTGCCGCCACCCAGGCCGGCACCGCGGTGGCGACCGACCGCGTCGATTTCGTCAATGAAGATGATGCAAGGCGCGCTCTTCTTGGCTTGCTCGAACATGTCGCGCACGCGCGCCGCGCCGACACCGACGAACATTTCCACAAAGTCAGAGCCCGAGATGCTGAAGAACGGCACCTTGGCTTCACCAGCGATGGCTTTGGCTAGCAGCGTCTTGCCCGTCCCAGGAGGGCCGACCAGCAACACACCGCGCGGAATACGACCGCCCAGCTTTTGGAACTTCTGCGGGTCTTTCAAGAAGTCAACCAGCTCTTTGACTTCTTCCTTGGCTTCGTCGCAACCGGCCACGTCCTGGAACGTGGTGGAGTTGTTGGCCTCGTCCAGCATGCGGGCTTTGCTCTTGCCGAAGCTGAACGCGCCGCCTTTGCCACCGCCCTGCATCTGGCGCATGAAATAAACCCAAACGCCGATGAGCAAGAGCATCGGGCCCCAGCTGACGAGCACGCTCATCAGCAGTGAAGGCTCTTCACGCGGCTTGACGTCAAACTTGACGCCGTTGTTGATGAGGTCACCCACCAAACCACGGTCCAGGTACGTCGCGGTCGAACGCAGGCGTTTGTCGTCAGACGTTACGGCCAGAATTTCAGTGCCGCCGGCTGCCCCTTCCTGAAGCGTCACCTGCTTGATGCGACGGGCGCGAACCTCATCCAGAAAGTCGGAATAGGCAATTTGGCTGCCCTGCACAACTCCACGGTCAAACTGCTTGAAAACAGTGAACAGCACCAGGGCGATCACCATCCAGACAGCGACTTTGGAGAACCATTGATTGTTCACCGCGGCTCCTTCAACAGCGCCCTCGGCTTTGGGGCGCACAGCAGGTCAAACGCAAACCCGCCAAACATACTCGGACATGGGGCCAAGTTTAGTCGACTCAAGGCCCCTCCTTCATTTCGGTGGACCTCAATTTAAGCCCGCAATCGTGCGTCAATTGTTGCCTTCGTCCTCTTTGCCAAGGTTGCGCGGGCCGATGCCTACCAAAAAGGTCTCTGACGAACGGTCGCGCGAGGCTTTGGGCTTGATCGGTTTGGCCACTCGAAAACTCTCTTTGAACAGCTTGACCCACTGGCTGTAGCCGCTGCCGTGAAACACTTTGCACACCAGCGCACCTTGCGGCGACAAGTTTTCGAGTGAAAACTGCACCGCCAGTTCCACCAAATGTCCAATTCGTGCGGAGTCGGCTGCAGCGATCCCAGAAAGGTTGGGTGCCATGTCGGAAACCACGAGATCGACTCTGCGCCCACTGAGTGCAGCTTTGATTTGAGCGGCAACCTCATCCTCACGAAAGTCGCCCAAAAAGAACTGCACGCCTTCAATCGGCTCCATGTCGAGCACATCCAGAGCAATGATGGCGCCGTCGAGTTCGCCGGCCGCTGCACCCTGGGGCGCCAAGCGACGGCGAAGGTATTGGCTCCAAGCACCTGGAGCCGAACCCAGGTCAACAACCACATGCCCTGGTTTCACGAGACCCAGTGTCTCGTCGATTTCCTTGAGCTTGTAGGCTGCGCGCGCGCGGTAACCCTCGCGCTGCGCCTGCTTCACGTAGGGGTCGTGAATGTGGTCGTTCAGCCAAGCTTTGTTGAGCTTTTTGCCCTTCTTGGACGATGCAGACTTGACTTTCATGTGGCGGGGATAATACGAGCATGCCTGCATTGATCCTGACCACAAGCGAACGTCGCGCCCGCCGTGCCGATGCCCACCATTTGAACCCCGTGGTCATGGTCGGCGGCGACGGCCTGACCCCGGCCGTTGAAAAGGAGGTGGCTTTGGCCTTGAGCGCCCACGGCTTGATCAAAGTGCGCGTCTTCAGCGACGACCGGGCAGCGCGCGAAACTATCTTGAGCGACCTGTGCGAGCGCCTGGACGCGGCGCCCATTCAACACATCGGTAAGCTGTTGGTGTTGTGGCGACCCATGCCTGAAAAGCTCAAGGCCCCGGATGAAGATCGCAAGCCCGGGCCCAAGATCGTCAAGATCGTGTCGTTTTCGAAAAGTGGCAATCACCGGGCGACGGTCAAGAAGGTCAAGGTATTTGGCAACCAGCGGGTGACGCCTGGTGGTCTGGTCAAGCGCAAGGACAGCAAGCGGGTGCCCACCCGGACCAGCCCTAAGAAAGCGGGTTCAGAGTAAAGCCCGCCCGGCGTCCGTCGTGCGCGTTCAGACGTAACGCACCGCGACGATTTCGTAGCTCTTGACACCACCAGGCGCTTGAACGTCCGCCACGTCGCCATCGTTCTTGCCGATCAAGGCGCGTGCGATTGGGCTCGAGATTGAAATCAAACCCAACTTGAGGTCGGCTTCGTCGTCACCGACGATTTGGTAGGTGACTTTGGCGCCTGATGCTTGGTCTTCAAGCTCCACAGTAGCGCCAAAAACCACACGGCCCTCGGCGTCCAGCTTGGACGGGTCGATAACCTGCGCAGCGCCCAGCTTGGCCTCCAGCTCCAGGATGCGGCCCTCAATGAAGCCCTGCTTGTCCTTGGCTGCGTCGTACTCGGCGTTTTCCGACAAGTCGCCCTGCGCGCGGGCCTCGGATATCGCCTGAATCACGGCGTGCCGCTCAACCGACTTCAAGCGGTGCAGCTCGTCTTTGAGTTTTTCAGCGCCGCGAACGGTCAGGGGAATGGTGGCCATGTTGGTTCGGACCCGCGAGGGCCTGCTACAGAAGTGAAAGCGCCGCGGGCGTTCTTGGCAACATCAGCCAAAAAATTCGCGGCGGCGCTGGAAAGAAGCGAAGTCTATTGCACTTGGGCACTTGAGCGGCTCAACCCAAAAATGGCACCGCTGCTCAGCCCAGCGTGGCATGCAACTCCTGCAGCGACATCACCGTCAAGCCGGAGCCATGTTTGAGCGCCTCAGTGGCTGCTTCACTGCCGGCCATGGTGGTGTAGTAGGTGACGCGGTTGGCCAGTGCCGCTGTGCGGATGTGGCGTGAATCGGCGATGGCGGTGCGGGTTTCGTCCACGGTGGTGAAAACGAGTTGAAGCTCGCCGGCCTTGATCATGTCGCCAATGTGCGGGCGGCCGTCCTTCACTTTGTTGACAACGGTCACCGGCACTCCGGCTGCCGCTATTGCCGCTGCCGTGCCTTTGGTTGCCACCAGGCCGTAACCCAGGTTGTTGAGGTCTTGCGCGACAGCCACGGCGCGGGCTTTGTCTTTGTCGCGCACGGTGAGCAGCACTTTGCCTTTGGTAGGCAAGCGCGAGCCTGCGCCCAGCTGGCTCTTCAACATGGCCTCACCAAAACCGCGGCCCACGCCCATCACCTCACCGGTGGAGCGCATTTCCGGCCCCAAGACCGGGTCAACGCCTGGGAACTTGTTGAAGGGGAAAACCGCTTCTTTGACACTGAAGTAGCCTGGAATCACTTCACCGCGCACACCGTTCTTGACGCGCTGCGCGGCCAACTTCTGGCCCGCCATGCAGCGCGCGGCAATTTTGGCCAAAGGCTCGCCCGTGGCCTTGCTCACAAACGGCACCGTACGCGAGGCGCGCGGGTTGACTTCCAGAACATAAACCACGGCGTCAGCGCCTTCGCCCGTTATCGCAAACTGCACGTTCATCAGGCCTACGACATTGAGCGCCTTGGCCATCAAGGTGGACTGGCGGCGCATCTCGTCCTGCAAAGCCACGCTCAGCGTGTACGGCGGCAGCGAACAGGCCGAATCGCCGCTGTGGATACCGGCGGCTTCGACGTGCTCCATGATGCCGCCGATGATCACTTCATCGCCGTCGCCGATGCAGTCGACATCAACCTCAACGGCGTCGTCCAGAAAGCGGTCCAGCAACACGGGTGACTTTTCGCTCACGCGCACGGCCTCGCGCATGTAGCGCTGCAGGTCTTTGTCGCCGTGCACAATTTCCATCGCGCGACCGCCCAAAACATAGCTTGGACGCACCACCAGCGGGTAGCCAATTTCTTGCGCGAGCAACAGCGCCTGCTCTTCGGTGCGAGCCGTGCGGTTGGGCGGCTGTTTCAAACCCAGTTGCTGCAGCAGCTTCTGGAAGCGCTCGCGGTCTTCAGCAATGTCGATGGAGTCGGGCGAGGTGCCGATGATGGGCACGCCGGCACGTTCAAGGTCCAGCGCCAGCTTCAGTGGCGTCTGGCCACCGTACTGCACGATCACGCCAACCGGCTTTTCTTTGTCGACGATTTCGAGCACGTCTTCCAGCGTGACAGGCTCGAAGTACAAGCGGTCGCTGGTGTCGTAGTCGGTAGAAACGGTTTCCGGATTGCAGTTGACCATGATGGTCTCGTAGCCGTCTTCGCGCATGGCCAGCGCGGCGTGCACGCAGCAGTAGTCGAACTCAATGCCCTGCCCGATGCGGTTGGGGCCACCGCCCAGCACCATGATCTTTTTGCGCGATGTGGGCTCGGCCTCGCACTCTTCTTCATAGGTCGAATACATGTATGCGGTTTGCGTAGCAAACTCGGCAGCGCAGGTGTCCACTCGCTTGTAAACCGGGCGCACGCCGGCTGCATGGCGCGCTGCGCGCACCGCATGCTGGTGGCTGCCCATCAGCTTGGCCAATCGGCGGTCTGAAAAACCTTTGCGCTTCAGGTACCGAAGTTCAGCCGCCGACAAGGACGACACGCTGCGGCCCATCAGTTGCTTCTCAGTGGCCACCAGGTCTTCTATTTGCGCCAGGAACCAAGGGTCGATGGCCGTCTCTTCAAAAACTTCTTGCAGCGACATGCCGATGCGGAATGCGTCGCCGACAAACAGAATGCGTTCGGGGCCCGGTTCGCCCAGTTCTTCGACGATCTCGTCGCGGTCCGACGCTAGGCAGGATGTGCGCTCACTCAAGCCGTCAATGCCGGTTTCCAGGCCGCGCAAGGCCTTTTGAAAACTCTCCTGGAAGGTGCGGCCCATGGCCATGACTTCGCCCACGCTTTTCATTTGCGTGGTCAGGTGCGGGTCGGCTGCAGGGAATTTTTCGAACGCGAAGCGCGGAATCTTGGTCACGACGTAGTCGATGCTGGGCTCGAAGCTCGCTGGCGTTGCGCCGCCCGTGATGTCGTTGCGCAGCTCGTCCAGCGTGTAGCCTACGGCCAGCTTGGCCGCCACCTTGGCGATGGGGAATCCTGTGGCTTTGGACGCCAGCGCCGACGAACGCGACACGCGCGGGTTCATCTCGATAACCACCATGCGGCCATCAACCGGGTTGATCGAGAACTGCACGTTCGAGCCACCGGTGTCCACGCCAATTTCGCGCAAGATGGCGATGCTGGCGTTGCGCAGCAGCTGGTATTCCTTGTCGGTCAGCGTCTGCGCCGGCGCCACCGTGATGGAGTCGCCCGTGTGGATGCCCATCGGGTCCAGGTTTTCGATGGCGCACACGATGATGCAGTTGTCCACGCGATCGCGAACCACTTCCATCTCGTACTCTTTCCAGCCGATCAAGCTCTCTTCAATCAGCAGCTCGTTCGTGGGCGAGAGGTCGATGCCGCGCTTGCAGATCTCTTCAAATTCTTCCGGGTTGTAGGCGATACCACCACCCGTGCCACCCAGCGTGAAACTGGGGCGAATGACCATGGGAAAGCCGTTGCCACCGATGTCAGCCTGAATGCGCTTCTGCACGGCCCAGGCTTCTTCCAAGGTGTGCGCGATGCCGCTCTTGGCCGAACCCAGACCGATGGACGTCATCGCATCTTTGAACTTCAGACGGTCTTCGGCCTTTTCGATGGCGTGTTCATTGGCGCCGATCATCTCAACGCCATATTGGGCCAGCACACCGTGCTTGTGCAGGTCGAGCGCGCAGTTCAGCGCCGTCTGGCCGCCCATGGTGGGCAGCACCGCATCGGGCCGCTCTTTGGCGATGATCTTCTCGACCACCTGCCAGGTGATGGGTTCGATGTAGGTGGCGTCAGCCATGCCGGGGTCGGTCATGATTGTCGCCGGGTTGCTGTTCACAAGGATGACGCGGTAACCCTCTTCGCGCAGCGCCTTGCAGGCCTGTGCGCCGGAGTAGTCGAATTCGCAGGCCTGGCCAATGACGATCGGCCCAGCGCCGATGATGAGAATGCTTTTGAGGTCGGTGCGCTTAGGCATTCTTCTTGTCCTGCTTGTCTTTTTGGGCCATCAACGCGGTGAACTGGTCGAACAGGTAGGCAATATCGTGTGGGCCGGGCGAAGCCTCGGGGTGGCCCTGGAAGCAGAAGGCCGGTTTGTCCGTGCGCGCCAGGCCTTGCAGCGTGCCGTCAAACAGGCTCACGTGGGTGGGCCTGAGGTTGGCGGGTAGGGATTTTTCATCCACCGCAAAACCGTGGTTCTGGCTGGTGATGCTGACGCGGCCCGAACCCAGGTCTTTGACCGGATGGTTGGCCCCGTGGTGGCCGAATTTCATCTTGAAAGTTTTTGCCCCCGAGGCCAGCGCCATGATCTGGTGCCCGAGGCAAATGCCAAAAACGGGTGTGCCTGATTCGATGAGCGTGCGCGCAGCCTCAATGGCATAACTGCAAGGTTCAGGGTCACCCGGCCCATTGCTCAAAAAGATGCCGTCGGGCCGCAAGGCCTTCACCGCTTCGGCCGACGTTTTCGCCGGAACCACCGTGACGCGACAGCCGCGGCTGGCGAGCATGCGCAAGATGTTGAACTTGACCCCGAAGTCGTAGGCCACGACGTGGAAGCGCGGATCGCGCAGCGTGCCGTAGCCCTCGCCCAAGACCCACTCGGTTTGTGTCCACTCGTAGGGCTTTTCAACGGTCACGACTTGGGCCAGGTCTTGGCCGGCCATGGAAGGGGCTTGCCGCGCCTTGGCAAGCGCTTCGTCAAGGTGGCTCTGGCTTAGTGCGGTGCCCTTCGGCAGTGCCAAGATGCAACCGTTTTGTGCGCCAGCCGTGCGAAGCACGCGGGTGAGTCGCCGCGTGTCGATGTCGGCAATAGCCACCGTGCCTTCGCGCTTCAAATACTGCGAGAGAGTCAGCGTGGCGCGGAAGTTGGAATGCAGGATGGGCAGGTCACGGATGACCAAGCCCGCAGCATGAACACGCTGGGCCTCGACATCCTCTTCATTGACTCCATAGTTGCCAATGTGCGGGTAGGTCAGCGTGACGATCTGGCGGCAATAGCTGGGGTCGGTCAGGATTTCCTGATAACCCGACAGCGCGGTGTTGAACACCACTTCGCCGACGGTTGAGCCATTCGCTCCGATCGAGGTGCCCTTGAAAACGGTGCCGTCTGCGAGTGCAAGTACGGCGGGCGGCAGGTCGGGCAGCAAGGGGGAACTCCGGTATTCGCGCACCCAGCTCACGGGTCACCGCCGGCGCCAAAGGGCCGACGTTGAACGTCGAGTCAAGGGGGAAACCGTGTTCGAGTTTCGCTGGGTGCCGTGGTTGCAGGTAAACCTATCGATTATAACGGGCCGGCCAGCCGCTCGCCGGGCCAAGCTGCGCGAAGACTACAGCGCAGCGATGGCCGCTTTGGCGACTTCTGCATCTTCAGACGATTTGACGCCACTCACTCCCACCGCGCCCACGCACTGGCCGTCAACCATGATGGGCACACCGCCTTCGAGCATGCCCGTCAAATACGGCGCGCTCAAAAACGACACCCGGCCCTGGTTGATGATCTCCTCGTAGATGCGGCTTTCGCGCCGCCCCAGGGCTGCCGTTTGCGCTTTGGCCGGCGCTATGTGCGACGAAATTGGCGCGACACCGTCGAGCCGCGTGAAGCCCGCAAGGTGCCCGCCGTCATCCACCACCGCAATGGCCACGGCCCAGCCGTTAGCCTGGGCATGGGCGGACCCGGCTTGAAGCAAACGCTGAACATCAGCAGCAGACAAAGCATGTTTGTTATACATCTTGGTTTCCACTCCAATCAAAAACTGCAAGGCTCTCCACATGCGCGGTGTGTGGAAACATGTTGATCACGCCAGCAGCTGAGCAGCGGTAGCCCGCCTGGTGCACCAGCAAACCGGCGTCGCGCGCCAAAGTCGCTGGGTTGCAACTGACGTAGACGATGCGCTGCGGCGGCGTGAAGCCGACAACGGGCGCGGCATGCAAGTCAGCCAGCGCTTTGGACAGCGCGAAGGCACCCTCGCGCGGCGGGTCGACCAACCAGCGCTGGGCCAAACCGTCGGCCACCAGCATCTCGGGGGTCATCTCGAACAAGTTGCGCTCCGCGAAGCTGGCACGGCCCGCAAGGCCGTTGCGCTGGGCATTCTGGCGGGCGCGCTCAACCAGCGTCTCGCTGCCTTCAATGCCCAACACTTGAGCACAACGGCGCGCCAAGGGCAGGCTGAAATTGCCCAAACCACAAAACCAATCGATCACGCGCTCGTGTGCCTGGGGAGCCAGCAGCGCCAACGCCTGACTCACCAGCACGCGGTTGATGTGCGGGTTGACCTGCGTGAAGTCGGTGGGCTTGAAGGGCATGACCACTTGAAATTCGGGCAGCGCGTAAGCCAAGGACCGTGGATCGGTCGCATCCAGCAGCTTCACCGTGTCGGGCCCTTTGGCTTGCAACCACCATTGCACCCGGTGGTCCTGCCCAAACTGCAAGAGCCGCTGCTGGTCCACAGGCGTCAGCGGCTCCAGGTGGCGCAGGACCAGCGCCGTCACCTCGTCGCCCGCAGCCAGCTCGATCTGCGGCAAGCGGTCGCGCTGGTCCATGCTGCCAATCAACTCGCGCAAGGGAAGGAGCAAAGCACTGACACGCGGCTCCAGCACGGCGCAGCTTTGCATATCGGCCACATAGCGCGATTTGCGCTCGTGAAACCCGATCAGCACCGTGCCCTTCTTGGCCACGTAACGCACCGACAGCCGCGCGCGGTAGCGGTAGCCCCAGTCGGGGCCGTGGATGGGGCGCAGCATGAGCGCAGGCCGCACTTTGGCCAGATGCTGCAGGTTGTCTTCCAACACGCGCTGTTTGACCGCCACCTGGGCAGCCGCGTGCAGGTGCTGAACTTTGCACCCCCCACAGGCGCCTGCATGCAAACCAAAATGCGGGCAATTTGGGGTGACACGCTGCGAGCTTTGGCGCAGCACCGACTGCAAGGTGGCCTGCTCCCACTGATTTTTGCTGCGATGCACATGCGCGTGCACGTGCTCGCCGGGCAAGGCGCCTTCGATGAAAACCACTTTGCCGTCGGCGCGCCGAGCGACGCCTTGGCCTTCAAGGTCCAGCGATTCAACGACCAGTGCGCCGGGTGGCGTCGGAGCAGGTCGGGGCTCCACGGCTGCGGGCTTCAGCACGCTTTAGGCATTTTGAGCCAAGCAGTACGAAGCAAGCTCACCGAGCAGGCAGCAGTTTTGCCGGGTCAACGGGCTTGCCCAAGCGGCGAATTTCAAAGTGCAGTTGCACGCGGTCGGCGTCGGATGAGCCCATTTCGGCGATGCGTTGGCCGCGCCGCACCACCTGGTCTTCACGCACCAGCAAATTCTGGTTGTGGGCATAGGCCGTCAGGTAGGTGTTGTTGTGCTTCAAGATGACCAAATTGCCGTAGCCACGCAGGCCGGAGCCAGCATAGACCACGCGCCCATCTGCAGCGGCCAAAACAGGGTCGCCCGGTTTGCCACCCAAGGCCAGGCCTTTCACGTTGCGGCTTTCGTCAAAGCCAGCCAACAAGGGACCTGCCGCTGGCCATTGCCAGTTCACGTCGTCATCACCTTCGCGTGGCGGCGTGGCCGCTGATGAGGCCGCCGCGCCGGTGGACGCCGCCGCTGTACTTGCGCTACCCGCGCTGCCGGCCGGGGTTGCAGGCTGCGGCGCGGGTCCCAGGGGCCGCGTTTCCAGCGGGCGCGAATCCACACGCGAGCTGGCAGCGATAGGCTGCGTGACCGCTGCTGATTCCTGATTGGGCGGCGCCACGCGCAGCACTTGACCCACCTCGATGACATTCGGGTTTTCAAGCCCGTTCCAGCGTGTGATGTCGCGCCAATGCTGGCCGTGGTCCAAAGCAATCCGCGCCATGGTGTCGCCGGGGCGAACGGTGTAGTAACCCGGCTTACCGGCGTGCTCGGCATTCGGTTTGGGCGCAGCGACGGTTTGAGAGGCGCTCGGCATCGGTGTGGCAGGCCGCGACGGCACGGACGAACGGTCTTCCACCGGCGCGCGCCCGCCGGTGTTGGCGCAACCCACCAGCGCCGCGCAGGCCATCACGGCCGTGGCAATAAAAACTTGCTTCAACAACTGCTGGGGCATACGGTCCGATGCGGGCTTAAACGTGCCCCGATTTTAGGGGGACAAAGTGCACCGCATCGTGAACGCTGCGCAGCAGGCCGTTCTCGGTCTTGTCGATCACCACCAGCATCTGGCCGCCGGCACCGTCGTCTTGCAGCGGTGCGACCAGGCGCCCGCCCACGGCCAGTTGATCCAACCAGGGCGCCGGCAGGTCATGGCCGCCCGCCGCTGAAACGATGCTGTCGTAGGGCGCATTCACGGCGTGGCCCGCCCGCCCGTCGCCGTGAATCAATCGCAGATGGCTCAGGTGCAGCGCCGCCAAATTCGCGCGGGCTTTCTCGTGCAAGGGCCCCAAGCGTTCGATTGAAGTGACATGCGAGGCCAGAGCCGCCATCACCGCTGCCTGGTAACCGCAGCCGCTGCCGATTTCCAAAGCCCGCCCCAGGGGCGCGCGAATGCTGCGCTGGCGCGTGCCCGGCGCCTGGGTCAGCAGCGCCAGCATGCGCGCCACCACCACCGGTTTGCTGATGGTTTGTTCCCAACCGATGGGCAAACTGGTGTCTTCGTAAGCTTGTGCGGCGAAGGCACTGTCAACAAAGCGGTGTCGCGGCACCTCGGCCATGGCTTTGAGGACCCGCTCGCAATCGACACCTTGCGCTCGCAAGCGTTCAATCATGCGCGCACGCACCGCCTCGGAATCGAGCCCTTGGCCCGCAGGGGTGCGCGCGCTTGCAGCGTCATCAGCCGATTCACGCAAGGGGCGCTGCGGTCGCAAGAGCACGCTCGACACCGACTGGCCCCGCGCCACGCCCGGTTGCGCGGGCAGGCGGTCCAGGGTCAGCGGGAATCGGGAGACCTTGGAAGCCATAGCAAGCGCGTGTGTAAAAAAAGCCCAGTTAGATCATCAACGCATCACAGCGCCAAGTCGCGGCGCCAATCGGCGCGGCTGGCGTGATCAGTCAGGTCCACCTGCAAGGGCGTGATGGAGATGCAACCGTTTTCGGTCGCATGAAAGTCGGTTCCGTCACCACTGTCGCGCACACCACCTGCCGGCCCGATCCAATAAATAGGCTCACCGCGCGGGCTGGTCTGCTGAATCACGTTGCCGCTGGGGTGCCGGCGCCCCAGGCGCGTCAGCTTGCGCGGCAGGGCCGAAGCGTCCGCTCGGTTGGGAATGTTGACATTGAGCAGCCAGTGGCCCGGGTGACGCGCGGCCAGCACCTGGTCAATCACCATGCGCGCCGCGGCCGCCGCCGCCGCAAGCTCACCCCACCCCTTGTACACTTGAGAGAAGGCGATAGCTGGCACACCGAACAAGAAGCCTTCCGTGGCCGCAGCCACGGTTCCCGAATACAGGGTGTCGTCGCCCATATTGGCACCGTTGTTGATGCCCGAAAGCACCAAGTCGGGTTTGTATGGCAGCAAACCGGTCAGCGCCACATGAACGCAGTCAGACGGTGTGCCATTGATCACCCGCACGCGGCGCCCATGCGCTGCCGGCACCTCAAAAACACTCAAGGGCCGGTTCAAAGTCAATGCGTTAGAAGTGCCGCTGGCGTTCTGTTCGGGCGCCACCACATCAATGTCGCCGAGGCCTTCGCAGGCGCTGACCAGCGCGGCAAGCCCGGGCGCTAGGTAGCCATCGTCGTTCGCTATGAGTATGCGCATTTGATTATTGTAGAGAGCCGCCAGCGCGCGCCCTGAACGTGCCCAGTCTCGTGCGACACAGCCTCAAAGCACCGGCAACTTGTCGATACACCTGCAAGCCCAGCGCGGCCGTGCAGTTGGTCACGGCCAACGCCTTGCGCCGTACGTCGCGTTCAATTTAGGGGATTGACAGCTTCCTGCGCTACGATCGCGGGATAGGGTGGCGGTCGACCGCCTGTTATAGGGTGCCTGAATGACGGTTAAGGTTTTGATACTTGAAGACAACCCGGTGGCTCGCAGCTTCTTGCGCCGCGTGGTGCGCGAGAGCTTCAGTGACGCGAATTTGATCAGCGAAGCGGGCGACTTGGAAACGGCGCGCCGACAAATTGCCTCCACCCGCTCCGCCACCAGCGGCGCCGTCATCGACCCGTTCAAATTGATCCTGGTCGATCTCGAACTGCCCGATGGCAATGGCATGGAGCTGCTCGAAGAGCTGACGGCCTACCCTGCGACCAAGATCGTCACCACGCTGTATTCCGACGACGACCATCTGTTCCCTGCTTTGCAGCGCGGTGCCGATGGCTACCTGCTCAAAGAAGACCGCTTTGAAGTGCTGGTCGAAGAGCTGCAGAAAATTGTTCGCGGCCAGCCGCCCTTGTCTCCAGCGATTGCAAGGCGCCTGCTGACGCACTTCCGCTCGTCTGAAGGCGATGGCCGTGCCACCCTAGCGCCCTACACACCACCGGGCTCGTCGACCAACACGCGCCCGCAGCCCATCGAACAGCCGCTGGACCACGAGCGCCTCACGCCGCGCGAAACCGAAGTGCTCACCTACCTGAGCAAAGGTTTCACCATCAAGGAAATCGCCAACCTGATGGGCATCAAGTGGTTCACCGTGAACGACCACATCAAGTCGATCTACAAAAAATTGAATGTCTCCAGCCGAGCCGAAGCCGCCGTCATCGCCAGCAAGCAAGGGCTGGTATGACACGCTAGTTTCCGGCGTCGGCACGCTAGACGCGCTGCCCACCGGCTTTGACGTCGGACCCAGCACCTCAACGCACAAACTGGGTTGGCGTCTGCGCGGCTTATTTTTGGCCGCGCTGCTGGGTTGTGTGGCCTTGGCGGCGGTGGTCCGCTTGTTGTGGGTCAGCCCCTGGGTCGACGCTCAATGGGCCACCGGCGCATCCGGCCAAATGGTTCTGGTGGCCAGTGACGCGGCGCCTTTGAAGCCCATGCTGGGCAAGGTGCTGCAAAGCATCCAGTTGCCGGGCGGCAAACCCATTGTCGTCACCGACACCAGCTTGTTGCAGCGCGCGCCTCGTTGGGTGCTTGACGCCTCCGCCCGCCAACGCCTGACCGCCATTCACAGCCAAGTCGGCTGGCCCACTGCCGGGATAGCCAGCCTGCAGTTTGCGGGTTCACCGGCTGTGTCCGTTACGCTGGCAACACGCGGGCTTTCGGGCATTGGTTGGGCTTTTTGGCCGGTGGCAGCGTTGGCCATGGTCATCAGCTTGGTGGGCTTTGTGGTCTGGCTGGCGCGGCCAGATGTGCGCAATGTTTTGTACCTGCTGCTGTGTTTGTGCCAAGCCAGCAACTTGGGCTTGATCGCCGTGCAAACCTTGCCGGGCCTGCCGGTACCGCTGGGCCTTTTGGAACACGACGTGCCCGTGCGGATGGGGCTGGACCTGGTCAGCGGCGCGCTGCTGGTGCACCTGTTCACTTTGCACCCCAGCCGGCTGATTTATGGGCCACTGATCGCAGCCGGCGCTTGGCTGCTGGCCGCCGCGCCCATGGCGGCGTGGGCCTGGACCTGGGCACATGCGCCGGCCGCTTGGCACTGGTGGGCGGCACAGGCTGTGGTGCTGGCCCTGGGAACCGTCGCCGCGCTGGTGTTGTCCCGCTCCTACGCCGTTCAACCCAGCCCGTTCACGGCCACCTTGCAGAAGCTCACCTGGGCGGTGCTGGGTTCATTGGCGCTGTTGATGGTGTCTTTGCTCATCGCCAGCAACACGCCCACCCTGCAGCAGCGCGTGGTCGAAGTGGGTTCGGCCGTTTGGACGGTCTTTTTTGCGTCTGTACTGCTGCTTGTGCCGTTTCTCGCACGATCGCGGCAATTGCTGCGCGAGTTTGCGCTGCTGGCGGGCATTTCCACCGTTGCCACGTCTTTGGACCTGCTGTTCATTTCGCTGTTTTCGTTGGGCGAATTTGCGTCAGTGGCGTTGTCGGTCTTTCTTTCACTGGGCGCGTATGCCTTCGCTCGCGACTGGGTGGTCAATCGCTTGACAGGCAACAACGCGCTGACGCTGGACCGCATCTTCGAGCAGCTCTACCGCGTGGGCCGCGCGGTGGAGCAAGAGCCAGAACGGCGACGCGAGTTGATGGAGCAATTTCTGCGCGACCTGTACGAACCCATGGAACTGCATGTCTCGGAGCGTGCGATGGCCCGCTCGCGCGTGGTGGCTGACGGCTCGGCCCTGCTGATACCGGCACCGCACGACGGGCACACCGACTTTGATGGCGCGGCGCACGCGCAGCCGCAGTCTTGGGTGCTCAAACACGCGCACCGTGGCAAACGCCTGTTTACAGTGGACGACGCTCGCCTGGCGGACCGCGTGCTCCAACATTTGCGCCGCGCCGTGGTGTATGACCGCGCTGTCGAGCGCGGCCGCACCGAAGAACGCCGCCGGATTGCGCAGGACCTGCACGACGACATCGGTGCGCGGCTGCTCACGCTGATGTACAAGGCGCCGACTGCTGAACTGGAAGACTATCTGCGCCACACTTTGCAGGACCTGAAGACGCTCACGAGGGGTTTGGCGGCTTCGGAGCACCTGCTATCGCACGCCGTGGCCGAGTGGAAAGCAGACATCGGCCAACGCCTTGCGGCTGCACAAATGACGCTGCACTGGGCCTTCACGTTCGATCAAGATTTTCCCTTGAGCGTGACGCAATGGTCGGGCCTGACCCGCATCCTGCGTGAACTGGTCAGCAACACCATCTACCACGCGCAAGCCTCAAAAGTGCACGTGGAAGGCAGCCTGCACGACGGTCGACTGCTCTTGTGGATCGCCGACGATGGCAATGGCCGAGAACCTGCCAAGTGGTCACACGGCCTGGGTTTGGGCGGTGTGCGCAAGCGCGTGCGCGCGCTGGGCGGCGCGGTTCGTTGGCGCGAAAACGGCCCGCGCGGCATCATTTGCGAGGTGCAGATCAACCGCCTGGAGCGCGCCGCCTCCACCTCCAACCCCAACTCCAACCTATCGTCAGGCTCGTCCACGGCCCTGACGCCCAGAGACAGCGCGCGCGAAACGCGCTATTGAACACGGCCCATCAGGCCGGCTCGCGCAGCGCATTCACACGCGGTAGCTGGGGTCCGAGCGGTCTACCAGCCGTTGCAGCGCAGCGAAGCTGTCTTCACCGGCACCGAAGTTCGGGTTGAAGTTGAGCGAATCGCGCACGCAGCGTTCGCGCACGGACTCGGGAATGTCCCGCGCAACACCCATGCTCTGCGTCGCGACCTGGACCTCGCAGGCGCGCTGCACCAGCCAAAGGCGGTTGAAGGCCTCGGCCGTGGTGCGCCCCATGACCACCGGGCCGTGGTTGCGCAGCAGAAGCACGGGCTTGCCCTGGCTGCTGGCCAGGATGCGCGCGCCTTCGTCCATGTGGACGGTGATGCCCTCGAAGTCGTGATAAGCCACCTGGCCCCACAACTGAGCCGCATAAAAATTGCTGTACGACAAACCGTCTTCCAGACAACACACCGCCATGGTCGGCGTGCTGTGAATGTGCATCACACAATGTGCGTTAGCTACAGTGCGGTGGATGGCGCCGTGGAACGTAAAGCCTGCCGGGTTGATGGGCCAGTCGCTGTGGCCCACCACACGGCCATCCAGATCAATCTTGACCAAATTGCTGGCCGTGACCTCGGTGTAATGCAGGCCAAAAGGGTTGATGAGGAAGTGCGCGTCTTCGCCGGGGACGCGCAACGAAATATGGTTGTAGATCAGCTCTTGCCAGCCCAGGTGGGCAAAGATGCGGTAGGCTGCCGCGAGTTGGACGCGGGCATCCCACTCGGCTTGCGAAAAACGTGCTGGCTTGATGAACGACTGCATGGCGAAAGCTCTCCAATCGGTCAACGGGTTTCGCGCACCGCTGCGCGGGCCGTCGACTTTGACTGTCGAAGTATGGCGCCGTTCTACACTGCCGCCAACATGGACCCCCAACGCCGCCAACTGTTGTTTCAAGCCAGCGCAGCAGCACAAGTTTTCTGGCTGCCGCGCAGCGCCTGGAGCCAGCCGCGTTTGAGCGCCAACCCCTTCACGCTGGGCGTTGCCAGCGGCTCGCCTACTGCAGACAGCGTCGTTTTGTGGACGCGACTGCTTGCTGTTGACGCGGCAGGCCGCACCCTGCTGCCCCAAGCGTCCATCACCGTACGTTGGGAGGTGGCTGATGACGAAAGCTTTACACGCATCACGCAACAAGGCCAGACGCAGGCCCAGCCTGAATTGGCCCACAGCGTGCATGTGGAACTGGAGGGTTTAACACCGGCGCGTTGGTATTATTACCGCTTCATGGTTGGCGGCCCCGGCAACGCTTGGGTCAGCCCCACCGGGCGCACCCGCACCCTGCCCGCGGCCGATGCGCCCAGCGCCGGCCTGCGATTGGTGTACGCCAGCTGCCAGCGCTGGGAACACGGTCACTATGCAGCCTGGACACACGCAGTGGCTGACGCGCCCGACGCGGTTGTCTTCTTGGGCGACTACATCTACGAATACCCGGGCGCGCTCAACGCGGTGCGCAAACACAACGACGGCTGGACCTTGAGCCTGGATGACTACCGCCGCCGCTACGCCCTGCACCGCAGCGACACCGCCTTGCAAAAGGCGCACCAGGCCTGCCCGTGGTTTGTGATTTGGGATGACCACGAAGTGCACAATGACTATGCCGGCAACAGCGCCGGCGATTCGGGGCCTGAAGTAAGCGATTTCGCCGCCCGCCGCGCGGCGGCCTACCAAGCCTTTTACGAACACATGCCGTTGCGGCGCAGTGTTCTGCTCCGCTCACTGGCAGGGCTTGCGCAAGGCAGCGAGCTTCGAATTCACGGTCACGTGAGCCTGGGCCGCTTGGGCAGCCTGACCCTGCTGGACACGCGGCAATTCAAGTCGCCGCAAGCCTGCACGCGCAACAGCCAACGCGGTGCCAGCACCGTCAACCCCCGCCGCTGCGCGCCCTGGCGCGATGAGCAACGCTCGATGCTGGGGGCAGCGCAAGAAGCTTGGCTGGACCGCAGCCTGGACCAGACGCCTCGCGCCGGTTGGAACTTGCTCGCACAGACCACTGTTTTTGGCCAGCGCAATTTGCGCACCGCCCCTGATCAGCTGTTTTCAAACGACGGCTGGGACGGCTACGAGCCCGCACGCGAGCGCCTGGTCAGCAGTCTGCAGAGGCACCGCGTTAGCAACCCCGTTTTGCTGGGCGGTGATGTTCATCAAAACTGGGTGGGCCACGTGAAGCGCGACTACGAGCGGCCGCACAGTGCCAACGTGGGCGTGGAGTTTTGTGGCACGTCCATTACCTCACGCTCGGGTGGCAACACCCACATCCCGCAACGCCTGGCTGACAACCCGCATTTCGTTTTTGCCGAAGGTGAACTCAAAGGTTATGGCTTGATCGACTTGAGCAGCCAGCGCCTGACGGCCACACTGCGTGTGCTGGACGATGTGACGCAGGCAGACAGCGCGGCACGCACGCTGGCAACGTTTGAAGTCAAGGCCGGCAAGCCGCAGCTTGAACGCGTGTGACAGGCGGTTTTTGGACCGAACCTTAACGCCTAGCGCGCGCCCCAGTTGCGACCCGTGAACGCCGGCTCCAAGCGGGCCACCACATGCTCTGTGCCGCCTTTGGCGTCGGTCATACGCAGCCAGTGCAAGGCCGAGCCACTTTGCGTCCAGGCCGCTACCGCCGATGGCAGCAGCACCGGCTTGCGAAACTGCGCGTGCAGCGAAAAGGCTTCTTGCAGAGGCCAGCCGGCTGAAGCCAGGCCTCGCGCCAGCGTCCAACTGCCGTGCACCAAAGCGCGGTCGTAGCCGAAACGGCGCGCCAACCAAGCCCGCTGATGGATCGGGTTCCAGTCGCCAGCTATGGCTGCGTAACGCCGGCCTAAGTCTTCGGGTGCGTCGATTAACTCGAGGCGCTGCCAGCCCGAAGTGAGCAATGAAGCACCGTCATCCAAAACCGAAAACGCTGACAAGGGCATTGGCATGGAGCCGGTTTCAAGCACCGGCGGGGTGGCGGGCATGCAGGCCAGCGGGTCCACCTCGGCGCGGTTGCCGCTGGGCCGGTTGCGGTCATTGGCCGCCGCAGCTTCGTGGGTGCCGTGCCGCGCCAGGATGCCAGTGATGGATCGCCACACCATGCGCCCGTCACGCCGCACTTCAGTGATGAGGTCAAACCGCGTGCCCCAGCGGACCGCTCGGGTGCGGCCCGTGTAGGCTTCAATCTTGAGCACCGCGCCCGGCATCACGGCCGAAACTTGGTCGATGCGCTGCGACATCGGCACCAGGCCCAGGGCACGAAACGGAAAATTCTTATCCGCAAAAATGTCCAGGTGCAAAGGGCTGGCGGCCAGTTGAAGCGCCAACGGCGGCAAAACGGCGGGCTCGTTGTTCAAGCCGACCAATGGCCGGTAAGTCGCCAACCACTCGGGCCGAATCTTCACCAAACCTGTGGCGCGGCCAATGACCGGCATGCGCGCATCACCTGCCAGGCCGCGCCGGGGGCGCAGCAGCATGCCTGCGACGGCACGAAAGGCGCCAGGCGGCGTGGGCGTCAACGCTGCAAGCTTGGCGGCCATCAGCACGCCCACCCCATGCAGTTGCTTCGACGTTCAGTCCAGCGTAGGTTCGAGCGCACACTCAAGCGCACATGCAACTCCGTGTCAGTCATTCAGGACCTACTATTGTGGCGCGCTTGGGTCGTGCTCCGAATCGGGCGGAGGTTGCGGCCTGTAACCGCAGGCAAAAACTCCAACAGCACTTGAGCGCGCAAAGGCTGACCTCATCCGCCTGCGCGTTTGGCCGGGTGGCCGTGCCGCGCTAGCCATGCAATCACACGCTCAACATGGTCGCCTTGCACTTCCAGCACACCGTCTTTGCTGGTGCCCCCTGCGCCGCAAGCACTGCGCAATTGCTTGCCCAGCGCAACCAGCTCTTCAGCGCCCAGTGGCAGCCCGCGCACCAAGGTGACGGCCTTGCCACCACGCCCTTTGGTTTCACGGCTGACCCGCACCAGCCCCTCGCCCACCCGGTTAGCCACACGTTGAGCCGCAGCCAATTCCTTACATTTGCACTGCAGCAAAGCCACACCACAGGCAGGGCAGATGCGTCCATGGTCAGTTGAATAGACCAGGCGGGTCGATGAATTCATAACAACCACGCCCCAATTTCGAAGAAGTCGAAGCCACCGCTGCGGCCGCCCAGGCACTGGGCCAAAAAATCTTCCGTCAGCCTGAAGGACCGCATGCGGTCTTGCCATCGCTGAAAGCCATGGCCCGCTTTGTCAAAGACATGCAGCGCATGAGGCTTGCCAGCCGCCTGCAGCGCCTGCGCCATGCGCTGGGACTGCTCCAACTTCACGCGGGGGTCGTGCGCGCCGTGCATCAGCAAGATCGGCCCTCGGGCATCGGCCGCACGAAACAGCGGCGAGCGCTGCTTCATCTGTTCGCGTTGCACGGGGTCCGCCTCATGGCCCACAAAACGCCGCCACATCGGCAAGCCCAATTCCCAGTAAGGCGGCGCTTGTTCCAACAGGCGCGTCAAGTCCGACATGCCCACTGTGCTGATGCTGCAAGCAAAGCGGTCTGGTGTGAAAGTCATGCCAACCAAGCTGGCATAACCGCCGTAGCTGGCACCCATGATGGCCACGCGCTTCGGGTCGGTCACGCCACGTCGGATCACTTCGTCCAAACCATCGATCAAGTCGCTGTGCATCGCGCCGGCAAATTCGCCCATGGCGGCGTCGCGAAACTGGCGCCCGTAGCCGGTCGAACCGCGATAGTTGACTTGCAAAACGGCGTAGCCTCGGTTGGCCAGAAAGTCCAGCATGGGGTTGCCAGCCAGATGAACGTCCCGCGCCCAGGGCCCGCCGTGCACGTAAACCACGGTGGGCAAGGGCTTGCCCGCTGGCGCCACGGGTGTGGTGAGGTAGGCGTGAAGGGTCAAGCCATCGCGGCTTTTGAAACTCAAAGGCCTGGTCGGCGCCAGGGGGCTGCGCGCATGCAGGCGTGAGCGTGACATCTCAGCCAAACGTTCCACCTGCTCGCTGGCACGCCGGACCAACACGTATTCACCCCCGTCCCGCCGGGTGATATTGGCCACCAGAAGTGAGTCGTCGTCGCTCATGCCCCAGAAAGTCAGGCGTGTCGGGCCGCTGCCCGTGAGGCGGTCGGCCACACGCGCTAGCTCGGCATCGAAGAAGTGCCACTCTTGATGGCCGGGCTCCAGCGACACGGCCAAAGGCAGATGCTGACGCCGGCTGAAGAGCACGCCACTGACATCCACCCGCTCGTCCGCAAAGACCAGCTCTTCGCGGCCATTAAGGAAGAGTTTGACCAGCGCTTGTTTGTCGCGGCCGCGGTCAGAAAGAGCCCAAATGAAACTGGCATCTCGGGACAGCCTCAGGGGTCTTACCGTTTCGAGCGCATCCACCGAGAAGCGATGCTGCCAAGCGGGCTTTGTCTCTGTGCCTGCGCCTGCGTCAGACTCGTCTTTGGCGCCGGGTGTCGAGACAGTTGTTGGGCCTGGCGCAGCCGGCGTTTCAAAGGCCCACCGGCCTTCACGACTGGTGGCGCGCCCGTGCAACTGGCCGTTCGAATCAGTCAACCAAAGACCGACATCACCCGGGTTTTGGGCCAGCAGTTTCAGCTCGCCTGAGGCCGCGCTGTAGCGGTACAGGTCAAACACCCTGGCGTCGCGCCGGTTGCTCTGAATCAGCAGGTCGGCGCTGTCGTCCAGCTGCGCATGCAAGAACGAACGGGCCCGGCCAAAGGGCGTCAGGTCTTTGAGGCTGAACGTTGGCGCTTCCGTATCCAGCAGCATCACGTGCGAGTTTTCATCGCCCCCAGCGTCCAGGTGGATGATGACGTGGCGGCTGTCTTTGGCCCAAATGCCAGCGCTGCGAACGGCGAAGCTGCGCGTCGCTCCGCTGGCCAGGTCCTTCACAAACAAACCGGGCCCGAGGCCCAATCGCCCTGACCACATGAGCTTGAGACCATCTGGAGAAATTTGATAAGCACCGCTGGAGTCCAGATCGGCCACAAAACTGCGCACAGGCAGCAGCGGCGCAGCGGTCAGGCCCGGCGCAGTTGCCGTGGCCTGCAGAGCCGGGTGTGTGGGTGCTACCGCGCAGCCTGCAAGGGCGACCGTCAACAAGCAGACTCCCTGCGCCAACCACCGCATCTCAAGCCACCGCGCTTGTTTGAAAAACATTCGTTTGAAGAACATCAGACCTTGCCTCGACTACCGCAGTTGTTTCAGTTGCTCAATGGCGCCAACAAACCTTGTAAATCGTCTTCACTGAATTTTGGCTTGGCCTCTTGGTCGTGCCCCAGCACGCCGTCAGCCAACGCAGCTTTGCGTGCTTGCAGTGCGAGCATGCGCTCTTCAATGCTGCCTTCGACCACCAGCTTGTAAACAAACACGGGCTGGTCTTGGCCGATGCGGTGCGCGCGGTCGGTAGCTTGGCGTTCAACGGCAGGGTTCCACCACGGATCGTAATGAATCACTGTGTCTGCAGCCGTCAGGTTCAGGCCTACACCACCAGCTTTGAGGCTGAGCAGCATGACGGGCACCTCCTTGGCTTGAAAGCGCTGCACGGTGGCTCCACGCTCAGCCGGCGCAGTTTGCCCAGTCAGAAGCAGGTGCGGCATCGCCAGCCGAAGCAGCTCACGCTCAATCAAGCCGAGCATTTCAGTGAACTGTGAGAAAACGATGACACGCCGACCTTCGGCCACCAGCTCGGTCAGCATCTCCAGCAGCAGCGACAACTTCGCGCGCTCTATGTCAGGCGGCGTGCTCGTGCCCTTCAGCAGCCAGGGGTCACAGCACACCTGGCGCAGCTTGAGCAGCGCATCCAAAATGGCAATTTGCGAACCCGCAAAGCTTTGGCGCTTGAGGACGCGACGGACTTGCTCGTCGGCTGCCAGCCGCACGCTCTCGTACAAGGCGCGCTGCTCGCCTTCCAAGGTGATGCGCCGAATGACCTCGGTCTTGGGCGGCAGCTCGGTAGCTACATCTTCTTTGCGGCGGCGCAGGATGAAAGGCCTCACACGCTGAGCCAGCAGTTGGGCGCGCAGCGTTTCGCCATTGGTTTCGATGGGCCTTCGCCACTGCCGCGTGAAGCTGCGAATGTCACCCAAAAAACCTGGCAGCAAGAAATCAAAGTGCGCCCACAGCTCGCCCAGGTGATTTTCAAGCGGCGTGCCGGTGACACACAAACGGTGGCGTGCGTTCAAGCGGCGCAGCGCCGCAGCGGCACGGCTGCCCGCGTTTTTGACCATCTGCGCTTCGTCCAGCACCAGCAAGTGCCAGCCGTGCTGCTGCAAGCTTTCGATATCGCGCCACAGCAGCGGGTAGGTGGTGAAGACCACGTCTTGCTCAGGGATGCGCTTGAAATCGCGCGCGCGGTCTGCTCCTTGCAGCGTGAGTACACGAAGCGCAGGGCTGATGCGCTGCGCTTCATTTCTCCAGTTAGCGATCAGGCTGGTTGGCAAAACCACAAGGCTCGGCATGTCTGCTCGACCAGCCTGCTTCTCGGTTAACAAATGCGCCAGCACCTGCGCCGTTTTGCCCAAGCCCATGTCATCTGCCAAGATGCCGGCCAAGTGGTTTTCACGCAGGTATTGCAACCAGGCCAAACCTTCCAGTTGATAGGTCCTTAATTGCAAACCCAAACCCGCAGGTGGCTGTACGGCAGGCGGCGTGCCCACATCGCGCAGGCGTTGCACCAAACTGGCCAGGCCAACATCACCCTGCAACTGCCAGGCCGCTTGGGGCCCTGTTGACAAAGCGCGCGCAGCCTGGGTTTCCATCAAGCTGGCGCGCAGCGCCTCCATGCGCTGCGCCTCCCAAGACGACAGCTGTAAAGCTTGCCCGATATTCGCCGCGCGGTGCGGGTCGGTGAGCAGGTCCACCATCGCACCGACGATGGCCTTCAGCGGCGCTGCGGGTGCCTCGATGCGCCGACCTGCGGGTGCGCGCAGCGCAATGAGCGCGTCGTCATCGATAGCGGCAATGGCTTTGGCATCCAGCCAGCGCGCATCGCGCTTGATGAGGTCAGCCAGCAGCGGCGAGAGATCCAGGCTTTCGCCGTCCACGTCGACGCCCAAACTCAGCATCCACGAACCTTCACCATGCGGGTTTCGCAAGGCCGTGATCGGTTGCGGTTTGGCACCGAGCGGTTCAGCCAGTTCTCGCAGGCCGTCGCTGCTGCTAAGGCTGGCTGTTTGGCTCTGTTCGATGGACAACTTCCAGCGCTGAACCGGCACGCTTTGGTGCGCAAAGCCGGCGCGCACCACGATGCGCCAGCCGGCCTTCTGCAGTCGCGGAACCTGCTCCGCCCAGAAGTCACCAAAGTGCGATTCCTCTAGCAAGGACCACAAGCCCTCGTGCCCCTCGGCTGCTGCGGCGTTGCGCCATTGCAGTGCTTGGGCGGGTAATGGCCGCAGCCCGCTACCCCACAGCGCATCGCGCGCATCGCCTTCGGCCGTGTTGTCGCGCAGGAGCAGCACACGTTCGCTCCAGGCGCCTCGCAAGACCACCGGCTCTTTAACGCGAGTGTTGATGAGCTTGGTGGGTGCCGGCGTCTCCCAGCGCATGCCGCTGCCGGTTTCGTAGGTCCAGGCCACGCTGGCCACCGTGACTTGCGCGCTGCGCGGGCCAAAACCGTCTATCGCCCGCAGGCCCAGCAGGCCATCACCGCGGGTGAGCGTTTGCAAGGTCAGGCGCGGGCTGAAAAAACCGGGAACTGGGGTATCGATGGGCACAGCAGGCATTGGCGGGTATTGTCTGGGCAACCCAAGCTACCCCGGCAGCCCCGCACCATGCAAGCCTTGCTCGATACCATCGCCACGCTTGAAGCCGGCACCGATGCCCGGCGCGTTTTTCATGGGCGTGGCGGTTTGCACCCCGGCTGCGAGCACTGGACCCTGGACTTCTACCCGCCAGTTTGGTTGTTGACCGCTTATGCACCTACCAATGAAACCGAACTCGCCTCCATCGGCGCAGCACTGCAGGCACGGTGGCAGCAGGTGGCGCCAGCGCAGGCGCTGAACTGGGTTTACCAATCGCGGCACGCCGCGAACCATGAATCCGGCGCTACCGAAAGCACCGCAGGCCGAGCGCAAACTCGAGTCATGTCCGGCAGCGTGCCTGAACCGCAAGTGGTGATGGAAGCTGGCACGCGTTACCGCGTCAATCTGCTTCAAGGGCAGAACCATGGCCTGTTTCTCGACATGGCTGAAGGCCGCCGCTGGGTCAGCGAACACGCCGCCGCAAACTCTGGTCTGAAGGTGCTGAACCTGTTTGCCTATACCTGCGCCTTTTCAGTGGTGGCTCTGCGGGCAGGCGCGGGGCACGTGGTCAATGTGGACATGAGCGCTGGCGCCATCGCCACGGGGCAGCACAACCACCGCTTGAACGGGCTCGAGGCGGGCGCCCGTTTTTTAAGCCACGACATCTTCAATTCTTGGGGCAAGCTGGGGCGCAACGGTCCTTATGACTTGGTCATCGTGGACCCGCCCAGCTACCAAAAGGGCAGCTTTGTTGCGACCAAGGACTACGCACGCCTGGTTCGCCGCTTGCCAAGCTTGCTTGCGCCTGCAGGGCACGCGTTGCTGTGCTTGAACGCACCCGAACTGGGCCCCGAATTCTTGCAGGGCCTCGTTGACCAAGAGGCCCCTACTTTGAAATACCTGCATCGCATTGCCAACCCGGCCGCGTTTGCCGATCGATCGCCCGAGCGGGCTTTGAAGGTGCTGCTGTTTCAGGCGCCGCCGTGCTCTGAAGCCAACGCGGCTGCCTGAACAGGAGCGCGGCTGATTGACACAGGCCGCTTCGCTTGCTCGAGGAGTTGGGCCCCCCAAGAAACGGCATAGCCACCGGTACGCGCGTGGTCTCCAATCGGGATTGCTTATGACTGTCAATGCCCGCCCCGATTGGACCCAAGTGCGCGCACTGTTCGAGCAGGCGCTGCCTTTGGCTCCGGCCGCGCGCCAAGCGCTTCTGCAGCAAGCGCAACCGGCCTTGGCTGCAGAAGTGGGTTCGCTCTTGCTGCAAGACCTGGGCAGCACGCAAACCGGCTTCTTGTCGGGGCACGCGGCAGATGCGGGCCACGTGGGCGAGCGCATGGGCCCCTGGCGCATCACCGGCCGGCTGGGCAGCGGCGGCATGGGTGAGGTGTGGCTTGCCGAACGCGACGACGGCGCCTATCGCGGTGAAGCGGCCCTCAAATTGCTCAAGCGCGGCATGGACTCGGCCGCGGTTCTGGCGCGCTTTGCACAAGAGCAACAAGCGCTGGCGCGGCTGGCACACCCGCATATCGCACGGCTTGTTGACGCCGGCCGCACGGCCGATGGCCACCCTTACTTCGCGATGGAGCGCGTGAGCGGCAAACCCATCGACCAAGCTTGCGAGGGCCTGGATCTGCGCGCGCGCATCGCGCTGTTCCTTCAACTGGCCGAGGCAGTGGCCCACGCCCACCGCAACCTGTTGGTGCACCGCGACCTCAAACCCAGCAATGTGCTCGTTTCGGCCGAGGGCCAGGTCAAGCTGCTGGATTTCGGCATTGCCAAAGCACTGCAAAGCGAAGACAGCCCAGACGCCACGCTGCTAGGCCCGCGACCCTTCACGCCGCATTACGCCAGTCCGGAACAAGTGCGCGGCGAACCCCTCACCACAGCCACTGATGTATACAGTTTGGGGGTCTTGCTTTACTTGATGCTCACCGGGCAGCGCCCCTATGGCGTAGGCGCCAACACCGCCGAGCATGCAGCGCGTTGCGTCTTGGACGAGGAGCCGGCGCGCCCCAGCAGCGTGAGCCAGCCAGGCCTTTTTAAAGGCGACTTGGACAAGCTGCTTTTGAAGGCGCTTGAAAAGGACATTTCGCGCCGCTACGCCAGCGTGGATGCGCTGGCCGCTGATTTGCGCGCTTACCTCGGTGGCTACCCGCTTGCAGCGCGTGCACCGAGCGCAGGCTATCTGCTGGCTAAATTTGCGGCACGCAATCGGCTTGCAGTGGGGCTTTCGGCACTGGCATTGGTCAGCTTGGTTGGTGGCTTTGCCGCCACCGCCTGGCAAATGCACCAAACCGACCAAGCACGGCAAGCTGCCGAGCGCCGCTTCGCCCAGGTGCGGCAAATGGCGAACCAGCTGGTCTTTCGCTACCACGACCAGATCCATAACCTGCCGGGTGCGGTCGCCGTGCGCCAAGCGCTTTTGGACGACGCAAGCAAGTACCTCGACGGTTTGGCCGAAGAGACAGCGGGTGACCCATCTCTGGCGCGCGAGCTCGCCGAAACTTATCAACGGCTGTCCGTATTGCAAGGCGAAATCTTTTCGCCCGGACAAGAGCGCGTCAAAACCGCGCTGATCAACGCCGAGAAGGCTACAAGCCTGCAAGCGCAGTACGCCGCGGCCACAACCACGGCGCCAGAGGTGCTGAACGCGGCGGTGGACATGTGGTTGAACCGCGCCACCATCGAAGCGCGGTTGGGCCGAGTAGCGCGCAGCTTGCAGTCGCTGCAGCAGGCTGCGCTGCTCGCGCAGCGGGTGCGCGCCTTGGCACCGGACGACCTGCAGGTCATTTCTCGCCAAGCAACCTTGGAAGGCCGATTGGGCCTTTCGCTGGGAAGCAATGTGTCGCAGGCCAATCTGGGCCGAGTAGCCGACGCCAAGCCCCATTGGGACGAAGCCCTGCGCCTCTTTCAGCAGTTGGTCGATCGCGAACCCAACAAGCCTGAATGGGTTCACCAGCTGGCTTGGGGTTGGGTTGGGCGAATGAACTGGGCGTTGCTGGCCGGTGACTACAGTATGGCGGTACAGGCAGGCGAGCAAGCGGTGGCCCTGCGCGACCGCGCGGCGCAAATGTCACCGGGCAACGCCCACTTCTTTCACCAGCGCGCGGCGGCGCGCAACAACCTGGCTGTGGCGCTGGTGCTTCATGGCGACCACGAGCGGGCACTCAAGCTGCACGCTGAATGCGCTGAAATCCTGGAAACATCCTTGGCGGCCGACCCGTCCAACAAAACCGCCGTGCGCGACCGTACCCTGATGGCCCTGTCCAGTGCACGTGCGCTGAGCGCTGTTGGCAAACGCGCTGAAGCCCTGGCCGCCGTGCGTGATTCGCTAGCGAAAATGCCCGTTGGCGCCTTCGAGCCAGACGACTTTTATATGACACGCTGGCGCGCAGAAGGCTTGGTTTGGCTGGCCCGGCTGACCGACAAGCCCGTAGCCGCCGCAGATGCGGCGCGCGAAGCCGTAGCTCTGGTGGCTGCCCTACCCGGCGACCAGCATGCCGCACGTCAGTGGGCACTTGCTCAAGCTCAGGGCGAGTGGGCACAAGCCTTGCTGGCCGGCGGCGACCGAGCCTCCGCTGCCATGGCTGCGGCCGAAGCCGTGCGCCAGTGGGGACACGATGTGCCCGGCTTTTACCGGCCCTTGCTTGAGCGCGACCGCAAGCTGGCACTCGGCTCTGATGCAGCCGCAAAGGCGCGCAGCCCTTGATCGGCCCGCCCACCACAAAAAATCTTCCAGCCGTTACAAATTTCTGTCATCGCATCGGCTTGGCCGCCCGTTAGGTCCACAGATCGACTTTCTTGCACCACTACTGTGCCACCCATCATGAGTCCAGCCAGCAACGTTCCGGTCCTCCCCCAGAACCCTGCGGCCTTTCCTGACCGGAGCCAGGAAAAGGGCCCGAAGTTCGACGCCTTTTTCTCCACCGTACTGCGCGGCGCATGCAGCCGCAGCCGCGCAACAGCGCGCAGCCGCGACCAGAAGCGCTAACCCCCGCCTCGCCGCTTGTACGGCCGCGATGGCCGCTCGTTGAACGGTGGGTTTGAGGCTATCAGATTCGCCTGAGGTGTTCGGATATCTTTCTCGAAACACGTATGGCGTTGGCAGCAATCGTCAAGCTCGGATTTACCGCAGCGCTGCGCGGAAAAAACGAGGCGTCAACAATATACAAATTATTGACGTCGTGGGCACGACAATCTGAATTCAGAACGCTGTTTGACGCATTCACCCCAAAACGGCAAGTTCCACACGGGTGACCCGTGTTGATATCAACTTGCGGCGTAATTCTCACGAGTCTCCATTTGCCAATCTTTTTGGCAAATAAAGTTTTCAGCCGTTCGGCACGCGCGCGCAGCTCATCGCTCATGGTGTATACAAAATAGGTGGCATTGGGTCTTTTGGCATCCAATGCGATTCGATTTTCCACGCTGGGGTAATCTTCAATTTGAGCCGCAAAGAGCCCCGCATCGCCGAAGAGGCGCGCGGCCAAGGCAGCTGGAATTTTCGCTAAAACCGACAACAGCTTGGCGTTCTGAATGCCGAACTTTCGCAATTCGGCCTTAATAAACATTGAGATCACACCCGAGCCGGCACTCAGCCCCATGCTTTGTATATAACCCAAACTTGCACGGTCTTGCAAATAGAAATCTCTTATGGATATGGATTTCTTCTGCACGGCTTTCCGCTCAAGTTTTCTGGGTGCCCAGATGGCGTAGATGTCAACGCCATGGAACATTAAATTCCGCCCCACAAGGCCGGAACGGTTAGCCAACCCGTTCGGCCACCATCGGTTGGCTGAGGCAAGCAGAATTTGAGGGCTACTCATCGCTCCCGCACTCAGCACATAGATTTTTGCCCGCAGCTCGACAGCACGTTCATCTGTCAGCGCGACAATTTTGTTCACACCGACAGAATCGGCCGCCAAAGACTGCACCTCACAATTGAACAAGATTTCACAACGTCCGGTTGCAACCGCCTTATCCAAACAAGCCATCTTGGAATCAAATTTGCAATTGCGCAAACAAACGACTCCAATACATTCCTTGCACCCCGGGTCGTATTTAATTCCGACTCTCAGTCTTTCCGGATTTAAACCCGCGCGTTTTAAGTTGGATAGAAACTCTTTGTCCCACTGACTAATTCGACTCTCCCAAGCGATATCGTTATCATTGGCAACGCCATAAAGCTGTTCAGCCGCGTGATAGAAGTGTTCAAATTCCTCGAACGATATGGGCCAATCTGGGACATCAACGCCTGCTTGTTTCAAACCCTTGAAATCGGATGCTGCCATTCGCTCCAGCGCTGCAGCGTACTGCAAAGTTGAACCGCCAGCACCGCAACCAATCGCCGCGTAAACTTCTTCAAATTGATCGGGCGATTTCCAACGGCTGAGCGGCTGTGGCCACCAGCCCTGATCTTGCCGCGCTTGTGGTTCCGTTGATACCTTTTCCGGGGGCGTGACACTTAAAACCGGCGAGCCCTTTTCCAGAACCAATACACGCACGCCTTCTTGTGCGAGGCAGTAGGCCAAGGTGCTGCCACCCATTCCGGAGCCAACAATAATGACATCCCATTGCTGGTTCTGGTATTTTGTTATATCCACCCTGGAGACCATTTTCTTTTCATATTGAGCTTGGCCGGTAACGACGCCGATCGATCTACGAGCACTTGACCAGACTGGACTGCTTGCGCGGGTCCCAGGTCAGGACGCACCTATTGAAACGTTTGCTTTCAATTTTGCCTACAGGGTCTCCCCCCTGATTTCCGTGGTTTAGGCGCGGCACGTGCACCAATCCGGAGCCGTTCGTTCAGGGGGGAGCCAGTGGATAATTAGCTTTGTCAATCAAAGTCATTGCTTTGATTCAATCGACAAATGCTGCGATGCGGCAAAGAATTCACCCCGTTGGAAGCCACTTCGGTCTTCCTCAGCACAAGCAACGGAGCGCTTGCACCATGTCCCTCGTCAATACCCGCGTCCAGCCGTTCAAAGCCCAGGCCTTTCACAACGGCAAATTCATCGAAGTCACCGAACAGAGCCTCAAAGGCCAGTGGTCGGCCTTCATCTTCATGCCTGCAGCCTTCACCTTCAATTGCCCCACGGAAGTTGAAGACGCAGCCGAGCACTACGCTGACTTCCAGAAGCTGGAAACGCAGGTCTACATCATCACCACCGACACGCACTTTGCGCACAAGGTGTGGCACGAGACATCCCCGGCCGTCGGCAAGGCCAAGTTCCCGTTGGTGGGCGACCCCACGCACCAACTCACCCGCGCATTCGGCGTGCACATCGAAGAAGAAGGTTTGGCCCTGCGCGGCACCTTCATCATCAATCCAGACGGCCTTATCAAGACGGCCGAAGTGCATGACAACGCCATTGCCCGGGATGTGAAGGAAACCCTGCGCAAGCTTAAAGCTGCGCAGTACGTCGCCAAAAACCCCGGCCAGGTTTGCCCGGCCAAGTGGAACGAAGGCGCCAAGACGCTGACGCCCTCGCTGGACCTGGTCGGCAAGATCTAAACACGGCCGATAGGGCCGCTATAGGCCGCAAGTAGCCGCTATAGGCCCCGCCGTCGCGCGTCCGGCGCGACGGCCCAAACAACCAAAAAGGAACTGGGCCTTGCTGGCATCACTGATGGATGGTGTTGTCAGCAGGGCCGGTTTGAACACGCCCATTTTCGGATAACGCCATGCTCGAACCCACCGTGCAAGCCCAGCTGAAGTCGTACTTGGAACGGCTTCAACAACGCATCGAATTGATCGGTAGCTTCGACGACAGCCTTGCGTCCGCAGAGATGCGCGAGTTGCTCAACGACGTCGCCGGGCAAAGCCCCTTGGTCAGCGTGCGATCAAACGGTGCGGCGCAGCGGCGGCCATCGTTCCAAATTACACGGGCCGGTGAAGACATGGGCGTGCACTTCGCCGCCGTTCCGATGGGTCACGAATTCACCTCGCTGGTGCTGGCCTTGCTTCAAGCCGGCGGACACCCACCGAAGATCGAGCCCGATGTCATTGAGCAGATTCGCAATCTCGATTCCGACATGGTCTTCGAGACCTACATGTCCTTGACCTGCCATAACTGTCCAGACGTGGTGCAGGCCCTGAATTTGATGGCGATCCTGAACCCGCGCATCAAACACGTGGCGATCGACGGCGGCCTGTTTCAAGAGGAAGTGGAATCGCGCCAGATCATGGCCGTACCGACGGTCTATTTGAATGGGCAAGTGTTTAGCTCAGGCCGCATGGAGCTGTCCGACATTCTGAAAAAGGTGGACACCAACAGCGAAGCCCGCGCATTGGCAGCACTGGCGAACAAAGCCAGCTTTGACGTGTTGGTCATGGGTGGCGGCCCAGCAGGTGTCGCTGCAGCCGTGTACGCCGCACGCAAAGGCATCCGAACCGGCATCGTGGCAGAGCGCATGGGCGGCCAGACTTTGGACACCATGGGCATTGAAAACTTCATTTCAGTGCTCGAAACGCAAGGCCCCAAATTTGCTGCGGCTTTGGAGGCGCATGCACGCGCATACGGCGTGGACATCATGAACGGTCAACGTGTGGTCTCTGTAGAGCCTGCGGCCCAGACCGGCGGATTGCACACGGTGGTGCTGGACAACGGCGCACGGCTGCAAAGCCGAGCCCTCGTTTTGTCCACCGGCGCGCGCTGGCGCCAAGTGAATGTGCCTGGCGAAGAGGAATACCGGAACAAAGGCGTGGCCTACTGCCCGCACTGTGACGGCCCACTCTTCAAAGGTAAGCGGGTGGCGGTGATCGGTGGCGGCAACTCCGGCGTCGAAGCGGCCATCGACTTGGCCGGCGTGGTGGACCACGTCACGCTGGTGGAATTTGCCCAACAACTCAAAGCCGACGCCGTGCTGGTGAAGAAGCTGCAAAGTCTGCCCAATATCGAGGTCCACACCAACGCGCAAACCACGGCCATCACCGGCGACGGACAGCGCGTGGACGGCTTGGTTTGGCGCGACCGTGCAAACGACGCTGAACGCACGGTGCAACTCGAAGGCGTGTTCGTTCAGATAGGCTTGGTTCCGAACACAGATGCGCTCAAGGGCGTGTTGGAGCTGTCCCGACACGGTGAAATCATGATCGATGACCACGGCGCCACCAACGTGCCCGGCATCTTCGCGGCGGGAGACGCCACAACCGTGCCGTACAAACAAATCATCATCGCGGCCGGCGACGGGGCCAAGGCGGCGTTGGCAGCGTTTGACTACCTCATTCGCACACCGAATGCCGCATAGGCAGGCCACCAAGCCCGTCAAGTGCTTTGGCTCTTACGAACTGAAACGCCAAAACAGTGCAACTGGAAGCATTGCCCATAGGGGGTTGGTTTAAAATACTGGCGGCAGCAAAACCCCCGAACCAGCGAAACGTTTAAATCTTTGTCCGCATCCGATGTACTCAAGCGTGGCTTGAAATTTACAGCAATTGGCCAGTTTGCATCGTATGGCATTCGCTTTTGCAGTAACCTGATACTGACGCGCCTGCTGGCGCCTGACTATTTTGGCGTCATGGCGATCGCCATGCTTTTCGTCTACGCCGCTGCCATGCTGTGCGACGTGGGTTTGCGCAGCGCCATAATTGCCGAGCAACGCGCAGATGACCGGCGCTTCAGGGACATTGTTTGGTCGGTCATGACGCTTCGCGTGTTGGCGTTAGCCAGCATAGTGGGCCTCTTCAGCATGGCCATCAATTTGTTGATAGGCCAAGGCTGGCTGAGCGCCGGCTCAACCTATGCCGATCCGCGATTGAACACAGCTTTATTTCTCTTGGTTGTCGCGTCAGCTATTCAATATCTAGAATCTATCGAAATCTTGTATCGCGAACGGATGCTGGAGTTTGGCACGATTTTGAAGATCGATTTGATCCGCCAAGTCATCAGCACTGCAGTCACCATGACATGGGCGCTTCTCGCGCCAAGCATCCTTGCGTTGACCGCAGGCTCCATTGCCGCCAATTTATGCATCGCCGTTGGCTCCTACATTTGGCTGGCCAAGCGGGGACCCAAGTTTATTTGGTCGCCAGAAGATTTCAAATTTCTTTGGAGCCGAGGAAAATGGTTATGGGTCAGCGCCATACTGACTTTTTCCATGAATATTTTGGATCGGCTCTTTCTGGCTCGCCATTTTGACGCCACCCAGATCGGGTTGCACAGTATTGCGGTTTTATACAGCACGATCGTTATCGATTTGGTCGGAAAATTCGTTCACAGCGTGGTATTCCCACTGGTCAGCCGATCATTCAGAGAAGGCGACAAGGAGCTGTGGAAAACTTATTACAAGGCATTGTCTATTGTTGTCAAAGTTGCATTGCCCAGTGGTTTTATATTTATCACATTCGGCGACAAAATAATCGAGCTTCTGTACGACCCGCGTTACCACCCCGCTGGTCCACTGTTGCGCGCGTTCGGAGTCATCGTTTTTCTTTCGATCTACTTGGCTGCCGGCGAGGTTTATGTCGCATTGGGACGAGCAAAAATCAAGTCCACCATCTATTTCCTGCGCTTGACCGCCCTGCTGGCGGGGTTGTTCACCATGGTGCCCGCTCAAGGCTTGATGGGCGGCGTATGGGCTTTGGCAGGCTCGCACGTGGTCGGCGCGACGGCGTCGCTGTATTTCAATCGAGAGTTGGGCTTGTTCAAGCTGCGGCGCGAGGCGGAGTTCCTAGGCCTGATCGCGCTGCTGGTTGCAGCTTCTTTTGGTTTGCGCGCAGCGATCTTTTAGCGCGTTTCGCCCTGGCTCTGTAAGCTCACACAGTCTCTCGCAAGCCACCCGCGCCGCATCAGGCTACGACGCGCGCAATCCCCATATGGCGCCCCCGCTGACGTTAACGTACAGCCTAGCATCGGCAAACTACCGACACCGTCACGCGCGTCATCGAGAGGGAGGTCCTTGAGGGACTGCAAGCAAGCCGGCCGTAAGCCCGCTGCCTCGAAAGAGCCGTATGCTTGACGGCCCATGAGCACGCCGGTATTTCAGTGAGCACACCATCGCACCTGGTTCAGCGACGTTCCGCTGAGGAGCAACACAGCCTGGACCTGGCGCTTGCCGACATCTTCGAGCAGCGTATTGTTTTCAATACCGTCTTGGGCTTGAAGATTCTGTCGGTGCAACACGGTGACGTGCGGGGGCGCATCGACATGCGCCCGGAGTTGGTAGGCCACTTCAGCTATGGGCGGCTTCATGGCGGCGTAATTTCGGCCACTCTGGACGCCATGGGTGGCTTGGCTTTGATGGCGGCCATTGGCGAGCGCCATCTGGCAGAAACCGCGCAACAAGTGATGCACCGCTTTTCAAAGATGGGCACCATCGATTTGCGCATCGACTACCTGCGCCAAGGCATCGGGCAACACTTCATTGCCAGCACCGAGGTCACGCGCCTGGGCGGGCGCATCGGCTCGGTACAAATGCGGCTGCACAACGACGAAGGGCTTCTCATTGCCACGGGCGCTGGGGCCTACGCCGTCGGCTGATCAGGTTTTGCTTCTGCGACGAGCCCTCTCGAGCGCCAAGCCACCGTCGTTCACCCGGCCCCAACGCAGCAGCACCCAGTCTTTCAACTGGTTTCGATGCAGTCGATCGTGAGGTCGGCTTTGAGTGTCCAGCTGGCGTTGGTATAGCCAAAGGTGCTGACCAGATTGGGCACATCGCTGAACATGGCGCCCTTGTAGTTGAGCGCCTTGGCGAAGTTCACGGGCTCGCCATTCACCACAAAACGCGCATCGCCCATCGCCCACCACCGAGCGCATCGGCCACCAGGCCCACCAACCGGCGCTTCGACAGTTCAGGGTATTTGCGCATCGACCCAAAGAAGTAGATGCTGGTCAGCACGGTTTTGAGGCAGCCCGCTCAAGCCTGACACCGGCCGGGCCGCAAGGCCTGGGCTAGCATGTGCCGCTTGAGCAGCTTTCACTCCGAAAGCCGGCGACACGACTACAAACCATCATGCACATCGTCTGCCTGGACCTCGAAGGGGTCTTGATTCCCGAGATCTGGATCGCCTTTGCCGAGCGCACGGGCATTGCGGAGTTCAAGCGCACCACGCGCGAGGAGCCTGACTACAACAAGCTGATGACTTGGCGTCTGGCCTTACTGCGCCAACATGGCCTGAAGCTGAAGGACATTCAAGATGTGATCGCAGGTATGGCACCCATGGCCGGCGCCAAAGAGTTTCTGGATGACCTGCGCAGCCGCTACCAGGTGATTATCTTGTCCGACACGTTCTACGAATTCGCGGACCCGATGATGCGGCAACTCGGCCGACCCACCCTGTTTTGCCACCGGCTGGAAACGGACACCGACGGCTTTGTGACGAACTACCGCCTTCGCCAGCCCGATCAAAAACGGCACGCAGTGAACGCATTGAAAGCGCTGAACTTCCGCGTGTTTGCTGCCGGCGACTCTTACAACGACACCGGCATGCTGCTGGCCGCCGATGCGGGCTTCTTCATCCATCCGCCTGCGAGCATCGTTGAGAAGTTTCCGCAGTTTCCTGTGAACCACAGCTATGCGGAGCTGAAGGCCCACATCGACGCGGCTGCGCAACGCATCGGTTTGGGTTAGCCAGCCCGCCGAGGCCAATGCCGTGTTGATGGGCGACATCCAGCAGCCCAAGCCCCGCATCGGACTGAACAACGTTCCAATCGATCAGACCACGGTGCGGTGCCGTTGGATACAAGTGTCCAGCACCTCACCACCGTCTCGCTGCCACCAGTTGGCGCGCGAAAAGATTTCTACTTCGCTGTAACCTGAGAACCCTTGCGCCTCAACCAGCGCGCGGATGGCCGGTATGTTGATCACGCCGTCGCCCATCATGCCGCGGTCCTCAAGCAAGTGCTGGGTTGGCGTCAGCCAGTCGCATACATGAAAGGCCAACAAGCGCTGGCGGCCGGCTCGGGCAATTTGCTCGGCCAATTTCGGGTCCCACCACGTGTGATAAATGTCTACCGCCACACCCAAGGCGCCGCGCTGGGGGTCCAACAAGTCGCACAGGTCGAGCGCTTGCTCCAAGGTGTTAACACAGGCGCGATCGGCCGCGTACATCGGGTGCAGCGGCTCCAGCGCCAAGGGCATGCCGCTCTTTCGGGCTTGATCCAACAGCTCAGACAAGCCTACACGGACTTGCTCGCGCGCGCCGGTGATGTCTTTGTGCGCCGCCTGGCCTTGAAGGGCGCCAGGCAAACCGCCCACCACCAGCACCAAACAAGGTGCCTGCAACTCGCAGGCTTCGTCCAGGGCGCGAAGGTTGTCGCTGTGCGCTGCGGCGCGGCCCGCAGCGTCGGCGTAGGTAAACATGCCGCCGCGGCAGTAACCCGACAGCTGCATGCCGTGCGCACGCAGGCGGCGCGCGGTGGCCTGCAGACCGGCGGCTGCCACCTGGTCGCGCCAAGGCGACACCGCGCGAATACCGCGCCGTGCGCAGGCGTCCAAGATGTCCAACAAAGGCCAGTCTTGGCCACGCTGCTGGCGCACGGTGGCGGTGTTGATGGAAAGCCATCGGTGGTCTTGTGAGAAGTCGCGCATGGTTCAGCGGTTGGGTTCAGCCGGTTTTTCACGGCGAATCTGTTGAATGACGGCTGCGTTGTCCAACTCGCCGTCGCCATTGGCCACGGCGGCCTGCAATAGTTCTGCATGAGCCTTGGTCAAGCGGCAGGCCCTGGCCAACGGCGGCGGCCTGCTCCAGCATCAATCGAAGGTCTTTGAGGTGCTGGCGAATGCGAGATTGCGGCTCGAATCGCCCTTCGACCATCAAAGGCCCCTTGACGGCGGCGGCATCGCTGCGCGCGGGTGTGGCCAGCACCAGTTCCAAAAAACGCGCTGGCTCAATGCCCAGCCGCTCGGCAAACACCAAACCTTCGGCCAGGGCCGCACGGTTCAAGCCCAGCACCAGGTTGGTTGCCAGCTTGGCGCGTGCGCCCATGCCCGCGCCACCCACTGCCACGTGGCGCGGGGCCAGGGCTTGCAGCAGGTCCGTATGGCGCACCAAAGCCTCGTCGCTGCCACCCAGCAGCAGTGTGGCTTCACCCTGCTCGATTTGCTGGCTAGAGCCGGACAGTGGCGCCTCTATGAAGTCAATGCCTTTGGCTTGCAGGCGCGAGGCCAAGGCCTGAAGGGCATCCGGGTCGCCCGTCGAGCAATCAACCAGCAGGCTTGGCGCCGGCCCTTGAAGCAGGCCTTCGGGGCCCTCCACCACCTCCAGCACGCCGGCCGTGTCAAACACCGCCAACACCACACGTCGACATTGCCGCGCCAGATCGGCAGGCGAAGCAGCCCACCGCCGGCCGGCCTGCAGCCAGTTTTCACGCGCGGCCTGCTGGCGATCAAAGCCCACCAAATCAAAGCCCGCCGCGCACAAGCGCGCCGCCAGCGCTTGCCCCACCAAGCCCAGACCGATGACGCCGACGATTTCGCGCACTTTCATCGCGGCAACGAGGCGCCGCCACACACCGCAATGTCTTGGCCTGTGATGGCAGCAGCCTGCGCCGAGAGCAAAAACGCAGCCAGCGCAGCCACTTCATCAGGCTGAATCAAACGCCCCAGGGGCGGCAGGCGCGGCGGCACGCCAGCGCGCAGCGGGTCCACCAACATCGGTGTATCCGTAGCCGCAGGCGAAATCACATTGACCGTGACACCCTGTGCGACCACTTCCGCAGCCCAACTGCGTGCCAGTGACACCAAGGCCGCTTTGCTGGCGGCGTACTGGCTGCGCCCAGCCAAGCCGCGCCAGACACGGCTTCCGATCAGCACCACGCGGCCGTGGCCCACCGCACACATCGCCGGCAATACAGACTCAGCCAGCAGGGTGGCAGCCTGCACGTGCAATTGCCACATCGGCTGCGCGTCTTGCGCGCTCAGCTCGCCCAGCGCACCCGTACGCAGAACGCCGGCCGCGTGTACGAGCGCCTGCGGTGGGCCGGCTTTGCACGCAACGTCAGCGGCCGTGCGCAGGGCGCCAGGGTCGCAAAGGTCGATCTGTCGCGCCACAAACTGAGGGTTCGCAATGCAGGCCGGCGCGCGGTCCCAGCCTTCAACGTACCAGCCATCGGCCAGCAGCCGCCGAGCAATGGCCGCGCCAATCCCCGAACTGCTGCCGGTGACGATGGCGCGTTTAAATCCGCTCATTTCACGCTCATTCCACGCTGATCTTCTTGTCGGAAATGATCTTGGCTGACGCCGCCATGTCATCAGCCTGGAACTTGGCAAAATCAGCCGGGCTGCCACCACCAGGCACCAGGCCATCGGTCAGCAACTTGTCAGCCATATCGGCGGCCAGCGCTTTGTTGACTGCCATGTTGAGCTTGTTCACGATATCGGGCGAGGTACGCGCTGGTGCCCACAGCCCGTACCAGCTGGCGCATTCAAAACCGCTGATCGTCTCTGAAGCCGTAGGCACATCTGCCAAGTTAGGCAAGCGTTTGGCTGCTGTGACGGCTGCGACCCGCAACTGCTGGGTGCGGTGGAATTGCACCGAACCCAACACCGGGTCGATGAAGCCTTCAATCTGCCCGCCAATGAGGTCTTGGAAAGCGGGTGAAGTGCCTTTGTAGGGCACGATGGTCAAGTTGATGCCAGCCGCTTGCTCCAGCCGCGCCGTGCACAAGTGGCCCGCTGAGCCAATGGAGCCCACCGCAAAGTTCAAGCGCCCGGGCTGGGCCTTCGCAGCGGCGATAAGGCCTTTCAAATCGCTCACGCCGAGCTTGTTGCTCAAGGTGATGGACAGCGGCGCTTGTGCAACCAAGCTGATGGGGATGAAGTCCGTCTGCACTTTGTAAGGCACCGACTTCATGGTCATGGGTGCGGTGGTGAAGGTGCTGGCGTTGAACAGCAGCGTGTAGCCGTCCGATGCGGCCTTGGCAACCGAATCACCGCCAATCACACCGTTACCACCCGGCTTGTTTTCAACTACAAAAGTTTGGCCCAATTGCTCGCCCAGGCGCTGAGCGAGCATGCGCCCAACCTTGTCAAGCGTGCCGCCGGGCGGGAAAGGAATCACCACGCGCACTGTCTTTTCGGGCCATGCTTGTGCGGAAGCAGAAGTTTGGAAGCCCAAGGCAATAACAGCCAAGGCCAGGGCTTTAACGCTTGACTTCATAAGGTCTCCTTGTTTGTCGCAAAAAACTCAAGCTACGCCATGCAGTGCCAACAAGTGCTTCATCCGTGGCACCGCCAGTTCAGGCTTCTCAATCAGGCCGGCCGCATCGGCCAGACGGAAAAGCTCGCAGAAATGATGCAGAGAGCGTGTGCTCTGTTGCCCGCCCACCATCGTGAAGTGGCTCTGGTGCCCGTTGATCCAGGCCATGAACACCACGCCTGTTTTGTAAAAGCGGGTAGGCGCCTTGAAGATGTGCCTTGACAGCGGCACCGTGGGCGCCAGGATGGCGTGAAAACGCGCCTCGTCACCGGCAGCAAGGGCTGCCAAGGCTGCGCTGGCTGCAGGCGCGATGGCGTCGAAGATGCCTAACAACGCATCGCTGTGCCGTTGACCATCGCCCGCAATCAGCTCGGCGTAATTGAAGTCGTCGCCGGTGTACATGCGCACACCCCGGCCTTGCGGTCCTCCCGATTGCGGCAGCCCCGCACGCATCTTGATTTCTTCGTCTTTGTCGAGCAACGAGATCTTGATGCCGTCCACCTTGCTGGCGTGGGCCTTGATGATGCCCAATGCAGTGGCCATGGCCGCCGCTGTGTTGTCGCTACCCCAATAGCCCTTGAGCGCCGGGTCGAACATGTCTCCCAGCCAGTGCAGCACCACGGGTTGCCGCGCTTGGCTCAAGACGCGGTCGTATACCCGTTCATAGTCGGCTGGGCTGCGCGCCACACGGGCCAAAGCGCGGCTGGCCATGACGATGAGCTTGCCGCCCAAAGCTTCAATGGCGGCCATCTGCTCTTCATAGGCGCGGATGACGTCGTCGACATTGCGGGCCGCTTCAGGCGCCAGATGGTCCGTGCCGCAACCCGAGGCGATCAGCGCGCCGGGCACGTCACGCGCCGCATCCAGGCTGCGGCGGATCAGCTTCAGCGAGGTGGGCCAGTCAAGGCCCATACCGCGCTGCGCGGTGTCCATGGCCTCGGCCACGCCCAGGCCCATGGACCATAGCCTCTGGCGGTAGGCGATGGTGGAGTCCCAGTCGATGGCGCAGTCCAGCCAGGGGTCGGTCGCTGCCAGCGGGTCGGCCACCACATGCGCAGCGCTGTAGGCGATGCGGTTCAGTGGGGTGCCCGGACGTGCCGGCGCAAAAGAGCCAGGCCCCTTCAAGGTGTAGCGCGCCAGTTGGCCGTCGGCTGTCGGCAGAGTGAGGTGAGGGGTCATACCGGCCAGCCTTTTCAGACTGCCAAGGCCGGCACATCAACCCAGCGGCGCTCTTTTGAGCTCTGCAAGGCAGCCTCAACCAGTTGGACCCCTTTGGCGCCTTCAGGCAAGGTCCATGCATACGGCGCGTCTTCAGCCACATGGCGGATGAAGGCCTCCCACTGGATCTTGAAGCCGTTGTCGTAGACCTGCGTGTCCGGCACCTCTTGCCATTGGTCGAAGAAGTTCATGGTCTGCTTGACATCTGGGTTCCACACTGGGCGCGGCGTGGCCACGCGGCTTTGGGCGCGGCATTCTTGCAAACCCGCCACAGCTGAGCCGTGCGTGCCGTCCACATGGAATGTGACCAAGTCGTCACGACGCACCCTTGTGGCCCAACTCATGGTGAGTTGCGCCACCACGGGTTCGCCGCCGTGCCCGCGCAGTTGCGCCGTTGCATACGCTGCATCGTCAGCCGTTGCGGTGTAAAGCTTGCCCGCCTCATCCCAGCGCGTGTCGATGTGCGTAGCCCCCAGGCACGTGATGGATTCAACCTTGCCGAACAGGTTGTCCAGCACATAACGCCAGTGGCACATCATGTCCAAGATCATGCCGCCGCCGTCTTCGCTGCGGTAATTCCAGCTTGGGCGCTGAATGGGTTGCAGATCGCCTTCAAACACCCAGTAGCCGAAGTCGATGCGCACATTCAACATGCGGCCGAAGAAGCCCGCACGGCGCAGCATGTCCAGCTTGCGCAACCCCGGCAGAAACAGCTTGTCCTGCACCGCGCCATGTTTCAGTCCCGAGGCCTGCGCCAGCTTGCAGATTTCTATCGCCTCGTTCAGGTTGGTGGCAATGGGCTTTTCGCAATAGACATGCTTGCCCGCGCGCAGCGCCTGCGCCAGCAAGGTGGGCCGCATCTGCGTGGTGCCGGCATCGAAGAAGACCTTGTCGTCCTTGTTGGCGAAGGCGGCATCAAGGTTGCTTCCATGCCGGCTGATGCCGTGCTCACGCGCCAGGGCTTCAATCTTCTCGGCATTGCGGCCAATGAGGATGGGGTCCGGGATCACCTTGTCGCCGTTGGACAGCGTGACGCCGCCCTGGTTGCGAATGGCGATGATCGAACGGATCAGGTGTTGGTTGAGCCCCATGCGCCCGGTGACGCCGTGCATGATGAGGCCGAGATGGCGAGTGCTCATGTGAACCTTGCTTAGGGTGCGGGTGACAGGCCGGCGGCTTTGACCAGGGGTGCGTTGCTGGCGACTTCGGCCTTGATATAGGCGTCGAACTGCTCTGGCTGCATCGTCCAGGCATCGGCGCCCAATTGCAGGAAGCGCTCCTTCACGGCCGGCTGAGCCAGCGCCTTGACCACTTCCGCATTCAGGCGGTTGACGATGTCGCGCGGCGTCTTGGCAGGCACCATCATGCCGATCCAGAAATTGAACTCGCTACCCGGCACACCGGCCTCGGCCGTGGTGGGCACATCGGGCAATGCAGAAGCGCGACGCGATGAACCCACAGCCAAGGGCACAAGCGCACCTGCCTTGATTTGCCCGATGACCGGCGCGATGGGGGAGAAGTAATAGTCCACGCGCCCTGCAATCACTTCATTGACGGCTTCGGCCGAGCCTTTGAAGGGGATGTTGGTGGCATTGATGCCGGCAGCCAGCTTGAATTTCTCTGCGTTCAAGTGTGTAGCGCTGCCCTGCCCGGCCGACGCGAAGTTCAGGCCCGAAGCGTTGGTTTTGGCTGCGGCCACCAGCTCACGCACGGTCTTGATGTTTTTCGACGGCGCAATGACCAGCACGTTGGGCGTGGCCGATATCGGCGTAACACCCGCAAAAGCAGTGAGGGTGTCAAAGGGCAGTTTGGCAAAAGTGCTGGGGCTGACCGTGTGGGATGACGAGTGCACCATGATCGTATAACCATCGGGTTCAGCTGCAGCGACGACGCCTTGCCCGATGGTGCCGCTGGCACCGGCACGGTTGTCCACGACGAGCTGCTGCCCCAGGCTTGCAGCCATGGTGTCAGCAATGGCGCGCGCAATGATGTCGGTCGTGCTGCCAGCAGCAAACGGCACCACCACGCGAATGGGTTTGTTTGGCCATGCAGTTTGTGCCTGCGCCGCGCCAGCTGCAGCCAAAGAGAGTGCAGTCAGGACCAGTCGACGGATCTTGTTCATATGGGCTCCTATTGAGTTTGAACAGTCAATGTGTGAACGCAATTCACCAAACGGAGAATTAAGACAGATTTCATTCGATCAAGACATAACCCATGACCACTTCCGTGATGTGCGACAAGCGTTCTGACAAGGCCTTGGGTGACATCAAATTGCGCCCGAATATGGCTGACAGCGTGTGGTTGTTGGATAGGTAGAAATAGGCCAAGCCCGCAATCGAGATGTATAGCTGGACGGGGTCGACCCCGCCGCGAAACAAGCCGGCTTTGCGCCCACGGTCCAGCACATCACCCAACGTTTCAATGAGAGGGGAGTTCATCTCGCGTATGCGCACTGACTGCTTCAAGTGCCGCGCCCGGTGCAGGTTTTCACTGTTCAACAGGTTCAGGAATTCCGGGTGCGCCAAGTAGTGGTCCCAAGTGAAGGCAACCAACTTGCGCAAAGCATCCACCGGCGTGGCGGCTTCGAGATGCAGCGCGCGCTCGGCTTGACGGATGTCGGCGTAGGTCTGCTCCAGCACGGCCAAGAACAGCTCGTCCTTGCTGGCGAAGTAGTAATAGATGAGCCGCTTGTTGACCCCTGCCCGCTCCGCGATGCTGTCAATGCGCGCGCCGCCCAGGCCCAAGGCCGCGAACTCGCTGGTTGCGGCGCGCAGAATTTCCTGCTGCGTGCGGTCGGCATCGCGCGTTCGCAAAGGAATGACTTGGGACATGGCCGACGGCATCCTGGCATAATTCCCCGAATGGTGAATTAGCGGTACCGTAAAAACCCGATACCCAGCGGTCTCCCCAGCTGTACGCCGGCCTCGAATGCAACCGCTGGCTGGCTGGGAAGCTGTTAAGCGGTTTCGCTTTCGGCCGCTGCGGTCGGATAGCCCTGCGGCGCGGTGCGGCCGGTCGGGGCATCGCACAGTGGCAGCTCAAAGCTCACCTGTGTGCCTTCGCCTTCGCGGCTGCTGATGCTGAGCCGGCCCTCGTGCAGCGCCATGATGTCCTTGGCGATGGACAAGCCCAGCCCGGTTCCCGGAATATGACCCGATGGGTCAGCGCGGAAGAAGCGTTCGGAAGCCCGCGCCAACTGGGCCTCGCTCATGCCAATGCCCTGATCGACCACGGTCACGCGGGCCCAGGGACCGTCGGGCTGCATCACGTAGGCAAGCCGCGCGATGACGATGGTGTCATCGGGTGAATATTTCACCGCGTTGGACACCAGGTTCAGCATCACCTGCCGCAATTTGAGTTTGTCTGCATTGACCCATAGCGGCTCGTCGCAGGGCGCGGTCAGAACCCGGGGCGGACGGCCTGGCTGCAACACAGACTGCACCGCTTCCTGCACCACATGTTGCAAGTTGAACACGGTGCGATGAAAGTCACTGCCGCGCTTGGAATCCAGACGCGCCAAATCCAGCAGCTCGTCAACCAAGTTCTTCAATACACCCGCTTGTCGGTACACGATGGCGATGGCGCGCTGGCGTTTTTCGGGCGACATCTTGCCCGCCATCAGCAGTTCGGTGAAGCCGTAGACACTGGCCAGCGGCGTGCGCAACTCGTGAGCGGCGGTGGTCAGGAATTCGCTCTTCAGTCGGTCGACCTCGGTTTCGCGCGTGGTGTCGCGGAAGTAGTACACGCGCTGTTGGCCGCGGTCGCGCACGCGCCGCTCCAGCATGCGCACGGGCGGACCCGCCAGCACGACATTGCCTTCGCCGTTGACCAAGGGCAAGTGCTCCTCTTGCGGCCCGACCAGACCGGTCAGCCACTCGTTGACGGCTTCCTCCGAAAGCCCAAGCAGGTCTTCGGGCCGCATGCCGAACAGCTGGCTGAAGGTGGGGTTGGTAAACACCAAGCGCAGCAAGCCCTCGCTGTCCCTGTCGAAAACCAGCACACCGTTGGGCGAGAGATCGCTCACGGCATCCAACCAATCGGTGCGGCGCTCGGCCTCCGCAATGCGCACGGCGATTTCCGCTTCCACACTCCGCTTGCCGCGCGCAAGTTGGGTAATCGTCCAATACAGCAGCAAGTCAATTGACAAGCCAGCCGCCGCCACCAGATTGGACTGCCAGGTGTCTGCTTGAGATTCCGAGTCGCCTCCCTTGAAACTCAGAATCCACTTCCGGCCCGCGAAGGTCTGGACCACTTGGCGCTCGAACGAGGCACTGGCCAGGCTGTGCTCGTCCTGGCTGTCGTACATGGCTGTGTCGGTCTCTTGCGCTTGGCTATCGTGAATGCGAATGCCCACGCCTCCGGTGTCAGCGCCGAGGATGCCTTGCATCAAGTCCTTGACGCGGAACGGTGCATAGACCCAGCCCACCAGCCGTTCTTGCCGCGCGCTCACGCTAACGGGCACCGTACCGCCGCGGTACACCGGCACATACATCAAGAAGCCCTTTTGCACATCGCGGCCGTCCTCCTGAACCAATGTCACGACGCCCGACAAAGCGGTCTCACCCGCATCACGAGCGCGGTGCATCGCTTCTCGACGCGTGGGCTCGCTCGCCATATCAAATCCAAAGGCGCGCAAGTTGCGTTCCACAAAGGGTTCGAGGTACACGATCGCACTATAAAAATCGCGTTCACCAACGGGGCGAACCTGGTAGTCGGGAAACCCTTCGGCGCGGACGGCGGCCTCGTGCGCCGGCAGGTCATGCGGGCGCAAGAGGCGCGAAAATCCAAAACCCTGAATTCCCGGAAAGCGCATCTCGGGGTTGACCGTGCTGGCGTAGTTGCGCCATTGGTCTCGGCTGACATCACCGCTGGCGGAGAAGAGCGCGGCACCGCCGAGTAGCAAGGCTTCGTAGGAACCCATGCGACGGACGATGTGGGCCTGCACCTCATCGCTGTGTCTTTCGAAGCGCTGGCGCGCTTCGTCCAAAGCGAAGTGTCGCGCGGCCATCCAGGCCAACGCGGTCAACACCAGCGAAATCGCCAGAATCAGTGCTGCCGTGCCAGGGCGATGCAGCCAGCGCTCCATCCAACCGGGCGGGCGGTGCGCGGCATCAGCCGTATGGCGCCGATGGTGTTCAATGACTTGCATGGCGCGCGCCCCTCGGCTGGTGAACGCTCAGCTCAAATGACACGGCCGATCACGTCCAACAGCTGGCGCGGACTGAAGGGCTTGGACAGGTAGGCGTCAGCACCAGCGCGCCGCCCGGCCTGTCGGTCCGCGTCCTGGCTGCGGGCCGAAAGCATCACCACCTTCGTCCGGCGATGGGCGGCGTTGGATTTGATGCGCTCGCACACGCCCAGGCCATCGACGCTGCCGGGCATCATCACGTCCAACAACATCAAGTCAGGGTTCAGGCGGGCAGCCATTTGCAAACCGATATCGCCGTTTTCGGCCTCGTGCACCTCGAAGTCTTCCATTTCAAGGGTCATGCGAACCAGTTCGCGGATGTCGGGCTGGTCTTCGACGATCAAGATGCGTTTCATGGTGGCAAAGCCAGGGCCGTGGCGCGGTTCGGATCCCGCACTCTAGACAGGCAGTGCTGCGAGGGGTGCCGCCAACAAGGCGAGCAGCGCCGCCCTTTTCGGGCGAATGGGCGCTGCGCCGGCGCATATGGTTCAAGCTGCCGCAGACTGTTTGCCTCAAGCTGAATTGCCAACCCGATGTCCAGCCGTCCTCGCCTTCAACACTTGCAAACTTGGGCCATGGCTGCGGCGTTGCTAGCCAACGCGAGCGTGCTCGTGTGGGCAGCGACTCTGGCGCAGCGGCCAAGCTGGGGCTATGGGCTCGCTTTGGCGGGCCTGGCCGTCGGTGCAAGCGGTGCGGTGCGCCGTCTCGGCCGCAGCCAGGCCATGCAGGCTGTTGCGCTGGTCTCGCTCGTGCTGGCTCAGCCCTTGGTCTTCTTCGGCGCAGCCACGCCCATGCCGGAATGGTTGTTTCTCAACCAAATGCTGTCGTTGGGCTTGCTGCTTGTTCTGCGCAACCCATGGGCCGTTTTGGCTGCGGGTTCGCTGTCGTTGGCCGCCGGGGTGCCGCTGGGTTGGTACGCCGCGCCCGCGCCAGGCGCGATCGGCTGGCCGCACCTGCTGGTGATGGCCTTGCACACGGCCGCAATGGCGGCTGTGGCGCGCCAAAGTGCGCACCTCAGCCGGCAGAGTTTTGACATCGAATTTCTCGTGCGCGCCATGGGTGCGCAGGGGCCTATTCGTCTGGCGCTGGGCGCCGTGCGCGCCGAAACCGGCCTGGGCCAGCGACTGCAGCAAGTGCAACAGCGCATGGCCGGTGTGCTGGGCCAAGCCCGCGCGGCGGTCGGCGAGGTGCAGCGCGCTTCAGTGGAATTGCATGCCGGCGGCGAAGACCTGCGCGAGCGCACATCCCACGCAGCACAGGGCATGCGCGACGCTGCCATGACGCTGGAGCAGATCACCGTCATCGTCAAAGGCAGCGCCGAGGCCGCACTTCAAGCACGCGTGATGGCCGACAGCGCGTCGCAGCAAGCGGCCGAAGGTGGCCAGCTCTTCGGTCAAGTGACGGGACGCATGCAGGAAATTCACCGCGCGTCGCAACGCATCACCGACATCATCGGCGTTATCGACGGCATCGCCTTTCAGACCAACATCTTGGCGCTGAACGCAGCAGTTGAAGCCGCGCGCGCCGGCGATCAAGGCCGCGGCTTCGCGGTGGTAGCGCAGGAAGTTCGCCAATTGGCCTTGCGCAGCAGCCAAGCGGCTGCCGAAATCAAGCAGCTGATCGAGGGCTCCAGCAGCACCATCCGCGAAGGCACGGCCTTGGTCGACTCGGCCGGCCAAGCCATGGAGCGCATCATTGCTTCGGTCCACAAAGTGGGCGAAGTGTTTGCCAGCCTTTCGGCCGACACCACCGAGCATGCGGGCAGCATCGAAGCGGTTACGCGATCGGTGATGGAGGTTGACGAGAGCACGCAGCGCAACGTGGGCTTGGCTGAAACCACCCAGCGCATCGCGCGCGAGCTGCTGGAGCAAGGCCAGGCGCTGGACGAGTCATTGGGCTCTTTCAAGCTGCGCGATGGCATGAGCAGCGGCGAGCAGGCCCGTGCAGCGGCCAGCGAAGCCGCGGTGAAGGCCAAGGCTTTGTTGCAGCGCGCCGCTGCGGCACCTACACCCGCTGCGGCTGCGACCCCAACTGCATCCTCCAGCCCGGTTGACTTCTTCTAGGCGCGGGTGAGGGTCTCGCTGCAGGGGCGCTACGGGTCCGGTCACACAACTGGGTAATGGCTCCCGCCTGCCTGCGCAGGCAGCCGTGCGTGGCGTGGCGTGGCGTGGCGTGGCAACATGCTGCTTGAGGCACACACCACACATCCACCCACCCAAGCCTGCCACATTTCATGCCTGCCACCCTGGAAGGCCAACTCGTCGTCGCGATTTCATCGCGTGCGCTGTTTGACTTCGAAGAAGAAAACCGCCTCTTCGAGGCCACGGACGACCGCGCTTACATGGACCTGCAGCTCCAGCGATTGGATAAGCCTGCGCTGCCAGGCGTCGCCTTCTCGCTGGTAAAAAAATTGCTGGCTTTCAATGCCAGCGGTGCTGCGCGCGTGGAAGTAGTCATCCTGTCGCGCAACGACCCTGTATCGGGCATGCGCGTTTACCGCTCTGCACAGCACTTTGGGCTGCCCTTGCAACGCGGCGTCTTCACTCGCGGACAAGCGCCTTGGCGCTACCTCAGGCCTCTGGCGGCCAACCTGTTTCTCAGCACCAACGAAGCCGACGTTCGCTCCGCGCTGGCCGAAGGTGTGCCCGCCGCGCGCGTCTTCCCTGACAGCGCACGCGCCTCAGCCGCCCACCCCGATGAAGTGCGTATCGCCTTCGACGGCGACGCCGTGCTGTTTTCTGACGAAGCCGAGCGGGTCTACCAGGCCGAAGGTTTGAGCGCGTTCCAAGACCACGAACGCAGCCGAGCCGCCACGCCGCTGGCGCCAGGCCCGTTCAAGCCGCTGCTGGAAGCGCTGCACCGCCTGCAACGCGAGCCTGCTGCTGGCATGCGCTTGCGCACCGCTCTGGTGACAGCCCGCAGCGCACCGGCGCACGAGCGCGCCATACGCACGCTCATGGAATGGCAAGTGCAAGTGGACGAAGCCATGTTCTTGGGCGGCCTGCCGAAAGGCACTTTTTTACGCGAATTCGAGCCCGACTTCTTCTTTGATGACCAAACCGGACACATCCACAACGCGGCCGAGCACGTGCCTTCGGGGCATGTGGCCTCAGGTGTGTCGAACCCGTAAAAAAGCCATGCTGGCCGTGACTCGCCGGCCGTGACGCGTGGGCCGTCACGCGTGCGCCGGATGCTGGCCAAGCGGCGCTCGCTAAACTTGCCTTTCGATCCAATCACCGTCTTTCAGCCGTCCTGCATCCGCCTTGGCGGGTTTTGCGTACAGGTACCCTGGTCACACTCCAAGTCGTTGGCATCTTTGAACTACCACCTCATCAAATTGGCCGTGCTGGCTTCGCTGGCAGCCTTTGCCCATCAAGCCGCCCGAGCCAACCACGGTGCGCCTACGGTTGGCGCGCCGCAAACACTCATCGTGCAGGGTCACTACAACAACGCGGTGGGCACCACCAATGCGGCGTCAGCAGGCACCATCGGCCACGACCTCTTGCAGAACCGCCCGGCGCAGCGGCCCGGCGAGGTGCTTGAATTTGTGCCCGGTGTCATCGTCACCCAGCACTCAGGTGACGGCAAGGCCAACCAATATTTCCTGCGCGGTTTCAACCTCGACCACGGCACCGACTTCGCCACACGCTTGGGCGGCATGCCCGTGAACATGCCCAGCCACGGCCACGGCCAGGGCTACACCGACCTGAACTTTTTGATTCCGGAGTTGGTCGACCGCATTGACTACCGCAAAGGGCCCTACTTCGCCGCCGTGGGCGACTTTGCCGCAGCCGGCTCAGCCGACATCCGCTACCTGTCCAAAGTAGCGGCTCCTTTCGGACAAGTCACCTTCGGCAAAAACAACTACCTGCGCGGTGTGACGGGCACGTCCATGGAACTCGCACCAGGCATCACCGCCATGGGCGCCATCGAGCTGATGTCGGCTGACGGTCCTTGGGACGTGCGGCAGGGCCTGCGCAAGAACAACGGCGTGCTGATGTTGACGGGCGGCACACGAACCGATGGTTGGCAGTTGGCCGCCATGGGCTACCACTCGCGGTGGACAGCAACAGACCAAGTGCCGCAGCGCCTGATCGATGCCGGCACCCTGAATGGCCAACCCTTTGGGCGATATGCCTCGCTGGACCCCACCACCGGCGGCAGCAGCAGCCGTGCCAGCCTGTCTGGCGAGTGGCACAAACAAGGCGCGGCCGGCCGCAGCAGCCTTTCGGCCTATGCGATCAGCTATGACCTGGATCTGAATTCCAATTTCACCTACGCGCTTGACCGCCCCGCCGCTGGTGACCAGTTCAAACAGACCGACCGGCGCGGCGTCTACGGCTTCGACGCCGAACACCGCTTCGAGCATGATGTCGGCAGTTTGCCCTTCAGCACCAGCGTGGGTTTGCAGGTGCGCCACGACCGCATCCGCAACGGCCTGTACGACAGCGTGGCGCGGCGCATCACCGGCACCGTGCGCGAAGACCGCATCCAACAGACACAAACCGGCCTGTGGCTGCAAAGCGCGGTGGAGCTGACACCCACCCTGCGCACTGTGATCGGCCTGCGCGCTGACCATCTGCAAGCCAAGGTCGACGCGCTCAGCCTGGCCACCAACAGCGGCCGGGCGAGCGACACCCAGGTGTCACCCAAACTGGCACTCATCTGGTCAGCCACCCAGCGCACCGAACTCTTTTTCAACACCGGGCGCGGCCTGCACAGCAACGACGCGCGCGGTTTGACCGCCAAGGTCGACCCACGCACCGGCGACCCGGTAGATGCTGTACCCGGCCTGGTGCCGCTGCTGGGCAACGAGATCGGGCTGCGCACCGAGGCCATTCCGGGGCTGCAGATGTCGGTGGCAATCTGGAGCTTGCGCTCGGCGTCTGAGCTGGTTTACATCGGCGACGCTGGCAACACCGAAGCCAGCGCAGGCAGCCGCCGCAAGGGCATCGAATTCAGCAACCGCTGGCAAGCCACACCGTGGTTGCTGGTGGATGCTGATGTCGCTTTCAGCCACGCCCGCTTGAAGGACGGTAGCCGCGTTCCCAATGCCGTGGACCGCGTCGCTTCGCTGGCCGGCACGGTCTCCAAACTACCGGCACTGCCAGGCTGGACAGGCAGCCTGCAACTGCGCCATCTCGGCCCTGGCGCGCTGGTGGAAGACAACAGCGTGCGCTCCATCCCGTCGACCACCATGAACCTGCGCCTCACGCGGGAATTGGGTGCGGTCTTTCGGCAAAGCAGCGAGCATCACCCTGGATGTCTTCAACCTCACCAATCGCAAGGTCAACGACATTCAGTATTTCTACGAGTCGCAGTTGCCTGGGGAGGCTGCGGCCGTGGCTGATCGCCACGTGCACCCGGCCGAGCCACGCAGCCTGCGCGTCACGCTGCAAGCCCAATTTTGAAACACCCATTGGCCCAGAATCGTCCAGATGCAGTGCCCATCCATCTTGATCGCAGCCGCGTTGGCCGGACTCATTCACTTCCGCGTTAGCCCACGATACTTGGTTTGAACCTCAGCCGGCCACCGAGCGCGGCGAAGCCGTCTTTGCGCTGGGAACCGGCAATCAATTTCCAGCCTTCGATACGCCCGTGCGCCTGGACAGCATCAAGGCCGCCGGTTGCGGCGACACGGCTGGTCGCAGCGTGCCCTTGCGTTGGATGGCCGACCAAGCCACGCGCGTGCTGATGCGCAGCACACGCCCGCTGGCGGCTGGCACCGCGCTGAGCTGTTTGGCACGTCTGGCACCGGCCGAAGTCACCATCGACAAAGAAGCCACCGTGCAGGTTTATCTGAAAGAAGTTCAGGCCTCCGACGCCACCCGAGCGCGTTGGGACCAGCTGCGCGCGAACAGGTGACTGTTTGGAAAGAAAGCTACACCAAGCTGGCCCGCGTGATGATGAGCGGCAACTTGGCCAGCGGCGACACCAGCCAGGGCCTGGACGTGCGCGTGGAAAACACCAACCCTGTTCTGCGCAAGGGCGACACGCTGCAAGTGCAAATCTTGCGTGACGGGCAGCCTTTGGCAGGCCAAGCCATGGAGCTGCGCAACGACCTGAGCCCCATCGGCATCTGGCGCAAGAGCGACGACCAGGGGCGCATCAGTTTTCCCTTGCCGCTGGCCACGCGCTGGCTGCTGCGCGGCGTGGACCTGCGGCCTGCGCCCAACGCACCCGAACGCTGGGACAGCCACTTTTTGAGCTTGGCGTTTGAGGTGCTCGAACCAGCGAAATAGCCTGTGATGCTGGTCGCTATCCCAATGACGACCCGCCATGCGGCATCGGGCGGCTAGCATCTCCCAACGGCTTTGCAAGCTTGCCAAGCCGTTGAATGTGTGTGGTGGGCCCTGCAAGATTCGAACTTGCGACCAACGGATTAAGAGTCCGCTGCTCTACCAACTGAGCTAAGAGCCCTGAATTTGATTTCCAGCGCTACAGGCGCCGGATGGGGCCCTCTCGGGCCATTTTCCGAGGTACTTGGTGGGTCGTGCGTGACTCGAACACGCGACCAACGGATTAAAAGTCCGCTGCTCTACCGACTGAGCTAACGACCCGCCTGGAAAAGCCCATGATCATAGCAGCAATTGGTCACATCCTCATCCGACTGCTTGGCTGTTCATGGAGAAGAGTGACGGTTTTCGTGCACCCAACCGTGGCGCGAATGTCGCCTACCTGTTGCTCAAACGCGCTGGAAGACCTGGTTGTTGGCATTGACGACCCAGGGCATGCCGTTGGGCGCGACGGCGATGGTGTTGGCGGCACCATCGGTACTTTGCCAGCGGCGGCCGTCCCAACGGTGGATGCCGTAGCCGGTGTCGCCGATCTGGTTGGTGCCAACGACCCAAATGGCGCCGTTGGCGCCGATGCCGATGTCGCGTGCAGCGCCGGGCACTTGCGCCCATTTGCTGCCGTCAAAGCGCCAGATTTCGTTGGCCGCATTCACCAGCCACGGCAGGCCTTTGTTGTCCACGGCCAAGCGCACGCCGTGGCCGCTGTAACGCTTCCAGTTGCTGCCGGTCCAGCTAAAGAGTTCGTTGTTGCCGTTGACTGCGTTGATGCCCAGGCAAAACACCGAGCCTTCTGGCCCGCAAGCGATGTCGATGGCTTTGCCGGGCAGTTTCTGCCACTTGCGGCCGTCGTGGTTCCACAACGTGTTGGTTTGATCGGTGCCCCATGCGTTGGCCATGGGGTCAACGCCGATGTTGACCAAGCCCCCTGTGACCTGCGTCCACTTGGCGCCGTCGCGGCGAAAAACTTGGTAGCCCGCGCCGGACGGCTTGTCACCCACGGCCCAAACCTGCCCGTTGGAGCCAATGGCTACATCGGATACCTGGCCGGGAACCGCTTCCCAGCGCGAACCAAGCTGTGCTGCGGCAGGCAGAGGCCAAGCGATCGCAGCGGCGGCACTGCTGGTGCAGGCCAGGAATTGGCGGCGTGAGTTCATGTCGAGCCCTCCAGGTGGTGTGAGCGTGCTGAAGAAGGCAAGAAGACTAGCAAATTGCCGTCCTCAAATCGATACCAAGTGTTGGGGTTCGGCTGCCCGTGCTGCGGCCAGTGCGCATTCGATGGCCTCACCCGCCGCTGCCAGGCCAAAGGCCGCCGTCACCGTCACGGTTGATCCGTAGCCATGGCAGTTCAAACTGCCATCGGTGGCGCAAGCGTTTTCGCTGCCGCGCGTGGGCATGCTGACGGGCTCGCGCGAAAAAACGCAGCGCAGGCCGATGGCACCCTGGCGTGGCGACGCGCCGCTGCGGCGCAGGTTTTGGCGCAGCGCGGCGAGCAAGGGGTCGTGCGTTACGTCAGCCAAATCCGCCACATCCACTTGGTGACCACGGCGCTTGCCGCCCGCCGCACCCGCCACCACCAAGGCCGTGCGCTGCTGCAGCGCGTGGCAGGCCATCGCAAATTTGGCTAAGCGTTGATCGCATGCGTCGATGGTGACGTCAACTTCTGCGGGCAGCACGGCAGGCCAATTACCAGGGTTCGGTGGGCTGGCGTCAGCATCGGCCCGCGCAGGCCCTTCAACAAAGGCTTCCACTGCCAAGACTTCACAGCCGGGGTGAATGTCAGCCATACGCTCCTTCAGCGCCAGCACTTTGGCTTGGCCCAGCGTTGCGCCCACGGCCTGAACCTGACGGTTGATGTTGGATTCAGCCACATGGTCGAGGTCGATCAACACCAGCCGCGCAACGCCGCAGCGCGCCAATGCCTCTGCGGCCCAAGAACCGACGCCGCCGACACCCACGATGGCTACACGCAAGGCGCGCACCGCTTGGTAGCCCGCATCGCCATACAAGCGGCGCAGGCCGCCAAAGCGCCGCTCCAAGTCGGCAGCCAGCAGCTCAGCCATCGGGCCGCCGGGCGCGCTCAAAGCATGCGCTCCACGCGCCATGCCTGGTAGCGAACACCCAGCCAGGCGCCGCTCAAAATGCCGGCCCAGGCGATGAAACTCCCCAAAGACAGGGTCGACACACCCGACAAACCTTGGCCCACGGTGCAGCCCATCGCTGTGACGCCGCCCACACCCATCAGCACGGCACCCACCAGGTGCTTGGCCGTGTCTTCGGTGCCTGCAAAGCCTTCCCAGCGGAAACTTCGGGTGAACAACGCAACCAAGGCCGAGCCCAGCACCACGCCCAGCACCGACAGGACGGCCATGCTCAAGCGCTTGTTGGCGTCACTGAACAGGATGATCCAGTCGACCGAATAAGCAATCGGCGCCACAAACGTCAGCGACTCCATATTGCGGGTGCTGGTGGCGACGAAGGTTTCCTCCAGCGTCACCGGGTGTTCTTGCACATGGCCCATCACACCGGACACCCACCACGCGGCAACCACGAGCAGCCCAATGCCGGCGCCACCAAGCAGCACGTCCGATTGCCGGCCTTCGGGCTTCAGCAGCACCCAAAACAACATCAAGCCGCCCACGAGCAAGCCGCAGGCCAAAGCCGCTGTTTCAATGGGCATGCCGCTGGCTGCTGCCAGCAAGGAGGGCAGGTCCTGATTCACTGGCAGGCTGAAGGTCACGCGGTCCACCGTGGCCACGCGTAGCACCGCCACCACGCCGCGCATCGATGCATAGGCGGCCAAACCCAGTACAGCGAAAACAGTCAAGGACTTCAAACTGCCTCCACCGATACGCACCAAGGTTTTGCTGCCGCAGCCCGAAGCCAGCACCATGCCAAAGCCAAACAGTGCACCACCCAAGAGGTTAGACAACCAGGGTACACGCGGGCTGGAATAGATGCTGTTGGAGGCTTGAACCCAGCCCAGCGCCACCATCAGATTGAAGCCAATGACGGCAACCGCAATGGCCAAAACCCACATGCGCATGCGGCCCCAGTCGCCGATATTCACGATATCGGCCACCGCACCCATGGTGCAAAAGTGGGTGCGCTGCGCTACCGCACCAAACACCACACCCAGCGCAAAGGCCGCAACCAAAACCTGGTTCGTCAGGCTCGCAAGCTGGGGTTCGGTCATCACTGCGCTTCAGCGCAAAGTGGCGAGGCGCTGTTTGGCGGCTGACGCGGCGTCGGTGTTCGGGTAGAGCTTTTGCAGGTCTTCCAAGGTCTTGCGGGCGCCGCGCGTGTCTTTCATTTCTGCCTGGCTGTTGGCCAGTCCCAGCATGCCTTCAGGTGCGCGCGGGTGGTTGGCGGCCTGGGCCAGGAACGATCGGAAACTGGCCACGGCCGACGGGTAATCTTTGCGGCCGTAGTGCGCATTGCCCGCCCAGAACTGCGCAGCCGGCGCATAGCCACTGCCAGGCCAGCGTTTGAGCAGCGCTTGAAAACCACCCAGCGAACGTTCGAAATCACCGGTGCGCATGTGGCCCAGTGCTTCGTCAAAGGCACGTTTTTCTTCCGGGTCGGCCAAGAATTCCTGGCCGTCTACTTGCACCTTCTGCGGCTCCACTTTGCGCAGCCGCTCGTCAACGCCCTGCGCAATGTCGCGCTGGCGCCGCTGCAGCTCGGTAACGTCGCGGGTCAGCTGCTCGTCGTTGCCACGCAGCTTGGCCACTTCGGCACGAAGCGCTTCAATTTGGTTGTTCAGCTCCAGCAGGCTACGCCGCATGGCCTGCAGGTCCTCAGTGAAGCGGGCCTGGGCGCTGGCCAATTCGGCCAAGCGGTTTTTGGTGAGCTCATCTTGCGCCGCCACGCGAGCACGCAACTCGACGATGGCACGTCTCGCTTCTTCGTCGTCAAACAGGGCTGCTTGCGCGCCGCCCCCAGCTAGCAGCGCGAAAACGCTGGCAGTCACCAGTGCCACGCGGTGCGCACGCCGGCCATGCACCTGCCACCATGCAGCCAGGCTCATCGAGCATCCTTGATTTCAGCGCGGCGGTTCTTGGCGCGGGCAGCATCGTTCGCGCCGTCAACGGCGGGGCGTTCTTTGCCAAAGCTCACCGCTTCCAGTTGGTTGGGCGAAACACCCAGCAATGTGAGCGAATTCAGCACGGCCAGGGCGCGCTTTTGGCCCAGCGCGAGGTTGTATTCACGGCCACCCAGGTCGTCGGTATGGCCTTCAATCATCATGCGACGTGAACGGTCGGCGGCCAACACCTTGGCGTGCGCGTCGACCACGCGCTTACCGTCGTCGCGCACGACAAAGCTGTCGAAATCGAAATAAACCGTGCGGCCCACGGCGCGCAAGGCTTCGGCCATGGCTGCGGCGTCACCGTCGCCACGACCAGCGGTCACTGTCGTGACCTGCGACTGCGACGGCGTACTGCCGGTTCCACTGCCACTCGTGCTACCCGTCGCGGAGCGGCTTTCAACGGGCACTTCGTCTTTGAGATCAACGCGCGAGCCGCAGGCGGACAACCATGCGCTAACGGCCAAAGTGCAGGCCAGAGTGAGAAGAGTGCGGTTCATGGGTCGAGCCTCCAAAAATTCAAGTCATCAAATCAAAACGTGTGCCGCGATCGCACGTCACCGAGCAAACGGGCCCCAGGCCGGCTCGCGCACATCCAGACCACTGCTCAGCAAGCGCGTCTTGATGCTGCCATCCAGCGTGGTGGTCATCAAAATGTCACGACCCTGGGCACGGCTGGCGTACACCAGCAAGCGGCCGTTGGGCGAGAAACTCGGGCTTTCATCAGCTTGAGTGTCACTGAGCGTGCGAACAGTTCCACTGGCCAAGTCTTGCGTGGTCACACGGTAAGCGCTGCCTTGGCGGTTGATGTAAGCAAGCGTTTTGCCATCAGGGCTGATGGCCGGGCTGATGTTGTAGTTGCCTTGGAAGGTGACGCGCTCGGGCGTGCTGCCGTCCAGGCTCATGCGGTAGATCTGAGGAGCGCCGCCACGGTCGCTGACGAAGTAGATTTGACGTCCGTCAGGGGTGAAGGCTGGCTCGGTATCGATAGCGCTGCTCACGGTCAAGCGGCGCGGCTGGCCACCTTCACGGTTGATCAAATACAGCTGCGCCACACTGTCGCGCGACAAGGTCACCGCCAGTTGATGGCCGCCAGGCGCCCAAGCAGGTGCACTGTTGGTACCGGGGAAGTTGGCAATGGTGCTGCGCCGCCCTGTTTGCAGGTCTTGCACCCACACCACGGCCTTGCCACTTTCGAAGCTGACGTAGGCCAGGTCGCGCCCATTGGGTGCCCAGGCCGGGGAGATGATGGGCTCGGCACTGGTCAGTGCCACGCGGCCGCCTTCGCCGTCTGAATCGGCAACATGCAACACAAACTGGCGCACGGATTTGGTGACGTAGGCAATGCGCGTGGCAAAAACGCCGCGGTCGCCGGTCAGTTTTTCGTAGACTTCGTCGGCCACCCGGTGCGCGGCCAAGCGAAGGTCATCGGCCTGAACGGTCACCGCGCGCGCCAGAAGTTCTTGGCCCTTGACGGCGTCCCACAGACGGTAGCGGATGTCGTAGGTGCCGTCGGCCATGCGCACGGAGGAGCCAGCAACCAAGGCGTCGGCACCAGCCGCACGCATTTCAGCCTGGGGCAAAGGGCTGCGGTCGTCCAGCGCCTGCGCAGGCGTCAACAGCTTGAACAGGCCGCTGCGCTCCAGGTCAGCCTTCACGATGGCAGAGGTCGCGGCATTGCCTGCGGCCTCCCCTTTGAACGGCCCTAAAGCCACAGGTATCTGCTTGGCGCCAACGCCAGAAATCTCAACACGGAACTGTGCCAGCGCCGGCAATGCCGGTGCGCTGCACAGGGCTGCAGCCATTTGTCGTCGGGTCCACATAAGCCTGCATTCTAGGCAGACCGCGATAATCGCCGCCCATGGCCTCTTTGTTGCAGCGCTTTGCCCGCGTGGCGCCGTACTTCAAGCGTTCGCGTGCGGCGATCGGGGCCGCCGCACTGGCTTCGCTGGTAGCGGCCGCCACCGAGCCCATGCTGCCGGCGCTGATGAAGCCGCTGCTGGACGAAGGTTTCAGCGCGCAGAGCTTTCCGCTGTGGTGGGTGCCGGTGGCCTTCATTTGCCTCTTCGTCGTTCGCGGATTGGCGGGGTTTGTGGCGCAATACGCCTTGTCAGCAGCGGCCACGCGCGGCATCTTGGAGTTGCGCCGGTCGATGTTTGCGCACCTCATGCGCGCCGAGCCGGGCTTGTTTGTGCGCCAGTCGTCCAGCCACTTGACCAACACCTTGGTGTATGAAGTGCAGCAGGGCACCAATCAGTTGGTCTGGGCCTTGCTCACCGCCGCCAAAGATTCTTTGGCACTTTTGGCGCTGCTGGGCTATTTGCTGTGGCTGAACTGGAAGCTCACCTTGCTGGTCGCCGTGCTGTTTCCAGCCATTGCGTACGTGATGCGCACCGTGGGCCAACGGCTGCACCGCTTGACGGTAGCCGGGCAAGACGCCACCGACGAGTTGGCCTATGTGGTTGAAGAAAACGCGCTGGCTTGGCGCGTCGTTCGCCTGCATGGTGCGCAGGGTTTGCAAGCCGAGCGCTTGTTCGCGTCTGCCGACAAGCTGCGCAAGCTGTGGCTGAAGTCCACCGTTGCCAGCGCCACCATGTCACCGCTGACGCAAATACTCGCGGCCATCGTACTGTCCAGCGTCATTGCTTTGGCCTTGTGGCAAAGCCGGGGTGGCGGAACCACCGTGGGCGGTTTTGTCGCCTTCATCATTGCCATGCTGGGGTTGGTGGCGCCAGTCAAGCATTTGTCAGACGTGATGACACCCATCACGCGCGGCCTGGCTGCCTTGGAGCGTGGCATCGCGTTGATGGAAGAGGTGCCGGCCGAACCCAGCGGCAGCCACAGTTCAGCCCGTGCGCTGGGCGCAATTGAATTTGATGGCGTGAGCTTGCGCTACAAAGACGACGCAGCGCCTGCGCTAGACGGTGTGACGCTGCGGGTCGCTGCCGGCGAAGTGGTGGCCTTGGTGGGCCCATCAGGCGCCGGAAAGTCGTCGCTGGTGCACTTGTTGCCGCGCTTCATCGAGCCGAGCCAAGGCACCATCAAGCTCGATGGCGTGGCCTTGGCGGACTGGAACCTGGAAAGCCTGCGCGCCCAGTTTGCGCTGGTCAGCCAAGACGTGGTGCTGTTCCACGACAGCATTGCTGCCAATGTCGCGCTGGGCGATTCCACAACCGACGCCGCGATGCGTGAGCGCGTGCGCCAAGCCCTTCGCAGCGCGCACTTGCTCGACTTTGTCGACGGGCTTCCGCAAGGCATGGACACCAGCGTAGGGCACAACGGCAGCCAGCTCTCAGGCGGCCAGCGCCAACGCTTGGCCATTGCCCGAGCCATCTACAAAGACGCGCCCATTCTGATCTTGGACGAAGCCACATCGGCCCTGGACAGTGAAAGCGAGCGTGCGGTGCAAGATGCGCTGGACCATCTGATGCGCGGGCGCACCACCTTGGTTATTGCGCACCGGCTGTCAACGGTGGAACATGCAAACCGCGTGGTCGCCATGGAGGTTGGACGCATCATCGAAGACGGCACGCACCAAGAACTGTTGGCGCGTGGAGGCCTCTACGCACGCCTACATGCCATGCAATTCAGGAGTTAGCTATGAAACCGATTTCGCGCTACCCCGTGCCCGAGCTCAAGGACCTGCCCGAAGATTTGCGCGCACGCATTCTGGAGGTGCAAGAAAAAGCCGGCTTTGTGCCGAATGTCTTTCTCGCGTTGGCGCATCGCCCGGCGGAGTGGCGCGCCTTCATGGCGTACCACGACGCCTTGCTGCTGAAGATCAGCGGCCTGAGCAAGGGCGAGCGAGAGATGATCATTGTGGCTACGTCGGCTGCCAACCATTGCCTGTATTGCGTGGTGGCGCATGGGGCCATCTTGCGCGTGTACGAAAAGAAGCCGCTGGTCGCTGACCAGGTGGCCATCAATTACCGCAAGGCCGACATCTCGGCGCGCGAACGTGCCATGCTCGACTTTGCGATGAAGGTTTGCAACCACTCAGCCGAATTGGGCGACGCCGACTTTGCAGCTTTGCATGCGCATGGTTTCAATGATGAAGACATTTGGGATATTGGCGCCATCACGGCCTTTTTTGGGCTGAGCAACCGCATGGCCAACCTGAGCGCGATGCGGCCCAATGAGGAGTTCTACTTGATGGGCCGTGTGCCCCGAGTCAAACCAGCGGTTTGAGGAGGTGGCATGTACCGGGTTGGCGCGTTATCCGCTGACCACGCGAACACTGGGCGGCTTGCTATCGGGCTCTGAATCGAAGCGCTCGGATCCCGTATAGCACAGGAAGTGTCGATTCGCCGCGCGGCCAAACAGCGCCATACCCAGACGCTCGGCCAGCTCATAGCCCATGGCGGTGACGCCATTGCGCGAGACCACGATGGGCACCCCCATCGCTGCTGCCTTCATCACCATTTCACTGGTCAGACGCCCGGTGGTGTACAGCGTCTTGTCGCCGCCTTCCACGCCATGCAGCGCCATCCAGCCTGTGATGGTGTCAATGGCGTTGTGGCGACCGACATCTTCCACAAACATCAGCAGCTCAGCATCTTGAAACAAGGCGCAGCCGTGAACGGAGCCGGCTTTGCGGTGGATGCTGTCTTGCTGGCGCATGCACTCAAGTAGGCGGTGCAACACACTTTGGCGAAGCCGCGCTTGGCTGGGTGAAGGCAGCTTGACCAAATCAACCTGGGCCATCGCATCACCAAAAACCGTACCCTGCCCGCAACCCGTGGTGACCACGCGGCGCGACGTTCGGCTTTGGAAATCGGTGATACCGCGGCGCGTTTTGACGGCTGCTGCGGCCACGTCCCAATCTACTGTGATGGATTCGATGTCCGCAGCCGAATCCACCAAGTGCTGGTTGCGCAAGTAACCCAACACCAGCAGCTCTGGCATGGCGCCCAGGGTCATGAGCGTGACCAGCTCTTGCTTGTCAACGAAGATCGTCAGCGGGCGTTCGCTGGGGATGTGAATGCTGCGACGCTCGCCGTGCTCGTCAAGGATGACAATGTCGCGCAGCCACTCACAACAGGCTTGGCTGAGCCTGGGAGCACCCGGTATCAAATCACGCGGGGCGGGCTCGGGCCAATGGAATGGCACGACAGTTTCGGGTTGGGGCAACATGGCCCGCCGATGCTACTTCTTGGGCGCGGCGGCCGCTGCGACGGCTTTTTTCGCCGCGTTGGCTGCAGGGGTGGCAGCGGCTACGGTGGCGGCCGCTGCAGTAGCTGCGCCAGCCACGGGCGGCGGATACACGAAGGCGCCCGGATCCGCGCAGGGCGGCGTCGCTGTGGGTGCCTTGGCCTCTGCGCCGGCCTTCTTGCGGGCAGCGTGGTAGCCCGCAGACACTTTATCTATGGACACGCACAGCTTATAGGCGTCAACCTTGCCCGCATGCGCGGTCTTTGCTGCCGCTTCCGCCGCCTTGGCTTTGGCTTCGTCGGACAAGCTTGGTGCCGGCAACTTGGCCCAAGCCGATGCCGAAGCGAGCAGCGCCGAAGCACCCAAGGCAATCACGGTTTTGAAAGTCATGCTCATGATGCGCACAGTCCTCCAGTGGTTCGGGTGTCGCAGGGTTGGTTGGCTGAAGTGGGACGCCAGCAAATCATCGCGCTAGGCCTGCGCAGCCGTGCCGCCAACTGGCGGAGCCGCTGGCGCACTTGAGCGTTGCGCAGGCAACTTGCCAGCTTTGACGTCGTCATACCAAAGTTGGTGGTGCTCTTTGGCCCAGGCTTCATCGACCCAACCGGTCTTCATGGCCTTCAGGGCGCCGCGTGTGCCAATCGTCCCCATATATATGTGACCTATCAGCATGGCCATCATCAAGCAAGCGGCGACGGCGTGAACCATGTGGGCGATTTGCATTTCGCCTCGCGTCTGCCCGAATCCGGGAACCAAGAAGTCGAGCACCAAGCCGGAGCCTACAACCACCAGGCCGGGGAACAAGATGCCCCACCAGAACATGCCCTTTTCGCCTGCGTTGAAACGATGTGAGGGAACTTCGTGTTCGCTCAACATGCCACCCGCTTTGCTCAGCCAGACAAAGTCCGCTGCATTGGCAATGTTGTCCTTGATGAACGTGACGACGACGATCACCAAAGAAACAGCAAAGAGCGGACCCACAAAGTTGTGCGTGGTTTTCAGCGCGTAGGTCAACCAACCAAACAGGGTGCCACCCACGATAGGCAGCAGGAAAAATTTGCCGAAGGCCATGACGATGCCCGAGACGGCCAGCGCGACAAAAGCGATGGCATTGGTCCAATGCGCCGCGCGTTCGAAGGGTGTGAAGCGTTCGATGGTTGGCGCGCCGTCGTTTTCAGCGTGACCCAATGCACCCTTGCGCCAATAAAAGATGGCCAAAGTCAGCAAAGCAATGAGCAGCAACGAGCCGCCATAAGGAATGATCCAGTTGTTACGAACCTGGCGCCAAGCTTCACCGGCCGTGGTGAAGCGTGAACCGGGGTACTGTACAAATTCTTGAATCAGGACGCCTTTTTCGGCACCTGGCAAATTCGTTACGCCGGGTTTGGTGCCAGACTCTTTAACGGCTGACCACATAGGCGCATTGTTGCCGGGCTGAGAAATGGCACGCTGGGCGTTGGTCTCACCAGGCTTTGGGTCCGCAGGCGCAACAAAGCCGGCTGGCGGACCCTTGTCCGCCGCCACAGGCAATGCGGTGGTTTGAGCAGTGGACTGAGCTTGGGTTTGAACAGGTAGCGCCCACAGGGCCACCAGCAGGCCCGCGGCGAGCAGCCCGGCACTCAACCGGGCGGGCCGACTCATGCAAAGGCGCTTTGAGGCGTAAGAAGTATCCATAACGGTTCCTCCAGCGGCGGTCTATTTGCCTGCGGGCCTCATGCGGGCATACTCATTTTGAGCCTGTGCACGGGTGCGGACCTGTTGGTCCCAGGATGTGGCGTCACCGGCTTTCCAGCCCGGCGCAGCATACGCAAGGTCAGCACCTGCCGAAGGCTTTTGATCCAGCTTGCGCGACACCTGTGAAGGGTCAGGCTTGGCACCGCAGGCCGCAAGCAGCACGGCCGCTGCTGCTACCAACATGCCCAAGGGCTTCTCGGACTTCATGATTTCTGCCCTTCTGGCTTGGCTGGAGTTCCAGGGCTTGACGGGCGCCCGTAGGCCGTACCCCAACCCCACACTTCGCTGCCCTTGCCGCGCTGCAAAACCCGCGTGCGGAAGATGTCGGCCACCACATCACCGTCGCCACCCAGCAGCGCTTTGGTTGAGCACATTTCGGCGCAGATGGGCAGCTTGCCTTCAGCAAGACGGTTGCGGCCGTACTTCGTCCACTCCGCTTCGGACCCATTGTCTTCAGGCCCACCAGCGCAGAAGGTGCACTTGTCCATCTTGCCGCGCAGGCCAAAGGCGCCATTCGCAGGAAACTGCGGCGCACCAAACGGGCAAGCATAGCTGCAGTAACCGCAGCCAATGCACACGTCTTTGTCGTGCAGCACCACGCCTTCATCGGTTCGGTAGAAACAATCGACCGGGCAGACCGCCATGCAAGGCGCGTCGGAGCAATGCATGCAGGCCACCGAGATGCTTTTCTCGCCAGCCACGCCGTCATTCAAGGTGACAACGCGACGGCGGTTCACACCCCAGGGCACGTCGTGCTCTGACTTGCAGGCTGTGACACAGCCATTGCACTCAATGCAGCGCTCGGCGTCGCAAATGAACTTCATTCGTGCCATCTGAAACTCCTCAAGCTGCCCGTTCGATCTGGCAAACCGTGGTCTTGGTTTCCTGCATCATCGTGACGATGTCATAGCCATACGTGGTCGCCGTATTGACCGCTTCACCGCGAATGATGGGCGCAGCACCCGCTGGGTAGTGCGCCAGCATGTCCACACCTTGCCAGTGCCCTGCAAAGTGATATGGCATGAAGGCCGTTTGACGGTCTACCCGCTCAGTGACCATGGCTTTGACCTTAATACGCGCGCCAGTGGGTGTGGTCACCCAAACGCTTTCACCGTTGCGAATACCTCGGTCGTTGGCCGCCGCAGGGTTGATTTCCACAAACATCTCTTGCTGCAACTCGGCGAGATAGCGATTGGACCGCGTCTCGTCGCCGCCGCCTTCGTATTCCGTCAGGCGGCCGCTGGTCAAGATGATCGGGAACTTCAGGCCCACGTCCTTGTTTTTCTCCTGCACGCTCTTGTACAGCGTGGGCAGGCGCCACAAGGTCTTGCGGTCATCGTGCGTCGGGTACTTGGCAATCAACTCCGGCTTGATGGAGTAAAGCGGTTCACGGTGCTGCGGAATCGGGTCTGGGAAGTTCCACACCACCGCCCGCGCCTTGGCGTTACCAAACGGGTGGCAACCATGGTTTTTCATGGCCACGCGGATGATCGCCCCGGTGGGGTCGGTTTTCCAGTTTTTGCCCTCGGCTTTCTTCTGCTCGTCTTCTGTGAGCTCGCTCCACCAGCCGAGCTTCTTCAGCAGCAGGTGATCAAACTCCGGATAGCCGGTGGTGATGTCTGCACCTTTGGAATGCGAGCCGTCGCCCGCCAGCAGTGACTGGCCGTCGCGCTCCACACCGAAGTTGGCGCGGAAGTTGCCGCCGCCTTCCATCACGTGCTGGCCCGTGCTGTAGAGCACATGGGTGCCAGGGTGCTTCATTTCCGGCGTGCCGTAACACGGCCATGGCAGGCCGAAGTACTCGCCGTCCAGGTTGTAGCCGGTTTCTTTGTCAATGCCGCCCTTGGCGCGCAACGTGGTCACGTCAAAGACGTGCATGTTGCGCATGTGGGCTTTCAGGCGCTCCGGGCTCTGGCCGGTGTAACCGATGGTCCACACGCTGCGGTTGATTTCCCGCAGGATGTCTTCGGGCACAGGTTCTTCCTGTCCCTTGACCACCTGCATCTTGTAGTTCTTCGTCAATTCCTTGGCGAAGCCCAGCTTGCCTGCCAGCTGGTACATGATCATGTGGTCGCTGCGCGATTCGTACAGCGGCTCCATCACCTTTTCACGCCACTGCAGTGATCGGTTAGATGCCGTTACGGAGCCGCTGGTTTCGAACTGCGTGCAGGCCGGCAGCAGATAAACCGCGCGCTTCGGGTTGTTGTCTTCAGCCTTGCCGGGCATCGCAGCCATGGCTGCGGTGGCGCTTGGGAAGGGGTCCACCACGACCAAGAGGTCCAGTTTGTCCAGCGCGCGCTTCAGTTCAAGGCCGCGCGTTTGCGAATTGGGCGCATGACCCCAATAGAACATCCCGCGCAGATTGCTGGGCTGGTCGATGACTTCGTTCTTTTCCAAAACCGCGTCAAACCAGCGCGAGATGGTCAAGCCAGGCTTGGTCATCATGCCTGCGGCGTACTGCTTCTTGATCCACTCAAAGTCCACGCCCCAGGCGCTGGCGAAGTGCTTGAAGGACCCTTCGGCAATGCCGTAGTAGCCGGGCAGAGAATCAGGGTTGCAGCCGACGTCCGTGATACCTTGCACGTTGTCGTGGCCACGGAAGATGTTGGCGCCACCGCCAGTGATACCTACGTTGCCCAATGCCAATTGCAGCAGACACGACGCGCGCACCATCGCATTGCCAATGGTGTGCTGCGTGTGGCCCACACACCAAACCAGCGTGCTGGGCCGGTTCTCAGCCATGGTTTTGGCAACCGCAAATACTTCAGCCTCGGTCACGCCGGTGGCTTCAAAGACCTTGTCTGGCGTCCATTTGGCAAGCACGTCCTCGCGGACCTTCTCCATGCCCCAGACGCGATCTTCGATGTACTTCTTGTCTTCCCAGCCGTTCTTGAAGATGTGATACATCACCCCGAACAGGAAGGGAATGTCTGCGCCTGAGCGCATGCGAACGTACTGGTCCGCCTTGGCTGCCGTGCGGGTGAACCGAGGGTCCACCACGATCATCTTGCAGCCCTTTTCCTTGGCATGCAGCATATGCATCAAGGACACCGGATGCGCCTCGGCAGCGTTGCTGCCGATGTACATCGCAGCCTTGCTGTTCTGCATGTCGTTGTATGAATTCGTCATCGCACCGTAACCCCACGTATTCGCCACACCGGCGACTGTTGTGGAGTGGCATATTCGTGCCTGGTGATCGCAGTTGTTACTGCCCCAGAGGGACATCCACTTTCTGAGCAGGTAGCCTTGCTCGTTGTTGCTCTTGCAAGAGCCGACGATGAAGATGCTGTCGGGGCCGCTTTCTTTGCGCAGCTCCAGCATGCGGGCTGAAATCTCTTCAAGGGCGGTGTCCCAGCTGATGCGCTGGTACTTGCCATCGACAAGTTTCATCGGGTACTTCAGGCGGAACTCGCCGCGCGAGTTGTCGCGCACCGCAGCACCCTTGGCGCAGTGCGCGCCCAGGTTGATGGGTGAATCGAATACCGGCTCCTGGCGCACCCAAACGCCATTTTCAACCACCGCGTCGATCGCGCAGCCCACCGAGCAGTGTGTGCACACCGTCCGTTTGACTTCGATCTTCTTGGCACCGTCTTTGGCGGTGGGAGCATCGGCCGCATCGGCCTTGCGCACCAGCGTCAATTGCGAAGCGGCGATGCCTGCCCCAACGCCGAGCCCGGAGCGGCGCAGAAACTTGCGCCGGTCCATCGTCGGTATGGCGCGCGAAATGCCTCGCGCGAGGCTGTCAACGAGCGGCCGGGACGACGTCGTCCCTCCCCCCGAAGACTTGCGTGTCAACAGCATGAATGCCTCCTGTTGGACAAAGCGAATTGAAAAAAGTTGATGGACAAAACAGCGCGCTCAAATTCGAGCGGTGGCGTAGTACCGCTTGACGTGTTCGGTCAGCTGGTAACCGCCGTCTTTGCCAGGCGTGGAAGCCAGCGCCTGTGGCTTCGGCGCCTCGGCAGCCGGAGGAAGCACGGCTGCGGCTGTAGCCAGTGCACCTGCGGCACCGGCGCCGAGCACGGCTGAGCGGCGGTTCAATGTGGGTAGGGACGACTTGCTCATGAGCGGTTCTCCTGAAGAGCCCTGCGGACGGTGCAGTCTCAATGAATCCATGCGCCGAAAGCTCAATATGCATTAGGCTGCATAGCCATTGTGCACTCAAGCCGGATCGACCCTAGGTCATCAGCGAAAAGTTGTCGGTGGCCGCGCTTGGACCATGGACACTCTGTCGCGCGCCCAGCTCAACCCCGCCACCTTGGCTTCTTGTACGATAAATCGCTATCGCACGCCGCCGCTGCCAAGCTGCTGCGTCCAAACTCTCAACCGCTTTTTCACCTTGATCACAGGAACTGCAGGCCACATCGACCATGGCAAGACATCGCTGGTCAAAGCGCTGACCGGCGTGGACGCTGACCGCCTGAAAGAAGAGAAAGAGCGCGGCATCACGGTTGATCTCGGTTTTGCTTACCAGGCGGCAGCCGACGGCGAGGTGCTGGGTTTTGTTGACGTGCCGGGCCACGAGAAGCTGGTGCGCAACATGCTGGCCGGCGCCACCGGTATTGACCACGTCATGTTGGTGGTGGCGGCCGATGACGGCCCGATGCCCCAAACCCGCGAGCACCTGTCGATTCTTCAGTTGTTGGGCTTGAGCCACGGCGTGGTGGTGCTGAGCAAAAGCGACCTCGTGCCCGCAGCGCGCTTGGCGCAGGCCGAGCACGAGGTGCGGCAGATGTTGGCTTCAAGCAGCCTGGCACAGGCGCCCATCTTGCCCGTCAGCGTGGTTACGGGCGCGGGATTGGACGCGCTGCGCAACCACCTGGCTGCCGCCCAACAGCAGGTGGCGCAAGCCCAGAGCCAGCGCCTCGCGAGCGGTCACTTCCGTTTGGCCATCGACCGCAGTTTTACGCTTTCTGGCATCGGCACTGTTTTGACGGGCACAGCTATGGCCGGACGTGTGGCCGTGGGTGACAGGCTTTTGGTCAGCCCCAGCGGGCTGGAAGTACGTGTGCGCGGCATCCACGCTCAAGGGCTGCCGGCCAACGAAGGCCACTGCGGCCAACGGCTGGCGCTCAACGTTGCGGGTGTGGAGAAGGCGCAAGTCAGGCGGGGTGACTGGCTGGTCGCCGAAGCCTTGCACGCGCCGGCGGCGCGGCTGGACGTGCGCCTGCGCCTGCTGCCGAGCGAAGCCAAAGCGCTGACGCACCGCACGCCCGTTCACCTGCACCTGGGCGCCGAAGATGTCAACGCCCGCGTGATGTTGCTGGAAGGCGAACCCATCGCGCCCGGTGGCCAAGCGCTGGTGCAACTGGAGCTGGACCGACCCATCGGCGCGCTGCATGGCGACCGCTTCATCATCCGCGACCAGTCGGCGCTGCGCACGGTGGGCGGTGGGCAGGTGCTGGACATCTTTCCACCACCCACCAAACGGCGCCGCGCGCAGCGCTTGGCGGCATTGCGTGCGCTGGAAGCGCCCGACGCTGCGACGGCTTTACGCGACCTGCTGGCGCAGGAACCGCCCTACGGCATTTCACAACGCCAGTTTGGCGTCTTGTGGAACCTGCGCGCCAACGAACTGGCCGAGGTGTGCGCTGCCGTGCCCCATCGCACCATGGCCGACAGCGCAGAGGTGCTGCTCTTCGCACCAGGACAGCTCGAGCGCCACGCCAAGGCCGTGACCGAGCTGCTGGCGGCCTACCACCGCAAGGCCGTTGACAGCCCCGGTTTGAACTTGGAACAACTGCAAAGGCAGGTTCGCGACAAGCCCGGAACGTCGATTTTTGTAAGCCTGCTCGATAGCCTAGTCAAAGACGGCACGCTGCGCCGAACCGGCCCGCACATGGCCTTGGCCGGACACGAGGTCACGCTGCAAGGCGCCGAAAAGCAAATCTGGGAGCGCATGAAACCGTGGCTGGACGAGGGCGGCATTCACCCGCCCAAACTCAGCGACATGATGGAGCGCGACCGCAATTTGCGCAAAGATCAAGTTACCCGCACCTTGCAACGCCTGCAGCGCATGGGCAAGCTGCACGCCATTGGCGCCGAATATGTGATGCAAACGCCGCACCTGCTGGACCTTGCCCTGCGCTGCCAGACCTTGGCCCAGGCGGACGCCAGCCAGCGCTTGAATGTGCGCGAGATGCGCGAACAACTCGGCATCAGCCGGCACATGAGTGTTCCGCTGGTAGAGTTCTTCGACCAGATCGGCCTGACAACGCGCGACGAGGTCGGCCGCCACTTCAAGCGCGACCCGCGCAAGATGTTTGGCGACTGAGCTGCGGCGCGTGCAAGGCGCTCTTGAATTTGGAGGAGGATCGACTCCCGGTGGGGCGTCCGGTCTGCAAAACCGGGTGGGGTTGCTCAGCAGTCCCAGGTGGGTTCGACTCCCACGCTCCTCCGCCGCATCACCGCCTTGAGAGCGGCATCTACCCACTGTGCCCATGACCACTGCGCCTGCCCGTCCCCCCTCGCTGGACAAGCTGCTTGATTCAGTCCCGATGCGCGGTCTGATTGCCCAGCATGGCCGTGCCCCTACCGTGGCAGCGGCACGCGCAGCTCTGGACGCCTGGCGCGGCCAAGGCACCGACTTAGCAAACTTTGTATTTGATGTGGCTGTTTTTGAAGCCGGTTGCCGCACTACCTTGGAAGCTCAAGCTGCGCTGGCCTTGCGGCCGGTATTCAATCTCACAGGCACCGTGTTGCACACCAACCTGGGCCGGGCCGTGATGGCGCAAGAAGCCATCGACGCGGTAGTGGCCGTGATGCAAGGCGCGTCCAACTTGGAGTTCAGCCTGGAGGCCGGCGCGAGAGGCGACCGCGACGATCACATCGAAGGTTTGCTGCGGGAACTCACAGGCGCTGAAGCAGCCACGGTGGTCAACAACAACGCGGCCGCCGTGCTCTTGGTGCTGGCCGCATTGGCCGAGAAAAAAGAAGTGCCGGTGTCACGCGGCGAGCTCATCGAAATTGGCGGCGCTTTCAGAATTCCCGACATCATGCGCCGCGCTGGCTGCAAGCTGGTGGAGGTGGGCACCACCAACCGCACCCACTTGCGCGACTTTGAAGAAGTCATGGGCCCGCGCACGGGCTTGGTCATGAAGGTGCACACCAGCAACTACGCAGTGCAGGGCTTCACCGCGAGTGTGCCGCCCGCAGAGCTGGCGGCCCTGTGCAAACAAGGCGGCGTGCCATTCGCTGAAGACTTGGGCAGCGGCACGTTGGTTGACCTGACGCGTTGGGGTTTGCCTGCAGAACCCACGCCAGGGCAGTCCATCGCGGCCGGCGTCGATATCGTCACCTTCAGCGGCGACAAGTTGTTGGGTGGGCCGCAGGCCGGCTTGATCGTGGGTCGAAAAGACCTGATCGCGAAGATCAAACGCTGCCCGCTAAAGCGTTCGCTGCGCCTGGACAAGATGACCATCGCGGCGCTGGAAGCCACCTTGAAGTTGTACCGCGACCCCGACCGGCTGTCACAGCGGCTGCCCACGCTGCGCCAATTGGCACGCCCGGTGGCGGACATACAGGCGCAAGCCCAGCGTTTGCTGCCGCAGGTGCAGACGGCCTTGGGCGCGCAGGCTCTGGTTCAGCCCTGTGTGTGCAAAAGCCAGATCGGCAGTGGTTCACTGCCGGTTGACCGGCTGGACAGCGCAGGCCTGACTATCGGCGCGCCGGCCGGCCTCAAACGCGCCGGCAAATTTCCCCAGCAAGTGGCCGAAGCATTGCGCGCCCTACCGGTACCGGTCATCGGGCGCATTGAAGACGGACAAATAATTCTGGACCTGCGCTGCCTGGACGTCGCCGACGAGGCACGCTTCCTTGCGCAGCTGGGCCGTTTGCCACTCAAGGCAACGCGTTGAAACCTGACGCGAGCTTTCAGCGCTTGCCAAACCACTTGTTGATCAAAGCGTCATAAGAGCCGTCTTCGCGCATCTTCAGCAGGGCTGCGTTAACCGGTTTGCGCAGGGGTGAGCCCGGCGGGAAGACGATGCCGTAGTTCTCTTTCTTGAAGATCGGGCCCACCACCTCAACCTTGCCCGCACCCTCACGCGAGGCGTGGTACTGCAGCACGGGTGCATCGAACACCACAGCGTCAAGACTGCCCTGTTCCAGCGCTTGGTAAGCCTCGGTGATGCGTTGAAACTCCGTCACGCCAATGCTGTGTTCTTTGAGCCAAGCCGCCGCTGTGGAACCCGTGGTGGTGCCCACGCGCTTGCCCGGCAAATCGCCAGGGCCTTGGATGCCACCCTTCAGTTGCTCCACCGTCATGGCCGTGGTCAAGGTCGCTTGCACATAGGTCAAAAATATGACGCTGCTGATGATGGCGAACAAGGACATCACACGGCCCAGCAAGGTTTGCAAGTGGTTCGACTGCTGGCCCACAAATGCGCCCGCCGCCCAGGCCATGGCTTGGAAGATGCCCGGAAAGTACGACCTTGAAATTTCCGCTGAACCGTGTCCGCGCTCGATGAACCACGCGATGTGGCCGGGGATCAGAATGAACAGCGCCAGCAAGCCCAACACCATCAACATCGCTTCGCTTGTGAGGAAAGCCCAAAACTGACTCAAACCGCTGCCTTTATCGGCCTGCTGGGGCACCAAGATCTGCAAGCCACTCTCGAACATGGGCTGAGAAAACTCAAACTTTTCTTCGCGCGCACGGGTGATCGAAACCGCAGAAATGCCAAGCTTGGCTTCCCCGCTTTCAACCAGCGCGAGCAAGTCGCGCACATTGGGGGCTTCTTTCCACTGCGTGGTGATGCTCAGTTCAAGGGCCAGCCGGTCCCACAGCTCGGCAGAGAAGCCGCTGAGCTTGTCGCCCTCTTTGATCACAAAAGGCGACAGAACGCGTGTGCCGACGACCACGGTTTCGCCGACGCGAAGGCCAGCAGGTGCACTGGCTGCACCAGCCGGCGTTGAGGCAGCAGGGGCCTCGACGATGACCCCTGACGCGCTAAGCGCGGGTGCCGGCAGAGCTGTGCGCGCAGCCGCAGGGACAGCTGCCGGTGCCGCAACTTGCGCAGCAGCAACAACCACAAACCCGAGCAAAAGGCCGCACACGGCCGCCTGCAGCCAGCGGAAGCTGCGGGTACAGGCGAAAGAGAGCCCTGTTGGGCCTTGCTGGTTTGTCATTCTTGGAAATCCCCCCCCCGCGTCGAATCGCGTTCAATCGTGGCCATGCGCGTGGTTCGCGCCAACCAGGATTCGATCACACGAAAAAGTCATTGGCCTGACGCTGCGGCGCGCACGCGACATCAAAAAGCGGAGTTGGGACCTGCACCGGCAGCCCAGCGCAGATTCGCAGCGCTACTCCATCAAGTCAAAACCTTGAGTCTCAACGTCGAGAAATGCCTTGGTGAACCGAGCCAGCGGTCCATAGGTGGGCGCCTGCGGATGGCCTTCAAGCTGCGCGCACAAGGAGCTGCCCACCCACGTTTGCACATGCGTGCGAAAAAATTGCCGCTGGTGCTCCAGGTTGCAAACAGCGCCGTCGTCACCCGCTATCAGGTAGCGCATCACTTCGAAAACCACGGCCACATGATCTTCAGTTTCGCCGGGTGGTCCGCCATGCGCCAAGCCCAAAGCGGCCAGATCGCTGCGCAACTCCACCAAGGGCCGCTCGTTCAGTGCACCCGTCAAATGGTAGGAGCCGTAGAGCAAGATCTCCGCCTTGCCGGTGCCGGTAAACAGCGCGCCGTATTCGCGGGCGGCGGCCGCTGCGGTGGTGGCACGCAGTGCGGCCACCAATTGCTGCCAAGGCTCTTCCAAAAAAGCGCCCTGCTCTGGCGCCTGCGTCACGGCCACAGCAAATTGCTCAAGCAGCGCGTCATCCGGCGGCGCAAACCACAACCGCGCCAGCAAGCCATACAGCTCGGCGCGCTGTAGCTCCTCGCCTTCGTCAGGGCTGCTGAATTGCAAGGCTTGGGTCGGTGTAGCGGTGGTCACAAGTCGGTGATCCGTTTTTCGTTCGGGTTGGAGAACATGGCGTTGACGCGGCAGTCGCCGCACATGCGCAGACGCTGCGCGTTGTCGCCCGCAAAGGCTGGATGCTTGCCCACTTTGGCAATCATGGCTTCAATGGCGCGCAGTGTGCCAAACGGTTTACCGCAGCCAACGCAGTTGAAAGGCTGCGCCTCGTGCAAGACACGCAGTTGTTTGCGCGCGCGGCCTTCGTCAGCAAGCAACAGACGCGGCTGCAAGCGCAGCGCGTCTTCGGGGCAGGTCTTCACACACAGGCCGCACTGCACGCAATTCTTTTCGATGAACCGCAGCTGCGGCTGATTGGGGTTGTCCGCCAATGCCGCTTCTGGGCAGGCACCCACGCAGGCCAGGCACAGCGTGCACTGCATGGTTTCAACGTGCAGGCTGCCAAACGGCGCACCTGCATGCGGCAGCGCAATTTCTTCAGGCCGCTGGGGCGCCTGGCTGCTCAGAGCGTCCACCGCCACTTCTAAGCTCGCACGCTTATCGGCCTGCACGGCCATGGCCACGGGCGCTTTGACACCGACGGCAGGCCCCACACGCAGGCTGGCGTCCAGCGCGGCCAGATCGCGTGCGTCGCGCGCTTCGATCAATTTGAAGTGCTCACCGCCATACCCGAGACCCGTGAGGATGGCCTGCGCCACCGCCATTTGCTCGGCCAGCGCCGTGCGGTACTGCGGTGCTTCTTCTTGCGTGAGCAGAACCCAAATTTGGTTGGCGCCCTGCGCCACCGCTGCCAGCCACAGGTCCAGCCCGATGCTGGCGGTATGCCACACCGGCACAGGCAACACGCGTGCAGGCAGGCCGTTCAGCGATGGGTCAACTCGAGCCGCACGGCCCAGTTCATCGATGATTTTCTGGCCAGCACCTTCGCTGTGAACCAGCAAGGCCGGAGCCCGGCCGCCGGCCCTCAGATAGGTTTGTAGCAGGGTGCGAACGCGGCGCCCCTGGTCCACCACGTTAGGTGCGGCAAAGGCCAGCGCGCCACTGGGGCACACGGTGGTGCAAGCCCCGCAGCCCACGCACAGGTAGGGGTCCACCACGACGCCACCACCCTGGCCGCCCGCCGTGGGCAATGCGTGCGCATGCGTACGCAGCCTGCGTTCACCTTTGCCTTTCAATGAAGCATCACTGCGGATGGCGTTGGCCGAACAAACATCAATGCACGCGGTGCAACCGATTTGCTCGTTGCGGCTGTGGGCGCACAGCTTGGCTTTGTACTGGAAGAAGCGCGGTTTCTCAAACTCACCAACCCAACTGCGCAATTGCAGAATGGCGTCCAGCAATCGGCGCTCGTCACGACCGGTATGCACATAACCCTGTGGGTGCGCGTGCTGGCTGAAGGCCGGTGCGTCACGCAGGTCCAGAACCATATCGAAACGCTCCTGCACGAGCTGCGGCGCGCGTTGGAAGTCGATCGCGCCGGCCGCATCGCACACCGCCACGCAGTCGCGGTGGCTTTTGCAGCGGCTCATGTCAACGGCGTAGCTGAAATCGATGGCGCCTTCTGGGCACGCTGCGATGCAAGCGTTGCAGCGGGTACACAGGTCCAGATCAATCGGATTGTGTGTTTCCCAGCGCGCCTCGAATGCACCCAAATGCCCAGTCAAACTCATAAGCTTGCCCGCATGCACGGCGTGCGCATGGTGCTGACTGAAACCGCCCTGCCCGTTGCTGGCCAGCACGCTGAGGCTCAAGCCCTCGCCTTGCAGCAAGGCCGCTGCGCGTTCGGCCGCGCCGGCAGGGCCGATCACCAGGCAGCGCCCGTCGCTGCGGTAGCTCACGGTGGCAACCGGTTCGGGGTCTGGCAACTGCGCGGCCGCAATCAGCGCCGCAATTTTGGGCGTCGCCTGTTTGGCGTCACGCGACCAGCCGGCGGTTTCGCGGATGTTGACAAAGTGAATCGGCCGTTCGGTCAGCGGTGGCGCACCTTCGGTTTGATCCGCTAATTCCAAAAACAAACGGCTCTCTTGCGTGCACGCCACCAAGACCGTCTCACCGGAACGCGCCGCCGCTTGAAAAGCTGGCGCCTCGCGGCGGCACAGTGTGGTGTAGCCGGCCTCGATATCAGGCGGCGTGCGGGTCGTCGCCGGCGCGGCCGTCGGTGAGGCGGCGGTCGGCGCCTGGGTCGGACCCGAGGTCAGGGCCTGAACCAAGCCCCTCGTGTCCAGCGGCATCGTTCGGTTGCAGTTGCAAATCAGCGTCTTCATGTGGGGCTGGAGTATCGGCCTGCGCGGCAGCGTGGGCTGGCGCGTCCGGCTCGGGTTTGTCCTGATCTTTCAATTCGTCGTCCAACAAGCCCAATGCCCGCGCTTGCAACATGGTTCGCATGATGGCCTTGGGCAGCGGGTCGGGCGTGTTGTAGTCGTCGATGTACACATCCAGGCCATCCATCACATTGAACTGTGGCTCAGCATGGAAGAGTTTCTTCATGGCGGCGTTGCGCACGTCGGCGTCTACGCCTTTGGCGGCAAAGGCTGAAAAATCACTTTCTGCGGTGAGCTGTTCGACGTCAGCAAGGGTCAATTTGGCCTGCTTTGCGGGCTCTGGCGCGCTCGAGCTTTCGGGCACAGACTCGGCCGCGGCAGCAGGTGCCAGCGGCGCCTTAGCCTGCGTTTCATCCAGCAGCGGCACAAGAGCCGCGGGGTCGGGCTCCTGCCGAAGCTCGCCGGATTGCTCACGCTTGCGCTGCGACCAACGCGACAAAAAACTGGCTTGCGCGTCTTTTGGGGGCGCGGGTCGGTCGCTCACAAAGGCTCCTTGCGGGCGCGGCGCGGGGCTTGGCCATCCAATTCGGATGCGCGCGCTTGCCGCTCTTCAGGGCTGAGGAAAGATTGCGCGCGCTGCTTGCGTGCGCCTTCGGGCTTGAAATGTTGGTTGGTATAAGTTTGCAGCCAGTCGGACAGCTCGGGCGCCAGCGCCACGCTTTCAACGCGCTCATCAGCAGCCATGCGCCGGTCCGCTTCGATGTAAGACACGCTCACCGCCGTCACGTCAACTTGCGACACGTCATCCGGGTGTTCACGCCAGGACACAAACCAAGAGGGCTGGCCAGAAGTGAGATTCAAAAAATAGCCCTTGCATTCGTCGGGGAACAGCCGCAACTCAAAGGCCGGGTACAGCCAGCGCGAGCGTTTGCCGTCGTCAAGCAGCTTTCGTGGATCGGCTCCAAAACTGCCTTCATCGGGCACCACATCCACCAGTCGAAACCGCCAGGCTTCCCAGGGGTTGGGGTCGGCCACGCGCTCCAACACCGCGGCCACCCGAATGGCGGCGGTGTCGTTGGGTTCGTGCTCGCTGAGGTCTTGCATGGGCCGAGTCTAGTGGCTGGCGATTGCGCACACCTTTGCACCAAGCATTGCGCGGCGGGATACTCGAGCGCATGAGCACCACCCAAGCCATCTTGGCCCGGCACGCACTCGGCCCCTCGCCCATACCGTGGCCGACGATTGACCCTTTTCTGTTTTGCGTGCATCACCTGGATGCCTACCCACGCGGCAACGGCCGCATGGGCCCTGACGCGCCTTTGGCGGGCCGACAAATGGGCCAAGACTTTGCGGGCAAAGACGGCTGGAACATGTACCACGGCCAGCAAGTGCCCGGTTTCCCTTCACATCCGCACAGGGGTTTTGAAACCGTCACGCTGGTGCGCCAGGGCCTTATTGACCACAGCGATTCTTTGGGCGCCGCCGCGCGTTTTGGCCACGGCGACGTGCAATGGCTGACTGCAGGTCGCGGCATCGTGCATGCCGAAATGTTTCCCCTGCTCAATGAGCAAGGCCCGAACACGGCCGAGCTGTTCCAAATTTGGCTGAACCTGCCGGCCGAACAAAAGATGGCGCCGCCGCATTTCAAGATGCTGTGGGGCGAGCACGTGCCACGCGGCATTCACCACGACAGCCAAGGTCGCACGACCGAACTGACGGTGGTGGCTGGACCTTTGACGTTGGGCGATCAAAGCCTGATACCACCCGCGCCGCCGCCGCACTCTTGGGCCTCTGCGACCGACAGCGATGTGGCCATCTGGACGCTGAAGATGCAGCCCGGTGCCCAGTGGCGCCTGCCTGCCGCCGCCGGTCTGCAAACGCGGCGCATGCTCTACGTTTTCAGCGGCGAGGGCCTGCGCATAGGCGGCCACAGCGCACAGCCGCGTGTGGCATACGAGCTTGCGGCCGGCACGGCATTGGACCTTGAAAACGGCAGCAGCACCACCGAGTGCTTGCTGCTGCAAGGCCGGCCCATTGCGCAGCCCGTGGTGAGCTACGGCCCCTTTGTGATGAACACGCGCGAAGAAATCGAACAAACCTTGCGCGACTACCGCGACACCGAATTTGGCGGCTGGCCTTGGCCCGACGCTGCCCCCGTGCACGGCCGCGATGCGCAGCGTTTTGCGCGCCAGCCCGACGGCAGCCTGGAGCAACGCGGCTGAAGCTGGCCTTTCAGCGCGCCGATGGCGGGTCCGCCAATCGGTTCACCACGGCACGCATGGTTTGTTGATACAAAGCCGCTGCCTCTGCATGCAACTGGCTGTGCGTGCCGGCCGGCACCGGCACCCACTGCGTGCCTGCAGGCGCAGCATCACGTAGACGCAAGCCCAGCTCGAATGGCACGGTTTTGTCGGCGGTACCGTGCAACATGACGATCGGCGCGTCGATGCGCGGGATGCGTGACACCGAATCAAAATCCAAGCTGGTCAATGAGGCCGCCACACTGCCCCAGAAGCCAGCCTCCCGGGCCACATCGGGCAGGCGGGTGAAGGTGGACTCCAAAATCAGCGCACCGTAGTCGCGGCCCGCACCCATTCCTGGAGCCCCGACCAAGCCACTGGCCAACCTCACGGCAACGGCGCCACCCATGGAGTGCCCATAAATCACGCGCCGACCCGGCATGGGTTGACGGCGCTGCACCTCAGCCCAAGCCGCTTGGGCATCGGCAGCAATGCTCTGCTCGGAAGGCACGATAAATGTGCTGTCGCCCCAACCCCGGTAGTCCACCGCAAGGATGGCGAAGCCCGCTTCGCGCAAGGCCTGAATTTTGGGCAGGTTTTGATAGAGGTTGCGAAACGTGCCGTGCAAATACAGCAACACCGGGGCTTGTAGGTCCGGCTGCGGAAGCCACCACAAGGCCAGTTGCTGCGCGGAACCGTCTCCGCTTCTCACCTGAACCATCCAACGCTGATCACCGGGCTTGAAGGCCGCGAGCAAAGCCGCACTGCCTTCCGCGTAGGCGGCTGGCCGACCCGGCGTCGGGCGCAATGCCAATTGCCGCTGTTTGGTGTCCAGCCATGCGCAGCCCGACAAGGCAGCGGACAGCACGACAACAACTAAGGCAACAATACGCTTCATGCAATTATTCTTAAAGCAGCCCGTCGGGCTGGCATGCCAGATTGTCTGCGCTGCAGCGGCGTGCGCGCCCTGCGTGGCCGCCGAGCACGAATACAACCCGCTGGACGGGCGTGGGAACTGGCACTTTCTCGTGTCGCCTTTCATGGAGCACTTCAGGTACAGCCCTGAACACCGCCGCGTTTATGCCATCGGTGGCGAGCGCCTGCGCGACAACGGCGTCCTTGGGGGCGCAGCCTATTTCAGCAACTCTTTCGGCCAGCCCAGCGCCTACGTCTATGCCGGACGGCGCTATTTTGGGTTGTTAGGCATTCCACAATGGACCGGGCAATGGACAGCCGGCGTGCTCTACGGCTACAAGGGTGAGTACGCGCACAAAGTGCCACTCAACCACAAAGGCTTCGCGCCGGGCGCGGTGGTTTCCACAGGCTGGCAATTCAGCAAGAGCCTCTCTACCGAAGTTCACTTGCTGGGTGACGCAGGCCTGATGCTGCAGTTCTCTTACCGCTTGGAATGAAGCACAACATGGCATCGACAACCTGCATCCCCGCTGGAGACATCACCGGGCTGCTGCTGGCTGGCGGGCGCGGCAGCCGCATGGGCGGTGTCGACAAAGGCTTGCAGTCGCACCAGGGCATGCCCATGGCCTTGTACACCTTGCTGCGCCTGCAGCAGCAAGTGGGCACGTGCCTCATCAACGCCAACCGCAACCTCGCAGCCTATGAAGCGATGGGTGCGCCGGTGTGGCCCGACACCTTGAATGAAGACTTCGCCGGCCCGCTGGCGGGTATGTTGGCGGGCCTAGAGCACTGCGAAACGCAGTGGATGGTGACCGTGCCCTGCGACAGCCCAAATTTTCCTGAAGACTTGGTCGGACGCCTGGCGCAGGCCGCGGCGGCCGAAGGCGCCGACATCGCCATGGCCGCCACGCGTGAAGCCGGCCCCGACGCCAGCGGCATTCAAAAACAGCCGGTGTTTTGCCTCATGCGCAGCCAGTTACTGGAAAGCCTCATGGCCTTTCTGGACAGCGGCCAGCGCAAGATTGACCGCTGGACCGCACAGCACCGCTGCGCCGTGGTGGTGTTTGACGACGCTGCGGCTTTTTTCAACGCCAACACCTTGGACGACCTGCGCACACTGCAGCAGCGCTGAGGTCCACTCAAGCACCCAGCAGGCTGTTCACGATGCCCCGCGTGCGCTGCAGGACGTCAGCATCCATGCTGATGGCGCGGCCCCACTCACGCGACGTTTCACCGGGCAACTTGCTGGTGGCGTCCAAGCCCATCTTGCCACCCAGGCCGCTGACAGGCGAAGCGAAGTCGAGGTAGTCAATCGGCGTCTCGCTGACCAGTGTTGTGTCACGCACCGGGTCCATGCGGGTGGTGATGGCCCAGATCACCTGCTTCCAGTCGCGGATGTCGACATCGTCGTCCGTCACCACGATGAATTTGGTGTACATGAACTGGCGCAAAAAACTCCACAGCCCAAACATGACCCGCTTGGCATGGCCGGGATAAGCCTTGCGAATGCTGATCACGGCCATGCGGTAACTGCAGCCCTCGGGCGGCAGATAGAAGTCCACGATCTCCGGAAACTGCTTTTGAAGAATGGGCACAAACACCTCATTCAAAGCCATCCCCAGCACGGCCGGTTCATCCGGCGGTTTGCCTGTGTAGGTGGAGTGGTAGAGGGCGTCGCTGCGCTGCAGCAGGCGGTCTACACGAAAAACTGGAAACCAGTCCTGCTCGTTGTAATAGCCCGTGTGATCGCCAAACGGGCCCTCCAGCGCGTGCAGGAAACCGCCGATGGACTTCAGCGGCACGCCCGCTTCGCTATGGCCGGTAAAACCATCTTCGGCCACCGGTATGTGCCCCTCCAGCACGATCTCAGCACTGGCGGGCACCTGCAGCTTCCAACCGGCTTCACCCACGGCCGTATCAACCAATTGCGTGCGGCTGCCGCGCAGCAGGCCTGCAAACTGGTACTCCGACAAGCTGTCCGGCACCGGCGTGACGGCGCCCAGAATGGTCGCTGGGTCGGCACCCAAAACCACCGCGATGGGAAACGGCTGGCCCGGCTGCGCACGCGCAAATTCCCGGAAGTCCAGAGCACCACCTCGGTGCGCCAGCCAGCGCATGATGACTTCGCGGCGGCCAATCACTTGCTGGCGATAGATGCCCAAATTCTGGCGGCGGCGCGGCCGCGCAACTGACTGCGGCCCGCGTGTCACCACCAAACCCCAGGTGATGAGCGGCCCCACGTCGCCGGGCCAGCAGGTCTGCACCGGCAAGCGATTCAGATCAAGCTCAGCACCTTCGGCGACCACGGCCTGGAATGGCGCGCTGCGTGTGAGCGCAGGCTTCATGTCCCACACGGCCTTGGCCATGTGCCACAGGCGGCCCGCCTCTTTCAAGCCTGCGGGCGGCTCGGGTTCTTTCAGCGCTGCGAGCATGCGCCCCACGTCACGCAGTTCAGCCACATCGGCCGCACCCATGCCCAGCGCCACCCGGCGCGGCGTGCCAAACAAGTTGGCCAGGCAGGGCATGCTGTAACCCGTTGGCTGCTCAAAGAGCAAGGCCGGCCCGCCAGCTTGCAGCACAGCGTCGGCAACAGCCGTGATTTCCAGGCGCGGCGACACGGGTTGCGCCACCCGCTTTAACTCACCTTGCGATTCCAGTTGCGCCAAAAAGTCCCGCAAATCCCGGTACTTCATCTTTCGCCGTGCGTATGCCTCAAAGTGAACCGTGTTTCCCAAGAACTAGGGCTGACGCGAATCGCCGACAATGCCCACCATTCGCACACCCCGATTGAGCGGGGTCGGTCGCCTTTCAAGAAGGCCCGGATCGCACCGCTCGAGGCGCCAACCCACTGGGGCGCTTCGCTCAGGAAGATTATCGTTGGCCGCAGCAAGGTTTTGCCCCGAATGTCATTGGGGTCTCGCTGCGGGCTCCGCCCCTCGAACAGAGAGGACAAGAATATGAAGACGTCGTCTAACACAATGGATAACTGGCGAACCAGCACCACCGGCACGCTACGCAAGACTGCCCATTGGGTTTGGCAAGGCGTGGTGGACATTGGCCACAACTCGCTGGCTGTACTGGGCTTGGCTTGCATCGGCGTGGTGATGTTTTTTTCCAGCGACAGCGCCTTGCGCCACCAAGTTGAGCGGCAAGCGCTGGAGTGGCTCAACCTGCGCCATGGCTCGCCCACTGCGGCCATCGATGAAAGCGCCAGCTTGCTGGCCGGGCTTTCAGACCCCGACGCCGTGGACCGCGCAACGGCCCGTCATCTCAAAGGTTTGCCACGCAACCAGGCGCTGGTTGCCAACTGGCTGGCACGCCGTTACCGGGTGGCGCCCGAAGCCGTCGCGCGGCTGGTGCAAGAAGCCTGGCAAGTGGGCACCAAGGCCAAGGTCGAGCCCACGCTCATTCTGGCCATCATGGCCATTGAATCGTCTTTCAACCCGTTTGCTCAAAGCAATGTGGGCGCCCAGGGCCTGATGCAGGTGATGACACAGGTGCATGACGACAAGTACGCAGCCTTTGGCGGCACCTTGGCCGCGTTCGACCCGCTGACCAACCTGCGTGTGGGCGTGCAGGTTTTGCGCGAATGTGTGGCGCGCGCAGGTGGCGACGTTGAACTGGGCCTGAAATACTACGTTGGTGCAGCCAACTTGCCGACAGACGGCGGCTATGCCGACAAGGTGCTGGGCGAGCAAACCGCGCTGCTGCAAGTGGCCAGCGGTGTGAATGTGCAACCCACCGCCAGCACGGTGCGCGTGGCCAGCAGCGCGGTGGCTTTGGTGGCCACGGCCGAGCTGCAGCCCGGCAAGGGTGCCAGCACCTCAACGGCGCCCCTGCTGCACGCGGCCCCCGCCGCCGGCATACCGGCAGCGGCTGGCGCTCAAAATTCCGTTTCACCGGCCGCGCATGCCAGCGCCGGCACGGTGATGGCACCAGCCGTTGGCGCCGCCTTGGCCGCTAACCTCTCAGCCCCCGCGCCAATGCCTGCGCCGGGCTCAACGAGCCCCACGCCCGCCGGTGCCGCCGCACACAAGGCAGAAACCAAAACCACACCAGCCGCGACAACTGCCACGGCAGCCAGCCCTGCCGTAGCAGCAACCGCGGCAACCGCAGCGACGCCAGCAGCTGCATCGGCCGTTATCCACAGCGCACCGGCTGTCAAATTGCCGACCGAGACAAAAGCCGACCCCGGCCGTGTGGCTATGGCCACCGACAGCGTCCGTTAAACTCGACCTCCTGCGCAACTGGCGATAGGGTATTTGCGGGTAAACCCGCAGTCCGAGGTGGCTAACCACCGGGGAGCGCAGGTCGGCTGCTTGGCAGCCGTCTTCAAGCCGTGCGCCTGGGCAGCCCTCGAACTGCAGCACAACGCTGCCGTGTGTCGACGGCCCTTCTCTCGTGAAGAGGACTGCCAGCATGTTCCACCGTTCCCAATCCACCGTCGCCCACGTCGACCCCGACATCTGGGCCGCTATCCAGGCTGAAAACCGCCGCCAGGAAGAGCACATCGAGCTCATCGCCAGCGAGAACTACACCTCGCCCGCCGTGATGGCCGCCCAAGGCAGCCAGCTCACCAATAAATACGCCGAGGGCTACCCAGGCAAGCGCTACTACGGTGGCTGCGAGCATGTGGACGTCGTCGAGCAGCTCGCCATCGACCGCGCCAAGCAATTGTTTGGCGCCGAATTTGCCAACGTGCAGCCCAACAGCGGCTCACAGGCCAACCAGGCCGTCTATTTCGGCCTCCTGCAGCCGGGCGACACCATCATGGGCATGAGCCTGGCCGAAGGCGGCCACCTCACGCACGGCATGCCGCTGAACATGAGCGGCAAGTGGTTCAAGGTGGTGTCTTACGGCTTGAATGCGCAAGAGGACATCGACTACGACGCGATGGAGCGTCTGGCCCACGAAACCCGCCCCAAGCTCATAATCGCGGGCGCATCAGCCTTTTCTCTGCGCATCGATTTCGAGCGCTTCGCCAAGGTCGCCAAAGCCGTGGGCGCTTATTTTTGGGTGGATATGGCGCACTATGCGGGCCTGATCGCCGCCGGTGTCTACCCCAACCCGGTGCCGCACGCCGATGTGGTGACCACCACCACGCACAAAACCCTGCGCGGCCCGCGTGGCGGACTGATCTTGATGCGCGGCGAAGATATCGCCAAGAAAATCAACAGTGCCATCTTCCCGGGCATCCAGGGCGGGCCGCTGATGCATGTCATCGCTGGCAAGGCCGTGGCGCTGAAAGAGGCGCTAGCGCCGGAATTCAAAATTTACCAACAACAGGTGGTGACCAACGCGGTGGCCATGGCGCAAACCCTGGTGCAGCGTGGCCTGCGTATTGTCAGCGGCCGCACCGAAAGCCACGTGATGCTGGTTGACCTGCGGCCCAAGGGCATCACCGGCAAAGAAGCCGAAGCGGCCTTGGGCGCGGCGCATATCACCTGCAACAAAAACTCCATTCCGAAAGACCCGGAGCGGCCGATGGTGACCAGCGGCATCCGCCTGGGTAGCCCGGCCATGACTACGCGCGGCTTCAAGGAAGCGCAGGCCGTTGCCACTGCCAACCTGATTGCCGACGTGCTGGACAAGCCGCGCGACGAAGCTCACATTGCCACCGTGCGCGCCAAGGTGGCCGCCTTGACGGCTGAGTTCCCGGTCTACCGCTGAGCCCGCATGCGCTGCCCCTATTGCGGCCACGAGGAGACCCAAGTCTCCGAGACACGCGACTCCGACGAAGGTTTTACCCGACGCCGGCGCCGCTGCCTGAAATGTGACCGCCGCTTCACCACCTACGAACGGCCCGAGGTGGCCATGCCGGTGGTGGTCAAGCGCGACGGGGGACGCGCTGAATTTGAACCCGCCAAGCTGCGCGGCTCCATGATGCTGGCCTTGCGCAAACGGCCGGTGAGCACCGAGCAGGTGGACGCCGCGATTGACCGCATTCAGGAAAAGCTGCTGTCCGGCACGCTGCGCGAGGTGCCCAGCACGCGCCTGGGTGAACTGGTGATGCGCGAGCTCAAGCGCATCGACAAAGTGGCCTACGTGCGCTTTGCCTCGGTCTACCGCAGCTTTGAAGACGTCGATGAATTCAGGCAGCTAATTCGCGACATTTGATACGAGCCATTTAGGGCCCCACCCCCGAACGGGCTCCCCCGGCCGGCACCACCCACAGGTGGCCGCCATGCGCGCGATGCGCACCTGCAGGCTGGTTTCTACAGTGAACCAACGGTCCCCAAGCCGTGGTCACTTCAGGAGCCCGCCACATGCACAACGCCCAATTTCCCGTACGCCGAGGCCAGGCTTGCGCCCGTTTGACACGCGGCTTTTCAGTCATTGAAGGCCTGGTCACAGCAGCCATCGTCAGCACCCTCACGGCCACGGCGGCCGGGCACATCGCCAACTGGCGCGTGCAATGGGCTGTCACTGAAACCGCTGCCGCCTTGGAAACCGACTTCCATTACGCGCGCAGCTTGGCGCTGACCCGGCAGCAGACCGTCTATTGGGCCTGGGAGCAAACCGAAGCAGGTGCCTGCTGGGTGGTCTTCAGTGGGCCCCGCCAAGCCTGCCGCTGCGGCGCGGCCGGCGAGAGCCCTGACTGCGGCGCGGGCACCGAGATTTTGCGCAGCGTGCATTTGCCTGCCGGCCAGCCGGTGTCATTGAGCGCCAACGCCAAAAGCCTGGCCTTCGACGCCACCTTGGGCACCGCCGCACCAGGCGCCACGGTGCGCATCACAGCTGCGCAGGCCAAGCCCGTGCACCAAGTCATCAGCGTCATGGGCCGCGTCAGGTCTTGCGTCCCAGGCGGCGGCTTGGCTGGGTACCGGGCATGTTGAAGGACAAACGGTCATCCACAGCCGACAGGCGGCAGGCTCGCAACAGAACCGCCGCGCCTCATCGTGATAATTCACACATGACCTCGGCGCCCCTCCAACAACGCCGCACTGCCGCCAAAGTGCAAGCGGCGCGTGGCTTCACGCTCATCGAGCTGATGATCGCGGTGGTGGTTCTGGGCATCTTGGGCGCTCTGGCTTACCCCAGCTTCATGGACGCCATCTACAAAGGGCGCCGCAGCGAAGCTTTTGCCGCGCTGACCAGCGTGCAATTGGCGCAGGAGCGCTACCGGGCGAACAGCGCCAGCTACGCGGCCAGCTTGGCTGTTTTGTATGCGGCGCTGCAAACCACAGCGCCTGGCTCGAGCAACTACAACTTGTCGATCCCTGCCGCCGACGCCAATAGCTACACCTTGCGCGCCGTGGCTAACGGCGCTCAGCATGGAGACAGCCGCTGCCGGACCATGGACATACAGGTGACCGGCGGCACAGTGAACTACGGTTCGGCCTGCGCCACCTGCACGATGGCTTCGCCATTGACCGACCCCAACCGTTGCTGGAGCCGCCAGTGAGCTGCCGCCCGCACAGCCCAAGCGCAAGGCCAACAACGCAAGGCTTCACCCTCATCGAGTTGATGGTGGTAGTTGCCGTGCTGTTGGTGTTGATGACCTTGGCTGCACCTTCGATCAGAGACTTGATCGGCACACAACGGCTGCAAACCGTCAATTCCACGCTGGTGACCGACCTGCAATTCGCGCGCAGCGAGGCGGTGCGGCGGCAATTGCAGTTGTCCTTGGTGGTCAGTGGCGACGCGCAGCAGTCGTGTTACGTGCTGTATATCGACGGTGGTTTCAATGGAAGTTGCAACTGCTTACGCAGCTCGGGCAGCGTTTGCACGGGCAGCTATGTCGAGCTGCGTTCGTTTCGCCTCCCGGCCTCCACCGGTTTGGTCTTGAGTGCATCCAGCTCGGCTGAAAGCAAAGTTAATTTCTACCCCGCACCGCAAACACCGACAGGCTCGACCACCCCCCGGTACAGCGACCCGACCGACTGGCAGGCTGAATTGTCCAGTTCCGAATTGGGCACCCTGCGCACCTCGGTCAACGCTGCAGGCGTTATCAGCACGTGCTCGCCGAGCGGCACGGTCAAACGGGTGGCTGCATGCTGATGCTCGGCAAACAAATGAACCACAGCAACAGCAGGCGTGTTCAGCGCGGCTTGTCCATCGTGGAAATGATGGTGGGCATTGCCATCGGGCTCATCATCGTCGCGGCGGCCAGCTTGATGGTGGCCGGCCAGTTGGCTGACAACCGCCGCTTGATGCTTGAAACACAAATTCAGCAAGACCTGCGTGCGGCGGCCGACCTCATTTCCCGCGACTTGCGGCGCGCGGGTTACTGGAAGGATGCCCATCTGGGAACAGCGGAGGCTTCCGCAGCCGGCGTGGGCCGCGACAACCCCTACGCCGGCATGGAACTGCCGACCAGCGCCGAACCCCTGCGACCGGTCCGCTTCACCTACGCGGACCGGAACGCTGTTGACAACCAAGCCGTCGATGCCAACGAACATCGCGGCTTTCGGGTGTCCAACGGCACCATCCAAGCCGCGCTCGGTATGCAGCCCAGTTCGGGCGCACTCAATTGGCAGCCGGTCACCGACCCAGCAGTCATGACTGTGGCCGACGCAGGCGGGCTGGTCATCGAGCCGCGGGTTGAATGTGTAGCCTTGCGCTGCGAAGCGGGCAATGCCGATTGCCGCAATCGCGCACGCCCTGGCACCAACGTCTTGACCTGCACGGCAGGAGACGCGCCCTGCCCGGCCTACCAACAATTGCGCAACATCAGCGTCACCATCACCGGTACAGCCGCACACGATTCCAGCGTTGTGCGCACCATTCGCACTCAAGTGCGTGTGCGCAACGACGCGGTCGTTGACACCTGTGTGGAGCAGATGCCGTGAGCGCTCGCCGCCAGTCCGGTGTGGCCACCTTGTTGGTGGTGATGGGGCTCTTTTTTGTGGTCTCCATGGTGGCGGCTTACACCAGCCGCAACCTCATTTTTGAGCAACGCACGTCCGCCAACCAATACCGCGCCACGCAGGCCTTTGAAGCCGCAGAAGCCGGTCTCGAGTGGGCGGTGGCGATGCTCAATGCAGGGCAAATTGATGCGCAGTGCACGGCGCCAGCGGCGGGCAGCAATGCCAACACGTTCAGGCAGCGGTACGTGGCCGACTTGACCAACAGTGGCGCAGCCGCTGCGGCCGCGACGCCGGGTTGCCAGCTGGGCGCGGGCGCGGCTGGCTGGGCCTGTGGCTGCCCCAATGCGGGCGCGCCTGGCGTGGTCGTGGCATCGGGCGCAAGCCCGCAGCCGGCCTTTCGCGTGCGGTTTCGAGACCTGGGCTTGCCCTACCCCAGATTCTTGACCATTGAGTCGCGCGGATGCACCAGCCCAGACGAAACTTGCCTTTCACAGGCCGAAGTTCGCGGTGCCGGCTCCGGCGCAGCGGCGCTGGTTTCAATCAAGGCTGCGTTGGTACCCGCGCTTGCGGCGCGGCCGCAGGCGGCGGTGACGGTGGGGCAAACGCTCTCGGGCCTACCGTCCAGTAAAGCCGTCAATACGGACGCAACTTCAAACGGCACCACCATCATCTTTGGCAACCAACGCAACAACACGGGAATGATTGCCATCGGAGCGGCAGGCTCCGCTTCGCCCAACGTCGGCGTAGTACAGGACAGCAACCTTGGCTCCCTTACCGGTGACGCCGTTTTCGAACAATTCCTTGGCATGCCGGCTGCCCGGTTTGCCAACCAAATGAGCACTATTCGAGCCTGTGAAAGCGCAGGCAGCTGCCTTACCGATGTTCAAGTTAAGGTCGCGGCCAACCCTGGGAGGCCGGTCTGGGTTATCGGCAATTTGAGGATCGACACGCCGGTAGCCCTGGGCACCGCAGACAACCCAGTGTTGCTGATCGTTCAAGGCGAGCTTCAAATTAACGACAACTTGCAAATGTTCGGAATGGCCTACAGCCGCGGACCAGCCTCAGTCGCAAGCACTACAGGTTTGATTCGCGGGGCATTGATCGCTGAACAGACACTCAGTGGAAATGGGACGCTGGACGTCTTTTACGACCGCGCTGTGATCGACCGCATCCGCAATACCCAAGGCACCATCGTTCGTGTGCCCGGAAGTTGGAAAGACTTTTGATGCGCGCTTGGATCAAGCCCGCTATTGCGCGTCAAGCTGAAGGCTCAGCGTCGAAGCAGCGCGGCGTATCGCTGGTCGAAGCGCTCGTGTCGTTAGCCGTGATGTCGTTTGGCATGCTGGGCGTGGTCGGTGTGCAGGCCACGCTGCGCTACAACGCCGAGGTATCCAAGCAGCGGTCGGAAGCCGTGCGCATCGGGCAGCAAGAGATGGAGTCCTTGCGGTCGTTCGTGCAACAAGACACGGATGCAACGGGCGTGCGCCGCGCTTACGGCGACATGCCAGCCGGCGCATCAACCACCGCACTGCCCGCCGCGCCAGGCTCTAACACGGCATTTACCATCGTGCGCAGCATCAGGGATACTTCTACGCCTGGCTTCAAAGACGTGCAGATTCGGGTGCAATGGACTGATCGAACTGGAAGCGAGGCCGGAGCCATCAGCCTCAACAGCATCATCGCTGCCATGGGCCCGAACAGCACAGCCGATCTGCTGCGGCGAGAGACTGTCTCCCAGCCCGACAGCCCGGTGCTGAACCGGCATGTGTCAATTCCGTTAGAAGCCCAAACACTGGTTCTGGACGGCTCCCGAAGCGTCTTCAAACCACTCCTGGACGGCACCAACAGCGGCACCATAGCCTGGGTCTTCAATAACGCCACAGGCTTGATTGTTGGGCAGTGCACGGTGCAAGCCGGCACGACCACTGCGCAATTGGCGTATTGGAATCTGGCCTGGTGCAGCAGCAATACCGAGATGCACCTTCTGGCAGGCGCGGTGCGTTTTTCAACCGGCGCCAATGCGCCCACGGCTGCGGACGCCGAATCGCCCGCGAGCCCCTTGCGCAACCTCAACATCCGCCTGGACTTGGCTGGTGGCCGCAGTTATCAGTGTTTTGACGACGCACCCACGCTCAGCACCGAGGCCGCAGGGCGCACCGCCGTGAACTACTACTGCGCCGTTTCAGCCAGCGCCAATCGCCTCTGGCAAGGCACAGCCATGTTGTTGCCGCAGCCGTTCAGCGACCAGCCCAACGTTCCATGGCACGTGCAGGACAACGGCTTACCCACGGGCACCGTGATCGACCATCGCCTGTGCCGCTACACGCCCGCGACCAGCGAGAGCCAGTGGGTTGCCAACGAGCAGCACCCCAGGGTCTACGGGTATCTTGACGCGGCCCGGCAGCAGGTACAAACCGCGCCCATGGGCAACCTGCGCGAGCAGAACTTCTTGGTGATCCGCTCAGCCCACACCTGCCCGACCGACGGGCCCGCCAACCCAGCCGCGCGCGATTTTGTCAACAGCAACACGCTCGAACACCTGGCTTTGCCACCCTGATCTTTCAATCTCCCATGCTGCAAGCGCTTGACGAACAACGGCTGCACGAAGCTCTGGCCCTGGCCCAGCAGTCGGTGGGCTTGAGCGAGCCCAACCCGCGTGTGGGTTGTGTCATCGGTCATGCAGACGGCCGGGTTCTGGCTCAAGGCTTCACGCAGGCGGCCGGTCAGGCGCATGCCGAGGCGCATGCGCTGGCACAAGCACAGCAAGCCGGTGCGGTTGTTCGCGGCAGCACGGCGTGGGTGACGATGGAACCCTGCTCACACCATGGGCGCACGCCGCCATGCGCTGATGCGCTTATCGCGGCTGGCGTTTCGCGCGTGGTCATCGGGGTCGGTGATCCGTTTCACCAAGTGGCAGGGCGAGGTGTTCGAGAGTTGCGAGACGCTGGCATCACCGTGGACTTTGCAGGCGATGAGCTGGCCCTGGCCTGCCGCGAACTGAACATCGGCTTTCATTCACGTTGTGAACGCGGCCGGCCTTGGGTGCGCATGAAGATCGCCGCTTCTTTGGACGGGCGCACCGCCTTGCCCGATGGCACCAGCCAATGGATTACCGCCGAGCCTGCGCGCACCGATGGCCATGCTTGGCGCAAACGCGCAGGCGCCGTGCTCAGCGGCATCGGCACGGTGCTGGAAGACGACCCCCGGCTGGATGTGCGCTTGGTGCCCACAGCCAAGCAGCCCTTGCGCGTGGTGGTCGATTCGCACCTTATGACGCCCACGCATGCGCGTTTGCTGGCACCGCCGGGTCAGGTGCTGTTTTTTGCAGCCACGCCGAACGCCACGCGCGAAGCCGCGCTGCAAGCTGCAGGTGCCGAAGTGGTTTACCGGCCGGATGAACACGGCAAGGTCGACTTGGCTGCGATGTTGCTCGAACTGGCGCGGCGTGAGGTCAACGAGCTGCATATCGAAGCGGGTCACAAGCTCAATGCGTCGCTGCTGCGCGCCGGGCTGGTGGACGAATTGCTGGTCTACCTGGCGCCCAAGCTCTTGGGCGACGGCCGCGAAATGGCGGCGATCGGACGGATTGATAGCCTGGCTGAAGCCATGACCTGGCGCTTTGTGGACGTGCAGCCCGTGGGCGTTGACCTGCGCTTGCGCTTGCGCCGACCAGCCTGAGCTGGCGCGCCTTCTACAATCGGGCGATGCCCATTTCACCGATTCCCGAGCTGGTTGCCGAACTGGCTGCCGGCCGCATGGTCGTTCTCGTGGACGAGGAAGACCGCGAGAACGAGGGCGACCTCATCCTGGCAGCCGACCACGTGTCGCCAGAGACCATCAATTTCATGGCCCGTTTTGGGCGCGGGCTGATCTGCCTGACGCTCACGCGCGATCGTTGCGAGCGCTTGCAACTGCCACCCATGACGACGCGCAACGGCACGCGCCACAGCACGGCGTTTACGGTGTCCATTGAGGCAGCGGAAGGCGTGACCACTGGCATTTCGGCCGCTGACCGCGCGCGCACCGTACAGGCCGCCGTAGCCCGCGATGCCAAGGCCGCCGACCTGGTGCAACCAGGCCACATCTTTCCGCTGCAAGCGCAAGACGGTGGCGTCTTGATGCGCGCGGGTCACACCGAAGCCGGCTGCGACCTCGCAGGCATGGCGGGCCTGTCACCCGCCGCCGTCATCTGCGAGATCATGAAAGACGACGGCACGATGGCGCGGCTGCCGGACCTGGAAATTTTTGCGCGTGAACACGGCTTGAAGATCGGCACCATCGCTGACCTCATCAGCTTCCGCAGCCAAAACGAGAGCCTGATCGAGCCCGTGGGCGAGCGCCAGCTCGAAACGCCCTTCGGCAGCTTTCAATGCCACGCCTACCGCGACCGCAGCGGCCAAGTTCACCTCGCACTGCGCCACGGGCGCTGGACGCCGCAGGACGAAGTGCTGGTGCGGGTACACGAGCCCTTCACGGCAGCGGACCTGCTGGACATCACCGGTTCTGGCCATTCATGGCCGCTGGCAGCCGCGCTGACGCAACTGCGCCAAGCGCCGGCTGGCATTGCGGTGCTGCTCAATGCCGGCAACGCGGCCGACGTATTGCTGCCGCAGCTGCTGCCGGCGCTGCGCAAACCCGAAGCCAGCCGGGGCCCGTGGGACCTGCGCACCTACGGCGTCGGCGCTCAAATATTGCGTGCCCAAGGTGTCGCCAAGATGAAACTGCTGGGCATGCCGCGCAAGATGCCTAGCATGACGGGCTATGGCTTGGAGGTGACGGGCTTTGTTCCGCCACCGCCGCGCCCATAAGACGCTTTCCTCCTTTTTTCCAGAAGAACAACGACATGCAGAAATCAGACAAGGGCGAACTCGCCGAGCTTGTCGGGGACGGGCTGAACATCGCCATCGTCCGCGCCCGCTTCAATGACAGCATCACCGCACGCATGGCCGACATCTGCGTGGCCGAGCTGAAAACACTGGGCGTGCGGGCCAAAGACATTCGACACATCACCGTACCCGGCGCGCTGGAAATTCCCCTGGCTTTGAAGTTGCTGGCCGAAGACGGTGACTGCGATGCGTTGGTGGCCATCGGCTGTGTGGTGCGCGGTGAAACTTATCACTTTGAACTGGTGGCCGACCAAAGTGGCGCCGGCGTGATGCGGGTCAGCCTGGACAACGGCGTGCCTATCGCCAATGCCATCCTCACGGTGGAGAACCAGGCTCAAGCCGAGGCACGAGTGGAAGAAAAAGCGCGCGACGCGGCCCGCGTTGCCGTTGAACTGGCCAACCTGGTGGAAGACCTCTCGTGAGCGACGAAACACCACCGCGCAAGAAGCCCAACGCCAAACGACGCCCGGCCGGCCAAAACCCGCGCCGCCGCTCACGTGAACTGGCCCTGCAAGGCCTGTATGAGTGGCTGGTTTCGGGAGCCGACGCGGGCGCCATCGACGCCCACATGCGCGAACAGCCGGAATTTGACAAAGCCGACAGTGCGCACTTCGACGCGCTGCTGCACGGCTGCGTGCAAGACGCGGCTGCGCTGGATGAAGCGCTGGAAAAACATCTGGACCGCCGCAGCAAAGCGCTGTCGCCCGTTGAACATGCGGCCTTGTTGATCGGCGCCTGGGAGCTGAGCAACTGCCTGGACATTCCTTACCGTGTGGTCATCAACGAGGCCGTCGAGCTGACCAAAAGTTTTGGTGGCACCGACGGGCACAAGTACGTGAACGGTGTGCTGGACAAAACTGCGGCCGACCTGCGCAGCGTGGAAGTTGAAGCGGCCCGCGCAGCACGCGCCGCATCAGCCTGAAGTCAACAGGCGCCAACTGACATGGCCCACCGCCTGGCCAGCCGGCTGCAGCACATCGAGCCGTTTTATGTGATTGAGTGACCAGCGAAACACATTTTATCCAGTAGAAATTTCATATAGTGAAATTTCTGGCAATCTTGGGCCACCACACCAATAAGGGCGTCCAGATCTAGGCGGTCTCCGCAAGCAGCCGCTTGATCTTTGCCAAGCCATCTGGCTTGGCACGGTACGAGTAAGGGTGCAAGCCCTTCGCGTACCAAAGCTCTTGATGCAGCAGGTTCGCGTAGAGGTACTGCGCCAGCGAGCCCTTTGTCTTCGTATTTCCGAAGACCTGCCGAAGACGCTTGTAGTGGATCTCTACAACCGCATCGTGTTTGACCATCTTCTCAACGTACTTAAGCACAAGCCCAACGCGGCGTCGCACACGGGGATCGCGAAACCGCTGAACAGGGTCGTAGGTCGTGAGTTCTAGGCCCATACGTCACAGGACTGCAGAAAGGGTAGCTGCATACCTCGCGGTATGCTCATCGTCAAACGAGAAGCCAAACAACTGGGCCAGGGCTTGGCCCTTGAATGTCTTCCTCATCACCCGTCTGAATAGCGACGACATCGTTCGAGCCCTTGTCGATCAACGGTACAAAGTTCTGTACTGTCATCGGACGAACGAGCAGGTTCTTGAAGCCGAAGCCCGCCTCGAAGACTTGACCCGCACACGTTACGTGTCAAAGGGTCGTCACCTGACCGAGTTCGTCCACGATCTTGGCCAGACGACCTTCACCATTCAGTACTACACGTCCAAGTCACCATACAGAAGTGGTGCGCTCGACAAGGCCACCACCCTCAAGAACCTCCAATCGGCGCTCGACGCCGCAGGGTTACAGGGGTCCACGGCCTCTCAGGTGTGGGAGGAAGAGTACGACGATTGGAAGTCTCCGCCACTTCATGGCGAGGTGCTCCTCTTCAGCAATATGGCCCTTCAGGCGCTGATGACCTCTGACAGACCATGGTGGCAGTGGTTTGGGCTTGGGACAGGAAAGTACCGAGATTTTGAAAGGCCAGACGGCAAGGTCGTCAAGATTCCAATCGGGTACCACCGTATAGCCTTGGTCTTCCATGAGCCCGACCAACGTGATTTCGACAGAAAGCGGATGGTCCACGCGGATGATGTCGCAGAGTTGCGGGCTGCGAGACGCCAAGGTACGAACCTGCCGCTTCATGACATCGTCGATGTCGGTGGCCTGCACTACGAGCGTCGTCCTCATGATCTGTACTTCGGTCGGAACCTGGGGAAAGGGTTTTCAAAGACCACAGGCGCACAGCCCAAACTGATCATCAGTACGCAAAACGCCCACGTTTTACGTGAGGCCTACCGTGACGTGGGTAGGCATTGGCCAGTCGTGCTTTGGAATGCAAAGAGGCCTGAGCCGATGGTGGTCAGGCCTCCTGGGTTGTACGAGCAGCTTCTTGGTAAGCCGTTTGACGAAGAACTGCCGTTCTGACGCCGTAACTGCCACGAAGAACGGGGCTCAGCAAAGGACGTGCCGTCGACGACGGCCTGCTTGAAGACTCTCTGAGTACGGGTCGTGACCTAAGTGCATCACCGCGAACGGTGTTGATGGCTCACACGGCGAGCGGCTGCCCTAAAGCCCGCATGCAAAGCGCCGATGTGCCTTTAGGAGGTTCCTATGAAGCCGTACGCCATCTGGGCGCTGGTAGACCCTGAACGCCTTGTGGCGCATGTGCTGCACGCCGCTGGTCCTAACGCTTGGAGCGACAAGACGCCAGCGCCGCTTACATGGCGGGCATACAAGCTGCTGAAGCCAAATGAGCCGTTTCCACAGCGGCTACTCGCTTGGTGCTCTCACATGGAACAGCGCGGTGTCCAGCCTGATGTCCGTGTCATCGAGCGCGGCACGGGCTCTCCGAGCGAAATCACTGATCGGAAGATATGGGCTATCAAAACACTTGAAGGTGCAGGCTTTGAAGTCCTGACCTCGGGCGTTAGGACGACTTCATCCCGAAGGGCCGCGATGCCGAAAAAGAACACGTTCAGTGAAGTTGCACAGATTCAGGATGTTCACCCTGCATCTCCAGGGATTTCCGTCCAAGTGATCATCCAAGCCGCAATCAAGCAGTAGTCTTCAGGGCCCGTGGACAATCGGGATATGGGTCGTGGCTCCACTGAAGCAGCGCCTGCCGCTGGCGACGACGACAAGTGGTGTCGCCACCGCCGTACAAGGCAACTTGGCGTAAGTGCCGCTTGAACGCGGCCCACCGCTTGATCTGGCGGATGTCATCTTCGGTGCGGCGACCAAGGTAGAACCGTGCGTACCACTGGAACCAGCCGAACGGGTCTTGCGGATGGACCCAGCCACGGACCTGCCACTCGGACAACGGCATACGTGACTTCACGCCGAAGCAGTTCAGGCTGGGATCAGGGGTGTCGGAGAGCCGCGCGTCGGTGAACCACTCGCGCGGGTACTCGTGCTGCGTGCTGTTCAGGTACCGTCCCTCGAACACGCCGAACGCCAGCATCTCCTGCGGCGTCGCCCAGGGTTGGAACTCGGGGTGGTCGCTGAGGTCGCCGCAGGCCCAAGTCAACGTGTACCGCTCGATGGGCGCGCACATCGTCAGTACTCGTCGGGGAGCAGGATCGTCGTCACTGACCGATCCCACTCGGTGATCACCCAGAGCCTGTCGCCGCTGGGAAAGTTGTACGCGCTGAACACGCGATCTTGACCGCTGGCGATGGCGGCGGCGTTCAGCGCTTTGTCGTCGCCGCTGAGGTCGCCGTCATCGCCGCTGGCATGGCGAGCCAGGAGGCTCATGGGGCTCAGGCCGAGTTGTTCCATGAGCCTGGCCGCGCCGCGTGTTGCGACGCATTGGCCGAGGCTGAACTTCATGCGTCAACGAACGCTTCGAGCTTCGTGACGTGCGCGACGAGCTTCGCCAGTTCGTCCTTCGTGATCTTCTTGCTCAGGACGGCCTTGGTGAGCTGGTCCGAAACACGCGACGCCAGCGGCTGCGGCGGACGCTTGGCCTTCGGGGTCTTCACAGCGGCTTGAACTTCGGTCTTGGTGGTTGCCATACTAAATCTCCATTCGGTTGGTTGGAATTCACATACTGCGTTGTGATGCAGCAGTTGAATACTATCCAGCCCTCTGGAAATCTGAGCGGCGTTACGCAATTTCCATCAAGCGCGAACACCAGCTTGAACGTCTTCGCATATTTTCCGAAGACGGATTGGGTTGTCCTCAACATAGTGCGCTGTCATCGCGACAGTGCTATGTCCCATAAGGCTAGAAACCGCCTTGATATCGACTCCTCGTTCAATCAGGGAGGTCGCGAAGGTGCGTCTTCCCGAATGACTGGACGCTCCGTCCATACCCGCCGCTACGTACATCCTCTTGAACAGCATCTGCATCGTGTTCGGGCTGAACGCTCCACCCTTCTGAGACTTGAACAAGGGTGCCTCGGGATGAGGCTGCTCGTCCTCATGAATCGTCCGCTCCTTGACGTACTCGGTCAGGGCACGTCGAACATCCTTGTTCGCGAGGTACACCAGCCGCTGCTTCCCGCCCTTCGTGCTTGCCTTCGTCAGCAGCACCTCGTCCTTCAGTTCACCCGATGGGGTCAGGACATCACGGATCAGCAGGGAGGCCATTTCCTTGGCTCTGAGTCCCAGGTTGAACGACACATGAAGCAGAGCCATATTCCGCTTCGCATAGCCTGAAGATCGAACGACTGCGACGATTCGGCGGAACTGAGTATCCGTGATGACTTGCGCCTTCTTCTCCTTTGCCATTCCTAACTCCAAAATGTTTAGAACATGACCGAGATAATAACTAGCAACACATTCGACCTGTTGGTCGGTACCTGTAACGCCTAAAAAGTGGCATCAGGCTTACGGTGGTTTACTAAATGAAATTGGTAAACATTCCGCCTTGGCTGGTAAGTACCACTTGGAACACAAGGAGTACGACATGGCGACGCCACATCTTGAAGGGCTACTGAGGGACATCGCCAACATGGACGGACGACACCACTCGCGTCCTACACAACGTGCTTTGCCAGCCCGTCCTGCTCGTCCAGCACTACCTGCCCGACCAGCTCAACCAGCAACACTGGATCGACCAGCTCAGCCAGCACGACCAGCAAAGCCGCCTCGTCCGAGCAAACCCGCTGGTACTTCTCTCAGGCCAGATCGGCGAAGCCGACCAAACAGTGTTCTGGAAGTGTGTGACGGGCGCGCAGCGCACGACTCATCACTTCCAAAACCCTGCGGTTGGACGTCCGCTTCAGCGGAGGGACCGCAAGAGGTAAAGCGACAAACTTGATTGATCTCACCTATAAGAAATAGGTTATTTTTATGAGTGAGAACTTTCAAGTTCTGTCCTTCGTCCTCGTCGTCCTCGATTCATGTCCTTCCCGTGGGTGAGAACATCCAGTCGTCCACTTGATTTCCCGTAAATAGAACATCAACCAAGTTCAACACGGAGGATCGACATGGGTGAAGACAATCAAGTACGGAAGCACGGTGGATCACGCCCGAACTCAGGTCGGAAGAAGTCCGCTCCAGATGCTGATCAGATCGCCCGCGAGTTCGTATTCCCCGCGTTGTGTCAGGCATTCAAGGCTGACCCTGGCCGCTGGAAGTCGAATTACCTAACTGTTCAATTGAGCAAGCTCGACATCAAACGCGCCTACGGATACGACGGGCTCGAGATCTGGTGTCGGTACTTTAAGCAAGAGAAGATTGGTGGCCGCGACAAGTCAGGAGCGGGGTATCCAACACGTTGGTCGCTTCACCTGGGCTCGTACGACATCGCGAAGTTGCTGGTCGAAAGCCTGGGACACACGCTCAAGGACCTACCCGATCCAGGTTTCCCGCCAGTGGCTATGCAAGAGCGATTGGCTTCACTCGACGCAATGCGGTTTGCGCGAGAACAGCGGCGCACTTCATCATGTACTTCTATGTGTTCTTCGTAAATACAGCGCGTCAACATTGAATAAAAGGAGCGCGCTATGGGTAGTTATTCATTCCCACTACTTGAAGATGAACCAGACGAGTCCGAAGAAGACCAACTGGCACAACTGAGCCGAAGCAAGAGTTTGCACGACTGCATCATTGCCTTGAAGGAGTCCGCTCTTCGTGCCAAGGAAGAAGAACGCCGTCGCTTGAATCCACCGTCGCGGGTCATCACATTTCGGATGCCTGCCGAACTGCTCGCCCGACTCGATGCTGTCACCGACGACGCGGCGACATCGCGAGGCCACATGCTCCGTCAGATCGTCGCCGAGTACATGTGCTACGTCGAAGAGTGCGACATCCGATACAACGGCTCGCTGCTCACGGCGCACGCTGCGAAGCGGCGCAAGTGATCACACGAGCACGACAAACCAGAACAAGGAGACATCCATGAAGGTCCACGAACTCATCGGCTCGATGTCACGCGAACAGCGCGGCCCGAGCCTCACCGAATCGAAGGCGGTGCCAGCAGGTGAAGCTGGCCGCGTGATCCTCGCCGAAGCGCTGAGCAAGCCGTACCAGCCATCGGCGGAGCCACAGGCTCGAAAGATGCGACTGAAGGAGTTCCTGCTTCGCATGCACCAGATGGAACTGGAGCCGTGATCCAGCTTACTGTGGCCTGCCGTCAACCGTCCACCTGAGGACATTCGCCCAAGGGGCGCCGCGTCACAGCCAGGCCAACGCCAACATTCGTACTCATACAAGCCATTCTGTTGACACCGTAAACAGAACTGCGCTATCGTGTGGCCATCGACCCAAGAAGGAGTTCCGATGACCACTGAAGGACTACTCGGCATCGCCGAGATCGCCGAGCTTGCGGGCGTGACCAAGCAGGCAGTGAACAACTGGCGACTGCGGTACGACCACTTCCCTCGGCCGATCCAGACGCTTCAGAGCGGCCCCGTCTGGCAGGCAGAAAAGATCAATGCTTGGGTCAGCAGCTTCAAGGGCGAGACGACGCATGTCCTGAGCTTTATCAACCTAAAGGGCGGCGTCGGCAAGACGACGACCGCAGTCGCTGTCGCGGAAATCCTTGCGCAAGAACACCGCAAGCACGTCTTGGTGGTGGACCTGGACCCGCAGACGAATGCCACGGTCACATTGATCACCGAAGACAAGTGGGAAGAGCTGGACAAGAGCGGTTGCACGATCGCTCAACTGTTCGAAGACCGCCTGAACCCGCACAACGAACCTAGGTTCGAAATCGAAAAAGCGATCACGCGCCGCGTGTCGACAATCTCGGATGGCATCGCCCGACTCGACCTATTGCCAAGCAGCATCCGTCTGATCGACCTGCAAGATCGCATTCCTCAGATCGCGCAGCTTGACAACTACACGGTGAATCCAATCGAAGTCCTGCGAAGCGCGCTGAGCCCTGTGATCGACCGATACGACTACGTGATCATCGATTGCCCACCAAGCCTCGGCGTAGTAACGAAGAACGGACTGCGAATTTCAACTGGTTATGTCATCCCCACGATCCCAGACATCGTGTCTACATGGGGCATTTACCAGATCGTGAACAATGTTCAGCGGTTCTCGGAGCAGATTGATCGCGAGATACCAGCACTGGGCATCGTCGCAACGAAGCGTCAAGCGAACGGCCTACATGACCGCGTCATCGGCGACCTCAAAGCACGACGGCTCGGGCGCTTTGGTGACCCAGACGCGATTGCGCAGCCGCCCCTGTTCGCGAACACCATCAAGCAAACAACAGCGGTCGCTCGCGGCGCTGACGTTGACGCTGACATCAAGACCTTCAAGGGCAAGTACGGTGATGCCTACGAATCACTTCGCGGTTTGACGAACGAAATCAAGACACTATGCGAAACGAAAAAGCGCTGATCAACCTATTGCGCGGCCTAGTCACGGTGATCTCAGATGAAGCAAAGCAGAATCCACAGTTTGCCGAGAAGATCGAAGCACTGCTGTCTGATCTTCCGCCTGGCGCTGAGAAGACAAAGCCAACTCCGAAGGTGAAGAAGGATGTCGCGCTACCCGACATCCACACCGAGTGGACAACTCGCGGTGAGAGCGAATTTCGATTGTGGCTGCGCGATCAACCAATCGAGGTTCTTCGAGGAATTATCAGCACTCAGGACTTCGACGCAACCAGACGGACGGCGAAATGGAAGGACCACGAGAAGCTGGCCCACTTCATAGCTGACGCGCACAAGTCGCGGATTCAACGTGGCTCTGCCTTCATGGGACAGCCTTAGTTCCAGCGTCTAGAAGCACGGGGCATCGAGCACTACGGCATCTTTCAGGACAGACGATGGCCACCAAAGAAGACATACTGGAGCAGATTGCTGAGGAGTACCTTCTCCACGAGGGGTACTTTGTTCGGCACAACTTGAAGTTCCTGCCTCGACGCGACCACCCAGAATTCGAGTCCCAACAAGACTCGAATCACAGCGACATTGATGTCATCGGCTTCCACCCAAAACGGACAGGGCCTGAGCGCGTCGTTGTCATCAGTTGCAAGAGTTGGCAAGGTGGTTTCGATCCTGCGGCGGAGCTTCGCGCCATTCAAGACAACAGGGTGGTGAGTGGCAGAGAGCGGTGGAGAGCATTCCGCGAGCTAGTAAAGCCGAAGTGGTCTGAAGCATTCATGGCCGCGGTACTTCATGCCTCTGGCGAGAGATCATTCACATACGTGCTAGCTGTGACGAAGGTCGTCGGCGACAAGTCGAAGTGGGAGCGCCATCAACCGTTCCTTGATGCAATCGGCGGGAACCCAATTCAGATACTTGACCTTCGGACGATGCTTAGTCGAATCGCCCCACAACTCAGCACGACACTTGCCTCAACTGGCCTGCTGCCGGTTTAGAAGACACCTTGTTAAGGTGCGGTACGAAACCGGAGGTGGTTTATGGCGGCAAGACGGCAGTTCAGCCGAGAGTTCAAGCTTGAGGCGGTGAGGCTGGTCAAGGAGCGTGGGGTCTCGGTGGCGCAAGCCGCGCGAGACCTGGAGTTGCACCAGACGGTGCTCAGGTCCTGGATCAGGGAGTTGGCGGTAGACCCGCAGCAGGCATTTCCAGGTAAGGGCGTGATGAAGCCCGAGCAGGCCGAACTGGACCGGCTGCGCAAGGAAGTGGCCAAGCTCAAGATGGAGCGCGACATCCTGAAAAAAGCCGCGGCCTACTTTGCCAAGGAGTCGATGTGAAGTTCGGCTTCGTGGCCAAGCACCGAGGAATCTGGCCGGTGGCGTTGATGTGCGGGGCGCTCGGTGTCTCGCGGGGTGGGTTCTATTCGTGGCTGGACAGGCCGCGCAGCCAACGCGAGATCGACGACGACGAGCTCGGCAAGCGCATCAAGCAGAGCTTCATCGACAGCGACCGCACCTATGGCGCACGCCGGGTGTGGTTCGATGTGCTGGCGCTGGGCTTTGAATGCGGTCTGCATCGCATTGAGCGGCTGATGCAGGGGCTGGGGCTGCGCGCCAGGCCGCGCCGGCGTGGCCTGCCCAAGGACGAGGGCGTGCGCAGCGAGATCGCCGACAACGTGCTGGATCGCCAGTTCACGGCCGACGCACCGAACCAGAAGTGGGTGGCTGACTTCACCTACATCTGGACGGCCGAGGGCTGGCTGTACGTGGCCGTGGTGCTGGACCTGTTCTCCAGGCGCGTTGTGGGGTGGTCGATGCAGAACCACATGACCTCGCACCTGGTGGCCGATGCGCTGATGATGGCCGTCTGGCGTCGCGGGAAACCGCTGGCGCTGCTGCATCACTCCGACCAAGGCAGCCAATACACGAGTGGGCACTTCCAAGACCTGCTCAAGGCGCAAGGCATTCAGTGCAGCATGAGTCGTGCTGGCGAGGTCTGGGACAACTCGGCGATGGAAAGCTTCTTCAGCTCAATGAAGACCGAACGGATCGCGCGCAAGGTCTACCGAACGCGTGATGATGTCAAGGCAGATGTGTTCGACTACATCGAGCGGTTCTACAACCCAACGCGCCGACACTCGACGCTTGGCTATGTCAGTCCGATCGAGTTCGAAAAGGCTCAACGAGCCTAGGTTGGTGTCAACGGAACCGGCAGCAGGCCAAATCGAGGTAAAGATTGGCAGCGCCTGTCTCGGCGTCGCCCGCGACAGACGGTCAAACGACTCGACGATCAGGGTCGCACCTTGCGGAACCTTGCCAGCCTCAACCAGCTTCAAGAACTTCCCTAGCGTACCCTTGCTAATGTTTGAACCGTCCCACGCCGAGAACCCTTCGTCTCTCAACTTTCGGTCGATCACAAGGCCGTGTTGGTCTGCGTACTTTTGTGCGTTCTCCAGTTGTCGAGTGAGCGAGTGCCCTTCACCCTGCGGCGCTGAACTGAACCGTGCGTACGAAATGGCGATGTTGCTCATGGCAAGTCGTTCTTCGGCGTTGATTGGGCGGGTCTGAAGCGTGAAACTCGCCTCCAGATTGCGTTTTATTGAACCTTTTTACGTGATGGAGATGGCCAAGGCCGCGCAGCGCCTGGCACAGTCACCGGATTGCGACCCTTTGCTGGGCGGCTCGCCGATGATCTACCTGAACATTGGTGAGCCCGATATGGGCGCCGCGCCAGCCGTGGTGGCCGCTGCCAAAGCTTGTCTCGACAGCGGGCGCACGCCCTACACCCAGGCCACCGGTTTACCAGCCTTGCGCCAAGCCATCAGCGGCTGGTATGCGCAGCGCTGGCAACTGGACATCGACCCCGCGCGCATCGTCGTGACCGCCGGTGCCTCGGCTGCTTTGCAGCTCATCTGCACGGCCCTGTTCGAGCCTGGCGATGAAGTTCTGATGCCGGACCCCTGTTACCCCTGCAACCGGCATTTCGTGAGCGCCGTTGGCGCCGCGCCGCGCCTGCTGCCTTCGGGCCCGGCGCAGCGTTTTCAATTGAGCAACCAGGCTGTGGGCCAGGCTTGGAACCCCGCCACGCGCGGCGTGCTGCTGGCCTCGCCGTCCAACCCCACGGGCACCTCGATCGAGCCTGCTGAAATGCAGCGCATCGTGCAAACCGTGCGCCAGCGCGGCGGGGTCACTTTGGTCGATGAAATCTATCTGGGGCTGAGCTACGACCAGCGCTACGCACGCAGTGCGCTGGCCTACGGTGACGATGTCATCTCCATCAACAGCTTCTCCAAGTACTTCGCGATGACGGGCTGGCGCCTGGGCTGGTTGGTGCTGCCCTTGGATCTGGTGGAGCCGGTGGAGCGCTTGGCTCAGAACCTGTACATCTGCCCCAGCACCATCGCGCAGACCGCCGCGCTGGCTTGTTTTCAGAAGGATTCATTGGCTGAATTTGAGCGCCGCCGTGCCGACTTGGCGCGCAAACGCGACCTGGCCCTGCGCGGCCTTGAGCGCCTGGGTTTTACCGTGCCGGTTGTGCCAGACGGCGCTTTTTATGTGTGGGCCGATTGCAGCCGGCACAGCAGTGACAGCTGGGCGCTGTGCCACGAACTCATCAACAGCCGCCACGTGGTGTTGACGCCCGGCCGCGATTTCGGCCCCAGCGGCGCGGCCAGCCACCTGCGCTTGTCTTTTGCCACGTCGGCCGAATCGTTGGCGGAAGCGTTCCGGCGGCTTGAGGTGGACGGGCTCAGCAGCGTGGCATTCAGGTCACGCGGCACAAGCAATGCGTAACAGCTCATGTCGCCCAGGGCCTTGAATGAGCACCACCCCCCCATTCGGGCGTAAGGTGTCCAATAGTGCACGACTATGCTGCTTTCGTAGTGCGAAATTCTCATCACAACCCAGCGCAACGTACAACCCAACTCGATAACGCGACCTGATGACCGCCAGAGCCCAGCAACCCCGCACGTCCCTGACGTTGGCACCGCCGACCGCAGCGCTGCGCGCGGCCAACGCGGACCTGCTGCACAACGGGCCGCGCCTGTCGCATGTGGGTCGCTACCAGCTTCAAGACTGCTTGAGCGACGACGTGCATGGCAGTGTCTACGAGGCTTGGGACCCGCTGCTGAGCCGCAATGTCGCCGTCAAGACCTTGCAATTTGGTTTGAAGATGTCGGCCCGCATCGCAGTAGACCGGCAATTGCTGCGCGCGGCGCGTGCGGCGTCTGAACTCAGCCACCGGGGCATCGCTGCGGTTTACGACGCGGGCTTGTCAGCACATGGCGTCTACGTGGCCATGGAGCGTTTGAGCGGCCAAGACCTGGAGCGCGCGCTCTATGAAGGTTGGCAGCCTGACATTGCCGAAATTTTAAAGCTGGCCCGGCGCATCGCCGCAGCCCTGGCCTTTGCCCACAGCCGTGGCGTGGTGCATGGTGGGTTGGAGCCTGCATCGATCTTTCTCACGCGCATGGGCCGGCCCAAGCTGCTGAACTTTGGCTTGGTTGATGCGCTGCGCGAAGCCGAAGTGGCCGAATTGGCCGATGTGCATCTGGGCTCTCTGGGTTACCGCGCACCTGAGCAACTGGTGGGCGGCAACGCTCTGCCGCAATCAGACGTTTTTTCGCTCGGTGCTGTGCTCTACGAGTTGCTGACCGGCCGCCGCGCTTTCAACGACGACACGCCTGAAGGCCTTTTGCGGGCGATTTTGAAAGGCCCTGCGACGCCACTGGCCACTCTGCGGCCGGACCTGTCGACACCGCTGGTGCTCATGGTTCAAGCCGCTCTGGCCTTTGAGCCGGGCGCGCGGCCCGCAACGGCCACAGCCATGGCCGCCGCCCTGCGCGACTTGGCACAGGGCCACGAGTCGCCAGCCGCCCAGGGAGGCTCAGGGGTGCGCAGCTTGATGGCGCCGCAACCCCGGCTCAGCATGTGGCAGGCGCTCTCGCTCCAACTGAACCGCTGGCTCGGTGTGGAACGAAGCACGCCTGTGTTTGCCAACTCGCTTTCTGCGCACCGCGGCATGCTGGCCTCGCCCAAGAAAACCATGCCGGCCGCGCTGCCCTCCGCGCACGGCAGCGAAGCGCGTCAAGCCTGACGCGCTTCGCTGCTTGCGGCTCTGCCCGCATGGCCGCGGGTTCCGCTTGACGGCCCGCTTATCATCGGGTTGACATGGTTGAACCGATTGCAGTGATGGCCGCCCAGGCCCCATTCAGCGTGCCTGTGCGCATCTACTGGGAAGACACCGATGCTGGCGGCGTGGTGTTCTACGCCAACTACCTGAGATTTTTTGAACGCGCGCGCACTGAATGGCTGCGCAGCTTGGGTGTCGAACAGCAGCGGCTGCGCGACGAGACGGGTGCGATGTTTGTCGTCAGCGCCACCCAGGTCCGTTACCTTCAACCGGCGCGTCTGGACGATTACTTGAACATCACGGTGCAGGTGCAGCACTTGGGCCGCGCCACCATCACTTTCTTGCAACAAGCTTTGCGCGCCACTGAACTTTTGGCGCAGGGCGAAATCCGTGTGGGGTGTGTCGACAGCGCCAGCTTTCAGCCCCGGCGCATCCCCGCTTTTTTGATGAACCAACTTGCAACATGAACCAGGACCTCTCCATTCTTCAACTGGTGGCGCAGGCCAGCCTGGTCGTCAAGATCGTCATGGCCGGTCTGCTGTTGATGTCGCTGGCCAGTTGGGCGGTCATCTTCGGCAAGATTTTTGGCTTGCGCCGCGTGCGCGCCAGCAACGAGGCTTTTGAGCGCGAGTTCTGGTCGGGCCGCAGCCTGGCTGACTTGCACCAAGATGCTGGCCAGCACACCCCGGCGCCCATGCAGCGCATCTTTTCCAGCGGTATCAAAGAATTTTTGAAGCTGCGCGAAAAGCGCCTGGATGGCGCGTCGCAACTGGACGGCGCTCGTCGTGCCATGCGGGTGAGTTTGCAGCGCGAAATGGACGTGGTTGAAAGCAACCTCAGCTACCTGGGCACGGTGGGCTCGGTCAGCCCCTACATTGGGCTGTTTGGCACCGTGTGGGGCATCATGCATGCGTTTGTGGGTCTATCCAATTTGCAGCAAGTGACCTTGGCGAATGTGGCGCCGGGCATCGCCGAGGCCCTGGTGGCCACGGCCATCGGCTTGTTTGCGGCCATTCCTGCGGTGATCGCCTACAACCGATTTGCGCGCGACATCGACCGCATCGCCAACCAGCTTGAGAACTTCTCGGAAGAGTTCACCAACATCCTGCAGCGCAATGCCGCGGTTGTGCCGCCCGCCGCCGCAGCGGCCCCTGGCCCCGCACCGCTGCGCCGCTGAAACGATGGCTGCATTGCCCACCCGGAACGCCGGCCGCAAACGGCGCGCGATGAGTGAGATCAACATGGTGCCGTTCATCGACGTCATGTTGGTGCTGCTCATTATTTTCATGGTGAGCGCACCCTTGATCACCACAGGCGTGATCGACCTGCCCACGGTGGGCAAAGCCCAACAGCGGCCGCCCAAGGTGATTGAAGTGGTCATCGAGGCCGGCGAGCGTCTGCAACTCAGCGTCAACCAACAAGACGTGGGCGCCACGACTCTGGCGCAGCTGGCCGAGCGTGTGAAAGCCTTGCAAGAGGGCCGCGATGATGTGCCGGTGGTCATCAGCGCCGACCGCCAATTGAAGTACGAATCGGTCGTCAAAACCATGGACATCCTGCAGCGCGCAGGCGTCAAACGCGTGGGTCTGGCCGTCAAGCAAGGCGCCCGCTGATGAGCACGGCGGCACTGAGCCGGGGCGACCTGAAACCCCGTGGGCCGGGCGGCCAGTGGCAGGGCGCTTTGCTGTCGGTGGCCGTGCATGCCGGCTTGCTGGCGGTGCTCTTGCTGGGCTTCCGTTGGCAGGTGCCGCCGCCCGCAGCCGCCACGGCCGAGCTGTGGGCGGCGCCACCACAAGCGGCGCCCCCTGTACCCCAAGCGGTCCCTGTTCAGCCAGCACCACGCCCTGTAGAGGCGCCGGCCAAACCATCGCCCACCACCCAGCAGCCCGACGCCGAGATCGCGCTGGAGAAAGCGCGCAAAGCCAAGGCCGAGCAGACCCGCTTGGAGCAGGAACGCCTGGAACAAGAACGATTGGCCAAGACGCAACGCGAGCGCAAAGAGAAGCTGGAGAAAGCTGAAAAGGCTGAGAAAGCCTCCAAGCTGGAAAAGGCCAAGCTGGCTGAGGCGGCCGAGAAAGCGGAGAAAGCCGAAAAAGCGGCGAAGGCTGAACGCGATGCCAAAGCCCGCCTCGAAGCCCAACGCCGCGAACAAGCCGCAGCCGACAAAGCGCTGGCGCGCCAACGCGAGGAAAACCTGGCGCGCATGATGGGCCAGGCGGGCACGGCTGGCAGCGGCAGTGAAGCGCGCGGCACGTCCGCCGTGGGCGGTGGCAGCGGCGGACCTTCGGCCTCTTACGCAGGCCGTCTCATCCAGGCCATCAAACCCAACATCGTGTTTGGAGAAAGCCTGCCCGGCAACCCAGCGGCGGAGCTTGAGGTGCGCACCGGCCCCGGCGGCACCATCATCGGCAGCTCATTGCTCAAAAGCAGTGGGCATGCCGAGTGGGACAACGCGGTGATGCGCGCCATTGAGCGCACCGGCACCCTGCCCAAAGACGTTGATGGCCGCGTACCACCGCGCTTGACCATCACCTTCCGGCCCAAAGACTAGGCCCACGCTGCGGATGAACTCGCTCCTGGCCGCCCAAGTTGTACTGCTGGCCGGCGCGGTCGCGTGCCTGCTGCCGATGCGCAATGCGTGGCGCGCTGCAGCGGGTTTGGCGTCGCAGGCCGCTGCCATGCTGCTGGTTCTGCAGGTGGCTGTACCCGTGGTCTTGGGCGGCTTGCCGCTGGAAGGCGAACTGGCTTGGGCTCACCCCGTGGGGACGCTGAAGGTTCGGCTGGACGCACTGGGCGCGTTTTTTCTGGTTTGGTCACTGCCCATGACCTTGTTGGGTAGCTTCTATGCGGTGGGCTACCTTCGGCGCTATTTCAACAGCGAGCGGCATGTGGGGGTCCACTACGCGCTGCTGAACCTGACCTCGCTGTCCTTTGTGCTGGTCTATACCGGGGACCACGCCTTGGTGTTTTTGCTGGGCTGGGAGATTGCGGCCTTGGCAGCGTGGTTGCTCGTCATTTGGGACTATTCCAGCCAGAAGGTCCGCTTTGCGGGCTTCAACTACCTGGTGTCTACGCACATCGGCCTCATTTTTCTGGTGGCCGCTTTCATGATTTTGTACACCCACACCGGGTCGTGGGAAATGGAGGGCTATGGGCAGTGGTTGCGCAACAACCCCGGCGCCGAACGTGACTTGGTGTTCCTGCTGCTGCTGGCCAGCTTCGGATTGAAGTCGGCCTTTTTTCCTTTCCACTCGTGGTTGCCAAGGGCACACGCCGCGGCACCGGCGCATGTATCTGCGCTGATGTCGGGTGTTATCCACAAGGCGGGCTTGTACGCGCTGGTGCGCTTTATTTTGTTGATCGGACGCCCCGACGAATGGATGGGCTGGTTCTTGATCGGCTTCTCACTGCTGTCGGCCGTGATCGGCGCGCTCTACACCGTGGGCCAGCGCGACATCAAACGCTTGCTGGGTTACTCATCAACTGAAAATGTGGGCATTGCTGGCCTGGGCCTGGGTATCGGCTGCCTGGGTTTGGCTTGGGGCAACGCGCAGCTCACGGCCGTGGGCTTTGCAGGCGGCTTGCTGCATGTGCTAAACCACGCATTTTTCAAATGCCAATTGTTCTATGCCGCAGGCTCGGTGTACCAGGCCACGCACACGGTTGATATGGAAAGGCTCGGCGGCTTGGCGCGCTTGATGCCTTGGACCACGGGAGCCTTCCTGCTCGGCGGCGTGGCCATTGCCGCGCTGCCACCGCTGAACGGCTTCAGCAGCGAATTCTTGATCTATTCAGGCTTGTTCACCGCGCGAGCCGTGCCGGCCTGGGCCCAAGTGGCTCTTGCGGCCGTAGCAGCCGGTTTGGCATTTGTCGGTGCAGTTTCGGCGCTCAGCATCACACGCGCCTTTGGCGTCGCTTTTCTAGGCACAGCGCGTGACCCGAGCGCCCAACAGGCACGTGAGGTCAACCCGTGGATGTTGACGCCCACCTTGCTGCATGCAGCCGGGGTCGTAGGCTTGGGCCTGATGCCCGCCTTGGGCTTGGCTCTCGTCGAAGGCTCGGCACGCTTGGCCTTGGCCGCCCTTGGCACCGGAACGCCAGAGCTGCACTTGCTCCTTAAAGACATGGCGGACACGCTGACGCATGTGGGCACCCTTTCGGCGACGCTGCTGTTGGCCTGCCTTGCGCTGTGGTGGCTGCGTTCACGGTTTGCCGGTGCCCGTGCGTCCGAACCCGGCACCTGGGGTTGCGGCTACATGACTCCTAACGCGCGCATGCAGTATACGGGGTCCAGTTTTTCTTGGGACTTCAGCCGGCACTTTCGCAGCGTCATGGTGATGCTGCAACGGCAACACCCGCCGCTGGGCTACTTCCCCAAAGAGGGCTACCTGGTCGCCGACTGTGTGGACGCGGTCGAACGGCGCCTGTTTGCGGTCATCAAACACGGTGACGAGTCGGCCATAGATTTGTCGCGACAGTTGAAAGAAGACGACCCGCGCGTGGCCTTCGCAGCCGCCCTTGTTGCCATTGTGTTGATCAGTGGTTTGATCGTGCTGTCTTCAGGGCCGTTGCGGTGACGGCTGAACACAAGGTCCAATGGTTGTGGCTGGCCGCTCACGGGGTGGCCGTTCTCACCATGCCCATCTTGATGGTGGGCCTCATCAACCGCACCAAATCCTGGTGGGGCGGGCGGCGCGGGCCCAAGATCAGCCAGTTGTTCTGGGACCTGGCGCGCCTGCTTCGCAAGCAGCCGCTGTACAGCCGGGTAGCAACGCCGCTGTTCCGAGCCGGCGCCTGGGTGGTGCTGGTGTCGTCGCTGGTGGCCGCTCAAATCACGCCCATGCTCGGCGCCTTTGCGCCCCTGCAGTTCAGCCACGATTTCATTGTGTTTGCCTACGTGCTGGGTTTGGCGCGCTTGTTCTTGATGCTGTCGGCTCTGGACGTGGGCAGCTCCTTCGAGGGTATGGGCAGCGCGCGCGAAGCCTCGTTCACTGCATTTATCGAACCGGCTTTATTTCTGTTGCTGGGTGCTGCCGCCCTGAGCACGGGACAGACCAGTTTTGCCGGGGCCATCGGTCATTGGCAAGATCGGGCCGCTACCGCATGGCTGGTCGCGCCGGCGGCGCTGGTCTTGTTTGTCCTGCTTCAGGCAGAGGCTGCGCGCGTGCCCATTGACGACCCGCTCACGCACCTGGAGCTGACCATGATCCACGAGGTCATGGTGCTGGACCACAGTGGCCCAGAACTGGCAGCCATGCAATATGCGGCGGCTGTCAAGCTGACGATGTACGCTGGCCTGATCGCAACCTTGCTCAACCCGGTTGATACACCGGCTGCGCCCTGGCTGGGCGCGGCAGTTTCTTTGGTGCTGATGTTGGCCGTGGCGGTCGCCGTGGGTTGTGTCGAATCACTGGTAGCGCGCTTGCGCCTGCGTTGGGTGCCGCACTATCTGATGCTGGCATCGGCGCTGGCTGCAGCCTGCCTGGGCCTGGCGGGCTGGATTGCCGGCGGTGCCGCATGAAAACACCGCTCATCCTGTTTCTGGTGACGGCGGTGGTGCCCGTGTTTTTCGGAAGAACACGCTCGGCGCCGTTTTGGTTGGCTCTGCAAGCCGTTGCCTTGTGCTGGGCTGCGGCGAACCGGCAAGAAGGTTGGTCGGGCCACACGATCGGTGTGCTGCTGGAAGTTTTGGTGGTGCGTGCTGTATTGGTGCCCCAACTGCTGCGCCACGCCATTTTGGGCCGTGACGAACCCAACCGAGATTTGATGCCGCCTAACTTGCTGGTTTGGGCGGTAGCCGTTGCGTTGATGGCACTGGCATTTGAATTTGGCGCACCCGAAACCAGTGACTGGCACGCCCTGGCCCTGGGCACCGTGGGCGCCACGGTGACGGTGGCCATGCTCCTGCTGGCTGCGAACACGTCACCCCTGGCGCAATTAACGGCGCTACTTTTCATTGAAAACGCCTTGGCCCTGTTCGAACTGATGCTGCCCGAAGCTTGGCCTCTGCCCGTGCACATGGCTTTGAGTGCCATCTATCTGCTGACGGCTGGCGTGGCCGCCTGGTTGATCGGGCGGCCTGATCGCGAAACACCGGTGCCAGGCGCGCCTGGCGCGGGAGCGGATTCATGAGCGAGCCGGCGACCGCCACGGCTTCTTGTTTGCCCGTGCCCGAGACCCTGGCCGGCGCTGCGCTTCAGCAAAAAAGCGCGGCATGGACGGGCCCGGCGCTGATGGGCTTCGCCATACTCGCGCTGCTGGCCACTTTGCTGCTGTTTGCGCTGACCCCGCTTGCAAACATGCCGCTGTATTTCGCCCAAAGCTACTTCGTGGTCGACGCCACGTCCATGCTGTTTCTGCTGGTCATCAACAGCGTTTTTTTGGGCATCAGTGTTTATATGGTCTCGCTGGCGCGCACGTCGCCGGAACTCGCACCGAAGATGAAGTCGCGCACAGCGCTAACGCTGGCTTTCATGTTAGCCATGAACTTGGGCGTTATGGCCAACCACCTGCTGTTGCTGTGGGCCTTTATCGAGCTGACCAGCGTGTGCGCCGCGCCGCTGGTTGCACAGGGCGACGCCGCGCAGCCACGCCGGGTGGCTTGGCACTACCTGCTGTACTCGAGCATGTCCTTGGCGCTCACTTTCCTGGGCATCCTGTGCTTGACACGTTCGGCCCAACTGCAGGGCATCGGCATGGAGTTTGCCTTCGACCAGATGGCCAAGGCCGTGCCGTCTTCCGGGGACGGCTGGCAGCGCTTGGGTCTGGCCTTGATCTTGTTTGGCTTGGGAAGCAAACTGGGCTTGGCACCGCTGTACAGCTGGTTGCCCGAAACCTACGAGGCCGCGCCCACCAGCACCAGCGCGCTGCTGGCCGCCGTGCAGTTCAACATCAGCATCGTTGCTGTGTTGCGTGTGTTGCAAGCCTTTCAAGGTCAAGACACCGGCTTTGTGTTGCGCGAACTGCTGGTGATGGGTTGCCTGTCGCTGGTGATCGCGGCGGTCCAGATGATGGCCGCGCGCAACTACAAACGGTTGATTGCGTATGCCTGCGTCAGTTCTTCAGGCGTTATCGCCATCGGTTTGTCGGTGGGCAAGGCGGCGGCTTACGGCGTGCTGCTTTACGTGGTCAGTGCGGCCTTCGTCAAAGCGCTGCTCTTCCTGACGGCGGGTCGGCTGCGTTCGGTATATCACACCAACGAAAGCCGAGCCCTGGTCGGCGTGATCCGCGTTCTGCCGTTCTCGGGTTCGCTGTTTGCCGTGGGCACTTTCGCCCTGTTGGGTTTTCCGCCGTTTGGCAGTTTCATGGCTGAGATGTTGATCTTGTCGGGCATCATCCAAGCGGGCAATTTGATCGCCTTCACGCTGATGTGCGCCATGTTGACCATCATCTTTGTCGCCACCGGCCGTGCGATTTTTCCCATGGTGTGGGGCGAGCCCGAACTGCAGCGTTCAAGCGTGCGCGAAGGCGGGTTGACCGCATTGCCCAAGCTGGGTTTCGTAGCGGTCTTGGTTATGTTGGGTGTCTACACACCCGAACCCATTGCACAGCTCTTGCTGGCGGTGGCCCAGTCGATTGGGGGCCACTGATGGAACCCCGCAAGCCCATCTTGTTGGTGCCCACGGCTGAGCTGGAACCCATGGCCTTGGACGCCTGGGTCGAAGCCTGTAGCCAACATTTGAGTGCAGGCGCGCGCTTAGTCACTCTATTTGGCCGGCCCGAAGGCGCCGACACTGTAGTCACAGCGGTCCTGCAAACGACAGGCGTGGGCCTGGGCGTGTTGCGGGCTCGTGCCCCCCAAGGCAGCCACTACCCGTCTTTGACTGCCAGGTTCGCTGCGGCGCAAATGCTTGAGCGCGAACTCTGGGAACAAACCGGCCTGGTCCCAGATGAGCACCCCTGGTTGAAGCCGGTTCGGTTCGAGGGCCGGCTTCAACAAGGCATGGGCGGGTACCCATTCTTTTCGATGCGCGGGAATGATGTTCATGAAGTCGGCGTAGGCCCGATCCACGCCAGCGTGATTGAGCCGGGTCACTTCCGTTTCATGTGCCACGGCGAGCGTGTGCTGCACCTGGAGATTCAGCTTGGGTACCAGCACCGCGGGATCGAAGCACTCTTGCTGAAGCGCCCGCCCGCAGCCTTGAGCACGACCATCGAAAGCATTGCCGGCGACAGCAGCATCGCCTACACCTGGGGACATTGTTCAGCCTTGGAGGCCCTGGCTGAATTGCCACCTCGCCCACAGATTGAACGGGTGCGTGGCGTGGCGCTGGAGCTGGAACGCATGGCGATGCATTTGGTGGCGCTGACGGGATTGGCCACCGACATTGCATTTCTGCAGGGCGGCGCAACCTACGGGCGGCTGCGCACGGCCATCATCAATGCGACGCAGCGGGTGTGTGGCAACCGCTTCGGCCGGGGCTGGCTGCGCCCCGGCGGCGTACGCCACGGTCTGAGCAGCGCGCTGCGCGACGACCTGCTGCAAACGCTGGCAGCATTCAGCCAAGATTGGGACACCGTCAACGCACTGATGCTGGGCGCACGCAGCGTGCGCTCGCGCTTCAAGGGCGTAGGCACGGTCAGCACCACCGCGGCGCGGGACCTCGGCCTGGTCGGGCTGGCAGCCCGCGCCAGTGGCGTGGCTGTGGACACGCGCTGTGAGCTGCCCGGCGCGTTGTATTCCGAGCACGGCTTCGACAGCCTCACGCACAGCGGCGGCGACTGCTGGGCGCGCATGCATTTGCGCATGCGCGAAATCGACGCATCCTTGGGCTGGCTGAACCGCATACTCACCGCGCCGAACTTGGACCTGGTGGGTGGCCCGCTTGCGCCGCTGGGCGCACTGGCCGCGAATTCGTTGTGCGTCACCGTTTGCGAAGGCTTTCGCGGCCCTGTGGTGCAGGCCCTTGAGACGGGCGCAGAAGGACAGTTGCTGCACTACAAGGTGCAAGACCCGTCGCTGCTGAATTGGTTTGGTCTGGCGCAGGCCGTGCGCGAGAACGAAATTTCCGACTTCCCGATCTGCAACAAAAGTTTTGACCTTTCGTATTGCGGCAACGATCTCTGAGCCGATGAAGAACAAGCCCTCATGCTGAAAGCCATCAAGGTACGTGCGGCGCAGGGCTCGCAGTTCATTCCAGACCCGCGCCGCGCCCAAGCAGCCGGTTTTCGCGGCAAGCCGGTCATTGCCGACAGGCCTTGTGTCGCGGGCTGTAGAGCTTGCCAGACACTCTGCCCGACCAGAGCCATCGAGCTAGACCCGCTGCGCATCGACATGGGCCGCTGCGTTTTGTGCGGAGATTGCGAACCTGCATGCCCGGCCAGCCTGCTGTCCTTCAACAACGATTTCAAGACGGCTGCCACCACACGCGAAGCGCTGGTCGTCACGGCGGCGCGGCCGCTGATCGACCCCGTCAAAGTGTCAGCCGCGCTGAAGCAACGCTTCGGGCGTTCGCTGAAGCTGCGCAGCGTCTCGGCCGGTGGTTGCAATGCCTGCGAACTCGAAGTCAATGCGCTGACGAATGTCAACTTCGACATGGGGCGCTACGGCATCGACATCGTGGCCTCACCGCGCCATGCGGATGGATTGGTGCTCACCGGGCCCATCAGCCGCAACATGGCTGAGGCACTGGAAGCGTGCTGGGACGGCATGCCCGCGCCCAAGATAGTGATCGCTGTGGGTGCCTGTGCGATTTCAGGCAGTCCCTTCGAAGACGGTGGCGCGCTTGAACGCGGCCTTCTTGAGCGTTACAAGCCTTCGCTCTACGTGCCTGGCTGCCCGGCGCACCCGCTGACCTTCATCAGCGGCATCCTGGACCTGCTGGGCATCGAAAGCTGAAAGCGCCTGCCATGCCAGACACCGTGAACGCCAGCGAACACGTCAAGCCGTTTGTCCAGGAAGACCTGACGACCCGGGCTTTGCATTTCTCGATTTGCGAAGTTCAAAGCCGCATGGACGTGCGCAACCCGCATGCGCTGGACTTGGCCTATACACAAACGATGATGGGCTTCTTGCTGTTTTTGCCGCAGCCTCGCAGCATCACGATGATCGGGCTGGGCGGCGGGTCACTGGCCAAGTTTTGCTACCGCTACCTGCCGCGCACGCACATCCAGGTGGTGGAAATCAACCCGCATGTGATTGCCCTGCGTGACCACTTTCATGTGCCACCCGACGACCAGCGCTTCCAAGTCATTGCAGGCGATGGTGCGCAGTTTGTGCGCGACCGTTCTGCGCAGCCGGACGTGCTGTTGGTGGATGGTTTCGATAGCTACGGCATGCCAGCCGGCTTGTCGTCACAGCGCTTTTACGATGACTGCTGCGACATGCTCCAGCCCGGCGGGCTGATGGTGGCAAACCTGCACCTGGGGCACCGGCAGTATCAACGCCACCTCGACCGTGTGCAGCGCAGTTTTGGGGCATCCATCTTGGTGATTGAAGACGACGAGCGCAGCAACAGCGTCGTTATGGCCTGCAACGGCACGGCGCTGGACACCGCGCGCGCCGGCGTGGTGAGGCGGCCCAAAGGTTTGGACCGGGCAGCCAGTGATCAACTGCTGGGCGCATTTGCCCGTGTACACCAAGCCCTGCGCAATCGGACAACCGCAATTTGAAGCAGCGGCTCAGCCCCAGGTGCTGACCTTGCTTTCGCGCACCGGTTTAGGCGAAGCTCCAGCGCGCCAACGGCGCAGGCGCAATTTCAAGTCGGGGTAAAACAACGCGGCCATGACCAAGCCATAAACCACCGCACCCAGGACCGAATCAACCACCAGGCCTGTCAAGGTAGGCCAGGCCGGAACGCTCATAAGCACGGCGCACATCACGCCGGTTGCCACCACAATTTTCAGGCTCTCCAACCACGGCCAGTCAAAGCCCAATCGGGTACGGGCCCAATGCATGCTGAGCACAAGGCTCAGCCCAGAGCCCAGCGCCTGGCCCCACACCGCACCATGCAAGCCGAACATCGACAGACCCACCCAGGACGCCGACAGGCATAAAACAATCTCAACCCCACTGACGGCGGCCACCATGCTGAAGCGGCGCTCTAGAACCATCAACTGGTCCGTTATGTGCATGTGCAGGTTGCGTACCGCACCGGCAAAAACAGAAAGTGCCAGCAACTCCGCCGTCACTTGGCGATAGTCCTGCGCAACGGCGAGACTGACCAAACTGGGGCCTAGCACCATCACTGCTGCCGTGATGGGCAGCAGTACCGCCATCAACAGTGCCGCGTTGTTGCGCAGTTGATGCAGCGCCTCTTTGCGCCGCCCTTCATTGAGCAAGCGAGACGCCAGGGGAAATGCCGCCGTAGTGACCAGCATGCTGGCCACCGACGCGCAGCGCCGGCCTAAGGCCCAGCCCACGATCATCAAACCCAAAGTGGTCGCACCCTCGCGCCACTGCACCAAATAGCGGATGTAGTTTTCACCCACCCAGCCCAAAACGCCCAGCAAGATCATCGGCGGCCCGAAACGCAGGGCCGCACGCAGAAATTCACGGTCGGGCCGCATACGGGTCCACAGCATACCCATGCGTGGCAAGGCCAGTGCAATGCCAATGGCCTGCGCCACGGCATAAGCCAGCAGCAGGGCCCATGCATCTGCACGCCACTGGGACAACGCCAGCCAACCCAACAGCAAGCCGCCCACTGGGCCTGCGGTTTGCAGCACGCTGTAGGCCAGGAATGAAGACTGTGCGCGGGCACGCTCAGCATAGTGCGAGCTGGCCGAACGCGTCACGTAATACGCGCCGATGGCCGTCGCTGCCCGCCACAGTTCTTGCGGCTCAGCCCAGATCAAGGCCGAGCCCAAGGCCAGCATCAAGCCCAGGGCGATGCTGGCCAGCAGCATCATGTTTTCAGTCGCGAGATAGCGGTCTACGGCCGGGCGGTCGTCAGCAGCGGGTTGGTAGCGCAGCGCATACACCGAAAACCAATTCAGGCACAGCAGGTAAGCCACTTCCTGCGTGACCGTAGCCAGCGTGAAAACGCCCATCTGCGCGGGGTTGAGCCAGTGGGTCCACAACACCATTGACAACAGCTGCGCCAGCGGCGACAGCAGCTGTGCCGGTAGGTAGCGGAGCGTGTGTTGCAGCAGCAAGGCTCAGTTCCGCGTGAGGTCCAGGTGATTCAACAAGGCCAGGTAGTCATCGCAGGCACGCGACTGCGTGCGCTTGCGTGCAGCCAGGTGCGCACCGTCCGGCAGGCGGCGCACGGTCAATGCGCGGCTGATCGCGCGGGACATGGCCGTGTCGTCATGCACGGGTACCAGGTCACCATAGCGGCCGTTGTCGAGAATTTCGCGCGGGCCCACCGGGCAATCGGTGCTGACCACGGGCGTGCCCACGGCCAAAGCCTCCACCAGCACATTGCCATAACCTTCAAAAGTAGATGACAGAACAAACACGGCAGCCTTGCGCATCCAGCACAAAGGCTCGGGCGTGCGCCCCGGCATCACCGCCACATCGGTCAAGCCCGCTTCGTCAATGAGCGCTTGCAAGTGCGCGCGCTCGGGGCCTTCACCCACCAACATCAGCCGCGCGACGGGGTGCGAGACCCGCAGACGCGCAAACGCCCTGATCAAGGTGGGCAGGTCCTTTTCTTCACTCAACCGGCACATGCTCATCACAACCTGCACACCGGGGTCATTGAGCCAGGGGTGGTCGGGCTCCTGCTCGGCCACGCTTTCAAAATTGTCAGGCAGCACCGGGTTGTGGATGCAATGGATGCGCACCTTGCGGCCCACGATGCGCTTGAGGTCTTCGCGCACGCCGCTGGACACAGCAACAATCGCGTCTGCGCGGCGATAGGCGGTTTTCACCAACCAAGGCAGCGCGCGGTAACGCCAGTTGTTTTGCTGCTCGATTTGGTGGGTCAGCGGTGCGTGCTCGGTTACCACGCTGATGGCACCCGTGCGTGCCAACTTGACCGCTGTGATGGTGGCAACATTGGTGTGCGGGAAGCCGCTGATGACAAAGCGCGGCTCGCGCTTTTTGATGCGCTGGGCCAGGCGCCGCACAGCCTGGGCTGAGCCCGATGCCTGCAGATCGATGAGCGACACGCCGCGCGGCAAGGGCAGTTCGCGCGTGCCCATGTCGTTGACCACCACTTCCACCTCAAGGCCCCGCTCGGCAAGGCCCTCTGCCACCCGCAGCATGGAAATTTCGCCGCCACCGGTGCGCAGGTGCGGAATATAGACAAAGACGCGGTCGTCATTGCTGTGACGCTGCGCGTCAGCACTTGCTGGCCGGCCCAGACGTTCGCGGACCTTGCGGAGCAGGTTCACAGGGTTCATACGCTCGATCTTCGCATCAACCAGGGTGCGGTCCCCCCAAGCTGACACGGTGTGCATACCGTGTGGCAGGTGCGAGTGGGGGTCTGCCACCAGGCGCCGGACGGGCGTTTCCTCAAAGTGGGTCGGGCTCAGGCTGTCCACCCGGTGGATGACCACGGCGGAGCCGTAGCGTTTCAGGCAGTCTTGCGCCGGCCGATAGAGACGCCCCTCGTGCACAAAAGGGCGCCCCGCCATGCGTGCGCTGCTGATGTCCACTTTCACGGGGTTGTTGGCATGGGCTTGCCAGGGCCCAGCCAAGCTCTGGGCGTACATGAGGCACAGATTGTCGACACTGCCGATGGCCATGTCGGTATAGGCCAGCCAGTACAGGTTTTCGTGTTTGAAAAGAACGGGGTCAGCGGCCTTGACGTCCAGCAGCAGGTCGGCCACCTCCGTCCAGCGGCCATGGATATCCACCTCGTGCAGCGTGATTCGGTTACTTTCCAGCACCTCGGCCAAACCCAGGCGGCGACCATCAAGTTCGAACACGGCGGGGAACGACGCATGGCCGTCGTGCTGTAGCGTGACCTTCTCGCGAAAGCGCAGTTCACCCTCGGCGTCGAGCGTCAGCGTTTCCAGGCGCCCTAAGCCGGTACGTTGGTCGAAATATTCAACCGCCATGCGCTCGCTGTTGCCCGGCACACCAAACGGGTCAGCCCAATAACCGTGTTGCTCGGGCTGCGTGATCCAGCGGACTTGCAAACGCTCTTTTTGCAACACCTTGTGGATGGGCGCATCGATGACGCCGATGCACCAGTGTTCTGTGCGAAAGCGCGCCATTTGGCGTTCCCACCACACGTTGAACGCCGCGAGCTTTTCACTGAAATCCGCCTGGCGCGGCACGCGCGGCTGGCCGTTGACTGGATCAACGGCAAAGCCCTCAGGCACAGCGTCAGTGGGCAAACCCAGCTCGCGGTCTTTGGCGCCTTGGCGCACGAGCAGCACCGAGGCTTCCGCCAGCGCTCGGTACGCATCCTGGCGCCGCGGCGCGCAGGCAATGTGGGCCCGGCGTCGCAGCCGCCATTGCGAATTTGCGTCGGCACGCTCCAGCAGCAGCAGCTCCCAGCCTTTGCTGAGCGCCGCCAGGAAACGGTAGCGAGCAGCCTCAAGAATCGGCGTGCCGTCCGTGTCCACAACCGACCACTCGCACGGCGGCTGACCATCAAGCCCTGTGAGCGCAACCGCACCCGGCCAGATGTGCGGTGCAAGGCCATTGGCGCCCAGGGCCACCCCGTCCGCGTCCATTTGGGGCGGCGTCAGGCCCACAGGCCAAGCCACCCGCGGCCTGGGCAAGGCAGCCGGGTCGGCCAGGCGTCCATCGCCCGGAACAGGACCAAGAGCACGTTGGGGCATTGCGTTGCGCGTTGGCCTCAGAGCAAGCGGTAAACGCGCTGCGGCAGGTGATATCGACGCCGATTCAACACGGCACCCAATACCCGTGCGCGCACGGTGCGCAGATGCATCAACAAGTTGTCGGCAACCGGTGCACGCGTGCGCTCGGCCTCCAGGACCATGGTGACTCCGTCGCAATAGGGCGCGACTGCCAAGCCCAAGCGTGACTGCGACGCGGCTGGCAGGTCAATGACCACTTCGTCGTAGGCCGAGCGCAGCGCATACCAAAGGTCGGTTTGCGGCAGCAGTTGCCACAGGCCCGCTGCCTCCGCGTTGGCGGACATGCCCACAGCGGCGCCGGCTTGCGACCCATTGCCGTGGCTACCCTGGCGCTGCGCCAACGTGGCCAGCACCCCTATGAGGGAACCCACGCCGGCGACGGGTGGAGTTTCCGATTGGGAACCCGCGTCCAACAACAACACCCTGCGCCGGTATTGGGTCGCCACACTGCGGGCATAAGCCATGGCCACCGATGTGGTGCCCTCTCCAGGCGTGCAGGCAATGAAACCGACCAAACGACCGCGTCCTGGCGGAAAGGAGGCGTCTACGCGGGTCATCAAGTCTTGAATGGAGCGCGGGTCCAGCGCGTGCCTTTCGACGAGTGCATTCATGGTTTTGATTCCTCCAGCATCAACGGTTGCGCATGCCGGGCTTGACGCGCCGCCACCCCAGCAGCGATTGCAGGGCCTCTTTGGCACTCAAGGCGATAAACAGCGAATTCGTATAGGCATAGCGGCGCCACAGGCGGCCTGGTTGAGCTGCCAGCCGATGCAGCCACTCCAAACCCCAGTCGCCCATCCAACTGGGGGCGCGCTGCACCAGCCCGGCGTGGAACTCGAAGGCTGCGCCTACGCCCAGCATCACGCAAGGCAAGCGCCCCCGGTGCGCCGCCATCCAGTACTCCTGTTTGGGACACCCCAGGCCGACGAACAGCAGGCCGACGCCGGAGTTGGTGATGTCTTCGCAGATTTGCTGGTCTTCCAGCGCTGTCAGTTCGCGAAACGGAGGCGAATAGGCATAGTCCACGCGCAGCCCCGGGAACGCCGTGACCAGCGCCAGGCTGAGTTGGCGCAAAGTCTTGGGTGTCGAGCCGAACAAGCCCACGCTCACGCCACGTTGGTTGGCGTGTTTGAGCAGTGACCACATGGTGCCGGGGCCGTCCACACGCGCCTGTTCGGTGTTGCCTTTGGCGCGCAGCGTCCAGGCAATGGGTGCGCCGTCGGGTGCGGTCATGTCCGCCGCATGCAGCACCACACGGTGGCGCTCGTCAGTGGTGGCTTGAATGGCGGAGTGCACATTGACAAAGCAGACATAGCGCGACTGGCGCCGTGCGGCCCAGGTCATCAGCCTAGCCTGCGCTTCGGCCGGTGCAACCACGTCCACAGGTGCGCCCACCACCAGTTGGCGTTGACGTTGCGCCATGCCCGGCACACGCGGTGCCTCGGCCGTTGCCCGCAGGCGCGCCAAAGGTTCACCCAACACACGGTAGTTGTCGTACACCGGCGCCAACACACGGGCCGGCGTGAATTCGGTAGCGGCTGCGGATGCCGGAGCACCACCCCAAAGCTTTGAAAAGCGCAGCAGTTCGTCCAGCGCAGCGGCAAAGGCCTGCGCATCGCCGTGTTTGACGATGCGGCCATTGACCCCGTCACGCACGACGCGGCGGACTTCGCCCACATCCGTGGCGACAACCGGCAAACCGCAGCCCATGGCTTCCAGCAAGGCCATGGGCATACCTTCGTAGGCCGATGACAGCACATAGCCGTCGCTGGCACGCAGGATGTCGGCAACCCGGTCCGGTGGTTGCAAGCCAAGGAAGCTCACACTGTCAGCCACGCCGGCTTGGGCCAGGCGGTTTTGCATCTCGCTGCGCAGCACACCGTCACCCACCACCAGCCACTGCAGCCGCGTGCCTTGCGCACGCAAGCGCGCATAGGCTTCAACCATCAGCATCGGGTCTTTTTGCGTATCGAGCCGGCCCACGCTCACCAACCAAGGCTCGGCGACAGGCAAGCGGTGGGTGGACGCCAGGCGGTGACGCAAAGCCATGCGCTGCTCATCAGCCAAAACGTTGAAGACTTCGTCGTCCACCCAGGTCGGCACAAAGCGAATGTCGCTGGCAATGGCGGGATAACGCTCAAGCAGCGCCTGCACACCGGATTCGCGCACGCACCAAGCGCTGTTGGCGTCGGCCATCGCTGCGCGTTCGAGCCGTTCATACACAGACGGCATGCGGCGCCACAAGTTGTCGCTGGCACTCAAACGCACAAAGCGCGGGTCTTGATGAAAGAAGACGTTTTTGGTGCGCTGGTCTTGGCGCCACATCAGCATCGGCTCGATGCGATGAAAGTCGAAAACATCGAAACCATCGGCAAGTGCCAAACGGTCCCGGTTAACACCCGACATGAAGCGCACTGACAGCGGGATGCGCCCCCGCCCACCTGCGTCGCTCACCGCACACACGGGGTGGATATCGAAGCTGCGCTCGCCCAGCTGGCAGCGCGTCCATTGCCCCACGGGACGCGCCTGGGTGTCGGTGGTCATGCCCACCAGTGAGAAGCTGATGTCTTGCGGCGCGAACTTGATCAGCCCGCGCAAGAACGTGTCCACCCCGCCGGGAACAATGCCTACAGGGTCGGCGGGATAAAACGTGCGAATTCGAATGGGCGTCATGTTCGGTCTGAAGGGTGGCCACCCGCTGCACCGGCCAGACTTCCCTGTTGAAGCCCCGCTCGTTGCATGGGTTGGTGGGCCGCGCCCGGGTTACCCCAGGCATTCGGCCCACTCCAGGTGTTGTTTCGGCCAAAACCCCCACGTTCTTGAGCGGCGGGCGCGCTCGCACGGGCAGCGGCCTGCGCGCTACGGCCCGCGCGATTGGCCCGAACCTGCGCTGCTGCGCCCACCACGTAGGTGACCAAAATGCCCAAGGAAATCGTCTTGGCCGACAAGGTATTGGTGGTGGTGGCGTTCAGCAGGTACATCAGCACGCCCAGGCCCGCCAAAGCTGGGGCTTGGCGCAGCATCCAGAACAACAAACACGCGAAACCAATGAACCAGAGCGTGAAGAGGATCAAGCCAAATTGAAGTGACAGGTAAATCCAGCTGTTTTCAATGGCTTCGTACACCGGGTCCAGCCCGAGCCGCAGCGCCACGGTGTCCAGATCACGCGCGGAAGTACCGAACCACAACTGCTCGGTGGTGACGAAATCGTAGGCGGATAGCACCGTGAGACGCACGCTGGCGCTGTTATCCAGGTACAGGCCCGTGAAGATGCGCTCACCCAAGCCCGTGGCCACCACAACACTGGCCACAGCAGCGAAAAGCAACATCAACAACAAGCTGCCGCCCGTGAGCTGCAAGTAGCTGAAGCGCCCGCGAACCACATCCAACGCGGTCACGATCAAGGCGCGTGCGCCGTATATCGATACCACCGTGACCAGCGCAAAGCGCCCACCGAATGCCAGCAAAGACAAGAGCAACACCAGCACATGCAACCAACGCCAGATGGGTCGCATCGGCAAGAAGGTGGCTATCGCCAGCAATGTGGAAGTCACCTTCGCATTGACCAGCGGGTGCCCGAACAGCGCACTGGAGCGAAAGATGTCTTCGGTGGCAAACCCGCTGGCTTGCGATTGCACGAAGAGCGGCGACAAGCGCCACTGCGTGGTGTACTCAAACAAGGCCAGCACGGCGTTGAAAGCCATCAGACCGGCCAACAACCACAGCAACTTGCGCCGGCGCAAATCACTGAAGCACATCAACGCCAAGCCCGCAATGGCGGGCAGCCAATGGGTGTCCACGAGGAACGCGGCGCCCGACGTGCCGTGCATGATGATCACCCAGATCAAGGTGACCACCACCACAGCAAAGTAGAACGCCAGCAGCGGCTCGCGCCACGCCAGGCGATAGCCCGCGCGCAAGGGGTTGCCCCGGCTGGCCAGCGAGCACAGCAGCGACATTGCCAATAAATAGGTGCCCGGATGAATCTTGAACGGGAATGCACCCAGCAGCGGCGCTTCGTAGGGGTAGCCCAAGCGAATCAACGCATGAGCAGAAAAGCAAACCAGCACCAGGAGCCCACCGACGTAGAGACGCCACGCCAGCCGATCCAAGTCGGGATAGCGGATATCGGGCGATAGGGGCTCAGCGGCGTGTGATGACACGGCTGTCCTTTGGCGCACGGCCCAGGGCCACCAAGGCCTGCGCATCGATCTGGCGCGCACCGGCTTTGCCAGGCTGCGCCGACTCAACCGTGATGCCAAAAATGTCGGTGTAGTCCCACAGGGTCCAGCCCAGGCTCTCGGCCTCCAGTGCGCGCCGCACATCGCCGATCCAGCGGTAGCGTGAGGCAGCGTCGGCCGCTGCGCGCAGCACGCCAAATTCGTTGCACACCACCCGACGCCCGTGGCGGCGGCCCCAGTCGGCGGCTTGGCGAATTTCAGAGCCGATGCGGGCTGCACCCCAGTCCTGCGTCAGGTACTCCGCCATTTCTTTGGCCGCGCGCGGGTGAGGCTTGCTCAAGCTCACGGCCCGCCCCGCCTGCTCAGATGATGGGTAGCGCACGCCCTGGTGCAGGCCGGCCGTGCTGTAGCGCGTGTCCATCCAGTGCGCGCCCTGGTGCGTAAACAGGTAAGGCGCGTAGTAGTGAAAGACGTACACCGCTGCCGCGTCTTGCAGCGGCTTCAAGCGCTGCAAACCGTCAAAGCTGCCGCCTTGGTTACCGGTGAGCAGAACCGTGTGTTGCGGTGCACGCGCGCGCACCGCATCAAGCATTCGGCTTTGGAACGGCGCCCAATTGGCAGCGGTCATGCCATAAAACTGCGGTTCATTGAAAAGCTCAAACGCCAGGCGTTGATGAGGCAAACCTGCAAACTCGCGTGACCACTCAGCCCACAGCGCCACCACAGCTGACCGGCCTTGCGCGCTGCGTTCAATGGCTTCTTTGTCGGCTGGCTCCAAGTGCAGGTCCAGCACCACTTCAAGGCCGGCTTGGATCGCGTCGTCCAAGGCTTTGCTCAAAGCCGCCGTGGCCGCAAACTGAGAACCCGCCACCGGCTTCCAGCCGCAGACCACGGGGTCAACCGGCAAACGCACATGGTCGAAGCCCAGCTCAGCCAGCGCTTGCATCTCCGCACGCGAAACCCCTTGCCCACGCTCGTATTCAAACCAGTGCGTCAGGTTGAGGCCACGGCGCATGCCGGGGCCGGCGGTGTTGGCTTGCGCAGAACCAGGTTTCAAGCCCAAAGCCGCCAAGCCCGCCGCGCCCAGAGACTGTTGCAGCCAGGCACGGCGCGAACCACTCATGCCGCCGCTTCCGGAACAGCGGCCAACACAGGAATGCCAAGCTCACGCTCCACCTGCTCCGGCGAAAGGAAGGTGTCGCGCCACAAGGCACTGAGAAAGGCCACCAGCAAGGCAGCGCACAAGCTCAAGACCGTGCCGATGGCCAAAATCATGGGCGCCAGCGAGGTGCCTTTGACGGGTACCAAAGGCGGCTGCACGATGCTGACATTGGAGCGCCGCTTGCGGTCCAACTCCATCACGGCGGTTTCATCGCGCAAGCGCTTGGACGCTGCCTCATAGTTCTGCTCGGCCAAGCGCCGCTCACGCTCGAGCATCTGCAAGTCGCGCTCGCTCTCGGCAAGCACCTTCAGGCGGGTGTCGATTTCAACGCGCTGGCGCTTGAGCTGCGTCGCCCCTGCCTCCGCTTGTTTTTGCTCGGCCTGGCTGCGCAGCAGGTCGGTTTCCACCGCATCGCGCGCGGGGTTGCGGCCCACTTTGCGCGTGCTCGTCGGTTTGCTCTCAATGTCCTTGAGGAAGTCTTGCGTGCGGTTGATGTCGGCTTGCACGTCAAGCACGGTGGGGTGGTCCGCCGCAAATTTCGAAGTCAGGTCGCGCTCTTTGAGGCGCAGGTCCAACAAGGTGCGGCGCGCGCTTTCAGCGGCTTCGCTGCGCTGTGTTTCGCTGGACAGCATCACGTTGCTGGACACGCTGGACAAGCCGGCACGCAAGGCGCTGGTGCGGCTGGCCGACTGGATCGATTGCTGCGAAGCGTCCGCCAGCTTCAGCTCGATGGCATTGCGCTGGGCCAGCAGCAAGGTCTGCTCTTCGCCGAATGCACGAATGCGCCGGTCACCCTTCAGCGCGCTAAGCCGTCGTTCAACTTCTTCGAGCTCTTGCTTGCGTTTGCCGAAATCATTCTCCGCCGTGCCCGAACTCGCGCTGGCAAAGATGACCGACCGCTTGGCGAGATAGGCATCGATCAGCGCCTCCAACACCTTGGCCGCGTAGACCGGGTCTTTGTGCGTGAAAGACATCTGCAGCAAGTTCGAGCCTTTGAGCAACTCGGCCTGCAAGGCTTTGTCCAAGGCTTGCACGGCCGTGTCGCGCTGGCGATCCGACGCCAGACCACCCACGTTGGGGTACAGGTTCAGCACGCCCAGCTTGTTGAGCACCGCATCTTTCAAATCACGGCTGCCCAGAATCTTGGCCTCGGCCAGCAAGATCTGCTCACGGTCGTAAGCGATGGGTGAGCTGGATTGCGGGTCGCCCACTTCGGGCGTGTAGATGTACTCGCGGCCCAGGCGCAGCAGCAACGAGGCTTCGGAGGTGTACTTCTTTGAAGGCAACATGGCCGCCAACACCGTCAGCAGCATGCAAGCGCCAAAGGTCAATCCAATGCGCCAACGGTCGCGAAACGCCTGCGTCAGGATGTCGCGCAGGGGTGTTGAGCGCATTTCGGGGGCGGTGCCATTGGCAGAAGCCAGCCACTCAGGATGGGTCTTCATGGCGTCACCGACCTTCCGTTGACGTTGTAGCTAATACCGAAGCTGATGGGCAAGGCGCGACGGATGTACAAATCCACCCAACGCGCCACATCGGCAATGCCACTGCGCGGAACCACCACGGCGTCAAAGGGCTGCAAAACCAGGTCCACGTCAGGCGCTTGGCCTTTCATGGCGGCGTCCAGGTCCACGGGAATGACTTGCCGCCCGCCCTCGGCGGTGCGGCGCACTACCAGCGCCAACGAAGGCTGTGCGGTGTCTTTCACGCCCTCGGCCACCATGACGGCCTGCAGGGCCGTCAAAGGCCCCGCCAGCGGCTGCATACCCGGCTTGCCCACTTCACCACCGACAAAGACGCGCATAGCCGCTGCGCCTTGCACATTGATCGCCACTTGCGGGCGATTCACTTGCCCAGACAGTTGACGCTCGATGAGAGCGCTCAGTTCGGCGACCGAGCGACCTTCGGCCATCAGCTCGCCAAGCAGCGGCACGGAAATTCGCCCGTCACTGCGCACCACGGCCCGCGTGTTCAGTTCAGGCGTGTAGAAGAAGCGTAAATCGAGATCGTCGCCCCGGCTGATGCGGTAGTCGTTCGCCGTTGACGCCATCGAAGGGGCGGCCACGGCCACCACCGGCTGCGCCTGCGCTTGGCTGCCGGCCCAACAAAGGCCCAGCAGCACAACAGAGGAAACCAGCCAACGCTGGAAGTCAGAAGCCGGCGCGCGCAGGCTGATGCCGGCGCGTTGCCGTCTTGAACGGTGCAAGGTGTTGGAAACCATAGGGGCCAATGCAGATGGAAGACCGGAACGAAGTCTTCGATCTCATCGGCCGCTGCCGCCAGGTTCTGAACGTCAAGGCCCGTCAAACGTGACCGATGTCACGCGGTGGGCAACCAAGCGCCAAGGAATCAACGCTGCGGCGCAGCGCTGTCGGTCAGCTTGGGCTCAAGGCAATGGGGCGCCGCAGCCGCCGCCGCCCGGTGTGTAAATGACAAACACGTCACCAGCTTGCATGTCCACACTGCCCAAGTGGCCCAGTGTTTCCAGCGCGCCGTTGGCACGCACCACCTGGTTGATGCCCAGCGCGCCGGGCTGCCCGCCTGCCAGGCCAAAGCTGGGAATGCGGCGCGCGTTGCTCAAGACCGAGGCGTTCATGGGCTCCAAGAAGCGGATGCGCCGAACACCGCCATCGCCGCCGCGCCAGCGGCCTGCGCCACCCGAGCCTGTTCGAATCTCGTAGCTTTCAAGCCGCACGGGGAAACGGAACTCCAGCACCTCGGGGTCGGTGAGCCGCGAGTTGGTCATGTGCGCCTGCACCACGGACGTACCAGGAAAGCCACCTGTTACCTTGCCCTGTGCGTCCATCAACAAGCCCGCGCCCGTGCCGCCGGAAATCGTTTCGTAATACTGGTGGCGGTCGTTGCCGAAGGTGAAGTTGCTCATGGTGCAAGGGCTGGAGGCCATCAAGCCCAGTGCGCCGTAAAGCGCATTCGTCACCGATTGCGAGGTCTCCACATTACCTGCCACCACAGCCGCTGGCGGTCGCGGATTGAGCATGCTGCCTTCGGGCACGATCAGACGCAAAGGCTTGAGGCAACCCGCGTTGAGCGGAATGTCGTCGTCTACCAAGGTGCGGAAGACATACAGCGCTGCCGCCGTTGTCACCGCCTTGGGCGCATTGAAGTTGTTGTCGAGCTGCGCGCTCGTGCCCGTGAAGTCGATGGTGGCCTCACGCCGCGCCGCATCTACTTTGATGGCCACGCGGATGTGGGCACCGTTGTCCAGCTCCATGTCAAACGAACCGTCTGCCCCGGCTGGGCGTTGTGCCAACGCCGTGATGACACGCCGCACCGACTCTTCCGCGTTGTCCTGGACGTGCCGCATATACGCTTGCACGGTGAGCAGCCCAAACTGCTGCACCATGCTGTGCAGTTCTTGGACGCCCTTTTCGTTGGCCGCAACTTGCGCGCGCAAGTCAGCCATGGTCTGTTGCGGATTGCGCGCAGGCCAAACGCCTTGGGTCAGTTGCTGCAGGAGTTCGGCTTCACGCAACTGGCCGCCGCGCACCAGCAGAAAGTTGTCAAACAGGATGCCTTCTTCATCGATGGTGCGGCTGAATGGCGGCATGCTACCGGGTGTGATGCCGCCGATGTCGGCATGATGGCCCCGGCTGGCAACGTAAAAGCTGGGCCGCGTGCCAGGCACTGGAGCATCAAGCCAGACGGGCGTAACCACCGTCACATCAGGCAAGTGCGTGCCGCCGTTGTAGGGGTCGTTCAGCACATAGATATCGCCAGGCAGCATCGACGGGTTGCGCTCGATCACCGTCTTGATGCTCTCGCTCATAGAGCCCAAATGCACGGGCATATGCGGCGCATTGGCAATGAGTTGGCCTTCGCCGTCAAACAGCGCGCAAGAAAAATCCAGCCGCTCTTTGATGTTGACGGAATGAGCCGTGTTCTGCAGGCGCAGACCCATCTGTTCCGCGATATTCATAAAGAGGTTGTTGAAGACCTCCAGCATCACCGGGTCAGCCTCGGTACCGATGGCGTGCTGGGTAGCGCGGCGGCTTGTGCGATGGAGCTCCATGGTGCCTGCGCCCATCAGCCTCGCCTGCCAACCGGGTTCAACCACCGTCGTGGCATTGCGCTCTGCAATGATGGCGGGGCCGTCAATGCGTGCGCCTGCACTCAGGCTTTCACGCACATACAAAGCAGCGTCATGCCAGTGCCCACCACTGAACATCCGGACCTGCGCGTCGGCTTGGGGTTGGTGCGCCAGCGCTTCGGCTTCCAGCGGCGCAAGGTGCTGTTCACCCGGACCAATGGCTTCAACCGAAGCAGCTTCAATCACGATGGGTCTGCCCTGCATCAGAAATGCAAAGCGCTGCCGATAAGCCGCTTCAAAACGCTGCTGCAGTTCGTCCAGACTGCCCATATCGACTGCTAGCGCGGTGTCGGTTCCTTGGTATCGCAAGCGCAACTGGGGTCGCACCAGCACGCTTTCGGTCGCAAAGCCCTGCGCCACCACTTCATGGGTAGCTGCTTGTGTCAACTGTTCGAGCACCAAGTGCGCGGCGCGCAAGCCGGCGTCGTCCAGCAATTGCTCGATGGCGGCCTCGCGCATGGCGATCTGGTCAGCCAAGCCCATGCCATAGGCGCTGAGCACGCCGGCCAAGGGGTGCACAAACACCGTGCTCATGCCCAATGCATCCGCAACCAAACAGGCATGCTGCCCGCCAGCGCCACCAAAACACTGCAGGGTGTAAGGCGTCACGTCATAACCGCGCGCCACTGAAATGCGTTTGATGGCATTGGCCATGTTCTGCACGGCAATTTGCAAAAAGCCTTCCGCCAACACTTCAGCCGAGGTGCTGCGCCCCGTCGCCTCCTGAACTTGCGCCGCAAGTGCGTCGAACTGTGTGCGAACGCCCTGCGCGTCCAAGGCTTCGTTGCCGGCTGGGCCAAACACTTTGGGAAACCATTGCGGCTGTATTTTGCCGAGCAGCACGTTGGCGTCTGTCGTTGCCAATGGCCCGCCGCGCCGGTAGCTGGCGGGGCCGGGGTTGGCACCTGCACTGTGCGGGCCTACGCGCAAGCGGGCGCCGTCGAACTGCAGAAGCGAGCCGCCACCGGCAGCCACGGTATGGATGCTCATCATCGGCGCGCGCATGCGCACGCCGGCCACTTGCGTCTCGAACGCCCGCTCAAACTCCCCAGCATAGTGGCTGACATCGGTGCTGGTGCCGCCCATGTCGAAGCCGATGACCCGTTGGTGGCCGGCGGCCACTGCGGTGCGCACCATGCCCACAATACCGCCCGCAGGCCCCGAGAGAATCGCGTCCTTGCCTTGGAAGCGGTGCGCTTCTGTCAGGCCGCCGCTGCTTTGCATGAAGTACAGCGGCACACCCGGCATCTGCCCGGCCACTTGGTCCACATAGCGCCGCAAAATGGGGCTGAGGTAGGCATCGACCACGGTCGTGTCGCCACGCGAAACCAGTTTCATCAAAGGGCTCACCTCGTGCGAGCTGCTCACTTGGCCGAAGCCCACTTCACGTGCCAGCCGGGCGGCAGCCTGTTCGTGCGCCGTGAATCGGTAGCCATGCATGAAGACGATGGCACAAGCGCGCAGGCCTTCGTTAAAGGCTGCCTGCAGGTTATGGCGCAGCGCGGCTTCGTCCAAAGCCTGCTCCAGCTCACCATGCGCGCCAACTCGTTCTTGCGCTTCCACCACGCGCTCGTAGAGCAACTCTGGCAACACCACGTGCCGGTCGAACAAACGCGGGCGGGCCTGATACGCGATGCGCAAAGCATCTTTGAAGCCGCGCGTGGTGACCAGCAAGGTGCGGTCACCTTTGCGCTCCAGCAAGGCATTGGTCGCGACCGTGGTGCCCATCTTCACGCACTCAACTTGTGTTGCGCTGATGAGTTCGTGCGCCTGCAAGCCCAGCAAGCGACGTATGCCCTCCACCGCCGCGTCACGGTACTGCTCGGGGTTTTCGCTGAGAAGTTTCAGCGTGACAAGATGACCGTCAGGCTGACGCCCCACCACATCGGTGAAGGTGCCGCCGCGGTCGATCCAGAATTGCCAGCGCTGTGGTGCCTGATTCATGACAACAACTCCCAGCCCATGAGGGCGAGCGACATCGGGTGATGTACGGGTTGATCTACAGCGAGGTCGCCGCACGGGCGGCTTGGTCGTACATCCCGCTCATCGTGCGAAGCAGGCGGGCCAGTTCGCCGATGTCGGCATTCAGCTCCGTGTCCAGGCTTTTGACCAGACACTCCTCGCGAACTTCGCGGTACTTCGCAACCAAGGCTTCCCCTTGCGCCGTCGGGCTGTAAAGCACTTCTTTGCCTTGCTTCTCGGTTTGCGCCAAACCCGCCGCCACCAGCTTCTTCAGCGAATAAGCCACCACGTGTGTGTCTTCATAGTTCAGCACAAAAGCGATATCCGCCAGCCGCTTGTTGCGCGCCCGGTGGCACAGGTGATGTACCAGCAGCACGTCCGTGATGGTCAGCTCAGGAATGCCCGCCGCAGCCATGCAGCGCACGGCCCAGCGCGAAAAGGCGTTCCAGGCCACGATGAGGCCGAATTCAAACTCCGACAGCTCCACACTGCGTGGCGACACCAGGTGTGACGATGAGACGATGCCCGCCGAACGACGGGGTGCAGCACGAGGCATGGGTGTTTTCACTGAAATGTTGAAGATTTGTTGACACTTTATCGACAAACTCTCTAGACTTCAATCCGAATCATGCGCAGCCCTCAGGCAAACCATGAGGCGCCAGCGGCGGGCACGCGTCATGCTTGTCAACTGGCTTGGCTGCACCTGTCCAACAGGAGCCGCCCTTCAAGAACCGACCGATTCCAGGAGTGATCATGAAACGACTGACCCCGCTCTTCGCCGCCGCAGCCCTGCTGGCAGGCGCTGCCCATGCCCAGACCAAGTGGGACCTGCCAGCGGCTTACGCGGCAAGCAATTTCCACACCGTCAATTTGCAAGCCTTTGCTGACGATGTGGACAAGGCCAGCGGCGGCAAGCTCAAGATCACCGTGCACGCCAACGCGTCGCTGTTCAAGGCGCCGGAGATCAAGCGAGCTGTGCAGGGCGGGCAGGCACAACTGGGCGAGATTCTCATGTCGATCTACCAAAATGAGTGGCAGGTCTTCGGCGCCGACGCACTGCCCTTCTTGGCCGACAGCTATGACGAGTCCGTCAAGATGTGGCGCGTTCAAAAGCCACTGGTGGACAAAAAACTCGCCGAGCAAGGCATGATGGCTCTCTATGCCGTGCCCTGGCCACCTCAGGGCGTTTACTCCAAAAAGCCCTTGGCCAGTGCCGCCGATTTGAAAGGCATCAAGTGGCGCGCCTACAACCCCGGCACCAGCCGCATTGCTGAATTGGTTGGCGCGCAGCCCGTCACCATCCAGGCCGCCGAGGTCAGCCAGGCCTTTGCGACGGGCGTGGTAGACAGCATGATGTCCAGCGGCTCCACGGGCTGGGATGCCAAGCTGCACGAGCACGTGAAGTACTGGTACGACACCCAAGCTTGGTTGCCCAAGAACATGGTCATCGTTAACAAGGCGGCCTTTGACAAGCTGGACAAGCCCACACAAGACGTCGTCCTCAAAGCGGCTGCTGATGCCGAAGTGCGCGGCTTGGCCGCCAGCAAACGCGCCAACGTCGAAAGCCTCGACAAGCTCAAAGCGGGTGGCATGCAAATCATTGCACCGCCGGCTGCGCTCGCGGCCGACATGAAGAAGGTGGGCGACACCTTGCTCAAGGAATGGCTCGACAAGGCCGGCCCAGATGGCAAGGCGCTGGTAGACGCTTACCGCAAATAATCGCAAGCCAGAGAACCAGCCACTTCGATGCGCAAGTTCTTAGACATGCTCTATGACGGTGCGGCCTGGCTGGCCGCGCTGTGTCTGGTGGGCTTGCTGTTGATGGTGCTGCTGTCCATCGTTAGCCGCCAGTTGGGCTTTCATGTGCCTGGCACCGATGCGTATGCCGGCTACCTGATGGCGGGCAGCGGCTTTCTGGCTCTGGCGCATACGCTCAAGCGCGGAGAGCACATCCGCGTGACGCTGCTGATTGCGCGATTGCAGGGCGCCATGCGCCACCGCGTGGAGCTGTGGGCGTTGGGGGTCGCTGTGGCGCTGTCGGCCATGTTTGCCTTCTACAGCTGCCGCTTGGTGTGGAACAGCCGGCTTTTCAACGATATCTCCACTTCCAACGACGCCACGCCCTTGTGGATACCGCAAATGGGCATGGCGCTCGGCACCGTCATTCTGTGCATCGCTTTTGTTGACGAGTGGGTGCTGCAGTGGCGCGGCCTGCGCATTGAGGCCACACCCGAAGAAGCCACGCGAAATGAGTAAACACCATGTCTGACCTGAGCATCACACTGCTGCTGGTCGTGAGCCTTTTTTTGATCCTTGGCAGTGGTGTGTGGATCGGCTTGACCCTTTCGGGCGTCGCCTGGATTGGCATGCAACTCTTCAGCGCACGGCCGGCCGGCGATGCCATGGCCGTGACCATTTGGGGCAGCGCCAGCAGTTGGACTTTGACCGCCCTGCCCTTGTTTGTATGGATGGGCGAAATACTTTTTCGCACCCGTCTCAGCCAAGACATGTTCAGGGGGCTAGCGCCGTGGATGCAGTCCCTGCCAGGGCGCCTGCTGCACGTCAATGTGGTGGGCTGCGCGATCTTTGCCGCCGTGTCGGGCTCCAGCGCCGCCACCTGCGCCACCATTGGCAAGATGAGCTTGCCCGAGCTGCAAAAGCGCGGGTACCCGGATGGCATCAGCATTGGCTCCTTGGCTGGTGCCGGCACGCTGGGTTTGCTGATACCGCCTTCGATCATCATGATCGTTTATGGCGTGGCCGCTGAAGTGTCCATCGCACAGCTTTTCATCGCCGGCGTCCTACCGGGCCTGTTGCTGGCGGGACTGTTCTCCGGGTATCTCGTGGTCTGGGCTCTGTTGAACCCCAGCCTCGTACCTGCACGGGACACACAGCTTTCCCTGACTGAGAAGCTTTTCGAATCGCGCCATCTCATTCCGGTGGTGCTGCTGATTTCAGCCGTACTGGGCAGCATCTACAGCGGCGTGGCCACAGCCACAGAGGCTGCGGCCATTGGTGTGCTGGGTTCACTGGTGCTGTCCACCGCGCAAGGCTCGATGAGCCGGACCACGTTCAAAGAGTCGCTGCTTGGCGGCGTACGCTTGTACTGCATGATCGCGCTGATTCTGGCGGGCGCGGCCTTTCTCACGCTGAGCATGGGCTACATCGGCTTGCCGCGCCATTTGGCCGAGTGGATTGCCTCTCTGGGGCTCAGCCGGTTCGAACTTCTTCTGGCCCTGATGTTGTTCTTCATCGTGTTGGGCTGCTTTTTGGACGGCATTTCCATGGTTGTTCTCACGATGGGCGTCATCATGCCCACCGTCCAGAAAGCCGGAATAGACCCACTTTGGTTCGGCATCTTCATCGTTCTGGTTGTCGAGATGGCGCAAATCACACCACCTGTGGGATTCAATTTGTTTGTGCTGCAAGGCATGACCAAACGCGATATTGGCTGGATTGCCCGGGTAACGCTGCCATTCTTCTTCTTGATGGTGGTCGCCGTGGCCTTGATCTACGTGGCGCCCGAGATCGTCACCGCCTTGCCGAACCACATGCGCAAGTAGTCGGCACCGCGTCGACCGCAGCTCAAGGCTGGCCCGATACGGCCGATTCCCCTGGCAGACCCCCCGCGGCATTCGTCACGGTGACGGTCTCCTGCGCACCATCAGGCCGCGCAGGATTACCGGATACGTCTTGCCATGTCAGAGATCGAGTCACTCATGCTGTCGCTGGTGCCCATGGAGGCGGAAGCCTCCTTGCCCGCACAAGACACCTCAGACCCGTCGCTTGCGCCCTCGGCCGCTGTGAGTGCAGGCGCGGTGCCTGCGCTTGCGGACCAATGGCCAACCCCGCCCGTCGGGCAATTTGCAGCTGAAATTCCATATGAAGGCGGCATCCCTTGTGAAGTGGAAGGACTGAACGGCCGCATCATGCGTGTGGCGCTGCAGCGCTTCGACTTCGCGGCCGGCCAAGTGGATGTGATTTCTGCGGGTTTGCGTGCACCCATGCATTTGCGCTTTGCGCAGTTCCGCCGCCTCACGCTGGTGCCCCTGCTCGGCATACGCGGTACGCCTCAGGCCGACATCAGCCAAAGCTTCAAGCTGAAGTCGCGCGGCGGCACAGACCGCAGCGGCATGACGATCGGCTTCGTTCCGACTGAACAAGGTGTTTACCTCTTCGAACCCGCTGATGACGCGGGCGCCGTGCGCCGCAGCTTCATACCCGCGACGGCCTATGAAAGCTTGCGGATCGGCGACACCACCTTGCTCGGTAAGCTGCCGCCGCCTGCGCCCAAACCCACGGTCAGCTTGTCCGGGCTGGGCCCGTTGACGGAGCCCGGCGCGCTCGGTGCGCCATGCGCGCCCGCCACTGTGCCGCAGCCATTTTTGGGTAGCCCCGCTGCAGCAACTACGGGCACAGCAGCGGCTCAAGTACGTGCGAGCGCTGCACCGATGGCAGCACCGGGCTCGGCCTTGCCCGCACCGCCATTCAACGTCGCACCTGAAGTTCCAGCGCAGCAAGCAGCCCAGCCGAAAGCGGCGGCGGCCGACTTTGAAATGTTCAAGCTGGATCTGCAACCCTCGCATCCCGCTGGCCCGCTCGGCAGCGCAAGCAAAGCACCCGCATCGACCGGCTCTCCGGCTCCCACGCAGGGAACGACAAAGTCGCCCAGCCTTGTCGACAACAGCATTTCCTTGACAGCACACGCGGCCCAGGCCTCGCCCGCAGGACAGCCCGCTGGCGCAGGCGCAGGCGCTGCAAAAACAGCCGTTCTCGCCACCAACGGCACGACAGCGGCCACACCGGCGGCGGCCGTTGTGGCCCGCGCAGAAACCTCGGCCGCCGAATGGCTGGGCAGCAAACCTGTTTCCAATCCGCAAGAGTTGCTGGCCGCGCTCGACCGTCAAGCCAGCATGCCCATGGTGCGCATGGGTGAGGCGCTGATGGGCCTGGGTTTGATTGACGAAAAACAGCTCGAACAAGCCTTGGTCATTCAGCGTGGCGACCGCGCGTCGCCCTTGGGCGAAATCTTGGTGCGCCAAGGGCACATCCAGCGCCAGGACCTGCAAATGGCCCTGATCCGAAAGATGGGCTACCCGCTGGTCGATGCGGAGAATTTTCAGCCCGAGTTTGAGGCGCTGTCCAAGGTGCCCTATGCCATGGCTGCGCGGCTGCACGTACTGCCTTTGCTGCACCAGGCTGGACGCTTGATCGTTGCGATGGAAGACCCCACACGGGGCAAAGTGCTGGATGAGCTCGAGTTCGCAACGGCGCTGAAGGTTGCCCCCACCCTGGTCAGCACGGGCAAGATCATGGCTGCGCTGGAGTCTGCCTACAGGCGCATCACGGGCGATGCCCAAGGCATGCGCAACGGCGAAAACGAACTCGAAACCTTGGATTCAGCCGAACTGTTGGCCTCACTGGAGTTGGAAGGCGCTGACGGTCACCACGGCGAAGATGACCGCGGCATCGAGCAATCAGACAACTCGCTCGTCCGATTGATCAACCAGATGATTCTCGAGGCTCAAAACCAAGGTGCGTCTGACATTCACATCGAAACCTTGCCTGGCAAAGAACGGCTGCGCATCCGCTTTCGCCGCGACGGCGTGCTGCGCCCGTATATGGAGCTGCCACACACCTACCGCAGCGCCTTGATCGCACGCATCAAAATCATGTGCGACTTGGACATCTCCGAAAAGCGCAAGCCGCAGGACGGAAAAATTTCGTTCAGCAAATTTCACCCCGGCAGCCGGCTGGAACTGCGTGTGGCCACCATCCCGACCGCAGGCGGCCTGGAGGACGCGGTGATGCGTTTGCTGGCCTCTGCAAAAACCTTGCCCTTGGACGATGTGGGTCTGGCGCCGCGCCCGCTCGCGCTGCTGAAGTCGATTGTTGAGCGGCCTTACGGTATGTTCTTGTGTGTCGGGCCTACAGGCTCCGGCAAAACCACCACGTTGCATTCGGCCTTGGGCTACATCAACCGGCCCGACCGCAAGATCTGGACGGCCGAAGACCCGGTTGAAATCACGCAACCGGGCCTGCGCCAGGTACAGGTGAATCCAAAAATCGACTGGACCTTCGCCAAAGCGCTGCGCGCCTTTTTGCGCGCCGACCCAGACGTCATCATGGTGGGCGAAATTCGCGACAAAGAAACAGCCACCGTCGCGGTCGAGTCGTCTCTAACGGGCCACCTGGTGATGTCCACCTTGCACACCAACAGCGCGCCGGAAACCGTGACGCGTTTGCTCGACATGGGCATGGATCCCTTCAACTTTGCTGACGCCTTGCTGGGCGTACTGGCACAGCGTTTGGTGCGCCGCATTTGCAGCAACTGCAAAACCTCACGCGAGGCCACGCAAGCCGAGATTGATGAACTTTTGGCTGACTACCTCAACGCCTACGGCAACAGCGAGAACCGGCCGTCTGAGTTCGATGTGTTGGCGGGTTGGCAACAGCGCTTCGGCACCGACGGCCGCCTCATGCATCACCACGGCGCCGGCTGCGACAAATGCGGCGGCACGGGTTTGCGCGGCCGCGTGGGCATTCACGAATTGATGACCGTTTCGCGAGATGTACGGCGCCTGATTCAAACCGGCGCACGGGTGGACGAGCTGCAGAAGCAGGCCATGACTGAAGGCATGTTGACCCTGCGTCAAGACGGTATTGAAAAGGTCTTGCAAGGCTTCACGCTGCTGGGCGAGGTTCGTTCTTCTAGCAATTGATTCAGACGCCAGAGCACTGAGATCACCTGCACAGGGCCATTTAATTTGGCCAACAATAGGCCCATTTAAAGCAGGAGCCACGCATGGCCGATCTCTTCGAGAACCCCATGGGATTGATGGGCTTCGAGTTCGTTGAATTCGCATCTCCCACGCCGGGTGTGCTGGAGCCCTTGTTCGAGCAATTGGGCTTTTCGTTGGTGGCCAGGCATCGCAGCAAAGACGTGTTGCTGTACCGCCAAGGCGACATCAATTTCATCGTCAACCGGGAATCCCGCAGCCACGCCGGCTACTTTGCTGCCGAACACGGCGCCAGCGCTTGCGGTCTGGCTTTTCGGGTTCGAGACTCGCACAAGGCCTATCGGCGGGCCTTGGAGCTGGGCGCGCAACCCATCGAGATTCCCACGGGGCCTATGGAGCTGCGGCTGCCGGCCATCAAAGGCATCGGCGGTGCACCGCTGTACCTGATCGACCGGTTTGAAGACGGCAAAAGCATCTATGACATTGACTTTGAATTTCTGCCCGGTTTCGAAGATCCGGCAGCGCGCCACCCCGTGGGCCACAGCTTCAAGCTCATCGACCACCTCACCCACAACGTCTACCGGGGCCGCATGGCGTTCTGGGGCGGCTTCTACGAGCGCCTGTTCAACTTTCGTGAAATCCGCTACTTCGACATCAAAGGCGAATACACCGGCTTGACCAGCCGCGCCATGACCGCCCCCGACGGCAAGATCCGCATTCCATTGAATGAAGAGTCAGGCAAGGGCAACAGCGGGCAGATCGAAGAATTTTTGATGCAGTTCAATGGTGAAGGTATCCAGCACATTGCGCTGCTTTGCGACGACCTGCCGGCCTGCATCGACCGCTTGCAAATGGCCGGCGTGCCTTTGATGAAGGCGCCCAACGATGTTTACTACGACATGCTGGAAGAACGGCTGCCCGGCCACGGCGAACCTGTGGAAGCGCTCAAGGCACGCGGCATTTTGGTGGACGGCAATACCCAAGGCGATGAAAAACGCATCCTACTGCAAATCTTCAGCCAAACGCTGCTGGGGCCGGTGTTCTTCGAATTCATTCAGCGCAAAAAAGAAGAAGGTTTTGGCGAAGGCAATTTCAAAGCCCTGTTCGAAAGCATGGAGCGCGACCAGATTCGGCGTGGCGCTTTGGCGGCGCAAAACTGAACCTCAAGAAAGCCGTTTTTAGAGCGCACAGGACCGGAAACCGCAAAACAGGTCGTCGCGCTCGGCGGCAACAAACCGCCGCTGTTTGACGTGGGCTGCGCGCGCAGCTGTCCACGATGAGGCACCGCGTAGCACCCGACGTGGCGGCTGGGTTTGCACCACTGCCGGACCTTGGGGCCATGCGCGGGCAGTGCCGGCCACCCACTCCCACACATCACCCCAGACAAAACCCCGCGCTGCGCCTGCCATCGCTGCGGCCTCCCACTCCACTTCGGTCGGCAAGCGGCGGCCCGCCCAGCGGCACCAGGCATCGGCCTCAAACCAGCTGATATGGCAGGCCGCTTGCTGACTTGGCGCGCGCTGCAAAACCCCGAAACGGTGCAACAAGACGGCCTGCCGCACTTGTTCCACGTACCTGGGCGACCGTCGCTCCTGCGCTTGCACCCATAACCAGCCTTCGGGGCGCCACAGATCTTCCCGGTCGTAACCGCCATCCTCGGCAAATTCGACAAAGCGCGCCCAACTCACCGCCTGCGCGTCAATTTCGCTTTCAGGCAAGTCCACTTCATGCGCCCACTGTTCATTGGCTGGCACCCAGCCGCCCGGCGCGCTGCCCACGGTCAGACGCTGCGCGGGCAACCAAATGGCGTCGCGGGCAGCCCGAGGTGGTGGTGGACCCTTGCCCTGAGCCGCGTCGCCTGGTGGCACACCCAATTTCTGTGCGGCCGCAGCAAAGGCCTCGGTCAATCGGTCCTCGTGCTGCAAGGCGCAGCGGTAGACATACAGCGCCTCATCGTCCGCCGGGCACGTGCTCAGCAGGTCCAGCGTTTGCTCCAAGGTGGCTTCGAGGTAGCTGCGCGCTTCGTCCATCGATGGCCCGTCGGCCATGTCCGACAGTTGAGATGAAGTGCCGCCGAAGGCTTCGTTCAGACGTGCATCCAAAGGCGCCAGGCGCAGGCTGTCGACACCGCTGTGGGCGCCGCGAAGGCGTTGCACGTTGCGCGTAATCCACCACTCTTGCAGCCAAGCCATGCGGCCGGCCATGTGCACTGGCACCAGCGCGCGGCTGTCTGTGCCAGCAGGTGCCGCAGCTCGCGCATCGGCAGCACCAAGCGCCAACCCATGCGCCTCGAACTGCGCCAGCCACAACAAATTGCGATTGCGCGCATCGATCAGGGCCACCGAAAGCCCGTCTCGGCCCATGGTGCGCGCCTGGTCGGCGAGCTCAGTCGATGGAGCCGCGCTCGATGCGCGCATAGGCGCTGTGGTTGTGAATGGACTCGAAGTTTTCAACGTCCACGGCGTAGCGGCCCACACGCGAATCGGCGTTCAAGCGCAGCGCCACATCGCGAACCAAATCTTCCACAAATTTGGGGTTTTCATAGGCCCGCTCGGTCACCCATTTTTCGTCGGAACGCTTAAGCATGGGCCAGATTTCGCTGGATGCACTTTCCTCTGCAAAGCGCACCAGTTCATGCCATTCAATGGGCGCGAGCAATTCCACCCGCAGGGTCACCAAGGAGCGCTGGTTGTGAGCACCGTAGTCGGAAATTTCTTTGCTGCACGGGCACAGGCTCTTGACGGGTACGCCCACTTCCATCCACAACGTGGTCTGGCCAGCGCGCGTTTGCGAAATCCAACGGCCGGCGTAGTCGAGCAGGCTGCTCACACCCGACACCGGCGCGCGCTTGCGCAAAAAGAAGGAAAAGCGCGCGTCAATGCGCCCTTGCTCGGCGTGCAGCAGCGCCAACATCTGCGCGTGCCGTGCGGCCAGCATGCTGGCGTCCATCGGCCCATCCAGCGCGTCGAGCCAGGCCACAAAGCGCGACATGTGCGTGCCTTTTTGCTCGGCGGGCAACGCAACGTCGAGACTCCACAACGCAGCGGTCGATTGCACGCTGCCAGCCACCCGCAGTTGCAACGGGTAGCGCACATCTTTGACGCCCACACGCTGAATGGCCAGGTGGCGGTCGTCACGCTCACTCTGGGTGTCGGGAATGAGCAGGCTGTCGGTGAGTTTGTTCATGCCGGGACGAAGCATCGCATCATTTGCGCGCCCGTACTGTCGCACGGGTGAATGTCGCTTGGCGCGGGCCCGCAGGGGACCAGCGCGTCACGCGCTGGCAGCCACCGGCGCGGCAACCAACTGCAGTTGCGGACCGAAGCGCTTGAGGATGGACATCTCGATGCCGGCCGCGTCCAACCCGCACTGGGCGAGCAACTTGGCCGGGTCACCGTGCTCGACGTAGCTATCGGGCAAGCCCAACTGCAGCACCGCTTTGTTCACGCCAGCCGCAGCCAAAGCTTCCAAAACGGCCGAGCCCGCGCCCCCCATGACACATCCTTCTTCCACCGTCACCAGTGCATCATGGCCGCGTGCCAGTTCAAGCACCAAAGCAGTGTCCAGTGGCTTGATGAATTTCATGTCCGCAACGGTCGCGCCCAGGTTTTCGGCAGCAGCCAAGGCCGGGTGCAACAGGGTGCCAAACGCCAGCACAGCGATGCGCTGGCCCTTGCGACGAATTTCACCTTTGCCCCAGGGCCACTCGGTTAAGGTGCTTTCAACAGCAACACCTGCACCAGCACCGCGCGGGTAGCGCACCGCCACAGGGTGGTTTTGACGATAGGCCGTGGTCAAGGCGCGGCGGCATTCGTTTTCGTCTGAAGGCGCCAGCAAGCTCATGTTGGGCACGCAGCGAACAAACGGGATGTCGTAAGCGCCCGCGTGCGTGGGGCCGTCGGCACCGACGATGCCGGCGCGGTCCAACGCAAACACGACCGGTAGATTCTGCAGTGCCACGTCATGAATCAACTGGTCATAGCCGCGCTGCAAAAACGTCGAGTAGATCGCGACCACCGGCTTCAAGCCCTCGCAGGCCATGCCGGCACCCATCGTCACAGCGTGCTGCTCGGCAATGCCTACATCGTGGTAGCGGTCAGGGAAACGTCGGTGGAACTCCACCATGCCCGAACCTTCGCGCATGGCCGGTGTAATGGCCACCAGGCGTGAATCGGCCTGCGCCATGTCGCACAGCCAGGTGCCAAAAACTTGAGTGAAGGTGGGCTTGCCCGGCGCCTTGGCCTTGGGGAAACCTTCGGCCGGGTTGAATTTGCCGCTGGCAGCGTGGTACAGCACCGGGTCGGCTTCGGCATGGCCATAGCCGTAGCCCTTCTTGGTGACCACGTGCAGAAATTGCGCGCCCTTTTTGCTGCGCAGGTTTTCCAGGGTAGGCACCAGCGCATCCAGGTCGTGGCCGTCGATAGGGCCGACATAGTTGAAGCCAAACTCTTCAAAAATGGTGCCCGGCACAACCATGCCCTTGGCGTGCTCTTCAAAGCGCCGTGCCAGCTCAAACAAGGGTGGCGCACCGCGCAGCACATTCTTGGCGCCTTCGCGTGCGGCAGCGTAAAACTTGCCGCTCATCAAGCGTGCCAAATACTTGTTGAGCGCGCCCACCGGTGGGCTGATCGACATGTCGTTGTCGTTCAAGATGACCAACAAATCAGCCACCGAGCCCGCGTGTGGCATACCGCCGTTGTTCAAGGCTTCAAAGGCCATGCCAGCCGTCATGGCGCCGTCGCCGATGATGGCCACTGACTTGCGTTCTTCGCCTTTCAGCTTGGACGCCAGCGCCATGCCCAGCGCTGCAGAAATGGAGGTTGAGCTGTGCGCCGTGCCAAAAGCGTCGTACTCGCTTTCGTCGCGTTTGGGGAAGCCGCCAATGCCGCCCAACTGGCGCAGGGACTGCATGCGGTCGCGCCGGCCCGTCAAAATCTTGTGTGGGTAGGTTTGATGGCCCACGTCCCAAACCAGCCGGTCGTGCGGCGTGTCAAAAACATAGTGCAGGGCCACCGTCAGCTCAACCGTACCCAAGTTGCTGCCCAAGTGGCCGCCCGTTTGGCTCACGGTGTCCAACACCTTTTGCCGCACTTCGTCGGCCACCCTGCGCAACTGCATGCGCGAAAGTTTGCGCAAGTCGGCCGGGGAATCGATGGTGTTGAGTAAAGACGTCGTCATTTCAGCTTTCACGTTCGACCACCTTGTCCGCCAACGTTGACAGGTACTGGGTGCCGGCAAGGCCACTGCGACCCAAAGCACTCAAGGCTTCTTCGCGCAACTGTTCAGCATATTGCCGTGCTGCTTGAAGTCCCAAAACCGAAACATAGGTTGGTTTGTTACTTTCTTCGTCTTTGCCGGCTGTTTTGCCCAAAGTTTCTGAGGGCTGCGTGACGTCCAGAATGTCGTCCACCACCTGAAACGCCAGCCCGATGGCCGCGCCAAATTCGGACAGAGCCGCCTGCGCCTGGGCTGAGGGTTTGCCGCAGGCCGCGCCCATGATCACACTGGCTTGCAACAAGGCACCGGTCTTGCGGCGGTGCATGTCGCGCAATTCGTGCTCACCCAAAGGTTTGCCGATGCTGGCCAAATCTATGGCCTGGCCACCGGCCATGCCGGCGTGCCCTGCTGACCGGGCCAGCAGCGCGCACAGGCGGGCCTGCAGGCGCGCGTCCACACCCGTTTCGGGCGTCAGCACTTCAAAGGCCAGGGCTTGCATGGCGTCTCCCGCTAGCATGGCCTGCGCCTGCCCGTACTGCACATGCACCGTGGGTTTGCCGCGCCGCAAGATGTCGTTGTCCATGCAAGGCATGTCGTCATGCACCAGCGAGTAGGCGTGAATCAGCTCCACAGCAACTGCGGCGCGCAGGGCGGCTTCCCGGCTGCCGTCAACGGCTTCGCAGGCCGCCATCACCAACAAGGGGCGCAAGCGTTTGCCGCCATCCAGAACACCGTAGCGCATGGCCAAGCCCAGGCCAGCAGGTGCATCCTGTGGCACCCAAGCTTCAAGCGCGCGCTCAACCTCTGCCAAGCGATCGTTGGACCAGGCTGTAAAAGGTTCGGCTCTCAAACCCAGCCGCCATTCATGTTCATTCGCCCACTCCATCCTTCAGGCGGCCGGCGTCCAACACCTTGACCTGGTCTTCCACGGCTTTCAGGCGTTTGCGGCAAAACTCCAACAATTCCGCGCTGCGCTGGTAACTGCCCAACAATCGATCGAGCGGCATTTGCCCGCCTTCCATCGCGCCTACCAAATTCTCCAATTCAGCCAGGGCCGATTCGTAGCTGCTCGGCTCTGGAGCGTCGGTTTCTGTTGTCTTTCTGGCCATCGGCGGGGTGAGGCTTGAGATGCTGATATTCAAGCTGTTGATTCTATTCCTTGCCCCCACCTACAAACATGGCCGCAGGTACACTTCCGCCCTCACGGCGGAGCTACTGGCAACAGCGGCCCGGCACGTCAATTCACCACCATCTCGCCCGCGGGGCCACCGGGCGGGGGTTTGACATACCCACTCATGGAGATCCTACGGATCATGTCTGACCTGAGCTTCAGTCTCCAAGCTCTAGAGCGTAGCTGCTCGCAACTGTCTGTTAGCACCTATTTCGATGAGGGGCTGTTCCAGCGCGAACAGCAACTCATCTTCGAGCCTGCGCCGGCCTATTTGGGCCACGCGGCAACGATTCCTGATGTGGGCGACTACTTCGCTTTAAAGCAAGAGGGCGAAGGGCGTGCGCTCGTGCGCTCAACCGCTGGAGTGGAGTTGATTTCCAACGTCTGCAGGCATCGCCAGGCCATCATGCTCCAGGGCCGCGGCAACACCGGCGCCAGTGTGGTGTGTCCGCTGCACCGCTGGACCTACAACCTGCGGGGCCAGTTGCTCGGCGCTCCGCACTTTGCCGAAGACCCGTGCCTTTCCCTGCGCAACTACCCCGTTCAGGAGTGGAACGGGCTGATTTTCGAAAACGGCCCGCACAAGCGACATGTTGCCACCGATCTCGCGAACTTAGGGGTGCAGGCCGACCTCGACTTCTCGGGCTACGTGTTTCACTCCGCGCAGCAGCATGTTTGTGAGTACAACTGGAAAACCTTCATTGAGGTCTATCTTGAGGATTACCACGTCGGCCCGTTCCACCCCGGCCTTTCTGGGTTTGTGGAGTGCAGCGACCTGCGCTGGGAATTCGGCGCACAACATTCGGTGCAGACCGTGGGCGTGCACCACGCACTGGCCAGGCCAGGTTCGGCGGTCTATCGGCAATGGCACGATGCCGTCAAAAACCGCTACGGCGAACAAAGCCCTGCGTACGGCGCCATTTGGCTCACGCTCTACCCCACCGTGATGGTGGAGTGGTACCCGTCGGTGTTGGTGGTGTCGACGCTGCATCCACAAGGGCCGCGCCGCACGCTGAACACCGTCGAGTTTTTCTACCCCGAAGACATCGCAGCCTTTGAGCCGGAGTTCATTGCAGCTCAGCAAGCCGCCTATATGGAAACGGTGCTGGAGGACGACGAAATCGGCGAGCGCATGGATGCCGGCCGCAAAGCCTTGATGGACCGGGGCGACAACGAGGTTGGCCCCTATCAAAGCCCGATGGAAGACGGCATGCAGCACTTCCACGAGTGGTATCGCCGCGCCATGGGCGAAGGATTGGTGCCGCATGTTTGAAGGCGCGTTGATTTCGGCCGGCGACCTGCTGGCGGCACGCACAGTCGGTCAGGCTTGGGTGCTGCTGGATTGCAGCTTCGATTTGACCGACCCCCAAGGTGGCGAGAACAGTTATCAAGCTGGTCACATTCCGGGCGCGCGGTACGTCAATCTGGATCACGACTTGGCGAGCCCCATGCACCAGGCTGGGCCGCGCTCCGCAGCCTTCACGGGCCGCCACCCCTTGCCGGACCGCAAAGACTTCGCTCGGCGTGCGGGCACGTGGGGCATTGGCCCCCATGTCCAGGTCGTTGCGTATGACAACCAGAATGCGATCTATGCGGCGCGTGCTTGGTGGCTGCTGCGCTGGCTGGGGCACGGCGCCGTCGCCGTGCTGGACGGCGGGTTGGCTGCATGGCGGGCCGCTGGCGGCGCGGTGCAAACCAGCACGCACACCGGAACGCACACCGGAACGCAAACGCCAACGCTGCCACTGCCCCAAGGACCTTACCCCGCCACGGAGCACGCGGGAATGGGCGCGATCGATGCCGCGAGTCTGCTCGCTCAACTGGGTCGTGTTCGTTTGATCGACGCGCGCTCGCCACAAAGGTGGCGCGGCGAAGGCGAAACCCTGGACCCGGTGGGTGGCCACATCCCAGGATCGGTGTCGCGGTTCTTCAAAGACAACTTGCTGCCCAACGGCCTGTTCAAGCCTGCCAACCAGTTGAAAGAAGAATTTGTCCGGCTGGGCGCTGGGATGCAAGACACGCCTGTGGTTCACCAATGTGGATCCGGTGTCACCGCCTGCCACAACCTGTTGGCGATGGAGCATGCGGGCCTTGGCGCTGGTGCGCTGTATGCCGGCTCTTGGAGCGAGTGGTGCGCCGACCCCACGCGCCCGCGCGCTGCAGGCTGAGCCAGGACGGGCATTGATGCGCAAGCGTTGATGCACATCAACGCGGCACGCCGGCGCTGGGGAACACTGCAGGCTCCAGAGAGCTCTTACTGCCATTCAACCGCGCCAGGAGGCACCATGTACAAGCGCATCCTCGTTCCTACTGATGGTTCGGATATCTCCACTAAAGCCGTGCGCACCGCCTGCGAGATGGCCAAACTCACCGGTGGCATGCTGTTTTTAATCAGCGTGAAGGAACCCTTTCCTTACAGCGCCATTTCCGAAATGCAGCCCGTGCCGCCGCAGGAGTTCTACGACGCCCAAGACCGTTTGGCCACGGGTTGGGTTAGCGCCGCACAGGACATCGTCACTGCCGCAGGCCTCACCTGCAAGGGCATGACCGTTGAGGCGGTGCACCCTTGGGAAGCCATCATCGATCAAGCCAAATCGGCCGACTGCGATTTGATAGTGATGGCCTCACACGGCCGCCGTGGTCTTAGTGCGCTGCTGCTGGGCAGCGAAACCACGCGCGTGTTGACACACAGTCCCTTGCCAGTGCTGGTGGTTCGCTGAAACGCTCAGTGTGCGTGGCGCATGCCCGAGGCGAGGCCAACGATGGCCAAGCCCAGGCCGAGCAGCGCAATCTGCGCCAGCGTTTCGCGCCAGGCCAAACGCTGCTGCAGCTGAGGTAAAAGGTCAGCCACAGCGACATAAATGAAGCTGCTGGACGCCACCACCAAGAGGTAGGGGAAAAAGCGCTCAAACGGCTCCATCGCGTAATAGCCAACCACACCGCCAACCACGGCTGCAAGGCCTGAAAGCGCGTTGAAAGCCAGAGCGCGGGCGCGCGTGAAGCCTGCATTCAAAAGCACGATGTAGTCACCTGCCTCTTGCGGAATTTCATGCGCCACGATGGCGAGTGCCGTTACCCAACCCAGGCGTTCATCGGCCAAAAACGCCGCCGCGATGATCACGCCATCGCAAAAGTTGTGGATGCTGTCGCCCACCAAGATGCTCAAGCCGCCACGTCCGGCTTGTTGTTCGTCAAAGTGGTGGTGGTGGTCGTGGCCGTCACCTTCGTGGTGGTGCACATGCCTGTAAAGCTCGGCCTTTTCCAGCAGCCAGAAGAACAGCAAGCCCAACAGCAAGGTGAGAAACAGGGCGTGTGATCCAGCCTGGCTTTCGAAAGCTTCGGGTAGCACATGCAACAAGGCAGTACCCAGCAAAACACCCGCTGACAAGCTGATCAGACCTTTGACGACACGGCCCAAGACCGACACCGTCAATGACGCCGCGATCACGACCGATACAAGGCCGCCGGCTGCTGTGGCCAGGATGATGTAAAGCAGGGTCATAGGCACCCGCATCTTAGCGGGCCGCTTCTTCGCAAGGTCTTCAGTGCGCTTCTTCCCAATTGGCGCCCACGCCCACTTCGGCCAACAGCGGCACCGAAAGCCGCGCCACGCCAGCCATCAGCTCGGGCAATGCTTCGCGCGCCCAGTCCAATTCGGCCAGTGGCACCTCGAAGACCAACTCGTCGTGCACCTGCATGATCATGCGGCTGGCGCGGCCTTGCGCATCGATCGCCCGCTGCACGGCAATCATGGCCAGCTTGATCAGGTCAGCCGCAGTTCCTTGCATGGGCGCGTTGATCGCTTGGCGCTCGGCCGCACTGCGGCGCGGCCCACTGCCGCCTTTGATTTCCGGCAGGATGATTCGGCGGCCAAATAGCGTCTCTACGTAGCCCAGTTCTGCGGCCTTGGCCTTGGTGGCTTCCATGTACTGTTTGACGCCCGAGAAGCGCTGAAAGTAGCGGTCGATGTAGTCGCGCGCGGCCTTCTGCTCGATGCCCAAAGCTTGCGACAAGCCGAAGGCGCCCATGCCGTAGATCAAGCCGAAATTGATGGCCTTGGCATAGCGGCGTTGCTCGCTGCTCACCTCTTCCGGCGCCAGGCTGAAGACCTCGCCTGCTGTCGCGCGGTGGATGTCCAAGCCTTCGGCAAAGGCACGGGTCATGGCCGGGTCGCCACTCATGTGGGCCATGATGCGCAGTTCGATCTGCGAGTAGTCGGCGCTGACAATTTTGCATCCCTCGGGTGCAATGAAGGCTTCGCGCACCCTGCGGCCCTCTGCAGTTCGAATGGGAATGTTCTGCAGGTTGGGGTCGTTGCTGGACAAGCGCCCCGTCACCGCCACCGCCTGCGCATAGTGCGTGTGCACGCGCCCGGTGCTTGGGTTCACCATCAAGGGCAATTTATCGGTGTAGGTGCCTTTGAGCTTGGACAGGCTGCGGTGTTCCAGCAGCTTGGCGGGCAAGGGGTAGTCGGCAGCGAGCTCTTGCAGCACCTCCTCATCGGTACTGGGCGCGCCACTGGCCGTTTTTTTCTTGGCCGGCAAGCCCAGCTTGACGAATAACACTTCGCCCACTTGTTTGGGTGAGCCCAGGTTGAAGGGCTGACCAGCCAACGCATGAGCTTCACGCTCCAGTTGAACGATACGCTCACCCAGATGCTGGCTTTGGCGCGCCAACACCGCCGTGTCCACCAGCACACCATGGCGCTCAATGCGGCCCAGCACCTCGCTGGAGGGCATTTCGATCTGCTCGTACACGTAGCGCAGGCCCTTTTCAGGTTCCAGTTGAGGCCACAAGGTCTGGTGCACTTGCAGCGTCATTTCACTGTCTTCGCCCGAATACTCAGTGGCCCGCGCCACATCCACTTGCGTGAACGAAATCTGCGCGGCGCCCTTGCCGCACACATCTTCATAACTCAGGCCCTTGCGTCCCAAGTGCCTGTCACCCAGGCTTTCCAGACTGTGCGGCTTGTGGGCCTCCAGCACATAACTCTGAAGCAAGGTGTCGTGCTGATAACCACGAACGTTGATACCGTGATTGGCAAACACATGCACGTCGTACTTGATGTGCTGGCCGAGCTTGGGTTTGGCTGCATCTTCCAGCCAGGGCTTCAGTCGTGCCAGCACCTCAGCCATCGGCAGCTGGTCCGGCGTATCCGGACCATCGTGGGCCAGCGGAACATAGGCAGCGCGACCAGGCTCCACAGCAAAGCTGATGCCCACCAGTTGCGCCCGCATCGCTTCAAGTGATGTGGTCTCGGTATCCAGCGCCACCAGCTGCGCTTCGTTCAAAACTTTCAGCCAGCATTCCAAAGCAGACCAGTCAAGAATCGTTTCGTAGTCGCGTGCCAGTGGCGGCTGGGACGGCTGGGGGACTTGAGCCGTTTCGGATGGCGGCCCCGAAGCTTGAACGGATTCGGCGACGGTGGCTTTCAAGCCTGCGCCTGCTTCCAGTTCTTGGCGCCAGGTGCGAAAACCATTGCGCACATAGAAATCAAGCAAACCTTGGGCTTGCACGGGTTGCAGCGCCAGGATGTCCAGCGCCGGCCAGCCAGCCACATGGTCCGTCAAATCAGCGTCACAGACCACCGTGATGAGGCGCCGGCCCGTCGGCAGCCAATCGAGCGCACGGCGCAGGTTTTCACCAACGACACCTTTGATGGAGTCGGCCGCAGCCACCACACCATCCAACGTGCCAAACTGTTCAAGCCACTTGACGGCTGTCTTGGGTCCGACCTTGTCCACACCCGGCACGTTGTCAACCGTGTCGCCAATGAGTGTCAGGTAATCAACAATGCGCGCCGGCTCAACACCAAATTTAGCCTTGACGCCGGCTTCATCCAGCGTTTCATTGCTCATGGTGTTGATCAACTGCACCTGGGGCGTGACCAATTGCGCCAGGTCTTTGTCACCGGTGGAAATCACCACGCGGTGGCCGCTGGCCGCCGCCGCCTTTGCCAACGTGCCGATCACATCATCAGCTTCAATACCCGGAACTTCCAACACCGGCCAGCCCAACAAGCGGACCACTTCGTGAATGGGCTCGATTTGCCGCACCAGATCTTCGGGCATGGGCGCACGCTGCGCCTTGTAGTCGGCATACCACTCATTGCGAAAGGTCGGCCCTTTTGCGTCAAACACACACGCAGCATGCTCGGCCGGAATCTGTTCGCGCAAGCGCTTCATCATGGCCACCATGCCGTGGATGGCACCCGTGGGAACACCTTGCGGCCCTCGCAGGTCAGGCATCGCGTGATAGGCACGGTACAGGTAGCTCGAACCGTCGACGAGCAAGAGGGTTGGTTCACTCATGGCGGCATTGTGCGTCCGGCCGCATAAACTGCCCGCATGGCGGTTTATACGGATGTGAGTTTTGAAGACGCGGCAGCGCTCTTTGCGCGCCTGGGCTTGGGCCCGCTGCAGAACTTGCAGGGCATTCGCAGCGGCATCGAAAACTCCAACTTCTTTGCCACCGCCGCCAGCGGCCAATGGGTGCTGACGCTCTTTGAGCGCCTATCTCAGAGCGAACTGCCCTACTACCTGGAGTTGATGCGCCACTTCGCAGCCGATAGGTTGCCCGTGCCATCGCCTCAAGCGGACGAACAGGGCCAGTTGGTACATGAACTCGCAGGGAAACCGTCCGCCGTGGTGTCGCGCTTGGCCGGCGAGCCCGTGCTGTTGCCTCAATCGACCCATTGCGCCCAAATCGGCCAATTGCTGGGCCGTCTGCATCGCAGTGGCGAGCGCTTCGCGATGCACCAGGCGCACAACCGGGGCCCGGCGTGGTGGGGCCGTACGGTGCCCGAGTTGCAGCCCTTTGTCGGAAGCGAGATTCAGGCGCTGATGGACAGCGAGTTGAGATTCCAACTAGGCGTTGCAGGGTCAGCGGCTGGGCTGGCGTTACCGCGTGGCCACATCCATGCTGATTTGTTCCGCGACAACGCGATGTTTGAGGAAAGCCCGCAAGGCCCTAACCTCAGCGGCGTGCTGGATTTCTATTTCGCCGGGGAAGACGTTCTGCTCTTTGACCTGGCGGTCTGCATCAATGATTGGTGTATCGACGACGCCAGCGGACGCATCGCAAATGACCGCGCGCAGGTCTTGGTTGATGCCTACCGAAGCGAGCGCGAGTGGGAGCATGGCGAGTGGCGCTTGCTGCCAGCCATGCTGCGTGCGGCGGCCTTTCGGTTTTGGCTCAGCCGGCTGCGCGACTGGCACTTGCCGCGCGAAGCGAGCCTATTAACCCCCAAAGAACCAGGCCACTTTGAGCGCATGCTTGCAGACCGCATCGACAATCCCTGGTTGCCTGATGTCTGAGAACGCAAGAATGGCCCTTTCGCTTCAAGTTGTCCCTGCCCGCCAAGGCGTCTTTTGGCTGCGCGACGGGTTTCGCCTGTTTGCCAAACACCCCGTGGCGTTCAGCCTGATGTTTGTGGTCTTCATGGCCGCCGTCATGTTGGGTGCGTCCTTGCCCTATGTCGGCTCCTTGTTGATGTTGAGCGCGGTGCCGCTGCTGGGCTTGGGCTTCATGATCGCGTCGGAATCAGCGCTCCACAAAGGGGTGGTTCATCCCGGCCAATTTATCAAACCGTTCAAAGCGAGCGCACAGCAGCGGCAGGCTCAGGTCGTTTTATGCCTGGCCTTTGGTTTGGCGACGCTGGCGGTTTTGTGGCTGGCGCATCAGGTGGACGATGGTGCGTTCCTGCAACTGCAACGTTTGATGGCCGAGCAAGCACCGCAGGAGAAAATCGATGCACTGCTTCAGGATGGCGATTTGCAGTTTGGCCTGTTCTTGCGCATCGGGCTCGCAACCCTGGTTTCGGCGGTTTTTTGGCATGCACCAGCCTTGGTTCACTGGGGCCAACAGGGCGCCGCGCAGGCCTTGTTTTCAAGCACTTTGGCCCTGTGGCGCAACCGCGGCGCGTTTGCGGTCTACATGCTCGCGTGGCTGGCCTTAATCGGCATCTTCGGCTTGGTCACGGCACTGGCCTTTAGCCTGTTGGGACTGCGCCAACTGACCGGCTTGCTGGCCTTGCCCGCGGGCTTGGTGTTCAGCACCATTTTCTATGTTTCGGTGCTGTTTTCGTTCAGCGATTGCTTCGGCAATAGCAGCTTGAAGTCGGAACCGGCACCTCCAAACCTCGACTGATTCGTCTCAGTTGATCGGCTTCAGTTGACAGGCGTCAGTTTGGCGACCGACAAAGCCAGCCATTTCATGCCGTGGCGACCGAAGTTCACTTGGGCACGGGCATCTTCGCCTTGCCCTTCCAGCGTGACAATCACGCCCTCGCCAAACTTGTTGTGAAACACGCTTTGGCCACTGCGCAAGCGCTGCCCATTGGACGAAGTGGCCGTGGCTTCCTGTCGCGGCGCAAAAGGCACGGCGGGAGCGGCAGCGCCGCCCATTCCAACCATCGAATGCAGGCCAGAACCACGCTGCCAGGCTTGTTGGTATTCACGCGCATAACCCGAACCAAAACCGGCGTTGCGTGGCGTCAACCACTTCAAAGCGCTCTCGGGCAGTTCGTCAAAAAAGCGGCTCTTGACGTTGTAGCGCGTCTGCCCGTGCAGCATGCGCGTCTGGCTGAAGCTCAAGTACAGGCGCTTGCGCGCCCGCGTGATGGCCACATACATCAGGCGCCGCTCTTCTTCCAGGCCGTCAGCGTCCGACAGTGCGTTCTCGTGCGGGAACAATCCTTCTTCCAGGCCCGTGATGAACACCGCGTCAAACTCCAAGCCCTTGGCCGAATGGACGGTCATCAGCTGAATCGCGTCTTGACCCGCCTGCGCCTGGTTGTCGCCCGCCTCCAGCGCCGCGTGCGTCAAGAACGCGGCCAGCGGTGACATCACTTCGCCACTCTCGGCATCGGGCACGCTGAGTGCTGGTACGGTTTCGTCCACCGGCAGGCTCACCGCATCTTTACCAAAGCCTTCTTGCATGACGAAGGCCTCGGCGGCGTTGACCAGCTCGTCCAGGTTTTCAATGCGGTCTTGGCCTTCTTTTTCGGTGCGGTAGTGTTCAACCAGGCCGCTGTCAGCGATGACGTGCTCGATGATCTGGCGCAAGGTCAAGCCGCGTGTGGCCTGGGCCAGCGTTTCGATGCGCGCATTGAAAGCCAAGAGGTTGGCGCCACCTTTGCCGGGCACGGCAGCAGCGGACTGGTACAGGCTGCGCCCGCTGGCACGCGCAGCGTCCTGCAGCAGTTCGATGGTGCGCGCGCCAATGCCGCGCGCCGGGAAATTCACCACACGCAAAAAACTGGTGTCGTCGTTTGGGTTTTCGGCCAGCCGCAAATAAGCCAGCGCATGCTTGATTTCAGCACGCTCGAAGAAGCGCAGGCCGCCGTAGACCCGATAAGGCACACCGGCATTGAACAGCGCGCTTTCCAGCACCCGGCTTTGCGCGTTGCTGCGGTAGAGCAAGGCAATTTCGATGCGCGGTGTTCCGCTGCGGTGCAGCGTTTGTGCTTCTTCCAAAAACCAACGGGCTTCTTCAAAGTCACTCGGGCTTTCTTGCACACGCACCGGCTCACCCGCGCCCGCCTCGGTTCGCAGGTTCTTGCCCAAGCGCCGGCTGTTGTGGCCGATCAGTTCGTTGGCAGTATCCAGAATGTTGCCGGCTGAGCGGTAATTGCGCTCGAGCTTGATGACCTGTTCAACCCCGTATTCGCGCTCGAAGTCGGCCATATTGCCGACCTGCGCACCGCGAAAACCGTAGATGCTTTGGTCGTCGTCGCCCACGGCAAACACACCTTGTGCCGGCTGCGCACCCGGCGGCGCAAACATGCGCAACCATTGGTACTGCAGGCGGTTGGTGTCTTGAAATTCATCGACCAGCACGTGGTGAAAGCGGCGGCGGTAGTGCTCACGCAGCGCGTCGTTGTCGCGCAGCAGCTCGTAGGTACGCAGCAGCAGCTCGGCAAAATCAACCACGCCTTCGCGCTGGCACTGGTCTTCATAGGCCTGATAGATGCTGACGAGCTTGCGGGTCTGTTCGTCGCGCAGTTCGATATCGCGAGGCCGAAGCGCATCTTCTTTACTGCCGGCGATGAACCAGCTCACCTGTTTGGGTACAAAGCGCTCTTCATCCAGGTTCATGCCCTTGATCACGCGTTTGACAGCCGACACCGTGTCCTGCGCATCCAGAATCTGAAAGCCCTGTGGCAGACCGGCCAGCTTCCAGTGCGCGCGCAAAAACCGGTTGCACAGGCCGTGAAAGGTGCCGATCCACATGCCGCGCACGGGCACCGGCAGCATGGCGGACAAGCGCGTGAGCATTTCCTTGGCGGCCTTGTTGGTGAAGGTCACCGCCATCACACCGCCTGGCGAAATTTGACCGGTCTGCAACAGCCAAGCCACGCGCGTGGTCAGCACCCGGGTCTTGCCAGAGCCCGCGCCCGCCAAGATGAGCGCCGGGCGGGCGGGCAGTGTGACGGCCGCCAGTTGTTCAGGATTCAGGCCGCGCAGCAAGCCTGCAGCGGCAGGCCTCTCGTCCGTGATTTCGGCCACCGCTGGAACGGGCGAGTCAACGGGCGGTTCGGAGTGGCCAGCGGGCTCGGGCGCAATGGGGGCAGACATCGCCCGATTCTAGAGACGCCCTCGGTGACGCTGCGCACAGCACCGGGCCAACCCACACCAACCACGCGAGGTGCGCGCTAAGAAACAAGGCCGGGCTGCGGTGATGCAGCGGGCTCGGCCGCGAACTTCAAGGTCGGAAGGGGCTGAATGTCAGACGCGCCAAAGCTGGCAACGCGGGTGCGCTTTTGAAATTCCTGGTGCTGCGCGGTCAACCACGCGGTCAGGGGTTCCGGCGCCAAGGCTTTGCTCAGCAGCCAGCCCTGCATGTCGTTGCAACCCAGGTTGCGCAAAAATTCTGCCTGCGGCTCGGTTTCAACGCCCTCGGCAACCACCTTCATCCCCAGGCTCTTGCTCATGGCCACGATCGCTCTGGCGATGGCGGCGTCTTCCGGGTCGTCCGGTAATTGAGTGACAAACGAGCGATCGATTTTCAGCGTGTCCACATCCAGGCGGCGCAAGTAGGCCAAGGACGAGTGACCAGTGCCGAAGTCGTCAATGGCCAGGCGCACGCCCAGGTCACGGAAGGCCTTGAGCACGGCGCGGTTGCCTTCGGTGTCTTCGAGCAAAAGGCTTTCGGTCAGCTCCAACTCAAGACGGTTTGGGTTGATACCGGTTTCATGCAGGGTGTCGCGCACCAAGGCCACCAAGTGGGGATGGCGCAGTTGGCGCGCCGAAAGGTTAACGGCCATATTCATCGGCGGCAGACCCAGGGCGTCCCAACGCGCCGCTTGCGCACAGGCTTCACGAATGACCCAGGCGCCGGCTTGAACGATCAAGCCCGTTTCTTCCAATACCGAAATGAAACGGTCCGGCGGCACGACGCCACGGCCCGGGCAGCGCCAGCGAATCAAAGCTTCCACGCCGCTGACTTGGCGCGTCACCAGGTTGGCCTTGGGCTGGAAGTGCAAGAAGAACTCACCGCGCTCGACGGCTTTGCGCAGCGCGCCTTCCATCGACAAGCGCGCGCTGACTGCAGCGTTCAAGTCGTCGCTGAAAAAGCTGTAGGTGCTGCGGCCCAGGGCTTTGGACCGGTACATGGCCATGTCGGTGTGGCGAATCATGCCGTCCAGGTCGACGTCGTCACTGGGGTACAGCGATATGCCGATGCTGGCTGAGATTTGCACGTCTTCGCCGCCCATCTTCAGCGGCAGCGAAAGGGCATCCAGCAGGCGCTGCGCCACCAACGCCGCGTCCTCCGCCCCGTTGACGTCTTCCAAAATGACGGTGAACTCGTCCCCGCCCAGCCGCGAAAGGCTTGCGCCTTCGGCGCGATGCCCCATCATCAGCGAGTCGCTGCCGCGCAGCCCACTGAGCAGCACCTCGGCCACATGCTTGAGTAGCTTGTCGCCGGCTTCGTGCCCCAAGCTGTCGTTGACCACCTTGAAGCGGTCGAGGTCCAGAAAAAACAGCGCCATCGGCTTGCCCGAACGTCGTGCGCGTTCCATGGCGCGCGCCAGGTTTTCGCGGAAGTGCGTGCGGTTGGGCAAGCCCGTGAGCCCGTCATAGCGCGCCAGGGTTTCCAGCGCTTTGCGGTTGCGCCGCTGTTCGGTTAGGTCTTTGGCCAAAACCACCCAGCGTTGTTTGGAGCCTTGTGTCCAAGAATGAACGGTCAAACGCAAATTCAGCTCAGGTCCATCGGCCCGGCGCCGGGTCTCAACCAAGCCGTCGCGCAAAGGGAACTCCGGGCCGCCCTGCGACTGCGGCGAAGCGGGAATCCATTGCGTGATGGCGCGGGTCGTCAATTGGCTCGGTTGCGCGCCCAGCAACTTGGCTGCGGCCCCGTTGGCACCCTGGATCGTTCCTGCCACGTCACAGATGAAAACCGCGTCTTCGCTGCTGTCAAACAGCAACTTGGCCAAAGCGCTGTCGACGCCGGCCTGTGCCATCGCGTCGCGCTTGGCGACCGCAGGCTTGCCGCGAGAGGGCCGCTGCGCCGCGCCCACAGCGCGCCCGCGCCGCAGCACCAACCAGCCGATGCCCGCAAGCACCGCAGCCGCCAACAGTGCCGCCATTCCCAGTGTGGTCATTTGAATCGCCAGAGCCGTCGGCCACCGGCAGGGCAGCCCTATGCTGCTATGTCGGCAGTCAGGCCCTGACACTGAGCAAGCCAGACGCCTGTCAGGTGCTGCGGCGACTAAAATCTACGCCTCGGCTTGTGAATCCGTGACTTCAGTCACGGCTTTGCTGCCCTACTTTCTTCTTTGCCGGCCCGCCATGGAAATCTTTGACTACGACAACATTTTGTTGCTCCCCCGCAAGTGCCGCGTGGAAAGCCGCAGTGAGTGCGACCCTTCGGTGGAATTTGGCGGCCGACGTTTTCACCTGCCGGTGGTGCCTGCCAACATGAAAACCGTGCTGGACGAGCCGATCGCCCAATGGCTCGCCGCCAACGGCTACTTTTATGTGATGCACCGGTTTGATCTGGACAACGTGGCCTTTGCGCAGCGCATGCGTGAGCGCGGCTTGTATGTCTCGATCAGCTCGGGCGTCAAACTGGCCGACTTTGCGGTGGTCGACCGCCTGGCCGAAACCGGCCTGGGCGCCGACTACATCACCATCGACATCGCGCACGGCCATGCAGACAGTGTGCGCAAAACCATCGAACACATTCGCAACAAGCTGCCGTCAAGCTTCATCATCGCCGGGAATGTGGCCACACCGGAAGCGGTGATCGACCTGGAAAATTGGGGCGCCGATGCCACGAAAGTGGGTGTAGGCCCGGGCAAAGTTTGCATCACCAAGATGAAAACCGGCTTCGGCACGGGTGGCTGGCAGCTCTCAGCGCTGAAGTGGTGCGCCCGCGTGGCCACCAAACCCATCATTGCGGACGGCGGCATCCGTCACCACGGCGACATTGCCAAGAGCGTGCGCTTCGGCGCCTCCATGGTGATGATCGGCTCGCTTTTTGCAGGCCATGAAGAGTCGCCCGGCTCCACCGTCGAAGTGGACGGCAAGCTGTACAAAGAGTACTACGGCTCGGCCAGCGACTTCAACAAGGGCGAGTACAAACACGTCGAAGGCAAGCGCATCTTGGAGCCCGTCAAGGGCAAACTGGCCGACACGCTGCGCGAGATGCGCGAAGACGTGCAAAGCTCCATCAGCTACTCAGGTGGCCGCGTGCTGACCGACCTGAAGCGGGTGAACTACGTCATCTTGGGCGGCGAAAACGCGGGTGAACACTTGCTGATGTAAGGCCGCGCGGGGGCGGTGGCGATTTACCGGGCGATCATGTCGGCGCGCTCGGCCGGGCCCAGCAGCCACCGCCCGCCGCGCGCGGCCAAGGGCTGGGCGCGCTGCGCAGCGGTTGGGCAAGCGCCACCGTCAGCCATGCCCGCAGCCACGGCAGTCAACGGGTCTGTTGCACTGCCTTGCGCTTGAGTGAAGTCCTCAGCCACCGCGCACGTGGGCGCAAAGCCCGTGAAGTAACGACCTTGGTTGAGCTTGTTGACACTTTCAAAATTGACGATGCTGTAGGTGCTGCTACAGCTGTCCGACACAGGTACCGAACCCACCGGTTTGCCGCAGGTGGCTTCACCGATGGCGACCACGTCGATGCCCGCACCGCGCAGCCCGTTGATGACCTGCTCACTGGCCGAACACGTGCGCCGCCCCATGAGCACATAAACACGCGGGACCGAAGCCGCCGCAGCCGGCGCCGGGTTGGTAAACAGAAAGCTTTGATTGGACGCAGCGCGTTTGTCGTTGTACAGCAGAGAGGCGTAAACCTGCCCTGCCGCACGGTTGCCAGCCACATACGACGCCAAAGTCGCCCCCATCGACACCAAGCCGCCGCCGTTGTAACGCAGGTCCAGAACGATGTCTTGGACACCGTCTGCTTTGAACTGCGTGAAGGCCGTCTGCAGGGGCTGGCTCACTTGCGAAATCATGTTTCGCACTTCAAGGTAACCGAGCTTTCTGCCCTGCGGCGAGGTCAAGGTTTGCGCACGCGGTACAGGCGCCAAGGCGTAAACCGCTGCTGCCAGCGTAGCCGTGCGGGTGGCGCCTGCCGCCGTGCGCCATTGCAGGCTCAATGTTTGGCCGGCTTGGTCAGCTGTCAAAGCACTGAAATCATCGGCGGCCACGATGTCGGCTGCACTGCGGCCGTTCAAGCTCAGCAATTGGTCGCCGCGCACCAGCCCCGCTGTCGCCGCAGGCGAAGCGGGGTCAACCGAGCGGACGTACAAAGGGCTGCCCGCGGTCCCCGCCACTTCAAGGCCTGCCACCGAGAGTCCATAGCCCATCGATTGGCCATCGCCGTAAAAGCGATTGAACGACTCGGTGCTCTCGAAATGGCTCCACCGGTCGGCCGGGAAATTGCTGTCGGTGCCGGTGTACAGCAAGGCATCAAAGTGCTCTGAAACCGACGTCGTTGAAATCGGGTTGGGCCTGGGCCCGAGCCGGTACCAAAAATAGTCTTGGTCGAAGGTGCTGGACAGCCAGGTCTTGAGGTCATCGGCGCCGCAAGTGTTGGGCGGCACGAGCCCGCTGCTGCGCGAGCCCTCACCACCACCGCCGCAGGCCAAAAGGCTGGCCGTGGCCACAGCCAACAGCGGCAGTTTCAACAGGCGGCGGTTTTTGAACAAGGGCAGCTCAAGCATTGATTCTCCTGGGTTAACCCATCTTAAATGGCGAAGCGGCAGACGCAGAAAACACATTCAGGCGTCGGAGAACGCCCCCCGTGCGCCCAAAAGGGCGCCACCTACAATTGACACAACTCCCAATCGTTTGCTCCCGTTGACAGGGCTGACACCGCTGCGCTCGCGGCCGTCAACACCCGCTGCTCGACACGCCATTTGCGCTCACGCCATGAACGAACTCGCCAAATCTTTCGAACCCGCTGAAATCGAAGCCCGCTGGGCGCCTTTGTGGGAGCAATCGGGTTCGGCCGTACCTTCGCTGGACCCCAGCAAGCCATCGTTCTGCATCCAGTTGCCGCCGCCCAACGTCACCGGCACCTTGCACATGGGCCACGGTTTCAATCACACCATCATGGACGCGCTGACGCGCTACCACCGGATGAGCGGCTTCAACACGCTGTGGCTGCCGGGCACAGATCACGCCGGTATCGCAACACAAATTGTGGTGGAGCGCCAGTTGCAAGAGCAAGGCATCTCGCGCCACGACATCGGCCGCGAGAAATTCCTCGAACATGTCTGGGCCTGGAAAGAGAAGTCGGGCAACCTCATCACCGGCCAAATGCGCCGAATTGGCGACACGGTTGATTGGTCGCGCGAATATTTCACGATGGACGCTGCGCAGTCCGCTGTCGTCACCGAAACCTTTGTTCGCCTGTATGAGCAAGGCTTGATCTATCGCGGCAAACGCCTTGTCAGCTGGGACCCGGTGCTGAAGTCCGCCGTGTCTGACCTGGAAGTTGAAAGCGCCGAAGAAGACGGCTTTCTCTGGCACATTCGCTACCCCCTTGCTGATGGCTCGGGCTCGCTGGTGGTGGCGACCACGCGCCCCGAGACGATGCTGGGCGACACCGCCGTGATGGTTCATCCTGATGATGAACGTTATGCAGCGTTTGTGGGTAAGCAGGTGGTGCTGCCTTTGTGTGGGCGCACCATTCCTGTCATTGCCGATGACTACGTGGACCGCGCGTTTGGCACCGGTGTGGTCAAGGTGACACCCGCGCATGACGCCAACGACTACGCGGTGGGGCAGCGGCACGGCTTGCCGATGATCGGTGTGCTGACCCTGGACGCCAAGATCAACGATCTTGCGCCAGAGCCTTATCGCGGCTTGGACCGCTTTGTGGCGCGCAAGCGCGTGGTCGCCGACCTTGAAGCACAAGGGCTGCTCGTCGAAACCAAAAAGCACAAGCTGATGGTGCCGCGCTGCGCGCGCACAGGCCAGGTGATTGAGCCGATGTTGACCGACCAGTGGTTCATGGCCATGAGCAAGGCGGGGCCCGGCGGCGGATCCATAGCCGGCAAGGCGATGGCGGCCGTTGATGCTGGTGACGTGAAATTCGTACCCGAGCAGTGGGTGAATACCTGGAATCAGTGGATGAAGAACATCCAGGACTGGTGCATCTCGCGCCAGCTTTGGTGGGGCCACCAGATTCCGGCCTGGTACGGAACCGGCGGCGAGTTGTTCGTTGCCCGCAACGAAGAAGAGGCGCGGCAAAAAGCTAACGCAGCGGGTTATGTTGGCGTGCTCACCCGCGACGCCGATGTACTCGACACATGGTACTCCGCTGCGCTGTTCCCGTTCTCCACCTTGGGCTGGCCCAAGAAGACCATTGAGCAAGACCTCTTCTTGCCGTCTACTGTGCTCGTAACGGGCTTCGACATCATCTTCTTCTGGGTCGCCCGAATGATCATGATGACGGTGCACTTCACGGGGCAAGTGCCGTTCCGGCATGTCTACATCCACGGCTTGGTGCGCGACGCGCAGGGCCAGAAGATGAGCAAGAGCGAAGGTAATGTGCTTGACCCAGTCGACCTGATTCAAGGTGTTGATCTTGACACCCTCATCGGCAAGAGCACCAGCGGCCTGCGTCGCCCTGAGAAAGCACCGGCCATCACCGCGCGCGTGAAAAAAGAATTCCCGCAGGGCATACCCGCTTATGGTGCCGACGCGCTGCGCTTCACCATGGCCAGCTACGCCAGCCTGGGGCGCGACATCAGCTTCGACCACAAGCGCTGCGAGGGTTACCGCAACTTTTGCAACAAGCTCTGGAACGCCACGCGCTTCGTGCTGATGAACTGCGAAGGCCAGGACTGCGGCCTAAAAGAGCACACCAAGGCCGAGTGCGCTGTGGGCCAACCCTTCCACGGCTACCTGTCGTTCTCGCAGGCCGACCGTTGGATCACCAGCGAACTGCAAAAAACCGAGGCCGCCGTCGCCCAAGGTTTTGCCGACTACCGCCTCGACAACGTGGCCCAGGCGGCCTACACCTTTGTTTGGGATGAATACTGCGATTGGTACCTGGAAATCGCCAAGGTTCAAATTCAAACCGGGACCGAGGCCCAGCAGCGCGCGACCCGTCGCACTTTGATCCGCACGCTGGAGACGGTCCTGCGCCTGCTGCACCCCGTGGTGCCCTTCATCACGGCGGAGTTGTGGGAGCGCGTAGCGCCGGTTGCTGGTCGCTTGCCCAAGGAGCCTAGCAGTGGCGGCGTCTCGGTCGCGCCCTACCCTGTGGCACAGCCCGAGCGCATCGACAAAGGCGCCCTGCTGTGGATCGAGCGGCTTAAGGCCGTGGTGGGCGCTTGCCGCGCCTTGCGCTCCGAAATGAACCTGTCGCCTGCGCAACGCGTTCCCTTGCTAGTTCAGGGAGACCCGCAATTCCTCAGCGACATCGGCAAGCTGCTGCAAGCACTCGCGCGCATCAGCGAGGTGCGGAGCCTGGATACCGACGCCGCTTTTGCGCAAGCAACGGCCACTTCACCCGTTACTGTTGTCGGTGACCTGCGCTTCGCGCTGCATGTGGAGATTGATGTCGCCGCTGAACGTGAACGTTTGGGCAAAGAGATCAACCGCTTGCAGGGCGAAATCGCCAAAGGCGAAAACAAGCTCGGCAACGAAGGCTTTGTGGCCCGCGCGCCGGCAGCGGTGGTTGAGCAAGAACGCGCGCGCTTGGCCGACTTTAGGCAGGCGCTGGACCGGCTGGCCGGGCAGCTGGAGCGCCTGCCCGCAGCGGCTTGAAGCCGCCGGTCTGCGCACCTTCTTCTAAAACGGCGTGAAGCCGCTTGGCCACGTCCCAGGAAGCACGCAGATGGGACTCCAAGGTGCTGCTGGCCACGCGAGGCGTGACCTGCAGAGAGTCGAGATGGTGCAGCCGGCTGCCCGCAGCCATCATGCCCGGCTCTACGCTGTCCAGCCAGGCTGCGGCCATGCGCCCGCTTTTCAACGCGTCGGCCAGTGCGGCTTCGTCAAGAATCAGCGCGCTCGACAGGTTCACCAAAACTTGGTCGGGCTTGCAGTTACGCAGATAGCGCTCGCCAAGCAGGCCGCGGTAGCGGCTGAAGTAGTTGAGCAAAACCACCACCGCGTCACATTGCTCCATCAGTTCCTGCAATCCTGACTGAGGAATCGTCAGGGCGTCCCACTTGGGGTCCGTTGCGTGAAGGCCGGGGTCGTAGCCAACCACCTGCGAGCCAAAGGCGCGTAGCAGCTCAGCCAAAGGCCTGGCCGTCGGGCTGGTTCCGATGATGCCCACTTTGGCGTTTTTCAACTCACGCCCAACCAGCAAACCGTCCGGGCTGATGACAGGAACGCGACGCAACATCTGTAACAAGGCGCCTACCGCAAACTCGGCTTCTGCTTGCGCAGAAGCGGTGCTGGGCCTGACGATTTCGATGCCCATCTCGGAGCAAACGGGCAGGTCAATGCGGTCAACCGTTGGCGTGAGCCTGCCGATGGCACGCAACTGGGGCGAGCCCCGCAAAGTGGCTCCATCCAGCGGCATTTGTGCAGGCACGATCACCGCACGAGCCGCAGGAAGCTTGCGCAAAAAGGCCGAAATTTGCGTCGCCAATTTCGGGTCGCTATGGATTTCATGGCGCGCGGCCAGCCAGCTCAAAACGTCGGGTTCAAGCGTGTCTGCAATCAACACATCCATGGCTGCGCCCCCCTAGCAGGCAGAGGCCCGGCACGAAGTGCACATGCCAGAATGACCCGATTCATCCCAACTCTCTTGTCTATTTATATGCAGGTCAAGAAAGCTATCTTCCCTGTCGCCGGCCTGGGCACGCGGTTTTTGCCCGCTACCAAAGCCCAGCCCAAGGAGATGCTACCCGTCGTTGACAAGCCGCTCATTCAGTACGCGGTAGAAGAAGCCTATGCCGCAGGGGTGCGGGAGATGATCTTCGTCACCGGGCGCCACAAGCGTCCCATCGAGGATCACTTTGACATGACCTTCGAATTGGAGGTAGCCCTTGAACAAGCGGGAAAAGACGAGCTTTTGAGGGTGGTGCGCAGCGTCAAACCTGACGACATGGAGTGCATTTACGTTCGCCAAGCACAAGCCTTGGGCCTGGGCCACGCCGTTCTTTGCGGCCAGCGCCTGGTGGGCAACGTGCCATTTGCTGTGCTGCTGGCCGACGACTTGATGGTCGGCGAGCCGCCCGTTCTCAAGCAGATGGTTGACCAGTTCGCCGAGTGGCAAGCTTCGATTCTGGCGGTTCAAGAAGTCCCTCCTGAGCACACGCGCCGCTACGGCATGGTGGCCGGCGTGGCTCTGAATGACCGTTTGATGGACATCAGCCGCATCGTTGAAAAGCCGGCACCTGAAGATGCGCCTTCGCGCTTGGGCGTTGCCGGCCGCTACATCCTGACGCCGGGCATCTTTCGCGAGATCATGGCGCAGCCGCGCGGTGTAGGCGGCGAGATTCAACTCACCGACGGCATCGCCGGCTTGCTGCGGCGCGAGAAGGTGTTTGCGTACCGTTACGAAGGCAGGCGCTTCGATTGCGGCAGCAAGGAAGGCTTTCTTGAAGCCAACGTTGAACTGGCCTTGCGTCACCCCGAGCTGGGCGCCGACTTCCGCGCCTACCTCAAAGCCTTGAACATTTAATGAGGCGGCCTAGCGGTGGTGCGATCAGCGCCGCCGCAGAAGGTGAACGTAGTCGCTGCCCGCCGTAGCTTGCTCGACGAGCTCATTGCCCGTTTGACGGGCAAAGGCCTGAAAGTCGCGTACCGAGCCTGGATCGGTAGCCACCACCCGCAAGACCTCGCCGCTGCTCATTTCGGACAGGGCTTTTTTGGCCTTGAGAATCGGCAAGGGGCAATTCAGCCCGCGTGCGTCCACTTCTTTTTGCGCATCCATCCGGTCGTCTCCTGTGCTGTGGTCGATCCTAGCAGTGCCTGCCTTGGCGCCCTATCAGGCAGGGAATACGCCGGTCGATAAATACCGGTCGCCCCGATCGCAGACCACGAAGACGATGGTCGCGTTTTCAACTTGCTGCGCAATCTGCAGCGCCACCCAGCAGGCACCGGCCGCCGACACGCCAGCAAAGATGCCTTCTTCGCGTGGCATCTGGCGTGCCATGTCTTCCGCATCCGCTTGGCTGACATAGACCAATTCATCGACGCCCGCAGGGTCATATATTTTCGGCAGGTAGGCTTGCGGCCACTTGCGAATGCCCGGGATGCGCGAGCCCTCCGAGGGCTGCGCGCCAATGATGCGCACGTGCGGGTTTTGCGACTTCAGGTAGCGTGAAACACCCGTGATGGTGCCCGTCGTGCCCATGGCGCTGACGAAGTGCGTCACGCGCCCCCGTGTGTCTTGCCAAATTTCAGGTCCGGTGGTTTCAAAGTGCACGCGCGGGTTGTCCGCGTTGGCAAATTGGTCGAGCACTAAACCTTTACCGTCCTTTTGCATCTGCTCGGCCAAATCGCGGGCGTATTCCATGCCGCCGGTGCGCGGCGTGAGAATGAGTTCTGCGCCGAAGGCCCGCATGGTTTGCGCACGCTCCACCGACAGGTCTTCCGGCATGATCAGCACCATGCGGTAGCCCTTGATGGCCGCCGCCATGGCCAGTGCAATGCCGGTATTGCCCGACGTGGCTTCGATCAAGGTGTCGCCGGGTTTGATCTCGCCGCGCTCTTCAGCGCGCTTGATCATGCTGATGGCGGGCCGGTCCTTCACGGAGCCTGCAGGGTTGTTGCCTTCCATCTTGCCCAGGATCACATTGCCACGGCGCGCGGCTGCGGCGCCAGGCAGGCGTTGCAGCTTTACCAAAGGCGTGCGGCCGATGGCGTCTTCGAGGGTCGGGTAGTCTTGCTGCACGATTAGGGCTCCTTGTTGTGGCATTGTCGCTGCTGGACCACGCTGGCGCATGGCATACTCGCGCCCGCTTCGACCGACGATTCAATCTGCTTCCTTTCCTGCCCGGGTGGCGAAATCGGTAGACGCAGGGGACTCAAAATCCCCCGCCGCAAGGCGTGCCGGTTCGAGTCCGGCCCCGGGCACCAACGCAGCGAACATGCCACCACTGCCTCCCACAACCAAGGCCATCATCCTGGCCTGCGTGGCTCTTTTCTGTATCGACGTCTTTTTCCCGCTCGGCGCTTGGTTTGCGCTGTGGCCGTTGGGTAGCGGGCGCTTCATGCCGTGGCAGGTGCTCAGCTATGCCGGGCTGCACGGCGACATCGGCCACTTGTTTTTCAACATGTTGGGCCTGTGGATGTTCGGCGCTGAGTTGGAACGTCTCTGGGGCCGTAACCGCTACCTGACCTTCATCGCTGTCAGTGTGGTGGTCGCGGCCGTTGCTCAGTTGGCTGTGACGGCCATTTTGGGATCACGCGCACCCACCATCGGCGCATCCGGCGCGCTGTTTGGTCTGCTGTTGGCCTATGCGCTGTCATTCCCGCGCCGGCAGTTCGATCTGGTGGGTTTCCTGCCCATGTTGCTGATGATCATTCCAAACTCGACCATCAACATGCTGGGCTTGGTGTTATATGTCGTTTTGTTGACCAACCGCCAGATGGTGCCGATTCCTCCCATGCCGATCGCGGCGATGACGATGGTGGCCATCTTCGGTGGCATCGAATTGCTCTTGGGCTTGTTTTTCCGCTCGGGCTCGGGCATTGCCCATTTCGCCCACTTGGGTGGCATGCTTGGCGGCTGGCTGCTTATTCAATACTGGCGCCGCAAAGGGCCTTTCGGCCGGCGCAGCTAGAGCGTTGGTTCAGCCCAGCGCGTCGCGCACTGTCGGGTAGCGCAGCGCCAAACCCAGTTCGTTTTTCAGCCGCTTGTTGCCGATACGGCGCGACTCGCCCATAAAGCTCCACTGCATGGGCGACAACTCTGCACGCGCCTCCTCACGGCTGAGCCTTCTGGGGCGCGGCAGACCGCACAAGTCGGCTACCAAGTCAAAGTAGTCGCCCATCATCAAATCGGCGTCGTCGCACACGTTGATGACTCGCTGAGTTCGACCACGGTGCAGCGCCAAGACGCAGGCGCGCGCCAAGTCGTCGGCGTGAATGTGGTTGGTATAAACATCCTGCTCCCGGAGCAACACCGGTGCGTTCCGAACCAAACGGTCTTGAGGGTGGCCGCCCACACGGTCGGCGGCATAGATGCCGGGTATCCGCAAAGTGGTGACATTGGCACCGGTTTGCCGGCCAAAAAGCCGCACGCTGGTTTCAGCGTCCACGCGGCGCCGTGCGCGCGCCGTGGTCGGTGCCACGGGGCGGGTTTCGTCCAACAAGGCGCCTTGGCAGTCGCCATAAACCCCCGTCGTGCTGGCGTAAACAAGGCTCGAAACACGGCCGCGGCGCGCCAAAACTTGCAGCAAGTGCTGCAGCCGAATGTCACGCTCGCCTTCTCCAGGCGGTGGCGCCAGGTACAGCACGCGCTTGGCCAAGCTGGCCACGCGCCACAAGCTTTCGGGCTGGTCCAAATTGCCAAGCAGCGGCACGGCACCGGCTGCGCGCAAGGCGGGCATGCGTTCGGCCGACGACGTCAGAGCCACAACTCGCCAGCGGGGCACCAGCAAACGCAGTACGCGCATGCCCACATCGCCGCAGCCGATGATCAACAAGGTAGGCCGACGCGCCGCTTTCGACAGAGCTGAACCCATGGGCTCCCAATCATCGGTATGAACAAGGACTGCGGCAATCGGTACCAGCCGGCCTTGCAGGCAAACGGCCTCACCGGGTTAGTAGCGCTGATTGTCATCTGCCGGCGACACCCGCCCTGCGGGCACAATCGCTGACCGACCTGAGAATGCATCGCCGCGCAAGCGGCCCTGTGAGCGCCATGAGCCTGAACATCACCATTCAACCAGCGGGCCGCAGCTTTGCCATCGAGCGCGACGAGCCCATTTTGACGGCAGCCATTCGCCACGGTATCGGTCTGCCCTATGGCTGCCGCGACGGTGCCTGCGGCTCTTGCAAGAGCCGCTTGCTGGAGGGTCGTGTGATTCATGGCGTGCATCAATCCAAAGCACTGTCTGATGCCGAAGAGGCGCAGGGTTTGATATTGACGTGCTGCGCGACGCCGCAGACTGACTGCGTGGTTGAAGCACGCAGTGTTGCGGCCGAAGGCGCGTTTCCGATTTTGAAGATGCCCACGCGCGTGCTGAGCCTGCATAAACCTGCAGCCGATGTCGCAGTGCTGCGCCTGCAATTGCCCGCCAACCAAAACCTTCAGTACCGCGCGGGACAATACGTGGAATTCATTCTTCGCGACGGTGCGCGGCGCAGCTACAGCATGGCCAATGCGCCACACAACTTGGGCTCACCACCGGCCATCGAGATGCACATCCGCCACCTGCCTGGCGGAAAATTCACCGACCAAGTGTTCAGCACCCTCAAGGAAAAAGACATCTTGCGCATGGAAGGCCCGTTTGGCAGCTTCTACCTGCGCGAAGACAGTCCTAAACCCATCGTTTTGTTGGCCAGCGGCACAGGCTTTGCACCTATCAAAGCGCTCATCGAGCACATGGAACACCAAGGCATCACACGGCCTGCGGTGTTGTATTGGGGTTGCCGCAGCAAGGCTGATCTTTACGATCACGAATGGGCGGTGGCCGCAGCTCAGCGTTTGCCCAACTTGCGCTTTGAGCCCGTACTCAGCGAGCCCAAGCCCGAAGACGAATGGCAAGGTCGAACCGGTCTGGTTCACCAGGCCGTGATGGATGACTTTGCGGACCTCAGTGGGCACCAGGTGTACGCCTGCGGCGTGCCGGTGATGGTGGACGCGGCGCAGCGCGATTTCATGGCCCAGTGCAAATTGCCATCTGACGAGTTTTATGCCGACAGCTTCATCTCCGAAGCAGACAAATCAAGCGGAGCCTGATTCGATGATCAATCAATTTTCATGCGCCATGACCAAGCGCACAAGCGACGCCACTGGTTTAGCCCGTTGGATGCGACGGGCAAGCTTTCTGATCGCGCTGTCACTCGGCCTCGCCCCAAGCTTGGCCCTTGCGCAGACAGCGGGCACAGCGGGCGCAGCGGCAGCCAAACCCATCCGACTGATCGTGCCCTACCCGCCTGGCGGCCCACTGGATGTGGTGGCACGCGCGCTGGCTGAAAAAGTTAAAGACAGCGTGGGCATCGTGGTGGTTGAGAACCGGCCCGGTGCCGGTGGCAACTTGGGTGCAGACCTTGTGGCCAAAGCGGCACCTGACGGACAGACACTCGTCATGGGCGCTGTGGCAACCCACGCCATCAATCCCTGGCTCTACAGCAAGATGCCTTACGACGCCTTGCTCGACTTCACACCCATCACGCGTGTGGCGCAGGTGCCCAATGTGCTGGTCATGAACGAGGAATCAGCCCAGCGCCTGGGTATCCAATCGCTCGCTGATTTGGTGGCGTACGCCAAACGCAACCCAGGCCGCCTGAACTACGGCTCTGGTGGCAATGGCAGTGCGGGCCACTTGGCAGGTGAAATGTTCAAAGCGCAGGCCGGCTTGTTTGCGGTGCACATTCCTTATGCCGGGGGTCCCCCTGCGCAATTGGCGCTGATGGCGGGTCAAGTGGATTTCAATTTTGACAACCTGGCAGCAGCGTCAGCCAATATCCGCTCAGGCAAGTTGCGCGCTTTGGCCGTCACCACAGCCGCGCGATCAGGCGCCATGCCGCAGGTGCCCACGGTGGCCGAGACCGGCCGCGCTCTGGGTTTGGCGCAGTTCGACGTCAGCACCTGGTTTGGGCTGTTTGCGCCCGCCCGCCTGCCGGCTGAGCAACTGCAAGGATTGAACAAAGCCTTTGTAGGCGCCTTGAATTCGCCCGAAATCAAGCAGCGCATGGCCAGCTTGATGGCTGAACCTTCGCCCACCACGCCGGAGCAGTTTGCCGAATTCGTCAGAAACGAATCTGCCAAGTACGAGCGCGTGGTGAAGGCCACCGGCGCCCAGGCGAACTAGCCCCATTGAAGTCGGCTCGAACACTCAAGATGGCCAGCCGAGCACTGCCACCGCCGCGCAACTTGGATCGCGCCATCGAAGGTTCGGCCACGCTGGCGAGCTTGCTTTCAGGCCATCGCCGTTCTCAGCAGTTCTTCGAGCTGGCCTCACCCAAACTGCCCGCAGCGATGCGCGGCTTGATCAGGCCGGGCCCCATCGAAGAAAGGTGCTGGACACTCTTTGCCGAACACGCAGCAGCAGCCGCCAAGCTGCGCCAGCTCTTGCCGCTGCTGCTGGAGTGCGTGGCGGGGCGCGACCCCGATGTGCGAGAAATCAAGGTAAAGATCTTACCCGCCAGCACCTAATCTAGAAAGTTGGAGCCGAGGTGCACGCTCACTCGCCCAAATAGGCCGCGCGCACCTTCGGGTCGGCCAGCAGTTCGGCCGCTGGGCCGCTCATGGTGATTTCACCCGAATCCATCACGTATCCGCGATTGGCCAGTGCCAAGGCACGGCTCGCGTTTTGCTCCACCAGCAGCACCGTGGTACCGCGCGCATGGATGTCGGCCACCACTTCAAAAATTTTGTCCACCATGATGGGCGACAAACCCATTGAGGGCTCGTCCAGCAGCAGCACTTTGGGCCGCGCCATCAGCGCACGGCCCATGGCCAACATTTGCTGTTCGCCGCCGCTCATCGTGCCGGCCAGTTGAGCACGCCGCTCTTTCAATCGCGGAAAGATGCCAAATACCTTGTCGATATCGCCGTCAATCTCCTTGTCACTGCGCACATATGCGCCCATCTGCAAATTTTCGGTGATGGTCATGCGCGCAAAGACGCCTCGCCCTTCGGGCACCATCACCAGGCCTTGTTTGACCAGGTCCCAAGCGCCTTGCCCGTTGATGGTTTTGCCCAGGTATTCAATGCTGCCATCGGCTACAGGCTGCGTTCCGGTGATAGCTTTCAACGTGGTGGTCTTGCCGGCTCCGTTGGCGCCGATTAGGCTGACCAACTCACCTTCGTGCACGTCAAAGCTCACACCTTTGACAGCCTGAATACCGCCGTAACCCACTTTGAGCTGGCTGACCTTGAGCAGGGGCTGGGCCATGCGGCGCCTCAATGTGCTTTGTGGCCGGCGCCGAGGTAAGCCTCGATCACCTGCTCGTTTTTCTGAACTTCGGCAGGCGTGCCTTCGGCGATTTGTTTGCCGTAGTCAAGCACCGTGACGCGGTCGCAAAGCCCCATCACCAGCTTCACATCGTGCTCAATGAGCAGAATGGTTCGGTTGTCTTTGCGGATGCGGTCGATCAGTTCGCGCAGCACTACTTTCTCTGTGGCATTCATGCCCGCGGCGGGTTCGTCCAGTGCGATCAACTTAGGATCCGTTGCCAGGGCACGGGCAATCTCAAGGCGGCGTTGGTCGCCATAACTGAGCGTGCGCGCCTTGAAGTCTGCGTACTTTTCAATGCCCACGTAAGCGAGCAATTCGCGGGCTCGCTCCGCAATTTGCTGCTCTTCGCGCTTGAACGCGCCCGTGCGGAAGACCGCACCGACCAAGCCTGATCGGCTGCGCACATGGCGGCCGACCATCACATTCTCCAAGGCCGTCATCTCGGCAAACAAGCGGATGTTCTGAAAGGTCCGCGCGATACCGGCTTTGGCCACCTGGTGCACGGCTTCTGGCTTGTAAGGCAAGCCGCCCAACTCAAAACTGCCGGAGTCGGGTGAGTACAGGCCAGTAATGACGTTGAAAAACGTTGTCTTGCCTGCGCCGTTAGGCCCGATAAGGCCATAGACCTGCCCTTGCCGTATCGTGATGCCGACGTCACTCAGGGCCTGCAGTCCGCCGAAGCGCTTGGAAACGCCAGACACCTTAAGAACCACGCTGTCGCTGCTCATATAGCCGCCTTTGCGCCGCCGGGCTTTACAGCCTGCGCAGCACCCTTGCCGTGCTCAGGGGAAGGCCACAAACCGCGTGGCCTCACCAACATGATGCCGATCATCGCCAGGGCAATCAGCAGCTGCCGCAAGATAGAAGCATCCAGACGCCCGCCGGTGAGGTTTTGCAGGTCGCCGGCCACGTAGCGCAGCACTTCGGGCAGCGCCGCGAGCAGCACGGCACCCAGGATGACACCCGGCAAATGGCCAATGCCGCCCAGCACCACCATGGCCACGATCATGATGCTTTCAGTTAGCGAGAAAGACTCGGGCGACACAAAGCCCTGGAATGCAGCGAACATGGCGCCTGCAACGCCACCAAACGTAGCGCCCATACCAAAGGCCAACAACTTCATGTTGCGCGTATTGATGCCCATGGCCTTGGCGGCGATTTCGTCCTCACGAATGGCCATCCAGGCACGGCCAATGCGTGAGGTTTCCAGCCTGTGGCAAATGACGACGCTGACCACCACCAACAGCAAAAACAAGTAGTAGTACAAGGTGACCGAGGGAAGCTTCATGCCCAACAGTTCGGTTCCTTTGCCGAAGCTGAAGCCGAACATATTCATGGAATCGATGCGATCGAGCCCGCGCGGGCCATTGGTGATGTTGACCGGGTGCTCCAGGTTGTTCATGAAGACGCGGATGATTTCGCCAAAGCCCAAGGTCACGATGGCGAGGTAGTCGCCGCGCAGTTTGAGCACCGGCGTTCCCAACAGCACACCCGCTACAGCAGCAAGGCCCGCTGCCAGCGGCACTACCAGCCAAATGGGCGAATGCAGGCCACCGGGAAACGCAGCCTTGATCCATGCGAAGTTTTCGAAGAGGTGTGGGCTGGCGAGCAGGGCATACATGTAGGCCCCGACGGCATAGAACGCGACAAAGCCCAAGTCAAGCAAGCCCGCGTAGCCCACCACGATGTTCAGGCCCAGCGCCAGCAGCACGTAGAGAAGCGCCAGCGCCAAGATGCGCACCCAGCCTTGGCCAAATTGCTGGGCAAACAAGGGCAGCGCGACCAGCAGCAAGGCAGCGGCCAAAAACACGAGCCACTTTAGTTTGGAGTGCATCAAGCTCATGGCGGCCCCTTCAAGCGCGGTCAGCCACACGTTCGCCCAGCAGCCCGGAAGGCCGCAAGGTGAGCACCAAGATCAGCGCGACAAAGGCAAAGATGTCGGCGTAATGGCTGCCCAGCACGCCCCCGGTCAATTGCCCCAAATAACCGGCCCCCAAGGCTTCAACCAAACCCAGCAGCAAGCCGCCCACCACCGCGCCAGCCAAATTGCCGATGCCACCCAGCACCGCCGCGGTAAAGGCCTTAAGACCCGGCATGAAACCCATGGAGTGCTGAACCGTGCCGTAGTTGGCGGCCCACATGATGCCGGCCACGGCCGCCAGCGCCGCGCCAATGATGAAGGTGGCGGAGATAACCATGTCAGGTCGCACCCCCATCAGCGCCGCAACACGCGGGTTTTCTGCCGTGGCGCGCATCGCTCGGCCCAGCTTGGTGCGGTTGACCAACCACATCAATACCGCCAACAACACTGCCGTTGTCGCCAGGATCAGCACTTGCGTCACGGTGATGACGGGGCCACCCAGGTCCAGCGGCTCGGTGGGCAGCAATTGCGGGAATGACTTGGGGTTGGGCTTCCAAATGATCATGGCCAAGGTCTGCAGCAGCAGACTCATACCCATGGCCGTGATCAACGGCGCCAGACGCGGGGCATCGCGCAGCGGCCGATAAGCCACCTTTTCAATGGCGAAGTTCAAACCGGCGCAAATGACGATGGCCACCATCACCGACAGCAGCATCAGCGCCCAGCCAGGGGCGCCTGAATCGGCCAGGCTGGTTACCAAGGTCCAGCTGGTCAAGGCGCCAACCATCAGCACGTCGCCGTGAGCAAAGTTGATCAAGTTGATGATGCCGTACACCATCGTGTAACCCAGCGCCACCAAGGCATACATGCTGCCCAGCACCATGCCGTTGATGATTTGCTGAATGAAGGTGTCCATAGACGATTTCCGGTGGCCGGGCTCACGCACAAAATGTGCCTAATTGATTCTAGGCAGGCGCCAGGCATCAGAAGCTGCGGGCTTCTACTCGGGGCGCGGCTGGCGGCAAGCGGGCTGAGCCCTGCGCTCAGCGGGGCTTTGCGATGGCGTTGTTTTCGGCATGGTTTTCGGCGTGAGCAGCGGCGTTCGCCAGGCGCAGCTCAGCCAGTTTTTCACCAATGCGCAGCTCAAGTCCACGTGCGACAGGCTGATAAAAAACCGTGGGCTGCATGCCGTCAGGAAAGTAGCACTCGCCTGAGGCAAAGCCGTCAGCTTCGTCGTGCGCGTAGCGGTAGCCCGCACCGTAGCCCAAGTCTTTCATCAATCGGGTGGGCGCATTGCGAAGGCGCTCGGGCACTGGGCGAGTACCGTCTGATTTCACAAAGGCCTTTGCGGCCTTCCACGCGGTGTAGACCGCATTCGATTTGGGCGCCACTGCCAGGTAGACCACCGCTTGCGCCAGCGCCAGCTCACCTTCTGGCGAGCCCAGACGTTCGTAAACCTCAGCAGCGTCTAGCGCCATGCGCAAGCCGCGCGGGTCTGCCAGGCCAATGTCCTCGCTGGCCATGCGCAGCACGCGGCGCGACACATAGCGCGGGTCCACGCCGCCATCCAGCATGCGCACCAGCCAGTACAGGGCCGCATCAGGGTCCGAACCACGCACGGCCTTGTGCAGCGCCGAAATGGTGTCGTAGAACTGGTCACCGCTCTTGTCGTAGCGGCGCAGTTGGTCGCCCAGCGCTTTTTCGAGGGCCGCTTCGTCCAGAACGCTCACGGCGCCGGCAGCGGCCAGGGTGTTTTCGTAGGCATTGAGCAGGCGGCGCGCGTCGCCGTCGGCATGCGCTATCAAGCGCAGCCGCGCAGCATCGGTCAAAGCTGGTGCGTGGGTCACAGCCTGCGCGCGTTGGAGCAAGCCAACCATGTCGTCGTCAGTCAAACTTTTCAGCACATGGACGGTGCTGCGCGACAGCAAAGCGGAATTCACTTCGAACGACGGGTTTTCGGTCGTCGCACCAATGAAGGTGAACAGGCCAGATTCGACGTGCGGCAAAAACGCATCCTGCTGGGCTTTGTTGAAACGGTGCACTTCGTCAACGAACACTACCGTCGCGCGCCCCGACGCACGAAGGGCCTTGGCATGCTCAACCGCATCTCGGATGTCTTTGACGCCAGCCAGCACCGCCGACAGCACCACAAACTGCGCGTCTACCACACCCGCCACCAGCCGCGCCAGCGTGGTCTTGCCCACGCCGGGTGGGCCCCACAAAATCATGGAATGCAACCGCCGCTGCTCAAAGGCCACACGCAGGGGTTTGCCTGCAGCCAAGAGGTGCTGCTGGCCGATCACCTCGTCCAGGGTTTGGGGCCGCAAGCGCTCGGCCAGGGGCGCACCGGGCAGCGCGCTGCGGTCGGGGCCTGCAGGCGCCTGCGCGTCGTCATCAAACAGCGAGGCGCTGGCCACCCTGAGCGCCCTACTGCTCAACCACGTCGACACCTTGCGGTGGCTTGAAGACGAAACTGTCTTTGCTGGGGTTGGCGCCGGCTTGAAAGCCACTGAGCTGCAACAGCGTGCGCTGCCCCAGGTTGTCGGTGACTTCAATGGCGGCCGGCTCTTTGCCCTTGAAACCCACTCGCATCTCGCGCACGCTGCCGTCTTTGGCGCGCGGCTGGGCCAGTACCCATTCCAAACCATCACGCGGGCTTTCGGCTTTCAGCACGAAGTCTTTGTCGAGGTTGCCGCCGGCCAGCAGCGCGGCCGGCGAGCTGTCCAGCGCCGCATCCAGCTTGCGCGAGCTGGCCTGCTGCAAATCGGGGTCGTAAATCCACACGCGGCTGCCGTCTGCCACGATGAGTTGTTCGTAGGGTTTGGTGTAGCTGAATTTGAAACGGTTGGGCCGCAGGAATTCAAAGCTGCCGCTGGAGATCTTCTTTCGCACGCCGTCAGTGGCCGTGACCGTTTGGGTGAATGTGCCCCTGCCGCTGGGCGTGTCGCGCAAAAACTGCCTCAGCGTGTCGGTGGCGTCAGCCCAAGCAGACGTTGCGCCCAAGCTCGCGTACAAAGCGGCCAGCCGCGCCAAAACGCCAGCCCAAACAGAAAAGGATTTCATTCGCTGCGCGCGGGCACCAGGAGCTCGCGGTTGCCGTTGGTGGACATAGCCGATACGAGTCCGGATTGCTCCATTTGTTCCAACAAACGCGCGGCGCGGTTGTAGCCTATGCGCAAGTGGCGTTGCACCAGCGAGATGGACGCCTTGCGATGCTGCAGCACGATGGCAACAGCCTGGTCGTACATGGGGTCGTCTTCGCTGCCGCCCTGCGTCTCACCAGCAGGGCCGCCGCCATCCACACCATCGAGCGATCCGCCTTCCAGAATGCCTTCGATGTAGTTGGGCTCACCCTGGCTCTTCAGGTACTGCACCACGCGGTGCACCTCGTCGTCGCTGACAAAGGCGCCGTGCACACGCACGGGCAGGCCCGTGCCGGATGGCAGATACAGCATGTCGCCTTGGCCAAGCAGTGCTTCCGCGCCCATCTGGTCGAGGATGGTGCGGCTGTCGATCTTGCTGGCCACCTGAAAGCTCAATCGTGTGGGGATGTTGGCTTTAATGAGGCCCGTGATCACATCGACACTTGGCCGCTGAGTCGCCAAGATCAAGTGGATGCCCGCCGCACGTGCCTTCTGTGCCAAGCGCGCGATCAACTCCTCAATCTTCTTGCCCACCACCATCATGAGGTCGGCCAGCTCGTCGATGACCACCACGATGTGCGGCAAGCGCTCCAGCGGTTCCGGAGCCTCAGGTGTCAGGCTGAACGGGTTCGGTAGCTTCTCGCCGCGCTCGGCCGCTTCTTCGATCTTCTTGTTGTAGCCGCTGAGCTGGCGCACGCCCAGCTTGCTCATCAACTTGTAGCGGCGCTCCATTTCACCCACGCACCAGTTCAGCGCGTTGGCGGCCTGCTTCATGTCGGTGACCACCGGGCACAGCAAGTGCGGAATGCCCTCGTAGACGCTCATTTCAAGCATCTTGGGGTCGATGAGGATGAGCCGCACGTCGCGCGCCTCGGCCTTGTAGAGCAGGCTGAGAATCATGGCGTTGATGCCCACGCTCTTGCCCGAACCGGTGGTACCGGCCACCAGGCAATGCGGCATCTTAGCGAGGTCGGCCACCAGCGGCGCGCCCACGATGTCCTTGCCCAGCCCCATGGTCAGCATGGACGTGCCGTCGTTGTAGGCCTGCGAACCCAAAATTTCCGCCAGACGAATGGTCTGACGTCTGGCGTTAGGCAGCTCCAAAGCCATCGTGGTTCTGCCTGGAATGGTCTCGACCACGCGGATGCTGACCAGGCTGAGCGAACGGGCCAGGTCTTTGGCCAGGTTGACGACCTGCGAGCCCTTCACGCCTACATCGGGCTCGATCTCATAACGGGTGATGACAGGGCCTGGTGACGCAGCCACCACGCGCACCACCACGCCGAAGTCACCCAGCTTTTTCTCGATCAGCCGCGAGGTCATTTCCAGCGACTCGGGCGTCACGCTTTCTTGCCGACCCGGCGCGGCGTCGAGCAGGTCAACCTGCGGCAACTTGGTGTCGGCGAGCTCTGCAAACAGCGGCTTCTGGCGCTCTTTGGTGATGCGGTCCGACTTGGGGACCTCCAACACAGCTTCCTCAATGAGCAGCGGCACGTGTGTAGGAATGGCTTGTTGCGCATCGACCACCAGGTCGCGCTCGTTGGCCAGGCGTTCGCCAATGGCGATGTCCTCAGCACGCTCGCGCTTTTCGGTTCGGCGCTCGCCTAAGGTTTCAATCAAGGTTCCAATGGCATCTGCCACGGCAACCCACGAAAAGCGTAGCGCCAATGCCACGCCAATCACCAGCAGCGCAATCCACAAAACGCCAGAGCCCGCAAAACCCAGCCACTTCATCGAGAGCGGCCCCAAGGTCTGGCCCAGCAGGCCGCCCGCGTGGCCCGGCAACAGCGATTCCCAGCGATAAAGGCGGGTCCACTCCAGCGCTGTGCTCGCACTCATCAGCAAGACCAAACCCGGCCACAGGGCCCAGGCCCGCGCCCAGGTGCGCCGAACCGGCTGCTCTGCGCTGGTGCCGCGCAGTTGGCGCGCCAAACCGCTGAGCCAATGACGCGCGGCCACCAGCAACAACCACCAAACCGAAAAACCAAACAAGAAGTAGGCCACGTCGGCCAACCACGCGCCGACGCGCCCCACCTTGTTGGCTATTGCACCGCCGGTGCCTGTGGTCGTGAATGCAACGTCGGCTGCGCTGTGTGTGAGCAAGGCCAAGGCCAGCAGCAGCCAGCCCACCGCCATCAGCAACAGGCCAAAGCGCCCAAAGACCGAGGGCTTTGCAGCGGCTGCGCTTGCAGCTTGGCTCGCAACTTTGTTCGCGGCTTGGTTTGCGGATTTGCCAGGCTTCTGGCCAGAAGTGGGGGTTGCCGACTCAGTGCCGTCGGCACGTAGCGAGCCCAGAGGAAACGTCATGCGCGAATTGTCGCGCATGTCGAAACAGTCAGCTCAGGGCCTGGCGTCGCTCACGCGACGGCGCACCCGGCGCGGCCGCAGCCGCGCTCAGAGATCACTCCTGCGTGATCTTGTCTTTCAGGATGACCGAGCCGTTGTCTTGCGTCTCGATGACACCGCGCTCTTCAAGATCTTTCATCACGCGGCTGACCATCTCACGCGATGCGCCGACCACTTTGGCCATGTCCTGGCGGCTGACCTTGTGGCGAATGATGCGGGTGCCGTCGTCTTCATCGGCCATGTCCAGCAGCGTGCGGGCCACGCGGCCGTAAACATCCAGCAGTGCCAGCGATTCGATTTGCCGGTCGGCATTGCGCAAGCGGCGAACCAGGCCGCGCATGATGCCGTAGGACAAGCTGGTGTTCTCGGGCAGGCATCGAGCGAAATCGGAGCGGGCCAGCACCAGTATGTCGGTTTGCACTTCAGCGCGTACGGTCGCCGAGTGCGGATCGTTGTCGATCAGGCTCATTTCGCCCACGTAATCGCCCGACTCCAGCACGGCCAAGATAACTTCGCGACCGCGCGAGTCAGCCGTCAGCACGCGCGCTCGGCCATTGAGCAAGATGAACAGCGTGTCACTCTTGCGGCCCTGCTCGACAATGAGCTCGCCACGGCGGTAGCGCCGTTTGACCACCGTATCGGCAATGGCCTGCGCTTGTTCGACGGTCAACATCGAAAACAGCGGCACGCGGCGGATCAGATCAAGGTTTGAAAGCATCGACATGGCTTGGACTCCTGCACGGGCCGTGGATTGATGACCCAATTGCCCTTGCATATCGGCACTTTGACTCGAAAACTTAGAATCAATGTTCAGAAACCCTAGCAAGCGGCACCGCCAGTGTGCAATGGCGCCGCGCGCTGTATTCCATGCAATAGCCGGCCGATCGAGGGCTTGATATGCCCTGCCGTGGCCGCAAATATCAGAAACGTTAATCAAGGCTGCCTCATGACCGCTACGCCCACACAACACGCTGATGTCTTGATTCTGGGCTCCGGCCCGGCCGGCTACACCGCGGCCATCTATGCCGCGCGTGCGAACCTCAAACCGCTGCTCATCACGGGCCTGGCGCAAGGCGGCCAATTGATGACCACCACCGAGGTCGATAACTGGCCAGCCGATGTGGCAGGTGTGATGGGCCCAGACCTGATGCAGCGCTTTCAGCAACATGCAGAGCGGTTTCAAACCAACATCGTGTTTGACCACATCCACACGGTGGATCTGTCGCGCCGACCGTTCATATTGGTGGGCGATTCAGGCGCCTACACCTGCAACTCGCTCATCATTGCCACGGGCGCCAGTGCCAAATACCTGGGCTTGCCCAGCGAAGAAAAGTTTATGGGCCGAGGCGTCAGCGGCTGCGCCACTTGCGACGGGTTTTTCTACAAAAACCAAGAGGTGTGCGTGGTGGGCGGCGGCAATACCGCCGTGGAAGAAGCGCTGTACCTGTCAAACATCGCGTCCAAGGTTCACCTGGTGCACCGGCGCGACAAGTTCCGCGCCGAAGCCATCATGATTGACAAACTGACGGCCAAAGTGGAGGCCGGCAAGATGCAGTTGCACCTGTTCCAGACCTTGGACGAGGTGCTGGGGGACGCCAGCGGCGTAACAGGCGTGCGCCTGCGCTCCACGAAAGACCAAAGCACCCATGACCTGACGCTCAGGGGTTGTTTTATCGCGATCGGCCACCAGCCCAACACCGACATCTTCAAGGGTCAACTGGAGATGAAAGACGGCTACATCGTCACCCGCACGGGCCTGAACGGGTTTGCCACCATGACCAGCGTGCCCGGCGTGTTCGCCGCCGGCGATGTGCAGGACCACATCTACCGCCAAGCCATCACCAGCGCCGGCACCGGTTGCATGGCGGCTCTGGACGCCCAGCGCTTTCTGGAGCAAGGATCGGCCTGAAAGGCAGAATTTCTGCCTATAATCGCAGGCTTTGCTGAATTGGCGCAGCCCTGAATTTTCTGGCCGCCCCAGCTCTGCACCTACACCAACCCTATTCAACCGGGGCTTTGGGCACCCTGACCCAAGGCTCCACGGAGCAGCCTCATGGCACGCGTCTGTCAAGTCACGGGCAAAGGCCCGATGGTGGGCAACAATGTTTCCCACGCCAACAACAAAACCAAACGTCGGTTTCTGCCCAACCTGCACTACCGCCGTTTCTGGTTGGAAACCGAAAACCGTTGGGTTCGCCTGCGTATCAGCAACGCGGCCCTGCGCTTGATCGACAAAGTCGGCATTGACAAGGTCGTCGCAGACCTGCGTGCCAAAGGCGAAATTTAAGCTGCGCAGCTAGGAGCACATCATGGCCAAAGGTGGACGCGAAAAAATCAAGTTGGAATCGACTGCGGGTACGGGTCATTTCTACACCACGGACAAAAACAAGAAAACGACGCCCGAAAAGCTCGAAATGTTGAAGTTCGACCCCAAGGCGCGCAAGCACGTGCTGTACAAGGAAATGAAACTGAAGTAATTCAGCTTCCGGACTAAAAAAGCCCGCATCAGCGGGCTTTTTTGTGCGCGCCGCTTTTCAAAGCCGGCGCCAATCAAGCGCACACCGTCAGGCGTGCGCGGCCCGCAGCTTCAGGCTGAAGTCTTGCAGCGCGGCAATGCCGCTTTCTTCCGCCTTGCGACACCAGGCCTGCAGGTCCATGACAGCTTGCTCTGCCGACACATTGGTGCGTGTCCAAAGCAGGCGAAGCTCTTCACGCATGGTGACCAGTTTGGCCAGCGAAGGTGTATCGCCCACCACCGTGGCCAACTGAGCGCGCACGCCTTGCGGGATGAAGTTGGAGTCGCGGTGCAGCCACCGGCGCGCCACGCTGAGGTCGGCAAATTTGGCCGAATTCTGCGCGCCCTGGGCCTTCAAACGCTCCAGCTCGGCGGTGACGGCCTGGCGCATTTCCAGCGCGTATTTCGCCATCACTTCGTAGCGGTTGGCGATGATGGCTTCAAGCGTCTTGTCGTCCGCAACCGGCCGAATGCTGCCCAGCTTCAACTGGGGCGGCGTCTTGCGCACGGTCGCCAGACCCAGCATTTCCATGCCACGGATGTAAACCCAGCCCACGTCAAACTCGTAGGGCTTGACCGAAAACTTGGCTGAAGTGGCGTAGGTGTGGTGGTTGTTATGCAGCTCTTCGCCGCCAATCAAGATGCCCCATGGCGACACGTTGGTCGAAGCGTCTGGCGCCTCGAAATTGCGGTAACCCCAGTAGTGCCCAATGCCATTGATGATGCCCGTGGCCATGACCGGAATCCAGGCCATTTGAACGGCCCAGACCGTGAGGCCTATCGCACCAAACAAGGCCACATCGATGAAGAGCATCAGCACCACACCCTGCCAGGAACGGCCGGTGTAGATGTGCTTTTCCAGCCAGTCGTCCGGGGTGTTGTGCCCGTATTTCGCCAGCGTTTCAGGAATCTTGGCTTCCGCGCGGTACAGCTCTACGCCCGTCAGCAGCAGGGCTTTCAGGCCACGAGTTTGCGGGCTGTGCGGATCTTCTTCGGTTTCGCACTTGGCGTGGTGCTTGCGGTGCACCGCGACAAACTCTTTGGTCACCATGCCCGTGGTCAGCCAGAGCCAGAACCGGAAAAAATGGGACGGAATGGCGTGCAGTTCCAGCGCGCGGTGCGCTTGAGCGCGGTGCAGAAAAATCGTCACGCCGGCAATCGTGATGTGGGTCATCACGGCCGTGGCGAGAAGCACTTGCCACCAGCTGGCTTGCAGCAGGCCGTGCGACAACCATTGCACGAGCAGGTCGCGCACGGAAACAAAATCGACAGTCATGGAACCCTTTCAGGCCGGTCAGGCTGGCGGCATTGTAAAAGCCGCGTGACCCAAGAGCGCGCGCTTTTGGGGCGCTTTTTGGAGGCTTGCGGTAAACACGCGCCGCAGTTTCAGCGGCGCCGCCAGACAGCTGCAAAAAAGCCATCGGTTGCATGAAGATGTGGCCACAAGCGCAAATTTCCACCGCTGGTCGGGCTCACGGCCGGGTTCGGCACCAGGCCGTCCAAAATTTCGTCGGCCGGCACCCGGATGAAGGCAGACGCTTGGTCCTTGTCAAACTGCGCCGCAACGGCTTCGTTTTCAGCCTGCAGCAGACTGCAGGTGGCGTAAACCAGCCGGCCGCCCGAACGCAACAGGCGCGCTGCGCTGCGCAAAATGGCTTGTTGTTGGACACACAGGGCCTCAATGCCCTGCGCGCTTTGCCTCCACTTCAAGTCAGGGCTGCGGCGCAGGGTACCGGTGCCCGAGCAAGGCGCGTCCACCAAAACGCGGTCAGCCTTTCCGGCCAAGCGCAGCAAACGTTCGTCGTTTTCGTGCGCGATGGCTGAAAGGTAGGCATTGCTCAGGCCACTGCGCTGCAGGCGCGGCTTAAGCGACTCCAGCCGGTGCGCAGCCACATCAAAGGCGTACAAGCGCCCGGTGTTGCGCATCATGGCGCCCAAGGCCAGCGTCTTTCCGCCCGCACCAGCGCAAAAGTCAACGACAAGTTCGCCGCGGCCTGCCCCCGTCAGCAGCGCCAGCAGTTGGCTGCCTTCGTCCTGAACCTCTAACTGGCCCGACGTGAGAAGCGGCACCTTTTGCAGGTTTGGCTTGCCTTGCACGCGCAGGCCCCAAGGCGAAAAGGGTGTTGCTTGAGCATTGACGCCTGCTTCAGCCAATTGTTTGAGCATGTCGGGCCGCTTGGCCTTGAGTACGTTGACACGCAAGTCCAGGCTCGCCGGCTGGTTCAAGGCCTCCACCAAGGCCCAGAAACCGCCGTCGGGTACTTCGGTTTTCAAGGGCTGTGCCAACCACATGGGCAGGTTGTGGCGCAAGGGCTCAGCCAGGCTGCTCAAGTCAACTTGCTGCGCGCGGGCAAGCCATTCACGTTCTTCGGCGCCGAGGCCCGATTCAACACGCTGGCGCTCGCCCTGCCAGGCCAACAAAATCAAACGCCGCTCCAAAGCGCCGGGCCCGCCCAGTGCCAGGTGCTGCCATTGCGGCTTGCGCCGCAGCACCTCGTAGATCGTCTGCGTCAGTTGCTGCCGGTCCTTTGGACCCAGCGCCCGGTTTTGCCGATAGAACTGAGCGACCGTTGCATCCGCAGGCGCTTGAAATTTCAGCACCTCGCGCAAGGCTTCGGCCGCCACATCCAAAGTGCTATTGGCAGTCATGATGGCTGCTCAGCGCCTGCGCCCAGAAACAATCGCGGGGCACCGCCCAGTTGGCGCACACGCCCCTGCGTCACCACCAGGCGGTCTTCAAGGAACCAACGAACCGCCTGCGGGTAGATCTGGTGCTCCGTGGCCAATACTCGGGCGCCCAGGCTTGCAGCGGTGTCGTCCGGCAGCACAGGCACCGCCGACTGCATCACGATGGGCCCATGGTCCAGCTCCGGCGTCACGAAGTGCACCGTCGCTCCGGCCACCGCGCAGCCGGCATCCAAGGCGCGCTGATGCGTATGCAGGCCAGGAAAAGCCGGCAGCAAGGATGGGTGGATGTTCAAGAGCCGACCCTCATAGCGCCGCACAAAGGCCTCGCCCAGAACCCGCATGAAGCCCGCCAGCACCACCAGGTCCGGCGCGAATCCATCAAGACAAGCCGCCAAAGCATCGTCAAAAGCCTGCCGGTGTTCATAGGATTTGTGGTCAACCACGGCTGTAGCAATGCCCTTGGCTTGTGCAAAGGCCAGACCTGCGGCGTCGGGTCGGTTGCTGATGACGGCTGCGATGGTGCCGGGCCACTGTTCGGCGCGGCAACGCTGAACCAGGGCCTCCATATTCGAACCACGGCCAGAAATGAGGATGACGATGCGCTTCACACGGGCATGGAGTTTCATAAAGGGCCGCAGTGTAGGCGTGCTGCAGCGGGAGCCGCGGCCATCAGGGCTGGGGTGAGAGAATCGCGTCCCCCCGTCGACCAGACCCCACCCGCCCCATGAGAGCCCGCGTACTTTCCGGCATGCGCCCCACCGGCGCCCTGCACCTAGGCCACTACCACGGCGCCTTGAAAAACTGGGTGCAGTTGCAGGCCAGCTATGACAGTTATTTCTTCGTTGCCGACTGGCACGCGCTGACCACGCACTACGAAGAGCGTGACGTCATGGAGCGCCATGTGTACGACATGGTGATCGACTGGATCGCTGCGGGCCTGGACCCGGAGCAATCAACCATCTTCATCCAGAGCCGCCTGCCTGAACACGCCGAGCTGTTTACTCTGCTGGCCATGGGCACGCCCTTGGGTTGGCTCGAACGCGTGCCCACCTACAAAGACCAGATGGAGAAGCTGAAGGACCGCGACCTGGCGACCTACGGCTTTTTGGGCTACCCCTTGCTTCAAGCTGCCGACATCTTGATCTACAAGGCTGCCTTTGTGCCCGTGGGTGAAGACCAGGCATCGCATGTTGAACTCACGCGCGAGGTAGCGCGGCGCTTCAACCACCTGTACGGTCGCCCGGCCGACTTTGCGGCCAAGGTGGCGGCGGCCCTTGCCAAGTTGCCCAAAGACGACGTGCGCTACCTGGACAAACAACGCAAAACCTTCAGCGAGACCGGCGCACCGGAAGCCCTCGCCAAAGGCGAAAACATCATCGCCAAAGCTGCGCGCGAGGTGGCTGGCTGGGGCGCAGCCGACAGCGAATGGCTAACTGGTCATTTGCGCGGTACAGGCAAAACCATCCTCACCGAACCGCAGGCTTTGCACACCGAAGTAACCAAGTTGCCTGGCCTGGACGGCGCCAAGATGAGCAAAAGCTACGGCAATGCCATTGCCATGCGCGAAGAGCCGGCACAGGTGGAAGCCAAAGTGCTGAAGATGCCCACCGACCCGCAGCGCGTGCGCCGCAACGACCCCGGCAACCCAGATCACTGCCCCGTGTGGCAATTCCACAAGGTCTACAGCGACGACAGCACGCGCCAGTGGGCGGCCGAGGGCTGCAGAAGCGCAGGCATTGGTTGTGTGGACTGCAAGCGGCCCGTCATTGATGCCATCCTGAAGCAGCAGCAACCTTGGCGCGAACGCGCCGAGCCCTATCTGCGTGACCCTCAGAAGGTAAAGACCATCGTTGAAGCGGGAACCGACCGCGCGCGCGGGGTGGCGCAGCAAACCATGCGCGATGTGCGTGACGCCATGGGTTTGAGCTACCGCTGAGCGCTGCGCTGCCCACCTTTTGTCGAGCCAATGTTCAGAGAACTGCCCATGAAATTGTCTCGCCGCGAATGGCTGCAGCGTTCAGGTCTTTCTATGGCCGGACTGATGGCCCTGACCCTGACGAGCGGTTGCGCCGGTTTGCCCGGCACTGAAGAGCCGCGCGTCACCATCGTCGGCCTGGCGCCGCTCAATGGCGAAGGCTTTGAGATGCGATTTGCGGTCAAGCTGCGTATCCAGAACGCCAACCCCACCGACCTCATTTTTGACGGCGTGGTACTGGACCTGGACGTCAATGGGCGCCCACTGGCGTCTGGTGTTTCAGACGAAAAAGGCACCGTGCCTCGCTACGGCCAAACGGTGATCACGGTGCCCGTCAGCGTGCACGCGGTGGGTGTTATTCGTCAACTTTTGGGCTTGGCCGCTGACCCGGCTACGCTTGCCGAGCTGCCCTATTCAGCGCGCGGCCGCCTGGGCGGCGGTTGGCACCTGGGCACACGCTTCGTGGCCGAGGGCGTTTTGAAGTTACCGAAGTAGCCTGGCCCTTTCACAAGTTCAGTCAACCGAGCGCATGGCCGGCATTCATTTGATCGACATTGAATCAGCCATCAACTGGTGGCGCGAACGATCACCTTCGCCAGACGGTGTGACCGCATGCCCGGAAGTGCGTGCGCTGGCTGAGGTGTATGGTTTGATGACCTACTACCGAGAACCGGAGTGCGACGAAGCCAGCATGCCGCCCAAGGCGCAGGCGGCCTGGCTGGCTTGGTATGCCAGCACGCCCGATGCGCCGTGCATCGCGATTTGTTCCACCAGCCAAGGCGACGAGGAATGTAAGGGTTGTGGCCGCAGCTTTGAAGAAGTTCAGCACTGGACCAGCTTGTCACCTGCACGTAAACGCAAGGTCTGGCTGCGCATCACCCATGAGGCGCGTGCCTGGCGTTTCAACCGCTATGCCGAACGCGCGCGCCTAGCCACAGGCGAAGACCACCCACCGAGCGAGCGCTTCGACTCAACGAAAGCGGTGAATGCGGTGCAGGCGGTGAACAAGCCTTGAGCTGCGCCACCGCCGCCCGCTCTACGGTGGGCGGCAATCTCTCACGCATTGCGCACCTCGCATGGCCGGTGTTCATCGGTCAGCTATCGGTGCTGGCTTTCAGCACGGTTGATACGCTCCTGGTGGCGCGCCATTCGTCGCTGGATCTGGCCGCGCTGGCGGTCGGTGCCGCCGCCTACGTCACCATCTTCATCGGCTTCATGGGTGTGGTGCTGGCCATCTCGCCCATCGTCGGTCAGCAGTACGGCGCCGGGGAACTGCGGCAGGCGGGGCAGCAAGTTCACCAGGCCACATGGGTTGCGCTGAGTTTGTCGGCGCTGGGTGTTTTGCTCTTGGTCTTTCCGCAGCCCTTCTTGCTTTTGGCACACGCCACAGACGAGGTGGCGCAGCGTGTGCGTGGCTATCTCTTGGCTTTGGCATTTTCACTGCCGGCGGCTTTGCTGTTCACGGTTTACCGCGGCTTCAACGTCGCCATCTCCAGGCCGCGCGCCGTCATGGCCTTGCAGTTGCTGGGTTTGCTTATCAAACTGCCCGCGTCAGCAGCGCTCGTTTTTGGTGTGCCTACCTTGGGCATTCCCAGCATGGGTGTAGTGGGCTGCGGCATTGCCACGGCGGTAGCGATGTGGGCGCAAGTGCTGCTGGCCGCGCGGGTGCTGCGACAGGACCGCTTCTATGAGCCCTATGCCTTGTGGGGTCAGGGCCTTGCGCGGCCCGAGCTCGCCGCGCTGCGCAAACACTTGAAGCTAGGCATTCCTATGGGTTTGTCCATTCTGGTTGAAGTAACGGCCTTCTCGTTCATGGCCATCTTCATCGCGCGTTTGGGCGCTACCGCCGTCGCGGGGCATCAGATTGCTGCCAACCTGGTGGCCTTGCTCTTCATGGCGCCCTTGGCTATCGGCAATGCGACCAGCACGCTGGTGGCCCAACGACTGGGCGCACACGACCTGACCGACGCGCGCCTGCTGGGTTGGCATGGATTGACGTTGGGTGTTGGCTTGGCCGTGCTGATGGGTCTGACCGTACTGTCGATGCGGGTGCCCATCGTCAATCTGTACTCCGGTGACCTGGCCGTGGCTGCCGCCGCTGTGCCGCTGGTGGCCTGGATCGCCGCGTTTCATGTGGCGGATGCGCTGCAAGCCATCGCGGCCTTCGTACTGCGGGCTTACCAGGTGGCGAAGATGCCGCTGGCCATTTTGGCGCTGTCGTTGTGGGGCATCGGGTTGGGCGGCGGCTACGCTCTGGCGTTAGGGGGCTTCGAAGACACACCCGTTGCGCTGCGCGACGCCCAGGGGTTTTGGGCGGCAGCCACTTTGAGCCTGGCGGTTGCCGGGGTGGCGTTGTGCGCTTATCTGGTGGTCGTTGTGCGGCGGGTGGACCGCGCGGGGCAGCTTGCTACGCGCTAGGCACCACCAATACAAAACAGCTACCACCGCCGGGCCGGCCCTCGCAGCGCACGCTGCCCCCGTGGCGCAGCGCGATTTGCCGAACCAGTGCCAAGCCCAGGCCCACGCCACCTTCGCGCTCCGCGTGGCCGGGCAACCGAAAGAAGGCTTCGAAGATGCGCTCTCGATAGCTTTCAGGCACGCCGGGGCCCCGGTCACAAACCCGCAGTTCCAGCGCACCCGGCGTGCGGTCGATCTGCACCTCAATAGCGTCACCGCCGTAGCGCCGCGCGTTTTCCAGCAGGTTGCGCACCGCACGCCGCAGCAGACGTTCGTCGCCCGGCACCGTTGTCTGCAGAGTTTCGCTCTTGACATCGGCCTGCACACGCGAACCTTCTTCAACGGCCAAGGCCAGCAGGTCAAGCGGTTCGCGCTGCAGCGCGTCGCGCGTGGCGTCGAGCCGGCTGGACAGCAGCACCTCTTCCACCAGCGCGTCCAGCTCGGCTATGTTGGTGTGAATTTCGCGTTGCAGCTGAGCGCGCTGCGCGCCTTGCGCATCGTCGAGCATGGACACGGCCATCTTCATGCGCGCCAAAGGTGAGCGCAACTCGTGGCTGGCATTGGCCAGCAGGCTTTGGTTGGAGCGCAGCAAGGACTCGATACGCGCAGCGGCTTCGTTGAAGCTGCCGGCAACCGCCGCCACTTCGTCATGACCTTCAACGGCAACACGCTGGTGCAACGCGCCGCCGCCAAAAGCATCCACACCTTGCTTCAGCGCTTCCAGCCGACGTGTCAGGCGCCGTACGACAGGGTAAGCGCCCGCGCCAACCGCCAAAAAGACCAGCAGCACCAGCACCGCTACGCTCGCGCCTTCCGGCAGACCAGGCAGCACGGGCATGCCGCCCAAACTGCGGGGCGGCGCCGGCTGCCCGCGCCCGCCTGCCATGGGCCCTTCACCGGGCGGGCCGCGAAGTACGAGGGGGCGCGACACCCACAGCGTGCGGCCGTCGGTCAGCTTGATAGGCGAAGGCGCGCCTCGGCGAGCCGGGTTGGCGCCCTCCTGTTCGCGGCGCACATAAACCTCGGAAGCACCAATGCGCTGGCCTTGTGCGTCATCCAGCGCCATCGGCAAGCGCAAGCGTTGCGCCCAGTCGCGCAACACCTGCGCCTGTTCCCGTGCCGGCGCATTGGCGGGTGGCAGGCTGCGCTCTAGCAGTTCGGCCAAGGCCTCAACACGGCTTTGGTTTTGCCACTCCACGCGCTCGCGCTCTGCGGTCACATGCCGCTGAAACAGCCAACCCGAGGCCAGCGCAAACAAGGCCAGGGCTGCCAGCACGGTCAGCCAAATGCGCAGGTAGAGCGAATTCATGCCGCGCGATCAAACCTCGCCGTCTTGCTTGCGAGGGAAGACATAACCCGCGCCGCGCACCGTCAACACACGCTGTGGATTCTTGGCGTCGTCTTCAATGACGGCACGGATGCGCGAGATGTGCACATCAATGCTGCGGTCAAAGGCGTCCAATGGGTGCCCCTTCAAGGCGTCCATGATTTGGTCGCGCGACATCACCCGTCCGGCCGAGCGCGCCAACACCACCAACAGCTCAAATTGGTGGCTGGTCAAATCGCAGGCCTTGCCGTCCAAGCGCGCTTGGCGAGCGCCCATATCGATGAGCAAGCGGCCGAAGCGCAGATGCTCCTCGGCACCTGCGTCCGGCGCGGCGCGCCTCAGCAGCGCCTTCACGCGGGCCAACAATTCACGCGGCTCGAAGGGTTTGGGCAGGTAATCGTCAGCACCCAATTCGAGACCCAAGATGCGGTCCATCGGTTCGCCGCGCGCAGTGAGCATCAACAAGGGCAGACGCCGGGTTCTGGCATCCCCACGCAACTCTCGCGTGAGGTCCAGGCCGTCGCCGTCGGGCAGCATCAGGTCTAGCAGCAAGGCGTCGTAAACGTTTTGCTGCAACTTGGTTCGGCCCTCGCGCAGCGAGGCTGCCACATCGACTTCAAACCCCTGGTTGCGCAGGTAGTCGCCCACCATCTGCGTGAGGCGGTGGTCATCGTCAATCAGCAGCAGCTGGTGGCTCATCGTGTGGTGTCAGGCGCCGCGCTTGTCTTGCGGCCTGTCCTGTGGTCGTTCCAGATTCTGGCGCTCTTGGCGATGGCGCTCACCCATTTGGCGGCGTTGTTGCATGCGCTCGGCCAGTTGTTGACGCTGCTGGGGCGTCAAGACGCGGCTGGCGTCCAAGAGCGCTTGGTTCATACGCTTGCTGGCCTGGTCGTGATGGGCCATTTTCTTTTGTCGCAAGGCTTCGAGCGCAGCGGCGTCAACCGTGGGCTGCGCCAACAAGCGGGCCGTCTCGTCACGCAAGGATGCACCCGCTGCACGTTGCGCCTGCATGTCTTTGCGGGTGGCTTCCATGATTTGCTTGAGCTGGCTGCGCTGCTCGGGCGTGGCTTTCACGTCGTCGAGCATGCGTTGGGAGTAGCCAGGAAAACCGCCGTGCATATCACCGCCGTGCCTGCCACCGCCGTGACCGCTGTGATGACCGCCGTGCGGGCCGCGAGCATGGCGCTCAGCACCAGGGCCGCCGTGCCGTCCTTCGGCATGTGCGCCACCACGCTGGTCGGGGCTCGTGGGTTGCGCGGCCACCGGCAGGGCCACCAATCCAGCAGCAGCCACCGCCAAAGTCGCCCACGCCAGGCCTGCCGGCAAGCGGGCGAGTAAACGGCTGGAGGTCGGGTTGAATTTCATCAGCTTCATGGCTTCTCCAACGGAGGTCAGTTTCAATGAAGCTGATGTTGAACGGCGAAGGTAAGGCGCACTTTCCGCTTCCGTAAAGTTGCGTAAACAAAAGCTCGGCAGAAGCCCTGCAGAAGCCTGAGGTGCATCACGGCTGCGTTTGGATGCGCGTCAAGCGGCGCTGCATGTGGAACGTGGCGTGCGCGCTGTTCAAGTCCAGGCGCAACAGCAAACCACTGCCCCGCTCGACCACCATAACGCCGTCCAGGCGCGAACTGCTTGATTCACTTTGCACATCGCCAAAGAGGTCGATCACGGCCGCATCAAGCTTGCGGTTGCTGATCACCTGGGGTCCAACAGCCACCACCTGGCCGCGAACACGCGCGCGGCTTTGAGGGTCAGCCGGGTCGGTCAATTCGCCCGTGATCAAGGCCCCCAGCACCAATTCATCACGCAAAAGTTGGGGCCAAACAGGGCTCATAGGCGCACGCAGCAAATTGCCAGCAGCGTCGAACTGCCAAGCGGCCGATGCACCGGTTTGTGACATGTTTGGCGGGTTGCTGGGTGCGCCTTGCAGCTCCAGTCCTTGCGCAGAAACACGGCCGACTAGCAAGGACCAACTGCGCAAAGCCGCGCGGTGGCCGGAGCGCTGTTCGTAGGTCAGCTCGTCGCCCACCTGCACAACGCGCCGCGCCGCCTGCGTATCCACACCAAGCGGCGCGCAGGCGCGTTGTTTGACCGTTTGCGTCAGCGCTTCGAACCGGCCCTTCAAAGCGGCCAGTTCATCGGCTTCAAGCTGCGTGGAGCGCATGGTCAGCAACGCTGGCCAGAACACCGTCATGCCCAAACTCATGGCGATGATGTTGTTGCCGGCACGTTCGTCAAACGCATAAGCCACACGCGTGGCCCGCCGCTGCACCCGGTCCAGTTCTCGCTGAAGGCGCGTGCAATCCCAACTGGAAAATTCCTGGCCATCAACTGACGCTGCAGCAACATGCGGCGACCGCAGGGCACAGCCAGACCCCGCGGTCATCAGCACGGCGAACATGAGTCCTGGCAGCCAACGTTGCGTCACAACCAGATTGTGCAGCAGCGCTTACTGGCGCTGTGCACAGCGGCACACGGCGTGCCTAAGTCGTCGGCTTCTTGCTGCGGAAGTGCCACCAGGGCAGCGCTTTGGTCAAGGACAACACTTGGCCGCTGTTCGGCATGGCGCGGTAACCCGGCAATTGAAGCAGCGCCTGCGCCCAAGCGGGCGAGGACAGGCTGGCCTGCAGCGCCTTCACGCCAGCATGTTCCAGGCTCTCTTGCAAGCAGACGAGGAAATAGTCCTCTTCGATCAAAGGCACAAAGTCGAGCTTGAACTGGTGTGCAGCAGCCTCTACCGCAAGCCCGACATCGGCACGGCCCGAGGCCACGGCGGCCGCTACGGCCAGGTGGCTGTCTTCCAGGCATTGATCGAGCCGCTCTTTCAGGTCGTTGGCCAAAGCGGGGTTCAAGCCTTCGGCCGCCATCAAATGCTCAGTCAAAAGGCGCGTGCCCGAGCCCGCTTGCCGGGCAGCAAATCGCCGTTCAGGCTCCAAGGCCTGGGCGAGTGAGCGGATCTTCAATGGGTTGCCGGCGGGCACCACCAAGCCTTGCGTACGGCGCCATGCGGCAATCAGTTTGTGCAGGCCAGGTTTGAGACGTGGTTTGAGCTGCGCCGAAAACAAGTGGGGTCCTGACTGCAAAGGCGGTAGGTGAAACCCAGCCACCGTGCAACGCCCTTCGGCCAGCGCCCGCAGCGCATCCATGCTGCCGGTGAACTTGACGTCCATATGCAAGGGGCCCGACTGGCTGGCCTGATCGCGGAGCAAAGGCAGCGCCAAGTCGTGGCTGGCCCACACCTGCAAGACCGGAATGCGACCGTCCATGGCCTCGGCCAAGACATGCTCCAAGTCAGCGCGCAAGGCTTCAATGTGCGGCGTCATCCGTGCGCGGGCCTGGCGCTCTGACCACATCAAGCGCTCGGCAAAGGGTGTCAGCCGCGCTGCCTGGCCTTGATTCCAGCTGATCAGCGGCTCGCCCAGCACCTCTTCCCAGTGCTTGAACTGCCCCCACACGTATCGGTAAGAAGCGCCCATGGAGCGCGCCGCGTGTTGAATGGAGCCGCTGTCGCGCAGCGCGGCCAACAAGTCGAACAAGGGGTTATTGAGCTCGCCACCGCGCTGGCCCTGCGACACAAACCGGTACTGCAGCTGCACACCGCGTTCACGCATCCTGGCCAGCCCACGTCATCAAGCAGCTCTGTTTTGTCATCACAACCACGCTCATCCGCAACGATAGGACCATTCTTGTCAGCCACGAAGAGCCAGGCTCAAGTCCCTTTGCTGACACTGATGGTCGGGAACTTGGCGGAGTAGTCCTTCGCGCGCTGTGCAATCTTGACGGCCACGGTGCGCGCCACCGCCTTGTAGGTCGTGGCAATGGAGCCGTCCGGGTCAAAGGCCACGCTGGGGGTGCCACTGTCAGCCTGCACGCGGATGCTCATGTTCAGCGGCAGCGAGCCCAGCACGTCCACGCCAAACTGGGTGGCCATGCGCTGCGCGCCATCGGCGCCGAAGATGTGCTCGGTGTGGCCGCAGTTGGGGCAGCAATAGACGGCCATGTTTTCAATCACACCCAGAATGGGAACGCCCACTTTCTGGAACATGTTGATGCCCTTTTGCGCGTCGATCAGGGCGATGTCTTGCGGCGTCGTAACGATCACGGCCCCCGTCAAGGGCACGCGCTGGCTGAGGGTCAAAGCGATATCGCCCGTGCCCGGCGGCATGTCGATGAGCAAGTAGTCCAGTTCGTCCCAATTGGTCTGGCGCAAGAGTTGGTCCAGCGCTTGGGTGGCCATGGGGCCGCGCCAGATCATGGCCTGGTCGTCGTCGACCAAGAAGCCGATGGACATCACTTGCACGCCGTGGTTCTCCAAGGGTTCCATGCTCTTGCCATCGGCGCTTTCGGGGCGGCCACTGATGCCCATCATCATCGGCAAGCTCGGGCCATAAATATCGGCATCCAGAATGCCGACCCGCGCGCCCTCAGCCGCCAGGGCCAGGGCCAGGTTGACGGCCGTGGTGCTTTTGCCCACACCGCCTTTGCCTGAAGCCACGGCCACCACATTTTTGACACGCGGCAGCAGCGCAACGCCCCGCTGCACGGAATGAGAGGTGATCTTCCAGCCGACATTCACACTGACATTGCCTACGCCCGGCATGGTGCGCGCAGCAGCGATCAAAGCCTTTCGCAAGCCAGCCACTTGGCTCTTGGCGGGGTAGCCCAGTTCGGCATCGAAGGCCACATCCGTGCCTTCAAACCGGATGTTCTTGATTTGTTTGGACGACACCAGATCGCGGCCCGTCTGGGGGTCGACAACGGTTTGCAGCGCAGCCAGCAGCGCTTGGTCAGTAAAGGACATGAGATTTCCAGGAGAAAAGCTGCGCGCAGTCTATCGGGTCCGATGGGGCCGACCCTGCGCAAGGTCATCCAGGCCGCGCCGGGTAAACCCGCCTGGATGCGTCCCTAGAATCGCCGCTATGCAACGCAAGCTGTTTGTCACCACCGCCCTGCCCTATGCCAACGCCGCATTTCACATCGGCCACATGATGGAGTACATCCAGGCCGACATCTGGGTACGCTTCCAGCGCATGCGGGGCCATGCGGTGAACTTCGTCTGCGCCGACGACGCCCACGGCGCGCCCATCATGATCGCCGCCGAAAAAGCGGGTCTCACGCCGCAAGCGTTTGTGGCCAACATCGCCGCTGGGCGCAAGCAATACCTCGACGGCTTTCACATCGCCTTCGACCATTGGCACTCAACCGACGCGCCGGAAAACCACGAGCTGGCGCAAGACATCTACCGCGCGCTGAAAAAGCAGGGGCTGATTACCGAGCGCACGATCGAGCAGTTTTACGATCCCGACAAGGGCATGTTTCTGCCCGACCGCTTTATCAAGGGCGAATGCCCGAAGTGCGGCGCCAAAGACCAATACGGCGACAACTGTGAATCGTGCGGCGCGGTGTATGCACCCACCGATCTGAAGAACCCGTACTCGGCGCTGTCGGGCGCCACGCCTGTGCTCAAGACCAGCAGCCACTTCTTTTTTCAGCTCTCAGCACCGCGAGCCATCGAGTTTCTCAAGAGCTGGACCCAAACGCCCGGCCGCCTGCAGCCCGAAGTGCTGAACAAGATTTCGGAATGGTTCAGCGAAGGCGAAGACGGCAAACCCACCTTGGCCGATTGGGACATCAGCCGCGACGCACCATACTTCGGCATCCGAATTCCCGATACCGAAGACAAGTACTTCTACGTCTGGCTGGACGCGCCGGTCGGTTACCTCGCTTCGCTGAAGGCGTTGTTGGGCGCAGGTTTTGACAGCTTCCTTGGCGACCCTGAAGTCGAGCAGATCCACTTCATCGGCAAAGACATCGTCACCTTCCACACCTTGTTCTGGCCGGCGATGTTGCATTTCAGCGGGCGCAAGGTGCCGAACCACATCAACGTGCACGGCTTCATCACCGTCAGCGGCGAGAAGATGAGCAAAAGCCGAGGCACCGGCATCTCGCCTCTGCGCTATTTGGAACTGGGTTTGAACGCCGAATGGCTGCGCTACTACATCGCAGCCAAACTGAATGCACGCGTTGAAGACATCGATTTCAACCCCGATGATTTCGTCGCCCGCGTCAATTCCGACCTGGTAGGCAAATACATCAACATTGCCAGCCGCGCGGCGGGCTTTTTGACCAAACGCTTTGGCGGCCGCCTCTCGGCCGACGTGGGTGTTGAAGGCCGGGTGTTGCTTGACGGCCTGCGCGTGCATTCGGCTCCGCTGGCGCAGTTGTTCGAAGAGCGAGAGTTTGGCAAGGCGCTGCGCGAAATCATGGCGCTGGCCGACCGCGTGAACGAGTTTGTAGACCAGCACAAACCTTGGGAACTGGCCAAACAAGCCGGCCAGGAAGCAGCCTTGCACGATGCCTGCACCGTGTGCATCGAAGCGTTTCGCTTGTTGACCATTTATCTCAAACCCGTACTGCCGGCGCTGGCCGCGCAAGTGGAGCGCTTTTTGCAGGTGGAGCCGCTGGTCTGGGCCGATGCTTCAAGAGCCCTGGGCCACCACAGCATCAGCCCGTATCAGCACCTGATGCAGCGCGCCGACGCGGCCCAAGTGGACAAGCTGTTCGATGCGCCTGAGCTGCCCACGGCAGCCCCTGTGCTGCCGGGCGGCGAAGACATCGCACCGACCATCGGCATCGACGACTTCAGCAAGATTGACCTTCGCATCGCCCTTATCGTGAATGCCGAGGCCGTTGAAGGCAGCGACAAGTTGCTGCGCCTCACTTTGGACGTTGGCGAGGGTCGCACACGCAACGTCTTCAGCGGCATCAAAAGTGCCTACAAACCCGAAGAGCTGGTGGGCCAAATGACGGTGATGGTGGCCAACCTGGCGCCACGCAAAATGAAATTTGGCGTGAGTGAAGGCATGGTCTTGGCAGCCAGCCAGGCCGACGAAAAAGCCAACCCCGGCATTTATGTGCTGAAGCCTTGGCCCGGCGCCGCGCCCGGCATGCGGGTGCGCTAGCGCGGCATCATGGCGGGCCCCCAGCTCCATCGGTTTCGGCCGCGTTTGATGGATGCACTGGCGGGCTACCAGCGTCAACACTTCTGGGCTGATCTCGGCGCCGGTCTGACCGTGGGCGTTGTCGCCCTGCCGCTGGCCATGGCCTTCGCCATCGCTTCGGGCGTGAAGCCCGAGGCGGGGCTGTTCACGGCCATTATTGCGGGCTTTTTAATCAGCGCGCTCGGCGGCTCGCATGTGCAGATCGGTGGGCCGGCGGGCGCCTTCATCGTCATCATCTACGGCATCGTCGAGCGTTACGGCCTGGCGAACCTGCTGATCGCAACGTCGCTGGCGGGCCTGCTTTTGTTCTTGATGGGTCTGTTCAAGGTGGGCGCCTTGGTTCGCTACATTCCGCTGCCCATCGTCATCGGATTTACCAATGGCATCGCGGTATTGATTGGCCTGTCGCAAGTCAAAGACTTGTTGGGCCTCGACGTTGACAAGCTGCCCGCCGACTTCTTCACGCAAGTCGGCGTATTGATCGAAAATCTGGGCACGTTGAAACCCCTGACGCTGCTTGTAGGGCTGGTGAGTTTGGCCATCGTGTTGCTGTGGCCCAAGTCTTACGCGATGCCTGTGGCACCCAATGGCCTGTGGGTGCGTTGGCGCCGAGCGGCTGCCCATATTCCCGGCACCGTGGTGGCTCTGGCGGCCGCAACCGCCGCAGCGTGGTCGCTCGACCTACCCGTTGAAACCATAGGCTCGCGCTTTGGCGGCATACCGAGCAGCTTGCCCTCACTGGCGCTGCCGGAATTCAGCTGGGGCACGGCCAAGCAGTTGTTGATTCCCACCTTGACCATCGCGCTGTTGGGCGCCATCGAATCTTTGCTGTGCGCCCGCGTGGCGGACAACATGGTCGACTTGCCGCGGCACGACCCCAACCAAGAATTGATGGCTCAAGGCATTGCGAACTTCGTCACGCCCTTTTTCGGCGGCATTCCAGCGACCGGCACTATCGCGCGCACGGTCACGAATGTGCGCGCTGGCGCGGTGAGCCCAGTTGCGGGCATGGTGCATGCTGGCGCGCTGCTGTTGATCGTGCTGGTCGCCGCGCCGCTGGCCCTGCATGTGCCCTTGGCTGCTTTGGCCGGCATCTTGTTGTTCGTGGCCTGGAACATGGGCGAGTGGCGCCAATTTCCCCAAGCCCGCAAATTCAACCTGACCTACCGCATCATTCTGTTCGGCACCTTCTTGCTGACTGTCATTTTTGACCTGACCGTCGCCGTTGAGGTGGGCCTCATCCTGGCCTGTGTCTTTTTTATCTGGCGCATGGGCACGCTGTTCACTGTGCGCGAGGAGCCAAGCCCTGGCCTGGCCTTGGACGTTCAGGTTTTTGAATTGTTCGGTTCGCTCTTCTTCGGCGCCGTGGGTCAGCTTGAAGACTTGCCGAAGCGTGTGAAGGCGTCAACCACCCGCGTGGTCTTGCACATGCACCGGCTGATTTCGATGGACACCTCAGGCCTGGACGCGATGGAACAGCTTCACCGGGAATTGGGCAAGCGCGGCATACACCTTTACTTGCTGCAAGCCAATGAACAACCGCTGTCATTGATCCACCGTTCAGGCTTTATCGCTGCGCTGGGACCCGAGCGCATTTTGAGCGACCTCTCGGGGCTACCGCAGGCCATCGCGTCTTAAATGCTCAGCCTGCCTGCGGTCTGTAAGCGCCAGGATCAACGCCCTGCGTCACCCATCTGGCTCGACTCCAGCACCGACTCGGTGGACACCACCCGGCCACCTTGGTCGAAGGTCACGCCAAAAAACTTGATGTCGTGGGTGTCGCGGTAGCGCCATTGAATCTGAGTCTGTTTTTGCAGATCAAATCGCTTCTCACGTGCAAAAGGCCCCAGGATCGCGACAACCTCTTCGCGGTTCAAGCCTGGCTGCACCTTGGCAAAATTGTCCGGGTTCAAGAGTTGCCGCAGCGACTTGAGTTTGCCGTCTGCGCCGATCACCATCACATAGTTGGTATAGCCTTCGGGCTGCCTGGGGTAGTCCAGCGTGCGGCCGCCGTCTGCAGCCACGGTCACCTTGCGGGGCTCACCGTACAGGCGCTTTACATCGGCCTCGGTCGAGACGTCCTCCACCAGTTTTTCGGCATTTTGCTGGTCACAGCCCGTCACCAACATCAGGCCTACCAAGCCCAATGCGCCCAAACCGGCACGCACATGGCCGAACAGGCGGCCACGCACCCGTTCGCTGTGCTTTCCGCTTACCAATGCCGCAGTGTTCAACTTCATGGGAGCCCCCAACGTTAAGATGTGGGTTGCCATTCTTGCACTGCTCGCCGCCATGCCTTTTTTCTGGAAGCCCTACAAGTCCGACGTGACCCAGTTCATCGAGCAACTGAAGTCGCAGCGCCCGACATTGGAAGAAGAGCAGCGGCGCGGCCGCGCGCTGCTGTGGGACAAGCCCATCGACGCCGACGCCACAGCAGACTGGAAAGAGGCGCGCGTGCCGCAGCAGCCTTACGTCTATCAAACCAAAGCGTGAACCCCACTGTGCAGGCGGCGGCTTCCGACACGCCGCCCAGCGATCTGCCGCCCGGCCCCGACGCGCTGCTGCCCGATGCAGTCGATGAAGTAGCTCGCGCGCGCTTGTATGGTGAGCCGCTTTTCCGCCTGCCGCAAGACCTTTACATCCCGCCCGATGCGCTGGAGGTCTTTTTAGAGGCTTTTGAAGGGCCGCTGGACCTGCTGCTGTATTTGATCCGCAAGCAGAACTTCAATGTGCTGGACATTCCGATGGCTTCGGTCACGCGCCAGTATCTTGACTACGTGAATCAAATTCGCAAGCACAACCTCGAGCTGGCCGCCGAGTATTTGCTGATGGCAGCCATGCTTATCGAGATCAAGTCGCGCATGCTCTTGCCGCCCAAGAAAACCGAGGACGGCAAAGAGCCCGAAGACCCGCGCGCCGAACTGGTGCGCCGCTTGCTGGAATACGAGCGCATGAAGAGCGCGGCTGCGCAACTCGATGCCCTACCCGTCTTGGGTCGCGACTTTTTGCGTGCGCAAATTGCGGTTGAGCAAACCGCGTTGACACGTTTCCCGGACGTTGATTTGAACGATCTGCGCGCCGCCTGGCTGGACATCGTGCGGCGCGCCAAGTTGACGCAGCACCACAAGATCACGCGCGAGCAGCTTTCGGTGCGCGAATACATGAGCCAGGTGCTGCGCTCGCTACAGGGCCGCCGGTTCGTGGAGTTTCAAGATCTTTTTGAAACCCACAAGGGCATTTCCGTGCTGGTAGTCACCTTTTTGGCCATGCTGGAACTCAGCCGCGAGCACTTGATCGAGTTGACTCAGGCAGAGCCGTTCGCGCCGATTTACGTGCGCCTGGCGTATACGCCGAACTGAAGGCAGTGGTCGGTGCAGGCGGTGCGGCCGGCGCACCCTGCGTGCGCGGCCCTATCTTCACGGCACGTTTACTGCAGGCCCCGCCGCAGCGAAACGCCGCCACTGCCGCTGAGCTGGGTAACCGCCAGAACAGCCTGCGTGCGCGAAGACACATTCAGTGAGCGCAACACGGCGGCCACATGGTCTTTGATGGTCTCGACGGACAGGTTCAGCTCGCGCGCAATGAGCTTGTTGGGCTTGCCATGCAACAGCAGCATCAACACATCGGTCTGACGCGGGGTCAAACCCAGGCGGGCGATGGTTTGAGGCGACGGCGCTTGCACTGAAAAACCCGGCATGCCAAAGCCTTGGTGCAATTGCGCAGCGCCATTGGCCGCTTGTTCGCTTGCCGCAGCAGCTTCGATGCGGGCGTTTTTCAACTGTGCCACCGTTTCCACTGGCAGGTAAATGCCGCCGGCCATCACCGTGTCCAAAGCCTTGAGAATTTCGTCTCGTTTGGACCGCTTGTGCACAAAAGCCATGGCACCGCCGTCAACGGCGCGAATCAGGTCACGCCCATCATCGGAGCCGCTGACCACCACCACCGGCACTTTCGGCCGGCTTTGGCGAATGTCGCGCAGGGTTGCCAGGCCGTCACCGGCGCCCAAGCGGATCTCCAGCAAGACCGCATCAAATCGTTCATGTTGCGCAAGCGCTTCGCGCGCTTCGGCCGGATCGTTGGCCTCCACGGTCACCACCTGAGCATCCAAGGTCTGCAGGACAGAACGCAGAGCCAGACGCATCAAGGGATGGTCATCGACCAGCAAGAATTTCACTTTGTAACCTCCAGGAAACAAATACTAGCCCTGGAGGTTTCGCGTTAGGGAGCTCTTCCCCTCAAGTGAATAGTCTTGAAACGGCCTCCGCCACACAGGCAGGGCGGGTGCTGCCCCCCAATTCAAGGGTGGCTTCGGTGGTCAATTGAGCGCCGCCGTCGATGGCTTCGTAAGCGAGCAGTTTGAATCGGCCTCGCAATTGACTGCCCACCCTCACCGGCGAGATGAAGCGCACCCGGTTGGATCCGTAGTTGATGCCCATCTTCACATCATCTACACGGTAGGCGCCCTGGCTCAAGGCCGGCAGCATGGACAGTGTGAGGAAACCGTGGGCGATGGTGGCGCCAAAGGGCCCCTGCGCCGCACGCACGGGGTCCACATGAATCCATTGCAGGTCGCCCGTAGCCTGTGCAAAACCATCGATGCGCGTCTGATCGACAGTGACCCACTCGCTCAGGCCCAATTCCTGGCCCACCAAGCCCTGCAGGTCAGCCAAGCGCGGGTATGAGGTCAAGCACGCACCCATTTGGCCAGAGGCTGCCACTGCTCGACATCGCGCTCCACACGCGACGGTGTGATGTCCCAGATGGTCAGACCATGCGCAGCCACATGCACGTAGTTTTGGGTATCGCGCAGGGCGGCCGCCATCGGCAGCTTCTGCGCCGAGAGGTATTGCTTCAAGCGGTCGTTGGCGATGGTGTTTTCGCGCACTCGGTTCGCCACCACAGCAATTTGATAGTTGGCAGCGCGCGGGTGCGCCCGCAGCGCCTTGATGAAGTCGTGGGTGGCGAGAATGTCGAACAAGCTGGCCTGTATCGGCACGACAACCTGGTCGGCCACGCGCAAGACGCCGTCAAGCGCAGCGCCCTCAAGCCCCGCTGGCGTGTCCAGCACCACATGGCTGGTGCCTTTGGGCGGGCGCAGAACCTTGTCGTCGCGCATGTCCCAGGAATCGATGCGCGGCATGCTGTTGGGCCGAAGCGCCAGCCAGCGGCGCGTGGATTGCTGGCGGTCAATGTCGCCCAGCATCACGGCGTGGCCATTTCGCGCTAACAGGCCGGCCAGGTTGATGGCCAGCGTACTCTTGCCGCTGCCGCCTTTGGGGTTTGCAATGACGATCACAGTCATAAGCCAGTCTCCTCCTGACGCCGCGCTTATCTACCCGGCATGCGTATGGTAGCCCCAAGTTTTCCGGGCTTTAACGCAGGCCGTCCCACAACAATTTGCAGCCGGTCAGGCCCATGAAACTGTAGGCCAAGCGGTAAAACCAAGCGCTGTCGATTCGCTTCAAGGCCCACACGCCCAGAACGACGCCCAAGGGCGCCAAAGGCAACAACACCAGCGATGTCAACAAGTTGCGCAGATCGACCAAGCCCAGGCTGGCATAAGGTAAGACCTTGGACAGGTTGATCGCCGCAAAGAACACGGCGGTGGTGCCGGCCATGCGCCGAGGGTCCAAGCGCATGGGCAGCAGGTAAGCCGAGATGGGTGGTGAACCGGCGTGCGAAACGAAACTGGTGAAGCCCGATACAAGCGCCAGCGCTCGCCCCACCATGGGGTGCGCCACGGAGCCCTTGCCCTTTGGCGGAAACAAAAAGCGCTGCGCCAGAAACAGCAGCGTGACCGCCCCCACCACGGCCGAAACGGTTTTCGGCGGCAGCAGTCCAAACAGCGCCCAACCCACACCAATACCCGCAAGTCCTGGCACCAACAAAATGCGCAGCAAAGCAGGGTCTCGCTCTTTCCACAGTTTGACCAAACCGGTGGCGTCAGCGGCCATCAGGATGGGCAAGGTGATCGCGGCAGCCTGCGGCACCGGCATGCTCAAGGCCATCAAGGGCACGGCCAGCATGCCCAATCCGCCCGCGAAACCGCTCTTCGACAAGCCTATCAATATCGCGGCCGGCACCGCTGCCGCGTAAAACGCTGGGTCGGTGATCAAGGGCCAGCCCATCAGCTGTTCAGCTTTCGCAGTGGATTGCGCATAAAGAGTTCGAGCGGGTTCGGAAGAAGCGCCTGTTGCAGAAGCAGCCGACAATTGTGCGATGTACCAGCCTTCTCAACAGGACGTTCGGCGCTTCTTTTGCGAAACCCTGCGGCGCCAGCGCGCGGGTTTGCCACTGGAGCCCATGCAAGCCAAAGCAGCGCCTTGGGTGCAGGAACATCCTGAGTACCACACTGAGTTGGGCGACGAGCAGGCCGCCTTGGCGGCCGTCTATACGGTTGAAGAAGGGCGCACCAACCCGTTTTTGCACCTCAGCATGCATCTGAGCATTGACGAGCAATGGGCTATCGACCAGCCGACTGGCATTCGGCAGGCTGTTGAACTGCTGGCCGCTCGACTGGGTTCACTGCACGTCGCGCATCACGAAGTGATGGAGTGCCTGGGCGACATGATTTGGGCATCACAGCGCAGCGGGCTGCCACCCGACGGACAAGCGTATTTGGAAGCTGTCAGGCGCCGGGCCACGCGCAGCACGGCACCGGGCTGATTCAATCAGCGCTCAGCGAAAGCGCGATTGCGGAACCACTTTCAAATCGCTGGGCAAGGACGCCAGGTAGTTTGAAAGGGCCTTGAGTTCGGCCGGTTTGAACTGCGCCACTTGGCCCGCCATGATGGCGTTGCTGCGGCCCACGGTGGCTTTGTCCTTGACCTGATAGGACTTCAGAGCGACGTACAAATAGTCGGCATGCTGGCCGGCCACTTTCGGGTAGCTGCCATCAATGGGTTTGCTGAAGTTGGCGCCGTGGCACGACGCGCAGGCACCCTTGGTCAACAGCGCCGCAACATCGGTTGCTGCGGCCGGCGCAGCTTCAGCAGCGGCCGCGCCGCCTTGCCCTTGTTGCTCGTAGTAGGCCGACAGATCGGCGATGTCTTTATCGCTCAGCGAACCTGCGATGGCTTTCATGGTCGGGTGCTTGCGGTCACCCTTCTTGTAGGCTTGCAAGGCTGCTTCAACGTACTTGGCGTTTTGCCCGGAGATCATGGGCACCTTGTGCACTTCAGGGAAGCTGGCTTGGTAGCCCACGATGCCGTGGCAACCGATGCACATGGCAGCCTTGGATTCACCGGAAACGGCGGAGCCTGCGGAAGCTGAGTTTTGAGCCTGAGCCGCCGGCGAAGCCAGCAGCGTCACGGCAGCGATGAATGTTGAAATGGTCTTGATCATCGATGATTCCGGAGGGTTGCAATCGTCAAACCGCGAGATTATAGGGCGCCGCTTATACTGGCCGAAGCCCTCAAGGCAACCACAAGTACAAGCGAAAGCGCACGATGAAATTTCAGGGTTCTGACCAATACGTCGCCACCCAAGACCTGATGTTGGCCGTCAACGCAGCCATCACGCTGAAGCGCCCCTTGCTGGTCAAAGGCGAGCCTGGAACCGGCAAAACCATGCTGGCTGAAGAAGTGGCCAGCGCGCTGAACATGCCCTTGTTGCAGTGGCACATCAAGAGCACCACCAAGGCCCAGCAGGGCCTGTACGAATATGACGCCGTCAGCCGGCTGCGCGACAGCCAACTGGGTGATGAAAAGGTCAAGGACATCCACAACTACATCGTCAAAGGTGTGCTGTGGCAAGCCTTCATGGCCGACCAGCCCGTGGCGCTGTTGATCGACGAAATTGACAAAGCCGACATCGAATTTCCGAACGACTTGCTGCGCGAAATCGACCGCATGGAGTTCTACGTTTACGAAACCCGGGAACTGATCCGCGCCAAGAACCGGCCGGTGGTTTTCATCACCTCCAACAACGAAAAAGAGTTGCCCGACGCCTTCTTGCGCCGCTGCTTTTTCCACTACATCAAGTTCCCTGACGCGCCCACCATGCAGTCCATCGTTGACGTGCACTTCCCAGGGCTGAAGAAGGACTTGCTGGGTGCCGCGCTGAAAACCTTCTATGAGGTGCGCAACTTGCCGGGTCTTAAAAAGAAGCCCAGCACCTCAGAACTGCTGGACTGGCTCAAACTGCTGGTAGCCGAAGACATTCCGCTGGAAGCCTTGCAGAGCAAAGACGACAAAGTGGCCGTGCCGCCGCTGGTGGGTGCCTTGCTCAAGAACGAGCAGGACGTGACACTGTTTGAGAAGCTGGTGTTCATGCAACGCCACAACCGCTGAACCTCAAGCACCCGGCTTCAAAGCCATGAGCTGGCCGCCGCCAATCGAACTGAAAGGCCCGCACGCCAAGCTCGTGCCGCTGGCACTTGCACACGCTGAAGGCCTGCGCGCCGCCGTTGAGGATGGCCGCTTGTGGGAGCTTTGGTACACCGCCGTGCCTACGCCAGCGGGCGTTGAAGCGGAAATCGAACGCCGACTGGGCTTGCAGGCCAAAGGCAGCATGCTGCCCTGGACGGTGTTTGATGCGCACGGCCGCATCGTCGGCATGACCACCTACATGAACGTCGACGCCAGCAACTGCCGCCTTGAAATTGGCAGCACCTGGACCGCGCGCTCAGCCCAGCGAACACCCTTGAATACGCAATGCAAACGGCTTTTGCTGGGCCACGCCTTCGAAACGCTGGGCTGCATTGCGGTGGAATTTCGAACCCATCGGCTGAATGTGCAAAGCCGGCGCGCGATTGAGCGGCTGGGCGCGCAGCTTGATGGCATCTTGCGCGCGCACCTGCGCAGCCCCAACGGCAGCCTTCGCGATACGGCGGTCTACAGCATCACAGCGGCTGAATGGCCCGCCGTGCGTGCGCACTTGGACTGGCAGCTCGAAAAGCCACGCTGATTTTGTGTGCGGCTGAGGCGGTTTCAGGTGGATTCAAACGGCAGCCGCCGCCTGAACGATCCGGTCACGGCCCGCGTGTTTGGCCTCGTACAGCGCACGGTCTACGCGTTTGAGCAGCAGGTCAACCGGTTCCATCACGCCATCCGCCATTGCCACACCCACGCTGATGGTGACACGCAGACCTGGCGCCACATCCGCAAACTCCAAGCGCCGCACGGCACTCACCAAACGCTCACTGATGCTTGAAACCATGCTGCGCGGCGCACCGGGCAGCAAGACCAAAAATTCCTCGCCACCCACGCGGCCCACACGATCCGTGGGCCTGCATGCTTGGCGCATGGCCTGCGCCACACGGCGCAGCACCTCATCGCCCACGGCGTGGCCGAACTGGTCATTGATGCGCTTGAAATGGTCAATGTCGGCCGACAACAGTGCAAAGCCGGCGCCCGGCTGTTGGCGGCGGCGGTCTTCCGTTTCGATCAGCTGGGTCATGGCGCGCCGATTGAGCAGGTCGGTCAGCGCATCATGTTCCGACTGATGCTTCAAACGGTGCACCAGGCGTAAAACGGTCATCGCCAACATCAGCGCGTTCATAACGAACCCATAAACCATCATGCTCATGGCCGCAACCAAATGGCTGGTGTTGTCTTCCGTCAGGTACCCCTTAGTCTCGTTGGTACTGACCAGCAAAAAAACAGCACGGACGGCGAATACAGCACCAATGGTCGCGGCTGGCACCGTACACCAGATGGCGGCTTTGCGATGCACCTCCACGCTGGTGCCCTGAAAAATCTCATAGGCCATGCGCCAAAGAATCCAAGCGCCGATGGCGGAGCCCAGAAGCGCCATTTCCCGCACGGGCGCGTCCAGCCAAGAAATCAATCCGGCCAGGCTGGCGTGAAGGCCGATCACCAAGGCGTGCTCAGCATCGCGAGGGGTGTTCTTGAGAAAGACCTCCACCCCACGCCGCAGCACCACCAGCCCTGCCATCAACATGATGTTTTGCGCAGCCACAATCCACATGGAGGTGCCAGCGTCGCGCTGCAAAACCAAGCCGATGGTGACGGCAATCAAGCCCGTGGCCGTCGCCCAGTGCAAGGCCGAAGCCCGACCCAGCTTCAATTGCGCTGCGATCAACCAAATGCCCGCACACAGGCCTTGCTGCACCAATAGTGCAGCCATCAGCATCTGCGTTTGGCTCATGGCCATGGGCGTTGGTCGGTATAAGGGTGGTAGACAATAGGCACATCGGACGAAATGCCATGCTGATCAACTTCTTTTTCACCCTCAGGGCGGCCAAACTGCCGGTCTCCGTGAAGGAGTTCCTGACACTGCTGGAGGCGCTGAAAGAAGGCGTCATCGGCCCGTCGGTGGACGACTTCTACTACCTCGCCCGCACTTCGCTGGTGAAAGACGAAGCGCACTTCGACAAATTCGACCGTGCGTTTGGTGCGTACTTCAAAGGCGTGGAGCTTCTCACCGACTTCACGCAAGACCTGCCCCTGGAGTGGCTGCGCAAGACTTTGGAGTTGGAACTCAGCCCGGAAGAAAAAGCCGCCATCGAAAAGATGGGCTGGGACGAGCTGATGGAAACGCTGAAGAAGCGATTCGAAGAACAGAAAGAACGCCACGAAGGCGGCAACCGCATGATAGGCACCGGCGGCACGAGCCCCTTTGGTGCCTACGGCTACAACCCGCAGGGCATCCGCATCGGGCAGGACAAGGGCCGCAACCGAAGCGCGGTGAAGGTGTGGGACCAGCGCGCCTACAAAGACTACGACGACACCAAAGAACTGGGCACGCGCAACATCAAGGTGGCCCTGCGCCGGCTGCGCCGATTCGCGCGCGACGGCTCAGACCTTGAGCTCGACCTGAATGACACCATCCACAGCACGGCGGCAAACGCCGGCATGCTGGACATCAAGATGATTCCGGAGCGGCACAACAAGGTGAAGGTGCTGCTCTTGATGGATGTGGGCGGCACGATGGACGAACACATCCACCGCGTTGAGGAACTTTTTTCCGCAGCCAAGTCTGAGTTTAAGCACCTGGAGTTTTATTACTTCCACAACTGCGTCTATGACTTCATGTGGAAGAACAACCGGCGCCGCTACAGCGAAAAGTTCCCGACCTGGGACATCATTCGCAAGTACAACAAAGACTACAAACTGGTCTTCGTTGGCGACGCCACCATGAGCCCTTATGAAATTCTTCAGCCTGGTGGCAGTGTCGAATACAACAACGAAGAGCCTGGCGCCGAATGGCTGCAAAGGCTGACCAACGCATTCCCGAAATTCGCGTGGATCAATCCGGAACCACAGGGCGTGTGGCAATACCGCCAAAGCATCGCCATCGTCCAGCAACTGTTGAACCAGCGCATGTTTCCGCTGTCGCTGGCGGGCCTGGAAGGGGCGATGCGGCTGCTCAGCAAATGAGCGCTGCTCGGCCGGGCGCTGCTGGATGTCGTTCCTGGCTGGGCGCTTGTCTAGCCGCGCTGCTGAGCACCGTGCCCAATGGCCCTGTTTGGGCGCAAGGGGCAGAACAAGCCTTAGCGCAAACCCCAGCAAGGGAAGCACCCGCCGCAGCCGGCTGGACCGTACAGGTTCAAGCGCCCGAGCGTTTGCGGCTGCTTCTGGAGCGCAACCTCGACCTGGTGCGCTTGCAAAAACTGGGGGCCGAACAGAACATCGGCGACGATGAATTGAAGCGTTTGATAGACGCCACACCCAAACAGGCCCGCGAACTCCTGCAAACCGAAGGCTATTTCGACCCGCAGGTGAAGATTGAGCGCTCGGTCACCAGCGCCGAGTCCGCGCCGGTTGCATTGAACGTGCGGGTGGACCCCGGACCTATTACCCGCGTGCATCGCGTGCGGCTTGACTTTCAGGGCGAACTGGCGGTTGCGCTCGCCACCGCCGAGAGCACTCCGACCCCGACTGCAGAAAGCCGGCGCGCAGCGACTGCCTTGGTCGCCAGCTTGAACAAAGCCTGGCCACTGAAGGCAGGTCAGGCCTTTCGCAATGCGCAGTGGGTTGACGGCAAAAACGCCCTCCTGTCGCAGCTGCGATCGGCGGGCTATGCGGCGGCTTCGCTCAGCGGAAGCGCAGCGGATATCGATGCGTCGAACCAGCGCGCCAGCCTGGTGGTGGTGGTTGACGCCGGGCCGCTGTTTCGCAGCGGGGCCGTCGACATCGAAGGCCTAGCCTTGCACGAGCGCGCCGCCGTGCTCAATCATGCGCGCTTTGATCCCGGTACGCCGCTCACTGAAACCATGCTCCTGGATTTTCAGGAGCGGCTGCTCAAAAGCGGCTTGTTTCAACAGGCAGCTGTGACGATGGACACCGACCCCGAGCAGGCGGCTGCCGCGCGGCTGCTGGTGCGTGTCAAAGAACTGCCGGCCAACCAAGTAACAACGGGCGTGGGCTACAGCAGCAACTCCGGCCCACGTGTGACGGTTGAATATCTGGGCCGGCGATTGTTTGGCCTACCCGCCACGCTGCGCAACAAAGCCGAATGGGGGCGCAAGCGCCAAGCCTGGGACGCTGAGCTTTCGAGCCAAGTCGGCAGCGACAGCTACCGCTGGTTTTCAGGCGTCACCGTGGAGCGCCTGTTGACCGACACCGACACCGTGCTGGCGCAACGCCTGCGCCTGGGCCGTGCCTTGGAATACACGCGCATTGAACGCAGCCACTACCTGGAATGGGACCGTGACACCCGGCGCACCGAGCTTGCAAGCACCGTGAACGAAGCCGTCACCTTCAACCAAACCATGCTGTGGCGCGACATTGACAACCCGCTGCTGCCCACTGATGGCGAGACCTTGGGTGTGCGCTTGGGCGCGGGGCAAATTCGCAGCAACAACGGCAGCGGCAGCAGCGCCTTGGGCCGCATCTGGGCGCGCGGCACGATGTACCAGCCGCTCGGTGGCGGGTGGTTCGGACAGGCGCGCCTGGAAGGTGGACAGGTGTTTGCCAAGTCATCCGCCACCGTCACAGACGGCTTGGGCTTTCGCGCGGGTGGCGACAACTCCGTGCGAGGCTATGCGTACCGCAGCCTGGGGCCCCTGCGCGGTGGCGCGGTAGCCAGCGGCAAATCATTGCTTACCGCCAGCGTAGAAGTGGCGCGGCCCATCTCGGCCAGCTTGCCCACGCTGTGGGGCGCCGCATTTGTAGATGCTGGTGACGCGGCGGATGCGTGGCGCGATTTGCGCCCCGTTGTCGGCGCTGGCTTCGGCTTGCGTTGGCGCAGCCCTGTGGGGCCACTGCAAATGGACATCGCTTACGGCGAAGCCACGCGGCGCGTGCGCATGCACTTCAGCGTAGGCATTGTGTTTTGAAGCCGGCCGAACCTGCACCAGCACATGCCCCGAACAGGGGCAGTGGCACGGGGCAAACGCTGCGCTGGCTTTTGAGCCTGATGGCCGTGGGCCTGACGGTGGCGCTGTTGTTGGCCGCCATCGGCCTGTGGTTGATGGGCAGCGCGTCAGGCTCGCGCTGGCTTTTGGCACACGCGCCCGGACTGCAAACCAGCCATAGCGAAGGTGCGCTGCTGGGCGGTGAGTTCAAAGCGGAAGGTGTGCGTTGGCAAGCAGCGGCAACCGTGGCCGAAGGGCCTGCGGTGCATATCAAGCGACTCAGCTGGCGGGGCCTGCGCTGGGACTGGCTGCCCGGCCACGGGGCTTGGTTGGGATTGCAGATCGCTGAAATGGAACTCGGCGACGTTGAGCTGCAAACGGGGCCAACCAACACCGAGCGCTGGCGCGCGCCCGGCAGCCTGCGAACGCCAGTGGCGCTGGACATTCAGCGCTTGCAAATCAGCAGCCTGAAGGTGGACTCTTTCGAACCCGCGCGCGATATTCAAGCGCGGCTCAGCGCGGGCGGCCAAGCTGGCAGCGAACACAGCCTGGAGCTCAAGCAGCTGCGCTGGCCGCAAGTGCTGCTGCAAGGCCAGGGCACCGTTCAAGCCGATGCGCCCCATGCGCTGAAACTGCAAGTTCAAGCTCAAGCGTCGGCAGACAACGCTGCAAGCACGGCCTGGACCGCGCAAGCCGAGATGCAAGGCCCGTTGTCTTCTGCGCTGCTCAAACTCAAGCTAACCGGCAAAGCCAGCGACAACGGCACCGACCCCAGTCTTGATGCGCAAGCGCAGATTCGACCCTTTGAAGCATGGGCTCTGGGCGACGTCGACGTGACCACGCGCGGCCTCGACCTGGCCTCGTTGATGCCCGGCGCGCCACGCACGCGCTTGAGCGGCCACGCACTGGTGCGCAGCCGCAGCCTGCGCGAACCCATCCAGGCCGACATTCAATTTGACAACGCCATACCCGCACGCTTCAGTGACGGCGGTTTGCCTTTGCTGGCCTTGCGCGCCAGCATCAAGGCCAACCCCAAGCAGCCTGACAAGCTGGATATCGGCCCGTTTGAGCTTGAAGCGGCCGACACACGCGGCGCTGCCGGGCGTTGGAGCGGCAGTGGCACCTGGCAAGGCGACCGGCTCGACTTGCAAAGCAAATTGACCGAACTGCAACCGGCGCGGCTGGACAGCCGCTTGGCGGTGATGCAGCTCAGTGGCCCCCTGAACATCAAGGCGTATGGCCTGCCTAGACTGGGCACGCAGCCCGGCAGTGGCGTCGCGAACAACCCTTCAACCCCTTCGGCAGGATCGGCGGGTTCGGCAGCTTCAGCCGCTTGGGCGGGTTGGTCAGCTGTGACGTTGGAGGCGGAAGGCCAGCTTGAAGGGCGCGTCAGCGCTGCACCTGAGTTGGTGCGTTTGTCATTCAATACCCAATGGGACCAACGCGGGGTGCATGTCAAAAATCTGCTGGCGCGCAGTGGCACAGCCCAAGCCCAACTGACGGCACAAGTCACGCGACTGACGCCGCAGCGCTGGCAGCTCGCCAGCGAAGGCGAGCTGAAAGCGTTTGACCCGCGCGTTTGGTTTCCGGGTACCGAGTCCACCTGGGGCACGGGCCAGCACGTCTTTAACGGGCGTTGGGCTGTGGACTTGAGCGCGCCCGCGCAATCCAAAGAGGCCAGCCTGGCCAGCGCAGCGCCAATGGCACCGGCGCAATGGCTGCCATTGCTGCTGGGTCGTGCAGATTTGAAGTTGTTCGACTCACGATTGGCCGGGCTGCCGCTGCAGGCCGAGATGGAACTGCGCCAAGCGGCGCGCGATTCACGCGATACGCGCAACACTGCGCCCAGCCGCGCCAAGGTCGACATTCGAATCGCCGGCGCGCAGTTGGAATTGACGGGTTCCGGAGACGCCAGCGACGCCGGAACCACCGACCGCACGCAAATCAAGCTCAGCGCCCCAGCCCTCGCAGACCTGGCGCCTTTGACGTCCTTGTGGACAGCGTCAAACGTTTGGTCACCCCGGCGAGGTGAGCTGCAATTGCAAGCCGATATCACAGGGCGCTGGCCCAAACTGAACGGCCAAATTCATGCGCAGGCAATGGGGGTACAGGCGGGCCCTTTGCGTTTCCAGCGCGCGCTGGTGGAAGGGCATCTTGATCGGCTACGCAGCGATGACCTGCAATTGCGACTTGAAGCGGACGAACTGGCCTGGCACGAAGCCCGCCTGAGCACCCTGCGCGGCAATGTGCAAGGCAGCCTGGCGCAACACCACATGGCGCTTCAACTGCAAGCACCCTTGCTGGCGCCACCAACCCTGGCGCAGGCTTTGGATTGGCAACAATCGGGCCAGGCACGTGCCGACATCGCGGGCACAGGCGCTTGGGTGGCACAAGCCGGCGATCGTGGTTTTGCGGGGCGCTGGATTGGGCAGTTAGAGCGTTTGCAGGTGGGTGACGGCAAACTTGGTGACAGCGCGTTCCCCGCCCACACCTGGCTGGACCTGCAGAACCTACGGGCCGAAGCGCTCTGGGACTCTGACGGTCAGGTGCAATCGGTCGCACTTCAGCCGGGCACGGCGCGCAGCGGCCCGCTCCAACTGCGTTGGACCGAGGCCCAGTGGCAGCGGGTGGCGGGCGAGCCCGCAGCCTGGCGCCTACTCGGCGAGCTGGAACCGGTACAGGTAGCGCCTGTGTTGCAGCGCGCTATGGGGCCAACCAACGGCAGCGCAACCTGGGGCGGCGACCTGCGTGTGGGCGCGCGGTTTGACGTGCGGGCCGACAAGCACTTTGCCGCCGACGTGCGGCTGCGGCGCGAATCGGGCGACCTGGTATCGATCGACGCGGGGGCACACACCGCGCTCGGCCTGGAACAAGCCGAGCTGCATGGCGTGGTGAAAGACGGTGTTTGGCGCATTCAACCGCTGGTCAACGGCAGCACGCTGGGGCGCCTGGAGGGTGAGCTCATCGCCCGCGCGCAGCCTGCGCAGCGTTGGCCGGCGCCGGCCACGCCCATCGAAGGCGTTGTTCAAGCCCGTGTGGCTTCACTGGCCACTTGGGCACGGTGGTTGCCCTCGGGCTGGATGGTGCAGGGCGAGCTCGATGGCATGGCGCGCTTGTCAGGCACTTGGGGCGCACCCGCCTACACAGGTGCATTGACCGGCGAACGGGTGGCCGTGCGCAACTTGCTGCAGGGCGTGGACTTCAAGGACGGCCAACTGAAGGTGCGCCTGGACGGTGAAACCGCCCGCATTGAATCGCTCCGTCTGCGCGGCGGCGATGGGCTGTTGACCGCACAAGGCCAGGCGCGCTTTGGCAATAAACCCGAATTGCAACTGCAGGCCAAGGCCGAGAAGCTGCGTGTTTTGGGCCGCGTGGACCGCCAATTGGTCTTGAGCGGCCAGACCCAGCTTCAGCTCACGACCGAGCGGCTGAACCTGGATGGCCAGATAACGGCCGATAGCGGACTGTTTGATTTATCCAGCCGCGACGCGCCCAGCCTGGACGAAGACGTGACCGTACAGCGCCAGGAGCTTGAACCTGCGCCGCCCGTTTCGCCCCGCGCAGAGACGTCAACTTGGGCCAAACAAGCCCGCGTGGCCCTGGATCTTGATCTGGGCAAGCAGTTGCACCTGCGCGGCCGGGGCTTGAATACCGACCTCAGCGGCAAGCTGCGCTTGACCACGCCGGGCGGCCGTATGAACTTTCAAGGTACCGTGCAGGCCGAAGGGGGCACCTACGAAGCCTATGGTCAAAAGTTGGAGATTGAACGCGGCCAAGTCAGCTTCAATGGGCCGCTGGACCGTGCACGCTTGGATGTCCTGGCATTGCGCCCCAACCTCGACATGCGCGTGGGTGTGGTGATCACGGGTAACACGCTGGACCCTCGCGTTCGCTTGTTCAGCGAGCCTGAAATGAGCGAGAGCGACAAGCTGTCGTGGTTGGTATTAGGCCGTGGGCCCGAAGGCCTGGGCACCACCGACACCGCTTTGCTGCAGCGCGCCGCCATGGCGCTGTTGGCCGGCGAAGGCGAAAGCCCTTCGGATGCCGCCTTGCGGCGCATCGGCTTGGACGAATTTTCAATTCGGCAAACCGACGGTGACGTACGCGAAACCGTGGTCACCGTAGGCAAGCAGTTGAGCCGGCGCTGGTTTGTAGGCTACGAGCGCGGCGTGAATGCAACTGAAGGCACTTGGCAACTCGTCTACCGCATTGCCCAACGCTTTACCTTAAGGGCTCAGAGCGGCAGCGACAACTCGCTTGACATGATCTGGACCTGGCGCTTCGGGCAACCCTGAAACGGAGTCAGCCTACCGGCGTTCAGACCCCAACCGGTTCCGACATTGTCACGCGCCGCAGCGTGTCCCGCAGCGCTTCTTTGGACAAGGGTTTGCTCAAGTGGTCCACCATGCCTGCAGCCAGGTAGCGCCGACGATCTTCGACCATGGCGTCAGCCGTTAGCGCAATGATGGGCACCCGAGACGCCGGGCCGCCCAAGCCGCGAATCATTCGCGTGGCCGTGATGCCGTCCGTGCCCGGCATGTGAATGTCCATCAAGATGCAGTCCCACCCACCGCGGCTGGCCATGGCCACGGCTTGTGCACCATCTTCCGCAAATTCGCAGCTGTGCCCCATGTGTTGCAGCAAAGTGCGAATCACCAGCCGGTTGACGTCGTTGTCCTCGGCCACCAGCACATGCAGGCAGTGGTCGTCCCGTTGTCCTTCGGTGCCCAATGCCGCCGTAGCTGCTACAGCCGGAGAAGCTGACGAAACGAGGGCTGTTGAAGAAGCCAAGGGAGCCGCCGCGCACTCTTGAAGCGGCAAGGTGACCGTGAAGCAACTCCCGTGATCAGGCACGCTGTACACGCTGATGCGCCCGCCCATCAGTTCCACCAGGTCGCGGCAGATGGACAAACCCAAACCACTTCCACCGTACATGCGCGCGGTACTGCCATCGGCCTGCGTAAACCGTTCGAACAGGCGCGCCAAGGTTTCTTCAGGCATGCCAATGCCGGTGTCCGACACCCGTATCGCCAGTTGGTGACGGCCAGGTCCTGCCGGCTGCAAGTCAACGTCAAGCGACACGCGGCCGTGGTGTGTGAACTTCAATGCGTTTCCAAGCAAGTTGAACAACACCTGGCGCAGCCGGTTGGGGTCACCCATGGCTACTGGTACCGTACCTTGCGGTGCACTCCATTCAAAGCTCAAACCTTTAACGCTGGCTTGAGGCGCCATGCTGCGCGCTACCTCGTCGATCAGGGGTTTGATTTCGAACGCGATATGTTCAATTTCCAAGCGGCCCGCCTCGATACGCGAAACGTCCAGAATGTCGTTGATCAGCGCCAGCAACGTACGGCCAGAGGCCTCGATCGTTTTGACGTAAGTGTGCTGCTCTTTGGTCAAGGTCGTGTTTTCAAGCAGGCTGTTGACACCCAAAACACCGTTCAAGGGTGTGCGAATTTCGTGGCTCATGGCGGCCAGGAAGCGCGTCTTGGCTTCGTTGGCGGTCTCGGCCTGGGTTTTGGCGTGCCGCAGCTCACGTTCGGCCCTGGTGATGTCGCGGTAAATGCCCACCGTGCCGCCGTCGGGAATCTGCCGTTCAATGATGTTCAAAACCTCGCCAAAGCGGGTTCCAATTTCAAAGTCGGCATGGCCTTGGCGGTGCTGCTGCAGGCGTCTTTCACGCCACCGCGCCCGCTCTTCTTCACTCAAGCTCGGGTCCAAACCCAACATCGAAGCGTGCCAAAGCAACTTTGAAAACGGCATGCCCACTGCGATGCACGGGCGCAGCCAGGGGTGCATTTCCAGGTAGCGCTCATTCCACGTAACCAAGCAGTCCTGCGCGTCCCAAAGCGCAAAGCCGTCGCTCATGGCGGACAAGGCGCGATTGAGTGCCAGCTTGCTGCGTTGCGTGTCTGCCGCCGCGCGCATCTGGGCAACAAATTGCCAGTGGATCAGTCCAGCCGCCACAAGAATGACCCCGACAAAACTCAAGGCGGCCGCAGCAATCTGTGCGTTGGCGTCGCGCGCTTCCTTCAGCGCGGATGCCAGGGGTGCCGAAACCGTGACTCTCAGACCTGCATGCAACAAGGGGCGGGCGGCAACCAAGGCGGTTTCATCGGTCAAGCGTGCATGCCCTTTCGCCATGCGCCCGTCAAGCTGCACTGGGGCAAGCGGTCCTTGATCAACCAGTTCGCCGGGTATGCCCGCCGCCAAAGGGGCTGCAGCCAGCAGCAGGCCGTCAGCGCGCTCCAAAGTCATGGCCAAACCAGCATCCAAGTCAGCCGGTGTGATGGTTCTTGCCAACTGTTGGCTTGACAAAGCTGCAACCGCCAGCCGCTTGGTCGCGCCCAAGAGAATGACACGCGCCAACAGGGCCTGCGGTTCTGCCGTTTCGGGGTTCACCCAAGGCAGAACGGCTATCGGGTCGGCTGGCGTCGCGTTGCGAATCTGTTCAATGAGCTGCGGCGGCAGAGTCCTGTCGGGCCCCGTTGGGTTCGGGCGGCTGGACAGCAACACCCGGCCGTCAAGGTCCGCAACCTTCAGGAAGGCTAGGGTATGTTCACTACCCTGCGCCGCTGCCAACATGTGTTGGCCCTTCCTCGGATCCAGTGCGTCCTTGGCCAGCAATGCGGGCTGCAAGACTTGCGGCAGGCTGAAGAGCACGAAGTCGACGCTCAGCAGCTTGCGGTTCAAGCTGGCTTCTGCGCCAGACAACAACTGCTGTCCTTGAATGGCCACCTTTTCGATGGCCTTTTCTTCGAGCAGCCGCGATTGGAAAGCGGCGGCCGAGAGCACGGCCAGTACGAATAGCCCAGCCGTTCCCCAAATGGCAAGTTTGCCGCGCTTACGCAGCATGGTCCGTGGGACCTCGTCGCAGCAAAGCGCTGAACTGAGGGACCGAAAGCGCCAGACTCATCGCGCGCGCAACTCCGGCGGTGTCGAAGCGGAGGCCAGCGAAGGTGCCTTGCAGGCTGGCCCACAGCGTTGTAGCCATGCAGGTAACACGGCCCGGTTCAAGGCGTCCAATCGAACTTGCTGGTCAATGGGCTGGGGCTTTACCAAGCTCATGCGCCCTTTGCGGCCGCTCTTGCAGTGCGGGCTGCCGATGTTGCAGGCCAAACCTTCATCGGTTTCGGTTTGCGCTTCAGCCCATATTTCGCTTTCCAGCACCGGCAGCTCACGCTCCAGCACCGCACGCACGGCCGGCTGAAGGCGTTGCCAGCGCTGAGCTTGCACCAATACGACGCCTAAGCCCCAATTGACCGCCATCGGATGGATGTGGCTGGTGACTTCGTGCAGTCCTATCGTGTTGCCCGACATCGTGCCGGTCACTGCGCAGTCCACCGTGCCCGCTTTGATGCTGGGTACGACCTGAGCAAAGGGAATTTGCACCGGCCGTGCACCCAAGGCTCGAAAGAAGTCAGCCTGGGCACCGGCCGAGACACGAATCTGCCGGCCCGTCAAATTTGCCAGACTGTCAAACGGCTGTGTGCAGTAGACCACCTGCGCCGGGTAGGTATAGATGGCCAAGAGTTCGATGTCGTACTTCTGCTTCAGCATTTGTGCCAGCCGTGGCCGATGGGCTTGCACGTTGCGCCGCAGGCTCTCGAAGTCGGGGTTGAGACCCGACAAGTCTGACAGGTCCAATTCCGGATCGACGGCCGCGGCCAGGCTCAGTTGCAAGGTTCCAAACGACGCAGCGCCGGTTTGCACTGCGCGCAGGAGCTCGGGGCCACTCAGCCCGGCCTTGTCAAACGAAACGATCTCAGTGGTGACCAAGCCCTTGGCCAGCTGCGGAAAACGCCGGGTCCAGAAGGGTTCTTCGTGGCGCAGGTATTGGTTCACGCCCGCGAGGCCGCCAACAATGCGCAGGTGTTCCACAGGCTCTCGGGGCTTGGGGTCCGCGGCCTGCGCAAACAGGGCCGCACTGCCCAGGCTCAAGGCCAGGGCCAACATCAAACACCCTCGCACCGAAATCGGGTTCACGTTGCAGGCTTTCATTCCGAGGGAAAACAACCGAGATGGTGTTCACCTTGAATGGATCCTATCGACCTGAGGTCCCTTGGCAACGTGCGAAAATCCGGCCCTAGCCGCCGTAGTTCAACGGATAGAACGAGCGCCTCCTAAGCGCTAGATACAGGTTCGATTCCTGTCGGGGGCGCCAACTGTCTCCATGCTGCCCAGCGCAGCGGCCCGAACCAAGCACCGCAGGCGATGGTGGTGGCGATGACAGTGCCGTACACCACCAATGCCGCGCCCTGCACAGCAAACACCCCGCCCAGAGTGCCGCTGTGGCGCAAGGCCAGCCAGCCCGCACCCGCCGCCACGGCCAGGCGCAGCAGGTTGCCCAGCACAGGCCATTTCAGCCGCCCGGCCCCTTGCGAGGCAAAGTACAACACCAAGCCCAGACCAAAAAAGCCGTAGACCGGGCCCACGGTGCGCAAGTAGAGCGAGCCCGCTTCCAACATGGCTGGTTCGCTGTCAAACAAGCTGAGCCAGGCATGCGGGAATGCCGCCGCCAGCAAGCCGATCACTTCGCACATGGCGAAGGACAGCAGCGCGCCGGCCCGCGCAGCTTGCAGAGCACGTTGGCGTTGGCCGGCGCCGATGCAAGTGCCCACCATGGCCACCAAAGGCGCGCCGAAGCCAAATACCAAAGGCACCAGCAAATACTCCAGGCGCGAAGCGGTGCCATAACCCGCAATCGCAGCGGTGCCAAATCCACCGACCAAAGCTGTGGCGATAGCGATGGCCAGGTTGGTGGCAAAGGTAGAGACGGCACCCATCAAGCCCACGCGCAGGATGTCGCGGAACAAGACCCAGCGGTATGCCACGCCGCGCCAGGCTGGCTGCAGGACACCGCGCCCCGCAATCAACCACATGGCCTGAACGGCCGAGCCCACCGCGTAAAACAGCAGCAGCGCCAAAGCCCCGCCCGCAATACCCATGGCTGGCACGGGGCCCCAGCCGAAGATCAACAAGGGTGACAGCGGCACCAAAGCCACGGCACCCACGACCGCCACGACGGCCGGCACTTTCATGTTGCCCGTGCCGCGAATGACAGCCGACAGGGCATTGAAAACCCACACCAGCACCGCGCCCGCAAAGATCCAATTTGCATACGTGAGTGCCGCATCCAGCGCGCCGCCAGCACCACCCATGGCTGTGAACAACGCCCGCCCGCCCAGCCACACGGCCACCATGAAGACCAGCCCGAAACCCACGGCCACCACCACGGCGTGCATCACCAAAGCGCTGGCATCGTCACGCCGCTGCGCGCCCAGAGCGCGTGCGATGGCCGACGCAATGCCACCGCCCATGGCGCCGGCCGAGGTCATTTGCATCAGCATCACTAGCGGGAAGGCCAAGGCCATGCCTGCAAGTGCATCCGTGCCCAGCTTGCCGATAAAGTAGGTTTCGATCAAACCCGTGCCAGCTTGCGCCAGCATCACCAGCACATTGGGCGCGCCCAAGCGCAAGAGCGTGGGCACGATGGGCGCTTCGAGCAGCGCGCGAGTGCGCGGGTCCATTCAGTTCAAGGCGCCAGGCGGGCCAACGCGCTGTCGATCAGCTCGTGCAGCGCGACAACCTGGCTGGGGCCCAAGGCTTCATTCAAAGCCGTTTGCGCCAAACGCCAATGGCGTTGCGCTTCGCTGCGTTTGGCTCGCCCTTCCGGCGTGATAGACACCAACCGGCTGCGTTCATCCGCGCCGGGGCCAATGACCAGCCAACCCGCTGCCACCAGTGGCTTGAGATTTCGCGTGAGTGTGGAGGCGTCCATGGTCATGGCCTGCGCCAAATCGGCCGGGCGAATGGGGCCCAGGTGTTGCGCGTGCGACAGCAGCGAATACTGCGTGGCCTTCAGGCCGCAGCGCGCCATTTCGGCGTCGTAGTGCTGCGATACGCAGCGTGTGAGCCGACGCAAGCGGAAGTTGGTGCAGCCTTGTGGCAAGGCATTTGACTGGGGAGGGGCCGTTTTGATCATTGCAGGTGCAAGTATTGCAGATACACGCACAAACACCTACGACTGCGAGCCAGCGGGGTCAACGCACGTCGATCGAGCCTTCAGCCGCCGCCGCGCTGCATGTACAGGTCAAAGCGCTTCATGAAGCTGTGCCGCGTGTCGTCGGCCACGGCTTCGAAGCGGAATGTCACGGCCAGTCGCGGCAAGCGCACCAGGGCGATTTGGCGCGGCGGCATTTCGTGCCAATTCAAAGCGAGGCTGCCTGCTTCGATGGCGACCTGAACGCTGTTGGAATCGCGCTGCCACGGCCACGGGCCTATGGCCGCCGGCAGCCACATCAGCCACTCAGCCTGTGTGCACCCCACTTCACGGTCGAAGGCGGGTGGGTAGTAAGCCTGCACGGTGGCTAGTCGGCTATCAGACTAACCGCCGGCGATGGGCGGCCAGATGGCCAGCACATCGTCGGGCTTCAGCGCGTGGCTCAAACGCTCCTCGGGCGGCACATAAACGCCATTCACCAGCACCAGGTGCACTTGTTTCTCAGGAAGGCCAAAGGGCGCAATCACCTGGCCGATGGTGATGCCTTGCGCGACATCCAGCGCCACACGGTTGTCGGTGCGCGCTTCGGCTGGCAGGTATTGCGTGAGGCTGGCGTAAAGCTTGAACGTAATTTTCATGCAGGCATCGCCTCGGGACCGGGCCGTAATCTGCGCGTGTTCAACGTGCAGCCACCAGTGCGCGCGCCGCCTGGCCCTGCGCGCACGCCAGGTAGGCTTCCATGAGGCGTGTCGGGTCTTTCATCAGTGCATCTTTCCAGGCGCCCAGCTTGATTTGCCCCTCTACCAGGCCGCGCATCACGCCCACATGCTCGGTCCAGCCCACGCTGTTGCAGCCTACCAGTACATCACCATGAAACTGCAAGCTCAGGTGGCGGCCAGCCGCGCGGTCGGTCAGCTCCACGTGCTCGCCGTCCGGCCGTCCGTTCCAGTCACCAAAGCTGGTGCTGACCAGGCCCAGCGTGTCGAGAACGTTGATCTGCGTAACGCCCTTGAGCGCCGCTTTCTGGCCCACCATATTCAGCGCCGCCACGCGCGCCTGCTCGGCTGCGTTGGGCTGTATGGCGCTGACAATGGTGGTGCCGCTGACTTTGTCAAACGCCTCAGCACAGTCGCCGGCCGCGTAGATGTTATGCACATTGCTTTGCATGCACTCGTCGGTGAGCACGCCCACCAGGCAGCGTACACCGCTGTTTTCCAAGAAGCCGATGTGCGGCTTGACACCCGTGGCGCTGATCACCAGGTCGGCGTCGATGTGCTGGCCGTTGGAAAGCTTCACAGACATCGCGCCACTGGGCATGGCGGACGAGCCGATACCCACAGCTTGTGCAATCTTGCCCAGCAAGCCCGACTGCGCGGCACCGCCAGTGCCGCGCTCAATGGCTTCCACTTTGGTGCCGGTGTGCACGGCTACGCCCTTGCTTTCACACCACTGCTTGATCATGCCGCCCGCAACCGGGCCCATCATGCGCGGCACCATGCGGTCGCCCATTTCAACCACGCTGAGTTTGACGCCGCGCGTGGCCAGCGCTTCCATGATGATGCAGCCAATGAAGCCCGCACCCATCTGCAGCACGCGCGCACCGGGCTTGGCCAGCGCCATGATGGCGCGCGCATCGGCCAAGGTCCAGCAGCTGTGCACGCCTGGCCCGTTGATGCCCGGAATAGGCGGCGTGGCGGGCGATGAACCGGTCGCGATGAGCAAGCGGTCGTAGGGCAACCAAGCGCCGTCGTCCAGCAGCACTTTGTGGCGCGCTGTGTCCACTTGTTTGGCGCGTTTGCCTTTCAGCACCTGAATGTTCTGCCCGCTGAAATGCGCAATGCCGTGGCGCAAGTGCGTACCTTCTTCGCCCACTTTGCCGATCAGAAAATAGGGAATCGCCATGCGCGAATAGGGTGCTTCGGGTTCGTCGCCCACGATGATGATCGTGTCCTTGGGCGCGTGTTTGCGAATGGTCTCTGCGGCGATCACGCCGGCCGGGCCGGCGCCCAGAATCACATGTTGCATCAGGAGTGTCTCCTTGAAGAAAAGACAGCGCCCTCGGGCGCTGTCACAGTGCTGGCACCTTGCTGAAGTGCAAGTTGAAGCAGCTTGGCGCTTACAGGCCCAAGCGAGCGCGCGTGTCAGACTTGAGTTGGCCGTTTTCGTCCCAGCCGCGCGCGGCGTAGTACTTCGGCAGCATCTCGGGCAACTTGCTGACCAGGCCCTTAGCGGGACCCGTTTTCACAGGCTCTTTCAGCAAGCGCGGCGGCAAGGTGTCGTCTTTTGCGGTGAAACCGGCCTTGTTGTTGAAGTCACGCTCCATGTTCCAGATGCGCTCGCCAATCTTGGCCATGTTTTCCAACGTGAACTCGGGTCCACAAGCTGCTGCAACCTGCGGTGCCACATCAGCCAAACCCCAGGCGAAGCTGGTGAAGATGCAGATGCCGGCGGAGTCGAAAGCGGCAGTCGCATCCTGGAAAGCAATCACGAGCTCGGGTTTGCCTTCGGCTGTCAGCGGGTCGGTCTTGACCGGAATGCCCAGCACTTCGGACGCCACCGTGTAGCTGCGCAGGTGGCAGGCACCCCGGTTGCTGGTGGCATAGGTCAAGCCCATGCCCTGGATGCCACGGCCATCGTAGGCCGGGAATTCCTGGCTCTTGACGGTCATGCTCAGTTCAGGGTGGCCATACTTTTCGCACAACCGGCGCGAGCCGAGCGCGATCTCTTTGCCGAATCCCTTGCCCTGCGTGGTCATCTCGGCAAATTCGCAAAGCGCTTGCGCCGATCCAAAAGGCGACTTCACGCCGAGCTGCGCTTCAGTCAGCACACCCATCTCGAACAGTTCCATCACCGCGCCGATGGTGGCGCCGAAGGAGATCGGGTCCATGCCCTGCTCGTTGCACAACGTGTTGGCGTATTGCAGCGCTTCCAGGTCGTTAACCCCATTGGCAGCGCCCAGCGCCCAGGCCGCTTCGTATTCCAGGCCGCCGGTGGCGCCCCAGTATTGGGGCTTGTTGACGACTGAGAAGTGCGTCTGGTCGATCTTGCTGATGCGCCCGCAGGCGATCGTGCAGCCGAAACAGGCCTGGTTGGTCACCAGTTGCTTCTTGCCGTCGGTCTTGCGCGGGGTGGCCATCGCCTCGGCAGAGATGTCCTTGGCGCCTTCGAACTGACTGTCGCGGTGGTTGCGCGTGGGCAGCGCGCCCACTTCGTTGATCACGTTCATCAGCACCTGGGTGCCATAGGTCGGCAGGCCTTGGCCCGTCACACCGTTTTCAGCCAGGATCTTCTTCTTCTCGAAGGTGACCTTCATGAATTCCTTGGGGTCGGCGATATTGCCCACACCCTTGGTGCCGCGCACGGCGATGGCCTTCAGGTTTTTGTTGCCCATCACCGCGCCCACGCCCGAGCGGCCAGCGGCCCGGTGCAGGTCGTTCACCACGGCTGCATAGAGCACCTGGTTTTCACCCGCCAAGCCAATGCTCGAAACACGCACCAGCGGGTCTTGGTGGGCTTTTTTCAGCGTCTCTTCGGTTTCCCAAACGCTCTTGCCCCACAGGTGAGACGCATCGCGCAGTTCAGCCTTGTCGTCTTCGATCCACAGGTAAACCGGCTTGGCCGATTTGCCTTCAAAGATGACCATGTCCCAGCCCGCCATCTTGAGCTCGGCGCCCCAGTAACCACCGGAGTTGGAGCAGGCAATGGCACCGGTCAGCGGGCCCTTGGTAACCACCGTGTAGCGGCCGCCCGTGGACGCCATGGTGCCGGTCAGCGGGCCTGTGGCCCAGATGATTTTGTTGGCTTCCGACAGCGGATCGGTTTTGGGGTCGATCTCGTCGATCAGGTATTTGGAAGCCAGGCCACGCGAGCCGAGGTAGTCGCGCGCGTGGTTCATGTTCAGCGGCTCCGACTTGACGGTGCCGGCGCTCAAATTGACGCGGAGGATTTTTCCTGCCCAAGACATGGTGTTGCTCCTTAAGCAGAAGGTTGCGTATTGGCCTGATTACCGAGCTTGTCTGCCCAGGCGGCCATCTTGCCCAAGCCTGTCCAGTTGGCATCGACATAGGTGATGGCGCCGGTCGGGCAAGCCGTGGCGCAAGCGGGGTCGCCGCCGCACAAGTCACACTTCTGGACTTTGCCGGTTTCCTGCACGTAGTTGATCGTGCCAAACGGGCAGCTGATGGTGCAAACCTTGCAACCCACGCAGGTTGCGTCGTTCACCACCTTGGCGCCGGTCGCTTTATCCACGGTGATCGCTTCAACCGGGCAAGCATGGAGGCACCAGGCCTCGTCGCACTGCGTGCAGGTGTAAGGAACCTTACGGCCCGTGGCGTGAAAGTCAAATACCTTGATGCGCGAGCGCGCGGGGGCAAAAGTGCCGTAGTTCTCGAAAGAACAGGCCATCTCGCACTGGAGACAGCCGGTGCACTTTTCCGGGTTGATATGGAGCGTCTTCTGCATGGCAGCCTTTCTGATATGCAAACCCAAGCATCTGAAAATTGGCACGCCGGTGCATGAATCGCTATGCATCACCGTGCATGAGTGATCATCCTCTGGACAAAGGCCATAGGCTATTCAGGGTTAACCCGAAAAGGGGCCTTTGCACACCCGTGGAGTGCGCCAAGTTGGCACAAGGCGCGGCCCGAAGCGCAGCGCAGCGCGTGGATGGAACGGCGCCCTTGTCGCTTCCCCACGTCGCTTTCTTAAGCCAACGCAAACACGCTGAACGCCTGGTTTGCGATGATCTGCACCCACCATGACGATGCCCAGCCCCGACCGCCTGCGCGGCTTGATTCAGAACCTGGAAGCCGGTTTGCTTGAACGCGACGCCGCCAGCCGCTTGGCCCTGCTGGCGGCTCTGGCCGGCGAGCATGTGCTGCTGATCGGCCCGCCGGGCACTGCCAAAAGCGAATTGGCGCGCCGCCTGCACCGCCTGTTTGAAGGTGCACCCTACTTCGAGCGGCTGCTCACGCGGTTTTCGACGCCAGAAGAATTGTTTGGCCCGCTGTCGCTCAAGGCGCTGGAAGACGACCGCTACGAGCGCCTGACCAGCGGCTTTTTGCCCACCGCCGGCATCGCTTTTCTCGACGAAGTTTTCAAGGCGAATTCGGCCATCCTGAACGCGCTGCTGACGCTTTTGAACGAACGCGAGTTTGACAACGGCAGCGGCCGTCTGGCCACTCCCTTGGTCTGCGTGCTGGCCGCCAGCAACGAAGTGCCCGCAGACGACGCGCTGCGAGCCTTCTTTGACCGCTTTTTGATTCGGGTACCGGTGCACCCCGTCAGCGACGCGGTGTTCACCCAACTGCTCACCTTAGCTGTGCCCAACGAATCGGCAGCGCCCTTTGAACCAGCGCTGTCCGTCACAGAGCGAATCGCCGTCACGGCGGCCACGGGCGTTGTTGAATTGAGCACCGCTGCCATTGCCGCTTGCACGGGCCTGCGGCAGTGGCTGCACAGCAAAAAGCTGGAGGTCTCTGACCGACGCTGGCGCCAGTGGGTGGGCCTGATGCGCACGGCAGCCGCCACCGAAGGCCGCACACAAGTGGACGCGCTGGACCTGTGGACGGCGCCCTACGTGGTGAGCCCGAGCCCAGACGACGCGCCGCAACTTGCGCAGTGGTTTGCTGCGGAACTGTTGCAGGCGGTGCCGCAAGAAGCGCCTTGGCTGACCCGCGCGGTGGAGGCCTTTGAGAAACAGCTCGAAATTGAAGAAGCGGCGCCAGCCGAAGACGACGACGCCGAAGGCGCGGGCAAACTGGCCTTGGCGCGGGCCATCGGCCGAGGCAAATCTGGTCCTGGCGAGGCTGCTCTTGGCGAGGCGCGTCGCAGCGAAGGCGAAGCGATGCTGCGCATCGTGTCCAAACAGCTTGAACACTCGCTGCGCCGGCACTACAGCAGTGTGCACGTCGCCGCGCGCGTAGCGCAGTTGGACGAGGTGCTGGCGTCAACACTCACCGCTTCACAGGAACTGCAGGCCGAACAGGAGCGCCTGCAAACCGCGTTGGGCTCGCGCCTATGGATGCCGCCGTCGCTCCAGCAAGAATTGCTGGGTGCACATTCGGTCAGCCTTGCGCAGTTTCAGACCTTGGGCGCAAGACTGAGCCGCTGCCGCGCCGGGTTTGCTGCGCTGCCGGTTGACGACCAAACCATCGATCAGAGCCAGCCCGAACCGGTGGCGCTGCCTGCTCTGGCGTGATGGCGGCTATTGCAGACGCGCCCTACGACCGCCTGGCCGCCCTGCCCCGAGCGGTGTGGCTGCACGGGGTCATCACCAGCGCAGGCGAACCCGCAGCACGCCTGGCGGACATGGCGCGCTGGTTCAGCGCATTGGCTGCCGGTGAGCTGCCGCCGGCTGATGCGGATTTCGGCGACCCTGACGCCAGCCTGCCGCTGCGTGCCGTGGCCGGTGAGCTGGCCTTGCCGGGTTTGGCCAATGGCACACCGGCGCTGGCCGAGCAGATCATGCGCACTTTGCTTTGGCACCTGGACCGCATCGTTGACCACCAGCCGCGCTTGAGCCGCGCAGAGGCCATTGCCGAGGTGACACAGGAATTTCGCGCCGAGTGGCAGATTGAAACCACGGGTCTGGAAGACAGCCTGGCTTTGTTGCAAAGTTTGGGTGATTTTTCCGACCTGAGCTGGGACGTGCTGCGTGGCCACCTGCGCTCGCGGCCCTGGCAGGAGGCGCGCGCTGCCGCCGACCGGCTGGCGCACTTGCCGGCGCTGGCAGCGCTGATTCGCACGCTGGGCCGTACCGAACGCAGCACCCATGCGCCCCCGGCACAGCAAGCCACACCCCATGATCACGTTCAGCCACCCGCTCCATTGCGCGCCGTGCAAACGCGACTGCCCAACGAGCCCGGCGAGATCACGGGCATTCGCTGGTCGGCGCGCATCGAGCGCATGCTGGGCAGCGAGGCGGTGATGCTGCGCCACCCGGTTCTGAAGAAACTCTGGCGCGCGCGGCATGCCGAATCGCGGCTGTTGAGCTGGGAAACCGAAGCGGTGCTGACCGATTGGCGCAGCGACCCGCTGGCGGCGCCGCACGCGCTGCTCGCACCCGATCAACCGCAATGCCTGGAGCGCGGTCCGATCATCCTGTGCCTGGATACCTCGGGGTCGATGCAAGGCGCGCCGGAACGCATTGCGAAGGCCATCGCCATTGCCGCCCTGCGCGCCGCACACGAAGCGCAGCGCGGGTGCAAGCTGATCGCCTTTGGCGGCCCAGACGAGTTGATTGAACGTGATCTGGTGCGCGAACACGGCAGTGGCAAGGGTGGCGATGCGGGCAGCAAAACGAGCAGCGCCACGATCAGCCTGCAGGCCTTGCTGGACCTGATGAGCCAAAGTTTTGACGGCGGCACCGATGTGCAAACCCCCATCGAGCGCGCCATCGACCGCGTGCACGAAGCCCGCTGGCGCAGCGCCGATGTGCTGATCGTCAGTGACGGCGAATTTGGCTGCATGCCCGCAACGCTGGCGCGTCTGGACGAAGCGCGCAAACAACTGGGATTGCGCGTGCAAGGCATTTTGGTGGGAGACCGCGAGACCTTAGGCCTGCTGGAGGTTTGCGACCACATCCACTGGGAACGGGAGTGGCGGCGATTTGCCGATGCGGTCATCGGCACCGATGCGCGCAGCTTTTCGCCTGTGCACAGCAAGAGTTTGACGGCGCTGTATTTTCCTAACGCTCTCTCGCCACGTGCAGCGCGCGCGTCACGAACAACCGGTTCATCTGGTTCGCCATGAGCTTTGCCACCGACTACCTGAACCAGCTGGAACGCGTCGCGCAGCGTGGGCCGCTGCCGCGTGTGAAGGCGCTGCACATTCCGCCGGACCCCGCGCCCGGTTCGCCGCGCGGCGAGTTTTGTGCGCTGGAGTTGGAAGACGGTTCAATCGGCTTGACCTATGTTCTTCTCGACGACACCTTGGCCAGGATGCGCGAACTCGACCCGAGCTTGGGTCTGGCCGGCGCCAACGCTTTGGACGTGGCAAAGCGCTTTGTCAGCGCCCAAGGTGCTGAACGAACTATTGGCTTTGCGGCTGCTAACGCCATCACGCACTGGCTCTACAAACGCACCGGCTTCCACCCCGATGCCAGCCTGGATTCACTGGGCGCGTTGGACCCGCAGCCCGGTGATCACATCGGCATGATCGGCCTTTTCACACCGCTGCTGCCGCGTGTGCTGGCCAGCGGTTCCAAGCTCACAGTGGTGGAACTCAAAGCCCACTTGGTCGGCGAACACGCGGGCTACCGGGTGACAACGGATGCCGATGAACTGCGGGCCTGCAACAAGGTGGTGTCAACCGGCACTTTGGTCTTGAACGACACGCTGGATGAGATGCTGGCGCGCTGCAGGCAGGCGCAATGGATCACGCTCATCGGCCCCAGCATGGGTTGCCTGCCCGACGCGCTGTTTGCGCGCGGCGTCACCATGATCGGCGGCACTTGGGTGTTGGACGTGCCGGCGTATGTAGAGGCGCTGCGCCTCGGAGTCAGGCGCGACCGGCTGGCGCAAAAGGTCGCAGTGGCGCGCGAAGGGTGGCCGGGGTTTGAGGCCTTGCTATCGCGGCTGTAAATGCGCACCCGTAAATGCGCGTCGCTAAATTCGCCGCTCTAGATGCGGTGCCGCTCGATCAGCTGCTTGGCAATCACCTGGCGCAAGATTTCGTTGGCACCTTCGCCGATGCACATCAACATCGCATCGCGGTAAAAGCGTTCGATGTCATATTCGACGGAATAGCTGTAGCCGCCGAAAATACGCATCGCCTCTTGCGCGCAATGCGCACCGGCCTCTGAACCGGCCAGTTTGGCCATGGCGGCTTCAAGATCGCAGCGCTCGCCGCGGTCATACAAGCGCGCGGCTTGTTCCAACAGGCGCTTGGCGCCTTCGACCTGCGTCACCATATCGGCCAGTTTCAACTGCACGGCCTGGTGTTGCCAGATCGGCTTGCCGAAGGTTTCGCGCTCCTGCGCGTAACGCAAGGCCAACTTGAGCGCGCCTTCGGCAATGCCGGCACCGCGCGCGCCCACATTGATGCGGCCCAGTTCCAGCCCGTTGGCGGTGTGAATGAAGCCCTTGCCTTCCACGCCACCCAAAAGGCGCCCGCGCGGCACGCGGAAGTTGTCGAAGCGCAGCTCGCAGGTGTCGATGGAGCGGTAGCCCATCTTCTTGAGCTTGCCCACCACCTCAAAACCCGGCCCCTTCTCGCAGATCAACATGCTCATGCCCTTGTGGCGCGGCTGGGCTTGCGGGTCGGTCTTCACCAGAAGCAGCGTCAGGTTGCCGTACAAGCTGTTGGTGATCCACATCTTGTTGCCGTTGACCACATAGTCGTCACCGTCGAGCCGGGCCGTGGTGCGGATGGCTTGCAGGTCGGAGCCCGCATTGGGTTCAGTCAGACCCAAGCTGCCACGCAGTTCGCCCGTGGCCAGCCTGGGTAGATAGTGCGCCTTTTGTTCGGGCGTGCCGTTGCGCTCGATGGCCGCGGCCACGATAAGGTGCGAATTGAAAATGCCCGAGGGCGCCATCCACACCGCCGCCACTTTGATGACGATCTGCGCGTAGGTCCAAGCCGACAAACCCAGGCCACCGTACGCCTGCGAAATGGTCGCGCCGAACAAGCCCAGCTCCTTCATCTGCTCGACGATGGCGTGCGGGTATTCGTCGGCCTGGTCGAACTTTTTGGCTACAGGGCGAAGTTCTTTTTCGGCCCAGATTTCGATGGCGTCAACAAAGGCCTGTTCGTCATCGGTAGGCTGCTGCGGTTTTTGATTGGGCATGGGCTGTTGCTCGGTGCGCGGTCAGTAGTTGACGCGGTCTTCAACGCTGTGGCCGCGCTTGGCGATCAGGATCTTGCGGACAAAGTGCCCGATGACCTTGCCGTCCTGGTTCTTGCCAATCGTCTTCACGGTCACGATACCGGCGCCGGGCCGCGACTTCGATTCACGCTTATCCAGCACCTCGCTCTCGGAATACAAGGTGTCGCCCGCGAATACCGGCGATGTGAGCGTGATGTCGGTCCAGCCCAGATTGGCAATGGCCTTCTGGCTCACGTCGCTCACGCTCATGCCCACCATCAGCGCCACCGTAAACGGGCTGGCCACGATGCAGCGGCCAAATTCACTGGCCTTCGCGTACTCTTTATCAAAGTGCAGCGGGTGCGTATTCATTGTCAACAGCGTGAACCAGGTGTTGTCGGCTTCGCTGATGGTGCGGCCCGGGCGGTGCTCGTACACATCGCCGATGTTGAAGTCTTCGTAGTGGCGGCCGAAGCTTTCGCGGTAGCGGTTGGGGCCAACCGGTTTGGCGCTTTGCACCATGTGTCATTCTCCTGATAATGTCCGTACATTATGAGCAAACGTCCGCAAGCCCGTCAAGCCATGGCGCCCGCGCGCAGCGCGCCGCCTGGCTCCACCAGCGCTTCGGTTGCGCCTGATGCCGTTGATTTAAATGACACCCAGCCGCGCTATCTGCAGGTGGCGCGCGAGCTCAAGCGCGCCATTGCCGATGGCCGCTACCCCGTAGGCGCCAAACTGCCCACCGAGCTGAAGCTGTGCACGCAATTCGAAATCAGCCGTTTCACGGCGCGCGAAGCCATTCGTGTGCTCTCCACAGCGGGCCTCATCCACCGCCGGCAGCGTGTGGGCACCGTTGTCATCGCAACGCCGGATGAAGCGCGCTACACCCATAACGCCTCGCGCGTCAACGACCTGCTGCAGTACGCCACTGATACCGAGCTGCGCTTTGTGTATGTGGGCCGTATCGCACTGAGCAAAGCGCAGGCGCGCGAATTAGAGGCTGAAACGGGCCAGGAGTGGATTTACGCGGTTGGTCTGCGAGTGGCACCTGGCACCGATGGCGCCGTGCCGCGCCGGCCCATCTGCATCACACGGCTCTATTTGAACCCGCTGCTTGAAGGCATGGAAGCCCGGCTGCGCGGGCGCCAAGGCGCTGTATATGCCTTGATCGAAAGCGACTACGGCCTGAGCATCGAGCGGGTGGAGCAAGAGTTGCAAGGCGTGGTGCTGGGTGCCGACGACGCCGCCAACCTGGACGCCCGCGCCGGCGAGCCCGCGCTGCGCGTGGTGCGCCGCTACTACGACGCGCGCGGGCGCTTGCTGGAGTTGGCTGAAAACGTGCACCCCAGCGACCGCTTCAGCTACCGCATGCAACTGCGCAAGTAGCCGCCGGCGGCTTGACAGTGCACTTGGCTGCGCCCTATCATTTGTCCGCACAAAATAACACTGATCACGCCCGCCCAGGTCGGCACCCGTAGGAGACAAAGGCATGCAACACCCTCGCCGTTCATTCACCGCCACCGCTGCGGCCCTGCTGCTGTGCGCAGCCCACGCACCCAGTCAGGCACAGGCCGAGACCTACCCCAACAAGCCCGTTCGCATGCTCATCGGGTTTCCGCCGGGCCAGGCCACCGACACCTTGGGCCGGCTCATTGGCCAGAAGTTGCAAGACGCCTGGGGCCAGCCGTTTGTCTTCGACAACAAGCCCGGCGCGTCCGGCACCATTGCCACACATCTGGCCACGCAGGCGCCCGCCGACGGCTACACCTTGCTGGTGTCGTCCAGCGGCGTGATGGCCGTCAACCAATGGCTGATGACCAAGCTGCCTTACGACGCTGCGCGCGACTTCGTACCCGTGGCCGGTCTGGGCGTCGTGCCCTTGGTGCTGGTCACGCACCCGCAGCACCCTGCCAAGAACGTTCAAGACTTGGTGGCCGCGGCCAAGGCCAAGCCGGGCACCATCAACTACGCGTCCAGCGGCATCGGCATCACCAACCACTTGGTGATGGCCATGTTCACATCTACCGCTGGGGTTGATATGACCCATGTGCCCTACAAAGGCGGACCACCGGCTTTGACCGACTTGATGGGCGGCCAGGTGCAAGTGATGTTTGAAACCTCCGTGGCCACGCTGCCCTTTGTCAAACAAGGGCGGCTCAAGGCACTGGCGGTCAGCAGCGCCGAGCGTATTCCGGCCGCGCCCGACATCCCCACCGTGGCCGAACAGGGCTACCCCGGCTTTTCTGGCGTACCTTGGGTGATCTTGATGGCCACCGCCGGAACGCCCCCAGCCATCGTGCAAAAGCTCAATGCCAAGGTCAACGAGATCTTGCAAACACCCGCCGTCAAAGAGCAAATGGCGAACATGGGCGTGCTGCCGATGGTGATGAACACCGAGCAACTCAACAACTTCTGGCGCGGTGAAATCACCAAATGGGGCAAAGCCGTCAAAGACTCCGGCGCAAAGGCCGAGTGACCCAGTCATTCTCATGAGCGCTTCCCATTTGGCTCCAGACCACACCGCGCTTGCGCTGGCCGAGTTTGTTCACGGCCTGAACTTGGCACAGGTGCCGCAGGGCACGCAAGAGCGCGCGCTGCACCTGATGTTGGACGCCGTAGGCTGCGCGCTCGCCGCCCGGCGCGAAAACTTTGCTGAACGTCTGGCCAAGGCCATTGGCAGCCTGAACCTCGGCGAAACAGGCACACGCAGCGTGATCGGTTTTGCGCGGCAACTGCCGCTGCGTGATGCCATTTGGCTCAATGGCGCATTGATGCACGGGCTGGACTACGACGACACGCACATGGCGGGCGTCATCCACCTCAGTGTGGCTGTGCTGCCGGTGGTGCTGGGCTTGGGCGCCCAGCGCGGCAGCAACGGCACCGAGTTGCTGACAGCCACCATCGCGGGCCTTGAAGCCGGCGCGCGCGTGGCCAGCGTGGTCAAGGGTGGGCTGCACACACAAGGCTTTCACCCGACTGGCGTGGTCGGCACTTTTGCTGCGGCGCTGGCGGCGGGCAAGCTTTTAGGCTTGAGCAGCACGCAGTTGGTGGCCGCTCAAGGTTTTGCCTTGTCCATGGCCGGCGGCAGTTTGCAGTTTCTTGAAGACGGTGCCTGGACCAAACGCCTGCACCCCGGCTGGGCCGCACAGGCTGGCCTGCAAGCAGCCCTGCTGGCAGCGCAAAACATTCCCGCACCAACAGCACCTTACGAAGGGCGCTTCGGCCTGTTCAAGGCCTACCTGGGACAAGCACTTCAAGACCAATGTGACCTGAGCCTCGGCCGCCAGGCCTTGGGCCAAGTGTGGGAACTGGAACACATTGCCGTCAAGCCATTCCCGATGTGCCACTTTGTGCACGCAGCGGCTGATGCAGCCATCGCCTTGCATGCACAAGGCTTGCGCGCGGACCAAGTCAAACGCATCGACGCCTTGATGCCTGCCGGCACCATGCCGGTGGTGTGTGATCCCATCGAATCCAAGCGCCGCCCACAAAGCGACTACGAAGCCAAATTCAGCCTGCCCTACGCCGTGGCCAGCGGGCTGTTGCGTGGCCGCTTGGGCTTGAAGGAATTGCTGCCTGCAGCCTTCAAAGACCCCGCCGCCTTGGCCTTGATGGACCGCGTGTTTTGTGAAGTTGACCCCGCTTCGACCTTTCCCCGGCACTATGGCGCTGCGTTGCGCGTCACGCTGAAGGACGGCAGCAGCTTGCAACAAAGCGAACCCGTCAATCGCGGTCACGCCGAGCGCCCGTTGACCAATGCCGACATCCGGCAAAAGTATGTCGACAACGCGTCGCTGCACTTCGGCGCAGCGCATGCCACCGCCGTGCGTGACGCGCTCTTGCGCCTGCCGCAATTGGCTCATGCCCACACCTTGGAGAACCTGCTCGCGGCGGAGCCGGCTCCACTTGCCTGAGACATCGCATGAGTGAAGCTTTCAGCGGCCTGCCATTGGCGGGCTTGCGTGTTCTGGCCGTTGAGCAATATGGCGCCGGCCCCGCAGGCACCAGCTACTTGGCTGACCTGGGCGCTGAAGTCATCAAGATTGAAAACCACAAAGACGGCGGCGATGTGGGTCGCCAAGTAGGCCCGCACTTTTTTGGCCCTGCCGACAGCCACTTCTTCCAAACCTTCAACCGCAATAAAAAGAGCCTCACGCTGGACCTTAAACATCCGCAGGGCATGGAGGCTTTTCGCAAACTGGCGGCCAGCGCTGACGCGGTACTTGACAACCTGCGCGGCGATCTGCCCGAAAAATTGGGCCTGACCTACGCATCCTTGAAGTCAGCCAATCCTGCCATCGTATGCACGCACCTGTCCGCCTATGGGCGCGAGGGTTCACGGAGAGCTTGGCCGGGTTACGACTACTTGATGCAAGCCGAGGCGGGGCACCTCAGCTTGACGGGCGAGCCCGACGGCCCACCCACACGCTATGGCTTGTCCATTGTCGACCTCATGACCGGGCTCGTTGCAGCGTTTGCTTTGCTGGCCGGCGTGGTGCGTGCAAGGGCCAGCGGAGTGGGTGGCGACCTGGACACCTCGCTCTTCGATCTCGCCCTACACAACCTGAACTACCCCGGCACCTGGTACCTCAACGGCGGCACGGTCACCGGACGCACCGCACGCAGCGGCCACCCGAGCCTGGTGCCCAGCCAGCTCTATCGCACGCAGGACGGCTGGATGTTCGTCATGTGCAACAAGGAAAAGTTCTGGGGCTTGCTGGCCGATGCCCTGGGCCACCCCGAGTGGCGCACAGACCCTGAGCTGTGCGACTTCAAAGCCCGGCTGAAACACCGAGACCGTGTCACGCGCGAACTGGACACGGCGCTTTCAACCGCCACCACCGCGCATTGGCTGGACAAGCTGGCCGGCGACATTCCGGTAGCGCCGGTCTACGACATTGCACAAGCGCTGGACAATCCGTTTGTGCATGAACACGCCAACCTGCGCCAGTTTGACTATGCCAACGGCCAATCGGCACGGCTGGTGGCCAACCCCATCCGCGTGGCCGGCGTTGACTTGCCTACACGTGCGGCACCGCGCATGGGCGAGCACAACGAAGCACTGTTGCGCGAAGCCGGGTTTGATGACGCCGCCATTGCCAAACTGCGCGCACTGGGGGTCATTTCTGCCGCAAGCTGAGACTCTCCGGCGCGCCACGCTGCCCGTCACCTTGTGGGTCCAGGCTGCCTCATCAGCCGCAGTCATCGCGCCCACGGTAGCAGCGCCACGCTTGTTGGAGCGCGCAGACTTGGGCGCTGCGGGCGTCGGCCTGTATATCGCGTGCGTCTACGTCGCTGCCATGTTTGCCAGCCCTCTGGGTGCGCAGGTGGTCAAGCGTTTGGGGCCTATCCGAGCCAGCCAGTGGGCCTTGCTGGTCAGCGCGGCGGGTCTGGCCCTGCTCGCCGTGCCCTCACTGGTGGCCGGTGCGGCCGGCGCCTTGCTCATCGGCCTGGGATACGGGCCCATCACGCCGGCCAGCTCGCAGATGCTGGCGCGCACCACCGACCCCAAAAACTACTCGCTGGTGTTTTCCATCAAACAAACTGGCGTGCCTCTGGGCGGCGTGATCGCCGGGCTCACCGTGCCCTGGCTGCTGGCTTGGCAGGGCATCAGCGGCGCGCTGCTGGGTACGGCCGCTTTGTGTGTGCTGGGCGCTTTGTCGGCACAGCCTTTGGCCGCCGAGCTGGACCGCGAGCGCGATGCCACCAGCCCGTGGCCTCGTTTCCAAACCGTACTGGAACCGGTGCGTTTCGTCGCCACGCACCCGTCGCTGCGCAGCTTGGCCTTGTGCAGCTTCATCTTTTCTATGGCGCAAGTGAGCCTAACGTCGTACTTGGTGAGCTTCTTGGTCGGCGACCTGAAGTGGACCTTGATCGCAGCGGGCGCGGCGCTGTCCGCCATGCAGGTTGCGGGCATGGTGGGCCGCATCAGTTGGGGCCTGGTGGCTGACCGTTGGCTTGGCGCGCGCCGCATGCTCATCGCCCTGGCCTGCGGCATGGTGGCTTGCGCCGTGACCATGCCCTTGCTGGCGCCCAGCACCGCCGCACCTTGGGCCCTGCTGCTGCTGTGTTTATTTGGCGCCACCGCCGTAGGGTGGAACGGCGTTTACCTGGCCACTGTGGCGCGCATGGTGCCGCATGACCAAGCCGCTATGGCCACTGCGGGCACTTTGTTCTTCACGTTTTTTGGCGTGGTCATCGGACCCGCACTCTTTGGGCTGGCCGGCTCGGCCTTGGGCTCGCTGGGCTGGGCCTTTGCCCTGCTCACCGTGCCGCTGAGCTTTGCGCTGCTGGCACTGGGGCGCAGCCGCTGGGCTTAGGCGCTGGGCTTGGGCGTTTGATGCCAGCGAGCCGCGCTACTGCCGCATGGCGCGCGCGAGCAAGGCCACGGGCAGCAGGCCCACGGCCACGATGGCCAAAGACGGCAACGCCGCCTCTGCGAGCCGCTCGTCACGCGCCAGGTTGTAGGCCACCACGGCCAGCGTATCGCTGCCGAAGGGCCGCAAGACCAGCGTTGCAGGCAGCTCTTTCATGGTGTCCACAAACACCAGCAGGGCAGCTGCCAATGCAGAACGTTTGACCAATGGCAAGTGCAGACGCCAGAAGGTGCGGTGCGGCCCTGCCCCGAGCATGCGCGCGGTTTCATCAACGGACGAAGAAACGCGGCCGTAACCTGCATCCAGCGTCTGCAGTGCCACCGAGCTGAAGCGCACCAAATACGCCAGCACCACGCCGGCCGTCGTGCCCGTGATCACGTGCGTCAAGCCCCACTGCGGCCAGCGCGTCTGCACCCAAGCCAAGGGCAGCAAGATGCCAATAGCGACCACTGCGCCGGGAATGGCATAGCCCAAGATCAGCACGCGTGACGCCAGTTGCAGCAAACGGTCCAGCCAAGTGCCGCGTCGGCGCAGCGCAAAACCCAAGGCCAGCGCCAGCGCTGTTGCCAGCAGCGCCGTGATGCTCGCCAGGCGGAAGCTGGCCCAAGCCCAAGGCCCGAAGCGGTCCCAGGGTAAGCCGCTTTCACCGAAAGCCAGCTCACGCCAGAGCATCGCCGACAGCCACAGCGCAGGCAAGACAAAACCGGCGGCAACGGGAATGGCGCACAGCAGCCAGGCCATCAGCGCGGCCGAACCCTTTAAATGAACCGGGCGTGCGTCGTTGGCCTGGGGGTTGCCACTGCGGCTGGCGCCAAACCGCAGATGGGCCTGCGCACGACGCTCCAGAGTCAACAGCACGGCCACCACCAGCAGCAGCAATGACGCCAGTTGCGCGGCGGCGCGCGGCTCGTTCATCGACAGCCAGGCCCGGTAGATGCCGGTGGTGAAGGTGGACAGGCCGAAATATGAGCCCACGCCATAGTCAGCCAAGGTCTCCATCAAGGCCAAGGCCACGCCTGCCACCACAGCCGGGCGCGCCAACGGCAACGCAACCTCGAGCAAACGGCGTTCGAGGTCGGCGCCCAGCAGGCGGGCGGCCTCCATCAGTTGGACGGCACGCTCACCCAATGCTGCTCTGGTCAAAAGGTAAACATACGGGTACAGGCACAAGACAAACAGCACCACTGCGCCCCAGAGACTGCGCACATCGGGCCACAAAGCGCCTTGCCAACCAAAGCTTTGCCTCAAGCCCATTTGCAGGGGCCCGCTGAATTGCAGGGCGTCGGTGTAGGCATAGGCCAGCACGTAAGCGGGCATGGCCAAGGGCAGCAACAGCGCCCACTCAAAGCTGCGGCGGCCCGGAAATTCAAACAAGCTCACGGCCACGGCCGCGCCCACCCCCACCAAGGCCGTGCCCGCGCCCACCCCCAACACCAGTGCCAGCGACTGCAAGGTGTAGTCGGCCAGCACGGTGTCCCACTGGTGGCGCAACACGGCTGCGGCGTCGGCATCAAAGGCCAGCCACGACAGCAAGATGCCGGCTACTGGCAGCGCCAGCAGCGCGCAAACGACGATCAAGAGGCCGCGCAAGGAGCCTCCCACCGCGCAGAAATCCCCATGTTGAGAACGAGTTTCATTTGCATGCAGCCGCTATCATAGGTGCATGTTTTTGCAGGTCGAGAACGCCATCGTGCGCTATGCGCGCAGCCAGGCCAACCACCCCGCCGTGGACCGGGTGTCGTTTTCGTTGACCACGGGCCAGATCGGCGTGCTCATCGGCCCATCAGGCTGCGGCAAGACCTCGTTACTGCGCGCCGTTGCCGGCTTGGAGCCCTTGGCCGGCGGCCGTGTCAGCATGGCCGGCACCACGCTGAGCGAACCTGACAGCGGCACACACCTGGCGCCAGAGCAGCGTCGCATCGGCATGGTGTTTCAGGACTACGCGCTCTTTCCGCACCTGAACCTGCGCGACAACATCGCCTTTGGCATCAACAAATTGGCCAAGGCTGCGCGCGACAAGCGCGTGCAAGACATGCTCGACCTGGTGGGCCTGGGCCATGCCGGCGCACGCTACCCACACCAAATATCAGGCGGCCAACAGCAACGCATCGCACTGGCGCGGGCCTTGGCGCCCTCACCGCGCCTGCTGCTGCTGGACGAGCCGTTCTCCAGCCTGGATGTCGATTTGCGCGAACGCCTGGCGCAAGACGTGCGTCAAATTCTCAAAGCCCACGGCACGACGGCCTTGGTCGTCACCCACGACCAGATGGAAGCCTTTGCCCTGGGCGACAGCATCGGTGTGATGAACCGGGGCCGCCTGGAGCAGTGGGACAACGCTTATGCGCTGTACCACCGACCAGCCACCCGCTTTGTGGCGCAGTTCATCGGCCATGGCGTCTTTATGCCGGCGCAAATCGTGGCCTGCGCTCACGGCCCTTGCGTACACACCGCCGTGGGCGAACTGGACGACCCGGCGGAATGCCCCCTGCCAGACGCCTACCCGCAGGGGGAATGTGATGTCCTGCTGCGTGCCGACGACATCGTGCACGACGACGACAGCCCCGTGAAAGCGCGCATCGAGCGCAAGTCCTTTCGCGGCTCTGAATTCCTGTACACCCTGCGCCTGGACACGGGCGAGCAGGTCATGGCGCATGTGCCTTCGCACCACAACCATCAGGTCGGCGAACACATCGGCATTCGGGCGCAAGTCGATCACGTGGTCACTTTTGACCGCGCCGAACACCGAACCCCCTGAAACAGGGGTTTCATCGACCGAGAAAAATGACCTCAAGTTGGCTGCAACTTTTACGCCTCTGTCACAGTCTCAAGCAGGGCGGTCCTATACTTTGAAAACGTCTGTGCACCGCAGCAGACCAGCCTTTAGCCTGGAGCGCAAATGAGCGCGAAATTGAAGATTGCCGGAGTTCTTGCCCTTGGCGCCGTCGCTGGCGCGCTGGCCACCATGCAGGTGCAAGCCATCGCGCAGCGCAGCAGCTCGCCGCTGCCGCTTGAAGAATTGCAGCAGCTTGCGGCCGTCTTCGGGCTTGTTAAAAGCGACTACGTCGAACAGGTTGACGACAAAAAGCTGATCTCCGACGCCATCAGCGGCATGGTTTCTGGCCTCGACCCGCACTCGCAATACCTGGACAAGAAAACGCTGAAGGGCTTCCGCGAAGGCACCAGCGGCAAGTTTGTCGGCGTGGGCATCGAAATCAACATGGAAGACGGCCTGGTCAAGGTGGTCTCGCCTATCGAAGGCTCGCCCGCCTTCAAAGCAGGCATCAAGGCCGGCGACCTGATCACCCGCATCGACGACAGTGCCGTTAAAGGCTTGACGCTGGACGACGCCATCAAGCGCATGCGCGGTGAACCACAAACCAAGGTTTCGCTGCAAATCTTCCGCAAGTCTGAAAACCGCACTTTCCCGGTGAGCATCACGCGCGAAGAGATTCGCGTGCAAAGTGTTCGTGCCAAAGTGGTTGAGCCGGGTTATGGCTGGATTCGCGTGAGCCAGTTCCAAGACCGCACGGTGGACGACTTCGCGCGCAAGCTGGAAGAAATCTACAAAGCCGAACCTCAACTCAAAGGTTTGGTGCTGGACCTGCGCAACGACCCGGGCGGCCTGCTTGACGCGTCCATTGCCCTGAGCGCAGCGTTTTTGCCACCCGATGTGGCTGTTGTCAGCACCAATGGCCAGTTGCCGGATGCCAAGGCCACGTTCAAAGCCTCGTCTGAGTTTTATGCCCGTCGGGGCTCTGACCCGATTCGCCGCCTGCCGGCCGCGCTGAAGAGCGTGCCGCTGGTGGTGCTGGTGAACGAAGGATCGGCTTCCGCCAGTGAAATCGTGGCCGGCGCGCTGCAAGACCACAAGCGCGCCACCATCATGGGCTCACAGACCTTCGGCAAGGGTTCGGTGCAAACCGTGCGCTGCCTGGCCGGCCAGTACCGGCTGGAAGACTGCCCCGGCGCGGCGCTGAAAATTACCACTGCGCGCTACTACACACCCAACGGGCGTTCCATTCAAGCCAAAGGTATCGTGCCTGACGTCTGGATTGATGAGACGGCTGAGGGCAATATCTTTGCCGCGCTGCGCATGCGTGAGGCTGATCTTGAAAAGCACCTCTCTGGCGGCGCCAACGAGAAAAAAGACCCCGAGCGCGAGAAACAGCGCGCTGAAGAGCGCAAGAAGGTTGAAGAGCAATTGGCCAAGCAGCGCGACAGCGTCAAACCCTTGCCCGAGTTCGGCTCGGCCGACGACTTTCCGCTGCAGCAGGCGCTGAACCAATTGCGCGGCCGGCCGGTGGCCATCAGCAAGACGGCTGTGGAACGCAAGGCCGAAGCGAAGACCGAGTAAATTCCGCACTCTGCTTCGCTTGCACAACGGGGCCTCTTGGGGCCCCGTTGGCATTTTTGCCGCAGCTTGATACTTTTCCGACAGGCGATTTGCCATGACCGATGACCAGTTGCTGCGTTACTCACGCCACATCTTGCTCGACGAAATTGGCGTGGAAGGCCAAGAGCGCTTGATGCGCGGCCACGCCTTGGTCATCGGCGCCGGTGGTTTGGGCTCGCCTGTGGCCCTGTACTTGGGCACTGCCGGCGTGGGCACCATCACGCTGGCCGACCACGACCATGTCGATTTGACCAATCTGCAGCGGCAAATCGCGCACAACTTGTCGCGCGTGGGCCAAGCCAAAGCGCTCTCAGCGGCGCAGAGCATCCATGCCATCAACCCCGAGCCCGTGGTTCACGCCAAAGTGCAACGCGCAGGCGTCGCCGAGTTGGACGAATGGGTTGCGCAGGCCGATGTGGTGCTGGACTGCAGCGACAACTTCGAAACGCGCCAGCGCGTGAATAAGGCCTGCGTCAAACACGCGCGGCCGCTGGTGTCGGGCGCAGCCATTGGCTTCGACGGGCAAATCTCGGTTTTTGACAGCCGCCAGCCGAGCGCGCCCTGTTATGCCTGCCTGTTTCCACCGGGCTCCACCTTTGAAGAGGCACGCTGCGCCACCATGGGCGTGTTTGCGCCGCTGGTCGGCATCATCGGCACCATGCAGGCGGCTGAAGCTTTGAAACTGCTGGCCGGCGTGGGCCAGTCGCTCGCCGGGCGCTTGCAAATGCTGGATGCGCGCCACATGGAGTGGACCGAAGTGCGCGTGAAGCGCCAAGCCGATTGCCCGGTCTGTGGCGCCCTACGCCCGGCCTTGACCAACAAGCCATGACCCAGAACCCAACGAGGAGCCCCAGGTGAACCAACGCGACAAGCTGACCGCGCGGAACTTTCCCAGCGCTGAAGAAGAGGCCGCGCGTTCGCAACCGGCGTCACGTTATGACGGCCCCGAAAGCGCCTACCGCCTGGCTTTCACTGACACAGAATTTTTGCTGCGCGACGAATTGCGGCCGGTGCGCATGCAACTGGAACTGCTCAAACCCGAGCTGATTCAACAGGAACAAGGCATCACCTCCACTATCGTCATCTTTGGCAGCGCTCGAATTTTGCCGGCCGATGTTGCACAAAGACAGCTTGATGATGCGCAAAGGGGTGGAAATCTCCAATCCATCGCCAAGGCCAAGTCCAACCTGGCGATGAGCCCCTATTACGAACAAGCCAGGCACTTTGCGGCCTTGGTAACCGAGCGCTCAAAGGGCCACGACTCGCCCATCGTCGTGGTCACGGGTGGCGGCCCCGGCATCATGGAGGCCGGCAACCGTGGAGCCTTTGAGGCCAAGGGCAAGAGCATCGGCCTGAACATCGTGCTGCCACACGAGCAGGCGCCCAACGTCTACATCACGCCAGAGCTGTGTTTTCAGTTTCATTATTTTGCATTGCGGAAAATGCACTTTTTGATGCGCAGCATCGCCTTGGTGTGTTTTCCGGGCGGTTTTGGCACTTTGGACGAGCTGTTTGAGGTGATGACACTGCAACAGACGGGCAAGGTCCGCCGCCGCCCCATTCTGCTATTTGGTCGTAAGTTCTGGGAAAAGCTCATTAACTTTCAACATTTAGTTGAAACAGGCATGATTTCCGAGAACGACCTGAGCCTTTTTCATTTTGTTGAGAGCGCCGAAGAGGCCTGGAACTTGTTGGACGCGCACTACGGCTTTGACCTGGCCGATACGGTCAACGACGGCATCAGCTTCGACGTCTGAACGCGCCCAGGCGTCCATCAAACGCCCACCCAACAACCCAGGTACGGTGAAGCCACCCCAGCCGCGGCGCTAAGAGCCGCCGCGAGGGGCCGATGAACACGGCCCGGGCAGGCCATTTCCTGGGACTTCTTCATAGGGCGCTGGGGCCCAATCGGGGTACAGCTTCGCACGCGCGAACGGGCATGGCGCCCGCTCGCGGTGTGGCGTTGCGCGCCCAAATGACCTTCGCCCTTCATCAGCACCACTGGCCCGAGACCGCGACGCCCTTCGCGCGCGTCGCGCAGCGCTTGGCCGGCCGAAGGAGGCTGCCGTGATACGGCGGCTGCTGAAACTCGCCTTGACGAGAACCGGCCCTCACCTGCGGCCGCCGCCCAGAACGGCGCCCGCGCGCGCCTGTGCTGAGGCGGTGGAGCCACGGGTGCTGTACTCGGCCGACCCTTTTGGCGCCCAGGACCACTGGGTGGGCGAGGCCGAAGTGCGCGTTTTGGACCTGCCGGCCGCGCCGAAAGCTGAAACGCCAGACGACTTGGCGGTAACCGAGCGCGCCGCCGAAACCACCCGGGAAACCGCCCACGAAGCCACTCGCGAAACCTCCAACGCCACACCTGAGCCACTGCGCATAGTCGCTTTCATTGACGCTGCCATGGCCGATGTGCCTGGCTGGGACACCGCACTGCCGGCCGAAGCCGAACGCATTCAACTGAACAACCGTGCTGACGGCGTGCAGCAAATCGCCCAGGTGCTGCAGGGCCGCCAGGGGCTTGACGCCATTCACCTCATCAGCCGGGGCGGCGCAGGTCAGTTGCAGTTGGGCAACCGCACGGTGGACGAGCGCGCCATGACGGAGCAGGACGCCGATGCCTGGGCGCGCATCGGCCAGGCTCTGCAACCGGGCGGCGATCTTTTGGTCTATGGCGGCGGTTTCGCGGCCGGCGAGATCGGCCACCGCGCGGCTCAAACCCTGGCGGAACTCACGGGTGCACAGCTCAGCGCATCAACCGAAACGCTTGCTGATTTCAACGGCGACTGGCAACTGGCCTTCAGTACGGCGCCCTTTGAAGCAAAGGCCTGGGCTGCCGCGACAACAGGCTCAAACGATGCGGCCAGCGAAGCCCTGATCGCCAAACGCGAGCTGGTGTTTGTTGACAGCGCCGTGGCCAACGCCGATACCCTGCTGGAAGCCTTGCTGCTGGAGCGCGGAACAGGCCCTGTGGTGGACGTGGTGACCATCGGCCTTGAAGACGACGGCCTGGCCGTCATCACACAGGCGCTGGCCAGCGAGCAAGGCGTGACGGCCATCCACATCGTCTCGCACGGAGACGACGGCGTCTTGCTGCTGGGCAACGCACGCGTGGACGCCGCCAGCCTGCTGCAAAGACAAGCCGAAATCCAAGGCTGGAATCAAGCCCTCAGTGCACAAGCGGACCTGCTGCTGTGGGGTTGTGAAGTGGGTGCCGGCGACATCGGCCAGGCCTTTGTTGCTGAACTTGCGGCGTTGACGGGCGCCGACGTGGCGGCCAGCACCAATATCACGGGCAGCGCTGAACGCGGTGGCGATTGGGCGCTGGAGCTGCGCACAGGCGAAGTCGAGGCACCACTGCTTCAAAACACCGTGGCACTGGACAACTACGCCGGAACACTGGCTCTGTCTGTCACCGGTAGCGAAACCCGCATCAACAGCAACACCACCGGCAACCAGACCAGCAACAGCTTCGGCCGCGGCAACGTGGCCATGGACGCCAACGGCAACTTCGTGGCTGTCTATACCGACAACAACGCCAATTCAGGCGACGTCATGGTGCGGCGATTCGACGCGACAGGCGCGCCGCTGGCGGCGGCTTTCACTGCCAACACCACAACAACAAACACGCAGGAATGGGCCGGTGTGGCCATGTCGTCCAGCGGCGCTTTTGTTGTCACCTGGACCAGCTACGACCAGGACGCTGCCGGCACCTACGGCGTGTATGCCAGGCTCTATAACGCATCCGGTGCGGCCATCACGGGCGAAATACTGGTCAATAACGGCCTGACCGCTGACAACCAGTATTTCCCGCAGGCCGCGATGGCTGACGACGGGTCTTTCGCAGTCGTCTTCCAGAACGCTGGCGCCGGCCTGGGCGACATCGTGATCAAGCGCTACAACGCCAGCGGCACGCTGCAGACCACCACCACACTGAGCAACGCCGCCACCGAAAACTACGCCTCCATGGCGATGAACGCCAGCGGCATGTTTGCCGTGGCCTGGGAACGCGACGGCACCGACGGCAGCGGCTTCGGCATCTATGCCCGCCTGTACAACGCAGCGGGCACGCAGATCGGCAGTGAAGTGCTGGTGAACACCACCACCGCAAACTTCCAGCGCAACCCCAGCATCGGCATCGACGCCAGCGGGAACTTTGCCGTGGCCTGGAACAGCTACGCGCAGGACACCGGCACCAGCTGGGGCGTCTATGCCCGGCGCTTCAGCAACACCGCAACCGCCTTGGGAACCGAATTCGCGGTCAACACAACCACGGCCAACGACCAGATCACGCCAAGCTTGACGATGGCTTCCGATGGCCGCTTCCTGGTGGTCTGGCAGAGCGACCTTCAAGACGGCGACGGCTTGGGCATCTACGGCCGCGAATACGCAGCCGACGGCACCGCAGCCGGTGCAGAAACCCGCATCAACACCACCACCACTGGTGCGCAGCAGTACGCCTCAGCCAGCTTCGTAGGCAACCGTGCCGTCGTCACTTGGTCGGGCAACGGCCCCGGCGACGCCGATGGCGTGTTCTTCCAGTTACTGAACAGCCCGGGCCTGGTCACCAGCGCCAGCGGCGGGCTGGTGACCACCGAAGCCGGCGGCCAGGCCAGCTTCACAGTGCAACTGGCCACGGCGCCCACCGCCAACGTGACGGTGGCAGTGACCAGCACCGACGCCACCGAAGGCACGGTGTCGCCCAGCAGCCTGACCTTCACCCCGGCGAACTGGAACGTGGCGCAGACCGTGACCGTGACCGGTGTTGATGACGCCTTGGGCGACGGCAACGTGGCCTACCAGGTACAGCTGGGCAGCATCACCAGCGCCGACCCAGCTTACAACGGGATGGCGGCGGCCACGGTGGGCGTGACCAACACCGACAACGAAGCGGTGCAGTCCATCGTGGTGTCGACTTTGGCCGACACCCTAGGCGGCGACACCAGCAGCTTGACCGCACTGGCCGCCAGCCGCGGCCCCGACGGCCTGATCAGCCTGCGCGAAGCGCTGCTGGCGGCTAACAACACCAACAACGGCGGCATCGCACACCAGATCACCTTCAGCGTGGCGGGCACCATCAACCTGGGAAGCGCGCTGCCGTCAATCGCCCGCGCCATCAGCATCAATGGCACCAATGCCGCCGCCCCCGGCATCACGCTCAACGGTGGCGGCACAGTTGGTACGGGCCTGGAGCTGAACACCGGCGCCGACAACAGCACCGTCCGCGGCCTGGTGCTTCGCAGCTTTGTTGATTTCGGCATGCGGGTGGTCAATGCCACCAACGTGACCATCGCCGGCAACTATGTTGGCACCAACTCGGCAGGCACTTCAGCCTCAGGCAACGCCATAGGCATCGACCTCTACAACGCCGTGGGTGCGGTGGTTGGCGGCAGCACCGCAGCCGACCGCAACATCATCTCGGGCAATTCGAATATCGGCCTGAACATCGTAGGGCCTACCACCGGCTCTACCCAGAACATCCAGGTCCACGGCAACTACATCGGCACGACCGTCACCGGCAGTGTGGACCTGGGCAACACCTGGCACGGCATCTACGTCCACAACGCCAGCGGCGTCACCATCGGTGGCGCATCAGCGGGCATGGGCAATGTGATCAGCGGCCAAGGTATTGCCGCAGGCGGCAACGGGCTCACGCTGAGCACTGGCGCTGAATACAACTTCGTCTACGGCAACATCATTGGCTTGAACGCTGCAGGAACTGCTGCGTTAGGTAACACGGGTGACGGCATCGAAATCAATGGCGCCAACAACATCATCGGCGGCGCCAGTAGCGCCCTGCGAAACGTCATCTCCGGCAACGCGATTCTGGGCGTCCAGATCAGCGGCGCAGCCGCGCACCACAACGTGGTTCAGGGAAACTACATCGGCACCAATGCAGCGGGCACGGCTGACCTGGGCAATGCCGAAGACGGCCTTCAAATCGACACTGGCGCCAGCAACAACACCGTCGGCGGCACCACCAGCGGCGCTGGCAATATCGTTGCGGGCAACAACAACTCCGGCATTGCTGTAGACGACGCCGCGTCCGCCAACAACGCCTTGTACGGCAATTGGCTGGGCATCGGCAGCAATGGCACCACGGTTCTGGCCAACAGCCACAACGGCATCAGCGTCCTGGCGGCCACGGGCACCCTCATCGGTGACGGGACAACCGCTGGTCGCAACGTCATCACCAACAGCGGCCTCAGCGGAATCAACCTGAACAACGCCACGGGCACCCGCATCAAAGGCAATTGGATCATTGACAACAGTGGCGGCGACGGCATCACTGTCGGCGGCAGTTCCAGCGGAACCGTCATTGGCGGCGAAACCGCCAGCTCGGGCAACCTGATCGCCTACAACAGCACCGACGGCATTGTTGTGACATCCAGTGCCGCCAGTGCGGCCACCATCCTGTCCAACAACATCTACAGCAACGGCCAACGCGGCATTGACTTGGGAGACAACGGCTACACCGGAAACGACGGCGGCGACGTCGACACCGGCCCGAACAATTACCAAAACTACCCGGTGCTCACCACGGCAACGGCCAGCACCACGGGCACCAACATCGTCGGCTCGCTGAACACAACTGCAGCGCAAACGTTTCGCATTGACTTCTATACCAACCGCCCTGGCAACACCGACGGCACCAACGGAGAAGGCGAGCGCTGGTTGGGTTTCACCACCGTCACGACTGACGGCAGCGGATACGCCAGCATCAACGCCACGCTCAATGACGTCTGGATCAACTACAACGATCGCGTCACAGCAACCGCTACACGCGACCTAGGCAGCGGCAACTACGGCGCCACCTCTGAGTTCGCTGTCAATATCACCGGGCAGGCCAACGGCGTGTTGGTCGTGGACACGCTGAGCGACACCTCGGACGGCACCACCACCAGCATCAGCAACCTGGGCAACGCACGCGGCGCCGACGGCAAGATCAGCCTGCGTGAGGCGATCACCGCAGCCAACAACACTGCCAACGGTGGTTCTGCCGATCGCATCGTGTTCGCGATCCCGCCCAACATTGAATCGGGCAACCTGAACACCGCGCTTCAGTCGCCCACCATTTCCGTTGCTTCCAACCTGCCGGCCATCACACAGGCATTGAACATCGATGGCACAACACAAACCGGCTACAGCGGCACACCGTTGGTGAGGCTGGACGCCAGTGGCGCCGTCACCTATGGCCTGCGGCTCAACGCCGGTTCAGCCAACAGCACCGTGCGTGGGCTGATCGTCACCGGCTTCACCACCGCAGGCATCAGCGTCAACAGCAGCAATACAAACACCATCGCTGGTAATTGGATCGGCCTGGCTTCTGACGGCGTGACCCCCGATGGCAACAAAGACGGCATCGTCGTCCTGTCCAGCACGGGCACCACCATTGGCGGAACCAACGCCAGCGACCGCAACGTCATCACCGGCAACACCCAGGTCGGGCTGCACCTCGACACCGCCACCAACAGCGTGGTTTACGGCAACTACATCGGTACGAGCGCAAGCGGTCTTGCTGACGTGGACGGCACGGTGGCTGACCTTGCGCGAACGGGTGTGATGGTGAGCGGCGGTTCGGGCAATCAAATTGGCAACACCATTGCAGGCGCGCGCAATGTTATTTCAGGCAACAACTGGTTCGGCCTGGAGTTCGTGAGTGGTGCTATCAATAACACTGCCACAGGCAATTTCATCGGCACTGACGCCACAGGCCTGGTGGCCCTGGGCAACACCGGCGGCGGCGCATCGTTCTGGGGTTCAGGTGCCGGCAATCTGGTGGGCGGCAACGTCATTTCAGGCAATCTGAGTATGGGCGTGTTGGTCGGAGGGGCAGCGACAGGTTCGGCGATCCGTGGCAACACCATCGGCTTGGGAGCAGACGGCAGCACCGCCCTGGGGAACGTCGGATCAGGCATCGAAGTTGGCGCCGGCAGCACGCAGGTGGGCACCAACGCAGACGGCAGCAATGACGCGGCCGAGGTCAACACCATCTCAGCCAATAGTGAAGGCATTCGCGTTCTCGGCAGCGGCACCGTTGGCACATTGATTCGCGGCAACTACATCGGCACGGACACCAGCGGCACGCTGGACCGCGGGAATCTCGGCGACGGCATCGTCATCCAGAGCAGCGCTGGCGCCACCACCATTGGCGGAACCAGCGCGACCACGCGCAACATCATCAGTGGCAACAGCGGCCGCGGCATTGCTGCTGACGTCGCCAGCGTGATCATTCAGGGCAACTACGTTGGGCTGGACGTCACGGGCACGCAGGACCTGGGCAATGATTCCTACGGCATCGACATTGGCGTGAACGGCACCAACGCCACCATTGGCGGCGCCGGTGCTGGTGCAGGCAACATCATCAGCGGCAACGGCAATGCGGGCGTGCTGTTTGAATCAGGCTCCAGCGGCAGCATCAAAGGCAACCGCATCGGCACCAACGCGGCCGGCAACGCTGTCATCGCCGGCAACGGCGCGGGCGTGTTCCTGGCCAGTAGCGGTGTCACCGTGGGCGGCATTGCCGCAGGAGAGGCCAACACGATCAGCGGGTCCAACACCCATGGCGTGATCGTCTCCAGCGGCACGGGTAACAGCATCGCGGGCAATGCGATCTATGCCAACAGCGGCCTGGCGATTGACCTTGGCAACAACAGCGTTACCGCCAACGACGCCGCACCCGACAGCGACAGCGGCGCCAACAACCTGCAGAACTTTCCTGTGCTGGCCACGGCGAGCACCAACGCAAGCAACCAGCTCGTAATCACCGGTACGCTGACCAGCGCGCTTAGCAGCTTCTACCGCATCCACTTTTACAGCAGCGCCACGCAGCAAGCTGGCGGGTATGGCCCAGCCGAGACCTATCTCGGTTATGCGGATGTGCCCACCAACGGCTCGGGCATCGGCACCATCAACACCACGCTGACAGCCAACGTGCCGGTGGGCCGCTTCATCACCGCCACCGCTACGCGCGCTACCGACGGCACTTACACCACGTTCACAGACACATCAGAACTGGCGCGCAACATCGCCGCTGTCAGCAGCACCCAGGCGACCGTGACTGTGGATACCGTCAGCGACACCAGCGACGGCGACACCACCAGCCTGAGCACCCTGCTCGCCAACAAAGGTGCCGATGGCTTCATCAGCCTGCGCGAAGCGATTACGGCAGCCAACGCCACAGCCAATGGCACCAGCGCAGACCTGATTAACTTCGCCATCAGCGGCACGGGCGTGCACACACTGACGCCGGCCACGGCATTGCCGCAGATCACACAGGCCGTTGTGATCGACGCCACCGCAGAAGACAGCGTGGCAGCCAACGGCGGGCGACCGGCGGTGGAGATTTTCGGCAACGGATTGAACGCACACGGCTTGAACCTCAGCGCCGCAGCTGATGGCACCACCATCAAAGGCCTCAGCATCAGCGGCTTCGCCCAATGGGGCATGGTCATAGCCAGCTCGTCCAACAGCAACACGGTCCAAGGTAACTACTTCGGCCTGAGAGCCGACGGCAACACCATCGCGGCCAACAGCATCGGCGGCATTCAACTCAACGGGTCATCCAACCTCATTGGTGGCAGCACTGCCGCGCAGCGCAACGTCATCGCGGGCAATACTAACGCTGGTCTGATGGTCCTGGGTTCCAGCAACACCATCACCGGCAACTATGTGGGCACGGATGCCACCGGCATGCTGGACCGCGGCAATGGTGGCGTGGGCATCACCTTCGATGGCAACGCCACGGGCAACCTTGTCGGGGGTTCGCTGGCGGGTGAACGCAACGTCATTTCCGGCAACAACAGCGACGCTCTCTACATCACCAATACCGCCACCGGCACGCTGGTGCGTGGTAACTACATCGGCATCGCAGCGGACGGGCTGACGGCACTCGCAAACTCTGGTGTCGGTGTCCGGGCCAACGGTACGGGTGCCAGCAACACCATCGGTGGCATTGTGGCTGGGCAGGGCAACCTGATAGCCAACCATCCAAGTTATGGCATTACGGTCAGTGGTACTGCTGCTGGTGTGGCCATTCTCGGCAATACGCTGGTTCAAAACACGGGCATGGGTATCGACTTAGCCATGAATGGTGTCAGCGCCAACGACGCAGGCGACGCCGACACCGGCCCCAACAACCTGCAGAACTTCCCGGTCATCACAGGCGCCATCACCAACGGCAGCCTGATCACCCTGAACGGCCGGCTGAACAGCGCGGCCAGCAGTTACTACCGGCTGGAGTTCTTCTCCAACACCACAGGCGACAGCAGTGGCTACGGCGAAGGCCAGACCCTGCTGGGCTTCGTCAACGTAGCGACCAACGCCGCAGGCGACGCTTCATTTGCGACGACGTTCACCGCCACGGTGCCCGCAGGCCGATTCATCAGTGCCACCGCCACGCGCGCCACCGACGGCACCTACAGCAGCTTCATCGAAACCTCGGAGTTCGCCGCCAATGTGTTGGCCGTCGACCCGGTGGTGCCAAGCAACGCCGTGCCCGGCGCGCAAACCACGGCCGAAGACACGGCGCGTGTCTTCTCCACCGGGAACGGCAACGCCATCACCATCAGCGACAGCGACGCGGGCGGCGCCAACAACCAGATCACCGTCAGCGTCACCAATGGCACGCTCACGCTGGCCAGCACAGCGGGCCTGAGCTTCGCCAGCGGGGACGGCACGGCCGACGCCAGCATGGTGGTGCGCGGCACGGCAGCGGCCATCAATACCGCGCTGAACGGGCTGAGCTTCGCACCCACGGCCAACTACAACGGCGGTGCGGTGCTGACGCTGGCCACCAAAGACACTGTGCTGCTGAGCCTGGACATCGATACGGCCCTGGTGGGCCGCTATGCCTTCGAGAACACCGGCGCACTGGGCACCGATACCAGCCCGGCGGCGGGTAACACGGCAACGGTGAACGGCGCCACAGCCGTCGTTGACGGCACGCGCGGCAACGTGGTGAACCTGGACGGCAGCAGCAGCCTGCAGCTGGCCGGCGTTCTGGGCAGCCCGGCTAACGTCACGCTGGCGGCTTGGGTGAACCTGACGGCAGCCGATGCATTTGGCGCCGAGGTCATTTCCTTGGGCGACCGCATCAGCCTGCGCCTGGACCAGGCCGGCCAGATGTACGGCCAGCACTACAACGGCAGCACCTATGAAGGCCTGGCCTTCACCAGCACGCTGGCTGGAACCGGCTGGCACCATGTGGCCTTCACATTTGACGACACCAACAACACCCGCACGCTCTTTCTGGACGGCGTGGCGGTGGCCAGCCAGTCCAGCAGCGACAGCGTGAACTACGCGGGCGCCACCAGCACCGTGATCGGCCGCAACGGCGGCGGTGGCACCGACCACGACTTCACCGGGCGCATTGACGAAGCGCGCATTTACAACCGCGCGCTGACCTCACAAGAAATCGCGGTTCTTGCCGACGACCTGGCGATGGTGGATACCGACACCGTGGCGGTCACCGTCACGGCGGTTGCTGACACGCCAAGCGTCAACACCACCGGCAGTGCACTGACCTACACCGAGGGTGCCGCCGCCACCGCCGTCGACAGCGGCATCGTGGTGGCTGATGCAGACGGCGGCAACCTGGCCAGCGCCACGGTGAGCATCAGCGCCAACTACGACAGCACCGCGGATGCGCTGCTGTTCGCCGACCAGAACGGCATCACCGGCAGCTGGAATGCTGCTACCGGCGTGCTCAGCCTCACGGGCAGCGCCACGATCGCACAGTACCAAACGGCCTTGCGCAGCGTGAGCTTCATCAACCCGTCTGATACGCCGAGCACCGCCGCACGCACGGTGTCCTTCGTGGTGAACGACGGCAGCGCCAACAGCAACACCGCCACGCGCAACATCAACCTAGCTAACGTTAATGATGCGCCTACTTATCAGTCGGGCACCGGCGTGGCGACCACGGGCTTCACCGCTACATCAACCGACTTCATCAACGGCACCGCGTTGCAGGCCGACGGCAAGATCGTGGTGGTGGGCTATTCGCATGACGGCGCGCGCGACATCGCACTGGCCCGCTACAACGCCGATGGCAGCCTCGATCTGAGCTTCGGCAGCGGCACGGGCAAGGTGATCACGAACCTCGGCGGCGACGAAATCGGCCAAGCCGTCCAGGTGCTGGGCAGCGGACAGATCGTGGTGGCGGCCAGCGCGGACGGCGACTTTGCCTTGCTGCGCTACAACGCCGACGGCAGCCTAGACACCAGCTTTGGTGGCGGCGACGGCTGGGTCAAGCAAAACGTCTCGGGCTTCGACGACGCCTACGCGCTGGCGGTGCAGGCTGACGGCAAATTGCTGGTTGCCGGCCGCACAGGCAACGACTTCGGTGTGGCGCGCTTTTTGTCCGACGGCACCTTGGACACCGGATTTGGCAGTGGCGGCAGCACGCTGGTGGACTTTGGAACTGCCTCCGACAGCCTGTACGACATGGTGCTGCAAGCTGACGGCAAGATCGTCTTGGGTGGCGCGGCACTCAATGGCGTCAGCGTCGATGCCGCACTGGCCCGCCTGACCAGCACCGGCGCGTTGGACACCAGCTTCAACGGCACCGGCAAGCTGATGGTGGACATCGGCACCAACAGCGCCGACACCGGCTATGCCGTGACGCAGCAGGCCGACGGCAAATTGGTACTGGCTGGCTGGAGTGATGCAGCCGGCACCACGGACTTCTTCGCCATCCGCGTCAACACCAACGGCACACTGGACACCAGCTTCAGCGGTGACGGTAAGGTCACGCAGAACTTTGGTGGCAGCAGCGACCTGGGCTTGGGTGTGGTCGCGCAGGCCGACGGCAAGATCATCGTCGCCGGCCAAGCCAACCCAAGCAGCAACAACATCAGTGCCGTGCGCTACAACAGCGACGGCACGGTGGACGCCGGCTACGGCACCGCGGGCATTGTCAATCTCGACATCGGCACCAACACCGATGACCGTGGCCACACCGCGATGCTGCAACGTGACGGCAAGCTGCTGATCGCAGGCACCAGCAACGCAGCCGGCACGGCTGACTTTGCACTGGTGCGCTTGACCAGCAATGGCAGCCTGGACACGCAGTTCAACTTGACCACCAACACCCTGGGTGGCAGCGTGGCCCACACCGAAGGCGGCAGCGCGACGGTGTTGGACAGCAACGTGAAGATCTTCGACGCTGAATTGAACGCCAGCGGCAACTACAGCGGCGCAACACTAACGCTACAACGCAATGGCGGAGCGAACGCACAAGATGCGTATTCATCAACCGGCACCTTGGTCACATTGAATGCAGGCGCCAACAACCTGGTGGTGGATGGCGTCACTATCGGCTCTGTCACCACCAACGCGGGCGGCACTTTGGTGTTGAGCTTCAACGCCAGCGCCACAGCGGCATTGGTCAACTCTGCTGCACAGAAAATCGCCTACAGCAACAGCAGCGACACCCCGCCGGCCAGCGTGCAAATTGACTGGGTCTTCAGCGACGGCAACAGCGGTAGCCAAGGAACGGGTGGTGCCCAGTTGGCCAGCGGCAACGTGGTGGTGAACATCACGGCCACCAACGACGCACCTGTTTTGACCGACACGGCTTTGAGCGCATCGGTTGCCGAAGACATGGGTCTGGTCATCCGGGTGGCCGACCTGCTGGGCGGCGCCAGTGACGCTGAAGGCAACCCCTTGGGCTTTGCACTGACAGCGGCCGATAGCAGCCAGGGCACTTGGTCGTACTCTCTCAACGCTGGAGGCAACTGGACCTCGGTGGGCACGGTGAACAGCGCCCAGTCACTGCTGCTGCCATCCGATGGCAACAATGCCTTGCTCTACTTTGCGCCCACCGGAAACTGGAATGGCAGCCTGCCCGCAGCCTTGACCATCCGCGCTTGGGACCAAACCAGCGGCACGGCGGGGTCCAAGGTATCCACAACCACCAACGGCGGCAGCACCGCGTTCTCGGGCGCCACCGATTTCGTGCAAGTCACCGTCACGGCGGTGAACGACGCGCCCAGCTTCACCGGCCTGGACGGCACGCCCTCCTACACCGAAGGGGCCGCCGCAGCCGTGCTGGACAGCAACGTGGCGCTGTTCGACATCGAACTCAACGCAAGCAACTACAACGGCGCTACCTTAACGCTTCAACGCAATGGCGGCGCGAACGCACAAGACGTCTACTCAGCAACCGGCACATTGGTCACCCTGAATGCGGGCGCCAACAACCTGGTGGTGGACGGCGTCACCATCGGCTCGGTCACCACCAACTCGGGCGGCAGCTTGGTGCTGAGCTTCAACACCAATGCCACCACGGCCTTGGTCACGTCCGCCGCTCAGAAGATCGCCTACAGCAACAGCAGCGACGCACCGCCGGCCAGCGTGCAGATCAACTGGGTGTTTGCCGACGGCAACGCGGGCGGGCAAGGCAGTGGCGGCGCGCTCAGCGCCAGTGGCAGCGCCACGGTGGCCATCACGCCCGTGAATGACGCACCCACCCTCTTGAATGGTTCGGCATTGAGCCTCAGCGACACCGACGAAGACACCGCTTCATTCCCTGTCGCGGTGAGCACCTTGCTCGGCGCCGCAAGCCATGCAGACCCAGACGCCGGCGCGGTGCAGGGCCTGGCAGTCACAGGCGTGACGGGAACCGGCACTTGGCAGTATTCAACCGATGGCTCCACCTGGACCAACGTGGGCACCGTGTCCGCCACACAGGCGCTGCTGCTGAGCGACAGCAGTTCGCTGCGCTACGTACCTAACGGTGTCAATGCAGAGACAGCCAGCTTCAGCTTCCGCGCCTGGGACACCACCAGCGGCGCAGCGTCGGCTTTCGGCGCACCCATCACGGCCAACCCCGGCGCGGGTGGCGGAACCTCGGCCTACTCCACGGGCAGCGCAACAGCCAGCCGCAACGTCATCGAAGTCAACGACGCGCCCGTGCTGGACGCGTCCAAATCGCCTGTGCTCGTTGCCGTGCAAGAAGCCTCGGGCACGCCGAGCGGCGCCGTGGGCACCTTGGTATCCAGCCTGATCGACTTCGCCAGCCCTGCCGGTCAAATGGACAACGTGAGCGACGTGGATGCCGGCGCGCAGACCGGCATCGCCGTTGTCGGTGCTGATACGTCACAGGGCAACTGGTGGTATTCCACCGACAACGGCGGCAACTGGTTGGCGATGGGCGCGGTGTCTGATGCTTCTGCGCGGCTGCTGGCCGCAGACGGCAGCACCAGGGTCTATTTCCAACCGACGTTTGGCTACACGGGCACATTGGCCTCGGGCTTGAGCTTGCGCGCCTGGGACCGCTCCAGCGGCAGCAACGGCGCCGTGGTGGACGCCAGCACCAACGGCGGCGCCACCGCCTATTCCGCGCTGACCGACACGGCCGCCATCAGCGTGACGGTGGCGCCGCAGCGCATCGTGTCAGGCAGCTTCGTGGGCAACGGGACTGACAACCGCAGCTTCGCGGGGCTGGGCTTCACGCCGGAGGTGGTCATCATCCTCGACCAAACCGGCACGCAGGTGGGCGTCATCCGCAATTCGGCCATGGCGGGTGACGCTGCCAAACCGATGAGCGGCTCAACTGCACTGGCAGCCAACCTGGTGCAGAGCCTGGATGCAGACGGCTTTACCTTGGGCAACGACCCGCGCACCAACAAGACGGGCGACACCTACCAATGGGTTGCCTTTGGCGCCAACCCGCACCTTCACGTGGGCACCTACACGGGCAATGGCGGAAGCCTGACCATCACGGGCCTGAGCTTCCAGCCCGAACTGGTGTTCACCCTGGCGGCCAATAGCGGGGAGGCACGTTGGAACACCTCGCTGGCGACCATTGAGAGCAACACCTTCGACAGCGGCGCGCCCGGCACATTGGGGATTCAGAGTTTCACCTCTGATGGGTACACGCTTGGCGGCGGACCCAGCATGAACAGCGCCGGCGTCAGCTACACCTTCGTGGCTTTCGACCAGCACAGCGCCTACTTCAACCAGGCCAGCTACACCGGCGACGGTGTTGACAACCGCAATATCACGGGCGTGGGCTTCGAGTCGGAGCTGCTGCTGGTGCGGCAACTGGGCGGCAGCAACACACCGATGCTCAAAACCGGCAGCACCGGCGCGGCCGACGTGGGACTGCGTGCCAATGGCTCCGGCAGCCAGAGCAACACACTGCAAAACATCGGCGCTGACGGCTTCCAGCTCGGCAACGACAGCAAGGTCAACGGCAGCGGCCAAACTTATGGCTGGATGGCATTTAACGGCACAACCTATAGCGTCAACCAAGCGCCGGTGATCACCAACGACGGCGGCGATGCGACAGCAGCGGTAACCAGCTACGAAAACAGCACCGTGGTCACCACCGTCACCGGCGCCGATGCAGACATGCCGGTTCAAACACTGACTTTCAGCATCACGGGCGGTGCCGACGCAGCCAAATTCAGCATCAACAGCAGCAGTGGCGTATTGAGCTTCTTGGCCGCGCCGAATGCGGAAGCCCCGACCGACGTCGGCGGCGACAACGTGTATGACGTGGTGGTTGAGGTGAGCGATGGTGTGGGCGGCGTGGACGCCCAGACCATCGCGGTCACCGTGGCCAACGTGAATGAGGTACCGGCAGGCAGCAACGGCACCGTGAGCACGGCTGAAGACACCGACCTCGTGTTCAACGCCGCACAGTTTGGCTTCAGCGACCTGCTGGACAGCCCACCCAACAGCTTTGACAGCGTGCGCGTGAGCACATTGCCCGCCAGCGGGACCTTGCGGCTGAACGGTGTAGACGTGCTCGCCGGGCAAGTGGTCAGCGTGGCTGACATCAACGCGGGGCTGTTGAGCTATTCACCCGCTGCCAATCTCAATGGCACTGCCGTGGCCAACTTCAGCTTCCAGGTGCGCGACAACGGCGGCACCGCCAATGGCGGTGTTGACGAAGACGCCAGTGTCAATACTCTGAGCATCGACGTCACGGCGGTCAACGATGCGCCGGTGCTGGCCGACATCGCGCTGATGCTCACGGTGGCCGAAGACGCAGGCGCGCCCAGCGGCACCGTGGGCTCGCTGTTGAGCACCTTTACCGGCGGCATCAGCGACATCGATGCTGGCGCGGTCAAAGGCATTGCCATCACCGCCACCAACGAAACGAATGGCACCTGGCACTACAGCACCGACGCAGGCAGTACATGGAACCCTGTGGGCGCGGTAAGCGACGCGTCGTCGCTGCTGCTGGCCGACACCGCCGGCACGCGCTTGTATTTCGCGCCCAACACCAACTTCAACGGCATCGTTGCCAGCGCGCTGACGCTGCGCGCATGGGACCAAACATCGGGCGCGGCAGGCAACAAGGTCAACACCAGCAGCAATGGCGGCATCACCGCGTTTTCCAGCGCAACGGATGTCATCGACGTCGCCGTGACGGCTGTCAATGACGCGCCCACGGCTGCGGCCGCATCGGCGTCGGGCGCTGAAGATGCTGCATCCATCGCCATCACCCTGAGTGGCAGCGACCTTGACGGCACGGTCACCCAGTTCCGGCTGGACACCTTGCCCGTGCACGGCAGCTTGTATACCGACGCGGCCCTGACCACGCTGGCGGCCACGGGCACGGACTACGCCGCCACGTCGCAGGCGCTAACGCTTTACTTTGTGCCCGCTGCCGACTGGAACGGCGTGGACAGCTTCGACTACCAGGCGCGCGACGATGCTGGCCAGCTTTCGCTGTCCGCCGCAACGGCAACACTGACCGTCAATGCCGTCAACGACGCGCCTTTGAACACCGTGCCAGGCGTGCAGATCACCCCGGTCAATACGACCCTGGTCTTGTCGGGCACCAGTGCCATCAGCGTGGCCGATGTGGACGCGGCCGTGCTGGAGATGAGCCTGAGCGTCACCAACGGCACCATCACACTGGCCAGCACCGCCGGCTTGAGTTTCAGCACTGGCGACGGCAGCGCCGATGCAGCCATGGTCTTCAGCGGCAGCGCGGCCGCTATCAACACCGCGCTGGACGGCTTGAGCTATGCGCCCACGGGCGGCTACAACGGCGCGGCCACTCTGTCACTCACCACCAGTGACTTGGGCGCAACCGGCAGCGGCGGCACTTTGACCGACACCGACACCGTGCCCATTCAAGTGGGCGCTGCACGCTTCCAAGAAGGCGTTGCAGGCTTTGCCGGCTTTGAAGACACCTACGTCGAGGGCGCCTCACCTGGCACCGACCACGGCAATGACAGCACCGTGGCTGCCGACGACAGCAACAGCGGCGATGCGGCCTTGCTGCGCTTTGGCAACCTCTTCGGCAGCGGCCCTGGGCAGATTGCCTGGGGCTCGACCATCGACAGCGCATCCTTCTCCATCTACATCACCAACGGTGACGCCTTCTCAACGCTTGGCATCTACAGCATGTTCGGCGCATGGGCGGAAGGCTCCACCTACAGCAGCCTTGTTGGCGGCGTTCAGGCCGACAACAGCGAAGCGGGCGCCGCAGCGCTCACCACCTTCGACGGTGGTCGCACAGGCTGGTTGAACTTCATAGGCGCTGCGTCCATCGTTCAAGGCTGGGCAAACGGAGGCACCAACAACGGCTTCGCATTCATGACCGGCGACGCCAATGACTGGGCCTTTGCATCATCAGAGTACGCGACCGTCTCACTGCGGCCCTACATGACGATCAACTACACGCCGCCGCAACCCGCGAATGTGACGGCCAGCGGCGGCAGCGCTACCTTCACCGAAAACGGGACTGCTGTGGTGGTCGACTCTGGTCTCACGCTCACAGACGCTGACAGCAGCCAACTCACAGGCGCCAGCGTGTCCATCAGCAGCGGCTACATCAGCGGCCAGGACCTTCTGAACTTCACTGACCAGTCGGGCATCACGGGCAGTTGGAACGGCGGCACGGGCGTGCTCACCCTGAGCGGCACCGCCACCGTCACGCAGTACCAGGACGCCTTGCGCAGCATCACCTACGGCAACAGCAGTGAATCGCTGGTGTCGGCTTCGCGCACGGTGAGCTTCCACGTGCAGGACACCTGGGTGGCCGGAGGCACGGATACGCGCACGGTCAATGTGGTGGCTGTGAATGACGCGCCCACGTTGACCAACGGCGCGGTGGTGGCACTGGCAAGCACGGACGAAGACACGCCCTCGGCAGGCACACTGGTCAGCGCCATCCTGACGGGCGCTGGTTGGGGCGATGTGGACGGCCCTGCGTCCAAGGGCATCGCCATCACAGCCGCCACCGGCAACGGCACCTGGCAGTACTCTACCGACGGCAGCACGTGGGTGAACATCGGCGCCGTCACGGCCAGCAACGCCCTGCTGTTGGACAGCGGCAGCCAGGTGCGCTACCAGCCCGACGGGCTGAATCCTGAAACGGCTGCGTTCGATTTTGTGGCCTGGGACAAGAGCACAGGCAGTGCGTCCACGAATGGCTCACCAATCTACGCAGCGCCTGGCGCAGGCGGCGGCAGCTCGGCCTATTCCGCGCAAGCGGCGTCCAGCACGCTCACGGTCAGCGCGGTCAACGACGCGCCCGTTGTGACGGCGGCGTCGCTCACGCTCAACGAGGGCGAAACGCGCACACTGGCGCCCGCCAACTTCGCGGTAGCGGACCCCGACAACGCCAGCTTCACATTCACGGTCAGCGGCGTCAGCGGTGGCTTCTTCCAACTCAGCAACGCGGCGGGCACGCCCATCACCAACTTCACCACTGCCGACGTGGCTGGCGGCTTGGTGCAGTTTGTGGACGACGGCAACGAAGTGGCGCCAGCTTTCAGCATCACCGCCAGCGACGGGGCCTTGAGTTCGAATACGCTGGCCGCAAGCATCAGCTACACGCCCGTGAACGATGCACCCGTGGTTAACACCGTTAGCCTCACATTGGGTGAAGGAGATACGGTCACGCTGGCGCCTGCCGACATCACGACCACAGACCCCGACAGCGTCAACCTCAGCTTCACCATCAGCGCGCTGAGCGGCGGCTACTTCCAGCTCAGCAGTGCGGCGGGCACACCCATCACCACGTTCACGTCTGCGCAGCTAGCGGGTGGCGCTGTGCAGTTTGTCGATGACGGCAACGAACTGCCGCCGGCCTTCAGCGTGACTGCCAGCGACGGTGCCTTGAGTTCGAACACGCTGGGCGCAAGCATCAGCTACACACCGGTAAACGACGCACCGGTGCTGGCCGCCGCCTCATTGACCTTGAATGAAGGCGAGACGGTCACGCTGGCACCCGCCAACTTCACCGTCAACGACCCAGACAGCACCAGCTTCGGCATCACCGTCAGTGGCCTGAGTGGCGGCTACTTCCAACTGAGCACGGCAGCGGGCACACCCATCACGAGCTTCACGAGCGCTGATCTTGCTGCGGGCCTGGTGCAGTTTGTGGACGACGGCAACGAAGTGGCGCCGGCCTTCAGCGTCATCGCCAGCGACGGGGCACTGAGTTCGAACACGCTGGCCGCGAGCATCAGCTACACACCGGCGAATGACGCGCCAGTCGTCAACGCAGTCTCTTTGATCTTGAACGAAGGCCAGACGGTCACTCTGGCGCCCGCCCATATCGCCACCACCGACCCCGACAACGCCAGCTTCAGCTTCACCGTCAGCGCATTGACGGGCGGGTATTTCCGGCTGAGCAGCGCGGCCGGCACGCCCATCAGTACGTTCACCTCTGCCGAGTTGGCGGGCGGAATGGTGCAGTTCGTAGATGACGGCGATGAAGCGCCCCCCGCATTCAACATCACCGCCAGCGACGGTGCGCTCGCTTCAAACACACTGCCTGCCAGCATCGGCTACACACCGATCAATGACGCGCCGGTGTTGGACTCCAGCTCGCCTTACACCTTCGTCTCGATCACGGAAGACGACGTGAACAACGGCGGGCAAACTGTGGCCTCTCTGTTGGCCAGCGCGGGCAGCCCGGCAATCAGTGACGCCGACCTGGGCGCCGTGCAAGGCATCGCAGTCAACGCCAGCAACCCCGGCAACGGCCGCTGGCAATACTCCTTAGATGGCGGCAGCTCGTGGCTGAACTTGGCCGCTGTCTCAGACAGCGCCGCCCTGCTGCTGCGCAGCAGCGACCAGCTGCGGTTTGTGCCCGATGCCGTGCAAGCCACCACCGCCAGCATCAGCTTCAGAGCCTGGGACCGCAGCACCGGCGCCGCTGGCGCGCGTGTGGATGTGGGCACGCCGGGCGGCACGTCAGCTTTCAGCACCGCCACCGCGCAAGGTGAGCTTCTCGTTAGTGCCGTCAACGATGTGCCGACCACGAGCACTGTCGTGCAGAACGCCATCCAAGAAGACGTTGGCGCGCGTTTGATCGGGCAGACAGAACTGCTGGCATGGGCTCAAGACATCGACGGCGACGCCCTGCAAGCCGTGAACCTGCGCATCATCAGCGGCCCAGGCAGCCTGCTGGACAACGGCGACGGAACCTGGACTTACCTGACTGCGCAAGACGCCAACGGTGTGGTCACTTTCGGCTATGAAATCACAGACGCTACTGTGCAGATTGCCGGCAACGCACAGTTGCAGGTGGTCGCCGTGAACGACCAACCCGTCACTTCGCCGGTGGTGCTGGCTGGCATTGCCGAAGACAGCGGCCCACGCACCATCACGCAAGCCGAATTGCTGTCTCAAGCCGGCGATGCGGACGCTGACCCGTTGGTGGCAACGGGCTTGCAGATCAGTGCCGGTGCAGGCAGCTTGGTGGACAACGCCGATGGCACCTGGACCTACACACCGGCCTTGAACGACAACGGCCGCATCAGTTTCAGCTTCCAGATCACCGACGGACTGCTGAGCACAGCGGCGAGCGCCAGCCTGGAACTGACACCGGTCAACGACGCGCCTGCCCTTCAATGGGCCGACCAGACGGGCAGCGTCAGGCTTGACCGGGATGAAAACGCAGCAGCGATCGGTGCCGCCACAGCCAGCGACGTTGATCACGCCGTGCAGAGCCTGCGTTTCAGCTTGGCTGGCGGCGCAGATGCAGCCCTCTTCACGCTTGACAGCGTCACGGGTGAATTGAAGTTCGTCGCCGCGCCTGATTTCGAGAACCCCGTTGACGCCAACCGCGACGGCGTCTATGACGTGAGCTTGCGCGTTGAAGACGATACCGGTGCGCGAGACGAGCTGGCACTGCGCGTACGCGTTAGCGACATCAACGACGCGCCGGTGCTCAACATGCCGGCCAGCATCAACTACCAGGTTCAGCCGCAGCCAGGCCAGGTGGTTGCCACCGTTGGCGGTTCCGACCAAGATGCGGGCGACCAGGTTCGGTTTGCATTGCTCGACGACGCAGGCGGGCGCTTTGTCATCGACCCGACCAGCGGCGAAGTTCGCTTCACGGGCCTGGCGCCCGCAGCCAGCGGGGGCGGCTCCACCCACACGCTGGTGGTGCAATTGACCGACACCAATGGCAGCCGCCAAGCGCGCACCCTGGCCTTGGTCATCCCAGGTGCCGCTTCAACGGAAGATGCTGCACCAGCCGCTGGCTCCGGCAACGCGGGCACCACACCAAGCACAGACACCACAGTCGTCGTCAAAACTACAGACGCTGTGGCCAGCAACGAAACGCAAATCACCACGGTGTGGGCCGCGCCCGAGTTGATGGGCGAAGACGAGGCACGTAACGGCCGTGAACGCATGGCCAACCTGCTGCGTGAAGTGAACGGGGGCGCTGACGCCGGCACCGCGCTCTTGGGCAAAGACGCGAGCACCAGAAACATGCGGGTAGAAATAGCCGCGCCCACCAGTGCGGAAGCGGCCGCCAACACCTCCGTCGTTGAAGCCGTTGCGGCCTGGATGGGCGACGCCAACTCAGGCGACAGCAGCGTTCAGCGCATAGCCGACTTGATGGGCCGCCAATGGGGCAGCGGCCGCCGCAGCGGTGAAGACGGTCTTGAGGAAGAAGACAACGCGTTGGCATCCGGCAAGCCCAAGAACACGACGCAGCAAATGGACGAGCTGCTGCTTCAATTCACCAAGGCCGAGCACGTGGCCAGCGTAGGCTTTTCTGTGGGTCTGGTGTGGTGGCTGACGCGCGGAGGTGGCTTGTTGGCCTCGGCCATGATGGGTGCACCGGCGTGGAAGCAGGTGGACCTGCTGACCATCATGACGGCGCGCGATGACGATGAACGCGCCGAGGATGATGATGGCGACGATGACGATGAATCCGAAGAGGTGAAGGACCTGTTCGGCAAGAATTCTTCGGCGGGCCCCGCATGATGCAGCGGCTGCTTCGACGCATGCGGCGCGATCGCGAGGCCCATGTGGCGCCGCGCGCCACTGCAGAAGCGCTCGAGCCGCGTGTTCTCTACTCGGCCGATCCCTTCGGGGGCAGCGAGGGCTGGCATGGCGCGGCTGAAGTTCGTGTGCTGCAGCCGCTGGCCGTCGAGACGGCACCCCAAGCCACAACGGTGCAGGTCTTGCTTGACCGCGAACCCGATGCTGCGCCCGCCGAAGCAATACCGCTTGCGGCGACCCATGTTGTAGATACCGAGAGCGCGCAAACGACAAGCATTGACGCCAAAGAAGCTTCGTACGAAATCGTATTCGTCGACGCCGCAGTGAAAAACGCCGATGCGCTGCTCGACCAGCTGCTATTCAACCGAGGTCATGCCAACGTCATCAAGGTCGTGCACATCGCTGCAGACGAAGATGGTCTGGCCGCCATCAGCCGGGGCTTGACTGCCGAGAGCGACGTGACAGCCGTGCACATCATTTCACACGGCACCGACGGCACGCTGCTGCTGGGCAACAGCATGGTCGATGCCGACTTGTTGATGCTGCGGCAAGACGAAGTGGCTGGGTGGCGCCAAGCTTTGAGTGATGGCGCCGACCTGCTGTTGTGGGGCTGCGATGTGGGCGCCGGGCCCGCCGGTCAAGCTTTGCTGGACGATTTGAATTGGTTGACGGGTGCCGACATTGCCGCAAGTACCGATGCCACCGGCGCCGAGGCGCTGGGCGGCGACTGGGTGCTCGAGCGCAGCACAGGCACCATCGAATCCATGGCCAGCATCGATGCCGCGCCCGACTGGGCTGGCCTGCTGGCCATCACCAGCAACGGCGCTGCGTCCTCGGCCACCATCAACTCCGGCACCAGCATGACCTGGTCGCACACGGTTGCAGCGGGGGACAACCGCGCCATGTTCGTGACCCTGGCCATTCACGGCCTGGGCGCGGGTGTGTCGAGCGTGACCTATGGCGGCGTGGCACTGACGCAGGTGGGGCGCACGGCAGGCAACCACGCAGTTGAAATCTGGCGCCTGGCATCGCCGACCGTTGGCACGGCCAACGTGGCCGTGAGCTTCGGCGGGTCCACCGCAGTAGCTGGCGGCGCGGTGGTTTACAACGGCGTTGACCTCGCCGCGCCCACCAGCGGCTACGCCGGCGCCACCGGAACAGGCACGTCAGCCACCGTCAACGTCAGCAGCGCCACTGGGGATTTGGTTCTGGATGTGACCAACTGGACCGGTACCGCCGGCGGCTACGCCGTGGGTGCAGACCAGACCGTGGCCTGGTCCGCCAACAGCAGCCTGAACGGCGGCAGGTCCAGCACCGAAGCCGGCGCTGCAACCGTGACGATGAGCAGCACCGTATCCACGGGCGTGAACTGGGAAATGGCGGGTGTATCCATCAATGCCGCCAACGAGCCACCGGTCAACACCGTGCCCGGCGCACAGTCAACCAACGAAGACACAGCCCGTGTCTTCTCGTCGGGCAACGGCAACCAGATTTCGATCAGCGACAGCGATGCTGGCGGCGCCAACAACCAGGTCACGCTCAGCGTCACCAATGGCACGCTGACCTTGGCCGGCACGGCTGGCTTGAGCTTCACCAGCGGCGACGGTACAGCCGACGCCAGCATGAGCTTCCGCGGCACGGCGGCGGCGATCAATACGGCGCTCAACGGACTGTCGTTCATGCCAACGACCGGCTACATCGGCGGCGCGACCTTGACCTTGTCCAGCAAGGACAGCGTGCTGCTCAGCCTGGACATCGATACGGACCTGGAGGCGCGCTACGCGTTTTCGGGCAACGCCAACGACACCGGCAGCGGCGCTGCGCAGAACGGCACCTTGACCAACGGCGCGTCGATCGCGACCGACGTCACTCGTGGTGAGGTGTTGAATCTCGACGGCACGAATGACTTTGTCAATCTGGCAGCTCACACCGCAAGCATGGCGGGCTTGACCGGGGGAACTATCAGCGGCTGGATAAAAACGACCGGCATCAATCAAACCATCTATTCGATATCAGATACCGCTGACCCGGACAGCTATGTCGCCGTCTACTTGGGTTTTGCCGGCTACTTGACCTTTGATGTGGTTGAGAACGGTGTGCTGATGCTGTCGGTCTACCGCAGTAGTGCCACCGTCAACGATGGCAATTGGCATCACATTGCAGTGACAGTCGACGCCACGGGCAACCGCCTGTATGTTGACGGTGTGCAAGCTTCGGCAGGTCAGTTGACCTACGACGCTGGATCGGCCGCGACTCAACGCTTCTTCAACCATGTCACCAGCCTGGATGCCATGGACATCGGCCGCCGCACCGACTCTGGAGGCGGCACCTTCCACCTGAATGGGAGCCTGGACGACGTGCGCGTGTATGACCGCGCACTGGGCGCGGCCGAGGTGTCGTCGCTCGCCAATGACCTGAACCTGGTGGACACCGACACCGTGGCGGTGACCGTCAACGCCTTCAACGATCCGCCCGTCAACACCGTGCCGGGCGCACAGTCCACCAACGAAGACACGGTTCGTGTCTTCTCGTCGGGCAACGGCAACCAGATTTCGATCAGCGACTCTGACGCGGGCGGCGCCAACAACGAGGTCATGCTCGGCGTGCTCAACGGCACGCTGACCTTGGCGGGCACGGCTGGCCTGAGCTTCATCAGCGGCGACGGCACGGCCGACGCTGTCATGAGCTTCCGTGGCACGGCCGCAGCGATCAACACCGCGATGAATGGCATGTCGTTCACACCGACTGCCAACTACAACGGCGGCGACAGCTTGGTAACGCTCACCACGGACTCGGTGCTGCTGGGCCTGAATATCGATGCCAACCTGCAAGGTCACTACGAATTTTCTGGGAACGGCAACGACACCGGGCCTAGCACAGCACAGAACGCCAGCTTGAACAACGGCGCAGCCGTGATCTATGACGGCACCCGCGGCCAGGTGCTCAACCTCGACGGCATCGACGACCACGCGTCGATTGCCAGCACCTTCGGCAATCCATCGGAAGTGACGATCGGCGGTTGGGTCAACCTGAGTTCGGGTGCTGCAACGCGACGCGAGCTCATCAGCCTGGACAACCGCGTGCATATCGCCTTGAACGATGGCGGAAGCGGTGTCAAAGGCTCGATACAGACGGGCGTTGGCTCTTGGATCGATCTGGCTTCCGGGCAGACCATGGCTGCCGGCGCCTGGCACCACGTGATGTACACCTACAGCGATACGGCAAACGAGCACCGCCTTTACATAGACGGCGCATTGGTCTCACAAGCCGCGGTGGCAAGCTCTGTGTATTGGACCGGTGCGACCACCACCACCATTGGCCAGCATCCCGTCACAGGCCTCAATCAACTCCCCGGCCTGGTTGACGACATCCGCGTCTACGACCGCGCGCTGACCGCCAGTGAGATCAGCAGCCTGGCGAACGACTTGGCCTTGGTGGATGCAGACTTTGTGGCGTTGACCGTCAACGCCGTCAACGACGTGCCCGTGAACACCGCGCCCGCCACGCTAACGGTGGCAGAAGATGGCAGCTTGGCCTTGACCGGGCTTTCGATCGCGGACCCCGATGCCGGCAGCAGCCTGCTGCGCACGGAAATAAGCGTCAACGCCGGCACCTTGGCCGCCAGCAGCGGCGGATCGGTCACCGTCAGCGGCTCGGGCAGCGCCAGTCTGGTGCTGACGGGCACGCTGGGCGATCTGAATACCTACCTGGCCGGCGCATCTCGGCCCACCTACACCCCCGTCGCAGACGCCAATGGCACAGTCAGCCTCAGCGTTGTCACCTCCGACGGCCTGAACACCGGCACCGGCGGCGTGCTGCAAACCGGGCAACTGGACTACCGCTTCCAGGACGGCACGCCTGCGGGCTCGGAGCCCAATAACGTGTCCAGTTCGGGCGGCACCACGGGCGTAGCCACAGACCTGTTGGTGGCCAACCTGGCCAACACACTCAGCGGCAGCAGCACCAGCTTTGGCGTCATATACACTGGCGCGTTTGATATCACCACGGCTGGCAGCTACAGCTTCAACGTCACGGCTGACGACGCCGCTCGCTTGCTGGTTGACGGGTCACCCTTGCTGCTGGCCTGGTTTGGCAGCGGCAGCGGCAGCGTGGCACTGGGCGCTGGCCGTCACAGCCTGGAGCTGAGGTATGCCCAAGACGCCAGCGGCGCCGGCCTGAGTGCCACCATCAGTGGCCCCGACACGGGCGGCAGCCCAGTCGCCCTGCTTTCCGCAGGCGCCCTGGGCCGCTTGGTCAGCCCCACATCCAGCACGGCTATCAGCATCACGGCCATCAACGACATCCCGCTCGTTACCGGCATGAACGGTGACGCACGAGCCTACGCCGAAGGCGATGCTGCAACGCTTCTGGGGAACGCCAGCGCCCTAAGCGATGTCGATTCCAGCGATTTCAACACCGGCACCTTGACCGTGTCCTTCACGTCAGGCAGCGACTCGGCCGAAGACGTGCTGGCCATCCGCAATGAAGGAACCGGCGCTGGGCAGGTCGGCGTTTCAGGAGCCAATGTCACCTACGCCGGCTTGAACATCGGCACCTGGGCCGGCGGCAGTGCGGGCACCAACCTGGTGATCACGTTCAATGCCAATTCCAGCGCCACGAACGTGATGGCGCTGATCAACAACCTCACCTATCTCAATACCGACACCAACAACCCGACCACGACGACGCGCAACATCAGGGTGGTTTTGACCGACGGCGACGGCGGCACCAGCGCCAACAACGACACCACGATGTCCGTCACAGCCGTCAATGACGCGCCAGTCAACACGGTGCCGGGCAGCATTGCGACGACCGAAGACGTGGCTACGGCGTTGACGGGCTTCTCGATTGCCGATGTGGACGCGGGCGGCGCTGCGATGCTGGTCACCTTGGGCGCGCCAACCGGTTCGATCGCAGCCACCACGGGTGGCGGTGTCACCGTGGGCGGCTCCGCTTCATCGCGCACGCTGACCGGCACGGCCGCCAACATCAATGCGTTCATCGCAGCCAGTAGCGTCACCTACACGACGGCAAGTAACGCCAACGGTTCAGTCACGCTGACGGTGCTGACCTCCGACCAGGGCAACACGGGCTCGGGCGGCACGCTCACTGATTCCGACGCCGTCACGCTCAACATCACGGCGGTTAACGACGCACCCGTGCTGGCCGGTACAGCACTGTCCATCGCGGTGACTGAAGACGCCGGCGCACCGGCCGGCGCCGTAGGCTCCTTGATCAGCGCCTTGACCGGCGGCATCAGCGACGGCGACGCTGGCGCGCTCAAAGGCGTGGCCGTCACCGCCAGCAACGAAACACAAGGCCTGTGGTACTTCACCACCGACGGCGGCACCGTTTGGCAACTGGTTGGCGCGGTGAACAACACCTCGGCGCTGCTGCTGGCAGACAACGCGAACACGCGCCTGTATTTCGCACCGGCGGCCAACGTGGCCGGCACGATCAACGCCGCGCTCACCCTGCGCGCCTGGGACCAGACCTCAGACAGCGCGGGCAGCAAAGTCAGCACGGCCAGCAACGGCGGCGCTACGGCATTTTCGTCGGCCACCGACACCGTGGATGTTGTCGTCAGCGCGGTGAATGACGCGCCGGTCAACAGCCTGCCCGGCAGCCAGGTGACGCCCATCAATACCGCGCTGGTCTTGTCAGGGGCCCACGCCATCGCGGTGGCCGATACCGACGCAACGATGCTGCAGGTCACGCTCAGCACCGCCCAGGGATTGCTCAGCCTGAATGGTGTGGCCGGGTTGAGCTTCGGCAGCGGCGACGGCACCAGCGATGCCAGCATGGTCTTCACGGGTACCTTGGCTGCCATCAACACCGCGCTGGACGGGCTGCAATTCAATCCCACCGGCGGGTTCCAAGGTCAGGCCAGCATCAACGTGCTGACAAGCGATCTGGGCGCCACGGGCAGCGGCGGCACCTTGACAGCCAGCGGCAGCGTCACCGTGCAGGTGGGTGGCGCGCGCTTTCAAGTAGGTGTCTCCGGCTACACGGGCACGCAGGACACCCATGTGCTGGGCAGTTCTGCGAGCACGTCCTTCGGCAATGCCAGCACTGCGGTGGCCGACGACACCAACGCCGGCGACGCCGCACTGCTTCGCTTTGACAACTTGTTTGGCAGCGGGCTTGGACAAATACCGGCGGGCTCGACCATCAGCAGCGCCAGTCTGTCCATCTACGTGACCCACCCCGACAGCAACGACAACGTTACCGTTCACCGCATGTTGGCGCCATGGAGCGAAGCGTCCACCTACAACAGCCTGGGCAGCGGCATCCAAACCGATGGCAGCGACGCCGAGGCCTCAAGCTCTGCGACGCTGGATGCTGGCGTCTCGGGCTGGATCACCGTCAACGGCCTGGCCAGCACCTTGCAGGCTTGGGCCAACGGCAGCGCCAACAACGGCTGGGCCTTCATTTCGCATGACGCGGACAACTGGGCCTTTGCATCTTCAGAGCACGCCACCACCGGCTGGCGCCCGTACCTGACCGTGAGCTACACGCCGCCGCAAGGTGCCGTGCTGACAGCCAGCGGTGGCAACGCCAGCTACACCGAAAACGCATCGGCGGTGGCCGTGGATCCGGCCTTGACCTTGTCCGACGCCGACAGCCCCCACCTCACAGGCGCTACGGTGGCCATCACCGCTGGCTATATCAGCGCCCAGGACACGCTGAACTTTGTAGACCAGGCTGGCATCGCCGGCAGTTGGAACAGCGGCACGGGCGTGCTCACCCTCAGTGGTACAGCCACGGTGGGGCAATATCAAACGGCGCTGCGCAGCATCACTTACGCCAACAGCAGCGAAGCGCCAAATACGGGCACGCGAACCATCGCCTTCACTGCGGTGGACACCTACGTCGGCGGCAACACCGACACGCGAAACCTCACCGTCACCGCCGTCAATGACGCCCCGGTACTGGCCATCACCGCGCCGTCCATCACGGTGCTTGAAGATGCAGGAACACCCTCAGGCGCTGTCGGCGCCTTGGTCAGCGCCTTCACGGGTGGCGTGAGCGATGTGGATGCCGGCGCAAGCAAGGGCATCGCCATCACAGCCAGCAACGAGACCAACGGCACCTGGTACTACTCTACCAACGGCGGCACCAACTGGCTCACCGTCGGCACCGTAAGCAGCGCATCGTCGCTGCTGCTGGCCGACAACGCCAGCACCCGCCTGTATTTCGCGCCGGCAGCCAACTTCAACGGCACCTCCACTGCGGCGCTCACCCTGCGCGCCTGGGACCAAACCAACGGCAGCGCGGGCAACAAAGTCAGCACCGCGGCCAACGGCGGCACGACGGCGTTTTCTTCAGCCCCGGATACGGTGGACGTGCTGGTCAATGCCGTCAACGATGCGCCCACCGCCAACGCTGCTTCGGCCTCTGGGGCAGAAGACGCCGCGTCAATCGCCGTCACGCTGACGGGCAGCGACGTGGACGGCACCGTCACCCAGTTCCGCCTGACCAGCCTGCCTGCCAACGGCACGCTGTATACCGACGCCGGGCTCACCACGCCGGCAGCGACAGCAACGGACTATGCCGCCACCGGCCAAGCCCTGACCCTGTACTTTGTGCCGGCGGCCCAGTGGAGCGGCAGCGACAGCTTTCAATATCAAACGCGCGACGACAGTGGCGCGCTTTCAACACTGCCAGCCACGGCCAGCTTGACGGTAACTGCCGTCAACGATGCGCCCATCCATGCGCTGCCGGGGGCACAAGTCACCGCAGCCAACACGCCCTTGGTTTTGACCGGTGTAAGTGCCATCAGCGTGGCCGATGTCGACGCGGCCAACTTGCGGATCAGCTTGTCAACCAACCATGGCTCGCTCAGCTTGTCCACCACGGCGGGTTTGAGCTTCAGCACGGGCGACGGCAGCACCGACGCCAGCATGGTCTTCACCGGCAGCACGGCTGCCATCAACGCTGCGCTGGACGGTTTGCAGTTCACACCGCCCGGCGGATTCTTCGGCGCGGCCACGCTTTCCATCCTTACCGAAGACCTGGGCGCCACCGGTGCTGGCGGGCCGCAAAGCGCCAGCGACTCGCTCAGCATCGTGGTCGGCGGCCAGCGTTTTCAAGAAGGTACCGACGGCTATGCCGGCACCGAGGACAGCTTTGTTCGGCAGTACGAGGCTTTCAACAGCTTCGGCGCATCCACCACCGTCGAATTGAACAATTGGGGCGGCTTCGCCGAACAAGGTCTCATCCGCTTCGACCAGATTTTTGGTTCGGGTATCGGCCAGGTGCCGCTCGGCTCCACCATCACGTCGGCAGCGCTCTCGCTGTACGTCAGCAATCCCAGCAGCACCCACAGCGGCGCCCAGGTGAGCCTGCACCGCATGCTGGCCGGCTGGAGCGAAGCCAGCACCTGGAGTGGCATGGTCGGCGGCGTGCAAACCAATAGCAGCGAGGCAGCCAGCGCGGCCACCCGCACCATCTCCGGCACGCAGAGTGGCTGGGTTACTTTTGACGGGCTTGCGGCCGACCTGCAGGCTTGGGCCAGCGGACAAGCCAACCAAGGCTGGGTGATGCTGACCAACGACAGCGACGCCTGGGACGTGCGCTCCTCAGAATTTGGCACGGCCTCGCTGCGGCCCTACCTGACGGTGTCGTTTGCGCCGCCACAGCCGGCTGCGGTCAGCGCCAGCGGCAGCTCAGCCACCTACACGGAAAACGGCGCAGCTGTCGCCGTCGACCCCGGGCTCGTGGTCACCGACGCCGACAGCACCCACCTCACAGGCGCCAGCGTGAGCATCACCAGCGGCTTTGTCAGCGGCCAGGACACCCTGAACTTCATCGACCAGGCTGGCATCACGGGCAGTTGGAACGCCGGTTCGGGCACCCTCACGCTGAGCGGGACGGCCACGGTGGCGCAATACCAAACGGCGCTGCGCAGTATCACGTACGCCAACAGCAGTGATGCCTTCAGCACCAGCCCGCGCACCGTGACCTTCTCGGTGCAGGATGCCTGGGTAGCCGGTGGCAGCGACGCACGCAACATCAGTTTGGTGGCAGTCAACGATGCGCCCACACTGTCGGCTGGCGCACCGGTGGCGCTCACCGGAACGGACGAAGACACACCGTCCCCTGCCGCGTCGGTGAACGCCATTCTGACGAGCGCGGGTTGGTCGGATGTTGACGGCGCGGCGCCGCGCGGCATGGCGGTCATTGGCGCCAGCGGCAACGGCACCTGGCAGTTCTCCACCGACGGCTCCACCTGGATCAACGTGGGCGCCGTCGGCGCAACCGACGCGTTGCTGCTCGACAGTGCAAGCCAGTTGCGCTACGTGCCCGACAACGCCAACGGCGAGACCGCAAGCCTGAGCTTCCGGGGCTGGGACCAGAGCAGCGGCATCGCATCCACGCACGCCGTGCCGGCCTTTGCCGACCCTGCTGGCGGTGGCGGGACATCGGCCTTCTCAGCCCAAACGGCCTCAGCCAGCGTGGTAGTCAGCGCCACCAACGACGCGCCAGTCCTGGCTGCGGCCACGCTCTCGGTTGTGGAGGGTCAGACGGTCACGCTGACACCGGCCGACATCACGGTCAATGATGTGGACAGCAGCGCATTCACCTTCACCGTGAGCGCGCTGAGCGGCGGCAGCTTCCAGCTCAGCAGCGCGCCAGGCACGCCCATCACCAGCTTTACGTCGGCGCAGTTGAGCGCCGGTGTGGTGCAGTTTGTGGACGACGGCGACGAGACGGCGCCCAGCTACAGCCTGACCGCCAGCGACGGCGCCTTGAGTTCCAACACCCTGGCCGCGAACCTCAGCTACACGCCTGCGAATGACGCGCCCGTGCTCAGCGCTGCTTCGCTGACCGTCAATGAAGGTGGAACAGTCACGTGGACCTCTGGCGCCATCTCGGTCTCAGACCCCGACAGCAGCGCCTTCACCTTCACTATCAGCGCACTCTCGGGCGGCAGCTTCCAGCTCAGCAGCGCGCCGGGTACGCCCATCACCAGCTTCAGCTCAGCGCAACTGAGCGCTGGATTGTTGCAGTTTGTCGATGATGGCAATGAGTTTGCTCCAAGCTTCAGCCTCAGCACGCACGATGGCGCGCTGGCATCCAACACCTTGGCCGCCAGCATCACCTACACGCCCGTGAACGATGCGCCGGTGCTGACGGCCGCTGCATTGACGGTCAGCGAGGGTGGCACGGTCACCTGGGGCTCCGGCGACATTGCGGTTTCGGACTCCGACAGCGGCGCGTTCACCTTCACGGTCAGCGGCATTTCAGGTGGCAGCTTCCAGCTCGGCAACGCGCCGGGCACACCCATCACCAGCTTCAGCTCAGCGCAGCTGGGCGCTGGCCTGGTGCAGTTTGTAGACGACGGCGACGAGACCGCGCCGGCCTTCAGCCTGAGCGCCCACGACGGCACGCTGAACTCCAACAGCCTGGCCGCAACGGTCAACTACACGCCAGTGAACGACGCGCCCGTGCTGGTGGCCGCTTCACTGACGCTCAGCGAAGGCGGCACGGTGACACTGGCCGCGGGCGACGTTGCAGTCTCAGACCCTGACAGCGTGGCCTTCAACTTCACGGTGAGCGCGTTGAACGGCGGCATCTTCCAGCTCAGCAGCGCGCCGGGCACAGCCATCACCAGCTTCAGCTCGGCGCAGTTGGCCGCTGGCCTGGTGCAGTTTGTCGACGACGGCAACGAGACGGCGCCCAGCTTCAGCCTCACTGCCAGCGATGGCGCGCTCAACTCCAACACCCTGGCCGTCAACATCAGCTACACGCCGGTGAACGATGCACCGGTTCTTGCCGCCGCTTCACTGACGGTCAGCGAAGGTGCCACGGTGACTTTGCTGCCGGGCGACATCACCGTTTCGGACCCTGACAACGCTGCGTTCATGTTCACCGTCAGCGGGCTCTCGGGCGGCTACTTCCAAGTGAGCAGTGCAGCGGGCACACCGGTCACCAGCTTCAGTTCAGCACAGTTGGCCGCTGGCCTGGTTCAGTTCGTGGACGACGGTGATGAGCTGGCACCCAGCTTCAATCTGACGGCCAACGACGGCGCACTGAGCTCGAATACGCTTTCCGCAAGCATCACGCTGACGCCGGTCAACGATGCCCCGACGATCACAGCGTTGTCACTGGCGCTGAGTGAAGCTGCCACGGTGACGTTGACACCCGCCGACCTCGTGGTTGCAGACCCGGACAGCAGCAGCTTCAGCTTCACCGTCAGCGCCTTGAGCGGCGGGCGCTTTCAGCTCAGCAGCGCGCCGGGTGCGGCTATCAGCAGCTTCACATCGGCGCAGTTGGCCGCCGGCCTGGTGCAGTTTGTGGACGACGGCGATGAGCTAGCGCCCAGCTTCAGCCTGACGGCCCACGATGGCGCGCTCGGCTCCAACACCTTGGCCGCCACCATCACCTATGCGCCGGTGAACGATGCACCGGTTCTGAGCGCCGCTGCGTTGAGGGTCAGCGAAGGGGCTACCGTCACCTGGGCCTCAAGCGACATCAGTCGCGCGGACCCTGACAACAGTGTGCTGAGCTTCACGGTTAGCGGCCTCTCGGGCGGCTTCTTCCGGTTCGTCAACGCAGCAGGCACGCCGATCACCACCTTCACGTCGACGCAGTTGGCCGCTGGCCTGGTGCAGTTTGTGGACGACGGGGATGAGCTGGCACCCAGCTTCAACCTGACCGCCGATGACGGGGCGCTCAGCTCCATCACCCTGGCAACCACGATCACCTTCACGCCCGTGGACGACGCTCCCGTGCTAGCAGCCGCATCGCTGACGGTCAGCGAAGGCGCTACGGTTACTTGGGCGCCGAGCGATTTGTCGGTCACGGACAGCGACAGCGGCAGCTTCATTTTCACGGTCAGCGGCCTCTCTGGCGGCATCTTCCAGCTGAGCAGCGCAACGGGCACGGCCATCACCAGCTTCAGCTCGGCGCAACTGGCGACGGGCCAGGTGCAGTTTGTAGACGATGGTGACGAAGCCCCGCCCAGCTTCAGCCTCACTGCGAACGACGGCGCCTTGAACTCCAATACGCTGGCCGTAGCGGTTAGCCTCATCCATGTCAACGATGCGCCAGAACTGGCAGCCGCCTCATGGCGCGTGGACGAAGGCACAACCGTCACGCTAGCGCCCGCCGATGTCACCGTCATGGACCCCGACAGCACGGCTTTCATCTTCAACGTCGATGCTGTGGCGGGCGGCTACCTGCAGCTAAACAGCGCGGCGGGCACGCCAATTACCAGCTTCACGTCAGCGCAACTCGCCGGTGGGCTGGTTCAGTTTGTAGACGACGGCGACGAAACCGCGCCCAGCTTCAGTCTGAGCGCCAGCGACGGCAGCTTGAACTCGAATTCGCTCGCAACGCTCGTGAGCTACACCCCGGTCAATGACGCACCCATCTTGCTCGTGAATGGCCAAACGAACGACCTCACGCTGCAACATGACGAGAACAGCACGGCCGTGCGCCAGGCTTCAGGCGGCGACGTGGACCATGCTGTCGATAGCTTGCGCTTCAGGATCTCGGGCGGCGCCGACGCTGGGCTCTTCAGCGTGGACGCGCTGACAGGCGAGCTGCGCTTTGTACAGGCCCCCGACTTTGAGAACCCGCAGGACGCCAACACCGATGGGCAGTACGAGCTGGTGCTGCGCGTGACCGACCCCGATGGCGGCGCAGACGACATGGCGCTGCGCATTCGCGTGGGCGATGCGAACGACCCGCCGGTTTTGCTGATGCCAGCCGCCGTGCAGCTGAACGCTCAGCCGCAACCCGACGAGGTGGTGGCCACCATTGGAGGTTCCGATCAGGACTCGGGCGACACGGTGGCATTTGCGCTGCTGGACGATGCAGGCGGCCGCTTCGTCATCGATTCGCGCACGGGCGACATCCGCTTCACCGGTAACTCACCAGCTTCGCAGGGTGGCGGCTCCACCCACACTTTGCTGGTCGAGGTGACGGACAGCCAAGGCGAGCGCCGGGTCCGAAACCTGGCCTTCGTGATTCCGGGCGCGATAGTCTTTGATGACGCCGCGCGCGCCTTACCTTCTAACGCAGCGGGGCCGTCGACAACTGACAGCGAACGATCTGATGACCTTTCGGCAGAAGAATCCGAACCGGGCCCGAAGGCACCCGGCTGGGTCGCCGCCGAACTGGCCGAAGACGTGGACGCCGCTGCCGTTCGCGCACGCCTGGATGCCCTTCTGCGCGAGCTGCAAGGCCTTGACGGCAGCGCTGGGCTTCAGCGCCAGGACGCCCTGCGCCGTGTTGTTACCGAAGTCGCCATCGTCAGCCCCGCTTCATCCGAAGCCGCAATGGCCGGCCCCAGCCCCTTGCCCGATGCCATGGCCGCCCTGGTGCAAAGCGACAGTGAAGCACAGGCCTTGCGGGTGGCGGATTTGATGGGGCGCCAATGGGGCGGCGGGCGTCGCGGCGGCGACGGCAGCGATGAAGCGCAGGACGACGCATTGCTGAGCGGGCAACGCAGCCGCAGCACAGAGCCGATGGATGAACTGCTGCTGCAATTCACGAAGGCCGAGCATGTGGCCAGCGTGGGCTTGTCGGTGGGCTTGGTCTGGTGGCTGACACGTGGTGGCGGCCTGTTGGCATCGGCCATGATGGGCGCACCCGCGTGGAAACAGGTGGACCTGTTGACCATCATGACCGCGCACGACGACGATGAACGTGCCGAAAATGATGAAGACGATGACGACCCCGAAGAGGTGAAAGACCTGTTCGGCAAAACAAAGGCTTGAGGGCGACCGCGTGATCTAAAGTTGACGCACCGGCCCAAGATGGCCTTGCGCAGCAAGAGGCACCGCCTTGAACCCCACCTTAGCCCTGATTGGCGCTCCGACCGACATCGGCGCGGGCGCGCGTGGCGCCAGCATGGGGCCTGAAGCCTTGCGCGTGGCAGGCCTCAAAGCGGCCCTGGAAAACCGCGGTTTGACAGTGCTAGACCGGGGCAACCTCAACGGCCCCGCCAACCCCTGGCTACCTGCCGCCAACGGCTACCGCCACCTGGCCGAAGTGACCGCCTGGAACCAAGCCGTGCACGACGCCGTGGCCAGCGAGCTGCAGCAGGGCCATTTGCCCGTTCTGCTCGGCGGCGACCACTGTCTGGGTATCGGCTCCATCAGCGCCGTCGCGCGCCATTGCCGAAGCACAGGCAAAAAGCTGCGCGTGCTGTGGTTGGACGCCCATGCCGACTTCAACACCAGCACACTCACACCCAGCGGCAACCTGCACGGCATGCCCGTGGCCTGCCTGTGCGGCCACGGCCCGCAAGAGCTCATCAGCATGAGCGACCAGGTGCCCGCCATCAACCCGCGCTGGGTGCGGCAAATCGGCATTCGCAGCGTGGACGCTGGCGAAAAACGTTTCGTGCATGACCAAGGACTTGAAGTGTTTGACATGCGCTACATCGACGAGATGGGCATGCGCCACACCATGGAACTGGCCCTGGCTACGCTGGACGCCAACACCCACCTGCACGTGAGCTTCGACGTTGACTTCCTGGACCCCGACATCGCCCCCGGCGTGGGCACCACCGTGCCCGGCGGCCCCACCTACCGCGAAGCGCAACTGTGCATGGAAATGATCGCCGACAGCGGCCGCCTGGCCAGCCTGGACATCATGGAACTCAACCCCGCCCTGGACGTGCGCAACCGCACGGCCGAGCTGGCGGTGGACTTGATTGAAAGCCTGTTTGGCAAGAGCACGCTGATGCGGGTGGGGCGGTGATGTCTGCCGCGCTAATAGCAGCCTTGCTTTTTTCCGGCGCGCTACTCATGAGCACGGCCTACTTCATCATGGGCTCGATACCGCTGCTGGTTTTGAAGCACGACACACCGCTTGACGCGCGTTTTGTGCGCGGCTTCTTCAATATCTATTACGTGGCCGCCTGCACTTCCGCGGCCGCGGCGGCGTTGAGCTTTGCACTGGCCGGTCGCTACGACTTTGCAGTGGGTACTGCCGCACTGGCTTTGTTGGCCTACATCTTGCGCAAGAAACTGATTTCGAGGATGGATGTCCTCGGCGCGCGGATCGAGACGGAACAACAAACCGACGCCATTCGCGGGTTTCGCAGAACCCACGCCACCGCCATTTTGATCAACCTGTTGCAACTCGTCGTGATGGTTTCCAGCCTGATCAGCGTGAGCATGCAATTCAAAGCTGGCGCTTGAGCCTGGAGCCGTTGCTTTCTGATTCGTGCGCCGCGAATGGAGCCCGATGCATCCCCCGGCCAACGATCAAGCTTTGCCAGCAGCCTTCTCCTCTTCCCGCAACCTCAACACCCGCCGCTGCACCTTGCCGGTGGTGGTCATGGGCAAGGCGTCGATAAATTCGATTTCTTTCGGGTATTCGTAAGGTGCCAGCTTGCCGCGCACGTGTTGCTGCAATTCGGCGATGAGGGCAGGGCTGGCCTGGTGGCCGGCAGCAAGCACCACATAGGCTTTGACGAGTGCCCCGCGTTCGGCATCGGGCTTGGGCACCACCGCCGCGTTGGCTACAGCGGAGTGTTTGACAAGGCAGTTCTCAATTTCGCTGGGTCCGATGCGGTAGCCGGCCGACTTGAACATGTCGTCGCTGCGGCCTTGGTACCAAAGGTAGCCCTGCTCGTCCATGACGGCCATGTCGCCGGTGCGGCACCAGCTGTTGGCGGGGTCGCCCGTGAACTTGTTGCGCGTGGCTTCGTCGTTTTTCCAGTAACCGAGGAAGAAGACTGGGTCGGGGTGACCATGGATGTCCCGCCGATGCACGGCCACGTCGCCGGGTGTGCCGCGCGGGCATTCGTGGCCATCGTCATCAATCACCGCCACGCGGTGGCCGGGGTAGGGCCGGCCCATGCTGCCGGGTTTAGCAGGCCAGCCCGGCGCCGGGTTGCTGCGCGCGACCAAGCTGCGCGTTTGGGCTTGGGTGCTGGCTTGGGTGCGGCTTTGGGTGCAGTTGCCCACGATGTAATTGATCTCGGTCTGGCCAAACATCTCGTTGACGACAACGCCTAACTCTTGTTTGCAGTAGTCAAATACTGTGTCGCCCACCAACTCACCGGCGCTCATGATGGCCTGCAGGTGCAGCTTGTAGTGCTGGCGCGGCTGGGGCACGGCTTTCAGCATGGCCTTTAAAGCCGTGGGGAACAAGAAGCTGTGCGTCACACGGTGGCGTTGCATCAGCTCAAACGCACGCTCGGGCGCAAAGCGGCCTTGATAGCCGACGATGGGGCGGCCGAAATACAGCGTGGGCAGCAGCGCATCCATCAGGCCGCCGGTCCAGGCCCAGTCGGCCGGAGACCAGAAGACCGATTGGTCCGTGCGGCCCCCTGCTGAAGCGCTGTGGGGAAACCAGTTCTGGCTGCATACAAAACCGGTGAGGTTGCCGATCAGCGCGCGGTGCGGCATCAGCGCGCCTTTGGGCGGGCCAGTGGTACCGCTGGTGTAGATGAGCACGGCCGCGTCGTCAGCCAGGGTTTTCTCTGCAATAAAACGCGGCGCCTGTGCGGCCAGTGTGCTGCGCCAGTCCAGGTCGCCCTGCCCTTCAGCCGCGCCCACGGCCAGCACGTGCAGCAGCGTGGGCACCGCTGCCCGCACCGCCTGCACGTTGGCCATGGCGCTTTCGTCCACGATGGCCAGCCGCGCTTCGCTGTGCGCCAAGCGGTATTCCAGCGCCTCGGGGCCGAAGAGTTGCGACAAGGGCATCGCCACGGCACCGAGCTGGTAAACCGCCAGGTGTGCAACCGCCGTTTCAACGCACTGCGGCATGACGATGGCCACACGGTCGCCCCGCTGCACGCCCAGGCGCCGCAGCGCATGGCTCAAGCGGTTAGCTTGTTCTTGCAGTTGCGCATACGTGTGCTTGACGACCGTGCCGTCTTCGCGCTCTGCGATCACCGCAACGGCTTGGGGCGTGCTGTGCGCCCAGCGGGTGCAGCAAACCTGGGCGATGTTGAAGGTGTGTGGCACTTTCCAGCGAAAGCTGCCGTGGATTTGCGCGTAACGGTCACGCTGGCTCATCCTGCTTGGGCTCATGGTGTTTGGGTCTCCATCGCTTGGCGCAGGCTTCGATAGTGCTGCGCGCGGGCGGTATCACCCCGTGCGGCGCTCAGCAAAGCCAACTCGTCATATACATACCGGTCGGGTGTGGCGGCTGCATCGTTGTCGCGCTCCAGTGCCAGCTGCAGAGCCAGCGCTTCGTCATGGCGGCCCAGCAGGCGCATCACATTGGCCACTTGCCAACGGGCCACACGCACCGTCGCAGCTCGACCGGCCGCTTCATACGCCAGCAACGCCTCTTCAAAAGCAGCCAGGCTTTCAGCCAGTCGATTCGCTTCACGCAAGTCGCTGCCCAAGTTATTCATCGCCACGGCGGCCCAATAGCGGGCTTTGGGGTCGGCGGCGCTGCGGGCGTACGTAACGGTGCGCTGGTTCCACTGCACACGCTCGTCCAGTGAGGGTGCGGCCAGCGCCAGCATGTGCAGGGCATCGGCAGCCAAGACCTGCAACTGGGCCGCATCCGCTGCCTCAAAGGCTTGATGAAACAGCGGCTGCGCGCGCTGGGCTTGCTTCGCGCTGCGCCAGGTGCGGCCCCGTTCGAGCAAGGCACGCACGCGGGCCTCAGCGCCCGCTGCGGCCAACTGGGGCTCAAGTTCATCGAGCACCTGGTGGGCTTCGTCAAACTGCTTGCGCAGGCTGAAGCTGCGCGCAATCTGGGTGCGCAGAACAGCCGCGTCTGCGCCTTGCGCTTTCGCCAGGGCCAGCCGAAAGCGCTGTTCGCTGGCGGCAGGGTCGGCGTAGTTCCACAGGGCATCCACATCCACGGCTGCAAAGGCCGGCACCGCGCTGGCCAGCAGTGCCAGCTTGAATGTCAGCCTTACTGCCATTTTTTTCGGCAAGGGCAGGCGGGCGCCGCGCCATGTCACGTGCTGCTCCCCAGCGTGCTCAGCGCCTCACCCGTGACGCGGCAGATGCGCCAGTCGGGCATCACGGTGGCGCCAAGGCTTTCATAGAAGCGAATGGCGTTTTCGTTCCAGTCCAATACGCTCCACTCGAACCGACCACAACCGCGCTTCACGGCCAGGGCGGCCAACTCCTGCAGCAAGGCTTTGCCGATGCCGTGGCCGCGCCAGGCAGGTTGCACGTAGAGGTCTTCGAGGTAAAGCCCTGGCTTGGCCAGGAAGGTTGAGAAATTGGTGAAGCACAGCGCAAACGCCACCACGCTGCCGCCAGCCTCGGCAACCCAGGCTTCAGCCACCGGCTTGGCGCCAAACAGATGCGGACCCAGGGTTTGCGGCGTGGCCTGCATCAGGTGGGCCAAGTGCTCGAACTCGGCCAGTTCACGGATCAGGCCCACGATGGCGGGTACGTCGTCCGGCTCGGCAGGGCGAATTTGGAAAGTGGACATGGTTCGCGAATTCTGGGGTGAAGGCCAGCCTCATTCTGCTTTTGGTTTGGGGCGAATCGGCCGAAATAACGATCAATCAGGGAATGGGCGAACGACCGGCCACTCAAGGCCGGCACCTAAGGAAACGTCATGATGGGGTTCACACCACTGCATTTGGTTATCCAGCGCGTGCAGGCAGGCCGGCCTTTGCCGTTCAATGTCTACAACAATGACCGCACCCTGTTGCTGGCCAAGGGGCAGGCGCTGGGCAGCCAGGATCAGCTGCAAAAGCTTTTTGATCGAGGAACGCTGGTCAGCTTGGACGAGCTGGTGAAACCCGCGCAAGCCGTAGCCGAGGCGGAAGCCAGCGAGCTGCCCAAGTTGTGGTCCACCCACATGGACCGCGTGCGCACGGTGCTGAACAACCCCGAAGCGGAAACCCTGCGCGAAGCCTTGGACGAGGCTAGCGAGCCGGTGCAAGCGCTCATCACGCGCGACCCCGATTTGGCCATCCTGCAGGTGATGCGCCAAGAAGGCAACGCCCATACCCAATACGGTTTGAACCACGCCATCCACACGGCCATCGTTTGCCGCCTGGTGGCGCAGCGCCTGCGCTGGAGCGACTTCGACTCCAACCGCGCATTCAAGGCCGCTTTGACGATGAACCTGTCCATCTTCGAGTTGCAGGGCCTGCTGGCCGCGCAGCCGTGCAGCCCAACGGCCGAGCAGCGCCAATTCATCCAGACCCACCCCATGCGCAGCCGCGCCTTGCTTGAAATGGCCGGCGTGGCCGACCCGGACTGGCTGCAGGCCGTGGAACAGCACCACGAAGCGCCCGACGGCAGCGGTTACCCGATGGGCCTGCGCAGCTCCGGCGAGCTGGCGTCGCTGCTGAACAAGGCCGACGTTTACGCGGCCAAGCTGAGCCCGCGCAGCAACCGAGATGCCCTGCCCGCCGACCGCGCCACACGCGAGATCTTCATGCGCGACCCGAGCAACCCGGTCTCTGCAGCCTTGGTCAAAGAGTTTGGCGTCTACCCGCCCGGCTGTTATGTGGCACTGGCTTCGGGCGAAACCGGCGTGGTCATCAAACGCGGGCCTACAGTCATGACACCGCAGGTGATCGTGCTCTTTGACGGCAAGGGGCACAGCGTGACTGAAGTGACCCGGCGCGACACCATGGAGCCTGACTACGCCATCACCAGCGCAGTGTCGGCGCGCACGCTCAAACATGCACCGGCAACGCAAACTTTGGGTGAGATGGCAATGGCCTGAGGCCTGAGGCCAAAGCCCAGCGCCCGCGCGCGCAGGCGCTTCAAATTACAGTGGCGGCATGTCCGCCAAAATCACATCGGCCGAGCCTGCCACAGGCTCGCAGCCCGTCTCCGCCCTCAAGCCCTACGCCCCGCTTCGTCGGGCCCACAGTGAGTTCGTCACGCTGCGTGGCCTGCGAATGCACGCGCTGCGCTGGGGTGAACTTTCAGACTGTTCACCTGAACGGCCGCCATTGGTCATGGTGCACGGCTGGGCCGACATCGGCGCTTCGTTTCAGTTTGTGGTGGATGCGCTGGCGCGGCTGGAAGGCCCCCAGCGCTGCATCGTGGCGCCCGACTGGCGCGGCTTCGGCCTGAGCAGCAACAGCGGCAGCGATGCCTACTGGTTTGCCGACTACCTGGGCGACCTGGACGCGTTGATCGACCACATCTCGCCCAACTCTCCCATCGACTTGCTGGGCCACAGCATGGGCGGCAACGTGGTCATGAGTTATGCCGGCGCGCGGCCACAGCGCATCCGCCGCCTGGTCAACTTGGAAGGCTTTGGCCTGCCCAAGGCCGACGCGCAAGACGCGCCCAAGCGCATGGCCAAGTGGCTGGACGAGCTGAAAGCGCCCCAATCCTTCAAGGGCTTCGACAGTCAATCCGCTGTGGCGGCACGCCTTCAGACCAACAACGCCCGGCTGCCGACAGACAAAGCAGCCTGGCTGGCAAGCCATTGGGCAGCGCCCGATGCCCAAGGCCGCTGGCAGGTGCTGTGTGACCCCGCGCACAAGCGTGTGAACCCCGTGCTGTACCGCGTGGATGAAATCCTCGCAACTTGGGCCGCCATCCAGGCTCCGCTGTTGTGGGTTGAAGGCGGACAGACGGACCTCAGCACCTGGTGGCAGAAGCGTTACTCCCTGGCCGAATTCCATGAGCGCCTGAACGTGGTGCCTCAAGTCCGGCGCGAGCGCCTGGATGCCTGCGGTCACATGCTGCACCATGACGACCCGGCCGGGCTGGCTGCACTCTTGGCGGACTTTCTGGGCCCTTGAAGCTGCGGCGCAGCCCACTGCGGGCCGCCATGCCAAAATCCTGCAGTTATGGACACTGAAGACATCAACGCCATCGGCACGCTGCTCGCCGATCTCAAGGCGCGTACCGGGCAGCTCCGGGGGTATCTTTGACTACGACCGCAAAGCACTGCGGCTGAACGAGGTCAACGCCGCCCTAGAAAACCCTGCCGTCTGGGACGACCCCAAGCGCGCTCAGGAACTCGGCAAAGAGAAAAAGGTGCTGGAAACGGTGGTGCAAACCATCGACCACCTCACCAGCAACCTCGACGACAACGCCGAGTTGTACGACATGTCCAAAGCCGAAGGCGACTTTGACGGCCTGGCCGCGATGCAGGCTGAGGCCGAAACGCTCAAGGCCACCGTGGAACAGCTGGAGTTCCGCCGCATGTTCAGCAACCCGGCCGACCCGCTGAACTGCTTTATCGACATTCAGGCCGGCGCTGGCGGCACCGAGGCCTGCGACTGGGCCGGCATGCTGCTGCGCCAGTACCTCAAGTACGCCGAGCGCAAGGGCTTCAAGGCCACGCTCGAAGATGAAACTGCGGGCGACGTGGCGGGCCTGAAAAGCGCCACCATCAAGGTGGAAGGCGACTACGCCTTTGGTCTGCTGCGCACCGAAACCGGCGTACACCGCCTGGTGCGCAAAAGCCCGTTTGACTCCGCGGGCGGGCGCCACACCAGTTTTGCCTCGCTGTTTGTGTACCCGGAAGTGGACGATTCGATTGAAATCGACATCAACCCTTCTGATGTGCGCACCGACACCTTCCGCGCCAGCGGCGCGGGTGGCCAGCACATCAACAAAACAGACTCGGCCGTGCGGCTGACGCACATCCCAACCGGCATCGTCGTGCAGTGCCAAGATGGCCGCAGCCAGCACAGCAACCGCGATGTGGCCTGGAAGCGACTGCGTTCGCGCCTGTACGACCACGAGATGCGCAAGCGCCAGGAAGAACAGCAAAAGCTGGAAAACACCAAGACCGATGTCGGCTGGGGCCACCAGATTCGCAGCTACGTGCTCGACCAGAGCCGCATCAAAGACTTACGCACCAATGTCGAGATCTCCAACACGCAGAAGGTGTTGGACGGCGACCTGGACGAGTTCATCACAGCCAGCCTGAAGCAGGGCCTGTGATGGCCGTCGAGGGGCTGCTCTATGACCTGGACGGTACGCTGATCGACAGCATGCGCTTGCACGACCAGAGCTGGCAGTTGTGGCACGACCGGCATGGCCTTCCCTTCGACTTGGCAGGTTTCTTCCAGGCGACTGCCGGCCGCAGCGGGCCTGAAATCATGGCCGAACTGATGCCAGACAGCGACGCCGCACGCATCGCCGCCTTGAGCGACGAGAAGGAGCAGCTCTACCGGGACCTCGCCGTCCAGCAGTTGCAAGCCATCGGCGGCGCGGAAGATTTGCTGGCCCGCTGCGCGGCTGCCGGCTACAAACAAGCCGTGTGCACCGCCGGGCCCACCAAGAATGTGGCGGTGGCCTACCAGCGCTTCGGCTTCGACCGCCATGTGGCCACCATGGTCAACCCCGAGCAGGGTTTCCGCGGCAAGCCGCACCCGGATCTGTTTTTGGAAGCCGCGCGCCGACTGGGCGTCGAGCCTGACCGCTGCGTGGTCTTTGAAGACGCCCCACTGGGCATCGAAGCTGCGCGCCGGGCGGGCATGCGCGCCGTGGCCATAACCAGCTCCGTGCCGGCCGAGGCTTTTGCCTGTTTCGATAACCTGATCTGCGCCGTGCCCGACCTGCACGGCTTCGACTTGGCCGTTATCGGCCCGGCTCCCCAACTTTCCACCTGAGAGTCACCCATGCGCGAAGGCACTGCCACCGTGGTTCATCGTCTGGACTACCAAGCCCCGACCTACTGGATCACCACTGTCGACCTCAGCTTCGACCTGGACCGGGCGAAGACCCTGGTGACCAACAAGATGATGCTTAAGCGCAACCCTGCGCAGCCGCATGGGCCGTTGGTGCTCAAAGGCGAAGACTTGACGCTGATGCGCTGCCTCATTGACGGCGAGCCCGTGAGCTTTCGCCAAGACGGCGACGATCTCATCATCGAAGCCCCCGACCGCGACTTCGAACTCACGCTGCGCAACACCTGCGCGCCCGAAAAGAACAAGCAGCTCAGCGGCTTGTATGCCAGCGGCAGCGGCTTGTTTACGCAGTGCGAGGCCGAAGGTTTTCGCCGCATCACCTTCTTCCTGGACCGCCCGGATGTGATGGCGGTTTTTACCTGCACCCTGCGCGCGGACAAAACCAAATACCCGGTGCTGCTGTCCAACGGCAACCTGGTTGAAGAAGGCGCGCTGGACGGCGGTCGCCACTTTGCCAAGTGGCACGATCCATTCCCCAAGCCCAGCTACCTGTTTGCCTTGGTAGCAGCCGACTTGGTGAGCCGCCGCCAGAAGATCCGCACACGCAGTGGCAAAGACCACCTGCTGGAGATCTACGTCAAGCGCGGCGATCTGGAGAAGACCGAGCACGCGATGAATTCACTCATCGCTTCAGTCGTTTGGGACGAAGCCCGCTTCGGCCTGCCGCTGGACCTGGAGCGCTTCATGGTCGTGGCCGTTGAAGACTTCAACATGGGCGCCATGGAGAACAAGGGCCTGAACATCTTCAACACGAAGTACGTTTTGGCCAGCGCCGCCACCGCAACGGACGCCGACTTTGCCGGCATCGAAAGCGTGGTGGCGCACGAGTATTTCCACAACTGGACCGGCAACCGCATCACCTGCCGCGACTGGTTCCAGCTGTCGCTCAAAGAAGGCCTGACCGTCTTCCGCGACCAAGAATTCAGCCAGGACATGGCCGGCAGCGCATCGGCGCGCGCCGTCAAGCGGATTGAAGATGTGCGTGCTTTGCGCGCGGTGCAGTTCCCTGAAGACGGTGGCCCCATGGCGCACCCGGTTCGGCCCGACAGCTATTCCGCCATCGACAACTTCTACACGTCCACCGTCTACGAAAAGGGCGCCGAGGTCGTGCGCATGATGCAGACCCTGGTGGGCCGAGACGGTTTTGCGCGTGGCATGACGCTGTATTTCCAGCGCCACGACGGCCAGGCCGTCACTTGCGACGACTTTGCACAATCGATTGCCGACGCCAACCCGGGCAGCCCCTTGGCTGAGCACCTGGACAGCTTCAAACGCTGGTATTCACAGGCCGGCACACCGCACTTGGCTGCCCACGGCCAATGGGACCCCAATGCCCAAACCTATGTGCTCACACTGGCTCAGCGGCCGGGCCAATTGGCCGGAGCCGTGCCCGGTGAGGCGCAGGTGATTCCCGTCACCATGGGCCTGTTGGATGAGAACAACCGAGCCATGCCTCTGCGCCTGGATGGTGAGGCGCAGGCCGTGGGCCTGGAGCGCACCTTGGTGCTCACCCAGGCGGCACAAAGCTTCTGTTTTGTTGATGTGCCCTGCGAACCGCTGCCTTCGCTGCTGCGCGGCTTTTCGGCGCCCGTGCTGTTGGACGACGGCCTGAGCGACAGCAGCCTGCTGCGCTTGCTCAGCGCGGACAGCGACGCTTTCAACCGCTGGGAAGCCTCGCAGCGCTTGCTGCTGGCGCGCGCGCGCACCGCTGTGGCCGCAGTCGGGGAAGGCCCCTGGCTGGACACCGCGCTCGTCGGAGCACTGCGTCAAGTGCTTCGCCAAACCGACCTGGACCCAGCCTTCAAAGAGCTGGTGCTGAATCTGCCTTCAGAGCGCGAGTGGTTTGACCTGATCGAACCCGCCGACGCGGCACGCGTGAACGCCGTGCGCGAAAGCATGCTCAGCCAACTGGCGCGCGAGCTGCACGACGACTGGGTCTGGGCCTTTGAAAGCCACCAAGTGCGCGCCGGTTATGTGCCCGATGCGCAGCAATCGGGGCAACGGGCCTTGGCCAATCTCGCGCTGGGCATGTTGGTGCGGCGCTCGGTGGAAACAGGCGAGACCGTCTGGCCAGGCCGCGCCTACCAGCGCTTCAAAGATGCCAACAATATGACCGACCGGCTCGGCGCTTTGGGCGCGCTGGTCAAGGTGCATGCCGAGTTGGCAGCCCCTGCGCTGGCGCGCATGCACAGCCTGTTTGCTCAAGACGCTTTGGTAGTGGACAAGTGGTTCAGCATCCAGGCGCAGGCGCCCGAGCGCGACGGCCGCGTCTTCGGCCGCGTAAGGCAGTTGCTGCAACACCCTGACTTTTCACTGAGCAATCCCAACCGCGCACGCGCCTTGCTGTTTGCTTGGCAAGCCAACCCGGCGGCTTTTCACCGCACTGACGCCGCAGGTTATGTTCTGTGGGCGGAAAAAGTGGTGGAAATCGACGCTTTCAATCCGCAACTGGCTGCGCGCATGGCGCGAGCATTGGACCGTTGGCGTCGCCTGGCAGAACCCTGCCGCAGCGCCGCCCGTGAAGCCATCGCCCGGGTCGCGTCCAGGACCGACCTGAGTGCCGATGTTCAAGAAATTGTCAGCCGCGCGCTGCAGGATTGAATCTGCACACGCCCAGCCCCAGGAGAGCCCGTCATGACCCGGAAAGTCAGCCTCACGCAATATCTTGTTGAACAAGAACGCAAGCACGGCCACATACCGCCGCAGCTGCGCTTGTTGATTGAAGTGGTGGCGCGCGCCTGCAAGCGCATCGCCATTTCCGTGAATAAAGGTGCCCTGGGTGACGTACTGGGCAGCGCCGGCACCGACAACGTGCAAGGTGAGGTGCAGAAGAAACTGGACGTCATCAGCAACGAAGTGCTGATCGAGGCCAACGAGTGGGGCGGCCACCTGGCAGCCATGGCCAGCGAAGAGATGGACAGCATTCACGTGGTGCCCAACCGCTACCCGCAAGGCGAGCTGCTGTTGTTGTTCGATCCGCTGGACGGCTCGTCCAACATCGACGTGAACGTCTCCATCGGCACCATCTTTTCAGTGCTGCGCAAAGTGGGCCATTCGCGCGGCGTGAGCGAAGAAGACTTCTTGCAGCCAGGCAAACAACAGGCTGCAGCGGGCTATTGCGTCTATGGCCCGCAGACCACACTGGTGCTGACCGTGGGCGACGGCGTGGCGATGTTCACGCTGGACCGCGAACAGGGCTCATTTGTCCTCACGCAGGACGAGGTGACCATTCCTGCGGACACCAAAGAATTTGCCATCAACATGAGCAACATGCGCCACTGGGCACCGCCCGTGCGCAGCTACATCGACGACTGCCTGGCCGGCAAAGAAGGACCGCGCGGCAAAGACTTCAATATGCGCTGGGTGGCCAGCATGGTGGCCGACGTGCACCGCATCCTGTGCCGGGGCGGCGTCTTCATGTACCCCTGGGACAAGCGCGAGCCCGAGAAGCCGGGCAAGCTGCGTTTGCTGTACGAGGCCAACCCCATGTCCTTCCTCATCGAGCAAGCGGGCGGCATGGCCATCAACGGCACGCATCGCATCCTGGACCTGCAGCCCACCAAGCTGCACGAGCGCGTGGCTGTGGTGCTGGGCTCGCGCAATGAAGTGCAGAAGGTGCTGGACTACCAGAACGCGGCCGAGTCGGCCACGGCGAGCCCCTCAGCCCAATAAGGATCAACCCAACAACAAGCGGCGCCGCTCGCGGCGCGTGGCCCAGCGGTGCACCAGCTGCTGCATGCGGCTGGCGGCGTCCACCATCCATTGCGGCGACCCTTTGGCTGGCAGGTCCAACCAGGTGCGGTCCCAGCATGGCAAATCAGCCGCATGCCAGGTTTCGGCGCTGCCAGGCTCACTCTGGCACGCAACGCGGCCGTAGAAGTGCGCGCGGGCACGGGCGCACGGTGTGTCCAACAAATCCAGTGCGTGCAAGCCGCCAACGGACGCCACTTCCGGTGCGACCGGAATGGCGACGCCCCGCGCGGCCTGCAAGCTCAGCACGGTAACCGCACCGGCTTGACCAGCCCACTCCAATTGGGCTGCATCTCGCGCATCGTCGCGCCCGTCGGCGACCCGGTGGTCGACGGCCGCCGCTTGCAGCCCGGCGGACAGCGCTGCGGCGGCATCGGCGTCTGACACACCCACCAAAACCGCACGCCTTTCGGCCACCAAGGATTTCACGCGCTGCACGGCAGCGGTCTCGCGCAAGCAGCTGGCTTCGAAGATCTGTTGCGGCAGCTCCGTCAGCTTGGCGGGTTTGCGTCGCTGCACCACCCGCACACGCTGGTCGTAAAACAAAGCCAATTCATCCTGACAAGTGGCCAGCGAAGCAGCCGTTCCCGCCAGGTGTTTGTAGAGCGGGAACAGCCGCTGCAAGCGCGTGCGCGCCACCGTGCGCAGCACCGGCGAAGGACGGCAGCCTTCTTTGATTTCAACCAAGGTCTGAAGACTTCGTGGCCATTCGGGGCGTTCTTGCGCGTGACCCAACAAATCAACACGTTCGCCGCGCACCCGATAGTCGTGGTCGGCATGCAAGGCGTGCAGCGCCACCAAAGCCTGGCTCAGCAGGTCGTGTCGGTCGGCACGACCCAGCCAGCCGGCGCCCAACGGCGCACTGAGCAACTCAACCCGCGCGACACCCACATCCGTCCACTGCACACTGCAATCGGCCAGGTCGATCAGAGCGTCCACATCCAGCCGCACACGTCGCGCCAAGGCCAGCGCAACGATGCAGGCCGCATACAGATCGGCATCCTCTTGCACTTCCACCAGATCCAGCGGCACGGTGGCCTCATCTATCAGCACCTGGTCAGCTTCATCGACCAGCGCGCAGCACAAGCCCCGCGGGAACATCGGCGTTTGCGATCCCGCGTGCTCTGCGGCCTGCACCGGCGCGCTTGCAGCGTCGCTCAAGGCTTTGGCCTGCTGATGGCTGTCGCGCAAGTGGTCACGGGCCAGCTCTTGAGCGGTGGCGTAAACCACATCGGCTCCGTAGGCCGCGCGGCGCTGCAGCGGGCTAGAGCCGGCGTTGACAACCCCCACCCGCAGGCCCAGAGAAACAAACAGGGCCGCATGCTGGCGGGCATCGCGCGCGGCCAGAAAGTCGTTGGCGGTGAAGACATGCACTGGTTCGCCCGACAAGGCAAAAGCTGCCGCAGCCATGGCCACCGCAAGCGACTTCCCTTCGCCGTTAGCCATTTCAACCAGCAATCCGTCCAACAAGGCCTGGGCACATTCGATTTGCGAGTCGTAGGGGTCACGCCCCAGCGTACGGTGCACCTTAGCGGCCACGCAGGCCAGCGCTTCGTCGCGCAAATGGGGCGTCAGCCCTTGCCCGATCAGGCGCACCCGCAGCGCGGCACGCGTGCCCGATTCGGCCACACCGGCCTGTGTCAACCAGTCGGCCTGGCGTTCGCGTACAACTTTGACGTCACCCCGTTGCGTGACTCGCGCGCGCGCGCTACGCGCCTGCAACTGCCAAGGAATCGCCTTTTCGTCCAGGCGCTGCGGCTGCGGGGCGGGCCGCTTCAAAACCTCGATTCGGGTTGAAAACGTCGGAGTCGGCAGCCCAACGGCCAGCCCTGCAAGCTGCGGCGTTGCGACTTCGAAGGGCAGGACTTCCATCGGCGCCTGCGCGGTCGGTTGAAGGCTCATGGATTTGGAAGGTTAACTCAGCAATGCGCGGCCCAGAGCGGACCGCCTGCTTCGTGCTGCTGTACGCAGTCTGCGCCCAAGGCGTGCGCTGCCAGCGGCTGAAAAGGCCTGTTGAGCAAGCTCAGATCCCGGCACCACCCGCGCATCTTGGCTGCGGGCTGAGGCGCTCTCAGCTCTATAATGCTGGGTTTTCGCCGGTGTAGCTCAGTTGGTAGAGCAGCGCATTCGTAATGCGAAGGTCGAGGGTTCGACTCCTTTCACCGGCACCATCAATCCACCTGGGCTCCCGATGCTTTGACTATCTGCGCCCAGCGAGCCAAGTCTTCTTTGACCATGGCGGCCAGTTGCGCTGGGCCACCGCGCAGAGGCTCTGCGCCCAAAGCCGCGAAACGCTCCACCGTATCTGCTGCGCCCACGATAGCGGCCACTTCGCCCGCCAGCCGGTCGATGATGGGCGCGGGCGTTCCGCCGATGGCAAACAGGCCCACCCAAAGTTCACCCGCAAAACCGGGCACCTGTTCACCAATGGCGGGCACGTCGGCAATGGCCGGCGAGCGCCTGGCCGAGCTCACACCCAACGCGCGCAGCTTGCCTGATTTCAAATGCCCGATGCAAGAAGGCAGGCTGGCAAAAGCCATGGGCACCTGGCCACCGATCACGTCGGTGATGGCCGGCGCAACGCCTTTGTACGGCACGTGGTCCAAACCCAAGCCGGCCGCCTTGCTCAACATCTCGCCAAGCAGGTGGTTCAGCGTGCCATTGCCGGCCGACGCGTATTGGTACCCCGGCTTTTGCGCTTTGGCAGCCGCAAGAAATTCACTGAGATTTTTCGCCGGAAAGGCGGGGTTGACGACCAGCACGTTGGGCACCACGCCCACCGGCGCAATGGGGTCGAAATCTTTCACCGGGTCGAAGCCCGTGTTTTTGTATAGCGCCGGGTTGATGGCCTGCGTGCTGCTGATGGTCAACAACAAGGTGTGGCCGTCTTTAGGCGCCTTGGCGGCAAACGCGGTGCCGATATTGCCACCTGCGCCAACTCGGTTTTCAACCACAAAACTTTGGCCCAGCCGCTCGGTGAGTTTCTGCGCCAGGATACGGCCCAGGGCATCATTGGTGCCACCCGGCGCTTGCGGCACGATGATGGTGACGGGCTTGCTGGGGTAGGACTGCGCAAACGCTCTCGGCAGCACCATAGCCAAGGGAGCCAGGGCGGTCAGGCAGACATTGCGGCGGTTGCGGTTCATTCGGTCTTCCAGGCCTGTAAAAAACAAGCCACCATCATCGCACCCGCTGCCTGCACTGCATCGGCGGCTTTAAGCGCCTGCCTTGAGAAACAAGTCTCTGTCGGGTGCGAAGTTGGCATGCAGCGGCAGCATGGCGCCGCCGATGGCGCGTGCGTCTGAGCCGATGGTGCCGGGCAGCAGGCGTGGGCGTGTGACACCTTGCCAGTCGTAGTGGTCCAAGGCCGTTTGGATGGCCACGCACAGCTCGGCTAGCAACTCGCGGTGGAAGGAGCCGTCGACGATGACAGTTTCCAAATCGAGCAGGCACGCCGTGCCGTTGATGGCCAGTGCGATGGCCTCGCCGGCTTGCAGCAGCCAGCGCTGCGTGAGCGGGCGCCAAGCATCCTTCAAGGCCCGCTCGTCGCTGGCGGCTTGGGGGTCAAGGCCGGCAGTTACATAAAACTGCTCCAGGTTCAGCAGCGAAGCCACGCTCAGCAATTGAGCGGGTGCGGCGCCGGCCTCTACGGCACCAAGGGTCGCCAGGCCCAGCGGCATGGACCCGATGGCACCGGCATTGCCGTGCAGGCCCGTGCGCAGGTGGCTGTCTAACACCAGACCACCGCCAATGAAGGTGTCAACAAACACATACAAAAAGCTGCGCACGCTGCGCCCACGGCCGGCCACCAGTTCGGCCACACAGGCCGAGGCGGTGTCTTTGAGCAGGTTGATCGGCAGGTTGGTGAGTTGCGCTACCGCTGCCTCCAAGTCGGTATCGGCCCAACGCGCGGCGACCTCTGGCGGCATGTCGAGCAAGGTTCGCCAGCCGCCCAGCGACAGCGGCGCGGCGATGCCCACGCCCTGCACGCGGTCGAATTGAGACGCGGGCAAGGTGTGTTTGATTTCAACAAGCCGCCGCGCGATTTCATCAAGCAATTGTTGGGGCTCGGGATAGCGGTAGGCCAGCGACCAACGCTGGCGCACGGCGCCCGTGAAGTCAACCAGCAGCACGTCCAGGCTGCGGCGACCCACTTTGATACCGATGGCAAAAGCGCCATCCGGGTTGAGCGACAGGGGCACCGATGGCTGCCCCACTTTGCCGCGCACGGGCTCGCCTTTGATCAGCAGGCCGTCGTCCAGCAGGCGCTTGGTGATGAGCGAAACGGTTTGCGCGGTCAGGCGTGTTTGGCGGGCGATCTCCGCGCCTGCAAGTGCGCCCTGCACGCGGATCGCCTGCAACACCACACGCTCGTTGTACTGCCGCAATCCACCTTGGCTGCTGCCCCGCGGCTGTAGTCGCGGGCGTTCGGCGGTGTCGTCGGCAGCAGGGTTCACAGTGGCGCAGCGGTTTTGGGCAGGTCAGGCGAACTGGGTGAACCCGTTCATTCAGGCCACCAGCGCGTGGGCGATCACGCCCTTGGAAAATATGAAATTGGCAAACGGTTGAAGTTCGCCCGTGTGGACGATGGCATAGGCCGCCCGCGCCCGCTCATAAAAGGCAAAACGCTCGACCGCTTCGAATTGTCGCGCCTGGACCAAACCGCCCGCCTCCAGTGCGGCAATCAGCTCACGCTGCAGACCACTTCGGTAGCCTTCGGCCGTGCCACTGACTTGCATGAAGCTCACAGGTTGTGCGACGGATTCGTCCAAGGGCAGCAGCGACAACACCGCCTGGGCCGCGCGCTGCACACCCACGCCGGGCAGGCGAATCAATGGTTTACCGGCGCCCAAGGTGGTCGCTGTGAAGTTGGCGTCGGCAATGACAATGCTGTCGCCATGGCCCATTTCGGCGAGCACCTTCAACAACTCGGGGGTCAGCAGCGGGTCAATTCCCTTCAGCACAAGCCACCTCGCTGCTCAAGCCAGCACATCGGCTGGAATCTGTTCCGGCGGGATGGCGCCGGTCATCACCGCGACGGTATCGCTCATGCTGATTTTTTTGGGGTTCAGCACCGCCGCACGACGCCCCAGCCGCGCCACATGGATGCGGTCGGCAATTTCGAACACATGCGGCATGTTGTGTGAGATCAAGATGACCGGCAGGCCTTTGTCGCGAACACGGCGGATCAGCTCCAACACCATGTTGCCTTCCTTGACGCCCAGCGCAGCGGTAGGCTCGTCGAGGATGACCACGTGCTCCGCAAAAGCCGCCGCACGCGCGACAGCGACACACTGGCGTTGACCTCCCGACAGCGTTTCTACCGCCTGCGTCATGGAGCGTATGCCCACCTTCAAGTCCGCCATGCGCGCGGTGGCGGTTTCCAGCATTTTCTTCTTGTCTAACATTCGAAGCACACTGCCCGCAAATCCGGGGCGTCGCATTTCACGGCCCAGAAAGAGGTTCTCGGCAATCGTCATGGCCGGTGCCACGGCGAGGTCTTGGTAGCAGCACTCGATGCCCGCATGCCGCGCGTCGATGGGTGTCTTGAAGCGCACCGGCTGGCCATCCAGCTGGATGCTGCCTTCGTCGGGCACCGTAGCACCCGACAGGCATTTGATGAGCGACGACTTGCCAGCGCCGTTGTCACCAATCACGGCCAGGATCTCGCCGGCACGCAGTTCGAAATCAGCGCCATCCAGCGCAGTAACTTGGCCGTAGCGCTTGACCAGGCCTTTGGCCTGCATCACCAGTTTGGGCTGGGCAGTCATGACTAGCGCCCTCCCTTGCGTGAGAGTTGGTCAACGGTGACGGCCAAGATCACCAAGATGCCGGTGATCAGCACTTGGTAAACCGAAGACACGCCCATCAGGGTCAGCCCGTTGCGCAGCACGCCGACCACGATGGCACCCGCCAGCGTGCCCAGGATCACGCCGCGGCCACCAAACAAACTTGTGCCACCCAACACAACGGCGGTGATGGCGTCCAGGTTTTCGGTTTGCCCACCGTTGGGGTCGCCCACGCCCGTTCGGGCCACGGTGAGCAACGAGGCGATGCCGTAAAACAAGCCGGCCAGCACATAGACGCCCAGCAGCACACGCTCCGTGGGGATGCCGACCAGGCGAGTGGCTTCGGGGTTGTTGCCGACGGCATAAACATGGCGGCCTGATGCCGTGTCACGCAGCCAAAACCAGGTGGCGAGATACAGCGCAACCATCAGCACCACACCGTAGGCCACGGGCGTGGTGCCCAAATTGAATGTATTGCCCAGCCAGGTCATCAGCTCAGGCACTTCGGTCACGGTTTGCGCGGACGAATAGAGCTGCGTTATGGCAAAGGCGATGTTGAAGGTGCCAAGCGTTACGATGAAGGGCGGCAGCTTGATGCGCGTGACCAGCAGACCGTTGATCAGGCCAAACAACATGGTCGAAGCGATGCCTAACAAAATAGCCAAGGGTGCTGGAATGCCGAAGTCGGCTGCAAACTTGGTCATCACGATGCTGCCCAGCGCCATCACCATGCCGCACGACAAATCGATGCCCGCAGTCAGGATGATGAGTGACTGGCCAATCGCGATCACGCCGACCACCATCACCTGCTGCAGGATCAGCGAAAAGTTGGCGCCGGTAAAAAAGTTGTCCGTCGTCAGGCCAAACACCAAGCAGGCCACGGCCAGCGCAATGAACGGCCCCAGCTGGCTCAACGGCGGCAGGCGTTCCTTCAGGGTGCTCATGGCGGGTGGTTCCTTGGCGGTATGAATGCAGCAGCCGAGCTGGCCTGCCATGACAGGCGCAAGCACGGAGCGACTCAGAAAACTGGCACAGGAGCGGCGCGCGCTGGCGCTGCTCCCAGTGCATCAGGCCATTATTTCTTGTTGCCCCAGCACAAGGCCGTGCCGGTCTTGACGTCTTTGCTATCAACGCCGGCCACAGCCTTGTTGGCAATCAGGGTCACGCCAGTGTCGACGTAGCCTGAAGCCTTCTTGCCGTTTTTGGCGTACTCGATGCCCGCCGCAACACCCATTGACGCCATCTTCAAGGGATATTGCTGCGAGGTGGCAGCAATCACTCCCTTGCCCACATCGGCCACGCCAGCGCAGCCACCGTCAACCGACACGATGATGACGTTCTTGTCTTTGCCGGCCTTCTTCAGGGCGTTGTACGCACCCGCAGCGGCCGGTTCATTGATGGTGTAAACGACGTTGATGCCAGCGTCTTTTTGCAGGCAGTTTTCCATGGCGGTCTGGCCCTTGGCCTGGTTGCCGTCGGTGTCGCCAGCGCAAACGGTTTCTGGCGTGGACGACAGCTCGTTGCTCTTGGCGTCATTGGCCTTCAAGCCAAATCCGCTCATGAAGCCGTTGTGGCGCTGCGCACCCACGGGGTGGCCTGGGAACAGGTCCAACATGGCAATCTTGGCAGGCGTGGCGCCCAACGCGGCTTTGGCGTACTGGCCGATCAACACGCCGGCTTTGTAGTTGTCGGTAGCGAAGAGCGCGTCAGCGCCGTCAAACGGGCTGTCCAGCGCAATCACTTGCACGCCTTTGGCCTGAGCCTTCTTGACGGCCGGGATGATGGCGTCGCCGCTGGAGGTGATGAGAATGGTCTTGGCACCAGCGGTGACCATGTTTTCAATGGCCGTGATTTGCGCGGCCGTGTCGCCGTCTTTTTTGCCAGATGCCGTCATCAGCTTGGCGCCGAGCTTTTTGGCTTCGGCCTGGGCGCCCTCTTTCATCTTGACGAAGAAGGGGTTGGTGTCGGTTTTGGTGATCAGGCCAATGACCGGTTGGCCGGCGGCCATGGCGGCGCCGGACACCAGGGTCAGAGCGGCCAGCGCCAGTCGGGATTTGTTCAGCATCTTGTGTCTCCTCACGAAGTGGATAAAGCCATCCGCCAGAACGGGCGAAGGGTTGAGATGGATTGTGGTTGAGAAGAATAGATAACTCAAGTGGATTGATTAATGGTTATCCCGATGGTTTTGCGGCGGGCAAGCGGCGATGCTCGCCAGACTGGCCCACTCGAGGCCGCAAGCTTTTGGAGTTGTTCATGATCGTGGTCAGTGGCGAAGCGCTGATGGATGTTTTTGCCGCGGGCGAAACGCCGACGGGCCTGATGCTGGACGCGCGGATCGGCGGCTCACCGTTGAATGTGGCCATTGGCTTGCGCCGCATGGCCCAGCCGGCCGCCTTTTTTGGCGCTGTGTCGAGTGGCTTTCTGGGCGACCGCCTGATCAAGGCACTGCACAACGAAACCGTGGACATGCGCTGCACGGTGCGCGTGCAGGCGCCTGCCACCTTGGGCCTGGTGGGCCTGGACGCGAAGGGTGTGCCGAGCTACGCCTTTTATGGCGAGGGCGCGGCCGACCGGCAGTTGCCCTTGGATGCGCTGCACCGGGTGCCACCCGCAATGGCCTACCACTTCGGGTCCTACGCCATGGTGGTGGAGCCTGTAGCGGCCACGCAGCGCGCGCTGGTCGAGCGCGAGCACCAACGCGCGGTCATTGCCTACGACCCCAACATCCGCCTGAATGTGGAGCCCACGCTGGCGCGTTGGCACGACACCTTGGCTTGGATGCTGCCGCGCACGCACATCCTCAAGGTCAGCGACGAAGACTTGGAACTGCTCTTCCCGGGTGCCGATACCGCTGCCCTGGCGCTGTCTTGGCTGCAGCACGGTGTTCGCCTGGTGGTGGTCACGCGTGGTGGCCAAGGCGCCCGGGCGTGGACGACACAGCATCAGCTCGAAGCGCGGGCGGTGCCGGTTCAAGTGGTGGACACCGTGGGTGCGGGCGATACCTTTCAAGCCGCGCTATTGACGGGCCTTGCTGAACGATCGCTGCTCACCCCAACAGCCTTGGCAACCCTCAGCTCAGACGACCTGCAGGCTGTGCTGGACTTCGCGACAAAAGCCGCTGCCATCACATGTTCAAGGCGCGGCGCCGACCTGCCGCGGCGCACCGAACTGCCCGCGTGCAGCTAAGCGGCGACATAAGTTTTCACAGCTTCATAGCTGATCTGGTCCAAGCCCAAAAACTCCAAGCCCAGCCTGAAGCCGCCGCTGGCGCGCGACAGCACGGTGCCAATCACGCGCACTTTGACCTGGATCGCCGTGGCCGGTTCGAAGCCACGCCGGGGCAAGCTGAACTGCACTTCGCAAATGGCGCCCGGCTGAACGGACAACGCTGTCACACAGGCCACACCCCGTGTGCCCATGTCCAGCAATCGGACCTCCGCTGGTGCGGCGCCATCAACTTGCAAGCGCGCCGGCAAGTTGACCAGGCGGCGCGGCTCGCGTCGCCGTTCATTCGCAAAGGCGTCTGTTGTCGCAGGTGGATCGAACATGCGCTGGCTTTTAAGCTGCGGGCTTGTCAGCAATCAACCGTTTGCCCATGCTGAGCACGGGGTCCTGCGCATAACCCAGGCGCTCGTAAAAGCGCACGGCCGCTTCATTGTCGGCGCGCACTTGAAAGTTGAGTTTGGGGCAGCCCAGAGCTTGCAGGCGCTGCTCGGCCTCGAGCATCAACCGTCGACCCAAGCCGCGCCGCTGCAAGCTGGGGTCAACCGCCAAGTAGTTGACCCAACCGCGATGGCCTTCGTAACCCACCATGACTGTGCCGGCCACGCGCCCAGCATCTTCGGCCACGAGAAACAACTCACGCTGCACCTGGCGTTTGCGCGCAATGTCTTTGTGGGGGTCGTTCCAAGGGCGGGTCAAACCACAGCGTTGCCACAGCGCCACCACGGCCGCTTCGTCTGCATCGGCAAAGCTTCGAATCACGATCGTCGACATGAGGCACTAGCCTTCAGTTTGAAGTCGTTGCAGCGCCGCACGCAGCGCGGGCGGCATGTCTACCGGTCGCTGGCTGACAGCGTCCACAAACACATGCACCATGCTGCCGCAGGCGCAAGCTTCCGCTTGATCTTTCACAAACAAACCCGTGCGGTAAGTCACTGAGGTACGCCCCAGCTTCCTGACGGCAAGCCCCACCTCCAACTCCGCCGGGTAGGCCACTGGCGCAAAAAAATCGCAACTGGAGCTGACGATAAAACCCACTACCGCGCCGCCGTGGATGTTCAGTCCGCCCGCAGCGATCAAGTAGGCATTGATGACACTGTCAAAGTATTGGTAGTAAATCGCGTTGTTGACGTGACCATAGATGTCGTTGTCGGTCCAGCGCGTGCTGATGCGTTGGTGGTGCGCAAAGGAACCACGCAAAGGGCGGGTCGGGCTCGAATTCATGTTCACCGATTCAGTCTAACGAATCGCGAAGCGCGTCCACCCTCAGCGCGCCCGTCGAGGCAGCGCCAGCATCCATAATGTCCCCCTTCCCGTAGCGGGGTTCCTCATGCACAGGTTCGGTCGAGTACGGTGCCTTGACGTCGCGGCAAGTCGCATCGCCAGCAGTGTCCTGTTCGCCTTGCTGGCCCTGCAAGCCATGCCGGGACATGCCGCAGCGGGCGCCGACGACATCTTCTGGCACCACAAGGTGCGCGCCGGGGACAACTTGACGGGCCTGGTTGAGCAATGGATGAAGCCCGGCACCCACTGGCGCTCGGTGGCTGCTTTGAATGGCCTGCGCAACCCACACCGCTTGCAACCCGGCAGCACCCTTCGCATACCGCGTGAACTGCTGCGCGAGGTTCCACTGGAGATGGAGGTGCTGCACGCACACGGTGATGTGCGCCTGGAACGCCCCGGTGCGGCATCTGCAGCGCTTGTCGGCGGCATGACGGTGCGCAGCGGCGATCTCGTGCGCACCGGGCGCCAGTCATCCGCATCCCTGCGCGCGCCTGATGGAACGCGGGTCGTGCTGCGCGAGGACAGTGCCCTGACCTTGCTGCGCCACGCACGCGTGGGCGCCAGTGCCCTGCAAGACACCGAGCTGCGGCTCGACAAAGGCGCGGCCGATACCGTGGTTGCGCCGCCCGCCGCTGGCGGGCCACCGCCTCGGCTACAGATTCGCACGCCGGTCGTGAATCTGGGCGTTAGAGGCACGTCGTTCCGCACGCGCAGCTTGGGTGCCGATGCAGCCGTTGAGGTATTGGTCGGCCGAGTGGGTGCAGCCGGCGGCGCCGGAACTGAAGTGGCAGTCGCGGGCGGCTATGGGCTGCGCGCGGCACCCACCGGTCTGGGTGCGCCGGTGGTTCTGCCTGCGGCGCCACAGGTACAAGGCTTGCCCCAGATCATCGAGCGCTTGCCCGTGGCGATGCAGTGGCAAGCGGCCCCTGAAGTGGCTTGGCGCGTTCAGGTGCATGCAGGGGACCAACCCGGCCAGGTGTTGCTGGACGGCGTGTTCGACAAGCCCGCTGCGCAATGGGCGGACGATCTGGCCGACGGCCGCTATGGCCTGCGCCTGCGTGCCATCAATGCCCAAGGCCTGGAAGGCCATGACAGCAACTTTGTGTTTGAACTGAAGGCCCGGCCCGAGCCGCCCTTCCCGGCCAAGCCTGCCGACCGCTCGCGCAGCGCCGACGCCACCCAAACCCTCAGCTGGACCCGACAGTCGGAAGCGGCGCGTTACCGGCTGCAGGTCGCAGACAGCGCTAGCTTCGAGCGTCCGTTCATTGACCGAAAGGACATCACCGAAACTGCCACGACCGTGCAGACGCCGGAAGGCCAGCAGCACTGGCGCGTGGCCAGCGTGCGTGCCAATGGCGACGTCGGCCCTTGGAGCGACGTGCAATCCTTCACCCGTGTTGCCCGGCCTGAAGCACCGGGCGTTGAACCGCCTCAGGCCGCGGGTGACGGTCAAGTGCTTCGTTGGCGCGGTGCGCCCGGCTTGCGCTACCGGCTGCAGGTGGCCCGCGATGCATCCTTCACCACGCTGGTGGCTGACACCGAATTGGACCGTCCCGAGTGGCTGCTCTCCAAGCCCGAGCCCGGCGCCTACCACCTGCGCGTACGCAGTATCAGCACTGAAGGTTTCGAAGGCCCTTTTGGCCCCACACAAACTTTCGATATTCCGTCGCCCCCGCCGCCCGTCTGGCCATGGCTGCTGCCGCTGCTGATCTGGTTGCTTTGAGGCGATGACTGCAGCCGCCGCGCCTTACCGTCCCCGAGGGTTGCGCTGGGCTTGCCTGGCCATCTGGGCATTGGGCGCGTTGCTGTTGGCCACACCGCTCAACGAAATCCTGTCGCGCCCTTTGATTGACCAGCAATTGCGCGTGCTGGCGCCGCCCGCACCCATGGCCGGCGTGACCGTCGTTGACATCGATGAGCTTTCCCTCAGGTCGCTGCAGAAGGACTTCGGCAGCTGGCCCTACCGGCGCGATGTCCATGCACTGGCCATCGACGAACTCCGACGGGCGGGTGTTCGCGCGATCGCCTACGACCTGTTGTTATCTGATGAGCACCCCGGCGATGCGGCGATGGCGCGCGAGATTGCGAGGCCTGGTGCGCCCGTGCTGCTGGCGGCCATCGCACTCGACCAAAACCGAGCGCCGATCCAGACCAAGGCCGAGACCGCCCACGAGACCGCGAACGGATCGGGGCCCTCATCCCCAAACGCAGCAGACATCGTATGGCCGCAGCTGGCGCTGCCGTCACCATCCATCGTGCCGCGCAGCGCGCTGTCGGGGACGGTCGGCGTGGTGACGATGCCTTTGGACAGCGATGGCCGCCTGCGCCGCTGGCCCCTGTGGCACGAGGCGGCTGGCCAGCGCTGGCCCGCGCTGCCGCTGGCAGTTTGGCAAGCAACGCATCGCGCGGAGGCCAGCGCCTGGCCGCCCCCGGGCCCCTCCGGGCTGACCATCCCCCTCGGCGTGGGGTCCGGCGCTGTCTCGCGGCTCCCCTTCGCTTCAGTCATGGATGTGGCCCTGCAGCGTGCGCCACAGCAAGCCTTGGCCGACCGCCTGCGCGACCACGTGGTGTTTGTAGGCGCCGGGGCCTTGATGGCCGATAGCGTGATATCGCCTGGCGGCCCCATGAGTGGCACCGAAGCCCTGGCGCAGGCTTACGCGGCCCTGCGCGAGCGCCGCCTGGCACGCCTGCCGTCGTCGGCCCTGGACGCCGCGCTGGCGATGCTCGCGGGCCTGCCGCTGCTGCTGGCCGCGGGGCGGCGCAGTGGCTCGCTGCGCCAAGGGCTGGGCATGCTCGCTGCGGCGGTCTTGCTGCTCGCGGCGATCATGGCGGCTGCGCTGTGGGGGCGAGAACAGCTCACGCAGCCCGCTGCGGCCGGCGCAGTGCTGGCTTGCTCGGCATTGGCGCTGGCCGTTTGGCGCCAACGGCACTTGGTACACGTCCAGCGGCAGTTGGTGGAGCAGCGCCTGTTGGCCGAAACAGCCAGCCGCGCAAAGAGCGAATTTTTGGCCAAGGTCAGCCACGAAATCCGCACGCCAATGACGGCCTTACTGGGCGTTGCCGAGCTGTTGTCACGAAGCAAGTTGCCACCGGCCGAGCAGCAGTTGGTAAGCCTGTTCACCGACGCCGGGCATAGCCTGCAAACACTGCTGAACGACATGCTGGACCTGTCGCGGGTGGAGGCGGGCCGGCTCGAATTGCATCCGATCGCATTCTCTTTGAACGCGAGTCTGTCGCGCGTCAGCGCACTGGTGCGCCCACGGGCCGAGCGCAAGGGTTTGGCACTCCGGCTGGAGCTGGCGCCAGGCTTGCCTGACAACGTGCGGGGCGACTCCTTGCGCCTGGAGCAAGTGCTGCTGAACCTGCTGACCAACGCAGTCAACTTCACTGAGGACGGCGAGGTTTCTTTGGCCGTTTCCCGCATGGGTGCGGCAGGCAGCACGGGTGACCAAGTTCAATTCGTCGTTACGGATACGGGCATCGGCATCGCGCCCAACAAGCTGGAACTCATCTTCGAACCCTTCACGCAAGCCGATGGCAGCCTGTCGCGCAACTACGGCGGCAGCGGCCTGGGCCTGTCCATCGTGCGCAAACTGGTGGAGCTGATGGGCGGCAGCATCCAGGCCCGCAGCGAGCCCGGCCAAGGCAGCCAATTCACGCTGCAAGTGCCATTGCCCGAAACGCTGGAGTCGCCAGCAGCCCAGGCCGCGCCCGAAACAGCATCCGCGCTCGGCAGCCCCGGCAAGCTTTCAGGGCTGCGTGTGCTGCTGGTCGAAGACAACGACGTGAACGTCGTGATCTTCAGCGCCATGCTGCAAAACCTCAACCTGCACGTGGACATCGCCAGCAACGGTGTCGAAGGCTTGGAGCGATTGCGATCAGGCAGCTACGACCTGGCCTTTGTCGACATCCAGATGCCGGTGATGGACGGCTTGACGATGACAAGCCTGCTGCGGCAAGACGAAGCCCGCAACCCCAAGCGGCCGCGCTTGCCGGTGATCGCCTTGACGGCCAACGCCTACCCCGCTGACGCCAAGCTCAGCCTGGAAGCCGGTTGTGACCTGCACCTGCCCAAGCCCTACAACCGGCAGCAACTGCTGGATGCTTTGAATCAATTTGCCCCTGCGGCAGCGTTGGCAAGGGTGTCCTCCACGGCGGCTGCAAACGCGCGGGCCGTCGCACAAATAGGCGCAGCCGAGGCAACACCCATCGCGCACTTGGATCACGCCGGCGCGGTGGCGCGCTTGGGTAGCGACGAGCGCTACGGAAAGCTGAAGCGTCATGCCCGGGTCTTCATCGGCGGCTGGGAGGCCGACTACCAGTTGGCCGAACGCCAGGGCCAGCGAGAACGTCAACGCGCGCTGGTGCGAGACCTGAAAACCGTTGCGTCCAACATTGGTGCAGTGGAGCTGACCCAGCGCGTGACCGTGCTGGAATCGCTGCTCGCGGCACCTGCGCCCCCTGCGACGGGCGCCGCAACAGGCGCAGCCGAAGCGACCACCCTGCGCGCCGTGCAGGATTCGCTGCCCGCTGTGCTACTGGCCCTGGAAACCTCATAGACCCGCGGCACGGGGCCATCAAGCCGCCCCAGACCCGCCGCAGGAACCGCCGATGCCCTCACCACTGACCCGCGACCACTTGCTCCAGCGCGACCACAACGACCCGCTGGCGTCGCGCCGCGCACTCTTTTCATTGCCCGATCAGGTGATTTACCTGGACGGCAATTCACTGGGCGCGCTGGTAGCCAGCGTGCCCGCGCGTTTGGACCAGGCCGTGCGCCAGGAGTGGGGCCAAGGCCTGATTCGTTCCTGGAACGACGCGGGCTGGTACCCCGCGCCGCAGCGTGTGGGCGCCGCCATTGCGCGCTTGATTGGCGCGCAGGCGCATGAAGTGGTGAGCTGCGACTCCACGTCAGTCAACCTGTTCAAGGTGTTGGTGGCCGCGTTGCGCATGCGGCCGGGGCGCAACATCATTTTGGGCGAAGAAGGCAATTTCCCGACCGACATGTATGTGGCCGAGGGCGTGGCAGGCCTGATGGGGGCAGCGCTGCAGTGTGCTGCGCCAGACGATATCGAAGCCGCGATCGAAGAAGCCGGCCACCGCCTGGCCGTGGTCACGCTCACGCAGGTGAACTACAAATCCGGGCGCCTGTACGACATGGCTCGCATTACAGCGGCCGCGCACCGTGTGGGCGCGCTGGTGGCCTGGGACCTGGCGCACAGTGCCGGAACCCTGCCCTTACAGTTGAACGCATGTGACGCAGACTTTGCCGTGGGTTGCGGCTACAAATACCTCAATGGCGGGCCTGGCGCGCCCGCATTTGTTTACGTCGCCGAGCGTCATTTGCCCCATGTTCAACAGCCTATCGCGGGCTGGCACGGGCACCAGCAACCCTTTGCCTTCACACCAAACTACCAAGCCCATGCGGGCGTCGAGCGCATGCTGGTGGGTACCGCTTCGCAGTTGGCGATGATTGCGCTTGAAGAAGCCTTGCACGCCTTTGACGGCGTTGACTTGCAGCAACTGCGCCATAAAGGTAGCGAGTTGGGCGACTTGTTTTTCGCGCTGGTTGATCAAGAGCTTGCTGCATGGGGGTTTGGTCTGGCCAGCCCGCGCGCGGCCCAAGAGCGTGGCAGCCAGGTCGCGCTAACCCATCCGAAAGGCTACGCCATCATGCAGGCGCTGATCGAGCGCGGCGTTATCGGCGACTTCCGCGCGCCGGACATCCTGCGCTTCGGTTTTGCTGGCCTGTATGTGCGCTATGTTGATGTGTGGGATGCCGTGGCAGCGCTCAAAGTGGTGATGACCACGGGCGCATGGGACCAGCCCCGGTTCACCACCGTCAAGGCCGTGACCTGAGGGCACGGCGTTATCCTTCGCACCCATGAGCACAAGCACCAAACACAAAATCGCGCTGATCCCTGGCGACGGCATCGGCAAAGAAGTGATGCCAGAAGCGCAACGCGCTCTCGACGCGATCAGCCAGCGCTTTGGCATTGCCTTCGACCACAAACACATTGCCTGGGCCAGTTGCGAGACCTATGCCGCCACCGGGCAAATGATGCCGGACGACTGGAAAGCGCAGTTGATGCCGATGGACGCGATTCTGTTTGGCGCAGTCGGCTGGCCGGCCACGGTGCCCGACCACATCTCGCTGTGGGGCAGCTTGATCAAGTTCCGCCGGGAATTTGATCAGTACATCAACCTGCGCCCTGCCCGCTTGATGCCCGGCGTGCCCTGCCCATTGGCGAACAAAAAGCCGGGCGATATCGACATGATGATCGTGCGCGAAAACACCGAAGGTGAATACAGCGCGGTGGGCGGCGTGGCCTTTGCGGGCACCGAGCGCGAGTTTGTCGTGCAAGAAAGCATCTTCTCGCGCCACGGCAGCGAACGTCTGCTCAACTTTGCCTTCAACCTGGCCCGCAGCCGCGCGCGCAAACACGTCACCGTGGCCACCAAGAGCAATGGCATTGCGATCTCCATGCCCTGGTGGGACGAACGGGCCGCCGAAGCCGCAGCGCGTTACCCGGACATCGCCTGGGACAAGCAGCACATCGACATCCTGGCAGCACGTTTTGTGCTGGAGCCGCAGCGTTTTGACGTGGTGGCCGCCACCAACCTGTTTGGCGACATCTTGTCCGACCTGGGGCCGGCCTGCACCGGCACCATCGGCATCGCACCGAGTGCCAGCCTGAACCCCGAGCGGCGCTTCCCGTCGCTGTTCGAGCCGGTGCATGGTTCGGCACCTGACATTGCGGGGCGCAACATCGCCAACCCCGTGGCCATGATCTGGTCCGCAGCCATGATGTTGGACTTTTTAGGCCACCGCGACGCGCACGATGCCCTGTTGCGCGCCGTTGAGCATGTCTTGGCACACGGCCCGCGCACCCGGGACCTGGGCGGCACCGCCAGCACAAGCGAGATGGGACAGGCCATCGCGCTGCGCGTTGCAGGCGGGCATTGAGCCGCCGCGCCGGGGCCACAAGCCTCAAACGGCCAAAGGCAGCACCACCGTAAAGACGGCGCCGCCACCGGGCCGGTTGGCAGCCCAGATGTGCCCGCCGTGCGCGCGGATGATGCGGCGCGAAATGGTCAGCCCCAGCCCGGTGCCGCCGGCACCGTCTTTGGTTTTTGAGGACTGCACAAAGGCCTCGAAGATGCTCTCCAGCTCATCGGCTGGAATGCCAGGGCCTCGGTCTGCGATGCGCAGTTCAATCTGCGCACCACTGGCCAGATTCTGCTGCGAGCACTCAATCTCAATGCTCTCCAGCGGCGGCGAAAAGCGAATGGCATTGGCCAGCAGGTTGCGCAACACCTGCCCCAAACGCAAGGCATCCACGTCGGCAAACAAGACGGCATCGCTGGCACTCAAGGTCAGGCGAACCGCGCGTGCGGACGCCAGCAACTCCAGCTCGGCCATGGCCTCCCGCACAACCTGCATGACGTCTTGGCGCAGGACATCCAATTCGGCCCCGTTGCGCTCCAGCTTGGACAAGTCCAGCAAGTCGTTCACCAGCGCCAGCATGCGGTGACCCGCCCGGTGGATGTCGGTAAACATGCCAGCCAAAGGGATGTGGGCTTTCGCCCGCCGAGCGCCCAGCTCAGAGAAGCCCAAAATGGTTTGCAGCGGCGTACGCAATTCATGGCTGATGTTGGCGATGAACACCGTTTTGGCTGCCGAGGCGGCCTCTGCCGTATCGCGCGCCACACGGGTCATTCGTTCGGCTTCGCGCAGCTCGCTGATGTCCATGAACGACGCCAGAATCGCCGCCGGCTGACCGTGCGTGTCCAAAATCAAAGCTTTGGTGACATACACATCGCGCAGCTCGCCGCCGGCACCGAGCGCCTTGGCTGCGTAACCCACTTCACCCTGGCCACGCGCCAAGAGTTCACGGTCTTGTACGTCATGCGCCTGCCTGTGAGCTGACGGGTGGATGAATGACGACAGCGCGCCGATCACTTGCTCGCGCCTGCGTCCCGTGAAGGTTTCCCAGGCGCGGTTGACGCGCAAATAGCGGTTGCCGATGTCGCGCACCGACATCGGCAAGGGGTTGCTTTCAATCACGGACGCATTGAAGGCCAGCTGCGCTTCCAGCTGACCTTGTGCGTGCATCAGCGCTGTGACATCGACGGCGCTGCCAGCGTAGCCCGTCACCCGCCCCGCGTCCATCAGCGGAACCATGGTGACATCCAATTGGCTGACAGCGCCGTCGGGACCCTCAAGCAAAACCTGCGCTTCACGCGCCGCACCCGCCCCAGCACCCGTACCCGTACCCATTGGCGCCAGCAGGCCTCGCACCGCTTCACGTGACGCGGGACTGAAGAGCTCGTCGATGGGCCGGCCCACCGCATGAGACGCGGGCTTGCCGGTGCTGCGTTCCCAGCGCGCATTGATCAATTGGACGATGCCGTTTTCGTCCGTGCGAAAGAGCAGCTCACGCACGCTGGCAAAGACGCCATCCAACTCGCGCGCGCGGTCGGCCAAACGCAAATGCGCATCGCGCAATTCTTGGTTTGCCAGCTCATTGGCGCGCTGTGAACGGCTGGCGTAGGCCGTCAAAAGCAGCACGACCACGGCAGACAACAGTGCGGCCAGAGCCAAGCCGCTGAGATCAACCAGCGTATTGCGTACAACCTCTTGATGGTCTGACTCCACGATGACCCACAAAGGGTAGCCCTGCAGAGCGCGAAATGAGGCCGCACGGCGGTCCGCGTGAAGCCCCGGGCCCACCCAAGATGCGTGCGCGGCTTGCTGGCGCTGGGCCACCGCTGGCGGCACAGGCTTCAAGAATTGGCCCGTCAACAGCCCTGCAGACTCTGTCGCGGCAACGCACTGGCCATCCAGACCCAAAAGACCTGCAGACAGTTGCTCGCTCTTGAGCGTTTGGGCCTGGTAAGCCGCAAAGAACTCGGGGTTCAGCAAAGCAACCAAGTAGATGGGCGCGGCTGCAGGCCAGCCTGGCGGCTGCGCGGGCTGCAAGCGCTGCACAAAAGGCCAGGCGGCTTGGCCCAGCGCTTCGCTGTATTGCGCTGCACCACGAATCGGCAATCCTGTGCCCATGCGAACCGGACCCAGAACAGGCGGCCCGGCGGCGGGCAGTGCGGCCAAAGCCGCCCAGTCGACCGGGCCAGCCGGCACTTCACCAGCCACCGCGAGCACCCGCCCTTGTGCGTCCAACAGGCTCAGCGAGCGCAATTGCCGCAGATGCGACAGTTCTTGGCGCAGGGCTCGTTGGACAGCCAAGCCAGCCGGGTCCTCGACTTCTGTGACCAGCGCAGCAACGCCGGCCATGGCCAATGCCGTCGCGTCCAAGGTTTGCTCAACATGGGCTTCCAGCACGCGGGCCAACAATTCGTGGCGCTCGCGCGCGTGCTTAAGCTCGTCGCCGTAATGCGTCGTCGCCAGGCCCACCAGGGCCAGCAGCACCGAACCTGCGACCAACAGGCCCAGCGCCACCATGCGCCGACTGGACAGCAACGGTGCCGGCGCTGCCCGCTCCGCGATCGGGTTTTGCGCGTTCAAATGAAATCCACCATTAGGCATTTATCATTGCGTGCATTTTCCAAATCAGCAGAACTGCGAAACCTCTAGGCAAAACCGGTTTATGGACAAGGGAATCACGCCCAAGGAAGTCAAGCGCGACGAATGCTCGACCATCGAAGCCGCGCGCTGGCTGGGAATGGCCGTGCGTTCCGTGCAACTGATGGTCGACCGCGGTGAGCTGGAAGCCTGGAAAACGCCTGGTGGCCATCGCCGCATTTCACGCAAATCGATCGAAGCTTGGATGGCAAGTCGCGCGTCGAACCCTGGCAGCGCACCAGCATCGCCCATTTCAAGCTCGAGCGCTTCACCCAAGCTGCTTTTGATTGAGGATTCTGCACACTTTCAGAATCTTGTTGGCTTGGTGGTGCGGCAAACCATTCCGCAGGCTGAATTTCATGTTGCCGCCGACGGCATCGTTGGTTTGGCGATGGCGGGCAAGCTGGAGCCGCAGATGCTGATCGTGGACATCCTATTGCCCGGCATCGACGGCGCAACTTTGATCACCAGCCTGCGTTCGCATCCGCAATTCAGCAAGATGGCCTTGGTCGTGGTGACCTCGCTGGAGCCCCAACAGCGCGAAGCCTACAACTTCGCGTTGCAGGGCTTGCCGGTTATTCAAAAAACAAGCCTGGTGGCTGAATTGCCGGAGCATTTGCGCCGTTGGGGTGTAGCCCAGGGCTTCATTGCCTCAGCCTCTACCTGAAGCACCGGAGCGCCTGCCAATGCACACAGCGCTGGCAAATCTGCCGTGTGTGATCTTGGTCGAAGACGACGCATCTATTCGTCAGTTTGTGGCCATGGCGCTGGACGACCAAGCTTTAAAGCTGGTGATGTGCCCCAGCTTGAACGCGGCCCGCCAAGCACTTCAGGACCTCGACGCTGAGTTGGCTTTGGTTTTGCTGGACATGATGCTGCCCGATGGCTCAGGTCTGGATTTGCTGAGAGACCCGCTGCGCCAAAAGGCCGGGCCGCAAGCGCGCTGGGTGGTCTTCAGCGCAGGCATGGCTGCTGCCGATCGGCAGTCGCTGTCCGGCCTGCATGTCCACGATGTGCTTGACAAACCGGTCCCTCTGGACCGCCTGCTTGGCTGCGTAAGCCAAGCATGTACCGCTTGGACCCGTTCCGCCATCACCGCACCGGCACCGTCGCCGGCGTCCACACCAACGCCGCCGCCAACCCCAACCTCCCACGTCAGCCAACCGGTCGCAGAACTGGGCTTATGGGCTGCACCCGAAGTGGCCGCCATACAGACCTACTTTTTTGGCCAAGACCAGCTGTTTGCGGCGATGAAAGTGCAGGCCTTGCAGCACTTGCCTGTGGACATCAAAAACTTGGAAGACATCTTGGCCCGGGCAGACACGCGAGAACTTCAACGCGCTGCGCACAACCTCAAATCAGTGACGCGCATGTTGGGCCAGACCCGCGCTGCCGACTTGGCGCGTGCACTGGAAGACGCCGCCGTGCATGCGGAGCCCGTGGTCTGGCAAAACCTGTGGAACGGCCTGCGCGCCGAACTGGAGTTGTGGCGCGCGGGCGCTTGAACACCTCAGCCGGCGGCCTGCATGCCTTCGCGCTCTTTCACGGCCGTGGTGGCCGGCGACGCCAGCCATGCCAACAAGGCCCGCACACGCGCCGGCTCGGTGCAGCTGGTGCAGACGCCGCCGGAAAAGGTGGTCATCACTTGAATGGCTGCAGGCAAAGGGCCCAGGATGCTGATGCCGGGTACGTGAAGCAGTTCGCTCAGCTGCTGAAAGCCCAGCTCAGCTTGGCCCTGCGCAACCAAACGGCCCACAGGAACACCTGGCGGCGCCTGCACGATACGGCTGCGGATCTGGTCTGCAATGCCCCAGCGCTCAAAGAGCTGCTGCAAATAAACGCCACTTGGGCCGGTGGAAAAACTCAAGCTGCGTGCTGCCAGGACGGCCTCGCGGACCTCAGCCTCTGTTGTGACAGGCGGCGTGGCTTTGCCCTGCTGCACGGCGATAGCCACACCGCTGTGCACGATGTCCACGCGGCTACCTGCCAGCACGCGGCCCTGCGCGGCCAGCTCGTCGATGGCCTTGGCTGCCAGGATCACAGCATCAAAGGGCTCACCGGCTGCAACCCGCTTGGCGGCATCCACACCGCCAACGGCTTCAGCCTGCGTTTGCTGGCCTGTCAGCACGGCGTAGTTGTTCAGCAGTTCGCCCAGCAATTTTTGCGTGGCCATTGACGAAATGAGGGTCAGAGCGCGCGTCATGCCGCAAGCATAGCGCCAGGAAGCGAAAAACCCGGCCGACCAACGTGGTCGACCGGGTTCCCGTCAATCCCTGAGCCTATGCCCTTTTTCCCGTCCGCCCGGCTAAAACAAGGGCTAGCGGATTTATCAAAGTGAATTCTTGATTCGCAGCGTTTCAGGCCGACGTCAAGACAGGGCCGATTTGTTTGGATTGTTTCAACCCAGCTTCGAGGTTAGAAATAATTGAAACAAAGAACCCCTCGCTCTGATGTGCTGTCGAAACCTGCATGCAGCAAGATCGTTACATGATGTTCACAATCAACGGGTTGCAGGCCCAGCCCATGGCAAACACGCCAGCCTGGGCTTTTCAACGTCTGCACGATGCCTTTCCCTCCCCCATGTCTATGTCCGCTGTTTCTGGCAAGTTGCTGATCGTTGACGACGAACCGGAAATGCGTTCCGTCTTGTCGGAATACTTTGTGCGTTACGGTTTCGACGTTGAAGAAGCCCAGGACGCCGCCCAAGCGCGGCAATGCTTGGCGAACGATGAGCCGCAATTGGCCCTCGTCGACGTCAACATGCCGGGCGAAAACGGCCTGTCTCTGGTGCGCTGGATGCGCGAGGTTCACCCGCAAGTGGCGGTCGTGCTCTTGACCGCTAACGGCGAAACCGTTGACCGCGTGGTGGGCTTGGAAATTGGCGCAGACGACTACGTCAACAAGCCCTGTGAACTGCGCGAGCTGCTGGCGCGGGTGCGTGCCGTGCTGCGACGGGCCAGGCCTGCCTTGCCGCTTGCCGACGACATGCCCGCACCCCCGACAGCCTTGGCGCCAGCGCTAAGCGCCAGGCGCATATCGTTTGGCGAGCGCCATTTGGACCTGGAGCTGCGCAAGCTGTTTGACACCACGGGCGCTGAAATCGACATCACGTCGGCTGAATTCGACTTGCTGGCGCTGTTTGCGCGCAACCCCAACCGACCCTTGAGCCGCGACCACATCATGGAGCAGGCTCATCAGCGGGGCTGGGACGTGTTCGATCGCAGCATCGACCTGCGCATCATGCGCCTGCGCCGCAAGATCGAGCGCAACCCCGACAAGCCTGAAATCTTGAAAACCGTGCGCAGCGTCGGCTACGTCTTTGTGGTGCCGCTAGCATGAAGGAATGAAAGACGCCGACCGCGCAGATGCCGGAACACGCGTAGAAGCGCTTCGCCTGATGTGGTGGCTGGTGGTGCCGGTGCTGGCACTGCTGCTGGTGTTGACGCTGCTGCAATACGACCAGCGCATCGAAGACGCTGAGCGGGGGCTGCTGCGGCGTGCGGAAGAGCATGCCCAGGAACTCGAAGCCATGGCGCGACCCGCAGTGGCGCACGTGCACGACTTGCGTCGGCTGTTGGAGCTGAGCTGGTCTGCACCGCCACACTCCGGTGAACTCATTCGCAAGGCCTTGCGCCCACTGCCGGCCTCACCCGACAGCCCACCAGACATTCGCAACATCAACGATGGCTGGACGCTGGACGATGCGCCGCCAGAACTTCGTCGCGCGGTGGGTCAGGTTTGGTGGGCGCCATCGGATGGCTCTGCGCCAGACCCGGCCTGGCTGGACCGCGCAGCGCTGTTCATGCGTGCAGCCCGAGTGGCCCACGAGCGGGCGCCGGGGTTTCAGGGCAGCTACTTCGTGGCCGCAGAAACGCATGTCACATGGGGCTTTCCGTGGATTGATACACCCACCATGCTGGCTTCGATGGGCGTGCCCAGCTTGCAGGCGCTGGAGCGCATGCGCTTGGCCGGCGCAGACCGCGGCCGCAGCTTGCTGGCCAACAACCCGGAAGACCTGACTTATTGGGGCCCCCCGTACATTGGCCAGCTCGACGGCGAACTGGTGCAGTCGCACGGCTCGATGATTCTGATTCAGGGTCAATACGCTGGCGAGGTGAGTGTTGACTTTCGAATCGAGTCATTGCAGCGCTTAGCCTCGAAGTGGCAAGACCGTGAGGGCGCGCGCGTGTGGGTGGTTGACCGCGAACGCAATGTGGCGGCCGACAGCACCGAGCCGCTGCTGGTGCCCAAACGGCGCGGTCTGGCCAACCAGCCCGTCGAGATCAAGCTGGAAAGCCGCTTGCCAGACACGCTGGCGCAAGAAGTGCCCAGCGTATGGCCCGCGCCACCGCACGGCGTACGGGTGCACCACGGCAGCTGGGTGTTGCTGGCCGCAGCACGCGCTGACTCACCCTGGGTGCTTGTGCAAGCCGTGCCCATGGCCAGCTTGCGCGCCGAAGTCTTGCCATCCCTGCTACCCAATGCGGTGCTGGGCCTGGCCCTGCTGATCGTTTTCCTCGCGGGCCAGTGGCTCTTTGCACGCTGGTTTGTCACTCCTGCCGTGAGTGTGTTGCAGTACCTGAGGCAGCTGTCGGCGGAACCCAGCACACCCAGGCCGTTTCTCGGCCGGCGCTGGGAAGGCTGGGTGCGTGCCATCAGCCAAGTGTTTGAACGCCAGCGCCAGGCGCAGCAGCAACTGGAATTGCAGCGCGAAACCTTGCGCCAAAACGAGAAGCTCAGCGCCATGGGCACTTTGCTGGCTGGTGTTGCACATGAACTGAACAACCCACTGGCCATCGTGATGGGCCGCGCCAGCTTGCTTGAAGAACGGGTGCAGGCCGGCGACGCCGAACGGCCAGCAGCGCTCTTGCAAATCAAAGACGACTCACGCCGCATCCGCGAAGCGGCTGACCGCTGTGGCCGCATCGTACGCACCTTCTTGAACATGGCGCGCCAGCGTCCGGCCACACGCAGTGCCGTGCAATTGGGCGACGTCGCTCGTTCAACGCTTGAAATGGTGGGCTACACCCTGCGCAGCCGCAGCATTCATGTCGAGCTGGCGCTGGCCCCAGACCTGCCAGACGTTCAAGCGGACGCCGACCAGCTGGGCCAAGTGGTGCTCAACCTGGTGGTCAACGCACAGCAGGCATTGGAGGCCTCGCCCGGCGCGCGCCACTTGAGTATCAAAACCGGCTATGACACGGAGCCCATCAAAACCTGGGTTGACGGCACTGTGCCGCATGTGTGGCTGCAGGTCAGCGACAACGGGCCCGGCGTGCCTGAAGACCAGCGCGAGAACTTGTTTGAACCCTTCTTTACGACCAAGGCACCGGGCCTGGGTACGGGCCTGGGCTTGAGCGTGTCACGGGGTATCGCGCGTGAGCACGGAGGCGATCTCATCCTGGAGCGTGTGGCCGGCGGTGCGAGCTTTCGGTTGATGTTGCCCGTTGCCGCACAGCACGCCCCTGCACCAGCGGTGTCCCCGCTGCAGTCTGCCGACACCGACAGCAGAGCTCAGCAAATTTTGGTGGTGGACGATGAGCCCGACCTGGTCGAGGTCATTCGGGCCAGCCTGGAGCTGGCTGGCTTTGATGTGATCTCGGCCGAAACAGGCGCAGTGGCTTTGGAACTCTTGAGCGAAGCCCGCTTCGATGCCATCGTCAGCGACATGCGCATGCCCGATATCGACGGTCGCGCTCTATGGAAAGCGGTGCAACAGCGCCAGCCCGATCTGGCCCGGCGCATGCTGTTTGTCACCGGCGACACGCTGTCGACCGACGCACGCGCCACCTTTAGTGAAACGGGTTGCGCCAGCTTGGACAAGCCCTTCGAGCGAACAGAACTGGTGGCGGCTGTGCGAGCCTTGCTCAAGCGCTGAAACCAGCAGCTTGCACGACTGCAGCCTTCTCAACCGAGGCCAGTTGCTGCAGGCCACCTAAAAAGAGCTCAACCACCACGGGCGCTAGGCTTTGGTGGCTCAGTTGACCTTCGGGGCGCAGCCAAGTGAAAGTCCAATTGATCATGCCAAACAGCAGCATGGCCAGCGGTTTGTGCAAGACGGGCAAAAGGTCGGGGCGCACGGCCGCAACGGCTTCGGCATAAGCGCGCACCACGCGGCGCTGGCCGTCTTCAACCGCGAAGCGGGCGCTTTCGCCCAGAAATTTCACGTCTTCAGTCAACACGCGGTGTTCGTGCTGAGCGCCTGCATAGGCCTTCATGAAACGAGCAATCAGTTCACGCAAGTGCTCATCAGGTGGTAAGTTTGCCTTTTGCACATCCGATACCAAAGCCTCAAGCCGCGCCACGTGGCCGCGTGCAATGTCTGCCAACAGTTCGGCCTTGTCCGTGAAGTAGTGGTACAGCGTGGCCTTGGACACACCGCTGGCCACAGCCACCTGATTCATGCTGGCGGCCAAATAGCCGCGCTGCGCGAACAAGGCCGCCGCAGCGGCCAAGATGTGCGCGCGCTGGTCGTCGTAGGTGGCAGCGCGCGGGCGGGCCAAATTTCAGCTCTGCGGTTCTTGAGGTTCTTGAGCTTCTATCGATCGTCGAAAGAAATCGTGACACGCGCTGTCAAAGGATGCGCCTGGCAAGTCAGGATAAAACCAGCGTCCAAGTCGGCCTTCTCCAGTGCAAAGTTGCGATCCATGCGGACCTGGCCGTCCAACAGTTTGGCGCGGCAAGTGGCGCAGACACCAGATTTGCACGAATACGGCACGTCCAGACCGGCACGCGCCGCAGCGTCCAGAATGCTTGCGTCGCTTTTTGAAAAGCCAAACTCGCGCGTGAGGCCATCACGCAGCAGTGTCACGCGCGCGCTCTCAGGGTCGCCGGATTGGGGCCCGGCTTCTTGGGCTTGGCGCTGCGCGGGCGGAATGCCGAAGCGCTCCACGTGGATGCGATCAGCGGCAACGCCTGCCTCCAGCAAGGCCGCTTCGGCTTCGTCATTCAAAGCGTGGGGCCCGCAGATAAAAGCGTGGTCCAGTTTGGCCGGGTTCACCAGTGTGCGCAGGAACAGCGCGATGCGCGCGCGGTCCAAACGCCCAGCCGACAACGGCGCGTCAACTTGCTCGCGCGAGAACACCGGGTGCAAGCTCAATCGCGTCATGTAACGATTTTTCAGGTCTTCAAGTTCCTCCTTGAACATCGTCGAGGCCACGCGCTGGTTACCGTAGAGCAAGGTGCAGTGGGTGGATGACTCGGGCGTGAGCAGCGTGCGCAAAATCGAGAGGATGGGCGTGATGCCACTGCCGCCAGCCACCAACAAGACCTGCTGCGGTTTCTGCGTCGCTTGTGCAAGCGTGTGGCCAAAGCGGCCCTGCGGCGGCATCACATCGACCGCGTCGCCTGCTTTCAATTCATCGTGCACCCATGGCGAAAACGCGCCATCGTCCAGCTTGCGAACACCCACACGCAAGTGTTCACCCGGCGCCGAGCAGATGGAATACGAACGGCGCAATTCGCCGCCGGGTTTGCGCAGCGTGAGGTACTGGCCAGGTTCAAAAACGAAAGCGGATCGCAACTCGGCCGGCACATCCAAGGTGACGACCACGGCCTTGTCGGCGTCGGCGCGCACCTCGCGCACCTGCAAGCGGTGGAAGTGCAGTGCGGTCATAAGGGTTTGAAGTATTCAAAGGGTTCGCGGCAGGCCAGGCAGCGGTACAGGGCTTTGCATGCCGTGGAACCGAAGGCCGAAAGGCGCTCGGTATGTTGGTCGCCGCAGCGGGGGCAGGCCAGGTTGCGGGGATGCATCCGCAAGGTTTGTTCATCTGCGCATTGGCCGGGCGGCGCGATGCCGTAGTCGCGCAGTTTTTGTCGGCCCTGTTCGCTGATCCAGTCGGTGGTCCAGGCCGGCGCGCGCTGCCAAGTCACCTGCACCGGTCCCAAGCCCGCGTTTACGAGCGCATCCTGCACGTCCTGGCCGATCACTTCAGTGGCCGGGCAGCCGCTGTAGGTGGGCGTCAGCACCACATGCAGGCCGCCGTCACGGTGCGCGATGCTGCGGACCAAGCCAAGGTCGCGTACCGAGAGCGCGGGCACTTCGGGGTCCAGCACATCGGCCAGCACCTGCCAAGCGGCATCGACCGTGCCGACCATGCGCTCGTCAAGCGCGTTCACCAACGCCCCCCTGGATAGGCACGCTGTAAACACTGCATCTCGGACAGGATGAAGCCCATGTGCTCGCTGTGCACGCCCTGGCTGCCCGAACTGACCCAGGCTGCGTCGTCGGGCATCGTCAGCATGGCTTCGGCCAGCACAGCGCCCACCTCGGCACGCCAGGCTTCACGCAAGGCGCTGCGACGCGGGCCTTGGCCACGCTCGACGGCGTGCGCATCGGCCTCATCGTCGGCAAACATTTCGGGCACGTAAGGCCAGGCGCGCTGAAGTGCCGCGTGCATGCGGCGCGCTGACTCTTCGGTTCCATCGCCCAGCCGGACAGCCCACTGCGCCGCATGTTCGACGTGGTAGCGCGCTTCTTTCAGCGATTTGGCGGCGATGGCGGCCAGCTCGGCATCGCACGAGTCGACCAGCTGCGCCCAGTGCAGCCGCAACCATACCGACAGCAGCAGGTTGCGCACGATGGTGTCGGCGAAGTCGCCGCCAGGCGAATGCGCGCTGCCGCGCCGCATCGGCTGCTCCACCAGCGTGAGGTTGAGGTAGTCGCGTTCTTCACGCAGAAACGCCAAGCTGTCCTCGTCATGGCCCTGGCCGTCGATCTGGCCCGCGTGGGTGAGCAGTGCGCGTGCCTGGCCCAACAAGTCGAGCGACAAATTGGTCAGTGCAAGATCTTCTTCCAGCACCGGCCCGTGGCCGCACCATTCGCCCAGGCGCTGCGCGTGGATGAGGCAGGTGTCCGCCAAGCGCAGCACATAGCGTAGCTGCGGACTCAGGCGAAGTGTGATGGATGCGGCGCTCGCGAGCTGTTTGCTGCTCATAGCTACATGTGGTCGACTTCGTCAGGCAGCTTGTAGAAAGTTGGGTGGCGGTAGACCTTGTCTTCCATCGGGTCGAAATACATGTCTTTGTCGCCCGGGTCGTTGGCCGTGATGGCCGCCGAGGGCACCACCCAGATGCTGCAGCCTTCTTGACGGCGCGTGTAAACCTCACGGGCCATTTGCAGGGCCATCGTGGCATCGGGCGCATGCAGACTGCCGCAATGTTTGTGGTCCAGCCCGGCTTTGGGTCGGACAAAAACTTCCCACAGCGGCCACTCTTGAGGTGCAGCGTTGGTTTCACTCATGCGGCTTGCTCCTTCAAGGCTTGGTCTCTACGGGCTTGCTTGCGTGCATGGGCCAGCGCAGCCTCGCGCACCCAAGCGCCGTCTTCCCAGGCTTTCACGCGGGCGCCCAGGCGCTCGCGGTTGCAAGGCCCCTGACCGCCAACCACGCGCCAGAATTCATCCCAATCAATGGGGCCGAAGTCGAAGTGACCACGCGCCTCGTTCCACTTCAGCAGCGGGTCGGGTGGCGTCACCCCAAGCACCTGCGCCTGCTGCGCGGTGGCGTCAACGAACTTTTGGCGCAACTCGTCATTGCTGATGCGCTTGATGCCCCAGCGCATGCTTTGTTCGCTGTGCGTGCTGGCACTGTCTGGCGGGCCGAACATCATCAAACACGGCCACCACCAACGGTTCACCGCATCCTGCACCAGCGCACGCTGCGCATCCGTGCCCTCACGCATCATCACGTTCAAGGCATCAAAACCTTGGCGTTGATGAAAGCTTTCTTCACGGCAGATGCGCACCATGGCGCGCGCATAGGGCGCGTAGCTGCAGCGCGTGAGCGGCACCTGGTTCATGATGGCTGCGCCGTCCACCAACCACCCGATGACGCCGATGTCGGCCCAGTTCAAGGTGGGGTAGTTGAAGATGGAGCTGTACTTGGCCTTGCCGCTGTGCAGTGCGCCCAACAGTTCGTCGCGGCTGACGCCCAAGGTCTCAGCAGCGGCATACAAATAAAGGCCATGCCCGCCTTCATCTTGAATCTTTGCCAGCAAGATGCACTTGCGCTTGAGCGTTGGCGCACGCGTGACCCAATTGCCTTCGGGCAGCATGCCGACAATTTCACTGTGCGCGTGTTGGCTGATTTGCCGCACGAGGGTTTTACGGTAGTGCTCGGGCATCCAGTCTTTGGCTTCAATGAAACCACTGGCGTCAATCGTGGCGTCGAAGCGGCGCTCCAGTTCAGCCTCTTCGGCCGAACGCAAGGCTTTGCGCTCTTCCTTGGGCGCCGTGTCCATGGCTTGGGTGTACATCGCTGCTCCTTAGCTTCTCAGTTGGCCCGCTTGTCAATCACGCGCCGCGCTTTGCCCACCAGCGTGCGCTCGATAGAGTCTGGCAGACCCACCTCCACCGATGTATTGACCCCGATCAGGGTTTTGATACGGTGCCGCATCTCTTTGGAAATGGCGTCGCGGTTGGCGGTCTGCACATGGGCCGGTTGAATTTCACAACGCACCAGCACGTCGTCCAGATGGCCCTCGCGTGTCACCACCAATTGATATTGCCCTGACAGCTGCCCGTGCTGCAAAACCAGTTCTTCAATTTGGGTGGGGAACAAGTTAACGCCGCGGATGATGAGCATGTCGTCCGTTCGCCCTACAATTTTTCCCATGCGCCGCATGCTGCGCGCAGTAGGTGGCAACAGGCGCGTGAGGTCTCTTGTGCGGTAGCGGATGATGGGCAAGGCTTCTTTGGTCAGCGTGGTGAAAACCAGCTCGCCCTCGCTTCCGGCGGGCAATACCGCGCCGGTCTTCGGGTCGATGATTTCGGGGTAGAAGTGGTCTTCCCAAACGACTGGGCCGTCTTTGGTTTCGATGCACTCACTGGCCACACCGGGGCCCATCACTTCGCTCAGACCATAGATATCCACTGCGTCAATGCCGGCGCTGGTTTCAATGTCGCGGCGCATTTCTTCGGTCCAGGGTTCTGCGCCGAAGATGCCGACGCGCAGCGACATGTCACGCGGCTCCAGGCCTTGGCGGCGGAACTCTTCGACGATCACCTGCATGTAGCTCGGCGTCACCATGATGATGTCGGGTTTGAAGTCGACAATCAGTTGCACCTGTTTTTCGGTTTGCCCACCGCTCATGGGAATGACCGTGCAACCCAGCTTTTCTGCGCCGTAATGCGCACCCAAGCCGCCGGTAAACAAGCCATAACCGTAAGCCACATGCACCATGTCGCCACGCCGCCCGCCGGCAGCGCGAATGGAGCGCGCAACCAAATCAGCCCAGCGGTCAATATCACCCTGGGTGTAGCCCACCACGGTGGGTTTGCCTGTCGTGCCTGAGCTGGCGTGCAGGCGCACCACCTGCTCGCGTGGCACAGCGAACATGCCGAATGGGTAGTTGGCGCGCAGATCGGCTTTGGTGGTGAATGGGAACTTCGACAGGTCGGCCAGCGACTTGCAATCCGTCGGCAACACACCTAGGGCATCAAACGCTTTGCGGTAATGCGGCACATGCTCGTAGGCATGCACCAACGTCCATTGCAGGCGCTTGAGTTGCAAGTCTTGAAGCTCGTCGGCGCTGGCACGCTCGATGGGTACAAGCTCACCCGGCGCGGGTTGTTTGACGGGCATGAGTCAACGCTCCTTGACTGGGCTATTGGGGCCAACCGGCAAGCCGGCCACGATGGCTTTGCCCTTCATGGTGTAGCTGCGCCCGCGAAACGCCGCAATGTGCGTGCCTTGCTGGTTGACAACGCTGATGTCGTACACACCGGTACGGCCTGACTTGCTGACCTCGACAGCGCTGGCCGTCAACACATCGCCCAAGCGAGCTGCGGCAAGCAAGTTCACATCGAAGCCCGAGGCCACGGTCACTTCGTTGTAAGCGTTACAGGCAAAAGCAAAGGCGCTGTCCGCCAAGGTGGTGATGAACCCGCCGTGCGCTATACCGTGACCATTCAGCATCTCCTGGCGCACGGTCATGCGCGAGGTGCAGGTGCCGGCTCCGATGGCGACGATATCAATGCCCATCCAACGTGTGGCATGGTCGTCGCGCAACATGGCGTCGCGCACCTGCTCGGCAATCTGTGTGGAGTTCAAGGCGGTTGTTTCGCTCATGTTTCGTTTCGCGCGGTGTTCTGTGCGATGCCAGCTTCTACGACTTATTCAACGGTCCTTGAAGACCGGCGCCCGTTTGGCAAGAAAGGCACTCACGCCTTCGGCATAGTCGTGCGCGCGCCCCAGGCTGCCCTGCACGGCAGCTTCCATCGCCACGGCTTGGGCGTTGTCCATCAGCATCGCCTGGTCCATGGCGCGGCGGGTCTGGACCAAAGCTTGCGTCGGTAGCGCAGCCAGGCGCTGCGCCAATGCCAGGGCGTCGTCCATCAAGGCTGAATCATCAACGCAGCGCCAAATGAGCCCCATGCGCTGCGCGTCTTCGGCGCCCAACTTGTCGCCCAACATCGCCAGGGCCAGCGCGTTCGCACGCCCCACCAGGCGGGGCAGCAGCCACGTGCCGCCTGCATCGGGAATCAGGCCAATCTTGCTGAAAGCTTGAATGAAGCTGGCGCTCCTGGCCGCCAAGACCATGTCGCAGCTCAATGCGAAGTTGGCGCCAGCTCCTGCTGCAACACCATTCACAGCGGCAACGATAGGGACCGGCATGCTGCGCACCCGCGCCGCCAAAGGGCCCCACATGCGCTCGATGATGCCTTGCAAGTCGGGCGCTTGGCCTGGCTCTGGCCGCGCGCCTGGGGAATTCAGGTCTTGGCCTGCGCAGAAGCCACGGCCAGCACCCGTGATCACCACCGCGCGGGTGGACTGGTCAACTGCGGCTGCATCCAGCGCTGCCAACAGGCTGCTCACCATGTCTGCCGTGAAGCTGTTCAGCGCCTGTGGCCGGTTCAGCCTGATGAGGCGAACCGCGCCCTGGCTTTCGGTCAGCACCGTGGATTCGGGAGCAGCGGAGGTTGGCGGCGTGGCGGTCAAAGCGAACTCCTGTTGCGTCGGCGTCAACGCATATTCACGGTCATCAACGGCCACTAGCAATCATTAACCGACCGAGCGGTTGGTTAATGTAGAGGCCGACCCGCCGACCGACCACCCGGGTTTTACCGGGGACCCTCCGCGCGGGCAGCCGTCAAGAACCGCCTTCGCCGTACCGGGTTTCAAGCAGGCTGAGCAAGGCTCGCAGCGCTTGCGCCTCGCCGCCCACGGGCCGCCCTGCTCGGGGCGCGTCGTTCCAGGCGAAGAGGTCGATGTGCAGCCAAGGCACCGCCTCCGGCACAAAGTCGGCCAAAAACAACGCGGCGGTGATGGCACCCGCCATGCCACCCTTGCCGGTATTGACGATGTCGGCGACATCGCTTTCGATGCCACCGTGATACGGCTGCCACAACGGCATGTGCCACAGCGGGTCAGCCAAAGCCAACCCTTGGTCTACCAAACCACGCGCCAAGGCGGTGTCGCGGCAAAACAGCGCGGGCAATTGCGGACCCAACGCCACGCGAGCCGCGCCCGTCAGGGTGGCCAGGTCGATCAAGAAGTCGGGCTTGGACTCCACCGCCAACGCCAGCGCATCGCACAGCACCACGCGCCCCTCGGCGTCGGTATTGCCAATTTCGATGTGAATGCCCGCGCGGGTTTTGATCACATCACCCGGCCGGTAGGCATTGCCGGCAATGGCGTTTTCGACAGCCGGTATCAGCAGTTTCAGGCGCACCGGCAGCTTCAGCGCCATGATCATGCTGGCCAGCCCGATGGCATTGGCCGCGCCACCCATGTCCTTCTTCATCCAGCGCATGCCGTCTGCGCCTTTGATGTCCAGCCCGCCGGAATCAAAACAAACGCCTTTGCCCACCAGCGCTAGCAGCGGGTGCTTGGGGTTGCCCCAATTCATTTCGATCAAACGCGGCGCCCGCGTGGCCGCACGCCCCACCGCGTGAATGGCGGGCAGCCGTGCTTTGAGCAGCGCGTCCCCCACCACTTCACGAAAGCTGGCACCGTGCTGTTTGGCCAGCAAACGCACAGCCCCGCTCAACTCAGCCGGGCCCATGTGCTCGGCCGGCGTATTCACCAAATCGCGCACGGCCACCACAGCCGAAGCCAACAGAGCGCCACGCGACGAGGCCGCCGTGGCCGGCAACTGCAGGCAGGCGGTTGCGCGCACGGGCGGTTTATAAAGGTCAAAGGCATAACTACCCAGTTCCCAGGAAAAGGCGGCCGCTTCATCGGCCACGCGCAAGCCGGCTTCGCCCAGCACGTAGTTGCCCGGCGGCAAACGTTTGGGTAAGGCGGCCAAGGCAAAGGGGTCGTCCAGAGCGGCCACACCAGCCCACACTTCGGCCAGGCTGCCATCCGGCGCGGCAATCAGGGTGTGCGTGTCGGGCGCACCATCAAAACCCACACTGCTGAACCAACGCTTGCGCGTGGCGCCAACCGAAGCCGGGCTGGCAGCCAGCCACGTGCGCGTGACCATGTGTATCGGAATGGCCTTTTGCATGGGAAGAGCCCGGGTCGCAGGCTTCTCTTTTTTCGGGGCAATCTTCGGGGAGATCAATTCAAGGCTCATCAGGGCACCGTCCAAGGTCAATGACCCGCAGAGTATCCTGCGGCCCACTGATGACTGTGAACAAGAAATTCGATCCTGCGCGCCGCCGCGTGCTGGGCGCTGTGTCGGCCCTTGTGGGCGGCTTCAGCGGCCTGAGCCTGCCCGCCGTGGCACAGAAAACAGACGCATCGGCTTACCGCATTCCAGGCGAATACGAGCCCCACCGTGCCATGTGGTTGAGCTACGACGTCAACCTGGAGAACACCACAGCAGCGTTGGTGCAGGCGCTGAGCGCCTACACACCGCTCAAATTCCTGGTGGCTGATGACACCGCCGCGGACCAAGCGCGCCAACTCTTGGCCAGCCGCCAGTTGCTCAAGGACGACATCAGCTTTCACACCGACCCCTTGGCCATCTTTTACCCCAGGGACGGCGCCGTGTTTGCCACGGCCCCCGGTCAACGGCTGGGCGTGGTTGATTTCCAGTGGAATCAATATGGCATGCCCGCCTGGTGCCGCAAGCGCTTTCGCGACAGGGCCGCGCAACAAGCGCAGTGCGTCAACGCGGTCGACAACAGCCGCGAACGCCTGGACCAAGCGGTTGCGCGCATGGCAAAAGCAGCCTTGTTGCCCAGCCCCTTGGCCATGGAAGGCGGCGGCGTTGAAAGCAATGGCCAAGGCTTGCTCCTCGCCTGCGAAGCCATGGTGCGCAGCCGAAACCCACAATGGCCGCGTGCCGACTTGCAGCGGTACCTGCTGCGCTTGCCCGGCGTGCGCAGCGTGATCTGGTTGCCCGAAGGCCTGGCGCATGACCCGCACCTGCGCAGCAGCATCGTCGGCCGTTACGTGGCTTGGGGCACCGGCGGCCATACCGACGAATTTGTGCGCTTCGCCGACGCCAACACCGTGCTGCTGGCCTGGCCCGATGAGCAAGAGGCACAGCGCCACCCCGTCGCGCGCCTGAACCTGCAACGCATGCAGCGCAATGCAGCGGTGTTGGCCGCTGCGCGCACCGTGCAAGGCCGGCCGCTGCGGGTGCTGCGCGTGCCCATGCCGCGCATGGTCGAGCAGGTGCGGGTGCTGTCAGCCGACGCCAACCGCGACCGCTCCGATGAATGGACGGCCGACTTCTTCCCCGTGCAAGAACGCCGCCGTGAAGGAGAAAAAGTCATTCAGATCGCAACGACCAGCTACTTGAATTTTGTGATCGCCAATGGGGCAATCGTGGCGCCTGACTATCGACCGCATGGGACCCCTGAAGCGACCCAGAGGCGTGTAGAACAAATATTCCAGGACGCGTTTCCGGGCCGCGACATCCGCTGGGTGGACCCCATCGCGTTGAACTGGCTGGGTGGCGGTTTGCACTGCGCCACCTTGCACGAGCCGCTGCCGCTGTGAGCTTGACTAAAGGCTTTTGCCCCGACAGCACTGCAAGCCCGCCCAGCTTGCTGCTGGCGCCCATGGAAGGCCTGTTGGACGCCGACCTGCGTATCACTTTGACGACTGTGGGCGGCGTAGAGCGCTGTGTCAGCGAGTTCATCCGCGTCACCGACCAGCTACTGCCCGCACGGGTGTTCTTGCGCCTGATGCCCGAGCTGCACAACGGCAGCCGCACCACAGCAGGCACGCCCGTTCGCGCGCAGCTTTTGGGGTCGGAGCCTGAAGTCATGGCGGCCAATGCCGCACGGCTGGCCGAGCTGGGCGCCGAGGGCGTGGACCTCAACTTCGGCTGCCCAGCGCCCACCGTCAATCGTCACAGGGGCGGTGCCGTCTTGCTGGACGAACCAGCGCTGCTACACCGCATCGCCAGCGCTGTTCGTCAAGCCGTTCCTGCGGCCACACCGGTTTCGGCCAAGATGCGCTTGGGCAACCGCGACAACTCGCGCATGGTCGATTGCGCCCAGGCGCTACAAGCCGGGGGAATTGACGAGCTGGTGGTGCACGCCAGAACCAAAGCCGACGGTTACCGCCCACCTGCGTACTGGGCGCACCTGGCCCAGATCCGCGAAGCGGTTCACGTACCTGTGGTGGCCAACGGGGAAATTTGGACCGCTGAGGACGCGCGCCGCTGCCTGGCTGAAAGTGGCTGCACGCGTCTGATGTTGGGCCGGGGCATGGTGGCCGACCCCGGCTTGGCGCTGGCCATTCGGGGCGAAGCACAACCCACCTGGGCCGACCTGCTGCCCTTGATCCACGATTTCTGGCTGCGGCTGGCGCTGCGCGTAGCCCCGCGCCACCGCGCCGGCCGGCTCAAACAATGGCTGAACTTGTTGCGCCGCCGTTACCCGCAGGCACAGCAAGCGTTTGAGTGCATTCGCGCCGTATCAGACCCGCAGGCGGTCACCGCCCTGCTCTTTTCACTGGAAGAACATGCGCACCAGCCACAAGCTGACGCCGGGAAAAGCCAGCAGCACCAAGACGCGCAAGGCATCCCAGGCTAAAAACGGAAAAACGCCCTTGTAGGTCTCGCTCATGGGCACGTCGCGCGCCAGGTTGTTGACCACATAAACGTTCAAACCCACCGGCGGCGCGATCATGCCGATGCCCACCGTCATGAGCACCAGGATGCCGAACCAGATGGCCTTTTCCTGCCCCTGAAGGCCCCACAAGTCCAAGCCCATGATCGCCGGAAAGATGACAGGGATGGTGAGCAGCAGCATCGACAGCTCGTCCATCACGCAGCCCAAGATCACATAGAAAACCAAGATGGCCGCAATGATGAGCAGGGGCGAAACCGGCAGGCCACCCACCCAGGCCGCCAAGGCGCTAGGCAACTGCGTCAGCGCCAAGGACGCATTCATCATGTCGGCGCCGAGAAAAATCATGAACACCATGGCGCTGGTTTCGGCCGTGCCCACAAAGCTGCGTTTAATGCCTTCCAAATTCAGCTCGCGCTGCGCAAACCCCGCTACCAATGTGGCCACGGCGCCCACGGCAGCACCTTCGGTGGGTGAAAAAATGCCGCCATAAATGCCGCCAAAAACCAGCACGAAGATCGATGCAATGGGCCAAACCCCCAGCAGCGCCTTGATGCGCTCAGGCCAAGGCGTTGACGCGGTGGCCGGCGCCAGATCGGGGCGGAAGTGGCAAGTTAGCCAGATCACTGCCAGGTAACCCAGCATAGCCAGAATGCCCGGCACCATGGCCGCTGCAAACAGCTTGGCGATGTTCTGTTCGGTCATGATGGCGTAAACCACCAAGGGCACCGAGGGCGGAATCAATATGCCCAAGGTGCCGCCTGCAGCCAAAGTGGCAGTCGACAGGCGCCCTGAATAACCCAAGCGCCTCATTTCGGGATAAGCCACCTGCGTGATGGTGGCAGATGTGGCGACGGACGAGCCGCACACCGCGCCGAATGCACCGGCCGACAAGATGGAGGCCATGCCCAAGCCACCCCGGATGTGCCCTACAAACGAAGCTGCGGCCTTGAACAAGGCCTTGCTCAAACCCCCTTGGGTTGCAAACTGGCCCATCAGCAAAAACAAGGGAATCACGCTCAAGTCATACACCGTCAGGCGCGCCACAGCGCTGCCTTTGAGCAGGTTCAGCAAGCTGGCTTCGCCGCTCATCGCCAGGTAACCCAAAGCGCCTGGAATGAACATGGCCGCCGCAATGGGCACGCGCACAAACATCAGCAGCAACATGCCGCCGAACATCGTCAAGCCGATAGCAACGGGTGTCATGCTTGGCCCTCCTCGTGGCCAGCTGGGACACCTGTCAATGCATCGAGGTCGGTGCCGCTGAAGTGATGCAGGGCTTGCCAAAGCGCTATGCATGCGGTCAGCAACAAGCCCGGCGCCAGCGACGCGTAGGCCCACCACATCGGCAGCTCCAGGATCATGGACTGCTCACCCGCCTGCTTCACCGCCACAGCGCCCACGGCCGTGCGCCATGCCAACAAAGCGCACATGATCGCCAACAGCAGCGCGCCCACGCCGTCCAGCCAGCGCTGCGTGCGCGGGCTGGACTTCTGCGTGAAGAAGTCCACGATGATGTTGGCGCCACGCAGCTGGCACCACGGCAAGCCCAAGGAGATGGCCAGCGCAATACCAAACTGCGTCAACTCCACATCGCCCTGAACCGGCGCCGCAAAGAGCGCTCGGCCCACCACACTGACCACCGTCATAACACCCGTGAGCACCGCAACCGCAGAGCCCACGAGGGCGAAAAAGTGAGCCGTGCGGCGCAAAAAGTCATTCATTGCAAAGCATCTCATCGTCAAAAGAAGCGCCGCCAAACACCGCGTCGCCGGTCCGCACCGATGCTACGGCCTGCCCACCCCTAGGCTGGCAGGGGAAAACACGGCATGCGGGGGCACAATCTTGAGCCCCTAACGATGCACCAAAGCCCATCGCATTGAGGCCACCGCACTGCGCTGCGCGCACGCCTCGGCAGCAACTTGCAAACGGGCCGTTACGCCTTGCCAACGTCCTGACACCACGCCGTCATCACAAGGCTGGCAGCATGCGGGCCGGCTGAGAATTTTGGAGGAACCCATGAACAAAAGAACACAAACAACGCATGGGGACGCCGACCTCGCACCGCGCGTGGCCAACTTTTACGCCCGCGCACCGCGGGCCGTGCAAGCTGAGCTGCTGAGCGCCTTGCTCAAGCCTTTGGGCACACTGGCGTTTGTGGCGGTTGCCGCCGGTTCATTCGCGCGCTTTTGGCCGGCGCGGCGCGACGACACCATCGACATCGCGCCCGACACCTTGGGCGACATCAGCCCCGACCAGATTCAAGAGCTGGCCCGCTACGCAGACCAGGTTGAGCCGCAACTGCTGGCTGAACTGCCGCAGCGCGTGGGCGCGGCCGCTGCCTGGGCTGACGCACAACACGCCGGTTTCGCGTCAGCCCGCAAGGCGCCCAGCCCGAACATCAACACCTGACTCAATCCCTTATTGGGGCTTGATCCCCGCTGTCTTGATAACGCGGGTCCAAAGGTCAATCTCGCTCTTCACAAAGGCGGTGTAGGGCGCCGATCCCTGTGCCGGGATGACAAAGCCGACCGACTCCATACGTTGCTTGATTTCGGGCGAGGTCATGATCTTGGTCATCGCCGCCTCCAGCTTGTCGACCACCGGCTTCGGTGTGCCTTTGATCGCCGACAGGCCCGACCAGCTCAAGGCCTCGTAGCCTTTGATGCCGCTTTCGGCAATGGTGGGCGTGTCGGGATACAGCGGGTTGCGCTTCAGGCTGGTCACCGCCAACGCGCGCAATTTGCCACTCTTGATGTGCGGCAGCGCGACGTCCTGGTTGATGAACATCATGGGAATCTGGCCGCCCAGCAGGTCTTGCATCATGGGCCCGCCGCCACGGTAAGGAATGCCCACGATGTACAGCGGCCGGCCGTTTTCGCCACCCACCTGCTTGAGCAACTCCATGGCCATATGGCCCGAAGCTGCATGGGTGTAACCGTAGTTCAATTTGCCGGGGTTCTTGCGGATATAGCCGACCAAATCGTTGAAGGTCTTAAATGGCTGGTCGGCATGCACCACCAGCACATTGGGGCCGCTGTGCACCTGCGAGAAGTGGATGAAATCGCGCATCGAGTCATACGCCAACTTCGGGTCCAGGCCATGCGCCACCGCGTTCTGGCCCACGCCAGTCTGGATCAGGGTGTAGCCGTCCGGCGCGGCCTGCGTGGCACGCAGCGTACCGATGGTGCCGCCAGCGCCGCCGATGTTTTCGACAATGAATTGCTGGTTGAACTCTTTGCTCAAAGCCTGCGCCACCATGCGCGCCATCACGTCACTGGTGCCGCCGGCCGGGAAAGGCGAAATGATTTTGACGGGCTTGCTGGGCCAGTTGTCTTGCGCGGCGGCAGGGCCAAACACAGCCAGTGCCGCCAGAGCGCCAGTCAAACGCAGAAGGGCTCGACGAATCAACATTCGGGTACTCCAACAAAACAGTTATGAAGCCGTCGCTGAACAACGGCAGACGCAACCGGCACGATACACCTGCAGTTGAACAAGGGCATACGCATTAACTTGTAGGTAAACGGGCGAAAAAGGGCGAAGCTGGGTCAAGCTTGGCGCGAAGGCGGGTGGGCCGCAGGAGCCGAGTTGTAAGTGCATGTTTGCACCGGCACCTGGCAGCACGCCAGGTGCGTGCCTGTTTTGCGCCCAGGGCGCCGAGCCTAGCCTTGACTTGTGTTGTCAATCACTAAATGACGGGTTAGCCCACCTGCGACGGCGGCACGGCCCAGCATATAGTTATCGGTCATTCAGTTCGGGCCTGCGCGACCAGATGGCTGCGCTCGGAAGCGCCCGAAGTCAGCCGATTTACAAGGAGAGACTATGCAGACTTCTGTGCGCACCCATTTGTTCCGCGCCTCTGTTTTGGCCGTCGCGGCCGCTTCGGCCCTGGTGGCAGGTTGCGGTGGCGGCAGCAGCGGTGCTATTCCTCTGCCCACCATCACGGCCGTGAAGGTCATGGGCGATAGCTTGGCGGACGTGGGTACCTACGGGTTCCGGTTCACGGTGCAAGGCACAACCGCAAGCCCCATCCCTATTTACCCCGAGTTGGTTGCACAAAGCTATGGTTTGACCACGCACTGCAATTTCTATGCTTTCAACGGCACGACGTTTGCGGCCAATACAACCGCCGGCTGTACCAACTTCGCAATCGGCGGCGGGCGCATCAATGGCGCCACGGCCGGAATGGTTGCAGCGGACCCACGGATCATCGTCAATCAATTGCAAACAGCCGTCCTCGCGGGCAATCACACCGCCAATGATCTGCTGTTGATCGACGGCGGCGGCAACGACGCAGCCGACGTGATCGGCTTGTACCTGTCAATCGCAACGGGCGGCGCGACTGCCGTCAACCAGTACGCAACCGCGCTGAAGACGGTACTGCCGGCTGCCGATGTTGATTCAAGGCTTTCCACGGCACAAGGCTTGGCCGATCTGGGCGGTCTGTACATGAAAGCGCTGGCAACCCGGTTTTACGACCAGATCAAGGCCAACGCGTTAGACAAAGGCGCCAAGTACGTCGCCGTTCTGAATGTGCCGTCAGTTGTTCTCACTCCGCGTTTCCAGGCCGTATTGGCGGGCATTTCGGCTGCCAATGGTGGCGGCACTGCCGGCACCACGGCCGCAGCCACCGCTTCGGCTTTGTTCGATAGCTGGGTGTCGGCATTCAACACCGAACTGGCGGCCAAAGTTGGCGTCAACGCCAACCTGCTGCTGGTGGACGTGAACACCTCGTTCAAAGACCAAGTCGCGCGGCCTCTGGTCTATGGTTTGAGCAACGCCAAGGACGCGTCTTGCCCCGTCGTTGGCACGGGCACCGACGGCTTGCCGACCTACAGCTTCCCCACCTGCACGGCAACGGCTTTGAGCCAACAGACGCCGCCTACGGGCGCCACGGGCGGCTCTTCATGGTGGACCAGCTACTTGTTCTCTGACGGCTTCCACCCGTCACCGGTGGGCCATCAGCTGACCTACCAGCAAATCCGCTCGGTGCTGTTCAATAACAGCTGGCAATAAAGCCCAGGATCTGGGCATCGGCGGCTGAAACCCAGCCCCGACGCACCAAAAAAAGGCGCCCTGCGGGGCGCCTTTTTGCTGGGGCTCCGAAAAACGAGAACTCAGCCCCAAACCTCATTCGCCGTTTCAACGACCAGCGCCAGCTTGCGGCGCTGGTCTTCCACGGCGATGTTGTTGCCGTGAACGGTGCTGGAGAAGCCGCATTGCGGGCTCAGGCACAGCTGGTCGAGCGGGGCGTATCGGGCCGCTTCTTCGATGCGACGCTTGAGCGCATCCTTGGTTTCAAGCTGGCCGAACTTGGTGGTGACCAGCCCGAGCACGACGACTTTGCCCTTGGACAAGAAACGTAGCGGGCGGAAGTCGCCTGAGCGGTCGTCGTCGTATTCGAGGAAAAACGCGTCGAGATTCATTTCCGACAAGAGCGCTTCGGCCACGGGCTCGTAGTTGCCCGCCGCTGCATGGGTGCTCTTGAAATTGCCACGGCACAGGTGCATGGCCAAGGTCATGCCGGCAGGCTTGAGGGCCACCACCTTGTTGATGAAGCCGGCGTAGCGGTGTGGCAGTTCGTTGGGGTCGTCGCCACGTTGGCGCGCAGCTTCGCGCATGCGGTCGTCGCACAAATAGGCCAGGTTGGTGTCGTCCATCTGCACATAGCGGCAGCCAGCGTCATAGAGCGACTGCAGCTCTTCGCCAAAGGCCTTGGCCACGTCGTCATAAAACACGGGGTCCAGCTCGGGGTAAGCCGTTTTGCTGATGCCCGCGCGGCCGCCCCGGAAGTGCAGCATGGTTGGGGAAGGAATCGTGACCTTGGGCGTCATGCCTGCAGCCACTTGCTGTTTGAGGTACTCAAAATCGGCGCGTTGGATGTCCTTCACATGGCGCACTTTGTCGACCACGCGGATGACCGGCGGGGCCAGCTCTTCGCTGCCATCGGGCTTGATGAAGGTCACCGGTATATCGGTTTTCACGCCCCCCAACTGCTCCAGAAAGTCGATGTGGAAGTAGGTGCGGCGGAACTCACCGTCGGTGATGCTTTGCAGGCCAACGTCTTGCTGAAACTTGACGATTTCAGTGATCGCGCGGTCTTCAACCGCGCGCAGTTGTGCGGCGCTGATGCTCTTCTTGGTGAAAAACTGATCGCGCGCTTCCAGCAGATAGGCTGGGCGCAAAAAGCTGCCCACGTGGTCGGCTCTGAAAGGGGCTTGGGTACGAAGGCTCATGCGGCTGTCTCCTGGTTAGTCGCCATCAAAATTGGATCCCATTTTGACTGTATTCCAGCCACAAATCCAAGCGCGACCCGCTGTTTGGATCCCTGACGCCGGTGGCGTCATCACCGTTGCGGCATGTCTTTGGCTGAAAAGCCCAGGCTCACCGTGGCATCGGGTGGAATGGGGGGCACGCTGTCGTTCCAGCGCTCCCACTCGGCACGCATGTCGCTCAGGCGTTGTGGGTGTCGCGCGGCCAGGTTGGCACGCTCGCGCTGGTCCTGCGCCAGGTTGAACAGGTATTCGTGTCCATCCACCATCAGGTATTTCCAGTCGCCGCTGCGGTAGGCGCGCTGGCCGCGGTGCTTCATGCGCCAATAAAGCGGGCGGTCAAAGGTTTGGTCGGGGTGCTTCAACACATCGGAGAGTGAAACACCGTCCGCCGGGCTGTCCGGGTGCGGCTGGCCGCCGCCCAAGGCCAGCAGCGTGCGCGACCAGTCCATGGTCATGCACAACTGCGTACTGACCACACCCGCAGGCACAACCGCCGGCCAGTGCGCCACCCAGGGCACGCGGATGCCACCTTCGGTCAAATCCATCTTGCCGCCCACCAGCGGCCAGTTGTCCGAAAAGCGCTCGCCGCCGTTGTCGCTGGTGAAGACCACCAGGGTGTCGCGGTCGATGCCTTCGCGTCGCAAGGCTGCCATCAACTGGCCGATGCCTTCGTCCATGTGATGGATCATGCGCCGGTAGGTTTCAACATTGCCACCGTCCAGGTGAAACAACTTGCCGGTCAAAGTGGGCGCCAGCGCCGCGTCGTCTCGCGTCTCCCAGGGCCAGTGCGGCGCTGTGTAATGCAGGCTCATGAAAAACGGTTTGCCCGCACGGGCTTGGCTGGCCTGACGTTCGACATAAGCCACCGCGCGCTTGGAAATAACATCAGTGAGGTAGCCGATTTCCGTGTGCGGCTCTTCACCGTCATACAAGTCGTGCTCACCGGACGACGAGCAATGGGTGAAGTAGTCCACCCCGCCGGCCATGATGCCGAAAAACTCGTCGTAGCCAGAGCGCAAAGGGCCAAAACTGGGTGGATAGCCCAGATGCCATTTGCCGATCAATGCCGTCTGATAGCCCGCTTCGCGCAGCAGTGAGGGCAGAGTGGGCACCTCAGGCGGTAAGCCCAGCACCGTGCTGCCTTTGCTGCGGCTGTTGATGGGCTCTTCCATGGCGCCGCGCAGGCGGTACTGCCAGCGCATGGTCATTAGCGCAAAGCGCGTGGGCGAGCACACCGGCGCGTTGGAATAGCCCTGCGTCATGCGCAGACCACCGGCCGCAAGCTGGTCAATGTGGGGCGAGACGGGGCCGAATTCAGCATCGCGCCCGCCATAACAACCCAGGTCAGCAAACCCCAAGTCGTCAGCGACGATGAAGATGATGTTGGGGCGCTTCATGGTTCAGACGCCCAGCTTCAACAGGCGCATGGCGTTGTCTTTCAAGATGAGCGGCTTCACCTTGTCTTTGAAGCCGGCTTCGTCGAAGTCTTTCATCCAGCGTTCGGGCGTGATGAGCGGATAGTCGCTACCAAACAGCATGCGGTCCTTCAACAGCGTGTTGGCGTATTGGACCAACTGGGCGGGAAAATACTTGGGGCTCCAGCCGGACAAGTCGATCCATACATTGGGCTTGTGCAACGCCAGGCTCAGAGCTTCGTCTTGCCAAGGCCAACTGGGGTGCGCCACCACGATTTGCATGTCTGGGAAATCAATGGCCACATCTTCCAGCAGCATGGGGTTGCTGTTTTGCAAACGCAGGCCGCCGCCACAGGGCATGCCGCTGCCAATGCCGCTGTGCCCGCTGTGGAAGATCGCCGGCAGTTTGTATTCAGCAATCACTTCGTACAGCGGCCAGGCCATCTTGTCGTAGGGCAAAAAACCTTGCACTGTCGGGTGAAACTTGAAACCCTTGACACCGTTTTCTTCGATCAAGCGGCGCGCTTCGCGTGCACCCATCTTGCCTTTGTGCGGGTCGATGCTGGCGAACGCGATCATCATGTCGCTGTTCTTTTGTGCGGCTTCGCAAATCTCTTCGTTCGGAATGCGGCGGCGGCCCAGTTTGGATTCGCTGTCCACCGTGAACATCACGAGCCCGATCTTCTTCTCGCGGTAGTAGGCCACGGTCTCTTCGATGGTGGGCCTGCGGTTGCTGCCGAAGTATTTGTCCGCTGCGCGGTCGTACTCCTCACCGTAGTTGTCGAAGGGGTTCCAGCACGACACCTCGGCGTGTGTATGGATGTCGATGGCGATCAGCTCTTCAGTCTTCATCAATGGCTCCGGTTGCGGGGGCTGCGGCGGAATTTTGGTTCTGCTTGTGAAAGAGAACCACAGACTCAAAAGCCCATTGGTCGGATTTTTACACGCTGCAATTGACCAAAACCTCGGGTTTGCCCCAGTTTGTTAGTTAATAAACTGAACTATCTTTCGGGGCTAGGAGAACGAAGCCCCATGTCTGAAGCCTTTGTACCCGCCGCCGGTTTGTTGGCCAGCCTGCCCTTGCTTGATGTCACGATGCAGGGCGCTGTCATTCATCTGCGTTTGAACAGGCCGGCCAAACGGAATGCGCTGAGTGACCCGCTGATTCAGCAGTTGCACACGGCCATGATCAACCTGCCTGAAAGCGTGCGGGCTGGCGTGATCAGCGGCGAGGGCTCGCACTTTTGCGCCGGACTTGATTTGTCTGAACTGATGGCACGCGACATTCACAGCGGGGTGTTGCATTCGCGCATGTGGCACGCGGCGTTTGACGCCATTCAGTTTGGGCGCATTCCCGTGGTGGCGGCGCTGCATGGCGCTGTCGTGGGCGGCGGCCTGGAACTCGCATCGGCCTGCCACATTCGCGTGTCCGACCGTACAGCCTACTTCGGGCTGCCCGAAGGCCAGCGCGGCATCTTTGTGGGCGGTGGCGGATCAGCACGCATTCCGCGCCTGATGGGTGTAGCCCGTATGACGGACCTGATGATGACCGGTCGCGTTTACGACGCCGAAGAGGGCCTGGCGGTGGGCTTGACCCAGTACGTGGTTGAAGAAGGTAAAGCAACCGACAAAGCCTTGGCGCTGGCGCACCGCATCGCCCAGAACGCACCCATGAGCAACTTCGCCGTCATGCACGCGCTGCCGCGCATTGCAGACCAGTCGCAGAGCGAGGGCTTATTCACCGAGTCTTTGATGGCCGCCGTTGCTGAAAGCACGCCGGAAGCCCAAGACCGCTTGCGTGCCTTTCTTGAGGGCCGCGCAGCCAAGGTGGTCAAAGCATCATGAGCGACGCCCGCTACCGCGATGCCCAAGTGGGCGGTTGCGTCGAGGCCGTCGTACAAAAGCGGGCCGACGGCACGGTGTTGGTGCGCTCGCCACAGGCGCTACAGACCTTTCCTGACCGCTTGACGGACTGCCTGGAGCGATGGGCCCAAAACGCGCCGGAACGCAGCTTTGTCGCACAGCGCATCAAGGGCGGCACCCATGACGGCGCATGGCGGCACATCACGTTTGCCGAGATGCTGGAGCGCGTGCGCCGTGTCGCGCAGACATTGATTGACTTGAATCTGTCGCCTGAGCGGCCGGTCGCCATCCTGTCAGGCAACGACATCGAACACCTCACGCTGGCGCTTGGGGCGATGTGGGCCGGCGTGCCGTATGTGCCGATTTCAACGGCCTATTCGCTGGTGTCGCAAGACTACGGCAAGTTGCGCCACATCTTGGCAAACACCACGCCGGGCCTGGTTTTTGCCAGCGACGCCAGCTATGCCAAAGCCATTGCAGCAACGGTGGCCGCCGACGTGACTGTGGTTTTGACCACAGGCGGCGTCGAGGGCCGCGCTACGCGCTCATTCGACAGCCTGTTAGCCACCACGCCGAGCGGAAGCTTGGCTGCGGCACACGCCAAGGTGGGCGCGCAGACCATTGCCAAGTTTTTGTTCACCTCAGGCTCCACCAAGCAGCCCAAGGGCGTGATCACGACGCACCGGATGATGTGCGCCAATTTGCAGATGATTCGTCAGTGCCTGGGCTTCTTGGCCGAGGAGCCGCCCGTTCTGGTGGATTGGTTGCCCTGGAACCATGTGTTTGGCGGCACACACAACTGCGGCATCGTGCTCTACAACGGCGGCACGCTGTACATCGACGACGGCAAGCCCACGCCGGCCGGCATCAAAGAAACCCTGCGCAACCTGCGCGAGATTTCGCCCACCATCTATTTCAACGTGCCCAAGGGCCTGGAAGAGATCGCAACCGCGATGGATACAGACCAGCAGTTGCGCGACACCCTGTTCAAGCGATGCAAAGCCATCATGTTTGCGGGCGCCGCACTCAACCAGGCCGTTTGGGACAAGCTGCATCAGCACGCCGAAGCCAGCGTGGGAGAGCGCGTGCGCATCATCACCGGCTTGGGCATGACCGAGTCTGCACCCAGCTGCACGTTTGCCGTGGGCACCGATGTGGCATCGGGCCACATTGGCTTGCCGATACCCGGCGTCGAAGCCAAGCTCGTGCCCGCCGACGGCAAAACCGAGGTTCGTTTTCGCGGCCCGAACCTGATGCCCGGCTACTGGCGCGCGCCCGAGCAAACGGCACTGGCCTTCGACGAAGAGGGCTTTTACCGAACGGGTGACGCGGTGCGCTGGATCGACCCCAGCAACCCGCAGCGCGGCCTGCTGTTTGATGGCCGCACGGCCGAAGACTTCAAACTATCTACTGGCACTTTTGTGAGCGTGGGACCCCTGCGCGCCAAGATCATCCTGGCCGGCGACCCTTGCATCCAAGACGCCGTGATCACCGGTCTGAACCGCGACGAAGTGGGCGCGTTGATCTTCCCCCGGTCTGACGAAGTGCGGCGCATCGCTGGCGTGCCCGGCAGCACGCCCCTGCCTGAGGTGCTGCATCTGCATGCCGTGCGAGCCTTCTTTCAGAATGTGGCCAACCAATTGTGGCGCGAGGCCACCGGCAGTGCCAATCGCGTGGCACGCCTGCATGTGCTGGCTGAGCCACCGTCCATCGATAAGGGCGAAGTCACCGACAAAGGCTCGATCAACCAGCGCGCGGTGCTGGCCCATCGCGACGCCTTGGTCGAAGCGCTGTACCGGGGCGGGGATTCAGACCCCTTCCTCATTCAGCCGCAACGCAGTCTCTAACGTTCAACACCAAAGGCAATATCATGGACATCAAAGGGCAGTCTGCATTGGTGACGGGGGGTGGCTCGGGCTTGGGTGAAGCCGTTGCCCGTGAGTTGGCGCGCCTGGGCGCCCAGGTGCTGGTCATGGACATCAACGCCGCCAACGCCCAGCGCGTGGCAGCGCAGATCGGTGGCCTGCACGCCGCGTGCGACATCTGCGACAGCGACGCCGTCAATGCTACGCTGGACACTGCCACCGCTGCCCATGGCGCGCCGCGCATCATCATGAACATCGCCGGCATCGGCACGGCCAAACGCATCGTTGGCAAAGACGGCTCGCCCGCGCCCTTGGCTGAGTTCGAGCGTGTGGTGCGCATCAACCTCATCGGCACCTACAACGTATCTCGACTGACAGCGGCGCGTGTTGTGGCCCTGGAACCCGTCAATGCCGATGGCGAGCGCGGTGTCATCGTCAACACGGCTTCCGTGGCTGCCTTCGACGGCCAGGTGGGCCAAGAAGCCTATTCCGCCAGCAAAGGCGGCGTGGTGGGGCTGACCTTGCCCATGGCGCGGGACCTTTCGCAATGGGGCGTGCGCGTGTGCACCATTGCACCGGGCCTTTTCCATACACCTTTGATGAATCAGTTACCAGAAGCTGTGCAGCAGTCTCTTGCCGCTTCCATTCCTTTCCCCAAACGCCTGGGCAAGCCCGAAGAGTTTGCCGAGCTGGCCTGCCATATTGTCAGCAACGGTCATCTCAACGGTGAAGTCATCCGTTTAGACGGCGCGTTGCGCATGGCGCCGCGTTGATACCTCGTTCTCCCACTTCCTTTTTCCCACCGCTCCACAGGAGACCTGACAATGAAGTCGTTCCAATTGAAAACTCTGGTAGCCGGCGCAGTTGCGCTTCTGGCCAGCATGGCCGCTTCGGCCGACATCAACATCGGCGTTAGCTTGGCGCTCACGGGCCCGGGGTCCGGTTTGGGCATTCCCATGCAAAAGCAATTTGCTTTGTTCCCGAAACAAATCGCAGGCGAGAAGGTCAATCTGATCATCCTCGACGACGCCACCGACCCGGGCAAAGGCGTCAACAACGCACGCCGCTTCCTGACCGAAGACAGAGTGGACATCGTCATCGGCTCTTGCATCACGGCCACCTCGGCTGCCATGACACCGGTTTTGGCCGAAGGCAAGACCGTGCAGTTGTCGGCCGCACCGGTTGGAGTGCCACCGGGGCAAGACCAGTGGATGTTCCGCCTGCCGCAAGGCTTTGGTGTGATGGCGCACCCCATCGTTGAGCACATGAAGAAGTCGGGAGTCAAAACCGTGGGCTTCTTGGGCTACACCGACGCTTACGGCGAGCTGTGGCTCAAAGAAATTGTCAAACAAGCTGAAGCGGCTGGCATCAAAGTGACGGCCACAGAGCGCTTCGCGCGCCCGGACACCAGCGTCACACCGCAGGCGCTGAAGCTGAGCTCCGCCAACCCCGACGCGATTCTCGTGGTGGCCTCTGGTTCGGGTGCGGCCATGCCGCACAAAGCGCTGATTGAGCGGGGCTACAAGGGCAAGATCTATCAAACGCACGCGGCTGCCACGCCCGACCTGGTGCGCATCGGCGGCAAAGATGTTGAAGGCTCTTACGTGGTATCGGGACCTGCCGTTACCGCCGAGCAACTGCCGGACAACCATCCTTCAAAGAAAGTGGCAGTCGATTTCGTAACCAAGTACGAAGCCGCTAACGGCGCGGGTTCGCGCAACCAATTTGCCGGCCACGCCTATGACTCGGCCATCGTGCTGGAAAAGACGGTACCTGTAGCGCTGAAAAAAGCCAAGCCTGGCACGCCCGAGTTCCGCGCCGCGCTGCGCGACGCCATCGAAACCATGGGCCGCACCGTGTTTTCGCACGGCGTGATGAACTGGACCAAAGACGACCACTGGGGCTACACCAATGAAACCGGTGTGCTGCTGAAGGTAGCCGACGGCAAGTTCGTCGTCGAGAAATAACAGCCCCCAAACGCCGTCGACGGCGTTACCCCCGAGGGGCAGCCCAGGCCGACAAGGAAACCCGAATCGGCCTGGGAGCCTCGCCAACGGTTGCCAACACGCACACCTTCACGATGGATTTCAACATTGCCAGCATCCTGGCGCTTGACGGGCTGACCAACGGCGCGGTTTATGCCCTGTTGGCCTTGGCCACGGTGCTGCTGTTTGCGGTCACGCGGGTGATCTTCATTCCGCAAGGTGAGTTTGTGGCGTTTGGCGCCCTGACCTTGGCTCTGCTGCAAACCGGTAAGGTGCCAGGGACGGTATGGTTCCTTTTGATACTCGCTGGGCTGGCCGCAGTGGCCGATGTCTTCTACGGCCTGCGACACCAGCACGGTGCGCTGCGCATATCCAAAGCGCTGTTTCACACGCTGGCCTACCCGGTTGCTGTTTCACTGTTCGCCATATGGGCGGCGCCCAAGGGCTTGCCTTTGCTGGCTCAAGCAGCGCTCACCTTGGCTTTGGTAACACCGTTCGGCACCCTCATCTATCGCCTGGCCTACGAAAAGCTGGCCGACGCCAGCGTGCTGTCGCTGCTTATCGTTTCGGTGGGTGTGCACTTTGCGCTAGTGGGCCTCGGTCTGTACTTTTTTGGCGCAGAAGGTTTTCGCAACCCGAGTTTCTGGGACCAGCGTTTCACGCTAGGTCCACTGTCGCTGACGGGCCAAACCATCATCATCTTCTGCGCTTCTTTCGCCTTGATCATCATGCTACGGCTGTTCTTTGACCGCACCCTGTACGGCAAAGCGCTACTGGCCACAGCGGTCAACCGCCTGGGTGCGCGGCTGATGGGCATTTCTTCTGTCACCGCAGGTCGCTTGTCTTTCACGATGGCGGCGTTCATCGGCGCACTGTCAGGCTTGTTGATTGGGCCGACGACTACGGTCTTTTATGACAGCGGTTTTTTGATTGGTCTGAAGGGTTTTGTGGCTGCTGTGTTTGCCGGCTTGTCGAGCTATCCGCTGGCTTTGGTTGGCGCGCTAGCGGTGGGCCTGCTGGAAAGCTTTGGTTCGTTCTGGGCCAGCGCATTCAAAGAGGTCATCGTCTTCAGTTCCATCCTGCCGGTTCTGCTGTGGCGTTCGCTGCGCGACCCGCACGGCGAGGAGCATTGAACGCATGAACGCCCTGCGCCGCTGGGGATTCCCGGCCTTTGCTTTGTTGATGCTCGTGCTGCCTGCGTTGCCGGTGCCCGATTTCTGGATCACGCAGAGCAACTACATCGGTTTGTACGCGCTGGTTTCCCTGGGGCTGGTGCTGCTCACCGGGGTCAGTGGGTTGACCAGTTTTGGCCAGGCCGCGTTTGTGGGCATCGGCGCCTACACCGCCGCCTACCTGGCCACCAAAACAGGTCTGTCACCCTGGCTCTCGCTGCCCATCGGCGTAGTTTTTGCCATCGCGGCGGCGCTGTTGGTCGGGCTGATCACTTTGCGCATGTCGGGGCATTACCTGCCGTTGGCTACCATTGCATGGGGTTTGGTGCTGTACTACACCATGGGCAACATGGATGCGTTGGGCAAATACGATGGTTTGTTAGGCATTCCCTCTTTACAAGCCTTCGGCGTTGATCTGGGCACTGGCCGTGGCCTGCATCCACTGATTTGGGTTGCCGCCCTGCTGGCGGCTGTTGCCGTCAATAACTTGCTTGATTCACGTGCAGGCCGCGCCATCCGTTCACTGAAGAGCGGCTCGATGATGGCCGAGGCCATGGGCATTTCCACCTTCCGCTACAAGCTCACGGTTTTTGTCATCGCTGCAGTGCTCGCCGCCGTCTCAGGTTGGCTGTTTGCGCATTTTCAACGCACCGTGAACCCCACGCCATTTTCGATCGCCAAGGGCATTGAATATTTGTTCATGGCGGTGCTGGGCGGTGTAGGCCACGTGTGGGGCGCCTTCCTAGGTTCAGCCGTGGTTCGCATCATTGAAGACCAACTTCAAGTGTTGCTGCCCAAGCTGATTGGCACCAGCGGCAACTTCGAAACCATCGTCTTCGGCATCGTGCTCGTGGTGGTTCTGAAATACGCACCCGATGGTCTGTGGACTTTTGTGGGACGCTGGTTGCCCACGCCAAAGCGTTCGCGCAATTGGGAGGGCGTGGCGCCACTGCCCGCGCGAGACAAGCCAGCGCGCGGTGAATTGCTGCTGGACGCCAGCGCGGTGCGCAAGGAATTTGGTGGGCTGGTCGCGGTCAACGACGTGAGCTTCCAAATTCGCGCCGGCGACATCATGGGGCTCATCGGACCCAACGGTGCGGGTAAGTCAACCACGTTCAACCTGATAACCGGCGTGCTGCCGATGACACGAGGCGCGGTGCAATTCCGTGGCCAGCCGATCGCAGGTCTGGCTTCTCGCGACATCGCGCGGCGCGGCATGTCCCGCACCTTCCAGCACGTGAAGATGATTCCAGAGATGACGGTGCTGGAAAACGTGGCGCTGGGCGGTTATTTGCGCAGCAAGGCCAACAGCGTGCAGGCCATGTTGCGCTTAGACCGTGAAGAAGAGAAGCGCCTGTTTGCAGAAGCCGAGGCGCAGTTGCAGCGCATCGGCATGGCGCACCAGATGCATGAACTGGCGGGCAACCTGGCGCTGGGGCCGCAGCGTTTGATGGAGATTGCCCGCGCGCTTTGCACCGACCCTGCGCTGCTGCTGCTCGACGAACCCGCCGCCGGGCTGCGCCACAAAGAGAAGCAGGCCCTGGGCGATGTGTTGCGCCAACTCAAGGCAGAGGGCATGAGCATCTTGCTGGTCGAGCACGACATGGAGTTTGTTATGGGCCTGACCGATCGCATCGTGGTGATGGAATTTGGCACCAAACTGATGGAAGGCACGCCGCAGGAGGTTCAAGACTCACCGGCCGTGCGTGCGGCATACCTGGGGACGGAGCACTAGCCATGATGCCCCCACGTTCACTTCGTTCACTGCCCCCCAGGGGGGCGCAGGCGTCCCTTGGGGCGGCCCGGCGGGAGCACTGATGACAAATGCCTTGCTCCGAGTCAAAGACCTGCACGCCGGCTACGGGCGCGCCGAGGTCTTGAGTGGTTTGAGTTTTCACTTGGACAAAGGCCATGTGGTCACGATCATTGGACCTAACGGCGCGGGAAAGTCGACGACGCTGAATGCATTGATGGGTGTGCTGCCTTCACGTGGCAGTGTCAGCTTCGACGGCCAAGACCTTGCCGATGCGTCGCTGGAAGACCGTGTGATGATGGGCTTGGCGCTGGTACCGGAAAAGCGCGAGCTGTTTGGCACCATGCCGGTTGAAGACAACCTCGTGCTGGGCGGCTATCGGGCCATGAAGCTCAAAGTACCCAACTGGCGTGGCGAGCTGGAGCGCGTGTACGACCTGTTCCCACGCTTGAAAGAGCGCCGCACGCAATTGGCCGGCACCTTGTCGGGCGGCGAGCGGCAGATGCTGGCTGTTGGCCGTGCCTTGATGTCGCGCCCCAAGCTGCTGATGCTCGACGAACCCAGCCTCGGCTTGGCACCGTTGGTGGTTCGCGAAATTTTCCGCATCATCGAACGCCTGCGTGAGCAGGGCACCTCCATTTTGCTGATTGAGCAGAACGCACGCGCCGCGCTCGAGGTGGCGAACCATGCCTACGTGCTTGAAACCGGCAGCATCGCTTTGGAAGGCCCCGCTGCCCAATTGGCCGGTGACCCGCGCGTGATCGAAACCTACCTCGGCGCCGCCAAGAAACATTGAACGAGTCGCACGCAGCGCGAAGACACCATGTGGGAATACCGAGCACCCGTCGCCGACATGATGCACTTGATGACCCGCGTGCTGGATGCACCCGGGTCGTGGGAACAATTGGAGGCCTTTGAAGGCTTGGACGCGGACACCGCGCGCGAGGTGCTGGAACAGGCCAGCCGCTTTGCTGGCGAGGTACTGGCGCCGATCAACGCAACGGGCGATCTGGCAGGCTGCCAGTGGAGCCCTGAGGGCGTGCAAACGCCGCCAGGCTTTCGCCAGGCGTACCGCGCCTTTGTTAACGGCGGCTGGCCTGCCTTGGCCTGCGCGCCCGAGGCCGGTGGCCAAGGTTTGCCGCAGTTGCTCAACGCTGCGGTCTATGAAATGCTGGCCGCAGCCAACCATGCCTGGACCATGTATCCCGGCCTGCTGCACGGCGCCTATGAAGTGCTGCTGCACCACGCCGTGCCCGAGCTGCGCGAACGCTATCTTCAAAAGGTAGCCACCGGCGAATGGCTGGCCACCATGGCCCTGACGGAGCCGCAAGCCGGCAGCGACCTGGGCTTGGTGCGCACCAAAGCCGAGCCCATGAACGGCGCCAGTGCAGCCAACGGCGTGCCTGTGATCTTGAGCGGCAGCAAGATTTTCATCTCCGGCGGTGACCACGACCTCACCGACAACATCATTCACCTGGTGCTGTGTCGCTTGCCCGATGCGCCACCCGGCACCAAAGGCTTGTCGCTGGCCATAGCGCCAAAATTCATGCCAGACGGTTCACGCAATGCGTTGTTCTGCGACGGCATTGAAAAGAAGATGGGCATCAAGGCCAGCGCCACGTGCCAGATGCGCTTTGAGAAGGCGCAGGCCTGGCTCATCGGTGAGCCCAACCGGGGCCTGGCTGCGATGTTTTTGATGATGAATTCAGCGCGACTGCATGTGGGCATGCAAGGCGTGGGCCATTTGGAGGCTGCTACGCAGAACGCGTGGCGCTATGCCGCCGAGCGCCTGCAAATGCGCGCGGCCAAGCGACCTGCGGGTACGCAGGCTGGCGCTGCAGCAGGCGCAGCCGACCCCATTGCTTACCACCCCGCCATGCGCCGGACGCTGCTGACTTTGCAGGCGCGCGTGGATGCCCTGCGCACCGTTGCCTACTGGACGGCCCTGCAGCTTGACGAAGCTGAACAGCACCCAGACGCTGCGCACCGCAAAGCCGCAGCCGAAGCTGTCGCCTTTCTCACGCCCATTGCCAAGGCCCTGTTTACCGAGTTGGGCCACCGCAGCGCCGACGAAGCCCTACAGGTCTGGGGTGGCTACGGCTTTGTGCATGACTTTGGCGTCGAGCAAACCGTGCGCGACAGCCGCATCGCCATGATCTATGAAGGCACCAATGAAATTCAGGCCGTCGACCTGGTCCTGCGCAAGACACTCGACGACGGCGGACGGCGCGCCGGCGCGGTGCGTGCTGTCTTGGCGCGCGAAGTGCAGGCTTGCGCGGCCAGCGATGCTGCACGCCCTTTCGGCCATGCCTTGGCCCATCAATTGCAACGTTGGGCTGATACGGAAGGTCAGCTCGTGGCTGGCGCGAAAGACGACCCGGAGTGGCCCTTGCGTGTGGCCGACGACTTTTTGATGGGCGTGGGCCATGCCCTTATGGCGTGGGCTTGGGCGCGCATTGCCCGCACAGCCCTTCAATCAGCACAAGACCAGGCTGACGCACCCGCCGCCGGCGGCCGCAGCGCGCAGCAGTGGCTGGACGCAGCGCGATTCGGCCAACAGTGGCTGCTGCCTCAGGCAGAAGTGCACTGGGCACGGGCCGCCCAACGGCACGCTGCACTGCCTTTCATTTAAACGCAATGAACGCTCGGCCTCATTTGTTAGCACAAGCGACATCGGCGAGCGGCATGGACGACAAGGACGAGGCCGACAAGCGCTCAACAGCACTGTCTTTTGGACCGCTGGCAAGCATCGTGGGCTTCCACATCGCGCGCGCAGCAGTCGCCACCTACGACGCCTACGAGCGCTTCATCGGCACGCCCTTCGAGCTCAAGAAGGTCGAGTTTTCTCTGCTGATGGTGGTGAAGGCCAATGACGCCATCGCGCCCAAGCGGCTCGCGCGGGCTTTGGCGGTGACTGCACCGAATTTGACGATGTTGCTGGACAGGCTACAAGAGCGTGGCCTGATCAACCGCGAGCGCAACCCGGCCGACGGGCGCTCACAACATGTGGTGCTCACGCCAGCGGGCCAGCGCCTCGCGCACGAAGCCGAGGCGGCCGCAGGACCCATGGAACAGTCGCTGCTCAAGCACCTGAGCCGTGCGGAGCACGCCATGCTCATTGAGCTGCTGGACAAGCTCGCCGGCAGGCCTGGTTAGCGCCGCAAATCAGCGCCCAGCGCCCGGCCTGAAGCTTCGCTCAAGCAGCCGCTTGGTGCTGCCCGGCAATGCGGTCAATAGCTGCCTCGAGCACGGCCACCGCACGGTCGCTTCCGTGCAGTTTTTCCAAACCGAACAAGCCGATACGGAAGGTCTTGAAGTCGGCAGGCTCGTCGCACTGCAAAGGCACGCCCGCCGCTGTCTGAAGACCTTCGGCAAGGAATGACTTGGAACTGTGCAAACCCGTGTCATCGGTGTAGCTGACCACCACGCCCGGCGCCTTAAAGCCTTCTGCAGCCACGCTCTTGAAGCCCTTGCGCTCCAACATGGCGCGCGCCTTGCGGCCCAGTTCCCACTGCTCGTCGCGCAGCTTGTTGAAGCCATAGGCCTCGGTTTCCAACATCACGTCGCGCGTGCTGGTGAGCGCGTCCGTGGGCATGGTGGTGTGGTACATGTGCGCGCCAGCTTCATAGGTCTCCATGACCTGCAGCCACTTTTTAAGATCGCACGCAAAACTGGTGCTGCTGGTGCCGTCGATGGCCTTGCGGGCACGCTCGCTTAACATCACAAAGGCGCAGCAGGGCGAGCCGCTCCAGCCCTTTTGTGGCGCGCTGACCAACACATCCACGCCCGTCGCCTGCATGTCGACCCAAGCCGCGCCTGAAGCAATGCAATCCAGCACAAACAAGCCGCCCACCGCATGAACGGCATCGGCCACGGCCCTGAGGTAGTCGTCAGGCAAGATCATGCCGGCCGCCGTTTCAACGTGCGGCGCAAAGACGACGTCGGGCTTCTTGGCGTGGATGGTGGCCACCACTTCGGCAATAGGCGCTGGCGCCCAAGGCGACTGGCGCGCCGAGTGAGACATGCGGGCTTTGAGAACGGTCTCCTCAGCCGGAATGCCGCCCATCTCGAAAATCTGCGTCCAGCGGAAGCTGAACCAACCGTTGCGAATGACCAGTGCCTTTTTCCCGGTCGCAAACTGGCGGGCCACAGCTTCCATGCCGTAGCTGCCGCTGCCCGGCACCACCACGGCCGACTTCGCGCCGTACACCTGCTTCAACACACGCGAGATGTCGCGCATGACACCTTGGAAGCGCTGCGACATGTGGTTCAGCGCCCGGTCGGTGTAAACCACCGAATATTCGAGCAGGCCATCAGGGTCAACGTTAGGCAACAGTCCGGGCATGGTGTGTCTCGCTTTTTTCTAAGGTTGCAATCAGGCAGCAGTTTCTGGTGCTGCAACGGCCTGCTGGCGTGCGGTATGCCAATCGACCAGACGCCGCATATGGCGCATGGAAATCTGGTGGGCGTGAATCAAACCCAGAATACCGTTCTTGTGAAGCTGGGCAATCTTGGCTTCAGGCAGTTCTGCCAACTTCTTCTCATCCACGGTGAGAAAGCCTTCAACCGTCATCGTCTTGCCGTCCGGCAGTGTGGCGTCAAAACGCATGGGCTGCAACAAGCCTTCTTCGACCAGAACGGCGCCAAACATGCGCGTGCGCTGGATTTCAGTTTCGATGGTTTCAAGCTGCTCGCGCATCCCGCTCATCAGCGCAGAAGGTTGGCCCTGCTCATCGAACAACGCCTGGCCTTCGGTTGACGACCAGCCCTCAAAGCTGCTGTCCACCACCACCAATACACGCTCTTCGTCCTGGCGCGCAATGCCAAAAGGGTAGGCGCGCAGCAGGGCTGGCATGTAAACCGCACGCCACTGCCCGCCCTCAGCAAACAAGTTTTGCTTGTCGGTCAGGCCCAACACGGCAATGGGCGCCACCAGTTGCTGGCCGCTGGCTTCGTCCTTGCCGGCATCCACAAAAACCAGCGGGTATTCGCAACAAGCGTCGCCAAATTCAACCGAGGCCACAAATACCGAATTCATGTCAGCGGCCACGCTCCAGTCGCGCACGGGGTGAGCCAGATGCAAGGTCCGATGCTGAGCGCTGTCAACGGCGACGGGTTGTTTGAATAAATTGGGGTTGATCATGCGCGCTGGTCTCCTTCACTCGTGCGCTGGCGCCGGCAGATGGCTGACCAGCACTTTGTCGATGCGTCGGCCGTCCAGATCGACAACCTCAAAACGCCAATCTTCCCATTCGACCACATCGGACGTGGCCGGCAGGCGCCCCAGCAGCAGAATGATCATGCCGGCCAGGGTGTTGTAACGCCCGCGCTCTTCTTCTGGCAGCTCCTTGATTTCCAAGCGGTCTTTCAGCTCGGGAACCGGAATCAGGCCGTCCATCAGCCAGCTGCCATCAGCGCGCTCAACCGCCCATGCGTCATCGGCCGCCGGGTCGCTGAACTCACCTGTTATGGCTTCCAGCACATCGCGCTCAGTGATCACGCCTTGCACAGCGCCGTATTCGTCCACCACAAAGACAAGGTCGGAAGCCACGGCGCGCAGGTGCTCCAGCAGCTCCATGCCTGACAGGGTTTCCGGCACAAATACTGGAGCCACCAGCAGGCCGGCCAGCTCAAAGCGTTCGGCCTTCGCCAGGGCCGGCACCAGGCGCTGAACCTGCAACACGCCCAAGACGTCATCCAGGCCGCCACGGCACACCGGATAGCGCGAATGCCCGTGTTCAGTCATGACCGACATCAGCTCGTCAAGCGAAGCGTCAACGTCCAGCCACGCGATTTCAGCGCGAGGAATCATCATGGAGCCAATTTGGCGGTCGTCCAGGCGAAACACGTTGCGCACCATTTGGTGCTCCTGCGCTTCAATCACGCCGGCGTCCAAGCCTTCTTCCAGCTGCGCCGCAATTTCTTCTTCGGTCACCGCGCGCGAGCCCGTTTGGCGGATGCCCATCATGCGCAGCACGCCGTTGGTGCAAGCCCCCAGCAGCGCCACGAAAGGGCGCGTTGCGGCGGACAGCCAGTTCATCGGTGGCGCCGCTAGGCGGGCCACGGCTTCAGGAAACATTTGGCCCAGGCGCTTGGGCACCAGCTCGCCAAAAATGATGGTCAGGAAAGTGATGATGACCACCACCAGGCCGGTGGCGCTGATCTGTGCCACGCGCACCTGCACGTCAAAGTGGCCTTGCAGCCAAGTGGCCAGCGGGCCCGCAAAAGCTGCCTCACCGACGATACCGTTGAGCACGCCGATCGAGGTGATGCCGATTTGAACGGTGGACAAAAACTTGGTTGGGTTTTCGTGCAGGTCCATGGCCGCTTGCGCGCCGGCCTGCCCCGCCTCCACCATCACCTGCAGCCGGGCTTTGCGCGCTGCGGTGAGGCCCATTTCTGACATGGCAAAAAGGCCATTGAGCAGAATCAAAAAAATCAACAGGGCTACGTCCATGCCAACCGCCACGTGGCGGAAATCGTCTCGATGCAGCCAGCGTAGCAGAATCAACGCATGATTTTGCTCATTGGTGACATCCAAGGCTGCGACGAAGCGCTGGCGCGCTTGCTGGACGAAGCGGGGTTTTCGGCTTCGCGCGACCACTTGGTTGCCCTGGGCGACTTGGTCAATCGCGGACCCCAATCTTTAGCGGTGCTGGAGCGCCTGGCCAGTTTGGGCGATTCCGCGCAATGCATCTTGGGCAACCACGACCTGCACTTGCTGGCTGCCAGCCAAGGCGTGCGCCCACTGCACCGCAGCGACACCCTAGGCGGCCTGTTGGCCAGCCCGAAACGCGATGCTTGGTTGGACTGGTTGCGCCACCAGCCGTTGGCCCTGCAGGCCGAGGGCTGGTTGTGCGTGCACGCGGGCGTGCCGCCAGCCTGGTCCTCCACCCAGACCCTTGAGCATGCGGGCGAAGTTTCGGCCCTGCTCGGCAGCGACGCTTGGAAAGACCTGCTCAAGGTGATGTACGGCAACCAGCCGAGTACCTGGCATGACGGCTTGCGCGGCGAAGACCGTTGGCGTTTCATCATCAACGCCCTGACGCGCATGCGCTTTTGTTCGGCGCAAGGCGAGCTGGATTTCGAGGCCAAAGAAGGCGCCGGCTCGGCACCGCCCGGTTTCATGCCGTGGTTTGAAGTACCAGGCCGGCGCAGCGCCGGCACGCCCATCGCCTTTGGCCACTGGAGCACTTTGGGGCTCATCAACCGTCCCGACCTCCTGGCGCTCGATACGGGTTGCGTTTGGGGTGGCCAGCTCAGCGCAGCGCGCGTGGACAGCGGCCGACGCGACATTATTCAGGTGCCCTGCACAGCACAGCAACGCTCGGGCTGAACGCGCAAGTCTGCGGCCTGGGTTGACGGAGGGGCTCGCGTGCGGCGCCGTGTGTGCCGCGCGCGTGCCGTTTCACCGTGATAGAAGTCTCAACTTGGGCCTGACGTGCCGTGAGATCGGCCAAGGCTCGGTCAACGCCGGCCGCCGTTAACCGATATAAACCGCACACGGTTCAAGGTGGCAGAAGGCCGCCCGAGCCCTATTAACGCGCAACTGTGACGCGGAATTGATGCGTAACGACCTTCTCATTCATCAGCTTGCAGCACTGGCTGGCCAACGCACCCGCGATGGCCTGGAAGCCTGCCTGCTCGAGCTTTTCAATGAGCTTCTCCAGCCGCGTGACGTTGCGATCTACCGGCTCAACAGCGCCGGTGGGCGGCAACGCTGGAGCGTGCGGCGACGCGTCACGTCCAGCCAGACCGCATCGCAGATGCAGGCCCTGCAGCAGCCCGCAGCCGGCTGGGTACAACAGCATGCCGCGTGCTGGGCCAGTGGCAAGACGCAGAGCGACGCCGCAAGCCCCGCTGTGACCCTGGTACCCATGACCTGCCAGGACGACACGCATTGCCTGGTGGAAATCACCTCGCCAGTGCCTCTAAGCCCTGAGCAGATGGGCGTGATTGAAGGCATACAGCGCTTTTACCGGCAACTTCAAGGTTTGATCAACGAAAACGAACGCGACGCGCTGACGCGGCTGCTGAACCGCAAATCGTTTGACGAAAGCTTCTTCGAGATGGCCGTCGCGCCGCTGATGGCACCCGCCGAAAGTTCGGACACCGAGCCGCCTGAAAGCCGTCGCAAACTCAGCGCTGAGCCACAGCATTGCTGGTTGGCCATGATAGATATCGATCACTTCAAGCGTGTGAACGACACCTTTGGGCACTTGATTGGCGACGAGGTGTTGATCTTGGTTGCGCGCTTGCTGCGCGAAAACTTCCGCGCCGGCGACCGGCTGTACCGTTTTGGCGGTGAAGAATTTGTGGTGATGCTCAACACACCGCGCTCCGAACTGGCGGCCAAAGCACTGGAGCGCCTGCGTCAAAAGATTGAAAACTACAGCTTCCCGCGCGTGGGCCGCTTGACCATCAGCATCGGCTATACCGAGGTGAAGGTCACCGACAACCCCAGCAGCGCCTTCGAGCGCGCCGACGAGTGCGTCTACCACGCCAAGAGCAACGGCCGCAATCAAATCGTGGCCTACGACAGCTTGCTGCAATCGCATGTGGTCGAAACCCCGCAGCCCGACTCTGAGGTGGAGTTCTTTTAGCCCCACCACCAGCCCTACTACACTACAGCCCTGAAGCACACACTCACCGGAGAGATGGCAGAGTGGTCGATTGCACCGGTCTTGAAAACCGGCGGCCCGCAAGGGCCCGTGAGTTCGAATCTCACTCTCTCCGCCAAGTCTGCTTGAGGACCTCTCATGAAATGGATGCGGTACCGGCACGCCGGCCAAGACGGTTTTGGTAGCCTTGAAGCAGGCTTTGTGCAGCCCTACGACGGCGACCTGTTTGGCGCCAAACAAGCGCACGGTTCACCCCTGCCTTTGGCAGAGATCACCTGGCGCACGCCCTGTGAACCCAGCAAGATGTTGGCACTGTGGAACAACTTTCGCGCTGCGGCAGAGAAGAACAACTGGACGACGCCCACCGATCCGCTGTATTTCGTCAAAACACCCAACAGTTTTGCGCCCCACGCCCGCGCGATACCGCAACCCAAAGCCTATGAAGGGCGGGTCCTGTTTGAGGGTGAATTGGGCGTGGTCATCGGGCGTGAAGCCTGCTGTGTGTCGGTTGAGGCCGCTGCGGACCACGTGTTCGGCTACACCTGTGCCAACGACGTCACCGCGCTGGACCTGCTGAACCGCGACCCTTCCTTCCAGCAGTGGACACGCGCCAAAGGCTTTGACGGATTCGGTGTCTTTGGACCTGTGATCGATACCGACTTCGACCCGCGCCTGCCAGGCGCTGGCGTGCGCACTCTGGTGGGTGGCAGAGAGCGCCAGAACTACGCGATTGCAGACATGTTCTTCAGCCCGCTGGAGCTGGTCTCACGTTTGTCACACGACATGACACTGTTCCCTGGTGATGTCATCCTGTGCGGCACCTCGTTAGGTGCGGGCGCCCTCAAATCAGGTGCGCTGGTCGAGGTGAGCATTGAAGGTATCGGCACGCTGTCCAACACCTTCGGTTGAGTTCACGGCACCACGAGGCGAAGCGCTCCGTTCCAGGGAATCCAGCCACCCGTCTGCGCCGCGCTCACAACGCCTTGTCCATCAAAAGCCTGCGCGCCCGAGCCTTGGTCAATCAGTACACCCGGCGCGCTCGCAGACAACACCTGGCCGGCGGCCTCCACACTGACCACGTGCAAATTGCGATCCTCGGTTTCGTTGGCTTCGTCGTTGATGAAAACCACGTCCACACGGTCGCCGCTGGACACGGTGGGCGCAATGAAGTTGAAGTCTTGCAGCTCGGCGCTGGAAACCAGGCGGGTTCCCAGTAACACCCCGTTCAGCCGTACCTCCATCAAGGCGCCGACACCATTGGCCAGAGTGGAGCGCGCCCTCACCGTGATGCTGTCGCCACCGCCCAAGGTCGGCAGTTTGAATCGAATGGCAGCGTTCCACGGCATCCACCCGCCGGTCGACGCGGCTTCCGTCAAGCCGACGCCGTCGAACGCGCCCTGTGCGGCACCGCTGTCGATGACAACGCCGTCGGCTGTCGATTCGATTTGAGCCTGGCCATTCACCACGATGGACTGCACCGCCATGTTGCGGTCTTCTGCTTCGGTGGATGCATCGTTCTTGAACACCACCTCGACGATGGCGTCCTTGACCAGCGTGGCCACCTGGAAAACCAGGTCGACCCAGGTGCTGGACTGCAGTTGGCCGGCGCCCACTACAGCACCATCCACACGCACCTCGAACCATGCGCCCACGGTATCGGCCAAGGTGCTGAGTGCGCGCACGATGAGGTTGCTGGACGTTGACGCAGGCGCGGTGCTGGCTTCGCCGCCAATCTGTCGGGTGTAGTCGGCCACCAGTTGCAGCTCGGTGGCTGTCAAACGGATACGTGCATGCGCTTGGATAGCCGCCTCGATCGAGCCGGCACTGCCGTTGTGCAAGTACGGCGCCGTGGCCCAGGCATCGCGCAAGCTCGGCACGTCCAAGCCGCCCAGGGGCTGGCCCAAACGCGACGCGCTGTTGGCGTCTAAGGTCCCCACGTCGGCTAGCACCAAGTCACGGCTGTTGGTGAAATCTTCGCCGCCATGGCAACCGGCGCAGCGTTCGGCAAACAGCGCTTCGCCAGCGGCGGCCGACGCGGTCAGGGCGCCCGTGGCCTGGCGCCACGGGCTCGCCGGAGCCACTGCGAGTGAATTGACGTAGGCGGCCAGTGCGTCAAGGTCGGGACTGACACCAGCCTTCGGATCACCCAGCGGCCGTGCGCGGGTGCCCGCGTTGAGGTCGGCATCGGCCAGCAAGCCCGAGCCACCAGCCAGCGAGCGGATCTGCGCTTCGAAGTCTTGCACTTCGTCAAAGTTGGCGCTCCAGTGCAGCCGCCCTGCCTTGCCGCCATGACCGCGCAAACTGATGGTGTTGCGCAGGCCCTCGCCCACTTGGCTCATGTCCCACACGCGCCCGTCATGGCCCCCTTCGTTGTGACAGCTCGCGCAGCTCATGTAGCCGTCACGCGCCACGCGCTCGTCACGCGCGTCGTAGAAAATCTGCTTTCCGACCAGCACTTGGGGTATGAGCTTTTCCACCGCCACCGTTGACAGCGTGGCCTTCACGGGCACCGACGCCACACCCTCGGTCAGCAGAGGGCCGAGATCGTAAACACCCACGGTGCGGTCCATGAAGTTGTTGACGTACAGCGAGTAGCCGTCCGGCGACAAAGCCAAGCCTTGTGGCGCCCGCCCGGTGTTGATGCGGGTGATCTGCGCGCCCGAGTGCGCGTCCAACACCGCCACTTCGCGGCTGGTTTCCAGGGCCACAAACATGTAGGCCCCACGGTTGTCGTAAGCCACAGCGCTGGCCAAGCCGGCGTTGTCATGATCGATGCGGCGTGCCAAATCGTCCTGGCCTGTACCGCCATCGCCGAGCACGATGCGTGAACTGATGGCGCGCACCGTGTTCTGAAAATTCAGCGGCGCACCATTGCGCAAACTGCCGCGCCGCACGTTGTCTTGCTTGCTCGGCACAAAGGCCTGGCTGTGGTCGGGCGAGATCGCCACGGCCCCCAGGTAATTGGGCACCCCACTGCCTTGGTTTTCGGCATCCGGCTTGTCGGAATGGGCCAAGGTGATGACGCGGGTTTGTGTCATCGCCACGGGGTTGAACTCGATCACCTCGCCACCTTGGCTTCCCGGCGTCACGGTGGCCGTGCTTTCACCGGGCAAAGGCGGCGTGATGAAGCGTGTGACAAAAGCCTGTTCACCCCTTCCAGCCACCGACACGTGACGCACATTCGGGCCGACCGCCAGGCTGCCGGTTTGCACATAGGTGTTGGTGTCGAAGCGCAGCACCTCGCCAGTACCTTCCAGCACCACGAAAGCCATGGGTGCCAGCGGTGACGTGGCCACACCGTGGGGCTGCGAGCCGCGCGGCAAGTTGATCGTTCGCGTAACTTGGCGCGTGTTGGGGTTGACGATGCTGATGGTGGCGTCGGCCTTGTTGGTCACCCACAGCAAGTCGGTGGCGGACACGGCAATGGCGCGCGGCCCGGCTCCCACAGCCACTTCGCCGAGCACGGTGTTGGTGACTGTGTCGATGCCGGTGATGCTGTCGTTGTCCTGGTTGACCACCCACACCCGCGCGCGGTCGGTGTAGGGCACGTCAACTGCCATCGTGCCGGACACCCCGGGCTTCTTTGCGCCGCCACCCAAGTAAACCGTCTGCAAGAAGCTGCGGCTCAAGCTCATGCCCTGCTGGTCTCTGACTTTCAAAGTCACTACATAGGAGCCAGGGCGCTGGTAGTCGTAGCCCACATACGCTGTGGACGACCACGCTGTGTCTGCGCTGCCGTCGCCGAAGTTCCAGGCGTACTCAACGCCAGCGCCTGTTGCCGCTGCGTTGAAGACGGCTGTCGTGCCCACCAGGCTGGCGCCGGGTGTTGGTGCCAAGCTCAGGGCCAAAGCGCTCTGCGGCTCAACCGTCCAAACAAAACTTGCGTTTCGTGCGTTGGCGCCGTCACTCACCGACACCACCACATCATGGCTGCCCAGGCTGGTGGGGCTGCCGGTGACATGGCCGGTGCTGGCATCCATGCTCAAGCCCAAGGGCAGACCTGTGGCGCTGTAGGTCAAGGCATCGCCATTCGGGTCGCTGGCCACCAACGCCAGCGAGACGGTAGCGCCCACCACTTGCTTGCGGTCGGCAGGCCGCTCCAACACCGGGGTTTGGCTGGCGTCGAGCGTGGGCGCCACGTTCATGCGCATCATGTGCGCCACGGAAGGTACGCCAGCGCCATCAAACACAAACAGCATGTAGTAGCCCGGCGTGGCGTCACCAAGGTTGGACGGCGCATTCACGGCCAAACGTTCACCCGTGGCCGTGGCCGTGCGCGTGAAGCTGAGATCCATAAAGCGCTGGTCATGGTTCCAGCCATGGGTGACGGCGCCGGTTTTGACCAAGGTGACGCGGGAAGTTGCGCTGCCGGTGCCTGCCACATCCACTGCAAAGGTCTTCGCTAACTCCAGGTTCTGCGGCGCTGCGGCGATGCTGGGCCGCGCTGCACGTGCGCCCTGCGCATCAAAGAGATACGGCGGATAGTAGATTTCAACGTTGGGTTCACCCAGCGGGTCAGCCTCGCTGGGTGCTGGCGCGCCACCGCCGCCGGTGATCACGGTGGCGTCGGGCAACAACAATGCCGTGGAGTGGTAAAGCCGTGGCCGCGCGCCGGCCGCACCCACGGTCCACTGCCCTGTGCGCGGGTTCCAGATCTCAGCCGTGGTGTTGTAGCCCGGCAGTTCGTTCCAGCCAGGGCTGCCGCCCGTCACCAGCACTTGACCGTCCGGTAACAGCGTGCTGTTCATGAGCTTGCGGTTGCTGCTGGTCGATTGTGTGGGCGTGAAAACCGGGTATTCACCCGTGACGTCGATAACCGCTGCGGCATTGGTGTTGCCACCCACCTGCAATATGCGGCCCGGCCTGAACATGGCGGAACTGCCCGCACCGAAATACTGCAGCGGTAACGTAGCCAAGGCATCCACACGCCCCGTGCCCGACGGATCTACGAAGTACATGCGGCCTTCGTAGTCGTAGCCAAACAAGCGGCCACTGGGCAGCACATAGTTTCGCGGGTAAGACCATTGCAAGAAACTGGTGTCGGCCGATGTCAGGTGGCGGAAGCTGCCGTCCAACTGCCGCACTTCAGGCCGCTCGGCGCCACCAAAGCCACCCTGAATGTAGGTTTCACCATTCACCAAGGTGGTGGAGCTGGCGTACCAGCGCGCGTGCGCCATCTCGGGGCCCGCAGCCAGGGTATTGCTGCTGCCGTTGTAAACCGTGCTGCGGCGGTGGCCGATGGATGTGGTTTGTTGGCCATTCCAGGCGTCGCCACCGGCGACAAAAACGCTCGGCGGCGAGCCTGCATCCAGCGGCGGCAGCAGCAATTGCGAACCGCAAAAAAGATCATTGCCCGTTCCGTTGGCCACGGTCAGGTGCCCGCTTTCCGGCGCACCGGCGTTGTCCCACATGTCAACGCTGAAGAAGGCCGACGCCGCGCCATTGGGCTGTGCGCCGAAAGTCAGCATGCGCCCATCGGGCATCAACACCGCATGAATGGGAATGAGCGGCCAGCTGTGCACTGCGCTCCAGCTGCCGTGCTGGGCCGGGCTCAACGGCGTAGGCGCGGTCGCCAGCGTATGCTGGCGAGCAGCCTGGGCCGCTGGCTCGGCGCCGGGCGTTGAGCCAGACCCATTGCACCCCGTCAGCGCCAGCACCAACCCCAGAGCCAGGGCTGAGAGCGCGGCCGCTTGCGTGGGTCGAGCGGGTCGAGCTGCTCGGGAGCTACCGACAACAGTTGGGGTTTGCGTAAACAGTGATTTCGATTTCATGATGGCTCGGTGTGGCTGCGGTGCACACGCCGACGCAACAGAGCGCATCTTCCAATTCAACGAGGGCCGCAGGGGTGTTGCCCCCTCAACAAGGCGCTGCGCAAAACCCAGCAAGCGCGGCAAAGGTCACAGGTGCCCACGCCCCACCCCGCCGCTGACTCAGACTGCAGCGCACTGCCGCAGTGCACCGCATAAGCAAATAAGAATTCAGTGTTTGGTGCGGATCGCGCCCATTCATACAGTGCGCAGCACCGCACCATGAAGATCCGCAACCTCGACCTCAGCAACAACCCCGTCAACACCGCGCATCAGGCGCTGGGCCTGCCGCCTGTTGAAGTGGATGTGATGCAAGCCGGGCAACACCCCGTGCTGCGCGTGGCCATGTGGTCTGCGTTGTTGTTGATGGGCGGCGCTTTGGCTTGGTTCGGCAGCCACTTGGCACAACGCCCAGACGGTGCGCTGCTCGTGGGAGCGGTTTTTCAAAGCGAAACGTTTTGGTGGGCCGTATTGGTCGGCTTTTTGGCTCAGACCGTTGATGGCGCGCTGGGCATGGCCTATGGCATCACCTCGACCAGTTTTCTCTTGGCGACGGGTTCAAGCCCCGCGGTGGCAAGCGCAGCAGTGCACATCGCCGAAGTGTTCACCACGGGTGTGTCTGGCGTGGCGCACGTCAAGCTGGGCAATGTGGATCGCAAGTTGTTTGTTCGATTGCTCTTGCCGGGCATGGCGGGCGCGACAGCCGGGGCCTGGCTGGTCTCCACGGTCAACAGCGCCGCTATCAAGCCCTTTGTCTCGGCCTACCTGCTGCTGATGGGCGTCTACGTGTTGAGTAAGGCTTTCCAGCGCCTGCCGCGCAAACAAACTGAGCCGCGCCATGTGGGAAAACTGGCGCTCAGCGGTGGTTTTCTCGACGCTGTGGGTGGCGGTGGCTGGGGTCCGGTGGTAACCACCACTTTGGTGGGCACCGGGCAAGACCCGCGCACCACGATTGGCTCTGTCAACTTGGCCGAGTTCTTCTTGACCTTCGTCAGCGCCGGCGTATTTACTCTGCTGGTGCAAGAACCGCCTTGGGCCACCGTGGCGGGCCTGGTGGTGGGAGGCCTGTTTGCCGCGCCAATGGCCGCGCTGCTGACGCGCCGGCTGCAGGCGCGCGTGCTGTTAGTGATGGTGGGCGCCGTGATTGTGTCAACCAGCCTGTTCAATCTTTGGGGGGCACTGGCGTAGCGTCCCGCGGGCATGGCGTTTGATATCGTGTGCCAATCGCCGTTAGACCCGAAAAGGAGGAGCACCTTATGTCTGGAGCCGGTTTTCACGTGCATGGCCCGCACGATCACGAACTTGAACATGTCGCCGAGCATGGCGACACCTTCAGCAGCCGCATCGCAGTGGCGACGGCACTGATCGCCACACTGGGCGCCTTGATGGCCTACATGGGCGGCGCCACACAGGCCAACGCAGGTCTCTTCAAAAACAACGCCGCCATCAAGAAGACCGAAGCCTCTAACCGGTGGAATTACTACCAGGCCAAGAGCAGCAAGCAGAACCTGGCCGAGCTGGCTATGGAGCTCGTGCCCGATGCGCGCAGGGACGGCGTCAGCAAAGAAATTGAGCGCTACAAGGCCGAAAAGGCGGAGATCAAACTGGAGGCCGAAAAGCTCGAAGCCGAGGCCACTGACTGGGACAAACGATCTGACGTTGAGCTGCACCTGCACCACCGTTGGGCGCAAGCAACCACCGCGCTGCAGGTGGCGATCGCGTTGGCCGCCATCGCCCTTTTGACGCGCCGCAAGTGGCTGGTTTGGGGTGTGGGCATCGTGACGGCTTTGGGCTCTGCACTGGGCGTTGCCGCCTTGATGCACATCTGAAGACCGTCAACCCAGCAGCGTGCCGCCCTGCGCGCCCAAGTGAGAGCCGTAGCGAAAGCCCACCCAGGCGTGCTCGCGCATCAGCATCTCCACGCGCGCTGACTCACCTTTGAGCAAGGCCTCCAGCACCAGTTGATGCTGGAGCTGCGCAACCCGCAGCTTTTGAAACTCGGCGGCCAAGTCATCACGGTTCAAGGTGATGGAGTCGGCCGATGCAAACGGCAAGTGGTTGTTGCGGGCGATGGCTTCGGCAATGACATGGCTTTCGTGCGCATGAATAAGCGCGCCGTGAAAGCGTTGGTTGAGCTGGCTCCAGCGGGCCACGTCGTCGTCCACCAAGTGGCCTTTGGCCAGCAAGGCATCGCCTTCGGCCAAGCAACTGAGAAGCTGGGCCTTGACCTCGACCGGCACGCCGCGTTCGGCCAGGTGGCGCGCGGCCAAGCCTTCCAATAGGCCGCGCAGCTCGATGGCTGTGCGCACATCGGCTTCTGAAAAGCGGCGCACCACGTAGCCCCGCTTGCCTGCGATTTCCAGCAAGCCTTCTTGTTCCAACGAACGGAAGGCCAGACGAACCGGCGTGCGCGAGACCCCCAGACCCGTGGCCACAGGAATCTCGGCCAAGCGTTCGCCCGCAGCCAGCTTGCCGCTCACGATGTGCTGGCGCAGCGTAGCCAGCACGCTGGACGCGTCACCGGTTTGAGTGTTTTTGGGATCCAATTTATCCATTTTCTGCCAGAACTTCAGCCCATTGTCATAATATTGGATCCAATTTTGACAAACCGGAGACTCGCCGTGTTTCAAATGAACGCTTGGTACGTGGCCGCCCTACCCAACGAACTTGACGAAAAACCTCTGGGCCGCATGGTATGCGGCGTGAGCATGGTCTTCTATCGAACGGCCGATGGCAGCGTGGCGGCGCTGGAAGATTGGTGCCCGCACCGGGGCGCGCCCCTCTCACTGGGTCGCGTGGTCGAGGGCAAACTGATCTGCGGCTACCACGGGCTTGAAATGGGCTGCGACGGCAAGACCGTCTCTATGCCGGGCCAGCGGGTGCGGGCCTTTCCGCCAATTGCCAGCTACCCCGTCAAGGAGCACCAAGGTTTTGTCTGGGTTTGGCCAGGCGACCCGCAACAAGCTGACACTGCCAAAATTCCGCACTTGGCTTGGGCCGAGGACCCCGGCTGGGCCTACGGCGGCGGGATGTATCACATTCAGTGCGGCTACCAACTCATGGTCGACAACCTGATGGACCTGACGCACGAAACCTACGTCCACTCAGACAGCATTGGCCAGCCTGAAATTGATGAGGTTGCGCCCACCACCAGCGTGGACGGTGAGCACGTCATCACGCGGCGGCACATGAACGGCATCAAGGCGCCGCCCTTCTGGCGCATGGCATTGCGCAACAACGGCATGGCTGATGATGTGCCTGTAGACCGCTGGCAGGTGTGCCACTTCACACCCCCCAGTCACGTGATGATTGAAGTGGGCGTGGCCCACGCAGGCCACGGCGGCTACGACGCGCCGGCGCAGCACAAAGCGTCCAGCATCGTGGTGGACTTCATCACGCCCAACACCGAAACCAGCATCTGGTACTTTTGGGGCATGGCCCGCAATTTCCGCCCCGACGACAAAGCCTTGACGGCCAAGATCCGCGAAGGTCAAGGCAAGATTTTTGCCGAGGACCGCGAGATGCTGGAACTGCAGCAGCGCAATCACTCGGCACAACCAGGTCGCAAACTGTTGAGCCTAAACACGGACAGCGGCGGCATGCAGGCGCGGCGCATCATTGAACGCTTGGTGGCTGCCGAAGCCGCGTCAACAACACACCCCGCAGCATGAGCACAGCACTATTGAAGGTACGCGTAGCGCGCAAATGGAATGAGGCCGATGGCATTGCTGGCTTTGAGCTGGTGGCCGTGGACTCGACAGCGTTGCCAGCTTTCACGGCGGGCTCGCATATCGATGTTCATTTGCCCAATGGCCTGGTGCGGTCCTATTCGCTGTGCAACAGCCCGTCTGAAAGCCATCGCTACCAGCTGGGCGTCTTGCGCGAACCGGATTCGCGCGGCGGCTCCCTGGCCATGCACGATGAAGTGGGTGCCGGTGATGTACTGACGATCAGCGCACCACGCAACTGCTTTGCGCTGGCCAGCCCTGCTCAAAGCCATGCGCTGCTGGCCGGCGGCATCGGCATCACCCCGTTGATCGCCATGGCGGAGCAACTCTTGGGGGACGGCTCAGCCTTCGAACTGCACGTGGCTTCACGCACGCAAGCGCGTACCCCTTTTGCGCAGCGCATCAAGCAGTCAGCGCTGAAAGCTTTCACCCAATTTCACGTCGATGACGGCCCGCCGGAACAGCGACTGGACTTCGCAAACTTGCTTGCTCGACCGCAGCCAGGCCGGCATCTGTATGTATGCGGCCCACAAGGTTTCATTGAAGCCGCGTTGAGCACAGCGCGAAAACTGGGCTGGCCTGAAGATCACTTGCACTGCGAGCACTTTGGCGCCACCGCCACGCCTGCGGCGGGCGATGCAGCATTTGATGTTCACCTGCGCCAGACCCAAAAGGTGGTTCGCGTCGCTGCCGATCAGAGCATCGTGCAGGCCCTGGCTGCCGCCGGTGTTTTTGTCCCCACCTCGTGTGAACAAGGCATTTGTGGGACCTGCCTCACCAGCGTGGTCGAAGGGCAATGCGACCATCGCGACCAGTACCTCACACCCGAAGAGCAGGCCGCTAACGACCAAATGCTGCCGTGTGTCTCGCGCGCCCGAGGTGCCCAGCTCGTTTTGGACATCTGATGCGGTGAAGGGGCGGGCGGCGCGCTGCGCCATGCCACTTGGCTATCATCTCCAGCAAAACACCGACCCTTTCAACGCTCGCAAGCGAGCTGGAGATTTTTGATGAAAACCCGCGCTGCCGTGGCCTGGAAGGCCGGCGCCCCATTGACCATTGAAGACGTTGACCTGCAAGGCCCGCGAGAGGGCGAGGTGCTGGTCGAAGTAAAAGCTACCGGTATTTGCCACACCGATTACTACACGCTCAGCGGCGCAGACCCTGAAGGCTTGTTCCCGGCCATCCTGGGCCACGAAGGCGCAGGCGTGGTGCTCGACGTGGGTGCCGGCGTGCCCTGGCTGAAGCCGGGCGACCACGTCATTCCGCTGTACACACCTGAGTGTCGGCAATGCAAGTTTTGCCTGTCGCGCAAAACCAATCTGTGCCAAAGCATCCGCGCAACGCAGGGCAAAGGTTTGATGCCCGACGGCAGCAGCCGTTTTTCCATTGGCGGCAAGCCCATCCTGCACTACATGGGCACTAGCACCTTCGCCAACCACATCGTGGTGCCCGGCATTGCACTGGCCAAGATTCGGCCCGATGCACCGTTTGACAAGGTCTGCTACATCGGCTGCGGCGTTACCACCGGCGTGGGCGCGGTGCTGTTCACGGCCAAGGTGGAAGCGGGCGCCAACGTGGTCGTGTTCGGCCTGGGCGGCATCGGGCTGAACGTGATCCAGGGCGCCAAGATGGTGGGCGCCGACAAGATCATCGGCGTGGACCTGAACCCGGCGCGCGAAGCCATGGCGCGCAAGTTCGGCATGACGCATTTCATCAACCCAAAAGAACACGCCAACGTGGTGGACAGCATCGTGCAACTCACTGACGGCGGCGCTGACTACAGCTTCGAGTGCATCGGCAACACGCAAGTCATGCGCCAGGCGCTGGAATGCACGCACAAGGGCTGGGGCCGCAGCATCATCATCGGCGTTGCCGAAGCGGGCGCTGAAATCAGCACCCGGCCTTTTCAGCTGGTTACCGGCCGCAAATGGGAAGGCTCCGCCTTCGGTGGCGCGCGTGGGCGCACCGACGTACCCAAGATCGTTGATTGGTACATGGACGGCAAACTCAACATCGACGACCTCATCACCCACAAGCTGCCGCTGGAGCGCATCAACGAAGGTTTTGACCTGATGAAGCGCGGCGAGTCCATCCGCACGGTGGTTGAGTTTTAAGCACGGCCCTTCTTGATCGCCCGCCGGCGCGACATCTCGCGACCCACGCCGGTGGTGTTCAAGTTGTCGAGGCGCTTCTTGGCTTCGGGGTAAGCCAAGGATTCTTCCAAAAGGATGTGGTCCAGGTACAAAGCTTCGAACACTTCGAGCGCATGGCGCAGCTCGTCCGGGTCAAACCACTGGTTGCCGTTGGTCGCGGCCTCGATGGAGGGCTCTATTTGCAGCCAATTTTCTTCGAGCCAGCCGTGGTCTTGAATCAGGTGCTGCGCAGCCTGTACCAGCTCGGCATCGTGGCTGGCCAGCAGCGTCGGGAAGATGTGCTTTTCTTCGTCCAGATGGTGGTGCCGGGCTTCGCCATTGAAATAGTTCAGTACGCCCTGGGCCGTGGCCCGATTGGCGGCATTCAAACCATCGGCCACGATGGCGTCCACCAGCGCGTGCAGCGTCTTGATCTGCTTCTGGATCTCTCGGTGGGTGGAATCAAGAAAATCAAATACGGCAATCGAAGTATTGGCGCTGCTCACGGTGGGCTCCATCAGACGATGAGGCCATTCTCTGGAAGCCCAGCTTGCAGGTTTTGATCCCGCGCAAACAGCGAAGCCATGTTGCTTTCAAAGTAACAATGTCGGTATGTTCATCTCCTGGTTTTTAGCCATGGCCTGCGCCAGCGTGCTGGCCTTTGGCCTTTACGGCTTTGACAAACGGGCGGCCATTCGCAACGAGCGCCGTGTACCTGAGAAGACGCTTCACCTGGTGTCACTGTTGGGCGGCTGGCCCGGGGCCTGGCTGGGGCAAAGAGTGTTTCGGCACAAGACGTCCAAGCCTGCCTTTCTGTGGATCTTCGGGCTGACGCTTGTCTTGCATGTGGCGGCCAGCGCCGGCCTTTTTTGGCTGCAGGTCGGCTGATTGGCAGCACACTGATCACGCAACGAAATGATCAAACCGTAACGACACGCGCCCAAAGCCGCCCGCGCTGCCACTGGCACAAGACCAAGATGTAAGCCCGCTGCATGCAGACCTTGCATGCGCTCACACCCGATTACCCAAGTAGGAGGGAACTTCACCTAAGGTCGCGCACTCCCACTTAAATGGCTTCTCAGCCGCGCTGAATGGCGTGGCCTTAGAAGCCGAGAACAGGAGCTGCATGAAGTCGTTGTCCAAGCTCGAATATCCCCGCTGGATTTCAGCACTTCGCCCATGGTGTGTGGGCGCTTCTGCCGTCATCTTGACAGCATGCGGTGGATGGTTTGATGCGGACAATGAGCCTACCGATAGCGACATGGGCGGGGATGCGACAGCCAGCGTTGCCACCAACCCAAACGCCGGCAGCGATGCCACGGCGTCGCTCGCGGCGCAAGCCGGTCGCGCTTCCATCAACAGCGCCTTGATCCCAGCCGCCAGACCGGGCTCCAACGGCTTGGACATCGTGCGAACGGGTGAATTGCCCTATGGCGACGCAGGCGGCATTGGTGCCTTCCGCAACGTTTGCCAATTCAGCCACATGAATTTCGACGACGCTCTGGTCTTTCCGGGGCGTCAGGGTGCGTCACACCTGCACACTTACTTCGGCAACACCAGCACCCGTTTTGACAGCACCACCGACAGCTTGCAGGCCGCAGGCGGCAGCACCTGCCGCGGCGGCATCGCCAACCGCTCGGCCTACTGGGTGCCGAGCATGATTGACACGCGCGATGGCCGTCCGCTGCCGCCAGAGAAAATCGACGTGTACTACAAAACAGGCTATGCCGGCATTGCGGATGCCGCCATCAAGCCTTGGCCCCGCGGCTTTCGCATGATCACAGGCAGCGCCAACAGCACGGCCGCGCAGCCCGGCATCATCAACTATGTCTGCAATGGTGGCGCCAAGCAGGACAGCATTCCGAACTGCACCGGCACCATGACGATGATGGTGACCTTTCCACAGTGCTGGGACGGTGTAAACCTCAGCGCCCCCGACCACAAGAGCCACGTAGCCTTCCCCAGCGGCGGGCGCTGCCCCAGTTCCCACCCTGTGCCAACGCCTGAGTTGTCGCTGCATGTTCACTACGCCACCACTTTCGGAAGCAGCGCCACATGGCGCCTGTCCAGTGACGCTGCAGGTGCACCAGCCGGCACCTCGGGCCATGCGGACTGGGTGCACGCCTGGGATACGGGGCTCATGGATACCTGGGTGCGCCTGGTCATCAACCGGGGCTTGTCCGGCGGTTCACACATCATTGGCGACGGCAGTGTGATGACCTGCAACTTCGCGGGCTGCCAATGAACAAGGCACAAAGCCTGTAGCGATCCCCGAGGTAAGCTGGCGCAGTGAAACCACCAGCACCACAACGCAAGCCCAAGGACGTCAGCGTCCACGGCGACCTGCGAATCGACCCCTATTTCTGGCTTCGTGAGCGCGACAACCCGCAGGTGCTGGCGCATTTGCAGGCCGAAAACGCCTACGCGCGAGCTTGGTTCGAGCCCTTGGCCGATTTGCAGCAAGGGCTGTACGCGGAAATGCTGGCGCGCATTCAAGAAGATGACGAAAGCGTGCCCTACCGCAAAGGCGCGTGGTGGTACCTCAACCGCACCGGCAAGGGCCTCGCCTACCCCGTGTACGCGCGGCGGCTGGGCGCGCCAGACGGGCCAGAGCAGATGCTGCTGGACCTTAACGTGCTGGCCGAAGGCAAGCCCTTCATGCAAGCCGGGACACTCACCGTCAGCCCTGACGGCGCCTTGCTGGCCTATGCCCTGGATGAAACCGGATCACTCGACTACTGCCTGCAAATCAAGCGCTTGAGCGATGGTCATCTGCTGCCGCTGCAGATGGAGAACGTGCGTGGCGCGGTGTGGGCGAGTGATTCACAAACGCTGTTTGTGCTGACTCACGATGAAGCCCGCCGCGCATGCAAAGTCTGGCGCTGCAACGTCAACCAATCCGATGGCGGAACGCTGGTCTATGAAGACCGCAACGAGCTTTTCTGGGTGGGCCTGGGCAAAACTTTGGACGAACGCTGGGTGGTCATTCGCAGCGACAGTTCAGACACCACAGAACTGCGCGTCATGTCGGCCGACAAACCGACAGCACGCCAACGGCTGGTGGTGCCCAGGCGAAAAGGCCGTGAAGCCACACTCGAACACCGCCTAGGGCTTTTCTACTTGCTGCTCAACGACACCGGGCCGAATTTTCGGTTGATCAGCGTATCGGCAGCCAAACCCGAACTGGCCACGGCCCAAGAGATGGTGGCGCACCGGCACGATGTGCTGCTTGAAGACTTGGATGTCTTCGCGCAGCACCTGGTGCTGACCGAACGCCAGGCTGGCATGAAGACCTTGCGCGTCTTCGACCTGACCAGCGGCGAAGACCACACCGTGGGTTTTGACGAAACGGTTTACAGCACATACACCCAGCACAACGCCGAGTTTGAAACCGAGAGCTTGCGGCTGTCGTTTCAATCGTTGACCACGCCCGAATCGGTGATCGACTACGACATGGTCCGCCGACAGCTGACGGTCAAAAAAAGTCAACCGGTTTTGGGTGGCTACGACCGCAAACACTACGCAGCGCAGCAGGTGTGGGCCACCGCGCCCGACGGCCAGCGCGTACCCGTTTCGCTGGTATGGCGGCGCGACCGACGCACCGAAGGCCAGTCTCAGCCACTGCTGCTAGAGGGCTATGGCGCTTACGGCATTTCCAACGACGTGTTTTTTTCTTCCAGCCGCTTGAGCTTGCTGGACCGGGGCGCCATCGTCGCACTGGCGCATGTACGTGGCGGCAGTGACCTCGGGCGTACCTGGTACCTGGACGGCAAACTCAGCCGCAAGATGAACAGCTTCACCGACTTCATCGCCTGTGCCGAGGCCTTGGTCAAAGAAGGCTGGACACAGCCCGGTCAACTCATCATCGAAGGTGGCAGCGCAGGCGGCTTGTTGATGGGCGTGGTCACCAACCTGCGCCCTGAGCTGTTCAAGGCTGTCGTGGCCGACGTGCCTTTTGTTGACATGCTCAACACCATGCTGGACGACAGCCTGCCCTTGACCACGGGTGAGTACCTTGAATGGGGAAACCCCAACAAGAAAGCCGATTACCGCAACATGCGGGCCTACTCGCCCTACGACAACCTGGCGCCACAAGCCTACCCCGCCGTCTACTTGCGGACCAGCTTGAACGACAGCCAGGTGCCTTACTGGGAAGCCGCGAAGTACGCGGCGCGCCTGCGCGAGGTGAGCACCAGCGGCCAACCCGTCATTCTGCACATCAACCTGGACGCTGGCCACGGTGGTGCTTCCGGGCGGTACGAGGCGCTGAAGGAGCGCGCTGAAGTCTTGAGCTTCATGCTGACGCAGTGGGGCTTGGCTACCGGTGAAGAGCCTTGTCGCCCGCACAAGCTGTGACTACGGCGGCGGGTTCTGGCTTGGCGCGCCAGCGCCAGGCAGTGGGGTACGACAGTGACTCCAGAAAGGTCTGCAGCTGCAGGCGTTCTTGAGAGCTGAGCTTCAGCGGCCGCAAGATCTGCTCGCCATCGGTATGCAGGCGTTCCGGGTTCATCTGGTCGTAGTGGCGCACCACATCCGCAAGGCGAGCCAGTTGCCCATCATGCATATAGGGTGCGGTTTGCGCCACATGCCGCAGGCTGGGGACTTTGAATTCACCAAAGTTGCGTGGCAGCAGGTCCACGTGTCGAGTAGCCGTGGCATCGGCAGCTTCGGCTGCACCAGCCCAGCGGGACAGGCGCGTATACGGGCTGGCCTTCAGTTGCTCAATACCGCCGTAGCGGCCTTTATCGACGACACCGGGCTGGCTGAAGAACGGCAGGCCGATATCCGCAAACTCGCCACTGCTGAACAAGGGTCCCATATGGCAGAGGGCACACTGCCCCTTGCCAACAAAAATGCGCAGCCCTTGCTGGGCCTGCAGTGGGTAGCGCGCGGCGCGTAAGGCATCTCCGGCTGCAAGCGCGTCTCGGAAGTCGTCGAAAGGCGTGCGAGGGCTGACCAAAGTAGCCACAAACGCGCCAATGGCTTGCGCTGCATGAACCATGGCGGTCTCGGCATCTTCCCCCACCGGATCAGACCCAAACACTTGAACATAGCGGCATGCCCAATCGGGCTCGCGCATCAGCAGTGCATGAAGCTGCTCTGCACTGCCTCCCATTTCACGCGGGTCCAGCAGCGCACGGATTGCCTGTGCCCATACGCTATCGGCACCGCCGTCCCAGCCCTGCCAGCGCTGCTGGCCGGTGTTCCAAACACTGGGGCTGTTGCGCGGGCCTTCGCCCAGACCGCGTGCGCGGGCACGGCCATCGCCAAAGGATTTGCCCGGCTGGTGGCATGTAGCGCAAGCCACCTTGCCGTTAGCCGACAAGCGGGTCGTGAAGAACAAGCGCTGGCCCAGTGCCTGCGCGGCAAGCAGTTGGCTGGCCTGCTGCGCGCCTACCGCTTCGCGGGGCTGCGCAGGCGGCCAAGGCCCGTGGCGCAGGATGGCGGCCCTTTCTGCATCGCTGAAATCCAGCAGGCCGCTCGCGGGCGCCGCAGCCATCGCCAAGCTGGCCGCCGCCGCAGCCCAAAGTCCGAACGCAGCAGCTCGACAAGAGCGCCAAGCTGTTTTCACTGCAGATCGATGCTGTCGGTCAGCCGCAAGCGCTGGCCGCCTTGCTGAACATCAAACATGAGGCGCCAGCGGCCCGGCATGTGGAAAACCAATCCTTTAACGCGCGTGCGCTGGGCCTCAGCCTGGGTCAGCGTGGTGCGGTAGTTCATGCCGTGGCGGTGGGCGGGCATGTCGGCATCCACACGCAAGAGCTGAGCGCCGTCGCCACACATCTGCACCATCAATTCAAATGTTTGGTTCAATGGGATGGGGTCCGGCACCGCGCGCCACCACAGCTTCAAATGGCCTTGCGTCACTTCGCGCACGCCTTCGCCGAGAAGCGGTGAGCAAGCCGGCGCATCCGATGGTGCCAGCGTGGCCGTGGCCGCATGCACCAGCGCCCACGCAAAAAGGGCCGGCGTCGCAAGCAAGACGCGCAGGCTGCTCAGCCTCATCGCGGTGCCTGGGCTTTGAGCAAGGCCTCGGCATTGCGCCAGGCCACGGCTTCGGCCAAGGTCGTGGGCAGACCAGCCAGCCACTGTCGTGCACTGCGCGCGTGCGGGCCAATAAAGTGCCAGCGCTCGGGCGTGAAGGTGTCGGAGCCCAGCATGAAGCGGTCAGGAAACGCCTCGAACAGCGCGCGCCAGGCGCTGTCCAGAACACCGCCGCTGGCGTGGTCGCTGCGGTAGGCCAGGTCGCACCACAGGCCGGGGTGGCGGCGCAATTGCTCAGCAATGGCCGCCGGGGTTTCAAACCCGGAGTGCGCCCAAAGCACACGCGCCTGCGGCCATTGCTTGAGCAAACGTTGCACCGCATCAGCGTCGCTGTGCGCGTGCAGCAGGTAGTTGCGCTCTTTCGTCAGCGCCACCATGCGGCGCGGCACTGGCAAATCGGCATCGGCACCAAACAGATGGAATTCACCGATGCCGACGTACCGATTGCGAGCCATGCGCGCTTCAAGGTATTTGATGGTGCCCTCGTCGCGCGCCCAGGTGCTGACGTCAGCGCGTGTGCGGTAGGGCCGCAGCTCCGGCACGATGAGGTCGGGTGCTGCCTGCAGCAGCCGTTGGGTGCCCTCGTCATCGGACGATGAAACCAGCACACCTTTCAAGCCGGCCTCGCGCAGCAATTGCACCGCCTGCGCTGGCGGCACCTGCTGCACGGCGTCATGGCTGTAGTGCACATGAGCATCAAAGATAGGCATCTGCGCCTGGGCAGGCTGCGCAAGCGCACGCGACTGCAGGCTTGCCCCCAGCAGCAGCGCTGGCGCAGCCAGCACACAGGCTCGTCTGGTATTCATGGCAACACCATCACGCCGAGTTGAACAGCCGCTCCATGGCCACATCAATCACCATGGCGCACAAGCTGTAGAGCACCGAGCCAATCAATGCCGCCACAAAACCATTGACCTGGAAGCCGTCCAGCAAAGACGACGCAGCCCAGAACATCAAGGCATTGATGACGAACAAAAACAAGCCCAGCGTCAACAGCGTAACGGGGAAGGTCAGCAGCACCAGCACCGGGCGCACCAGTGTATTGAGCAAGCCCAAAACGAATGCCGCGATCATGGCTGAGGTGAAGCTGGCCACCGTCACACCCTGTACAAATGCGCCACCAGCAGCAGCGCCGCCGACAGCAAAACCCAACGAAGAATGATTTTCATGCGCAAAGCATAGCGCTTTACGCGCGGCCGACAAAGTGCGGTGCCGGGCGCTCGAAGGGGTGAGGCTACACAGGCGGACAATGGCATCGTGTCGCAGTACTTCGAAGTCCACCCCGACAACCCGCAGCCCCGGCTGCTGAAGCAAGCCGCGCAAATTTTGCATGGCGGCGGGCTGGCGGCCGTGCCCACCGATTCCAGCTACGCGCTGGTGTGCCACCTGGACGACAAAGCCGCCGCCGAGCGCCTGCGCCGCGTGCGCCAGGTGGACGACAAACACCACCTCACCCTGCTGTGCCGCGACCTGAGTGAACTGGCCAGCTACGCGCGCGTGGACAACCGGCAATACCGTTTGCTGCGCCTGGGCACACCGGGGCCCTACACCTTCATCCTGGAAGCCACCAAGGAAGTGCCGCGCCGCTTGAGCCACCCCTCGCGCCGCACCATCGGCCTGCGCGTGCCCGAACACCGCGTGTTGCAAGCGCTGCTGGCTGAGCTGGGCCAGCCGCTGTTAGCCACCACCTTGATTCCGCCCGACGAAACCGAACCGTTGAACGACCCGCAAGCGATTCGTGACCGTTTCGAAAAACAGATCCAAGCCGTTGTGGACGCGGGCGCTTGCCCAGCAGAACCCACCACGGTGATTGACTTAACGGGTGAAGACGCCGTTGTTGTCCGCCAAGGGCGCGGCGACCCGGCGGCGCTGGGTTTGGGCTGAGCAATCTGCCCCGCACTGGGCCTAACTTTTCGAAAGCAGGTGCTCACTAAATTTTCAAGCCTGCGCAATCAAGACGGTTGCAGCGCCTTCAGCACCCGCTGCGGGTCAAAACCCAGCAGCGGTTTTCCACGCACCACGATGACGGGCGTGCCTGGCGCCATCAAAGCTTGGAAGCGCGCGGCGCAGGCGGCGTCTTTTTCAACAAAACATTCGTCGAAGCGCACATCGTGCTGCTGAAACCACAGGCGCGCGCGGGTGCAGATGCCGCAGGTGGTGGACGACACCATTTGGATGTCGCCCGGCACAGCGGCCTGGGCCACTTGCGTGCCCAAGGCGTTTTGCTGGCTGTTGCCCCACCACTGGCTGGCCAGCGAAACAACAATCATCAGGACCAGCAAGCCCAGCACCGATCGGCGCTGCGGTGTCAACCATGGGCGCGCGCTGAATCCCACCTCAATGCTTCTTCTTGGAATGGTGTGCGCGCTGCTGCGGCGCAACGGCGGGCGGCGCTGCCGATTTGTGACCCAACTTGTTTTCGGTGCCTGCCAACAGCTTGCGGATATTGCCCTCGTGGCGCCACACCAGAATCAAACTCATCGGCACGATGGCCGCCAGAGCAGCACCGCCGCCCCAGATGAGTAATTGATAAAACGGCGCAAACAAGGCGGCCACGATGGAAGCCAAGGACACATAGCGCGAGAAAGCGACGATGAGCGCAAAGCTGGCCAGCGTGGCCAAACCCAACAGCGGGTTCAGCGCCATCAAAACGCCCGCCGCCGTGGCCACGCCCTTGCCGCCTTGAAACCGAAAAAACACGGGCCACACGTGGCCGACAAATGCCGCCAGGCCTACCAAGGCCACCGTAAATTCACCCAGACCGAAGCGAGGGCCAAAGGCCAGCGCCAGCCACACCGGCACATAGCCTTTCAGCGCGTCCAACGCCAGGGTGAGGATGGCTGCTGGCTTGCTGCCCGAGCGCAGCACATTGGTAGCACCCGGGTTTTTGGAGCCAAAGGTGCGCGGGTCGTCCAAGCCCATCAGCCGGCTGACGATGACGGCAAAGGCGAGCGATCCCAACAAATAGGCAGCCAAAACCGCTGCCACTGGCGCAATCATGTTCATGAGCGGCAGTTTACGCGCCGCCCTGAACTGCTCATCAATGGCCGACCCACCGCTGTGTAACGCGCCGGGCGCCGGGCGCCAATTCTGAATTTAAACCCGGCTGGTGGCTGCGCGCACGGTCTTCGTGGTGGGCTTTGCAGTGGCCTTGACCACAGCCTTGCCAGCCGTTTTGGTGGCGTTTTTGACGGTGGCTTTGGTGGCGGTTTTAGCGCGCGCCGTGACTGGCTGTACGCGCACTTTGCCGGCCACCGGCACGCGCACGGTCGCAACACGCTGCTGCGCCAGCTTGGTCACGCGGGCTATGGCTGCCTGCGCCGCATCGCGCACGCTTTGACTCAAGTTTTGGCCCAGGCTTTGCACTTCGCTGCGCTTGGCCACGCGCAGCAAAGCCGCACGTGCACCGTTCAAACGCTGCGTGGCAACACCGGCCAGCGTTTCCACACGGCGGCTGATTTCTTGGCGCAAAGCAACCGCTGCATTCGAAACAGTTCGCGCGCCAGCGGCGCGCAGCGGCGAAGCCATCGGTTGGCGGACTCGTGCGGCCGGCCGTGCTTTGCGAGCGGTTGAAGCTGCCGAAGCAACTTTTGCGGTGGAGCGTGCAGTGCGAGTGGAGCGGGTAGTGCTCATGAAAATCCTTGATGAGTTGATGTGCAGGCAACGCCATGCGCAGCCCCAGGCCTTGAACTCTAGGACGCACTTCTGGAGAGGGCACCTCAATTCCCTAGGTTAGCGGCTCTAGTTTTGCAGCGGACTGCCGATACTGAAGAGGTCCCTCAATCTGGCCCACCAACGCCAACAAACCCGAAACTCCTATGAGCACACGACGCCGATTTATCTCCCTTGCACCGTGGGCGGGCGCTTCCCTCTTGGCCGCATGCGGCGGCGACAAGCCAGCGCCGTCGGGGGCAACCCAGGCAGCGGCAGCACCAGCGGGCAATGCCCCGGTAGCGAACACGTCAAATAAGCCGCTGGTCGATCCGGCCGACCCGGCCGCCGTGGCCCTGGCTTACATACCGCGCGGCTCTGAGTCCAAACACCCGCGCTATGCAGCACCTGCTGCTTGCGGCAACTGCATCATGTACGGCGGCAAGGCGGGTGAGATGCAAGGAACCTGCGCGCTGTTCATGGGGCAGCACGTCGCCGTCAACGGCTGGTGCTCGGCTTACAACCGGCGCGGTTAGCGCCATAGGCCTTGTGGCTCAAAGCGCGCAGTTCACGGGCTTGGCGCCCAGCGCGGTTTCCAGCACTGCTGGAGGCAAGCCGACCAGGTAGCCCCTGCGCCCGCCGTTGATGAAGATTCGGTCCAGCGCGAGCACGCTGGCCTCCACGCACACCAGCATCAGCTTACGCGTGCCAAACGGCGACGTGCCGCCCACCTGATAGCCGCTGTGTCGCTGCGCCACCTCGGGCGTGCAAGGCTCAATCGATTTCACGCCCAAGGCCCGCGCCAGGTTTTTGGTGCTGACTTGTTTGTCACCGTGCATCAGGACCATCAAAGGGCTGGCCTTTTCGTCTTGCATCACCAGCGTCTTGATGACCTGGTGTTCATCTACACCCAGTTGGCGCGCAGATTCCGCCGTGCCGCCGTGGTCGACGTAGTCGTAGGGGTGCTCTGAGAATGCAATGCCACGCTCACGCAGCCATTGCGTGGCCGGTGTCTCGCTCACGTGTTTGTCTTTGCGCGCCATGACCACATTGTCGGGCCGGTGAATCCAGCTAGAGTGCGCCGATGAACACACGTCAAGTTTTTGTTTCAGGCGCTAGCAGCGGCATCGGCCATGCCATTGCCAGGGCCTTCGCAGCAGAGGGCTGCCGGGTGGTGGCTACAGGCGCCACCGCCGCCGAAGTGACTGCGGCCGGCACACAGCCTGGTATCGAGTACCGCGTCCTGGACGTGCGGCACGCGGACGCCGTGAAGGCACTGCTTGAAAGCCTGGGTGAGCTGGACGTGGTGGTCAACTGCGCGGGCATCATCCAGCGCGGCGCAGAGCATGACCCCGAAGCCTTTGCCCGCACCATTGACATCAACCTCAACGGCACGATGCGCGTGTGTGCAGCAGCACGCGCCGGGCTGAAGGCGCGCCGGGGATGCATCATCAATACCGCGTCAATGTTGAGCTTCTTCGGCGGCGGCTTGGTGCCGGGCTACAGCGCCAGCAAGGGCGGCGTTGCGCAGCTCACCAAGAGCCTGGCCATCGCCTATGCGGCCGATGGCATCCGCGTGAATGCCGTTGCGCCAGGCTGGATAGCCACGCCGCTGACGCAAGCCTTGCAAGACGACCCCGCGCGCAGCGCGCCCATATTGGCGCGCACCCCGCTGGCGCGCTGGGGTACGCCGGACGATGTCGCCGGGCCCGTGCTGTTTCTTGCCAGCTCCGCCGCCCGCTTTGTCACGGGTGTGGTCTTGCCCGTTGACGGGGGCTACCTCATCACCTGAGCAGCGCTTCAATCGAACGACGCAAAACCAATGCAGGACATTTCAACATGATCGTTCAGCTACCCGGTATTCAGCCCGAAATCGCCGTCCAGGCCATTCCACAGGACGAGCGTGTGTGGGTGCCGCAAGCCGACAAGGTGTGGTTTCGCCCTCTGATGCTCAACACGGTAACCGGCAGTTGGTGCAACCTGCTGCGCGTGCGCAAGAGCGGTGTCTTGTCGCGCCACATTCACCCCAGCTGGGTCACCGGCTACGTGATCAAGGGCGCGTGGCGCTATCTGGAGCACGACTGGGTGGCCACCGAAGGCAGCTTTGTTTACGAGCCGCCCGGTGAAATCCACACGCTGGTGGTGGACGAAGCCAGCGGCGGCGCGCAGGAGATGATCACCTTTTTCAACATCGCCGGTGCCATGGTGTACGTTGACGATGCGGGCAACACCACAGGCTACGAAGACGTGTTCACCAAGATCGAGATGTGCCGCAAGCACTACACCGCCGTGGGCTTGGGTGCAGACTATGTGACGCAGTTTGTGCGTTAGCGCCAGGCCGCGCGCCGCGCCGATTTACATCGTGCCGGGGAAGGCCCCACCGTCCATCAAGATGTTCTGCCCCGTGATGTAGGCCGCGTGCTGGCTGCACAGGAAAGCGCAGGTTGCACCAAATTCATCGGCGCGGCCCAGCCGCTGTGCGGGAATGGGTGCCGCACGCTGGGCCATGGCTTCTTCTGGGCTCACGCCGCTCTTGGCCGCGGCCGCAGCCATGGTTGTGCGCAGGCGGTCGGTGCCAAACAGGCCCGGCAGCAGGTTATTGATGGTCACGTTGCGCGCGGCCAGCCGCTTCTGGCGTGACAGCCCGGCCACAAAACCCGTCAGGCCCGAGCGTGCGCCATTCGACAAACCCAGAATTTCGATCGGTGCCTTCACCGCGCCCGAGGTGATGTTCACCACACGCCCGAAACCGCGTGCGGCCATGCCGTCCACCGTGGCCTTCATCAGCTCGATGGGCGTGAGCATGTTCGCGTCGATGGCTTTGATCCAGTCGTCGCGCTGCCAGTCACGGAAATCGCCTGGCGGCGGCCCGCCTGCGTTGTTGACCAGGATGTCCACCTGCGGGCAGGCGGCCAGCGCGGCGGCGCGGCCTTCTGGCGTGGTGATGTCACCCGCCACGGTTCGCACCTGAACGCCCGGGTGTGCAGCGCGGATCTGCGCGGCCGTGGCGTCCAAGGCCTCCACGCCACGCGCGGTCAGCACGACGTTGACACCTTCGGCGGCCAGTGCCTGCGCGCAACCTTTGCCCAAGCCCTTGCTGGCTGCACACACCAGCGCCCATTTGCCTGCGAGACCGAGATCCATGTGAACGACATCCTTCGAGGTTGATCAAAAAACCGAGCCTAACAGGCTCAGACCGAGGCTGAGGTTGTGGCCGAGATTCACCGCGCCCGCGCCAGCATGGCAACCCCGGCCAATACCAGCGCGGTGCCAGCAATCACCCATGCATTGAGCGGCTCGTCCAGCAGCATCACGCCCAAAGCCACGGTGCTCAGCGGGCCCACCATGCCGGCCTGCGCCGCCGCAACCGAGCCAATTCTTTCAATGGCCAGCATCACCAACAACACCGGCGCAAACGTGCAGGCCACGGCGTTGAGCGTGGCCAACCAAAGCACCGGCAGCGGAACATCAAATACCGTGCCAACCGGTCGCAGCACCGCGAACTGCAAGAGGCACAACAGGCAGGCCACCGACGTCGCCAGGCCCGTCAGCCGCAAGGCGCCAATGCGCCGCACCACTTCACCGCTGAAGAGCAAGTAGCCCGCATAGCTGATGGTGCTGCCCAAAACCAACAGAGCACCCAGCGGAACGTTGGCTCCGTCCAGCCGGATCTCATGCGCAAACACCAGCAGCACGCCGGCATAGCTGATAGCCAGCGCTGCCCACTGTGCGCGGCCGGGTCGTCGGCCCAAAAGGGCCCAGCCCATGAGCAACACCAGGGTGGGGCTGAGGTAAAGAATCAGCCGTTCCAGGCTGGCGGTGATGTACTGCAGGCCCAGAAAGTCGAGAAAACTGGCCAGGTAGTAGCCACTGAAGCCCAAGCCCAGCACTGAGAACCAGTCCGCGCGCTTCAGCGGCTCACGCCCCCGTGAGCCCCACCAAGCCAGCGCGGCAAACAGCGGCAGCGCAAAGAGCATGCGCAGCGTGATCACGGCCACGGCGTCCACGCCATGGCGATAAGACAGTTTGACGATGATGGCCTTGCCCGAAAACGCCACCGCGCCGACCACGGCCATCAACAGACCGTTTCGGTGCGTGTCAGAGCCAGCCGCCGCCGGGTTCAAAAGCCCGCAGCCTGCCCATCGCGGCGCGGGTCGCTGGCGGCAGCATAACCTTCCACCGCAGGGTCACCCATGCGCCAGATGAATTGGCCGGCACCGAAGTCTTGGTAGCTGTCTGCAAAGCTGTCGATGCGGTGCCCGCGTTCAGCCAAGGCCTGGGCCGTGCCGGCGTCAAAACCAGCCTCCAGGCTGACTTTTCCCGCCGCAAAGCGCCAGCGTGGTGCGTCGCAGGCCGCTTGCGGCTGCTGGTGGTAGTCCAGCATGCGCACCAGCGTTTGCATATGGCCTTGGGGCTGCATGTCGCCGCCCATCACGCCAAAGCTCATTTGCGGCTGGCCGTCCTTGGTCAAGAAGGCGGGGATGATGGTGTGGAAGGGGCGCTTGCCAGGCGCCACGCAGTTGTCGCTCGCGGGGTCCAGGCTGAAGCCATGGCCGCGGTTTTGCAGGCTCACACCATAGTCGGGCAACACGATGCCGGAGCCAAAGCCCATGTAGTTGCTCTGGATGAAGCTCACCATCATGCCGCTCTCGTCAGCAGCCGTGAGGTAGATGGTGCCGCCCTTGGGCGCCAGGCCAGGCCCGAAGTCCTGCGCACGCTTCAGGTCGATCAGGCTTGCGCGCCGCGCCAGGTAGTCGGCGTCCAACATCTGCGCTGGCGTGATGCGCATCCTGCGCGGCTCGGCCACGTGACGGTACACATCGGCAAACGCGAGTTTCATCGCCTCGATCTGCACATGTTGCGAGTCCGCGCCGTCCACGGGCATCGACGCCAGGTCGAAGCTGCGCAACATGCCCACCGCCATTTGCGCGGCAATGCCTTGGCCGTTGGGCGGAATCTCATGCAGCGTGTGGCCGCGGTAGTCCAGCGCCAAGGGGTTGACCCACTCGGGCTTCCAGGCTGCAAAGTCGGCAGCCGCCATGACGCCGCCGTGGGCGCGGGCGTGGGCCTCGGCCGCCGCAGCCACCTCGCCGCGATAGAAAGCTTCGCCTTTGCTGTTGGCGATCAGGCGCAGCGTGCGCGCCGCAGCGGGCATGACAAAACGCTCGCCCACATGCGGCACGCGGCCGTGGGGCAAGAAGGTGCCGGCAAAGCCCGGCTGCGACACCAGCTCGGGCACAGCGGCTGCCATCTGCCACTTGTGTTGCACGATCACTGGCACCGCGTAGCCGCGCTCGGCGGCGCGAATGGCCGGCTCCATCAAATCAGCAAAGGGCAGCTTGCCGAAGCGCTCGCTCAAGGCCATCCAAGCGCCCACCGCGCCGGGCACCGTTACGGCGTCCCAGCCGCGAATGGGCAGCTTCTCGGCGGCCGCGCCGTACTTGCGGTGGAAGTAGTCGCGTGTCCATGCGGCTGGTGCGCAACCTGACGCATTCAAACCCTGCAGTTGCTTACCGTCCCACAGGATGCAGAACGCGTCCGAGCCAAGGCCGTTGCTGCAAGGCTCAACGATGGTCATCACAGCGGCGGCCGCCACCGTGGCATCGACCGCATTGCCGCCCCGCTGCAACATTTGCAGGCCCGCCTGCGCCGCCAGTGGGTGCGAGGTGGAGACGATGTTCCGCGCGAAGACGGGCGAGCGCTGGCTGGCGTAAGCCGCGTTCCAGTTGAAGGCATGCATGCGGGAAGTTCCTTGCATCGGGCTGTTCAGCAGCCGGTCAGACGATTTTGACGCTGAGGTTGGGCAGCTTGTCGATGTGGCATTCGATGACATCGCCGCGCACCACCGGGCCGACGTTTTCCGGCGTGCCGGAATAAATGATGTCGCCTGGGAACAGCTCGAAGGCTTCGCTGAGCTTGCTGATTTGTTCGGCCACGCTCCAGATCATCTGCTTCAAGTTCGCGTTCTGTTTGGTCACGCCATTCACTTTCAACCAGATGGCGCCGTCGCCAAAGGACCCGATCTGGCTGGCCCGGTGCAGCGGGCCGATGGGCGCGCTCTTGTCAAAGCTCTTGCCGATTTCCCAGGGCTTCTTCTCGTCGCCCATGGCGCGCTGCAAGTCACGGCGCGTCATGTCCAGACCGAGCGCGTAGGCATAGACATGGCCCAGCGCTGTGGCCATGGGAATGTTGCGCCCACCCTTGTCCAGGGCGGCTACCAACTCCACTTCGTAGTGGTAGTTCTTGGTGAGCGGCGGGTAGGGATGGTCGGCCACGGTGCCCGGCGCCACGTTCTGGATGGCGTCTGTGGGTTTTTGAAAGAAGAACGGCGGCTCACGGTCGGGGTTCGATCCCATCTCAATGGCGTGCGCGCGGTAATTGCGCCCGATGCAATAGATGCGGCGCACCGGGAAGGCCATGTCGCTGCCCACGATGGGCACTGTGGTGGCCGGCACAACAAATGGCGTGCGCGTGCCCCCTTGTTGCGCAGTACCCGGCAAGGCGCAGCCAGCTACGGCACCAGCGGCCATGGTGGGCAAGGTTTGAAGCATTGAACGGCGTTGCATAAGAGTCTCCTATCTTTGGTTTGTCTTCTTGGGTTGTTTTCAGCGGTCGTTTTACAGCGGCAGGTCGTTCCCGCCCACCAGATTGTCGGCAACATAGCGTCGCACCACTGGCGGCTCGTCTTTGACATGGTAGGACAAGCGGGTATTGCGCAGGTCGGCGTCAAAGGTGGTGAAGCGCTCCAGGCGACGCTGGTGTTCGAGCCAGTTTTCGTCGACGAAGTATTCGACATACCGGCCGGGCAAGGACACATCGCGGAACAGGCCCCAAGACAAGGCGCCTTGGCGCAAACGAGCACGGCGCGTGCGCCCCATCACGTCGGAAAACTCTGCAGCGCGTTCGGGGTCGATTTGATACTCCACCATCACCATCACCGGCCCCTCTTCGGGCTCGATCGCGACGGCGGGTGGCGCCAAGCTGCCCGCTGCCGCCGGAGAAAAGTCAAGGTCGGCGCCACCTTCAACTGAGATGTGCCGCGTGAAAAACCAGACCAAACATCCAGCCACCGAAGCGGCCAGCACCGCCGTGCCCACGCTGGTGAATGAAGCCACCTGGCCCCACAACAAAGAACCCGCGGCAGAGCCGCCCATCAATGACATCTGGTACATCGACATGCCACGTGCGCGCACCCAATCAGGCAATACCACCTGGGCGCTGACCGCCAGCGTATTCGCAACCGAGATCCAGGCCATGCCGGCAACGATCATGGCCGGCAGCGCCACCCAGAGTTCGGGCACCAGAATCACCAGGCCACACATCGCCGCATGCACAAAGGTGCCAATGGCCACAAATTGATCTCGCGTCCAGCGCGCGCGCCAACGCGGAAAGAAGAGCGCCGCCACGATGGCGCCCGCGCCCAGGCACGAGAGCATCACCGTGAACGTTGCGGGGCCCCCACCATGCAAGCCGCGCGCGAGCAAGGGCAGCAAGGCCATCAGGGCGGTGCTTTGCAAAAAGAACAGAAATACGCGCAGCAGCACCGATTTCAAGCGTGGCGATTGCATGGCAAAACTCAAGCCTGCGCGCATGGCGCCCACAAAGCGCTCACCGGGCAAAGCGCTGGTGCTGTGTTTGTCCGCCTTCCACCGCACGATCAGCGTGAAGGCAACAGCCGCCAACAGGGCATTCAACACAAACACCGCAGCGGGGCTGACGGTTGAAATCAGCGTTCCCGCCAACACAGGACCCACCACGCGCGACAGGTTCATGGAAATGCCGTTCAAGGCCAGCGCTGAAGGCAGCTCGTTTCGCGGGACGATCTGCGGCACGATGGCTGAAAACACAGGCCAGCGCATAGCCAAGCCGATGCCGTTCACGAAAGTCAATATCAACAGCAACTGCGCGGTCAGTGCACCCGCCAGCGAAAACGCGGCAAGTACCAGCGCATTGAGTGACACCCACAGCTGCGTGACCGCGAAATAGCGTCGGCGGTCAACGATGTCGGCCAATGCGCCGCTGGGCAATCCGAGCAGAAAAACTGGCAGCGTGGAGGCCGTTTGCACCAGCGCCACCATCACCGGGCTGGTGGTCAACGATGTCATCAGCCAGGCGGCGGCGACATCGTTCATCCACATCGTCATGTTGGCCGCCAGCCAAGCCAACCACAGGCCACGGAAGACCGGGCGCTTCAGGGGTTCCAGGGCGGCTAAGTTCATTGGCAGCGAGCATAGGGCCAAAACACAACGAGGCCCCGCAGGGCCTCGTTGAACAAGCGCTTGGGGGTTGCCTGCCGCGCGTCAATCGTCTTCTTTGAAGGTCTCTTCGCGCTTGCTGCGGATGGCCGGCAAGGACACCACCAGAATCATCAATGCGGCTGCAATCAGCAGGCCAGCCGACAAGGGACGGTTCAAGAAAGTCAGCCAATCACCACGCGACAACAGCAGTGCCCGGCGCAAGTTTTCTTCCATCATCGGCCCGAGGATGAAACCCAGCAGCAGCGGCGCCGATTCACAGCCCAGCTTGTAGAAGATGACGCCGACCACGCCAAAAATGGCTGCGGTGAAAACGTCGAAGTTGTTGTTGTTCAGCGTGTACAAACCGATGCAGCAGAACACCAGAATGGCCGGGTACAACATGCGGTAAGGCACCGTCAGCAGCTTGATCCAGATGCCGATCAGCGGCAGGTTCAAGATGACGAGCATCAGGTTGCCCACCCACATGGAGGCGATCAAACCCCAGAACAATTGTGGGTTGCTGGTCATCACCTGCGGGCCGGGCTGGATGCCCTTGATGGTCATCGCGCCCACCATCAAAGCCATCACGGCATTGGGAGGGATGCCCAGCGTCAACATCGGGATGAACGAAGTCTGCGCGCCAGCGTTGTTGGCCGATTCCGGGCCAGCCACACCGCGGATGTTGCCTTCGCCGAAAGGCACTTCGCCCGGACGGCCTTTGCTCTTTTTCTCCAGCGTGTAAGCCGCAAAAGCGGCCAGCAACGCGCCACCACCGGGCAGCACACCCAACAGCGAGCCCAAGGCTGTGCCACGCAAAATCGCGGGCGCCATGTCTTTGAAGTCTTGCGCCGTGGGCCACAGGCCCTTGACGTCTTTGGTGAACACTTCGCGGTGCTCAGCCGGGCGACCCAGGTTGGTGATGATTTCGCCAAAGCCGAAGACACCCATGGCAATGGCCACGAAGCCGATGCCGTCCGTCAATTCAGGGATATCGAAGCTGTAGCGCGGCACGCCGGAGATGACGTCCGTGTTGATCTGCCCGAGCAGCAAGCCCAACAAGATCATGGCGATAGCTTTGGTCAGTGAACCCGACGCCAACACCACCGCGCCAATCAAGCCCAGAACCATCAAGCTGAAATACTCGGCTGGGCCGAACTTGAAGGCCAGCTCAGTCAATGGCGGCGCGAAGGCCGCAACGATCAAGGTCGCCACAGAACCCGCGAAAAAAGACCCCAAGCCGGCTGCAGCCAGTGCAGGGCCCGCCCGACCTTTGCGGGCCATCTTGTAGCCGTCAATGGCGGTGACCACCGAGCTGGATTCACCCGGCACGTTGATCAGGATGGCGGTGGTGGAGCCGCCGTATTGGGCGCCGTAATAGATGCCGGCCAACATGATGAGCGCGGGCGTGGCGTCCAGTGCGTAGATGCTGGGCAGCAGCATGGCAATCGTGGCCACCGGGCCCAAGCCAGGCAGCACGCCGATCAAGGTACCCAACAGGGCGCCGCCCAAGGCGTAAAGCAGATTTTGCGCGGTTAAGGCAACGCCAAAACCCAGGGCTAGATTGCTCAGGAGTTCATTCATGTCGGGCTCCTGATCAGGCGGAGAAGAAAGTCGGGATCATCGGAATCGTCAGGCCCAGGCCCTTGATGAAAATGAGCCAGGAGAAGACTGTGAGCACCACGCTGGTGATCACGACCTCTTTGAGGTGGAACTCACCGCTGGGAATGCTGGAAATGACCACCAGAACCGGCAAAGCGACGATCAAGCCCAGCTTGGGCAGCAGCAGGCCGAACAACACCACCGCCGACAAGATGATGAGCATTTGTTTCATGGGCCAGGGGCCGATGTCGCCGTCCGTGGCTTTTGAGAACAGGGATTTGACGATTTCAAAGACGCCGAGCAAAGCCGTCAATATGCCCAGGCCGAAAGGGAAGTAAGCCGGTCCTGGCCGGGCGGAGCTGCCGAAGCTGTAGTTCAGCGCGCCGATGGCAAAGCCCACACCAAAGAGCAGAAACATCACACCTGCCCAGAAGTCTTTCTGGTTTTTAATTCGCATGGTTCGGTTTCTCCACCGTAAGAATTCGTGTCGATTCTAGGAAGACTACCCCGCTCCGCCTGTGTGGTTTCCACGTAAGGGCCGGACCCCGAGTGAGGGCCGAGGCCACGTGTTCGAGCACCTGGCGAAGGGCTGTAGGGGCGCACCATGCGCAGCCACTTGCTGGCGGGCAAGCCCTGTTTGGCAAAGCGCTGCTCCAGTGCCTGGGCGCGCTGCTTCAGCGTGTCGCGGTCTGGCACGTGCACGGCCCGGCCCGCCACCACCACGGTATTGCCCTCTCGCGTGGGGCGCAGGCTCCAGACCTGATCGGGGCCAAAGGCTGCGGCGATGCGTTGCAGGCTGCGCTCAAAGCTGCTGTGGCGGCCAAACAGGTTCACGGCCATCAAGCCGCCGTCCGCCAGTACGCTGCGGCAGCCCGAATAAAAGGCCTCATCGTCCAGTACCGGCGCAGCCGCTTCGTGGTCGTAAAGGTCCACATGCATCAGGCTGACCTCTCGCGCCAAGCTTTGGGCTTGCTTTGAAGACAACCAGCTACCAGCATCGGCGATTTGGACGTCCAGAAGCAGCCCGTTGCGTGGCAGCCGAAACCACGTGTGGCAAGCCAAGACAACCTGCGGGTTGATTTCGACGGCCGTGGTGGGCAAGCCCAGCGCCTGCAGGGTAAAGCGTGTGATGGCACCCGCGCCCAGCCCCAATTGCAGCGCATGGCCTAGCCCCAAATCGTCCGTGGGCCGCCAGAGCAAGGAAGCCAACATGCGCTGCACGTAGTCCAGCTCGATGCGCTGTGGCCGCGCGATGCGCATGGCGCCTTGAACCCAGGGTGTGCCCAGGTGCAGGTAGCGCACGCCGTCCATCTCGGAAATGGTGGCTGGGGGTGCCAGTGCCTGGGTGGGGGAATTCGCTACGGTCATGTCGCTATTCGAACAGAGCGCGGCGGCGCCCCTGGCACCAAGCTACTCAAGACCAGGCCTCTGGCCCGAGTAGCGATCCCAGCTTGGGCAGTACCGCTTGCGCATTGGCAGCGGTTTGGGCTGCTGTTTGCTCAAGGGTCCAACCGCGCAGTGACGCCAGGGTTTGCGCAATGCGCGGCAGCTCAGCGGGCTCGTTTCGGCCGTGCCCGCCCCCGTCCGCCGCGCGTGCCGACGCGTGGCGATAAAGCCATTGCGGCGGAATGTCAGGCGCATCTGTTTCCAAAACCAGCGCCTGCGCCGGCAGGCTGGCCGACAGGTGGCGAATCTGGCGGGCGCGCTCATGCGTCATGGCTCCACCGAAGCCCAAGGCAAAGCCACGCTGCACAAACTGCTGCGCTTGCTGTTCGCTGCCGTTGAAGGCGTGGGCAATGCCGCCCGCCACGGGCTGCCGGCGAAGGCCAGCCAGCAGCGCATCAGCCGAGCGCCGCACGTGCAGGATGACCGGCAACCCAGCAGCCTGCGCCAACTTCAACTGCGCAGCATAAAAGTGCTCTTGAAGCGGGCGGTCCAGCCCGGGCACGAAAAAATCCAGCCCAATTTCACCCACCGCCACCAGGCGCGGGTCGGCGCGGTGTTCATGCAGCGCCTGTTGCAGGCGGTCCAGGTCGTCGGCGCCCGCTTGGCTCACCCGCAAGGGGTGGATGCCCAAAGCATAGGCGGCGCCAATTTGGTGCGCGAGCAGCCGCACCGGCTCAAAGTGCGCCACCTCGACTGCTGGAATCACCATCATGCCCACCCCGGCTTGCTGGGCACGCGCCACCACGGCGTGGCGGTCCGCGTCAAACTCGGGGGCGTCCAAATGGCAGTGCGTGTCGATCCACATCAGGCTTGTGATGATGCACCGGTTCGGCAACCGTGCTACCGTGCTTTCGAACACGCTCGACTTGGGCAGCACAAGGCACCGAAGCGATGAAGCGACCACCGTTGTACAGCCGATCCCGCCGCCCCGTGGTGACGACTGCCAGCCTGCGCGACAAAGCGGGTAACGGCAGCGCTGCGGCCGAGGCTCGTGAAGCTGCAGCCGCAGCGCTCGGCACTCATGCAGCCAGCCCAGGCAAGCCCCTGGCCAGTGAAAGCGGCGCAATCGCCTCTAGTCAAAGCCGACTGCAAGCTTGGGCATCACGCCACGCTGCGCCGCTGTGGGGCCTGGCAGGTGGTCTTGGTGCGATCGCCATCATGTTGGCAATGCAGGGCTTCGGCCCGGGCCAGCGCCTAATCACCCAAGAACACATCGACGCCGCCGTCAAGCACACGCTTGAAAAGGAAGTGATGCCCTCGCCCTATTCGCGCGCCGCAGAGGCGGTTTGGCCCTCGGTGGTGCGCGTGACAGGTTTGATGAACGAAAAGGACGACGGCAAAGAAAACCCCGAACAGCGCGCCATGGAGCGCAGCCTGGGCACGGGTGTGGTCATCATCGACAACGGCACCATCTTGACCAATCTGCACGTGGTGCAAGGCGCGCGCTCGGTGCGGGTTCGGTTTGCGAATGGGCATGAGTCAGAAGCCGTGCTGGTCAATACCCAGCCAGAGAACGATCTCGCGGTCTTGAAGGCGCTGAGCTTGCCTGACGACCTGGAGGCCGCCACCATGCGCTCCACCAGTGACTTGCGGCCGGGCGACCAGGTGGTTGCCGTAGGTCACCCGTTTGGGATTGGCCCGAGCGTCAGCGCGGGCGTGGTGTCGGGCCTCAAGCGCGAGTTTCGCGACCCCGACGGCAAAAAGCCCTTGACCAACTTGATTCAATTCGATGCTGCGGCCAACCCCGGCAACAGCGGCGGCCCCTTGGTCACCATGGACGGCCATGTGGTGGGCATCGTCACCGCCATCTTGAATCCTGGCGAACAGCGCACCTTCATCGGCATCGGCTTTGCGGTGCCTATCGAAAACGCAGCATCAGCGGCCGGCATGCCGCCGTTCTGAACGCTGTCGCGCCCAACATTTTTCCTCTGCAACCCTCAGCCACAGGTCATCGCACATGTCCATGCAGGAAGACACCCCCGTAGCGCCACTCATGGAGCGCATCCTCTACGAGGTCAAACGCGTGGTCGTTGGTCAGGACCGCTTCTTGGAGCGCGTGATGATCGCCATGCTGGCGCAAGGCCACCTGCTGGTGGAAGGTGTGCCCGGGCTGGCAAAAACACTGACCGTGAAGACCTTGGCCAAGGCCGTCAAAGGCAGCTTCAAACGCATTCAGTTCACGCCCGACCTGGTGCCAGCTGATTTGGTGGGCACGCGCATCTATCACCCCAAGACAGGCGAATTTGGCACCTCGCTGGGGCCGGTTTTTGCCAACCTGCTGCTGGCTGACGAAATCAACCGCGCGCCGGCCAAAGTGCAAAGTGCCTTGCTGGAAGTGATGCAGGAGCGGCAAGTCACCATTGCCGGCGAATCGCACCGCGTGCCCGACCCCTTCGTGGTCATGGCCACACAAAACCCCATCGAAACTGAAGGCACCTACCCCTTGCCGGAGGCGCAGGTGGACCGCTTCATGATGAAGGTGCTGGTCGATTACCCGACCGAAGACGAAGAGTTTGTAATCGCCGAGCGCGTCACAGGCCCGGCGGTGGATATCAACGCCGTCGCCGACACCCACGCCCTGGCGCAGATGCAGCGCCAATGCCGCGAGGTGTATGTGGATCCGTCCCTCATCAGCTACGCCGTGAAGTTGGTCAGCGCCACACGCACACCGGCCAAGTACGAACTGGCGGACATAGCCAAATACTTGACCTACGGCGCCAGCCCCCGCGCCACCATCAGCTTGATTGAAGGTTCACGCGCGTTGGCCCTGCTTCGTGGCCGCAGCTACGCGCTGCCCGAAGACGTGGCCGACCTGGTGCCCGACGTGCTGCGCCACCGCTTGGTGCTGAGCTACGAAGCCTTGGCAGAGGGTATTGATGCGGAGCGGCTCATTCATCAGATCATGAGCAAGGTAGCACGCCCCGACAAGCCTCTGCAGCACGCGGCGACCGGCTTGGTCGTCGGAGCGTAACTTGCCTGACTTGCCTGACACGTCCCGCACGCTGCCGCCAGCCAGCGAGCTGGCCACCAGCGACGCCATGCTGCGCCGGCTGGAATGGCAAGTGCTGCGCCGGCTGGACGGCCTGCTGCAAGGCGACTACCGCAGCCTGTTCCGCGGTGGCGGGGTCGACCTAGCCGACTTGCGCGAGTACCAAATGCACGACGATGTGCGTCACATCGACTGGAACGTCACGGCTAGGCTGCAAGTGCCTTATGTGCGGCAGTACACCGAAGACCGTGAGTTGGGCGCCTGGTTCTTGCTCGACCTCTCGGGCAGCGTTGATTTTGGCTCTGCCGACCGCACCAAGCTGGCCGTCAGCACCGCCTTTGTCGCAACCCTGGCGCGCGTGTTGACGCGCCACGGCAACCGCGTGGGCGCGCTGCTGTACAACCAGCAAGTGGACGGCCTGCTCAAGCCCGCCAGCACGCGGCTGCATGTCTTGAACCTGCTCACCCGCATGCGCACGCGCCCGCCCGCTGTGGCAAACAAGCCCAGAACGCCCACCAGCCTGGTCGACTTGCTGCTGACGGCCGAACGCAGCATTCAGCGACGATCGCTGGTGTTTGTGGTGAGCGACTTCATCAGCACACCCGGCTGGCCTGACACCCTGGCCCGCTTGAGTCGTCGGCACGAAGTGATTGCCGTGCGCCTCTACGACCCTGTGGAGATGAAGCTGCCCGACGTGGGTTTGGTCACCTTGGAAGATGCCGAAACTGGCGAACAGTTGTTTGTTGACAGCAATGATTCAGGATTTCGCCAGCGCTACGAAGAACTGGCTGCCGCACGCGAGGCTGAAGTGATGGATGCCTTGGCGCGCAGCGGCGCAGACACCTTGGAGCTGTCCACCGATGACGATCTGCTCGATGCATTGCAGCGTTTTGTTGCTTTGCGGCGCCAGCGGGCCCGTCTGAAAACGCCTGCGCGCTTCCCTGCCCACTTCAAACACACAGCCGCCACAGCCGAAGGAGCGGTGCAATGAGTTTTCAATGGCCGGAATTTCTTTGGCTGCTGTTGCTGGTGCCACTGCTGGTGATGTTGTACATCTGGCTGCTGCAGCGCAAGCGCAAGAGCACCGTGCGCCTGGCCAGCATTGCCGTGGCCAAAGAAGCCCTGGGTCGTGGCCCCGGTTGGCGCCGGCACGTGCCGCCCGCCTTACTGCTCTTGGCCATCACTGCTGGCCTGTTTGCAGCGTCGCGCCCCATGGCCGTGGTGACCTTGCCGCTGGCCGAACGCACCATCATGTTGGCGATGGATGTATCGGGCAGCATGCGCGCCGAGGATGTCAAACCCAACCGCCTGGTCGCCAGCCAAGAAGCCGCCAAGGCCTTCATCACCAAATTGCCGCGTGACGTGCGCGTGGGCATTGTTTCTTTCGCAGGCACTGCCGCCGTTGTACAGGCGCCCACGCGCAGCCGCGAAGACCTGGTTGCGGCCATCGACCGCTTCCAGCTGCAGCGCGGCACGGCCACGGGCAGCGGCATCGTGCTGTCACTGGCCACGCTGTTCCCCGACCACGGCATCGAGATTCAAAACATCACCGGCCAGCGCAACATGCCACGCGCGCTGGGTGACGCGCCCAAAAAGGCCTTCACGCCCGTGCAGCCCGGCAGCTACAACTCGGCCGCCATCATCATGCTCACCGACGGCCAACGCACCACCGGCCCCGATCCTCTGGACGCCGCCAAGATGGCGGCCGAACGCGGCGTGCGGGTCTACACCGTGGGCGTAGGCACCACCAGCGGCGAGATCATCGGCTTCGAAGGCTGGAGCATGCGCGTGCGGCTCGACGAAGAAACCCTGAAGAACATCTCCGTGTTGACCCAGGCCGAATACTTCTATGCCGGATCGGCGCAAGACCTGATCAAGGTTTACGAGTCACTCTCGTCCAAGCTGGTGGTTGAGCGCAAGGAAACTGAAGTCAGCGCACTGTTTGCGGTGCTGGGCGCCCTGCTCGCCGCGCTGGGCGCTGGTTTGAGTGTGTTCTGGTTTGGGCGCGTGGCCTAATTGAGTTTCGGGTAAACACCAGGAACACAAAACTGTCATGCGGGCAACGCGGGCGTTGCAGCTTTTTGCCGATTGGGAGATCACCAAAATACGGATCAATGCCCCCCTTGATAGACGATTTCGATGGCCTGGCAGCCGCTGGATACTCGAACTCGTCAACCACTGAGAAAGGCCGTTAGATGAACGCGATCAAACTCCTCACCGCTGCTTGCATGTTGCTGGTGGCCAACCTGTCCTACGCTGACGTTCGTGCAGGCTCCAAAGGCAACTGCCCCTCGGGCTACACGTCCTATGTCCGCAAAGGCGGCGATCGCATGTGCAAGGCGCCAGACAAGTCGTCCAGCAGCTCAAAGAGCTCCTCCAAGAGCGGCAAGAAGAAGTAAGGCTGGCCTGGCCCGGTAGCTGCGCCCAGCAGCGCAGCTACTCCGCCGCCTCCACCACCATCTGCAGCCGCTGCTGCCCGTTCCACTCGTCCAACTGCACGCGGTAAGCCAGCTTGGTTTGTTCGGCCACGGGCTCGGTGCGACCAAACCAGATGGCGTCGCGCAATTGGCCGGCGTGTTTGACGCGCAGCTTCAAGTGCTTTTCGCCCACCAGACGCTGTTGCACCACTTGCACGACATCGCAGAACATGGGCGCCTCAAAGCCTTGGCCCCAGACTTGTGAATCCAGTAGCTCCACGGTTTCTTTGTTGAACCATTGCAGATCCAGCGGGCCATCCACGCGCAAGGTGCGGTGCAGGGTTTCAGCGTCCACCCACTCTTGAGCCACCTGGCGCAGCGCTGCGTCAAAGCGCTCGAAGTCGCCTGATGCAAGTGTGGCTCCGGCGGCCATGGCGTGGCCACCGAATCTTTTGAAGAGTCCGGGCTCGCGCTTACTGACCAGGTCCAACGCGTCGCGCAAGTGGAACCCGGGGATCGAGCGGCCACTGCCCTTGAGCAGGCCGTCAGCACCCGGTGCGAAAACAAAAGTTGGACGGTGAAGGCGGTCTTTCAAGCGGCCGGCGACGATACCCACCACGCCTTCGTGAAAGCTGGGGTCGAACAAGCTCACCGCAGGCGGCAAGCCCGCATCGGTATCAGCACCAGCTCGAGCGCCCACGCCCATCGAAGCAAAACGCTCAACCAAAACTTCAGCCTGCTCGCGCATGCCAGCTTCCACTTCTCGCCGCTCGCGGTTGATGGCGTCCAGTTGCGCGGCCAGCTCAGCGGCGCGCGCCACGTCGTCTGTCAACAGACATTCAATGCCCAGTGTCATATCGGCCAAACGGCCCGCAGCATTGATGCGCGGACCCAAGGCAAAACCGAAGTCGAAGGCTGCTGCGCGCGCCGGCTGCCGGCCCGCTGCGACAAACAACGCGGCCACGCCGGCCTGCATGCGCCCGCTACGGATGCGCTTCAGGCCTTGCGCCACGAGGCGGCGGTTGTTGGCGTCCAGCTTCACCACGTCGGCCACCGTGCCCAATGCCACCAGGTCGAGCAGGCTGTCCAAACGCGGTTGGTTCGCGGCATCAAAGCTGCCCCGTGCGCGCAGTTCGGCGCGCAGCGCAAGCAGCACATAAAACATGACGCCCACGCCGGCGATGCTCTTGCTGGAAAAGCTGTCACCCGGCTGGTTCGGATTGACGATGACATCGGCGTCCGGCAGAACCACCTCATCACCCACCAAAGCCGGCAAGTGATGATCCGTCACCAGCACACGCAGGCCTTGGGCGCGTGCATGCGCCACACCGTCGAGGCTGGCGATGCCGTTGTCCACCGTCACCAGAACATCGGGCCGTTGCGCCAAGGCCAAGTCCACGATGGCGGGCGTCAAACCATAGCCGTGGATGCCCCGGTCGGGCACGACGTAACCCAGCGAACCTGGCGCGGCACCCAGCATCGCCAGGCCACGCAAGGCCACCGCGCAAGCCGTGGCGCCGTCGCAGTCGTAGTCGGCCACCACCACGATGCGCTGACCACCTTGCAGCACGTCGGCCAGCAGGGTGGCGGCTTGGGTAGTGCCTGCCATCAGGCTGGGGGCGAGCAAGTGCTGCAGGCCGTCGTCCAGCTCGGCCGCTTGCGTGACACCCCGCGCTGCCAGCACACGCGCCAAGAGTGGATGCACGCCCGCTTGCTCCAAACCAAAGGCCGCGCGGGGCGGAACGTCGCGCTGTTGAAGTCGTGGGTTGGCTGTCAAAGTAGTTTCGGTTGAGTGCAGTTCAAAGGTCTTGCAAAAGCGCGGCCAGCGGCGTTGGCCGCGCCAAACCGGTCCAGCGCAAAAAGCGCGCGCTGGTGCTTTCCGCTTGCCAAGCCCAGCGCAAGCTGCCACGTTCGCCGCACAGGGTCAGGCTGCCCTGCCCTGACCGTTCAGCTTGTTCATACCAAGCTGCCAGGGCGCCGCCATCCAGCGTTTCATAGGCCAAGCCCCAAGCGGGCGCATCCTCAGCCAAGGCGGGGCCGCGCAAGCCGTCGAACACTTGAACATGGGCTCCTACCGCGTCTTTGGGGATCTCACCGAGTTTGTCCCTGGATACGCCGGCAGGCACGCAGGCATTGCCACCGGGCAATTCACCGCAGCCACTGAGCCACACGCTATTGACAGCCCATGCGCCAAGTGCCTCACGCGCTTGGTTCAGCGGGTGTTCGTGCAACAGCATCTGGACTTCGTTTTGCAGACGCCGCACCAAACGCGCGCGCTTGTCAGCGCCCAGCCATCGGTCCACGTTGCGGCCGATGACACGATCAAGCGAAGCGGTGGGCAGACCCACAAGCTGCGCATGCTGGCACAGCCACGTGCTGGGCCCCAGCCAATGCATTGCAAAGCCTTCGCTCTCAAACAAACCCCGAATGGCTTCAAAAAAAGCGCGCGACTCTGTGTCGTTCAAGTTCAGGCTAGCGGGGTCCGTCAGGCTGACTTGCTCGGTGCCCAGGCGCCAATGCGCAGGTGTAAGCAAGGCCCAGCCGGCCGGGTCAGCGGCCTGTTCACCCACCGGCTTGTTAGCCTGCGCCAGGCCGCTTTGGCGCGCCAGCCAGGCCGCCGTCGGCACCAAGCCATCAGGCAACTCACCCCAACCCATGGCACGCGCCCAGGCCCGATCGTGTGGGGTTGAAAGGCTCCATTCATCACCCATCTCACGTGTGGGCGGACCCAGGCGCGCGAGCAGTCGGCGCAGCGTGGGCAAGGCCAAGCCTTGCAACACGGCCTGCGCGGCTTCAGAACCCGGCGCAGCAAAGGGAACAATCAGATCCATCGGCCGCATTATCCGAGTGCGCCCCTTGTGGCGCTGCGGGCGAGCGAGCCAAAGGCCCTCGGGTAGCATGCCGGCCATGTCGGACCCGATGCCTTCGCAGCGCGCCATGCGCAGCACATTCTTGTGAGCCTACCTTTCGAATGGCAACTGGGCTGGCGCTACACCCGCGCTGGGCGTGGCGGTTTGGACAACGGCTTTATCTCCTTCATCTCAGCCATTTCAGTGTTGGGCATTGCACTGGGCGTGGCGGCGCTGATCATCATCTTGAGTGTGATGAATGGCTTTCAAAAAGAAGTGCGCGACCGCATGTTGAGCGCCATTGCGCACATCGAACTCAGCGACGCAGCCGGCGCGGCCTTGCCGGACTGGCGCGCCACCGCCGAGGCCGCTCGCCAGGCTGACGCGCATGTCATCGGCGCCGCGCCCTTCATTGCTATGCAGGCTTTGCTCACCTTTACTGACTTGCAGCGGGGTGCAGTGGTGCGGGGCATCGATCCAGTCGAAGAGGCCCAAGTGACCCCACTGGGCGCGCAACTGCGTGGCACCACATTCGCCACACTTCAAGCGGGGCAATGGAATGTTGTGCTGGGTGGTGAACTGGCCCGGCAACTGGGCGTGGTGCCTGGAGACAAGATCACGGTGGTCGCACCCGGTGGCCAAGTCACGCCCGCCGGTTTGGTGCCCCGGCTCAAACAATTCACCGTGAGCGGCAGTGTTGACTCGGGCCACTTCGATGTTGATAGCACCATGGCCTTGGTCCACATCGACGATGCCGCCCGCCTCTTCCGCACGGGTGGGCCCACCGGCGTGCAGTTGAAGCTGGACGACCAACAGCAGGCGCGCGCGGTGGCTGCGCGGCTGGAAACTCTGTTGCCACGCGGACTGAGCGTGAGCGACTGGACACGCGTGAATCGCAATTGGTACGACGCCGTGCAGGTAGAAAAGCGGCTGATGGCGATCATCTTGACGCTTATCGTGGCGGTGGCGGCCTTCAACCTGGTGAGCACCTTGGTGATGACCGTGACGGACAAGCGCGCGGACATTGCCATCTTGCGCACGCTGGGCGCCAGCCCGCGCTCGGTGATGGGCGTTTTCATGGTGCAAGGTGCGCTGGCAGGCTTTGTGGGCACAGTGGCAGGTGTCTCGCTGGGCTTGTTGGTTGCGCTGAATATCGACACCGTGGTGCCAGCCATTGAACGGGCGCTGGGCGTTGCGTTTTTGCCCGACAGCATCTATGTGGTCTCCCGCATGCCCAGCCAGGTGATGGCCTCGGACGTGGTGCCCATCACGGTGTTGTCGCTGCTGCTGGCTTTTGTGGCCACGCTTTACCCCAGTTGGCGCGCCAGCCGCGTCAATCCGGCCGAGGCCCTGCGTTATGAGTGACACACCTCAGCACCACAAGGCCCAGCCCGTGGTGCAAGCCATTCAGCTGCATCGCCGTTTTCGCGAAGGCAGCGGACCTGATGCGTTGGACGTCACTGTACTAAAGGCCGTCGATCTGGCGGTCTACCCGGGTGAAACCTTGGCTGTGGTGGGCGCATCGGGTTCCGGCAAAAGCACCTTGCTGCACTTGCTGGGCGGTTTGGATGCACCCAGCTCAGGCCAAGTGCTGCTGATGGGACGCGACCTGGCAACCTTGAGCGCGGCCGAACAGGGCCGCTGGCGCAACCAGCACTTGGGCTTCGTATACCAGTTCCACCACCTGTTGCCGGAGTTCAACGCACTGGACAACGTGGCCATGCCGCTGCGCATCAGGCGCGAAAGCGTGCCCGCCGCGCGTGCCGCCGCGCAGGCCATGTTGCAGCGTGTAGGCCTGCAGCAGCGTTTGATGCACCACCCGGCGCAACTGTCGGGTGGGGAGCGTCAACGCGTGGCGATAGCGCGGGCTTTGGTGACGAAACCAGCCTGCGTGCTGGCCGACGAACCCACAGGCAATCTCGACCGCAGCACTGCAGAAAACGTCTTCGAGTTGATGCTGCAGTTGGCACGCGATCAAGGCACGGCCTTTGTCGTGGTCACACACGACCCGGCGCTCGCCGCACGCTGCTCGCGCAGCTTGCAGCTGGGCGTGTGATGCGGTTTTGAACGGGCCGGCAATGCAGCTTCCCTACGAGGTTCAAGTGGGCTGGCGCTACCTGCGCGGTGTACGCACCGCCGGGCAAGGCCAACGCAGTGGCTTCATCAGCTTCATCGGCACGCTGTCCGTCGTGGGCATCACGCTGGGCGTGGCTGCGCTCATCGTGGTGTTGTCAGTGATGAACGGCTTTCGCACCGAAGTGCGCGACCGCATGCTGGATGTCATCGCGCATATCGAGATGCAGGCCATGAACCCGGCCGCGCCCGACTTGCCGCGCTGGGCCGAAGAGGTGCCAAAGGAACCCGGCGTGCGCGCCGTAGCGCCCTTCGCTGCAGCGCAAGGTCTGCTGGGCCATGGTGATCTTTTGCGCGGCGCCTGGCTGCAAGGCATCGACCCAACACGTGAGCCGGCTGTGAGCCCTTTGGCAGAACGCTTGGCCGAGCGCCCGGCTCACGCGGGGCCGGACGGCAGCTTGCCTGCATTGGCGCGCCTGAAAGCCGGCCAGCGCCGGCTGATCTTGGGCGATGACCTGGCGGGCAAACTGCAGCTTAAAGCCGGCGACGCTGTGGCGCTGGTTCTGCCGCCCAAGGCCTCAGGTGGTGCGCCGCGCACCTTGGGCTTCGAGGTGGCAGGCACCTTCAGCTCGGGGCACTTTCAATATGACAGTGCTTGGGTATTTGCGCACATCGACGACATCCGCGCACTTGAAGGAGCAGCCGTCACACAAGGATTGCGCCTGCGCCTGGATGACGCCGGCCAGGCGCCACAAATTGCACAACGCTTGGCCGAACGCTGGCCGCAAGGTGTGCGCATCCGCGACTGGACCCAAAGCAACCGCACGTGGTTTGAAGCCGTTGCACAGCAAAAGCGCATGCTGGGTTTAATCCTCACGCTGATCGTCGCGGTGGCGGCCTTCAACCTCGTCAGCACCTTGGTGATGACCGTGACCGACAAACGCGGTGATATCGCCATCCTGCGTACCTTGGGCGCCAGCCCGCGCTCGGTGATGGGTATCTTCATGGTGCAAGGCGCGTTGGCTGGCGTCATGGGAACGCTGGCGGGTGTGGCCTTGGGCCTGCTGGTGGCGAACCACATCGACGTTATCGTGCCCGCCATCGAGCGCCTGCTCGGCACCACCTTGCTGCCCGCCAGCGTGTACCTCGTCTCGCGCATGCCCAGCCAGCCGCTGGCCAGCGACGTGGTGCCCATCGCGGCCATCAGCGTGGCGCTGGCCTTTGTCTCCACGCTGTACCCCAGTTGGCGCGCCAGCCGGCTGAAACCGGCACAAGCGCTGCGCCACGAGTAGCCCTGCGCCAGCGCGTGCGGCCTGGGCTTTCTAGAATGGCGCGGTGAAAGCCACAGACCCCACGCTGATCAACGCCGACCTGCACTGCCACTCGGTGGTTTCTGACGGCACCTTGGAACCCGAAGCTTTGGCGCAACGCGCCAAAACACAGGGTGTGGAACTGTGGGCCTTGACCGACCACGACGAAATTGGTGGCCAAGAACGCGCCATCGCTGCGGCCAAGGCCATCGGCTTGCCACTGCTGACCGGCGTTGAAATCTCGGTCACTTTTGCCGGCAAAACCGTGCACATCGTCGGCTTGGGCTTTGACCATCACGACCAGACCCTCGCAGCCGGTTTGGCCGCCACACGGGGCGGGCGCGCCGAACGCGCCCAAGAAATGTCGGACGAATTGGCCAAGGTCGGCATTCGCGACGCGTACCAAGGCGCACTTACCTACGTGGGCAACCCGGACCTGATTTCACGCACGCACTTTGCGCGTTACATCGTCGAGACCGGGCGTTGCGCTGACACGCACGAAGTCTTTCGCCACTACCTGGCTGAAGGTAAACCCGGCTTCGTGCCGCACCGCTGGGCCAAGCTGAGCGACGCGGTGAAGTGGATCACCCAGGCCGGCGGCCACGCCGTCATCGCCCACCCGGCACGTTACGGCTTCACGCCCACTGAGGAATATGCGCTGTTTACCGAATTCATCGGCCACGGTGGCGCCGGCGTTGAAGTGGTTACCGGCAGCCACAGTGCAGCCGATGCGGTGAAGTACGCCGACATGGCTTTGGAATTCGACTTGTTCGCTTCGCGCGGCAGCGACTTCCATTCGCCCGGTGAAAGCCGCACCGAACTGGGCACTTTGCCGGCGCTGACCGGCCGGCTGAAGCCCATTTGGGCGGCGCTGGAACACCGCGTTCACCATCCTTGAGTTCGCGCCGGGCGATCCGGCTGTGCCATTTGGACCCGCTTCCCGCCTTAGTGTGAACACTCCAAAGTGGGCTTGAATCGGCGCTGCAGGCGTGTCGGGGTTGCGCTGAATTCAGAGCTCGCAGCCTGCAGGGCCTAAGGCGCTGGCGGTTCACCCAACAGCCCGGCGCATGCCCAGTGTTCATAGGTAAAACGGCCGATTTCAGCGGCGCGAAACCAAACGCATACAGACCCGCTGTTGAACGCCAAATCGCCCAGTCATGAGCAACGACTGTGGCCTCGAAAACAGCCAGAGGCCAGCCCCCTTGACTCGGTGGTGGGCCGCGCCGTGCAACAAACCGTGCTCTCAGAATCCCCTTCCCGTTACCCCCAATACAAGGCCAGGAGGCGATTATGGAAATGGCAGAGTTGGACCGCTTGAAGTCCATGCGCGACGCAGCGCAAAAGCGGCTTGAAACCTCACGCGACTACCGCTTGACAGTGACGCTGGGCAAGCTGATCAGCGAACTTGAAGAAATTTTTGCACCGGCCGCCGAGGTAGCTGCCGAAGCCCCGGAAGCACCCGAACCAGCAGCCGCCGAAGCCGCAGCGCCCGAAGCGCCGGCTGCCGCCGCTGCCGAGCCTGCGGCTGAAGCACCGGCCGCTGTTGAAGCACCTGCTGCCGCTGAGCCTGCTGCCGCAGAAGCGCCCGCTGCCGCTGCTGAGCCTGCTGCAGAACCGGTGGCCGCTGTTGCTGCCGTTGCCGCTCCCGTGGCCTTGGCGGCCGTGGCCGCTGTTGCAGCACCCGCTGCTGAAGTAGCCGAGAAGGCTGCCGAGCCGGTTGCTGCGGTGGCCGTCCAAGCTCAAGCCGCGGCTGACAAGCCCGCTGGAGCGCAAGCGGCTGCGGCCGAAGCCGTCGCGCCTGCTGCACCCGCAGCTCCAGTGGCTGCCGAGACACCTGCCGCGCCAGCGGCTGAAGTTGCAGCACCTGAAGCAGCTTCAGCAGCGCCTGCCGCCGCTGAAGCCGCAGCCCCCGCTGCTGAAGCTGCCGCGCCGGCCCCAGCACCCAAAGTCAAGGTCACCTTGGCCAAGGTTGCCAGCGCGGGCGATTGAGAGCCCGGGCCCTGAGCGCCCAAATAGTTGTTGTTTTGACGGCTGCCGCAGTTCTACGGCAGCCGCTTTAGTTTGCGTTTGCGTTTGCGTTTGCGCTGCCGGAGACGCTCGGGTGTGTCGTCGAGTTCTCGGGCCATCCGAAAAACACGCAATACCGGCGGTCTGGTTCACGCGCCGCTCAGACGCTGCTCCTCAATTGCTGGAGCTGCCAGCGCGCTGCATCAGCGCCACCTGCCAGGGTGATTGGCCGGCCACCACAATTTGCTCCAACCAGGCTTCGAGCGCTGCGGGGGGCTGGGCTTTGCTGAACAAGAAGCCCTGCATCAGGTGACAGCCAAGGCGGCTGAGCACGTCCATCTGGCGCACGGTTTCAACACCTTCGGCGACCACGCGCAAGCCCAGCGAACGGGCTAACGCAATGATGGCGGTGACCACGGCGCTGCTTTGCGAGGTGAGCCCCAAATCGCGCACGAAGCTGCGGTCGATCTTCAACTCTGAGATCGGCAAAGACGTGAGGTAAGCCAGCGAGGAATAGCCGGTGCCGAAGTCGTCGATGGAAATCTCCACGCCGATGTCGTTCAAACGCAGCAGCGCCGGCATGGCCAGCTGAAGGTCTTTCATCAAACCGGTTTCAGTGAGTTCAAGCTGAATGCAGCGGTGAGGCACGCCTTGGCTCGTCACGGCCGAGTGAATGTCGTCGATGAGGTCGGAGCGCTCGATCATGCGCGAGGGCATGTTCACGGCGATGGCGTCGTCAAAACCGATGGAGCTGGCCCAAAGCTTGGCCTGGCGCGCCGCTTCACGCAGCGCCCATTCGGTCATGGGCATGATGAGCCCCGACTCTTCGGCCAAGGGGATGAAGTCACCGGGCGGCACCAATTTGTCGCCGCGCTGCCAGCGCATGAGGGCTTCCACGCCGACCATGCGCGCCGATCGCACATCAATCTTGGGCTGGTAGTGCAAGACCAGCTCGTTGCGCTCGATAGCCTTGTGCAGTGCAGTTTCCAGCTCCAGCTTTTCGCGCCCACGGCCCATCAACGCGGGTGAGTACACCGTGGCGCCGTTGCGCCCGGCGGCTTTGGCGGCGTACATCGCCACATCGGAGTTGCGCAGCAGGTCCAATACCGTGCCACCGTCGCGCGGAAAGAGCGCAATGCCCACGCTGGCCGTGATGAAGCATTCCTGCCCGGCCACCAACATCGGCTCACGCATCTCGTCGAGGATGCGCTCCGCCACGCGTTCGGCGTCTTGCTCGTTGCCCACCTCGGGCAAGAGCGCTACAAATTCGTCGCCACCCAGGCGGCCTGCAGATTCGAGCGCGCGGTGCGCCCGCGAGCCCGCCGCTTGCATGGCCGATTCAGACACCTGTTCCGAGTGGCGCACGCAAGAGCGTAAACGGCGCGCCACTTCGCACAGCATTTCATCGCCCGCCGCATGGCCCAGCGTGTCGTTGATGAGCTTGAAGCGGTCCAGGTCCACCAGCAACAAGGCACAGGGGTGACCTTGCAAGCGCGCAAATTCGAGGGCTCGCTCGGTGCGCCAGATGAGTTGGCGCCGGTTGGGCAAACCCGTCAGCGCGTCATAGTTGGCCAGGTGCCGAATCTTGTCTTCTGCTGTGCGCCGGTCGGTGACATCTTGCACGATGCCGGTGTAACCCTGGTAGTCACCGGTGGCGCCGTATTCAGGCTCGGCGTCCAAGTGGACGACACGCACGCGACCGTCAGGCAAGGCAATGGAAACGTCGGTGGCCAAGACGGACCCGTGGGCCTGCACTTCGGCCAGCAGGCGCAGCACGCCGTGGCGATCCTCACGCGCCACCAAGCGAAGCAATTTGCGCAAGGTGGGCGTTGCCCCCAGCCCCAAGCCAAACACCCGCAAAGCTTCTGGCGTGAGGTCCAGCTTGCCTTGCCCGCCACGCGGGCGCAGGTGCCATTCCAGGCTGCCCATGCGCGCCAGGTCTTGCGCGCGGGCGAGCTTGGCCTTGCTGCTTTCCAGCTCTTTTCGCACGCGCGCGGAACGCAGCAAGTAGTGCAAGCGCCCGGCCAGCAGGCTCCACTGAGCAGCTTTGACGAAAAAGTCGGTGGCGCCGGCTTGGTAAGCGCGTGCGATTGAAGCGTCGTCGTCCAGACCGGTGAGCATCAACACGGGCGTGGTTTCGTGGCCGGGCAATTGCCGCAGCCGCTCGCAGGTGGCGAAGCCGTCTGGCGCGGGCATCACGGCGTCCAGCACCACCACGTCGGGCGAGACGCGGTACAGCGCCTCAAGCGCTTCCTGGCCCGAGCGTGCTTCGGTTACCAAAAAGCCGCGCTCAGCCAGCGCCAGCGTGGTCAACAACAAGTTGACTTCGTCGTCGTCGACCAGCAGCACGCGCGGGCGCGGGCCTGGGCCGGTGTCACCAAAGAAGGAGGTTTCAGTCGTCAAACGCCGTAACCTTTTGAAACCATAAAGTCGCGTGCAGCCAACTGAACGCGTGAGATTTCGTGCACCAGTGTTTCGATTCGGGATGCCAGCGGCTCGGTCAGGCCCTGGCGAATGTCAACTTCAAGCTCGCGGCACAGCGTTGAAAGACCCAATGCGCCGACGCTGGCGGACGACGAGCGCACGGTGTGCGCCACACGCCCCACGGCGGGCCGATCGTCTGCGGCAAGCGCGCTCTCCAGCTCGCGCAGCGCACGGTCCAGCGCACGGTCATACGTCTGCAGCACACGCTGCAGCACCGGGGGCACACCGGTCGGGTCCAGCTCTTCAAGGCGCGCCAGAGTTTCGGTATCCAGTATTTGAACGTTGGGCATGACGAACAACATTGTGCGTGAGCGCTAACCCTGGCTAGGCCCTAGGTTGTCACAAGATATGGGCTGCCTACAATGGATCGCATGCCCTGCAAACCCTCAGAGTCCGCGCACCAGCTGCGCGCGACCAGCCCAACAAACCGGCACCGCCTGGCCCGCGCTGGCGTGAGGTTCTGTGCGGGTCTTGGTATCGGACTGCCGCTGGCAACCCCTGCCTTTGCACTTGATCTGACGACCGCCGCAGGTTCAAAAGCCACGTCAGCTGCGCTGGGGCCATGGATTTTCGCAAGCATCGCCTTGGTTTTGGTGGCTGCATTGGCCTGGTCGCTGGGGCGCCTGTCAGGTCGCCGCCAGGGGCGCAGCGAGGCGCGCTCGCGCCGCACCGACAGTCCGACTGAAAGCACTGCAACAAGCACTGCCACCACCACGGCCGCAGCCGCCAACGGCCGCAAGCCCGCAGCGGCAAGCGCTGCCGCTGCAGACGATGCCGCCGCCATCAGCTACGCGCTATCACACGACCTGCGCGCGCCGCTGCGGGTGGTCGAAGGTTTCGCCCGCATCTTGAAAGAAGACTACGGGCGCCAGTTGGACCGCATGGGCAACGACCATCTGGACCGGCTGCTGGGCGCAGCGGGGCGCATGCACGCGATGATTGAGGGCATGCTCTCACTGGCGCAGTTGTCGTCCAAGCCGCAGGCGCGCCAGCGTATCAACCTGTCGCAAATGGCGCAGGCCATCATCAGCGAGTTCCGCGTTGCCGATGCGTCACGTTCGGTGCAGGTGCACATCGCGCCCGACCTTGTAGGGACCGGCGACCCGACGTTGTTGCGGCAGATGATGGAAAACTTGCTATCCAACGCTTGGAAGTACAGCGCGCGTGCGCCACAAGCGCGCATCAGCTTTCGCCAGGTTGAAAAGGGCGGTCAGCCTGTTTTCGAAGTGGCTGACAACGGTGCTGGTTTTGACATGCGCTCGGCGGGCCGCTTGTTTGGCCTGTTTCAACGCCTGCACGGGCAAAGCGACTTTCCGGGAACGGGCTTGGGCCTGGCGTCAGTACAGCGCATTGTGAAGTTGCACGGCGGGCGAATCTGGGCCGAAGCCGAGCCCGGGCGCGGCGCGCGCTTTTACTTCACGCTTCCGGGCTCGCCAAGTCTTCCGTAGCGCGCACCACGCGCTCGGCCTGGGCGCGCAGGCTGCGCCCTTCGGCCACGGCATGCCGCCGCAAGCGGGCGAAGGCATCGCCCCGGGTTTGCGAATAGCGGTGCATGAGCACGCCCACCGCCATGGCCACCGTTTGTGAGAGCACCACCGCAGGGTCATCCGCTTCCTGAGCCTCGGCTGCGTTGGCGGTTGCGGCTGCTTGAGCGGCCATGGCACGTGCGCGCTCAAAAGCGGCGTCCACGGTGGGAATGATTTGCCCAACTTCGAGTGGCTTGACCAAATAGGCCAAAGCGCCCAGTTGGGTCACCTTGGCCACCGTGGCGGCATCTGAAAACGCGGACAGGAAAATGAAGGGCGTGTGCCCCACTTCGCGCAGGTATTCGGCCACGTCAAAGCCGGAAATGCCGTCCATGCGGATGTCCAGAAGGGCCAGGTCGGGTTTGTGCTCGCGGGCCAGCAGGATGGCGTCGTCGCCGTTGTCGGCATCAATGACGTCGTAGCCGGCGTTCGCCAGGCCATGCATCACGGTGGCCAGCACCAGGCGGTCGTCGTCGACGACGAGGATCTTGCCTTTGTGCGCCTTAGCGCCACTTTCTGCTCTCGCCGCTTCGCTTGTCATGCTGTCATTGCCGCCGGTGCTTGCACGGGCGCATTGTGGCGCAGCTCGTTTGCGACAACTGGCGACAGCGTTGAAGGCGACATCACCGCCACCGCCACGGCGGGGCGCACGCTGGGCGGGCGCAAGGTCAGTGAGGTGACCACACGTTCGTCTTGCTGCTGCACAGCCAACACGGCCGCGCGGCGCGGCAAGAGCGCCCGCACCAGGCCCAGGCCTGCCATGCCGGCCGGCACGCGCTGCAGCTCAAAACCGCTGGGCAGTTGGCCCCCGTTGCTGATGTCGATGCACACCTCGTGCTCAACGCTTCGAACCACGCATCGAACGGGCTGGCCGTCACCGTGGCGCACCGCGTTGGTCAACAGCTCGTTGAGTATCAAGGCCAAGGGAATGGATTCGGCCTCCGGCAGCATCCACCGCACGGCGGCGGCATCTTGGCTGAAGCTCGTTTCGACCACATGGTGCAAGCTGCGCTGCACTGTGCCTGCAATGGCGCGCAGCATGCCCAAAAGGTCCAAAGGCCCCTCGGCCCCCACCTGCAGGCCGTACACCTGGGCAATGGCCTGCACCTGGCCAATGGCTTCTTGCAGCGGGTTGCTGATTTCAGGGCGGCGTTGCGCCGTTTGCTGCAGCAGGCCCGCCACGCCCTGCAAATTGTTTTTGATGCGGTGGTGCACTTCCTTGACCAGCATCTCGCGTTGCGCAATGGCTTGGTCAAGCCGGGCCTGCTCTGCGCGGCGCAGCTCGGTCACGTCGTTGGCCACCAGCAAGATCTGCCCGGTCTCGGCGGTGCCGTCATCGCTCGCCTCACCACGCTGTGGCCCGAGCATGACAAAGCGCGCGTCCCAACGCAGGGTCTCGGCAGCCCGGCCGGGGCGGGTGATTTCGCGGCGCACACCTTGCGGCGTGTCACGGGCCAGTTCCAAGCTGGCCCTCAAGGCCGCAGCCTGGTCGTTGTCAGTCAGGCAAGCGTCCGGCCCGCTGCCCAGCAGTTGCTGCAAGGGCCGGCCGAAAAACAGCTCGGCGCCGTTGTTGCCTTCCACCATTTGCAAGCTGGTGTCGTCAAACAAGGCGATGGCCAGCGGGGCTGTTTCAATCAAGCGCTGCAAAGACGCCCGTGCGCTGGACACACGCACCTCGGCCTGACGGCGGGCTTCGATGTCCAGCAGGGCAAAGGTCACTTGCCTCCCCTGCCCGGCTTCTCGTGGCGTGGCCACGGCATTGCCCACCACCCAAAACGCGCGGCCGTCGCGGGCTTGCAAGCGGCATTCAAAAATCTCCGACTCGCCGTCGGCCAAACGCTGCAGCCAGTCAACGCGGCTGAGCGGGTGCTCGGGTTCTGACGTGGCCACGCAACCGATGGGCTCACCGATAAAGGCTTCCAGCTCACCGCCAAACATGCGCCGGGCCGAGCGGTTCATCCACTCGATGCCTCGTTCGCCCACGGTGACGATGCCCACCAGCACCGAGTCCAGCACCGCGCGGGTATGGCCGGCTTGCTGCTGCAGCGCCTCGCGCGAGCGCTGCCGCTCATCGACGTCCACGAACGAGCACACGTGGTCAGAGTCGGGGTCGGCCGGGTCCACGGCGCGCTGTGAAACCTGTGTCCAGCGCAAACTGCCGTCACTGCGAACCAGGCGCTGCTCGCTCACATGGCGCCCATGCGCAGCCAAGTTGTGCTGAACATCTTCGTCCAATGGGCCCACGTCGCCGGGTGCAAACAAGCTGTCCATGCCGCGCCCGACCAGCGCCTGGGGGTCCAGCCCGGTGAGCTCGCTCATGGCGCTGTTGGCGCGAACAATGCAACCTTGCCGCAGCCAGGCAATGCCGACATCCGACTGGTTGAACATCAGCTCGCGCTCGTGCAAGGCGCGTTCGGTTTCTGCCTGTTGGCGCTTCAAGCGGGTGATGTCGGTGAGCACCGCCACCATGCCGTCGTCGTGACCATCATGCTCGGCGCGGCGCAGCGACAGCGCGCACCAAGTCACGTTTTGGTCAAGGAAGTCGCCATTGATGGATGCCGGCAAAGCCAACTCAACGTCGCAGTGATGGCCTGCCGCCAAGGACTCCATCGTGGCGCTCACTGCCAAAGTGCTGAGGCCCCCCTGCAGCAGAATTTCTGACAGGCTCGCGTCCGCCGTGGCGTTGGGCCCGAAGCCCAACATGCGCTCGAAGCGCAGGTTGTAGCGCACCAGGTGCTGATTGCGCAGGTAACCAATGCCCACCGGCGCGCCGTCAAGAATCGCCGTCACTTCGCGCAGCAACTCGGCCTGCGACGGCGTTTCGGCCAGCGGAAGGTCCACTGTCAGCTGCGCGGGCTCGTAAACATCTAACGCAGTGCTCACTCCAACTCCCAAGACAGGGCCAAGCCCTTGAGGACCGCACGGTTGAGTTCGGCGCGGCCCACCAAGGCCGCCTCCGCGCACTCACGAATGTCCATGGCTGAGCCACCTTCCAACGCACCCATCAAAGCCAGGTGTGGTGAATACGGCCCGTGCCCATTGAGCGACAGCTGAACTCTTTCGTGCATGGGCACGTGGCGCACAAGCTCGCCCATGGGCAAGTGCAGCATGCGATCCAGCAGTGAAAAAACGCCGCAGATGAACATCTCGCCGCGCATGGCTTCATCGGCCAGGCCGTTGGCCAATTGGTCGAGGATCAGCCCGCGCCGCGCCGCCACAGCCATCAACATGCGCGACTTCGGGTCCTGGCTGCCCGACACCAGCAGCAGCGCCAGCCAGCGCTTCAAACGCTGGTAGCCCAGCATCATCAATCCATGACGGAAAGAGCTGACTTCGGCGCGCAAGCCAAAGGCGGAGGTATTGAGGTAACGCAGCAAACGGTAGGCCAAAGACGGGTCGGCCGTCAGCACCGCCTCCAGGCGCGCGACGGGCTCTTCACGCTCCACACGGTTCATCAGGTCGAGCACGCCGCGCAGTTCGGGCGGAATGGTGGCGGGCGCAGCGATTTGAAAGTCTTCGTCCATAGGCCAACCGGTCACTGCATGGGCGCCCTGCTTGAATCCCGCATCGAAATCGGCGTCGCAGCGCGCACCAACCCGAAGCATCTGCTTGGCCAAGCCAGCCGGCAACGTGTGCACGGGCGCTTGCTGCGCGGGCTGGCACAGCCATTCGAAACTCGAACCCGCCGTGGAGCCGCCAGCGGAACCCCCGTCCGGGCTCCAATCCATCAAGGCCAGCGGCTGCGCCTGCGCATGCAGTCGCTGCACCAATGCCTGCCGAGGGGCCGCAAAAAACGCAGGAACTTCGATCAACACCCGGCGGGGCTCGGCTTGCGCGGCCTGCAGCAGGCCTTCGAGCAAGCTTTCGCTGGCCACGCTGACCCACAGTGCCGGCAGACCTTGAACTCGCTGGGGAGCTTTGTCCACGGCCTGGCCCAGCAAGGCCCACAGCGCTACGCCGTCGGCTGGCGTGTTACCTGGGTGGTTCGCGCCGCTGGTCGGAAAAACCGACAAGCGAATGGCAACCAGCGCACGGCGCTGGTCAAAGACCGGGCTGTAGCCGAGAACGACGTGGTCGAGAACGGAAGAACTTTTCATGGCGCGCGCAGCGCCACACGCTAGCACCGCCAGCCGGCGGCATCGTCACCGGATGTAGTCGAACAGCGAGAGCTTCTGCACCATGCCGTAGGCCTGCAGCGCTGCGTTGTAGCTGGTCTGGCGTGCCGAGAAGTCCGACACGGCGTGCACCATGTCCACGTCTTCCGCCGTGGAGCGCTCCGATTGGGCCATCAGTTTGTCGTCGCTGAGGCGGTTTTCAACGGAATCGATGCGGCTGAGCACGCCGCCCAGCCGCGCACGCTCGCCCACCACGTTAGACAAAGCGCTGTCCAGGTCGCGCAGCGCGGTTTGGACGGTTTGGGTGCGCTGTGCGCCGCTGCGGTTGGGCGTGGACAACTCGCTGGTGAACTGGTCAAGGGCATCAAAAATGGACAGGTCAGCAGCCGCCGGTGTGAGGTCGAAGCGGTCGCCAGTTGCCGGAGCGCCATTGACGGCAAAACTCATGCCGTCCAGCAAGATGGCCTTGCCGCCGACATAGGGAACACCAGTCGCAGCGGTGGCCGCGCCATTGCGGGTGATGTCGTAGGTGGTGGCGCCAGTGACGCCGTCAACGGTGAACGCGATTTCGTAAGGGTCGCCGGTGATGGCTGACGGATCGACCACCGAGCCGGCGCTGATCCAGGCTTCCGAGCCATTGGCCGCGTTCGGTTCGGTCACAAAAACGCCGTTGCCGGCAGCCGCGCGCAAGAAAACGGCGCCACCGTCCGATGTCAGTGGCAAGGGCTCTCCCGACGCGGCCATGGCTTGGCCTTGTGCGCCCATGAACTGCACACCGCCTGCGGCATCGACAAACGGCGGTGTGGACGCGCCTTGTGCGCCAAACAGATAACCGCCTGCGCCATCGGTGGTGTTGGCCGCTTTGAGAATTTGGTCGCGCAGGCCCTTGACCACGTTGGCAATGTCTTTGCGCTGCACGTCGGAGTACGCGGGGTTGCCGGCTTGAACCACCTGCTCGCGTACCTGGTGCATCAATTCCGTGATGCTGCCCAAGGCCGTTTCTGCCAGTGTCATGTTGGTACGGCTGGCCTCCAGTCCGCGCTGGCTGGCTTCGGACCGCGCTTCACGCGCCAGTGCACGTTCCACCCGAGCGGCGCCCGTTGGGTCATCGCTGGCCTTGGCGATTTTTTTGCCGCTGACCAGTTGGTCCTGCGCATGCCCCATTTCAGAGGCGCGCCGCTGCAGCATGTCGATAGACCGCTCGAAACTATTGGCTGTAGTGATTCGCATGGCCGTTCCCTTTCATCACCGATCGACAATGCTGAGCAGCGTGTCGAAAACAGTTTGCGCCGCCTGCAGCACCTTGGCTGAGGCTTGGTAACTTTGCTGAAACGCCAGCAGTTTGGCGGCCTCTTCGTCGAGGTTGACACCGGACGCGGCCGAGCGGTTGAGTTCGGTGCGTGCTGCCACCGAATCGGAAACTTCGGACGCCACGCGCGAGCCTTGCACGCGCACACCCATGTCGGCCATCGCTGACGCATAGGCATCGGAAAAGCTGCGGCCGCCACCAATGGAGCCGTCGGTCTGCACGCTCAAACCCACGCGCGCCAAGTCGCGCAGGTTCAGCATGGCCGTGGCGTTGCCGTTGTTGCTGGCGGCATAAACCGTCTTGGAGACTTCCAGGCTGTCGCCGTTGCGCGGCACGCCCGCCAAGCTCACTTCAAAACCGTTCAGCTCAATGGCTTCGCCCGCTTGCCAGGTGCCACTGCCGCTGCTCATCAAAGCATTGGTGGTGCGGTCGCGCAGCTCCCAGTTGTAGTCACCGGTGTCGGAGGTGAAAGCGATGCTGGCGGTTTGTTCGGGGTCCACGGCATTGCTCACCACTTGCAGTGAGGCCACGGAGGCCGAGCCGGTGTTGGTTGCAGCCATGGTTGCAGTCACCGGCAGCGCGGCAGCAAGGCCGCGCGGGTCGGTCAGCACCACCTGCAGCTTGCCCGAGGCGTCACTCACCGGCTTCAACAAAAATCGGTCGGTGCTGGACGGCGCGGGCGAGCCCAGATTGAGCGTGAAGCCATCAACGGTGTCGCCGTCATTGACCGTTTGCACATGGCCGTCCGAGCTGCGAGTGAGCTTCCAGGCACCGGACACCGGGTCGGCGGAGAGCGCATATTCGGCGGCAGCCAGCTGCGAATAGTCGGTCACGGTGATGCTGACCTGGGCCACAAAATCACCCGCAACATCGCGCGCGTTGTCGGCATTCGGCTGCACCTGCGGCGTGCCGGTAGAGAAGACGGGCGCACCGGCGCCGGGCGGATTGCCCAAGTCGAGGCCAAAAGACTGTTGCTCGTTCACGGCCGCACCGAAAGCGGCCGCCATCTGGCCCAACTGCGTGCGTGCGTCGACCATGTCGTCGTTTTGAAAGCGCAGCAATCCCGCCAGCTCACCGCCACCCAGGGTGCTGTGGGGCAGGACGCGCAAAAAGTCAGCCTCGCTGATGGCGACGGCGGACCGCGTGGGCTCTTCCGGGTCCGGCACGAGTTGCAGCTTGGCCGCTTCAATGCCCAGCACCAGACGCTGCCCACCCGCGATAAACACGCTGGTGGTGCCATCATCCGCGCCAATGGTGGTGATTTGCACATGCTCGCTGAGCTGCGAAATCAAGCGGTCGCGCTCATCAAGCAAGTCGTTGGGCGGGTGGCCCTGGCTGTGCACTTCCGCAATGCGCTGGTTGACTGTGGCGATGTTCGCCGCCAGGCCGTTGACGGCGCTGACCGACGCTGTCATGCGCTCGGTCAAACTGCTTTGAATGCGGTCGAGCTGGTCGCTGGCCGCATTGAAACGCGCCGCTGTGTCGGTGGCACGGGCCAGCACCACTTGGCGCGCCGACACATCGGCTGGCCGGCTGGCGACGTCAACAATGGCGTTGAGAAACTGGCCCATGGCGTGGCCCACACCGCTTTCGCCAATGGGGAAGACACTTTCCAGTTCTTGCAGCGATTCGTAGCGCGCGGCGTCCATGCTTGACAAGGACTTGGCGCCAGTGGCTTCACGCGTTAGAAAGTCGTTGTGCGCACGGGTGACGGTTTGCAACTCCACACCACGACCAAAGAAGCCGGCACCGCTGAATTGCCCCTTGGAGGTACCAAACTCAACTTGCTGGCGTGAATAACCCTCAACGCCCGCGTTGGCGATGTTGTGGCCCGTGGTTTGCAAGGCGGCGTAGTTGGTCACCATCGCGCGCATGCCGATGCTCATCAAAGCGCTGGGGCCGGCCATGAGCTTGTCCTCTCTTAAGCCTGGCTGCGTTGCAGCCGCAAGGTGGTGTTGATCACACGGGTCAGTTTGTCAGCGTAAGCGGGGTCGGTTGCATATCCCGCGCGTTGCAGGTTCTGGGCGAAGCCAGACGCGGTGCCGCCCTGGGCGATCACCGGCGCATAGCGCGAACTCGTCTTCATCAGATTGGCGTAATCGGCAAAAGACTCGGCATAACTTGAGTAGGCACGGAAGCGGGCCGTGACTTTTTGCGCTTGTCCGTCGATATATTCAGTGGTGGTCACCTCGGCGACCGGCCCTTTCCAGTTGGCGCTGGCTTTGATGCCAAACAAATTGTGCGAGCTGCGGCCGTCCGCATGCAGGATTTCACGACGGCCCCAGCCGGTTTCCAGCGCGGCTTGTGAAATCATGAATTCAGCTGGAATGCCCGTGGCCTGAGAAGCACGCTGCGCGGTGGCGGCATGCTGGCGCACAAAGTCGGCAGCAGATCCGGTTGCGTTGATCTCGGCTGAAGCGCCCACTTGGCCGGACTGCGGCGCGGCGGGTGTACGTGCCCCGCTGCGTACAGGGAGCACCGCGCCCGGGGCCATATCTTCCGTCAGGCCCATTTGCCGCATCAACTGGCGCGAGATGGCGTCGGACAAGCCACCGGGCAGGCCGGTCAGGCGTGTCGACAGCTGTTGGTCGAGCAACTCGGTGCCCAGCTTGGTACCTTCGTTGTCCAGCATGCCGGTGGCCAGCGTGGCCGCACGCATGCTCTTCATCACCTCTTGCATGAACAGGGTTTCGAAGGCCTTGGCAGCCTCACGGATGGCGCCTTTGGGGTCGCTGGCGGCTTTGGCGCGCAGGTCTTGCAGCGAGCGCACATCACCCGCCAGGCTTTGAGTGGCCGGAATCACGGCTGGCCTCCGCGCAGCACTGCCCAGCCCACGCTCATATCACCTCAAGCTCGGCACGCAAGGCACCGGCGGCGCGCATGGCTTGCAAGATGGCCAGCAAGTCTTGGGGCGTGGCACCCAGCGCATTGAGCGCCTTGACCACATCAACGAGTTTGGTGCTGGCAGGCATTTGAATCAGCGCGCCGCCTTGTTGTGTGATGGCGATGTCGGCCTTTTCAGTGACCTTGGTTTGCCCGGCAGACAAGGGGCCAGGCTGGCTGACGCTGGGCGTGGAATTGATGGTGACCGACAGGCTGCCATGCGCCACTGCGCAAGGGCCCAAAGTCACCGAGTCATTCATGACAATGGAGCCCGTGCGCGGGTTGATGACGATGCGCGCAGCGGGTGCGGCCAGATCAATGTTCAGGTTCTCGACATCGGCCAAAAAGCTGATGCGGTCATTGGCGTTGGCCGGCACCTGCACGGCCACCACCCGGCCGTCCCGCGCAGCCGCCGTACCCTCGCCTTTGGCTTTGTTAATGGCTGCTGCCACCGCGCTGGCTGTTGCGAAGTCATTGGCGTGCAAGTCGAGCTGGATGCTGCTGCCTTGCAGCAGCGGCGTGGGCACAGCCACTTCTACCGTGGCGCCGTCAGGCACACGACCGGCTGACAAGTGATTGATCTGCACCTTTGAGCCGCCTGCCGAGGCACCCGCGCCACCCACCACCAGGTTGCCTTGAGCCATGGCATAGATGCGGCCATCGGCGCCCTTCAGCGGCGTGGCAATCAAGGTGCCGCCACGCAAACTCTTGGCGTTGCCTAAAGAGGAAACGGTCACGTCCACAGTCTGGCCGGGTTGCGCAAAGGGCGGAAGTTGAGCGGTCACCAACACCGACGCGACGTTTTTCAACTGCATGCCGGTGCCTGGAGGAACCGTCACACCCATTTGCTGGAGCATGGCATTCAAGCTCTGCGTGGTGAAGGGTGTTTGCGTGGTCTGGTCGCCCGTGCCGTCCAGGCCAACAACCAGTCCATAGCCCGTCAAGGCGTTGTGGCGCACGCCCTGTATGGCGGCCACCTCTTTGATGCGTGCGGCATGGCCCGGCGCGGGCCACCACAGCGCGGTGCTGGCCAAGGCTGCAGCCAACCACAGGCTGGCCCGCAGCCACGGGCTCAGGCTGCGAATGGCTTCAGGGTCCTGAATGTCAAAAGGCTTCTGCATGGGGTCCGTTAGATGGGCATAACGCTCAAAAAGATGCGCGACAACCAACCCACAGCGTTGGCATTGGCAGCCGCACCACGGCCCCGGTGCTCCAGCCGCACATTGGCGATGGCGGTGCTGGGCACGGTGTTGCCAGCCTGCACGTTGCGCGGGTCCAGTTGGCCGGAAAAGCGCAGCACGTCGACGTTCTCGTTCACGCCAATTTGTTTCTCACCAGCGATTTGAAGATGCCCGTTGGGCAGCACGCCAGTCACCATCACCGTGATGATGCCGCTGAAGTCGTTGGTGTTTTCGGTGGCGCCCTTGCCCTCGAAGGTATTGCTCGATGAACCACCTACAGAGCCGCGTGCAAAGGCCTTGGGGCTGATCAGCGGCAGCGCCTCGACGCCGCCTTTGATCGCGCCGGCTTTGTCGATGGTGCTCTTGCTGGACTGCGTGGCGCTGACCTTCTCGGCGATGGTCACCGTCAAGGTGTCGCCCACCAAACGCGCACGGTGGTTTTCGAACAGCGGCCGGTAGAGGTTGGCCTGGAAGATGGAACCCGTAGGTGCGGCCGTTGGAGCAGGCGCGGGCAAGGGCATGGGAAAGGCCGGGGCGGTATCGCCGACTTCCACACGCGGTGGCGCCAATGCAGAGATGCAGCCGCTGGTAGCCGCCGCCGTGGCCATTGCCAAAGCAAACTTGAGTGTGCGCAACAAGGCATGCATGATGCTAAGCCTCACAGTTGGCCCAGACGCTGGAGCATCTGGTCGCTGGTTTGGATGGCCTTGGAATTCATTTCGTAAGCGCGCTGCGTGGCGATCATGGACACCAACTCTTCAACGACATTGACGTTGCTGCCTTCCAGATAGCCTTGCCGCACAAAGCCCAAGCCATTGCCGCCCGGCGCGCCCGCGTTGGGTGTGCCGGACGAAGCCGTCTCGGCATACAAGTTGCCCCCCAGCGACTCCAGGCCGGCCGGGTTGACGAAGTTCACCAACTGCAATTGCCCCACCGCCGTGGGCGCTGTTTGGCCCGGCAGGTTGACATTGACCGTGCCATCGCGGGCGATGGTCACCACGCGTGCGTTGGCTGGAATGGTGATGCCCGGCTGCAGGGTGTAGCCCGCGCTCGTCACCAGTTGGCCGTTGGCATCGGCTTGGAACGAGCCGTCACGGGTGTAGCCCGTGCTGCCGTCGGGCAATTGAATCGAAAAGAAGCCTTGGCCTTCAATGGCCACGTCGTAAGCACCGGTCGTCTGGTTGACCGTACCTTGCGCAAAGTTGCGCGTGGTGGCGGCCGCGCGCACACCCAGGCCGAGTTGCAGGCCTGTGGGCAATTGAGTTTGATCGGACGACGCAGCACCGGGCTGGCGCACCTGCTGGTACATCAAGTCTTCAAAGACAACGCCGCCGCGCTTGAAGCCCGTGGTGGCCACGTTGGCCAGGTTGTTTGAAATGGCATCCAGCTTCGTCTGCTGGCTTTCCATGCCGGTTTTGGCGATCCACAACGAACGAATCATCGATTGCTCCAGCCCGAGCGAACGGGCACCCCATAAGCCCTATGCTCGGGTGACTTGAGGGTTGGTGGTCTTCGAATTAAGCGGCCTTCAGCCGGGCTGTGTTGCGGCGGGCCGCTGCTTTCGTGACGGGTGTCACGAACACCGGCAAGGCCGGTAGGCCGACGAAGCAGCTTAGGCGCTCGGCGCCAACAACTTGGCGGCGCTTTGTTCTTGCTGTTCTGCGCTTTGCAGAATCTTCATCTGGTGCTCGAACTGGCGGGCCGCCGAAATCATGGCAACCATGGTCTCCACCGCATTGACGTTGGAGCCTTCAAGCGTGCCACTTTGCAGGCGCGCTGTGGCGTCAGCGGGCAGCGGGTCGCCATTGCCAGGGCGAAACAAGCCGTCTTCGCCCCGGGTTAGTTTTTCTTCTGGCGTCACCATTTTCAGCCGACCCACATTTTGCGGACGCCCATTGCCCACGCGCGCGCTGATGCTGCCATCGGCGGCAATGTCAACAAAGGCGTTGGCAGGCATGGTGATGGGCCCGCCGTCACTCAACACCGGCCGGTTGGCTTGGTCCACCAAGGTGCCTTCGGCATTGATTTCCAGCATGCCGGCGCGTGTGTAGGCCTCGGTGCCGTCCAGCGCTTGCACCGCCAACCAGGCTTGGCCACGCATGCCCACGTCCAGGCTGCGCCCGGTGGTTTGCATGCTGCCGGGTGCCTGGTCGTAGCCAATGGTGGTTTCCAGCGTGTACACCCGCGTGCTGGCACCGTCGCCCCGCACGGGCACGGCGCGCAGCGCTGCCATCTCCGCACGGAACCCATTGGTTGCCACGTTGGCCAGGTTGTGCGACAGCACTTCCTGGCGCTGCAAGGTGGCCTTGGCCCCTGACATCGAAACATAGATGAGGCGGTCCATGGCTCAGCCTTGCAAGATCAACGCAGATTGACCAGCGTCTGCAGCACCTGGTCTTCCGTCTTGATGGTCTGCGCGTTGGCTTGGTAGGTGCGCTGCGCGGTGATCATCGCCACCAGCTCACCCGTCAGGTCGATATTGGACTCTTCCAACGCGCCCGATTGAATAGCGCCCATGGTGCCCTGCTTCGGCGGGCCGATCACCGGCTCACCTGCGGCAGCGGAGATGCCCCAGTTGTTGCCGCCCATGGGGATCAAGCCCTGTGGGTTGCGGAAGGTGGCCAGCTCGATCTGACCCGCAGGCTTGGTTTCACCGTTGGAGTAACGCGCCAGCACCGTGCCGTCAGCCTCAATCAGCACCGAGCTCAACTGGCCCGCGGTAAAGCCGTCTTGCTGCAAGTCCGTCACACCAAACGCCGCACCGTATTGGGTGGCGCGGGTCAAGTCCAGTTCGACGCCGACCAAGGCCAAAGTGTTGGCGCCCGACGACGTGGTCGTCACGGGCACATCAAACATGATGGGCGGTACCGGGTTAGTCACCGTCTTGCCATCTGCCGAGAAGGTCAAAGTGGTCATCGGTTGCGGGTCCGTTGCTGTGCTGCCAACGCCCAGCACTTCGCCATTGGCGGTTCCAAAGACATTCCACGTGTCGTCAGCTGCCTTTTGGAAGTAGTACGTGACGGCTATGTCCTGACCCTTCTCGTCATACAGCGTCAAGGACGTTGCATTGTTGAAGGTCAACGGGTCTGAGAAGTCGATCAAAGGTGCGGCTGCAGGTGCGGTAACACCTTTGCGCGCATCCAAATTCATTTCAACGCTGACCTCGGTGGTGGGGTCAGGTGCAATGCCGCTGGTGGGCAGCTTCAGCGGCTTGGCTGCGCCCGGCAGGATGGCGCCGGTTTCGTCGGCCACATAGCCAATCAATTTCAAACCACCATTGCTGACGATGAAGCCATCGCGGTCCACTTTGAACTGGCCATTGCGTGTGTAGCTGGGCGGGCTGCGTTCGTCGCTGAGCTGGAAGAAGCCACCGCCGTTGATGGCCAAGTCCATCGGGCTTTCCGTGGCCGTCAGGTTGCCCTGGGTGAATTGTTGAGCCACCGTTTCCAAGTTGACACCGATACCGATGCTGTTGCCACCCGCGCCCGAGAGTGATGCGGCGTACATGTCGGCAAATTCGGCGCGGGCTACCTTGGAACCGAAGGTGTTGGCATTGGCAATGTTGTTGCCAATGACTTCAAGGTTCTTGGCGCTGCCGTTCAAACCGGAAAGGCCTTGTTGAAAACTCATTCGGGGCTCCTATGTGCCTGTTGTCAGGCGGGGGTCGAAAAACGCGAGAAACGAAACGGGGTCAATCAGTTGGTGTGTGCGGCGCAGCTCAGCTGGCCTGGCGCACACTGCGAACATCGGCGTAATTCACTTGGCCGCTGTTCTCGAGTTCAAGCTTGAGTGCATCGCCGCCCGTGCTGACGCTGAGCACGCGGTCCAGCATGATGGGTTGCACCGTGACCGCTTCGGCGCCTTGGGTGGCCACGATGCGGAAGCGCAAACCGTCTTGCGATGCCGCCAGGTTGCCACCTTCCCACTCGAAGTCGTAGCTGCCTGCAGCCTTGGGGCCTAAGGCCTCGGTAGCAATCACTTGACCTGATGCATTCAAAACTTCCAGACGAACAGCGTCGGCTTTGGTGCTGAGTTCATACCCGCCCAGTCCCATGGCTTCACTTCCTTCACCACGCACAGCCAGTTGGTCGCCTGGCAAGCTGACATCCTTGCCCAAAAGGGCAGCGCCTTGCATGGCTTGGAGCTGCACAAAGGTGTCTTTGAGGGACGAGACATTCGTGTTCAGCCGGTTGATGCCGTCCACCGTGTTGATCTGCGCCATCTGAGAAGTGACCTGGGCGTTGTCCATCGGGTTCAACGGGTCCTGGTTTTCCATCTGCGCCACCAAGAGTTTGAGAAACCGGTCAGCGCTGGCCTCGTCATTTTTGGTGGTGGTGGCCGCAGCCGATGTGCCGTTGAGCGACGAAAAGACGTCGGCGGCGGCGGTGGTGGTCGACGTTGCGCTTACTGCCATGCTGATCTCACTGTTGTCCCAGTTGCAGCGTCTTTTGCAGCAACGAGCGGGCGGTATTCATCACTTCGATGTTGTTCTGGTACGAGCGCGAGGCGGAGATCATGTTGACCATTTCTTCCACCGCACTCACATTGCTGTAGGTCACATAACCTTTGTCATCCGCCGACGGGTGCTTGGGGTCATGGATGCGCCGGCCGGGTGTTTCGTCTTCGATCACGTTGCTCACGCGCACCCCGGCTGACGCAGCAGCACCCATCAATTCCGTGCTGAAGACCACCTGGCGGGCCTTGTAGGCTTTGCCGTCAGGGCCAGCAACCGTGTCGGCATTGGCCAGGTTGGATGCCACCACGTTGAGCCGCTGGCTCTGCGAGCTGACGGCACTGCCGGCCACGTCGAAAATCCGAAACATGCTCATGACTGACCTTTCATCCCTGGGGTTTCAACGGCAGCAAAGCTGCTCATCAGCCTTGCTGCGGGCTGCGCATGGCTTCTTGCAGGGTGCGCACTTGGCCATTGATGAAACGCAGCGCGGCATCGACCTTCAGCGCGTTCTCTGCAAAGCTGGCGCGCTCGCGGTCCATGTCGACCGTGCTGCGGTCCAGGTTGGTTTGGGACGGCAGCGCCCAGCGCAACTGCGCTTCGGTGCGCGCCGTCTGTGAAGGCATGCCCTTGGCTTGCGCTTGCGTCGCATCACGCAGGGCCGAGGCAAAGTTGAAGTCACGCGCTTGAAAGCCCGGCGTGTCGGCATTGGCAATGTTGCTGGCCAACAGTTGCTGCCGCTCAGCCCTGAGGGTGAGCGCCTGCGCTTGAAAGTTCAGCGCATCGGTCAAGCGATTGATCATGACGATTGCCCCAACATTGCCACAACGGTTGTTCTTCGCACTTCAGTCCCATCACCGGTTGCGCAGGGCTTGCACCCTCTATGCGCTTCAAGTTCTGAAGTTGGGCTCGATTCTCGGCAGGGCCTTTCGCAGCCAAAGCACAAACAGGCTGTGCGAAGCCTTGCAATTTCAGCCCTGGCGGCACAAGCCCATCACTAAATTCATGAACTGTGAAAAAGCACCGCCTCCTGGGCTCTCCCATGCCATTGCTATCTGCGCACTGCGTTTCGGGCTTCAAGCCTTCAAGCTGCAAGCCTTCGAGCTTTTTGCCTTTGGCACTGTGGGCCTGCGCCGCGTGGCAATCCGCCTGCGCGGTGGCCGCACCCAACCCGCCCGAAACCGCCGCTGCACCAGCGGCCGTACTCGCGCCGTGGATGCGGCGGGCTGAAGAACTCACCCGGCAAGCCGCTACGGCCGCCGTGGCAGGCATTGCGGGCGCGCGCGTCGAGGTGCAGGCTGGCACCTTGGACCCCCGCTTGAAGCTGGCGCCTTGCGACGAGGTGGACATCTATCTACCAACAGGCACCCGCGCCTGGGGTGCCACGCGCGTGGGCCTGCGCTGTATCAGTGGCGCGAGCCGCTGGAATGTTTTTTTGCCGCTCACGGTGCGGGTGTTTGCGCCAGCGGTTGTGGCGCAGGGCCCATTGCCCTCGGGCACGGTGCTGGGCCCCGAACATCTACAAATAGAACAGGCTGAATGGTCGGCTGCCAGTTCACCTGCCTTCGCCCGGCTTGAAAGCGTCCTGGGCCGCAGCCTGGGCCGCGCGCTGAGCGCCGGCGCCACTTTGCGTGAATCTGACCTTAAGCGGCGCCAGTGGTTTGCCGTAGGTGATGTGGTCAGGGTGGTGGCCGTGGGCGAAGGCTTCAGCATCAGCAGTGAAGGCGTTGCACTGACCCCAGGCTTTGAAGGCCAGCCGGCCAAGATTCGAACGGACAGTGGCCGCACATTGACCGGCACGCCGTCCGGCGACCGCCGCATTCAGGTGGCACCATGAGCCGTTTGCGGCGTTCTGTGACCTTTGCTTACCGCTCGGTGGGGTCTGAAGCCCAGATAAAGGCCCTGTCGGCCCTAAAGTTCTGTTTCGCTTTGTCCGAAGAAGCAGTGGTAACAGTCCCCGGGTCTGCGTCCCGGACGATTGCACGGTCCGATGGGGCGTGCAAACTTGGGGGCAACCTGTCGCTTGCGGTTAGGTGCAGGTGTGTTTTTGCCCATTTCTTGTGGAGCACATGATGAAGATAGGACCATTCGATTCCAAGGCCAACACGCCAGCAACGCCTGTTGCAGAGCGCCGCAATGGCAAGGCCGCGACCACGGCCGTCTCGGACGAGGTCAGCGCCAAAGTGGAGCTGTCAGCCACGGCCAAAGCACAAAGCGCCGAAGAAGCCAGCTTCGACAAAGCCAAGGTTGAACGCATTGCCGAAGCCATTCGCGCCGGCCGCTTTCAAATTGACAGCGGCGTCGTTGCCGACAAATTGATTCAGAACGCCCAGGAAGTTTTGGGGCGACTACGCAACTGAGTGCTGAACCTTGAGCAACCAGTTTCGGGGCGGACCCGATCCAGCGGCCGGCGCGCAAACGCCCGCCGCTGCGTTGCTGTTGGAAGCCGCCATTGGCGAACTCGAGCTGCGCCTGGCAGACATGAGCGAGGCTTTGCGCAGTGGCCAGGCCACTCAGCTCGACACAGCGGCTGCACAACTGCAGTCTTGTGTTGCACGCACGGGCAGCATGGCGCAAAAACTCACGGGCCCACACGCGGCACTGCTGAAGCCTTACCGCGAACGCCTGCAGTGGGCGTCAGCCGAATTGCAAGCGCAACGCGAAGCCCTGGCGCGTGCCAGCGCGGCTTTGGACCGCGCTGCGCAAATCTTGGTGCCGACTCACGGCCAAGCTTACGACGCGCAGGGTCTGGGCTTGCGCGAACAAACCCACGGCGGCATTTCCGCCTGACGGGTTTTACGATTCAACCGGCGGCCAAGCCAGCCGCTTGCGGCACAACAGCTGCTGCACCCAGCCCAGGCCCAAGATGCGAGTGAGGGACAACACATCAGCACGCGATATGGCCGCGCTGTTGGACAGTGGCGACGATGCGTTCGACCACAACCTGAAGGCGCGCCAACCGCTTCGTACCTTCTGGGCCATGGTGTTGGGCGGCGCCATTTTGTGCGCCACGACCTTGTTCGTTGTGCAATTTCGTTTGCCCAGTGGCAGTGCTATCGAGCGCGCCGCAGCCGTGTCACAAGCGCTGAGCGACCGCTTGGTCAGTAGCAGCGAACACCATGTGAAGCTGAATGCCGAGCTCGGCCGCCAGCTCGACCAACTCGACCATGCTCTGCATGCGGACCGCTTGGACCGCAGTGTCTTCACCGAATTCCTCACGCGCTGGAACCTGGCCCGAGAACGCAACAACGAAGAAGAACTGCGCGAGCTGCAATCTGCCGCGCAAACGCTGACCACCAGCGTGCGCGCGGCCTTGGACGCGCAGCACGAAAAAACCGAGAACATCATCAAGATCGTGACGGCCACCATGGCCGGCTTGTTGCTGTTGATGATTTTTGGCCTGGTGATGCACCGCCGCCGCTTGCGCCAGTCGTTCAACCGCTTCAGCGACGAACTGGGCCAAGGCGCCGACTGGCAACAAGCCGTTCAAGCCCTGCGCGACGACCCGGCCGGCCCGCAGTCCAGCTTCGACACCCTGGCCTCAGGCGTGGCCGGCGTCCTGCGCGAAGCCGACCGCCGCTGGCAGGCGCTGGCCGAACTGTCGGCCGACTGGTATTGGGAAACCGACGCGCACATGCGCTTGACCAAAGTATCAGGTTCGATTGATGTCTTCACGGGCCAAGGCTGGCGCGCCGAAGACCTTAACGGGCGGCGCTTCAACGAGCTGAGCTTTTTCAAGGCACCCGGTGCAGAGGGCTTCAAAGTACTGCATGGGCATTTGGAAGCCCACAACACCTTTCGCGAATTCGAGTGCAGCGTGATCGCGCGCAACAAGCGCTCCATGCGCTGGGTGGCGCTGAGCGGGCGGCCACGCTTCAATGAACAGAACGACTTCATCGGCTTTGAGGGTGTTGCGCGTGACGTGACCGAGCGGCGCCGCGCCTTGGCCAAATTGCGCGCCAGCGAACAGCGCTGGTCCACCGTGGTGCGCCTGGCGACCGACTGGTATTGGGAGAGCGACGAGCAGCACCGCATTCAGCCTATGAAGCTGGAAGAGCAACCACAAGCCAAGATCTTTGCCGATGCGGTGCGCGGGCGCACCTTGTGGGAAGCCTTCCCGTTTGGCCTGGACCCCACAGCCTGGGAGATGCACCGCAATGACGCGGAAAACCACCGCCCGTTCCGCGACCTGGAGCTGTGCCTGGATAACGACGAAGGCAGCCGGCAATGGCTGGCGATCACCGGCATGCCCCGCTTCAACCCCACGGGCAGCTTCCGGGGTTACCACGGCGTAGCGCGCGATATCACCGCGCACAAAGAAGCCGAACGTGTGCTGCTGCGCCACAACGAAGACCTGCAAAACGCCGTGAACGCGCGAACGCACGAGCTGCAAGTCATCAACCGCGACCTTGAGGCATTTGCACGCCAGTTGGCGCACGAGCTGCGCACACCCATCGGGCATATTCAGGGGTTGGCCCAGCTGCTGCTGAACCGCAGCGCCGCCAGCTTGAGTGAAGACGATCGGCAAATTCTGGATCTGCAGGTGCAGGCGGCCACCAGCATGCGCGAGACGGTGGATGCCTTGCTGACGTTGGCGCGATCCACCATGCAACCCATGCCCACGGAGCCTGTCAATCTCAGCAGCTTGGCGCGCGAAGTGATTGAATCGCTGTCACCTCTGCCGCGCCAGGCACCCATTGAGTGGAACGTTCAACAAGGTTTGCACGCCGTGGCGTCCACCGGCCCCTTGAAGATCGTTCTGACCAACCTGCTGGGCAACGCCGCCAAGTTCACACGGCGCTGCGAACAACCGCTGGTAACGCTGCGCGGCTACGTTGACGAGCGCAACACCCTGCACGTGCTGATTGAAGACAACGGACCTGGTTTCGATCCCGCCAAGGCCGAGCGCTTGTTCAAGCCCTTTGGGCGCCTGCACAGTGACGAGGACTTTCATGGTACCGGCATTGGCCTGACCATCGTGCAGCGCATTGTTGAGCGCCATGGTGGCACCGTGAGTGCCGAGACCCGCAGCGAAGGCGGTGCCCGCTTTGGATTTACGCTGCCGACTCAAGCGGCCACACGACGCACCTTGTTGCCTGAAGAATTGGTGTCCTGAGCTCAGAACTGGTAGGCCAGGCGCAAGCCGCCCCAATGCCGGCCGGCCACCATGATGGGCGCCGACACCTCTTTCATGACCACAAAGCGGCCACCACCCATGTCACGGCGGTAGGTTTGCAGCAGGAAGGGTCGCGTGTTGCGCGCTGAAGCCAAGCCCGTGCGGTCGTTGAAGATGCGGCGATAACGGCTGTTGGCCGTGTTCCAGGCCGTGTCGCCCGGCCGCTGCGCGTGGCTGTATTTGCGGTTGTGCGCAGCCACATAGCCATTGCGGTCCACGGCGATGCAAAACACCACCTTGGTCGACATCTCCAGCATGCGCTCTTGCACCTCTGGAAACAAGCGGTCGGCCAGGCTGCAAAAGCGCGTGGTGTGCTGCGGCGGGTTGGTGCCAGATATCGGCACATAGGTTTCGTCAAACAGATCAACTTCGCGGACAGCGCCTTTGCTCAAGGCCTCGGCCAGCACACGCGCAATGCGCTGCGCACCGGCCTGAACTGCCGCGATGAACGGTGTGTCTGGCGTGGTAGCGCCCGCGTCGGCCACGGTCTCCAGCAGTTGTTCTGAAATTTGCAGCAAGGTGTCGGTGCGGCCCAGCGCGCTGCCCAGGGTCCGAGACGTAACACGCAGGTCGTCTTGGATCACTGACATCTGCCCACGCAGGCCTTCACACACCTGACGGCTGACTTGAGTGGCGTCTTGAATGCGGCCTACCTTGCGGTCAACCGAAGCCAGCGCTCGGTGCACCACACCGTCGTGGTCTTGGCTGACCTGCCCTTGGCGGTTCTGGATTTCGCGCGCCAAGGCGCCCACCCGCTCGTCAAGCTGCTTCATGGTGCCCATGATTTGCTGGGACGAAGCCTCCACACGGCCCGCGAGGTCGCGCACGGCATCGGCCACCACCGCAAAACCACGGCCGGCATCGCCAGCGCGCTTGGCTTCTACGGAAGCATTGAAAGCCACCAAGCGTGTTTGCAGCGCGATCTGGGAGATCTGGCCTGCAGCCTCACCCACACCGCGCAGTGAGTCAACAATTTTTGAGACCTCGCCGCCCACTTGCTCTACCGCCTGACGCGCGTCCGCTACGGTCTGCTGCGCACCGCGCGTTTCGTTGTCGATGGCCTGCTGTGCCCGCTCCACTTCGTCCAGCCGCGCGCTCAAGCTTTGAACGGCATCGATGGTGGCGCGTGCCGAACCGTTGGCGTCGTCAACCGAACCACGCACTTCGGCCGCTTCCTGGCCCACGGCCGAGGCCTGCCCACTGAATTCACCAATGACTTCGGCCACGTGCAGCGAACTGGCGCTGGAACCCTCTTCCGCTGCCAAGCCGATGCCTGAAGCGGCCGCTTGTGGTGCCGAACCCGCCTGGGGCCGGCGGTCCAGTTGACGATGCAGCGTTTGCATGCGCAGCTTTCCTGAGGTCAGCCCGGGTTCACCACTCGCGCAGGCGGGACCGCAAGCGCGCAATCGATTGGCTGTGCAGTTGGCACACACGCGATTCCGTCACACCCAGCACGGCCGCGATCTCTTTCAAATTCATGTCGTGTTCGTAGTACATGCTCATCACATACTGCTCACGCTCCGGCAGGTTTTCAATGGCGGCCACCAAGGCTTCGCGCATCTTGCGGTCTGACAAGCGCGCCAGGGGATTGGCTTCGGCATCGGCCACATGGCGGTCGAGAAAATCTTCGTCGCCTTCGTCGCCGCTCATGTCTTCCAGGTACACCAGTTGCGTACCACGCACTTTGCCCAGCAGCTCTTGGTAGTCCGTCAGCTTCATGCCCAGCTCGGAGGCAATTTCGCCTTCAGAAGGCGCACGGCCCAGCTTTTGTTCGAGCTTGTGCACCGCCGTTTCGATGGTGCGTTGGTGGCGCCGGTCGCCCCGGCTCATCCAGTCGTTGCCGCGCAGTTCGTCCAGCATCGCGCCGCGAATACGCTGCGTGGCGAAGGTCTCAAACTGCACACCTTGTGCAACGTCAAAACGCGTGAGCGCATCGCTCAAGCCCATCATGCCCACTTGGATGAGGTCATCCACCTCCACATTGGCCGGCAGTTTGGCAATCATCTGGTGTGCCAGGCGGCGCACCAAAGGGCTGTACTGCTTGAGCATCGCGTTGGCGTCGAGGTGGCCTTTGGCGGTGTACATGGGGTCAGACTCCGTGATGGAAATTCGTGTTTTGGAAAGAATGCGCTGCGGCCAGTTGCACCAGGCTGTGCGGGTGGCCAAACGAGCCCTCGCCATCGGGCTCAATGGCCGCCCAAAACAACAGGTCGGCGTTCATGAATTGCTCGGCGCAAGTCGCTAGGCTGTGCGCCATATGCGCTGCGCGGTCGGTCGGTGTCTGCGCCACGACCAGGCTGGCACTCAGCCAACCGCAGCGTTGGCCCAGAAGCTTCCAGCCCGCGTAAGCGCGCTTCAGGCTTTCCGGATCGTCAACGGCCATCAGTACCGGCTGCGCCATTTCTTGCTTGAAGATGCGCGCCAGGTCAGCGGCTTCTGCGTGAAAGATGACGACGTCGGCATCCGGCGCCGCGCGTTGAATTTCGGTGAGCATGCGCGCAGCACTGCCCCGCGTATCGACATAGGCCCGCACCATGCCGCCGGCTGGCAGGTAGCTCAGCTGAGGCGACAGACTCTGGATGCAAGCCGACAAGCCCAGTGCGGCCGCTGCGGGCAAAGCCGGCGCGGTGGCTGCGGCATCGACGATCAGCGTGTGCTGGCCCATGCCGACCCAAGCTGCCGCCAAGCGCTCGATCACTTCGGCAGCGCACACAACGTGCGAGTTCGCCACCAGGGGAACCCAGCGCGGCGCGTCGTTGGCAAACGACCTCATTCTTGCGACCCTTTGCCGTGGTGGGTGTTCATGAACACCAGATTCACATCATCCGGTTGCAGGCGCCAGGACGAGGTCTCGCGGCTGCGCATCGCGCGTTGGATCAGGGCATGCGCACCCAGGCGGTGCCAGTCTTCGGGCACGCGCTGGCCATTGGTGACGGCACAAACCTTCAGCTTGTGGCGCATGGCGGCGTCGAGTGAAGGGCCCAGTTTGACGGCCTCGTCCACCTTGGACAGCACAACGCCGTGGCACTCGTTGCCCCGGTAAGCCGAGATCACGTCGTCCAGCATTTCACCTTGCGAGGTTGCGTTCAAAACCAGCAGGCGCCGCATGGATCGGTGCCCCAGCATTTCCAGCATCTCGCGTGTGCGCTCATCGTGTGGCGCCAAACCCGAGGTGTCGATCAGTACCAGCTTCTTGGCGCCGAGCAGTTCCAGCAGGTCATCCAGCGAAGCACGGTCATGGGCTGTGTGGACTGACAGGCCCAGCACCTTGCCGTAGGTGCGCAATTGCTCGTTGGCGCCTGCGCGCAGCACGTCCAAGGTGATCAAGCCCAGTTGGCCCGCGCCGTGGCGCGCCGCAAAGGCTGCAGCCAGCTTGGCCACGCAGGCTGTCTTGCCGGCGCCCGTGGGCCCGACAAAGGCATAAATGCCGCCAGCGTCTTCCAATGCAGGTTCGCGCTCGCTGGTTTGCAAGTTGCGTTCCATGACACCGGCAGCCCATTCAGCGGCATCACCTTCGGCCGGCAAGTTGTCGCACAGGCGGCGCGTCAAAGCGGGCGACAAGCCGGCTTGCAACAAACGCAGCAGCAGTTGGGCTTTGCGCGGGTCGCGCTGCATTTTTTCTTGGTAAGCCAGTGCGCCAAAACGCTGCTCGATCAGCTCTCGCACATCGCGCAGCTCCTGCAACATGTGCTGGGCTTCGGCTTGTCCTGCGACCGGCGCTGGCGGGGCGGCTGGCACCGGCACCATGGCATGCAGCATGGGCGGCTCGCCCGCGCCGTATGGACGGAAGTCTTGCTCGTCGCCGTAAGCAGGTTCTGGCGCAGGTGCACCGGCACTGACATAACGGCGGGTTTGCGCCATGCTGCGCGCGGTGAGGGGGTCTATCTTCTCGCTGCGCGCTGCTGGCGCATCAAGGTCCAACGTAGCCAAAGACTGCACCGCCTGGGTCAGGCGCACCGACGCTGCAGCCGCGCCCAACATGGGGCCCGATGCCGAAGACAGCTTGGATGCAGCGGCTGTCAAACTTGACCTTGAGTCGGCACTTGCGGCTACCGGGCCTGCGGGTTGTTCACTTTCCCGGTCAGTCCTTTTGTCGGCCTGCGACTGCATCTCCGCCTTGCGCCGGCGCAGCATGCGTTCGCGCACATAGTCTTGGAACGACAAGGTGCTCATCGACAAACGTTCAGCGTCTTTGGCCGGCGCGCTGTCCGCCAGCGCGGTGGGCGACGGCAAGGCCGGCCTGGAACTGGAGGGCGCGGCGCGGGACGACCGTGCGGTACTGACCTGCAGGGTCGGCACCGCGTCGGGCGGCATGGCCAACACTTCAACACCTTCCGCACAAGGGCGCGTGGAGAGCACCACCGCTTCTTGCCCGAAGGCCTGCTTGACCAGGCCCAGAGCGTCGCGGGAGGTGCGTGCGGTGAATCGTTTGACGTTCATGCCAAGGCTCCAGCGCTGGAACCGATGATGGTGCCGATGCGGATCGAATGCGTTTCAGGAATTTCGCTGTGGGCCAGCACTTTCAAGCGCGGCGACGCCCGCTTGAGCAGGCGCGCCATCTGCGCACGAATGGCATCGGGCACCAGCAAACAAGCTGGCACGCCCAAATCTTCTTGGCGGCGCGCGGTGTCGGCTGCGCTGCGGGTCAAGGCGTCGGCCACGCCGGGGTCGAGTGCCGGGCCTTGTGGTGCCGTCAAAGCCTGCAGAACCAGACGCTCTAGTTCCGGCTCCAAGGCCATGACATCCAGCTCTTTGACGGTGCCGTAGATCTGCTGCACGATGGCTGGCGAGAGGTGCACACGAATCTTGCGGGCCAGCTCGGCCGGGTCGCTGGACGACGAGCCGTGTTCGGCCAGGCACTCGATGATGGAGCGCATGTCGCGGATATGAACACCTTCTTCGAGCAGCAACTGAAGTACCTTTTGCAACGCTGAAATGGCCACCATCTTCGGAACGACATCCTCAATCAACTTCGGCGCTTGTTTGGTCACGTGGTCAACCAGCGCTTGTGTCTCAACGCGGCCCAACAAACGGGCTGCGTTCACCTGCATCAAGTGTGAGAGGTGGGTGGCGACCACGGTCGCGCAATCAACAACCGTAAACCCCGCCATCTGGGCCATGTCGCGGTGGCGCTCTTCAATCCACACCGCTGGCAGGCCAAAGGCGGGGTCGATGGTGCTGGTGCCAGGCAGGTTTTGTGTGGCGCCGCCCGGGTTGATGGCCAGCAGCATGCCGGGGAAGGCTTCGCTTTCACCAATGACCGCGCCGCGCAGCGTGACGCGGTACATGCTGGGTTTGAGGTCCACCAGGTTGTCGCGGATGTGCACGGCAGGTGGCAGGAAGCCGACCTCTTGAGCAAACTTCTTGCGCACGCCTTTGATGCGGCCCAGCAGCTCACCGCTGCGGGTTTTGTCCACCAAGGCGATGAGGCGGTAGCCCACTTCCAGGCCCAGTGTGTCCACCGGTGCCAGGTCGTCCCAACTGGCTTCGGCGTTGGGTGGTGGTGGCTCGTCGGCTGCACGCGCCTTCGCAGCCACGTCTTCCGCTGCTTTGGCTTGGCGTTGATTGACCAGCCAGGCCAGGCCACCCAGCGCTGCTGCGATGAGCAAAAATACCAGATGCGGCATGCCCGGAATCACACCCAAGGTGCCGATGATGCCGGCCGTTACTGCCATGGCTTTGGGCGAGGCAAACACCTGACTGCCGATCTGGCTGCCCAGGTCTTGATCGGTGCCCACACGCGACACCACCATCGCCGCTGAAACTGAAATGAGCAAGCCCGGAATCTGCGCCACCAGCGCGTCGCCCACCGCCAGCAGCACGTAGTTGTTCGCCGCCGCCGAGGCCGACAGATCGTGTTTGAGCATGCCCACGGCCAAGCCGCCCACGGTACTGATCAGCAAGATGAGCAGGCCCGCCACAGCGTCGCCGCGCACAAATTTGCTGGCACCGTCCATGGAGCCGAAGAAGTCGGCTTCTTCGGCCACTTCGGCACGGCGGCGTTTGGCTTCTTTCTCGTCGATGATGCCGGCGTTCAAGTCGGCGTCGATGGCCATCTGTTTGCCGGGCATGGCGTCCAAGGTGAAGCGCGCCCCAACTTCCGAGATGCGTTCCGCACCCTTGGTCACCACGATGAAGTTGATGACCACGAGGATCGCAAACACCATCAAACCGACTGCGAAATTGCCACCAATCAAGAAGTGGCCGAAGGCCTCGATCACGCGGCCCGCCGCGCCCGGGCCGGTGTGGCCTTCCATCAGCACCACGCGCGTGGAGGCCACGTTCAAACTCAGCCGAAGCAAGGTGGTCACCAGCAACACAGCAGGCAAAGACGCAAATTCCAGTGGCTTCTTCATGTTGGCCGCCACCATCATCACCATCAGCGCCAGCGCGATGTTGAAGGTGAACAGCAGGTCCAGCGCCAGCGGCGGCAACGGCAACACCATCATGGCCAAGACCAAGATGATGAAGATGGGTGCCGTCATGGACCGGATGGCACCCGCGCGGGCGCCCAGGCCGTCCTGAAACTGTTTGAGAAACGCTTGCATCGTCTGGTTCATGCCGGCTCAGCGCCTGGCAAGGCGGCCTGGTTTTGGGGGTCGAGTTCGGGTGGAACGGGCAGCGGCGGCAGCTCGCCGGGTGGCAAGCCACGCCCCGACTTCGAGGCGCGCAGTTGGAACACCCAAGCCAGCACCTGCGCCACAGCGGCAAACAGCGCGGCCGGAATTTCACGGTCCAGCACGGCGTGCGTGTACAGCGCACGCGCCAGCGGCGGCGCTTGCAGTACGGGCACTTGCGCGGCGTTGGCTGCATCGCGGATGCGCATGGCCAGCAGGTCAGCGCCTTTGGCCACCACGCGCGGCGCGGTCATGGTTTTTTCGTCGTAGCGCAGGGCCACGGCAAAGTGGGTTGGGTTCATGACCACGAGGTCGGCGGTGGGAACGGCGGCCAGCATGCGCTTGTTGGCCATCTCGCGCATGCGTCCGCGTACACGGGCTTTGATCTCGGGGTTGCCTTCAGCTTCCTTGTGTTCTTGTTTGACGTCTTGGTGGCTCATGCGCAGTTGGCGCAGCCAGACCACGCGCTGCAGCGGCACGTCAACCATCGCAAAGGCGGCCAGCGCCAGCAGCAGCAAAATCACGCCCGCGCTGACAGCTTGCGCAGCATGTGACAGCGCCGCCATCAAATCAAACTGCAAGGCGTGAATGAAGCGCGGCGCCGACATCCACAAAAAGCTGCCGCCGATCACTGCCAGCACCAGGGCCAACAAACAAGCCTTGAGCGCCAGGCCCAACTGCTGCATGGACACCATGCGCCCCAGGCCGCTCAAGGGGTTGAGCTTGCTCCAGTGCGGGGCCACGGCTTTGAGGCTGAAGTTCCAGCCACCGGACGCCACGCCCGCAGCCAGGGCCACGGCGGCCATCAGCAAACCCACCGGCACCACGGTGAGCACCAGTTCCCAACCGCCATAGGAGAGGCGGTCAACCATGGGCCGCGTGCCGGCCAGTACGCGGTGGTCAAACTGCAGGGCACGGCCCAGTTGGGCGGCCAAGGTTTGCACTGCCCACGGCGCAATGGCGCTCAAGGCCAACGCGCAGGCGGCAAACGCCGCGAAGTGGCCCAGGTCACGCGAGCGCGCCACCTGGCCTTCGGCTTTTGCTTTTTCAATCTTCCGCGCGGTGGCGGGTAGGGTGCGGTCTTGTGCGCTGTCGGCCATGGCCTTGATGCAAAAAAGGCTCCCTGAATGGGAGCCCCTGCATCCTGCCGTCAGCCCGTCAAAACTTGAGCTTGATAAAGCGCGCCGTTCCGGCCTGTTTACAAATTGCTGTGACGCTTGCCTCGCGGCGCGGCATTTGGGCCACTCACGCCCATCAATTCAAAAGCAGGCCCGCGTGCCTAGAAGCCCAGGCTGGCCAACAAGTCGTCAACTTGCTCTTGGTTGGCAACCACATCGGTGCGCCCTTCGGCGTTGACCACGGGGCCATTGAGAACGATGGCTTGTTCAACCTTCTCGCGCTGCTCGTGCGGAATCACTTGCACCAGCAGCTTCAGCAAGCTGCCTTCGAGGTCGTTGGCCAAGCGCACAACTTTGGCGACCACCTGGCCGGTCAGGTCATGAAAGTCTTGCGCCATCATGATGTCGGTCAAGTGGCCGTCAATCACCGCAGTGCGGGCCTCGACTTCACTGACAAAGTTCAACATCGCGCCGCTGGCCACAGCACGCACCGGGTCGGCCTGCAAACGCTGGGCCAGGTCACGCGTGGCCTGTGCAATTTGGCTGTGTTCAGCCTTGGCGCTGTCAACCGAGTTCAGCACTTTCTCGGCTGCCGCCGAAGTTTTTTCGGCGATGTAGTTCAGACGGCTGCGTGCATCGGGTATGCCGTCAGCGGCATTCTTCAATTGCGGCATCACGCCCAGCTGCGACAAGGTGTCGTGCAGCAAACGCGTGATCGTGCCTACCTGCACAAACACTTCGGCGGGCGTGGCCTCGCGCACCTCGGCCGGAGCCAGGGTCGATTCGTTATCCATCTTCATGGTCGGCACTCCTTGCGTTGCAACGCTTTAAGCGGTGGCACCGATTTTTTGAAGAATCTTCTGAACCTTCTCTTCCAATGTGATCTTGGTAAAAGGTTTGACGATGTAGCCGGCCGCGCCGGTTTGAGCCGCCAGCACGATGTCTTCCTTGCGGGCTTCAGCGGTGACCATCAGCACGGGCAAGTGCTTGAGCGAGTCATCAGCCTTGATGGCTTTGAGCAGGTCAAAGCCATTCATGTTGGGCATGTTGATGTCGGACACCACGAAGTCAAACCGCTGCGACTTGAGCATGTTCAAGGCCACTTGGCCATCTTCGGCTTCGTCGGCGTTGTTGCAGCCCATCTCTTTCAGCAAGCCCCGCACAATGCGGCGCATGGTGGAGAAGTCATCAACGATCAAAAACTTCATCTCGTTCAGTGAGCTCATGGCGTCCTCTTGATGAAAAGCTGCGGGCCCGCATCACGGTACCGCCCTAACCGGCAGTGGCGTTCTGCGCCTCGCGCCCCTGTGGGCCTTCGGCACGCGCAACGCCTGTATGAGCTTTATCGACCGCCCTGGGCGGGACTTGAATGGTTTGCGGCCTGCGGATGGCCGTCCAGGTGGACCTTTGACGGCACCGGCATCGCAGCAGCAATGGGGTTTTCTTCGGCCGGCTCGGTGCCCTCGGGCGCCGTGAGAAAAACGCGGTTTTCCGCGTCGCGGTTCATCACGATGATGCTGATGCGCCGATTGATAGGCGCCTGCGGTGTCTTGGGGTCCATGGGCGTGCTGGCGGCCAGGCCCTGGATGCGCAGCACGCGGTCGCCACTCATGCCGCCGGCCAGCAGCTCGCGGCGCGAGGCGTTGGCGCGGTCGGCTGAAAGTTCCCAGTTCGTGTAACCCGCCTCGCCACCCGGAAAGGCTTGTGAATCGGTGTGGCCTTCCAGCGTCAGGCGGTTCGGCACTTCTTGCAGCACCCCGCCGATTGCACGCAACAGATCACGCATATAAGCCTGCACCACCGCGCTGCCGCTGGCAAACATGGGGCGATTTTCAGCATCGACGATTTGAATGCGCAAACCGTCGCGGGTCATGTCCAGGCGAATTTGCGAGCGCAGCGCGTCCAGGCTCTGATTGGCTTGCAGGCGCTTTTCGATTTCTTCTTTCAGCCCTTCCAGGCGCGCCACCTCGGCACGCATCTGTTCGGCTTTGAGTTTGCGCAGCGCCAAAGTTTCTTTTGAAGCAGGTGTGTCGCCACGCTTGACCTGGCCCGACGTGGCTGACAAGCTTTCGCCACCGCCTTTGACAATGCTGGACGAGTCACCTGAACCCGATCCACCGGCCATCGCAACCTTCAGCGGCGACTGAAAGTAGTCGGCAATGCCCTTCTTGTCGCCTTCGCTGGTCGAACCCAGCAGCCACATCAACAAGAAGAACGCCATCATGGCGGTCACGAAGTCGGCGTAGGCAATCTTCCACGCGCCGCCATGCGCGGCGTGGCCGCCCTTCTTGATCTTCTTGACGATGATCGGCTGGAGCTTCTTCGCGTCGCCAGCCATTACTTCTTACCTTTGACGTGGCCTTCCAACTCAGTGAAGGTCGGCCGGTCGAGAGAGAACAGCACCTTGCGGCCGAACTCGATAGCCACTTGCGGTGCATAACCTTGCATGCTAGCCAACAAGGTGGTTTTGATGCACTGAAATTCTTTGGCGGCTTCTTCGGTCTTTTGCTCCAACAGGCCCGCAACAGGCTCAGCGAAGGCGTAGGCCAGCAAAATGCCCAAGAAGGTACCCACCAGTGCGGAGCCGATCATCGCGCCCAGCACGGCCGGCGGTTGACCCACCGAGCCCATGGTCTTCACCACGCCCAACACGGCTGCCACGATGCCGAAGGCCGGAAGACCACCAGCGACGCGCTGAATGGCAGCCACCGGCGCGTGCGCTTCCTGGTGGTGCGTTTCAATCTCGCTGTCCATCAGGCTTTCAATCTCATGCGCATTGAGGTTGCCCGACACCATCATGCGCAGGTAGTCGGTGATGAACTCGGTCACGTGGTGGTCCGCGCCCACCACGGGGTACTTCTGAAACAGTGGCGAGTTGTGCGGGTCTTCAACGTCCTTCTCAATGGACATCAAGCCTTCTTTGCGCGCCTTGGTGAGGATGTCGTACATCAGCGCCAACAGTTCCATGTAGCGCGCCTTGGTGTACTTGCTGCCTTTGAAGCAGCTCAAGGCGCCCGCGATGGTGGCCTTGATGACCTTCATCTGGTTGTTGACCAGGAAGGCGCCCAGCGTGGCGCCGCCGATCATGCCCATTTCCCAAGGCAGTGCCTTGATGATCGGGCCCATATTGCCGCCGTGTGCGATGAACAGCCCAAAAACGGCGCCCAGACAGACGACCCATCCGATGATGACAAACATGTCGAAAGCTCAGTAAAGGTTCAGCTGACCGCGCAGGACGCGGTTGTTTCCACTGGCTTATCGGCTTGGGGATGCGCAGGTTGAGCTTGAGCTGAAGCGGGACCAGGAATGCGGTAGGCCCAAACAGGCCGTTCGCCCGGGCGCTGCAAACTGAATTCAGGCTTGCGGCCAGCAACTTCAAACTCCAGGCTAACCAGCCAGGCTCCGGGCTTCATTTGGGTGCAGGCTTTCACCCAGGCGCGGTCCATCGACTCCGGCCTTTGAAAGACGTAAACCAAGTCGAAACTGGCCCAACTGCGGTGCCACATATCGCCGCGATGAATCACCGCCTGCGGGCAGCGCAGGCGCGCCAGCACGGCCAGTGGCCAGCTGTGCTCAACGCCATGCAACTGGGCCTGCGGCCACTGCGCCGCCAGCGCTTGCAGGCCGTGGCCCAGGCCGCAGCCGGCATCCAGCACCTTGGCCGTAGCAGGCAGACGAAGATAGGTGTCCAGGTGCCGCAGCGCCTGCACATGCGTTGGAAACAGCGGCGCATCCCGCCAGGCGCTGACGGGGTACAGCATGAGCAGCACGCCAGCCGGCAGCAGCCAAAGCCAAGCCGGCCACAAGCTGGCGTCAAGCAGCATCAACGACAGCGGAAACCCTGCCAACAACAGCAGGCGGCGCGTAAATCCGGGTGTGCGCCAGGCCATCCAGGCAGCTGGCAACATGGCTGCGGCCAGCGCCATCAGATTGGGCTCCATCAGCTTGTAGACCAGCCAGGCAGCGGCCCAAGTCAACAAGGCCGGCGCTGGCCAGCCCAGCAGCTTGAAAGGCTTTGCGGCTGCAGCCTGCGCAGGGCGTGACGAAATCAACAGTTTGCTCATGCGCGTATTTGTCGCCGCAAATGGCCTTGCTCAATCGCCGGAACAACATCGCCAAAACCGCCACCTGCGGACATAGAAAGCTGGACGTCAAAAAAAAAGCGGGTCCACTAGGGACCCGCGTTAAAGCACAGAAAACTGTGCCAGGAGGAGACGAGCAAAGAAAAACAAACGAACAACTCACTTATCGACCGGTTCTGCCGGGACACAAGCCCCGCAAGACCGGACGACCCGATCAACTCAACTCTGCGTGCGCCAGATCACGTTCTGACGGGATCCTCAGCGACCCGCTTTGGCGACCCTTGCCAGCCCGAGCCGGGGGGTTGCACAAGCCGCATACATAGTGGCGCGCAATCTCGTGGGGGTGGGTAACAAAATGTCCGCCGCAGCTGGAGCATTTGGTCATGGTCAGCATGCCGTTGTCGACAAACTTCACCAAGCGCCAAGCCCGCGTAACCGACAACATGGCGTCCAGACCCTGCGCCTGGGTTTGCTCCAAGTACAGCTTGTAAGCCTTGATGATGGTGTCGATTTCATCAAGCTCGGCCACCTTGTTCAGGTATTCATGAACATTCAGGAACAAGCTGGCGTGAATATTGGGCTGCCATGTCATGAACCAGTCGGTAGAAAAAGGCAACTGGCCTTTGCTGGGGCTGCGGCCAGCTACTTCTTTGTACAGGCGCAGCAGGCGCTCATAGCTCAGGTCGGTTTCGGATTCAAGCACCTGCAGCCGTGCGCCCAGGTGAATCAGTTCAACGGCGCGCTCAATTTGGCGGGCCTCGGTCAAGATGCTTTTGTTGCGAGCCATGGCTTCCCCTGCGTTATACAGTTAGTTTCTATTTGGTGTCGTTCAATCGCAGGCTCAGGCCGCTTCTTGGTGGCGGCCGGCCATCAGAATGCTGGCGTGCAGCCGATTGACGCTTTCGTTGGCGGCGCCCTTGCCGTGGCTGGTCAACAGGTTCCAGACAATTTCGTCGTCCATGCGGAAGCGGCACAGCAGCGTGTTGCCGCCGGCAATCTTCATCATTTGCGCCGGCGTCAGCTTGGAAATGGTGGCAGCGGTGTCTTCGCTGATGCCCAAGCGGTACAGGGCTTGGTCGCGGTCCGTGCGGATCAGGCTTTGGGCCAACATCAGGTACGACAGGTTGGCTTCACGAATCTCGGCGAGGATCTGGTCGGTGGTCATGCTGGAGCTCCAGTTAATTGGATGGGTTTCGGTATCCGTTTGCCTTTGTTGCTGAGGTTCAGCGTCAGGGCATGAGTGGACTGTAGGGAGCCCTCGGCACCACCACAAGGAAGCTTTAGCCAGGGCTTGAGTCGGCCAGCGGCCATGGTGCTTGTCAGGCAAATTCCTACAGGGTTCAAGCAGGCTTAGAAAAGGCCGGCTGCCAGGCTTCAGATCAGGCGATGGGGGCCGATAGTGGCCCTATGGCACGTGTCCTGAGCAGCAATATTGGTACAGCCGACTTTGATGAAAAGTCTGCGCTACCCGCCGTGTGTGAGGCATGTCACACACCGCAAGCCGAGGCGCCGTCAACACCCACGTGCTGCCCTAAACAGCGCGCGCTTCAGGACTTGCTAGGGCCACAAGTCTGGGTACTGGACGTCAAGCCGCCGCAGCCGGTGGATGAGGCTCCGGCAGCGGCCGCCGATTCCAAATCAGGCCAAAGCCCGGCCGAGCTTCACAGTCACGCCACCCGCTGAAGGCAACGCGGCGCGCAGTCGCTGGGTATCGATGCGCTGTGCAAACTGCACGGCCAAACGCAGGTCTTGTTGCGTGTCGACCTCGGCCGTGTCCAGCTCAAAAACCGGTGCCGGCAAGATAGGTTCGATGCACTCAAATACATACTCGGTCTGGCGCTCGAACAAGCGCGGTGACAACTTGGCCACACCGCACCATTCATGGCCCAGACGGTCGCGGCGCGTGAAGCGCCGAACTTGTTGACCCAAAACGTCCACATCGGCAAAAACGGCGTCGGTGGTCGAGGCGGCGGCAACGCCCACCAAGGTTTCGTGGCGCTGGGCCTCAGCGCGGAAGGCGCGCCACGAGTCAGGTTCCACCAGCATGTCGCCATCAATGATGATGCAGGGGCCCGTGACATGTCGAGCGGCGAGCCAAAAGCTGTGCCGCACGCTGGTGTCCCGAAAGCTGGGGTTGCGAACAAAAAGCAAATCGTTACGAACCGAACGCGCTTTGGCGATCACTTCATCGGCGCGAAAGCCAACGATGACCCGCACATCACGTTCGTCGGCCAAGACATCCACCAGCAAACGTTCTAGCAATGAACGGCCGTGCACCTCAACCAGGCACTTGGGCATGTTCATACCCAAACGGCTGCCGATACCGGCTGCCGCAATCAGAATCGGGAGATCAGCTGGCATAGCGCACCTGCGTTGTATGTGACGTAATGCGCGGCCTCAACCGCGTTCTTGCAAGGCTCGTGAATGGCGCCGTAGGCGACGGCCACATCGGCCTGTTCCAGCATCGGCACATCGTTCATGCCGTCACCGACACAAACCACGCGGTCCCAGCCGTACTGCTCACGCAGCGCAGCCACCGCCGTGCCTTTGTCCAGAATGTTTTCAATGCCCAACAACTGGTCGCCATCCACTTTCGCGGTTGAGCTGAAGAGATGGCAGCCCAGGTGGTTCTTGACGTACGGTGCGATCCAGCAATCCAGGTTGCCCGTCACGATGGCGCAGCGGCCCGCGTTGGCGCGAATGAAGGCAGCCAGTTCTGGCTGCAACACCACGTCTTCTACCAACTCGTTGACACGCGAGATTGGGATGCTGCCCAGCAAACGGCAACGCAGCTTGAATGACTTGCGAAAGTCCAGATGCCCTTCGATGGTGGCTTGCGTCAGCACGCCAATTTCGTCGGCGAGGTCGATGGACTCCGCCAGGTAAGGCAGCAATTCACGGTCGGTGATGGTGCCGTCAAAGTCAAAACAAAAGCCGGTAGTCATGCCCTGCCCTTCTTCAGCAGCGTAAAAAACTGGCGCGTTTCAGCCCGGTTGTCCAAGGCGGCGGGGTACAGCGCGTCAGCGGCCACACCTTGCAAGCCGTGGCGCAAGGCGCAGTCATCCACCCAGGCATCAAACTCGCTGCGCGCGCGGTAGACCGATGAGTAACTCGCCGCCAACTCGTCTGAGAAGTGCTCTTTCAGCGTCAGGCGCTGTGTGATACCCAAGGGCTCACGCAGATACATCAGCCCGCCTGGGGCCAGCAAACCAGCCAGGCTATCGAGCACGCCGCGTGCGTCGGCATCGTTCAGATAGATCAAGACACCGGCCATGAGGATGGTGTCAAAACGCTTCGCCACCAGTGCAGCCGGCAGCGGCTGCGAGAGATCAACTCGCTCGAATGCAAAGCGCTGCGGTTGAGGCAACGACTGAACCTGGCGCTGCGCTTCGTCGAGGAAATCTTGGCAAAAGTCGATGCCCAAGAACTGCTTGCAATCGCTGGCCAGCTCGTGCGCCCAGCGGCCGGTGCCGCAACCCACGTCCAGCACCCGCAAGCCGTTGCGGCCTTGCCTCAGCAAGGGCGCCACTCGGCTCAATTCGTGCGCGGAGCGTTGCTCTGCCAGTTCCGGTTGTTTGTCCTGGTAAAGAACCGCTGACAAGGCGCCCACTTCGGCGATGCGTTTGCCGCGGCCCTCAAAAAACTGCGCGGTAGCCTGGTAATCGAGTTCAACGGTGTCGTCATAAACACGCATGCGGTTCAACCTTGTGTGATCTCGTTGCGAATGACTTCGACAATGCGGCGCGCCGCCTCGCCGGGGAAGGGTTGCACGGCAGCCGCGATGCGCCGCCTTGCGGCCACGATGGCTGCGTCTTCCTGGCCTTTGCGCAGCTTGCCCAGCAAGGTTTGAAAAGCGCCAAAGGTCCGCAAGCGGTACATGCCGTCGAGCAGTTGTTCACCCGCCGGGTTAAAACCGGCGTGGCCTTCTCGCTCGAAGAAGACCAGCGGCTTGTCGAAGAGCTGGTATTCCGAGAAGAAGCTCAAGCCGTCGGTCAACAGTGCATGAGAAGCGGCAAACAGGTCCGCGTACTCTTGCTCGTTGGAGGTGCCTGCATTGGGCAGCTGCTGCCAGCGGTCGCGAAATTGGCCAAGGAAGCTCTCAGCAGGTGCGGCAGCCATGGCTTCGCGCATGGCCGGGTGCGGGCGCAACACCACTTCAAGTTGCGGCTGTGCGGCCGTGAGTGCAAGCATCTGCTCGGCCATACGGTCAAACACACCAAAGCGCAGCCAGTTGCCTTCGTAACTGAAGTGCGGTGCCCAAATCAATCGGAATGTCTTGGCCTTGACTTTGCCCATGGCTTTGGTCAGGTTCGCACCAACAGGCCAATGGCCTTCACTCGCGCGGTGCCGCAGCAAATGATCGAACTTGGGGTAACCCGTCACTCGGCAGTTGCTTCCGGCTTGCAGGTTGTGTCCTGCAAAGAGCTGCTGGTGTGCATCGTCAGGGCAAAAGATGCGCCAGCACAGGCGGTGGTAGTTCTGGTCGAACTGTTGCTTCTCGATCTTGGCTGTCATGTAGCCGTAGGGCACATAACAAAGCTTGGCAAAGGCAAGGTTCTGCGCTTGCAGGCAAGCGGGTACGTCGGCATCCCACGGCGCCTGGCGGAACACCACTTGCGGGTTGAGTTGTTTGAGCCGCTCCAGCGCTTGTTCGGCATCAGCGTCGTGCACACGAACATGCGGATAGCCCTGTTGCACCAGCATTTGATGCACATCGGACTCACCGCCCATTTGGCCCAACATGGGAAAGCGATGCGGCAAGGAGATGACCAGCGGCTCGAATCCTGGGTCGCTTTGCATGGCATCGACGATGCCGCGCAGCGACGACCAAGCCGCCGCGTGGTGAATGAGAAAGGCCACACGGATGGGGCCTTGGCTTAGGTCACGCGGCTGGCGCAGCGACCAGTGAAGAGTGCTTTCAATGCGGTCCAAGCGCGCCAGCAGCGGTTTGGTGTCCACGGGGGCGGGAACGCCCAATTTGGCTTCGATGTGTTGCAGCCGTTCGGCCATGTCGCACAAGAAGTTGCCGATATTCAGCAACACCTCGGACTGGCCGTCTTGTTGCTCGGCAAGGCGGCTGAGCAGGGCCTGCGAGTCGGCCCGCTCTGACCGCGCTTCGTCCGCTGCGGCGGCGACGACGGTCGCGACAGCAGGCGCAGAGTCTTGCGGCTCTCCGGCTGCGGCTGGGGCACGCCGGCACAGCCACAGTGTGTTCAGGGCCGCAGATCTTTCGCCTGAGATGGGTGTCTCCATCACGGGCACCAGGCCGACCTGGCGTAAATGGGCGCGGTAGGCATCAGCGCGCAGGCTCAGGGGTTGGCCGGTGAGCAGCCAAGCCCCCTCTTGAACACGCTCCACCAGCTTTGAAAGCTTCAACATCAGGCCGGCTTCGTCTTCGCCGCTGGCTAGCGGGCTCTGGCCCAAGCAAGCGACCAGATCAAACGGTCCTGCTGGCAGCTCGGCAGAGCTGGGCTGGCACTCAAACTGAACGCGTGTCAAACCGGCCACTGCTGCGCGCTCTTGCGCTTGTGCAACCAAAAGTGAGGAAGGATCAACGCCCTTTACGCTGCGCGCAACTTCAGCGAACACCAAGCTGAAGCGGCCGTCGCCACAGCCTACGTCGAGCGCCCGCTTCACGGTGCCCAGTAGCGGCAGCACCTTTTCACGCAGCGCCTGGACCAGGCAATCGCTGCTGATTCCAGTGCCGGTTTCTCCAGCATGTTCGTCGAAGCTTTCGGCTTCTACAGTGCGTGCCGCGTTCAGTTCTTCGCTGTCCAACTTCATAACTGCTTTCAGTTCTCCGTATTCAAATCTCGGCCATCGCCAGTGCAGCTGCGGGCTTGGCCTGCAACACGCCACCCAGCAACCGGCGCGAATTCGTCCAGGCTGACGCGATGACCTGGTGCATGTCGTAGTACTGGAATTCGCCCAGGCGGCCGCCAAAGGTCACCTGCCCGGCCAACTCGTCGGCGCGTGCGCGGTAGGCTTGGTAGCGCTGTTGGCTGGCTGCACTGGCAACGGGGTAGAACTCGGTTTGCCCGGGTTTCCAATCGGCGGGGTATTCGCGCGTGATCAGAGATTGCGAGGCGCGACTCGACAGGTCGAAATGCTTGTGTTCCAAGATGCGCGTGTAGGGCACATCGGCGTCGGTGTAATTGACCACGGCGTTGCCTTGGAAGTCGGGCTCATTCACCAGCTCGCGCTCAAAACGCAGCGAGCGGTATTCCAGCGTTCCTTGGTCGTAACCAAAGAAGGCATCAATAGGGCCGGTGTAAATGACATGGTCATAGCGCCGCAGCCAGTCGTCGCGGTCGGCCAGAAAGTCCACGCCGGTGAACACGGCAACGCCATCCAGCAAGCGTTCAAACAGCGCGGTGTAGCCACCGATCGGAATGCCCTGAAAGCGGTCGTTGAAATAGTTGTCGTCAAAATTCAAGCGGATAGGCAAGCGCCGAATCAGCGAGGCCGGCAGCTCGCGCGGGTCGCGCTGCCATTGCTTCATCGTGTAGCCACGCACAAAGCGTTCGTAAACCTCGCGGCCCACTTGCGACAGGCACCACTCTTCCAGATTGGCTGGCTGAGCGATGGGCTCGCGCACCGCAGCCAGCTTGGCTTGCGCCTCGGCGGGCGTGCGCACGCCCCACAGCTGATAGAGCGTCAGCAGATTGATAGGGAAGGAATAGAGCTCGCCGCGCCAGTTCACCTTGACGCGGTTCACGTAATGGTTGAAGCGCGCAAAGCGGTTGACGTAAGCCCAGATGCGCTCGTCATTGGTGTGGAAGATGTGCGCGCCATACACGTGTTCATGACAGTCCGCCGCCACCACATAGCGCGTGTAGCAATTGCCAGCAATGTGATCGCGCTTTTCGATGACCGTGCAGGCGATGCCGGCATCGGTCAACTCACGCGCGCACACGGCACCAAACATGCCGGCGCCAACAATGAGTACGCGCCGTGGACGGAATTCAGCGGCACTCATCAGACGGTCTCCACTGCAACTTGGCCAGCGCGCACCGGCGCGGGTTCTCCGCGCAAATGGTCTGGTGCCAGGCCATCGCGCCAGCGCTGCACCATGCGGGTGTACAGATGTTCCAGGTTGCGTGTCGCAGCCAGGCTGTCAAACAGCGGGGCATGCGCATGGTTGGCCCACAAACGCGCGCGGATGCGCTGAAGTTCTTGCGGATGCTGCGCAAGCCGCAAGGCGGTGGCTTCGTATTCTTCCAAGCTGCTGGCCACCAGCTCGGGCAGGCCTGCGCCATGCAGCAGGCTGCCGGCCACGCGTGAAGTAAAGGTCTCACCGGGGCAGGTGATCATGGGCACGCCGGCGATCAGCACATCGCCACCGGTGGTGTGGGCGTTGTAGGGCAAGGTGTCCAAGAACAAGTCGGCATTGCGCATCCGCGCCAAGTGCTTGTCTGTCGACGTCAGCGGCGCAAAGATGATTCGCTCTGCTGCCACGCCGCGCGCCTGCGCGTGGGCTTGCAGGTTGCCTCGCGCCTGCGCGTTGGCGTCGAACAACCACAGCACCGAATCGGGCACCTGCAGCAACAAGCAGCACCAAATATCAAAGATCTCGGGCGTGATCTTGTAGTTGTTGTTCATGCAGCAGAACACAAACGCGTCGTCCGGCAAGTTGCATTCGCTGCGCGGGGGCGGTGGCAGCAGTTGCCGTTTGCGGTCGTTCGGTTGGTAGGTCACCGGCAGGTGTGCCAACTTTTCGCTGTAGCCCGCGGCATGCTCAACGGGTGCGATGTGGGCGTCGCATATCAGATAGTCGATGAACTCGGCGCCACTGGTGCCCGGAAAGCCCAGATAGGATGCCTGCACGGGCGCAGGCCGCAAGGCCATGATGCCGGTGCGCGAATCTTTGGTGAAGCCAGTCAAGTCGATCAACAGCTCAATGCCATCAGCGCGGATGCGCTCAGCCAAGGCGCGGTTGGCCATGTGGTGCGCATCGATGAATCGCTCGCCGGCAGCGGCGGCAATGCGCTGGCGCAAGTGCGAGTTGTCGTTCGGGCCGTAGGAATAGACAAACAGGTCGATGGCCTCACGGTCGTGCTGTTCAATCACTTCAACAATATTCACCGACACGGGGTGCAGGCGAAGATCATTTGAAAAGTAGCCCACACGCGGGCGGCGGTCAGCCCGCTGCCGATACGAAGCTTGCGGCGGCAAAGGCTGGCCCACCTTGCAGTAGTTGCGTGCGAAGGCCTGTGCCACGCGCAGCTGGTCATCGCGTGAGGTGGACATGGACAAAAACATGAAGGGCACTGGCATGGTGGGCACCCTGCTCTGCACCAGTTCGCTCAACCGGCTGGCCTGTTCGTCAAACCGCGCCCATTCGCAGGCATACAGCGCTTCGTACAGCATGGCCGCCAATGACGCAGCGTCTTTGCGGTCCAGCTCGTAAGCCGTCAGGAAGCACTCCATCGCCTCGCGATGCAACTTCAAGGACTTGAAAACATTGCCCAATTGCAAGTGCCCGGGAATGTAATGAGGTGTTTGTTCCAGCGCGCTCAAAAACTCATTCACGGCTTCTAGAGGTTTGCCGGCCTGCAGCAGGGCATGCGCCAGCTCATAGCGGGTGTGCGTGGTGTCGTGGGCCTGGGCTACTTCACGAAGTGCCACAGCGGCATCGCCATAACGGTGTTGCGCTTTCAGGCCATCGGCCAGCAATTGCGACGCCACGGCAAGGTCGGGCGCGGCATTGACCGCGCTGCGCGCCGCGGCCACGCAGTCTTCGTGCCGACCCAGCTTGCGGTAAGCCTGCGACAAATTGACCCAGAAGACGCCATCTTTAGGGCACAGCGCCGTAGCCTTCTCAAATTCAGCAGACGCCTCGTCCCAGCAGTCGGCCTGCGACAACGTCAAACCACGCGCAAAGTGCCCCTCTGCCCGCGCACGGTTGCCGCTGGTAGCTTTGCGGTGAGGCGCACGTGCGCCCGCTGGCCGTTTGGATGTCCGCGTGGGTGTCGGCATGACTGCGCCTCTCGCCTCTATTGGTGATTAGTTAAGGACGAGCAGACCCGCTGCTCGCGCCCTTAACAACCTTAAGCGGCGGCGGCGTATGCCGATCTCTAGAAAAGCTGGGCGATCAGCGAGCACCTGCTCAACGGCGCCCAGCAACCGGTTTCCTCAGCCAGGCAAAGCCTCTAAAGCGATATCTGGCGAAGGAAAAGGGCTTAACAGCCCAATCAGCGTGAGAGACCGTGAAACATTGCCCTAAAGAATGGATCGCGATCACTCGATAAGCAGTGCAACGGGGCGCGAATTCGCAACCGTGGTTCGGCGAAAGGGCTTTAGGAAGGCCGCGCAAACCGGACTTTTCTTACCCACTAAGGAGTCTTGAATGGCCGCTACCATCAACACCAACGTTCAGTCTCTGACTGCACAACGCAACCTCGGAATGTCGCAGGCCTCGCTGTCGACATCCATGCAGCGCCTGTCTTCAGGTCTGCGTGTGAACAGCGCCAAGGACGACTCGGCCGGCCTGGCCATCGCCGAACGTATGCAGTCGCAAGTTCGCGGCATGAACGTGGCAATGCGCAATGCCAATGACGCCATCTCGATGGCGCAAACGGCTGAAGGCGCCATCGGTAAGGTTGGCGACATGCTGCAGCGTATGCGTGAATTGGCTGTCCAGTCAGCCAACTCAACCAACAGCGCCGACGACCGGTCCAACCTGAACGCCGAGTTCAAAGAACTGAAGGCCGAAATCAGCCGCACCATCAGCTCGACCAAGTTCAACGGTCTGGCCGTATTGGGCAGCGATGCCGGCACCCTGACCTTCCAGGTTGGTGCGAACACCGACGACACGGTGGACGTCATCACCACGAACATGGCCACCAACGCAGACATCTCTGCAGTGACGGTGTCCACGTCGGCCATCACGGACGTCAGCTCGGCCCGCGCCGCGATGACTGACATCGACGCCGCACTGACTAAGGTCAACACCGAACGTGCGCTGTACGGTGCTTCGCAGAACCGCTTCGAAACCATCATCAGCACGCTGCAAGTCTCGTCTGAGAACCAGTCTGCTGCTCGGGGACGGATCATGGACGCCGACTTCGCTTCGGAAACGGCCAACCTGTCACGCTCGCAGATCCTGCAGCAAGCCGGTACCGCCATGGTGGCGCAGGCCAATGCACTGCCGCAGGGCGTGTTGTCTCTGCTGCGTTAAACCAGCTTTCGGTATGCATCACAAGGGCCCTGCGGGGCCCTTTTTTCTTGATCTTCGCTTTTGAACAAGCCGCGCATGTCGCGGCTTTTCGCCGTTTCGGCAATTTTTCTCTCGCCGATGATGGAGTTATGCAGGCGGCCCACCTTGGAGCCTGCGAGGCCTGCTGTTTCAGGAACCACAAGCTGGCCTGCCTGCAACTGAACGGAGTACCGAGATGCCCCAAACGATCAATACGAATATTCAGTCGCTCAACGCGCAGCGAAACCTCAATACATCGCAGATGTCTTTGTCGACTTCGATGCAGCGGCTCTCCTCGGGCTTGCGGGTCAACAGCTCGAAAGACGACGCAGCCGGCCTGGCCATCGCCGAGCGCATGCAAACCCAAGTGCGCGGCATGAACGTGGCCATCCGCAATGCCAACGACGGCATTTCGCTTGCACAGGTGGCTGAAGGCGCCATCGGCAAAGTGGGCGACATGTTGCAGCGCATGCGTGAACTGGCCGTGCAGTCAGCCAATGCCACCAACGGCACCGGCGACCGGGCGAATCTGAACGCAGAATTTCAGGAGCTCAGCGACGAAATCGTGCGCACACTGAACGCCACCCGGTTCAACGGTCAAGCCATTTTGGGCACCGACGCCGGTTCGCTAACTTTCCAGATTGGCGCCAACACAGACGACACCGTCCTGGTTGTCACGGCCAACCTGGTGTCCGATGCTGCGATGACCGCCGCAACGGTATCCACGTCAACCATCAGCGATGCCAGCACCGCACGCTTGGCGATGACCAACATCGACGCGGCCCTGGCCAAGGTCAACACCGAGCGTGCGCTCTACGGCGCTTCGCAAAACCGCTTCGAAGCCATCATCAGCACCTTGCAAGTGGCTTCTGAAAACCAATCTGCTGCCCGCGCACGCATCATGGACGCCGACTTTGCGGCGGAAACCGCCAATTTGTCACGGGCACAGATTCTTCAGCAAGCCGGCACGGCCATGGTTGCACAGGCCAACGCCTTGCCGCAGCAGGTTTTGCAGCTGCTACAAGGTTAAAAAGCACCGCGCGGCGGCCCGTAAAACGGCATTTGCCGCCAAGAAGCGCCGCCTGGGCTGAAGCCGCAGGCGGCTTTTTTGCGCCGCCCTAAAGTTCCGCTTCAGGCGGCCGATTCCCTTGATGAGTTCGGAAGGAACCGCTATGGAAATCGGAACACTCTCATCAGCAGGACTGGGCAGCGGCCTGGACGTCAGCGGCATCGTCACGCAGCTGATGGCACTCGAACGCAGACCTATCGATCTGCTGGCCGCAAACAAAACCAAGGTTGATGCGCAAATATCGGGTCTGGGCAAACTGCAGTCCGCGCTAAGCGCTGTGCGCGACGCGGCCAGCAAATTGACCAGCGGCAGCGCATGGTCGCCCACGACCGTCACCTCCACCGACCAAGCGGCCGTCAGCGGCATCAGTACGGGCAGCACACCTCCAGGCAACTACGCCGTTGAGGTGCGCCGTTTGGCCAGCGCGCAGTCCTTGACCAGTGTCACCGTTCCTGGGCCCACCAATGTGGTGGGTACCGGCTCTTTGAATATCGAAATCGGCCAATGGTTCACGGACCCGCCTGACTTCACGCCCAACGCGGGCGCCAGCTCGGTCAGCATTGCCATTACCGAAGAAGACAACACGCTTGAAAAAATTCGCGACCGTATCAATGAATCGGACGCCGGCGTCACCGCATCCATCGTGAACGATTCAACGGGTGCGCGCCTGGCGCTGCGCTCCATCGAGACCGGCGAAACGAATGGCTTCCGCATCACGGTCGACGACGCCGACGGCAACAGCACAGACGCCGCTGGCTTGTCCATGTTGGCCTATGACGCCAATGCCGCGAGCAGCTCGATGGCCCGCACGCAGTCGGCCGCCAATGCCGACATCAGCATCAACAACATCCCGATCAATTCCGCCAGCAACACCTTGACCGACGTGCTCGACGGGCTGACCGTGCGCGTGTCTCGTGTGACCACTGCGCCCGTGGAGTTGAGCGTCAACCGTGACAACGAGTCGATCAAAAAATCGATCACCGGCTTTGCCGACGCCTACAACAGCATGATGCGGGTGATGCGCGAGCAGACAGCCTACAACGACACCAGCAAAACCGGTGGTGCATTGCAGGGTGACCGCATGGCGGTGAACTTGATGAACAAGCTTCGCACGATGGTCGGTGGCAGCTCGGGCGCCAACACGACCTTCACACGCCTGGCCGACATTGGCCTGGAGCCGCAGCGTGACGGCACCTTAACCGTCAATGCGAGCAAGCTGGACAGCGCAGTGGGTCGCCTCGAAGACTTGAAGGCCTTTTTCAATCGAGATGAAGAGGGCACCGCCAGCGACGGCTTTGGCACGATGTTGCGCCAGTTCGCTGACCTGCAACTGGGCAGCGATGGGCCGGTCACGACCCGCACCGAAAGCGCGCAAGCGCAGCTGACCTCCATCAAGTCGCGCACCGCGAGCCTTGAAGACCGCATGACGCAGAAAGAGAAAAGTCTGCGCGCGCAGTACACCAGGCTGGACACCAGCATGGCGTCGCTGACGGGCTTGCAGAGCTACATCTCGCAGCAAGTGGCGCAGTGGAATAAATAAAGCGGGAGCGGGTGTGAACCCACTCGCAAGAGTCGGGAAAAGCACCGCTTCCACGCTGTCTACCCCCACTAAAGCTGCAGACAGCACCGGTCGATAACAAGTTAGGGGCACATGAGCCCCGCTTGAATAAGAAACCGGACGCCACATCGTGATGATGACTGCAAGCCCTTTTGCTCCAGCCCGCGCTGCACGCCACCTCTACAGAGAGACGGCGATCAACAGCCAGACCGATCAATCGGCTGACGCGCACAATCTGGTCACCCTGCTGTTTGATGGCCTCTTTGAAGCCATCGCACAAGGCCGCGGCGCCATCCGCAGCGGCGACGTGGTGATCAAGTGCAAGGCACTCACACGCGCTGTGGCCATCGTTGAAGAAGGCCTGCGCGCTGCGCTGGATGTCAAACAAGGCGGCTCGCTGGCACGCGACCTGCGCGATCTTTATGCGTACGTCACGCTGCGGCTGACACGCGCCAATCTGGCCAACGACGAAAGCGCGTTGGATGAGTGTGTGGCCTTGATGCAGCCGCTCGCCGAAGCATGGGCCAGCATCAAGCCGAATGGTGCGCAAGCTCAACGCGCAGTGGGGGGTTAAAACATGTCTGATTCATTTGTGTCCAGCGACAACAAAGCCACCGCGCAAGGCGAGTTGCTATCTTTTTACAAGGCCATCGAACAAGCCAGTGCCGACATGCTGACCGCCGCCCGTATGGGCGACTGGGACATGGTGGTCAAGCTTGAAGGTGCTTGCGTGCTGCTGATCAGCCAGCTCAAAGACGCCGCGCAGGGCCGCCAGTTGGACGCCGAAGAGTCCAAGGCCAAGTCACGCATCTTGCAGCGCATCCTGCTCAACGAGGGCGAAATTCGCAACCTGGTCGAACCCTGGCTGCCCGAGGTGGACCGCATCATCGCCGGCAAGCCACGCATCTTGCACTGAACGCGTATGGCCTTGTCCACCGCTCAGCCTTCCAGCCTTGCCCCCGACAAGGCGCCACCGGCGCAAGCCATTCGGGGCACTGAGGAAATAGCGCTGTGGCTGGCCCAAGTGCGCGATGGCGACTTGCCAGTGGTATTGCGCGGTGCCGGCGATGCACAGGTAACCGGCACTTTGTGGGCCGTGGACCGCGAAGCCAGTCGCTTGTGCTTCGGCGTTGACGAAAAGGCGCCTGCCCTGCAAGCCCTGCTGCAAGGCAGCACCATCAATGCCAGCACCGAAGTCGACCGCATTGGTCTTGAATTTGAACTGCAGCGCCCGTTGCTGGTGCGCAGCGCCAGCGGCTGTGCCTTACAAACGGCCCTGCCCACCAGCATGGCGCGCCATCAACGCCGCAACAGCTATCGCGTGCGCAGTGGCCAACGCGTTGGGCCCAGCGTGCGCTTGCAGCTGCCCGGCCACACGCATGAAGCGCTGAACCTTCGCGTTCTGGACATCAGCATTGGTGGTTGTTCCTTGCTGCTGCCCAGCACGCTGCCTGTGCCGCAGGTCGGTTTCAGCTTCAAAGCGGTTCGGGTTGAAATGGGGCCTGGGGCCAGTTTCACAGCAGACATGGCCTTGCACGTGGTGCGCACGGCCAGCGGCTCGCAAGAGTTTCATTTGGGTTGCGAATGGCAACGCATGGACGGCGCAGCGCAGCGCAGCCTGCAACGCTACATCGATGACACACAACGCCGCCGGCGTTCCATGGCAGCGCTTTGACCGGAACCGGTCATGCCCCGCGCCGCCCACCCCTCGCGTGTTCTGCGCGGTTTTACCTTGATCGAGCTGGCCATGGCGCTGGCCATCGTCGGCATTCTCAGCGCAGTGGCCATTCCCAGCTACCAATACAGCCTGGCTAAAGCGCGCCGCAGCGAAGCGGTGTCTGCGCTCACGCGCTTGCAACTGGCACAGGAATCGTTTCGCGCTAACCACGGAAGTTATGCACTCGCTCTGCCTTTGTTGCGGGGCCTGGGTGCTCCGCTGGCGCACTACCGTCTCGACCTGGTGGCGGCGCACGCCAACGGCTACACCGCACGGGCCACCGCTCTCGCTGAAGAAGCACTGGGCGACGGCTGCCACCAGCTTTCGCTCACCGTGGCCGATGGCTTGCCCACCGCCGGCCCCACCGAACGCTGCTGGAACCGATGATGCGGGGCGCGCGCAAGCAAGGCCTTACCTTGGTCGAGCTGGTTATCAGCCTGGCGATCATGGCCATTTTGGTTTCGCTGGCTGTACCCGAAGGTGGGCGCCTGCTGGCACGTTGGAAATTGCAAGCCACAGCAGAGCGCTTGAGTAGCGACCTGCAGGCCGCCCGGCTGGACGCCGTGGAACGCGGCCTGACACAGCATGTGCACCTGCAAAGTGGCAAACAGTGGTGCTGGTCAGTGAGCGAGTGGCGGGGCTGCGGCTGTGAAGAAGTCTTGCGCTGCCAGCGTGTGCGCGCCGTGGCGCCGGGCAGTGGCGGCGTGGTGCTAGAGGCTGATGCCAAACTGCTCTTCGAGCCGACCGCCAACAGCCAGGTTCAGGTGCAAACACTGCCCTTGAGCAATGGCTATGGTGACCGCGTTCAAGTCACCCTGACACCGATGGGCCGCGCACGAATCTGCACACCAGCCGGTTCCAGCCTGTCCTACCCGGCCTGCTGAGCGCAGGCGGTCCTCAAACCTGCATGTTCATGATGTCGGTGTAAGCCTGCACCAGACGGTTGCGCACCTGTACCGCCGCTGAAAAGCCGAGGTTGGCCTTGGTCATGGCCACCATGGTTTCTTCCAGGCTCACCGTCGGGTTGTCCAGTTGAACTTCGCGCTGCATGCGCGCGGCGTCCATTTGCTGGCGGCTCACCGACTCCAAAGCCTCCGTCATGGCGGAGCGGAAGTTGCCCGCCGCGGGTGCGTTGGTGGCGTTCGGAGCCGTTGGCGAACGCAGCGGCAAGCCGTCGGTGCGCAATCCTGCACGCGCAGCGGCCTGAGCAAAGTCGAAGGGTTTGAGCTTGACGTCCATGGCTTGGGGTGTGGACCGAACTTTAGGCCCCAAACATCACCGCAATGGTGCGAACTGCCCAGGCTTTGCTGGGCTTCTCGCTCCCTATGGACACGCCACGGTATCGAACAATCCATCGGCCGCTTCCATAGGGAACTTGAGACCCTCTTGTAAGACCCGATGGACCGACCTGATCGCACCGAACTTCTTCACGCATGGCCACTGAACTGACCGCCACCGCTGCCAACGCCACGCCAGACGACAAGCCCAAGCCGCCCACTTGGAGCGAGAAGTTTGCCGCGCTGCCGTTGAAGGCCGTGTTGATGCTGGGCATTGGCGCATCGGCCCTGGCCGCCATTGCCATCGCCATGAGCATGCAAGGTGGCAAGAACGACTACCGCGTGCTCTTCTCCGGTATGTCGGACAAAGATGGCGGTGCGGTCATCGCGCAGTTGTCGCAGATGAACGTGCCCTACAAACACAGCGAAGGCGGCGGCGCCATCCTGGTGCCTGCGGCACAAGTTCACGATGTGCGCATGAAGTTGGGCTTGCTGGGGCTACCCAAAGCGGCGACCGGCGGCTACGAGCTTTTGGACGCACCCAAGTTCGGCCAAACGCAAGCCGGCGAAAACGTGGCCATCAAGCGCGCCATCGAAGGTGAGCTGATGCGCACCATCTCCAGCCTGTCGGCTGTGCAGAGCGCGCGGGTGCTTCTTGCGATGCCCGCGGCCAACGGCTTTTTCCGAGAACAACAAAAGCCGTCGGCCTCGGTGGTCGTGGGATTGCACCCGGGTCGCAGCTTGGATGCTGCGCAATTGGCGGGCATCGTTCATTTGGTCTCAGCCAGCGTACCCGATCTGGCGCCCAAGGCTGTGAGCGTGGTGGACGGCACAGGCACGCTGCTCACCCAGCAAGATGCCAGCAACGGCAGCGGCCTGGACGCCCAACAGTTGAAATACGTTCACCAGGTTGAAAACCACTTGCAACGGCGCTTGCTTGAATTGCTGGAGCCGGTGGTGGGGCGCGACAACTTGCGCGCCACCGTGACCGCCGAGGTTGACTTTTCTGAATCGTTGTCCGTCAGCGAGCAGTACCGGCCCAACCAAGGGCAGGAGCCTGCGGCCGTGAAAACGCTGCAGACGTCTGAATCCAGCGGCGCCACACCCACGCCGCCTTCAGGCGTGCCTGGCGCGCAAAGCAACCAACCGCCCAGCCCAGCCAACGCGCCCATCAATGGCGCTGCGCAGCAATTGCAACCCACGCAGTCTGGTGCTGGTGGCAACAGCCGGCGCGACGCCAACACGCAATTTGAGGTGGACAAAACCCAACGCACCACCCGCGGCGCAACAGGGTCTGTCAAGCGCCTGTCCGCCGCCGTGGTGGTCAACCACCGCAGCGTGGTCGACCCCAAGGGCAAAAACACCCCCACCGCCTTGACCGACGCCGAGATCGAAAAACTCACCGCGCTGGTCGAGCAAGGCATCGGTTTCAACAAAGAGCGGGGCGACACCGTCAAGGTCATCAACGCGCCTTTCCTCAACGAAGAAGCGCCCAAACCGGAGGCAGTGCCGTTGTGGCAACAACCTTGGTTGCAAGACTTGCTGCGCACCGCAGCCGTTCCTGTGGGCCTGGGCTTCGTGGCTTTGTTGATCGTGCTCACGATGGTTCGCCCGGCACTCAAAACGCTGAATGCACCCCCGGTCAAATTGGTTGAAGACGACTCCAAGGAGCCGGGCTCCAACCTTAGCGCGGTGGTCGACGACGCCAATGCCCTGCCCGACCCCAACGGCGATTCGCCGGCCTTCCTGGAAGCGCCTGTGGTGGGCAACAACCAGCTAATGAAAGCACGCGCCATGGCCAAGGACAACCCCGCCGCCGTTGCCAACGTTTTGCGCGGCATCATGACTGGCGAAGAAGCCACCACCTGAGTCAAGCACCATGGCGCGCGATTCAGGAACTTTTGACGACACCGGGCTGGAGGATGCTGCCATCCTCGTCATGAGCCTGGGCGAAGAAGAAGCGGCCGAAGTTTTCAAGCACTTGCAACCGAAAGAGGTGCAGCGCCTGGGCGAAACCATTGCGCGGATGAAAGCCGTCTCGCGCGAGCGCTACACCACCGTGCTGGACAAGTTCATCGAGCTGGCCGAGGCCGAAAGCATGCTCGTGCCGGACACCGACGAATACGTCAAGGCGGTGCTGCGCAAAGCGCTGGGCGAAGACAAGGCCAACCTGCTGATTGACCGCATCTTGCAGGGCAGCGACGTTTCCGGCATTGAAAGCCTGAAGTGGATGGACGCTCAAAGCGTGGCCGAATTGCTGCGCAACGAGCACCCGCAAATCGTGGCGGCCATCTTGGTGCATCTGGAATACGACCAGGCCGCCGAGGTGCTCAAACAGTTCACCGAACGGCAGCGCAACGAAGTGATGATTCGCGTGGCCACGCTGGACGGCATCCAGCCCGCAGCGCTGAAAGATCTCAACGACGTCTTGGGTAAAGTGCTGTCGGGCGGCGAGCGCTCACGCAAAGCCAGCTTGGGCGGCATCAAACCCGCTGCGGAAATCCTCAACATGCTGGGCAGCGCGGCCGAGACCTCGGTGCTCGACTACGTGCGCGAGTCCGACGCCGACTTGGCGCAGAAGATCACCGACAGCATGTTCACCTTTGACGACCTCGAGAAGCTGGACGACAAGGGCATGCAAGCGCTGCTCAAAGAGGTGCAAACTGATTCGCTGGTTATCGCGCTCAAGGGCGCCACGCCGGAGATGCGCGAGAAGGTGTTCAAGAACATGTCCAGCCGTGCGGCGGAAACGCTGCGCGAAGACCTCGAATCGCGCGGGCCGGTGCGCCTGTCCGAGGTCGAGAACGAACAGAAAGAAATGCTCAAGGTGGTGCGGCGCTTGATGGACGAAGGCCAGATCCAGTTGGCCACGGGCGGCGATGACGAATTTGTCTAGGCCCCCGTTGCGGCCCTTGCTGAATATTCCGCTTCCGACTGGTGCCAAAGCAGCGGGAAGTTATTCACGCATCATCCCCGCTGAAGAGTTGGGCTCATTCGACTCTTGGCGCCCGGATGCCTTGAGCGCGCCGGCGGCTGGCGCCGCGCCGACGGTGCGCGCCCGACCCAGCCTTTCCAGTGCCACCAACGAACCCGCTCCGCCGCCGCCCAGCCCGGAAACCGTGCTGGCTGCGGCCCAGGCACGCAAAGCGGGCTACGAAGAAGGCTACCGCGATGGCCTGAAGGCACTGGAAGCGTTCAAGCAGTCGCACATCGAAAAAACTCAAAAGCAAACTGCCGCCCACTTGGCGCAGTGGCTGGCCGGTTTTGAAGACCAGTGGAGCCAGCTTGAACCCCGCATGGCCGAAGCGCTGTCCAGTGCAGCCGTACGCTTGGCGCGCCAGGTGCTGCGGCAAGAGTTGAAGGCGCACCCTGAACACATCTTGGCGCTGGCGCGCGACGCCGTGCAGGCCATCTCGCAAAGTGCACGCCGCATCGAGCTGCTGGTTCATGCCGAAGATTTGGCGCTGGTGCAGGACGGTTTGGGTGACTTGCTCCAAACCCGTGGTGGGCGCGTTCGCGCCGAAGACGGCATTGCGCGCGGAGGCTGCCGTGTTCAAGCCGATGTGGCCGCCGTGGACGCCACGCTCGAACAGCGTTGGGAAGAGGCCTCACGAAGCCTGGGTAGCAGCTTGCCCTTGAACGATGTTGGACCACGCGAACCAGAGGCACCCGAGGCTGCCGCCGAAACCTCTGAATCCGCCGCAACTGCTGAGCCTGCGGAATCTGTCGAAGACGCTGGATCGCCGGACCCGTCTCTTGATTCTGAAGAGATCGCCCCTTGAAAGCCGCAGCCCCTTCAACGTCGCCCGAACTGAGTGCCGCCGCTGCGCGGCAAACACGCTGGGAGCAGTACCTCAGCTCGCTGGAAAATTTTGCCGATGCGCCGCAGCCTTTGGCTGTGCGTGGCCGCTTGTCGCGCGTGGCGGGCTTGGCGCTGGAGGCTGTCGGGTTGCAAGTGCCTATCGGCAGCCTGTGCGAAATCCACAACCCCGGTCGGCCCGTAGCCACCGCCGAAGTGGTGGGCTTTCATGGCGACCGCGCATTCCTGATGCCCACGGCCACGCTGCACGGCCTGGCCAACGGCGCCTGGGTTCAGCCCCGGCAACGGCGTGCACCACCACCGCGATGGGGCGTGGCTTCGCACCCCTGGCGCCGGGGTGAAGACCAAGGTCTGCACCTGCCCATGGGCGACGGTCTGCTGGGCCGTGTGGTGGACCCGATGGGCCACCCCATGGACGGCCGCGAGCCCGCTGTAGGCCTGCACGAAGAACCCATGCAACGCCGGCCCATCAACGCCATGGACCGCGACCCCATCCGCGAACCGCTGGATACGGGCGTGCGCGCCATCAACGCCTTGCTCACGGTGGGCCGTGGCCAACGTTTGGGTTTATTTGCCGGCACTGGCGTGGGCAAATCGGTGCTGTTGGGCATGATGGCCCGTTACACCAAAGCCGACGTCATCGTCGTGGGCCTGATCGGCGAACGCGGGCGCGAAGTCAAAGAATTCATCGAAGACATCCTGGGCGAAGAAGGTCTGGCCCGCAGCGTGGTGGTGGCCGCACCGGCGGATTCACCGCCCTTGCTGCGTTTGCAAGGCGCCAGCTATGCCACCGCCATCGCCGAACACTTTCGCGACCAAGGCAAACACGTGCTGTTGCTGATGGACAGCCTGACGCGCTATGCCATGGCGCAGCGTGAAATTGCGCTGGCCATCGGCGAGCCACCGGCCACCAAAGGCTATCCGCCCAGTTGTTTCGCCAAGCTGCCACAACTGGTTGAGCGCTCAGGCAACGGGCTGCGGGGCGTGGGCTCGATCACCGCGTTCTACACCGTGCTCAGCGAAGGTGATGACCAGCAAGACCCCATTGCGGATGCTGCCCGCGGCATCTTGGACGGGCACATCGTGCTGTCGCGCGAGTTGGCTGAAAGCGGCCACTTCCCCGCCATTGACGTGGAGCGCAGCATTTCGCGCGTGATGAATGCCGTGGTTCCGCGCGAACACCAGGCTGCCGCGCGCCACATCCGCCAGCAATGGTCGCGCTACAACAAGGCCCGCGACTTGATTCAAATCGGCGCTTACGTGGCCGGGCACGACGCTGAATTGGACCGCGCCGTGCACAACCACCCCGCCATTGCCGACATGCTGCAGCAAGACATGCTGGACGCTGCGGGCATGCCGCAGTCGGTGCAACGTTTGATGCAACTGGCCGCCTGAGCATGAATGCAGCCGTTCAAAGCCTGCTGGTCGTGCGCGAACAAGCGCGCAGCGTGCGTGACGAAGCGCAACGCGCCTTGCAACAAGTTGAACGGCAATGCACCCAAGCGCGCACGCAAGGCCAAACCTTGCACAGCTACCGCACCGATACAGCCGTGCGCTGGGTGACCCCGCGCGGGCGCAACACCGACGCCATCCAGATGGACACCGCGCGCAATTTTTTGGCGCGGCTGGACCATGCCTTGGAACAGCACCAGACCAGCTTGCAGCAGTCGGTCAAATTGGCGCTACAGCGCCGCGCTGCGCTGCTGGCCGCCGAGACCCGGTTGGCGGCGATTGACAAACTCATTGAACGCCGCCAGCGTCAAGCCAACACCCAACATGAGCGGCGAGAGCAGCAGGCCATTGACCAAATGGCACAGCGCCCCCGTGCAGCGGTTCATGCAGAGCCGCATGACCCGCACGCCCAACAAGATCAGCCCGACCCCAGCCATCCCAGCGCACCGCATCAGGAGACCCAGCCATGTCCGCACTGACCCTGCCCAGCCTGTCTTCCGCCAGCACAGCCGCCACCACTAGCGTCAACTCGGCAGCCAGCTCGCGCGAAACGGTGAGCGCCACCGCCCTGGGCGCCGAGACATCCGTCACACGGAGCTCGGGCGGCCCAGGCGCCAGCTTTGGCCAGCACCTGAAGGGTGCGCACCAAAACCAGCCCGCCGCCCGCAGCACCAACAACGCGGCCAACAGCGCAGTTAACAACAACCGTGCGTCAACGGCGCGGACTGCATCGAATTCGAGCTCAAGCTCTGCGCCAACATCAAGGTCCACGGCCCAAGCCACAGGCTCACAACGCACCAACGCGCAGGCCTCAAGCACAGGCCCATTCACAAACACACACACCGCCAAGCCAGCGCAGCCCGGCGAGCGACACCAGTAGCAGCGACACCGCGCCGGCATCGGCAAGCTCACAAACCTCCACTACATCTTGGGCTGCAAAGAGCGCGCTCGACGCGTCTCATGCCGAGGCTGCCGGCAGGCGCGGGCGGCATGGCTCAAAGGCCGGCGCAGCCGACGCCAAGACAGCATCACCCGCAGCGGGCGACGCCAATGCGGCCACTGCGGCGTCCGTATCAACGCGTGACCTCTGCAGCGCCGCCGACATCATGGCCGTTGCGGGACTGCAATGCACCGCAGATCCAGCGACCCAACCGGCTGACTGCGACTCGACATCTGTGGCCGGGGCTTGTGAATCGGCCAGCGCCACTGTCAACGAAGACCAGGCCGCCGATCAAACCGTTCCAGCAGACGCTGCAGCCATTGATCAACCCATTTGTTTGCCCCATGACGGCAACTGCATTGACGCCGGCGCCGATGCCGGCGCCGTCATCATCCCCAAAGAGGTCGCCAGCCAAGAAGCAAGCGCTACCGGCCCAAACAGTGCGAACAGCGCTGCCGCAGCCGCCGCCAACGCAAGCTTCGTTAACGCCGCAGCGTCCCAGCCGGCGTCTGTGGCCGCTGACGCCGCGGCTGCAGCCCCGGCCGCCGGTGCGGATTCATCCGCAAGCACCGAGCTGCCGCCATCGCAAACAGCACCGTCCCTCGGTTCAGCGTCCACTGCAACAACAACGGTAGTTGCGCCCAGCAACACCGCCAGCGACGCAGGCGTCGTCGACCCCACCGCCACCCCTGCCGCCACCGCAAGCGATGCCTCTGCGGCCCCCGCCAGCACCGAACTCACAGCCGCACTGCGCGAGGCCGTTCGTCTGGCGGCCAGCATGGCCAGCGCGAGCAATATCGATTTGTCTGGATCGACTTCAAGTACGCCAGCGAACGAATCCCCAACGGACGGCATCATAGGCATGAACACGCAAGCCGAGCTGGCGGCCGCAGATGCATCCGGGGCAGATGACCGCACAGAACAGGCTGCGGCCACCGACCCCAACGCAGCTCTGCTGGCACTGTTGGCGTCTCAGGCGGTTTCTCAGGTGGCGCAGCAGTTGGCTCCGCAAGTGGCCACAGCAGCGGCCGCGTCGGTGACCGGGTCCGCTGCCTCAGCTGCCTTGGCTGCATCAAGGACCAACACCGGCTCCTCACCCTCCGTGGGTTCCAGCTTGGCAAGCGACGTTGCGGCCAGCGACGGCACCGGCTTGGCAAGCGCAGGCGCGGAAGGCGGCGTGCCGACCTCGGCCGCCAGCACAAACGCGCAGCTGGCTGCGCAGCCCGCAGCAACCACCACGGCAGCCGCGGCGGCATCCACGCCACCCACAACAACCGACACCGCGGCCAAGCCGCTCGGCGACAGCCCCATAGAGCTCAGCGACAAGGCGGCTACTGGCGCAACGACGGAAACGGCGGGCACGCAGGCGGCCGGCGTCAACTGCAGATGCGGCAGTCCTGCCCCCGCTCATTGCGCAAGCTGAGCAGTTGGCGCGCGCCACCGTACAGGCCGCCACCGCCGAAGCGGCCGTACAAGCCGCAGCCCCATTTGAAGCCACCATCGAACCCGCCATCGGCAGCTCGGCCTTTGCACCTGCACTGGGCGCACGCATCGCCCTGCTGGCAAGGGACGGCATCGAGCAAGCCCGCCTGAACGTGCACCCCGCCGATATGGGTCCCATCACGGTGCAATTGGCGCTGGAAGGCAGCCAGGTGCGCGTGGACTTCAGCGCCGAACTGGCCGGCACGCGCCAGACCTTGGAGCAAGCATTGCCGTCACTGGCCGCTTCGCTTCGTGAAGCCGGCTTCACTTTGAGCGGCGGTGGTGTTTCGCAGCAAACAGCTCGCAAGGCGGCAACCAGGCCAATAGCAATGGCGGGAGTGGCAGCGCCAGCGGGCACAGCGGCAAACGGCTTGGCCACACGCCGAAGGACGAGTGCAGATGCCGTGGCCGCAGCCAGCGCCCGTGCCCGCGTTGGCCAGGAAGCGGGCCTCGTCGACCTCTACGCCTGAGGCTCGTCGCAGGCCCTTACACGGCCAGCGGGCTCGGCAAGCACCGCATTGCTACCGCTTTTCGTGGCATAGCCGGCACACATCGCGCTCAAGAATGGCATTCAACGGCCAATGGCGCCCCGGTGGGGTGCGCGAATGGCCCTTTGAGTCCATCAAGGAGAACGCATGTCTACCGCCACGGCTGCCCCCGACGCCGGCGCTGCCGCGCCCAAGGGCGGCAAGAAAAAGAAGCTGCTGATCATCATCGGCGCGGTTGTGCTCTTGCTGCTCGTTGGCGGCGGCGCGGCGGCTTACATGATCATGAAGAACAAGGCTGCGGCAGCCGCCGCCGCTGAGGCCGAGGCCGAAGAAGGTGGGCACGCGCCCGCCAAAGACGCCAAGGGGCACGCGGCCGCGGCGCGCGACCCCAAACACGCCCCGGTCTTCGTGCCGCTGGAACCCTTCACCGTCAATCTGGCTGACCGTGATGCGGAGCGCTATGCGCAAGTCGGCATTGCCCTGGAAGTGGACGACGCCAAACAGGGCGACGCGGTCAAGGCCTACATGCCCGTCATCCGCAACAACATCCTGATGATCCTGGCGCATAAGTCGGCCAGCGAGCTGATGGAGCGCGAAGGCAAGGAAAAACTGGCGCAGCAGATTCGCAAAGAAACCTCGCGTGCCTTGGGCGTGGAACCCGACGACGATGACGAGGCAGAAGACCCCAAGCCGAAGAAAAAGAAGAAAAAGGCACCCGTGCAATTGCCGATCACTGCCGTGCATTTTTCGAACTTCATCATCCAGTGAAGCTGATGACTCACCGCGCACGGCCCCAGGTGTTTGAGGCATGAACCAGCAGATCCTGTCGCAAGACGAGGTTGATGCGCTGCTGCAAGGCATCACCGGCGAGAGCCAGAAGCTGGACGCAGACGAAGCGCCCACTGGCGGCATTCGCGACTACAACCTGGGCAACCAAGAACGCATTGTTCGTGGGCGCATGCCCACGATGGAAATCATCAACGAACGCTTTGCGCGCAACATTCGCGTGGGCTTGTTCAACCTCATCCGTCGCAGCCCAGAGGTCTCCATCGGCGGCATCAAGGTACACAAATTCAGCGCTTTTTTGCGCGAGATAGTGGTGCCCACCAATTTCAATATTGTCTCGGTCAAACCGCTGCGGGGTTCAGGCCTGGTGGTGTGCGACCCCAGTGTCATCTTTGCAGCCATTGACGCCTTGTTTGGCGGCATAGGCAAGTACCACACCCGCATCGAGGGCCGCGATTTTTCGCCCACCGAGCAGCGCGTCATCTTGCGCTTGGTCGAGGTGATTGCGGCCGAATACAAAAAGGCCTGGCAAGGCATCTACCCCTTGGAGCTGGAGTACCAACGCTCCGAAATGCAGCCGCAGTTTGCCAACGTCGCCACGCCCAGCGAGATCGTGGTGTCCACCGGTTTCACGCTGGAAATTGGCGAAACCACAGGCACCATCTACATCTGCATTCCCTATTCAACGTTGGAGCCGATTCGCGATTCGCTGTACTCCGCGATGGTGGGTGATTCGTCAGAGCCCGACCGCCGTTGGGTCAACCTGATGACAAGCCAGATCAAAGACGCGCAAGTTGAACTGGTGGCCGAAATGGCACAGACCACAGCCACGGTTGAACAACTGCTGGCCTTCAAGCGCGGTGACTTTATTGAGCTGGACCTGGACCCCAACATCGAAGCCAAGGTGGACGGCGTGCCTATCTTTTCGTGCAGCTACGGCACCACCAACGGCAAGTACGCCGTCAAGATCAACAACGCCCTGACTGGCCCCGCCGTGGGCTGGCTGGGCGATCGCAATTGAGTACCCGCATGAGTACCCGAATGAGCACCACACCAGCCACATCTGAGGTCAAGCCGTGAGCGAAAACACCAGCGCCGAAGACGCGATGGCGGCCGAATGGGCGGCCGCGCTTGAAGAAAGCAAAACCCCTGGCGGCGAGGTCGCTACGGCACCTGCCAAGGCCGCCACGCCCGCACAGGTGACGCCGGCTTCATTTGCACCGCTAACGCCCAGTGTCAATGGCCAGGCCGAAAACGACCTCAACATGATCCTGGACATCCCCGTCCAGCTGACGGTGGAGTTGGGCCGCACCAAGATTCCGATCAAAAACATCCTGCAACTGGCGCAGGGCTCGGTGGTTGAGCTGGACGCGCTGGCCGGTGAGCCTATGGACGTGTTGGTCAATGGCTACCTCATTGCCCAAGGCGAGGTGGTGGTGGTGAATGACAAATTCGGCATCCGTTTGACCGACATCGTCACGCCCAGCGAGCGCATGCGCCGCTTGAGCAAAACCTGAATCGAGAACGCAGCCATGCCTGACGGCGCCATGCAGTCTTTGTTGTCTTTTCTGGTGGTCCTGGCGCTGATCCCGGCGGCCTTGTGGCTGCTCAAGCGTTCTCCACTGGGCGGCACAGGCCCGGGAAAGAGCAAGTCACTTCGCAGCGTGGCGGTGCTGCCGCTGTCGGCCACGCAACGCGTGGTGACGGTGGAGGTAGGCACGGGCATCGACCGCAAGTGGCTGGTGCTGGGCGTCACGCCGCACCAGATCACCACGCTGCACACCCTGCCGCCGCAAGAAGCCGCCCCTCTTGACGCCGCCGTTTAACGCCCTGCCCTACGTGATCACCGCATCGCCTTTCATGACCCGACTTCGTGCGCAAATTTCAGCCATGCGGCTTGAACCTTCTCTTGCGCCGGTCTGGGCCCTGCTGCTGTTGTCGGCATCTGGCCTGGCCCAAGCCCAAGGCGCTGACGCCGTAGGCGGCAACAACGGCTTGCCCTTGATCGTGGCCCAAGGGGCCGCGGGCACCAGCTATTCGGTGCCTATCCAAACTTTGCTGTTCTTCACGGCACTGAGCTTCTTGCCAGCGGTGATGCTGCTGATGACCTCGTTCACACGCATCGTCATCGTGCTATCTCTGTTGCGCCAGGCACTGGGCACACCGGCTGCGCCACCCAACCAGGTCATCGTGGGTATGAGCCTGTTTCTCACGGCCTTTGTCATGTCGCCCACACTGGACCGCTTGTACGCCGAGGCCTACGGTCCGTTTTCGCGCAACGAAATCCCATTTACCGAAGCCCTCACGCGGGGCGAAAAGCCCATGCGCGAATTCATGTTGAAGCAAACGCGGCAAAGCGATGTGCAGTTGTTCAGCAAACTCGCCAAGCTACCAGCTGAAACCAAAGGCGAGGACGTGCCCCTGCGCGTGCTGGTGCCGGCCTTTGTCACCAGCGAACTGAAAAGCGCGTTCCAGATCGGCTTCCTGATCTTCATCCCATTCCTGGTCATCGACATGATCGTAGCCAGCGTGTTGATGAGCCTGGGCATGATGATGCTCAGCCCGGTGCTGGTGGCCTTGCCCTTCAAGCTGATGCTGTTTGTGTTGGCCGACGGCTGGAACTTGCTGATGGGCTCGCTGGCGGCCAGCTTCTCGACCTGAATTTCAAGCAACCCGACTTCTAGGCAGACTGCACCATGGACGCACAAGGCGTTTTTTCTTACGGCCAAAACGGCCTGTACACCTTGCTGATGGTGTCCGCACCGATGCTCATCGTGATTTTGGTCGTTGGCCTTTTGGTCAGCATCTTTCAAGCCGCCACACAAATCAACGAATCCACCCTCAGCTTTGTGCCGAAGATCATTGCGGCCGTCGCCGTGATGGCTGTGATGGGGCCTTGGATGATGAACACGCTGATCGACTACTTGCGCAGCATGCTGCTGGCCATTCCGTCGGCTGTGGGTTGAACGGCCGCATGCGCATGGGCGGTGGGTGACACATGCTCACGTTCAACGAAGCGCAAATACTGGCGTGGCTGAGCCCGCTGTTCTGGCCCTTCTTGCGCGCACTGGCGCTCTTCACCGCCCTGCCGGTGCTGGGCACACGTTCAGTGCCCGCGCGTGTGCGCATCGCACTGGCCGGCTTCATCGCCGTGGCCGCCCAAGCCAGCTTACCTGCCATGCCTGTGGTGCCCTTGGATTCACCCGCAGCGCTGATGCTGGTTGTGCAGCAGGTCATCATCGGTTTGTCATTGGGCTTTGCCGTGCGCGTGCTGTTCGCTGCCGCTGAGCTGGCTGGTGAGCTCATCGGTTTGCAAATGGGCTTGAACTTCGCCGGCTTTTTCGACCCTATCAGTGCCAGCCAGGGCACGGCCAGCGCGCGGTTCTTTGGCACCATCATCAGCTGGCTTTTTGTCGTCATCAACGGGCACCTGCTGGTCATCTCCGCGCTGGTCGACAGCTTCACAGCCTTTCCCGTGGGCCCGCACCCGCTGGCCTTTCTCAGCAGCACCATGCCGCACCGCTGGGCCGCAGAAATTTTCTCCACGGGCCTGTGGATCGCCCTGCCCCTGATCGCCATGCTGTTGTTTGTCAACGTGGTGCTGGGCATGATTTCGCGCGTGGCCTCGCAGCTCAACATCTTTGCCATCGGCTTCCCCATCACACTGGGCGTGGGGCTGATGGGCATGTTCCTCACACTGCCCCTGATGCAGCAGCCCTTTTTGCTGGCGATGGACCGCGTGTTGGCTGGGTTTCGCTGAATTGTCAGAGCCAACTAAAGCAGCAGTTTGAACGGTGCATAGGCGCCTCGCTCAGATCTTCACTTCGAAGCGCAAAAAGTCGGTTAGCCGCTTTGATTCGGCGATCTCGTTGTGCGGTGTTGGCGCCGTCACTCTAACCCCCGCACGCAGTGCGCGAGCCAAGCGAAGCCGTATCGCAGAATCCGGGCAGTCCACCGGCTATCGGTCGATAGTAGTTATACTAACTTTTATAAACTCTAAGTATAACCATCGCGAACCGTGCGTACTCTCTACACCGAACAGTCCCTGTCCACGCAAACCGCCTACGCACAGCTCTTGGACGCCGCGCTTGGCGCTGAGCGTGTGCGGGGCTTTTCAGATCTTCAGGGCTCTTTCAACGAGAAGACCGTGAAGGGCCGCAAGTATTGGTATTTCCAATTCACTGAGCCTTCCGGAAAGCTGCACCAGATGTATGTCGGCCCTGATGGCGAGCCGGTGCAAAAGTTGATGGCGCAGAAGGCCGCGCCCAGCGCGACGGCAGCCCTGGGGCCACTGGCTCGTTCGGCCATGGCCTTGGGCAACGCAGCCTTGTTGCCCAGGCACTTTCGTGTCATTCGTCGCCTGGCTGACTATGGGTTCTTTCGTGCCGGTGGTGTGCTCATCGGGACACACGCGTTCATCGCCTTTGGTAATGCCCTGGGCGTGCGCTGGGGTGATGATTCGCGCACGCAGGACATCGACTTTACGCATGCCGGTAAGAAGCTTTCACTCTTGCTGCCCAACAACGTGGAAGTCAACACCGATGAAGCCATCACGTCACTGGCCATGGGCTTTTTACCTGTGTCGGGCCTCAGCGGGAAAGTCGGCGGAACCTATCTCATCCCTTCAGAGCCTGACTTTCGCCTGGATTTTTTGACGCCCCTGCATCGCGGTGCCGATGCGCCTTACCAACACCCGCAGTTGCACGTCACACTGCAACCGCTGCCGTTCATGGAGTTCTCGCTGGAAAGCGTGGAACAGGCCGTGCTGTTCTGCCAGGAAGGCGCGGTGCTGGTCAACGTGCCGGCCCCTGAACGCTACGCACTTCACAAGTTGGTGGTTTACGGTGAGCGAACCGGAACCTTCAGGGTCAAGTCGGCCAAGGACTTGATGCAGGCCGCCTGCCTGCTCAACTTCCTGTGTGACCACCGCCGCGACGCACTGGACGACGCGCTGGCCGACATGCTCACCCGCGGCAAAGGCTGGAATGCGCGCTTGAAGCAAGGTGCAGCAGCGCTGCACAAGGCCCACCCCCAGTTGCCCGTGGCCACTCACCTGGCGGCGGCCACGACTCGGTAGGCCTGTGCTTCCGCCTCACGGCAGCAAGATCGTGCAGCCCGTCGTCTTGCGCGCTTCCAGCGCGCGGTGCGCCTGCGCCACATCGGCCAAGGCAAAACGCTGGTCAATGCGAATCTTCACCTGCCCGCTGCCCACCACGGCAAACAAATCGTCGGCCATGGCCTGCGTGGCTTCACGGGTGGCCATGTGGGTGAACAAAGTACAGCGCGTAACGTAGAGCGAGCCTTTGGGCCCGAGGATGCCCGGCGCAAAAGGGGGCACCGGCCCGCTGGCATTGCCAAAGCTGGCCATCAGGCCAAAGGGGCGCAGGCAGTCAAGGCTTTTCTCGAAGGTGTCTTTACCAATGGAGTCGTACACCACCTTCACGCCTTTACCGCCGGTGATGGCCTTGACGCGCGCGACGAAATCTTCGCTGGTGTAGTCGATGCAGTGCGCCGCGCCGTGTGCCAGCGCCAGGTCACACTTGGCTTTGCCGCCGGCCGTACCGATCAACTGCAAGCCCAGCGCTTTGGCCCATTGGCAAGCGATGAGGCCCACGCCACCAGCCGCAGCGTGAAACAGCACAAAGTCGCCAGGCTGCAAGCCCTCGACCGGCAAGGTCTTCTTGAGCAAGTATTGCGCGGTCAGGCCCTTGAGCATCATGGCCGCGCCGGTTTCCATGTCGATGGCGTCAGGCAAGCGGCACACCGTTTTGGCGGGCATCACACGCGCTTCGGAATAACTGCCCGGCGGGTTGCTGGCATAGGCCGCGCGGTCGCCAGCCGCCAGGTGCGTGACACCGGGGCCCACCGCTTCGACGATGCCCGCGCCTTCCATGCCAAGGCTCAAGGGCAAAGCATTAGGGTACAGGCCGGTGCGTTGGTAGACGTCGATGAAATTCAAGCCACAGGCTTCGTGGCGGATGCGAATTTCACCAGGCCCTGGCTCGCCCACCGGCAGATCCACGATGTGCATGTTTTCAGGTCCACCGAAGGCGGCCACTTGGACGGTACGCGGCATGCTGTCTCCTCAAACTCTTTTGCTAAAGAAAGCGCAAGCGTACGCCAAGTGCGATGGCCACGTCGTTCAAGTGCCAAACAATCCGATGCGCAAGGTAGCGAGGCCCAGTCCATCTGGCAAGATGGGCGCATGAGCCTGACGCCGCGCCTCGCCCTGCTGTTGACCTTGCCCCCCTTGATGTGGGCCGGCAATGCCATCGTCGGCCGCCTGATGGTGGGGCAAGTGCCACCGCTGACGCTCAATCTCATGCGCTGGTTGCTGACCATCGTGCTGCTGCTGCCCTTCGGCTGGCGCGTGCTGCGCCGGCCCGAACTCATCAAACCACGGCTGGGCTGGTTGGCCTTGATCGGCCTGCTGGGCGTCGGCATGTACAACGCCTTGCAGTACCTGGCGCTCGTCACGTCCACAGCCTTGAATGTGACACTGGTGGCGTCCAGCCTGCCGGTGTGGATGATGGCAGTGGGCGTGCTGTTTTATGGTGAGCGTCCCGGCTGGCGCCAAGTGGCCGGCGCCGCGCTGGGCCTGACCGGTGTGTGCATGGTCTTGGCACGCGGGTCTTGGCAAACGCTTGCCAGCGTGCAGTTCGTCGCTGGCGACTTGTATGTGCTGGTAGCCATCATCGGGTGGGCGTTTTACAGCTGGCAGCTTGCGCGGCCACCCCAGCACATGCGCGGCAGCCAACGGCCCAGCGCAGAAGACGGCTGGGACTGGGCGGGCCTGCTGCTCTTGCAGGCCTTGGTGGGCAGCCTTGCTGCGGGCGCTTTTGCAGCTGGCGAACAAGCCTGGGGCGCGGCGCCGATGACCTTCGACTGGGGTGTGGTCGCCGCGCTGCTGTATGTGTCGCTGGGCGCCTCGATCGTGGCCTATCGCAGTTGGGGTCTGGGCGTCACCCAGGGCGGGCCGGCCATGGCCGCTTTTTTCGGCAACTTGACGCCGCTGTTCGCGGCGGTCATGAGCGCCGCTGTCCTGGGTGAGTGGCCGACGTGGTACCACGCGGTGGCATTCGCTTTGATCGTGGGCGGCATCACCGTCAGCACTATCGGCAGCATCGGCAACATGGGCACAGCAAACAATTCCAGCAGCTTCAAATTAAAACCCCCGCAGGCTGTCGAATAGGGGGTTCGGCACACGAGTTGCTTACTAAACTCACGCCGCCACTTCCGCTGCACCATTCATGAAAGACAGCCTGCTCATCGGCGTCTCCGCCCGCATCTACCAGCCGCAAAGCCCGGTGCTGGACTTGGGTGGCATCTGGACCCGCACCCTGCACTATCTGGAGCAGTCCGTGGCGCATTGGGTGATGTCTGGCGGCGCGATGCCGGTGATGATTCCCGAAGTTGAGCGCGACAGCCTGGTTCAGCGCAGCAAAGTCCGGCTCGATTGGTATGCGCATCAACTCGATGGTTTGCTTTTGCAAGGTGGCAACGACGTGGCGCCGCAGAGTTATGGCGAGCAGCCCTTGTGCCCGCAGTGGGCCGGTGATGCCGTGCGCGACCGCTATGAGATGGAATTGATTCAAGCCTTCGTGGACGCCGGTAAACCCGTCTTTGGCATCTGCCGGGGTTTGCAAATGCTGAACGTGCACTTCGGCGGCACGCTGCTACAAGACATACCGACGCAACGCCCGCAGGCGCGTTGCCACGTTGACCGCCAAGCCTATGATCAACTGCACCACGAAGTGCGTTTCGAGGCCGGCTCGCGGCTGGCGGCTTTGTACCCAGGCCAGGCAGGTGCGCGCGTCAACAGCATCCACCACCAGGGCATCAAAGACTTGGCGCCGGGCTTCCATGTGGAGGCCCACTGCCCGGAAGACGGGCTGATTGAGGCCATACGGCGCAGCAGCGGATCCTATGTAGCGGCCGTGCAGTGGCACCCCGAATTTCACCCCACGGGCCACGCCACCTTGTTTGATGACGCCGCGCTGCTGAAGGATTTTTTGGCTGCCGCGCGTGTGGCGGCGCAAGGCTGAGGGCTTCAGTCCCGGCCTGGACCGGGGGCGGCTTTTTGTGACGTGCGACGCCGCGCCCGTGGCGCGGCCGGTGCCAACTCCTCGTCTGCCGCAGCCAAGATGCGCGCCAGGCGGTCATTGAGTTTTTCAGTGGTCATCGCTTCACGGAAACGCTCCACCATCAAGGCCAGCGCAAAGGGGCTGGGCACATTCAGGTCCACACACACCTTGCGCTGCTCGCGCAGGCGGTTCAATGCAGCCGTCAGTCGCTGCAAGTCCAGTTCTTGCGCCAACACTTCGGCTTCGGCCTGAGCCAGCAAGCGGTTGCCGCTGTCGTATTTGCGGAAGACTTCATAGAACAAGCTGGACGAGGCTTGAAGTTGTTTGGCGCTCTTGGGTGCACCGGGGTAGCCGCCAAACACCAGACCCGCCACACGGGCAATTTCACGAAAGCGGCGCTGCGCCAATTCACCAGAGTTCAAGCTGGCCAGCACATCGGCCATCAGCTCGTCGGCGCTGAACAAACCGCCACTCTCGAACGGCTGCAGCAGCACTTCGCTCGCACTCAGGATTTCAAACCCATAGTCATTGACGCTGAGCGAAAACGTATTGGGTTGCGCGCGCCCCAATCGCCAAGCAAACAATTGAGCCAAGCCCATGTGCACATTGCGCCCTGCAAAGGGGTAGATGAAGGTGTGCCAGCCTTCGCGCGAGCGGTGGCGCTCGATGAGCGTTGCGCCTGCTTCGGGCAGGCGCGACAAGCTTGCCTGTGCCAGCAACATGGGCCAGGCAGACCGAATTTCAGGCTCGCACTGGGCGGGCGGCCCCTTCTGCGCGCGAACGGGGTCGCGTGCGATGGCCGCGCCTGCGTCCACCAGCATGGTCTGAACAGCATCAGCCAACTCGTTAGACAAAGGCATCTTGCTGCCCGCCCAGGCCGGCACCACGCCCTTGGTTCGGTTGGCCTTGCGCACGTAAACCATCATGTCTTGGGTGCGCACGTATTCGAGCACACGGCCGCCAAAGACAAAACAGTCTCCCGCTTTGAGGCGCGCGATGAAACCTTCTTCGATGCTTCCCAGGCTGCCACCCGAAAGCCACTTCACCTGCATCGACGCTTCACTGACGATGGTGCCCACTTGCAAGCGGTGGCGCAGGGCAATGCCCCGCTCGGGCACGCGCCAGACGCCGTCAACCAAGCGGATGCGGTGGTAATCGGGGTAAGCGCCCAAGCTGCTGCCGCCGTGGGCGCAAAAGGCCAAAGCCCAATCAAAAGTATCACGCGTCAAGGCTTCGTAGGCCGCAGCCGTGCGCACCTCGTCATACAGCTCATCAGCCACGAAACCACCGCCCAGCGCCACAGTGACGATGTGTTGAACCAGCACATCCAGTGCTTGCTTAGGTGTCTGGCGCGGCTCCACGTGGCCTGCCAACGCAGCCTTGCGCACGGCAGCGGCCTCAATCAGTTCCAACGCTTGGGTCGGCACCAGGGTGATGCGGCTGGCCCGCCCAGGCGCATGGCCGCTGCGCCCGGCCCGTTGTAGCAAACGTGCAACCCCTTTGGCGCTGCCAATTTGAATGACGCGTTCCACGGGCAGGAAGTCCACTCCCAGGTCCAGCGACGACGTGGCCACCACGGCTTTGAGCTGACCGCTTTTCAGGCCCGCCTCCACCCAATCGCGCACGCTTTTGTCGAGCGAGCCGTGGTGCAAAGCGATGCTGCCGGCCCACTCAGGCCGCGCCTGCAAGAGCAACTGGTACCAAATTTCAGCCTGCGAGCGCACATTGGTGAACACCAGCGTGGTGCTTGAGCGCTCGATCTCGTCCACCACGGGTTGCTGCATCTGCGCACCCAAGTGACCACCCCACGAAAACCGGCCTGGCTCAGCCGGCAGCAGGGTGTCAATCAGCAAGCGTTTGTCGAGCCGGCCTTGCACCAGCAGGCCATCGGCGCGGCCTAACAAACAAGCCATCGCTTCGTTCAGATTGCCCAAAGTGGCGCTCAGGCCCCAGACCACCAGCGCCGAGTTCCAGCGCCGCAAGCGCGCCAGCGCCAGTTGCACCTGCACACCGCGTTTGTTGCCGATGAGTTCATGCCACTCATCCACGATGACCGTGTGCACTTCGCCCAGCACCGCGCACGCGTTTTCGCGCGTGAGCATCAGGCTCAAAGATTCGGGCGTGGTGACCAGCGCGGCGGGCCACTTGCGGTCTTGCCGTGCACGCTCGGCCGCTGGCGTGTCGCCTGTGCGCATGCCCACCTGGGCGCCCGGCCAAAGATCAGCCAGTGGCGCTTGCAGCGCGCGTGTTGTGTCCGCCGCCAGTGCGCGCATGGGCGTGAGCCACAGCACCTGCAGACCCGGTGCAGGCTGGCGCCGCTGCAGCGCGCCCATCCACACCGCCAAGGTTTTGCCGCTGCCGGTGGTGGCATACAGCAAGCCGCTGCGGCCGACCTGCATCGCAGCCCAAACCTCCCTTTGGAAAGGGTGCGCTTTCCATCCGCGCGCGGCAAACCAGGCTTGCGGTGTCATGCCCTTGCGGTCAATATCCAGCCTTCAACGGGGTCCATGTCGCGCGGCAGGCCATAGGCCGGCTGACCGCTGGCCCAGGCGGCTTGCATGAGGCACAGCATCGCGTCGAGTCGGTCGCCACTGATGTCAGCCGTCAGGGCATCGCGCTGGGCATGTGTCATTCTGCAGCGCAGGCCCAGGGCCGTGCGCCCTTGCTCCAGCGCGTCAAGCATGTCTTTGCGCGCGATGAGGCGGTCGGCGTCATCGCGGTTTTTGTAGGAACGGCGGCCAATCAGCTCGTGCGCCAGCGCGCCGGGGTAGCCCTCCAGCGCCACGCGCGCCGGGTCGCCGCTGTGCAGGCCCGGCAGATCGACCCCGGCGGCCAGCAGGCGCGGCAGGCCTTCAAAGTACATGAAGCCCACAGGCACGTAGCGGGTTTGAAGCGGGCTGGTGGACGACACGCCCGGTAGCGCTGTGTCGGCACGTCGGTGAACCAGCCGCTGGCCTGCCGGACGAGCATTGCCCCACGCATCAACCAAGGCGCGAAAGCCCATACGCGTGACGCAAGTATTGAGCAGGCTCTGAGCCACCTGCTGGCAGCCCGCGCCCAGGTTCAAAGCGTCAACAAAAGCGCGCGGCAGGCCAAACGGAAAGTCGAAGGCGCCCAACCAGGGGCCGGGCTCGGTCAGCATCGCTTCAAACGCTGCCAGCGACGGCAATTCATCCACGCGCTCCAAGCGCACGACGCTGCCTTGCCGCACCCCGCGCGCCACCGTGATGGGCTTGCGCCGGCTGGGGTTGCTGCTGAAGTCGACACCCAACAGGCGTTGTTGAAAATCTTCTGGGCTGTGCATGGCGCGCATTGTCGAGCGGCCGCGATGCAGCACCACCACGCCTAAGCGTATCTGCCAATTCCCGGCCTTGGCTTGAGTGCAGACACTCGGCGGCATTCATAAGGTCTGATCAGGAGCAAACGATGATTCAGTTGAGTGTCAACGGCAAAGCACAGAACACACAGGCACCGGGTGACAAACCCCTGCTGTGGGTGCTGCGAGAAGACCTTGGGATGACCGGCACGAAATTTGGCTGCGGCATTGCGCAATGCGGCGCCTGCACCGTGCACATTGATGGCGCGCCTGCACGCGCTTGCGTGACCCCCGCTTCCGCTGTGGCAGGCAAGCGCGTGACCAGCATCGAAGGCCTGGCCCAAACACGCGAAGGCAAGGCCTTGCGTGAGGCCTGGATCGCCGAGCAGGCGCCGCAATGTGGCTATTGCCAGTCAGGCCAGATGATGGCCGCCGCAGCCGTGATCAAGCAGGCCAAAGGGCCGTTGACGCACCAGCAAGTGCTGGAACAAATGGCCGGCAATATCTGCCGCTGCGGCACCTACAACCAAATTGCCGCCGCCGTGGTGCGCGCGCAAAAGGCCTTGGCCTGAGGAGAATCAAGCTATGAATTCAAAGTCTATTGAAACAAGCGCAAGCGAAGGCTTTGCACCCACACGCCGCGGCTTCGTGCTGGGCACGGGTGCCGTCACAGTGGGCCTAGGCTTCAACCTCAGCGGCTGTGCCACAACACCTGCGGGCAACGCCAGTTTTTCACCTGTCGCTTGGGTCACGATGGGCAGTGACAACATGGCCACCATTTATTCGGCTGCTTCCGAAATGGGCCAAGGCACGATGACCGCCTTGCCCATGTTGCTGGCTGAGGACATGGAATTGGACTGGTCGCGCGTGAAAGTGGTGCAGGCCCCGGCTGACGCCAAGCGCTTTGGCAACCCAAAATTTGGCGGCGGCTTGGTGACCGGCGCGTCACGCACGGTGCAAGGTTATTACGAGCCGCTGCGCTTGGCCGGCCTGCAAGGCAAGCTGGTGATGCTGGGTGCCGCCGCCGCAGCCTGGAAGGTGCCGGTGGCCGAATTGCGTGCCGAGAACAGCAGCGTGGTTCACGCAGCCAGCGGCCGCCGCATCAGCTATGGCGACCTGGCGCGCACCGCCGTGGCACCGGCCGAGCTGCCCAAAGTCGACAAGAGCATGCTCAAGCCGATGTCGCAGTTCAAGGTCATTGGCAAAGACCTGCCACGTGTTGACTTGGCCAGCAAAACCGATGGAACGGCCATCTACGGCATAGACGTTCGGTTGCCGGGCATGATGTACGCGAGCCTGCTGCCCTGCCCCGTGCAAGGCGACAAGGCCGAGAGCGTGGACGATGCAGCCGCGAAGGCCATGCCAGGCGTGAAGGCCGTGGTGGTGATTCCCACGGGCGTGGCTGTGGTGGCTGATTCGTTCTACACCGCGCGCCAGGCACGTGAACTGTTAAAGGTGAAGTGGACGACCAGCTCGCGCGCACGCCGCTACGACAGCGCCGCTGCGATGAAAGAGTACGTGGCGCGTGCCGAGAACTTGGCGGACGCTGGCGTTACCTTCCATAACGCGGGCAACGCCGAGCAAGGCATTGCAGGCGCCACCAAGGTGATCAAGGCCACTTACACGAGCGAGCACGTGGCCCAGTTCACCATGGAGCCGATGAACTGCACCGCCAAGGTGGACGGCGACAAAATTGAGATCTGGGTGCCTTCTCAAACCGTGGGTTTTGTGGTGGGTGGCGTCGCAGCGGCAGGTGGGTTCAAGCCAGAGAACATCAAGGTCAACATCACGCTGCTGGGTGGTGGTTATGGCCGGCGTGTCGAAGCCGAGTACGCCGTTGACGCAGCGCTGATCGCGAAGGCTGTGCCCGGCGTCCCGGTGCAGATGATCTGGACGCGTGAAGACGACATGACACGCGCCAAACCGCGTCCTTTGTCTGCGCAGCACCTGATTGCGGGCGTTGATGCCAACGGCCGCATCGTGGGTCTGCGCCACCGTGTGACGGCCGAGGGCGTGTATGCACGCGTGGCACCGCCCGCGTTCCGCGCGGCGGGTAATAAAGACTCCCCCGTGATGGAGTTCTCTGAAACCGCCTACGACTTCAAAGGCCACCAGGTGCAGCAATGCCTGGAAGATCGCGGCATTGCTTGCTCCTTCTGGCGCGGGGTAGGCCCGGGCTACTTGATGTTCGCCATCGAAACCATGATCGATGAGGTGGCAGCCAGCGGCGGTAAAGACCCGCTGCAGTACCGCCTGGACATGCTGGGCAAAGCGCCGCGCGGCCAAGCCGTGCTGCGCGAAGTGGCGCAAATGGCCAGTTGGAACCAGGCACGCCCTGCAGGACGCGCGCTGGGCTTGTCGTTCTCTGCGGCCTGGAACAGCTTTATTGGCATGGTGGTTGAAACCTCCATCAAAGACGGGCGTCCCGTGGTTCACAACGTGTGGGCTGCAGTGGATTGCGGCCACGCGCTCACACCACGCAACGTGCAGAATCAGGTGGAAGGCAGTGCCCTGTTCGGCCTTTCCGCAGCCTTGGGCGAGCGCCTGACCTACAAAGGCGGCGAAGCGCAGGAGAAAAACCTGGGTGCCTACAACCTGCTACGCGCCAACGAGGCGCCCCGCGTCAGCGTGAAGGTGCTGCCCACCGACAACGCGCCGGGTGGCATCGGCGAAGTGGGCTTGCCGCCGCTCGCCCCGGCCTTGGCCAATGCGGTGGCGCGTTTGACAGGTCAGCGCGTGCGCAGCCTGCCTTTCCCGGCCAAGCTGGCCTGAGCCACCTGCCTTTCAGGGTTACAGCGCTGGCGCTTGACGACGTCAGCGCTCGGCGCTGTAGCGCTGAATGAGGCTGCGCGCGTCCTGCAGCATTTGTTTGCCCGGCAGTCCCCGCTTGTCCATATCGGCCACCCACTCATCGTAGAGCGGCGCAGAGACCTTCATCCACTGGTCGGTTTCGGCGGCGCTGACCTTCACAAACGAATTGCCCCGGTCGGAGGCTGCCTTGCGGCCCACTGCCGTGGCTTCGTCCCAGTAGCGGCCGGTCTGCCGCGACAGGCCTGCGCCGCTGTTGCGGTCGATGATGGCTTTCAAATCAGCCGGCAGTGCGTCGTACTTGGCTTGGTTCATCAAAAAGACGAAGCCCGCTGTGAACATTGAAGGCCGGCTTTCTTCAATTTCGGTGTGGAACTTGCTGACCTCGTGCAGCTTGAAGCTGGGGATGATTTCCCACGCTGTGAGGTAGCCGTCGATGGTGCCTTTGGTCATGGCGTCAGCCACACCGGTGATGGGCATGCCGATGGGCGTAGCACCCAAAGAAGCTAACAATTTAGTTGACTGGCGGCTGGCACCTCGAATTTTCAGACCTTTGAAGTCGGCCAGTTTCGCAACAGGGCGGCCCGAGGTGCTGATGAAACCTTCGTCGTGAACCCAGGTGGCCAATACCTTGGTGCCGGCGAATTCACGCGTGGCGTATTTGTTGAAGTAGTCCCAAGCCGCTGCCGATGCCGGCTCAGCCTTGTTGGTCATGAAGGGCAGTTCAAGTGCTTCCATGATCGGGAACCGACCCGCCGTATATCCCGGCAGCGTCACCACCAGATCGTCCACGCCGTCTTTGACCCGATCGACCAATTGCGCGGGTGTGCCGCCACCCGACAGACCCGGCAGGATCTGGCACTTCATGCGGTTGGAAGACTCGGCCGCGATCTTGTCGCACCAAGGGGTCACCACGCGCTTGTGCCCCATCGCCACTGTGGGCCACATGTGGTGAAACTTGAACACCACATCTTGCGCGGCAGCGGGCAGTGTCACTGCAAAGCCAAGCACGCAGGCAAGGCTTTTGAGCCGGGTTTGGAAATGCATATCGAGTCTCCAGCAGGTTTTTGGTCGAAACTTTCTGTATTCTGATCCCAGAGTCACTGACACTAAGATCACCTCATGCGCATCCTTACTACTCACGTCGGCAGCTTGCCCAGAGGCGATCAACTGGCCGAACTGCTTCTCGCCCGCGACCACGGACAGGCCGTCGATGAGGCGTTGTTTGAAGAGGTGGTGCAGGCCGCCATCGACAAGGCCGTGCAGCAGCAGGCGCAAGCGGGCGTTGACATCATGAGCGACGGTGAGCTGGGCAAAGTGGGTTACGCGACCTACATCACCGAGCGCATTGACGGCTTTGGCGGCCATGTGGACCGCACCCCCGCCAAAGACTTGGCGCCTTTTCCTGACCTGCGCAAGAAGCTGTCGCACATCATGGGCGCACAGGAATTTGTGCGGGCCGCATGCGTGGGGCCAGTGAAGCTGCGAACCTTGGAACCTTGCCACACGGACATTCGCCGCTTCAGTCTTGCGATGCAACGTCACGGCCAAGGTGCGCGCGGCTTCATGAACGCGGCTTCGCCGGGTCTGGTCACCGCTTTTCAACCCAACCAGCACTACCCCAGTCATGAGGCCTATCTGGCCGACCTGGTCACCGCCATGCGGCCCGAATACGAAGCCATCGTGGCGGCTGGTTTTGATCTGCAGCTGGACTGCCCCGACCTGGCCATGGCCGCGCACACGGGGTTTCAAAACCTCAGCGAGGCTGACTTTGTCAAGCGCTGTTGGCAGCACGTGGAAGCCTTGAACGCAGCCACAGCCAACATTCCACATGAGCGGCTTCGCATGCACATTTGCTGGGGCAACTATGAAGGACCGCACCACTGCGACATCGCGCTGGAAAAGGTCATCGACCCCATCATCGCCGCACGGCCCAGCACCATCTTGTTCGAAGCCGCCAACCCGCGCCACGACCATGAGTGGGAGGTCTGGCAGGCCGCCAAATTGCCGCAGGACAAGATTCTTGCGCCCGGCCTGATCGACAGCTGCTCCAATTACCTGGAGCACCCTGAACTCGTTCGCCAGCGCATTGAACGCTATACCGCCATGGTCGGACCACAGCGTGTGGTGGCAAGCACCGACTGCGGGTTTGGCACCTTCGCCAACTACGGCAAGATCGACCCCGCCATCACCTGGATGAAGCTGGCAGCGCTGCGCGAAGGGGCTGACCGTGCAGCCCAGCGCATGGCCTGAATCCAGAACCTCACCCCAGCGCCAACGCGGTAACGCCAACGGCCATCAACAGTGCGCCGGCCAGGCGCGGGCCGCGGTCGCCCTCGCCCAGCAAGCGGCCGCCGATCAGGGCCGCAAACAGCATGGACACCTCGCGCGCTGGCGCCACGTGTGACAGCGGCGCCAGCGTCACCGCCGTCAGAACCAAGATGTAGGCCAGTGGCCCGAGCACGGCCACGACCAGCGCGTAGCGCCATTGCGCGCGGCAGGCTTGCAAGAAGGCAGCCTGGCTGCGCAGCCCCGTTGGCAGCAGCAGCGGCACGCGCAAAACATTGCCGAAGTAGTCAACCAACACGGGCGCGATCAACAACACCTTGACGGCATAACCGTCAACCACCGTGTAGGCCGCGATCAGTGCGCCTGTGAGCGCACCCCAGCGCAGACCCGCCAGCACACGGCGGCGCTGTGCGAAAGCTTGCGCTGCATCGGCCTGTTGCGCCCCTTGCGCTTGCTGCTCCCCAATGGTGCTGCTGCGCCGAAGTTGCCGCCAAAGTCCCGGCCCACCGGCGATGAGAAACACACCACCGCAAACGCCGAGTACGCCGAGCAAAGCCACGGCAGACAGGCTTTCATCCAACACCAGCACGGCGGCCATGGCGGCCAGCAAGGGGCCACTGCCGCGTGCCACAGGGTAAACCACAGTCAAGTCGGCCACGCGGTAACCCTTGAGCAAGGTGGTGAAGTACAGCACGTGCAGGCCTGCGCTGGCCGACAGCACGGCCCACTCGCGCCAGCCCCAGCGGCCCGCTTCGGCCACGCCAAACCACAAGGCCACAGGCGCCCACAGCACCACCGTCAGCAGCACGGTGAGCAGCGCAAAACGGTCATCGCCGTTGGCCTTTTTGGCCGCCACGTTCCACAGCGCGTGCATCAGCGCAGCAGCGACAACCAGGGCCAGGGCGGATAAGGGCATGTGTGCGCATTCTGCCGAGGTGTTGCGGCGCGCTACAGTCAAACGCATGAATGCACACGCCACGCCAGTTTTGGTTGAAGCCCATCGCGGCGGCATCGTCGAGAGCTTCCATCGCGGCTCGGTGGCCGTCGTTGATGCCGCAGGTGCCGTGCATACTGCTTGGGGCGACATTGAGCGGCCTGTCTTTCCACGCAGCGCCGTGAAGCTCTTGCAGGCCCTGCCTTTGGTGGTGAGTGGTGCGGCCGATGACTTGAAACTCACCAACCAGGAGCTGGCCCTGGCCTGTTCGTCACATGGCGGCGAACCCGAACACGCAGCTACCGCCGCATCGATGTTGGCCAAAGCCGGTGTGGACTTGCGGGTACTGGAGTGCGGCACACACTGGCCGTATCACGACGGTTCCTTGAAAGCCTTGGCGGCGCGCGGTGAAGCGCCCAGTGCACTGCACAACAACTGCTCAGGTAAACATTCGGGCTTCGTGTGCTTGGGGTGCCGGCGGGCCAACGGGCGCAACCTGTTCGGCTTCATGAAAGGCTATGTTCAACCCGAACATCCCGTCATGCGCGAGGTGACAGACGCTCTGCAGCACGCCACCGGCCATGACTTGAGCCAGACCGCATGGGGCGTGGATGGCTGCTCGATACCGACTTACGCGGTACCGCTGCGCAAACTGGCGCATGCTTTCGCCAAAGTGGCCGCCGGGCACGGCATGGGCGCCGAACACGACGCCGCCGCTCGCCGGTTGCGCGAGGCCATTGCCCGCGCGCCGCACATGGTGGCCGGCAGCGGGCGTGCGGACACGCGGCTGATGCAGCACTTCGGCGCACGGGTGTGCTGCAAAGGCGGCGCCGAAGGTGTGCACTGCATCGCCCTGCCGGAGCTGGGCCTCGGTGTTGCCGTAAAAATGGACGACGGCAACAACGCGCGCGCAGCGGATGTGGTGACTGCCGCCTTGATCGAGCGCCTATTGCCCTGCAGCGAGGCCGACCGCACCGTCACGCAAAGCATGAGCGACGTGGTGCTGCGCAATTGGAACGGCATCGAGGTGGGAGGCCTGCGCGCCGCGCGTGGCCTCATCGACGCCAGCGAATCACCGTCCGCTGGCCTTTGAGCCCATCTACCTGGGCTTGTTCGACAGAAGGCTTGGCCTCAGCCTTTTGACTCGTTTGTTGGCCCACCCAGCAAGACCGGGCCGCCAGAGCCTTGACCCAGCAAACCCACGCCGGTGTAAATGCCCAGTTTGCTGCGGGTGTCCTCGATGTCGAGGTTGCGCATGGTGAGCTGGCCGATGCGGTCGGCTGGCGTGAAGGCGCCTTCCACCTTTTCCATGCTCAGGCGCTCGGGCTTGTAGGTGAGGTTGGGGCTGCTGGTGTCGAGGATCGAATAGTCGTTGCCGCGGCGCAGTTCCAACGTCACTTCACCGGTGATGGCACGCGCCACCCAGCGTTGCGCCGTCTCGCGCAGCATCAGGCATTGAGGGTCGAACCAGCGGCCCTGGTACAGCAGGCGGCCAAGCTTGCGGCCGTTGGTGCGGTACTGCTCGATGGTGTCTTCGTTGTGGATGCCCGTCACCAAGCGCTCGTAGGCGGTGTGCAGCAGTGCCATGCCCGGTGCTTCGTAGATGCCCCGGCTCTTGGCTTCGATGATGCGGTTTTCGATTTGATCGCACATGCCCAGGCCGTGCCGCCCGCCGATGCGGTTGGCTTCTTCAAAGAGCTCCACCAAGCTGGCAAAGCTGCGCCCGTTCAGCGCCACCGGCACCCCTTCTTCAAACTTGACGCTGACCGTTTCGCGCTTGACCGCCACCTCGTCTTTCCAGAAGGCCACACCCATGATCGGATTGACGATGTTGATGCCGGCGTTGAGGAACTCCAGGTCCTTGGCCTCGTGCGTCGCACCGAGCATGTTGCTGTCGGTGGAATAGGCTTTTTCGACACTCATTTTGTAGTCGAAGCCATTGGCGATAAGGTATTCGCTCATCTCCTTGCGCCCACCCAGCTCGTCGATGAAGCGCTGGTCCAGCCACGGTTTGTAGATCTTCAGGCTCGGGTTGGCGAGCAGACCGTAACGATAGAAGCGCTCGATGTCATTGCCCTTGTAGGTGCTGCCGTCGCCCCAGATGTTGACGCCGTCGTCCTTCATCGCCACGACCAGCGCCGTGCCGGTGACAGCGCGGCCCAACGGCGTGGTGTTGAAGTAGGTGGCGCCGCCGGTGCTGATGTGGAAGGCGCTGCACTGGATGGCAGCAATGCCTTCGGCTACCAATTGCGGGCGGCAGTCGACCAAACGGGCGATGTCCGCGCCGTAAGCCCTGGCCTTGCGCGGAATTTCCTCGTAGTCGCTTTCGTCGGGCTGCCCGAGGTTGGCGGTGTAGGCGCAAGGAATGGCGCCCTTGGCGCGCATCCAGTGCACGGCGGCGGAGGTGTCCAAGCCACCGGAAAAAGCAATACCGACACGCTGGCCGGCAGGAAGGTTTTGAAGAATGTGGGTCACGACGCGGTTCTCCTGGAACCTAGCATTGTCGCAAGAGACACAAGCCGACCCGGTTGGGCCTGTACGGCCGCTTAGGCTGCGGCGCGCTCGCGCCGCGAACTTGGGCGTTTCGCTGGATATCGGCGCAGGAGCGCGTCAAGGTCTTTGGCCAGGGCAGGCCACGGCGCCGTGTGTATGCCTCCGGCCCAGACGCGCGCTTGCAGGCGGTGCCAAGGCGAAGGCTCGTCGCCCAAAACCAGCACCGGCAAGCGCCCCAAGCGGCGTTCGAGCTTGCGCACACGGCGGCAGGTGTCCAAGACATCCAGTGTGGCGCCGTCGCTACCCGACAAAATGACACCGTCATAGGGCGCTGCGTGCAATGCAGCTAGGCCTTCCCGCGCGGTCGCCGTCACGGTGGCCCGGTGACCCAGGCGCTCCAGCATCCAGCGCAGTTGCGCGCCAGCCATTCGTGTGGCGCACACCACCAGCCAGGCGCGCTCCGGCTTCACGTACACGTGGCGCGCCATGATGGCGTTTGCCGCTGGCAAGGCCACTTGCGCCGCACGGCTCAAGATCAGTGGCAAAACCGCCCAGATGACCGGCCGGGGCACGGTGGTGTGGGCCTCGAAGGGGGACGGCTGGTCGATCCAGACGACGGGGCGGCGGCACAAATCGGCTTGCCAGCGTTTCCACCACGCTTGTGCGGCTTCGGTTCGGCCGTCGATCAGAACCACATCGGCGGCGCCAGCGCGCTCAGGCTCCACGGCAATCAGTTTGGGCATATCGGGCGCCGGGGCGGCCAACAAGCGCGCAAAAGCCTTGCGTTCGCGGTCGGTCAGGCCTACAGCACACACTTTCAAGGACTGCAGGTTGGGCCATTCAACACTTGCGCCATCGTCGCCTGAGCTGGCGTGCATGGGCTGCGACGCCTCTCGCACAGGCGTGGCTTCAGCTTCTGCAGGCCTGAGCAGCTCGGCACTTTGGTCCATTCCGCCAGTATGCGCAGCGCCGCCACAGTCGATCGCCCGAAAAGAAGACCTGCCTTAAAGCTGTTCAGACGCGCTCGAGGAGTGTGCTTTGGGGCTGTCAAGCCCCAGCTCTCGTCCCTCCATGGGTGGAAGCTGATGGGCCGCCCCCGGCACATCCCTTAGAATGCACGGTTATCCAGGCGCCACGCCTACAGCCCAAGAGAAACATGGCCAAAGACGAAGTAAAGACGACCATCGATGCCGATGGTCTGCGCTACCGCAGCAAGGCACCGGGCTCACCGTTTTCAGCAAACGGCTCCTTTGGGGCAGCCACGATGTCGTGCTTCTTGTGTGGCAAACACCGCCCTCGTTCCCAGCTGATGAGCAAAAAGCTGCTCGGCAAGAGCCAGTCAGTGTGCGCACCTTCCTGCAAAGAAGCCGAAGCCGCCGCTAAGGGTCCAGCTTCGGCTGCCGCACCCCGGGCCTGAGCCCGAAGCGAGGATGGGGCTGCATGCCCCATCGACCCTTACTGCATAAAACGCAGTTTGGTGGCTACAAAGATGCGCCGGCCGTCCACTTCCACGAGTGAACCGGTCGCCATCACCATCACACCGTCGGCCAAGGCACTGACCTGACCGTCGACGATCTCAGCACCCGAAGCGTCTACCCGTTGGCCGTTCACGCGGAAGCTGGATCGTGACGAGAAGTCGCTGATCGAGCCCAGCACGCGGGCGGCAGGGGCGTCACCCTTGACCACGTCCACCCAGCTGGCAAACATGCCCTGCTTGTTGCTGCTGACGCGGCCCTTGACGTAAACCAGCGCGCCGTTGACCACATCGGCGGAGGTGCCGCCTTCGAAGATGGTCGCAGAGCTGTGTGTGATCGTCATGCCCGGCAAGCGGAAGCTGCTGCCGGTGACATCATAGGCACGGCCACTGACCACCGACACCGTTGGGCTGACCACCTCAGGCTGAATGACCAGCTTGCTGACCACGACCACACCCTCGGCATTGGCCAGGCCCTCGATAGACACCTTGCGGCCGTTGGCCAAAGCGGCAACCAAGCCTCCTTCGATTTGAGCGTCTTGAGCCAGGCGCACTGACAGACCCATCAACTTGAAGCTCAGGCCCTGCAGGCTCCAATCACGCAAGTCACCGCTGAGCTTCACAACCTGGGCAGCAGGCCGCTTGAGGAACTCGACCTTTGAGCCCAGGAAGATGTCGCCGCGCACGGCGCCTTGAACTTGCACGTAAGCGCCGTCGCCCAAGTCTTCTTTGGCGCCGCCCACAAAAGTGGCCGCTGACGCATCCACGATGGCACCGCGCAGTTTGAAGTTACCTGCCGACACGAAGCCAGACACCTCACCCTTCAGCGAAGCCAGCACGTCCAGCGGCGTCTTGATGACGCGCAGTTTGTCGGCGTTCAATACACCCGACACCACGCGGCCTTCGGCGGCTACAGCTTGACCGGCAGCAATGTCGGTGGCGGTTCCACCTTCCAGCACAGCCGTCGCCGCGTTGACACGCTGGCCTGCCACAGCAAAGTCAGCCAAAGAGACAAAGCTGGTGACCCGGCCACCCACAATCATTGGTGCACCGTCATCCGCCCCACGAATGCGCAGAGTCTGGGCCGTGAAGCGGCCCGAAGCCGGCGCGGCGCTGCCGAAGGCAACCACTTCCACCCCGTTAGCCAGGGTCTGGTTGGCCGGCGTGATAGCGGCGCTGCTGTAGTCAACCGTCAGCTCGTTGAGCTTGAAGGTCTTGGCACTGGCGTCCAGCGCTGCCACGGCACCACCCAGGCGAACACCGGCTTCAACCGAATCGCGCGGTTTGCGCTCAACCCGCGTGGCGACAACGGCACGCGACGCGTCCACCGTGCCGTGCACTTCAACGCGGTCGTTGACAGCCAGGCTCGACAAGCCGCCAACGCCTTCAAAAAGCGTGGGCGTCGCGCCGCTGGTCACCACTTTGATCGTTTGGCCATAAACGCTGAAGCTGGCCGCAGCGCTATCGATACGCTCGATGGGGCCGCTCATTGCAGCGCGCACCGTCACTTGAGTGAGCTTGCCGTCTTCGACCGTGGCGTCCACGGTCATGCCCAGCTTGAGGTCACCCAAGGGCAAAGGGCTGCCCTGCGTTGCGCCATTGTCGACGGCCACCTTGACGACCGAGTCGTCGTAGGTAACGCCGTCGATAATGACACTGCCGAAGCCCGTCACGGTGCCAGAGACACTCAGCGGCTTGGCCACTGCGGCGACAGGCGGCGTTGGTGTGGCGCTTGTAGCTGCGCTGTCAGCGCCACCACCACCGCCGCAAGCGGTCAAAGCAGCAAGGGTCGACAGGGCCAAGCTGGCCAAGCCGAAGCGAGGAATCGTTTTAGTGGACTTCATGGACACTCCGTAGTTCAAGCAAAGGAGGCCACGAAAGAACCCGTGCGAACGCCGGTCTGGCAGTCCGGCTGCCGTGGGCTCACCATGCGGTGTGCCTTTAGGCCCGTAACTTTGCGCCCCCACCTTTCAATGGGTTTGCCCAAATCAGGCGCAAGGCCTGACCTCAGACAGCGACCAGTGCAAGCAACTGCGCGGCCTAAACCACGCAGGGTCTTCTCGTGACGAAAATAACGCCCGCTTCTGTTCAGCAGGTCTCGTTGGCAATCAAACACAAACACCCCTAGCTCCTCACCCAGGGACGCGACAAAGGGTCGCCCAGCATCAGTCCCTGGCCAGGCCATTGAACTGATTTCCAGACGGCCTCAAGCAAGGTTTCACCGCGGCTGTACCGGTCAGCCAGCACACTGGCACGGGGAAATTTCTCTTGATAGTTGCAAGGCTCTTCAACCGTGCCATAACTACCTGTGGCGCCCGCATCGAGCCAGGCCGTGGCAGGCATTTGTCCAGCGGCATGCGGCAGCAGGCCGCCATAACTGGTCAAGTGATCGGCATAGGCACCCGGCAGCCATTCATTGCTCTGGGCTTCGGGCACTTGGGCCAAGCCGGTGAAGTAAAACATCAGCTTCGCTTTGCCGGCGACCCAGGCCGCGTGTGCGCCGCCTGAAGCGTCTTGGTACTGCCACTGCACGCCCGGCAGGGCCAGCGCCGCCAGACCTTGGAAGTCGGGCCAGCGCACACTGCGGGCGCTGTCGGCCGTGCGCATCAAATAGCCCTGCCCCAAGGTTCCTTGGGCCATCAAGCCCTCGGCTTGCAGACCCCGCTCGATCAAGCGCTGCGCCTGCTCGATGCTCGAAGCACCCAGCATCATGGCCGGGCGCAGGCCCAGGTCTGTGAAAGGTTGAGCGCTGCGGTGGTTGTAATAGGGCGAAGCCTGCGTGCGGCTGCACTGCCCGCAGTAGCGCGCATCAAAGCCGAAGGTCAGCGCGCTGGTGATGCTCATAGCGCAAGGGCCTTGCACGCGCGACGGTTGTGCCCAGGTCACGAGCAGTGCTTGCGCTTGCGATCCAAGTTGTTTGTCTAGGTCGCGCTTCAAAAGCTCAAAGTCAGCTTGGCTGATGGCATCACCCACGCCAGACGGCATGCGCACGCGCACCACATGTTCTTGTGGAATGCCGCGCGCTTGTTGGTAGGCGCGCGCTACAGACTCGCTCAGCGCATCACCCTCGGCCACCAGGACAACCAACTGCGATGCAGTCAGTACGCTGGCTGCAGGCGCTGCCACACGGGTCGCCGACGCGTTTGGCGTAGAAGTCACCACCTGCGCAGCCAGGGCACCGCGCGAAACATCTGGAGTGCTGGCTGCAGCTGCCGCGGCGACTTCAGGCGCTGCACCACTGGCTTCACCGCCGCCACAGGCCACCAAAAACGCGCACAAAATCACGCCCAGCCAGCGCTGCACCGCATGTGCTGCGCTTGAAGCGTTGAATTGGATGGCCAATGCGTTTGTGTTCATGGTTGACACAAGATCGGCAAACAATGCGACCAACTTGATGGTCTTTTCAACGGATCAGCGTGCTCAAGTTCCGGCTGGCACCACCCTCAAGCCATGGAATACTTCTCAAAACATGAGCGCGCTTGCCAATCAACATCCCAATCACGGCCCCAAGCACCAAGGGATACCGGACCCGCAATCCTGGCGCTTCATCTTTGGCGCCTGGCGCGGCCGGGTTTCTCGCCGCACGTTCTGGCTGTATGGCGTTGGGGCTCTGCTGGGCCTGGGCCTCTTGGGCCATGCGCTGCTGGCTATCGCGGGCGTTGACGACGACCACGCCGAATTGATCGTGGATGTTTTGTTGATCTATCCAGCGCTGGCTGTCAGCGCCAAGCGCTGGCAAGACCGCAACCGTTCACCAGCCTGGGTGCTGGTGGTTTTGATCCCGGTGGTAGGTTGGGCGTGGGCGCTGTTCGACAACGGCCTGGTTCGCGGCACGGCGGGCGCCAACCGGTTTGGGCCGCCACCCACCACCCAACTCAGCGCTGTTCAGTAACGGCTGCCGATGCCGGCCATGCGCAAGTAGGCGTTGGCGACCCAGGCCACCAGCCCGCGCAGCGCCCAGGACCGCCAACCCCGGCTCATGCTCGGCGCCACCACCTCGGTTGATGCACCGAACGCTTGGTCCAGACGCGCGCTGAGGTCGGCGACAAAAGGCTCGTCCATGAGCACCACGTTGGCTTCGAGGTTGAGCAGCAACGACAAGGGGTCGATGTTGGAGCTGCCCACGGTGGCCCAGTGCTTGTCCACGACCGCCACCTTGGCATGCAAAAAGGCTGGCGTGTATTCGTAGATGCGCACGCCCCTGCTCAAGAGGCTCTCATACAGCACACGTGCAGCCAAGGCGGCAAAACGGTAGTCCACCTTGCCTTGCAGCAGCAGGCGAATCTGCACACCACGCCCGGCAGCGCGTTCGATGGCGCGGCGAAAGCGCGTGCCCGGGTAGAAGTATGGGCAAGCGATATCGATTCGCGCTTGGGCCCGGTTGATGGCGTGCACATACGTGTGCTCAATGCTGCGCCGCCTGCGGATGTTGTCGCGCACCACCAGCCCCGCCCGCACCGGCGGCACGCGCAAGAGCGCTTCCGATGCCCGACCGCCAGGCATGGCGTTGCTGCTGCGCAGTTGGCGCAACATGCCCAAGGTGCCCTTGATGGGTTGTGCATTGCGCGCCAAGCTGAGAACTTCTTCACGCCAGCCGCGCCCCAGATGCGCGCGCAACCACAGGGCGCGCACCGACTGCGCCACGTCAACGGCCACCGGCCCTTCAAGCCTGACAGCAAAATCCAGGCGCGGCACTGCTGACCAACCGTGGTGCATGTCAAACCGGTCGTCGATGACATTGATACCGCCGACAAACGCCACGCGTTCATCGACGGCCACAAGCTTTTGGTGCAGACGCCGCAACTGCTGGGGCTGAAACCAGGACCACCAGCGGTCCAGCGAACGAAACACTTCGAAGCGCACGCCGGCATCTGCAAACAGGGCGCGAAGGACCGGCACCCAAGCCTTGCTGCCAAAGCCGTCTACCAGCACATGCACCTGCACACCGCGCTGTGCAGCCGCGACCAAGGCATCGGCAACACGCTGGCCCGACATATCGTCGTTGAAGATGTAAGTGGCCAGCCAAACTTCCTTGCGGGCCGTACCCAGCGCTTCGATCAGGGAAGGGAAAAACTCGTCGCCCCCACTCAACAACTGTGCAAGGTGCCCGCCATGAAAATCAACCACGCCGTCACGAAACACGGGGCGAACCTCAGTCCAGTTCGAGCTCGGCCAGCAAGGGTAAATGGTCGGACATGCGCGCCCAGGTGGCTCCGCGTGGCACCTGCATACGCCGGCAGCTCAGGCCGCGCAAGTAAATGCGGTCCAGCGCAAAAACCGGCGCCAGCGCCGGAAAGGTGGCGCGGCGCTGGTCGGGCGCCTGCGCAGTACGGGCCCGCTCCAGGCCGATGGCCTTCATGGGTTCGTCCAAGCGCCCGCTCCAATCATTGAAGTCACCCGCCACCAGCAGCGGCTCACCGGCCGGCACCGAGCGCCGAATGTACTGACCCAAACGTTCCACCTGACGGACCCGGCTGGAATGCACCAAACCAAAATGAACCACGATGGCGTGCACCAGGTTGCCGGCCCAATGCACCGGCACATGCAACAAGCCGCGCTGCTCGAAGCGATGGTCGCTGACGTCATGTTGTTCGATTTGACCCAGCGGCCAGCGTGACAGCAAGGCATTGCCGTGCTCACCGTGGCGCGTCACGGCATTGGTGCGGTAGGCCACCTCATAGCCATCGGGCGCCAAGAAATCAGCCTGGCCGCCTTCAGGCCAACCAAACCAAGTGTGGTCAAAACGCTGCGCCTCGCGGTGGTGGAAGAGACGCACTTCCTGCATGCACACCAGGTCAGCGTCCAAGGCTTCAACAGCGAGGCCCAGGTTGTGAATTTCAAGCCGCTTGCGCGGGCCGACACCGCGCACGCCTTTGTGGATGTTGTAGGTGGCCACCCGCAACACCGACATGTCCATGTGAGAAGACGCGGCAAAGCGAGACGCGGCGTGGGGCAGACGGGCACTCATGATGTAGTCGCCGGCATGCGCGGTTCAGCCGAGAAAACGCGGCAGTTGAAGAATGGCCTCGGCATTGCTGGGCGAAAAACAGCGGTCAGCAGCTTCGCGCCAGGGTAGCCACTGAAACTGCAGATGCTCGCGCGCGCGCAAGTGCACGGGCGAATCTTCAGGCACCAAGAGGCCAAAAACATGCTCAGTGTTCTGCGTCACGCCGGGCGCGTAGCGGTGGCGCCAAACGGGGTAGATTTCGTAGATATTGCGCAGGCCCCAGTCTTTCAAGTGATTCGCTGGAATGTCTGCGCTGCCCACCAGCAAACCTGTTTCTTCAGCCACTTCTCGGCTGGCGGTGGCACGCAAGGGTTCATCGAGCGCGTCTTTGGCGCCGGTCACGCTCTGCCAAAAACCCGGGTGGTCGGCACGCTCCATCAACAGCACCTTGTGGCTCGGGCTGTAAATCACCACCAGCACCGATTGCGGTATCTTGAAGTTGCCAGGTGGAGACATGCTCAGGTCGTTGCGGGTTGAGGGCTCGGGCGGAACAGCGGCGCCACGTGGGCGCCGCTGAATCCAAAGCGTCAAGCCGGCGCTTTAGGGTTGCGCAGGCGGATATGCAACTCGCGCAATTGGTCTTCGTCCACCAGACTCGGCGCCCCCGTCAACAAGCACTGCGCACGCTGGGTCTTGGGGAAAGCAATCACATCACGAATCGAGTCGGCCTTGGCCAACAAGGTGGCGATGCGGTCCAGGCCAAAGGCCAGGCCACCGTGCGGCGGTGCGCCGTATTGCAAAGCATCCAACAGGAAGCCAAATTTCACCTGCGCATCTTCGGGCGAGATATTCAAGGCGCTGAAAACTTTGCTCTGCACGTCAGCGCGGTGGATACGCACCGACCCACCGCCTATTTCCCACCCGTTGAGCACCATGTCATAGGCCTTGGCAATGCACTGACCCGGGTCGGTGTCCATTAAGTTTTCATGCCCATCCTTGGGCGCCGTGAAGGGATGGTGCACTGCGCTCCAACGGTTAGCGTCTTCGTCGAACTCGAACATTGGGAAGTCAACGACCCACAACGGCGCCCAACGGTCTTCAAACAAGCCTTTGCTGATGCCCAGCTCGCTGTGGCCCACTTTGACGCGCAAGGCACCGATGGCGTCGTTCACCACTTTGGCTTTGTCGGCGCCAAAGAAAATCAGGTCGCCATTGCGGGCGCCGGTCCGGGCCAAAATTTCTGCGATGGCCGCGTCGTGCAGGTTTTTGACGATGGGGCTCTGCAAGCCTTCGCGGCCTTTGCCTGCGTCGTTGATCTTGATCCACGCCAGGCCTTTGGCACCGTAGATCTTGACAAACTCGGTATAGCTGTCAATTTCACTGCGGCTCATCTCGCCGCCGCCCGGCACACGCAGCGCCACCACGCGCCCGCCCTTCATTTGCGCAGGGCCCGAGAAGACCTTGAAGTCAACCGTCTTCATCACCTCGGTGAGTTCAGTGAACTCCATCTTCACGCGCAAGTCGGGCTTGTCAGAGCCGTACTTGAACATGGCTTCGGCGTAGGTCATGACCGGATAGACCGGCAGTTCCAAGTTCATGGTTTTGCGGAACACCGTTCGCACCATGGCCTCGGTGATAGCGCGAATTTCTTCCTCATTCAGGAACGAGGTTTCAATATCGATCTGCGTGAATTCGGGCTGGCGGTCTGCGCGCAGGTCTTCGTCCCGGAAGCACTTGGTGATTTGGTAGTAACGGTCGAAACCAGCCACCATCAATAGCTGCTTGAAGAGCTGGGGCGACTGCGGCAGCGCAAAGAAGGTGCCGTCGTGCACACGGCTGGGCACGAGGTAGTCGCGTGCGCCTTCGGGCGTGCTTTTGGTCAGCATAGGGGTTTCGATGTCGATGAACCCTTGCTCGTCCAAAAACTTGCGCACCTCAATGGCGATGCGATAGCGCAACATCATGTTCTTCTGCATCGCGGGGCGGCGCAGGTCCAGCACCCGGTGCGTCAGGCGCACGGTTTCTGATAGGTTGTCGTCGTCGAGCTGGAAGGGCGGCGTCACGCTGGCGTTCAGCACCTCCAGTTCGTGACAAAGCACTTCAATCTTGCCGCTGGTAAGGTTGGCGTTTTCTGTGCCTGCCGGGCGCGGGCGTACCTTGCCAACGATCTTCAAGCAAAACTCGTTTCTGACCATTTCGGCCGTCTTGAACATCTCTGGGCGGTCCGGGTCGCAGACGATCTGGACCAGGCCCTCGCGATCGCGAAGGTCGACAAAAATCACGCCGCCGTGGTCGCGGCGACGGTGGGCCCAGCCCATCAGGGTCACGGTTTGGCCCATCAGGCTTTCGCTGACCAGGCCGCAGTAGGTGGTTCTCATTTCAAGACTCGCTTGGCTCAAGGGTACGTGGACGTACTTTTCAATTCACAAGGCGTGCCGCGCGACCATTGACGGGGCGCTGGCACAAGGCGTCTGAGGCATTCAAAGGCGTTGGCTCAAAGGGACATCGCCTGGCTGAACGTGTGCCACACGCTCAGCCGGTCTGATTTCGTTGCTCAGTCTGCACCGGCAATCCGTTGGCCGCTGGCGCCACTACGCCCATCGATATGACGTATTTCAGCGCCTGGTCCACGCTCATGGCCAAGGGCAATACATCGGAGCGGGGCAGCATCAGGAAAAAGCCAGAGGTCGGGTTGGGCGTAGTGGGCACGTACACGCTGACCCATTCGCCTTCGAGATGATCGGCCACTTCCCCGCCCGGCTTGCCCGTGACGAACGCGATGGTCCATATGCCGGCGCGCGGGTATTGAATCAATACCGCCTCGCGAAATGCATTGCCGCTGCTGGAAAACAGGGTGTCGGACACCTGTTTGACCGAGCTGTAGATCGACTTGACGATGGGAATGCGCTGCAACATGGCATCCCATTGCCGCAACCACCACTGGCCAAAGATATTGGTAACAAAAACACCAGTCAGCAGCATGGCCGACACCAGCACCAGAATGCTCAACCCAGGGATGTTGCGCAATTGCACTAACAGCGGCTGGGCCTGCGCGGGCAAAACGGCAGACGCGCCCTTGAGCAACCACAGAAACAGCGAGTCCATGCCGCCGAGCAGCCAGCTCAGCACCCAAATGGTGATCGCCAGGGGCAACCAGGCCAACAAGCCGGCGATCAGATACCTTTTCACGATGGCGCTTTGTGTTTACTTTTTGTTTGGCCGGCAGATCAGGCCGCAGCCGGCCCTGATGCGGGTGGCGACGCGGAAGGCGATGCAGCCGCAGGCGTTGATGGCGCGGGGCTGGCTGCGGGTGCCGGGCCGGGCGCAGCGCTTTCGCTGCCGGGTGCGCCCTTTTCGGCGCCCTCAGCTTTGCTCGCCTTCGCATCTTTGGCGGCCGGCGCCGTGCCGTTGTTGCGGAAGTCGGTTTGATACCAGCCAGAACCCTTGAGTTGGAACCCGGCAGCTGTTACTTGCTTGGAGAAGGTCGCGGCTTTGCAAGCCGGGCACTCAGTCAGCAAGGGGTCGGAGAGCTTTTGCAGCACATCCTGCCGGTGACCGCAGGACTCGCACATATAGGCGTAAATCGGCATGGCAGAGCGCTTGAGCGAACAAAACCCGACATTATAGGTTGAGCGGCCAGAATCGAGGGCCAAATGCCGCGGCTGCCCGCGCGCCAGCTTCTCAGCTGTGAATGCCCACGATGTGATGGTGCGAGCCGTGCTGGTTGCGGATCAGACTCTGCGGACCCAAGGAACCCACCAGCAAGCCAAGCACCGCCATCAGCAGACCCGCAAGCTGAGCCGGGAAGACCTCGCCAGCCGGTGTTGCCAAAAACGTCACCCAGGTCAACAAACCGAGCAGAATGGAAAAAATTGCTCCCTGAGTGGTTGCTCGCTTCCAGTACAGACCCGCCACCAACGGCACGAAGGCGCCGACCAGCGTCACTTGGTAAGCACCTGAAACCATGTCATAAATCGGCGTGCCCTGCAGCGCAATGGCGTAGGTGCACACACAAGCGCTGAAGATCAGTACAGCCACGCGCATGGTGCGAAGTTCTTGCCGGTCACTCTCGCGCGGAAAGAACTGCCGCCAAATATTCTCAACAAAAGTGACCGATGGCGCCAGCAGCGTGGCTGAGGCGGTGCTCTTCAGCGCAGACAACAAGGCGCCAAAAAACAGCACCTGCATCGCAAAGGGCATGTGCTCAAGAACCAAAGTAGGCAGCAGCTTCTGCGGGTCGTCTTTGATCAGTTCTGTCGCCTTGTCCGGCATGATGATCAGTGCGCTGGTCACCAAAAACATGGGCACAAATGCGAACAAGATATAGCTGGCGCCGCCGATCACCGGGCCGCGCGTGGCGGCCTTCACATCTTTGGCCGACATCACGCGTTGAAAAACGTCTTGCTGCGGGATCGAGCCGAGCATCATCGTGACGGCCGCCGCGATGAAGAAAACGATCTCATGCATCGATGGTTCAGGCAGAAACTTGAACAGGTCTTTGCTTGCCGCCAACGCGATCACTTTGTCGGCACCGCCGGCCTGATCGGCTGCAAAGACGGCAATCACGGACAGGCCGACGACCAGGATGATCATCTGGATGAAGTCGGTCACGGCGACAGACCACATGCCACCAAACAAGGTGTAGGCCAGGATGGACGCCGTGCCCAGCACCATGCCCACCGGAATGCTGATGGAGCCACCCGACAGAAGGTTGAACACAAGTCCCAAGGCGGTGACTTGAGCAGAGACCCAGCCCAAGTAGCTGAGAATGATGATGAACGAGCAGACCACTTCGACGGTGCGGCCATAGCGTTCGCGGTAATAGTCGCTGATGGTCAGCAGCGTCATCTTGTAGAGCTTGGCGGCAAAAAATAGCCCCACCAGGATCAAGCAGGTGCCAGCACCAAACGGGTCTTCGACGACTCCGCTCAAACCGCCCTGCACAAACTTCGCGGGGATGCCAAGAACAGTTTCAGACCCGAACCAAGTGGCAAACGTGGTGGTGACGATCATCACCATCGGCAAATGCCGGCCGGCGATGGCGAAATCCGCAGTGTTCTTGACGCGCTTGGCCGCCCAGAGCCCGATGGCAATGGTGACCAGCAGATAGATGATGACGAGAGTCAGCAGCATGATGGGTGGCTTACGAGAAAAACCAGATTCTTGCAATCACTGTGCCCGCCAGGAAGCCAAGCGCGCTGAAAAGTAGGGTCTGCAGCAAGCGGTTGGTGCGGCGCTGTTCGGCCAGCAGCGCCAACAATGCAGGTGAGTCAACCGCGTCGCGGCCCTGCAATCGTTGGTGCAACAAACGCGGCAATTCGGGCAAGAGCTGAACATACTGCGGCACCTCGTCGCGCAGGCGGTCGACCAGGCCGCGCAAACCCACTTGATCCTGCATCCAGTTTTCGAGGAAGGGCTTGGCCGTTGTCCACAAATCAAGGTCAGGGTCCAACTGGCGGCCCAGGCCCTCGATATTGAGCAAGGTCTTCTGCAACAGCACCAACTGAGGCTGAATTTGCACGTTGAAACGGCGTGAGGTTTGGAACAAACGCAGCAGCACCTGACCCAGGGAAATGTCTTTCAGCGGGCGTTCAAACTGCGGCTCGCAGACCGCACGTATGGCGCTTTCAAAAGCGTCAACCCGCGTTTGCGCCGGCACCCAACCCGACTCCACGTGCAGCTCGGCTACGCGCTTGTAGTCGCGGCGGAAAAAGGCAATGAAGTTCTGCGCCAGGTAGCGCTTGTCGCTTTGGTTCAGGGTGCCGATGATGCCGAAATCCAAGGCCACATAACGCCCAAAAGTATGGGGCGCCACGCTCACCTGGATATTGCCGGGGTGCATGTCGGCATGAAAAAAGCCGTCACGGAACACCTGGGTAAAAAAGATGGTCACGCCGTCGCGCGCCAGCTTTTTGAAATCGACATTCGCTTCCCGCAAGCGCTCAATCTGGCCAATAGGAATGCCGTACATGCGCTCCATCACGATGACCGTGGGCGTGCACAAATCCCAGACCATTTCAGGCACCAGAATCAAGTCCAGGCCTTGCATATTGCGGCGCAGCTGCGTGGCATTGGCGGCTTCTCGCACCAAGTCCAGTTCATCATGCAAATGCATGTCGAATTCGGCCACCACGTCGCGCGGGCGCAGGCGTTTTCCGTCCAGGCTCAAACGCTCCACCCAAGCCGCCAAGGTGTGCAACAAATCAAGGTCGTCCTCGATGACCTTCAACATGCCCGGCCGCAACACTTTGACCGCAACCTCTTTGCCCGGTTGCCCGTCAGCCGCATGCAGTTGCCCAAAGTGCACTTGGGCGATGGACGCGCTGGCGACTGGCTCGGCATCAAAACGGCTGAACAGCTCGTTGATGCGCCGCCCAAGCGCCTTCTCAATCAGAAGTGCTGATTCGCTGGCCGGAAATGGCGGCACGCGGTCCTGCAGCTTGGCCAGTTCGTCAGCAACGTCCAGCGGCAACAGGTCGCGCCGGGTCGACAGCACTTGCCCGAACTTGACAAAAATCGGCCCGAGACGCTCCAGCGCCAGGCGCAGTCGCACGCCGCGCGGTTCGGCCGAGCGGCGGCCCACCATCAACAGGCGGCCCAGGGTGCGCAGCGCAGGCTGCTTAACCCCTTTCAGCACCTCGCCGTCCAGGCCGAAGCGCAGGACGGTGACGATGATGAACAGCAGGCGCGCCAAGCGCCTCATGGAGAAGGACGGCCGAAACGCCCTGCCAACTCGGCCGCGCGCTGGCGGGCCTGGTCCAAGGCTGCGCGCAGCGTTTGGCCGGCCACCGCCAGGCCCTGCGCCACGGTAGGCCCGAACGCTGCTTCCAGGTCATCAATCAGGTCCCACCGCAAATTGGCGAACAACCAATCGACATCGCCAGCCAGCCGGCTGTCTCCTTCGACATGCGCCGCAGGCGGCTTGCCGGAAGCCAAGCGGAAAACCACGCTGAGAGGGTTGGCAGCGTCGATCACCACCCGCAAGTTGGGCGCCACGGTAGCGTCGGGGGCCGGGCACCACTCCAGCAGCCCAGCCGGCGTGACCCGAAAGCTCACCACCGGAGGTTGGGGTAGCGCCGTGGGCCACGGATCTGCAAGCACTTGCAACAAAGCCCCTTGATGCGCTTGCAACTTTTCCATGGCCGCAGGCTCGCGACTGAGCACATGGTTTGCCAACAAGGTCACACGTTCCAGGACGGCGGGGGCGAGCAGGGCTTGAAGGTCAGCAAACATGTGCCGATTGTAGGGAGTCCCCACCCCTAGGAAGACCGGCTTCAATCGGCTTCTCTGGGGTGCATATCGGGGAGAATTTGCAGCCTTCGAGCAGTGACATTTTGGGCAGACTGGTCACGCAATTCGGCTGTTTCACCGCTTTCAGCGCGTCCGTTCGCGCCTTGCCCAGACGCTCCATCGATGCACCAAGACCGCACCTACGAAAAAACCTTCTTCAGCGCACCCCAGACGGTGACTTCGCTGGTAGCGGCGTTTCTGGAGCCCACGATCATCGTGCTGGTTTACCTGGCCGTGCTGCTGGCCTTCGACGAGCCCATCGTCCGTGCTGACTTGACCCTGTGCTTGCTGGTTTTCGCGATCACTTTCCCAGGGCGCAACCGCTTCAAAGACAGCCTGCTTTCCGCATCGGTGGATACCGTGTCGACATGGTTGGGTCTACTCGCCATCCTGTTGTTGTGCGGCTACGCCACGTCCAGCCTGGGCTACTTCAATGGGCGGGCCTTGATGTGGTGGGCGCTGCTGACGCCGGTCGCGCAATGGGTGCCGGTGGCCATCGGTCACTATCTGGTGCGCCGCCACGCCGCTTTGCCTGAAAATCGCCGTACGGCCGTGGTTATCGGGGCGGCAGCCTTGGGTGTCAAAGTGGCTCGCTCGCTGCGCGAAGCCCACGACCAGGGCATCGACTTCGTCGGCTATTTCGACGACCGAACCGACGATCGCGTGGACCCCAATGCTGCAGCGCACCGGGTCGGCAGCTTCAAAGACGCCGCGCACTTCGTGCGCTCGCATGCCATTCGCGAGGTGTACATCACCCTGGCACTGGGCTCGCAGCCGCGCATCGTCGAGCTGCTTGAAGACCTCCAAGGCACCACCGCCTCCATCTTCTTCGTGCCAGACGTTTTTGGTATATCGATCATCCAAGGCCGCTTGCAGGACTTGAACGGCGTGCCCATTGTCGGCATGTGCGAGACGCCCTTCACAGGCACCAACCAGTTGGTCAAACGGCTGGAAGACATCGTGTTGTCGACCGCCATCCTGATCTTGATCGCACCTGTGTTGCTGGCGATCGCCATCGGCGTCAAGATGACTTCACCTGGCCCGGCCATCTTCCGCCAAAAGCGCAACGGTCTGGACGGCGACGAAATCACCGTTTACAAGTTTCGGTCGATGCGCTCCATGGACAATGGCCCGGTGGTCAAACAAGCCACCAAAGACGACCCCCGAATCACCCCCTTCGGGGCGTTCCTGCGCAAGACCTCGCTGGACGAGCTGCCGCAGTTCGTCAATGTGTTGCAAGGGCGCATGAGCATCGTGGGCCCCAGGCCCCACGCCGTGGCGCACAACGAGCTGTACCGCAAACTCATCAAGGCCTACATGGTTCGGCACAAGGTCAAGCCCGGAATCACGGGGTGGGCCCAAGTGAATGGGCACCGTGGCGAAACCGACACCGTAGAGAAAATGCAGGCGCGGGTCGAATACGATCTGGAATACCTGCGCAATTGGTCCCTAGGTTTCGATTTGCAAATCGTGGCCAGGACCATCAAACTCGTATTCTTTGACCGCAACGCCTATTGAAAGCCAAGCTGGGCGCCAAAAGTCCGCAACCCGGGCGGCGCCACTGAAGACAAAAACTGAAAACCCGCAGGAACGAGAACAAACGAAAGGACCATCAACATGAGCAAAACTTCCCAACGGATGATCGCCCGTCTGAGCGTGCTGGGCGGCTTGATGGGGCTGCTGACGCTCCAAGCCCAGGCACAAACCAGCCCTTGGTATTTGGGCATCAACCAACGCATCGAACATCAGAGCAACGTCTTCTCCGCTTCCTCGGGTGAGTTGTCTGACACGATTTCCATCACATCGCTGATCGGTGGCTTTGATATTCCGGTGGGGCGTCAACAAGTGTTTGGCCGCGCCACGCTCAGCCACAACCGTTACCAAAGCCGCAGCGCTTTAAACAACGACGGCCATTCGGCCCAGTTGGGCGTCAATTGGGAGACGGCTGGCAACATCGCTGGCACTCTGGCCTTCGACACTTCCAAGACTCTGGCTGATTTCAACCCCTTTGGCTTGGTCGGCGTAACCGACAACAACGGGGTCGAGACCAACGGCGTCCGCGCAACTGGCCGGTTTGGCCTGGTGACCCGCCTGACAGGCGAAATCGGCGCTTCCGCGCGCCGCACCCGGTTTGACAACCCTTTGTATTTCGCGCGTAACCTCAACATCGAAGAAGCGTTCGCTGGCGTACGCTATCGTCCGGCTGGCGCCTTGGTGCTGGGTATCGGTGTGCGGCGCACCTTGGGCGAATACCCCAACTTCCGGCAGCCCGTTGCAGGCGGTTTCACGCCTGAGGGCTTTGAAGCCAACAATGTGGACCTGACCGCTGAATGGCCCCTGTCCGGCGCAAGCCGCGTTGACGCGCGCTTCAGCCTGGGCAAGAACAAGTTCGACACACTGGCCGTTGGCAACTATGACGGCCTGACCGGCGCGCTGACCTGGAACTGGAAACCGACCGGCCGCACGGGCCTGGTCATGGGCATCACCCGTGCAGCTGGCGACGAGGCTTCATTGAGCACATTGCCCGGCCGCGCTTCGGTGGCAACCTCGATCAACCGTGTCTCCGATTCCTTGTTCGCACGGGCCGACTATGACCTGACCGGCAAGATCAAGGCCAATGCAGGCTTGGCGTTCTCAGATTCAACTGCACTGAACCTCGCCACACAGACCGCAGGAGCAGAACGCCTGACCACGGCCAACTTTGGGTTGGTCTGGGAAGCCACCCGCGCCATTCGTGCAGGCTGTGACGTGCTGTTCCGTACAGCCACACGCGGTGGATCACCAGGCTACGACTCCACTAATTTCGGCTGTTTTGGTGAATTTGTCCTCAGATAAGCCACTGCACACGCAACAAGAAAAGGTCGGCCTTGTGCCGGCCTTTTTCGCTCTAGGAAGCAAGAAACAATGACTCACATTTGCCCGGTCGTTATGGCTGGTGGATCTGGCACTCGTCTGTGGCCCATGTCACGCTCGGCATACCCCAAGCAGTTTTTGGCACTGGACGGCAATCAATCTCTGCTGCAGCAGTCAGTTCGGCGATTGATGAGCCTCGGCGCATCGGCCGGCACGCTGACGCAGCCCTTGGTTGTCGGCAATGAAGAACACCGGTTTTTGCTGGTAGACCAATTGCGCGACATGAAGGTCGAGCCTTCGTCAGTCATATTGGAGCCGGTGGGCCGCAACACGGCGCCCGCGCTGACTCTGGCGGCTCTGCAAGCCTGCAAATCTGGTTTAGACCCTGTGTTGATGGTTGCACCTGCTGACCAAACCGTGTCCGACGAAGCTGCCTTTTCCGCCTGCCTGCGCGAAGCTTGCGAACATGCGGCGAACGGCGCCGTAGTGATACTGGGCATTCGCCCGGAGCGGCCCGAAACGGGGTTCGGCTACATCGAAGCCTTGGAGCCGGCGGCAGGCCAGGCTCTGGTCGTCAAACGGTTCGTTGAAAAGCCGGACGGGGCGACCGCGCAAGGCTACGTTGAATCGGGCAACTTCTTTTGGAACAGCGGGCTTTTTGTGCTGCGCGCTTCGGTTTGGCTGGCAGCACTGCAAAATTGGCGGCCTGACATCCTTGCGGCAACCCGCGCTGCGTTCGAGGGCGCTGCTGCCGATGGGCTGTTCGTTCGGCCGTCCAAAGCAGCGTTCGAAGCCATCCCGGCTGAATCTGTGGACTACGCGGTCATGGAGCGCTTGCCGGGCTCGGCCACGCCCTTGCTCATGCTGCCGTTGGCGGCAGGTTGGAATGACCTGGGCGCCTGGGATGCCGTGTGGCAAGTCACCGCCAAGGATGAGCACGGCAATGCCACCAAAGGTGATGTGATCTTGTCCGACACCAAGGACAGCCTGGTGCAAGCGAGCAGCCGCCTGGTAGGTGTGATCGGCCTGGAGAACGTCGTGGTGGTGGAGACACCAGATGCCGTGCTGGTCAGTGACCGCAGCCGCAGCCAACAGGTCAAGACCATCGTCGGCCAGCTCAGCAAACACGCGCGTGCCGAGCAAAACCTGCACCGCAAAGTGCACCGGCCTTGGGGCTGGTACGACAGCATCGACAACGGACCGCGCTTTCAGGTCAAACGCATCATGGTGAACCCCGGCGCCAGTTTGAGCCTGCAAAAACACCACCACCGCGCGGAACACTGGATCGTGGTTTCGGGCACCGCCGAAGTGACCTGCGGCGAACGCGTGCTACTGCTGACAGAGAACCAAAGCACCTACATCCCGTTGGGTGAGGTGCACCGTTTGGCCAATCCGGGCAAGGTACCGCTGGAAATCATCGAGGTGCAAAGCGGCTCTTACCTTGGCGAAGATGACATCGTGCGCTTTGAAGACACCTACGGCCGGCAATGAATGAGCATGGATAAAAACGCCCGCATCTTCGTTACTGGCCATCGCGGTATGGTGGGTTCGGCGTTGGTGCGCCGCTTGCAAGGCTTGGGCTACAACAACCTGCTCTTGCGCACGCGCAGCGAGCTCGACTTGTTGAACCAAGCGGCAGTCTTTGAGCTGCTGGAACGAGAAAGACCCGCGTACATCTTCATCGCGGCTGCCAAGGTGGGTGGCATCCACGCCAACAACCAGTTGCGTGCGGATTTCATCTACGAAAACCTGGCCATGGAAAGCCACCTGATCCACGGCGCGCACCGCGCCGGGGTTCAGCGCCTGATGTTTTTGGGCTCCAGTTGCATCTACCCCAGAGACTGCCCACAGCCCATCCGCGAAGACTACCTGCTCACCGGCCCGCTGGAGCCCACCAACGAGCCCTATGCCATCGCCAAGATTGCCGGCATCAAACTCTGCGAGGCCTACAACCAGCAGTACGGTCGCCAATATTGCAGCGTGATGCCCACCAACTTGTACGGGCCGAACGACAACTACGACCTGAACAACAGCCACGTGCTGCCAGCGCTCATCCGCAAAGCTCACGAAGCCAAGCTGCGCGGCGACAGTGAATACGTGGTGTGGGGCTCGGGCGAGCCCATGCGCGAGTTTTTGTATGTCGACGACTTGGCCGGCGCTTGCGTGCACCTGATGGAGCAAGGCTACGACGGGCCGCTGGTGAACATCGGCACGGGCACCGATGTCACCATCAAAGAGCTCGCACACACCGTCATGGACGTAGTCGGCTTCAAAGGCCGCATCGTCTTTGACCGCAGCAAACCCGACGGCACGCCACGCAAGCTGCTTGATGTGTCACGCGCCAACGCGCTGGGCTGGCGCGCGCAGGTCGAGCTGCGTGACGGCATCGCGCGCGCCTATGCCGCCGCCCCGTTTCGCAAATAGTTATTCCAGAGAACCAAGGGAAACCAACCCATGAAAAAAGCACTCATCACCGGCGTTACCGGGCAAGACGGCGCCTACTTGGCCGAACTGCTGCTGCAAAAAGGCTATGAGGTGCATGGCATCAAGCGCCGTTCCAGCCTGTTCAACACCAACCGAGTTGACCACCTGTATACCGATCCGCACGAAACGGATCGCCGATTCACCTTGCACTATGGTGACCTGACCGATTCAACCAACTTGATCCGCATCGTGCAGCAAGTACAGCCCGATGAAATCTACAACCTGGCCGCCATGAGCCATGTGGCCGTCAGCTTTGAAGAGCCTGAGTACACGGCCAATGCGGACGGCATCGGCACGCTGCGGCTGCTGGAAGCCATTCGCATCCTGGGCCTGACCAAGAAGACGCGCTTCTACCAAGCCAGCACCTCAGAGCTGTACGGTTTGGTGCAGGAAATTCCGCAAAAGGAAACAACACCCTTCTACCCGCGCAGCCCTTACGCAGTGGCCAAGATGTACGCCTACTGGATCACGGTGAATTACCGTGAGGCCTACGGCATGTATGCCTGCAACGGCATTCTCTTCAATCACGAAAGCCCGCTGCGCGGCGAGACTTTTGTGACGCGCAAGATCACACGTGCCATCGCGCGCATCGCTCTGGGGCTGCAGGACTGCCTGTATTTGGGCAACATGTCGGCCCTGCGAGATTGGGGCCATGCACGTGACTACGTCACCATGCAGTGGATGATGTTGCAGCAAGACAAACCGGAAGACTTTGTCATTGCCACCGGCGTGCAATACAGCGTGCGCCAGTTTGTTGAACGCGCAGCTGCCGAGTTGGGCATCAAGGTTGCGTTCAGTGGCGAGGGGGAGGCTGAAGTCGGCCGCGTAGCCAGCATCAGCGGCAACCAAGCACGCTGCAAGGTTGGTGATGTGATCGTTCGCGTCGACCCGCGGTACTTCAGGCCAACCGAAGTGGAAACGCTGCTGGGCGACCCGACCAAAGCCAAAGAGAAGTTGGGTTGGGTGCCGACTACGCCGTTTGAAGAACTGGTGCGTGAGATGGTCACGTCCGACTACGAGTCAGCGCGGCGCGATGAGCTGGTTCGCAAGGCCGGCTTCCAGGCCTTCGACTTTCACGAGTGAAGCCGCTGGGCCGGCAATGCCTTTAGGGCTTGCCGGCTTTGGCGTCGCGCTCGGTACGTACCCAGGCTGTCTGCTTCTTGAAAAGGTAGCCCAGGTAAAGCGGAATCTTTCGCAGCGCGTAGGTCGGCATGGCAATCATCTCGCGCGCACTGAGCAGGTGTTTGCCAAAGCCATGCCAGGCTTGCAACACCGCCAATGCGGTCAGCGCCAGGCTGAGCAGCAACACGCCCAAGGCACCCAAAGCCAAAGGGCCCAAAAGTCCGGTTGCGACCCCCAGGCCGGCCGCTGCCAGCGCACCCACTTGCAGCATGACCATCAGCGCCAGCGGGGGCACGCTCAGATCCAGCAGCATGGGAAGCAGCACCGGTGTGCGCCCTTTGAGGCCCTGCACGCCCCATTGGCGCCAAGCAGCTGAGATCGTGGCCAAATGGCCGTGCTCCCAGCGCGTACGCTGTTGGGTCGCGGCTTGTTCCCCGCTTGGAAATTCGCTGTGCACGGCCGCACCTGGAATGAAGACAGGTGCTTTGCCCAGTGCAGCAAAGTCCAAACCCAACTGCATGTCTTCGACGATATTCCCTGTGGCAACAGGTGCGTCGCGCAGGTCAGCAAAAACAAAGCCCATGCCAGAACCCATCAACTGACAGGGCCATCCCGCCAGGTTGGCGCCCGAAGGCCGCACTTGGTTGCGCAGCAGCCACGCGAAGGCGGCCAGACGTTGGCGCGCAGAAGCGTCGGCGGGAGCGTGCATCAGGTACAAAGCCTGGGTTGGTCTTTGCAGCGCTTGGGTTGCGCGCGTCAAGACATCAATCGCCCCTGGATCGACACGGCAGTCGGCATCAACGATCACGACCACGGCCGGTGCATTCGCAGCCAAGTGGCGGATGCCAAAGTCCAGCGCATAACCCTTGCCACGGAGCGTGTCGTGCGTACGCTCGATGACTTCTGCGCCTTCCGCACGTGCCACCTGCGCGGTCTGATCTTGGCAGTTGTCAGCCACCACCAAGAGGCGGTCACCCGCAAGCATCTGCGGGCGAAGGGCTTGCAGCGTCTGCGCAATCCCGGTCATTTCATTGTGCGCAGGGATCAGAACCGCCACGCTGGCCCTGGCGGAGGTAGGAACCTGGAGTTCGATGTGCGGCCCGCTTGAAGCCAGGCGCTGCGCCCGACGGGCCAAGGAGACCTGCGTCAGCAGCACCACACTGGGCACCAGCAAACCCAATGAGGCTGCAAGCCACGCCCCACCTACCGCAGTCGCCAGCCAAGCCATCAAACGGATCTCCAAGTTTCAAAAACACGAAGATCTTAGTCGGCCATCGGCGCACCATATTCGACTGCGAGCAGACAGAAGCCACGCTTCTCTGCGCATTGGCTCAATCCGTGAAAACCGCGTGGGCTACGCCAGCGGGCGCAGCAGGCAGATCAAGACGCGCTAAAGCGCCGTTTCAGCAAGGCAGCAGACAGCCCGACACCGGCCAGTGCCAAAACCCACCAAGCCGTACCAGACCCCGCAGCGGAATTAAGTGCGGGCAAGGTGCTGCGGGTGGCTGGGGGTGAAGGGCGACGATTGCCGCTGAAGCCCAGCGATTTGGGAACACCCAAAATTACCGTGTCCAGCGAAGGCAATTGGAGCTGGGGAATTCCACCGCCGGAGAGGCTGGGCGAGGCCGCAATGGAGTAGGCAGCCATCAAAAGCGCCGCTGCGGCGAGCAGCGACCTCAATGAACGGGCTAGGGAGACTTCCATTTACAGAATGAACGGGACACTTTTAATGAGCGCAATTCGACCATTTGAGCCCCCGCGCCGCACCCCGCATTCGAGCGGCGATTGGCATTTAAGCAACACAATAGCCGTGGAATTGAGGTCGAAGTTCGAGGCAATTCAGCTCAAACGAATTCCTGCAAAACGGGTCTAGACCTCAACCTGAGGATGATCCAAACCAAAAAGAGGCAGGTACCTAAGGACATCAGCGCACCCAAGACGCGTGATGCCACTGCAAGCCCGCCAAGAGCGTTGGATGTCTGAACCGGCAGGGCGCTGGAAGTCAAGGCATGGGTCACCACGGTTTGCACCACTTCGTGCTGCAACCACAAGCCGGCCAGGTTGCCCAGTATGGCCAAGACGAGGATGCCGATAAACACAACCCGGGCCCAGTTCAAACGCAGCAGCAAGCCAACGGCGGCAATCAGCGTGGCCAACCAGGCCACTGCGGCGATCGCCGTCAGCCAAACGAGATTGTGGTCTAGCAACTGCATCAAGCCGTGCGGCACCGGAATAGTGGGCCAACGCGCGCCTACCGCACTTCGCGCCAAGGGCGACGCGACGGACAGCAAGGCCAGCACAATGCCTACCCAAGCAACGGTGTTTACAAAGATGGAGCGGGCTCCAACGCTGAAAGTCTGCGGCATGTGTGTACTCCCTGGCGCATTCGTGCGCAGCCACATCGGCATGATGACGCATGAATGTGACCGCTATTTGTCACCACATCGGCCGCGCGCGCCATACCCTGCCAAGGGCTATTCCCTCAGCTTAGGGGCCGCTCGATCGGGCGTCGTGGCAGCCCGGCAACGAAAGCCGCCGAGCCCGATGCCCGCGTAGCCTGCGCTGTGCGCGCCGGCCGAAGGTTCAGCTGAGATCGCCCGCCAAAGAAGCCAGCGTCTCTGGCGGCAGGGCAAGGTGGGCCGGGTAGTTGGTGTGGTCGCACCCGATCTTCACTGCGGCACCTGCACGAATGGCCTGCCGCATCACCGACGTGAATTCAAATCGTACAAAGTGGACGGCCGACGTCTTCTCGTCCGTCTCGCGGTCCAGGTCTTCATCGGCTATCGCATAGGACCGGCCGTGGCCCTCAACTTCGACAAACAAGCGGTCTTCAACCCCGATGAGCCGGGCCAGTTCTCGCTTGCGTTCATGCGGGTCGGGGAATTCGATGAGCATCGTCGCCTTCCAGTTGCTGCCGTCAGGCACCAGCGGGGCATAGGCATCGATTTCACTTTGAATGCCATCCTGGTCGAAAATTTTCTCGATGTGCAGCATCTCTTGAATCTGCCGCCGGATGGTGGCCTCGTCTTCAAACTGCAAGTTGATGTGCTCACCCAAGGCCACACTGCGCAGCCGCCGGTGTGCGATGCTCTGCGCCCGGCTGCTTTTGCGGACCTTGGCATAAGCCTCCAAAGACATCAGGCTGTCGGGTGAAATGGCTTTCGGCATCATTCAGTTCCTGTCGAATCAAAGGCCATAGGCCATGCGCACCATCGTCAGGGGGTGCTGGACTTGTTTGGGCGGGTTGCCAGCCTCGCGCATGCCTTGCGCGATGTGTTGCGCCGCCATGGGGCAATCGCTGCCAATGATGTCAGGCTCGTCCTTGGCCATGGCTTTGAAAACGGGCTTGCCAATTTTCATGGCCACAGGGTGGGTCATCGTTTTGACGCCATAGGTTCCGGCGTGGCCGGAACAACGCTCGACCGTGTTGAGCTGCACATCTACATGGCTGCCGACGATCTTCAGCAGCTCTTCAGTCTTCTTGCCAATCTTTTGAACGCGCCCGTGGCAGGGGATGTGGTAGCTGACCTTGCCCAGTGCGGCCTTGAAGTCGGTGCGCAGCAGCCCGTCTTTGTGGCGAGCGACCAAGTATTCAAAAGGATCCCACATGGCCTGCTGAACCGCGCGCGTTTGCTCGCAGTCGGGAAACATGAGCGGCAGCTCTTGCTTGAACATCAAGGTGCAGCTCGGCACGGCTGAAAGGATGGCATAACCTTCTGCTGCATAGGCCGCCAACACGGGCATATTGGCTTCTTTATGCTGGGCCACGGAATCCAAATCGCCCAGCTCCAGTTTGGGCATACCGCAACACTGCTCTTTTTCCACGATCACATAAGCGATGCGGTTGTGCTCCAGAAGCTTGAGCAAATCTTCGCCGATGCCGGGCTCGTTGTAGTTCACATAGCAGGTGGCAAATATCGCCACCTTGCCGGGTGTGCGCTCGCCATTCACAACCGGGTCTTCCCAATGGCTCATGGCGCGGCCCCAGCGAAAGCGCTGCGTTGCCAGCTCGGGCATCCAAGCCTGCGGGTGCACGCCCAGCGCATGGCCCATTTGCTTGCGCGCCCAGCGTGTGTTGTTGATGGCGTTGACGGTTTGAACCACGATGGGAATGCCGGCGAACTGGCCGTGCGTATCGGTGGAGGCGAGGAACTTCTCGGCCGCTTTGATTTCGCCGTTCTTGTACTTGATGGCCTTGGCGCGCAGCATCAAATGCGGAAAGTCCAAATTCCAGGGGTGCGGCGGTGTGTACGGGCATTTGGTCATGTAGCACAGGTCGCACAGGTAACACTGATCAACCACTTTCCAGTAGTCCTCTTTCCTCACACCGTGCACTTCGCCATCTGCGGTGGCATCGACCAAATCAAAGAGGTTCGGAAAGCTTTGGCACAGGCTGACGCAGCGGCGGCAACCATGGCAAATATCGAAGACACGCTCTAGTTCGGTGTTGAGCGAATCAATTTGGTAGAAGTCGGGGTTTTGCCAATCCAGGGGGTGCCGGGTTGGTGCTTCGAGATTACCTTCGCGCATGCGTCCACTCCTGAACTGAAGCCATGATGGACAACAAGGGGCCCGCAGCCCCTTGTTGATGGCTGAGATGACCGGTTGGATCAGTCAACCAACGCGTCGAGCGCCTTCTGATAACGATTGGCGTGTGAACGCTCGGCCTTGGCCAGCGTTTCAAACCAATCGGCTATTTCATCGAAACCTTCCGCGCGTGCCGTCTTGGCCATGCCGGGGTACATATCTGTGTACTCGTGGGTCTCGCCGGCCACTGCAGCCATCAGGTTTTGACGGCTGGAGCCAATTGGCAGGCCTGTAGCAGGGTCACCAGAGCCGTTTTCGAGAAACTCCAAGTGGCCGTGCGCGTGCCCGGTTTCGCCTTCGGCTGTCGAGCGGAAGAGCGATGCCACGTCGTTTTGGCCTTCGATGTCGGCCTTGTTTGCGAAGTAGAGATACCGCCGGTTGGCCTGGGACTCGCCCGCAAAAGCGTCTTTCAAATGTTGCTCGGTTTTCGAGCCTTTCAGACTTGCCATATCACGCTCCTCTGTGAGGGTTGAAGAACTGATCGATGCAGCCACCCTTTTGGTGGCACAAGCGCGAGGTTACTGCTGAAATTGGGCCGCAGCCGATGGAATGGCTCAATGATTTTGATAGGTGGCCTCAACTGTGCTTGGACAGCCACGGGTCAGGCCGACAGGGCTGAGGAGCCGACGACAGCTTCGCTCAGACGCCTATCCGGGTTTCGCCTGGCCTGGCTTGAGAAAGGTGATGACCTGCATATCGGGCGCGTTGCGCGAGCCGCAGTGCGCGGCATCAAGGCCGGCCTCGGCTTCGTGGAGGATGTTGATCACATCCACGTAGTCACGGTCTTTCACCATCATCAAGGCCGTGCGCCCCACTTCGTTGCGTGCAGCCGGGTCGGCGCCGGCACGAAGCAGGGCTTGGACAACGGCTGCTTCGCCGTTGCCGGCCGCATACATCAGGGGCCGCACACCAAAGCCGATACAAGCCTCTTTGTCTGCACCGGCTTGCAGCAGCTGCTCAACCACTTGCGGATGGCCGCAATCTATTTCGGGGTTGTAGCAAGCGCAGAACAGCGCGGTATAACCACGCTCGTCGGCCGCTTGCACATCCGCTCCAGCAGCCAACAAGGCGGCGACCACGTCCGGCCTGCCCAGCAGCGCAGCCCGCATCAAAGGCGTGATGCCGGCGGCGTCCGCCTCGTTCACGTGGGTTGGCGTGGCCAGGCGTATGACCTCGTTCACCGCACCCTGCTCAATGGCTTGAATCAGCATTCAGAACTTGCGGCTCCAGCCCAGGCCAATTGAAAATTGGCGCATGCTGATGGTTTCAGTCCCGCCTGCATTGGGCGGCGCGGGGAAGAGGCCATTGAACAAGGAGCCACCGCTGACCGACTGGCGCGGCGCCACCATCAAGAACGCGTTGAATTCATCTTTAGCATCACGCGCCCAGCTAGCACCCAAGGTGTAGTGCTCGGTCGTCACGCCGGGGGCCAGGATGTTGAAGGTGACATCGGCGGCGTTGATCGGATTGGTGCCTCGGTTGTAGCCCGCGCGCAGCGTCAGGCTGTCGCTGGCCCTCCACGCGGCACCCAGCTTGAAGACTTCAACATCTCGCCAGCCGAAACCGGGGCCGTTGACAGCGCCCAGCGGCGCGGCCGGCGCACTGGCGTTGTTGACAGACTTCACATCGCTGTAATTGATGCGCTGCCAGTCGGCAGCGATGGTCCAGCCCGGCACGGGGTCAAAAGCCACGCCCACGCTGTAGTTGGACGGAATGTCGAAGTCACCCGCATCGGCGAACAAGCCTTTGTACTTGCTCAATCGGCCCATATCCACCTTGGACGAATAAGCCACGCCCACGCTGAACTGATTGTTCAAACGACCCTGGTAACCAATGCGCAGGCCCGCACCCGTTGCGCTGTCGCTGCCTTGATTGGTGACGGAACCAGGAGCACCCGTGAAGGGCGGAAAGCCGGGTGCGTTGTCAAAGGCGTGCAGGCCGAAGGCCTTGAAGCGTTGGTAGCCGAGCAGCACTGAGGCACCGATGGCATGGTTCGGCGCTGGCTTCCACGCCACGGTGGGCGCCACAACCAGCTGCATCAGGTCAACACCCAATTCACCGCCACCGCACAACATGTTGGCCGCGCCTGCCCCGCAATTGAAGTTGCCTTGCGGGTAGGTGGTATTCATGCCGCCGTTGCCATACACGGTGACACCCAGCGCCAATTGCGGACTGAGCATTTGGTTGTAGCCAAATTCCGGCACCAAGAACCCAGTCTTCCCGCTGTCGACGGTGCCATTCAAACTGGGAATCGCTGCGCCGCTGCGTGTGGCGTCACGGTGCGGGCTGAACCACTCCAGACCCAGGTCCATACGTGCCCCGACAAAGGCCATCTTGGCTGGGTTGGTGGCGCCGCCCAAGGCGTCTTCGGCCGTCGCTGTCGCCACGCCGCCCATGCCTTTGGCTTTGATGCCGTAACCATGCGGAAAGTAGCCATTGGTTGCCCAAGCCACTGAGCAGGTGCCCAGGCTGGCTAAAACACTGGCTGTTGCCAATGCTGTGCGTGCAAAACTTTTCGTCATGATCGGTCTCCTTCTGTTATATGCGGTGAATGTTTAGACATCAACAGGCGTTCAACTGGCATTACCAGCGTGCGTAAAGCCGGCCACTCTCAACTTTGGTTTCCCATGCCTTCAATGGGCTGTTGCCCTTGGCGATGCACTGGCCACTCCGGATATCGAAGGCCCATTCATGTTTGGGGCACGTCAGGGTTGTGCCCTTCAAGGCCAGATGCGGGATGTCGGTGGTCTGGTGCGGGCAGCGACTGTCATAAACCTTGAAGCCGCTGGCGTCACGGGTGACAAACACGCTGCGGCCTGCGCAGTCCACGCGGCGCACTTCGTCAACGGCAAAACCTTCGGTGGCCAACACATCGTGCCAAGCACCCGCTTCGCCACGCAAGGCCGCCAAGTCAAAGCCCGGAAGCTCCATCGCCAGAATGATGTCGGTCGCCCAAATGATCTTGGCCAAGCCCAGGGCCGGAAAGGCCATCAAGAGCGCATCCAAGACCTCCATCGGCGTGCAGCCGTCGCGCAGCGCGCGGTTCAAATACTGCTTGAAGCCGCGCTCGGTTTGCGCGTGCACCTTCGTGATCACCGAGATAAGGTCGCGCGTTTTGGGGTCGAGATGTTGGCCCGCGTCTTTCAAAAATGCGAAATAGTGGCCCATGGCCTCAGGCCGAGCTTTAACCAGGTAGTTCAGTGCATCGCTCATAGCTGCTTCTCTTGTTCGATGACCACCAGCACCGGCCGTTCGGCCAAGCCAATGACTTTTTGCGCTGTGCCGCCCAAAAAAGTACGGCCAGCCAAGGCCGCGCTGTGGCGCCCCATGACCACCAGGTCGGCATGGGCGGCGTCGGCCGCAGCGACCACCTGCTCATGCACGCGGCCGTGACCAACACGCGGGTGGCAAACCACTTGGCGCTGTGCAGCCAGGGAAAGGGCTTGGTGTACGGCCGCTTGGGCTATCGCGTCATCGCCGTTGGCCACAGCCAGCACATGCAAGGGCAGACCGCATTCAGCGGCGACCGCAACCGCCGTGGCCGTTTGCAAGGCGCGCTGTGCAGGCTGCGCCTGTGGGTCCAACGCCAGCAGCACCCCGCGTGTCCACATGGCAGCGGCGCGTGGCACCAGCAGCACGCTGCAGGGCGCATGCGCCACCACGCGGCTGACCATCTCGCCCACCAACAAGCGCGCGAAGAAGCCACGTTTGCCGCGGCGGCGCGCGACGATCAATTCGCTACCCAAGGCGCGGGCCTCGGCAAGAATTTCTTGGTCTGGCTCGGGACCACGGCGCACATGGCACTGCAGCCTCACACCGGCTGCGTCGGCCGCCACCTGCAGGGCTTTCAAGTGCGCAGCAGCCTGGCTTTCGGCCTGCGCGGCCAGCTGCGGCGCCACGGCTTCAAACTCGGGGTTGCTCGTCAACGGCAAAACTGCAGCCAACGGCAAGCGGCAGCGCGCCGCCAAGGCAAACGCCAGGCGCTCGGCCCCGGCGTCGTATTCCGAGTGCTCGGTCGCCAACAGCAAGCGATTGAAATAATGAGACATCGTGGTTTTAGAGATTTGGCTCTTGACCGGGCTGTCAGTGCGCGCCACCAATGACACCGGAGGCCGCCAGAATGACGACGGCCGCTTCGGCCAAGCACAAGGCCGCCAACAAGCGATCACCGCGTCGTAAGGCCAGCGGCAGCAAGGCGAGCAAACACGGCACCGAACAACCCGCCATGATGGCAATGCCCAGCAGGTTGGCCACATCACCTTGCTGCAGGCGCTGCAACCATTGCCAGCCCGAGGGCGCACCCGTTGCGCGCAGGTAATCATCTACCGGCTGATTCCACAACTTGGGCAGTTGCTCCAACGGAACTTGCGGCACCAACCAACCGCTGACATACAGCGCAAAAAGCACGACAAGGGCCGCCAAACCCAAGCGCGTGCCCCACTCCAACCAGCGCGCGTACAGCAACTGTTCAGCGGACTGGCTGGCGGGCGCGTTCGGTGTTACATCCACAGCCCCAGCCCCTTGAGCAAAGCGCGCGCGCCGGCAAACAGCAGCACGCTGATAACCAACTTGCGCACGACGGACGCCTTCAACACGTTCAACAAGCGCGCGCCAATCTTGGCGCCCAACATCATGCCCACCACCGACGGCACCGCAATCATGGGCAACACCGCGCCCTTGTTGATGTAGACCCAAGCGGCGGCTGAATCAACCAGCGAGAGCACCAAGCCCGATGTGCCTGCGGCGACCTTCAGCGGTGCACCCATCAACAGGTTCAAAGCCGGCACATTGGCCCAGCCCGCGCCTATGCCAAACATGCCGGCCAAGACGCCGATGCCTAGAAAAATGGCCAATCCCAAAGGCGTGCGGTGCACCTGCCAGTCAACCCGTTTGCCGGTAGCGCCGTCAATGAAAACACCGTGCATGGCCAACGCACTGCCCAAAGCATCAGGCTGCTGCACCACCGGAAATTCAGATTTCTTGGCGACGAACATCAAGGCGACGATGGCCAAAACAATGACACCCAACGCGGTCTGCACGACTGAGACCGGCAGCGCTAAACCGAGCAAGGCGCCAAAGATTGAGCTGACAGACGCCAGCACGGCTAACGGCAAAGCCAAGCGCAGGCTGCCCAGCCCACCGCGCAAGAGCATGGGCGAGGCGGCCAACGCGCTGGCCAGGGCCACCAGCAGCCCGGCGCCGCGAACAAAATCTAGATGGAATGGGAAGAACCCCCCAACGATGGGCACGAACAAGGTGCCGCCGCCGATGCCCGCTGGCACCGCCACGATACCCATCAAGAAACAGGTGCAGAACAGCGCCAGCGGCCAGAACCACCAGGGCATGGCAGCCTCGGCAGGTGGCACAACAGCCGTGGCCTGAGCGGCGGCGGGCAGTGAGCAGAGCAACAGCAAGGCCAAGAACAACAGGCCCAACGGCAGAGAGAAGCTTAGGGCCGGCACCTCACCCCTGCAGCGGCTGCGCGCAACCAGCGGCATCAGGACACCACCTGGTAGTACAAGTTCTGCGGGTGATTGGCTTGAGCGAAAAAGAACCAACGTTCGGCCAAGAGTCCGACAAATTGCAGCACAAAAGCCACTCCCAACCAAGCCGGCGATGCACCCTTCAATGCAACGATCAACATAAACGTGGGCAACACGAAGGCCAGCGCGATGAAGCCCCACTTCAAGTTGCGCAGAAAGGGAGCCGCCTTGCCATGAAAAAACTCGCGCGTGTTGAACGAGCCACCCATAAAACCCTGAGCGCGCTGCACCACCTGCGGGTGCTTGATACCGATAGCCGATTGCACCGTGGAGCGGGGCTTCAGCCGTGAATTTCGAATGAGCGAAGCGCCGCGCGACACAGCGCCCAAGAGGGTGAAAGCCAAGGCCGCTTGTGTGAAGGGCATTTGCCATGCGGGCGCGCCCTGCGCCGCCAATGCAGCGGCCAAAACGGCGCCTGAAGCGCAGCCCAGCAAGGTGTAGTTGGCCAAAGTAAACACGCTGGCCCATTCTTGAATGAATCGAATGGAGGCGTAAATCATGGCCGTGCACACAAAAAGCGCCAACGCTGCCAGGGCCGCCAAAACACCAACCGTTTTGGTGGAGCCACCTCCCCCACCTTCCCCACCCATTGCTTGCAACAAACCCCACAGCGCCACCAGCGCCATGAATGCAGGCAGCGCAATCACTTCGCGCGACAGCCACGAGGTGCGCCACATGGCCGCCGAGCGCCACGCGCGCTCAGGACGACCGAGGTGAAAGAAGCTTGCTGTCAAACCCAAACCGGCCAACACCACCGCCACCACAGCGCCACGCGCCAAAAAGCTGGCCTCGCCCGCAGCGCTGCCATAACCAAAGAGTTCAGCAGCGAACAGCGTCAAAAACAAGCCCTGGGCAGCGCCGATCAGCGTGGTGAGAAAAATGACTGAAAAGGCGGGGTTCATGTCGCAAAGTCCTCGCGCCCGGGGCCTTGCGGCAATTCGGGCTGCGCGCCATCCAGTTGCAAGGGGTTGTCTACACGCATGAGGTCTTCAGGGTGCACGGCCATCTCAACGCGGCGGCGCGGCAGGTAATGGTTAGCTGGCTGCGTGGCCCATTCAGGCATCAACTGGTAGCCGCCCCGCTCGGCAATGGCCACCGAAGCCGCTGACGCCGGGTCGTGAATATCACCAAAGATGCGAGCGCCGGGCGGGCAGGCCAAAACGCATGCCGGCTTGCGGCGTTCGGGTTCGATGGTCACATCATAGATGCGGTCGACGCACAAGGTGCACTTGGTCATGACCTTGCGCTCTTCGTCCAATTCGCGCGCGCCATAGGGGCAAGCCCAGCTGCAATATTTGCAGCCGATGCATTTGTCATAGTCCACCAGCACGATGCCGTCTTCAGCCCGCTTGTAGCTGGCCCCAGTGGGGCACACCGGCACACAGGGTGGGTCTTCGCAGTGCAGGCAACTTTTCGGGAAGTGCACGGTTTGGGTGTTGGGGAACTCGCCCACTTCGAAGGTCTGCACCCGGTTGAAGAAGGTACCGGTGGGGTCTGCGCCGTAGGGGTTGTCGTCAACCAGCGGGCCGGCCGAGCCCGAGGTGTTCCACTGTTTGCAGCTTGTCACGCAGGCGTGGCAGCCCACACACACGTTCAGGTCGATGACCAGCGCCAGTTGCGTCACTTCTTGCCCCCCGCCATCCAGGCGCGCCGCTTGGGTGGTTCGATAGGCATACCCGGCATACGCGGCATGGCCTCGAACTGCGGCCAGCTCTCAGCTTCTTCAGCGGCTTTCGCCGGGTAGATGCGCACGCGCACGTCGTACCAAGCGGCCTGGCCCGTGATGGGGTCAGAATTCGAAACATTGGGCCCACCCGCCGTGGGCAGTTCTTCGCGAATCAAGTGGTTGAGCAAAAAGCCCTTGCGCGACTCATTGGCGTCGTCGCTCAAACCCCAGGCGCCTTGGCTTTTCCCGATGGCATTCCAGGTCCAAACCGTGCCGGGCTCCACAGCCTCGGAATAGCGCGCCATGCAGCGCACTTTGCCCCAGGTACTTTCCACCCACATCCACCCACCATCGGCGATGCCCGCGGCCCGCGCGGTTGCACTGTTCACCATCAAATAGTTGTGTGCATGGATCTGGCGCAGCCAGGCGTTTTGAGAATCCCAAGCGTGGTACATCGCCATGGGGCGCTGGGTGACTGCATTCAATGGGTAGCGCTGCGTATCCGTGGCCTGCGATTCCAGCGGCGCGTAATAGAACGGCAGCGCATCAAAGAAGGTTTCGACACGCTGCTTCCAGCGCGCAGGCGGTTGTTTGCCAGCGCGCTTGCCCTTGGCCGCCAAGCGGAAGCTCTCAAGAAATTCAGAGTAGATGTGAATGACGATGGGGTCGTTGTCGCGGCGCAGGCCTGTTTGTTGCGCCCAGGTCATGTAGTCGCGGTTCCAGTTGCGCATGTATTGCGCTTCTTTGGGCAACACCGTGTGGTGCACGCAGTTGTTGGCTGCGTACATCTCCCATTGCTTTGGGTTGGGCTCGCCGCGCATGCTCTTTTCGCCGCCCTTGCCGCGCCAGCCTGAGAGGAAACCGATGCCCGAGCCCGGGGCCGTTTCGTAGTTGATGATGAAGTCGGGGTAGTCCCGGTACTTGCGGCTACCGTCGGCATGCGTGAATGCCGGAAACTTCATGCGGGAAGCCAGTTCAATGAGCACTTCCTGGAACGGCTTGCATTGGCCCAGCGGCGACAGCACGGGTATGCGCACGGAATCCATGGGGCCGTCAAATTCACTGATCGGCCTGTCGAGCAAGGACATGCAATCGTGCCGCTCCAGGTAGGTGGTGTCGGGCAGTACCAAGTCCGCAAATGCTGTCATCTCACTTTGGAAAGCGTCACACACCACCAAGAACGGGATCTTGTATTCGCCGTCGTCCCCTTTGTCGTTGAGCATCTTGCGGACCTCGGACGTGTTCATCGTCGAGTTCCAGGCCATGTTGGCCATGAAGATCATCAGCGTATCGATGGGGTAAGGGTCGCCCTTCCAGGCGTTGGTGATGACGTTGTGCATCAGCCCGTGTGCTGAGAGCGGATGCTCCCACGAGAAGCCTTTGTCGATGCGCACGGGTTCGCCATTGGCGTCTACAAACAGGTCGTCAGGGCTCTCGGGCCAACCCAGCGGCGCGCCGTTGAGCGGTGTGTCGGGCTTGACGGCCTCCGGCCCCTTGGGCGGCCGTGCGTTGGGCGGCACGGCGCGCGGGTACGGCGCCTTGTGACGAAAGCCGCCAGGGCGGTCGATGGTGCCCAGCAAGCTCATCAATATGGCCAGCGAGCGAATCGTGTGGAAGCCATTGCTGTGCGCCGCCAGGCCGCGCATGGCATGGAAGGCCACTGGTCGGCCGATGACCGATTTGTGGCGCTTGCCCCAGCTATCGGTCCAGGCAATCGGCAATTCGATGCGCTGGTCGCGCGCGGTGATGCCCATTTCTTGAGCCAGGCGGCGAATGGTGGTGGCCGGGATGCCGGTGATGCCTTCCGCCCATTCAGGCGTGTAGGGTTTGACGCGTTCAGCCAGCAATTGGAAAGCGGGCACGCCGGGTTTGCCGTCGGGCAAGGTAAAACGGCCCAGCAACGCAGGGTCGGCACCTTCGGTGTGGTCAGCAACCGGCTGGCCGCTGTGCCGGTCCCACCACATGAAGTTGTGCGGCCGCAAAGGGTTCACCACATCGCCGTCGAGATTGCGCAGCATCATGCCGAAGTCGTCGCTGGCCGCGTCTTGGTTTACCAACTGACCGGCGTTGGTGTAGCGCGCCAGGAATTCGCGGTCATACAGACCCAGCGCGATGATTTCGTGGATCAGCGCCAGCAAGAGCGCACCGTCTGTGCCGGGCTTGATGGGCACCCATTCGTCAGCGATGGCCGAGTAACCCGTGCGCACCGGGTTCACCGAGACAAAACGCCCGCCAGCGCGCTTGAACTTGGCAAGCTCCATCTTCAACGGGTTGCTGTGGTGGTCTTCGGCGGTGCCGATCATCACGAACAGCTTGGCACGGCCGAGGTCCGGGCCGCCAAATTCCCAGAACGAGCCGCCAATCGTGTAGATCATGCCCGCAGCCATGTTCACCGAACAAAAGCCGCCGTGGGCTGCATAGTTGGGCGTACCGAACTGGCGTGCAAACAGGCCCGTGAGAGCCTGCATTTGGTCACGGCCCGTGAACAGCGCGAATTTTTTGGGGTCGGTTGAACGAATCTTGCCCAGGCGCTGTTGCAGCATCTCAAAAGCCTGGTCCCAGGAGATCGGGTCGTATTGCGCCGCGCCGCGTTCCGTACCCGGGCGACGAAGCAAGGGCTGGGTCAGACGCGCAGGCGAATACTGCTTCATGATCCCCGACGAACCCTTGGCACAAATCACGCCTTGGTTCAACGGATGGTCGGGGTTGCCCTCGATGTAGCGCACTTCAGGGCCGTCATCGCCCTGGCGCAGATGCACGCGAATGCCGCAGCGGCATGCGCACATGTAGCAGGTGGTGTTCTTTACCTCGGACTGCGCGCTTGCAAACGGCGGAATCGTCGGGTCATGCAGCGGTGTGGACGCCATCTTGGGAAGCCTTGTCTCCTGCCCCCATTGACGCAAGCGCGCGCTGCAACGTCTATTACCGGGACGGGTTGTTGAGGCTACGCCATTTGGGGGATGGCCGATGCTGTTGCGCACAAAAGGCCGGCCGCAGCATGCTCATTCGTACCAATACTCCGCGACAGGTGACTCGTGTAAATTAGAACGCTGCTGCTTCAGCCAGCAAACTCAAGCCATGCCCACCCTAGCCCGCGACCTTGTCAGCACCACGCCAGCACACATGCTGGGCGCATTGGCGGCCGGGCTTTCAAATGCAGATGATTTGGAAGCCCTGCTGCATGATTTCTTGCGCCCAGCCATGCAATTGGTGAAGGCGCAGGCCGGTGCTGTGCGTGTGTTGAATGAACAGGGCCGCATGCAATTGCTGGGCCAACTGGGTTTGCCCGAGCGGCTGCTGGAATCTGAACGCTTGGTTGAAGCCGGCTGCGGTGTTTGCGGCGCTGCCACCGCTGCAGCCCAGCCGATGTGGAGCGGTGGCCTGACCCCTTGCGCCAAGCACATCGGCGGCTTGAAAGAAGATGGTTTGAAGTTCAGCCAAGTGTTGGCCGTACCGTTGCAACATCGCGGTCGCGTGCTGGGTGTTTACAGCTTGTTCGTCGATGGCGACCAGCGGCCTGACGACAGTGTGCTGGACCTGTTACGGTCTGCTGGCAAATTGCTGGGCATGGCGCTTGAAAACGCGCGGCTGGAGCGCGAACACGACCTGGCGGTGGCACAAGAAGAACGTCGCAACTTGGCCGCTGAGGTGCATGACTCACTGGCTCAATCTCTGGCCTTCATTCGCATGCGCTTGCCCTTGTTGCAAGACGCGATGCAGGCTCATGACGACCAGCGCGGCCAGCAGTACTGGGAAGACATTCGTCAGTCCGTGGGCCAGGCCCACACCGGCTTGCGTCAGTTGCTCAGCGACTTCCGTGCCACGCCAGACCCGAGCGGCTTTTTGCACGCCGTGGAGGAGCTGACGCAGGATTTCAAGCTGCGTACCGGCATCGATTTTCACTTGGTGTCGTGCAGTTGGGATGAGCCGCCTCTGTCCGGCGCTCAACAAGCCCAGGCCTTCCAAATCGTCCAGGAAGCGCTTGCCAACACGGTGAAGCATGCACGGGCGCAAAACGTCTGGTTGCGTACCCTGGTGGACGAAGAGCTCATGCAGATTGTTGTTGACGACGATGGGCTGGGCATGGCGGGCAACGCACCCATCATGGCCAGCGCGCAACACTTTGGCCTGGATATCATGAAATCGCGCGCGCAGCGTCTTGGCGGCACACTAACGATCGAGCCGCGCACCTCAGGCGGCACACGCGTTCGTTTGACGTTCCCTCTTCATTCAATCGTTAGGTCACCATGAGCGCCACTGCCGACGAAGGCCCTGAAGTGCGCATCGTCATGGTCGACGACCATGCACTGTGTCGCAACGGCTTGACTGATTTGATTGCACACCGCAGCCGCATGCGCGTGGTGGCGTCCACAGGCGACCCCACCCAAGTCTTGGCCATCGTGCAACTGCATGAACCCGATTTGCTGGTGTTGGATCTGCGCATGCCCACCAGCGACGGTTTGGTGGTGCTGCGCCAACTGCGCACCGAAGGGGTTCAAACACCTGCCGTCATTCTGACCATGAGCGACGCTCAAGACGACTTGGCTGCGGCCTTGCGCGCAGGCGTGCGGGGTTATTTGCTCAAGGACATGGAACCTGAAGATGTGTTGGGTTCATTGGCCCGTGCTGCACGCGGTGAGCTGGTGGTTGCGCCGGCCATGACACGCAAGCTGGCCTTGATGCTCCAGCAAGGCCCGGGTGGCAACGAAAAGCCCAATCTCATCGCCAGCCTCACAGAACGTGAGCGGCAGATTCTTCAGCACCTGTCGCGTGGCGAAAGCAACAAGACCATCGCCCGGGCGCTGGACATCAGCCACGACACGGTGAAGCTGCATGTGCGCCACATCTTGGCCAAGCTGAACCTCAGTTCGCGGGTAGAAGCTGCAGTGTTTGCCGTGGAGGCGAGAGCCGCCGCTCGGAATTAGGGTCGGTTCAATTCGGTGCGGATTTCGGGCTTAGAGCCGGATGCCGGCGCACCGGCCATAAGGGCTTGCCGCAGTTGGACAACCTCGCCTACTACGGTCAGGCAAGGCGAGGACAAGTTCGCGGCTTTCGCCGCTTCGGCCACCGTAGCCAAGGTGGCGCAGAGCACACGTTGCTCGGGCAGCGTGCCTTTTGAAATGACAGCCGCCGGCCAGTGGGGCGGCAAACCGTGGGCGATCAACTGCTCGGCAATCAACTTCAGGCCTGACAGGCCCATGTAGATGACCACTGTCTGCCTAGGCCGCGCCAAGGCCGCGTAGTCCAGATCCGCAGAACCGTCCTTCAAATGGCCTGTGACGAAAATGCAGCCTTGCGCATAGTCCCGGTGCGTGAGTGGGATGCCGGCATAAGCTGTGGCACCGTGCGCTGCTGTGATGCCCGGCACCACTTCAAAAGCCACCCCAGCTTCAGCCAGGGCCAATAACTCCTCGCCTCCACGGCCAAAGATGAAGGGGTCGCCACCTTTCAGCCGCACGACCTGGCGCCCAGTGCGACCCAAGCGCACGAGCAGGGCATTGATGTCTTCTTGCGCCATGGTGTGGTTGGCGCGCTCTTTACCTGCATAAATGCGATCAGCTTGCGGGTCGGCCATGGCAAGCACCCCTGGGCCCACCAAGTTGTCGTAGACCAGCACGTCCGCTTGGGCAATCAGGCGCGCGGCGCGCAGGGTCAAAAGATCAGGGTCGCCTGGGCCAGCGCCCACCAGGTAGACCTTGCCCGTGCTCGATGGCGCCAGAGGTGTGTCGGGTTTCATGGCCAGCATTGTGCGGGCCCGCGCTCGGCCTTCAAGCCGCGCATGCGCAGCTCTCCAAAGGAACAGCTGCCCAGGTCATGGGGTGTGCCCGGACATGCTGCACAAACCGAGCAGCCCATCCCGTTCCAGCCAAATCACGCAGGTGGCTGTAGGACGCGAGCAGATTGCAGTCCACCAGACCGTCGTGTTGGCCATCAATGCCATGGCCGCGCTGCACACGGAAAGCGAACCGGGTGCCCGCAGGCAGGTTTTCAAGGCGCGAGTGATGAAATTCGTGACCGCGCACCTGCAGCCCGCTGTCCCCACCAGGACCGCCAGGCCAGGGCATATCAGCCGTTTCTTCCAGGTGGACATAACCGCGCCCCACGGGCCGCTGCTGCATGACTGCGTCACCGGCAATGGCGCCAACCATGGCCGCGCGGCGGCCCTGCCAGGTGATGCTGCGCGAGAGGTACATCAGACCGCCACACTCTGCATAGGTGGGCAAGCCCGCTTCGATCGCTTGGCGGATGTCATGGCGCAAGCTGACATTGGCCTGCAACGCGTCCATGCAAGCTTCGGGGAAGCCGCCGCCAATGAACAGGCCTTGCGTGCCTGCAGGCAGACACGGGTCAGCCAGCGTGTCGAACGGCAACAGATCGGCGCCGGCCGCCTCCAATGCGACGAGGTCATCAGGGTAATAAAAGCCGAAGGCGCGGTCACGCGCGACGGCAATGCGAACCCGGCATGAGCTTGCGTCCGCCCTGAGGCCGGCTGGTGCGGCGCTTGCCGCAGGTTCGGTCCAGGGCGGTGCGCTGGCTGCCAAAGTGCGCACACACGACACATTCACCTGCTCCGACACCAAACGCCCCAGTGCAGCCACCCGCTCGGCGGCATCGTCAATTTCGGCGCACGGCATCAAGCCCAGGTGCCGCTCCAAGACCGTCAAGCGCGGGTCTTCGCCCACGGCGCCCAACACTGGCACGTCGGTGTAGTGCTCGATCACCGCGCGCAGCTTGGACTCGTGGCGCGAGCCACCCATTCGATTCAGTATGACGCCGCCGATCCGGATATTGGGGTCGAATGCCTGGTAGCCCAGGATGAGTGGCGCGATGCCACGGGTCATGCCCCGAGCGTCCAACACCAACAACACCGGCAAGCCCAGCTGGCGTGCCAGGGCCGCATTGCTGTTGCTGCCGTCCAGTGCCAAGCCGTCGTACAAGCCCTTGTTACCTTCTACCAGCGCGAGATCGGCGCCTTGGCACTGATGATGAAAGTGGCCGGCCAGGCTGGCCTCGTCCATCAGATATGGGTCGAGGTTCGTGCAGGCACGGCCTGCTGCCTGGCCCAACCACATCGGGTCAATGTAGTCGGGCCCTTTTTTGAAGGGCTGAACCTTCAGCCCCTGAGCAGCCAATGCTGCACACAAGCCCACGGACAGCGTGGTTTTGCCAGAAGACTTGTGCGCGGCAGAAACCAGCAGGCGGTGCATGGTGCGTGGGCCGCTGACGGTCAATGCCCCGCGCCGGGCAGGTCGTCTTGGGGCAGGAAGTCCAGCAGGCGCACACCCACCAGCGTGAGCACAAACGCCGTGCCCAGACCACCCAAGCCCAGCAGCCACTCCGGCACACTGGGCTGGTAGGCGGCCACTTGACCATCAGCAAAGCTGCTGCTCACCACATGGCCCGGAAAGATGTCTAACGGAAATGCTTGTGCGCCAACGATGAAGACATACAACCAACAAAACGCGCCCAGCACCACCAGGCTGGCCGCCAGCAAGGTGTCTTGTTGACGGCCCAGCTTGGGATGAAACAGCAGCAGCAGCGGCAACAGGCCGCCCAGCAGGACGTAACCGCCCCAAAATAACCAAGCGAATGCTTCACCACCGCCCTGCCCGAGCAAAATAAAGCGCTCAAAAACGCCCTGGCGCGCCCAGTACAGGTTGGTGGCGTGGTACACCGCCACCAGATAGAGCGAAGCCAAAACAAAAACGCCCAGCAAACGCGCCAAACGCCGCTGCACGGGCTGGGCCAAGGTTTTGGTATTCCACTGGTACATGCTGGCTTGCACGACCAAAAATACTGCCAGTCCCCAACCAAAGGACAACACAATGAACAGCGGCGCTAGTAAGGCTGATTGGTAGGCTTGACGCGCCACCAAGAATCCAAAGATGGATCCCGTTCCGGTGGTGAGCAAGAAGCGCCAGCCAAAGGCAGCGATACCGGCCGTCTTGGTGTGAACATTCAAGCGGCGCTCAAACATCGTCCACAGGTACAGCGCGACGATGGCCGCCATGCCCGAATAGAGAAACACGTTCCACGCAAAAACCGACGTGAAGTTGTAGTGCGTGGCGGCGACGATCACACGGTCGGGCCGGCCCAAATCGAGCATCAAAACCATCAAGCCGCCAGCCAACATGGCCAGGCACAGCAGGCCTGAGAGTGGCGCGCGCGGCTTGTACATCGTTTGCCCGAAAACACTGCCGATGGACGCCACGTTCAAGACGCCCGAAGCCGCCACGATCATGAAAATGGCAAACACATGCGGCAGGCCCCAAACCACCTGGTTGTTCATGCCTGTCACCACGTGGCCGTGAATCTCCATGTAGTGCGCGGCCGCCAGGCCCACCAAAGCGACCATGCCACCCAGCGCCAGCAGCAGCCAGAAGTTGCGAGTTTCAACGGCAGATTTCATGGATCACAAGCCCTGATAGCGCACGCCAGGGTCCAGCCTCAAGTCAGCACGCAACTGCATAGCAGCCACTTCCCGGATGCGGCGTGAAATGTCGCTGCCGGGGTCGTTGAGGTCGCCAAAAACGATGGCGCCATGGCCAGCCGAAGCGCAGGCTTGCGCGCAGGCCGTGGTGCCTTCGCCGGCATCCAGTTTGTGTACGCACAAAGTGCAACTCTCGACACAGCCTTTGCCGCGCGGTACGTCGGCCTTTTGTTCAGTCAAGGGTTCGTGCACAAAACTGCGCGCTTTGTACGGGCAGGCCATCATGCAATAGCGGCAGCCGATGCAGGAATGGCGGTCGACCAACACGATACCGTCGGCGCGCTTGAAAGACGCGCCCGTGGGGCACACGTCCACACAGGGTGGCTCAGCGCAGTGTTGGCACATCACGGGCGCGCTGGTCACACGGCCCGTTTTGATCTCTTTGATCTCGATCTTTCGAATCCACTGCGCCGATGTACTGGTGGGTTTGGGGTCGAGCCCGTTCTCAGTGTTGCAAGCATCGACACAGGCCGTGCAGCCATGCGTGCACTTGGTGGTGTCTATCAGCATGCCCCAGCGAACCTTGGCACTTGCACCTGCCGCGCCCGCTGCTGCACCCGTGGACGGCGCTGCTTGTGCCACTTCAATCAGGCGCACGCCGGGCGCGATGAGCACGCCACCGGCGGCCAGTGCGGCCATGCCCAAAAAAGCGCGGCGCGCGGTCATGGCTTTTTCACCGCCACTTGGGCGGCCTTGGTGGAATGGCACTCAAAGCAGTCCAGCTTGACAGCTGCGTAGTTGTGGCAACTCACGCAGAAACCGTCGGGCTCGCTCGCGACACTCGCCGTGGTGGGGCTGGCATGACAGCCGATGCAGGTTTTCAAGCTGGCTCTGGCGCCACGCACACCGCCACGCACCGTGTCATCACGCTGGTGTTTGAGCATGGCCGGGTGGTCGCGCCGCATCACGTCCGGCGCAGCCACACATTGTGTGCTTGGTTTGGCCTTTTCGATGACCGGCAAAGGCGTGCGGCCGTCACCGGCCTGCGCCGAAAAGAGCCCCGAAGCCAGCAATGCCCCAAGCGTGATGCGCAAGATCCGCATGGAGGCTACTCTCCCAAGCCCATCTGGATGTAGCCCGTCGGGCACACGTCTTTGCAGATGTGGCAGCCGATGCATTTGTTGTAATCGGTATCGACATAACGGCCGGTGGTGGCCTGGTTCTTCTTGACCTTGAACACCGCCGTCTGCGGGCAATAGACCACGCAGTTGTCGCACTCGAAGCACATGCCGCAGCTCATGCACCGCTTGGCTTCGGCCTGCGCTTGCGCTTCCAGCAACGGAATCAATCGTTCTTCGAAGTTGCTGAGCGCTTCATCGGCCGTCAGCGTGACCACTTTGCGTTTGACGCGCTCGCTGTAATTGAAGTGCCCCAGGAACAGTTCTTTGTGCGGGATGACGTAGCGGTCGCTGCGGTTGTCGAAGTTGTGGACTGCGCCGGTGGAGGTGTCGGTGCCGTGCACCGGTTCCAGAATGGGCGTGATCTTCTTGCCGCTTTCAAGCAACTTGCGCATCAGGTCAAAGCTGTGCACATCGATCTTCGGGCGCTTGTCCTGGGCCTCGCTGCGCAAATAACGGTCGATGCCGTCGGCCGCGATGGCACCGTGGCCCACCGCAGTGGTCAACAGGTGCGGGCGGATCACGTCGCCGCCGCAGAAAACGCCGGGCCGAACCTGGCCGCCGGTCAGCACTTGGTAGTTCTTGTCCGACGCCAAAGCGCCACGGCCATTGTTCAGAACCTCCAAGCCGGTGAAGTCAACGGCCTGGCCAATGGCCGAAACAATGAGGTCGGCGGGAATGTCTTCTTCGGTGCCGGCGAGGTTTTTGATCTCCAGCTTGCCGCCCACCAATTTGGCTTCACACTTCACCACGCGCAACGCGACCGCGCGGCCGCTGGCATCTTTGACCACACCGATAGGGGCCATGCCCCCGCGAATGCTGATGCCTTCAGCCAGCGCGTGCTCCACCTCGTGTTTGCTGGCCTGCATCTTTTCAATGGCAAAGATGGAGGTCAGCGTGACCTCGGCACCTTGGCGCTTGGAGATCAGGGCCGCATCGTGCGCGGCAAACCCCGCGCCGCCGGCGATGGCCAACTCGGGGCGGTCGCTCTCATTCACTTGATCAATGTGCCCCAAACGTCGCGCCACAGTGGCGACGTCAATGGATGTGTCACCGCCACCCACCACCACCACCCGCTGGCCCACGTGCTGCAGCCGGCCATCGTTGAAGGCCTTCAAGAACGCGGTGGCGGTAACGACGTTGGGTGCCTCGGCATGCTCCAGCGGCAGCGGCCGGCCGCTTTGTGCGCCCAGGCCCAAAAAAACCGCGTCATAGGCTTCTTCAATATCTGACAGCAGGATGTCGGTGCCGATGCGCGCCTGCGTGTAGGCCGTGACGCCCAAGTCAAGAATGCGTTGAATTTCAGCATCCAGCACCGGCCGTGGCGTGCGAAAGCCAGGAATGCCGTAGCGCATCATGCCGCCCAGCTCGGGGCGTTCATCAAAAATGGCCACCTCATGGCCCTTGAGCGCCAATTGGTAGGCTGCAGACAGGCCAGCCGGGCCACTGCCAATGACTGCGACACGTTTGCCGGTTTTTGCGGCGGGCTTGGGAAAGGCCAGCTTGTGCTCAATGGCCCATTCGCCCAGAAAGTGCTCCACCGAATTGATGCCGACAAAGTCTTCCACTTGGTTGCGGTTGCAACCGCTTTCGCACGGAGCCGGGCACACACGCCCCATCACGCTGGGCAGGGGGTTGGCTTCTGTCAGACGACGCCAGGCATATTCCTGCCAGACCATGCCGGCGGGTGGCTTTTCGATACCGCGCACGATATTCAGATAGCCCCGAATATCTTCGCCTGACGGGCACGCACCTTGGCACGGCGGCGTGCTCTGGATGTAGGTGGGGCACTTGTGCGAATGGTCGGCGTCGAAAATTTCTTGCTGCCACGGCAAGGGCTTGGCATCACCGTCTTTGTAGCGGCGGAAATTCAGGGGTTTGGCCTGGACGTCAATGCTGTTGGCGGACATGCTTTAAACCTTGTAAGTGATGGGGGGGGTGGGCCGCTGTCTACTTGCCTGCCAGGCGCACGATGCCCAGCGCCTTGAGCACGTATTTCTCGTACACCGGCTCGGAGTTGCCACTGCGCATCTTGCGCATGAAGTACTTTTCGAAGGCGATCTTGGCCAAGTGCACCCACTTGCCCTTCTTGAACCAGTTGACGTTGCGCGGCGGAATTTGCGGCAGCGCGACAAAAGCGGCACCGGTGTCGCCCATGTCAGCCAGGCAGATGGCATTCCACGTGGCTTTCGTACACGCGGTGCGGCCATTCAGTTCGTCGGCAATGTTGTGCACGATGGCGGTCACCATCGTTTCGATCATGTAGCCTGTCTTGGGTGCCCCCGTGGGCACGGGCGTGGTTTCCACCGGGGGAATGGCCACGCAAACGCCGGCAGAAAAAATGTTCTTGTACTTCTTGCTGCGCTGATATTCATCGATCAACACGAATCCGCGCGGGTTGCACATCTCGGGCACTGCAGCCACGGCGTCCACACCTTTGAACGCAGGCAGCATCATGGCCAGCTTGAAAGGGACTTCGTGTTCCTTGAACACCTGGCCCAGGTCGTCGAGCTGCGTAACAAACAGCTTGCCCGCCTCCACTTTCGTGGTCTTGGCGTTGGTGATCCACTTCATGTCGTGGCCGCGCAGCTCGCTTTCGAGCATGCTCTTGCTGTCGCCCACACCGCCCAAACCCAGGTGGCCGATGTAGGGCTCGCTGGTCACAAAGGTGATGGGCACCTTGTGACGCAGCTTGCGCTTGCGCAAGTCAGCATCCAGGATGAAAGCAAATTCGTAGGCCGGCCCAAAACAACTGGCCATGGGCATGGCACCCACCACCACCGGACCGGGGTTTTGCAGAAAGGTTTCGTACTCGGCCCAGAACTTCTCGGCGTGGTCCACCGTGCAAACCGAGTGTGTGTGCCCGCTCCCGTTAGCAGGGCTGGGACCAGCGCCAGGCACTTCGTCGAAGCTGAGCTTGGGGCCTGTCGTGATGACCAGGTAGTCATAGGCTAGGTTCTCGCCGCCAGCCAGCTCCAAATGGCTGCCTTCAGCATCGATGCGCGTGACGGCTTTTGGGATGAAGTTGATGCCTTTGCGACGCAACAGCGGATCGATGGCCAACACCACCTCTTCGCGCTTGCGCCAGCCCACAGCGATCCACGGGTTGGAGGGCACAAACTGGAAGTAGTCCACAGCGCTGACGACGGTGATCTTGTGCTCGCTGCCCAGCGCGGCGCGCATTTCGTAGGCCGCCGGCATGCCGCCGATGCCAGCACCCATGATGACGATGTGAGCCATGTTCGCGTCTCCTGAGGTGTAGGTCTAGGCGTTTCTACGGTGCCGCTACTGCGGCTCACCAAGCCGAATGGCCTTGCTCACAAGCTGGTGAACACCGCCCACCACGCCCATATCAAAACCGTAGTACGGCAGCACCTTGGTGAACTGCGCTTTGCAAATCGCGCAAATGGTGGCCATGAAATTCACACCGTGCTGGTCGGCCACGGTCTTCAAAGCTTCCATGCGTGGCAGCGCGCCTTTGACCCGCAGCTCAATCAGGTCGTCGGTCAACAAACCACCGCCACCGCCGCAGCAAAACGTGGCTTCATGAATGGTGCCTGCGGCCATCTCGTGGAAATTGTTCGCCACCGCTTTGATGATGTTGCGCGGGATGCTGAATTGCCCGCCGGGCTCGTCGCCCATGCGCGAACCGCGCGCCACGTTGCAACTGTCGTGAAAGGTGATGATGCGGTCGTCGTTTTTTTCTTTGTCGAACTTGAGCCGGCCTTGCTGAATCAAGTCCCAAGTCAATTCGCAGATGTGGGTTGGTTGTTTGTAGCGGCCATCCAGTTGGCTTTGCAGTTGGATGGCAAAGGGGTCATTGCCACCCGCGCCGATGCCCACCAGGGTGTTCCAAAAGCTGTAGGCCACGCGCCAGGCATGTCCACACTCGCCCACCACGATGCGTTTGACGCCGAGCTCGAGCGCGGCTTCGCGAATGCGCAAGGCAATGGCGCGCAATTGGTCATAGTTGCCAATGAACATGCCGAAGTTGCCGGCCTCGCTGGCCTTGGTGGACAAGGTCCAGCTGATGCCCGCGGCGTGAAAGACCTTGCCGTAGCCGATCAAGCTTTCGATGTGCGGCTCGGCAAAAAAATCGGCTGAAGGTGTGACGAGCAGCACCTCGGCGCCCTTCACGTCCAACGGGTATCTAACGTCAATGCCGGTTTCTTCTTTGACGTCCTCCTCCAGGCCTTCAAGGGTGTTGGCCAGCGCCGGGCCTGGCAGGCCGAGGTTGTTGCCGATCTTGTGGACTTTGCCAATGATCTCGTTGCTGTATTTTTGGCCCAGGCCCACGCTGTCCATGATCTCGCGCGCGGCCATGGTGATTTCGGCGGTGTCAATACCGTAAGGGCAGAACACGCTGCAGCGGCGGCATTCGCTGCACTGGTTGTAGTAGCTCCACCAGTCGTCCAGCACCTCTTTTGTCAGGTCGGTGGCGCCCACCAGTTTCGGGAAGTGCTTGCCCGCAAAGGTGAAGTAGCGGCGGTAGACACCGCGCATCAAATCCTGCCGCGCCACGGGCATGTTCTTGGGGTCGCCCGTCCCCAGAAAGTAGTGGCATTTGTCGCTGCAGGCGCCGCAGTGCACGCAGGCGTCCATGTAGACCTGCAGGCTGCGGTACTTGCCCAGCAGCTCGCCCATCTTCGCGATGGCGCGCTGCTCCCAGCCTTCGGCCAGTTCACCCGGAAATCCGATGTTGGTCTGGATGGCCGCCGACGCCACATAGGGCTTGCTGTGCGCCATGGCACCCGCGGCCACCAGCGGAATCACCGGGTAGGGGCCGATCTTGGGCGTTTCGAATTTGGCGGCGGTGGCCATGGCTTGGACTGGGGTGTGCCTGCGCTTGAAATCGGTGGCTTACTTGTCTAACGCCGCAGCCCAGGCTGCCTGGTGGCGCGCATCGCGCGGGTTGTCGACTTGATTGCGCGTGGGGCTGAAGAACAGGCCCGGCGCATGCAGCAACTTGCTGATCGGGAAGACAATCATCAACAGCGCTACCAAGCTCAGATGGACCAGCAGCACCGGGTCGGAGGGCAAGGGCTGAATGTCAAAACGCATCAGGCCCAGCATGAAGGCCTTCACCGCAACGATGTCGGTGTGCGCCACAAAACGCATGCCCAAACCGCTGAGGCCAATCGATATCAGCAACGCCAGGTGTAGGTGATCAGACGGTGTGGAGATGTAGCGCACGCGGTCCACCAAAAACCTGCGCGCCCACAAGCCTGCCAAGCCCGCCACCATGGCAAAACCAGCGTAGGTGCCAAAGGGCTGGATAAACACTATGAGCTCGGCAACCGGCTGCTGGAAGTAGCGCGCATGGCGCAGCAGCACCAAGAGCAAGGCGGCATGAAACATCCAGCCGAAGGCCCAAGTCCACTTATTCGACTTGAACAGGCTTTCGAAAAAGGCCACCTCGCGCGCCATGCGCAACACGACCCCCGGCGCGGTGATGGGTGCCGGTGTGGTCGGTATGAGCAGCGGCGCAGGCACGCGCCAGTACTGACGCACCTTCAGCCCGACCCCGATGAGCAGCAGAGCCGTCGCTGCGTAGAACAACGCAGCAAAAAAGAGGCTCAGCGCGGACATGGCCGGTGGATAAGAGGTGTCGTCGCGCGCTGCAAGCGCTCAGACGCAGCCCGTGGGCTTCGGCAAGCCCGCGATCTTGCAGGCCTGCTTGGCCGGGCCATAAGGGAACAGCTCGTACAGGTATTTGCTGTTGCCTTTTTCTTCGCCCAACTGTTTGCCAATAGCTTTGGTCAGCACGCGAACAGCCGGCGCGATTTGGTACTCGTTGTAGTAGTCGCGCAAGAAGTTCACCACTTCCCAATGGTTAGGCGTCATCTCCACGCTCTCGCCTTGGGCAATGACTTTGGCAATGTCTTCGTTCCATTGGCTCAAATCGACGAGGTAGCCCTCTTCGTCGGTTTCGTAACTGTTGCCGTTGACTTCAATGGGCATGTTTGCCTCCAGGGATGCAGCTCTATTTCAGAGCCAGGTTTGATTGCTTGAATGTTCTGCCACCAGGTCGACAAAGCCTGCGTAGTCGACCAATGTGACACCGGCCGCCGCTTTGCCGGCAAGGCCGCGTGCAGCCAGATCAGGGCCCAAGGCGTACACCTTCAACCGCGTCGTTGCTTCGCCCAATGCTCCACCAACAGCGGCATAAACACCGTCTTCGATCAGCAGCACGGACTGCCCCGCTTGGGCCACGCGCAAGCAACTGGCCAGCGCATTTCGTTCTGAATGAGATTTGTTGACGATATGCAGCATCGCGGTTCCTTCAGAAGCTGAGCACCACGTCTTGCTCGGCCATCAAAGCGCCCATCTCGGCCGATGACAAAACCTTCACGTCCACCATCAGGTCGTCTTCTGTCAAACCGCGCGCTTGCAGCGATTCGCGCTCGACATAGAGTTTTTCGACGTCGTAGCCATCCAGCGCGCGGTAGGTTTTGCTGTGGTTCTTGATGCCGATGTCTTTCGTGTCCTGGCCTTTCAGCAGCTCATAAACACCGTCGTCCATGAACACCAAGCTAACGTCTTGGTCGAAGGTGGCGGTGATGAGCACCACCTCCAGGCTTTCCAAGGCGTAGATCGTGCCGTAGGGCGCTTTGCGATTGAGGAACATGAACTTCTTCATGGCTTGGTCCTTGTCCTCTAGTCGCCGAAGGTCACGGTGCGGTCGGCTTTGACGCCACCGTCAACCAACTGGCCCAAGCCGCTGATTCGAAAGCCTGGCGCCAGCACCTCGTCTTTGATGCCCCGGCGCAGCGCGGCGGCCACGCAAACCACCAAGTCGACGTTGTGCTCGGCTTTCAGCTTGCTCCAGCGGTTGACGATGTGCCGGTCGTCTTGCGGCGGCTCGGTCAGCTTGGTCGCGTTGTAGACGCCGTCGTGGTAGAAAAACACACGCATCACCTCATGGCCTTTGCCGATGGCGGCATGGGCAAAGTTCCAGGCGCTGTCGCTCGCCTGGTGCGTGTAAGGCCCTTCACTGACCAAGAGGTTGAACTTCATAAGCTTGAATCGCCAGAGTCAGAAGCGAATATGCGTTGACGCATTCAGGTTGGAACGCGACCCGCGCCAGTCGTCGATCAGGTACTTGGTAAACGGCAGGTCACACTTCTCGAAAAAGCGCGGCCAGCCAATGCGCTCGATCCAGTCGCTGATCCGCTCCCAAGACCGCGCGTCGTTCTTGTAGACATGCAGGATGCGTTTAACGACCTCACTCACCTCGGGCCAGCGCGGCGGGTTGTTGGGCAGGCCTGAAGCCACCATCTTCATGAAGGTCGGCTTACCACGCGCGTTGCTGTTTTTGCCACCCACCCAAATGGCCAGCTTGCTGTGCTCGGGGTCGTTGATCTGCATCGGCGGGCACGGGGGATAGCAGGCGCCGCAGCAGATGCATTTCTTTTCGTCCACTTCTAGGCTGGGCTTGCCGTTAACCAGTGCGGGACGAATGGCCGCCACCGGGCAGCGCGCCACCACCGCCGGGCGCTCGCAGACGTTGGCCACCAGGTCGTGGTTGATCTTGGGCGGCTTGGTGTGCTGCACGATGATGGCGATGTCGGCCTGGCCACCGCAGTTGATCTCGCAACAGCTGGTCGACAGGTGTACGCGATTAGGCATTTCCTCGCGCACGAACTCTGCGTGCAGGTCATCCATCAAGGCCTTTACCGCGCCTGAGGCGTCGGTACCCGGAATGTCGCAGTGCAGCCAGCCCTGGGTGTGCGCAATCATGCTCACCGAGTTGCCCGTGCCGCCCACAGGGAAGCCGTTGCTGGTGAGGGCCTCGATCAACGGTGCGACCTTCTTCTGGTCGCTCACCATGAACTCGATGTTCGAGCGGATGGTGAATCGCACATGGCCTTCGGCGAACTTGTCGGCGATGTCGCACAGCTTGCGGATGGTGTGGACGTCCATCTGCCGCTGCGTGCCGGCGCGCACGCTCCAGACCTGGTCGCCGCTGTGCGCCACATGGTGCAAGACGCCAGGCCGAGGACGGTCGTGGTATTTCCAGTCGCCGTAGTTCTTCAGCAGTGCCGGGTGGAGATACTGCTTGTTGTCCGGCGCGCCGCTTTCGATGGGAGCACGATTGGCCATGATCAGGCTGCCTTCTTCTTTGCGTTGATCTTCTCGACTTCTTCGTCCCAGCCGTCCATACGCACGTAAGGATTGGTTCGAGGGTTGGAGACCATGTTGGGGTCGATCTCGACTTCGATGCCTTCGAGGAAATTGACCAAGCCGATGCGTTCGATCATTTCGCCCGTGCGCTCGTGTTCGAGCGCGTTTTCGGCGAAGAAATCGATCACGCGTTGGCCCAGATCCACCAGCGAGTCGTAGTCCTCCTGCGTCTTCAGCGGCAGGAAGGGCACGACCACCGTGCCCATCAGGTCACCGATCTTCAGCGTGCGCTTGCCGCCGACCAAGATGGTGGCGCCGGTGTCCGTGCCTTTAGCCAAAGCGCCGGTCATCACATTGATGCAGTGCATGCAACGCACGCAGTCGGCGTTGTCAATCTCCAAGGCCTGGCTGTCGTTGACCTTGACGCTGGAAATCTTGTCGCCGGTGCGAACGTCTTTCAGTTCCTTCAACTGAATGGCCTTGGTGGGGCAACGCGCCACCACGTTGTTCACCAGCTCATTCATGCCATGGCCAGCAAACCATTTGCGCGCCAGGGTTTCGTCGGTGCGGATGTTGTCGCGCCAGGTGCCGATGACGGCCATGTCGGCGCGCTGGATGCTGTTCATGCAGTCATTCGGGCAGCCGCTGAACTTGAACTTGAACTTGTAGGGCAGTGCCGGGCGGTGGATGTCGTCCACGAAGGTGTTGATCACCTGGCGGTGGGCTTTGGCTTCGTCGTAGCAGCTTTGCTCGCAGCGTGCTGCGCCAACACAGCTCATGCTGGTGCGCACGGCCGGGCCAGCGCCACCGAGGTCAAAACCGAGTTCATTGATGGCGTCGAAGGCGTCCTGCACTTTGTCGGTGCGCGCACCCTGGAACATGATGTCGCCGCTTTGCCCATGGAAGGCAATCAGGCCCGAGCCATGCTCTTCCCAGATGTCGCACATCTTGCGCAGCACGTCACTGGTGTAGTGCATGCCGGGGGGCGGTTGCACGCGAAGGGTGTGGAACTCGGCGGCGTCAGGGAACTTCGCACTGCCGTCTTCGTTTTTCAGTTCGGTAAAACGCGGAATGACGCCGCCGCCGTAACCGAAGACACCGACCGTGCCGCCCTTCCAATATCCCTTTTTGGTGTTGTAGCTGGTCTCCAGCGTGCCCAGGATATCGACCATGTAGTCTTTGTCCTTGGCCAGGCGCTTCAGGCCCGTGACAAAGCTGGGCCAAGGGCCTGTCTCGAGCTCGTCGAGCATCGGCGTGTCGTGCATCTTTTTGGCCATGAGCCTTGTCTCCTGATTCACGGCGCCAGCAGGCCGTGTGCGATGGAATCTGTCGGCGAATGCTAGGAGCCGTGCTCTGCGTACGCCATCACTCCGTGTGCTAGCTGACGATAGATCGCACGGGGTGCAAACGCACTACCCAAAGGAGTTATTCGCCGCTCATCCCGACCGGGTATGGACGAGCGCCGCAGGCATCGCGCTCAATCACGCCATCTGTCCTTGGCGCACGGCGCCGCCTTGTCATGTTCATTCAACTTTTGCGCGGCCTTTGCGCGCGGTTTCCGTGACGCGGGTAACCGTTTTAACCAAGCTGCTCATTCCGCTGGGCGGGCAGGAGGTGGAATTGCAGGAGCTTGATTTCGAGGTCGGCCCTGATGCCTTGCCGCTGCTGCGCACCCGTGTACGCGAGGGCAAACGCTTTACCGTGTTTGACATCGACCCCGCCAGTGCGCTGGCATGGGGTGTGGCCCTGGTGGCCTGGGCTCAGCGCCAAGGCGCCGGCCCGATTCCAGACGCAGGACCGGGCGATGCTTGAAACCGACGACGAACTGGCTTTGGCCACGATGGTGGACATGGCCTTCCCGCTGGCGGGCCGCAGCCTGCCACGCGACCACCGCCAGGCCCTGGCACAAGCGCTGGAAGCGGCCGCACCCTGGCTGCGCGGCGCAGCCGGCAGTGGCTTGCACCCCGTGCATGTGGTGCATGGCGCGGGTGAGCCCGCATGGCTGTCAGCGCGGACGCGTTTGCTGGTACGCCTGCCGCGCGAGCGCACGGCCGAGCTGGCACAACTGCAAGGCCAAGTCTTGCAGGTGGGTGGCCACACCGTCACCCTGGGCGTGCCACAAGTGCGAGAGCTGCTGCCTCACGGCACGCTGTACGCACATTTCGTGGCGGCCGAGCGAGGAGACGAAACCGAGTTTTTGGGCACGGTGGCTGCCGAACTTGACCGCTTGGACGCGCCCTGCCACCGCGTGTGCGGCCGTCTGCAACACATCCAGATAACACCCCCCAACGGCCAAACCGGGGCACCCTTGCTGGCAGGCTTCAGCCTCATGCTGCACGGCTTGAAACAAGCTGCGGCTTTGCGCGTGCTTGAAGCCGGCATCGGCCCCCACCGGCACTTGGGCTGCGGTATTTTTGTGCCGCACCGCTCGGCCGCTGCCGTCGGCCAGTAAGTCGCGACATCAACTTTCAACCCCCAACCAGGAGACTCAAGGCATGGGCTACACCGTCAACGGCAACGAACTGGAAACCGACAACGAAGGCTACCTCTTGGAGCCCGACTACAGCGACGAAGTGGTCACGGTCATTGCCGCTGCTGAAGGCATCACACTGACCGATGCGCACCTGAAAGTTGTGGAATACCTGCGCAACGAATACCGCGAAAACGGACACACACCCAACTTTCGAAACATGCTCAAAGGCATGGCGGACGTGCTGCCAGGCTGCGACAGCAAAACCTTGTATGACCTGTTCCCGGTGGGCCCAGCCAAACAAGGCGCCAAAGTGGCGGGCCTGCCGCAACCGCTGGGTAAAGGCGGATATTGAGATGATGGCCCTGCGATGGACTTCTGCACCTTGATCCCATGGCCACCACCCTGCGCCTGAAGACCCATTGGCACAAGCCCGAAGCGCCCAAAAGCGCGGGGCAAACGTCCAGCGCCATTGCCTTCATGGTGTGGCGCATCACGCGCCAATTGATCGACCACCTGCGCAAAGCGGGCTTCGACATCGAGCCCGGCCCGATGTACTTCGGTGTGATGCGCGAGACCTTGGTCTTCTTGAGCCTGGTGGCCGACCGTCTGGCTTGGCTGCAGCAAACGCCGCAAGCCCGCGCCGAGTTCACTTCAGCCTTGGTCACACGATTGGCTGAGTTGCTTGAAGAAAACGAAGGCGACCTGCTGGGCCCGCCGCCGGCAGGGCAGGCCACTTGGCGCGACCGCTTCATCGATCAATTCAACGCCTTGATTGAGCACTACGCAGAGTTCGGCTTCGACGCCGAGCAAGGCCCCGACTTTGCCTTCGTGCGCTACTTCGGCTCGCGCCTGGAGCCACTGTTGCCTGAAAAAGACCGGCGCTGGGTGTTGGACCAGGTGATGGCCACCCAGGCGCCTGACGCCGTGGCCTTGCTACAAAAGGCCATGACGGGTGTATTTTCAAAAGAACGCGGCCCGCGCCGCAACCCCGTGCTGGGCGGTGAGTGAAGCCTGTGGGTTCAACTAACGCCATGCATCATGAGCTACCGCATACAGCCGCGTTTGACTTGGGCAACGATGCCGCCTATCGAACCTGGCGCCAGCGCAAACTTGCGTCCATGGCCACGCGCGCCGACGACCTGATGGTGGCTGTGGCCGACCCTGCGGCGCTGGCACCGCATGAGCGCGAGGCCTTGTTGCGATGCTGCGAGCGCACCAACATAGCGGTCTATCGAAGCCCCATGCACGCGGCCGACAAGCGGTTGCCACGGCAGCTGGGTCAGCAGTTGGGCTTGGTGCGGCTGGACACCAACTGGCTGGCCGATGAAGACGGCGTATCGCATATCACCGTGTCCACCGCCACGGACGGAGCTGGCGGCTTCATCCCCTACACCGACCGCGCCATTCGTTGGCACACCGACGGCTACTACCACCCACAGGCGCGCCGCATCGAGGGCATGGTTCTTCACTGCGTGCGCCCGGCAGCGAGGGGCGGCGCCAATACGTTGCTGGACCACGAACTGGCCTACATCGCGCTGCGCGACGCAGACCCTGCCTTTGTGCGGGCCCTCAGCGCCATCGACGCCATGACCATCCCAGAGCGCACGGACGCCGAAGGCACGGCTCGCGCCGCGCAAAGTGGCCCTGTCTTTAGCGTGAGCCCGCAAGGCCTGCACATGCGCTACACCGCGCGCACCCGCAGCATCGAGTGGAAAACCGACGAGGCCACGCGCGCCGCCGTGGACTTCTTAAGCCGCTGGTTGTGCAGCGACAGCGCGCCAGTCTTGCGCCTCACCCTGCGCGCGGGCATGGGCATTGTTGCCAACAACGTCTTGCACGACCGCATGGCCTTTGAAGACGACCCGCAGCGGCCCCGCTTGCTGTACCGCGCGCGTTACCTGGACCGCGTGTGCAGCCCCAGCACCCCTGTACCGAGCGCACCGCCATGTCCGGTTGGCTGACGGTGTGGCGCGCAGCCCAAATGGTCGGCGTGCCACGCGGCAGCCTGCAGCAGCGCATTCGCGATGGCGAGCTGGAACTGGGTGACGACGGCCGCATCGCCACCCACAAGCTGCTGGAGCTGTACCCCCAGGTGAAGCTGGAAGACAGCGGCATGCTGGAGCGGGTTACGCACATCCGCGAAGAGGCCTTTGGCCGGCGCATACGCGAGCGCATGTTGCCCAGCCAAGAAGTCCTGGCGCAACGCCTGTTCAACCAGACCCAAGAGTTGGCCGACGTGCGCCGCCACCTGCAGCAGTACCACGTGCTGCTGCAGGATGTGCGCGCACGCATCGCCGTGCACGCCGGAGAAGCGGGCCCACAAGGTGATGCCTGGCGCGCCTTGCAAGGTGTGGCCCAAAAAGGCCTGGCGCGCGTGCTGGCCACGGAAAGCGTCAACGAATTTGATGTCATGGACGAAATGCTCAAGGTCATGTCAGCACAAGTAACCCTCAAACCCAGCGGCCATGAATTCACGGTGCAAGGCCATGCCAACCTGCTGCAGGCCGGCCTGCAAGCGGGCCTCAAGCTGAACTACGGCTGCGGCAATGGCAGTTGCGGCATGTGCAAAGTGCGGGTCATTTCGGGCAGCGTGACGCCCGTGTCACACGGTGACTACCACTTGTCTGAAGCCGAGCGGGCACAGGGCTACACCTTGATGTGCACCCACACGGCCGCCAGCAGCGAACTGGCGCTGGAGACCCTGGAAGCCATCGGTCCGCAAGACATTCCGCAGCAGCAAATCCTGACCACCGTGCGCGCCGTGACGCCGCTGGCGCCAGACACCTGGCTGCTGCATCTGCAAACCCCGCGCACCCACCGCTTGCGCTTTCTTGCCGGGCAAACCGCCACGTTGGGGTTCACAGAAGACGGTGCCGACATGCACCTGGCGCTGCCTATTGCCAGCTGCCCCTGTGACGACCGCAATCTGCATTTTTTCGTTGGCGCTGACAGCGACGACGGTTTTGCAAAGGCGGTGGCCAACGGCAGCATCAAGCCAGGGCAAGCAGTCACGGTGTGGGGTCCGCTGGGCGAATTTGTGCTGGCCGAAAGCCCAAGGCCTTTGGTGTTTGCAGCCTGCGACCTGGGCTTCGCGCCGATCAAGAGTTTGATTGAACATGCGCTGGCGCTTGAGGCCGCGCCTTCTCTGTCCTTTTTCTGGTTGGCCACCCGCGAAGGCGGCCACTTTCAGGCCAACCAGTGCCGCGCATGGTCTGAAGCGCTAGACGGTTTTGAGGCGACCCTGCTCACCCACACCGACCCTGCCGACGGCGCCAAGACCATGGAGCAGGCCATGCGCGCCGACCTGTTTGCCATCGACTGCGATTTCTACGTGGCGGGCCCCGGCGCCTTTGTCACCGCGCTGGACCGTTTGCTGGAAGCCGCTGGCGTGCCCGATACCCAACGCTTTGCCTTGATTCTGTAGCCGTGAAAACCGAGAGCTCTGAACCCCGTATCGAGCCCAGCGCCTGCGACAACGGCGAGGCCTTTGCGCTGCGCGTCATTGGCCAAAGCATGGTGCCCGAGTTCAATGACGGCGAGATCATCATCATCGAACCGGAGGGCCTGGCGCAAGTCGGCAGCTTCGTACTCGCGCTGCATGAGGGCGAGTTCATATTCCGCCAATTGCGCGCGTTAGGGGCGCAATGGCAATTGCATGCACTGAACCCCGCCTGGCCGGACTTGCCGCTGGCCAGCTTGGGACGATGTGCGTGGCGTCGTCATTCAGAAGGCGCTTCCCGGGCGGCGCCGGGCATCGAAACGCTATGTCTGAAGCGCTCAACTTTCTGGAGGTTCTGGAAGACTTATGCCCTACTACGTTTTCAAAGTCGGCACGCTGGGCGTCCTGACCAAGCTGGCGGAATTCGACGCTTTTCGCGCGGCCTCAGCGCACGCCAAAACAGCGCGCGCCAAAAGCGCAGCTGACGGCAGCGGGCGGGTTAAGGTGATGTTTGCCGACAACCAACTGGCTGCCGAAGACCTGCTGTCGCAAGTGCGTGAGCCCGGACCCGCCATCGGCGATGACGATTGAGGCTAACGGCTAATGGCTAACGCTTGACCGTAAGCGCTTAATCGTCGCGCTCGGCGCGCCAGGTCATGTACTTCAGCGTTGCGGCAGAGCCGGTCAGGATGGCGGCCAGCGCGATGAACGAGCCGATCGCCAAGGTGGACATGCCCGACAGGCCTTGCCCTACCGTGCAACCCATGGCCGTCACGCCGCCGAAGCCCATCAGCACCGCACCCACAAGCTGCGAGCGCAAGTCGTCCAGCGAGGCAAAACCTTCCCAGCGGAAACTGCGTGTGGCCAGCGCCATAGCGGCCGAGCCCGCCACCACGCCGAGCGCTGTGGCCACGCCAAAGCTGATGTGCAGCGACTTGTCGGTCCACAACATCAGCAGCTCGATGGTGTAGGCCACAGGGGCCACAAAACTGATGGACTCCAGCGTGCGCGTATTGGTTGCGAAGTACACCGTTTCCAAGGTTTCCGGGTTTTCGCCATGGCCCAGATGACCGGTGAGATACCAGCCGGCCACCACCAGTCCACCCAAACACAATGCACCCGCCCACTGCAAAGTGTTAGCGCGAAAACGCTTGTCTTTGAAAGCAAACACCGCAAGCGCCAGCGCCAACACGCCGCCGGTGAGTGCCAGCGCTGTTTTGGCGTCCAGGCCACTGCTGCGCGCAAGCGCCGTGGCCAAGTTCTGGTCTTTCCAGCCCCAGGCGCCCAGGTTGAGTGACGCGGGGTCCAAGAAGTTGGCTCGCCATTGGCCAAACAGGCCCTTCACCGTGATGTAAGCCGACAGGCCCAGGAACACCAGCACCACCAGCGAGCGCAAACTGCCCCCGCCCAGGCGCACCAGGTTCTTGTTGGCACAGCCGCCCGCGATAGACATGCCCACACCGAACAGCAAACCGCCCACCACAAGCGACAGCAGGTTCAGCGCGGGGCGTTGGTAGATGCTGGCGCTCAAGTCGACAAGACCGGAATAGGCCAGCGCTGTAGAGCCCGCAATGGCCACTGCCATCGCCAGCAGCCACATGCGCATGCGGCCCCAGTGGCCCATGTTCACGATGTCTGACACCGCGCCCATGGTGCAGAAGTTGCTGCGCTGCGCCAAGGCACCAAAAACAAAGGCCAGCCCGAAGCCGCCCCAGACGACAGTGCCTGCCAAATTGCTTGCCGCTTCGCCCGCCATGCCCACCTCAACGTATCAAATGAACAGACAGACGTCTGATTCGCCAGCGAATTTCATGAAAGTCGCCGCCCCACCGTACTCAATGCCGTCGATGAAGTCACTCTTGGTGAAGTCGAACAAGTCAACCGTCATCTGACAAGCGATGAACTTTACCTCTGCCTCCTGGCAGACGCCGCGCAACTCTTCCAGCGATGCCACGCCCTTCTTCTTCATTTTGGCCTTCATCATGCTCGTGGCCATGGCTTCCATGCCGGGAAGCGCCGCCACCATCACTGGCATGGGGACTGGCATGGGCATGGCCGGGTTGCCGATCGGGCTGATGGAGATGCCGGACAGGTCTTTGCGCAGCAATTGCAGGCCGTAGAACGTGAAAAACACCTGAACTTCCCAGCCCAAAGCGGCTGCGGTGGACGCCAGGATCAATGGCGGGTAAGCCATGTCCAGCGCGCCTTTGGTGGCGATGATCGCCATTTTTTTGATGGCCATGCTTGGTCTGCCTTGAGTGTGAAGTGTCAGGCTTTGCGCAGGAAGAAAACGTACTTGCCGCCCTCTTCTGTTTGCTGCAGCAAGGTGTTGCCCGTCTGTTCGGCAAAGGCCGCCATGTCGCACACCGAGCCGGGGTCGGTGGCCACCACTTTCAAGACCTGGCCAGAGCCCATATCGGACAAAGATTTTTTGGTCTTCACGATTGGCATGGGGCAAGCCAAGCCCGATGCGTCAAATTGCTTGTCAAAGTTCATCTGAGTCTCCTGTCAATCGAATGGGCCTGAACAACGCAGCGCCTCGCCGCGTGGTGCGGCCAAGCAAGCTTGACCCGGCGGCAATGGTCCTTTGCAGCCTAAGGGTATTAGCCGCCGTTGAGGTGAACGACGTCTATTCCCGCATGGGGGGATAGGCCATAGCCCGGATGGGTAGCATCTTCGCGCAGGCGACGCTGCCCTGCGCAAACGCTGCCTCGCATACAATTTTGCGCTGATGGGGACGTAGCTCAGCTGGGAGAGCGTCGCGTTCGCAATGCGAAGGTCGGGAGTTCGATCCTCCTCGTCTCCACCACCTCGAGCATCAAGCCGATCGCCAGAGTGCGAGATGGCGGGTGCGACAACAGATGACCGCATCGGGGGGGGGGGTCAAGAGCGCCGCCGGTTTGCCGATAGAGACTGGAAGCGGCCTTCATGGCCAGCGACCACTCCAGGGGCCCGACGGGCCAGCCGACGATGAGCGCTCCCGATCACACTGCTGTGCAATTGATGTCCGACCTGCCCTTGGGTGCTGCCGCGCCGCAAGCGGATTGGCACGCACCACTTTCGGCTGTCACTCAGCAGATGCCGGACGCACAGGAGCGGTTGCAGTACGTCGGCCAGATGACAGAGCGCGCTGCGCACAAGGTGCTGGGCATCATCGAACAGGCCCAGCCGCTGTGCCGTGAGCTGGGCGCAAGCAGCCAAGCTGCAGCGCTGGACATTCAAGGCCTGCTGGAAAACGAACACGCCAGTCAGGCTGATCTTCGCTCCGCGCTTGCTGGCGCGCTGGCCGCGTTGACGCAAGCGTCTTGCCTAGCGAACAGCCAAAATGATGCGCTGACCGAAATTATGGTCACTCAGGATTTTCAAGACCTTTCCGGCCAGGTGATCAAGCACGTCAACCAGATCATCTCGACCGCGCACGCCAACTTGCTAGGCTTGCTTAACGGTCAAGCAGCCTTGCATGAGCCGCTTGCTGAAACACTGGCAGCTCCGGCCGCTGCCGAGCCGCAACTCGAAGGCCCGCAGGTGCCCGATAAGGCCTTGGCGCAAGGCGACGTGGACGACCTGCTGGCCTCACTGGGCTTCTGAACCCAGCCACGCCGGGCTGATACGCATACACGGGCACTTCGATGCCATGAGCCGTGATTTGCACACGTTTGCAATTTTTGGAACAGACGAAGTATTTTTGGTAGAAATAAATGGTTTCTACCAATTTGCAATCGTTTGCATTTGCTTAAACTGGCTTAGATCGATCGCTCAATTCATCGAGCGGGCGTCCATCCAGAACACACAAGTGCAACCGCGACCAAAGAGGAGACACGCATGCATAAGCTTGTCGCCAGCCATCCCGTTCATTCTGAGTGCCCCGTCGCTGCGCCGACTTGCACTTGCGACACCAGTCACGCCCACACGCCAAATACGATCACTACGCGGTCTGCAAAGTCGTTCAGCAATCTACACCGTCGGCAACCTCCTAGCTAAGGTGTCACCCCGGTAAGCCGCGCCAAACCCGCGCGGTATAGTGTTTGCTTGCATCAGCTTACAAGCTGGCGGCGGGCCCCAAAAAGGCCCGACTTTCTAATGAAATAGTGCGCTGTGGCACCTGCTTCGCGCCTGACCGGAGGACGTTCAGTGGACTTTGCCGAGCAACAAAGGCGCCCAGGCAAGCACCTCGTGAGTTTCGGCATCGTGGTTGGCCTGCACTTGGTGCTGGGCTGGGCCATGCTGACTGGACTTGCTCAACGCATGGTTGATGTCATCAAGGCGCCCATCGAGACCAAGATCATTGAGGAGGTTAAGCCTCCACCGCCCCCGCCGCCCGAAAACTTGCCGCCGCCGCCCAAGTTCGCACCGCCACCGCCCAGCTTTGTGCCGCCGCCTGAGGTGGTGGTCAACCCACCGCCCACGCCGGCACCCGTGATCACGACCACAACCGTGGCCCCGCCGCCTGCGGTTGTAACCATCGCGCCAGCACCGCGGCCTGAAGCACCGCCGGCGCCCCCAGCGCCTGCGGCCCCACGTCGAGCCGTTTCTCCGGCTGCACTGAACGTGCAATCCTGCGCACCAACGGGCGAGGACTATCCGCCGGCCGCGCTGCGTGCTGAAGCGACGGGCACCACACGCATCCGCTTCACCATCGATGCCACCGGCAAGATGACCAATTCCGAAGTGGTGCGTTCGGCTGGCCCATCACGCGAGCACCGAGCGCTCGACCGCGTGGCACTCACCAAGCTGAGCGAATGCCGCTTCCGACCGGGTACCGACGAAAACGGCAACCCCATGGGTGGCAGTACTGAAGTCGAGTACGTCTGGAAAATCCAGTAGTTCTTTCGCCCCGCCATCTCCATCCGTTCAACCGCATCATGCACAGGCGCAGCAACCGCGCCGATTTTCCTGGAGGCCCCATGTCCCTGACCCCATTTCTGCGCGCGAACTTTGCTGCAGCACTGATCGCCGGCGCAACGCTGGTTACCGCGCTGCCCCAGGCCGCGATGGCCCAAACGGCGCCCGCCGCAACGGCTACGCCGGCAGCCCCGGCTGCAGCCACACCGCCCGCCTTGGCCACTGCCGCTGATGTGGCCGCCACCGCAGGCACAGCCGCGAAAGCCGTGGTCACTCAAGAAGCGGTTGAAAACCCGTACGGCCTTAAAGCCATGTGGGCAGAAGGCGACTTCGTGGCCAAAGGCACGCTGATCATCATGATCATCATGTCGCTGGGTAGCTGGTATGTGATCTTCACCAAGCTGTTCGAGCAAAGCGCCATGATGAAGAGTGCGCGTGAATCGGGCGAGGCGTTTTGGAAGGCCAGTGCCGTCAAAGCCGGTGTTGGCGCGCTGAAAGAAGGTTCAGCCTTCCGCTACATCGCCGAGCAAGGGATCAAGGCCGCTGACCACCATGAAGGCTCAATGGCTGCGGCCGTCGACAAACACACGTGGGTTGGCATGTCGGTGGAACGCGCCGTTGGCAGCGTTCAGAGCCGCTTGCAAGACGGCTTGGCCGTGCTGGCAACGGTGGGTTCTACCGCGCCGTTTGTCGGCTTGTTCGGCACGGTTTGGGGCATCTACAACGCGTTGGTCAAGATCGGCATCAGCGGCCAGGCGTCCATCGACAAAGTGGCTGGCCCTGTGGGCGAAGCGCTGATCATGACTGCCATCGGCTTGGCCGTGGCGGTGCCGGCGGTGATGGGCTACAACTGGCTGGTGCGCCGCAACAAGGCCATCATGGACCAGACACGCGCCTTTGGTGGGGATCTGCAAAACGTGCTGCTTTCTGGCAAGCGCTGAACTAGTATCTTGGAGAGCCCCTCATGGCCATGAACGTAGGCTCCGCCAACGAAGACGGCGATGACCAACTCAACAACAGCATCAACACGACGCCACTGGTGGACGTGATGCTGGTGTTGTTGATCATCTTCTTGATCACCGTTCCCGTCGTCACGCAGACCATCAAGCTGGAATTGCCCAAAGAGCGCAATCTGCCCACCCAGACCAAGCCAGAGAACATCGTCATTGCTGTCAATCGCGATGGCGAGGTTTATTGGGGCACCGAGCGCTTGCCTGACATCGAAACGCTGGTCACCCGGCTGAAGGTTCAGTCGGTCAAAGAGCCGCAACCCGAAGTTCACATCCGTGGCGATGGTGAAGTGCGCTATGAATCAGTCGGCCGTGTGGTGGTTGCCTGCCAGCGCGCCGGCATCTTCAAAGTGGGTTTCATCACCGAGCCGCCTGCAGGCGCCGGAGCCCGCTTGAACTGAGCATGAATTGCGCCATTGGGCACAGGAGAGTTTGAACCATGGGAATGAACGTAGGTGCAGGAAGCGGTGACGAAGACGAGGTGATGATGGACATCAACACCACTCCGCTGATCGACGTGATGCTGGTGCTGTTGATCATGTTCATCATCACGATTCCCATCCAGACCCACGCGGTCAAGATGAACATGCCGGTACCGAACAAGTCGGCGCCCCCACCCAAGCCACCGGAAATTGTCCGCATTGATGTCGACTTTGACGGCACTATCGGCTGGAACGGAGAAATCATTCCCGACCGCGCCACACTTGAAAGCAAGCTGCAGCAAGTGGCTCGCGAGACCGACCAGCCCGAAGTGCACCTGCGGCCCAACAAACTGGTGACCTATAAAGTAGTGGCCATGATCATGGCCTCCGCGCAGCGCTTGGGCGTGACCAAGATCGGCATCGTCGGCAACGAGCAATTCCTCTAGATCTTCCCTAGACATGACCAAGTTCTCCGCCCTTCTTTTGAGCCTGCTTGCGGTTGCCAGCATCGGCACCGCACAAGCCCAACTGCGCCAAGAGGTGGGCCGACCGCTGCAGCAAGCCAGTGACTTGCTGAAAGCCGGTAAAGCGCGTGAAGCCTTGGCCAAGGCTCGCGAAGCTGACGCCGTAGGCGGCAAAACGGCGGCTGAGCAGTTGATGGTGGACCGCATGAAGGCGGCAGCCGCACAACGCGCTGGCGACGCCGGTGCCGCCGTGGCGGCGCTGGAATCCATTTACGAGCGAGTCGGTGGCGGCGAGAAAGGCCAAGTTGCCGAGCAGTTGGCTTCTGCATTCGCCCAGGCGCGCAACAACGCCAAAGCCAGTGAATGGCTGGGCCGTGCGGTCGCTGCAGGCAACAGTTCAGCCGGTGTCAAGCAACTGCAGGCTTACTTGCAGTCGTCCAGCGGCGACTACGCCAGCATCGCCAAGGAGGCCGCAGGCGCCGTTGCAGCAGCCGAGCAAGCCGGCCGCCGGCCTGAGGAAGGCGAGCTGTTGCGTCTGGCCGATGCGCAGCAGCGCACCGGTGCAACGGGCGGCTACATCAGCACGCTGGAAAAGCTGCTGGCTTACTATCCGAAAAAAGACTACTGGAATGCCTATCTGGCCCGGCTGCCGCGCAAGGCCGGATTTGCTGATCGCTTTGCATTGGACGTTTTGAGGTTGCGCTTGGCCAGTGGCACCTTGGGCAAGACCGAAGACTTCATGGAGCTGGCGCAGCTCACCTTGCAGGCGGGCTTGCCTGCCGAGGGTCTGCGCGTCATAGAACAAGGCTACAAGTCCGGTGCATTGGGCACGGGCGCGGAAGCTGCGCGGCACCAGAGACTCAAAGACCTGACACTCAAAAAGCTGGAAGAGGCCAAAGCTTCACTCGCGGGCCACGCCGCCAACGCCGTTGCGGAAAAGAGCGGCGACGACGCCGTGCGCGTGGGCTACAGCATGGTGTCACTCGGTGACAGCGACGGTGGCATCAAGCTTATCGAACAAGGCATTGCCAAGGGTGGCCTCAAGCGCCCTGAAGACGCCAAACTGCGCCTGGGCATGGCCCTATTGCAGCAGGGCAAGAACCGCGAGCGCGCAGTCAAGACCTTGCGCAGCGTTGGCGGCAGCGATGGCGCCGCTGAAGTCGCGCGTTTGTGGACGGTTGTCAGCGGTTGAGCCTGCTGAGACGCCGGCCGGCGTTTCTGCGAAACCGGCAAGCCGCAGTTTGAGCCTGTAGTGCGCCAGCGGTTTCGTAAGCAACGGAAGCCGGCGCCTGCACAACAATACGGGCCATGAATCAGTCAATCAGCTTCGGTTTGCGGGGCCGCTGCGTGGTGGTCACTGGCGGGGCGCAGGGTATCGGTGCCGCCTGTGTGCGACGCTTGGCCGCCGAAGGTGCGGCCGTCGCTATCTGGGACCGCTCACAAGTTGCTGGCACCGCGCTGGCGCAAGCGCTGCAGGCCGCTGGGGCCACAGCGCAGTACTTTGCCTGCGATGTCAGCCAGAAGTCTGAGGTGGATGAAGCTCTGGCCCGCACGCTTGCAGAACTGGGAGCCGTCGACGGCCTGGTCAACAATGCCGGCACGTTCCGCGCTGCTGATTTTCTAGACATCACCGAGGCCGACTGGGACGCTGTACTCAACGTCAATCTCAAAGGCAGTTTTCTGGTGGGCCAAGCCGTGGCCCGTGCCATGCTTGCGCAGCGCGCCCAGAACGTGCCTTGTGCCATTGTCAACATGAGCTCCGTCAACGGCTCTACAGCCATCGCCAACATTGCGTCTTACAACGCCAGCAAGGGTGGCATCGACCAGCTCACCCGCGCCATGGCGCTGGGCCTGGCGGACCACGGCATCCGTGTCAATGCCGTTGGGCCGGGCACCATTGCCACTGAACTGGCACAGGCCGCAGTGCTGGGCAGCGAAGACGCGCGCCAGCGCATCCTGAGCCGCACACCACTGCGCCGCTTGGGTGAGCCCGATGAGGTTGCCAGCGTGGTGGCCTTCTTGCTCAGTGCCGCATCCAACTACATGACCGGCGAAATCGTCTACGTGGACGGGGGCAGACGCGCGTTGAACTACACGATGCCGCCGCGCTGAGCCTGCTGCGCCCTTCGCTTTCACCCATTTTCATGTTTGAAGCTTTTGCAGTTTCCACCGGCGTTGTGGCGTTGGGCGAGATGGGCGACAAAACCCAGTTGCTGGCTTTGCTGCTGGCGGCCCGTTATCGCAAGCCGCTACCGATCATCGCCGGCATCCTGGTCGCCACCCTGTTGAACCACGCAGCCGCCAGTGCACTGGGCAGTTGGCTGAGCTTGAACGTCAACCCGCAATGGATGCGCTGGGTGCTGGGCATCTCGTTTCTCGCCGTCGCCGCTTGGATGCTGGTGCCCGACAAGGTGGACGATGCGGCGCCGCAAGCGCACGGCCGCTGGGGCGTGTTTGGCCTGACGGTGGTGGCGTTCTTTCTGGCCGAAATGGGCGACAAAACCCAGGTCGCCACCGTGATGCTGGCAGCGCGCTACCAGCAATTGGTGGCCGTTACGGCAGGCACGACCTTGGGGATGATGATCGCCAACGTACCGGCCGTGCTGCTGGGCGACCGTGCGGTTCAGCGCGTGCCCATTGCCTGGGTGCACCGCATCGCGGCCGCCGTCTTTGCGGCCGTGGGCTTGGTCGTGCTGCTGAGCCCGGGTGGCCCTTAGCCGCGTGGCAAGACCACCAGCTTGCCCATGGCCTGGCGTGTAGCCAGCCGCACCAACGCGGCGGGGGTATCTGCAAGCGAGATGAGCTCAGTGACGGGCGGTTTCAGCTTGCCCTGCTGGAACCACTCGCTGAGCTGGCGCAGGTCAGCAGCCAATTGTTTGGGCGCCTTTGCCATCGCCGCTCCCCAGAAAACACCAAGAATGGCGCGTTCTTTGAGCAGCGCCAAGTTCAGCGGCAGTTTGGGAATGTCACCGGCCGCAAAGCCCACCACGAGGTAGCGGCCACGCCAAGCGGTGGCACGCAGCGCGGGTTCGGCATAGGCGCCACCCACGGCGTCATAGACCACATCTGCGCCATTGCCGTTGGTCAGACGTTCGACTTCACGGCGCCACTCCGCTTGCGTGTAGTCGACGGTTTCATCAGCGCCAGCTTGCTTGGCCAAGTTGCGCTTGTCTTCACTGGACGCGGCAGCGATCACGCGCGCGCCCAGCGCCTTGGCAATTTCAATGGCCGCGATGCCCACGCCCCCGGCCGCGCCCAAGACCAACAGCGTCTCGCCGGCCTGGAGTTTGCCGATGGTCGTCAGCGCATGGATGGACGTGCCATAGGCCAGCACAAACGATGCGCCGGCCTCGAAGCTCATGCCATGGGGTAACGGCAGCACCCGCGCAGCGTCCGCAATGGCCCGCTCGGCAAAGCCGCCGGTGCCGGTAGAGGCCACAACGCGGTCACCTATCTTGAGATGTTTGACACCCTCGCCCACGGCCGTCACCACACCAGCCAGTTCCGCGCCCGGCGTAAAGGGCAGGGGTGGCTTGATCTGGTACAGGCCTTGGACGATCAGTGTGTCCGGAAAATTGATGGACGCAGCGTGAACATCCACCAGCACCTGGCCGGCGGCCGGTGTGGGCGTGGGGATGTCTTCAACGCGCAGGGCGTCGATGGGGCCATAGGCGTGGCATCGCAGGGCTTTCAAGCGGTGTCTCCCTTCTTGTTGGGTTTGTCGATATCGCGAAGTGTCAGTCGAAAAGACTGATCCTGCGCACACAAGGCGTTTCGTTCACTCAGCAGACTTCAAACAAACCCGCTGCACCTTGGCCGCCACCGATGCACATCGTCACCACCACGTACTTCGCGCCGCGACGCTTGCCTTCAATCAGTGCGTGGCCGGTCAGGCGCGCACCGCTGACACCATAGGGGTGGCCGACCGCGATGGCACCGCCATTGACGTTGAGCAACTCATCAGGAATACCCAGCTTGTCGCGGCTGTAAATCACTTGGCAGGCAAAGGCTTCGTTGAGCTCCCACAGGCCGATATCGGTGACTTTCAGGCCGGCTCGCTGCAGCAGACGCGGCACCGCGAACACCGGGCCAATGCCCATTTCATCGGGCTCGCAGCCGGCAATGGCGAAGCCGCGAAAGATACCCAGCGCTTTCAAACCCAACTGCTCGGCTCGTTTGGCATTCACGACCACGCAGGCTGAAGCGCCGTCGGAAAATTGGCTGGCATTGCCGGCGGTCACGACGCCGCCCGGCAGTGCAGCGCGAATCTTCTGCACGGCTTCCAGCGTGGTGTCGGCTCGGATGCCTTCGTCGGCGGCAATCGTGACTTCCTTTGTCGTGATGCGGCCGGTGGTTTTGTCGACCACGCCCATGGTGGTGGTCATGGGCACGATCTCGTCGCTGAACTTACCAGCAGCCTGCGCTGCAGCCGCGCGCAATTGGCTGCGCACGCCGTATTCGTCCTGTGCCTGTTTGCTGACCTTGTAGCGCTTGGCCACTGTTTCAGCGGTTTGCAGCATGTTCCAGTACAGCTCGGGCTTGTGCTCGGCGAGCCAAGGGTCCACGCGCATGTGGCGGTTGGCTTCGTTCTGCACACAAGAGATGCTTTCAACCCCGCCAGCCACGATGGCCGGCGCGCCCTCGAGGATGACACGTTGCGCAGCCATGGCGATAGTTTGCAGGCCTGATGAACAAAACCGGTTGACGCTGACGCCACCCACCGTCACTGGCAGGCCTGCACGCAGCGCCACGGCACGCGCGATGTTGCCGCCCGTGGTGCCTTCTCCAAAGGTGCCACCCATGATGCAGTCTTCAATTTCGCCCGGCTCAATGCCCGAGCGCGCGACCGCGTGCTGCACGGCATGACCACCTAAAGTGGCGCCGTAGGTCATGTTGAAAGCGCCCTTCCAGCTCTTGGCCAGGCCGGTGCGCGCGGTGGAAACAATGACAGCGTCGATCATGATGTGAGTCCTTGCGAGGCCGAAGGCTTCAGGCGAAGGCTTTAGGCGAAGTGATGGCCTGCGGCGGCCAAGCGCACCAGCAGCGGTGCGGGTTGCCAGCTGGCGTCGGCACCGGGCTCTGCCGCAAAACGGCTCAGGGTGCGCACCACATTGGCCAAGCCCACTTCATTGGCGTAGCACATGGGACCGCCCCGCTGGGCAGGAAAGCCGTAGCCGTTCAAATAGACCAGATCCACATCCGAGGCGCGCACCGCAATGCCTTCTTCCAGAATACGCGCCGCTTCGTTCACCAATGCATAGATGCAGCGCTGCACGACTTCTTCGTCGTCGATCTTGCGGGGCGTGAAGCCTTTTTCTTTGCGGAAGTCGGCCAGCATGGTCTCGACCAGCGAGTCCACCTGCGGTTCGCGTACGCCGGCTTCATAGCGGTACCAACCCGCTCCCGCTTTCTGGCCAAAGCGGCCCAGTTCGCACAGCTTGTCTGCCACGTTAGGCACAAACGGCAGGCCGGCTTCCGTGGCCTTGCGTTTGCGCGTGGCCCAGCCGATATCCAAGCCTGCCAGGTCACCAACCCGGTAAGGGCCCATGGCAAATCCAATGCGCTCCAGGGCCTTGTCTACCTGCTGCGGCGCCGCGCCGGCCATCAGCAATCCATAGGCCGCCGCGCCATAACGCGCCAGCATGCGGTTGCCGATGAAGCCGTCGCAGACACCCGACACCACCGACACCTTGCGGATCTGCTTGCCCAGCGCCAGCGCGGTGGCCATGACATCGGGCGCGGTTTTCGCGCCGCGCACAATCTCCAGCAGCTTCATCACATTGGCGGGGCTGAAGAAGTGCAGGCCCAAAACATCTTGCGGTCGCTGGGTGAAGCTGGCAATGCGGTTAATGTCGAGATACGAGGTGTTCGAAGCCAAGATGGCACCGGGTTTGCACACCTCGTCGAGCCGCTTGAAGACTTTTTCCTTGACGTCCATCTGCTCGAAGACGGCTTCGATGACCAAGTCAACCGCAGCAAACGCGGTGTAGTCCAGCGTGGGGGTGACCAGACCCATGCGCTGCTCAACTTGTTCGGCCGTGAGCTTGCCGCGCTTGGCACTGTTGTCGTAGTTGCGGCGAATCGTGGCCAAGCCACGGTCCAGCGCCTCTTGCGAGGTTTCCAGCAGCACCACCGGCAGGCCAGCGTTCAAGAAGTTCATGGTGATGCCGCCACCCATGGTGCCGGCACCGATGACTCCCACGCGCTGCACCGGGCGCAGCGGCGTGTCGGCTGGAATATCGGGCAGCTTGCCGGCCGCGCGCTCGGCGGCAAACACGTGGCGGGCGGCACGCGATTCCGGCGTGTTCATCAAAGCGAAGAAGGCAGCGCGCTCGCGCTTGAGGCCTTCATCAAACGGCTGCGACACGCTGTCGGCAACAGCTTCGACGCAGGCCAAAGGGGCTGGCAGTCCCTTGGCTGCGGCCTTGACGCTGTTGCGGGCAAATTGCAAAAACGCATCTGCACCCGCCGTCGGCATCTTCATATCACGCAGGCGGCGCAGCGGCTTGCCGTCAGCCGCAACTTGTTTGGCGAAGGCCACGGCTGCGGCCACGACATCAGCGTCGACCAACTCGTCCACCAGCGCTGTGCCGGCAAAGCTGGCGCCGCGCTGCGGTGCGCCAGAGACAATGAGGTTCAAGGCGGCTTCCAGGCCAATGGCGCGCGGCAAACGCTGCGTACCACCCGCGCCAGGCAGCAAGCCCAGTTTGACTTCGGGCAGGCCCAGCGTGGCATCTTTCTTCACCACACGGAAGTGACAACCCAGCGCCAGCTCGAGCCCGCCGCCCAGGGCGTGCCCCGCCATGGCTGCCACCACCGGTTTGCTTGACAATTCCAGGGCGCGAATCACGTCGGGCAAGTGCGGCGATTGCGACGATTTGGTGGTGCCAAATTCACGCACATCGGCGCCGCCCGAAAACAGCTTTTCCCCGCCGGTGAGCACCACCGCTTTGACCGTGGGGTCGGCCAGCGCGCGGTCAAGCCCGGCCACGATGCCACTGCGAAGGCCATGGCCCAGCCCGTTGACCGGCGGGTGTTTCATCAGAAGCACGGCGATAGCGCCTTGCTGGGTGTATTCCACCGGGTTCATCGTGTGTACTCCAGTTGGCGCACCAGTGCGGCCAAGGTTGAAAACGCCAGCCGCTTGGCGAGCTAAATCAGCGCAATCGCTGCAGCATGCTGCTCGGGCTGACTCGAACGAGCCAGCAATATACGGCAGCGCGCCGGGTTCAGCCGCCGACCAAACCGTTCTTGATGGCGTAAACCGTCAACTCGGAATTGTTGGCCATGCTGAGTTTTTCCAGCACGCGTGCGCGGTAGACCGAAACGGTCTTGGGCGACAGCGTGAGTTCGCCCGCAATATCGGCCAGGCGTTTGCCTGAGGCGATCATCACTAGAGTTTGCAGCTCGCGGTCCGACAAACGTTCATGCGGGTTTTCTGAAGCCGGCGTGGTCAGGCTTTCCACCAGCATCTGCGCAATTTCGGGCGTCACATATTTGCGCCCCTGTGCCACGGTGCGCACCGCTTGCACCAACAGTTGAGGGTCGCCGCCTTTGTTGACGTAACCCGCCGCGCCGGCGCGCAGCGCACGGATGGCGTACTGGTCTTCCGGGTACATGCTGACGATGAGCACCCGCACGTCGGCGCCTTCGTCTTTCAGCGCGTGCAGCACGTCCAGGCCGCTGCGCCCCGGCAGGTTGATGTCCAGCACCAGCACGTCGCAGCGCTGGGTGCGCATCAAAGTGCGCAGCTCGCCGTAGTCACCCGCTTCGCCCACCACACGGATGTCCGTGGCATCTGACAAGGTGTCGCGTATGCCCCTGCGAATCAAGGCGTGGTCGTCGCACAAAATCACTTCGGTCATAGCTCGCCCCAACCCGAGGGGTCATGAGGGTCGTGAGAGTCGGTTTCCGCTTGCACTTCAGCCGCGCGCGCCGCAGCGGTGCGCTTGGGCAACGGAATCGACAAAATCAAAGTGGTGCCAGACGAGCTGCTGGACAGCTCGATCCACCCGCCCACCGTATCGGCCCGCTCGCGCAAGCCCCGAATGCCAAAACTGCGCGCCTTGGCCAGGTCGCCCTGAAGCAGGCCTTTGCCGTTGTCGCTGACTTCCAAAGACAGCACGCTGGCCGCCAAAGACACGTCCACGCGGCAGCGGGTGGCACCCGCATGTTTGCTCACGTTGGTCAGCGCCTCCTGCGCAACCCGGTAAGCCACCAAGGGCACACCCGCTGGCAGTTGGATGGATTCGTGGCTGGTGCGGAACTGCGTGGTGATGCCCGTGCGGCGCTCAAAGCGGCTGGCCATCCACTGTAGAGCGGCCACCAAGCCCTGCTCCAGGATCGCCGGGCGCAGGTTGTGCATGATGCGCTGGCTGGCTTCGATGGCGTGGGTCACCGTCTCCAATGCATGGTGCACACGCTGGCGAAGTTCTTCGTTGTCGCTGTGCCGGTCAATCCACGCCAAGTCGAACTTCAAGGCCGTGAGCGAGCCGCCCACATCGTCGTGAATTTCGCGCGCAATGGCGGCGCGCTCGGCTTCCACGCTGGTTTGCAAGTGCTGGGCCAATTCTGAGAGCTGTTGTCGGGAGCGCACCAGCTCGGCGTCGGCCGTGCGCCGCGCGCGGCGGCTTTCGTGTGCCTCGATGGCATGTTCGAGTGCGGGTGCCAGGCGCGCCAGATTGCTCTTCAGTAAGTAGTCACTTGCACCTTTGCGCATGGCCTGCACCGCCATGTCTTCGCCAATTTCGCCCGACACCAGCAAAAACGGCACGTCCAACGCTCGCTGGCGCACGTAGTCCAGCGCTTGCAGGCCTGTGTAGCCCGGCAGGTTGTAGTCAGACAGCACGGCATCCCAGGACGTTTCCAAGGCTTCCTGGAAGGCCGCGCCGGAATCAACCCGGTGCACGGTGAACGCCCAGCCCGCGCGCTTGAGTTGGGCCATCGTGAGCTGGTGGTCCAGCTCACTGTCTTCCAGGTGCAGCAGTCGAAGGGGTTGGCGAGAGGCGGGCATGACAAGAACAAGTATGTGCCAGCTTCGATTTGCACTTGAAACACAACGCATCTGAACAAATGGACGCGCTTTGCCCCGGACATCTTGTCTATGCGCGCCGGGCGCCTGCCGAAGAATCGCTTTCAGTTGGCCTGATCGGGCCTTTACTCTGCGTCAATGCGCACCCACGATGGAAGAACGACCGCTGAACATTCCGCCAGCTGACGAATTTTCGATCGCGCACCTGGGCGCCGCCGAAAAGTCGCAACTGTTGGCCGCCACCGACCTGCAAGACCACTTGCTGGTGGCCACCAACGATCTGGAACGCCTGCAGCGCTTGTTGGCCGAGGCTGGCGATGCGCTCATCGCGCACTTCCACGCCGCAGCCGACCAGATGAAAGCGCTGCGGCATGCCGTGGCCGGCCGTTCCGACGTACCGGTTTACGCGCTGGACACCGCCATGAACCACCTGGCAGGCGCCATCACGTCCCTGCAATTTCAGGACATGGCGTCTCAACTGCTCACCCACACCGGCCGGCGCCTGCGCGGCTGTGCCGACCGGCTGGCCGCCGACACGTTTTCCGCCGAAGAGGACGGTGAGGCTTTTGTCGACACCCTTCCGCTGTCTCCCAACCCCGTGACCCAAGACGAGATGGACGCTGGTTCCGTCGAACTCTTCTGACCATCGAACGACTGAAAAAGGGCTCTGTCATGCATTCCATCCTCGCCGTCGACGACTCGGCCACCATGCGCCAAATGGTCAGCTTCACGCTGAAGAACGCGGGCTACCACGTCACTGAAGCCGTGGACGGCCAGGACGCGTGGGAGAAGGCTGACTCCAAAGACTTTGCGCTGGTGCTGACCGACCAGAACATGCCCCGCATGGACGGCATTTCGCTGACCAAGAAGCTGCGCACGCACCCCAAATTTGCCACCAAGCCCATCCTGATCCTCACCACCGAGTCCAGCGACACGATGAAGAAGGCCGGGCGCGAAGCAGGCGCTACGGGCTGGCTGGTCAAGCCCTTTGACCCAGCCAAGCTGGTTGAAGTGATCCAGAAAGTTATTCGCTGAACCGACGGAGTCACGTTCATGGCTGAAACCGCACAAGCCGGCAGCGCCGCCGGATTCGACCTCACGCAGTTCTACCAAGTCTTCTTCGAAGAAGCGGGCGAGAACCTCGAGAACATGGAGCGCATGCTGCTCGAGGTCAACATCGAGGCAGCAGACGACGAAGAGTTGAACGCCATCTTTCGGTGCGCGCACTCCGTTAAAGGCGGCGCTGCTACGTTTGGATTCAACGATGTAGCAGAACTCACACACCAGATGGAAGCGCTGCTGGACAAGCTGCGCCGCCACGAGCTGACTGCCACGCAAGAGATGGTGGATGTGCTGCTGCGTGCCGGCGACGCGCTGAAGGCGCAACTCGCGCGGCACCAAGCCGGCGGCACCGGAGCATTGATTGAAACGGCAGACCTGCTGACCGACATCCGCAGCATGATTGCCGGCAACACCGGTGGCGCGGCGCCAGTGGCCAAAGCGCCTGCATCAGCGCCTGCATCAGCGCCAGCATCAGCACCTGCATCCTCGCCGGCGCCCGCACCATCCGCACCCGCCAGCGCAGCCCAGTCAAACACGGCCGACTTTGATGACGACCGCCCCGCACCCGCCGCACCAGGCGGCACACGCGAACTTGAATTGACCATCGGCCCTCTTGGCGACGTCTCGATTGCGGACAGTGTTGTTGAGCTGTTCAAGGAGATCGAAGGTCTGGGCATGATCGAAGCCCTGGATGCCGGCCAAACGGCCGACGGCATGCGCCGCTTCAAGGTGCTAACCGCCACGCCAGATGCCGATTTGCTGGACCTGTTCAGCTTCCACGTGGCACGCGACAAAGTGCGCATCGGCCCGCTGAGTAAAGGCTTTGGCTTCAATTACGGTGCACCGGGCGCGCCGGAGCGCCCACCAGTCGATCCTGGCTACGGCTTTTTTGCCAACTCGCCGGGCGTGCCTGAAGGTGAGGCCACGATCGGTGTGGCGCCCACCAGCCCTGCCGACGCCAGTGCTGCAACGCCAGTGACCCCGGCCTCCGGCAGTACAGCCACCGCCGTGGCGCCCACTGCGCCTGCCGCATCGGGCAAGCCCGCCCCCACGCGCGCAGCAGCGTCGGCTTCAGCCGACGCCAGCACCCTTCGTGTATCCGTTGAAAAGGTTGACCAACTGATCAACCTGGTGGGCGAGCTGGTGATCACACAAGCCATGCTGGCGCAAAACAGCAAGGGCATCGACGCTTCACTGAACCAGCAGATGGTGGCCGGCTTGACCGACCTGGAACGCAACACGCGCGACTTGCAAGAAGCCGTGATGTCGATCCGCATGATTCCCATGTCAGCCGTCTTCAACCGCTTCCCGCGCATGCTGCGCGATCTGGCCGCCAAGCTGGGCAAGAAGGTGGAGCTGGTTCAAGTCGGAGAAGCCACCGAGCTGGATAAAGGCTTGGTTGAAAAGATCACCGACCCCTTGACGCACCTGGTGCGCAACAGCTGCGACCACGGCATTGAGTTGCCGGCTGAGCGGCATGCCAAAGGCAAGCCAGAACACGGCACCATTTCCTTGATCGCCAGCCACCAAGGCAGCAGCATCGTCATTGAAGTGCGCGACGACGGCAAGGGCCTGAACCGGGCGAAGTTGATTTCCAAAGCGCGCGAGCGCGGCCTGGACGCGCCCGACAGTTTGAGCGACCAAGAAGTCTTCGGGCTGATCTTTGCGCCTGGCTTCTCAACAGCCGACGAAGTAACGGACGTCTCCGGCCGCGGCGTGGGCATGGACGTGGTCAAGCGCAACATCACCGCGCTGGGCGGCACCGTAGAAATCGATTCGGCCGAAGGTTATGGCATGAGTGTGAAGGTGCGCCTGCCGCTCACGCTGGCCATCATGGACGGCATGAGCATTGGCGTAGGCCAGGAGTGCTACATCCTGCCACTGGGTTCGGTGGTGGAGTCGTTCCAGGTGTCGGGCGACACGATCAAAACTGTGGGCGGCTCGGGCCGCGTGGTGCAGGTGCGTGACGAATACATGCCGGTGGTCGACTTGGAGCGTGTATTCAGCGTGCCGCGCGGCGCTGAAGAACTGCCCAGCGGCATCATGGTGGTGGTCGAAGCCGAAGGCCAACGCGTGGCCGTGCTGGTCGACGAACTGCTGGGTCAACAGCAGGTGGTGGTGAAAAACCTCGAAGCCAACTACCGCAAAGTGGACGACGTGTCTGGCGCCACCATCATGGGCGATGGCCGCGTGGCGTTGATCTTGGACGTGGCCGCTCTGATTCGCCGCTCTCGGCACTGAATACCGGCCAACCGCGCGGACCGTGCCGACCGCGATCGATTCGACGAAGGGCTTTCGCATGGTTTCCATCGTTTCGATCTTTCGCCAGTTCACGATCCGGACCCGGATGCGGGGCGCCATCATCATGGTGCTCAGCCTGTTTGGCCTCGTCGGCGTTGCCGGCATGTTCGGTGGCCGCGAACTCCAAGAGATGAACGACGCCTTCATGGCGCAGTCGCTCAGGAACCTGGGTCATGTGGCCCGAACCGGCAAGGCGCTGGACGGCATGCGTCTGGCGGAGCGCGACCTGGCCATCGGCTACGAAGAGAACAACCGCAACTTTGCGCAAAATCGCCAGCGCTGGGACCAACACCAAGGCCAGGCACGTGAGAGCTTGCAGGCGCTGCAGTTGACTCCCGGCAACGACACGCAAGCGCTGAGCCAAAGGTTGCTGACGCTGTTGGACGACTACAGCACTGCGGCCCACCGTGTCTTCAAAGGCCTTGAAGCCAATAGCTACGACACCGGTGGCGCTTCGATCAAAGCCATGCGCATGGCCATCGAGAAGTCCACTTTGGCCCGTGAAAACCTCATCGAGCTCGAACTGCTTTTGCAGCAAAAGGCTCAGCGCCTTCATGACGAAGCCGCAAACGCCATGAAGGTCCTGGGCTGGGCCTTTGGCGGCTTGCTGGCAGTCGTCGTGGTTTTGGTTGTACCCCTGACACTGATCAATTCAAGCTCCATTACGGAACCCATCGCCTACGCCCAGACGGTGGCCCAAGCCATCGCGGCCGGCGACTTGGGCGGCAACATCAAAGTTGAAGGCACAGACGAAGCCAGTCTCATGCTGGCCTCGTTGCGCGAGATGCAGCAGTCGCTGACACACTTGGTGAGCGAATTGCGCGAGTCGTCCGGCACCATTCACCAAGCCTCGCTGGAAGTGGCGACCGGCAGCACCGATCTGAGCCATCGAACCGAACAGTCCGCCAGCAATTTGCAGCGCACCGCGTCGAGCATGGTGCAGCTAACTCAAACCGTGCGTCAAACCGCAGATTCGGCCGAAGAGGCCAATCGATTGGCCCAATCTGCTGCGCAGGTTGCGCAGCGCGGGGGCGACGTGGTGGCGAAAGTGGTCGCCACCATGGACGACATACACCTCAGCAGCCGCAAAATTGCCGACATCATCGGCACCATCGACAGCATTGCCTTTCAGACCAACATCCTGGCGCTGAATGCAGCCGTTGAAGCAGCGCGCGCCGGCGACCAGGGACGCGGCTTTGCAGTCGTTGCTTCTGAGGTGCGTGGGCTGGCGCAGCGCTCTGGAGCGGCTGCGCGTGAAATCAAGCAGCTGATCGACAACAGCGTGGCCCGCGTCGAAGACGGCTCGCGCTTGGTCAATGACGCCGGCGCCACCATGACGGAAATCGTCAGCAGCGTGCAAAAAGTCTCGGTGGTGATCGGCGGCATCACCACCTCGGCCAGGGAGCAGAGCCAAGGCATCGTTGAGGTTAATGGCGCCATCACGGAGCTGGACCGCATGACCCAGCAAAACGCCGCCCTGGTTGAACAAAGTGCTGCAGCCTCGGCGCATCTGGGTGAGCAAGCCGCTCGGCTGCACGAAGTGGTTCAGCGCTTTCAGGTTTCAAGCGCTTAAAAGCACAAGTTCCGCACTCAATTTCCACGCGTTGCTGTCGAAGAAAGGGGAGTGGTTGGATGGTTCAACCACCTTCTTCTTACCGACCGCACATTGAGAGCCCCGCATGGAAACCACTCTGGACCGCTCACCCGCCCTCCGTCAGGCCGAACCGCGCGCCGCAGCGGGCCCAGGACGTAGCGCAGCTTCATCGGCACGGGCCGCATCTGTTGATCTGAGCACCGCCCGCCAGGGCGAGTACCTGACCTTCCGCCTGGGCGGCGAGGAGTACGGCATTGACATCCTGCGCGTGCAAGAAATTCGATCCTACGAAGCTCCTACTCGAATTGCCAATGCGCCGGCCTTTCTCAAAGGTGTCGTGAACCTGCGCGGCGTGATCGTGCCGATTCTGGATTTGCGCCTGAAATTGGCCTGCGACAGCGCCGAGTACAACGGCTTCACCGTCGTCATCGTGCTCAATGTGCACGACCGCGTCGTGGGCGTGGTGGTCGATTCGGTGTCGGACGTGCTCGAACTGCACGGCGAGCAAATCAAACCAGCGCCGCGTTTGAATTCGAGCGTGGATGCGGGCTTCATCACCGGCATTGGCGCCGTGAAGTCCGGCGAAGCCGAGCGCATGCTGATCCTGGTGGACATCGAAGCGCTGATGGGCAGCGCCGATATGGGCTTGATTGACTCTTTGAACTGAAGGCGTGCAGCCTACGGGCCTTCAAGCTTTCAGTCCATGGCCTGACGCAAGGTCTGCACCACAGGCCGCGTCAAGACCCCGCGCAAACCCCACCAGCCCGCCGCCCAGGCCAGCAAAGCGCCAGCCACGGTGCCCATCAGCAAGACCCAGGGCGACGGGTTCCAGGCGAATTCAAAAGCAAAGCGCGCCAGCGCCCAGCCAACGGCCGCCGCCGCGCCGGACGCCAGCAGGCCGGCCAGCGCGCCCACGCCCAACAATTCAGCGCGCTGCACCTGCGCCAGCAGGCTGCTGCCAGCGCCCATGGCGCGCATCAGCGCATATTCGCGCGCACGTGATTCGCGCGTGGCTGCCACCGCCGCAAACAGCACCACCAGGCCGGTCGCCAGCGTGAAGCCGAATAGAAACTCAACAGCGCGTATCACTTTGTCCAGCACCTGCTGAACTTGCTGCACCGAAGCAGATACGTCCACCGATGTAAGGTTGGGAAAACTGCGGATGAGCGCGTTGTCAAAGCCCGATGCGGCGGGTGCCTTGAAGGCACTGATGTAGGTCAGCGGCACTTCGGCCGCCATTTGTGCCCGAGGAAACATCACGAAGAAATTGACGCGCATGGATGTCCAGTCCACCTTGCGCAGGCTGGTGATTCGCCCCTCCGTCACCTGGCCGGCGATGTCAAACCCCAGGCGGTCGCCCAGCTTCAGGCCCAAGGTTTGCGCCAAGCCTTCTTCCACACTCAAGGCGTCCGCTTCATCAACCTGCCAGCGCCCGCCCACCACGGTGTTGTGCTGGGGCATGTTGGCACCGTGGCTGAGGTTGAACTCGCGCTCCACTAGGCGCTGGGCACGGTCGCCACGGCCTTCGGTTTGCACGGGCTGGCCGTTCACGCTGACCAGCCGGCCGCGAATCATGGGGAACCAGTCGTAACGATCAACCCCTGCTGCGCGAAGCTGCGCTTGAAAGGCTTCGGTTTGGTCGGGCTGGATGTTGATGACAAAGCGGTTGGGTGCATCGGGCGGCGTGGCCTTGCGCCAGCTGGCAATCAGGTCGGTGCGCAGCAAGACCAGCAACACCAAAGCCAGCAGCCCCACCGCCAAAGACGCCACTTGCAAGACCGCAAAGGCCGGCCGCGAAGCGAGTTGGCGCGTGGCCAGCAACAGCCATCGCGGCGCGCCTGCCTCGGGCACGGCGCGTTTGAGCGCGCCAACGGCCAGCCAGCCCAGCAGGGCAAACACGGCAATGGCGGCGGCAAAACCACCCACGGCAATGCCGCCCAGCTTGATGTCTGAAGCAACAGCCATGAGCAGCGCCGCAAAGCCCAAGGCGCCAGCGCCCATCACCAACAAGGACGTCGCTTTCAAGTTGCCTACATCACGGCGCAAGACACGCAAAGGCGGCACCTGAGCCAGTTGAAGCACGGGCGGCAAACCAAAACCCAGCAGCAGGGTCATGCCCACACCCAAACCAAACAGGGCTGGGCGCCAGCCTGCCGGCGGCAGCTCGGCCTTGAACAGTTCGGCCAGAAGCAAAACAAATACATGGTGCACAGCCCAGCCCAGTACCAAGCCAGCCACGCTGGCCACCAGGCCCACCAGCGCAAATTCCAACGCGTATGCGCGTGCCATGCGGCGTTGCGGCAAGCCCAGCACACGCAACATCGCACAGTCGTCCAGATGGCGCTGCGCAAAGTCGCGTGCCGCAATCGCCACCGCCACAGCCGCCAGCAGCGCCGCCAACAAGGCCACGAGGTTGAGAAACATCTCGGCGCGCGCCAAGGTTTGCTCCATCTCGGGGCGCCCACTTTCCATGGATTCCACGCGCACGCCGCGCCAGGCTTCGCGCTGGATATCGGCTTCGGTTTGTTCAACAAACAAGCCAACGGCAGACTCTCGCCCCGCGGGCGCTGCCACAGCCAGGCGCCAGTTGATGCGGCTGGCCGGTTGAATCAAGCCAGTGGCCGGCAGGTCGTCGGCATGCAGCATCACGCGGGGTGCAAACCCCATGAAGCCAGCACCGCGGTCGGGCTCGATGACGATGATGCGCTCGATCACCAGTGTGGCGTCGCCCAACAACAGCGGGTCGCCCATGCGCAGGCCCAAGGCCTCCAATACGGGTTGGTCGACCCAAGCTTTGCCGCGGGCGGGCCCGTTGGCCACTGTTTCGATGGCGCCGTCAGCGGCCTGCTTGATCTGCAATTGGCCGCGCAGCGGGTAGCCATCGCTCACAGCCTTGACCGACACCAAGCGCGCCGCGCCGCCCTTGTCGTCAGGCGCGCGGCCCATGCTCGGGAACGCGGCCGACGTGGCCACGCGCAGGCCCAGCGAACGGGCCTTGTCCATCACCGCTACCAGCGGAGGCTTGTCGCTGGCCACGATCGCATCGCCACCGAGCAATTGGCGCGCGTCACGGGCCAGGCTGCTGTGCAGACGGTCCGCGAAAAAGCCAACGGCAGACAAAGCCGCAACGGCCAGCATCACCGCCACGAGCAGCAGGCGAAGTTCACCCGCCGCCAAGTCGCGGCGCATGTGGTTCAACGCCAAGCGCAGGCTGGAGATGGACGGCGCGCGCAGCGGCGCGACAGGGCTGTTCGGACCAGTGGTAACGGAAGCGGGGTTCATGGCACTCACGATACGTCAGACTCGGCGTTCAAGTTTTTTTACGGGGCTCCTTCGAGCCCGCTGAATGCCCGGCGCGGCCGCAGGCGGTGTAATGCAAGCATGGCTTCGAACCTCCACCCCAGCGCCCCGAGCGGCCTGAGCGCACAACCCGTCCTCTTTATTTCACACGGCTCGCCAATGACGGCGTTGGAGCCGCGCGAAGCGGGTGCCTTCATGCAAACGCTGGGCCACACACTGCGTTCGCAGTTCGGCGCGCCGCGTGCCGTTCTGGCCATCAGCGCGCACACCCTGACGCGTGAACCCGTGCTGCTGGCCGCGCCGCGCCACGAAGCGATCTACGACTTCGGGGGCTTCGACCCGGCGCTGTATCGACTGCGCTATGACGCCGCCGGCGCACCCGCGTTGGCGCAAGAAGTTCAGCACTTGTTGAATGTCGCTGGCCTGCCAGCGCACGTGCTGCCCGAAGGCGGCCTGGACCATGGCATCTGGACGCCGCTGCGTTACATGTGGCCCGACGCTGACGTGCCTGTCTTGCCCTTCGGCTGGCCACCCAACGCATCGCCCAAAGACCTGATGCGTCTGGGCGCAGCCTTGGCGCCTTTGGCGCAACAAGGCGTGCTGGTGATGGGCAGCGGCAGCATCACACACAACCTGCAGCGCGTGTTTTCAGGGGGCCGAATGGTGGTGGACCAACCCATCACGCCTGAAAGCGCCGCCTTCCGTAACTGGTTTGCAGAGCGCAGCGCAGCGCGCGATTGGTCTGCCTTGCAGGCTTACCGAAGCCAAGCGCCGCACGCTGTGCTCATGCACCCGACCGACGAGCATCTGCTGCCTTGGTTTGTGGCTGCGGGCGCGGGCGGCAACGAAAACGCGCCGGTGCGCATTCACGCCAGCCAGACTTTCGGCGACCTCGGCATGGACAGCTACGTGTTCGGGCCAAGGGCCGAAGTGCTGCAAGGCGCATTGCTCCCTGCGACTTCTGCCGGTATCACTTTTTCAGCAACGACTTCAGGCCTTGTTTGAGAGTGTCCTTGCCTTTTGCAATCGAGCGCACTGCATTCTCTGCGGGCATGGCGAATAGCCCTTTCCAATACTCGTCCGGCCGCGCCTTGAAAATGGTGGAGTGGATCTCACCATTCCAATCGGGCGGCGGCTCTTTGGTGTAGTAGTAAACCGCAAAGGATTTGCGCATCGTGCTCGGAGGACACGTTACGGGCGTGACGCCATGCCAGCTTATTTCGCTGGTCACAAAACCCGCCGCCCTATTAAAGATAGGGGCAAATTTGCCTACGCATTCAGTAACGTCCTTGTTCCACAGGTCCAAAACACCGCCGTAGCCATCGGACCAGTCTTTGTTGAAATAGAACAAGAGATTCACACGGCGATGAAGAGCCGTGTGTTCGTTGAAGTTGAAGTCCACGTGTACGTCGAGATGTCCGCCGTGGTTGGTTTCATGGATACCGCCTCCTGACAGCCCGGGGTCGGCTTGCAAGTCAGGTATGCCCGTAATCTCCGTCAGCATTTCCAGGAACGCTGTTGAAGCCAACAGCGAGTTCAACCTGGCAATTGGCGGAAGAAACAATTTCGAGTCGGTGACTTGAACCTTCTTTTGTTCATTGACCGCAGAAAATGATGTGCCGATCTTCGACGCATCTTCATAGCTGGGGAAGGCGTCGTGGATAGAGTTTGCGAATTCGGATTCGAAAAAATTATCCATGCAGAAATGCGGAAACGCAGGCGCAGTTTGCATGGCACGCTTCAGTGCTTGCACCTCAAATGGATTCACGCCATCAAACTTGATTTGCTTCATGGAATCGAGGGACTCAGTGATTGAGTCAAAGGTTCACTGGTATCGATTTTCTTTAGGAATGGATGTTTCTGTGACCCAATGATTAGGGGAAAGCCAGCCTTTTTTTCTTCTCAGTCCGCCACTGTCTCAGCAAAGCAGCGGTCCAGCTCAGCACGCCATGCAGCCTTTTTGGCCTCCGGCGCAAAGCTGGCTTCAAAACTGTTGGCCGCCAGCTGCCAAGCCTGGCGCGGACCCAGTTGCGGCAGTGCGGCGAAGGTTTGCACCAGGTTTTCGTTCATATAACCGCCGAAGTAGGCGGGATCGTCGCTGTTGACGGTGGCACAGAGGCCGGCGTCCAGCAGAGCCGGCAAGTTGTGTTCTGCCAAGGTTTGGAACACGCACAGCTTCACGTTGGACAACGGGCATACCGTCAATGGCATGCGGCTGGCCGCGAGGCGCTGAACCAAAGCTGGGCTTTCGGTGCAACGCACGCCGTGGTCAATGCGCTGCACCTTCAAGACATCCAACGCACTTTCAATATATGCCGGCGGGCCCTCTTCGCCCGCATGCGCCACCAGGCGCAACCCGGCTTGCCGCGCGCGCTCAAAAACGCGCGCGAATTTTTCAGGCGGGTGACCTTTTTCGCTGCTGTCCAGACCCACGCCTACAAACAAGTGGCGGTAAGGCAGCGCGGCATCCAGCGTGGCCTGCGCGGCGTCTTCACTGAGGTGGCGCAAAAAGCACAAGATCAGTTCGGCGCTGATCCCCAGCTCGGCGTGTGCGCGCCGGCAGGCATGGTGCAGGCCAACCATCACAGCCTCCAAAGGCACGCCACGGTCGGTATGGGTTTGCGGATCAAAAAAGAGTTCGGCATGCACCACGTTGTCCGCCGCAGCACGCTGGAAATAGTCCCAGGCCATGTCGAAGAAGTCGGCTTCTTTCAGCAAGACACTCGCGCCCGCGTAGTAGATGTCGAGAAAGCTCTGCAGGTCGGTGAACGCATAGGCGGCGCGCAGCGCCTCCACGTTGGGGTAAGCCAAGGTCAAGCCGTTGCGCTGCGCCAGGGCAAAGATGCGTTCGGGCTCCAAAGAGCCTTCAATGTGAATATGCAGCTCGGCTTTGGGCATGCGGCGCAGCAATGAAAGCACGTGCGAACGCGGAATCGAATCGAGAGTCTCAGGTTTCACAGCGACCTCCGGCAGCGCAAGGCGCGCGCCTCGCCGCAAGCGTAACGCGTTCACCGCGGGCTTGCGCTGGCGCGTGCCGCGGAAACAACTCCCTCGCTGTGTGGGGCGGCCACTTGGCCTGCACCGCCACAATGGCTTGCCCAGTTGAACTGCCCTTGATGTGCAGTCAACAGTGGCGAAATCATCATGTCAAACGTTGAGGAGAACTTGTATGTCAGCTCGCAAAGTGTGGATTCTGGGTTTGTTGGTCGCGGCCAGCGTGGCACACGCTCAGACCACGGTGGCGCCAGCGGCACCCGCAGCACCGGCCGCAGCAGCCGCAGCCACTACGGGCGCGGAATCGGGCAAGATTGCCTACTACGGCCGCAAGTTTGCGGGCCGCAAAACCGCCAGCGGCGAGCGCTTCAACCCGAACGCCATGACCATGGCACATCGTTCTTTGCCGTTTGGCAGCATGGTCAAAGTGACCAATAGCAAGTCGGGCAAGAGCGTGGTTTTGCGCGTCAACGATCGCGGCCCCGTCAGCCCTGCTGACCGGGTGGGTGATGTCTCTGTGGCCGCTGCGCGCAAGCTGGGCATGTTGCGTGCAGGCGTGATCGCTGCCGACCTTCAAGTGGTGGGCCAGGCTGCACCGGCCAAAACACGCAAAGCCAAGAAGGCTTGAGCGTTTAGAAGAACTCCACGGCCTGCGAGTTGGGGGCCGGGGTTCCTGGTCTGGGCGCCTTCGGCGCGTTCAAGCGCACAGGCACCTGCGAAGTGAATGTCGCGGCCGCGCTCGCTGGGGGCAGCGCGCCGCTTGACTTCAAGCTGGGTTGTTGTTCAGCGGCATCGGCTTCGTAGATGCCACGCTCTATGCCTTCCACCATGCTGTGCAATTGCTGGGCATGCTCGCGCATGTCTTCGGCGGCCATGACCGATTCAGCCACCATATCGGCATTGGACTGGGTCAACTGCATCAACTCGTCCAGCCCGCTGGTCACCTGCTGGAGCGTTTCGCTCTGGAGCCGCGACTCGCTGGCCACGGCGCTCATGTCTTTCGTGACGGCGTCCACGCCGCTGGCCATGTGATCCAGCACCTGCTGCATGGCGGCAGCCTCACGCACACTGGCTGTGGCTTGGCCGCTGGCGCGCTCGATCAACTGCCGCACTTCACCAGCGGACTGTCGGCTGCGGGCAGCCAGTTGCCGCACCTCGGCAGCGACCACTGCAAACCCACGCCCGGCTTCACCGGCGCGCGCCGATTCCACAGCCGCATTGAGCGCCAAGATATTGGTTTGAAAGGCAATGGATTCAATCATCGCAACGGCTTCGCTCATCTCACGCGTACGCGAAGCGATGGCGCGGATCGAGTTCACGCTGGATTCAACCACCGCGCGGCCGTTTTGCGTTTGTTCGCGCAGCGCCTCGCAGCGTTTTTCCACCGACACCACATGCGCTGCGTTGCTGGTGACTTTGTCCACGACACCACGCACGCCCTCGCTCGTTTGGCGCAATCGATCCCCTTGCTGGTCGGTGCGAATGGCCAGCGTCTGTGCCGAATCCGACATCGTGCGACCGGCCGCAGCCACTTTGGTCGAACCTGTGGCCATGGCGTCTACCACTTCGCGCAGGTGCAAGGTGCTGGCATGTAATGCGCGCAGCAATTCGTTTCGCCTTTTCATGCGGGTGCGCAATACGACCGCCATGCCCACAAAACAAAATGTGGCAAACGAGGCAGCAGCGGCCACGCCCAAGGCGCGCGCGCTCCACTGGGCCAACACGTCCGCACGTGCCAAGCCACTCACCACGACCAATCCGTAAGGCTTCAGTGTTTCGAAGGCCCAGATGTTGTCCAGGCCATCCAGCGAACCGGTTTGTTGGTTGATACCGGCGCCGCGCGCCAGTGCATCGGCAAACAGGGGCGACTTCGACACATCACTGCCCAGCCCTTGCTCGATGTTGGGTGCACGTGCCCGGACAACACCATCCAGCCCCACCAGCATGGTGACCGAGTTTTCGCCTACGCTGGTTTGTTCAAAGAAGCGAGTGAAGTAACTGGGCGGCATAGAAAGCACCACCACGCCGCCAAATTCACCGTCTGTCTGCTTGATGCGCCGTGTCAACTGAATGGACCACTTGCCAGTGGCTTTGCCCAATACGGGTTTGCTAACAAAGAGTTGATCGGCCTTGGCTTTGGCGTGAACTTGAAAGTGTTCGCGGTCGCGCAAGTCCAATCGCTTCACGCCGGTGGACGAGAGGGACATGAACCCGTCCGGACCAATGACACCCAGTTGGTGAAAGTCCGCTTGAATGATGTCTTCAGCCTTCAAGTAGCCCGAAATGTCCAGGGCATCACCCTGGCGGCGGGCTTCATTGCGCAAGAAGCGCAGAGCCTGGTCCGCGCTTTCCATGGTCTTGCCTACGTGCGCCACATAACCATGCACCTGGTTTTGCAAATCTTGCTCGGCACGTTGCAGCACGCCCTGGCGGTCCGTCCAAACCACCCCAGCGGCGAGCAGCCAAACACACAGCACCAAGAGTGCTGAAACGAGCGTCACCACAAACGGCGCGCGGCTGGGCGCGATGGGCGCTGCCGGTGCGGGATTTACGGGTTGTGAACGGAAGCGAGCAGACATCGCGGGGTGCAAGCAGGTCGCACGCGCCCCTTCTTGCTCTGACTATGAACCAAGCTTGATCGTGCACTGGTTGCTGCCCGCTCAAGAAACGAAAAAGCCGCCCGAAGGCGGCTTACTCAAGACGGCAGGCCCTCGCTCACTTGCCTTTGGGAATGGAGCCCTCCACACCCTTGACATAGAAGCTCACACCCGACAGAAATTTGTCATCGGCTGCAGCATCTTTGGCCATGACTTCTTTGCCGTCCTGGCCCACGATGGGGCCTTTCCAGATGACAAATGAGCCGTCTTTGAGACCGGCCTTCACAGCCTCAACCTTTGTTTTGATGGCTGCAGGCACCTTGTCGCTGATAGAGACGATGTCGATAGCGCCCTCTTTCACGCCCCACCAGGTGTTGTTGCCGCCCTTCCAGCTGCCGTCCAACGCCTCACGCGTGGCCTTGATGTAGTACGGCGCCCAGTTGATGATGGCCGAAGCGAGGTGTGCATCAGGTGCGTAGGCAGTCATGTCGCTGTCCCAACCGAAAGCCATCTTCTTGTTCTTGGCTGCGGTTTGAAGCACGGCGGAAGAGTCGGTGTTTTGGAACAGCACATCAACGCCTTGGTTGATCAAGCTCTGCGCGGCTTCGGTTTCCTTGGCAGGGTCGTACCAAGTGTTCACCCAGACCACTTTGGTCTTGACCTTCGGGTTGACGCTTTGCGCACCCATGGTGAAGCTGTTGATGTTGCGGATGACTTCGGGAATGGCAATCGAGCCCACCACACCCAGCGTGTTGCTCTTGGTCATGCCGCCTGCGATAACACCCGCCATGTACGCGCCTTCGTAGGTGCGGCTGTCGTAGGTGCGCATGTTGTCGGCTTGTTTGTAGCCAGTGGCCTGCTCAAACTTGACGTCTTTGGTATCTGCCGCCACTTTGAGCATGGGCTCCATGTAGCCGAAGGTGGTGCCAAAAATCAGCTTGTTGCCTTGGCCCACCATGTCGCGAAACACCCGCTCTGCGTCAGCCGCCTCCGGCACCTTTTCGACAAAGCTGGTGACCACCTTGTCGCCAAATTCTTTCTCCACGGCCTTGCGGCCGTTGTCGTGCGCAAAGGTCCAGCCACCATCGCCCACGGGGCCGACATAGGCAAAGGCAATTTTCAAGGGCTCTGGTTTGGGTGCGGGTGCAGGGGCTGCCACTGTTGCAGCAGGCGCAGCCGGCGCAGCGGCTTCTTGCTTGCTGCAGCCCACAAGAGCGGCCGAGGCGGCCACGACCGACCAGCCCGCCAACTGCAAGCAGTGGCGCTTATTGATTGAAAACATGCTTGGGTTCTCCTGGACTTTGGTTATGGATCGACTGACGAATTATCGGCGCCTCGTCAAGCGCACCACACTGCGCTGTCAGCCGCCCGGCACAAACGGTTTGCCCAGCGACGCAGGCATGTTGGCGCGCACCCAATTGGCGTTGCGCGATATCAAAACGAGCACCACGATGGTGGCGAGATAGGGCAGCATGCTGAGGATGTGGCTTGAAACCTCAACACCCTGACCTTGCAAGTGAAATTGCACCATCGTGACACCACCAAACAGGTAAGCACCCAGCAAGACACGTGCCGGACGCCAGGTGGCAAAGGTGGTCAGCGCCAGCGCGATCCAGCCCTTGCCGGCCACCATGCCTTCAACCCACAGCGGCGAATAAATCACTGACAAGTAAGCACCGCCCAGACCGCACAAGGCACCACCCACCATCACGGCGAGCAAACGAATGCGGCGCACGGGGTAACCCAAGGCGTGCGCGCTTTCTGGCGATTCGCCCACCGCGCGCAGCACCAGACCGGCGCGGGAGTGGTAAAGAAACCAGGCCGTGCCCGCTGCCAAGGCCATGGCGGCATACACCATGGGGTGCTGGCGAAAGAGCGCCACGCCGACAAAGGGCAGATCGCCCAGCACAGGCACCGAAAATGACAAACGTTCGCCCAGTTTGGCTTGCGTGAATGGAATGCCCACAAACGCTGAAAAGCCTGAGCCGAACAGGCTGAGTGCCAAGCCCGTTGCGTACTGGTTGGTTTGCAACCAGATCACCAGCCAGCCTAAAACCGCCGCCAGCGCGGCGCCTGCTGCAGCACCTGCTACAAAAGCCAGCACATCGCTGCCAGTGGTTGCGGCCGTGGCAAAACCTGCCACGGCGGCCACCAGCATCAGGCCTTCGGCGCCCAGGTTAACCACGCCCGCACGTTCATTGATCAGCAAGCCCAGGCCCGCCAGCGCCAGCACCGTGCCGGCATTGAGCGTGGCCGCCAGCAGCAGCGCCAGGGGTTCCATCAAACGCTCCTGGCGCGGCCGGAATGCCAGCGCACACGGTAATTGATCAAGGTGTCGCAGGCCAGCAGCGAAAACAACAGCAAACCCTGGAAAACACCGGTCAAAGACTTGGGCAGGCCCATGCGCGACTGCGCCAGTTCACCGCCGATATAAAACATGCTCATCAAGATGGCCGAGAACACGATGCCCACGGGGTGCAAGCGCCCCACAAAAGCCACGATGATGGCGGCAAACCCATAACCCGCAGGCACATAGGGCGTGAGCTGCCCCAGCGGCCCAGCCGCCTCCAGCGCGCCAGCCAGGCCAGCGAGCCCGCCCGACAGCAGCAAGGCCGTCCACATCGCAGAGCGCGACGAAAATCCTGCATAACGTGCAGCCGCAGGGGCCAAGCCGCCCACTTGCAAGGCAAAACCTTGGTAGGTGCGGAACATGAAAACCCACAGCCCACCCACCGCAGCCAGCGCCAGCAAAACGCCGACATTGGCGCGCAGACCCGCCACCAGGCGCGGAACGCGCGTCACCGCATCGAAGGTGATGGTTTGCGGGAAGTTGTAGCCCTTGGGGTCTTTCCAAGGGCCGTAGACCAGCTCACTCAACAAGAAAGTGGCCACGTAAACCAGCATCAAGCTGACCAGGATTTCATTGGCATTGAAGCGGTCACGCAGCAGCGCCACGATGGCCGCCCACAACATGCCCCCGAGCACGCCTGCGATCAAGATAGCCGCGACGGTGGCGCCGCTGGTTTGCGGCCCCGCTTGCATGGCCACCCAGCCACCGCCCAGCGCACCCAAGATGAATTGGCCCTCGGCGCCGATGTTCCAGACGTTGGACCGAAAGCACACTGCAAGGCCCAGCGCAATCAAGATCAAGGGCGTCGCCTTGATCGACAACTCAGACAAGGCATAGGCACTCTTGAGTGGCTCGACAAAAAACAGTTGCAAGCCACGCACAGGGTCTTTGCCCAGCAATTGGAACAAGGCCGTGCCAATCAAAACCGTCAACAGCAAAGCCAGCAGCGGCGAAGCCAGCGCTAGCGCGCGCGAAGCCTGCGGGCGGGCTTCAAGCCGAAACACGTTGATCCCCTTGTTCGGCATGAGGCCACAGGCCGCTCATCCACTCGCCCACCTGTTCAATCGTGGCCTGCGACACCGGCAACGCGGGCGACAAACGTCCTTGCGCCACGACCACCAGCCGGTCACTGATGGCAAACAATTCGTCCAGTTCTTCACTGACCACCAACAAGGCGCAGCCAGCGTCACGCAGCTTCAACAGTTCCGCACGAATCAAGGCCGCGGCGCCCACGTCCACACCCCAGGTCGGCTGGCTGACGATCAATACACGCGGCTTTGCATCGATCTCCCGGCCAACCAGAAATTTCTGCAAGTTGCCACCTGAAAGGCTCTTGGCCGTGGCACTGGGTCCACCTGCTTTGACCTGAAATTTCTCAATCAAGCGTTGTGCCAAGGCCTGCACCTGGGCGTTGGCTATCCACCCTTGGCGCGAGACTGCTTCGGTCCTTGTCAACAGCGTGTTCTGCGCCAGGCTCAGGCTGGGCACCGCGCCGCGGCCTAGGCGCTCCTCGGGCACAAAGTGCAAGCCCTGTGCACGCCTGCGGCCGGGCGAAAGCTTGGCGAGATCTTGGCCGCGCATCAGCACATGCCCTGCCGCCACGCGCCGGTCTTCGCCCGACAGGGCTGCCATCAGCTCTTGCTGGCCGTTGCCTGACACGCCCGCCACGCCCACAATTTCACCGGACCGAACTTCGAGCGACATGTCGCGCAGGTCGGTGCCAAATGGCGAAGCTTTGGCCAGAGACAAGCGCTGCACCGTAAGCACCGGCTCACCGGCGTTGCGTGCCACTGGCCGCAGCTGTGGCGGCTCTGCACCGATCATCAGGCGCGACAGGCTGGCATTGCTTTCGCGCGCCGGGTCCACTTCGCCTGTCACCTTGCCCGCACGCAGCACCGTGCAGTGGTGGCACAGGCTGCGAATTTCATCGAGCTTGTGGCTGATGTAGAGGATGGAGCAGCCGTCGGCGGACAGTTGTCGCAAGGTGCCAAACAGCTTCTCAACCGCTTGCGGCGTGAGCACCGATGTGGGCTCGTCCAAGATCAGAAGCTGGGGCCTCGTCATCAAGGCGCGCACAATTTCCACCCGCTGGCGCTCGCCCACGCTCAAAGAATGCACCGGCCGCAATGGATCGATTTCCAAGCCGTAGATGTGGGCCACATCGCGAATTTCTTGCGTGGTGCTGGCCAAGCTGGTGCCCTTGTTCAGGCCCAGCCACACGTTCTCAGCGGCCGTGAGCGTGTCAAACAGGCTGAAGTGCTGGTACACCATGCTGATGCCCAATTGGCGTGCCGCAGCGGGGCTGCTGACCTGCACCGTTTGGCCATTCCACAACACCTGCCCCGCATCGGGCTGTACGGCACCATAAATGACCTTCATCAAGGTACTTTTACCTGCGCCGTTTTCACCCAGAACTGCATGAATTTCACTGGGCATGACGCGCAGGTGAACCTGGTCGTTGGCCTTGACCGCTGGGTACTGTTTGCTGATGCCCACCAGTTCCAAGCGTGGCACCTCGGTGCGCTCGCGGTCGGGTGATGCGGTGGCGCTGCTCATGCTGTGCAGTGTGCCGCTTCAGGCGGCGCGCGCGTATTGGCGCTCGCCCGCAATCCAGGCTTCAACCAGGTCGGCCTCGTCACCCGAAACCATCCAAGCAAAGGCTTGGTCGTGCAGGGTTTGCGCCACTGCTTGCCGCCGCAATGCAGCAGGCTGGGTTGCCCAGTCCCACACGCACAGGTCGGCCATCAAGCCTTCCTCCAGGCTGCCCAACTCATGGCCCAATTGCAAGGCCTGCGCCGCGCCGCGCGTGGCTGCGTGCAATAAAGCCCAAGCCGACACCCGCTGGTGTAGCGCCGCCTGCACCTGGTGAGCACCCAGCATGGTTCGGCGCTGCGACAAGCTGCTGCCGCCGCCCACATCACTGGCCAGGCTGACCGCGACACCCGCCGCGCGGGTGCGCTGCCAGTCAAACAAGCCACTGCCCAGAAACTGGTTGGATGTGGGACAAAAAGCGATCTGTGCGCCGCTGTCTTTGATCACGGCCCTGTCGGTGTCGTCGAGCCAGATGCCGTGCGCCAGCACCGTGCGCGGCCCCAGCAGGCCGTGGCGTGCGTAGACATCCAGATAGCTGCGTGCTTGCGGAAAAAGTTCGGCCACCCAGCGGCATTCGGCTTGGGTTTCGGCCACGTGGGTCTGCACGTACAGGTCAGGAGCCAGGCCCAACAAGTGCTGTGCCTGGTGGAGCTGCGCGTCGCTGGACGTCACTGCAAAGCGCGGCGTGATGGCGTAGGCGTTGCGGCCCTGCCCATGCCAGCGCTCGATGAGGTCCACACTGACAGCCGCCGTGTGCTGCAGTGAAGCGTCGCAGAGGTTCTCAGGCGCATGGCGGTCCATCAAAACCTTGCCCGTGATCATCCGCATGCCTTTGGCCTGTGCCGCTTGAAACAGCGCCTCCACGCTGGCCGCATGCACAGTGGGCAAAACGCAGGCTGCTGTGGTGCCGTGTGATACCAGCGCGTGCACAAACAGGTGCGCCATCTGCATCGCGTGCAGCGCGTCGGCCATGCGCGCTTCAGCAGGAAAGGTGTGCGCTTGCAGCCAGTCCAAGAGCTCAGAACCCCAGGCGCCGATCACATCCAATTGCGCGCTGTGCACATGGGTGTCAATGAAGCCCGGCATGACCAGGCGGCCGGGATGTTCGATACGGCGCCAGTCGTCACCTGGAGCCCCCGCCTGCGCGGGCTGTACACCCACGATCCGACCCCGTTCAACCATCAGCCAGTGGTCGGGGCGCCAGCGCACGCCATGGGGTGCCGGGTCACAAAAGCCAGGGTCGGCCGTGAAATCGAGCAGGTCGCCGCGCAGGGCCAGGCGGTGCTTGACGCTCATCGAGCCCACGCGGGTTCAGAGGTGCGCGCTGGATTCAGTTCGTGCATACCGGGCTGATGATATCGCCCGGTTTTAGGACTCAGCGTAGCCGCAGAGCTGCTCGTGAAGCTCAGTGAACTGTTTCGGTGAAGCTGGTGTTGGCCGAGCGCGGCGAAGCAATGGCGGCTTCGCGGACAGAACCGTCTGCCGCAGCTTTGCTTGCGGCGCGGCTGCTGGGCTGCGCAAGAGTCGCTTCGCTCCAAGCCGTCGACGGGTGCACCGCAGGCTCGCTTGTGACCACGTGTTTGAACCGCGCGAAGAAGGTCTCGAACGTGCGGAAGCTCATGGTCGCAACCAAGACAGTGATGGTCGTGCTGAGGACGAAAAAAGCGGGGGTATGCCAAGGACCCGACATCTGCCCGAGCAGCTTGTAGACCGAGACGTTGCATAACTGGTGCAACAGATAGACGCCATAACTGATCGCGCCCACATGCACGACCAGCCGGTTGCGAAACAGGCCCATGAGCGCATGTTTGGGCGGCACCACCACCGCAGCCACCAGCGCGGCCATGCTCAGGTGAATGCAAAGGCGCGGCAAGCCGCCGATGTCACCGGGAACCCAGATCAAGGCAGCCAAGGCAGCGACAGGCAACGTCAAGAATCCGGTTTGGCTCACCACGGCAGCCAGTCGGTCAAAGCTCGCACGCTGCGCCAGCAGCGTAGCCAGCAGCGCACCCCAGGCAACGGCCGCGAAGGGCGCAAGCTTGCGGGCCAGGTCGATCGAACCGGCACCAAAAACACCGAAATCCAAGGCGAGTGCCAATCCCAAAAAGGACAGCAATACCTTGCGGGCTTGCGCTGGCGCCAGAACCGCAACCAAGGGCGGCCATAGCAGGTAAAACTGTTCCTCCACCGACAGCGACCACGCGTGCGCAAACGTGTCTTCTTTCGGGCCCCAATTGGCGGTATAGGTTAGGTACCAGGGGAAAGCATTGAAAAAATCGCGCGCGGTGTCGGTTCCCGACTTCGGTACTAACATCAACACCGCCTGCACGATCAAGACCGCGTAGTACAGCGGAAAAATCCGCAACATGCGGCGCCAGTAAAACGCCTTCAGGGCGATGCGCCCGCTGTCTTCACGCTCACGCAGCAGCAAGGTGGTGATCAAAAAGCCGCTCAGCACGAAAAACAAATCCACGCCGAGAAATCCTCGGGTCAATGGCGTCATTTCGATGCGGGGGCTGTGGTGCCACAACACGGCCAAGATGCTGAAGCAGCGAAGTGCGTCCAGGGAGTCGAAGCGGCGGCGTGAACGAAATTCGCTGAAAGAAGTCATGGAGAACGAAGCAGGCATCGGCTCGGAAGGAGAATAGAGGCCGGGCTGCGGGTGTCATCTGCGGAAGTGACCGTGCTTCGCCCACCAATCAACCCCTCGGTCAACCATGTCCCATCTCATCGTCCACGGCGGCACGCCGCTCCACGGCCGGCTGGTTCCTTCAGCCAACAAAAACGCCGTATTGCCCATCTTGTGCGCCACCTTGCTGACGGCTGAGCCGATCGAGCTTCGCGGCATTCCAGAAATCACGGATGTGAAGAAGATCTTGGAGATCTTCCGCAGCCTGGGCAGCCACGTGGAGGTCGACTTCGACAAGCGCATTCTGAAAGTGCACCACTTGCATACGCGCTTCGATGAAGCTGTGCACCGCTTGCCCGAAGAAATGCGCAGCTCCATCATGCTGGTGCCGCCGCTGTTGGCGCGCTTTGGTGTGGCGCGCATTGAAGACGACGTTAAAGGTTGCAGCCTGGGCATGCGCGAGATCGATCCGCATGTGGAAGTGATGCAAAGCTTTGGCGCCAGCGTTGAACGCCAGCCCGACGGCATCTTGATGCGCGCGCACCGGCCGCTGCAAGCTGCGCAGCATTGGCTGGACTACGCTTCGGTCACGACCACTGAAAACTATGTGCTTTGCGCCACCCTGGCCAAGGGCCGATCGGTGCTGATGAACGCCGCCAGCGAACCGCACGTGCAAGAGTTCTGCCAATTCATGGTAATGCTGGGCGCCAGGATCAAAGGCCTGGGCACGTCACGCCTGGTGGTTGATGGCGTGGACAAGCTTGGTGGCGGCACACATGTGTTTGCTGAAGACTTTCACGAAATCGTTACCTTCTTGGCGCTGGGCGCCATCACCGGGGGCTGCGTGGAAGTGAAAAACTCCACTCCCGAGCAGTTTCCGCTGATCGACCGCACCTTTGCCAAATTCGGCGTGCGCATCGTGCATGAGGGCGGATGGTCGCGCACCGAGGTCGACGGCCCGTTGCATGTGCGCGAGCCCTTCACCCGAAACATCCTGCAGAAAATTGAAGCTGCGCCCTGGCCCTACCTGCCGGTAGATTTGTTGCCCATCTTCGTGGCGCTGGGTGTGCGCGCCGAAGGCTCCATGATGTATTGGAACAAGGTATACGACGGTGCGATGGGCTGGATCAGCGAACTGTCTAAATTTGGCGCGCATGCCGTGATGTGCGACCCGCACCGTGTCATCACCTTTGGTGGCAAACCTTTGAGCCCAGCCTCTGTGGACAGCCCCTACATCATACGTGTGGCCATTGCGCTGCTGATGGTCGCCGCCAGTGTGAGGGGCAACTCCACCATCCGCAACGCGGCGCCTATTCGCCGCGCGCACCCGCGCTTTGTTGAAAACCTGGTCGCCTTGGGCGCACAAATCGAGTGGCGCGAAGAGACCTGAAAGACACTGCCGCCACTTGGCTGCGCACCGGCGTACCAGCCGTTGTGGTGGGGGTGGTGGCCACAAAGGGCTCGGCCCCGCGTGAGGCTGGCACACGCATGCTGGTCAGCGCGGAGCAGGTGCAGGGCACCATCGGTGGCGGGCACTTGGAATGGCAAGCCATTGCGGATGCACGGCAGATGCTGGCTCACGGACCGAACCCCAGCGCGATCCAACGCCACGTGGCCTTGGGCCCCAGCCTGGGGCAGTGTTGCGGCGGTGCCCTGGATTTGATGTTGGCCCCGCTGGCGTCGCATCATGTAGAAGATTGGCCTGAACCGGTGTCCCGCTTCTGGCTTCAACTCTATGGCGCTGGCCACGTGGGGCGTGCGCTGGTTCGCCTGCTGGCCGATGTGCCTTGCCGTGTGCAGTGGATCGACGAACGCGAGGACGAATTTCCCGCTGCGACAGACGAGCCGCCTCACATTCAACGCTTGTGCGTGGAGCCTGTGGAGGCTGAGGTGCAACACGCGCCACCTCAAGCCTTCTACCTCGTGATGACCCACAGCCACGACCTGGACCTGGCCATCAGCCAGGCGATTTTGAAACGCGCTGACTTTGGCTATTTCGGCCTCATCGGAAGCAAGACCAAGCGCGCGCGATTTACAAAACGCTTTGAGCAGCGCGGCATCGCCCCTGAACTCATCGCGCAAATGACCTGCCCCATCGGCGTGCCGGGCATCACGGGCAAAGAGCCTGAAGTGCTGGCTATTGCCATTGCGGCGCAATTGCTGCACGCTGCGAGCCTCATGCCAAGGATCTGAATTCACCGGGGAGCCACCATGTCATTGCTGAAACCACGCGGCCGATATGCATGTGCCGCTTGCGCCACCGACAACGGCAGTGCCATCAACGCCGACTACGCGGCCGGCCCGACAAGCTGCATGGCCCACCCCCGCGTGCGCGACGACATCGCCAAGCGGGTACGCCAAGCGCAAGTGCTGTCCACTGCGGATGCGCGTTTGGCACAAGGCATGGGCTTGTTGAACATGCCCAGCGTCGGCCGCACAGGCTGGAACGACGGCGTGATTTACCCGCTGACTGACCTGCCCGTGGCTACGGCTGCGCGCGACAAGCGCTCGCCCAGCCAGCGGGTCGCCTTGCCCAAGGCCGAGGGCACCATGAACTGCCTGGTGTTGTTGGTCGACTTTTCAGACAACCCCGGCAAAACCCCGCCCGCGCACTACGAAAAGCTGTTGTTCGACCCTGCCCATCCAGGTTCCATGAACAGCTTCTACCGCGAGATGTCTTACGGCAAACTCAATGTGACGGGGCAAGTGACGGGCTGGCTGCGAGCGCCGCAGCCCTACAGCTACTACGTTGATGGGCAAAGCGGTACGGGCAACCGCTTCCCGCGCAACACACCCGGCCTCTTGCAAGACGCCCTGAAGCTTTGGACCGCCAAGAACAGCTTGAAGGCTTTCGACGTGAACGGCGACGGTTTTGTGGACGGCCTCTTCCTCGTGCATGCCGGTGCGGGCGCCGAAACCCAGGCCTCAGCGGCCAAGCGCAATGCCATGATCTGGTCGCACAAGTGGGTATTGCCTACCCCTTTTGTCAACCAAGGCGTCAAAGCCTTCGCTTACTTCACAGCGCCTGAAGACGGCCGTTTGGGTGTCTTCAGCCACGAGTTTGGGCATTTCATCGGCCTGCCCGACCTCTATGACACCAGCTACCGCAGCCGCGGTGTGGGCGACTGGTGTTTGATGGCTGGCGGCTCGTGGCTGGGTAGCGGCGACGAGCCCGCGCGCTTGTCGGCCTGGTGCTTGAACACCCTGGGTTGGATCAAGCCCACCACGGTCAAGCCCAGCGCAAGCAAGAGCGGCACGCGCTACAGCTTGCCCAGCCTGGAGCAAGACGCCAAAGCCTGTTTGCGCGTCTGGAAGGGCGGCACGGTGGGGCCTGAATACTTTCTGCTAGAAAACCGCCAACAAGCGGGCCGAGACGCGCAGTTGCCGGGTCACGGCCTGGCGCTGTGGCATATCGACGAACGCCAGGCCGACAACACCAACCCCATTGCCTACCGCGTGGGCTTGGTGCAAGCCGACGGCAAACGCGACCTCGAACTCAATGCCAACGACGGCGAAGCTGCCGACCTGTTTCCTGGCGCCAACAGGGTCACCAGCGTCGCCGACAAGACGGGGCTGGCTCCCAACGCTTTCGAGCACCCGCGCCAACGATGGCACAGCCACCGGCATCAGCTTGTCGAAGATCACTGAAAAGGCAGGCGCGGTCGCGGTCACCGTGAAGGTTTAAGGCAAGCACAAGCGCGGCAGAAGACGTGCTTTTCTTGCCTTCGATGGGAACGCAAGGCTTGAAACTTGCGAGAGAAGCTTTCAAGCCCGAGGCCCCAGCATCATGTCGATCAATGTCAAGCGCGAGTCCATCTTGTCTTACGGCGGCCTCGCGTTAGCGACGGCCATCATCGCGGCCGTTTCGGTCTGGGCTCAGAACCATGCCGTTAAAGAGTTGGAAGGGATCATGAACGGCTTGAACCAGCGGGCCAAGGTGGCTGCCTCGCTCGACAACGCCATGAAGGATCGAGCGATATCGGCGCGCAATCAGCTGCTCGCCAGCGAAGCGCAGGGCCGCGAAAAGGCGGCCAAAGACGCGCGGGCCAGCCATGCCCAAGTTGGCAAACTCTTGGCCGAGTACAACGAGTTGATCGGGCGCGCCACAGACATGACCAGCGAGGCACGAGCACTGGCCAAAGAAATGAACGCTGTCGAGGCGGCCTACGCACCGGTGGCCCTGGCCATCGTGAGCATGGCAGAAAAGGGACAAACCGAAGAGGCCATTGCCAAATTGAATCGCGAGTGCGTGCCGCTGCTGGCGCGTCTTGATTCGGTGATGGACAGCTACACCAAACTGTCACGCGAGCGCGAGCAAGAGCTGGTCACCAACATCGAAGAATCACTGGCTCAACAACAAATGTTGATCGCCGCCTTGGCTGCGATAGTGGTGGTCGGTGCCATCCTGGCCGCCGTGCTCATCACCCGGCGGCTGCTGGCCGCCCTGGGTGCCGAACCCAGCGAACTCAGCGCGGCGGCCAACCGTGTGGCCGACGGCGACCTCAAACCCTTGGCCGGAGCCGACCAGGCGCCGGAAGGCAGCGTCTTGGCCGCCATGGCCCGCATGCAAACGGGTCTGGTCACCTTGGTGCGCGGGGTTCACTCCAGCGCAGACAACATCGCCACGGCTTCAGGCCAGATCGCAGCCGGCAACCAAGACCTGTCCGGCCGTACGGAGCAGCAGGCCAGTGCCCTGCAGCAAACCGCCTCGCAAATGCACACCATGACAGAAGCCGTGATGGCGTCGGCGCAAGGCGCGCGCCAGGCCAACGAGCTGGCGGTTGAGGCCGCGAGCGTGGCAGAACGCGGCGGCGAAGTGGTGGGCCGAGTGGTCACGACCATGACCGAAATAAGCGAGTCCAGCCGCCGCATCGCCGACATCATCGGGGTCATTGACGGCATTGCGTTTCAAACCAATATCCTGGCTTTGAATGCCGCCGTAGAAGCCGCACGTGCTGGCGACCAAGGGCGCGGCTTTGCAGTTGTTGCCAGTGAAGTTCGCAGCTTGGCCGGGCGCAGCGCCGAGGCGGCGCGCGAGATCAAGTCTTTGATTCAAGCCAGCGTGGAACGCGTCGAACATGGCAGCGCCTTGGTCAGCGAAGCTGGCGAAACCATGACCCACATCGTGGAGCGGGTGCGCAAGGTCAACAGCTTGATCGGCGAAATTAACGCTGCCTCTGACGAGCAGACCAAGGGCATCAACCAGGTCAATCAGGCCGTGGCTTCACTCGATCAAAGCACACAGCAAAACGCAGCTTTGGTAGAGGAGAGCGCTGCCGCCGCCGAAGGTTTGCGACAGCAATCTGCCGACTTGCTGAACCGCGTCGGCATGTTCCAGCTAGCGCACTGAAGGCTCAGGCCGGCCGCTTGGGCGGGTTCGGTGCCGTTTGCGCTTGCAAGGGCGGCTGTGACAAAAGCCTGGGCTGACTCACCACCACGCGCTCGCCTCGCGGGCCACCCAGCACCGTGGCGTCAAAACGCAGGCAGTCGCCCACGCACACCGCTTCGGGTACGGCCACAAAGGCCGTGATGTGCTGGCCGGGCTCGGCGCCGATGAAGTCTTCGGCGGGCGCTTGGGGCACGCAGCGGTGCACCTGCAAGTCCAGCTCCGCACCGACTCCGTCGTTGCAGCGGCGCAGGCCCAGCACGGTGGCTTCCAGAATGCTGCTGTTGGGACGAATTCGCATGGCGGCTGGCTGCGCCCTTCAAGCAACCAAGATGGCGCGGAAGTCGTTGACGTTGGTGAAGGTGGGGCCTGGCGATACCAATTGGCCTAAGGCTGAAAAGAAACTGTAGGCATCGTTGCGGTCCAGGTATTCGCTGGCCTTCATGCCTAGGGCCGCAGCCTGTGCAAGCGTTGTGGGCGAAACCCAAGCGCCGGCGTTGTCTTCAATGCCGTCGATGCCGTCGGTGTCTGCGGCCAACACATGCACGCCTGGCTCGCCTTGCAGGGCGATGGCACACCCGAGCAAGAACTCCGTCGCACGGCCGCCGCGGCCGCCTTTACTTTTGACCGTGACCGTGGTTTCACCACCCGAGAGCAAGACGCAGGGCTTGGCGAAGGGCTGGCCGCGCCGGGCCACAGCGCGTGCCAAAGCGGCTTGCACGGTGCCTACATGGCGGCTTTCGCCTTCCATGTCGTCGCTGAGGATGTACGCGGCGATGCCCTGCGCACGCGCCCGGTCAGCGGCCGCTTCCAGGCTCTGCTGCGGCGTGGCGATAAGGTGCACCTCGTGCCCGGCAAAACAGCTCGCACCCGGCTTGGGCGTTTCCAGACGGCCGCTTTCCAGTCCGTCCACAGCGAGGTCGGGTAGCTCAATGCCGTAGCGCCGGCAGATGGCCAAGGCGTCGGCGCAGGTGGTGCTGTCAGCCACCGTGGGGCCGCTGGCGATGATTTCTGGCGCATCACCTGGAACGTCAGATATCAGCAGTGTCACCACGCGTGCCGGCGCGCAGCGCGCAGCCAGGCGCCCGCCCTTGATGGCTGATAGATGCTTGCGCACCGTATTCATTTCGTCGATGGCGGCGCCGCTGCGCAGCAAGGCTTGGTTGACCGCTTGTTTGTCTGCAAAGCTCAGACCTTCAGCGGGCATGGACAACAAGGCCGAGCCGCCGCCCGAAATCAGGCACAGCACCAGGTCGTCAGCGGTCAAGCCTTGTGTGAGGTCCATGATGCGGCGCGCGGCATTCAGGCCCGCAGCGTCAGGCACAGGGTGCGCTGCTTCAAGCACTTCAATGCGGCCGGGCTGGCTGCGGTAAGCCGGCGGCGTGTGGTCGTAGCGCGTGACCACCAGGCCAGACAACGGCGCGCCGGCAGGCCACAGCGCGTCAACCGCTGCAGCCATGGCGCCGCCCGCTTTGCCGGCGCCCAGCACCAAGGTTCGGCCTTTGGCGGGTGGCGCGGGCAGGTGGGCGCCGATGGTCAGCGCCGGCAAGGCGCGGTTGACGGCGGCGTCATACAAGCTGCGCAAAAACGCAACGGGGTCGGCAGTGTGCTGTGAATCGGAATTGGGACGGGAGCGTGACGGCATGGTGACATTGTGCGGTGAACGAAACAAGCGCAATGGGTCAGCGCCATTCCAGATGCTGCTCGCAGCGCTTCAATCCGCCGCATGGCCCGCGCTCGGCATTCGCGCAAACGGCGCGGCCAAAGGGTCGCCGATGAAAACGCTCTGCTGCGGCCAGGGCACGCTCTTCCAGTAGGCCTCGATAGCGGTGCTGCCCTGTGCATAGTGGCCCAGCAGCCACACCGGGTTGGGGAATTTCTGCAGGTGGTTGCAAGGCTCGGACACGGCGCCGTGGCTGGCGGTAGCGCCGGCGGTGATCCAGTCCCAGGCTTTGGCTTGACCGTGCTCACCCAACAGGTCGCCGCCAAAAGAGGTCAGATGGTCCGCCAGTGCGCCCGGCAACCAGGCCAGCTCGGGCAGCCGCTCCCAGCTGGCGGCGCCAACGGTCAGCGCCAGCAGGCGTTCGCTCTTGGCGTTTTGCAGCCCTTGCACCTGCCGCAGCGCGACACGGTTGAGCAGCACCGTGCCGTCGGGCGGGTAGAGCATGCTGCGCACACTGCGCGCACGGTCGTCGGTATACAGCAACAAGGCGTCAGCAGCGACGCCCTCAACGCCTGCAAGGCTGCCGTCGGCTTTGAGCCCCCGGTCGATCAAGGCTTTGGCCTGGTCCAGCGTCGGAGCAGCCAGGTGCATCGAGGGGCGAAAGCGCAGGCTGCTGAACGGCCGCCCCGTGCGCGCATTGGCATAGGGGCTTGCGCGGGAGGGCTTGCACGTGTTTTCGCACAGGCTGGCGTCATAGCCCATGGCCAGCGCACCATTGAGCGAATTGCAGTTCACGGCATACGGCGCTACCCAGGCCAAAGCCAGCGCCTGTGCGCGAAAGCCGAAGTGGTCGTCGATATTTTTCTTGAGGGTAGCCAGTTCTTCAGGCGATAGCCGCGCTTGAACCGGCAACTTGACGCGCAAGATTTGTTGCTCGGCCAGGCCCCGGCGCTCGGCGTAATAGGCGCCGACCGCCACCGAGTAGGGGTCTTGGGTATTGATGACCAAGCCCATGTCGGCCGGGCGAATGCGGTCCGTCACCAAAGGCACAGGTCGGCGCAAGGGCGTGGGGTCAACGCCTTGAATGCCGCGCGGAGCCGATGCGGCGGCCGCGGCAGAAGGAGACACCGTTGAGTCAGGCGGCGGTGCGGGTATGGCAGACGCCGGCTGTGCCCAGGCGCCCCCAAGGACCATGCCGGCCCCGAGCACCACAAGTACCAACCCCACCCTCAAGCTCAACTGAAGCAGCATCGCCGCATTTTGGATCACGCGGCCCATGGCCCCAGCCTGGTCCGTCGCAGGCCACCCCGAGGGCCCGGATCAGGTTGGCCGCAGCCCGGCTTTGTCGCCAGCTTGATCGCCAGCTTGATCTCCGGCCAACAAGTCAGCCATGGCCTGCACCGGAATGACGGCCCCGCGATGCTGCACCACGCGCGCGGCCATGCGGTTACCGGCTGCGGCTGCGTCTGCGGCACTGGCACCACACAGGCGCTCGGCCATGTAGGCGCCGGCAAAGCTGTCGCCTGCGGCTGTGGTGTCCACCACACGCGCCACGAGTTCCGTGGCAACAGACACTGGAGCTTGGCCCAGCACGCGGACCCAGGTCGGCTGTGCGCCGCGCTTGACCACCACCTCTGCACAGGGCAACGCCAAGGTGCGTTCGAGCTGCCGCGCCGCATCGGGCTCGCCCCACAAGGCTTGTTCGTCGTCCAGCGTCATCAGCGCCAGGCTTGCGATGTTCAGCGCCGCTGTAAAGGCCGCCTGCGCTTCGGCCACTGCTGGCCAAAGCCGAGGCCGGAAGTTGTTGTCAAAAGCGACCATGGCGCCGCGTGCGCGCACCTTCGCGGCCACGGCCAGCAGCCGTTGCCGACCTGCGGGCGGCAGGATGGCCAGGCTGATGCCGCTGAAGTACAGCGCGTCGATGTATTCAGCCTGGAGCTCAAGCGGAGTTTCGCCTTCTGGCGCATCGAAGTAAGCGCGCGCCGCGGCCTGGTCGCGCCAGTAGCTGAAGCGGCGTTCGCCTTGCCCGTCCACCTCGATCAAGTAGAGACCCGGCAATCGACCTGGCAAGCGGCGCACGAGGGCGGTACCCAAGCCTTCGGCTTGCCAGCGCGACATCATTCCCGCACTCAGCGCGTCGTCACCCAGCGCGGTGGCGTAGTCCACCTGCAGCCCTCTGCTGGCGCCGCAGCGCGCCAAGTAAACCGCCGTATTCAGCGTGTCACCGCCATAAGTCTGCTGCATGGCACCAAAGGCCGTGCCCTGGAGTTCCAGCATGCACTCACCAAAGCAAACCACACGCCGCTTGACGCTGTTGATGGACGATTCCAAAGTCAAAACAAGGTCCTGGTGTGAGGTAAAAGAATTGAAATCCGAAAAGGGCTCGGCACAAAACCAGCAAGTTGTCGTACAACCCGCGCAGACTGTCAACTGTCACGCGCCAGCGATGCACGCCGACGGCGTTCGCGGCCATTGACCAAGTGGGTCCGCATGGCCGCGCGGGCACCCTCGGCATCCTGCGCGGCAATGGCATCGTAAATGCTCTCGTGCTCGGCATGGATGCGTCGCAGATAGGCCACGCTCGCCTCGTCCACGACAGCACCCGCTTCCAGGCGCGCTCGCGGAATGATGCCCGCGCCCAGTGACGACAGCAGATGCGCGAAGTGGTCGTTCTGTGTTGCGCGGGCGATTTCGGCGTGAAAACGCATGTCGGTCGCAATCGCGTCGCTGCCTGCCTCGACCGCCCGCGCGAACTCATCAAGAGCCGCGCGCATGACCTCCAGGTTCTGTTTGCTGCGGCGTTGCGCGGCCAGCGAGGCCGCTTCAGACTCCACACCGATGCGCAGCTCGAGAACCGCCACCACGTCGCGCAGGGTTTCGAGTTGCTGGGCACCGATGAAGAAGGGCGCGCCGTCTCCGGGGCCTACAACAAAGGTTCCGATGCCGTGCCGCGTCTGGACCATGCCCGCCGCCTGCAGGCGCGAAAGCGCTTCTCGCACCACCGTTCGGCTGACGCCGTACTCGGTCATGATCTGCCCTTCTGTGGGCAGCTTGGAGCCCGGCGCGGGGTCGCCCTGGCGAATGCGCGCACCCAGCGAATCGACCAGGTCGATCGCCAATGAACGGGAACGCCGTCGCGCCGCAGGCAAGACTTCAAGCGTCTTCATGCGGCGACCCGGGGAAACCCTGATTCAAGACCGTTGACAGCGGCGGGCAAGCTGCGGAACATGGGCAGGTTGTACGACAACTAGCGACTCGCAGCAAGAGGGCGAGTCTGGTGCACCTCCAGAATCCGCCGATATGACCACTGCCAAGACCACCACCCTGCGCTTCCCCCGTCTGCTGCTGACCGGCGCCGCCGGCGGACTGGGCAAGGTGCTGCGGCCGCGCCTGAAAGCCTGTTGTGACGTGCTGCGCGTGAGCGACCTGGCCGAACTGGGCGCTGCCGCATCGGGCGAAGAAGTGCGCCAGGTTGCGCTGCAGGACAAAGCCGCCACGATGGCTTTGCTGGAGGGCGTGAATGCGGTCGTGCACTTGGGCGGCATCAGCACCGAGCATTCATTCGAAGAGATCCTGCCGGCCAATATCGCCGGCACGTACCACCTCTACGAAGGCGCGCGTGTGCACGGCACAAAGCGCGTGGTCTTCGCCAGCTCCAATCATGTGGTCGGTTTCCACAAGCAAAGCCAGACCATCGGCACGCGCGACGGCCAGCGCCCGGACGGCTACTACGGCTTGAGCAAAGCCTTCGGCGAAAACCTGGCGCAGTTCTACTGGGACCGCTACGGCATTGAAACCGTGAGCCTTCGCATCGGCTCGTCTTTCCCTGAACCGGTGGACCGCCGCATGCTCGCCACCTGGCTGAGTTACGACGACCTCGAACGCCTGGTGATGGCCGCGCTATCGGCACCGGTGGTGGAGCACACGGTCATTTTCGGCACCAGTGACAACCCGCAGAGCTGGTGGGATAACAGCAGCGCGCGCCACATCGGCTACCGCCCACAGGACAGCAGCGAGCGCTTCCGCTCCGCAGTCGAGGCGCGCCAGCCGCACGTCGACCCCAAGAACCCCGTTGCCATCTTCCAGGGCGGCGGCTTTGTCACCAAAGGCCCGTATTGAACGGCCACAGTAGGAGACCCTAGATGAAGTTCTCAAAACCCCTGTTCACCGCCGCTCTGGTGGGGGCCGCTTTCGGCGCCCAAGCTGCCGAATTCCGCAGTGCCGATATCCACAACTCGGACGATTACCCCACCGTGGTGGCTGTCAAGCGCATGAGCGAAATTCTGGACAAGGCCAGCGGCGGCAAGCACAAGATCAAAGTCTTCAACAAGGGTGCGTTGGGCACTGAGAAAGAGACCATCGACCAGGTGAAGATTGGCGCGCTCGACCTCACGCGCGTCAACATCAGCCCGATGAACAACATCTGCCCGCTGACGCAGGTGCCCACCATGCCCTTCCTGTTCAGTTCGGTCTCACATATGCGCAAGGTGTTGGACGGCCCGGTGGGAGAAGAAATTCTGAAAAGCTGCGAATCAGCCGGCTTCATTGGCCTGGCTTTTTATGACTCCGGGGCGCGCTCGATCTACTCGAAGAAAGCCATCAAGACGCCCGCCGACACCAAGGGCATGAAGATCCGCGTGCAGCAAAGCGACCTGTGGGTCGCGCTGGTGGGTGCTATGGGCGCCAACGCCACGCCCATGCCATACGGCGAGGTCTACACGGGCTTGAAGACGGGCTTGATTGACGCGGCTGAGAACAACATTCCTTCGTTCGACACCGCCAAGCATGTAGAAGCCGTGAAGATCTATTCGAAGACCGAGCACTCCATGGCGCCTGAGGTGCTGGTGATGAGCAAGGTGGCTTGGGACAAGCTACCCGCCGCAGAGCAAGCCATGGTCCGCGCAGCAGCCAAAGAATCGGTGGCCTTCCAGCGCCAGAAGTGGGACGAGCAAGAAGGCAAGTCACTGGCCAATGTGAAGGCACAAGGCGCGCAGATCATGGAAGTGGACAAAGCGTCGTTCCAAGCCGTGATGGGCCCTGTGTACGAGAAGTTCATGACCACCGCTGATATGAAGCGTTTGGTCAAGGCCGCGCAAGACACGAAATAAGGGCAGGCCCCGCAGGGGCCTGCTCCGGGAGACCTGACCATGTACACCCGGCTTTGCGCCGCGCTCTCAAAACTCAGCCTGGCGCTGGCCGTGATCGGCTTGCTCGCGGTGATCTTGTGTGTGCAATGGCAGGTCTTTGGTCGTTATGTCATGAATGACACGCCCACCTGGGCCGAAGCCCTGGCGATGCTGCTGGTTTTGTTCGTTACGGCTTTCGGTCTGGCAGTAGGTGTGCGCGACTCAGGACACATCGGGTTGGAATCGATGGTGGCGTTGTTGCCCGCAACGTGGCGTCACCGCATCGAAGTTTTGATTCATGCACTGGTGGGCTTGTTCGGCGGCCTGATGGCCTATGGCGGCTGGCAATGGGCTTCGGCCAAATGGACCGAGAAAAAACCCATGCTGCCCGTACCTGACGGCATTGACTATGTGCCGCTGGTCATCGCGGGGGTCTTGATCGTGATGTTCTCGATCGAGCATATCGTGGCACTGCTGCAGGGCAAAGTGGTGGAGCCGGTATGGAATTGATGGTTCTTTGCATCAGCTTCACGCTGCTGCTGTTGCTGGGCGTGCCGGTTGCCTTTGCCATCGGCTTGTCTTCGGTAGCCACCATCTTGGCTGCCGGCCTGCCCATGGCGGTCGTCTTCCAGAAGATGGTGGGCGGCATGCAGGTCTTCAGCTTCCTGGCGATTCCGTTTTTTGTCTTTGCCGGTGAGTTGATGTTGCACGGCGGCATTGCCGAGCGCATCGTGCGCTTTGCCAACAGCCTGGTGGGCCATGTGCGCGGCGGCCTGGGTATGAGCAATGTGCTCGGCTGCACGCTGTTTGGCGGCATCGTCGGCTCGCCGGTAGCCGATGTCTCTGCCATGGGCAGCGTGATGATTCCGCTGATGAAAAAAGAGGGTTACGACGCTGACTATGCAGTGAACGTCACCACCCACGCGGCGCTGGTGGGCGCGTTGATGCCCACCTCGCACAACCTCATCTTGTTCACGCTGGCCACTTCAGGTTTGGCGTCTGTGAGCGTGTTGGGGCTCATCCTGGCCGGACTTTTGCCGGCCCTGCTGCTGACCTTCTGCAACCTGTTGGCCGCTTGGTGGGTGGCGCGCAAGCGCGGCTACCCCACGCACGGCGCCTTTCCCGGCTGGGGCGCCGTGGCAGTGGCATTTGCGGCGGCAGCGCCGGGGCTGTTGATCGTTCTGATCATTCTGGGTGGCATCTTGACCGGCGCCTTCACAGCCACTGAATCAGCCGCCATCGCGGTGGCTTGGGCGCTGTTCATCACGGTGGTGGTCTACCGCTCACTCAACTGGCAGCACTTTCTCAAAGCCTGCGCCAAGGCCTGCAAAACCACGGGCGTGGTGCTGCTGCTCATCGGCATCTCGGCCGCGTTTGGCTACTTCCTGGCTTTGTACGAAGTGCCGCAGAAAACCGGCGAGCTGATGAAGTCGATTTCCAGCGACCCCTGGGTCATCTTCTTGATGATCAATGTGCTGCTGTTTGTGCTGGGCACCTTTCTGGACATGGCGCCCACCATCTTGATCTGCACGCCCATCTTTTTGCCCATCGCCATGCAGTTCGGCATGGACCCATTGCAATTTGGCGTGGTCATGCTCATCAACTGCGCGCTGGGTTTGAACACACCACCAGTGGGCACAGTGCAGTTTGTGGGCTGCGCCATTGGCGGTGTCAGTGTGGGCCAGGTGATGAAAACCATATGGCCGTTTTATGGCGCATTGGGCCTGTGCCTGATCTTGGTCACCTACGTGCCCTTCTTCTCCACCTGGCTGCCCAATTTGCTCAAATAGGTTTTGACCCTATCAGCGCCATGACAGACTTCAGCCCCAACACCCGCCTGCCCGACCCGCGCATCCGCATACTCGACGAGCGTGGTGCGGGCTTGCGCCTGCTGTCCGGTACGGTGGAACGTCTGGCAACGGGCTTTTATTGGGCAGAAGGCCCACAGTGGTTCGGGGACGGGCGCTACTTGCTGTTCAGCGACATACCCAACAACCGCATCCTTCGTTGGGACGACTGCTCGGGCCAGCTGAGCACGTTTCGTCAACCATCCAGCAACGCCAACGGCCTGGCGCGCGACACCCAGGGGCGCCTGCTGGCCTGCGAGCACGGCACGCGGCGCGTGACGCGCACGGAAATCGACGGCCGCACCACAGTGCTGGCCAGCCACTTCGATGGCAAACGTCTGAATTCACCCAACGACATTGTTTGCCGCAGCGCCGACGGCAGCATCTGGTTCACCGACCCGCCCTTTGGCATCCTGGGTTGGTGGGAGGGCGAGCCCGCCACGCCTGAACTGCCGCACAACGTCTACCGCATCGACGGCAACACCGGCGCGCTGTCGGTGGTGTTGGATGACTTGCAGGGCAGCAACGGCCTGGCCTTCAGCCCCGACGAAAAGGTCCTCTACGTTGTCGAAAGCCGGCATCAGCCGCATCGCCGTATCTGGGCTTATGACCTCACCGCCGGCAAGGCAGGGCGCTGGTTGAAGAACAAGCGCGTGTTTGTGGATGCGCAAGGCCCCGGTGCTTACGACGGTATCGCGGTCGACCAAGACGGCAACGTGTGGTGTGGCTTCGGCAGCAGCGGCGCCGCAGGCGCTGACTTGGACGACCTCGACGGCGTGCGCGTCTATGACAAGGACGGCCGCCCGCTGCTGCACATCGCCCTGCCCGAGCGCTGTGCCAATGTGTGTTTTGGTGGCGCCAACCACAACCGCCTGTTCATGGCAGCCAGCCACTCGCTGTATGCGCTGTATGTGAATACGCGCGGCGCGGTACGCACCTGAGCCAGCCGCAGTGGCGACGCCAGCAAGGTCACGAACGCCAGCCGGCGTCGTGACTTGACGGCGCTCGAATCTTGCAACCAAAATGGTTCCTTTTGGAGGCGGCCATGCCAACATCCCTGACACTGAAGGGCATTCCGGACGAGGTTTACGAACGCCTGAAGGCCTCGGCTGAGACTCACCGGCGCAGCTTGAATGGCGAGGCCATCGTTTGCCTGGAAGCGGCGTTGATGCCCGGCAAAATGCCGCCTGCCGAACGGCTGGCGCGGGCCCGCGCGCTGCGTGCAGCGCTCCCGCAAGGAAAGCTCAAAGCCAGCGATATCAACCTGCTCAAGCGCGAAGGCCGCTTGTGATCGGGGCTGACCATGGTCGTGGTTGATACCAACGTGCTGGCGTACTTTCTGCTGCCCTACCCCCAAAGCCCGCTCGCCGACTCACTCTTCAAGCGAGATCCCGATTGGGCCGTGCCCATTCTTTGGCGCAGCGAGTTCCGCAACTTGCTTGCAGGCTATTTGCGGCGTAACACCTTGAGCTTCGAAGAAGTCTTGCGTGTTCAAGCGGAGGCCGAAGCCTTGGTGGCTGGCCATGAACATGAGACTGATTCACGCAGCGTTCTCGAACTGGTGCGCGACAGCGCATGCACTGCCTACGACTGCGAATTTGTAGCGCTGGCGGTGCGCCTGGGCACACGGCTGGTGACCCAGGACGCCAAGTTGTTGAAAGCCTTTCCAGCTCACGCCGTCAACCTGGCTGCAGCTTGAGGACAGGCGTTAGCCACGCCCAGAGGTGCTATCAAGCAGCTACCGCGTCGCGCTGCTCCAAAAAGGCATGGCAAGCCTCGGCCGGCATGGGCTTGCTGATGAAGTAGCCCTGAACGGTGTCGCAACCCAGGCGTTGCAAGAAGTCCAGTTGCTCGCCCGTTTCAACACCTTCTGCCACAACACCCAGACCCAGACTGTGCGCCATTTGAATGGTGGCGGTGCAGATGGCGGCGTCGTTGGCGTCTTTTTCGATGTCCATCACAAACGAGCGGTCGAGCTTCAGGCAAGACAGCGGTAATTGCTTCAGGTAGGCCAAGCTGGAATAGCCGGTTCCGAAGTCGTCTACGGCCACCGCAACGCCGTGGTCGCGCAAGCGCTTGAGCATGGCCGCCGTGTGCGCCGGGTCTTGCATGGCCATGCTTTCAGTGATTTCAAGCTCCAGCGCTTCACCAGGCAAACCGTGCCGCTTCAACGCCAGTGCGACCTGCTCGGGCAAGTCACGCACGCAGAGTTGCTGGGCCGACAAGTTGACAGCCACTCGCAGCATGGGGTGGCCTTGCTCGCGCCAGCGGGCCACCTGAGCCAAGGCCTCTTCAAGCACCCAGCTGCCAATGCTTTCGATCAAGCCGATGTCTTCTGCAACCGGTATGAACTTCAGCGGCGGAATGTTGCCCAGCTCGGGGTGCCGCCAGCGAATCAGCGCTTCCATGCCCACGATGCGGTTACTGACCAGGTCCACTTGCGGCTGGTAATGCAGGCTGAATTCGTGCCGCTCAACGGCCGTTCGCAGGCCGGCTTCAAGCTGCAAGCGCTCGCCGCGCGCTTGGTTCATGGCCGGCGTGAATGATTGGGCGTTGTTGCGGCCTGCCGCCTTGGCCTGGTACATGGCCGTGTCAGCGTTTTTCAGCAGTGTGTCGGTGTCGTCACCATCAGCCGGGAAGACGCTGATACCGATGCTGGGCGTCGTGTGCAGTTCGTTCCCGGCAACTTGGTACGGGCGGCTCAGCTCGTTCAGCAATTTCTCAGCCACGCTCTTTGCTGCGTCACGCCCACGCTGACCGACGCCATTGAGCACCACCACAAATTCGTCGCCGCCCAGGCGTGCCACGACATCGCTCTCACGCACCAAACCCCGCAGGCGCCGGCCCACTTCAACCAGCAGAGCGTCACCCACTTGGTGACCAAGTGAATCGTTGATGTTCTTGAAGCGGTCCAAGTCGATGACCAGCATCGCCAGTTCAGATTCGTCGCGCCGTGCCAGGGCCATCGCGTGGTCCAGGTGCGAAACCAGGCTGCTGCGGTTGGGCAACTCCGTCAGGGTGTCATGCTGGGCCAGGTGCAGGATGCGCGCCTGCGCCTGCTTGATCTCGCTAAGGTCAAGGCTGCTGTAAAGGTGTTGCGTGACTTCGCGCTCGGCATTGCGAATCTCGGTCACTGAAACCCAGATGGGAAATTCACGACCGCTCTTGTGGCGGGCCCAAATTTCGCCGCGCCAGGAACCGCGCTCAGCAACCAGGCGAGTAATGTCAGCATTGGCCAGCGTGCCGGCACGCGGCGCCGCCAACTCACCCACGTCGCGACCCAGCATCTCTTCCGATAACCAACCACTTTGTTTGACAAACGCGGGGTTGACCTCGATAACCCGGTGCTTGCGGTCAGTGAGCATGATGGCCTCACCACTGTGCTCAAACACCTTGGCCAGCAGTTCGATGCGTTGGCGTGAACGCCGGTTTTGCGCCGCTGAATGTATAAGTTTGCCGCAAGCCGCCATATAGACCAGCAAGATGATCGAAACCACGGCAACCACATTCAAGGTGGAGTCGCGCCAATCGGCGAGGTAGTCCTTGCTGGCCAGGCCGACGATGACAACCAAGGGCGCCACCGCCGAACGTTGGTAGGCACCACTGCGCGTCAAACCGTCATCCGGCGAGACCGCATGAAAGTTTCCATTTGCCATGCTGCTTGAAAGAGCTGCAATCAATTCGGCAGGTACTTCGATGCTGCCAACCAGCGGTGCGCGCTTCGCCGCCGGCGCATGCCCCGTGATCAATTTCAAGTGTTGGTCACGCAGAACTACTGCGCCATGCGGCCCCAGATCCACCGCCTGCAAATGTTTGGCCAAGTAGCTCAAGGGAACGGCGGCGGAAATCGCACCAGCAAACTGGCCATCTGGTGTGCGGTAGCGGCGGCTGAAGGAAATGATCCACTCCTTGTTCAGCTTGCTGACCAAAGGTGAACTCATGTGAAATCCCGCGTTGGGGTTGTCACGCTGAACCTGGAACCACTCGCGGTCCGCAAATGAAACGGCATTCGCCGCAGTGCGATGGTCCAAACCAGGGCCAAGGATGCCAACGCCATGCACATCCGTCACGCGGATGCCTTCCAGCTCCGCGCGCCGCGAAGCCTGCGATTGAATCGTTGCGCGCGCCGCAGATTTATCCAGTTGGCCGCGCGCCAGTTGCTGCTCCAGCTGGTCCACCACTGCGGACAGCGCCAGATCGATCTTCTCCAGATTGGCCGAGACCCGACCTTCAACCGCGCTGGCCAGGTTTTGTGCCAACTGGTCGGCCCGCAGCTCCACCTGGGCGCGGCTTTGCAACACGCCATACAAGGCCAGGCCGGCAAACAGAAGCGCCGGCAACAGCACGGCCAACAAACCAGCGGCCCACCTGCGAGGCGCTGCACTTGGTTTGAGGAGAGCTGATGGTGGTGTCATGGTCAATGAAAACCGACCCAGGCGCAAAACCATGGGGCAGGACTTCAGACCGTTTATCGACAACGCGGCGGCAACTTGAAGCGCCAGTAGGATGCAAGCTGTGCTTCGGCCGACACGCTCAGCCAAAATTCGTGCGCAAATTCTCGACCCACATTCCGAACCGCAGGCAGCCGCTTGCCTACAGAAGCGAACGCCTCAATTCAAGCCCATGACCAACGCACCGCCCAGCTTGAACATCGATGGCGCCGTAGCCACCATCACCCTGCACCGGCCGGCCGTAGCCAACCGCTTGAGCGCTGACGATCTGGCGCACTTCAGCGACTTGATCGCGCAGGTGAATGCGCAGCCCAGCGTGTTGGTTCTGGTTTGGCGCGGCACGGGCAAATATTTCTGCAGCGGCTACGACATCAACAGCATTGGCGGCGGCCGCCAGGTCAGCTTCGACGCGTTGGTCGACACCTTGGAAGCTGCGCGCCCCGTCACCGTGGCCGCCATCCACGGCGGTGTGTACGGCGGCGCAACGGACCTGGCGCTGGCCTGCGACTTTCGCGTGGGCACACCCGCCGTTGACATGTTCATGCCGGCGGCGCGCCTGGGTTTGCACTTTTACCAAACCGGGCTGGAGCGCTATGTCACGCGGCTGGGCTTGGACAACGCCAAGCGCCTCTTCCTGGCCGGCGAAAAAATGACGGCCGATGAAATGAAGGCCATTGGCTTCTTGACGCACTTGGTTGCAACCGAGCGGCTGGATGACGCCGTTAGTGATTTGTGCAAGGCCTGTGCCGCCATGGCGCCACTGGCGCTGCTGGGCATGAAAAAGCACCTCAACCGCATCGCACGCAACCAGCTGGATGTGGCCGACTTGCAGGCCGACATCCAGCGCGCCTACACCTCAAACGACTTACGCGAGGGGCAAGCAGCGTGGTCGCAGAAGCGCTCGCCCCTATTCACCGGCACCTGATGGCAAACATCACCGCCCATTCAATGGATATGCCGGGTCGTTGTAGCCCGGCGTGGACGGGTGACCCGGCTTGACGAGAGCGTCGACGGTGGCTTCGTCTTCGGGTGTGACGACGAAGTCCAAGGCGCCCCAATAGTCCTTCCACTGCGCCAAGGTGCGCGGCCCCGCGATGACTGACGACACCGCGCGGTTGGCCAGCACCCAGGCCACGGCGAAATGGCTGATGGGCACGCCCCGGCCGGCGCAATAGGCCTTGAGCTGCTGCGTGATGGCCAGTGACTCTTCGCGAAATTCGGTCTGCATCATGCGCTTGTCGGCGCGGCCGGCGCGGCTGTCGGTTGGCGGTTGGGCGCCAGGTTCGTATTTGCCGGTGAGCACACCGCGCGCCACCGGGCTGTAAGGGACCACGCCAAGGCCCAGGCTGCGACAGGCTTCCAGAATTTCGCTCTCGGGTTGGCGGTTCAGCAGGTTGTAGTACGGCTGGCAAACCACCGGGCCGGGCATGTTGAGCTCACGCGCCGCATAAACGACCTGCGCGATGCGCCAGCCGCGAAAGTTGGACAGTCCCCAGTAGCGGATCTTGCCGTCGCGCAGCAGCTGGTCAATGGCACGCAAGGGCTCTTCAAGGTCCATGCCATTGAAATCACGGTGCAGGTAGAGCAGGTCGATGCGGTCAGTACCCAGTCGCTGCAGGCTGGCTTCACATTCACGCTGCATCCACAGCCGAGAATAGCCTGATTCGTTAGGCAACTCCGACATGCGATTACCCAGCTTGGTGGCCAGCACCCAGCGCTCGCGCGTGCCAGCAATCAGGCGCCCCACCATGCGCTCGCTGGCGCCTTGGCTGTAGACATCCGCCGTGTCGATGAAGTTGACGCCGTGGTCCAGCGCATGCGCAACGATGCGCGCGGCCTCGGCTTCATCGGTCTGGTCGCCAAACATCATGGTGCCCAGGCACAGGTTGGACACCTTCAGCGGGCTCTTGCTGCCCAGGTGGCGGTAGTTCATGGCGCACATCCTCTAATTCACTTGGCGGCAGGCCAAGATGAGGCATTGTGCAGCGGGCGCAGCCGCTACCTACGGTGCAGCAATGATCTGCATCAGCACTTCGGGACTGAGGCTGATGGTGCCCTTTTCGTCGGTTGCGCGCGCAGTGATGCGGTGCGTGCCGACCCAGCTGGCCTTGCCATCCAAACGCCAAGGCGACTGGGTGGCGGCGCCCATCGAGCGGCCGTTGTTGAAGTACTCGACCTTGACCACCCGCACGGCGCTGTTGCTCGTATCGGCGCGCAGGCTGAAGGCCGATCCCACTTTCAGTTGGCCCGGCAAGGCCGGGCTGCCAAGGACGCGCACCTTGGGCGCGCCAGGGTCGACGATGTGCATGTTCAAGGCGGTGCTGGTGGTCGTTGCACCTTTGTCGTCCGTGGCACGCGCGGTGATCAGATGTGGGCCGACCCAAGTGGCAACGCCATCGACTCGCCAGGGCGACTGCAACGCGGTGCCCATTGGCATGCCGTTGTTGAAATACTCCACTTTGACCACGCGGCCGTCGCTGTCGGCCGCGGCCGCTCGCAACACGTAGCGCGTGCCGACACTCACCGTGGTGGGCAAGGCCGGGCTGCCCATCAGGCTGACCGTCGGCGGGCGGTTGACCACGGGCGCCGCAACGGAGACGGTGGCCCTGGGTGTGAAGGTGGTAGCACCCAGCTCGTCCGTGGCTTCGGCCCAGAAGGTGGTCGTCGAACCGGCGTTGGCGGCCGTCCAGCTGCGCTGGTACTCGGCCATCCCATATTGGGACAGCGAACCCGATACGCCTGGCAACTCCACGTCGCCCATCGTTGACCGCAACACCACCTGGGTGATGCGCCCGCCAATGTCCTCTGCCAGCGCACGCACATTCACGGCAGTGCCCACACTGACGCTGCTGGCGTTGGCGGGAGCGGTCAGGCTGACCCTGGGTGCCCAATTGAAAGGTCCAGTGGTCGATGGAAAGCCATCCGGTGCCACGACATGCAAGTTCACCGGGGCTGACGTCACCTGTTTGCCTGTCACACTGTCGGTGACCACGGCGCTGACGCTGTAACGCCCTACGGCGTTGGGCATCCAAGCCGTGTTCTGGCCGCCTGCCACACCTTCGGTGGCGATGAGCTTGCCGTCTACCAGGAAGCGCACCGATGCGGCCGTACCCGAGGTGCCGTCACTGCCGGAGGCGCGAGCCCGCAAGATCAGCCCTTGCCCCAGCACCACGGCGGTGTCGGCGGGCGGCGAGAAAATCTCGGCTTGGGCCGGCGCGGCCGCGCCAATGGTGACCTGCGTCAACAAATCAGGCCGCAGCACTGCGTCCACGTTGCTGCCCTCGCGGAAGACAACGCCGGCGCTCTGGCTCACGCCGCGTGCGTGGTTTGCGACAACGCGCGCCACCAGCGCAAAGCGGCCAACCCGTGGCTTGCGCCAAACCAAGGTTGTGGCGGTCAGGTCCTTCGCGCTTGCGCTGCTGTCCACAAACTCCAGGGGTGCTTGGTTGTTGGCGTCCAGCTTGGACAGATCGACAACGTAAAGCTCCACACGGTTCAGGGGGTGGGCATTCGCGTCACCTGCAAAAGGTTTGACGGTGACGAACAGCGGTTGACCCGCCGAGCCCGTGGCCCCGCTGGCCGGTTGATCGACCGTCGCGATGCCGGTAAAGAAATATGGGTAAGCCACGCCAGCAGGTGGCGGCGCACCGGACGTGACCGTGAACGCGAGAGGCGCGCTGCTGCTGCGCCGGCCGGCCGCGTCAACCACTACGGCCGTCAGCAGGTGTGGCCCGACGCGCCCAGACCAGGGGATGCTGTAGGGCGCCTGAGACCGGCCACCGATGAGATCAACGCCGTCATAAAACTCAACATGGGCATCGGCGGGCAAAGGTGCGCCGACCGTGGCCGTCAATTGTTGGACAGCTCCCTCAAGCGCCGTGCCCGCAGCGCTGGTGGCCGCCAGCTGCACAGCGGTCAACGGCGCACTGCCGGCGGGCAGTGGCGCAACTGCCACTGCCAGCGCTGGGCTCGTGGTGCGGTTGCCGTAGACATCCGTCACACGAACGGTAACGCTGTGCGTGCCCACGCTGGCCGCCCACGACCACCGCGCCGGCAGCTGGGTGGCGCGCGACACCACCTTGCCCCCGTCGAGGAACTCCACGCTCTGCACCTTGCTGGAACTGCCGACAGCCGTGGCCAAAAGCGACACAGCCGCGCCGGCCGTCATGCTCACCGGCCCCGGCGCGTGACCTGATGCGCTCAACACGGCCGAAGGCGCGCGGTAGCCAGCGGCTGCGGCCGGTGGCGTCACCTGGTAGTCCACCGGTGCGCTCATGCCAAAGGTCGAGAAGTCGGATGTAGCACGAGCGAAGAATCGATAAGAGCCGACTGGCAGGCGTTGAACAGCACCACCGACGCCGTCTGGGCTCGGCAACTGGACAAAGCCATTGAACAACTCCGTGCGGGCGATGGGCAAACCGGAGCCCGGTTCAGCGTCCACGCGCAAGGCGATGGGCTCGCCATAGGGGGCTTGAGTGGCTGGCAAGACTTCTCGGATCTTGGCGGTGGGCGCGGCGCAGCACGGGCCATTCAAGTCCACCACTTGCCAAACAGCGGATGCAGCGAAGGCGGCGCTTCCGTCATCTTGTCGCATCATCAACTGGCCGTCTTTCAGGGTCAGGTAGCCTGCGCTGAAGGGCGACCCCAAGCGAAAGCCACGGCCCGAAGCATCGGCACTGGCACAGTACCCGGCGGACCAGCCCGTGGTCACCGGCCCCATCGCCAACGGCATATTCAGCGGTGCGGAGATTCCCGAGCCAAAGCCTTCAAAGGCAAAGCGCAGGCCGCGACTTTGTTGCCCCAGCAGCGTCACGCTGTTTGGCGAAGGCGCGGCCGGTGGCCAAACTTCGTCCACCGTCGTCCGCTGCGTGATGTCCGCGCAGTTGGAGCCCAAACCCCACATGAAATGCTTGAACTCAAAAAGTGCGCCGGATGGCAATTGCGCACCTGGCGCAACGCTGGCCATGCCCACAGGCGCATTCAGGCCGGTGCCGTCAGCATTCAAATATTGGTCGGGCGCACTGACCAGGCGCAGCGCACGTGTGCCCGTGCCCAAGCGGGCCAGGCCGCCCGCGTTGGCCGGGGGAGCGACGGCCAACGCGCGCGCCCTGGCCTGTCCAGACTCAGCAGCCGCAGCGCTGTCGAGCCCGCTGCCCTCGCCGCCACCACACGCCGCGAGCAGGCAAACCGCAATTCCCGACAGACCTCTGAACGCCCAACCGGCTTGACGCCCAAACGCACGGATCATCTTCATTCTTCTGCCTCAACTTCTGCCTCAAGCCCCTGACTCGAACAGTGTCCCCACAATCTCATGGGGCGGCCCCCCGAATCCCCCGTCATGGGTGTCGCGGGCCCTGTAGTTGGGGGGCTGCCAACCACGGTCGCCAGGTTTTGAGCGGTATCAATCACCTCGGAGGTCGGCACCCATCAGCGTCCACAATGCGTTTGCCAAGCGCAGGCATCGACGCACGCGCGACCAACACCAGCAGGAGCAAGCACCATGGGATGGTTTTCAAAGAAGGATTCGAATTTTCACCTGTCCACCGTCATGCCACAGGGCCAGAACGGGCCGAGCGTGGCGCAGTACCTGGGCGTGGTGCATGGAGAGGCCATCATCGGCGCCAACATCTTTCGAGACATGTTCAGCTCGGTGCGCGACGTGGTGGGTGGCCGCGCAAGTGGCTACGAGCGGGCGTTGTCGGGCGCACGTGACGCGGCCATGGACGACCTGATCGAGGCCGCCAAGGAAATGGGCGCCGACGGCGTGGTCGGGCTGGACTTCGACTACTCCGTGCTGGGCGAGACTAACGGAATGATGATGGTGTGCTGCAGCGGCACCGCCGTGAAGATGGGTTGAGCCTTAACTGACATCATTCCCGGCCTATGTGGCAAAGCTTTGTTGAAACGCTGCAAGCCCAGCTGAGCAACCAAGTGGTTGCAGGCGCCATCGCGCTGGGCTTGGTGGGTGTGGTCGCAGCCGCACTGCGCCAACTGCCCGGCGCGGCCTGGTCGCAACTGCAACGGCTGTTCATCGTCACCGTCACGCTGGACAGCCGCAATGAAGTTTTCGAAGCCTTCATGACCTGGCTGGACGACCAGCGCATGGCCAAACGCAGCCGCTGGTTCATGGTGGTGCAAGGCAAGCCGCAGGTGGCCGAGGAGGCTGAAACCGGCGAGCAGCCGCCGTTGCAAAGCAGCCCGGCGCCGGGCTTTCACTTCTTCTGGCACCGGGGCCGATTGATGTGGCTGCACCGCGAAATTGCCATGAACTTGCAGGTGATTGAAACCGTGCGCCTGAGTGCACTGTTTGCCGGGCGCAGCGCCATGGACGCGCTGCTGAAAGATGTGCAGGCCCACGCAGGGCAGCGCCGCGCGCACCGCTTGTCGCTCTACACCGTGGACCGCTGGGGCGAAAACTGGCACCTGGCCGACGCCAAGCCGCGCCGCAGCCTGGACTCCGTGGTGCTGGACGCCGACGCGGCCAAACAACTGCACGATGACATTCACGAATTTTTCGCGCGGCGCCAGTGGTATGCACAGTTGGGCATTCCGTGGCGGCGCGGCTATCTGCTGTACGGCCCGCCCGGCACCGGCAAAACCAGCGTGGCCTACGCGCTGGCCGGCGAGTTGCAGCTGAAGCTGTGTGTGCTGTCATTGACCAACCCCAAGCTCAATGACCACAGCATGGCGGACCTGCTGCAGCGCACACCGCCGCGCAGCCTGATCCTCATCGAAGACATTGATGCATTTTTCAATGCGCGCGAAAAGCAGGACGGCCGCATCGAGATCAGCTTCAGCGGCTTACTCAATGCCATTGATGGTGTGGCCGCACAAGAGGGCCGCATCATCGTGCTGACCACCAACCACCGCGACAAATTGGACCCGGCGCTCATCCGGCCAGGGCGCATTGATGTGGCCGTTGAGCTGGGCAATGCCACGCCAGACCAGGTGCGGCGGCTGTTCCTGCGCTTTTTCCCGGACAGCGGGGCGCAGGCCGAAGAGGCTGCGCAGAGCGTGCCTTCGAAAAGCCTTTCACCCGCGCAAATCCAGCAAGCTCTGCTGGATGCCCGTGATGCAGCGGATGCGGTTAAACGTTTGGCACAGATGATGGCGCCTAGCGTGTTGACGGTGCCGAGCTCGAAACCTCGCCCAGAACCCGCTTGAGCGTTGCGGTCATGGGCGCCACTTCGGCGGGCGTCAACCCGCCATGCTTGCGCAGATAGTCGCCACGGGGCGCTGGCTGGTCTTACCAACGAGTGTGCCGTCACGCAATTCAAGCGATTTGCGCGCGAAGTCTGCGGCGCTGCCGTGGCAGTTGCCGCACTGGTCTTTAAAAAGGGGTGCCGCCATAGCCTGCGCGATCAACATGGCCGTGACGGGCACCACCAGCTCGTCGTTCAAATAGTGCTGGCCCATGAACGTTTTCAACTCGCGCTGATGGTGCGTGCCCACCAGTTCACCATCCATCACTTTCAAGCTGCGGCGCGCAAAGTCGGCTGAATCACCGTGGCAGCTTTTGCAGCGCACGTCCCAATGGCTGTGCAAGTCCAGCGGCTCTCCCGTGACTGGGCCGACCGCCAAGACCAGCACTGCCGCAATCAGACGTGTCACTTTGTGCATGATTCAGCTTATACACCGCTGATGCGCTGGGCTTAGAGAGCCCACTCCAGACTTCAGCGCTGAACGCAGTCGCCTTGAGCATCGTCAAGCTTGCGTCACACGCACGGCAGGCGTGCATGCGATGCTCGGACCTATGAGCATCCGTCACCTCGACGCCCTGTTTGACCCCGCATCCGTTGCCGTTTTCGGTGCTTCCGAACGCCCGGCCAGTGTGGGCGCCACGGTTTGGAGCAACTTGCGCACAAGCGGATTTCGCGGCGCGCTGTTCGCCGTCAACCCGAAGCACCGAACGCTGGGCGGTGTGCCGGTTTACGCCGGCGTGGCCGATCTGCCGCAAGCACCTGAGTTGGCTGTCATCTGCACACCACCCGCCACGGTGCCCGGCTTGATTTCCGAGCTGGGCGCGCGCGGCACCCACGCCGCCATAGTCTTGACGGCGGGCTTGGACGCCTCGCAAAAGCAGGCCATGCTGGATGCCGCACGCCCCCACCTGCTGCGCATTCTGGGACCCAATTGCATTGGCCTGCTGGCGCCGCACGTCGGCTTGAACGCCAGCTTTTCGCACGTGAACGCGCAGCCCGGCGAGCTGGCCTTTGTGTCGCAGTCAGGCGCACTGGTTACCGCGATGCTGGACTGGGCGCGCGGGCGCGGCATCGGCTTTTCGCAGTTTGTTTCCTTGGGCGAACACGCCGACGTCGACTTCGGCGATATGCTCGATTACCTGGCCAGCGATGCCCGCACACGCGCCATCTTGCTGTACATCGAATCCATCGAGTCCACGCCCAAGTTCATGTCGGCCGCGCGCGCTGCCGCGCGCAACAAACCCGTCATCGTCATCAAGGCCGGGCGCTCGGCCCAGGGGCAAAAGGCCGCCGCCTCGCACACCGGCGCCCTGGCAGGCTCCGACTGGGTGTACGACGCCGCGATCCGCCGCGCCGGCATGCTGCGGGTGGACACACTGCAGCAGCTCTTCATGGCCGCAGAGACCTTGTCGCGTTTTCGCGGCAGCACGGCGCAGTGCTTGGCAATCCTTACCAACGGCGGTGGTGCCGGCGTGATGGCGGCAGACGCTGCGGCGCATGCCAGCCTGCCGCTGGCTGAATTGAGCGAAACGACCATGACCGCGCTGAATGCGGCCTTGCCCGCCAACTGGTCACATGGCAACCCGGTGGACATCATTGGCGACGCGCCCGTGGCCCGGTATGAAAAGGCCTGGGACGCGTTGGAAGCCGACCCCGCCGCACCGGCCGTGCTGTTCATTCACGCACCGACGGCCATCGTGCCCAGCGCGCAGATTGCGCAGGCCCTCGCCCAGCGAGCCGGCCGCGTCGCAGGTGATGCAGCCGCGCGCCATCAACCCACGCGCATGCTGGCTTGCTGGCTGGGGGACGCAGCGGTGGCTGAAGCACAAAGCATCTTCCAGAACGCCGGTATCGCTTGCTACCCCACGCCAGAGGACGCCGTGCGGGCCTTTGCCATGCTGGTGGAATACCGGCGCAACCAGGCGCAGCTGATGGAAACGCCGCCGGCCGCCCTGCCCGCGGGCGCTGGCGCCGAGCAGACCGAAGCGGGTGGCAGCGAAGCCTCACGCCAGGTCATCAACACCGCGTTGGCCGAGGGCCGCGAGTGGTTGACCGAGCCCGAAGCCAAAGCCGTTCTTGCGGCCTATCGCATACCGGTCGTCGCCACACGCAGCGTGCCAGCGAATGCCGAAGCCGCCGTTCAGGCAGCACAAGCCATTGGCGGCACGGTGGTGCTGAAGATCCTCTCGCCCGACATCACACACAAGACCGATGTGGGCGGTGTGGCCTTGGGGCTGAAGGGCGCGCAAGCCGTGCGTGATGCAGCGCTGACCATGTTGGACCGCGTGCGCAGCGCCAGGCCGCAAGCGCGGTTGGAAGGCTTCACGGTGCAAGCCATGGTGGATCGCGCGCAGGCACAGGAGCTCATCGTCGGCACCAACTTGGACCCCGTTTTCGGGCCGGTCATTCTTTGTGGCCAAGGGGGCACTGCGGTAGAGGTGCTGGCCGACCGCGCCATCGGACTGCCGCCTCTGAACGTACCACTGGCCCGCGCACTGGTGGACCGCACACGCGTGGCGCGTTTGCTGGCCGGTTTCCGCGATACACCACCAGCGGACCGCGAGGCCTTGCACGCCGTGCTGGTAGCGGTGTCGCAATTGCTGGCCGAGCAAGACGCCGTGACCGAACTCGACATCAACCCGCTGATCGTCGGGCCACGGCGCATGGACGGCCCGGGTGGCATCAGCGGCGCTGTCGCGCTGGATGCCCGTGTGCGCATCAGCCCGCGCAGGCCTGGTGGCGCGCGCGCCTTTGCCATTCGGCCCTACCCGCAAGAACAAGTGGAGCACGTCGTCTGGAATGGCCAGGCGCTGACCCTTCGACCCATCAAACCGGAAGACGAAGCACAGCACCTCATCTTCCTCAGCAGGCTGGAGCCTGAGGACATTCGCCTGCGCGTGTTCTACAGCCGCCGCAGCATTGCACACAGCGAGCTGGCACGGCTGACGCAAATTGACTACGCACGCGAAACCGCGTTTGTTGCCGTGGCCGCCGGCACCGACGGTGTTGAAGAAACGCTTGGCGTGGCCCGCGCCCTGTGCGACCCGGACAACATCGAGGCCGAGTTCGGCATCATCGTTCGCTCAGACCTCAAGGGTGGCGGGCTGGGCGAGTTGTTGATGCGCAAGCTGATCCGCACCTTGCGCGCCCAAGGCACCCAACGCTTGGTTGCCACCGTGCTGCAAGACAACCGCTCGATGCTCGACTTGGCTGGTCGCCTGGGCTTTGCTCCATCGCCGCAACAGCCCGGCGACGGCACACGCGCCCTTGTGTTGAGCCTGGGCGGCCTGGAAAGCTAACTTTCTTGTTAAGCCAACTGCTGCGCAGCTCTGTCAATCGCCAAAGCGGTAAGCACCTTCCGCCGCCACCTGGGCCAGCGGCAAGCGGCCATTAGGCAACTCGCGCGCTTGCAGGGCTTCGTGCAGCGCGGCTTTGTCGCCCCGCTTGCCCACCGCCACCACGGCATGCACCGCCACATCCGCCGGAATGACCAGCGCCGCGCGCAGCTTGGCTGCATCAAAGCCGCCCATGGCGTGCGTCACCCAACCTGACAAGTGGGCCTGGAAGGCGAGGCTAGCCCATGCGGCACCCGCGTCAAAGGCATGCCAGGCATTGGGTTTGGCCTCATCACTACCGGCGGCCTTGTTGTGCGTCTTGGACAGCACCACCACCAAGGCCGATGCCTTGCCGGCCCAGCCCTGATTGAAAGGCAACAGCCCATCCAAGATGGACGCAAAGGCTGGCGTACCGGCATGGCCAAACACAAAGCGCCAGGGCTGAACATTGGACGCCGACGGCGACCAGCGTGCGGCTTCCAGCATGCTCAGCAGCGCGGCACCGGGCATTGCCTCGCCGGTGGACGAGCGCGGCGACCAGCGGTCGGTGAACAGGGGGTTGATGGGGTGTTCGGTTTGGCGGATGGTGCTCATCGCAGTGGGCCACGGTTGGTTTGGAAGACGCGCCATTGTCCAGGGTCCGCCTCTGACATCTATCGCAGCGTGAAACGCTCCGATGCCCCCGCCTGCAAGCGGCTCGCCGTCAGTCGCCCGTCTGGCTCGGCTGCCAGGTACTTTCCGTGAAACGACTTCAGCAGCACGGCGCCGTTGGGCTGGCGCGTTATCGCGTACTTTTCCCACCGGCCCACGGCCGCAGCAGTCGCGCTGACGCGGCCGTCGGCCTCGGCCATCAGGTACTTGCCGTGGGCGCCCTTGAAGGACACGGTGCCGTCGGCATGTGTCTCCATGACAAAGCGCTCCCAGGGCCCGGCTGCCGCGCGGTTGGCCATCGCACTGCCGTTGGGTTCGGCTACCACAAACTTGCCATGGGCGCCCAGCAGCGCGACCGTGGTGCCGCCCACGGGTGGGCCTGCAGTGGCGGTTGTTGCACCGGTTGCGGCTGCGGTTGCCGTTACAGGAGCACCAGCGCCCGGCGCTGCAGGCTGCATGGCCAACCGTACCGCCTGGCCAACTCGCGTGGCCGGCGGGGTGGCTGGTTCAGTGGGCGCGGTGCACACCGGCTTGGCGTAGGCCACCACCACGCTGGCCACGCCGGTGGGGTCCAGACCTGCCAGCACCTCGGGGTCGAACTCGCCCGTGGTACCGGCCTGGACCACGGCGTCGGCATAGGTTTGAACCGCTGCTTCCGACAGGCTCTTGCCCGCTTCCTTGGCTTGCTTGCGGATGATGGCAACGGCTTCTTGCTTGGTGACGCGCGCCGCAAATTTCGCACTGTTCTTCATGGCCACCTTGCCTGCCGTGGCCGCCGCTTTGGCGCCCGCCGTTGCCGCCGTGCTGCCCCCCGCCGTGGCCACCGCCAAGCCGACATTGGCGACGACCTCCAGCACGCTGAGGACCTGGTCCGTGGTGTTCTGCGCGCATGCCGCTTCGGTCTTGGCACAGCCCGCTGCGCAGCTGAAGGGATGTGTGGCCGGGCATTGACCCCAGCAGACGGGTCCGACACCGCTGTAAGCCGATTTGCAGCCCTGGTAACAAAGCCCGGCGTCTCGCTGTTCCCCTGCAGCACAGGTTCCAAGCTGCGGGTCGCCAACAGTCACCTTCTTTGCGCATGAGAGGTCGACGTTGGCATTCAAGCCCAAGGCCGCGCAGTTGGGCACTTCAGGCCGGCAGATGCAGCATCCCACCGCGCGGTAACCCGGCTGGCACTTCGGGTAAGCGACGGCCCCGCTCATTTCGCAGCCCTGCGGGTTGCCGTCAGCCGCGCAGCGCGACAACATGCCATTGTCATTGAGCGGGTCGCCAAACTTCCAGGGGTAGCCTGCACCACGGCCGTATTCGGCGGCGCGGCAGAAAAGGCCGTCATCGCGCAAGCCGGGAGGGCAAACAGATTGGCAATCCAAACCCACACGCGTTGAGCCCGTCGCGCAGCGCGCATAACAAAGCAAGCCAATACGCTCTTGGCCGGCCGGACAAGCCTGCGGGACCGTGCCCACGCCTCGGCCGTAGGAATCCTTCCAGCAGAAGTCGTTGTCGGCTGCGAAAGTGGCGGTGGCTGTCAAGGCGCACAGACCGCCTGATACCAGCAGCGCACCCAGCTGGGCCCGCAGCTTCAAACACGCGGCATGCAGGAAAGCGATCATGAGTGCCTCCAACCTGTTCAGGGTTTCGGCGCCTTGTACGCTTCAGGCGGCGGATGCGCAATAAAAATCTATGATCGCCACGCTGCGGGCGGGTTCACTGCGCTTGCACGGCCGCCAGTGCCTTGTTGGGGTGCATCAACTTGCGCCGGCCATCGGCCGAAATTTCGGCGGTGCCCACCATGGCTTTCAAGAGCTGCTCCACGGTGAGCTGCGGCTTCACCGCCAGCAACTTGGCTGCCAGGTTGGCGGCTTGCGGGGCGGCCATGGAGGTGCCCGATAAGGCTACACGACGGCCGCCTGGTAAATAACTTTCAACCTGATAGCCATTGGCGTGCAACTTGACCGTGGGTCCATAGCTTGTGAAGCTGGCTTCGTCACCGGCGCGGTCAACGGCACCCACGGTAAGCAGGTTGGGCAAAACGATGTCGGCTGGCGTGCTTTCTGAAAAGCTGGAGTCCTGGTTTTCATTGCCAGCGGCGGCGATGAACAGAATGCCCGGTGCGCTGGCGTAGGCTGTTGTGAGGCCCTTCTTTTGAATGTCGAACAGCTCTCGTGCTTGGACTTTGCGGGCTTCAGGGGTGCCGCCGATGCCGCACTTCTCGAGCTCACTTTCAACGTCACTGATGCTGCCGCCCCAGCTCATGTTGACCACACGCACGCCATTGCGCTTGAGAAAATCCACCGTGGCTTGCGCGTTCTTGGCATCCTGAATCGCCAGCTCTTTGCTCGGGCAAGGGTCCGGCTTCAGCGTGTGTCCAAATTCAATGCGTGCCACCACCAAGCGCGCGTGCGGGTTGCCGTCCAAGGTAATGCCGGCCACATGGGTGCCGTGCTCGAAATTGCCGATCAAGTTGATCTCTTCGATGGCCGGCTTGAACTGGTCGGGCGGCAAGGTGGACAAAAAGCGCTTGACTTCTGAAGCCTCGGGACTGTCGATGTTCGATTGCAGGTCCGAAAAACCTTTGGTGCGCGCCGTCATCTGCGGGAGCTTGGCGCGCACTGCATCGGGTAGTGGCGCGAGTTCGGTGTTGGCCGCTTTGGCGTATTTGTCGAAGCCAATAACCAAGGGCGGGTTGGTCATTTGAGACTTGAACAGCGCAGTCTCTACACCACTGTCCCAGACAGCGACCGCCACCGGTGTGTAGGGCCCGGACGCAGGCAATGCAAAGTTGCGTGCGGCCCAAATATCGGGTTTGTCGATTTTGTTTGCTGCCAAATAGGTGCTGAAACTTTCCAGCCAGACGGCCTTCAGCGGGACCGTCATCGTCAAGGCCAAGCGGGCATTGATCACACCCGGCGCAGCGTCGCTGCTCAGGCTGCCATTGGTGTCGGCCAGAGGTTGCAGCACTTCGCGGACACGGCCCAGAACCAGCCCCTCACCGGCAATCTCCGCAGCAGACTTCAACTCACGCACTTCGTTGGCTACCACTGCGAAGGGCATGCGCGCCAGTTCAGCCTTCAGTGTTTCAGCGACCGCCTGGGCATGCGCGGGTGTGCCGGGCGGGTGCTTGAGCGCGGCGCTCGCCGCCGCACGCAGACGCAAGCCCGACATCAGCTTGTCCGCTGGTTTGTCCTGCATGGTTTGCACTTGTTGCAGGCGCTCCAGGCTTTGGCCGTAACGCCCCGCCAGGTAGTCCAGCACGGCCAGTTGCGTCATCAAATCACGACGCATGCCTTTGTCTGCAATCTCGTAGCTGTTCAACACGCCCTCGGTATCGCGCTGCACGGCCGCAGCAAAACCGGCAAAGGCCTGCGGTGAGCGCACGAGGTCTTCAACTTTGCCCTTGACCGGGTAGGTGAAGCGCGGCAAGTCAGCCGCTTTGTCGATGCGCGGCTTGGCGCTGCTGGCAGTCGCAGCCGGCTGAGAACCGGGCGCTGTGGGTGCGGCGCAAGCGCCGAGGAGCAGGGCCAGTGCCGTAGACAGTGCGGCTGCGCAGAAAGCATGCATATCAAGCGCCTCAAAGTGGTCAGCAATGCTAGCTTGACTGCATGTAATCGCTCGATTACACTGGCTGGGTGTTCAGCGTCAAAGCACTACCAGAGTTCACTGTTTGGCTTGGTCAGTTGCCAGACAACGCGATTCGTGGCGTTGTTGTTGCACGGATCAAGCGGCTCGAACGGGGTCTTCTCGGGGACGTCGCGCCTGTGGGTGACGGCGTATTCGAACTTCGAATTCATCTGGGCGCCGGGTGGCGCTTGTACTTTACGCAGCGCGGAAGCCACTTTATCGTCCTGCTTGCTGGCGGCTCAAAGCGCACGCAAAAGGCTGACATCAAACGCGCAAAGGCGCTCGCCGCATTGGTGGATTGACGAAAGGAACGTAGATGATCAAACGAATCAAAGTTGACGAGCTGCCGGCCTTTGACGCTGCCCCTTACCTCGATACCGATGAGGCCATCGCTGCCTATCTGACCGACATCCTTCAGGCTAACGACGCGGGCCTACTCTCCGCTGCTTTGGGTGACATCGCCCGCGCTCGCGGGATGACCGAAATCGCCAAAGCGGCTGGCATCACCAGAGAGGCGTTATACAAAGCACTGCGTCCGGGGAGCGCACCGCGCTTCGACACCGTCAATCGCGTGTGCACCGCTTTGGGCGTGCGCTTGGTGGTTCAACCCGTTCTCGCAAGCTAACCGATCAAGCGATGGGTCTTGGCCACAACGGCACCCAAAACGAAAGAAGATCTCACCCCCGCCCTTCCTCCACCGCATGGCAGGCGACCTGAACGCCATCGCGGGCCATCAGTACAGGCCGTTCGGCCGAGCACCGCGCATTCGCCAGCGGGCAGCGCGGGTGAAAGGCGCAGCCGCTGGGCGGGTTCAGCGGGTTGGGCACTTCGCCTTGAACCGGCGTGCGCGCGCGGCCGGTCATGTGGAGGTCCGGAATGGCATCCAGCAGCATGCGCGTGTAAGGGTGGCGCGGGATGCCGAAGAGCGTCTTTTTGGGTGACACCTCGACCAGCCGGCCGAGGTACATCACGCCCACGTCGTCCGAGACGTGGCGCACCACGGCCAGGTTGTGACTGATGAACAGATAGGTTAGCCCGCGCTCGCGCTGCAGGTCTTTCATGATGTTCAACACCTGCGCCTGAACCGACACGTCCAACGCCGAAGTGGGTTCGTCGCAGACCAGGAATTCGGGCTGCGTGGCCAGCGCGCGGGCAATGCTGATGCGCTGGCGTTGGCCGCCTGAAAATTGATGCGGAAATTTCACCGCATCGGCCGCAGCCAGACCCACTGATTTCAACAGTTCGCCCACGCGCTCTTGTTGCGCCGCATCACCGTCTACCAAGCGATGCTCCACCAGTGGCTCGGCCACGATGTCGCCCACGCGCCAGCGCGGGTTCAGGCTGGCATAGGGGTCTTGAAAAATCATCTGCATGCGCCGCCGCAGGGCAGCCGCCTGTGGCGAGGCGAGGACTTCGCGGGTCGCTTGCCCGTCGAATCGAATCTCGCCGGCCGTTGGCGCGTAGAGGCTGACCAGCAGCCGCGCCACCGTGCTCTTGCCGCAGCCCGATTCACCCACCAGCGCCAGCGTCTTGCCGCGTTCGATGGAAAAGCTGACACCATCCACTGCATGCACCTGCTGGCGCGGCTTGCCCTCAAGCACGCGGTTCAGCCACGGGGCTGAAACGTCGAAGGTCTTGGCAAGGTCTTTGACCTCGACCAAAGGATGATCGGCGGCACGGCTCATGCGCGAGCCTCCTGCACCAGCCAGCACGCGGCTTGGGTGCTCTGCGCAGCCAGTAAACCAGGTCTGTCCTGCCGGCAGCGCTCATGCACTTGCGGGCATCGCGGATTGAAGGCGCAGCCTTGAGGAATGGCGTTCAAGCGCGGCATGGCACCGTCGATCTGCAGCAGGCGCTCGCGGTCTTCGTCCATGGCCGGGATGCTGCCCATGAGGCCGCGCGAATAGGGGTGCGCGGGGTGGTGAATGACCTCGTGCACAGGCCCCAGTTCGGCAATACGGCCGGCGTACATCACGGCTACGCGGTCGCAGGTTTCGGCGATGACGCCCATGTCGTGCGTCACCAGCATCACCGCCGCGCCCTGCTCTTTGGCCAGACGTTTGAGCAGCGCAATGACCTGCGCTTGAATGGAGACGTCCAGCGCAGTGGTCGGTTCGTCCGCCACGATCAGCCGCGGCTGCGCGGCGAGCGCCAACGCAATGACCACACGCTGGCGCATGCCACCGGAAAACTGGTGCGGGTATTGTTCGATGCGCGCTTCGGGCGCTGGGATGCCGGTCTGGCGCAGCAGATCGATCGCACGCTCACGGGCCTGCTTTTCATCCATCGGCAAGTGCGTGCGAATGGTTTCGATGAGTTGCCGACCCACGGTGTACAGCGGGTTCAATGAGGTCAGCGGGTCTTGAAAAACGGCCCCAATCTGGCGGCCGCGAATCTTGCGCATGGCATCAGCATCAAGATTGTCGATACGCTGGCCGTTCAGCAAGATTTGTCCGCCAGCCACACGGCCTGGCGGCTCCAACAAGCCGATGATGGCTGCGCCGGTGAGTGACTTGCCGGCACCGGATTCACCCACCACGCCCAGGATTTCGCCAGGCGCAATGTCGAAGCTGATGTCGTCCAGCGCCAGCAGCGTGCCGTGCCGCGTGGGAAACTCCACACGCAGATTTTTAACTTGCAGCAGAGGTGTAGGCAAACCGTTCACCTCAGCCTCGGATTCAAAGCGTCACGCAGCCAGTCACCCAGCAGATTGACGCTCAGCGCAATGACCATCAACACGGCACCGGGAAAGACCGTGATCCACCATTCACCGCTGAACAAAAAGTCATTACCCACCCGGATCAGCGTGCCCAGGCTGGGGCTGGTGGGCGGCACACCCACACCCAGAAAAGACAGCGTGGATTCGATGATCACGGCCTGCGCCACGTCGATGGTGGCCAGCACGAGAACGGGGCCCAGCACATTGGGCAGCACGTGCTTGCGCATGATGCGGGCGTTGGACACGCCGATCACACGCGCTGACTGCACATATTCCTTTTGGCGCTCCACCATGGTGGAGCCGCGTACGGTGCGCGCATATTTGACCCAGCCTGTCAGTGCAATGGCCAGCACCAGCACCGCAAAAGCCAAGGTCTCGTGCGCGTTGGGAAACATCGCACGGCCAACGCCGTCAATCAGCAGCGCCACCAAGATGGCCGGGAAGGACAACATCACATCGCAAACACGCATGATGAAGGCGTCCAGCTTGCCGCCCACAAATCCCGAGAGCAGGCCCAAGCCCACACCCACCAACACCGAAAGCGCCACCGCCGCGGCACCCACAAACAGCGAGATGCGCGCCCCGTACATCAGCGCCGAGAGAATGTCGCGGCCCTGATCGTCCGTGCCCAACAAATAGGTGCGCTGGCCATCCGGCATCCAGGCCGGTGGCAATCGGGCGTCGCTCAAGTTGAGGCTGGCCAGGTCAAAAGGGTTGTGTGGCGCAAGCCAGGGCGAACCCAAGGCGCAAATCAAACAAAACAGCACCAGTACAGCAGAAACAATGGCAACCGGCGAGTGTTTGAAGCTGTACCAAACATCGCCAGCAAAGAAGCGTCGCAAGGCGCTTTGCGGGGCGTCGGCAATAGGCACAGCGTTCATCGTCAATGCCCCCCTGCGCGTTCGATGCGCAAACGCGGGTCTACTGCGAAATACAGCAAATCAACGACGAGGTTGATGACCACGAATATCAAGGAAATCAAACACAGATAAGCCGCCATCACCGGGATGTCCGCAAACTGCACGGCCTGGATAAAGAGGAAGCCCATGCCCGGCCACTGAAAGACGGTCTCGGTGATGATGGCAAAGGCAATCAGGCTGCCCAGTTGCAGGCCTGTAATCGTCATCACGGGCACCAGGGTGTTTTTCAAAGCATGGCCGAAATGCACCGCCCGGTCGCTGAGGCCCCGCGCCCGCGCGAACTTGATGAAGTCGGTGCGCAGCACTTCCAGCATCTCGGCGCGCACCAGGCGCATGATCAATGCGAGCTGGTAGACGCTCAAGGTGATGGCCGGCAGCACCAAGTGGCGCCAACCGTCAACGGACAGCATGCCCGTGGTCCACGCGCCCAGGGCGACCGTGTCGCCACGCCCAAAACTTGGCAACCACTTCAGAAGCACTGCGAAGATCAGGATCAGAAAGATGCCGATCAAAAAGGTGGGCAAAGACACGCCAAGCAAAGACAAGCCCATCACCGTCTGCGCCAAAAACTTGCCGCGCCGCAGCGCCGCATAAACCCCCAGCGGGATACCGACAGCCAAGGCAATGATGCCGGCGATGAGCGACAACTCCAAGGTGGCGGGCAGGCGCTCGAGGATCAGCGACGACACTTTGCGGCCCTGGCGAATGCTCATGCCGAATTCGCCCTGGATCGCATTGCCCACAAACACCGCAAACTGTACGAAAAAGGGCTGGTCCAGGCCCAGCTCGCGACGCAGCTGGTTACGCTGCTCAACGGTGGCGTCTTGCCCAAGAAGGTTGGTCACAGGGTCACCCACATACTGAAACAGCATGAAGGCAATGAAGGCCACCGTCAGCATAACGGCGAGGGCTTGGGCCAGACGGCGAAGTATGAAGGCGAGCATGGAGGGCAGTGAACGCCAAGCATTTTGCAGGCCAGCTCAGAAGGTTCCGCAAACAAGGGCTCGGGGATTCCCCGCATGGCCCCGCGCTCAAGTCGGTGAGCGAAAGAACGCAACTCACCCTAGCATGCGCACCTCAGACTATTCGAGGAGAACGTTCATGTTTGTCAAAGCATTGTGCGCGGCAGCTTGCTTCGCGCTGGCATGGGCCGCGCCCGTTCAAGCGCAAACGCTGCGGTGGGCCGCCCAGAACGACGTTCTGACTTTGGACCCGCACTCGCAGAACCACGCAACCACCAACGCCATCCTTCAGCACAGCTATGAATCGCTGGTGCGCTACAACGCCAAATACGAGGTAGAGCCCGCGCTGGCCACCAAGTGGACCTACCTGTCGCCCACCCAGGTGCGGTTTGATTTGCGCAAGGGTGTGAAGTTTCATGACGGCACGCCCTTCACCGCCGATGACGTGGTGTTCTCTTTTGGCCGCATCAAGCAGCCCCAGGGCACCATGGCCATTTACGTGGCGGGCGTCAGCGAAATCAAGAAGGTAGACGATCACACGGTGGACTTCATCCTGGCTGCACCCAACCCGGTGATGCTGCGTAACGCCGTTAGCTTCTTCATCATGAGCAAGGCGTGGGCGGAAAAAAACAAGACGGCCAGCACACAAGACTACAAAAACAAGGAAGAGAACTTTGCCTCACGCAACGTGATGGGCACGGGCTCCTACAAGATCACCGGCTGGACGCCCGAGCAGCGCATCACCATGACGCGCAACGACGCTTGGTGGGATAAAAGCACCAGCAACGTCAAAGACGTGGTTTACACGCCCATCAAGAGCGACCCGACCCGAGTGGCTGCGCTGTTGGCGGGCGACGTGGACATGCTGACCGACCTGCCCACCCAAGATGTCGGGCGCCTGCGCACCGATGCCAAACTGAAGGTCTTGGATGGCCCGGAGGTGCGCACCATCTACCTGGCGCCCGACATGGGCAGCCCCGAGCTGAAGTACAGCAACATCAAAGGCAAGAACCCGCTGGCCGATCGGCGCGTGCGACAAGCCTTGTCCTTGGCCATTGATCGCGCCGCCATTCAGCGCAGCACCATGCGCGGGCTGTCGATTCCAGCCGCCCTTCTGGTCGCACCTGGCGTGAATGGCTATGACGAAGCTCTAGACAAGCCTGCGCCCGTGAGCGTGGATGCAGCCAAGAAGCTGCTGGCCGATGCGGGCTACGCCGACGGCTTTGAGGTGCGCCTGAATTGCCCCAACAACCGCTACGTCAATGACGAAGAAATCTGCCAGAACGTCGTGGCCATGTGGGCACGCATCGGCGTGAAAGCCCAGTTGGCTGCTGAGAATATGGCCACCTTCATCCAAAAGGTGCAGAACTTCGACACCTCCATCTACCTGCTGGGCTGGGGCGTGGCCACCTACGACGCGCAGTACTCACTGCAGTCACTGGTGCGCACCCGCACCACAGGCGCCGACGGCAACTTCAATTTCGCCAAAGCCAGCGACGCCACAGTGGACCGCTTGGTTGACGCGATGAAAATCGAAACCGATGTAGCCAAGCGCAATGCGCTGATCCGTGAGGCCCTCATCCGCACGCGCGACGAAGCCTTGGTGATACCAATCCACCACCAGATGCGCCCTTGGGCCATGAAGGCGGGTGTCACCACCATCCACCGGTCTGACGACCGGCCTGAGGTGCGGTTTACGACGGTGAAGTAGGCCGCCTCGCGTGCTCCCGTAACCCATGTGGGCTACACCGATGACCCATAGCGGGAATTGAACCGTCGCACACCAGCGGCTAGGCTTCGCCTGGACCTGGGGGACTTTCATGCAGCCGCTCTCCCAACGTTTTGCAGACCGGCCGTTTGCCTTGCTCAAACGGGTTGGCCGTTTTGATGGAGTCGCTGTGGAGAACTGGGTTATGGCTGGGAATCTTCGTCGAGCTGCTGGTTTCACTGCTCTTGCTTGCGTCATCTTCAGCTTGGCCGCGTGCACCGCGCCAGCCGTGCCTGGCGCGGCGGCAACGCCCTCAGCCGCAAAGCTCGCTGAACCCGGATGGATCGCGCAGGCGCGCAAGATTGGCATGGACGCTCCGCAGAATCTGCTGGGTGTGCTTCACGATGAAGTGACGCGCAATGGCTACGACGGCGCCATTGCCGTGTGCCGCGACAAGGCCCCAGAAATGGCACGCGCGGCATCCGAGCGAACGGGCTGGAATGTGCGCCGCGTCAGCGTGAACAACCGCAACCCCAAAGCCGTTCCCGACGCATGGGAGCGTGCCGCGCTGGAAGACTTCGAGCGGCGGGCTGCCTTGAAAGAACCAGCACAAAAGTTGGAGCGTGCCGAAACCGTGCTTGAAAGCGGCATACCCGTGCAGCGGTACATCCGTGCACTGCCGGTGGTGGACCTGTGCACCAACTGCCACGGCAAACCCGACCGCTTGAAGGCTTCCACCGCCGCCAAGATCAAAGAGCATTACCCGCAAGACAAGGCCACGGGTTACAGCCCTGGGGATCTTCGCGGCGCCATCACGCTGAAGCGGCCAGCGCCGTAGTTCAGAGCAAAACCCGGCGGCAGCTTACGCCCTTACTTCGCGCCGATCTTCACCCAGGGCACTTCAAGCCAGTTGTCAGCGCGGTGCATCACATCCACATTGCTGCGCGCGGCCCAGGGAATCATCTGGCGGTGCAGCGGGATGCTGTGCACCTGCTGTTTCCATTCCTTGAGCGCTTGTTTGACCAGCGCTTCGCGCTTCTTGGCGTCCGGCTCCACGCTGCTTTGTGCGGCAATTTTGTCGAAGCCGTCGTTACGTGAGCGGCCGTAGTTGTACAGGCCCTCACCTTTGCTGCCCGGGTTGCGCATCACCGGGGTCAAGGTGGTTTCGGCGTCGGTCACTGAACCGCCCCAGCCCAGCATGTACATGGAGGTGTCCCACTTTTCCATCTTCGGGAAGTAGGTGCTGCGCGGCATGCCGTTGACCTTCACCTTCACTTTGAGCTGCGCCCACATCGCTGCCAAGGCGAGGCAAATTTCCTCGTCGTTGACGTAGCGGTTGTTGGGACAATCCAACGTCACTTCGAAGCCTTCGGCAAAGCCTGCTTCGGCCATGAGCTTGCGCGCGGCGGCCATGTCGAAAGGCAAGCGCGCCTCGATTGCGGCATCGTCGTAGGCGCCCTTGGGCGACGGGGTGTAGCCGCCCGTGGGCACCGAGAGCCCATTCATCAACTTGGTGCGCATCGTTTCAATATCGATTGCCTGGTAAAGGGCGCGGCGAACACGCTGGTCTTTGAACGGGTTTTTGTCTTTGACGCTGCCATAGATCAACTCGTCACGCTGTTGGTCCATACCGATGAAGATGATGCGGTTCTCCGGCCCGGTGATCACTTTGACGCCTTGCGTATTTCGCAGGCGAGCGATGTCTCTGGGCGCCGGGTCCAGCACGAAATCGATCTCGCCAGAGATCAGCGCTGCCAGGCGCGTGGCGTCATTGGCAATCGGGGTGTACACGATCTCCTGCACATTGCCTGTGGCGTCAGGCCTGCCTTGCCAACCCCACCAGGCCGGGTTGCGCTTGAAGGTGGTTTTGATGCCCGGCTGGCGCGTGGCGAGTGTGTAGGGCCCAGTGCCGTTGGCATTGAAAGACGCATGGCTTTCTTCTTTGTTCTTGAAGTCCAGCGGCTTCTGCACCTTGTGTTTCTCAGCCCAGGCCCGGCTCATGATGAAAACCGACTCCACATGGTCGAGGAAGATCGGGTTGACCTTGTCGAGCTTGAATTCAACGGTCAACGGGTCGATGGCCACCGGCGTGCCAACCGCATTGGCATAGACGCTGAAAGTGGACGCGGGCAGTTTGGCGCGGTTGACTGAAAACACCACGTCGTCAGCCGTCAGCGAAGTGCCGTCATGAAACTTGACGTTGGGGCGCAGCTTGAAGCGCCAGGTCAAGGGTCCGGTCTGGTTCCAGTCGGTGGCCAGTGCAGGCACGCGGTTGAGTTTGCTGTCGTAGCGCACAAGGCGCTCATAGACCTGACCGTTGATGGTGTTGTTCAGCCCCTCGTTCTGCGACTGCGGGTCCATGGTCAAGGCATCACCCTGGCTGGCCCAGCGTAGGGTTTGCGCCGTGGCAGATGCGCACCACAGGCTCAGGCAGAGCAGGCCTGCAACCCAACTATTTCGTGCGCGGTGCGCATTGGCAATTTCAGTAATGAAGGCGGGCATGGGCGGCTCCTCTGATGCACGTTTCGAGTGTCTGCGAGTGTAGGTTTGGTGCCGCTGCTTGCTTGTGGTGGTTTGCGCCGGAGAACTCGAGCCCAACTATCAGGCGCTCGCCTACCCAGCTCCGAAAGGCGTGCGCCCTCCTAATTAGACATATCTATTTCTCAATGAGTAACGTATGCTTCGAGCATGTGGAGCGTACTCTTCCTCACCCTGCCAACGCAGCCCAACGCCGTGCGCCTGCGTGTGTGGCGCGCCCTGAAGACCTTGGGCTGCGCGGCGCTGCGCGATGGTGCTTATGTGCTGCCGAAGGAGCAGGCGGCGCTGTTTGGGCCCCTGGTGGGTGAGGTGACGGCCCACGGCGGCCAGGCACAGGTGCTTGAATTGACTGCGCGCGACGAGCGCCAGAAAGCGGAGGTTTTAGCCCTGTTTGACCGCAGCGGTGCCTATGCAGAGTGGCGCCAGCAGGTGCAAACGCTGGCCGATGCCCTGCCCAGATTGAGCGACGAATCCGAGGCGCGACGACGCTTTCGCAGCGCGGCAGACGCCTTGCAAGCCCTGCGCCGCATCGACTACTACCCAGGCCCCGCAGCCGAGCAGGCACAGGGTGAATTCGACGCCTTGCGCCGAGCCTTCGACGCGCGCTTTTCGCGCGGCGAGCCCGTGGCGCAGGCAGCATCAAGCCTGCCGCGCCTGGACATTCGCAAATTCCAAGGCAAGCGCTGGGCCACGCGCACGCGGCCCTGGGTCGACCGGCTGGCTTGCGCCTGGCTGATTCGCCGCTTCATCGACCGCGACGCACGCTTCATCTGGCTGGCCGACCCTGGCGTTGAAACACCAGCACCGCGCGGCGCACTGGGATTTGACTACGACGGCGCGCGCTTCACCCACGTGGGTTCACGTGTCACCTTTGAAGTGATGGCAGCCAGCTTTGGGCTGGACGCTGACCCGCGTTTGCAGCGCATCGCCCGCGCGGTGCACGTGCTCGATGTGGGCGGCATTCCCGTGCCTGAAGCTGCGGGCCTGGAAGCAGTTTTGGCCGGCCTGCGCGAAGTGCATGCCGATGACGACTTACTGAACCAAGCCGCATCAGCGGTTTTTGACGCACTGTACGCAGCACCTGGAGCAAACCTGTGAACACCCCTGCACCCGTCAGCTTCGCCGAAGCCTTTCGCTTTTGGCTGAAGCTGGGCTTCGTCAGCTTTGGCGGGCCGGCGGGGCAAATCGCAATCATGCACACCGAGCTGGTGGAGCGCCGCCGCTGGATCAGCGAAAAGCGCTTCTTGCACGCGCTGAACTACTGCATGCTGCTGCCCGGCCCCGAGGCGCAGCAATTGGCCACCTACATCGGCTGGCTGATGCACCGCACCTGGGGTGGCATCGTGGCTGGCGCGCTGTTTGTGCTGCCCTCGTTATTCATCTTGATCGCGCTGAGCTGGATTTACCTGCGCTTTGGTGACGTACCCATCGTGGCCGGCATCTTCTTCGGGCTCAAGCCCGCCGTGACGGCCTTGGTAATGCACGCCGCACACCGCATCGGCACGCGTGCGCTAAAAAATCGCTGGATGTGGGGCATTGCGGCGGCGTCGTTCATCGCCATCTTTGCTTTCGGCACGCCTTTCCCGGCCATCGTGGTTGCGGCGGCACTTATCGGTCATTTCGGCGCCCAGCGTTGGCCTCAAGTATTTGCCTTGGGTGGCGGGCACGGCAGCGCGAAAGCCAGCTACGGCCCAGCGCTGATTGACGACGAAACGCCTGCGCCAGCGCATGCGCGCTTTTCGAGAAGCCATTTGCTTAAAGTGTTGGCCATCGGTGGCGCCTTGTGGTTGGCCGCCATGGTCGCACTGCTGGCCACCCAAGGTGCGCAAGGCACGCTCACGCAAATGGGCTGGTTCTTTACCAAAGCCGCCTTGTTGACCTTTGGCGGCGCCTACGCGGTGCTGCCTTATGTGTACCAAGGCGCGGTGGACCACCACCAGTGGCTCAGCGGCCCGCAAATGATCGACGGCCTTGCCTTGGGTGAAACCACGCCAGGGCCGCTGATCATGGTGGTGGCTTTTGTCGGCTTTGTAAGCGGCTGGCTCAAGCAAGTGCTCGGGCCGGATGCTCTATTTCTCGGTGGCGCGCTGGCTGCCAGCGTGGTCACCTTCTTCACCTTCTTGCCCTCGTTCATCTTCATCCTGGCCGGCGGCCCAGTGGTTGAGGCCACACACGGCAAGCTGGGCTTCACGGCGCCGCTGTCGGCCATCACGGCTGCGGTGGTGGGTGTGATCCTCAATCTGGCGATGTTCTTTGCCTATCACGTGCTGTGGCCGAAGGGCTTTAGCGGGCCCTTTGACTGGGTTTCTGCGGCCATTGCCGTGGCTGCGGCCATCGCCCTGTTCCGCTTCAAGTGGGGAGTGATGCAGCTCTTGGCGGTCTGCGCAGCCGTGGGGCTGGCGCTGCGCTTGTTCAACGCTTGACAACCCAAGCGAAGGCACCACGCACATGCCCACCCATATCCATGATCGTCGGACACCGCCGCGCGTCACGCTCCTCTACCCCGGCGACCGCGCTGCGCGCGACGCGGCAGACCCGGCAGCCAGCCGGTTTGTGGCGCTTTTCGATGCCTTCGCCGTGGCCGGCATCGCTGCCGTGCCCGCAGTTTGGCACGATGACTTTGCAGACGAAGTGGCGGCGCAATTGCGCCACGTGCAGGCCGTTTTGGTGTGGTGCAACCCCATCGAAGGCGGGCGGCGCCGCGACAAGCTCGACACCGTCTTGCGCTAGGCCGCACAGGCTGGTGTCCTCGTCAGCGCACACCCCGATGCCATACAAGCTTTGGGCACCAAAGACATGCTGTTTGAAACGCGGAGCCTGGACTTTGGTAGCGACGTGGCGCGCATCGACAGCCTGCCCCAACTGGCCGCTGAACTGCCACAGCGCCTGCGCCACGGCGCGTGTGTTGAAGCAACACCGGGGTCAAAGTGGCAATGGCATTTGGCGCGTGGCGCTCAATACCGACGGCGCCTTGACCGTGCAGCACGCTCAACGCGGCTGCGCGCCGCAGACTATGGGCATGGCGGAACTGCAAGCCACACTGGCGCCCTACTTTGAACCCGAAGCCGGCGGCCACATGATCGATCAAGCTTGGCAGCCACGCCTGGCCGAAGGCATGTTGCGCGCCTACTTGGTTGAAGACCGCGTGACCGGCTTCGGGCACCAGGCCGTCAATGCGCTGCACCCGGATGTAGCGCAGCCGGGGCCGCGAATTTACTTCGACGCCAGTTGGCCTGAAGCTCAGGCCCTGAAGGCCCAACTCGAAGGCAGTTGGGTAGCGCAACTGCGTGAAACCGTTAGCCTGCCCCGTGAAAGACTGCCCTTGCTGTGGGACTGCGACTTCATGCTGGGTGAAACGCCACCCGGCGCAGCGGCGCGCTATGTGTTGTGCGAAGTGAATGTCAGCAGCGTTTCGCCCTTTCCACCGTCGTCTGTGGCGCCCTTGGTAGCGGCGACCGCGCGCCATCTTGTCGGGCGCTGAACCAACGCTCGGCGTTAGCGTTCATATGGCAGAAGGGCAAGCCTCGCCAAACCCCAACGTCTGGCGCCCCCACACGCACGCCAAGCCTCGCCACAGCTTGGCTTTGGCGCTGGCCTTGCATGCCTTGGTGATCGTGCTGGCTTCCAAACACCTCTTGGTGCCGATGGCCGAGTCCCGGCGCACCCTGGATTCAAGCCCTGTGCTGGTTCTGCAATTGCTGAAAGCCGAGCCCGAAAGGGTGCTGCCTCAACCCGAGCGGCCGAGTCCACAGGCCGTTCCACCGGCGGCGCCCGTACCTGCCGCGGCCGCAGCGAATGTTCCCGTTACGCCGACGCAGGCCGCGCCGCCCGCGCCAACAGCGCAGGAATGGGCCTTCGCCTCCACTTACACGCTCAAGAACAGCAAGGGCTACCGCTACACCTGGGGGCAGCAGGTGCGCAGCATGATGGGCACCGCCATTGAAGGGGCCGACCAAGGCATGGTCCGCTTTCGGGTGGAGATATCGCCAGACGGCGCTTTGGCCAAACTCGAAACCCTGTGGTCCACCTCCGCTGCTGCCGAACGGCTGGCGCGCAAAGCCATCAGCAGCATGCCGCAGTGGCCGCGTACACCGACCGGCAAGCCTCTGATTTTCGAGAAAACGATTTCGTTTTCGCCGTTTGCAACGGACGGGCCGCCGCTCTACAAAGACGACTGCCTGCCCGACCCGCCTGCACACGGCAACTCATTCGCGTGGGATGGCAGGTCTGCAGTCACACGCGTTGAAGCCCGCACGTTCGAAAAGTTGGACCCGCAAGCCTTGGCCGATTGTTTGAAGCAGTTGCCTAAAGACTCGATTGAAGCTGAGAGCGCGCGCGACCAACGTTTGATGCACCAATGGGGCTCCAGCAAGAGCGGGCAGTGAAGCGCCGTCGCGCGTCACCAGATTCGCCAGCTACTACGCGCCCGGCGCGATATTGGTCGGCAGTTCAAGCACCGCACGCAGACCACCCGTGCTGCGGTTCTCCAAGTGCAAGCGGCCCCCGTGGTAAGCCGCCGCATCGCGCGCAATGGCCAAGCCCAGGCCCACACCCCCGGTGTTCAGGCTGCGCGACGGGTCCAGGCGCACAAAAGGCTCGGTGACGCGGGCCAACTCTTCGGGCGGAATGCCGGGGCCGTCATCTTCGATCACGATGCGCAGGGCAGTCGTTGAATGTTCCGTTCGCACCAGCACCTGTGTCCCATGCGCTACCGCGTTATCGACGAGATTGGTGATGGCCCGTTTGAGCACTGACAGCTTGCCGGAATAAGGCGCTGGGCTTGTCCGCCCAGATGCGATTTCTTCCAAATCCACTTGGCGCCCCAAGGCCTTCTCGTCTTCAACGATGCTGGAGAGCAAGGCCTCCATGTTGATGGGCTGGTTCGGCTCGGCATCTTCCAGCCCGCGCAGGTAAGCCAGAACGCTGTTGACCATGCCCTGCATGGCGTCGATGTCCGCATTCAGCTTGGTTTGCAATGCCGGGTCATCAACCAGCTCGGCGCGCAAGCGCATGCGCGTGAGCGGCGTGCGCAGATCGTGCGAAACCGCCGCCAAGGCACGCCCACGCTCCACCACCAGTTGGCGCAAACGGCTTTGCATGAAGTTGAAGGCTTCGGCTGCGCGGCGCACCTCGGTAGGGCCGCTCGCCTGCAGCGGCGCGGCGTCCAGGTTGTGCGCAAAGGCGGTCGCGGCCTCGGCCATCTGCTGCAGCGGTTTGGTGGCCCAGCGCACGGCGATGAGTGAAACAAGCACCACAACCGCCAGTGTCAAAGACACGTGCCAGAGAAAGCGCAAGGGCAGCGCGTCCATGCCCGGCATGCCGGACATCCCGGACATGCCGCTGTGCATCGTGCCCGCGGCCATCATGGCCGCGCGCTCTCGCAGGTGCAGCAACAGGCTGGCAAACTGCGACGCCAACAGGCCGGTCACCAAGATCAAGGTCATGCGCCCCGACAAAGAGCGCGGCAGCAGCCTGGCAAACATCATTCGCATGAGGGCCGTCCTTCCACGGTGGCAGCTAACACATAACCTTCGCCACGCACGGTTTTGATCAAGCCTGCCTCGCGGCCGGTGTCTTGCAAGCGCTGGCGCAGGCGGCTGATTTGAACGTCGATGGCGCGGTCGTAAGGCTCAGCCTCGCGGCCGTGGATCAGCTCGACCAATTGGTCGCGATTCAGCACACGGTTCGGATGGTCCAGCAAGATGCGCAAGAGGCGGAATTCGGCGCCCGACAAGGGCGTGGCGACCCCATCGGCGCCCGTCAACACACGGGTGGCCGTGTCGAGTTTCCAGCCAGCGAAGACCAGGCAGCGCTGGGTGTCGGGTTTCAGGTTGGGCGGCAGCGAGCGGGTGCGCCGCAAAACGCCCTTGATGCGTGCCAGCAGCTCGCGTGGGCTGAAGGGTTTGACAAGGTAGTCGTCCGCGCCCATTTCAATGCCCAGAATACGGTCGGCTTCCTCGCCGCGCGCGGTCAACATCAGCACCGGCACGTTGGACTTGGCGCGCAAGTCACGACACAAGCTCAGGCCATCGGCGTCAGGCAGCATGAGGTCCAGAACGACGAGATCAATCGCATGTTTGTCCAGCACCTGCCACATCTCACGGCCCGTGCCCGCCGGCTTGGCGTCGAAGCCATTGCGCACCAAGTAGTCCACCAGCAATTGGCGGATCTCGGGGTCGTCGTCGACGATGAGGATGCTGTCTTTCGGGTTCATGTTGGGAGCGTCGCCGAGCCGCTGGCCCGCGCGTGCCGAGTTTTGTATCGCAGTGTTGCACGCCCGGCTCTTGCAAGCTGGTGATGCAAAACCAGGACATTCAGCAACGTCTGCGCTACGACCCCCTGCGTTCAATGAGGGACGGGTTCCCAGCAGGGCCCGCCGACGCTTTGCATGTCGCAAGGCGTCCCCGAAGTTTTGCACGGAGATGCGCATGAAACGATCAATCAAATGGGCCGGCGGTTTGGCAGCGGCCTTGGGTTTGAGCTTGGGTTTGGGTTTGACCCTTGCAGCTTCAACGGACCACTCTTTTGGCCCTGGGCATGGCCCAATGCAGGGCATGGGCCATGGCCCGGGTGCTGCAGGCCACGGACCCATGGCAGGGCCTACCGCGATGTTGAGCAAACAAGACGCGGACTCCGCGGCCGATATGGGCTTGGTTCATGAGCTGCTGTTCAACAACACCAAAATCAAACGCACGGTGACCAAGCTGCCCGACGGCATTCGCACGGTCACTGAGTCGGCTGACCCACAGGTGGCGCAGTCGATCAAAACGCATGTTTTGAGCATGAAGCAGCGGCTGGAGGACGGCCGCGAATTCAACATTTTCAGCAAGTCATTGCCGGTACTTTTCGACAACCGCGAGAAGATCGTTTCGAAAGTCGAAGTCACCCAAGACGGTGCGGTGATGACCCAAACCTCGGCAGATGCCAAAGTGGTGGCCGCTTTGCAGGCGCACGCGGGCGAAGTGACCGAACTGGTGCAGGAAGGTATGCCGGCCATGCGGCGCGGCATGATGTCGCGAATGGCGGCTGGTGGCATGGGGCAACACATGCAGGGCGGCCCCGGCACGCATCAGCACTGACAGATTGGCGGGTAGGCCAGCGCTGCAGGGGCCGGCGCCGAGTTTTGTATCGCAGTGTTGCAGCAAGGCTCAGTGCAAGCTGGTGATGCAAATCGCTGGCCGCCGGGCACCCGCCGCACGGCCTGAGCAGGTTCAATGCAAGCTGGCTTCAGGCTTTGAGGTACCGAACCATGTCTGCCCTGTTTTCTTCCGGTGAGCACCGCGACGGCTTCGCCGTACCTGTGCTCAATGAACGCGCCGTGCGTGCCGCCGCCGGCATCGTGTTCTTCTTTGCATTCCTGTCGTTCATGAATGCCTGGCTTGTGGGCAACTTCCAGCCGACGCGGGTGTTTGTGGTGGCCTTTTTGATCGACTTCTCGATTCGCATCTTCGTCAACCCGAAGCTGGCGCCGAGCATGATCCTGGGTCAATGGATGGTGCGCAAACAGCAGCCTGATTGGGTGGGCGCGCCGCAGAAGCGCTTTGCGTGGGCTATCGGCTTTGTGCTGGCGTTGGCGATGCTGTATTTGGTGGTCATCAAACAAATCATCGGGCCCATCAACTTGATCGTTTGTGCCATTTGCCTGGTGTTGCTGTTCTTCGAGACCGCTTTTGGCATTTGCATCGGCTGCAAGGTCTACAACGCGTTCAACAAAGACAAAGCGCAGCTCTGCCCCGGTGGTGTGTGCGAGATTGAACCGGCGCGCGGTGCCGGCGGCACTTGGGCACATGCACTGGTGGTGCTGGCGTTCGTTGGTGTCATCGGTGCGTGGACCGAGCACGTTGCGGCCAACGACCCCTACGCACGGTCGCCGGCCCCAACCCACAATGCCTCGGCAGCAAACACGGCACCGGTCGATGCAGCCGAAGCCGAACGCTGCAAGGTTCCCGACTTCGCCAAGGCCATGGGCCACGAGGACAAATGGAAACTCCACAACAACTGCAAATGAAAGTTATCGACATAAGTGCACTGCTCACTTCGCGCCGCCGCTGGCCGGGAGTGTTGACCGCGTTCTGGCTCGTTTTGGGCACATCAGCCCAAGCACAAACCGTGCGCTTTGAGCGTGTGGCCGAAGGCGTTTACGCCCACATCGGCGACCTGGGTGGCCGCACAGTAGCCAACCAAGGGCTCAATGCCAACATCGGCCTGGTGCTGACACCCGGCGGCGCCGTGCTGATTGACAGCGGTGCCACAGCACGCAGCGCGCAGCGCATTCACGAGGCGGTACGGCAAGTCACTGCCTTGCCGGTGGAGTGGGTCATCAACACGGGCGGTCAAGACCACCGTTGGCTCGGCAATGGCTACTTTAAGGCGCAAGGCGCGCAGTTGATTGCCCACGCGCACGGCGTCAAGGCCTTCGATGCCGGGCCGTGGAAGCGCCTGCTGAATGCTGCTGACCTGATGCCCGGCAACGCCAGCCGCACCTATCTCGAACTCGAACTGGAGTAGTGCCTGCGGCAGGTTTGCTTCGCCGGGGCATCAAGCTCTTCACAGCAACTCTTCCGGCGCGACCACTTGCAAGAGGCGCGCAAACAGCCTGCGCCAAAAACCCACCAGCGGCTCGGCGTCATAGACCACGTTTTGGCCCTGCTCTTCGGTTGTCCATTGCAAGCTTGGTGGCTGATTTTTAGCACCCACCAAGCTCACCTGAAAGGCACGCGCCGGCCTGACCGCCTCATCAAAGATCTGTCCGATTGCAGCACCCAATTCACTGCTGTGCGAAAGCAAACCAATTTCGGTGTTAGAAATGCGAGAACGCGGGTCCAAGTTCATCGAGCCCACCACCACATGCTGGCGGTCGATGACGATGGCTTTGGTATGCAAGTAGGCGCCGGACGACTTGGCGATGCGGGTGCGGGTCGCTTCCAGCCGTTCGGGCCGCATTTCGTGCAGTTCAATGCCGGCAGCCAGCAGACGCTCGCGGCGGCGCGCATAGCCCGCCTGCGCCAGGGGCACCACATCGGCCGAGGCGAGCGAATTGGTCAGCACGCGCACCCGCACTCCGCGACCGACCACGGCGCCCAGCGCAGCAATCCCCGCTTCGCTGGGAATGAAGTAGGGTGAAATGAGAATCAGCTCGCGGCTGGCCTTCGCAACGATGGGCCGAATGCGCGTGGCAAACAGCGATTCGCCGCTTTCGGGCGTTTGTGTTTCAGCCACCTTGCCAGGCTCATCTGCGAAAACGTCCACGGGCGCCAGCATCAGCGCAATGCGTCCCGAGCGCAACTCGCTGCCCAGCTTGCCTTCACGCAAGGCCTGCGCGTAGTCGCTTCCACGAAACTGCTCGACCCGCTCACGCAGGCCCTGCTCAAAGCGGGCACGGGCCGCTGTGTCGGGCATGGTCGGAACAAAGGCCTGGATTGGCACGGCCCATTCGCTGTTCCAGTAGGCATCGAAGCTACTTGAAATATGCGCCACCGCCGGGCCGGCCACGAGCAAGTCCAGGTCGCTGAAATTGACGTCACCGCTGGCGTCGAAGTATTCGTCGCCCAGGTTGCGCCCGCCAATGACCGCCATGGCGTTGTCTGCCACCCAAAGCTTGTTGTGCATGCGCCGGTTCAGGCGCTGCGCGCTGCCGATGAATTCCAGCATTTGCGACACACCAAAAACACCCCGGCTTGCAAACGGGTTGAAAACGCGGACCTCGATATTTGCAAACGCGGCCAGTGAAGCGAGATCGAGGTCCTTGCCCGCCGCGTCAAGATCATCGACCAGCAAGCGCACCCGCACGCCACGTTGCGCTGCGCGCAGCACCCGCGCCATCAAGAGCTGCGTCGTCGTGTCGCTGCGCAGGATGTAGTACTGAAGGTCAAGGGTGTGCTGCGCGGCTTCAGCCAAGGCGGCGCGAGCGCCCAGGGCGTCCATTCCGCTGGGCAGCGGGTGCAGGCCAGACTGGCCCTGGTGCCCAAGCAGCTGCGTGGCGTAAGCGCGCGCCAGGGCAGTCTCGGCAGGCGTGGCCCATGCTTCTGTTATCGGCCGGGCAACATCAAGCCGTGGGCTGCTGCACGCGCAGAGCAACATCGCAAGCCCCACCACAGCCACAGCGAAAGGCTGACCACGGCTCCAGGCGGGCGCTTTGCTCTGAAACGCCCCGCTCTCCAATCGGTGCTGCTCGGTCATGGGGTAATCGCAGGCCGTATCAAGGGCCATCCTTGCCCAAATGGGCTGCCGCTCTACTGCGACGGTGGCAATGGCGCACCCGCCCGATACCAGCGCTCAATCAACACCCGCTCAGCATCCGTCATCTGGGTTGCGTTGTTCATGGGCATGACTTTGAGCACCGCAGCCTGTTGGTAGATGGCCAAGGCGTGCTGGCCGATGAGCTGCGGCGTGTGCAGGGCTACATTCTTCTGCTGAACCTGTGCGTTATGGCACAACACACAGCGTTGCTCGATCACCGCGTGCACCTGCGCAAAGCTGGCTGGCGGCGCTTGAGCATCGGCCGGTGCTGCGGGCTTGGGCATCAGCCAAACCACCAACACGCCCAGAACCGCAATGGCAGCAAGGGCATAGCCCCAAGGCGGCTGCACGCCTTTGACATGCGCTTTGTGCCGTGCCACGAAGAAGTGGCGAATCAGCGCGCCGGCCAGCATCAACAGCACCAGCACCATCCAGTTCCAGCGCCCTTGGTACAGCCAGCCATAGTGGTTGGACAACATGGCCACCAGCACCGGCAGCGTGAGGTAGGTGTTGTGCACGCTGCGCTGTTTGCCGCGCCGGCCGTGCACCGGGTCCACCGGCTGGCCCGCCATCATGGAAGCCACCACCTTGCGCTGGCCGGGGATGATCCAAAAGAACACATTGGCGCTCATCGCGGTGGCCATCATCGCGCCCACCAGCAAAAAGGCTGCGCGGCCTGCGAACAACTGGCACGCGGCCCATGACGAGAACACGATGGCTGCAGTGACCGCAATGCCCACGATCATGTCGCCGTTGTCGCGCTGGCCCAAAGTGCGGCAGATCAAGTCGTACACCAGCCAGAAGGCCGCGAGAAATCCCAGCGCAGCGCTGCCCGCCACCCAGCCCGACCACTCAAACACCGACTTATCGACTAAGAAGGTGCCCGCATTCCACAGGTACAGCACCGTGAACAGCGCAAAGCCCGACAGCCAGGTGGAGTAACTTTCCCAATAGAACCAGTGCAGCTCCGTGTGGATTTTTTTGGGCGCGAGCATGTACTTCTGCGGGTTGTAAAAGCCCCCACCGTGCACAGCCCACAAAGCCCCGTCCACGCCCTTTTCCAAAAGGTCGGGTGACTTGGGTTTGATCAGGTGGTTGTCGAGCCACACAAAGTAGAAGCTCGACCCCACCCAGGCGATGGCGGTGATGACGTGCAGCCAACGCAACAGCAGGTTGACCCAGTCCAGAAAGTAAGCATCCATGGTCGTGAAGTCCATGCAGATACTGCTCACCACCGCGGGCGCTCTGAGCAGCTACAGGCGCCGCGCATCACTCCTGGCCGCTGCGGCGTTGTGGGCAAAGTGTAGGGCTTTTCCCGTGCTTGGCTGCGCTAGTGAGCAAGCCGTCACAAGAAGGTCTTAGGATGGACGCCACGCACAGGTCACACCTTGCAATCAAACAACAGGAGCAGTTCATGGCCAAAGACTTTTCCACGATGGAAGACAGCAACCGCTCGTCCAACCCCAGCATCCACGACGTGAGCGACCCCGCGCGGCGCGTGTTGCTGCGCAATGCCAGCGCGCTGGCAGCCGCGCCTTTGCTCGCACCATTGTTTGGTTGCGCTACGGCGGCCGGCGCAGCCAAGGTTGGCTTCAATGCCATAGCGCCCGGCTTGGGTGACAAGCTCGTCGTGCCTGAAGGCTATGTCGCCACGGTGCTCGCACCCTGGGGCGAACCTGTGGGTGTCCCCGGCAACATGCCGGCGTGGAAAGACGACGGCTCCAACACCGCCGCCGAACAGGCCGTGCAGATGGGCATGCACCACGACGGCATGGAGTTTTTTCCACTCGCGGGCAGCAGCACTCGTGGCCTGCTGGCCCTGAACCACGAGTACACCGACGACGGCTTGCTGCACGTGGGTGGCTTCAACAACATGAACGCCGAAAAAGTGCTGAAGAGCCAAAACGCGCATGGCTTGTCTGTGATTGAAGTTGAACTCAAAGAAGGCCGTTGGCAAATGGTGCGGCCCTCACGCTACGCGCGACGCTTTCCGATGAGCACCCCCTTTGAAGTGCGCGGCCCCGCCGCTGGCCACGCGATGCTGAAAACCGGTGCCGACCCCACCGGCACCCGCGTGCTGGGCACTTTGAACAACTGCGCCGCCAGCCAAACGCCCTGGGGCACTTACTTGTCGGGCGAAGAGAACTTCATGTTCTATTTCGGCGGCGGGGACAACATCTCGGCACACCATCGCCGCTGGGGCATGCGCAAGGCCGGGCTCTACCAATGGGACAAGTTCGATACCCGCTTCGACGCGACCAAAGAGCCAAATGAAGTCAACCGATTTGGTTGGGTTGTCGAAGTCGACCCCATGGACCCCACCAGCACACCCATCAAGCGCACAGCGCTGGGGCGTGCGGCGCATGAAGGCGCCTGGGTTGCAGTGACCAAAGACGGCCGTGCGGTCGTCTATTCAGGCGAAGACGCGCGCTTTGAGTACATCTACAAATTTGTCAGCCGCGACAAGATTGCTCCCGGCGGCGCCAAGGCCAACCGCGAGTTGCTGGACCATGGCACCCTGCACGTTGCACGCTTTGCCGCTGACGGCCGCGGCCGATGGATTCCTTTGGTGCACGGCCAAGGCCCCTTGACTGCAGCAAATGGCTTCGCCGACCAAGGCGAGGTACTCATCAAAGCCCGCCAAGCCAGCGACGCGCTCGGGGCCACCAAGATGGACCGCCCTGAATGGCTGACGATTGACAAGAGCAGCGGCTGGGTTTATTGCACGCTCACCAACAACAGCAATCGCGGCCAGCCCAACCAACCCGGCGTGGATGCCGCCAACCCGCGTGCCAACAATGCCATGGGCTCCATCATCCGCTGGAAAGAAGACGGCGACTTTGATGGCCAGGGTTTTGCCTGGAATCACCTGGTGCATGCAGGCGACCCCGCCAATGCGCGCTCAGAAGCCAAAGGCAACATCAAAGGGGACATCTACGGCTGCCCCGACGGCATTGCGTTTGGCCCGCGTGGTGTGCTGTGGATTCAAACCGATGCACACGCCACGCAGATGTACAAGGGCGAGTTCGAACGCATCGGCAACAACCAGATGCTGGCCTGCGACCCTGCCACGGGCGAAACGCGGCGCTTCCTGACCGGGCCAACCAACTGCGAGGTCACCGGCCTGACCTTTACGCCCGACGGCACCACGTTGTTCATCAATATCCAGCACCCCGGTGAAACGCCCACCGACCGCAGCGACCCGGCGGAGCCTGGCAAGTTTTCGCGCTGGCCCGACTACAAGCCGGGCGGCCGGCCACGCTCGGCCACGGTGGTGGTGCGCAAACGCGATGGTGGCGTGATCGGGACTTGATCCCGATCACGAAGAAAGAGCCAACTTTTTAGTTGATTTGCAGTCTGCGCGCCGCGCTTAAATGGCGCGCAGCTGACCGGCTTCTCGAGCCAGCCGCGTGATGCGCGCCCAGTCACCAGCGTCCACCGCGTCTTGAGGTGTCAGCCAACTGCCACCACACACTTTGACATTCGACAAGGCTAAGAACTGCGGCGCCGTTTGCGGCGTGACGCCACCGGTGGGGCAAAACACCACATCGGGAAACGGCCCTGCCAAGGCTTTGAGCAAGGGGATGCCGCCAATGGCCGTGGCGGGAAAGAATTTCAAGAAGCTCAAACCATCGGCCTGCGCGGACATGATCTCGCTGGCCGAAGCCACGCCCGGCAATAGGGGTAGTTGAAGGTCGCGGCAAGCTTGGCCCACAGCTTCGGTATAGCCGGGGCTGACACCAAATTGGCAACCTGCGTCTTTGGCGGCCCGCGCGTCGGCCACCGAGCGAATGGTGCCCGCACCCACAATGGCTTGCGGAACAGCGCGCGAAATGGCTTCCATGCACCGCAAAGCCACGGGCGTGCGCAAGGTCACTTCCAGCACACGCACGCCGCCAGCCACCAGGGCTTCGGCCAAGGGCACCGCATCCGCTTCGCGCTGCAAAACGATGACGGGAATCACAGGGCCGTAGGCCAGCAGGTCCAAGGTGTTTTTCATGGTGTTGCTTTCAAAGCCAGGTCACAGCGCCTTCTTCAGCGCTTAAAACATTGCGGCGCATGCCGGCAAACAACTCACGCCCCAAGTCAGCGCTGTGCACGGCCTGGTGCTCTGCTGATTGCCCAATCGGGCGACGCGCCGCCCAATCGGCGTCGGACACCTGCACCTCCAGCGTGCCGGCGACCGCATCCAGCCGGATGACATCACCGTCGCGCACACAGGCCAGCGGCCCTCCAGCCAGCGCTTCGGGGCTGACGTGGATGGCAGCAGGCACTTTGCCCGAAGCACCGCTCATGCGGCCATCGGTGACCAGTGCCACGCGAAAACCCTTGTTCTGCAGCACGGCCAGGGGCGGCGTCAATTTGTGAAGCTCGGGCATGCCGTTGGCACGCGGCCCTTGGAAGCGCACTACGGCCACCAGGTCGCGTTCGAGTTCGCCGCGCTGAAATGCAGCCAGAAGCGACTCCTGGCTGTCAAAAACGGCGGCGGGCGCCTGGACGATGTGCCGGTCCTCGGGCACGGCGGAGGTCTTGATGACCGCACGGCCCAGGCGACCTTGAAGCAAGCGCAAACCACCCGTCGCCGAGAACGGCTCGCCGGCCCCGCGCAGCACCGTTTTGTCACCCGGCTCGGCGGGTAGGGGCTGCCATTCCAGCGTGCTGCAGCTGCCACCTTCGCCGTTGGCCTGCTGCTGCCCGGCAACGGGCACCTCGCCATAAGCGGCCATGCCGCGCTCGTGCACGGCGGGCGCCGGGTGCATCAGGCCGGCACCCAACAGCTCGCGCAGCACAAAGGCTGGCCCGCCCGCCGCTTGGAAGTCGTTCACGTCGGCTGAACCATTCGGGTAGACACGTGCGAGCAAGGGCACCACGGCGCTGAGGTCGGCAAAGTCAGTCCAGTTGATGTGGATGCCCGCCGCGCGTGCCACAGCCACCCAATGGATCAAGTGGTTGGTCGAGCCACCCGTGGCCAGCAGCGCCACCATGGCGTTGACGATGCAGCGCTCGTCCACCAGCCGGCCGATGGGTGAGAAGCGCGGGCCGCGCGCGCCGATGGCCAGCACCTCGCGCACAGCCTCGCGCGTGAGCGCTTCGCGCAAGCCCGCATGCGGGTGCACAAAAGCTGCGCCTGGCACATGCAGGCCCATGGCTTCCAGCAGCATCTGGTTGCTGTTGGCCGTGCCGTAAAAGGTGCAAGTGCCCGGCCCGTGATAGGCCGCGCTCTCGGCTTGCAGCAGCTCGTCGCGGCCCACCAGACCTTGCGCGGCTTGCTCGCGAACCTTGGCCTTCGCGCTGTTGGAGATGCCGGTGCTCATGGGCCCTGCGGGCACAAAAACGCAAGGCAAGTGGCCGAAATGCAGCGCGCCGATCAACAACCCCGGCACGATCTTGTCGCACACACCCAGCAGCAAGGCGCCGTCAAAAACATCGTGGGTCAGCGCGATGGCCGTGCTCATGGCGATGGTGTCGCGCGAAAACAGGCTCAGCTCCATGCCGGGTTGACCTTGTGTCACACCGTCGCACATCGCAGGGACACCGCCGGCCACCTGCACGGTGGCGCCACAGCGCGCAGCTTCGTCGCGAAGCATAGCCGGGTAGCTTTCGTAAGGCTGGTGGGCCGAGAGCATGTCGTTGTAGGACGAGACCACGGCCAGGTGCGGCGCGCGCTCAGCCACGATGCGCAGTTTGTCCATGGCCGGCATGGCGGCCACCGCGTGTGCCACATTGGCACAGCCCATGCGGTCGGTGCCGCGTGGGCGCGCCACCAAGCGGTCGATCTGCGCCAGGTAGGCTTGGCGCATTGGCGCACTGCTCGCCCGAATGCGCTCGGTTACGGCCATCACCACGGCATGCATGCTGGTCATGTTGAAGGCCCGGCGTGCGGCCCGGGCGATGTAACTGATGTTTTGATTTTGATGTAACTTGATTACATCGTCAACCAGGGCTGTAGCATCGCTTGCAAGCAAACGTTATGACGCCCATACCGCCTCCCTGCTTGCCCACCCTGCCAACCGCGCCGCCCGTGAGCTACACGCCAGAGCGCAGGGCCGACACCGTCTTGGCAGCCCACCGCGCGCGCTTCGGCCCAAAGGCGCCGGTGTGGGTGTTTGGCTATGCGTCGCTGATCTGGCGCCCAGAATTCGAGGCCCAGGAGCACCGCGCTGCGCTGGTTCAAGGCTGGCACCGCTGCCTGCGCATGCGCTCACGCGTGAACCGGGGCACACCAGAACTGCCGGGCCTGGTTTTTGCGCTGATGAGCGGCGGCGCCTGCAAAGGCATCGCTTACCGCCTGCCGCAAGCCGACTTGGACGCCCAATTTGAACGCCTGTGGCAGCGCGAAATGCCCCTGGGCGTCTATGACCCTCGTTGGCTGCAAGCGCGCACCGACGACGGCGTGGTGCCCGCGCTGGCCTTCACGCTCAGCCGCCGCAGCCCGGCGTGGACGGGCCCCGTCGATGAAGCACAGATGGTGGACATCTTGCGCCACGCCAAAGGCCGCTTTGGCACCACACTGGACTACCTGCTGCAAACCCACGAAGCCCTGCGCGCACACGGCTTGCCCGACCGCGAAATTGAGCGCCTGGTGCGCTTGGCCCAGCGGCACGGGCTTTGCACCGCAAGCTGAAGGCTTGTTCCACGCAGCCCTGTGCCAGGTCTGCAAACCGGCACGGTGCCCGTGCCTGTCAGGCCAGCGCGTCGCCGTCACCGGCGCGGCTGCGCGCCGCTTGCAGGTCGTTGTGGGTATCGATGTCGATGAGAACGCCGGGGTCCTGAACGTCCACCGTGCGCGACGGGTAACGCAGCAGCAAACGGCGTGCGCCTTCATCGCCGTCCAGCGCCTGCAGGTCGGAGAAGAGCTCGGCCGAAAAACCCACAGGGTGCCCGCGCCGACCGCCGTAGGCCGGCACCACGCAAGCCTGCCCCGGCAGCGCTGCCGCCACCACCTTGAGCGTTTGCGGCTGGATCAAAGGCATGTCTGCCGGCAAGATAAGCCAGCCCGGCGCGTCAGCGCGCGCACTGACGCCGGCCACGATGGAGCGCGCCATGCCCCGCTGCGCTTGCTCGGCTGTGAGGACCAGCACATCGCGGTGCGGCACCCACTTGGTGGCATCTGGCACATGCGCTTCGGTGGTGACCACCACCATCGGCAAGCCGCTTTTGAGCACCTGGCTCAGTGTGGTGCCCAGCACGCTGCCGCCCTGGAAGGCTTGCGCCAGCTTATGCCCGGGGCCAGCAAAACGCACCCCGCGGCCGGCGGCCAGCACAACAACAACGGGGTTAGGGGAAGGCAACACGGCAGATCCAGCAGCGCGCGACGTGACGCGTAGCGAAGAATGCTCGATATCGGCCCGGTGCAACAGTCGTAGCACCACCTAAGGTTAAAACCTGAGGGCGCGCAAACAGAAGCTGCCCTAGCGCCCAGCAGATTCCTATACTGCAGCCATGGACGATCTTTCAAGCTTGGCGCAGTTACGAAAAAGTTACGAACGCGCGGCCCTGGACGAGCACGCCTCTGAAGCCTTGCCGTTGAAGCAGTTTGAGCGTTGGCTGTCAGAAGCCATCGACGCCAAAGTGCCGGAGCCCAACGCCATGACGCTGGCCACCGTGGGCGCCGACGGCCGGCCCTCTACACGCATCGTGCTCATCAAAGGTGTTGATGAGCGCGGGCTGGCTTGGTACACCAACCGCCACAGCCGCAAGGGCCGCGAACTGGCGCACAACGCGCATGCGGCGCTGCAGTTTCATTGGGTGGAGTTGGAACGTGTGGTGCGCATCGAAGGCACCGTGTCCATCGTCAGCGACGAGGAGTCTGACGCCTACTACGCCAGCCGGCCGCTGGATTCGCGTATCGGCGCCTGGGCTTCACCGCAAAGCGAAGTGATTTCTTCGCGCGCGGTGCTGGTGGCCAACGCAGCCAAAGTGAGTGCGCAGCACCTGCTTCACCCGCCACGCCCGCCGCACTGGGGCGGCTACCGGCTTCAACCCGACCGTTGGGAATTTTGGCAAGGCCGGCCTTCGCGGCTGCACGACCGCTTGCGCTACCGCTTGGAAGGCTCCGGTGGAGGCGCAGCCGGCAGCCCGCAGTGGCTGCGCGAACGCCTCGCGCCGTAATTCACCGAAGCGCAGAAGCACTGAAGCTCAGGCGGCGCGACGCTCAAGGCGCCACAACCGCGTCCGCTACACGGTAAAACAGACCGAACTTGTCATCTGACAGCACAGAGAAGCGGCCCTGCAGTGTGATGGCTTCCACGGTGTAACGCACCGGCTCTTTGCTGCGCACTTCAATCAAACCTTCAGGCCCAGCGGGCACGCAGAAGTTGCAGCTGGTCGGCACGGCTGAGAGCAAAAAGTGGCGTTGCTTCTCGCCCGGGTCCAGAGGCAGCATGAAACCCTGCACCTTCACCGACTTGGTATCGAGCGCGCGAACGCCGTCGGGGAAGATGGGCAAAACTTTGGATTTTTCGACCTTGGCTTTCACCGCCGTCAAGAGCTTCCAGGACACCACGTCGTCGCGCTCTTCCAAAGGCTTGACGGCACTTCGCGGGTCGTGAAAGCCTGGGCCACCGCCCACGCCGGGTGGCGGTGTACCAACCGGTGATGACAAACCGCCTGCAGGCGCCGCCTTGCTGGCCGGTGCGGCGCTTTGGGCTGCCACGGGCGCTGTGGCCTGAACGAGCAAGCCCAACACCAGCCCGGCACGCCACAGCAACTTTGCGTTGATGGCCTCAGTGTTCATGTTTCATCCCACAGGTTTTCCCAATGGCCAGACCCTTGCAGGCCGCTTGAAGTTCCTTCAAGCAGTCGGCCTCAGCGCGACCCGCTTCAAGGCAGCGCGCAGCACCATCATGCGCCAGCGCCATCGCACGGTGTCGGGTGATGTCGGTTTTCACATGCTCGGACAGCTTGGCGGCTTGGGTGTTGGCCGGCGCAGCAGCAGCCGGCGCTGGCGACTTTTGAGCCCAAGCGCCAGCGCACAAGCTGGCAAGTAGCAGGGCAAAGAAGTGGATGTGTTTCATGTGTTCTATTTTCATCGTTTCAGGATTCAGTGCGGCGCCTGCAACAAAGTGGTGACATCCAGCCGACGCAGGCGCCAAGCAGGCCAGGCTGCCGCTGCCAGCGCCAACAGCAGCGCCAAAACCAGCAAGCTCGGGTGGGCGGGCGACCACCACCAAGGGGTGATGCTCAACGAGCGCTCACCTTCCAAGACCCAGCCTACCAGAGCTGTCAAGCAATGGCCCAATAGCAGGCCCAGTAACCAGCCCAGTACCGCCAGCAGCACCGCTTCCAGCAGCAATACCGCCGCGACCCGGCGCGGCGACGCGCCCAGCATGCGCAGCATGGCCAGGTCGGGTTCGCGTTCGCGCACCGCGTGCATCAGCGCCACAAATACCGACAGGCCCGCCACACCCAACAGCAGCGCCGACAGCGCGCGCATCAGGTCCAGTCCCACGCCCAGCATGCGAAACAGCCGTGCACTTTCAAGCGCCGGCACCGCCGCCTGCAAGGCCGGTTGCGCCTGCACCCAGCGCGGCACGGTGACGGCGGCCAAGGGCGTGCGGTAGCGAACCAGCAGCATGGTCAATTCGCGCTCGGCTTCCAGCGCTTGGCGGTCAGCGGCGTCCAGGCTTTGCTCGTCTTCATGCAGCAGCCACACCGAGGTGGTCGCGGTCAGGATCAGGCGGTCCAGCACGCAGCCACAAGGCGCCAGCACACCCACCACTTGATAGGGGCGGCCCGTGTGTTCTTCGCCGCCAGCGCCCAGGCCGTGCGCACCCACAAATTGGTCACCCAAGGCCCACCCCGTGGCCCGCGCGACATGGGCGCCCAACACGGCTTCCAGTGGCGCCTGCCAAAGGCGCCCTTGGTTCGGCTTGGCGTTGTACAGCTCCAAGAGTTCCGGGCTGGTGCCCACCAGCCGGTAGCCTTTGGCGGTGTCACCCAAGGCCAAGGGAATGGTTTGCGCCACGAGCGGGTGAGCCTCCAACTGGGCCTGCGCCTGCAATGGAATGTTGCCCGGCGGCACGTCGAGGTGAAAAACGCCCGCCAAGATCAGTTGCAAAGGGCTGCCTTTGGCGCCCACCACCAAGTCGATGCCGGCCAGGTCGCGCTGGGTTTGCGCCTCAATCTGCTCCGCCAACAGGCTCAGCAGCAACATGGCACCAAAACCCAGGCTCAACATCACCAGGTTCAAGCCCGCCACCCAGGGTCGCGACCACAACCAGCGCCATGCAAGACCAAGCAAGCTCATGGCCGACCTGCGCCTCGCACCGGGTAGGGGCTGGGCGGCGCGCTCACGGTGCAGGCTCCTGCCTCGGCGGCGGCACTGGCGCCGAACTTGGCTTGAGACACCCTGCCTCTGCGTGTGAAACAGCACCTTGCGAAGCCTGCAGACGCCAAGTTGTGGCGTCCTTCAACACCGCGGATACCCGGTGGTCGTGCGTGGCCACCACGAGCGTGGCCGTTTCCTCGCGTGCCATGTCGGCCAGCAGGCCCAACACGTCAGCGGCTGAATCGTCATCCAGGTGCGCTGTGGGTTCATCGGCCAGCAGCACGCGTGGCCGCCGCAGCACCGCCCGCGCCAAGGCCACACGCTGCGCCTGGCCCAGACTGAGTTCGTGCGGACGGCGCCGCGCCAGTGCGGTCAGATCCAAGCGACGCAAAAGCTGCTTGATGCGCACGGCGTCGGCGCGTTCACCTGCCGACAGATAGGGCAGCTGCAGGTTCTGGTTGACACCCAGGCCAGGGCTCAGGTGCAAACGTTGGGGCACAAAACCCAATTCGCGACCGCGCCACGCGTCAATCTCACGAGCCGAAAGCCGGGTGAGTTCAGCCGTGCCCACCTGCAGGCGCAGGCCCGGGCTGCCAAGTGGCGTCAACAAACCCGCCAACAGCGCCAGCAGGGTTGATTTGCCGCTGCCCGAAGCGCCGCGCAGCAACACCTGCGAGCCTTGTTCCGCCTGCAGGTCCGGAAAATCCAGAGCCCTTGAGGTGAGCGGGTAGCGGTAGCTCAGGGCTTCAATACAAAGCACGGCTCACCTTGTTCTGTGCTGGGTGCTGGGGCAAGCTGTTGGTTGCTGGCGAGCTTTAAAGCACCAGCGCGATAAGGAAAACGCCAACCATCATGAACACGATGACCACTTTGGCAATCAAGCCGGCCATGATGCCCAGCCAGGTGGCAATACCCACTCTGAGCGCCTGGCCATGTTGTTTGCGCGCGATGTATTCGCCGATGGCAGCACCGACCAGCGGCAAAAACAGCACACCGATAAACCCCGCAAAAAGCCCGACCACTGTGCCGATGGCAGCGCCCCAGAGGGCCTCGCGGCTGGCGCCCGCCTTTTGGGCGCCCAGCATGCCGGCCGCGTGGTCCAAGATCCACGCCATCACCGCCAACACGGCCACGATGGCCACCACCGCCCCGCCCACGCGCGTGAAACCGTCAATCCAGGCGCCCAGCGCCACGCCGGCCAGCACCAGCAAGGGCCCCGGCAGGGCCGGCAAAACGGCGCCCGCAATGCCGGCCACGATGAGCAGCACGGCCAAAGACCACCAAACAACATCCATCGGTACAGCCATGAGTGGGTTCTGCCTTGAGTCTTGAATTTGCCGGAATGTGCCTCACATCATGCCCCGAGCCGAGATACCCGCGCGCAGCCTGTGCGCGAAATGCCGCGCTGGTCTAGACTGCGCCCCAGTTTGAAACGCGTTTAACGCAAAAGGACGACTCGACTATGAAAACCCGTTGGTTCACCGCAGCCATGGCATTGGCCCTGGTTTTCAGCCTGAGCCCTGACATGGCCGACGCCAAGCGCCTGGGCGGTGGCAAAAGTACCGGCCTGCAGCGCCAAGCGCCTGCTCAAGCCGCGCCGCAAACACCACCCCAAGCACCTGCCACCCCTGCGCAAGCTGCGCCCATGGCTGGCAAGCCGGCTGCGGCCGCTGCCCCTGCAGCCGCAGCGGCCAAGCGCAACTGGATGGGCCCGCTCGCCGGCCTGGCCGCTGGCTTGGGATTGGCAGCCCTGTTCAGCCACTTAGGTATGGGTGAAGCTTTTGGCAGCTTCATGACCATGTTGCTGTTGGCTGTAGTGGCTTTTGTGGCCATCCGCTTCATCATGAGCCGCATGCGCGGTGGCGCGCAGCCTGCGCTGGCTGGTGCAGGCGCCGCAGGTGCGGCCAGCTCCGTGCCCGCATGGGCCCAGCCCGCACCGCAAGCACCGGCGGCCGAGCCGATGCGCTTTGACGCGTCGGGTTCCAGCGCTGTTGGCGCCGCTGCACCAGCCGAAACGGCCGTTTCAGTAACGGGTGCGCCCTTACGCCCCATCCAAATCGGTGAAGCCTTGGGCTCGCCGGCGGCCATGGCGGCTGGTGCCGCAACGGCGCCGCTGAACTTGCCTGAGGGTTTTGACCTGCCGGCCTTCGAGCGCGTGGCCAAGATGATTTTCATTCGCTTGCAAGCAGCCAACGACAAGGGCGACCTGGACGACCTGCGGCAATTCACCACGCCAGAAATGTTTGCGGCCGTTCGCCTGGACCTGCAAGAGCGCGGCACGAGCGCCCAGAGCACAGACGTGCAACGTGTCGACGCAGAACTCATCGACTTCAGCCACGAGGCTACGCGCCAAGTGGCCAGTGTGCGCTTCAAAGGTCTGATGGTTGAAGAAGCCGGCGCGCCGGCCAACGCCTTCGACGAGATCTGGCACTTGGTCAAGCCGCACGACGGCAGCAGCAACTGGGCGATTGCCGGCATTCAGCAGCCGCAGTAAGCCTGCCGGGGACAGCCAGTCAACCCACTCCAAAAGAGCCCCGCGAGGGCTTTTTTTTCTTGTGAGACGGACGATGGGGCTCACTGCTTGATTCCCGCCGAATTGCGCCCTTACCGCAGCTACTGGCTGCTGTGGTGTGCCCGCCTGCTTGGCGTGGCCGCACAGCAGATGATGATGGTGGCCCTGGGTTGGCAGCTGTATGCCTTGAGCGCCTCGGCCTGGGACTTGGGCCTGATGGGATTGCTGCAGTTTGGCCCCGCCGTGGCGCTGGTCTTGCCTGCAGGCCAAGTGGTCGACCGTGTACATCGCGCACGCCTGCTCAGCCTGTGTTTGGGTGCTTTGGCGGCGGTGGCCGCGATGCTGAGCCTGGCTGCGCACAAGGGCCTGCTGTCGCGCGACTTGATACTGAGCTTGGCGCTGGTCCTGGGCGCCATCAAGGCCTTTCAAATGCCGGCGCAGCAGGCCACCGTCCCCTTGCTGGTGCCCGCAGCTGTACTGCCGCGGGCATTGGCTTTCAGTTCCATGGGCATGCAAGCCGCTGTGATCGGCGGTCCGGCCTTGGGCGGCCTGATGCTGGTATTGGGGCCCACAAGTCTTTTCGGCGCCTGCACTGCAGCGTTTGCTGCTGCAGCACTGCTGTGCCTGCGCATTCAGCACGCGCGGCCTGCGCCCGCGCCACGCCCGGACTGGCATACCCTTTGGGCCGGCGTGCGTTACGTGCGTGAACAACCGGTGCTGCTGGGCGCCATGGCTTTGGACCTGTGCGCCGTCCTGTTGGGTGGCGCAACAGCGCTGTTGCCCATCTTCGCCAAAGACGTCTTGCACGTGGGCCCCGAGGGCTTGGGCGTGCTGCGCGGCGCGCCTGCCGTAGGCGCCTTGGCCATGTCCATCTGGTTGAGCCGAAATCCGATTCAGCGCCGCGCCGGCCCGAAGCTGTTGCTGGCCGTAGCAGCCTACGGCCTTGCGACGCTGGTTTTCGGCCTTTCAAGCTGGTTCTGGTTGTCGCTGTTTGCATTGGCCTGTACGGGTGCCGCCGACATGGTGAGCGTGGTGGTGCGCAACACCTTGGTTCAGCTGGAAACTCCTGACGACAAGCGCGGGCGCGTCAGCGCTGTGAACGGCTTGTTCATCAACGCCAGCGGCCAATTGGGTGAGTTTGAATCTGGCGCCACAGCTGCGCTGATGGGGCCCGCGGCGTCGGTGGCTTTGGGCGGTGTGGGCGCCATGCTGCTGGCCGCGCTGTGGGGGCGCTGGTTCCCAGCGTTGGCACACAGAGATGCTTTGGTACCCCCCTAATTCTTGTACACACTGGCGAAAGGGGTCTGCAATTGCGGCAATATTCGGTTCATGAAGCATCTTTTTCGCCACCGACGCATCCAACAGTTGATTTGCACCGCTGCCCTGCCGCTGTTGTTTACAGCATGCGGCGGCGGTTCAGACACCCCTGCCGAGTCGAGCACAAACACGACGCCGGCTGCGGGTACAGGCACGTCGACGGGTACAGGCACGTCGACCGGCGGCACGTCCGGTAGCACCACGGGCGGCACAACAGGAGGAACAAGCGGCAGCTCCGGCAGCTCTGGCAGCACAGCGGGCACCACCGACATAGGCTGCGGCTCTGCCACCTTCCGCGCCGACGTGCTGCAAATGATCAACCAGCGTCGCGCTGTCAACACCGCCTGCGGTTCGGTGGCCTACCTGGCCACCACAGCCACCACGTGGGACGACCGACTTGCTACCGCCGCCTACAACCACAGCGCCGACATGGCCAGCCGCAACTATTTTGCGCACACCAGCCCTGAAGGCGGCAGCGCGTCTACCCGGACGACGGCAGCGGGCTACGTCTGGAGTGCCGTGGGCGAGAACATCGCTGCGGGATATCCGGACGCCGCAGCCGTGGTGCAAGGCTGGATGGACAGCCCCGGCCATTGCCAGAACATCATGAGCAGTGGCTTCACCCAGATTGGCATGGCCTGTGTGAGCAACGCCAACAGCGATCTCAAGCGCTACTACACCTTGGTGTTGGCCAAGCCGTAAGCAAGCCCAATCAAAGGGGCGCGGGCTCCAAGTAGCTCTGGAACACGCCCACGTGCACTTGTGCGTCGTCTGCCGCATCGGCCCATAAATCGCGGCTGTTGAATCGCACGTCGTAGGTGGGCTCGTTTTCGGCCGCGACGCCATGCGCATGGGCGTCCGGAAATGGGTAACGCGGTGATTCACTCACCACCACGCCCGTCTTGCCGCGGATGTAGCCGGGCATGCGTACATGGCCGCTGACATGTTCAGCACGTACGCGTACCCGGTCACCCAGCTGGAATGAGTGCCGGTTCGGCGCATTGCTTCGCCCCGGGCCCGAAGGCCGCGCCAAGGGAAACGAGCCCTGCGCGCGCGCCTGCAGTTCTGCCTGCGTGAGAACGCCCTTTTCAACGCACAGCGTCGCCAGGCTGGTGAGCGTGCGTTCGTAGTAGCTGGCCGTCATGTAGTGGCGTGGCTCCATGCGCTCAATCGCGTGGCGGTACTCGTCCATGTTGAAAATGCCCAGGCGCACGCCGACGCCATACAGCGCATTGATGCGCTTCTCCCAGGCTTCGTGAAACACCGCAGCTTCAGGCGCATAGCGCACAGTGCCGAAACCCTGCTTGCCACCGAGGTCGTGTAGGCCGTCCATGGGTCACCTATTCAAATGCGCGCCACGCCGATCATGGCGTCTTTGCTGATGATGCGGGCCAGCTGGGCTTCGCTCCAACCCGCTGTATGCACGGGCCGCAAGGGCAGCACCATGTAGCGCGTATCGGCCGTCGTGTCCCACACGCGAATCTGCGTGGTGGCCGGCAGTTCGAGCCCCATTTCACGCAACACGGTTCTTGATTCGCGCACCACGCGGGCCCGGTATTCAAGGTCTTTGTACCAGTCAGGCGGCAGGCCAATCACCGTGAATGCGGTGCAGGAACACAGGGTGCAGACGATCACGTTGTGAACGGTTTCGGTGTTCTCCAGCGCCACCAAATGGCGGTGGTGCGGCGGCATGTCAATGCCCAGCTCGGCCACAGCGGCTTTGCCGTCGTGCATCAAGCGCGCCTTGAACGCTGGGTCTGACCAGGCCTTGGCCACCACCTGGGCGCCACGCTGCGGCAACCACACATCTTCAGCATTGTGGATGCCTTGCTCGATCGCCTCTCCAGCCTTCCAACCCCGCTCTTCGAGCAGGCTCTCTATGGCGGCAGCACGCCGGATCACACTGGCGGTTGGAGGCGGTTCGTTGTCGCTTGGGGCCATGGTCGCGCTCCGGTATGGGGTGGCAAGCAGGCTGCCCTGCGTGCGGACCAGTATAGGAGTGGGGCCCCCCGCTGCGGGACCTTGTCTAAGGTGCCAGCGGCAGGTGCAGCTCGACCCGCAAGCCGCCCATGTCACTGCTGGCGAGCTTCAACTCGCCGCCGTACAGGGCGGCCAGTTCGTGCACGATGGCCAGGCCCAGCCCGCTGCCGGGCACACGCTCGTCCAGCCGCGCGCCACGCGCCAGCACAGCCTGGCGTTGGCCTTCGTCGATGCCAGGACCGTCGTCCTCCAGGCTGATTTGCAATCGGCGGGCGCCAGCAACCGGCAAGCTGCTGACTTGAATGCGAACCTCGTGTCTTGCCCATTTGCAGGCGTTGTCGAGCAGGTTGCCCAGCATTTCTTGCAGGTCCTGCGTTTCGCCTGCGAAAGCCGGCTCGTCAGGGCTTGCTTGGTGCGCCAGCCGCAGGCCACGCGCCGCGTGCACACGGTCCATCACGCGAACCAGCCCGTTGATGACCGGGCCCACGGACACCCGAGCGCCGGGCACCGCCTGCGACGCGGCTACACGCGCGCGAGTGAGGTGCCAATCAACCTGGCGGTTGGCTACCGCGACCTGCTCCCGCACCAAAGCGGACAACGCGCCCAGCGAGTTGGTGGTCTGAGCTGGAGATGAAGCGGCGGAAGCAGGAGAAGCAGGAGAAGGGAGGCCTTGGGCTGCCGCCTGCGCCATAACCGCCAGCGGCGTTTTGATGGCATGCGCCAAATTGCCGGCCTGTGTGCGCGCACGCGCCACCACCGCAGCGTTGCGGTCCAAGACGCCATTGAAATTGTCGGCCAAGGGTTGCACTTCGGCCGGAAAACGGCCTTCCAGACGCTGCGCACGGCCCTCCAGGACAGCCGCCAATGCGCGTTGCAGGGTGCGCAAGGGCGCCAGGCCTACCACCAGTTGGGCAGCTGCTGCCAGCGCCAGCAAAAGCATCAGCGCCGCCAAGGAGGAGGCCAGCACGCCATTGAATTGGCTCACAGCCCCAGTGGTGTCTTTCAGGTCGCCGGCCACCATCACCCGCCAACGCGGGGTGTCGGCGCCGGGCGGCGTCACGGCGCGTTCAAGCAGCAACAGCTTGGAATCACCGGGGCCGGTGATTTCGCGCACCTGCACGGCACCGGCTGCCGAGCCGTCGGCGGGAACGGCCAAGCTGGTGTCCCACAAGGAACGCGAACGCAACACCTCAGCAGCAGGCGCAGCAACAACAGCGGGCGTTAAGGGCACTGCTGCCCCGCTGGCAGAAACACCCGCGCCCGCCTGCAGCTCAATTTGCCAATACAAACCTGACAGCGGGCGCGACCAACGCGGGTCACTCAAGGCCTGGGCATCCAGGGTCGGTAAACCAGCCGCATCGAATTCCAAGCGCGTGGTCACCTGGTCGAGTTGCGTGGTCAATGTGGCCTCAAACTGCCGCATCACATGGTCACGAAACAGACCCGACAGCACGAAGCCGGCCAGCACGAGTGCCAGCAGCAAGCCCACCAGCGTGGCCACCAGCAGCCGGAACTGCAGCGATTGAATCCAACGCTTAAGTGGCACCGTCCATCCGGTTGTTAGGCTCTGTCGGGTTTTTCGGGGGCTTCTCGGCCAGGCGGTAGCCCATGCCCCGCACGGTTTCGATGGAATCTGCTGGCAGCTTGCGCCGCAAGCGTCCAATGAAGACCTCAATGGTGTTGGAGTCGCGGTCGAAGGCCTGGTCGTAGAGGTGTTCCGTCAGCTCGGTGCGTGAAACCACGTGCCCCGGCCGGTGCATCAAATACGCCAGAAGTCGGTATTCATGGCTGGTCAGCGTGAGCGGCTGGTCGTCAACACAAACACGGCCGCTGCGTGTGTCCAGGCTGATGGGCCCGCTGCGCAGGAGTGGGGACGCCAGACCCTGCGCACGCCGAATCAACGCCCGTACACGCGCCAGCAGCTCTTCCAGGTGAAACGGCTTGGCCAGGTAGTCATCGGCCCCGGCATCGATGCCCGTCACTTTGTCGTGCCAACTGTCGCGCGCGGTCAGTACCAGCACCGGCGTGGTGACGCCGGCCTCGCGCCAACGCCGCAGTACGCTCAAGCCATCCAGGCGCGGCAGGCCTAAATCGAGCACCACGGCATCAAAGGGCTCGGTCACGCCCAAGTGGTGAGCGTCGACGCCGTTGTCACAGTCGTCGACCACATAGCCGCAGCCTTCCAGTACGCTGCGCAGTTGGGCACGCAGGGTGCTTTCGTCTTCGACCACCAGCAGCCTCATGCGCAAACGCAGCCTTTTCTCATGGCTGCACGGATGCGGCACAGCTGGCGGGAGCCGCTCATCGCGCGCCCTCCTTGCCGCTGCGCTTGCCGTCGCTGTGACGCTGCCGTACCGACAACACGCTGCCCGTTCGGGCATCCACCACCAGCTTGAGCAATTGCCCATTGGTGTGCAGCAACTTGATTTCATAGGTCCAACGCCCGTCTTCACGCTCCAGCTCCAGGTCCAGGACCTGACCGGGGTGTGACTTCTGCAGCCGCTCCAGCAAAGTGTTCAGCGGCATCACCTCGCCAGCCTTGAGGGCGGCGCGGGCGCGGTCGTGGTCGTATCGGTCGCTGCCGCGCGCCGGCATCCCGGCGATCAGCAGGCTGAGTACCAAGCCGGATGCAAAGACAAAGCGCGTGAACGCAGACGGCGGCGTGGCGGTAGGGCTTGGGTTCTGTCTCACGCTGCCATTGTCGGTTGGCCAAGCTGAACCGCAGATGAACGGGCCGTTCAGCTTGCGTTCAAGGCCCGGTATCAAGAATGGCTCATTACAGCTCGACAAGACCCTTCCTGAGGAACCCACGATGAAACTTTTCAAGATCAAACGCCAATCGACAGCAACTGCTGGCGCTGGCGCCGCAGCGATGTTGGCCCTGGCGCTGCTCTGCGCCCCAGTCCAAGCAGCTGACACCAGCCCTGCTCAGCAATTGGAGCGTTTTGCACAGCAAGCCCAGGCTGCGGGCCAAGCCGAGCGCGGCCGAATTTTCTTCACGGCCCAACACGGTGGCGAGTGGTCTTGCAGTTCCTGCCACGGCACGCCGCCCACGCAGGCCGGCAAACATGCCAAGACCGGTAAAGCCATCGACCCGCTCGCGCCGCAGGCCAACCCGCGCGCCTTTACCGACACGGCACGCGTGGACAAGTGGTTTCGACGCAATTGCAAAGACGTGCTCTCGCGTGAATGCACAGCCGGCGAGAAGGCCGACGTCTTGGCCTATCTGATCAACCTCAAACTCTGAATTCAAGCCCCATGACCATCTTCAGTCCTTCGACATTCGGCGCGGCAGCGGCCGCCGCGCTGCTGCTCTCTACTTTGAGCACCGCGCACGCCGACAGCGGGCGCAGCATGCCCAGCGCCGTACCGCCGGCCTACGTTCAGGAATGTGCTTCCTGCCACACCGCCTACCCACCGGGCATGCTGCCGGCGCGCTCGTGGCAACGCATCATGGGCCAGCTCAACCAGCACTACGGCACTGACGCTGCGCTGGACACGGCTGCAGCCACGCAGCAGATTGCGCAGTGGTTGCAGGCCCACGCCGGCACCTACAAACGGGTGCGTGAAGAGCCCCCGCAAGACCGCATCACCCGCTCGGCTTGGTTCGAACGCAAACACCGCAAGATCGACGCAACCACGTGGCAACTGGCCAGCGTCAAGAGCCCAGCCAATTGCGGCGCCTGCCATGCCGGCGCCGACCGCGGGCAGTTTGACGACGACAACTTGACGTTGCCCGCCGGCTTGTCGGCCAGCCAGCGCCGTGCGTGGAGAGACTGACATGAACACCCCCAAACTCACCAGCGGTCTCGGCAGTGCCCCAGCCAGCGCAGCGGCCATCAGGGAAGCGACCAAAGCACCACCTGCCCGCACGCGTCTGGTCACCGACGCACCCACGCGCATGTTTCATGCCTTGATGGCTTTGTCCTTCACCGGCGCTTACCTCACGGCCGAGAGCGAACATTGGCGCCACGTGCACACGGCTTTGGGCTACGGCCTGGCGGGCCTGCTGGCCTTGCGCCTAGCCTACGGTTGGTTCGGCCCGCGCGCATCCAGCCTGGCGCTCGTGTTCCGCAAACTCGGCGGCCTGCCCACCTGGCTGCGCGGCACGGCCGATGCCGTTCGTCGCTTGGGCTGGCGCGCCGTGCCCTTGCAGCAGGCGCAGCATCTGCTCATGGCCGCGGCCATTGCAAGCCTGCTGGTGCTGGTGGCCCCTTTGGTCCTCACCGGCCTGGGCAGCCTGAACGATTGGGGTGATGTGTTGGGTGGTGAAGCATGGCCCGAGCTGCATGAATTCTTCGGCAACGCCATGCTGCTGGCTGCGCTGAGCCATGTGGGCGTGATCGCCGCGCTCAGCCTCCTGCGCCGCCAGAACCAGGCCCGGCGCATGCTTAACGGCCGCGTGCCCGGCGCTGGTCCGGACCTGGTTCAGCACAACCGCCGCTGGCTGGCTGTGCTGTTGCTGTTGGCTTATGGCGTCGCCATCTGGGCGCTGGCGCAGCCGGGCATTGGCACCCTAAGCTGAACCCGATTTTCACGTCCGGACCTCGGCTGCAGCTCTCTATTCGCGCTTCTCCCGTGCGCGCTCGCGCCCCACGCGTGAGCGCTGTTTCCACTCCGACAATTGGCGTTGCCGGTCCAGCGCGCTCATCTGGTCGCGCTGGGCTTCGCGCTGCAGTTTGCGCCAGGTGTTCAAGCGCTGCGGCTCGATGGCCGTGCGCACGGCGCAGCCGGGTTCGTCTTCATGCCGGCAGTCGCGGAAGCGGCACTTCCGCGCCTGCTGCGCCACATCTTCGAAAACGCCTTGCAGCGCGGCTTCGTCGCCGTCCAAGCGCAAGGTGCGTAAGCCCGGAGTGTCGATGATGCAGGCGCCCTCGGGCACACGGTGCAGGCTGCGCACCGTGGTGGTGTGGCGGCCGCGGCCGTCGGCAAAGCGGGTCGGTCCGGTGTCCTGTAAGGGCGCCGTACACAGGGCGTTCGTCAAGGTGCTTTTGCCCGCGCCGCTGGAGCCTAGCAACACCAGGGTGTGGCCGGGCTCCAGCCACGGCAACAAGCTCTGGCGCGCTTGGGGGTCCAAGGCGCTGAGTGCCACCACCGGCGTGTCCGGCGGCACTTGGGCACGCAGTTCAGCGATCTGCGTCTGGCCCGCTGAAGGTTCCAGGTCGGCCTTGGTGAGCACCACCAAGGGTGGCACACCGGCCATGTGCGCCAGAGCCAGGTAACGCTGCAGGCGGCGCGGGTTGTAGTCACGGTCCAGCCCCATCACCAGCACGGCGCGGTCGACATTGCTGACGATGACCACGCGCGCCACCTTGTCGCGGCCGTCGTGCAGGCGCCGCGCCAATTGGTTGCGTGGCGGTAGTCGGTAGCGCACCCACAGCTCGCCAGCCGCCGTGCCGGGCTCGACCAAGACCCAGTCGCCCACGGCCAGGGCATCAGCGGCCTCGGCCAGTTCGCGCTGCAGTGCGTGCGGCACACGCGCGCGCCGTGCGCCGAGACCGTAGGCTTGAGCCTGTGCACCCGTCGCGTCGTCACGACCATCGTGAACCACGACATGGTCCTTCTGTACTTCAACCACCCGGCAGGCGTGGATAGGCCCTTCTGCCGCCGCTTCCGTGGCGGGCATGTAGTCGGCCAGCCAAGCCTGTGCGCAGTTCTCTTCGTGTTCAGTCCAGCCAATGGCCCGTTGCGGAGCCGTTTGAATACTCTCGTTCGACATGGTGTTCGTCATCCATCCAAGCTGAAGCCAGCGCCGCGCAATGAGCGCGCAGCGCCAAGGTGGGCTCGGCGTAGCACAACGGCAGCGACAAGCCCGCGTGAGCGTTCTTTGGGCGTGGGACGGATGGCGGCGAGAAGCTGCAGCAGCAAGATGCAGCAATAGGCCGCTGACAGAAGTTGCAGCACAAGGCCGCAAAAAAGTAGCGGCGAGCGTCGCTACTGCTTTACATCGTCAGCTATTCAAACGGCTGCGGCGCCTTGCGCGCAATCGTGTCCACGCCGGTTGGGGCAAGATCCTTAGCCATGGCAGCCTCCTTCAACGGGTTGGGTGGAGACCGAACTGTGACGCGTCGGTCCGTTCGCGTCAAGCGACCCTGCGCCGTCCTGGCGACAATAGCGCCATGCCTCAAGCAAATGAAAATTCCTTCACGCCCTCACCCCGGCGCAGCTTCATCACCCGCAGCTTTGCGAACGCCCTTGGCATTGGCGCTGCCCTGAGCTGGCCACAAAGCAGCCGCGCATTGGCTGCCGCAGCGCTGCCCACCAGCCGCGCCGTGCCGGGCGGCGTGGTCAGCCTGGACCTGGGCGCTGCGCCGCAGCCGCCGCGTGTGTCCGCAGAGGGCCGCCGCGTGCTGGTCTTGGGCGACGCCAGCGGCTGGACGGCTGTGGTCGGCATCGGCCTGGCTGTCAAACCCGGCAAGCTACCGGTGCGCGTGGAAGGCGTCACGGGCGTGGCGCAGGTACGCAACATCGAGGTAGAGCCAGCAACCTACGCCGTGCAGCAGCTCAAAGTGCCACAGCGGCAGGTTGATCTATCGAAAGAAGACCTGGCCCGTTACGAGCGCGAGCGCAAACACCTCAACACCGTGATGGCCACGCACAGCGACCGTGTGCCGGCCGGTCTGCGCATGCAGGTACCGGTGCCGGGGCCGCGCTCCAGCTCGTTTGGCTTGCGGCGCATCTTCAACGGCCAATCGCGCTCGCCCCACAGCGGCATGGACATTGCCGCGCCCACGGGCACGCCCATTGCCACGCCGCTGGACGGCCGCGTTATCGACACGGGCGACTACTTCTTCTCCGGCCGAAGTGTGTGGCTGGACCATGGCGGCGGCTGTTTGACCTTCTACTGCCACCTGAGCGAAATTGGCGTGGACGTGGGCCGCGAGCTGCGTGCGGGTGAAGTGTTGGGCGCGGTAGGTGCCACGGGCCGTGTCACCGGGCCGCACCTGCATTGGTCCGTTATGCTGAACCGCAGCTACGTCGACCCCGCGCTGTTTCTCGCGGCTTGATGTTGCCGTGCCTGCATTGCGACACGCTTGAGGCGGTGCACGTGGAGATCAGCCGCAGCACCCTGCGCATCGTGCACGCCGACGCGCACTGGGTCGTCGTCGAAAAGCCTGCAGGCTTGCCTTCAGTTCCAGGCCGTGCACTCGGTTTGCAAGACTGCGCCGCCAGCCAGGTGCAGGCGCAATTCAGCGATGCGCTGGTGGTGCACCGGCTGGACATGGCGACCTCGGGCCTGCTGCTCTTCGCGCGTGGCCTGGCGGCGCAGCGCACGCTGAGCGCGGCCTTCGAACAACGCCGCGTCGACAAGACCTACGTTGGCGTCGTGCACGGCCTGCCGGCGGCCGATGAGGGCGAGATCAACCTGCCCCTGGCCGCCGACTGGCCCCGGCGCCCGCTGCAGAAGGTCGACCCCGAGCACGGCCGCCCCGCTTTGACGCGCTGGCGCGTGCTGGAACGCGAAGCCGACCGCACACGCCTGCTGCTGCAACCGCAGACCGGGCGCAGCCACCAACTGCGTGTGCACCTGGCCGCGCTGGGCCACCCGCTGCTGGGCGACACACTCTATGCGCCGCCCGAGGTTCAAGCCCTTTCACCGCGATTGCTGCTGCACGCCAGCGCCCTGGCGATTGCACATCCCGACACCGGCGTGTTACACCACTTCGACAGCGCAGCACCATTCTGAGCGGCGCGTTTCAGCCCGCTTGAAGACCCCCTTCGGCGCCTTATCCCGTGTGGCGTGTGCGTTGAGGCATTTCATACGGCATACGATCGGAGTGAAAGGACGTGCGCCATGCTGACCCAGCAACAGAGAGACTTCTACGCCACCAACGGCTATATGCTGGTCGAAAACGCCGTCACAGCGGAACAAGTCGCACGTTTGCTGGCGATCACCGAAGGGCTGATCGAAGCCTCCCGGTCGGTTAGCGAAAGCAACGATGTCTATGACCTCGATGCTGGGCACGGGCCTGACAGCCCCCGACTCACGCGCATCAAGGTTCCGCACCAGCGCGACCCGTACTTCTGGGAGGTTCTGCGCAACTCCGCGATGACTGCTGTCTTGGCTGATCTGTTAGGGCCCGACACCAATCTGCTCACCTCCAAGCTCAACACCAAAGCCTCGGGCGGAGGCCGTGCCGTGGAGTGGCATCAGGACTGGGCCTTCTACCCGCACACCAACGACCACCTGCTGGCCTTCGGCCTGATGCTCGAAGACGTGAGCCTTGAGAACGGCCCGTTGATGGTGATACCAGGCTCCCACCAAGGCCCAATCCTCAGTCATCACATGAAAGGCGTGTTCGCCGGCGCGATCGATCCCGACGACCCGCTGTTCGAGCCGCACAAGGCTGTCCCTCTGACGGGTCGTGCGGGCAGCATGACCGTGCACCATGTGCGCACGTTGCACGGGTCGGCACCCAACGTCAGCGACCGCACGCGCAAGATCCTGTTCTACGAAATCGCCGCCGCCCACGCCTGGCCGCTGCTGGGATCGGGCTCGTACTTCCATGCGCTAGGGCAGCGCAAGTTCTGGGACGATCTGCAGGCGCGGATGATCACCGGCCGGCCCTGCCTGGAACCGCTCGTCGAACCCGTCCCGGTGCGCATGCCCTTGCCGCCGGCACCGGTCACGGGCAGCATCTTCAAGACGCAGGAAAGCGCCGGGGCGAAGAGTGCCTTTGTGTCGAGTGGCCGGCGACCGTGAGGAGCTGAAGCGCGCCTTAGCCCGCTGGAGCCCGCCTGACCCCACAGACGTATGCTTGGGGCTCTCATGTCTGCACCTGCTTCATCCCCCCGACCGATCACCATCGTCACCGGCGCCTCGCGCGGCATTGGTCGCGCCTTGGCTGCCGCGCTGCTGGCACGTGGCGATCGTGTCCTCACCCTGCAACGTCGACCCGATGCCACGCTCGCGGCAAGCACCGGGCAGCTCGAACAATGGGCCTGCGATCTGGCCGAGCCCGAACCCATCGCCCGGCGGCTGGAAGCCTGGCTCGCGGCGCTGGACCCCGCACACGTGCCCACGCTGACACTGATCAATAACGCCGCCCTGCTACCGACGCCCGCGCCCCTGGCGGCCAGTGACGCGCAAGCCCTCGCTCAGGCCCTGCGCGTGAGCCTGGAAGCACCGATGCTGCTGAGCGCAGCCTTTCTGCGGGCCACGGCCACGTGGACCCCGCCTCGCCGCCTGCTGCACATCTCGTCCGGCCTGGGGCGCCATGCCCTGGCCGGCTCGGGCGTCTACTGCGCGTCAAAGGCCGGTCTCGACCACCTGAGCCGCGTCATTGCGCTCGAACAGGCCACGCTGGCGAACGGCGCACGCTCAGTGGCCATCGCACCCGGCATCATCGACACCGACATGCAGCTGCAGCTGCGCTCCGCCGACCCGGGCCAGTTCCCCGCGCAGGCGCGGTTTGCAGCTTGGAAAGACCAGGGACAGCTCGATACACCCGAAGCCTGCGCGGCCAAGCTGCTGGCTTATCTGGAGCGGCCTGACTTCGGGGTGGAGCCAATGGCGGATGTGAGAGCCGCAGGCTGAGCACCTGCGCCACAAGCGGCACGACAAGATCCGCCCATGTGCGGCTCCGGGGGTGGGAGGTTTGAGGGCTCCCGCAGCCCCGGCCCTTACTTGCTGAAGTTGGCCTGGGCAGACAGACCGCCAAAAACCTGAACCACGCAGGTGGCAGAGGGGCCCACGCATGCCCCGCTCCAACTCACGAAGCGGAAGCCAGGGTCCGGCACCGCCGTCAAGGTCAATGACGTACCCGCGGGCACGGCCACCGAGCAAGTCTTGCCGCAGTTGATCTGGCCATTGCTGCTGCGCACCAGCCCCTTGCCACCCGACGTCTTGACGGACAGGGAGTTGACCGTGGCGCTGGGTGGTGTGTAGGGCAACGGCGGAGCGACAACGCCCGGCGCACTGCTGGCCACGCGGAAGCCCACGTTGCGGAAGTTGCTGGCCCCGGCCACCGCGCTGAAGCGGGTAGAAGACAGCATATCCTTCGTCGACCCTGCGAAGGAGCCGCCGCGAATCACCTGGCCCAACGGATAGAGGGGCGTGGGCTCGAAGACCGTATCAGTCCATTGGAAGACATTGCCGCCCATGTCGTAAGCGCCGTACGGGCTGCGGGTGCCGGCGTAGGCGCCGACATCGGTCGTGTTGTTCACCAGCACAGCTGCGCCGCCCAGCGGCGAGGCATTCACCCGGTTAGGCAGCGCCGAGGGCGCTTCAGCCACAGGCGCCTTGTTGTTGCTGGTGGGGTACTCGAAGTAATGGGCGCTGCTGGGGTCCGGGTTGCCGTGGTAGGCGGCCTTGTACCACTCGGAGTCGCTGGGCACCCACACTTTGGCGCCGGCATTGCGCGCCAGCCGCGGGTTCATCGGGCTCGCGTCGGCATTCAGGGGCCCGAAGGTATAGGCGCCGGTTTCGGTATCGCCAAGCCCCTGGCCGCTATGCATCCAGTTGGCAAAGCGGGCCGCGCTGTAGAAGGACACAAAGGTCACCGGGCGCTGGGCCTGACCAGGCTTGACCACATACTTCTGGCCCGCCGGATTGGCGCCGGCAAAGGCAATGCCGCCATAGACACCGCCGGGGCCTTCACCGCCCATGCCCACGGCGTAGAGGCGCAAGGCGTTGGCACCGCTGGGGTCCTTGGCGTTCAGGAATTCGGTGTACTGGCTGACCGTGACGTCGTAGGTACCGATGCTGAAGGTGGTGGCGACGGCGCCGAAGAGCGAACCGGTGGCCGGGTCAGCCGCATTGCCGGGGTTGCCCACGGACGACCACGGCATCACCAGGGCCGAAGCCGAGCCCGAAAAAACCAGCGCCAGCAGCGCCGCCGAACATGCTTGCCACCCACTGCGGCGCCGAGTTGTCCCATTCATCTGGTGTCCCTTGCTGGTGATGCATTTCAGTTTGAATGCCCCAGCCTGCAGCAAGCGACATGCCACAACTTGGTGCATCAGCCGAAAGGGGGCACTCCCAGGGACATTCGCCAGCGCTGCGCCAGGCACAGCGAAGTCGACAGCCCAATCACTGGGGTAAATGCCCCAGCAGCCGGGTGATTTGCCCCAAAACGGGGCAGATGCCCCTTGGGTTGTGCGGGTACCGACCTGACTAAACCTCACGCCCGGCCCTCTCGTCGGGTCGCGGGTGAGACGCTGTTGTAGCGTCAGGGGCTGCCCGCCAACAGTTTCCCAAACCGCGCGATATCGACATTCCCGCCGCTGATGATCACCCCCACACGCCGACCCCGCCAGTCGGGTAGTCCGGCCACGCGGTGCAGCAATGCTGCAGCCGCCAGTGCCCCGGTGGGTTCAACGACGATCTTCATTCGCTCGGCCATGAAGCGCATGGTGTCCACGAGCTGTGCATCAGTCACCGTAACGATGCCTTTGACCAGCGCTTGAATCACTGGGAATGTGAGCTGGCCGCTGGCTTCGGTCTGTGCGCCGTCAGCAATGGTGCGCGGTGTGGCGATGCGCACGATCTCGCCTTTGGCGAAGCTCTGCTGGGTGTCGTTGCCGGTTTCGGGTTCGACGCCCCAAACTTGGATGCCGGGGTTCAGGTGCGCTGCGGCCACGGCGCAACCCGAGATCAGCCCCCCGCCGCCCACACACACCAGCAAGACGTCTAACGGACCACCTTCGGCTGTCTGTTGAATCAGCTCGAGCGCGGCCGTGCCTTGGCCAGCCATCACGTGCGGGTGGTCGAAGGGCGGAATGAGCGTCATGCCGCGCTCGCGCGCCAATTGTTGGCCGATGGCCAGGCGGTCTTGGGTGTAGCGGTCAAACAGCACGACTTCGCTGCGTTCTTGGCCGCCTGCTTGGCCATCTTGATACCCGCGCGTGGCCACGATCTTGGCGGCCGGTGCATCTTGAGGCATGACGATGACGCTGGGCATGCCCAGCAGCTGCGCAGACAAGGCAATGGCCTGCGCATGGTTGCCGGAAGAAAACGCGATCACGCCGCGCGCGCGCTGCTCGGGTGAAAACTGCGCCAGCGCGTTGTAGGCGCCGCGAAATTTGAAGGCGCCCATGCGCTGCAGATTTTCAGCCTTGAAAAAGACCTGGGCTCCGGTGCGATCGTTAACCGTGCTTGACTGCAGCACCGGCGTGCGGTGCGCCACGCCTTGAAGGCGCTGCGCGGCGGCGAGCACATCGCCGTAGTGGATAGCCAAGCTCATGGGGCGGCTTTCGGTGGTGACGAAGACGGTGGATCTTGAAAGCCGCCGCGCCGGTAAGTGAGCACCAGCGTGTCACGCCAGCCCGGCTGGTTGGGTGCTTCCGGTTGAATGGGCGTGCTTTCGTGGATGACGCGGGCGTCGTCCAGCAGCAACGCGCTCCACGGATCGGCCAAGGTAAAACGCACCCCTTGCGGCCCAGTGGCTTCAAAAACACGCGTTTCGCCGCCGCGGATGGCGTGCCGCGCCACCAGAAGCACCACCACCAGGTCCACACCGTCGCGGTGCGCACCTTCGGGCGTGGGCCGGCCAATGCCGTCGGTGCAATCGATGCGAAAAGGGTGCGCTTCGACAAACCATCGTGGCACGTCGGGCCAGAGGCCGTTGGCCACGCGCGCAAAGCCCAGCAGCAGGCGCTGAAACGACGCGCTGTGGGCCATGGCCGGCTCCAGCGGCTCAAACCAGCGCTCGATGCCGCCGTGCAGGGCGTTGTAGTCCAGCGGCTGCCAGTGCGCACGGTGCGCAACGGGCTCGGCCGAGGTGGCCGTTACCACCCAGCTGCCGTGGCGCCGACGGCGGTAACGCCCGCCGTCCTTCAGAAAGCGGTCAGGCGGCAGGTCACGCCAGCACCCGGCCAATTCACCAAGTTCGCCCGCCTGGGTCTGTGTGATTTCAGCAACGGCGGCGCTGTCCAGCGCGGCGTAGCCGTTGGCTTTCATGCTGGGCAATACCCCGTGCGAGGGGCTGTAGGGAGGGGGGAATTTCATACTGTTGGTTTTAGTCAACTGACCCTAAACACCGGCTCGCGCGGGTTGGAAGCAGGGGCGATTTCGAATAGGCTGCGGTACTTTTGGTGCAGTGCATCAATCATGTCACGGCCCCACCGGGCCAACGGGATCCTGAACGTGGGCGAGCAACAAGCTTCAGAATTGGTCGACATCATCAACTTCAAGTGGCTTATGGCGCATGAGGGTCACTACGTTCACGTGCAGCGCCTGCAAACCGACCGCGACTATGCCCGTGCTTGCATTGCACAGGCCATGGCCACTTCTGTCCAGGCCCTGCGTGACGCGGCTTCGCGTTTAGACGCTTCTGCGCCGCCATCGGCTGCGGCCCCGGGACACTGAACGTCGGCCGTCCGGCGCTTGGTCAGCGCGCCAGAATCCGCGTATGAGCGGTTTGCCCAGCATCGACACACGCACCGGTACCCGCATCGGCACGCTCACCGCCAACTTGCGCAGCCTGGGTGCGGGTCCCAAACACGAGCAGTACCTGCTGCGCACCTGGGCGCAAGCCTTGCCCCTGGTGCGCGGGCGTAAGCAGATCGAGCACTTCTTGCCCCTGCGTGTGCGGGTGGCCTGGCCGGCCATGGCCAACGAGCTTGCGGCGCTATGCAGCTTGCAGTCAGCCCACCCGGCTGATGACGGCTCGCAGCGCTTGCTGGTTCGGCTGCACGACGGCAAAACAGTTGAAAGCGTGCTGTTGCCCAGCGGGGGGCTGTGTGTCTCCACCCAAGTGGGTTGTGCTGTGGGCTGCGTGTTCTGCATGACCGGCCAAGGCGGCCTCGAACGCCAAATGGGGTCAGCCGAGATCGTTGCGCAAGTGGCCTTGGCGCGGCAGCAGCGCGCGGTGAACAAAGTGGTTTTCATGGGCATGGGCGAGCCCGCGCACAACCTGGACGCGGTGATGGACGCCATCGACCTGCTGGGCACGGCCGGTGCCATCGGGCATAAAAACCTGGTGTTCTCCACGGTGGGAGATTGGCGTGCGTTTGAACGCCTGCCGCAAGGCCCGGTGAAGCCGGCGCTGGCGCTGTCACTGCACACCACCAACGATGCGCTGCGCGAGCAGCTGCTGCCCCGTGCGCCGCGCATCCCTGTGGCCGAGCTGTTGGCCTTTGCCGACCACTACGCCCGCAGCACCGGCTACCCGGCGCAAATTCAATGGGCCTTGATGGACGGCGTGAATGACAGCGCTGAAGACATCGAAGGCATCGTGCGCCTGATGCGCGGCAAACACGCGATGTTGAACCTCATCCCGATGAACACGGTGGGCGGCGTGCCCTGGCGCCGGCCTTCTGCCGAACACGCGCTGGCCATGGGCCGCGCGCTCAACCAGCGCGGCGTGCTGACCCGGCTGCGGCAATCGGCCGGGCAAGAGGTTGACGGCGGCTGCGGGCAATTGCGTTCACGCAGCATTCGCATTCATGCCGTGCCAACGTCGGCCCAGAGACCCAGCGCTCAATAAGCGCTCAGTGCAACGCCGACAAAAACTGCTGCAGCTCAGCCGTCTGAGGTGACCCAAACAGCTCAGCCGGCGTTCCCATTTCATGGATGCGGCCCGCATGCATGAACACCACCCGGTCAGCGACCTTTCGCGCGAAGTTCATTTCGTGCGTCACCATCAGCAAGGTCATGCCTTCTTCGGCCAGTGTCTCGACAACCTTCAGCACCTCGCCCACCAGCTCGGGGTCCAAGGCGCTGGTGATTTCATCGCACAGCAGCACCGCCGGGTCCATGGCCAGCGCGCGGGCAATGGCTACACGCTGCTGCTGCCCGCCGGACAACTCGTCGGGCCAGGAATCAAACTTTTCAGCCAAGCCGACGCGGGCCAACAAGGCGCGCGCGCGGGCATCGGCTTGCGCGCCCTTCAATCCCTTGACAAGGCCTGGCGCGAGCAAGATGTTCTTGCCCACCGTCAGGTGCGGGAACAGGTTGAAGCTCTGGAAGATCATGCCGACGTGTTGCCGCAATGCGCGCATGGCGGACGCGTCACCGTGCTTCAGGGCCCGGCCATCGACCTGCAAGGCGCCTTCCTGAAATTCCTCCAGCCCGTTGATGCAGCGCAGCAGCGTGCTCTTGCCAGAGCCGCTCTTGCCGATGATGGCGACGACCTCGCCGCGCTGCACGCTCAGGTCGATGCCCTTGAGCACTTCATTCGTGCCGAAGCGCTTGCGCAGGCCCTGGGTCGCGACGATGGGTTGATCAGCGGCCACGGTTGAGCTTCCTTTCCAGAAGACGGCTCCAGGCCGAGATGGGATAGCACAGCGCGAAGTACAGCAGCGCCACGCAGGCATAAACAGTGAAGGGCTTGAACGTGGCGTTGGTGATCATCGTGCCGGCCTTGGTGAGCTCAATGAAACCAATCACCGATGCCAGCGCAGTGCCCTTGATGACTTGCACCAGGAAGCCCACGGTGGGTGGCACGGCGATCTTCAGCGCCTGAGGCCCGATGACGTAGCGCAGTTGCTCTCGCAGTGTCAGCGCCAGGCTGGCCGACGCTTCCCACTGGCCTTTGGGTATGGCGTTGACGCAGCCACGCCAAATCTCGCAAAGAAAAGCGCTGGAGTACAGCGTTAGCGCCAGGCTGGCTGCGCCCCAGGCGGAGACCTTCAAGCCCAACAGCGCAAGACCGAAGTAGGTTAGAAACAGCTGCATCAGCAACGGCGTGCCCTGGAAAACCTGCACATAAACCGCGACCCCGCGTTGAGCGCCGGGCAGCTTGGCCACGCGCGCCACCAGCAGTGCCAGCCCAACCAGACCGCCGCCGATAAAGGCGATCAGCGACAGCGCCACCGTCCAGCGTGCCGCCAGCAGCAGGTTGCGAAAGATGTCCCAGAGGGAAAACTCGACCATGGTCTGTTCTCCTCAGCGACCGAACAGGAAGCGCGGCCCAGCCCACACCAGCAACTGGCGCAAGGCAATGGCCAGGCCCAGGTACATCAGCGTGGCGACGATGTAAGCCTCGAAAGCGCGGAAATTGCGGCTCTGGATCAGGTTGGCGTAGTAGCTTAGTTCCTGCGCGGCGATCTGCCCACAAACCGCCGAACCCAGCATCACGATGATGATCTGGCTGACCATCGCAGGCCACACACGCGACAGCGCTGGCGGCAGCACAACACGCGTGAACACCTGGGCGCGTGTCATCGCCAAAGACAAGCCCGCTTCCACCTGGCCGCGCGGCGTGGATTCAATGCCGGCGCGCACGATCTCGGCGGCGTAGGCACCCAGATTGATCACCATCGCCAGGATGGAAGCCACTTCGGGCGAGAGCTTCACGCCCAGACCAGGCAGGCCGAAGAAGACAAAAAACAGCTGCACGATGAAGGGCGTGTTGCGGATCAGCTCCACATACGCGGCCGCCAGCGCGCCGGCCCACTTTGGGCCCCAGGCGCGCGCCCAAGCGCAGACCACACCCAGCGCGAGCCCAAAAACCGCAGCCACAGTCGTCAAGCCCACGGTGAAGGCCAGGCCGCGCAGCAGCAATGGCCATTCGGCGAGCACCGCACCAAAGTCAAGGGTGATCATGCGTTCATCCGTTGGGCCAAGACCAATAAAACCTTCAGTTCGGCAGATCGCCGGCCGGGCGGCCGAGCCATTTCTGCGCCATCTTGTCGAGGTCACCTGAGGCCTTGGCGGCGGCGATGATCTCGTTGACCTTCAGGCGCAACTTGTCTTCGCCCTTGCCCACGCCGATGAAGTTGGGCGAGTCTTTGATCAGCAGCTTGTACTCGGTGTTCAGCTGCGGGTTGCGCGCCATCATGTTGCCGGCCACCGAAGCACCGGTGGCGATCACGGCGACCTGGCCGCTGACGAAGGCGGAGACGGTGGCGTTGTTGTCTTCGAAGCGCTTGATGTCAGCGCCGGACGGGGCCAGCTTGGTCAGCTCCATGTCCTCGATGGCGCCGCGCGTCACGCCCACGCTCTTGCCAGCGAGGTCGGGCCAGGCCTTGATGCTCACTGACTTGGCGGCAAATACGGCCTGGAAGAACGGCGAGTAAGCGGCTGTGAAGTCGATCACCCGCTCGCGCTCGGCGTTTTTGCCCAGCGTCGAGATGACCAGGTCGGCCTTCTTGGTTTGCAGATACGGAATGCGATTGGCGCTGGTCACGGGCACCAGTTCAACCTTCGCGCCCAGCTTGGCGCCGATGTAGTTGGCCATGTCCACATCCAGACCCTGAGGCTTGAGGTCCGTGGTGACAAAGCCATAGGGCGGAAAGTCAGTGGGAACGGCGATGTTGATCTGCTTGCGGGCCATCACATCATCTAGCGCGGACTGGGCATAGGCCACCAGCGGTGACAGCGCGGCCAGGCTCAGGCCGAGGGACAGAAGAAAGCGTCGTTGCATGTCAGGGCTCCTTGGGTTGACGACGGTTGGAACGAACGGAAGGCTTGGCCAAACTGGGCTTGGCCAGCAAATCGGTGAACAGCCGTTGCCGGGCAGGCCGTCGCGCTGCAACGCTTGCAACGGCCTTAATGGCCGTAACGGACGCTGCGGGCTGTGGCCTTGCCGGCAGCAAAGCCGCGCGCAGCGAGGCCAAGGGGTCTTCGGCAGCCGTAGGGTTGCCCAAGTGGTTGGCTACTTCGTGAATGTGGTCACGCACGCGCTGCGCGGCCAGCAAGTGGTCGCCCGACCCCAGCGCGGCGACGATCTGGGCGTGATCCGCGCAGGACCGCGCAGCGTCATGATTGGACTGGTAGAGCGTGGCGATCAGCGTCGTGCGCGCAGTGAGATCTTTGAGGATATCTGCCAGCAGTGCGTTGCCGGCACACTCGGCCAGGCACACATGAAACTCGCCCAGCAAGTAGCTGCGCTGGCCCGGATCGCCGCGCCGGATGGCGGCGCGCTCTTGCGCCACATGCTGCTTCATGCGATTGATGGCGTGGGCAGGCAAGGGTTCAGCGAGCGCGTAGACCAGACCGGTCTCGATGGCCACGCGGGCGCGGAAAGCGTCGTGCGCCTCGGCCATCGACGGCTGCACCACATACCAGCCGCGCCGCGCATTGACCTCCACCATGCCGCGCGCGGACAAGCGGCCCAAGGCCTCGCGTACCAGGGTACGGCTGACACCAAACAGATCAGCCATCGCCTGCTCGCCCAGCCGCTGACCGGCCTCGATTCGCCCAGCCAAGATGGCATCGACAATGAGGTCGGCGATGCCATCCGGGTTTCGGGGCGCGGCGCTAGACGGCGCTGGGGTGGTGCGTGGCATGACTTGTTTTGGTGCGCAATGCACCATCTTATGCATACTTGGCTTGTATGCAAGCGTGGAATGCAGGAGTCATGCCACAGCGCGCCTGCTTCAGCCGGCCACCGCCGGCAAACTTCAGGTCACAGCAGCTTGTAGAACCAGTGGTTGGTGGTGCCAGTGGGCGAATCGGGAATCTGGCCCGCCAAGGTGTAGCCCTGCTTGCGGTAAAAACCCGGCGCTTCGAAGCTGAAGGTGTAGAGCTGGATCATGCGCAGGCCGCGCGCACGGCCCGCGTCTTCCAGCGCCCTCAACAACTGAGTGCCCGTGCCGTGTTGGCGGTGCGCAGGGGCGACCCAGAGGTTTTCCAGGTAGAGGTAGTCCCACAATGCCCAGGCAACCAGCGCGCCGGCCATGCGGCCTTCAGCGTCTTTGGCAATCAGCACGATGCGGCGCTCGTTCTCGTCACCCAGATGTTCGCGGTTGAACGCGTCCATCGTTGCGTCCACCTGCGCCTCGATGGCGTCGGCGTCTTCACCTGTGGCTTCGTTGATCGACAGTGCGGGGGGTGGCGCCAGGCTCGTGCGCTTTGAGTGGCTTGAGTTGCTCATGGGCGGGGATCGTAGCGGCCCGCGCCCGGCCGGCTTCACCGCGTGTCTAACGCCGCCGCAGCAAACCCGGCTTGCCGGGGCCCAACTCACCATCCGCGCGGGCAGACAGGTAGGCATACAGGTCCAGCACATGCGGCGGCACGGCAGCGTCTGCTTCCCACGCCGGCATGACCAACTGACCACGCGATGCGCGGTCGCGCTTGAGAACCTCTTCCAGCATGCGCTCGCGCTCAGCAGCTGCATCGTCGCCATTCAACCCCGGCATCGCCATGATGCGGTAGCTGGTCAACACCTTGGCCGCAAAACCTCGCGGGGTGTGTTCCTTGATGCGCTGCGTCAGGTTGGGCGCCATGTCGGTGCCCACACCCCCGACACCATGGCAGCCGTGGCAACTGGTGTGAAAGATGCGCCAGCCCGAGTAGGTGCCGCGGTCGACTCTGCCTTTATCAACGCGGTAGTCGCCGGGCAGGGGCTCGTCAACGGGTGCTGGGCTTTGGCGTGGCGCGGCATGGAGTCCAGCAGGCGTCAAACCAAGAAGTGCCACGCTCACTGCCAGTGCGGCCAAGCCGAGCGGACAAGATGAGGCGCCAGAGCGGGAATGTTGGTGATGCATGGGCGATTTTTAAGCGCCGGCGGGGCAAGCACTTTGCGACTGATCAAAGCCTTGAGCAATCGCCCTCTCAACGCCCGCGCAGGCTGCTGTTTTGGTGTCACGCCCCATAGGCGAGCGGCCCAATCCCTTCTAGCATCAGCACGTGCGCCACAACCCCAACAGAGGAGATCGTTCATGACCAAGCACACCAAATACCTGCTTGAAGAAAGCCGCATGCCCAAGCATTGGTACAACATCGCGGCCGACCTGCCTGTGGCCTTGCCGCCGGTTTTGCACCCGGGCACGATGCAGCCGGTAGGGCCTGACGATTTGGCGCCGCTGTTCCCGATGGAACTCATCATGCAGGAGGTGTCTACCGAGCGCGAGATCCACATCCCTGAGCCCGTGCGCGACGTCTTCCGCCTGTGGCGCCCGTCGCCGCTGTTCCGCGCGCACCGGCTTGAAAAAGCGCTCGGCACGCCAGCAAAGATCTACTACAAATACGAAGGCGTGTCGCCTGCCGGCAGCCACAAACCCAACACCGCCATTCCGCAGGCTTGGTACAACGCGCAGGCCGGCATCAAGAAGCTCACCACGGAGACTGGTGCAGGCCAGTGGGGTACGTCGTTAGCCTTCGCGGGTTCCTTGTTTGGGCTGGAAGTGAAGGTCTTTCAGGTCCGCGTGAGCTACGAGCAGAAACCGTACCGCCGGGCGGTGATGGAAACCTACGGCGCAACATGCGTGGCCTCGCCGTCGAACCTGACCAACTCCGGCCGCGCGATTCTGGCCAAGGACCCGAACCACCCAGGCTCGCTGGGCATCGCCATCAGCGAGGCGGTGGAAATTGCCGCAACAAACGACGACACCAAATATGCACTCGGCTCGGTGCTGAACCACGTATTGCTGCATCAGACCATCGTGGGCCAGGAAGCCATGCTGCAGATGGAGATGGCTGGCGACGACCCCGACGTGATCGTCGGCTGCACGGGTGGTGGCAGCAACTTCGCCGGCATCAGCTTTCCCTTCATCGGCCAGCAGTTGCGCGGCAAAGGCAAGACCAAACAACGGCGCATCGTGGCCGTGGAGCCGGCCGCCTGCCCCAGCCTGACACGCGGCAAATACGCTTATGACTTTGGCGACACCGCGCACCTGACGCCACTGACCAAGATGCACACCCTGGGCAGCACTTTCACGCCGCCAGGCTTCCATGCCGGCGGTCTGCGTTACCACGGCATGGCGCCCCTGGTGAGCCACTTGAAAGAGCTGAACCTGATTGAAGCCACGGCCTACCACCAGAAGGCCTGCTTCGAAGCGGGCGTGCTCTTCGCCCGCGCCGAAGGCATCGTGCCTGCTCCAGAGGCCAACCATGCCGTCAAGGGCGCCATCGTCGAAGCCCTGCGCTGCAAAGCTGAAGGCAAGAGCGAGGTCATCCTGTTCAACCTGTGCGGCCACGGCCACTTCGACATGACGGCTTACCAAAGCTACTTCGCTGGCAACTTGACGGATGCCAGCTACGACGAGGCCGAGCTGGCTATGGCTTTGTCGGGCTTACCGTCGGTGCCGGCGTGAGCCAGGGCCTCTCTGCGCGAAGCGAGCCTACGCAAGAGGCCATCACCATTCGCCCCATCGAGCGCAGCGACCGCGCCGCGTGGCGCCCTCTTTGGGACGGCTACAACGCGTTTTATGGGCGCGAGGGCAGCACCGCGCTGCCCGAGGACATCACCGCTTCCACCTGGGAGCGCTTCTTTTCACCCAACGAACCGGTTCATGCGCTCGTGGCGGTGGACGGCACCCAGGTGGTGGCCTTGGTTCACTACCTGTACCACCGAAGCACCACGCGGCTGAACGACGTGTGTTACCTGCAAGACCTGTTCACCGCCCCCAGCCACCGTGGGCGGCGCATCGCGCAGCTGTTGATCTTGGCTGTTTATGAAGCCGCGCGGGCGCAAGGCTGCAGCCGCGTCTATTGGCAAACCCACACCACCAACACCACGGGCAGGGCGCTGTATGACAAAGTGGCCCATCATGCGGGTTTCATCGTTTATTCGCATGAGCTATGAGGCTCGCAATTTTTTCTTCTTCCATCATCATGAACCGTCGCCACTTCACCCTGTCTGCCGCCGCCTCGGCCACGTTCGCCAGCGCTTGTGGCGGCAGCACTGAGAGCCAGGCCGCCAGCAGTGCGGCGACAAGTGAGGCCAGTGGCTTTCGCATGCCCGACGAGGGTGATCCTCACGAACGCATGTGGATGGGCTTTACCTCCAGCAACAGCATTTGGGGCAGCGACCTTGCGGGTGTGCAGCTTGATTTGATGCGCATCGCAGACGCCATTGCCGCCTTCGAGCCGGTGTCGATGTTGGTTGAAACCAGTGCCCGTGCACGGGCCGAAAGCCTGCGCACGCAGGCCACCAACGCAGCGCGCATTCAACTGGTGAGCGCTTCGCTCGACGACCTCTGGTTGCGTGACACCGGCCCCTGTTTTGTGCGGCGCGTCGGCGCGCGCGATCTACAAGCCGTGGACTTCAACTTCAACGGTTGGGGCCGCAAACAAAGCCATGCCAAAGACGCCACGGTGGCCGGCTTCATCGCCAACCAAACTGGCGTGCGGGCGGTGAAAAGCACACTGGTGCTTGAAGGTGGCGGCATCGAGGTGGACGGGGAAGGCACAGCCCTGGTCAAAGAAAGTTGCGTGCTCAACGCCAACCGCAACCCAGGCAAAGACAAGGCCACTGTTGAAAGGGAGCTGCGCAACACACTGGGTTTGAGCAAGATCATCTGGTTGCCCGGGCCTGCTGGGGGCGACATCACCGACGCGCACACCGACTTCTATGCACGTTTTGCCGGTGGTGGGCGCGTGGTGGTGAGCCAAGATGCGCGAAACGTTTATGGCGAGCGCAGCGTCACCCAGGGCCACATCGACGTGCTGCGGCAAAGCACCGACGCGCAAGGCCGCGCTTTGGTCTTGACGATTGTTCCCGTTCCCGAAGACCCCGCCTCAGCCAAAGCCAACAGCGACAGCTTTGCCGCCGGCTACATCAACTACGTCCTGTGCAACGGCGGCTTGATCTTGCCCGCCTTTGGGGATGTGGCCGCTGACCGCGTAGCGCTGAACGCGCTGCAGGCGCTCTACCCCGCCCGCCGCGTTGTACCCTTGCGTGTAGACGCCATTGCTGCCGGGGGCGGCGGCATTCACTGCACAACGCAGCAGCAACCCGCCGGGTGAACGCTTGAGGGGCGACGCGCTAACGGAACCCCTCCTTCAGGAAGGCCTTCATTTTGGGTAGTGCATCATCGCGGGCATCCGCGTTGCCTTTAAAGCTTCCGCCCAGGCTTGCGAGCTTGGAATCCCTTTCGTCCCGGCGATCGACCGGCATGCCGAAGACGGCGTGCCCCGCGTCACGATAGGCCAGCAGTTGGACATTAGGGCCGTTGGAGCGGGCAGCCCGCTGTTGCAGCATTCGCGACATCTCGCATGAGGGCCACAAGCTGTCGCTTTCGCCGCAAATCAGCAGCACCTGGGCCTTGGCTTGCTCGATGGCAATCGCTGCCAAAGGCTGTGCGGGCAGCCCCTTGAGGCCGCTCTCATAGAGCGAGAAGGTGCCCTTTTTGGTGTCGAACTCGCCATAGGGCAGGTAGGGCAAGGGCTTGCCGCCGACGCTCCAAGACGACTGCGGCTTGTCACTGGTGAACAAGCGGTTCCAATCGATTCCGGCCCAGGACACGCTCGACGGCATGCCGGCGATCACGAGCCGAATTTCAGGCTGTCTCGTCGCGACCAGCAAGACGGCCTCCGCGCCCTTCGAAGCGCCAATTAACCCAATTGCTTGAGGGTTGACGTTCGGCTGCTGCTTCAGGAAGTCCAGCGCTCGGTCAAACACCTCTAAAGGCACTTCGACAAGCTGCTGGGTTTGCTGCGGTGCGCGGTACATCGAGATGTTGAGGACGTTGTACCCCTCGGCGTGAATTGCCTTCGCCATGGCGTCCACAGCTTGTGAGATGCCACCTTCAGACCCACCGACGATCAGGATGCCGGGCTGTTTGCCGGGCAGCTTGGTCGGGTAGAAGTTGGCGAAAACGCCGCCACGGTCAATACGCTGGCCGCCACTGCCCGGTTCTGCAATTTCCAGCGCAGGAATCCAGGGCTTGGCGGTGAACCAGTAGGCACCTGCTGCAACGGCCAGCAGCACGACGCCCAATGCAACCAAGCCCGCGATCTTGAGCCATTTCACAGTTGTCCTCCGTCCCGGCCAGCAGCTTCAAAGGCCGGCCCCCCATTCTTATGCAACAAACCGCGCTGGTGCTCGGGCTGACAGACCCATCCACGGCCTGAGCACGGGAACGCAGCGTGCCACTTGCCAAGCCACTGCACCGCAGGCAAAGGTGCAAAGGACGATGAGTGCTGCCTCCACGCCCGCAGGCAGCGCGAGCGGTCGAAAAGACACTGCAGCGATGATCAAAACCGTTTGGTGCACCAGGTACAAAGGAAAAACCGCTTCGGTCAGGGGCGCGCGCCAAGGGTGATCGCGGTTCAGGTGAGCGCGGGCAAAGCCGAACGCGGCGACGATGCCGCACCACTGTGCCGCTGCAAATGCCCAGCGCACGGGCGGGCCCTGAAAGTTGACCAACACAGCCCAGGCGGCCAGCGCCAACATCAGCGCGGGCCAACGCAGCGCCTGCAGTTGCGCCTGCAATGGCCGGCGACGCGCCAACAACACACCCGCCGCGAACAAGGGCAAGTAGGCGGCGTGCGCCGCCCAATCGTCCACCAGCGCATGTGTCTCGCCGAAGCGCGGAAACAAGACAGCGCGGCTGGCGCCCAACAACAGCACCGGCACCACCATCAGGGCCCATCCCGGTGGTTTGGCCAGCCAGTCAGCCGCACGCCGCAGGCCATCGGCGGGCGCAAGCCGCAGAGTCAACAGCAACACCATCGTGTAGCACCACAGGTAGGGCAGGAACCAGAGGTGGTTCCAGGTAGGCAGCGTCAGACATTCGCGGGCATTGCACAAACCACCATGCGCAACAAAGTAGAGCTGCAGAAACTCGACATACCCGCCGGTAAAGCCGAACTGCTCACGCACCTGCAGCCAGGCCTGTGGCGGCACGATGACAGCCATGCCCAAGACCAAGGGCAGCAGCAAGCGCTTCGAGCGTTCCTTCGCCAAGCCCGGCCGGCCCAGCATCAGGCCCGTTGCGAGTCCGGATATCACGAACAAAAGGCCCATGCGCCAAGGGTTCGTCAAGCGCATCAGCGGAATCAGCTCGGCATAGCTTGGCGTTTGCTTTACATGGAAGTGCCAGGGCACGTACAGCATGCCCACGTGGTAAAGCACAAGCAAAGCAAAGGCGCCGATGCGCAGCCAATCGACGAAGAAGAGGCGCTCCCCGCTCAGTGGAAGGTTCAAGTGATGACGGTTCATGGCCGCACACTAAAACCATGCTGCTTGCGCCGCACGCCTTTTGGGGCGAACGCACCGTCAGGCGGGGCCAAGCTGCTGTTGATGCAAGCACCTGAGCTTTCTGGCTAAGGTACTGCCTACTTTGCCGCCTTCGGTGCGACCTTTAACGCGGCGTGCACGGCCTGGCGGCCGGCGGCGCTGCACGTCAGCACGGTGCCGTTGCTCAGGCACAGCCGCGCCTGACCGCGTTCTGTCGCCTCCAAAGAAGCCACACACGCCAGAGCAACTGCTCGGCTGCGGTGAATGCGCACAAAACCGGACCCCAGGTCCGCCAGCAAGCCGTCCAGCGTGCGGCGAAGCAGGTGCATGCGGTCAGCGGAGTAGAGCTCAACGTAGTTGTCGGCCGCCTGCAACCAGACCAGGCTGCCGCAATCGACGACCAGCGTCCGGCCGCGGTCGCTCACCACCAGCCGCTGCGGCATCGGGCGGACTGGCGCCGTGCTTTGATGGGCACGCAGCCGATGCACGGCGCGCGCCAAGCGGGCAGGGTCAACCGGCTTGAGCAAATAGTCGACGGCCGCCGCGTCGAACGCTGGCACGGCATAGGCATCAAACGCGGTCACGAAAACGACCGCCGGGCCGCCCTGTGTGGCATCTGGCAAAGAAGCTGCCACGTCCAAACCGCCCAGCTCCGGCATCTGCACGTCCAAGAAAAGTGCATCGGGGCGCAGCGTTTCCACCATGGTCATGGCCTCGATCCCATCAGCAGCTTCACCCACCACACAGACGTCGGGATGAACGGCCAGCAGGCGCCGCAGCCGGGCTCGGGCAGGTGGCTCGTCGTCAACGATCAGCAAGCGCAGTGGCTTGAGCATGGAAGCCTCAGCCATGACCAGGGAGCTCTAACGTTGCAACACAGCCACCAGTGGCCAGCGGCGCCACCTTCAGCGACGCCTGTTCGCCATACAGCGCAGTCAGACGCTCGCGCAAATTGGACAGACCGACACCACCGCCGGGGCGCGGGCTGCGGTCATTGCCGTGCAGGCCCGGACCGTCGTCAGCCACCTGCAAAATTAAACGGCCTTCGCGGATGCCTGCGCTAACCTGCACCGTCGTCAACGCACGTTGCAGCTCTACCGCGTGCACAAACGCGTTTTCCAACAAGGGCTGCAAAGACAGGGCAGGCACGGTTTGGCTCGGTAGCGCTTCGATGTCCCATTCGACGCGGACGCGTTGCTCACCGAAGCGCTGCTGCATCAGCGCCGCATAGCTGCGCGCCAGCGCCAGCTCATCGGCCAGCGGGTGCAAGGGGCGCCGCGAAGCGTCCGTTGCAGCGCGCATCAGTTGCGATAGATTCAGCAGCGCGTCGTCGGCTGCTGCAGGGTCGTCGTGAACCAGTGCGGCGATGGTGTTCAACGCGTTGTGCAGGAAGTGCGGCTGCATCTGCTGCGTCAATTGCGCCAGCCGGGCCTCGCTGGACTGCCGCTGCAGCCGCTCGACGCGCAAACGCTCCGCCGCCAGCGCCTGGTGCGACCGAAGCGCAAAGGTCACGCCGGCAAAGAGCAAGTAGAAAACAGAAAACTTCAGCATCTCGTAAGCCAGCACCTCGGGCCACGGCGGGTGCTGGTAGGTCAACCCAAAGGCGGCACGCACAACATGGCGCACGCCGTAAAGCGCCACAACAAAGATCAGCGCAGCAAGCGGTGTCCAGCGCAACACGCGCCAAAACCATCGCCATGGCTGATGCAGCCAAGCATCATCGCGCTCACTGCGGCGCCAGCGCCAGGCCGCCAGCAGGGTGGCGACCGCCATCGCAGACCCTTCATAAAACAAGGGCCAAGGCCACAGCGACTCGCCGGCATACCAGCGCTCTTGCAGGCCAACCAGCACCATCAGTACGCAAAACCCGCACCAGGCTGCCAACAGGCGCGGAGAAATCGGGTTGGATGCGGCAAGGGCCATTCCCGAATGATGCCTCTTCGTGCAAACGTCCTGCTTCCTGGAACGGCCCGTCAAGACCGCCGCTTCAGCGCGCCAGGCTGCGCACGCGCTCGTTCAGCGGCGGCAGGAAGGACCGGTCGAACACTTCGCGCACGCTGGGCTTGCGCGGCAGGTTCTTGATTTTGACGATGAGTGCAATGAAGCGCGCCAGGCGTTCGTCGTCCATGTCGCACACGCCGATGCGCGCGCCTTCGGGGTGCGCCATTTCGATGGCCAGTGTGCCCTTGAGCCGCTGCAGGTTGACCGCACGGTCGCTGCCCGGCGCATGGCGCAGCAGCGAATCGATGGCGGCCTCGGGCTCGCGCACCGTGTCCACCAGGCCGCGGTTAATGGCGCGCACAAGGCCCTGCAGCACCTGCGGGTCGCGCCGGTAGGTTTCGCGCGTGACAAACAAGGTGTTGCCGTACATGTCAGGCAGCACATCTGACCAGTTCAGGAAGCGCAGCGAACGCGGGTCCACGCCCAGCGGCGCGGCCGACGCGATGATGGTGTTGACGAAGCCGAAGACACCGGCCGGGTCGTCCGGGTTTGTCGCCTTCAGCAAATCGGCCGCAGCCTGACCCATGCCGCCCATCGAGCCATCCACACGCACCTGCCGGGCATCGATACCCGCTGCGTGGGCGTAGAGGTCGAAGGTCAACAATGCCGCATCGCCGGAGTGGCCGACCACACGTTTACCGATCAAGTCCTGCGGCGTTTTGACCGGGCCGTTCGCGGCCACGGCGATGGTGAAAGGCACGACGTTGAAGGTCGTGAACAGCGCCACCGGCCCTTCGTTGGGCGCGCTGCGGGCAATGCGTTCGATCAAGGCGCTGATGTCGCCATAACCCGCATCAAACAGGCCGTCGCGCACCAGCGGCACCATGGCGGCTGCGCCAGGCCCGGCAGACAAGCGCAGATCCAGTTGCTCGTCGCGCAGGTAGCCCTTGTCTTGCGCGTGCAGGAAAAACGAGACCGGGCCAGACAAGGACGTGTTCAAGAGCAGTCGCAACGAGGCGGGTGCGCGGCGCGGTGCTGTCGCGGCAGCAGCGACAGCCGCCACCGCAGGCGTGCGGCTCGCCGGCAGGTGCTCACGCGTAAAAATCTCCGCAAGCGCAGGCACGCGCGGCAAGGCCGCAGCGCGGGCCATCAGGCCGATGGCCCGGGTCATTCGGGCATCTTCCACATCGCCGAGCGCAACTTTCGGTGCGCCCTTGGGCCACGCAGGGTTCATCTCCAGGTCCAGCGTGGCTTTCAGGCGCGCGCGTTCGGCCGGGTTGTCCATGCCGGGTGAAACACGCGCCAGCGCCTTCATGCCCGCCTCGGGTTCGCGCAGCATGTCGGCAGTGCCACGCTGCACCGCATGCACCAGGCGCGTCACCACAACGGGGTTGTCGCGCAGCAGCCGGCGCGAAGCCATCAGCACGCTGCCGTACAGGTCTGGTGCAAATTCAGCAAACGTCATGAAGCGCACGCGCTTCAGCAACGCCGGGTCGGCACTGGTGAGCGCGCCCGTGAAGGTGCTCACATAGCCGAAGGCGCCATCGGCACGCCCAGCCAGAACATCTTCGACCATTCCGGCCATACCGGCCCAAGCGCTGTCCACCTTGACCTGCTGGTGGTCAATACCCTGGTGCAAGCACAGGGCGCGAAAGCTGCGCAGCGCCACATCGCTGTCGTGACCGATGAGGCGGCGACCGATCAAGTCTTTGGGCTGGTGAATGGGCCCGCCGGCGCGAACCGCGATGCACGAAGGTGAAGCGTTGAACATCATGAACACGCCGCGTGGCGCTGCGTCTGGCCGGCGTGCGACCTCTTCAATCAAGGCGTTCACGTCGCCGTAAGCGAGGTCGTAGCCGCCGTCGATCATGCGCGGCGCAGCGGTGTAGGCGCCGGCGCCCGGCGTCAAGTCCAGCTCGATGCCGGCCTCGTCGAGGTAGCCGCGTGACTGGGCCAACCACAGCCAAGCCTGCGGGCTGGAAATGCCGGTGTTGAGCAACAGGCGCAATCGCACTTTGGGTGATTGTGCTTGCAGCAGCGGCGGGGTGGCGAGGGCGCTGGCGGCCAGGGCCAGGCCCAGGACTTTGCGGCGGGTGAGGGGTTTGAGCGGGGGTGGAGTGGTGGAGTGCATACGACCACTGTACGTACGGGCCCCTTTGGTGGCCATGCGCGCGAGCACGCGCCGGGCTGCGTAGTTTTACGGAGTCCGCGCCTTAAGATGCAGGCGTGAGCCGCGCCAGCCTGTCCATCGCTTCGTTCAACCTTTTCAACCTGAACCAACCGGGTCTGGCCGTGTACGGCGCGCCCGGCTGGACAGCCGAACAGCACGAATGCAAGATCGAATGGACAGCCCGCAACCTGGCGTTCCTGCGGTCGGATGTTTTTGCTTTCCAGGAGCTGTGGCATCGCGACTCGCTGCTGGCGGCTCTGGAGCGGGCGGGTATCGCCAACGGCTTTGACTTGCTGGTGCCGCCGCAGGGTGCCCAGGGCGGCGCCATCGTTTGCGCGGCCATCGTCGCGAAAGGCCTGCTGACGGGTACGCCCGAATGGATCGCCCACTTTCCGCCGAAGTTCAAGCTGCAGTCCAACGGCGATGACCCGCAAACACCCGAGATCGCCGTCAGCATCAGCGGCTTTTCTCGCCCTGTGCTGCACTTCACCATCGCGCCGCGCGACGACGAGCCGGAGATTCACGTTTACGTTTGCCATTTCAAATCCAAGGCGCCCACACAGGTCTTTCGCGAAGCGTGGTTCAAAGCCGACAAGTCGTCTTACGGCCCGCACGCCGAAGCCTTGGGGGCCACCTTGTCGACCATCCGCCGCAGCGCTGAAGCAGCGGCGTTGCGCATGATCCTGACCGAGCGCATGAAGGCCAATGACGCGCCCGTCATCGTTCTGGGCGACTTCAACGACAGCCAACACAGCAACACCGCCAACATCCTCACGGCGCAGCCCAATTACCTGGTGGGTGATGCCATCGGCGGCAGCGACACCGCGCTCTACACCGCGCAGACGCTTCAAGAATTTCGCGACACACGCGACGTCTACTACACCTACGTGCATCAAGGCATTCGCGAGTCACTCGACCACATCATGGTCAGCGAACAGTTCTACGACCACAGCCGCAAACGCCGCTGGTTATTCGACGGCATGACCGTCAACAACGACCATCTCAATTTCGACCGCCACGAAGAAGACGGCACCAACGACCACGGCATCGTGCGCGCGGTGTTCAAGTACAAGCCTGCAAAACCTTGAAAGCGCCATGACCATCCACCTGTACGCCTTCGACACCCCCAACGGCCGCAAGATCACAGTCGCCTTGGAAGAGATGGGCCTGCCCTATGAGACCCACATCGTGGACATCACCAAGGGCGAGCAATTCGCACCTGAGTTTTTGGCCATCAGCCCGAACAACAAGATCCCGGCCATCGTGGATACCGACGGGCCGGGCGGTGCACCTATCAGTGTTTTCGAGTCAGGCGCGATCCTGATCTACCTCGCTGAAAAAACCGGGCTCTTCATGCCCAAAGACCTGCGCGCGCGCGTGCCGGTGCTGGAGTGGCTGATGTTCCAGGTGGGCGGCTTTGGGCCGATGCCGGGACAGGTTCATCACTTTTTGTCTGTGGGCGAAGAGGCCGACCGCCGCTATGGCCTGAAGCGCTTCAAGGCGGAAACCGAGCGCCTTTACGGCGTGATGGACCGGCGCCTGGCGACGAGCCCCTTTTTCGCCGGCGAGCTATCGATTGCCGACTTCGCCATCCTGGGCTGGGTTTGGCGGCATCCCAAGCACCAGGTGGACCTGGCGGTCTACCCGAACGTCCAGCGCTGGTACCAAACGCTGATGGCCCGGCCAGCGGTGGCGCGGGGCTTCGCGGTGCCGCTGCGCGCGGCTTGAAGGCCACGGCTTGCACCCACAACCCACCCTAAACTCAACGCCATGAAACGCCCCAATATCCTCGTGATCTTGATCGACGACTTGCGCTTCGATGAGTTTGGCGCGGGTGGTCATCCCTACATGCAAACGCCGCACATCGACCGGCTGGCCGCCGAGGGTGCCGTGTTCGACCGGGCGTTCCACACCACGCCCATTTGCAGCCCCAACCGGGCGTCGATCGTCACGGGCCAGTACGCCAGCCGGCACGGCATCATCGACAACGTGGCGCGTGGCGCGATGAGCCACCGGCTGCCCAACTACCACCTCGACTTGCAGAAGTTGGGCTACGCCACGGCGCATATCGGCAAGTGGCACATGGGCAATGACGGTATGCCCCGGCCCGGTTACGACCACTGGATCAGCTACGACGGCCATGGCCAGATCGTCAACCCGCGGCTGAACCACAACGGCCGATATGTCGACCACAAGGGCTACATCACCGACATCATGAACGAGCAGGCGCTCGAATGGCTGGAACAGCGCCGCAAGCCCGCCAACGCCCGCCAGCCGTGGTCCTTGGTGGTGGCGCACAAGGCTGTGCACCCCGACGCCGAACAACTGGCCGATGGCACCCTGAACATATCAGCCCAGGGTGGCTACGTGGTCGCCGAACGCCACCGCGACCTGTATGCCAATGCCTACTTTCCGCCGCGCCCCAATGTGATGAGCCCGGAGCAAGCGGCCAAGTCCAAACCCGCCTGGGCCGAAGCTTTTGAGCTGCGCAGCGGCGAAAAGGCCCAAGCGGTGTTGGAAGCGCTGCGGTCGCGCACGCAAGAGGAAATTCGCCTGCGCGCCCAGATGATGGCGCCGGTGGATGAAGGTGTGGGCCAGATGCTGCAAAGCCTGGAACGGGCGGGCAGCTTGGACAACACCCTCGTCGTATTTCTCAGCGACAACGGCTTCTTTTTTGGTGAACACGGGCTGGGGCCCGAGCGCCGCTTCCCGTATGAAGAAGGCATCCGCTCGCCGTTTGTTGTGCGTTGGCCCAAGCGGGTGGCAGCGGGGACTCGGGTGCCGCAATTGGTGATCTGCCAAGACATGGCGCCCACCTTCATCCAGCTGGCCGGCGGTAAACCCGGGCCCCACATTCAAGGCCAGTCATTGGTGCCGCTGTTAGAGGCTCAAGGCAAGCGTCGTGTGGCGGGTTGGCGCAAGTCCTTCCTCGTCGAATATTGGGCCGAGCAGGCCATGCCTTGGCTGGTGGGCATGAGCTACAAGGCCGTTCGCACGGACCGCTACAAGTATGTGCACTGGGTCAACCGCTCGCGCAACGGCGAGCTGGACGAGCTGTATGACCTGGACGCCGACCCCTTCGAGATGGACAACCGCATCCGCAGCCGCAGCTTGGCGCCGGTGCGCGCGCGGCTGCAAAAAGACTTGCGCCGGCTGGCTGCCGACGCCTTGGGTCTTTGACGCTTTAAGGCCCCGCGGCAAGCGTATTTCAGTCGGCCCTGGCGCCTGAAGCTTTGACCACCGGCACCCACCGCGTCAAATCGTCGCTGATGACTTTGGCAAAGACGGACGGCGTCACTGGTGGCGAAAGATCAAAGCCCAGCGGGCCCAGTTTGTCTTTGGCCTCTGAGCTTGCAAACACGCGGTTCATAGCCTGGTTCAGCCGGTCGATCACCGCATCGGGCGTGCCCGCAGGCGCCACGAAACCGAACCACGTGTTGACTTCATAACCCTTGACGCCTTGCTCATCAAGCGTCGGCACATCGGGCAGCAAGGGCGAACGCTTCAGGCTGGTCACACCCAGCGCCTTGAGCTTGCCGTCCTTGATCTGCGAGATCACGGTCGGCGTGTTGTAGAAGCCCATGGTCACCTCGCCCGACATCACGGCCAGGATGCCCGCAGGCGCGCCCTTGTAGGGAATGTGCACCAGTTCAGTTTCCGTATCACGCGCGAACAGCACGCCAGACAAATGGTGGCTGGTGCCGTTGCCGCCTGAAGAGAAATTCAGCTGACCGGGTTTCGCTTTGGCCTGTGCCACGATGTCGGCCGGGTTGCGCGCACTGCTGCCGGGCGGCACCACCATCACGTTGGACACGCCACCAATCAACGAGATGGGCCTGAAGTCTTTGAGCGAGTCATAGCCCGGCCGGCTGTAGATTGCTTGGTTGAACACCAAGTTGCCTTGGGATGCAAAACCGATGGTGTAGCCGTCCGGTGCCGCGCGTGCCAGTTCCGACATGGCCACTGTGCCACCTGCGGCCGGCTTGTTTTCAATCACCACGGGCTGGCCAATCAACTTGGCCAACTCTTGCCCGGCAAATCGAGAAGCAATGTCAGCCGTGCTGCCTGCCGCCAAAGGCACGATGAGTTTGATGGGCCGATTGGGGAAGTCTTGCGCGATGGCGGCCGGCGCGGCGCACAGGCTCAGCACCGCCGCCGCCAGCGCGCCCGCACACAGACCGTTCAACCGAAAGGGCAACCGCAAGGGCAAGCGCCCCACACCTACTTGTGACGCCATGGAAGTTCTCCTGCTCAGTGAATGCCCTGTCGATCATAGGCGCGACCGGGGGCATCATCCGCAGCGGCCTGGCGCCGCCAGACTCACTCCACGAAGAACTTCAGCTCCTGCGCCGCATTGCGTTTGCAATCCGCCGGCACCACCGGCGTGGGGAACTTGACGTTCGGGTCGGCCAGCCCCGGCACGGCCCAACATTGGTTGTTGAAGGGGCCGCCCACGGCGCGAACCCGTGCCGACGTGGTGGCGTTGCCGGCGATGTCCCAGCCGGTGACCGACACATCGTTGCAGGCCTCCAGGTAGACATTGCCGCTGCGCGAGCCCGCGCCGATGTTGACGCACAGGTTGGGCTGGCCGGCGATGGCGATGCGCTGCGCGCTCACCTGGAACACGCTGCACTGCGCGCCACTGGTGGCATTAGCGAGCATCAATTCAGCACCCGCAGCCAGTTTGTAGCGGCGGGTCTGGGGGTCCATCGGCACCACGCAAGACTGCGACAGGCCGCCGCCGTCGGGGTACAGCATGCGGGCCTTGGCCGGAGCGGCTGCAGGCTTGGCGGCGGCTGGGGCGGCTGCGATGCCGGCATTGGCGGCCAGGCACTCGCTCAGGCGTTTGGCGACAGCGGCGCCATTGCCATCGATGCTCACGCCAACGTGGAAGGTGTTGCCCACCCGCCATTCGAAGCCGCGCGCCTTCGCAATGTGGTTGAACATGCCCGCATCAAAGCCCTCCAGCCACAGGCGACTGCCGTTGGACCGTGTCATGGGGTGCACGATTTGTTCGCGCACATTGCCTGCGCTCAGGCTGGCGCCGACGATCTTGCCGCTGGGTGTGGTGGCCGGCGTGTTGATCCAATTGTTGCCGTTGGAAATGCGGCCAAAACGCAGCTCTTCGGCGCCGCTCTTGTAGATGGCGCGGCAATAAACCAGGTTGTTCTTGTCAACGGCCTGGGTGAAGCGCCACGCGCCGACGTTGGGGCCGAAGGGCTCTTCGCCCTGGGCCAACACAGGCTGAGCCAAGCTGGCGGCCAAGGGCAGGAGGGCAAAGGCAAGTCGTGGGGTCATGGTGCTGGGTCGCTGTGGTGCGCGACGGGGGTTTAAGACCCGGCAGCATAGGAATCTCAACAGCGCCCAACAAGGCCAAAGCTAGGGGGATCCTCAGGCCGAAGCGCCCTCCTCTACCAAACCCCTTTGCTTGAGCATGGGCAACACCTGCGGCGCGCGCCCACGGAAGCTTTCAAACGCCTGTGCTGGCGGCAGCGAATTGCCGCTGCTGTAGATGTAGCGTTTGAGCGCTTCGGCCACGCGCGGGTCGAAAGGGCTGCCGGCTTCGACAAAGGCGTCGTAGCCGTCGGCGTCCAGCACTTCGGCCCACATATAAACGTAATAACCCGCCGCATAGCTTGAGCCTGAAAACAGGTGCTGAAAGTGAACCAAGCGGTGGTTCAAACCCACGCCATGCGGCAAACCCAAACGCTTCAATTCAGCCGCCTCGAAAGCGCACAGGTCTTCGGGCGGCTGGGCATCGGTGAGCGCGTGCGCAGCCATGTCCACCAAGGCGCTGGCGCAGTAGCGCACGGTCTCGTAGCCTTGGTTGAATTTGCGGGCACGCTGGATCTTGTCAATTTGCTCTGCCGGCAGTGGCTCGCCGGTCTGCCAGTGGATTGCGTGTTTTTGCATCACGGAGGGCTCTTCGGCCCAATGTTCAAAAATCTGCGACGGCAGTTCAACAAAGTCGCGCAGCACATTGGTGCCCGACAGGCGCTCGTAGGTCACGTTGCTCAGCAAGCCGTGCAGGCCGTGGCCAAACTCGTGAAACAAGGTGCGCACATCGTCCGTTGACAACAGCGTGGGCGCGTCCGGCGAGCCCTTGGCGAAGTTGTTGTTGTTCATGATGACGGGCAGTGCGTGGCCGCCATCGGGTTCATTGCGGTTTTGCAAGCGCAGCGAGCTCATCCACGCGCCGCTGCGCTTGGTGGCGCGGGCAAAGTTGTCTTGCAAAAAGATGCCTACTGGCGCATTCGCAGCGTCGCGCACTTCGTAGGCTTTGACGTCGGGGTGGTACACCGGTAGGTCTGCGCGGTGCGTGAATTGCAGGCCAAACAGGCGCTGCGCGCAGTCAAACGCCGCTTGCACCATGTTCTCCAGCCGGAAGTAAGGCTTCAGCGCCGCGTCGTCCACGGCGTAGCGCGCCATGCGCACTTTCTCGGCCCAATAGCGCCAGTCCCAGGCTTCCAGTGTCTGGCCGCCGGCGCCTTCGTCCACCATCACCTCACGCAGCATCTGACGTTCACGTTCAACGGCGTCCAGGGCGCGCGGCCACACATCGTTCAGCAAGCGACTGACGGCGTCTTGCGTGCCGGCCATGGTGTCGGTGAGCGCGTAATCGGCATAGCTCGGGTAGCCGTGCAGGCGCGCTTGTTCGTTGCGCAAGCGCAGGATGTCGCGCGCAATGCCGCGGTTGTCGTGCTCGCCTGCGTGCTCGCCCCGGCTGGTCCAGGCGCGCCAGGCTTGTTCGCGCAGGTCACGGCGTTCACTGAAGGTGAGGAACGGCACGATCAGCGACCGGCTCAGCGTGATGACCCAAGCCTTTTCGACCTTGCGGTCGATGGCCGCCTGCTGGGCAGCCGCGCGCACAAACTCTGGCAGGCCTGCGAGGTCGGCCTCCGCGCGCAACACCAGTTGCCAGCTGGATTCGTCGTGCAGGACGTTCTGCGCAAACTGCGTGGTCAGTGAGGCCAACTCTTCCATCACCTGCGCATAACGTTGGCGCGCCTGCGGGGCCAGGCTGGCGCCGGAGCGAACGAAGTCCAGATGCACACGTTCCGTCAAGCGCACCTGTTCGGGCGTCAGGCCCAGTTGGTGGCGCACTTTGTGGATCAGGTCGATGCGCTCGAAGACACCTTGGTGCATGTACACCGCGCTGCCGTGCGCAGCCATGGGCGCGGCCACGCGCATTTCAACGGCCTGCAGTTCAGGCGAGGTTTCAGAAGAACTCAAGTTGGAGAACACCGACTCCACACGCCCCAGCAGGCGGCCCGTTCGGTCGAAAGCAGCGATGGTGTTGGGGAAGCTGGGCGGCTCGGCCTGCGCGGCAATCGCCTCAATCTCTTCACGGTGGCGGGCCATGGCCACTTCAATGGCGGGCTCGAAGTGCTCGGTTTTGATGCTGGCGAACGGCGGCAGTTGGTGCGGGGTTTGCCAGTCTTGAAGCAGCGGGTTGCTCATGTCTTGGGCCATGGTGAGGGGCGGTTCAAGTTGATGTGCACGGTGCGGCACGAAGCCGCAGATCATGCCATCGCGACAGGTGCAAGGCCCGGCGCTTTCTGTGACAAAGCGGTTCGCAAGGCCTACTGTCTTTGGGGGTATTTTGCAGTCGCTGTTCAGAGAACGACACTCGCCTCTTTCAACGACTCCGACCCAGCAGCGTGCTGCCTGCGGCCGAACTACTCGGGGAATCAAACATGAAAGTCGTCAAATGGTTGTTCGGCTTGGTGGCCCTCTTGGCCGTCGTGCTGTTCATCGGCGGGCTGTTTCTTTCATCCAATTTCAGCGTCACACGCAGCGTGAGCATCCAGGCGGCGCCTGAAAAAATCTTCCCGCTCATCGCCGACCCCCGGCAGTGGAAGCAGTGGTCGGTTTGGAACCAGCGCGACCCGGCCATGGCCATCACCTACAGCGGCCCACCGTCTGGCGCCGGCGCAGCCTGGGAATGGAAAAGCAAGACTGAGGGCGACGGCAAGATGAGCTTCACTGCCGCTGAGCCCGGGCAACGCTTGGCCTATGACCTGTACTTCCCCGATTTCGGCACAACCTCCGGCGGCGAACTGCGCCTGAAGCCCGAAGGCGCTGCAACTCAAGTGACTTGGGTGATGAACGGCAATATGGGTTCCAATCCGCTGTTCCGCTGGATGGCGCTGTTTGCCGACAGCATGGTGGGCAAGGACTTTGAAGGTGGTCTGGCCAACCTCAAGCGCGTAGCCGAAAAACCCTGAGGCCTGGCCGCGAGCGCCAGGCCGCACTCCGAGAGGACCTGCCCCTTGGCGCTGAAAGCGACGATCTACAAAGCCCAGCTGCAAATTGCTGACATGGACCGGCCGCTGTACGCCGACCATGCGCTGACCCTGGCGCTGCACCCCTCAGAAACCGAAGAGCGCCTGCTGATTCGCCTGCTGGCCTTTGCCTTGCAAGTGCCGGCCGACGACGAACGCGGCAATCTGGTATTTGCCAAGGGCTTGTCAGACACCGACGAGCCCGACCTGTGGCAACCCGACCTCACCGGCCAGCTGGTGCATTGGATGGAAGTGGGCCAGCCCGACGACCGCCGCCTGATCAAAGCCTGCGGCCGTGCCGAGCGTGTCACGCTGTACACCTATGGCCCGGCCGTGGCCGTGTGGTGGGCAGCCATTGAAAACAAGCTGACACGCTTGAACAACCTGACCGTCTGGCAAATTCCCGCCGAGCAAAGCCAAGCGCTGGCCAAGCTCGCACAGCGCGCCATGCAGTGGCAACTGACGATTCAAGACGGGCACATCTGGCTGCACGCCGACCAAGGCGATGTGGAGATCGTGCCGCAGGTGCTGAAGCAGCCGATCAAGCGTTGAACTTTCGAACGTTGAACGTCGAGTGCGACGCTGGTTTGTGGGATGGCAGCCCGCACCCCAGCTGCCTAAGCTGCGGCCCCGTGGGCCACACGCCACACGCCACACGCCATACGCCGCACCTCGCACCCCGCTCACCACCTGGAGACCTGCCTTGAGCCACACCCTCCCAATGCACCGCCAGACCAAAGCCTGGAAATTGCAAATCGCCGCCCGCTGCCTTGTTACCGCAGCGCTGGCCACTGTTGGAGCAACGGCCTGGGCGCAAGCCAAGCCCGCTGTCAAAGACTTCCCTTTTGCCAAGGTGGGCGGATGGAACGTGGTGCTGGTTGCGCAAGACGCGCGTGGCAAGGGCTTTGCCATGTGCAAGGCACAAAAGGCATTCGGCACTGAAAACTGGCTGGTCTTCATGGACGACGGCAAAGACATCCACGTGGCCTTTTCGGGCTACTCCAAGGCCGACCAGAGCAAGCCCTTTGCAGCGCGCTGGTACGTCGACAAGCCTTCGCCCGACGCCATCGACACGGTTCAAACCCGCGTGCTGCCTGACCCCGAAACAGGTTTCGAGTTTTGGGGCTTCACTTTGGTGAACGAGCCCGGTCCTATCGATGCGCTGACCGCCGGCCAACGCTTGACCATCGAGGGCAAAGGCGGCAACTGGACCTATTCGTTAGCGGGCAGTGGCGACGCCTTCAACAAGCTGCAGCAATGCACCGAGCGATTTGCTGGAGCGGCCATGCGGCGTTGATGGTTGCGCGCATGAGCAATAGCCTTTGGCACCTGGCAAGTCCGCGTCCGCGTCCGTAGCCAAAGGGTCACTGCAGTCCGCGCGGATCAGCGCGGCGCCGCTGTGCGCAGCCGCCCCAGCTCCTCTTCCAGCGCACGCAGCCGGGCCTGCAGGCCCGCCATCTGCCCGTTGATCGCGCCAACATTGACAAACACTTCGTTGTTGGCCGGTGCCGAAAGCACGCCCGCATAACCCAGCCAGGACGGCTCGTAGACCTTGACCTTGTTGAAGCCCAGCTCGCGCAGGACGACCGCGGTCTCTGAGGCGCGAACCGCGCTCTGGCAATAGACGACGGTCTCCTTGTTAGGGTCGAGACCGGCGTACAAGCGCCGCAGGTCCTCGGTCGACTTCAAACTCATGCCGTCGCGGTCCTTGACCTGGCGCGAAGCCAGCTTGCTCGCCGCAGCCGGGTCTTGCCAGTTGGCTTCGTAGGGGATGTTGATGGCGCTGGGGATGTGGCCGCCGCGGATGGCGCGAATGTCCTCGCCAGCAAATTCCTTGGCGGTGCGCGTATCGATGATCTGTGAGCCGCCCGCGCGGGAGCGCTCGATGTCATTCACGGTCCACAGGGTGCCTGCTCGTTCGGTGCGCAGGTTGAGCGCCACGGGCGGTAGCCGCGTGGCCTCCTGCGTCACGGCTTTGCCGGCGGCCCGCCAATCGTCAATGCCGCCGTGGTAGACCTTGGCGTGGGACGCACCGTAGTACTCCGGCATGCGCGCAGCGAAGTAGGCGATGGCGTCGCCCTTGAAACCATAGACGATGACTTCGCGGCTCAGGATGTCGACCCCGGCTTGGCCGAACAGCTGGCTGGCCACCGCTGCGGAAGGCGGATCCTCCCGGTTGGCGTCCCGAAACAGGTCCCCGGGTGCGCCGAAGTGCACCGCGCCGGGGATGTGGCCTTCCGCATAGTCGCGCGCGCTGCGGGCGTCCCAGAGCACGGCGCCACGCTTGAGCGCGGCTTCGACGGCGGCGGTGTCCACGATCAAACCCGGCTGTGCCTGTGTCCATGCGCTGGACAGGCCCAGAAGAAGAACCGCGCCGGTGCGACGCCACCACGGGTGTGCGAACAGATTCATCGAAGCGCTCCTTGTCACGTTGAAAGCTACCGCTGCGCAGTCTGCCGACGCACATGGCCTGTTGCCATAGGTGATGACGAGGAGCGGCTCCGCCTGTCGCGGCTAGGATGCTGGCCATCCGAGCCTTGACCGAGGAACCCAGGCCATGACCAAGCCCCCCGCCCCGAACAGCAGTGCCATATCACCCGCCGGCCCCATCCCGCGTGAAGAACTTCTGGCTGCCCTGAACGAATTGCTGGAAGCCGAGCGCGCTGGTGCGCGCGTGGCGCTAGAAACAGGGCGTGAAGTGACGCAAGGCGATGTGGTGGCGCTGATCGGCGACATCCACAAAGACGAGGTGCAGTGGTGCGGCATGCTGATGGGTGCGATCAGAAATCTGGAAGCCACCCCGTCGAGCGTGACCGGCGCCTTCCACGGCAAGGCCATGGCCATTGCCGAGGTTGAGGCCCGCTTGATGTTTCTGAACCGCGGCCAGGCTTGGGTGGTGCGCAAGCTGCAGGCGCTGATTCCGCGCGTTGAAGACGCCAAGCTGCGCACAGATTTGCAGGCCATGCTGGAAGCCCACCACACCAATATTGCCCGTGTGGAGGCTCGCAGCGCAGCAGGGTGAAATTGCCGAGCCTGTGACCTGGGCTCAGTTGCGCAGGTCGAACCGGTCCAGTTCCATCACCTTCGTCCACGCCGCCACGAAGTCCTTGACGAACTTTTTGGCGTTGTCGCGCTGGGCATAAACCTCGGCAATGGCGCGCAGTTGTGAGTTGGAACCGAAGACCAGGTCCACGCGCGTGGCTTTCCACTTCAGCGCGCCGGTCTTGCGGTCGCGGCCTTCATACGCGTTGTCCGTGGCCTTGTCACCCGCCGGCTTCCACGCGGTGGACATGTCCACCAGGTTGACGAAGAAGTCCGGCGTGAGCTGGCCAGGCCGCGCCGTGAAAACACCTGCTGCGCCGCCGGCATGGTTGGCGCCGAGCACACGCAAGCCGCCGACGAGCACGGTCATTTCCGGCGCGCTGAGCGTGAGCAACTGTGCCTTGTCCAGCAGCATGGCTTCGGGCGAGACGCTGTAGGCCTTTTTGCGGAAGTTGCGGAAACCATCAGCCACGGGCTCCAACACGTCAAACGAGTCGACATCCGTCTGTTTGGCGGACGCGTCGGTGCGGCCGGGAGTGAAAGGAACCGTCACTTTGTGACCCGCGGCTTTGGCAGCGGCTTCGACACCGGCGTTGCCAGCCAGCACGATGAGGTCGGCCAAGGACACTTGCTTGCCACCGGTTTGCGCGGCGTTGAAGCGCTTGCGAATTTGCTCCAGCACGCGCAGCACCTTGGCCAGTTGCGTGGGTTGGTTGGCCTCCCAGTCTTTTTGCGGAGCCAGGCGGATGCGCGCACCGTTGGCGCCGCCGCGCATGTCGGAGCCACGAAAGGTGGAGGCCGAAGCCCAGGCTGTGGAGACCAGCTCACCTACCGACAAACTCGAGGCCAGCACCGCCGCTTTCAGCGCTTTGGCGTCGGCTGACCCGATCAGTTTGTGGTTGACCGCTGGCAGCGGGTCTTGCCAGATCAAGTCTTCGGCCGGCACTTCCGGGCCCAGGTAGCGGCTCTTGGGGCCCAGGTCGCGGTGGGTCAGCTTGAACCACGCGCGGGCATAGGCGTTGGCAAAAGCTTTGGGGTTCTTCAAAAAGCGGCGTGAGATTCTTTCGTAAGCCGGGTCAAAGCGCAGCGAGAGGTCGGCCGTGGTCATCACCGGCGGGTGCTGCTTACTGGGGTCGTGGGCGTCCACCACCATGTCTTGCGGCTCCACATTCTTCGCGCGCCACTGGATGGCGCCGGCTGCCGTGGTCATCTGCTCCCACTCGTACTTGAACAGCACCTTGAAGTAGCCCATGTCCCAGGTGGTGGGGTTGGGCTTCCAGGCGCCTTCAAAGCCGCTGGTGGTGGCGTCGCCGCCCTTGCCGGTGCCGTGCTGGTTGGCCCAGCCGAAGCCCATGGCTTCAATGGGCGCGCCTTCGGGTTCAGGGCCCACCAAGGCCGCGTCGCCAGCGCCGTGCATCTTGCCGAAGGTGTGGCCGCCGGCCACCAGCGCCACGGTTTCTTCGTCGTCCATCGCCATGCGGGCGAAGGTCTCGCGCACGTCGCGGCCGCTGGCCACGGGGTCGGGTTTGCCGTCCGGGCCTTGCGGGTTCACGTAGATCAGGCCCATCTGCACAGCGGCCAAAGGGTTCTCGAGATCGCGGTCGCCTGAGTACCGGCTGTTGGCTTTGTCGCTGGTGGCCAGCCATTCTTTTTCGGCGCCCCAGTAGATGTCTTCTTCGGGCGCCCAGATGTCGGGGCGGCCACCTGCAAAACCGAAGGTCTTGAAGCCCATGGTTTCCATGGCCACGTTACCGGCCAGGATGAAGAGGTCAGCCCATGAAATGGCGTTGCCGTACTTTTGCTTGATGGGCCACAACAAGCGGCGCGCCTTGTCGAGGTTGCCGTTGTCGGGCCAGCTGTTCAGCGGCGCGAATCGCTGGTTGCCGGTATTGGCGCCACCGCGGCCGTCGGCCGTGCGGTAGGTGCCGGCCGCGTGCCAGGCCATGCGGATGAAGAGGCCGCCGTAGTGGCCGTAGTCAGCGGGCCACCAGTCTTGGCTGTTGGTCATCAAGGCGGCCAGGTCTTGCTTGAGGCCCGCGTAGTCCAACTTTTTGAAGGCTTCGGCGTAGTTGAAGTCAGGGTCCATCGGGTTGGACACGGGCTGGTGCTGGTGCAGGATGGCCAAGTTCAGTTGGTTGGGCCACCAGTCGGCGTTGGACTGCGCGCCGTGCGTGGCGCGTGCGCCGCCGGCGGCGTGTGCGGCGTGAAAGGGGCATTGGGCTTCAGCGTTGGGCTTGCTCATCACGATCTCCTTTGACCTGGAACAGAAATCTCACTTTAGTTGTTATCTATTGACCTACCAAAATAATTGCTTTCATAAATTTCATAGACAGAAGCAATATCGGGTTCAAATTGCGCCATGCCTAACTTATTGCACCGACCCTGCCTTGGCCTCTCTTGCAGAAGCTGGTTGGGCGCCACTTTGTTGTCCATCGCCGCCATGACCACACCCGCCACCGCTCAGCCCGCCGACCCCTACCTCTGGCTTGAAGAGGTTCAGGGTGAAAGGGCGCTGGCTTGGGTGCGCGAGCGCAACGCACAGGCGCGCCAGCAGCTTCAGGCCTGGCCTGAATTCGAGCCCACGCGCGACCGCTTTCGCGCGATCTTGGATTCCAAAGACCGTATTCCTGCCGTCACGCGGCGCGGCAGTCACCTCTACAACCTGTGGCAAGACGCGGCCAACCCGCGCGGCCTGTGGCGCCGCACCACGCTGGACGAGTACCGCAAAGCCGAGCCCGCGTGGCAAACGCTGCTGGACATCGACGCCTTGGGTAAAGCCGAAAACACCAACTGGGTCTTCAAGGGTTTTGATTGTCTGGGGCCAAGCGACGGACCGTGCATGGTTCGGCTCTCACGCGGCGGCGCCGACGCCACCGAAGTGCGCGAATTCGACCTCAGTACGCGGCGCTTTGTCGAAGGCGGTTTCCGCCTGCCGGAAGCCAAGACTGATGTGGCCTGGGCTGACAAAAACACCTTGCTGGTGGGAACCGACTTCGGCCCCGGCTCGATGACGGATTCGGGCTACCCACGCGTCGTCAAACGTTTGAAACGCGGCGACGCCTTGGGTGCGGCTACGACCGTTTTCGAAGGCCAGCCCAAAGACGTTGGCGCCTGGGTGGGCGTGGATCACACACCCGGCTTTGAAAAGCAAATCTTTCAGCGCGCCGTTGACTTCTACCGCAATGAGCTTTGGGTCCAAGACCGTCATACCAGCGGCAAGCCCGTGCAGGTACCCAAGCCTGACGACGCGGATGTGTCGTTCTGGTACGGCCGCGCGCTTGTCAAGTTGCGTAGCGACTGGGTTCAGGACGGCAAAACCTGGCCGGCAGGTAGCCTGCTGGCCGCCGATGAAGCAGCCCTGCGCGCCGGCAAGCCGGTTTTCAACGCGTTGTTCACGCCCACCGCGTCGCGATCACTCGAAGGCTTAGCGCTCACGCGCGGCACCGTGGTGCTCAGCATCATGGAGCACGTGGCTGGACGCTTGCAGGAGTGGCGCCCAGTGCAGGCCGATGGGGGCAAACCCACTTGGGTTTCGCACGATATCGAAGCACCCTTCCCCGGCAACCTGAGCGTGCAAGCCTGGCATGACAGCGAAGTACCCAACGACCCGCTGGCTGAGCACTACGCGCTGAGCTACACCGATTTTTTGACGCCCGACACGCTGTACCTTGCGCGCACCGGCACCGATGCGCGCGAGCGCCTGAAAACCCGGCCCAGCTTTTTTGACGCCACGGGCATGCGCGCCGAGCAACGCTTTGCCACCAGCAAAGACGGCGTACGGGTGCCCTACTTCGTGGTGTGGCCCAAGGGCGCTACGGCCAACGGCAACAACCCGACTTTGCTCTACGGCTACGGCGGCTTTCAGGTCAGCGTGAAGCCGTTTTATTCGGGCTTCTTCGGCACCGGCTGGTTCCAGCGCGGCGGTGTGCTGGTGGTGGCCAACATTCGTGGTGGTGGTGAATATGGCCCGGCCTGGCATCAAGCCGCCATCAAGGCCAACAAGCAAAAGAGCTACGACGACTTTGCGGCCGTCGCGGAAGACTTGATCAAGACACGCGTCACGAGCCCACAGCACCTGGGTATTCAAGGGGGCAGCAATGGCGGTCTGCTGGTGGGCGCGGTGATGCTGCAGCGGCCTGAACTGTTTGGCGCCGTGGTATGCCAAGTGCCCTTGCTGGACATGCAACGCTTTCACAAGCTACTGGCCGGCGCCAGCTGGATGGCCGAATACGGCGACCCCGATAAGCCGGAAGACTGGGCTGTCATCTCGCGCTACAGCCCCTACCAGAACGTCAAAGCCGACGCCAAATTGCCACCCCTGCTGCTGGCCACCAGCACCCGCGACGACCGCGTGCACCCGGGCCACGCGCGCAAGATGGCTGCGCGCATGCTCGAACAGGGCCACGCCGTCACCTATTACGAGAATATCGAAGGTGGTCATGCCGGTGCTGCCGACAACGCGCAGGTGGCCGATATGCGCGCGCTGGAAGTTGCCTTCTTGTGGCAACGCTTGAGTGGCACCGGCCGTGACAAAAAAGTTCCGACAACACCCTCAAGGGATGCTTCACGATGACTTCAGCAAGCCCTGGTTTTGAAGTGCGCCACAACTCCGCCGCCTCCCGTTTTGAAGTGGAGCTGGACGGCCACTTGAGCGTGTGCGACTACCGCCTGTCCGGCGGCGGCGCTCAGATGGTCATGAACCACACCGAAGTACCGCCGGCGCTCGGTGGCCGGGGCATTGCAGCGGCCCTGGTGCAAGCCGCACTCGATTGGGCACGCGCACAGAAGCTGCTGGTAGTGCCGCAGTGCAGCTACGTAGCCACCTACATGAAGCGGCACCCAGAAACACTCGACCTGATGTCCAACTGACGCGGCGCAGCCGCGTGGTTGATCCCTAATGCGCAGCGTTGGGGGACGCACAACGCGCGCCGAAACCACTACGATGCGCGGATGTCGGCTCAAATGCTGCATCGCAGCAAATCTCAGCTCCCATGACGCACATCGCCTTTGTCGGGCATGCGGTGTGGGACCACATCTTCACCGTGCCCAAGCTGCTGGCGGAGCCCGGCAAGTGGGTGGCCAACAGCTTCCATTGCAGGCCCGGTGGCATGAGCGCGAACGCAGCCCTGGCAGCCCAGAGGCTGCGCGCGGCCACATCGCCCGCCGTCCGGCTGGCGGCGCCGATGGGCGACGACAAGACGGGCCGCGCCCTGGCAGACGATTTGCAGGCGGCAGGGGTTGAACTGGTGGCGCCCTGCGTGATTGCGGGCGCGCGCACCAGCACCTCGGTGGTGTTGGTTGATGCCCAAGGCGAACGGCAAGGCCACAACGTGCGTGGCAATGCGCAAGAGCAGGCGCCTTTGCCCGATGAAACGTGGCTGGCTGGTGTTCTTGCGCTGCAAGTTGACCCGCGTTGGCCGCCCGGCGCCCAACGCGCCTTGGAACTGGCACGCCACGCCGGCATTCCCAGCTTGTTGGATGCCGACGTTGCCCCAACAGCCCACTTGCGCGCACTGGCGCCACTGGCCGATTGGGTGGTGTTCTCAACCGACGGCCTGCGCGCCTGGGCCGACGACCACAACGCTTCGTTGCCCACCTTGTTCGCAGCGGCCTGCGTGGCTTTGCCCACGGCCCATGTGGCCGTGACACGCGGTGCCGGTGGCTTGATCTGGCGCCCAACCGGGCAAGCAGCTGTCACATGGCCCGCCCACTCGGTGCGCGCCGTGAACACCAATGGCGCTGGCGACGCGCTGCACGGCGCACTGCTGCTCGCCCTGGCTGAAGGCCTGCCGCCGCAAGTGGCCTTGCGCGTGGGCATGGCCGCTGCGGCCTTGACCTGCACGGCGCAAGACTTCGGGCGCGCCCAAGTCTGGGCTTTGGCCGGCCTGGCTTAAGGGCACAGCCGCACGCCGGCACCAGTTTGGTGCCGCAAGAAGCCCGAGAGCTGGAAAAGGAAAAAAGAAACGTCGGCTTCTCCTGCCTGTTAAGGCGCAATCAATTGATGTCGATAGGTGCAAGATAAATAGCTAACGTCCACCTTAATGATTAAGTCATCAGGCAGGTGACATGTGATTGGGCACGATCATGAAATTTTCATCACTGCGCATTTCTGCGCGCCTGAAGCTCGGTTTTGGCGCCATGGCCTTGCTGATGATCGTCACGCTGGCCATGACCTGGGCGCTGCTGCTGCAGCTCAGCGGCCTGAATCACGAGGTCAGCCAGCGTTGGCTGCCTGCCATCGCTCACGTGTCGAAGTTCGAAGGTTTGTTCCTGAACTTTCGTTCCACAGAATTACGTCACGTGCTTCAAAGTGACAAGGCAGCCAAAGACCAGGCCAAGGCTGAACTGGCCAAGCTGCAAGCCGGCATCGACCAGGCTTTGGCATTCAAGGGCGATGACGCGGAAACCGCAACCGAAAGCCCAGCCGAAAACCAGGCTGAGAGCGACGCAGACCGCGCGCTTCAAAACGCCCTCGGCAACGCGTGGGCGGCTTACCTCAAAGTGCACACCGAGGTGATTCAAAAGTCTGAACAATGGGCCACCGAAGAAGCCATGGCCAAGCTGGAAGGCGATTCGCGCAAAGCGCTCGACGGCATCATGGCCGCGTTGCAGGCGCTGGCTGAAGCCACCGCAGGCCATGCACAGGCTGCAGGGCACGCCGCCGACAACGCGTCCAACATGGCACGCCTGGTGATCGTGGGCCTGGGGCTGGCGGCCTTGGCCATGGCCACCATCATGGCGCTGTCGTTGATCCGTTCAGTAACCAAGCCTTTGAACGAAGCCTTGGCGGCAGCCGAGCGCATCGCCAAAGGTGACCTGGCACACCCCATCGCAAGCAGCGCCAACGACGAGACCGGTTTGCTGCTGCAATCTCTGGCCCGCATGCAGAGCAGTTTGGTGCAGTCCGTGGGTGACGTGCGCGCGCATGCGCAGGGCGTTGCCACGGCCAGCGTGCAGATTGCGCAAGGCAACAGCACATTGAGCCTGCGCACTGAACAGCAAGCCGCAGCCCTGCAGCAGACGAACGCCACCATGAGCGAGCTGGGCACCACGGTGCGCAACAACGCCGACAGCGCGCAGCGCGCCAACGAATTGGCTCACACCGCCAGCAGCATCGCGCAGCGTGGCGGTGAGGTGGTTGGCCAAGTGGTCAGCACCATGGGCGGCATCAACAACAGTTCGCGCCGCATCGCCGAGATCATCAGCACGATCGACGGCATTGCTTTTCAAACCAACATCCTGGCGCTGAATGCGGCCGTTGAAGCCGCGCGGGCCGGCGAACAGGGGCGCGGTTTTGCCGTGGTGGCATCAGAGGTTCGCTCATTGGCGCAGCGCAGTGCCGCTGCTGCCAAAGAAATTCACCAGCTCATCTCGGCCAGCGTCTCGCAAGTGGATGCGGGCACCAAACTGGTTGACCGCGCGGGCCAAACCATGCAAGAGCTGCTGGCTTCTGTGCAGCAAGTGGCCACCATCGTGGGCGAGATCAGCGCGGCCAGCGCTGAACAAAGCCAAGGCGTCAGCCAAATGGGCCAAGCCATGGCGCAAATGGACGAGGCAGTGCAGCAGAACGCTGCGCTCGTCGAACAAAGCGCAGCGGCCGCCGAAAGCTTGAAAGCGCAGGCCAGTGCACTGGTCAGCGCGGTCTCTCAGTTTGAGATTGACGCCCCGCAGCACGCGCACGCATGAGGTTCAGGCGGGCGCCGGGCCTTAGCGCCCTGAACCCGCTACGGGAGATCTGGGCTCGCGCTCCTGCAGCAGCCGCCACATCACTTTGCCGCTGCCGCTTTTGGGCAGCGCATCGACAAACTCCACCAAGCGCGGTACTTTGTAGGCCGCCATGTGCTCACGCGCCCAGTTAACGATGTCTTGCGGCTGGGCCGTGGCTTTGGCTGCTTCGCGCAGCACGATGACGGCTTTGACCGTTTCGCCGCGGTAGTCGTCCTTGGCTGAAATGACGCAGGCTTCTTGCACCAGCGGGCACTTGAACAGCAGCAGCTCCACTTCGCTGGGCCACACTTTGAAGCCACTGGCGTTGATCATGCGCTTGAGGCGGTCAGTGATGAAGAAGTAGCCTTCGTCGTCCATGCGGCCCAGGTCGCCGGTGCGGAAAAAGCGCTTGCCGTCGATGTCGATAAACGCAGCGGCCGTGGCCTCCGGGTGGCCCCAATAGCCTTTGAACACCATCGGCCCGTGGGTGACGATTTCGCCGGTTTCGCCGACGGGCAGCACCTGCAAGGTGTCGGGGTTGATGATGCGCGAATCCACACCAAATATCGGCATGCCCAGGCATTGCAGCTTGGCGCGTTCGGGCGGGTTGGCGTGGCTGGGCGCGGCGGTTTCGGTCAGGCCGTAACCTTCGGCAAAGGTGATGCCAAATTCGTTTTGCAAGCGCTCGGCCACGGCTTGGGGCATGGCCGCGCCGCCGCCGGATACGTTGCGCAAGCTGCTCAGGTCGAAGCTTTGGTAGTTCGGGCTGCCAAACAGGTCGATGATCATGGTGGGGATGCAGGTCCAGTGCGTGACCCGGTGGCGCGAGATCAGCCGCCCGGCCAGTTCACGGTCCCAGCGCGGCAGCAGCACCGAGGTGCTGCCTGCCATCACATTGCCCAGCACGCCGTACATGAAGCCGGTGATGTGGAACATCGGCACCACCGCCAGGCTGATGGATTCAGGGCCTACCTGGCTCCACTGCCCGCCTGACGCGTTGCTCATTAATGTGCGGTGGGTGTGCATGCAGCCCTTGGGCAGGCCCGTGGTGCCACTGGTGTAGGGCAAGACGGCCAAGTCATCGGGCTGCGCGGTGTGAGCTGAGGGCACGCGTGCAGCCGCTTGAACGTCAGCCCAAGCGACAAATCGTTCGTCGGGCAGGGGGCGTACCGTGCGCAGCCAGTCCATCACAGGCGCCGCCGGCGCCTCCTCAGGCTCCACTGCCTGGCCCAAACCTTCAGGCCCGCCTTCGCTCATGCGCGTGACCACCACGCCACGCAGCCGCTGATCGGCAGGCAGGCGGGCGTCAGCTTCGGCCACGATACCGGTCAAGTCGTGCGAGGTGATGGCAAACCGCGCCTGCGGGTCAGTGATGTAGTGGCCAAACTCGTCAGCCTTGTTCATCGGGTTGACCGGCACCACCACGGCATCGGCGCGCAAGATGCCGTACACCGCTGCCGCGTACTGCGGGCAGTTTTGCAGGAAGACGATCACGCGGTCGCCTTTTTTCACGCCCTGGGTTTGCAGCCAGCCAGCGATGTTCAGCGACTGTTGATGCAGTTCCGCGAAGCTGAAGCTGCGGCCCAGGAAGCGATAGGCGCTGTGATCGGCGAAGCGCCGCGCGGTCACCTCCAGGTTGAACCACAGCGAGGTTTGCGGCACCTGCAGTTGGCGCGGCAGGCGCTTGGGCCAATGAGCCAGGTGCGGCGCAAGATAAGCGGTGGTGATGGCGTTGTTCAAATTGGTCATGGTGCTGGCGTTGCGGGCAGAGACGTTTGACGGTGTACCTTGGTCGCAACGCTAACGCCATCCCGGCTGACCCTGGCGCACTTTGTCGCCTGAGTGACGGCAGACGGCTAAAGTCCCTAAAGCACCACCGGCTCCGCTTCCAGCCGGATGCCGAAGCGGCCGTACACACTCTCTTGAATGGCCTTGGCCAGGGTCACCACCTCGCCACCCGTGGCGCCGCCGCGGTTGACCAGCACCAGCGCCTGCTTGTCGTAGACGCCTGCGCCCCCGATGGTTTTGCCCTTCCAGCCGCAGGCGTCAATCATCCAGCCGGCGGCCAGCTTCATGCTGCCGTCGGGCATGGGGTAGTGCACCACTTCGGGGTCGCGGCCGATGATGTCGCGGCACTGTTCTACCGTCACCACCGGGTTCTTGAAGAAGCTGCCGGCGTTGCCGATGACTGCGGGGTCTGGCAATTTCGCGCGGCGGATGGCGCACACCCAGTCAAAAACCGTGCGCGGCGTCGGGCTGTGGTTGCCGGTTTCCGCCATCTTGCGTTCCAGGTCCAGGTAACCCAGCACGGGCTGCCACGGCTTGGGACAGCGCAGGCGCACGCGTGTGATAACGGCCTTGCCCAGCAAATGGCGCTTGAAAACGCTGTCGCGGTAGCCAAAGGCGCAGGCCACGGCGTCCAGCGTCACCGTGCGGCCCGTCACGAGGTCCACCACGTCCAGCGATTCGAAGCGGTCTTTGAGCTCCACGCCATAAGCGCCGATGTTCTGCACCGGCGCTGCGCCCACGGTGCCAGGAATCAGGGCCAGGTTTTCCAGGCCCGGAATACCTTGGTCTTGCGACCAAGCCACCAGGCGGTGCCAGGGCTCGCCTGCACCGGCTTCGATGACCCAGGCATCGGCTTCGTCCCGGAGCAGGCGCAAGCCTTGCACTTCCACCTTGATGACCAGGCCTTCCACATCTTTGGTGAACACCAGATTGCTGCCGCCGCCCAACACCAGCTTGGGCGTGCGGCCCCAGCGCGGGTGGTCCACGATGCGGCGCACGTCGGCTTCGCTGCGCACGCGTGCCAAGTGGTGCGCCATGGCAGGCAGGCCGAAGCTGTTCAGCTCACGCAGGTTGACCCGCTCCTCGAGTTCAGGCATGGGGACTGGTACGGTGGAGGACATGGCAGAATTTTCGCCTCTTTGTGGCACCGCCACGCCGGAACCTCTCACCATGCCCAGCTTTGACGCCGTTCTCGAACCCAACCTGGTTGAGCTGAAAAACGCGGTCGACCAGACCAGCAAAGAAATTGCCACGCGCTTTGACTTCAAAGGCACCAGCGCGCGTCTTGAATTCGCCGAAAAAAGCGCCAAAGACCGCGAATTGACGCTGCATGGCGACAGCGACTTTCAAATCTCGCAAATCACGGACATCTTGGTCAACAAGCTCAGCAAGCGCCAGCTGGACATCCGTTTTCTCGATTTCAGCGCCAAGATTGAAAAGGCTGGTGGCGACAAAGTGCGTCAGGTCGTCAAGCTCAAGACCGGCATCGACAGTGAAAACGCCAAGAAAATCGCGAACCAGGTCAAGCAGAGCAAGATGAAGGTGCAGGCGCAGATCCAGGGCGACGCCGTGCGCATCACCGGCAACAAGCGCGACGACCTGCAGGCCGCCATCCAGATGCTCAAACAAGCCATCACCGACCTGCCGCTGAGCTTTACCAACTTCCGCGATTGAGCTTGTAAGTCAAGATTCAAACCGGCCGTTTTTCGACCCCACTTCTCCGCTTCGCCACGACCCAGGCCCTGAATACTCCTTGGCCAGGCGGGGGTCTCAACCGCCGAAATGGGTGAGCTGAGCGGGGATGAACGATGGGTCTTTTTGAGAGCGACCGGCTGATTGCCGACCGCACCGAATTCGCAGAAGCACTGCAAAGCCTGCGCCGTGGACACTTGCTGCTGCGCATTGGCGACAGCGCTTCAGGCTGCGTGCTGGACGGCACCGCCGTGTACCACTCGTTCCACACGCTGAAGGCTTACGGCTTGATCGACAAATACGACAACCCCAAGGGCTTTCCGGGAGTGGAGTATTTCCGCATCTCGGAGGAAGGCCAGCGTTTTGCGCAACGGGTGCTTGACGCCCCAGACGCCGCCGCCGCATTGAGCCAGCGCCAACTGGAGAGTTTTCACGGCTGAGTGCTGGGCCCTTTCGAGGCCAGGGTCAGGGCGCTTGTCTCAGCCAAGACAGACGCGGAACCCCGGGCCGTGCTAGAAACGCTGATCTTCCACCTGCCTTGACCAGCGGAGACAGCAAGATGGACCTGAACTTCACAGCGGAAGAACTCGAATTCCGCGCCATGGTGCGGCAATGGGTTGCCAAGAACCTGCCAAGCGAGCTGAGCCACAAGGTGCACAACGCCCTGCGCCTGACACGCGACGATATGCAGCGTTGGGCCAAGATCCTGGGCAAACAAGGCTGGCTGGGTTGGGGCTGGCCCAAACAGTTTGGCGGGCCGGGCTGGAACGCCATCCAAAAACACCTGTTCGAAGAGGAGTGCGCGCTGGCCGGTGCGCCGCGGGTGGTGCCTTTCGGGCCCGTGATGGTGGCGCCGGTCATCATGACTTTCGGCAACGCTGAACAGCAAAAGCGCTTCCTGCCTGGCATCGCCAGTGGCGAGGTGTGGTGGAGCCAAGGCTACAGCGAGCCGGGCTCGGGCTCGGACCTGGCGTCGGTCAAAACCCGTGCCGAGCGCCAAGGTGACAAATACATCGTCAACGGCCAGAAAACCTGGACGACGCTCGGTCAGTATGGCGAGTGGATTTTTTGCCTGGTACGCACCAGCAACGAAGGCAAGCCGCAAACCGGCATCAGCTTTTTGCTGATCGACATGAAGAGCCCCGGCATCACCGTGCGCCCGATCGTGCTGCTGGACGGCGAACCCGAAGTGAACGAAGTGTTCTTCGACAACGTCGAAGTGCCAGCAGAAAACCTGATTGGCGAAGAGAACAAGGGCTGGACCTACGCCAAGCACTTGCTCAGCCACGAGCGCACCAACATAGCCGACGTGAACCGCGCCAAACGCGAACTGGAACGCCTGAAGCGCATTGCCAAGGCCGAGGGCGTGTGGGACGACCAACGCTTTCGCGACCAGATTGCGCTGCTGGAAGTGGACATCGTGGCTCTGGAGATGATGGTGCTGCGTGTGCTCAGCGCTGAAAAGTCCGGCAAACAAAGCCTGGACGTGGCGGGCTTGCTGAAAATTCGCGGCAGCGAAATTCAACAGCGCTACAGCGAGCTGATGATGCTGGCTGCGGGGCCCTTCAGCCTGCCCTTCATTCACGAAGCCATGGAAGCCGGCTGGCAAGGCGACCATGTGGGCGCAGCGCACTGTGCGCCCCTGGCTGGCACCTACTTCAACATGCGCAAAACCACCATTTACGGCGGCTCGAACGAGGTGCAGCGCAACATCGTTTCGCAAACCGTTCTCGGGTGAGCCGAAAGGGCAACGATCATGGACTTCGAATTTTCAGACGACCAGATGTCCCTGCGCGACGCAGTTGCGCGCTGGGTTGAAAAGGGTTTTGGCTTCGAGCGCCGGCACGCGCTGGCCAAGGCCGGTGGCAAGACCCGCGAGGTATGGACCGAGCTGGCTGAGCTGGGGCTGACCGGCCTGGCCATCGACCCCGAGCATGGCGGCATGGGCTTTGGCGCGGTGGATGCCATGGTGGTGATGGAAGAGCTGGGCAAAGGCTTGGTGAACGCACCTTACGCCGCAGGTGCTTTGGTGGCGCCGTCCATCCTGGCCGCTGGTCCCGAAGCCCTTCAGGCGCAATGGTTACCGCGCATCGCAAGCGGTGAAGCGCTGGTGGTGCTGGCCCACCAAGAACGCGCAGCGCGCTACCGGCTGGACCAGGTGACCACGCGCGCCTCCGAAGCCCACGGCCGCTGGCACGTTGACGGCCACAAGAGCGTGGTGCAGGCAGGCGATGAGGCCGATGCCTTCATCGTGCCGGCTCATACCGCGCACGGCATCCACCTGTTTTTGATCGAGCGCTCGCACGCGCAGGTTCGCGGCTACCCCACGCAAGACGGGGCACGCGCGGCCGATGTGCACTTCAAAAATGCACCTGCCCACCTGATCAGTGCCGATGGGCTGCAATTGCTGGAACGTGCGGCCGATGTGGGCATCGCCGCCACGTGTGCCGAGGGCGTGGGCCTCATGGACCAGTTCGTTAGCCTCACGGCGGGGTATCTGAATACACGCAAGCAGTTTGGCGTGGTTCTGTCCACCTTCCAGGCGCTGCGCCACCGCATGGCCGATGTGAAGATGCAGCTGGAGTTGGCGCGCTCGATGAGCTATTTCGCCAGCATGAAGCTGGGTGAGCCGGCGCCACAGCGGCGGCGCGCGCTGTCGCAGGCCAAGGTGCAATTGGGCCAGAGCATGCGCTACGTGGGCCAGCAATGCGTGCAGTTGCACGGCGGTATTGGCGTCACCGACGAATATGTCGGCAGCCATTACTTCAAACGCTTGACGATGCTGGAGATGGCCTGGGGCGATTTGCAGCACCACTTGGGCGAAGTGTCGGCACGCATGCAGGACACCGCCGGGGTGTTCGCCTGAGCTTGCTTGACCCAGTGCCTGCTCGATGAGCACCGAGGCCCTGCTGCAGCCGTTTGCAGGCTCGCTGTGTGACGTGGGCGGCCTCAAGGTCGGCCACTTCACCGACACACGCCGGCCCACGGGCTGCAGCGTGGTGCTGTGCGAACAAGGTGTAGTGGCTGGCGTGGACGTGCGCGGCGCTGCGCCCGGCACCCGCGAAACCGACCTGCTGGACCCGCGCAACAGCATGGAACACGTGCACGCCGTGTTGTTGACCGGAGGCAGTGCTTTCGGTTTGGACGCCGCCAGTGGCGTGATGCGCTGGCTTGAGGAACGTGGCCACGGCGTGGCCGCGGGCCCGGCACGCGTGCCCATCGTTCCGGCCGCGGTGTTGTTTGACTTGTGGCTCGGCGACCCCGCTATTCGGCCCGATGCAGCAGCCGGTTATGCGGCGGCTGAAGCAGCGTTTGCGGCAGGCGCGCAGCCACCCGCCCAGGGCAGCGTAGGCGCTGGCACGGGTGCAAGCATTGGCAAACTCTTTGGGCCTGAACGCGCCATGAAAGGCGGCATCGGCACGGCCAGCCTCACCGTGGGCGCGGTCACAGTCGGCGCACTGGTCGCTGTCAATGCCGTGGGCGACGTCATCAACCCCCACACGGGCCAAGTGCTGGCCGGCGCGCGTGGCAGCGACGGCCAGCCGCTCGACAGCGCACGCGCGCTTTGCAGTGGCCAGGCGCCCGCCGCGCTGCTGCAAGGCATGTCCACCACCATCGGGGTCGTTGCCACCAATACGCGCCTGAGCAAAGCGCAGTGCAGCAAGCTGGCTGGCATGGCCCACAACGGCCTGGCGCGCACCATCAGCCCCGTGCACACGCCCTTGGACGGCGACACCTTGTTTGCGCTGGCAACTGGGGGCGCCGGTGTGCCCGGCAACCTGGTGGTGCTGGGCGCCATGGCGGCTGAGGTGACGGCGCGCGCGGTGCTGAACGCCGTCGGCGCAGCGCGCAGCGTGGAGGTGCCGGGGCGCGACACCTTGCCTGCGGCATTCGACTTGCTCGGCGGCTGAGTTTCTTTTTTGGATACGGCGCCACCTACACTGACCCGCTACTCCAATTTGCAAGTGGCCTATGAAGCTGGCACAGGTGCTCTTTTCGCAAGGTTTTGGCGCACGCCGCGAGTGTGTGGGCCGTGTGCTGGACGGCCAGGTTGAAATCGACGGCGTGGTGCATGACGACCCCGACGAAGAGCTGAAAACCGAAGGCTTGGTTCTGCACATTCAGGGCCGGGCCTGGCCCTACCACGCCAAAGCACTGGTGATGCTGAACAAGCCTGCGGGCTACGAATGCTCGATGAAACCCAAGCACCACCCCAGCGTAATGAGCTTGCTGCCGCTGCCACTGCGGGTGCGCGGCCTGCAGCCTGTGGGGCGCCTGGACGAAGACACTACCGGGCTGCTGCTGCTGACCGATGACGGCGCCTTGATTCACCGCTTGACCTCGCCCAAGCACCACGTACCCAAGGTCTACGAGGTGACTTGCAAACACGAGGTGAGCGATTCTCAGATCGAGCGGCTGCTCAATGGCGTGGTGCTGGACGACGACCCGCAGCCGGTGCTGGCCGAAGGCGCCGAACGCACCGGCACGCACAGCCTGCGCTTGACGCTCATCCAAGGCAAATACCACCAGGTCAAACGCATGCTGGCCGCCGTGAGCAACCGCGTGGAAGGCTTGCATCGCAGCCAATTTGGTCCATTGAACCTGGCGCCAGACTGCGCTGCGGGCCAGTGGTCCTGGCTGGACGCGAACATGTCCTGGGCCATGCCCGACGCCTCGCGATAATCACAGCATGCGAGTTCTGCGCGGCCTGCCGCGTTTTCCACCGCCGGGCGGCTGCGCGCTGACCATCGGCAATTTCGACGGTGTGCACCGGGGCCATCAGGCCATGCTGGCACTGCTCAAAAGTGAAGCCCAACGGCGGGGCCTGCCGACCTGTGTGCTGACCTTCGAGCCGCACCCGCGCGACTTCTTCGCGCGCAAGCTGGGCCAGCCGGACACGGCCCCCGTGCGCGTGGCCACGATGCGCGACACCCTGCTGGAGCTGGCGCGCTGTGGCATCGACCAATGCGTGGTGCTGCGTTTCGACCATGCGCTGTCGTCCCTGACGCCGCAGCAGTTTGTAGACCGCATCCTCGTGCAGGGCCTGCAAGCGCGCTGGCTGCTCGTGGGTGACGACTTCCGCTTTGGCGCCAAGCGGGCGGGTGACTACGCTTTTTTGGACGCCGCAGGTGCCCAAGCCGGCTTTGAAGTGGCGCGCATGATGAGCTACGAGGTGCATGGCCGGCGCGTGTCCAGCTCGGCCGTTCGTGCAGCCCTCGCCGCGGGCGACTTGGCCCAAGCGCAAAGCCTGCTGGGCCGGCCCTACGCCGTCAGCGGCCATGTGCTGCACGGTCGCAAGCTGGGCCGCGAATTGGGTTTTCGCACGCTGAACCAACGCTTCGGCCACCCCAAACCGGCAGCGATGGGCATCTTCGTTTCGCGCGTTCATGGCTTAGCGGCTGAGGCGCTGCCTGCTGTGTCCAGCCTGGGCGTGCGGCCCACGATTGAAGACGCTGGCCGCGTGCTGCTGGAGACCCACTGCCTGGATTGGCCGCCCACGCTGGCGGCCGACGCCGCATACGGTCGCTGCGTCAGCGTGGAGCTGCTGCATAAACTGCATGATGAGCGGCGCTACGAGGGGCTGGATGAACTGCGTAGCGGCATTGCTTCCGATTGCGCGCAGGCGCTGAGCTGGCACGCCGCCCAGGCCGTCCGCAAGTGATGCCTTTCTGTCTTTAAGAGCAAGCCCGTTAAACTCCGGCCATGTCCGTGCGCGCGCCTCTTTTCGGTTTTTGCAGCCTCAGCCGGCCGGCGGCCGCACATGCTGCAGGTCGGCGCTGCCATGCGGCGCTGCGCCGGCAATCCACGCGCGACCGAATTTGCTGCCGGCGCTGCTGAGCCAGCAGCCGTGAATTCAAGCCCGCGCACTGACCGCTGACCACGGCGCTGCGGCGAGGCGCCCAGTGCCCCTTTCTACATGCACCGCGCAACCCGCGCCGCGCCACCCCGATATGACTGCTCCCGACTACAGCAAGACGCTCAACCTGGCCGACACGCCTTTCCCGATGCGCGGCGATCTCGCCAAGCGCGAAGCGGGCTGGGTCAAAGGCTGGAACGACCAAGGTTTGTACAAGCGCCTGCGCGTGGCGCGCGCCGGCGCACCGTTGTTCGTGCTGCACGATGGCCCGCCCTACGCCAACGGGCAGATCCACATCGGCCACGCCGTCAACAAAGTGCTGAAGGACATGATCGTCAAGGCGCGCCAATTGGCTGGCTTTGACGCGCACTACGTGCCGGGTTGGGACTGCCACGGCTTGCCGATTGAAAACGCCATCGAAAAGCAGTTTGGCCGCAGCCTGAGCCGCGACGACATGCAGGCCAAAAGCCGCGCCTATGCCACCGAGCAGATCGCGCTGCAGATGGCGGATTTCAAACGTTTGGGTGTTCTGGGCGACTGGGACCACCGCTACGCCACGATGGACAAGGCCAACGAGGCGGGCGAGATCCGCGCCTTCAAGCGTGTGATCGAGCGCGGTTTTGTCTACCGGGGCTTGAAGCCGGTGTACTGGTGTTTTGACTGCGGCTCATCGCTGGCCGAGTTTGAGATCGAATACGCCGACAAGAAGAGCCAGACGTTGGACGTGGCCTTTCTGTGCGCCGAGCCGGCGAAGCTGGCTGCCGCCTTTGGCCTGCCAGCGCTGGACAAGGACGCCTTCGCCGTCATCTGGACCACCACGGCCTGGACCATGCCCGCCAACCAAGCGCTGAACCTGAACCCCGCGCTCACCTACGCGCTGGTGGACACGCCAAAGGGCCTGCTGCTGCTGGCAGAGAGCCTGGTGGAGAAGTGCCTGGCGCGCTATGGCCTGGAAGGCACCGTGCGCGCCACGGTGCTGGGCGAGAAGCTCGGCGGCCTGAATTTCCACCATCCGCTGTCGCATGTGGATTCAGGTTATGCACGCCTGAGCCCCGTCTACCTGGCCGACTACGCCACAGCAGACGACGGCACCGGCATCGTGCATTCCTCGCCGGCTTACGGCCTGGACGACTTCAACTCGTGCGTCGCGCACGGTATGAGTGTCAAAGACATCCTGAATCCGGTTCAAGGCCAAGGCGCTTACGCGGCCGACTTCCCGCTGTTCGGCGGCCAGCACATCTGGAAAGCCGTGCCGGTCATCATCGACACGCTGCGCAATGCCGGCCGCCTGATGGCCACGCAGGGCATCGAGCACAGCTACCCGCACTGCTGGCGCCACAAGAGCCCAGTGATCTACCGGGCCGCCGCGCAGTGGTTTGTGCGCATGGACGAAGGCCACGGCATCTTCACGACCGACAAAGCACCCAAGACCCTGCGCCAGCTCGCGCTGGACGCCATCGACGCCACGCAGTTCTACCCCGAGAACGGCCGCGCGCGCTTGCGCGACATGATCGCCAACCGGCCCGACTGGTGCATCAGCCGCCAGCGCAGCTGGGGCGTGCCCCTGCCCTTCTTTTTGCATATGGACACGGGCGAGCCGCACCCGCGCACGATGGAGATCCTCGACCAGGCGGCGGACATCGTCGAACAGGGCGGCATCGAAGCCTGGAGCCGCGTGACGGCCGAGGAGATTCTGGGCGCCGCCGACGCGGCGAACTACCGCAAGAGCAGCGACATCCTCGAGGTGTGGTTCGATTCGGGCAGCACCTTCTCGCACGTGCTGCGCACAACCCACTTGGGCCTGCACGGCGTGCCCGGCCACCACACCGAGGGCCCAGAGGCCGACCTCTACCTCGAAGGCCACGACCAGCACCGCGGCTGGTTCCACAGCTCGCTGCTGCTAGGCTGCGCGCTCTACGACCGCGCGCCCTACCGCGGCCTGCTCACGCACGGTTTCACGGTCGACGGCTCCGGCCGCAAGATGAGCAAGAGCCTGGGCAACACAGTCGCGCCGCAAGAGGTGAGCAACAAGCTCGGCGCGGAGATCATCCGCCTGTGGGTGGCGGCCACCGACTATTCGGGCGACCTGGCCATCGACGACAAGATCCTGGCCCGCGTGGTGGACGCCTACCGGCGCATCCGCAACACGCTGCGCTTCATGCTGGCCAATGTGAGCGACTTCGACCCCAAGACCGACGCAGTGTCTGCTGCCGAGATGCTGGAGATCGACCGCTGGATGCTGGCGCGAGCCTCGCAGTTCCAGGCCGAGGTGCTGAAGCACTACGAGGTCTACGAATTCCACCCCGTCGTGTCCAAGCTACAGGTCTTTTGCAGCGAAGACCTGGGCGCGTTCTACCTCGATGTGCTGAAAGACCGGCTGTATACGACGGCGCCCAAATCGCTGGCGCGGCGCTCCGCGCAAACGGCGCTGTGGCAGCTAACGCACGCCATGCTGCGCTGGATGGCACCTTTCCTCAGCTTCACGGCCGAAGAAGCCTGGCCCGTGCTGGCCCCGGGGCAGTCGCCTTCGATCTTCACGGAAACTTATTGGCGCTTCGATGCGCCAGACGAGGCGCTGCTGGCCAAGTGGGCCCGCATCCGCGAGGTGCGCGAGACGGTCAACCGCGAGATTGAAACCGTGCGCACGGGCGGTGGCCTGGGTTCGTCACTGCAAGCCAACATTGCCATCACGACGTCAGTGGAAGACCATACCTTGCTGGCGGCCTTGGGTGACGACCTGAAGTTCGTGATGATCACATCGGTAGTGAGTTTGGCGATGGGTGACGGCCTGGGCGTGCAGGTCAAGCCCTCAACGGCCACCAAGTGCGCCCGCTGCTGGCACTGGCGCGACGACGTGGGCCACGACCCCGCGCACCCTGAACTGTGCAGCCGCTGCACCAGCAACCTTTATGGCGCGGGAGAAACCCGCGTGGTGGCCTGACATGAGCAACCGCAACAACGGCCTCGGCCTGACCATCTGGTTGTCTTTGGCCATGCTGGTGATCGTGCTGGACCAGTTCACCAAAGTGGCGATCTTGGGGTCGTTCGAGCTGGGTGAAAGCCAACGCGTCACCAGCTTCTTCAACTTCGTGCGGGTGCACAACACCGGCGCGGCGTTCAGCTTCCTGGCTGACGGCGCAGGCTGGCAGCGCTGGTTCTTCGTCACGCTGGGCTTCGCAGCTTCGGGCTTCATCATCTGGATGATCCGCAGCCACCCGGGTGAGATGCTCTTCTGCTTCGCCGTGACCATGATCATGGGTGGTGCACTGGGCAACGTCGTCGACCGCCTGGTACACGGCTACGTGGTCGACTTCCTGCAGTTCCGCTTCAAGCTGCTGGAGCCGATATTTGCCGGCGGCTACTTCCCCAGCTTCAATGTGGCCGACAGCGCCATCACCTTGGGCGCCGGCTGCTTGATTTTGGATGAGATCTTGCGCGTGCGGCGCGCGCGGCGCTGAGCGCGCCTGCGCCGATCCTCAAACCCCCGACACCACCCGGTGGACCAAGTGCAGCTTGGCGACCACGGCGCCGTTGATGACAAAGGGGTAGATGTCGCGTTGGCCCATGCTGCGGGCCAGCTCGTTCAGCACCACGGTTAGTGCGGCCCAGCTGTTCACCAGGTCCAAGAAGCGGCTGGCGTCGGCGGGCACGTCGAGCATGGTTTCGGTGAACGGCTTTGCGCCTGAGGTCAATTGTTCGGCCACCCAGCCATAGCTCAGCGCGGTGTCCATGGCGTCGATCATGTGCAGGTAGTGCGCGAAGGTTTCGGCCCAGTCTTCCCAAGGGTGGGCGCTGGCGTAGGCGCTGATGTAGTGCTGGTCCCAGCCTGGCGCAGGGCCGAATTCGTAATACCGCGCCAGGGCTTCTGCGTAATCTTGCTGCTCATCACCAAAGCGAAAGCGGAAGGCGTTCAACCATCCGGTGTAGGCAATCAACCGGTCCCAGTAGTAGTGGCCGACCTCGTGGCGCAAGTGGCCCAGCAGCGTGCGGTAGGGCTCATGCAAGGCCTTGCGAATGGCTTCGCGGTGCACATCGTCGGCCTCTTCAACATTCAGAGTGATGAGACCGTTCAGATGGCCTGTGTGCAGGGGCTCGCCATCCGTGGGCTGGAGAAAGTCGAACATCAGGCCCGCATGCAGATCTTCGCTTCGCCGCGATTGCACGGGCAAGCCCAGGCCCAGCAGTTGCGACACCAGGCGGCGCTTGGCCGCTTCAATCGTCACCCACGCTTGGGCGTTACCCAGCCGGCTGAGGTCGGGCACGGTTCGGTTCAGCCGACAGGCCTTGCACCAGCCGCCCTGCGCCGTGGCTTCACTGGCAGGCAGCAGCCAGTTGCAGTCCACTTGATGGTGGTTGGCACAGCGCAGCAACGCGGTGCCGTCCATGGCATCAACGGGCAGCCTCAGCAGCAGGCCACTTTGAGGGTCATAGCCCAGTTCTCCGCCGCAACTCAGGCACCGGCTGTTGTCGAAGTAAATCTGCGCGCCGCAAGGGCAGCGCCAACTGCGGGCAGCGCGCGGCCGGGCACCGCGGCCGTGCAAGCGGTCAACCAAGTTGTCGAGTATCAAAGGCGAGAGAGGCGGTGGATGCGCTTGCGCCAAAGTGGCTGCTCCTGGAACCCGAGGTGTGAAGACCGAATCTTGCATGCCCTGTATACCATTGCTTACCTTGGCTTCGTTCAGCGGGATTCAGCCGGGATGTTGAGCTGCCGACAATTCAGGCTGGCGAACCACGCCCGTGGCCGCATCAACAGCCTCCTGCACAGGCCCCCTCAAACCATGCGCATTCTTGTCACCGGCGGCGCCGGTTATATCGCCAGCCACACCGCCGTCTCGTTGATTGAAAACGGACACCAACCGGTGCTGCTGGACAATTTTTGCAACAGCAAACCGGCTGTGCTGGACCGCATTGCCGCGCTGGCCGGCCAACGCCCGCCGCTGGTGAAGGCCGATGTGCGCGACGGCGCCGCTGTTGAGCAGGTGCTGCGTGAGCACCGTATCGACGCCGTTATCCACTTTGCTGCCTTGAAGGCTGTGGGTGAGTCCGTCGAGCAGCCGCTGGCCTACTACGACAACAACATCAACGGCACCCTGAGCCTGCTGGCCGCCATGCGGCGCGCCGACGTCAAAACGCTCGTTTTCAGCAGCTCTGCCACCGTGTACAGCGCCGATCAGCCCATGCCCTTGCGCGAAGACGGCGCGCTGGGCGCCGTGAACCCATACGGCCGCACCAAGCTGATGGTGGAAAACATCATGAGCGACGTGGCCGCCGCCGACCCGACGGTGTCCTTCACCTCGCTGCGCTACTTCAACCCCGTGGGCTCGCACCCCAGCGGCACCATGGGCGAAGACCCACGCGGCATCCCGAACAACCTGATGCCCTACGTGGCGCAAGTGGCGGTGGGCCGCTTGCCGCGCCTGCGCGTGTTTGGCCAGGACTACGACACGCCTGATGGCACCGGCGTGCGCGACTACATTCACGTTTGTGACCTGGCTGAAGGCCATGTCGCCGCGATCAACCACGGCCACGGTAAGCCCGGCTCGCATGTGTTCAACCTGGGCACGGGCAACGGCTCCAGCGTGCTGGACGTGCTGCGCGCCTTCAGCTCAGCCTGTGGCAAGGAATTGCCATACGAAGTGATGCCGCGCCGTGCCGGTGACGTGGCGGCCTGCTGGGCCGACCCCGCCTACGCCGAAAAGGTGCTGGGCTGGCGCGCCAGCCGCAGCTTGGCGCAGATGTGCGACGACGCTTGGCGCTGGCAAAGCGCGAACCCGATGGGCTACCCCGAGGGCTGAAAGCCTGAAAGCTGTTCAGCCAGGCGCTGGATCAGCAGGCCCGGTAGGCTCTGCGGGTTCGGCGGTTTCGGTCGCTTCAGGCGCTGCGACCACGACCGGCGTTTGCACCCAGTCACGCAGGGCCTGCGCAGCCTCATCGACACCCAGCTTCGACAGCGCCGAGAACAACGCCACGCCGATATCGGCCTGGTCGGTGGCCAGCTCAGCGAGCACCGCCTGAGCGGCGGCCAATGAAGCCTGCGCTTCGCGCCGGTTGAGTTTGTCGGCTTTGGTCAGCAGCACCAGCAGCCGCACTTCACCGCTGCCCACGCGCTCGCCCACCCATTGCAGCAATTGACGGTCCAGGTCGGTGAAGCCCAGGCGCGAATCCACCATCAGCACCACGCCGCTCAAGCTGCTGCGCTCGGCCAGGTATTGCGCCATCACTTCCTGCCAGCGCAGTTTGGCCGCGCGCTCCACCGCCGCGTAGCCATAACCCGGCAAATCAGCAAACAGGGCATCGGCCCGGTCTTTGGGACCCAGCTCGAACAAATTGATGTGCTGCGTGCGCCCCGGCGTGCGCGAGGCAAAGGCCAGCCGCTTTTGCTGCGCCAGCCGGTTGATGGCCGTGGACTTGCCGGCATTGCTGCGGCCGACAAAGGCGATTTCCGGCAAATCAGTTGCTGGCAACTGGTCCAATTTGCTGGCGGTTGTGAGAAAGCGTGCCGTGTGCGTCCAGGCCAGCGCGGCGGCATATTCCGCTGCGGGCTGGGCCTTCTTCGAGGGCGGGCCACCCGTTTTGAACGTTTTGTTTCGGCTGTCAGCCGCCTTGCGCGGGGCTTGCTGTGGGGGGGCGGTCATGCAGCATTGTAAAATCTACAGGTTTTGGCCCTTGGTGCTGGCGCTTGCCCGGCAAACATCGACATGAAGTCGTCCACCATTTCGTCTCTGACCTCTGGCTTTGTCCTGTTGGTAGCCGCGTTTCTGGCGCTGCCTGCCCATGCAGCCGAACCTGCCAAGGCGGCTTTCAAGATTGACTTGGCCAAGGGTCAAGCCTTGGCTACCCAGGTGTGCGGCGCCTGCCACACGTCCGACGGCACGCGCGGCGCGCCCGCTAACCCCATCATCGCTGGGCAGCACCCGGAATACCTCGTCAAGCAACTGCAGGAATTCAAATCCGGCAAGCGCAAAAACGCCATCATGGCCGGCATGGCCGCCACGCTGAGCGAAGACGACATGCGCCACGTTGCAGCCTTCTACGCCAGCAAAACGGCCAAGGCTGGCGCTGCCAAGGGCAAAGACACCATTCGCCTGGGTGAGCGCATCTGGCGCGGCGGCATTGCCGAAAAGATGGTTCCGGCCTGCGCTGGCTGCCATGGCCCCACGGGCTCTGGCATCCCCGCGCAGTTCCCGCGCCTGGCTGGCCAGCATGGCGACTACCTTGAAAGCCAGATGACCGGCTTCCGCTCCGGCGCGCGGGGCAACAGCGCGCAGATGACCACCATTGCGGCCAAGATGAGCGACGTCGAACTGAAGGCCGTTTCCGACTACGCGGCGGGCCTGCAGTAAAGCGGCAAGCTGTTGAAACGATAAAGCCGGTCCCAGTGACCGGCTTTTTTCATGGGCAAAGCGCCGGCCCATCCGATGGGCCGATCGGCTGAAGTTCAGCCGCCGTACCACCCACGGGGACCGTAAGCGCCGTACCCGCGGGGGGCCACGGGTGCATCGCGATGGCCTTCGTGGCGATGGCTGTAGGCTGGAACCACATGCCGCCGGTGCGGCTCGGGTTGAACAAAGACCACCGGCACGCCGCAGGCGTTATACAGGTGGCAATACCGGTTCCAGTGGCGTTGGTGTTCAAGTGGCGCCAAAACACGCAGCGGCTGCACCACCACCGGCGGCGCCACGTAACGTGGCTGTGGGTAGGGCTGCGGGTGTCGGCCGAAGTCAACCCGGCCAAAAACCCCAGGCTGGTTGAAGTGAATTGAAACACCCACATCAGAAGCTTGCGTTACCGTGGGCAGCAAAGCCGTCAGCGTTGCGGTGGCGGCAGCCAGAAACCAGGTCTTCATGGACACTCCTCAAGAGTTGAGCGGACGCACATGAAACGCCTCACCCCTGCTGCGCGTTGGCCGCTTCACAAAACATTACGTGCTGAAGCGCACACGTGGAAACCCGAGCGCCGCGTCGGCCGTAACTTCACAAGCGCAAGCAGCGAACTCAGCCAGGTCACCAGGAGCAACGCACCATGAAGACTGCCAAACAAAAGGGTTTCGAGCTGCCCGCCACCGAGATCACGCCGCGCAGCCTGTACGAGCAGCGCCGCCAGTGGCTGGGCTTGCTGGCCACCGGAGGCGCTGGCGCCGCCATGGCCAGCTGGGCCTCGCGCGAAGCCTTTGCCATGACACCAGGGCCGGGCAAAAGCCCTGCGCTGCCCGGCGTGCGCAGCGCCTTGGCGGGCGCACAAACCATGGAAAAACCCACGCCCTACAAAGACGTGGTGGCCTACAACAACTTCTACGAATTTGGCACCGAGAAAGAAGACCCGGCGCGCAACGCACACACCTTGAAAACCCGCCCGTGGACCGTGCAGATTGAAGGCGAAGTCAAGAAGCCCATGACGCTGGACATCGACGCCCTGCTGAAGCTGGCGCCGATGGAAGAGCGCGTCTACCGCATGCGCTGCGTTGAAGGCTGGTCGATGGTCATCCCGTGGGTGGGCTGGTCACTGGCCGAACTGATCAAGCGTGTGGAGCCCACGGGCAACGCGAAATATCTGCAATTCGTCACATTGGCCGACCGTGCGCAAATGCCCGGCCTGCGCTCTTCAGTGCTGCAATGGCCTTATGTGGAAGGCTTGCGCATGGACGAAGCCATGAATCCGCTGACGATGCTGTCCTTCGGCTTGTATGGCGAGGTGCTGCCCAACCAGAACGGCGCACCCGTGCGCTTGGTGGTGCCTTGGAAGTACGGCTTCAAGTCAGGCAAGTCCATCGTCAAGATTCGCTTTGTTGAAAAACAGCCCGATACCAGCTGGGAACGCGCCGCCCCGCGTGAGTACGGCTTTTTCTCTAACGTCAACCCGCAGGTGGACCACCCGCGCTGGAGCCAGGCCACCGAGCGGCGCATTGGCGAGGGCGGCCTGTTCGAGAAGAAACGCCCCACCCTGATGCTCAACGGCTACGAGGCGCAGGTGGGTTCTTTGTACACGGGCATGGACCTGAAGCGCTTCTTTTAGGCCGGGTTTGAGCTTGAGTTTCTTTCAAGTCAATCGTTGGCTGCTGAAGCCCAGCATCAAGCCCGCCCTGTTTGTGGTGTGCTTGCTGCCCTTCAGTTGGCTGCTTTACGCCGCAGTGGACGACCAGCTCGGCGCCAACCCCGCTGAGGCACTGATCCGTGCCACAGGCGACTGGACCTTGCGCGCGCTGCTGCTCACCTTGGCCATCACACCCTTGCGGCAATGGACCGGCTGGCACGCGCTGGCCCGTCTGCGCCGCATGCTGGGTTTGTTTACCTTCTTCTACGCCTGCTGGCACTTCCTGGCGTTTGCTTGGCTCGACATGGGCTTCGACCTGCAAGCCATCGTTGCGGACATCGCCAAGCGCCCTTTCATCCTCGTGGGCACGGCGGCGCTGCTGCTGATGATGCCGCTGGCTGCCACCTCGTTCAACGCCGCCATTCGCTACCTGGGCGGGCAGCGTTGGCAGGTCCTGCATCGCGTGGTCTACCTTGTTGGTTTGTTAGGCATCCTGCACTTCTTCTGGATGCGCTCGGCCAAGAACAACTTCGGCGAGGTCGCTGTGTATGCCGTCGTTCTGGGCCTGCTATTGGGATGGCGTGCGGCCCGGGCCTGGCGCGGCACCGCAGCTCGTACAGCAGCCTGAGCTGAGGAAGAGCACGGCCATTGCCGGCGCCGCTGTCACAAGAATCGAGCGATGCCCTCAATGTCCTCGGGGAACAGCTGGCCAGCTTCGCTCATCTGCACCCGCCCATCGCGGCCTAAAACCACCGTCACCGGCAGACCCTTGGGCTTCGGCAGGGCTCGGGCGACATCGGCTGAGACCCACGCGGACGAGAAGGCATAGCCCTTGCGCTTCAGATGAGCAGCCGCTTCTTCAGCCTTCTTGTCGATCGACAAACCCAGAACCCGCAAGCCGCGGCTGCCATGGGCACGCTGCAACTGGTCGATCAGCGGCGATTGCACAGCGCAGAAAGGGCACCAACTGGCCCACCAATACAGCACGACCACCTGCCCGGCCAGGTCGGCCGCACGCACGGTGCTGCCATCCAGCAGCGTCAGGTCGGGCAAGGACAGGCGCGACCCCACCGGAGGCGGTGGCTGGGCCTGCCTCTCAGAGGCTGGCGGCGACTGCGCGCTAGCCGGCGCATGGCCGTTCGCCAGCGCGAGGCAGGCCGCCTGCAGCACCGCACGCCTTGTTGGCGCGCATCTTGCGCTGAACCTCATGCGGCACCAACCCGGAAAGATTTGATCGACATTGAAACGGGCCCCTTCACGTTGCCGGGCTCGTGGTGACATCCACGGTCGCCGTGCCGCAGTCAATTGGCAAAATTGGCATCGGCTTGAAAAGCCTACGACCCCACAGTGCGGCCCGTAAGCAGGTCAAACCCGCACCCCCTGCGCGCAAACGGCCTTGCGCGCGATCGCGACCCCTGCGCGGTTGGCGATGGCTCATCGGTACGCCGGCTGCATACTTGCACGATGAACCGAATCGAGGCACTCGCAGCGGGCTGCTTTGTGGCGCTGCTTGCGGCATGCAGCGTGCAGCAGCCGAAGTTGGACGACCCGCTGCCCCAACTGCCAGAAGGTGCCAGCGGCCTGCAGACCAAACCCGGCTGGGCGGTGCGGCGCATGGCGGTGGCAGCGGCCAACCCTTTGGCCAGCGAAGCCGGTTTTCGCGTCCTGCAGGCCGGGGGCAGCGCCGTGGATGCCGCCGTGGCGGTGCAGATGGTGCTGACGCTGGTGGAACCACAGTCCAGCGGCATGGGCGGCGGTGCCTTTCTCCTGCACTGGGACGGCCAGCGTGTTCAAGCCTGGGACGGTCGCGAAACCGCTCCCGCCGCAGCCGACGAGCGCTTGTTTCTGCAACCCGATGGCAAGCCCATGAACCTGCCGCAGGCCATCGTCGGTGGGCGTGCGGTCGGTGTGCCCGGTGCCGTCCGCATGCTGGAAGCCGCCCACCGTCAACATGGCCGGCTACCTTGGGCGCAGCTCTTTCTGCCGGCCATCCGCCTGGCAGAAGAAGGCTTCGCCCTGAGCCCGCGCCTGCACACACAGCTCAGCACCGAAAAGGCGCTGGCCAACGACCCCCAAGCCGCGAGCTACTTCTATCAAGCCGACGGCAAGCCGCACCCCATCGGCCATCGCCTGCGCAACCCGGCGCTGGCGGCCGTGCTGCGATCCATCGCCCAGCGCGGCAGCGCGGCGCTGCACGAAGGCCCGGTTGCCGATGACATCGTGCGCCGCGTGCGCGGGCATGCGAGCAACCCTGGCCGCCTGCAAGCCCATGACTTGAAGGCCTACCAGGCTCGCGAACGCCACGCCTTGTGCTCAAACTGGCAATCTCACTGGCGTGTGTGCGGCATGCCACCACCCAGCTCAGGTCACCTGGCGGTGATGCAGATCCTGGGTTTGCTGGAACGCTTGCCCGCCAGCACCCCAAGTCTCGAACAAGACCTGCCCTCGGCCGACTGGTTGCACCGCTATGCCGAAGCGGCCCGTTTGGCCTATGCCGACCGAGCACTGTACGTCGCCGATCCCGACTTCGCGCCGGCACCGGCTGGCCGCTGGGACAGCCTTCTCGATGATGCCTACCTGCACGAACGCGCCGCCCTGATCGGCAAGCGCAGCATGGGCATCGCCCAGCCCGGTCAGCCCCGTGGCCTTCGCACAGCCTGGGGTACAGCCCCCGAACAAGCTGAACACGGCACCAGCCACATCAGCATCGTGGATGCACAAGGCCGCGCAGTGGCCATGACCACCACCATCGAAGCCGTCTTTGGATCACGCCTGATGAGTGATGGCGGCACTGGCCTGCCCGGCGGCTTCTTGCTCAACAACCAGTTGACCGATTTTTCGATGCTGCCCCGCGACGCCGAAGGCCGACCGATTGCCAACCGCGTGGAACCGGGCAAGCGCCCGCGCTCCAGCATGAGCCCGACCTTGGTCTTCGACCGCCGCACGGGAGAACTGGTCTTGAGCGTGGGCTCGCCTGGCGGCCCGGCCATCATCCACTTCACCGCCAAGACCTTGGTCGGCACGCTGCAGTGGGGCCTGGACGCCCAGCGCGCCATCGACCTGCCCAACTTTGGCAACTACAACGGACCTACCGTGCTGGAACGGGGGCGCTTCCCGGCGGCGACGGTACAGGCGCTGAAGGACCGCGGTCACAGCGTCGTCGAGGCCGACATGACCAGCGGGCTGCAGGCGCTGCAGCGCACTGCAAATGGCTGGTTTGGCGGGGCTGACCCCCGGCGTGAAGGTATCGTTAGGGGCGAGTAAACGCTTCGACGAAAGGAGCGCCCATGGAGTCCATGTTCGAACCCAAATTCGGCCGACTGATTGGCGGACTGATCGGGCGGCTGATCGGCGTCTTGGGATTGGTCATCGTCTTGCTTCCGAATGCACGGGCACAGGCAGTGGCACAGACCGCTGCGCCCGCATCGGCACCCAGCGCCGCATCGAGCGCGGCATTCAACGCCGTAGACCTGCGCGAAGAAGTCCAGCGCATACCCGTGACGGTGAAAGACCTCTACGGCCGAGAAGAGACCAAGAACATTGCCGTCACCATTTTCAGGCCCGCCGGCGAAGGGCCGCACCCCTTGGCCATCCTCAGCCATGGCCGCGCCACCACCGACAGGCGCGCGCAGCAGGGCCGCCAGCGCTTTGAGCACCAGGCGCGCTACCTCGTCAGCTTGGGTTTTGCCGTTCTGGTTCCCACACGCGTGGGTTATGGCGACACCTACGGCGACTTTGATCCCGAAGATTCTGGTGCTTGCAATCGCAAGAACATGGAGCCCATGTTCAAGGCAGCCAGCGACCAAGTGCTGGCCACTTTGGAGCACGCCAAAACACTGCCCTACGTCGACACCTCACGTTGGATTGCCTTGGGAGTTTCGGTTGGCGGGTTCACGACATTAGCGGTTGCTTCGCGAAACCCACCCGGGCTGGTCGGCGCCATCAACTTTGCCGGCGGCGCGGGCGGCGACCCTGAACGGCGCTCTGCGAACCCCTGCCTGCCTTCCAATTTGGATCGGCAACTGGCTGGAATGGGCGCTCAAACCAAACTGCCGAACCTGTGGCTGTATTGGGAAAACGATCGCTATTGGGGAAGCGAGATCCCCAAACGCTGGGCCAAAGCCTGGGAGGACGGCGGCGGTGTACTGCAGTTCCACAGCCTGCCCGCTGTTGGCGCTGATGGCCATAGCGGCATGGGCGCCGACATGAACACCTGGGTGCCCTTGTTCGAGGCCTATTTGGCGCGAGCAGGTTTTACGCAATCGGGCCTGATCCAGCGGCCACCGACCAGCGGGTTTGCAAGGGTAGACGAGACCGACAAGGTGCCCACAACGTCCAACGTCCGCGACGGCGTTTACAAGCGCTTTTTGGCCGCAAAAACACCCCGTGCCTTTGCGCTTGGCCCTGGCGGCGCCGCCGGTTTTGCCACCGGCGACTGGGCCCTGGGTCGTGCGTTGGGGTTTTGCCAGGCGCGGCGCGGCGTGGCTTGCAAGCTGTACGCCGTCGACGACGAAGTCGTCTGGTCGCCCTGACGCAAACCGCGCGATCAAGAATTACGCTGACGCAGGCCGACGCTTGTACCACCGCACCGTGTGCTCGGGTACGGGCCGTGCCGCAGCGCCATGCGCTTGCAACGTGCGGTCCAGCGTTAGTCCGGTGTCATCGGCCAGCGCTGCGTTGCGCGCGGCGTTGACGGCCTGCGCGCGGGCTGGTGCGGCCAGGCCTTCGACAAAGGCCAAGTGGTCGATGATGTGCAGCAGGTTGTTCTTGCCGCGCTCGTTGGTGCTGCCGTAGCCCTTGATCAATCGTCCGCAGCGCGCCAGCTCCAGGCCCAGAGTGGCATCTTCTTTGAGCCCGCGCTCGACGGCAGCCAGCCAGCGCTCAAGGAGTTGTTGCTCCAGCGCAAAACGGCTGCCACGCCGGCGCTGGCCTTTACAGGCGGCCACTAAACGCAGGGCGAGTGTGCCGCGCACCGAGTGCGTGCCAATCTTCAGCGGCAAGGCCCACGGCTCGCGCCCGCCCGCCACACGCTTGCGGTCCCAGGTCAACAGGCGCTGTGCCCAGGTTTCAGGTAGCAAAGCAGCAAACTCCGCAGCGCCTGGTTTGAAATGGTCATAGACCTTGAGCACTTGGTCATCTTTGGCCTTCACTTCGCGCTTCACGCGCTGCAGGCGGCTCTGCGCAAGCTTGAGCTGCGCCACGTGCACGATGTCGTCAAAGGCCATCCACAGCGCCAGCCAGCGGGCGACTTCAGCCTGCGTTTCAGCTTGCACTGCGGCGCCACCTGCTTGCTTGATGCGTTGCAGGCGTTCGTCATACAAGCGCGCGTAGGCCTCGTCCTGGTACTCGGCCACACGCTGGCGGCCCAATGCGGCCAGATTCGGCGTGGGCGCCGCTTGTGCGGGCTGCAAGGCGGCTTCGACAAGCTGCCGTTGTTGGCGCTGCTGCGTCAGGGTTTCAAAGGCCAAAGCAAAGCCGCGCAGGCTGGCATCCACGCCTTTGCCTGAATGGCGAATGGCTTCTTCATACCGGGCGCGCGGCATGGGCAGCACGCCGCTGGCCGCGATGGCGCCCAACAGCACCGCGCTGATGGCCGTGCCCGAGCGCTGGGCCAGCTCGCCGAGGTCCAGCAAGTCCGCGGCGCGGCAATGGACTTGCAGCGTTGAAGCCAGTGCTGCTGAATCCGCGCGGCCGTCGCTCATCTGCATCTTTTCGGCCACGGTCAGCGCACGCGCTGTGGAGCTGATGACCTGCGTGCGCTGCGGGCTGCTCATGCCGTTGCCCACCTGGCGCAGCGTTTCCAGCAGCTCTGACGACACCAGTAAGTCCAGCCCGCCCGGCACGGGGTTGAGGCTGAAAATCGGGCGGCGGCCTTGCAGCTCGCTGGCCAGGCGTGGAAACACTTCGATGTAGTAGGTGGTGGCACCCGTGCGCTGCGCCACGCCGGGCACCGAGGTGCACTGCGCCGGGTAGCCGGCCAAAACAGCGGCCTCGTACAGCCACTCGGACAACACGCCGCCGCCCTCACCGCCCAGGGCGCAGACCAGCACGGCCAGCGGTTGCACGTCAGTCAACCTTGATGCCTGCTTGTTTGATGAAGTCGCCGAAGCGCGCGCGGTCGTTCTGCGAGCGCTCGATGAAGGCTTGGCGCGAGACGATCATGGGCTCCGCACCCAAGGTTTTGATGGCCGCCGTGACCCGCGGCGTCGCCAGCGCTTTGTTGATCTCGTCGTGCAACTGGCTGACCACGGCGGGCGGCGTAGCGCCCGGCGCGAAGAAGCCGAAGATGCTGTCGGCGTCAAAACCCGGCAAGCCACTTTCGGCCAGTGTGGGCACATCGGGGTAAGCCGACGCGCGCTGCGGGCTGCCCACAGCCAATAGCTTGAGCTTGCCGTCTTTGGCGTGGCGCAGGCCGGGGCCGGGGTCGAACATGAACTGCACCTGGCCAGCAAGCAAATCCGTCAGCGCAGGTGCCGCGCCGCGATACGGCACGTGCACGGCAAACAGACTCAGTTGCTTCTTCATCATCTCGGCCGCCAGGTGCGGCGAGCTGCCACTGCCTGCGGACGAATAACTCAGCCGGCCGGGGTTGGCCTTCACGTGCGCGATGAATTCTTTGACGTTGTTGGCCGGCACGCCGGGGTTGGCCATCAAGAAAACCAACACCCGCGCGGCAGAGGCTACGGGCGTGAGGTCTTTCACCGGGTCAAACGGCATGTTGGGGTACAGAAACGGGTTGACCGTGACCGCGCCCGCGCTGCTCATCAGCAACGTGTAGCCGTCGGCCGGCGACTTGGCCACCGCATCCGCGCCCAGGTTGCCATTGGCGCCGGGGCGGTTTTCAACCACCACCTGTTGCTTGAGCTGCTCACTCAGCGCCTGCGCGACGGAGCGGCCGATGACATCCGCTGCGCCGCCCGGCGGGAAGTTGACGATCAAGCGCAAAGGCTTGGTCGGAAAGCTTTGTGCCATGGCGCCAGTGGCCAGCAGGCACAGGGCCGCCGCGACTGTTGACAGCGCAGACCTCGCAAAGTTTGAACGTTTGAAGTGAATCATGAGATGTATCCTTGTTTTGAGTGTTTGAGAATGCGAGTTTCAGTTCAGGCCGGCCGCAGCCAGCCCGTCATGGTGTGGCGCAGGCCGGCCATCAGGCGCTCGTGCCAACGCGGGTTCTGAATGATCTCAGCGCGGTAGAAGCTGGGGCACAGCGTGGCGGCGTGCGCATTGGCGCCGCACAGGCCGCAGCCCACACAGCCGTCAATGACCGTGGCCACCGGGTCCACGCGCAGCGGGTCGGGGTTGTCTTTAAGGGTCAACGTGGGGCAGCCGGACAGGCGAATGCAGGCATGGTCGCCCGTGCACACATCCTCATCCACGCCGTAGCGCACCTGCTCCACCCGCTGGCCCCGCTTCAGCAGCGAAGCCACCCACGGCTTGATGCGGCGTTGGCGTTCCAGCTGGCATTCGCCTTCGGCCACCACGACTTTAAGGCCGTTGAATTCCGTCGTTAGCGCCTCTTGCAGCGTGCGGCGCATGGCGTCCACGTCGTAGGTGTGAACCACGCGCAGCCACTGCACGCCCATGCCCTTCAGCGTGTCTTCAATGGTCTGGTTCTTGTGCGCCAGGCTTTGGTGCAGATTGGCTTGCGCGGCAGCTTCGGCTTTGGCGTCGTCGTCTGGGGTGTTCAGGATGTCTTGCGTGCCGGTGGCTGAGGTGTAGCCGTTTTTCATGATGACGAGCACCGCGTCGTCACCATTGAACAGCGCCGACTGCACGCCCGTGAGCAGGCCGTTGTGCCAGAAGCCGCCGTCGCCCATGATGGCCATGGCCCGGCGCTGCATCATGGGTGAAACACCCGCGCGGCTGGCCAGGCTCATGCCGTAGCCGAGGATGGAGTGGCCCGAGCTGAAGGGCTCGAACGTGGCCAGCGCGTGGCAGCCGATGTCGGCCGCGATGTGCACCGGGCCCACGTTCTGCTGCGCCAGCTTCAAGGCTGAAAACACCGGCCGCTCCGGGCAGCCGATGCAGAAGCCCGGCGGGCGTGCTGGCAGCGGGCCCAAGGCCTTCGCCACGTCGGCGCGGCGCTGCGCCGTGCTGGCCAGCCAAGTGCGTGCGGCGCTGGTATCCACCTGCGGCAGGTGGCGTTCCACAAACGCCAGCAGGCCTGGCGCCATGGCTTCCACGGTGTATTCACCGGCGGCCGGCAGCAGGTCTTTGCCAAACACGGCTGTTTGCACATCGGCCTTGCGCAGCGCCTGCACCAAGTCTTTCTCGATGTATTCCGGGCTGCCTTCTTCCAGCACCAGCACCGCGCGCTTGCCGGCGCAGAAGGCTGAGCACTCTTGCGGCACCAGCGGGTAGGTGACGTTCAGCACATACAGCGGCAATGCGCTGTCGCCAAAGGCATCAGCCAAACCCAAAGTTTGAAGACAGCGGATAACCGCGTTGTAAATGCCGCCTTGCACCACCAGGCCCACATCGGCGTGGCGCACGGCTGCGCCGGCCATCACTTCATTGAGCCGGTGTTCGGCGATGTAGCGTTGCGCGGCGGGAATGCGCTCTTCGATCTTCAGCTTCTCGTGGCGGAAAGTGACTGGCGGGTGCGCCAGGCGCATGTAGTCAAAACCGGCAGGCTCGTCGATGAGCGCGTGCGTGCCCTTCTTTGGCGCCACGTTGTCCTTGGCTTCAAAGGTGCCGCGCACATGGCAGGCGCGAATGCGCAGCTCCAGGATGGCGGGCATGTGGCTGGCCTCGCTCAAAGCAAAACCGTGCTCCACCAAGCGCACCATATTGGCCAGGTCGGGCCGCGGGTCGATGAGCGCCAGCGTGCTCTTGGCGGCGTAGGCGTGCGTGCGCTCTTGAATAACGCTGGCGCCCTCACCATAGTCTTCGCCCACGATGATGAGCGCGCCGCCCACCACGCCGGGCGAAGCCAGGTTGCTCAAGGCGTCCGCCGCCACATTCGTGCCAACGATGCTTTTCCAAGTGACCGCGCCGCGCAGCGGGTAGTGCAAAGAGGCGCCCAACATCGCGGCGGCCGAGGCTTCGTTGGAACAAGCTTCCACGTGCACGCCCAGCGTGTCCAGGTAGGGCTTGGCCTGCACCATCACATCCAGCAGGTGCGACACCGGCGCGCCCTGGTAACCACCGATGTAGGCCACGCCCGCCTGCAGCAGGGCCTTGGTGATGGCGAGGATGCCTTCACCATGGAACGTGCTGCCGCTGCCCAGCTGAAGCTGTTCAATTTCCTGCGTGAACTGGATTTCCATCAGAACGCCAAGTGGGGGTTGAGCACGAACGGGCGTTCATTGTGATGCAGCCGGGCCCGCCATGCCCAACCTGCACGGCACGCCATCAAGGGTCCAGCGCAGTAACCGGCAGCTGTGTCGTTTGCGTGGCCATCTGCACTTCTTTCAGGAAGTAGGCCAAGCCCACGACCAAGGCCAGGGTGGAGCCGGTGAACAGCACGCCCACCAGCCACTTCAGCGGCGCATCCAACATGACCTCCAAAAACAAGGCCGTGATCACCATGCACACCAGCAGTGCGGACAGCGTGCTGGCTGTGATGGCCGCGCTGGCCAGGTTGCGCCGGCGTTCCAGCGCGTGCAGCTCCGTGCGCAGGCAAGCGCGCAGCTCAGGCTCCACTGGCAGGCCGCCTTCCGTGAGGCTGCGGCCGCGGTCGATGATGCGCGCCAGGCGGCCCGTCATCACATTCAATATGCCGGCAATGCCCGTGAGCAGGAACACCGGCCCCAGCGCCAGCTGGATGGCCTGCGTGACGTCGTTGATGTTGACGGTGGGTGGTGTCATGCGGGTCAGGCTTTTTTGCGGCTGGGTTGCCCAGGAGCATATCGCTGGCGGCGAACCCAGGCAGACGCGTAGAGCCCCAGCGCAACTGAAGCCACGCCTGGAACCAGGATGAGGTGAAGGGGAAGCCCATCGCGCAGATGCGACGGCGTGCGGCGGGCTTGCACGGAATTGCCCAAAGCATCGAGCGCGAAGTTGGCCCCCCAGAACCACAGCGCAAGGAGCGCTGCGAAAAACAGAAGCTGCAGCGCCCAGGCGGGCTTGATTGTCACCTTGGCAACAGGCAGCGCCAGCACCAGCCCCACTGCACCAACACCGTACCAAAGCAGCCAGTCTTGCGCGCTGGGAAAGCTTGACCACGCGAGCCAGGCGCCAAGGGCATAGGCCAGGCCGTGGACCAGCAGCGCGACGGCGGTAGTCACGTGTGAATGGTGTGCGCAGGCGCAGCGGAGCGCTGCTGCATGTCAGAGCCTGCCTTCGCGCAAGGCGCGCGAGATGATGTACTGGACGCCCCATCGGTGGAAGGGAACGATCAAGAACAGATAGGCCTTGCCGTACCAGTTGTGTACCAGGCACACGGTAGACACAGCAACGCAGGGTGCCGCGCCGTCAAGCTCGCGAAGGATGGACAACCTGAAATCGAGGTGCCCGTTGTCGCGCCCAGCGATGAGCTCGCGCTCATTGATGCTGTGGATGGGCCAGGGCCCGATGGTGTCGCCAACTTGGTAGGTTTGCTGCTGCCGCACTTCCATGACGTCCGCGTCAGCGGGCACTGAAAGGCCGCAGAGCTTTGCAATGCGATTGCGCGACAGCAACGCAAGCTTGATCCAGCGCGGATGATGGCCAAAGATGCCGAAGAACAGTTCGACAACACTGGCCGGTGGCGCTGTCAATGGGGCGCGGTAAGCATCACAGCAGTAGGCAGCGGCGACCCAACGTGGATGCAGCGCACTCGCAGGCGGTACGTGGCATTCAACAAGGGCGGCGTGGCGCATGAGGCCGATTCTGATGCCAACCGTTGGCGCCAAGCCGGCTTCACCCTGGCGTCTTGCTGGTCTGCCTTGGAACCGATCCCTTCACCAATCACTTCGCCTTGAGCTTCCACTCGTAGCCGCGCGGTGTACTTCCACGAAACGGTATGTCCGGGTCCTTGGGGTCGAATTGCAGCTTCAGGCCAGGATCTCTGCAACCGTCAAAGGAGACCGTGGTGGGCCCAACTTCGACCGGGTTCTCACAGCTCAACTCGAACGGGAGGATGAGGCGAATTTTTGCGGTCACCTTGTCGCCCTGGCGCAGAAACCTTATCTCCGTGACGCCAGAGCCACCCGGACCGGACCATTCTGCCCGCCACCCCGCAGGCCTAAGCAGTGCCTCCAGCATCGCCTGGTTCTCCTGCGCAGACACCGGGGCAACTACGGCCGATTGATACAAGCACATGGCGACGAGCATCACAAGACTGAAACGAGAGCTGGACATCGTGAACTCCTTCTTCGCGCAGCGTACGCGGGCCCGAACCCTGGGAACTTGTGCGGGATCAATGCCGCTGAACCATCTGCAGGAATCTGCAGCCATCTGCGCGTAGGCGGTGTACGAGGTGCCGATTCGGCCAGCGACGTCGGCCTGCATCAGGCCAAAGTGCTCGCGCGAGGTAGCCAAGAAGTTCGGTGCTCGCCGCCGCTGGGATCCGCTTGCCCAAGCGCTGACGCAGCAGCGACAATCTCGGCATGCGCCCCTCAGTCCAGCTGGCCCGCCACCGCCAACGCGTCTTGTCGTTGGCTGCAGCGCGGGGCGCCAGTTTCGTGCGCGTCTTCGGTTCGGCGGCCAACGGGCTCGATCATGAAGGCAGCGATCTGGACCTTTTGGTGGAGCTCCCCAGGGGAACGTCGCTGTTGACCATCGTGGGCCTGCAGCAGGAACTCAGCGATGCGCTGGGTGTCGCCGTAGACCTGTGTACAGAGCGCGAGTTGCACCCCGACATCGCGCCACGGATCCTGGCTGAGGCGCGCCCGGTGTGAGCGAACGAGACCGGCTGTATTTGACCCACTACCCCGCCGCCTTGCACACCGCCTCCAGCCGGTGCCTTTCCGGGTCCACCACAAACGCCGCAAAGTAGTTGCTGCCATATTCCGGCCGCAGGCCCGGCGGGCCGTTGCAGGTGCCCCCCGAACCCACAGGCCCATACCCCACGGCTTGCCCTTGCTCGCCGGGCCTGAGATCAGACCAGACACGCACGTACCCTAACGGTTCAAGCGCCGCGTCGTAGAAGCGGGCGGCGCGCTCGATGTTCAGGGCGCCCAGGGATGTGTGGTGGAGCATGGCTGCGATTGGAGATTCATGTTCCCGTGCGCGGCATCACCATTCGGGCCCAAGCTGCCCTGACTTCAAGACCGACCCCGTTGCGTCCACGACCCGCCAGGTTTCGCCTTCTGTGTAGAGCGTCTTTCCGACGTCGGGGTAGTGGCAGACGTCGTGAATCAACTTGGTGCCGACGACCAAGTAGGAGCAAGGCTCAGCCGAGCGGTTGATGACGCAATGGGCGTTCTCTATGCCGGCTGGCCAACAGGCGGTATCCCCGTGCAGAAGAACATGGTCGCCATCGTTCTCCACCACCGTGACCTCGCCCGTCAAGACGAACAAGAACTCGTCTTCCTTCTCGTGCCAGTGGCGGGTTGAAGACTTGGCCCCCGGCTGCAGGGTTTCAAGATGGACGCCGTATTGCTTGATTCCGCCCGCTTCAGAGAGGCCCAGAGTCTCCATGCTTCCGAAGTTGGGGTCATTGCGCTGCTTTGATGGGGCGCTGCCGCGGCGGATGATCATGACTGTCTCCTGGCACGAATCTGGGCGGCATTCTGCCGGTGCGGCTTGCCAACGACGGGAAGAACCCGAGAGAAATTCGACATCACAGCACAGGCAAGACGACGCGGCGCAGTGGTGAGGCCAACACCACGAGCGCCAGCACATTGAGCAGCGCCGTTGCCCAAAAGACCTGTCGAAACGGTTGCTTGGTGGTCTTGTGGCGGAGGAACTGTTGCGCCAGCAGCGCACCTGGCCAACCCCCGGCAAGGGCAAGCATGTGCAGCGAGTTCTCGGGTATGCGCCATGCACCACGGCTGGCGGCCGAATTGTCGGCGGCGTAGGCGATGAAGGTGGCGGCGCTCAGAACCGCGTAGAGCCCAGCGACCCACAGCGGAAGCCTCCACATCGCCGCGACGATGACATAGACCGCAAGGAAGGCCGGGATGGCGAACAGCGAGGCAGTGCCCCACTGCGCGCGCGCTGCCCGTTCGGATGGCCGCGGTGCACGACGCACTGCGCTGAGTTGAACGTTCTTGGCTCGCTTTCCCTTTGGCGCGAGCTCGATCTCGAAGGTGACGGCTTGCCCCAGCTGCGGGCGACCCGAACCACGAGGCCAAGACGACACATGGACGAAGATGGGTTCGCCACCTTGATCGGACTCGATGCGCCCGAAGCCGCGGTCGTCGTTCCACGACGTGAGGGTGCCTTCAAAGCGCATGAGGGATGGGGTGTCTTTCGTGGGAGAACTTACGGGCACCGGGCACCCGAAGCGTATCTCGAAGCAGGGCAACCGATACCTTCGCATGCTGCTCACCCACGGCGCACGCAGTGTGCTGCGGGCGGCCATCGACAAAGGCAAGGCGCTGACGCCGCTGCGGCAATGGGCTGTGCAGCTTCAGGCGCGCAGCAATCACAACAAGGCCACCTGCGCCTTGGCCAACAAGCTGGCGCGCATCTGCTATGCCACGCTGCGCGACCACCAGGCCTTCGACGAGGTCGCCGCCGCGCAGCGCAAGATGTTGCGACAGAGCTTCGTGATGCCGGCCTGCGAAGCCAACGCCGCACCTGACAACCACTTCAACTCACCACGACTTGCGGTGGGTCCGATCAACCATCATGGCCAAACGGGAGCCATCCCACATTGCCCGACGCCGATAACTCTTCCGGCAGCACAGCCTGCCGCTTGCAGCGTGTGGCGCAGCAGTGACGCAGATTCCATGTCGGCACGGGACAAAGACGATCCCACAACAGATGCCGGATATACGACTGCAGGTGCTTCTTCCCCGAGGTCCCCATCGATCAGGCTCTTGCCGTTGGGGGGAGTCCAAATACGACATGTTAGGCCTCAGCGGCGCCACGCCAGGATGGCTTCAATGGCATCGCGAACGTGGATGAGTATGGCTGGGAGCTGCTTCCACATCACGAATCCCAGTAGTGCCACACCTAGAACTGCACCTACTGGTTTACCTATGCGGTGCACAAATGGGGCCGACATCGGCCTGTCCTCAGACTCTTCCCGCATGGAGAAGCGAATGTCCGCAAATTTGAGAACCTCTTCGGTCGACACCTCGGTGATGATCGGCGACCGTGGGGCGCCTTCTCGACGAAGCTTGTTGACTTCGAGTTCTGTCTTCTCGCGACTCAAGCGAGTGAGCTCTACCTTGTGCGCCAAGTCTTGAAGCTCCAGCTTCAGCTTCTCATTTTCGTGCTCAGCGCGCGCCGCCTTTCGGCGTAGCTCATCAATTTCGAGCCTTGACTTCTGAAGCGTCCGCAGTTGAATGCCGAAGCCGACCACTGCGCCGATCGCACCTGCTGCGGACGCAATTGCGAAGTAGAGCGCGTCGATCATCTTTGGTCTGAAGCGTAACGTGTAGCGCAGCCGCCCGAGGAGGCGTGCCGCCGCGAGCGGCCGGCAAAAAATGGCCGAAGGCCGTTGACGGCCGGGAGTGGCGCCACGCCGTAGCGGGTCTGATGCAGTGCCAAGTTAGGCCTCAATTCAGCTACTCGGAGACGCATCACTTGGATCGAGGGCCACAATCTGCGTGAGCTCCGCTGCGAGATTGGTGAGGTCTGGGAAGAGCGAAGCCCTTCGTATTCCAGCGATGGAGAGTTCTGCCCGTAGCTGATCTCTCGCCGAAGCTGGCACGACGATCCTTGCGGCGAACTGATCGACATTTGGGCTACCGTCAATCGGTTCCCGAGAGCGGTGAATGGTGTAGTTTCCGAGTTGGGCCAGCATTCTGCTATCCGTTCTCGGCGCCAGAACTGCAACCGCCTCGGTTGACGGTCGGTCGAAGCGATCGCCGAATGCTTCGGCAACCACCGGTCTGACTCGTTCATCCGTAAGGAAGGGGATCAACTCGCCGAAGGAGAGCCGGTTGAGATTCCCGGGCGCCAACATCCACACTGCGCCATCTTCGGCGGTCGCACTCTCATCTGAGACAGCGAAGTAGGCTGCGACCAGCAGTGATTCCGTCCAGTCAAGCAGACGCGTCGGAAGACCGTAGTGCTGCATAAGTGGGAGCCATCCCGCGTAGTCTCCATGCGCGGGACATGTTGATGCAAGCGAAGGTGCGCGTAGCCGAAAGTGATGCAGGAGCTGCGTCTCAAGTATTGGGGGTCTTCGATGGGCGGTCGGCACTAGGCGCCACCCGTTTCGCGCGTGGCCACGGTACCAAAGCTGCGCACCAAAGCGTTGCTCGGCAGCTCTTGCCGCGGCAAGTAGTTCCGCGATGGAATTCGCTTGGCAGGGAGGCAGCGTGTCGCTCATTGACGCCTAACTTGTTTAGTCCGCATTTCTGCTGCGCAGACGTTTCCAACCCTGACAAAACCGGTCGCTTAACGCCTTACCGCCGTTATGCAGCCGCTTTTGTGCCGGTAACCAGATATGGGCGACAGGAACCTTCGCGCGCAAACACGCGCACCGGGTAAAAACCGCAGCATCCGGCCCACGCAAGCCTCGATTCCAGTCGCCATTTTTGGCCCTCCCACTTCTACTCCCAGCAGCATAGACCCAACGTTCTGCCCCATGCGTTGGCACTCACCCCAGCGACTCAGCTCACTTGGTATCCATTTGTGTCTTGCGCAGCACATATCGCTGCAGCACTGCACTCTTCCAAGTCGCCTCCCGCCCAGCCTGCACCGCCAGGTCAATCTCTTCGGCCGTCAGTGCCAGCTTGGTCGGCATGATGCGCAAGCGGCGGGCGCGTTCGGGGTCCACTTTGTCGAAGCCGATGACGTCCAGGTCAAACACCACGTCATTGCAGCGCCAGGGCGCGCCGGCGGGCAGGTAGCGGCGCACGCGGTCTAAGGGCAGTGCGCAGCGGAAGGCCACCACGCTGTCGCGCCAGTCGGCCAGGGTTTCGCGGAAGGCGGCCAGGCTCAGGCGGGTGGCGGAATCAACCGCCGCGTCGGCGGCGGCCAGGGCAATGTCGACGCCGGAAGGGCCGGTGGCTTGCAGGGCCCAGTCGCCTGATGGCGGGCGGCCGGCGTCCACCACCAAAAACAGCATTTGGCGCACGCGCACGGCGTCGGCTTCAGTCAGCGGGCCGTGCGGTGTGCCGGCCACGCTGCGCGCCACCAGCAGGCTGGCCAGGCCTTGGTTGTCGGTGAGGCCGCCGTCGGCCAGCTTCACGTAGCGCATGCGCTGCGGGTTGCGGTAGTTGGCGTAGGCGCGCGCCGTGGCCTGCAAGATGCCGGCCGTAACGCCGCCCACTTCCGTGCCCGCTTCGTTCACCCAACTGGGCAAATCAGGCGCGCAGCGCTCGGGGTAGGTTTGCAGCACCACCGGCGCAAAGGCCAGCGGCACGGCCATGGAAGCGGCCACGGCTTCGCTCACGCGCAAGGCAGACAAGTCACTGCACAGCCCGCCAAACACCGGCGGTATGAAAGGGAACGGCGTGCGGTTGTACAGGTCGGTGGCGTTGATCCACACGTCGGGTTTGCCGCGCCGGTACAGGTCGGCAAAAGTAGCGCCGCGAAAAACGTCGCGGTCGATGGTGGCAGCCAGGTTGCTGCGGTCGTTCAGCCCGCCGGCCAGCAGGCGGCTCAAGTTGTTGGGCGACCACAGCGAGAGGCGCAGGTCGGCTTCGAAGTTGCGCTCCAGCACGCGCTGGCGAAAGGTCTGCAAGCCGCTGCGGCCTTCCAGCGCGAGGTAAGCCGCCGTGAGCGAGCCGCCCGAGACGCTGGAGATGAAGGTCAGGTCGCCATAAACGTCTTCACCTTGCGGCCCTTCAGCCAATGCCTGCGCCACGCCCAGCGCAAAGGCCGAAGCGCGCAAGCCGCCGCCAGACAGCGACAAGGCAATGGCGTGCTCGCCCACGATGTCGCGCATGGGGCGCTGCGCCAGCTGGCCTGATTCAGCCAGGGGTGTGTTTTGCGGCGCGTTGTCCAGCACGGTGCTGCAGCCGCTGAGCAAACCGAACGCCATGCTGATGGTCAGCTTGATGGCCAGCCCAAGCAAAAAGCCGGGCGCCCTGGGCGGCAATGCCCAGGGTGTTGGGTGCGGGCGGCTCACGCCGCTGCTCGCGGCCGCACAACCAGGCTTTGTGTGGCGCGGCCGATCAGGCCCACTTCGTCGTACAGGGCTGATTCCGCCAGGCCGCAGCCGTTGCCACCCAGCTCGGTGCGCGCGTCCAGGCAAATCCATTCGCCTTGCGGGCGGCGCAGCAGGTTCACCGTCAAGTCGCTGTTCACAAAAGTCCACTTATGAAAGTCCAGCGCCGCGCTCACGCCGTTGCCGGAGTCAGCCGCCACCATCACGCGCTGGTAAGGCGAAGGCGCTTCGCCCAGCACCAGCGGGTGCAGCAGCTTGAACCACACGGTGCAAGGGCCCTTGAAGGTGCGGCCGTCGCGGCTGCGGTTGGCCACCAGGTCGGCGTAGCCCACGCGTTGGGGGTTCTTGAAGGGCATGCTCACCGGCAGGGCCTCGGCCACGCTCAGCGGTGGCGGCGGCAAGGGGTGGCCCAGCGCCTCAGCCGGCACGGGTATGTTCAGCTCACGCTGCAGCAGCGCGGTCAGGCGCATGGCCTCTTTGCCTGCGTTCATCACGCGTGCCGAGAAGTGCCCAGCGCTTTTGCCGATGTAGTCGGCCGTCACTTCAATATGCAGTTCGCCCATGGCGATGGGGCGAATGAGGTTGGCCGTCAGGCGTGCCACATGCGTCAGGCCGTGCGGCGCGCCGGCCAGCTCAAAAGCGCGGCAGGCCATGGCGGTGGGCGGCCCGGCGTGCTGGTGCGTGGGGTCCCAGGGGCCGCGCGTCAGCTCGGTGGCCAGCGGCACACCCTCGGCATTCAGCAAAAAGGCCGCGGAGGGTTGGCGCTCGCAAATGGCTTTCAGCAGCGCCAGCGCTTTGGGCCAGGTTTGCAGCATGGCGCCCACATGCTCGGCCGTGACGTCTTGGTCCACCGTCAAAATGGTGCCGGTGGAGGTGGCTGTCAAACGGTAGTTTTCATAGGCCGGCGCCCAGGCGCGCACGGCTTCGCTTTCAGTGTCTTCAACCCCGTCCTTGATGATGCCCAGGTGTTTGAGGGATATGAATTCTTGCGGCCGGTTTTCAGCCACTTGCGCCACCACGCCACCGCCAGAAGGCGAGAGAAAGCGGATGCGCTCGCCGGGCTGCCAAGAGCCTTCGTAATAAGAGCCTTGGCAAAAGGCGGCTGTCCATTCGCGGTAGCTGGCGTCGCTGGTCAGCAGCTCGTAAACCTTTGAAGGCGGCGCTGCAATTTCGGTGGTGAAGTGAACTTTTTTGACGGCGGCCATTGGCGGCTCCATGGGGCAAAGCTGGCGGCCAATGTACTCCAGGGGCCGTGGTAAACCCGCGCCACCCAAACACCTAGGCTCAAGTGCCGCAGCCCTGCGGTGTGGGCCGTGGGGCTCAGCGCTTCACCGCTTCAATGCGTCACCGCCTCACGACAGATGGGCTCAAGCAGCGGCGGCCGCTTTGCGCTGTTTGCGGGCGACGGCCAGGCCTTTGCCCGCGTGCCAGTCTTCGGCAGCGCGCTCGTTGGCCAATGCGGCCAGCACGCCGGCCGCAAACTCATGCCGGCCATAAGGTAACTGGTGCTGCGCAAAGGCTTGTTTGGTGCCGGCTATCAACACCTCGCACTGCACGGTCAGGCCCAGGTCCTGCGGAATTTCCGCAGCCTGGCTCTTGCAATGTGCGGCTGAGAGCGAATGCGCCTTGCGGCAGACGGCGGGCCGGATGGCGTAGATGCTGCAAAGGCCTTCGTCAAGAAAGGCACAGGGCGTGCGTTGGTTTGAAGGGCCATGCACACGCTGGCTTGCTTGGGCGCGCAGCCCCGCTGTGCGCTGTGCCAACACGGCTGCTGGGCCCTCACGCAGGTGGCGTGCAATGAGCAGCGCTTCAGGGTCTGAAATTTCCACCCGGCTGTGGCAGCAGCTCGAGCACCCGGCCTTGCACTCAGGCTGCGGCCCTTGCGCAGGCAGCGCGCGATGGGCTGTGTCGATGTTTGAGTGCAGCGTTGCCACCACATGAATGGCGCGCCAAGCTGGATGCAAAGGCGACAAAACCGCGGTCGAAAGCCGTGCCTGCAGTGCTTGCGAAACGCGGGCGGCTACCCGGCCAACGGACAAATGAACCCGATGTTCTTCTTCTTTAGTAAGGGTGCCAGTCTCCAACAGAACTCCAGAAGTCTGCAGATCGCTGGGACCGAAATGTAACCGCCGCCGGTATGCATTCTTTTGGTGCACTACCACCCAAATGGGGGGGTGCTCGCAAAATTAGGTTGACTCGCTTGCAGCGTTCAAGGCCTTCAAACAGCCTGGGCAGCCGCCGGGCCTTGCAGCAACGCCATCGTCACAGCCGAATAAAAGTCGCCGTCAAACCGCATGGCGCCCAGCGCCCGGCCTTCGTGTTTGAAGCCCACGGATTCGTACAAACGAATGGCGCGGGTGTTGTCTTCGCGCGCCTCTAGGGTGACGCGGTAGATGCCTTTCTTCAGCGCGTGCTCCAGCGTTTTCAGCATCAAAGCCCGCCCCAGCCCCTGGCCGCGAAAGCCTGCGTGCACACCCATGCCCAGCGTGCCCACATGCTGCAGCGCATAAGCCCAGTGGGGAAACACATCGCACCAGCCCACCACGCGTTCGCCTGCCACCGCGACAAACTGCGCCGCGTCTTGTTCAACCGACTGCGCCACAAACTCTTTGACACGCGCCAGCGGCAGCGCTTCCACCTGCGCCAGGTACTTGCGTTCACGCGCCACCGAGTCCAGGCATTGGTGAAAGCCTTCGGCGTCGGCGAGTTGAATTTGGCGGATGAGGGTGGGCATGGGCGCTTGCATGTACTCGATGATAAACTAGTCAGCACACTAGTCTGTTTAAGGTGACCCATGCAAACATGGCCTGTGCAAGACGCCAAAGCGCGCTTCAGCGAGTTTCTTGAAACCTGCCTTGCCGAGGGGCCGCAGCTGGTGACCAAACGGGGCGCCGACGCTGCCGTGCTCGTTCCCATTGACGAGTGGCGCCGCCTGCAGACTGCAGCGCGGCCGTCGCTCAAGCAACTGCTGCTTTCCGGCCAAGCGCGCGCTGAACTGGTGCTGCCCAGCCGCGGCCAGGCACGCCGCCGCGCACCAGTAGCCGCAAGGTAAGCGCGATGTACTTGTTGGACACCAATGTCGTTTCAGAACTGCGAAAGCCCAAGCCCCACGGCGCCGTTCTCGCCTGGTTTGAGGCCTTGGAGGACACGCAGCTTCACCTCAGCGCAGTCACCATCGGTGAAATTCAGGCCGGTATCGAACTCACCCGCGAACAGGACCCAGCAAAGGCTTTGGACATCGAAGCATGGCTTGTGCTGGTTGCCGGCTCATTCAACGTGCTGCCCATGGACGCCGCGGCTTTCAGGGCTTGGGCCCAGTTGATGCACCGCCGCTCTGACACGCTTTACGAAGACGCCATGATCGCGGCCACAGCCCAAGTGCATGGCCTGACGGTGGTCACTCGAAACGTGGCCGACTTCAAGGGCTTCGGCGTGCCGCTGCTCAACCCGGTCAAAGCCGCTGTTTGAACTGAACCACATTGCCCTCGGGGTCCCAGCCGTCCAGCACGGTGCAGCCGCGAATGTGCCATGCGCCTTCAAGTGGCTTGAGGTAGCCGCCCGTCTTCTTGGCTGCAGCCCGCACCACTTCGAGGTCGGCCACTACAAAGGTGGGTTTGATGGGCGTCTCGTCGCGCGGCTCGATGGGTTTGGCAAGTTGGATCGTTGCCGCAATCTGGCGCGGAATGGCGTGAATAACGATCTCGATACCCGGCCCAACCAGCAAGTCGTGTGACGGCTGCGACTCCTCAGCCACCAAGCCAAGCGCTTGCTGGTAGAAGGCCGAAACGCGCTTCTTGCTTTTGGCGAAGATGACGCAGGCTTGTTGGGGTGGTTTTGATTGGCGCGTCATGAGCTTGCTGCCTTCAGCGCCAGCGGAAGGTATTGGGCCAAATGCTTGGTCTTGAGGTCAGCCACAGACCGCAGCTTCAAATGGCGGCGCCCTTTGCCCGACCCCTCCAGGTGGCCCAGGGTGTCGGCGATCTTGGCACCAGCGCCAAACTCCACCGACACGTGTTCTTTGTAGGCAAACACGCCGCAGAAGGGCACACCCGCCGAGAACAAGATGCCGCCGTACTTGACCTCTTCAGTGGCGTTCTTGAAGGTCTTGTGCACCAGCGCACGCACCGCCTCAACCGTGGCATGCCCTTCTTCGCTCAACAAGCGAATGTCTTCAAGCAGGGTTTGGATGGATTTCGTTGCCATAGCGAACACCGGCCTTGTTGGTGAGATCAAGACACCGATTATTCCGCCACACAGACCGCCGATCTCAGCCCCAGATGAACGCCTGCGCATTCGGCCGTTCTGCCGCGACAGCTTCGTTGATGCACACCAGGTCGATGACTTGACGCAGGCCTTCTGCGCTGAGCAGCGGCGGGCCCAGGCGCCACAACGCATGCAGGGCCGAAGCAGCGCTGGCGGGCTCAGCTGACAGGTGCTGTTCGGCCAGCGCCTGCGCAGCGCTTGCGTTGGCGGGGTCGAGCAACCATGCCCAGGCGGCGCCCCAGCTGCGCTGAAAGGCACGCGCTGTGTCGGCGTTTTGGTCGGCCCATTCGCGGCGCGCCGCCACCACCGGACCTGGGTAACTTGGAAAGGACTTGCGGGTGCTGGTCAAGCGCGTAAAACCATCAGCGACCAGCGCCCGATCCAGCGGCGGGTTGATAAAGGCGGCCTGCACATCGCCCTGTCGCAGCGCATCAACCCGCTCTTGGCTGCCACCCACTTCCACCAAAGTGGCGCCGCCGGGTGGAATGCCTTGCTCGATCAGCAGCTTGACCAACAACAACGAATAGCCACTGCGTGCACCGTCCACGGCAATGCGGCGGTGCCGCAGGGCCGCCAGTTCGGTGATGTCGGCAGCCGCCATCAAGGCCACATCGGGTGGATGCGCCTGGGCGGCCAAGATGCACAGCGGCGTGCCCTGCAAGGTGGCGCGCACCACGTGGTCGGGCAACTGCAAGCCGATGTCAAAGCGGCCCTCGCGCAAGGCCAGCATCTGGGTCCCAGACGAGCCTGTTTGGGTGAGCTCGCAGCGCAGGCCATTGGCGGCGAACAAGCCTTGGCTCTGCGCCACAAACAAAGCCCAAACCGGAAAACCGCCGGAGATGTAGGCGATGCGCAGCGGTCGATCGGTCTGCGGTTGGTCCACCTTCAGTCCAGCTTCACGCCGGCCTTTTTCATCACATCGCCCAAGGTCACGGCTTCTTCGCCGACGAACTTTTCAAATTCGGCGGGTGCCAACTTGAAGGTGACGGCGCCCATCTTGTCGAGCCGGTCGCGCACGTCGGGCATGTCGACGATGGCGTTGATTTCGCTGTTCATCTTGTCGAGGATGGCCTTGGGCGTCTGGGCCGGTGCCAGCATGCCGATCCAGAAGTTGAACTGGCCCTGCGGAAAGCCGGCTTCGGCGGTGGTGGGCAGCTCGGGGAAAGCGGCCGAGCGCTTGTCGGAGCTCACGGCCAGACCCACCACCTTGCCTTCGCGGATCATGCCCACGCTGGAAATCATGGGCACAAAAGCAAAGTCGACGTTGTTGCCCGCCAGGTCGGTCAACATCTGCGGCGTGCCTTTGTAGGGCACGTGCGTGCCCTTGAGCTGCAGACCGCTGACAAACTTTTCGGCATTGACGTGCGCGGCACTGCCCACGCCGGCGCTGGCGTAGTTCAAGCCCTTGGGCGCGGCGCGCGCCTTGTCGACCAACTCCTTGACCGTCTTCACGCCCAGGGATGGAGCAGCGACCAGCGCGCTGGGCAGCGTGGCAAGCGGGCTCACGCCCGTGAGGTCCTTGAGCTGGTAGTTCAAGCTGCTGTAAAGCACCGGGTTGACGACGTGACCGGCTGAGACCACCACGAAGGTGTAGCCGTCCGGCGCCGACTTGGCGACGGCGCCGGTGCCGATGGTGCCGCCCGCGCCGACGCGGTTTTCCACGATGACGGTCTGCCCCAGACGCGGCCCGAGCTTCTCGCCCACCAGGCGGGCCAAGATGTCGGTGGCGCTGCCGGCCGTGAAGGGCACCACGATGGTGATCTGCTTGTTGGGCCAGGCCTGTGCGGCTGCCGGCAGGCTCCAAGCGGTGGCGGCCAGTCCGAGGGCCATCACGGCCAGCGGGCGATGGATTTGGCGTGCATTCATGGCGGTCTCCGTTAGTGTTTGTTGAGTGGCTCAGGCTTGGGGTGCCAGGCCTGCGGTGGTGCCGGTCATGAAGCGGTGATGCTCCAGACCGATGAGCTTGTTGAAGCGTTGTTGCCCGAGCGTCAGGCCGATGAAGAAGCCCAACTCGACTTGCTGTTCTACGCTGAAGTGGCTGCGCAAGTCGTTCCAGAAGTCGTCGCCCGGCTCCAGGCCCCAGGTCAGCGACTCGGCATAGCGCAAGGCCGCCTTCTGCCGAGCACTGAAGCGCGTGGACTTTTCGAAGTTCAGCAAGTCTCGAACATCGTCTTCGTTCAAGGCCCCGGCAAAGGCCGTGTGGGAGCGCTGGTTGCCGCAGTAGTCGCACTGCACGCTTTTGGAGACATACAGCCGCGCGAGTTCCTTGATCTCGTGTTCGCACACGCCGCTGCGGAAGGTGTCTTGCCAGGCGCGCTGGAACGACCAGAACACGGCCGGCACATGTGCGCGGATGGCGTGCGATTCAGGGCGCGGTGTGCCTTCGCGGCGCGCAGTATCGAAGGCCGCCAGCATCGCTGGGTCGGTGATGCGCGCGGGGTCGATGAAGGGGATGCGGGGGCCGGTGGAGGGCATGCTGGGGTCCTGTGGGTTGTCGCCTCAAGTGCTGCGGTAGTGCTCAAGCATGGTCAGGTACATGACGGCTTGGGCACCGTCGGCTTCGCTGAACTCGCGCTCTTCTTCGGGCAGCACGAAGACCGAGTCGCCAGGTCCCAGCACCACGGTCTGCTCGCCGCCGCGGAAGCGCACGTGGCCTTCGGTAACGACGTAGAGCTTGGCCGCAGGTGAACCCTTGGGGTCCACCCGGCCGCCAGGAGCGAGCGTGAGCCGCGCCGCCCACACGCCGTTCAATGGACTCGCCTCCAGGCCCTGAATCCGGTGCATGCTCATCTGGTGGTGGCCAGGGGCCTGATAGGCCGGGGCTGCAAGGGCGCGGGTGACGTGCATACAGTGCTCCCTTATCCGGTTCAGGCAGCGCTCGGCTGCAACAGCCCGATGCCGCCATGCAGGAAGGTTTGCCGAAAGCCCTCGCCGGCGGCTTCCAGCGAATAGATGCGCGGCAGCCCTTCTTGGGGCAGGGTGAGCCGCCCGCTGGCGATATGGGGCACCAAGCGCGCGAGCAGTTCATTGCTGGCCACCGTGTCTTTCTTCAGCGTGTCCACGCCGTGGAAGCTCAACTCCTTGCGGAAGAACTTGAAGATGTCGAAAGGGCAGTCACGCTCGAGCGTCGAGATGAGCACCTGCCGCCCGCGCTGCGCCAGCAGGTCCAGCGACAAGGCCAGGTAGGGGCTGCCCACGGTGTTGAAGACCAGCGGGAAGCCTTTCTGGCCGGTCAGTGCCATCAGTTTGGCCGTCAGCTCCGGGTCGTTCTGGTCGAAGAGTTGGTCGAAGGCATGGCCGGGCACGGCGGCACTGCCGGCGCGCTTGATGCCCACCACCTGCGCACCGTGCAGCCGGGCCACCGCAGCGGCGGCCAGCCCCACCTTGCCCATGGCGCCAGCGACCAGCACCCACTCACCCGGCTGCGGCCAGCCGACTTTCTGAAAGCCGTCCAACGCGGTGACATAAGGCACGCCAAAGCAGGCGGCCTGGCCGTCACTCAAGGCGGCGGGTTTTTCCAGCAGCGAACGCCGGGGCAGCACCAGCCACTGCGCATGGCTGCCGTCACGCGTGATCCCCACGTCACCGCCGGAGCCGAACACCGTCTTGCCGACCCATTCCGCAGGCCCATCCTCGACCGTGCCCACATAGTCACGGCCGGGCGTGCGCGGCCAAACGGCTTGCGGCATGTGGCCCAGGCTGGCTTTGACATCCGAAGGGTTGATGGCGGCCAGGTGCACCCGCACCAAGGCTTCGGTCGGACCGCAGACGGGGCGCACCTGTTGCACGATGCGCGGCGCGATGGCACCGGGGTTGGGGCTGGCTTGCAAGAGCTGGAGCGCTGTCATGGCGTTTCGGTGGTGCTTCTCAAGGGGGCGTTTCGGTGGTGCGTTTCAGCTGCGCGTTTCAGTTCTGCGACCTCAAACCCCACAGTTCACGTGCCTGGCGTGGTGTAGCCAATTGGCCGCCCAGGTGTCGAATGATCTCGTGGGCCCGTGTGACCAGCGCGGCATTGCCCGGGGCCAGCACCCCTTTGTCGAGGTAGATGGTGTCTTCCAGACCGATGCGCACGTGGCCGCCTAACAACCACGCCTGCGCGACGATCGGAAAAGCAAAGCGGCCAATGCCGAAGGCCGACCACGCCGCGCCAGGGGGCAGCAGGCTGCGGCCAAAGAGCAGCGCCTCGGTCGACGACGGAAGCGCATAGCGAACGCCCGTCACAAGGGTGTAGATGCTGGTGGTCGGCAGCGCGCCCTCTTTGACCAGCGTCTGCGCCAGCACAAGATCGCCTGAGTCAAAGCACTCCAGCTCGGGCAGCGTGCCCGCTTCTCGAATGATGGCCGCCATCTTGCGCACCGAATTGGGCGTGTTGATCACCACCTGGTCGCCGGAATTCATCGTGTTCAGGTCCAGCGAGCAGACGTCCGGCTTGAGCGCGGCGATGTGCGCCACCCGCAGCTCGGGCCGGCACAGGGTGCTGCCCGGCGCAGCTTGCTGGGGGTCGTCTTCAGACGGAATGAAGCGTCCCCCCGGACCGGTGGTCAGGTTGATGACCAGCTCGCGGTTGTGCGCGCGAATGCGCCGCACGACATCGGCGTAGAGGTCCACCTCCATCGAGGGTTTGCCGGTCTGCGGATCGCGCACGTGAATGTGCACGGCCGCCGCACCCGCATCGGCGGCAGCCAGGCAGTCGTTGGCGATTTGCTCGGGCGTGATGGGCAGGTGCGGCGTCTGGCTGGGTTGCGTGAGGTTGCCCGTAACGGCGCAAGTCAGGATGGTGAGCGGGTTCATGGTTCTGTACTCCAGCGGCTCAGGCCACCAGATGGCGGCCGCCGTCGACCACCAGCGTGATGCCGGTGCTGAAGGCCAGGCTGGTGGTTAAGGCCACGATGGCTTGGGCAACGTCCTCGGCCTCGCCCACGCGGCGCAGCGGTGTGGTGGCTGCCGCCTTTTGGTTGAACTCGGCACTGCGGCCGGGAACGAACCCGGTGTTCACGACACCCGGCGAAATGCCCACGACGCGCACATCGGGCGACAGCGCCTTGGCCAGCGACTTGGTCATCAAGTCCGTGGCTGCCTTGGATGCTGCGTAGGCGAGGTTGCTTCCCTGGCCCGTCGTGGCCGCGATCGACGAGACATTGACCACCACCGCGTCGGGCGCGGTCTTCATCTGCGGCGCAAACGCTCGAATCGTGGCAAACACGCCGCGCCAGTTCACCTGAAAGATGCTGTCGATCAGCTCGTCGGTCAAACCGGCCAAATCCGCCAACGGCACCGGCTGGGTAAAGCCGGCCGAGTTGACCAAGATCGATGCCGGGCCCATGTCCGCCAACACCGACATTGCGGCCCGCTGAAGGGCAGCTGAATCCGTCACGGAAGCGGTGTAGACGCGATGACCGACGCCCGGCAGCGAGTCGATGACAGCTTGCGTGCGCTGCGGCTCATCGGCGCGATGGATGAGCGCAACGCGAGCACCCCGTTCTGCGAGGCGGCGGGCTGTCACAGCGCCGATGGCGCCAGCGCCGCCAACAACGACGGCCACGCGACCGTCGAGGCGCTCGGTGGGTTGGTATTGGGAAGAGGTGGTGCTCATGACAAGGGCGGGTGAGGAATGCGGGTCTCTCCGGGTTCGAGCATCAAGGTCACCTCCAAGAACAACTCATCCGCGCGCTCGGGATGGGGCTCGAAGTGACGCACGAGAGAGCCCACGGCACCAAAGACCACGTCGTTGTCGATGTGCGGGTCGATATCGTCAAAGATCTGGGTGGCCAGCACACGGAACCCTGGTGCAATGGCGAGGAAGTGGATGTGCGCGGGTCGCATCGGTTCACGCTGCTGCCACTCCAGCAGCCGACCCACAGGCCCATCCACCGGGATTGGATAGCCCGCGGGCCGAACGGTGCGAAAGCGCACACCGCCTTGCGCATCACTGGCAAAGCGTCCGCGCAGATTCATGTCGGCCTGGCTCTCGTCTTGGTTCTCGTAGAGACCGACGGGCGAGGCTTGCCACACCTCGACGCGCGCACCGACCACGGGGCTGCCATTCAGCGACACCACTTTCAGGCGCACCTCCAGCCGTGTGCCCGGGGTATCGGGCGTGAAGATGTCAGCCCCTTGGGGCAACACGGGATGGTGAGCGCGCCAGAAGGGGCCGATCAAGGCAGGCTCGGTGCCGCCCTGTTCCAAGATGCGCTGCGCATCCTGCAGTTGCACCAAGGTGGACACGCCCAGCACATCGGCCAGCAGGATGGCTTCGTTCTTCTCGGGACCAGTGGCCTGGCCGATGGCATTGAGAAACTGAAGACCCTGCTCCAGTTCCTCGTAGTTCAGTCGTGTCTCTTGCGCAAAGGCATGCAGGTGCCGCACCAGCGAGGCCAACACTTCTTGCATGCGTGGCGACTGCGGGCACCGGTTTTCAGCCAGCACCGCTTCCAGCAAGGAGGCTGCATCGGAAGGGCTGCCGCGATGACGGGATTCAGACTGTGGCATATGCGTGGTCAGACCTGAGGCAAGCGCACGTCGGTGGACCTCGGTCGGAGTTTCCTGGCCGTATGCGAACGTTCGCATTCTAGGATTCCGAATGTCGCTTGCAAGTGCCGCAGACCGAACAATCATCGGTGTTAACCCGAGCCGATCCTGTGCTTGCGAACGTTCGCACGATTTCGCCGTATCCGTACAATTTGCGGATGCACATGGCCCAAGCGCGCCGCCCCGCGTTCACCCGACGATGAGCGCCACTTTGCGTGACGTGGCGCGCGAAGCCGGCGTGCACACCGCCACGGCCGCGCGCGCGCTGTCAGACGCCACACGCGACAAGGTTTCGGCGGCCACGCGGCAGCGGGTTGACCAGGCCGCGCGCAAATTGGGCTACACCGCCAATGCGACGGCGGCAGCCTTGCGCACCGGCCGCAGCGGCTTCGTCGGCATGCTCATTCCCGATCTGGCCAATCCGCTGTTTGCCGCACTGGTGAAAAGTGCCGAGCAGCGTCTGCGGCCGCAAGGCTGGACGCTGCTCCTGGCGCAAGTGGACCCCACTGATGGTGACCGGCTGGCTGCGCTGCGCACACTGGTGAGCAAGCGGGTTGATGGCCTGATCCTGGCGACCACACAAAGCGCGGATCCGATCTTGGACTTGGTACACCGCCAGCACATCCCAGCGGTGTTGGTGAATCGAGGCTTCGGTGAACGTCGATTTCCGAGCGTGGTGAACGACGATCAGCAGAGCATGCGACTGGCGATCGAATACCTGCAGTCGCTGGGGCATCGGGACTTCCTGCACTTGAGCGGACCGCGCAGTTCCTCCACCGGGTTGACTCGGCTGGAAGGGTTTTCTCGCTGGGCGGGCTCGAAGCAAGCCGTGGTTGAAGCGGGCTACTTCACGCGTGAAGCTGGGCACGTTGCGATGCTTGACCACCTGCGCAAGGCAGGCGCGGGCTGTCGGCAAACCGCCGTTGTTGCGGCCAACGACCTCATCGCACTCGGCGCCATCGAGGCCATCCGCAGCATGGGCGGGCGCGTGCCGCAAGACTTCTCGGTGATCGGCCACAACGACATGCCGTTCATGGACCTGGTTTCGCCGCCGCTGACCACCGTCAAAGTGCACACCGGCTTGATGGGTCAGGAGGCTGCCGACCTGCTGGTGCAACGCATGACACAGCCCAACGAAGCTGTTCCGGCTACACGGCTGCTACACCCTGACCTGGTGCTGCGGGAATCTTGCGCGGCCCCTCGGGACACCAAGCTGTTCAGGTCACCGCGCTGAGCGCTCGAGCCGGTTTCAGCGGCTTGCGAAGTTTGGTCTTCACAACTCGCCCCCAAGCTCCGCAATCAAGTTGTCGATGTATTCCTCGACCAGCCGCTCAAATTCCGCAGCGACTACAGGCCCAATGACGGGCTTGACCAGCGCGGGCAGCGCGGGCAGCGCCTCAACCGTAGGATGTCCTTCTTCACTCAACAAGCGGCACTTAGCAGGCGATTCAGCGCGGGCAGTGGCAGGTTCAAGCTGCCGCTGATGTTCACGCGTCCCAGTTGAACAGTTCCCTTCTTCAGCTTCTTCAAAGCCCAGCCGCCGCTGACCTGGGCATTGCCCACGTCAGGCACGGGCTCGGTTGCATCCCAGGTCACCGTGCCCCTTGGTTTTGTTGGCGGTATAGGTGCTGGCGTATATGGTTTGCACGTGCGCTTCAGGCGGGCCTACGGGGTCCATTTCCCAGCGGTAGGTGCCGCGCTTCATGGGCACCAGGCGGTTGAGCTTGGGGAAGTGGCTGGCACGTGAGGCCGGCACATCCGACACCAGGCGGTTGAGCAAACACGTCTGCAAAGCTGGCGGGCACTGCAAATTCGTAGCCCAGCTCGATATCGACGGTGAAGCTCATGCGGCATCTCCTTCCCACGGCAACATCAGCGTGGTGAGTAGCAAACTTTCAAATTGCGCAGCGAATTGGTCCACGATGGCCTGAGGTGAAGCGCACATGTGTTCGTCAGTCATCAGTCCGAATTGCACGCCACCGTTGTACGACAGGATGGAGACGCCCACGCCGATGTCACCCGACGCCGGCACCCAGAACAGCGACTGCCGCAAGGTAGAGCCACACAGCACCAAAGGCTGCGCCGGGCCGGGCACATTGGTCATCACCGCCGTAGACTTCTTGGCAAACAAGCCGAGGATGCTGTCTTGCACCGGCTTCACAAACAGGCCACTGACCGACAGCACAGCATAGGCCAGCAGCGGTTGGTAGCTGCCCTTCATTTCGGCCATGCGGCGGTGTACGTCATAAACACGCTCGATGGGGTTCTCAATGCCGATGGGCAGCACCAGCGGCGCGAGGCCGAATCGGTTGCCCAGCTGCCAGGCTTTGTCCAACGGGCGCAGGTTGACCGGCACCATGGCGCGAATGGCCTGGCCTTTGGTCTCGTGGCCGCGCCCGCGCAGCCACTGGCCGATGGCGCCGGCCGCGCAAGCCAGCAGCACGTCGTTGATAGAGACGCCCAGCGCCTTGCTCACCGCCTTCACATCGCCCAGTGGCAGCGGCTCGCACCAGGCCACGTGTTTGACACCGAGCGGCCGGCCTTTGAGTGGCGTATGTGAATCGTCAGGCATCAGCGCCAGCGCGGCCACGTCTTGCAGCACTTGCAGGCCGGCACGTGCGGCGTCGCGGTTGCCGAGCAAAGCTTCAGGGTGGGACAGCGCGTCCATGGTGCGCGCGACGCCGTCGCCCGTGGCGCCGATGGCCTTGACGGTGATGTCGGTCAGCGGCTTGAGCACGGCGTCAGCCAGCCAGTCGGCGTCTTCTTCATGCCGCACGGGTTTGGCGCGGCGCTTGGGCGGGTCGGCGCCGCCGTCCGTCAGGCTCATCATCACCGTCACCAGCGCGATGCCGTCACCAATGCAATGGTGGATGCGCATGATCAGCGCGCTGCCACCCTCGTAGTTTTCGATCAGCTGGAACTGCCAGAGCGGGTGGCGCGAATCCAGCGGAATGCCGGCCAGCAGGCCACACAGGTGTTGCAGCGCCTGGCGCTCGGTCTGGCCTTCCTGGCGCGTGAGCGTGGACGTGAAGACATGGCGTTCCAGCTCGAAGTCTTGGTCTTCGACCCACAGCGCGCCCACGGCGTCATGCTCCGCGCGCTGGCGGAAACGGTCGTACTTCAGCAGCTTGTCGGCCACGCGCTCGCGCAGCGCTTGCAGGGAGATTCCCGGTTGCAACAGCCACACGCCAACGATCATCATCTGGTTGACGTCGTTGTCCATGCGCAGCCAAGCGGTATCAACCCGCGACATGCGTTCGGCAGCGGCGACCATGGGCCTGTCTCCTAAGGGCATTGGGTCACTATGATCGCACTGCAGAGACACCCCACCACGCGACTTCCATCAAGGAGACATCAGCTATGGCCACCAAGAACAAAGCCGCCTTCGACAAAGCGGTCAAAGAGAGCAAGCAGCTGCCAGAAAAGCCGGACAACGCTACCTTGCTGCAGATTTATTCGCTCTTTAAGCAGGCCACCGAAGGCGACGTGCAAGGCAGCCGCCCTGGCATGCTGGACATGGTGGGGCGCGCCAAATACGACGCCTGGGCCAAGATCAAGGGCAAGAGCGAGGCCGACGCCATGAAGGAGTATGTGGACCTGATTGAGTCGCTGAAGTAAGCGCCAGCGCGCGGCGCCAGAAAGCCACGCTAGCCCATCAAGACCGGCAGGCCTTCAACCCTTGAAAAGTCACGGTCGTGGGTGACCAGGGCTGCCGCGCCGATGTCCAGCGCTGAGGCCAATTGAATGGCGTCCGGCAGCTTCAGCCGGTATTGCGCCCGAAGCTGCGCCGCAAGCTGTGCGATGCCGGCGGACAAAGGCACCAGCTCGTACACCGAAAGCGCCTTTTCGAAGCGCGTGGCCAGGGCTGGCTGGCCCGCGCGGTATGGGCCTGTCAGCACCTCGGCCAGAGTCACTGTGCTCAGCGCCACGCGCACCTGCCCGCTTTCGGCAGCTTCAAACAGGCCGCTGAACCGTGGGGCCAGTTCAGGGTGATCTTCGAGCACATAGATGAAGGGGGCGGTGTCAACTAAAACCGTCGCGCCATCGGCGAGCGAACCCCAAGTTGTTGATCCTGTCTTTTGTGCCGGCGGCCGTTTGGCTGCACCAGCCATTCAGTCCGGCTCCCATTCGTCCCGCAAGGCTGCGACCGTGCGCTTGACGCTCTTGCCCCACAAACCGCGCCCCGCACCGCGCAGGCCGAGAACGCCGCCATGCTGGCGTTGCTGCGTTTGCTCAGCCTGCCGCCAAACCTGCACTGGGACCACCACGGCCACTGGTTTGCCGTGCCGCGTGATCACGCTGGTATAGCCCGCACTGGCCTCGGCGGCAATCAACGGCAACTGCGCACGCGCCTGTTCAAGGCCGTAGGTCGAAGGGGTAGATGACATGGCAACCTTGCTATTCTGTACAGACTGTACAGTAAATGCCCCTATCCAGCAACGCCCCTCGGTTCGTTTTCAGTGCGCAGGGAATATCAGCGCACGGGTGTCAAACCCCGCCGCAGCGGCCTTAGCCACCAGCCGCGCCTTCACGTCGTCCGGTAGGCTGGGCGTGCGCGACAGAATCCACAGGTAAGACGTATTGGGCCCGCTGATCATCGAGTATTGGTAGCCGGCCTGCTCCAGGTCGAACACCACGTAAGACCCGTAAAACGGCCCGAAGAACGACACCTTGAGGTAAGCGCGGTCCGGCGCCTCGACAAACACCGCCTTGCCCTCGGCTTCTTTCCAGGCCTTGTCGGCTTCGGAGTAGCCGCGGTTCAAAACCCGCACCGAGCCGTCCGGCCGCAGTGAATACTCGGCGGTGACCTTGCTCAGCCCACGCTCAAAAGAGTGATCCAGGCGAGCGATTTCGTACCACTTGCCGAGGTAACGGTCGAGCTTGAAGTCCGTCACCGGCGTGACGTTGGGTGGTATGCCGGTGCAGGCGGACAGGACTACCACCAGCGCGGACAACAGCACCAGCAGGATCGGGCGGGGAGTCGACATGAGCGCAGTGTAGGGCGCTGGATTCGATAGAAGCTTTGGCTAAGGCAGCGACCGCAGCCGCCCCACCAGCGAAGGCACGCTCATCGGCCCAAAGTGGCGCTCCAGCACCTGGCCTTGCGCGTCCACAAACAAGGTGGTGGGTAGGCCGGCTGTTTTCATGGCGTTGGCCAGTTCTTGCGCCGGGTCCAGCGCCACTTCTTTCAATTGAAAGGGCTGCTGCTGCAACCAGCGGCGCGCGGTTTCGGGTTTTTCACCGTGGTTGACGAAGACGAAGCGCACGTTGGGAAACGCAGCCTCGGCGCGTGCGAAGGCGGGCATTTCTTCGCGGCAGGGGCTGCACCAGCTGGCCCACAGGTTGATGACCATGGGCCGGTTGTCGGGCGCCAGGCGCAGGCCTTTGTTGTCCAAGGTTTGCAATGCCAGTGCCGGCAGTGGCAGCGTCTTGTGCACCCCCAACGCCAGCGAGGCCACGCCCCACAGCGCGCTGCCAGCCAGTGCGCCCAAAGCCAGCGCACGGCGCGTGCCCGGGTAGCGCCAAGCAAAACCACCCAGCACGCCCAAGGCAGCAGCCCAGCCGGCTTCAGGCATCCAGCCGCCGTCGCGCACGTTCAACACACTCAGCAGCGGCTGCGGCTCGGCCATGTGCGCATCCCAGGCCAGCGCCGCAAAGCCGCCGCGCGCGGCTATCAGGCCCACGCCGGCGGCCATCATCAAGGCGCGTGCGGCCATCTGGCGCGTGCGGGGTGGCTGGCCTGCGCTCAAGCTGTCGGCCACGGCGGCAGCCAGCCACCAGCCGGCCATCATCAGCAGCGGGTTGACTGGCAGCGCCAGCGGGCCGAGGTTGAAAGTGAGCATGCGCACAGTATCTGGCAAAGTCCCTACGCGGTAACCGCCCGCCCCGGCGCAGCGAAGTAGCGCCACGAGTGATGCGGTTTAATCCGCGCTCGCTTGTTCTTGAATCACAACGCCCAGGAGGCTTTCCATGATTGATTTATCGCCCTCACGCACGCTCAAAGCGCTGCTCAGCTGCGCACTCATCAGCTTCGGCGCGCTCACGCACGCGCAGCAGGTGTTCCGCATCACCGCCATCCCTGACGAATCGCCCACCGAGCTGGCACGCAAAGCGGTGCCCCTGGTGAAGTACCTCGAAGGCAAGTTGGGAATGAAGGTTGAGTTCACCCCGGTCACCGACTACGCGGCGGCTGTGGAAACCCTGGTGAACAAGAAGATCGACATGGCCTGGTTTGGCGGCTTCACATTCGTGCAAGCCAACACACGATCCGGCGGCAAAGTGATTCCGCTCGTGCAGCGCGAAGAAGACGAAAAATTCCGCTCGGTGTTCATCACCAGCGACCCGGCCATCAAGGCGTTGGCTGACTTGAAGGGTAAAGACGTGTCCTTCGGCTCGCAAAGCAGCACCTCGGGCCATTTGATGCCGCGCAGCTTCTTGCTGCAGGCCGGGCTGAACCCCGACAAAGATTTCAAGCGTGTGGCCTACAGCGGCGCACACGACGCCACCATCGCCGCCGTGGCCTCAGGCAAGGTGCAGGCTGGTGCGCTGAACATCTCCGTGTGGGACCGTTTTGTCGCCGACAAGAAAGTTGACACCAACCAGGTGCGCGCTTTCTACACCACGCCGCCTTACTACGACTACAACTGGACGGTGCACGCCGACATGCCCGCTGCGCTGCGCGAAAAGCTCTCGCAAGCCTTGCTGTCACTGAGCCGCGACACGGCTGAGGGCAAAGAAATTTTGGAGTTGCAGCGCGCCACGCGATTTGTGCCCACCAAAGCCGACAACTACAAAGGCATTGAAGCCGCCGCCAAGAGCGCAGGCTTGCTTTGAAGCTTTCGTTCGACAACGTGGCCGCGCGGCACCCCGCCGCGCGCGCTGGCTCCGCGGCCGCCTTGCGTGGCGTGCACCTGGAGCTGGCGGCCGGTGAGCAGGTGGCGGTTATCGGCCCATCGGGCGCCGGAAAAACCACCTTGTTGCATGTCGCCGCTGCGGCACTGGCTTGCAGCGAGGGCATCGTGCGGCTGGACGACCGGTCGCCTGCGGCATGCACGCCGGCGCAATTGAAGGTGCTGCGCGCGCGCTTGTTCCTGGCCCCGCAGGTGCCGCCGCTGCCACCGCGTCAACGGGTGGTGACTGCCGTGCTGGCTGGCCGCTTGCCCAGCCTGGGCCTGTGGCGCAGCGTGCGCTCACTGTTTTATCCGGACGACATTCCGGCCGCGCACGCGGCGCTGGACCGCTTTGGCTTGGCTGACAAGCTGTTTGACCGTGTCGACCGCTTGTCAGGCGGCGAGAGGCAACGTGTGGGCCTGGCACGGGCCTTGGTATCGCCAGCGACCTTGTGGCTGGTGGACGAACCGCTCTCTGCGCTGGACCCGGCGCGCGCCCAGCAAGCGCTCGAAACCCTGGTGGGCGAGGCGCGCTTGCGCGGCCACACGCTGCTGGCTTCGCTGCACCAGGTGGACACCGCGCTGTCGCACTTTCCGCGCATCATCGGCCTGCGTGACGGCGTCGTGGCTTTTGACTTGCCTGCCGCCGATGTCAGCCGCGAACACCTCACCCGCCTGTATGCCCAGCATGAACACGAGTTGGGCGGCGCTGCACAGCCTTTCGACCTGCCCACGCCGGCTGCAGCGGTGCCGGCGGTGATGCATTGCCGATGAGCCTGATTACTTCTGGCGCCGCCGTGTCTAGCGCCGCCCAGATTCCACACCGCGACCCCGCCTGGCGGGGTCGCTTGCTCTGGATGGGCGCGGCCTTGGCGCTGTTATGGCCGATGCTGGTTGCCACGGAATTCAAACCCTGGGTACTGTGGGACGCGGGCAACCTGAAACCCACGCTGCACTTTTTGAGCAGCTTTTTGCCACCCACCACCAACCCCGAATTTTTGGCACTGGTGGCGCGCGAAACCTGGCGCACGGTGGCCATTGCCACGGCAGGCATCAGCCTGGCCCTGTTGATTGCCGCACCGGCCACACTGCTGGCCACGCGCGTGCTGTCCATCTCCGCATTGCGCGGGCGCATGGCACGCGCACCCGCGCTGCTGCGCCAGGCCGTTCGCTGGGCCTTGGTGCTGCTGCGCTCGGTGCCTGAACTGGTGTGGGCGCTGATTTTTGTGCGTGTGGTGGGCCTGGGCCCCACCGCTGGCGTGTTGGCCATTGCACTGACCTACGGTGGAATGTTAGGTAAGGTGTATGCTGAAATTCTGGAATCAAGCGACACCCAGGCCAGCGAGACCTTGCTGCGCAATGGCAGCAGCCGCTTGCAGGCGTTTTGCTACGCAGTGTTGCCCGCAAATGCGGCTGAATTGACCAGTTATACCGTTTACCGCTGGGAATGCGCCATTCGCTCATCGGTGGTGTTGGGCTTCGTTGGTGCGGGCGGCCTGGGGCAGCAGATGGACAACTCCATGAAGATGTTCAACGGCGGCGAAGTGGCCACGATGTTGCTGGTCTTCATTGCGCTGGTGGCGCTGGCCGATTACGCCAGCTCCTTCTTGCGCCGGGCGCTGGGCTGAAAGCCCAAAGCTGAGAGCAAAAGCGATGCCCAACAACCGCCCCGAGGCCGCCAACGCGCCCTACCGCTTGCCCCCGCCGCTGTTTGACGCGCGCTGCCGGGCCTGCTGGTTCACGGCCGGCATCTTGGTGCTGGTGCTGGCCAGCTTCTGGAGCCTGGACCTGCAGTGGAAGGCGTTTTTCTCGCGCGAAGCCGTCGCCAGCATGGGGCGCTTTCTGGGTGAGTTTTTTCCGCCCGACCTTTCGCCAACGTTTTTGCAGAAAGTAGCGCTGGGTGCCGCAGAGACCTTGGCGATGTCGGCGTTGGGCACGGTTTTGGCGGCGGCTCTGGGCCTGCTGCTGGCGCTACCGGCCAGCCGCAAGCATTCAGAAGACCGGTCGCTGTGGCGCGCACCAACCCGTGTATTGCTGAACGCGTTGCGCGCCATTCCTGAACTGGTGTGGGCCGCCCTGTTGCTCATCAGCGCGGGCCTGGGGCCGTTCGCCGGCACCTTGGCTTTGGCCTTTCACACGGCCGGTGTCTTGGGCCGGCTGTTTGCCGAGGCCATTGAAAACGCGCCGCCCGGCCCGGCTCAAGCCTTGCGCGCGCAGGGCGTTGGCGCGGGTCGCGTATTTGCCTACGCCACCTTGCCGCAGGTGCTGCCGCAATTGATCAGCTACACCCTGTACCGCTGGGAAAACAACATCCGCGCTGCAGCGGTGCTGGGCGTGGTGGGCGCTGGCGGCTTGGGGCAGCTGCTGGCCTTCCACATGGGCCTGTTCCATATGGGCAAAACCTGCACGATCCTGGGCGCCATGTTGCTGTTGGTGGCTGTGGTCGACGCCGCCAGCTTTGCCAGCCGGCGCTGGTTGACGCGATAGGCGCTGAGCGCTGAGCGCCTGGCGTTGAAAGCCCGCGTTTACACGCGCAGTTTGGCGTGAATCTGGCGCACGGTGCGCCACGAGGCCCACAGCACCAGCGGTATCGACAGGCCCGCAGCCAGTTCCGGGTTGATGGCCACGCCTACTTTTTGCGCGGCCTTGGCGCCATAAAGCACCAGGCTCACCACGTAATAGCTGATGGCCGCGATGGACAGGCCCTCCACGGTGCTTTGCATCTGCAATTGCAGCTCTTGCCCACGAGTCAGCTTGGCCAGCAGCTGCTGGTTTTGCGCCTCGGTGGCGATGTCAACCCGCGTGCGCAGCAACGCGCCAGCACGTTCGATACGTTGAGACAGTGATGTCAAACGTTGGGCTGTAGACGCCACCGTGGCAATGGCCGGCGACAAGCGGCGTTGCATGTATTCGCTGATGGTTTGCGTGCCAGAGATCGGCTTTTCGCGCAGCTCTGCAATGCGCTGGCGCATGATGGCGTCGTAGGCGGCCGTGGCCGAGAAGCGGAAGCCGTTTTCGGCCGTCGTGCGCTCCACACCCGCGGCCAGTTCGGTCAGGCTGTCCAGCAATTGAGCTTCGGACGTGCGCTTGTCTTCAAGGTGCGCGGTGATGTCGGCCAGCTTGCGCTCGGCCTCACCCAGCACCGGGCTCAAAGCCTTGGCCACGGGCAGACCGCGCAAAGCCATGAGGCGGTAGATTTCCAGTTCCAGCAAGCGGCTGGTGATGCGGCCAGCGCGGGTGGGCGTGGTGCCCGCTGGCGCAATCACCAGCATGCGCTCGAAGCCGTTGGCAATACGGAAAAAATCAGTCACCACACAGGAATGGCCACCGCCCATCAGCGAGGCCACCACCTCATGCCCGCCAAACCAAGAACGGCCCATGGCCAGTGCCGCGTGGGGGTCGTTAAGCCCACCTTCTACGATGGCCAGTTGAATCGCGGCAATGGTTTTGCCCGGAATTTGCGCCAGCCAGTCGGCGCCCACCGCCACGGGCGGCAATTCGTCGTTCAACAGTGTCGACAAGGTGGGCTTCGGCAAGGCCTGCACGACGGCGTAACTGGTGAACTCGGAATGACGCTCCCATTTCAAGGTGTGGTCACCCAGGCGCAAGCGCACAAAGTGGCCGCGCAGGCTGTCCGCCGCAAGTTCTTGCTGGCCCGGCAGGCGGCGCAGGTGCTGCCATTCGGCTTCGCGGCTGATACCTTCGTTGGTGACGGCCAGATAAGTCACCAACGCAGGAACGCGAATGCGCGCGGGCGGGCGGGCGTGCAACTCATCGTGCAGCTCTGCGCGCTGCGGGTCGTCCGGCGGCAGGCTGCGGCTGGGCTCAGGCGATGGGCTTGTTGGTTGGGCCATAGCCCGAAGTGTGCCCTGAACGGCCCGAGACACCCTGCGCGGCACTTGGTCTTTGTGCGGCCGGGTTACCAAGCCAGCGCGCGGCGCGCATCATGCGCCCCGACCCGCTTAGCCGGCACTCTGTGCTTCGCCGGCTTCACTCGCTACATCACCACAATGAGAGGACTCCCTTCATGCCCAGCTTGAATGTCAATGGCAAAACCATGGAGCACACGGCCGAGCCCGACACGCCGCTGCTGTGGGTACTGCGCGAGCACCTGGGCCTGACGGGCACCAAATACGGCTGCGGCGTGGCGCAATGCGGCTCTTGCACGGTACACATCGACGGCGCACCGGTGCGCAGTTGCGTGATGCCGGCGTCCGCGCTGACACCCGCGCAGAAAGTCGTCACCATCGAGGGTCTATCGCCCAAAGGCGACCACCCGCTGCAAAAAGCCTGGGTCGCTCTGGACGTGCCGCAATGCGGCTATTGCCAAAGCGGCATGTTGATGGCTGCTGCGGCCTTGTTGAAAGACAAACCCAAGCCCACCGACGCCGACATTGACGCTGCCATCACGAACATCTGCCGCTGCGGTACCTACAACCGCGTGAGAGCCGGTATCAAGCAGGCCGCCGGCATGCCGGTGACGACGGCTGAAGTCATCCATCTGAGCCCGAGGAGCGCGTGATGAGCACCATGGAACAACTGTTGGGCACAGCGGAGCTTTCGCGCCGGGCTTTCCTGGGCACGGCGGCCGCCAGCGCAGGCGGCGCACTGGTATTGGGCTTTCCGACCACGGCAACGGCGCAGGGCCAAGCTGCTGAGGTGAATGCTTGGGTGGTGGTGCATCCGGACGAGCGCGTTGTCATTCGCATTGCACGCAGCGAGATGGGCCAGGGCACCCTAACGGGCCTGGCGCAACTGGTGGCCGAAGAGCTGGACTGCGACTGGACCCGTGTGACCACGGAATACCCCACCCCCGGCCAAAACCTCGCGCGCAAGCGTGTGTGGGGCAACTTTTCCACCGGTGGCAGCCGGGGCATCCGCGAGTCGCAAGAGTATGTGCGCCAAGGTGGCGCTGCAGCACGCATGATGCTGGTGCAAGCAGCAGCAGCCAGCTGGAACGTGCCGGCCGCCGAATGCACGGCCTCGGCCGGCGTTATCACCCACGCGGGCAGCAAGCGCCGCACCACTTACGGCCAAATGGCCGGCGCAGCAGCCAAGCTCACGCCGCCTGAAAAACCGGCGCTGAAAGACCCTAAAACCTGGAAGCTGGCTGGCAAGCGCCTGGCGCGCCTGGACACGGTAGACAAAACCAACGGCAAGCAGATTTATGGCGCTGACTTGAGCATGCCCGGCATGCTGCACGCCTCCATCCGCGCTTGCCCGGTGTTTGGCGGCAAGGTCAAAGGCTTTGATGCAGCCCAAGTGGCCGGCATGCCCGGCGTGAAAAAGGTGATGCGCGTCGGCGACAACGCAGTGGCTGTGGTGGCAGATACCTGGTGGCGCGCCAACAAAGCCTTGAACGCTTTGACCATCGATTGGGACAACGGACCTAACGGTTTACTTCAGCAGGCCGGAATTGACGCCATGATCACCAGCGGCTTGACCGCCGAGCAGGCCGTGGTGGGCAACAGCAATGGCAACGTGAAGGACGGGCTGGCCGGCGCGGCGCGGCGCATCGAGGCGGTTTACAGCTACCCGCACCAGAACCACGCGACGATGGAGCCCATGAACGCCACCGCGCGTTGGACACCCCAGCGCTGCGAGGTGTGGACACCCACGCAGAACGGTGAATCGGCGCTGGCCGCCACGGCCGGTGCTGCGGGCCTGGAGCCGGCGCAGTGCGAGGTCTACAAAATCCATCTGGGCGGGGGCTTTGGCCGGCGCGGCTGGATCGACTGGATCCGCCAGGCCGTGTTGATTGCCAAGGAAATGCCAGGTACGCCGGTCAAGCTGCTTTGGAGCCGCGAGGAGGACATGACCCATGGCCTCTACCACCCGCTCACCCAGTGCAAGCTCAGCGCCGGCCTGGACGCACAAGGCAATTTGCAGACGCTGCACATGCGCATTGCGGGCCAGAGCATCCTGGCGGGGCTCCTGCCGCAAAACATCCGTGACGGCCGCGACCCGGTAGTCTTCCAGGGTCTGAACAACGGCGGTGGAGAAGCCATGTTTGGCTACAGCGTGGCCAACTTGCTGGTGGACCACGCCATGCGCAACCCGCATGTGCCACCCGGCTTCTGGCGCGGGGTCAACCTGAACCAGAACACCATCTACTTGGAGTGCTTCCTCGACGAAGTGGCGCACGCCACCGGCAAAGAGCCCTTGGCCTTCCGGCGCGAGTTGATGAAAAACCACCCCAAGCACTTGGCCGTGCTGGAAGCAGCCTGTGCCAAGGCCGGCTGGGACAAGCCGGCACCCGATGTGAACGGGCAGAAGGTTTTCCGTGGCCTGTGCCAGACACATGGCTTTGGTAGCTATGTCGCTGCGGTGGCCGAGATATCCGTCAGCTCAGCCGGCGCATTGAAGGTACACCGCATCGTCGCGGCGACGGACCCCGGGTACGTGGTCAACCCGCAGCAAGTGGAGGCACAGGTGGAGGGCAGTTTTGTCTATGGCCTGAGCGCGGCGCTGTACGGCGCCTGCACGGTGAAAGACGGCGCCATCGAGCAGAAAAACTTCGACACCTACCCGGTGATGAAACTGGCTGACATGCCCAAAGTAGAAACCGTGCTGGTGCCCAGCGGCGGCTTCTGGGGCGGTGTGGGCGAGCCGACGATTGCTGTCGCAGCGCCGGCCGTGCTGAACGCCATCTTTGCGGCCACGGGCAAACGCATCCGCACCTTGCCGCTGGCCAAACACAGCTTGAAGGCATGACGGCATGACGCTCGAGGGCAAAGCCGTATGAGCCTGCTGCTGGCGGCCGGTTTGTTGGCGGGTGCAGCGGGTGCTGCGGGCGCTGCGGGTTTGGCTGGCGCCGTGGTGGGCGACGGCATTCCCACATCGCTCACCGGAGCGCCCGGAGACGCCACGCGCGGCCGCGCCATCGTGGCCAGCCGGCAGCAGGGCATGTGCCTGCTGTGCCACAGCGGGCCGGCCGCGTTGTTTCCAGAAGAGCGTACCCCCGGCAATGTGGCAGCGTCGTTGGCGGGCGCCGGCTCGCGCTGGAGCGAGGCTCAGTTGCGCCTGCGCGTGGCCGATGCTCGGCGCCTGAACCCGCAGTCGGTGATGCCGGTTTACCTGCGCACTGAGGGCCTGCAGCAAGTGGGTCGTGCCTGGCAAGGCAAAACACTGATGACGCCGCAGCAAGTTGAAGACGTTGTGGCCTTTCTGCGGACGCTGACATGACGCCCACCACTTCGACCAACGACCCTGCTCTGCGGCGTCGCGTGCTGCGTGCAGGGCTTTGTATCGGTGTGCTGTCCATCAGCCCTCGCCTGGCCCTGCCCGCCGACGACAACTTTCGCGCCGCCGTCACGGCGCTCACCGGCGGCCGCGTGCCGCAGACCGGCCGCGTGCGGCTGGACCTTTCGCCCTTGGTCGAAAACGGCAATGCCGTGCCGGTGAGCCTGAGCGTGGACAGCCCCATGACTGCAGCCGACCACGTGCGGCGTATGGCGCTGCTGACCGAGCGCAACCCGCAGCCCGATGTCGCCGTCTTTCAACTGAGCTTGATGAGTGGCCGCGCGCAGGTGTCCACACGCATGCGGCTGGCTACGTCACAAACCGTATGGGCCCTGGCCGAGCTGGCTGATGGCAGCTGGTGGCAACACGGCGTCAATGTCATCGTGACCCTCGCGGCCTGCGTAGAAGGAGAAAGTTCGTGAGTACACGGGCCCTGCTCTTCGCACCAGCCAGCGCCGCACGCGGCAGCGTGATCGAGCTGCGCGCCACCATCGCCCACCCGATGGAAACCGGCTACCGGCGCAGCAGCGAAGGCGAGATGCAGCCGCGCGACCTTGTTCGCCGTATTGAGGCGCGTTTTGAAGGCGAGCGTTTTTTCAGCGCCGAACTGCACGCCGCCATCGCAGCCAACCCGTTTTTCTCGTTTTCCCTGAAGCTGCCGGGCAGCGGTGAATTGAGCGTGCGCTGGCTTGGTGACCGCGGCTTCGCGCACGAGGAGCGCGTGCGCATCACCGCCACATGACTGCGGCGCTTCAACTTGGGCGTTCGCGAACGGGTGCAGCGGTGCTGTCAGCACTGGCCATGACTTGGCTTTTACAGGGCTGCACGCCGACCGCAGCGGGTGCCGAAGCCGCCGCACCCGCCCGCTTGTCGGGCTACCACTTTATGTCGCGCAGCACCCAGGCCCTGCAGGACGACGACAGCCAGAACCCGGCGTTTTTGTGGGTTGAAGATGGGCGCAAGCGCTTTGAAGCCCAGTGCGCCGGCTGCCATAACGCGGAGGGTGGGCGCGACAAACTGCGCGATGTCGCCACGCGCTACCCAGCCTTCGACACCGCCACCGGCAAGCCCATCAGCCTCGCCGGCCGAATTGAGCAATGCCAAAGCCAACGCGTGACATCAGCAGCCGGCGGCATCAGCAAGGAAAAAGACAAGGACAAAGACGGCCTGCTCGCACTGGAAAGCTTTCTGGCACATGCCGCGCGCGGCTTGTTGATCGCCGAGCCAGCAGACCCGCGCCTGGCGCCGTTTATCAAACAAGGCCAGCAGTGGTGGCAGCAGCGCTTGGGGCAGATTGACTTGTCTTGCGCCGACTGCCACGACCGCCTGGCTGGCCAAAGGCTGGCTGGCAGCACGATTCCGCAAGCCCACCCCACGGGCTACCCGGTCTACCGGCTCGAATGGCAAGGCTTGGGCTCACTGCAGCGCCGTATGCGCGGCTGCCTCGTGGGGGTGCGCGCGGAGCCCTTTGCCGACGGCGCTGATGAATGGGTCCTGCTGGAGCTGGCCCTCAAGGCCCGCGCTGCCGGTATGACCAAAGATGCGCCGGCCGTGCGGCCCTGAAACGCCGCGAACCTTTACCTTCTAGCTTCTCGACCACTGCCCAGGACAACACCCACCATGAACACCACGACAAAAGCTTCCGCACAGGCCACAGTTGCCTACTACTTCACACCCGTATCACCCTGGGCCTACTTGGGCCACGCGCGCTTTGTGCAACTGGCGCGGCAAGCCCAAGCGCAGGTCGAGGTTTTGCCCGTGGACTACGGTGTCATCTTTCCGCAGACGGGTGGCTTGCCACTGGCCAAGCGTGCACCGCAGCGCCAGGCCTATCGCTTGACCGAGTTGCGCCGCTTCAGCCAGGACTTGGGTGTGCCAATGAACCTGCAACCCCAATTCTTCCCCGCCGACGCAACGCCGGCAGCGCGGCTGATCGTGGCGGTTGACTTGGCAGACGGTCCAGCCGCAGCTTTGAATTTGTGCGGCGTCCTGATGCGCGCGGTGTGGGCCGACGAGCAGAACATTGCCGACAGCAACACACTGCTGCAAGCCCTTGCGCAAGCTGGCCTTCCGACCGCGCGGCTGGTCGAAGCCCAGAGCGCAGACGTTGAAGCGCGGTTTGCGGCCAACACCCAGCGGGCTTTGGCGGCGGGCGTATTTGGCGCACCGAGCTATGTGGTCGATGGCGAACTCTTCTGGGGCCAAGACCGCCTCGACTTTCTACGGCAGCGCTTGTTGCCTGCGTCTGCGTCTGCGTCTGCGCCTGCTCCTGCAACAGCCAAACCCTGACGCCCTGCGGGCGTGGGGGAGAAACGCGCCGCACGCGTGCACAAGCCAGCCATCTGCGGCAGACTCAAGGTCATGGTTTGAAGGTCGTGAACTTCATGCAAGTCATTCGCGCTTGGCAGCGCAGTGGAGGGTCGAACATGCTCGGTGCTGCGATCAATTGCGCGAAGCTGCTGGCGGGCCTGGGCTGCTTGGTCAGCGTGGGCCTGAGTAGTGCACAGAACAGCAGCGCGCCGGCTGCGGCTGACGCGAGCCCCGCGCCGGCAGGTGTCATTGCCACAGCCACAACACTCGACGCCCAGCAAACCCGCGCCTTGGAGCGTGCCGCGCAATCGGTCATTGGCGTGCAAGCCACCGCCGTTGAAGGCGCACGGTCAGCGGCCTCACTGGGCCGACAACGCGAAGGCTCGGGCGTGGTGATTGCGGCCGACGACCTGGTCCTCACCATCGGCTACTTGATCTTGGAAGCCGAACAGGTGGCCTTGACCACGGCCGAGGGCCGGCGCATACCCGCGCGCGTGGTCGCATACGACCTGGCCACGGGCTTTGGCTTGGTGCAGGCCTTGGCGCCCTTGGGCGTGGAGCCCGTCGCGCTGGGCAACAGCCCACCGCAACAGGGCTCGTCAGAGCCCTTGCTGGTGGCCAGCGGTGGCCGCAACAGCACCTGGAGCCTGGCTCAACTGGTATCTCGCCGGCCGTTTTCAGGCTACTGGGAATACCACATCGACGGAGCACTGTTCACCACGCCCGCGCGGCGCGACCACAGTGGCGCCGGCTTGTTCAACGCACAAGGTGAGTTGCTGGGTGTGGGCTCTTTGTACGTGACCGACCCCACGGCACCCGGCATGGCGGGCCGGCCTGGCAACATGTTTGTGCCGGTCGACTTGCTGCAACCCATCCTGTCGGAATTGCGTACGCGCGGCAGCTCCAAGGCCAGCACGCGCCCCTGGCTGGGCATCAGTTGTGTGGAGCGCGATGACAGCGTGCTGGTGCTTCGAGTCAACGATGACAGCCCGGCCGAAGTGGCTGGCCTGAGCGCCGGCGACCGCATCCTGGCCATTGACGGGCAAGCGGTCACCACCTTGGCTGCGCTGTGGAAGACGCTGTGGTTAGGCAGCACTGCGGAGCGCGATGTCACGCTGGATATTCAGCGCAAAGGCGAAACCCAACGCTTGGTGGTGCACGCCGTAGACCGCGCCAAAACGCTGCGCCGGCCCGAAGGCATCTAGCCATTCAGCTCAGCGGCTCGCCAAAACCTGGGCCGCAGCTTGAATGGCCACGCGGATGCGCGGGTAGGTGCCGCAGCGGCACAGGTTGCCCGCCATGGCTTGGTCAATGTCGCTGGCGCTGGGTTTGGGCTTGTCGCGCAGCAAGGCACAAGCGCTCATCACTTGGCCGCTTTGGCAATAGCCGCACTGCACCACGTCGGCGGCGTCCCACGCTTTTTGTACCGTTTGCGCCACCACGTCGTCCAGCCCTTCGATACTGGTCACGGCCTTGCCGGCCAGCGACGCCAAAGGCGTGACACAGCTGCGCGTGGGCACGCCATCCACATGCACCGTACAGGCGCCACACAGCGCCATGCCACAACCGAACTTGGTACCCGTCAAACCCAGCTCGCCGCGCAAGACCCAAAGCAGCGGCGTATCGGGTTCGGCGCGCACGTCCTTGGTGCTGCCATTGATCATCAGGGTGGTCATGGGTCGCTTGGTTCGGTGGGGGCTACGGGAGCGCGCGGCTGTGGTTGGTTAAACCAGCGTCAATGGCAGGCTGCGCAGCCGTTGGTTCGTTAATGCAAACAGCGCGTTAGCTACGGCCGGCGCGATGGGCGGCGTACCAGGCTCGCCCATGCCTTCGGGGTGCGCGGTGCTGGGCATGATTTCAGTTTGAATGGTGGGCGTTTCGTCAAAACGCAGCGCGGGTGCGTCATGAAAATTGCTCTGCGTCACACGGCCTTTGGTGATGGTCACGCCGCCATACAACGCGGCCGAAAGCCCAAACAAAATGCCGCCTTCCACCTGCTGGCGAACGCCCGTGGGGTTGACGGCGGTGCCGCAGTCCACCGCGCACCACACCCGGTGCACACGGATGCGCTTGTCCGTACCTACTGAGACCTCGGCCACCTGCGCAACGATGGTGCCAAAACTTTGGTGCAAAGCCACGCCCAGCGCACGCCGCACGCCGTCCGTGTTGGCCGCTGCGGCGGGCTTGCGTCCCCACTGCGCCATGGCGGCCACTTTGCGCAGCACGGCCAAATGCCGAGGGTGGCGCTGCAGCTGCGCGGCACGGTAGGCCACCGGGTCTGCGCGCGCTGCCACCGCACACTCGTCAAGAAAGCTCTCTTTGAAAAATGCCTGGTGTGAATGGCCCACCCCGCGCCAAAACCCCACCGGCACGGGCAGGTCGACGATGCAGTGTGCCACGCGCACGGCTGGCCATTCGTAGGGCTGGTCGTAAGCGCCTTCAACGGTGGTCTTGTCAGGCCCGGCACCGGGCAAGCCAAACAACCGGCCCAGCACTTGGTGCACGATGGACTGGCCGATGGACACGTTGTGCCAGGCCACGATGGCGCCCTTGGCGTCCAAACCCGCTTTGAAACGGCTCACCGCTGCAGGGCGGTAGAAGTCGTGCTGCGTGTCTTCAGCGCGGCTCCAAAAGGTTTGCACCGGAACCCCACCTGCGTGCCGCGCGATGGCTGCGGCTTGTGCGATGAAGTCAACGTCCAGACGCCGGCCAAAACCGCCGCCGAGCTGCTGCACACGGATGTCGATGGCGTCTGGCTCCAGGCCCGTAGCCTGCTGCACCGCCAAACGTGCCAGGCCCGGCACTTGCGTGGGCGCCCACACGGTGGCGCGGCCTTGGTCGATCTGTACGGTGCAGTTGGTGGGCTCCAGCCCCATATGGGCCAGCCAGGGCGCACGGTACTCGGCTTCGACGGTGCTGGTGGCGGTGAGCATCGCAGCGGCCACATCGCCCTCGCGCCGGTAGGTAAAGCCGTCGTCGGGCTGCAGTTGCTGCGCCATTTGCTTCAAGGCTTCTTGGCTGTCGAAGCGTGCCGCTGGCCCGTCGTCCCATTCCACTGTCACAGCTTCCACGGCTTTCATGGCGTGCCAGGGGGTGTCGGCGATAGCCGCTACACAGCCCGTGCCGCCGTTGAGGCCATCGATCGAAACCACCTTCTTCACGCCGGGCATGCTGGCCGCAGCATCGGGCTTGAAACGCAGCGCACGCCCGCCCAGCGTGGGGCACATGCGCACGCTGGCATACAGCATGCCGGGTAAGCGCAGGTCGATGCCGAAGCTGGCTTGGCCACGCGCCTTGGCCGCCGCGTCCAGGCGGTGCATGTCGCGCCCGATCAGCTGAAACTGCTCGGGTGTTTTCAGCTTCACGCTAGTCGGCAGGGGCAGCAAGGCCGCATCGGCAGCCAGTTCACCAAAGCGAGCACGGCGGCCGGTGGCAGCGTGGTGAATTTCACCATTGCGCACGCTGCAAGCTTCTTGCTCGACCTTCCAGCGGCTTGCGGCTGCGCTCACCAGCAATGCCCGTGCAGCCGCACCGGCCTCGCGCATCGGCAGCCACAGGTCTTTGACGCTGGTGGAGCCGCCCGTGATTTGCAGCCCGAACTCGCGCGCCGCTTTGGCGGCGAGCCATTCCACGCTGTGCTTGACCAAGCCCCGGTCGTCCGGGTGAAACGGCAAACCGTCCACCAGCGTGCTGAGGTTGTTGTAAATGCGGTCGATGGGCGGGTGCTCGGTACTCACGCGCGCCCAGTCGGCGTCCATTTCGTCGGCCAAGACCATGGCCAGACTGGTCAGAACGCCCTGGCCCATTTCGGTCTTGGGCACTTGCACAATCACGCGGTCATCGGGGGTAACGGCCACCCAACCGTTCAGCGGGCGGGTGCCGTCAGCCCGGTCCACGCGCAGGCCATCCGGCTGCAATCGCGAGCGCGGCGCACGCACGGCCCAGCCAATGCCCAAAGCACCAGCAAGGCTCAAACTGCCCAAAATGAACAAGCGGCGCGGTCGCATCGGTGCATGCTAGCCGAGTGGCCTTTGCGCGACCCACCAGCCCTGTATGCGGCCCCAGTCTCCGCCCGCCTTTCGCCGGTACGGTGCCCGCCCTCCGCATAATTCCGTATTGCCTTATATATGCGCCACGCCTTAAGCTGGGCGCTCCCCAATCACCCTGGCGGGCTGGTGCAGCACGCAGGAAGCCATGATGTCTATCGTTGTTTCGGCCCTAAGTTTTCCTTCGTTCGTTTTCCAGTCGCTTGGGGTTGCTGTCTTGCTGCTGGCCAGCGCGGCGCACGCCAACGACGCCGCGCGCGTCGAAGAAATTGTCCAAGGCAAGTGCTTCATCTGCCATGGCCCCAATGGCGAAAGCTCAACACCCACCTTCCCTCGCCTGGCTGGGCAAGACGCGGCCTATTTGGCGCGGCAATTGGCCGACTACCGGTCTGGCAAGCGTAAAAGCGACACCATGCAGCCCATGGTTGGCGATCTCAGTGACAAAGACTTTGCGTTGCTTGGCGCTTTTTTTGCCGCGCAGCCAACCGTGGCCCACGCCGTGCTGGAGCCTGAATTGGTATCCGCCGGCAAGCAGCTCTTCACGCAAGGCAAAGACGGCGGCCCGCCCTGTTCCAGCTGCCACGGCAACGAAGCCAAAGGCAGCGAAGGTTCGCCGCGTCTGGCAGGCCAGCACGCCCAATATTTGGTCACCCAGATGCAGCAATTTCAGCGGCGCGAGCGGCCAGAATCTGCCGTCATGGGCAAGGTGGCCTCCAAGTTCAACGAGCGCGACATGCGCGCCGTGGCCGCCTACTTGAGCGGCCTGCGTTGACGCAGTCGAGCGGTGTAAAAGCCACTGTTTTTCACGTCGCCGGCTCGGGTTAGCCCGCAGCCGTAAGCAGGCGTCCCCAGGATTCCACTGGGTACCGTGACGCCCTCTGGCCGTTATCGTCGCAGTTCTTGAGTGAACTGGAGCCTGGCCATGGCACAAGCGCAAAAACTGATGCTCGACTACATCTACGACCACGAAAAAACGCTGGCGGACAAAGTCTTTCTCACCCAGCCCATCGGCAATGGCCAGGTGGTCGACTACACCTGGGCGCAGACGATGGACCAGTCCCGCCGTATGGCGGCCTACTTGAAGGCCCAAAACTTCGCCGAAGGCGCGCGCATCGCCATACTCACCAAAAACTGCGCGCACTTCGTGATGGCGGAATTGGCCATCTGGATGGCGGGTTTCACCACGGTGGCCATCTTCCCCACCGAGACAGCCGAAACCGTGGGTTATGTGCTGAACCACAGCGAAGCCAGCTTGTTGTTCGTCGGCAAGCTCGACACCTGGGCGCACCAGAAGCCCGGCGTACCCGCAGGTCTGCCGCAAATTGCTTTCCCACTCGCGCCTGACCATCACGGCTTGCCAACCTGGGACGATGTGGTGGCGCACAGCGCCCCGCTTAAGGGCCAACCACAACGTGCACCCAAAGACCTGGCGGCGCTGATGTACACCTCGGGCTCCACCGGCACACCCAAAGGCGTGATGCACAGCTTCGAGCGCTTCTCTGCGGCGAGCGCGGGCATCAATGAATACCTGCGCGAACGCTTGGGGCCAGGCGCCGAGAACCGTGTCTTGTCCTACCTGCCGCTGTCGCACATTTTCGAGCGCGCGTGGATCGAAGGCGCGGCACTGGTCCATGGCCATACACAAGTGTTTTTTGCGGAAACGCTGGACACCTTCCTGGCCGACTTGCAGCGTTCACGGCCCACGCTCTTTATCAGCGTGCCGCGCTTGTGGCTGAAGTTCTATCAAGGCGTGCTGAGCAAAATGCCGGCGCAAAAGTTGGAACGTTTGCTCAAGATTCCCATCTTGGGCAAGATCGTCGCCAAGAAGGTGCGCACCGGCTTGGGTTTGGATGCGGTTCTGATGGCCGGCAGCGGCTCAGCCCCGATTCCGCCCGATCTCATCGCCTGGTACCGCCGCATCGGCCTGAAGCTGTTTGAAGGCTACGGCATGACGGAAGACTGCGCCTACTCCTTCACCTCTAACGATCAATACAACGCTCCAGGCTATGTCGGGTCGCGCCTGAAGGGTGTGGAGGCCAAGCTCAGCCCGGAAGGCGAAATTCTCATCAAGAGCCCCGGGCAGTTGGTCGGCTACTACAAGCGCCCTGACCTCGACGCTGAATGCTTCACCTCAGACGGCTTCTTCCGCACGGGCGACCTGGGCGAGTTTTCACCCGATGGGCAAATGCTCAAGCTCACTGGCCGTGCCAAAGAAATGTTCAAGACCGCCAAGGGCAAATACGTGGCCCCGGCGCCGATTGAAAACCGCATCAACGCGCACCCGATGATCGAGCTGTCATTGGTGTCCGGCGTGGGGCAACAGGCGGCTTACGCCATCGTGTTGCTGTCTGAGACCATCCGCCCCAAACAGAACGACCCGGCGGTACGCGCAGAAGTTCAAGCGGAATTGACCAAGCTGCTTAAAGATGTGAACAACAGCGTGGCCGACTACGAACAACTGAAGATGCTGGTGGTGGCGCGAGAGCCGTGGAGCATTGAAAACGGCTGCCTCACGCCCACCATGAAAATCAAACGGGCCAAGATCGAGAAAATGCTGGAGCCTCAACTGGAGCAGTGGTACGCAGACAAGCAGAAAGTACTCTGGCAGTAAGCCACGAAAGGCCACTGGTGCAAGGCGAGCCTCCGTGCGGCCTTAAGTCTTGCGCTTACCCGTTGACGCGGCGCCAGCAACTTTTTTGCTCGGCGCCGCTGCAGTTTTAGCAGCCGGACTTGCGGCCTTCTTCGAGGCCGGCGCCGCCGCAGCAAGCTGGCGGTCCAGGTTGTTGAGAATTTCCTTCTCAATGGTCTTGGCAAAGGCGCCAAGCAAAAAGCCGAGCTTGGCATTCAGGTCGAAGTGGTCAGCGGCAACCACCAATTCGCCACTCACACCACTGCGTGTGAACTGCACCGTGTCGCTGAACTCGCCTTCGACGACCGTGCATTCCATGTCGAAGTTTTGTTCGACGTCCTCAGCCCATTTCCAGGCGATGACGCGAGCCTTTTTCAGGCCCAACTGGTGTTCTCGGTGAATGCGGATATCGGCCACGGTTCGGGTCTCCTGATCGTCTTTGCTTGCCAGTCTATTCGCTCGATAGCGCACGGCGACGTTTGTCGCGCGGCTGCTCGGCAAGGGCTTTGACGGCTGCGTGAAATCGCCCAAAGTCGCGCCCTTCTTGTTCAAACAAGCGCTCAAAACCGGGCACCAGTTCGTCGTAAGCGGCTTGAACGCCAAAGCTGGCATTGTTGGCGGCGGCCATCCAGGCGTCGTAACCATTGAAGCCCGCCCAGCGGCTTTGTTTCAGTTGCTCGTACTCCGCGCGCAGCGTGCCAGCCAGTGCTTGTTTGCGCAGCCGCTTGGCGGGTTCGTCCAGGCTCGCGTCGGCATACAAAGCGGCCAAGCGTTGGCGGTGGCGCAAGGTCAAGGCTTTGAAATCACGGCGCCGGGATTCGAGTGCGGCATAGGCTTCACGCGCTGCAGGGGCGGCCTGCTCGGCCAACCAGCGTGCACCACCCAAACGCTCTATCGCAGTGGCATAGCTTTCATTGAACATGGTGTCGTCGGCCACGTAGACCACTTGGTGCGACAACTCGTGGAACAAGATGCGCGCCAACTCGCCTTCGGGCCAGCGGATGAAGGTGTTGAGCAGCGGGTCACCACCGACCCAGTTGGACCATCCCAAGGTGCTGTAGGCCGGCACGCCGTACACGCTGGTTTCCCAGCCCTCGGCTTTGAGTTGCGCGGCCAAGGCATCGGCCTGCGCCTTGTCGAAATAGCCTCGATAGCCTACGCAGCCCATCACCGGAAAGCACCAGGTCTTCAGTGTCAACGACAACTCGGGCGCAGCAACCACATTCCAGACCACGGCGCTGCGCTGCAGGTCCGCGAATCGACGGTAGCTGGCGTTATCGGGTAGCTGCAGTTCGCGCACTGCAAATTCGCGCATTCGTTGGCTCAGCGCCAAACGTTCGCGAAGATCGGCCGGGGTGGTCGCGTCTTCGATCACGTTTTGCACAGGGCGCGCCCGCTGCATGAGATCCAAATGCCCAGCCGCAGATTGCGCGTAGTAGCCCAAGCTGCAGCCACTGAGCCCCGAGGTCGCGCACAACACGGCCAGCGCCAGCGCGCCAAGGCCAGCGCCGCCCGCCGCAGCCATCAGCGCCCAGCGCAGCGCGGGCCGCATGCCAAGCTGGTTTGGAAAGCAAGCCCCTTCACGCCGCACGAACCTCCACCAGGCAGTCGTAGAACGTGGGCGCGCGGCCGATGTCGGTGAGCGCCTGCGATGTCAGCTCGTTCACGTTGGTACCGCCCAAGCCGAATTTGCGCCACCACACACCCAAGCCGTTGACCACGCCCGGCCGTGCGCGCGCATTCACCGCTAACTTGCAGCGGTAGACTCCCCGGTCGTTGAAGACGTCCACCACGGCGCCGTTGCTCAGTCCGCGCGCCTGTGCATCGACAGCATGCATTTCCAGCAAGGGTTCACCTTCGATGGAGCGCAAGCTCTTGACGTTGACAAAGCTGGAATTGAGAAAGTGCCGCGCCGGCGGCGAAATCATCGCCAGCGGGTAACGCGCCGCCAACTGCGGTGCCGTTTGCGCGCATTCCAGGTTGGGCACATGGTCGGGCACACCCAGGCCCGGCGCATCCACCACTGCGCGGCCATCCGGCGTTGCAAAGCCGCCCTCTGCAAAGGGCCGCTCAGGCACCGGCAGGCGCTGCCAGCCATCTGCGAGCAGGCGCTCGTAGCTCACATGGCTGGCGTGGAAGGCCACGCGCGCGATTTGTTCGTCGCTGTCCTTGAAACACGGTTCATCAAATCCCAAGAGGGCCGCCAGTCGACGGAAGATTTCCGTATTCGGCAAGGACTGACCAACCGGTGCAATGGCGGGCTGGTTGATGAGCGCATAGGTGTGACCGTAGCTGCGGTGAACGTCCAGGTGCTCCAGCTGCGTGGTTGCTGGCAGTACATAGTCCGCCAGGTCGGCGGTGTCGGTCATGAAGTGTTCCAGCACCACAGTGAACAGGTCCGGCCTCTGAAAGCCTGCGACCACGTGGCGGCTTTCAGGCGCGACGGCCACCGGGTTGCTGTTGTAGACGATGACCGCCTCGACGCGCGGCCCGAAGCCGGGTGAGCTTTCGCGCAGCAAATCGTTGCCGATGGTGCTCATGTTGATGGTGCGCGGCAGCGGATTGGGCAGCAGGTCCGGCCGTTCCAGCGCGGCGCTGTTGATGGCGGGCGCAAACCAACTGGAAGCGGACATCAACAAACCGCCGCCGCGGTGCTTCCAGGCGCCCGTCAGGCAGGGCAGCAAAGCGATCAAGCGCACGGCGTTACCGCCGCCGTGCACACGCTGCATGCCGTAATTCAGGCGGATGGCGGCGGGCTGCACATCCGCCAGCTCGCGCGCCAAAGTCACCACTTCGGCCGCGCTGATGCCACAAACCTGCGCCGTCTTCTCCGCCGTCCAAGGAATGGTCTTCTGCCGCAGCGCAGGCCAGCCGTTGACGTGGCGCTGGATGTAGTCCTCATCCAGCCCACTGTGATGCACCCACTGGTGCATCAGGCCCAGCGCCAGCGCGCCGTCGGTACCGGGCAGCAAGGCGATGTGCTGGTGACATTTGTCCGCTGTTTCAGTGCGACGCGGGTCGACGCACACCAGCTTGGCGCCATGGCGTTTGGCCTCCTGCGCAAAGGTCCAGAAATGCAGGTTGGAGGCGATGGAATTGCTGCCCCAGATCACAATCAAGCGGCTGTGCGCATAGTCTTCGAGGTGCATGCCCAGCTTGCCGCCGTAGGTTGCGGCCAGGGCTTCGCCGCCCGCGCTGGAGCAGATGGTGCGGTCCAGGCGCGAGGCCCCCAAGCGGTTGAAAAACCGGGCCGCCATGCTTTCACCCTGCACCAGGCCCATGGTGCCGGCATAGCTGTAAGGCAGGATGGCCTGCGCGTCGTGCGCGGCAATGGCCTTCAGGCGTTGCGAGATGGCCGTCAGCGCCTCGTCCCAGCTAACGGCCTGCCACTGCCCTGCCCCCTTGGGGCCGACACGCTTGCGCGGCTGCAAAACGCGCTCTGGGTGGTAGGTGCGCTCGGCGTAGCGGCTGACCTTGGTGCACAGCGCGCCATGCGTGGGCGGGTGGTCGGGGTCACCCTGGATGCGCACCACCCGCCCAGCTTGCACGGTGACCTGCATGGCACAGGTGTCCGGGCAGTCGTGCGGGCAGGCGCCACGCACCACGCGGGTGGGATCTTCAGCACCAGAGTCAGCACCGGTGGGGGCTTGCACAACCTGTTGATCCATGGGGGCATGATGGCATACCCGAGCACGTTCATGCAGGCTCACGCGTACCATCTGAGCCATGCAGATCATCGACTCCATACTGGCCGACGCCGCCACGATTGCCACCCTGCGCCGCGACATTCACGCGCACCCTGAACTGTGTTTTGAGGAGAATCGCACCTCGGACCTCATCGCGCAGGCGCTCACCAGCTGGGGCATTCCGGTGCACCGGGGCTTGGGCAAAACCGGCGTGGTGGGCATCATTAAAAACGGCCACTCCAGCCGCGCGCTGGGCCTGCGCGCGGACATCGACGCGCTGCCGATGACCGAGCACAACCACTTTGCGCACGCGAGCAAGCATCCCGGCAAGATGCACGCGTGCGGCCACGATGGCCACACCGCGATGTTGCTGGCGGCGGCCAAGCACATGGCCAAACACCGCAACTTCGACGGCACGGTGTATTTGATCTTTCAACCCGCTGAAGAAGGCGGCGGCGGCGCGCGCGAAATGATCAAGGACGGCATCTTCAAACACTTCCCGATGGAAGCCGTGTTTGGCGCGCACAACTGGCCCGGCATGCCGGTGGGCATGGTGGGTGTGAACCCCGGCGCCATGATGGCGTCGAGCAATGAATTTTTCATCACCATTCGCGGCAAGGGTTCGCACGCGGCGCTACCCCACCTGGGCGTGGACCCCGTGCCCGTGGCCTGCCAGATGGTGATGGCTTTCCAGACCATCATCACGCGCAACCGCCGGCCCATCGACCCCGGCGTCATCTCGGTCACCACCATCCACACCGGCGAAGCCACGAACGTGGTGCCCGATTCCGCGCGCATTGAAGGCACCGTGCGCACTTTCTCCGTTGAGGTGCTGGACCTGATTGAAAAGCGCATGCGCGAAGTCGCTGAACACACGGCTGCGGCGTTTGGCGCCACGGTTGAGTTTGAGTTTCAGCGCAACTACCCGCCGACCGTGAATCACCCCGCCGAAACCGAGTTTGTGCGCAAAACCTTGGCAGGTGTTTTGGGCGAACAACAGGTTGTGCCGTTCGAGCCCACGATGGGTGCTGAAGATTTCAGCTACTTCTTGCAGGAAAAGCCGGGGTGTTATTTCACCTTCGGTAATGGCGACGGCTCGCACCGCGACGGTGGCCACGGCATCGGGCCCTGCATGCTGCACAACCCGAGCTACGACTTCAATGACGACCTGATTCCATTGGGCGCCACTTGTTGGGTGCGGCTGGCCGAAGCTTGGCTGGCACAGCCCCAAGCCTGACGCACGCGCCGGAAGCGATTGACTTGAACGCAGCGCGCCACTTTTCTCAAACCTACGCCGAGGCGCGCAGCCGGTTTTTCGACGCCACGCGGGAACTCCGGCTCAAGATTGAATCGCATATCCACCCGCTGCGTGGGCACGATGGCGAAGAGCTGGCCATGGACGTGGCACGACTGGGGCCTGCTGATGCCCAGGGCCTGCTGCTCATCACCAGCGCATGCCATGGCGTTGAAGGCTTTTGCGGATCGGGTGCGCAGGTCGCCCTTCTGCGCGACGCAGCTTGGGTCGACGAGGTGCACCGCAGCGGCTGTGCAGTGCTTTTCATCCATGCGTTGAATCCGCATGGGTTTTCGTACTGGCGGCGAGTCACAAATGAAGGCGTGGACCTCAACCGCAACTGGCACGATTTTTCGCAGCCTTTGCCTGAGAACCCGAGTTACGACGAGCTGGCCACGGCCATCGTGCCCGATACCTGGCCCGAGCCCGCAGCGGCGCAGCAGCGCCTGGCCGCCTTTGGCGCAGCGCATGGCGCGCGGGCTCTTCAAACCGCCCTCAGCGGTGGTCAGTACACGCACCCTCAGGGCATTTTTTACGGCGGCACCGCACCCACCTGGAGCCAACGCAGCCTGCGCCGCGTGTTGCAGGCCCATGGCACTCACTGCAAGCGCTTGGGCTGGATAGACCTGCACACCGGCCTGGGCCCTAACGGCCATGGCGAGCGCATCTTTGCCTGCAAAGACGACAGAGCCGCGCTTCGGCGCGCACGCGCATGGTGGGGCCAGAACGTGACGTCCATCTACGACGGTTCGTCCTCATCGGCTCTTCTAAAAGGTTTGATGTGGCAGACCGTGGAGTGGGACTGCCCGCAGGCTGAATACACCGGCATCGCGCTCGAATACGGCACGTTGCCCATGGATGACGTCATGCAGGCGCTGCGCGCCGACCACTGGCTGCATGCGCACCCGGAGCGAGGCCGGGCGCACGCCGCCGCCATCCGCAAGCAAATGCGCGAGGCGTTCTACACCGATAACGACGACTGGAAGCAGCGCATCGTGGCGCAGGCCAAAGACGCCGCACGGCAGGCGATCAAGGGTTTAACGTCAGCCCAATAGGTGGAAGCCCTGTATGCGGAAGCGGCTTTCAAACGCTTAGACATCCGTAGGATGCGTCTTGTTCTTTTTCAAGAGTTTTCAGGAGATTTCTTTCATGACAACCCGTCGTCAAGTTTTGCAGGGCGCTGCCGCGACCAGCCTTCTGGGCCTGGCGCATGTGCCCAGCTTTGCCCAAACTCGAATCGAGAACCTGCGCATCATCGTGGGCTTCCCACCCGGTGGCACCACAGACGCCTTTGCTCGCAAAGTGGGCGAAAAGCTGCGCGGCGCCTATGCCACCAACGTCCTCATTGACAACAAGCCCGGCGCGGGCGGGCAGATTGGCGTCATGACGCTCAAGAACGCCCCAGCCGATGGCGCAACGATTCTCTACACGCCAGCATCCATGCTGACGATTTTCCCGCACTCGTTTTCGCGCCTGAACTACGCGCAAACCGATGTCACGCCCATTGGCATCGGGCACTCGACCGACCACGCCTTCGTCGTGGGGCCTGCTGTTCCCGACTCGGTGAAGACGCTCAAGAACTTCATCGACTGGGCCAAAGCCAACTCCGACAAGGCCAGCATTGGCAACCCCGGCGCAGGCTCCATGCCGCATCTATTGGCTGGTCGCCTGGCCATGATTTCGGGCGCGCAAATGACCAACGTGCCGTTCCCTGGTTCCGGCCCCGCCATTCCGCAGGTGATGGGCGGCCAGATCGCAGGCATGTCCTCACCGCTGGGCGATTGGGTGCAACACCACAAGTCCGGCCGCGTTCGCATCCTTGCCACTTCGGGCCCGGAGCGCTCGCCCTACACGCCCGATGTCGCCACCTACCGTGAACAGGGTTACGGCGAATTGTTGGTGCGTGAGTGGTTCGGCTTCTTTGCACCCGCAGCCACACCGGATGCCGTGAAAGAAGCGTTGAATGGCGCACTGCGCACCGCCATGGCGCAGCAGGACGTGAAAGACTTCGTGGGTCCGATCGGGGGTTACATCGAAGCCAGCACCACGGCCGAGCACGCCAAACGGCTGGCGGCCGACTCTGAAATGGCCAAGCGCCTGGTGTCGGCACTGGGCTTCAAAGCCGACTCCTAAGCGCTGGCGCTCGGTTCTACGGCACCTGAGCAAGTGCTCAGGTGCCGCAGAACGTGCGATAGCAGGCCGTGACGGCCGCAGGCGCCGGCAGGGTGAATTCAGCGTTCTGAGCCGTCTCCTCGAAGGGGCTTTTCAGCGCTTGCAGCAAGCACTCGAACGGCTCCAGCTTGTTCTCTTGCCAGGCTGCCAGCAAGGCCGTTTCCACTTGGTGGTTGCGCGCGATAACCACAGGGTTGACTGAACACATTGCCTTCGACCGCTGGGCCGCGACGCTTTGAGCATCAAGCCCCAGGCGCTGGTCTTGCTGGGCGCAGCGCTGGCGCCAACGCTCCAACCAAGGGCTCAGCGCAGTCCCATCCGCTGCCAAACTCATCAACGGTTGTTCCTGCCCTTGGGCGGCCTCGGCCAGCCGGCGGTGCGCCAGGGTGAAATCCATGTGCTGCTCGTGCAGCAGCGCCATCCAGTCGTGGACCAAAGCGCTATCCGTCTCGTTGTCGGTTTCGGTGCCAGCGCCTGCGGGAGCCCTCAAGCTTTGCAAGCCCAGCTTGCCCAGTTGGCCGCGCCGCTGCGCTGCAAAAAACAACGCCGGAAAGCTGTCGATGATCGGGACCAGCTTTTCGACAGCCGCATCCGAGTCGTCGCCCAACAAAGGGATCAAGGTCTCCGCCAGTCGCGCCAAGTTCCATTGCGCGATGCGCGGTTGGTTGCCAAAGGCATAGCGGCCATGCTGGTCGATGGAGCTGAATACCGCTTTCGGGTTGTAGGCTTCCATGAACGCGCAGGGGCCATAGTCGATGGTCTCGCCTGACAGTGTCATGTTGTCGGTATTCATCACGCCGTGAATGAAGCCCACGTTCATCCACTGCGCCACCAGTTCCGCTTGTTTTTTGACCACGGCTTGCAGCAGTGCCAAGTAACGTTCGGGCTGTGCCGCTGGCAGCGCAGCCAACTCCGGGTAATGCCGCGTAATGGTGTGGTCGGCCAAGGCGCGCAGCAGTGCCGGGTCTTGCTGCGTGGCGGCATATTCAAAAGTGCCCACGCGAATGTGGCTGGCGGCCACGCGCGTCAAAACGGCACCCGGTAGCAAATGTTCGCGCACCACGGGCTCGCCTGTGGCCGCCACGGCCAGCGCGCGGGTGCTGGCGATGCCCAGCGCATGCATGGCTTCGCCAATCAACACCTCGCGCAGCATGGGCCCCACCGCCGCCTTGCCGTCACCGCCTCGCGAAAACGGCGTGCGGCCGGAGCCTTTCATCGCCACATCTCGGCGGCGGCCCACGGCATCGATCAGTTCGCCCAACAACAGAGCCCGGCCGTCGCCCAAGCGCGGAGAGAAGTTCCCAAACTGATGACCTGAGTAGGCCTGCGCTACCGGCTGCGCCCCAGGGGGCGCCACCTGGCCGGAAAACCAGGCCATGCCTTCAGCGCCGGCCAGCCGCTCAGGGTCCAGACCCAGCTCCTGTGCCAGCGGGCGGTTCAGGTACAGCAGGCGCGGATCGGGCGGCACCGCAGCCTGCCAGGGCACCACCAGCGCCGGTAAGTCTTGCGCGTAGCGGTGTTCAAAGGGCAGAGGTGGCCTGTGGGGCGCTGCTTGGCTGTGCAAAGGGGTCGTCATCGTTCCCGCAGTGTGCAGGAAACACGATGCCCTTCAGCAGCCAGGGCTCAACCAGCCGCGCTGCAACAGATCGCGCTCGGCCTGCGGCGCGTCAACAAAATGCAAGCCATGCCAACCATGCCGCTCGCAGGCCGCGATATTGCCGGGGTGGTCGTCGATAAACAGCGCTTCATCGTCGGCCGTGATGCCGAAGCGCAATTGAGCCAGCTCAAACATCGCAGGCCAGGGCTTCATCAAGCCCACGTGGCTTGAAAAAATGCCACTCTCAAACTCTGCAATGAAGGGGTTGACCTGCTCCAGATGCGCCGCGTAAGAACGCGGCATGTTGGACAGATAAAACATGCGATGGCCCTGCGACTTGAGGCGCTTGAAGAGCGCCACACTGGCTGGCAGCGCGGTGAGGTGCAACTTGGCTGCCTCGATAACGCGCTCAACGGCCGCCTGTGGCAAACCTGTGCGCTGGGCGATGGCTGCAGCCAGCATCTCCTCGCCAACCAGCCCCAAGTCGAAGCGAGCCCAGTCGCTGTCGGGCGAGAAGCTTTGAAAGATCTGGCTGCCCAGCGCTCGCGCCGCCGCTTCGTCCGGCGCATGCTGAGGCACGACCTGTTGCAAGAGTTCAGCAGGCTGCCAGCGAAAGAGCACCGCGCCGAAATCGAAAATGACTACTCGACTCATGCGATGAAACGTTTGAGTAAGCCGGCCGTCGAAGCGTCCAAGCCATGGGTCTGGCCGCTCTCAAAACGAGGCAGAAGTTCGTTGCACAGCGCCTTGCCCAATTCCACGCCCCACTGGTCAAAGCTGTTGATGCCCCACAGCGCACCACTGACAAAAACGCGGTGTTCGTACAAAGCGATCAGAGCGCCCAGCGAGCGCGGTGTCAATTCGTCCAGCACCAGCGTTGTGCTGGGCCGGTTGCCGGGGAAGCTGCGGTGTTGCGCGAGCTGCGCACGCGGGAAGTCGGCGCTCGCCGTTGGTGCCTTTTCCGATGCGGCCTGCTCTGCTGTCTTGCCCGTCATCAAGGCTTGGCTTTGCGCCAGGCAATTGGCCAGCAACTTGCGGTGCTGGTCGGCCAGCGCATGGGCCGGTTTTTTGACTGCAATGAACTCCACCGGAATGGCGTCCGTGCCCTGATGCAGCATCTGGAAATAGGCATGCTGGCCGTTGGTGCCGGGCTCCCCCCAGACCACCGGGCAGGTAGCAAAGGACACAGGCTGGCCCTGCATGTCCACGCACTTGCCGTTGGACTCCATCTCCAGCTGTTGCAGGTAGGCCGGCAGCCGGCGCAGGCCCTGGTGATAAGGCGCGATGCTGCGGCTGGTGAATCCGTGGAAGTTGCGGTTCCAGACATCCAGCAAGCCCAGTTGCACCGGCAGGTTGGCTTCCAACGGGGTAACGGCGAAGTGGCGGTCCATGGCATGCGCGCCGGCCAGCAGCGCGCGGAATCCCTCAGCACCAATGGCCAGCGCGATGGGCAAACCAATGGCGCTCCACAGCGAGTAGCGCCCGCCCACCCAGTCCCAGAAACCGAAGGTGGTGGTGATGCCGAAGTCCGCAGCGGCCTTCAGGTTGGTCGTCACGCCCACAAAATGCTTGGAGCGGTCAGCGCCCGCCGGCATGCCGGCATCGAACCAGGCGCGCGCGGTGTGCGCGTTGGCCATGGTCTCCTGCGTGGTGAAAGTCTTGCTGGCGACGATGAACAGCGTGTTTTGCGGCTTCAGGCTGCGCAGGACCGCCGTGAGGTCATGACCATCGACGTTGCTGACAAAGTGGAAGCGCAGACCTCGATGGCCATAGGGCTCGAGTGCCGGCACCACCATGGCCGGGCCGAGGTCAGAGCCGCCGATACCGATGTTGACGATGTCGGTGTAAGGGCTGCCCGCCTGTGCGCGCACCTGCTCGGCAAAGGCCAGCATCGCGTCGAGCACGCCGTGCACCTCGTCGCTGAAGGGCGCTGTGCCGCGCGGCGCACGCAGCGCGGTGTGCAGCACGGCGCGGCCTTCGGTCGCATTGATCGGCTCGCCGGCCAGCATGGCGTCGCGGCGTTGTTCAAGCGCGCATTCACGGGCCAAGTCGAGCAAGAAGCGTTGCGTCGCCAAGTCCCAGCGGTTTTTCGACAGGTCGGCAAAAACTTCAGGTGCTTGAAGCGACAGGCGCTCGAAGCGCGCCGGGTCGCGCGCAAAGGCCTCGCGCAAATCAAGACCACGCCCATGCGCCTCGAAGTGGCCCTGGAGCGCAACCCAAGCCCGCGTCTGGTCGCAGCGCGGCGCCGCCGACATCAACGCAGGCCCTCAATCATCTTGTCGAGTTTGCCGGCGTCCACCGCAAAGGCGCGGATGCCTTCGGCCAATTTTTCAGTGGCCATGGCGTCTTCGTTCAAAGCCCAGCGGAAGGCCTTTTCGTCGAAGTTCACACGCACGGCGTCGCTGGTCCTGGCGTCGGCGGCCGACAAGCGCGGCTGCAACGGGGCGTCTGCAGCCTGCAGCGCAGCCAGCAAGTCGGGGCTGATGGTTAGCAGGTCGCAGCCGGCCAAGGCCGTGATCTGGCCCACATTGCGGAAGCTGGCGCCCATCACCTCGGTGGCGATGCCAAACTTTTTGTAGTAGCTGTAGATCTGTGAAACCGACTTCACGCCCGGGTCGTTGGGGCCGGCCATGGCCGCTTCGTCCCAGGTTGCACCGGCAGACTTTTTGTACCAGTCGTAGATGCGGCCGACAAAGGGCGAAATGAGCTGCACACCCGAGTCTCCGCAGGCCACGGCCTGGCAGAAGCTGAACAGCAGGGTGAGGTTGCAGTGAATGCCATCACCTTCGAGTTCAGCAGCGGCCTGGATGCCTTCCCATGTAGCGGCGATCTTGATGAGCACCCGTTCACGGCCAATGCCCGCAGCCTGGTAGAGCGCGATGATGCGCCGCGCCCGGGCCACGGTGGCCGCCGTGTCGAACGACAAGCGCGCGTCCACTTCGGTGCTGACGCGCCCGGGCACAACTTTCAGAATTTCTTGGCCGAAGCGCACCAGCACATGGTCCACGATGCTGTCCAGCGGCGCCGTTTGGTGCGCCGCCACCGTGCTCGCCAGCAGCGGTGCGTAGTCCGGCTGCTGCACGGCCTTGAGTATCAAGGACGGGTTGGTGGTGGCGTCGCGCGGCGCAAATTGCGCGAGCTGTTTGAAATTGCCTGTGTCGGCAACCACGGTGGTGACTTGGCGGAGTTGTTCAAGCTGGTTCATGTCGCCATTGGATCACGGCAATCAGACCTGGAGCGCTGAAAAAAGCCTCGGCGCTCGGTTTGTGGCTGCCTGGAAACTCAGTCGGCCGCGACCACGGACACCTGTTCACCCTGCAGCGTCAACATCAGCGGCTGGCCGACGGCCCAGGTGCGCCGCGTGTCGGGCGAAACCACAAACACCTCGCCCAGCTCGGTCGCGACGGTCCACTCCAGGCTATTGCCGAGGTAGGCTTGTTTGACCAGGTGGCCGCTCAAGGCGCCCGCAGGCGGCTGATCCGATGCCAGCGCCTCCACCTGCCAAGCCTCGGGTCGAATCGCAACCTTCACAGGGCCTGCCGCCACAGGGCGCTTGGGCACCAAACGCAGTGTGCCTACCCGCACCTGGCCGTCCGCGCCCGCCGTGCCGTCAAAGAGCAAGGCCTCGCCCATGAAGCCGGCCACAAAGGCCGTGTGCGGTTGCTCGTAGAGTTCTTGCGGGGTGCCGGCCTGGGCAATCTCGCCGGCGTTCATCACGATGATCTGGTCGCTGACGGCCAAGGCCTCGCTCTGGTCGTGCGTGACATAGGCCACCGTGAGCTTCAGACGCTGCTGCAGCGCACGGATTTCTTCGCGCATGCTGCGCCGCAAGCGCGCGTCCAGGTTGGACAAGGGCTCATCAAACAAAAGTACGCTGGGCTCCAGCACCAGGCTGCGCGCCAAGGCCACGCGCTGCTGTTGGCCGCCGCTGAGTTCGCTGGGTAGGCGCGTGTCGTAACCCGCCAGGCCGACCGTATCCATGGCCGCGTGGGCACGCTGCAATGCTTCGCTCTTGGACACACCCGACACGTCCAGGCCGTAGGTCACATTCCCCAATACTGTCATGTGCGGGAACAGTGCATAGCTTTGAAAGACCATGCTGACATTGCGCTCGGCTGGGCCGAGAGCGGTGACGTCCTGCCCGTCGATAACGATGCCGCCACTGGTGGGCGCGTCGAGCCCGGCGATCATCCGCAAGGTGGTTGTCTTACCGCAGCCGCTGGGGCCCAGAATGGTTGTCAGGGTGCCCTTAGGCACGACAAAGTCAATACCCTTGACAACCATGGGTGATGTCGGGCCGCCATAGCGCTTGGTCACTTGGCGGAACTCGATTCCCGAAGTCATGTCGCTGCCTTTCTGCGGCCCAGCTTGCGCTCGCCGACGAGGAACTGGATGAGCGCCGTGGCCAGCGACATCAGCACGATCAACACCGTGCAGTAGGCCAGCGCCACACCGTAGTCGCCGTTGCCTACACGGCCGATGATGTATGTGGTCGCCAGTTCGTTCTCTGCAGTGACCAGGAAGATCACGGCCGACACGGTGGTCATGCTGCGCACAAAGCTGTAGACCAGTGCAGCAACCAGCGCCGGCTTCAACAGCGGCAGCACCACGCGCCGCAGCGTGGTACCCGTGCCGGCGCGCAGCATGGTGCTGGCTTCATCGAGGCTCTTGTCCAACTGCTTGAAACTGGCCGTGCCGGCGCGCACGCCCACGGGCAAATTGCGAAACACAAAGCACAAAACGATGATCAGGCCGGTGCCCGTCAACTCGAAAGGCGGCACATTGAAGGCCAGGATGTAGCTCACGCCCAGGACCGTGCCTGGAATCGCAAAGGCCAGCAAGGCGGCGAATTCAAAGCTCTTCTGCCCGACAAACTGCGTGCGCGCAAGCAACCAGCTGATGAGCAGCCCCAGCCCCGCGCAAATGGGCGCAGCAATGGCTGCCAGTTTGATCGTTGTGAACAGCGAGTTCCAGGCCGTGCCTGCCCAGACCAGACCGCCGACGCCCCACTGCAGGTCAAAGGCCGTGATGAAGTGCTTGAGAGTGGGGGTGTAGTCACGGCCCCAGGTCTGCACAAAGCCACCAGCGAACGCAAACAAGTACACCACCACGGTGAACGCCAACCAAGGCCCCGCAATGCCCACACAAAGCTTGCGCACACGATCGGGCAGCGGCAGTGCGATACCCGCATCGCCCTTGCCTGACACCGTGGTGTAACTGGTTTTGCCAAGCACGCGCTGCTGAATGAAGAACACCACCAGCGCAAAGCCCGTGAGGATCAACGCCAGCGACGCTGCGCGACCCTGGTCGTACTGCGCGCCGACGATGGCAAAAAAGATGTCGGTGGACAACACGCTGTACTGCCCGCCGACCACCACCGGGTTGCCGAAGTCGGCAATGCTTTCGATGAAGCCGACCAAGAAGGCGTTGGCCAGGCCGGGTTTAATCAGCGGCAGCGTGACGGTGGTGAATGTCTTCAGTTTGCTCGCGCGCAGGGTTTGCGCAGCTTCTTCCATACTCGGGCTGACGCCTTGCACCACGCCGCGCATGATCATGAACGCGATGGGTGTGAAGGCAAACATCTGTGCCAGCCAGACACCCAGCAGGCCGTAGAACCATCGTGTCGGCGGAATTCCGAAGAAGGTCTCGAGAAACTGATTGACCAAACCCGCGCGCCCAAAAAGCAGGATCAGACCCAGACCCACGACAAAAGGCGGCGTGATGATGGGCAGCAGGGCCAGCACATTCAGGGGCTTTCTGAGCTTGGCATTGCCGCGTTCGGCATACAGCGCAATCAGCGTGCCAAGCACCGTGGTGCCAGCAGCCGTCAGTAGCGCCAGGAACAGCGTATTCCAGGCCACGCCGCAGCGCACGCCACCTGCCAAGCAACCCAGGCCCCAGACCCGCTCGCTACCCAGCCGCTCTCCCAGCGCCGCGAGCGAAAACGCACCGCTCTCGTCATACAAGGCACCCACCAGGCTCTTGCCCACCGGCAGCGCAACAAACAGCAGCAGCAGCACTGAACACAACAACACCGCGCAAGCGACGAACAAGTCACCCTTGAAAAAGCCCAGCCGCGCCAGGCCGGCGCCAGCCAGCATCAACAGGGCCAGCAGGGCCAAGGCGCCACCCAGGCCAATGCCCAGCTGGCCGTTGGGCAGTTCGCCCAACAGCGCCTGCAGAAACTCGAAAGTCCAGCCCTGTGCGCCAATGGCAAAACCACTGATGAGCAGGCCCACGGCACCCAGGCCGCCGCCGGCCAGCAGCAACCATCCTTGGCTGCGTGTGGGCGGCATGCGCCAAGCCACCGCAGCCATCAGCAGGCCGGCAAGACCCACCCACAGCCAAGGCTTGCCGTGATGAGTCGCCTGCACCAAGCCCGCTGCCGTGCCCGCGCTGCCCCACACGCCGGGCAAGGCCTTCAGGAGCCCGATGTCCTGCTGAAAATACCACGGCAGTAGGGTGTAGGCCGTCAAGCCCAGCAGCAGCCACAGCAGCAAGGTTTGGCGCGTGCGCACTTGCCCGCGGCTGACACCGTTCATCGCGGCAGGGAGTTGACTTCTTTTTCCCACTTCGCGATCAGCCGCCGGCGCTCGGCCGACGCGCCATATTTCGCGTAGTCATAGTTGATGAACTTGATCTTCTTGAAATCGGGCACGCGCGGATCGACCTTGGCGCCCTTGTTGCTGGGCAGCTGGAATTGTTTGGCTGCAGCGCCCATTTCTTGCGCTGCGCCGGTGAGCGCCCACTCGTAGAACTTCTTCGCTGCCTCCAGATTGCGTGCGCCCTTGATGATGCTCATGGAGCCGATTTCCGCGCCTGTGCCGTCGGCGGGGGTAACGGTCTCGATCGGGAAACCTTGCATCCTTTCGCCCGGGCCGTCATGTACGAAGCTGATGCTCACCGTGGTTTCGCCCCGCGCCACGGACTTGATGGGGCCGGTGCCGCTGCGGGTGTATTGGCTGATATTTTTATGCAAGGCCTTCATGTAGTCGAAGGCTTTGTCTTCGCCCATCATTTGCACCAGGGTCGCGACCATGGTGTAAGCGGTGCCGCTGCTGGCCGGGTTGGCCACTTGAATTTCTCCCTTAAGGGCCGGGTTCAGTAGGTCCGCCCAGGTTTTAGGCACGGGCAACTTCTTTTTCGCCAACAGCTCGGTGTTGTAGCCAAAACCCAGCGGGCCGCTGTAGATACCCACGGTCTTGTAGGCGCTCTGCTGCGCCTGCTGCTGCGCCCAGCTGTGCAGCTGCGGCAAGCTGGGGCTCTTGTACTCGAGGCTCAGGCCCTGTTCGGCAGCTTGCAGATGGGGGTCACCTGTGCCGCCAAACCAGATGTCGGTTTTGGGATTGGCCTTTTCGGCCACCAATTGCGCCAAGGCTTCACCCGAACCTTTGAGCGACATGTTCACTTTGACGCCCGTCGTGCGCGCATAAACCGTCTGGATCAAGTTGCACCACTCGGCTTGCACCGAGCAAATGATGTTGACGGTGCCGCCTTCTTGGGCTTGGGCCACCCCTGGTGTGCAGGCCAGCAGTGCCAAGGCCAGTGAGCCGACGCCGGCCGAGGTTCTATCGTTCATCGCCATGTCCATTTCCGTTTCTGTCTTCACCAAGATTCACCAAGAAAGAGCATGCCGTCCATAAGGGCTTGGCGCCAGCGGGCCTTTCCCTGAGACCGGTCGCCAACACTCCAAGCAGTGCGCACGCGCCAGACGCCAACGCCAGTACTTAGCACCCGTTGGGGTAGCCGCCCCTTCGCCGTGCAATTCGTCACGCCGCAAAACGCGTCAACCCCCGCAAGCGAGCCGGCTTCACCCCAGAGTGGGTCCTGTGCCCTGCTTCAGAATGCCGATGTGACCCGTGAACCCGCTGCGACCACCTTGCTCAAGCTGCTGACGCTGCCGTTTTTGGCTGTCGTCGTCGCGCTGGCCGCCCTGGTGGGATGGCTGTCTTACCGCTCTGCCAATGCCGCCGTCGATGACGCTGCGCAGCAGTGGTTGGGCACGGCTTTGCAGCGGGTTGGCGACGAGGTGCTGCGCCAGCAAGTCCAGGTCGACACCGTATTGCAGGCCGCGCTGCCCGATGGCACGCGTCTGCCTGACGACCTGAGCGGCGAACTGGACTGGCTGGGCCAACGGCTGGGAACGGCCGCACAGTTTCACCCCCAAGAGCGCGGCCGCATCACCTTGGTCAGCCTGCGCGGCCAGGCCGTCGACCTGCAACGCCTGGGCAAAGGGGAGTCCATCCTTTCGTTTCAGCGCGCGCCGGGCGAGGCGAACACGCGTCTGTTTGTGCGTGGCAACCAAGTTACGGCCACTGCCCATACAGCCGCCTCTATTTCAGGCGGTCCTCCAAGCTCGGGGCCAGCGGTGGAGTCAACGCCGCCGCAGGACCCGCGCGAACAAGCTTGGGTGCAGCAGGCCTTGCGTTCTGCCAAGCCAGGCTGGTCGCCTCTGGCGCTGGAGAGTGGTTCGGCCAGCCCGAACCTGCTGCGGATTCGGCCACTCAAAGACCCCGAGCAGCAAACCGTGGGCGCAATCGCTACGAACTTGAGCCTGCAGCCCGTACAGGACGCCCTGGGCGCGCTGAAGCTGCCGCCACAAGGCGTGGCTTTTGTTGTGGAGCGCAACGGCCAGTTGGTGGCTTCGAGCGCTGGCCCCGTGGTGCGCCGCGCGGCCGACGGCGCCCTGCGGCGCCTGCACGTCAGCGAAGTTGACTCGGACTTGATGCGCGCCGCTTACGACCGCTCTTTGCCGCACATGGGCAGCCATTCAATTGCGATGCCCGGCCGCATGACCTTGAACGAGCCGGGCTTGCCCGCGCTGGTCAGCAGCTTTGGCCGCTTGGCTGATGACGGCGGCCAGGATTGGGCGCTGATCGTGGCCGCACCGCGCAGCGCGTTCACTGCGGACCTGCTGAATACGGTTATTCGGTCGGTGGCGGCCACTTTGGCGGCCATCGCCTTGGTACTGCTGATCGCCGCCTGGATCCGTCGGCGCCTGGCGCGCGACGTATTGGCCTTGTCGCACAGCTTGCAAGCCGTGGCCGACGGCGACCTGGACACCCCGCCGCCGCCGATGCGCAGTGCCGAGTTGCAGTTGCTGCGCGAGTCCGTGCGCCGCATTCAAATGCGTTTGCGCCACGACCGCCTGCTGGGCTTGGCCAACCGCGAAGCCGTGCTCAGCCGCCTGCACGACCGCATGCGGCCAGGGCGCCGCCACAACGATTCGCCCCTGCTGGCTTTGCTGGTGGTTGACCTGGACCGCTTCCGCGAAGTGAACCGCCAACACGGCCATGAAGCCGGCGACTTTGTGCTGCAAACCATTGGCAAGCGCCTGCGCCAAACCGTGCGCGACACCGATTTGGTAGCGCGCTGGGCCGGGGACCAGTTCGTTCTGTTGCTGGATGGCATGGCCTCGCCCGACGATGCGCACCGCGTGCGCGAACAAGTCGAACGTGTGCTGCGCGACCCCATCGAGCTGGGGCCGGGCCGGGAAGCCGTTGAGCTGGCCGGCACAGCCGGTTTGGCTATCACCAGCGCCGAGCTCAGCACGCCCGATGACTTCTTGCGCAGCGCCGAAGCAGACATGGAAGCGCGCAAACCGACCATCGGTCGCACTGAGTAAATGACCCAGCGTTGACCCTGTAAAGAAACTTGGGCATGATCCGGCCTGTAACTAAATTACATGCCGACCATGTCCTTCGACCTTGTTTTGTTCGGTGGTACCGGTGACCTGACCTGGCGCAAGCTGATGCCGGCGCTGTTCCAGGCCTTCAGGCATGGCACGCTGCCGCCCGGCGGCCGAATCCTGGCCGTGGCGCGCGATGAGCGCACCGATGACGACTACCGTGCCTTCATCCGCCAGAAGTTTGCAGATGTCGAGCCGTCCAAACAGCCCAACGACGAAGAGTTTGCGCGCTTCGCGCAGGCGCTGCATTACCGCCGCATGGACCTGTCGCAGCCCGATCACTACGCAGGTTTGCGCCAGTGGCTGGACGAGCGTGGGGCCAAGACCGTGGTGCTGTTCCTGGCCACCAGCCCGCACCTGTTTACGCAAATTTGCGCTCAACTGGGCGCCGCGGGCATCAATGGGCCGCAGGTGCGCGTGGTGCTCGAGAAGCCGCTGGGCCACGACTTGGCCAGTGCGCTGGAAATCAACCGTGTGGTGCGCGCCAGCTTCAACGAAAGCCAGGCCCTGCGCATCGACCACTATCTGGGTAAACCAGCGGTTCAAAACCTGTCGGCGCTGCGCTTCGGCAATGCCTTGTTCGAGCCCCTGTGGCGGCGAGAAAGCATCGCCAATATCCAGATCACGCTGGCTGAATCGCTGGGCGTGGGCACACGCGGTGACTTCTACGACCGCACGGGCGCCCTGCGCGACATGATCCAGAACCACGCGTTGCAATTGCTGACCATGATTGCCATGGAGCCGCCGTCGTCCAGCGACGCCGACGCCATCCGGGACGAGAAGCTCAAGGTGCTGAAGTCGCTCAAACCTTTCACGGTTGAATCAGTGGCGCGCGACGTGGTGCGCGGGCAGTACAAAGCCGGCTCGGTGGGCGGCAGCCCTGTTGCAGGCTACCTCGAAGAGGTCAAGGTACCCGCCGACAGCCGCACGGAAACCTTTGTGTCGCTGCGTACCGAGATTCAAAACTGGCGCTGGGCGGGTGTGCCCTTTTACTTGCGCACCGGCAAACGTCTGGCCGCGCGTGACTCGCAAATCGTAGTCACCTTCAGGCCTGTGCCGCACCCCATTTTTCCGGGTGCCAACCGAGCCAACAAGTTGGTCATCAAGCTCCAGCCCGAAGACGGTCTGGAGTTGCATTTGATGGCCGCCAAAGGCAACGGCACCAACGAGCAACTGGTGCCGGTCAAGCTGGACCTCGACTTTGACCGCGCGTTTGCCAGCGAACGCGTGGGCGCCTACGAGCGCCTGTTGATGGACGCCATTGGCGGGCGTTTGAACCTGTTTGTGCGCAGCGACGAACAAGAACAGGCCTGGCGCTGGGTTGAGCCTATTCTGCACGCCTGGGCCGCCGATCCCAATGGCCCGCGGCCTTATGCGGCAGGCGGCTGGGGGCCGCCAGCGTCCAGCGCCATGGTAGCCCGTGACGGCTGCGTCTGGGACGAGGAACACTGAGGCGGTGCAGGCTGCAGAGCCCACCGAACCGGTGATGCTGGACCGCATCCGCGCGGCGATGCCGGCCTTGCCGCCCGCCGAGCAACGCGTGGCCAAGTTGCTGCTGTCAGATCCACGTGGATTTGCAGGCATTCCCGTGGCCGAGCTGGCACAGCGCGCTCACGTCAGCAAACCCACTGTGGTTCGCTTTTGCCGCAGCGTTGGCTATGACGGCCTGGCCGACTTCAAGCTCAAGCTAGCTGGCAGCGTCAACGAAGGGGTGCCGTTTGTGCACCGAGCGGTCGATGTCGACGACAAGGCCGATGACCTGGTTGTCAAGGTCATCGACAACGCGGTCAGCGCCTTGCTGAAGTACCGCAACGCAGCCGCCGGCCATGCAATGGAACGTGCGATTCAGGCCCTGGCGCAAGCTGTGGTGCAAAGCCAGCGGATCGAGTTTTACGGCGTGGGCAATTCGGGCATCGTGGCGCAGGACGCGCAGCACAAATTTTTCCGCCTGGGCGCCATCGCGCATGCGGTCAGCGACGGGCACGTGCAGGTGATGAGCGCGTCCATGCTGAAGGCCGGCGACTGCGCCGTGATCATCAGCAATTCAGGGCGCAGCCGCGACCTTGTGGATGTGGCACAAATTGCTCTGCGCAAAGGCGCCACGGTCATCGTGATCACTGCCGGCGGCTCACCGCTGGCGCATCTGGCGCAGCAGCCGGGGCATGTGCTGCTGGCTGCTGACCACCCGGAGGACTGGGACCGCTACAGCCCCATGGTCAGCCGGCTTTTGCACCTGATGATCATCGACATCTTGACCACCGGGGTGGCACTGCGGCTGGACAGCGGCGCGCTGCAGCCTATGCTTCAGGACATCAAGAAGAGCCTGCGCATGCGGCGCTACATGCCGCTGGCTTGAAGCCCCAACAAGGCACTGACACCGTACAAGGCGGCCAACTGGCTCAGCTTGGACGGCGCGCCTTGAATGACAAAACCCAGACCTCTTGCTTGGGCCGCGCGGTGCGCGGCCAGCAACACCGCCAAGCCCGAGGTGTCCAATTCCTGCAAACCGGCCGCATCAACTCCAAACGGCGCCGCACCCGCATGCTGCTCCACTGCGGCTTGCATCTGCTGGTGGACAGCTGGAGCTTGTTCGAGGGTGACGGCGCTGGGTAGCTTCATAAGCTGTCATTTGCCGCCCGCAGCGGCCTTTTTGTTCAGCTCGACCAGGTTGTTCACCAGCGCGTCGATGCCCTGGTTGGCGGCAATGGGCGAAAACTGCGACTTGAAGCTGGTATCCGCCAGCCACACGCCCAGCACATTCACGTCATAGATCTTCCAGCCCGTGGCCAGCTTTTCCATGCGGTAGTCCAGTTGAATGGGGTCGCCCTTGCCTTTGATCTCGGTGCGCACCACCAACTCGGTATCTTCAGCCGCGGCGCGCAGCGGCTTGAGCTGAACGGTTTGGTCTTTGACTTGCGTGAGCGCGCCCGAGTAGGTGCGCACCAGCAGGATCTTGAACTCGTCTTGTAGCTTTTGCTTTTGTACGTCTGTTGCCGTGCGCCAGGGGCGGCCCACCGCGATGGCCGTCATGCGCGGGAAATTGACGTGCGGCATCACCTTGGCGTCGACCAAAGCCATGATTTTGCTGATGCTGCCAGCCTGAATTTCTTTGTCGCTCTTAACCGTGTCGATGACCTCATTCGACACCTGGCGAACCAGCGCATCAGGTGCCACCGCTTGGGCTTGAACAGCGCCCGCCACGCCCAGACCCAGGGCCATGCCCATCGACAGGGCCGGCATCCAACGCTGCATCAAAGACTTGAACATCGTTTCCTTCACTTCCTTGTTGTGGAACCCCGACCCTCAACGCACGAGGGCCCGTTTGGGTTCACTTGTTCTTCTGAGGCGCGGCCGCGCCTGTAGGTTCCGCTTCTTCCGGCTCGGGTGGCGGGTTGCCGTCGTAAATGGCGCTGCGCCGGCGCGCCAAAAACGAATCGCGTATGAAGCTGTAGCGGTCCAAGGCCACCTGGCCGAGCAGGGCCGAGGCGCTCAACAGCGAGGCCCGCGTGTGCACGGCTTCGGCCAGCGCCACGGCCGCCACACCACCGTCGGTGCTGGGCAGGCTGGACAGGCCGGTTGCGCGGTCCAACGGCATGGCCAGGCCATCGCGCACATTGCTGGGACCCAAAACCGGCAACACCAGATATGGGCCAGGCCCAAAACCCCAGACGCCCAAAGTTTGGCCAAAGTCTTCGCCGCGCCGCTCGATACCCATTTCAGAGGCGATGTCCAACAAGCCGCCCAGGCCAAACACCGTGTTCACCCCAAAGCGAAGCCCGGTTTCCAAGGCTTCGCGCGGTTTGCCTTGCAGCAAGTGGTTGGTGGCCGACCAGACCTCGCCCACGTTGTTGATCAGGTTGTCAAAACCCTGGACCACGAAGCCCGGCACGAATTTTTTGTAGGCCTGAGCCACGGGCAACAGAAACTTCTGGTCCACGCTGTCGTTGAAACTGAAGACGGCGCGGTTGAAGCGCTCCCAGGGATCCACCGGGTTAACAGCCACTTTGTTCGCGGCCGCCGCCTCTGCGCCCTGCGCAAGCATGCCGTTGCCAGGGGCCGCGCAGCCGCCCAGCCCTGCAAATGCAGCCGTCGCTGCCACACAAGCCACCAGCCGTGCAGCACGGTGCATCAAGCTGCCGGCCCTCATTTTTTCACCTCAGCCCCGCCACCCGCAGCGGCTTCGCCTGCCTTACCGGTCACCAACTGGCCGATCAGGTTTTCCAGCACCACGGCCGATTGCGTTTGGCTGATGCGCCCGCCGGCCGCCAGGTTTTCATCAGACGAGCCCGGCTCGATACCGATGTATTGATCGCCCAACAGGCCGGCCGTCAGGATCTTGGCAGACGAATCTTTGGGAAACGGCACCTTGCTGTCGATTTCCATCGTCACCAAGCCTTGAAAAGTTTTGGCATCCAGTTCAATGCGTGTGACACGCCCTACCGTCACACCCGCGCTGCGGATGGGCGAGCGCGGCTTCAAGCCGCCAATGTTGTCGAACTTGGCCGTCACCGCGTAACCGGACGCGTTGCCAAAGCTGGTGAGGTTGGCTGCCTTCAGCGCCACAAACAACAGGCCCGCCAGGCCCAGCAGGACAAACAGCCCCACCAAAATTTCGATTCCGCGCTTGTTCATGTTCGGGTTCCTTTGCTGGCCCTGCTGGCTCAGGGCGTTGAAAACATCAGCGCCGTGAGCACGAAGTCCATGGCCAGCACGCTCAAAGAAGAAATCACGACTGTGCGCGTGGTGGCGTAGGCCACGCCTTCTGGAGTGGCATCGGTTTCGTGGCCTTGGTACAGCGCCACCATCGTACAAATGATGCCAAAAACGAAACTCTTGACGACGCCGTTGCCCACGTCACGGAAGACATCCACGCGCCCTTGCTGGATGCTCCAGAAATTGCCCGAGTCCACGCCGATCAACAGCACCGCCACCACGTAAGCGCCCATGATGCCCACGGCAGAAAACAGAATGGCCAACAGGGGCATCGACACCATGCCGGCGATAAAACGCGGTGCCAGGATGCGGCTCTTGGTGTCCACCGCCATCATCTCCATGGCGGCGAGTTGCTCGCCGGCTTTCATCAAACCGATTTCTGCGGTCAATGAGGTGCCGGCGCGGCCGGCAAAGAGCAAGGCCGTGACCACCGGACCCAGCTCGCGCACCAGCGACAAATTGACGATCAAACCCAGCGACTCGGTCGCACCGTAAGTCACCAGGGCGTAGTACATCTGCAGGGCCAGCACAAAACCCACCGCCGTGCCCGAGGCCAGGATGATGAGCAAGGACAAGTTGCCCACGGCATGAATTTGCTTCACCACCAGCCCGAAGCGGCGCAGCGCGGCCGGCATGGCGGCCACGATGCCAGCGGCAAAGTAGGCCGCGTGCCCCAGGCCGCGCAGCATGCCTAGCGCACGTGCGCCCAGTGCGGCAATCCAATCCATCACGATTGCGCTCCCTGGTTGCCGGCTGGTGGCGTGGCGGGTGCTGCGGCGGCCAAGCCAAAGTCTTGATCCATGGGTACGGCAGGGTAGTGAAACTTCACAGGGCCGTCGGGCTCACCGCGCACAAACTGGCGCACTTCAGGGTCGGTGCTGCCCATCAACTCGGCTGGAGTGCCCGTGGCGACCAAGCGCCCGCCCGTGGCCATCAACACCACAAAGTCGCTGATCGCCATGCACTCCGGCACATCGTGCGACACCACCAGCGAGGTTGAACCCGTCACGTCATTGAGCGTGCGGATCAACTTGGCGGCCACGCCCATGGAGATGAGGTCCAGCCCGGCGAAGGGCTCGTCGTACATGATGAGTTCGGGATCCAGCGCTATGGCACGCGCCAGCGCGATGCGCCGCGCCATACCGCCCGACACTTCGCTGATGCGCAGCCCGGCAGCGCCGCGCAGACCCACCGCATTGAGCTTCATCAGCACGATGTCGCGAATCAGCGCTTCAGGCAAACCGCTGTGTTCACGCAGCGGAAAGGCCACGTTGTCGAAAACCGTGAGGTCGGTGAACAGCGCGCCAAACTGGAACAGCATGCCCATGCGCCGGCGCAGGCGAAACATCTTGCTGCGGTCGTTGGGCTCGATTTTTTCGCCGTCGAAGCGCACCTCACCTTGCGTGGCGGCGTGGCTGCCACCGATCAAGCGCATGAGCGTGGTTTTGCCGCAGCCTGAACCACCCAAGATCGCGGTGACTTTGCCGCGCGGGAAGTTCAGGGAGATGTCGCGCAAGATCAGCCGGCTGCTGTCGTAGCCAAAACTGACCTTGTCAACCTCGATGAGATGCGCTGAAGAGCTCAAATGCCCGGCTCCCACGATGTCGGAGCGGATGTGACGGAATGCCCGAATTCTCTCATGGGCCCATCAAAGTCCTCGGCAGCCAGGAACATGCGCCGTGCTCAGCGCGGCAGTGCCGTGACACCGCCACGCAGAAAGCGGTCCACCTCGCGCGCGGCCTGCCGGCCTTCGCGAATAGCCCACACGACCAAACTTTGGCCGCGGCGCATGTCACCCGCGGCAAACACCTTGGCGGCTGAGGTGCGGTAACCCGCGCCGTCGTCAGTGCCGGCCTTGGCGTTGCCCCGGGCGTCTTTTTCCACGCCAAAGGCCTCGAGCACAGTGGCCACCGGGTTCACAAAACCCATGGCCAGGAAGACGAGGTCGGCCTTCCATTCCTTTTCGGTGCCGGGTTTTTCAGTCATCTTGCCGCCTTGCCACTGCAGCTCAACGGTGGTCAGGCCCACCACGCGGCCTTTGTCTTTGCCCTTGCCGGCAGTGAAAGACTTGGTGGCAATCGCAAAGCTGCGCTCGCAGCCTTCTTGGTGGCTGGAGCTGGTGCGCAGTTTGGTCGGCCAGTAAGGCCACACCAGGGGCTTGTCCTCCTGCTCCGGCGGCATGGGCATGAGCTCGAACTGCGTGACGCTGAGAGCACCGTGACGGTTGCTGGTGCCCACGCAGTCGCTACCGGTGTCGCCACCGCCGATCACGATGACATGTTTGCCCGTGGCCTTGATCTGGTCTTTGAGTTTGTCGCCGGCCACGACCTTGTTTTGCATCGGCAAAAACTCCATGGCGAAATGGACGCCATCCAGCTCGCGGCCGGGTACGGGCAGATCGCGCGACTGCTCGGCGCCGCCGCACAAGAGCACAGCGTCAAAGCTGGACTTCAATTCGTCGGCTGAGATGGTTTGTTTGGCGTCGTTGGTGACCTTGCTGTTTGCTGGGAAGCTGCCGACCAGCACACCGGTCTTGAAAGTCACGCCCTCGGCTTCCATCTGCTCGATGCGGCGATCGATGTGCGACTTTTCCATCTTGAAGTCAGGGATGCCGTAGCGCATCAAGCCGCCGACGCGACTGTTCTTCTCGTACACGGTTACTGAGTGGCCGGCACGCGCCAGCTGTTGGGCGGCTGCCAGTCCGGCCGGGCCTGAACCCACTACGGCCACGGTCTTGCCGGTGCGCACTGCAGGTGGCTGGGGCTTTACCCAGCCCTCGGCCCAAGCGCGGTCGATGATGGCGTGTTCGATACTTTTGATGCCCACCGCGTCGTCGTTGAAGTTCAAGGTGCACGCGGCTTCGCAAGGCGCCGGGCAGATGCGGCCCGTGAATTCGGGGAAGTTGTTGGTGGAGTGCAAAACCTCCAGCGCCAGCTTCCAATCACCCCGATAAACCAGGTCGTTGAAATCAGGGATGACGTTGTTGACCGGGCAGCCGTTGTTGCAAAACGGCGTGCCGCAGTCCATACAACGCGCGGCTTGCACCTTGCCTTGGTCTGCGTTCAGGCCGATGACAAATTCGCGGTAGTTCTTGACGCGCTTTTCAACGGGCTCGTAGCCCTCTTCCAGGCGCTCGAATTCCATGAAGCCGGTAACTTTTCCCATGTCGCTCACTCACTGAAACGTTTGGTTCGCTGCCAGTGCGCCTGAGCACCGACTTCTTTGATGTGGATTCGCTGCTGTTGACTATTTGGCCGCAGCAGCCGAGGTGGTCTTGGCCTTGCTGGTGGCTTTGGTGGCCTCCACTTTGGCCGCACCCTCGGCCAACGCGCGCTTGTATTCGTGCGGGAACACCTTGACGAAGCGCCCACGCGCTGCCGCCCAGTTGTCCAGGATTTCGCGCGCGCGCAGGGAGCCTGTCCACTTGTGGTGGTCTTCAACCAATTTGCGCAGCTGCACTTCGTCGGTCTGGCCTTTGTGCCAGCTGGCCGCTGGTCCTGCCTTGGTTTGCTCGGCCGTGGTCAGCACCTTTTCCAGTGCCACCATGCTGGTGTTGCAGCGCGACGCGAAGTGCCCGTCTTCGTCATACACAAAGGCCACACCGCCGCTCATGCCGGCGGCGAAGTTGCGGCCGGTCAAGCCCAGCACGGCCACGGTGCCGCCGGTCATGTATTCACAGCCGTGGTCGCCCGTGCCTTCCACCACTGCTGTGGCGCCCGACAGCCGCACAGCGAAGCGCTCACCCGCCACGCCACGGAAGAAGGCCTCACCGCTGGTGGCGCCGTACAGCGCCGTGTTGCCGATGATGATGTTGCGCGTCGCATCACCTCGGAATTCGATGCTCGGGCGTACGGCCACGCGGCCGCCGGACAAGCCTTTGCCGGTGTAGTCGTTGGCGTCGCCAATCAAATACAGCGTGATGCCATTGGCCAGGAAGGCGCCAAAACTCTGGCCACCCGTGCCTTCCATTTGGATGAAGATGGTGTGGTCCGGCAGGCCCTCTGGGCGCTGGCGGATCAGTTCACCCGAGAGCATCGCGCCGACCGATCGGTTGACGTTACGCGTTTCGTCCATGAATTGGACTTTTTCGCCGCGCTCGATCGCAGGCTTGCAGCGTTCGATGAGTTTCAAGTCCAGCGCTTTGTCCAGGCGGTGGTCTTGTTCGGCCACCTGGAAGCGCGGCACATCGGCCGGCACCTGCGGCTGGTGCATGAGGCGGCTGAAATCCAGGCCGCGCGCCTTCCAATGTTCGATGCCTTTGCGTGTATCGAGCAAGTCGGCGCGGCCAATCAGGTCGTCAAACTTGCGGATGCCCAACTGCGCCATGATTTGGCGCGCCTCTTCGGCAATGAAGAAGAAGAAGTTGACGACATGCTCGGGCTTGCCGGCGAACTTCTTGCGCAGCGCCGGGTCTTGCGTGGCCACGCCCACCGGGCAGGTGTTCAGGTGGCACTTGCGCATCATGATGCAGCCCTCCACCACCAGCGGCGCAGTGGCAAAGCCGAATTCATCCGCACCCAGCAGCGCACCAATGACGACGTCGCGGCCGGTTTTCATCTGGCCGTCGGCCTGCACGCGGATGCGACCGCGCAGGCGGTTAAGCACTAGGGTTTGCTGGGTTTCAGCCAGGCCCAATTCCCAAGGCGTGCCGCAGTGTTTGATGGAACTCCAGGGCGACGCGCCGGTGCCGCCGTCGTGCCCGGCGATCACCACATGGTCGGCCTTGCACTTGGCCACGCCCGCAGCGATGGTGCCCACGCCCACCTCAGACACCAGCTTCACGCTCACCGACGCGCGTGGGTTGGCGTTTTTCAGGTCGTGAATGAGCTGAGCCAAGTCTTCAATCGAATAGATGTCGTGGTGCGGTGGGGGGCTGATGAGGCCCACGCCCGGCACGCTGTAGCGCAACATGCCGATGTAGTCGCTGACCTTGCCGCCGGGCAACTGGCCGCCTTCACCCGGCTTGGCGCCTTGAGCCATCTTGATCTGGATCTGGTCGGCCGATACCAGGTATTCCGTGGTGACGCCAAAACGCCCTGAAGCGACTTGTTTGATGCGGCTGCGCAGGCTGTCGCCGTCTTGCATCTCGTAGTCGGACTCGATCACCTTGGCGCCAATCACGTCAGACACTTTGGTGCCCTTGGTGATCTTGATGCCTTTCAACTCGCTGCGGTAGCGCGCCGGGTCTTCACCACCCTCGCCCGTGTTGCTTTTGCCGCCGATGCGGTTCATGGCAATGGCTAAGGTGCTGTGCGCTTCGGTGCTGATAGAACCCAGCGACATCGCGCCTGTGGCAAAGCGTTTGACGATCTCGGCAGCCGATTCCACTTCGTCCAGCGGCACGGCCTTCGATGGGTCCACCTTGAATTCAAACAAGCCACGCAAGGTCATGTGACGCTTGCTTTGGTCGTTGATGATCTGCGCGTATTCTTTGTAGGTATCGAACTTGTTGGCGCGCGCGCTGTGCTGCAGCTTGGCGATGGCGTCGGGCGTCCACATGTGCTCTTCGCCACGGGTGCGCCAGGCGTATTCGCCGCCAGCGTCTAGCATTTGCGCCAGAACCGGGTCTTCGCCAAAGGCTGCGCGGTGCATGCGAATGGCCTCTTCGGCCACTTCAAAAACACCAATGCCGCCCACTTGGCTGGCGGTGCCCCTGAAGTACTTTTCAACAAAAGGCTTCTGCAAACCGATGGCCTCGAACAACTGCGCACCGCAGTAGCTCATGTACGTGCTCACGCCCATCTTGGACATGATTTTGGACAGGCCCTTGCCGATGGCCTTCACGTAGTTATAGATGGCCTTGTCAGCGGACAAATCGCCCGGTAGTTCTTTGTGGATAGCCTGCAGCGTTTCCATCGCCAAGTAGGGGTGCACAGCTTCCGCGCCATAACCTGCCAGCACCGCAAAGTGGTGCACTTCGCGCGCGCAGCCCGTCTCGACCACCAGGCCTGCCGTGGTGCGCAAGCCTTCACGTACCAAGTGGTGGTGGATGGCCGATAGCGCGAGCAAAGCCGGAATGGCAATCTGCTCGCGGCCCATCGCCTTGTCCGTGACGATCAAGATGTTGTGGCCGCTTTTCAGCGCATCGACCGATTCAGCACACAACGAGGCCAGCTTGGCCTCCACGCCCTCACGCCCCCAATCGGCCGGGTAGGTGATGTCCAGCTCGTAGCTGCGGAATTTGCCGTTGGTCTGCTGCGCGATGGTGCGCAGGCGCGCCATGTCGTCGAAGTCGAGCACCGGCTGCGTCACTTCCAAACGCATCGGCGGGTTGACGGCGTTGATATCCAGCAGGTTGGGCTTGGGGCCGATGAAGCTGTTCAAGCTCATCACGATGGCTTCGCGGATCGGGTCGATCGGCGGGTTCGTGACCTGCGCGAAGAGTTGCTTGAAGTAGTTGAACAGCGGCTTGTCTTTGCTGCTGAGTACGGCCAAGGGCGAGTCGTTGCCCATCGAGCCGATGCCCTCTTCGCCATTCGTCGCCATCGGCGCCATCAAGAACTTGATGTCTTCCTGCGTGTACCCAAAGGCCTGTTGCCGGTCGAGCAGGCTTTCTTCAAAGGTTTGGGGGTTGCCAATGACGCTGAGGTCGTCCAGGCGCACACGCACTTGCTCGATCCATTGGCGGTACGGCCGCGCGCTGGCGTACTGGGTCTTCAGCTCTTCGTCGTCAACGATGCGGCCTTGTTCGAGGTCGATCAAGAACATCTTGCCGGGCTGCAGACGCCACTTTTTGACGATCTTGTTTTCGGTGATCTGCGGCAGCACGCCGCTTTCCGAAGCCATCACCACCAGATCGTCGTCGGTCACGATATAGCGCGCCGGACGCAGGCCATTACGGTCCAGCGTGGCGCCAATCTGTTTGCCGTCGGTAAAGACCATCGCCGCAGGGCCGTCCCAGGGCTCGATCATGGCCGCGTGGTATTCATAAAACGCGCGGCGGCGCGGATCCATCAGCTCATGCTGTTCCCAGGCTTCGGGAATCATCATCATCGCTGCATGCGCCAGCGGGTAGCCGGCCATCGTGAGCAACTCCAGCGCGTTGTCGAAGGTAGCTGTGTCGCTCTGGTGTTCGAAGCTGATGGGGTAGAGCTTTTTCAAGTCGTCGCCCAGTACAGGTGACTTCATCACACCCTCGCGGGCGCGCATCCAGTTGAAGTTGCCCTTGACGGTATTGATTTCGCCGTTGTGCGCCACCATGCGGTAGGGGTGCGCCAGCGGCCATTCGGGGAAGGTGTTGGTCGAAAAGCGCTGGTGCACCAGCGCCAGCGCCGAGACTGTGCGTTCGTCGCTCAGGTCTTTGTAGTACGAGCCCACCTGGTCGGCCAACAGCAGGCCTTTGTAGATGATGGTGCGGCAGCTCATGCTGGGCACGTAGTACTCACGGCTGTGGGTCAGGCTCAGCTTCTGGATGGCCGCGCTGGCCGTTTTGCGGATGACGTAGAGCTTGCGCTCCAGGGCATCAGGAACGATGACGTCCTGCCCGCGGCCAATGAACACCTGGCGGATCACGGGCTCTTTGTCACGCACGGTGGGCGACATGGGCATCTCGCTGTCCACGGGCACGTCGCGCCAGCCCAGCAGCACCTGGCCTTCAGCGCGCACGGCGCGTTCCATCTCTTGCTCGCAGGCGAGCCGGCTGGCGCGCTCCTTCGGCAAAAAGATCATGCCCACGCCGTATTCGCCCGGGGGTGGCAGGTTGACACCAATGGTGCCGTCAGGCGCCACGCCCGCGCGCGACATTTCGGCACGGAAATATTCGTCCGGAATCTGAATCAAGATGCCAGCCCCGTCGCCCATCAACTTGTCGGCGCCCACGGCGCCCCGGTGGTCGAGGTTCTCCAGAATCTTCAGGCCCTGCTCCACGATGTGGTGCGAGCGTTGGCCTTTGATGTGGGCCACAAAGCCCACGCCACATGCGTCGTGCTCTTGTGTGGGGTCGTAGAGGCCCTGAGATTGGGCGTCGCTCAGCTCTTGGGCGCTGGCAACGGCACTCGATGGTGGGTTTTGGGGTGCGCTGGTGGGTTCAATTCGGGGCAACATCAGGGTTCTCCAGGAGACTCAAGACCGTTTTGGGGCCGTTTCTGGGTCGAAAGGGCCACTTGGTCGAATCCAAAGCAAGACGGGTGCCGAGCATAGTTCGGGCTGGATTTTGTCTCAAGCAGAAACAAATAGGGTCGGAGTCAATAAACAGCGCCCAAACGAACGTCAGTCTATTTATTGGGGACAGAGTAATGGTCGCCCACGAGGCCGAGGGAACAGACGCAGCGCGGTCTGCGGCTGCAGCTGACGCAGCCAGCTTGCATGGCCCCACGGGATGCCGCTGCGCAGGGCTTTGTCAGCGGCGGCAAGCTGCTGTCGGTTCAGGTCTTGTTCCAACAAAGCTTTCCACGCCAGGTGTCGGTCGAAGGGGGTGTTGCCCAGCGTCCAGTAGGGTGGCGGGTCCACCAACCAGGGCACGCTTGCCAAGCCAATGTGGTGCGATCTGCTGGAGTGCCCCAGGTCGCCGGTTGCCTCGCGCTCAGCCCACAGCAGTGCGGCCAAAGTGAGGTCGCCCGGCTGGACGGCAGCGCAGCGAAACCGGCCGTCCCACAGCGTGCCCGTGCGCCCGTGGCGCGCATTGAACGTCGCCACGTAACGCCGCCCCAGGTCTTGCAGCATGCGGCTCAGCGCAGGCTCGGTATCGGGTGTAGCCACCAAACGGAAGGCGGTTTCGCTCAGACACCAGGCCTGCACCGCCACGCGGTGGGTGGCAGCCACCTCGCACAGCATCTCCAACCAGACCTGGGCGTCGCGCGCGTCGTGCACGATGGCTTGGCCGTTGTGCCCACGTTGCAGCACCAGGTGCGCGTGGCCGGGTAGGAACAGACGGGCTTGGCGGGCCAAGGCGCTTCAGCCAACGGCGCAGCGCCGCTCAATCACGGCCGCCACGCGGTCGTCTCCAGCGCTCATCACCACGGCCGAGCCCCAGGGCTTGATCAGCACGTAGCGCAGCTCGCCCCCTTCGGCTTTTTTGTCGTGACCCATGAGCTTCAGGTAACGCGCGGCGCCCCACTGCGGCCCACGCACCGGCAGCGCCGCGCGTTGCACCAGGCGCTCCAGGCGGCGCGCGAAGCCGGCTTCCAGTAGACCCAAATCGACCGACAAATCGGCCGCCATCAGCATGCCGCAGGCCACGGCTTCGCCATGCAGCCATTCGCCATAACCCAGCCCGGTTTCGATGGCGTGCCCAAACGTGTGGCCGAAATTCAGGATGGCCCGCAACCCGGCTTCGCGCTCATCCTGGCCCACCACCTGGGCTTTGATTTCGCAAGAACGGCGCACTGCCTTGGTCAACGCGAACGGGTCGCGCGCCAGCAGCGCGTCCATGTTGGCTTCGAGCCAGTCGAAAAACTCGACGTCCGCAATAGGACCGTACTTGATAACTTCGGCCAATCCGGCGCTCAACTCGCGGGGCGGCAAGGTGTCCAGGGTGGCTAGGTCGCACAGCACACGCTGCGGCTGGTAGAACAAGCCAATCATGTTCTTGCCCATCGGGTGGTTCACGGCCGTCTTGCCACCGACCGAAGAGTCCACCTGCGACAGCAAGGTGGTGGGCACCTGCACAAAGGGCACGCCGCGCATGTAGCAGCCGGCAGCAAAACCTGCCATGTCGCCAACGACACCGCCACCCAGCGCCACCACCACGGTCTTGCGGTCACAGGCTTGGCCCAGCAGGTGGTCGAAGATGAGGTTCAGCGTTTGCCAGTCTTTGTGCGCTTCACCATCAGGCAATTCGAGGCAACTCACTCGCGCGTAGTGCGGCGCCAAGGCTTCGCACACCGGGCGCGCCCATAACGGCGCCACGGTGGTGTTGGTCACGACCACGGCCTGCGTGGCTTTGGGCAGGCCGGCCCAGCTTGCAGGGTCGGCCAACACACCACGGCCGATGAGGATGTCGTAGCGCGAGTGCCCGGTGTCCACCGGCACAGTAACGGGTTTGGAATAGGGTGGGGCAGCTTGCATGGCCGGCAGTGTATCGGCCGTGCCCCTTTGCAAATTCAACCGTTCGCGGCCGCTGAACCTTCTTCGCCGATGGCTGGTAGCGCACCGCCGTCGAGCTCCAACTGCATCACCACCATGTTCACCAAAGCCGACACCGATGGGCGCGCGGCCTCGATGGTGTCGTGCGCGGTTTCGCGGTACAGCGGGTCGCGGTCGCGGTACAGGTCGCGCAGACGGCGCAGTGGGTCAGCCACTTGCAACAAGGGGCGGTGCGCGTCGTGGCGCAGTCGGCGAAACAGCTCTTCGGGCGTGGAACGCAGGTACATCACGCGCCGATGGCGGCGCAGCATGTCGCGGTTCTCAGGCCTCAGAACGGCGCCGCCACCCGTGGCCAAAATGGTGCCGGGCATGGGCGCCAAATCAGCGATGACGTCGCGCTCCAAGTCCCTGAAGGCCTCTTCGCCGTGCGTCTCGAAATAGGTCCGCACCGATTGCCCGATGCGCTGCTCGATTTCGTGGTCTGAATCGACAAACTGCAAATGGAAATGCCGCGCCAAGTGCCGCCCGACGGTGGACTTGCCACTGCCGGGCATGCCAACCAGGGCGATCAAGGGCACGCCATCCTCAATTCGCGTCGGTACAAATCGCAGATCGTCCGTAAGGGCTGACCACAAAGGCCGGGGCCACATTCTCGTCTGACAGCGCATCACCCGGCGTGGGCAGGCTGCCCAGACCATAGCGGCTGCCGATGTAGCGCGCACGAGCCTCGGTGCCGGAGATGCCGGACGCGGTGACCGTGATGACGAAGTCGACCCAGCTACCCAAGTTCTTGCCGTATTCGATCTGCACGATGGCCAGTCCGTTGGCATCGGTCTTGGCAGAACCGACCAGCTTGATCGCAACGTCAGACTTGCGCGAATCAAGCTCGCCGTTCCAATTCAAGTCCTCTTCTCTGGCAGCAAGGGCTGGCACCGCCCCCCCCACGACAAAGGGCGTTGCTTCCCGCACGCCATTGCGGTTGACGTCTTCTTGCGGGCAAGTGGGCTGCGTAGTGACTGCGCCTTGCAGCCAGGCCCGTGCAGTACCGTCCCACTGGTAGTTCTCGCTGGTCGCCAGCGTCATCGTCTGCACCCAGCGCAGGCCGTTCCAAGAGTAGAAGCCCTTGTAGAACCCTGGCACATCAACTGAAGGCGTGATCAGCACATCGGCTTTGGCCTGGCCGGCCGAGTCCACCACCATCACCACGAACTCTTTGATGTAGGTGAGTTTGGCCGAACCTTCTTTGATCAATTCATTGGTGCGTATGCTGACCGACAGCGCTTCCTGCACCACGGTCAAGGTGGCCCTGGCTTCATTGGGGCAGGTCGCGACATCAAAGTCATTGATGCCGTAGCAGATGCGCACCGAGACACCATTGGTCGGGCTCGCTCGCAGCCCCGGCGTGAAGGTCGCGCGCGCCACGCCGCTGGTGTCGGAATAGGCGTAAGTGCCGCCCAGCCAGGAGATGACGCCGTCCGTGCTGTTGGCATTGCCGTCCAGGTCAAAGCGCACACGTACGCGCGGAATGGGCTGGTTGTTGGCGCCATAAAACAGCGCACGCAGTTCAACCTGGTTGCTGGTGCTGCCCGCTGCGTTGACGGACACGACGCTGGGGCTGGGCGTCACTGTGGCTGACTGCGGCGTGCTGGGCGCAGCATCGATAGCGCCGCTGCCCACTTCAACTGTGGACACGCGCGAAGCGCCGGCCGCGACAGCCGTGATCGTCACCGAGCTGGCAGGCGCGGTGTAGGTGTAGATATATTTGCCGTTGGCGTCGGTCGTGCCGGAGGCGGCCGGCAAGCCGGGCGCCGTCACGCTCACCGTTTGGCCCACCATCGGCAAGGCGTTGGTGTCGACCAAGGTGTATTCCACCTGATTGCCCACAGAGCCGGCATTGACACGCGGCGACAGCGCGGCGCGCAAATCGGCGCCTTCCACAATGAACGAGGCCGAACGGGTGAGCGCACCGCTGGTGGCGGTCACCGTCACCACGCGGTTGGAGCGGTCGGCGCCGGTGCCGATGTTGGCCTTGAATTGGCCTTGCGTATTGGTGACGAGAGTGCCGCTGGGTACGACCTCCACAACCGCGAGTCCGTCGACCTTCATGGTCACCGGAATGCCGCTGAGCGCATTGCGGTTGCCGTCGACCGCCGTGACGGTGGCCGCGATGGTGCTCGTTCCGCCGTTGCTCAGTTTGGATGCGCTCAAAACCAGGCTGAGGTCAGCCGCTGTCGGCGGGCCTGCGCCAGCCAAGTCGGTGACCTGCACTTGCGCGGTCTTGACCAGTGACCCGGAACGCGCCGTCACGGTGATGACGCGGTTGGTTCGGTCGTTGCCGATGCCCACATCGCCCGTTACCACGCCCGTCGCACTGGTTGTCGTGCCGCTGGCCGCGAGTACCGCGTTGGCGTCCACGCTCAAGCTCACGTCAACTCCGGGCAGCACATTGCGTTTGCCGTCCAACGCGGTAGCGGTGGCCTTGACGGTCTGAGACCCGGAGTTCGAAATATTGACTGCAGAGACGGTCAAGATAAGGTCAGACGCGACCGTACTGCTGGTTGTGGTGTCCCGCACCAGCAGGTTGGCCGTGCGGGTGATGCTGCCGCTGATGGCTGTGACGGTGATGGTCCGCACGCTGCGGTCGGCACCGATGCCGATACCCGCCGTGACAACGCCAGCTGAGGTGGTCGTCGTTTCTTTGGGCGTGGCAATCGCGTTCGCGTTGACGCTGATGATCACGGGAATGCCCGACATCGCGTTGCGGTTGGCGTCAATGGCTGTGGCTGTGGCTGTGACGGTTTCGCTGCCGTCGCTGGCCACATTGGCCGCGCTCAACACCAAAACCAAATCGCTTGCTGTAACCGCGGATGCCGCCGCTTTGGTTCCCAGCAACGGCGTGCCCGCATCACCACCGCCACCGCCGCAAGCACCCAGCGCCAGCAGCGCCAGCGCAGCCATCCAACGCAACAACACACTTCTCATCGGTCTACCCCAGAATTGGCTTCGCTTTGCTGCCAGCGGCTTCAGCGCGCGGCGGAACGGTCGGTGACGATCTTCGGCGTGATGAAGATCAGCAGCTCGGTGCGATTGGAGATTCGCTGTTTGTTCTTGAACAAGTTGCCCACGAACGGGATATCGCCCAGCAGCGGCACTTTGTTCACCTCGTCGCGGTCCACTTGCGTGAAGATGCCGCCCAGCACCACGGTGCCGCCGTTTTCAACCAGCACCTGCGTTTTCACGTGTTTGGTGTCGATGGCAAAACCTGCTGTTGTGGAGCGACCCACGCTGTCTTTGTTGACGTCCACGTCCAAGATCACGTTGCCTTCCGGCGTGATCTGCGGCGTGACTTCCAGCTTCAGGTTGGCTTTGCGGAACTGCACATTGGTCGCGCCGCTGGAGGTAGCAGCCTGGTAAGGCAATTCTTCGCCTTGCTCGATCAGGGCCTTCACCTGGTCGGCTGTCACCACACGTGGGCTGGAGACAATCTTGCCTTTGCCCTCGGCTTCCAGGGCTGAAAGCTCCAGGTTCAAGAAGCGATTGGCCGTGGCGCTGAACAGGCTCAAAGCCACCGACGCCACCGCAGCACCACCCAAGGAGCTGGCGTTGGCCGGCAAGTTGACGAATTGCGTATCGGTGTAGGCGGATGTGGTCGGCACACCAGGCTGCAGGGTCTGGGTGCCTACCGCCGCGTAGTTGCCCCCAATGGCCGCGTAGTTGCCGCTGCCCAGGTTAACGCCCGGTATGCCGCCTTGCAGGCCGCGCAGGTCTGAGGAGCCCAGCTTCACACCGAGGGTGCGGCCAAAAGTGTCATTGGCTTCGACGATGCGCGCTTCAATCAGCACCTGGCGCACCGGGATGTCGATCTTGGCGATGAGGGCTTGCACTTCTTCCAGCTTGCTCGGGATGTCCGACACAAAGAGCTGGTTGGTGCGCTGCTCAAACAGCACGCTGCCACGCGGCGACAAGATGCGCGTGGGCTGCGCGGCACCGCCGCCGCCCTGCCCTTGCGCCTGCCCGGTCAAGCCCTTGGCGACATCTTCAGCGCGGGTGTAATTTAGCTGGAAAGGCTGCGTGCGCACGGGCTCGATTTCGCTGATCTTCTTCTTCGATTCCAGCTCCACCTGCTCTTTGGCCGCCAGCTCTTCTTTGGGCGCAATCCACAACACATTGCCGGTTTTGCGAACGCCCAGGCCCTTGCTCTGCAAGATGATGTCCAGCGCTTGGTCCCAAGGCACATCTTTGAGGCGCAGGGTCACGCTGCCGGTCACCGTGTCGCTGGTCACCACGTTGAAATTGGTGAAGTCGGCAATCACCTGCAGCAGTGCGCGCACTTCGATGTCCTGAAAATTCAGGCTGAGCTTTTCACCTTGGTAGCCCGGGCCTTGCGTGAGCTTGGCAGGGTCTGCCTTCACGGCGCGGACTTCCAACACAAACTGGTTGTCGGCCTGGTAGGCGCTGTGCTCCCAGTTGCCGCGCGGCTCGACCACCATGCGAACGCGGTCGCCGTTCTGGAAGGTGGAGACACTCTGCACGGGCGTGCCGAAGTCCGTCACATCCAAGCGGCGGCGCAGGTTTTCGGGCAGGCTGGAGCGCATGAACTCCACCACCAGGCTTTGGCCTTGCTGGCGAATGTCCACACCCACTTGCGTGCTGGCCAGGTCTACCACCACGCGGCCAGAGCCTTCGGGGCCACGGCGGAAGTCGATGTCTTTCAGCGCCACGTTTTGCGTGTTGACCGGCGGCGCAAATTGCTCGCGCGCTGTGGCGGTCGGCGCTGGCGACGCCGCGCCGGACTCGAGCATCACCACCAGAGCTTTGCCGTCCAGGCGCAGCTTGTAGGTGGCGGCTTGTTTGAGGTTCATCACCAAGCGTGTGCGGTCGCTGCCCTGGGCCAGGCTCACGGAGCGCAGGTTGCCCTGGTTCAACTCCAAGCTGCTGCGGCCGGTGGCGTTGGTCACGCCGGGCAAATCCAGCGCCACGCGGGGCGGGGTTTGCACGGCAAAGCCTGCCGGCACAGCGGCCAGGGGCTCGTTGAATTCAATGCGGACCACTTCAGTGCCCGCTTGTTGCGTGCTGGTCACCGACTGAATGGCCGGCGCCGCCCAAGCGGCTGGCAGGGCCAATAGCCACAACGCAGCCGAACGTGACACCCAACGGGCGACCCAGCGGGCACACCCGTCACGCATGCTGCGGTACTCCTGGGGAATCTTCATCGTGCTTGCTCCTGGAGCCGCAAGTTGGCTGGACGTTCGATCCATTCGCCTGCTGTGTCTTGCACGATCTCGCGCAAGACGATTTGTGTTTCGTCGATTTTGGTGATGCGGCCGTAGTTTTGCCCAAGGTAGTCGCCCACCTTCACTTGATAAAGCAGCTTGTCCACCTTCAGCAGGGCAAAACGCCGGCCCAGCTTGTCCACACTGCCCACCATGCTCATGCCGTCCAGCGGAAAGGCTTCCAGCGGCTCTTTGCGACGGTTGGTTTCGCTGGACAAGATGGCGTTCAACTGGCGTGACTCTTGTTTCACCGCCACGCTCAGCTTCTGCGCGCTGAAGGGCTCAACGGCCTGCGCGCCAGCGTAAGCGTTCGGCAAAAAAGGTTTGGGCGCCACCAGCGGCGGCACGCCGGGCTTCACTTCGCGACGCTGCTGTTCCGTCCACGCAGCCAGCTCTTCGCTTTCGCCGGCGCAGGCTGCCAGAACCGTTGCCACCACCAGCAACCAAACGGTTGACCGCGTGTTGCTTGCCGCGCTGTGGTTGAGCCCGAGGGTGTGGCCTTGCAAGGCGGTCTCGTTCATTTGCGCGCAGCCTTCTCTTTTTCGGCCAAGCGGCGCTGCTCAGCCACCTCGTTGGGGTCCAGGTAGCGGTAGGTGCGCGCCGTCGCTTCCATCGCCAGCAGGCCGTTGCCATCTTTGGCGTTGGCGCCTGTTGCCGGCGTGATGGTGATGTTGTGCAAGGTGACGATGCGTGACAGGTTGGCCACGTCGGCCGCAAAAGCGCCCATGTCGTGAAAGCGACCAGCCACTTTGATAGAAATGGGCAGCTCCGCGTAATAGTCCTTGATCTCAATCTGCCCGGGCTTGAACAGCTCAAACTGCAAACCACGGCCGATGCCGGCTTGGTTGATGTCTGACAGCAAAGCGTCCATTTCGGCTTTGCCCGGTAGCTGCTTTTCAAGCTGGGTGACGTATTCCTGCACCTGCTGCTTTTGCTTGCGCAGCTCGTCCAGATTGACAGCTTGCAGCAGCTTGGCGCGGTAGTCGGTTTTCAAGCGCGGCTCGCGGTCGCGCTCTTCGTTCAGGCCATCGACCGAACCGGTCAGCAGCAAGAACCAGCCCACCACCAGCACCGCCAAAATCACGCCCAGAAAGGCGGCAGCGCGCGGCAATTTCGGCCACTGGCCAGGGTCGCTGCGGTTGAGCCCACGAAATTGACTGACCGCTGTTTCAAAACGGCTGGGCACATCAAGCTGCGAAGGTAGATGCCGGGTTGCCATGACGGGCCTCAAGTCTTGGGCGCGGCAAGCGCTGGGGCTGCCGGTGAGCCCGTGGCGGCTGGTGCGCCTGGCGCGGCTGTCGCTGCGGCGCCAGCGCCCGCCTTGGCGGGCTGCGAGCGCTTGATGCTGACGCGCATCTGGAATTCAAACAGGCGACGTTGTTCGCGCCCTGCCGTCGTCACATTGGCGGCCTTGATTTCAACCAGCTCGGGCCGCTCCAACCACGTCGAGTTGTAGGACGCGTTGCGCAGCAATTCAGAGACACGCTCGTTGGTTTGCGCGATACCCGACACCGAAACTACCTGCCCGGCCTGCTTGATGGAGGTGAGGTAAATGCCCTCAGGCGTTTGCTTGACCAGCTCATCAAGCAAGTGAACCGGCGTGTTGCGGTCGGCCTGCAAATCTTCCACCGATTTTTGGCGCGCCTTGAGCGCGTCAATTTCCTGGCGCAAAGTGGCAATGTCTTTGATTTGCGCTTCCAGCTTGCCGATTTCAGTCTGCAAATAGGTGTTACGCGCCTGCTGCGTCGCAATTTGGCGCTCAACAGCGGTGTACCAAAGGCCCACGGCGACCACGCCGGCCAGAAAGCTGGCGGCCAGCCCCGCAAAAAAGGCCCGCTTGCGCAGGCGCCGCTTGGCTTCGCGGTGCGGCAGCAGGTTGATCAGGATCACTGAACAAACCTCCGCATGGCCAAACCGCAGGCGGTAAGGTAGCTCGGTGCTTCGCGCCGCACACGCTGTTCGCGCACGGTGGAGCCGAGCTTCATGTTGTCAAAGGGGTTGACCACCATGGCGGCAAACCCGGTCAGCTCAGTCACCCGGTCGCGCAGGCCCGGCAGGTTGGCTGTGCCGCCCGCCAACATCACGTAGTGCACTTTGTGGTGCGGCGTGCTGGTGAAAAAATACTGCAGCGCGCGGCCGATTTCCTGCGACAGGCTGTCCACAAACGGCGAGAGCAAGGTGTGCTCGTAGTCGTCGGGCAAGTCCATCAAAACCTTTTTCTGCTCAGCCTCTTCGAACGAAAAGCCGTATTGGCGGGCGATGAGCTGCGTCAGTTGCGAGCCACCAAAGGCTTGGTCGCGGTCGTAGAGCATGTCTTCGTCACGCAGCACTTTCAGGCTGGTGGTGTCCGCGCCAATTTCAAAAAGGGCCACCAGGGCGTCTTGCCCCTCATTGGGCAAAACCGAGACCACACGCGTCATCGCCAGGCGCGAGGCGTGGGATTCGATGTCCAGGATCACAGGCGTCAGCCCGGCGGCCTCCGCCAAGCCTTGGCGGTCTTGCACGCGGTCTTTGCGTGAGGCGGCAATCAGCACCTCCACGTCACCGGGCGAACTGGGCGCAGGGCCAATGACGCAGAAGTCGAGGCTCACTTCGTCCAGAGAGAACGGAATGTATTGGTTGGCTTCAGATTCAACCTGCAATTCCAGCTCTTCTTCGCGCAAGCCGGCGGGCAAAAGTATGCGTTTGGTGATGACGGCCGACTGCGGCATGGCCATGGCCACTTGGCGGGTGCTGGTGCCTGACTTTTTGACCACACGGCGCACGGCCTCAGCCACTTCATCGAATTTCTCGATTTGGCCGTCAGTGATCCAGCCCTTTTCAAAAGGCTCAGAGCCCAGGCGCTCCAGCACCAAAGCGCCAGACGCGTCCTTGCTCAGCTCAACCAGCTTGACGCTGGACGAACTGATATCGAGACCGATCATGGCGGAATGCTGGCGACCCAGTATCCGGTCGAGAAAACTCACGGCGCTCCACTCCCCATCGCAAAAGAACAACTTTCGCGGGAATGTTAAGAAACTACTTGAATGTTAGCAGCAAGGCCCTTGTTGCAACAGGGCAAGCAGGGCTCTGCTGGCTTTACCGGAGTTTCTGTTGGATCGCAGACGCGTGGCGCCGAGAAGAAACCAGAAAATCCATTCATTTCGTAACAGCGAGGACCCACTGACTTAGCCAACGGCCGATCTTTTGAACCGGGTCGGGCGGGTTCCTATAATTTCGATTGGCCGCCCTGGGCGTGGTGGCGAATTTCCACATGACCGATACCCCTGCTGCTGCGGCCGACAAAAAGCCACGATCCTCAAAACCGGACGTAGCCGCCCCGCTGTGGCAGCGCTGGTTGAATGGCCTGGTGCGCTGGACCTTGATTGTTGTGGGCACGGTAAGCGCCGGCGTTGTGGCGCTGACGATCGGCATTGGCCTGGCGCTGGCCGTGGCCTACCCCAACCTGCCCGACACGGCCAGCCTGACCGACTACCGGCCCAAGCTGCCCATGCGCATCTTCTCGGCCGACGGCTTGCTGCTGGGCGAGTTTGGTGAAGAAAAGCGCACCTTTGTGCCCATCGGCCAAATTCCGCAGTCCATGAAGCACGCCGTCTTGGCCATTGAGGATGCCAATTTCTACAGCCACAGCGGCGTTGACTTTCGTGGCGTGTTGCGCGCTGTGATGGCCCAGTTCTCAGAGGCGCGCAGCCAGGGCGCATCGACCATCACGATGCAACTGGCGCGCAATTTCTACCTGTCCACGGAAAAAACCTTCACTCGCAAGGTGTACGAGGCACTGCTGTCGTTCAAGATTGAGTCGCAGCTCACCAAGGACCAGATCCTTGAGGTGTACATGAACCAGATCTTTCTGGGGCGCCGGGCCTATGGCTTCGCTGCAGCCAGCGAGGTCTATTTCGGCAAGCCACTGAAGTCGGTTTCAATTGCCGAAGCCGCGATGCTGGCCGGATTGCCCAAAGCGCCTTCCGCCTACAACCCGCTGACCAACCGCGAGCGCGCCGTTCAGCGCCAGCGCTACATCGTCCAGCGCATGCTTGAGAACGGCTACATCACCGCCGCCGAGCGCGAGCAGGCGCTGGCCGAAACCCTGAAATACAACACCGCCACCGAGCAGTCCAGCCACGGCGCCTACCTGGCGGAAATGGCGCGCCAGCTGATCTTTGCGCAGTATGGTGAAGAGGCTTACACGCGCGGCCTGCAGGTGCAGCTGACCATCAATTCAGAAGAGCAAAACGCCGCTTACCGCGCCCTGCGTGCGGGCTTAATGGACTTTGAGAAGCGCCAGCACTACCGGGGCCCGGAAGGTTTTGTGAACCTGCCGGCGAAAGTGGCAGCGCTGGACGCGCGCGTGGCCGAGGCCCTGGGCGACTACCCCGACAATGACGAGCTCAAGGCCGCCGTGGTCCTGGAGGCCTCGCCGCGCCAGGTCAAAGCGATGTTGCAAACGGGCGAAACCATCACGGTCACGGGTGTGGGCCTTCGTCCTGTGACTTCGGGGCTGGCCGATTCGGCCACCTCCAAAGTTCAAATTCGGCGCGGCGCGGTGGTGCGCGCCATGCGCGACGCCAAAGGCGTTTGGCTGCTGACCCAAGTGCCCGAAGTGGAAGGCGCCTTCGTGTCCATGGACCCGCGTACCGGCGCCATCCGCGCACTGGTGGGCGGTTTTGACTTCTCGAAGAGCAAGTTCAACCACGTCACGCAGGCGTGGCGCCAGCCGGGCTCCAGCTTCAAGCCGTTCATTTATTCAGCCGCACTGGAAAAAGGCTTCAGCGGGCGCACGATCGTCAACGACGCGCCGCTGTTTTTTGATGCCGACCAAACCGGCAGCCAGCCTTGGGAGCCAAAAAACTACGACGGCTACTTTGCAGGCCACATGAGCCTGCGCCAGGCGCTGGCCAAGTCAAAAAATATGGTGTCGATCCGCGTGCTGCAAAGTGCGGGCGCTGAAGACACCCAAAAGTGGATAGGCCGGTTTGGCTTCGACATGGAGCGCCACCCGCCTTACCTGACCATGGCCCTGGGCGCCGGCTCGGTCACGCCTTTGCAGATGGCCACCGGTTTCTCCGTCATTGCCAATGGCGGGCATTTGGTGCCGCCCATGTTGATCGCCCGCGTGCTGGACGACCGGGGCCAAGTGCTCAGCCAAACCCGCGTACCCGCGCTGACGCAGGCCAACCGCACCATCGACCCGCGCAATGCCTTTGTCATGGGCACCTTGCTGCAAGAGGTCACCCGCAGCGGCACGGCCTCCAAAGCCCAGGCCATGCTGCGCCGCACCGACATTTATGGCAAAACCGGCACCACCAATGACTCCATGGATGCCTGGTTCGGCGGTTACCAACCCAACTTGGTTGCCGTGGTCTGGATCGGCTACGACACCCCGCGCAAGCTGGGCACCAACGAAACGGGCGGCGGCCTGGCACTGCCGGTCTGGATTGAATACATGCAGCACGCCTTGAAAGGCCAGCCGGTGGTGGAGCCGCGCGTGCCGGAGGGCTTGGTTCGCGTTGGTGAGGACTGGGTCTACGACGAGTTCACCGATGGGCGCGGCATCACAGGCGTTGGGCTCAACGACCCGATGCTGCCCAAGGCAACCACCTCAGAAGAACGCAACAGCATCCTGGACTTGTTCCGCCAGCCACGCTGACCGGGTTCAGGCTGAACGCGCGAAGCGCAGCGGTTTGCCCGCTTGCAGGCTGGCCTGGCGCGACAGCACGTCGAAAAACTCGGCGCCGTCGCGCGTGTCTACCCAGCGCCCCGCTCGGCACTTGAAATGAAAGCCGCCGGCTTTGCTGGCCAGCCACAGCTCTTGCAGTGGCGGCTGGGTATTGATGATCAGCTTGCTGCGGTTGGGGAAGCTCAACTCGAGCAAACCGCCCGTGCGGCTGGAGTCGATGTCCAGCACATCGTCTTGCAGCCACGCGTCTGCCTGGGCCTCAATGGCTGCCAACACGGCTGAGGTCAAGCGGTGGTAGTCGGCATCTGACAGCCGCTCGTCGGGCCCTGAAGTCATGTTTGATTAAGATTCCGGAATGATTGAAACGGGTGAAACCAGTGTAGCCAGCAGGACCCGGCGCAGCGAAGCGGGCTTGGGCATGTCCCTGCCACCCGCAATGATCAGGGCTTGCTTGCCATGGGCACTGCTGGGTGCGCTCTGCCTGGGCGCATGTGGACAGAAGGGGCCACTGCGCTTGCCGGTGGCGCCAGCGGGCGCCGTACCCGCCACGGCCGCCTCTGCTCCCTCAAGCGCTTCGCCCGCTTCAGGCGCTTCCGCCGCCGTGACAGGCACCCAGGCACCACCCAGCCGTTAACAGGCGCTGGCAAGCGCCGAATCTTGGCGCCCGGCGCTCAGGGCCGCTGCGGGTCCACCACCGGGTGAAACTTGATCGGGCCGTACCACGCCTTCGCCCTAGAGCGCGTGTTGTCGGCATCGGTCATCACCGCGACACCAATCAAACGCCCCGGCTCTTCGCCAAAGGCTTTTCTGAAGTCTTCAGCCAGATTGCGGCGGTGCATCCGCCACTGCCGCGTGTGGCCCGCGCCTGAATCAACGACGATCTTGCGGATGCGTTCACTGCGCGGGTTGCGTAAAACCGATTCGACCGCCGTATCGGTCGCGAAGGCATACATCAGCGTGGCGTAGGGCGGCTCTTCGCCAGTCAACGCGCGGGCCAGGTCAAACATCATTCGCGTGCGCGCCGACAAGCGCGACTTGTCGCCCTCAAAGGCAAACATCAGGCGGGCCGGCGCATCGGTGCTGTCCACATCGCCCAGGTCGGCGCCCACCAAAGCATCTTGCACCCACCATGACCAACTGACTTCAGCACATTGTTGAGGCGCCAGATCTAAGCGCCGGCGCAGCATGCTGGCCGACCCATCAGCGCTGGCCTCAATCACACGCCGGCCGTCACGCTGCGAGAACCGATACACCGTCGCACGTTTGCCCGGCAGCGCGAAGGGCCTCCATTCGGCTTCATCGGGCATTGCATTCAGGGTCGGCGTCGCTGCCGGCGTCTGCAGCGCTGTAGGCGCCGTCGGCGCAGCTTGGTCCTCGGCAGGCCCATCGCCTGCTTGCTTGTGCATGCCAGGCGCAGCAGCACACCCGCTTAAAACAAGCAGCGCAACAACCGCCAACCAATGCAACAAAACCCCAGTGCGCGCCACAAGCAAACCCCAACCAAACACCGACCTACCACGAGCGCGATCGTAGAAGGCTGGCTGGCACAGCAGGGTGAGGGCTTAACCGGCTTGACGCGCCACCCAACGCGCAGGCGCGCAAAATTGCACGCAGGCTGACGATCAGGGCGCAGGCCAGAAAGGCAAAACCCGCATGAAACCGAGATTGCATGCGGGTTTGCGACTTGGTGGCCTGGGGCGGAATCGAACCACCGACACGCGGATTTTCAATCCGTTGATATGTTCAAAATCTTCTGCGTTTGGCCTGCACTCTCGCTAACCTGATGCCGATATTGCACATGACTGCACACAGAATGACCTGTGACAGCGGTGCAAGACGGAGACTGCACATGGGCATCCGCCAGTTGCCATCAGGAAACTACCGCCTCCAAGTTCGTCGCGCCAGTCTCAATGTCGATGAAGTCTACGAATCCGAAGACGACGCGAGGCAAGCTTTCGAACGACTCTTGCGCCCAGGTGGAGCGCCAGGGAGACGCGCGCAGAAGACGCCGGGCCTTTCTTTAGATGAAGCTTGGATCGCTTATCGAGAATCCCGGTCGTTTCTTGAGAAAAAGCCCAAAACCCGACGGTCAGAAGACACCCACGTCAAACCAGTACTGGTCCGGTTTGGGCATCGGCCAGTCAAAGCGCTTACAGCGGACGACGTAGAAGCTCTGATCGTCGCCGAGACAAAGGCAGGCAAGGCACCTGACACGATTCGCAATGCTGTCGCTTCGTTGTCCTCGGTGTTGAACTATTGCCGGTCAAAGTCCATTGTTTCAGCCAATGCGACGATCGGTGTGAAGCGTCCTTCGGCCCCGCCGATCGTAAAGCGCATGCCGCCGGGGCACCAAGGCGCCTTGATGACTGTGCTCAATCACCCAAAGTATCGGTACCGCGCGGTTGCACGCCTGACTCTGCTGGTGCGCGAAACCGGAGCACGGCCCGGCGAATGGGCTGCCGCGCGGTGGAGCGGGGTGAATGTCAGCGCGAATCGTGTTGTGTTTGAAGACACCAAGTACAAGCGCCAACCGCGCACGGTGAGCTAGCCCCCTGAATCCCCGGACACGGTGCCTCCGTTATCTTTACGGACAGGAGAAGGACTGTGAGTACGACTAGGCATACGAATAGCAGCAAAGACGGCGTGCAGGTTGTCATCACAGACCGGCGCCGAAGGCGCTGGTCTGTGGCCGAGAAGGCCGCGTTAGTGGCGCGCACCTACGAACCTGGCATGAGCGTGTCGCTGGTCTCGCGTGAGAGCGGCGTCGCCGCCAGCATGCTGTTCCAGTGGCGCAAGCTTGAGCGTGAAGGCGCACTGGTTGCCGTGGGTGCCGGTGAGGCGGTGGTGCCTGCTTCGCAGCTTGTGGCCGCCCGTGAAGAGATCAAACGCTTGCAGCGGGTGCTGGGCAAGGTGACGCTGCAAAACGAGATCCTCAAAGAGGCGGTGGAGTATTCCGTCGAAAAAAAGTGGATTGCGCGCTCGCCCTTGCTACCCAAGGATCAAACATGAGCGCGGTGTGCCAGGCCCTGGGTGTGGCGCGTTCGAACGTGCACGTCAAGGCCACACGGGATACGAGTTGGCGCGATGGTCGGCGCGGCCGTACTGCCAGCGATGACACCGCGTTGGTGGCCGAAATTCGTGAGCACATTGCGGACCTGGCCAGCTATGGATACCGACGTGCCACAGCATTGGTGAACACGAGCCGCAAGCACACAGGCCTGCCGCCCGTGAACCACAAGCGCGGCTACCGCGTGATGGCCCAGCATCAGTTGCTGTTGCCCAAGGCGCCCAGGCGCGTGCACAGCCGTCGCCACGACGGACGCGTGGCCGTCGATCACAGTGACACGCGCTGGTGCTCGGACGGCTTCGAGATTGCGTGTCAATCTGGAGAGGTTGTCACGGCCGCGTTCACCAAGGACTGCTGTGATCGAGAAATCGTAACCTGGCGCGCATGGCCTGGGCGCGGCTTACCTGGTGAGCCCGTTCGGGAGATGTTGATCGAGGCCGTCGAAGCGCGCTTCGGCAGCGTCGGCGCAGTTCCCAGTGATCACACCTTGGAATTCTTGAGCGACAACGGTGGCGCGTACATCGCGCACGACACCAAAGAGATCGCAAAGTCACTTGGTTTGAAGCCGGTTACCACGCCAGTGTGCAGCCCACAGAGCAACGGCATGGCCGAGAGCTTCGTCAACACCTTCAAACGAGACTACGTGCCCCGCATGGACACGCGCGACGCCGCCACGGTGCTGGCGCAGCTTCCGGCCGCATTCGAACATTTCAACGAAGTGCATCCGCACTCGAGCTTGAAGATGATGTCACCGCGCGAGTTCAGGAAACACCAACGAAACCTTGCTGAGCAAACCATGCGCCTTGCTCAGCAACTTGAAACCCCTCAGGCGCTACATTGCGGATGAACCGTGTCTGGAATTGCGGGGGCAAGACCAGTAACTCCTCTGACGGATTTCCACCCCATCCTGGCCCGGTGTGGGTCACTTCCGCGTGGAAATCGCCAAGTACCACTTGTTGCGAGGCGTGCGCCATATTTGCAGCCCGGTAACCACCAACCCCTGCACCTGAGACGGGTGGGATGACCGTCCAGCTAGCTCGCTGCTAACAGCGCGCAGCCGGAGCCAGAACCGCGGTACATCGCCAGCCAGAGATGCTGCCAGTTGTAGCGATGGGCCACAAAGGGCATCACCTTCCGCAATCTGCGGCAGACCGGGGGGTCAACACCCCAGGTGCTTCGAGACATCCCCAAAAGCCGAAAGGCGGACGGTCGACTGCGCCGGCACCTTGACAACGCAGCCGAAGTTTTCCGCCCCTCCCCCCAAGCAGGGGGGCCATCTAGGGTCCGCTTGACCACCCCCTTCGCTACACGCATGGCGAGGCTCCACCCAATGCCTCCGCTCTAGACCGCAGGCACTCCACGCGTATAGAAATTAATGAACACACAGCAGGCGTCGTGTAAAGCACCTGTTACGGCCAGATCAGGAATTTCTCTCTATGAATCAACAACTTAGATCACTTCGTCATTATTTTCATTCGGCTCGCACTAATGATGCTTCGCGAGCGCGCCGGATCGGTCGGCAAGCGGGGGCGCGAAAGCGCCACATGGACTCAATCACTCTCACCTATCTTGAACTTCAAAACGCTCTACATCAACGGATCGTGGCAGGCACGGGGCCAGCCGCAGCTTCGGAAGCCAACTTGAGAAGCGCACTGTCGGCATTTATTGCCGAACGGTGCGTCCAGGCCACCAGCGTAATAGGCTCGGACCTGCGCGCCAGCTACTACGCAAACATAGCCGCTCACCTCGCGCGACTGTCGGCAGACGGACGCACATCGGAGTACATCCGAAATCGAAAAGCTTTGCTCGGGACTTGGCGAAAAACTCTGCTGGAGCTTGACCGCATCAGCGCCTCTTCAGACCGCCAGACGCCGCTTCAGCTAGCCCTGCACGAACTTCTCACGCGGCATTCGTCCATTCCCAAAGTTGCGAAGGCGAGCGGCGTGCCGATTAGTCATCTTCGTAGTTGGCTGAAGGGTGTTTTGCCAAAGCCAAAGTCTGCTCACTGGATCAAAGTACTCGAAGTCTTCTTTGGGTTAGCCCCTGGCTCGCTAACTGATCTCCTTCCTGGCGCTCAACGCGAGTCAATTGGCACGGGTCCTAAGGGCGTCCAGCCGGAGATTGCATACAGAGACCGCATGCGCAAAGTTCAGGCCGAAGAGCCCTTCGTACTCTCATCTCCAAACCAGGACCTTCTCAAACAGTGGATGCAGCTCATGGACTATAAGACTGCGCTCCGGCTACCAAACGGACTACTTCGCTCAAAGAAGGGCCGATGGAATGTGACAGAACACCACGCAGAAAAACCTTGTAAGAGAAATGAAATGTGTTTCATCGGCGACAAGTACGTTCCCACATCGGAAATCACTTGGCGGCGAATTGCAACCTTTCTCGGATGGCTGAGGCTGCCGAAAACAAGGGGCGGAGCGGCGATTTCGCCAGAGAGGGTTCAAACGCTAGTTTGGTTGACCGACGTGAAGATGGTTGATAACTATATCAACTGGTTAATAAAGCGCAGCGACAATATCGTCCACGAAGGCATAATTGGCTTTTTGAAGATGGTGCAAATGCTTTGCAACCCGAAGACAGGGTTTATTACTCAGTCTGGACAAGATTTATCTAAGGGAAGCGCGTCAAGCACCACGAAGGCTTGGGTCGCCCGGTGCAAAAGCGCGTACCTAGCGGCACAAGAAATTGAGCGCCAACTCAGAGATGAAGTACGCCCATCTCGCAACGCTTTTGAGCCTATGGCATACGCATTCAGTTTACCCAATCCACTAAGAGTTGTTGCTGCCGCAATCTCGAAGATGACGGCAGGTCGACCGATTACGGGTGGCGTAACGGAAGCTCGATGGGCAAGAGATCTCTTGCTTGTCAAGGTTCTAGCATCAAATCCACTTCGTCTTAAAAATCTTCAACTCCTAACATACCACAGCAACAATACAGGGCATTTACGAAAGATTGGTGGAATTTGGCGAATTCGCATCGAATCCCACGAATTCAAAAACGCAAGGGGTGCGGCAAAAGACCGGGTGTACGACATGCCTATCCACGAGAGCGTTTGGCCCGACATCGAACGCTATATACGTGACTATCGGCCCCTGCTGGCGGGGTCTGATTCTCACTACTTATTTTCATGTAACGCGAACGGCAAACCCGAGCCATGGTATTCCATGAACAGGCATTTCGCATCTATTACTCGCCGATACTTTGAGAACTGTCCTGGTACTGGTACACATATTATGAGACATTTAGTTGCAACCGCCATTCTCAAACAACAACCAAATGCGTGGGCCGCAGCCGCTTGGGCACTCCATGACAAAGAGGAAACTGTCAGGAAGGCATATATTCACCTTGCGAGCGATGACGCCGCAAGGTGGCTGGCCCCTGTGCTCGCAACTGCATTCGACTAATGAAGCGCGTTTTCGCTGAGCAGGGTTGTCCAAGGTGCCTCATTCCTGCCCTCCGGGGAAGGCGGGCGCCGTCATCAAGCTGACGATGTCGGACGCCTACTGAGAACGTGCGGCGTAAGCGTCCGGCCAAGTCATCTTGACTGCTGCCGGGCGCTATCGATGCTGGCACTAAGCCTCCAGATTAACAGCCGATCAGGGTGCTGCCTCGCGCTTGGTGGGCTAATGTCACCGGGAGCGACCAAGCGCGCCCCGCTGGAGAAAACCGCCGCCATCCGTTGTAAGTCGTCGGCCTAAAGCTCAAGCACGCTCGTTTCGCGTGCGCACTAGGCGCATGCAAGGGTTCAAAGCAGGCCGAGACCATTGCAAATTCACGCCACGGCGTACGGCAAGTCTGCGCACATGAGGCTACCAGTGGGAGGCCAAGACGAAAACCTCGCTGTAGAACTTGATGCTGGTCTAGACGGAATCGACACCGGGCGATCATGTCAGTAACCGCCCTTGCGATGCCGTCGATCACTTGCACGCGAAAGTCCGCCGCCACGGATCCAATGACTCGGTCACGGCCGAGAGGAGATCCGCTCTCATGCTCTCCCGCGTCAATTTCTCTTCGGCATACAGGGCAGCAAAGTCGACGGCGATTCCCACGGCCAGCCCAGAGAGACCGCCTAGAGCCGCACCGATTGCCGTACCAACGACCGGCACTGCCGAGCCGATGGCCGCACCCGCCGCGGAACCGACTGCTGCGGCCGCGCCTTTCTTTGCCGCAGCCTTGGCCAGCACCTTGGCCGCTGACTTCATGCTAGCTTTGCCCATGGCCTTGGCAGCGATCTTGGCGGCCAACCCGCCTGCGAGCGCGCCAGCACCGGCTCCACCGGCCATCCTTGCCTTGAACGCATCCAGCGGCTCCAATTCCCGCCCACTTTCCCACTCCTTGATCACCTTACATTGCGAGGCGCTCGCGACTAGACGGTTCTCAGCCAGAAGATCAAGAAGGGCGAGGCGTGTGCCCGCAAAGTCGGCCCACTGCTGTTCAACGACAGCGGGGAATCCTTCAATCGAGAGCCCAAATTTCGGGTCCGAGAACACGACATCGTTGAATTTGAACCGAAGTAACTGGTCGATGTCCCCAGTGAGCATGGTGACCAGACGCAGCCATTCCGCGCCAAGACCGAAGTACCAGTTGAGGTAAGCGTCGACTCTTTGCGCCAACTGTGCCTCGATATCACTCATGTTGCGACAGGCAAGGCTCTGGCGTTGATCTACTTGCCTTTGGAATTTCGCCAAGAGGGACTCAATTGACTGGATAGTGTTCAATTGGTAGGCATACCCGCCGATGCGCTCGCACTCCACAATCGGCCTGACTTCAAAGGGACTTTCCTGAGTCTTGAGATGGCTGTCGGTATTGGCAAGGATGAAAAGCACCAGCATGATGCCTAAGGTCGAAACCGCACCCAGGATCGCGGCCGCAGTCGGCCCCACCGGCGGAGGCAGGTCGTCGTCAGTAAGCCTTTGGCCGAAGACACGGCGAATCTCCGATCGCGGAAGGGAAAGGCCGGCCATGACGAATGCGAGGTGCCCGAACAAAGAGACGGGGGCGATGGCCATTGCCGCGAAAAGCCGTACCGAAGCGTCAGCGGGCAGTTGGCGTATTGAGTCCATGCCGGCCTGCACCCATGCGCCACCATCCAGCGCCCACTTGACGATGCCTGACGACGCCTTCGGCCAGGAAGACTGGAGGGTGCTGACCCGAACAGCCAGAGACGCTGTGGGACCTTCAGCGAAAGCATAGGTGGCTGCTGCCCAGATTGCTGACAGCAAAGCGACGACCACAACACACGTTGCACGCTGCGTCCAGCTCTGCGCATACACAGGCCGAGCGAACTGTTTCGCCAGCACAGCGTCAACACCGCAAGAAACTGCCAAATACAACCAGGGAAGCAGCAGCACTAGCGTCCACTCAACCCGGCTGAAGTATGCGCTCTGCAACAAGACAATAGTTGTTAAGGCGAGCGATAGGATCGCGCCGGCAATTGCGTCAACGAACCGTCGGCTGCCCCACCAGTGCAAGCCCCGCCCGGGCTGAAAGGACTGCAACTGGAGGAGCCTTCTCGCTGTCGCTCGATGCCATAGCGCAAGCATCACCGGAAAGGCCAGAAAGAGCGACGCAGCGCCCAACATGAGGGCGTTCATTGTGGGCACTTGACCTGAGGCGAGTGCCAGAATCGCCAGGAAGGCGTGGCTCAGCAGTAGAAACCGAATCTGCACTCGACGGCTGTGCCGCAGCGACTTGGCCCCTTCGTCTTCAGTCACATGAGCCACTCGATTGTTCGTGCGCTGACCGATTGAAGGGAGCGAAGGACAGTCAATGCACGCGTGACGTTCTCTCGCTGAAGCACGCAAACGGCAAGCTTCTTCTTCCTGTTTCGGGCGTATGGGTGTTCACGCACAGCATGCCGGCCAGAAGTCAAAGTTGTTTCAAGGCGAACCTGCGCCAGTTCGGGCACGGGCGCCGACGATGGGAGGCGTGATGAACTTAGCCTCTTTGTCCGTTTCCGCCGCTGTCTTCTGCTCGACTGTGCCCACCACTATCCCCCTGATCGGAATTGTTGTCTGACCCACCAAGGGGTTTCAAGTGCGCTCTGGCCTGTCGCACGGACGGCTTTGCCCATCGAACCATCGGCTTATTTCTACCTCGGCAGGTCGGCACTAGCGCAAGTCGCACCAACGGAACGATGCTAGTTTTGCCAGACTTGGGTTGGCTATGCAGTTGTCCTGTTAGATGTCGATGATGACCACCGTCCTTCAGATTAACAGGCGAAACGAGTATGGGTCTCCCCTACCCGGCAAGGACTCGCGAGCCTGAGGCAGGCAAGAAGGCGGTGGTGCAGGGACCGCCGCAAAGAATGCCGTTGCGTGTTGTGGGCTGTCGACATCAAACCCAAACGCGTTGGTCCTGCGCGCGCATCGAGCCCTTTTCGGGGGTCAAGGTGCCCCATGGACTGTTGCAATTTCACGCCATCGTGTGCAGAAAGTTTGCACACGGATTCGGTTTCGAGTGAGTCACGCGGAAATTAAAAACCCACGCAAGTACTTGACTTGCATGGGCTTTTGTTTGGTGGCCTGGGGCGGAATCGAACCACCGACACGCGGATTTTCAATCCGCTGCTCTACCAACTGAGCTACCAGGCCAAGAACCCAGGATTATAGGGGCTTGGTGCTGTGCAGCGGGCACCCTTCCCGGCTCAAGATTTTCGGTTGCGCGTGAGATCCACCCCAAGCTGTTTGAGCTTGCGGTACAGGTGGGTGCGCTCCAGGCCGGTTTTTTCGGCCACGCGGGTCATGGAGCCGCCTTCTTTGGCCAGATGAAATTCGAAGTAGCTCTTTTCGAACGCATCGCGTGCTTCGCGCAAGGGACGGTCGAGGTCGAAGCTTTGGTGCGCGGTGGGCTGGTTGGACTCAACCGGCGCAGCCACCGGGCTGTAGGTGTCCGGGGCCGAGCCCAGGCTCGGTTGGAATGACGTGCCCAGAGGCCCAGCGCCGCGCAGCGATGGCAAGCTCAGCGCCGCAGTTTGCTCGCGGGGCGCGGGGCGCACCAGCGCTTGCTCTACCGCGCGCAGCAGCTTTTGCAGCGTGATGGGCTTTTCGAGAAAGGCCGTGGCGCCATGTTTGGTGGCTTCCACGGCGGTGTCGATGGTGCCGTGGCCGCTCATCATGATGACGGGCATGGTCAACATGCCGTTGGACGACCACTCTTTGAGCAGCGTGACGCCGTCTACATCGGGCATCCAGATGTCGAGCAAAACCAAGTCAGGCTTGAACAGTTCGCGCGCTGAGCGGGCCTGCGCCGCGTTCTCGGCCAGCTCGATCGTGTGGCCTTCATCGCTCAGGATTTCTGACAGCAAAGCCCGGATACCGAGCTCGTCGTCCACTACAAGAATGGTGGCCATAAAAGGGTTGGTGCCACGCTACCGGTGAGGCGCTTGACGCCACGGTTGCGCGTTAGACAGTGTCAGCTTGCGGTTGTTCGATGGGCTTGACCAGAAGTGAAAATGATAACGAAACCTGCGCCCCTGCGTCCGGCAGATTGCTTAAGCGCAGGCGCGCCCGGTGTTCATCGGCAATTTTCTTCACCACCGCCAAGCCCAGACCCGTGCCTTTGGACTTGGTGGTGACATAGGGTTCGAAGGCGCGTTTGAGTACATGCTCAGCAAAACCCACACCATTGTCACTGACGACCAGGCGCACCCATTGCGCACTGCCGTCGGCCCCGCGCACGGCTTGCGTGGTGATGCTCACCTGCGCGCCTTCAGCGGGTACCGCGTCCAGCGCGTTTTGCAGCAGGTTGTGCACCACCTGGCGCAGCTGCGTGGTGTCACCCATGATGCGCGGCAGCTGCGGCTCCAGTCGGGCTACAACGCGACCCTGCTCTACATCTTGCCCGTACAAGGCCAGCACTTCGTTGATCAACGCGTTCAAGTCCAGCGGCTGCATGTCAGCGGTGGGCAGCCGTGCATAGTCTCTGAATTCATTGACCAATTGCTTCATCGACTGCACTTGCGCCACGATGGTGCCCACGCTGCGCTTGAGCAAGGCTTGATCGGTGCCGTCCAGGTGCGGCTCGAGTTTGAGTTGCAAGCGCTCGGCGGAGAGTTGGATCGGGGTCAGCGGGTTTTTGATTTCATGCGCCAAGCGCCGCGCAACCTCCGACCAAGCTTGGGTTCGCTGCGCTGAAACCACGTCGGTGATGTCGTCAAACACCAGCAAGCGCTCACCATGCGCGAGCTCCGCGCCCCGCACCAGCAAAGTCACGGCATCCGGCCGCCCGGCGCGCAATTCAAACGAATCCTGCCACTGGTCGCGCTCGCCGGGCTCGGGGCTGTGGGCCAGGGTTTCGAAGCGCTGCACCACCGCATTCGCAAAGTCTTCCAATCCCGGAACGTCACTCAGGCGCCGCCCTTGCCACACTTGCAGCGGCTGCCGCAGGATGCGCGTGGCGCCAGGGTTGACGCTTTGCACCCGGCCGCCGTGGTCGAACAGCACCACGCCGGCGGTCAGGTTGTCCAGAATGGTTTGGATTTGGTTGGCGCCGCGCTGCACCTGCTCGCGCGCATCAGACACTTGCTGCGTCATGGCAGCAAACGAGCGTGTCAAGCCGCCCAGTTCGTCGTCGCTGGTTGATACCGGCCGTGCCGACAAATTGCCGGCAGCCACCTGGCGCACGCCATCGGCCAGCAGCAGCAGCGGCCGCACGATTTGGTTGCCCAACAAGGCCGCCAACAAAACGGCGCCAAAGACCGCAAGCACGAGGCCCAAGGTCAGCGTGCCGATGTACACACGCTTGAGCCCTTCGCGCGACAGCGCGCGGGCTTGGTACTCGCGATAAGCCGATTGAACCGACAAGGCATTGGCCGCGACCAGCGGCGGCACGCTTTGGCTCACCAGCACATAGCGATCAGCCGTGCGGCCCAGCGCCATTCCGCTGTCGCGCATGCGCGCCAAAGCCCTCACCCGTGCGCCAGACGCAGCAGTGGCGGCTTCTTCGTCCAGCCCATCAATTTGCGTGGCGCGGCCTGCATTGCGCGCCGTGCGCAGCATCAAGCTTGAGGGTCGCTCGGGTGCGATGGCGCCAGCGCGCCCACCCACGGCCATCAGAATTTGCCCGGTTGACGACACCACGGCCAAGTCGTCGCAGGCCAATTGCTGGCGCACACGCTCCAGAGTCAAGGGGCTCAGCGTGGCCGAATCAGCCAGTCGCTCAGCGGCGACCTCTGATTTGTTAGCCACGTCTTCGCGCAAGCTGTCCAGCGTGCTGCGCCCCAGCGCCAAGCCGGCGTCCAGCGCCTGTGCCAAGCGCACGTCAAACCAAGCCTCGATGCTGCGTGAGGCAAATTGGTAAGACACGGTGTAAATCACCAGGCCCGGCAGCACCCCGACCAGCGCAAAAATGCCCGCCAGCCGGACCAGCAGGCGGCTGCCAAACTTGCCTTGACGCAGGCGCAGCCACAGGCGCACGGACGCCACCAGCACCACCAGCGCCAGCAATGACGCCACCGCCACATTGACCCAAAACAGCCAGACAAAGCGGCTTTCGTCCACGGCCTGCGGGTCGGCAAAAGACAGCACATACGCCAACAGCATGGCCACGCCAGCCACGGCCACCACGGCCACCATCAGCGCCCAGCGGGTGGACTTGCTCATGGCGCGGACTGACGGTGCTGGTTGGGCATGGCGGTCATTCGACGCGCAAGGTCCGTTCCAGGCCGAGCTGCCATTCAGTCTGGCTGGTCAGCCCCAGCAACATCGGCGGGGGCAGCTGGGTGGTGTCCAAGCGGAAAGAGAACTCGACGTAATGGCGCGAACCAGGGTCGAGCGCACTCATTTCGGCCAGGTGCCAGCCCGACGTGCGGGTGATCATGGTCATAGCTTCTTGCAGGCTGGGCACGCTTTGCGTGAGCGCGCCAATGCCCACACGCCAGTTGTCCGTCAGGGGTTGATAGGCCACGCGCCACTGCCGCGTCACCCGAGAAACGCGTTCATCGCGCCAGTACCAGCGGCTGCGGTACAGCGTGGCCTGGGCGGTGAAATAGATCGGAACGCCGCGCCGCAAGGCGTCTTCAACGCTGCGGGGCAATTGGGTGCGTAGGCTGAATTCAAGCGCCAGCTGGCCTTCTTGTTTTTGCAGGGCCAGCGTGACGGCTTCAACGCCCTGAGCTGGCGCTGGCGCTGGCGCGATCAACGCGCCGATGACCAACGCGAGCAGCCACAGGGCGCGGCGCAGCGTTATGGGCAGCGCCATAGGCAACACAGGGCTCAGCAAATCTAGCAGCAACATGACCCGCGGGCACGGCATGGGCAGGTTAAACAGTTCCAGTTCCCAGCTTGTCCGCTTTGCAGCGCGATCAGCACTTGAGCAACAGGCCGTAGAAAAAGCCATCACCCGCAGGAAAGGGTTGGGGTGATGACGGCGTGTCTTCATTCTGGGGCTGCAGCAGCAAATGGCCCGGCGTGTGCGGCGCCAGAACGGCTGAACCGGCGGGCTGGCGTTGCAAAAATGCGTCGATTTGGTGCGCGCCCTCCGCTTTGAAGACGGAACAACTGGCGTAGAGCAGGCGGCCGCCAGGTTTCAGCAGCGGCCACAAGGCGTCCAGCATGGCCGCCTGGGTTGCCGCGAGAGCGGTGATGTCGCTGGGCTTGCGCAGCCACCGAATGTCGGGGTGGCGCCGGCCAATGCCCGACGCACTGCAGGGCGCGTCGAGCAAGATGGCGTCAAAGGCTCGCCCGTCCCACCAGGCACTGGGGTTGCAGGCGTCTGCAGGCAGCAGCCGTGCGTGCAGACCCAATCGGTCTAAGGTGTCGCCAACGCGTTGAAGTCGTTCAGCATCGTGGTCCAGGGCCAGTACGTCAAGGTCGGCCAGTTCCAGCAGGTGCGCAGTTTTGCCACCCGGCGCCGCGCAGGCATCCAAGACCTGGGCGCCGGACGGTAAACCCGTGGCACCGAGCAGCAATGGCGCGGCGAGTTGCGCGTGGCTGTCCTGAACGGACACATCGCCGTCAGCAAACCCCGGCAATTGATGCACCGGGCAAGGCTCGTCCAGAACGATGAGCTGGTCCATGCCATGCCCTGCAGGCGCTGTCTGGCTGGACTTGCCGACGTCCAACAGGCGCGCTTGGTAGTTGGTCACATTGCTGCGACGCGCATTCACCCGCAACATCATCGGCGGGCGCTGCTGCGCGGCGGCCAACAGCGCCGGCGCTTGCGCGGGCCAGTCGGCCGTCAACTGCTGCACCCACCAGACGGGGTGGTTGTGGCGAGCGCGCGGGTCTTCCATGGCCTGGGCCACTTGGGCTGCGGACTCACGCAGAAAGCGCCGCAAGACGGCATTCGCAAAACCTGCTGCGCCCGGCCCATGCCGGCGCGCGGCGGCGACGGTTTGGTCGACCAAGGTGTGCGCCGGGTAAGGCGGGCCCGCCGGCGGCCACAGCAAGGCCAGCGCTGTGAGCAGCAAGGCATCAACGGCTGGCGGCGGCGTTTTGGCGGCCAGTTGCTCGCGCAGGCAGCGCGCGGCGCCCAGCCAGCGCAAGGTGTGAAAGGCCAAGGCTTGCACACCGGGGCGCAGATCGCCCGGCAAAGCAGCCAGCTCGTCCGTCAGCGAGCGCCCGCGTACAACCCCTGCCACGGCATTGGCACAAAGCCCCAACTGGCGGGAAAGTGCGGGGCCCGCGTAGACTCGATCATTCATCGTTGGCAGTCTAGGGCCTGCCGTCAAGGAGTTGGGATATGGCTGGACCCATAAGCGCGGAACGCCCGTCGGCGCGCATTGTTCGCACGGAAGACGAGCTGGCCAAGTTGCCGGCCAGCGAGCGCATTCGCTACCGCTTGGTCACTGCGGACCGGCGCTTTCACGCCAATGACAACATCGCAGCCTTTGTGCATGATGGCGAACTAGAACAGCTGAAGGTGGAAGTCAGCGCCAAGATGCAAGAGGTTTTGAAGGCCTTGGTCATCGACACCGACAGCGACCACAACACCCAAGAAACGGCTCAGCGCGTGGCCAAGATGTTTGTGGACGAGGTCTTCCGCGGCCGCTACCAGCCGATGCCCGCGGTCACCGAGTTTCCCAACGCCGAGCGCCTGAACGAGCTGATGATCGTGGGCCCCATTGCTGTGCGCAGTGCTTGCTCACACCACTTGTGCCCGATCATGGGGCGCGTGTGGATTGGCATCTTGCCAAATGAACACTCCAATTTGATCGGTCTGAGCAAGTACGCGCGCATTTGCGACTGGATCATGAGCCGACCACAGATTCAGGAAGAAGCCGTCACGATGTTGGCCAATGAGCTTCAGGATCGCGTCAAACCCGACGGTTTGGCGCTGGTCATGGAAGCGGATCACTTTTGCATGCACTGGCGCGGGGTGAAGGACAGCGACTCCGCCATGGTGAACAGTCTGATGCGCGGCGCTTTTTTGAAAGACCCCAATTTACGGCGCGAATTTCTTTCGCTGCTGCCGAATCGCAAACAAGCTTGAAGGGTTGGCCATGTTGGTTCGACTTCTCTATGCCAGCCGCGCGGCGGGCGTCGTTGACCAGGAAGAGCTGCAAGCCATCCTGCGCCAATGCAAGGCCAACAACCCGGCCCGTGGCATCACTGGCGTGCTGTGTTTTTCTGACAGCATTTTTCTGCAGGTTCTGGAAGGCGGTCGCGGCGCGGTCAACGCGCTGTACAACCGCATCGTGACCGACCCACGCCACCGCGATGCGGAGTTGCTCTTGTACCAAGAGATCAGCGAACGCCGTTTTGCCGGCTGGGCCATGGGTCAGGTCAATTTGGCGCGGCTCAACCCCTCGCTGTTGCTGAAATATTCAGCGACACCCCATTTGGACCCGTACGCGGTGTCGGGTGAGGTCTCGCTGGCACTCTTTGAAGAGCTGATTGCAACGGCATCCGTGATGGGTCAGTGTTGAGCCACCAGTGGCCGGCTCGGGAGTAACGGTCTGTAGTTCGGTGTTTTCACCAATGCGCCGCGTTTTTTCCGCCTATATATTTGTACTTGCTTATATCTAGAATAACGGTCTTCTGCTCCCCCACTGATCCACCCAAACGAGGTTGCGAATTGCCAGATTTGCCAGATTTGTCCGACCCCCGCTCCACTGCCGGACGCTTGCTCAAGGCACCAGAGAATTTTCTGTCCACGGAAGGCGTTCGCACTGTTTTCCGTGAAGGCAAGGCCGGGCGGCGCGATTTCATCCGCAGCGCCTTTGCTTCGGCTGCGGCGGCCACGGCTGCGGGCACTGCGCTGGCGCAGTCCAACCCGGTGCCCGCCGAAGGTGGCGACCCCAACATCCTGATCCTGCCTGCACACAGCACCGGCCTGGGATTGCCTGTTGCCAGCGAGGGCTACGGCAAACCGTCCAAATTTGAAAGCAACGTGCAGCGCCGCCAGAGCCCTGGCCTGACGCAAACGGCGCAGTCCTCGGTTTCATTTGCGCCGCTGCAAAGCCTGTTCGGCATCGTCACGCCCAATGGTCTGCACTTCGAGCGCCACCATCAGGGTTGGTGGGATATTGACCCGTCCAAACACCGGCTCATGGTCAACGGCTCTGACCCCACGCTGGTCAAGACGCCCAAGGTCTTCACTTTGGACGAATTGATGCGGCTGCCTGCGGTCAGCCGTTTCCACTTCATCGAGTGTGGCGCCAACACCGGCATGGAGTGGGGCAACGTTGCCGTGCCCACGTGCCAATACAGCCACGGCATGATCAGCTGCAGCGAATTCACGGGCGTGCCTTTGAAGATCGTGCTCGACATGTGCGGCGTGGACACCAAGCGCGGGCGCTACGTGCTCGCCGAGGGTGCCGACGGCTCGTCCATGACCCGCACCATTCCCATGGAAATGGTCGAAAGCGGTGAAGTGCTGCTGGCCTACGGCCAAAACGGCGAAATGCTGCGCCCCGAAAACGGCTACCCGCTGCGCTTGGTGGTACCGGGTGTGCAAGGGGTGAGCTGGGTCAAATACTTAAGACGAATCGAAGTGGGCGATATGCCCTACGCCACCAAAGACGAAGCCGTTCACTACATCGATCTGTTGCCCGACGGCCAACATCGGCAGTACAGCAGCATCCAAGAATGCAAGAGCGTCGTCACCACGCCGTCGGGCGGGCAGGTGTTGCTGGACAAGGGCTTCTACAACATCAGCGGCTTGGCTTGGTCCGGCAAAGGCAAGATCCAACGCGTGGACGTTTCGGTGGACGGGGGACGCAGCTGGCGCACTGCGCGGCTGGAGGCGCCGGTCCTGAGCAAGTGCTTGACGCGTTTCAATATCGACTGGGTGTGGGACGGCAAAGCCGCGCTCATCCAAAGCCGCGCCATCGATGAAACAGGCTATGTGCAACCCACCTATCGGCAACTGCGCGGCGTGCGCGGTTCGCGCTCGATCTATCACAACCACTCGATCCAAACCTGGCTCGTGCAAGACAGCGGGGAGGTCAAGAATGTTCAGCTGTCTTAAGCCCAGCATGAAAACTTCGGCTCTCGCCGTCGCGCTCTCAGTGGCCGCGCTTGCTGCGCAAGCTCAAACCGCTGCGCCCGCCGGTATCGGACGCGCCGCCACGGCCAAAGAATTGGCCGCCTGGGACATCGATGTTCGGCCCGACTTCAAAGGCCTGCCCAAAGGATCGGGCACGGTTGCCAAAGGTACGGACGTGTGGGAGGCCAAGTGCGCCTCTTGCCACGGCATCTTCGGTGAGAGCAATGAGGTGTTTTCGCCGCTGGTGGGCGGCACGACTGCAGAGGACGTCAAAACCGGGCGGGTTGCGCGCCTGACAGACGCCGCCTTCCCTGGCCGCACCACCTTGATGAAGGTGCCCACACTTTCAACCCTGTGGGACTACATCAACCGCGCCATGCCCTGGAACAACCCCAAGACGCTCGCGGTCGATGAGGTTTATGGCGTGCTGGCCTATTTGCTCAATCTGGCCAGCGTGGTTCCAGACAATTTCACCTTGTCTGACCAAAACGTGGCCGAGGTGCAAGCTCGCATGCCCAATCGCAATGGCATGACAACCACCCACGGCTTGTGGCCTGGGCGCGGCATGGGTAACGGCTTGAAGCCCGACGTGACAGCCGTGGCTTGCATGCGCGATTGCGCGACTGAGACAACGGTGCAGTCCTTCCTGCCGGATCACGCTCGAAACGCCCATGGCAACCTGGCCGAGCAAAACCGGCTTGTCGGCGCCCAACACGGGGCAGACACCACCCAACCGGCTGGTGTGGCCGCCGTGCCCGCGTCACCTCGCGCCCCAACACGTACTGCTCCCGCGGCAGCGCCAAAAAACGGCCCCGACGCCGCCAGCCTCTTTAAAAAGCACAGCTGCAACGCATGCCATGGCGTTGAGAATAAGATTGTCGGGCCAGCGCTGAAGGACATCTCCAAGAAGTACGCCGGCCGTGCAGATGGCGTGGACTACCTTGCCGGCAAAATCAGCTCAGGCGGCACAGGGGTGTGGGGCGCGATTCCCATGCCGCCGCAAACCTTGGCAGCCGAAGATGTCAAAGCCTTGGCCCGTTGGATTGCCGACGGCGCCAAGCCCTGAACACCCCCGATTTCGCACGACCTCGTTACCCGAACTTTGAAGGAGAAGTGACATGCAAACCCGACGCGAGCTACTGACACACAGTGCCCAAGTGGCAGCCCTCATTGCTTCAACGGGCTTGCTGCCCGCTGTGGCACATGCAGCCTGGAGCAAAGATGCCTTTGACGCCAAAACTCTGGCCGAAGCGGCCAAAGGCCTTGGCGGCGGTACGCCCGCGCAAAGCGGCGACGTGACGATCACCGGGCCCGACATCGCTGAAAACGGCGCGGTGGTGCCCGTAGGCGCATCCACTTCGCTGGCCGGCGTGAAGCGCCTGGCTTTGTTGGTTGAAAAGAACCCCAGCGCCTTGGCCGCCGTGTTCGACCTGACTGACGCCATCGAGGCCAATGTGTCCACACGCGTCAAGATGGGCCAGTCTTCAAACGTGTATGCCGTGGCCTTCATGGCCGATGGCAAAGTGCTCTACGCCCAAAAAGAGATCAAGGTCACCTTGGGTGGTTGCGGCGGCTGATCGCCAAAGCAGCCCACAGGTCAATTCAGTTCATTAAGCATATTGGAGTAAAGAACATGGCAGACCCGATGCGCATTCGCGCCCAAGTGGCCGGAGACAAAGCAACCGTTCGTGTGCTGATGAGCCACGAAATGGAAACCGGCCAACGCAAAGACAGCGCCGGCAAAGTGATTCCGGCTTGGTTCATTCAAGAAGTCACCGCAGCCCTGAATGGCAAGCCCGTTATGACGGCCCAATGGGGCCCGTCTGTGTCGAAAAACCCGTTCATGCAGTTTTCGCTCAAGGGCGCCAAAGCCGGTGACAAGGTTTCGGTGAGCTGGATCGACAACAAGGGCGACAAGCGCACCGACGAAGCCACGGTGAGCTGAGAACACCAGCAGTTGGCCTGTTGCTCCGCTTGGGCCAGCGATTGCGCTGGCCTTCTTAGCTGGTGGCTTTGTGCCCCCCAAAAATAAAGGAGACTTATCTTGAAGTTGCACTGGATGGCTGTTGCAGCGGTGACTGCGCTCTCGTGTTCGGCCCAGGCTCAAAAGTCAGCAGCCGACGGCATCGCGGAATATCGCAAGATGCTGGAAGACGGCAACCCATCTGAGCTGTTTGAGGCCAAGGGCGAGGACTTGTGGAAGCAAAAGCGCGGTCCCAAAAGCGCATCACTCGAAAAGTGCGACTTGGGGCTCGGACCGGGCGTTGTCAAAGGCGCATTTGTCACGCTGCCGCGCTGGTTTGCGGACACCGGCCGCGTGCAAGACCTCGAATCGCGCTTGGTCAGCTGCATGGAAACTCTACAAGGCTTCAACGGCGCTGAAATTGCCAAAACGGCATTTGGGCGCGGCGAACAGAACAACGTCACTGCATTGGCCACGTGGGTGGCCGCGATGTCGCGCGGCTTGAGGTTCAATTTGCCCCAAGCTCACGCTGAAGAGCGGCGCTTCTACGAGCTGGGCAAACGCGCGTTTTTCTTTCGTGCCGGGCCGCACGATTTTTCCTGCGCTTCTTGCCATGGCGAGGATGCCAAACGCATCCGTTTGCAGGACCTGCCCAATCTCACCAAGAACCCCGGCGACGGCATCGGCTTCGCGGCCTGGCCGGCCTACCGCGTATCCAATGGGCAAATGTGGGGCATGCAGTTGCGGCTGAATGACTGTTTTCGCCAACAGCGTTTCCCTTATCCCGGTTTTGGCTCTGACGTGACCGTGGCGCTGGGCTCGTACATGGGTGTCAATGCCAAGGGCGCGGAATCCATCGCACCGGCCATCAAGCGCTGAGTAGGGAAACTTTGAAATGACCAAATCATTTGTATCGTCCACTCGTTTTGCTCTCGCCGCTGCGGCGATCGGCGCGGTGGCCTCCATCGGGCTTGCAGGTTGCACAAGCCCAGCAGCCCCATCTCCGACGGCAGCACAGCTCGACGCGCAAGCGGCCGCCATGATGAAGGCGTCGTTTCGAGACCAAGGCATCGCAAAAGCGGAGCGCATCAATCAGGACGCGGCCCAAGCCGCCTGCTCGTCAGACAAAGCGCCTGGGGATTCTGTAGGCAAGCAGATTGAGGCCGCTTCGCTATCCACGGTCGTGTGGCCATCGGGCGGCATCTACACCGGCGACTGGAAAGAAGGCGAAAAGCTGGCACAAAGTGGCCGCGGCATGACCTGGACTGACCCTTCGGCAAGCTTTAAAGACAATGGCGGCAACTGCTACAACTGCCATGAGATTGACCGCAAAGAGTTGTCGTTTGGCACTATCGGCCCGAGCTTGTGGAATTACGGCAAGATTCGCGGCGTCAAGAAACTCGATGACCCAGCCAGCGCAGCCATCGTGCAATACACCTGGGGCAAGTTGTGGAACAGCAAGGCTTACACCGCTTGTTCCAACATGCCGCGCTTCGGTCACATGAAGCTGCTGGATGAGGGTCAGATTCGCCACATCATGGCGCTGTTGCTCGACCCAACGTCCCCGGTAAACAAATAAGGCCTGCGCAGCGTACCAGCCAACAGCCCGGTCGCGTACCGGGCTTCTTTTCCGTCCAAACATAAGCGGTCACTGATTATGAGCTTGAGCAAACGTGAGTTTTTGCAGGTGTTGGCCGCCGCTGGCGTTGCTGGGATGGGCTTGGCGCGCTACGAGCAAGCCGACGCCGCGACTGCTGAACAGGGCCTGTACGACTTGCCGCCCTTGGGCACAGGTCCAGGGAACGTGAGCCTGCTGCACATGACGGATTGCCATGCTCAACTCAAGCCCATTCACTTCCGCGAACCGAGTGTCAATCTGGGTATCGGCTCGATGCAGGGTCAATTGCCTCACCTGGTTGGCGAGCACCTCTTGAAGGCGGCAGGCATCAAGGCGGGCACGCCTTTGTCCGCCGCGTACACCTTTCTCGACTTCGAGAAAGCTGCGCGGCGCTACGGCAAAGTAGGCGGATTTGCGCATTTGGCTACGCTGGTCAAGCGGTTGAAAGCGAGCCGCCCCGGCGCACTGCTGCTGGACGGTGGCGACACTTGGCAAGGAAGCGCCACGAGCCTATGGACCAACGCGCAAGACATGGTGGACGCCTGCAAGGCGCTCACAGTGGACGTGATGACTGGCCATTGGGAATTCACCTACGGCATGAAACGGGTGAAAGAAATCGTCGAAAAGGACTTTGCCGGGAAGGTGGACTTCGTCGCTCAGAACGTGAAGACGGCAGACTTTGGCGACCCCGTTTTTGCGCCCTATGTCATTCGTGAGATGAACGGCGTCAAGGTCGCGATCGTCGGGCAGGCCTTTCCGTACACGCCCATCGCCAACCCGCGTTACATGGTGGCGGACTGGGAGTTCGGTATTCAAGATGAGAACATGCAGAAGATGGTTAACGAAGCCCGCACCAAAGGTGCGCAGGTCGTCGTTGTTCTCAGCCACAACGGCATGGACGTTGATTTGAAGATGGCCAGCCGGGTTCGCGGCATCGACGCCATCTTCGGCGGCCACACCCACGACGGTGTGCCAGTTGCCGTTCCTGTGACTAACGCAGGCGGCAAAACCTTGGTCACCAACGCCGGCAGCAACGGCAAGTTTTTAGGCGTGATGGATTTCGTGGTGAAAGATGGCAAGGTGGCCGATTTCCGCTACCGCTTGCTGCCGATCTTCTCGAATATGCTGAAGGCTGATCCCGAAATGGATGCGCTGATTAGCAAAGTACGCGCGCCTTACGAGTCCAAGCTTGCCGAGAAACTGGCGGTGACTGACGGTCTGCTGTACCGGCGCGGGAATTTCAACGGCAGTTGGGACCAATTGCTGTGCGACGCGCTGATGGACGTTCAGGGGGCTGAAATCGCTTTTAGTCCGGGGTTCCGGTGGGGCACGAGTTTGTTGCCGGGTGAGGTCATCACTCGCGAGTTGATGATGGACCAAGTTGCCATCACCTACCCGTATGCCACGGTCACGGATATGACGGGTGAGACGATCAAGACGATTCTGGAAGACGTTGCCGATAACTTGTTCAATCCTGACCCGTACTACCAACAGGGCGGTGACATGGTTCGAGTGGGCGGTTTGGCGTACACCATGTCTCCAGCTGAAAAAATGGGTGCGCGGATCTCCGGCCTGCGTTTGAAGGGCGTTCCGCTGGAGGCCGGAAAGACCTACAAAGTTGCAGGCTGGGCACCCGTGGCTGAAGAAGCCGCGCGCTCGGGTGCCAAGCCTGTTTGGGATGTGTTGGAGACCTGGCTGAAGTCTCGGCAGGGTGGTCGAGTGGCACCACGCAAAATCAATACACCCACCTTGGTTGGTGTGCAGGGCAACCCGGGTGTTTCAATGTGAGCTGGCTTGAAGGAGTCTCAAGATGACTTTTCGTGCATTCGTTTCCTCGGCGGTTTTGTCCTGCGCGCTGGCGCTTCCTGGAGTCGCTTCGGCGCAAGACGCTGTGGTTTACCACATTGATGACATGTCACTTCAAGCGCTCAAGGGTTTGCGCAACATCCGCAATCATTTGGACGTTGACCCTTCAGCCAAGATCACTGTAGTGACACACGCGCTTGGCGTCGATTTCTTGTTGGAAGGGCAAAAGGACGTCAACGGCAGCGCATTTGCAGGCCCGGTGTCCGCGCTGGTTGCACGCGGCGTCAAGTTCGAAATATGTGAAATCACGCTGCGCAATCGCAACCTGAAACGCGAGCAGTTTTTGCAGGAAGCTGAATTTACGCCGAGTGGTGTTGTGCGCCTGGCGAAATTGCAAAAAGGTGGCGCCGCTTATATCAAGCCTTGATTTTGAGCTTGCGGCTGGACTGGTTCTGCGCAAACAAACAAGGGCCCTTCAGGGCCCTTGTTGTATTTGGTTTGGTGTTGCTTACAGGTTCAACATGTCTGCCCAAATGTTGTCAGCCCAGCTCAGCGCGTAGCGGCCCTCGATCTGATTGGCAGCGGCTGAAACACCTCCTGATCCCGGGACCGTCTTGAAGGTTTTGTCTTTCGCGTCGTATTGGTGAACCGATGCGACGTGAACAACGTCCTTGGCCGTCACGAAGCTGTAGCAAGTGTTCATCACTACAGGATTGGCATTGACAGGCTGCCCTTTGAGCAAGTCGATGATGGCTGCCGCTGCTACCTTGGCATGCTGGTTGGCCATGTGGCCCGACTTAGGCATCAACGGTGCAGAGAAGGTGGCATCTCCCAGCACGTGTATCCCTGGAGCAGCAGTCGACTCCATGGTCAGCCAGTTCACGCCGACCCAGCGGTTGTTCATGTTGACCAAGCCCGCGCTGCGCGCCAGGTCTGCGGCTCTTTGTGGCGGAATAACGTTCAGAACGTCGGCCTTCACGTCATCAAATTCAAGCTTCGCCTGCGTGCCTGAGACTTCTTTGATCTCGTTATTGGGCCGGTATTCGAGGATGCCGTCATAGTGGGTCTTGAAGGCACGTTCGAATAGAGCCTTTTTCGATTGGATCTCCGGGTTCGCGTCCAGCACCATCACTTTGCTCTTGGGTTTGGCTGTCTTGAGGTAGCTGGCAATCATGCAGGCACGCTCGTAAGGGCCAGGAGGGCAGCGGTACGGTACTTTCGGGATGGCAATAGCAACGACGCCGCCATCGCGCATGGCCTCAAGTTGGCGGCGCAGTGCTACTGTTTGTGGACCGGCTTTCCAACTGTGTGTCACACGGCCACTGTCAATGGCCGCCTGAAGTCCACCTACTTGTTCGGTCATGAAGTCGATGCCCGGCGAGAGGACCAAGCGGTCGTATGCCAGTTCCGCGCCGCCCGCCAGTCGGACCTTCTTTGCTATAGCGTCAATGGCGGTGACATCTCCTTGAAGCACTTTCACGCCAGCTGCCTTCAATCCATCGTAGCCGCGCGTGATGTCGGCCATTTGCCGGTGGCCGCCCAGGACCAGATTGCTGATGGGGCAAGAGATGAAGTTGGGGTTGCGTTCAACCAAGGTAACGTCGATATTGCCGCCCCACATTTTGAGATAGCGAGCGGCGGTTGAGCCACCGAAGCCCCCGCCGACGATCACTACGCGGCCAATTGAAGGGCCTGCACTCAATCCGGGAACGGCACAGCCGCCCAAGGTGGCCGCAGCGACGGCTGCGCCTGAACTTAGGATTCGACGGCGAGAGAAATTGTTGGATTTGGTCATTGGTGTCCCCTCACTTTTTGGCAGTTTGTGCAGCAAAGTAGCCCGCAACAAGCTTCATTTGGTCGTCGGTATAGCCCTTGGATATTTGGTGCATGATGCTTGCGGGCTGGTTTCCGTTTTTGTAGTCGGCGACCAGCGCTAGGAGCTTCTCGGCAGGCATGCCAGCCAATGGCTTCATGTCGCCCCGGGCATGGCCGTTGGTGCCGTGGCAGTTGGCACAAGTAGCGGCCAGGTCGCGGCCTGTGTTGGTCTGTGCATGCGCCATTGGCGCTAGCGCCAATATTGCTGTTAGGGCCGTAATTTTTAAGGACATTTTTTGCATGTCTGTCTCGCTCCGGATGGTTTAGTAGATCGTGACCATGAAAGATCTTCTGTGATGATCATATCAGCGGTGACTTATTTTTCTTCGTCAAGCGCCCGCTACCTACCGTTCGGAGTTTCAGTGTCTTCCCTAGGTGTCAGGCAACTTGGGTTGGCCTTGACTCGCCGCGGATGAAGAAGCATCATTGGATGCACATATATGTATAGACTAGGAGATCCGCGCCTTGACCAGCGATTCCAATGAGCAGGAGGCTGTGTTTTCAACAGCGGCTGAGTTGTTTGGCCTGTTGTCCACGCCCATTCGCTTGAAAATCATCAGTGCGCTGTGCAATGGTGAGAAGAACGTCTCTCAGTTGCTGCACGAGATTGACACCACTCAGCCTAATATGAGCCAGCACCTCTCGACCCTGTATCGGGCCGGCGTGCTAGGCAAGCGGCGGGACGCGACGCAAATTTACTACCGTATCGAAAGCGAGCGGGCCGCGATGCTTTGCCGCGCTGTCTGTACGCAAATTGCCTTTGAAATTGACGGTGCCGCTGAGTCGGTTGCGATAGACGATCGCCTGTTGCCGAAGCCGCGAAGCCAATAATCATCGCAATCAGTAGCTACAAAGAAGAAAGCCCGCTTCCAAATGGAAGCGGGCTTTTTCATTAATAGCCTGACAATGTCCTACTTTCACACGGGAACCCGCACTATCATCGGCGCAGAGGCGTTTCACTGTCCTGTTCGGGATGGGAAGGAGTGGGACCACCTCGCTATGGTCATCAGGCTTAACTGGTTGCCTCAAGGTAAACCTCGAAGCCAATTTGTAGAATCGATCAGAATTTGATTGCGTCAACACTCGACATAACTTAGATACCCTCAGTTCGAGGCATCAAAATTATAGGGTCAAGCCGCACGAGCAATTAGTATCGGTTAGCTCAACGCATTACTGCGCTTCCACACCCGACCTATCAACGTCCTGGTCTCGGACGACTCTTTAGGGGGCTCAAGGCCCCGGCAAGACTTATCTTGAGACGAGTTTCCCGCTTAGATGCTTTCAGCGGTTATCTCTTCCGCACTTAGCTACTCGGCAATGCCACTGGCGTGACAACCGATACACCAGAGGTGCGTCCACTCCGGTCCTCTCGTACTAGGAGCAGGCTCTCTCAATCTTGCAGCGCCCACGGAAGATAGGGACCAAACTGTCTCACGACGTTTTAAACCCAGCTCACGTACCTCTTTAAATGGCGAACAGCCATACCCTTGGGACCGGCTACAGCCCCAGGATGAGATGAGCCGACATCGAGGTGCCAAACACCGCCGTCGATATGAACTCTTGGGCGGTATCAGCCTGTTATCCCCAGAGTACCTTTTATCCGTTGAGCGATGGCCCTTCCATACAGAACCACCGGATCACTTTGTCCTACTTTCGTACCTGCTCGACTTGTCAGTCTCGCAGTCAAGCACGCTTATGCCAATGCACTATCACCACGATTTCCGACCGTGGCTAGCGTACCTTCGAACTCCTCCGTTACGCTTTAGGAGGAGACCGCCCCAGTCAAACTGCCCACCATACACTGTCCCCAACCCGGATAACGGGCCAAGGTTAGAACCTCAAACACACCAGGGTGGTATTTCAACGTTGGCTCCACGGCACCTAGCGGCACCGCTTCAAAGCCTCCCACCTATCCTACACAGATTTGTTCAAAGTCCAATGTAAAGCTACAGTAAAGGTTCATGGGGTCTTTCCGTCTTTCCGCGGGGAGATTGCATCATCACAAACATTTCAACTTCGCTGAGTCTCTGGAGGAGACAGCGTGGCCATCGTTACGCCATTCGTGCAGGTCGGAACTTACCCGACAAGGAATTTCGCTACCTTAGGACCGTTATAGTTACGGCCGCCGTTTACTGGGACTTCAGTCAAGAGCTTGCACCCCATCATTTAATCTTCCAGCACCGGGCAGGCGTCACACCCTATACGTCGACTTTCGTCTTTGCAGAGTGCTGTGTTTTTAATAAACAGTCGCAGCCACCTATTCTCTGCGACCCTGTTGGGCTCCGCTTGTACAGCATTACCTACTTAGGGCACACCTTCTTCCGAAGTTACGGTGTCAATTTGCCGAGTTCCTTCTCCAGAGTTCTCTCAAGCGCCTTAGAATACTCATCTCGCGCACCAGTGTCGGTTTGCGGTACGGTCGCGTGTAGCTGAAGCTTAGTGGCTTTTCTTGGAAGCAGGGTATCACTCACTTCGGAAGCAAGCTTCCTCGTTATCACCCCTCATCTAAGACCCCCGGATTTTCCTAAGGGCCATGACTACAGGCTTGAACCGGGACATCCAACACCCGGCCGAGCTAACCTTCTCCGTCCCCACATCGCACTACACGTCGGTACAGGAATATTGACCTGTTTCCCATCAGCTACGCATCTCTGCCTCGCCTTAGGGGCCGACTCACCCTACGCCGATGAACGTTGCGTAGGAAACCTTGCGCTTTCGGCGAGGGGGCTTTTCACCCCCTTTAACGCTACTCATGTCAGCATTCGCACTTCTGATACCTCCAGCAGACCTCGCGATCCACCTTCACAGGCGTACAGAACGCTCTCCTACCGCGCGTATTGCTACGCACCCGCAGCTTCGGTTATTGGCTTAGCCCCGTTACATCTTCCGCGCAGGACGACTCGATCAGTGAGCTATTACGCTTTCTTTAAATGATGGCTGCTTCTAAGCCAACATCCTGACTGTTTTAGCCTTCCCACTTCGTTTCCCACTTAGCCAATATTTGGGACCTTAGCTGGCGGTCTGGGTTGTTTCCCTCTTGTGTCCGGACGTTAGCACCCGGTGCACTGTCTCCCAAGCTGTACTCATCGGTATTCGGAGTTTGCAATGGTTTGGTAAGTCGCCATGACCCCCTAGCCATAACAGTGCTCTACCCCCGATGGTAATACTTGAGGCACTACCTAAATAGTTTTCGGAGAGAACCAGCTATCTCCAGGTTTGTTTAGCCTTTCACCCCTATCCACAGCTCATCCGCTAATTTTGCAACATTAGTCGGTTCGGACCTCCAGAGCCTGTTACGGCACCTTCATCCTGGCCATGGATAGATCACCTGGTTTCGGGTCTACACCCAGCGACTAGACGCCCTATTCGGACTCGGTTTCCCTTCGCCTTCCCTATTCGGTTAAGCTTGCCACTGAATGTAAGTCGCTGACCCATTATACAAAAGGTACGCCGTCACCCTTGCGGGCTCCGACTTTTTGTATGCATGCGGTTTCAGGATCTATTTCACTCCCCTCCCGGGGTTCTTTTCGCCTTTCCCTCACGGTACTAGTTCACTATCGGTCGATTACGAGTATTTAGCCTTGGAGGATGGTCCCCCCATATTCAGACAGGATTACACGTGTCCCGCCCTACTTGTTGCACACCTAGTTCCACAAATTGCTTTTTCCATACGGGGCTATCACCCGCTGTGGCCGGACTTTCCAGACCGTTCTGATAAACAAAATGCTAAAGAGTGCTGGCTGTTCCGATTTCGCTCGCCACTACTTTCGGAATCTCGGTTGATGTCTATTCCTCGAGCTACTGAGATGTTTCAGTTCACCCGGTTCGCTTCGCAACCCTATGTATTCAGATTGCGATACCCTTGCGGGTGGGTTTCCCCATTCGGAAATCTTCGGATCAAAGCTAATTTGCCAGCTCCCCGAAGCTTATCGCAGGCTATCACGTCCTTCGTCGCCTGTAATCGCCAAGGCATCCACCACATGCACTTAGTCACTTGACCCTATAATTTTGACGCCGAGCGTCGGTCAAGAACTGTTTTGTCAAATTAAATTGACTCATGAGTATTACGTTATGCCGAATCTCATTTCTGAAATTTATGATGACGCAATCAAAATTTTTGTCAGACAAAACTTGCGATTTGTCACGACAATCTGATTCGACTCTACGAATTGTTAAAGAACGACAGCCGACGATTAGTCGGACTCCAAAAATCACCGAAAGAGGTGATCTTTGGAGTCCGCAAGTGATGGTGGAGGTGAACGGGATCGAACCGATGACCCCCTGCTTGCAAAGCAGGTGCTCTCCCAGCTGAGCTACACCCCCCATGGCACGATGGTGGGTCTGGTTGGATTCGAACCAACGACCCCCGCCTTATCAAGACGGTGCTCTAACCGACTGAGCTACAGACCCGCAAAACGGGCTTTCTGTCGTCAACAACAGCCGATAAGTGTGAGCGCCCGAAGGCTCATGCATTTTCCAGAAAGGAGGTGATCCAGCCGCACCTTCCGATACGGCTACCTTGTTACGACTTCACCCCAGTCACGAACCCTGCCGTGGTAATCGCCCCCCTTGCGGTTAGGCTAACTACTTCTGGCAGAACCCGCTCCCATGGTGTGACGGGCGGTGTGTACAAGACCCGGGAACGTATTCACCGCGGCAAGCTGATCCGCGATTACTAGCGATTCCGACTTCACGCAGTCGAGTTGCAGACTGCGATCCGGACTACGACCGGTTTTCTGGGATTGGCTCCCCCTCGCGGGTTGGCAACCCTCTGTACCGGCCATTGTATGACGTGTGTAGCCCTACCCATAAGGGCCATGAGGACCTGACGTCATCCCCACCTTCCTCCGGTTTGTCACCGGCAGTCTCATTAGAGTGCCCCTTTCGGTAGCAACTAATGACAAGGGTTGCGCTCGTTGCGGGACTTAACCCAACATCTCACGACACGAGCTGACGACGGCCATGCAGCACCTGTGTTCAAGTTCTCTTTCGAGCACTCTCACATCTCTGCAAGATTCTTGACATGTCAAGGGTAGGTAAGGTTTTTCGCGTTGCATCGAATTAAACCACATCATCCACCGCTTGTGCGGGTCCCCGTCAATTCCTTTGAGTTTCAACCTTGCGGCCGTACTCCCCAGGCGGTCAACTTCACGCGTTAGCTTCGTTACTGAGAAGAAACCCTCCCAACAACCAGTTGACATCGTTTAGGGCGTGGACTACCAGGGTATCTAATCCTGTTTGCTCCCCACGCTTTCGTGCATGAGCGTCAGTGCAGGCCCAGGGGATTGCCTTCGCCATCGGTGTTCCTCCGCATATCTACGCATTTCACTGCTACACGCGGAATTCCATCCCCCTCTGCCGCACTCAAGCTCTACAGTCACAAATGCAGTTCCCAGGTTGAGCCCGGGGATTTCACATCTGTCTTATAGAACCGCCTGCGCACGCTTTACGCCCAGTAATTCCGATTAACGCTTGCACCCTACGTATTACCGCGGCTGCTGGCACGTAGTTAGCCGGTGCTTATTCTTCAGGTACCGTCATCGTCTCGGGGTATTGGCCCGAAACTTTTCTTCCCTGACAAAAGCGGTTTACAACCCGAAGGCCTTCTTCCCGCACGCGGCATGGCTGGATCAGACTTGCGTCCATTGTCCAAAATTCCCCACTGCTGCCTCCCGTAGGAGTCTGGGCCGTTTCTCAGTCCCAGTGTGGCTGGTCGTCCTCTCAGACCAGCTACAGATCGTCGGCTTGGTAGGCTTTTACCCCACCAACAACCTAATCTGACATCGGCCGCTCCAATAGCGAGAGGTCTTGCGATCCCCCCCTTTCACCCGTAGGTCGTATGCGGTATTAATCCGGCTTTCGCCGGGCTATCCCCCACTACTGGGCACGTTCCGATGCATTACTCACCCGTTCGCCACTCGTCGCCAGGTTGCCCCGCGTTACCGTTCGACTTGCATGTGTAAGGCATGCCGCCAGCGTTCAATCTGAGCCAGGATCAAACTCTTCAGTTTAATCACTGTTTAAAAACTCACTCATTAACGGAATTGAAGTGAACTTCACTTCTATATCCATGAGCGTTTGTGGCTTCGTCTTGCGACTAGGCCTGGCAATTGCCTTCAAACGCCCACGCTTATCGGCTGTATGTTGTTAAAGAGCTTGCCTTGCGGCGCGCTGACCGTGATCAGCGAAGACATAGATTCTGGCACTTTTTTCAAAACCCTGTCAAGCACTAGGTTTTTTGCCGCGGCGTTTTGTCTTACTTGCCGCTTTCGCTTTTTCAACTTGCTGCTTTGCACTTCTGCTTACAGCCCGCCGATCAGCGAAGCCCACGACTGTAGCACGATCTTTTGCAGTTGCCAACTAAGCAGCGAGTTTTTTTCTGTTGACTGTTCAGCGAGTCGCCCGAGATCCCGGTGCGGTTGGGCACTGCAACGGTGTCAGGGGTGCACCGGCTTGCGCCCATGGTTCGGGTAGTTTGCTGATGTCGGTCCGCAAGACCTTGTGCTTGATGGTGGCGATTTGCGCTGGGTGCATTGAAAAGCTTCGCAAGCCCATGCCAAGCAGTGTTTCGGCGAACTGGGGGTCTCCAGCCATCTCGCCACACACGCTGACACTTTTGCCCGCAGCTCGCGCCAGTGCAATGGTTCGAGCTATGAGTGTGAGAACTGCCGGGTGCCACGGGTCGTACAGGTGCGCGACAGCTTCATCGGCACGATCTATTGCCAGGGTGTACTGAATCAAGTCGTTTGTGCCCAGCGAGAAGAAATCGAAGTACGGCACCAAGCGGTCGAGGCAAATGGCTGCGGCCGGAACCTCTACCATTGCACCCAATTCAACAGGACCGTAAGCGACGCCAGCTTGTTCGAGCTGCTGCGAGGCTCGCTTGAGCGCTTCGGCGGTTTGTTGAGCTTCCTTCTCATCGGCGATCATGGGCACAAGGATGCGAACCTTTCCAAACGCAGCGGCGCGCAGGATGGCCCTCAGCTGCTGGCGAAACATGCGGGGCTCCGACAGGCTCCATCGGATCGCACGCAAACCCAGTGCGGGGTTGAGCCCATGTTCGTGGCGCAGCTCATGAGCTGACATGCGATCCAAGGGCTTGTCGGCACCGACGTCAATGGTGCGAATGGTGACAGGCAGCCCTTGCATGGCCTCGACTGCGCTGCGGTAGGCTTCAAATTGCTCGTCTTCGTCTGGGAGCGAGCCGCTGCGGTTCATGAATAGAAATTCGCTGCGAAACAAGCCGATGCCAACCGCGCCTGCTGCCAATGCTGTTGCGGCATCTTCTGGCAATTCAATGTTGGCCAGCAGCTCGACAGCTTGACCGTCCAAGGTCACGGCCGGCGTGTGCCTTAGGCGGTCCAGTCGTGCGCGCTCGACGTCCAGTTGGCGCGCGCGGAATCGATATTCTTCAAGAATGATTTCAGACGGGTTCACCACCGCCACGCCGGCTTCGCCGTCGATGATGACCCAGTCATCTTGACGAATCACTCGGCTGGCTTCACGCGAACCAACGACTGCTGGAATGTCCAGGCTGCGAGCGACGATGGCCGTGTGCGACGTGCGCCCGCCGACATCGGTGATGAAACCTTTGAAGACACTCCGCTTGAAGAGCAGCATGTCCGCTGGGGAGATATCCGCCGCCACCAGGACCAACGGGTCTTCACCCGCAAAATCTCGCGCGTGGACGAGCTGGCTTGCAGTCGCCTCGCCCTGCCCCAAGGTTTTCAGCAAGCGCTCAACCACCTGCTCCAGGTCGGCCTTTCGCTCGCGCAAATAGGCGTCTTCCATCTCGTCGAACTGGCGCGCCAAGACTTCCAGCTGCGCTGACAGCGCCCACTCGGCGTTGTAGTGGCGCCCGCGAATCCATTGCGCAGACGCGCCGAGCAGCGCTTCGTCGTGCAAAAGCATGCGGTGAACGTCCAGCAGCGCCGAAAGTTCTGGCGATGCGTCGCCTTGCAGGTCGCCCTGCAAGGCGGCCAGTTCGGTCGACACAACGTCGCGCGCATTCATCAAGCGCTCAATTTCGGCCTCGGTCTGCGCTTCGTCGATGTAGTAATGCGCTACATCAACGCGGCTCGACGCAATAAGCACGGCCCGGCCGATGGCGATGCCGCGCGACACAGCCAGACCGAAGACTTGGATGCTCACCGGAGATGGCTCCGCAAAAAGCTGATGCCAGCGCGAGTCATGCGCCTTCGCCAAACTTGTCGTCAACAAGCGTTTGAATCGCCTGTGCGGCCGGTGCTTCGTCTTCGCCTTCGACCTCCAGCTCGACCTCGGAACCGACGCCGGCCGCCAACATCATGACGCCCATGATGCTTTTTGCATTCACGCGGCGGCCATTGCGCGTCAAGAAGACTTCGCTCTTGAAGCTGCCGGCCAGTTTGGTCAGCTTGGCCGATGCGCGGGCATGAAGTCCCAGCTTATTACTGATCTTGAGTGTGGTCCGCTGCATGGGCGGGGGCTTTCGTCAATTGGTTTTGGGGACGGGTATGAGCCACCTGCATGATGCCGTGCGTCGCGCCTGAGAGTGCCATGGCCGTCAGCTTGTCCAGCGGCTCGGCGCTGTAGCACAGCGCCCGCCAGACCATGGGGACATTGACACCGCAAAGCACGCGCGACTTGACGCCATCAGCCACACGCAGGGCTGCGCTGCACGGCGTTGCGCCGAAAGCGTCGGTCATCAGCAGCGCCTCTGGAGCGCCGCTGAGCAGCGCCAGCAGTTTCGCTTCGACAGCCTCCGCAGCATCACAGGGCTCAACGTCCACTGCTGAAACTTTATCGCCGCAATCGGGAAAGGCATGCGCGGCGACCTGTCGAAGTGCGCTGGCAAGCGGGGTATGGGCGACGATGATCAGGTGGACCATGGCTTCTGAAGTTGGCTCTGCATTATTCATTGCGGCTTGGGTGGTGCGTAGCCGTCAGTTCAACTTTGGGCATCCACACATACCAAGCGTAGGACGCAAAGCTGAGAAGCGCGAAAGCACCAAAAGCCGCTCTGAAGGCCTTCGCCTCGCTGAGCCCCTGCGCTTGCAAACTCTGGATCAGCAGACCAATACCCCACTGTAGAGCAAAGACACCCGCAAAGATCACCAAGTTGTAGGCCGACAAAGCGCGTCCGGCCAGGTGAGCCGGGAAGGCCTGTCCGACCGCCGGTTGAATCAACGACACGAAGGTGCAGCTCACACACCACAAAGCCCAGACCCAAGCTTGCGCGGGCTGCGGCCACAGGGCGATGAAGCCCAGCAACACGAAAGACACCGGCAATCCGCCAACAATCAAGCTGCGCACACTGACGCCTCGCGCAACCAGCCTAGGCATGACAGTGCCCCAAACCATGAAGGCCACGAGCATGCTGGCATTGATGACGAACAGGCCAGCTGCTGCGGACGCGGAACTCTCGCCAGCCACCTGCGTCAGCCACGGGCCGGCCCACAAGGTTTGCACGGCGATCAAACCGCCATAACTTACAAACCCCAGCGGTACGCAACGCAGGAAGTCAGGGTGCCGCGCAATATCTCGGTAGCTACCCGGTTGGTTCGCGCGGGCCGTAGCCGTCGAGGCTGCAGGAGCAGGAACCTGCCAGGCAATGATGCCCATGGCCACAACCAGCATCAAGGTCAGCGCCCAGAAGATGCCGCGCCAGCCCCACAGCGGCAACAAGGCCTGCACCGGCACGGTGGAAGCCAACATACCCAGAGAGCCCGTCATCAACATCCAGGAATTGGCCCTCAGCTGCGCGGTTGGGCTCAACAGGTGGCGGTAGCAAGTTAGCGGGGCCATCAGGCCCGCCGAAACCCCCATGCCGATCAAGACGCGCGCAGCGAACAAGCTGAGCAGCCCTTCAGCAAGCGCAAACGCACCGCAGCCGATAACGGCCAGAACCAGCAAAGCCAACAAGACACGTTTGGGGCCCCAACGGTCCAAAGCCGACCCCAGCGGCAACTGGAGTATTGAGAAGCCGAGAAAGTAAGCACCGGCCAACAAACCAAGATCAGCTGACTGAAGACCCAATTCTTGGCTGAAGATGGGCGCCAGCGTCGCCGTGATGGCACGCAGCAGTGCCGACAAAAAGTAGGCGAAGGCAAAGGCCAGGAAGACGAGAGCAGCCTTGGTTGCCGATGCCGTGGTTGCTGTCAAGGCGCGAAGCGCATGGCGCCAAAAAACTCGTCAACAGACTCCGCCGCCAAGGGTCGAGTCGCCAGTACCGTGCCCTGATAAACCGACTGGCCGCGCGCAAAGAACAGCAACTCTTGAGTGACAGCGCTGCCATCCGGGCGGCGCCCAACAGCGCGCCATCGGCCGGCCTGCGCCTGCGCCGTGGCTCCCGGCACGTTAGAAGAAGCGACGGGCGCCTCGGCCGCAGACGCCTGGATATTGGCCAACGCAGCCTGGCGCAAGGCGGCGAGTGTGGGACCCACATCGTGCGGCGGGACACCTTCCGTCCAAGCCACGGCCCAAGTGGCATCGGATGCCTGACAGCTCAACATCTTGACCTTGCGCGGGTGTTCGCCGACCCTCACCTGCCGTGCATGTTCGGTGGGGCGGCAGGGCATCTGTGCCATCAAGCCGGTGTCGTCTGACCGAACGTCGCGCCAATCCAAGGCCGGCGAGCAAGCGACCAGGCTGATGGGCAACAACCACAGCCAGCCGCTCGCGATGAGACGCGGGTGTGCAGGCGGATCGACAGAGCTGAGCATAGCTGCATTATCCGGGCCGGCCCATAGAGAATAAGACATGCAAAACATCAAACCTGAAGCCAAGCCAGCCGCCTTGGCAGGCGTGCGGGTGCTGGACCTTTCACGCGTGCTGGCCGGCCCATGGTGCACTCAAAGCCTGGCCGATTTGGGCGCAGACGTGATCAAAGTGGAACGCCCGGGCAGTGGCGACGATACGCGCGGCTGGGGCCCGCCTTTCTTGCCCGACCACGACGGCCAGGACACGGCCGAGTCGGCGTACTACTTGGGTGCCAACCGCAACAAGCGATCCATCACCATCGACATCGCCAAGGCCGAAGGCCAAGCACTGGTGCGACAACTGGCTCAAAGCAGCGACGTACTGGTTGAAAACTACAAAGTGGGCGACATGGCGCGTTATGGCCTGGACGCCGCACAACTGCTGGCGCTGAACCCGCGCTTGATCTATTGCTCCATCACAGGGTTTGGTCAAACGGGGCCCTACAAGCAACGCGCGGGTTATGACTACGCCGTTCAAGGCATGGGCGGCTTGATGAGCGTCACCGGCGAGCGCGATGATTTGAGCGGCGGCGGCCCGCAGAAGGTGGGCGTTGCCGTTGCCGACTTGTTCACAGGCATGTATGCCACAGTGGCGATCCTGGCCGCCCTGCGCCACCGCGATGCCACAGGGCAAGGCCAGACGATTGACATGGCCCTGCTGGACACCCAAGTGGCCATGCTCGCCAACCTCGGCGCGAACTACCTGGTCTCAGGCCAGGTTCCTAAACGCGCGGGCAATGCGCACCAGAACATAGTGCCTTACCAAGTGTTTGAAGTGGCCGATGGGCACATCATTCTGGCCGTAGGTAACGACAACCAGTTTCGAAAGTTCTGCGCCATTGCTCAGTGCCCCGAGCTGGCGGCGCACCCCGACTACGCGCGCAATGCCGACCGGGTGCGAAACCGCGCCGTGCTTGTGCCACTGCTGGCGGCGCGGATGAAAACCCGCAGCAAAGCCCAATGGCTGGCCGAGCTGGAGCAGGCCCAGGTGCCCTGCGGCGCCATCAATTCCTTGGAGGAAGTTTTTGCAGATCCGCAGGTCCAGGCGCGCAGCATGACGGTGCCGGTTCCACATCCGCACAACGACGACCTGCGGCTGGTGGCCAGCCCCATGAAGCTGTCGCTGACACCGGTAGACGTGCGGCGCGCACCGCCGCTGCTGGGTCAGCACACACAGCAGGTGCTGGAAGAAGCCGGCTTGAGCCTCGCCGCCATCGAAGAGCTGCGCGCGGCCGGCGTCATCTGAATTCTTCCGAAGTTCAGCGGCCAAACACCTTGCTCAGGATGGCGCTGCCGGTGCCAATGGGGTCGCGGCGAATTTTTTTCTCTTCTTCGCCAATCATCAGGAACAAGCCGTCCAAGGCTTTGCCGGTGATGTAAGACTGCAAATTGGCATCTTTGCCTTTGAGCAGGCCAAGCCCTGCAGCCTTGCCAGCCAGCGCGTTGTACTTGTCGGCCAATGCCACTTTCTGCGTGGCCTGGGTCACGATGGGCAGAAATTTGCCGGCCAACGGGTCGCGGGTTCGGCCACTGAAATACTCGGTCACTGAGGTCTCGCCACCGCGCACGATAGCCAGGGCGTCCTGCGCTGTCACCGATTTGGCAGCCTGCACCAGCAAACTGCGCGCTTGCGGCACGGCCGCCTCGGCAGCGCGGTTCATCGCCGTCACCAGTTCATCCACTTTGGCGCGCTGGCCGGTAGCCCGCAGCAGTTTGGCGGCGTCGTTCAAAAAGCCCGGTAATGGAATACGCACCTTGGGGTTGTCGAGGAAACCACCTTCGCGCCCCAGCAAGCTGACCGCCGCTTCGGCGCCACGCTCCAGCGCCGCGCGTATGCCGGTTGCGGCGTCGTTCTGACTCACGGCTTGGGCCTGCGCTTGCTCAGCCAGGGCCAACAGAACCGGTACCGAGCTCCAGACAAGTACAGTGCCCGTAAACTTTCTGCGATGCATAAAACCGCCTCCCGTGCCAACCAGCCTCGCCGCGCCGTGCTGCGCACCGCCGGCGTGCTTGCGCTGGCAGCTCCGGCAGCAGGGCTGTTGTCGCTGACGGTTGGGTGCAGTATGCGCGACAAGCAGCCCCAGTTCAGCTACACCCTCTTGGACGGCTCCCAGCACAGCAGCCAAGGCCTGTTAGGGCGCGTAAGCCTGGTGAACTTCTGGGCCACCACCTGCGCCATCTGCGTAGCCGAAATGCCGCACTGGATTGACCTGCACCAAGCCTTACAGCCTGCAGGCAACTTTGAGCTGCTGGCTGTGGCCATGAGCTACGACCCGCCAGCGCGGGTATCGCATTACGCAGAAAGCCGGCGCTTGCCCTTCGGTGTAGCCATTGACAACACAGGCAATGTGGCGCGCGCGTTTGGCGACGTGCGCGCCACACCCAGCCTCTTCCTGCTGGACCGCCAAGGGCGCATCGCGCAGACCTACTTGGGCCGCGTGGAGGTGGCTAAGGTTCGCCGCGATATCGACGTTTTGCTCAGTAAAGCCTGAGGTCTGCCTGCGTGAAACGCGGCTTTGACGTGGACGCGCGTTCGCTCAAATCCCGCTGCCGACGCCTGTGTCCGCCACACCCGCGGCATGCGCTTGCTGGTCTGCGTGGTAGCTGGAACGCACCATGGCGCCCACCGCCGCATGGGTAAAACCCATAGCAGCGGCTTCGCGTTCAAACATGCGAAAGGTGTCAGGGTGCACATAGCGCCGCACCGGCAGGTGGTGGCCGCTGGGCGCCAGATATTGCCCGATAGTGAGCATGTCGATGCCGTGTGCGCGCATGTCACGCATCACTTGCAGAATTTCTTCGTCGGTTTCGCCCAGACCGACCATCAAGCCACTCTTGGTCGGCACGCCCGGCACTTGTTGCTTGAATTGCTGCAGCAGGGTTAGGCTGAACTGGTAGTCCGAACCGGGGCGAGCTTCTTTGTACAAACGCGGCACCGTTTCCAGGTTGTGGTTCATCACATCGGGCGGTGCTTCGCGCAAGATGCCCAGCGCGCGGTCCGCGCGCCCACGGAAGTCGGGCGTCAGAATTTCAATGCGCGTTTGGGGCGACAGTTCTCGCACCCGCTGGATGCAAGACACAAAGTGGGCAGCGCCGCCATCACGCAGGTCGTCGCGGTCTACGCTGGTTATGACCACGTATTTCAGTTTCAGCTGCGCAATGGTTTTGGCCAGGTTGGCCGGCTCGTCGACATCCAGCGGGTCAGGCCGGCCGTGGCCGACATCGCAGAAGGGGCAGCGGCGCGTGCACTTGTCGCCCATGATCATGAAGGTGGCGGTGCCTTTTCCAAAGCATTCGCCAATGTTCGGGCACGAAGCCTCCTCGCACACCGTGACGAGCTTGTGCTCGCGCAGCACGTTCTTGATCTCGTAAAAGCGCGTTGAGGGCGAGCCGGCCTTTACGCGAATCCACTCGGGCTTTTTCAAGACTTCAGTCGCCGGCACCACCTTGATGGGAATGCGCGAGGTCTTGGCCTGCGACTTTTGCTTGGCCGTGGGGTCGTAATCGGAAGGCGTGGTGGTGGTCATGGTGTCAAGGCGCGCAGGGGCTTCGGCTGCAATCTACTGATTGATTATCTTGGGCTTGCGTGTTCAAGGCGACAGCAAGGTCGCCAGGCGGTCTGCCAGACGGTCTGCCGCTTCATCCCACGACAGAGTGACGCCCAGCGACCGCAGGTCCACGGTCTGAAGGCCGGCGTAACCGCAGGGGTTGATGCGGCGGAAGGGCTCCAAATCCATGGCGACATTGAGCGCGACGCCGTGATACGCACAGTGGTTGCTTACTTTGATACCCAGCGCAGCCACCTTCCCCAGCCCCATGAATGGATCTGCGCCGGGCGCTGCCGGGCGCAGCGGGGCGTGGTCTGCGGGGTCGGCCAGCCGCACATAAATGCCTGGCGCACCGCCAACCCGGTGCCCGGTGAGGCCGCAACCGGCCAATACCTGCAGCAGCGCCGTCTCGAGGCGGTACACGTATTCTTTGACGTAGATGCCCAGCCGACGCAGGTCCACCAGCGGGTAGGCCGTCACTTGGCCCGGCCCGTGAAAGGTGACTTGGCCGCCGCGCTGGGTGCGCACCACCGGTATGTCACCGGGCGTCAGCAGATGCTGGTCACGCCCCGCCAAACCTTGGGTGTAAACCGGCTCGTGCTCCACCAGCCACAGTTGGTCAGGCGTTTCGGAGGTGCGCGCTTGTGTGAAGCCGCGCATGTCTGCCTCAATGTCGCCATAAACGCGGCGTCCCAAACTGACCCGTTGCATGGCGCAGCTCAAGCGCTAAAGCACCACTTTGACCATCGGATGGGTGCTGAGCGTGCGGTACAGCTCGTCAAGTTGCTCGCGACTCGTGGCGGTGACGGTGATCGTCAAACCCAAATACTTGCCGCCGCTGCTGGGCCGTTGTTCGACCGAATTCGCATCGAAATCGGGGTCGAAATGCCGGGCCACCGCGACCACCGCTTCCAGAAACCCATCGACCTTGGCGCCCATAACCTTGATCGGAAAGGCGCTGGGGTACTCAATCAGCGAGGGTTCGGGCGGCATCGGGCTTCGTTCGGCTGAGCTTTTCAAATGCTTTGTTCGATCTTGGCCCGCTGGTAGGCCTCGTACAGCCGGCCGTAGACCGGGCCCGGCTTGCCGCGCAGCGCGCCATGGCCCACGGGTTGGCCGTCAATGCGTGTGACGGGCAGCAACTCTTTGGTGGCCGAGCTGAGCAGCACTTCGTCGGCCGTCAAAACCTCGGCTTCACTGATCGGCCGCAGGTTGTAGGCGATGCCGCAGTCTTCGCACAGCTCGCGCAGCAATTCGTAGCGAATACCTTCGAGTACGTGGCCGCTCTTCGGTGGGCCTAGCAACGCCCCTTCGCGCACCACCCAGACATTGCAGGCGGCGGCTTCGGTCAAATGGTCGTCGCGGAAAAGGATGGTCTCCGCCGCGCCGGCGTCGGCCGAAATCTGCCGGGCCAGCACGTTGCCGAGCAGTGAAATGCTCTTGATGTCGCCACGCTCCCAGCGAAAGTCGCGTGCGGTCACGCAGGCCACTCCGTGGTGGCGCTGTTCTGCTGTGGGCGGGCGCAGCGGGTTGCTCATCATGAAGACCGTCGGCGTCAGACCCTCTGGCATGACGTGGTCACGCGGTGCGACACCGCGCGTCACCTGGATATAAACCACCTGGTCGTTTTCGGGGCGGGCAGCCACCAAAGCCCGGCAATGCGCCAGCCACTCGTCGCGCGTGAAGGGGTCAGGGATGCGGATCTTGGCCAGCGACCGCGTCAGGCGGGTCCAGTGTTCATCGAAGCGAAAGACGCGCCGGTTGTAGACCGGTGTCACGTCATAGACGCCGTCGCCAAACAAGAAGCCACGGTCCAGCACAGGCACCCGGGCTTGCGAAAGGGGCAGGATCTCACCGTTCAGGAAGCAGAGCGTTTCGGTCATGGATTTGCCGTCCTGTAAACCTGCACTCATTGTGCGGCGGCTTTCAATGAGATTGACGGGCGGCGGCTATCGAATCCACAGCCGCACGGCGTCCCACGCACGGCCAAAGATGCCTGCCAGTTCAACTTTCTGCTGCACCACCAGCGGTACAGCGGCAACTGGCGCGCCGCTGGCCGTGGTGATCTTGATCGTACCCACGCGCTGGCCTTGAGCCAAGGGCGCAACCAGCGGGTCGGTGCGTTCGAGAACGGACTTCAAGTTGGCTGCCTCACCCTTGGGCACGGTCACGAACACGCCCGCCGGGTCTGCTGCGCCCAGCGCCACCTGCGCCTGGCTGCCTTTCCAAACCTGCACCGTCGCCACCGGTTTGGCGCCTTCAAAGAGCTTCACTGCATCCCAGGCTTGGTAGCCCCAATTCAAGAGCTTCTGGCTTTCACTGGCGCGTGCTTCGCGCGATGCCGTGCCCATCACCACACTCAGCAAGCGTCGCTTGCCATTGGGCAGGTCGCGCGCCGCGCTGGCCACCAGGCAGTAGCCTGCTGCTTCGGTAAATCCAGTTTTCATGCCATCCACCGTGGGGTCGCGGCCCAGCAGCAGGTTGCGGTTGTCTTGTTTGATCTTATTGAAGGTGTACTGGCGAATCGCGTAGTACGCGTAAAAAGCCGGGTGCTCATTGATGATGTGCGCGGCCATCAGCGCCACATCGCGTGCGCTGGCTTGATGGCCGGGTTCGGACAGGCCCGTCACATTCTTGAAGCTGGTGTTCTTCAAACCCCAGGCTTGGGCCTGACGGTTCATCATGCCGACGAAATTACCCAGGTTGCCGCCCACCGCTTCGGCCAGCACCACCGATGCGTCGTTGCCGCTTTGCACGATCATGCCCTTGAGCAGTTCGTCCACCTTGGGCGTCATCTTGGGGTCTACAAACATCAAAGAACCGCCACCCTTGCGCTCTTCCCAAGCGCGCTCGGAAACCGGCAAGGCTTGTTCCAGCGTGAGCTTTTTGTCGCGCACGGCGTTGAAGACCAAGTAAGCCGTCATCAGCTTGGTCAGCGACGCCGGGTCGGCCGGCACATCGGCTTCGCGCTCGGCCAAGATTTGGTTGCTCGCCAGGTCGATCAAGATGTACTGGCGCGCTGCAATCTCGGGTGGTTGGGGGCTTTGGGCTTGTGCGAACGAGGCAGCGACTAACAGCGCCAACAGGGCAAGAACACGAGAAATCAATGGAGTCATCGTTAGCAAGAAAGCGTTTGAAGGATGTTCAAGCACTGCAGTGCTTAACCACCAGTTGTTTGAGCAGGCCCAATTGGCCATGGAAAAAGTGGCCGGCGCCGGGCACGACCGTAACCGGCAGCGCCTGTGGGCGTGCCCATTCGAAAACCGCAGCGAGGGTCACGACATCGTCAAGTTCGCCATGTATGACCAGTGTTTCCGGCCCAACCGGCGAAGCCTGAAAATTCTGCACAGCGGGGCCGACCAAAACCAGGTGCTGGAGCTGTGACGGCTGTGCCAGACGCGCGGCGACCCAGGAGGCGACATAGGCACCGAAAGAAAAGCCGCCAACGGCTACAGCTCCGTCGTCCGTGTTGAATGCCTGCAACACCGCAAGTGCATCGTCAATTTCGCCCGCTCCGCCGTCCCAATGCCCGGCGGACTGGCCCACACCGCGAAAGTTGAACCGCACGGCGCGCCAGCCCAACTGAACAAAGCAGCGCGCCAAGGTCTGCACCACCTTGTTGTCCATGGTGCCGCCAAACTGCGGGTGCGGGTGGCAAACCAAGGCCGTGCCCAACGGCGCCGAGCCATCCGGTTCATCAACCGCACATTGGATCGCGCCAGCGGGACCCTGCACCACCCGTTGCTGAGTGCGCGGGTTCATCAACGGCCCACGTCGGGCGGCAAGCGCAGCCGCTCAACCGGCTTGCCATTCACCAAATGGGACTGCACGATTTCGTCAATATCCGAATGGTCGACAAAGGTGTACCAAACAGCTTCGGGATAGACCACCGCTACGGGGCCTCCAGCGCAGCGGTCCAAGCAGCCGGCTTTGTTGACGCGAACACCGCCTGGGCCTGCGAGGCCCGCCTTTTTGACGCTGGCTTTGCAGTGGTCAAAGGCACCTTGCGCACCTTGCTGCGCACAGGCCACCTCGCCGTTGTCGCGCTGGTTGAGACAGAAAAAAACGTGATGGCGGTAATAGCTCATGGGCGGATTGTAGGCAGGCCGTGTTGGCGCTGACTTCGGTTGCGGCTCTCTAGCCGCGCCGCACAAGCCGATTCATCAACCAAACCAATGCAGCAAACGGCCACAACAGACCCACCCAGTGCGCGAGGCCATGAAAGCGTACAAAGCGGCCCTGCTCCCAACCCGACAGGCTGGCGGAGTAATACGGGTCTTGCGGCGCTTCGGCCACGATGCTTACCAGCGCGGTCAACACCACCAGGCCCAGCGCTGCGTTGAGACGTGGGCCTGCAAACGAAAACAAGCAACAAACCACAGCCGATGCAAGCATGGCCTGAAGGCTGAGCCGGGTGGCCCAAGCCCAGGCGTGTTCGGGGCCGAAGTTCAATGCGGTAGAAATCGACATACCGGCCACCGCCAGCAACAAGGCCATAGGCGGCACCAACACGCGCCGGCGCCAACCCGGCCGCAACGCCACGCAGGCCAGCAGGCAGGGCGCCGCCAAGCCCAGGCCGACCAACAAGGCCTCGCGCCACGGGTTCAACGGTTTGCCGCCCACATCCACGCCAACGCCCATGGCGTTCAAGGCTTCCAGTGCAGGCTGCTCGACAGGTGTTGCTATCACTGCTGCTTGCACCAGGCTACGAAGCTCTGGCCCGACCTGCCCCAAAGCCAAGGGCACGGGCGCTGGAAAGAGCAGGCCCAGCGGCCACAGCGTGAGCAGCAAAACCGCAGCCGTTGTACCCGGCGCAAACCAGCGTTCACGCAGGCGCGAGCTGGCGTCGGCCAAACCGGCACCTTGGGCAAACCAGGCGACAGCGGCACCTGCCACTGTGCCCACCAGGTTGTTGAGCCAATCTCGGCGCGACGGGAAACGGCCTGGAATGAAGTGCTGGCACAACTCCATGCCATAGGCCAACGCCGCCCCGGCCACTGCTGTGCTGAGCAAGGCCCACGTCACGTGCATACCCCGCCCCACGAGCACCAGAAAGAGCAAGGCGCCAATTGGCGCATAACCTAAAACGTTGGCCCATTCGTCGAAGCGGTCGCGCCACGGGGGCCAGCTCAAGACCAGCAGTTCGCGCCAATCAGCTCCGGCGGGCCAGGCCCACCCTTCAAAAGGGTACAAACTGGCGTAGACCAGCAGCAGGAGATAGGTCACTGCCAGCCCGCTGGTCAATCTGCGCCCTTGAAGCATGGCGTCTTAGAACGGCTTCACGACCACCAGCACCGTGATGGCCATGAACGCCAGAACGGCCACTTCATTGAACACGCGAAACCAACGGTGACTGCGCGTGTTGGTGCCGCGTTCGAAGTGACCCAGAAGGCTTTTGCAAACGAAGTGGTAGACCACCACCAGCGTGACCAGCGCCAGCTTGGCGTGCATCCAACCCTGGCCCGCGCCCACGCCGTAGACCAGCCACAGCACGAAGCCCAGCGCCAGCGCGATCAACATCAAGCCCGTGCCGAAACGGTACAGCTTGTTGCCCATCAACAGCAGGCGTTGCCGCTCGGCTTCGCTGCCGGGCTCCACCATGGCCAAATTGACCAAGATGCGTGGCAGATAAAAAACCGATGCAAACCAACTCGCCACGAAGACGATGTGAAAAGCCTTGACCCATAAAAAACTCGCGCCCATGCACCGATTATGGTGGTGCATGGGCGCGGTGGTGGTTCACGCTGGCCGCACTGCGGCCGCTCGGCTTACTTCAGGCCAGCCAGGTCGCGGAGAACGGCTTTTTTGTCGCAACGTTCCCAGCTGAACTCCGGCTCATTGCGGCCGAAGTGGCCATAGGCTGCTGTCTTTTGGTAGATCGGGCGCAGCAGGTCGAGCATCTGGATGATGCCCTTGGGGCGCAAGTCAAAAACCTCGTTCACCCATTTGGCGATCTGGTCGTCGCTGACCACGCCCGTGCCTTCGGTGTAGACGGTCACGTTCATCGGGCGGGCCACGCCGATGGCGTAAGCCACCTGCACCTGACACTGCTTGGCCAGGCCAGCGGCCACGACGTTTTTGGCCACGTAACGGGCGGCATAAGCCGCGCTGCGGTCGACCTTGGACGGGTCCTTGCCACTGAAGGCGCCACCGCCGTGTGGGCAAGCGCCGCCGTAGGTGTCAACGATGATCTTGCGGCCGGTCAGGCCGCAGTCGCCCTGCGGTCCGCCGACAACGAATCGGCCGGTCGGGTTGATCAGGTAGTTGGTGTCTTTGGTCAACCACTCTTTGGGCAGCACGGGCTTGATGATTTCTTCGCGCACGGCCTCGTAGAACTCGTCGGTCATGCGGTTGCCCAGGCTGTACTCGGGCGCGTGCTGCGTGGACAGCACGACGGTGTCGATGCTGTGCGGCTTGCCGTCCACATAACGCATCGTGACCTGGCTCTTGGCGTCCGGACGCAGGAAAGGCAGGCGGCCGTCTTTGCGCAGTTGAGCCTGGCGCTCCACCAGACGGTGCGCGTAGTAGATCGGCGCCGGCATCAGGTCCGGCGTTTCGTCGCAGGCGTAGCCGAACATCAGGCCCTGGTCACCGGCGCCGGTGTTCAGGTGGTCGTCGCTCGCATGGTCCACGCCCTGGGCAATATCGTTGGACTGCTTGTCGTAGCAGACCATGACGGCGCAGCCCTTGTAGTCGATGCCGTATTCGGTGTTGTCGTAACCGATGCGCTTGATGGTGTCGCGTGCGACCTGGATGTAATCCACATGCGCGTTGGTGGTGATTTCACCGGCCAACACAACGAGGCCTGTGTTGCACAGCGTCTCAGCAGCAACGCGGCTGCGCGGGTCTTGCTCGAAAATTGCGTCGAGGATGGCGTCGCTGATCTGGTCGGCGACTTTGTCCGGATGGCCTTCAGAGACCGATTCGGAGGTAAAGAGATAATCGTTTGCCACTTTTAAATACTCCAGGTTGGTTGAGCCGGCGTTGCCGATCAGGGGGACCTGGGTAGCGGCGACGCTTTAGCGGTATTCGGTGCGTGCCACTCATGTGGAACACATCGGCGGCCAGACTTCCGGCCACATCGCCCCGCAAGTTGTCTTTAACTCGGCGATGGCGCAGATTATAGAAAAAAGCATGCAGGCCCTGGTTGCTTGGTTATCCCAAAGATCGTTTCGTACCCTCTTCGCCTTAGGGGGTGTGCTGGGCTGGCTGGCTTGGCTGCTGTCACCCAGCATGAGGCGCACCGTCAGCCACAACGCCGGCTTGGCCGGCATCAGCGCGGCGCAGCGGCGGCAAAGCGTGGCTGAAGCTGGGCGGCTGTTCGCCGAAATTCCCAAGCTGTGGCTGCGCCCGGCGAACGAGCCCTTGGGCAAGCTGGTGCGATGGGAAGGCGCGGAGCTGATCGAGACCCGACTGGGGCACCCCGGTGGACTTTTGTTGCTGACACCGCATATGGGCAGTTTCGAGATGGCCGGCCAAGCCATCGCAGAGCGCTTCGGCAAGCAACAGCCCATGACGGTTCTTTACCGCCCTGCACGGCAAGCCTGGCTTCGCCAACTGGAAGAAACCGCGCGCGCGCGGCCCGGCATGGCCACCGCGCCCGCCAATTTGGCTGGCGTGCGCCAGATGATCCGCGCCCTGCGCAGAGGCGAGACCGTGGGCCTGCTACCCGACCAGGTGCCACCCGAAGGCCAGGGCGTGTGGGCGCCTTTTTTTGGGCAACCGGCCTACACGATGACGTTGGCCGCGCGGCTGGCGCAACAAACCGGCGCGCAGGTGCTGCTGCTGTGGTGCGAGCGACAGTCCGCCAGCGCCACGTATGTGGTGCGGGTCAGCGAACTGGCGAAGGCGCTACCGAGCCAGGCCGACACGGAAGCCGCATTGCAACTAGCGGCGGCCATGGCCATCAACCAGTCGATGGAAACATTGATCCAGCAGAACCCTGGCCAATACCTGTGGGCCTACAAACGTTACAAAACGCCCCGAGGGCCTGCGGGCAGCCATGTCTGAGTTGGGAGTTCGCGCCTTGCTGGCGCTGCTGCGCGTGCTCAGCGCCTTGCCGCTGGCTGTGCTGGCCCGCATGGGTCGGGCTTTGGGCGCCTTGTTGCTGGTTTTTGCCCACAAGCGGCGGCGCATTGCAAAGCGCAATTTGGAGTTGTGTTTCCCACAGATGCCAGCCAGCGAGCGCCGGGCCTTGCTCAGCGAACACTTTAAATTACTGGCGCGCAGCATGGTGGAGCGCGCTGTGCTGTGGCACGCCGACCCGCAGCGCCTGAAGCAGTTGATTCACATCGAAGGCGACGTGGGCCTGGCCGACCGGATCGAGCAACCGGTGATGTGGCTGGTGCCGCACTTTGTGGGCCTTGAAGTTGCGGGTGCCGCGGTACAGCTTTTTCAAGGCAAACGGGGCATCGACATCTACCAGCCGCAGCGCAGCGCCGTGTTTGACGCAGCCCTGAAGCAGGGGCGCTTGCGCTTCGGCCGCGCGGAAGCGCACCCGCGTGGGGTGTCCATTCGCCTGCTGATGAAACGCATCAAAGACGGCGGTGCTTTCTTCAACATGCCCGACCAGGACTTCGGCCCCAAGGACGCTGACTTCGTGCCCTTTTTTGGCGTGTCAACCTGCACGCTGCTGGCGCCCTCGCGGATGGCGCGCGTGATGAGTATGGTGGTGCAGCCGGTGGTGGTAACGCTGCTGCCGGGCGGCGAAGGCTGGAAAGTGCACTTTCACGACCAGCTGCCCAACTGGCCCACCGACGACGCCCTGGCAGACACGGCGGCCATGAACCGAATCATCGAGGGCCTGGTCTTGCAGGCGCCAGCGCAGTACCTCTGGGTTCACAAGCGCTTCAAGACCCGCCCGCAGGGCCAGCCTGATTTGTACGCAAGACCCTGAGGGGCAGCGCCGTGTTGCCGACCGTTGCGTCTTCAGCAGAGTGCGGTGGCGATAATCGCCAGTCCAAATCAAGCACGAAGATGAAACTTTCGTTCAGCAAGATGCAAGGCGCCGGCAACGACTTCGTGGTGCTCGATGCCACGCGCCAGCCCATTGCACTCAACGCCAGCCAGGTTCGCCATTTGGCCGATCGGCGCTTTGGCGTGGGCGCTGATCAAGTCTTGCTGGTTGAGCCCGCGCCCTCCCCTGACGTGGACTTTCGCTACCGCATCTTCAACAACACGGGCGCCGAAGTCGAACATTGCGGCAATGGCGCGCGCTGCTTCTTACGCTACGTACGCGACAAGGGCTTGACGCAGAAAAACACAGTTCGCGTCCAAACCGTCAACCGCGTTTTGGAACTGCACCAGCAAGATGACGGGCGTGTCACGGTGGACATGGGTGCACCTGACTTTGAACCCCACCATGTACCCTTTGATACCGCCGGCTTGAAGGCACGACGCGAAGGCTTGATGGACTTCTGGGCCGTGGCGCCAGAGTTCGAGCTGGGCGTGGTGTCGATGGGCAACCCGCATGCGGTGCAGCGGGTGAGTGATGTCGATACTGCAGCCGTCGCGCAAGTGGGCCCGCTGGTCGAACATCACGCACGCTTCGCGCAACAGGTCAACGCCGGCTTCATGCAGGTTCTGTCGCGCCAGGCCATCAAACTGCGCGTTTATGAGCGCGGCGCTGGCGAGACTTTGGCTTGTGGCACAGGCGCCTGCGCCGCCGTGGCGGTGGGCATTCGTGCCGGTTGGCTGGGGCCGCGTGTAGACGTGCAGACGCGCGGTGGCTTGTTGACCATTGAATGGGCCGGTGAACGGTCACCCGTCAAGATGACGGGCCCGGCAGAGTTTGTTTTTGACGGAGAGATCACGCTATGAACAAGCTCGTGGGTGTGCAGGGCATCACTGAAAACGACATCGCCGATTTTCTGGCCAACAACCCCTCGTTCTTTGAGCGGCAGGCTGAATTGCTGGGCAGCATTCAACTGCGCAGCCCGCATGGCAACCGTGCCGTGTCGCTGCAAGAGCGGCAAATGGAAATGCTGCGCGAGCGCATCAAAGGCTTGGAACACCGGCTGGTGGAGATGATTCGCAACGGGCAAGAAAACGTGACCATCGCGGACCGCTTGCACCACTGGATGCGGCGCCTGTTGGCCACACCCGAAACCGCGCAGTTGCCACAAGCCCTGACGGACGAACTGCAGCACCAATTTCTGATTCCGCAGGTGGCCTTGCGACTGTGGGCGCTGCCGTCCGCGCGGGCGCAACAGCTGGAGGGCCAAGTTTGCGTACAAGCCGTTAGCGATGACGTGAAGAGCTTTGCAAACAGCTTGACATCGCCTTTTTGCGGCAGCAACTTGGGTTTTGAAGCGGCTGCTTGGTTGGGCGACGCCAACACCATGCAGTCGCTGGCGATGATTCCCGTGCGCCAGAGTGAAGAAACCTTTGGCTTGTTGGTGCTGGGTTCACCCGACCCCACGCGCTACAGCGCGGACATGGGCACGGAGTTTTTGGCGCGCATTGGCGACGTGGCCAGCGCTGCGCTGGCCCGCTTGCGACAGGCCTGAGCGCGGTGGCGACCGCTTTGCCGGAGACAGCTCCATCGGCTGGTTCAGGCAAGCCGCTGCCCGTCGAGTTGAGCGGCTACCTGACCCACATCACGGTTGAGCGCCGTCTGGCTGCGCGCACGCTGGCCCTTTACCGCGAAGCCTTGTGGGACTTGGTACAGCGCGCCCAGGAGTGGCCCGTCGAACTGCTGGCCGTCGAAGCCCATCATGTGCGCCGTTGGCTGGCCCAACTTCGCGATGAAGGCCTGGGCCCGCGCAGCCTGGCCTTGCGCTTGTCCGCCTGGCGCGGCCTCTACCGTTGGTGGGGGCGTGAAGGTGTTGCCAAGGTCAACCCCGTTGACGGCGTACGCGCACCCAAAGCAGCGAAGCCCTTACCCAAAGCGCTGCCCGTGGACCAGGCTGTCGCATTGGCCAGTTTTGTGGGTGACGGTTTGGCGCCGCCCCGCGCAGGTAAGGACGCCGCGACCACGCTAGTTGCCGGGCAGGCGGCCGACGCCCGTGACCACGCCATCGTCGAATTGCTTTACAGCTGCGGCTTGCGCGTGAGCGAGTTGACGGGCCTTGACACCCGCGCCCACCCCGCCGCCGCCGGTTGGCTGGACTTGGCAGATGCCACCGCCCATGTACTGGGCAAAGGCTCCAAGCGCCGCAGCCTGCCCATCGGCGCACCGGCTGTGCAGGCTTTGCAGCGTTGGCTGGCCGTGCGGCCCAGCTTGGCGGCAGCAGACGAAGCCGCGCTGTTTGTCGGCGCGCGCGGGCAGCGCTTTTCAGCCAGCCAAGTGCGCGCCCGTTTGAAGCTGCGCGCGCAACAAGCGGGCCTGCCCACGCACGTGCACCCACACATGCTGCGCCACAGTTTTGCAAGCCATTTGCTGCAGTCCAGTGGTGACCTGCGCGCGGTGCAAGACTTGCTGGGCCACGCCAGCATCAGCACCACGCAGGTCTACACCAAGCTCGACTTTCAGCACTTGGCCAAGGTGTATGACGCCGCGCACCCACGCGCCAAGCGTCGCTGAGCAGGTTTCAGCCGAACTTGAGGAACAAGCGGCTGTAAGGTGACTTCAACTTGCCCAGCGCGTCGCGCGCCTGAGCCTCGTCCTGCCGCTGAACTGCTTGGCTAAATGAATTGTTGACACTGAGAACGGCGTCAAGCAGGCCCGTAAATTCCGCTTGGCCTGCCAAAGCTGCGGGCGCTTCGCTGCGCAGCCGCTGTGCAAGGTAATCCAACACACCCGCTTGCGCGGCCAAGTTCATCCAGGTGCCCGGCTGGCCGGCTTGCGCCAACAGTTTGGGGCCGTCGGTGAGCACATGCTCCATGTGCGCGTGGTAAGCGTTCATGTGGTCGCTGTAAACGATCACGCCATTGCGCCGGCGCATTTCGCCGATGAGGTCGCGTGCAGCTTCCAGCGTCTCGTGTGCTTCGGGCAGTTTTCCGGCTTTGGCTTGCTGCTCAGCGGTGTTGTAAACCGCCTGCACGCGCTGCAAGGTATCCGCAAAGGCCGGGTCTCGGTCGTAAGGTGCTGACGGCTGGCCTTTGAATTGCGTCGACAGCGCGCGCCACGCCGCCGAGGCTTTTTCAACAGCAGCCTGCGCATCGGGCGCCGACTTGCCGTTGGTGGTGAACAACGCCGCCCGGTAAGGCGCGTAGGCCGCTTGAATCGTGTCGCTGACTGCATCAGCCGCTTGCACGCCGCCGAGCGAAGTGCTGGCCAACAGCGCCAGCAGCGCGCCTCGCCACGGTTTGTAAGTTGGCGCTTTGAGCTTGGTGATCATCTGGTCTATCGCCTTTCATGGAGTAAAGAACCTGCATGCCATCTTGCGCCCGTGCGTGCAAATCGACATGACAAACATCAATCGGCCCAACTGATCACGAGAGAATGGCTGCACCATGAAAAGCATTCGCCTTGTCGAAGGCAAAGAACGTTCGCTGCTGCGCCGCCACCCGTGGATCTTTGCCGGCAGCATTTCGCGCGGCAAGGCGGATGCGGGCGAAACCGTTCGGGTTGAAGCAGTCGACGGCCGTTTTTTGGCCTGGGGCGCCTTCAGTCCGGCGTCTCAGATTCGTGTTCGGGCTTGGTCGTTTGACGAGGCCGAGCGCATCGACCCAGCTTTTTTTGCGCGCCGCGCGGCGCGGGCTGTCGCCTTGCGTGGTCGCCTGGCCGTCAACAGCGATGGCGTGCGCCTGGTGCACGGCGAGGCGGACGGGCTGCCCGGCGTGATCGTTGACCGCTATGGCGACACCCTCAGTGTGCAAATGGGCTCGGCCGGCGCTGAGCGCTGGCGCGAAGCCATTGCCGACGCGTTGCAGGCCGCCACCGGCCTGACGCGCCTGTACGAGCGCTCTGACGCCAGCGTTCGCGGCCTTGAAGGGCTGGAGGCTCGCACCGGCTGGTTGCGCGGTGAAGGTGTGCCGACGGTGACGATTCGCGAGCACGGCTGGCGCCTGAACGTGCCCATCGCCGACGGCCACAAAACCGGCTTCTACCTCGACCAGCGCGACAACCGCGCGCGTTTTGGCCAGTGGGTGCAGCAATTCGGCTTGGCGCGGGTGCTCAACTGCTACTGCTACACCGGCGGCTTCTCTGTCGCTGCGTTGGCTGGCGGCGCGCAACACGTCACCAGCGTTGACTCTTCAGCGCCAGCCCTCGCACTGGCCAACGAGCACGTGACCATGAACGGCTTTGATGCCGCCCGTCACACGGCCCTGGACGCTGACGTGAACGCGCACCTGCGCGAGCGGCTTGCGGCGGGCGAGAGATTTGACGCCATCGTGCTGGACCCGCCCAAATTTGCGCCCGCTGCCGCCCACGCCGAACGCGCCGCGCGGGCCTACAAAGACATCAACCGGCTGGCGCTGAAGCTCTTGGCACCGGGCGGCTTGTTGCTCACCTTCAGTTGTTCGGGCGGTATCAACGCCGACCTGTTCCACAAGATCGTGGCCGGCGCTGCCGCGGACGCCGGCGTGGACGGCGCCATCCTGGCGCGACTGGAAGCGGCAGCCGACCATCCCACAACGATGACCTTCCCGGAAGGTGATTACCTCAAGGGCTTGGCCATTCTCAAACAGGCTTGAGCGGTACAGCCGGGTCAAACTTGGCCCTCTTTACCGCGAAGAAGGCTTTCACGTTGCGCACGTTGGCGTTCTGCGTAAACAGCCGTTGCGTGAGCGCCTGGTAGGCAGCCATATCGGGGGCGTGGGCCACCAGCACAAAGTCCGGCCCCGGGCTGACGCGCCAACACTGCTGCACGGCCGGCTCGGCCACAGCCAGCGATTCAAAGGCGTCCAGGTGTTCCACGCCTTGGCGGTCCAGCGTCACTTCCACCAAGGCTTGAAGGCCGGCGGGCAAACCGGCGGCCTGGGGCGAGATGACGGCCACTTGCCGCTCGATGACGCCGCTTTCCACCAGCCGCCGCACGCGCCGCAGCGCTGTGGCTGGCGAAACCCCAGCTTCGGCTGACAAGTCTTGGTTTGAACGCGAAGCGTCCTGCTGCAAAAGCTGCAGCACCCGCAAGTCGGTGGCGTCGAGTTCGATAGGCATTGGCTCATTATCTCCATACGTAGACGTCTTTTGCAATATTCGTTCGTCAAACCATCAACACGACAGAAACTTGCAATTCCTCACGAAACTTGAAATCCGTTGATGGCCCAGCCCGCCTAGCATTCGGCCCCATAGGATCTGTATCACCTTCAACAAAGGGCGCCATCAGCGCCAAAAGGGACCAAACCATGTGTGGCATCGTCGGCGCCGTCAGTCAACGCAACATCGTTTCCATCTTGGTTGAAGGCCTCAAGCGGCTTGAATACCGGGGCTATGACAGCTGCGGTGTGGCCGTTCACCAGGGCGGCCACCTGCGCCGTGCTCGCAGCACCTCGCGCGTGAGTGAACTGCAATCCCTGATCGACGAAGACGGCATCAACGCAGGCACCGGCATCGCCCACACCCGCTGGGCCACACACGGCGTGCCGGCGGTGCACAACGCGCACCCGCACTTTTCGGCCGGCCCACACAAAACCGCAGACGGCGCCGCCGACGGCAGCGGGGTGATCGCCTTGGTGCACAACGGCATCATTGAAAACCACGACGAGCTGCGCGCTGAACTCAAGGGCCGGGGCTACATCTTCACCAGCCAGACCGACACGGAAGTCATCGCGCACTTGGTGCACCTCTTGTATGAGGGCGACTTGTTTGACGCCGTGCAGCGCACCGTGGGCCGGCTCAAAGGCGCCTACGCCATCGCCGTGTTCTGCCGCGACGAGCCGCACCGCGTGATCGGCGCGCGCGAAGGCTCACCGCTTATTTTGGGCATCGGTGTTGGTGAGCGCGCTGGCGAAAACTTCCTGGCCAGTGATGCCATGGCCCTGGCCGGCGTCACCGACCAAATCGTCTATCTGGAAGAAGGCGATGTGGTTGACCTGCAGATCGGCAAAACCTGGATCACCAGCAAAGGCGCCGACGGCCGCTTCCACCGCGTTGAGCGCCCGGTGCGCACCGTACAGGCCCACACCGGCGCGGCCGAGCTGGGCCCCTACCGCCACTACATGCAGAAAGAAATTTTCGAGCAGCCCAAGGCCATTGCCGACACGCTGGACGGCGTGCAAGGCATCAGCCCCGAGCTGTTCGGCGACGGCGCCTACCGCGCGTTCAAACAAGTGGACCGCGTGCTGATCTTGGCTTGCGGCACCAGTTACTACGCCGGCAGCACCGCGAAATACTGGCTGGAGAGCGTGGCGGGCATTCCCACCAGCGTGGAAATTGCCAGCGAATACCGCTACCGCGACAGCGTGCCCGACCCCAAGACCTTGGTGGTCACCATCACACAAAGCGGCGAAACCGCCGACACCCTGGCCGCGCTGAAACACGCGCGCTCACTGGGCATGGAACACACGCTGACCATCTGCAACGTCAGCACCAGCGCCATGGTGCGCGAGTGCAAATTCAACTTCATCACGCGCGCGGGCGCCGAAATCGGCGTGGCCAGCACCAAGGCCTTCACCACCCAGCTGGTGGGTCTTTACTTGCTGACCCTCGCCCTGGCCCAAGTGCGCGGCCGCCTGAACGACGAACAAGAAGCAGCCGCGCTGAAAGAACTGCGCCACCTGCCCGTGGCCGTGCAAGCCGTGCTGGCACTGGAGCCGCAGGTCATCTCATGGAGTGAGGAGTTTGCCAAGAAGGAAAACGCCCTCTTCCTAGGCCGTGGTCTGCATTACCCCGTGGCGCTGGAAGGCGCGCTGAAGCTCAAGGAGATCAGCTACATCCACGCCGAGGCCTACCCGGCCGGCGAACTCAAACACGGTCCCTTGGCTTTAGTCACAAGCGCCATGCCCGTCGTCACCGTCGCACCCAACGACGCACTGCTGGAAAAGCTCAAGAGCAATATGCAAGAAGTGCGTGCGCGCGGCGGCGAACTCTTTGTATTCGCGGACAGCGACACCCATATTCAAAACGACAGCGGCGTACACGTCATTCGAATGCCCGAACACTACGGGGCCCTGAGCCCCATCTTGCACGCCGTGCCGCTGCAATTGCTGGCCTATCACACGGCCTGCGCGCGCGGGACTGATGTGGACAAGCCGCGGAACTTGGCGAAGTCAGTGACGGTGGAGTGAGGACGAGCGCTAGTCGGTGGGCTGTACATCGGTAAGGCAGGTTGATCTTGAGCGCGGCTTAGCGCAGACTGCGAAAGATGTATCCACACCTGCTTGCCCCGCTCGACTTGGGTTTCACGACCCTTAAAAACCGCGTGCTGATGGGCAGCATGCACACGGGTCTGGAAGACGGGCGCAAGAACTTCCCCCGCATGGCGGCGTTTTTTGCCGAGCGCGCGCGTGGCGGGGTCGGGTTGATCGTCACGGGCGGGTTCGCGCCCAACATCGAAGGCTGGGCCAAGCCCTTTGCCGGCACCCTGTCCACCAGCGGCGCGGCGCACCGACACAAGGCAGTGACCGATGCCGTGCATGCAGAAGGCGGGAAGATCGCGCTACAGATTCTGCACACCGGGCGCTATGGCTACCAGCCGTTCTGCGTAGCGCCGTCCCGCCTCAAGAGCCCGATATCGCCGTTCACCCCGCGCGAGCTGACTGCACGCGGCATTGAACGCCAGATTCGGGCCTTCGTGCGTTGCGCCAGGCTGGCTCGCGAGGCGGGCTATGACGGCGTTGAGGTCATGGGTAGCGAGGGCTATTTCATCAATCAATTTCTCGTCACGCACACCAACAAGCGCAGCGACGAATGGGGCGGGGTCTATGAAAACCGCATGCGGCTGGCCGTTGAGATCGTGCGCCGCATCCGCGAAGCCGTCGGGCCCGACTTCATCATCATTTACCGCATCAGCCTGATTGACCTGATCCCCGAGGGCAGCACCTGGCCTGAGGTGATGCAGCTCGCGCGCGCAGTTACCGCTGCCGGCGCAAGCATTCTGAACACCGGCATCGGCTGGCACGAGGCGCGCATCCCGACCATCGCCACCAGCGTGCCGCGTGCCGCTTTCACCTGGGTGACGAAGAAACTGCGCGACGCCTTGCGCGCTGAAGGCATCGGCATTCCGGTCATCACCAGCAACCGCATCAACATGCCCGAGGTCGGTGAGGAAGTGATTGCGCGCGGCGATGCCGACATGGTCAGCCTGGCGCGGCCGTTCCTCGCTGATGCCGAGTTTGTCAACAAGGCTGCGCAGGGCCGGCGCGACGAGATCAACACTTGCATTGCGTGCAACCAGGCATGCCTCGATCACACGTTTTCCAACCGGATGTCGAGCTGCCTGGTCAACCCCCGCGCCTGCCACGAAACCGAGTTGGTCATTCCCATCGCGCCCGCAAAGCGGCGCGTGGCCGTCGTTGGGGCGGGACCAGCGGGCTTGGCTGCAGCCACCACACTGGCCGAGCGTGGCCACGAGGTGCACCTGTACGACGCGGCTGATCGAATCGGCGGTCAGTTCAATATGGCCAAGGTCATTCCCGGCAAAGAAGAGTTCGAAGAAACGCTGCGCTACTTTGCGCGCCGGCTCGAACTCACCGGCGTGCACCAGCACCTGGGCACCCGGGTCGACGCCGCCGCCCTGCAGGCACAGCGCTTCGACACGGTGTTGCTGGCCACCGGCGTCAGCCCGCGCGACCCGAAGATCCCCGGCCAGGACCACCCGCAGGTGCTGAGCTACATCGATGTGTTGCTGCACAAAAAGCCCGTTGGCCGCAGAGTGGCCGTGATCGGTGCCGGTGGTATTGGCTTTGACATGGCGGAATACCTGACCACGGGCACCGACAAGGGCCACATCTCGCCCACTACCGATCTCGCCACTTGGCTGCGCGAGTGGGGCGTGGCGGACCCTGAGGTCCAGCGCGGCGGCTTGGCGCGCCCGCAACCCGAAGCGCCCGCGCGCGAGGTACTGTTGCTGCAGCGCAAACCCGGTAAGCACGGCGCTTCGCTTGGCAAGACCACGGGCTGGATCCACCGCGCTGCACTGAAGACGAAAAATGTGGAAATGATTGCTGGCGCCAACTACGAGCGCATTGGCCCGAGCGCACAGCCCGGGTGCGTCAGCCTGGCGCTGAGTTTTGGCGAGCAGCGCAAGGACGGCACCGTGCTCGATGTCGACACCATCGTGCTGTGCGCGGGGCAAGAACCGCTGCGCGAGTTGCAAGCACCGCTGCTGGCCGCCGGCGTTCAGGTGCAGCTGATCGGTGGCGCGTTTGAAGCCGGCGAGTTGGATGCCAAGCGCGCCATCGACCAAGGCACGCGGCTGGCTGCAACGCTTTGAGAGTCCCCGGGCGCAGACTACTTCAGTCTGAGGGCGATCCGTTGTCTGGCACCACAAGCAGCTTCTCCCCCGCCTTGCGCGCGGCCGAGAGAATCTCTTGTTGCAGCGCTTCGTCGCTAACGGCGCGCGCCAGCATGACCGCGCCGACGTTTTGAGCGATCAGCGTCCAGGCACTTTCGGCACTAGCGGTTTGGCGCTGCACCTGCGCGTGAATGTCGAGCAAACCGTCTTGGAACGCCGCCTTGGTGCTGTCGTCGGCGCGCGCGATCTCGGGCGTGAGCGACGGCAAGGGGCATCCCTGCTCAGGGTGCCGGAGGTGCCCGATGCTGAGGTAACCCGCCAGCAATCTGGGGGCGCCGGCTGGGTCTGATGGAGCCAATGCGGCATACATCCGCGCCGTGCGCTCCAGCTCGGCGGTAACCAGCGCTGTGAACAGCCCCGACTTGCCGTCGAAATGCTTGTACAGCGCGCCGGTGGTCACGCCGGCCGATGCCGCCAGCGAGGCCATGCCGGTTTCGTTGAAACCGTGCTTCTTGGCGTGGCTGCCACTGAGTTCGATGAGACGTTGACGCGACGCGTCTTTATGGTCTTTCGGATAGCGCATGGCCAAAAGGTGGTGTCGCCGGGTTGACAGCAACGGTCAGTGTTTTTAGGATAACGTTCATTATCTCATGATGCGGCCCTGCGTCATGCAGCTTCAACAAGGCCATGTATGAGCGCACCGTTGGCGGCAGAGTGGAAGAAAACGGCCTGCATCATCTGCTCGCTGAATTGCGGCCTTGAAGTCCAAACTGAGGGCGGCCGCATCGTCAAAGCCCGCGGCGACAAGGACCACCCCACTTCGCAAGGTTATGTCTGCGAAAAGTCGCAGCGCATGGACTACTACCAAAACGGGGCTGACCGCATCAGCAGCCCCAAGCGGCGGCGCGCCGATGGCAGCTACGAAGACATCGACTGGGCCACGGCGATGCGTGAAATCGCAGAAAAGCTTGCTGCGATCAAGTCCCACCACGGCGGGGCCAGCATCCTCTACTACGGCGGTGGCAGCCAGGGCAACCACCTGGGCGGCACCTATGCCGACAGCACCATCAAGGCCCTGGGCATCGTCTACCGATCCAACGCCCTGGCGCAGGAGAAGACCGGCGAAGCCTGGGTCCAGGGCAAGATGATGGGCGCGGGCGTGCACGGTGATTTCGAGCACGCCGAGGTCGCGGTCTTCCTGGGCAAGAACCCGTTCCAGTCGCACGGCTTTGCACGCACGCGAGTCATCCTGCGCGACATCCAGAAGGACCCCAAGCGCTCGTTGATCGTCATCGACCCGCGCCGCAGCGAGACGGCCGAAATGGCCGACTACCACCTGGCGGTTCGCCCCGGCACCGACGCCTGGTGCCTTGCGGCATTGGCCGCCATCCTGGTGCAAGACGGCCTGGTTGCGAAAGAGTGGCTCGATGCGCACACCACCGGCTACGCGCAGGTGGCCGAAGCCTTGCGGCGCATCCCGGTGCCCGAGTACGCCAAGGTCTGTGGGGTCGACGAAGCCTTGCTGCGCCAGGTGGCCGAGCGCATTGCGCGGGCGGCCAGTGTGTCGATGATCGAAGACCTGGGTGTGCAGATGAACCTGCACTCCACGCTCAACAGCTACTTGAACCGCCTCGTCTGGCTGCTTGCGGGGCACTACGCCAGGCCGGGCACCAACAACGCGTTTGTGCCCTTGCTGAACCTGTCGGTCTCCACCCGCGAGAGCGCAGCGCCGGCAGGCCAACGAACGAGCAACGGCGCCAAGCCGCGGCCGGGCTCGCACAGCCCGGTCACCGGTGCCAAGGTCATCATGGGGCTGATTCCCTGCAACGTGATACCTGAGGAGATCCTCACCGACCACCCGCAGCGATTTCGCGCGATGTTCATCGAGAGCAGCAACCCCGTGCACTCGCTCGCCGACAGCCAGCGCATGCGCGAGGCGCTGCGGGCACTTGAGCTGAGCGTGGTGATCGACGTGGCGATGACCGAAACCGCGCGCCAGGCCGACTACGTCTTGCCAGCCACCAGCCAGTTCGAGAAGGCTGAAGCGACTTTTTTCAACGTCGAGTTTCCGCGCAACGCCTTTCACCTGCGCCAGCCCTTGTTCCCGCCCCGCCCCGGCACCTTGACCGAAGCTGAGATCCACGCACGCCTGGTCGAGAACTTGGGTGAACTTGACGACAGCCACTACCGCCTGCTGCGGCGCGCTGCACGTTGGGGCCGAACAGCCTTTGGCCTGGCCTTCGGCTGGAAGTCGGCTCGCGATCCGAAGGTGGCGCGCTATGCACCCGTCGTGCTCTATCGCACACTGGGCCCCAGCTTGCCCGTAGGCTATGCGCCGGCCGCGTCGCTGTGGGGCTTGAGTCAAATGTTCGTTCGCAAGAACAGCGACTCAGCAACAAGGGCCGGCTTTGCCGGCAGCGCGCTGGCCGCCGGCAATAAGCTATTCGATGCCATCCTCACGCGACCCTCGGGCGTCATCTATTCGGTGAGCGAATACGCCGACAGCTGGCAGGCCGTACGGCTGCCCGACCACAAGATCAACCTGCGCATCGACGAGATGCTGGCTGAGTTGGCCAGCCTGGACCAGGAGCGGCCGCTGCCTGACGCCGAATACCCCTTTGTGCTCTCGGCCGGCGAGCGCCGCAGCGACACGAGCAACACCTCGATTCGCGATGCATCTTGGCACCACCGCGGCACCTTCGGCACGCTGCGCATGAACCCCGCCGACGCCGAGAAGATCGGCTGCCAGGAAGGCGACTGGGTCCGCATGACGACGCGCCGCGGTCAGGCGCAAGCGCCGGTCGAACTGGGCGAGGACCTGCAGCCCGGCCACGTCGCCCTGCCCAATGGTCACGGACTCGACTACACACACGACCGATGGCACCCCGGTGCACAGGGGCGTGTCGCTCAACGAACTCACCGATTCGGCCAACCGGGATCCCTTCGCAGGCACGCCGTGGCACAAGCACGTGCCGGTTCAGATCGTGCGCATGGGCTCCACGCAGGAGGCCGCTGCATGACGCTTGTCGTGACCGAAGCCTGCGCTCAGCCGGTCCGCTGAAGCGATTGCCGGCAAACAACGGACCAGCCCGTATCGCTATGTCGGACGATCAACCAGCAATTCTTCCATCAGCGCGCGGACGATCGCCAACCCAGGCGGCGCGGTCCGGCGCCTGAGCGTCACGAGCCCAAAGCGGGCCGAGGCGTCCAGCGCGGGCTGCATCTTCAGCTCAATCAAATCTGGGGCGGCTGCGCGAATGGCCAGCAGCACAGCGTCGCTGTGCCGCGCAATCTCGACCAGGCTGGGAAGCTCTTCGCAGCGCAGGGTGATGAACTGGGTGGGGTGTGCGCGCGGCCCGTAACGCTCGACCAACACCCGCGCCACTTCATCGGACAACGGCGTCGAGGCTACGGGGTAGCGCAACAGGTCGTCGAAGCTCAAACTTTTACGTTGCTTCAACAGCGGGTGCCCGCGGCGCACCAGAAGCGAGCCGCGCATCTCGCGCACAAACTGGGTGTGGAGGTCAGGCGCGGGGCGCAACGAACGGGCATCCACCACCAGCGCATCCAGCGCGCGTTCACGCAGCGCTTGCACCAGCAAGTCGGTGCCGGCGCGGGCCACGTCGACGCGCAGCCGCGGCCGCTCCTGCGCCATCTTCAGGAGCAGCGGCGTCATCAACATGGCGCCAGGGCCCGAGCCCATGCCCACGCGCAGCACGCCGTCCTGGCCGTCATCGGCCAGACGGCCACGCTCGCGCAGGTCATCGGCAGCCAGCACGAGCTCGCGCGCGCGCTCGACCGCATCACGCCCAAACGGGGTGAGTTCACTCACCCGACCCACCCGGTCGAACAAGGACTGGCCCAGTTCAGCCTCCAGTGCCCGAATGCTGCGGCTCAACGCGGGCTGGGTGAGAAAAAGAGCGGTGGCCGATTTGCTGAACGAGCCGGTTTGAGCCAATGAGAGCAGGTGCCGAAGCTGGACAAGCGTCATGGTGGGTGGCGTCGGTTGGTGCGCGATCAGTATGCACTTCAAACTCATGGACATTGAAAGAACAATGCATTGGACTTTGCATGAGGCCGCTCCTACATTCGGCCTGCGCTACCACCCCGGCTGAATGTGCAGCCTTCACGGCGCGCCCCACAGGTACCCGCTTCAAGGAGCTATTCATGTCCCGATTCAGACTTCTGCAATCCTTGGTTTTGTCGGCCAGCTTGGCGCTCGGCGCAGGCGCGGTTCTCGCGCAAAGCTACCCGGCCAAGCCCGTCAACCTGATGGTGCCCTATCCTGCGGGCGGCCCCTCGGACGCCATTGCGCGCATCTTCAATACGCCGCTGGGCAAAGAGCTGGGGCAACAGGTGTTGGTGGAAAACCTGGGCGGCGTCAGTGGCGCGCTGGCAGCACAGAAAGTCCTGGCGGCGCCCGCCGACGGGTATTACGTGTTTCAGGGTTCGCCCAACGAGGTCATTCTTTCGCCGCTGGCCAACGCCGCCGTGAAGCTGAAGACCGAAGACTTCCGTCTGGTGCATCCGGTCGCCGATGCAGTGATGGTGTTCGTGACGCGCAAAGATTTGCCGGTTTCCAACGTTGACGAGTTAATCGCCTTGGCGCGCAAGTCGGCAGACAAGCCTTTGACCTATGGCAGTGTGGGCATCGGCTCGCTCTACCACCTGATCCTTGAAAACGTGCAGGCCACCACTGGCGTCAAGCTGGCGCATGTGCCCTACAAAGGCAATGCACCCTTGTTGCAGGACATCAGCGGCGGCCAAGTGGACTTTGCGGTGTTGGTGTACAGCGCGGGTATGGGCGCGCTGGCCGACCAAGGGCGGTTGAAGGTCATCGGCCAGCTCGGTGCGCAGCGCTCGGACTTGTTGAAAAACCTGCCGACAGCCAACGAAGGTCAAGCGCTGAAAGACTTCGCCTACAAGATCTGGACCGGCTTCATGGTGCCCAAGAGCACGCCCGAAGAGGTCGTCAACCGGCTGCACGCCGCCATCGGCAAAACCCTGCAGGACCCGGCCGTGCGGGCACAACTGACAGCACAGACCCAGCTGGTCTCGCCGCCGATGACGCTGGCTGAGTCGGCCAAGTTCTTCGAAGCTGAAACCGCCCGCTACCGCGCCATCGCCAAGCAGATCAATCTGCTGCCGCAATAAGCGCGCTGCGCGCCGTGATCACCGAGACCTCAACCGTGGCCGCAAAAGTGCCAGCGAGCGTGACTGCAAACGCAAGCGCTGGAGCCTACCTGGCCAGGGCGCTGCAGGCCCGCTGCGTCGAGTTCATCAGCCTGCGCCGTGACATTCACCGCCATCCCGAACTGGCTTTTGAAGAACACCGCACAGCCACGCTCGTGGCCGACAAGCTCGAAGGCTGGGGCTACGCGGTAGAGCGGGGCATCGGCGGCACGGGCGTGGTGGGCACGCTGTCGCGTGGCGACGGCCGCAAGCGCCTGGGCCTGCGCGCCGACATGGATGCGCTGCCCATTGACGAAGCCAGCGGCGCCGAGTGGTCCAGCGTCCAACCCGGTGTGATGCACGCTTGCGGCCACGACGGCCACACCGCCATGCTGCTGGCGGCGGCGCGACACCTTGCCGAGCAGGCTTCGTTCGACGGCACGCTGAACTTGATCTTTCAGCCGGCCGAAGAGGGCGGCGGTGGCGCACTGCGCATGATGGCGGACGGCCTGTTCGACCGTTACCCCTGCGATGCCGTGTTTGCCATGCACAACATGCCGGGTATCGAACAGGGGCGCCTGGTGCTGCGCGAGGGTGCGGCCATGGCGTCGTCCGACTACGCGACCGTTACGCTCACCGGCACGGGCGGCCACGGCGCCATGCCCCACCGCGCAGCAGACCCTATCGTCGCCGCGGCCAGCATCGTGATGGCGCTTCAGACAGTCGTCGCGCGCAACATCGACCCGCTTCAAGCGGCTGTGGTCACGGTCGGCGCACTGCACGCCGGCAAGGCTAACAACGTGATTCCGGCCACGGCCACCCTGGAGGTGAGCGTGCGCGCGCTAGACCGTGAGGTACGCGCCGTGTTGGAGCGTCGCATCAAGTCGCTCGTCAGGGCTCAAGCCGAAAGCCTGGGGGTTGTTGCGCAAATTGAGTGGCGCCCCGGCTACGCCGTGCTGGTGAACACCATGGCCGAAACCGCCTTCGCCCGTGCTGTGGCAGTTGAACTGCTCGGCGCGGATCGGGTCACGCCGCAAGGTCCACCCTTGACGGGCAGCGAAGACTTCGCCTTCATGCTGGAACGCGTGCCCGGCAGCTACTTGTTAATCGGCAACGGCACGGGCGAGTCCGGCGGCGCGGGCGCCTGCATGGTGCACAACCCCGGCTACGACTTCAACGACGACAACATCGCCATCGGCAGCGCCTATTGGGTGCTGTTAGCCCAGCGATTCTTAAGTGCAGAAAACATCGCTGAAGGTTGCGCTGTGGGCCTGTAAGTCGGCTGGGTGCTGGCGAGCTTCCTGACGCAAACCGGTCATTCGCAGCCCATCTCTTGGAGTCATCGCCATGAAAGTCATTGTTCTGGGCGCCGGCCTGCTCGGCGTCACATCAGCCTACTTCCTGCGCCAACAAGGCCACGAGGTCACGGTTGTCGACCGCCAGGCTTCACCCGCTGCCGAAACCAGCTTCGCCAACGGCGGCCAAATTTCAGTAAGCCATGCCGAGCCCTGGGCCAACCCGAGCGCGCCACTCAAGGTGCTGCAGTGGCTGGGCAAAGAAGATGCACCACTGCTCTTCCGCATTCGCGCCGATATGCGGCAATGGTTGTGGGGCCTGCAGTTTTTGCGTGAGTGCACGCCCGCGCGCACCCGTCACAACATTGAGCAAATCGTCCGGCTGGGCACCTACAGCCGCGACACGCTGCAGCGACTGCGCCGCGACATTGGCATTGCTTATGACGAGCGCACGCAGGGCATTCTGCACTTCTACACCAGCCAAAAAGAATTTGATGGCGCCGAAGGCCCGGCCGCGCAAATGCGGGCGCTGGGCTGTGACCGGCGCGTCATTTCTGCCGACGAGGCTGTACGGCTGGAGCCCGCGCTGCGCCACATTCGCCCTCAGTTGGCCGGCGCCACCTACACCGCCGAGGACGAATCGGGTGACGCCAACCGCTTTGCGCGCGAGCTCGTCAAGCGCTGTGAAGCAGACAGCGTGTGCTTCTTGATGAGCCACACCGTCACCGCGCTGCGCGAAGCCCAAGGCCGCATCGACCATGTCGAAGCCACCGACAGCGAAGGCCGTTTTCAGCGCCTGCGCGCGGACGCTTACGTGCTGGCCATGGGCAGCCTGAGCCCGCTGTATGCGCAGCCGCTAGGCATTCACTTGCCCATCTACCCGGCCAAGGGCTACTCGGTGACGATGCCCGTCAAGGACGCATCCATCGCGCATCAGGTGTCACTGACCGATGACGAATACAAGCTCGTCTTCTCGCGGCTGACCACGCAAACTGCGTCAGGCACACCAGGCAGTGACCGCCTGCGCATCGCGGGTACCGCTGAGCTGAACGGTTATGACCGTGACCTCAACCGCGTGCGCTGCGAGGCTATCGTCAAACGCGTCGAGCAATTGTTTCCGGGGGCTGGCGACACAGAACAAGCGCAGTTCTGGACCGGCCTTCGGCCAGCCACGCCCAGCAACGTGCCCATCATCGGCCGCAGCAAGCTGGCCAATCTGTTCTTGAACACGGGGCATGGAACGCTGGGTTGGACCCACTCCTGCGGCTCCGGCAAAAGCATTGCGCGCATCGTTAGCGGGCTGAAGCCAGAAGTTGACTTTGCGTTTACGGGCACTTGACCGCTGGGCAAGGGCAAACAATGCACTCCCTTGCGCTTGCAAAGGCCAGCGCCGGGTTGAACCGCAAGCCGCCCTCGTTTTTTGACCGAAACTGGCTGGGTGCTGAACCCTCTGCTGCCTCCACCGCCTAGCGCCGACACGGCCCAGTCACAGCACCGGCCCCACTTCAAAAGCAGACCCCGCCTGTCCCTCGTTTTGAGCGTGGCTATGCATGCGCTGCTGTTGGCCTTGGCCTCCAAGCATCCGTTCACTCTGGACAACAAGCCTGAGAGAGCTGCCAACGAGCAAACAGTGGTGGTGTTGCAACTCTTGCCGGCAGCGCCCGCAGTGGCTGAGCTGGAGCGTGCAACTCACAACCCCCGTACGCGCTCTGCGCCCGCATTGCCTGTTGCGGTGTTGCCGGAAAGCCCGCAGCAGGTGCCACACGAACCACTGCGCGCTTTGGTCTCCATGGCCGCGCCGGCCGCGCCCACAGCAGCCGAGTGGGCCTTCGCCGCGAAGTACACGCTCAAGAACAGCAAGGGCTACCGCTACACCTGGGGCCAGCAGGTGCGCAGCGTGATGGGTACAGCCTTCGAAGGGCCGGACCAAGGCGCCGTGCGCTTTCGTGTCGAGATCGCGCCCGATGGCCGCTTGGCCCGGCTCGACACCTTGTGGTCCACATCGCCCGCCGCTGAACGCCTGGCGCGCCAGGCCATCAGCAGCATGTCCCAATGGCCCTCCACGCCAACGGGCCGGCCCTTGATCTTCGAGAAGACCATTTCTTTCTCACCGTTTGCCACCGACGGCCCGCCGCTCTACAAAAACGACTGCCTGCCCGACCCGCCTGAATTTGGCAATTCCTTTGCCTGGGATGGCAGCGCTCCGCGCGAAGGCGCGGTGGGCAAAGCCAAAGCCCAAGCTGCGTCTCACGCAGCGACGAACCTCGACCCCCAAGCATTGGCGGATTGCATGAAGCAACTGCCGCAAGACTCGATCGAAGCGGAAAGTGCACGCGACCAACGCTTGATGGATCAATGGGATTCGAGCAAGCGCGGGGGCTGAACTCCGCTGCCAGTTGACCTGCATCAGCCGGACGGGCGTGCGGCCAACCTAAACTGCCCACTCTTCAACTTGATCAGGCAGCCATGCGGCAAGATGTGACCGTGGTGTTTGGTGCGCATGAATCGGTAGAGATCTTGGTGCCGGTGTCTGCGCAGGCGCTTTCGCCCGAAGCCGGGCGGCGCTGGCTTGACGAAGTGTTTGTGGCCAACCAGTGCGAGCCACGCCGCGCCAGCGGCAAGCTGCTGACCGCTGACAAATTGCTGGCCATCGCCGACACGGTGGGAAGTCAGCGCTTTGAATCAGACGCCGACTTCCGCCAGGCCTACGCGCAAGCCGCCGTTGCGGCGATGGGCAAGCCGGTCATTCGTGTGGACCTGCTGGCAGATGCCGTCACTCCTGGACGATCCCCAACCGCTTGACGATGAGCCGCTCCATGGCGATGTCGCGGCGCAGTTGAGCAGCAAACGCAGCAGGTGATTCGCTGATTTCAGCGGACGAGCCCGTGTTCATCAGCAACTTTTTGACAGCCTCGCTTTGCATAGCGGCCGTGAACGCCGTTGCAGCGCGGGCGATGACGGCATCTGGCGTATCGGCGTGCATCATCATGCCGCCCCAGGACTGGAAGGCGTAATTGCCGCCGCCGGCTTCGGCAATCGTTGGCACATTCGGCAGCAGCGGGCTGCGCTTGGCCGTCGTCACGCCCAGCGCACGCAGCTTGCCCGCCTTGATGTGCGGTGCGGCTGCACCCAGCACGCCAATCGTGAAGTCGATCTGACCGCCCAGGATGGCGTTGATCGACTCGATCGCGCCTTTGAACGGCACATGCAGGGCTTTGAAGTTGTTCGTCGACTCTTCGAGGTATTCCACCGCCATGTGCGCTGGCGAGCCCGGCCCGGCGCTGCCAAACGACAGCTTGCCTGGCTGCGCCTGAACCGCAGCAATCAACTCCCCCATGGTCTTGATGGGTGAATCGGCATTCACCACGGCGATGAAGGGCGAAGCGCTCAAGTGGACAACCGGCTTCAGTTCTTTGAGCAAGTCGAACTTCGGGTTCATGGCCGTGAGCGTGACCTGGCCCGATGAGGCATAGGCGAAGGTTTGCAGGTCGGCAGCGGTTTGCGACACGGCGCGCATGCCCAGCAAGCCCGAGGCGCCGGGCTTGTTGTCAATGATGACGGTGACACCCAGCTGGCGCGCAAGCTCTTCACCCAGCTGGCGCGCAAAGACGTCGGGTGAGCCGCCTGCCGGGTAGGGCACGACGATTTTCAGCGGCTTGCTGGGCCAGGCGGCTTGTGCCCGCAGCGGCGTGCTCGTGGCCGCAAGCGTAGCCAGGCTGGTGAGGGCGCCCAAGGTTTGGCGACGGGTCGTGGTGTATGCCATGTGTGTCTCCAAGTTCTTTCAGTAAACCTTCAATCCAATTGGGCCTGGGCTTCGGGCCGGTTGGCCAAGCTGCCCGGCGCTTGCGGCCCAGGTGTCACCCGAACGTGGTCGATGTGCCCAGGGTAGGCAAAAGTGCCGCGGCCCGCATACAGCGCCGACACCTTGCGTTTGCGGTCAAGGCCCACATCCACGCCCTCGCCGCCCAGGCGCAAAAAAGTGGGCGACATGTTCAGGGTTTCGCCGTGAGCATGACCGTCCAACAAGACCTTGCCGATGCCCTGGCGTTGGCCCGGTGCATGGTGCCGCAACACCAAGCGGTGCGCACCCGCTGGCAGCGGCACCGCAACCGTGCGCCGAATGGCCGCACCGGCTGTGAATGCGACGTGCACAGCGCCGTACAACACAAACGCTGCAAGGCCATTCATGTTGTCGCCCATGGCGTACAGCACACCTTCTTGGCCCAGCGCATGCGTGAACACCACTTCAACCTCGAAGTCGCGGTCGGACAAGAGCGGCGCCACCGTCATCGGCGATGCGGTTTCGGTGCCGGGGTAGAACAGACGTGGGAGCGCGTAATCGTCTACCAGGAAGGGGGGCAGCGGCAACACACGTCGGTTATCGCGGTTGTCCAGCGGGTAGATGTAGTTGGCCTTGGCATCCGCCTCAAAGGCCTGGATCAGCGACCGCAAGGTGTCCGGATGCTGGGCCGCAATGTTGTGGCATTCCGTCGGGTCGGCCACCAGGTCGAACAACATCCAACGCTCCAGATCAATGGCCGTGGCGGGCGGCTGCAGGGAGACGATCTTCCAGCGCCCGCTGATGTAGCCGCGGTTGCCTTCCAGCTCGTAGTGCTGGGTCTGGCGCTGGGTGGGCAGTGCGCCATCGGTCAGCGCGGCAGCCCAGCTGGTGCCGTCCAGCCCGCGTGTGCGGTAACCCTTGAATTTTGCGGGGTAGCTTTGGCCCAGCAGGTCCAGGATCGTTGGCAAGGTGTCCGTGACATGCGTCCACTGCGTGCGTTGCGCCCCGGGGTCTGGAATGCGCGCGGGCCAACTGGTGACGAAGGGCACCCGGATGCCGCCGTTCATCGGCGTGCGTTTGAAAAAGCGAAAAGGTGTATTGGACACCTGGCCCCAGGCCACTGGGTAGGCCGGGTAGGAATCGATACCGCCGAGCGCACCCTGCGCCAGCATCTCTTTGGCCAGGGTCGGTGACTCTTGGCGCGTGATTCGCTTCTCAAAGATGTTGGCCGCTCCTTCGGGCCCGCCGATCGATGACGCGCCGTTATCCGAAGTCAAGATCAACAGCGTGTTGTCCCACTGGCCCATCGCCTTCAGCTCGGCCACCAGGCGGCCGATGTTCTGGTCGATGTTATCGACCATGGCCGCATAGAGCTGCATGTAGTGCGCCATCACCGGGCGCTGTTCGGCTGGCACTTCGGCCCAGGGCACGATGCCGGGTGTGGAGCCCGGCAGTTGCCAGTCGGCGGGGATCAAACCCATCGCCTTTTGACGCTCAAAGCGCGCAGCGCGAATGGCGTCCCAGCCGACGTCGTAAACGCCGTCATATCGTGCGATGTCTTCCGGCCGCGCCTGCAAGGGCACGTGAGGCGCGTTGTGCGCAACATAAAGATAAAACGGCTTGCCCGGCGCGGCCGAACGGTGCCCGTGCACAAAACGCAGGGCGCGGTCGGTCCAGTCGTTACTGCTGTAGTAGCTGGCTTCGTGCTCGTCGATGGCCAGAAATTCGTTGCCTTCGATCAGGTGGCCTGGCGAGAAGAAATTGGTCTCGGCACCGAGGAACCCGTAGAAGCGGTCAAAACCTCGCTGCAGCGGCCAGGCCGAACGGTCACCGCCGGCCGTGGCGTTGTAGTCGGCCACGTTGTGCCATTTGCCCACGCCGTAAGTGCCGTAGCCAGCCGCGCGCAACAGCTCGGGCAATGTGGGCGCATCGGCGCTCATCTCGCCGGCCTGGTAACCGGGGTAGCCTGGGTTGTTGTGCGTGAGCCAGCCGCAGCCCACCGAATGCGGGTTCTTGCCCGTCATCAGCGCTGCGCGGGCGGGTGTGCACATCGGCACCGTGGTGTAGCCGGTAAAGCGCAGGCCACCGGCAGCGAGTGCGTCGATATTCGGCGTGCGGATCTCACCGCCATAACAGCCGAAATCCGAAAAGCCCAGGTCGTCAAGCAACACCACCACGACATTGGGTGCGCCCTTGGGTGCCTCGGTGCGCGGGCGCCACCAAGGCTTGCTTTCTTGCAGCGTGCGGCCGATGACGGCCTGGTGGCCGCTGCCAGGGTCGCCGTCCATCAGGCCATCGTGTTTTTTATGGGTAGTCACGCTTAAAGCTCCCTGATCATGTCGGCCGCTTTTTCGCCCGTGGCAATGGATGCGGCATTGGTGTTGGACGAAGGCATGGTGGGGAAGATCGACGAATCCACCACGCGCAGAGCCTGCACGCCACGAACTCTCAGTGCGGAATCAACCACCGCCAGCGGGTCGGCGCTCGGGCCCATCTTGCAGGTACCAATGGGGTGCCAAGAGGTCTGGCCGCAGCTCTTGATGTAGTGCAGCAGCGCCGCGTCGTCCTGCACATCGATGCCCGGCCGCGTTTCCTTTTCGACATAAGGCGCCAGCGCCGGCTGGCTGACCACGCGCCGCCCCAGCTTCAAAGCCGCCAGCATCGTGGCCACGTCTTCTTCGGCGTCCAGGTAGCGCGGGTCCATCACGGGATCGTCCAGCGCCGACGTGGTCTTGACGTGCACGGTGCCGCGCGAGGTTGGGCGCAACTGGAACAAGCCAATGCTGAAGCCTGGGTACAGGTCCATGCCCGCGCCTTTGGTGCGCGCGTAGCGGTCAGCGCCGCTGATGTGGTGCATTTGAATTTTCACCATCGGCCGGTCTTGGTCGGCCGAGGTACGCGCCAGAGCGTGCGCCGTTGCCGAGGGCGTGGCCATCATCCCGCGCCGGGTGAGCAGGTAGTTGGCGCCCATCAGCGCCTGGCGCCAAGGGCTTGACACGATTTCATTGAGCGTTACGCGCTGGGCAGCCGCAAAGGTGATGCGCGCTTGGAGATGGTCGATGAGGTTTTCGCCCACGCCTTGAACATCAGCGACCACAGGCACGCCCAGCGCTTGCAGGCGGTCCGCTTGGCCGACACCCGACAGCTCCAACAGTTGAGGTGATTTGATCGGCCCGGCCGACAAGATCACTTCGGCCCGTGCCCGCGCCTGCCGCGTCTGGCCACCCTGCCGGTACTCAACGCCCACCGCGCGCGTGCCCTCAAACAGGATGCGCAGGGCCTGCGCGTCGGTGCGCAAGTCCAGCCCGGCTGGTTTGTCGTCACCCAGATAGCCGCGCGCCGTGCTGCAGCGCTGGCCGCCACGCGTGTTGAGCTGCAGGTAAGAAACGCCTTCGTAGCCCCGGCCGTTGTAGTCGGCCGTTTTGGGGATGCCGGCCTGCTGGCAGGCTTCGACAAAGGCGGTGCCCAAGGTCTGCGGGTCGTCGCCCAGGCTCGTCACGCCGATGGGGCCGCTGCGCCCGCGCAGTGCATCGTCGCCGGCCGCGTAGCTTTCCATGCGCTTGAAGTACGGCAGCAGTTCGTCATAGCCCCAGCCGGGGTTGCCCAGCGCGCGCCAGTGGTCAAACTCGCGCGGCTCACCCCGCACATAAATCATGCCGTTGACCGAGCTGGAGCCGCCAGGCAATTTACCGCGTGGCCAGTAGATTGACTTGCCGTCCAGCCGCATTTGCGGCTCGGTCTGAAAGGGCCAAACGTAGTTCGGGTTCATCAACAGCTTGGCCACGCCCAGCGGTGTGCGCACCCAGAAGTCGTTTTGCCGCGCGGCACCGGCTTCGAGCAGCAGCACACGCGTACCGGGTCGCTCGGCCAGGCGGCGCGCCACGGTAGCGCCGGACGAACCGGCGCCGACCACCACGTAGTCGAAGCTTTCGGCGGCGCTAGTTTCGGCGCTGCTCATCACGCGGCCTCGCCCTGCAAGTAGTGCTGCACCGCCAAGGCTTCGTCGCCCATGCGCGCGAACTGCTTGTCGGGCATCTCGGTCTGCTCGAAGCCGTCTTTGGCGCGCTGGGGCACGGGCTCCACGTGCAGTTCCACAAACACCGGCCCTGGCATCGCCAGCAGTTGAGGGAATCGTTCGGCCCAGCGCGCGCCATCGTCAATGGTTTCGGCGTGGCGGTAACCCGCATTGCGCGCGGCATCAGCAAAGCTGAAGCCCCGCGCTGGCGCGTCCAAGTTGGCCAGGCCAGTGAATTGCGTGCCGTTTTTGATGACGATGTGCAAGAGATTGGAAGGGGCTGCGGTGGCCACCGTGACCAAGCCGCTGAGCTCCATCAGCAAGCTTGCATCACCATCCACCACCACCACTTTGCGGCCCGGTTGCGCCAGCGCCAAACCGAGGCCCAAGCCCGCAGCGCCGCCCATCAACGGCACTGAACTCAAGCGCGACGCTTTCAGCGCAGTGGGCTCGCCGCTGCTCTTGCCACTGATAGCCGACCTCAGCTTGGCAACGCCCAACCCGATCACCAGCCCGGCCTTGCCACCCACCAGCGGCACACCGGCCGCGTTGCCCTGTTCGCCTTCGATCATGTCGAAAACAAACATCGCGCCCATCGTCGCCACCAGCAGCGAGCCTTCGCCGCGCTGCTTGGCCACCACGCCACAGGCTTGCACCATATTCATCATGTTGATCGTCCTTTTTTCAGTGCCAGGCCATCGGCGCGCCAACCAGCAGCACCACAGCATTCATTCGCTCTTGCGCCAGCGCATAGGCCTCGTCCATGCGCGACAAGTGCGCGTCGTTGTCGAGACGGAAATAGGGCACACCGATCGAGTCGAGCATCGGCTCCATGATGCGCACCATGGTGCGTCGCGACTGACGAGGGTCTTGGCCGATATTGGCGAACTCGCGGCCAAACTGCCCAACCAAAAAAACCAGCGGCACATGCGCATCCAGGCACACCGCGCGCAGGGTGTTGACGCAGTTGTACAGGCCTTGGTTTTGCATCATCAGAATCGGTTTGCGTCCGCCGATGGTCAGGCCGGCACCCACCGTCACGCACTGGTTTTCGCTGCAGGCGTTCAGTAGCCGAATGCCCGGCACGCCTTTCTGCAATTGCGTATGCAGCGACAATTGCACCCAGTCGGGTACGGTGACCACATGGTCCACGGCGTTGCGCTGCAGCGCTGCTACGGCCGCAGAAGCGGATATGGCGGGAAAGGCGGCGTTGGCGGATGTTGCGGCGGTCACTTCAAACCCTTGTGCGGAAGTCAGAGTGGCTGCAGTGTGGGCAGGACACGGGCCGGCGTCTGTCAGGAGCCCGACACAGGCCGGGAGGGTTTGCACGCAATGCTTGAGCGTTCAATCAACGTTCGGCAGGCCATCGCCAACGTAGCTTGGATGCGGGCGTGCGGCAATGAAGTAATCGAAAGCCTGGCCAGCGCCGCGCGCCTGGAGACGGTTGCCGACGGCATCACGGTGGCTTGGCGTGGGCGCCCAGCCGACCACTTACTGGTGGTGGTGCAGGGCGCCCTTGAGCTGGCGATGACGAGTCCTGAAGGCAAACGCCACGTGACCAACCGTCTGGGGCCAGGCCAGGTTTTTGGCCTGATTCCGATCTTGGACAACCAGCCCTGGATCCACGACGCCACGGCCCGTGGGGCCAGCCAGGTGGTGCGCATTCCACGCGAGACTTTGCTCGCGGCGATGCAGGCGCACACCACGCTTTCAGCGCAGGTGGTGCAGCTGCTCTGTACGCGAGCCCGCAGGCTCTACGACACCTTGGCTGCTCAGTCGCTGACGACCCTGCCGGTGCGAGTGGCCCGCGTACTGGTCGGTCAGTTACAGGACCGTGATGACAGCGTGGTGAGGATGGCGCAATCGGATCTCGCTGACATGCTGGGTATTTCTCGCCAGAGTCTGAATGTTGAGCTGCAACAGTTGGCTCGTGCGGGTATGGTTGAACTGGGGCGCAGCCGAATCGACGTGCGCGACCGCGCTGCGCTGGAACGCTTGGGCGGCCTGGCGGACTGATCCTTAAAAGCACCAAAACCAAGGAGTTAAAAGTGAACACGAGCGAAACCGCCATCCTTGCAGGAGGCTGTTTTTGGGGCATGCAAGACTTGATCCGCAAGCTGCCCGGCGTGCTCAGCACGCGTGTGGGCTACAGCGGCGGCGATGTCGCGAACGCCACCTACCGAAACCACGGCACGCATGCCGAAGCCATTGAGGTGGTGTTCGACCCCGCGCACATCAGCTTTCGCACGCTGCTGGAGTTTTTCTTCCAGATTCACGACCCGAGCACACCCGACCGCCAAGGCAACGACCGCGGCAGCGCCTACCGCTCAGGTATTTACTACGCCAACGAAGCGCAACGCCAAGTGGCACTGGACACCATCGCCGACGTGGACGCCTCAGGCCTATGGCCAGGCAAAGTGGTCACCGAAGTCAAAGCCGCTGGACCCTTCTGGCTGGCTGAGCCAGAACACCAAGACTACTTGGAGCACTACCCCAACGGCTACACCTGCCACCGCGTGCGGCCGGGCTGGAAGCTGCCGAGCCGCGAGGCCACCTAGCTCCGAAACCGGCGAGGCTGATTGACGGCGGCGCCACTCAAGGCCGCGCCAGCAACTCCCCGATCTGCTGGTCTTTCTCCTGCCATTGAACCTCCACCCATTGCGCCATGCGCTGGCGCAGTGCTTTGTCGGCGACTGGGTCGCCACCCAGCAGTTCTGGCGGAATGGGCCGCTGCTGCACGCGCACGACCACGTCGTCAATTCGCCCGCACAGCAGGTGCCAGAACGTGGGCGTGCCGTGGGGGTAGACGATGGTGACGTCCAACAGCGCTTCGAACACTTCACCCATGGTGGCCAGCGCCACGCCCAGGCCACCCACTTTGGGCTTGAGCAGGTGCCGGTAAGGGCTGCTTTGAGCAGCGTGCTTGGCGGCAGTAAAGCGCGTGCCTTCGACAAAGTTGATCACCGTGGTGGGAATGCGTTTGAACTTTTCGCACGCTTCACGTGTGGTTTTCAGATCATTCGAGCGCGCGCCTTGGCCCTTGCCACGCGCCATGAAGGGGAAGTCCAGCGCCCACCAAACCAAGCCAATGACGGGCACCCAAATCAGTTCTTTCTTCAGAAAAAACTTCAAGAATGGAATCTGCCTGTGGAACACCCTTTGCAGCACCAGGATATCGACCCAACTTTGGTGGTTGGGTGACACAAGATACCAGCCGTGCCGGTGCAATCCGGTAACGCCTTGAACGTCCCAGGCCAGGGGTGAAACCGCCGCCATCCAGGCGCTGTTGACGCCGACCCACATCGACGCCAAGCCGTTCAGCGTACGGTCACAAGCCAGGCGCAGCGCGCCGGCCGGCAATACCAACTTGAGTAGCGCCGGCGGAACCATCGCGGCTGCAAAAAACAAAGTGTTCAGGCCCAACAGGGCGCCGGTGAGGACGCCTCTGAACGGAGCGGGCAGCAGTCGCAACAGGGTCATGTTCGGGTGGGTCGGCTATCGATGAAAACGATGAGGGCGACGATGGGAATATGGGAATAGGGGAAAGAGAGGAGAGCTACCAGCTCAGATTGGAACCGGGCTTTGGGTTGACTCGGACATGCCTTCCTTGTTTGGCGTCAACCAAGCCTGCAACTGCGCAGCCACTTGCGGGTGGCACAACAAGTCCAGGTGGTTGATGCCGTAGCCGACCCATTGGTGTTCGGGCGGAATGGCCAGGTCGCGTGTGGGGTCGGCATGGTGGCCCAAAGCGCTGTCCATCGGCACCAGGCCGTCGCCCATCAAGCGGTCTTTCAGGTCGCCGGCACGCTGGCCAATGCTCGTGGCCACTGCAAAGCAACGCACGCCTTCGGGTAGCGGCACCGGTTGGGGCGACTGAGCGCGGCGCTCGAAGCGGTCGCGCCCCAACCAGTCTTCGTCCAGCAAAGCGCCGTGGCGCAGGTCGGTGATGCCCGCGCTGCGCACCTTGCCCAAGCGCGCAAAGGGCCTTGCATAGGGTGTGGCGCCTAGCACGATGTCCACCCAATGCCCCGCCCGCTCCAACGGTGCGCCGTGGTGCGGCGTGCCCAGGAACAGCAGGTCGCTCAAACAGGGCAGCCAGCGATGGCCGGCCTGCAGCGCGTGGTGTGCGGCACTGCGCGCCACCAAGCCGCCCATGCTGTGGCCCAGCAACACCAAACGCTCAACCGGTTGTGGCCATTGGCTAAGCAGCTGCTCCAACTGCTGCGCCAACGCTCGGCCGTTGATCGAGATGTGCTGGCCGCTGTTGTAGCGCACATAGACCGTGGTATAGCCCAGCGCTTGAGCCAGTGCCGCGCCATGGTCGTGACCCTCCCGCGCCCACTGCAGGTCATTCATGCACAGGCCATGGATCAACACCAAGATTTTTCCGGTGGCCTGGGGCAGGCCCGCGGCCAAGGCTTCCGCCTGCAGCAGCAACTCGCGGCCGTCACGGCACAGCGTCATGGGCGTTGCCAGTGGGTTTGCGGTGGCGACGAGGTAGTCGCCCAGCACGCCGTTCAGCGCCGCGATGACGGCTTCACGCTCGGGCGCAACTTGTTCCTGGCTCAACGCGGGGCCCAGCAGGGCCAACAAGGCATCAACGCTGCCACCCACCAGGTGCGTGACGCCGCGAATCGACTTGTAAACCAGGCCAGTGATACCGCGTGTGCGACCTTCGGGCAGCGCAGTCGGCCTGCCCGGCAGCCGCGCGATGCGTTCGTGCACAGCCTCGACCAAACTCGCCAAGCCGGCAGTCGCGTCGGTGACCAGACGCGCAGCACCACGAAGGTCCGCGGTGCGCAGTGAAGTGCTTGAAGCCATGCCGGGCATTGTGAGCGCACAGCGCATCGGCCGGTCGTGCCGGCGTCGGAATCGGCTCAAAGCCGCTGGACGGTGCCGAATGCGGCGGCAGCCGGCCTTACTCCAGCTTGATGCCGCTGCTGCGCACCACCTCGCCCCACCGCGTGGTCTCTGACCGCAGAAAGTCGCGAAGCTGCGATGGCGTTGTCACTTCGGGTGCGACGCCAAATGCCGCAAACTTTTCACGCACGCCAGCCTCTCCAAGAGCTGCGCGCAGTAGAGCACCCATGCGCTCAATGCCTGCAGCCGGGACGTTCTTTCCCGCCAGCAGCGCTGCCCAACCCGTCACAACAAATTCATCACCCAAGGACTTCAAGACCGGCACCCCAGGCAACGCCGACACGGGGTTCGCCGAAGTGACAGCCAGCGCGCGCAAGCGACCGGCCTGAATCAGTGGCAATGCCACTGGCAGGTTCAGTACCCCCATGGAAATCGTGCCGGAAGCCACATCGGGAATCAGCAAGGCATCGCCTTTGTAGGGCACCGGCATGATCTGCAGGCCCAACTTCCGATTCATCAGCTCGGTCGTCAGATGCGACAGCGTTCCCACACCCGCATTGCCGGCAGTCAGATCCTTGCCCTTGCCCCGCGCCACCAGATCGGCCAAGGTCTTCAAGGGTGACTGGGCCGCTACGGCAAGCACCTGCGGTTGCGACGAAATCATGCCCACCGGCTGCAGGTCACGGGCCGCGTCATATGGCAAATCGCTGCGCAGGGCAGGCAAGATCGTCATGGTCGTGCTGCCCATCAACAGCAGATGGTCATCGCCGCTTTGTGCAACGGCTTGTGTGCCGGTGATGCCCCCAGCACCGGGCCGGTTCTCGACAATGATGTTCTGGCCCAGTTGCGGGCCGATGACCTCAGCCAGGATCCGCACCGAGCCATTGCCTGCACCACCCGGCGCAAACGGCACGATGACCGTCACCGGCCGGGTCGGCCAAGCCGGCTGAGCGCGCGTTGACATTGGGCCCAGCGCAGCGGCAGCACCCAGGGCCAGGGCAAATTCACGACGTTGCATGCCAGTTCTCCAGCTTCACTCGGCTTTGACGCCAGCGTCCTTGACGATTTTCTTGTACAGCTCGAACTCGTCATTCATCGCGCTGGCAAAGGATACGGCCGTCGATCCGACGGGCACCACACCGCGCTCGCGCAGCTTGGCCTGCGTGGTTGGCATCTGAATGAATGCCTGGATCTCAGCTGAGAGCTTATCGACGATGGCCTGTGGTGTACCCGCAGGCGCCATCACGCCGTGCCAGGGCTTGACGTCGAAGCCAGGCACGCTGTCGGCGATGGGCGCAAGATCGGCTGCGAAGAAGGCCCTTTGCATCGTGGAGACCCCCAGGGCGCGCAACTTGCCGGTTTGCACATGGGGCCACGCCGTGGTGGCTGCGTCCATGGACGCCACCACTTGGCCGGCCAGCAGGTCGTTCATCATGGGCGACGAGCCTTTGTAAGGGACGTGGATGGCCTGCGTGCCCGTCTTCAGCAGCAGCAGTTCCATCCCCAAGTGCAGAGAGGAGCCGATGCCTGACGATCCGTAGGCCACTTTGCCAGGGTTGGCCTTGAGGTAGGCCACAAACTCACCCAGCGTTTTGGCTGGCACTTTTTCGGCGTTCACCACCAAGATCAGTGGCGTCACGCCGACCATCGAGACCGCAGCAAAGTCTTTCACCGGTTGGTACGGAAAAGCACCCGGCCTCACGGCGGGGTTGATGGCGTTGGCGGCGATGTTGCCCATGCCGATGGTGTAGCCATCCGGGGCGGCCTTCGCCACGGCGTCCATGCCCAAGCTGGAGCCAGCACCGGGCCGGTTTTCTACCACCACGTTTTGACCCCACTTGCCTTGGAGATGCTCGGCCACCATGCGCGACATGACATCGGCCGCACCGCCGGGCGGCACCGGAACCACAAACTTGATCGGTCTGTTGGGATAGTCGCCGGCCTGCGCGGTGGCAAAGCTCGCGAACGCCGCGAGGGCGCCGCACAGGGCTGCTCGGATGAGCGTTTTCATGACAGGTCTCCTAGGTGAGTGGCTTGCATCATTCAACCGTTTGCGCAGCGCGCGCACAGGCCCAAAGTTCGGGCTTGGGTTCGACGCCCAAGCCGGGTCCTTCAGGCAATGTGTAGGCGCCGGCTTCACAGCGCATGGTGGTGGTAAGAAGCGCAACATTCCGGTCAAAGATGGAATGCTGGTACTCGTGCATGGTCGCGTTAGACAGTGCAGCCGTTGCGTGCAGGCTGGCGGCCTGGAAGATGCCAACGCCGATCGTGGCGTGGGGTATCACACGCACCTGGAAGGCCTGCGCCATTCGGCCGATTTGCATGAATTGGCTCAGGCCGCAGTGGGCCATCTCAGGTTGCACGATGGCCATGGCGCGACGCTCGAAACGGGGGCGCGCCGCGTGCACCGTGTGCCACTCTTCTCCCAAAGCAATCGGCACACGCACACGGGCCGCAACCTCGGCCTGGCCTTCCAGGTCTTCTGGAGCGCAAGGTGCTTCAACAAAAGTCGGGTTGTAAATTGCGAGGCGGTCGATCAACTGGATAGCCTCGGCCGCGTTGTATTTCCAGTGCAGATCAACCATCAGCTGCGCCTGCGCGCCCAGCCCTTCACGCAGCGCGGCCATCTCTTCGACAACGCCGTCAAACGACACAGCCGCCGCGTACTTGAAGGCGTTGAAGCCCCGTGCCTGGAAGTCCTGCGCAAGGGACACGCGCTCGGCCAAGGTGGCTCGGGGCAGGCCAGAGACGTAGGCCGGAATGCGTTCATGGCGCCGCCCGCCCAGCAGCTTGACAAGCGGCAGGCCCAGCAACTTTCCGTGCAAGTCCCACACGGCGATATCCAGGCCGGCGATCGCGTCGCACCACAGGCCGCCAAAGCAACCGCGCACGCGCATCAGGTCGTACAGGTCTTCCTGAATCAGCACAGCGTCGCACGGGTCGCGACCCAGGATGCAGGGGCCGAGCACGTCGTCGATGATCGCGGTGACCGCACCGGGTGCCACGAGCCCATAGGTTTCGCCCCAGCCCACCGTGCCGTCGTCCGCTGTGAGCTTGATGACGATGGAGCGGTCGACACTGGGGTAAATGGTGCGGTTGCCGCGCCGCACCAAATAGCCCTGGGCGTTGACGCTCTCGCCCGGCCCCAGTGGACCGAGGTAGGGTGTGTCGCGCGGCAGCGTGACGACGAAGGCTTCGACCCGGGCGATGCGCGCGCTCATATCAGCGGAAACTCAGGGTGAAGCAAGTCTGCAATGTCGGAGAGGAAAGCTTCTAGATCGACTTTGTCCTGCACGTCCAGTCGCGGACCCGCGGCCCGTTGGTGGTCGCATGCCACCAACCCACGGCGCCACAGCACATGCTTCGTTAGCGACCAGCGAAAAACGGCCTGCATGTTGAGGATGGGCAGCATGCGGGTGAAAAGTTGGCGGACCCGAGCGACATCACCGTCACGGTGGGCAGCAAAGAGCGCAACATGCACCTCAGCCAGTTCGATAGCGGGCATCGTGCCAGCGGCACCACGGCGCAGCTCATCGGTGATGTAGCGCCCGCCCGCCCCACCAAAGACACCCACCAGGCTCGAAGGCCCTGTTTCGCGCAGCACAGTCAAGCGCTGCCCGCTCGGCAATGCTTCCTCCTTGACATAGTGAATGCTGGGCACGGCGCGCAACACCTCAACCACTGCGGCGGGTTCCAGCCCTGCGCCCACCGGCAAGGGAACGTTCTGCAGCATGATGGGCGCTGCAGGCACTGCGCGCGCAACTTCGCTGAAATAGGCGATCTGCGCATCAACCGTCGGGCGGTCGGGCGGCACGGCGACCATCAGCGCACTGGCCCCCCGTGCCATCGCATCGCTTGCAAGCGCGCAGGTTGTTGCGGCCTGTGTATGGGACGCGCCAACGATCACCGGCCTGCGTCCACCCACCTCTGACAGAACCAAGGCGGTGAGGGACTGGCGTTCAGCAGGTTCGAGCGTGCCGACTTCGCTGGCGACGCCTGGATAGGTCAGGCCGTCCACGCCACATCGCAGCAGGTAGTGCACCAGGCGTCGCAGCGAAGCCTCGTCCGGTCTGCCGGCAGCGTCAAAGGGCGTTGGAACCACCGGAAAGACACCGGCAAGCTGGCTTGGTGCGTTCATGCTGGGGAGCGCCTGCAAGGACACTGAAGTTCCGTTGAATGGAACTTGCAGTCTAAGACGGGGCGATCCAGGAGGCAACAGGGCTCGGACTTGGTGCTTTCCCCGAGCGAAGCCGGTCCATAAAATCAAGCGTCGCGTTTCAGTCCCGATCAACGGAACTCCCAGCATGGCCGAGCCCCCTGCCATCCCGACAGGCCCTGGCGTCCTTGAAAAGGCCATGGGTCTGTTAAACATCGTCTCCGCGAAGCGGGGTCCGATGAGTTTTACTGAGCTGCTGCACGCCTCGGGACTGCCCAAAGCGACGCTGCACCGCACGCTGAACACGCTGGTGCGCGAAGGCCTGTTGCGCCACGACGCCTACAGCAAAAGCTTCCAGCTCGGCTTTCGGCTGCTGGAGCTGGCTCACGAGGTCTGGAGCGACTTTGACCTGCGTGTGGCGGCACAAGACGAGCTCATACGCTTGCGGGACGCCCTGGGGCACTGTGTGCTCTTGGCCGTCCCAGCAGGCCGTCACATCACGGTCGTCGCCTGCGAAGAAGCCAGCCGCGAACTGCATGCGCCAGCACGTATGGGCCAGCGCTTGGATGCACGAACCAGTGCGGCGGGCAAAGCCATCGCCGCTTATGTAGCCGCGGCACAGCGCGACGCCTGGTCCGAACAGCCGCTTGACGCTGAGGCAGCGGTGCTTTGGCACCGGGAGCTGGACCTCACCCGCGCCCGTGGTTACGCCGTGGAGGTCAGTGAAAGCGGCGATGTCGGTGTGGCCGCACCCGTGTTCGACGTTGAAGGCCGTCCCGTGGGCGCCGTGGCGGTGACGGCTTCGGCAACCCGCCTGGACGCACAGCGCGCGCACACGCTGTCAGCGCAGCTCATAGGCGCGGCGCGCGCCATCACACACAGCGCTGGCGGGCAACCCATGTCGATCAGCGCCGGCGTCAAACCCAGCGTCATGGCACCGATAGAAGCGCACCCCGTAGGAAGCGCCCGTGCTTTGCTGGGCGAAGGCCCGATTTGGTCCACGCGTGACCAGGCCTTGATCTGGGTGGACATCCTCGCGCCAGCGGTCCACTGGCACACGCCGGCCGATAAGCACAGCCGCCACACCCCGTTGGGAACCATGGTCAGCATGGCGATGCCCCAGGCGAGCGGCGGCCTGCTCCTGGCCACGCCGGGAGGGCTGATGAACCTCGACACCGAAGACGGCGCGCTTCGATTGGTGGCCCATCCCGAGGCGGCGCGAAGCGGCCAGCGCTACAACGACGGCAAATGTGACAGGTTGGGTCGCCTGTGGATCAGCTCCATGGACATGGGCGCGGCACCCAACCGCGGCGCGCTGTACCGCGTAGACCCCGACGGCAGCGCGCAACGAATGGACAGCGGCTTCACAGTGCCCAATGGGCTGGGATTCAGCCCGGACAACCGCCGTCTGTACTTCACGGACACGTTTCGCAAGACCATCTATCAGTACGACTTCGATTTCGCGGCGGGCACGATCGCGCAGCGCCGGCCGTTGATCGTCTTCGACGACAAAGACGGCAAGCCCGACGGCTTGACCGTCGACAGTGAGGGCTGCCTGTGGGTCGCCGTGTGGGACGCCTGGCGGGTCTCGCGCTTTTCGCCCGAGGGCGAGGAGCTCATGCGCATCCGCCTGCCCGTGCCGCGACCCACGAGCTGCTGCTTCGGAGGGCCCGCACTGCGCACGCTGTATGTCACCAGCGCATCGGTGCGCCTGAGCAGCGACGCACTGGCGGCGGCGCCGCTGTCGGGCGCACTCTTCGCATTGGAGGTTCCCGGCGTCAGTGGGCTTCCGGAAGTGGGGTTCACGGGCTGAACCGCTCGTCGAAACTCAGGGGCCTTGGCTGTTGCAGCGCAGCCCAATCACAGCGACAGTCGAGGCCTCGTTATGTGTCCACTCAAAAAGCCGCCCGATGTACATACCCGCGCACTTTGCTGAAACCCGGCCCGAAGAACTTCAGCGCATCATGCGCGCGCACCCTTTGGGCACCTTGGTCACACACGGCGCCGCCGGCTTGGACGCCGACCACATTCCCTTTGAGTTTGACGCCAGCGCGGGCCCGATGGGCAAACTGATCGCCCACGTGGCACGTGCCAACCCGCTTTGGCAACGCTGCCCCACCGGCACGCCCGTGATGGTGGTGTTTCGGGGCGCTGAAGGCTACATCTCACCCAATTGGTACCCCAGCAAACATGAAGAGCACCGCCAAGTGCCGACTTGGAACTACGAAGTGGTACACGCCCACGGCACGCTCACCGTGCATGACGACGAGCGCAGCGTGCGCGGCATCGTGGCGCGCTTGACACGCCGCAAAGAAGCGGCCGAGCCCAAGCCCTGGAAGATGACCGATTCGGCGCCTGAATTCATCGACTCGCTGCTTCAACACATCGTGGGCATTGAAGTCACGCTCACCTCGCTGGTGGGCAAGGTCAAACTCAGCCAGAACAAGGCAGCCAGGGATCGAGCGGGTGCGGCCACGACCTTGAGCGAGCGTGGGCACGACGGCTTGGCCCGCGCCATGGGACACTGATTCGGTCTGCGTTCGCACCCTCATACCGGCCACTGGCGCCACAGCGCCCCACCCACCATGAAGCTCTTCTTCTCACCCACCTCACCTTACGTCCGCAAGTGCCTGGTGCTGGCCCATGAATTGGGCATCGTCAGCCAATTGAAGCTGCTGCCGTCCAACGCCCACCCGGTCAACCGCGACCACACCATTGTTTTGAACAACCCGCTGGGCAAAGTGCCCACGCTGATCACTGACGATGGACAGGTGCTGTACGACAGCCGCGTGATTTGCGAATACCTTGACGCGCGAGCCGGCGGCAAACTCTTTCCGGGCGGCGGTGCTGCCCGGTGGCAAGCCCTGACGCTGCAATCGCTTTGCGACGGCATCCTCGACGCTGCATTGCTGGCGCGCTATGAAGACGTTGCACGGCCCGAGACGATGCGTTGGCCTGAATGGCGCGCAGGGCAGTTGGACAAGGCCGAAACCTCGCTGGCGCACCTACAGCGGCACCCGCACCTGCTCGATGAGCGGGTTGATATCGGCACCCTGTCGATGGCTTGCGCGCTGTGGTACTTGGACCTGCGTTTTACTGAGATGGCCTGGCGCGAACGCTACCCTGCCGTGGCCGCTTGGTATGCCGGCTTCAGCCAGCGCGAGAGCTTGCGCGCCACTTGGGCGCTTTGAATTCACGCTGCCACATGCCGACCGGGCATAGCTGCTAGGCTAGGGATTCGACATCAAAGCCCGGCCTTGCCCGCGCAACGGTCAGGGACAATGCCGCTTGTATGCGGGCCTGGCCCGCGCTGGTTCTTGCCCTATTCCCTTAGGAGACTCCCGATGAAGAAGTTCATTCCTGCTTTGACGCTGCTGGCCAGCGTGTGGTCTGCCGGCCCGGCGCTGGCGCAGTCCGAACCGGTGAAGATCGGCCTGATTCTGCCCATGACGGGCCAACAAGCGTCCACCGGGCGCCAGATCGCCGCTGCCGTCAAGCTGTGGGTCGCACAGAACGGCGACAAGGTGGCGGGCCGCAAGGTTGAGGTTGTGATCAAAGACGACGCCAGCCTGCCTGACACTACGCGCCGATTGGCCCAAGAGCTGGTGGTCAACGACAAGGTTGTTGCGCTGGCCGGCTTCGGCATCACGCCCTCGGCCATGGCCACGGCGCCCATTGCTACTCAAAGCAAAACGCCGATGGTGGTGATGGCCGCTGCCACGTCCGCCATCACGGAGGCTTCACCTTACATCGTGCGCACCAGCTTCACGCTGCCGCAAGCCGCCGTGGCCATGGCCGAGTGGGCCAACAAGAACAACATCAAAAAAGTGGTCACGCTGGTGTCCGACTACGGCCCAGGCTATGACGCTGAAAAATATTTCGCCGACCGCGTGCAGTTGAACCAAGGCCAGGTGCTCGAGAAGCTGCGCACGCCGCTGCGCTCACCCGACTTTGCGCCTGTGCTGCAAAAGGTGCGCGACGCCAAGCCCGACGCGCTATATGTCTTTTTGCCCTCCGGCCAGGGCGCGGCCTTCATGAAGCAGTTTGGCGAGCGCGGCCTCGACAAAGCCGGCGTGCGTTTGATCGGCACCGGCGACATCACGGACGACGACCAACTCAAAGACATGGGCGATGTGGCCTTGAACGTGATCACCGCGCACCACTATTCCGCTGCGCACCCCAGCCCGATGAACAAGAAGTTCGTTGAAGCCTTTGAGAAGGCCAACAAGTTCCGCCCCAACTTCATGGCCATGGGCGGCTATGACGGCATGCGCGTGCTCTACAAAGGGCTGGAAGCCAGCAAAGGCGCTGGCGGCGACGCACTGCTCGCAGGCATGAAGGGCCAGATTTTCGAAAGCCCGCGCGGCCAGGTGCTGATCGATGCGCAGACGCGCGACATCGTGCATGACATGCATGTGCGCAAGGTCGAGAAAAAGGACGGCCAGCTCTGGAACGTCGAGTTCGACGCCATCAAGTCGATGAAAGACCCCGGCAAGCAGAAATAGATGGTGCCCCCACGCTCCGCGCCGGTCGGCGCATGGGCTTGACCTGATTCCTCCCTCACATGCTCACACTGCTCTTTGACGGCGTCGCGTACGGCATGCTGCTGTTTGTGCTGTCGCTGGGGCTGGCCGTGACGATGGGCTTGATGAATTTCATCAACCTCGCGCACGGCTCGTTTGCGATGGCTGGAGGCTACGTGCTGGTGGTGTTGATGCAGCAGCACGGCTGGCCGTTCCTGGCTTGCCTGCCGGCTGCCTTCATCGTCACCGCGCTGCTGGGCGCGGCGATGGAACGAACGCTCTACCGGCCCATGTACAGCAAGCCGCACCTGGATCAGGTGCTGTTCAGCATCGGCTTGAGCTTCATGGCCGTGGCAGCGGTTGACTATGTGATGGGCTCGTCGCAGGTGAACGTACAAACGCCTGAGTGGCTTCAAGGTCGCATCGAAATTGGCCAGGGCGACACGCAGCTGGGTATGGGCAAGTACCGCTTGTTCATCGTCGCGGTGTGCATCGGCTTGGCACTGGGCTTGCAAGCCATTTTGTCGGGGACACGTTTTGGCAGCCGTCTTCGCGCCGCCGTTGACGACCCGCGCGTGGCGGCCGGCCTGGGCATCCCGGTCAACCGCGTGTTCTTGTTGACCTTCGCTTTTGGATCCGGCCTGGCCGGTCTGGGCGGCGCACTGGGTGTGGACGTGCTGGGCCTGGACCCGAGCTTTCCGTTCAAGTTCATGGTCTATTTCTTGATCGTCTGCGCCGTGGGCGGCACCAGTTCCATCACAGGCCCGCTGGTGGCGGCACTGGTGCTGGGCATTGCAGACGTTTTTGGCAAATATTACGTGCCCAAGCTGGGCGCCTTCATCGTCTACGTGTTGATGATTGCCATCTTGTTGTGGCGGCCGCAGGGCCTGTTTTCGCGGGACTCCAAAAAATGAAGTCGCCAAGCGAACTGCAGGCGCGGCTGCTGTCACCGTCGCGCTGGCGCAAGTGGGAAATTGCACTGTGGGCCGCAATCTGGGTCACACCCTTCGCCGTGCCACAACACGCGGCGCTGATCAGCGAAATCGCTATCCTGGCGCTGTTTGCGGTGTCGCTGGACATCGTGCTGGGTTATGCCGGCATCGTCTCGCTGGGCCATGCGGCATTTTTTGGCTCTGGTGCCTACGCCGCCGCGCTGTTTGCCAAACATGTGATGCCTGACCCACTGGTGGGCCTGGTGATCGGCACCGCCGTGGGTGCCGTGTTGGGCGTGATCACCAGCCCGATGATCGTGCGCGGCACTGACCTCACGCGCCTGATGGTGACGATGGGCGTGGCGCTGGTGCTGATGGAGCTGGCCAATAAGTTCGACAACATCACCGGCGGCGCCGACGGTCTGCAGGGCGTGGTCATCGGGCCGCTGCTGGGTCAGTTTGAATTTGATTTGGGCGCGCGCACGGCGTCGTTCTATTCGCTGACGGTTCTGTTCATCGTCTTCCTCATCTTGCGCCGCATCGTGCATTCGCCGTTTGGGGTGTCGCTGCAAGCGCTGCGCGATAACCGTCTGCGTTTGTCTTCGCTAGGCATGTCCATTCAGGGCCGCCTGGCTGTGGCGTACACGCTCGGCGCAGCAGTGGCCGGCGCCGCCGGCGCTTTGCTCGCGCAGACCACCGGTTTTGCCTCGCTAGACGGCCTAGACTTCCACCGCAGCGCTGACGTGATGCTGGCACTCATCATTGGCGGCGCCGGTTGGTTGTGGGGCGGCTTGGCCGGCGCCATCGCCTTCAAGCTCATGCATGACGTGCTGTCGGCGTTCACACCGCAATACTGGACCTTCTGGATCGGCTTGTTCCTCGTCATCCTGATGCTGGTCGGCCGCGAGAAGCTGTTCTCGCCGCGCACTTGGTTCAAAAGGGTAGGCTGACATGACTACGGACGTCGTGCTGCAAACCCGCAACCTGGTGAAGCGCTTCGGTGGTATCACCGCCACCCAAGACGTGACGCTGGCCATCACACGCGGCGCGCGCCACGCCTTGATCGGGCCTAACGGCGCAGGCAAGACCACCCTGATCAACCAGCTCACAGGCGTGCTGGAGCCCACCTCGGGCCGCATCGAGCTTGAAGGCCGCGACATCACCGACCTGGCGCCGCACAAGCGCGTGGGGCTCGGCCTGGTGCGCACCTTTCAGATCAACCAGTTGTTCAACACCTTGACGCCTGCGCAGAGCTTGGCGCTGGCCGTGTCCAACCGGCGCATGGCGGCAGGCCGCTGGTGGCAGCCCTTGGGTGGCGACGGTGAGGTGGTGGCTGAGGTGGAGCAACTGCTGGTTCAATTCCGGCTTGAAGAACACGCCGACCGCGTAACGCGCGAGTTGCCCTACGGCAAACGCCGCCTGCTTGAAATTGCGCTGGCGGTGGCGCTCAAACCACGTGTTTTGTTGCTGGACGAACCCGCTGCAGGCGTTCCGGCCGCCGAGCGCCAGGACATTCTGGACACTGTGGCGGCGCTGCCGGCCGACGTTTCGGTGGTGCTGATCGAACACGACATGGATCTGGTTTTCAACTTCGCCACACGCATCACCGTGCTCGTCAACGGCGCGATGCTGACCGAAGGCACGCCTGCTGAAATTGCCGCCAGCCGCGAGGTGCGCGAGGTCTACCTGGGCAGTTCATTGGCGGGCACCAAACACGAGGCCACGGCGCCTAAGGAGCCCACTCATGGCTGAGCCCCTGCTGCGTATCGAGGCCTTGACCTGCGGCTATGGCGATGCCGTGGTGCTGTCCAAGCTGGATCTGGTGCTGGAAGCCGGCCGTTCTTTGGCGCTGCTGGGCCGCAACGGCACGGGAAAAACCACTTTGATCGACACGCTGGCAGGGGCGGCCAAACGCCACGCCGGGCGCATCTTCCTGGCAGGCACGGCCATCCACGATTTGCCGTCTTACGCCCGCGCCGGGGCCGGCATTGGCTGGGTGCCGCAAGAGCGCAACATTTTCAAATCACTCACCGTCGACGAAAACCTCACGGCCGTCGCGCGGCCTGGCGCCTGGAACACCCAGCGTGTCTACGAACTCTTCCCGCGCCTGGCCGAACGCAAGCGCAACCTGGGCAACCAACTTTCAGGCGGTGAGCAGCAGATGCTGGCCTTTGGCCGCGCGCTGGTGCTGAACCCCAAACTGTTGCTGCTGGACGAGCCTCTGGAAGGTCTGGCGCCGCTGATCGTGGAAGAACTGCTGCGCGCCATCCAGCGCGTGGCACGCGAGGAGGGTCTGCCCTCCATCGTGGTTGAACAACACCCGCAATTGGTGCTGGGCGTGACCGACGACGCCGTGGTGCTGGACCGCGGCGGCATTGCCTACCGTTCAACTTGCGCAACCCTGCTGAAAGACCCGACGCCGCTGGACGCGTGGTTGGGCCTGGCGCACAACTGAGCGCACGCTAAGCGCGCGCCAGTCGTGCGCCGATGTCGCGTTTTATAGAAAACCCTGGTTCATTGAATAAGACAGCGCATGACACCTGCAGAAGGTCTACCCGAAAGCCGCTTGGTGGCGCACCTGGTAGCCCAGACGCGGGCCCCGTTGATGCCTGCCACGCGGGAGCGCCTGGCCCATGCGCTGCTGGATTGGTTCACCGCTGGTTGGTCGGCACTGGCCATGCCCGCAGCGGCGCGCCTGCGCGAATTGGCACTCAGCTTGACGCCCGGTGCCGGGCCGTCCGCCATTTTTGGCGGTGAAGGTGCCACGCCACTCGCGGCTGCATTTGCCAATGCCGGCGTCACCCACCTACGTGAAATTGATGATGCGCACCGTAGTGCCTTGATGCACCCGGGCGTGGTGGCCATCTCGCCGGTGCTGGCCTTAGCGCCAACGCTGCGTCTGACTCACCAACAGGTCGCGCAGGCCGTGGTCGCCGGCTACGAAGCGTCGTTGCGTCTGGGTGAAACGCTGGGAGCAAGACATGCCGGTCTCTTTCACACCACGGCCACGGCCGGCAGCGTAGGGGCAGCGGCCGCAGCGGCTGTGGCGCTGCAATTGGGGCCCAAGCAACTTCACCACGCTCTGGGCATCGGCGCCACTCAGGCCGCCGGGCTGTGGCAACTGGTAGACGACGATGCACACGACGCCAAATCGCTGCACCCTGCCTTTGCGGTGCGCAATGGCATCACCGCCGCTTACGCCGCGCGTGCCGGCCTGCCTGGCGCACACGCGTTTGTGACCGGTCGGCGCGGCTTGTATGCCGCGCTGGCGGGCGATGGCCCGCTCGCCGCACTGGACGGCGAGCTCGACGCACCGGCGCGCCTGCACACCGCCACCATCAAGGCCTGGCCCGCCTGCGCCATGCTGTTCACGCCGCTGGACGCTACACAAGCCCTCTTGGCTGACCACAGCCTGCGCGCAGACGATGTGGCCTCGGTGCACATCGATATTTTTCCGCACGCGCTCAAGATTGCGGGGGTGCACTGGCCCATCCAAGCCACACAAGCCAGCTTCTGCCTGCGCTATCTGGTGGCGCAACTGCTGCTGAAGGGCCGCCTGGGCATTGAAGACACTGAAGCACCCGAGCTGAACTCGCCCACTCTGCTGGCCTTGGCCGAGCGGATTTCAGTGCAAGCCCATGAAGAGTTTCAGCGCGAGTTTCCCAACAAGCGGCCCAGCCGCGTGCGCATCACTTTGCAAGATGGGCGCCAGATCAGCGCTTACCGTGAGTTGCGTCGCGGCGACCCAGAAGACCCGTTCACCTGGGCTGCCCTGCAAGCCCGTCTTCGCAGCTTTGCGCCGGCACTGAGCGACGAGCAGGCGGCTCTGCTGGTGCGCTGGTGCGAACGCTTCCTGGACCCCAGGCAGGACGACGTTGTTTGTGGGGTCGGGCCAGGCTTAATGGGCGAACCTGCAATCTTGGGCGAGGCTTCAGGCCACCCAGCCTTTGGGCGGCCGGCAGGCAAAGCCCAGGGTTGACAGTTCGTCGCGCGCCACTTTCACGGCTTTGCGCTGCGCTGTCGGTCTCTGGCGCGACGCGATGCCGATGACCACCAAGGCGCCCAAGAATGCGCCATCACCATCAAACACCGGCAAAGCCACCGAAGCCATTTGCGGCACACGCTCTTCGCGTGTGATGGCATAACCCTCGCTGGCGATGTGCGCGGCCTGCGGGGTTGCGCCACCCGTGAAGGCCAGGAGCACATGGGCCGACGAGCCGCCGTCCGCCAGCTTCACCCGCGCACCCACATCCACGTGGTGCCGCAAGGGCTGGTCGCTGTTTTCGCGGTAAAGGCACACGCGCTCTTCGCCGCTGCGCACAAAAAAAGCCACGGTTTCGCCCGTGGCCTCCATCACCCGGCGCAACACCGGCTGCAATCGCGAGCCCATGTCAAAGGTGCGGCGGTACAGCATGCCCATGTGCAGCAGCGCTGGACCGGGGGCGTAGCTGCCATCGCCAAAACGGTGCAGCAGCCGCGCGTTCACCAATACGCGAGCCAAGCGCAGCACGGTGGCCTTGTCCAGCCCGGTGGCTTGCGCCAGTTCGCGCAGCGGCATGCGCAGGCGTTCTTCCGTGTAGCACTCCAAGATGGCGATGCCCCGCTCCAGAACGCCCGAAGGCGCGGGTGCGGCAGCTACGGCGGCAGGGGGCGATTGTCGGCTTCGCATAGACCTTTGCATTGACTTCGGGCGGGCGCTGCACTAGAGTTTTATTAATTAAAACCCATTTCATTCAATAAAACAACTAAAGAAGCCTGCCATGCCCGTATCCGTCTTTGACATGCAGTCGCTCCAGCACCTCTGGGGCACCGAAGAACTGCGAACCATCTTCTCTGAAGAAAACCGGGTGCAGAAGTGGCTGGACTTCGAGGTTGCGCTGGCCAGCGCGCAGGCCGAGCTGGGCATCGTGCCGGCCGCAGCAGCCCAAGAAATCGCCAGCAGGGCCACGATGGCCGCCATCGACATTCCCAAAATGTCCGCCGAGATTCGGCGCATCAAACACTCCCTGGTGCCCGCGCTGAAACAGGTGCAGGCCGCCTGCAGCAAAGAACACGGTGAATGGCTGCACTACGGCGCCACCACGCAAGACGTGGTGGACACGGGCGTGGCTATGCAGCTCAAGGAATTCCACGCCGTGGCCCTGCGCGACCTCAAGGCCGTAGGCACCGAACTGGCACGGCTGGCGCAAACCCACAAAGCCACACCCATGGCGGGCCGCACGCACGGTGTGCAGGCCCTGCCCATCACCTTCGGCCACAAGTGCGCCGTGTGGCTGGACGAGCTGGGCCGCCACCAGGAGCGGCTCAAGGCCTGCGAGCCGCGGGTGCTGGTGGGCATGGTGGCCGGTGCCGTGGGCAGCCAAGCTTCGCTGGGGCCGCAGGCCGTAGAAGTGGAGCGCCGCACGCTCACCAAGCTGGGACTCGGCGTGCCTGACATCAGTTGGGCGCCCGCGCGCGACCGCTTCACTGAATACGCCATGCTGCTGGCCATGCTGGGCGCAACGTTGTCGAAGATCGGCAACGAGCTTTTCAATATGCAGCGCAATGAATTTGCCGAAGTGGAAGAGGCGTTTTCCGAGGGCAAGCTCGGCTCCTCAACCATGCCGCACAAGCGCAACCCAACCTCGGCTGAGAACCTGGCCGGCCTGTCGCGTCCACTGCGCTACAACGCCACGATGATGGTTGAAGGCATGGTGCAAGAAAGCGAACGCGACGGCATCGCATGGAAGATGGAATGGAAGGCCTTGCCCGAGTGCTGCCTGATTGCCGGCGCCATGCTCTTCCAGGCCAAAAACCTGCTGGCCGGCCTGCGTGTGGACGCGCAGCGTATGGCAGCCAATCTCGACATGATGCGCGGCTACCTGCTCTCCGAGCGCGTGATGCTGGAACTTTCAGAGCGGGTGGGCAAACAAACTGCGCACGAGTGGATCTATGAGGCCTCGATGCACGGGATCACGCACAAGCTGGGCTTTGCCGATGCCATGCGCCAGCACCCGAGTCTGGCCAAACTGCTGGGCGACGAAGAGATCCAGCGCTTGACCGACCCCATGGGTTACCTTGGTGAATGTGAAAGCTCCGTGACGCGCGTGCTGGCACGTCAGCAAGCCTGGCTCGGCGCTTGAGGCAAAGCCATGCGCCCAACGTTCAATCTCCGCCGCAGGCAAACAACGCTCGGCCTGCTGGGCTTGTTGACAGCGCCAACTTGGGCGCGCCTGTCTGACCAGCCGATCAAGCTGCTCGTGGGCTTCCCGCCCGGTGGTGGTGGTGACCGCTATGGCCGGCTCATCGCCACGGCTTTGCAAAAGTCCATGGGCCAGACGGTCATCGTAGAAAACCGCGCCGGCGCGGGCGGCAATATCGCCGCGGATCTGGCGGCCAAAGCAGCCCCCGACGGCCACACCTTGCTGCTGGCGATGAGCGGCAACTTCGCAGTGACGGCCGGCTTGCGACCCGCCGCTGTACCGTTCAAGGTACCTGATGATTTTGTGCCCATCGGCTTGATTCTGGAGTCGCCCCACGGTTTGTTCGTTTCGGCGGCATCGCGCTTTCGCACCGTTCAAGAGGTACTCAAAGAAGCCAAGGCCGGCAAGCTGAGCTTCGCCTCAACGGGCACCGGCGGCGCAGCCCACATCGGCATGGAGATGGTGAAACACAAGGCCGGTGTGGACATCCTCCACATCCCCTACAAGGGCAGCGGCCCCGCCATCACTGATTTGATTTCCGGCCAGGTGGATCTGTTTTTCGCCACCGCCGCACCCATCATGGGCCAAGTCCAACAAGGCGCACTGCGCTTGCTGGCGCTCACGGGCGAAGCGCGCAACCCGGCGGTGCCTGCCGTACCCACCTTCAAGGAAGTGGGGGTGGATGTGGTGGTCACGCAGTGGTACGGCCTGGCAGCGCCCAAAGGCACGCCGGCTGCTGCGGTCAAGATTCTGTCGGAGCACCTGTCCAAAGTGCTGGCCCTACCGGAGGTGCGCGACACCATCCGCGCCGACGCGGCAATCGAAAGAGACATCTCAGGCGTGGCGTTCAACCAATACATCCTGGCCGATATCGCACGCTACCGCAGCGGCTTGCCGGCCGAGCTCATCAAACAGGTCATGCAATGACAGGCAAACGCAGTAACGGCAGAACCAACGACGGCACCAGCGGCGCCAGCAAACAAAGCCCACTGATTTCAGCAGGCGACTTGCGCCAGCACCTGGCCACGCCTGGAACCAAGACCCTTTTGGCGGATTGCAGCTTCGACCTGGGTGACACAACTGCGGGCCGCACAGCCTACGAAGCCGGACACCTGCCCGGCGCGCTGTACGTGCATCTGGACGGCGTGCTGTCTGCCCCGAAGACCGGCCTCAACGGCCGCCACCCGCTGCCCGAGCGCGCGCGCTTCGCCCAGGCGATGGCGGGCATGGGCGCCGATGACGACACGCTCGTGGTGGCCTATGACCGCTCAGGCGGCATGTATGCCGCGCGGCTTTGGTGGATGCTGCGATGGGCCGGCCATGGCGCCGCAGTCCTGCTAGACGGCGGTTTTGCGGCCTGGCAAGCCGATGGCGGTGAGGTGACAAGCACACCCAGAGCCGCGCCGCGCATGGGCAATTTCAGCCTGCGCGCCAGCTTGGTATCGACTATTGACCACGCAGACCTTCGCGCCGTCATCAATTCTGGCGAACGCCTGGTACTCGACGCCCGAGCGCCCGACCGCTTTCGCGGCGAAAACGAAACGCTGGACCCAGTGGGTGGCCACATACCCGGCGCGCGCAACCGCATGTTCCGCGACAACCTGGCCGCTGATGGCCGCTTCAAACCCGCCGCTGCGTTGCGCGCCGATTTCGAGCGCGCACTGGGGGCTTACCCGGCACAAGCCGTGATCCACCAATGCGGCTCGGGCGTGACGGCGTGCCACAACTTGCTGGCCATGGAAGTGGCCGGCTTGCACGGGGCGGCGTTGTACCCCGGCTCGTGGAGCGAATGGTGCGCGCAACCGGGCGCGCCCATCGCAACTGGCGCAACGGGCGACGGCGGCTGAGAAACGGCCGGATCGACAACTCCAGGAGACTTTCATGCTGCACTTTCACAAACTGCCCGAGTTGACCCGCAAGGTGGGTCTGGCGCTGGCTATGAGCCTGGTGGGCTTTGCTTCCCCCACGCAAGCCGCCTACCCCGAACAACCCGTGCGCCTGGTGGTCGGCTTTCCGCCCGGCGGTGGTGGCGACCTCTATGGCCGCGCCATCGCGATGGCCCTGGGCAAGCACCTCGGCAAAACGGTCATCGTGGACAACAAGACCGGCGCAGGCGGCAACATCGCTGCAGAAAGTGTGGCCAACGCCAAGCCTGACGGCTACACCTTGATTTTGGCCATGAGCGGCAATATGGCCAGCGCCGTGGCTATCCAGCCCAAGCTGGCTTACAAAGTGCCTGACGACTTTGTGCCTATCGCGCGGCTGGTCGAAACGCCTTATGGCCTGATGGTCAGCGGCAAATCGAAGATCACCACCGCACGCGAGTTTGTCGAAGCGGCCAAATCGGGCAAGCTCACCTACGCCTCCACCGGCACGGGCGGGGCGTCACAGGTGGTGATGGAGATGGTCAAACAGCATGCCAGTCTTGACGTGCTGCACATTCCTTATAAGGGCTCCGGCCCCGCGCTCAACGACCTCTATGGCGGTCAGGTCGATAGCTTTTTTGCGCCGTACACACCTTTGATGGGGCAGATCCGCGATGGCAAGCTGCGCCTGCTGGCCGTCAGCTCGGACAAACGCATCGCGGCCTTGCCCGACGTACCCACGCTCAAAGAGTCGGGTATCGATGTGGTGATGACGCAGTGGTACGGCTTGGCTGCGCCCAAGGGCACGCCCAAGGAAGTCACCGATGTGCTTGCGCGCGCCGTCAAGGCCGCCATGCAAGACCCTGATTTGCTGAAGGTCTACCGCACAGACGGCGCACAGGAGTCGCTGCTGGAGGGCACTGTCTTTCGCGACTTCATCGTCAAGGACATTGCCAACTACCGACGCGCGGTGGAACGCGGCAACCTCAAGGCTGAGTGAGCGGAATCGGCTTGCCGCACGCTGAGCGCTGGCCACCGGACGCCAACCGATGAAGCACCGGGCATTCAAACCGCACAGCGCGCATTGGGGCGTTTTTTCGGCTGACTGGAACGGGGTGAACTTGGCCGTCAAGCCCCACCCGCAAGACCCCGACCCCAACCCATTGCTGGATAACTTTGCGGGCGCCCTGCGACACCGCGCCCGTGTCACGCAACCGATGGTGCGCCGGGGCTGGCTCGAACAAGGGCCGAAGCCCGATGCGCGCCGTGGCTGCGACGAATGGGTGGCGCTGCCTTGGGCCGAGGCGCTGGACCGCGTGGCGGCCGAACTGCGCCGCGTGCAGCAAACCCATGGCGCTGAAGGCATCTTCGGCGGCTCTTACGGCTGGTCCAGCGCAGGGCGCTTTCACCACGCGCAAAGCCAGGTACACCGCTTCCTGAACACCGCGCTGGGCGGTTATGTGCGCTCGGTCAACAGCTACAGCGCAGGCGCATCGGCGGTGATCTTGCCGCACATATTGGGCTCGATGGACGAGGTGGCGCGCCGCAACGTCACCTGGGAGCAAATCGTCGAACACTGCGACGTCGTGCTGGCCTTTGGCGGCATGGCGCTGCGCAACTCGCGCGTGGCCTCGGGTGGCATCAGCCGGCACATTGAACGGCAGTCCATGCGTCACGCGGCCGAGCGCGGTTGCCGCTTCATCAACATCAGTCCGCTGAAGCCCGACCTTCCGGATGAGGCGCGGCCCGAGTGGCTGCCCGCAAAGCCCGGCACTGACACCGCACTGATGCTGGGCCTGGTGCACACGCTGGTAAGCGAGGGCCTGCACGACCGCGTGTTTCTGGCTCGCTTTTGCGACGGCTGGCCGACTTTTGAAGACTACCTGCTGGGCCGCAGCGACGGCCAAGCCAAAACAGCAGCTTGGGCTGCAGCCGTGTGCGGCTGGCCCGCAGCGCAAATCACCGAACTGGCGCGCGCGCTGGCAGGCCGCCGTGTGTTGGTGGTGGTGGCGCATTCGCTGCAACGCGCCGAGCACGGCGAGCAACCGGTCTGGATGGGTACCGTGCTGGCCGCCGCGTTGGGGCAAATCGGCCTGCCTGGTGGCGGTTACGCCTACGCTCTGGGCACCCTGGCTCACTATGGCAAACGCTTGAATGCAGTCCCCAGCGCGGCCCTGCCGCAAGGCACGAATGGCGTGAAGTCCTTCATCCCGGTGGCGCGCATCGCTGACATGCTGCTGCAACCCGGCGAACCCTTTGACTACAACGGCCAGCGCCTGAACTACCCGGATGTCCGCCTGGCCTATTGGGCCGGCGGCAACCCCTTTCATCACCACCAAGACATCAGCCGCCTGCGCCAGGCTTTCGGCAGGCTGGATACCTTGATCGTGCATGAAACCGCCTGGACGGCAACGGCTAAACACGCCGACATCGTCCTGCCGTGCACCATGACCCTGGAGCGCGAAGATATTGGCGCCGCACCCACCGACCCGCTGATGGTGGCGATGCGCCGGATCGCGCCGCCCGTGGGCGAGGCCCGCGACGACTACGACATCTTTGCCGACTTGGCCGAGCGCTTGGGCCGGCGCGAAGCTTTTACAGAAGGCCGCAGCTCGCGCGAGTGGCTGCGCCACCTCTATGAAAAAACCCGTGCAGCGCTCGAAGCGCGCGGCGACGAGGCACCGAACTTCGACGCCTTCTGGGCACGCGGTGAGCTGATGCTGCCGCAGCGCGCGGATGACGGCGGCATCTTGCGCGCCTTCCGCGACGACCCCACAGGCCATCCGCTGCCCACACCCAGCGGCAAAGTGCAAATCAGCTCTCCGGCCGTCGCAGGCTTTGCCTATGCAGACTGCCCTGGCCACCCAGCCTGGCTGACCAAACAAGAAGTGCCGAGCACCGCACACCCGCTGTTTTTGGTGGCCAACCAACCCGCGACCCGTTTGCACAGCCAACTCGACTTCGGTGGCCACAGCCTGGCCGGCAAACACCAAGGGCGCGAAGTGTGCCGGCTGCACCCCACCGACGCTTCTGCGCGCGGGATTGCCGACGGCGACATCGTGCGGCTGCACAACCAACGCGGCGCTTGCCTGGCCGCTGCGCGCGTCACGCCTGAGGTGATGCCCGGCGTGGTGCAGTTGCCCACAGGCGCCTGGTATGACCCCGAGGACACTGCGGCCGAGCAGCCGTTGTGCGTGCACGGCAACCCCAATGTGCTCACACGCGACCGAGGTACCTCATCTTTGGCGCAAGGGTGCAGCGGGCAGCTCACAGCCGTGGAGGTGGAACGTTTCGACGGGCCGCTGCCGCCGATACGCGCACACGAGCCGCCGGCAGGCGCAGCCTGAATCGCCCCTCAGCTGTGCGCGTGCGCCGGCACCAGCTCGCGCCGTGCCTGCCCGATGACTGACCAGGCCGCCGTCAAGGCCAGCGTGCCCATGACCACGGCCACGATCAGGTCAGGCCAATTGCGGCCTGTGCCCCATACGCCGAGCGCCGCACCCATCACGGCCAGGTTGCCGATGGCGTCATTACGGCTGCACAGCCACACCGAGCGCATGTTGGCGTCGCCTTCGCGCCAGGCATACAGCATGGCGGCCACGGCCACATTGGCCACCAGGGCCAGCACGCCGACAACGCCCATCGTGAGCGCTTCAGGCGGTGCACCGTTGGTCGCCGCCCAGGCCGCGCGGCCCAGTACAAAGATGCCAAAGGCCCCCATGCTAAAACCCTTCAGCAAGGCTGCGTGGGCGCGGACGGCCAGGCTCATGCCCAGGACAAACAGCGAAACGCCGTAATTTGCCGCGTCGCCAAAAAAGTCCACCGCATCGGCCAGCAAGGAAACCGAGCCCGTGCGTACGCCGGCGCCCAGTTCAACCACAAACATGGCCAGGTTCACGGCCAACGCTGTCCACAACACGCGGCGGTATCGTGGGCTTTGGCTCGTTGGGGCTTCGGGGTTGCAGCCGTGGCTGTGACAGTGGGCGCTCATGGTGCTGGGCTCGAATCGGTTTCGATAGGCAGGGCAGGGTTTTCAAGATCATCCCACCACGCCAAAAGCATTGGCGGCATCGTGCCTCGTCACAAATGCGTATGCTGCAGCCATGAACAAAAAGCCTTTTGACATCGTGGTGCACGGCGCCACCGGCTTCACCGGCCGGCTCGTCGTCGAATACCTTTTGCAGCGCTACCCCAACCAGCCTGGAACCAGCCCTGGCAAGGGCCCTGGTTTGAGATGGGCCATGGGCGGGCGCAGCGCTCAAAAGCTGGCTGCCGTTCGAGACGAGCTCGGCGCGCCGGCGGACACGCCTCTGGTGGTCACCGATGTGGCGGACCCCGCCAGCCTCAAAGCCCTGACCGACCAAACCCGCCTGGTGCTGACCACGGTGGGGCCTTACCAGTTGTACGGCAACGAACTGGTGGCCGCCTGCGCCACAAACGGCACCGACTACGTGGACCTGTGCGGCGAACCGGCCTGGATGCGCCACATGATTGATGCGCACGAAGCTGCGGCCCAACGCAGCGGCGCGCGTATCGTGTTCTCCTGCGGCTTTGATTCCATCCCTTTCGACCTGGGCGTCTTGATGCTGCAGAACGAGGCGCGCAAGCGCTTTGGCGCACCGCTGCCCCGTGTGCGCGGGCGTGTTCGGCGCATGAAAGGCACGTTCTCGGGTGGCACGGCAGCCAGCTTGAAAGCCACCATGGCTGCGGCCGGCACGCAGCCCGGCGTGCTGGAGCTGCTGAAGAACCCTTTTTCCCTGACGCCGGGTTTTGAAGGTCCCAAGCAGCCGCCGGGGCACAAGCCTTTCTTTGAAGAACAAATTGGGTCTTGGGTAGCGCCCTTTGTCATGGCCGCCATCAACACCCGCAACGTACACCGCTCCAACTTCTTGCTTCAGCATGCCTGGGGCGCGGACTTCGTCTACGACGAAATGATGATCACCGGGCCTGGCGAAAAGGGTGAAGCCATGGCGCGCGCTGTGGCCGAAGACCGTTCACTCGCTTCAGACAAAGGGCCCAAACCCGGCGAGGGCCCATCGCGCGAAGAACGCGAAAGTGGTTTTTACGACGTACTCTTTGTCGGTGAAAACGCCGCCGGCCACCTACTGCGCGTGGGCGTCAAAGGAGACAAAGACCCGGGCTACGGCTCCACCAGCCGCATGATTTCAGAAGCCGCGGTGTGCCTGCTGCAAGACTGCGCCAGCACGCCCGGCGGCATTTGGACCCCGGCTTCGGCGTTGGGCGAACCGCTGATCAAACGGCTGTGCGCCAACGCGGGGCTGAGCTTCGCGGTCGAGAACTGACATGGGTTTGCAGCCAGCTTGGCTGTGGCGCGTCAGCTTGGCCGCGCTCTTCCAACTACCCAGCGCTTTGGCTCAGGCGCAAGACACGGTTCCGTGTGATATCCACTACGAGGTCACGCCACGCTACAACGCCAAACCGCGCGCACTGGCAGTCACCGTGACCTTTGCGGCTGAGAACCGCCGCGAAACCGTGTTGCGCATCGCGGGGAGTTGGGCCGGAATCAATGACTTCGGTGCCGCATTCAGCTCCTTCAACAGTGATGACGCGCAAGTGCGGGTTGAGCCCATCGCTGGCGCGCAGCGCTGGCTCATCAAGCACCCTGCAAGGCAGGCCGTGACCTTGAACTACCAGGTGCGCGCGGCGCTGCCGGACCCGGACGATGGCCAGCCGCAGCAGCAGGAGCAGCTCTACCGCCCGCAGCTCGCAGGGGACTGGTTTCAGTTTTTTGGCCACGCGGTTTTCCCTTCGTTAGACGCTTGGGACGACAACCGGAATGCACGCATGTGCGTGACGCTGCTGCAGCCGGGGCAGCCGATGGCGCCAGCTTTTGGAAGCCACCACGCAGCACGTGGCGAGGTCGCACGTGCTGCGTTCACAGGCTCACCCAGCCTGCTGAACGATGCCTTTTATGCCGGCGGCCTGGGCTGGCGGGTGCTGGAGCGTCCCGTGGCAGGCGGCACGCTGCGTGTGGCCGTGCGCAGCAAGTTTGAAATGCGCGACGAGCAGTTTGCGGATGCATCACAAACTTTGGTCGATATGCATCGCCGCTTCTGGAACGAGAACCGTTCGGCGGCGCCCTGGCTGGTATTGACACCCAACTTCCAACAGCGCAACGTCGGCGGCACTTTGGTCAACCAAGCTATCGCGATGCATGCGGGGCCAGGCTTCAAACCTTCGCACCCCAGCTTCGAATTTCTGGTCGGACACGAGCACTTGCACGAGTGGTTTGACGCCCGCTTCGGCGGCAGTGTGGGCGATCCCGTGAAGGCCGTTCACGGCTACTGGTTCTCAGAAGGCTTTACCAACTACTACACCCACCGGCTGCTGCTGGCCAGTGGTCTTTGGTCGCTGCAACGCTATGCCGAGAACCTTCAGCAGAATCTGCGCAGCTATTGGCAATCGCAAGCGCGCGAAATGCCAGTGGCCACCATCGCGCCGATCTTCTTCTCCGATCGCGATGCCGGCCAGCAGCTCTACAGCCGAGGCGAGTGGCTCGCGATGCGCTGGGACCGCCTGTTGCGTGAGCAGGGTCACGCAGGGCTGGACGCGGTCCTTCGCGGTCTCATCCTGCCCGAGCGGGCTCGCGACGATGTCAAGCCGCTGGCCACCGAGCGGGTACTAGCCGCTCTGGAGCCCTTGCTGAGCGCCGTGCCTCGCCGAGATGTGGCGTCGCACATCGAACGCGGCGCAGCCTTGACGCTCGACGAAGGCCTGGCAGGCCCCTGCTTCAGCGTGGGCTGGCGTGAGGAGCCGCGTTGGGTGCTGGGATTGGACGATGCGACCTTCAAGACCAAGCGTGCCACGGGTGTTGCGCCGGGTGGGCCCGCCTTCGCGGCGGGACTGCGCGAGGGCATGGAGGTGTTGGGCTGGTCCGTCTACGGCGGCGACATACACCGCGATGTAGAAATCATCATCCCTGGCAAGCCTGGGCAGCGCACGCTGCGCTACAAACCCGTGGACGGCACGCGTGTGCGACTGCCCACCGCCAGCGTGCGTGCCGATGCGGCATCATCCGCGGCTTGCCAAACTTGGTTGCAGCGCTGAGTCGCCGCTCAGGCCCGCACCCCTCTTCACTAAAGGAACCCCATGAGAGTCCTCCACACCATGCTGCGCGTGGGCAACCTGCAGCGCTCCATCGACTTCTATTCTCAAGTGTTGGGCATGACGCTGCTGCGCACCACCGAGCGGCCCGACCAGAAGTACGACCTCGCTTTCATGGGCTACGGACGCAACCCGCAACACGCTGAGATCGAGCTGACCTACAACTACGGCGTTGAAAAGTACGAGATCGGCTCGGGCTTTGGCCACCTGGCCATTGGCGTGCCGGATGTGGCCGCCACCTGCGCTGCGGTGCGAGCCAAAGCGTCCGCGCTGGGCGGCGCCATCACGCGCGAGGCTGGCCCTGTAAAAGGCGGTACCACGATGATCGCCTTCATCACCGACCCCGACGGCTACAAGATTGAGCTGATTGAGCGCGCGGCGTAAATCTGCAAAAGGCGCACGCAAGCAGTGCGGTACCCGAGGAGCACACGATGAGCGAATTTATCCTGTACGGCTGCAAGGGCTGGGGTTCGGCCATTGTGGAGGCTCAACTGGCTTGGTATGGCCTGCCGTTCCGCTTCGAAGACGCAGGCGACTTGTTTGGATCGGAAGAGGCGCGCGACAAGCTGAAGCCGCTGAACCCCCTGCCGCAGGTGCCGGTGCTGAAGCTGCCAGACGGCCAGGTGATGACCGAAAGCGCCGCCATCACGCTGCACCTGGCCGATCTCACGGGCAGTGACGGCCTGGTGCCCACGCCCCATGCAAGCGAGCGTGCGGCCTTTTTGCGGTGGCTGGTTTTTATCGTCGCCAACATTTACCCCACCTTCACCTATGGCGACTTACCAGAGCGTTTTGTGCCCATGGAAGAGGCGCGTGCGGGCTTTCGTGAAACGGTAGATGCCTACGAACGCAGGCTTTGGACGCAGGTGGAAGCGGTCGTCAGCGCGCCGCACTTCTTGGGTGACCGTTTTTCGGCGTTAGACATCTACCTGGCGGTGATGACGCGCTGGCGCCCCGGCGCAGCTTGGTTTGCAGAAAGTACCCCGCTGACGATGGCTGCAGCGCAGAAGGCGGCGGCACTGCCGGCCGTGCAACCGGTGATGGCGCGCAACTTTCCACCGCCCGCCACCACCTGATTCAAACGTCAAAAACTTGATCTTCATTGCGGCGCAGCGCGCCGGCACCGACCAGCTCTTCAGCAAACATCGATGCCCAGTCTGCGGCGGACGCGGCCTCGGCTCGGCCTTGGCGTTGCCACAGGTGACGCATCAAGGGCATGGCGTCGGCCCAGGTGCGCAGCGCCGCGTCTGACATCTGCTGCTCTTCCATCAAGTGGTACTTGATGAGCACTTTGGCCGCGTGCCGGGCGTGGCGCATCGGGTCACGTTGAAACGAGGCCAAACGCGCGCGCGCGCGCTGCAAGGCTTGCGGTACATCCGTGAAGGGTGCGCCGTGGCCGGGCACGACCAGTTGAACCGGCAAAGAGTCGATCAAGTCCAGCACGCGGCCCACGTCGTCAAAGCCCGGTTCGCCAACGATCTCCGGGAAGACCACGCCAAAGCCGTTTTCCCAGAGCGCGTCAGCCGACACCAGCAGGCCGCGTGTGCGCTCGAAGAGCATGACGGAATCAGGGTCGTGCCCTGGCGCCGCCAACACTTCAAAACAGCAGCTTGCGGTGCGCAGTTCGGTGCCTGGCAGCAGCAGTCCGTCCGGCACAAAACGCTCCATGCGCTGGCCAGTGGCCGCATAACTCAATGCGTCTTCGTTCCATTGTTTGATGGCCTCGGCCTGGCCGGGCGGAATCAGCAACTGCACGCCAGGAAAGGCCCGTTGCAAAGCGGCATTGCCGCCGCAGTGGTCTGAGTGCAGGTGGGTGTTGACGATGTGCGCCAGATGCTGGCCGTTCAAGGCATGGCGCACCAATTCAACCGTTTGCTGTGCGTGGTTGACGTGGCTGGCGTCGATGAGCGTGGCGCCTTCATCACCTCGATGCCCTTGAACCCCGTGCACCAGCAGGTTGTTGGACGACAACCAACCGCGCTGCAAAACCGTGATGCCAGCCAGCGCGGGGTGCTTTGCAAGAGGGGTGGTGGCGGCCATAGGCGACGTGTGTGCGGGCATCAACGCCACGCGAAAAAGGGTTGATCGAAGTGGGCCACGCGGGTGTGCAAGCCCAAGAGCACCACTTCGCGGAATTGGTACAAAAAGGCCGCCGTCGGCGCCGCAATCCAACGCTCGCCAATGGGCATGCGCAACACCGGCTGCGCTTGCGACTTGGGTTGGTTGAGCAGCGGCGCGTCCGCGCGCAGCAGTTCGCTCACCGGAATGCGGTGGATGCTGTCCACCTCCGCCGGGTTGGCGTTGAGCTGGCGCGCGGCGCCGGCCCACACCAGCACGGGCGTGATGACATAGCCCGAGCGTGTGGCGTAGTCGTCGAGCCGGCCCAGCACGGCGCCGGCTGGCAGGCTGAGGCCCACTTCTTCGTGCAGTTCGCGCAGCGCAGTTTGTTCGGCCGTCTCGCCCGCATCCATGCGCCCGCCGGGCAGCGCCCATTGCCCGGCGTGGCTGCTCAGACCCGCCGCGCGGCGGGTGAGTAGCAGCGCGGGATCTGCGCTCCAGGCGGCATGGCTGGGCATCCCTTGCACGTCGGCACCCAGACCGGCTTCAACTACCACCAAGGCCACGGCTGCGCACTTGCGGCCGGCAGGGTCCATCGCCTGGGGCTGGAAGTTGACCAGGCGCTCGCGCAGCTCTTGCAAACCCAAGCTCAGCGGCGCGGCGGGGTCGGCAGGTGCGGCGGGTTCAGGTGCCTGGGGCATCGTCGCAGGTTACGCCAACTCAAAAGCCGCCGCCGTCAACTCGGGGACGCCACCACCCGCCAACGGTCGAAACGGCCGAAACGGCTCCGCCAGCAGGCATCATGGGGGCATGGCCCAAGCAGTGACCCTCGACCTCCTGCGCCGCTACGCGGTCAGCCGCACGCTGTTCAAGCCGACCACGTTGCCCAAGGCGCTGCAGCGTTTTGGTTTTGTGCAGGCCGACCCCATTCGTGCACCGGCGCGCGCACAAGACTTGGTGCTGCGCCACCGCGTGGCCAGCTACCGCGCGGGTGACCTGGAGCGCCGCTACCCGCGCCTGTCCATTGAAGAGGACTTTTTCATCAACTACGGCTTTGTCACGCGCGGCGTCTACGACTTGATGCACCCGCGCACACCGCGCACCGTGTGGCCGGCTGCGCGCCGAGCACAGGCGCAAGCGGTGCTGGCCTTTGTGCGTGAGCGCGGCACCGTGCACCCGCGCGACGTGGATGCGCAGTTTCAACATGGCAAAAGCCGCAACTGGTTTGGCGGCTCCAGCAACGCCAGCACCCAATTGCTGGACGAAATGCACTACCGCGGCCTGCTGCGTGTGGTGCGCCGAGAAGGCGGCACACGCCTGTACGCCGAGCGGGCCGCGCTGGGCGCTGAGGTGGACCCAGAACAAGCATTGGATGCGCTGTTTGACGTGGTGCTGCGCAAATATGCGCCACTGCCCGCGCGCTCATTGAGCATGCTTGTGCAGCGGCTGCGTTACGGCGCGCCGCAATGGGCCAGCTTGCGCGCGGCAGCAGGCGCGCGTGCACGTCAACGCCTGCCCAGTGTGGTGCTGGACGGTGAGCGTTGGTTCTGGCCCGAAGACGAAAACCCCGTGTCTGCACGGCACCGCGTGGTGGACGAGGTGCGCTTGCTCGCACCCTTCGACCCGCTGGTGTGGGACCGCCACCGATTCGAGCAACTCTGGGGCTGGGCCTACCGATTCGAGGCCTATACGCCCGCGCCCAAGCGGGTGCGGGGCTACTACGCGCTGCCCTTGCTGTGGCGCGACCAAGTCGTCGGCTGGGGCAATGTGGCCTGGCGTGACAGGCGGCTGGTCACCGATCTGGGCTACGTCAGCGGCGCGGCGCCCAGAGATGGTGGCTTTGCGTCCGCACTGGAATCCGAGCTGGCGCGGATGACCGAGTTCCTCGCCGCGCCAGACCCCTAAGAGGCTGAGAATCAAACCCGTGCTAAGGCAGCGTGGATCGGGTTCTGGCACGATGCCAGGCCTTGCCACTTGAGCCTGGTCCTGAGTCGACCCTCAGCAACCTGCTCAGGCCTTCCGAGGAAGGCGTTCGTCCGGAATCCACTTGTGCCCGCTGCTTCGACGAAACCCCGTCTGTCTGCCTTCACCACCAGCCTCCTGCTGCTGACCAGTCCAGTCATCGCCTGGGCGCAGGACGCCGACTCCAGCGCCGGCGATGCCGCGCCCACGACCACGCCCGTTCAACGGGTCGACATCCTGGCCCGCCCCGCGGCAACCGACCTGCGCCGCGCCGCCAGTGTGGCCAAACAGATCTACGGCCGCGAAGAGCTGGACCAGTACGGCGACACCAATGTGCTGGACGTGATGCGCCGCCTGCCGGGCGTCAACATTGGCGCAGGCGGACCGCGCATGCGGGGCCTGGGCTCGGGCTACACACAGATCTTGATCAACGGCGACCCGGCACCGCCCGGATTTGCCCTCGACCAGCTCGACCCCGCGCAGGTCGAACGCATCGAAGTGCTGCGCGCCCCGACGGCCGACACCAGCGCCCAGGCCGTGGCCGGCACGATCAACATCATCCTGAAGGAAGCGCCGCGCCGGTCGGAGCGCCATTTGCGTGTGGGTCTGGCCGACGGCAGCGATCGGCCCATGGCCAATGTCAACCTCACGCTGAACGAAAGCCGTGCGCCCCTGGCGATGTCCTTGCCGCTGTCGCTCTTTGAATGGCAGCGCGAAAGCCGCATCACGGTTGCGCGCGAGATGGACGGCACGGATGGACTGCCCGCAGCGGCACGCCAGCTCGGTGCGCAGGAGTCCTGGGGCTATGGCCTGAACGTGGGCCCGCGCCTGAACTGGAAACTCTCCGACGACCAGTCCTTGGCCCTCACCAGCTTTGCCCAGAAGGGTTGGTGGAACAACCGCACGGACTATGACAACCGCATCCTGCAGGGTGTGCCCGTGCTGGACAACGACACACGCCAGAACGGCACCTGGCAGAACCTGCGCGGCAACGCCAACTGGAACAACCGGTTTGCTCCGGACCAGCGCATCGAGCTGCGCACCGGTGTGCAGCAGAACCGCTGGACTTTCAACGTGCGCAATCAGCTCGGCGGTGTGGAGCAGCTGCACTCGGTGGGTGGCGGTCGCTACGAGGGGCTGACGCAGGCCGGCAAGTACAGTCACCTCCTGGGGGAATCGCACAGCATCACCACGGGCTGGGACCTGGAAGCGGGCCGCCGCAACGAGTCGCGCACCGTCACGCGCCAGGGGCAACCCCTGTTGCCTGACTTCGAGGGTCAGCCCTATGCCGCTCGGGTGAACCGGCAGGCTTTCTATGTGCAGGACGAGTGGGAGATCTCGCCGCGCTGGCAAACCGTGGTGGGTCTGCGCCATGAGCGCATCAGCACCCAGAGCCGTGGCACGGATGAACCCGTGAGCAACACCAGCCGGGTGCTGTCGCCGCTGTGGCATGTGACCTGGAAGCTGGACCCCAAGGGCCGCGACCTGGTGCGCGCCAGCCTGGCCCGCACCTACCGCGCGCCGAACATGGGCACGCTGCTGGCCAGACCTTCGGTCAACAACAACTACACCGACACCACGCGCAGCAATTCCGAACTCGCGCCCGACCGCATCGGCAACCCCCGGCTGAGACCGGAGCTCTCAACCGGCATCGACATCGCCTTCGAGAAGTACCTGACCGGCAACAGCCTGTGGAGCGTAGGCATCTTCCACCGTGAGATCAGCGACCTCATCCGCAACGTGACGACGCTGCAGACCGTGCCCTGGGCCACCGCGCAGCGCTGGGTGTCGCAGCCGCAGAACTTTTCTTCAGCCAGCACCAGCGGCCTGGAAATGGAAGTCAGGGGCAGCGCAGCCGAGTTGCTGCCCTCCATCGCGCCCGGCGCACGTACGCTGAACCTGCGCGCTTCGGTCAACGTCTACCGCTCACGCGTGGCCGCTTTGCCCGGGCCTGACAACCGACTCGACGGCCAGCAGCCCTGGACGATGACGCTCGGCTTTGACCAGCGCATCACCGGCCTGCCGGTGAACGTCGGCGGCAGCCTGACGGTCAACCCGGACTACGACACCCTGGTCACGCTCGACCAGACGCAGCGCAATTCCAGCACGCGCACCATCGATCTGTTTGCCCAATGGCTGGTGCGCCCGGGCCTGTCCGTGCGCATGTCGGCCCGCGCCGGCGTCCAGCCCTTCGGGCCACCCAACGGCACGGTGGAGACCCGACTCGCCAACGGCGATGTCTCGCAGATCGAGCGCTACACCCGGCCGCAGATCAACCTCTCGGTAGATATGCGGCTGTGAGGGTTGTGCGCAGTGCACGGGTGCAGCTGCCTCACTGAGCGGCCTTGTGCTCCGGCGCAGACGCTTGCGCCACAACGGCAACCGGCTGCTTGGCCGGAGCCTTCTGCGCCAGCATCGGCCGGGACCCTTGGCCCGCGATGGCCATCGGCTGGTCGTCGGCCAAGCCCACCACGCCGTGGAAGATCACCGCGGTCACGGCTGCGGCTGCCGCCCATGCACACAGCTGGACGCGGGCTGAACGGGCGGGGAATGCTGCGAGGTTCGAGTGCATATCAAGCTCCTGGTTGAGTCGGGTGCGGCGGCGCCGCTGTAGCCCTTCACTGAGTCAGACGCGGTGCGCGCGGTAAACCGGACATGGCCTGGCTCGGATCCCGACACCCCGCGCACACCCCGGAACACCCCCATCGGCAGACACCCCTAACAGGACTACCATGTGACGCGTCGGGAGGACGCACTCATGGCAGAGATCACTGAGTTGCTTCGGAGGGTCAGCGCGGGGGACCCGGCAGCGCGAGACGAGTTGTTTTCGGCGGCCTATGGCGAGTTGCGCAAGCTCGCCCGGTCACGCCTGTTCGACGGCGGCCGCAACACCTACTTGAACACCACAGCCTTGGTGCACGAGTCTTACCTGCGCATCCTGCGCGGCACTGAGATCCGCGCCGAGGACCGCAAGGCCTTCTTTGCCTACGCATCACGCGTGATGCGCTCGGTGATCATCGACGCGGTGCGTGAGCGGCAGGCTGAACGGCGCGGCGGCGACCTGGACCGCAAGACCATGGACACCGCCATGGTTGACAGTCTGCCCGCCGAAGAAGATGACCTGCTGAAAGTACACGAAGCGCTGCAGGTGCTGGCTGAGGCCGAGCCACGTCTCGCGCAGGTGGTGGAGATGCGCTACTTCGGCGGCTATACCGAAGAAGAGATCGCCGAGGCGCTCAGCCTGACCGAGCGCACCGTGCGGCGCGATTGGGACAAGGCGCGCCTGTTACTCATGGCCATGCTGAAAGACTGAAACGCCGCGTGTCCGGTTTGTGACCCGGAAACCGTCTGATGTTCAGGGAGGACCTGAATGCCACTGTCGCCAGACCAGCTCCAGTCGCTGAGCCGATGGCTTGACGAACTGATGGATCTCGGCCCGGCCGAGCGAGAGGCTTGGCTGGCGCGGCTGCCTGCGGATCAGCAGGACCTGGCTGAAACGCTGCGTGAGATGCTGAAGGCACAAGTCAGCACCGGCGGCGAGAACTTCCTGGCGAGCTTGCCCGAACTGCGGGAACAGCCCGCAGCCAAGGACTCCCCCGACCTTGCACACCCAGGCGACCGCGTCGGCCCGTACCGCCTGATCCGCGAAATCGGCCGCGGCGGCATGGGCGCCGTGTGGCTGGCCGAGCGGGCCGACGGCAACTTCAAGCGCCAGGTGGCCCTGAAACTGCCGCGCCTGGCCTGGGGCTCCGGCCTGGCCGAGCGCATGGCGCGTGAGCGAGAGATCGGCGCGATGCTGGAGCACCCCAACATCGCCAGACTCTACGACGCGGGCGTGGATGAACTGGGCCGCCCCTACATCGCGATGGAGTACATCGACGGCAAAGCCATCGACGTCTACTGCCGCGACCGGCAACTCTCGGTCAGAGAACGGCTGAAACTGCTGGTTCAGGTGGCGCGCGCCGTCGCCTATGCGCATGGACGTTTGATCGTGCACCGGGACCTGAAGCCCAGCAATGTGCTGGTCAGCGAAGACGGCCAAGCCCATCTGCTGGACTTTGGCATTGCGAAGTTGCTGGATGAGGCTGCGGTTGGGCAGGCCAACTTGACGCAGGAACAAGGGCGCGTGCTGACGCCCATCTACGCGGCGCCCGAACAGTTGAAGGGCGAGCCGGTGACCGTGCAGACCGACGTCTATGGGCTCGGGTTGCTCGCCTTCGAAGTGCTGACCAACGTCTTGCCTTATGGCTCACCGGGATCCAAGCCGACGCGGGGGCGTGAACTGGACCAGATCATCCTGCAAGGCTATCGCGAGCCCGCCAGCCGCAAGGCCAGCGACGCTGCGGCGCAGCGGCAGCTGCGGGGCGACCTGGACGCCGTGCTCGGCAAAGCGCTGAAAGTGGAACCGCAAGAGCGCTACCGCTCCGCGGACGCGATGGCGGATGACTGGCAACACTGGCTGGAGAACAAGCCGGTTTCGGCACGGCCGGATGGAATGACCTACCGCCTGAGCAAGGCGGCTCGACGTCACTGGGTGGGATTGGCTGCCACCTTTGGCGTGCTTTGTGCAATCGTGGTTGGGGGTGCGGTGGCCGGCTTGCAGGCGCAGAAGGCGACCCGTGCTCTGCAGAAGGAGCAGCTCGTACGCTCCCTTGTGTCTGACGTCTTCAAGGTGAAGACCAATGCTAAGGCATCGAGCGGCGAGATCCAGTCCGCTTCAACCGATGATTTTCTTCAGCACACGGCCAAGCTCGTCCATGACCGCTTCGGTGATCAGCCTGCGGTTCAGGCTGACCTTTACGGCGTTGTCGCCAAGATCTTCTATGACATGCGTGCAACCAGGCTCGCACGGGAGTACGCTGGAAGACAGTTGGAGGCCACCGTGGCAAGCAACGCGGGCCCCGAAGAGCAGGCGCAGGTACACCTCAGCCTTGCCCGGGCGCAACTCGCAGATGAGAAGCCCGCGGACGCCATCGTGAGCGCTCGAAAGGCCATCGAGCTAGCCGATTCGGTAGGCATGGTGCGGCCCATGGCTCGAGTGACGCTTGCGCATGCTCTCCACACTCAGGGCGATATTGATGAGGCTTGGCGGGAGCTCGATGAGGTTGAGTCTCAAGTTCCTGTGTCGAATCCACAAGGTCGCGGCGTACGCGCGTATGCCTCTTGGATTCGGGGAAGTGGGCTCTATGAGAAGAACCGACACGATGAGGCACTGCGCTCGTTCGATCAGGCTATCGAGATGGCTATTGAGCATGAAGGCCCAAACTCCGAGACTGCGATTGAAGCTCGGATCGATGCGGCCTGGCAATTGGCTACCTCCACTGACCAAGCCTTGTCCTCAAGCTACCTCAGCGCCGCGCTTCAATCGATGCAACAGTTGGGTCACGGCCATCGCGCCCGGGCGGCGCTTGTGAAGGCAATGTTCGCGCGGAACCGCTACGTAAACAACGCTGCCACCTTTTTGGAGTCTCACGGCTTGTTGGTGGCGGCTCGGCAGGAATTGAGATCAATTGCCGGAACGATCCCATTGGACATGGCGCTGGAGCTCGACTTTCTGGAGGGAAGCGTTCTCAGTTCAAGTGGACGTGTTGCGGAAGGGCTTGCTATGTTGGACCGTGCCGTCCCTGAGCTCTTTGCAAGCATGCCAAGCCCTACTGTGCGCAACCAATACGCCGCATCGTACAGTGGAGCACTACGTCGCTCTGGCCAGCATGCAAAGGCAGATCGGTGGTACCGAGCGTGGCGTGACATGAGGATCGAGTCTGGGGGCGGTTTTCACCCCTGGATGGCCTCAGATCTACTTTTTATGGCGATCAACTTGCACATGGCCGGTGACTCAGCGGCCGCTGCCAGCATCATTGATCGAGCGCCAAACTTCCCGCCCTTTGCACTTGAAGAGAAGAACCCCGATGCCCCCAACCTCAGGCTGAGGCTGTTCGCATCGGAAATGCTTGTTGACCAAGGCAACATGGCCGGAGCGATGGCGAGGTTTCCCAAAGAGTTGCTTGACTCCGAACAACATCCCAACAGCCTTGACGATGACCGGTCTGCCAAGTTTGTGATGAGCCGCATCCTGTGCGCGGGTGAAAGGCCAGGCGAAGGACTCAAGCTTGCAGAAGAGGTCCTAGGCGCGCGTGAAGCGATGATCAAGACGGGCGAGTTTGAGCATGACCCCGAGCTTGCCTACATGCGCAGTCTGGTCGCGTTGTGCGCATTCAAGGCGGGACGCGCCGCGCGCGCTCAAGCGCTCGCTGCACAGGCCGAACGCTCCTTTGAGGAACAGCCGCAGGTTAGTGCTTTCTACCTGCGTCCGCTCGCCGAGTACCGCCGGCTGACAGCAACAAAGACACCCTCGAGGAAACGGTCATGACTATTGCAAACGCCAAGCGTCTCCCCGCCCTCGACATCCTGCGCGGCTTCGCCCTGCTGGGCATCCTCATCATGAACCTGCCCGGCTTCGGCTGGTCGTTCTTCGCTGAGGCCGACGGCAGTTTTCTGTGGTCGTCGCCTGCCGACCGGCTGGCTGAGCAGGCGCGCGAGTTGCTGTTTTCGGGCAAGGCCAACAGCTTGTTCAGCCTGCTGTTCGGCATCGGATTCACCATCCAGTACACGCGCATGCAGCAGCGTGATCCGCAGGGCGCCTCTGTCATGTATCTGCGGCGCCTGGCGGTGCTGCTGGCCATTGGCGTCATTCATGCGCTGGTGTTGTGGCCGGGTGATGTGCTGCACTCCTACGCGCTGCTGGGCTTGCTGTTGTTGATCGTGCTGCGGCGGGTCAGTGATCGCACGGTGCTGATCTTGATCGTTGGCTGTTTGCTGTACCCCGCCATCTCGGGTTTGCTCAGATTGCAGTGGATGACGCCCGATGTCGTGGCAGCTCGCGTCGCACAGGCCAAAGTGCTTGAAGCCAGCGGGAACCTCGCCTATGGCCAAGGCAGCTTCATCGACGCGGTCCGCGAGAACACGCGCATCATGGTTCACACGTACAGCCACGATATGTGGGAGGTCTGGGGCACGTTCGGCTGGTATGTGCAGCTCCTGCTGACCATGCTGCTGGGCCTGCTGGCTGGGCGGCGGCGCTGGGTTGAACGGCTGCCTGAGCTGATGCCGCAGGTGCGCAGGCTCACCTGGGTGATGTTGGTCATCGGCGTGGCTTGCGCCGCTGCCAGCACCTTGATTTTCGAAGCCAACCGCACGCCCGGCCCTTCACCCATCAAACTGCTGGGCAGCATCTGCTACTGGACGGCCCGCCCCGCCCTGATGTGCTTTTATGTGCTGGTCATCGTCCGGGCTGCGGTGCACGTGCGCTGGGGTCCGCTGCTGAACCCCATCGGCATGGCCGGCCGCATGCCGCTGACCAACTACCTGATGCAAACGCTCATCTGCATCACGCTGTTCCAAGCCTGGGGTTTCGGCCTGTGGCTGAAAGTTGGCCCCGCCGCGATGCTCGCGCTGGCGCCACTGATCTTCTTCGTCATCCAGGTACCGTTCAGCCTGTGGTGGCTAAAGCGGCATGAGCGCGGGCCGATGGAAGGCTTGTGGGCGCGGATGACGTATGGAGCGAGCAGATCGCCGTGAATGCTGACGACATCCGTAGCTTGAGTCGCCTGCTTGGGGAGCTGCTGGAACTGCAACCCGCAGATCGCGAACGGCCACCACACGATGACCGCTTCGCACCACTGAATCCGTCTGAGTGAGAGAGAAGCCCGGTCGTCGTGACCGGTGTCTCTCGCTTCAGATCAGGAGGATGTATGGCACAGAAAATTTGGCGTGCACAGTTGTGCATGGGCGTATCCGGTATCGCGACGGCCTTGCTGGTCGCCTGTGGCGGCGGCGGTGATTCCGGCAGCGGAACCACTTCCGCGGATCCCGCAAGCACGCCGACAGCCGCGGCTCAAACGCTTGATGATGCGTTCGCAGTGAAGGTGGCATCCATCTTCATCGAGTGGACGCCCTCTACGGCGGGGTTTTTTCCCTTTGCCATCGGTGAAGACTTTGTTGCCGTCTGGCGCGAAGCACCAGGTGTCAACACGACGGGTTGCGAGACGGTGACGAGCGAAAAGTTGGGTTCTCTGCCAACAGGCATTGACTCCGTTCTCATCGTCAGAAACAACTGCACCTACGTTCACGGCACGCGCGGCAACCTGAGCAACTCGCAAACCCTGACGCAGAAGCTGGAGTTGTGGACCGACCAGAGTGTCCCTGAACGCTCGGCCTGGCAGTATCGCGATCGTTATGTCTCGAAGCAGACGTCGAACTACACGCTGCAGCTGGCGAACGGCCTGGAGCTGGACGGGCAACTCAAGGGCGACTCGACATGGTCCAACTTCACTGATCACCGGGCAGATGGCTCGCAGACCGATACCACTGACTACCGGATCAGCGGCGAGGAAACCAGCCGATACGGCAATTCGAACATCAACATGACCGCACAAATCGTCTGCACGTTTGCTGCGGGGCAATTGAGCCAGGCAGGGACCTGCCTGAACGGCGAAACACGAGCCACAGGGACGATCTATGGGAGACCCTTGAATGCCTCGTTGGAGGTGGTGTCGTCGTCGCCCTTGACCTATGGCATCAACCTGGGCAGCCAACGCATCACTATCGTGGTGGACAAGGTGGGGCCAGAGGCCGTTGACTCGCGCTACCGGGTCACTACGCCGGCCGGCAAGGAGATTGTGCTGACCGGCGAAGACACGCTTTGGTTGTCCATGTTCTGAGCCTCACGACGGGCTGCGCGGGTCCAGTACATCGCGCAGGTCGTCCGTCAGGCGCGATAGCGCCAGAATCAAGGTGGACATGGCGGCCACGGTGCCGGCAAGCGGCCACCAGATGTCGTTGACGAGGTCCTGGCTCGCACCGGCAATCATCAGGCCCCAGCTGGCGCCGTCCTGAACACCAATGCCCAGGTAGGTCAGCACCACCTCCGACTTGATGGCCGCCAGCATCACCAGCGACGTCCAGATGATGGAGACATGCCACACGTTGGGTGCAACTTCGCCAAAGAGCTGTTGCCATGGGGACGCACCGCCCAGGCGAGCCGCCATCACATAGTCCATGCTGCGGTGCTTCAGTACTTCACCGCGTACCAGGCGCATCACACTGACCCACTCGCTAACCGCCAGGGCAATGCAAATGGCCGTCAGCCCGCGCCCCATGGCGTAGGCCACAGCAACGACCAGCAGCATGCCGGGCACGGCGGTGACCACGGCGTAGAGCCAGTTGACGAGATCGTCCACCCAACCGCCAAACCAACCCGCCAGCAAGCCCAGCAGCGTGCCCAGTGGTACGGCGACCAAGGCGGTGCCAAAGCCAACGATCAAGGCCGTGGTGGTGCCGGCCACGATGCGCCAGAGAACGGAACGTCCCAGCACATCGGTACCCAGCCACAGTGGAACGGCCGCCAGAGACGGCGCTTGGTTGGGGCCGGCGACGATCAACTTGGCGTCGGGCAGAAGGCCGAGCCCACCCGCCAGGCCCACGAGCCCATACAGCAGGACGATGATCAGACTGATCCGAGCCGGCCAACGTTGCCACAGACGTTGGCCGGGGGAAAGAGGACGCTCAAAGGCCAGGTGCGACTGCATGCCAAACCTCAACCCAACCTGACCCGTGGGTCAACCCAAGCGTAAAGCAGGTCAGCCAGCAGGTTGAAGACCATCAGGGCCAATGCGCTCAGGATGGTGATGGCCTTGAGAACGGGAAAGTCGCCGTTGCCCAGGGAACTGACTACCAAGTCACCGATGCCCGGTATGGAAAAGAAGCGCTCCAGCAACAAGGAGCCCAACACCAGGAAGGGCACTGCCATGACGGTGTTGGTGATGATCGGAATGGCCGCGTTGGGCAGGATGTGTCGAACCAGCACCCGTGCCTCTGAAGCGCCCTTTGACCGCGCGGTGCGCACATGGTCTGCGCCGGCCTCAGTCAACATCAGCCCCCGGTAGAGGCGGATATCCGGGCCAATGGAGACCGCCAGCAAGATCAGCCAGGGCAGCAGCAGGTAGATGAAACCGCGCGCTCCGCGCTCAAAGCCTGAGATGGGAAACCAACCGAGCTTGAAGGCCAGGAGGTACTGCAGCGCCAGCACATAGACCAGCGCTGAAACACTCATCGCCGCCACAAACAAGCCTCGCGCAAAACGGTCCACCCAGCCACCTTGGTGGTAGGTGATGAACAGCGCAAGGGCAACGCTGATGATCTGCCCTGCGATGAAGGGCGGTGCCGTGACAGCCAGGCTGACCCAGGCGCCCTGCGCGATCAAATCGCGAACAGGCTCTTCGGTGACGAGCGAGTTGCCAAAGTTCAGCGTCGCTATCTGGCTGAGATAGCTCAGAAACTGCTGGGTCACGGGCTGGTCCAGCCCCCAGCGCTGCCGCAGCGCAGCGATCGCTTCAGGGCTGGCGTGCTGGCCCAGGGCAGCCCGCACGGGGTCTGGCGCAAAGCCGTGGAAGAGCACAAAGGTCAAGAGCGCCACACCCAGCAAAATGGGCAGCATCTGCAAGGTGCGGCGCAGCAAGAAAGCCGTCACAGAGCTACCGCCATTCGCCGGTCAAACACCCTTACGCTTGCGCACAGGATCGATGTCCAGGTATTCCACTCCGTCCATCAAAGCATGCCGTTTGAGGTTTTTGACCCAAGCTTGCTTCAGCACGACCGAGAAGGCACTGTGCAAGGGGATGATGGGCACTTCCTCGCGCAGGATCTCGCTCATCTTCCGCTGGTAAACCAAGCGCTGAGGACTGGGTGCCAGGTAGCGCGACGCCTCATACGCTGCGTCGTAAGCGTCATTCTGGAATGAAGAGAGGTTGGGGCCGGGTGCCGCGTTCTTGCTGAACATCAGCTGGTAAAAGTTCTCGGCGTCAGGGTAGTCGGCGATCCAGCCGTACATGGCCATCTGAAAATTGCTGGCCTCCGTTGCCTTGACGAAGGTTGGGTGGTCGGTAAAGAGCGGCTTGAGACGTACCCCGGCTTCCGCAAGTTTCGACTGGTAGAAGTCAAAACGGTTGCGCCACTCGATGCCGGAGAACCCCCAGCGCATCGTCAGTTCAGGCAGACCTTTTCCGTCCGGAAACCCCGCCTGCGCCAGCAGGCGTTTGGCGCCAGCCGGGTCATATGCCAGGGGGGCTGCACCGGTGTCGCGTTCACTGCCCGGAAGGTCGTAGGGCACGATGGAGCCCAGCGGCCGGCCGCGCCCCCCCATCAACTGCGCAACATCACCTGCCACGTCGAACAAGCGGGCCAGCGCCTGGCGCAGCAGCTTATTCCTGCCCAGCACAGGGTCCTTCATGTTGATGAAGACGTGCCGGACCGACATGGGCGTGTTGACCGAGATGCTGAATTTGTCGCGGTATTCGGGTGCCAGGGACAACTGACCGCCCACGCCACGCACCATCTTGTCAGCGTTGGCACGATCCAGCGTGATCCAGTCCAACTCACCACGCAACATCTTCAGCATGCGCGGCTGCGACTCTTCCATCAGCGTCATCTCGACGGTGTCCAGAAACGGTTGCTTTCGGCCAGCCGCTTCCAGCAGCCCGGCCTCGCGGTCACCGCTTTCGCCCCGGCTGGGATAGACGCCGTGGTAGTTGGGGTTGCGCACCCAGCGGATCGTGCCTTTGCGATCCATGTCTTTGAGCATGAAGGCGCCCGTTCCCACCGGGTTGACGCCGAACTTTTCACCATGATGTCGAACGGCCTCGACAGGAACGATGGAGAGAGGTCCGACCGCCAATCGGGAGACGAACTGGGCATTGGGGCGGGTCAAGCGCAAGGTGAAGCGGTGGGCGTCGAGCCGCTGGAACCCGCTGATCGACAACCTGTCCAGGTCTCGCGCTGTTCCCGCAGCCTGGGTAGCTGCACGAAGTTCGTTCAAGCCCGCGACCATGCCGTCCAGCAAAAACCAACTCGTCTGGTTCAAGTGGAAGTCGGCATACCGTTTGAGTGAGAACAACACATCGTCACTCGTCAATTCGCGACCCTTACCACCCGGAAAGCAGGCGTTGTCGTGGAAGCGGATGCCCTTGCGCAGCGTGAAGCTGTAGGTCAATCCGTCGGCACTGGCCTCCGGCAGCGATGCCAGCAGATCGGGCTCGACGCGGTAGGGGCGCTCCAGCCACGCGTAGCGCACCAGGCGGTTGTAAGCCATGTCGATCTGTTCGAGCGAAACGTCTTCAAAGCCTTTGACAGGATCCATGGACACAAACGCCCCCTCGCGGGCGATGGTCATGACGCGCGTTTCCGCTTGCGCCCAGGCGGTCACAGGCAGGACGGATGCTGCGAGAGGCGTACCGATCACTTGACGGCGGTTCGGTCCGCGGGCTGTCTGGCTGAGTGTGTCCGGCGTTTTCATGGTCGATGCTCCTCCTCAAGAGACGGTTCTATTCAAGGCTTCACAGATCGGTGCGGTAGTCGCTGTCGGCGAAGCTTGGGGGTTGGGGAATGGCGGCCAGCAAGCGCCGAGTCACGGCGTGCTGAGGGTGTTGAAACACCTGCTCCGTGCTGCCTTCTTCAACCATCCGCCCTGCGTCCATGACCGCTACACGCTCGCACAACCAGCGCACGGCGTGCAGGTCATGCGAAATGAGCAGCAAGCCCAAGCCGAGGTCACGCTGAAGGTCGGCCAGCAAGTTCAGGATCTGCGCCTGCACCGATACGTCCAGTGCAGACAGCGGTTCGTCGAGCACAAGCAAGCGCGGCTGAAGCGCCAGGGCACGGGCAATGCCCACCCGCTGCCTTTGGCCGCCTGAAAGCATGTGCGGCAGATGGTGCGCAAAACCGACGTCCAGTCCAACCCGCTCCAGGAGCTGATCTGTGGCCTGTTGAGCCTGCGATTCGCCGATGCCTTGCCAGCGAAGCGGATCGCTGACGATGCGGCCAATGGTCTTGCGAGGATTGAGGGAAGCCTGTGGGTCCTGAAACACCATCTGGATCTCCCGCATGGACTGTTGGCGCGCCTGCGGTTCGAGTCGGTTACGGTCCACGGTTCGCCACAAGACCTGTCCTTGAGTCGGTGACTCGAGGCCTGTGAGCATGCGTCCGAGGGTGGACTTTCCGCAACCCGACTCGCCGACCAGACCGATCGCTTCGCCCTCGCGCAGCTCCAGGTCCACGCCGTCCACGGCCAGCAGCTGTCGGCGCTGCCAGAGCCTGCCCGGCTGCTTGACCGCGTAGGACTTGCTGACCTGGGTACACCGCAGCATCAAGACTCCCCTGGGCTCATGAGAAAACACGCGGCGGCATGTTCAGCGCCTTTGAAAGGCGCTTGGACTTCACATGTCTCGGTTGACGGCTTCGCAACGGCTCGCAGCTCGGGGCGGTGCAGCGTGCACGCTGAAGTGGCGTGTCTACACCTTGCTGCGAAGGCGCAGCCCCATTTGCCCTGACCAGGAAGAGGCACTTGGCCCGGCAAGACGGTGAGGCGGTCACTCCTGTCGGCAAGTCGGGCGCGTCGGGGTCTGGCAGCCAGCAAGGCTTGCGTGTAAGGGTGCTGAGGACGGTTCAGCACTTCGGGGGCGGGACCCCATTCCACCAGGCGTCCGGCATACATCACCGCCAGATCGTCGGCCAGGCTGGCGGCCACGTCCAGGTCATGCGTGATGAAGAGCAAGGCGCCATGGGTCTGCTGCATGCGTCGCCTGAGGAAGTGCAATACATCCGCCTGCACCGTGACATCCAGGGCTGTGGTGGGCTCGTCAGCAATGAGCAGCGGGGGATCCAGCAACAGCGCCATGGCCAAGACGGCCCGCTGTTTCATGCCGCCTGAGAGCTGGTGCGGGTAGGCAGCCAGTATCCGCGCCGGATCTCGGATCTGCAGCGTTTGCAACATCGCATGTGCCTGGGTCAATGCGTCCTTGGCGTTGCGACCCGCCAACCGGGCTGTTTCCGCAATTTGCCAGCCCACAGTCAGCACCGGGTTGAGCGCAGTCTGCGGCTCTTGAAATACAAAACCGATATCGCGCCCTGCCTGCTGGCGCCTTGCCATGGCGCCCAAAGACGAGCGGTCTACGCCCTGGAAGATGACATGACCGCTCTCAATGTGCGCTGCTGGCGGCAGCAGGTCAGCGACGGCGTAGGCCAGCAGGCTCTTGCCACTGCCGGATTCCCCGACCAGGCACAGGCAGCGTCCGGCTTCCAGGCTGAAGGACACACCGTCAACTGCGACAAGGCCATGTTGGCGTGCCGCTGCGCTGCGCAGAACGACGCGCAAACCGCCCACCTCCAGCAACGGGCGCGCGGGCAAACTCGGACGCGCCGTAGGCACCACGCTCCGGTTCAATCCCCACCCATCTCGCTTCTGCGCCTGCATGGTCCTCCCCGGGGCTTTGTTGCCTTACCCTCGGCCCATCCCTAGCTACAGACGTAATCTGCCCGGGAAATCGGACAGTGTGGTGGCTAATTTGCGACAGGCCGACCGTCTTGCGCTCGCTGCAAAGCCGCCAACCCACTCCCCACGGCCAGCAAGGCGGCGCTGACCGCCAGGCCTCGCACCAGACCGCCACCGCCGTCGGCGATGAGGCCGACCAGGCTGGGGCCGACGATCTGGCCCGCGGCAAAGATGATGGTGAAGGCGGCGATACCCGCTGGCCACGCTGCGGGCTCGCTGTTGTGGCGGACCAGTGCCGTTGTCGAGGCCACGACGGAGAGAAAGACGCTGCCAAAAAGCGCACCCGAAGCAAACACCGCTGCAGGATGTGACGACAGCACGGGCAGCGCCGTTGCCAGCGCCAGCAAACCGTTGAGCAAAGACAGAGGGCGCCCGTTGCGGTGCCGCTGCAGTAGACCGGCCCACAGCCACGACGACGCCAGCACACCCAGGCCCAGCAGGGTGTAGAAGGCCGTGATCACCCCCGCGGACATGCCTTGCTCGCGCAAGAGCGTGACGATGAAGGTCATGTAGCCGATGTAGCCCAGGCCGAACATCGCGTAGCCGGCCAGACCAAAAGCAAAGCGACGCCAGGCAAACGGGGCGCGCGCCGCGCCGACTTGCGGCGGTGCACGCAGGCTGCGGGTGCCCAGGGCGCTCAACACGGTTGCCAGGGCGGCGACACCTGCCAGCGCCCACCAGGCCAGCCACCACGCGTCCGGCGCGCGTGCCAACAAGGGCGGCACCAGGAGCGCTGCGGCCACGATGCCGCCGCCCACACCGCCGTAGTAAACGCCCAGCACGAGGCCGGAGGCCGAGGGTGTCGCAGCGGCCAGCCGCGCCGCCAGCAAGCCCCCGCCCACAAAACTGGCGGCGCTGCCCAGGCCGCACACGAGTCGCAGGGCGTAGAGCGTGGTGTTGTCGCGGGTGGTGCCATGCAGCCCGAGGGCGACGGCGGCCAAAACCCCGCCCGCCAACATCCAACTGCGCGCATCCACGCGCCGGAGCACGGCTGGAGCCATCAATGCGCCGATCAGATAGCCGGCGGCATTGACCGTATTCATGGCACCGGCGGTGAAGTAGCTCCAGCCCAGGTCAGCGCGCATGGGCGGGAGCAGCAACGCATAGGAAAAGCGGGCCAGCCCCAGAGACACCATGGCAGCCAGCGCCAGCGCAACAGCGGTGCGCCAGGCCTGGGCGTTCATCGGGCTGGCGCAGCGCGGTCGTGTGGCATCGCCCGGGCCGCGAGCACGGCGTGGGCCACCTCGGCAAAGCCGCGACCCCGTTCGGCCTGGGTGAGGTAGCAAGGCCATTGCCGCAGTTGGTCGGCAAAGCGCATCAGGTTGGCAACGCCCACGCTCAGGTCGAAGTGCTCAAACATGACCTGGTCGTTTGTGGAATCGCCCACGTAGAGCCAGTGCCGCAGCTCGGCCTGAAGGTCCCGGCCCGTCAGCTCGCGCAGGATCCATTGCGCACCGACCCACTTGTTGTGTGTGCCAAACCATCCGTTGATATGGATGGAGCTGACCGTCGCCACCATGCCAGCGCTGGTCATGGTGTCGACGACGCGCTGAATGTCGGCCGGCGGCAGATGCGTGAATTCGCTGTGATCGATGGCGATATCGGTCACACGCCCGGAGCTGTCCTGTGCCATCCGCGCGCCCGGCACCTGCGTCACGATCTGCCGGGCCATGGCCTGCAAGCGCTGGCTGTTGTGCTGGCGCTCCTCGGCCCCTTGCAGATAGAGCGTGCGCAGGCCCCCGTCGCACTGAGCGTCGCGCTGCAAGGCCACGGATCCGTTTTCTGCCACGATGGCCTGCACCGGCCACTCGCGGGCAAACGTCCGGCTCCAGCCCAAGGGGCGGCCGGTAATGGCAATGACGGGCAGGCCCGCTGTGTGCAGCTGATGCAAAGCCTCCAGCGCCGCGGGCTCGATCGCACCGTCACAGGTCAAGGTGTCGTCAATGTCGGTAAACACGCCAGCCACCTCGGCCAGACGAGCCGGTGGGCACGAGGCCCAGGGCGCTGCAGTCCGTGCGGATGCCAAGGCTTGGCGGTGTTCGTTCAAGATGCGGTTGACGTCAGCAGTTGCGCAGATTGTGTGGCATGCGCAAGGGCGTACACCGAGTGCAGCTGCCGCGGGGGCTCTGCCCCCAGGCTCCGGTGGGGCCTGCGCCGCCAAAGCCGATGCGGGCGAGCGATTTGTCACACAAGTTCAAAGGTTCCTGGGGATGGGTCGGTGGGCTCTCAAGCATAGAATGCACGCTTTCCGAGGAGCGTTGCAACTCCACTCATGGAGCCAGGCTCGGAAAACTTCACTTGCAACCGCGCTCACCTGCATGACAGTGGTCCAGTCGGCGGTGAGTGGAAAAGTCTCTCTCCCAAGCTGTGCATTGCCTTGCAGGTTCTTCATTGAACGGAGCCCGCACATGAACGCACCTATCTCCATGGTCAAGCTGCAAGCTGACCAATCCGCCATCGCCGACATCTCGCTTGCCGAGTGGGGCCGCAAAGAACTGAACATCGCCGAGCACGAAATGCCCGCGCTGATGGCCATCCGTCGCGAATATGCCAAGAGCAAGCCCCTGAAGGGCGCGCGCATCACCGGCTCGCTGCATATGACCATCCAGACCGCCGTGCTGGTTGAAACGCTGCAAGCCCTGGGCGCCAAAGTGCGCTGGGCCTCATGCAACATCTTCTCTACGCAAGACCACGCTGCGGCCGCGCTCGTGGCCCGTGGCACGCCGGTCTTCGCCTACAAAGGCGAAACGCTGAAAGACTATTGGGACTACACCCACCGCATTTTTGAATTTGGCGCCAAGGGCAGCAGGGGCGAGGGCCCGAACATGATTCTGGACGACGGCGGCGACGCCACGCTGCTGATGCACCTGGGCAAGCGCGCCGAAAAAGACGCCTCGCTCATCAGCAAGCCCACCAGCGAAGAAGAGCGCGAGCTGTTTGCCGCCATCAAGGCCAAGCTCAAACAAGACCCGACCTGGTACAGCCGCAAGAGCGCCGAGATCATTGGCGTGACGGAAGAGACCACCACCGGCGTGCACCGCCTGAACGAGATGTCCGCCAAGGGCACGCTGATGTTCCGCGCCATCAACGTCAACGACAGTGTCACCAAGAGCAAGTTTGACAACTTGTACGGCTGCCGCGAAAGCCTTGTGGACGCCATCAAGCGCGCCACCGACGTCATGATTGCCGGCAAGATCGCCGTCGTTGCGGGTTACGGCGATGTGGGCAAGGGCTCGGCTCAGGCGCTGCGCGCGCTGTCGGCCCAAGTGTGGGTGACCGAGATCGACCCCATCAACGCCCTGCAGGCTGCGATGGAAGGTTATCGCGTGGTGACCATGGAATACGCCGCCGACAAGGCTGACATCTTCGTGACCGCCACTGGCAACAAAGACGTCATCACCCGCGCCCACATGGACGCGATGAAAAACAACGCCATCGTCTGCAACATCGGTCACTTCGACAACGAGATCGACGTCGCTTCCATCGAGAAGCTGAAGTGGGAAGAAATCAAGCCGCAGGTGGACCACGTGCTCTTCCCCGCAGCCAAGGGCAAGCCGGCCAAGCGCATCATCATGCTGGCCAAGGGCCGGCTGGTGAACCTGGGCTGCGGCACGGGCCACCCGAGCTATGTGATGAGCTCGTCCTTCGCCAACCAGACGATTGCGCAGATCGAGCTGTACGCGCACAAGGAAGCCTACGAAGTGGGCAAGGTCTACGTGCTGCCCAAGCACCTGGACGAGAAGGTAGCCCGCCTGCAGTTGGTGACGCTGAATGCGAAGCTGTCTGAGCTGACGGATGAGCAGGCCGGTTATATCGGCGTGCCCAAAGAAGGCCCGTTCAAGCCCGACACGTACAGGTATTGAAAGCAGCGAAGCGATGGCTATCCACACGCCCATCAGCTTCGAGTTTTTCCCGCCCAACACCCCGGTCGGCAGCGAGAAGCTGAAGACCGTGGTGAAGGAACTCGCGGCTGTGAAGCCCGAGTTCTTCAGCGTCACTTATGGCGCTGGTGGTGCGACGCGGGAAAAAACCTTGGCTACCGTCCGCGACATCGCTGCGCTGGGGCACGAGGCCGCGCCGCACCTCAGCTGTGTGGGTTCTACGCGCGAAGGCATTGCGGAGATTCTCGGCACCTACCGTGCCCAGGGCATTCGCCGCCTCGTGGCGCTGCGGGGCGACCTGCCCAGCGGCACCGCCACGGCGGGTGAGTTTCGCTATGCCGACGAGCTGGTGCGCTTCATCCGTGAAACGCAGGGCTCCGACTGGCACATTGAGGTGGCGGCCTACCCCGAGTACCACCCGCAGCAGCGTTATTCGCGTAAAGACTTGGAGCACTTCGCAGCCAAGTGCAAAGCCGGCGCCAGTTCAGCCATCACGCAGTTCTTCTTCAACCCCGACGCCTACTTCCACTTCGTGGATGAAGTGCGGGCTTTAGGCGTGACGGTGCCCATCGTGCCGGGCATCATGCCCATCCACAACTACGCCCGCATCGCGCAGTTTGCGCAGCGCGACGGCATCGAGATCCCACGGTGGGTGGCGCTGAAGATGGAAGGCTTCATGGACGACGCCTCAGCCATACGCGCCTTCGGCCTGGACGTGGTGACGCGCCTGTGCGAACGTCTGATCGCCGGGGGCGCGCCGGGCATCCACTTCTACACGCTCAACCAGAGCGGCTTGTCGCTGGAAATCAGCAAGCGGCTCGGGGCGGTCTGACTGAGGGTTGGGTAAAGGCTGAGCGAGGCTCACGGGCCGTCGGGCCGAGCTTGAAGGAAGCAGGGACGCAGCATCTGCGCCCCTGCCGATTTGCCCAGCACATTTTCCGGAATGTCAAAGCACATCCATCCCGGAAGACGATCATCGGCCTTCCGGGTAGCGAGGTCGCTGGCCAGCAGCAAGCGGCCCTCTGCATCGGAAACGGCCGACGCTGGATCGCTGGTGTTCAACTCGAAGAGTTCTGCGATGGGCGTGAACGCTCGGCTTCGGTTCAGCGTTGCCGAGCGAATGGCTTCTGACAGCGCCCGCGCTTCGTCGAGCGCGCGGTGCATGGCACCGGTGCCGTCCTGCCATAACCATTCATCGACGCCTTCAAGCTCGCCCAGCCATCCGTCCCACCAGCTGGGGGCCTGATCCAGGGCCAACGCCGTGCCAGCGTAGCTGCTCATGGCAATCGGCTTGTCGGGGTCGACTTGCTTGAGAAAGGTGCAGAGCGCGCGCACCAGTTCGACAAACAGCGCGCGGGTCGGCGCCGTCGTCCAGCTGATGTCGTCCAGCTCGGGGCTCAGGTACCAGCCCTGCCACGCCTGAGCTGCAGGTCCCGCCGTGGCGACGACTTGCAGCCAGTCGCGCGCGACGGCCTGAGATTCCGCCAACAGCCTGCGCAGCCAAGGTGCCAGTTCCGGCGCTGTTGCGGTTTGCGACAGCCAAGTCCAACTCGCTTTCAGTCCTGACTGGGGCGTCACCGTCACAAGACCGACATCCATTCGCATACCACGCTGATGCGCCGAACGCAGCAGCTCACGCGCGACCCACGCGCCAGCGTCTGGGTATTCGAAGGGATACGGGTCCACCAGGATGCGGTTATGAGGTGCTTGTGTTGGCGTAAACCGCGTGATCGACCCATCTGTGCCTTTGGCGGTCATGACCAGTTGCGACACATACTGCACGAGAAGGCGACGCACACCACAGCGATGGATGTCGTCCATCCAGGCGTCGATCGCGCCCGCTCCTCCGGCAGCGATGCCTTTGAGACCTTCGTACGAGGGCTGGAAGACGCTGGACGGCGCAGAGAGTGGCGGACAAGTCATGGCTTCATTCATCGCTGTTGAGGGACCCGACGCTCAGCCGGGCGATCAGGAGCTTATCGCCCGGCCTTCATCCAGCCAACAAAGATTGCTGAGGTCGAAATTTCATATTGTGTACAATTGAATTGTGAACTATGATTTAGCCATGCTCAAACACGCTGTCAATACCCCAGGCGACGAGTGGCTCCTGCTGGACAAGCAGTTGTGCTTTGCGCTGTACTCAGCGTCGCTGGCCATGACCAAGTTCTACAAACCCTTGCTGGAGCCGCTGGGCCTGACCTATCCGCAGTACCTGGTGATGCTGGTGTTGTGGGAAGGGGATGGCGTAACGGTTTCCCAACTGGGTGAACGCGTTGCACTGGACTCGGGCACGCTGACACCGCTTCTCAAACGTCTCGAACTGGCAGGTTGGGTACAGCGGCTTCGCGACACCCACGACGAGCGCCGCGTGCTGCTGCACCTGACGGGCGCGGGCCGCGCGCTGAAGAAAAGGGCTCGCGCCGTGCCCCCGGCAGTGACAGAGGCGACCGGCTGCGGGCTCGGTGAGCTGGCCAGTCTGTCGGCCCGTTTGCAGGCCCTGCGCCAGCAGCTTTCCGATTCGTTGCAGCGCGTGACTTGAGCACCACACGCTGATCACTCCGCCTGCTCACACACCGACGAAAGCAACACCACTATGGCTATCGAACAAGCCCTGTACACCGCACAAGCCACCAGCACCGGAGGCCGCACCGGCACCGCCACGTCGAGCGACAAGCGCCTGATGCTGGCGCTGTCGACGCCCAAGGCTTTGGGCGGTGACGACGGCGTGGGCACCAACCCTGAACAGCTGTTTGCGGCGGGCTACTCGGCCTGTTTCATCGGCGCGATGAAGGCCGTGGCTGCGCGCCAGAAGATCAGCCTGCCCGCCGAGGTGTCGATCAAGGCCGACGTTGCCATTGGTCCGCTGACCGGCAAGCCGGGCGCCTTTGGCATCGACGTGAGCATGGCAGTCAGCATCCCCGGTATGGACAAAGCTGCAGCCGAGCAATTGGTGGCCACTGCCCATGAGGTTTGCCCGTACTCCAATGCCACGCGCGGCAACGTTGACGTCACGCTTTCGGTAGTCTGAAGCTCGAAGTCGCGTTTGTTGCCCGCGGCGCTCGCCAGCGGGCTGCGTTTGGTGTAGGGGGATACCCTGGCATTCTGTGAGGGCTCGGCGGGCGCGCTTCCGCACACGTGCCACCTGCACCCAAAATGCCAACATGATTGAACTCTTCTCCAACCCACAAACCTGGGTCGCCCTGGCCACGCTCACCGCACTTGAACTGGTGCTGGGCATCGACAACATCATCTTCATCTCCATTTTGGTGGACAAGCTGCCGCCTGAGCGGCGCGAGATGGCGCGCAAGATTGGTTTGTTCATGGCCATGTTCATGCGTATCGGTTTGTTGCTGGTGCTGGCTTGGATCGTTGGCCTGGTTGAGCCGCTGTTTACCGTTTTGGGCCAAGCCATATCGGGACGCGATCTCATCCTCATCTTGGGCGGGCTGTTCCTCATCTGGAAAAGCGTGGGTGAAATTCACCAGTCGCTGGAGGGCGAAGAAGACGGCCACGGTGCCAGCGCGGTCAAGGCCACCTTTGCTGCCGTGATCTTGCAAATCATGGTGGTGGACTTGGTGTTCTCACTCGACTCCATCATCACCGCCGTGGGCATGGTGGACGACGTGCGCATCATGATCGCGGCCGTTATTGGCTCGGTGGCGTTGATGATGTTGTTTGCAGGTCCGATCGGGCGTTTTGTGTCAGATCACCCGACCATCAAGATGCTGGCCCTGGCCTTTCTGGTTGTGGTGGGCGTGGTGCTGGTGGCAGAGGGTTTTGGCCACCATGTTCCCAAAGGCTATGTGTACTTCGGCATGGCCTTCTCCTTGCTGGTGGAGCTGCTCAACATCACGATGCGCAAGAAGCGCAACGCGCATCGGGTGAAGCTCAACGCTCCGCATATTCCAGGGGACTGAATTAGGGCCGCAGTGGCGAGTTTGCTGCGGCGTCTGGTGAATCTTCGCAGCTACTTTTCAGCAGCCGGGCTGTCAGTCCGGCGGCGGCGCGCAGACCAGCGGGTTCGCCAAAAACAGCCAGGCCATGGCCAAGGCCGCGGGAACGGCCAAGAACCAGGTTTGGCTGCGCGTCAGCCAGGTGCCTGTTGCACCCACCAGCGCACCTGTGGCCAATACCGCCGCCAAAGCGGCCACGCGCAAACCTGTGCGCGCAGGCGCCTCAAGCCGGGCGCGTTGAACCAGCTGAAACGCGGCGGAAGCGGCGATCAATGTCAACCAGCACGCGCCCGTCAACAGGCCAAAACCCGAGAACACACTGGCGCTGCAAACGGTACCCAGCGGCGGCGCTTCGCCTTCGCAGCCAAAGGCCATCAAACCAAACGCAATGCCCGGCCCCAAGTGCAGGATGCCCAGGCCATAGATCAGCCACCTCAGCATGCTGGCTGTGGGTCAGTGCTCTTCGGTGATGTGGTGGTGAATCTTTCCACGGAAGTAGCGCGCAAGAATGGCGTCCGTTGCCGCTTTGGCCAAGGCACGCTGCGGGCTGGCCAGGGCCACATCCACAGCCGCCCGGTTGGGGTAGCTGATTGCCAACACCAGCGGCAGCTCCGGCGCGCCCGCGTCGCGCTCGTTTTCGAAGCAAACCCTCACCGCTAAAACGCCGGGGAAGGACTTCCAGTGCGGCAGCACATCGGCCAAGATCGCAGCTCGAAAGGCTTCGGTTTCACTTGGGCTGACGTGGCCTTCTAACACTGCGAATCGCGTGATCATGGAGCACTGCTCTGCTTGGGTTGCGGCCAGTGACTTTACGCTGAACGCATGGCGCAGCGGCGCACCGCCACGGCCTGCGCACCGAAGCCCCCGCTCAAAGCGCCCAAAGCCAGGCTCACCCCAGCCACAAAGCCGGCCTGTTGAAGCATGGTTGAGTGCACTGCCGTGGCGTACCCGAGCAGCGACTTGATAGCAAAGATGCCTAGGATCAGCACCAACGGAACCCAACTCCCGGGCACGCGCACCGCGCCGCCGCTGGCCACCAGGCCCCGCGAGGCGAAGGTGTGGCCGCCGAGGATTGCGGCCACCAGGTAGCCCGCAGCCCACAATATCAGCGGCAGCGGATCGGCGCCAAAGCTGCTGGCCACACCGAACAGCGAGAAGCCCAACATGCCCAGCGCGACAGCCAACGTCGCGGCGGGCTTAACCACGCGCGGCAGCGACTGGCGATAACCAACATACGTGAGAGCGACGAGCAAGAAGGGAACCCAAACGGGCATGGAAGCAGGCATTGGAGTAGGCACAAAAGTCTCCGTTTCGGGCGCTGCAGTGCAACGCGATAGGCAGACTGTGGCGCCGCCTGCACCGCAAGGCCAGGCCTGTGCGACGAAGCGTCGGGGCGCGGCGCAAAACGGGGCTTCGCCGGGCCGAGCGGGTGCAAACGAAGCAAATGAAGCAGACGAACCGGTTTGAACCGGGCCGGGCGGGTGCCAGATGAAACCGCTATTTTTTCGCTAGGAAGTAAGCCACCAGCGCATTGGCGTGCCCATGCCCGAGCTTGTGGCCGGACTTGAGAAGCGACACGTACTCCATGTGCCGAAGCTCGCCAGCGCTCTCCAGAACCGAAAGCCAATGCGCCACTGGTTTGCCGTAGGTCTTCTCGATGGAAGGGAAATACGACGCGGGTCCTTTGACCTTTTCTTCGCTCGCCATGCGCGTGCCTTTCAAAGCTCAAGAGCAAGTTGCTTGACCATCAGGAACTTGACAATACCGTGGGGGAACGCCGCATTCTCGTACGCGACCTCATAGCCCAGCGCGCGATAAAACGCCGGCGCCTGGAAGCTGAACGTCTCCAAAAAGAAGTGCGTACAACCGTGTACCCGCGCCTGCGACTCAAAGCTGGCCATCAGCCGGGTTGCAAAGCCTTGGTGCCGGTGCGCAGGATCGACCCAGAGCTGCTGCAGCTCACAACATGCACCCCACCTGCGGCCGATGGCCCCGCCCAAGACGGCGCCATCAGCCCCGTGCGCAAAGCACGAGAGGGGCTTGACTTCGCCGAGCGGCGCTGCAGCGCTATTCGAACGGCCAAGGCCTTCATCGATGAAGGCAGCTTCACCAACGGGAAGATCGTCGTGCGGCTTGATCGTGACTTCGGTCATGGGGTCTGAAGTGTTTGAACCAAAACCTCGACGTACGGCCACCGCCACTCGCGGCGCATCTTGGTGCATTAGTTTCCGCATGCGAAGTACACGACAGCCCTGGATCTCACCCGGTCTGCTCCAACACTCGGCGCAGTTCGCGGCGAATGAACCAATGGCGAAGCCAAAGCACGCCCAATGCAGGCGCAATCGCCCAAAGCACTCCGAAGGTAGGTTGGCCGTCTTTTGTCAAATACCAAGTGATAGCAACACTGGTGACCCACGCGGCTGCCCAAACCCAAAACACCCATTTCGTCTGCACAGTCCTCTGCGCTTCCCGTAATAACACCGCCTGATGCCTGGGTTCAAGTGAAGATAGGCCACGCACCCGCAGCAATGAGGGAACCCTTGGCGCCCGTGCGTTCTGAAGTTCGACGAGCCGGTTTCGCTCGATAACGAGAATCTCTTCGGCGGCAGCCATCGCCTTTTCTTTGCCAATCATGTTCGGAGGAATCGACTTGCGAATAGCAAAGATCCTAAGCGAGGGCTGCGCGGCGCTTTCAAGCGAAAGGGCAAAACGAGCTTTGTGGCATTTGGCTGCCGCTCCGGTAGCGGAGGAATATCGTTATTCAGGATCAATATGAGATCCTCGGCCCTGCTTGAAATTAGCGCCCGCCGGTTCATCGTAAAAATAGCTCAAACCCCGCAAGCCACGAGCAGCCTCGCCTACCCCTTCCTCATCCACCCCAGCCCCGCCGAAGTCCCGCCGCGTGGCTTGTATTCCGCGCCAATCGGCTTGCTCCAGCCCAGGTCGTCAATCAGCTTGAACAGGTAGTCGTGGTTGAGTTCGCCAATGTCGGGTTCGTGGCGTTCGGGCACGCCGGCAAATTGGATGTGGCCTACGCGGCCGGTGGGCAGGTATTGGCGCAATTTCATGGCCACGTCGCCTTCGCTGATCTGGCAGTGGTACAGGTCGAACTGCACTTTCACATTCGGCGCGCCGAGTTCTTGAACCAGGTCATGGGCTTGGACCTGACGGCTGTAGAGGTAGCCAGGGGCGTCACGTGGGTTCAAGGGTTCGAGCATCAGGCTGCGGCCCGCTTTGGCGGCGATGGGTGCGGCCCATTGCAGGTTGCGCAGCAGGGTGCTGCGGTAGGCGCTGGGGTCAGCGCCTTCGGGCACGGTGCCGGCCATGACGTGGATGCGCGGGCAGTTCAGCGCCTGGGCATAGGGCAGTGCTTGCTCCAGCATGCTGCGTTGGAATTCGGCTTCGCGGCCCGGCAATGCGGCGATGCCACGTTCACCGGGCTGGCCGGCGGGGGCGTTGATCAGCACCTGTTGCAGGCCGTTAGCGGCCAGCGCCTGCGCCAGCTGCGCGGCAGGCGCTTCGTAGGGAAATTGGCACTCCACAAACTGGAAGCCGTCGCGCGCGGCGGCGGCGAAGCGGTCCACAAAGGGATGCTCGGTGTACATCAGCGTGAGGTTGGCGGCAAAGCGCGGCATGGCGTTGGGTCCTGCAGGTTGTGGGGTGGCTGGCTTCAGCGCGGCCCTTCCCAGGCCAGGCCTTCTTCGTTCAAAACGGCGTCCAGCGGAACATCGTGCGGCTCGCCTTTCAGCCAGGGCACATAGCCGTGGCTGTAGCCCACTCCCACGGTGTAGGGGCGCGGCTCCAGCGTGGCCAAGGTGCGGTCGTAAAAACCACCGCCATAACCCAGGCGAATGCCTTTCGGGCCGTAGCCCACGCAGGGCACGAGCAGCAGCGTGGGGTGGAAGGCCGGCGTGTCTTTGGGCTTGGGGATGCCGTAGGCGTCTTCTTCCATCTCGCAGCCTGGAAACCAGCTGTGGAAGCGCAGTTGCTTGCTCACCTTGTCCACCACGGGCAGGCCGATGATGCGTTGCTCACTGGCTTCGGTCCAGCGGAACAGGGCAGGAAGCGCGTCGAATTCGCCCTTGATGGGCCAGTAAGCGCCGATGGCGACATCGGGCCGCGCAGCCAACCACACGCGCAGCACTTCCTGCAAATGCATGGCGCGTTGGTGGCGGTCGATCAGGCTTTGGCGCTCAGCCTGCAGTTGCCGGCGCAGCAGCTTCTTGTCGCCGGATGGCGGGGTGGCTGAAAAATCAAAAGGCATTGACATGGTGGCTTGGTCCCTGAGGCCGGCTGGGCGGCAGCCAGTGGATTCTCGCGCCACAGCCCCGCCGCAGTTGAAACATGCGGTTGCTTTGCCCCCTAGCCCGCCGCCTGCAAGGGCAGGCGGTGCCGGTGTCCAATGACGGACATGTTTGCAAACACTTTGGCTGCTGCGGGGGCTTTGTTGGTGGCGTTCTTGTTGGCCGCTTCGGGCGCGGCAGCGCAAGTGCCGGCTGCCGACGCAGAGTTGGTAGAGGCCCGCGAGGCCCTGCGCCGCGCCGACAAGCCCAAGCTGGCCGCCCTGCGCGACCGTCTGCTGCAGACCAAGCACCCCCTGGGCCAATGGGCCGACTATTGGGAGCTGGCTTCGCGCCTGCCGCAAGCCGCACCCGAAGAGGTGGAGCCCTTCTTTCAACGCTGGCCCGGCACCTACGTAGAAGACCGCCTGCGCAACGACTGGCTGCTGGAGCTGGGACGGCGCCGCGACTGGCTGGTATTCCTAAAGGAGCTGCCGCGCTTTCGCATGAATGACGACCGCGAGGTGCATTGCTACGCGCAAGTGGCGCAAGCCCAGACCAGCCAGGCCAACCCAAACCCAACGGCAGCACTGGCCGCCTGGCGCGCGCAGCGCGAAGCTGGCGACGGCTGCACATTGCTGGCCAATCAGTTGCGGGAGGCCGGCCAGTTGAGCACGGCCGAACTGTGGCAGCGCCTGCGTCAAGCCGTCACACTGAACCGGCAGCGCGCGGCACGGCAAAGCGCGCTGTTGCTGGGCGCAGGTGCAGACAAAACACTCGACACACTTTGGGACAAGCCGGCGCGATTTTTAACCCGGCTGAACCAGTTGGATCGAAACAACCAGGGGCCCTGGGGCGTCTTGGCGGTGCTGCGCCTGGCCGCCAGCGAGCCTGCCGAAGCTGCCGAAGCTTTGGAAGCGCCTTGGGCCAAAACGCTGCGGCCTGAGTGGGCGGCTGCAGCCTGGGCCGGCGTGGCACGCCAAGGCGCCTTGCGCCAGTGGCCTGAATCGGCTGGCTGGGCCGACAAGGCATTGGCCTGGCATGTCCGCGCGCCGGCTGGCCAAGGTGTGGCAGACGAAAGCCTGGGCTGGATGGCTCGGGCGCATTTACGCGAAACGGCGCAGCAGCCGCAAACATGGGCGCGTGTGGCTGCAAGCATCAATGCCATGAGCGGCGAAGCGCAGGCCGAGCCGGTGTGGGTTTACTGGAAGGCGCGCGCGGTCATGGCACAAGCCATGCCGAGCCGAGTGCCTGCAACTCCGGAAGCGCCAATGCCGCAAGCCCAGGCACTGCTGCAAAGCATCGCCTCGCCGCTGCATTTCTACGGCCAGTTGGCGCTAGAAGACCTCGGCCAAAAAGTGCCGCTGCCAGCCCTGGCAGCGCCTTTGCGCCCTGAAGAGCGCGAGCCCGTGGCGGCCCTGCCCGGCTTGCAGCGCGCCCTGCGCTTGTTGGACGCCGGCCTGCGCAGCGAGGGCCAGCGCGAGTGGAACTTCACTCTGCTGGGCATGGACGACCGGCAACTGCTGGCTGCCGCGCACCTGGCTTGCGAGCGCGAGGTTTGGGACCGCTGCATCGCCGCCAGCGAGCGCACACAGACCGAGGTGGACCCCGGCCTGCGCTACCCGCTGGCGTTTCAAGGCGAGATTGCGGCAGCGGCGCAGCGCGCACGGCTGGACCCGGCGCTGCTGCTGGGCCTCATCCGCCAAGAGTCGCGCTTCATCTTGCAGGCGCGTTCGCATGTTGGCGCTTCTGGGCTGATGCAAGTGATGCCACCCACCGCGCGCTGGACCGCCAAACGCATCGGCATGGAACTGGCGCCCAACTGGCGCGAAGACCGCGCCACCAATCTGGCATTGGGCACACACTACCTGCGCATGGTGCTGGATGAATTTGGCGGCTCCCTGCCCATGGCCTTGTCGGCCTACAACGCTGGGCCGGGTCGACCTCGCCGCTGGCGCGAAGGCCCGGTGCTGGAACCTGCGATTTGGGCCGAGACCATCCCGATTCACGAGACGCGCGATTACGTCAAGAAAGTCCTGTCCAATATGGCGGTGTATGCGCAGCGCTTGGACCGCACGGCTGCGCCGCCACTGAGAACTTTGCTCGGGCCGGTGATAGGCCCGCGCGACCCCAACGCACCGGAACCCAATAAGGACCTTCCATGACGCGCCGTATCGTCGTACTCGGTGGCACCGGCTTTGTAGGCCACGCCTTGTGCGAGCAACTGGTGCGGGCTTGGCCTGGAGTGCGCATAGGCGTGCCCACGCGCCGCCTGCGTTTTGGCACGGCCGTGCAATCTTTGCCAGGCGTTGAAATCGTCCAGGCCGATGTGCACGACCTGGCCACACTGCGCCGCGTGCTGCTGCGCGCCGACGCGGTAGTCAACCTCATTGCCATCTTGCATGGCAACGAGGCCGCCTTCAAACGCGCGCATGTGGATTTTCCAAAAGCGCTGGCCACAGCCTGCCGCGAGCTGCACATTCCGCGCCTGGTGCATGTCAGCGCATTGGGCGCCAGCGCCAGCGCGCCTTCGAACTACCTGCGTTCCAAAGCCGCTGGTGAGGCCGAGCTGAAACAGGCCGGCGTGGCCCTCACCGTGCTGCGCCCCAGCGTGATCTTTGGCGCGCGCGACCGCTTCATGAATATGTTCGCGCAGCTTCAAACGGTGGCGCCAGTGATGCCGCTGGCTGGCGCGCAGGCGCAATTTCAACCGGTGTGGGTTGACGATGTGGCGCGCGCCATCGTGCACTGCCTGCAAGACCGCAGCACCATCGGCCAAACCTACGAGTGCTGCGGGCCGACGGTTTACAGATTGGCTGACTTGGTGCGTTTGGCAGGGCGCTGGGCGGGCCATGAACGGCCGGTGTTGCCGATGCCGGCCGCCGTAGGTCGCTTGCAGGCCGCTGTCATGGCGCTGCTGCCGGGCCAACCCTTGATGTCGGCTGACAACCTGGATTCCATGCGCCTGCCCAGCGTGGCCACGCCGGGCGCGGCGGGCCTGGAGGCCCTGGGCATCGAGGCCCAAGCCCTTGAAGCCGTCGCGCCAGGCTACCTCGGCGCAGGCCAAGGCCTGGGGCGTTTGAACCGGTGGCGGGCTCAACGCTGATACCTCAGCAGGCCGCGCCCATGGCGGTGCCGGGACGCTGCTACCGCGTGGGCGGTGCGGTACGCGATGCCTTGTTGGGCCAAGTGCCCGGCGACATCGATTGGGTGGTGGTGGGCGCCACGCCGCAGGCCATGCTGGATGCGGGCTTCAAGCCCGTGGGGCGCGACTTTCCGGTATTCCTGCACCCGGTCACACACGATGAAGTGGCCCTGGCACGCACCGAGCGCAAGTCCGGCCCCGGCTATCGCGGGTTTGTAGTCCAGGCCGACCCCTCGGTTACTTTGGAAGACGACCTGGCGCGCCGCGACTTGACCATCAATGCCATGGCGCAGGACGAGCAAGGCCTGCTCATCGACCCCTACGGCGGTCAGGTCGACCTGGCCGCGGGCGTGCTGCGGCATGTTTCGCCTGCGTTTTTGGAAGACCCTGTCCGCCTGCTGCGCTTGGCACGGTTTGCAGCGCGCTGGCCCCACTTCACCGTGGCACCTGAAACCATGGCGCTGATGCAAGCCATGGTGATCCAAGGCGAGGTGGACGCCTTGGTGCCCGAGCGTGTGTGGCAGGAGCTGGCGCGCGGCCTGATGGAAAACCAGCCCAGCCGCATGCTGGACGTGCTGCAAGTCTGTGGCGCTGCTGGACACGTCTTGCCGGGATTGGGCCTGGGTCCGGAGCCGCGTGATAGCCATGGTGGTGATGCCGGAACGGGGGCCGGCGGTGCCGGTGTTGGCGCAGACCGCGCTGAAACGCGTAAGCGGGTACTGGACCATGCCGCCGACCTTCAAGTACCACTGGCCGTGCGCGCGGCCTGCTTATTGCATGGCGCCTGCGAGATCGGCGAGCGCTGGCGCGTGCCGCGCGAGGTGCAAGACCTGGCCGTGGCGCTGCAACGCGAACTGGCCTTGCTCAGCAAACCCCCTGGCGGCGCCAACCAGGCCTTGACCCTGCTGGAACGCTGTGATGCCTGGCGGCGCCCTGAGCGCATGAAAGAGCTGGTCCTTGCAGCACAAGTCATGAACCTGCGCGCGCCCGATGCGCCGCCCGCTCCGGTCTGGACACAGGCCCATAAAGCGGCCTTGGCCGTGGACACTGCCGCAGCAGCGCGTACGGCCAGCGCACGGGGACTCAACGGCCCTGCGGTGGGGCAGCACATCCGCGAGCTGCGGCTGGCGGCCGTGGCTGCGGTCTTGGCCCAGGGCCGCGCAAGGTGAAGCGCCCTGTGCCACGATGCGTTGAAGCAGCGTTGTAGAGCGCACTGGCAAGGAGCACCCCCGTGACACTGGCCCAAGGGATTCGCACCATCGGGTTTCGCAAGTGGTATGAAAAACGCCTCTTGCGCAGCCACGCACATCTGGCCGCTGTGCTGGTTGGCGTGGTCGCCATGATGATGGCTTTGGAAGCCGCCACGCACTACGCCACGCCTTCCGAACGCTTGCTGGATTGGGTCGTCGCGGCGGCCTGCGCGGCCAGCTCGCTGTGGGCCTTGAGGCGCTATCTCTTCTTGCTGATGAAGGCCGAAGCTACGGCCGACCAAGCCAATTGCCCAGCTTGCAAAGCCTACGGCAAGCTGGATTTGCTGGAGTCCAACGCCGAAGGTGATGAGGTGCGGGTGCGCTGCCGTGCATGCCAGCACGCATGGCGCATGCACGCTTGAGCCCATCCCTCGAACAGGGCGGCATTTCGGGCTTACTTCACGCGCAAGTCCTTTGCGTGCGGTCGCGCCCATTGCTGCGTTACGGCCTGTCCCCCTAGCATCAAAGCGTCACCAAAAACCTGTCGGCAAACCGTGTGAAAGCACGGGACGCAAAGCCTCCGGCCTAAAGCGCGAAGCAGCGCCACGGTAGCGGGGTTGCCAGCTTGGGCGGTTCCGGCTGGCCTCGATGGTTCTACCCGAGGCGTTTTGTTCATGCATTGTTCAGTTCCTGCACGCTTGTCTGCAATCTTTTCGGCTCTGTTGGCCCTGGGCGCAACGCCCGGCTTCGCGGCAACAACCCCTGCTGCGGCCGCCAACGAAGTCGCGCCAGCCTTCGCGTCCATCGCGTCTGTCACGCCCATGGCCGGCACCACGGACCGGTTGATCATCAAATACCGCAGAGGCGAAGCGCCGCTGCCCACCATGCAGGCTGATTTCGCTCTGCAGGTGGCCAGCAACCGCCAGGGTGTGAGCACCAGCCACTTGCGGCGCATGGCCAACGGCGCGCATGTGTTCCAGTTCAGCCGCCGCATGAGCGCTGCCGAAGCGCGTACGGTGGCGCAGAACATGCGGGCGGGCGACCCCAATGTCGAATACGCCGAACCCGACATGCTGCTGCAAAGCACGCAAGCAACGGCCACCCCCACTGACCCCATGTACGGCCAGCAATGGGCACTGAGCCACAACACGGCAGGTATTCGGGCGCCGGGCGCATGGTCCAGCAGCAAAGGCGCCGGCGTGGTGGTGGCGGTGATTGACACCGGTGTGCGCCCACATGCCGACTTGAAAGCCAACCTGCTGGCCGGCATCGACTTCGTCACGGACACCAAGATTTCCAACGACGGCACGGGCCGCGACGGCGACGCCGCCGACCCGGGTGATGGCGTTGCTGCAGGCTTTTGCGCCACCGGCAGCGCGGCGCGCAAAAGTTCGTGGCATGGCACGCATGTGGCCGGCATCGTGGCTGCGGCGGGCAACACCATCGGCGTAACCGGTGTAGCGCCTTTGGCCAAGATCTTGCCCGTGCGCGCCATGGGCCGCTGCGGGGGCTACACCTCCGACATCGCCGACGCCATCACATGGTCAGCCGGTGGCGCGGTGGCAGGCATCGCCGTTAACAGCAAGCCGGCGCGTGTCATCAACTTGTCGCTGGGCGGCACGGGCGTTTGCTCGGCCACCATGCAGTCAGCCATACAAGCTGCACGGGCACGCGGTGCGCTGATCGTTGTGTCTGCCGGCAATTCCAATGTGCAGGCCAGCCAAGCCACACCGGCCAATTGCAGCGGTGTTGTGACCGTGGCCGCCACGGGCATCGGCGGCGGCAAGGCGTCGTATTCCAACTACGGCTCGGTGGTGACCTTGGCGGCGCCGGGTGGTGACAGCGCGGGCGGCATTTTGTCCACGCTCAACGCTGGTGCGAGCGCGCCCACGACGGACAGCTATGTGTCCTACATGGGCACCTCCATGGCGGCACCGATGGTCAGCGGTGTGGCCGCTTTGATGCTGGAGGCGCAACCGGCGCTCACACCCGACCAAGTGACGAGCCTGCTCAAGAGCACGGCCACGCCCTTCCCCGCCGCGTGCAGCGGCTGTGGCACGGGCATCGTCAACGCCTCGGCGGCGGTGGCTGCAGCACGTGCCATCACGAGCAGCGCTGTGGTCACACCCCCGGCCTCAAGCACAGGCACCAGCACGCCCACCCCGGCCGCAAGCACGGTGGTCGACAAGGAACCGAACAACACGATCGCCACGGCTCAACTGCTGGGTACGGGCGCCGTTCAAGTCACGGGCAACTTGACCCTGAAAGACCAGGACCACTACCGCGTGAACTTGGCTGCTGGCAAAAAGCTGGTCGCCATCGTCAAGCCGGCGACGGGCACTGCGGCCGGCCTGGGCGTCTTCATGGCTGACGGCCGCCAGGTGCTGATGTTGGCGGGTGCGGCCGGTGCCACCCGGCAGGTCACGGTCACCAATTCAGGCACCGTGGCCGTGCCCTTGGTGCTGCGGGTGCTGCACTCATCCGGCATCGCCGGCAGCTACACCATGAGCGTCACGCAGTGAGCAAGGCCGCCATCACACCATCAAGCCGATCAAAGCCGCGAGTACGCTGAGCACCAGGCTGCTGGCCAGCGGCACATAAACCTTGCGCCCGCGCAGGGTGAGCTCGAAGTCACCCGGCAAACGACCCAGGCCGATGCGGCGCAACCAGGCCGCCAGCCCGTTGAACAGCACAAAGGCGAGCAAGAAGACCAAGAGCCAGCGCATGGGTGTTTGCTTCGGCCGGTGCGGCTACAGGCGATGCATCCGGTCACCCTGGGCGAAGCCCATGGGGTCCAGATGCAGGCCACGGCCCAGCGCCAGCACTTTGAAAAGCTCGCCCATCTCGTGCTCGGTGATGAGTTTTTGCGCGGCTGCGCGCGTGGGCAGGTCGGCGCCTTCCAGCAAATCCATCATCCCGCAGTTCAACAGGAAGCGTGCCTGGCTGGTGTAACCCAAAACGTCCAAGCCGGCGTCTTGCGCGGCTAGCGCGATGCCGGTGAAGTTGACGTGCACGGTGATGTCTTTGTGGCCGATGTCGGCCAAGGGGTCGCTGTCCACCCGGTGCGCGCGGTGGCAAACCAAGGTGCCCGCTGTGCGCTGCGGGTGGTAGTACTCGGCTTCTGGGAAACCGTAGTCGATGAAAAGAACCAACCCGAGCACCAAACGGTCGGCCAAGGTGCGCACAAAGGCCTCGGCTTGTTCGTGAATTTCTGTGACCGTACCGGGCACAAAGTGGGTCGCTTCGCGGCTTGAGTCGGCGTCGCCAAATGGCGGTCTTTGGTTCGTGGGCCGGTCTGCGAAGTGCCAGTGGCCCTCATGCAGGCAAACCCCGCGCTCTTGCCATGCCGCGCCGTCAAACGCCAGCGACCGTGCCGGCATGGCGTCCAGCACTTCGTTGCCCAGCACCACGCCGTGCAGGCGCTCGGGCAGGGTGTCAGCCCACTGCACCTTGTCGCCCCAAGCCGCCAAGCGTTGCTGCTGGCGCGCGCGCAAACTGCCCGACACATCCACGATGGTGTAGCGCTGCACACGCTCGCCCAGCGTGCTCAACACTTGTTCGGCCAGGGCGCCAGAGCCCGCGCCAAATTCCCAAACTTCGTGGGCTTCGGCAGCATCCAGCCCTTCACGCACCTGGCGTGCCAGGGTTTGGCCAAACAAGGGCGAGAGTTCGGGCGCGGTGACAAAGTCGCTGCCCGAACTGGGCATGGCACCAAACTGCCGGCTGCCCCGCGCGTAATAGCCCAGGCCAGGCGTATACAAAGCGGCATGCATGAAGCGGTCGAAGGGCCACCAGCCGCCATCGGCTGCCAGGGCTTTGCGCATGAGCAGGTCCAACTCGCTGGGCGCCGCGCCTGAAGCGGCCGCCGATACACTCTCAAGCTTCGTTCGGGACATCCCCGGCATTGTAGGAACCCATGGCTCACGGTCGCCCTGTTGTGCTGGTTACGGGCGCTGCCAAGCGAATTGGCCGGGCCATTGCTGTGGAGCTGGCGCAAGCGGGTTTTGACTTGGCGCTGCATTGCCGCAGTTCCTTGGCCGAAGCCGAAGAAACCGCCGCGCTGGCCACAACCCACGGCGCGCGCGCAGAACTGTTTCAGGCAGACCTCGGCCAAGAAGCCGACTGCCGCGCCTTGGTGCCCGCTGTCGTCGCGCGTTTTCGGCGGCTCGATGCGGTGGTCAATAACGCCTCCAGCTTCAGCTACGATGCGCCGGCCAGCTTCAATTTTGAAGCCTTGGACCACATGATGCGGGCCAATTGCGGCAGCGCCATCGTCTTGGCGCAAGCCTTGCACGAACACCTTAACGCACGCTGCGAAACCGGCTGCGTGGTCAACCTGCTTGACCAGAAGTTGTGGAACCCGAACCCCGACTACTTTTCGTACACGCTGTCCAAAGCCGCGCTGGAGTCAGCCACCACGCTGCTGGCCATGGCCTTGGCGCCGCAGTTGCGCGTGTGCGGCGTGGCGCCGGGCGTCACCCTGCCCTCCGGCCCCATGGACGAGCGCGAATTTGCGCAGGCGCACCGCTTGACGCCGCTGCATCGTTCCTCCACCCCGCACGACGTGGCACGCGCGGTGCGTTTTGTCATTGAGTCACCCGCCATCACGGGCACCACCTTGCTTGTTGACGGCGGCCAGCACCTCAGCAGCCAGCCCCGCGACGTGCTTTTTTTGGCCCAGCAATCACAAGTGGGTCGCACCTGATACCCCCTGCAATCGACATGCGAACGCCATGCAAACGCTTCTGAATCACCCCAGCCTGGCCGATTGCCGGCGCCTGTTTTTGCGCGACTACGAGGTGTGGATCAACATCGGCGTGCACGACTTTGAAAAGCGCGGCGAACAACGCGTGTTGATCAACGTCGATCTTTATGTGCCGCTGGCTTTGTCCACGCCGCGCGCTGACGAGTTGGAAGAAGTGCTGGACTACGATTTCATCCGCCGCTCCATTGCCGAACGCGTATCCAAAGGCCATGTGCATCTGCAAGAAACGCTGGCCGACGATGTGCTCAAGCTCATGCTGGCGCACCCCAAAGTGCACGCCGCGCGCGTGTCAACCGAAAAGCCCGATGTCTACCCTGACTGCGATGCGGTGGGCGTGGAAGTGTTTGGTGTGAAGTCGCGATGAGCGAAACAGCACTTTCGGCCGAAACGGCGGCGGAGCGCAAAGCTGCGTTCGAGGCCAACAAGCTGAGCAAGCGGCTGCACCGCCAGGTGGGCCAGGCCATTGCCGACTTCAACATGATCGAGCCTGGCGACAAGGTGATGGTGTGCTTGTCCGGCGGCAAAGACAGCTACGCGCTGCTGGATATCTTGATGAGCATGCGCAAGCGCGCGCCCATCGAGTTCGACATCGTGGCCGTCAACCTGGACCAAAAGCAGCCGGGCTTCCCAGAACACGTGCTGCCGCAGTATTTGCGCTCAATGGGCGTGCCGTTTCACATCGAAACCCAAGACACCTACTCCATCGTTAAGCGCCTGACACCGGAGGGCAAAACGCTGTGTTCACTGTGTTCGCGGCTGCGCAGAGGCATCTTGTACCGCGTGGCCGACGAACTGGGCGCCAACAAGATTGCTCTGGGCCACCACCGCGACGACATGGTGGTGACGCTGCTGCTGAATATGTTCTTTGGGGCGCGTTTGAAGGGCATGCCGGCCAAGCTGGTCAGCGACGAGGGCAAGCACGTGGTCATCCGCCCGCTGGCCTATGTGGCTGAAACCGACCTGGAGCGCTGGGCCGCGCACCGGCAGTTTCCGATCATCCCGTGTTCTCTGTGCGGCAGCCAGGACAACCTGCAGCGCGTGCAGGTCAAAAAGATGCTGCGCGAGTGGGAGCGCCAATACCCCGGCCGCAGCGACAACATGCTCAAAGCGATGGGCCAGGTGGTGCCTTCGCACCTGATGGACGGGAACCTCTACCCGTTCACTACACTCAAAGCCAGCGGCCAGCCCGATGCACAAGGGGACATCGCCTTTGATGACGATGACAGTTGTGCGGCGCCGCCCATCGCGCGCGACCCTGTAGCAGCCTTGGGTCGCAAGCAGGCGATTCCCATTGTTGCGGCCGCACAAACAGGAGAGCTTTGACCATGAAGAATTCAACACCCGTGGGCAGCCTTGGCACGGCTGGTGCCTGCGGCCGGCGCTGGGCTGTTGCGCTGCTGGCTGCGGGCGCTGCCGCGCTGGGCGGCTGCGCAGGCTTCACCACCTTGGGCAGCGAGGTTTCGAGTTTTGGCGAGTGGCCCGCCGGGCGCAAGCCGGGAACCTATGCTTTTGAGCGTTTGCCTTCGCAAGAAGCCAAGGCCGAATCTCAAAAGGTCTTGGAAGAAGCAGCCAAGCCCGCGCTGGCAGCCGCTGGCTTTGTGCCCGCCGTTGAGGCCGCGAAAGCCGATGTGCTGGTGCAAGTGGCCGCCCGGGCCTCGCGCGCAGAACTGTCGCCTTGGTCCGACCCTTTGTGGTGGCGCGGTGCCCACCGGCCCGGCGTCTATGGTCCCTGGATGGGCCCGCGCTGGAACGGGCTGTGGTACGACGACCTGAACCGCATCGACCGCGAAGCCGCGCTGCTCATCCGCGACCGCGCCACCGGCAAGCCGCTGTACGAAGCCCGGGCGCAAGGCGGCGGTTCGCTGTCACCCACACCGGGTGTGCTGCGGGCGATGTACGCCGCAGCACTCAAAGATTTCCCGGCCGTGGGTTTGAACCCGCGCACCGTGACGGTGCCCTTGGTGGATTGAGAGCGAGGCCGAAAAGTCAGGCCTACTGCGCCGCCACCAAGCTGGCTGCGCGCGCGCCGGCCAAGGCCGCTGGCTCGGCAGCCAGTGCGCGCAGGTCGTCTTCCCAGCCCTTGAGCTTCTCTGCCAAAAACTGGCGCTGTTGCGGGCTGCTGCTGTTGTGCACGCGCGCGGCGAGTTCGCAGTTGGCGGCAGCCAGGGCTTTGGCCTGCGCTACCGGCTCGACGGGTGCTCGGCCGTCGAAACGGCGAACCAGCACGCGCAAACGCTCTTGCACTTGGGCTTGAGAAGGCTGCTCCCGCACGATCGCGCGCAGCTCGGTCATCATCTGCTCGTGGCGCTTGTGGCGGCGCTCCAGGCTGGCAGCAGCGTCCACAGGCATGCTGCGTTGGGCGGCGTCGATCATCTGACGTTGTTCGTTTGACAGCTTGCCGTAAAAATCTTCGTAGCGCTTGCTGGCGCGCCGCACCGCCGCTTGGTGACGCTCCTGCGAGTCGCTTTGCAGCACTTCCGCACGCAGGTCGGCCGTGCGGTCTTTGTAGCGCGCGTCCAGCCGATCCAGCTGGGCCGGTGTGAGCGTCAGCACCACTTCAGCAGCCGTTGGCAGCACACGTTCCACGGCCGGCACCAGCAGGTCGCGTGTGGCCTCACTCAGCCGGCACAGCCGCTCGCCCGTAACGGCTTGCGCCGTTTCGCCCCGTGTTTGCGCCAGGTGCGCGGCATAGGTTTGCAGTTGCGACTGCTGGTGCCAGGCAAACCAACGCTGCAGCTCACCTTTGACCCGCTGCGACTGGCTGGCGTCGAAATCCACGTAGCCATCCAGCCACCAATGCGCCAGGCTGGGGCCCTGGCCGTACCCTAACTTGAAGGCACTGCAGCCGCCCAAAAGCCCCATGGCAATGACGCTGAACCCGATAATGCAGCGGTTGAAAAATCGATTGGAAGGGTGCGGTTTCATGGCTGACGGTGGACTGAATGTGGTGATCATGGCAGCCGGCAAAGGCACTCGCATGAAGTCGGCTTTGCCCAAAGTGTTGCACCGACTGGCCGGACGCAGCTTGGTTCAACACGTGCTGGATGCTGCCGCACCTTTGCACGCCACGCAAACGGTGGTCATCACGGGCCATGGAGCCGACGCCGTTGAGACTGCGTTGGCAGCCAGCGGTTCCGTGTTTGCACGCCAGATGCCGCAACTGGGCACCGGCCACGCCGTGCAGCAGGCGGTGCCGCAGCTCAAGGCGAGCGCGCCCACCACACTGGTACTGAACGGCGATGTGCCTTTGATCCGCACCGATACGGCCCGCGCGCTGGCCCAGGCCTGCGGCGGCGAGCGTTTGGCTCTGTTGACGATTGAATTGGCCGACGCCACCGGCTACGGCCGCATCGTGCGCGACAGCCAAGGCCGCGTGCAAGGCATCGTCGAGCACAAAGATGCCAGCACTGAGCAGCGAAGCATCCGCGAGATATATACCGGCATCTTGGCCGCGCCAACTGCGGCGCTGGTGCGTTGGGTGGGCGCCTTGAAAAATGAAAACGCGCAGAAGGAGTACTACCTCACCGACATCGTGGCTATGGCCGTGGCCGAGGGTGTGGAGGTCGTCGCCGCGCAGCCGCAAACCGAAACCGAAGTGCTGGGCGTGAACAGCCCCGTGCAACTGGCCGACCTGGAGCGCCGCTTTCAGCTTGAAAACGCTCGAATCCTGATGGAAGCCGGGGTGCGCCTGGCTGACCCAGCGCGGCTGGACGTGCGCGGCCACCTCGCTTGCGGCCAAGACGTTGAGATCGACGCCAACTGCATCTTCGAAGGCCAGGTCCACCTGGGCGACCGTGTTCGTATCGGCGCCAACTGCGTGCTGCGCAATGTGCACATTGACGCCGATGCGGTGGTCCACCCCTTCACGCACATGGACGGCGAAGCGGCCGGTGTGCACGTGGGCGCAGGCGCATTGATCGGGCCTTTTGCGCGCTTGCGCCCCGGCGCCAAGCTGGGCGCCGGCGTGCACATCGGCAACTTTGTCGAAGTCAAAAACTCCACCTTGGGCGCCGGCGCCAAAGCCAACCATCTGGCCTACCTGGGCGACACCACCGTGGGCGAGCGGGTGAACTACGGCGCGGGCAGCATCACGGCCAATTACGACGGCTCCAACAAGCACCAAACCGTCATTGGCGCCGACGCGCACATCGGCTCCAACTGCGTGCTGGTAGCGCCTATCAGCATTGGAGCGGGCGCAACCGTCGGCGCAGGTTCCACGCTGAACAAAGACGCGCCAGCGCAGCAGCTCACAGTTGCCCGCGCACGGCAGATGAGCTTGCCCGGCTGGACGCGGCCGACCAAAAAGCCCAAGGCTTGAAAGGCGGCGGGCGTGACGCCCGGCGCCGCGTGAAAACCCGGCTCACGCCGGCTTCGGCAAGCGCTCGCGCAACCAGATTTCAAACGCCACCGCCGGCATCGGCACGGCAACATGGTGACCCTGCACTTGCGGGCAGCCCCGCGCGGCCAGCCAGTCCCATTGCGCGGTGTTTTCCACGCCTTCGGCCACCACATCGAGCTTCAAGCCCACCGCAAGCCGGATGATGGCTTCGGCCACGGCGGCTGAGGCGGCGTCGCCCGGCAGGTCTTTGACGAAGGACTGGTCGATCTTCAGCCGGTCCACCTGCAAAGTCTTCAGTTGCGACAGGGACGTGGTGCCCGTGCCAAAGTCGTCCAGCGCCACTTTCACGCCCATGTCGCGCAAGGCTTGCAGGCTGGCCTGACCATCGGGCAGGTCGTCCATGATCATGCGCTCGGTCAGTTCCAGTTCCAGGCAACTGGGGTCGGCATCGTTGTCGTGCAGCGCTTTTTGGACCCAGGCTACAAAACCTTGCCCCTGAAATTGCATCGCTGAGAGGTTGACACCCACACGCACGCCCGGCGGTGGTAGCAAACCAAGCTCACGCCAACGCGTGGCCTGGCGCAGGGCTTCGTCGAGCACCCAATCGCCAATGCCGAGCATCAGCCGACGCTGCTCGGCCAGCGGAATGAAGTCATCCGGCCGCACCCAACCGCGCTGGGGGTGGCGCCAGCGCACCAAGGCTTCGTAACCCACCAACGCGCCGTCGCCCGCGCGCACCTGGGGTTGGTAGGCCAGCTCAAACTGCCCTTCGCGCAGCGCCAAGCCCAGGTCGCTTTCCATCCACAGGGCATCGAACGCCGCGCTGGCCATTTCGGGGTCGAAAAAGGCATGGCGCGAACGGCCTCGAGCCTTGGCGTGTAGGCTGGCGGTGTCAGCCTGCTGCAGCAACTGGGACGACAAGGCGCTGTCGCTCGGGTACAGCGCAATGCCGATGGAGGCGGTAGTGCTGATGGACGGGCCGTTGGCCAGTTTCACCGGCTCTTCAATCACGGCCAACAGCTTTTTGGCGACGTCTTCAACGGCTTCACGCGCAGGGCTGTCGCCGAGCAGCACTACAAATTCGTCGCCCGCAAAACGGCCCACCAGATCCGTGACACGCAGCACGCGGGTCATGCGCTCGGCCAAGGTTTTGAGCAGCGTGTCGCCAACCAAATGGCCCAGCGAATCATTCACGCGCTTGAAGTGGTCGAGGTCGACAAACAGCAGCGCCAAGCTCTGCCCGGCTTCGCTGGCGCGCAGAATGGCCGCTTCCGCTTGGGCCAAAAACGTGCCTCGGTTGGGCAGGCCGGTCAAAGCGTCGTGGTGGGACAGGAAGTGCAAACGGGCATCCTGTGCGCGGCCTTCGCGCTGGTCGCTGAGCAACAGCAGCGCATGGTCTTGCCAAGGCGCGGGCAAGGCCTCTTCGTGCAGCCGCACCGGAATGCGCAGGCCATGGCGGCCCAGCAGGTGTGCGCTGCGCTGGGCGTGCGCAGCAGGGCTGCCGGGCGGCGGCGTTGCGGGCAGCTCGTCATAGGCGATGAGCTCGCTCAGCGCGGAATTGTGCAACTCGTCCGCCGAGTTTTGAGTCAGGCGCAACAACGCCGGGTTGGCCGCAATGATTCGACCTTGCTGGTGCAGCAAGGCGCACTGCTCCATGGTTTGCAGCAAGGTGCGCAACACCGCAGCGTCCCGTTGAAGGTGACTGGTTGTCTGAAGCTTGTCCGTGTCCGTCTGCGCGACCATGGGCTGATGGTAGCGAAGGCTCACGCGCAGTGGCCGCGAAACTCAGGCGCCACGTGCAGTGTCACCGCGGGCGGCGGCTTGCTCAAACGTATCGGCTGCCAGGCACAAGTCGGCCCAGGCTTTGGCTTTGTCCAGCGGGTTGCGCAGCAAGTAAGCCGGGTGATAGGTGACCACAAGTGGTACGCCTTGGTAGTGGTGCACTCGCCCACGCAGTTTGCCAATGGGCTCACTGCTGCGCAGCAGCGACTGCACGGCAAAACGCCCCATCGCCAAAATGATGCGCGGCTGCAGCAATTGCAATTGCCTTTGCAGGAAGGCTTCGCATTGCTGCAACTCTTCTGCCTGTGGGTTGCGGTTGCCGGGCGGGCGGCACTTCAAGGTATTGGCGATGTAAACCTGTTGCGCCGGCAAGAGTGTCTCGCCGGGCGCGGGCAGCTTGCGGGTCAAGTGCAAGGCCTGCAACATTTGGTCCAGCAAGCGGCCGGCGGCGCCCACAAAGGGCTCGCCTTTGAGGTCTTCTTGCTCGCCCGGCGCTTCGCCCACCACCAACCACTGTGCTTGTGTGGAGCCCACGCCAAAAACGGTTTGTGTGCGGGTGGCGCAAAGACCGCAGGCTTGGCAGCCCGCCACGGCTGTTTTTAGCTCGTCCCACCCGGCGCCTGCGATGCTTGGGTCGATGGCGATGGGTTTGGCGGGCGACACGGTCGGCGCCAGGGAAGGCACGGCTGCTGCGGCCGCAGCAGGCATGACTCTGCGCCCGGGCGCTGCTTGGGAAGCCGCCCCTTCTGCCGCAGACGGATCTGCGGCGTCAGCAGCGCCCACCTTGGTGGGCCTGATCCATTGCACGCCCAATTCGCGCAAAAACGCCGCCTGGTCTTCGTTCCACGGCATCAACGCGGCTCCTGCGGGCCGGTGCCCAACGCCAGGCTCATCAGCATGGCGTCTTCGCGGCCTTTGGGCGACGGGTAGTAGCCACGGCGGCGGCCGACCTGCTCAAAACCAAAGCGGGCGTACAGCGCCAGCGCGGCAGCGTTGCTGGCTCGGACTTCGAGCCATAAGCCCTGGGCGGCGCGCGCCTGTGCGCGGGCCATGAGATCCTGCAGGACACGCCGGCCCCAGCCCCGGCGCTGCTGAGTCCGCTCGACCGTGAGGTTCAAGATGTGGTCTTCGTCGACGCCGGGCATGACCACACTGTAGGCGACGATGCCGCCTGCCTCCAGCGTCCACACCTGCGCGTCGTAAGCGCTGGCCAAAGAGTCCGCGAAGTTGCCACGGGTCCAAGGGTGGCTGTAGGCACCGAACTCGACGGCGAGCACGACGTCCAGGTCGTCCATCGTCATCGCTCGAGATTGGATGGGTGGCGCGGGCTCGGGCCGTGTGCCGGCGTCACGACGGATATCCGAGACCATCGTCGCTGCCGGAGAGTCACCGGTCGGCTGCAGCAGCAGCCAAGCCTGCTGCGGCCAGCCGTTGCGCTGTGGTTTGCGCCACGTTGTCACGCACATACAGCGGCAGTGCTTGCGCGGGAGCCTGTGCAGCACCGGCCTGCCACTGAGCCTGCGCAAGGGCCAAGAGCGCCGCCACTCGATCAGCGCTCAGCGGTATGCACCACGGTGCTTGCCGCCAGCGCCGCAGGTGGCAGCAAGGCCAGGCCCGAACCGGCCAGCCAGATCAGCGGCGGCGCCTGCGTGGGTTCTTGGAGCTGTTTTTCAGCCTGCATCTTCTCAGTCTGCACCTGCCAAAACAGCGCCCATTCGTCTGGTTTGGTGAGGCAGGGTTCCTGAACGGCCTGCCAGCGACCTGCGGTGCGCGCATAGACGCCTGCATAGAGCTCGCCCATGCGGGCATCCATGGCTACACCGACGATGCACGGTCTGGCGAAGTCACCGCCCGCCAGCTTGTCGCTTTGCTGCGCAGCGGCTTGCGCCACCAGCATCAGGCTGTCGATGGGCAGAACCGCGCAGTCCACGCCGAAGGCCAGGCCCTGGGCAGCTGCGCACGCTGTGCGCAAACCCGTGAAGGCCCCAGGGCCGCGTCCAAAAGCCACTGCGTCCAAGCTGGCCAGCGGCGCGCCCACTTGGGCCATCAGTTCGTGGGCATGGCCCAGAAGCACGGCCGAGGCCTGCGCACCGCCAGCACCGTACCAAAACGCGGCTCGGTCGCCTGCGCAGGCGGCCAGGCACAGCACGTCTGTCGAGCTGTCGATGGCCAAAAGCGTGGGTGTGTTCATCGTGGATTGAGCGAGGTGCGACCGCCGTCTTGGGCGCAGCACGAGTTTAGCCATGCGATCATCCACGCATGCTCGATGCAAACACATCCGCGATGACCGATTGGCTGGGAACCTGTGCGGCGCTGCTGACCACAGGCTCATTTTTTCCACAAGCCTTGCTGACCTTGCGCAGCAAAGACGTCAGCGGCATCTCCACCGGCATGTACAGCTTTTTTACAGCCGGCGTGGCACTGTGGCTGGTCTACGGCATGCTGCTGGGCCAGTGGCCCATCATCATCGCCAATGCGGTCACCTTGGTGCTGGCCGCACTGATTCTGCTGACGAAGCTGCGTGTTGAGAGCCGCAGGCGCGCCGCCGGATAGTCCACAAGAGCCGCTCTGGCGGCAGCGGCTCCTAAAACGGATTGCGCGAGGCGCGGTCCAAGGCCGTCAGGCCGGCTTGCCGGTGCATGTTGGTCCCGAAGAATTTGCTGTCGGCCCAGATGTACGTGATTTCGGTCGCGCCCGAAACCAGTGATTCAGCCGCCGACGTGCAGTTGGGCAAGGCCGCTGTGACCAAACACACCGGCTCAGTCGTGTTCAAGATGCCATAAGCCAATTGCGTATTTGGCGAGGCCGCTGACTGGATCAACTCATCCACGAGCACCAGGCCCACGAAACGCCCATCATTCAGGATATTCACCCGCACCCGGCCATTGAAGGCCAGGCTCATGCGCGAAAGCAAAGTGGCGTCGGCTGTGCCTTTGGCCAGTGCCCACGGCGTGAGGCCCACGTCCGGCATGGTGGCCACAATGACACGGGCGCCCAAATCCACCAAACGATTCACTTGAACGGCCATCGCCAAGCCCCGCACGCGCGCGCGTTCAAGCAATTGTTCTTCTGTGTCGGCAGCGCCGCGCGACTCGTAGATTTGAACGATGTCGTGCAGCCCGGCCATCATCAGCACCAGGTTGTTTTCAACGCCCGCACCAACCGCCGCATCGATTTGGGCGGTGACCGCAGCCACGGTGGCGCCCGGCGCAGCGTATGTGACAGCGCGGGCCTCAGTGGCCGTACCCAAGCACTGAGCGAAATGAAAGCCAAAGGCCGAGGCAACCGCCTGTATCCACAGCGGATTGAGTTCGCAGTCCACAGCGCCCGTGCCGTCGGTCTTCAAGCCATTGACAGCGTACTTGTGGCCATCGGCTGTGAACGCGCTGTGCTCATCACCAAAAACCAGCAAGCGGTCTGGCGCAAAGGCTTGAATCTGAGACGTGCCTCCGCCGCAAGCGGCCACCAGCGCCAGCACAAAAGCTCCAATGGCCCCAACGGCCGCAGTTCGCAAATTGATTGTCATGGATTGAAGTTCAAGTTGTCAGGTCGCGCTCAACGGGGTGCGGCAGCCCGCCGCAGTCGGTCCAACACACCTTCCCAGGCCGGCTCGTCAGGGGGCATTTCAACGCAAATAGCCTTGACGCCCGAAACGTCCCAACGGCGCAGTGTGTTGAACAGCTGGTGGGCTGCATCGCCCGCATTGTCGGGCATGACAGACCAATGGCGCACAGGCGGTCTCGGCGCCGAACCCGAACGGCGAGACCACAAAGCCACGGCTTCGGCGCCAAAGCGGGCTTGAAGCTCGGCCACATGCGTCGGCAGCTGTGCAGCCGAACACAAGCTGACCTGGGCGGTGGGTGCGTAGTGCGAATCGAGGCTGCCGGATACGCGGGGCGAGGCGGCGACCGGCTGTTGCAGCGCCAAGCCCAGGGCAGCTTCCAAAGTGGCGCGCGGCACATGGCCAGGCCGCAACAGCCTAGGCACTTCAGAGGTGCAATCGATGATGGCCGATTCAATGCCGGCCTCGCAGGCTGCGCCATCCAGCACCAGCAAATCCGCACCCATCTCATCGCGCACATGCTCGGCGCGCGTGGGGCTGACTTTGCCGAAGCGATTGGCGCTGGGTGCTGCCAAACCGGGCACGCCCAGAACCAGGCAGCGCCGCAGCAGCGCCTGCGCCACGGGGTGCGAGGGACAACGCAGCGCCACCGTAGGCAAGCCCCCAGCAGCCGCCGTAGCGACACCTGGCCGCCGCTGCAACACCAGCGACACCGGCCCGGGCCAGAAGGCCGTCATCAAGCGCTGCGCCGTAGCTGACGGCGGTTCAACAAAAAACTTCGCGGCTTGTGCATCCAGCACATGAACGATCAACGGGTGCTGGGGCGGCCGACCTTTGGCTGCGTAAATGCGCGCTACTGCACGATCGTCGTCCGCACGCGCAGCCAGGCCATAGACGGTTTCGGTGGGTATGCCCACCAGTTCACCCGCCGACAGGCAGTCCGCCGCACGCTCGATGGCTGCGGCATCAAGGCCGTTCAAGGTAGGCATGGGCTTGTCAGGGCCAAACCGGCAGGCCCAGGGCGTGGGCAACTTGCAGGGCCACGGCTTTGGCCCGCGCTGGGTCGGCGGCTGTGATGGTGACGTGCCCCATCTTGCGCCCCTTGCGCGCCTGTTGCTTGCCGTACAGGTGCAGGTGCACGCCAGGCAGCGCCTGGATGACTGTCCAGGCGGGCTCGCGCGGCAGCGCAGCTCCGGCGACAAACCACAAATCGCCCAGCAGGTTAAGCATCACGGCCGCCGAGTGTTGGCGGGGTTGGGTCAGCGGCAAACCCGCCAAGGTGCGCACTTGCAATTCAAATTGACTCACATCGCAGGCATCGATGCTGGCGTGGCCGGAGTTGTGCGGGCGCGGCGCCATTTCATTGGCCAGCAGCCGCCCATCGGTCAATACGAAAAACTCCACGCACAGCACACCGACGTAACCCATGGCCGCCGCCAAAGCCTCGACGTGAGCACGTGCTTGCGCTGCAAGCGCTGGGGAAACGTCGGGTGCCGGAACCTGCGTGACAGCCAAGATGCCGCCGCGGTGCAGGTTTTGCTGGGCGGGCAGGCTGACCATACGCCCGTCATGCCCACGCGCAACGATAAGGCTGAACTCCAGCGCCAGCGGCATGCGTCGCTCCAGCACCACGGGCTGCCCGCTCAAAGTCTGCCAGGCGCCCGGGAGGTCCGCTGCCTGAGCGACCTCGCGCTGACCTTTGCCGTCATAACCGAGCGTTGCGGTTTTCAGGATGCCGGGAAACAGCGGCTTTTGCTGCGCCGCGGCCAAGCTGGCCGGGCTGTCAATCAGTGCATAGGGCGCGCAAGGAACACCCACTTTGTCAAAGAGCGCCTTTTCACGGCCCCGGTGTTGGCAAACCGCCAAGGCTTCGGCTGAAGGCGAGACCGGGCCGTATTCGGCCAAGGCCGCCATGGTGGCTGCCGGAACACTTTCAAATTCGGTCGTGAAGGCATGGGCGCGCTGGCCCAGTGTCTGCACGGCGGCGAGGTCGGCGTAGTCGGCCACGATTTGACCAGGCGCTACCTGCCCGGCCGGGCCCTGCGCCTCGGGGTCCAGCACCGCAACCCTGTAACCCAAGCGCTGCGCAGCCTGCGCAAACATGCGCCCCAGTTGTCCGCCACCCACAACGCCCAACGCGGTCATCACACCGGGTTCTGTAGGCCCTGGCAGCAGCGGCAAAGTGCCGCGTAGGGCCACCTCTTCAGAGCGCATCGTCAGGCCGTCTGGTCAAGCGACGTCCGGCAGATGCAGCTCGGCCGTCATGGCGCGCGCAGCCTCGGTTTGGTCGGCGCGAAAGCGCTCCAGCAATGCCAACAGGCTGGGGTCATCGGCCGCCAACAAAGCCGCAGCAAACAAGGCGGCATTGGCGGCGCCCGCTTCACCAATGGCAAAAGTGGCCACTGGAATGCCCTTGGGCATTTGCACGATGGAATACAAGGAATCCACACCCTGCAAATGACGAGAGGGAATCGGCACCCCCAGCACCGGCACTGTGGTCTTGGCGGCGATCATGCCTGGCAAGTGGGCGGCACCGCCAGCGCCAGCGATGATGGCCCGCAAGCCCTGAGCACGCGCGTTCTCAGCGAAGCGGAACATGTCGTCTGGCATGCGGTGGGCGCTGATCACGGCGGCCTTGAACGGCACACCCAACTGCTGCAGCACGCGCGCGGCCACTTGCATCACAGCCCAGTCGGACTGCGAGCCCATGGCGATCTGGACAAGAGGGGCGGGTACAGCAAGCGTCATACAACGCGCATTTTAGGCCGACGCCTAAAGCGCAGGCCGCTAAGCCAAAGCGGGGCTTTGCTTCAGTTCTGGACCCAGCGCCCGCTGGCCTCAGCTTCAAGCGCCAGCAGCGCGGGGCGGAAGTCATCGATGGGTGCGCGGTACCGGGCGCGAGCGTCGTCGGCCAGTTTCTTCAAGCGCTGCACCTCACCAGGCTGCTGCGCTACATGCGCCACTTGCGCCAACAAGGCCCAGCTCGACGCGGCATCGTCGTCGTCAACCAAGGCAGGCTCAAATTCATGCAGCGCCCCAGCCAGCAGCGCGCTGGCTTGCGATACATCGGCCCTGCGCGACAACAGCCAGGTGTGCACCACCGACGCCGTGGCCAATGCGGGGCCCGAGTGGCGCTGCACCGCAACGTGCATGGCCGAAGCCAAGGCCAGCGCCGATTCGTGGTCGCCATTGATGACATCCAGGCGCAAAGTGGCTACTTCGTTCTGCTCCTGTAGCGACGCGCTGCCACTGAGTTCTTCGTAACCCAGAATGCCCAGCAATTCCTCGCGCAGCGGGCCCGACTCGTGCCGCAAGCTTTCACCAAAACAGAAGTTCAGCCAGTTGTCGCTCAGCTTGAGCATCAAGCGGTTGGCAGTGGCCGCCATGATGCCGGCGCGGTCGCCGGTGCTGCGCGCAGCCTCGCGCGCATGGCCAAACCAGGTTTGCGCAGCGGCATCTTCGCCAAACCATTGCAGCGCGCATGCGAGCGTCAGCGTAGAGCGTGCCGTGGTTTCGTCCAGCGCGGCTGTGCCCAGGCTGGCCTTTTGCAAGCCTTCGAGCATGGCCTGATAGTCGCCATCAACGTAGGCCAAGTGCGCCAACCAGGCGGACGCCAATTCCGCTTCCGCCCGCCAGCCCGCAGCTACAGCAGCTGCCTGGGCCTGTAGCAAACGTGGACGTTCATTCGTCAAACTGTCGCGGTAAAGCGCCAGCACCCCTTCGAGAATCCACAGCCACACATAAACCCGCAAGTCTTCGCGGCCTGCCCAATCGCTTCGAACTTGTGCGGGTACAGCGCCGGCTTCTGCCAGGCGGTTGGTGCGCACCAAATAAAGGGCGCGGCGAATGTCCAGCGCGCAGCGCTCGGCGGGTTCGTCCGTGGCTTCCAACCGACGCCGCAGCTCCACCAACAAAGGCGCGTCGTCTCCAGCGGCGGCTGGCGCAAAGCTCATGGAACTGGCCGGTTCAAGCTCGCGGTAGCGGGTTCAAACGCTGGCCGCCCGGCCTTCGCAACCGAACTCCAGATAGCGCTGCTTGCAAATGGCTTTGGCCGCTTCGCGCGCGGGCTTGAGCCACTCGCGGGCATCGAACTTGTCCGGATGCTCAAACATGAACTGCCGCACTGCGCCGGTCATGGCCAGGCGAATGTCGGTGTCGATGTTGATCTTGCGCACGCCGTGTTTGATGGCTTCTTGAATTTCCTCGACGGGCACGCCGTAGGTTTCTTTCATCTGCCCACCGTACTTGCGAATCTGTGCCAGCAAGTCTTGCGGCACGCTGGAGCTGCCGTGCATCACCAAGTGGGTGCCGGGAATGCGCCTGTGAATTTCTTTGATGCGGCTGATGGCCAGAATTTCGCCCGTCGGCTTGCGGCTGAACTTGTAGGCGCCGTGGCTGGTGCCAATGGCGATGGCCAGTGCGTCAACGCCCGTCTTGGCGACAAATTCGGCGGCTTGCTCGGGGTCGGTCAAGAGCTGTTCGCGCGTCATGGTGGCGTCGGTGCCGTGGCCGTCTTCCTTGTCGCCCTTCATGGTTTCGAGCGAACCCAGGCAGCCCAACTCGCCTTCAACGGACACGCCTACCGCGTGCGCTATTTGCACCACTTTGTGCGTCACGTCGACGTTGTAGTCGAAGCTGGCAATGGTCTTGCCGTCGGCCATCAGTGAGCCGTCCATCATCACGGAGGTGAAGCCCAGGTCGATGGCGCCTTGACAGATCGCCGGGCTTTGGCCGTGGTCTTGGTGCATGCACAAGGGAATGTGCGGGAAGGCTTCAACGGCGGCTTGAATCAGGTGTTTGATGAACGCTTCACCGGCATATTTGCGCGCACCGGCGCTGGCCTGCAAGATGACCGGCGCGCCGACTTCGTCAGCAGCCGACATCGCAGCTTGCACCTGCTCCAGGTTGTTGACGTTGAACGCTGGAATGCCATAACCGTGCACGGCGGCATGGTCCAGGAGTTTGCGCATAGGGACAAGTGACATGGCGGGCCTCGGTCAGAGTAAAGATTCCGTGCAGACGCGGTGCTGAAACCGCGCCGTAACTGTCCAGATTCTAGGTCTGCGCCCACCACCGCGCCCCCTGCAGCTTAGGGCTGCAGCCTGTATCGGAAGCGTTACAAGTTAACGCTGGGCGGGCTTGTCTGACGGTTCAGTTGACGCCTCAATTGACGCGGCAAACCTTGAGCATGTTGGTGCCACCGGGGTAACCCATGGGTTCGCCACACGTGATCGCATAGGTGTCGCCGGGCATCAGGATGCCACGCTCGATGAGAAGGCGCTCCGCTTCTTGAAGGGCATGGTCGGCATCACTGAAGGACTGCATCAAGATGGGCCTGACGTTGCGGTACAGCGCCATGCGGCGCTCGCTGCCGGGCTTGGTGGTCAAACCAAATATGGGCGCCTTGATGGTGTGCCGGCTCATCCACAGCGCAGTGGAGCCACTCTCTGTCAGCGCCAGGATGGCTTTGCAGCCCAGGTGGTGGGCGGTGAACAAGGCGCCCATGGCGATGCTTTGGTCGATGCGGCCAAAGTGCTTGTTGGTGAAGTCGCCGTCCAGTTGAATTTCTTGCGCACGCTCGGCTGCTTGCGCGATTTGCGCCATTTGCTCAACCGTTTCCACTGGGTACTTGCCGGCCGCAGTTTCGGCGCTGAGCATCACGGCGTCGGTGCCGTCCAGCACCGCATTGGCCACGTCGCTGACTTCGGCGCGTGTGGGCACGGGAGCGTGGATCATGCTCTCCATCATCTGCGTGGCGGTGATGGTGATCTTGTCCATCTCGCGCGCCATGCGGATCATGCGTTTTTGCAGCGCCGGCACCGCCGCGTTGCCCACTTCAACGGCCAAGTCACCACGCGCCACCATGATGCCGTCGCTGGCGCGCAAGATGCGCTCCAGCTCGGGGATGGCTTCGCTGCGCTCGATCTTGGCAATCATTGCGGGCTTGTGGCGGAAGGGCTCGCCCGCCACATTGGCCAGTTGGCGCGCCATTTCCATGTCGGTGGCGCTCTTGGGGAAGCTGACAGCCAAATAGTCGCATTGGAAAGCTGCAGCCGTTTTGATGTCTTCGATGTCTTTGGCGGTGAGGGCCGGCGCGGTCAGGCCACCGCCTTGCTTGTTGATGCCCTTGTTGTTGGACAACTCGCCGCCAACGGTGACGACAGTGTGGATTTGCTCGCCGCGAACGGCGTCCACGGTCAGCACAATCAGACCGTCGTTCAACAGCAGGATGTCACCGGGCTTGAGGTCGCGCGGCAGCTCTTTGTAGTCCAGGCCCACGGCGCCGACGTCGCCCAACTCGGTGCGCTGGGCATCCAGAACAAAGGGCGCGCCCTTTTCGAGCTGCACTTTGCCGCCAGCAAATTTCCCGACCCGAATTTTGGGGCCTTGAAGGTCGGCCATCAGCGCGACGGGCTTGCCCACGCGCAGCGCGATCTCGCGCACCAGCTGCGCGCGGTCGATATGGTCTTGCGCGGTGCCGTGGCTGAAATTCAGCCGCACCACGTCCACGCCGGCGCGGATCAGGCGCTCTAAAGTGGCCGGGTCGCTGGAGGCGGGGCCGAGGGTCGCAACGATCTTGGTGGCACGTGACATCGGCGGGTGTTTCGCTGGAGTGGGCTTGCGCGGGCCTGAATTATCGGCGCACGGCGGTCCCAGCGGGTTACACCGCCGTTACAGCAAGGAAAGGCACCGAGAAAGCACTGGAAATCGACTGCATGCGCCCCGGGTGCCCAGCCTCAACCGGCGGCGCGGCGGCTGAGAATTTCAAAGGCCGGCAGGGTTTTGCCCTCCAGCACTTCCAAGAACGCGCCGCCGCCCGTGGAGATGTAGCCCACGTCCTCTTCGATGCCGTATTTGGCAATCGCGGCCAGCGTGTCACCGCCGCCGGCAATGCTGAAGGCGCTGCTGGCTGCCACGGCTTTGGCCACCGCCTGCGTGCCGTGCGAGAAGGCCTCGAATTCGAAAACGCCCACCGGGCCGTTCCAAACGATGGTGCCCGCCGCCATCAGTTTGTCCGCCAAGATCCTGGCGGTTTGGGGGCCGATATCAAGAATGAGGTCGTCAGCCGCCACGTCGGTGGCCGCTTTGACCGTGGCCGGCGCGTCGGCGCTGAAGGTCTTGGCGGTGACCACATCAACCGGAATCGGCACTTCGGCGCCGCGTGCCTTCATCGCGTCGATGACAGCCTTGGCTTCGTTGACCAAGTCGGCTTCGGCCAAACTCTTGCCAATCGGCAGGCCCGCAGCCAGCATGAAGGTGTTGGCGATACCGCCGCCCACAACGAGCCCGTCCACCTTGTGGGCCAGGCTCTTCAGAATAGTGAGCTTGGTGCTGACTTTGCTGCCGGCCACGATGGCCACCAGCGGGCGCTTCGGGTTGGCCAAGGCTTTGGAGATGGCGTCAATTTCAGCCGCCAGCAGCGGGCCGGCACAAGCCACCGGCGCAAACTGTGCGATGCCGTACGTGCTGGCTTCTGCGCGGTGCGCGGTGCCAAATGCGTCGTGCACAAAGATGTCGCACAGGGCGGCCATCTTCTTAGCGAGTTCTTCGTTATTTTTCTTCTCGCCTTTGTTCAGCCGGCAGTTTTCCAGCATCACCACGTGACCAGGCGCCACGTTCACGCCGTTCACCCAATCGCTGACCAGCGGCACCGGGCAGCCGAGAATTTCGCTCAGGCGCTGGGCAACGGGCGCTAGGGAGTCGGCGGGCTTGAATTCACCTTCGGTGGGGCGGCCCAGGTGCGAAGTCACCATCACGGCGGCGCCCGCCTTCAACGCCAAAGCGATGCAAGGTGCCGAGGCGCGAATGCGCGTGTCTTCGGTGATGCGGCCGGTGTCGTCTTGTGGGACGTTCAAATCAGCGCGGATGAATACACGCTTGCCGGCCACGCGGCCTTGGGCAATGAGGTCGGCAAATCGAATGACGTTCATGGGTGGGGCTGGGCTTTTCGGCTGAGTTTCAAAGAAGTTACAGCGATTTTAGGTGTCCAACCTTGGCATTCACCATCCCAAACCCAGCTTCAACAGCCACAGCACTGCCATGCCAACCACGATGGTGGCCAGGATGTTGCGCTTCCAGAAAAAGGTCGCCAGCGCTGCAGCAGCAGCAAACAGGCGCGCATCGCGCCAGGTGTCGATCAAGTGCCCATGGCTCATCACCAAATCAGGCGCGATCACTGCAGCCAGCGCCGCCAGCGGCGCGTAGCGCAGGCCTTGCATCAGCCAGCCCGGCATGGGCAATTCGCGGTCTGTGAGGAAGAAAAAGCCGCGCGTGATCACAGACAAAGCGGCCAAGCCCACGATCGCCACCAAACCCCAGCCCAGGCTCATTGGGCAAGCCTTCGCGCTTCGCGCTCCGGGACGCGCACTTGGAAACGACTCGGCGCGCTCATGTGGCGTCCTGCGCAGGCTGCGGCGCTTTGGGCCGCGTGTGGTCCATGAGCAAGCCCACCGCCACGGCCGCAGCGATGGCCACCACGATGTTGAGTTTGAGCGGCAGTGCATAAGTTGCCACGGCAGCGCAGCCCGCTACACCGGCCGCTACCCAGGCCGCCCGGCCCACCAGCAGAGAAGCCGTCAAGCCCAGCAAGGCCAATGAGCCCGCAAAACCGACGCCCCAGTGCGTCGGAATGGCGTCGCCCACAAAAATGCCCAGCAAGGACGATAGGTGCCAGGAGCCCCAGTTGCACAAGGTGCCGCCCCAGAAATACGGCATTTGTTCTGGCGCAGGTTTGGGCTCGGGGAAGCGGCGCATGAACATCACGTAATTCAGGTCGGCCGTGAAGTAAGCGATGCGCCAGCGCTGCCACTGGGGGTAAACGATCAGGTAGGGCCGCCAGGCCGCGCTGAAGATCACAAAGCGCAGGTTGACGCAGGCGGCTGTAGCCCAGATGACCCACAAAGGCGCGCCACTGGCCAACAGGGGCATGGTGGCCAATTGGGCGCTGCCGGCAAACACCAACAGAGACATCGCCAACGCCAGCGTCAAGCCCATGCCGCTTTGAATCATGGCCGTGCCGGTGACCAGGCCCCAGGCAAAGATGCCCACAGCCGTGCCCGCCATGTCGCGCGCACCGGCCGCAAATTCAGGGTGACGCCAGATGGGGGCTGCTGTGGCTACGGGCTGGAAACTCACCCGCCGATTGTCAACTCAAGGCAGCAGCGAGGACCTGACGGGGTCATGCGCGGATCCAGCGTGGCGATGTCATCCCCGCCCAGCTGGTCGCTCAATGCTTGCCGCCCGCAGAAGCCGCTGGCTTGCCGGTGGCCGCTTTGTTCGATTTGGCGGGCGCCGCGGGCTCTTCCGCTGCGTGCTCGGCTTCAGCATCGTCGGCCTTGCCGGCTTGTTTGGCGGCCAACAGGGCGGGCGTTGGAATTTGCGGCGAAACGGTCTCGATCTTGTTTTCGCGCATGTAGTCGTTCATTTCGCGCCAGCCATTGAACACGGCCGACTTCTCAGCCTTCTTGTTCAGCGTGTAGCAGTCTTCGATGGCGCGGCCGGCATGGCGGCAGGCGCCACCCACGGCTTTGCCCTCGGCTTCCTTGCGCGCGGCTATGGCCGAAGCGGGCTCCACGCCGGGCAGGTCGCAGCCAGCCAAAGCCAGCGGCAGGGCCAGGAGAACAGACAGGGTCAGGGCGTTGCGGTGCATGGGGAGCCTCAAGCGACTTATCGGCCACAACAGCCCCGCGCTTGAGGCCGAGGTTTCGCCAGCGCTTCAAGTTGGTCCGCGGCGGCTTCAATCGGGCGCTTCAGCCGGCGGCCTGGTCCCGCACTTTGGGCGGCCCGTCCAGCCGCACGCCGGGCTGCATCAAGCGGCCCACGGCGCTTTGCTGGAACACGGCCACCGGCATGCGCCTTCCGCCCGCAGGCTGCAGCTCCAGCGGCGCCAGGCAATCCGTGCCACAAACGATCAGCAATTCGCCCGCAGCGCCCGCAATTACGCTGCCGGGCTCCGTGTCCGCCGGCACGGCTGCTTGCACGGCCCTGCCCCGCCACAGCTTGACCGTTTGGCCCTGCAGGCTCAGCGTCGCCCCAGGGAAAGGATCGAAGGCGCGAAGGCGGCGCTCGATCTCGTGAGCAGGCTGATGCCAATCGATGGCGGATTCGGATTTTTCGATCTTGTGGGCGTAGGTCACGCCGTGCGCAGGCTGCGGCGTGCTGAGGGCGCTTCCTGCAGCCACTTGCTGCAAGGCTTGAACCAGGAGTTCAGCACCTTGCGCGCCCAGCCGCTCCAGCAGGCTGTCAGCAATGTCGCTGTCCAGAATCGCTTGCTTGCCTGTGAGCAGCATCGCGCCCGTATCCAAGCCTTCGTCCATCTGCATGATGGTGACGCCGGTTTCTGGGTCGCCCGCTTCGATGGCGCGCTGGATGGGCGCCGCGCCGCGCCAACGCGGCAATAGCGAAGCATGGATGTTGATGCAGCCCAATCGGGGCGTGTTCAGCACCCAGGCCGGCAGGATGAGGCCGTAGGCGGCCACCACCAGCACGTCGAGGTCGGCCGCTTGCAGCACGGCACCGGCGTTTGCGGCGTCTTCAGGCCAGCGGCCGTCCAGACGCAGGCTGCGGGGCTGCTCCACGGTCAAACCGCGCTCCAGCGCCCGTTGTTTGACCGCAGACGCTTGCAGCTTCATCCCGCGCCCCGCCGGGCGGTCGGGCTGGGTCAGGACACAGGGCACGGTGTAGCCCGCATCGAGCAGGTGCGCCAGCGCGGTCGCCGCAAAGGGCGGCGTGCCGGCAAAACCAACGCGCAAGCTCGTCACGGCCGCAGCGTTCAGGGCCGGCGCTCGTCGCGGGCGCGCTTGATCATGCGGGTGCGGATACGGTCGCGCTTGAGCGGGCTGAGGTATTCAACGAAAACCTTGCCCAACAGGTGGTCCATCTCGTGCTGCACACAAACCGCTGTCAGGCCCTCGGCTTCCAGCTCGAAGCTTTGCCCGTCGCGGTTCAAGGCGCGCACGGTCACCCGGGCGTGGCGCGGAACGTCGTCATAGACAGCCGGCACCGACAGGCAGCCTTCTTCGCCCACGATCATTTCCTCACTGCGGGCCACGAGTTCGGGGTTGATCAACACCAAAGGCGCGTTGCGCTCTTGAGAGGTGTCGATGACCAGCACCTGCTCATGCACGTCCACCTGCGTGGCGGCCAGGCCGATACCTTCGCTGGCATACATGGTCTCGATCATGTCGGCCGTGAGCTGGCGGATGCGCTCGTCCACTGCAGGCACCGGCTTGGCCAGCTTCTGAAGTCGAGGGTCAGGGTACTTAAGAATCGGCAACAGGGCCATGGCTTAAGGTTGTCGAGAGGGGTTCAAATTCACCGGGCACGGTGGCAAGGGCCAATAAGCTGGGCGATTTCGTTGCGAAATCAAGGGCCTATCGGCAAAATCTGTGAAACCATCTGAGAAGTATGACGGGCCGCGATTGTGGCATTTCAGCCAGCGCCACGGCGGCACCAGGAGCTTTCAACCCATGCGTGTTCTCGAATATTTGCGCGGCCGGCGACGGTTGCTGTCCCAGCTTGCTGGCTTGGTGGGCATCACAAGCTTGGCCACAACAGCCGTGCCATCAGCCCTGGCCGCCACGGCGCGGTTTCCCATCACCACCCAGCAGCGCAATGCCGCCCAGCAGGTGGCCCAAGCCGGCGTGGCACTGGACGACTTGGTACCCAACGCGCCTGAGAGCCACACCGTGCGCCGGGGCGACACCTTGTGGGACATCTCCAAGTTGTTCCTGAAAAGCCCGTGGCGTTGGCCCCAGCTGTGGGGCATGAACCTCGACCAGATTCGCAACCCGCACCTCATTTACCCTGGCCAGGTGCTGGTGCTCGACAAGTCCGGCGGGCGGGCGCGTTTGCGCCTGGCGCAAAACGTGGGCGGCGCTGTCCCCACCGTCAAGCTGTCGCCCCGCGTGCGCAGCGAGGTGATGGACAACGGCGCCATCGCCTCCATTCCGCTGCACCTGATTGGCCCCTTCTTGAACGAGGCCGTGGTTTTTGAAAGCAACGAGCTGGACAAAGCACCGCGCATCGTGGCCACGCAAGAAGGCCGTGTGCTTTTGAGCCGGGGCGAGCGCGCTTATGTGCGCGGCGACCTGCGCGGCGCACGCGACTTCCGTGTCTTCCGCGAAGCCCGCCCACTGCTCGACCCGACCACCCAAGAGCTGCTGGGCTACGAAGGCCAGTATGTGGGAACGGCCGAACTGCTGCGCGAGGGGGGTTTGACACCCTCTGCTGACGGCAAGTCAACCGATGTAGTGCCCGCCACCGTGAGCATCAAAACCATTCGCCAAGAAGCAGGCCTGGGCGACCGGCTGTGGCAAACGCCAGCAGCCGACTGGACGGCCTACGTGCCCCGAGCGCCAGCGCAAGTCGTCGACGGCCGCATCGTCTCCATCTACGGCCAGGCGCTGAGCGCGGGGCAAAACCAGATCGTGGCCATCAACAAAGGGCGCGCGGACGCCGTGGAACGCGGTCATGTGCTGGCGCTGTGGCGTGCCGGGGTGAATGTGCGCGACCGCACCGACCCTGAAAAGCAAATGCTGAAATTGCCCGACGAGCGCAACGGCTTGTTGTTCGTCTTCCGCGTTTTTGAGCGGGTTTCGTACGCCTTGATCCTCAATGTGACGGAACCGGTGAGCCCTGGCGACCGCTTCAGCCAACCTTGACGGGATGAGCGGCGCGAACACCATCGACGGCGCGGAATTCGAGGCCTGGTTCCGCCTGGCGCACACGCCAGGGGTCAGCCGCGAAGCGGCGCGCAGTTTGTTGGCCTCATTCGGCTCGGCTGCTGCCGCCTGGGCCGCTGGTGAAGCGGGCTGCAAACAGGTGGTGACGGCCAAAGTGGCGGGCGCGCTTTTCCGCCCCGCCGAAGACAGCCGGCCCTGGTTGGCCGCTGCCCAGCACTGGCTGGGCGCCGCACCGCAGCACGGCTGCTTGACCTTGGGCGACAGGCGCTACCCACAAGCGTTACTGCAAACCGCAGACCCGCCACTATTGCTTTACACACAAGGTTCGTTGGATGCTCTGGCACTTACGGCCTTGGCCATTGTGGGCAGCCGCAGCCCAACACCTGGCGGTGCGCAAAACGCCAAGAGCTTCGCCAAAGACCTGGCCGGCCAAGGCTGGTTGGTGGTTTCGGGCCTGGCGCGAGGCATCGACGCCGCTGCACACGAGGGCGCCTTGGCGGCAGGTGGTTTGACCTTGGCCGTAGTGGGTACCGGGCTTGACCAGGTTTATCCGCCGCAAAACGCAGACTTGGCTCGGCGCATCGCCGCAACGGGCCTGCTGATCAGCGAATTCCCGCCCGGCACCCCGCCCAAAGGCGAACACTTTCCCCAACGCAACCGCATCATTGCTGGCCTTTCACGCGGCGTGCTGGTCGTGGAGGCGGCCTTGCGCTCGGGTTCCCTGATCACCGCCCGCATGGCCTTGGAGGCTGGGCGCGAGGTGTTTGCCATTCCGGGCTCCATCCATTCACCGCAAGCCAAAGGCTGCCACGCGCTGATCAAACAAGGCGCCAAACTGGTGGAATCGGTTGAGGACGTTTTGGACGAACTGGGCGCGGCGCCAAACCCTGAGGTTCGAAGGAGCGCCAGTAGCGAGCCCAGCGCGCAATCGGCCACCGCGGGCAGCGAGGCTTCATCCGACCAGGCGTTGCTGGAGGCCATGGCTTACGAGCCGGCAAGCCTTGACGCCCTGGGTGCGCGCCTCGGTTGGCCCACCTCGGAACTGATGGCGCGCCTGCTGGAATGCGAAATGCGTGGCGAAGTTGCCCGGCTTGCGGGGGGGCTGTACCAAAGGATGGGTCGCGGATAAGCGCAGCCGGGATGCGCTCGGGTATAGTGATTTGATGTTCGATGTTCTGGTCTATGTCTACGAAAACTACTGGCGTCCAGACGCCTGCCCGGCCGCCCCGCTGCTCACGCGCAAGCTGTCGGCTGCCGGTTTCGAACACGACGAAATAGAAGAGGCCTTGCACTGGCTGGACGGCCTGGCCGCACGGGTTGAACCTGCGGCGCTGGAGCCCCAACAGCCCAGCAGCCGGCGCGTGTTTACCGCCGACGAACACGAGTGCCTGGGCACCGAGTCGCTGTCGTTCTTGAGTTTCCTCGAATCAGCAAATGTGCTGACACCCGCGCTGCGAGAAGTGGTGCTCGAGCGCGCCACCGCCGCCGGTCAGCGACCCATGGACCTGGAAGATCTCAAAGTCATTGTGTTGATGGTCTTCTGGAGCCAAGGCGAAGAGCCTGATGCCTTGATCCTGGACGAGCTGTTCGTCGATGATCAAGACCGCCTGATTCACTGAAGCGCTCTGAAGCGCGGTTCAGCGCCAGCGTTCAACTCAGCAGCCGCGCTGGCTCAGCGTCCAATTTGGCCATCGCGCTGCGTGTGGCGCGCACAGTCAAAGCTTCTTCCTGTGCCGGCAACAACAGGCCAGCCTGCAAAAACGCCGCAAGGCGGTTCTGCGGGAACAGCACACAACGCCCTTGCTGGGTTACAAACAAGCTCAATTGTTTGCGCATGCCTTGCCAGACCAGCTGCACGGCTTCGTTGCGGTCGCGGTAGTCCAGCATGAACCAGTTGCCCGGCTGAAGCTCTTTGGCCCAGCTCACCATGGCAGCGGTGGGCATAGAGCCGCCGGCTGCCACCACTTCCAGCTCAGAGCTTTCGTGGCCCGAGATGTCTTCCACCATGGCCGCGTCCAGCTCCTCGTCACCGACATCGGGCAGCAGCTCTTCGAGAGACTCCAGGCGCTCCATCAGCTCTTTCAGGCGCTCGCTGGGAATGACGGCGGCCTTGGCGGTGAAGGCGGCCGCCAGCGAGTTGTTGAGCTGGCGAATGTGCTGATCTTGTCTTTCGGCATTAAGGCCCGCTGCCGCCATACCGTCTTTGAGCAGCCGCAGCAAGGCGGGCAAGCGGCGAATGACCTCGGCGCGTTCGTCGCGCGTGACCTTGGCGCTGGCCGACCAGATCAGGTCGGCTGCGGCGCGCTTCATCAAGCGGGTCTGGTCGCTCTGCGGACCGTGGCGCACAGCGGCCGTAGCCAGCACATCCGCCCAGACCTGGAACAGGAACTGGCGCACACCGTCTTGCACCGGCACTTCATTGAGCATGCGCCGAAGTTCGATGGTGAACTGGATGGCCAGGGTTTCGCGCTGCTCCACCTGCTGCGCCAGGGAAACCGCCTTCCGCGTGGCTTCGTTGCGGCTGGGCAAATAGCCTTCGAGAAATTTTTCGAATTCGCCCAGCACGGTTTGGAACACGCGGCGGCCGGTGTCCGGGTAGGCCTCCACCACCTGCACCACACGCTTGATTTCGCGCTCTACGGTGTCGCCGACGCCGGCAGTACTGCCGTCAAAACCCATGACGCACGAGCCCATGCGGTCGATGAGCCGGCGCGCTGGGTGACCCACAGTCGCAAAAAAGTCGGGCTCGGTCACTGCCACACGCAGCACGGGCATCTGCAGGCGCGCAAACCACACACGAATCGCCGCTGGCAACCGCTCCTCAGTCAGGATGCTTTGAAACAACAGCGCCACGATTTCGATGGTGGCGCGCTCTTCGGCCGACCCGGCAAGCGCCTTGAGCTGGCGCTTGCGCTGCTGCAGGTCGGCAACCAGCTCGGGCGTGGTGATCGGGCCGGCGCCCGGGCGGGTGGGCTGCGTGCTGCGCTGGCGAATGCTGTCTTGCGCCGCGTGAATGGCCACCGACAGCGCGGGTGACAAAGCCTGCGGCTGCGTCGCCGAGCGGCCAAAGCCCGGCAGGTGCCGGCCCACCAAACGATTCAAGCGATCCAGGACCGCGTCAGACTGCTCGCTGCCACGCGACAGGCCGTTTGAACGCGTCATCAAGCGCGTTTCCTCATGCACACGGCGCAACTGTTCTGGCGAAAGGGCGCCGTGCGCGCTGCCTGCCAAAGGCGCCGATGAGGTTGACGCCGACGTTGGAGCGCCGCTGTGGCCATAACCCATGACCTGGCCGGACAAGGTGCTGGGCGGCAGCGGCGCAGACCGTGTGCGCCTGATGAACGGACGCAAATCCACTTCAGGCATCACCTGCTCGTGCACCAGCCAGCGGTTCACTTCGTGATAAGCCTCTTCGAGCAGTGCCGAGAATTCTTGGTGCAAGCAATCTTGTAGGTCACGCCAGCCGTCCAGGTTCAGCTCAACTTGGCGCCAGCAGTCAACGGCCAAACGCGCCAACACTTGCGCACGCAGCAGGTCGTTGGGCTCCAGCTCGGTGCGGTGTTCTAACGTGGCCATGCGCGAGCGCAGATCGGTGAATTCCCAGTTGGCCTTGTCCAACATGGCCAGCGACAAACGTGAGGTGAGGATCTCACGCTCTATGGTGTCGTCGTCCACCAGGCTGAGCTGTGCTCTTTGGGTTGTACTGGGGGGTGGTGTGCTGAGGCTTGAGCTGAGGCCTCTGCCAGGCAGGGCGCCTGGTTGCGCGGCTTGGCGCAATGCAGCAACCACGTGCCTTTGCCAGCGGTCGGCGCCGGTCATCATGGTGCGCAGCAAATCGCGCCTGCGCTGCGCCACCGCATGCTCAGTGGTCTGGTCGTTCAGGCGGTGCGTGGCCTCCAGGACAGCCTTGCCGATGGCGGGCAAGCCACGCGCGAGCACATCCGCGTAAAGCTGACGCGCCTGTACAGGCAGGTTTGAAAAGTTAGCGCGGGTGGACATGGCTGCAATGGGCCGTTGGCACAGCCGCGGCGCCGACTCTACACCAGGCCCTCCGAGAGGCCTTGGCCTCGGCCTGCGACCGACTCTTAAACCATGGCCCCAGCATTCGGGTCGTTAGGGTCGCCACTGTCTTTATTGATCGGGCCGCCCTTCACCAAGTCTTCACGCTTGATGCCCAGCCACATCGCTATGGCGGCGGCCACGAACACCGACGAATAAATGCCAAACAAGATGCCGATGGTCAACGCAACGGCAAAGTAGTGCAGCGTAGGCCCGCCAAAGAACAGCATAGACAGCACCATCATTTGGGTTGAACCGTGTGTGATGACCGTACGGCTGATGGTGCTGGTGATGGCGTGGTCGATGACCTCGCGCGTCGTGAATTTGCGGAACTTGCGGAAGGATTCGCGCACCCGGTCGAAGATAACCACCGACTCGTTTACCGAGTAACCAAGCACTGCCAGCACCGCGGCCAGTACCGCCAGCGAGAACTCCCACTGGAAGAAGGCAAAGAAGCCCAGGATGATGACCACGTCGTGCAAGTTGGCGACGATGCCGGCCACAGCAAACTTCCATTCGAAGCGGAAGGCCAAGTACAGCATGATGCCGATCACGGTCATGCCCAAGGCCAGTGCGCCGTCACTGGCCAGTTCGTCACCCACCGAGGGGCCGACCATTTCCGTGCGCGACAGCTTGACCGGCTCAACGCCCTTCGCGTCCAAGCAGGCCTGGCGGCTGACTTGTTCGCCTTGCGGTGTCGTGTATTGCTTGCGCTCCACACGGCCTGTTTCGGCCTTGCAGACTGCCTCAAACGCCCGCTCGGCCACATCAACTTGTTTGCTGCCACTGCGCACAGGCACACGAATCAGCACGTCACGCGAACTGCCGAACGTTTGAACCTGCACCTCGCCCAGATGCAGGGCTTCGACCGCTGCACGCGTGCGCTGCACATCGGCCGATTGCGCGTATTCAACTTCAACCAGCGTACCGCCCGTGAATTCGATCGACAGGTTCAGGCCGCGGGTGACGAGGAAAAAGACGGCGATCAAGAAGGTGATGAGCGAGATGACATTCAGCACCAGCGCGTGGCGCATGAACGGAATGTCGCGGCGGATACGGAAGAATTCCATTTGCGATTGCTCCTAACCGAGCTCAAGCGTCCGGCGCGGGCGGCGGCTGCTCGCCGGGCGCGCGCCAAACCTGGCCGATGGACACCGACTTGAGCCGCTTCTGTCGGCCATACCAAAGGTTGACCAAGCCGCGCGAAAACATCACGGCCGAGAACATCGAGGTCAAGATGCCCAGGCAGTGCACGATGGCAAAACCACGTACAGGTCCAGAGCCAAAAATAAGCAATGCCAAGCCCGCGATCAGGGTCGTGATGTTGGAGTCCAGGATCGTGGCAAACGCACGCTCATAGCCTGCGGAAATCGCGGTTTGCGCAGCGGCGCCGTTGCGCAACTCTTCGCGCACGCGCTCGTTGATCAGCACGTTGGCGTCAATGGCCATGCCCAAGGTCAATGCAATGGCCGCCATACCCGGCAAGGTCAAAGTGGCTTGAAGCATGGACAGCACGGCCACCAACATCAACAAGTTGAACGCCAGCGCGAGTGTGGAAAACACACCGAACAGCATGTAGTAGCCGCACATGAATATCGCAATGGCGATAAATCCATACAGCACGCTGTTGAAGCCCATTTGAATGTTTTCGGCACCCAAGCTGGGGCCGATGGTGCGCTCTTCGATGATTTCCATCGGCGCGGCCAGCGAGCCGGCGCGCAGCAGCAGCGAGGTGTCGGCGGCCTCGGCCGTGGTCATGCGGCCGGAAATTTGGAAGCGGTTGCCCAGCTCGCCCCGAATGACCGGCGCGGTCACAACCTCGCCCTTGCCACGCTCGAACAGCAGGATGGCCATGCGCTTGCCGATGTTGTCGCGTGACACGTCGCGCATGATGCGGCCGCACTTGGCGTCCACGGTCAAGTTGACATTGGGCTCTTGGGTCTGGTTGTCGAAGCCGGGCTGGGCATCGGTCAGGCAGTCGCCCGTGATCACCACCTGACGGAAGGTAATCAGCGCCGTGCCGTCACGCTCGACATACTTTTCGCTGCCAAAGGGCACCGCGCCGCCGCGCAGGGCTTCCATAGCCTCGGCAGAGTCATTCACCATGCGCAGTTCGAGCGTAGCGGTGCGGCCGATGATGTCCTTCGCCCGCGCGGTGTCTTGCACGCCAGGCAACTGCACGACCACGCGGTCGGCGCCTTGCTGTTGAATGACCGGCTCTGAGGTGCCCAGCTCATTCACGCGGTTGTGCAAGGTGGTGATGTTTTGCTTCAGCGCCTGATCTTGAATGGTTTTGGTGGACTCGGGCTTGAGCGTGCCACGCAAGCGCACTTCCGCGCCTTCGGGCGTTTCGGTCCAGACCATTTCGGCCAATTGATCGGCCAGCACATTGCGCGCAGTCGTGGCGGTGGCCGCGTCGCGGAAGGCCACGACCAGGTTGTTGCCGTCGCGCGAGATGCCACTGTGGCGGATGCTCTTGTCGCGCAGCAGGCTTCGTGCGTCGGTGGCCAGCGAATCCACCTTCTTCGACAAGGCCGCTTTCATATCGACCTGCATCAAGAAGTGCACGCCGCCGCGCAGGTCCAGACCCAAAAACATGGGCAGCGCGCGCAGGCTGGTCAGCCATTGCGGCGAGCGCGACACCAGGTTCAGCGCCACGGTGTAGCCGGGGTTGGCGGCATCAGGGTTGAGCGCCGCACTCAGGGCGTCTTTGGCCTTCTTCTGCAGGTCGGTGTCTGTGAATCGCGCACGAACCGAAAGCCCTTCTTGCTGCACGTTTTGCGCGGCCACGCCGGCCTTCTGCAACGTCTGTTCGACACGGGTCACCAGGCCGGCGTCCACCTTCACGGTGGCGCGCGCGCTGGAGATTTGCACGGCCGGCGATTCGCCGAAGAAATTCGGCAAGGTGTAGAGAAAGCCCACCAGCAAGGCGACGGCCAGGATCGTGTACTTCCACCAGGGGTATCGGTTCATGGACGCTCCGTCAGCACGCCGCGCTGGCCATCAACAGGCCTGCGCAGTCGCGCGATGTCTTCAAAGCTTGTCTTTGTAGCTGCCCTTGGGCAGCACCTGCACGATAGAGGGGCGTTGCACTTGAAGTTCCACGCCATTGGCAACTTCCACACCCACGGTGCTGTCGCCCATCTTGCTGACACGGCCCATCACGCCGCCAGCGATGACCACTTCGTCGCCCTTGGCCAAGGCGTCGATCATGGCCTTGTGTTCTTTCTGGCGCTTCATCTGCGGGCGGATCATGATGAAGTAAAGGACCACGAACATCAGCACCAGCGGCAGCAGACTGAACAGCGTGGACTCTGTACTGCCTGCGGCTGCGGCAGGTGCGGTTTGGGCCAGGGCTTCGGAAATGAACATGAATGCTCCTTGGGGAAGCTGGTATTACAGGGTGAACCAACGTGACAAGGCCCTCGCGAGGAGGGCCCTGACTGCTATTTTGGTTGCGGGGGCAGGATTTGAACCTGCGACCTTTGGGTTATGAGCCCAACGAGCTACCAGACTGCTCCACCCCGCGACTGGAGCCGCTGATTGTAGCCCATGCGGGGTGATCAAGCATCTGCACCCGCGCATCGGGGCCTTTCAAGCCTTCTCGGCGGGGAGAAACATCACCACCACCGCCGCCAGCGCAGCACACAGGGCCAGGCCCAAAAACAAGCTGTCAAAGCCCATGCGCTTCACTGCCGGGCCCAACGCCCAGACTGCCAGCGAACTGATGCCAATGGACACTGTCAGGCGCATGCCCGCCACACGTGAGCGCATGCGGTCGTCAACGTAGCGCACGATGACAGCGTCGGTGAACGGGATGGAGGCAAACACCATCACCATCACTGCCAGCAGCGCCGCATAGAACCACCAGCCCTGCGCCTGTGACGCCGCGACGAGCAAGGGCACCTGGCACAGCAGCACGAAGAGTTGAATGCGCTTGAGCGGCACGCGGTCGATCAAACGGCCCACCACCACTTGCGCCAATGACGCCACAGCGTAGATGCTGGCCAGCAGCAAGCCCAGCCAGGCGGGGTCTTGCACCAGGCTGCGCAGGCGTTCGGCCAACAGCGGCCCGTTGCCGTTGGTGGTCATGTTGAAGATCACTCCGCCGGTGGCCGAGGCCACCGTCATCACCAAAAAGACCCGCGCCAGCTCGCGCGTCGTCAGCGAAGTGGGCGGCTTGCCGCCGCGGCGCGCGGGTGGCTCGGTTTCTTTGGGCACCAGGCGGGCAAACGCCCATGCCAAGCCGATGCAGACCAGCCCGGGTAGCACAAAGGCGGCGCGCCAGCCCCAGAACTTGATCATCAAACCGGTAAGGAGCGCAGCGAAGGCAATGCCCAGATTGCCGGACAAGCCGTTGACTCCGATGACGGCGCCCGGCCGCTGTGCGCCCTGTACGAGCATCGGAATGCCCACGGGGTGGTAAATCGCCGAGAACGTGCCCAACAGCGTCAAAGCAGCAGCCAATTGCCAGGCGTTGGTGGTCAGCGCAGCCAGCACGGCTGAAGCACCCATGCCGAGAAAAAAGACGATCATCATCTGGCGCCGGCCCCACAAGTCGCCCAGTCGGCCGGCCGGTAAGGAGCCCAGGCCGAACATCACAAAAGCGCCGGCGCCGTAAGGCATCAGGTCTTCCCAGCGCTCGAAGCCAAATTCAACGGCAATGCTGGCCACTGCGGTGGCAAAGATCAGCAAAAACAGGTGATCGAGCGCATGCGCAACGTTCAGCAGCAAGACCACGGCGCGTGAATGCGGCGTCATGGCAGGTGCCAAGCGCTCATCGGGCCACGCCCGCGTTCAACAGCGCTTGCACTTCAGCCGCGCTCATGCCCGCCTCCTGCAACACCGCCGCTGTGTGCTCGCCCACCTCAGGTGTACGGCGGGGGTGCTGTGTAGGCGTGCGGCTGAAACGCGGCGCGGGTGCGGGCTGGGTTACACCATCCAGTTCGACAAAAGCTTGGCGCGCCACAGCGTGCGGGTGGCGGGGGGCCTCTTCAAACGACAGCACCGGCGCGAAGCAGGCGTCCGTGCCTTCGAGCAGCGCGCACCAGTCGTCGCGCGTGCGCTGAAGCACGGCTGCAGCGATGGCGTCGCGCATGTCCGGCCACAGGCTGCGGTCGTATTGACGCTTGACGAAGCGTTCGTCCAAGCCCAGTGCGGTGGCCAGCGTCGCAAAAAACTTGGGCTCCAGCGGCCCCAGGCTGATGAAGCGCGCATCAGCCGTTTCGTAGGTGCTGTAGAAGGGCGCGCCGCCGTCGAGCAGGTTGCCACCTCGCCCACCGCCCCACTGCCCACCGGCATGCAGCCCGAAAAAAACCGATGCCAGCGAGGCCGCGCCGTCCACCATGGCGGCATCCACCACTTGCCCCTGGCCCGAGCGCTGGCGCTCGAACAGCGCGGCCATGATGCCCAAGGCCAGATACAGCGCGCCGCCGCCGTAGTCGCCAACCAAATTCAGCGGCGGTACTGGCGGCCCGCCGGCAGTACCGATGGCGTTCAGGGCGCCCGTCAAGGCGATGTAGTTCATGTCGTGCCCCGCCGCGTGGGCCAATGGGCCGGTCTGGCCAAAACCCGTCATGCGGCCGAGCACCAGGCGCGGGTTGCGCGCATGGCACTCAGCCGGGCCCAGGCCCAGGTTTTCAATCACGCCGGGACGGAAACCTTCAATCATCACGTCGGCGTTTTCAAGCAGACGAAGCACCGCATCCCGGCCCGCAGGGGCTTTGAGGTCCAACGCGACCGAGCGTCGGCTGCGGCCATTGACTTCAAAGCGGCGCTCTTGATTCAGGCCCAAACCGCTGGGCTGCAGCCGGTCCACGCGGATGACATCGGCGCCCAGGTCGGCCAGCAACATGCCGCACATCGGCCCAGGGCCGATGCTGGCCAACTCGATGACACGCAGGCCCTGCAGAGGCCCGGCAGCGCCTGACGAAGGGGACACAGCCGCCGAGGGATTCACCGGCCGAACAAGGCCTTGAACCAGGCCGCGATGCGCGCGAGCAAGCCGCCGGCAGCGGGCGCGGCGGCCCCTTCGGAAACGGCAGGCTGCACGCCGTAGCGTTCTTGCAATGCCGTGTTGAATGAAGCGAAAAATTCACCAGCCATCTTTTGTGCCGCCATGTCCACCAAGCGCGAGCCGATTTGCGCGATCTTGCCGCCCACACTGGCCTGGGCACTGTACAGCAGCAGGGTTTGCGCCGGCCCCTGGGCTTGCAGGCTGATGTCTGCGGAACCCTTGCCGTGGCCGGCCGCACCACCCTGGCCTTCGAAGCGCAGGGTGTAGCTATTGGGCGGCTGCAAATTTTCCAATTGCAGCTTGCCTTTGAATCGCGCTTTGACCGGCCCCACGGCGGCCATGACGGCCACGTCGAACTGGTTGTCGCCGCTGGGCGTGATGCTCTCGCAGCCGGGAATGGCGGCTTGAAGCAGGCTGATGTCGTTGAGCGCCTCCCAGGCTTGTTCAAGGCTGACGGGCAAGGTTTCTTGGCTATTGAGTTGCATGGCGGTGGTGGAAGTTGAACAGATCGGGGCGAGCGGGCTCGCTCAAGGCTTGGGCGAGGTCAGCCAAACTGTTGACGTTATGGCATGGCAAAAAGGCGTCGACGTGTTTGAGAATGATCTTGATGCCCGCCGCGCGCGGCTCAAAGGCATCAAAACGCAGCAAGGGGTTCAGCCACAACAAGCGCCGGCAGCTTTTGTGCAGGCGCTGCATCTCTTGCGCCAGCGCATCGCCGGGGCCAAATTCAAGGCCATCCGTGATGAGCAGCACGGTGGCGTTGCCGCTGAGCACACGCCGCGCCCACAGCTGGTTGAACTCATGCAAGCAGTGCGTGATGCGCGTGCCGCCGGACCAGTCTTCAACGTCGCGCACCACTTGCGCAACCGCCACATCGGGGTCGCGGCTGTTGAGCAGGCGCGTGGTGCGCGTCAAACGGGTTCCGAAGACGAAGCTCTCGACGTGGCCGGCGCCCGCACGAGCCACTGTGTGCGCAAAGTGCAGCAGCATGCGCGAGTAGCGGCTCATGCTGCCGGAGATATCGGCCAGCACCACCATGGGCGCGGGGTGCTGTCGCCGCTGCTGCCATTGCGGCGCCCACAGGTCGCCACCGGCACGGCCCATCTGCGCCAAAGTGGCACGCCAGTCGGCACGGCCTGGCCGATTGGCACGCTGGTGGCGGCGTGTGGGCAAGGGCTCAAAAACCAAGCGCAATTGCGCCAGCAAGCGTGTGGCCTGGCGCCACTCGTCACTGCTCATGGTGTCGAAGTCGGCTTTGCGCAGAAGCTCACGGTCATTCCAGGTCAGGTCGGCGTGTATCTCGGTCTGTTCATCGGGCGGTGGCGGTGGCGGCGCGTGCGGGCTGTGGGGAAACAGGGCCTCGCCCAGGCGGCGATTTTCTTGCGGGCTGCGCTCCAGGCCGGGGTTCATCTGCACTTTGGGCAGCAGTAAAGCGCGCATGCGGCCGGTGAGATCAGGGTCGCGCCAGAAGAGGTCAAACGCCTGGTCGAACAAGGCGCGGTGCTGCGCGCTGCCCAGCAAACACGCGGCCAGCACGCTGCGCAAGTCTTGACGCGATTCCAAACCCGCCATCTGCAAGGCCTGCAGCGCCAGCATGGTGCGGTCGCTGCCCACGGGCATGCCGGCCACACGCAGCACGCGCGCGAAATGCATCACGTTGTCGGCCAAGCGGCCGGGTGAATGGCGCAGCGGCAGCACAGCCCCGCTCCGTCAGGCCGCGGCTTGGGGCTGGCGCATCTGCTCCAGCAGCCGCGCGGCTTCGCCCCCTTGCATGCGCACAATGTCGTCTTGGTACTTCAGCAGCACACCCAGCGTGTTTTGCAGCACCACCGGGTCCAGCTCAACGGCGTCCAGCTCCATCAGGGCTCGGGCCCATTCGATGGTCTCGGCAATACCGGGCAGTTTGTAGAGGTCCAGCGTGCGCAGCCGCTGAATGAAAGCCACCACTTCCTGTGCCAAAGCCTGGCTCACGCCCGGCACGCGCCGCTGCAGAATTTCCCGCTCGCGCTGCACATCCGGGAAACCCACCCAGTGGTACAGGCAGCGTCGCTTGACGGCATCGTGGATTTCGCGCGTGCGGTTGCTGGTCAAGATGACGATGGGCGGCTCGGCGGCTTTGATGGTGCCCAGCTCAGGAATCGTGATCTGGTAGTCGGCCAGCACTTCCAGCAAAAAGGCTTCGAAGGGCTCGTCGGCGCGGTCCAGCTCGTCGATCAGCAGAACCGGAGCGCGCGGCTTGCCACCACTCGGCACGGGCTGTGGATCAATGGCACGCAACAAGGCGCGGCGAATCAAAAAGCGCTCGCTGAACAGGTCATCGGCGCGGCTGTGTTGGCTTTCGGCCTGCCGAATTTCGAGCATCTGCCGCGCGTAGTTCCACTCGTAAGCGGCGCCGGCCATATCCAGGCCTTCGTAGCACTGAAGCCGCTCCAGCGGGCGCCCCAACATCGCCGCCAGGGTGCGCGCGATTTCGGTTTTGCCCGTGCCGGGCTCGCCTTCGAGGAACAGCGGTCGCTGCAGCCGCAGCGCCAGAAAAATGCACGTGGCCAGCGGCCGGTCGGCCACGTAGTCCTGCGCCAGCAAACGGGCTTGGGTGTCCTCGATGCTGCTGGGCAGGCTTTTTTCGATCATGCCGCCGCAGCCACGGCGCGCCGTGCCAGAACCGGAATCAACGAAGCGCGGTACTCGGCCGAGCCGTGCAGGTCGGTATTCAAGCCGTCGGCACTGACATGCGCGTTGTGCAACGCGGCCGGACTCCATTGTTTGGTCAAGAGCGCTTCCAAAGCCGTGGCACGGAACACGCAAGCGCCAGCTCCGGTCACTGCAACACGCGCAGCACCGCCCGGCGCGCGGCTGACAAACACGCCCACCAGCGAAAAGCGCGAGGCTGGCTGCTTGAACTTCTGCCAGGCGGCTTTTTCAGGCACCGGGAAGCTGACGGCGGTGATGATTTCACCTTCAGCCAGCGCCGTTTCGTACAGGCCCTGGAAAAACTGGTCGGCAGCAATGCTGCGCTTGTTGGTATGCACCGTGGCGCCCAGCGCCAGCACGGCCGCCGGGTAACACGCGGCCGGGTCGTTGTTGGCCAGACTGCCGCCGATGGTGCCGCGGTTGCGCACCTGGCGGTCGCCGATGTTGCCGGCCAGCTCGGCCAAGGCGGGGATGGCGCGGGCCACATCGGCATTGGCGGCCACTTCGGCATGGGTGGTCATGGCGCCAATTTTGACGGTGCCACCGGCCACCGCAATGCCGCGCAGCTCAGCCACGCCGGCCAAGTCAACCAAAGCTTCGGGGTTGGCCAGACCCAGGCGCATGGACGGCAACAAGGATTGCCCGCCAGCAATGACTTTGGCGCCAGCCGCAGCGCTTGAAGCGGCTGCAGCCAGAGTAGCGGGGTTTTGATAGGAAAACGCTTGCATGGTGTTGTCTCCTGAGGGCGGTTCAGCGCGCCGCGCGGCGGGCGCCGCTGCGTTCAGCCTGCCAAACGGCAAAAGGTGTTGCGGGCATGGGCACATCCTTCACACCCAGAGCATCGCATATGGCGTTGATGACCGCTGGCGGCGAGCCAATCGCACCGGCTTCGCCGCAGCCTTTGACGCCCAACGGGTTGTGCGTGCAGGGCGTGCCTTTGGCGGTTTCAACGGTGAAGTTGGGCAGGTCGTCTGCGCGCGGCATGGCGTAGTCCATAAAGCTGCCGGTGAGCAGCTGACCGGTGTCATTGTCATAGACCCCGTGCTCGAGCAGCGCCTGGCCTATGCCCTGCGCCAGCCCGCCGTGCACCTGGCCTTCGACGATCATTGGATTGACCACGTTGCCGAAGTCGTCCACCGCCGTCATGCGGTCCACGCGGGTGTGGCCGGTGGCAGGGTCCACTTCAACTTCGCAGATATAGGTGCCCGCCGGGTAGGTGAAATTGCTGGGGTCGTAGAAGGCGTTTTCGTTGAGGCCAGGTTCCAGCTTGTCGTGCGGGAAGTTGTGCGGCACATAAGCCGTTAGCGAGACCTGCGCGAAGGGCACTTTCTTGTCGGTGCCGGCCACCTTGAATTCGCCGCCCTCAAAGACGATGTCGCTCTCAGCCGCTTCCATCAGGTGCGCGGCAATCTTCTTGCCTTTAGCCACGATCTTGTCCACCGCTTTGACGATGGCCGTTCCGCCCACGGCGAGCGAGCGGCTGCCGTAGGTGCCCATGCCAAACAACACCTTGCCGGTGTCACCGTGTTCGATGCTGATGTCGTCCATCGGGATCCCCAGCTTGTCAGCCACCACCTGGGCAAACGTGGTTTCGTGGCCCTGACCGTGGCTGTGGCTGCCGGTGAAGATGGTCACCTTGCCCGTGGGGTGGACGCGCACTTCGCCCGCTTCAAACAAGCCCGCGCGGGCACCCAATGCGCCGGCCACTGATGATGGCGCGATACCGCAGGCTTCGATGTAAGCGCTGTAGCCCAAGCCGCGCTTGAGCCCTTTGGCCGCCGACGCCGCTTTGCGGGCCTTGAAACCGGCAACGTCTGCCAGTTCAATCGCGCGAGTCATGGTGGCGTTGTAGTCGCCCGTGTCGTAGGTCAGGCCAACAGGCGAAGCGTACGGAAACTCGGTAATGAAGTTGCGGCGGCGAATCTCCGCCGGGTCTATACCCATTTCATGCGCCGCCGTTTCAACGATGCGCTCCAGCAGATAGGTGGCCTCGGGCCGGCCGGCGCCGCGGTACGCATCCACGGGCGCGGTATTGGTGAAGACCGCCGTCACCTCGCAATAGATCTTGGGTGTCTTGTATTGGCCAGCCAGCAGCGTGGCGTGCAAGATGGTGGGGATGCAGGTGGAAAAGGTCGAGAGATAAGCGCCCAGGTTGGCTGTGGTGTCGGCGCGCAGGGCCAGGAAGTGGCCATCCTTGTCCATCGCCAACTTGGCCGTGCTGACATGGTCTCGGCCATGGGCATCCGACAAAAAGGCTTCGCTGCGGTCGCAGGTCCACTTGATGGGGCGCTTGATGAATTTGCTGGCGAAGACCAACGCGGTTTCTTCGCCGTACAAGTAGATCTTGCTGCCAAAGCCGCCGCCCACGTCGGGTGCAATGACGCGCATCTTGTGCTCAGGAATACCCAGCACAAAGGCGCACATCAACAGCCGCTCGACGTGCGGGTTCTGGTTGCTGACATACAGCGTGTAGTTGTCGGCGTTGGTATCGTAGGACGCGTTGGCCGCACGCGGCTCCATCGCGTTGGGAATCAACCGGTTGTTGCGGAACTGCAGGGTGGTGACGTGCGCAGCGTTTTTGAACGCGGCGTCGGTGCCGTCTTTGTCGCCGATGCCCCAGATGTAGCAACGGTTGTCGGGTGCTTCGTCGTGGACTGAACTGCCCGCACCGAATGCTGTGGCGGTGTCCACCACCGGTGGCAGCTCTTCATAGTCCACCTCGATAAGCGCAGAGCCGGCTTTGGCTTCTTCCAGCGTGGTGGCCACCACCATCGCCACACGGTCGCCCACGTAACGCACTTTGCCGTCGGCCAGCACGGGATGCTTGGGCTCCTTCATCGGCGTGCCGTCGAGGTTGTTGATCAGCCAGCCGCAAGGCAGGCCGCCCACGGCCTTGAAGTGCTCGCCCGTGAAAACACCCACAACGCCCGGCGCCGCCAGCGCGGCTTTGGTGTCGAGCTTGGTGATCCGGGCGTGAGCGTAGGGGCTTCGCAAAAAGTAGGCGTAGGTTTGCCCCTGCAACGTGATGTCGTCGGTGTACTGGCCTTGGCCGGTGAGGAAGCGACCGTCTTCGCGGCGCTCGACGGCTTTGCCGATAAATCCTTGGCGTGCGTTCATGCGGTGCTCCTGTTCAGGCCTTCATGGCCACGGCAGCTTGCTGCACGGCCTTGACGATGTTGTGATAACCCGTGCAGCGGCAAATGTTGCCCTCTAGCGCCTCGCGCACCTGGGTGTCACTGTGGCAGCCGTGGTGCTGCACCAGGTCCACCGCACTCATCACCATGCCCGGCGTGCAGAACCCGCACTGCAGGCCGTGACAGGCTTTGAACGCCGCTTGCATGGGGTGAAAAGTGCCATCAGCCGCCGCCAAGCCTTCGATGGTGGTGACCTCGGTGCCCTGTGCCTGCAAAGCCAGCATGTTGCAGCTTTTCACGGCGCGGCCGTTCACATGCACAGTGCAGGCGCCGCACTGCGAGGTGTCGCAGCCGATGTGCGTGCCCGTGAGCCGCAAGTGGTCGCGAATGAATTCAGACAGCAGCATGTTCGGTTCGCAACTGGCACTGAAGGTGTTGCCGTTGACATGGAGAGACAAGGTCATGCTCATGCGGAGGGTCTCCTGGGTGTGGGGTTCAATACTCAAAACATCGTATGTGTCGCAGGCGTCGCGCGCACCGCTGCGCTTTCCCTTATGAACCTTCATGCAGATGTCCATGAGATAGGCTGCAATAGTCATAAGTGAATACCCGATATCCAATTCCTCCCGCATTGCGAGTAACTTTCAACCCATGGACAACATCGATCTGCACGTCTTGCGCCAAATCCAACAGTGGCAAACCGAGGGCCACGCGGTGGTGCTGGGCACCATCACCCGTACCTGGGGTTCTGCGCCTCGGCCGCCGGGCTCCAGCGTGGCCATTCGCGACGACGGCCTGGTGGTGGGTTCGGTTTCAGGCGGCTGCATAGAAGATGATTTGGTCGACAAAGCGCGCAGCGGCGTACTGGTTTCGGGCGTACCGCAAGTCATTCGTTATGGCATAGATGCGGACGCGGCCCACCGTTTTGGCTTGCCCTGCGGGGGCCTGATCGAACTGGTGCTCGAACCCGTGATGCCCCGCACCCAATTGGCCCGGCTGCTGGAGCGGCTGGAACAAGGGCAGCGGGTGCGGCGCGTCTTGACCCTGGCCACAGGCGAGGTGAGCCTGGGCGACGGCGGCAGCGCAGACGAACTTGAACTCACCAACACCACGCTGACCACGCACCACGGCCCCAGCTGGCGCATGCTGGTCATCGGCGCGGGCCAGATGACGCAATACCTGGCCGAAATGGCGCAGGCCCTGGGCTACCAAGTTCTGGTGTGTGACCCGCGTGAGGAATATGCCACCGGCTTTGCGGTGCGCGGCGCCACCTTGCTGCGCACCATGCCGGACGACGCCGTCAACGACCTTCAACCTGATGGGCACACCGCCATCATTGCCTTGACCCACGACCCCAAACTGGACGACCTGGCCTTGATGGAAGCACTGCGGTCACCGGCGTTTTATGTGGGTGCCATTGGCTCGCGCGCCAACCAGAGCAAACGCAAAGAGCGGCTGAAAGAACATTTCGGCTTGACGGATGAACAATTGGCCCAATTGCACGGGCCCGTGGGCCTGAAAAACGGCGCGCGCACGCCACCTGAAATTGCCGTGAGCATCTTGGCCGAACTCACCGCCGTGCGTTATGGCTACCAAGTGCCCGAGCCTGTGGCCTTGCGGCCTGAATCGGGTTTGCAGGCAGGATGCATGGCTTGACCAGCGGCTGAATTGGGCCCGAAAGGGCCGCATCTCATTCCAAGGCTCAAGCCGGCTGCTCGCGCCGCCGAGAAAGACTGGTACCCGCGTCTACGGGCAAGCCCTTTCGGAACCGCGCAATGTCTAATTCTTCACACTCGGCCGACGCCCGAGCCCCTGCAAGCACGCTGGACGGCGACCTTGTCATTCTCGCCAGCCTGGTGTTAGGCGCGGCGGTGGCCGGCGTCATCGGCTTTTTGTACAACCAGCTCACGCTGTCGCTGATCGGCGCGGTGGCGCTGTTGGGGCTGGGTGGAGCTACCGTGGCACTGGCACGAGGCACGCTGCTCTGCCGACTGGTCTTGCCCGCGCTGGCCGTGGGCATGGTGGCGCTGCACATCCAGTTGGGCCGTGGCACGCTGGAGCTTCACTTTGGCGTATTTGCAACGCTGGCTTTGCTGCTGGTCTACCGCGACTGGAAACCCATCATGGCCGGCGCAGTGACAGTGGCTGTGCATCACATCGTGTTTGACAGGCTGCAGGCCGCTGGCTTTGGCGTGTATTGCGCGCCCCAGCCGGACTTTTTCAAAATACTGCTGCATGCCGGTTATGTGGTGGTGCAAACTGGCTTGGAAGTGGCGGTGGCCGTGCAAATGGCTCGCTCTGAGCGCCAGGGCCAAGAGCTCAGCGCGCTGGTTGCGGCCATGGAACGCAGCAACGGCACGATTGGTTTGGACTTGCGCCATGTGGCCACCCAGGCCCCGGCTTCCAAAGCCCTGCAACAAGTCTTGAGCCGCGTGGAACAGGTAGTCGGGCAGGTGCAAGCAGCCGCCGCCAACTGCGACACCGCCAGCCAGGAAATTGCCAGCGGCAACCTCGATTTAAGCCAACGCACCGAGCGCACCGCGGCCGGTTTGCAGCAAATTGCGGCGTCGATGGAGCAGATCACAGGCACCGTGCGGCAAACGGCTGACTCCGCACGCACGGCCAACCAGTTGGCCAGTTCGGCCAGCGCGGCCGCCAGCAAAGGTGGCGACGTGGTCGCCGAGGTGGTGAGCACCATGGACGCCATCAGCGCCAGCTCACGTCAAATTGGCGACATCATTGGCACCATCGACGGCATCGCCTTCCAAACCAACATCCTGGCGCTGAATGCTGCAGTGGAGGCCGCGCGCGCTGGTGAGCAAGGGCGCGGGTTTGCCGTGGTGGCCAGCGAGGTGCGCAACCTGGCTCAACGCAGCGCCGACGCTGCGCGCGAAATCAAAGGCTTGATCGGCACCAGCGTTGAACGCGTGGAGACGGGCTCACGCCTGGTGGGCGAGGCCGGCGTTTCCATGCAAGACATCGTGAGCAGCGTGCAGAAGGTCAGCGACATGATCGGCGAGATCAGCGCCGCCACGGACGAACAAAGCTCCGGGCTGGTGGCCGCCACGCAGTCGGTGTCTCATCTCGACCAAATGACCCAGGAAAACGCAGCGCTGGTCGAAGAAAGCGCAGCAGCCGCCGAAAGCCTGCGTGAACAGGCCCGCCAATTGGCCCAAGTGGTGCAAGTCTTCGAGGTGTCCCGCTAACTTAAGCAGATTCAAGGTGGCTCAACCGGTGCGTTAGCGCCGGTTCACCCGGACTACTTGAAGACGCTGACCGCCTCAACCAGTTGCCCCGCCTGAAGCCGCAAGCTCTCTGAGGCTGCGGCGTTTTGCTCGACCAAGGCCGCGTTTTGTTGGGTGATTTGGTCGAGGTGGTTGATGCCTTGGCCCACCTGGCCGATGCCCAGGCTTTGCTCTTGCGTGGCTGAGCTGATTTCAGCAATCAGGTCGGAAACGCGTTGCACCTGGGTTTCGATGTCTTCCATGGCACGGCCGGCACCATCAACCAGCTCTGCGCCGGCTTCCACTTTGCCCACGCTGGCGCTGATGAGACCTTTGATTTCCTTGGCTGCATCGGCGCTGCGCTGCGCCAGGCTGCGCACTTCGCTGGCCACCACGGCAAAGCCGCGTCCTTGTTCACCAGCACGCGCGGCCTCTACCGCAGCGTTCAACGCCAGGATATTGGTCTGGAAGGCAATGCCATCAATGACGCCAATGATGTCGGCAATCCGTTTGGAGCTGTCGGTGATGTCATTCATGGTGTGAACCACGTCGGCCACCACGCGCCCACCTTTGTCCGCAGCCTCACGCGCCGAAACCGACAAGTTCTTGGCCAGTTCGGCTGACGAGGCGTTGTTCTTGACTGAAGCCATCATCTGCTCCATCGACGACGCCGTTTGTTCTACGCTGGCCGCAGCCTGTTCGGTGCGCGCGCTCAGGTCCATGTTGCCTTGCGCAATTTCCCGCGTGGCCACCTGAACATTGACCACTTGCTGCGCTACATCGTGAATCACCCAACGGAACATCAAACCCAGTTGGCCAATGGCCCGCGAGGTCAGGCCGATTTCATCCACCCGATTCAAGTGCGCGGTGCTGTGGCTTTGACCGGATGCAACTTTCAAGGCTTCGTCGAGCAATTGCTCCATGGGACGGGACACCTGCACTCGTAACCAAGCCGAAACGCCCAGTACCGCTAACGCGACAGTGCCTGTGACGCCCGCCAAGGCGCCGCCTGACAAACCAAATACCCAAGCCGCGCCCGCCGTCACCGGTACCAGAAACAGCAAGGGCGCTTGAATACGCCACTTCAATGGGGCCGTCTGTAACCAAGACAGCCAAGCGCCAGCGCCGCCGCGAACCACCAACCCCTGATGGAGCCGGCGCGCGCCGGCTTTGACCGCTTTGAACTCGCGGTACAGCGCTTCGGTTTGCTCGATTTCCGCACGGCTGGCGTGCGTGCGAACCGATGTGAAACCCGTGATTTTTTCGCCCTGCCTGACCGGCACCGCATTCGCGCGAACCCAATAGTGGTCGCCGTCCTTGCGGCGGTTCTTGACCAAGCCTGTCCAGGGCAGGCCGGCCTTGATGGTGGCCCACATGTCGGCGAAGGCCTCGGCCGGCATGTCCGGGTGGCGCACCAGATTGTGGGGCTGGCCCAGGAGTTCCGCAGCTTCGTAGCCGCTGGCTTCCACGAAGGCAGCGTTGGCGTAGGTGATTCGGCTTTCGGTGTCGGTGGTCGACATCAAGGTCGCATCAACAGGAAGTTCAAACTCCCGTTGTGTTACCGGTTGGTTGTTGCGCACGGTGGGGGCTCCAGGCCTGTGGTTGGCATACGTGCCACAAAACCACGGAATCCGTATGGTCAACCCAAATCAGCGGCTCCAAGCCGCAAACACCACCCGGTCTACCGCGCAATTTACGGCTGGCTCGCTGCGCGGCCCTCAGCGTGAACCATCTGAGATGTTTTCAAGCCACCAAGTTTCAACCTGTGCGCGCTGCGCTTCGGTGTAGTGCAGACCCAATTTGGTGCGGCGCCACAGCACGTCGTCGGCTGATGAGGCCCATTCGTAGCGCTGCAGATACTTCAGTTCAATTTCAAAAAGGCCCGGCGCCACCTCGGCACCCAAGCTGGGTTCTTCGCCCACAGTGGCTGCGTTCATCAGTACAGAAACCAAGGCGCCGTAGCTGCGTGCCCAACGTTTAAGCACAGGCTCTGGCAGCTTGGGCCATTGCGCCTGCAGCTCGGTCACAAAGCGCTGGAAGTCGGCATCAGGCCGCTGCGGGGCGCCAACCCAAGCGCTCAGGTCGCCCCCCGGCAGCTGGGCGGTCTCGGTCCACGCGGCGCGCTGCTTGCCCAGGCGCTCCGACAGGCCGTCCGCCGCTTCTTCGGCCAGCTTGCGGTAGGTGGTGATCTTGCCGCCCCACACCGACAGCAAAGACGCGCCGGCGCAGGCTTCGTCAAAATCCAGTTGGTAGTCGCGCGTGACGGCGGCTGCGTCGCCCGACTCGTCGTCGAGCAAGGGTCGCACGCCGCTGTAGGCCCACACCACATCGGCAGGCGTGATGGGTTTGGCGAAGTAGCGGTTGGCTTGTTCGCACAGGTAGGCCACTTCTTCTGCACTGGCACGGGCGGCGTCGGGCGCGTCGTGAACCTCAATGTCAGTGGTGCCTATGAGCGTGAACGCTTGCTCATAGGGAATAGCGAAGATGATGCGCTTGTCGGCATTCTGAAAAATGTAGGCGTGATCGTGCTCAAAGAGCCGCCTCACCACGATGTGGCTGCCTTTGACCAAACGCAGTGCGCGGGCACCAGCGCGGCCCACAACCGTGCGCAAAAACTCGCTGGCCCAGGGGCCGGTAGCGTTGACCAGCGCTCGCGCGTGGACCCGGCGCGGCTCGCCTTTTTGAGGTCTCAAAACAGCGTTCCAACCCTGTGGGGTGCGCTCCACCGTTTCACAGCGGCAGTGGGTGAGCACGGTGGCGCCGCGCGCCTGCGCGTCCAGCGCATTCAGCACCACCAGGCGCGCATCGTCCACCCACCCGTCGCTGTACACAAAGCCCTTCGAGAAACCAGGCTTCAAGGGCTGCCCCGCTGCGTGTTGGCGCAAATTCAGCGTGCCGCTGGCAGGCAGCCATTCGCGGCGCGCCAGGTGGTCGTACAAGAACAAGCCCAGACGCACCATCCAAACCGGGCGCATGCTGGGGTCGTGTGGCATGACAAAGCGCAGCGGCCACATGATGTGCGGTGCGCTTTTGAGTAGCCGCTCGCGCTCGGCCAATGCTTTGCGCACCAGCCCGAATTCGTAATACTCCAAATAGCGCAGGCCACCATGAATCAGCTTGGTGGAGGCGGAGGAGGTATGCCGCGCGAGGTCGTCTTGATCGCACAGCAGAACCTGCAAGCCCCGGCCGGCCAGATCGCGCGCGATGCCGGCGCCGTTGATGCCGCCACCCACCACCAGGACATCCACCGCCAGCGGCGGGCTGGCCGCCGGCCGCGCCGGGGTTGCGGGCGTGGTTGTGGGCACGTGAGGTGGCTGATGCATAAGAGTTTGACGCTGTGGGCTCGGCGGGCGGGCGCTGAGCGCCAGATCAGCGCGACAGGCGCTGCCACCCCACGATCAAGCACTTTAGCAAGCCTGGGTTTGCCCGCCAGTTTCAGTTCGGCCGTGAACTAGCGCACACGCTTTGAACCACACCACCCTTGCGCATCAAGGTATGCACCAGCGCGCCGATAGAGCTGTGGTCGACCGGGGCCTGCATGTGCCCCGGACGGGGCGGGTTTGCAAAAAGCAGCTTGCCGCCGCAGCCCGTTCGCTAAAGGAGATTCCTTCATGTCCCGCATCACCCACAAATTGGTAGCAACCGCCGTTGCCCTGGCCGCCGCGGCTTGGGGCCTGCCGGCCGCAGCGCAGTCGGTTGAAGCCGCACGCAGCGCCGCACGCAAGGCCTTGCAAACCAACCCTGAAGTTACAGCCAAGCTGAACGCCTACCTGAGCAAAATAGACGCGCAGGCGGCCGCAGCAGCTGCGCACATGCCGCGTCTGGACCTCGGCGCCGACGTGGGTGTGGGCCGCTCGAAGACTGCCAACATCGACTCGTCCACGGTCAGCCGGGGCGGCGCCAACCTCACCCTCAGCCAAGTGCTGTGGGACGGGTTTGCCACACGCAATGAAGTGGCGCGCACCAGCCACGAGCGCCTGAGCCGCTGGTTTGAACTGGTGGACACCACGGAACAGGTGGCGCTGGAAGCCACCCGCGCGGTGTACGACGTGCAGCGCCAACGCCGCTTGCTGGCCCTGGCTGAAGACAACTTGAGCCAACACCAACAAGCCGCTACCAAGCTGGAGTCGCGCTTCAAGGCCGGTGTAGGCCGCGGCGTTGACCTCGACCAAGCGCGTGCCCGCTTGGCGCTGGCCGAAGCCAACCGCGACACCGAATTGGCCAACCTGCACGACGTGGCTGCACGCTACCAGCGCATCGTGGGCGAATCGCCTGCGGCTGACATGGGCAGCGTGGAATTGCTGCGCACGGGCTTGCCCACCAGCGCCGAAGAAGCCGCGCGCACCGCCGTGCAGCGCAGCGCCGCCATCGCCTCGGGCATTGAAAGCGTGCGAGCTGCACGTGCAGCCGAGGCCGCCAGCCGCTCGGCCTTCCAGCCGCAAGTCAGTGCACGAGCCCAAGTGGGTGCGGGCCACAACCTGGGTGGGATCGTTGACCGCAAGTCCGACGCCTCGGTGGGTGTGGTGATGAACTGGAACATCTTTGACGGCGGCGGCGACCGCGCCCGCGCCAGCGAGAAACAAAAGCTCGTTCAACAAGCCATGGACTTGCGCGACAAAGCCTGCCGCGACGTGCGCCAGACCGCGCTCATCGCCTTCAACGACAGCGCCAAGCTGGGTACGCAGTTGGGTACGCTGGGCCGCAACACCGCCGCCATCGAGCGTGCGCGTGATGCCTATCGTCAACAGTTTGAGATTGGGCAACGCAGCCTGCTGGACCTCTTGAATGCTGAGAGCGAGTCCTACACCGCGCGCCGCGCACTGACCAACGCCGCCTACGACCGCGCGCTGGCCTATGCACGCACCCTGGCCGCTACCACGCAATTGAGCGTGCAACTGGGCATTGCCCGCGACCTGCTACCGCCGGAAGCCAGCAACTGGACTGCAGGTGGTGACGCCGCCGCCCGCTGCCCAACGGGGGCCGTGGACGTAACGGCCCTGCGCCCGGCGCCGGAACAAATGGCGCAAATGGTCAACCCGCTGCAGCCTGTTGCTGCGGTGGCCCCGGCTGCACCGGCGATGCTGCCGGCGACTGCTCTGCCTGTAGCGGTTGCTGCTGCAGCGCCCTTGTCCCGCGCCTTGCCCGCCGCAGCGGTTCCGCTTGCAACACGCAACACCCGCGCCGTGGCCCAAGCGCCGCGTTCGCCTGTGCAAGCACCCGCGCAAGCGGTTGTAGAAGCCGCACCCACCGGCCCGGCGACCCGCTTGGTCAACTGGGCGCAAGCTTGGCGCACACGCAACAGCACGGGCCTGAACGGCCTGTATGCCCCGGGCTACAAGGGCAGCGCCAACCAAAACCCCCTGTGGAAACAGAACGCCGCCAGCCGCGAGCCGCTGGACTTGGAAGTTGAAGAGATCACGTCCCGCGAAATGGCCGACGGTTCCGTCGAGACGCGTTTCCGCCAAAGCTTGCTCACTTTCGACGGCGTCGAGGTGAACGACATGGCCTTGACCTGGCGGCAATTCAACGGCCAATGGCGCATCGTGCGTGAGCGCCGGGTTTGATGCCAGCCCTTTGAAGACCTGAAGACTTGAAGCCCAGAGGCCGGCCGCACCGCTGAACGGCGCCGGCCTCGTTCTGTTTCATCGGAGTTCTTGAATTGAGCACCCAGACCGCCACCCGGCCCGCGCCGACCGCATCGCAAGCACGGCCCGCACCGGCGGCAGCCCGCCCAGCGCCGGCTGCTGCCGCGCCCAAAGCCCCCACGGCACCCGCTGCGGCTGTCGCTACGGCAAAAGCACCCATTCAGGATCCTCCTCCTCCCGCGCCTGCACCCGCACCCGAGAAGCGCCTGCGCGAAGACCTCATTGCGCCCGACCCGCTGCTCGACTGTCTGGTGGAGGTGTGCCGCCTGCATGGCGTACAAGCCTCACGCGCGTCGCTGACGGCGGCGCTGCCGCTGCAAGGCGAGCCATTGGGTCTGGAGCTGGCTGAACGCGCCGCCGCGCGCGCAGGGATGGCGGCAAAGGTCTTGCGCCAGCCCTTGGCCAAGCTCGACCCGATCACGCTGCCAGCCATTCTCATTCTGAAAGGCAACCGCGCCTGCGTCTTGCTGGACAACCTGCCCGCTCGCGGAGAAGCGCGCGTGCTGCTACCCGAAACCGGCCAAGGCGCCGTCATGGTCCGCCTGGCGGACCTGCAGGCCTTGCACACGGGCGTGGTGCTGTTTGTGCGCCCGCATTTCAGGTTTGACGCGCGCAGCGCTGCAAGCGGCCAAGCCCAAGACAATAACGGCGCTCAAGACCGCCACGCGGCAGCAGGGCATCCACTGTCACGGCACTGGTTTTGGGGAACGGTGCTGGAGCAGCGCGGTGTTTACCGCGACGTGCTGTTGGCTGCGTTGTTGATCAACGTCTTTGCGCTGGCCTTCCCGATGTTCTCCATGAACGTCTACGACCGCGTGGTGCCCAACCACGCCATCGAAACGCTGTGGGCGCTGGCCGTCGGTGTGGTCTTGATCATGGCTGCCGACATGGGCATGCGCTTGTTGCGCAGCCGATTTGTCGACGAAGCCAGCGCGCGCATCGACGTGCAGCTATCAGCCCAGTTGATGGAACGGGTGCTGGGCATGCGCCTGGAGGGTCGCCCGGCTTCTGTAGGCAGCTTTGCACAAAACCTGCGCGGCTTCGAACAGGTGCGTGACTTCATTGCCAGCAGCACCGTTACGACCTTGATCGATCTGCCCTTCGCGATTCTGTTCCTGGGCGTGATGGTGTGGATTTCACCTTGGCTGGCACTGCCTGTGGTGGTGGCTGGCGGCGCCATCGTGGCCACGGGCTGGGTGCTGCAAAAGCGCCTGCAAGAGCTGGCGCAAACCACGCACAAGGCCAGCGCCACACGCAACGCCACGCTGGTGGAAAGCCTGCACGGCATCGAAACCATCAAGAGCCAGGGCGCCGAGTCGTCGGTGCAGGCCAAGTGGGAGCGCACCAATGCGTTCCTGAGCACCACCAACATCCGCATGCGCTCGCTGTCCACCTTGGCCACCACCAGCACCAACGTGCTGAGCCAGTGCGTCACGGTCGCGATCATCTTGATCGGCGTGTACCTCATCAACGAACGCATGCTCACCATGGGCGCGCTGATCGCAGCGTCCACCTTGGCGGGTCGCGCTCTGGCGCCAGCAGGCCAAGTCATGGGCCTGCTGATGCAGTACCAAGGTGTGCGCACCAGCCTGGACAGCCTGAACCAGCTGATGGCACAACCGCAAGAACGCCCGGCAGGCCGCAGTTTCTTGACGCGCCCGCAAATGACCGGCGACATCGAGCTGCGCAACGTGAGCTTCAGCTACCCGGGCCGTGAAGACAAGGTGTTGGACAACCTGAACATCAAGATCAAGGCAGGAGAGCGTGTGGCCTTCATCGGCCGTGTCGGCTCGGGCAAGAGCACGATCCAGCGCCTGATGATGGGCCTGTACCAGCCCACCGACGGCGCGGTATTGATCGACGGCACCGACCTGCGCCAGCTCGACCCCGCTGATGTGCGCCGCAACCAGGCTTACGTTTCACAAGATGTGACGCTGTTTTTCGGCACCCTGCGCGAGAACATCGCCTTCGGCTTGCCGTATGCCACCGACGGCGCCATCCGCGACGCTGCGGAGGTGGCGTGCATGAGCGACTTCGTCAGCCGCCACCCGCGAGGTTTTGACATGCCCGTGGGCGAACGGGGCGAATCGCTATCCGGTGGCCAGCGCCAATGTGTGGGCCTGGCCCGCGCGGTGCTGCACAACGCACCCATCTTGTTGCTGGACGAACCCACCAGCGCGATGGACTTTTCAACCGAAGCGCAGATCACGCAGCGCATCGGCGCCTATGCCGCTGACAAAACCGTCATTCTGGTCACGCACCGCACATCCATGCTGGCCATGGTCAACCGCGTGATCGTCATCGACGGCGGCAAGGTGGTGGCCGACGGTCCACGCGACCGCATCATGGAAGCGCTGACCCACGGGCGCATTGCGAGGGCCGCATGAATACCAAAGCTAACGCCACACTTGCGATGCCAGCCTCGCCCGCCGTTCGCAGTTTTGAACACGCCGCCGAAGACGTGATCTCGAGCAAGAAGACGCGCCGCGCGCAGTGGATCACCCGCGCCGCTGGCGCAGTGGTTCTGCTGCTGTTGCTGTGGGCCTCCTGGGCCAAGGTCGACGAGGTGACCAAGGGCGATGCCAAGGTCATCTCCGCACGTCAATTGCAACTGGTGCAAAGCATGGACGGCGGCGTGGTGTCGGCCATTCTGGTGAAAGAAGGGCAAGTGGTTGAAGCCGGCCAGGTCTTGTTGAAGATCGACGAGACCCGCGCCACATCCGGCGCGCGTGAGAACGCGGCGCAAGGTTTTGCCTTGCAGGCGCGCCTGGCACGTTTGCGCGCCCTGGCCGAAGGCACAGAGTTCCGCCCACCCACGCACAACGGTCTTGAAGAGGAACGCATCGTGGCCGAAGAGCGCAGCCTGTATCAAAACCGCGGGCTGGAACTGGCCAATTTGCTGTCCATCAGCCAGCAGCAGCTGTCGCAGCGCCAGCAAGAGCTCAACGAAATGCGCGCGCGCCATTCGGCGGCCGAACGCGGCATGGCCCTGGCGCAGTCCGAACTCAGCCGCACGCGCCCGCTGCTGGCCAGTGGCGCCGTCAGTGAAGTCGACATCATCAAACTCGACCGCGAAGTTTCGCAGCGGCGCGGCGAAATGGAGCAGGCCTCGGCACTCATCATGCGTTCGCAGGCGTCCATCGGCGAAGCGCAGCGCAAGCTGAAAGAAACCGAGCTGAGCTTTCGCAACGACGCGCGCAAAGAGCTGGCCGAAAACCTGGGCCGCCTGAATGCCTTGAACGAAAGCGCCGTGGCCTTGAATGACAAGGTGGACAAGAGCCAGATCAAGAGCCCCGTGCGCGGCCGCGTGCAACGCCTGCTGGTTAACACCGTGGGCGGCGTGGTTCAAGCCGGCAAAGACTTGGTTGAAGTGGTGCCGCTGGACGACAAGCTGGTGCTGGAGGCCAAGGTCAACCCGCGCGACATCGCCTTCATTCACCCCGGCCAGCAAGCCAATGTGAAGTTCACCGCTTACGACTCGTCCATCTACGGCGGACTGGAAGCCACCGTTGAAAACATCAGCCCAGACACCGTGGTGGACGACAAGGGCAATGCCTATTACCTGGTGCGGGTGCAGACACAGAAGCCGCAACTGGGTGAGTCCATGCCCATCATTCCCGGCATGACCGCAGAGGTTGATGTGCTCACTGGCAAGAAGTCCGTGCTGTCCTACCTGCTCAAGCCAGTGCTGAAAGTCAAACAAAACGCCCTGCGCGAGCGCTGACAAGCGCAGCGCACACACGCGACCTCAGAGCCCGATCGTCGAACCCGCCCGCAAGACCAAGTTTCAAAGAGAGAACCGGTATGCCCGTCATCGCCCAAACCGTCAAATCCCAGGTCAGCGCCCTTTGGGGCCGTTCTTACATTCGCGGCGCCAATGGCAAGTTTCGGCTTCTGCAAATGGGTGAAGTCGTCTCTCGGGGCGACGTCATTCTGACGGAGCAAAACGCCATCGTCAGGCTCTCCGAAGTGCCCGAGGGCGAACAACCGAAACAGGTCGCAAACAACGCATGTAGCGACACGTCCGACATGGACCGCGTGATCGCCGGCATCGAGAGCGGCGACGCCTGTGTGGCCACTGCTGCTGGCAACTCGTCAGCCGAAGGCGGCTTGCTGCCCGGAACCTGGGTTGAACGGGTTAAAGAAGATGTCACCCCCGCGAGCATCGGCACCGATCCGGGCAGCCTGGCCCGCGTGGGCCTGCCGGCGCTCGGCGCCCTGATCCCCGCCTTGGCTTTGGGCGCGCCTCTGGTGGCGCAGCTGGGCCGTGTGCAAACCATTGCGCCAGCGACCGATACGGAAGACAAAGCGCTGGTGTTTCCGGTGACACTTGACGCCCCGTCCACCACGGCCCTGACCGTGCCCTTTGAGCTGGCTCTCGGTTCGGCCACGCAGGACGACATCGGCGCGCCGATCTTCAGCGAAGGTGTGGTTCAAAACGGTGACGGCACCATCACCATTCCACCAGGCGTCTCCAACTTTGTGATGACGGTGCCGCTGACAGACGACCTCACGGTTGAGGGCACCGAGCAGTTCACCGTGCGCATGGGCGACCAGACCGCCACCGGCACCATTCGCGACAACGACGCGCCAGGCGTGGTCAGCATCGAGATTGGCGGGCCGGGCGTTACGGGCGACACCGTGGTGGAAGGCCAAAGCCTGGTCTACACGGTCAAGCTCAGCGACACCACGGCTTCGACCTCGCTCTACCCGTTTGCATTGGGCGGTGGCTCGGCTTCCGATGCCGACCAGGGCCAACCCGTATTCAGCGACGGCGTGGTGCTTAACGCAGACGGCACGCTCAGCGTGCCTGCAGGCGTCTCAAGCTTTTCCGTCACGCTGCCGACGGTGGACGACGCGTCCATTGAAGCTACCGAGTCCGTGCCGTTGTCGGTCGGTGGTTTGTCCTCATTGGGTTTTATCGCCGACAACGACGGCATCGTGCCGCCGACCTTGACCGTCAACCTGGGCGAACCCGGCGTTGCTGACGACACCATCACCGAGGGCCAAGATCTGGTCTTCAATGTGCAGCTCAGCGAGCCCACTCAAGTGGCCACCACCTACCCGTTCAGTGCAGGTGCAGGCACTGCAGGCGCCGACGACGTGGGCCAGCCGGTCTTGAGCAACGGCGTGGTGCTCAACGCAGACGGCACGATCACAGTGCCCGCTGGTGTATCCAGCTTCACCGTGACGGTTCCAACGGTTCAGGACACAGCCGTTGAGAGCAGCGAAACGCTGCCGCTGACCATTGATTCCAGCAGCGTCGTGGGCACCATCCTCGACGATGACAAGCCGGCTGTGGTGAAGATCGAACTTGCCCCGCCCGCGTCCCCTGACCTGGCGCCCGGCACCGTGCCCGAAGGCACGGACCTGGTCTACAACGTCGAGTTGAGCCAGCCCACCACGGTTGAGACGACCTACCCGTTCAACCTCGGCGGCGGCAGCGCAGCGGCTGACGACATCGGCCAACCGGTGTTCAGCAACGGCGTGGTGCTCAACACCGATGGCACCATCACCGTGCCTGCTGGCGTGTCGAGCTTCAGTGTCACCGTTCCGACCACGCAAGACAGTACGCTGGAATCCAGCGAGACTGTACCCTTGAGCATTGACGGTACGGAAGTCATCGGCACCATCCTTGACGACGACAAGCCAGCGGTCGTGAAGGTCGAACTCACTCCGCCCGCCTCGCCCGACCTGGCGCCCGGCACCGTGCCCGAAGGCACGGACCTGGTCTACAACGTCGAGTTGAGTCAGCCCACCACGGTTGAGACGACCTACCCGTTCAACCTCGGCGGCGGCACCGCAGCGGCGGACGACATCGGCCAACCGGTGTTCAGCAACGGCGTGCTCCTCAACACCGATGGCACCATCACCGTGCCTGCTGGTGTGACGAGCTTCAGCGTCACTGTCCCGACCATGCAAGACAGTACGGTGGAATCCAGCGAGACCGTGCCCTTGAGCATTGACGGCACAGTCGCTACCGGCACCATCCTGGACGACGACAAGCCGACCGTCGTCAAGATCGAACTCACACCACCCGCCTCACCCGACCTGGCGCCCGGCACCGCAACCGAAGGCGCGGACCTGGTCTACAACGTCGAGTTGAGCGAAGCCACCACAGGCACTACGGTCTACCCATTCAACTTAGGCGGCGGCACCGCGGCGGCTGACGACATCGGCCAGCCGGTGTTCAGCAACGGCGTGACGCTCAACACCGACGGCACCATCACCGTGCCTGCTGGCGTGACGAGCTTCAGCGTCACCGTGCCCACCACGCAAGACGCCACCATCGAGAACAGCGAGACCGTGCCCTTGAACATCGACGGCACAGTCGCCACCGGCACCATCCTGGACGACGACAGGCCAGCCTCGAGCGACAAGCCCACGGTCGTGAAGGTGGAAGTGCTTCCCCCCGCAGACCCCGCACCAGGTGCAGACCCCGCGTCGGTTGTCGAGGGTGCGGACCTGGTCTACAACGTCGAACTCAGCCAGGCACCCACAACGCCCGTGACTTACCCGTTCACTTTGGGTGGCGGCACGGCAGCGGCTGACGACATCGGTCAGCCGGTGTTCAGTAACGGCGTGGTCCTCAACGCCGATGGCACGATCACCGTGCCCGCCGGCGTGACGAGCTTCAGCGTCACCGTGCCCACCACCCAAGATACCGCCACAGAAACCAGCGAGACCGTGCCGCTGAACATTGACGGCACAGCGGCCACGGGCACCATCGTCGACGATGACAAACCATCGGTTGTGAAGATCGAACTCACGCCACCCGCTTCACCTGACCTGGCGCCCGGCACCGTGCCAGAAGGCACGGACTTGGTCTACAACGTGGAGTTGAGCCAAGCCACAACAACGCCAACGGTCTACCCGTTCAACCTGGGCGGCGGTACCGCAGCCGACGACGACATCGGCCAGCCGGTGTTCAGCAACGGCGTGGTCCTCAACACCGACGGCACCATCACCGTGCCCGCCGGTGTGACGACGTTCAGCGTCACTGTGCCCACGACACAAGACACCACCATTGAAGCCAGCGAAACCGTTCCGCTGATGATCGACACCGTTGTCGCCAGCGGCACCATCCTGGACGACGACACGCCCACCGGGGTAGACAAGCCGACCGTGGTCAAGGTAGAGGTCGCGCCGCCCGCGTCGCCCGACCTGGCCCCAGGCACGGTGCCCGAAGGCACCGACTTGGTCTACAACGTTGAGCTTAGCCAAGCCACCACAGCGCCTGCGAATTACCCATTCAACTTGGGCGGCGGTACCGCAGCGGCCGGCGACATCGGCCAGCCCGTGTTCAGCAACGGTGTGGTCCTCAATACCGACGGCACCATCACCGTGCCCGCCGGCGTGACGACGTTCAGCGTCACCGTGCCCACGACGCAAGACACCACCATCGAAGCCAATGAGACGGTGCCTTTGAGCATCGATGGCACGACCGCCACAGGCACCATCATCGACGACGACAAACCCACGATCCAGAAGATCGAGCCTGGGCCATCGGCATTGCCAGGCGCTGAGGGTGGCGCGGTGCTTGAGGGCGAAAACATCACCTACACCGTCACGCTCAGCGAACCCGCTGCGGTGGCTGTGTCCTACCCGTTTACGCTGGGCGGCGGGTCCGCTTCAGCAGCCGACTTTGGCAAACCCAGCTTCAGCAACGGTGTTGTGCTCAATGCCGATGGCACCATCACCGTGCCTGCTGGTGTTGGCGAATTCAGCGTGACGGTGCCGACCGTTGAGGACGACCGGGTTGAGACCACCGAGACCGTGCCGCTGAACATTGACGGCGTTACCGCTGCCGGCAGCATCATCGATGACGACACCGCCGCCGTTGTGTTCATCGAGATCTTGCCGCCCAGCGTACCCGTTGTTGGGCTCGGCTCGGGCGAGGCGGTTGAAGGCACTGCCTTGACTTATCGCGTGCAGCTCAACCAGCCCACCGCCACCGAAACGGTTTACCCCTTCAACTTGGGCGGCGGCTCTGCGGCTGCGGACGACTTTGGCCAGCCTAGCTTTTCAGATGGCGTCGTGTTGAATCCCAACGGCACGATCACGGTTCCTGCGGGTGTGCTCAGCTTCCAGGTTGTGGTGCCCACCACTCCAGATACCGTAGCTGAATTGCAAGAGTCGGTGCCCTTGACGATTGACGGCGTCAGCGCAACAGGCCTGATCATCGATGACGACCAGCCGGTGGTCGTTCAGATCGACATGATTCCGACCATGACACCTTCTGGCGCTGTAGACGGTTTGGCAGTGACCGAAGGCTCAGACCTGGTCTACAGCGTCAAGCTGGACCAAGCCACCACCGCTGACTCCGTGTACCCATTCAGTCTGGGCGGCGGAACAGCTGGGGCGGACGACATCAGCACACCGGTGTTCAGCAACGGCGTGAAGCTCAATGACGACGGCACCATCACCGTGCCGCCGGGCGTGGACAGCTTCACCGTGAAGGTGGCCACCACGCAAGACACCACCGTTGAATTGGCCGAATCGGCACCACTGGCAGTTGGTGGGGCTGTGGCTGTTGGCAGCATTCTTGATGACGACAAACCCAGCGTCATCAAGTTCGAGCCCTCGCCGCAAGCCGGTCCCGCCACGGGCATCGACGCAGGCTCTGTGGTTGAAGGCGGCGATCTGATCTACACCGTGGAGCTGGACCAGGCCACGGTAGTGCCCACCAGCTATTTCTTCGGCCTGGGCGGCGGAACCGCAAGCTTCTCCGATGCGGGCTCGCCCATCTTCAGTGATGGCGTCGTCTTGAATGGGGACAACACCATCACGGTACCGGCTGGCGTCATCACGTTCTCGGTGACCGTGCCGACCGTTCAGGACCTGGAGGTGGAAGCCACGGAATCGGTGCCACTGTTTGTGGACGGTTTGTCCGCCACAGGGCACATCATTGACGACGACTTGAACAGTGCCCCTGTCGTGGGCGCTGTCTCGGCGAGCGTATCGGAAGAGGGTTTGGCCGGCGGCCGCGCTGACACCACAGGGAACCCGGGTGACAGCGGCGACGCGCCGAGCGCAAGCGGGCGCATCGCCATTTCCGACCCTGTCGGCGACGCCATCACGGGCGTTGTGCTGACGGCCCCCACCAGCGCTTTGACCAGTGGAGGCGTGGCATTGGTGTGGGAAGGTTCCGGCACAGGCAACCTGGTCGCCAAGGCGGGCAATGAGACCGTCGCTACCGTGACGATTGACAGCGAGGGCCAGTACAACTTCTGTTTGCTCAAGCCGATTGACCATGCCAGTGGCGAAGGCGAGAACGTCCAGCGTATCGACTTCGGAGTGCAAGCATCTGATGCCGGCTCTACAGCGGCGACAGGCCTGGGCACTTTGAGCATCTGCGTCGAAGACGACATGCCCGTTGCGCAAGACATCACCAGCATCATCGCCATGCCCGACGCGGCAGCAACGAACGTCATGCTGGTGCTGGACGCCAGTGGTTCGATGGGCAAAGCCAGTGGCATCGACGGGTTAAGCCGCCTGCAGGCAGCCATCCAGTCCATCGAGACCTTGCTTGACCGTTACGACGAACAGGGCGACGTGGCGGTGCGCCTGGTCACCTTTGGCGACCAAGGCAAAACACTCGGCGACGTCTGGACTTCGGTGACCGAAGCCAAGGCCATGTTGTCTTGCCTCAAAGCCAGCGGCGGCACCAACTATGACGACGCCTTGGGCGACGCCATGGCGGCCTTTGGGTCACCCGGCAAGCTCGAGGGCGGCACGAATGTGTCCTACTTCCTTTCGGATGGAGACCCGACCTTTGGCGCAGGCAGCACCAGCAGCCTCAGCGGCAGCAACAACAAAGGCGGCTGCGATGTGGGCATCCAAGACGCCGAAGCCGCGCAGTGGCATTCGTTCCTCGAGGCGCAAGGCATTGATTCGCACGCCTTTGCGGTGGGTACAGGCATTGCCAATGCAGACGCGCTGGCGCCTATTGCCTATGACGGCAAAGGCGCTTGCGCCAACACGCCGCTGTTGATCGACAGCTTCGCTGACCTGCCTGGTGCCTTGCTCGACACAACGGTAGCCACCGTCACAGGGCAATTGCTGCAAGCCGGTGGCGCGGATGGTGCGCACTTGCACTGCTTCACGGTTGACGGCGTGACCTACACCTTCACGGCAGGAGCGGCAGGCGCTCCCGGCACCGTCACCGCCAACGAACCCAGCAGCAGCTTCGGCTTCGACCCGGCTTCGCAGGTGCTGACGGTGGACACCTCGGCCGGTGGTCGCTTCTTAGTGGACTTCGCGAGCGGCGGTTATGAATACCGCGCGCCCAGCCACGCCGGCAGCGCTGCAGCCGAGCAGTTTGGTTTTGCGCTGATCGACGCTGACGGCGACATCGCGCAGGCTTCTGGTGAACTGCAATTCCAAGCACCGCCCTCAGCGCCACCGGCCAGCGTGACCTCGGTTTCCACACCCGCTGCCGTGACCGAGGGCGGCGTGCTGGAGTTTGAGGTCTGCACAACTGCCAGCTCACGGGCTTCGACTTTGGAGTTGAATGTCGCCGATGGCAGCGCAACGGCAGGCGTGGATACGGCATCGGCTTTGCAGGTGAACTTGGGCTCTGGCTGGGTCACACTGGCTGACAATTTTGTCGACTTGCCGGCAAACACCACGAGCTTGCGCGTGCGTGTGAGTACGGTGGACGATTCGAAAGTTGAAGCTTCAGAGAACGTGGTTTTGACTGTTAAAGCCAGCGACGGCACGACGGCCAGTGCCGAGGGCAGCATCTTGGACAACGACCGCGCCAGTTGCCACCCGGTTCAAGTGCCTGCGGATTCAAGCCACTGCGGCAGTGGTCACGATGTTGACGGTGGGCACTCTGGGTGGGGCGGGCTCGGTGACTCAACTGGCCACGGCCACGGCAGCGCCCAGGGCGGTTCACACTCAGTTGGGTTTGCTTCAGGCGGTTCGGGCGCTTGTAACACCGACAGCCCGCAGGCGGATCCCAATCTCATGGGCTTGCACGGTCAGAGCGTGGATCTCAGCAACCCAGGCGCTGCTTGGGGCGGTGGCGACGTATTTGCCTGGCAGCTTGGTGCGGCGCACGACGTGCATCACGGCGCGACTGGGCACCATGACACCGGTGGCACGGCGGGCGCCTGCGACACGAATGGCCTGGACCTTCGTGACCTGCTGGGCGGGCACGGTGCTGGCGGCCCGGTGGACTTGTTGCAGTCCTTTCTGGAGGGTGGTCACACACCTTCAAAACCAGTGAGCGACTGCGGCACCGGGCGCCCAGAATCCGGCCATGCTGCCAGTGGTGGTCACGGAGACCATCACGCGTCACTTCAATTTGGCGACTGCCACAGCGATGACAACGGCTTGCGCGATTTGTTCAACCGAGATCGTCTGGACAACGGTTGCTGAATCTCTAACCGACTGACGGAGCCTTACCACCATGCCTTACGCTGTGCGCAACGCCTTGGGGCAAATCACCAGCCTGCATCGCCAGGATCCGGGCGTGGGTGATCTCGTGATGTCTGATGACCCTGACGTTCGCGCGTTTCTCGGGCTTGATGAAGACTTCGCGGCATCAGCCCCAGGGTCGACTGAGAGCCTGAACGCCGGCTTCAGCCGGCTCGATGCAGACTTCATTCGCGTGCTGGAGGACGTGGTGGACGCCCTGACCAGCCGCAATTTACTCAACATCACGGACCTGCCGGAAGTGGCGCAAACCAAGCTGTTTGCGCGCAAGAGCTTCCGCGAGCGGCGGCCCAAAAATGCTTTGGACCTGTTCAGGCCCAGTGACCTGGAAGCTTTGATCTGAACGGGCATTGGCGCTGCCGCAGGGCGAAAGCCCTGGCGCAGCGCAGCCCCGGTTTCAGTCGTCTTTGACTTCGCTGGCGGTATCAGCAGCCACGGGCTCGGGGCGGTCAACCAGTTCCACAAAGGCCATGGGTGCGTTGTCGCCCACGCGGAAGCCCATTTTCAGGATGCGCGTGTAGCCGCCTGGACGCGCCTTATAGCGTGGGCCCAATTCATTGAACAACTTGCTCACCACGTCGCGGTCACGCGTGCGGTCAAAGGCCAGGCGGCGGTTCGCCAGCGTGGCTTCTTTGGCCAAGGTGATCAACGGCTCCACCACGCGGCGCAATTCCTTGGCCTTGGGCACGGTCGTTTTGATGCCCTCGTGGGTGATCAACGAGTTGGCCATGTTGCGCAGCATCGCCAGGCGGTGCGAGCTGGTGCGGTTGAGTTTGCGAAGGCCATTACGGTGGCGCATGATGAGTTCCTTAGAGGTTTTTTATACCCGCAGCCGTATCAGGTACTGCGGGGTTGCGCGTTGTTGGACGCGCGCTGCTGGCTCAGCGGCGGTCCAGGCTCTTGGGAGGCCAGCCTTCAAGGCGGGTACCCAAGGTCAGGCCGCGCGAAGCGAGGACTTCCTTGATTTCGTTGAGCGACTTGCGGCCCAGGTTCGGGGTCTTCAGCAGTTCGGTTTCGGAACGCTGCACCAGGTCGCCGATGTAGTAGATGTTTTCGGCTTTCAGGCAGTTGGCCGAACGCACGGTGAGTTCGAGCTCGTCCACCGGACGCAGCAGGATGGCTGGTGGCTCCGGGCCTTCTTGTTCGGGCACACCACCGGCGTGGCCGTCCAGACGCAGGCCAGGGTGGCCTTCCAGCGCTGTGAAAACAATGAGTTGCTCAACCAGAATCTTGGCCGAAGCACGAATGGCTTCTTCGGGCGTCATCGAGCCATTGGTCTCGATTTCCATGACCAGTTTGTCGAGGTCGGTGCGCTGTTCCACGCGAGCGTTTTCAACCGCGTAGCTGACACGGCGCACGGGTGAGAACGACGCGTCCAGAACGATGCGTCCGATGGATTTGCTGGACTCTTCGCCATAGCGGCGGATGTTGCCCGGCACGTAGCCGCGGCCCTTTTCAACCTTGATCTGCATGTCCAACTTGCCACCTTGCGACAGGTGGGCAATGACGTGCTCAGGGTTGATGATTTCGACATCGTGCGGCGTCTGGATGTCGCCAGCCGTCACAGGGCCTTCGCCTTCTTTACGCAGAACCAGCGTCACTTCGTCGCGGTTGTGCAGCTTGAAGACCACGCCCTTCAAGTTCAGCATGATGTGCACGACGTCTTCTTGTACGCCGTCCACGGTGGAGTACTCGTGCAGCACGCCGGCAATGGTCACTTCGGTTGGCGCGTAGCCCACCATCGATGACAGCAGCACACGGCGCAGGGCGTTGCCCAGCGTGTGTCCATAGCCGCGTTCAAAGGGCTCCAGCGTGGCTTTCGCGCGATGGCCGCCCAGCGGCTCAACCTGGATGGCTCTGGTGGGTTTCAGCAGATTCGTTTGCATAGGATCCTGTTCCTCTCAAAACCCTCGGCTCGTTACACCGATAAGGCTGATGGACCACGCCGGGCTTGGGTTTGGGGGCCGCGCCCGGCCGCAGTGCCCCTTGAAGCAGTTCAAGGCTTACGCCATGAACATGCGCTCCATCCTGTTTATCAGCGCGAGTACAACTCGACGATCAGCGCTTCTTTAATGTCAGCGCCAAACTCGTCGCGGTCGGGCGCTTTCTTGAAAATGCCTTCCATCTTGGCGGCGTCCACTTGGACCCAGGCCGGCATGCCGATGGATTCAGCCAACTTCAATGCGTCTTGAATGCGCAATTGCTTCTTGGCGTTGTCGCGCAGGCTCAGCGCATCGCCTGCCTTGACGGCGTAGGACGGAATATTGACGGGCTTGCCGTTAACGAGCACTGCTTTGTGCGACACCAATTGGCGGGCTTCCGCACGCGTTGAGCCGAATCCCATGCGGTAAACCACGTTGTCCAGGCGCGACTCCAACAGAGCCAACAGCGTGGCGCCTGTGTTGCCTTTGCGGCGCTCGGCTTCGGCAAAGTAGCGGCGGAACTGACGCTCCAGAATGCCGTACATGCGTTTGACCTTTTGCTTCTCGCGCAACTGAAGTCCGAAGTCGGAGGTGCGTGAACCGCTGGTGCGTCCGTGCTGGCCCGGCTTGCTTTCGAACTTGGATTTGTCGGCGATGGGCCGGCGAGCACTCTTCAGAAAGAGGTCGGTGCCTTCACGGCGGGAGAGTTTGGCCTTGGGGCCGAGATAACGTGCCACGAATATTCCTTCGTTAGAACTGCTGACGCGGCGACCCTTCTATTAAGAAGGTGCCCCGCGCAAGTCGGGCGCTTCGGATCAAGATCCTGCGCTCGACGGTGGGCTTATGTTTCTTCAGAGCCTGCGCTTCAGTACCGCCACGCCGATGCGCTTGCATCCGCGTGGTCGCCATGAAGCGGCGACCTGAGAAACCTGAAATGTCACAGCCAGCCTCGTGTGTACCAAGCTGTGACTAACTGAGCATTGTACGGCAGCGCCTCAAGACGGCTGCCGGCCATGTGCCTGGTTAGATGCGGCGACGCTTTTGAGGGCGGCAGCCGTTATGCGGGACCGGGGTCACATCGGAAATCGAGTTGATGCGAATGCCCAGTGATGCCAGCGCGCGAACGCTGGACTCACGGCCGGGGCCAGGGCCTTTGATGCGCACATCCAGATTCTTGATGCCCTGCTCTTGCGCAGCGCGACCAGCCACCTCGGCAGCAACCTGCGCCGCGAACGGCGTGGATTTGCGTGAGCCCTTAAAGCCCTGGCCACCACTGGAGGCCCAAGCGAGCGCGCCGCCTTGGCGGTCGGTGATCGTGATGATCGTGTTGTTGAACGACGCGTGGACGTGAGCAACGCCATCCGCAACGTTCTTGCGGATCTTTTTGCTCACGCGGCGTGCCGCGGTATTGGTAGGTGCTTTGGCCATGGTTCTCAGACTTTCTCGAGTGCTGGCGACTTATTTCTTCAGCGCCGCAGCGCCCTTACGCGGGCCCTTGCGGGTGCGGGCATTGGTGCGTGTGCGTTGACCACGGATCGGCAGGCCACGGCGGTGACGCATGCCGCGGTAGCAGCCCAGGTCCATCAGTCGCTTGATGTTCAAGGCCATTTCACGGCGCAGGTCGCCTTCAATGGTCAAGCGGCCGATTTCGTCACGGATCTTTTCAAGATCGGTGTCGCTCAGGTCTTTGATCTTCTTGGAATAGGCAATGCCCACTGCAGTACAGATCTTCTGCGCGGTGGTACGGCCGATGCCATAGATGGATGTCAGGCCAATCTCAGCGTGTTTGTGCGGCGGGATATTGATGCCGGCGATACGTGCCATGGTGTGGTGTCCTCAGATCTCAGATTCAACCCTGGCGCTGTTTATGGCGCGGGTCGGTGCAGATCACGCGCACGACGCCCTTGCGTCGGATGATCTTGCAGTTGCGGCACATCTTCTTGACAGAAGCAGCGACTTTCATGGTCTTCTCCTTGACCCCTATCGTTTCAAACAAGGTGCGCCAATTGCGCACCTCAACTGTTTAGCTGGCCTTGAAATTGGCCTTCTTCAACAGCGACTCATACTGTTGGCTCATCATGTACGACTGCACTTGCGCCCAGAAGTCCATGGTCACCACCACAATGATCAACAAAGACGTGCCGCCAAAATAAAACGGCACGCTGTATTTCAAAACCAAAAATTCGGGCAGCAAACAAACCAGCGTGATGTACACCGCACCGGCCAGGGTCAAACGCCCCAAGATCTTGTCAATATATTTGGCTGTTTGGTCGCCTGGGCGGATGCCGGGCACAAACGCACCGCTCTTCTTCAGGTTGTCTGCAGTTTCACGGCTGTTGAAAACCAAGGCCGTGTAGAAAAAGCAGAAAAACACAATCATGGCCGCGTACAGAATCACGTAGATCGGCTGTCCGGGTGACAACATCGCTGAGATGTCCTTCAACCAGCGCAGACCATCGCCCGTTGCGAACCAGCCCACGACCGTCGCCGGCAGCAAGATGATCGACGAGGCAAAGATTGGCGGAATCACGCCCGACATGTTCAGCTTCAGCGGCAAGTGCGACGACTGGCCACCATAGACCTTGTTGCCCACCTGGCGCTTGGCGTAATTGACCAAAATCTTGCGCTGGCCCCGCTCGACAAACACCACGGCGAAAGTCACAAAGATGACCAAGGCAACGATGACCAAGCTCGCCAGGATGCTCATTGAACCCGTGCGTACCAACTCGAACAAGCCTGCTATAGCGCTGGGCAAGCCCGCGACGATGCCGCCGAAAATGAGAATGGAGATGCCGTTGCCCAAGCCGCGCTCGGTGATTTGCTCGCCCAACCACATCAAGAACATGGTGCCCGCCACCAGGCTGGCCACCGTGGTCATGCGAAAGCCAAAACCCGGGTTCAACACCAGCCCTTGAGAGCCTTCCAGCGCCAGTGCAATACCCAGTGACTGAAACAACGCCAACAGCAAGGTGCCATAGCGCGTGTACTGCGTAATCTTGCGCCGACCGGCTTCGCCTTCTTTTTTGATCGACTCAAGCGAAGGCACCACGTAGGTCATCAACTGCATGATGATCGACGCAGAGATGTACGGCATGATGCCCAGCGCAAAAACGCTGAAACGCGAGAGCGCACCACCGCTGAACATGTTGAACAGGTTCAGGATGCCACCGCCCTGGCTTTTGAACAGCGCCTGCATTTGTGCAGGGTCGATACCCGGCACCGGCACATGAGTGCCGATTCGGTATACGACCAGGGCCAGCACCAAGAAGACGAGCCGGCGACGCAGGTCGCCAAACTTGCCACTCTTGGCCAACTGGTTTGCGTTGGTTGCCACGGAAAAGGTTGCCCTTTGGTTCTTTAGTGGGTGTCGATGATCAAGCGGCGGTTGCGGCCTCGGAGGCGACAGAGCCGCCAGCAGCCTCAATGATCAGCTTGGCACCAGCGGTAGCGCCAATGCCTTTGAGCACCACTTTGCGTGTCAGTTCACCCGACTTGATGACCTTCACAACCTTCGCGATTTGACGCACAAGGCCCGCTTGTTTAAGCAGCAACACGTCGATTTCTTCGACGTTCAGGCGCTGCAGATCGGCCAGCGTGATTTCAGCGTTGTACTTCAAAGAGGCTGACTTGAAGCCACGCTTGGGCAAACGCCGTTGCAGTGGCATTTGGCCGCCTTCAAAACCAACTTTATGAAAGCCGCCAGCGCGAGATTTTTGGCCCTTGTGGCCACGGCCCGCGGTTTTGCCCAGGCCGGAACCGATACCACGGCCAACGCGGCGACGCGCTTTCTTGCTGCCCTGCGAGGGCTTCAATCCGTTGAGTTGCATCAGAGCACCTGCACCAAGTAAGCGACCTTGTTGATCATGCCGCGCACTGCGGGCGTGTCTTCAAGGACGGACGAGCTGTTCAATTTCCGAAGGCCCAGACCACGAACAGTGGCGCGGTGGCTTTCGCGGGTACCGGCTACGCTCTTGACGAGCTTGACCGTCAAAGTCTTCTTGTCAGACATGTTCTTTGCTCCGTCGCGGCTCAGCTGAAAATTTCTTCAACCGACTTGCCACGCTTGGCTGCCACTTCGGCGGCCGTGGTGGAATGCTTCAAGGCGTCCAAAGTGGCGCGAACCATGTTGTACGGATTCGACGAGCCGAGGCTCTTGGCGACGATGTCGGTGATGCCGATGACTTCAAACACGGCGCGCATCGGGCCGCCAGCGATGATGCCGTCACCCGGCTTTGCCGGTGCCATCAGTACGCGGGCCGCTCCATGCTCCCCACGCACGTTGTGGTGGATGGTGCCGTTTTTCAACTGCACCTTGAACATGCCGCGACGCGCGGCTTCCATGGCCTTTTGCACAGCCACCGGCACTTCACGGGCCTTGCCCTTGCCCATGCCGATGCGGCCATCACCGTCGCCGACCACGGTCAGGGCAGCGAAACCGAGAATCCGGCCGCCCTTGACGACTTTGGTCACGCGGTTGACCGCGATCATCTTCTCTTTCAGTCCGTCGTCGCGACCTTCGTCAGCCACCCGGGGTTGAAACTTTGCCATGATTGTTCGTTCCTTACGAGTGCGCGGGCGTCAGAACTGCAGGCCCGCTTCGCGAGCGGCTTCTGCCAGCGCTTTGACGCGGCCGTGAAAAGCAAAACCGGCGCGGTCGAAGGCAACCTTCTCGACGCCTGCTGCTTTGGCTTTTTCAGCAATACGCTTGCCCACCAAGCTTGCGGCTTCGGCGTTGCCGCCCTTGCCAGCACCACCCAATTGCGCGCGCACGTCTTTCTCTGCGGTCGAAGCACTCGCCAGCACCGTGGCGCCGTCGCCAGAAATAACGCTGGCGTAGATGTGCAGGTTCGAGCGGAAGACCGTCAAGCGGGCTACACCTTGGATCGCAACACGCTTGCGGGTCTGCAGCGAGCGGCGCAGGCGTTGATCTTTTTTGTTCAACATGGTGCGGCTCCTTACTTCTTCTTGGTTTCCTTGATCGCCACGCGCTCATCCGCATAGCGGATTCCCTTGCCTTTGTAGGGCTCGGGCGGGCGAATGGCGCGCACCTCGGCAGCGATCTGCCCAACGGCCTGGCGGTCAGCGCCTTTGATCAGGATTTCGGTTTGCGTCGGGCATTCAACCTTGACGCCAGCCGGCATTTCCTTGACCACGGGATGCGAAAAACCGACCTGCAGGTTGAGCTTAGAGCCCTGGGCTTGCGCCCGGTAACCCACGCCCACCAGCGTCAGCTTCTTCTCGAAACCTTTGCCCACACCCGTGACCATATTGGCCAGCAGTGCGCGCATGGTGCCACTCATGGCATTGGCTTCGGCGCTGTCATTGGCGGGCTCGATCACGACCGAACCGTCTTTTTTGCTGACCACGACCAGCGCGTTTACAGGACGCACCAAGCTGTTGGCGCCGGCCTTGACCGTGATCTGATCTGCGGCGATCTGCACATCCACACCTGCGGGGATGGCGATCGGCATTTTTCCTACGCGGGACATCTTTGCGTCTCCTTGGTCAGGCTACGTAACACAGGACTTCGCCGCCGACGCCCGTCTGGCGCGCTTTGCGGTCGGTCATGACGCCCTTGGGCGTTGTCACGATGGCCACACCCAAACCGTTCATCACTCGGGGAATGTCGCCACACCCTTTGTAGATGCGCAGGCCAGGACGGCTGACACGCTCGATACGCTCGATGACGGGCTTGCCGGCGTAATACTTCAAGCTGATTTCCAGCTCAGTTTTGCTGCCATCGATGCGAATCAAATAGTCCTCGATATAACCTTCGTCCTTGAGGACTTGGGCAATCGCCACTTTCAATTTCGATGACGGCATCGTCACGGCTGCCTTCTCCACCATCTGCGCGTTGCGGATGCGGGTCAGCATGTCGGCGATAGGATCACTCATGCTCATGGGAAACTCTCCTGATCTGCCTGACGCTGCTTACCAGCTGGCCTTGACGACACCGGGGATATCGCCTTTGAAGGCCAGGTCGCGAATCTTGCTGCGTGCCAGACCAAACTTGCGGAACGTGCCACGCGGACGACCGGTCAGGCCGCAGCGGTTGCGAAGGCGCGTCGGGTTGGCGTTGCGTGGAAGCTTCTGCAGCTCCAGGCGCGCCACATAACGCTCTTCGTCGGTGCGCTTTGCGTCGCGTGAGATCGCCTGCAGTTCCGCATATTTCTTAGCGAACTTGGCGACCAGCTTTTCGCGCTTTTCTTCGCGCTGAATGAGGGACAGTTTGGCCATGTTGCGCCTGCTTTAGTTCTTGAACGGGAACTTGAAAGCCGCCAGAAGTGCCTTGCACTCGTCGTCGGTTTTCGCGCTCGTCGTGATGCTGATGTTCATGCCCCGGGTCGCGTCGATCTTGTCGTAGTCGATCTCGGGGAAGATGTGCTGTTCTTTGACGCCGATGTTGTAGTTGCCACGGCCATCAAATGAGCGGCCCGACACACCACGAAAGTCGCGCACACGAGGCAGGGCTACCGTGACAAAGCGGTCCAGAAACTCATACATGCGCACGCCGCGCAAGGTGACCATCGTGCCGATGGGCACACCGTCACGAATCTTGAAGCCGGCAATGGCCTTCTTAGACTTGGTGATCACCGGCTTTTGACCGGAGATCTTGGTCAGGTCGCCGACCGCGTGGTCCATGACCTTTTTGTCGGCAACGGCCTCGCTAACACCCATGTTCAGCGTGATCTTGGTCAGGCGCGGCACCTGCATCACTGTTTTGTAGCCGAACTTGGTCATCAGTTCGGGCGTGATGGTGTCGCGAAAGTGCGCTTGCAGGCGAGAGACTTGTTGTTCAGCCATATTCGGTTCCTCGGGCTCGCGGGCTTAGGCCTTGGCCGACTTGATTTCTTCGCCGCTGGACTTGTAGACACGGACCTTGGTCTTGTCTGCCAGCAGCTTGATACCTACGCGGTCAGCCTTGCCCGTGGCCGGGTTGAAAATGGCCACGTTGGACTGGTCAATCGGCATCGTCTTGTCAACCACGCCGCCGGCGGTGCCCTTCATGGGGTTGGGCTTGACGTGTTTTTTGACCATGTTGACGCCGTCCACCACCACATGCGTGTCGTTGGTGCGGCTGGCAATCGTTCCACGCTTGCCTTTGTCACGACCGGCCAGAACGATGACCTGGTCGCCTTTGCGAAGTTTGTTCATGTGTGTTCTCCGTGCGGCTGCTCAGAGCACTTCCGGGGCCAGCGAAACGATCTTCATGAAGCGCTCGGACCGCAACTCACGCGTAACCGGGCCGAAGATGCGCGTGCCGATAGGCTCAAGCTTGGCATTCAGCAAAACGGCTGCGTTGCCGTCGAATTTCAGCAAGGAGCCGTCTTGCCGACGAACGCCCTTGGCGGTGCGAACCACCACAGCGTTGTAAACCTCGCCTTTTTTGACGCGGCCACGCGGCGCTGCTTCCTTGATGGAAACCTTGATCACATCGCCAATGCCCGCGTAGCGACGCTTGCTGCCGCCGAGCACCTTGATGCACATGACGGACTTAGCGCCCGTGTTGTCCGCGACGTCAAGCCGCGATTGCATTTGGATCATTGTTTATCCCCAACTTGAGTTGCTTCTTGAGCATCCGCTGCCGGACGCCGTTGTCGCAATTCAGTCTTGGGCCCGTCGTCTGCACCTGCAAGCGAACTTCCTATTGAAGTTTTGCGCCGGCGCTTCCGTTTGGGCGGAGCCCGAAATCTAAAGCCGCACCCTGAGGTCCAGAGCGCACACCCGTTGATTCCGGGAAAGCTTGCGATTATCTACCGCTTTTCAAAGGCTTGTCAAGCGCCTTTGGCTTGCGACAACATGGTGGCCGCATCGCTAACTTCGAACTTGCCTGGCGCTTCGATGTTCAGCGACTTGACGGTGCCGTCCACTACCAGCATGGAATAGCGGTTGGCACGCAGGCCCATGCCTCGAGACGTGAGGTCGAGTGTTAAACCTGTGGCGCGCGCAAAGTCGGCGCTGCCATCGGCCATCATGCGCACCTTGCCGCTGGTTTTTTGGTCGCGGCCCCACGCGCCCATGACAAAGGCGTCGTTGACCGATACGCACCAAATTTCGTCGACGCCCGCCGCCTTGAGTTCCGGGGCTTTTTCGACATAGCCCGGAACATGTTTAGCCGAGCAGGTTGGCGTGAACGCACCAGGCAAACCGAAGATTGCAATGGTCTTGCCTGCAGTGGCTGCGGCAACGTCGAAGCTGTTGGGGCCCAAAGAGCAGCCATTGCCTTCAACTTCGATGAATTCTTGCAAAGACCCCGGAGGTAGCTTGTCGCCGACTTTGATCATGTTGGATGTCTCCTTGAATCAATAAAAAACCGAGGCTCGATTGTCTCGTGGCCTCGGTTCTCGGAGTTGCTGTCGGGGCTTTCAGTGCCCTAGCAACACTGCGCTGGCGTTAGACCAGACGCGCTTTTTCGACCAGACGCGTAACGGCCCAGGCTTTGGTCTTGGAGACCGGGCGCGTTTCGCTGATCTCAACCAAATCGCCCATCTTGTAGGCGTCTTGCTCATCGTGCGCGTGGTACTTGCGGCTGCGAGCAACGATCTTGCCATAGAGCTCGTGTGCGGCACGGCGCTCAACCAGGACGGTGACCGTCTTGGTGCGCTTGTCGCTTACCACGCGGCCGATCAAGGTGCGTGTATTTTTGGTCGTTTGGGCTTCGCTCACTTGGCGGCTCCCTTGTTCTTCTCGGCCAGGATGGTGCGGGCGCGTGCGATGTCGCGGCGCGTCTTGCCCAGCTGCGAGTGATTGGTCAATTGCTGCGTGGCACGCTGCATGCGCAGGCCGAAATGGGCCTTCAACAGATCGGCCACTTCTTTTTGAAGAGCAGCGGTGTCTTTTGTGCGGAGTTCTGATGCTTTCATTGCGTTTTCTCCTTAGGCGCCAACTTGACGGGCCACAAAGGTGCAGCGCAGCGGCAGCTTGGCAGCGGCCAACGTGAACGCTTCACGCGCCAATTGCTCAGGCACGCCGTTGATTTCATACAGGACTTTGCCCGGCACGATTTCAGCCACGTAGTACTCTGGGTTGCCCTTGCCGTTACCCATGCGAACTTCGGCTGGCTTTTGCGAGATCGGCTTGTCCGGAAAAATCCGGATGAAGATTCGTCCACCACGCTTGATGTGGCGGCTGATCGCACGACGGGCGGCTTCAATTTGGCGGGCTGTGATACGGCCGCGCTCAGTGGCTTTCAAGCCGAAGTCGCCGAACGACACATTGGCGCCGCGTGTGGCGACGCCCGTGTTCCGGCCCTTTTGTTCCTTGCGGAACTTGCGGCGGTTCGGTTGCAACATACTTATTCTCCTTTGGCCTCGCCAGCAGCGGCTGGCGTAGCGCGGCGCACGCGCTTGACGGCAGGTGTCTTCGGTGCATCAGCAGCCGCGACGGTTGGCGCACCATCGGCGCGTGGAGCGCCACGGTCACCAACGGGACGACCACGGCCGCCCGGACCGCCAGGGCCACCTGCACCACCAGGGCCGCTGGGACGCGGGCCACCACGACGTGGACGGCGATCATCTGAGTTTTCGTCTGGCTTCTGTGCGCCCGGGGCTTCGCCGCGAGCAAGGTTATCGCCACGGTAGACCCAGCACTTCACACCAATGACGCCATAAGTCGTCTTGGCTTCAGAGAAGCCGTAGTCGATGTCGGCCTTCAGCGTGTGAAGCGGGATGCTGCCTTCCTTGTACCACTCGCAACGTGCAATCTCGATGCCGTTCAAGCGACCGGAAGACATGATCTTGATGCCGCGAGCGCCCAGGCGCATGGCGTTCTGCATCGCGCGCTTCATGGCGCGACGGAACATGATTCGCTTTTCAAGCTGCTGCGTGATGGAGTCAGCGATCAGCTGTGCATCGATCTCAGGCTTGCGAACTTCTTCGATGTTGACGGCCACAGGCACGCCCAGACGGCGCGTCAGTTCAGCCTTCAGGTTTTCGATGTCCTCGCCTTTCTTGCCGATAACCACGCCCGGGCGGGCGGAGTAAATCGTGATGCGGGCATTCTTGGCCGGGCGCTCGATGAGCACGCGCGAAACAGCTGCGCCTTTCAGCTTGGTCTTGAGGTAGTCGCGAACATCCAAGTCTTCAGCCAACATCTTGCTGAAGTTGCGGTTGTTGGCGAACCAGCGGCTATTCCACGCCCGAGTGACCGGGAGGCGGAAGCCGATTGGGTGGATCTTTTGTCCCATGGTGGTCCTTTGCGGCTCAGTTGCCAACCGTCACATAAATGTGACAGGTAGGTTTGCTGATCCGATTGCCGCGGCCTTTGGCCCGTGCCGAAAAGCGCTTGAGAGTTGCGCCCTGCTCGATGTAGATCGAGGTGACTTTGAGCTCGTCGATATCGGCGCCGTCGTTGTGCTCAGCATTGGCAATGGCACTGTCCAGCGCCTTCAACACAATGCCGGCAGCCTTTTTCGGGGTGAACTGCAGGATGTTGCGAGCTTGGTCGACTTTTTTGCCGCGGATGAGGTCAGCCACCAATCGACCTTTGTCGACTGACAGACGAACACCGCGAACGCTTGCTTTGGTTTCCATTGGCATCGCCCCTTACTTCTTCGCCTTCTTGTCGGCCGGGTGACCTTTGAAGGTGCGGGTCAGCGCAAACTCACCCAGCTTGTGGCCCACCATTTGGTCGGTCACGTACACCGGCACATGCTGCTTGCCGTTGTGCACGGCAATGGTCAAGCCGATGAAGTCCGGCAGGATCGTGCTGCGGCGCGACCAAGTTTTGATCGGCTTCTTGTCCTTGTTCGCTGTCGCCTTCTCTGCCTTGGCAGCCAGGTGATGGTCAACGAAAGGGCCCTTCTTGAGAGAACGGGTCATGGCACGCTCCTCTTACTTCTTGCGACGCGAAACGATGAACGTTTGCGTACGCTTGTTGTTGCGCGTGCGGTAACCCTTGGTGAGGGTGTTCCACGGCGACACTTGCGGCTTGCCCTCGCCGGTGCGGCCTTCGCCGCCGCCGTGCGGGTGGTCAACCGGGTTCATAGCCACACCGCGCACGGTCGGGCGAATACCCTTCCAGCGAATGGCGCCAGCCTTACCGTACTGCCGCAGGTTATGCTCTTCGTTAGACACGGCACCGATGGTGGCGCGGCAATCGATGTGCACACGGCGCACTTCACCGGAGCGCAAGCGAACCTGCGCGTATGTGCCCTCGCGGGCCATCAGGGTTGCTGTAGCACCAGCCGAGCGCGCAATTTGCGCGCCCTTGCCAGGCAGCATCTCGATGCAATGAATCGTTGAACCCACGGGGATGTTGCGGATTGGCAGCGTGTTGCCGGCCTTGATCGGCGCTTCAGCCCCGCTCAGCAACGTGGCACCGGCCTCGACACCGCGCGGGGCGATGATGTAGCGGCGCTCGCCATCGGCGTAGCACAGCAACGCAATATGCGCCGTGCGATTGGGGTCGTACTCGATGCGCTCAACCTTGGCCGGAATGCCGTCTTTGTTGCGACGGAAATCGACCACGCGGTAGTGATGTTTGTGACCACCACCCTTGTGGCGCATCGTGATGCGGCCGTTGTTGTTGCGGCCAGCATTTTGCTTTTGCGGCTCCAGCAGTGACGCTTCGGGCGCGCCCTTGTGCAGGTGCTTGTGCACCACCTTCACCACGGCTCGGCGGCCAGGCGAGGTCGGTTTGACTTTGACGATGGCCATTTATGCGGCCTCCCCAGAGAAGTTGAGCTCCTGGCCAGCCTTCAGCGCAACGTACGCCTTCTTGACGTGGTCGCGGCGGCCTATAGAACGCCCAAAGCGCTTGGTCTTGCCCTTTTGGTTCAAGGTGGTTACCGAATCGACTTCCACTTTGAACATCAATTCGACGGCCGCCTTGATTTCAGGCTTTGTCGCGCTGCGCAGCACCTTGAACATGACCTGATTCGTTTTTTCGCCGACGCGCGTGGCCTTTTCGGACACGATGGGCGCGACGATGACCTGAGCCAGGCGTCCTTCATCGAACTTGGGTGTGCTCATGCGAACATCTCCTTGAGCTGCTCGATGGCACCTTTGGTCACCAGCACCTTCTTGAAGAAAACAAGTGACAGCGGATCAGCGTAACGCGGCTCAACAACCAGCACATTAGCCAGGTTGCGCGAGGCGAGTGCCAGGTTGTCGTCAATGTTGTCTGAGATGACCATGACCGAGTTCTTGTTGTCCGTGCCCAGGCCCATGGCCTTGAACTTGGACGCCAACAACTTGGTCTTGGGTGCGTCGATCGTCAGCGTTTCCACCACGGCCAGACGGCCATCGCGAGCCAGCTGGGACAGGATGGACGCCATACCGGCGCGGTACATCTTTTTGTTGACCTTATGCGAGAAATTCTCGTCAGGCCGATTCGGGAAGATACGACCGCCGCCACGCCACAGCGGCGAAGACGTCATACCGGCGCGAGCGCGGCCAGTGCCTTTTTGGCGGAAGGGCTTCTTGGTGGAGTGCTTGACTTCACCGCGGTCCAATTGCGCACGCGTACCTTGGCGCGCGTTGGCTTGGAAGGCCACGACGATTTGGTGGACCAGGGCTTCGTTGTAGTCGCGCGCAAACACCGTATCCGGCGCGTCGACCTTGGCGGTTGCCTGACCCTGTTCGTTAAGGAGCTCGAGTTGCATCGCTTAAGCCTCCTTCTTGGCCTTGGCCTTGATGGCCGGGCGTACGACAACATGGCCGTTCTTCGAGCCCGGAACGGCGCCCTTGACCATCAACAGCGAACGGGCTTCATCGACGCGCACGATGTCCAGGTTCTGGGTGGTGACGGTTTCGTCGCCCATGTGGCCGGTCATCTTCTTGCCCGGGAACACGCGCCCCGGATCTTGCGCCATAGAAATCGAGCCCGGCACGTTGTGCGAGCGGCTGTTGCCGTGCGACGCGCGCTGCGATTTGAAGTTGTGGCGCTTGATGGTGCCAGCGAAGCCTTTACCGATGGACGTGCCTTGCACGTCCACCATTTGCCCAGCTGCAAACAGGGTCACTGGCACCGTGGCACCCGGTTGATACTGCGCAGCCACGTCAGCTGGCACGCGGAATTCGCGCAGCAACGAACCGGCCTCAACACCGGCCTTGGCCAAGTGTCCAGCAGCGGGCTTGCTAACGCGGGAAGCTTTGCGAGTTCCAAACGCCACCTGAAGGGCAGCGTAGCCGTCGTTATCGACGGACTTGACCTGGGTCACGCGGTTGTTGGACACGTCCAGCACCGTCACGGGGATGGCGTCGCCATCGTCCGTGAAGATGCGCATCATGCCCACCTTGCGGCCCAGCAAACCGAGCCTGTAGCTCGACTCTGCGGTCGTCATGTCATTCTCCAGCCTCACGTCGCCTCAGGGTGTTTTCGCCCTAAGCTCGGCACGGCCTTGTTGCACATGCCCGGCATCGATTGGCCGGGCTGACTGATTTTCACTTTGCTGGTTGCGTTTTTGTCGCTACCAAGCTCAGAGAAGCCTATGAGTATAGCAGCCTTGCGGCCTTGGCCGCAAGGCTTTGCTGCGCGTTACTGCAGCTTGATCTCGACATCCACACCGGCGGGGAGGTCGAGCTTCATCAAGGCATCAACCGTCTTGTCGGTCGGGTCGATGATGTCCATCAGACGCTGGTGCGTGCGGATCTCGAACTGGTCGCGGCTGGTCTTGTTGACGTGCGGCGAACGCAGGATGTCGAAACGCTGCATGCGCGTTGGCAAAGGCACGGGGCCCTTGACGATGGCGCCCGTGCGTTTGGCGGTTTCTACGATTTCCAGAGCTGACTGGTCGATCAGCTTGTAATCGAAGGCTTTGAGTCGGATGCGAATCTTCTGCTTTTGCATGTGATTCGCCTTACTCGATAACCTTGGCGACGACGCCGGAGCCCACGGTGCGGCCGCCCTCGCGGATGGCGAAGCGCAAGCCTTCTTCCATCGCGATCGGTGCAATCAGCTTCACCGTGATGCTCACGTTGTCACCCGGCATCACCATCTCTTTGTCCTTGGGCAACTCCACCGCGCCCGTCACGTCCGTCGTGCGGAAGTAAAACTGCGGGCGGTAGTTGTTGAAGAACGGCGTGTGGCGCCCGCCTTCGTCTTTGCTCAGAACATAGATCTCAGCAGTGAAGTGCGTGTGCGGCTTGATGCTGCCGGGCTTGCACAGCACCTGGCCGCGCTCGACGTCTTCACGCTTGGTGCCGCGCAGCAAGATGCCCACGTTGTCACCGGCTTGACCTTGGTCCAGCAGCTTGCGGAACATTTCAACGCCAGTGCAGGTGGTTTTCTGCGTGGCCTTGATGCCGACGATTTCAATCTCTTCGCCAACCTTGACCACGCCGCGCTCGACACGGCCCGTCACCACGGTGCCACGACCGGAGATCGAGAACACGTCTTCCACGGGCATCAGGAACGCGCCGTCGATGGCACGCTCAGGCTGCGGAATGTAGCTGTCCAGTGCGTCTGCCAGCTTCATGATGGCGCCTTCGCCCAGCTCGCCCTTGTCGCCTTCCAGCGCCAGCTTCGCGCTGCCGTGGATGATCGGCGTTGCGTCGCCCGGGAAGTCGTACTTGTCCAGCAACTCGCGCACTTCCATCTCAACCAGCTCAAGCAGCTCGGCGTCGTCCACCATGTCGCACTTGTTCAGGAAGACGATGATGTACTTCACGCCCACTTGGCGTGCCAGCAAGATGTGCTCGCGCGTCTGGGGCATCGGGCCGTCAGCGGCCGAGCACACCAAAATGGCGCCGTCCATCTGGGCAGCACCGGTGATCATGTTCTTCACATAGTCGGCGTGCCCAGGGCAGTCAACGTGTGCGTAGTGGCGGTTCTTGGTTTCGTATTCAACGTGTGCGGTGTTGATGGTGATGCCGCGAGCCTTCTCTTCGGGCGCCGCGTCAATCTGGTCGTAGGCCTTGGCCTCGCCACCAAACAACTTGCTCAGCACGGTCGTGATCGCCGCCGTCAGCGTCGTCTTGCCGTGGTCCACGTGACCAATCGTCCCCACGTTCACGTGCGGCTTGGTACGCTCAAACTTGCCTTTTGCCATTTCAATCTCTCCAAGAGAAAAGAGCAGCGCCGGTGGGTGTGGTTTTAGGTTTCCATTCGGGCGTGGTTTCGTTCGCCACCGGCAGCGAGCGACACCCGAATGAAGACCGGTTCTGTCTTACTTGCCGCGCGAGGTGATGATCGAGTCGGCCACGTTTTTGGGCGCTTCAGAGTAGTGCTTGAACTCCATCGTGTACGTGGCACGGCCTTGGGACATGCTGCGCAGCGTGGTGGAGTAGCCGAACATTTCTGACAACGGCACTTCGGCCTTGATGACCTTGCCGCCGCCAGGCATGTCGTCCATGCCTTGCACCATGCCGCGGCGTGATGACAAGTCGCCCATCACCCCACCGGCGTAGTCTTCGGGCGTCTCAACTTCCACGGCCATCATCGGCTCCAAGATGACTGGCGACGCCTTGCGCATGCCGTCCTTGAAGCCCATTGACGCAGCCATCTTGAACGCGTTTTCGTTCGAGTCCACTTCGTGGTACGAACCGAAGGTCAACGTGACCTTCACGTCCACCACCGGATACCCGGCCAACACACCATTCGGCAGCGTGTCTTCCACGCCTTTCTTGACGGCCGGAATGAATTCGCGGGGCACAACGCCGCCCTTGATGGCATCGACAAACTCGAAGCCCTTGCCGGGTTCCTGTGGTTCCACGGTCAACACGACGTGGCCGTACTGGCCCTTGCCGCCCGACTGACGCACAAACTTGCCTTCAACGTCGCTCACCGACTTGCGGATGGTTTCGCGATAAGCCACTTGGGGTTTGCCCACGTTGGCTTCCACGCCAAACTCGCGCTTCATGCGGTCGACAATGATTTCCAGGTGCAGCTCGCCCATGCCGGAAATGATGGTCTGGCCACTTTCTTCATCGGTGCGCAGACGGAACGACGGGTCTTCTGCAGCCAGACGGCCCAGCGCAATGCCCATCTTTTCCTGGTCGGCCTTGGTCTTGGGTTCCACGGCCTGAGAAATCACAGGCTCAGGGAACACCATACGCTCCAGCGTGATGACGCTGTCGGGGTCGCACAGGGTTTCGCCTGTGGTCACGTCTTTCAGGCCCACGCAGGCAGCGATGTCGCCGGCCAGAATTTCCTTGATTTCTTCGCGCTGGTTGGCGTGCATCTGCAAGATCCGGCCGATGCGCTCTTTCTTGCCGCGAATCGGGTTGTAGACCGAGTCACCGCTCTTCAGCACGCCGGAATACACACGCACGAAGGTCAACTGGCCGACGTACGGGTCGGTCATCAGCTTGAACGCCAGTGCCGAGAATTTCGCCTCGTCGGTGCGCTCGCGCGAGGCGGGCTTGTCGTCTTCGTCGGTGCCGGACACCGGCGGGATGTCAGCGGGTGAGGGCATGAACTCGATCACGGCGTCCAGCATGCGCTGCACACCCTTGTTCTTGAACGCCGTGCCGCACAACATCGGCTGAATTTCGGTGGCGATGGTGCGTGTACGGATGCCCTGCTTGATCTCTTCCTCGGTCAACTCACCCGATTCGAGATATTTGTTCATCAACTCTTCACTGGCCTCAGCGGCAGCTTCAACCATGTTCTCGCGCCACTTCTGCGCATCGTCGGCCATGTCTGCCGGGATGTCTTTGTAATCGAACTTCATGCCCTGCGAGGCCTCGTCCCAGATGATGGCTTTCATCTTGATAAGGTCGATCACGCCGGTGAAGTTTTCTTCAGCACCAATCGGCACCACGATAGGCACCGGGTTGGCCTTCAGGCGGGCCTTCATCTGGTCGTAGACCTTGAAGAAATTGGCTCCGGTGCGGTCCATCTTGTTCACAAAGGCCAGGCGAGGCACTTTGTATTTGTTGGCTTGACGCCAAACGGTTTCAGACTGCGGCTGCACGCCGCCAACAGCGCAATACACCATGCATGCGCCGTCCAGTACGCGCATCGAACGCTCCACCTCAATGGTGAAGTCAACGTGCCCGGGGGTGTCAATGATGTTGATACGGTGCTCCGGGAAAGACATTTCCATGCCTTTCCAGAAGCAAGTGGTGGCCGCCGAAGTAATGGTGATGCCACGCTCTTGCTCCTGCTCCATCCAGTCCATCGTGGCGGCGCCGTCGTGCACCTCACCGATTTTGTGGTTAACGCCGGTGTAGAACAGGATGCGCTCGGTCGTGGTGGTTTTGCCGGCATCGATGTGGGCGCTGATACCGATGTTGCGGTAGCGCTCGATGGGGGTCTTGCGGGCCATGGTGGAACTCCAAATGCAGGGGCCGCCAGCGGGTCAGCAATAACCCTAGGGCGGCCGCAGACAGGTAATAGCAGGGCTTAGAAGCGGAAGTGCGAGAAGGCTTTGTTGGCTTCGGCCATGCGGTGAACTTCGTCACGCTTCTTCATCGCGCCGCCGCGGCCTTCAGAGGCCTCCAGCAGCTCATTGGCCAAGCGTACGGCCATCGACTTTTCGCCGCGCTTGCGGGCGGATTCCTTGAGCCAACGCATGGCCAGGGCTTGGCGACGCATCGGTCGGACTTCAACCGGCACCTGGTAGTTCGCACCACCGACGCGGCGGCTCTTCACTTCAACCATCGGCTTGATGTTGTTCAAAGCCACCATGAAGATTTCCATGGGATCTTTGCCGGCCTTCTTTTCAACCTGCTCCAGCGCGCCGTAAATGATGCGCTCAGCAACGGCCTTCTTGCCGGATTCCATGATCACGTTCATGAACTTGGACAGGTCGACGGAGCCAAATTTGGGGTCCGGGAGAATTTCGCGTTTGGGGACTTCGCGACGACGTGGCATTTCAAACTTCCTTTGTTAACTTCAGTTGGCCCCGGTTGCCCAGGAACCTCGACCAGCCACCAAGGCAGGTCACTTACTGACGGTCACTCACAACGCCGAAAAGGGCTTGAGTGGCCGTCGCGTGCGGTTGGCTTTGCGTTAAGCGGTGCCGCCGAAACTTATACGGCGTGCAACGCGAGCGCGAAGCCCAGCCGCGCAGCAGGCCTATCTGGCCAGACCTATCAAGCCTTCTTGGGACGCTTGGCGCCGTACTTGGAGCGTGACTGCTTGCGGTCTTTCACGCCCTGCAAGTCAAGCGAGCCGCGCACGATGTGGTAGCGCACGCCAGGCAAGTCTTTAACCCGGCCCCCGCGCACCAGCACCACGCTGTGCTCTTGCAGGTTGTGGCCTTCACCGCCAATGTAGGAAATGACTTCCTGCTGATTGGTCAGGCGAACTTTGGCAACTTTACGCAGCGCAGAGTTCGGCTTCTTCGGCGTTGTCGTGTAGACCCGCGTGCAGACGCCACGGCGCTGGGGGTTGCCCTGCAGAGCAGGCGACTTGGACTTCGTGACTTCGGTCTCGCGACCTTGGCGCACGAGCTGATTGATGGTGGGCATTGCTGAGTGTCCCGTGGAAATGTTCGAGGCGTTGTTTTTGACGCCCATTGACGCTGATTCGCGCTGCTATCAAAGTTCCGACCAACGAAACGCGTCATGCCAAGCGCTGCCACGGGATGGCAGGGGGCTGCACTGCAAAGGACCTGCGATTCAGGCCTGGCCAGTCAACCACTCAGCAAAGAGCGCGGCAAAGTTTGCCGAAAAGCCGGCTATTATAGGTCAGGCTCCAGCCTACCGCAAGACTTCGCATCTACACCACAGCAAGCAACTCTCCAGGTCGATGCAAAAACCTGGGTTTGAACCCGAAGTCCGTGTGGCGACAGCCGTTCCAGAAGTCGTGCTCGACACCAATGTGGCGCTGGCCTTGTGGCTGTTCCAAGACCCCACGCTGTCGGCGTTGCGTCGCGCGCTGGGAACCGGCCACCTGCGTTGGATCGTGAGCCCGGTCCTGTTGCAAGAGTTGCAGCATGAGATTCGACCCCTTCGTTGCGAGCGTTACGGCTCCACGGCCGAAGCCGTCCTCGCGCTTGTGAACGGTGTGGCGCGCGTGACGGTGGCCAACGTGGATGCATCACGCGCCCAAGCCATGGGCCTGCGGTGCACCGACCCCAATGACCAGATGTTCATCGATCTGGCTGTCACACGGCGGGTACCCTGGCTGCTCAGTCGCGACCGCGCCGTGCTGAAGCTGCGGCGCAAAGCCCTGTCTCACGGCCTGCAGATTGCTTCGCCTGAAACTTGGCTTGCGTCCCAGCCGGTAGCAGCGCCCGGCTCAGAAGCTGAGAGCCCGCTGCGTCTCTAACAGGACTTTGCTGCACCCAAGAAAAAGGGCGGCCGAGGCCGCCCTTTTCAGCGCCGATCAAGTAACCCCTCTCAGAGTCACCTGTGGGCAGCTGCTACTGCTGCGTGTTCAGCCAACGCTGCTGTCATCGCCCGACGCTGCGGCTGCTGCAGCCTCAACGCCGGCCAATTGCGCAGCCGCAAGCTCTTCAGCTTCTTGCATGGCAATGGCTTTGCGCTCGGTATCGTCCATCTCTTCCTTGGCCTTGCGGGCCACGTGGAAGGCCATGCCCGTGCCGGCCGGGATCAAGCGGCCCACGATGACGTTTTCTTTCAGGCCGCGCAGCTCGTCGCGCTTGCCCATGATGGCAGCCTCGGTGAGCACGCGCGTGGTTTCCTGGAAGGACGCCGCAGAGATGAAGGAGTCCGTCGACAACGATGCCTTCGTGATACCCAGCAACACGTCAGCGTGCGTCGCCGGCACTTTGCCTTCGCCGCGCAAACGGTCGTTGGTGTCCAGCAGCTCGGAGCGCTCGACCTGCTCGCCGCCGATGTAACTGCTGTCGCCCGAGTTGACGATCTGCACACGACGCAGCATCTGGCGAACGATCACCTCGATGTGCTTATCGTTGATCTTCACACCTTGCAAGCGATAGACGTCCTGCACTTCGTCAACGATGTAACGCGCCAGTTCCTCGATGCCCAGCAGGCGCAGGATGTCCTGCGGATCGGCCGGACCGTCGACGATGGACTCGCCCTTGTTGACCACCTGGCCTTCGTGCACCAGGATGTTCTTCTCTTTGGGCACAAGTTCTTCGTAGACCTTGCCATCCGGGTCGGTGATCTGCAGGCGAACCTTGCCTTTGGTCTCCTTGCCAAACGACACCGTGCCGGTGATCTCCGCCAGCGTGCCCTTGTCTTTCGGGCTGCGGGCTTCGAACAGCTCGGCCACACGCGGCAAACCGCCGGTGATGTCGCGTGTCTTCTGGCCTTCCATCGGGATACGCGCCAGCACTTCGCCGGGTGCCAAGTCTTGTCCGTCGCGGATCTGAACCAAGGAGCCCACCGGAAAACCAATCGTCACCGAGTGGTCGGTTCCAGGAATCTTCACCTCCTGGCCCGCAGCGTCCAACAGCTTGACTTGCGGACGCACCACCTTGATCGCGCCGCGCCGTTTCGGGTCGATCACGACCAGCGTAGACAGGCCCGTCACTTCGTCGACTTGCTTGGCAACCGTCACACCCTCTTCCACGTTCTCGAATCTGGCCTTGCCGGCAAATTCCGTGATGATGGGGCGGGTCAGCGGATCCCAATTCGCCAGGATCGTGCCGGCCTTGATGGACTGGTCGGCCTTGATGTTCAAGGTTGCGCCATAAGGCACCTTGTGGCGCTCGCGCTCGCGGCCGTGGGTGTCGAGGATGATGATTTCGCCGGAACGGGAAATCACCACCAACTCGCCCTTGCCATTGGTCACGTAACGCATCGTGGCGTTGAAGCCGATGTGGCCGTCGCTCTTGGCGTCCACGCTCGATGCCACGGCGGCACGCGACGCCGCACCACCGATGTGGAAGGTGCGCATCGTCAACTGCGTGCCCGGCTCACCGATGGACTGCGCAGCGATAACACCGATGGCCTCACCCACGTTGACCGTGCCGCCACGACCCAAATCGCGGCCGTAGCACTTGGCGCAAATGCCGAAGCGAGTCCCGCAGGTCAGCGCGGTGCGAACCTTGACTTCGTCAACGCCAGCGGCTTCGAGCATGTCGATGGCTTCTTCGTCGAGCATCTCGCCCGCAGCCAGCAGCACCTGCTGGCTTTCCGGGTGATTCACTTCGACGGCCGTGACACGACCCAGGATGCGGTCGCGCAAGCTTTCGATGACTTCACCGCCTTCGACCAGCGCGCGGCGGTTCATGCCGTTTTGCGTGCCGCAGTCAACTTCGGTCACCACCAAGTCTTGTGTCACGTCCACCAGGCGGCGTGTGAGGTAGCCCGAGTTCGCCGTCTTCAAAGCTGTGTCCGCCAGGCCCTTGCGAGCGCCGTGGGTGGAAATGAAGTACTGCAGCACGTTCAGGCCTTCACGGAAGTTGGCCGTGATGGGCGTCTCGATGATGGAGCCATCAGGTTTGGCCATGAGGCCGCGCATGCCAGCCAGCTGGCGAATCTGCGCTGCAGAGCCACGAGCTCCGGAATCAGCCATCATGTAGATGGAGTTGAACGACTCCTGGTCCACCGTTTTGCCGTCGCGGTCTTGCACCTTCTGCTTGGATAGCTGGGCCATCATGACCTTGCCAACTTCGTCGCCGGTCTTGCCCCAGATGTCGACCACCTTGTTGTAGCGCTCGCCAGCCGTCACCAAGCCCGAGACGTATTGCTGCTCGATCTCTTTGACTTCCTTCTCGGCGCGCTCGATCAAGCCGTGCTTTTCCTTTGGCACCAGCATGTCGTCGATGGCAATAGAGATGCCCGCGCGGGTGGCCAGTTTGAAGCCCGCCTGGAGCAGCTTGTCGGCCAGCACCACGGTTTCTTTCAAGCCGCACTTGCGGAAGCTCACGTTGATGAGACGCGAAATCTCTTTCTTCTTCAGCGCCTTGTTGATGTTGCTGAAAGGCAAGCCCTTGGGCAGGATTTCCGACAGCAGGGCACGGCCCACAGTCGTGTCAACCAACTTGGTTTCAGGCACCCACTCACCACTGGTGAGGTCTTTGCTGTACTCGGTCAGGCGCACGGCAATTTTGGCCGTCACCTCAACTTGTGCGTTATCCAGCGCGCGCTGCACTTCGCCTACATCAGAGAAGATGATGCCTTCACCTTTGGCGTTGATACGGTCGCGGGTGGCGTAGTACAGGCCCAGCACCACGTCTTGCGACGGCACGATCGACGGCTCGCCCGAGGCCGGGAACAGCACGTTGTTGGAGGCCAACATCAGCGTGCGGGCTTCCATCTGCGCTTCAATGGAAAGAGGCACGTGCACAGCCATCTGGTCGCCGTCAAAGTCGGCGTTGAAGGCCGAGCACACCAGCGGGTGCAGCTGGATGGCCTTGCCTTCAATCAGGACAGGCTCAAAGGCTTGGATGCCCAAACGGTGCAGCGTAGGCGCGCGGTTCAGCAGAACCGGGTGCTCCTTGATGACTTCTTCCAAGATGTCCCAAACCACGGGCGTGCCGGATTCGACTTCCTTCTTCGCGGCCTTGATGGTGTTGGCGATACCCATCGCCTCCAAGCGCGAGAAGATGAAGGGCTTGAACAGCTCCAGCGCCATCAGCTTGGGCAGGCCGCATTGGTGCAACTTGAGCGTCGGGCCGACCACGATGACCGAACGGCCCGAGTAGTCGACGCGCTTGCCCAACAAGTTCTGGCGGAAGCGGCCGCTCTTGCCTTTGATCATGTCGGCCAAGGACTTCAGAGCGCGCTTGTTGGCGCCCGTCATGGCCTTGCCGCGGCGACCGTTGTCCAGCAGGCTGTCAACTGCTTCTTGCAGCATGCGCTTTTCGTTGCGCACGATGATTTCTGGCGCCTTCAGTTCAAGCAGGCGCGCCAGACGGTTGTTGCGGTTGATGACGCGGCGGTACAGGTCGTTCAAGTCCGACGTGGCGAAGCGACCACCGTCCAGCGGCACAAGCGGACGCAGGTCCGGCGGCAGCACGGGTAGCACGCTCATGATCATCCAGTGCGGCTTGATGCCGGAGCGCTTGAACGCTTCCATCACTTTCAGGCGCTTGGCGTTCTTCTTGATCTTCAGCTCGGAGCCGGTCATGTCGTTGCGGATCTTGTCGATCTCAACGTCCAGGTCCATGTCTTCGAGCAGGCGCTTCACGCCCTCTGCACCCATCAAGGCCACGAATTCGTCGCCGAATTCCTTCTGCTTGGCTTCGAAGTCATCCTCGGTCATGATCGAGAACTTCTTCAGCGGCGTCATGCCGGGGTCGACCACGACGTAGGCTTCGAAGTACAGCACACGTTCGATGTCGCGCAGTGTCATGTCCAGCACCAGACCCAAGCGGCTGGGCAGCGACTTCAGGAACCAGATGTGTGCGCAAGGCGCGGCCAGGTCGATGTGACCCATGCGGTCGCGCCGCACCTTGGTTTGTGTGACTTCAACGCCGCACTTCTCGCAGATGACGCCGCGGTGCTTCAGGCGCTTGTACTTGCCGCACAAGCATTCGTAGTCCTTGATGGGACCAAAAATCTTGGCGCAGAACAGGCCGTCGCGTTCGGGTTTGAACGTGCGGTAGTTGATGGTCTCAGGCTTCTTCACCTCGCCGAACGACCAGCTGCGGATTTTTTCCGGTGAAGCCAGGCCGATCTTGATGGCATCGAAATGCTCATCCGGGGTGAATTGCTTGAAAAGGTCGAGTAAGCCCTTCATGGTGTCTTCCTTACCTTCGTAAATCAGTTGCGCTCGAGTTCAATGTCAATGCCCAAGGAACGAATTTCCTTGACCAAGACGTTGAACGATTCCGGCATGCCGGCTTCGATGGCGTGTTCGCCCTTGACGATGCTTTCGTACACCTTGGTACGACCATTCACGTCGTCGGACTTCACGGTCAGCATTTCTTGCAGGATGTAGGAAGCGCCGTAGGCTTCGAGCGCCCACACTTCCATCTCGCCGAAACGCTGGCCGCCAAACTGCGCCTTGCCGCCCAACGGCTGCTGGGTGACCAAGCTGTACGGGCCTGTTGAGCGCGCGTGCATCTTGTCGTCGACCAAGTGGTGGAGCTTCAGCACGTGCATGTAGCCCACCGTGACCGGGCGCTCAAATTGATCGCCCGTACGGCCGTCAAACAGAGATGCCTGCGTGCGTGTGCTGGTCAAGCCTTTGGCGGCGGCGATGTCGTCCGGGTAGGCCAGCTTGAGCATGCCGCGAATTTCTTCTTCGGCTGCGCCATCAAACACGGGCGTGGCGAAAGGCACGCCTTTGGCCAGGTTGCCCGACATCTCAAGGATGTCGCTGTCCGACAGGTTTTCAAGTTGCTCAGACTTGCCGCCGCTCTTGTTGTAGAGCTCGTCGAGGAACTTGCGCAGCTCGGTAATCTTGGCCTCACGTTGCAGCATGTCGCCGATGCGTTGGCCAATACCCTTGCCGGCCCAGCCCAGGTGAACCTCCAGCACCTGCCCGACGTTCATCCGTGATGGAACGCCCAGCGGGTTGAGCACGATGTCGCAGGGCGTGCCGTCGGTCATGTAGGGCATGTCCTCGACCGGAACGATCTTGGATACAACGCCCTTGTTACCGTGACGGCCGGCCATCTTGTCACCGGGTTGCAAGCGGCGCTTCACAGCCAAGTAAACCTTGACCATCTTCAGCACGCCAGCCGGCAGCTCGTCGCCTTGTGTCAGCTTCTTGCGCTTTTCTTCAAAGGCCAAGTCGAAGCTGTGACGCGTTTGGTCCAGGCTGTTCTTGATGCTCTCGAGCTGGTTGGCCGCTTCGTCATCTGACGGGCGGATGTCGAACCAGTGGTACTTGTCCACTGTCGCCAGGTAGGGCCGATCGATGATGGTGCCCTTGGCAATCTTTTGCGGGCCGCCATTGGCTGGCTTGCCTACCAGCAGCTTCTCGATACGGTCAAAGGCGTCAGCCTCGACGATGCGCAGCTGGTCGTTCAGATCCAGTCGGAAGCGCTTCAGTTCGTCGTCGATGATCTGCTGGGCGCGCTTGTCGCGCGGGATGCCTTCACGCGTGAACACCTGCACGTCGATGACCGTGCCGTTGGTGCCCTGGTCCACACGCAGCGAGGTGTCCTTCACGTCGGACGCCTTTTCGCCAAAGATGGCGCGCAGCAGCTTTTCTTCGGGCGTCAGCGTGGTTTCGCCCTTGGGCGTGACCTTGCCGACCAGCACGTCGCCGGGATTCACTTCAGCGCCGATGTAGACGATGCCGCTTTCGTCCAGGCGAGCCAGTTGCTGCTCGCTCAAGTTCGGAATGTCGCGGGTAATGTCTTCACTGCCCAGCTTGGTGTCGCGGGCCATGACCACCAGTTCCTCGATGTGGATCGAGGTGTAGCGGTCTTCGGCAACCACACGTTCGCTGATGAGGATGGAGTCCTCAAAGTTGTAGCCGTTCCAAGGCATGAACGCCACCAGCATGTTCTGGCCCAAAGCCAGTTCGCCGATGTCGGTGCTGGCGCCGTCAGCGATCACGTCACCTTTGGCCAGCGCGTCGCCACGCTTGACGATGGGGCGTTGGTGGATGTTGGTGTTCTGGTTGGAGCGCTGGTATTTGATGAGGTTGTAGATGTCAACGCCCACCTCGCCAGCCACCGTCTCGCTGTCCGCCACGCGGATCACGATGCGGTTGGTGTCGACATAGTCAACCACGCCGCCGCGGCGCGCGGTGACCACGGTGCCGGAGTCGACAGCCGCCACCCGCTCGACGCCTGTACCGACCAAAGCCTTTTCAGGGCGCAGAACCGGCACCGCTTGGCGCTGCATGTTGGCGCCCATCAACGCGCGGTTGGCGTCGTCGTGCTCCAAGAAAGGCACCAGCGAAGCCGCCACCGACACGATCTGCGTTGGCGCAACGTCCATGTACTGCACGCGCTCGGGCGACAGCAACACGGACTCGCCTTTCTCGCGGGCCGAAACCAGTTCGTCAATCAGCTTGCCGTCTTTGTCCAGCGAGGCATTGGCCTGCGCGATGACGTACTTGCCCTCTTCGATGGCCGACAGGTAGTCGATGTCCATCGTCACCTTGCCGTCGTGCACGCGCCGGTAAGGCGTTTCGAGGAAGCCGTACTCGTTGAGCTGGGCATACAGCGCCAGTGAGTTGATCAGGCCGATGTTCGGGCCTTCCGGCGTCTCGATTGGGCACACGCGGCCATAGTGGGTCGGGTGCACGTCGCGCACCTCGAAGCCGGCGCGTTCGCGGGTCAAACCGCCCGGGCCCAGGGCCGAGACACGACGCTTGTGCGTGATCTCCGACAGCGGGTTGGTCTGGTCCATGAACTGCGAGAGCTGTGACGCACCGAAGAACTCCTTCAGCGCCGCAGAGATCGGCTTGGAGTTGATCAGGTCGTGCGGCATCAAGGCTTCGGTTTCGGCCTGGCCCAGACGTTCCTTGACGGCCTTCTCAATGCGCGCCAAACCACTGCGGTACTGGTTTTCGGCCAGCTCACCCACGCAACGCACACGCCGGTTGCCCAGGTGGTCGATGTCGTCCACGTCGCCGTTGCCGTTGCGCAGGTCAACCAGAATCTTGACGACGTCCATGATGTCCTCGTTGGACAGCGTCATCTTGCCTTCGGGCGAATCGCGGCCCACGCGGGCGTTGAACTTCATTCGTCCCACGCGCGACAGATCGTAGGTGTCGGCGTTGTAGAAGAGCCGGTTGAACAAGGCTTCGACCGCGTCTTCAGTGGGCGGCTCGCCAGGGCGCATCATGCGGTAGATGGCCACGCGTGCGGCCAGTTGGCCTTCGGTTTCGTCCATCGCCAGCGTCTGGCTGATGTAGGCGCCCTGGTTCAGCTCGTTGGTGAACAGGCACTGAATTTCTTTGATGCCGGCCACGCGCAACTTCTTCAACAGCGCTTCGGTAACTTCTTCGTTGGCTTTGGCCACGATCTCGCCGGTTTCCGCGTCGACCATGTTCTTGGCGATGACACGGCCCACGAGGAAGTCCTCAGGTACTGACACGTACCCCGTGCCGGTTTGCTCCAACTGGCGCACATGGCGCGCCGTGATGCGTTTGTCCTTTTCAACGATAACCGCACCGGTTTTGTCGGTAATGTCAAAACGCGCCACTTCGCCGCGCAAGCGCTCGGCAACGAACTCCATCTGCGCGCCCGCGTCCATCAGGCGGAAGTTGTCGAAGTTGAAGAAGTTGGCCAGGATCTGCTCGGGCTTCATACCGATGGCTTTGAGCAGAATCGTCACCGGCATCTTGCGCCGACGGTCCACGCGGAAGTACAGGATGTCCTTCGGGTCGAACTCGAAGTCGAGCCAAGAACCGCGGTAGGGAATGATGCGCGCGCTGAACAGCAGCTTGCCCGAGCTGTGGGTCTTGCCCTTGTCGTGTTCAAAGAAAACACCCGGCGAACGGTGCAACTGGCTGACGATGACACGCTCGGTGCCATTCACCACAAAGGAGCCGTAGTCGGTCATCAAGGGCACTTCACCCATGTAGACCTCTTGCTCCTTGATTTCTTTGACGACCTTCTGCGGATGCGATTCGCGGTCGTAAATGATCATCTGCAACTTGGCGCGCACGGCGGCGGCAAAGGTCAAGCCGCGCTGCTGGCACTCCCGCACATCAAAGGCCGGCTTGGCCATGTTGAATTCGAGGAACTTCATTTCCACGAACCCGTTGTGCGACACGATGGGGAACGCGGACAGGAACGCGGCTTGCAAACCTTCGGGCTTGCGTTTTGCGGCCGGAACGTCTTTCTGCAGGAACGCGATGTACGACTCCTGCTGCATCGTGAGCAGGTAAGGAACCTTGAGCACGCTCTCGCGCTTGCCGAAGCTCTTGCGGATGCGTTTGCGTTCGGTGAAATTGTGGGTCTGAGTTGCTTGCGCCATGTAGGGACTCCGTGTGCGCACCACCGGGCCTGGGTGATGTGTGGACTCGGCGACTGGCGGCGTGCCCGTTCCATAAGAATCGAACACTTTCAGCTTGGTGGCAGGCCACTACCTGCCGCTGGCGGACAACCTCGGCGTTGCACCGAAGTCCGACCAAGCTGGTCCTCTGCAGTCGGATCAGAGAACAATGCGAAGTTCGCCAAACGGACTTCGCGCTGCTCTCAAAAATAATCGATCAGCGCAGTAAATCGGATACCAGCCGTCGCGAGCGGCCTGAGGTTGCGTTGAGTAGCGCAGCCGTACTCCCGTACGGCAAGCAACACAGGCGCAAGATCAGGTCGCGCAGCAGGCTGGTGCCGATTTACTTCAGTTCGGCCTTGGCGCCGGCATCTACAAGCTTCTTGAGGGCCGCTTCGGCGTCAGCCTTTGCAATGGCTTCTTTCACGGGCTTCGGTGCGCCGTCCACCAGGTCTTTGGCTTCTTTCAAGCCCAGGCCCGTGATTTCGCGCACGGCCTTGATGACGGAGACCTTGTTGGCGCCAGCTTCAAGCAGCACGACGTTGAATTCGGTCTTCTCTTCTGCCACGGCGGCAGCGCCACCGGCAGCACCACCAGCGGCCGGTGCGGCCATGGCTGCAGCGGACACGCCGAACTTCTCTTCGATGGCCTTGACCAGGTCGTTGAGTTCCATCACAGACATGCTGTCCATGGCGGCCAAGAATGCGTCTTTATCGAATGCCATTTGGTTTTCCTAAATTTCGTTGAATCGGTTGAATCGTTAGGGCTGCAGTGCCGCTCAAGCGGCGGGCGCGGCCTCGGGCTCGGCAGCCACTGCGCCGCCGCCCTTCTTCTCGACCACTGCGGCCAACACGCCGGCCATGCGCTGGATAGGCGACTTCAACAGGCCAGCGACCTGTGCAATCAACACCTCGCGCGCGGGGATGGCTGCCAACGCCTTGATGCCATTGGCATCCAGCGCTTTGCCGGCATACACACCGCCTTTGATGACCAGTTTGTCATTGCCTTTGGCGAAGTCCGACAGGACTTTGGCAGCGGCAACAGCGTCTTCAGAAAAGCCGTAAATCAGCGGGCCTACCATGCTCTCGCTGGCCACCTCGAAACCCGTGCCCACCACCGCGCGACGAGCCAGCGTGTTCTTCAATACATGAAGGTACACACCCTTGTCGCGCGCCTGCCGGCGCAAGGTATCCAGATGAGCCACCGTGAGGCCGCGGTATTCGGCCAGCGCTAGGGTTTGAGATTTGCCGACTTGCGCCGACACATCCGCCACCACGGCTGCTTTTTCATTGCGGTTCAGACTCAAGGTCTACTCCTTACACATCGCGAGCCTTTGCTGCCAGGCAACTCGGGCTCACACCACGTTTCAGCGACCTTGCCGATTCGGAAACCCAAAGGCTCCTACACAGCGGGACCGCCATCTGCGCTGGCCATTAAGGGGTTCTGGGCTTTCGCTTTGAACCCCACCAGCGGTCTTAGATGACCTTCGCAGCGGAAAAACCGTTGCGCAGCCCACCCAACTAAGCACCCGCGCCAGACTCGCGCAGGTGGCTGTTATTCCTGCCTCAGGCGGCCGGCGCTGTGGCCAGGCTGGACGGTTCAACACGAACGCCCACGCCCATCGTCGATGACACCGCTACCTTGCGCAGGTAGATACCTTTGCTCGATGCGGGCTTGGACTTGTTCAGCGCGTCCAGCAGGGCGCGCAAATTGCCCGTCAGCTTGTCGCTGTCGAATGAGCGGCGACCGATGGTGGCGTGAATGATGCCGCCCTTGTCCACGCGGAACTGCACTTGGCCGGCCTTGGCGTTGCGCACAGCTTGCGCAACGTCAGGGGTTACCGTGCCGACCTTCGGGTTCGGCATCAAGCCGCGCGGGCCTAGGATCTGGCCCAAGGTGCCGACCACACGCATGGTGTCGGGGGATGCGATGACAACATCGAAGTCCATCTTGCCGGCTTTGATCTCGGCTGCTAGGTCGTCCATGCCAACAATATCGGCACCGGCGGCTTTGGCTTCTTCAGCTTTGGCGCCTTGCGCAAACACGGCCACGCGTTTGGTCTTGCCGGTACCGTTGGGCAACACAACAGCGCCGCGAACCACTTGGTCGGACTTCTTGGCGTCCACGCCCAGTTGCACGGCCACATCGATGGACTCGTCAAACTTGGCAGTGGCACATTCCTTCACCAGCGCCAGGGCGCTGTCGATGGGGTACAGCTTGGTGCTGTCGATCTTGCCCTGCAGGGCCTTGGCTTTTTTGGTCAGCTGGGCCATGTTCAGACTCCTTCGACGGTCAGGCCCATCGAACGGGCAGAGCCGGCGATGGTCTTGACGGCGGCGTCCATGTTGGCGGCCGTCAGGTCTTTGATCTTGGTTTTGGCAATTTCTTCAAGCTGGGCGCGCGTAACTTTGCCCACCTTGTCCAGGTGCGGCTTGCCCGAACCTTTTTCGATCTTGGCTGCCTTCTTCAACAAGATGCTCGCCGGTGGCGACTTCATGATGAATGTGAAGGACTTGTCCGCGTAAGCGGTAATCACCACTGGCAGCTTCAGGCCGGGCTCAATGCCCTGGGTCTGGGCGTTAAATGCCTTGCAGAACTCCATGATGTTCAGGCCGCGCTGACCCAGCGCGGGGCCGATTGGGGGCGATGGATTCGCTTTGCCCGCCGGGACTTGCAGCTTGATAAAGCCGACAATTTTCTTGGCCATGATGGCTCCTCGAGTTCAAACGGCCGCTTGCGCAGCCTCCTCGTCAATCAACCCTGCAAAAGCTAGCAACACACCGGGGTTGGAGCGGTGTGCATCGATCAAAAATCAAACTTTTTCGACTTGAGCAAAGTCCAACTCAACCGGCGTCGCGCGGCCAAATATGGTGACTGACACTCGCACTTTGCTCTTGTCGTAATTGACTTCTTCGACGGCGCCATTGAAGTCGGTGAAGGGGCCGTCCTTGACGCGCACCACTTCGCCCACCGTCCACTGCACTTTGGGCCGCGGCTTGTCCACGCCCTCTTGCATTTGATTGACGATCTTGAGCACTTCGGCTTCAGAAATGGGCGCCGGGCGGTTGCGCGCGCCGCCCACAAAACCTGTGACCTTGCTGGTGTGCTTGACCAAGTGCCAAGACTCGTCGTCCATGACCATCTCAACCAGCACGTAACCTGGGAAGAAGCGACGCTCGGTCACCGCCTTCTTGCCGTTTTTCAGCTCCACCACTTCTTCGGTGGGCACCAGAATGCGGCCGAACTTGCTTTGCATCGCGGCGCGCTCGATGCGCTCGCGGATGTTGCGCTCGACAGCTTTCTCCATGCCGGAATAAGCATGCACCACATACCAGCGCATGCCGGGCGCCGTCGTCACCGACATTGCGGCGCTTACTTCGGAGTTCTCAGCTTGTTCGGTCATCGCGGGCCTGTTCAAGAAAGGAGGGTAGGAAGTTCAAACACGCCAGCGCAGGATCAGGTCGTACAGCACCCACTCCACCGTCTTGTCGGTCAACCACATGAACAACGCCATCACGACGACAAAGGCAAACACGTAGCCCGTCATCTGCAAAGCCTCTTGGCGCGACGGCCAGACGACCTTTTTGACTTCGCGCACCGAATCGCGGCCAAAAGCGATCAATTGCTTGCCGCTCTCTGACGTGAAGAACAAAACGACAGCAGCAATAGCCAGCACCAGCAGCGCGCCCAACTGGGCCCAAAACCCTTGTTTGGACAGGGCATAAAACGCCACCACGGCACCAATGGCCAGCACGGCAGCGCCCGCCAGTTTGGCTTTGTCAGCACCTGTGCTGATGGTTTCGACTTCGGTGTTCGTTGACATGACCTGTTGCGCGCCTGTTGGCGAGATTCACTGACGGGACAGCCCGTTTTCTATGCGTTGCTGGTAGACAGCCAACCAGCGTGGCAGGGGCAGAGGGGATCGAACCCCCGACCTTCGGTTTTGGAGACCGACGCTCTGCCAGTTGAGCTATGCCCCTGCGGATAACCTGCCTTACTCGATAACCTTGGCGACGACGCCGGAGCCCACGGTGCGGCCGCCCTCGCGGATGGCGAAGCGCAAGCCTTCTTCCATCGCGATCGGTGCAATCAGCTTCACCGTGATGCTCACGTTGTCACCCGGCATCACCATCTCTTTGTCCTTGGGCAACTCCACCGCGCCCGTCACGTCCGTCGTGCGGAAGTAAAACTGCGGGCGGTAGTTGTTGAAGAACGGCGTGTGGCGCCCGCCTTCGTCTTTGCTCAGAACATAGATCTCAGCAGTGAAGTGCGTGTGCGGCTTGATGCTGCCGGGCTTGCACAGCACCTGGCCGCGCTCGACATCTTCACGCTTGGTGCCGCGCAGCAAGATGCCCACGTTGTCACCGGCTTGACCTTGGTCCAGCAGCTTGCGGAACATTTCAACGCCAGTGCAGGTGGTTTTCTGCGTGGCCTTGATGCCGACGATTTCAATCTCTTCGCCAACCTTGACCACGCCGCGCTCGACACGGCCCGTCACCACGGTGCCACGACCGGAGATCGAGAACACGTCTTCCACGGGCATCAGGAACGCGCCGTCAATGGCACGCTCAGGCTGCGGAATGTAGCTGTCCAGTGCGTCTGCCAGCTTCATGATGGCGCCTTCGCCCAGCTCGCCCTTGTCGCCTTCCAGCGCCAGCTTCGCGCTGCCGTGGATGATCGGCGTTGCGTCGCCCGGGAAGTCGTACTTGTCCAGCAACTCGCGCACTTCCATCTCAACCAGCTCAAGCAGCTCGGCGTCGTCCACCATGTCGCACTTGTTCAGGAAGACGATGATGTACTTCACGCCCACTTGGCGTGCCAGCAAGATGTGCTCGCGCGTCTGGGGCATCGGGCCGTCAGCGGCCGAGCACACCAAAATGGCGCCGTCCATCTGGGCAGCACCGGTGATCATGTTCTTCACATAGTCGGCGTGCCCAGGGCAGTCAACGTGTGCGTAGTGGCGGTTCTTGGTTTCGTATTCAACGTGTGCGGTGTTGATGGTGATGCCGCGAGCCTTCTCTTCGGGCGCCGCGTCAATCTGGTCGTAGGCCTTGGCCTCGCCACCAAACAACTTGCTCAGCACGGTCGTGATCGCCGCCGTCAGCGTCGTCTTGCCGTGGTCCACGTGACCAATCGTCCCCACGTTCACGTGCGGCTTGGTACGCTCAAACTTGCCTTTTGCCATTTCTAATCTCTCCTGGCGAAATCAAAATCTTGCTCGGCACCCTGATGCCGGGCTAACGGGTGGTGCCCATGGCGCGGATCGAACGCGCGACCTCTCCCTTACCAAGGGAGTGCTCTACCACTGAGCCACATGGGCATCGGCACTGGGCTGCGCAAATGGTATTGCGCAAACCGGTAACGACACACTTCACCAGACCTTCAATCACCTTTCAGAGCGTTTCCAAATCTGGAGCGGGAAACGGGAATCGAACCCGTGTCATTAGCTTGGAAGGCTAAGGTTCTACCATTGAACTACTCCCGCCTGAACCCTTGCCCGGCCTTGAAAACACGGCCGCGAAAGCGCCTGAAAGGGAACTCGGAAACTACCTGCAACAAGCTTCTGGTGGAGGAGGCTGGATTCGAACCAGCGTAGGCGTAAGCCAACAGATTTACAGTCTGCCCCCTTTAGCCACTCGGGCACCCCTCCACGGTGAACCCACGAGTATAGCACAGCCTCTTACATTGACTGCACCCCAAACGACCACCAGTCAACCAAGCCCGACGTCGCTGTGAAGTGGCTGCCGTCGGCCATGAAGGCCTGCTTGAAGTCGTTGGAGGGGTGGCGGGTGCGCATCACGGGTGGGCACAACTGAGCAGCGCAGCTTTCGTCAAAAAAGGTCTGAGCTTTGGACCCCCACAGCAAAAATGTGGGCGGCGACTCACGGCTCGCCAATACGCGAACAATTTCAGAAGTAAGTGCCTGCCAACCACAATTCAGGTGGCTGCCGATGACACCGATCTCGACGGTCAATGTGGGGTTCAACAACAAAACCCCTTGACGCGCCCAGGGGTCCAGGCTCCAGCGCGCCGGTCGAACAAATCCCGGCCGATCTTTCTCTAGCACTGCAAAGATGCGCCGCAAAGACGCCGGCTTGCCGGTACCCGCTGAAAAGGCCAGGCCATCGGCGTGACCTGCGGTGGGGTACGGGTCTTGGCCAAACACCACCACTTTGACCGCCTCTGGTGCTACCAAGCGCAGCGCGCGAAAGGGGTCGGCTGGCCCGATGGGCTGCGCTCCCGAAACAGCGCGCACCCGGTTGACCACGTCAGCACAGCGCTCAGAGGTCCAGCCCGGTAGCACCTCACGCCACGGTGCCGGCAAACCCTGGAAGGCGGCCGCCAGGTCGTCGGCTGTCATGCAAACAAGGTGGCCAACGCAAGGCCGGGGTCCGGTGCCCGCATGAAGGCCTCGCCCACCAAAAACGCGTTCACTTGGGCTTGGCGCATGCGCTGCACGTCGGCCGGTTTGAGGATGCCAGACTCCGTCACCAGCAGCTTGTCTTGAGGCACGCGTGGCAACAGGCCCAGCGTCGTGTCTAGCGACACCTCGAAAGTCCTCAGGTTGCGATTGTTGATACCCACCAGCGCTGTTTTAAGTTGAAGTGCGCGCTCCAACTCAAGCTCGTCATGCACTTCAACCAACACATCCATGCCCAGCTCGTGCGCACTGGCTTCCAGTTCAAGCATCAACGGGTCATCCAGGCACGCCGCAATGAGCAGGATGCAGTCCGCCCCCATGGCGCGCGCCTCGACGACTTGATAAGTGTCGACCATGAAGTCCTTGCGCAAGACCGGCAGCGCGCAGGCTGCTCGCGCTTGCTGCAAAAACGCCGCGCTGCCTTGGAAAAACTGCTCGTCGGTAAGCACGCTCAAGCAGGCCGCGCCATGGCGTGCGTAGCTGCGGGCAATGTCGGCGGGCTCGAAGTGCTCTCGCAGCACGCCTTTGCTGGGGCTGGCTTTTTTAACCTCTGCGATCACGGCAGGCTGGTCGGCAGCCAATTTGGCACGCAAGGCTGCCTCAAAGCCGCGCGTCGGAGCTTGGTCTTGCGCACGGGCTCGCAAAGCTGCCAATGGCTGCGCACGCTGCGCGGCCGCAATCTCCTGGCGCTTGACCGCCACGATGCGGTTCAGGATGTCGGCACTCATGCAGCCGCCAGAGCTTGCGCGCGGCCGACAAACTGCTGCATCTTGGCCAACGCCTTGCCGTTGGAAACCACCTCGCGCGCCAAGGCCACGCCGTCGCCCATGCTCGCAGCCAGGTTGGCGGCATACAGCGCCACCCCAGCATTCAAGATCACGATGTCACGCGCCGGCCCTTCTTCGTTAGCCAACACGGCCTGCATCAGTGCTTTGGACTGCGCTGGTGAGTCCACCCTGAGCGAGCGGCTGCTGGCCATGGTCATGCCAAAGTCTTCGGGGTGAATTTCGTATTCGCGTATGGCGCCGTCTTTGAACTCACCCACCATCGTGGCGGAGCCCAACGAGACCTCGTCCATGCCGTCGCGCCCATAAACAACCACCGCATGCTGCGCGCCCAGGCGCTGCAGCGCACGCACCTGGATGCCCACCAGGTCCGGGTGAAACACGCCCATCAAGATATTCGGCGCATCAGCTGGGTTGGTCAGTGGGCCCAGGATGTTGAAGATCGTGCGCACACCCAATTCGCGCCGGACCGGCGCGACGTTTTTCATGGCCGGGTGGTGGTTGGGGGCAAACATGAAACCGATGCCGGTATCTGCGATGCAACGCGACACCGCTGCAGGCGACAAGCTCATCGGCACGCCGAGCGCTTCCAGCACGTCCGCGCTGCCGCTTTTGCTGCTCACGCCCCGGTTGCCATGTTTGCTCACCCGCGCGCCGCAAGCCGCCGCGACGAACATCGAACAGGTGGAAATGTTGAAGGTGTGCGAGCCATCGCCCCCGGTTCCCACGATGTCCACCAAATGCTCGCGGTCGGCCACGTCCACCTTGGTTGAAAACTCGCGCATCACCTGCGCGGCAGCCGTGATTTCGCCGATGGTTTCTTTCTTGACGCGCAAGCCCATGAGCAGCGCGGCCATCATCACGGGCGACATCTCGCCGCTCATGATGCGCCGCATCAGCGCCAGCATTTCGTCATGAAAAATTTCGCGGTGCTCGATGACCCGCGTCAGCGCTTCGGTGTTGGTGATGGGCATTAGCGGCTCCTATGTTTTGGCCATGGTCAAAAAGTTTCGCAGCATCGCGTGACCATGCTCGCTGAGGATGGACTCGGGGTGGAACTGCACGCCCTCCATCGGCGTTGCGGTACCCGCCAAACCCTTATGCCGCACACCCATGATTTCGCCGTCATCAGACGAAGCACTAACTTCCAGCTCTACCGGAAGCGATTCCCGCTCGATAACCAGAGAGTGGTAGCGGATGACGCTGAACTGCCGAGGCAGGCTTGCAAAGACGCCGCGCTCGTCGGTGTCGATGGTGCTGGCCTTGCCATGCATCTGGGTTTTTGCGCGCACGATGCGCCCGCCCAAAGCTGCACCTATGGCTTGGTGACCTAGGCAAACGCCCAGAATGGGTAGCCGCCCTTTGAAGTGCGCAATGGCTTCAACGCTGATTCCGGCCTCCGTCGGCGAGCAAGGCCCCGGCGACACCACCAGCTGCGCGGGGCGCAACTCAGCGATGCCCTGCACGGTAATTTCGTCATTGCGAAACACCCTGACTTCGGCACCCAACTCGCCGAAATACTGCACCAGGTTGAAGGTGAAGCTGTCGTAGTTGTCGATCATGAGGAGCATGTCAGAAGCCCTCCTCAACCAACTCAGCCGCACGGATCAGGGCGCGCGCCTTGGCTTCGGTTTCTTTCCATTCGAGCTCGGGCACTGAATCCGCCACGATGCCGGCCGCGGCCTGCACATACAAGGTGTTGTCTTTAATGATGCCGGTGCGAATGGCAATGGCCACATCCATATCGCCGGCAAAGCTGAGATAGCCGCATGCACCGCCATAGATGCCACGCTTCACGGGCTCCAGCTGGTCAATGACTTCCATGGCGTGAATCTTGGGCGCGCCCGTGAGTGTGCCGGCCGGGAAGGTGGCTTTGAGCACATCCAGGCTGGAGACGCCGTCTCTTAAGACGCCTTCAACGTTGCTGACGATGTGCATCACGTGCGAATAGCGTTCGATGACAAAGGCGTCGGTCACTTTGACGGTGCCGGTTTTCGCGATGCGGCCGATGTCATTGCGCGCCAAATCAATCAGCATCAGGTGTTCAGCGCGCTCTTTGGGGTCGTTAGACAGTTCGACCTCCAGCGCCTTGTCTAATTCTGGCGTTGCGCCGCGCGGGCGCGTGCCAGCGAGCGGCCGAATGGTCACGCGCTCTTCGGTCTTGCCCTCGGCTTCGACGCGTTCGTGGCGCACCAGAATTTCAGGCGATGCGCCCACAATCTGAAAATCACCCAGGTCGTAAAAGTACATGTACGGGCTGGGGTTCAGCGAACGCAGCGCGCGGTAAAGGCTCAAAGGACTTTCGGTGTAGCGCTTTCTCAAACGCTGGCCGATCTGCACCTGCATCATGTCGCCTGCGGCAATCAGTTCCTTGCTGGCCAGCACAGCCTTAAGGTAATCGGCCTTGTCGAAGTCACGCTCAACTGGGTGGCTGGGGCCGCGCTTGACTGCCGGCGCCGACACGCTGTAGCGCAGCCGATCCGTCAACTCACCCAAGCGCTTCTTGCAGCGAAAGTAGGATTCGGATTGGCTGGGGTCGGCGTAAACGATCAGGTAGAGCCGGCCCGACAAGTTGTCGATGACGGCGAGCTCTTCACTCTGAAGCAGCAGGATGTCCGGCGTGTCGATGCCACCACCTTTCCAGGTCTTGGCGAGCTTGGGCTCGATGTAGCGCACGGCGTCGTAGCCGAAGTACCCCGCCAGGCCGCCGCAAAAGCGCGGCAGACCCGGGCGAAGCGCCACATTGAAACGTTTTTGGTAATCCTCAATGAAGTTCAGCGGGTTGCCCTCGAAGGTTTCAACGACAAGCCCGTCTGTGACGACTTCGGTCTTGAAACCGCTGGCCCTCAGCAGGGTCTTGGCGGGCAAACCAATGAAGGAGTAGCGGCCAAAGCGCTCCCCGCCCACCACAGATTCCAAAAGAAAACTGTTCTTCGCGCCGCCTGCCAATTTCAGGTAGAGCGACAACGGGGTTTCGAGGTCGGCAAAGGCTTCCGCAATCAAGGGAATGCGGTTGAAGCCTTGCGCGGCAAGGCTTTTGAATTCGAGTTCGGTGATCACGTCACGGTCCTGTTTCATCAACGGCAGCGCCCATGGGCGCTGCAAGTCAGAAAGGCGCCGGGGCTTCGGGTTCAGGTGCTGCCCGAGCCGGGCATCGTTCAATCAGAAGGCGGCTGAGCGGCGCCAGGGCCAAGCTCCCTGGGCTGTAAAAAGCCCAGAAGCGGCGTTGTTCTGAATGTGAACCGAAATCATGCACGAAGTGTAGCAGCCGACAGCATGTGACGGACTCACCGAAACAGCCCTCACGACCGTGGATTTCAGCGCCGGCGGGTCAAAACTGCCGGCTGCTGGCATACGCCAAATACAACCATTCATGCCCCGGCTTGGCGTTGACATCCGGGAAAACGATGCGCCCACTCTGCGGCGCGCGCACCTCTTCACCACTCGAACGTTTGGCAATCAATTCGCCCGCTGTGACGGCGTCGAAGCTGCTCCATTCCTTGACAAAAAAATCACCTTCGGCATGACGGTCAAGCACTTGCGTGAGCTTGAGCGCTTCAAAGGAACCGGACGGAGCCTGCAAGGGCACATCGGCCAAGCCCAACAACGCCAGCGTCTGCAGAATGGCATGGCGCGCCACTTCGGGCGCGGCCGGGTCGTCGTGCTGGCCGCATTCCAAGGTGACTGCGTAACCGCCCTGAGATCGCATGTATTCCGTCGTACCGACGCCATAACTCGGGTCTTCAATGGCGGCCGCGGCGGCGCTATCGCCGGCGGCGGCGCGGGCACGGCGCTGCTCGATACCACCGGCATACGCGCTCATCCAACCTTCGACGATGCGGTCCACACCCACGTGTGTGGCCAGCGCCACCTCTTGCGCCTCGTGACCAAAGGGTTCCAGCGCGCCCGTGTTGTTGGGTGGCCCGCACAAAACAAAGGGCTTGCCGGGGCCGCGAAATGAATGCAGGTCCAACAAGACGTCATGCGCCGCCAACAGGGGGCACAGCACATTGGCAATGCGATCTTCGTTGTCACGCGGTGCGTGGCTGGGTTGCAAACGCCGGTTGAGGTTGCGCTCGCCCATGCGTTGGCCCCGGCTGAAGGCCAGCGGGTTGCACACCGGCACGAAGGTGAGCTGGCCGCGTGTGATCTCCAAATGGCCTTGCGCAAGTTCGCCCAACAAGCGCCGAATGGCCTGCGTGCCACAGGTCTCGTTGCCATGCACCGCGCCTGTGACGATCAAGCGCGGGCCGGGCTCCAAGCCCATGAAGCTGTGGGCTCGAATGCTGGTGGGCGTGGGCTTCAATGTTGTTGGGAGCGTCAGAAGAACTTGTACTCAGCACCCAGCAAGAACGAGCGCCCGCGCGGGTCGGCCACACGCGGCTCCCAAGAACTGCCGCTACCAAAGTTGCTGTCATACGCGACTGTGAATGGCGGGTCGGTATTCAGCAGGTTTTTGATGCCTGCGGTGAGCGTGAGGTTCTTAATGCCGCTGTAGCTGGCGCTGATGTTGAAGGTGCTGTAGCTGTCGACCTTGGGGTTCCAATTGGCGGGCACCACCGCGCCCGACGAAACACCCGGCAGCACTTGGTCGTTGTAGCCCGAGCGGAAGACTTGCGAGACGGTTGCGCTCCAGTTGCCGCGTGCATAAGTCATCCAGGCGGTGTGCTTCCAGCGCAAGCCCAGGTCGTCGGCAAAGCTGAACTTGCCCACTTCGCTGGCCCCAAAGTCCACATTGGGCAAGACGCGAGATTTCTTCTTCAGCAAGTAGGTGCCGTCCAAGCCCGTGGTCCACTTGGCCCCAACCGCGTTGAACGCGCCGCGAAGGTTGATCTCGATGCCTTCGGTCTGTGTTTCGCCCGCATTCACCCAACGCTGGTCGATGCTCAGCAAGTTGCCTGCGGCGTCGCGGTTGAAGCGGCTGCCCAGCAGCGCGTAGTTATCGACCAACTGGGTCAGCGTCAAGATCTGAATAGTGCCTTCGCGCTTGATGGACCACCAGTCCATGCCCACGCTGAAATTGGCGTTGGGTTCCCAAACAAAGCCGACCGAGGTCATCTTGGCTTCTTCGGGACCAAGGTCTGCTTTGCCGCCTGAGATGGTGTCGGGGCGAATCGACTCGCAACCGGGGCGCGCTGCATCCACGCGGCCCGTTGGGCAGTTTTGCGGGTCTACCAAAGTGGCGCCGGTAAAAGTCGCCGCCACGCTGCCGTTGTAAAGCTGGTTGAACGTGGGCACTCGGAAGCCGGTGCCGTAGGAGCCGCGCATCAGGAATTGATCGGTCGGCTTCCAGCGTGTGGACACCTTCGGGTTGGTGGTGCGCCCGAAGCCGGTGTAGTCATCGGTACGAACAGCCAGCGTAGCTTCCCAGGTTTTGTGTAAAGGCAAAAGCAATTCGCCGTAAACGGCGGATATGTCGCGCTTCACACCGGACAAGGCATTGGCGTCATCAGTGGGCGCGGCCACGATCACCGGGCGCGCAGCGGCATCCCGCACATCGCCATTGAATCGATACTTTTCAGTGCGCAGGTCAATACCCACAGCAGCCATCGCCTGGCCTGCGGGCAGCTTGAACACCGGCCCTGACGCAGACAAGTCGGCCTGCGTCATTGTGAATTTGCCGCCGTACAAAATGACCCCGCGGGCCGACGCTTCTTCCAAAGCAGCCAAACCGTCAGCGCTTTGGGTTTGGCCAGGCAGCAAAAAGACATTGATGCGCCCGCTGTTGAGCGCCGGCACGATACCTGGGCCCGTAACCGTGCCGGTGGCACCGGTGCCACGGTAGTAATAGCCGGAACCCAATACCGACTGGGCCTCGCTGGTGGATTGAAGAACGCCCGCCCGGTAGTCCCAGCCGGTGTTCCACAAGGGGCCGTCCGCCGTAAAGGCCAATCGCTGGGTGTCGGCCTGGGTTTCGATCTCGCGCGGGCCGCACTCAATGCAACGCCAACGGTACGCCAAGCTTTGCCCACGCTGGGCTTCGGTCACCTGCCCGGGAAAGGCCGCGAGAAGACGATTGAACACGGCGTCATACGCCACTTGGGACGCCGCATTGCGCGGGAATCTCAGCTGCTGCGTCGTCGTGTTAGGCGTCATCTGCAGATTGGAGAAGCGCTTCGCCGATTCGGCTTGTGACAGCACCGCTTCAGCTGCCAGTTGATGCTGCTGAACCTTGAACGTGGCCCGTGCAACCAGATTGGTGGTCGTGATGGGCTGCTGCAAAACCGCAGCTCGTCCCGTGTCCCATGCGCAAGACAGCTGGCTGGTGGGCGATTGCCACAGCACCGCGTCATACGGCGCCTGGCCGGCGATCGAACCGCAGCCTTCAGCACCCGCCAGGTTCAAGAGATTGATACCTCCTGACGCTCGAACAGTGGTGCTGCCTGGCAGCAAAGGTGTTGCGGCGGCCGTCGGAAACAAGGTGCCGGCCAGCGGGAAGATCGTCGCGAACGGCGTGCCGCGCGTATCCACGCTCAGCCCGCGGTCGGGCTGAAAGGTGTTGACGAAGTCGCGTTGGTCGCCCCGCAGCGCTTTGGCGTCTCGCACAGCCAAGGTGGCCATCACGTTGAAACCATCTTTGTCGAGCTTGCCAAACCCGCCGGTGACCGAAGCGCGGTGAATATTGCCCCCGCCGGCCTCGGTGACATCGACACCCGCTTCGGCCGTCAGGCCGACCATGTCGGTGCGCAAGATGAAGTTGATGACGCCACCGATGGCGTCAGTGCCATAAATGGCGGAGGCGCCATCCTTCAGCACTTCAATGCGTTCGATCGCGGACATCGGAATCTGGTTCAAGTCAACCACGCCGCCGTTCAGCCCGTGCGCCGCCACACGCCGCCCGTTCATCAAGATCAAGGTTGCATTGGCGCCCTGCCCCCGCAGGTTGGCCGACGCAGCGCCGTTGTTGCCGCGCTGGGCGCCGCCCACCACATCTGCGTTCGACGCCAGGTTGTCCAAACCCGTGCCATTGGTCGAAAGCATCATCACGACTTGTTCAGCGCTGGTCAGGCCCTCGCGCGCAAGTTCTGCCCGCGTGATGACCTGCATCGGCAATGCCCCTTCACTGGCAATGCGCTTGATGCTGGAGCCGGTCACGATGATGCGCTGCTGGGGCTCGCTGGCACCGGCTGCTGTTTGCGCGAACGCAGGGATCGCGGCACACAGCAAAGCGGCAGCTTGGGCGACGGGTCTCAACTTCATCTCGTTCTCCTGGTACGGTGTTTATTGCTGTGCAGCACGGCCCCAAAGTGTTCAGTTGGGGTTAAGGGCTGCCAATCGGTATTTGCCGCCTGAGTTTCGAAGCTCACCGGTTTGTGGGATGCAAGCAACATACGGGCCCGCCGTGATCCTCCTCACGCCACCGTCAAATGTCTGTACGAAAAGTTGGTGGGCCTGGGCCCCACGCGCTTGCCTGGCGCGCACTTCAGGCGCAAACTGCAAGTGCCCCATCGGTCTGGGGCCTCAATTTCCGACACGTGCAGAAAGGATCCTGGGATGAACCTCACCATTAGCGGCCATCACATTGAAGTGACTCCTGCGTTGCGAGAGTATGTGCTAACTAAGCTAGACCGGGTTACCCGGCATTTTGACCAAGTGGTTGATGTCAATGTGTTGCTTTCGGTTGAGCGCACAAAGGAGAAAGAGCGCCGCCAAACCGCCGAAGTCACCCTGCATGTCAAAGGCAGGGACATCTTTTGCGAACAGTCACATGAAGACCTGTACGCGGCTGTGGATCAACTAATGGACAAACTGGACCGCCAAGTGGTGCGCCACAAAGACCGGCTGCAAGACCACCATCACGTCGCGAGCAAGCGGCTGGATGCGAGCCTTTCCTGAATCCGTAAGCGGCGCTGACCCCAGCGCAGCCCGCCCAATAGGCCCCGCAGTCGCGGGGCTTTTTTGTGGCTGCCTGTTGCTGCGGCGCAGCAGCCCGCCGAGCCTGTCGCCAGAGTGCGCACGCGCAGGACAGCGTCTTCCTATAATTTCCCGCTTACGCCTTGCCGGCGTCGCAACCCTGCTTGCACGCAGGACCAGCAGCCCATGAATCGACTCGCCGCTATCCTGCCCGCCAGCAACGTGCTGGTGAACGTTGACGCTTCCAGCAAGAAGCGCGGCTTTGAACAAGCGGGCCTGCTTTTTGAGAACCAGCACGCCATTGCGCGCGGCACCGTCACCGACAACTTGTTCGCCCGCGAACGCTTGGGCTCCACCGGCTTGGGCCACGGTGTGGCGATTCCGCACGGGCGCATCAAGGGTTTGAAAAACCCACTGGCCGCCGTGCTGCGGCTTCAACAGCCGATTGCCTTTGACGCACCCGACGACGAGCCCGTATCGCTGTTGATCTTCTTGCTGGTACCCGAAGCGGCGACACAGCGGCACTTGGAAATCTTGTCCGAGATTGCGGAAATGCTGTCAGACCGCGACCTGCGCGACAAGCTCAAAGCGGAAGGCGACGCTGCGGCAGTGCATGCTTTGATCGCCGGCTGGCAGCCACTGAAGACCGAAGCATGAAGCCCGGCACGATCAGCGCCGAGGCGCTGTTCGAAGACCATCGCGCCGCGATGCGCTGGGAGTGGGTAGCCGGGCACGCCCACCCCGAACGCCACTTTGAAGAAGCCGCCGTGCGCGACGCACGCTCGGCTGCCGACTTGGTCGGCTACCTGAACTACATCCACCCCTACCGTGTGCAAATCGTCGGGCGCCGCGAGGTGGCCTATTTGCAGGACAGCGACCCGGACGACCAAGAACGCCGCATCTCGCGCATCGTCACGCTGGAGCCGCCCGTCATCATCGTCGCAGACGGCGAGACACCACCACCCCGGCTCATAGCCATGTGCGACCGCGCGGAGATTCCGCTGTTTGTCACGCAGGCCTCGGCCGGTTTGGTCATTGACGTGGTGCGCGCCGAACTGAGCCAGCGCTTCGCTGAACGCACCACCTTGCATGGCGTGTTTCTCGACATCTTGGGCCTGGGCGTGCTGCTCACGGGTGAATCGGGTTTGGGCAAAAGCGAGCTGGGCTTGGAGTTGGTGTCGCGCGGGCATGGTCTGGTGGCCGACGACGCGGTTGATCTTTATCGCGTGTCCCAAACCGCACTTGAAGGCCGCTGCCCGCCGCTGCTCATCAACTTGCTGGAAGTGCGCGGCATCGGCCTGCTGGATATCAAGGCGATCTTTGGTGAAACTGCGGTACGCCGCAAGATGCGGCTCAAACTCATCGTGCACCTGGTGCGGCGCGAGACCATGGAGCGTGAGTTTGAACGTTTGCCCCATGAGCCCCTGTTCCAGGATGTGCTGGGGCTGCCGGTGCGCAAAGTGGTGATTCAGGTGGATGCCGGCCGCAACTTGGCGGTGCTGGTGGAAGCCGCCGTGCGCAACACCGTGCTGCAACTGCGTGGCATCGATACCTACAGAGAATTTGTTCAGCGCCACCAAAAGGCGCTTGAGAGCGGCAGCGCTGACTGAGCCCTTCAGCGCGCGCTCGCTCCCGATGATCGATCCGCGTCAAACAGACGGGCGGCGGTGCTCGCAGTCGCTTTTGGTGCACTGCACGTACATCGACAGCGCATGCTCTTGAATCTTGAAACCGCGGGCCTGGGCCACCACGTGCTGGCGACTTTCAATTTCAGCGTCAAAAAATTCTTCGACACGGCCACAGGTCAGGCAGACCAAGTGGTCATGGTGTTGGCCTTGGTTCAATTCGTAGACCGATTTGCCCGATTCGAAATTGCTGCGCAGCAGCAGCCCGGCCTGCTCAAACTGCATCAACACGCGGTACACCGTGGCCAGCCCGATGTCCGCGTCCACGGCCAGCAAGGCCTTGTAGACGTCTTCGGCCGTCATGTGGCGTTGGGCGCCAGCTTCGAAGATTTCCAGAATCTTCAAGCGCGGCAGCGTGGCCTTCAGGCCACTGTGCTTGAGCTCTTCGAGACGGTTCATTCGCAGCGGCGCCTTGGGGCACCCGGCCATTAGAATTCGCGCATGATATCGAGACGACTGAAGACCCTCGCGCCGTCGCTGGCCACGACGCTTGCCTTCACGCTGCTGGCGGGTTGCGGCACGCGCACCCAATCGACCGACAGCTTCTTGGGCTTCATCACGCCCTACCGCATCGAAATTGTCCAGGGCAATGCCGTCACCAAAGAACAAGCCAGCGCGGTCCGCCCAGGCATGACGCGCGAACAGGTGCAGGCCATATTGGGAACACCCATGCTGGCCGACCCCTTCCACGCAGACCGCTGGGATTACATCTTCTCGATTCGCCGCGCCGGGACGGCCGTGCAGCAGCGCACGGTTGTTGCGCGGTTCGACAAGGCTGGCAGGCTGGAGCGCCTACAGGCCCCTGACGACTTGCCTGACGAGGCCGGCTTTGTGGCCAGCATTGCGCCGCTGAGCAAGCGCGCGGTGCCGGAGTTGGAACTCACGGACGCACAGCGCCAAAACTTGCCGGTGCCGGCACCCAAGCAGGCGGACGTCAAAGCCAACGCGCCACTGGGGGTCGCTCGCACCTACCCGCCGCTGGAGCCGAAGTGAGCGGCCAAGCGGCCGGCGCGCCTTTGCGAATCGCCGTTGCAGGCGCCAGCGGGCGCATGGGGCAAATGCTGGTTGAAGCCATCACAGCCGCAGCGAACATGCAATTGCACGGCGCACTCGATGTGCCTGGCGCCCCCAGCCTGGGCCAAGACGCGGGCCAATCTTTAGGCAAAAACACGGGCGTTCGCGTCACCGCCGACCTCGACCAAGCCCTGCGCGGTGCTGAGGTGCTGATCGACTTCACGCGCCCTGAAGGCACGCTGGAACACCTCAAGGCCTGCCGCCGGCTGGGCGTGAACGCTGTCATCGGCACCACGGGTTTCAGTGAAGAACAAAAGGCGTTGATCGCCCAGCACGCGCAGCACATCGCCTTGGTGATGGCACCCAACATGAGCGTGGGCGTCAATGTGGTGATGAAGCTGCTGGAAACCGCCGCACGCGCGTTCAGCCACGGATACGACATTGAAGTGATTGAAGCGCACCACCGGCACAAAGTCGATGCGCCCAGCGGCACCGCACTGAAGATGGGCGAAGTGGTGGCCAAAGCCATCGGCCGCGATTTGAAGGCATGCGGTGTTTTTGCTCGTGAGGGCTTGACCGGCGCGCGCGACCCCTCATCCATCGGCTTTGCCACCATTCGTGGCGGCGACATCGTGGGCGACCACACCGTGCTGTTTGCCGGAACCGGCGAGCGCATCGAGATTTCGCACAAGGCATCCAGCCGCGCCGGGTACGCGCAAGGCAGCTTGCGGGCCGCGCAGTTTTTGGCGGGCAAAACCAGCGGCTTGTACGGCATGGATGCCGTGCTCGGCCTCTAAACCGCCAGGGCATTGCGCGCAGCATGGGTGGTTTCAGTGCTTACCTGGAGCGAACCGACGCGGTAGGCGCTGCCGTTGCACTGATCTTGCTGGCACTGTCGGTGCTGGTGTGGGTGCTGATTTTCTGGAAACTCTATGTGCTCAAACGCGCCAGCAGCGACATCGCGCAGGCCGTTCCGGCCTTTTGGGACGCAGCCGACTGGCCCAGCGGGCGTGCCCGGTTGGCAGCCATGGACCGCGAACAAATGCTGGTGCCCTTGGTGGACGCTGCCCGCGCAGATGCCCCAGCGCACACGCTGCAGGCCCAGGCCCAACCAGCCACCCAACTCACGCGCCGCTTGCGCGATGCCCTGCACCGGGGTCTGGCACACCTGCAGTTGGGCCAGGTGGTGTTGGCGTCGGCGGGCAGTACCGCGCCATTCATCGGTTTGCTGGGGACCGTTTGGGGCATCTACCACGCGCTCGTGGCGGTGGGCGAGGCGGCCAGCTTCAGCCTCGACAAAGTGGCGAGCCCGGTCGGTGAAGCGCTCATCATGACCGCCGCCGGTCTGGCTGTGGCCATTCCTGCCGTGCTGGCCTACAACCTGTTTGGGCGCTGGATTGCCGCAGCCGAAGCCGAGTTGGAAGGCTTCGCGCAAGACCTGCGCGACTTCGCGCTCGACGCCCAGCAGACAGATCGTTCAAGCCGTGGCATTCGGGCGCCTTGAACGCCGCGTCGGCCAGCCGCCGATGAGCGACATCAACATGACGCCCTTGATCGACGTGATGCTGGTGCTGCTGGTGATCTTCATCATCGCCGCGCCCTTGATGGCGTCTCGTTTGCAGTTGGACTTGCCCAAAGCCGACGGCACCAGCCCGACCGAAAGCCGGCAGGCCTTGCAAGTGGCGCTGGACGCCGAAGGGCGGCTGTTCCTGGCCGACCAACCCACCACACCCGAGGCATTGGCCGCGCAGGCCAGCACGGCCGCCAAACGCGACCGCAGCACCGAAGTGCATCTGCGCGCCGACTCGCGTGTGCCCTACGGCAAGGTGGCCGAACTTATCAGCCTGGTACAAAAGGCGGGTTTGACGCGCATTGGCTTCGTCACGGAAGCCCCGACCGCAGCTCGCTGAGTTCGCTGGGTGAGTCCGCGGGGAGCGGCTCCCTACAATCGCGGGATGAACGAACGCTACGTCCCCAACGAAGTCGAAACCGCCGCACAGGCGGACTGGAAAGCACGCGACGTCTATCGCGTCACTGAAGACCCGGCACGCCCGAAGTTTTACGCCTGCTCCATGCTGCCCTACCCCAGCGGCAAACTGCACATGGGGCATGTGCGCAACTACACCATCAACGACATGCTGGCGCGCCAATTGCGCATGAAAGGCATGAATGTGTTGATGCCCATGGGCTGGGACGCTTTTGGCCTGCCGGCCGAAAACGCGGCCATGAAAAACAAAGTGCCGCCAGCGCAGTGGACCTACTCCAACATCGCGCACATGAAGGGCCAGATGCAGGCCATGGGCTTGGCCATCGATTGGAGCCGTGAAGTCGCCACTTGCTCGCCCAGCTATTACAAGTGGAACCAGTGGCTGTTCCTAAAAATGCTCGAAGCCGGCATCGCCGAGCGCCGCACCCAGGTGGTGAATTGGGACCCGGTGGACATGACCGTTCTCGCCAACGAGCAGGTCATTGACGGCCGCGGCTGGCGCAGTGGCGCCCTGGTGGAAAAGCGCGAGATTCCGGGCTACTACCTGAAGATCACGAAATACGCGGGCGAATTGCTGGAGGCCTTGAACGAAGACCTGCCTGGCTGGCCCGAACGCGTGAAGCTGATGCAGGAAAACTGGATCGGCCGCAGTGAAGGCGTGCGATTCGCTTTCACGCACGACATTCGCGGCAGCGACGGGCAGGCCCTGCAGGACGGGCGCTTGTATGTCTTCACCACCCGCGCCGACACCATCATGGGCGTGACCTTTTGTGCCGTGGCACCGGAGCACCCCTTGGCGGCGCACGCAGCGCAGACCGATCCCGCTGTGGCTGCCTTCATCGCCGAATGCAAAGCCGGCGGCACCACCGAGGCCGAACTGGCCACGCAAGAAAAGAAGGGCGTCAAGACCGCGCTGCACGTCACGCACCCCATTACCGGCAGCCCGGTGGAGGTGTGGGTGGGCAACTACGTGTTGATGAGTTACGGCGACGGCGCCGTGATGGGCGTGCCCGGCCATGACGAGCGCGACTTTGCCTTCGCGCTGAAGTACGGCATTCCCATCCTGCAGGTCATCCACATTGATGGCGAACCGCACTATGACTATCACCACTGGCACGAGTGGTACGCCGACAAGGCGCGCGGCGTGGTCATCAATTCAGACCTCTACAGCGGCTTGACATGCGCTGACGCCGTCAATGCCATCGCGGCCGCCTTGGAAGCCAAAGGGCTGGGCGGCAAAAAGACTACCTGGCGCCTGCGCGACTGGGGCGTTAGCCGTCAACGCTACTGGGGCACCCCCATCCCCATCATCCACTGCGCCGAACACGGCGCGGTGCCGGTGCCCGTGGCGCAGTTGCCCGTTGTTTTGCCAGAAGACTGTATTCCTGATGGCAGTGGCAACCCGCTGAACAAACACACGGGCTTTCACGCGGGCGTGACCTGCCCCACCTGCGGCAAGCCCGCGCGGCGCGAGACCGACACGATGGACACCTTCGTCGACAGCTCGTGGTACTTCATGCGCTACTGCGATGCGCAGTTGGACAGCGCCATGGTGGGCGCGGGCACGACCTACTGGATGCCGATGGACCAGTACATCGGCGGCATCGAACATGCCATCCTGCACCTGCTGTACGCGCGCTTCTGGACCAAAGTGATGCGCGACCTGAAGCTCATCGAGGTGGACGAACCCTTCACGCGCTTGCTCACGCAGGGCATGGTGCTGAACGAAGCGTTCCAGCGCACCACTGAAGCCGCAGGCCGTGAGTATTTCTGGGCACACGACCTGGACATCGTGCGTGACGAGTACCAGAAGGTGGTCTCCGCCACGACCAAAGGTGATGGCCTGCCCGTTCAATGCGAGGGCTGGACGACCATGTCCAAGTCCAAGAACAACGGTGTAGACCCGCAAGAGGTGATCGACCGTTACGGCGCCGACACGGCCCGCTTGTTTGTGATGTTTGCCTCGCCCCCCGAGCAAACCATGGAGTGGAACGACGCTGGCGTTGAGGGCGCGCATCGTTTTCTCAAACGGGTATGGGGCTTTGGCGCCAAACACACTTTGGCGTTGACGGCGGGCGGCAGCCTGGAGGGCGCGCAAGACCTGCGTTTTGAGTTGCACACCGTGTTGCGGCAGGTGAGCTATGACTACGAACGGATGCAATACAACACGGTGGCTTCGGGCGCCATGAAGATGCTCAATGCGCTGGAGGGCTTCAAAGGCCAGTCGCCCGGTGCGCTGCGCGAAGGGTTCGGCTTGTTGCTGCGTGTGCTGTATCCCGCCTGCCCGCACATCGCTTTCCAGCTCTGGCGCGAGCTGGGCTACGCCACCGAGCACGGCGAATTGTTGGATGCGCCCTGGCCCGTGGTGGACGAGTCAGCCCTGCAACGCACCGAGATTGAATTGATGCTGCAGGTCAACGGCAAGCTGCGCGGCTCCATCCGCGTGCCCGCCGATGCGAGCAAAGGCGCCATCGAGAGCCTGGCCTTGGCCAGCGCTGAAGTGGCGCGCTTCAGTGAGGGCCAACTGATCAAAAAAGTTATCGTGGTGCCGGGGCGTTTGGTCAACGTGGTCGTTTGAGCGACGCAATTTTGTGAATCAAGCGGGTCTGCGTCGAAGCCTGTTACTGGGTGGGTGCGGCTTGGTGGTCGGGTGCGGCTTCCAATTGCGCACCAACCCGCCCATGGCCTTCACGCGCCTGGCGCTGCTGGGCTTTGCCAACCGCTCGCCCTTGGAGCGCGAGTTGCGCGCCACGCTGGCGTCGCAGGTGCAACTGGTGCCCGGCCCGGCACAGGCCGAGGTGGTGATGCGGGTCACGGCCGACGAGCGCCAGCGTGTAGTGGTTGCCAGCACCGCGGCCGCGCAGGTGCGCGAAATTCAGTTACGCCTGCGCTTGGTCTTTCGGCTTGAAAGCGGCGGCGGTCGCGAGCTGGCGCCGGCGGCGGAGCTGGTACAGGCGCGCGACTTGAGCTACAGCGAAACCCAGGCTTTGGCCAAGGAGCATGAAGAGGCGCAAATCTTGCGCGACATGCAGGCCGACATCGTTCAGCAAGTGTTGCGGCGCCTGTCGGCTGTCAAACTTTGAATCTTATTTGACGCAAAGCACCCACATGCTGCTTCGCCCTGACCAACTCGGCGCCCATTTGGCCAAAGGCATTCGGCCTTTGTACGTGTTGCAAGGTGACGAGCCCTTGCTGATGCAGGAGGCGGCCGACGCCATCCGCGCTGCCGCGCGGGCCAGCGGTTGCGAAGAGCGCGAGGTGTTTCATATCAGCGGCGCGCATGTGGACTGGAGTGCCGTGCTGGGCGCAGCGCAGTCCATGAGCTTGTTTGCCAGCAGCAAGTTGCTGGAGATTCGCATTCCAACAGGCAAACCCGGCAAAGATGGCAACGATGCCTTGCAGCGTTATGTGCAGACCTTGCCCGAAGGTGTGGTGACGCTGGTGCTGTTGCCCAAGCTGGACGGCGCCACACAAAAGAGCGCTTGGATGGCGGCGCTGGACGCCACCGGCGTGCAGGTGCGTATCGACGGCGTCGCACGCGGCGCACTGCCCGCGTGGATCGCTGCGCGCCTGGCGCGCCAAGACCAGCGTGTGGCCGAGGGCCCTGAAGGCGAGCAGGCACTGGCTTTTTTTGCCGACCGTGTGGAAGGCAACTTGCTCGCAGCGCACCAGGAAATTCAAAAGCTGGCGCTGCTGCACCCGGCCGGCATGCTCAGCGCGGACAACATCGAATCGGCCGTCTTGGACGTGGCGCGTTACGACATTCGCCAGTTCTGCGCCGCTGTGTTGGATGGCCAGGTGGCGCGCGCGTTGCGCATGCTGGATGGCCTGCGCGACGAGGGTGAAACTGCGGTGGGCGTGCACTGGCAACTGGCCAACGACTTTCGGGACTTGGCGCGCGTCCGCTCGGCTTTGGACGACGGGCGGCCCATGCCGATGGCGCTGTCGGAAGCGCGGCTTTGGGGCCCAAGGCAACAGCTGATCGAACGTGCAGTGCAGCGCTTCAGTGCGGCGGCATTGGGTCGCTTGTTGCTGGCGGCTGTGGCTTGCGACGGCGTGGCCAAAGGCCTGCTGCGGCCCGACTGGCCGCGCGACCCTTGGGATGCCGTGCGCAGACTCAGCCTGATGGCCTTGCACATCAGCCGCCCCACGGAGCGCGGCGCTGCCAAACGGCGAGCTGCACTGGCGCTGGCTGCGGGCTGAGCCGCGCCCGTCTTCGTCAGATTGCTGCTTTCAATACCCGCGCGTGCGGTCCACCGGGTGCAGCACGGGCTCGCCCGCTTGCAGGCGCCGCAGGTTTTCCGCAACCACGGCTGCGGCGCTGCGGATGTCGGTCATCGCCGCCGCGTGGGGCAGCACAGTGACTTTGGGATGGCGCCAGAAGGGGTGATCGGTCGGCAGCGGCTCCGTTTGGAAGACGTCCAGTACGGCATGCCGGATGTGCCCTGCATTCAACGCAGCCAAGAGCTCGGCTTCGATCACATGCGCGCCGCGCGCCAGATTGACGAAGCTGGCGCCTTGCGGCAGCGCGGCCAACAAGCTGGCGTCGATAAGGCCTCTGGTTTCTGAAGTCAGTGGCAGCAGATTGACGAGCACGCGAGCTTTGGGCAAAGCGGCCCACAAAGCATCAGGTCCATCACTGCGGCGCCAACCTCGCACGGGGTAGCCTTGCGCACGCAGCGCAGCGCTGACCGCCAAGCCCATCTCGCCTTGGCCCAGCACCAAGATGGGCTGGTCGGCGGCGCGCGTTTGCGCGTGCGCGTGCCACGTGGTCTGGGTTTGGCGATGTGCGTAGTCGAAAAACCCGCGGTGCAGTGACAACACCGCCCACACCGCAGTCTCGGCCATGGCACGCGTCATCATGGGGTCGACCATGCGCGCCAGCGGAACGGTCTGCGGCACTTTCGCGTCAGCCAAGATGCGGTCGACTCCGGCCCACAGCGATTGAATCAAGCGCAGTTGCGGCCAGCCCTGCAAACTGCCCGGCGCGGGCTGCGCAACCACTGCCGCCTGCACTTGCTGGGCCAGATGCGGTTTCGAGCGTGCTTGGGCTTCGGTCAGCCACTGCGTGCCGGAGCCGCTGGCTTCGCGCAGCGCTGTGAGCCACTCGTCGAACTCGTCGGCCTCCAGCTCACCCATGAGTACCACGTGCAGGGGCGCGGCTGACGCGGCGCGCTTCATGACCTCGGCTGCCGTTGGTTGCGCACGAACAGCGTCGAGCAACATCATCAGGGCTGTCTCAACCGTTTGGCGGCGCACGGCGGCGCGGTCACCGCCGAGCTGCAAAAGCAGGCTGTTGATGTGTTGCGCTTGGCCCCAAGCCAGCCACACGGTGCCCACCGGTTTGCCGGCGACCGCGCCGCCGGGGCCGGCAATGCCGGTTACGGCCACGGCCCACTGGGCCGGTGAATGCGCCAGCGCGCCACGCACCATGGCCTCGGCCACGGGCTGGCTGACCGCACCGTGTTGCTCAATGAGCGTGGCGGGCACGCCCAGCAACTCCATCTTGGCGGCATTGCTGTAGCTGACAAAACCGCGCTCCAGCCAGTCACTGGAGCCGGCCACTGCCGTGCAGGCGCCGGCCAGCAGGCCGCCGGTGCAACTCTCTGCGGTAGCCAAGCGTTCGCCTCGCGCGCGCAAGGCTTCGCCCAAGGCCAGCGTCAGTTCAAGCAGTTGTTGCTCAGTCATGTCGTCCGTTGATGCAGCATGCTGTTGCAAGTTAGCGAGTCAGGCCACCCGCAAACACCAACAGCGCCACCACCAACAAGGTGCAGCCCGCCGCCACAAAGTCGTCCACCAGAATGCCCAGGCCCCGCAGTGCGGGCTGCGGGCTGTCTTTCAGCAATGCATCTGCCCACGCTACAGGGCCGGGCTTGACGGCATCAAAAAAGCGGAACAGCCCAAAGGCGATCAACTGCGTGGTGAAACTGGCGGGCGTGAGGATCCACAAGATCAACCAAAACGCGACGACCTCGTCCCACACGATGGCGCCGGGGTCGGCCAGGCCCAAATTGTGCGCGGTGATGGTGCAGGCCCACCATCCCGCCAGGGTGGACAGCACAAGCACCCAAGCCCAAGTTGACTCTTGCAGCCACGGCGCAGCCACGCTGAAGGTCAACCAAGCCCACAGGGTGCCCACCGTGCCCGGAGCCCACTTCGACAGCCCGCTGCCAAAACCCAGGGCGATGCCGTGCGCGGGGTGGCGCAGCATGAAACCCACGTTGGGTGAACGCGGCGTGAGTTTGATGCTGGAGGTCGCATTCGGCACGACCACCTCGGTAGTCTCAGCAGTCGAGTCAGTTGGGCTCATGGTGCGAAGTGGTCGAAAGCGTGTTGGCCGTGCAGATTCAGGGCTTGACCAGCCGAGTCGCGCACGATCAATCCGGCATCAGCCACCACGCGGCCGATGCGGGTGACCGTGGTCAAACAGCTCTGCCCAGCCTGCAGCACGCGCTGCGCATCTTGCGGCGCGGCACTGAACAACAGTTCATAGTCGTCGCCTCCCGTCAAAAGGCATTGCCGTTGCATCAGGCTGCTTTGGCTTGCCAGCAAGGCACTGCGCGGCAGCAGCGCTTCATCCACCACCGCGCCCACGCGCGAGCGCGCCAGCACATGGCCCAGGTCGCCCAGCAGGCCGTCGCTCAAGTCGATGGCGCTGTGCGCCAAGCCCCGAAGTGCCAGGCCCAATTCAACACGCGGCTGCGGCTGCTCCATGGCGCGGCGGGCCTGTGCAAAGCCGACTTCACTCAAGGACACGCGGCCACGAAAAGCTTCCAAGGCCAAGCGCGCATCGCCCAATGTGCCGCTGACCCACAAGTCGTCGCCCACCTGCGCGCCACTGCGCAGCAAGGCAGCGCCTTTAGGCACTTCACCAAACACCGTGATGCCAATAGTTAGCGGTCCAGCCGTTGTGTCACCGCCCACCAGATCAACATGAAAGCGGTCGGCCAAAGTCCAAAGCCCAGAGGCGAAGCCTTCGAGAAACTCGCTGTCCACACGCGGCATTGCCAATGACAAAGTGAATGCCAGAGGCTCGGCGCCACAGGCTGCCAAATCGCTCAAATTAACTGCCAGTGACTTGTGGCCCAACAGATCAGCGGGTACCGTGCTGAGAAAGTGCCGACCCTCAACGAGCAGATCGGTTGACACCGCCAATTGCTGCCCGGCCCGAGGCGCCAGCAAGGCGCAATCGTCACCCACGCCCAGCGGCGAGCGGCGCGCTGGCTTCGTGAACCATTTGGCGATGAGGTCAAACTCGCCCATCGGTGCGCGGGGCGAAGCACTCACGCCGCAGGCCCCTTGGCTTCACCCTCTGGGCGCAGCAGGTTAGCCAACTCGACGGCTGACTTGACGCCCATCTTTTCGAAGACCCGCGCGCGGTGCACTTCCACCGTACGCACGCTGATCCCCAAGGCATCAGCGATCAGTTTGTTCGGCCGCCCTTCGATCACCTGGCGCAGCACGTCAATTTCGCGCTCGGTCAGCCCTTGCAGCAGGTGCTCGCGGCGGCCACGCTCTTCGCGTGCGCGCAGGGCCTGCGCACTGAGCGCCAGCGCTTGTTCAACCCGGTCAACCAGGGCATTGTTCGAAAACGGCTTTTCAACAAAGTCAAAGGCGCCACGCTTGACGGCGGCCACGGCCGTGGGCACATCGGCATGCCCGGTCAAAAAGATCACCGGAAGCAATGGCAGCAGGCCCAGATCGATCAATTGCTCGAACAGCGCCAGCCCGCTCATGCCCGGCATGCGCACATCCAGCAGCAGGCAACTGGGCGACGTGGGCCAGGGCGATTGACCGTCCGCCTGGCGCTGCGCCAAAAACGACAAAAAAGTTTCGCCGCTGGCATAAGCCTCAGACAGTAGACGGCGCGAGCGCAGCAGCCAGGCCAAGGCATCGCGGACAACATCTTCGTCATCAACGAGGTACACCATGGGCAAGCCGCTAGCTACAGACATGGAACAGGGTTCATTCGGTTGTGCGTTTGGGGTCGCTGCGTTTTTCGCTCAGGTCGCGCGCATCGCGAACGGCGTCGCGCTGGTCACGCACAGCCGCAAGGGTAAACCGGAAGCGGCAGCCGCCTGTTGCCCCAGCCGGCCAGGGCGAGTCAAACGCGAGTTGACCACCGTGTTGCTCAACCACCGTGCGGCACAAGCTCAAACCCAGGCCCATGCCTTCGGCGCGGGTCGTGAAAAACGGCGTAAACAAGCTGGCTGCCACTTCAGCCGGGATGCCTGCGCCACAGTCGGTCACCGTAAAGCTGACCATGCGCGGTGATTCGCGCTGCGCGCTCAGGCGCAGCACACGCTGCTCCAGCGGCACGTCTTCCATGGCTTGTATGGCGTTGCGCGCCAGGTTCAGCAGCACCTGCTCCACCATCGTGCGGTCGCAACGCACCAGCAGCGGTTCGGCCGGCACATCCACCTCGATGCGCGCACCGCTTTTCCGCGCCTGCAAGCGCATCAAAGGCATGGCTGCTTCAAACAAGCGCTCGGCGGCAATGGACTCGTGGTGCTGCTCGCGGCGGCGCACAAAGTCGTGCACGCTTTTGATGACCCGGCCAGCGCGCTCGGCTTGTTCGGCAATGCGGGTCAGCGCCTGTTGCAGCATCGCAGGCGTTTGCTCGTCGGCCTGCTCCACCAGATTCAAGGAACCCGTGGCATAGCTGGCGATGGCCGACAGCGGCTGGTTCAGCTCATGGCTGAGCAGCGAAGCCATTTCGCCCATGGTAGCCAGGCGCGCTGATGCCTGCAGCCGCTCTTGCTGCTGGCGCGACAGCTCTTCAACCCGGCGCTGTTCGCTCACATCCAGCACGGCGCCCATCCAGCCTGTGTGTTCGCCGTGGCCGTCCACCAAGGGCGCTTCGTAAATCATGACGGGAAAGCGCTCGCCCGTGCGGCGCATGAAGACCGTCTCATGGCCCTCGCGTGCGCGCGCTGACAGGTCGTCAGCGGGAGCGGACATGCGTGTTTTCTGGCGCTGCGCGTAGGTCTGCACGTGCTCGGGCGGCCAATACGGGGGCACTGGCGACGCACCCACCAGCTCGTCAACGCTGTAGCCCACCATGCTGCAAAACGCCGGGTTGACGTAGGTGATGCGGCCTTCCAGGTCACGCGCGCGCAGCCCCGTGCTCAGCGAATCTTCCATGGCCTTGCGAAAGGCCAAGGCTTCAGCCAGCGCTTGCTCGGCCTTGGCGCGCCGGCGACCGTCACGCGCCAGAGCCACGGCCAAGCCCAGCAAGGCCGTGCTCAGCCCCACCACCATGGCGACGGTGAAATTCGGTATCAGGCTGGGCCGGCCCGCCGCGCTTTCCACCCGCAATTGCAACGAGCGGCCGGGCAAATCAACCAGCCTTTCGGTGCGATAAATGCCGCCCCCGCGCGAGGCGCCGGCCCGCGCCAAGCGCGCGCCATCGCTTTCAATGAAGCTGATTTCGTAGCTCTGCCCCCGCCCCGGCGGCACTGCCTCTTCCAACCAAGCGCTCAGCACAAACGAGGCGACCACAAAACCCGCCGTCTGGCCCCGGTTCAGGCGCGGCAAACACAGGTCTATCAATTCACGGCCACGGCCATCGCCCATGGGTACAAAGTACGACGCTGAGAGCACCGGGGTCGACGCCTGCTGTGCGGCCGTGCAGGCGGCATCAGCTTCAAATGAGCTGCCGCCACGCTCACGTTGAGCCAAGTCGGTGGGCGAAAAAGACGAATCTGCCGAGCCGACGATTGCCATTTGGTTGTCGCGCAGCTCCACCCGAACCAAGTCGCGCCGGTGCTGCAGTTGCGCGCGTGCCCGGGTGGTCCAAGGCGCCGCTTCGTTGTCGTCGTCCCAGGTCAAGACCTGCATTTCTTGCACTGCCAGTGACAAGCTGCGTTTGAGGTCCGCCACAGCTTGCGCCGCCACGGCCTCAACCTGCTCTTGCGCGCGGTTGTTCTCGTAAGACAAGGTCAGCACCACCAACAGGCTCTGTGCCACCAGCAGCAAACCAATCAAGCTGGCCCAAAGCAGCATGCGACGCGGGCGCTCGATGCGATTGCGCGATGCAGTGGTCGCTGCGGGCGTCGTCGCTGAGGTCGCGCTTGGGTTTGGGGGCACAGTGGCCATGTTGTCGAGTATTCCTGTGCAGCCCGCCGTCGCGCTACGCACTTTCGCGCATGTAAGTTTCGCGCCAGGTCGCGCACACTCCAGGCTTCATTTTGGGGCTGCCTACAATCCGCCCCCCGCCAAGAGGAGACAGTTCATGGCCAGCGAATCTCAAAAGCGCGACGAACTGCGCCGCGCCGCGCTCGAATATCACGAGTTCCCGACACCCGGCAAGATCGCAATCGCCGCGACGAAACAGCTCGTCAATCAGCGTGACCTGGCACTGGCTTACTCGCCGGGTGTGGCCGCTGCCTGCGAAGAAATCGTCGCCGATCCGGCCAATGCCTTCCGCTACACCTCGCGCGGCAACCTGGTTGCGGTGGTCACCAACGGCACGGCCGTGCTGGGGCTGGGCGACATCGGACCGCTGGCATCCAAGCCGGTCATGGAAGGTAAAGGCGTGCTGTTCAAGAAGTTCGCCGGCATCGACGTCTTCGACCTCGAAGTGCAGGAAAAAGACCCAGACCGCCTTGTGGACATCATTGCCGCGCTGGAGCCGACCTTTGGCGGCATCAACCTGGAAGACATCAAGGCGCCAGACTGCTTCTACATTGAGCGCAAGCTGCGCGAGCGTATGAAGATTCCGGTTTTCCATGACGACCAGCATGGAACCGCCATCGTTGTCGGCGCTGCGCTGCTCAATGGCCTGGCCGTGGTTGGCAAGAAGCTTGAGGATATTAAACTGGTGACCTCAGGCGCTGGCGCGGCTGCGCTGGCCTGCCTGAACTTGATCGTCAAGCTAGGTGTGCCGCGCCGCAATATCTGGGTCACCGACTTGGCTGGCGTCGTATACCAAGGCCGCACCGAGCTGATGGATCCGGACAAAGTGGAATTTGCCCAAGCCACCAGCGCACGCAAACTGGCTGAGGTGATCGCTGGCGCCGACGTCTTTTTGGGCTTGTCGGCTGCTGGCGTTCTCAAGCCAGAGATGGTCAAGAGCATGGCCGCGCGGCCCTTGATTTTTGCCTTGGCCAACCCCACGCCGGAAATCATGCCCGAAGAGGTCAAGGCCGTTCGCGACGACGCCATCATGGCCACCGGCCGCACGGACTACCCTAACCAGGTGAACAACGTGCTGTGCTTTCCGTACATCTTCCGGGGTGCACTGGACAGTGGCGCCACCACCATCACCGATGCGATGGAAATTGCCGCTGTGCATGCCATTGCCGACCTGGCCAAAGCCGAGCAAAACGATGTGGTGGCCTCGGCCTACGCGGGCGCGAGCTTGAGCTTTGGGCCGGAGTACCTGATTCCCAAGCCCTTTGACCCGCGCTTGATGATGATGATTGCGCCCGCCGTGGCCCAGGCCGCGGCCGACAGCGGCGTGGCGCAGCGCCCGGTCAAAGACCTGCCCGCCTACCGCGACAAGCTGCAGACCTTTGTCTATGCCAGCGGCACCATGATGAAGCCCATCTTCGCGGTGGCCAAGCGCGCCAAACGCAAGAACATTGCCTTTGCGGAGGGTGAAGACCGCCGCGTGCTGCGTGCCGTACAGGTGATCGTTGACGAAGGCGTGGCCAAGCCTTGGCTGGTGGGCCGCGCCGCGCAAATCACCAAACGCATCGAGATGCTGGGCCTGCGCCTGGTGGCCGGGCGCGACTACGAAGTGGTCAACATCGACGACGACCCGCGCTATCGCGACTACTGGATGACCTACCACCGCCTGACCGAGCGCAAAGGCGTCACCATTCAGTTGGCCAAGATTGAAATGCGGCGGCGGCTGACGCTGGTGGCCTCCATGCTGCTGCACAAGGGCGAAGTGGACGGCATGATCTGCGGCACCTGGGGCTCCACCGCCCAGCACCTGCAGCACATCGAGCAGGTTATTGGCCGGCGCGCGGGTGTCGGCACCTATGCCTGCATGAACGGCTTGATGCTGCCAGGGCGACAAGTCTTCTTGGTCGACACCCACATCAATTACGACCCCTCGGCCGAGCAGCTGGCAGAAATCACGGTGCTGGCGGCTGAAGAGATGCGCCGCTTCGGCTTGGCGCCGCGTGCCGCCCTGCTGTCGCATAGCAGCTTTGGCTCCAGCAACCAGCCGTCGGCCATCAAGATGCGCGACACCTTGGCCTTGATTCAAGCCCGTGCGCCCTGGCTGGAAGTGGATGGCGAGATGCACGGCGACGCCGCCTTGGATGCGCAGCATCGGCATGATTTGATGCCTCACAGCAGCTTGACCGGCGAGGCCAACCTGCTGGTGCTGCCCAACATCGATGCGGCCAACATCAGCTACAACCTGCTGAAAACGGCCGCCGGTGGAGGTATCGCCATCGGCCCGGTGCTTCTCGGCGCGGCCAAACCGGTGCACATCTTGACGCCTTCGGCCACGGTGCGGCGCATTGTCAACATGGCGGCGCTCACCGTGGCGGATGCCAACGCGGCACGATGAGAGCGGTTGAGGCCTAGAACAGCGGCAAGGGCAACCCTTGAAAGGGTGGTGAAGCCTTACTTTTCTGCAATTGTGACTTTTTGTGCACGCGCTTGCATGTAAGCATTCACTAATAGACCCTGGATTTCGCCCTTCTTTAGGGCAATCCCTTGAGATTTTTTGCCCCTTCCGGTAACATTTCAGACTTGTTTCTAAGGGAGTGTCCCCGTGGTGGGCGCAGGTGTCATGACAGCCGGTAGCTTTGTTCGCAAGTTTGCACTTGCTACCGCTGTGTCCCTGTTTGGTTTGGCGGCAGCCAGTGGCGTTAGTGCCAAAGGCATGCCCGCAGACGCCAACACCGTGGCTTTGGCTGACTTGCCGCTTCAGGCGCGCCAGACACACGAGCTGATCGTTCGCGGGGGGCCTTTCCCCTACGACAAAGACGGCACGGTGTTTGGTAACCGCGAAAAGCAGTTGCCCAGCGCAGCACGGGGCTTTTACCGCGAGTACACCGTCAAAACGCCGGGGGCCAAAAACCGGGGTGCTCGCCGCATCATCTGCGGCGGACGTCAACCCGAGAAGCCCCAGGCTTGTTATTACACCGCCGACCACTACACGAGCTTCAACCGCATCGTGCCGTGACCGGAAGTTTTTTGTTGATCGTTTTTTAATTGCCAGCAGGAGGATCGCGACCTATGCAGTTGCAGACCATCCGACCTAACGTCGTGCAGTCCATCCGCGCCTATCGCGTGGATGATCTGATGAGCGCGGCCGCTGAGGCGGGACATCATTTTTTGTATGCCAACGTCGCTTCGGCGCCGGGTAAACAAGAGGTGTTGGAGGCCATAGCCAAGGCCTTTACCTTCCCCGAGCATTTCGGCAAAAACCTCGATGCACTCTTCGATTGCATGACCGACCTTGTCAACAAGGCCGGCATGCAGCCGGGCTTTGTCGTGGTGCTGGAGCAGTTGCCAGACAACGCCCGCTTTGACCGTGAGGCGCGTGAGCAATTGCTGGACGTTTTCCGCGACGCGGCCGATTTCTGGGCTGAGCGACGAATACCGTTCCGATGTTTCTATTCTTTTCAGTAGCCCGCTCCCAAGAATTAGGGTCATGGGAGCGGGCTGCTGAAACGGCCCCCACGGAAACCAGCGCGCCTGTCAAGGCACCGGCCAAAGTTGCCGTGTCCAAGAACGGCTTCAATCCCAACTTCGGCATGAACATGCCGATGATGTGCAGCGCCTTTGATACCTCGGCCTGGCTGAACGCAGCCTGAGGTTTCAAGCGCCGCAGGCTTGAGCCAGCGCGACAAACTCGGTCACCGGCACTTCTTCTGCACGCCTTTGCGTGTCGAAGGTGCCGGTGAATTGTTTTTGGTCGAGCCATTTGCCCAAGGTGTGGCGCAGCAGCTTGCGCCGCTGTGAAAACGCGCAGGTGACCAGCTCGCCCAGCAGCCGGCTGTCCCGCAAGGGCGGCTGCGCCAGCGGCACCATGCGCACCACCGCCGACAAAACAGCGGGCGGGGGATCAAAAGCTTCGCGCGGCACGTCGAGCACCGACTCGATCTCATAGCGCCACTGCAACATCACGCTCAGTCGGCCGTAATCTTTGCCGCCCGGCGCTGCCGCCATGCGCTGCACCACTTCGGCTTGCAGCATGAAGTGCTGGTCGCGCACACGATCCGCCACGCCCAGCAGGTGAAACAGGATCGGCGATGAAATGTTGTACGGCAGGTTGCCGACGACGCGCAGCGGCTGGCCCAGTTGGTCGGCGAGTTGCGCAAAGTCCACCCGCAGCACGTCAGCTTCAACCACAGTCAGCCCAGTGCGCCCGCGCAGGCGAGCTGCGAGGTCGCGGTCCAGCTCAATCACCATGAAGGCCGGGCAGCGCCGCAACAGCGGCAGGGTCATCGCACCAAGGCCAGGGCCGATTTCAACCAGCGCGTCTTCGGGCTGCGGCTTGATCGCGTCAACGATGCACTCGATGACATGTTTGTCGGTCAGGAAATGCTGACCGAAGCGCTTGCGCGCCTGGTGCTTCATTGCGGGGGCTCGCGCATCTCCACATAGGCGCGGCCGCGCAGCTCGCGCACCCAGTCGGCGTAAGCGCCTTCGAATTTCTGCTCGCGCAAGCCGTTGCGCACCTGCTCACGCGCCTGTTTCGGGTCGACGTCTATTTCACGGCGCTCGACCACTTGAATCAAGTGGACGCCGAAGCGCGATGTCACAGGATCTGACAGGCCCTTGACGGGCAGCCGGTTCATGGCTTCTTCAAATTCAGGCACGAAGGCGCCCGGCGACACCCAGCCCAGGTCGCCACCTTGGGCAGCAGAGCCGTCTTCAGAAAAAGCGCGGGCCAAGTCTTCAAACGTGCGGGCGCCGGATTCAACACGGCGTCGGTATTCGCGCAACATGGCCTGCGCCTGCTCGGCGTTGACCTGCGCGTTGGGCTTGAGCAGGATGTGCCGCGCGCGCGTTTGCGTCACGCGCAACGGACCAGCGCCGTCGTCTCGGCTCAAGAGCTTCAGCACGTGAAAGCCCGCGCCGCTGCGCACGGGTGCCGCCGTCAGCTCGCCGGGCCGCAGACCTTTGGTGGCTTCGACAAAGATGTCCGGTAGGCGCGACACCGGCCGGGCGCCGATTTCGCCACCCCGCTCGCGGTTGGCGTCTTCCGACACTTCGCGCGCCACTTTGTCAAAGCTGTCGCCAGCGCGCAATCGAGCCAATGCTGCCTCCGCAACGGTGCGGCGCTGCGCCAACACGGTGTCGTTGGCACCTTCAGGCACGGTCACCAAAATTTGCGCCAAGTTGACAACGGCGTCGGATTGCGCCGAGCTGCGCTGCTGCGCCAGCGCGCGGTCTATGTCAGCGTCCGTCACACGGATGCGCGGCAGCACTTCGCGCTCGCGGGTTCGCTCCACCAACAGCTGTTCTTGCAAATTGCTGCGAAAGCGCCGGTAGTCGATGCCGTCGGCTTTGAGCCGCTCGCGCAGCTGGTCCAAGGTGAGTTGGTTTTGCGAAGCCACTGCCTGAACGGCGCGGTTCAGTTCGGGCTCGTCCACACGCGCGCCGCTTTCGCGTGCGTAGGTCAAGATCACGCGTTCTTCGATCAACTCTTCGGTCACCTGGCGCCGGACCTCGTCAGGCCCTCCCAGGCGTTGGCCTGAGCGCGCGGCTTCTTCGACCAGGCGGCGGGTGCGCAAATCCACCTCCACGGCCGTCACCAGTTCCTGGTTGACCACGGCCACGATGTAGTCACCAGAGCGGCTGGCCGAGCGGTCTGCCGCCCGCGCGGCGGCGCGGTCGGTGGGCGTGGGCCTCACTTGGGCCCAAGCTTGCGAGGCCAGCGCCAGCACGGTCAGGCCCACCAGCAGGGCTGCCGCCCGTCCCACACGCGCAGGGCGGCGCAACAAGTTCGGTGGGGTGCAGGCTTGGTGATCAGTCATGGCTGGGTCTCATGGAAGGCGAATCGCCGCGCTCGTCGCGCAGGAGGCGGTAGCCGGGGATATTCTCCTTCAAGCGCCTCAAGGGGTTCGAGCCGATGCGCGACAAGCCCACCAGCTCCAACTGCACCATCAAGCGTGTCGTGGCTTCGCTACGGCCGGTGGAAAGCCGTTCGGCCACCACCCGGCCGATCCAGCAGCCGGCGTCGTATTCAAGCCCCAACAATGAATCGGTCACGCGCTTGTCGAGCATGCTGTAGTTGACGCGACCGACACCAAAGAGCCGCCCACCACAGCCGGACACGGCGCGGCTGGTTTCGGCGGACACCGGGCTGCTCAAAGGCCATTGCCAGCCCAAGTCAACCTGCTCCGTCAAGCCGCGTGTGTAGCGGTAGGACGCGCTGAAGGTGCGGAAATCAGGCGCGTTGTAGCGCGCGCTGAGCACCGAGCGCGTGGCGCGCTGGGTGTCGGCATTGAAGCGCAAGGTGCCGGCCAAGGTCCAACGCGGCACCACTTGGGTTGAGCCCAGGAGCAGCAGGTCAGACAATTTGCGCGTCAGGGGCTGTGCAGCGATTTCGCTGGGTTGCTGGTCATCTGGCGTGACCCGCTCGGGGCTCAGCAGGACCCGCTGCACCAAGCCCAGGCGCAAGAGCTCGGCACCGTCATCGGCGTTGACCAGGCGTGTGGTGGCGCCCAAGGTCAATTGGTGAGAGTCGCTCACACGGTCGATGCCGGACCAGGCGTTGTCCGCAAAGATCGAGGTGATGTTGAAGTCTTTGGCCGCCGAGTCGTAGTTAGGCAGCAAGCTTTGGTCGCGATAGGGTGTGCGCACAAAGTGCACGCGCGGCTCCAAGACCTGGCGCAGGGCTCGGCCGAAGATCTGGGTTTGCCGTTCGAAAGTAGCGCCGGCGTCCACGCTCACGGTGGGCAACACCAAAGAGGCGCGCGCGCGCGCCGAGGCGTCATAGGTGGTGTGATAAGCGGCAGCATGCACGCTGAGCGCCGGCTTGACCCACCAGCCCGCCCCCCGCCAGGGCCTGACCAGCACCCCTGTTGCATGCCAGCGCGAACCCTCGGGTCGGAAGGCGTCACCCAAGTCGCGGCGGGCCAATGTGAAACGGTTGAGCTCGGTCTCCAGGCTCCATTCCAGGCCCGGGCCCACCGTGGTGCCCAAGCGCAGGCCCAGCTGCGGGCTGCGCTGGTAGGGCGACAAGATGGCGTCGCTGGCCGCGCTGGACTGCAGCACCTGCCAATGCGCCAAACGCCCGTAAAACGCACCGTCCAGCACACCACCGGGTACCGCCCATTGCAAAGGGCGCTCGAAGCTGGCGTTCTGCGCCAGCAGCCGAGGCGTCAAAGACTCGGTGCGGCGCGGAAAATCTTTCCACCAGTCGTCGTCAGAGACACGCGCTGCTTTGAGGCTTAACTCAGAGCCAGCCAGCCAGCCGTCGCTGGAGCCCCATTGCGTGACATGCTGGGCGCGCAAAGCGTGGCGCGAACGCTCGGCCACGCGGTCGTAGGGCAAGGCATCAACACCGATCAAACCTTCGTGGCGGGGTTCCAGGTAACGAAGTTCCAGATCGGCGCCCACACCACGGCGGGTGAGAACGCGCGGCGTGATCGTGGCATCGCGGTTGGGCGCCAGGTTCCAGTAGTAGGGAACCGAGAGGTCCAGGCCGCTGCGGTTGTCCAAATCCAGATTGGGCGGCAACCAGCCCGACTTGCGCTCGTCAGAGATGGGGAAACTGAGCGCCGGCGCGGCCAAGATCGGCACCCCCAAAAACCGCAAAACGGCGCCGTCGGCAATGCCTTCATTGCCCTGAACGTCCAGCTCCACGCTGCGCGCCGTGAGTTGCCAAGCCGGCTCTGCCGCACCGTCGCGCGGGCAACTGCTGTACTGCGCTTCTATGGCGCGTGCGCGGCTGCCACCCAAAAATTCCATGCGCTCAGCACGACCCCCGGCGCCCAATTGCGGAAACTCAAATTTCGGGCTCTCAAACCAGCCTTTGAAGTCTTTGACGTTGACTTGCAATTCGGGGCCGCTGTAAACCGCGCCGTCCCGAATGATCTGCACATGGCCCGATGCGCGCAGGACGTTGTCGCCGTTGCCGGCCTTTTGGTAGTTCAACTGATCGGCCGTGAGCACCAGGCCGCCTTGGCGAAATTCGACGTCACCCGAGGCTGATAGGGCTTTGCCTGGTGTCAGGTCCACACGCTTGGCGCGCACAAAAACAGGCGAGCTTTGGCCGCCCGCAGCGCGCGGCAATTGCGACCAGCTAGGGTCGAGTTGCAGGCGCAGTGGCGGGTCTACGGTGGGTGCGGGCGCAGACACTGACCCGGGCGCGGTTGCAGAAGAAGATGCCGGTGCAGCCGAAGTAGCAGGCGGGTGAACCGCCGGCTCGGTTTGCGCCCAAGCCAGATGGGGACTCCACCCGGCACCGCAAGCCGCGCACAGGGCTGCCGCAGCGTGTGCCAAGGCATGCGGCTTCAGTCGTTGGCGAGGCCCGCTGTAGGTTTGATTGGGGTCGTTGGACATCACACGAAGGCGGGCGCACGGCAGCAGCGTGCGGTGCAAGCCCGGCGGGTCAGCGGCGAGGCCATTTGTAGAATCGATTATCCATGCCTCACCCATCTACCGTGGTCGCCTCAAGCCCTTTGTCTTCCCAAGTTCTGCCTGCCGTGCAGTGGCCCGACGAGGAACGCAAGCGCGCCTTCGATCTGTGGTTGGCGGGCTTGCCGCATGAACTGGGCCTGCAACCGCTGACGCTCACGCCGGCTTCCACCGATGCGAGCTTTCGACGTTACCTGCGCATTGCGGGCGCCGCTGGGCCGCTGGTCATCATGGACGCGCCGCCGCCGCAAGAGGACACACGCCCCTTTGTGCATGTCGCGAGCTTGCTGCAGGCTGCTGGTTTGCATGTGCCGCGCATCCTGGCGCAAGACACTGCGCACGGCTTTTTGCTGCTGGCCGATCTGGGCGACGCCTTGTACTTGAAAGCGCTGCAATCCGCGCCGCGCCAGCAGGCCGACCTGTGGATGGCCGACGCCACGCGCGCCTTGGTGCAGATGCAAACCAGCGCTGACGCCAGCAGCCTGCCGGCGTTCGACCGCACTTTGCTGCAGCGCGAACTGGACCTTTTCCCGGAATGGTGTGTGCAGCGCGAGTTCGGTTTGCACTGGAGCGACAAACAGCACGCGCAATGGGCTCAACTGTGCGAGCTGTTGATTGACAGCGCTTTGGCGCAGCCCGAGGTGTTTGTGCACCGCGACTGGATGCCGCGCAATTTGATGCTGTGCTCGCCCAACCCTGGTGTGCTGGACTTTCAAGATGCCGTGCGTGGACCCATCACCTACGACATCGCCTGCCAGTTGCGCGACGCCTTCATTTCTTGGGACGAAGACCAGGAACTCGACTGGGCCGTGCGCTGGTGGCAACAAGCCCGCGCTGCGGGCCTGCCTGTCGACGCTGACTTCGGTGAGTGCTGGCGGCAAATCGAGTGGATGGGTATGCAGCGCCACTTGAAGGTCGCAGGCATCTTTTGCCGGCTCAAGCACCGTGACGGCAAGCCGAGCTATGCGGCCGACCTGCCGCGCTTTTTCAACTACCTCACCAAAGTGGCCATGCGCTACCGGCCGCTCAAGCCGCTGGTGGCTTTGATCGAGCCGATGACAGGCCAGGCGATAAAGGCGGGTTACACCTTCTGATCAGGGGTGCGCAGCGAGTACCTGCGCCACCGCTGCGGTCAGGCGTTCGCCGTAGGCCAGGTCCAGAAACTCATTCGGCCCGTGCGCGTTGCTCTTAGGGCCTAACACGCCACAGACCATCATTTGCGCTTTGGGGAACCCTTGCTGGAGCATGCTCATCAAGGGAATCGTGCCACCCTGGCCGATATAACCCACGGGCGCACCAAACTGGGCCTGCGACGCGTCGTTGAGTGCGCGCTCCAGCCAAGACGCCAGCGGTGGCGCGTTCCAGCCCGTTGCGCCCCACTGGCCCACACGTCCATCGGGTTCAAACAAGACCTTGGCGTTGTAGGGTGCGTTGTCTTCCAGCAGCGTTTTCAAGCGCACGGCCGCTTCATGGCCGTGCACAAATGGCGGCAAGCGCAGGCTGAGCTTGAAGGCGGTGAAGGGCCGCAGCACATTGCCGGCTTGGCCCACGGGCGGCAAGCCTTCGACACCGGTGACGCTGAGCGCCGGGCGCCATGTGCGGTTCAGCAGCGCCTCAGCCGGGTCCGTGGTGGTGGGCAGGCTGGGGTTGCCATCGGCGCCGCAGGTCCAGGGCATGCGCTTCCAGACCTCATCGCCCAGGGCCGCAGCTGCGGCCTGCGCCTGCGCAATGCGGTCGGCCGGAATATCGCAATGGAAGCTGTCCGGCAGCAGGCGGCCCGTGCGCGAGTCTTCCAGTCGGTCCATGACTTGGCGCAGGATGCGGAAGCTCGATGGCACCAGGCCGCTGGCGTCACCCGAATGCACGCCTTCTGTCAGGATTTCCACGCGCAAGGTGCCGGTGACATTGCCGCGCAGGCTGGTGGTCAGCCACAACTGGTCGTAGTTGCCGGCGCCTGAATCCAGACACACCACCAGGCTCACCTGGCCCAACCTTGGGCGCAAGGCGTCCAAATAGGCCGGCAGGTCAAACGAGCCGCTTTCTTCGCAGGTTTCGATCAGCCCGACGCAGCGCGGCCGGGACAGGCCTTGGGCGTCCAGGGCTTCTATCGCGGTGATGGCGGCGTACAAGGCGTAACCGTCGTCGGCACCGCCGCGCCCATACAGCCGGCCGTTTTCAATCTTGGGCGTCCAGGGGCCGAGGTCGGCGCGCCAGCCGCTGAATTCTGGTTGTTTGTCCAGGTGGCCGTAAAACACCACGGTGTCGTTGCCGCCGCTGTGGGTGGCGGCCCGGGTCGCGGGCAACTCGAAAAAGATGACGGGCGTGCGGCCCTCAATACGCACCACTTCAAGCTTCAGGCCCCGCAACTTGCGCGATTGCGCCCACGTGGCGGCGTCGCGCACCACGCGATCCAGGTAGGCGTTGGTTTTCCAATCGGCATCAAACATCGGGCTTTTGGCCGGGATGGCGATGTAGTCCACCAAGGCCGGCACGATCTCGTCGCGCCAGTTGCGCTGTGCGTGCGCGGCCAAAGCCTGGGCTTGATGGGCGGGCAGCGGTGCGTGAAGGTCTCTGGCGTTCATGGTGGGTACCCGTCCGGATGGCGTTCAGGCGGCCAACAAGTTGCTGAAGAGCGGGTCGCGCAGCGAGCGTGGGCGGTAAGCGCTCACTCGCTTGGCGATTTCGGCGATATGTGCCGGTGTGGTGCCGCAGCAGCCACCCGCAATGTTCAAGAAACCGGCTTTGGCAAAGCCTTCGATCAAAGAACCCGTGACTTCCGGGGTTTCGTCGAACCCGGTATCGCTCATCGGGTTGGGCAGGCCGGCGTTGGGGTAGCAGCTGATGAAGGTATCGCCCGCTACCTTGGCCAATTCTTCAATGTAGGGGCGCATCAGCGCGGCGCCCAAGGCACAGTTCAGGCCCACGGCCAGGGGCTGCGCGTGGCGCACCGAGTGCCAGAAAGCCTCCACAGTTTGCCCGCTCAAGATACGACCCGAGGCATCGGTGACGGTGCCGCTGATGATGACCGGCAGGCGCTCGCCGGTGTCTTCCATCAGCTCGTCCAGCGCAAACAGCGCCGCCTTGGCATTCAAGGTGTCGAAAATGGTTTCGACCAAAAAGAGGTCGCAGCCGCCTTCCATCAAACCTTCGGCCTGCTCGCGGTAAGCGGCACGCAGCTCGTCAAAGCTGGTGTTGCGCGCGCCGGGGTCGTTCACATCGGGGCTGATGCTCGCGGTGCGGGGCGTTGGGCCCAGGGCGCCGGCCACAAAACGCGGTTGGTCTTGGGTGCTGTAACGGTCACAGGCTTGGCGCGCCAAACGCGCGGCGGCCACATTCATCTCCCGCGCCAGGTGGCCCAGGCCGTAATCTTCTTGCGCCACACGGGTGGCGCCAAAGGTGTTGGTCTCCACGACATCGGCGCCGGCGGCCAGATACTGCTCGTGGATGTCCAGAATGACGTCGGGGCGCGTCAACACCAGAAGGTCGTTGTTGCCTTTCAGGTCGCTGGGGTGGTCCACCAAGGCCGCGTTGCGGAAATCGCCTTCGCCCAGGCGGCGCTGCTGGATCATCGTGCCCATGGCGCCGTCGATGACGACGATGCGCTGGCGCAGCAACGCAGGCAAGGCAGCGCCACGGGTGTAGGTACGCCGTGCAGAAGGTGCGGAGGGCTTGGCGGGAGAAGTTGAGGCGGTCATGCCGGCATTGTAGAAATTTGCCGTCACACCGCCCTCCTCATTTGGCCTTCAACGAAGGGATGCGCCAAAGCCGATGCCGCGTCGCTCGCGAATATCGGGCTTGAGCCGGTGTTCGCCCTCAAGCTGGCTGAGAAATTCATCCGGCTCCAAGGTTTCGCCCAAGATCTCGACCTGCCGGCGCACCGCCGCAAAGTCACCCGGCGCCAGGATTTCCAGGTTGGCCAGCCGGCCACGCTGCTCGGCCGTGAGCAGGCTCGCGTCGCCACCCAGCGCCTCGGTGACAAACATGCGCTCACGCTGCTCGGGCTTCAGCGCTTGAAAGCGAATCTTGAAGGTAAAGCGGCGCAGCGCAGCCTCGTCGAGGTCTTCAAACAGGTTGGTGGTGCAGATGAAGACACCGGCAAAGCGCTCCATGCCTTGCAGCATTTCGTTCACTTCGGTGATTTCGTAGTTGCGCTCGGCGCGCTTGCGGCTGCGCAAGAAGCTGTCGGCTTCGTCCAGCAGCAGCACCGCGCCGTCGGTTTGCGCTTCTTCAAACATGCGCGCCATGTTCTGCTCGGTTTCGCCCACAAATTTGCTGGACAGGTCGCTGGCCTGTTTGATGAGCAGGGGCGTTGCAGCGCCTGTGCAATGTGCTCAGCCAGCGCGGTTTTGCCCGTGCCAGGCAGGCCGTGGAAGCACAAAGTGCCGTGGCCACGCTTCTTCAGCGCTTCAATGATGCGCGGCACTTCAAAGCGTGACTCGACGTTCAGCAAGTCCAACTGGTATTGCGTGACCACCGGGCGCGCTGTCTTGTTTTGCCCCGCTGCGCTGCCCAGCGCCTTGTCGGCGTGGCCAAGCTGGCGTTCGATCAAGCCTTGCAAGCGTTCGGTGTCCACTTCGCCTTCGGGTGAGCGCCCGGCCAGGCGCGCAAAGCGCACCGCTGTGCGGATCTGCGCGGGTGTGAGGTGCTTGCGCTCGGCCAATTTGGCCGTGAATTCCGGGCTGACGGGCGTGCCCGCCAAGCTGCGCTGGATGATGGCCTCGCGCGCACCGGGCGGCGGCGACTTGAGCTGCAGGTGGTACTGAAAGCGGCGGCGAAAGGCGGGATCAATTTGCTCGATGCGGTTGGTCACCCAGATGACGGGCACCGGGTTGCTCTCCAGAATCTGGTTGACCCAGGCCTTGCCGTTAACGCTGGCGCCGGGCGCGGCTTCGCTGCTGCTGTCCAAGCGCGCCAGCAACTGCGCAGCGTCGCCGGTGATGGGCGGAAACACGTCTTCCACCTCATCAAACAGCAGCGCCACCTGTCGGCCGCCCTTCAAGAAGACCTGGCTGATTTGCAGGCTGCGGTAACGGTCGCGGCCATTGAGTGAATTGCCGTCGCGGTCTGCATACTCCACTTCATAAAGTGACAGGCCTGCAGCTTGCGCGCACACCTTGGCTAACTCGGTCTTACCGGTTCCGGGCGGGCCGTACAGCAGCACGTTGACGCCCAATTCGCTACCCGCCACGGCATTTTTCATAAGCGCGGTGACCACGGCAACGTCGTCGGCCACAAAGGCAAAGTCGGCCGCCGTCAGCTCAGACGGTTTGGCTGGCCGTGTGAACACGGCCATCAAGTCGGTGGGCTTGGGGTACTCGCGCATCAGAACCGGCGGCAGTTGCTCGCTGACCTTCATCAGGTCGGCCAGGTCGGTGATGTTGTGTTCTGAGATCAGGTTTTCGACCATGCCCGTGCGTTCCAGGCGCGAGCCGGCGCGCAGGGCTTCGGCCACGTCCTTGGCGTCCACGCTGGCCACTTCGGCAATGGCGGCATAGGCTTCCTGCGCGCTGGACACCTTGAACTCCACCAGCAGGCCACGAAGATCGCGTTGGTAGCGCGCGAGGGTGCCGTACAGCAGCAGCGCACGTTCGGCCGGGTTGAGTTGCAAGAGGCCGGCCAGCGCGTCGATGTTCTTTTCGACAAGCGTGGACTCTTTTTTCAGCTGGGTTTCGATCCAGTCGCGCGTGACGCCCAGCACCGCCAACAGGTCTTTGGGTGCGTCTTTGACGTACTCGTCCATGTAAAAGAAGAGCGTGCCTTCTTCGTAGGGACCACGCCAGACGCCATGGCGCTCAATGAACGCTTGATCATCCAGCGCGTCGTGGCCCTTCCAGTGTTCATTGCCTTTGCAGCGAACTTTCAAGAACTGGCGAACCCGCCCGAGCACGCTAACCGGCCACACCAGGTGGCGCGCCGTCAGGCCCAGCAGGCTGTTGCAGTCACGCCGAAGGTTGAAGCGCCCACTTTGGCGCAGGGTGAGGGTCAGCACGAACTGCGTGCACAGCCGGTCCAACACCGGCGCCTCGGCCAAGCCGGGCGACAGCAACCAGCGCTCGCCGGCATGGTCGGCCGCATGGCCAGTGGCTTGCTTGCGCTTCACAGGGGCCTGACTCATCACACCTCCTCGTTGACCGTGGTCCGTGGTTTGAAACCATGCTGCCCTAGCTGAGGGCCGGTATCAAGCCCTTACCCGCAGTGGGGCGGGGTTCGGGCTGACCCAAGGATCGGCAACGCGGCCCAGGCCACGCCGGTGCACAGCGCCGCTCTATTTATTTTTCAATGCAACACGACGGGCTGCTGGGCAGCGTCGGCAAAGTCGGCGATGTAAGCATCGAATTTTTCTTCGGTGGCTTCCCCGGTTTCCACCAAGGCTTGCACGCCACGCTGGAAACGCTCGGCCAAGGCGCCTTGAATGTAGATCTCACGCCGCACGGTTTTGTCGACGATTTCATAGCCCCCGCGCCCCAGGGACTGGGTGGCCAAGGCTTGGGCGGCAGCTTGGGCGCCCTCACCGGCTGGTTCCAGCTCAAAGCGAACGACCGCGAAGTTGTCCGAGTTGTAGAGCATGTGCATGGTGGTCCGTCAGCGGCCGTGGCCGCAAAGATCAAGGTCTGCCAAAAGTGGGACCGGCCGGGGCCATTTCAAGAGCCGCCCCACCCGGCATGGGTGTCAAGCGCGCCAGGACGGGCAGCGGCATGTCGCTTCCCAGCAACCAAGCCTCCACCTGCAGGTCGTAGGCTTGTTCAGCGCGACGCAGCCAGCGCCAGGCGTCGCGGACCACTTGGCCGTCAGGCAATTCCACGGTTTGGGGCCCCATCGATTCGAAACGCCAGACTTGCGAGCCGCCCCGTGCACCCACCACCTGCAGCCAAACCACGGCGCCGGGCCGCTGCAAGCTGGGGTCTGCGCGGATAACGGCCGGAAGTTGCAGCATCCAGCTCACGCGGTCTTGCGCGGCTTGTGCCAAGTCCACTTCGGCAGCGCGGCCGGAAAACCGGGCTTGGCGGGTGACGGGGTCGAAATTCGCGGCACTGGCCGAGCGCCCACGGCGGCGGTCGGTAAAGCGTTCGGGTTCCAGTCCCGCGGCACCCACTCGGCCCTTGCTGCGTAGGTCCATCCACGGCCGTGCGCCCGATTGCAGGCTCAATGCGAGTTGGTACTGCCCTTGTTCGTCGCGCTCAAAGCGCAATTCACCAGCGCCGGATGCCGGCTCGCGCGGCTGGCTACCGCGTTCCGCGCCGCTGGCCGCAGCGGCGTTCAAACGCCTGGCTTGCAGTGGCACAGCGAAGCTGCCAGGAAGCTGGGTTGCGTAGAGGGGCAGGCTGAGCAGCGCGGCAGCTTCAGGCGCCGGCGCACCTGAGCCGCGTGCTTCATCGGAATGCTCATCCAGGACCTCGGCACGGGTTTCGGCCGATTCGGCGGGTTGGGGCGCGGTTGCCCCAACGGCAGCCTGGGACACCCGGGGCGCAGGATCGGCCAAACCAATCCGGCCTGCTTCGGCAGGCTTTTGTGGCGAAGCGCTGTAGGCCGGCGGGGGTTTTACTGGCGCGGGCACCGCCGCAAGTTCGATCAGCGCCTGCCCGCCAGATGGCAAAGGCCGTGCCGCCGCCGTGGGTTGAACGACCATCACTGGCAGCGGCAGCGGGGCCAAGGTGCGTTGGCGTAGGGCCGGCGCCTCGGCTGCGGTGTCGCGCAGCGCCAGCCCATGCAGCGCCAGCGCGCACGCCAATGCGGCCGCCCAGACGCGCAACCGGGCAGGCCCAATCCCCCGGCTTCCAAGCGAAGTGAAAACAGAAGTGACAACAGAAGGGGTGGCCACCGGGCGCATGCGCCGCACAATACCGGATACGAACAGCGGAGACGACTAGCGGATACGCCCCACCCGGCGCCCCAAGCGGGTGGTGGCCGCAGACCCCGCTGGTGTGAAACCTGGAAAGTCTCGATGAAATTAGCGACATACAAAGACGGCTCGCGCGACGGGCAGCTGCTGGTGGTCTCGCGCGACTTGGCCACCGCCCATTTCGCCACGGGCATTGCCACGCGGCTGCAACAGGTGTTGGACGACTGGAGTTTTTTGTCGCCTCAGTTGGAGGACTTGTACGCCACCTTGAACAACGGCAAAGCGCGCCACGCTTTTGCATTTGATCCGCGCCTGTGCATGGCACCGCTGCCCCGCGCCTACCAATGGGCAGACGGCTCGGCTTATCTCAACCATGTGGAGCTGGTGCGCAAAGCGCGCAAGGCTGAGGTGCCGGCCACGTTCTACGAAGACCCGCTGATGTACCAAGGGGGCAGCGACGACTTCATCGGCCCCTGCGACGACGCGCGTTTTGCATCAGCCGACTGGGGCATCGACTTCGAATCCGAAGTGGCAGTGGTCACCGGCGATGTGGCCATGGGCGTGGACGCCGACCAGGCGCTGGAAAGCATTCGGCTGCTGATGCTGGTGAACGACTGGAGCCTGCGCAACTTGATCCCGACCGAGCTGGCCAAGGGCTTCGGTTTCTTTCAAAGCAAACCTGCCACAGCGTTTGGGCCGGTGGCCGTCACGCCCGACGAGCTGGGCGAAGCCTGGTCCGGCGGGCGGCTGCACTTGAATGTGGAGTCGCAATGGAACGGCAAGCGCGTGGGCTTGAGCGCAGCGGGCGATGAAATGAGCTTCCACTTCGGGCAACTCATCGCGCACATGGCCAAGACACGGCGCGTGCGCGCGGGCAGCGTGGTGGGCTCGGGCACGGTCAGCAACAAAGACTGGGCGCGCGGCTACTCCTGCATCGCTGAAAAGCGGGCCATCGAAACCATTGAACATGGCGAGCCCAAAACCGCTTTCATGCAAAACGACGACCGCATCCGCATTGAAGTGAAGGGCCGGGACGGGCATAGCGTCTTTGGTGCTATTGACCAACAAGTTAGGGTTGGCAAATGAAGGTCATGCAGAACTGGGGCAAGGCCGTGTTGCGACCGGTGTTGGCGCTGTCTCTGGGGGCGTGCTTTAGTGCAGGCCTGACCACGGCCGCTTGGGCGCAAACTTCGGCGGCCGCCTGCCCGCCCGTGGCACGCCAGCCCACCACCGACGAGATTCAGAAGGCGCAAGCCGAGGCGCGCGACCGCGGTGTGCTGTGGCGCATCACCAAAGCAGGGCACACTTCGTACCTCTTTGGCACGCTGCACGTGGGCCAACTGGCTTGGGCGCCGCCAGGGCCTACCGTACGCAAAGCGTTGAACGACGTTGATGTGATCGCGCTGGAGTTGGATATTTCGCAACCGGCCACACTGTCGCAACTGCAAGCGGCGTTGGCCGGCAAGCCAGAAGATCCGCCGGTTGGCGCCGCCTTGGTTCGTGCCCTTGCCGCCGAAACAACTGCAGCCTGTCTACCCGCGAAATCTTTGGACGGCCTCAAGCCCGTGGTGCGCGCCCTGACGCTGTCGCTCATGGCCGCGCGGTGGGAGGGCTTGGACCCAGCCTACGCGCAAGAAGCAGTGCTGGTGGGTGTGGCCGAGGCTGCGAAATTGCCCATTGCCGCGCTGGAATCTGTGGACGAACAAATGAGCGCCATCTTGCCCGCCACCACCCAGGAGGCCGAGCACTTGATCGGCCAAGCGCTGGCGCAACTGAAATCGGGCGCAGCGCGTCGCAGCACCAAGCGCCTGGCGCAGGCCTGGGCAGAGGGCAACCTGGAGCAACTGGCCAGCTACGAGCGCTGGTGCGAATGCGTTGCTACCGAAGAAGACCGGCAGTTGCTGCGTCGCCTGAACGACGACCGCAACCCCGCCATCGCCTCACGCATTGACCGTTTGCACAACCAAGGCAAACGTGTTTTTGCTGCCGTGGGTGCCCTGCACATGACGGGGCCCAAAGCTTTGCCTTCGTTGCTCGCGCAACGCGGCTTTGCGGTGCAGCAAGTCACTTTTCCCAAGTAATACCCAGCAAAGGAGCGCGCAATGGCAAGCTTAGGCAATCTCGGCAGCAAGGTACCCGGCTTCGATTTCATGCAGGGTCTGATGAAGTCTGCTGGCTCGGCCTTGCCAGGGATGGGCGCACTCATCACGCCGACGCTGGATCCGGTCGAGTTGGATAAGCGCATCGACGACCTGCGCACCGTTCAGTTTTGGCTGGAGCAAAACGTCAAGCTCATCGGTGCCTCGATCCAGGCGCTGGAAGTGCAGCGCATGACGCTATCGGCGCTGAAAAACCTCAACGTGCAGGTGGGCGATCTGGGCGAAGCCATGAAGCTGAAGATGCCAGGCAGCAAGGCGCCTGAAGAGCCGGCCAAAGGCGCCACGGGTGCGACTGGTGGTTTAGGAGCGATCGACCCTGCGCAATGGTGGAACGCGTTGACGCAGCAGTTCTCAGAAATAGCTGCCAAGACGGTCAAGGACTCGGCCGTTGAAAAGGTGGTCGCGGCTGTCAAGAAACCAGCCACCAAACCCGCAAGGAAGCCCAGCCCAAAGCCGGCGATTAAGGCAGAAAAGGCGGCAAAAGCAACACCGGTGGCCACTAGCAAGCCTGCCATTAAAGCCACCCGAAAGACCTGAGACTGTTTCCAAGCATTGCAGCCCGCATTCACCCTGAGCGGGCGGCTTTGGCTTCGAGTTAGAGTGCACCAACGTTTCGAGAACTCCGCTGATGAATGCCCCCGCGACTGGCGCCGTGCTGCAAACTGAAGTCCGCCAAGCGCGCCAACGCGCGGTGGTGGCGCTTCTCAAACCTTTGTTGCCCGCCCACGCGCTGCTGTGGCACGAAGAACAAACCACTCCCTACGAATGTGATGGCCTGACGGCCTACCGCCAGCAACCGCTGGCGGTGGCCTTGCCCGAAACCGAACAGCAAGTAGCCGACGTGCTGCGCGCCTGCCACAGCCTGAACGTGCCCGTGGTGGCGCGTGGCGCGGGCACCGGTTTGTCGGGCGGCGCACTGCCGCACGAGTTGGGCGTGACCTTGTCGCTGGCCAAATTCAACCGCATCCTTAAACTGGACCCGGTTTCGCGTACAGCGCTGGTGCAGTGCGGCGTGCGCAACCTGGCCATCAGCGAAGCAGCCGCGCCGCATGGCCTGTATTACGCGCCCGACCCCAGCAGCCAGATTGCCTGCACCATCGGCGGCAATGTTGCTGAGAATTCGGGCGGCGTGCATTGCCTGAAATACGGCCTGACGCTTCACAACGTGCTGCGGGTTCGTGGATTCACCGTCGAAGGTGAGCCCGTGGAGTTTGGTTCGCAAGCGCTGGACGCGTCGGGCTTGGACCTGATGAGCCTGGTGGTGGGCAGCGAAGGCATGTTGGCCGTGACCATGGAAGTCACCGTCAAACTGGTGCCCAAACCGCAACTGGCGCGCTGCATCATGGCCAGCTTTGGTGACATCCGCAAAGCAGGCGATGCGGTGGCCGCCATCATCGCCGCGGGCATCATCCCGGCCGGCCTGGAGATGATGGACAAGCCCATGACGGCTGCCGTTGAAGATTATGTGCACGCCGGTTATGACCTCAGCGCCGCAGCCATTTTGCTGTGCGAGAGCGACGGCACGCCCGAAGAAGTGGAAGAAGAAATTGGCCGCATGCGCCAGGTGCTGGAGGCCGCCGGCGCCACGCGGCTGGAAGTCAGCGCCGATGAAGCGCAGCGGCTCAAGTTCTGGAGCGGCCGCAAGAATGCCTTCCCGGCCAGTGGGCGCCTAAGCCCTGACTACATGTGCATGGATTCCACCATCCCGCGCAAGCGCCTGGCCGAGCTGCTGCTATCGATTGCCGAGATGGAAAAGAAGTACCAGCTGCGCTGCGCCAATGTGTTTCATGCGGGCGACGGCAACCTGCATCCGCTCATCTTGTTTGATGCCAACGACCCCGACCAACTGCACCGCTGCGAGCAATTTGGCGCCGACATTCTGGAAGCCAGCGTGGCGCTGGGTGGCACCGTCACCGGCGAGCATGGCGTGGGCGTTGAAAAACTCAATTCGATGTGTGTGCAGTTTTCGCCGGCCGAGCGCGAACAGTTTTTTGCAGTCAAGCGCGCGTTCGATCCGCTAGGCGGCCTGAACCCCGGCAAGGTGATCCCCACCCTGCACCGCTGTGCCGAATACGGCCGCATGCATGTGCGCAAAGGTTTGCTGCCGTTCCCCGGCATTGAGCGCTTTTGAGGCCAGCGGCGATGTTGACCGAACCAGCAGCCCAAGACCCCGCGTTGCAGCGCCTAACGGAGCAGGTGCGTGACGCCTGCAGCCAGCGCACGCCGCTTGAAATTGTGGGCACCGGTAGCAAACGCTTTTATGGCCAGACGCCCACGGGCACGCCGCTGGACCTGCGGCCGCTGAGCGGCATCAGCAGCTACGAGCCCAGCGAGCTGGTGGTCACGGTGCGTGCCGGCACGCCCTTGGTGGAGTTGGAAGCGGCCTTGGCTGAAAAGGGCCAAGGGCTCGCGTTCGAGCCGCCACGCTTTGCAGCGGCTGAGGGCCTCGGTGCGGGCGGCGATGAGAAAAGTGGCATGGTCGGTGGCACCGTGGGCGGCATGGTTGCCGCTGGCCTGGCCGGCCCGTCACGTGCCAACGTGGGCGGTGTGCGCGACTTTGTCCTGGGCGCCACGATGTTGAATGGGCGCGCAGAGCTGCTGACTTTTGGCGGCCAGGTGATGAAAAATGTGGCGGGCTATGACGTGGCACGGGTGTTGGCCGGCTCCATGGGCATCTTGGGTGTGATCTGCGAGGTGTCGCTCAAGGTGCTGCCGCTGCCGGTGGCGCAGCGCACGCTGCGCTTTGAAATGGACGAAGCCGCAGCCATTCAGCACCTGCAAACCCTGGGCGGCCAACCCCTGCCCCTGAACGCCAGCGCCTGGTGGGACGGCATGCTGGTGTTGCGGCTGGCGGGTGCGCAGGCTGCTGTGGAAAGCGCTACGCGCCACTTGGGCGGCGAGGTGATCGAGCCCGCCATGGCAGCCAGCTTCTGGCAAGGCCTGCGCGACCAGAGCGACGAGTTTTTTACCGGCGCCGAGCAAGCCATTGCACGCGGTGCGCACTTGTGGCGGCTGTCGGTACCGGCAGGGACAACGCCATTGCTTCTGGGTGGCGAACAACTGATCGAATGGGGCGGCGCGCAGCGGTGGCTTTGCAGCGCGACGCCGGCTCCGGCCATTCGAGAGACAGCGCGCTTGGCTGGGGGGCACGCGGTGCTGTACCGCAGTGCAGACGCGGCACTGCGCGCGCAGATTGGCACTTTTGCGCCCTTGTCTGCGCCGCTGGCGCGCATCCATCGCGAGCTGAAAAAAGCCTTCGACCCCGAAGGCATCTTCAACCCCGGCCGCTTGATCGCAGGGCTTTGAATGAGCGCATCTGAAAGCACAAGCGCAGCTTCGTCGCAAGACAGCATCGAAGCCATGCAAGCGTATTACGTGCAGCGTGCGGCCTACTACGAGCGGGTTTATCACAAGCCTGAGCGACAGACTGACCTGCGCGCGATGGAAGCCTGGGTGGCCGACATTTTTCGCAATCACCGCGTGCTGGAAATTGCGGCTGGCACCGGCTGGTGGACACCGCACGGCGCACGCCACGCCGCAACTTGGCTCGCCACCGACTTGAATTTGGAAACGCTGGCGGTGGCCCGCAGCAAGCCCATGCCGCCCTGTGTGCGCTACGCGCAAGTAGACGCCTACACCTTGACATCACCGGCCGGCGCACAGGAGGTACTTGGCAGCACCGAAGCCTTTGACGCCGCCTTTGCCGGCTGCTGGTGGAGCCACGTCCCGTTGAGCCACCTGCGGCCCTGGCTTCAAAAACTGCACGCGCGCCTTCAGCCGGGCGCGCGCGTGGTTTTTTTGGACAACAGCTATGTGCAGACCAGCAGCACGCCCCTGAGCCGGCGCGACGCCAATGGCAACACCTACCAACTGCGGACGCTGGATGACGGCAGCCAGCACGAGGTGCTGAAAAACTTCCCCACGCGCGAGCAGGCTTTGGAGCTGATCGGCCCTGAAGCGCGCGACGCGCAGTGGCACCGCTTCACGCACTACTGGGCTTTGTCTTACCGGCTGGCGCCGACTACGGCCTGACCGCACCCACTCACCAAGACCCATTTCCGTTCCCCATCCATGCAGACCCGACTCAGCCCTGAATTCAAAGCCACACGCGAGGGCCAGGAAGCCGAGGCCATTCTGCGCAAGTGTGTGCACTGCGGCTTTTGCACGGCCACCTGCCCCACCTACCAACTGCTGGGCGACGAGCTGGACGGCCCGCGCGGGCGCATCTACCAGATCAAGCAAGTGCTCGAAGGCGGCCCGGTCACGCGCAGCACCCAACTCCATCTGGACCGCTGCCTGACATGCCGCAACTGCGAAACCACCTGCCCCAGCGGAGTTGAATACGGTCGGCTGGTAGACATCGGCCGGCACATCGTCGAGCAAAAGGTGGAGCGGCCCAAGTCGGAACAGGCCGTGCGCTGGCTGCTGAAAGAGGGCCTCACCTCGTCCTTTTTTGCGCCGGCCATGAAAGTGGGCCAACTCGTCCGACCTTTGCTGCCCAAAGCGCTAAAGAACAAAGTGCCCGCTGCCGCCAGCGAAAGCGCGCAGCGTTGGCCCACGCGTGAACATCGGCGCAAGGTGCTGATGCTGCTGGGCTGCGTGCAACCCTCGATGATGCCCAACATCAATTCAGCCACGGCGCGCGTGCTGGACGCTGCCGGCATCCAAACCCTGGTGGCTGACGGCGCAGGGTGCTGCGGCGCGATTCGCACGCACCTGAATGACGCCGAAGGTGGCCTGGCCGACATGCGCCGCAACATCGACGCCTGGTGGCCGCTGGTCGAAGGCTGGACCTCGCAGGGCAAGGTTGAAGCCATCGTGATGAACGCATCGGGCTGTGGCGTCACCGTCAAAGACTACGGCCACGCCCTGGCGCACGACCCGGTGTACGCAGAAAAGGCGCAGCGCATCAGCAGCCTCACACGCGACCTCAGCGAGCTGTTGCCCGACCTGGTGGTGCGGCTCAAAAGCCAGTTGCGCCAGCGTGATAAACCGAAGCTGGCCTACCACCCACCCTGCACCTTGCAGCACGGCCAGCAGTTGCGTGGCGGCGTGGAAGCGCAACTGGCCGCGCTGGGTTTTGAGGTGCAAGTGGCCGGCAGCGAAAGCCACCTGTGCTGCGGCTCAGCCGGCACCTACAGCGTGCTGCAACCCCAACTGGCCATCACGCTGCGCGACCGCAAACTCGAGCACCTGGCGCCCCTTCAAGCCAACACCATCATCAGCGCCAATATCGGATGCATCCAGCATTTGCAAAGCGGCACCGCAACGCCCGTGCGGCATTGGGTTGAGGTGTTGGATGAGGCTCTGGGCGCGTGAACTCCAAGCTGCCGATGTGTCTCAAACAAGACCGGCAACTCTGACCGGTCGAGGTGGGCGGCGCGGCAGTCGTGCCCCGCAGGCTCTTCAACCCGCTCGACCAGCCCGCCTTTACCTGTGCACCATCAAGCGCCAGCGTTCTCCAGGAGCCGATTGAAGCTGGCGCTCGGGCGCATCACCGCCTTGACCTTCGCTTCGTCTGGCTTGTAGTAGCCACCGATGTCGGCAGGTTTGCCCTGCACCGCAGCCAGCTCGGCAACAATCTTGGCCTCGTTGTCTGCCAAGGACTTGGCCAGGGGTGCAAAGTGCGCCGCCAGTGCCGCATCCTCCTTCTGATCTGCCAAGGCCTGCGCCCAGTAGAGCGACAGGTAGAACTGGCTGCCTCGGTTGTCAAGCTCACCGGTCTTGGGGCTGGGGCCCTTGCGGTTATCCAGCAGCTTGCCTGTGGCAGCGTCCAGTGTCGTTGCCAGAATCTTGGCTTGCTTGTTGCCTGTTTTCAGGCTGAGGTCTTCCAGGCTCACGGCCAGCGCCAGGAACTCACCCAGCGAGTCCCAGCGCAGGTGGTTTTCTTCGACCAGCTGCTGCACATGTTTGGGTGCCGAACCGCCCGCGCCGGTTTCGTACATGCCGCCACCCGCCATCAGCGGCACGATGGACAGCATCTTGGCGCTGGTGCCCAGTTCCATGATGGGGAACAGGTCCGTCAGGTAGTCGCGCAGGATGTTGCCGGTGGCGCTGATGGTGTCCTGCCCGCGCACCAGGCGCTCGAGGGTGTAGCGCATGGCTCGCACTTGGCTCATGATCTGGATGTCCAAGCCTGCCGTGTCGTGCTCGTGCAAATACATCTTGACCTTGCGGATGACCTGCGCCTCGTGCGGGCGGTAGGGGTCGAGCCAGAACACCACGGGCGTAGCTGAGTTGCGCGCGCGGTTGACCGCCAGCTTGACCCAGTCTCGGATGGCTGCGTCCTTGACCTGGCACATGCGCCAGATGTCGCCCTCTTCCACGTCTTGCGAGAGCAGCACTTCTCCCGTTTCCAGGTCGGTGATGTTGGCAACACCCGCTTCGGCAATCTCGAAGGTCTTGTCGTGGCTGCCGTACTCCTCGGCCTGCTGGGCCATCAGTCCGACATTGGGCACCGAGCCCATGGTCTTGGGGTCGAAGTTGCCGTGCCACTTGCAGAAGTTGATCATCTCCTGGTAGATGCGGGCAAAGGTGCTCTCCGGCATGACAGCCTTGACGTCTTTCATGCGGCCGTCGGCGCCGTACATCTTGCCGCCGGCACGGATCATGGCGGGCATCGAAGCATCGACGATCACATCGTTAGGCGAGTGGAAGTTGGTGATGCCCTTGGACGAGTCCACCATGGCCAGCTCGGGCCGGTGCTCGTGGCAGGCGTGCAGGTCGCGCTTGACCTCCTCGCGCAACGAAGCCGGCAGCTTTTCGATCTTGGTGTAGAGGTCAACCATGCCGTTGTTGACGTTGACGCCCAGGTCCTTGAAGGTCTTGGCGTGCTTGGCAAAGGCATCTTTGTAGAAGATCTTCACGCAATGGCCAAAGACGATGGGGTGCGAGACCTTCATCATCGTGGCCTTGACGTGCAGGGAGAACATGACGCCGTACTTGCGGGCGTCTTCGATCTCGCGCTCGTAAAACTCCAGCAAGGCCTTTTTGCTCATGAACATCGAGTCGATGATCTCTCGGTCCAGCAGCGAGACCTTGGGCTTGAGCACCAGCGTCTTACCGCTCTTGGTGACGAGCTCCATCTTCACGTCGCGCGCTTTGTCCAGCGTCATCGACTTTTCACCATGGTAGAAATCACCGGCATGCATGTGCGAGACATGGGTGCGTGAGGCCTGGGGCCACTCGCCCATGCTGTGCGGGTTCTTGCGGGCATATTCCTTGACCGCCTTGGGCGCGCGCCGGTCTGAGTTGCCCTCACGCAGCACCGGGTTGACGGCCGAGCCCGTGCACTTGGCGTAACGGGCGCGCAGGGCCTTGTCTTCTTCCGTCTGCGGGTTCTCCGGGTAGTCCGGGAGCTTGTAGCCCTTGGATTGCAGCTCCTTGATGCAGGCCACCAGCTGCCCCACCGAGGCACTGATGTTGGGCAGCTTGATGATGTTGGCGTCGGGCTTCAGGGTCTTCTTGCCCAGCTCGCTCAGGTGGTCCGGCAAGCGCTGCTCCGGTGTCAGGCATTCCGGAAATTGGGCCAGAACCCGGGCGGCGACGGAGATGTCACTTTCTTCAATTCGAATGCCAGCAGGTGCGGTGAAGGCACGAACGACCGGCAACAACGCATGGGTGGCCAGCAGAGGCGCTTCGTCGGTCAGGGTGTAGATGATGGTGGGCTGCTGCGAATTCATGTCAACGGGACTCCTGAGGGGGCGAACGAACGGCCCGTATTGTCGCGCCATCTGCAGATGGTCGCCACTAGTTAGCGACCACTCACCCACCAATTTTCACTCAGCCTGCGGGTTCCAAGCGCACCAGTGCCCCGTCGCTGTCGTCTGACAAGAGGTAGACCAGGCCGTCCGGGCCCACACGCACATCGCGCACCCGGCCGACCTGACCCCGCAGCAGCACTTCATCTTCAACAAACCGTTCGCCGTCGATGCGCACACGGATCAAGGCTTGGCCGCGCAGCGCGCCCAGCAGCAAGTCGCCGCGCCACTTGGGAAATCGATCGGCTGTGTAGAAGGCCAGTCCGCTCAGTGCGGGCGAGGGAATCCAGTGTTTGACGGGCTGCAGCATGCCGGCCTTGTGGGTGCCCTCTCCGATCTTGGTGCCGACGCCGTAGTTCACGCCGTACGTGATGGTGGGCCAACCAAAGTTCCCGCCCGCCGCGATGAGGTTCAGTTCATCGCCACCTTGCGGCCCGTGTTCCGTGGCCCACAACGCACCTGTGACGGGGTGCATGGCGGCACCCTGAACGTTGCGATGACCCGAAGAGAAGATTTCAGGCCTGGCCCCGGCCGACTGTTCGAAAGGGTTGCCCGCAGCGGGTTTCCCGTCGTCGCGCAAGCGCAGAATCTTTCCGGCGTGGTCGTCCAAGCGCTGAGCCCGGTCCATGTCACCCCGATCGCCCAAGGTCATCCAGAGCAGGCCGTCGCGGCCCCAAACCAGACGGGAACCGAAGTGATGGCCTCGGTTGGACTTGGGGCTCATGCGGAAGAGAACCTGGATGTCGGTCATGCGGTGGCGTCCAGGCTCGCCCGCCAGCTTGCCGCGCGCCAGCTCCGTGCCATTGTTGCCACGCTCGTCACGCTGCGCATAGGTCCAATAGACCCAGCCGCTGGAAGCGTACTGGGGGTGCACCGCGACATCCATCAATCCGCCTTGACCCAGAGCGTCAACCCGCGGCAGACCGGCCACGGCAACCGGGTCCAGCTTGCCGTCCCGGGTGATAACACGCAGCCTGCCACCACGCTCGGTGACCAGCATACGGCCATCAGGCAGAAAGGCTAAGCTCCAGGGGTGCTCCAAGCCCCGCGTGAGCGTCACCACACGCACGGCATGGTCGCGCGTTTGCGTAACGCCAGGCGGCACCGGCGTCGGCTGCGTGAACCCTGGAAGGGCAAGGCTCGCGGTGAGCGCGACGAAGAGAAGCGCAGGTATCGAGATAAAGGGCCACGGCCGGCTTTTGCACGACCCGGTGGTTTGCCAACGTGGCGAGGCGAAGAATCGGTTCATAGAGTCGAAGGTCGAATGGTCATGGCTTGGTGACATGTGAAGAATCAGCTGCGGGTTCATTTGACTCTTGGCCCAGCTCTGGCTTGATACGCAGCGCCCACAGCACGCCACAAACCAGCAATGCAATGCCAAAGGCCGTCTGCGGCTGCGGCCACTCGCCCCGAAGCGCAAAGGCATAGACCAAGGCCGACAGCGTTTCGAAGACGATGAGCTGGCCCACGAGCGTGGTCGGCAAGCGCTGGCTGGCTTCGTTCCAGCACAGGGTGCCCAGCCACGATGCGAACAACCCGATGGCGAGCATCAGGAAAATGAACCGTTGCGGCTCGGGCCCAAAGGGCATGTCAAAACCATTTCCGCTGAATGCATTCCAGACCCAGAAGCCCACAAAAGCCGCAGCTGCCGGCGGCAAGGTAGCCACGCCTTGCGCTGTGGCCCAGGTGCGCGGGCTGCGCCCAGGGTGGTTGCGCAGCCAGTCGGCGTTGCGGATGGGGTACCAGGTCCAGCACACCACCGCGCCCACGGCCAAGGCAGCACCCCAGACGTACCGCGCCACGGCTTGGCCGGCTGCCTGCTCGCGCCATTGCGCCAGTTCGGCTTGATTGACCAGCACCAGCCCCAAGGCCATCAACGCCAAAGCAGGCAGCAGGCGAGCCCAGGGCAAGCGGCCGTCGCGCTCCGCGTCGCGCAGGTTGGACGTGATGGCAATCACCACTGGCAGCGTGCCGATGATCATCGTGGGCAGCGGCCCGCCTGCGCGCTGAATCGCGGCGGCCAGACACAAGTAGTACAGCAAATTGCCCACCAGGCTGAGCTTCAGGGCCTCGAGCCAATCGGCGCCACTCAGCTGCGCCATCGCGCGCCGGTCCAGCCAAGCCAAGGGCAAGGCAATCAAGCCAAAGGCGAGGTAGCGCGCGGCCGACAACAAAGCCGCCGGGTAGCTGGGCAAGAGCAGCGGCGCCGCGAACACCAAGCCCCACATCAGACCGGCCGCCAGCGCGAAGAGCGTGCCGGACATGAGGGCAGAACTTCGGGGCATACGGTGTTGGTCGCTGAGAAATTGGGCTGGTCGTTGGGTTGAACTCCGCGTGGGCGGTGTTCAGAACCCTGGCTCAGGGAGCGCCAGCGCGCGCCGAAAAGCCCAACTGTTCAACCCAGTGGCTGGTCAAGGGCGTGAGCGGTTTGCCCAACAGGCGTTCGTTGATGACCGCTCGGCCTACGGTGGTGCGGGTATCGCCACCCGCCTGGGCGGCGGCGGCCAGCAGGGTTTGGTCGATCACGTCGCGCTGTGCGTGGCTGCCGCCGCAGCGCTGTGCTGCCGCGCGTGCTGGGTAGAGCAATTGCGCTGCCGTGGCGCCGTCACCTCGCGCATAAGCCAGCAGCCCGCGCAATAGTGGCAGCCCGGCCTCGCGCGCCACGGTGTGGTTGCCCCGGCCGGCCTCAGTGGCTTGCAGCACGCGCTCGGCGCAACGCGCCACCCAGGCTTCGGCGGCCGCCCCGTCGCCGCTGCCCAGCAGAGCCATCACGCGGTGCACATCATTGAAGCAGGAGTAGCCCGCATGCGCATCGTCGGCCGGCCAGTTGGCGAGCAGCTGTCCAAAGGCCGCACTCATGTCCTGGCCCAACAGGTGCAGGCGCCACAGCAGCGAGGCTGCGTCCAGACGCTGCAAAACGATGACCAGGTCGGGGCCTTGAAAATGTTTGTCAATCATGCGCAGCACGCCCGCCATGTCCAGCGCCTCCAGCCTGAACAAAGCCGCGTGCCACCACAGGTGCACGGCAAAACCATTGCCTTCGGCCCAATTGCGCTGGTTCTGACGCAGCCAGCCGCTGCCGTCGTCAAAGCGCCCTTGCATCTCCATGACATGCGCGACGGCATGAATGGCCCAAGGGCCGCGCGGGTTCAGTTGCAGGGCATGGCGCCCGGCGTCTTCAGCCAGGGCGTACAGGTTGCACTCTTCCAAACCGAAGGCGTACAGGCCCCAGACATAGGCCGCCAGCGGGTCGTCTTTGTCCCAGTCGGGCAAGGCGCGCGCTGGGCGCAGGCGCAGTGCTTGGGCGTCGCCGCGGTGGAAGTCCCACAGGTGCGCCCATTGCAGCGCCAGTGCGTCGCGCGGGTGGGTCAGCAGCAGCTCGTCCCAGCGACCACAGGCCTCAGCCCACCGGCCTTGCAGCACGGCATCAACTGCCGCCAGATGGATTTGTTCGCGCGCCGGCGCGCCGGCCATGCGTTGCCGTGCGTCTTGCAGATGACCGGCGGCTTGGGGCACCAGCGCGGGGTCGGTCAGGCTCAACAAAAAGCCGGCCTTCATGATGTGTGGCAAGGCCCAGCCTTCGTCAGCTGCGATCGCATGGTCGAGGTCGGCCAGCGGCGCTTCGAAAAACGACATCATGCGCCACAGCGCGCGCTCGGCGTGGTCGCGCGCGGGCTCGCAGCCCGTGGCCACAGGGTTGCCGCGCAGGTCGCTTCGTTTCACCTGGGGGTCATGCTGTGGTCGGGGCGCGATGCGTGCGCATTCACGGCATGCGCGGCGGCAATGGCCAAGGCCGAGGCGCCGGGCGCAGCTGTTCCCACAAGCGCGCCATCTTCAGCACACCGAGGTCGTCAAAACGCCGGCCGATGATCTGCAGGCCGATGGGGCGGCCGTCTGCGGTCTGGCCGCAGTCGATGCTGATGGCTGGCTGCTCGCTCATGTTGTAGGGCACGGTGAAGGCGATGTGCTCAAAAGGCCGTTCGGGGTCGTTCAAGGGGCTGGCCCATTCGGCTGGATAGCTGGCCTGCGGTGATACCGGGCTCAAGACGAAGTCAAACGGTTCACATGCGGCAACGGCTGCATCGCGAAATGCACCCATCTGGCTGAAGCCGGTGAACACCTGCTCGCCACTGAGGCGTTCGCCTGCGGCGATCCATTGGCGGATGTAAGGCAGCACGGCGGCTTGCTGGTGAGGGGCCAGCTTGCGGTAGTCCAGCCAAGAGCGCATGCGCCAGAAGCGGTCCAGTCCGTCGATCATCTCGCGCGTGCTGAAGGGTGCCGAGGGCTCCACCACCGCACCCGCGCGCTCGAAGGCGGTGGCGGCGCCCTGCACAGCAGCAGCCACTTCGGCGTCCACCGGCGTGCCCCAACCCGCATCCATCAGCAAGCCGATGCGCAGGCCGTGCGGGTGAAATTCCAGCGCCGTCCAGTCGATGGCCTGGCTGGGCAGGCTCATGCTGTCGCGCCGGTCGGGGCCGGTTAGCGGCATCATCATCAGCACGGCGTCTTGCACGGTGCGAGTCATAGGGCCCGCCACGCGGCCGTAATACGGCGGATATATCGGGATGCGGCCGTTACTGGGTTTCAAGCCCACCACGCCGCACCAGCCAGCCGGTAGGCGGATGGAGCCGCCAATGTCCGTACCCAAGTGAAGAGGTGCATAACCAGCAGCCGCAGCAGCAGCTGCCCCGGCGCTGCTGCCGCCCGGGTTAAGCGCCAGGTTCCACGGGTTGCGCGCCAGTTTGTGAAAGCTGGACAAGCCGCTGGACAACATGCCCCAGTCCGGCATAGTGGTTTTGGTGAGGATGACGCAGCCCGCTTCGCGCAGGCGCGCTGCAGGCGGGGCGTCGGCCGCAGCCGGGTTCAGCACCGTGGCCGCTGTGCCCAGTGGCACGGGCACACCGCGCGTGGCGATATTTTCTTTCAGTGTGCAAGGCACGCCGTCCAGTGCGGACAAAGCCTCGCCGCGCAGCCAGCGCTGTTGAGATGCTTGCGCCGCCACCAATGCGGCCTGCGCGTCCAGCGCATAGGTGGCGCACAAATGCGGCTCCCAGCGCTCAATGTGCGCCAGCAAGGCCTGCACAACCTCAACCGGCGACAGATCGCGCTGCGCGTAGGCGGCGGCCAATTGCGCCGCGCTCAAATCGTGGATGGCCGCCATGCGCTAAAGAACTTTGGCTGAAGGCTTCGGCCTCAGGTCCAACTCAGCGCGGCCAGGTCGTTGATGAAGACGGGCGAGCTGTTCCACAGACCCTTGAGCCCTTTGCGGAAGACCGCCACTTGCGCCGGGTTCCATATCCAGGCGTTGACGGCGTCGTCTGCCAATTGCTGCTGAATCTCCCGCCACAGGCGCTGCTGTTCCTTGGCGTTGGTGGTGGCTGCCAAATCAGCCACGCGCTTGCGGAAAGCCGCGTTGTTGTAGCCGAAGTAGTAGTTGGGGTCGGCATAGCCGGTGGCGTAGTCCAGCGGCTCCACGTGGTTGATGATGGTCATGTCGAAGTTGCCCTTGAAGGGGCCCGCCAGCCACTGCGCCCATTCGACGTTTTCAATTTTGGCGACGATGCCCACTTTGGCCAACTGCGCGGCAATGATTTCGCCGCCCTTGCGCGCATAGGGTGGTGGTGGCAGCGTCAAGGTGACATTCAAAGGCGTGGTCACACCGGCCTCGCGCAGCAAGGCTTTGGCCTTTTCAATGTCGTGCGGGTAGCGTCCGGTGAGGTCCAGATAACCCGCATCCGTCGGCGCAAAGTGGCTGCCGATGGGCTTGCCCAAGCCTTCTTGCGCGCCGTCGATGAAGGCTTTGCGATCCACCGCATGGCTGATGGCGCGGCGCACACGCACATCGTCAAAGGGCTTCTTGCGGTTGTTCAGTGCCAAAACACCCTTGCCTGCCGTGCTGCCCACTTCAACCACAAAACGCGGGTTGCTGCGGAACTGCGCCAGGGCCTGGAAGGCACCAAAACGCGGCATGCCATCGATGTCGCCCGCCAGCAGTGCGGCGACTTGGGCCGAGGGGTCGTTGATGAACCGAAAGGTGACGCGCTTGAGCTTCACCTGCGCGGCATTGCGGTAGGCGCTGGACTTGGCCAAGGTGATGGCCGAGCCTTTGTTCCAGCTTTGCAGCGTGTACGGGCCGGTGCCTACTGGCTGGGTGGCCGCCTGCGCTGCGGTTTTGGGGTGCAGGATGACGGCCGTGTTCTCGCCCATGCGGAAGGGCAGCGCAGCGTCGGCGTTGTTGAGTGTGAGGATCACCGTGCGCGCGTCGTGCGCGGTGACGCTGGACACGTTGTCCCACACGGCCTTCTTGGCCTTGTTGGTGCTGCCCGGCGCCCGCGCGCGGTCGAAACTGAACTTCACTGTCTCGGCGTCCAGCGGCAAACCGTCTGAAAATTTCACGCCCGCTCGCAGCTTGAAGGTGTAAACCTTGCCGTCGGGTGTGGCTGTCCAGCTCTCGGCCAACAGCGGCGTGACGCTGCCGTCCATATGGATCTTCGTCAGGCCCTCAAAGATGTTGAGGTGCACTACTTCGCCAATCGCAGCAGCAGCGGCGATGGTGGGGTCAAGGCCCGTGGGCTCCAGGATCATGCCCAATGTGGCGCTGTCTTTGCTTCTGCCCTGGCCAGCCGCTGGCAAAGCGCTCAACGACAAACCCGCTGCACCAAGGCCGTAGGCCGAGTGCTGGACAAATTGGCGGCGGCGAATGTTCATGCTGGCTCCTGGTCTAAACAATGCTCGAAGGTCGATTCTGAAGACACGAGGGCCGGCTGGCCCGTGGCGCGCATTCTGCAGCCAATCTGGCGGCGCCTGACGGCCCCTACTTCGAAGGCCTGCAGGCGACAGACGGGCAACAGACGGACAACTCAGCCCAAACGTTCCAAGCCAGGAACAGCGGCGATCAGCCGGCGCGTGTACTCCTGCTGCGGGTTTCGAAACAAGGCGTCCGCTGGGCCTTGCTCCACCACGCGCCCGCGCTGCAGCACCAGCACCTCGTCGCACACCAAGTCCACGACGCTGAGGTCATGGCTGACAAAGAGGTAGCTTAGGCCGTAGGCGTCTTGCAGGTCTTGCATGAGGTTGAGCACTTGAGCCTGCACGCTGACGTCCAAAGCGCTGACAGGTTCGTCGGCCACGATCAGTTGCGGCCTTGTGATCAAGGCACGTGCGATGGCGATGCGCTGCCGCTGCCCGCCAGAGAATTCGTGCGGGTATTTGCTGCCGTCTGCCGGGCTCAGACCCACGGCCTCCAAGGCTTCGGCTGTTCGCTGCTGCTGCTCGGCAGCGCTGCTGGTCTGCAGCAGACGCAGCGGCTCGGCCACGGTTTGTTGCACGGAGCGGCGCGGGTCCAGTGAGCCATAGGGGTCTTGAAACACCATTTGAAAGCGGGCCCGCGCACGGCGCAGTTCGGCCGGCGGCAAGGCGTGGAGGTCTTGCCCGTCCAGCAGCACCTGGCCTGCGGTGGGCTTTTCCAGCGCCATCACCAGGCGCGCCAAAGTGCTTTTGCCCGAGCCCGACTCACCCACGATGCCCAAACTGCGCCCAGCCTGCAGCGTGAAGTTCACGTCCACCAGCGCGTCGAGCGTTTCGGCCGGTTTGAACAGGCTGTGGCGCGGTAGGGCATAGCGTTTGCCCAGGCCGGTGACGCGCAGCAGCGGTGGTTTCACGGCTTCAACCATGCGCGGGCGGGTTCGGTTTCGACGGGCGCTGACTTCATCCAACAATTCACCTGATGTGACCCGCGCGTGAGCCGCAGGCTGGGCTCTGTTTCACGACATTGCGCCGTGGCTTCAGGGCAGCGCGGCGCGAAGCGGCAACCCGTCATCTGCTCATGCAGCCCAGGCACGCGGCCTTCGATGGTCTTCAGACGCGTGCCACGTGCCAGCCCCAAGCGCGGACGCGCGGCAAACAGGCCTTGTGTGTAAGGGTGCGTGGGCGCACGAAACACGTCTGCCGTTGGGCCGGCCTCGACCACTTGGCCGGCATACATCACCTGCATGCGGTCCACGCGGTCGGCCATCACCCCCAGGTCGTGGCTGATGAGCAGCAGGCCCATGCCGTCGGCGGCCACCAGCTCGGCAATCAGGTCCAAGACCTCGCGCTGCGTGGTGACGTCCAAGGCGGTGGTGGGTTCATCAGCGATCAGCAGTTGCGGCCCGCAGGCCAGCGCCATGGCGATGACCACCCGTTGACGCTGGCCGCCAGAGAGTTGGTGCGGGTAGGCATCCAGCCGGCGCGCGGCTTGCGGCAGCTTCACGCGCTCCAGCAAGCGCAGAGCCTCAGCGCGCGCAGCAGCGCGGCCCAGGCCTTTGTGCAGCAGCAGCGGCTCGGCAATTTGGCGGCCAATGGTGTGCACGGGGTTCAACGCCGTCATCGGTTCTTGAAACACCATGCCCATGGCAGCGCCGCGCAAGTGGCACAGCGCTGGCTCGCCCAGCGTGGTCAGCTCCTGACCGGCCAGACAAATGGAACCACTGATCTGCGCGCCTTCAGGCAGCAGGCCCATGATGGCCAGCGCGGTGAGCGACTTGCCACAGCCTGATTCGCCAATGAGGCCCACCGTTTGACCACGCTCGACCTGAAGGCTCACGCCGCGCAGCGCGGGCAGCAGACCCCGGTGCGAGCGCAAGCCCACGTGCAAATTGCTGACGCTGAGCAAGCTCATGAAATCAGGCTGTTGCCTTCGGTCACCCGGCCGCAGTTCCGGTTTCAGCATCGGCCCCGGCCCCTGCCAGTTGCCGCAAGGCGCGCTCAAAGGTTTCGACCGGCTGCCCGCCTTGAATCAAATGGCGCTGGTTGATGATGATCGAAGGCACCGAGCGAATACCGGCCTGCTGCCAATGCGCTTCGGCTTCGCGCACTTCATCGGCATAGGCATTGCTGTCGAGCACCTGCGCGGCAGCGGCTGTGTCCAAGCCGAGCGCACCACAGACATCCAGCAGCACTGCGCGGTCGCCAGGGTTGCGCGCCTGCCCGTGGTAAGCCTCCAGCAGCGCGTGTTTCAGGCGGCGTTGCGCGTCGCCGCCCAGGCTTGCAGCCCATGCCAGCAGGCGGTGGGCATTGAAGGTGTTCCAGACATGGGGGCGTTGGCCAAAAGTGAAACCCACTTCAGCGCCACGCTGGCGAATGCCGGCTTGGTTTTGTGCAATCTGCTGCGCATTGATGCCGTATTTGTCGCTCAGGTACTGAACCGTGTCGGCACCCTCGGGTGGCATGTCTGGGTTCAGCTCAAAGGGCTGAAAGTGCAGCTCAACTGGAATGTCAGGGCCGATGCTCTCCAGCGCGCGCTCCAGGGCATTCAGGCCCACGGCGCACCAGGGGCAGGCCACGTCGGAAACAAAGTCGATGCGCATGGATGTCGCCTTTCAAAGAGGGAGCGGCGGGGCGGCCGTCAGCGCTGCCGCGCCAGTTTAGGGTCGAGCAGATCGCGCAGGCCGTCGCCCAGCAGGTTCAGGCCGAGCACGCTGAACATGATGGCCACGCCGGGGTAAACCGCCAGCATCGGCGCCTGGAACATCATGGTCTGCGCCTCGTTGAGCATGCGGCCCCAGCTGGGTTGCGGCGGCTGGGTTCCCAGGCCCAGATAACTCAGCGCTGCTTCGGCCAGGATGGCCGTGGCAAAGGACACCGTGGCCTGCACGATGAGCACACTGGCGATGTTAGGCAGCACATGGTCCCAGGTGATGCGCCAAGGGCCCTTGCCGCAGGCGCGCGCAGCCAGCACAAAGTCGCGCGCCCAAATGGCGTTGGCGGCCATGCGCGTCAGCCGCGCAAACACCGGGATGTTGAACAAGCCGATGGCGATGATGCCAATGACCAGTCCCGGCCCGTAGATCGCCGTCAACATGATCGCGGTGAGCAGCGCCGGAAAGGCGAAGGCAAAGTCGCTGGCGCGCATGACCAGTTCATCCACCCAGCCGCCTTTCGCTGCGGCCAAGCAACCCAGCGCCACACCGACCAGCAGGCCGATGCCCACTGCCACCACGCCCACGACGATGCTGTTCTGCGCGCCCACCAGCAGTTGTGAGGCGATGTCGCGGCCCAGGCTGTCGGTGCCCAGCCAGTGGGCGGATGACGGGGTTGCCAGCTTGTTGGGGATATCGATGTCAGCCGGCGGGTAAGGCGCCCACAGCAACGACAGCGCCGCCAGCGCCAGCAGCACGGCCGTGAGCACGCCGCCGATGGCAAAACTGCCGTGGCGGCGGGCGCGGGTCCAGAAGGGGTCCATGGGCCGGCTTCGCCTTTCAACCCGAGCGGCGCAATCGGGGGTCAACCCACGCCGCCAGCACATCTACCGCGAGGTTGACCACCACCACCACAGCCGCCAGCAGCAGCACCACATCACGCACCACGATCAAGTCGCGGTTGCTGATGGCCTGGAAAACCAGCCGTCCGATGCCGGGCAGTACAAAAACGTTTTCAATCACGATGGTGCCGGTGATGAGGTTGGCAAACTGCAGGCCCATCACGGTGAGCACCGGAATCATGGCGTTGCGCAGCACGTGGCGCAGCAGGGCCTGGCGCCGCGACAAGCCTTTTGCGCGCGCCGTGCGCACAAAGTCTTCGCGCATCACATCCAGCACAGCCGAGCGCGTCATGCGCGCGAGGATGGCTGCTTGCACGAGCGCCAGCGCCACGGCCGGCAAGATCAGTGCCTGCAGCCCTTCCCACAGGCCGCCGCCGTCGTCGGCCGACCAACCGGGAAAGCCGCCCGCACTCACCCACTGCAGCTTCACCGCAAACACCAAGATCAGCAGAATGGCAAACCAGAAGTTGGGGATCGCGATGCCCAGCTGCCCCCCCGCCATCACGCCCCAATCGCCCCAGGTGTTGTGCCGTGCGGCGGCAAACAGGCCCAATCCCAGCGCCAGCACCACCGTCAGCAGCATGGCCATGAGCGCCAGGGGCAGCGTGACTCGCAGGCGCTCGGCCATGAGCTCGCCGGTCGGTGTGTCATAGCTGATGCTCATGGCCGTTTCGCCGCGCAACAACCCGCCCACCCAATCGCCATACCGCTGCAGTGCGGGCCGGTTCAAGCCGAGTTTGGCTTCCAGCGCAGCGCGCGATTCAGCGTTTGCCGTTTCGCCCAGGATGACGTCGGCCGCATTGCCCGGCAGCAGTTCCAGCACGGCAAAGATGAGTGCCGACGCCACCGCCAAGGTGGCCAGCAAGGTGAGCAAGCGCTTGAGCACAAAAAACAGCATCGGACCCTATGATGCCCGAAGCCCACCATGGACCTGCTCAAGCCACTCATAGCCCTGCTGGCGATCGTCAACCCGATTGGCGTGGTGCCGTTTTTCATCCACTTCACGCAGCACCTGTCAGCGGCCGAGCGCCAGCGCACCATCCGCATCAGCGCCATCTCCGCGTTTTTGGTCATCGCCATCAGCGGGCTGGCCGGTTTGTCCATCATCGGCTTCTTTGGCATCTCCATCGCCAGCTTCCAGGTGGGTGGCGGCATGTTGCTGCTGGTGTCGGCATTGAACATGCTGAATGCCCAGCCGGCCGAGAGCCGTCGCAACGACGCTGAAGAAGGTCAGGCCAAAGCCGACGCCGGCTCCTCCATCGCTGTGGTGCCTTTGACCGTGCCCCTGCTCACGGGGCCAGCCACAATTTCCACCATGGTGATCTATGCCGAAAAAACGCGCACCCTGAGCGAGCACGCGGTGCTGGTGGGCTACGGCGTCGTCATCGGCCTGGCCACTTTTCTGGCATTCAGCGCCGCAGGGCGTATCGCCAAGGTGCTGGGTCAAACCGGCATCAATGTGATGACGCGGCTGATGGGCCTGATCCTGGCCGCCATGGCCGTGGAGCTGCTGGCCGATGGACTGGTCAAGCTGTTTCCAGTGCTGGCAACGCAGGTAATGCGCTGAGCAGGGTTTCGCTCGCCCTCAAGGCGGTGGCGGCAACGCCAGCGTAAACACGGCCCCGCCTTCGGGCGCGTTGCTGGCTTCGAGCTTGCCGCCGTGCTGGTCCACGATGCCATAACTGATGGACAAACCCAGCCCTGTGCCCTGACCGACGGGTTTGGTGGTGAAAAACGGGTCGAACACACGCGGCAGGATGAGCGGGTCAATGCCGGGTCCGTTGTCGGCAAAACGCAGGCGGACGTAGGTGGAGCTTGTGTCGGCTTCGATGAGCAGCCGAGCCTGCGGCTGGCGCGCAGTGGCGTCCACGGCATTTTGGATGAGGTTCATGAAGACCTGCATCAACTGGCCTTCGCTGCCGTTGACCATGATGGCTTGCGCCGGAGGCCGCCAGATGATGGAGAAATCGGGTGCGGTGCCTTTGCGCACCCAGTGGATGGCACGCTCGACCACGCCGCGCAAGTCGAACAGCGCGCGCCCTTCGCGGTCGGCCACGGAAAAGCGCTTCAAACCGGCCACGATATCGGCTGTGCGCCTTGCACCTTCCTGCATGCCTTCCAGCAGCGACGGCAGGTCCGCCAACAGGGCATCAATGCGCAGGCTGCGGCGCAGCGCGGCCAGTTCAATGGCATCGGTGCCGTCGTGCACACGGTCGAGGTAACGCGTCAGGCGGTCGCCATATTTCTGCAGCGACTGCACATTACCGAGCACAAAGCTGATGGGGTTGTTGAGTTCATGCGCCACGCCGGCCACCAGGCGCCCCAGGGATGCCAGTTTTTCAGAATGCAGCAATTGCGCCTGGGTACGTTTGAGCGCCTCGTGTGCTTCACGCAGGGCCACATACGCGCGCTTGATTTCGCCGAGCGGCCGGCCCACCAGTACATGGCCCGCGGGCCGGCCGGTGGTGTCGCGCCGCGCAGTGACGTTGAAGTCGACAGGCACGCGTTGGCACTGGGCATCCAACAGCTCAATTTCAATGGTTGCGGCCGTGCGCTCGCTCACCACCGATTGCAGCGTTTGGCTCAGGCTCGCGCGAGCGGCTTCGTCGGCCACCAGGCGCGCCAACGGCGTGGCGCGCAGGGCAGCGTCGCTGTGGCCCACCAGCTCACACAGGGCGGCATTGGTTTCTTCGATCAACCCTTCGCTGTTACAGGCCACGAGCACGTCACTCATGGCCGACAGCAGGCTCATGATGAAGTGCTGTTGCTGCTCCAGCTCGGCGTTTTTTGCCTCCAGCGCCACCTCGTCGGCCACGAGCTGGGTGTAAACCTCGTCCATCTTGTGGATGACGTCGAGCCAGGTGGACTCATCCATGCCGGCCAACTCGGCGCCCGGCACGGCGGGCCGCTGGAAGGCCGGCAGGGCGGGCGACGCGCGGGGCTTGTGCTCGTTCATCGCCGCCCCTTTAGTGCACCGTGCACACCATGCAGGGGTCGAACGAGCGCACCACATGTTGCACGGCCACCGGCAGTTTGTCGCCGGGCCCCACCGGCGTGCCGACCAAGGCCATCTCAAGTGCGCCGGGCTGGCCTGTCGCATCGCGGGGCGAGAAGTTCCAGCTGGTCGGTGCAATGATTTGGTAGCTGGCAATACGCCCATCGTGCAAGGCCAACCAGTGGCCCAAGGCGCCACGCGCCGCCTCGACCAAACCGACGCCTTGGCCACCTTCTGGCAGCGGGTGGCTGAGGTGAAAGGGTGCGCGCGGTTCGATCGCGTTGAGCCATTGCTCCATCCAAGCCAGCACGCGTGCCACCTCGATGACCCGCGCCAGCACCCGCGTGTGCACACTGGCACCGTGGTTGGCAACCAGCTCGCGCATCAAAGGCTGGCCGGCCACCAACTGCCGCGCCAGCGCCCCGGTCTCGACCACGCGGCCGTCCAAGCGCGGAGCTTTGTTCCAGGTGTAGCCGCTGGGTTTGTCAGGCCCCGGCTCGGTGTGGCCTTGGCTGGGGTGGCGTGGCACGCCGTCGGGGTCGTGCAGCCAGGTGTGGCTCAGGTCTTCGCGCAAGCCGCCGAGCGCCAGGGCTTCGTTGCGCCCTGTCGTTTCGTTGAAGAGGCCAGCTCCCAACGGGTGCTGGCCATCGGTCTGCTCATAGGCGCCGTAGCTGAGATACAGCCCTGGACCCCTACCCAAGTTGTCCAATTTCAGTTCGTCGGCCATTCTGAGGAACAAGCGCAAGTCACCTCGCTGCGGGTCGCTCTGGCGCCAGCGCTGCAAGGCAGCCACGCTGTCCAGTGCGGCCACTTCCTCGGCCGGCGCGCCGAAGAGCGTGTCTTCGAGAAAGCCGCGAAACTCACGCAAGAGCGCGTGCAGGCGCAAAACTTCTGCGCTGTCCAAAGCCCGCGAGCTGCCACCGGGCAGCACGCTGCCGCTCATGGGCCAGCGCCCGCCCAGCAGGCCCATCATCGTGAACCAGCGCGCCCGCGCGGCGGTGGCTTGGCGTTGATGCAAACCGGGGCCGGCCGCAAAGCGGTGCGTGGCCTCGGCATACCAGGAGCGGCTCGCGTAGGCCGCGCGCGTGAAGTCAGGCATGAAAAACAAATAGAAGTGCGTGACGTGGTCGGCCAGGTTTTCAACCGCCGACATCAGATTGATGGCGTGCACGCCGTTGGCCGGCAGCAAAGCGCCGCTGCAAGCAGCCAGCGCACGTGCGGCGGCGACCGACTGGCTGAGCGAGCAGATGCCACAAATGCGCGGCACGATCGTGAGCGCATCGGTAGGCGCGCGGCCCACCAGCATCTGCTCGAAACCGCGGTACATCGGCGCCGTAACTTGGGCCTGACGCACGGCGCCGTCCTGCACATCGAGCCGAACCTCGAGGTCGCCTTCAACGCGGTTAAAGGGGCCGACGATCAGGCGAGTGGTTGACACTTCAGCTTCACTTCAGGCGCGTGTTGCGAATGGCCGGCGGAATGGCGACATGGTCGCTGCCCGCATTGACCTTGACACGCCTGGGCGTGGCGCTTTTGGACAATGACGCCAACGCCACAAACCAGGCTTTGGGCATGTCCGTGGGCAGACCGATGGGGATGCCGGCCAGCTTGGGCGTGCGGTCGAAGGCGTGGCCAGGGTCTTGGAAACCGGGCTCGGTGCAGCTCACGCAGGCAAAGCCGCCACGGGTACACGAGCCGCTGCCATTCCACAGGCGGATGTTGCAATCGGCATGGGCTTGTGTGCCTTTGCACCCCATGTTCTCCATCATGCAACCCTGCTCGGCCGGCAACGCGGCGCTGGCCTTGAACTCGTAATACTCGTTGCGGGTGCAACCGTGGTGCACCAAGTGGTCGGCATAAAAGCGTGGGCGCCCCAAGGCGTCCAGGTCTTCAGTCTTCAAACGGCCCGCGGCCAATGCGGCGAAGGTGTCGAGTACCCAGCCAGGGTGCGTGGGGCAGCCGGCAATGTTGATGACGGGCAGGCCACCGCGCGCGCGGAACGCCGACCCCAGCAAGCCGCCTGCGTACTCGTTCTCGAATTGAAGGCCGCACGCCTGCGTCACGTTGGGTTGAGCGGCAGAGATGCCGCCAAAAGCAGCGCAACTGCCCACGGCAGCCACATGGGTGGCTACTGCCGCCAAGTCGCACACCCAATCGATCATCGGGCGGCCACTGCCGGCCATGCAGTGAAAGCGGCCCGTGCCTTGAGGGCCGCGCAACGCAGCGCCTTCCAGCACCAGCAGGTCCAAGGCCACGCGGCCTTCGATGCAGTCATGAAGTTGTTCAAGCTGCCCCGGCCCGTCGCCCAGGGACAGCGCGGGGTGCGACAACCAGTGCACGCCCATAGCGGTAAGCTGGCGCGAGAGGTCTGCGCTGTCGGCACTCAACAACGACATGCTGCAGCCGCCGCAGCCCCCGCTTTGCAGCCACAGCACGTTCATGGCGCGCGCCCGATTTCAAACCCGTTGGCCATCTATTGCGGCTTCTTGATGCCTGGAGCTTCGGCCATTCCGAAGCGGACCATCTTGGCGCGCAAACCCACGCGCGACAAGTTCAGTTCTTTGGCAGCGCGGGTTTTGTTCCAGCGGTGGCGCAACAGGGTTTCGCGAAGAATGGTGGCCTCCATGGCTTCCAGGCGCTGCGCCAAGGAGCCGGGCGCGCCCACGGTGTCGGCAGGATCGGCCGCATCATGGGGCGTTGCCAAGCGGTCTGTACAACCTCGCAGCACGCGCGCTGAAAAGTGCGCCGGCTCCAGTTCAAGGCCTTCCGCCAAGGCCACGGCGCGCGCAATCTCGTTGCGCAGCTCGCGCGCGTTGCCGGGCCATGGGTATTGCAGCAGGCAGGCCATCGCGCCGGAACCAAACACCACCTGCGGGCGGCCCAGTTCTTGGCGCACTTGGTCCAGCAAGGCATGGGCAATGACGGCGATGTCGCCTACGCGCTCACGCAGCGGTGGCAGGTGCAGGGTCACGCCGGCCAGCCGGTAATACAGGTCTTCGCGGAAGCGCCCGCTGCGCATGTCGTCTTCCAGCCTGCGGTGCGTGGCGGCCAGCACGCGCACGTCCACCGGCACCGCGCGCGTGCTGCCCACGGGCCGCACTTCGCCTTCTTGCAACACGCGCAACAGCTTGACCTGGAAAGCCGGCGAGGTTTCGCCAATCTCGTCAAGAAACAAGGTGCCGCCATGGGCCCGCTGGAACAAGCCCACGTGGTCGGCGACGGCGCCGGTAAAACTGCCGCGCTTGTGGCCGAACAATTCGCTTTCAAGCAAGGTGTCGGGAATAGCCGCGCAGTTTTCAACAACAAAAGCCTGCTGGCTGCGCCCACTGGCCACGTGAATGGCACGCGCCAACAATTCTTTGCCGGTGCCTGATTCGCCCGTGATAAGCACCGGCAGCTCCACAGCGGCGACGCGCTTGGCAACGACGCACAGAGTGTCCAGCGGGCTGTCGGGGCCGCGATAGAGCCGGTCAAAACCGAAAGCATCGCGCACAGCCGCCTGCTTGAGTGCCTGGCGCTGCTGCAGCACCGGCCCACCGGCACGCAAGTCCAGGTCCAGCCGCGCCATGCCGTGACGCACACGCAGCGCGCCCACGGCTTCTTGCACGGTGTGCAACAGGTGCTCAGGCACCCAGGGCTTGAGCAGGTATTGGTGGATACCGGCTTCGTTGATGCCGGCCACGATGTCTTCGCTATCGGTGTAACCCGAGATGATGATGCGCACCGTATCGGGCCAGCGCTGGCGCACTTCTTTCAAAAACTCCACGCCCGTCAAGCCGGGCATGCGCTGGTCGCACAGGATGACGTCAAACGAGCGGTGCTGCAGCACCGTGCGCGCTTCGTCTGCGCTGGCAGCGGAGGCGATTTCGAAGTCTTCTTCCAGCGTTCGGCGCATGGCATCGAGTGAGCGCGGCTCATCGTCCACCAAAAGCACGGCGGCCATGGTCGGCGGTTGCTCAAAAGAATTCATGCGTGCTGCGGGCCTGCTTCAGCGATGTATCGCCAGATGCCGCGGCGTCCAGGCGTGCGGCTTGCGATGCACAAAGTGGTGGCGGGCCACGTGGTACGAGGCATCGAAGCCGAAGAAGTTTTTGCGCATCATACGCAGTTCATCTTCACGGTAAGCGGCCAGTGGCCGGGTGCTTTCGTCGGCAGCTCGCCGCTGGGCTTTGACTTTTACACGCGCGGCCCATTGCGGGTTGGCAGCCAGCGCCAGCGCGCGGTCCAAGACGCAAGCGCTGAAGCCTTCGACGCCATCGGTCAACACCGCATCCACCAAGCCCAGGGCTTGCGCTTGGCAGGCGCCCATCGGCAGGCGCAAGCGCATCAACGCGCTTGCGCGTTCAGGCCCGACGCGGCCCGGCAGCAGGTATGTCCAGTATTCACTGCCGTGCAGGTTGCCCATGTTTTTGTAGTGCGGGTTCTGTACCACGCCCGCATGGGCCCAGATTTCGTCAGCGGCCAGCGCCAGAAAACAACCGCCGGCACCGGCATTGCCTCGCAACGCGGCCACCACCAGGCGGTCGGTCAGCGTGAGGATGGCCAGAGCCACGTCGTCGATGGCTTCGATGTGCGCCAGGGATGCTTCGGCGGCGCTGCCGCCTTCGAGCTGCGCGGCTTCAATTTCATGCAGGTGTATGCCGTTGCAGAAGAACTCTTCGCCGCCGTCGATGACCAGCACCCGGGTGTCGCGCGCCGTCACTTCGGCCCAGGCTGCGAGCAGCCGTTGGGCCTGGCGGGTGGCCAGGGCGCCGTTGTGGAAGTCAAAGCTCAACACGCCCACGCGGGCACCGGCAGGGCCGTGCTCGCGGTAGCGCAGCTCGTCCCAGGTGGCCTCATCGCGCTGCAGCGGTACGGGCAGTTCGGGCAGGGCTGCGGCTTCGAGCCCATAGGCGCGTGTGGCTTCCAACTTGAGCGTGGGCTCGCCTTCGCCGCGCTGGCGCCGCACATGGCCAATCCACACGCCGCCGTCCACCGTGCAGCGCAGCAGCGCGGGGCCGCGCCGCGCCACAAGCTCACCCGGCGCGCCGGCCGGCGCCTGCGCCAAATCGGCTGCGCTCGCGCGGTGGGCATCAAACAGGTGGCAGGCGCAGCCAAACAGCGAATCCGCCACGCCCGGCGAGCCATCGGCGGCGTGCAAGCGCCGCAGGATGGTTTCGGTCACGTCACGATGCCAATTCAGCGCGCGTGCTGCCTGTGGCATGACAGCTTGCCAGCGGCGTGCTGGCTGGCTGGTGTTGGCAGCTGCGCCGCGTGCCAGGGCCTCTCGCACGGCCTGCACTGCGGCCGTCACGACTTCGCGCCGGTAAAGGCTGGACTTGGTGGCATCGGCGCGCATTACAAAGCTGCGCCAAGCCCAGACCGGGCCGGCGTCATAGTCGCCGGTGGCTTGAAGCACCGTGACACCCCACGTCGTTTGCTGCGATTGAATGGCCCAGTCCAGCGCGGACGGGCCTGCGTCGCCGGGCGGGCCGGGGTGCACCACCAGGCAAGGCCGCGTGGACCAAATCGACTCCGGAATTCGACGCTTGAGGAACGGTGCCAGCAGCACGTCGGGCTGCCAGCGCTGAACGGCCTCTTCGGTCACCGCGTCAGCAATGTCCAACTCCACTGAAACCTCGTGGCCGTCGGCGCGCAGTTCGACGAACAGGCGTTGCGCCATGCTGTTGAAAGCGTGGGTCAGCAGCAGGATGTGCATGGCAAGCGGTGCCTAAGCTTGGTCAGCAGATGCGCGGCAAGGGCTCGCCCGAGAGCCAGTCCACGATGCGTTGGCCACCAAAGCGGGTTTGCATGCGCACGAAGTGGCGCTCGTCGGCTTCCACCGTGCCGATCACCGACGCTCGCGCGCCCAGCGGGTGGGCGCGCATCGCCGCCAAGGTGGCCTCAACCGCCTCGGGGGCCACCACGGCCACGAGCTTGCCTTCGTTGGCGATGTACAGCGGGTCCAGGCCCAGCAGTTCACACGCTGCTTCAACTTGCGGCTGCATCGGAATGGCCGCTTCGTCAAGCAGCATGCCCACGCTCGACTGCCGCGCAATTTCATTGAGCGTGGTGCCCAGGCCGCCACGTGTGGGGTCGCGCAAGACGTGCACCGCGCCCGGCGGCGCTGCCCGCAGCATGGCCGCCACTAGGGTGTGCAGCGCCGCTGTGTCGGAGACGATCTGGGTTTCAAACTCCAGCGATTCCCGTTGCGACAACACCGCCACGCCGTGCTCGCCGATGGTGCCGGACACGATCAAGGCATCACCCACCCGCGCGCCTTTGCCGCTGATCGTCACACCGCGCGGCAACACGCCCACGCCCGTGGTGGCGATGAAGCAGCCATCGCCCTTGCCCTTTTCGACCACCTTGGTGTCGCCCGTGACCACGGGCACACCGGCTTCGCGCGCTGCGGCGGCCATGGAGCCCACCACGCGGCGCAAGTCGGCCAACGGGAAACCTTCTTCCAGAATGAAGCTGGCCGACAGGTACAGCGGCCTTGCGCCCATCATGGCGACGTCGTTGACCGTGCCGTGCACCGCCAGGCAACCGATGTCGCCACCCGGGAAAAACAGCGGCGAAACAATGTGCCCGTCGCAGGCCATCACCAGGCGCCCGCCTTCCAGCGCTTCATGCGGCACCGGCAACGAGGCGCCGTCATCGCCTTGGCGCAAAAACTCGTTGTCGAAGGCGCGCGCAAACACTTCTTCAATGAGCTGCATCGCCGCGCGCCCGCCCGCGCCGTGGTTCATATCGATGCGGCCCTGCTTGAAGTCCAGCGGGCGAACGTAGTCCTTCTTGGCGCTCATGTCGGGGTCCGGCTAGCTTGGCGGCACGTGGCTGATGTGTCTTTATAAAGGTCCTGGTGTGGAGCCGGCTCCGCCGGGCCGCTGCCAGCGACCCCTCGGGGGGCAGCGACCGGTAGCGAGCGTAGGGGCTCTACATGCCGCCCGTACGAATAGTGGGCCGCGCAGGCCCCTTCACTCGACACCATGCACGAACCCATCGGGTTTTCCGGTGTGCAGACGGTGCCGAACAGTTTGCAGTCGGTCGGCGTTTTGACACCGCGCAGGATGGCGCCACACTCGCACTGCTTGTGGTCAGGCACTGGCTTGTAGTTCAGCTGGAAGCGCTGCTCGGCATCGAAGCTGGCGTACGCGCTGCGGATCTTCAGCGCCGAATACGGCACCTCGCCCAGGCCACGCCATTCGAAGCGCTCGCGCAACTCAAAGACATCGGCCACGGCACGCTGCGCGGCCAGGTTGCCCTCACGCGTCACGGCGCGCGAAAACTGGTTTTCAACCTCGAATCGGCCTTGGTTGACCTGGCGCACCAGCATCAGGATGGCTTGCATCACGTCCAGCGGCTCGAAGCCGGCAATCACCACGGGCTTGCGGTATTCCTCGGCGAAGTGTTCGTAAGGGCCGGAGCCAATGACGATGCTGACGTGCGCGGGGCCGATGAAACCGTCGATCGGCACGGTGCCGAGTTGGCGCACCTCGGCCGATTCCAGGATGTGCGTGATGGCGCTGGGGGTCAGCACATGACAACAAAGCACGCTGAAATTGCCGATGCCTTCCTGGGCCGCGCGTTGGACCACCAAAGCCGTCGGTGGCGTGGTGGTTTCAAAGCCGATGGCAAAAAACACCACTTCGCGCTGCGGGTTCTCTCGCGCGATCCTTAGCGCGTCGGCGGCGGAATAGATCATGCGGATGTCTGCGCCGCGTGCTTTGGCTTTCATCAGCGATAAAGACTGGCTGGCCGGCACCCGCATGGTGTCGCCATAGGTGCAGACGATGGCCCCTTGCTGCAAGGCGATGCCGATGGCTTGGTCGATGCGGCCGATGGGCAGCACACACACCGGGCAGCCGGGGCCGTGGATCATGCGCAAGCTTGGTGGCAGCAGCTCTGCAATGCCATAACGCGAAATGGCATGCGTGTGACCGCCACAGAATTCCATGAAGCTGTAGCGCCGTCCGGGTTGCACCTCGGCGGCGATGCGCTGTGCGATGCCGCGCGCCAGATCACCATCGCGAAACTCATCGACGTATTTCATGAACTCTGACCTTCCACCTGAATGGCAGCAGCATCCGTCGGATCCACCGTTTGCGCCAGTTCTGCGAACAAAGCCAGCGTGCGTTCGGCCTCTTCGGCATCGACCACGCCAATGGCATGGCCCACGTGCACGATCACGTAGTCGCCGGGCACCACGTCCGGCGTCAAGGCCACCGAAACGGCCTTGCGCACACCGCCCAGGTCCACTGTGGCCATGTCGTCATCAAGGCGTGCAATCACGCGTGCTGGCAGGGCTAGGCACATACAAGTTCCCGTTGTTCGACTGTGGATGAAGCGGCCGCCACTTGGTGCGCGGCAATCCAGGCTTGACCCAAGGCCAGGCCACCGTCACCAGGGCCGGGGCCCCGTACGGTCTGGACCTTCAACGCGGCTGCACCCTGGCGCTGCGTCAGAGCCTGGGTCAGCGCTTGGGTCAAAACGCGGTTGTAGAAACAGCCGCCGGCCAGCACCACCGTTTGCGCGCCCGCATGCATATCTGTCTGCAACGCTGCCGCACGCGCTGCCTGCGCCAGCCAATCAGCAAGACCAAGGTGGAAGACAGCGGCCGCGCGATCGACCTCGCCGGCATCTGCCAGCTCCAGGACCTGTGTAGCCAAGTCGAGCAACTGCAGGTGCGGCGTGTTGAGCGTTGGCGCGGCTTCCATTGCCAAGGGGCCGTCGCGCACGGCAAGCCAGGCGGCAGCCCGGCGCTCCAGGGAGACGGCGGCCTCGGCCTCGGCCGCCTGGCGCACGCTCAGGCCCAGCAAACCGGCCATGGCGTCGAACCAGCGCCCGGCGCTGGTGGTCAGCGGGCAATGGAGTTGGCGGTCCAGCATCTGGCGCACACCGTTGGCCAGGCGCCCGCCGACGGCCGGCGCCAGCCGGGCCTCAATCTCATCGCCACGGCCCAGCGCATGCAAAAGGGCAGCGGCCATTCGCCAGGGCTCGCGTGCGGCCACATCGCCGCCCGGCAGCGCCAGTGGCGGCAGATGGCCCAACCGCTGCCACTGCGCACCGGCCACGGCCAGCACTTCGCCGCCCCAGGCGGTGCCGTCGGTTCCCAGGCCAACCCCGTCCAGCGCCAGGCCGATGACAGGCACTGTGCTGCCCTGCTCGGCTTGAGCAACCGCGATGTGGGCGTGGTGGTGCTGCACAGCCACCGCCGGCACGCCCAGGCGCTGCGCAAGTTCCAGCGCCAGGTGCGTGCTGGGGAAGTCGGGGTGCAGGTCATGCGCCACAGCGTCGATGCGCCCACCCGCCTGCGCCAGAAGCGTCTGGGCCGAGGCCTCCAAAGCCGCGCAGGCTTCAGGCCTTCCCAGGTCGCCGTGGGCCACCGACCAAAACACGTGCGCCCCGTCCAGCAAGCAAGCTGTGTTCTTCAGCCACGCGCCCAGCGCCAGCACGCGCGCGGGCGCGGCACTGGGCAATGTTTGTGGCCGAGGCAGATTCACGCCTGGGCCCCGTGAGTCAAGGTGTGCGCATGAGGCATCGCCGCAGCCGAAGTCAGGGCCGCGTCGTCCAGTAGCCACTCGATCCAGGCATCCATGCCGGCGCCGTTTTTGGACGACAAGATCAAGACTTCGATGCGCGGGTTGACACGTTGGGCATATGCGATGCACTTCGCGACGTCAAAGTCCAGGTGCGGCAGCAAGTCAATCTTGGTCAAGATCATCAGCTGCGCAGCGGCAAACATGTCGGGGTACTTCAGCGGCTTGTCCTCACCTTCCGTGACCGACAGGATGGCGACCTTGGCGCGCTCGCCCAGGTCCCACATCGCGGGGCACACCAGGTTGCCGACGTTTTCGATGAACAGCAGTTGCGGGCCAGCGCCGTTGTGCGAGTCGTCGTGATGATGAGCGTGCAAGCGGCCAAACGCTGCCGCCACCATCGGTGCGTCCAGGTGGCAACCTTTGCCGGTGTTGACTTGCACGGCCGGCGCGCCGGTGGCGCGGATGCGGTCGGCGTCGTTGCTGGTCTGCTGGTCGCCTTCGATGACGGCCAGAGCGCGCTCGGGGTGTTCGCGCTGCAGCTTGCGGATGGTCGCCTCCAGCAACGTGGTCTTGCCCGAGCCGGGGCTGGAGACCAGGTTGTAGGCGGCCACGCCGTGTGTGCGGAAATGCTCGCGGTTGCTGCGTGCAATGGCATTGTTGGCACCCAGCACGTCGGCCTCCAACTTGATGGCGCGCTCAGCGCTCATGCCCGGCACCGACACGCGGGCTTCATTGGAGCCGAAGTGCAAATCGCCGTGGTTGTGGTGGTGCCCACAGCCAGGGCCGTGGGGGTGTTCATGCACGGCGCCATGGTCATGTGGGTGTACTTGCCCTGGGTTGTCAGCATGACCGTGTGCTTGAACAGCCTGGCCCGCGCTGGCGTTGGAACATCCACAAACGACACACATGGTTTTCTCCTTCGGTCAATCGTCTTCGGCCACGATCAGCTCGCGCACCTTGAGTTCGGTTCCGCCCGTGGGCGTGAGCTGCCAGCCGCCGCAATACGGGCAGGCATCGGTGCGCGCGGCAATGTCCACGGTGCGCGAGCAGGGCATGCACCAGGCCAAACCGGGCGGCTGTTCGATTTCAATCTGCGCGCCGGCCAGCACGGTGTCGGCTGTCATGGCTTCCAGCGCAAAACGAAGCGCGCCCACATCCACGCCAGCCAGGGCACCCGCTTCCAGCGTCAGGCGCTTGACCCGGCTGAAGTGCTCGCGCGCTGCGGCATCTTCGACCACGCGCAGAACGCCGCCGGCCAAGCTCATCTCATGCATGCACGACCCCTGTTGACGCTGCGTGGCTCAGCCGGCCCTTCACCTGAACCGGCACACAAGGATCGTAGGCCAGCGAAAGCAAGCGCGCTGCCTGCGCATCGCCAGCAGCCAAGCGGCTGACACTTTGAGCCAGGCTGCCTTGTGGGTGCCCGTTCCAGTCTGTCGGGGCCACCACTTGGTACCGCGCCACGACCCAGCCTGTAGGGGATTCGGCCAATTGCACCGCATGCACCAATAGGCCGCGCGCCATCTCGCTCCATGCCAGGCCTTGCAGCGGACCTGTGATGACGGCACCGTGCGCCAGCCTGGGCGTGGCGATGGCGCATGCCGTCGCGCCCGGGGGGGTGCTGCAAGCCAACCAAACCAAATCTGCCAGACGACTGAACAACCGGCCCCAGACCGTGCCAGCGGCGGCTGCAGCCCTGCGCGCTGAAGCCGCTGGGGTGGTGGCCGGGCCGTGGGTTCGCTGCCAAGGGCCGGTATCACAGGCACGCCCGTGCCAAGTGGGCTGGCGCGCAAAGGCCAGGTCACCGGCCAGGGTGCGGGCCAGTTGTTGCGCGGCCTGGCCAGCTTCCGCCTCGCCCGCAGGCCAGTGCAAGCTGGCGCCAGAGTCCATCAGGGCCAACGCTTTGGCCCGTGGTGCTACCGCGACCAATGCCTTGGCAAGCGGCCCCTGGGCGACCAGGCCCGCCCCGCACCACTGATCGGGCCACGCTTGGGGCTCATCCAAATAGGCAGCCAACCAAGCCTCGGGCTGCATACCCAGCAGATGTTCGGCCAGCCAATCGCCCAACAGGGGCAGGCGTTCGGCGTCGGCCAGCCCGGCGCGCCACAAAGGGCAAGCCACTAACGGAATCGCCGAAGACTGCGTTGAAGGAGCCTCCAAAGCCCGGTGCAACGGAGCAAGCCCCACCGCCGCAGGCAGGGCTGCGGGCCAGTCTTGTGTAATGCGCAGGACATGCTCGCGCGCCGTGGCTAGCGCAAGGGTCTGTTCAACAGCGTGCAGGGGCAAGCGGTGCAAGCCGTCGGCTTCGTTGGGCGCCACGCTCGCACGAGCCACCGCCAAGGCCTGTGCGGCCGTGATCGCCTGCACATGGGAGCACAAGCTGAACACGGCGCCCACACGGGCCACCACAGCAGTCGCCGCGCAACCCACCAGCAGGCGCGCTGCCACGTCCGGCCGCTCGAGGCGCACGGCATCGTGGCGTGCGCCGGGCGCCAAGGCGAGCTGGCCGGCCCACGGCACGATCGTCATCGGCGCAGGCCCGCCGGGCCGCGACCCAGAAAAAAGCCCCGGCGCGCCGGCGACAGCGCTGTCGGGGCCGCTCGTGAGGTCAATGGGCTTATCGGGGCTACAGGAGATACAGGGGTTGGATTGGGCCCAAGGTCCAGGACTCGGACCACGGCAGGCGCGGCGACAAGGCCAAGCACCTCACGCGCCACCGCTTCGGCGGCCGCTTGATCCGCGAATTCAAACATCGGCGAAAACAAGGAGCAGGCTTCGAACGGACCCACCGCAGCCTCATGCCCGCCGATGAATTCCAGCGCCTGCGCACCCACCTGCCGCAGCGCTTTGCTGCCCACGGCAGGCACCCGAGCGCTGGGCGACAGGGGCAGGCGAACCAAGTTCATGAACCAAGGCGTGATCAGTACGCCCAAAGCCCAGGCGGCGTCCTCAGCACCCAGCTCCGTGTGCGGCGCAAAGCCCACCGCCCTCACACACAAGGTGGGGTTGAGGACCGGCACGCCGGCCATGCGCGTTCGGGCCACGCTGCTGAAGGCCGCCTCCAGTGCGGCCACGCGGCTGTCCAGGCGCAGCGCTGCAGGCGGCGTGGTCGAAGCGCAAGCCGGTACGTTCATGCTGGGCTGGCTCCCACCACCATGAACTGGTGCGCCTCGCCGTCGCATTGCGGGCAACGCCAGTGGCTGGGCAGGTCGGCGAAGGCCACGCCAGGCGGAATCTGCCACACCGGGTCGCCCGCCATCGGGTCGTAGACCCACCAGCAAATCTTGCACTCCAGCGTGGCGTTGGGCGGCAGGCGGTGGCTGTCGCCGCCGTAGCTGCCTTCGAAGCGCGCTGCGGGCAAATCGCTCACGCCGCTTCCACCCACTGCAGCACCTCCTGAAGGCGCTCGGCCGAATCAGCCAGGTCTTCCGGCGCGGCACAGGCCACTTCGGGCATGCTGGTGATTTCTACCGAGTTCAGGATCACGCTGTCCTGCGAGTTGTAGTAGACCACCCGCCAGGTGTTGGACACCCGCGTATTGCTGATACGGCAGTTGCCGTAGCCACGCGAGAGGATCAACACGCGGCCGGTGCCCAGATGGTGGTCCATGTAGCCGATGTCGTCCGGGCTCAGTGGCAGCAAGGTAAGGTTGACCACGTGCGTTGGCATCCCAATGCGCCAGTGCTGGCGCTGGTCGGCCAACTCAACCAGCAACGACGGCGCATTCATCACGCCGGGCGGCACCGGCGCAGTTTCGATCGCCGGGCCGCCAGCATCCTGGCGGGCTGCCGCCACCAGGGCAGCGGGCACGGCGCCCACTTCGATACTGTCATGCACCCGGCCATCGGGGTCGATCTGCAGCACGCGCCACACACCGGCAAATACGGACTCCTGAACCTCCAGCTTCGCCTGGCCAGGCTCGGCCAGCACTTGCGCGCTGACTTCACCTTCGCCCAGAACCTGGTTCACCAAGTTCAGATCGGCCAGCAGCATGCCAGCCAAGCTGATCGGCGCCGGTGTCTGGCCCGCCACCGCTGATTGCACAGCCTGCAAGACCCTGCCCAGCAGGGCCACGGCGCCTTCATGGCCCGCAAGCTCTTCAGGCTCGGGCAATCGCGGCGCCTGGTAGGTGCTCATGCCGCGGGGCATGGCGATGTAGTCGAGCGTCTCGTCCTCGGGTTGGCTGCCGGGGCCAATGGCCGCAACGACGGGAATCGGAAACGGGCGTGCGTTGGGTGCTGTGTTCATGGGCGGGTTGGGTTGAAGTAGCTGGGAGGGGTCGGTCGTTCAGTGGCAGGACGGGCTGGCCTGCGCCGAAGCCAGAGCGATGGGCGGGCGCGAAGGGGGCATGGTCAGCGCCTGTGCCACCTGCTGCAGGTAGTCGGTCCAGTCCAGCATGCCGGCGACCACCGTGACGTAGCGGCCGTCGCGCACGAACAGCAGCGAAGGCCAGCGTGTCGCGCCAAATCGTCGGGCCACCGCATCCTCGTCCTCACGGCTGACCACACCCACACTGAAGCGCCCCGGAAAGGCGGCCTGCAGCTCGGGCAACACCACTGCCACATCCAGGCACTCAGGAAAGCGCACCGGGTCGCCGTGGAAAAACAGTACGCGATCGCCAGGCTCGGCCAAAAAACCGTCCAGCGTGGCACTGTCGACCCAGCAAGCGCCGTGGTGTGTCACCAGCCGGGCCACCAAGGGCGCGGCACCGCTGGCCGGATCTCGCGCGGATGCATCGGCCGCGCCGTTGGCGGCCTGGGGTGTCGGGGCATGGAGGGTCTGGGTCATGGGAATACTTATGTCAACGGTTGGTGATCGGTTGGGGAGCCCCAGAGGTCAGCCACTTCACTTGCCGACTGGGCCGAGGGCAGAACAAAGCCAGGAGCACTTCCAGTACGCCCGTCCAGAGCGTCAGCCAGCAAGTCGAGAACCGCCTGCACCTCGGCAGCGCGTTCGGGACTGATGAGCTCTCGCGCGCTGTCCAGGAAGGCCAGCACCCAGTCGCCGGGCTGGACAGGACCAATCAGCAGGCTGGACAGCTCGCGTTCCTCGCCGCGGCCCCGGGCCCAAACGAAGCCTTCGCGCACGCTGAGCACTTGCATGGGGATGCCGATGCACATGGTGGCGTCCTAAGGCAGCCGCGGCATGAAGCGTTCGTCGCCCACGCGGCAGGCCTGTTCGGCCGCGGGCCGTCCCGCTTCGTAGGCGCCCAGCGCCAGGGTGGGCATGGTGACGGCGTCGGCGTCGGCCAATGGCGCGTCGCGCGGTTGGGGCTGTGCGCCCCAGGCGCGCAAGGTGTCAACGCCCAGCGCGAGCGCATCTTCCAGTGCCACACGCACACACGGCCGAAGGCTGCCACCGTAGTCATCGAGCTCTTCAGGCTGACACCCCACCAGCAGCACCTTGTCGGGAAACTGATCGGTCAATTGAGCCAAAGACAGCACCTCCTGGAAGCCGGTCTGGTGCAGACTCATCTTCTTGGCGCCCATGAAGCGTGGCACGTCCTCGTCTTCCACCAGCTTCAAGGTACCAGGCGGCAGACCGTAGTCGATGGCATCAAAAATCAAGAGCTTGCTGGCCGCCTGCACGTGCTGGATCAGGTACAGGCCCTGGGTGCCGCCATCGACAAGCTGGACATGAGGTGCGAACTGCCAACGCTGCTCCAGCGCTTCGATACAGCGCACGCCAAAGCCTTCGTCCGCCCACAACACGTTGCCGATACCGAGCACCACGATGGTGGGGCTGCTGCCACCCAGGGCGTTACAGGCGTTTGGAGGTGTACCGATGCTCATGAAGTGCCACGCATGGAAAAGTGGTTTAGCGGTGCTCAGCCCGCGCTGCGGGCTGGCGAGTTGGGCTGCAGGCTGAGCGGCTGACGCACGGCCCTGCGCAATTGCCGCCAGGCGTGCCAGCTGTCCCAGCGCGCCTGCAGGGCCAGCCAGCAGGCCGCGGGCAACCCAAAGGCCATGGCGCAGCGGATGGCCGTGTCAGCGGACATGCTGCGGTGGCCCATGACCAGTTCGTTGACACGCCGCCGGCTGATACCCAGCATCTGCGCCGCCGCGGTTTGGCTGAGCATCAGCGGCTGAAGCACCTCGCGCTCAAGAAAGCGTCCCGGATGAACCGGCCTGCGCACGGGCACACCCGCAGGGTAGGCCAGAGGGGCAGGCGGGCGCATGGCAGCTTCTTACTTCTTGAACGTACGGTGGCCGGACACCATGGTGCTGACAATGCTCTGCCGGCCCATGATGTCTTCGCGAATGGCGGCATAGATGTGCACGATGACAAACAGCACCATCGCCCACATGCCCATGCGGTGCCAGGTGTGCACGTCCTGGCTCTGGCCGAACATCGGAATGACCCAACCGAACAGTTTGTCAGCCCACGAGCCCATGCCCAGCCCTTCGCCGTAGAGCGCGAAGCCCGTGCACAGCATGAACAGTGAGAGCAGGAAGAAGCCGAAGAACATGGCCAGCCGTGCCATTGGGTTGTGCCCCACATACTGGCTGGGCTGGGGTATGAGGAACGCATACCACTTCAACATCACGCCCACCGAACGCCAATACTCGGTGCTGAGAAAGGGCAAGGTGAAGAGTTCGCGCGCATGACTGTTGCCCACGATCGCCCAGTAGATACGGCCGATCAGGCCCACGGCAAAGATGTAGGCAGCCGCGAAATGAGCGAAGCGGATGTAGCCCATCAAAAAGTGACTGCTCGCCTCTCCCGACATGGTGGGCAGCGGTTGTCCAATGAAGTAGCCCGTAACGGCCAGCACCACGATCGAAAGAGCATTCATCCAGTGCCACAAACGCACCGGCGCTTCATACACATAGATCGAGCGAACGGCCTGGCCGTGGGCCAGTTCGGCGGCGTCACTGCGACTCGGCGCGAGCTCCGCTGCAAGTTGAGAGGCGTTGTTGGGGGTGGAGCTGGCGCTGGACATGGCTTGCCCCTGGTTTCAGCAATCGTGGGTGGGCTTGGCTTGCGCGCGACCGGTGCGGCCCCGGTGCAGGCGACGGACCGCCCACGCAGCGGCCACCAGCGCCAGCACGGGCAACAGGTGTTCGGCCTCCAGCAGATGCATCAAGCCGCTGAGCGAGCTTTCGTCGCCGTGCCCCGGGTGCGCCCAGGCCCGTGAGGTGACGGCGGCGGCGCCCGCCACCAGTGTGGTTTTCAGAAACATGTTCGCTTTCATGGGTGTGTCTCCTGTGTACGGGTGCCGTTCAACGCACCTTGACATTGGCCATTTCCTGGCCGTCTGGGCTCATCACGTGGGTGGAGCAAGCCAGACAAGGGTCGAAGGAGTGCAGCGTGCGCAGGATTTCCAGCGGCTGCTCGGGGTTGGCCATCGGCGTGTTCATCAGGCTGGCCTCGAAGGCCCCGATCTGACCTTTGTGGTCACGCGGGCTGCCGTTCCAGGTGGTGGGCACCACACACTGGTAGTTTTCGATCTTGCCGTCCTTGATCTTCACCCAGTGGCCCAGCATGCCGCGCGGCGCGGCCACGGTGCCTACACCTTTGGCTTCCTTGGGCCAGGTGGCGGGGTCCCACTTCTCGACGTTGGCGGTGGCGCGGTCGCCGGCCTTGATGTTGGCCACCAGTTCGTTGTAGTCGTCCATCATCATCTCAGCGCAATACTGGCTTTCCAGCGCGCGGGCCAGGGTGCGGCCGATGGTCGTGGGCAGCAGTTGTTTGGCGCTGAACTGCGTCTCGGGCAAGCCCAAGGCTTTCGGGATGCCTTTGTTAATGGCTGCTGCCGAGCTCTCCACCTGGCTCTTCACACGTTGGCAGTATTGGTTGCCCTTCAGTGCGTGGGCGTAGCCCAGGATGTAGCGCGACAACGGGCCGACCTCGACCGCAAGGCCGCGCCAGCGCGGACTCTTGATCCAGCTGTACTTGGCGCTTTCATCGATTTGCTCGATGTTGGTCTTGGTGCCTTTTGACTTTACGCCCAGACGGTAGTCGGGCTCGGTGACGCCGTCCCAGGGGTGCAGGCCCTTGGTTTCGTCGGCGTACTTGTACCAACTGTGGGTGACGAACTCCTGCACCTGCTCGGGGTCGCGCGGGTCGATGGGTTCGATCTTGTCCCAGTTGCCGTTCAGGATCACGCCACCCGGCAGTTGTTGGGTACTTAAGTCGTAGGACACCTTTTCATAGGTGCCGTAGTCGGCCACATTGAGTGCCGACAGTCCGCCGCCGTACAACCAGCCGGCGTGCTTGTAGATCGTGCCGATGGCCAGCACGTCGGGGATGTAGACGTTGTTATTGAAGTCGATCATTTCCTGGATGCGGGCCTGAACGAAGTTCAACCGCTCCATGTTGATGGGCGCACCGGCAGCGCCGTCGCCGTCGATATTGATGGCGCAGGGCACACCGCCCACCAGGTAGTTGGGGTGCGGGTTCTTGCCGCCGAAGATGGTGTGCACTTTCACCCACTCCTTCTGCAGGTCCAGTGCCTCCAGGTAGTGGGTGACGGCCATCAGGTTGGCTTCGGGCGGCAGCACATAGGCCTTGTTGCCCCAATAGCCGTTCATGAAAGGGCCGAGCTGGCCGCTTTCAACGAACTTCTTCAGGCGGTTCTGGACATCGCGGAAGTAGCCTGCGCTGGACATGGGGTGCGCAGCTGACACGAGCTGCTGCAGCTCGCTGGTCTTCTTGGGGTCGGCTTTCAGGGCTGAAACCACATCCACCCAGTCCAGCGCATGCAAGTGGTAGAAATGGACCGCGTGGTCATGGACCTGCAAGGTCTTGGCCATGATGTCGCGGATGAGGTGCGCGTTCTTCGGAATCTTGATGCCCAGGGCGTCTTCCACCGCGCGCACGCTGGTCAACGCATGGCAGCCCGTACAAACGCCGCAGATGCGTTCAACGAAGGCCCAGGCATCGCGCGGGTCACGCCCTTTGAGGATGACCTCGAGCCCGCGCCACATGGTGCCGGTGGACACCGCGTTGCGGATGATGTTGTCCTTGTCGAGATTGACTTCGCACCGCATGTGGCCCTCGATGCGGGTGACCGGGTCGACAACGATTCGCCGTCCGCTGTCATCCAGCTTGAAGCCCTGTGTTTCAAACGCGCCCATGGCAATACCTCGTGATGTTTGTTGGGAGGCGGCCGTTGCACCGCCCAGAAATGGGCTCAGCCCGCGTTGGTGGTTTCAGGCTTGGTGGTCACGCGCTTGATCGCACTGACCGCGGCATGCGCGGCCACTGCTGCACCGACCACGCCCACCGCCGTCGTACCCACCTTGTCAGCATTGGCCTCGACACCAAACTGATGGATGTTGGTGAGCCGGTCGTAGAACGAACCCTTGTCCCAGAAGCCATCCTCCGAGCAGCCGATGCAGCCGTGGCCAGCCTTGATCGGGAAGCTGGTGCCCTCGTTCCACATCACCGTGGAGCAGGCGTTGTAGGTGGTCGGACCCTTGCAGCCGACCTTGTAGAGGCAGTAGCCCTTGCGCGCGCCTTCGTCGTCAAAGGCTTCGACAAACTGCCCCGCGTCAAAGTGCGGCCGGCGGTAGCATTTGTCGTGAATGCGCTGGCTATAGAACATCTTCGGCCGACCCTGGCGGTCGAGCTCCGGCAGCTTGTCGAAGGTCAGCATGTAGGTGATGACACCGGTCATCACCTCGGCGATCGGCGGGCAGCCGGGCACCTTGATGATGGGCTTGTCGGTGATGACCTTGTGCACCGGCACCGCCTGCGTGGGGTTGGGCTTGGCGGCCTGCACACAGCCCCAGCTGGCGCACGAACCCCAGCTGATGATGGCCTTGGCGTCCTTGGCGACGTGCTTCAACTGATCCAAGAAGGGCTTGCCACCGATGATGCAGCTCATGCCGTCCTGGTTCAGGGGCGGATTGCCCTCCACGGCCAGGATGTAGTTGCCCTTGTACTTGGTGATGATTTCTTCGAGGATGGCCTCGGCTTGGTGGCCAGCGGAGGCCATCAGCGTGTCGTCGTAGTCCAGGCTGATCATGGACAAGACCACGTCCTTGGCCAAAGGGTGCGCGCTGCGAATAAAGCTTTCGCTGCAGCAGGTGCATTCCAGGCCATGTAGCCACAACACCGGCGTGCGCGGCTTGTGCTCCATGGCGTGCGCGATCTGCGGCACGAACGCTGGCGACAAGCCCAGGGACGTGGCCGTCAAGGAGCAGTACTTCATGAGGCTGCGCCGCGAGATCCCCTGGCGGCGCATCACGTCGTAAAAGCTTTCCATCTTCGTTGTCTCCTGCCGGACTGGTTGATGCAGCAGGAGGTAACAAGCGGCGTGCCGCTTCAGGGGCTGATCCGGGAAAGTCCCAGGTCGGCGTGCCAAGTGCTTGTTTTTAAAGATGAAATGGCAAAACGCCGAGCGCGCGTTGGACGCAGGCTCGGCGCTGTATGGTCATTGGCTTTGCAGCTAAGCATTCAAAGTGGCAACTTGGTTTGCGGTGCATACCAAGCCCTGGGTCATGCCAGGATGGCGCTTTTCCAGTCATCCCGACTGGGCGCGTGGGGCGAGGCCCGCCATTTGGTGTCAGGCGGGCTCAGTGAACAACTTCAGTTGTTCAGACGACCTCATGGCGGTCGGCCGCGGCGTACAGGTCGGCAGCGAACCGGGGGTCCATGCCGCGCACGTCGTCGGCCATGCGGCGCACGGCGGCAGCTTCGGCGGCACGGGTGGTGCGCTGAACAGTTTCCGCGCGGCGGTCGATCAGCGCGCCCAGAAAGCTCAGTGCGCGGGCTGCAAAGTCAGCAGCCAAAGCGGCACCGCGGGGGGCGGCAACAACGGCCGGGCGGGTTACGGTGATGGTGGTCATGATTGAATTCCTTGTGAGTCAGTATTGAATGGCGACGAGAGGCAGCGGGCGCCGGCTCAGCGCTGCGCGTAGTCGCGTGCGGTTTGGAGCAAGTCGTCAGCAGCCGGATGACCATCGCGCTTCATGCGCAGGCCTTGGCGCTTCAATTCAGCTGCGGCGCGCCGGTTGCCCGCCGCTTCCAAAACCTGCCAAATATTGCGGGCGTACCAAGTCAGCGTGGCTTTCAGGCTGGCGGCTTGGCGCTGCGGCTGGGGGCTGTAAAGACCCGGATTGAGCAAACTCATTGGAACTTCCTTTCCCTGTTTGGGCGGCTGGCAGAGGGTTTCTGCACGGCACCCGGTGGTGTGGTGATCAAAGCCTGTTGTGCAGAAGATGACCCCCAACGGAGCGAATACTAGGGTTTACCCGCTTAAGAGTCCAATGAATATTCTTCACGTAAGATAAAAACAAATCGCATGTCACTTAATTTTCGAACCTTCGACCTCAACCTGCTGCGCATCTTCGATGCCGTGATGGCGGAGGGCAGCCTCACGCGCGCCGCGCTCACCTTGAACATGACGCAGCCCGCCGTCAGCCACGCCATGAAGCGCCTGCGCGAGGCCGTCGGCGAGGCCCTGTTCATACGCACGGCCCACGGCATGCGCCCCTCGCCCCGCGCCGAGCAGTTGTGGCCGATGGTGCGCGACACGCTGGCCGGTTTACGACAGGCGTTGGCGCCCGAAGACTTCGACCCCCAGCGCGACACGGTGCACTTTCGCCTGGCCATGGCCGATGCAACCGCCGCCACGGTGACGCCCGGCCTGGTGCAAATCATCGAAGCCGGCTCGTTCGCGCCGACCTTGCAAGTGCAGCCGCTGGCCACGCGCGACCCCACGCGCTTGCTCGAAGCCGGCGAAACCGACCTGGCCGTGGGCTACTTTCCCGAGGCTCTGCAAAGCATGCTGGGCCACGGGCGGGACACGCCCTACCTGCACCAGCGGTTGTACGAGACACGCTATGTGTGCGTGATGCGGCGCAATCACCCCTTGGCTGGCGAGCCGCTCACCCTGGACAGCTACTGCGCGGCGCACCACCTGCTGGTGAGCTTTTCCGGCCGCCCCATGGGTTATGTGGACCAGGCACTGGCCGCTCTGGGCCGACGCCGGCGCACGGTATTGACCGTCAACCAGTTCTTCACCGCCGGCCGCGTGGTGTCGCAGTCCAACTTGCTGACGGTTCTGCCTGAAGGATTTGTCGAAGCTACGGGCTACCGAAGTGAGCTGGTCACACGCGAACTGCCCTTGAGCATGCGGCCGGTCACGGTGGACATGCTGTGGCACCGGCGCCTGGACAGCCACCCAGCCCAGCGCTGGCTGCGGGCTCAGTTACTGCAAGTGGCCAGCACGGCGACGGCAGAGCTCAGCGCGACGGCGCTGGGTTGACGGCCAGCCGCCCGCGCCGGGCGCGCGGCAGTTCGCTGGCGCTGGCAGCCGCCTGGGCATGCAACCACTGCTCGAAGGCGCGCACAGCGGGCCGTACTCGCGAAGCGGCATCGACCACCACAAAGTAAGCACGTGCTGACGCTGCTGAGCCCTTGAACGGCGCGATCAGCTGGCCGCTTTCGAGCAACGCGTCCACCAAGGGGCGACGGCCCATGGCCACGCCCTGACCGGCCAGCGCGGCGGCAATGGCCTCGGCATAGTTGGTAAAGCTCAAGCGTGCGCTGGGCTGCAAGTCCGCCAAGCCCACGGCGTTCAACCAGGGCTCCCACTCAGCGGGCGCAAAGCCCACATCGTTGTCCATCTCGATGTGCAGCAAGGCGTGGTGGGCCAAGTCACTCGGCTCACGCAGTGGCTGCGCGCTTTCGCTGACCAAGCGCGGGCTGCACACCGGCTGTAGCGACTCTTCAAACAACGGCACGCCGCCGGACAGCTTGCCCACGGCGGCAAAGCGAATGGCGAGATCAAAGCCATCAGCCGCCAGGTTGCGGTTGTCGAAGGTCGCGTCCAGGCGCACATCAATGCCAGGATGCTGGCGCGTGAAATCCGTCAGCCGGGGAATCAGCCAAAGCGCGGCAAAGCCCGGCGTGGTGGTCAGCGCCAGCCCATCGCGATGGCGCGGTGCGCGAATTTCGCGCACGGCCGCGCGCAAAGTGCCCAAGGCCTGGGCGCTGGCGGCCAACAGGCGCTGGCCTTCGGCCGTCAAAACCAGCGAGCGGTGCTGCCGCTTGAACAGCGCGGCGCCAAGCTCATCTTCCAGGCTGCGCATCTGCCGGCTCATGGCCGACTGTGTGACAAAGCGCTCGGCCGCCGCTTTCGTGAAGCTGAGGTGGCGCGCGCAGGCCTCGAACGAGGCCAGCAAGTCCAGTGGCGGCATGCGCTCGGGCAAGCGTTCGGATTTTTGCAAGTCTCTGTGCATTGGCATGAATTTAAGGAATGCGAATGGTGCAGAAAGGTCGTTTGTCAAACGGGACTCGTGGCCGCAATATTCGCCTCAAGCCGCGCTCGACGCAAGCCTTCATTGAATGCGCCGCACGCATTCATACCGAACCACCACTCTTTTGGAAGGACGCAGACCAGCGTAAGCGGCACCGTGTGGGTGACCATCGACCACGACCAGCGCGACATCGTGCTGGAGCCCGGCGAGACCTTTGATGTGCGGGTCGCTGACCCCGTGCTCATTTCCGCCATCGGCGGACCTGCCGTGGTGGATGTCCGGCAGAACGCTGAGGCGGCGTGCCCATGAACAGCGGGAAACCCTTGAGCATGCCCGAGCTGAACCGGGCCCTGTGCCGCGAACCAAGCCCTGCACCGTCGCAGATTGAACACGCCAGCCCGCCAGATGCCGAACGCTGGACCCTTCCCGGTCAGCGTTCCCTGCATGTGAGATTGGTGGAGCCGGCCGACTCCGTTGCGATGCAGGCTTTTGTAGCCGGCCTATCACCAACCACGCGCTACAAGCGCTTCCACGTCGGCTTGCTGCAGCTCAGCCCAACGGCGCTGCGCGCCCTGGTCGAGGTGGATCATCAGCAGCACGTGGCCCTGGTAGGGCTCGTGCCCACGGGCCACGGCGCGCACAAGGTGGTGGCCGATGCGCGCTATGTTCGGCTGGCCAGCGCGCCCAGCGAAGCCGAGTTCGCCATCGTGGTGGACGACGCTTGGCAAGGTTTGGGCTTGGGCCGCAAATTGATGGATCGCCTCGCGCGGCACGCGCGCCGCCAAGGCCTGCGCACTTTGGTTGGCGATGTGCTGCACGACAACCAACGCATGCGGGTGCTGCTTCAAAGCCTGGGCGCAAGGGCCGAGGTCCACCCGGACGGCCCGCATCTGGCTCGGCTCATATACACGCTGTAAGGCGCGTGCATGCAGGGCCGAAGGCGCTCAGCCTTCAAGCCATCACCGCCGCCATGGCCAGCGCAGCAGGCTCCACGTTGCGCGAGTTCAAACCGGCCACGCACATGCGGCCTGAGCGTATGAGATACACGCCAAACTCGTCACGCAGCCGGTCGACCTGCGCGGCGCTTAAGCCCGTGTAGCTGAACATGCCGCGTTGGGAGAGCAGGTAGTTCAGGTCGCGCCCGGGCAGGCGCGCTGACAAGGTGGCGTGCAGGCGCTGGCGCATGTCCAGAATGCGCTGGCGCATGCCGGCCACATCGCGCTCCCAACTGGCGCGCAAGGCCGGTTCACTCAAGACCCGGCTGATGATGCCGGCGGCGTGGATGCCGGGGTTCGAATAGTTGCGCCGAACGGTGGCCTTGAGCTGGCCCAGCACGCGCTCAGCCTCGGCCGCGTCGGCACACACCACGCTCATCGCGCCCACCCGCTCGCCGTAGACGCTCATGCTTTTGGAGAACGAGTTCGCCACCAAGAAGCTCAGGCCCGCGCTGGCCATGGCGCGCACCGCGTAGGCGTCTTCGGCGATGCCGTCGCCATAGCCTTGGTAAGCCAGGTCGAGGAAAGGCAGCAGGCGGCGTTCGCGCAACACGGGGATCAGCAGGTCCCACTGCGCGCGGCTCAGGTCCACGCCCGTGGGGTTGTGGCAGCACGCATGCAGCAACACGATGCTTTGCGCCGGCAGCGCGGCCAGCGCCTCGCACATCGCAGCAAAACGCAAGCCGCCGGTGGCATTGTCGTAATAGGGGTAGGTATTGACGGTGCGGCCGCAGCCTTCAAACATGGCGCGGTGGTTGTCCCAGGTTGGGTCGCTCACCCACACCTGGCTATGCGGAAACCAGCGCGCCAGAAAATCGCCGCCCACTTTCAGGCCGCCGCTGGAGCCCACGCTTTGAATCGTGGCCACGCGGCCTGAGCGCACCGCTTCGTGGTCGGCGCCAAACAGCAAGGCTTGCACCGCGCTGCGCACCTCAACCGGGCCATCCATCGGCAAGTAGCTCTTGGCGCCGCCCTCGGCCAACATCTGCGCTTCGGCTTGATGAACGCAGTCCAGCACGGGAATGCGCCCCTGGTCATCAAAGTAGATGCCGATGGACAGGTTGATCTTGCTGGCGCGCGGGTCGCGCTGAAACGCTTCGTTCAGGCTGAGGATGGGGTCGCCGGCGTAGGCGTCGAGATGCGAAAAAACGGTCATGGTGCGGGAGCCGCCAGCGCGGCCTCAATGTCTTTGCTCAAACTTTCAGGTTCATCGGTGGGCGCGTAGCGCTTGATCACGCTGCCGTCGCGGCCTACCAAAAATTTTGTGAAGTTCCACTTCACGGCCTTGCTGCCCAGCAGGCCCGGCGCCTGCGCCGTGAGCCAAGTCCACAGCGGGTGCGCGCCTGCGCCGTTCACCTCGACCTTGGCCATCATGGGAAAACTCACGCCATAGTTGCGCTGGCAGAAGGCGCCAATCTCGTCATTGTCGGCCGGGTCTTGCCCCGCAAACTGGTTGCTCGGAAAGCCCACCACCACCAAACCCTGATCGCGGTAGCGCGCCCACAGCTTTTCCAGCCCGCCAAACTGCGGCGTAAAACCGCAAGCACTGGCGGTATTGACGATCAGCAGCACCTTGCCGCGCTGGGTGGACAGGTCGGCTGGTTTGCCTTCAATGGACAGGGCTTTGAAGTCGTAGACGGTTTGGGGGGCTGCCATGGGGAATCCTCGAGTCGCCGCTCCGGGTGGAGCGTTGATGTTAAGCGCCGCCGCACACGGGTCGAGGGCCGCAGGAAGCCGAGCCACCAGAACAAGCTGGCCTGTGCGCTAAGCCAGGCTGGGCCGAAAGCGCATCACCCAAGCACCGGCCAGCGCAAATACAACATGCAAAGCCATAAACAGCAGTGTTGGCGCCGAGCCGAAATTCACCTGCCGTTCCAGTGGCATTTGGGCGCTGGTCAGTGCCACGCCCAACAAAGCCAAGAGCCCGCCACCCAGCGCGGTGATGCCCACACAGCGAAATTCCGCGCTTGAGCCCCTGCGGTGGATCACCCACAGTCCAACGGCAGGGGTCAAGCTGGAGGCGGCATACAGGCGGCCGTGAAAAGCATCTACCGGCCAGGGCCAGAAGCCCGCCGCCGCCTGGGGCACCACCAGAAGCGCCAAGCCATAGCAGGTCATGAGCACGGCAATGAGCTTGCAAGCCCGGCGTTGGGGAGCCGTCAACGACCCAACTTCGGCTGGCGGCCAGCCACGCAGCCGCCACAGGAAAATCGCCGAATGCACAGGAAGCACCAGGTAGAGGCCCCAAAAAATCCAGGTCGGCGCGCGCTGCCATGCAAATCGGTCCGCATTGGGCAACATCGCCAGCATGATCAAGGTGGTGAATACAAAAATCATCCACAACACCACGCGCCCTGGTGACCAACGTTTGCTGAGAACCATCCAAAGCAAAGGCGGCAACGCGGCGAGATAGATGCCGCCCACATAGCGCGCATGGAAAGGCGCGATCGGCCACGCCCATTCATCTTTACCGAGGAAGGGCCAGCCGAAAAGTGCCACCCCAGCGCTCAGAACAACCAAGCACTCCACCCAAGTGACTGCGCGCAGCAGCTGCGGCAGCAAAGGGTTCCCAACATCGTTGTTGTTGTCAGCGGGTGCCACAGCGCGCTCCTTCTGAAACGGGTGGCAAATGCTAAGGCTCGCCCGTACCGCGAGACAAGGCCCTGGCACCACCTGGGGAACACGACGCCCGCGCCGCAGACCGGCTCTTCACCCCCGCCAAGCCGCAAGCAGCGCGGCCAGAACAATCAGCGCGCCGCCCCACACCAATTGCGGCGTGATGGCAGACGCGCCCACGGCAACGGACGACGCAGAGGCAAACAGCACTTCGGCCACCATGACGGCGGCGGTGGTGTTGGCAGGCAGGCGCGCGGCACCGTACTGCAGCGCGAAGTTGCCAGCAAGAAAGGCGGCAGTGAGCGCCAATGCACCCAAAAGCCAGGCGGGTGCAAATGGTGGCACGGTCGCGATGTGCCCAACCGCCGTCAGCCAAGCGGCCAGCGCCGTGGCCACCAAAACGCCACCACCAAACATGGCCAAGGCGCGCGCTTCTTCTGGCGCCGCAGCCTCGCGCCGCAGCATCACGTTGTTCAGCGCAAAACTGAAGCCGCCCAGGATGGCCAACACATCGGCGCCATCGCGGGGCCAGGGCCAACCACCGTCGGCGGGCCACAGCACGATCAAGGCGCCAGCCAGCGCCAGCAGCACACGCGCGGCTGCGGCGAAAGTGAGCCGTTCGTTCAAGATCAGGCGCGACAGCAGCACCGCCCACAGGGGCATCAAATAAAACAGCAACACCACGCGAACCACGTCGCCCACAGTGACGGCCCAATTGAAGGTGGCATTGGTGGTGCCCGCCGCCAGCACCAGCCACCACAGGCGCCGTGATTGCCACAGCAGCCGGGGTGCGCTTGGGCGCCACAGCACGATGAAGACCACGGCGACCAGATAAACCAAGGCCGTGGCCCACAGGGGGTGCAAACCGCGCTGCTCCAGCCAGCGCAATGGCCACCAGGACAAGCCCCAGGTCAGTGCGTTGAACAGCAGCGCCAGAACAGCCAGCGCCGGGGCCGAAACCCGGGCAGCCTCAGCCGCAGCCGCAGCCGGCGCCGAGCCCGGCTTCACCGGCATCAATGCGGATCCGACCGCGCGATCTCGAGCAGCCGCTCCACCTCGTCGCGGTGCTTGACGGCGTTGCTGGCATGCCAGCGCCGTATCACTTCCATGATCACGGCCACCAGCAGGCCAAACACCACGATGGCGCCAAAGGCCGACAGGCCGATGCGTGTCATGAACACATAGCCTGCACCCAGCCCCAAGATGCAGGCCTGCTCGTTGAAGTTCTGCACGGCAATGGAGCGGCCAGCGCCCATCAAGTTGTGGCCTCGGTGCTGCAGCAGCGCATTCATCGGCACGATCAAGTAGCCGCAAATGCCACCCATGATGATGAGGAAGGGCACAGCCGCTGCGAGCGACTTGATGAACACCAGGCCGATCATCAGGAAGCCTACGCCAATGGACAAGGGAATGACGTTGGTGGCGCGGTCCAGGCGCGTGGTGGCTGCCGCGACGACCGCCCCCAGAACCGACCCGATGACCACCACACCTGCCAAGTTAGAAGCCTGCGCCGTGGTGTAGCCCAACGCCGCTGCAGCCCAGGCAAAAACAATCAAACGCAAGTTGCCGAAGATGCCCCACAGCAAGGTGGTGGTGGCCAGCGAAATCTGCCCCAGTTTGTCCGTCCACAGCCGCGTGTTGCAGCGCGAGAAATCACGAACCAAGTCGACCATGCCCGCCATCGGCTGCAGCGGTGCGCTGGTGCGTGGAATGCGCAAATTGAACAGAGATGCAATCACATACAGCCACACGATGGTGCTGATGGCGGCTTCGGGGGCGGTGTCGATGCTGGTGTCGATGAGCGGAAAGTCAAAGGACATCAGCCGCGATGAGATCGGCACGCCAATCAACTGCCCGCCCAACAAAATGCCCAGCACGATGGAGGCCACCGTCAGGCCTTCGATCCAGCCATTGCCTTTGACCAGCTGAGACGGCGGCAAGAGCTCCGTCAAGATGCCGTACTTCGCGGGCGAATAGGCTGCGGCGCCCAAGCCCACGATGGCATAGGACAGCAGCGGGTGGCCGCCAAACAGCATCATCAAGCAGCCCACGATCTTGATCGCGTTGGACACAAACATCACCCTGCCCTTGGGAATGCTGTCCGCGAATGCGCCCACAAAGGGCGCCAAGATCACGTAAAAGAAAGCAAACATCGGCGCCAAGGCCGGCACCTGCCAAGCCGGCGCCTTGCTGATGCGCAAGAGCTCAACCGCAGCCACCAGCAGCGCGTTGTCAGCCAGCGAGCTGAAAAACTGCGCCGACATGATCGTGGAGAAGCCTTTTTTCATGTCGCGGCGGGGTGTGAGGGTGCGGCCGTACGTCGCGGCGCACCAAGCGGGCTGTCTCCAAACAAGGTCGGCGGGGTTATAGCATGGGGCTTCAAGGGCACCACCCCCGCAGTCGGCCCGAAGGTGCCCTCAGCAGCCAAGCCCCACCGACCACCAACCCGCCGGAGCACAGCCCGTTGCCACGCCCTATTGAAGCGCTGATCCACGCCCCAGCCCTGGCCCACAACCTGGCGCAGGCGCGGCACGCCGCGCCCGACGCGCGGGTGTGGGCCGTCATCAAAGCCAACGCCTATGGCCATGGCATCGAGCATGTCTTCGACGCCCTGCGCAGCGCAGATGGTTTTGCCCTGCTCGACCTGGCCGAGGCGCAGCGGCTGCGCGCGCTGGACTGGCGCGGGCCCATCTTGCTGCTGGAAGGCGCTTTCGAACCGCGCGATCTGGAAATGTGCTCGCGGCTGGGCCTGTGGCACACCATCCACTGCACTGAGCAGATTGACTGGCTGGCGCAACACAAGACGCACACGCCACACCGGGTCTTCCTGAAGCTCAACAGCGGTATGAACCGCCTGGGCTTCCGGCCGCAAGCCTGGCGCTCGGCCTGGGCGCGGCTGAACGCCTTGCCGCAGGTGGACGAGATCAGCCTGATGACCCACTTTGCTGACGCGGACGTGGACGGCGGCACCCAGGCCGCCCTGCACGAATTCGAAGCTGTAGCCAAAGACCTGCCCGGAGAGCGCACGCTGGCCAACAGCGCAGCAACGCTGCGCGAAGGTGCCTGCACGGGCGACTGGGTGCGTGCCGGGATCATGTTGTACGGCAGCGCACCCGACCACCCCGCACACGACGCCGTGCGCTGGAACTTGCAGCCCGCCATGACCCTTCGCACCCAGCTCATCGCCACCCAAGACCTGCAGCCCGGCGACGCCGTGGGCTACGGCAGCAGCTACCGCGCTGACCAAGCCATGCGAATCGGCATTGCCGCCTGCGGCTACGCCGACGGCTACCCGCGCCACGCAGGTACCGGCACGCCCGTACTGGTGGACGGCCAGCGCACCCGCACCGTGGGTCGGGTCTCGATGGACATGCTGGCCGTGGACCTGAGCGGGCTGCCCCAAGCCCGTATGGGCAGCGAAGTCACTTTGTGGGGCGAAGGACCAGGCGGCAGCCGCCTGCCAATTGACGAGGTTGCACAAGCGGCCGGCACCATTGGCTACGAGCTGATGTGTGCGCTGGCGCAGCGGGTGCCGGTGCGAGTGGTCGGCGAAGACTGTCCGTCCTGATTCGGTGGCATCCGCACCGCCTTGGCGGGCTTGGCTGGTCAATGTCCGTTACCAATGGCAACATGTGCCCGCGCCGGCTTGCGGCGCTGTCAGCCAGGAGAAAAAAGATGTTGTGGACCATCGTTGTGGGCTTGGTCGTGGGCGCCATCGCCCGTTTCATCATGCCGGGTGAGCAAAAAATGGGCTGGATCCTGACGGGGCTGCTGGGTATCGGCGGCTCGCTGGGCGCAGGTTTTGTGGGTCAGGCGCTGGGTTGGTACAAAGCCGGCCAAGGTGCGGGCTGGATCGGCTCCATCGTCGGCGCGCTGATCTTGCTGTTTGTGGTGAACAAAGTTCGCAGCGGCAGCACCACACCTTCGGCTTGAGCGCCTGACGGCCCGCCGCGCGGCGCCGCGACAATCGCCGCGTGGCCAAAGACAAAACCCAATTCACCTGCCGCGACTGCGGCGGCACCAGCCCGCGTTGGCTGGGCAAGTGCCCGCATTGCGGCGCGTGGAACAGCTTGGACGAAACCGTGGCCGAGCCTTCGGGCGCGGGAGGCGGTGGGAAGAACCGCTTTCAGGCACTCACCCGCACCCAGCCAGTAGCCACGCTCAGCGAGATTGAGGCCACCGATGTGGAGCGCGAGCCCACCGGCCAGGACGAGCTGGACCGTGTCTTGGGCGGCGGCATCGTGGCCGGCGGCGTCATCCTCATCGGCGGCGACCCCGGCATCGGCAAGAGCACACTGCTGCTGCAGGCGCTGGACTCGATGTCCTCGCGCCTGAAGGTGCTGTATGTGACTGGCGAAGAAAGCGGCGCGCAGGTGGCCTTGCGCGCACGCCGCCTGGGTTTGGCCGGCAAGCAGGTGCGCGTGCAGGCGGAGATTCAGCTTGAGCGCATCTTGACGACGCTGGCCGAAGAGCAGCCGGCCTTCTGCGTCATCGATTCGATTCAGACGCTGTACTCTGACCAGCTCAGCTCGGCGCCGGGTTCGGTAGCGCAAGTGCGCGAGTGCGCTGCGCAGCTCACGCGCGTGGCCAAGGCTGAGGGCATCGCCATCGTGCTGGTGGGCCATGTGACCAAAGAAGGCGCTTTGGCGGGGCCGCGTGTGCTGGAGCACATCGTTGACACCGTGCTCTATTTCGAGGGCGATACACATTCCAGTTTCCGCCTGGTGCGCGCGATCAAAAACCGCTTTGGCGCGGTGAATGAAATCGGCGTGTTTGCGATGACCGAGAAGGGCCTGAAGGGTGTGAGCAACCCCAGCGCCATCTTTTTGTCCACGCACGGCGACCCAGTGCCCGGCTCTTGCGTGATGGTGACGCTGGAGGGCACCCGGCCCTTGCTGGTGGAGCTGCAGGCCTTGGTTGATTCAGGCGGGCCGAGTCCTCGGCGTTTGTCGGTGGGCCTGGACCGCGACCGCTTGGCGATGCTGCTGGCCGTGTTGCACCGGCATGCGGGTGTGGCGTGCTTCGATCAGGACGTGTTTGTCAACGCCGTCGGCGGCGTGCGCATCGGCGAGCCTGCAGCTGACCTTGCGGTGATGCTCGCCATTCAAAGCTCACTGCGCGGGCGGCCGTTGCCGAGGGGCTTCTTTGCTTTTGGCGAAGTGGGCCTGGCCGGCGAAGTACGCCCCGCACCGCGTGGTCTCGAACGTTTGAAAGAAGCCGCCAAACTCGGCTTCAGCGTGGCCATGGTGCCCAAGGCCAATGCACCCAAAAAGCCGATCGAGGGCCTGACGATTCACGCGGTGGAGCGGATTGAGCAGGCGATTGCGTTGGTGCGGGAATTGGGGTGAGCTTGGTGGCGCGCTAGGGTCGGTGCGCGGAGGGGCAGGCCACATAGGCTTTGCTTCGTGTCCCCCGCCGGCCGTCGGCCGGCTCCTCCTTTTACCTGTGCAAAGCCTATGTGGCCTGCCCCTCGTCAACCGGAAGTGGCGCACAAACTGGCGAAAGCAGCTTGGCGCCCATAGCCGACTGCGGAAGCGAACCCAGCAGCCATGCGGCGCCTGAGCGGTATGCCGCCGAGCCAAGCTGGACTAATGGCGGCTATCCGGAAAATTGTATAGGTAAGCACCTTAGCAGCCACGACGCCTGGCATTGCACCGAGAGCTGCATCACATTTCAAATCCGACACCCACCGTGTCTGAGTGCGAAAGTGACTTCGCGAATAAGGTCAGCACACATCATGACGAAGTTGTTGTCCGCAAAAACAAGAGTCGCTACCTCGCCAACGTCACCTTCACAGAAGAAATGCTCTTCCTCCGGCATCACCACGAACGGCAAACTGCCTGCCTTCTTAAGAAGTGCGTCGTAGCTCCTGCCTTCACCGTGCTTCAGCAAATTCACCGCAAGTTGCATGTCGGCAAATCGCTCAGCCAAAGTCAAATGCCCCAACTTAGCAAGCAATCGCCCAGCCTCCTTGAAGCCGTCTTTGCAACCCAATCGATCCTGAAGAATGGCATCAAACATTGAAAACATTCCAACGGCAATGATCGCCCGCTGCAAAGTCACGCTCTGAAGCGCCTTTACTTGAGTAGTCGCAGCATCTTCGCTCAAGCCATCGATGGCTTTTTGCTGCGCCTGGTCCAACGCGTTCAGCGTGAACGCAGTACACCTATCGACCAGCTCAAAGAAATCATGCACCAAAACACTCCCTTGCGCCGCAATGACGTCCAAGATAGCACCACAGCGCGAACCGCTTCGGCGCGCAGCAGCTCTCGGCGGGCAATGGTCCTCGACCATTGCCCGCCGCCCGGTCGCGACGACACGCAACATCGTGCGGTCGGACATCAAGTTGGGCTTTACATGAAATTGGCATCAAAGCCGTCGAATCGGTCAATGAATATCTGCCCAACTCATTGGGGTAGCCAACACCGAGCCGGCGGCGATGGGCTGGGGCCTTGGGCGGAAGTAAAGGGGGAATTCGCTGGGCGCAGCCCGGCGAAGGAGGACATGGAGCCCAAGGCCCCAGCCCATCGTCGCCCCGCACCGAAGCTCAGAATCCCTAGCGCCGAATGGTCGTCCGCGTGATCACTGGCTGCCCCGGCGCGACCAGCACGAAGAAGCCGGGCATGTTGGCGGTCTCGAAGGTACCGAAGGGGTGGCTTTCGAACAACGAGTCCGTTAAGGACATCGTGCCCGATCGGTTGCCATTGACCGGGTTGCTCACAAAGAAAACAGCGCTGCCACCTTCAATGGCCGTATTGCTATGGAAGTGGCTGCCACAAACATTCAAGTCGATGGTCGAGCCGTCTTGATAGATGGCACCGCCGCTACCGCCGCCAGGTGTGCCAGCGTCAGCAGGGTTCTTGCCGCGACCAATGGCTGAGTTGTGGGTGAACAAGCTGTTGTAGACGCTGAAGGACGCGCCGAGGCCACTCAGCGCAGCACCGTTGGAGCACTGGTTGCCATAACCCGCCGCGCCGCCAAACGTGCTGTTGACCACGTACACCGGCCCCTGCGTGCCAAAGGCCCGCACGGCTGCGCCGCCCAGGTCGGGGCCGGTTGACTCACATTGGTTGTTAAAGAAGCGCGCGTTGATGATCTTGAAGCGCCCGCCGCGCACATAGATGGCGCCGCCGCCGTACACCTCGCCCAGACCGTAGCTCTGCGAGCCGGCCGAGTTGCCCTGAACCATGGTGATGTTCTGCACCGTGAGTTGCGGCGTGGTTTGTGTGTCGCAGTTGGGGCTGGTCCACACCTGCGCCTGATCACAGGTGTTTTGGTAGAGGATGCGGCGCACACCGCCGCCGCTGAGCGTGACGAGGCCGCCGCCGTCCAACGTGACCGAGGGCCGGTCATTGCGCACCTTGGCCGTGGCGGTCATCGTGATGGTCACAGGGTCGGGCCCGCAGTTGAAGCGGATGCTGCCGCCCTGCTCCACAGCGCTGACGATGGCTGCTGAGGTGCAGCTGGCTGCTGTGCCGCTGCCGATGATGTGCGTGGCGCTGGTCGTATCGACGGCCTGCGCGGCCGTGGGAACGGGGCAGGTGCCTGCGGGGTTGCCAGCAGCGGGACCAGAAGGCGTCGGCGCGGGCGCCGGTGAAGGCGCGGGGGAAGGACTCGGACTCGGACTCGGACTCGGACTCGGACTCGGACTCGGACTCGGGCTCGGGCTCGGGCTCGGGCTCGGGCTCGGGCTCGGGCTTGGTGTCGGCGCGGGGCTGGGCGTCGCTGCTGGTGCCGGGTTCGGCGCCTCGGCGACCACGGTCTCACCGCCACCACCGCCACCACAGGCTGCCAGCGCGGCCAGGCACAGGGTGGAAATCATCAGGCGCGGCCCTTGCGGTGCGGGGCATGGCGGCGGTTCAAGCATCTTTGGCAGCTGGTGCATCGGCCTTGGAATCGGTTTGGAGGAGCGCGAGCCTAGCCGATTGGGTCTGCCGGCCCGTTAGCATCGGTATATGAATCCTTGGATCGGTTGGTCGCTCGCAGTCGTTTTGGTGTTGGTTGGCTGGCAGGTCTATGGGTGGCAGGGCGTGCTTGCTGCCGTCAGTGCCACCGTGTTTTGGCTGGTGTTGCAGTTCAACCGCACCATCAAAGTCATGAAAAACGCAGGCCAGGCGCCGGTCGGGCACGTTGGCAGCGCCGTGATGTTTCACTCACGCTTGAAACCCGGCCTTACGCTGTTGCAAGTCATCACGATGACCAAAAGCCTGGGGCGGCGTGTGGGCGCAGACGACGATGTGTGGGCCTGGCGCGACCCCGGTGACAACGAGGTGGTGTTGCACTTCGTCAAGGGCAAGCTCAGCCGGCATGAGCTGCAGCGCCCGCCGGGTGGTGCACCAACATCGGGTCCAACAAACGGGCCAACCCCCGAACCAGCGCCTGCGCCCCTGCCTGCGCCTTAAAATCGCCGGCTCAACGAACCCTGGAGAGCGTGATGTCGATGTCCGACCGCGACGGCAAGATCTGGATGGACGGCCAACTGGTCGAGTGGCGCGACGCCAAGATCCATGTGCTGAGCCACACCTTGCACTATGGCTGCGGCGCCTTTGAAGGTGTACGCGCCTACAACACGGCCAAGGGCACGGCCATCTTCCGTTTGCAAGAGCACACCGAACGCCTGTTCAACAGCGCCAAGATCTTGCGCATGAAGATTCCCTTCACGCCCGAGCAAGTGATGCAGGCGCAGCGCGAGGTGGTGCGCGTCAACAAGCTGGAAAGCTGTTACCTGCGCCCGCTGGTGTGGATTGGTGACCAGAAGCTGGGCGTCAGCCCCAAGGGCAACACCATTCACCTGATGGTCGCGGCCTGGCCCTGGGGTGCTTACTTGGGCGAAGAGGGTTTGAAGCGCGGCATCCGCGTGAAGATCAGCAGCTACACGCGCCACCACGTCAACATCACCATGACGCAGGCTAAGGCGGTGAGCAATTACACCAACTCCATCCTGGCCAATATGGAGGCCACGGACGAAGGTTATGACGAGGCCATGCTGCTGGATTCGTCGGGCTTTGTGAGCGAAGGCGCGGGCGAGAACCTGTTTGTCATCAAGAAGGGCGTGGTCTACACACCCGACTTGTCTGCGGGTGCGCTGAACGGCATCACGCGCGACACCGTCTTCGCCATCTGCCAAGACCTGGGCCTGAAGCTGGTGGAAAAGCGCATAACCCGAGACGAGGTGTACATCTGCGACGAGGCCTTTTTCACCGGCACTGCTGCTGAAGTAACGCCCATTCGCGAGCTGGACCGCATCGAGATCGGGCGAGGCTCACGCGGGCCCATCACCGAAAAGATTCAAGCTGCCTTCTTTGACATCGTCAACGGCCGCAACCCGAAATACGCCGAATGGCTGACCCCGGTTTGAGCCGGCACGAAAGTTCTTGAGCACACCGCCATGAGCAAAGCACACAGCACCACCGTTGAAGTTGGCGCCAGCGACCTGCAAGGCCCGGGCGTGGTGGCTTGCCCCAACCCGAAGATGCCTTTGTGGAGCACGCACCCCAAGGTTTTTATCGATGTGGCCAGCACCTCGCGCGGGCGCTGCCCGTACTGCGGCACGGTCTACGCCTTGAAGCCCGGCGAAAAGCTGCACCACCATTGAACCGGCTCTCTTTTTGGCGGCGGGCATGACGCGCGAGCAGGAGTTCGTTCTCACGCTGTCGTGCCGCGATACCACCGGCATCGTGCATGCGGTGGCCGGTTTGCTACACCAGGCCGGTTGCAACATCCTGGACTCACAGCAGTTCGGTGATGTGAACGGCGACGACGCAACGGGCCTCTTCTTCATGCGTGTGCACTTCGCAGCGCCTGCGCATCTGGCCGACTGCACCACGCTGAGCAGCTTGTTCGCGCATGTGCGCCAGCAATTTGGCATGCAGGCCCACATCCACGCGCTGACGCAGCGCGCGCGGGTCTTGTTGATGGTCAGCAAATTCGGGCATTGCTTGAATGATTTGCTGTTCCGCTGGAAAAGCGGCTGGCTGGCCATAGACATCGCCGCCATCGCGTCCAACCACCGCGACTTTGAAGCGCTGGCCACCAGTTACGGCTTGCCCTTTAACTACCTGCCATTGGGCGATTCCAAGGACGGGCAAGCCAAGCGCCAACAAGAACTGCAACTGGAAGCGCTGATCGAGCGCGAGCACATCGACCTGGTGGTGCTGGCGCGCTACATGCAAATTCTCAGCCCCGAGTTCTGCCAAACTCTGGCTGGGCGCGCTATCAACATCCACCACAGTTTTTTGCCCAGCTTCAAGGGCGCACGGCCTTACGCGCAAGCGCATGCGCGCGGGGTGAAGCTGATCGGTGCCACCGCCCACTACGTGACGGCTGACCTGGACGAAGGCCCCATCATTGAGCAGGACGTGGAGCGCGTTCACCACGCCCTGTCGGCCGACGACCTGACCGCCGTGGGGCGCGACATTGAAAGCGTGGTGCTGGCGCGCGCGGTGCGCTGGCACGTGGAGCACCGGGTTTTGTTGAACGGCCACAAGACCGTCGTTTTTCGATGAACGCAGCCTTGCCATGAGCAGCCACAAACCCCCGCCCGCCGTTGCGCTGTTGAGCACACCCGAAGATGCCGAGGCGCAGTTTTATGAAGCGCTGCAAACGGGTGACGTCGACAAATTGATGGCCGTCTGGGCTGACGAAGATGAGGTGGTGTGTGTGCACCCCGGCGGCGAGCGGCTTATTGGGCAAGCGGCCATCCGCGCCAGTTTTGAGTCCATCTTTTCGCAAAGCGCCGTGCCGGTGGAGCCCGAGCGTGTGCGCTGGCTGCAGCAGACTGCCTTCGCCGTGCATCACATGACCGAGCGCGTCAAAGTGGTCACCAACGAGGGCCCGCAAACGGCCTGGGCCCTGGCCACCAATGTGTACGTCAAAACGCCCTTGGGTTGGCGCATGTTGGCCCACCATGCCAGCCCGGGGCAATTGGGTGACGCGCCAGCAACGGGCGGCGAATTCCCGGCCACCTTGCACTGAGCGGGGCCTGGCGCCAGCGCATGAATGACTACCGCGCCCCGCGCTGGCTGCCGGGTGGCAATTTGCAAACCATCTGGTCCGCTCGCGCGGCCAAGCGTTACGCAGGGCCACCGCCCCAATACAGGCGCGAGCGTTGGGACACGCCCGATGGTGACTTCATGGACGTGGACTTGCTGGACGCGGTGGACACAAGCGCGCCAATGCTAGTGCTCTTTCATGGCCTGGAAGGTTCGTCCGCCAGCCACTATGCTCAGGCGTTTGGGCATGCGGCCAAGCAGCATGGCATGGCCTATGCAGTGCCCCACTTCAGGGGTTGCTCGGGCGAGCTGAACCGTGCACCACGTGCCTACCACTCGGGCGACTTCGAAGAAATTGGCTGGGTCTTGCAGCGGCTGCGCGCTCGGGTGACGCAGCCCTTGTGGGTGGTGGGCATTTCCCTGGGCGGCAATGCGCTGCTGCGCTGGGCGCAGGAGGCTGGTCAGTCGGCAGCAGCCGTCGCGCGCGCCGTGGCTGCCATTTCATCGCCAGTGGACCTGGCCGCCAGCGGCCACGCCATCGGTCGCGGCTTCAACCGCCTGGTCTACACGCGCATGTTCTTGTCCAGCATGAAACCCAAAGCACTGCGCAAGCTCGCGCAGTTTCCCGGCCTGTTCGACGCCCAGCGCTTGCGCGACGCACGCGACCTGTACGAGTTTGACAACGTATTCACCGCGCCCCTGCACGGCTTTCGCAACACCGATGACTATTGGCAGCGCGCGTCCGCCAAGCCGCATTTGAACCAGATTCGCATTCCGGCCTTGGTGCTCAACGCCTTGAACGACCCTTTTGTGCCCGCCGCCAGCCTGCCTCGCCCGCAAGACGTGCATGAGCCCGTCACGCTGTGGCAGCCGGCCCACGGCGGGCATGTGGGTTTTGCGGACGGCGCCCCGCCTGGACATTTGCTCAATTTGCCGCCGCAGGTGCTCGGCTGGATGCAAGGGCTGGCCTGAAAACAGTCGCCTGCCGCTAAGCTGCGCACCCATGGATCCTTTGGTTGAAGCCGCGCTGCGTAAGTGGCCCAACGTGCCGCACTGCTACGGCTGGCTGGCGCTGGACGCGCGTGGGCAATGGTTCATGCGCGACGAGCGCACGCAGGCAGCAGGCGCTTTCCCGGCTGTCAAAGGCAGCCTCATTCAGCACGACAAGCTGCTGGGCTTCATTCACCGCAACTATGCGCTGGACGAAAACGGCGCAGCCTTTTTCCAAAACGGGCCGCAGCGCGTTTATGTCGAGCTGGAAATCACGCCCTGGGTTTGGCGCGTACACCGCGAGGCGGGTTCGCTGCAGGTGGCCGCGCACACGGGCACACCTGCAGGCCAGGTTCTGTCCAGTTGGCTGGATGAAACCGGGCGACTCTTCTTGCTAACGGAGCTGGGCTTCGGGCTGGTCCACAGCATGGACATGCTGGCTGCCAGTGAAGCGGTGGAGGCTTCGCAGTGGCAGCCCGAAGATTGCGCTTCAGCCGAGATGCCGCAGCGGTTTGGCTTTGAACGCCAGCCGCAGCCGCGCACAGCGGCTGGCTGAGCCTTGAACTTACTGGGCGAACTTACTTGGCAGCGCTGGCCGCAGCAGCAGGCGCTTTGGGCTCTTCGAGCTTGCCGCCCGATTTGTTGGTCATGTAAACCACGGCACGCGCCACTTCGTAGTCGCTGTGGTCGCCGCCGCCTTGAGCGCCCATGGCACCTTTGCCTTTGAGGGCCGAGTTCAGCAGCGCCTCGTAACCCGTCTTCAGACGCGGCGCCCAGGCGGCTTCGTCACCCATCTTCGGTGCGCCGGCGGCGCCAGAAATGTGGCACGCCGAGCATTGGGCCGTGAACACCTGCTCACCGTTTTTCAGTGCGGCCACGTTGCTGGGGTCTTTCAACACCACGCGTGCCACCGGCGCGATCCGCTGCGCCACGGCATCGTCGCTCAGCGCGGCGGTGCCCGCTGCGGGCTTGTCGCCCGAGGCCACAAAGTTCACCAAAGCAATGATGATCAAGATCGGCACGATGAACGACAACGCCACCGCCCAGCCCAATTGGCGCGGCGTCTTGATCGGGCCCTCATGGCTTTCGTGGCTGTCGTGAACGGCGTCGTGCGATGTGCTCATTGTTTCCTCGACTGAAGGGCGGCAGGCCAAAAAAGCCCGCTGGCTGCCGTCGCAAACTGCTGCGGCGAATGCAACCCGAAATTATAGGCTGTGAGTGCTGGGCCTAGAATGCAAGCGCTGGCGACCGTGGTGAAGTGGATATCATGCAGCCCTCCGAAGGCTACGTCGCAGGTTCGATTCCTGCCGGTCGCACCAGCAGCGCGTTGCAAATTCAGCGCCCGCCGCTCACTGCCAACATCGTGCCGGTGACGTAAGAGGCGGCTGGCGACAGCAGCCACACCACACCTTCAGCAATCTCCTGCGCCGTGCCGGGGCGCTGCATCGGGATGGCGTCTGCCGACTTGAAAGCGCGCTGCGGGTCACCGCTTTCGGCGTGGATGTCGGTATCGATGATGCCGGGGCGCACGCCGTTGACGCGCACGCCCTCTGTGGCCACTTCACGCGCCAAACCCACGGTGAAGGTGTCGATGGCGCCCTTGCTGGCGGCGTAGTCCACATACATGCCCGGCGCGCCAAGCACCGAGGCCACGCTGCCCAAGTTGACGATGCTGCCGCCCGCGCCGCCGTGGCGCGTGCTCATGCGCTGCAGGGCCAACTGGCTGCACAAAAACGTGCCCATGACGTTGACGTCGAACATGCGCTGCCAGCGCGCGGGCGCCATCTCGTCCCAGCGGGCTTTCATGTCCACGATGCCGGCGTTGTTGACCAAACCACTCAAACGCCCGAGCTGGCTGTCCACGGCGGCAAACATCGAGCGCACGGCCGCTTCATCGGCCACGTCAGCCTGCACCGTGATGGCTCGGCGCCCAGCAGCGCGCACGTCGGTGGCTACGGCTTCGGCGGCAGCGGCGTCTCGGGTGTAGTTCACCGCCACGTCCCAACCCGCTTGCGCTGCGCGTCGCGCAACCGCAGCCCCGATGCCTCGGCTGCTGCCTGTGACGAGCAGAACGTGTGGCGCAGCTTGAGCGGAAATGGCTGGTGGCATGGAAGCTCCCATCATGGGGTTTGGCGCGCTGGCGTTTAGTAGAGTGGTCCGCTATTGGAACCTCAGAAGGCGCCCCGATGAAGGCTACTTTGGAAGACAGCAACGGCAGCGGCAACCCGAGCATCCACCAGTTGAGCGACCCGGCGCGGCGCGTCGTGATTCAGGGCGGGCTGGGTGCGACGCTGGCCTTGGCGCTGGGCAGCGCAGGCTCGGGCTGCGGCTTTGCTGCGGGCGCGCAAAGGGCCACCGAGGTGCCGGCCGCTTCCGGCACCGCCGACCCGAACCGCACAGGCTTGGGTTTTGTCGGCGTGCCGCCGGGCCTGGCAGACCGCGTGGTGGTGCCTGCGGGCTACGAGGCCACCGTGCTGGCACCCTGGGGAACGCCCGTGGGCCTGGCCGGCGCAATGCCCGCCTGGCGGCCCGACGCGAGCAACACCGCCGCCGAGCAGGCGCAGCAGATGGGCATGCATCACGACGGTTTGCAGTTTTTCCCTTTGGCCGAAACCGTGGGCCCTTCAAGCAAAGCAAGCGGTAACAACCCGCGGGGTTTGCTCGTGATGAACCACGAGTACGTTGACGACAACCTGTTGCACACCGACGGCGCGCAAACCTGGACGACCGAGAAAGCACGCAAGTCGCAGGCTTCACACGGCTTGGCCGTTATCGAGATCGAGCTGCGCGACAGAAGCTGGCACCACGTGCAGCCTTCGACATACGCGCGCCGCGTCACCGCCACGACACCCTTCGATATCGGCGGGCCGGCAGCCGGCCACCCGATGATGCAAACCGCTGCTGATCCAAAGGGCCAGCGCATTCTGGGCACACTCGCCAATTGCGCCTGCGGCATGACGCCCTGGGGCACCTACCTGTCCGGCGAAGAGAATTTCAACGGCTATTTTTCAGCGGGCAATCGCACCGACGCCCACGCCAAACGATGGGGCTTGCGCCCCAAGAGTTGGCCCCGCTGGGAGGCCCACGACGAACGCTTTGACGCCGTCAAACACCCCAACGAACCCAACCGATTTGGCTGGGTGGTCGAACTCGACCCCTTTGACCCCACCAGCACGCCCGTCAAACGCACGGCCTTAGGACGTGCCGCGCACGAGGGCGCCTGGGTGGCCGTGACGCGAGACGGCCGGGCCGTGGTCTATTCCGGCGAAGACGCCGCCTTTGAATACATCTACAAGTTTGTCAGCCGCGACCGCATCGCGCCGGGCGGCGGCAAAGCCAACCGGCAGCTGCTGGACCATGGCACTTTGTATGTAGCGCGCTTCAACCGCGATGGCTCCGGGCAGTGGCTGCCTTTGGTGCAGGGCCAAGGTCCGTTGACCGCTGCGGCCGGTTTTGCGGACCAAGGCGAGGTGCTCATCAAAGCGCGCCAAGCCAGCGATGCGCTGGGCGGCACACCCATGGACAGGCCGGAATGGCTGGCTATCGACCCCAACACCGCTTGGGTCTACTGCTCACTCACGCACAACGCCCTTCGCGGCCAGGCCGGCAAGCCCGGCGTCGATGCGGCCAACCCGCGCGCCGGCGATGTGATGGGCGAAATCATTCGTTGGAAAGAGGATGGTGACTTCGACGGCACGAGCTTCTTGTGGAACCACCTCGTGCTGGCCGGTGACCCCAAAAATGCCCGGCCCGAAGCGCGCGGCAATATCAAGGGTCATCTCTTCGCCTGCCCCGACGGTTTGGCCTTTGACCCCCGCGGTGTGCTGTGGATTGCCACCGACATGGGCAACGGCGCCATGCACCAGGGTGAGTTGGCCGCAATGGGCAGCAACCAGTTGCTGGCCTGCGACCCCGCCACGGGCGAGGTGCGGCGCTTTCTCACCGGGCCTATCGGGTGCGAGGTGACGGGCAGCGCCTTTTCACCGGATGGCACCAGCCTGTTTGTCAACATCCAGCACCCCGGAGAGCCGTCGCAGATGCGCGGCGACCCGCCCCGGCCGTTCAGCGCGTCCAACTGGCCAGACGGCTTACCCGGTGGCCGGCCGCGCGCAGCGACTGTGGCGATTCGACGGCTTGATGGCGGCGTGATCGGCGCCTGAACGGCAAGCGTTGCGCTGCGGCTAAGGGACAGCTCAGCGCGCCACAGGCATCGCAAACTCCGCGCCCTTGGCCGTGCCTTCCGGCCAGCGCTGCATCACGCTTTTCTGCTTGGTATAGAAGCGCACGCCCTCTTCGCCATAGGCGTGCATGTCGCCGAAAAGGCTCTTTTTCCAGCCGCCAAATCCCTGCCAGGCCATCGGCACCGGGATGGGTACATTGATGCCGACCATACCCACCTGCACACGCCTTGCAAACTCGCGCGCGGTGCCGCCATCGCTGGTAAAACAGGCCACACCGTTGCCAAACTCGTGCGCGTTGACCAGCGCCAGCGCGGCTGCAAAGTCCGGCACGCGCACGCAGGCCAGCACGGGACCAAAAATCTCCTCTCGGTAGATGCGCATCTGCGGTGTCACATGGTCGAACAAGGTGCCGCCGGTGAAGAAACCTTGCTCAAGCCCCGGCACGCGCAGGCCGCGACCGTCCACCACCAACTGTGCACCTTCGCCAACGCCCGTGGCGATGTAGCCCTCGATGCGGTCGCGCGCCTCGCGCGTCACGATGGGGCCCATTTCGGCGTCCAGCTCCATGCCGTTTTTGACTTTCAGCGTCCGAGCGCGCTCTGCCAGGCGCGGCACGATGCGCTCGGCCACATCGCCCACCAGCACGGCCACGCTGATGGCCATGCAGCGCTCACCGGCCGAGCCGTAGGCGCTGCCAATCAAAGCATCCACGGTCTGGTCGATGTCGGCATCGGGCATCACCACCATGTGGTTCTTGGCGCCGCCCAGTGCTTGCACACGCTTGCCGTGGTGCGCGCCCGTTTCGTAGATGTATTGCGCAATGGGTGTTGAGCCCACGAAGCTCAGCGCCCGCACGTCCGGGTGCTTGAGCAGCGCATCCACCGCCACCTTGTCGCCCTGCACCACGCTGAAAACGCCATCGGGCAGACCGGCCTGTTTCAGCAGCTCAGCCATGAAGAGCGAGGGCGAAGGGTCACGCTCACTGGGCTTCAAGATGAAGGCGTTGCCGCAGGCCAGCGCCACCGGGAACATCCACATGGGCACCATGCAGGGGAAGTTGAAAGGCGTAATGCCGGCCACCACGCCCAGCGGCTGGCGCAGCGTCCAGTTGTCGATGCCGGTGGAGGCCTGGTCGCTGAAGTCACCCTTGAGCAACTGGGGGATGCCGCAGGCAAATTCGACAATATCGATGCCGCGCGTGACCTCGCCCTGCGCGTCGGTGAAGACCTTGCCGTGTTCGGCGGTGATCATCGCGGCCAGGGTGTCGCGGTGTTGATTGAGCAGCGCGAGAAACGCGTTCAGCACGCGCGCGCGGCGGATGGGCGGCATGTCGCCCCAGGCCGGCTGCGCGGCAACTGCCGCTGCAACGGCTGCATCCACGTCGGCCACCTCGGCCAACAGCACCTGGCGTGCAGCTTGACCGGTGGTGGGATTCCACACCGTTTGGCGGCGGTGGTCACCGTGGCGGGTGCCGCTGGAATGCCGTCCGGCAATCCAATGGCCTACATCGGCGGAAGAGGTGAAGGCTTGGGGTGCGCCCATGGTCGAAGTCTCCGGTCCAGTTTGCTGTACTGTAGAGCCGGCGCGCAAATGGCGATCCGACAGAGCAACACCGTCAGGCAAAAAAAGAACCCATCGGCTTGCGCCGATGGGTTTGTATAAGTCCGATGACCTGACGAGGCAAGGGAATCGGACGTCGTTGGGACCGGAGGGATCGCCGTCACATTTTGAAGCGGCTGTAAAGCCGGCTATTCGTGACGTCGATCACACAATTCAATGAACACTTGCAATGTAGAGCGTGCCGCCCGCTTCACTGAGGCGGCAAAGGAACAGAGACAATCTCCGAATGCAACCCCTGGCAACAAGCTGTAGCGACGCTGAAATCGAAGAGCTGGACCAGCTATTGGCCGGCATTTCCGAGCCTTTTCAGCCCATGGACACCTCTGCACTCGATGGTTATTTGTGCGGCGTGTTGTTGCAGCCGGTAACCATTTCGCCCACGCAGTGGTTACCGCTGGTCTTTGACATCGACGGGCAAACCGTGCCTCAAGCCGTCGCGCAAAGCAGCGCCACGCAGCGCATCACCGCGCTCGTGCAGCGCCGGCACGCGGAGCTCAGCCAGGCCATCGAAGCCCGCCAATGGTTTGACCCCTGGATCTATGAAGGCGATGAGGACGAGCTGTCCGCCGTTGAAGCGCAGTTGCCCTGGGTGGCTGGTTTTGCTGCGGCCATGGATCGCTTTCCCAAGCTCACGGAGTTGGACAACCCGAACCTGCTGGAACCACTGGCCGTGCTGTACGCCGCCTTCGACCCTGAAGACTTGGAAGATGCCGAGGAACTGCTGCCTTTGATCGAAGCGCTGGAGCCGCCCAAGACCTTGACCGAAGCGACCGAAGACCTGGTGCGCAGCGTGCTGTTGCTGGCAGACGTGTCGCGCCCCAGGCGCAACGTGGCCCCAGCGCGCAAGGCGTCGCGCGCAGCGTCATCACGCCATCAGCCGCCGCGCGGCAAACCCCAGCGCCGCTGAGCGGATTCGCCCAGGCCACGCGCCACGCTGGCAAATGGGTCGCCCGTAATGGCCTGGGCGCGCGGGAACTGCTTGACGATGCGCTGTGCCAGCGGTTTGAGGCCGGTTGAGCCGCCCGTGAGGTACACCGCGTCCACCGCCTGAGCTTGCAAGCCGGCCATGCGCACGGTTTGCGCGGCAGCCGCTTCGATCTGCGCGCAGTCATTTTCAATGGCTTGCGCGGCGGCTTGCTCGCTCAATGCCGCCTTCAGGCCGGCCTCCACCAAGCTCAGGTCGATCAAAGCCTGCCCACCCGATGCGGCAGCAATCTTGGCGGCTTCGGCCTCGGCAGCCAAACCGTGGCCCAGGCGCTCGGTGAGCACCGTCATCAGACGGCGGTGCAATTGAGGGTCGGCATACCAGCTGCGCACTTGGCGCGATTCAGCCAGGCGGGCGGGCGCATACACGGTGTTGATCAAGTGCCAGGTGGCCAGCTCGAAGTAGACGCCACTGGGCACCTCGCGCGCCGAGGCGCCGGGCCGCGCCGGGCCCAGTGCACCCAGGCCCAGCAAAGGCATGATGGCGTTCAGCGAAATGCGGCGGTCGAAATCGGTGCCCGCAATGTGCACGCCGTGGTTGGCCAGGATGTCTTGCTCGCGCGCGGCCTGTAGCCGCCGCTGGGGCGACAGGCGCACCAGTGAAAAGTCCGACGTGCCGCCGCCGATGTCGGCCACCAGCACCAGCTGTTCTTCACTCAGCCGCGCTTCGTAGTCCAGCGCTGCGGCGATGGGCTCGAACTGGAAGTGAATTTCCTCGAAACCCACCGCGCGCGCTGCAGCCTCCAAGGCATTTTGCGCTTGGGCGTCACGGGCCGGGTCGTCGTCAACGAAGTGCACCGGGCGGCCCAGCACCACGCGGTGCAGCGGCTCGCCCATCACGCGTTCGGCGCTGCGCTTGAGGTGCCGCAAGTACCCGGCCACCACATCGCCATAGCGCACGCTGCGACCTGCGCCAACATCGGTGTGCTGGTCGATCAAGGCCGAGCCCAGGATGCTTTTCATCGACCGCATCAGGCGGCCGTCAACCCCGTCCACGTAGGCCGCCAATGCCGCGCGCCCAAATTCGCAAGGGGCCTCAATCGCGTTCGGATCATCGGCACGGTAGAACACGGCCGTGGGCATGGTGACCTGCGCGCCTTCCAGCGGCACCAGGCCTAAACCCTGCGCGCCCTGCGGCACCGCAACTGCCGAGTTGGACGTTCCAAAGTCGAAAGCGCACCAAGCGCGCTGGCGCGAAGACAAACTGCTCATGGGCAAACCGGGAACGTGATGGCGGGCGCGGATTCTAGGGTCGCACACAGCGCAGGCCGAGACCATGAAAAGGCGCACGAATACCGCGTTGCACGGAGCTATGCCCGAGCGCCACTGCGCCGAAACTCATTGAAGGGCTTGTTCGGCCCGCCACCGACGAGAACCGCATGGCCGAGACACCGCGCAATACCACTTGGATGAACCGACTGCGCAAGCGCGCGGCCCGGCAGGCAACCGATTGGGGCGATCTGGGCACAGCCATTGGCATGGAAATGGCCCTGGTGCCACCCAGCGCGGAACTCGAAGCACCACACGCCAAGCCCGCGCCTTCAGCGGGAGCCACCGCTCGCCGCTGGTGGGTGCGCCGACGCTGAAGCGGCCCGTTTGCCGCTGAGTCTCGGCCTGGCCGCAGCCAGACCGCCAGCGGTCAAGGCCTCAGCGAATCAGCAGCACCGGCACATCGCAGTGGGCCAGCACCTTGGTGGCCACTGAACCCATCACCAGATTCTTCAAGCTGCTCATGCCGTGTGAGCCCATGACGATCAGGTCGAATTTGCCCTTCTCTGCCACTTGGGCAATCGTGTCGGCAGCGGCTCCCGTCTTGCTCACGAAGGTGACACTCAAGCCGGTCTTCTTGGCGAAGAAGCTGCGAATGGGCTTGAAGACTTTTTCAATTTCGTCGGCGTAATAGTCTTGCAACGTGGACTTGTCCAAAACCGCCGCCGCACGCGGTGGCACGGGCGGCGTCGAATGCAGCACCGTGAAGCTGTGCGCACCGCCCAGCCACTCATCGTGCGCCACCAAGTAGGCCAACATGCGCTTGGTGTAGGCACTGCCGTCCACGGGGATCAAGATTTTCATTGCAGGGCTCCTCGGTCTTGTTAAGCGCTCAGTATCTCTGAACGCAAAAGCTTGGCCATTAAGCTGCGTCAAGTGCGGGCCCTAAAGACTCCACTGACCACTCGGCTCACAACTCGATCAACTGTTGTGCATCGAAGCCCAGATGCTCGCCTTTTTTCTCAAGGCCACGGGCCTGGCAGACCACGCGTGTGGCGGCGCGCCCGGCTCGGGGCGAACGGTAGTCGTGTCGGCAGTGCAAATGGCCGTGCAGCCAGAGGTCGGCATAGGGCAGCAGGTCATCGTCCGCGCTGCAAAAACTGGCTGTGCCGGGCTGGCGGCCGTAGCGGGGGTCAGCGCTGCGCAGGCTGGGGGCGAAATGGGTCACTACCACCGTCGCATCCCAGCGCCCATTCGGCAACTCTGGCAGCGTGCGTTCCAGCCAGGCTCGGCAGGCCAGGCCCTCTTCGCGAACACCAGCGGCGTCCAAAGCCTGGCAGTGGCGCGACGACTTCATGATGCTCAGAAAGTAGCGCGCGGCCCGCATGGCGCGCTCGCGCTGCGCCGCGCCAAACAGGTCAAAGTCGCTCCAGCGTGTGGCGCCCAGAAAGCGGATGCGGCGCCCGTCGGCCGCTGGCACCACCTGCGTGTCGCGGTGGAGCAGCTGCAGGCCCAGTTCGGCGCAACGCTCGCGCAGGCCGCTCAAGGCCTCGCCCAGGTCTCGGCCGTCAAACTCGTGGTTGCCCGGCACAAACAACACTGGCACAGGCCAGTTGGCAAAACGCTGCAAGCCGGCCCAGGTGGCGTCGATGTCGCCGGCCAGCACAAGCAGCTCCGCGTCTGGCACGGGTTGGGGTTCAAAGGCTTCGGTTTCGAGGTGCAGGTCGGAGAGCAGTTGGAGCTTCATCAAGGCGCCGCCCCGATCCACTCGACGTGCTGGCCGTGGGGGTGCACCCGCGCGAGGATTTGGGTGTGACCTTGCACAGCAGCGGCAGGCCACTGCGTGCAGACCAACTCGACCGGCTGGTCAGGCGCTGGCGGTTCCATGCGCAGCCAGGCCAGCGGCGCGGCCGCCGTGGCACGGGCGCCGGCCGCTTGAAGTGTGGCCTCAATCCGCGCTTGCTCATCGGCCCCGATGTATTGCCAGACGATGGAGTGCATCACCACCGTGCAGCGTTGTGGACGGGCCTGTTGAAGCGCCACGGCCAGAAAGTCGGCTGCAGCAGCTTGGTGAACCTGCGCATCGGCCGGCGCGCCAGCTTGGCCTCGGATTTGCCCTCGGATTTGGCCCCGAATGGTGGCCACCGCCCCGATGGCGGTCTTCAGCCGTACGAGCCTGTGGGTTTGGTCGGGCCAGACAAAGCTCAGCAGGCGCAGCGCTTCGTCAGAGTCCTGCAGGTCTATGGGGGCGAGGTCGCAGCCTTGGCGTTCGGCAAGCACCAGGTCGTCTGGAAAGCCCTGCGGCGCGGCACCGTCCCAGCCGGCGCTCAGCTTCAGCGGCGCATCCAGCGCGCCCCATTGCCAGCAGCCGAAGTTGTAATGCCATTGCTCAGGCCACAGGTTCAGGCCGGCCGAGCTGCCCAGCTCCAGCAGCGCCAGCGGCATGCCGGGGTGTTGGGCTGCCAGGTGCAGCAGGCCCGGCAAGAGCATGGCCGAGCGCGCAACCTCGTTGGTTTGCGGCGGGTGCTGCAAAGCGCGCATGACATGCGCACGGTGCTCGGCCCAGGCACGGTCCACCGCGTCAAAGAGTGCGGCCTCGCTGATGGTCTTGTTTTGCGGGGGCCACAGCCCGTGCCAAGGCTCAAGGCCGCGCAGGGCCAAGTGATGCAAGCCACCCACCCAGCGCAAGGCCAGTGCCGCTGCCACCGGGTCGGGCGTCACGGCGGCCCAGGCCCGCAAAGCTTCGGGTTCGGCGGCCAACCAATGTCGCGTGACCGCCAGCAGGCGGCTGGTGAAGGGCGAAGGTTCGCGGCACCAGTTCTCTTGCACCAGCAAGGCATGCAGCACGGGGTTCTGCTCGGCGGGCGCTAATGGGGGCATTGCTGTCACGACCGCATTCTGGCGCCTGGCCATGGTGTAGCCTGCCGGCATGAAGGTCTTGAGTGTCAATACGGCTGCGGCAGAGCTGCGGCTCATCAATGCACGCAAAGTGCCCACGGCCATCGGCAAGCGTGCGGCGGCGGGCCGTCTGGCTGTGCAGCCGCTGGGGCTGGCCGGTGATGAGCAGGCAGACCTGACCGTGCATGGCGGCCTGCGCAAGGCGGTTTATGCCTACCCGGCGCAGCACTACGCCTTCTGGCAAACCGTGCGCGCACAGGCGCGTGTCTCGCTGTGGGACGAAGCCCTGCCTTGGGGTTCGCTTGGCGAGAATCTCAGCCTCGAAGGCTTGGACGAAACTCGGCTGTGGGTGGGCGACGAGCTGCGCCTGCCGGGCTGCCGCTTGGTAGTGACGGAGCCCCGGCACCCGTGTTTCAAGTTCAGTGCCGCGATGGGTTTCGAACAAGCCAGCCACTTGATGCAGCAAAGCGGCTTTTGCGGCAGCTACCTGGCGGTTGTAGAGCCTGGCGATATTGGCGCGGGCGACGAGGTGCACCTGCACGCCGGGCCGCGCGAGCTGTCGCTGCTGGAGTTGTTTCGCGCCCGGCACCGGCGGCCGGCGCGCTGAGCCGACACGAACCGAAACCTCAGGTCCGCTGGAAGATCTCGTTGGCTGCGTTCAGCACCCAAGGCAGACCTTTGGGGTCTGCGGCCACGCGCACCGCGCCACCAGCCACCTTGGTCCAAGCGTCGCCCTTGCCCAGCAGATGGACGCCCGCGTTGCCGCCCTTTTCGCTGTCAGTGCCCACCACCCAGACGGCACCATTGGCGCCGATGGCGATGTCGGTGGCTGCGCCGGGAACGCGCTTCCAGGCGCCGTCATCGCGCCGGTAGATTTCATTCTTGGCGTTGGTCACCCAGGGTTGTCCCTTGGAGTCAACGGCCAGCGTGGTACCGCGCCCGTCAACAGCGCTCCATTTGCTGCCGTCCCAGGCAAAAACACCGCCGTTGCTCTCTGTGGTGGGCTTGGTCAGGCAGAACACCGAGCCGTTGGTGCCAATGGCCAAGGCAGCGCCGTCTTTGCCGCGTCGCGTCCAGCCGGCCGGGTTCACCCACTGGAAGATCACGCCGTCGCTGTTGATGACCCAGGGCAGGCCAGCAGGGTCTACTGCGATTTGAGTGGCGCCACCGGGAACCTGCGTCCAAGCTTTAGCGTCGCGGCGAAAGATTTCTTGGCCACCATCGGTGCGGCCGCTACCCAAGATCCAGGTTTGACCGTTGGCGCCAATCGCGATTTCAACGGCTTTGCCGGGCACGCGCACCCAACGCGACCCTGCATTGGCCTGTGCGGGCTGTAGTGCGCCCAGACCCAGCAGGCCCAATGCGGAAGACTGAACGAAGTGGCGGCGAAGCATCATGGAGTTTGGAGGGCCGCAGGGCCGGTAAGAAAGCGTTAAAAACGACGGGAGCCCGGTGCATCGACCGCAAGCCTGCGTCCGCAAAGCGCGTGACTGTAGTCACACCGGCCAGGCTGGCCCATCCCAAAGACGAAACGCGCGCCGGGCTTAGGCGGCCGACACGGCGCCGGCGTAATCGGTGTAACCCTCCGCACCGCCACCGTAATAGGTTTTGCGGTTGCCTTCGGCCCAAGGCAGGCCGTCTCTCAGGCGCATGCCCAGGTCCGGGTTGGCAATGAAGGGCCGACCGAAAGCCACCAGGTCGGCGCGGCCGCTGTCCACGGCGTCCAGCGCCAGCTCGCGTGTGTAACCATTGTTGACCATCCAGGCCCCCGCAAAACCCTGGCGCAGGGCTTCGTAGTCAAAGGGCGCGAAGTCGCGCGGCCCACCGGTGGATCCTTCAACCACATGCATAAAGGCCAGCTTCAAGGGCAGCAGGCGCTCCACCACACGGCCGTACAGCACCTGGGGCTGGCTGTCTTGCGCGGCGTCGTTGGCGGGCGTGACAGGCGACAAGCGCAGGCCCGTTCGGCCGGCGCCGATGGCGCCTACCACTGCGCGCATCACGTCCACCAGCAATTGGCTGCGATTGTCCACACCGCCGCCCCAAGCGTCAGTGCGGTGGTTGATGCTGTCGCGCAAAAACTGTTCGATAAGGTAGCCGTTAGCGGCGTGCACCTCGACGCCGTCAAAACCAGCATCCATGGCGCAGCGTGCGGCATGGGCGTAGTCGTTCACGATGCCGGGAATTTCTTCGGTTCGAAGCTCGCGCGGCTTTCCGCAAGCCACAAACGCACCGTCAACCAGCACCCTGCTGTTGGCGGGCACGTTGGTGGATGAAACCGGCGCCGCGCCGCCCGGCTGCAGCTGCGGGTGGGAGATGCGGCCCACGTGCCACAACTGGCAGACGATGCGCCCGCCGCGCGCGTGCACGGCGTTGGTTACCACGCGCCAGGCCGCCACTTGCTCGGCGCTGTGGATGCCCGGGGTATCGGCGTAACCCTGCCCTTGCGGGCTGATCTGCGTGGCCTCACTGATGATCAGCCCCGCGCCGGTGGCGGGGTCAGCACGCTGCGCGTAGTAACTTGCCATGAGGGGCGTGGGCACGCAGTGTGGCGCGCGGTTGCGCGTCAGCGGCGCCATGACGATGCGGGTCGCCAACGCGATGTCGCCGACTTGAATGGGGTCGAAAAGGGTTGTCATGGCCCACAGCTTACCCGCCACCTGCCGCTACAGTGCGCCCATGCTCGCTTACCGACACGCCTTTCACGCCGGCAACCATGGCGATGTGCTCAAGCACATCGTGCTGATGCAGGTGTTGGCCCATCTGAACCAGAAGGACAAGGGCTGGCGCTACGTGGACACGCACGCGGGCGCGGGCGGGTACGCCCTGGGCAGCGGCTATGCGCAAACCCACGCAGAGCATGCCGAGGGCATTGGCCGCTTGTGGACCCTGGAAGACCCGCCGCCGGAAGTGGCCCAGTACGTGGGCTTGGTGCGCAGCATCAATGGTGATGGCAAAACGCTGAAACAATATCCCGGCTCGCCCTTGATTGCCCAGGCCCTGATGCGCTCACAAGACCAGATGCGCTTGTTCGAGCTGCACCCCACCGACCACCGCATCCTGGCCAGCACCTTTGAAGGCGACAAAGCGGTGGAGGTCCGACGGGCTGATGGTTTTGCTGCGCTGAAAGGCCAGTTGCCGCCACCCACCCGGCGCGGCCTGGTGCTGATGGATCCGGCTTACGAAGGCGAGAAAGACTACCTGCAGGTCGTGGCCACCTTGCGTGAAGCTGTGCAGCGCTTCGCTGAAGGCACCTACATGGTTTGGTATCCGCAGGTGGGCAAGATCGGCTCGCATGAATTGCCGCGCAAGCTGCAGGCGCTGGCACCCAAGGGCTGGCTACACGCGCGGCTGACCTTGGCAGCCACCGACGGCAAGGGCTTTGGCATGGTGGGCAGTGGCGTCTTCGTCATCAACCCGCCTTTCACGCTGCACGCGACGCTGCAGCGCTTGCTGCCCTGGTTGGCGCTGACGCTGGGGCAAATCGAAGAACCCGGCTGGCTGCTGGACCAACGCGCGGTCTGAACGACCTTTGCCAGCGGCCAGCCGCCACGGCTCGGCTAAGCTTGGCGCCATGGCAACTCCAGCACTCGGTTTGACGCGTTCAGCGTGGGCGCGAATCGCCCCCTTCGCCCTGTTCATGCTTTTACTGGCGCTGCGCGGCTACTGGCCCGCCGAGGGCCTTGGGCTGGACACCCGCTGGCTCTACGCCGTCCAGACGGTGCTGGTGGGCGGTGTGTTGGCGCTGTTGTGGCGCGAGTACGGTGAGCTGTTCCGCCAAACCTGGCCCACAGCGCGCGAGCTTCTGGTCAGTGTGCTGCTGGGCTTGGTGGTGTGGGCGCTGTGGATCCGGCTGGACGCGCCCTGGATGCTGCTGGGCGAGCCGACGGCAAGCTTTGTGCCGACCGACAGCAGCGGCGCGCTGGACTGGCGCTTGATCGCTTTCCGCCTGCTGGGCGCTGCCGTGGTGGTGCCGTTGATGGAGGAGCTGTTCTGGCGCTCCTACCTGATGCGCTGGGTAGATCGGCCCGCTTTTGAAGCGGTCGACCCACAGGCGGTCAGCTTGAAAGCAGTGGTGCTGTCGACCTTTGTGTTCACCCTGGCACATACGCAGTGGTTGGCTGCGGTGGTCGCCGGCCTGGCCTATGCGGGCATCTACCGCTACACCGGCAAACTTTGGACCGCCGTCATCGCGCATGCCGTCACGAACGCTGCGCTGGGTGCTTGGGTCGTGTACAGCGGGCAGTGGAAATTCTGGTGAAACACTCCCACACCTGAGGGATAAGTCACAAGCAAGCGCGCCGGCACTTTGATGTGCGTCAACAGGCTGCCCGCGGGGCGGGGCTTCAATCGAGCCCATGCAGATCAAACCCGACGCCCATTCCGACCGGCCACTGGCCTTCAGCCTTTATTACTTCGCCAGCGACGAAGGCGGCCCGCGCGCGCAATCCCAACGCAAGTTGCTGTTCGACAGCGCGCGTTTTGCCGACAAGCATGGCTTTGAGGCCGTGTGGGTACCGGAGCGGCATTTCCATGCATTCGGCGGTCTGTCGCCCAACCCTTCGGTCATGGCGGGCGCACTGGCCGCCGTCACGGAAAAAGTGCGCATCCGCTCGGGCAGCGTGGTGGTGCCTTTGCACCACCCGGCGCGCATCGTGGAAGAGTGGTCGGTCGTTGATTACCTTTCAGGCGGCCGCGTAGACCTGGGCATTGCATCGGGCTGGTTTCCGAACGACTTTGTGCTGGCGCAGCCCGGTGCTTATGAACGGCGCAGTGAATTGGTCTTCGAACGCGCCGATGAACTGCGCAAGCTGTGGGCCGGCGAAACCTTTGAAGGCGTTAACCCGCTGGGCGATACGGTCCACTTGCGCACCATGCCGCGCCCGGTGCAGGCTGAACTGCCCATCTGGATCACCGCCGCTGGCAACCCGCAGACCTTCGCACGCGCGGGCGCAGCCGGCATGAACATCCTGACCCACCTGCTCGGGCAGTCCATGGAAGCGCTGGCCGACAAAATCCTTGCCTACCGCCAAGCCTGGAAGGATGCCGGCCACCCTGGCGAAGGCCGAATCACGCTGATGCTGCACACCTTCATCGGTGAAAACGACGACGACGTGCGCGAGAAAGTGCGCGGGCCGATGATCAATTACCTGAAAAGCTCTGCGCTGCTGGTGGGCGGATATGCATCGTCCGTGCCTTTTTTCCAGCAGCGCTGTGAGGTGGAATCAGGCAAGCTGACAGCCGACGAAGTGGCTGATGCGCTGGCGTTTTCTTTCGAGCGCTATTACTCCGGCAGCGCTCTGCTGGGAAGTTTTGACCGCTGTCTGGAAATGACCGACAAGATCAAAGCCATCGGGGTGGATGAAGTGGCCTGCCTGATCGACTTCGGTGTGGAAGCTGATGATGTACTGGCTGCGCTGCCGCTGTTGGACGAGCTGCGGGAAGTGGCTCAGTTCAACGAGGCTACCGAAGCCGTCGCGGCCTGAACTTGCTCAGTCCACGCCCCGCGCACGATCAGCCTTGAACTGCTGGCGCCAGGCCTCAAAACGGCCTTCGTCCAGCGCTTGGCGCACCTCGCGCATCAGGTTCACATAGAAGTGCAGGTTGTGGATGCTGGCCAGCATCGGGCCTAGCATCTCACCGCAGCGGTCCAGGTGATGCAGATAGGCGCGGCTGAAGGCCCCTGAAACGGCACCCGAGACCGTGCCGTCCGACGCGGTCTGCCCCGCACAGGCATAACACCGGCAGGTCGGGTCGATGGGCCGCGGGTCGGACTTGTGCTTGGCGTTGCGGATCTTCAGGTCGCCAAAGCGTGTGAACAGATGCCCGTTGCGCGCATTGCGCGTGGGCATCACGCAATCGAACATGTCCACGCCACAGGCCACGCCTTCGACCAAATCTTCCGGCGTGCCCACCCCCATCAGGTAACGCGGCTTGCGCGCCGGCAGCCGGTGGGGCGTGTGCGCCATGATGCGCAGCATCTCGTCCTTGGGCTCACCCACGCTGACGCCGCCGATGGCGTATCCCGGTAAGTTCAATTCAGCCAAAGCGGTGAGCGACGCTTCACGCAAGTCTTCGAACATGCCGCCCTGCACAATGCCAAACAGCGCATTGGGGTTGCCTAACTTCTCAAATTCAGCGCGGCTGCGGCCGGCCCAGCGCAGGCTCAATTCCATCGACGCCCGCGCCTGCGCATGGGTAGTGAGTTGACCTGCAGTTTCGTAGGGCGTGCACTCGTCAAACTGCATGACGATGTCGCTGTTCAGCACGGTTTGGATCTGCATGCTCACCTCGGGCGTGAGGAACAGCTTGTCGCCATTGACCGGCGACGCAAAGCGCACGCCCTCCTCTGTGATCTTGCGGCCCTTGCCGTCGGCGCCGCCCAAGCTCCAGACTTGGAAGCCGCCGCTGTCGGTGAGGATGGGCTTGTTCCAGCCCTCGAAGCCGTGCAGGCCACCGAAGGTTTTCATCACGTCCAGCCCCGGGCGCATCCACAGGTGAAAGGTGTTGCCGAGGATGATCTCAGCACCCATCTCGTGCAGCGAGCGCGGCATCACGCCTTTGACCGTGCCGTAGGTGCCCACGGGCATGAATACCGGCGTCTGCACGACGCCATGGTTGAGCGTGAGCTGGCCCCGGCGGGCATGGCCTTCGGTTTTGAACACATCGAACGTCAGCATGGTGGGCATTGTCACAGCCCGGCTATGCTGCGGCCCGCATGTCAGCTTCAGAAACAAACTCCAAAATCCCACGCGCGTTGCGCGGCGACCGCGGCCTGATCACGGCCGAAGACCTGAGCGTGGCGCCAGAACTGCTGGGCTTGCCGCTTGCGCGCCCGTGGCGGCGACTGGTGGCCATCCTTGCGGACATTGCCATCGTCGGGCTCATCTCCACGCTGGCCAATGGCTGGTTGCTGATGGTGGTCATCTTCGGCGGGCTGATGCAGGCGCATGCGCAGTGGCGCGGCAAGACGCTGTCGCGCCTGAAGCTGGCGCTGCTGGGCCTGCTGTTCTTGCTGGCGTTTTGGACCATCGTGCAGGGCCACGCAGCGCGCGGCACCGACCCCTACCGGGCGTTTGAAAAGAAGGTGGACCAGGTTGCCAATGCCGTAGCGGATGCTGGCCGGGGCCAGGCCGCACAGTCACTGCCGCAATTGAGCAAGCGCATCGAAGCGTTGGAAAACGAGCTGGCGCGCACGCGCAAAACCGGCGGCGCCAGGGTGCAGGACGAGGTCAACCGCTGGCTGGACGACGCCGGCATCAGCTTCGGCTGGGCGCTGATGTACTTCACCTTCGTGCCCGCCTGGCTTCAGGGCCAGACCTTGGGCAAGCGTTTGCTGCGCATTCGCGTGGTGGCACTGACCGGCAAACCGCTGGGCCTATTGAACAACTTGCGCCGCTATGGCGGGTATGCCGCAGGCATGGCCACCGGCGGCCTGGGCTTTGCGCAGATTTTTTGGGACACCAACCGCCAGGCACTGCAGGACAAGACGGCGCACACAGTGGTGGTCAGGGCGGTGTAAATTTCAGCGCGGTATAACCATGCAAAACAGGTAGTTTGTTGCCTATAATCCATGGATGTTTGATCGCCATCTCGCCCCTGCGCTGCAGGTCGCCCTGACCGACTACCCCGCCGTAGCGCTGCTGGGTGCACGGCAGGTCGGCAAGACAACATTGGCACGGCAACTGGGCGAAGCTTGGCCCCAGGGCAGCGTCTATCTGGACCTCGAGCGCCCCAGCGACCTGCACAAGCTCACGGACCCTGAGGCCTACCTCGCACTTCACCAGGACAAGCTGGTCATCCTGGATGAAGTGCAGCACCAGCCTGATCTGTTCAAGGTGCTGCGCAGCTTGATTGATGAAGGGCGCCGCAAGGGCAAAGCCCACGGTCGCTTCCTCTTGCTGGGCTCGGCCAGTGGCGAGTTGCTGCGCCAATCGGGTGAAAGCCTGGCCGGGCGCATCGCCTATCTGGAACTGCCCCCGCTACAAGCTTTGGAAATAGTGGCCGCCGAGCAAAACCAACTGTGGCTGCGTGGCGGCTTTCCACTGAGCTTTTTGGCAGCCAGCGCGGCCAAGAGCTTGGCTTGGCGGCAGAACCTCGCCAGCACCTACCTGGAGCGCGATATTCCCAGCTACGGTGCCAGGCTTCCCGCGCAAACCCTGCGCCGCTTGTGGACCATGCTGGCGCATCACCAAGGCGCCCTGCTCGACCTGGCCCAGCTGGCAAAAAGCTTGATGATCGACGTCAAAACCGTGCACCGCTACTTGGACATGCTCACCGACCTGATGCTGCTGCGGCGCTTGCTGCCGTGGCACAGCAACCTGGGCAAGCGCTTGGTCAAATCACCCAAGCTGTACGTGCGCGACAGCGGCCTGCTGCACGCGCTGTTGGGCTTGGCATCGATGGACGCCCTGTTGGCGCACCCGGTGGTGGGCGCCAGCCTGGAGGGCTTTGTAATCGAAACCCTCGTCAACGCCGCGCCACGCGATGCTCAAGCCGGGTTCTACCGAACCAGCAACGGCGCCGAGGTCGACCTGCTACTGGACATACCTGGGCACGGCCTGTGGGCCATCGAAGTGAAGAAGAGCCCGAGCGCCAAGCCTCGCAAAGGGTTCTACAGCGCCTGTGAAGACCTGCGGCCTGCCCTACGCTGGCTGGTGCATGGCGGCGCCGATACAGAGACCTACCCCGTGGGCGACGAGGTACAGGCTATCAGCCTGCGCGCCCTGGCTGCGCGCCTTCAAGCCACCCGCTCGACAGTCGTGATCTCGTAGAGCTTGCCGTCGGGTTCGGCCAGGCCAGCCATCACTGCAGCCGCGCCACCGTGCGCTCGAAGCGCGGCAGCCAGCGGTCTGTGATGTCCACCGAAACGAGGATGCGCTCGGCGCGGCCGATCAACAGCCTGCGTGGCACAAAGCCGATAAAGCGCGAGTCTTCGCTGTTGTCCCGGTTGTCTCCGAGCATGAAAAACTGCTCGGGTGGAACGGTGATGGGGCCGAATGACTTCATTTGACCCATGCGCGCGAAGTACTGAACCTCCCGGCTGCTGCCGTCAAGCAGCTCGGTGGCGCGAATGGCCTCCAAGACAAAGCCTTCTGCAATGCGTTCGCTCACATGCGTGGCGTTGCTGTACTCGGCCGCAGCCCCATTGATGAGCAGAACACCTTCGCGCATCTCGACCACATCGCCCGGGCCAGCCACCAGCCGCTTGATCAGGCGCGTGCCGTCTTTGGGCGAGCTGAAGGTCACGATGTCGCCGCGCGCGGGCTCACCCAGCCGCGCAACTGACAGGTCTGTCAGCGGTACCTTGAGGTCGTAAGCCAGACGGTTGACGAACACCACATCACCTTCGAGGATGGTGGGGCGCATCGAGCCGGTGGGCACCGGGTTCCAGTCGGCGATGGCCGTTCTGAAGAAGCCAAAACAGATCAGAAAGACCAAGAAGCCGCGGTTGCTTTTAAGCCAATGTGCCATGCGCACCCCAGATGTGGACCTGAGTTGTAGACCGTGTGTGGCGGAAAAGTTCACCAGCCACAAACTGTGGCCAGCGGCCGACAAGCGCGCCGGCCTTCTGCGAGCGCCCAGTTCAGAGTCGACCCGCCACCACTGGGCTGACGTCAACTCTTCCAAATCAGAACTACACCTTCGGCCGGTGCAGCGCGCACAGCTTGTTGCCATCGGGGTCGCGCACATAGGCCAGGTTCATGGCGCCCATCTTGCCTTCGCGCAGTCCCGGCGGGTCTTCGATGGAGACGCCGCCGTTGGCCACAGCCACATCGTGGAACTGGCGCACCTGTTCAAGTGAGTTGCACTTGAAGCCGATGGTGCTGCCGTTGGCGCAGGTGGCAGGCTCGCCATTGATGGGTTCGCTCAGGCCAAAAGTGCCACCGTCGTGGCGGTAGAAAAGTCGCGTCTGGCCGGTTTTGTTGACGTTTTGCACCCCTTCGCCAACCCCTAACACGCCAAGCACGGCGTCATAGAAGCGCTTGGAGCGCTCAATGTTGTTGGAGCCGACCATCACATGACTGAACATTGTTTTGTCTCCTGTTTGTCTTGCCCAGAGCCCGCGAAAGCCGCCCTAGGTGTTCAAAGCGCGCTTGCCGGCCAAAGTAACCGCCGACACGAGCGCGTCGTCTTGTTTGCCGAAGGCGGACTTGCTGTTGCGCGCCAGCGGCATGGAGACCTTGATGTACCCAGAGGCCATCAAGGCCTTGGCAGCGGCCAGGTCTTCAGCCGTGCGCAGCCTGAAAGGCAGTTTCGTACCCGCAATGCGGCGCAGTAGTTCAAGCTCGTCCAAATGTTTCTCCATTGGCCAGTACCCCGGCGCTGTGTGTTGGTGCAGCTTGATTGGACACCAGCCCGCGCGGGTTGATCAGCTGACCTTGCGAAATTTCTGGCTGACCTCCTGGGGCCGGAAACTTGGGCGCTGATTGGAAACCTGCAGCAACACGTTGGCGCGGAACCTCGGGTGGTCCCCAAGTGCAAGCCGTGAGAAGCAAGGCGATGCTGCGGGTTCTGCACATGCCGCCACGGCGGCGCATCATCAACCCACTACGAGCCTGACGAGACTATTCATGAGCACTCTTTATCGACGCCTGCTGACCACTGCCAGCCTGGCCGGCCTTTGCGCCACATCGGCAGCCTGGGCGCAAGACGCCTCCTGCCCGCACCGTGGCGACCTTGACCTCATGTTCTGCGATGCCAACAAGGACATGGTGGCCGACACGCCCACAGACCCCAAGAAGTGGCGCAACCCCAGCACCATCGTCTTCACCTACACGCCGGTGGAAGACCCGGCGGTGTATGAAAAGCTGTTTGATCCTTTCACCAAACACCTGGCGCAGTGCACCGAGAAAAAGGTGGTCTTCTTCCAAGTTCAGAGCAACGCCGCGCAAATTGAAGCCATGCGTGCTGGGCGCTTGCATGTGGCCGGCTTCTCCACGGGCCCAACAGCCTTTGCAGTGAACATCGCAGGGGCAGTGCCCTTTTCCATCAAAGGTGGGCCGAACGGGCCCCGCAGCTACAACTTGGTGGTGATTTCGCGCAAAGACAATGCCAGCATCCAAAAGCTCACCGACCTCAAGGGCAAGAAGGTGGCGCACACCTCGCCGTCGAGCAACTCAGGGCACATGGCGCCCAACGCCTTGTTGCCCAAACAGGGGTTGACACCGGGCACCGACTACAAAGTGCTGTTCTCAGGCAAACATGACCAATCGGTGCTGGGCGTCAACAGCGGCGACTACGACGCGGCCACCGTGGCTTCGGACGTCTTCGAACGCATGGCGCGGCGCGGTACCGTCAAACTCGACGACTTCCGCATCCTCTTTCGCAGCGCACCTTTCCCCACCTCGTCATTCGCCTACGCGCACGACCTGGAACCCAAATTACGCGACAAGCTGGTGGGCTGTTTCATGAACTACAAGTACACGCCGGAAATGATCAAAGCCTTTGACGGCGACGACCACTTTGCGCCAGCCAATTATTTGAAAGACTATGCTGTGGTGCGCGAAGTAGCTGAAGCAGGCGGCGAGAAATTCACACGTGAGGCCTACGACAAAGAAGCAGCCAAGGCCAAGAAGTGAGTGCAGCAGCGGCGGCCGGCCAGCTGACCATCAAGGGGCTGGTTAAGGAATACCGGCCCGGCGTACCGGTGCTGCGTGGCATTGACCTGCGGGTCGAAGGCACGGGCCTGACGGCCATCATCGGCCCGTCGGGCACCGGCAAGTCCACCATCATCCGCTGCATCAACCGACTGGTGGACCCCACTGCCGGCGAGATCTGGCTGGACATTGCAGGCCAGCGTATTGACATGGCCAAGCAAAGTGGCGCCGCTTTGCGCCGCAGCCGCCGCCACATCGGCATGGTGTTCCAGGAATACAACCTGGTGGAGCGCCTGACGGTGATGGAAAACCTGCTCACCGGACGCTTGGGCTATGTATCGGCCTGGGCGGCCTGGCGGCGGCGCTTCACGCCACAAGACTTCGAACGCGCTTTTGCGCTGCTCAAGACGGTGGGGCTTGAGGCCTTTGCCAACCAGCGGGCCGATGCGCTGAGCGGTGGCCAGCGCCAGCGCGTGGGCATCGCGCGTGCGCTGATGCAGCAACCCAGCCTGCTGCTGGCCGACGAGCCCACCTCGTCTCTGGACCCCAAGAGCAGCGTCGACATCATGCAGCTGCTACGCGAGCAAGGGCTGCAGCAGGGCATACCGGTGGTGGTGAACATGCACGACGTTGAACTGGCGCGGCGGTTTGCTGACCGCATCGTGGGCATGACCGGTGGCCATGTGGTGTTCGATGGTCCGCCTGCCGACCTCACGGACGAGGTGCTGCAACGCATCTACGGCGGACAGGGTTGGCTGGCATGAGTGCCCCTGCCTCCAACTTGAGCCCAGCGCCGGCCAGGCAGCAAGCATTCGCCTGGTCGCCCACCGCCAAGCTGGTAGCGCTGGGTGTGGTGGCCTACAGCCTGTGGGTGCTGGCCCACATCGACATCACGCCAGAGCGCCTGGCCACAGGCCTCAAGCAAGGCACGAAGTTCATTGCGCGGATGTTTCCGCCCGACGTCTCGAAAATGGACATCTTGTGGTCGGGCATCGGCGAGAGCCTGGAAATGGCGGTGTTGGCCACCGCGCTGGGCGTGCTGCTGAGCCTGCCGCTGGGCTTGTTTGCCGCACGCAATTTGATGCCCGGCCCTGTCTCGACTGCTGCACGCGGCCTCATCGCGCTGGCGCGCTCGCTGCACCCGGTTATCAAAGCCATTCTCTTCGTCAAAGCCGTAGGCTTTGGGCCGCTGGCGGGCATCTTGGCGCTTTCGGTGGCCAGCGTGGGCTTTGTCGGCAAGCTGTTTGCTGACGCGATCGAAGAGATCTCACCGAAACAGGTTGAGGCCGTGCGTGCCACTGGGGCTTCGTTCATGAACGTGGTGCTGTTTGGCGTATTGCCTCAAGTGTTGGCCCGCTTCGTAGGCTTTGCGACTTACCAGCTCGACTCCAACCTGCGCAATTCCACGATGGTGGGCATCGTCGGCGCGGGCGGCATCGGCGGCGCGCTGTTCTCGGCCTTTCAACGCTTTGACTACGACTTTGTTTTCACCATCCTGGCCACCATCGTGGCCATCATCGTCGTCGGCGAGCTGCTGGTGAACGCAGTGCGAAAGGCCATGAATGTCTGACGCTGCACTGCACGCGACGGCACCCGCGTCCAGCCCGAGCTGGCAACGGTTCACGCCGGCGCAACGTCTGCTGCGCTATGGCGTGTGGCTGGCCATCGTGGCCGCCGTGGTGCAGTCTGCGCGCTCGGTGAAGGTAATTCCCGAGTTTCTCGTCGATGCGCCCGAGCAAATGGCAGACATGCTTTCGCGCATGTGGCCCATTGACTGGGCCCACTATCCGGCCAGCATCCACGCCGCTTTGGTCGAAACCCTGCACATGGCAACCATGGGTACGCTGCTGTCGCTGCTGATGGCCGTTCCGCTGGGCTTGCTGGTGGCTGGCAACCTGACGAAGAACCGCGCACTCAACTTCCTGGCGCGGGTGCTGCTGGTGTCTAGCCGGTCGGTCAACTCGCTGGTCTGGGCCTTGCTGTTTGTGGCCATCTTCGGCCCTGGTCCGCTGGCGGGCATGCTGGCCATTGCGTTCAGGTCGGTCGGCTTCGCCGGCAAGTTACTGGGTGAAGCGATCGAACAGGCACCACCCGGTCCGATTGAGGCGCTGCAAGCCGGCGGGGCTTCCACCACCGCGCAGATCCTCTACGGCTACTGGCCGCAAGTGAAGCCGGCTTTTTGGTCCATCGTGCTGCTGCGCTGGGATATCAACGTGCGCGAAAGCGGCGTCTTGGGCCTGGTCGGTGCCGGGGGTATCGGCATGGTGCTCGACACCGCATTGAATCTCTTCCAATGGCCGCGGGTGGCGATGGTTTTGGTGGCCGTGTTTGCGGTGGTGGTGGCTGCCGAGGTGCTGGTTACGCAGGCGCGCAAGCGCATCCTGTAAGGCCCATACGTCGAGTCCAAGGGGCGCGAAAGCGCTCAGCCCACAAAGAACTGCGCCACGCTGCAGCCTAGCGCCAGCACCCACAACACCGACCGCAGGTTGGCCTTGTCCGCTACGTAGGCACCGATGAAGCCGACGCGCAGCAACACAAAAGCGATGGCGAGGCCGTTGACGGTGGCCTGCGGTGCGTTGAGCCGTTCGGCCACCAGCACGCCCGCGATGAACACAGGCAAAGCCTCGAAGCTGTTGAGCTGCGCCGCATGCGCGCGGGCTTGCCAGCCCTCCAGTTTGGCCAACCAAAGCCTTGGGTTGTGGTTGTCAAACCCGCCCTCGCGGCGCGGTTTGCCAAAGCCACGCGACTTGGCCAAGCCCGCGCAGGCGATGGGCAAAAAACAGGCAACGAGGATGCAGGCGTCGGCGATGGTCATCCGCCGAGTCTACCGGTGTGCCTAGCGGCTGATGGTCGTGGTCAATGTCAGGCCCGTGGCTCGGGCCACGCCGTAGACCTCGACGTAGTAGGTGCCTGCCGTCGGGTTGCTGAGGGTAATTTGTTCATTGGACGCCGTACCCAGGCTGCGCCAGTCAGCGGCGGTGCGGGTTTTTCTCGAACCCCGGCTGACATAGAGATCCGCATTGCCTGAGGTGCCGGTCAGCACGAAGGAGGCGGTGGTCGCCCCCGTGGGCACATTGAAGGAATAGACCCTTGAGCCACCACGACCCAGCGTGCCTATGCTGTTGACGGTGCGTGTTTGCTGGTTGGCCCGGCAGGCCGCCGTAGTGCCGCCATTGACACCCCGGCAAGACCAGGTGAACGGGCCCGAGCCCGCAACAGCTGTTGCCGTGCCGGCCACACACAGATTGGCGGACGGCGCTGTAGCGAAGGTTCCGCCGTTCGACGACCCACACGAGCCGTTAACCACGGACGCCAGCAGCGGCGCTGAACAACCCGCCGTGGTGCCCCCATTCAGGCCGGCGCACGACCAGGCAAATGGCCCCGCGCCCATAACCGATGAAGGCGTGCCGGCGGCGCAAAGGCCAGAACTTGGCGCCGTACGGATGGCAACACCGTTTGCAACACCGCATGCTCCATTGGTGGCGGTGGCTGTGCGCGTGGCCGAGCAGCTTGCGGTTGCGCCGCCGTTGGTGCCCGCGCAGGTCCAGGCATACGGGCCTGTGCCTGTCACCGCTGATGCCGTACCGGCCGTACACAGGTTGGTTGTGGGCGCGGATGCAAAGGCCTTGCCGTTTGAAGTGCCGCACGTGCCTGCTGTTGGGCTGGCCCCGCCGGTCACGCCTGACAAGCTGTAACCCGAAACGACCGACCAAGCCATTTGTTGCAGTTGCTGGGCCAATGCGGCACTGACGCCCGCGCCAGGCGGAATGGCAGCCCCCACCGGGCTGGCTTTGTAGATGGTGGCGTAGTGAACCAGGGCAATGTAGTAATTGCCCATGCCGTTGAGGTGAATGTCATCAACGAAGAACGGATCAATCGAGCTGTAGCCGGGCACCTGGCCGGCCGCAATCGCGTCATACAGCGCCATCATCGCCCGGTGCCCGGGCACGATTTGGATGCCAGCCGCACGGGCCACCTGCTCATAAAGCAAACCGTCAGATTCAATGCGCGCGCGCCACAGCGGGCGGGTAGTCATTCCGGGGTACCACGAGCTGTTGTAGCCATACCATGTGGTGTACAGGTAAGGCCTGACATTCGGGTTGGCCGCGCGCGCACGTGCGACCCACATGCCGACATAGCCGTTGGTGTTTTCCCATTGAATGGTGGCGGCAATGTCCACACGCTCCGTCAGCACCACCACGTCAGGGCGCAAAGTGGGCAAAGCGTTGTACAGGTCCGTAAAGGCCGGGTTGCCCGTGGATTGCTGCGCTTGGGTGTGGTTGTTCCACTGCCAACTGAGCGGTGCGCCATTGATGATTTGCACGGTCATCTGAATTTGCTTTTGCAAACTCTGCGCAACTGGTACCAGCATGGCCGGCATGGTGGTGTTGACCAAAGAATGGCCAACCTCGCCGATATTGGCACTGGCCACAGTGCCCTGCGCTTCCGCGATCGACGGAAAGCCCAACACGCTCACCAAGTAAAGCCCAAAGGCAGCTACCTTGACCCTTAAAAAAATGTTCATGTCCAGTCCGCATTTGAGGGGGTATGACTGCAGTTTTGCACCTGCAGCTCAAGTGAATCGTAAGCGCTTGCTGCAAGACGCTTCAAGCCGCAACGAATGCGAGGACGGAACCGGCGCGGCTCAGGTACTGCCTTGCAGCGTGATGGTCGCTTCGGACGTGCGCTCAGGCGCTGTCATGCGAACGGTGATCGCGTTAGGGCCCGGCACCAGGTCAATCACGTTGCTCGTCCAGTAAAAGATCCGCCCCTCAGCCGAGTTGCAGACCCACAGGTCCGTGAACACCGGCCCTGTCACGCCTGTGGCCGCATTGGTGTAGGTGACCGTGTGCGGGCCCAGCACCCCGATGCGAATGAATTCGTTGGTCGCCGGACAGATGGAGCCTGCCGGGACAAAAGACGAGCCTTTGAGGATGACCTGGTTGCGAAAAATGAGATTGGGTGGCTCGATTTGAAGCTCGATGAGTGGATCTCCACCGCCGCAGGCGGACAGGGCGCTTGCCAGGAAGCCCGCCAAGAAGAGCTGACGCATGCGGCGCCTGAACGTCAGGGCGAAGCCAAGGATCAACGTGCCGTGATGGAAGTTGCAATTGCTCATCGCTATACCCGGTGTTGCGCGCCTTTGGCCAAGCCTGCTTCGGTGAAGCTTACGCCAGCACACAGCTCACTCGGCCTGAACTTTGGTGTCTCGCCAAACGTAGCGGCTTACGAGCTGTTGCTCGCCCTGGAACCGCATCAGTTTGTCTTCCACATGCACGAAGGCTGCACGCTCCAATGTGCGGCGCGAGGGCGTGTTCTCGGCCTCTGTCAGCGCCAGGATGTTCGGCAGGCTGTACGTTGCTGCGGCCCATTGGCAGGCATAACGCAGCGCTTCGGAACCGTAGCCGCGCAAGCGCCAGTCTTCGGCGATGGCGTAGGACACCTCGACCTCGCCGTCGAAGGGGCTGAAGCCCACGTGGCCCAGCAGCGCGGCGCTGGCGGTGTGTTCAACAGCCAGTACATAGGGTCCGTGGCGAGGGTCACCCGGCAGCGCGTAGCAGGCGAGCAGGTAGCGCATGCGGGCCGTGGCCTCATTCGCATCGGCATAAACGTGGGACGGCAGCCAGCGGCGTGTGGTCGGTTCACCGTTCAGCGCCATCATGCGCACGGCTTCTTCAACGACGATGTGGCGCAGGCGAAGTGATGGCGTGTTGATGGGCAGTGGGCTCATGGCTGCTTGAAGCGCAAGCTATTTCCAGGCGCCGCGAAAGATGAAGTAGACAGCACCCAGGATGCACAGCCCGGCCCACAGGTAGTCCAGCTTGATGGGCTCACGCAGATAGAAAACAGCAAACGGAACAAACACAAGGAGCGTGATGGCTTCTTGCAAGATTTTGAGCTGCGCCACGGACAGGACGGTGTAGCCGATGCGGTTACCCGGCACCTGCAGCATGTACTCAAAAAAGGCAATGCCCCAACTGACCGCTGCAGCGACAAACCAGGGTTTGGCGCTGAGCTCCTTCAGGTGCGCGTACCAAGCAAAGGTCATGAAGACATTGCTGAGCGTGAGAAGACCAATGGTGATGGCGAGTGGTCGCATGTTGGTCATTTCATCGGATGGCGAATGATGGTCCTCCATTTTGATGGCGCCGCTCGGCGGATATCACTCAGATAGACTTCGTGGTGCTTTCCGGTTCGCGCTGACGTCGCATCAATGAAATCATGGACCCGTTGGACAGTCGGTCCTTCATCTGAAAAGGAGCCAATGTGAAGCACCTGCGCGCAACGGCCCTCCGTGAACCGCTCCAGACGCAAGGCACCTACCGCCGCAAGCGCCTTCTTTCGCTGCACAGCGGCGATGGCGTTATGAATGTCCGCCGCCTCAACAAAGTCAGGCTGCATGACCATCATCGTCCACTTCCACCGGGACTTGTCATCGGCCGTGAAGGCCGACATATCGTCTGCCCACCACAACCCTTCAAGCGGCATGACCGCATAGTCGATGGCCCGCGGCCCCTTCTTGACCATGAACTTGACGGTGTAGGAAACCGAGAACAACGCTTCGACAGCTTCGGCATACGCCGCTGATGTATTGGGGTCGCCTTCCCCGTCGATCATCAGGAACTGGAAGCTCGGCACGTCGACTTGAACGACGGCCTTGGCCGACGGCTGGTAGAGGTGCTTGAGTTCTTTCTTGAGGTCGACTTTCTGCACAGCATCGCTCCCAGGGTGTCCGCTGTTCGATACGGGCCTTAGTGGCCGCCCCAACCCCAACCGCATTTCATGGCGGGAAACTTGTGGGTGTGCTTGTCGCTCATGCAAGGCTTACACCGCCGTTGGTGGAGGGAGGCGAAAGACATCGCGTTCCGGCCCATCGGGAAAGGTCCGCCGGTCGATGAATTGCGCCCCAAGCCGAGCGGCCAAGGCCCGCGCAACGGTGTTGTCATCGTTCATGTAGGTTTGAACCTCTCGCCAGCCGAACACCTGATAGGCATGGCGGATTGCGGCGTAGGAGGCTTCAATGGCCAGCCCTTTGCCGCGCGCGGCTGGCAGCAACCACCATGTGAGTTCCCTCGGCCAGCCCTTACCCTGCCAGAAGCCGCAAGTGCCTACGATGGATTGATCAGTCTTGAGCTCAATGGCCCAGACGCCAAAACCTTGGAGATGCCAGCTGCCCAGATCTGCGGCCAGACGCGCCCAAGCTTGCCCGGCAGACAGCGGGCCGCCGTAGTGTTGCGACGCCGATGCATCCGTGTAGAAGGCTTCGTAAGCCGCTTCGCAGGTAACTGACAGCGGAACAAGCCTGAGGCGATTGGTCTCGAGAGTCGGAATGAGCATGCGAAGGCGCGAGGGCATGTCGATGACGTACCGCTTGAGTGAGTATTTGGCCTCAGGTCTTGGCTTTCGGGGAAAGTAAGTTTGCGTCGCGAGCGAGCAGCCAGCGACCAGCAATCTTCCTAAACACCGTGAGCGTATGGCCATCCCGTTCTACCACCGCACTGCCAGGTGGGGACACACTCACGCTGAGTTCAGACCACAGAAACGCCAACTCGCCTGAAACAACAACCTCTTTGATTGCTTGGCTCAGAGCCATCTTCGGCCGAATGGCTCCGGGCGGAACTGCAGACAGATTTGCGAATTGTTCTTTGTTCATGGGTGGACGACCAGGCGTGAGAAAGACGACGTCTTCCGTCATCAAATCAAGCACCGCGTCCGTGTCCCCCGCTTCGGTCGCGGCAAGCCAAACTCGAACGAGTTTGCGGATTTGCATTTCGTCTGATGACATACCGATCTCTATGTGCCAACCGGGGTTTTGTGAGGCATAAGGTTTGAGCGAAGTTGATGCGACCTGCACCCGTCCCGCCATGCCAACTCAGGCGCCGAGTGGGTTGGCAACGCGCGGTGGTCGCACCGATCAGACCGGCAGGCAGGAAAGCTCGACAACCGTTTTGTGCTGGCATGGCGCCAGTGGCGCGTTCCCAGAATCGCGTCCTGCTGAGCGGTTCGCATTTAGGTCCGTGACTATGGACGCGATGATTCACAACAAGGCCGTCTGAATAGTGGCAGTCTGTTCTTTGTTCTTGCCTTCAATACTCGACGTGTGGCTTGGGACAGCAAAGTCTTGGCGTATGCGCTTGGCAGGAAAACAAGCATTTCAAATCAGGCTACTTGACAACAATGAGTCGTCCCTGAAAAGCGACTAGGCGCCATGGCTCGTTTGGGCCGGTCAGACGAGTGCGGCTCGGCTACTCCTCTCAATGACAACAGCATTTCCGTTCGCGGTAACAGCAAACAGGAATGGTAGGTACAACGTTCCACCTTGCGGTGTGACAGTCTCCGGATCCAACGTCAGATAATCGAAGTCCACACCTATCACGGCGTTGCACCCGAGCGCATATGCAGCTTCCTTCAGCTCTGCAAGTGCGTTTCGCCTGATCTGGGCCAATCCAGCCAATAGTTCTTCACCGACGTTTCCTGACATTCCGCCGAGCCAGCCCTGCGTCGGGCGATTCGCCTGAACTGCATCGTCGCCAGAAATGTAGCCTGAGTACTTGGTGATTGTGTATCCATCAAAGTTGAAGCCGGATGTTATGAGCATACTCGCGAGCGCTTTTTGCTTCTGCTGCGCAGCGCGTTCTCTATCGAGATTGGCTTGGTGTATGCGCTCAGTCTCCTCAGCTGCGGCGCGGTCGCGCTCAGCTTGGACTTGCCGGATATTCTCGGCCTCTTGCAATAAGTGCCGCTTGAAGTTGCTTACTATCTGATCGATATTCAAACTGTCGTCAAGATCAACCCCACCCATCAGACCAGTTTTATGTGAATGGTTCGACTTCTTTAACCAACTGTCGAACGCATCGAGTGCTATTCCATGAATTTTGGCAATGTCTTTAGTCTTCATGTGATTCCTTTTAGCGAAGAAACTTTACCGCTTCGCGGTTGGTGGGGTCGATATCGAGTATCAGGTTTGCGTATCTTCGGCTATTGGCAGGGTCAACGCGACACTTGCAAAGTAAAACCTCTATGTCCGATTCGATGGAAATTTCCGTTCTTGGAGTTGCGCCGTCCTCGGTACTCGGCAAGAACTTGGATCGGCAAAAAACGCAGACTGCGCATCCTTTCTCCTCAACGAAGTCCGTGCTACCACAACTGATGCATTCGACAAGTCTCATCAGGCAATCAGCTCCGCTGTTCGAAGAGGGTGGGGCCGGAATGCAAGATCAAGAGTTTGGAGAGTGAAGAGCACGGATGGTAGAACCTAACGTTTTAATTAACCGGACCGTTGCGGTATGTGGCTAAAGGCCCAGAATGAAATGGCGGGCGATTGGCCGCACGCCACAAAGGGTGCGGTTGAGCGAATGGTTACGCATCGCGCACCTTGGCAATATTGGAAAGATGGTACTGAAGGAAAGCAGTTTTAATTTTATGTTCGGCCGCAATTCTCAGCTTCTTCGTTCCGCCTGAAATAGAATGGTCTAAACCGATGTAAAGTGTGCCACCGTCAAACATAACATGATGATTGGGACATAGACAAAGAACGTTTTCAACGACATCAGATCCATTATGAGGCGTGCCTAGTGGACGAACGTGAGCACCTTCAGCATAAGGTCCATTTTTCGTCAATAATCTAACCCCGCAGACTTGGCACTCGTAGTCATACATTGATTTAATATAACGAGTAACTGCAGTGTCGCGAACTACTCGTTCTGTAGTGGCTGTTGTTCGGGTTGGCGTCTCATTTCCACTTGGCGGGACAATGATATTGGTTTCAGGACTTGTCAACGACCTTGATTCAGCGCGCTTCATCCTAACTGTGTATTGGCGCTCAGCAATTCTTACTATTTCGATTGACTCGCCTTCTTTGGCATTGTGGAATTTGAAGAATCTACCAATTTCACCTCTAGCACGACGCGGCACGCGTTTTTCAGTATCCAGGTCTGTTTCGACTCTCTCGTTCGTTCCCTCGAATAGGAAACAAACTGACTGACCTGCTTTAGTCTGGTTGTTTCCTCCCCAAGAATCAGCAGGAAAGAAACTAGAGCCTCTCTCGACTTGGAAGTTGGTGTTTCTCAGGCCAGCGCCCGTAATGATGATGTTCATATTAACTAAGCTGTTAAATTCTGTGTTGAGCTCATACCAACAGCGAGCCTCGAACTACGACTCCTAACGGAAAGCGTTTATCTGCCGCGCCGCGAACGCCTGCCGGAGCGCGCGGGCGCTACTCGCCGCTTATAAACCTCGTTAGACTAAACCGCCGCAGCGGTCTTTGAAGGGGGAATGTAAGGTCAGCGCCGATGGTTGACAACGTTGGGCATGTTACTTTGCGCTAACGTTTGGCTCGCTGGCTCCGTTGGTGTTTGCCTTCCGCTGGAATTCAGCGGCTTACTGCGGACGGTTGAGGACCTCGTGTTAGCTCTGGAAGGTTTTGGCGCATCTGTCCTGCCCGCCGGGCGCGAGCACAGCCTGAACCCGCTTGCGGAGGTCCAAATTCTTCGTACGGCGGGCTGGGGGACGAGTCTCATGCTGGCCCTCGGCATGTGGTCTGTGGCCGAACGCGCTGCATGAACGCTCGAACCTCTTCCTGCACGGCTTGCTGGGGTTTCAGCATGGATAGCAAGGTGCGCGCCGCTGCCAGCCGGGGCCTTGGCTGCGGGTGCGCGCAGGCCGTAGTGCCGAACACGTTTTTGGGTGTGTGCGCCTGTAGTTGGCAGGCAGTAAGTATGCTTCTCTTAAGAGAATTGAAAGTGCTTCAAGATACTTTGACTTCTCTTGATTGAAACACTAACCTGCTACCGAAATGCAAGCATCAACGCCCCAAAGTCACCTTCGTTTCCCTTTAACCCAGTTGCTGGCCGGGGGAGGGCACGTACGCGTGCTCAGGGTTCTGATGTCGTACGGGGCGCCGCTCAGCGTTGCGCAGGTGGCGGCGGACAGCGGCCTGACCACGCGGGGTGTGCGCCTCATCTTGGACAGCCTGGCTTCGCAGGGCATGGTGCAGGTTTTGGGGCAGCCGCGGTCGCAGCTCTACTGCGTGGCTCTGGTGCACCCGCTGGCGGACGCGCTGAAAGCGCTGTTTGAACACGAACGCAGCCGATGGGAAAGCTTTCAAGCTGCGCTTCGGCAAGCGTTGGCGTCGTGGCGCGAGGTCCGGTCGGCTTGGCTCTACGGCAGCGTAGCGCGGGGTGAGGACAGGCCTGGCAGTGATGTGGACATCTTGCTGGTCGTGGAACAGAGCGGCCTCGAAGCTTCGCACCGCGTGCGCGATGCTGTCCAAGCCCTGGGCGACCAATTGGGCGTGCACTTTTCAGCCGTGGTTCTCACGCCGGATGAACTGGCTGCGGTCAAGCCCGACGACGCCTGGTGGGTCGACGTGAAGCGAGACGCCAAGCTGCTGAAAGGCGTCAGCCCCGCCAAGGAAGCAGCCCGCACTTCACGCGCAGCCCAACCCGCATGACCGGTAGAAGCCCTCGCAAACGCGTTGACGCGCTCTACTGGCAAGGTCGCTTGCGCGCCGCCAAGGCCTACCTGGAAGCTGCACCTGGGCCGGCGCGGCTCAAGCTACCGCAACCGCGCTGTCCAACACCCGTGTCAACGGCGCGCTAGCCGGTTGTGGCAGCTGCGGCGGCTGCACCTCCCGCACCAACAACTGTTCCATCCGGCACGGCTTGTGCACCGCGTAGCCTTGCGCGTAGTCCACGCCGATCTCTTTGAGCTTGGCCAGGATGGCTGGCGACTCCACGTATTCGGCCACGGTGCGCATGCCCAGGGAGTGGGCGATGTCGTTCATGCTTTTGACGATCGCGAAGTCGGCCGGGTTGTCGACGATGTCTTTCACGAAGCTGCCGTCGATCTTCAGCACGTCGGCGCGCAAGTTCTTGAGGTGGCCGTAGGACGTGTGGCCGCTGCCGAAGTCGTCCAGCGCAAAGCGGCAGCCGAAGCGGCTCATCTGACGGATGAAATCAGCGGCCGCGCCGTAGCTCTGGATTGCGGCGGATTCGGTGATCTCGAAGCTGATGCGCTCCGCTGGAATGTCGCCCGCCAGCAGGTAGCCGCGAAGGGTGTCGATGATTTCGGTGTTCGCCAGTGACATGGCTGAAAGGTTGATGGAAAAGCCGCCCAACTCGGCGAAAGCCACCTGGTTCTTGCGGATCCAGTCGAAGGCCTTGTGCAGCACCCACAGGTCCAGTTCATGCGCGCGCCGCAGGCCTTCCAAAGCCATGACAAAGGGCTGGGGGCTGACGGTGCGCCCGGGCGACAGCTCGATGCCCAGCAGCACTTCGTAGTAGGTCTTGAGCCCGCTGTCGGCAGAGATGGGCTTGACCATCTGCCCGCGCAGGTGCAGGCCGCTGCCGCTGAGCAGGCTGTCAATCCGGCCAGCCCAGTCCACCAGCTCTTGCTGGCTGCGCAGGTGCTGGCTCTCCGCCTCAAAACACTGCAGGCGGTTGCGGCCCTGGGTCTTGGCGGCCACGCAAGCCATGTCGGCTTGCTGGACGGCCGCATCCGGCTCCTGCAGGCCGGGTGTGAAGTCAGCCACGCCCATGTTCAAGCCAATGCTGAAGCCTTGCCCGCCGGTCTGGAAGCGGTAGTTGCTCAGCTTGTCCAGCAGGCCGTCCAGGCGCGCAAGGCCATCTGACCGCCGCGCGTCGGGCAGAAGCACGGCCAGCGTGTCGTCGCGGAAACTGGCGACCACGCCCTGCTGCCCCAAGGTGGCACGCACCTCGCCGGAGAGCGCGCGCGCCAAGGCCTCGCCTTGCGCGACGCCACAGGCCTGCGAGATGACGCGGAACTGGTCAAATTCGACGATGGCCAGCAGGTGGGTGTGCTCGCTGTTGCGGCAGGTGCTTACCTGGGACAGCCGTTGCAGGAAGCCTTTGCGATTGAGCAGGCCGGTCACGGGGTCGCGCTGGCTGCGCTGCAGCACCTGCTCACGACCCTCGTCCAACATGGCCTGAACCGAGCGCTCCACCAGCGGCTGGGCCTGGTCGGACCATTCTTTGACGGTGCCTTCGCGCACGCGTTTGTGGAAGTCCTGCAGCGTCAGCTCCAGGTGCCGGGTGGCCGAACGGTTCGTCAGCGCGCAGTCTTGCGCCGTGCCGCTGGTCCAGATCAACTGCATGGGCAGCCAAGCGCTGTCCTTGAGCACAAACCACCAGTCACCCACGCGCACCTGGCCGCCGGACTCACCAGTTGCATCGCCAGCTATTTCGCCTGTTATCTCGCCAGCTAGCGTGGTGGCGGACATGACGTAAGGGGCGCACTGCGGGGGCTCTCGCCCGTTCGCCGCATCGTCCAGGGTGCGCTGCAGCTCAGTGATCAGCGCATCGCGCTGCTCCGGGTTGGTGTTAACGCTGGCCAGCAGGGTTTCGACGCGGCTGGACGCAGCCAAACCTACACGGCGACGTTCGAGGGTCGAAGCTGCCGCTTCTTGTGCGTCTGGCGCGTCTGGTGCGTCCGGCGCAAGCAGCGCCACCAACTGGTCCACCAGGTCCAGCTCGCGATGCCACTGCTCGGCTTCTTCGCCCACGCGGAATTCCAACAGCACCAGCGCCTGCCGCCACCCGGCGTCGAGCAGCGACAGCACCACCTGCGGCACCAGCGCGCCGCCCAGGCGAGCGTCCAGCGCACGGTCCACGCGCTGCCGGGCCTGGCGAAACCGGTGCCGGCTTTCGCAGGCTTCCAGCACGCGGGTGACACGCGTCTGACGGTCCTGGCGCAGCGGCTCCAGCAGGCGCGCCATGCTGTCGCGTGTGCGGGTGTAGATCTGCGGGTCCTGGTCGGCCTGCGTCCAGACGCGTTCCACCGCCATGTTCAGGAAGCGCTGCAAGCTGGCGTCAATGAAGCGGCCGTCATCGTCCACTGCGACGGCAAACTGCTCCAGCAGGTCAACCACCTGACGGGCGGGGTGGTCAGCGCGGTCCAGGAAGTCGTCTTCGCGCAGAGCCAGTTTCAGCAGCGGCCGCTCCAGGCGCTTGAGCAGGCCGTCAATCGCTGCACCGCCGCCGCTGACGGCTTGCGCCTGAACCAGAAGGCTGGCCACCGAGTCGAGCGCGTTCTGGACTTGCGGCGGAATGCCCAGGCCGCCGCCGGCATTCGAGAGCTGAACGCTGAAGGGCGTCTGAACAGTCTCGCGCAGCCCCATCCAGCCCGACTGGGCCATGGTCGCGTCGATCAACTGCAGCAGGTCTTGAGGTCGTGCCTCAGGGGCTGAGCGGGCTTGAAGTGCCTGGGGCGCGGAATCTCGTGGGGCCGCGCCGCCCTGCATCTGGTCAACGGCACGCAGCAGGCCGTGGGCCACGGCCAGCAGGCTTTGATGAAGGGGCTCTTGTGGCTCTTGTGGTTCTTCTGGTTCTTGATGCGCTTGCGGCTGTTGTTGCTCTTGCACAGCCGCAACGCTGCTCGCGGGGGCTAAGGGCTTTGCCGGCTCTGGCTCGTCCAGGTTTTCACCCCAGGCCGACAAGGCTTCGGCCAAGGGGTCGACCAGCGCGGGCAATTGCCGCTGCAGCACCTGGCCGAAGGCCCGGTACAAGACAGAGCGCGTGCCATTGTTCAGCGGCAGGTCGCGCGCGGCTTGCTGCAGAAACTGGCAGATCATGGCCGGGCCAAAGGGGTTGCTGCGGCGGTCCAGCAGGCGGCCCACCAGTCGCCCAAACAGCCGCTCGACCAGCACCAGCTTCGGCCCATAAAGCCCGTCTGACTCGAGCCGGTTGACCACCGCCGTCAGGTTCAGCCAGTCTTCGAATTCGGATTCTTCCAAGAGGCTGAGCTCGTCAGCCGTTTGGCCTGCTGCGGCCGCAGACGTGGGCGCGGCAGCGGCTTCCTGGCGCAGTTGCTGCTGGTAAGCCTGAGCGTTTTCGAAGAAGGCCTTTTCGATGCGGGGGCGTGCAAATCGGATGGTGGACGGTGCTTCGCGCAGCGCTTTGCGCTCCATCGCGTCCGTGTTTTTGTCGTGTGCTTGATCGAAGGGCACATCCAGGCTGGCAAAAAATTCCTTGAAGACAGCCGCCAGGGCAGAATCGAACTGCGTCATGCACTGGGCTTGAAGCGCCGGCCCAGGGTCGCCTTGGGCGTCAGGTCCCGCAACCGGCGCCTGCACAGGCAGCGCCGCTACCGACTGAGAGGCCGCCTGCAGCGCCAACAGCGCTTCGGGCGGCATGGAGGGCACCGACAGGCCCGCACCGGCAGCCGAGAGGTGCGCCACGGTGCCGACGATGCGCAACAACTGGGGTTGGCCCTGCAAAGTGGCTGTAAACACCACCTCGACCAAGGTGCCCGGGCGCATGACGGCAGCAGCCATCTGGCTTTCTTGCGGTTCGGTAAACCGCAGGAAAAGGCCAAGGCGGCAATAGTTGCGCACTTCGCACACAAGGCTCGTGCCCATGGCGTTGGCACTCGCGGGCTGGCGTGTCTCCAGGCGAGTGCGGCGTCGGCTGTCGCTGCTGCTGTTCTCCATATCCTTCTTGACGCTAGGTGCGTTCGGATGGTTTCGGCGCAAGGGGCCGAAACTTGAAGTGCGGCAGATGCATGGCATCCGCAGCGCTGGCGATTCAGTGTGGCGGAAGCGGTGCGCGCGCCAGCAGCATCGCGTCCCCGTAACTGAAAAACCGATACCGCTGTTCAATGGCATGGCGGTACAGCGCCATCACCGGCTCATAGCCCGCAAAGGCGCTGACGAGCATCATCAGCGTGCTGCGGGGAAGGTGGAAGTTGGTGATGAGGGTGTCCACTACGCGGAAGCGGTAGCCGGGGGTGATGAAGATGCTGGTGTCGCCTTGTATGGATTGCAGCGGGGCGTTGCGGCCCAGACGTTCTTCAGTGCCCACCGCGGCAGATTCGAGCGCGCGCACGCTGGTGGTGCCCACGGCGACGATGCGGCCACCGGCTTCGCGTGTGGCCTGGATGGCCAGCGCGGTTTCGGCGCTCACCTCGTACCATTCGCTGTGCATGCGGTGTTGGCTTAGCTCATCCGCGCGCACGGGCTGGAAGGTGCCCGCGCCCACATGCAAGGTGACGCTGGCGCTGCGCACGCCGCGCTCGCGCAGGGCGGCCAGCAGGGTCTCGTCGAAGTGCAGTGCGGCGGTGGGCGCGGCCACGGCGCCGGGGCGCTTCGCAAAGACGGTTTGGTAGCGGGCTTCGTCGTCGGCGTTGTCTTCGTGGGTGATATACGGCGGCAGGGGCACGTGACCGTGGCGGTCCAGCAGCGCCAGCGCGTCTTGCGGAAAGCGCAGGTGGAACAAGCCGCCATCCGGCCCGCCGCGGCCCAGCACTTCAGCTTCGAAGGTGCCCGTGGCTTCGTCGCCCAGCGTCAGGCGAGTGCCAGGGCCGGGGCTCTTGCTGGCGCGCAAGTGGGCCCAGACTTCGCTGGAACTTTGGTTAACGCCTTCGTCGTGCTTGCCCTCTCGCTGCGGCAGGATGCGCTCCACCAGCACTTCCACGGCGCCGCCCGTGGCCTTTCGGCCGTAGAGCCGCGCCTTGATGACCCGCGTGTCGTTGAAGACCAGCAGGTCACCTGCGTTCAAGTGTTGGGGCAAGTCTTTGAAGATGCGGTCAACGGGCTGCAGGCCGGTGCCGTCGAGTAAGCGCGAGGCGCTGCGCTCGGCAGCCGGGTGCTGGGCGATCAGCTCGGGCGGCAGCTCAAAGTCGAAATCGGCTGTCGTCCAGCGGCGGGGCGGCGTCATCAGGGTTGGCGCACGGGGTCTTGCGCCACACCTGGGGCGGGGGTTTCGGCCTGCGGCAATGGCGGCGCGCTCACGTACTGCACTACGCCGTCGCTGCCGATGCGCGCCACGGCGCCGGCTTGTTGCCACTCGCTGTAAATCCAGTCGTCGCCGTCGCGCTGCACGCCAGCGGGTGGCGCGGCAGGGGCAGCCACGGGCACATTGCGCAGCGCCACGGCCATGAAGTCCAGCCAAATGGGCAAGGCCAGGCCACCGCCGGTTTCGCGTTCGCCCAGGCTGCGCGGCTGGTCGTAGCCCACCCAGGCGGCTGCAGCCAGGCGTGGCTGGAAGCCCGCAAACCAGGCGTCTACGGCGTCGTCGGTGGTGCCGGTTTTGCCGTAGATGTCGGGGCGCTTGAGCACTGCCTGCGCACGCGCGGCGGTGCCGCTGCGGGTGACTTCGTTCAACAGTTGGCTGGTGACAAACACATTGCGCTCAGGCAGGTTGCGGTTGGCTTCTGTCAGCGCTGGCGCGGGCGCAGCCTCAAACAGCACCTTGCCCTGCGCGTCAGTGATGCGTTCCACCAGCACAGGCGGCAGTTGCCAGCCGCCGTTGGCCAGCGTGGCGTAGGCCTGCGCCATCTGCAGCGGCGAGACGCTGCCAGTACCCAGCGCCATGGTCAGGTTGTCCGGCTGGCGCGCGGGGTCGATGCCAAAGCGCGCGGCCCAATTCTTTGTGTCGGCCGTGCCCACGTGTTGCAGCAAGCGGATGCTGACCATGTTCTTCGATTTGGCCAGCGCGTCGCGCAGGGTGAGCGGGCCGTCAAAGCGGCCGTCGTAGTTTTGTGGGCTCCAGTTGCCAGAGACAAAGGGCGCGTCTTCAATGACGCTGCCCGGCATCACGCGGTGTTCCAGCGCGGCGGAATACAAGAAGGTCTTGAAACTGGAGCCCGGTTGGCGCCAGGCCTGTGTGACGTGGTTGAGCGGCTGGCGCGTGAAGTCCAGCCCACCGGCAAGTGCGCGGATGCGGCCGGTGGGCGGGTCGATGGCCACCAGCGCGCCTTCCACTTCAGGCCACTGGCTGATGCGCCACACCTTGTTGTCAGCCTGCACCAGGCGCAGGATGGAGCCGCGCTCCACCTTCATCGGCGCGCGGGCCTTGGGCGCCAGCGCTGCGGCGGCGCGCCGCAGGCTTTCGCCTTTGAGCAGCACCTGTTCGCCAGTGGCGAGCTGCGCGCGCACCTCTTGTGGGCTGGCGCGCAGCACAACGGCAGCGCGCAGGATGTCGTCGTCACGGTGGCCCTTCAGGGCGCGGGCTGCCGCGCGTTCCAGTTCGGGGCCGTCTTGGGCGGGTAGCTCCTCCAGGTCTTCAGGGCCGCGCCAGGGCTGCTTGGCGTCATAGGCCAGCAGGCCGCGTTTGAGCGCGAGGTAAGCCGCTTGTTGTTCCGCAGCGCGCAATGAGGTCACCACGCGAATGCCGGCGGAATAGGCTTCGGTGCCAAAGCGCTCCACCACCGCGCGGCGCGCCATTTCAGCGGCGTGCGGCGCCACCACGGTTTGGGTGCCGGCCGGGCGCAGAGTGATCTTCTCGGCCAGCGCGGCGCTGTGCTGCTTGTCGTTGATGGCGCCCGTGGCCTTCATGCGCTGCAGAACCACGCGCTGGCGCGTCTGCGCGCGTTCCATATTCATCACCGGGTTGGCGTAATACGGGTTTTGCGGCAGGCCCGCCAGCAAGGCGGTTTCGCCCAGCGTGAGCTTGTCCATGGTCTTGCCGAAATAGGTTTGCGCGGCTGCGGCAAAACCATAGGCACGCTGGCCAAGAAAAATCTCGTTGAGGTAGGTCTCCAGGATGCGGTCTTTGCTCAGCGCCTGCTCCACCTTCAGCGCCAGCAAGATTTCCTTGGTCTTGCGCTCGGCCGTGAACTGCGGCGTCAGCAGCATGGTGCGCACCAGCTGCTGCGTGATGGTGGACGCGCCCTGCTTCATGCCACCGGTCAGCAGCGCCAACGCGGCGCGCGCCATGCCTTTGGGGTCGATGCCGCTGTGCTCACGAAAACGCGCGTCTTCCACCGACAGCACAGCGTCTTGCAGCATCTTGGGCGTTTGTGCCAGCGGCACGTAGATGCGGCGCTCGGCGCCAAACTGCGCAATGTCCACGCCGTCAGCAGTGACCACCTGCAGCGGCAGCTTGGGCTGGTAATTGACGATGCGGTCGATAGGCGGCAGGTCGACGATGGAGGCGGCAGCGGGGCTGGGCCAGAGCGTGCTGCCCAGCGAAGCGCACAAGGCAGCGGCAGCCAAGCAGGAGCGGAGAACAAAAGCGGTCATCGAATGGTTTTCAAGGGCTGGGGCCAGGCGGTGGGGCGCCAGGTGCAGCATTGTCGCTAGAGTTGAGCACGCACAATCCGGTTCCCATGGCCCAAGCCCCACGCGACGAAAGCCCCGCCGCCGCCAAAAAGACGGCCACCAGCAGCGGTCCGCAGCGCGCCATGGAGCGCCTGGGCCTGCGGCGCGACATCGACCTGGTGCTGCACCTGCCGCTGCGCTATGAAGACGAAACCACGATTTCGCCCATCGGCGCGCTGCGCGAGGGCGACACGGCGCTGGTGGAGGGTGTGGTCACCGACAGCCGCATTGACCTTCGCGGCCGGCGCCAACTGCTGGCCTGGATGAACGACAACAGCGGCGAGCTGGTGCTGCGCTTCCTGAACTTCTACCCCGCTCAGCAGAAGAGCCTGGCGCCGGGGCAGCGCCTGCGTGCGCGTGGCGAGCTGCGCGTGGGCTACCACGGGCGCGAGATGGTGCACCCCACTGTGAAGTCGGTGGTGGAAGGCGCGGCGCTGCCGCAGGCACTGACGCCTGTTTACCCCACCAGCGCGGCGCTGCCACAGGCCTACTTGCGCAAGGCTGTGACATCGGCGCTGCAGCGCACGCCGCTGGAAGAAGTGTTGCCAACCGGCTGCGTGCCGCCCGGCCTGCCCACGCTGAAAGACGCGGTGCGCCTGCTGCACCAGCCGCCGCCTCAATTGCCGCTGGCCAGCCTGGACGACCGCAGCCACCCCGCCTGGCAGCGCCTGAAGTTCGACGAACTGCTGGCACAGCAACTGGCGCAGGCCGATGCACAGCGCAAGCGGGCGCTGCTGCGTGCGCCGGTGTTGCACGAGCTTAGCCTTGGAAGCGGCGCGCACGGTGAGGCCAGCCTCTACCAGCGCCTGCTGGGCGTGCTGCCGTTTTCACTCACCGCCGCGCAGCAGCGTGTGTGCAGCGAGATCGACACCGACCTCGCCAAGCCCGTGCCCATGCACCGCCTGCTGCAGGGCGATGTGGGCTCCGGCAAGACCGTGGTGGCGGCGTTGGCGGCGGCGCGCGCTATCGATGCCGGCTGGCAGTGCGCGCTGATGGCGCCCACCGAGATCCTGGCTGAGCAGCATTTCCGCAAACTCGTGCAGTGGTTGGAGCCCTTAGGCATCACCGTGGCCTGGCTCACCGGCAGCCGCAAGGGCAAGGCGCGAACTGCCATGCTGGAGCGCGTGGCCAGCGGCGAAGCGGCGCTGGTGGTGGGAACGCACGCCGTCATCCAGGCCGATGTGCACTTCGCCAAGCTGGGCCTGGCTATCGTGGACGAGCAGCACCGCTTTGGCGTGGCGCAGCGCCTGGCCCTGCGCGAAAAACTGCACGAACAGAACCTGGAACCGCATTTGCTGATGATGAGCGCCACACCCATCCCGCGCACGCTGGCGATGACCTACTTCGCCGACTTGGATGTCAGCACCATCGACGAACTGCCGCCCGGCCGCACGCCGGTGGTGACCAAGGTATTTGCCGACAACCGGCGCGGCGACGTCATCAACCGCATTCAAGACGAAGCGGCCAAAGGCCGTCAGGTGTATTGGGTCTGCCCCTTGATTGAAGAGTCAGAGACCCTGGATCTGCAGAACGCTACCGAAACGCATGCGCAGCTCAGCGCCGCCTTGGGTGCCGCCCTGCCTGGCTGCAAGGTGGGCCTACTGCACGGCCGCATGCCTGCGGCTGAAAAGGCCGCCGTGATGGCCGAGTTTTCGTCAGGCGCCATGGCGGTGCTGGTGGCCACCACCGTCATTGAAGTGGGCGTGGATGTGCCCAACGCCAGCCTGATGGTCATTGAACACGCCGAGCGCTTTGGCCTGAGCCAACTGCACCAGCTGCGCGGCCGTGTGGGCCGCGGCGCGGTGGCCAGCGTTTGCGTGCTGCTCTACACCCCGCCGCTGTCCGACACCGGCAAGGCCCGCCTGCGCGCCATGGCCGAAACCACCGACGGTTTCGAAATCGCCCGCCGCGACCTCGATATCCGCGGCCCCGGTGAATTCATGGGCTCCCGCCAGAGCGGCGACGCCCTGCTGCGTTTTGCGGACCTCAATGAAGACAGCGGCCTGCTGCACATCGCCAAACAATGGGCGCAGCGCCTGTGGGCCGAACACCCGCAAGCTGCGCAGGCGCATGTGGCGCGCTGGCTGGGCAGCAAGCAGGAGTTTTTGAAGGCTTGAAGCCTCGCGCGCGCAGGGCTTCAGGAGCGCAAGCTGCCGATGAAGCCCTGATCAGCCGTGGTGGCGCGCCGTTACCTGCGCCACGCGTTGGCCGAAGGCCTCGGCTGTGGCGATGTCGCCCGGCACCATTTCGTCGGCGCTGGCGTCTGACGGGGTGGAGGTCATCAGGCCGGCCGAGGACGCGACAAAGTTGATGTCATTGCGTGTGGCAGCTTTGCTGTTGCTGGGCATCATGCCCGTGCCCACCCACAGGCCGCTGTGCTGCATGGCCAAGGTCATGAAGTAGTGCAGCGTGCTGTGCTTGTCGCCATTCATGCTGGCGGAATTGGTGAAGCCGGCAAACAGCTTATCTTTCCAGCCCTGGCCAAACCACACCTTGCTGGAGGCGTCAGCAAATTTCTTGAACTGCCAGCTCACGGTGCCCATGTAAGTGGGCGAGCCGAAGACGATGGTCTTGGCGGCGCCCAGCGTGGCCCAGTCGGCTTCGCCGATATTGCCTTCGGCGTCGATGGCAATCAAAGCGGCGCTGGCGCCGGCACCTTTGGCAACGGCCTGGGCGATCTTGGCGGTGTGGCCGTAGCCGCTGTGAAAAACGATGGCAATTTTGTGCATGCTGGGTCCTGAGCTGGTGGTGTTCTGGGCCCGAAGGGCGATTCGCCTCGGGGCTCATCCAAATTATGGTTATGGGTCGCCTGCCAGGAGTCCAGCCGCTTCGAAGCCACCGTTCAAGCTGAGTGAATGACCTTGCCGCCGCTGGGGTGCCCAAGCCACCGCGGCTCAAGTTTGGAAGACGCAGGCGGCAGCCCATTTGCAAAAGAGCATCAGGCGCCCTGAGAATCGGCGCCTTGCGCATGTGCGCCGAGGCCAGGTTCACCGGGCTTGCCGGCCCTGAACCTTGATCCCGGACGATGCCTGAATCGAGTTTGAACAGCCTGTGGCCCCACGCGTACGACGAGCTTCGGCGCATCGCCACGCGCCTGATGTCGCGCGAACGGCCCAACCACACCCTCACACCCACTGCCTTGGTGCATGAGGTTTGGCTCAACCTGGCCGCCGCCAAACAGCCACAGCCCATTGCTGACCGCGTGCACTTTGTAGCCCTGGCCGCACGCGCCATGCGGCACATCTTGGTCAACCATGCCAACGCCCGCCTGGCCGACAAGCGCGGCAACGGCGCGCTGCACGTCACACTTTCGGCCACCGATGACTCGCCCAGCCCCTTGGCGGGCCCGGCCGACTTGCTGGCCGTGCACGAGGCGCTGAATGCCCTGGCCGCCGTCGACCCGCGCGCCGCACAGGTGGCTGAGCTGAAGGTCTTTGGTGGCCTCGAAGTGCCTGAAATTGCCGCCGAACTGAAAGTGAGCGAACCCACCGTCAAGCGCGACTGGGTGTTCGCCCGCGCACACTTGGCCCAGAGCATGGCTTGAGCACCCATCGCCGAACACGCCCCCCATGACAGAACCCCGCCCCGCGCCCTCGCTGGACACCGTCAAAGACGCCTTGTATGAGTTGAGCGAGTTGCCCGAGCCGCAACGCGCACAGCGCTTGGCGGAACTGGCCGAGCAAGACCCCGCCCTGGCGCAGGCGCTGCAAGGCCTGCTGCCCGGCGCCATGGCCACGGTGGCTGGCGTGAATGCGCCTGTGCGCTGGCTGCAAAGCATGGACCACAGTGCCCTGCCGCCCCGCCTGGGGCCCTGGCGTGTGCTGCGCGAAATTGGCCGGGGCGGCATGGGCGTGGTGCTGCTGGGTGAGCGCGCCGATGGCGCCTTCGACAAACAGGTGGCCATCAAAGTGCTGCCGCCCCCGCTGGCCGGTGCCGACGGCGCGCGGCGCTTGGCCGCCGAAGCGCAGGTGCTGGCGCGTCTGGACCACCCGCACATCGCGCGCTTGCTGGACGCGGGGGTGGACCAAGGCTGCGCTTACTTGGTGATGCAACACGTGGACGGCCAGCCTTTGACGCAATTTGCCCAGACGCAAGGCCTGGGCACGCACCAACGCTTGGCCTTGGTGGTGCAGTTGTGTAGCGCGGTGCAGTTTGCTCATGGCCAGTTGCTGGTGCACCGCGATATCAAGCCCGACAACGTGCTGGTCGATGCTGCCGGCCAGGTGCGCTTGCTGGACTTCGGCATCGCCAAAGTGCTGTCGGCCGAACCCGCCACTGCCACCGTGCAGGGTGCATTCACGCCCGCTTACGCCAGCCCCGAACAACTGATGGGCGAGCCGCCCAGCGTGGCCAGTGACGTTTTCAGCCTGGGTGTGCTGCTGTTTGAGCTGCTCACCGGCCAGCATCCGTTTGTTGCTGGCAAGGCGGGCGCAGCCGGCGGCACGGCGGCTGCGCTGGCCCAAATGCGCGCCGTGATTGAAGGCCCGCCCGACATGGCCGCCCTGCGCGCTGCACAGCTACCCGCCGACCTGCAGGCGGTGGTGTTGAAAGCGCTTGAAAAGCCGCTGACCCAACGCTACGCCTCTGTGGAAGCGCTGGCGGGTGACGTGCAGGCTTTTCTGGACGGCTTACCCGTCAAGGCCCAGCCCCCGGACTGGCGCTACCGCGCCAGCAAGTTTGTGCGGCGCAACCGCTGGCCGGTCACGGGCGGTGTAGCGGGCGGCCTGGTGGTTCTGGGCCTGACCGGCTGGGCGCTGCTCAGTGCGCAGCAGGCGCGCGAGCAGCAAGCTTTGGCGCAAAAGCGCTTGACCGCTGTGCGTGCCATTGCCAACAAAGTGGTGTTTGACTACAACCGTGCGCTGGAACCCGTGCCTGGCACGCTGGACGTGCGCAAAACGCTGGTGGCCGACGCGCTGACTTACCTGGACACCATGGCCACCGACGCCCGCGGCGACCGCGCGCTGCAAGCCGATGTGGCTGCTGGTTATGAAGCAGTTGGCGACGTGCAGGGCCGTGGCGTTACGGGCGGCAACCTGGGCGAGCTGGCCGCCGCACAAAGCAGCTACACCCGCGCCGCGACCTTGCGACAGGCTCTGTGCCAAAGCACCGAAGCCCAGGCCGTAGGGACAGCGGGCGCAGAACTCACTTCCGCAGCGGCGCCCTGCGGCGCCTGGGCAGCCACCCTGATGCGCTTGGGCGACAACGCCTTCACGCAAAGGCGCGCCGACGAAGCCATCGCCCACTTCGAGCAAGCCCGCGTGGCCGCCAAGCTGGCGTTGGATGTGCCCTTACCGCCCACTGATGCAGGGCGGCAAGCTGCACTGGAGTGGCGCACGCAGGCCAACCAGCGCCTGGCGGGTTTGAGTCTGCGGCAAACTGGCGCGGCTTACGACCGGGGCCTTACGCTGGCGCAAGACCAGCTGAAAGCGGCCGAAGCGCTGGCCCAGGAAGTGCCTGGCCCCAAGTCACAAGAGAGCCTGCGCGTGGCCAACGATTTTTTGGCCGTGCGATTGTTAAGTGAAGGGCAACCCGAGCAAGCGCTGCCGTACATCGAAACCGCCGTGCGCCTGGCGCGCGCGCAGCAAGCCCAACGCTCGGCCCGCGATGCGGGTGTCGCCCTGGCCACTTCTTTGGTGCGTTACGCGCTGAAATTCAGGCCCACCGCCTGCAGCCTGCCTTGGCCGCGCCGCTGCTGGGCGAAGCGCTGGCCCTGGTTAAAGCTCTGCACGCCGCCGAACCCGAAGACCGCCACCTGCGCGGCCGCTATGCCAACGTGGCCTGGCGCGTGGGCGAGATCAACCACCTGCTGGGCACGCCCGAAGCACTGAAAGCCAATGCCGCCGACTTGCCTGCCGCGCTGGCAGCAGCCGAGGTTTTCAAGCCCGAAGACGGCGTGTTCTTTGTGCAGCGCCGGCGTCTGCAGCAGGAGCTGGCCGTTACCGCACTGCGCCAGGGCCAGGCCGAGCTGGCACTCAAGCAACTCACCAGCTTTCCGCCCACCATGCCGCCCAACCCCGAGGCAGCGACCGACTTGGCCGAGGTTTTCTTGCTGCGCGCCCAAGCACTGCGCGCACTGGGTCGGGCCGACGAAGCCCTGCAAACTTTTGAGGCTGGCCACGCAGCCCTGAAAGCAGCGGCCGAACGCACACCGGGCAACGTGCAACTGGCCTGCCGGCTGATACAAGCGCGGCTGTGGGCAGCCGCTTGGGCTCGAGCTTCGACGGGCGGTAGAGCAGCGGCTTTGACCGCCCTGGCCGAGCCGGCTGCGCAAGGCCGTGAGGCCTTGCGCACGGAGGGCAAGCTCAGCGCGCTGTGGGCAAAGGCGCTAGATCCACAACGGCCTTGAGAACTTGCACGGGCCCCTCCCAAGGCCAGCAAGTCCGCAGCCGCTATTGGGTCGATTGGGACTTTTGGGACTATTGAGTCTTTTCCAGGTTTTGCTTGCGGCGGCGCGCAACCAAGCCCAACACGCCCAGGCCGCTGATCATCAAAGCATAGCTGTGGGGCTCTGGCACGGCGGCCATGACGGGTGCCGCGTTCGCGGTAATCATGACGTTGTCGAGCACCAGCTTGGAGTTGGCGAAGACAGGGTTGACCGTTTGAAATTCGATGGTGTGCGTGCTCGAGTTGGTGCCGCGCCTGTCCTGCACGCCTTGGAATGCAAAGTGGATTAAACCGTTGGGTTGTTGGGTGGGCAGAGTCCCTGGCCAGGCACTCAACGGGTTGAGGTTCACCCCATGACCGTCGAAGACCACGTTGAGAGACATGTACCGGTCGTCATCAATGGCAGCCAAATCGAAGGAAATGTCGTATGTGATGCCAGACGCATCAAAGGTCTGGCTCAAGACCGTCTGAACGTGCGGGGGGTTCACGCCCGATATCGGGCTGTTGGTCAGGAGCATCACCCTATTGCCTGAGGCCAAGTTGTTGCCGGCGAGGTCGATGGTGTACTCCAAGTGGGCTCGGTCGAAGTGGACTGAATTCCAAGCACCCACTGAAGAAAAATCTCCGTTCGCAAACGGCGCGGCCTGCACCGCACCTGCCGACAAGGCAAGGGATGCCAACGCAAGACGGACCGTGGCGCGCGTCGCGCGGGCGAGACTCAGAGAATCGAGATCAACGACTGACATATGAACCTTTCTTGTGGGGGAAACGACCTCAGCCCGCGCATGCGGCCTTGGGATGCAAAGCAGCTTCGGCAGCGTTGATAGATCACCCGCACACCCTCTCACCCCGCGCCTTGGTGGTTTGAGCACACACTGAATGGGGGGCCAAAATGCCGCATGCCGCCAAGCCCTGAATCTTTCGCGTCCACGCCCGAACAAGACGGTGACGACACCACCGTCATCGCCGCCACCCGGCGCTGGCTGGAGCGCGCCGTCATCGGACTGAACCTGTGCCCCTTTGCCAAGTCTGTGCACTTGAAAGGCAAGATCCGCTGGGTCGTCAGCGCCGCGACCGACGAAGCCGCCTTGCGCGCAGACTTGATGAAAGAACTGGAATGGCTGCGCGACGCCGACCCCGCCCAGACCGAAACCACGCTGCTGATTCACCCCGGCGTCTTGGCCGACTTTCTGGACTTCAACGACTTCCTGGACACCGCCGACGAAGCCCTGGCCGAGCTGGACCTTGAAGGTGAATTGCAGGTCGCCAGCTTCCACCCCGACTACCAATTTGCGGACAGCGAAAGCGGCGGTGACGACAACAGCGCCGACATCACCAACTTCACCAACCGCTCGCCCTACCCCACGCTGCACCTGCTGCGCGAAAGCAGCATCGAGGCGGCTGTGGCCGCGTTTCCCGATGCCGCTGATATTTACGAAACAAACATGAAAACCCTGCGCGCGCTGGGGCATGAAGGGTGGAAGAAATTGTGGGTTTGAGGATCGCCTGCCGCTGATGCCCGACCTCCTCGTCCCCTCCACGCTGATCGTCGTCCTGGCTGCCGGCCTAGCCGGTTTTGTCGATGCCATCGTCGGCGGCGGTGGTTTGATCCTCGTGCCAGCCTTGTTTGCCGCTTACCCAGGTGCGCCGCCGGCCACACTCTTGGGCATCAACAAGGGCACCGGCGTGTGGGGCACGGGCTGGGCGAGTGCGCAATTTCTTCGGCGTGTGCCTTTGAACTGGCGCGCTTTGCTGCCAGCGGTGGCTTGCGCGGCAACAGGCTCCGCCTTGGGTGCTTGGGCGGTGACGCAGGTGGACGCCAGCGGGCTGCGCAAGCTGCTGCCCTGGCTCCTGGCAGCCTTGCTCATCTACACCCTGGCGCGCAAGGACCTTGGGCGCACGCACGCGCCGCGCTGGGCCGGTCAGCAAGAGCTGCTGGCCGCAGCGGCCATCGGCACCGTGGTCGGTTTCTACGACGGTTTTTTCGGCCCAGGCACCGGCAGCTTCTTTGTCTTCCTTTTCGTTCGGCTGCTGGGCTACGACTTCCTGCACGCCTCGGCTGCCGCCAAGTTGCTCAACACCGCGACCAACGCCGCCGCGCTGGCCATCTTTGCGGTCAAGGGGCAGGTCTGGTGGCGCCTGGCCTTGATGTTGGCGGTGGCCAATGTGATCGGCAGCCTGTTCGGCACCCGCCTGGCGCTGAAACGCGGCGCAGGCTTCGTGCGCGGTGTGTTTGTGTTGGTGGTGGGCGCGCTGATCTTGAAGACCGGCTGGGACGCGTACGGGCCGCTGATGGGTCGTTAGCGGCGCGCTGCGGCTACAGCTTCAAGCGAATCACCCCACCCGCCCCCGCCGCCCTTGAGCAGCACAGGATCACCCGCTCGCGCCGCTGCGCGGCGCTGAGCACCACGTCGCGGTGGTCGATGGGGTCTGAGGTGTCGGGGTCGTAGGCGCAGGCGCAGACGCCGCACAGGCCGTCGCTGCACTTGACGTCGACTTTCACGCCGGCATCGGCCAGCACATCGGTGGCGCTGAGGTCGGCGGGAACGTCCAGGCGGCGGCCGTCGGCGAGTTGCAGCACGAAGGGGAAGTTTTCCCGCTCGGGTGCCTCGGGGACGCTGAAATACTCGCGGTGCAGGGTCTCGTCGGGCCAGCCGGCGAGCTGGGCGGCGGCAAAGACGCCGTCCATGTAGCGCACGCTGCCGCAGGTGTAGAGCTGCAGGTCGCTGCGGTATTGCGGGATCAGTTGCGCCAGGTTGGCACGCTGGCCTTCGCGCTTGAAGTGAAACTGCACACAACTGCGCCACGGTGCCGCTTCGATGTCGTCGACAAACCCAGCCTCGGCGCGGCCGGCGGCGCTGTAGTGCAGCTCAAACGGTCGACCCAAGGTGTGCAGGCGGTGCGCCATGGTGAGCATGGGTGTGATGCCGATGCCGCCGGCCAGCAGCAGCGAGTGCGGGGCATCTTCCCGCAGCGGGAAGAGGTTGCCGGGTTTGGAGACAAATACGGTGCGCCCCTCGCGGAAGGCACGGTGCATCAGCGCCGAGCCGCCGCGGCCGCCCTTCTCAGGCGGCTCGCGCTGCACACCCAGCACCCAGGTGCTGCGGTCAGCAGGGTCGCCGGCCAGGCTGTAGGCCCGGTTGTATTCCGGGGCGATGACCACGTCGATGTGCGCGCCAGCCTCAAACGCCGGAAGTTCGCCGCCGTCCTTGGCGACAAACTCGTACTTGGCCACGTCCGGCGTCATGTCGGTGCGTTTCTTCAGCACCACGGGAAACACCGGCGGTTCGCCGTCTGGCATGCGAAACGCGGGCGCCAGGCCATAGGTCTGGCCTTCGCTCAGCTTGCGTTGGTATTGCTCGGGCGTCAGCAGCGCGCGGTAGCGCTGGATGCCCTCTTCCCGATCCACCGGAAACCGCACGGGGTACGGCGGCGGCATTTTGTCGGCCGGGTAAACAGCCAGGGTCTGCTCGCCATAGTCGATCTTCAGGTCAACATTCAAGTCGCGCGCATGCGTCTGCCGGGCCTGCACATAGGCGCCGGTCTTTCGGTCAAGGTCCAGGTCCCACCACCACTTCTTGACCGGGTTGATACGGCCGCGCCCCCAGTGGTCGTCCAGCGTGGCCAGAGTCTTGGCCTGGCCAGGAAAGGTGGTGGCTACCCAGCGCCAAGCCTTGTCGGCGAGAAGGCCTTCCAGGTTCCAGGGGCAGGTCTTCATGCAGCGACCGCACATGCCGCCGCCACTGTTGGTGATGCGATAGCGCGCGCATTTCTCGGCGTCGGACTTGTAGATCTCGTAGCCGTTGTACATCAGCTTCGGCCCGGCCGTGATGGCGCCTGATGGGCACTCGCGCGCGCACTTGTTGCACTGCTCGCAAAAGCGCTGCAAGCCGAAGTCGATGGGCTTGTCCGCCGCCATCGGCAGGTCGGTGGTCACCGTGCCGCTCTTCAGCCGGGGGCCGAGAAAGGGGTTGAGGATGACCTCGCCGATGCGGCTGACCTCGCCCAACCCGGACAGCAGAAGCAAGGGCGGCTGCAGCACATCGCCATCGATCACCGAGTGCACGCGCGCTGAATAGCCGAGGCGGCGGATCTGCTCGGCCAGGATGCCACCCAGCAGCGAAAAGCGCAGGTAGGCGCGCATGCTCTGGGCCACACTGATCCAGTCGTCGCCGCTGGCGCCCTCCATCGTCTCGTGGCCCTGGTCGATGAGGATGTTGACGGCGTTGGCGTGGTAGGCCGGCAGCGGGTTGCCGCCGGCATCGTGCGAGTAGTAGGCCCAGGTCGGTACAGCGCATAGGCCCACAGCGTCACTGCCCAGGTAGTACGCGGCGGCCTTGAGCTTGTCGGCGTTGCGCTGCGGGTCAGCCACGGTGGGTGAGACGGCACCGCGCGCCTCGCCAAACTGGAGCAGGAGCAAGGCCCCCAGCGCGCGCCGGGCGCAGGCGCCGATGGGACTCTTCATCACATAGTGCGCGTTCTTGGTGGCTTCCTGAACGTCCTTGCCCAGGTCGCCAAACAGGGCTCGGGCGAAGAAGTCGGCGCGCTTCGGGAAGCGCGGCACACGGTCGTGATCGATGAAGGTGGTGGGTGTGTCGCGGCGCGTCAGGGTCTCGAAGGGGTGCGGGCCGAGGCGGAATTCGCGCTGCTTGTAGGGGTCCTGGTGGATCGCGCTCTTGGCCGTGCCCATGCCCAGCTGCCAGAACAGGCCGTGCGAGCGGCGGCGGTCTTGCTGGTCGGGCGGCGCCAGCGGCTCATCGGGCGCTAACGCACAAGTCGTGGTGACCGCCGCCAGACCGTAGCGCATGCCGAGGTAGGAGTTGTTCAGGTCGGCCTGCGCCAAGCCTGCGGCGACGGCGAGGCGGTTGAGGTCCACCTCGCTGCAGCTCACGGTGTGCGAGCGGGCTTCAAAACCCAGCAGGCGCAAATAACTGGCGAGCAGCACGGCCGTCTGCGCCGACAGCACCGCGGCGCGCTGCGCCTGCGTACCGACGATCCAGTCGCAGCCGGGTTCGCCGGGGTCATTCGATCTCGGGTCGCGCGGGTACTCGACCAGCACGACCAGTGCGTGTGTGTGGTGGTCGATAGGACCATGTGCCTTGCGGGCCGAGTCCATCACATCGGCCAGGATCATGTCCATGCCGGCCGCAAAACTCTTGGGCTGGCTGCGCTGCAAGTCCTCGGCCATGCGCGTGACGTCGGCGTTGCGCAGTGGCTCGGCCAGCAGGGCGGCAGGCGCCAACGCGCACACGCCCATCATCGAGGCGTCGAAGTAGGTGCCGGCGGCCTTCAGGTGCTGCGACCGCTGGAGCGGGTCATCCGGAATCTCGGCAGGCTTGGGGTTGACCGCGCCATCGCGCACCACGTCGAACATCGCGGCATAAGGCCGCATCGCGTGGGCCAGCGACAGTGGGTCCGGCGGGTTGAAGTCCACTGGCGCCATGGGCGGCACGGCCGAATAATCAAGCGCGGCGGCACTGCGCGTCAGCCGCTCCAGGGGGTAGGGGCCGAGGTGGACCGGCCGGTCGCGGGTGGAAAAGAGTCTCAAGGAAATGCGTTCAGTCGCACTCAGTCCAACTGCAAGCCCGAATTCTTGATGACCGGCCCCCAAGCAGCCTTGTCTGCGGCCAGGCGTTTGACCATCTCGTCGGCCGTGCCAGCCGCGGCCACCAAGCCCAGTTTGTCGAGCTTTTCAACCACGTCGGGCTGTTTCAGCGCGGCTTGCAGCGCTGCATTGACTCTATCGACAGCCGCTTTGGGCGTGGCCGCCGGCGCGAACAGGCCAAACCAGGCCAGCGCGTCAATGTCGATGCCGGCTTCGCGCATCGTGGGCACGCCGGGGAAGCGCGCGTTGCGCGTGCCGCCGCTGAGCGCCAAGATGCGCAGCTTGCCGGCGCGGTGGTGCTCGGCAAATTCAGCCGGCGTGTCAAAGCCGATAGGAATTTGTCCGCCCAGCAGGTTGGTGGTTAGCGGTGCGCCGCCTTGGAAGGGCACATGGGTAAGTTTGACGCCCGCTTTGGCGCCCAGCATCTCGCCCAGGAAGTGCGGCATCGAACCCGCGCCCGGCGAGCCGTAGTTGCCTTGGGTGGGGTTGGCCTTGATCCAGTCGACCAGTTCCTTCATCGACGTGGCCGGTGTGGCCGGACCAACAGCCAGCGCCAGCGGGAAGGTGACAACCGCGCCGACGGGCGCGAAATCAGCCGTGGTGTCGTACTTGATGCTGCGGAACACCGCCGGCTGCACCACCATCACGGCAAAGGGCGCCAGCATCAGCGTGTTGCCGTCCGCCGCCGCGTCCTTGACGCCCTGCGCCGCGATGCGCCCGCCGGCACCGGGCTTGTTTTCCACCAGCACCTGCGTGCCGAGTGTGGCCTGCATCTTCTCGGCTATGACACGCGCAGCCACGTCGGTGGAGCCACCGGGCGGGAAGCCCACGACGATGCGGATCGGGGCGGTTTGCGCCAAAGCCGCTGACGCAGCCAGAGCGCAGGACAAGGCAACAAACAAACGGCGAGCGAGGCTCATGCAGGTGACTCCTTTGCCATGATCGGCACGGGCAGCCTACCAGTTCAGCACAACCGGCGACTTGCGGGTTTGTCCCGCAAGGCCGGCCCGACGTCTCAAGCTGCTGTGTCGCGCATCAAGGTGGTGAACCAGGTGCCCATGTCCTTGAAGTTCTCACGGTCGATGGTGGCTGCCTCGGTGGGCGCTGAAGCCACACCGGCCACGACAGTTTGTCCTCCGTTCGCTGCAACCTTCATTCGACCATCCGCTGGGTCGTACTGGTAGACCGCCGTCAACCATGACGCCGTGCTCGCCGTGATGGGCGAATAACAGGCCGAGTTGGCCACAGGCTGCGGGTCCGGCTGCCCGCCGGACAACAGGCGCACGATGGCGTCCGCGCAGATCTTGGCTTCCTGGTTGGCCACATGCCCGGCCTTGGGCAGGCCACAACTGGACGCGTCGCCAATGACATGGATGTCCGCCGCGCTGGGCGCAGTGGATTCGTAGCTCAGCACATTCACAGTTGCCCAACGGCCGTTGGCACCATTGTTCAGACCGGCCCGCGCCAACCAACCACCGTCCGCACTGCCGGCGGCCCGGTGCGGCACGATGGGGTTGACCACTTGGGCTTGCAAAGACTGCGACGCGCCCAGACTGTCCACATAACTCACCAGCTTGGAGCTGGCCTGGATGGCGATGCCGCTAACGCCTGGAACGTACCGGATGACACCCGCGTGAATTTGGTTGAAGGCCACCTCGAAGCTGTGCTTCTCAGCCTGGATGGACAGGTTTTCATCCAGCACCCACACCTTGCAAGCCGAACCCTTCGCGGTCTTCAGGTAATCGGCCACCACGCAGGCGCGCTCGTAAGGGCCGGGGGGGCAACGGTAGGGCGCCTTGGGAATGGTCATCACGAAGGTGTCGCCATCGCGCATGGCCACCAGCTGGGTGCGCAGCAGCGTGGTCTGTGCGCCCGCACGCCAGGCATGGGGCGTGTGGGTGTCGTAATCAGCCTGCGTCAAACCGTAGGCGTCGTCGAAGGTCACGCCTGGCGCCAACACCAAGCGGTCATAGGCCAGCACACTGCCATCGGAAAGCGTCACGGTATGGGCCGCCGCATCGACAGCCGCCACCGTGCCTGTCCTGCGCACCACACCGTATTTGCTGGTCAAAGCGTCACGATTGAACTGAAGGGAAGCCACGTTGCGGCTGCCGTTGAGCACCAGGTTGCTCATGATGCTGGAGGTGTAGAGCGTGTCCGGCTCCACCAGGGTGACTTGCACCCCGGCGCCGCCCCACAGGCGCAGGTACTTGGCCGCCGTCATGCCGGCCATGCCGCCGCCCACAATGACGACGCGCTTGGCCGTCAAGCCGGTGGTCGCCAAGGCGAAGGTGCTGGTGCTGCTGCTCTTAGAGCCGGAACTGTCCGCTCGCCCCGCTACGGGCACCAGGCCCGCAAGCAGTCCGCCGCCGCCCAGCGCAACGATCTGGCGGCGATTCAGCGCTGACTTGAAAGAATCTTGTGTCATGGTGAGTTCTCCGCGTTTACTGCTGCAAGTAAGCAATGATCTTCTGAAGCTGGGCCGATGTATAACCTTGCGCATGAGCGGCCATGATGCTTTTGCCAGCGGGCTTGCGCAGGAATTCCAGCACCTCGCTGGCCTCCTTGCCGCGTATGGCGTCGAAGCCGCCCGTGCCCATCGTGCCGTGGCACTGGAAGCAGTTGGATGCGAGCAGGCGGCCCTCGGTATTCTTGGGTTGCGCCACGGGTGCCGTCGTTGAGCTGCTCGACTTGGTGGCCAAAGCCTGCGCGTTACCAGCGGGCACAGAAGTTTCCGCAGCCATGGCCGTGCCGGAGTCCAGCGAAGCGGCTTGAGCGGCATCGCCAACTGACTCGGCCGTTGCCATACCACCGCCTGCGCCGCTGCCCCCGCAAGCAGTCAAAAGGGCCAACAAGCCTGTTGCGAGTACACCCGCCCATGCGCGCTTTGGTCGTCGTTGAGAGTTAGCCATCATCTTCACCCTTTGCGTTCGCCGTGCCGTTTGCACCAGTGAATCGTGCGCCGCTAGGCTGAAGGTGGCCTGAAGATGACCGGTGACAGATGTGAGCGAACGTCAGCCGCCCGCGCGCATCCAGTCCGCGCGACCGCTCACCAGCGGCTGGCCAGCGGTGGTTGCGTGGGCGATGACGGCGCCTGCGCGGCAGTGGGCCCCGGCCCGATCATCATTTCAACGCGGCACCCGGCCGCGCTCGGCGGCAAACGCAGCGCGCCACCATGAGCGCGGGCCACCAAGTCGGCCAGCATCAGGCCCATGCCAACAGGGTTTTGGTAGGCCTGCGCATCCAGGGCCGATTGCAAGGCGACACGCTGGTCTTCAGGGATGCCGGGGCCATCGTCTTGCAGGCTGAGGCATGAAAAACCTTTGTCCAGCGCGCGCACCTCAACCCGCACCCGCGTGGCGCCGTGACGCAGGGCGTTGTCCAGCAAGTTGGCCAGCGCGGCCGCCAGCAAGTTGGGGTCGGCCGCGAGTTCAGCGGGCAGCTCAACACTGACCAGCAGATCGTCGGCCTGAAGTTGAGGCAGGAGTGCGGCCAGGTCCACCAGCTGCCACTTCACTTCGCTGCCACTGCGAAACAGCGTGAGGATGGCGCTCACCACGCGGCGCAGCCGATCTGCCGCTTGGCGGGCCAATCCCAGCATGGGTTGCGCGTCTTCCGGACACAGCCTTTGTGCCGCAGCCAACTGCGCCATCATGCCGGCCAATGGTGTGCGCAGCGCGTGCGCAGCGTGGGCAGCGAACGCGCGTTCATGAGTGACACGCGCAGCCAGCCGAGCGCCCAGTGAAGCAATGGCGTCGCGCACAGGCAGCAGCTCCTGGCGTGAAACCTGGGCCATGTGAGCACCGCGCCGTAAGGGGTCAAATTGCGCCACCGCGTTTTTCAGGTCGGTCAAGGGCAGCAACTCGCGCCGCACACGCGAGCGCAACCAAAGTGCGCACAAGGCGCCCACCAGTAGTGCGCCGCCCACGGTGTATTCAATGGCTTCCATCTTGGCTTCCCGGCGCTCGCTTCCAATTTGCGCCACCATCAACAAGCGGTCGGGTGTTCCAAATTCGGCGACCAGCACGCGCCAGCCGTTGCTGGCCTTGACGATGTCGCGGTATTCCACGGCCACCATGGGGTGTGCGGGCGCGTCGTGCGAGCGCAGCAAGACCCCTCGTTGAACATCGACAACTTGCCAGATGACCTCTTCCTTGTGTGGCGCTGCGAGCATGATTTGCGCATCACCCATCGGCAGGTTGAAGGCGTCCGTCGCCAACAAGGGCAGCAGGATCTGCGCCGCTTCGCGCAGCGCACCATCCAGTATTTCGTCAACTTCGTGGCCCACAGCCATGCCCACCACCACGGCCACGGCAAGACCCCAAACCACTGAAACGATGATCAGCGTGCGCGACAGGCGCTGGCGAATGGACGGCAGACGCTCAGCCATGGCTGACCCAGCGGTAACCCATGCCGCGCGAGTTTTCGATGTGCTGGCGGCCCAGCTTTTTGCGCAATGAATAGATGTGGACTTCCAAGGTGTTGCTGGCCACTTCGCCGTCCAGCCCCAGCACCAAAGACTCCAAGTCGGCCTTGGTCACCAAGCGGCCCGCGCGCATGACCAGAGCTTCGGCCAAAGCCCATTCACGGGCGGTAAGTTCAACGGCTTCGCCGCACAGCGTGACGCTGCGGGCTGCCATGTCAAAAGCCACATCGCCAAACGCCAACTGCGGGCTGGCGTTGCCGGCTGCGCGGCGGCGCACGGCCCGGATTCGAGCGCTCAGCTCTTCGGGCTCGAAGGGCTTGACCAGGTAATCGTCGGCGCCACTGTCCAGGCCCTGGATGCGATCACTGAGCAGGTCGTGCGCGGTCAAGATGACCACTGGCGTGTGATTGCCACGCGCACGCAAGCTGCGCACCCAGTCAACGCCCGATCCGTCGGGCAGTTGCCAGTCAACCAGCAGCACATCGAAGGGCTCGTTGCGCAATGCTTGTGCCTGAGCCAGGCGCTGGCACCAATCCACGGCATGGCCGTCAGCCTGCAGGAATGCCCGCAGGCCCTCTCCCAGGATCTTGTCATCTTCGAGCAGCAGCAGGCGCATGGTGGGCAATAGCTTCCTCGGCCCGCAAGCCGACACACTCTTGATGAAGAACCCCAGCCAGCAGCGGGCGCCAGATCGCGGCCTAACCTGAGTCTGACTGAGCGTCAGCGCTTGGGTCTGAGCCTGGGTCTTAGCTGGGGTCTGAACACGCGCTTGCAGGCCTACTCCATTAGAGAGGAGCAAGCTGAAGCGAAAATGAAGCCAGACTGAAGGGCTTCGGTCGGCGCCTCGGGCTTGGCGGCGACGCAATCAGCATCGCGCGGCGCGCTCAGCGCGCGGGCAGCATCGCAGGCGCCTGCGCAAACAGCGTCCACAGGCGGAGGGGCGTGGCCATCTCGTCGGCGGCGCCCGTTGAGCCAAGCCCTGCCAAGGTCTGTTTGGCCGCATCTTTGCGTCCAGCAGCCACTTGGCTGATGGCCAGGTGCAGCCGTGCTGCGTTGGCGCGCTTGAGGCCGCCTTTGGCCACACCTTGCTCCAACAAGGCCAAGCCGGGCTCGATGGCAGCGGCTGGGGCGCCCGGTGCGGCCTCGGCCACCATGGACCAGCCCAAGTCGGCCAGTGCGTTGCCGTCAGCCGCGCGCTTGGCCGCGGCCTCGGCGGCAGGGCGGTCAGCCTTATCGGCCGCAGCGCTGCGTTTGAGCTGTTCGCGCAGCTTGTTGTGCTCAGCGGCGTCTTTGCCGGTGCCCATGCTGCCGTTGGCATAACCCTCGTCCACCACTGCCAGCGCTTCGCCGGGCTGGCCTGCACGCTGCGCGATTTGCGCCATTTCAAAGCGCAGGTCGCCCGCTTTGAGATTGCCTGTGGTGCGCAGCAGGCGGTACAGCTCCAGCAGCGCACGGTCGCTCAAACCCGGCTCGCGCGCGGCGGCTGAAACCAAGTCAGCCCAGTATTCAGGCCGTGGGTAGGCCATGGCCAGGCGTTGCAGGGTGGCCGCGCTGCCCGCATCTTTCTTCGCATATTGCAGGCTCAGCAGCAGGCGCAGGTGGCTTTCAGGTGATGCCTTGCCCGCTTTTTCAGCAGCTTCCGCACGCTGGCGCAGTGCTGCAATGGCGCCGGCCTCATCGCCACTGTCAGCCTGGCTCTGGATGCGCATCACCCGAACGCCGTCGTTGGTCCCTTGGATCTCTTCATAGCGCTGCGACCAACGCAACACCCGCGCGTGGTCTTTTTCGCGCGAAGCGATATTCACCACCGCTTCAATCAAGCCGCGTTCTTCAGCGGCATCGGCCAGGCCTGTGGCCAGCGCGGCGTCCAAGCGCCTGCATCAGCCGGGCGTTGTTGCCGGCACGCTGCGCCACGCTGGCGCGGTTGCGCTCCAGCACCCATGTCTCCCACGGGGTGCGGTTGGGCAATGCGTCGGCGTCGCCCAGTTTGTTCAAGGCTTCGGCGTGTTTGCCTTCTGCGGTCAAAGTTTGCGCGGCTTGAACGACGGCCGCAAATTCCGGCCGCACCGTGCGCGCGGGGTCGGGGGCTGAGGCGGCGGTGGCGGGGGCCGCTGGCGTTTGCGCCTGCACACTCGGCGCAAAAAAGACCAAACTGGCCACACCGATCAGGCATGAGACGCGGGTCTTCAGGTGGGCACGAAAGGGCGGCTTCATGAACGGCTTAAGAGGGCGACGAGCAGTCATATCAAGAAAAACGAGTTCGCAGGGTCGCGAGCATACCCAAGCAGGTGCCCTTATGCCGAGGGGCTATCCGTCGGGTCAGCTTGTGGCCGTGTGCCAAGCATGGTCACAATCAACACATGACGCTGACGGAACTGCGCTACATCGTTGCCGTGGCCCGCGAACGGCACTTTGGCCGCGCGGCTGAGGCTTGTTTTGTCTCACAGCCGACCTTGAGTGTGGCCATCAAGAAGCTGGAAGAGGAGCTTGACGCCAAGCTCTTTGAGCGCGGCGGCACCGAAGTTACCGTGACGCCACTGGGCGAGCAGATCGTGCGCCAAGCGCAAGTGGTCATCGAACAGGCCGCTGCCATCAAGGAAATTGCCAAAGGCGGCAAAGACCCGCTGACACGGCGCGCTGCGCCTGGGCATCATCTACACGATTGGGCCTTACCTGCTGCCGCAACTGGTACGCCATGTGATCGAGCACACGCCGCAGATGCCGCTGGTGCTGCAGGAAAATTTCACCGTGAAGCTGCTGGAGATGTTGCGTGGCGGCGAGATTGATTGCGCCATCCTGGCCGAGCCGTTCCCGGATTCAGGCTTGGCGACCGCACCGCTGTATGACGAGCCGTTTGTGGTGGCGGTGCCCAAGGCACACACCTTGGCGCAGCGCAAAAGCGTGACCAGCGAGGAAGTGAAGGCCGAGACGATGTTGCTGCTGGGCACCGGCCATTGTTTTCGCGACCACGTGCTGGAGGTGTGCCCGGAGTTTGCGCGCTTCTCCAGCGATGCAGAGGGCATCCGCAAGAGCTTTGAGGGCAGTTCGCTGGAGACCATCAAGCACATGGTGGCCTCGGGCATGGGCATCACGGTGGTGCCGCAGTTGAGCGTGCCTGCGGAGCCCGACCGTTTTGTGGCTTATGTGCCGTTTTCAGACCCAGTGCCGACGCGGCGTGTGGTGTTGGCTTGGCGGCGCAGTTTTCCGCGCTATGAGGCTATCGCGGCGCTGCGCAATGCGGTGTATGCGTGTGATTTGAGGGGTGTGGTGCGGTTGACTTGAGTTGCCTTGTGCTTGATGCGCTGGTTGGCGCGGGGCGCGAAGGGCTCAGGCATTTGGCTGCGTGCCTGGGGTCGGAGCCCCCAGGCCTGCTTCAGGCACAAACAGTCCTCAGGACTGTTTGAGTCCAGGCGCAGTCCGTCCTTCGCTGGGCTGCGCCCAGCGAATTCCCCCTTTTACTTGCGCCAAAAGCCTGACCCCTTCGCGCCGGGTGTGATAGGACGGTTCGAATTGGCAAAGCCAATGCGCTCTGATGGTCCAGTCGCAAATGATTGCAACGGCCTCGCCTTTGGCGGCTGGCGCTTCTAGACTGCGCTGGTGCATCCAGGAGGCGGGGCTGTGTCAAACAGGCTTTGGGGAATTGCGGCTTTGCGCTGCGGGGTTGGCTTCATTGGGCTGATGGCTTCGGCGGCCTGGGCGGCGGCGATCACCAGTGCTTCGCCGCAGGGTGAGGTGGCGCGGGTGCAGCAGGTGGTGCTGCGGTTTGACACGGCGGTGGTGGCGGCCAGTGACGGGCAGCAGGCCGACCCGGTGCGGCTGAAATGCCAAGGGCCTGTGCCGGCGGGCAGCGGGTATTGGTCAACGCCGCAGCATTGGGTTTACAACTTCCGCGCGGTGCTGCCGCCGGGCACGCGCTGCGAATTCAGTGTGGCTGAGGGCTGGGCGCCGCTGGGTGGCGCGCTGACGGGGCGCACGAGCTTCAGCTTCCAGACCGGTGGGCCGGTGGTGGAGCGTGTGCAGCCCAGCGCGGGCAGCGAGGTCGAAGAGGACCAACATTTCTTGCTGCAGTTCAACGGCGCGCCCACGCCGGCCAGTGTGGCGGCCAACGCCTGGTGTGAAGCCGAGGGCATTGGCGAGCGGCTGGCCGCGCAGGTCGTCACCGGTGCGGCGCGCGAAGCGGTGTTGCAGCAGCAGCGCCGCGCCGTGAAGGCCGAGCAATTCGTGTTGATCCGCTGTGCGCGTCCGCTGCCGCAGGACAAGCGGCTGCGTTTGGTTTTGGGGCCGGGGGTGGCTGCGGCAGCCAACCCGGCGCTGGTGACCCGCTCGCCCACGGTGCATGAATTCCGCGTGCGCAAAGCTTTTACGGCTGAAATGAGTTGCGAGCGCGAGCGTGCGCAGGCGCCTTGCTTGCCCATACGCCCGGTGCTGCTGCGGTTTTCGGCACCTGTTGCGCGTGAGCTGGCGCAACAGGCGCGATTGCGGCCGGCCGCAGGCGGTGGAACGGCGCTGGTGCCCGTGTTTGCCAAAGACGACCGCGAACCTGAGGTGAGCGAAGTTCGCTTTGCAACGCCACTGGCTGCGAATACCCGTTACCTGTTGGACCTGCCCGCCGCGCTGAAGGACAGTTCGGGCCGCAGCCTGAGCAACGCAGCGAGTTTTCCGTTGGCAGTGGCCACAGGCGAGGCGCCGCCCATCGCCAAATTTGCCGCCGCGCCTTTTGGCATCCTGGAACGCATGGCGGACCCCGCGCTGCCTGTCACGCTGCGCCATGTGCAGGGTGACCTGCGCCCCGCCGCACCCAGTGGCCAGGTGCGGGTGCAGCGCCTGGACGACCCGCTGCAAATGCTCAAGGCCTATGCCCAGGTTCAGAAGTGGCACGAAACCCAAATCAGCGCCAAAGACGCCGGCCTGCCACGCGAGCGCTGGTTTGAACAGGTGGAGGAAAAAGACGAACGCGGGCGCACCGTCAAGCGCCGGGTAGAGCGGCAGGTAGGGACGCGTGAACTCTCGCTGCTCAAAAACGAGCCCAGTGCACGCCGCCTGAATTTGCCCGTGCTGCAAGGCGGTGACCCCAGGCCGTTTGAGGTGGTGGGCATAACGCTGCCAGAGACGGGGCTGCACGTGGTGGAAATCGAATCCTCGCGCTTGGGTGACGCGCTGCTCGCACGCGACCCCAAAGCCCCGGCCACGCCGATGTTCGTGCGTACCGCTGTGCTGGTCACCAACCTGGCCGTGCACATGAAGCTGGGTCGCATCAACAGCCTGGTTTGGGTGACCTCGCTGGACCGCGCCAAGCCTGTAGCTGACGCTGAAGTTCAGGTGCTGGATTGCGCAGGCAAGCCGCAGTGGCAAGGCCGCACCGATGCGCAAGGGCGGGCACTGATCGAACAAGCGCTGCAACCCGCACGCGACGACTGCCTGGCCGACAGCGGGTTTTTTGTCTCCGCAAGAAAGGTGGACGCGAAGGCCGATGGGAAAGGCGTGGTGGACACCGCCTTTGTCTTCAGCAGCTGGAACCGCGGCATCGAATCCTGGCGCTTCAATCTGGCCAGTAACGGGCAGGAGCGTACCGGCGAGCCGGTGGCGCACACGGTCATGGACCGCACATTACTGCGGGTGGGCGACACCGTGTCGATGAAGCACTTCATGCGACTGCAAGCTGCGGCCGGCTTGGCGCGCGTGCCAGCCGACAAATTGCCCACGCGCGTGCGCATCACGCATGAGGGCAGCGGCGAAGAACAGACACTGCCGCTGAGCTGGACCGCGTCGCGCCACGCCTTGACGCAGTGGGCCGTGCCGGCTGCGGCGAAGCTGGGGCGCTATGAGGTGGTCTTGGAGCGCGAGGACGCCAAAGCAGATGCAGCCAAGCCAGGTTCAGGTACCGCCCGCAGCGAAGACGGTGGGCCCAGCCGCTGGACCAGTGGCAGTTTCCGAGTTGAAGCTTTCCGCGTGCCGCTGATCGATGCACGGCTGATCGCGCCCAAGGAGCCCTTGGTCGCGCCACGCGAGTTGTCGCTTGGGGTGCAGATGACCTATAACGCCGGCGGCGCGATGGCACAGGCGCCTCTTCGCGGCACCGCGCAATGGAGCGAGCGCAACGTCAACTTCGAGGCTTATCCGGAATTCAACTTCACGCCGCCGCGCGAGCGCGGCGACGGTCGCAACCCGCAGCCGGATGCTGACAACGAGGCTGAAGACGCCGCCGCACCGCGCCTGGTGGCCGACCGCACGCCGCTGACCACCGACAAGGACGGCGCGGCACGTTGGACCATTCCGTTGGGCATCGCCGCCCCCGGCGCCGCAGCGCAAACCCGGCCCGGCCTGATCCGCGCCGAGCTCAGCTACAACGACCCCAACGGCGAGGTGCAGACCGTCAGCACCCGCGTGCCCACCTGGCCCAGCGCCGTGGTGCTGGGCCTTCGCGCCGGGTCGTGGGTCAGCGCTGGCGGAAACACGAACGGCAAGTCAGCCGGAAGCGCCACGCTCACCGCGCTGGCACTCGACATCAGCGGCAAGCCGCTCGCCAAGCAGGCGGTGCAGATCCAGGGCCGGCAAATCCAGACGCTGAGCACGCGCAAGCGCATGGTCGGCGGCTTCTATGCCTACGACAATCGCACCGAGGTGCGCGAGCTGGGCGAAGTCTGCAAGGGCACGACCGACGACAAAGGCCTGTTCTCCTGCGAGGCGAGGCTGGACACTTCGGGTGAGGTGGAACTGGTGGCGGTGGCGGTCGACATCGCCGGGCGCAAAGCTCAGGCGGCGGCCAGCCTGTGGGTCACGCGCCAAGGCGAGCTGTGGTTCGAGCAGGACAACGATGACCGCATTGACGTCCTGGCCGACAAGCCGCGATACGAGCCCGGCGAGACGGCACGGCTGCAGGTGCGATCACCCTTCCGCGAAGCCACGGCGCTGGTTAGCATCGAGCGCGACGGCATCCTCGACACACGATTGGTGACGCTGCGCGGCAGTGACCCGACCGTGAACTTGCCGATTCTGCCGCAGTGGGGCCCTAACGTCACGGTCACGGTGCTGGCCTTGCGCGGGCGCATCCGCGAGGTACCGTGGTATTCCTTTTTCCAATGGGGCTGGAAAGAACCGCTGAGTTGGGTGCGGGCTTTCCGCGACGAAGGGCCGGCCTACCAGGCGCCCACGGCGATGGTGGACCTGTCCAAGCCCAGTGCGAAGTTGGGTGCGGTCACGTTGAAGGTCGGCTGGGCTGCTCATGAATTGAAAGTTCAGGTCAGCACCGATCAGAGCACCTACGCCATTCGCGGCATGGCCGTCACGCGCATCCGCGTCACCGGCCAGGACGGCAAGCCCGTGCCCGGCGCCGAGATCGCCTTTGCCGCCGTGGACGAAGGCCTGCTGAATCTGCAGGACAACACCTCATGGAAGCTGTTGCAGGGCTTGATCCGCGAGCGCGCCTGGGACGTCCAGACGGCCTCGGGCCACAGCGAAGTCATCGGCCGGCGGCACTACGGGCGCAAGGCCGTGGCAGCGGGCGGTGGCGGCGGCCGCGCCGGTGCTCGCGAGCTGTTTGACACCCTGCTGCTGTGGAAGCCGGTGATCGCGTTGGACGACAAAGGCGAAGCCACCATCGAGGTGCCGCTGAACGATTCACTCACGCGCTTTCGGCTGGTTGCCATGGCAGATGATGGCGAGCAGCGCTTCGGCACCGGGCAGGCAGAAATCCGCGTCACGCAAGACCTGCAAGTGCTGGCCGGCCTGCCGCCGTTGGTGCGCGAGGGCGACCGCTTCCAGGCGCTGGTCACCGTGCGCAACACCACGGCGCGCGAACTGAAGCTGCGCGCCAGCCTGACAGGCACCGCCGAGGGCGCCGTCACTCCCTTGGCAGCCCTGGCGCCGCAAGAGCTGACACTGTCTGCCGACAGTGCGCGTGAGGTGGTGTGGACCGTGGACGTGCCACCCGGCGCCACGCGGCTGAACTGGGAGGTGGCGGCGGAAGCAACGGGGGTGCCCGCAAGCGCATCTGCGGGAAACAAAGCCCTGCAAGACCGAGTGCGCATCAACCAGCGTGTCGAAGCGGCTGTACCGGTGCGTGTGCTGCAAGCCAGCCTGCAGCAACTTGACGGCACTCTCACGCTTCCGGTGGCTGCACCACCGGAAGCCTTGGCACTGGGTGGCGTCAAGCGCGGCGGCTTGGCCATCACCGCGCAGGCCCGGCTGGGCAGCAGCTTACCCGGTTTGCAGGCGTATTTCGAACGTTATCCCTACACCTGCCTGGAACAACAGGCCTCGGTAGCCATCGGTCTGAACGACGCCACACGTTGGGCCGCTTGGACACAACTGCTGCCAGGCTACCTGGACGCCGACGGCCTGGCGAGCTACTTTCCGCCGAACGCGGGCGACCCGCCACGCGGCAGCGACAGCTTGACGGCTTATCTGTTGAGCGCGGCTTTCGAAGCGGGCATGGCGATTCCGGAGCCGGCGCTTTCGCGCATGGTGCAGGGCTTGACGGCCTTTGTCACCGGCCGCATCGAGCGGCGCTTTTGGTCACCGCAGCCGGATCTGGAGGTGCGCAAACTGGCCGCACTGGCCGCCTTGGCGCGACACGGCAAGGCCGATGCGCGCTGGCTGGGCAGCATCCGCACGGCGCCCGATGCCGTTGCGCAGTGGCCCACCGGGGCGTTGATCGATGCGCTCACGGTTTCGCAGCGCTTGGCGGCCGCAGCGCCCACCTCCGCGCCGTTGGCGGCGCTGCAAACCGCCGTGCAACAGCAATTGCGCACGCGCCTGGATTTCAGCGGCACCACGCTGCGCTTCAGCACCGAGCAGACCGACCACTGGTGGTGGCTGATGGACAACGCCGACGCCAACGCCGCGCGGCTGATGCTGGCCGTCATGGACGACGCCGCCTGGCGCGGCGACATGCCCCGCCTGGTAGCCGGGCACCTGGGCCGCCAGCAGCGCGGGCAGTGGTCCACGACGACGGCCAATGTCTGGAGCGTGCTGGCGCTGAGAAAATTCGGTGCCCGCTTTGAGGCCGAACGCCCTGCCGGGCAAACGCTGGCCAGCATGGGCAGCGGCGCAGCACCGCAGCGCATCGACTGGGCGGCCTCACCGGACGGCGGCAGCGTGACGGTGCCCTGGCCCGCCAAGGACGGCAGCCTGCGTGTGGTTCACGAGGGCGCTGGCAAGCCCTGGCTCAGCGTACAAAGTCTGGCTGCCCTACCCTTGACGGCGCCTTTGGAGCGCGGCTACAGCATCGCGCGCAGATTTAACGCCGTGCAGCAGAAGACGCCCGGCCGTTGGACACGCGGCGATGTGGTTCGCGTGCGGCTGGAGATCCAGGCCCAGGCCGACATGAGCTGGGCCGTGGTCAGCGACCCCGTGCCGGCCGGCGCCAGTTTGCTGGGCTCGGGTTTGGGCGGCGACTCGGCCATCGCCACCACCAGCGAACGCAATACGGGCAACGCCTGGGTGGCCTACGACGAACGCGCCGCCGGCGCCTTCCGGCGCTACTTCGGCTACCTGCCGCGTGGCACGCATGTTGTTGAATACACGCTGCGCCTGAACAACCCGGGGCGCTTCACACTGCCGCCCACGCGCGTGGAAGCCATGTATGCGCCCGAGCGCTTTGGCGAGGCGCCCAACGCACCGTTGGATGTGCAGCCGTGAGGCAGCAGTGCGCCCCCACACCTGCTGGCCTGCGGCCGTCGGGCCCGCCGAGGGGGTTAAGAAATCCTGGGGCGGCCCGGCGTTTTCTTCAGCGCACCGCGCTGCCTGCGTTGCTGGCCCTGTCCGCCAGCGCAGCGCAGGCGCTCGCCACGTTCAACGAGGTGCGCACCGCGCACCGGCCTTCGGACGCTCAACTGCTAGACCGTCAGGGTGTGCTTTTGCAGACCCTGCGTACCGACCACCAGGTGCGCCGCCTGCCCTGGGTGCCGCTACAGGACCTGTCGCCCGCGTTGCTGGACGCCATCGTGCTTAGCGAAGACCGGCGCTTCTGGCAGCACAGCGGCATCGACTGGAGCGGCGTGGCGCGCAGCGCCTGGGCCAACGCCTGGAACCAGCGCACGCAAGGCGCTTCAACACTCACCATGCAGTTGGCCGGCCTGCTGGATGACGGGCTTGCGCGGCCGGCAGGCGGGCGCACCATCGGGCAAAAGCTCGGGCAGGCGCTGACGGCCACACAACTGGAAGCGCGCTGGAAAAAACACGAAATCCTGGAGGCCTACCTCAACAGCGTGCCCTTGCGCGGCGAGCTGGTCGGCGTGGCAGCGATGGCGCAGGCGCTCTTTGGCAAGCACGCCAGCGGGCTGGACGCACAGGAAGCGGCGATCACCGCCGCGCTGGTGCGTGCGCCCAATGCCGCAGCCACCCGCGTGGCCGAGCGCGCTTGTGGCGTACTGAGCCTGCAGCATCGGCCCTGCACAGGCCTTCCCGAGCTGGCAGCAGCCGTGCTGCAGCGCAGTGGCAAGGCCAGCTTGGGCGAAACACTGGCGCCTCATCTAGCGCGACAGGTGCTGCGGCCCGCAGGGCCTGTCAGTGCACGCAGCACGCTGGACGCCGGCCTGCAACGGCTGGCGCTGCGCAGCCTGCGCCAGCATCTGGCCGAACTCAGCGGGCGCAACGTCGAAGACGGCGCGGTGGTGGTGCTGGACAACGCCAGCGGCGAGGTGCTGGCCTGGGTGGGTAGCAGCGGGCCGGGGCTGTCCGGCGCGCATGAGGTTGACGGCGTGCTGGCCCGTCGCCAGCCGGGTTCAACTTTGAAGCCCTTTGTCTACCAACTGGCGTTTGAGCAGCGGCTGATCACACCGGCCTCGCTGCTCGACGACTCGCCTGCGCAATTGCAGACGGGCGGCGGCCTGTACCTGCCGCAGAACTACGACCGCCGCTTTCGGGGCTGGGTCAGCGCGCGCCAAGCGCTGGCCGGCAGCCTGAACATCCCGGCCGTGCGTGTGGGGGCGATGCTCCCGCCTGACGCTTTGCTGCAGCGCTTGAACGCCTGGGGCCTGCAACTGCCGCAGACCGGCGGCTACTATGGTCAAGCATTGGCCCTTGGCAGCGCTGAGGTCACCCTGCTGGACCTGAGCAACGCCTACCGCGCGCTGGCCAACGGCGGGCGCCTTTCGCCGCCGCGATGGGTGTTGGCGGACACAAACCCGCGCGCGAAGGCAGCCGTTTACTCACGCTCAGGCGATCCAACGACCCCGGATCACCCCGCACTCGCCGCAGCGCGTCGCCGATGCTTCAGCCAGCCATCTGGTCACCGACATCCTGGCGGACAACGCGGCCCGCGCGGCCACCTTCGGGCTGGACAGCGCGCTGGCTCTGCCGGGCTTTGCGGCGGTCAAAACCGGCACCAGCAAGGACATGCGCGACAACTGGTGCATCGGCTTCAGCAGCCGCTACACCGTTGGCGTGTGGGTGGGCAACGCCAGTGGCGCGCCCATGCACCAGATCAGCGGCGTGGGCGGTGCGGCGCCGGTGTGGCGAAGCATCATGCTGGCGCTGCACGAAGGGAAGCCTTCCCTAGCGCCACCGGGATTGCCACCCGGCGTTGTGGCAGCGCCGCTGCGCTACGCCGATGGCCGAGAACCACCGCGTACCGAGCTGTTTCTGGCGGGAAGCGAACAATCGCTGATCGTGCCCAGCGCGCAGATCGGGCTGAGCTCACACGCCGCGCAATCGGGCACACCGACCACACCAACCGCCACTCTCGCTACGGCATCACTCACCCCAGCGACGGCAGCATCTTTGCGCTGGACCCTGATATTCCACCGGCCGCGCAGCGCATCGTTTTTGAGGGTGAGCCCGGACAGTGGCTGCTGGACGGGCGCCTATTGCCCGGCCGCAGCCATGGCCGTGCGGCCCGTGCGAACGATGGCGCCGACACAGCGCTGCAAACCCATCGGGCGAGTTGGGCGCCTTGGCCCGGCAAACACGAACTCAGCCTGTTGGCGCCGGACGGCCGCGTGCTGCAAACCGTGCACTTCGAGGTGCGCGGCGCGGCGGTCAAAGGGTCGCCTGCCAGGCCCGCCCTGGCGCCCAACACAGCGCAGACCGGCAAACTCGTCAGCGTGCGCAGATGACTTGCGGCCCCGGCGGCTCGGTGTAAAGCTGCTCAACCAGCGCTGCACGGCGCTGCAAGACCGCACGCTGGTTGATGGAGCCTTTGTCCGTCATCTCGCCGCTGCCCAGCGTGGCGGGCTCGGCCAGGATGAGGGCGCGGGCGATGCGGTGCGAGCTGCCGGTGGCCTCGCCGGCCAGACGGTTGAGCAAAGTCTGCAGCCATGCGCGAATCTCAAGGTCGGCCGCCATCTCGGCCATGCTGGCACCCGCATGCAGGCGGCTGGACAGTTGCGAAGCGGCCGGCAGCAACAACACCAGCATGCCCAAACTCATGCGGTCGTGGCCCGCAATCACGGCGTCGTGGATGTAGGGCGAACCAGCTCCGATCACGGTAGCTCTCAGGGCGCCCACATTGACCCAGGTGCCGGTGGCCAGCTTGAAGTCCTCGGCGATGCGGCCGTCGAATCGAAGGCCCCGCTCGGGCCGGTCCGGGTCGATGAAGCGTGCGCCGTCGCCGCTGCAGAAGAAGCCTTCGTCATCAAGCGTCTCGGCCGTGAGTGCCGGCTGGCGCCAGTAGCCCGGCGTGATGCTGGGGCCGCGATAGCGCACCTCCATCTTGCCGCCCGCGGGCGCCAGCTTCACTTCAACGCCGGCGGCCGGCAGGCCCACCAAGCCGGGCTGCCAGTCGGGCAGGTGAGCAGTAAGTGCAAAGGGCGCCGTCTCGGTCATGCCCAAGCCCATGGTCATCGGAATGCGGCAGCCCACGGTTTGCACGGCCATGGTTTCGATGGCGTCTTTCAACGGCGGCGGCAGGGCAGCACCCGCTGGAAAAATCAATTGCAGCCGGCTGAAAAAACGCTCGCGCAGGGCCGTGTCATCTTTCATGGCCTGCGCCAGCATCTCCAGGCCCTTGGGCACGGTGTAGTACATCGTGGGGGCGATCTCGCGCAGGTTGCGCACAGTCTCGCCGATGCCCTCGGTGGTGGGCCGCCCGTCGTCGATGTACAGCGTGCCGCCGTGACGCAGTACCAACCCGAAATCCGCGCTGCCACCGGCCACGTGATGCCATGGCAGCCAGTCCACCAAGGTGGGCGGCTGGGTGTGTACAAAAGGGTAGGCTTGGCCATTCATCACCGGGTTGCAGCACACCATGCGGTGCGTGGTGACCACGGCCTTGGGCATCTTGGTGGAGCCTGAGGTGAACAAAAACTTGGCCAGCGTGTCGCCGTTGATGGCTGCGTGCGCGGCGGCCACAGCCGGCGTGGGCGTTGTTTTGAGCAGAGCCTCAAACGGGGTGCAAGGCCGCCCGGCGATGACACCTTGCGTGAAAACCAATTCGCAATCAGCGGGCGCTGCGACCTGAATGGCCCGCGCGAAGGGGTCCGCATCGGCCGCAAATATCAAACCCGGCGTGAGCAAATCAACGGCGTGTTTCACACGCGCCGCGTCAGGCGCCAGCAGCGAATAGGCTGGCGAGATGGGCGCATAGGGAATGCCCACATGCATGGCGCCCAGCGCCAGCAGCGCATGCTCCAGGTCGTTGCCCGACAAGATCATGACCGGGCGATCTGGCCCGAGGCCGCGCGCCAACAAGGCTTGCCCGATGGCACACGCGCTGGCGTAGGCGTCGGCATAGGTGAGGTGTCGCCACTGGCCATCGGCACCGCGTTTGGCAAGAAAGCTGCGCTGCGGCGCGGCAGCGGCCCAGCCCGCCAGCATCTCGGTATAAGCCCGCGCGTAGGGCGCCAGCCCCTCGCTCGAGCGCAGCAGCCAACTGCCGTCGGCGCGTTGTTCGGCAATGCCGTCATAAGGGCCCAGCTCCACGGGCCGAAAGGCTGCAGTTGACGCGTTCATGCGTTCATGGCGTTCATGTTCAACCTGCCTCGCCTGCATCTGATGACGGCTTGACCTTGGCGGCACGCTTGTCGAGAAAGGCATTGACCCGCTCTTTGGCCTCGGGCGCGCCTTGGGTAATGGCAGCCATCAAGGCTTCGGTCATCAAGCCATGCGACATGGGTTGCTCCGCAATCAGCGGCAAGGCGCTGGTGATGGCGTAGTTCGACAGCGGCGCGTTGCCGGCAATTTTTTCGGCCAGTTCACGCGCCTTGGCCATGCCCTCACCGGCTGGCGTCACGTAGTGAACCAGGCCGATGGCAAACGCTTCGCTGGCGTTGTACACATGGCCCGTCAGCATCATCTCGGTCACGCGAGAAAAACCGATCAGCTTTGACACCCGCACCGAGCCGCCACCACCCAAGAAAATGCCGCGTTGGCCTTCAGGCAGGCCGAAATACGCTGAAGCCTCGGCCACGCGCACATGTGCGGACGAAGCCAACTCCAGCCCACCACCCACCACCGCGCCTTGCATCACACAGATCACCGGCACGCGGCCGAATTGAATCTTTCCGAAGGCTTCATACCAAGCGAAAGAATGGCGCATGCCTTCTTGCGGCGTGGCAACCGAGAGCTCAGACAAATCGAGCCCGGCGCAGAAGTGCGTGCCGGCGCCGGCCAGGATGACCACGCGCACGGTGTCAGGCAGGGTTTCAAAAGCCTGCTGCAAACGCTGGACGACGCGCAGGCTGATGGCATTGCGCTTTTCGGGCCGCATCAGGGTGATGGTGGCCACGCGGTCATCGACCTGTACGTCGACCAGGACTGCGGTTGCTGGGCTTGATTTGCTGGTCATGGGCTTGTTCAATCGGTATGTTTCACGGTACGGGGCAAAGCTGTGGCGGGTAGCTTAAGGGGGAACTTGGCGGTCAGCGCTGCTGGGTCGCCATCACCAGCGCCAGCACCAACAAGGCCAGCAGCACGGCCAGCGCGATCTTGCCTGCGGAGTAGGGCCGGTCGCCCTCAACCTCGCCGGTCTGGCCATTCACCACCACCTGGAAAGGCTTGCCGCCGAATCGGTAACTGCCTATCCAAACCGGCAGCAAGAGGTGTTTGAAGCGAATGTCGTCCACCACCGTTTGGCGCGCGTCAACGCGCTGCGCGTCGCCACCGATGTCGCGGCAGATGGCCGCGCCAATAGCCGGCTCCATCCGCGCGCGGGCCTGGCTGAACGCGGGCTCCAGCGCGTGGCGGTAAACCTCCACCGTAAAGCCGGCCATCAGCTCGCCAGCCGGCGGTTGAAGCTTCTGCAGGTTCCACTGGTCGAGCACGCGCGCCAGGTGCGCGGGCACTGATGGCGAACCCGCCACCAAGATGTCGTCAAACGCCACCTGCACCGCGCCCGCCACGCTTTGCCAGTCGGTGACGACCCGGCTGTTGGCACCGCCACGCGCGCTGGCGCCAGGGTGGTTGTCCAGCACATGGCGGCGTGTGCCGCGTTGACCTTGGTAGCGCGTGGCGGTGCTGGCGTCAAAGGTCCACCAGGGCATGTAGACACCTTTGATGCCGTCGGCCTGGCTCACGGTGCGCTTGAGTGCATTCGGCGCAAACCAGCGGCTGCCCACCCAGCGTGCAAAAACCTGCTGCGCCGACGCGCGGTTTAGCGCAAAGGGCAACACAGCTTGCGCGGCAATCAGGCGCTCGGTGCGGCTGTGGTCCAGTAGCAGCGGCGTGGCACAGAAGGCGCATCGGTCGCCCACCACATGGCCTTCAAAGCGGCTTTGTGCGCCGCAGGAAGGGCAATCCACCACGCGCGCCTCGAGGCTGGGCTCACGCGCAGCCAAGCGACGCAGGGCGTCCAGGTAGTCTTGTTCACGCAGGGCCTGAGCCTGCGCATCGGCCGTGGGTTCTGGCAGCGGCCGCGCAAAGGCACAAGCGGTGCAAGCCAAGGCGGTGCGCGCGGGATCGAAGGCCATGGCCGCGCCACAACTGGGGCAATGGAATGCACGCGGGCGCGCGGGCTCAGCAGGCGTTTGCGACAAAGGGGCGCGCGACGAAGGCGATGAAGCGGGACGAGGATCAGAAGCCATGGGTCTGCAGTGTGCCCAAACTTGAGCGCATAGACTTGCGCTTTGCACTGCTTGCTCCACTGACCGCTCGACTTACACACCACCATGCGCACGACTCTTCAACTCAGGCTCCCGCTTTTGCGCAAGGCGCGCGTGGCCGGCCTGCTGGCCAGCCTCTTGTTAGCACTTGCGGCCTGTGGCAGCCCCCAGCCAGGCACCTCCGCAGGCGATGACCCACAGCGCCAGAGCCTGATGGCTGCTGCACCAAACGCCGCGCCCAACCGAGCAGCCCCGATGGCCTTCGCTTTGGTCGGCGACATGCCTTACAACCCCAGCGAGGTGCGTGTGGTGGACGCGCTGATCGCAGAAGTCAATGCCGACAAGGACGTGGCCTTTGTGCTGCACGTGGGCGACATCAAAGGCGGCGCCGAGCTGTGCTCCAACACCTTGCTGGCTGCGCGGCACCAGCAAATCCAAAGCTTCGCCGCGCCTGTGGTTTACACCCCCGGCGACAACGAATGGACCGACTGCCACCGCGCCAACAACGGCAACCATTTGCCCACTGAGCGGCTGGCGCACTTGCGCAAGTTGTTTTTTGCCGAACCCACGCGCAGCGGCGGCCAGCGCCCGATGCCGCTGATTCCGCAGTCGCGCCAAAAGGGCTTTGAAACCTTTGTTGAAAACGCCATGTTCGTACGCGGCGACGTGGTCGTTGCCACGCTGCACATGGTGGGCAGTGGCAACAACCTGGAACCCTGGAGCGGCCTGCCCCAAGCCGACTCGCAAGCCAAACCCCGCGCCGACCGTTTGGCCGAATTCAAAGCCCGCGAAGCCGCCAACATGGCCTGGGTGGACCGTGCTTTCGAACTGGCCCAAACCATCAAGGCGCGCGGCGTGGTTCTGGCCTTCCAAGCCAACCCGGTTTTCGAGCAGCCCCCTGGCAGCAAAGCGCGGGCCGGCTTTGATGGCGTGCTGGGCCGTATCAAAACCAAAGCGCAGGCCTTTGGCCGCCCGGTGGCCTTACTTCACGGCGACCGACACCTGTTCATCCACGACCGCCCCTTCGCCCGCGCCAGCGAGCCTGCGCCGCAGGTGCCCAGCGTGATCCGCGTGCAGACCTATGGCAGCCCGCTGCTGCACTGGGTGAAATTCACGGTGGACCCGAGCAAGCCTGAGTTGTTTGTGGTGGAACCGCGCGTGGTGCAGATGACGCGCTGAAGCGGTCTGGGCCGACGGGCACTGGTTCGGCCCTGACGCCCACAGGGTGATGTGGGGGCTCTGGGTGTGTCAAATGCCCCATCCGGTGGGTCACTTCACCCACGGCTTGGGGGTCCGCAGGGTCCACCCGGGGCAGAAGAGAGTGGCATGCTCCTTGCGCCCTCTGATGAAGGTCACGGCCGAGCGCGTTGGGCGCGCGGCTGTTGAAGACCATCATCTCGAGGAGTCATACATGTCGTTGTCAAGAATCAAGAGCCTGGCCGTCTGCGCCCTTTTCGCCGCTGTCTGCGCGCCTGCCTTGGCTGGCCCCACCTGCACCAGCGAGCCGCGCACCAAATGGTTGACCGAAGCCCAGATGACCGAAAAATTCACGGCGCTCGGCTATCGCGACGACGTCAAGAAGCTGCACGTTTCCAAGGGCAATTGCTGGGAAATTTACGGCCACGACAAGGCCGGCCGCAAGGTTGAGATCTATTTCCACCCCATCACCGGCGCCATCGCCGAAGCCAACGTTCAGTGACCACTCCAGTCTTCACCCCGCGCTGCAGGGCCCGCCTTGGCTGAGGTCCACACCATCCGCGTGTGGGACCGCTTTGTGCGGGTCTTCCACTGGAGCCTGGTTGCAGCCTTTGCCTTGGCTTACTGGTCGACCACCGGTATGCCGGCCTGGGTGCACAAGGGTGCGGGCTATGTGACCCTGGCACTGGTGGCTTCGCGGGTGGTGTGGGGTTTCAAGGGCAGCCGCGCCGCGCGCTTCTCTAACTTTGTACCCACGCCACAGCGGCTGCTGCGCTACTTGCGGGCTGTGGTGCGCGGGCGCGAGCCGCGCCATCTGGGCCACAACCCGGCGGGCGCAGCCATGATCCTGGCTTTGATGGCTGCCGTGGTGGGCATTGGCATCACGGGCTTTTTGATGACCACCGATGCCTTTTGGGGCAACGAAACTGTCGAAGAGCTGCACGTCCTCCTCGTCAATTTGACCTTGTGTGCCGTGGCCGTGCACGTGGCGGCCAACATCTACGGCAGCATCCACCACCGCGAAAACCTCATCTGGTCCATGGTGACGGGCAACAAGGCCATCGAACTGGCGAGTCACCAGCCTGGGCGAACCCACGACCACGCAGTTTCAGGAAAGCATCTACCCTGAAGTGCGCGCCGCGGCCAGCTGGCGCACGCAGTTTTCTCGCACAGGCAAGCCAGCAGTCAGTAATGTGAATCCGTCGTCCGGCACACCCGCCATGCTGTGGACGCGCCGCTTTGCCGTACTCAGCTTGCTGTGCGTGCTGACCACGGCTTCGATCAGCGCGGCGCTGTTGTCGCGCAATGTGTCCGAGCGCATGATTCGCCGCAACGCTGAGCTGGCGCAGGAGTTTCTGGACAGCCTGGTGCGCATGCAGCAGGGCGACAAACTGTTCGCGCGCTCCCACGACCCCAAGGACTTTGAAGCCTTGTTCGGTGAACTGGCACGCATGCCTGGGCTGGTGCACACCAATGTGTTTGATTCGCAGCGGCGCTTGGTCTGGTCCACCAACCGGGCGGCCATTGGGCATGACACGGGCCCCAATGAAGGCTTGGAAACGGCGCTGGGCGGACAGCTCGCCTTGGAAAGCAAGCTGCTTGAAACGGCCCGCTTCATCAAGCCAGAACATGCCTTCATACCCAGCGCTGCGCGTGATGCGATCGAGGTCTACATCCCCGTACGCGACGCGGCCCAGACCGTGGTTGGTGTGGCTGAGCTGTATATGGAGCCCGTTCGGCTGGTGCAGTCCGTGCACGAAATGACCCGGGACATCTGGCTGGCGTGTGCAGCCAGCGGTTTGCTGATTTACCTGGCGTTGGTGGGCCTGGTCATGCGCGCCGACCGAGAAATTGGCCGGCAGCGGCACACCATCGTCACCCAAGAATCGCTGGCAGCCGTGGGCGACATGGCGTCGGCTGTGGCGCATGGCCTGCGCAACCCGCTGGGCTCTATCCGGTCATCTGCCGAACTCATGTCCACAGGGCCCGAGGCACCCACAGCTCGGGACATCATGAGCGAGGTCGACCGCCTCCAAGCCTGGATCCACAAGCTGCTCGCCTATGCCCAGCAAGGCGGGCGCCAACTGGCTGCGGTTAACCTCGTCGCTTTGTGCGACGGCGTACTTCACCATCACCATGGTCGCGCCACCCGTCAGAACGTGGTTTTTGCCTGCCGGCTGGCGCACGGCCTGCCCCAGGAACTGCCGCATGTGCTGGCTGACAAACCTGCCTTGGAACAAGCCTTGGACAACCTGATCTCCAACGCCCTGGACGCCATGCCCAAAGGTGGCGAGTTGAGCCTGACGATCACGCCCCACAAACGCAGCCTGGAGCTGCACGTGGCAGACACCGGCACGGGCATTGCGACCGCTGACCTGGCGCGGGTCTTCATACCTTTCCACACCACGAAGCGCACGGGCCTGGGTGTTGGCTTACCTTTGGCTCGCCGCACGATCGAGCGTTCGGGCGGCAGCCTGCGCTTGCACAGCGAACTCGGCCGTGGCACGCTGGCCATATTGACCTTGCCCTTCGCCAGCTGATGGCTGCGAGTTCCATGCCCGCATGAGCTACAGCGTTCTCATCGTCGAAGACGAGCCCGTTCTGGCACGCAACATTTGTGTCTATCTGGAGCGGCAGGGCTTGAGCTGCCAGATTGCCGAAAGCGGCGAGCAGGGGCTTGCGCTGCTGGACGAGATGCGCCCGGACGTGGTGGTGCTGGACCACAACCTGCCCGGCAAGCAGGGCCTGGAAGTGCTCAAACAAATCCGCGAGCGCGAACCCAAACTGCCCGTGATCATGGCCACGGGCCATGGCAGTGAACAGGTGGCGGTGGACGCCATGAAAAACGGCGCTGTGGACTACCTGATCAAGCCCGTCTCGCTGCACCAGCTCAAGCAGGCCCTGGACCGCGCCATGCAGTCGCAACGGCAGACCCAAGAACTGCAGCACTTGCGCCGCAGCGTTGACGGCGTGCCCGCGGCTGCCCAAGGCCTCCAGGCGCTGGTCGGCAACTCGGCGGCCATGCAAAAGCTGCGCGGCCGCCTGCGCCAAATTCTGGACGCCGAGGCACGCCTGTCCGACGGCCCATCACCCGCTGTGCTGATCCTCGGTGACACCGGCACCGGCAAAGAGCTGGTGGCCCGCGCGCTGCACTTTGATGGCCCGCGCCGCGCCGGGCCCTTTGTTGAAATCAACTGCGCCAGCCTGCCGTCGCAACTGGTTGAAGGCGAGCTCTTTGGTCACGAACGTGGCGCCTTCACAGACGCACGGGAGCGCCGCATCGGCTTGGTGGAGGCGGCTCATGGCGGCACGCTGTTCCTGGATGAGATTGGGGAGCTTGAACTGCCCACTCAGGCCAAGCTGCTCAAGCTGCTGGAAGACCGCTCCATGCGCCGCTTGGGCAGTGTGCGGCAGACCCAGGTGGACATCCGTGTGCTGGCCGCCACCAACCGGCGCCTCGAGGAGCTGGTTCAGGCCGGGCAGTTTCGCAGCGACCTGTATTTCAGGCTGAATACGGTGCGGGTGGATTTGCCGCCCTTGAACGCCCGAGAGGGTGACCAGGCCCTCTTGGCCCAGCACTTCCTGGCGCGGTTTGCGCGCCGCTATGGCAAACCCGAGCTGCACTTTGCCGATGCTGCGCTGCGCGCCTTGCAAACCTACGCTTGGCCCGGCAATGTGCGTGAGCTGGCCAATGTCGTCGAGCAGTGCGTCATGCTGGCCCAGGATGCGGTCATTGAGGTGGACGACCTGGGTTTGCCTGTTGCGCCGGACGCCAGCTTGGCCGCGCAATGGCGGACGCAGACCACGCCCCAGCCCGAAAGCCTTCAAGACGTCGAGCGCCGACTGCTGCTGGACGCCTTGCAGCGCAATCACTGGAACGTGACGCATGCAGCGCGTGCGCTGGGGGTCTCGCGCGACACCTTGCGCTACCGCATTGAAAAGTTTGGCCTGCGTGAGCCCTGACGGCTAACACTGCTAGCGAGGCGGCGGTGGGGCAGTCAACCCATTGGGTGGGGCATTTGACCCAACGGTTACTTTCGACCGTCGTAACTGATTGTTTTCATTGGGTTGCTGATGGGTGCCGGTGGGCATAGGCCTTGCAACACCTTGGTTCATTTCCACGGAGGATTGACCATGCAAGCCAAAACCAAACCAACACGCCCAGCGACCCAGGTGCTACTGCTGGCCTTCGGGCTTCTGGCAAGCACCGCTGCCCTGGCCCAACTGCGCTATGCAGTGAACGAGCTGCCGCTGCTGCCGGGCTCGGCACAGTGCACGGCCACGGGCGTTAACGACATGTCCGAAGTGGTTGGGCACTGCGCACCCGCCACTGAAAATTGGAACCAGACTGCGGTGGTCTGGCGCCAAGGCACCGTGGTCTCTCTGGGCAAGTGGCGCAACGGCACCTACGCGCAGGGCACGGTTATCAACAACTTCGGCCGCGTGGCCGGACATGCCGACACGGGGAATCTGCGGCCGCAGGGCTGGGTCACGCTGGGCAACGACCAGTGGGTGAACTTCTTCCCCAACAGCAGTGGCAATACCTATCCGCTGTTCGTTGGCGACAACGGCTGGGTGGGTGGCTACTACATCCAGGGCAGCAAGGGCCTCTGGACCGCCGCCATCTGGCGCCCTGATGCCAAGGATCCCAAACGCTATCGCCTGGAGGCCTTCCCGCACCTGCCGGGGGCGAGCGATCCGCGCAGCATTCAATCTTTGGCGCAAGGCTTCAACAGGGCTGGCGTTGGCGTCGGGCAGTCGGCGCACGACGGCGGCGCCAGAGCGGTGCTTTGGCGCAATGACGCCAAGCACACCTTGGAAGTTCTGCCAGCCCCGCTGGGCGGCGAGGCCAGTATCGCCAATGCAGTCAATGACTTGGGGCAGGTGGTGGGTGAAGGGGGCCGGCCAGGGTATATTCGGTGCGCACCCGGTGCTGTGGGACAACGACAGTGCGCGTACCGCCCGCTTTCTGCCATTGGTGCCGGGCTACAACAGCGCCCGGCCCTTCGCCATCAACAACCTGGGGCAAGTGATCGGCGAAGCGGCCAGCTATGCCGATGTCATCGCCGGTACGCCCGCCCGGACCGAAACGCCGGCCCTGTGGCGCAATGGAGGCGCATTCGAGCTGCAAACTCTCATCGACCCAACGGCCGCAGCGGGCCTTCGCCTGCAAAAGGCCAGCGGCATCAATGACCGGGGGCAAATTGCAGCCACCGGCCTGCGCAACGGACTCAAGCGCGCGCTGCTGCTGACGCCGCTGAACTGAGCGCGTGGCCGGCACCGTCAATTCGCTTTTAGCGGCCTCTAGGTAAGCTTGCGCCAGCACCCGGATAATCGCGGGCTTCCTGCTGCTGCTCCGGCCCCGTGTTGCACGCACGTGGCGCGCCTCCCATGTCCTCCGACCTGCAAGACCAGGTGCGCCGCCGGCGCACCTTCGCCATCATTTCCCACCCCGACGCCGGCAAGACCACGCTGACGGAGAAGCTGCTGCTGTTCTCCGGCGCGATCCAGATCGCCGGCTCGGTCAAGGCGCGCAAGGCCACGCGGCACGCGACGTCCGACTGGATGGAAATTGAAAAGCAGCGCGGCATCTCGGTGGCGTCCTCCGTGATGCAGATGGAGTACCGCGACTGCGTGATCAACCTGCTGGACACCCCCGGCCACCAGGACTTCAGCGAAGACACCTACCGTGTGTTGACTGCGGTGGACGCCGCGCTGATGGTGATTGATGCGGCCAACGGCGTGGAGCCGCAGACGCGGCGCCTGCTGCAGGTCTGCCGCGCGCGCAACACGCCCATCCTCACCTTCGTCAACAAAATGGACCGCGAAGTGCAGGAGCCTCTCGCGCTGATGGACGAGATCGAGCGCGAGCTGGGCATGTCGGTTGTGCCCTTCACCTGGCCGGTGGGCATGGCGAAGTTCTTCGGCGGCGTGCTGGACCTGCGCAAAAACCAGATGCGCGTGTTCTCGCCAGGCGAAGACCGCAACAAGGATGATGACGAGATCATCGACGGCCTGGCCAACCCGGTGCTTCAGCAGCGGTTCGGCGCTGCGTTCGAGCAGGCAGCCGGCGAGATCGAGCTGGTGCGCGAGGCAGCACCCGCCTTTGATGAAACTGAATTCCTGGCGGGCCAGCAGACGCCGATGTTTTTCGGCTCGGCCATCAACAATTTCGGTGTGCGCGAAGTGCTGGACGCGCTGGTCGACCTGGCACCGCAGCCCGGCGCCAAGGCCGCCATCCAGCGCACCGTACAGCCCATCGAGCCCAAATTCACCGGCGTGGTCTTCAAGATTCAAGCGAATATGGATCCGGCGCACCGCGACCGCATCGCCTTTGTGCGCGTGGCCAGTGGCCACTTCGAGCGCGGCATGCGGCTGAAGGTTACGCGCAGTGGCAAGGAAATGCGCCCCAACACAGTGGTTAGCTTTCTGAGCCAGCGGCGCGAGCTTCTGGAAGAAGCGTTTGCCGGCGACATCATCGGCATCCCGAACCACGGCGTGTTGCAACTGGGCGACACCCTGACGGAGGGCGAAGCGCTTCAGTTCACGGGTCTGCCCTTCTTCGCGCCCGAAATGTTTCGCAGCGTGGAGGTGGCCGACCCGCTGCGCACCAAACAGTTGCGCGCGGGCTTGACCCAGCTGGGCGAAGAGGGCGCGATTCAGGTGTTTCGCCCGGTGGCCGGCACGATGCTGTTGCTGGGTGCCGTCGGGCAGTTGCAATTTGAAGTGGTCGCCCACCGACTGGAACATGAGTACGGCGTCAAGGCCCGTGTGATGCCGGCACGCTATAACGTGGCGCGTTGGGTCACGTGCGAGCTCGAGGAAGGGCCCGCCGCCAGCGAGCGCGAACTCAAACGCTTTATCGACGGTAACGCGCACCGAGTAGCCCTGGATGCCGTCGACGCGCCTTGCGTGCTGCTGGAATATGCCGGCGAGCTGCGTGCCATGCAAGAAAACTGGCCCAAGATCAAGTTCCACGCTCTGCGCGAACATGCGGGCCTGGTCTTCCAAAAGCAGCTTCAGGGGTGAGCCGGCCAGTTCTTTGCCCAGCCAAACCTCTTGACGAGCGGCCGATTGGCTGCGAACCTCTGCTTTGTCTACAACAGGAGGTTTGAACATGAGCGAATACAGCGCCGACGTTGGTAAATACAGCAGCCCGGTTAACGAGGCCGCCGTCGATGCCATCGTCAAGTATTGCGGCATCGCGCTGCGCAACAAAGATTCGTCGCTGGTTTCGGGCACCGACCCGGAAGAGCTGGCACGTGTGCGCGAGGGCTTTGCCGCCAAGAAGCTGGGTTTGTCCGCCGCTGACGCCGACGCCGGCATGGCCACCGTGCTCACCAAAATGAAAGCCGACAAGACCAAGAGCCGCGTGACCTTCTACTACCTGCTGGCCGAAGCCACGGGGACGATGGGCAAGCTGGCCTGAACAGCTTGACTTGGTTCTCTGCAAAGCGGCCTTCGGGCCGCTTTTTTCATGGCCTGCTGATAATCGCAGGGTGACGTCTTCACCAACTTCAGGCCAGGCCGACCAGCGCAGCCGCCTGACGCTTTATCTCGACCTCGTCCGATGGAATCGCCCTGCCGGTTGGTTGCTGCTGCTATGGCCGACTTTGAGCGCGCTATGGATTGCAGCCGATGGTTTTCCCGGCTGGCATTTGCTGGTGGTTTTTGTGCTGGGAACCATCCTCATGCGCAGCGCCGGCTGCTGCGTCAACGACGTAGCCGACCGCGATTTCGACCGTCACGTCAAACGCACCGCGCAGCGGCCGGTAACGAGTGGAGCGATTGGCGTGCGCGAGGCATTGGTGCTGGGCGCGGTGTTGGCACTGGCAGCGTTTGCTTTGGTATTGACCACCAATGCGCCCACCATCTGCCTGTCTTTTGCGGCCCTGCTCATTACCTTGGCCTACCCATATGCCAAACGTTTTGTTTCTATGCCCCAGGCCGTGTTGGGCGTGGCCTTCAGCTTTGGCATTCCGATGGCGTTTTCGGCGGTGCTGGGTGGCCAGAACTGGGCTCTAAGTGCCGTTCGTGATGCCGTGCCCGCGCTGGCTGTTGGCTTGCTGCTGGTCAACTTGTTTTGGGTGTTGGCCTACGATACCGAGTACGCCATGGTCGACCGCGACGACGACCTCAAGGTCGGCATGCGCACATCAGCCATCACTTTGGGTCGATTTGATGTAGTCGCCATCGCGCTGTTTTATGCGCTGCACCTCTTGGGCTGGTGGTGGCAGGGCCGCAGTTTCGGCCTGGGGCGCTGGTTTGAGCTGGGTTTGGTGGTGGCCGCTGGGCAGGCGGTGTGGCATGTTGTCATTGATCCGCAACCGCAGCCGTGACGGTTGCTTCAAGGCTTTTCGCCTGAACCACTGGTTGGGGTTGGCGGTGTTTGCGGGTGTGGTTGCGGATTTGGCTTTGCGGTGAGCTGGATGTCGGGGTTGAGGCGCGTCGAAACCGGCGCGCTGGCCTGGGCTCTTGGGCTCCATGTCCTCCTTCGCTGGGCTTTGCCCAGCGAATTCCCCCTTTTACTTGCGCCCAAGAGCCCAGGCCAACGCGCCTTGCGAGTGGAATCGCCGCTGCTTAGGTCGGCTGCTAGGTTCGCCCCAGTTCGTCAGCCCTTTGGCGCGCAGCGTGCAGCGCCTTCACGAAGGCTTGTTGAACACCCTGCTCGTCCAGTGCGGTGATGGCAGCATAGGTGGTGCCGCCTTTGGAGGTGACCTTCTCGCGCAAGGTGGTGGGTGATTCGGCTGATTGCATTGCAAGTGCTGCAGCACCGGCGAAGGTTTCCTGCGCCAGGCGGCGCGCAGTGCCGGCGTCCAGTCCCATTTCGGTCCCGGCTTTCACCATCGCTTCGATGAAATAGAAAACATAGGCCGGGCCAGAACCCGACAGTGCGGTCACTGCATCCAAGTCCGCCTCGCGCTGCACCCACACGCTGCTGCCCGTCGGCGCCAGCACTTGTTCAATTCGGGTCCGCTCGGCTGTAGACACCGAAGGCATGGCGTAGAGACCGCAAATGCCGCGGCCGATCAAGGCCGGGGTGTTGGGCATCGCGCGAACCACGCGCGCGCTGCCGCTGGCTTTGACCACAGTGTCGCAGCGCACACCGGCCATGATGCTCAAGTGCAAGGCTTGCGCCACATGACCACCGCACGCCGCTGCCGCTTCGCTGAACTGTTGGGGTTTGACTGCCCACACCACCAAGGCTGCCGAAGCCAAAGTCCCGTCAGCATGCGCCAGTGCCTCGATGCCCAGTTCGTCCTTGAGCTTGACACGCTGCGCTTCGAAAGGCTCGACCACTACAAAGTCTGACGATGGTTGCCCTTGGCGAATCAAGCCACCCAGGATGGCGCTGGCCATGTTGCCGCCGCCGATGAATGCAATGTGCGAACGCTGGTTCATGGTTGGCAGTTTAGGCGTGTGCGAGCGGTCATTTCGCTAATTCAGGCCTTGCCCAGCGGCGGGCGGCCATACATGGCCGAGCCGTGGCTCATGGGGCCTAACTCGGCCGTGGCTGCCAGCAACAGGGGCGCAAGCGACTGCATACGCTGCACAGTCAATCGGGTGCGCGGCCCGGCGATGCTGATGACGCCCAGGGCCTGCTGCCTGCGAAGCACGGGCGCCGCCAACGCGCTCATGCCCGGGGCGAAAACTTCGTCGATCATGGCAAAGCCGTTGGTGCGGGCGGTTTCGAGCATGGCCAGCAAGGCCTTGATGGTGGTTGGCGCGTTCGGCCCATAGTCTTTGGGGGCGCCAAAACCTTGTTGGCTGACCAGCTGCAAGGCGCGTTCATCGCTCAGCGTCATGAGCCATGCGTGCCCGGAGGCCGTGCACGACAGCCGCGCATCGGCGCCCATGTCAGGGTCGTAGCGCACGCCTTTTCGGGAGCCTTGCGCTTTCGCCACCCAAGTCAATCGGTCTTCGTCGATCAGGGCCAGGCGAACCAATTCGCCGCTGTGTTGCGCCAGCCGCTCCATCAACGGCTCGGCAATGTCCACGATGCCGACGCTGCTGAGAAAGGCCAAGCCCAGCGCGCACACCTTGGTGGTGAGCAGGTAAGGGCCCTGCGGCTGGGCCTGGCGTACATAACCGCGCGACAGTAATTGGTTCAGCAGGCGGTGGCAGGCACTGTGCGGCAGTAGCAGTTCATCAGCCAAGTCGCTCAGGGCCATGCCCTCGGGCTGGCCGGCCAAGCATTCGATGAGCGAAAGGCCACGGTCCAGAGAAAGGCTCATGCAGTCGCACTTTACATGGTGAAAAGACTTTCCAATTTGGAAGACACTCCGCCGTCTCTTCCAAGAATCGGCGCCATGGCTCACACCTTGTTTGTCTTGAACGGTTCCAACCTCAACATGCTGGGCCTGCGTGAGCCTGAGCTGTATGGCACCACCACGCTGGCACAGATTCAGGAGCGCACCGAGCGCTTGGCTGGCGAGCTGGGCTTGGCCTGCGACTTCCGGCAAACCAACCACGAAGGTGTGATGGTTGATTGGATTCAGGAGGCCTTCAAGAAGGACGCCGCACTGGTCATCAACCCGGCCGGGTTTTCCTTCGGCTGCGTACCCGTGCTGGACGCCTTGAAACTGATTCGCCGGCCGGTCATTGAAGTTCACCTGACCAATATTCACCAACGCCCGCCGCCCTATAACGACTCGCTGGTATCCCAAACGGCGGCTGCAGTCATTTGTGGGTTTGGGCCCTTGGGCTACCTGCTCGCCGTGCGCGCTGCGGCCGAGGGGCTGGCAGCCATACCCGCACGGGGTTGACCCCGTCGTCGCAAAGACACACACCCCCGTTGAGTCCAGGCGTACTTTTTTGGCGCGCTTCGCTTTCAATCATTCCAACCACCGCAAGGAGACACGCATGCCCTTCACTCCCAACCGCCGTCTGGTGCTGCAGACCGCAGCGGCCTTGGCTGCAACCCAGGCGCTGCCCAGCTGGGCACAGGACAAGCCCAAGCTGCGCCTGGCCGCCGTGTTCTCCGAGAGTGACATTCGCGCCAACATGGTGAAGATGATGGCCACAGACACGGCTGGCGACTTCGTCATCGAGCCGTTCTTTGGCGGCACCTTGTTCAAGCAGGGCACCGAGCTGGTTGCCTTGCAGCGCGACAACCTCGAACTGGGCAATGTGGCGCCGCAAGACGTTGCCAAACAAGTGCCCGCATGGTCCATCCTGACCTCGGCTTATTTGTTCCGCGATGCCAACCACGTGGTGTCGTTCTTTAACAGCGAAGCCGGTGCCGAGATGAAGCGCATGGCCGAAGAACAGCTGAAAGTGAAGTTCCTCGCGCCGGTGTTCTACGGCACGCGCCAAGTCGGGCTTAAAGGCAAAAAGAAGGTCACCGGGCCCAGTGACCTGGCCGGCGTGAAACTGCGCATGCCGCCGGGCGAAGCGTGGCAGATGCTGGGGCGGTCCATCGGCGCCAACCCCACGCCCATGGCTTATGCAGAGACCTACACGGGCTTGCAAACCGGCGCCATCGACGGGCAGGACAACCCGCTGCCCAATGTGCAGAACATGAAGTTCTACGAGGTGATGGGCCAAATCGTCTTGACCTCGCACCTGGTGGCCTTCGACGTGTTGACCATGAACCTGAAAGCATGGAACACCATGGGCGCCGCCAAGCAGAAAACGTTTCAGGCTGCAGTCGACAAAGCCGTGGCCTGGAGCACGGCCGAGCACCTCAAACGCGAAGCCGAACTCGCCGACGGCTTCCGCAAGCAAGGCCTGGACGTTTATGCACCGGACACCGCAGCATTCCGCGCCAACGCACAGAAGGTATACCTGGCTTCCGATGACGCCAAAGCCTGGCCCAAAGGCATGCTCGAGCGCATCTCGGCGGTCAAGTAAATCAGAGCATTAAGCGAACTGTCATGCACTTGACCAGCCTGGTGGCTTGGATCCGACAGCGGGCCGAGAACGTCGTAGCGCTGCTGTTGGGCGTGATGTTCTTGGCCTTTATCGCCCAGATCATCTTTCGCTATGTCTTCAACTGGCCGGTGGGCTGGTCGTCCGAGCTGTCAGTGATTGCCTGGTTGTACATGGTGCTTCTGGGCTCGGCCTTCTGGCTCAAAGAAGGCGAAGAAATTCGCTTTGACCTGGTGGCCGACGCTTTGGGCCCGCGCGCTCGCCGTGTCGTGGCCGGCGTTGTCGCCGTGGCGGCGGTGGCGCTGTTTGGCCTGTCGCTGCCGGCCACGGTGAAGTACGTGAGCTTCATGAAGGTGGAAAGCTCGTCTTACCTGAAGATCCGCATGGACATCTTGTATGGCATCTACGTGCTGTTTGTCGTGGCTGTGATCGTGCGTTATGCCTACGCCGCATGGCGCGCCTTGCGCGGCGACGAAGTCGCTGACGAAGTGGACATCACGAAAAAGGGCTACGGCCTGTGAACCTGACCAGCCCTTTTGCGATGGCCATTCTTGCCATCGTTGCGTTGAGCCTGCTGGGCCTGCCGGTGGGCCACGCGATGATCGGCGGCTCTATCCTGTACTTGTTCTTTTCCGGTCAAGACATGGGCATTGCCGCCGAGCAGCTGCTCAACGGCATGTACACCAGCTACCTGCTGCTGGCCATTCCGCTGTTTGTGCTGGCTGCGGAATTCATGAACACCGGCAGCATCATGGACCGGCTGCTTCGCTTCTGCAACGCCATCGTTGGTCGTTTTCGCGGGGGCTTGGCACAAGTCAACGTGGTGCAAAGCATCATCTTCGCCAGCATGTCGGGCTCGGCCCTGGCGGATGCGGCCGGCTCGGGCAAGCTGATGCAAACCTTGATGACCAAGGACGGCAAATACCCGCCTGCGTACGCAGCCGCGCTGACGTCGGTGTCGTCCATCATCGGGCCGATCATGCCGCCGTCGATTCCGCTGGTGTTGTACGCACTGGTGTCCAACACGTCCGTGGGTTATTTATTCTTGGGCGGTGTCGTCCCGGCCTTGTTGTTGGGCGCGGTGCAGATGGCCTTGATTGCCTTCACTGCACGCAAGCGCAACTTTCCGGTGGAAGCCAAGGTGCCGTTGAAGGACCTGCCGCGCGTCACGCGGGAGGCGTTGCCTGCGCTGTTGATGCCGGTCATCCTGCTGGGGTGTCTGTACAGCGGCGTCACAACCCCCACCGAAGCTGCGGCCGTTGCAGCCGCCTACGCGCTGCTGGTGTCTGCCGTGCTTTACCGCAGTGTGTCCATGCGCGACGTGTATGGCGCGCTGCGCGAAAGCTCGCGCATCACGGTGTCCATCGGCATGCTGATCGCGGGCGCGCTGGTCTTCAACTACGTCATCACGGTAGAAAACATCCCCCGCACCCTGAGCACGGTGATGCAGGGCTACCAGATGTCGCCGCTGGGTTTTCTTCTGGCGGTCAATCTGCTGCTGCTGGTTCTGGGCTGTTTTCTGGAGGGCACGACGATCATTCTGGTGATCCTTCCTGTGCTGTTGCCCACGGCCAAAGCCTTGGGCATCGACCCCGTGCACTTTGGCGTGGTGGCGGTGATGAACATCATGCTGGGCCTGGTCACGCCGCCCTATGGCTTGCTGCTGTTCATGATGACCAAAATTGCCGACGTGCCTTTGCGGGACATCGTGCGCGAGGTCATGCCCTTTTTGTGGGTGATGATTGCCGCGCTCGCCACGATCACGCTTTTCCCCGGTTTGGTGCTTTTCCTGCCGCGGTCAATGGGCTACACCGGATAAGCGCTGCGAGGCCAACCATGAACGCCGCATGGCGTCCCCATGCAATCGACGCATGAGCTTTGCGCATACCCGCACAAAGGGTCTGCCACGGCCTACAGTCGCGCCCCATCGCAGTTCAAGGGAAGCGCCATGAGCCTGTCTTACGTCGACCCCACCCCCGAGAGCCCATGGGGCACCTACCTGTCCCAAGTTGACCGCGTGGTGCCCTACCTAGGCCGACTGGCGCGATGGGCCGAAACCCTCAAGCGGCCCAAGCGAACCCTGATCGTGGACGTGCCCATCGAGCTGGACGACGGGACCATCGCGCACTACGAGGGTTACCGCTCGCAGCACTCGCTCACACGCGGCCCCGGCAAGGGCGGCGTGCGCTACCACCCGGACGTCACGCTAGAAGAAGTAATGGCGTTGGCCGCGTGGATGAGCGTCAAGAACGCGGCAGTCAATCTGCCCTTCGGCGGCGCCAAGGGCGGCATCCGCGTCGACCCGAAGAAGCTGTCATTGAAGGAGTTGGAGAAGCTGACCCGCCGCTACACCAGCGAGATCGGCATCATCATCGGCCCACAGCAGGACATCCCGGCGCCCGACGTGAACACCAACGGCCAGATCATGGCCTGGATGATGGACACCTACTCCATGAACGTGGGTGCAACATCCACTGGTGTGGTGACCGGCAAGCCCATCGATCTTGGCGGCTCATTAGGCCGCGTCAAAGCCACTGGTCGCGGGGTATTTGTCACCGGCCGCGAAGCGGCGCGGCGCATTGGCTTGACCCTGGAAGGCGCACGCGTGGCGGTGCAGGGCTTTGGCAACGTGGGCTCATCCGCCGCTGAACTGTTTGGCCAGGCCGGCGCCAAGATCGTCGCCGCACAAGACCACAGCGGCACCATCTTCAACGCCAATGGCTTTGACCTGGCGGAGCTGGTGCCTCACGTCAAAGCCACGGGCGGCGTGAGCGGTTTCAAGGGCGCCGAACCGATGGGCAATGAGGATTTCTGGGATGTCCACTGCGACATCCTGATTCCCGCCGCGCTGGAAGGCCAGATCACCGCCGACCGCGCGCGCCGCCTGAAAGCCCGGCTGGTGCTGGAGGGCGCCAACGGCCCCACCGGCTCAGCCGGCGATGACATCCTGGCCGATCGCGGCGTGCTGGTCGTGCCCGACGTGATCTGCAACGCCGGCGGCGTCACGGTCAGCTACTTCGAATGGGTGCAGGACTTCAGTTCTTTCTTCTGGACCGAAGATGAGATCAACGTGCGCCTGGACAAGATCATGGTCGGCGCACTGAAAAACATCTGGGATACGGCTGATCGTCACAAGATCACGCTGCGTACCGCCACTTTTGCCGTGGCTTGCGAGCGCATCTTGAGCGCGCGGGAGGAGCGCGGGCTGTATCCCTGAGCCTGAGAAGCCGTTGACTACCGCGATGCTGCAGGTGCGGCGGACGATGGCGCGGCTGGGGCTGACGCTGCGTCAAGCGGTGCGGTTGGCAATACGACCGCCGCGGGCGCGGGCGCGGGCGCGGGCTGTGGTGCGGGAGGCGCGGCGGGCACCGGAGCCGTCGGCATGTTCGTAGCAGGCCCCGCCGGGCCATCGGTGCTCTCGCCCGCATCGGTCACGAAGTAGCGTGTTTCGCCAAAACAGGTGGTCGGCAGACCGACTTTTTCTTCGTAGTGAAGGCTCACGCGTTTGCCCACCAGCTTGCTGATGCGATGCGCCACATCGTCGTCGTGCACGGTGAAGTAGAACTTTTCAACCAAGCTGCCGGGCAAAGACACCAGCGCCAGTTCGCCTTCCCAGGTTTTGCAAACCCAGCCCTTTTTGGACAGCTTTTGCACATAACCGGCGCGCTCGCCGGTGGAGTAGCTCCAGTTCAGCGCGAGGAAAAAATACAGGGCCGCGAGCGCAGCCGCTAGCACCAGAGCAATCAACAAGCGAAAGATCATGTTCAACCTCAACAGCCGGGGCACTACGATAGCGCCCTTTCAGTGCCGCACTTCGGAGACCCCTGACATGCTGCGTCGACATCTCATCACTTGCCTCACCCCGCTGGCGCTGGCCGCCTTTGCCGCGCCCGTCGTGGCCCAGCCCACCTGGCCCAGCCAAGCCGTGAAGATCGTCGTGCCCACGGGGCCGGGCAGTTCGCTGGACTTGATCGTGCGCTTGATGAGCGACAAGCTGGCCGCGCGCTGGGGCCAGCCGGTGGTCATTGAAAACAAGCCCGGCGCGGGCGGCATGCTGGGCCTGGACATCGCGGCCAAAGCCACCGACGGCCACACCATCGCCATCGGCTTCAATGGCCCGGTGGCCAACGCGCCCTTCCTCTACAAGAAGACGCCTTACGACCCGGCGCGCGACCTGAAGCACATCATCATGACCACCAGCCAGGCCAATGTGCTGGCCGTCAACGCTGACAAGGTGCCGGCCAAGACCGTAGCGGAATTTGCGGCCTGGGCCAAAGCGCAGGGCGGCAAGATGAACTATTCGTCGCTGGGCAATGGCAGCTCCGCGCACTTGACGATGGAGCTGTGGCTCAGCGAAGCCGCCTCGCAGGCCGCGCACATCCCCTTCAACGGCTCGCCCCCGGCTGCCATGGCCGTCGCGCAGGGCGAAGCGCACGCCACCTTCATGGTGGCCCCTGCCCTGCTGCCGCATGTGCAGTCTGGCAAGGTGCGGCTCTTGGCCGTCAGCAGCCGCCAGCGCGTGGACAGCCTCAAAGATGTGCCCACTTTGGCTGAATCGGGCTTTCCCGCCGTCGAGGCCCTGGCCTGGAACGGTCTGGTGGGACCAGCGTCGCTGTCCGATGCTGCCGTAACGCGCATCAATGCGGATGTGAACACCTTGCTGGCGACGGATGAAGTCAAAACAGCCCTCGCCCGACAGGGCATGACCGTGGTTGGCGGCAGCGCGCAAGATTTCAAACGCGTGGTGGATGCCGACGCAGCCCGCTGGGGCCCGGTCATCAAGCGTCTGGGCGTCAGCCTGGATTGAGCCACCCGCACGCGCAGCGTGCACCCATCAAGGCCGCTTGAAGCTGCGCAAAACGCCCTCACCTCCTTTACGAAGTTCCGCCTTCTTTCCGCCTTCTGCTTGAGATGCACCGACGATGAACCCCGAAGCCGCCGACTCCGCCCTGTCCTACGACGTCACCGAAGCCGATTTTCGGCAAACCGTGCTGGAGCGCTCGCTCGAAGTGCCGGTTCTGCTGGACTGCTGGGCACCGTGGTGCGCGCCCTGCCGCAGCCTCAAGCCCATGCTCGAAAAGCTGGTGCAAGACTACGGTGGCCGCTTCGAGCTGGCCAAGCTGAATACCGACGAAGCACCACAAATTTCAGCGGCGCTGCAAATTCGCAGCATCCCGCTGGTGGTGCTGTTTGTCGGCGGCCGGCCTGTGGACCAGTTCAATGGCGCGCTGCCCGAGAACCAGATCCGCGCTTTCCTCGACAAACACCTGGGCGAGCAGGCGGACCCCATCGCAGCCCTGCGCGAGGATGCCAAAGCCGCCGACCCGCAAACGGCTGAAGCCATGCTGCGTGAAGGCCTGCAGCACATGCCCGGCGACATGGACTTGAGCGGAGACCTGGCCGAACGCCTGATCGCCCGCGACGCGCTGGACGACGCCGAAAAGGCGCTCAACTCGGTTGACGTCGACCAGCAAGACGACCGCCATGCAGCCTTACTCAAGCGCATCGCATTGGCACGCAACAAACCCGCCGGCAACGCCACCGAATTGCTGGCCCGCATCGCTGCCAACAAAAAGGACTTTGACGCCCGCTTTGCGCTGGCGGCCATCCGCGTCTACGAAGGTGACTTCAAAGCGGCTTTCGATGAGCTACTTGAAGTGGTGATGCGCGACAAAGGTGACTGGCGCGAGAAGGCCCGCCTGCAACTGATCGAGTGGTTTGACGTGTGCGGCGACGCCGACACGGTCAGCTACGGTCGGCGCTACTTGGGCATGTACCTGAATTGACGAAGACTTCAGGGCGGCCGCTGGGCTAACACTTAAGCGCCCGTCTTCGGGCCCCAATGGCAGGCCGCGCCCGCAGTGGCGGGCCCCGCAGCGGCTGGGCGCTCGCCAAAGATGGCTGTGCCCACGCGCACCAACGTGGCGCCCTCGGCTACAGCGGCTTCCAAGTCGGCGCTCATGCCCATCGACAAGGTATCCAACTGCAAGCCTTGGGCACGCAAGCTTTCAAATAGCTGGCGCAGCTGCCTATGCGGCGCGCGCTGGGCTTCCAGGCCGTCCACCGGCTCGGGAATGCTCATCAAGCCACGGAACCTCAAACGTGGCAACTGCGCCACTGCAGCGGCCAAAGCCGGCACATCGGTTGGGGACACCCCGCTTTTGCTGGCTTCGCCACTCACATTGATTTGCAGACAAATGTTCAACGGCGGCAAGCTTTCTGGGCGTTGCTGAGACAGGCGCTCGGCAATCTTCAGCCGGTCCACGCTGTGCACCCAGTCGAAGGCTTCGGCCACCGGCCGGGTTTTGTTGCTTTGCAGCGGGCCTATCAAATGCCACGATAACTGGGCGCGTTGGTCGGCCAGCGCAGTCATCTTGTCCAAGGCCTCCTGGACATAGTTTTCGCCAAAGGCCCGCTGGCCGGCTGCGATGGCCTCGCGCACGGCTTCAACAGGCTGAAATTTACTCACAGCCAGCAGCTCAACCGCGTCACCCATGCGTCCGGCACTTGCAGATGCTTGCGAAAGACGCTGCTTTACAAGTTGCAGCCGTTCAGCGATGGTTTGCATAATCGTCGGGATTATGGATATCACCCAGCTGCTGGCCTTTTCGGTCAAGAACAAGGCGTCTGACCTGCATTTGTCAGCCGGCCTGCCGCCGATGATCCGCGTGCACGGCGACGTTCGGCGCATCAATGTGGAGCCACTGGACCAAAAACAGGTCCACGACATGGTGTACGACATCATGAACGACGGGCAGCGCAAGATCTACGAAGACACGCTGGAGTGCGACTTCAGCTTCGAGATTCAAGGCCTGGCACGCTTCCGCGTGAATGCCTTCAATCAAAACCGGGGCGCCGGCGCGGTATTCCGCACCATTCCCAGCAAGATCTTGACGCTGGAACAACTGAACGCGCCGAAGATTTTTGCTGAGCTGGCGCTCAAGCCGCGCGGGCTGGTTCTCGTCACAGGCCCCACCGGGTCCGGCAAGAGCACCACCTTGGCCGCGATGGTGAACCACCTCAACGAAAACGAGTACGGCCACGTGCTCACGGTGGAAGACCCCATCGAGTTTGTGCACGAAAGCAAGAAGTGCCTGGTCAACCAGCGTGAGGTGGGGCCGCACACTTTGAGCTTTGCGAACGCGCTGCGCGCTGCCTTGCGTGAAGACCCGGATGCCGTGCTGGTGGGTGAAATGCGCGACCTGGAAACCATCCGTTTGGCGTTGACGGCTTCGGAAACCGGCCACTTGGTTTTTGGCACGCTGCACACCAGCAGCGCTGCCAAAACGGTCGACCGCATCGTGGACGTGTTCCCCGCAGCGGAAAAAGAGATGGTGCGCTCGATGTTGTCGGAGTCGCTCGTCGCCGTGATTTCGCAAACCCTGTGCAAAACCAAGGACGGCCAAGGCCGTGTGGCCGCGCACGAGATCATGCTGGGCACATCCGCCATCAAGAATTTGATTCGCGAAAACAAGATCGCGCAGATGTATTCGGCCATCCAGACCGGCCAGAACCTGGGCATGCAAACGCTCGACCAGAACTTGAGCGACCTCGTGCGGCGCAACATCATCTCGCCTGCTGAAGCCCGTTCCAAGGCCAAGGTGCCCGAAAATTTCCCCGGATAGGTTGAATGGAACGCGATCAAGCCTCGAAGTTTGTCAACGACCTGCTGCGGGTAATGACCGCGCGAAGCGGGTCGGACTTGTTTCTCACGGCCGACTTTCCGCCTGCCATGAAGGTGGATGGCAAGGTGGTGAAGGTCAGTCCGCAGGCGCTAACGGGTCAGCACACGCTGCAGTTGGCGCGCGCGGTGATGAATGACAAACAAGCCGCCGAGTTTGAGCGCACCAAGGAATGCAATTTCGCCATCTCGCCTGGCGGGGTGGGCCGCTTTCGCGTCAATGCGTTTTTGCAGCAGGGCCAGGTGGGTCTGGTGTTCCGCACGATACCGGCCACGCTGCCCACCATCGACGCGCTGGGCCTGCCGGTCGTGCTGAAAGACATTGCGATGACGCAGCGCGGGCTGGTCATCTTTGCGGGCGCCACGGGCTCGGGCAAGTCAACCTCGCTGGCTGCGCTGGTGGATTGGCGCAACGAGCATTCCGAAGGCCACATCATCACCATCGAAGACCCGGTGGAGTTTGTTCACCCACACAAGAACTGCATCATCACGCAGCGCGAGTTGGGCATCGATACCGACAGCTGGGAAGCTGCGCTGAAAAATTCGCTGCGCCAGGCCCCTGACGTCATCTTGATGGGCGAAATTCGCGACCGTGACTCGATGGAGCACGCCATCACCTTTGCGGAAACTGGCCATTTGTGCGTGGCCACGCTGCACGCCAACAATGCCAGCCAGGCGCTGGACCGCATCGTCAACTTCTTCGCTGAGGAACGACGCCAGCAGTTGCTGATGGACTTGTCCTTGAACCTGCGCTCCATCGTTTCGCAGCGCCTGGTTCCACGGCAACAAGGGCGCGGGCGCATTGCCGCCGTCGAGGTGCTGCTGAATTCGCCGTTGATGTCCGACCTCATCTTCAAGGGCGACATCAACGAGATGAAAGACCTGATGAAACGCTCGCCCGAGATGGGCATGCAAACCTTCGATAAGTCACTGTTCGACTTGTATGAAGCGCAGCACATCACCCTGGAAGATGCACTGCGCCATGCGGATTCCGTGAACGAGGTGCGCTTGAGCATCAAGCTGCACAGCAAACGCGCGCGCAACACCGATCTTGCGGCTGGCACCGAGCACCTGAAAATCGTCTGAGCGCTGCGTTCGTGGCAGCATGTGGGGCATGACTACACCCACTCCTCGCACTTACGAAGCCGTTCCCTCGCGCCGCGTGGCCTTCATTGGCCTGGGCGTCATGGGCTACCCCATGGCCGGGCACCTGGCACGCGCCGGGCACACCGTGACCGTATACAACCGCACCGCCGCCAAAGCCCAGGCCTGGGCGGCCGAATACGGCGGCCAACACGCGCCCACACCGCACAAAGCAGCCATCGGTGCCGACATCGTTTTTGCCTGCGTGGGCAACGACGACGATTTGCGCGCGGTGACCGTTGGTGCTGATGGCGCCTTCGGCGGCATGCACCCCGGCGCCCTGTTTGTAGACCACACCACCGCGTCGGCCGCCATCGCGCGCGAACTGCACAGCCTTGGCGCGCAGCGCAAGATTCAGTTTATCGACGCCCCAGTTTCCGGCGGACAAGCCGGCGCCGTTAACGGGCTGCTCACGGTGATGTGCGGCGGTGACGCTGCGGCGTTTGACACGATGCAGTCGGTGGCCATGGCATTCTCGCGTGCCGTCACTTTGGTCGGTGCCCCGGGCAGCGGGCAGCTGGCCAAGATGGTCAACCAGATCGCCATCGCCGGCCTGGTGCAAGCGCTCTCAGAGGCTATTGCCTTCGGTCGCCACGCCGGCCTGGACATGAAACTGGTGCTGGACGTCATCGGCAAAGGCGCAGCGCAAAGCTGGCAGATGGACAACCGGGGTAAGACCATGGTCGACAAGCAGTTCAACTTCGGCTTCGCCGTGGACTGGATGCGCAAAGACCTGGGCCTGGTTCTCGAAGAGGCGCGCCGCAACGGTGCCACCACGCCCGTCACAGCTTTGGTTGACCAGTTTTATGCCGATGTGCAAACTGCAGGTGGTGGCCGCTGGGACACGTCCAGCCTGATCACCCGACTTGAATAGCTGCAGACAAAAAAAGACCCCGGCCTAAGCCGGGGTCTGCAAGCCTTACCGCTGTCATGACGTTAAGGCACCTGCTCAGGGAGGAAAAGCAGGGGACGACAGCCTCGCAGCTATCATCCGGAATCAACTCTATCAGATTGATAACAGCTTTTGGAAGCGAGATTGCATGCCCTCATTCCCGGCCACCCGACCTAGGCGGTTACGGCGTGACAAGTTCACTCGAGACCTGGTCCGTGAGCACCGACTTGCGCCCAGCGATCTGATATTGCCGGTGTTTGTGCTGGACGGCCACGGCCGCGAAGAAGCTGTGCCCAGCATGCCGGGTGTGGCGCGCCGCAGCTTGGACCGGCTGCTGCCCGTGGCTGAAGAGTGCGTGAAGTTCGGCGTGCCCGTGATGGCCCTCTTCCCGGTGATTGACGCCACGCTCAAGACGCCCGACGGCCGCGAAGCCATGAACCCTGACGGTTTGGTGCCGCGCGTGGTGCGCGAACTCAAGCAGCGTTTTCCTGAGTTGGGCGTGCTTACCGACGTGGCGCTCGATCCCTTCACCAGCCACGGCCAAGACGGCCTGCTGGACGAAAACTCGTACATCCTCAACGACGAAACGGTTGCTGTGCTCGTGCAACAAGCGCTGGTTCAAGCCGAGGCCGGTGTGGACATCGTGGCGCCCAGCGACATGATGGACGGACGCATCGGTGCCATTCGCCAGGCCCTGGAAGCCAAAGGCCTGATTCACACGCGCATCATGGCTTACAGCGCCAAATATGCGAGCGCCTTTTATGGCCCCTTCCGCGACGCCGTCGGCTCAGCCAAGAACCTGGGCAAAGCCGACAAGAAGGTCTACCAGATGGACCCAGGCAACAGTGACGAAGCCATGCGCGAGGTGGCGCTGGATATTGAAGAAGGCGCCGATATGGTGATGGTCAAACCTGGCATGCCTTACCTGGACATCGTGCGGCGCGTCAAAGACGAATTCCGCGTGCCCACCTTTGCCTACCAAGTCAGCGGCGAGTACGCCATGATCAAAGCGGCGGCCCTCAATGGCTGGCTGGACCACGATGCCGCAATGATGGAAGCGCTGCTGGCCTTCCGGCGTGCGGGCGCCGATGGCGTGCTGAGCTACTTCGCGCTGGATGCGGCGCGGCTGCTGCGCAAAGCCTGAGCCCAACGCCCGAACACATGCGCAGCTTTTCGATCGGCGCCGACGGATTCAGAGAACTTGACAGCCCCGGTGAAGCACTGCCCGCTCAGGGATTTTTGTGGCTGGGTTTCAGCCGCCGGGAATTTGAGGTTCGACAAGACGAGCTACAGGCTTGGCTGAAACGTTGGACAGGTGACGGCCTGCTCGACCTGCACGTGTCCGATTTGCTGAACAACCAGCTACCCAGCCACTTCGACACCACCTCCACGTACGACGTACTGAACTTTCGGCGCCTGGCAGCCAACCCCGGTGCGGCATCCACCGCGCAGGCAGAGCGCACCGGCAAAGCCGCGCTGGCGCAGCAGCTGCTGGCCAGCATCGACACCAGCCCTGTGGGCTTTGCTGTGTTCGACCGTGTGCTGATCACCGTGCACCCCGCTGATTGCGCGGTGCGTGACTTTTTTGCCTTGCGTTTGGCCGAAGCGAGCCACGCGGGCAACACACGGGGCCTGACGCGTTTGCCCACCAGTCCAGCCGAGCTCATGCTGCGCATGGTCAACCACATGGTGGACAGTTACCTGGACCTGCGCCGACTGCTGACACGTGAGCTGACCCATCTTCAGCAAGACCTGCTCAACCCGAAGAGCCGCTTTCAGGACTGGCAGGTGTTGCTGGATTCACGCAATGCGCTGCACTTGCTTGAAGACACTTGCGAAGACCAGCACAGCGCCATTCAAGAGTGGCTGGACAGCCTGCTGCAGTGGCCCCGTGCAGAACAAATCGAAAAGCAACGCGAGCACGAACTGGCCGTGGTCTATTCGCGCGATGTGCTCGAACACATTGAGCGGGTGCTGGCCCACGTGCGGCGGCTGGAGCAGTCGGCCGAAGCCGCCGTGCAAATGCACTTCTCCGCGCAGAGCAACCGCGCCAACGACATCATGCGCACCTTGACGGTACTGACCGCAGTGTTCATGCCGCTGAACCTCATCACCGGCTTTTTTGGCATGAACTTCGACGGCCTACCGCTGATTCACAGCGATACGGGCGCGTGGATCGCAATGGGCATGATGGTGGTCATCGCCGCTGTGTTGGGCGGCTTTTTCTGGCGCCGGCGTTACTTGGGCACTTCGCGAAACCGGTAGGGGTCGGCCACGCCCAAGCCGGCCAACAGCTCGGTTTCCAGGCGCTCCATGCGCAGCGCTTGGCGCGCTTTTTCATGGTCATGACCCAGCGCATGCAGACAGCCGTGCACCAGCAAATGCGCGTAATGGTCGGCGATGCTGATGTCCAATTCCGCCGCTTCGCGTTCAACCACTTCAGAGCACAACACGATGTCGGCCACCACCACGGGCTCGCGCGTGTAGTCGAAGGTCAGCACATTGGTGGCGTAGTCTTTGCCCCGAAATTCGCGGTTCAGCCGGCGCCCTTCAGCGGCATCCACCAGCCGCACGGTGAGCTCGGCCGGGGGGCCGCTGGCCGGCAACTTGGCTTGCAGGCCCAAGGTCCAGCTCAAGCAGCGCGCCACGCGGTGGCGCGGCAACAAATGGCGGTGCCTGCCATCGGGCATTTGCAGCGAAAGATGAAGCAAGGCGCTCATCCGCGATGGCGCGACTGGGCCGTCACCGGCCTTGCGGAACCTGCGGCCGCCTCGGCTGCCTCATAAGCCTCGACGATGCGCGCCACCAAGGGGTGACGCACAACATCATGCGCGGCAAACCGGGTGATGCCAATGCCCTTGACGCCCGCAAGTACCTGCTCGGCTTCGACCAGCCCGCTGGGTACATCGGGTGGGAGGTCGATCTGGCTGATGTCGCCTGTCACCACGCAGCGGCTGCCAAAGCCCATGCGCGTGAGAAACATCTTCATCTGCTCGCGCGTGGTGTTCTGGGCTTCGTCCAGGATGACAAACGCATGGTTCAAGGTGCGCCCGCGCATGAAAGCCAGCGGGGCTATTTCGATGAGCCCGCGTTCGAAGGCTTTGCTCACGCGCTCGGCGCCCATCAGGTCGTACAGCGCGTCATATAAAGGGCGCAGGTAGGGGTCTACCTTTTGTGCCAAGTCACCGGGTAAAAAGCCTAGCCGCTCACCGGCTTCTACTGCGGGGCGCGTCAAAACCAAGCGCTGCACACTTTGGCGCTCCAGCGCGTCCACCGCGCAGGCCACGGCCAAAAAAGTTTTGCCGGTGCCGGCGGGGCCAATGCCCAAGGTGATGTCCTGCGCCATCATTTGCCGCAAATAAGCCACTTGGTTGGGCGTGCGTCCGCGCAATTCACTGCGGCGCATGTGAATGACGGGTTCGGCCACCGAATCTGCTGCGGGCGCTTCATCGGCGCTTTCGCTGGCCGTGACGCGCTGCGCCAAGGTCCCGGCCAGCGCCAGCTCCAGCGCTTCTTGGCTTACGGTTTGATCCGCTCGGTCATAGATGTGCTGCATCAGAGCCAGGCAAGCCTGCGCGGCCGCAGGCGGACCGCCGATGGTGAATACAGCGCCCCGGCGCGCGAGCGTCACGCCCAGCGCTTCTTCCATGCGGCGCAAGTGCGAGTTCAGCGGCCCGCACAAGCCGGCCAGCCGGGCATTGTTTTCGGGCTGGAAGTGGTGTCTGAGCGTCACAATTCGTGCGGCCTTGTAAATCCCGCCACATCAGCGGCCCAAGCGCTTGAGCAGCGGTGCAAAGCGGTGCGTCCTAGGGGGTTTTGCAGCATTGTCCGCTGTCGGGCGGCACAGCACCGTCCTGCACAATGTTGGGTCCATGTTGATTCGACATTTGAGTTGCCTGCCCTTGTTGTGGGCGCTGCTGGGGCCCGCTCAAGCCCAGGTGGCGGCCACCGCTGATTCAGCCCCTGCCCCGGCTAACGCGGCCACGGCCGAGGCGGGTGGGCGCATCATCTTGAACTCCGCCATGAGCGTCGAATCCGACGAGGCGAGTTTCCCGTCGCATTTGGTGGCCCGCACCGTGCCCTTGCCTGATGTTTGGGAGCTGGCGCGGCCCGACGCCCAAGGCCCCGTGTGGTACCGCATGAATGTGCCGATGCCAACACCCGTTGCCGGTTCATGGGCGCTTTGGATTGAGCGGGCTTGCGGACACATGGACCTTCAGCTCAACGGGCAATCCTTGCTGATCACAGGCCCGATGAAGCCGCCGATGGCGCCGCTGTGCAACCAAGGCCAGCTGGTCCAGCTGCCGGCCGCGTTGCTGCGAGAGGGGCCCAATACGCTGGACATCAAGCTCGCCGGGCGGCCCTTGGAGACCGTCGGGTCTGCCGAGCGCGCTGCGGGATTGTCGGCAGTGTTGGTCGACCCGTCGCGCCGGCCGCACCTGTTGGCAGACGCACAGCGCCTGGGCATGGCCGGCACCGCATTGGCTGCCACCGTGGGCCTGTTGTTCTTGGGTGCGTTTCTGATTGCGCAAGGCTGGCAGAACCGGCGCGAGAGCCATCTGGCTTACTTCGGCGTGCTGCTGATCAGCCTGGGCCTGATTGAATCACCCCGTTGGCTGCCGGAATGGAGCCGCAACGGCACAGCGATTGAGCTGCTGCTCGCGGGCTTGTGGGCCTTGACCACCTGGGCGGGCGTGCAGTTTTTGCTGCGCCACGCGGGCCGCAAAGAGCGCTGGGCCGATTGGCTGCTGCCGCTGCAGTGTTTGGCCATGCCGCTGTCGCTGGTGCTGATCGGGCCACAACACTTGAACCTGGGCGTGCGGGTGTGGGGCGCCATCTTTGCGCTGGAACTCGTGGTGGCGGTGGTGATGAACCTGCTGTGGCTGCGCAGTGGCAGCGTACGCAGCTTCTGGACCATGTGTGTGGTGTTGGTCCTGCTCTTGGGTGGCAGCCTGGCCACCTATGTGGGCTTGCACGCCGAGCTGCCTTGGTTGCTGGCAGCCGGACACCTGGTAGCGCCAGCCGTGTTGGGCTTGTTGGGTTTGCGCTTGGTGCAGCAGCGCCGGCGGGCGCTGGAGTCAGCTGAGGCCAGCCGTTTGCTATTGGAGCAGCGGGTTTCAGAAGTTAAAGCGGATATTGAGGCCAACTACCGACAACTGTCCGAGCTGCGCGTGACGCAGGTGACCGACCGCGAGCGCAAGCGCATCGCCGCCGACCTGCACGACGACCTGGGCGCCAAACTGCTGACCATCGTGCACACCAGCGAGAGCGAGCGCATTTCAACACTCGCCCGAGAGGCGCTTGAAGAAATGCGCTTGTCCGTGCGCGGCCTGACCGGCAAACCCGTGCGCTTGGAAGACGCGCTGGGCGACTGGCGCGCCGAAGTCATTTCGCGCTTGGGCCAAGCCAGCATCGAAGCCGTCTGGAACATGCCCTCAGACGCCCTGCCACAAACGCTGCCTGCGCGTGCCTTTGTTCAAACCACGCGCATCATCCGCGAGGCCGTGAACAACATCATCAAACACAGCGGCGCCTCGCAATGTGCTGTGCGCTGCCAAGTGGCCGAGGGTGACTTTCAGCTGGTCATCCAAGACAATGGCAAAGGCATTGCTGAGGTCGTTGACGGCCGCTTGGACCGCGGCCACGGCTTGTCGTCCATGAAAGGGCGAGCCAAACAATTGCAGGGCCAATGTCTGGTTGAATCAGGCCCGGGGTACGGAACCGTGATACGTCTCACGGTTCCGCTGGAAACTGCGGCGCAGACCGCTTGACCATCGTTGAGGAATTCAACCCCTAGCCGATAAGCAAGGATCGGTTACCAGGACACGCCATGAAGAACATCCTTCTGCTTGAAGACCTCCCACAGATTCGCGCCTGGATGCGCGACCTCGTGCTGCGGGTCTTCCCCCACGCACAAATTTCAGAAGCCGCCCGCGTGCAGGACGCCATTCAACTGGTGCACGCCGTCAAATTTGACCTCGGCTTGATCGACTTGGGCTTGCCCGACGGCTCTGGCGTTGACGTGGTGGCCAAGCTGCGCGACGTGCAGCCCGATGCGCAATCGGTTGTGGTGACCATCCATGACGACGACGAACACCTCTTCCCGGCGCTGCAGGCTGGCGCCTATGGCTACATCTTGAAAGAGCAGGCCCGCGAGCTGATCGCTGAGCAGCTGCAACGCATCGCCGCCGGTGAGCCGCCACTGTCGCCGTCCATCGCGCGTCGTGTGCTCGCTTATTTCACTGCGCAGACCAAGCCGAAAGCGCAGCAAAACCTGCTGCCGCATGTGTCCTTGACCGAGCGCGAATCCGAGGTTTTGTTGCGCGTGGCCAAGGGCTTCACCCTGCCGGAAATCGGCGTGCAACTCGGCTTGAGCCGCCACACCATTGCCGACTACGTGAAGCAGATCTACCGCAAGCTCAACGTGAGCTCGCGCGCCGAGGCCGCGCTGGAAGCGCAGCGCCTGGGCCTGTTCGGCCGCTGAGGCCCGCCTGAGCTGTCATGCGCGCTAGCATGCGCGCATGATCGGACGACTGCAAGGCACGCTGGCGGGCAAGACCCCGCCGCAGGTGTTGGTGGATGTCAACGGCGTAGGTTACGACCTTGATGTGCCCATGAGCACCTTCTTCAACCTGCCCGCCGTGGGCGAGCGCGTGACCCTGCTGACGCACTTCGTGGTCCGTGAAGACGCGCAGGTGCTATTCGGCTTTCTCACCGCCGCCGAGCGGCAGACCTTCCGCGAGCTCATCCGCATCAGCGGCGTCGGCCCGCGCACCGCGTTGTCCATCCTGTCGGGCCTGAACGTGGACGACCTGGCGCGGGCCGTGCAACAGCAGGACGCCGTGCGCCTGACCAAGGTGCCGGGCATCGGCAAAAAGACCGCCGAGCGTCTGCTGCTGGAGCTTAAAGGCAAGCTCGGCCCCGACCTCTCGATGCCGTCAGCCTCACCGGCTGACGACGCGCAGGCCGATATCGTGCAGGCGCTGGTGGCCTTGGGCTACAGCGAAAAGGAGGCTGGCCTGGCACTCAAGGCGCTGCCCGCCGGAGTGGGCGTGGCCGAAGGGATCAAGTTGGCGTTGAAGGCGCTGAGCCGTTGAGCCGCTGAGCGCGGCGCTCACGCCATCGAGTGCAAGCCGAAGGTGTTGCCCTCGGTGTCGCCTGCAATCACGATAAAGCCGTAGGGCCCGATGGCGAACTTGGGTTGGTAGACCTTGCCGCCGGCGGCCTCGATGCGGCCGGCCTCGACGGCGCAGTCGGCACAACCGAGATAGACCATGGTGCCGCCACCGCTGGGGGCCATGCCGTCCATCTTCACAAGCGCGCCTGCAGCACCGGGTGATTCTGGCCCGCCGGCTGGGAAGGCCCACATCTGGCTGGTGCCGCCGGGGTCGTCCATCTTCTCCAGCGGCTTACCCAGCACCTTTTCATAGAACGCGCGGGCGCGGTCCATGTCGTCGACATAAATCTCAAACCAGACAACGGGGTTCATGGTGTACGTCTCCTGGCAAGGCTGTGGAGCCACCAGTTTGCATCTGCAATCGTGGCAGTGCAACGACAGCCCAGAACCCCTGGGCTCGGCTGGCGGCTCAATGCTTGTGCTTGGACATTTCCTGGGTCATTGGTGCGCCCAAGGCCTTGACCGGTGCGCTGACTTCGATGGTTTCTTTCTTGCCGTCTTTGCCTTCCACGACCAAGGTTACCGGCACGGTGGCACCGGCTTTGACTTCTTGCTTCAGGTCCATGAGCATGACGTGGTAACCACCTGGCTTGAGGTCAACCGCCTTGCCTGCGGGCAAATCGAGACCATTGGCCAGCGCGCGCATCTTCATCACGTTGCCTTCCATGACCATCTCATGGATTTCAACCACACCGGCCACGGGTGAGCTGGCCGAAACCAACTTACCGCCTGCCGTAGAGGTGATTTGCGCAAACATGCCCGTGGCCTTTTGCTGCGCCACGGTGCCGCGGACCCAAGGTTCTTTCACAGTGGTTTGTGCATGGACTGAGCCAGCCAGCAACGCGAAAGCGCTGGCGATGAGGGTGAGGGTGAGGGACTTTTTCATGGGGTTCTCCTTGGGAGAGGTCAACAAAGGGTTGCGAAGTGCAAACCCGAGGATTATCAGCACCGGCCCTTGCGGTCGATGCTGTGCGGTAACCAGCCGTAGCGTCTTCCGCGGGCATCGGCCGCTGCGGCAAACGATCGCGAGAGGCGCAGCTGGATGGTCATGTGGTCACAAGGTGAAGCGAAGGCCCAGCTGCGCGGAGCGCCCGGGCATCGGGTAGCCCGGGCGAACCGCGTACGCGCGGTTACCCAGGTTTTCGATGGCAACAAACCATTCGCCGCGGGGCCCCAGCACGGGCCAGGCGTGGGCAGCGCGCACATTGACCAGCGCAAAGCCGGCGACGGACCCCGTGTTGGGCGCGCCGCTGGCGCGCGCCCGGTTCAGCACCACAGTCGAGCTTTGGGCCTGAGCATCGGCGCTCACGCGCCACGGCCCCTGTTGCCAGGTCAAGCCCGCACCCAGGGCACGCCGGGGCGCGTAGGGCAGGTCGGCAAGTGAGCTGTCCAGCAGGGTCAGCCCGGCAAAGCTGCTCCACGCCGGACTCCAGGACTGATGCCAGCTGAGTTCGGCGCCTTGCACCCGGTAGTTGCCCAGGTTGGTAAAGCTGGGCAAGGCCACGGCTGGCGGGAAAGCGAAGACATAGCGGTTCTTCAGCTCGTCCTGGAACAATGCAACGTCGAGCTGGGTGCCTCTGGGCGTGCTGTAGCGGGCGCCCAGCTCGACATGGTCCATGCGCTCGGGGTTCAGATTGCGCCAGCTCAGCGGTGCACCGGCCAGCGGCGGCACGATGGCGTTGAGCAGCGCTGCATCCAGCCCAGGGTGGTTCAGGCCCCGGGCCGCGTGCAGCCGCAGCGCCCAGGGGCCGGCATCGCCGAGCGTCAGGCCCAAGTGCGGGGCGGTGTCGCTGCCATAGACGTTGTGCCGGTACAGCCGAACACCGGCTGACGGCGTAGCGGTCCAGCCGCCGCCCAGTGGCATGGCGTGCGACACAGCCACAAATGGCGCCGACAGCCGCATTGACACCCCGTCAAAGGCCATGAAACCGTCGAAAGCCACGCTGCCGCTCATGCGGTCCACGTCCAGCCCGAGGTCAACCGTGGTGGCTTCCGTCAGGCGACCAGTTTCACGCCAGCGCAGGCCCGACAGCTTGAAGCGGCTGCGCACATCGGCCGCAGCACCCTGGTCCCACAGGCCGGTGCCTTCGTTGGCGTAGAGCTGCAGGCGTCCTTGCCAGGCGCCGTGGTCGTGCGACACCGAACCCGACACCAGACGGCCACGGGTCTTGAAGTGCCCGGTCTTGCTGGACGCATCGCCCTGCACACCGGGGTCGGAGACATCGTTGTCTGCGCCCAGCACCAGGCCACCCATCTGCCACTGCGGGCTGAGCTTGGCGGTGCCCCTGAGCATCAGGTTGTCCAGACGCCCTTCGGCGTCCACACGGTGGCCGTTGGACCGGGCATGGCTCTGCGCCAGGGAAAACTCGCCCTCCTGACCCGCCCAGGCCACGTTGGCCTGTTCAACAGCCGTGGAGAAGCTGCCAGCGGACAGCCGCAGGTCCGCGGCCCAGCCGGGCGCGCGGCCGCGCTGCGGCGTCAAGTCGATGGCTGCAAAGGTGTTGCCAAAGCGCTGGGGCTGCGGGCCTTTGTAGACCGAGATGCGCTCCATGCCGTGCACGGGCAGGAGGTCCAGCAGCGCGTGGTTCCACACCCCCATGTAGAACGGGATACCGTCCACGTAGGTCTTGATTTCGCTGCCCGGGCGGCTGGCCCCCAGGCCCCGCACATAAACCGCCCCACCCTCATCACCACCAAAGGAACCCACGGGGTTGAAGCGCGAGACCACCACGCCCGGTGAGCGCCGCAGGGCGGACGACAGATCCAGCGCATTCAGGTCGCGGAGCTGCTCTGCGCCGACCTCGGTGGCCAGCGCGCCATAGGGGTCGACGCGGTTCTGTTCGACGATGGGTCGGGCGGTGATCTCCACGCGCTGGGCCGGTGTGGTCTGGGCCAACGCACCCGTGCAGACCAGGACGGCAGCGGCGCTGACCCAGGTATGTGTCGTTCTCAGAGGTTTGTTCATGTGGGTCCTTGCAGGGAGTTTGGGGGTTTGGGGTTTCAGGGCTTGGCGCGCTCGCGCTCCAGCTTCTCGATGAGGGGGTTGATGCCGGCGTCGTACATCGCCTTCATCATCCAGGCCACCAGCCGGCCGGTCTTCTCGGGTGTACCGCCTGTGATGGGCGGTGCGGGGTCGTACTCCATGTCCAGCATTACGCCCTGGGTGTACTTCTCGCCCCAGTTGTCGTTGAGGATGGCCAGTGACATGTCCATGCCGGCCGTGACACCCGCCGACGTCCAGTACTTGCCGTCACGCGTGTAGCGCTCGTTGGCGGGGATGGCCTTGTACTTCTGGAGGAACTCTTCCTCGCGGTACCAGTTGGTCGACGCGCGCTTGCCTTCGAGCAAGCCGGTGGCGCCCAGGATCCAAACACCCGTACAAACAGCGCCGGTGTAGACGGTGCCTTTGTCGATGGCGCGGATCCAGTCCAGCACCCGCTTGTCGTAGGCCGCCTCCACCGTGCCGGTGAAGCCGCCAGGGATGATGAGGATGTCGAGCTGCTTCACGTCGTCGATCACGGCGTCGGGCACGACTTGGACACCCATCACGGTTTTGATGGGGCCGGGCTTGACGGCCACCAGCCGGGTCCTGGCGCCCGCCTGGCCCAGCACATAACGCGGGCCCATCATGTCGAGGTCATTGACACCGTCGTAGACCAGGATGCCGATGGTCTTGATGACCTGCTTGGGCTTGCCCAGGATGGCGTCCATGACCCAGGCGTGGGTGGTGTCGCTCTCCACCTTCTCGGGCAACTTGGCTTGCAGGGCCTGTTCGTCGGCGGTCAGCGGCGTGCTGGCCGTGGCCGACGGCTTGGGCGCCGCGTGAGACTCGGTGGGCGCGGACGGACCGCAGGCCGCCAGCAGGGCCGCCAAGGCTGCCGACAGCACTGCAACCATCGACCGGGCGCGGACGCTGGCCGGGACCGGCCGCTTCATGTCAAGGAACGTCATGGTGCATGGCCTCCGTATCAGAACTGCCACTGCGCCGTGGCGGCAACGCTGCGGCGCGGCGCCGGTGTGACCTGCCCGCCGCCGAAGTAGCGCGACGGCACCCAGTACGTCTTGTCCGCCAGGTTGTTCACCGCCAGGCCCAGCTGCGCCGCGCCGATGCGGTAGGACAGCTGAGCGTCGAAGACCGTGGCGGCGGGTGTCTCGAAGGTATTGGCCGCATCCCCCGGCAGGGCGCTGTGGTACTTCAGCCCCAGGCCGATCCCCAAACCCGGCAAGACACTGCCGCTGCCCAGCTCATGCCGCAGCGCGACGCGAGCCGTGGTCTGCGGCACGTCGACAAAGCGCTTGCCCGTGTCCTCCACTTCCGTGGTCAGGCGTGACAGGCTGGCGAGCATGCGGGTGGCCGCACTGAGCTGCCACTGCAGATCGATGTCCACGCCGCGTGACTGCTTGCTGCGGACCTGGAGGGACTGGCCCAGGTTGACCGGATCGGCCTGCAGCGCATTCTTCAGCTTCAGGTCGAAGGCGGCGATGGTGGCGGCCAAACCCGCCACGCTGGACAGCCGCAGGCCCAGCTCCGACTGTTCGGACAGCTCGGGTTTGGCGGGGTTGGTCAACACCGCATAGGTCGGCACGCGCATGCCCTGGCTCCAGCCTGCAAAGGCCGATACCCCGTTGGACAAGGGGACCACGGCGCCTACACGCCCCAGCGTCTTGTTGTGGCTCGAGACGTTGTTGACAAGGAAGACCGGGTTGACGTCGGTGATCTTGGCGTTGACCTGGCGCACACCCGCCATCAGCTGGAACGCACCAAAGTCCGCGTGGTTCTGCACGTAGGCTGCGGTGCTGCGGTAGCGGTTCTGCTGGTCCGGCGTGGCCGGGCTGACCGGCTCGGCCCAGGCGGGGTAGAGTGGCTGCGTGATGTCGTAGAAACCCAGCAGCCCGCCGCCGGGCGAGAACTTGATCCAGGCGTTGTCCTGCGAGCGATCGGCTTCGATACCGGCCACCAGGGTGTGGCGTGCACCCGCCGCCTCGAAGCGCCCGGTGATGCTGGGCGACACCACGGTCGAGGTCTGTTCGGTCCACAAGCGTGCACCGGCCAGGGCGTAGAGCGGGCCATCGGCGGCCGAAGCGGGCCATGCGAAGGTGGTCGAGTCCAACGGGAAGGTGCCGCGCTGGTCAAACTTGAAGTGCAGCCGCGCCACGGTCAGGTCCCAGGACCAGGTCTCGCTCAGGCGCTGACGCCATTGCAGGTTCAAGGCGTCCAGCTGCGAGGTCGTGACCGGCATGCCGTCGGCAGCAATGATGCGTGAGCGTGGCACCGCATAGCTGGCAGGGTCCAGCGTGCCTTTGTGCGGCAAGCCGCTGAAGTCCAGGCCGTCGCTTTCGGTATGGCGCCAGCGCAGCACCAGCTCACTGTGGGCGTCGGGGCGCCAGGCGATGCTTGGCTGCACGGCCAGCCGCTTATGGCGGATGCGGTCGGTTTCACTGTCGTCGGTGCTGCCCTCGGCGCTCAGGCGCACGGCGACAGTGGACGTCAAAGGCTGGTTGAGGTCGACCGAGAGGCCGCCCAGTGCTTGCGTGCCCAGACGCGCGCGCACGCTGCGCGAAGCCTGTTGTGTCGGGGCCGCGGTGGTGATGGCCACCAGGCCGCCGATAAAGCCGCCGTTACCGGCCGACTGGCTGCCGCCGAAAAGTGCGTCCCCCGGGCCCTTGGCGATCTCGATGCGGCTGATGCCGGTGGTCAGCTCCGGCGTGGACGACTGCCCAGGCAGGGCGACGCCGTCAACCAGCACGCCGGCCTCGAAGCCGCGGATGCGCAAACCGAAGTTCAGGACATCGCGGGCATCGGTGCCGCGGACGGAGGCCACATTGCTCAGGCCCTCGGTGAGCGTGCGCGTGCCTTGCTCGTCGAGCAGGCTGCGCGTGAGCACCACCACCGACTGCGGCGTCTGATCGATGGGCACGGCGCTGCGCAAGGCGCTGGCAGCCGTGCTGGTGTCCGCGCCTGCGGCCGTGCCGGTGATCTCCACGCGCTGCGGTGCGGCGGGCGTCGTCTGCGCCCAGACGATGGCTGCAGGCGCCAGCAGGCCCACGCAGGCTGCAGCCCTGGCCACGGGCCGCAAGCTGAAGACGATGCCGAACGGGCGGCTGTACAGGCTCTCTTCGCGTTTCATGGTGCCTCTCTCCTGTTGGTTGTCATTGAAGGGAAGTGAACTTGGCTGTCGGCACGGCGGCGGGCTCGCCGCCGGTCCAGCCAGCGCTGCAGGCCGGTAACGGCCAGCACCAGCGGAAACACGCCGGCCACACAGGCCAGCACGCGACCGGGCAGGCCAAAGGCTTCGCCGTTGTGCAGCGGGTGCAGCCAGGCCAGCACCGCATCGCTGGCCGACTGCTGTCGTGCGTCGCGCGTGGCAAGCACGGCGCCGGTCTGCGCGTGGATCCATACAAAGCTGCGCGGAAAACGTTGGCTGGGCGCACCCGGTAGCGCGACTCGAAAGCGGTAAAGCGCGCCTTCGGCAGCCGGTGTGTCCACCCAGCGGGGCGTGCTTTCCGGCCAGTGGGCTCGAGCGCGGGCCAAGGCTTCATCGAGCGTGATCAGCGGCTGGCCCGCCGTGCGTTGCGCCGCAGGCGCAGGCATGGGGAAAGGCGGGCTGAGGGCCTGCAGCGGCGGGTCGAACCATTCCGGCAAAGCCAACGCCGCGCCGGTGGCCGCCAGCACGAGCAGCACCGCGCCACTGCCCACGCCTGCCAGCTTGTGCAGGTCGTAGTGCCGGCGTTGGCGGCTGCCGCCCCACTTCATGCGCAGGGCGGAGGCCCAGTGCCCGCGGCTCGGCCACCACAGCAGCAAGCCCAGCACCAGGCCGACCAGCAGAGCCAGGCCCAGCACACCCACCACCATGCGCCCGGCATCGCCAGCCAGCAGCATGTAGTGCAGGTCAAAGATCCAGGTGGCGGCAAAGTCGCCCCAGTAGCGGTTGGCCAGCACGCGGCCGTCGCTGGGGTTCACGGTGACCAGCAAAGGTTTGAAGAACTCGCCCTCAGTCTCCACGGGCTTGAGGTAACGCGCCGTGACCAGGCCGCGGCCCTCGGGCGGCAGCTCGATGCGCCAGCCGCGGTCGCGCTGCGGGTGTGCACGCTGCAGCGCATCGAGCACGCCTTGCCAAGTCTGCACCTGCGGCGGCGGGCCGGGCTGCGCCAGCGCCGGGTCGATGAGCTCGTCCAGCTCGGTGTAGAACACCAGGAAGCTGCCCGTCAAGCCCAGCAGCACAAACACCGCGCCCAGGCCCAGGCCCAGCCAGCGGTGCAGGCGCAGCGCGACGCGCCGCGTTTGGGACTTCAGCAGCGCCACGGTGGTGCTGCTGTCAGAAGGACGCGCGCAGCGCCACGTTCAGCGACCGGGGCTCACCGGCCGAGTGCAGCGTCTTGGCGCCGTCCCACCACACGTACTCGCGTCGGCCGTTGGCGGCGTTGAGCAGTTGGGCATCCAGCTGCAGAGTCGGCGAGAGGCTCCAGCTCGCCCCGAGGTTGAGCGTGGTGTAAGCGCCGAACTTGCCCGTCAGCGCATTGGTGCGCTCGAGGTAGTAGCCACCCTGCCCCTGAACCCAAGCGCTGAGCTTCAGGTTGGGCTGGGCCTGCCAGTCCACCCCGGCGTTGTACAGCTGGCGCGGAACATGGTCGACCTCCTTGCCCAGCGTGGTGGGTGCTGCGGGGTTGGGCGTCGTGATGATGGCTTCCTGCAGCCCCAAGGTTGCAAAGGCTTCCAGGCTGTCGGTCGGGCGCGCGCGCAACTGCAGGTCGACGCCTCGGCGGCGCGTGGCGCCGATGTTGGTGGAGTCGCCGTTGGGGTTGTTGAGGTCGCGGTAGACCTCGTCGGTGGCCGTCTGCTGCCACACGGCGACGCGACCGTCGATGCTGGGGCCCGCCTGGAACTTCAAGCCCAGCTCGGTGCCTTCGTTGATCGAGGCCTTCAGGTCACTGGTGCGCGGCGGAATCTTGTAGCTGGCCGCACCCACGCCCACCTGGAAGCTGCGGCCCCAGTTGGCATAGGCACTGAGCGCGTCTGACGCCGTCCACACGGCGCTGAATTTCGGTTGCTGAATCAGGCCGTAGTCGTTGGCGCCATAGCTCACGCTCGCGAGTCGGTTCTCGAATTGGCCACTGATGCGGTCAAGCCGGAAACCCGGTACCAACTTCAGCGAGGGCAGAGGCTTGAAGATGGCCTGGACAAAGGCACCGTCGACATTGAAGGTCCAGTGCTGGTCACGCGTTTGCGTCACGCGCACACGTTCGGTGGTGTTGAAGCGCAGGCTGGTATTGCGTTGCCGTTCGGTGTCCACGCCGCCTTCCAAGGCGAAGCCCGGCAGCGCCGCCACTTGCGGGCGCCAGCTGAGGATCGCGCGCGCGCCAGTGTGCGTTTCATCGGTGTCGCGCTCCTGCTGCGACGCGGTGGCCGAGAAGCGAACGAAGCGCTCGTCCTTGAAACGGTTCAGGTACACCAGCGCGCGCCAGGCCAGCTCGCTGCGCTGGCCGCCTTCAGCGCTGATGACGGCCTGCCCGACGTCACGCTGCCCACCGTCTGTGGCCGAGATGGCGTAGGACTGGCGCGGCGTGGAGTAAGCGTCCCGGGCTTCAAGATAACCAGGCTCTTCGGCCTCGGTCCGGTGCGCGCGCAGGGCCAGGCCGAAACGCAAGTCCTGCCCTGCGGGCTGCCAGCCCCATTGCCCGGACAGGCTGGTTCGGTCAGCCTTGGAATGGTCGCGCCAGCCGTCGGCATGGCGGACACCGACGGCATAGTTCTGCGTGAAGCCGCCGGCTTCGCGGTCCACCGCCACCGCAGCGTCCACCTTGCCCCAGGGGCCCAGACCCAGGCGGGCATCGGTCGCATTGCCGCCGCGCCGCGTCACCAGTTCGAGGTTGCCGGCGATGTTGTGCAGCCCATAACGTGCATCGTTGGTGCCACGCACGGCGGTGATGCCCTGCAGCCCCAGCGGCACCACCAAATCCAAGTAGGGCATGTTGCCGTCGTTGCTGTTGGACGGCACGCCATCGATCAAGAGTTTGACGGCATTGACCTCGCCTTCGCCGTTGAAGCCCCGGAACGATGGTTTGCCCGAGGTGGTGCCCTGGTTGAAGTTGGTCAGCTGCACACCCGGCACACGGGCGATCAGTTCCCAGTTGGCGCCAACCGCCGTGTCCTGCACGGTTGTGCTGCCAATCGTGTCGACCGAGGTCAGCAGCGCGCGTGACGACAGGGAACCGATGGCGGGTGCGGTGATGACGATGCGGTTGACGTCGAACGCGACGCCGCTGTCACGCGGCGTGGCCGTCTGCTGGGCACCGGCAGCGGTGACGGCGGCCGCACAGGCCAGGGCGATGGCGGTTCTGGGAACTGGACGTGTACGCATGTTGACTCCTCGTTGTGGATGTTGGTGTGGGTGTTTGTGAAGGCCGGGGCGCTCCGATCAGCGCGGCGTGCCTGCGGGCCCGGCTGCGATGGGCCTGATCACAGGCCACGGATTGCCCAGGGCCGGGTCGCGCAGGAAGCGCTCATCGGTCAGCGATTCCAGAAAGGCCACGACATCGGCGATCTCGGCCTCGCTGATCTCGAAGCCGGCGATGAATTCGCTGCGCAGCGGGTTGGCCACACGGCCTTGGCTGACGGCACGGCCGGCACGCGCGTAGTGGCTGCGCAGCACCTCGGGCAAGCTGGTGATCGAGCCGTCGTGCATGTAGGGCGCGGTCACGGCCACGTTGCGCAGGCTGGGTGTGCGAAAGCGCCCGGCGTCGCGGGCGTCGCCGGTGAACTCCACGATGCCCGGTGAGGTGGCCGGGTAGGCACCCTCGGCGTCTTCGTTGTACAGGCCCGTGTTGTGAAAGCCCGTTTCGGCAAAGGGCGAACGCGAGTGCTTCAGGTTGTCGGTGAAGTTGAAGCCGCCGTGGCAGTGGTAACACTCCAGCTTCTCGCCGAAGAAGAGATCTTCCCCACGCTTGGCAGCGGCGCTGATGGCGTCGTTCTGGCCGCCATAGCGGTAGCGGTCGTACGGGCTGTCGAAACTGAGCAGCGAGCGCTGGAAGCTCGCCAAGGCCTTGGTCAGGGTCGAGAGTGAGTACAGCGCAGCATCGCCCTGGCGGGCTTCGTCAGGAAAGGCGCGCGCAAAGAGCTCTTGGTAGGTGGCATCGGCCTTGAGCATGGCAAACAGTTGTTGTTCGCGCCCGGCCAGGCCCATCTCCACCGGATGCTCACCGAACAGGGGGATGAGTGCCTGCACTTCCAGTGAGGTGAGCTGTGGGTTCTGCCAGGTCAGCACCGGCAGATACGCCACGTTGGCCAGGGCCATGGCGCTGCGGCTGCCGACCTGGCCGGTGACGCCCGGCGACACGGCCTTGCCGTCGGTGAAGGCGCGCGCCTGCTCGTGGCAGGTGGCGCAGGCCATGCTGCCGTCGGCCGACAGGCGCGGGTCGTAGAACAGGTGGCGGCCCAGTGCCACTTTCTCGGCTGTCATGGGGTTGTCGGCAGGCATCACGGGCGGCGGCACCCAGGCGGGCAAGGTCCAGCGCCAGGCATCACCGGCTGCAGCCAGCAGCGCTACGGCGGCGGCCAGTGCGGCGGTATTGACCAGGCGGCGCAGGTGCTTCATGGCGGGGCTGCGAAGCTCACGTCACGCGAACCGTCGGACGCCGGACGCCAAGCCCCGACGAGATCCCTGGGGGGACCACCAGGTCGTTCAGGGCGCGTCGCACCACACGGGTGTGCCGGTGTTGTTGCGCCACGAGCACATCCATCCTCCTGAGCCCTCCCAACACACGGCAAATGGCCTCGGGTGTTGCGTCGAGCAGGCTGGAGAGTTGCCGCAGTTGTGGCAGCTTGAGGTCGACTTCCTCGCCATGCTTGGCCCCCAACAGCAGCAACAGGTGGCGCACCCGATCAGCCAAGGAGCCGGACCGCAGGCTCAGGAATTCACGCGCCTGACGGCGCGCTTGAGCCAGTGCTGGTGCTAGCAGCCCTTGGCGCTGGGCCGCCGTGCCACTGGGAACCGCCACCAGCACCGCAGCAGCCAGGACATTGATGCGCGAAGGCGTGGCCTCACCGGCCAGCCGCTCGGCGCCGATCAGGTCGCCGGGCAGCGCCAGGTATTGAGGGCGATCGCAACCGCCGTCCTGCGCCGGCTGGCAAACGGCGACCACCCCTTCTTGCAGCAGCCATAGGCGCTGCAAGTCCCCCTCTGCCAGCGCAGCGCCGGCCGGCAAGTGACGCACGTGCTCAGGATCCGCCGCGCCCCTTGGGCGAACCACTGCCGTGGAGTCCTGGTTTGTCGACATGGTGGTTTCCTTTCCGTGTGGACGGCTTCTGCCGGGTCAAGAGCGGTGGTGCGCGCTCAGCGCACCGAAAACAGGCGCTGCGCCCCCGGCGCGGCCACACCGCCGTAGGCCAGACCCAGCGCGCCCATCACGGGCGGGCAGTCCGCGTCGTTCAGAAAACTCATGCACCCTGGCGAGGTGTTGGGCGCATTCACGTCCACGTTCGCACCGGCCAACACGGCAGCGATGTCGGCCACCACGGTTTGCGTCTTCGCGTCAAAGCGGTCGAACTGCACGACCACGCGATTGGGGTTCTGGCAGGCCGAAGGCGCCGAGGTGCGCGAAGGCGCCGCACACACCGTGCTGCCCAGATGCACCGAGAAGCCTGAGGCGTTACCGCCACCACGCGGGTCCGGTGCAGCGGTGGTGGCAGTCTGGCCGGATGTGGCCGTATCGAACTTGATGAACTTGTAGCCGCCCTGCCAGTTCCAGAACATGGCAGTCAGGTTCAGGGGCGAGGGCGCCACGGTTGGGTCCCCGTGGTTGCGCGCAAAGGGCACGCCCAAGGTAAACCGCAGGCCCGTGTACTGGCCCGCCGGCACGGTACCGCGCACCGTATGGTTCGTGGCGGCCGTGCCGTTGCGGCAGGGACCACTGGCGTTTTCGAAATCGAGCAAGGCGACGTTGTCGAGCTGCCAGGCGCCGTCTTGGGTCAGCGAAACCGGCACCGCACGACCGCGGCTGTCCACCAAATGCACCTCGCTGACGTAGTAGCGGAAGTCACTGGGCGTGATGGTCGAGCGAGTGGTGCCGATGCCAGCGTAGCTCTGGCCGCAAGTGAAGGCTTGACCCGACACATGGGCAGCAAAGCGGATGGCCACAGGCTGCGTCCCCGCCGCAGCGCTGTTGGCGGCTTGGGCCGTACCGCTGGGCGCGGAACTGCACGCGCTGAGTACCAGCGCCGCGGCAGCTGCGCCGAGCTGGGACAAACGTTGAATGGTCTTGGTCATCATGTTGAGACTCCCGTCAAAGAGTTGAATGGGTTGCATGCAAGGGTCAGTGCCGGTGTTCTTGCGCAGGCGAGCCGTCGCGCGGCTGCTGCACCCAGACGGTCACCTCGCACTCACCGGCTTTTTCGAAGCGCAAGGTCATAGGGAAGCGGGCGCCGTCCTTGAGCGGCGCCATGAGGTCGATCAACATCAGGTGGTACTCGCCGCCATGGCGCAAGCGCAGTTCGCCACCGGCCGGCACGGTGATGCCGTCCACCGCACGCATGCGCATGACGTTGTTGGCGTCAATCACGCTTCGGTGGATTTCCACCGATTGCGCCGCTGGCGTTCTCGCACCGACCAGACGATCAGCTTGGTCGCCGGTATTGCGCAGCGTGCGCACATAGGTCGCCCCGTTCTTGGCGCCCGCCGGGCTGGGCGTGGCATAGGGGTGGTCGATGCGAAGCGGGCCGAGTTTGAAGTCGTGGGCCTGAACCTCAACAAGCGCACAGGCCAGCGCCAGTGCGGCCAGCAGCGCTCGCCGTGGCGAGGATGCCATGCGGGTTCGCTGGAGATAGGCGCGCGGGGAGTGGTGGTCAATCAACGAAGTTCTCCTGTCAAGATTTGGATTGATGGCGAACGTTTCACATCAAGCGTTTTAGGTCGGCCACCACCTTGTCGGGCGGCATCGAGTGCGGCACGGCCAAGCGCAGCTTTCCTTGTGCGTCGAAGGCGTAGGACATCGTCGAGTGGTCCATCGTGTAGGACCCGCCCGTGGGCACCTTGGCGTAGAAGACCTTGAAGTCCTTGGCCGTGGCGGCCGTGGTCGCAAGGTCGGCATGCAGGCCCAGGAAGGACGGGTGGAAGGCGCGCGTGTAGTCGCGCAACATGGGCGCCGTGTCGCGCTCGGGGTCGATGGTGACAAAGATCACCTGCAGCTTGGCTGCGTCCGGACCGAGCTGTCGCATCACCTCGGCTGCGCGGGCCAAGGCGGTCGGGCAGACATCCGGGCACTGCGTGAAGCCGAAAAAGATCAGCACCGCCTGGCCTTTGAAATCAGCCACGCTGCGGGTGCGACCGTCTGGGTCCTGCAGGCGAAAGTCGCGGCCGTACTGGGCGCCGGTGATGTCGGTGCTGTTGAAGGGCTGCGGCGTGCACCCCGCCAGGGTGGCCAGCAGTGCGCCGGCCACCATGCGGAACAAAACACGGCGATGCGTGTTGCAACTAGTCATTGCGCAAACGGACTTGTCCGCGTTCGTCAACCGACCAGGGCGCTTGCGGGTCCTTGGCATCCAGCAGCGGCAGCGTCACCGCCGTGACCGAACCTGCGCGCAAGGCGGCGTTTGAGTTCAGCGCTTCACTGGCGGGCTTGGCAAGGTCCTTGGTGCTCGCATGACGCTTGTTGCCCGTATCTGGCGGGAAAGGTGGCGACGCCAGTCCACCACCAATGGCCAGGACGGCGCCATAGATCGCGCTGATCGCCACCAGATGCGCGCCGACAAACCAGCGCACGCGCGACCGCAACCTGGCCTCAGCTGCTGCCGCCGATTGATCGGTGATACCCCCGCTCATATGCGGGTCCCGGGATGCGGCGCAGGCCGGACCGGCGCCCCGTCGTGCGCGTGGTGGTGCGTTTCGTGCGGGTCTACCGCGATGCAGCAGGCCGGCAAAGTGGTCAAACGATGCTGGTGCGCCGGCGCGGCGATGCTGCTCGGCCTGAATTGCGGTTGGGCGGAATGCCCAGCCACAACCTGAATGCCGGACCAGGCGACCCAGGCGACCATGCCCAAGGCACAGCCGATGTTGACGTGCGTCATGACCCGCATGACGCGTTCAATGATTTTCATGATGATGTCCTGAAGCGGGCCACGAAGGCCCGAAGCGAAGAACGTGGTGCCGGGCGCCTCAGGGCACCGCAGCGGTCACGTGCGTGGCAGGTTCAGGACAGGACGGGAGGCGCGCGAGGTTGCGCGCTCGCCCACGCGAAGAGGGTGCGTGGAGCGTGGAAAAAAGCGGCAGGAGCTGCCCTTGCTTGCGCCAGCGGAACCGGCACACTGGCTGGCGCAGCGGGCAGTGGCGCGGCACCCGCAGATGCCGTGCAGTACTTGCAGTGATCCAGCGATGCGCCATTTGACGACGGCGCGCTGTCGTCAGCAGGGGTGCCCAAGTCAGCCACCGCCACCATCTTCATGCCCTGCGCCGTACAGACCTGCGCCCAGCCGTCCTCGCCATTGGCAAAGGCCATGGCGCGGGACAGTGTGGGCATCACCGCCATGGCCAGGGCTGCCACGAGGGCAATCCAGGTCGAACGGCGAAGCCTGAGGCGCAGGAGGTTCACACAAATGAGTTTAGCAGCGCGGTTCGTAAGCAGGCGCCTTGGGATGTAACCCGGGGGTTGTACACGTGGCTTGAGTCCAACCCTCGGTAGCGATAGGCTGCTCGATTACGGCAGCGTCTTTCCGGCGGCCAAAGCTTCCGCCTCACGGTCCGAAATCTTGTTGGTGACACCCCACAAGAAGTGCGTGCGCACGCGACCCGAGAACAGCGCGTCCGACGACTTCAGCGTTCCCCAATCGGGATAGATCCCTTGTGTGCCGGCTGGCAGCGCACCGAGGGAGTCGGCCGGGTAGGCGGCGCCGACGTGGCAGGTCACGCAGTTGGTCCGCAAGCCGAAGGCCGGCGCATGAACGTAGGTGGTGCCGTTGTATGTCAATGGCGTGTCATTGCTGCTGCGAATGAACACGTTGACGCCGTCTGTAGCCGCCGTTGGCCCAAAGACTGTGGCCAGATCCGCGGGCAAACCGAAGCTGCCTTCCAGGTAGGGGTTGGACGCGATGACTGCCTGACCCATTGAATCCGCATAGCTGTAACCGACGCCTGCACGGAAGTGTTTGAGCGGCGCGTAAGCCGGATCGGACTTGAATTTGCTTTGCAGCGCTGAAGGGGTGCCGTTTTGCTGCAGCGACTCTCCGCCCAGCGGCTGCCACCAAAAGGTCTGCCAGGTCCAGCTGTCGATTTCTCGCGTTGCAATGTGGAATGACGTGAGCACGGCATAGTCACCGACCTCGATGTTGTCCAGGTTCGGGCCCATCAATTCCATCAAGATGCCGGTCTTGATGGCGTCCACCTGCGACTGGTTCAACTTGATGAAGTGGAAATCGTTGAGCGAGTACTTGGGCAAGGACGACAAGTTGTAGGGCTTGGCCCTGGGCGCGCCATCGCGGCCGTAGTAGGTCGGGTTGGACCAGCTGGTCGTGAACGCTGGGTAGACCACTGCCTCTTTGGTCCAGGTCCGCTCGCTGGCTACAGCCCGGTTGGCGTTATTCGGCAGGGTGTGGCTTGTGACGTTCTTCGGGTTCGTGACATTCATGCTCTCCTCCCAGCGAGCAATCACTGTGGGACCCTTGGCCTTCACGATGGTGAAGGCGGGCTTGAGCATGACGGCCTTGGTGTCCGTGAAGTTGACGCTGGCGAATTTGCCGGGCTGAATTTGTTTGCTGAGGTTGTAGCCAGCCACCAAGGGCTGCCCAGTCGTGGGCGAAGTGCCTTTGATGGTCAGCTGCCCTTCAATCAGCCGCCCGATGGCCGGGTTGTACTTGACATCGCTGACCGCAGCATCAGCCAGGCTCAGGTTGCCCCGCATCAACCCCGCCTGGCGCTTGGCAGCCAAAGAAGCCTGAGTCTGCCCGTGTACCAATTGGCCAGCAGCCTCCAATTTTTGAAGTTTGGCTTTCGGCCGATTTAGGGCCTTGCCGCTGCCAAAACCGACCAGCGGGTCGCCAATGGCCGGCACAGCTTCATCCAGCGAGTGCCAAGTGTCGAACAGGCGCACGATGCTGCCGTTGTCGTTGTACATCGGCCGCATGGCCTCCGCAAACAGACCCCACGCATGGGCCTTCATCTTGGCGCGGTCGTCCTTGGCAATCCATCCATTGATGGTCCCTTTGGACTGGAAAACGCCTGACGAGAAGTCGGTCACGGGCACACTGGCGGGCAGAGCGGGCAATTTGGCCGCAGCGGCCGGAATGGTCGTGACGGGTGCAGGCGCGGGCGCAGGCGCTGGGGCCGGAATCGGCTGAGACGGTACGTAAATTGCACCGCCGGCGAGCGCGCCCTGCGCCGCAAGCGCGAGTGCCGCCATCGCGAGATGCATCGGCTTCACAAAACCGCCGAGCCCTAGTTCGGGACGCCGCGTGTGGCGGGCGATCGGGTAGTTCGTTGAGGATTGAATACTTGACATGTTGACTTCCAATGGTGCTGAGGTGATGAACGAGGGCAAGGCAGGCAAAGCCTGGCCCGCGCAGAGACCCTCTCAAGGGTTTCCGCTGCAAATGAGAGGAGCGACCGCCGACCTTGGCCCGACGACCAATAACGGCTTTTGTGTCGCGTTAGCTATCTACGGACCTGCCCAGCGAAGTTGCGCAAACGGGCAGGCGCTGTAGACGGGACCCTGGGGGTCCTATGGGCCGGGCGGACCGCGTGCATCAGCCGCCAGCCATGCGGTGCGCAAGGCCAGAACGGACAGCTGGCCCAACGGCGGCTGAAAGGACAGCAGCGAGCGCACCGATCGCTCCGCACCGCTGGGCGAAAGCCCCAACGCATCTGCGTGCAAATGGCAGAACACACAATCGCTGCCCGTATGCGATTGCGGGAAGCCGTCTAAGTCACCGCCTAGAGCGGCGGACATCAAACCCAAACGCTTGCCTACCGCGCAGATGTCGGCCCATCCAGGACCTGCTTCGCTCATGCGAGCGGCCGCAACGGACGGCCACAGAGCAGCAAACCACATCGCTAACGATACAAAAGCGATGACAGTCCAGCTGACAGAGCGATGAATGCGATGTGCTCTCACCGTTGACACTGTAACGATTTGCAACTCTTTAGCGGGGCTTTGATGCCCCTTCGTTTGGGGGCTATGCCGTCGGCATAGCCAACACACGCGCTGCAGATGCTGCGGTCTGCGAGGCCCCGATAATCACTGTATGGCCATCCAGACTGACGGGTTTGAACCGAGCCGGCGTGTCATCGCCGCAGAGCCGACCTCGCCCCAAGAAGAAGCGGTTGAGCGTGCGTTGCGGCCCAAGGGCCTCACTGAATATGTGGGCCAGGCCAAAGCGCGCGAGCAGCTTGAAATCTTCATCGGCGCGGCGCGCAAACGCGAAGAAGCGCTGGACCATGTGCTGCTGTTTGGCCCGCCGGGCCTGGGCAAGACGACGCTGTCGCACATCATTGCCGCCGAGCTGGGCGTCAACCTGCGCCAGACCAGCGGGCCGGTGCTGGAGAAGCCCAAAGACCTGGCCGCCATCCTGACGAATCTAGAGAAAAACGATGTGCTTTTCATCGACGAAATTCACCGCTTGTCGCCAGTGGTGGAGGAAATCCTCTACCCCGCGCTGGAGGACTACCAGATCGACATCATGATCGGCGAAGGGCCGGCGGCGCGCTCCATCAAGCTGGAGCTGCAGCCCTTCACGCTGGTGGGCGCCACCACGCGCGCGGGCATGCTGACCAACCCGCTGCGCGACCGCTTTGGCATCGTGGCGCGGTTGGAGTTTTATACCGACGAAGAACTGACACGCATCGTCACTCGTTCAGCTGGGCTGTTGAACGTGCCCATCGATGGTGCCGGCGCGCAGGAAATTGCCAAGCGTGCACGCGGCACGCCACGCATTGCCAACCGCCTGCTGCGCCGCGTGCGCGACTACGCGCAAGTCAAAGGCAATGGCGACGTCAACCGCGAGATTGCTGACCGCGCGCTGGTGATGTTGGATGTGGACCCGCGCGGGTTCGATGTGATGGACCGTAAGCTGCTCGAAGCCGTGATTCACCGCTTTGACGGCGGGCCCGTCGGCCTGGACAACGTGGCGGCAGCCATCGGCGAAGAGGCTGGCACGATTGAGGACGTGATCGAGCCCTTTCTCATTCAGCAAGGTTTTTTACAGCGCACACCGCGCGGCCGCGTAGCGACCGCTGCGGCTTGGCGGCACTTGGGTTTGGCAGCGCCGGCGCGGCCGAGCGATTTGTTCGATGGCGTCTGAGCGCGAGTACAGGCGCTTACAGGATAGGCCGCGCGCAATAGACCTTCGCTACAAACCTTCGAGGTGTTGGCTGTCGTTCCAGCCCACCAGCATGAGGCCAGCTTCCGTGGCCATCAGCCGGTTGATAGCCGCGTTAGGCATGCTCCAAGTTCGCGGCGCTTGCAGGCCGGCGCGGCTGGCTGCGCGGTACCAGGTGTCCAGAACGCCGCCATGGGCAACGACGGCAATGGTCTGGCCGCTGTGCACGCGGGCCAGCTTCAACAGCGCTTCAACGCAGCGCTCATGAAACGCGGGCAAGCTCTCGCCGCCAGGCGGTGCAAAGCTCAGATCGCGCTTGCGCCAGCGCGTGGCTTCTTCGGGCCAGCGTTCTTCTACCTCGGTGTAGGTCAATCCTTCAAAGCTGCCAAAGCCGCGCTCGCGCAGGGCCGCGTGGTGCTGCACCGCCAAGCCGCGTTGCCGACCCAGCGCTTCGGCGGTGGCTTTAGCGCGGCTCAGGTCGCTGCTGTAGACGGCATGCAGAGTTTCGTCATGCAGCGCCAGCGCCAGGCGGCGCGCTTGCTCTTCGCCCTTGGCGTTCAAAGGAATGTCGGTGTGGCCTTGCAGGCGCTGCTGGGTATTCCAGTCGGTCTCGCCGTGGCGAATGGCCAAGATGTGTGTAACCGCGTCGGCGGGGCTGCCAGCGTCACGCTCAAAGCTTTCGGTTGACTGAGCAGCCTGGTTAGGCTGGGTCGATGACATCAGCCCACGAGCCGGCGGTTGAGCGTGTAGCTGCCCGACAGCGTGGCAGCGCCCAGGGTCACACCCGCCAGCGCGGCGCGCACCTGTTCGCCGTTGAAGTCGCCTTCCACGGGCAGGCGCGGCACGGCCAGCGCATACAGCGTGAACACGTAGTGGTGGATCAGGGAATCGTTGAACGGCGGGAACGGGCCGTCGTAGCCGTAATACTTGCCCGCCATGTCCGCTTGGCCGGCAAACCAGCCGGTGTAATCGTTCAAGCCCTGGCGCGCGCCGCGCAGGGCTTGCGGGCCTGGTTTGCCGTGGGCCGTAAAACCCCGGCTGAACTCGCCTTCGGCAATTTCGCTGGGTGTGGGCGGCAGGTCCACCAGCAACCAGTGAAAGAAGTCCACACGGGGCAGGTCGGCCGGCACTTCGCGGTCCGCTTGGTTGACGTCGTCGCCCCGGCTGGGCACGTCGAAGTCGTGGCAGATGAGCACCAGCGACTGCGTCTGCGCGGGCAAGTCGGCCCAAGCCAAATGGGGGTTGATGTTTTCTGAGAAACCGACACTGCCGTCGGCTGCCAAACGGCCGGCGGCATAGCGCGACGGAATGCGTTCGCCATTGGCCCAGCTGTTGCTCGTGAGTTTCATCGGTTCAGTGCTCCCTGGCCGTTCAAACTGGATATCAAATGCCCCACACGATAGGCTCGCGCGCGGCGTGCGCCTGACGCAGCATCTCCACCATGGGCCACAAGCGTTGGCGCAGCGACACGGCTTCTGGCCGGCCGCCGCCCGCTTCGGGCTCGCAGGCGTTGTCGGTTTGAGCTTGCGCGCGGCGCGCGGTGTCTTCTTCGGCTGCCCGAACCAGAGCCTCAATGGCCGCCGGCATGGCGCTGGTTTCGATGATGCCTTGCGCAGCAGGCTCACGTCCCAGCAAACGCAGCATGGTGTCGCCATTGGGCGCCAACATCAAAACGTCGCCTGCCGCCTTGCTCTTGAATTTGTAAATCATGCCCGATGCTCCCTCAGCGCCGCTGAGCTGCATTGTGCATGCGCCGAAGGGTCGGATTCAGAGCTTTGGTAGCTGGCCGCTGGCTGCGCAGCTGCTTTTCAACCCTCAGGCTGTTCGGCCTGGACGGCTGCTGCGCCAGCGCGCAACAAAGCGTGCCGGGTCGAGCGCGGGCGCGAACAAAAAGCCCTGGAAGCGCTCGCAGCCGGCTTTTTTCAGGAACTGATGCTGCTCCAGAGTTTCAACGCCCTCGGCAATGGCCTCGATACCCAAGGCGCGAGCCAATTGCAGGATGGCTGTCACGATGCCGGCGTCTTGTTTGTCACCTGGCAAATCTTTGATAAAGCTGCGGTCGATCTTCAACTGCGTCAGGGGCAGGCGCTTCAGGTAAGCCATGTTGGAGTAGCCGGTGCCGAAGTCGTCGATAGACAAGCGCACGCCCAAAGCGGCCAGGGCTTTCAAGCGCGCCAGGGTGTCGTCGGCGTCACGCAGCAACAAAGACTCAGTGACTTCCAGCTCCAGCAACTGTGCGGGCAGTTTGCAGTGGCGCAGGTCGCAGGCCACTTGCTCCGCAAAGCCGGGCTGGTGGAACTGCAGCGCCGACACATTGACGGCCACCGGAATGCTCAAACCCGCTTCGCGCCAGAGGGCCGCCTGGCGCAGCGTTTGGCGAAGTACCCAGTCGCCCAGCGCGATGATCAAGCCACTGTCTTCGGCCACGGGAATGAAGCGCGCGGGCGAAACCTCACCGCCGAAGTCGGGGTCGAACCAACGCAGCAGCGCTTCGGCACCCACTACGGCACCTGTGGCGATGTCCACTTGGGGTTGATAACAAACTCGGAATCGTTCTTGCGCCAGCGCTTGGCGCATGGCGTGGTCCATGCGAATGGTGACGCGCGGGTCGGCCGCGCGGCGTAGTGTGTGCATGCGCCAGGTGGCGCGGCCCGCTTCTTTGGCGCGACGCATGGCCGCGTCGGCATTGGCCAGCAGTTCATCCAGCCCTCGCCCGTGCAGCGGGCTAACGGCCACGCCGATGCTGCAGGTCAGGGTAAAAGACAAGTTGCCGATTTGCGTGGTCGCCGAAATGGCGTCCAGTATCCGACGGGCGGTGGTTTCGGCCGAAGGCACATCGGCATCATGAATGAGCAAGGCAAATTGGTCGCCGGCGATGCGCGCGGCCAGATCACCTTCGCGCAAAGAGTGGCGCAGGCGTTTGGCCACCTCCAGCAGCACCAGGTCGGCACCCGAAGCACCCAGCGATTCATTGAGTGCGCTGAAACGGTCCAGGTCCACCAGCATCAGCGCAAACCCACCGGCGCCGCGCGCACTCTGTTGCGCCGCGCGGGCCACCACCGCAGCCAGCTCGACGCGGTTGCACAAGCCCGTCAGCGGGTCGGTCTGTGAGAGCTCGGTGATGCGCTGCTGCGCGGCTTCGCGCTCGGACAGGTCGCGAAAGGAATAAACGCGGCCCAGCGATTGCCCACCATGGAGCAGCGGGTTGGCGCAGCGCTCCAGCAGCACTCCGCTGCGCAGCTTTATCTTGTCCACCGTGGACAGACGGGCGCTGTTGACCAGCTCGCGCAGGCGGCTGTCATAGGCCTCTTGGTCTTCCACTTGCGCGCGCAGCCAAGCGTGCACAGCGGGGTCGTCGCGCTGCTGCAGCAGGGTTTGCGGCAGGGACCACAGCTCAGAAAAGCGGCGGTTGAAAGCGCGGATGCCGCCGTTCAAGTCGGTTACCAAAATGCCATCGGCCGTGCTTTCAAGCGTGGCCTGCAGCTCGGACATGGCTTGCTCCAGCCGGTCCTGCGTTTCGTAGCGCTCGGTCAAGTCGTTGAGCACGACCATGATGAAGGCCTGCCCCGACTCGCCGTGAACAAAGGGCTGGATGCTGCGCCGCACTCGGCGACTGCGTCCCATGTGGGGTCCGCGCTCGCAATAGATCGTGGCTTCAGACTGGTGTGGGCCTGGGTTGCCAGACAGAGCCTCGCTCCAGTAGGCCAGGTCTTCCGGCGTCATCAACAGGCTTTCGGCCGGCTCACCGACCAGGGCACCCGGCTCGCTGCCCAACAGCGCATGCGCTGCAGTGTTGGCCGCAACAACCAAGTTGGTTTGCGCGTCAACCAGCCAGGCCGCGTCGGGCAGACTCTCGATCAGCGCAGACCAAGACGCTGCCGCGCCTGCCAACAGCGGGTTGGTGGCCGTCAGCTTGAGGAAGTGGTCTGAAGCGCCCATGGCTTGGCTGCTCTTCAGGCCGCCAGGGGTTCGAGTTCCGGCACCACGCCGGGCTCGAAGAAATAGGCCATGCGGGGCTTGGGCGCCAGGTAGTCGCGCGCCGCGCTGGGCAGCTGGGCCGCACGCAGGCTGCGGCGAATGCCCAAGTTGGGCACCCGCTGAAGGTCCAGGTGCAGCGCTTCGTCGTTAGGGACCGTTGGGTCGAAGGTCAGTACCAAAGGCTTCAACGGCCGTGCTGCGCTGACACTGACAACCAAGCCGAAGCGGTCGTCTGTCAACTGCACCACTGAACCTGCTGGGTAGACACCCATCATGCGGATGAACACATTCAGCACCGTCACGTCGTACTTGCGGCGATGGTGCGCAAACAGGCTGGAAATGGCTTCGTGCGGCGTTACAGCGCTTGTCAATGACGGCGGGTTGCACAGCTTGTCAAACTGGTTGACCAAGCTGACGATGCGCGCGGACAGCGCTATGGAATCGCCCTGCAGCTTGGCCGGAAATCCCGAGCCGTCAGCAAACTCGTGGTGCTGGCCGATGACTTGTGTGGCCGTCGTGCTCAAACCCATGCGCCGAGCGTGGCGCAGGCCCTGCTCCACGTGGCCTGCATACATGGCGCGTTCAGCGCTGCCCAGTTGCTCATCGGCTTGCCACAGGCGCTCGGGCAGGTCCATCTTGCCCACGTCGTGCATCAAAGCGCCAGTGCCCATTTCGGCCACTTCGGCCGGCGGCATGCCCAGCATGCGGCCCAAGAGCATGGCGATAACGGCCACGTTCATGGCGTGTGCCGTGCTGCGGTCACCCGCGGCCATATTCAAGGTGCGGATGCACAAGTCGTCGTGCGACAACATCTTGTCCATCAGCGCCTGGCTCAAGGCCTCGGTGTCGCGTTTGGCGCCGTGCGGGTCGGCACGCACGCGGTCGTGGGCTTCACGCCAGGCCTGGCCGGCCTCGGCGTATTGCGCCTCACACTCTGCGGCCACTTGCCGCTGCCGTGCGAGCGTGGCGCGGCGGGCTTCTGCCAGCGCTGCTGCGGGGTCGCCGTGTCCGCCGATAGTCGGTTCGCCGGTCGTGGGCGCGTTTGCTTCGGAGTCGTTAGCCGATTCGACGGCTGCCACGCGCCCTTCGGGCTGCCTCGCGTGCTGATGCGCTTCGGGCGCTCCCTTGTCAGCTTGTGGCTGCTGGGGTTCGGCAACCAGCACGCTGCGCGCAGGCTCCCAACGCAATTGCTTGAGGCCCAGCTCGCGAATCGTCGCGATTTGCTCGGCCTTCTCGATGCGAAAGCTGGAGCGCGGAAACGGGTGCGACATCCAGCTCAGGTCCAGATGCACATACATCCCGACCTTCAGCGCATTGACATCCACCACATCCGACATAAACCATGGCCTCCCGTTGGCCAGGAAGAAATGGCCAGGCACTCCCCGCTCTTCGGCAGTGGGTGGCCTGTCTTGACTTTGTGAATGAAACCACTGCACAAAGCGTGACGCATGTCACGCCCTGCGCTGGCGATGAAGCAGCGCGTCGGGCGCGCGCGCAGTGTCTGCGGGAGGGTGCCGGGCCGCTGCTGAAGCGGCGGCAGGTGGGCTCAGTGCCGCGCGCTGTGCTCCACGGCGGTGGCGTCCACACCCAGGTTGGTGGCCGCCTGGAGAATTTCCGACCAGGTGGTGCGGTCCACGGGAATGCCCTGGGCCGTGCGCTGGGCCATCAAGGCGCGTTCGGGTTCGCCGGCGGCTTGCACGTCGCCGAATCCCTCGCGCGGCGGGGAGGCTTTCATCCAGGACAAAAAGGCATTGGCCTCGTTTTCAAAGTGATCTTGCGCGCCCAGCGCAGCCGGGTCCAGGATGATGCTGAGCATGCCGTTGAGCACGCGGCGCAGCTTGCCTTCGTGGTCGCGCTGGGTTTGCCCAGCAGCCAGGGCACCACCCAGCAGTTCGCACATCAGCGCCAGCCCGGAGCCCTTGTGGCCACCAAAGGTCAGCAGCGCGCCGAGCGGCGGCACCACCGTGAATCGTGGGTCTTGCGTGGGCTGGCCCTGGTCGTCGATCAAGCAGCCGGGCTCCAGCGTTTCGCCTTTGTTGTGCGCCACGCGTGTCTTGCCCTGCGCGATGACGCTGGTAGCGAAGTCCAGCACCACGGGTTCGCGACGGCGCAGGGGCACGCCCACGCAAAACGGGTTGGTGCCAAAGCGCGCATCGCTGCCGCCAAAAGGCGCCACGATGGCGCGCGAAACCACATTCACGAAATGGATGGACACCAAGCCGGCCGCAGCCGCCTGCTCGGCCCAGGCGCCGATGCGACCCAGGTGGTGCGATTGACCCAAGGCCACGATGCAGGAGCCGTGTTGTCGCGCACGCGCGATGCCCAGATCCATGGCGTCGCGACCCATCACCTGGCCAAAGCCGTGGCCACCGTCCAGGCGCAGCAGGCTGCCCGTGTCCAGCACCGTTTTCAAGCGCTGGTTGGGTTGGAGATTGCCCTCCAGAAAAGCGTCCGCGTAGCGCGGCAGCATGCCGATGCCGTGTGAATCGTGACCCTTGAGGTTGGCTTCGATCAGGTTGTCGACCACCGCATCCACTTCGGCAGCTTCACTGCCAAAACCGCGCACCACCTGCTGCATGGCGGCGCGCAATGGGGCCAATTGAAAGAGGTGTGTGTCAGCGTGAGGTCCGGCGTGCTTACCCGCCTGGTTGTGCGGCGTGCTCTTGCTCATGTTGGGCTCCAGACGGCTTGGTCGTTAAACGGGGTCGCGGTTCAGCGGGGTTCAATCTACGCGCGGGCCGGCCATGCGCAGGGCTGCGCGCGCGTGGTGGTCGCCATGGTCAAAGTGCCACCACTCGGTGGGGATGCCGCGAAATCCGCCGCGCACCATGGCCGCATGCAGCCAGCCGCGCTCGGTCACTTGCGCGGCCGTCAGCACGCCCAAGGCCAAGTGTTCATCGTTCATGGCCGGATGCGAGCGCAGCGACATCTCGTCAAAACCGCTACCCATATCGGCCTCCTGGCCTTCGGGCGAAACCAGCGTCACATCCACGGCCATGCCAAAGCTGTGGATGGAGCCGCGGGCGGGGTCAGCAAAGTAGTCTTGCAGCGGCGTGCCCACCACGTCGCGCCAGATGGCTTGTTGAACGCGGTGCGGGCGCAGCGCGTCCAACAGGCGGATTCGCCAGCCGGGGCGTGTCTCGGCCAACCACCGCGCTGCGGCCTCAAGCCCTGCCGCAGCTTCTTGACGCAGCCATGCGCAGTCCCAGTCGGCATACAGCACGCGGCCGGCGAAGTTGTTGGTGGTGGGGTAGCGCAGGTCCACGTCGATGCGCACATCCAGCGTGGAGAGGTGGCGAAACCACGGGTGTGCAGCAACATCTTCGATGCGCAGCGTGGCCAGGCTCATGGTCGCAAGGGCGCTCGCAACTGCGCACGCATGGCGTCAATCACCGCTGCGTAATTCGGCTGACCAAAGATGGCGCTGCCCGCTACAAAGGTATCGGCGCCTGCATCAGCGGCGCGGCGGATGTTGTCCACCTTGATGCCGCCGTCTACTTCGAGGCGGATGTCGCGGCCGGTCTGCTCAATGAGCTTGCGCACACGCTCGATTTTGCGCAGCGCGCCTTCGATGAAACTCTGCCCGCCAAAGCCCGGGTTGACGCTCATGATGAGCACCAGGTCGAGCTGGTCGATGGTCCACTCCAGCACATCCAACGGTGACGCTGGGTTGAACACCAAGCCTGCCTTGCAGCCGGCCGTGCGGATGACCTGCAAGCTGCGGTCCACGTGAGCGCTGGCTTCGGGGTGAAAGCTGATCACATCGGCGCCGGCCTGCGCAAAGGCCTGCGCCAAAGCATCCACCGGTTGCACCATCAGGTGCACGTCTATGGGTGCCGCTGCGCCATCGGGCTTGACCGCGTGTTTCTTCAGCGCCTGGCACACCATGGGGCCGAAGGTGAGGTTCGGAACGTAGTGGTTGTCCATCACGTCGAAGTGAATCCAGTCGGCGCCGGCAGCCAGCACCTGCCGAACCTCTTCGCCCAAGCGCGCAAAGTCGGCTGACAGCAAAGAGGGCGCGATCAACGCGCGGCGCGGCGCGGTGCGGGGTAGGGACATGCGGTGATTCTAAAAGCCGTGCCTAGAATGGCCCGATGGCCCGTCCTGAATTCACCAGCGCTGTTGCGGTTCAATATCTGCCCGAGCAGTCGCAGCCCCCGCACGGGCCCTTTGGGTTTTCGTACACCATCACCATCCGCAATACGGGCGACATTGCGGCGCAGCTGGTTGCTCGGCATTGGGTCATCACGGACGCGCAGGGGCGAACTGAAGAAGTGCGCGGGCTCGCCGTCGTGGGCCACCAGCCGCTGCTGCAGCCGGGCGAATCGTTTGAATACACCAGCTGGACGCGCATTGCCACGGCGCAGGGCACCATGCGCGGCACCTTCTTTTGCATGACCGAAGAGGCCCATGCCTTTGATTCGCCGGTCGAGACCTTTGTGCTGGCGCAGCCAAAGTCACTTCACTGAGCGCGGCGTGATGTGGGTGCGCAGGCCGCAGTGCCGTCAGGCCGGCGGGTCTTTTTGGCGGTCAGGCAATGACGGCGCTTCCGCGCTGGGCGGCTCGCCTTTGCGGCGGCCTGAAAACATGGTCCACCAGACAATGAAGATCAGGATGGCCAAGGCCAGCAAGGCTTCCAACGCGAGCAAGAGCATGCTGGCATTGTGGGGCCAGTGCGCCGCGCGCGATTCAAACCAACTGGCACCCTGCCCAGCCCAGAGTTGGCTGGGCAGCGCTGTGATCGCAGTAGCACTGGCCAGCGCCGGTTGCAGCAGCCCGCCAACCAGCGGCCCCGGCCCTTCCAGCCCCGGCAGCCCTGGCACCAGCGCGCCCGGCACCTCTGCCCCAACCACCCCGCCCGCGCGCCCGGCCGCCCCCGCCACTTCGGCTGACGTGCCCGCCCGCTGGGCACCTGCCGACTTTGCGGACCTGCCGGGCTGGGCGCAAGACCGGCAGATGCAGCTGTGGCCCGCGCTGCTGAGTGGCTGCGCAAGGCCCGCGCCACTGTGGCGCGAGTTGTGCGCGCGCGCTGCACTGGAAGCCCCGGCCGACGACGAAGCGGCGCGGCGCTTCTTGCAAACCTGGCTCACACCCTGGCGCCTGCAAACTGCCGACGGACGCACCGAAGGTCTGGCCACGGGCTACTTCGAACCGGAGTTCGAGGCCAGCCGCGAGCGCCGCACGGGCTACGAAGTGGCCCTGCATGCGCCGCCCGCCGACCTGGCGCAGCGCCGCCCACATTTCACACGCCAGGAATTCGAAACCCTGCCCCAAGCGCAGGCCAGCCTGACGGGCCGTGAACTGGTTTGGATCAACGACCCCATCGATTTGACGATGCTGCAAATTCAAGGCTCGGGCCGCTTGCGCGTGCAAGAGCCCGACGGCCGCATCACCGCCCAGCGCGTGGCTTTTGCGGGCCACAACGGCCACACCTACCGCTCACCAGGCCGCTGGTTGGTGGATCAAGGCGAGTTGCGCAGCGACGCCGTGTCGTGGGGCACCATCCGCGCTTGGGCCTTGCAGAATCCGCAGCGCATCAACACCCTGCTGTGGGCCAACCCCCGCGTCGTGTTTTTCAAGCTGGAGCCTTTGCCCGACCCCAATAAAGGCCCCAACGGTGCACAAGGTGTGCCGTTGACACCCATGCGCTCCGTAGCGGTTGACCCGCGCGCCGTGCCCTACGGCGCGCCGATGTGGATCAGCACCCGTGACCCGCTAACGAACCAGGCCCTGCAACGCGCCGTGATGGCGCAAGACACCGGCGGCGCCATCTTGGGTGCGGTGCGCATCGACCTGTTCACCGGCTGGGGCGACGCGGCCTTCAACTTGGCAGCGCGCTTGAAAGAGCCGCTGCGCGCCTGGGTGCTGTGGCCCAAGGGGGCGGAGCCGCCGGCGGGGGTGCGCTGAGGCGTGCAGCCTGCGTGATCGACACGCGTGGCCTACAGAGCGCCTTCAGCTCGCTCAAATCTCGTTATCCAAGATCGCCGCCACATCCTGGCGATCCCCCAGCAGCCGAACCACATCGAGTTGTTCGGCACGTTCGAAGTAGCACCAAAGCAGCGGAAATTTCGCAACCCGCCAGCTTCGAAGCCCTGGTATGCCCAAACGCTTTCCCAGAGTCGGCGAGCCGATACCGGGATCCAGCTCGATCTGATCAAGCGCTGCATTAGTGGCCTTGACCACCTTGACCGCGAGGCCACTGCCGCCCTTTGCGCGGTAGTAACGGACCTCGTCTTGCTGATCGCGCAGCGCTTGAGGTCGAAGTGAAGCCGGCTTCAATCGATCTCGCCACGCGCGATGGCGAGCAGTTGCTTCTGATCGGCCCTTGAGCGCGCGCGCGCGGGGCCGGATGCAAGCCCCTCTTCAATGAGGTCGCGCAGCCGCTTGTGCGCTTGCTGCTCTTGATCGCGCCTAACGAGATCGCGAATGTATTCGCTGGTGTTGCCGTAATTGCCAGCAGCGACCCGGTTATCGATGTACGCCCGCATCGATTCGGGCAGGGCAAAGCTCATGGTTTGTCGGCTCATGGCGAGATCTTGCGAAGTTTGACAACTATTGTCAACTCTTCACCAAATGCCCCAAGGGCAGCGCCCCACCCGTCTTGACCTCACCCAGTGAAAAGCTGGTGTGGATGTCTTTCACATGCGGCAGGTTCAGCAGCCTTTCCACGGCCAGCTTTGAAAACGCATCGAGGTCGGTGGCCATGACTTCCAGCTCGAAAGTGCCGGAGCCGCTGATGTAGTGGCAGGCGATGACTTCGGGCAGGTTGCGGATGGCGTCTTCCAGTTCGCGCGTGGCCAGGCCGGTGTTGCGCTCGGCGTCCAGGCGCACAAAGGCGAGAACGCCCAGGCCGATCTTGCGGCGGTTGACCACGGCGCGGTAGCCGGTGATCACGCCCTGCTCTTCCAGCCAGCGCACACGGCGCCAGATGGGCGCGGCGGATAGGCCCACGCGGTTGGCCAGCTCGGCATTGGACAGGCGCGCGTCGGCTTGCAGTTCACGCAGGATGGCGATGTCGTAGCGGTCCAGGCCTGCGCGGTGGGGCTCGTCGAGCGGCGCGGCACCCGACGGTTCGCTCAAGGCTTGTGGCGCAGTGGCGTCGCCATTTTTGGCCCTGGCGGCAAGTGTTCGGGATTTCCCTGATTTTGCAGTTTCTGGCGTCATTTGGTCATTGAATGCAATTTTTGAGCAAGTTTCTTGCGTCAAGTATCGGCTTTGGCGCATCGAAAGAAAAGACTTACCGCAAGCTTGCGGCCTAAACTTGCACGCACCTTCTGACTCTGGCACCGCCCTGGGAAACCCCATGAACGCACCGCTACCCGACGCCATCCGCAAGGCCCTGGAGACGGTTTCTCTGGACGACAAATACGCGCTGGAGCAAGGGCGCGCCTTCATGAGTGGCGTGCAGGCCCTGGTACGGCTGCCCATGCTGCAACGCACGCGGGATGCGATGGTCGGGCTCAACACTGCGGGTTTTGTCAGCGGCTACCGGGGTAGCCCGCTGGGCGGCTACGACCAGGCACTGTGGCAAGCCAAGAAGCACCTCGAAAAGCAACACGTCGTTTTCCAGCCCGGCGTGAATGAAGAGCTGGCCGCCACCGCCGTGTGGGGCACGCAGATGCTCGATCTATACCCGCAGAGCCGCAAGTTCGACGGCGTCTTCGGCATTTGGTACGGCAAAGGCCCCGGCGTAGACCGTTGCAGCGACGTGTTCAAACACGCCAACATGTCGGGAACCTCGAAGCACGGCGGCGTCATCGCTGTCGCGGGCGACGACCACGTGGCCAAGAGCAGCACGGCTGCGCACCAGAGCGACCACATCTTCAAGGCCTGCGGTCTGCCGGTGTTCTTCCCGTCGGACGTGCAAGGCATCCTGGACATGGGCGTGCACGCCATCGCGATGAGCCGTTTTGCAGGCGTCTGGGCCGGTATGAAGACCATACAGGAGGTGGTGGAGTCCTCATCCAGCGTGTGGGTAGACCCGGGCCGCGTGAAGATCGTGCTGCCTGAAGACTTTCAAATGCCGCCGGGCGGCGTGCACATGCGCTGGCCCGACAACGCGCTGGACCAGGAAGCCCGGCTGATGGACTACAAGTGGTACGCCGCACTGGCCTATGTGCGCGCCAACAAGCTGAACCACAACGTCGTCGAGACCGCCAAAGACCGCTACGGCATCATCGCCAGCGGCAAGGCCTTTAACGACACACGTCAGGCGCTGTTCGATCTGGGCTTCAGCGACGACATCTGCCGCGGCCTGGGCATTCGTGTGCACAAGGTCAATGTGGTGTGGCCGCTGGAAGCCACCATCACGCGCGACTTTGCGCAGGGCCTGCAAGAGATTCTGGTTGTTGAAGAAAAGCGCCAGGTCATTGAATACCAGCTCAAAGAAGAGCTGTACAACTGGCGTTCAGACGTTCGTCCGAATGTGTTGGGCAAATTCGATGAGCCCGAGGGCGACGCAACGGGCGGTGAATGGAGCATGCCCAACCCCAGCCAGAACTGGCTGTTGCGCGCCAAAGCCGACCTCACGCCGGCCATCGTTGCAAGGGCGATTGCCAAGCGCTTGAAGAAGACGGGCATCGTGCCACCGGGTAGCGACATCGAGGCGCGCATGCAAGCGCGGCTGGACACCATCGACGCCAGCGAGCGGGCGCTGAGCGTCATCGATGTCAAAGGCGTTGAGCGCCAACCTTGGTTTTGCAGCGGCTGCCCGCACAACACCAGCACCCGAGTGCCCGAGGGCTCTCGCGCAGCAGCGGGCATCGGCTGCCACTTCATGGCCGTGTGGATGGACCGCAGCACGGTCACCTTCAGCCAGATGGGCGGCGAAGGCGTGAGCTGGGTCGGCCAGGCGCCCTTCACCAAGGACAAACACATCTTCGCGAATCTGGGTGACGGCACCTACTACCACTCGGGCTTGCTGGCCGTGCGGCAAAGCATCGCGGCCAAGGTCAACGTCACCTACAAGATTTTGTTCAACGACGCAGTTGCGATGACCGGCGGCCAACCCATCGACGGCACCTTGCGCGTGCCCGAAATGACGCGCGAGCTGGAGGCCGAGGGTGCGAAAAAGATCGTCGTGGTCACTGACGAGCCGCACAAGTACGAAGGCGTGACGGGCCTGGCTCCTGGCGTCACCGTGCGCCACCGCGACGAGCTGGACGCGGTGCAGCGCGAGTTGCGCGAGATGGAGGGCTGCACCATACTCATTTACGACCAAACCTGCGCCACCGAGAAACGCCGCCGCCGCAAGCGCGGCACCCTGGCCACGCCGGCCAAGACAGTCGTCATCAACGAAGCGGTGTGCGAAGGCTGCGGCGATTGTTCGGTTCAGAGCAACTGTTTGAGCGTGGAGCCCATCGAGACCGACTTCGGCCGTAAACGGCGCATCAACCAAAGCACTTGCAACAAGGATTTTTCGTGCGTCAAAGGCTTTTGCCCGAGCTTCGTCACCATCGAGGGTGGCGCGCTGAAAAAGGCCAAGAAAGAGAAGAGGGGCGACCTCAGCGCATTGCCGCCCATCCCTGAGCCCAGCGTGCCCTCAGCGCCGCAGGCCTACGGCATCGTGGTCGGTGGCGTCGGTGGCACCGGCGTCATCACCATCGGTCAATTGTTAGGCATGGCTGCACACATTGAAGGCAAAGGAGTGGCTACACAAGACTCTGGCGGCCTGGCGCAAAAAGGCGGCGCCACCTGGAGCCATGTGCAAATTGCCGAGCACCCTGACGCGATTTACACCAGCAAGGTGGACACGGCCAAAGCCGACCTCATCATCGGCTGCGACTCCATCGTCACCGCCAGCAAGAGCACGCTGTCTTTGATGCAGCCGCAGCGCAGCTACGTGGCTTTGAACAACCACGGCTCGCCCACGGCGGCGTTTGTGCGCGACCCCAATTGGCAATTCCCTGAAGCGAGTTGTGAAGCCGCGCTCGAAAAGGCCGTAGGCCGCGACGCCATTGGCGCCTTCGACGCCGAGGAAGCCGCCACGCAGTTGCTGGGCGACTCCATCTACACCAACCCGCTGTTGTTGGGCTTTGCCTGGCAGAAGGGCCGCATACCGCTGAGCCAAGCGTCCATCTTGAGGGCAATGGAACTCAACGGGGTCCAAGTGGCCAACAACCAGGCCGCATTTGAATGGGGCCGGCGCTGCGCGCACGACCTAGCTGCCGTACGCGCACTGTTCGCGGCACAGCAGATCATCAACATTGTCAAGAAGCCCTCGGTGGATGAACTGGTAGCCAAGCGCGTCGACTTCCTCACCGGCTACCAGGACAGCGCCTACGCGCAGGATTACAAGGCCTTTGTCGACCGCGTGCGCGCGGCCGAAGCACCACTGCAGGCCGGAACAGCGCTCAGCGAGGCCGTGGCGAAATACCTGTTCAAGCTGATGGCCTACAAAGACGAGTACGAGGTCGCGCGCCTGCACACTTCAAGCGCGTTCCAGCAGAAGATTGCGGGCATGTTCGAAGGCGACTACCGCATCGTGCACCACCTGGCACCACCACTGACAGCTGAAAAAAACAACCTGGGCGAACTGGTCAAACAACCCTTTGGCCCCTGGATGCACAAGGTGCTGGGCGTGCTGGCTGGGTTGAAAGGCCTGCGGGGAGGTGCGCTGGACTTTTTCGGTAGAACCGCCGAGCGCCGCATGGAGCGCCAGTTGATTGCCGACTACCGCGCCTGCATCGAAGAACTGCTGCCCAGGCTGTCAGCGGCCAACGTGGCCAAAGCGGCCGAGATTGCGCGCATCCCCGAAGAGATTCGCGGCTTCGGGCATGTGAAAGAGCGGCACCTGAAGGCCGCCCGTGCCAAGTGGGACGGCTTGATGGCCGCGTGGCGCGCGTAAAGAAGCACCGCCGCGCGATCCGCGCAGCCCGCTACTCAGGCGACAAGGCAGAGGCTGGCACGGCCACGAAACTGCTGCTGCCCGGCCGCCTCCAGCGCAAGCGCATTTCGGCGACGCCCGTCTGCTCGTAGTACTCCAATTTGACCGGCACACGCTGGCCCGCCGTGAGGAAGAGCGAACCGCTGGTGTCGGTGCGGCTGCTGTGTGAAGCCCAGTTGCTGATCCTCAACACGTTGTTCAGCGACAAGCGCACGCCGTTGTCAGACACCGTTTGGAACTGGTAAGAGCCGGTGGTGGGTACCACCAGATAGCCCGTCCAGCGAACCGAGAAATTGTCTTGCGGCACGGCGGTGGACGGCGCGGCCAGACCCCAGTTGAAGTCAACGGCTTCAATGCGCGTGAACTGCGGCACCGTACCCAGAGCCGTCCCGTTGAAGTAGTCACCACGCAGGCCGGTGGCTGTACTGGGTGCATTGCTGTTGAATCTGCTGGCCGGGACGGCGACGAAGTTTTCCACGCCCGGTGCCCGCCAGCTCAAGGCCAAGCGGGCTTCGGCACCTGCGTCGAAAAATTCAATACGGATCGCTACGGCTTTGCCGGCCGTCAGGTCAAGGCGACCTTCTACTTCCGTGTCGGGGCTGTTCCAGGTGTCGATCAGCAGGGTGCCGTTCACCCACATCCGCGCACCGTCAGCCGTGCTGGTGCGCAGCATGAAGCGGTGGCGGCCTGTGGCCGTGGGCGTGAAGCTGCCGCTCCAGCGCACCGCAAAACCACTGGTGGGCAAGCGCGGGTCGGGTGCCTGGCTAGCGCCTAGGTTCATCGCGGGCAGCTCGAGGCGCGTGACCGCGGGCGCGCCGCTGAACGTGCGGTTGGGCCAGAACTCGGCTTTCAGCACGCCCACGCCCGGCGCGCCAGGCACAACGGGCGCGCCGGTCACGACATAGCTGCACGCTTTGCCCAGCGACACCAACGGGTCGCCAAAGCCGCTGTTTGAACAAGCCACGCTGCCACTCAGGCCGGCCCTGGCAAAGAAGTGCCCGCTGCCGCCAAAGTAGACCGTGGCGGTCGCACCTGCCGGCAGGGCGCAGACGCTGCCCTCGCTGGCGCAAGCTACGGCGCCTGCGGGCAGCGGCACGGTGCCTGCGGACGCCACGATGACGTTCGCCGAAGCGCTGCTGGCGCTGGCGCCGCGGTTGTCAAAAGCACGCGCAGTGATGCTGTGGGGCCCGGGCACATTGAGATTCACACTGCCCGCAAAGGGCGCTGCGCTGAGCGATGTCAGCAGCGCGCTGCCGTCGTAGAACTCCACCCGCGCGACGCTGCCGTCGCTGTCAGCGGCGGTGGCTGAGAGTGCCAGCGCAGCCCCGTTGGCCAGAACGTGGCCACTGGCTGGAGCAACCAAAACCACCGTTGGCGCCACATTGGGAACCGGCACTGGTGCGGCAACGCTTACCACCACCGGGGCGCTGGTGGTCGCTGCGCCCAGGTCGTCTGTTGCGCGCGCGGTCAGGGTGTGGCTGCCGGTGGCCGTGCTGGACCAACTGATCGAATACGGCGCCGTGGTGTCGGTGCCGATCAAGGTGCCGCCGTCAAAAAACTCCACGCGGGCGACGCTGCCATTGCTGTCGGCGGCGTTGGCGCTCACAGTCACTGCAACGCCGTTGGCAATGGCCTGCCCTGCTGTGGGCGTGGTGATCGCGACGGTGGGCGGTGTGTTGACAGCGGCTTGCACCGTCACCGAAACCGCTGCACTGGTCGTGGTTGCGCCTTGGTCATCGGTTGCGCGCGCGGTCAGTGTGTGGCCGCCCACCACGGTGCTGGACCAGTTGATCGCATACGGCGCCGTGGTGTCGGTGCCGATCAGCGTGGTGCCGTCAAAAAACTCAACACGCACCACGCTGCCATTGCTGTCGGCGGCGTTGGCGCTCACGGTCACGGCTGCGCCACTGGTGATGGACAGCCCCGGCGTAGGCGCCGTCAGTGCCACGGTGGATGGCGTGTTGGGCGCAGGGCCGCCGGAGTCAGCACTGGTGCCCAAGGCTCCCGTACCCGGTCGGTCCGTGACGGTCCAGGTGATAGGCAAGGTGGCGCTGCTGCCGCCGTTGGTGACCGTCACCACCGCGCTGTAGCTGCCCGGCGTGGTGAGGCGACCAAAGATGATGCCGGTGCGGGCGTTGATGCCCACCCCCCGGGGCAAGCCCGTGGCCGAGAAGCTCAGCGTGTGGCCATTGCCGTCGGTGGCAACGAGCGGCATGTTGACCAGGTCACCGGTGGCCGCGGTCTGCGCGGCCACGGCCGCGAGGGCGGGCGCACTGGGCGCTGGGCCGGGCGCAAAGACCGCCACAAACTCCGCGTATGAAGGCGACGGTGCTTGCGCACCCCAGGCGAAGTCGATGTGCTCCACCGCTGTGGCCACCGGCTCGCCCGTGAAATCGGGGTTGTTGTAGTACGCGCCGAACAAGCCGGTGGGGTAAGGTGCAGCTGCATCCGGGTAGAACTGCGTGGCTGGAACGGGCACAAATTCACTCGCGCCCGGCGGCAGCCAAAGCAGGCGCATGCTGGCGGTACCGCTGATGTCGGTGTACTGAACGGTGATGCTGGCACGCTGGCCGGCTGTCAAATTCACTGCCGCCGTGCTGACCGTTGTTTCTGCCCGAGAATCAACATTGCTGACCAAGGTTTGGCCATTGATGCTGAGCCCTACGCCGTCGTCACCGACCACTTGAAAACGGTAGGCGCCCGTGGTGGGCACGGCCAGCTCGCCACTCCAGCGCACCGCAAAGCCATCCACCGGCAACGCGGCTGCAGGCGCGATGGTGTGCGTGATGTTTCGGCCCGTGCTGGCGCTGGCACCCTGCCAACCGACAAAAACAAAGCCAGGCTTCGGAAGCGCCTCCAGCGTGATGGGCACGCCCGCGTAGTACTTGCCGCTCCAGGCGTTGGCGGCGCCCATCTGCGCGCCGACATCCAGCGTATTGACCTTCACGGTGCCCATGGCGCGGTCGTTGACGGCCACTCCAATCGCGCCGCGATTGGGCAGGTTGAACTGCGCACGCAAGTGCAGGTCATGGAAGGGCTCACGCAACTTGGCCCAGTTGCGAATGGCTGACACGTGGGTGTTCCAAGTGGCTTCTCCGCCTTGTCCGTTGGCCGCAAAGTGGTCGTTGATATAGGGCCGCATTTCGGCTGCCTTGGCGTCCAGGCGTGCGTTCATGAAGGTCGGCGTCATCAGGTTCATCTGGTCGGCCGCGACGTTCAAAAACAGGTTGCGAAACTCCGGGTTGCGCATGAGGGACGTGAACATCTGCGAGTTCACGGCGCTGTAGCGGTCGTTCATGTTGCGCTCAGGCCCGGCATAGCGGCCGAAGGCAAAGTCGAAGTCGTGCGGGCGCCAGGTCCAGCGGCTGCCCAGCTCGGGGCTGCGATAGACATAAACGTTGTTGTGCGGCCAGTCGTAGTTGGCCAACAGCAGGTGGTGGCCCCAGTCCCAGGCCAGGCTGGTGAGGTCGACTTCGCGTTTGGCGCGCTCGAAGTTCGCGGGCACGCTCATGTCGTTGCCCTTGATGAAGTCGTTGCTGCGCCGGTAAGCCGTTAGAGCGGCCAAGCCCCCATTTTTGATTTGCGTGCCGGGTGGGTTCTCGAGGAAGTCGACATAGTCTTTGTCGGCACCCCGGCTGTCCACGACGCTGGTTTCGTCTTCGCGTTCACGCAGGTTCATCTGGCCGTAGTAGCGGCCGTTCATGAACATCACCATCGGTGTGCTGGCACCCACGATGTTGGGTCCGGCTGAAGCCAGGTCTTGCGCCAGCAGGTCGCGCAGGCGCGCGCGGTCCCAGTCGTTGCCCCCGTTGCGCAGGCGCAGCTTCTTGGTGGTGGTGTTGGTGGGCTTGGAGGCCCACAGCACGCCAGTGGAGGCAAAGTCTTTGGGTCCGAAAACGTCTCTGGCATGAGCGTTCAGTGCAACCTGCGGCGAAGTGACCGAACCCAAGTTGCCGGCCACCGAACCATTGGCGTCTTGCTTGATCAGCCGCGTGCCCGCGTCTTGGAGTTCCAGGTTGACCAATGCCTCCAAAGTGTCGTCGCGCGCTTGAAAGCGCACCAAGTCGGCCGGGTCCAAGACCACAAAGGCCACTTTCAGGCTGCCGTAGCGCTGCGCAAGGGCCGAATCAATCACATAAGACTGGCTCTCGGCCGGGCTGCTCAGCAGGTTGGTAGCAAAGGCTGCGGCGCGAATGGCCTGATTGGTGGCCACGCTCAAGGGGCCGGTGTAGATCGGCGAAGCCTCGGTGGGCGTCGAGCCGTCTGTCGTGAAACGAATGGTGGCGCCAGCAGGGCCTGTGATGGCAACGGCTTGTGCGGCCGCGTACAGCCCGGAGGGCACTGAAAACACCGGCTTGGCCAGCATTGACGGGAAAGCCGGGCCCGCGTTAGCCGCTCCAGCCGTGGGCTGTGCGCAGATCTGGAAAGCCGAACTTTGAAGCCCGCTGGGCATGCGGCACCACGAGTGGTCGGGCTTGACCAAAGCAGGCCTGGTCGAATCAACCAGGATGCCTGCGGCCGTGGCGTTGGATGCGCTGAGGAAAATCGAATCGGCGCCGTTGTCCAAATTGAAGCTGGCGTGCAAGGGCTGGCCCAGCGTGCTGCGGTTCTTTTTGGACAGCCATACCCGCAGGTAAGCCTGAGGGCCAATCTTTTGGCCGGCCGGGAACGCCCAGCGGAACGGACTGCGGGTGTTGTTGGTCAGGCCGTAACCGCTGAGGTCCACTTCGGTGCCGGCAGGGTTGTACAGCTCCAGCCAGTCCTCGGCGTCGCCGTCTTCGTCAGCGTCGCCCTTCCAGTTGGCCGCGTGCACTTCGTTGATCAGCACGCCGCCTTGGGCTGCTGTGCCTGCAGCCAAGGCCTTCATGCGCCCGCCGCCCAGAACGCCGGCCAAGCCTTTGCTCAGATCATAAGTGCCGCTATCTTTTTCGCCCCCGCAAGCCGCCAGCATCAACAGGGCTGCGGCCAAGGACCCCGCTCGGGCCGTTGACAGAACACTGCGAATTTGGACAGCCGGCAACAAACGGCTGGCTGAGCTGTGGCTGAACATGTGGGCTCCCCTTGGTCTTAAGCAAACTTAAGCTCAATTGAAACTCTTTGTTTCCGAGTTTTCGCCCCTCCGACTGGGGAAATGCGAGGGCTGGATTTTCAGCTAGACGATGGGCTCCGTCATGTTTCGTGCCTAAGATGCCGCGCTGAAGACCGCGCAGACCGCGCCGGGCAGCTTGAAACTCACCCATGCTCACAGTCATTGGCCGTGCCAGCTCAATCAACGTGCGAAAGGTGTTGTGGACCTGCGATGAAGTCGGTGTGCCCTATCAGCGGATTGATGCTGGCGCCGACCTGGCAGAACTGAACCCCAACAGGCTGTTCCCGGTTATCCGTGATCGCGACTTGGTGCTGTGGGAAAGCAACACCATCTGCCGCTACCTGGCACGCCGCTATGGCTGCCGCGAACTGCTACCCATCGAGCCGCAAGCGCAAGCTGAGGTGGAGCGTTGGATGGATTGGCAGCTGGGTGACTTGAACAACGCTTGGCGCTACGCCTTCATGGCCCTGGTGCGCAAAAGCCCGGCGCACACTGACGCCGCGCAAATCGCCGCCAGTGCGGTGCAGTGGAACCGCATGATCGGCATTCTCGACAGCCAACTTGCAGCGACAGGTGCGTACGCGGCGGGGGCCAGTTTCACACTCGCCGATGTGGTGTTGGGCTTGTCGGTGCAGCGCTGGTTGATGACGCCCATGCCCGCCCCCATCGAGCGGCCGGCTTTGCCGCACGTGGTGGCCTACCACCAGCGCCTATTGGCGCGGCCCGGTTTCCGGCTTTGGGGCGCCAAAGGCGAGGCCTGAGTTTGCTGAGCTTCAGGGCGGTGACATCACCGCAGCCGGCACAGCGACATAGCTGCTGCTGCCCGGCACACGCCAGCGCAGGCGAACTTCAGCATTGCCCGACTGGTCAAAGTACTCCACCCGCACTGGCACGCGCTGGCCGGCTGTGAGCGCCACCGTGCCGCTGGTGTTGGTTGCGCTTAAGAAAAGGCGGGTGGTCCAATTGCTGATGATTTGGCGGTCGTTCACCCAGACCCGCACGCCGTCGTTGGCAACGGTCTGGAACTGGTAGTTGCCGGTGGCCGGTGCCGTGATGTAGCCGGTCCAACGTGCCGAGAAATTGTTCTGAGGCACAGCCGTGGACGGTGCACCCGAACCCCAGTTGAAGTCGATGGCTTCAACGCGCGTGAAGTGCGGCACCGTGCCCAGCGCCGTGCCGTTGAAGTAGTCGCCTCGCAGTCCGCGCACCGTGCTTGCCACCGAAGCGCTGTTGAAGCGACTGGAAGAGATACTCACGTAAGTGCTGGTGCCCGGAAGCATCCAGCTCAAGCCGAACTGAGCTTCGGCCGCTGCGTCGAAAAACTCTATGCGGATCGGCACGCCCTGGTTGGCCACGAGGTCGATGCTGTTGTTGCTCGAGGTTTGGGGTGAATTCCAGGTATCGATCAGCAAGCTGCCGTTGACCCACAAGCGCACACCGTCACCGCTGCTGGCGCGGGTGGCCAAGCGGTAGCGGCCGGTGGTGGTGGGTGTCAAGGTGCCACTCCAGCGGACTGAGAAGCCACTGCTGGGCAACGAGGCGGCAGGTGCCTGACCGGCAGTGAGGTTCATTGCGGGCAGTTCCAGGCGCGTCAACGCGGGCGTGCCCGTCAGCGTGCGGTTGGCCCAGTATTCGGCCTTCAGCACGCCCGGTACAGCGGCGTCAGGTGCGGGGCTCACCGTCACGGCGACTGCCGCGCTGGTGCTCGCTGCGCCCAGGTTGTCAACCGCGCGGGCCGTGAAGCTGTGAACACCGGCTGCGGTCATGGTGACGCTGAGGCTGTACGGCGCCGAGGTGTCGCTGCCCAGCAATGTGCCGCCGTCGTAGAACTCCACACGCGCCAGGCTGCCGTCGGTGTCGCTGGCATTGGCGCTCAAGGTGAGCGTGGCGCCGTTGGCCAAGACCTGCCCGCCGGTCGGCGTTACCAAAGCCACAGCCGGGGGGATATTCGCAGCCGGAGCTTGCACCGTGACGGCCACTGCCGCGCTGGATGTGGCGGCACCCAGATTGTCGGTGGCGCGCGCGCTCAGCTGGTGGCTGCCGGCCGCCGTGCTGGACCAGCCAATGGAGAAGGGCGCGGTTGAGTCCGTACCGATCAATGTGCTGCCGTCATAAAAGTCAACCCGAGCCACGCTGCCGTCGGTATCGGCCGCGCTGGCGCTCACCGTCACCGCAGCACCGTTGGCGATAGCCTCGCCGGCCGTGGGGGCCGTCAGCGCCACAACAGGTGGTGTGTTGACAGCCGCCTGCACCGTCACGTTGACGCTGGCGCTGGTGGTAATAGCGCCTTGGTTGTCGGTGGCGCGCGCGGTGAGCGTGTGGCTGCCGGCCACGTTGCTGGACCAGCTGATAGAGAACGGCGCGGTGGTGTCGCTGCCGATCAGGTTGGCACCGTCGTAAAACTCCACCGACGCCACACTGCCGTCACCGTCCGCAGCATTGGCCGTCAAGGTAGTTGCCACACCGTTGGCAATCGTCTGGCCCGCAGTCGGCGAGGTCAGTGCCACTGTGGGCGGCGTGTTGGCTGCGGGACTGCCGGAATCGGCGCTGGTACCCAAGGTGCCCGTGCCCGGCCGGTCGCTCACCGTCCAGCTGATCGTCAAAGAGGCGCTGCTGGCACCGTTGGTGGCGGTGACCACGCTGCTGTAGTTGCCGGGCGTGGTGATGCGGCCAAAGATGATGCCGGTGGTCGCGTTGATGGACACGCCCTTGGGTAAGCCGGTGGCTGAAAAGCGCAGGCTGTGCCCATTGCTGTCAGTGGCTGCCAACGGCAGGTTGACCAGGTCGCCAGTGCTCGCAATCTGCGGCCCCACGGCGGTGAAGCTGGGCGCAGCCGGCACCGGGCCTGGCGCAAAAATGGCTTGAAACTCAGCGGCTGACGGCGTCGGCGCTTGGGTGCCCCAAGCGAAGTCGATGTTCTCGATGGCGCTGGCCACGGGCTCGCCCGTGAAGCCGGTGTTGTTGAAGTAGGCGCCAAACAAGCCGGTGGCGTAAGGCGCTGCGGCATCCGGATAAAGCTGCGCGGCAGGAACCGGAACGTATTCGCTGGCACCAGGCGGCAGCCACAGCAAACGCATCGTGGCGCTTCCGCTGAGGTCAAAGTACTGCGCCACGATGTTGTAGCGCTGGCCGGCGGTCAAATTGATGGCGGTCGTCGTCGTGGTGGTTTCCGCTCGCGGGACGGCACTGTTGATGAGCAATTGCCCGTCGATGTTCAGCGCCACGCCGTCATCGGCGATGGTTTGAAAACGGTAAGCACCCGTGGCCGGCGCGACAAGCTGGCCGCTCCAGCGCACGGCAAAACCATCAGCCGGCACGGCCGCTGTGGACGGCACGGTGTGGCTGATGCTTCGCGTGGTGGCCGTACTTGCGCCTTGCCAACCCACAAAGACAAAGCCCGGCTTGGGTTTGGCTTCAAGGCTCAGCGGAATGCCGGGGTAGAACTTGCCGGTCCAGGCATTGCTGGTGGTGCTCGCGCCGCCCATGCCACCCATCTGGGCGCCCACGTCCAGGCTGTTGACCTTGACGGTGCCCATCGCGCGGTCGTTAATGGCCACGCTGATCGCGCCCCGGTTGCCCAATCCAAATTGCGTGCGCAGTTGCTGGTCGTGGAACGGTTCGCGCAGCTTGATCCAGTTGCGCAGCGAAGCCACCTGCGTGTTCCACGCCGCCTCGCCGCCCAAGCCGTTGCGGGTGAAGGTGTCGTTCACATAGGGCCGCATATCGGCCGTCATGAGGTCCAGCCGCGCGTTCATGAACGTGGGCGTCATCAGGTTCATCTGGTCTGCGGCGTGGTTCAAGTACAGGTTCTTGAATTCCGTGTTGCGCAGCAGCGCCGCAAACATCGGCGAGCCAACGGCGGTGTACGAACTGTTCATGTCGCGCTCGGGGCCCACATAGCGGCCCATCGCGAAGTCGAAGTCGTGCGGTCGCCAGGTCCACAGCTTGCCCAGCTCGGGCGAGCGGAACACATGCACGTTGTTGTTAGGCCAGTCGTAGTTGGCCAGCAACTGGTGGTGGCCCCAGTCCCAAGACAAGCTGTTGACGTCCACCAGGGTTTTGGCCTGCGCATAGTTGGCGGCCACGCTCATGTCATTGCCGGTGATGAAGTTGTGCGCGGTTTGGTAGGCGCCCAGTGCGGCGCCGCCGCCGTTCTTGATCTCCTGGCCGGGGATGAGTGGGTTTTCCAGGTAGTCCACGTAGTCTTTGTCGGCGCCGGTGTTGTTGGTGACGATGGTTTCGTCTTCGCGCTCACGCAGGTCCATCAGCGCGTAATACTGGCCGTTCACGAACATGGCTACCGAAGTGGCCGCACCGGTGATGTTGGGGCCGGCAGCGGCCAGGTCTTGAGAAAGCTGGTCGCGCAGGCGTGCAGCCGCCCAATCGTTACCGCCATTGCGAACGCGCAGTTTTTTGGTCTTGGTGATGCCGGGTTTGGCGGCCCACAGCGGCGCGGTGGAAACAAAGTCTTTGGCGTCAAAAACGTCTTTGGCATTGGCGTTCAGCGCTACCTGTGGCGAGTCGAGCGAACCCGCATTGCCGGCGACCGAGCCGTCGGCGTCTTGCTTGAAGAGCTGTGTGCCCGCGCTCAGCAGCTCCAGATTCATCTGGGCGTTCAGGTCTTTGTCGCGCGCTTGGTAGCGGGTGAAGTCGGCTGGCTCCATCACCACAAACAGGGTTTTCAAACTGGCATAGCGTGCGGCCAGCGCGGCGTCAATGACATAACTGTGGCTTTGCGCCGGGCTGCTGACCGCCGAAGCGCTGAAGGCTGCTGCGCGCACCACCTGGCTGCTGGCCACGGTCAGAGGTTCGGTATAGGCCGCTGAGGCTTCGGTTGGCATCGAGCCATCGGTCGTGAAACGAATGGTGGCACCTGCGGGGCCGCTGAGGCTCACCATTTGGGCGCCCGCGTACAAGCCGCTGGCAACCGAAAACACCGGTTTGGCCAGCATGCTTGCAAAGGCCGGCCCGCTGTTGGCGGCACCCGGTGTGGGCGTCATGCAAATCTGGAATGCTGCGGCAGCCTGGCCGCTGGGCATGCGGCACCAAGATTGGTCGGGCTTGACCAGCGCGGGTTTCGTCGAATCCACCAAGATGCCAACAGCCGTGGCATTGGACGCGCTCAAGAAAACTGAATCCGCGCCGTTGTCCAAGTTGAAGCTGGCGTGCAGCGGCTGGCCCACGGTGGCACGGTTCTTCTTTGACAGCCATACACGAAGATAAGCACCCGCGCCGATTTTTTGTCCGGCCGGGAAAGCCCAGCGGAAGGGGCTGGCGGTGTTGCCTGAAAGGCCGTAGCCGCTGAGGTCCACTTCGGCCGCAGCAGGGTTGTAGAGCTCCAGCCAATCTTCTGCGTCGCCGTCTTCGTCGCGGTCGCCTTTCCAGTTGGCGGCGTGAACTTCATTGATCAACACGCCACCTTGTGCCGCCGTGCCGGCCGCCAGCGTCTTCATTCGGCTGCCGCCAAACAGACCACCCAAGCCTTTGCTCAAGTCCACGGTGCCGCTGTCCTTCTCGCCACCGCAGGCGGCCAAGAGCAAGCTGGCCGCGACGGCCAAGCTGCCCGCACGCAGCGCTGAGTGAGCGCGCCGGCGGCGAGAAGTGGATGCGGGGGACTGCAACAAAAACGGGCTGAACATGCAAAGGCTCCAGGGCGACCTGTGTGGGCAACGCAGGCTGGGCAACTGCCGAAACAGCCTGATGCTTTCGGTCAGAACCCACTAAGCATTGAAACGCTTCGCACCCAAACTCTCAGCCCCGTGACCGGGCGTCACCCCTTTCCTTGCGTGCGCCTGAAGCGGGGGTCGCTGCGGCACTATTTCTCGAAGTTCGCAGGCTTACAGCTCCAGGTCGTCGCGGATGCTGGCAATACCGGCGTTGGCGCAAGCCTCGTCGGCATCGCCACTGGGCGCACCCGACACGCCGATGCCGCCGACGATGGAGCCGCTGGCCTGAATGGGTACGCCGCCACCCACGCCTGTGAAGCGCTGAACGCTGCGCAGGCCCGACGAGGCTTGGCCGGGTTGCGTGGCACGCGCCAGCTCGACCGTGCTGGTGCGAAAGCTCACCGCCGTCCAAGCCTTGTTGGTGGCCACTTCGGGTGTGTGCGCGCCAGCAAAGCGGTCACGCACCAGCGTTTGCACCACACCTGCGCGGTCCACCACGGCCACGGCCACCTGAAACCCTTGCTTGCGGCATTCCGCCAGCGCGGCGTTCATGGCCTTGGCGGCGGCTTCAGGCGTCATCACGCGAATCGTGTGCGTGGCCGCGTTGGCCTGTGCGAGCGCCGGGCCAGTGATCGCGCAGGCCAGCGCCAAGCCCAAGGTCTTCTTCCAAGTGAAGCAGTTCACGCTTATCTCCAGGTTCTGAATTGAGGAACTTCAATGCTGCGGTGCGCGGGGACCGGTGGGCTTGCGCAAAGTCAATCGTGCGGGTCGTGCGCAGCCGTGTTGGGCAAGCTCTACCATCGCGGCATGAACGGTTCTTGGCCCGCACTGGACGCCGCACGCTGGCAAACGCAGCCTCGCACGGCCTTCCACCTGGGGGGTGTGGCGGTCGGCAGCGTGGCCACAGCACACGTGCCGGCTTTGCGACGTTGGCCCCAGTGGGTGGCGCAGAACGGCAAAGGGCTGCATCTCACGGCGCCAGCCACTGCGCGTGTTGACGCACTGGCCGAAATGAATGCGCACCTGCACGCCGAAGGGCTGATCGTGGCCTGGCGTGACGAGACCTTTGGGCTGTACGAGCCCAACACCGGCGCCGTGCTCGCCACTTTTGAGCGCGCCGCCTGCCGCTTTTGGGGCACGCTCACACGCGGCGCGCACTGCAACGGCTACGTCACGGGCGCCGATGGTCGGCCCAGCCATTTGTGGATTGCGCGCCGCGCGCTGAGCAAAGCCACAGACCCCGGCAAGCGCGACAACCTGGTCGGCGGCGGTGTGCCTTTTGGGCAAACACCCCACGAAGCGCTGATCCGCGAGGGCTGGGAAGAGGCGGGCCTGACGCCGCAGCAGATGCAACATGCGCGGGCCGGCAGCATCCTGCGCGTGAACTGTGACGTGCCCGAAGGGCGCATGGTTGAAGACGTTCATGTGTATGACCTGGAATTGCCCGCCAATGTGACACCGGTCAATCAAGACGGCGAGGTGGCCGAGGTCACGCGCATGAGCATCGCGCAGGCGACCGAATTCGCCGCCGCCGGCGAGATGACCACCGACGCCGCCCTGGTAACCCTGGACTTCCTGGTGCGCCACGGGCTGCTTCAGGGCGCGCAGCAAACCGCCTTGGCGAATCACTTGGCGGACCGCCTACAAACCTTGCTGCGGCCCAGTTGAAGCATCGCGCAGCCGCCCGCAGCGCGCCAGGTTCCATCAAATTCCTTGAATATCGGCGTCAGCCGCGCTGAACCTCAAGGCAGCGTCGGGCCGGGACACTGCGGGCCATGACGACGCATTCTCCAGGCGCCACGACGCGCTACAGCACCACCGCCATCGCCCTGCACTGGCTGCTTGCGCTGGCGCTCTTTGGCACCTTCGCCTTGGGTGTCTACATGCACGAGCTGCCGGTGTCGCCCTGGCGGCTGAAGCTCTACAGCTGGCACAAGTGGGCGGGTGTCACCATCTTGGCGCTGTCCTTAGTGCGCCTGGCCTGGCGCCTGACGCATCGGCCGCCCGAGGACGTGCCCATGCCCGGCTGGCAACGCCAAGCCGCCCATGCAGCGCACCACTTGCTTTATGTCTTGTTTTTTGCTGTGCCGCTAGTGGGCTGGGCCTACAGCTCGGCAGCCGGGTTTCCGGTGGTGTGGTTTGGCGTGCTGCCTCTGCCCGACTTTGTGCCGGTAGACCGCGACCTGGCGGGCATTCTCAAGAAGTTGCACGAAGTGTTTGCGATCAGCATGGCAGCCATCGTCTTGGTGCACGTGGCCGGCGCGCTCAAACGCCACTTCATAGACCGCGACGGCCTGCTCAAGCGCATGACGCTGCGCGGCTGAGCTTCTTCGCAGGCGCGTCAACAACGCCGCGCCTTACGCCTCACACGACGCCTCACACGACGCGTCGCATTGCACCCCACTTGAACGCTTCAAACGCCATGAATGCCACCGTTCGTTTCAGCCTGACCCTGGCCATCGCTTTGCTGGGCGCTGTCACCACCGCTTCGGTCTGCGCGCAGGCCAAACCGGTCGCTGCGGCGGCAAAGGCTCCACAACCCGCCGCACCTGCCGCGCAACTGCTTGCCGCCGGCAGCGAAATCGTCTTCATCACCAAACAAATGAGCGTGCCCGTGGAGGGCCGCTTCAGCACATTCAGCGCGCAGATGGCGCTGGACCCCAAAAAGCCGGAAACCGGCAACGTGAGCTTCAGCATCGACACGGGCAGCGCGCGCTTTGGCTCGCCCGACACCGACCGCGAGGTGCCCAAGCCCGAGTGGCTGAACGTGCCGAAATTTCCGCAGGCCACGTTCCAGTCCACCGCCATCAAGGGCCTCGGCGCGGGCAGGTTTGAAGTGACCGGCAAGCTGTCCATCAAAGGCAGCGTGCGAGACATCGTGGTACCCGTGCAATTGAGCCCCACTGGCGGCGGCGCCAGCACGGCCACTGGCGTTTTCAACATCAAGCGCCTGGAATTCAAGATCGGTGAAGGTGACTGGGCCGACACCAGCATCGTGGCCAATGAGGTGCAAGTGCGCTTCAAGCTGCAGCTCACGGGCATCGGGCCCCTCTGACGCCTTTCCTTTTCCTTTTCCTTTTCCCCTAACCCTCTTTCATCTGGAGAGAACATGTTCGTGAAATCACTGCTGGCCGTTGGCCTGGCCGCCGCAGCCACCCTGGGTCAAGCCCAAACCGCCACCTACGCCATCGACCCCACCCACACCTTTGCCACCTTCGAAGCCACGCACTTCGGCACGTCCACCAACCGCGGGCGCTTTGGCAAGAACAGCGGCACCGTGCAATTCGACCGCGCCGGCAAAACCGGCAAGGTGGAGCTGAGCATCGATATGACTGGCATCTCCAGCGGCGTGGCACCGTTTGACGGCCACCTCAAGGGCGCCGACTTCTTCGACGTGGCGAATCACCCCACAGCCACCTTCGTGGGTGACAAGTTCACGTTCAACGGCAACAACGTCAGCGAAATCTCAGGCCAATTGACGATGCGCGGCAAAACGGCCCCAGTCACCCTGAAAGCCGTACGTTTCAACTGCTACGACAACCCCATGCTCAAGCGCGAAGTGTGCGGCGGCGACTTCGAAACCACCATCAAGCGCAGCCAATGGGGCGTGAACTGGGGCCTGACCATGGGCGTGGCAGACGACACGCGCGTATTGATTCAAGTGGAGGCGGTCAAGCAGTAGGCAGAAGATTGGCTGCCGCCGCACGATCATTATCTTGATGTGATAATGATATGTGTGTCGCAACGAGACCCCTCCCTGGATACCCTGCTGGACCTTGACGGTCAGGTGCTTGTCATCGACGAGGGTGGCTATTGGGTCAAATTCGTGGTGCACATGGTGCCCGTGGTGGCAGAAAAGCCTCACGGGCTTGACTACTCACTCACCCTCCATGGCCCAGGCGGTGAGCGATTGGTCGGGTTTGACAATGCCCAAGCTGCACCGGGCAGGGGCAAAGGTGCCGTCAAAGATCACAAACACCGGCTGCGGACGGTCAGGCACTACGACTACACCGACGCCGCAGCGCTGTTGGGAGCGTTCTGGGCAGAAGTTGAATCAATGATGCGGGAAAAAGGGGTCTGGACATGACGACGTTGAAGGTCGGTATTGCCTCCTTCGAGGACATGAAAGCGCGCACGATGGCGATTGCCAGGGGCGAGCTTCGGCAAAAGCCCAGCGATCCGAAGGTGTGGTTCACATCGCCGGAGAGCTTTGCCAAGCTGCTGTCGAACCGCAACCGTGCCTTGCTGGCACAGATTGCCGAAACCCACCCCACATCCTTAAATGAACTGGCGGCCGCCACAGGTCGCACCCCTGGCAACTTGTCCCGAACCTTGCGAACCATGGAACGCTATGGTTTGGTGCGGCTCCACAAAGGCGCGCGCGGCAAACTACGGCCCGAAGTGCCCTACCGCGATGTCCGGCTAGAAATGACGCTGGCTTGAGCTCCGGCGTGACGGACGACACGCGCGTGCTGATTCAGGTGGAGGCGGCTAAGCAGTAAGCTTGGTTTGGCGCGGGTCGGGCCCGCCCCGGCCTTGGCTTGCATGGGAAGGGCCTAGCATGGCGGCGTGAACACACGTCGAATTTCTCCATCGCCATGCGCCAGCGTGCTGCCCTGATCCTCATCGCGCTGGTGCCTCTGCTCGTGGCCAGCTTGGGCTTGGCCTGGCTGGTGAAGCAGCGCTCGCAGGTGCTGGCCGAACTGCATTTGCAGGCAGTGCAGCCGGTGTTGATGGCCGCGCGGCGCGATGAGCTGCAGAGTTTTATCAACCTCGGGCGCAGCGCGATTGCGCACCTGGTGCGCGACGGCATGCCAGACGCAGCCGTTCAAGCGCAGGCGCTGGCCATCTTGAAGCGGCTGGAGTTCAGCTATGACGGCTACTTCTTTGTGCTCGACTTCGACGGTCGTGTGCTGCTGTACCCGCGGCGGCCGCAGTTGGTGGGGCAAAACTTGGCCGATTTGGAGGACAGCCAAGGTCGGCTACCGGTACAACAACTGCTGGCCCAAGCCCGCGCAGGTGGCGGATATGTGGAACTGGAGTGGCTGCGCCCCAGCACAGGGCGGGCTGAGTCGAGGCTGAGTTATGTGGAGCCCATTGCGGGCTGGGAATGGGTGTTAGGCACTGGCACGTATTTCGACGAATCGCAGCGGGCGCGCAAGCGCATCGGCGAAGCCACCGAAGCAGCCATCGCCGACACGCTGTGGCGCGTGGGTGCTATTGCCGTGCTGTGCACGCTGGGCGCCGCTGCGGCGGCCATGTTCATCAACCTGAACGAGCAGCGCAAGGCCGACGGCAAGCTGCGCGCCATGGCTGGGCAGCTGGTCATGTCGCAAGAGGCTGAGCGTGCGCGCGTGGCGCGCGAGCTGCATGACGGCGTGGGCCAGTCACTGGTGTCGGCCAAGTACGTGCTGGAGTCGGCCCAGGCGCGCGCGCGTTCAAGCGGCGACAGCGGCGAGGTTGCACAAGGCATGCAGGCGGGCATCGACCGCCTGCGTGATGTGCTGGTGGACCTGCGCCGCATTTCGCACGATTTGCGGCCCGCCTTGCTGGACGACCTGGGGCTGCCGCAAGCGCTGGACCACTTGGCGCGCGAATGGTCCCAACGCAGCGGTGTGCCGGTTGAACTGGACGTGCCACTGACCTACGAGACTCTTTCGGAGGCTGTAGAAACGGCGCTGTTTCGCGTGTCGCAAGAAGCCTTGGGCAATGTTGAAACGCACGCTGCCGCAAGCCAGGTACACCTGCGGCTGCAGCGCTCGCGGGCCGCGCTGACACTGGACATTGAAGACAACGGCTGCGGCTTCGACGTGGACCGGGTTTTGAACTCGCCGCGCAGCGGGCTGGGGCTTTCTCACATGCGCGAGCGCATTGAACAACTGGGCGGCCAGTGGCTGCTGTCGTCCAGCGCCAGCGGAACCCTGGTGCGTGCGCAATTTGATCGCAAGGCTCTGCAATCGTGAACCTCCTATCGAACAGGGACCGCCCAGAACCGCCGCCGACATCGGCGCGCCTCATGCTGGTTGACGACCACCCTTTGGTTCGGGACGGCTTGCGGGCGCGGCTTGAATCGGTGCCGGGTTTTACTGTCGTGGCCGAAGCCGCCGACGCCGAAACGGCAGTGGTGGTCGCCGCAAGAGAGAGGCCCGATGTTGTTTTGATGGATATCGGGCTGCGCGGTGTGAATGGCATAGAGGCCACACGGCAGATTTTGGCGGGGGTTGTAGGCACGCGCGTGGTGGTGCTGTCCATGCACGACGCCGTTGCCACAATCGAAGCAGCCATGAACGCCGGCGCCAGCGCGTACCTCTTGAAAGACTGCCCGGCCGACGACATCGTGCATGCCATTCAAGCTGTGATGGCCGGCCAAGTTTTGATGCCGGAGCTGTTGCGCGCGAATTCAACACCGCGAACACAGCCAACGCCGCGCTTGACACCCCGCGAACTCGATGTGCTGCGGCTGATTGCCGAAGGCCTGTCGAGCAAAGACATTGGTGAGCGCCTGGCCATGGGTGTGCGCACAGTGGAAACGCACCGCACCCACCTGCGACGCAAACTGCAAATGCACAGCGCGGCGGCCTTGGTGCGCTACGCCATTCAGCATCACGGTGGCTGAACCCGCCAACAGATGCGAAGCCCGGCTGCGTCTACGTGGAAACACGCAGGCGATAGCACCAATACCGGGCGCGCCCAAAGCTCGCCACAGTGGGCTGCCGGCCATCCGTCCAAGCTTCGTCTTGGGGGACTGCTGTTCAACACCCTTTTTGTACCGAATGGAGACCTCATGAGCTCACAAGATCAGGCACCGCGCCGCCGCAAGTTCCTCAAGGCCACATCGGCCGCCGCCGTAGGAACTGCTGCCATGGCCGCACCGGCCGTCAGCCGCGCGCAAACCGTCAGCCTGCGTTTTCAAAGCACCTGGCCGTCGAAAGACATCTTCCATGAGTACGCGACCGACTTCGCCAAGAAGGTCAACGACATGGCCGGTGGCCGCCTGAAGATTGAGGTGCTGCCCTCTGGCTCCGTTGTGCCCGCTTTCCAGTTGCTGGATGCTGTCAACAAGGGCACGCTGGATGGTGGCCACGGCGTGGTGGCTTACCACTACGGCAAAAACAACGCGCTGGCGCTGTGGGGTTCAGGCCCGGCGTTTGGCATGGACCCGAACATGGTGCTGGCTTGGCACTATTACGGCGGCGGCAAGGCCATGCTGGAAGAGATCTACAAGGCTTTGAACATCGACGTGGTGTCTTTCCTCTACGGCCCCATGCCCACCCAACCGCTGGGCTGGTTCAAGAAGCCCGTGTCCAAAGTGGCCGACATGAAGGGCCTGAAGTTCCGCACCGTCGGCCTGGCCGTGGACGTGTTCAAGGAAATGGGCACCGCCGTCAACCCGCTGCCTGGCGGTGAGATCGTGCCGGCCCTGGACCGCGGCCTGATTGACGCGGCTGAGTTCAACAATGCCAGCTCTGACCGCCTGCTCGGCTTCCCTGATGTGGTGAAAAACTGCATGCTGCAAAGCTTCCACCAAAGCGGCGAGCAATTCGAAATTCTGTTCAACAAGGGCAAGTACAACGGCCTGCCGGCCGAGCTGAAGTCCATCATCGACTACGCTGTGCAAGCGGCCAGCGCCGACATGAGCTGGAAGGCGATTGAGCGCAACAGCCAAGACTACATCGAGCTGAAAAAAGCCAAGGTCAACTTCTACAAGACGCCCGATGCGGTGCTGCGCGCGCAACTGGCCGCTTGGGACAAGGTCACGACGGCCAAGGCCGGCGAGAACCCCCTGTTCAAGAAGGTGCTGGACAGCCAACGTGCCTTTGCTGAACGTGCCGGCCAGTGGCAGAACGACTACTCGGTGGACTTCAAGATGGCTTGGAACCACTACTTCCGCGCCGCGCCCAAGAAGGGCTGATCAGCTTTTGCCTTTAGGGCCACCGCTGCTGTAAAGCCGGTGGCTCTTTTTGATCCTCGCACACCTTTTTTCTGGACCTTCCCATGCAAAGCCTGCTGCTGGCGGTGGACCGGCTGTCAACGTGGCTGGGGCAATTGTTTGCCTGGCTGATTGTTGGCCTGACCTTGTTGATCACCTGGGAGGTAGCTTCGCGCTACCTGTTGAACAACCCGCACGACTGGGCGCTGGACGCCCAGATCATGTTGTATGGCAGCTTGTTCATGATGGCGGGCGCCTACACACTGAGCAAGAACGGCCATGTGCGCGGCGATGTGCTGTACGGCTTTTTCATGCCCCGAACGCAGGCCACTCTGGACCTGATTCTTTATTTCTTGTTCTTCTTGCCGGGCATCGTCGCGCTCACCTGGGCCGGCTGGAATTTCGCCAGTGACTCCATCGCCATCCGCGAGAGCACCTTCTCGGCAACACCTTTGCCGCTGTACCCCTTCAAATTCATCATTCCACTGGCCGGCGGCATGTTGCTGCTGCAAGGCATCGTCGAGATCGTGCGCTGCATTCAATGCATACGCGTGGGCGAGTGGCCATCGCGCGAACAAGACGTTGAAGAAGTGGACGTCGACAAGCTCAAGGCCATGGTGCATGTGAAGGACGAAGACATCGCAGCCCTGGACAAATTCGTAGCGCCGCACGGAGGTTCCAAGTGAGAATTCGCAAGGAACTCTGGTTCGGTTTCATCCTGATGGCGCTCATCATCGCCGGCACGGCGGTGATGTTGCTCATGGCGCCCACCGTCACCAACGGCCACCTCGGCTTGATGATGCTGGCCCTGGTGGTCGTTGCCATCATGCTGGGCTTCCCCACCGCCTTCACGCTGATGGGCATGGGCATGATCTTCACGTGGGTCGCTTATGAGGAGAACACCACAAAAACCTTGACGCTGATGGTGCAGTCGGCCTTCAAGGTGATGGGCAACGATGTGCTCATCTCGATCCCGCTGTTCGTCTTCATGGGTTATTTGGTCGAGCGGGCCAACCTGATCGAAAAGCTGTTCAAGAGCCTGCATCTGGCCATGGCACGGGTGCCGGGCTCGCTGGCAGTGGCTACGCTGTTTACCTGCGCTGTCTTTGCCACGGCCACGGGCATCGTCGGCGCGGTGGTCACGCTGATGGGTCTGTTGGCGCTGCCGCAAATGTTGCGCAGCGGTTATGACGTGCGGGTCTCGGCCGGCACCATCACCGCCGGTGGCTGCCTGGGTATCTTGATTCCGCCGAGCGTGATGCTCATCGTGTATGGGGCCACGGCGGGTGTCTCGGTGGTCCAGTTGTATGCGGGCGCGTTTTTCCCCGGCATCATGCTGGCAGGCTTATACGTCATCTATGTGATTGTGCTGGCGAAGATCAAGCCGAACTTGATGCCGCCGCTGTCAGCTGCCGACCGTTTTGTGCCCCTGCCGGCGATGACGGAGTCCATTTCCAAGGCCATCTCCAACACGGCGCTGCCGGCCTTGCTGCGTGCGCTCAAAGGCGGGCGCAACCTCGCCGTGCCAACAGGCTACATCCTGCGGCAATTGGGCGTGGCCTTGATACCGGCTGCCATTTTCTTGGCTGCGACTGGTTTCAGCTGGAACCTGAATACCGCGCCCAAGGCGGCCGAAGAGGTTTCGTCCATGCAGAAGATGGGCGAAGAAACGGCACCTGAAAGCAAGGCCGAAGACGGTCTGGCGGAACCGCCCAAAGAGGCAGGTGGTTTGGCTGAGCCGCCGGCAGAGGCCGATGCCGCAGGCGGTCTGAAGAGCCCACCGGGTGCGACGGATGTGAAAGAGCCCGTTGCCAGCGCCAGTGTGGCTGAACCACCGGCAGCTACCGCGCCCGCGCCCGCGCCCGCTGCGGCACCGGTTACATCAACGGCAGCAGCGGCCATCGAGCCCGGCCAGCGCACCGCGCCCACGCAAGGCTTCTGGATCGGCGCAGGGGTTGGCGCCGTCGCGCTGCTGGCCTACTACGCTATCCTGAGCTTCCAGCGCCTGGAGGTTTTCAAGATGCTCTTGAGCAGCTTCTTCCCGCTGCTGATCCTCATCTTGTCGGTGCTGGGGTCCATCGTGATGGGGCTTGCCACGCCGACCGAGGCGGCTGCGGTCGGCGCATTTGGCGGCTTCTTGCTGGCGGTGGCCTACAAGCAGTTCAACATGACGGTGTTGAAAGAGTCGGTCTTCTTGACCGCCAAAACCAGCGCCATGGTGTGTTGGCTGTTTGTGGGCTCGGCCATTTTCTCGGCGGCCTTTGCGCTGCTGGGCGGGCAAGAGCTGGTTGAAAAGTGGGTCATGTCGATGAACCTCACCAAAACCGAGTTCTTGATCCTCAGCCAGGTGATCATCTTCATCCTGGGCTGGCCGCTGGAGTGGACCGAGATCATCGTGATCTTCATGCCCATCTTCATCCCGCTGCTGGACAACTTCGGCGTGGACCCGCTGTTCTTCGGCTTGCTGGTGGCGCTGAACTTGCAAACCGCCTTCCTGAGCCCGCCGGTGGCGATGGCGGCGTTTTACTTGAAGGGCGTGAGCCCGCCGCACGTCACGCTGAACCAGATCTTTGCCGGCATGTTGCCGTTCATGGGCATTCAGGTGCTGGCCATCATCCTGCTTTACCAGTTCCCAGGCATCGGCATGTGGCTGCCGCAGGTGCTATACAAGTAAAGGTTTCAAGAAACACTCTGGGCGGGTGCCACCGCGCACTTGCCCACTTTTTCACGTTCTGATCCGGGGATCGCAAAGCCAGCAGCGCACCTAAGCTGCTGTCGATGATCCGTCCGCAAGGAGCCCCGAACGGTCCACGGCCTGAAGAAGGCCGGGGGGCGCCTGCCGTTGGCGAAAATGGATCCGAACAGCGCTTGTTGGGGCGCGATGCGCAGTTGCAGGCCTTGCTGTCAGCCTTGCTGGGCATGGACGACGAACCCACGCCCGGCGCTTTGCTCATTGGCGAAACCGGCATGGGCAAGACCAGCCTGCTGCGCATGCTGGACGCCAGCGTGCAGGGCGTCCTGCACGGTCGGGCGTGCATCGGCGACAAGCTGGTGCCCTACGCCACACTCAGCCGCTGGCTTCAGCAATGGGTTGACTGCGTGACACCCGCCCTGGCTTCAGCCCTGGCGCCTTCGCTGGCGGGTTTGTTGCCCCAAGCGGCCTCCGCCGATCAAACAGGCTCAACGCCTACAACGACCACAGGCCCGCCCGATGTCGGCGAGGTGCACCGCCTGATGCTGCGGGCAGCACCCACGGTCACCGCCTGGACACTGGACGATTTGCAACTGGCCGACGATGCTTCTGCAGAGTGGCTGCTGCGTTTGGTGCAGCAGTCGCCCCCCACGGCTCTGCCTTGGGTCATCAGCGCACAACCGCCTTGGCCCGGCTCGCTCACCGAAGCCGTCCTCGAAGCCATGGCCGGCTTGTCGGGCGTGCGTTCGGTGCTGCTGGGCCCGCTGGGCGCCACCGAAGTGCTGGAGTGGGTCAAGGAGGTGAGCCCGCAGCCCTTGAATGCCGCGCAGACCGACGCCGTCGTCAAGCGCCTGCTGCAAGCCACACAAGGCCAGCCCCTGCATCTGCAACTCTTGCTGAGAGACCTCGAGCGGCACCGCATTCTTGACGCTGCGGGTACCGCCACCGAGCCATCGCTGCCGGACTTGAAGTCGGTGCTGGGTTCGCGCCTGGGCCAGCTGCCACCGTTGGCGCTGGCTGTGGCCCGCGCAGCGGCTGTGGCGGGCCAAGATTTTGAAGCCGACGCCGCCGCTGATTTCACCGGTCTGCATGCCGATGAGCTGGAGGCCGCCTTCAGCCAACTCCAAGACCAAGGCCTGTGGCGCGACGGTGAATTCAGCCACACCCGCGTGCGTGAGGCGGCCCGTCTGGCCACGCCGGAAGCCATGGCCAAAGCCCTGCACGCGCACTGGGCGGCGTGGATGGAAAACAAGCCCGGTGGTTCGCCAGCGCGCATCGCCGCGCATTGGCAGGCCGCGGGCCAGGAGCTGAAGGCCCTGCCGGCCCTGCAAGGTGCCGCGCGCCACGCCCAGCGGCTTCATTGCATGCCCGAGCGTATGGCTTGCTTGATGCGAGCGGCCACTATCGCCGAACAGCATGGACAGCTGGACCTGGCGTTTGACTGCTGCTGCGAAGCTTTTGAGGCCCACACCGAGTCCATCCGCCACACCGACGGTGACCTGCTGCTGGAACAAATGAATCGCCTGGCACGCACACCGCGCCAAAAGGCGCGCGCCGCCACACAGGGCGCGTGGCATGCCATGGTTCACGGCCATTTGGAAACCGCGATTGAGCGCGGCGAGCAAGCGCTGGCCTTGGCCGAAACCCAAGCCGATGACAACTTGCTGGCACCCGCGCGCCAACACTTGGGCACCGCCTTGGGCGTGGCCGGCCAACTGCAACGCGCGCTGCCCTTGCTGCAGCAAGCCCAGCCGTGGGCGCAACAGCACCTGCCGACCGATGAACTGGCCAGCTTTCTGGGCAATCTGGCTGCCGTGCTGGACAACCTGGGCCGCGCGGACGAAGCCAAACAACACCACTTGAGCGCACTGGCCTTGACCGCCCGCGCCACTGACGGCACACACCGCGCCACCTTGCTGGCCAACTACGCCATGAGCCGGCTGGAAGCGGGCGACCCTCTGGGCGCGCGCGAGCTGGCGCAAAAAGCCCAGCAATTGGTTGAAGTGCAGGACGCGCAAAGCAGCACAGCGGGCTTTATCGCCGCCTTGATGGCACCTTGCGAGCGCACCTTGGGGCGCTACATCGCTGCGCTGGACTGGTGCGACCGCGCCGAACAGATTCTGGCGGCTCGCAACCCCAGCCGCACTTCGGTGGCGCAACTGCAGCGCGCGCACGTCTGGATGGACCTGGGCCAGCACGAACGGGCGCTGGAATTGCTGTCTGGGGCAGGCCTGCCCCTGGGCCGCCAGTTGCCGGCGCGGCACGCGGTACGCTGGCTGCTGCTGCTGGCCCGCGCCCAAGTGCGCCAAGGGCAAGATCCCGGCGCAACGCTGCGCGAAGCCTACAAGCGCCTGCCGGCTGAAGGATGGCCTGAACTGGCGCTGCTGCTGCGCGCCGAACAGGCGCTTTTGCGCCCGGACGAACGTGGTGCGGCCGAGCTGCGCGCTGTAGCCTTGGCGGCCAGCCAGCACAAGCTGCATTGCGTGGCGCTTGGCGCGTGGCTGCAATGCGCTCAAGCGGCAGCCGGCAACCCGCAAACCCGCGAACTGGCCAAGGAAGCCGCTGACGCCGCCTTGGCTTTGATGGTGCGCGGCGTTGAAACACCCCATGTCGACCGCGCGCTGCGCTGGCTCGCGCCGGCCAACGCCCTGGCAGCCGCTGGCGAAAGCGCGCGGGCACGCGGCCTGATCTTGCGCGGCCAGCAATGGCTGCGTGAAAGCGCCACCGAGCATGTGCCGCCCTGGGCGTCCAGCAGCTTCCAGCGCCTGCATCCCTTGAACCGGCTGCTGCAGGACGCGCCAATCCCCGAATCCTGAACGGGCGCCGCGCCGGCGCAAGCGGTAGACAAAAGCAGGCAACGAAAGCGGTCAACAATGGGGGCCGCTGTCTAACCGTTGCCCCCAGTGCTCCGCATCAACGGCTGCCCCTTGACCCTTGGCGCCCGGTGCCCCCGGTTGACCAGGCTCGCCCCATGACCACGTTGCACCGCGTGGGTCTGGTCGGCTTCGGTGCGTTCGAGCGCTCGACGTTCGACCTTTTCTTTCGCACCTCCGCTTTGCGCGCCGGGCGCCCGCCTGCGGCCATCACCATCAACCCGGTTCGCGAGCATGGTTATGTGCTGGTGGCTCCGCAAGACAGCCCAGCGCTGGTGCTGATCAACGGCGACCTGCGGCTGGCTGCGCGCCAAGCCTGGCGCTGGCCGGGGCGCTGCATCAGCGTGGGCGAGCAAAGTTTTACGGGCGCCCTCGCACACCTGCAGCGGCCCGTGCCCATGGGTCGGCTGCTCGGTGTGCTGGACGATCTGGTGCAACGCGCAGCGGCGAGCGCGGCCTGCGAACCGGCTTCGCTGCCGGTCCACAGCGTCACCGCTGGCGCTGCGGACACAACCGCAGCAAGCCCGCACGGGCGGCCGGGTCTACTGGTGGTAGACGACAACCCGCGCACGCGGCGCTCGATCAGCCGTTATTTCTTGACGCAGGGTGTGGAGGCTAATTTCGCCAGCAGCGGCGAAGAAGCACTCTACCGCGTGAGCCAGCGGCCCTACGAGCTGGTGCTGCTGGACACGCACCTGGGCGGCATCAGCGGCTGGCTCACTTGCCGCTTGATCAAGAACCGGCCCTACCCCGACCTGCAGCGTGCGCCGCGCGTGCTGATGATGGCTCGCCGCGAAGGGCCGCTGGACCACTGGCGCATGCTGCGCTCGCGCTGCGACGGCCGCTTGCTCAAGCCGCTGCAAAAGCACGAGCTGCTGGAGGCTGTAAAGCCATTCATGTGATGCACGGCTTGTCGGATTGCAGCGGCCTGTCCCCGTCGCCTGCAACTGGTCCCGCCCGCACCGCGCTTGATCGCAAGGCGCGCGCAGGTTCTGGGCCGGCTGCTTAAAGTGCAGCCAACAGCTTTCGTCGCACCCCGCTATGACCAGCCCACAGAGTGATCCGAACAACAGCGCACCCCACAGCGCGCCAACACCAGCCTCTGGTTTGCGTCAGCGGGCTGAGCCCTTTTTGCAGCAGTTTTTGCGGGGCTACCACCGTTACGCGGCCTGGCTGGTCACGATCTCGTGGAAGCGCTTCACCGTTTTGGCCATCTTGCTGATTGCCATGGCCGCCATCGTGCAGTCGCTGCCGCCCTTCAGCTACAAAGTAACCGAATGGGTTGACGAGCCGATCGAGCTGCCGGAGCTGCCCAGCCCGCCCAAACCGCCCAAACCACCGAACGCGGAGAAAAAGCCCACCATCAAGATCGAGTCCGAACCAAGCACGGGTGGCAAAGGCAAAGGCGTGGACATCAGCATTGGTGAAGACGGCATTCGCATTCGGGCCAACAAGGCGGCTGCGCCCGCTTCTGTTGGTGCACCGGAGGCACCTGCCGCACCCGCTGCCCCTGCTGCTCCTGCTGCTCCTGCTGTATCCGATAGCGCTGTGACGATCAATCTACCCAGCAGCGCTACCAAGGAGATCGTTCAGGAAGCCATTGAAGAGGCGCGGCGCGCCGTGAAAGACGCCGCTAACGCGCGGCGCGAAGCGCAGCAAGCGGCCGAAGAGGCCCAGCGCGACGCCCAAGAAGTGCAACGCGAAGCGGAAGAGCTGGCGCGCAGTGCCCAAGAAACCGCACGCGAGGCGCTCGAAGACGCTCGCCGCGCACTCAAAGATGCCGGGCTGTCGGGCGCCACCCGCAAAGTCAAAAAGACCCGCACGGTGCATTGGGGTGACTTCCTGACCGACTTGGCGTTGATTTGGATTTTGGGCTCCATCATCATCAAAGCCACCTACAAAGGCCGCATGCAGGCCGAAGTGAAGGCGGCACAGGCCACCGAAACCGCCGAGTCCGAAGCGCTGAAACGCCAGGTAGTGGAGGCACGCATGGCTGCCATGCAGGCGCAAATCGAGCCGCACTTTCTGTTCAATACGCTTGCCAGCATTGACCACCTGATCGAAACCGACCCCCAGCGCGCCAGCTTGATGCAGAAGAACCTGATCGCACTTTTGCGCGCCAGCATGCCCACCATGCGCGAAACGCAGGACAACCGTGCGCCGCGTGACCTGGGCCGCGAACTGGCGCTGATCCGGCCGTATCTGGAGATTCTGAAGGTGCGCATGGAAGAGCGCCTGACGACGGTGGTTGACGTACCCGACGGCCTGCTGTCGGCCGAGTTCCCCGCCATGATGATTCAGACGCTGGTCGAGAACGCCATCAAACATGGCCTTGAACCCAAGCCGGAAGGGGGCAGCCTGACCGTCAAGGCCGAAATCGTCCACGGTAAGCTGGCGGTGAGCGTGGCTGACACCGGCCTGGGTTTTGGCAAGGCCGCCACGGCCGGCACCGGCGTGGGCCTGGCCAACATTCGAGAGCGCTTGCAACTGCTTTATGGCCCGGGCGGCAGCTTCACCGTGGCCGAAAACCAGCCTTGCGGCACGGTGGTGACGGTGTCGGTGCCCTACCGCACCGTGACTTCAGGGGCTTCGGGGGCGTTGGCATGAAACCGGGCCTGCGCATCGTTGCCTGGACTGTCTTTGTGGCCACCCTGCTGATTGCCTTGGTCATCGGCGCGTTCGTGGCTTGGGTGTTCAGCGAGGTGGCACCCCCTGGCAGCACCATCACCATCGACGACGACCGTTTCGTGATGCCCGCCTTCACACACGCCGGGCATTACGCGCTGGCCGTGCTGGGCGTTTGGGTTGCGGCGCTGGTGATCGTAGCGGTAATGCCGGTCGTCATCATGCTGGGTTTGGTGTTGCCCGCATTGTTGGGCGCGCTGGGAACCGTGTTGGTCGTTGGTGTTATGGCGCTTTTGCTGTGGCCGGTTTACGGCTTCGCCAAGCGCTTATGGAAGCGTTCACGGGCACGCAGCGCCGAGCGCCCAAGCGACGCTCCAGCCACCCCACAATAGCGCCATGAACCCCAACCCACGCGCCGTGTTGGCTGACGACGAACGCTTGATGCGCGAGCAGCTTCGCGCGCGCCTGGCCGAAGTGTGGCCTGAATTGCAGATCGTCGCCGAGGCCAAAAACGGGCTGGAGGCGGTGGCGCTGGTTGAGCAGCACCGGCCTGACCTCGTCTTTCTGGACATCCGCATGCCAGGCCTGACGGGCGTGGAGGCCGCGCGCCAGATCGCCCAGATGGAACTGGGGCCCGACGATTGGTTGCCGCAGATTGTTTTCATCACGGCCTACGACCAGTACGCCGTGGAAGCCTTTGAGCAAGGCGTGGCCGACTATGTGCTCAAGCCCGCCGAGCCGGCGCGGCTGAAACTCACGATTGACCGCGTGCAACAACGTCTGCTGACGCGCGGCACGCCGCAAGAAGCCGCCGCACCGCCCTTGCAGCAACTGCTGCACCAACTGACTGCCAAATTGTCGCCGGGTGGCGCCCCGGCCTACTTGCAGTGGATTCAAGCCAGTGTGGGCTCGTCCATCCAGATGTTGCCCGTCGACGATGTGCTGTTTTTTATCAGCGATGAGAAGTACACGCGAGTGCAGACCGCGCAGGTCGAAGCCTTGATTCGCAAGCCCATCAAGGAACTGGTTGACGAGCTCGACCCGGCACTCTTCTGGCAGATCCACCGCTCGACGCTGGTCAACGTGAAGGCCATCGCCGGCGTCACGCGCGATGATCGGGGCCGCCAGATCGTGAGTGTCAAAGGCCACCGCGAGCAATTGGAAGTCAGCCGCAGCTACACGACCTTGTTCAAGGGCATGTAAGGCTTGCGCGCGGCGTGGCGGTCAGGGCTGCGTGCCGTCGACATAGAACCAACAGCCGGCCTCGCGCTGGAAGCGGCTGGTTTCTTCCAATCGTTGGGCGCGGCCGCCCGCTGCGCGGCAGCGCGCGACAAATCGCACCGTCGCGTGGTCTGGGTCTGTAGCCATGTGGCTCTTGATCTCCAGGCCCAACCAGCGCAAGCCGGGCTCCATGTCTAACGCGGCCGGACGGGTGGTGGCGTGCCAGGTGGCCAACAGATAAATCGAGTCACCGCGCGCAAAGGCCGAGTAGCGGCTGCGCATCAAGGCCTCGGCGTTGGGGGCTTGCAGGTGCTGCGGACCTGCGTGCCACCGGCCACAGCAAGCCGCATAGGAGGCGCCTGCCGGCACGCCGCCGCACGGGCAGGCGTCAGCGTTTTGCGTGGGGCCCGTGCGGGTGCCGGAGGGCTTATCAGTGCCGATCGGAAGCACATCGGGCCAGGCTGGGGGCGGCGGGCGGTGGCGACAACCACTGCGCAATCAGCGCCTGGGCCAGCCAGTAGGTGCCCAAGATCAACAGCGAAGCCACAGGCAGTGGGGCAGAGAACTTGTTGAAAGCCAACAGCGCGTCCGAAGCAACGAACAGCGCGCCCCCAAGTGCCAGGCCAACACCACGCGGTGTGCCGCAGCGCCACAGCACCGCCGTTTGCGCCGCCATAGCAGCGAGAAAAACAACGTAACCGCCGACAGCGCCGCGCAGACCGGCCGGCACATCGGGCCACAGCACAGCCAAAAGGCAAGCCGCCAACACTGCATAAGCCAAAAACGGCAACACGCGGCGCGCCAAGCGCTGCTCACGCGTGAACGCCACCAAGTAGGCCGCATGGGCAAACAAAAAGCTCACCAGCCCTGCCAAAAAACCCTGCTGTGGCCACAGCAGCGCGATGTCGCCGACCAAGGAGAACATCAGGCCGATCAAGACCCAACGCCGCTGCACCCGCCGGTGGCGCCCGCGGCCCCAGGCAAAGATGATCAACCCAAAGGTGGCCAAGGGCTTGAAAACAAAATTCAGCCACGGTTGGTTCAAAGCCCAGGGCGCAGAAGCGATAGCCAGCACCGCGCACACGGCCGTGAAAAGCACAGGCCGGGGCAGATGTGCGGCGTCTTGGTGCATCGGTCAGGTTGGGGCAGAGCTGCCCCATGGTAATCCGCCTGATCCGGCTCAGGGCGTATCGGCTGGGACGGCCGCAGCGACGGACGCAGCTTTGGACGCCAATTGTTCGCGCAGCCGCTTCAGTGCGTCACGCGGGTTTTCTTTCGCAACACCTTCGTTCAACTTCATCTCGGCGATGAATCGGCTGGGCACGCCGGCCACGGTGTCGCGGCCTTTTTTTCGCCGGCGCAAGGTGCTCACGGCCAGGCTCAGGCGGGCGCGGGTGATGCCCACGTACATCAAGCGCCGTTCTTCTTCCAGGCGTTGCGGCGTCATGTCCTCGTCACCGCTGCGAAAGGGCAGCAGCCCTTCGTTGATGCCAACCAGCACCACGTGCGGCCACTCCAGGCCTTTGGCCGCGTGCAGTGTGGACAGCGTGACCACGTCTTGCTCCTGCCCGCGCTCGGCCAGGCTGATGATGACGCTGATGGTTTGCGCCACCTGCATCACACTTTGTTTTTCGGTTTCAAACGTGCCGCCTTCTTGCGTCAGTTCGCCACCGCAACGCCGCGAGATCCAGCCGACAAAATCCAGCACATTGCTCCAGCGCGAGGTGGCCAATTTTTCGCTCTCTTCGCTGTCGAAGAGGTGCTTCTCGTAGCCAATATCCTTCAGCCAGCCCATTAAGAATTCTTTGGCATCTTCGGCGCCCGTGGTTTGCCTGGCGCGGTGCTCCAGGTCATTCACATAACGACCAAATTCATGCAGCGAGCCGATGGCCTTGGCGCCCAGCAGGCTGCCCAGGCTCTCCGTGAACAGCGCCTCGAACAGGCTGACCTTCCATTTCGACGCAAATTCGCCCAGCTTGGTCAAGGTGGTGGTGCCGATACCCCGCTTGGGCGTGCCAATGGCGCGCAGGAACGCCGGGTCGTCATCTTGGTTGACCAGCAGGCGCAGCCAAGCGCACAGGTCTTTGATCTCCGCGCGGTCAAAGTAACTTTGACCACCCGAGACTTGATACGGAATCTGCGCGGCGCGCAGTTTCTGTTCAAAAGCGCGGGCCTGATGGTTGGCACGGTAGAGGATGGCGAAGTCCGCGTACTTGACCGAGCCACCACGAGCGCGCAAGGCATTGATGCGGGCCACGGCGCGCTCGGCTTCGTGCTCCTCGCCGTCGCTCTCGATCATCTGCACGGCCTCGCCTTCGCCAAGGTCGCTCCACAGCTTCTTCTCGAAGATCTTCGGGTTGCCTGCGATCACATGGTTGGCCGCTCGCAAGATGGCGCCCGTGGAACGGTAGTTCTGCTCTAGCGGAATGACCTTCAGTGCGCGGTAATCTTCCGGCAGCCTGCGCAGGTTGTCGATGGTGGCGCCGCGCCAGCCGTAGATGCTTTGGTCGTCATCGCCCACCGCCGTGAAAATACCGTCGTCGCCAACGATCAATTTCAGCAGCTCGTACTGCACGGCGTTGGTGTCTTGGTATTCGTCAACCAAGATGTGGCGAAAGCGGTCCTGCCATTTGCTTCGGGTCTCTGGGTCGCTGGACAACAGTTTGAGCGGCAGGCCGATCAGGTCGTCGAAGTCCACCGCCTGGAAGGCGTTCAAGCGCTCCTCGTAGCGCTGCATCACTTTGGCGGCCACTTGTTCGTTGTCGTTTTGCGCAACCGCCAAGGCTTGTGCGGAAGTCAGGCCCTGGTTCTTCCACAGGCTGATGGTCCACTGCCAGCCACGTGCCAGCTTGGCGTCGGTAGTGGCGCCGGCATCGCGCAGCACGCCCAGCACGTCGTCGCTGTCGAGAATCGAAAAATTCTCTTTCAAGCCGATGCGCGTGCCGTCTTCACGCAGCAGACGCACGCCCAGTGAGTGAAAGGTGGACACCGCCAGGTCGCGCGCGGCACGCGGGCCCACGCTGGCCTTGGCGCGTTCGCGCATTTCCTGCGCGGCCTTGTTGGTGAAGGTGATGGCGGCAATCTGCTTGGGTTCCAGGCCACTGCCCAACAGGCGCGCAATCTTGTGCACGATGACGCGTGTCTTGCCCGAGCCGGCGCCGGCCAGCACCAAGCAAGGGCCATGAAGGTGGTTCACCGCCTGCATCTGGGCGGGGTTGAGGGTTTCGGCCATGGATTTCGAGCAGCGCGGCTGGGAGGCCGAATCAGAACGGAACAGAACGCCGGAAGAGGCGGGTCGGGTGCAGCGCACGCATCATAAAGATTGGTGAATACGCCTCCTGGTGCGCCCCCAAAGCCCGACGCGTTGCCGCAGCGATACTCCCGCCCGCATGCAAGCCATCCTGAGCGTCACCGTCCCGTTTTTTGCTTTGGTCTTGTGCGGCTACTGGGCCGCGCGGTCCAAGGTGTTGCCCGAGACAGCGATTCCGGGCCTGAATGCCTTTGTCTTGTATTTCGCGCTGCCCTGCTTGCTGTTTCGCTTTGGTGAATCCACGCCGATTCTTCAGTTGCTGAACCCGGCTGTGCTGGTGGTCTACACCTTGTGCGCGTTTGCCATCGTGGGCCTGACCGTCGTTTTGACCCACAGCCCTGAGGTCGATCTGAAGGACGCGGCCTTTGGCGCTCTGGTGGCCGCCTTTCCCAACACCGGATTCATGGGCGTGCCTTTGCTGGTGGCGCTGATGGGGCCGGCGGCGGCAGGGCCGGTGATTTGTACGGTACTGGCCGACCTGTGCATCACCAGTTCGCTGTGTATCGCCGTGGCGCAGGCGCACGACGCTGCGGGCGCAGGGCCGCGCGCGGCAGCTTGGCGCGCTTTGCGTGGCACCTTGAGCAACCCCATGCCCTGGGCGATTGCGCTGGGCGCTGCATTTTCAGTGGCCGGCTGGAAATTGGGCGGGCCGCCAGAGATCGTGGTGCGCATGCTGGCCGATGCGGCCAGCCCGGTGGCGCTGTTCACCATTGGCGCGGTGCTGTGGCGCGCTGGGCAGCACGCCCACACCCGCACGCCGCCACGCCAGTTTGTGCCCGTGGCGCTGATCAAGCTCTTCGTGCACCCGCTGTTGGTCTTCTTGGCCACCCGACTGGCCCAGTGGCTGGGCGCGCCTTTGACAGACTTTCAGATCACGGTCATGACTTTGGCTGCGGCTTTACCCAGCGCCAGCAATGTGTCGCTGCTGGCTGAGCGATTTGGCGCCAACAGCGGGCGCGTGGCGCGCATCATCATGTTCAGTACGGTCGTGGCGTTTGGGAGCTTTTCACTCTTGGCCTGGTGGTTTGGCGTGAAACCCAGCGCATAGGCGCAAACCCCGCACCGTCAAATCCCCAGCGGGTCGACATCCACGGCCCAACGCAGAACGCCGCGATGCTGGTTGCGCAGCGCCAGCAACGGCGCCTGCCAAGCCTGCAAGAAGCGTTGCAAAGCCGGGCGCGCGGCTGATTCCACCAGCATTTGCATGCGTTCCACGTCGGCCACGCGCGCGATGGGCGGCGGCACAGCCGGATAGACCATCACGCGGTCGGCGTCCGGCAGATCGGCCGCCGCTTGGGCTGCTTCTCTCAGAAAGGCGGCCGCGTCGGCCGCTGCGCGCGCATCCACCCGCAGCAAGGCCAGGTGGGCGAAGGGTGGCAAGCCTGCGCTGCGGCGCTCATCCAGTTGCTGCTGCGCGAACGCCGGGTAGTCGTGCTTCTTGAGCGCGGCGTACACGGCATGCTGCGGGTGCCAGGTTTGCAGCCACATTTCGCTGCTCGCGGCCACTTGCGCGTCGCGCCCCGCGCGGCCAGCCGCCTGGAGCAGCAGCGAAAACAGGCGTTCGGCCGCGCGGAAGTCGCTGGCAAAGAGCGCGCCGTCCGGGTTTACCGCCGCCACCAGCGTGATACGCCGAAAATCGTGGCCCTTGGTGACCATCTGCGTGCCCACCAACACATCCACCTCGCCTGCATGCACCGCCGCCAACTGCGCGTCGAGAGAACCGGTCAAACGGGTGCTGTCCGCGTCGATGCGCGCCACACGTGCGCCGGGCAGCAGCGCGCTGATTTGCTCTTCGAGCTTTTCAGTGCCCCGGCCGATGGGTGAGATGTCCAGGTTGCCGCAGTCGGGGCAGGCGCGCGGCACCCGATCGGTGTAGCCGCAGTGGTGGCAGCGCAGGGTGCGGTCGGCCTTGTGGAATACGCGCCAGGCACTGCAATGCGCGCACTGGCTCTTCCAACTGCAAGCCCCACAGTGCAATACCGGCGCATAGCCACGGCGGTTCAGCAGCAGCAGGCTTTGCTCGCCGCGCGCTATGCGTTCTTCGATTGCGCGCAGCACAGGCGCGGCCAATGCGGGCGCGTTCTCACCTTTGTCGCGCGGCTGTTGTGTCATGTCCACCAGCCGCACTGTGGGCATGGCGCCAGCGCCGACACGTGCGGGCATGTCCAGCCGGCGGTAGCGGCCCTCAATGGCGCGCTGCCAGCTTTCCAGCGAAGGCGTGGCCGAGCCCAGAATGACATGCGCATGTTCCAACTGGCCCCGGTAGACGGCCAGGTCACGCGCTGAATAGCGTGCGCCATCTTGTTGCTTGAAACTGGGGTCGTGCTCTTCGTCCACAACGATCAGCCCCAAGCGCGGCATGGACGCAAAGACGGCCAGACGCGTGCCCAATACCAGGCCGGCACGGCCTTCGTGCGCCAGCATCCAGTTCTGCAGGCGCCGTGCGGGTGTCAAACCACTGTGCAATGACACCATGCGTTCGGCCGGAAAGCGCTGCGCGAAGCGCTCCTCCAACTGCGGCGTGAGGTTGATTTCCGGGACCAGCACCAGAACCTGCTCGCCCCGCAGCAACGCGCGTTGGGCGGCACGCAGGTAAACCTCGGTTTTGCCGCTACCGGTCGCCCCAAACAGCAGGAAGGGGCCGGAGTTATTGCGCTCAGGGCTGGGTTCACTTTCGTTGGCCCCGTCACGCCGCTCGCCTTTCGCCAAGGCTTCCAACGCGGCCCTTTGCTCGCCGGTGAGTTCCGGCATCGGGATTGCGGCGTCTGGTGGCGGCTTGTCGGCCCGGGCGGCGCTGCTGGGTTTGTCCGGGTTCTTTGCTTCACGCTTCAACCACCGCTCGCGCCGCTGGCTCAGCTGGCGCGCGTCCAGCTTGCGCAATTCGGGCGGGAGCACCGCCAACGCCATCTCGCCCAGGGACCGCTGGTAATAGGCCGCCGCAAAGTCCACCAGCTGCATCCAGGCTGCGGACAGCGGCGACACCGCGCTTACCACTTCAGCAACCGGTTTGAGCGTCGGGCGTTCAGCGGTTGTTTCGATGCTGTCAAGCTGACCGGACCCGTGCCAAGCAATACCGGTGACCACCCGCCGGCCCAGCGGCACCCTCAGCAACTGGCCCGGTAAAACTTCACACTCGTAGCGGTAATGCAGCGTGTCCGTCAAGCCCGCGTGTTGCGGCAAATCGACGGCTACAGCGACCAGCGCATGGTCCGTCGTGCTCGTTTCAAGAGGAGCTTGTGTCACGTCCCTGGCACAAAAAGCTGCAACTCAATCGAGGAAAAAGACGCAAGTGACTGATCTACAAGGGCTTTTGAAGCTATCCACCAATTCTGTGGATAACATTGTGGGAAACAATCGGACGAAGGCGCCAAGGTGTTGATTCTTAGGGAAATGCTTTGAATTGCCTGTTTTTCCAGCAAGGTCCGGAAGCCTTCAAAATCAAGGACTTAGCAGCGCATGAGTTTTACAGTTGGTCACAACAGTTGAAACAAATCCCCGAAACAGGGTCTGTTGCAATTGGGGATAAGTGAGAGTCTGAGCGCTCACTCACCGGCAATACTGCGCATTTACGTGGCCTGCCGTTGTTGGCGGCTGTACTGGTGAACGGTTTCCACCAGCGCACTCACGTTTTCGGGCGGCGTGAACTGGCTGATGCCATGGCCCAGATTGAAGACATGGCCGTCCCAGGTGCCATCGGCGCGCTGCGGCCGGCCGAACCGGTCCAACACCGCGCGGGCCTCCTGCGCTACCACCTCGGGCGGCGCAAACAGCACGTTCGGGTCCAGGTTGCCTTGTAGCGCCACCCGGCTGCCAACCCGTTGCCGCGCCTGTCCCAAGTTGGCTGTCCAATCCAAACCGACCACATCGGCGCCCACATCAGCAATTTCGTCCAGCCACAAGGCGCCACCCTTGGTAAAGACGATGCACGGTACGCGCCGACCATCTTTTTGGCGCTGGAGCCCTGCAACCACCTGCCGCGTGTAGGCCAGGCTGAAAGCTTGGAAGGCACCATCGGCCAACACACCGCCCCAGCTGTCAAACACCATCACCGCTTGGGCGCCAGCGTCGATCTGGGTATTGAGGTAGGCGGTGACGGCGCGGGCATTGATGTCGAGCACACGGTGCATCAGGTCCGGGCGGGCGTACATCAGCGTCTTGACGTGGCGGTAATCGTCCGAGCCGCCGCCTTCAACCATGTAGCAGGCCAGCGTCCACGGGCTGCCCGAAAAGCCGATCAAGGGCACGCGGCCTTTCAGGGCGCGTCGAATGGAGGTGACAGCATCAAAGACATAGCGCAGCCGGTTCATGTCCGGCACCGCGAGCTCCGCCACAGCGGCTTCGTCCCGCACCACTTTGGCAAAGCGTGGGCCTTCACCCAGGGCAAAGCTCAAGCCCAAGCCCATGGCGTCGGGCACGGTCAAGATGTCTGAAAAGAGGATGGCAGCGTCGAGCGCATAACGCTCCAGCGGCTGCAGCGTCACTTCGGTGGCGTAGTCCACGTTGGTGGCCAAGCCCATGAAGCTGCCGGCCTTGGCCCGTGTGTCACGGTATTCCGGCAGGTAGCGGCCCGCCTGGCGCATCAGCCACAGGGGCGTGTGGGTGGTCGGCTGGCGCAGGCAAGCGCGCAGGAAGGTGTCGTTTAAAAGGGGGGCAAACATGCCCCATTATCAAACGGGTTCAAACGGGTCGCGATGACGCAGGGGCTTCTGCGCCGATGTCGGTTCGCACGCGGCCAGGCAAGCGCGCCAGCATCCAGCGCACGGCCATGGGCAAGATCACCACATCATCCAAAACACCCAACACCGGCACCACATCCGGGATCAAGTCCACGGGTGAGATCAGGTACAGCACCAAGCCCGCCGTGCCCAGTTTGAGCCAGCGCGGTGACAGTGGATGCCGCAGCGCGCGCCACAGCAAGCGCGCATCGCCTTTGACGACAGACCACAAGACCGACGCGCGTTTCCAGGTGAACATGGTTAAGACCCTTGAGGTTGCCTGCGAACATGTAGATGCGTGCTTCACTGGCAGATTCAAGAGGCCGGTTTTGAGTTTCCTGGGCGCCCAACAGAGCCTCTTGCCCACTGTTCACAAACGGATACAGTGCGCACTCGCGCCTGGCGCACCACCTGAGCAGTTTTGCGTGCTCTTGAATTTTTGCCGGCGCCCCCATCTAGAGCGCCGCACGACAACCGTGTTGGAGGAACTTTGTTATGTTTCGTCGTCTGATCGCTTCTTTGACGGTGGCTGCTTCGGCTTTGCTGGGCGGCTGCGGCTACAACGATTTCCAGGGCCTTGACGAAGGTGTCAAGGCTTCGTGGAGCGAGGTGCTGAACCAGTACCAGCGCCGTGCGGACTTGATTCCCAACATCGTGAACACGGTGAAGGGCGAAGCGAACTTTGAGCAAGAAACGCTGACCAAGGTGATCGAGGCGCGCGCCAAGGCCACCTCGATGCAAGTCACACCCGAGACGCTCAACAACCCCGAAGCCTTCGCCAAATTCCAAAAGGCACAGGGTGAGCTTTCAGGCGCTTTGAGCCGCTTGATGGTGGTCGCAGAGCAGTACCCGAATTTGAAAGCCAACCAAGGCTTCCAAGACTTGCGCGTGCAGTTGGAAGGTACGGAAAACCGCATCACCGTGGCGCGCAATCGCTACATCAAGTCAGTTGAGCAGTACAACGTCTTGACGCGTTCGTTCCCGACGAACCTGACGGCGATGATCTTCAGCTACACCACCAAGCCCAACTTCACGGTTGAAAACGAAGCCGCGATCAGCGCGCCGCCCAAGGTTGACTTCGGTGGTGCGGCCAAGCCTGCTGCCCCCGCTGCCAGCCGCTGAGTTTCAGTTGTCGACCCGGTACGCTCGGCTTTGAACGCAGTGGTGTTGCCGCGCACGTTGCTTACGCGTCTGATGCCCGCGTGGATCAGGCTGGGCGCACAAGGCCTGTTGGGCTTGGTGCTCTGGGCGCTGCTGGCGCTGGGCTCGTTGGCATCGGCTCAAGATGTCTTGCCGGTGCCTGCGCTCACGGCGCGGGTCATTGACCAGACGGGCACCCTCAGCGCCGGCGACCGCAGTGCGCTCGAAGCCAAGCTCGCGGGCTTCGAAGCACAGGCCGGGCCTCAAATGGTGTTTTTGCTGGTGCCCAGTACGGCGCCCGAAGACATCGCAGCCTACGCACAGCGCGTGGGTGAAACCTGGAAGATTGGCCGGCGCGACGTGGGTGACGGCCTGCTGGTGGTGGTAGCCGTCAACGACCGGCGCATCTGGATCGCGCCCGCCAAGGCGCTGGAAGGAGCGGTGCCAGATTTGGCGGCGCGTCAGATCATCCAGACCGCCATTTCTCCAGCCTTCAAGCGCAACGACTACGCGGGTGGGCTGTCAGCCGGCGCCGATCAGCTGATGGCCCGAATCAAGGGTGAAGGGCTTCCTGCACCAAAGCCGCAAAGCGCTGACAACCCGCTGGGCGATTGGGGCATTCAAGATCTGTTGATCTTCTTTTTTGTGGCTGTGCCCGTGATGAGCATGGTGCTGACCGGTATTTTTGGGCGGCGCCTGGGTTCGTTTTTCACTGCGGCCGGCGCGGGCGGCATCAGCTGGGTGCTGACCAGCAGCCTTTTCATTGCCGGCGCCGCTGCCGTGGTTGCGCTCATCGTTGTGGGTGTTTTTGGTATTGGCTCCGCTTTGCAGCGTGCAGGTAACGCCAGGCATGGCCGTAGCGGGCCTGTCATCTGGGGCGGCGGCACCGGCGGCTGGGGTGGCGGTGGCGGCGGTTTTGGCGGCGGCGGCGGAGGTGGCTTTTCCTCCGGCGGCGGCGGTGATTTTGGTGGCGGCGGCGCTGGGGGAGATTGGTGATGGGGCGGCTGATGCGCATCATCCGGCACCGCTGGATGGATGAGACCGATTCGCGGCGCGCGCTGGGTGAAGCGGCTCTGAGTCGCATCGGTGCCCGCGTGGCGGCCAGTGAGACCCGCCATCACGGCGAGATCAGAGTCTGCGTCGAGTCAGGCCTGCCCTTGAGCTACCTGTGGGAGCGGGCCACGGCCCGCGACCGCGCCGTGGCATTGTTTGGCAAGCTGCGTGTTTGGGACACCGAAGCGAACAACGGCGTACTGATTTACGTGCTGTTGGCGGAGCACGCCATCGAAATCGTCGCTGACCGGGGCCTAGCGCGCCATGTGCCGCAAGACCACTGGACCGGCATCGTCGGTGCGATGCGCGACGACTTCCGCAAGAACGATTTCGAGACGGGCCTGATGAAGGCTGTCGAGGCCGTGGAGCGTGAGCTTTTGAAGCATCACGCGTTGGTCGCAGGTTCGCGTAACGACGACGAACTGCCTAACCACCCCGTGGTGCTTTAAACGAAGCTCGGCTTAAGGCTCATTTGCTAACCCAGGCCGGCCCACCTTGCGGGGGCCTTCGGGCAATTACTTCCTGCGCAGTTTGGCGATAGCCGCAATTTGCGCGGCCATCATCGCGAACTCGCTTTGCGCGCGGGCCAGGTCAATGTCGCTCTTCGCATCGCGCATGGCTTCTTCAGCGGCTTTTTTCGCTTCCATCGCCTTGGCTTCATCCAGGTCGTGACCCCGAATGGCGGTGTCCGCCAGCACCGTGACCGTGCCGGGCTGTACTTCCAAAATGCCACCCGCGACAAAGACAAATTCTTCTTGGCCGTTGTCAGCGCGCTCAATACGCACGGCGCCCGGCTTGATGCGTGTGATCAACGGCGTGTGGCGCGGCATGATGCCCAGCTCGCCGTTTTCACCCGGCAGCGCGACAAACTTGGCTTCGCCGCTGAAGATGCTTTCTTCTGCGCTCACCACATCAACGTGAATGGTTGCCATGCTCGTATTTCCTGTGATGAAGAAGGTTCAGTAAGCGAGCAGACGGTGGGCTGGCTAGGCGCCGCACGGAAGCGGACTCGTGTCCGCTGAGTACGGCAACGACGCCAGCGCGCCGTATGCGAAGTCTTACTGAATCTTCTTCGCCTTTTCGAAGGCTTCGTCGATGGTGCCGACCATATAGAACGCTTGTTCCGGCAGGTGGTCGCACTCGCCGGCCACGATCATCTTGAAGCCGCGGATGGTTTCTTTCAGGGGCACGTACTTGCCGGGCGAGCCAGTAAACACTTCGGCCACGTGGAACGGCTGGCTCAAGAAACGCTGGATCTTGCGAGCGCGCGCCACAGCCTGCTTGTCTTCAGGGCTGAGTTCGTCCATGCCCAGGATGGCGATGATGTCGCGCAGTTCTTTGTAGCGCTGCAGCGTGGCCTGCACGGCACGGGTGGTGCTGTAGTGCTCTTCGCCAACGACGTTGGGGTCGACCTGGCGGCTGTTGGAGTCCAGTGGGTCCACGGCGGGGTAGATGCCCAGTGAAGCAATATCACGCGACAACACAACCGTAGCGTCCAAGTGGGCGAAGGTGGTTGCGGGCGACGGGTCGGTCAGGTCGTCCGCAGGCACGTAGACGGCCTGGATCGAGGTGATGGAGCCGACCTTCGTGGAGGTGATGCGCTCCTGCAAGCGGCCCATTTCCTCGGCCAGCGTTGGCTGATAACCCACGGCGGAGGGCATGCGACCCAGCAGTGCCGAGACCTCGGTACCAGCCAGGGTGTAGCGATAAATGTTGTCAACGAAAAACAGCACGTCCTTGCCTTCGTCACGGAACGACTCGGCAATGGTCAGGCCAGTCAGCGCGACGCGCAGACGGTTGCCCGGGGGCTCGTTCATCTGGCCGTAAACCATGGACACCTTGGACTCTTCGAGCTTCTCCAGATTCACGACGCCCGAATCGGCCATCTCGTGATAGAAGTCGTTGCCCTCGCGGGTGCGCTCACCCACACCGGCGAACACCGACAAGCCGCTGTGCGCCTTGGCGATGTTGTTGATGAGCTCCATCATGTTCACGGTCTTGCCAACACCGGCGCCGCCGAACAGGCCCACCTTGCCGCCCTTGGCAAACGGGCAGATCAAGTCGATAACCTTGATGCCGGTTTCGAGCAACTCCTGCGACGGGCTCAACTCGTCATAGCTCGGCGCCTTGCGGTGGATGGAGGCGCTCAGCGAGCTGCTGACCGGGCCGCGTTCGTCAATCGGGTTGCCCAGCACGTCCATGATGCGGCCCAGTGTGGCCTTGCCCACGGGCACCGTGATGGCGGCGCCAGTGTTGCTGACCATCAGGCCGCGGCGCAGGCCGTCTGACGAGCCCAGCGCGATGGTGCGGACAATGCCGTCGCCAAGCTGCTGCTGCACTTCGAGCGTGAGCGCTGAGCCTTCCAGCTTGAGCGCGTCATAAATGTGCGGCATCTTGTCGCGCGGGAACTCGACGTCAACCACGGCGCCGATGCACTGGACGATCTTGCCCTGGGTTTGCGTGTTAGCCATTTGTTCGATCCTTAAAACAATATTCGTGACGGGCGGGGTCAGCCGCTGATGGCGGCAGCGCCGCTGACGATTTCCGAGAGTTCTTTGGTGATCGCGGCTTGACGTGTCTTGTTGTAGACCAGCTTCAGCTCACCGATCAGGGTGCCGGCGTTGTCGGTCGCAGACTTCATGGCGACCATGCGCGCCGATTGCTCGGACGCCATGTTTTCGGCCACGCCCTGGTAGACCAGCGCCTCGATATAACGCGTCAACAGGTCGTCGATGACACTCGGCGCGTCCGGCTCGTAGATGTAATCCCAGCCGTACTGCGCCTTTTCGGCAGCGGTCTGCTCCAGGCGTGCGGCCGACAAGGGCAGCAACTGCTCGATCGTCGACTCCTGCTTCATCGTATTGATGAACTTCGTGTAGCAAAGGTAGACGGCATCGAGCTTGCCTTCGGCAAAAGCGTCGAGCATCACCTTCACCGGGCCGATCAACTTGTCGAGCTGCGGTGCATCACCCAGCTGGACGGCGTGGCTGAGCACTGTGGCGCCGATGCGGTTCAGGAAGCCAAAGCCCTTGTTGCCGATCGCCACTGTCTGCAAGCTGGCGCCGCTGGCCTGCGCGTCCTTCATCTTGCTCGTCAGCGCACGCAGGATGTTGGTATTCAATCCGCCACACAGACCCTTGTCGGTCGTGACGACAATGAAGCCCACCGCCTTGGGCTTGTCCACTGCACGCATATAGGGCGACCGGTATTCCGGGTTCGCCTGCGACAGGTGAGCCGTGATGTTGCGGATCTTGTCCGCATACGGCCGCGCTTGACGCATGCGTTCCTGCGCCTTGCGCATTTTCGAAGCGGCGACCATTTCCATGGCCTTGGTGATCTTCTTGGTGTTCTCCACCGATTTGATCTTGCCGCGTATTTCCTTGCCGACTGCCATAGCCGTTACTCCTGATGGTCGATGGAGTTAGGCGAAGCTTTTCTTGAAAGCCGCAATCGCGTTCGTCAGCTCTTCCTCAGCGCCCTTGTCCATGGCCTTGTCGTTCTCCAGCTTGGCCAGCAGGGCGGCGTGGCTGGACTTCAGGTGCTGGTGCAGGCCGTGCTCGAAGGACAGAACCTTCTTCACGTCGATGTCGTCCAAGTAACCTTTGTTGACGGCAAACAGCGTCGCGCCCATCAAGCTGATCGGCAGTGGGCTGTACTGCGGCTGCTTCAGCAACTCGGTCACACGCGCACCGCGGTCGAGCTGCTTGCGCGTGGCGGCGTCGAGGTCGGAAGCGAACTGCGCAAACGCGGCCAGCTCACGGTACTGCGCCAAGTCGGTACGGATACCGCCGGACAGCGACTTGATTAGCTTGGTCTGCGCTGCACCACCCACCCGCGACACCGAGATACCGGCGTTGATGGCAGGGCGGATACCGGCGTTGAACAGGCTGGTTTCCAGGAAGATCTGGCCGTCGGTGATCGAGATCACGTTGGTCGGCACGAAGGCGGACACGTCGCCGGCTTGGGTTTCGATGATCGGCAGCGCGGTCAGCGAACCGGTCTTGCCTTTGACGGCGCCCTTGGTGAAGGCTTCAACATAGTCGGCGTTCACACGTGCGGCGCGCTCGAGCAGGCGGCTGTGCAGATAGAAAACGTCGCCGGGATAGGCTTCGCGGCCCGGCGGGCGGCGCAGCAGCAGCGAAACCTGGCGGTAAGCAACAGCCTGCTTGGACAGGTCGTCATAGATGATCAGCGCGTCTTCCCCGCGGTCGCGGAAGTACTCACCCATCGTGCAGCCGGAGTAGGCCGACACGTACTGCATCGCAGCCGATTCCGATGCCGAGGCCGCCACCACGATGGTGTAAGCCATCGCGCCGTTGGCTTCGAGCGCGCGCACCACGTTCTTGATCGACGACGCCTTCTGGCCGATAGCGACGTAGACACAGGTCATGTTCTGACCTTTTTGGTTGATGATCGTGTCGATCGCCACTGCGGTCTTGCCGGTCTGACGGTCGCCGATGATCAGCTCGCGCTGGCCGCGGCCTACAGGCACCATCGAGTCGATGGACTTCAGACCGGTCTGCACCGGCTGGTCCACGGACTTCCGTGCGATCACGCCTGGCGCAACCTTCTCGATCACGTCCGTCATCTTGGCGTTGATCGGGCCCTTGCCGTCGATGGGCTGGCCGAGTGCGTTGACGACACGGCCGATCAGTTCGGGGCCGACCGGCACTTCAAGAATACGGCCCGTGCACTTGACGGTGTCGCCTTCTGAGATGTGCTCGTACTCACCCAAGATCACAGCGCCGACTGAGTCGCGCTCCAGATTCAGCGCGAGGCCGTAGGTGGCTGCGCCGCTGGCGGTGGCGGGAAACTCCAGCATTTCGCCGGCCATCACGTCAGACAGACCGTGCACACGCACGATACCGTCGGTGACGGACACGACCGTGCCCTGGTTCTTGATGTTGGTCGAGGCCTGCAAGCCTTCGATGCGGCTCTTGATGAGCTCGGAAATTTCTGCGGGATTCAATTGCATGCTTTTCTCCAGGAGGCGCCGATAACGCGATGCGTTATGCGGTCAGCGCCGTCTTCATTTGTTCCAGACGGGCCGCCACCGAGGTGTCCAACACCTCGTCGCCGACCACCACACGGATGCCACCGATCAACTCGGGCTTGACCACCACCTTGGCCTTGAGCTTGCGCGCGAAACGCTTCTCCAGCGCAGCCACAACGTCGGTCAGCGCCTGACCTTCGATAGGGAAAGCGCTTTCGATCAGGGCGTCTGAAACGCCGTGTTTGGCGCTCACCAAATGGTGCAACTGCGTGACGATGGCGGGCAAAGCCGACAGGCGACCGTTGTCGAGCAAGGTGTGCAAGAAGTTCTGCGCCGGCTGGCTCAAGACATGCCCTTTGCGGCCCAAAACGTCACTGACGACGTTGAAGACGGTCGCTGAATCAACCTTGGGGTTGTCGGCAAATTGCTTGAGCTGCGGGTCTGATGCAACACCCGACAGCGCCGTGATTTCCGTGAGCAAAGCCGCCGCGTTGCCGCCGGCAGACTTGAACAGAGCTTCGGCGTAGGGGCGCGCGATGGTGGCGATTTCAGCCATGCGGACCTCGGGGCTTAGAGCTCGGTCTTCAAGCGCGACAACAAGTCGGCGTGCACGCCGGCGTTGACTTCACGCTTGAGGATGGACTCGGCACCTTTGACCGCCAGCGAGGCAACCTGGTCGCGCAAAACTTCTCGCGCTTTGATCGACTCCTGCTGTGCTTCGACCTTGGCTGCGGCAATGATTTTGGCGGCTTCGTCGGACGCACGTCCTTTGGCCTCTTCAACCATTTGCTGCGCCAGGCGCTCGGCATCGGCCAGGCGCTTTTGAGCGTCACCGCGCGCGGCGGCCAGCTGCTGCTCAACACGCTGGTTAGCGGCGCTGAGCTCGGCCTTGGCTTTGTCGGCAGCCGACAGCCCTTCGGCAACTTTTTTGGCACGCTCGTCCAGCGCCGCCATGATCGGCGGCCAGACAAAGCGCATCGTGAACCACACCAGGATCGCAAAAACGATCATCTGGATGATGAGGGTGGCATTGATGCTCACGGTATCAACCTCTTCATAGGAAACCCGGGACAGCGGTTTTGTTGACCTCTGCCCACTGCGTCGCGCTGCGAAGGATGATTACTTCGGCAGGTTGGCGATCTGGCCCAGGAACGGGTTGGCGGTGGCGAACCACAGTGCAATACCCGTGCCGATGATGAAGGCCGCGTCGATCAGGCCGGCCAGCAAGAACATCTTGGTTTGCAGCTCGCCCATCAGTTCCGGCTGGCGGGCAGCGGACTCGAGGTACTTGCTGCCCATGATGCCGATGCCGATACAAGCACCGATGGCGCCCAGGCCGATGATCAGGCCAGAGGCCAAGGCGACAAAGCTGATGACTTCCATTTATTTGCTCCTGTTGGAAGGTTAGGTGAGAAAGCGAAAAAGAAATCGAGAGAACTTGAAAGTAAACCTGAAAGCGAGGCGATCAGTGCGCGTCGTGCGCCTGGCCCACGTAGACGAGGGTCAGCATCATGAACACGAAGGCTTGCAGAACAACGATCAGGATGTGGAAGATTGCCCAGGCCGTTCCGGCGATAACGTGGCCCAGTGCCAGCGGCAGGCCGACAGCCGTGAAAAAGGCACCGCCCATCAGAGCGATCAACATGAAGATCAGCTCGCCGGCGTACATATTGCCAAACAGCCGCATGCCGTGCGAAACCGTCTTGGCTATGAATTCAATCAGCTGCATGCCCAGATTAGCGGGCGCCAAGTACCACTTGGCACCAAAGGGTGCAGACAGCAATTCATGCAGCCAACCGCCGGCGCCTTTGATCTTCACGTTGTAGAAGATGCAAATCAACAACACGCTGATCGACAACGCCATCGTCACCGACAGGTCGGCTGTAGGAACCACACGCATGTAATGAATGCCAGCCGCCTCGCCTGCTTTGGGCAGCAGGTCGACCGGCAAAAAATCCATCGCGTTCATCAACACGATCCAGATAAAAACGGTCAAGGCCAGCGGGGCCACCATCTTGCGGCTCTGCGCGTTGTGGACGATGCCCTTGGCCTGCGTGTCCACCATTTCGACCAGGAACTCAACACCGGCCTGAAGGCGACCCGGCGCGCCAGCGGTCGCGCTCTTGGCCACGCGCCACAGCACAAAAGTTCCCAGCACACCCATCAAGACCGACCAGAAGATCGAATCGAGGTTGAAGGTCCAAAAGCCCTTGCCCACCTGCAAGTGGGTCAGGTGGTGAATGATGTATTCGCCGGCGGTGGGCGCGTGCCCTGCTGCTGCTTCTGCTGCCATGTCGAAACGCTCGTCCTGTTTCTCTAGCGTTTAGCCGGACGCCACAACAGCGCCAGCCAATAAACCTTGATGCACAACACCAGAGCCGCCAGCAAGGCCGGCCAGCTCAAGGGCTGTACGAATTTCGGTGCGAGCATCAGCAACGCAACCGAAACAGCGATTTTCACCATCTCCCACAACATGAAACTGACAGCACTGGTGCCGGCGTTCATGCGGCTGAACCGGCTGGTCATGCCACGCGCCATCAACAGGCCAGGCACCACCACCACCGCAGCGCCATACAGCGCCGACAGTGCAACCGTTTCATCCCTCCACAGCAGGCCCAACAACACTGCTGTAGCTGCTCCCAACAAGCTTTGAGCCACCAGCACCCGCCAGGGCGAGACTGTGGGCTGTTGAGCCGCCAGGGTTTGCGCCTCTTGCCGGGTCAGCACGCGAAAAGGCGGCAGACCGTCGTCCTTGTCGTCTCGGTCACCAGAGTTCATGTTGATCGAACCCAAAATCTCTGGAGCACACGGTGCAGGCAAGGCCATGAGAAGCAAAACCACGAGAGTATAGGTGAAACTACGCGGCAAGCAGCCAGGCCGAGCTGCCAAGTGCCCCGCCCGGGCCCGGGGGTTCGCTTGGAACCACAGGCGCCGCAGAGCTGCAACGGGGAACGAAAACCGCTTGACGCGCTCAGAACCTGGCCAAAGGTTCACGGCCTAAGGCCAGCGGCAACGACCGCAAACCCGGACAATCTCGAACATGTTTGCCCCGCCCAGCCTGAATTGTTCATTCCGCACCGCCGTGTCCGCTGACTTCTGCGCGCGGTCGTTGGCCGCACTAAGCCTGCTGAGCGTGGGTTTGAGCTGGTCCACGCAGGCCCTGGCGATGGACGCCGCTGTCGTGAAGACTGAGCAGGCGCGCGCGGAGCTCATAGCCCACGCACCGCAGGGCATACAGCCTGGCGCACCGCTGTGGCTGGGTCTTCAGATTCGGCACCAGCCGCATTGGCACACCTACTGGAAGAACCCCGGCGACTCCGGCCTGCCCACGACGCTGGCGTTCACGCTTCCCGAGGGTTTCAAGCTTGGCGAAATCCAGTGGCCCACGCCCCGCCCGCTGCCGGTGGGGCCCTTGGTTAACTTTGGATATGAAGGCGAGTTGCTGCTGCCCGTCGAGGTGACGGTGCCGGCCGGCTGGCAAGGCAGCTCGCTGGACGTCAAGCTGCGCGCCGACTGGCTGATCTGCAAAGACGTGTGCATCCCCGAAGGCGGTGACTTTGTCGTGAGACTGCCAGCCCAGTCGGCAACGGCCGCGCATGGGGCGGCTTTCGCGGCGGCCGCACAGGCCGTGCCACAAGCCGCAGAGGGGGCAAGCGGCGCCGCCAAGCTGTCCGAGGGCGGCTTGGCCGTTCAGGTCGACGGTTTGCCAGTGGCCTGGCGCGGCAAAGCACTGAGCTTCTTGCCGGAGCTGGCCGGCGTGATTGACAACGCCGCGAAGCCTTCGGCGCGATGGGACCAGCAGCGTTGGTCAGCAAGCGTCCCGCTGTCAGGACAGCGCAGCGAAAGCCCGACCGAAATGGACGTGGTGCTCGTCGCTGCTGGCGAGCCACGCGGCTTGCGGCTGACTTTGCCCATTGCAGGAACCTGGCCCGCGCCCGGCGTCGGGACGGCCGGTGCGGGGGCGGCGGTGACTGCGGTTTCGGCTGGCGCGCCACTGGGCGCCGCCGCCGCCGAAACCTCCGCTGCGCCGGCCAGCTCTTTGGGGCTTTTGAGCGCCTTGCTGCTGGCCTTTGTGGGCGGCCTGCTGCTCAATCTCATGCCCTGTGTGTTCCCGGTGCTGTCGCTCAAGGTGATGGGCTTTGCGGGTCAGGCACAGAAACCCCATCATTCGCTGCTCGCCGGTGGCCTGGCCTATACGGCCGGCGTTGTTTTGAGCTTTCTGGCGCTGGCCGGCTTGTTGATGGCTCTGCGAGCCGGTGGCCAACAGCTGGGCTGGGGCTTCCAATTGCAATCGCCGGCTTTTGTTGCTGCCTTGGCGGCGCTGTTCACCCTCATCGGGCTGAATTTGCTGGGTGTCTTTGAACTCGGCTCGGTGCTGCCCAGCTCGCTCGCGGCCGCACGGTCGCGGCACCCGCTGATGGATTCAGCACTGACTGGCGTGCTGGCCGTGGCCGTGGCCTCGCCGTGCACGGCGCCGTTCATGGGCGCCTCGCTGGGTTTGGCGGCCACGCTGCCGCCGGCTCAGGCGCTCAGCGTTTTCGCTGCGCTGGGCATGGGCATGGCGGCACCTTACCTGGCAGCAAGCGCGTCACCTGGTTTGGCTCGTTGGCTGCCGCGCCCTGGGGTTTGGATGGCGCAGTTCAAAACCTTGATGGCATTCCCGATGTTTGCCACGGTCATCTGGCTGTTGTGGGTGGTGGGCCATCAGATTGGGGTGGATGGCGCAACCGCCGTGTTGGGCTGCCTGCTGGCCCTGGCTTTCGCCGCTTGGGCAGTGGGCACGCCTTCGATGGGCCGGGCTGCGCGACTGGGTTTTGGCGGCGCGGCAGCCGTGTGCCTCGCTTTGACCCTGGCGTGGGCGCTGCCCGGCTTGGCGCCTGGCGGTGAAAGCAGCGGCGACAACGGCGCTTCAGCCGGCTCCCTGACCGCGGCTGCGCCGTCGGGCTCAACGGCGCCGGCCAGCAGCAGCGCCTGGCAGGCATGGTCCGGCGAGCGCGTGCGTGCGGCGCTCAACGCGGGCCAACCTGTTTTTGTAGACTTCACCGCAGCGTGGTGTGTCACCTGCCAGTTCAACAAGCGCAAGGTGTTAAACCAGCCCGAGGTCGTCGCCGACTTCGCCGCCAAGCGCGTGCTCTTGCTGCGCGCTGACTGGACGCGCCAAGACAGCGCCATCACGGCCGAGCTGGCACGGATGAAGCGCAATGGTGTGCCCGTGTATGCCTTGCATACCCCAGGCCAGACTGCGCCGCGATTGTTAAGCGAGGTCTTGTCCGTCGATGAAATGCGCGCTGCGCTGAAAGGTTTGCCATGAGCAAAGTCTGGAGAACATGGGCACTGGGTGCCGCCGCGTTCAGCGGCTTCTCGGGTGCTTGCTGGGCTGCCGCCGCCATCGGTGTTGCGGCGCCCAATTTTGTGGGCACCGACGTCGCGGGCGCGCCGATCTCGCTGGCCAGCCTGCGCGGCAAAACGGTGGTGCTCGAATGGGTCAACCCGGGCTGCCCCTATGTGCGCAAGCACTATGGCGCAGCCAATATGCAGGCCACCCAGAAGGCAGCCGTGGCCAAGGGCGTGGTTTGGGTCGCCGTCAATTCAACAGCCACTGACGCGACCGACTATCTGCCACCGGACAAGATGGCCGCCTGGATGAAGGACCAGAAGGCAGCCGTCACGGCCACCGTCATGGACGCCGATGGGCGCATTGGGCGCAGCTACGGCGCCCGCACGACGCCGCACCTGTACGTGATCGACCCCAAGGGCACGCTGGTCTACGCCGGCGCCATCGACAGCAAGCCGACGGCGCGCGCGGCCGACATTCCTGGTGCCACCAATTTTGTACAGCAAGCGCTGGGCGAGTTGGCAGCCGGCAAGCCCGTCAGCGTGCCGGCGACACAACCGTACGGCTGCACCGTCAAATACGCCAGCCCTTGATTACGCCAGCCCTTGGGATTGAGCCTTCGGGCTGGTTTTCGGGTTACTTGGGTGTGGTTTGCAGAGGGGTTTTCGCAGCGCCCAGCGCCGCCAATTCGGCTTCACTCAGCACTTCGAATACACGTACCACTTTCAACACACCAGGCACGCCGCGCGCAATGGCGGTGGCCGCAGCGGCTTCGCGCTCGGTCACGCGGCCCATCAGGAACACCACGCCGCGCTCAGTGAAGACTTTCATGGCTGTGCCTTGAATGTCTTTGGCGTCGACCAAGCTGGCCTTCACGCGGGTGGTAACCAAGGTGTCGCTGGAGCGCGATGTGAGCGAACTGGCGCCCATCACCGCCACTTCGTTGTGCACGGCTTTGACGTTTTCAACGCCCTTGGCGGCCTGCTCGATGGCAGCGCGGTCGGCTTCGCTGAGTGCTTCGCCGGTCAACACCACGGTGCGGTTGTAGCTGGTGACGTTGACATGCGCGCGGTTGCCGGTGGCGGTGCCGATACGCGACGAGGCCTTGATTTCAATGGCCTGGTCCTCTAACTGCGTACCCGATGTTCGCCGGTCGGTCGCCACCAAGGCGCCGCCCACCATGGCGCCGCCCAGCACCAAGGGCGCGCAAGCGCTCATCAGCGTGAGGCCAGCGGCCACGGCGGCCAAGCCAGCGCCACGCTGCAGGCTGAAGCGGTTCAGTTTCAAAGGGGACGTCATAAGGATTCCTGTTCACCCATCAATTGAAGATCAACGGCGTCGCACAGACAGTGCAATACCAGCATCTGCGTTTCTGCAACCCGCGCCGCGCGGTCATGCGGCACGGCCAACACCGCGTCGGTCTCGCTTAGGAGTTCTTGCCAGGCCGAACGTTCCGCGCCCGTCAGCACAATCACCGACATGTCCATGTGCTGGGCCGCCTGAGCAGCGCGATGCAAGACCTGACCAGAACCAACGCCTTCAATCAGCAGCAGCAAATCACCCGGCTGGCCCAGCGCCGTGATTTGCTGCGCCAGGGTTGCAGCGGGCTCCTCGCGCAGCGCCAATGCGGCCAGCGGCGGACGTTCACGCTCAAAGCGACCTACGAAGGCCAGCGGCACCAATGGCACCAACAAGGCGCCAGACTCGCTGCCCGCGACCATCAACTTGCCACCTGATGTGATGCACGCTGCGATGGCTTCTGCCGCCTCGGCTACGGGCCGGGCTAGAAGTTCGGCGGCCTGGTTTTGCAGGTCGGCGTTTTCGAAGAATTGTTGTTGGACGCGCTGTTCGAGCATGAGCATCGATCATAAGACAGCGCCACTGTCGGTCAGTTCCGGCGCCCAGCACCGAAACGGTCAGGCGCCTGCATCGAAGGCGCCACGCAGCCACGTCAATTCGTCACCGTCGAGCGCTACCACGTCAAAACGGCAGGGTGGCAGCCGGGGCCAGGACATCAAAAAGTGCTGCGCCGTGCGCACCAGGCTGCGTCGCTTGCTGGCACTGACAGAGGCCGCTGCGCCGCCATGTCCTGCGGCTGCGCGGCTGCGGACTTCCACAAAAACCAAAGTGCCGTCGGGCTCGCGCAGGATGAGGTCGATCTCGCCGCCGCGTGCGGAAGGGCCCCGCGCCACCCGATAATTGCGCGCCACCAGCACCAGCCCCTGGTGCAGCAGATGTTGCAGGGCCCTGTCCTCGCCCCGCTCGCCGGCCTGCAGATGTGCGGGCCCACCTTCGTGTTTGCGGGGAGTCCCTTTGACCATGGCCGCGTCCTTGATTCAGCAGGCAGCCCAAGCGGCGGCCGGTGCACAGCAGTATCCCAAAGGGGCGCTGTATGTGGTGGCCACGCCGATCGGCAACTTGGCCGATATGACGCTGCGCGCTGTGCAGGTCTTGTCGATGGTGGATTGTGTGGCTTGCGAAGACACGCGCCACAGCGGCGCCTTGCTGCGCCATTTGGGCTTGCACAAACCCCTGCTGGCGCTGCACGAGCACAACGAACTGGAGGCGGCGGCGCGCGTGTGCGACCTGCTGAGCGCGGGGCAGCGCGTGGCCTACGTCAGCGACGCCGGCACGCCTGCCGTCTCTGACCCAGGCGCTGCGCTGGTGGCCGCCGTGCGCGCGGCGGGCCATACGCTGGTGCCGGTGCCCGGCGCCAGCAGCGCGCTGGCCGCCCTGTGCGTGGCTGGGGATACGGTGGGGCGCGGGTTTCGCTTTATCGGCTTCCTACCCAGCAAAGCCGCCGAGCGCCGCCAGGCTTTGGACCAGTGTTTTGCCGCGCCTGAAACTCAAGTGTTGTTCGAAGCACCGCACCGCATTGAAGCCCTGGCTTTGGAATTGAGCCAGCGGCCGCCTGCTGGGCTGGACCAGCAACCGCGCCTGTTAACGGTCTGCCGCGAACTGACCAAGCAGTTTGAAACCACGGCCACGATGCCGGCGCATGAACTGGCGCAATGGCTGGCCGCCGATCCGCAGCGCTTGCGCGGCGAGTTTGTTTTGGTGTTGCACGCCGCCGCAGCGCCCACACAAGCCGGGCCCTTGTCTGAAGCCGCTTTGCGCACGCTGCGTTTGCTGTTGGCGGAGCTGCCCTTGAAACAGGCCGTTGGCCTGGCCGCGCAAATCAGTGGCGCACCGCGCAATGCCGTCTATGAGGCGGCATTGGCGATGCGCGACGGGTCGGCCTGAAGCGGCCACCGGTTGACTCAAGGGGCGCTGGCTGCGCCCGCCGGCTTGTGCGCACGCTGGCGGTCGTGCTTTTGGTGGGCAATGTCACCGCTGGCTTCCTTCTGCTTGCGGTGCAGGCGGCGGCGCTCTTGATTTGTCACCGTGCCGTCGGCCTTGGCGTGGGCTTCAGCCCTGGCAATGCCGCGCTGCTCGCGCTGCAAACGGCGCTGCTCGCGGCCCGTCAGTGAGCCTGAAGCCGCACCTTGGGCGATGCGTGCTTGCTGGTTTTCTTGGCGCTGGTCCACACGCGGTGTGGCGTCTTGCGCCCAGGCGCCTGAGGTGGCAGCAACGGCCAGAACAATGGCGGTGAGTTGCTTGAAGGTCATTAACGAGGTTCTCATGTTTTCTCCAGGGTGGTTAGACAGTGGGCCGGCCGGTGTGCCGACACCTTCATCTAACGCCTGGGCGCGGCGTCGGCTGACGGCGCCTTGCAAGGCTGGCGTAAAAGCGCCGTAAAGAACTGTTGCCTGTCGGGTCAATCAATGGTTTCGGCAGGCTTCCTAGAATGAGCTCTCCGCGCTCGGCGGACATGAACGTCTCCAACCAAGGCATCACCATGATTTCCCGCGAACCCACTGTTGAACGGCTGGCAGCTGCCCAAGCCCTGATGCTGGAGCCTTTTGGCCTGGGCGAAGCCGCACTGCAGCGCGCCCTGGGGCTGATTCAAGAGCACCGCGTTGACGACGCCGACCTGTACTTCCAAACCACGCGGCACGAAGGCTGGAGCCTTGAAGAAGGCATCGTCAAAAGTGGCAGCTTCAGCATCGACCAAGGTGTAGGCGTGCGGGCTGTGGCGGGCGAAAAAACCGCCTTCGCTTATTCCGATGATTTGTCTGAAGCCTCGTTGCTGGATGCCGCGCGCACGGTTCGCACCATCGCTGCGGCGGGGCAGCAGCGCCGCGTGAAGCTGGCAACCAAGACCAAGGTGGCCGGCAGCCGCAAGCTCTACGGGCCGGCCGACCCGATCTTGACGCTGGACAGCGCGCAGAAGGTGTCGCTGCTGAGCCGCGTGGAACAAATGGCTCGCGCCAAAGATCCGCGCATTGCGCAAGTCATGGCCAGCGTGGCCGCTGAACACGATGTCGTTCTGGTGGCCCGTGCCGACGGCACACGCGCGGCCGATGTGCGTCCGCTGGTGCGGGTGAGCGTCACGGTCATTGCCGAGCAGAACGGCCGCCGGGAAGTGGGTTCTGGCGGCGGCGGCGGGCGCTTTGGTTTGGGCTACTTCACTGACACCATGCTGGCCAGCTACGTGGACCAAGCCGTCAAAGCAGCGCTGACCAACCTGGACAGCCGCCCCGCGCCTGCTGGCCAAATGACGGTGGTCCTGGGGCCAGGCTGGCCCGGCGTGCTGCTGCACGAAGCCGTGGGCCATGGGCTGGAAGGCGATTTCAATCGCAAAGGCTCGAGCACTTTCTCGGGCCGCATCGGCCAGCGTGTGGCCGCCAAGGGCGTGACGGTGTTGGACGACGGCACCATTGCCGACCGGCGCGGGTCGCTCAACGTAGATGACGAAGGCCATGCCAGCCAACGCAATGTGCTGATCGAAGACGGCATCCTCAAGGGCTACATCCAGGACAGCATGAACGCGCGCCTGATGGGCGTCAAACCCACAGGCAACGGCCGGCGCGAAAGTTATGCCCACGTGCCCATGCCACGCATGACCAATACCTACATGCTGGGCGGCACACACAAAGCCGACGAAATCATTGCCAGCATCAAGCGCGGGCTCTACGCCACCAACTTCGGCGGCGGGCAGGTGGACATCACCAGCGGCAAGTTTGTGTTCTCCGCCAGCGAGGCTTTCTGGGTCGAAAACGGCAAGATCCAGTATCCCGTCAAAGGTGCAACCATCATCGGCAACGGGCCCGAAGCGCTCAAGCGCGTCACCATGATCGGCGACGACATGCAACTGGACACCGGCGTGGGCGTGTGCGGCAAAGAAGGACAAAGCGTGCCGGTGGGCGTGGGCCAGCCGACCTTGCGCATCGAAGGTTTGACCGTGGGCGGCACGGCCTGAAGTGCAGGAAAACCTCGCACCTTGGAGCCCTTCAAGAACCTGCTGAGCGCCCAATTGGTGCGCGATGCAGGCGCGCACCTGCAGCGGGTGTGGCCCGCCTTTGACCGCAGGCAATTCGAGCACCTGGCGCAAACTGGCCTGGATGCGCTGGAGCTCAAGGCGCGCGCGCACCAACTGGCCGGCGCGCTTGAAGCGGCCTTGCCGACTGACTTTTCTCAGGCCGCTGAAATTCTCGAAGCGGCGCTGGCGCCGGCTCGGGCAACGGCCGAAGGCATCGCCCTGCAGTCGACCAACGCCCAAGGTTTGGCGGGTTGGGTCATCTGGCCCTTGACCGAATTTGTTGCCCGCCGGGGCCAGGCCACGCCCGAGCGCGCCTTGCAAAGCTTGCATGCCATGACCCAGCGCTTCTCGGCCGAGTGGGCCATTCGCCCCTTCATCGAGCAGCACCCTGCCATCTGCTGGCCCACCCTGCAGACCTGGGCCACGGACCCCAGCGAACATGTTCGCCGCCTGGCCAGCGAAGGCTCTCGCCCGCGTCTGCCTTGGGGTCTGCAGCTCAAAGGCTTGATTGCCGACCCCAGCCCGACACTGCCGCTGCTGCGCGCGCTGCAAGACGACCCCAGCGACTACGTGCGGCGCAGCGTGGCCAACCACCTCAACGACATCGCCAAAGACCACCCCGCGTTGGTGGCTGACTGGGTGGCCGAGTTTCTGCCCGGTGCGCCCGTGCCGCGCCAGCAACTGCTGCGCCACGCCTGCCGCAGCTTGATCAAAAACGGCGATGCGCGCGTTTTGGCCCTGTGGGGCGTGGGGCAGACGCTCAAAGGCGATGTGACGCTGTCCATCAGCCCTTCACACATCGATCTGGGCGAAGCGGTCCATCTGGCCGTGACCCTGAATTCCCGTTCCAAAAAAGAACAAGCTTTGGTTATCGACTACGCCGTGCACCATGTCAAAGCTGACGGCAGCACCAGCCCAAAGGTCTTCAAAGGCTGGTCCTTGACGCTGGCGCCCGGCGAGCAGCGCCAGCTCAAGAAAACCCACGCGGTCAAACCCATCACCACGCGCCGCTACTACGCCGGGCAGCATGTGATTGACCTGCGCATCAACGGGCGGGTTCGCGCTGAGGCTGAATTTGCCCTGCGGCTGGCCTAGTGGTCGCGGAAGCTGCATAAAAGCTGCGGCGCGCTAGCTCAGCGGCTTCCCGCTTCAACGCTTGGCACCCTTGGTAAAGATGGTTTTGCCGTCGTGCAAGGCAATGCCCCAGGCGCTGCCCAATGACGGGTCCACTTTGTCCGAGATGTCCAGGTGGCCCTTGCCGGCCACGACGTACAAGATCTTGCCGTAGGTGCCTGAGGTTTTTTCGATGCAGGCTGAGGTCACGGCGTAGCTCGTGCCTTTGTAGGTGAGCGCGCCGTCCACGCCCAACACCAGGGTGGCGCTGCCTGATTTGACGAAGGCGGCGCCGATGCTGGCGCCGTAATTGCCTTCGTCGCCTTCGTAGGTTCCGGCATAAGCCGCAAGCTGCGCTGCGCTGGGCAGCTCAACCGAACCCGCCACATAGCCTGCGGTGTTGCAGGTCAGGGTGGCGGCGGCCGTTGGCGAGGTGCTGGTGGAGCTGCCTATTGATGCGCTGGTTGCGGCGCTTGTTTCGGTGGAGCTGGCCGTGCCAGTGCTGGAAGCGGCGGCCGCGGTGCCGCTGCTGTCCACCTCGTCATCACCAAGCAGCCAGCCGCCGCCACAAGCACTGAGCAGCAACGCGGCTGCCAAGGCCAGACATGTTTGCGACTTCATGGGGTCCCCTTTTCTTGCAAGATGCCGCCAGGATTGGCGGTTAAACAGTTACGCCGCATGCGCACGCGCAACGGCTCAGCGGCGCACGCCAGCCCCCATGAACAAGGGTGCCGTGCAGGCGTCGTGCGGGTGTCGCTCAGCCGCAGGGCACGCCTGTTCGAGTCGCGTTTCCACCGTGTTACATTCCCGCCCATGCATTGCGCACGGTCAGCCTTCTTTTTTAGCTACTTTTGGTTCTCGCCCCGTCTGGCGGCTGGAGAGGCAAACGCGTAGGCAGACACCACGCAAAGCACCCAGAAAACCGCCGGAACCCCCGGCGGTTTTTTTTCGCCCGTACTCAACACCCGACCCGTCCACACCCTTCACCCAGGAGCCCACTGATGACAAGCCGAACCACCAGCGAGGGTTGGTATGCGCTCAGCGAAAAAACCAGCGAAACCGACGACCAGCGGATCAAAGACGTGAGCCCGCTGCCACCACCCGAGCACCTGATCAAGTTTTTCCCGATCGCCGGCACGCCGGTGGAAAAACTTATCGCCAGCACGCGCCAACGGGTGCGCGACATCATCCACGGCAAGGACGACCGGCTGCTGGTGGTCATTGGCCCTTGCTCGATTCACGACCCGGCTGCGGCTTTGGAATACGCGCGCCGCCTCAAAGCCCAGCGTGCGGCCTTCGCCGACACCTTGGAAGTTGTGATGCGCGTGTACTTCGAAAAGCCGCGCACCACCGTGGGCTGGAAGGGTTTGATCAACGACCCTTACCTGGACGGCAGCTACCGCATCCATGAAGGTTTGCGCATCGCGCGCCAACTGCTGGTGGAAATCAACCGCGAAGGCGTTCCGGCTGCAGGCGAGTTTTTGGACACCATCAGCCCGCAGTACATCGGCGACCTCATTTCCTGGGGCGCTATTGGCGCACGCACGACTGAAAGCCAGGTGCACCGCGAACTGGCGTCGGGCCTGTCGGCGCCGATCGGCTTCAAGAACGGCACGGACGGCAATGTGCGCATCGCCATAGACGCCATTCAAGCGGCCGCGCGGCCGCACCACTTTTTGTCGGTGCACAAAAACGGCCAGGTGGCCATCGTCGAAACCAAGGGCAACAAGGACTGCCACGTCATCTTGCGCGGTGGCAAAACGCCCAATTACGACGCCGCCAGCGTGGCCGCCGCCTGTGTGGAAATTGAAGCCGCCAAGCTGGACTGCAAGCTGATGATCGATTTCAGCCACGCCAACAGCAGCAAGCAATACCAGCGGCAGGTGGATGTGGCGCGTGATGTCGGTGCGCAGATTGCCAGCGGCAACCGCTGCATCACTGGCGTGATGGTCGAGAGCCACTTGCAAGCCGGCGCGCAGAAATTCAGCCCCGGCAAGGACGAGCCCTCCGCGCTGGCCTACGGGCAAAGCATCACGGACGCGTGCATCGGCTGGGACGATTCACTTGCGGTGCTGCAGACGCTGAGCGACGCGGTAAAGCAACGGCGCGGTCGCTGAGTCCTCAGGGCGCGGCCCAAGCGCTCAGTGGCTCGATCCAGCGGCGCAGCGCTGGTGGCGGCCCTTCGGCCGGTGTTGGCGCTTGCCACAAGGTCAGCGCTTCGCGGGCTCGGCTTTGGGCGCCTGTGCGGTCACCTGTCTGTGCCAAAGCTCGGGCCTGTTCGCCCAAAATTTGCGCGCGCAACCAGCGCCGCGTGGCGTTGTCGTCGTCGACACCGCTGGGCATGGGCAGGCTTTTAGCGGCCTCGAGCAGCCAGTCTTTGGCCAATGTGGGCTCGGTGGGAAGCACCGCGCGCGCCATCCACAGCCAGGTTTCGGCCCGCGCGCGTTGCTCAGGGAAGGCTTCGACGGGGAGTGCGCGCGCCACGGGCAGCAAGCGCTTGGCTCGTTCAAGGGCCTGGGTCTTGCGCCCGGCCTCAAGGTCCAAGATCAGCTCCAGCACCTGGAGCGACTCGATGCGCCGCTGGGCTGCTTGATTGCCAGTGTCCGCTGCGGCGGCTTTGCGCGCACGCAGCACCGCGTCAGCGTAAGCGGAGCGCGCTGCGTCATGGTCGCCAGCAGCAGCCAGCGCACGGGCCAGGTTGCCGCGCACGATGGATTGTTGATAGCGAAAGTCCATATCGTCCGCAAAGCGCTCGGCCATCAAGTCGCGCAGGGCTTGCTGTTCTTTGAACAGCGCCACGGCGCGCTCGGGTTTGCCGGCCAGCAACTGGCATTGCGCCTGTTCGCCGACGGTAAAGGCCAGGCTGTCAGGCCCATAGCGGTTGGCGGGGTCGGCTGCCAAAGTGGCGTCTGCGGTGGCGCGTGCCGCGTCGGCTTGCCGGCAGGCTTCTTGCCAACGGCCCAGCGTGGCGTTGGACAGGTTGCTGCCCAGCAAGCGGGCGTGCACGCCGTAAAGGGTGAGCGCGCTGGACAAGGCCCAGGTGTCTTTGGGGCCGCGCGCCAGGGCACGGTCAACCAAAGGACGCGCCATCAGCAGTGCATGTTCAGCCTGCGTCATGAGCCCAGCGCGCTGCAACATTTCGCCGTGGCTGATGTGCATGCTGATCACGAGCGAGAGGGCTGGTAAAGGCAGGTCTGGCGAATTCACGTAGGCCTCGCTGGCAGCCAAGGCTTTGCGCAGGTTCTGCGCGGCTTGGCCATGCTGGCCGGTGTTGATGGACGTGTCCAAACCCTGCAGCCGGCTGATGCGGTAGAAGGCGCCCGCCAGGTCTTGCGCGAGCGCCAGATCGCTCTGCCCCGCTTGCACGGACTGTGCGAGTCCGTCGAGAAAGCCCACGGCGTCTTTCAGCAGCGCTTCACGCGCTTTGGTGGCGCCGGGCAGGTTTTCAATCTCGTCGTGGTACTTGAAGACAAGCTGATTGGCCAACTGGTGGATCTGTTTGAAGCGCAGCTGTGCCAGGTCACGCTGTTGGCTGGCCATGTGGGCCTGCCACAGTGCAACACCGGCCGCACTCAACACGCAGGCCAGCGCCAGCGCGCCCATGGCCATGCCCAGCCGGTTGCGTCGCACAAACTTGCTGGCGCTGTAGGCCCATGACGGCGCTTGCGCACTCACGGGGCGGCCGGCCAGGTAGGCGCGAATATCCGCTGCCAAGGCATCGACGCTGGGGTAACGGCTGTCGACCGCCTTGTCCAGGGCTTTGAGCAAGATGTTGTCCAAGTCGCCCTGCAAGCGGCGACGGGTTTGCATCCATTTCGGGTCGGCAATCAGGTCGGGCGGCAGCGCACTGGGCCGGGTGGGCGTTTCTTCCAACACGCTGCGGGCCGCCTCGCGCGGGCTTGTCGCGTTGCGGCCATAGGGCCGAATGCCGGTCAGCATCACATACAACAAGACGCCCAGGCTGTAGATGTCGGTGGCCGTGCTCACAGGCTCACCGCGAACCTGTTCGGGGCTGGCAAAGTGCGGCGTGAACGGGCGCTCGCCGGCCACCGTTTGTGAGGCATCTGCGCCTTCCAACGGGTCCAGTGCTTTGGCAATGCCAAAGTCAAGCAGCTTGACGCAAGCCGGCGCGGCTTCGGTCGCGGAGCTCACCAGCACGTTACTGGGCTTCAAGTCGCGGTGCACCAGCAACTGCCGGTGGGCATATGCCACGGCGTCAGCCAGTTGCAAAAAGAGTTCCAGCCGCTGCTCCAATGGCAGGCCTTCACAGGCCTTGGAGATGGGCTCGCCTTCCACGGCCTCCATGACAAAAAACGGGCGGCCGTCGGCCGTGCGGCCTGCGTCCAGCAGCCGCGCGATGTGCGGGTGTGACAGGCGCGCCAGTGCACGCTGCTCCTGCGCAAAGCGGCCCAGCACCGCTGCCGAATCCATGCCCGCACGCAAAACCTTGATCGCCGCCTGGCCGTCGAAGTTGCCGTCAGCGCGCTGCGCCAGCCAGACTTCGCCCATGCCGCCTCGGCCCAGCAGGCGCTCGGTGCGCCAAGGGCCGAAGCGCTCGCCTTTCAGCGCGGCGGGCGCGAGCGGCGCCGAAGGCAAGGCCGAAGCCGCCGCTGAGTTCGACGACAACGTGGTCGGCGCCGAGCCCGGCCCAAGGGCCGTGCCCATAGAGACTGGCTCATCCAGCCCACTGCCGCCTTGGGCGTGGGCCACCAGGCTCATCACTTCGGCCCGCACGGCGTCGCTGGTGGTGACGCCGGCGAGGTAGCCCTGCCGGTCAGCGGCCGGCAAGCTCATCGCCTCTTCAAACAGCGCCCGTATCAGGGCCCAGGCTTTGGGGTCGGGCACGGGCGGAGTGGTCACCTGGAATTCAACGCTTCACGAAGGTGTACTTGATGGAGTAGCTGATGGCGATGGGTGAGCTGATGACAGCGTCAATCGTGGCCGTCGTGCCGTCGTAGGTGCAGCTGGTGATCGCCACGCCCACGGGCAGGGTTTCCCGCGTAGTGGTGCCACTGCAAAAATCAGCTTGGGTCGCGGGTTTGTCCGGCAAGCCTTCAACGCAAATCTCCGGGATTGCAACGCCGAGGCCTGACACCGTGGTTTGAACGATCATGGAATAGGTGCCGGGCGAGCTGTTCTTGCAACTGCTGAGGCTGACATTGATCGTGCCGCTGGTGGCGGCTGCCGCAGTTCCACCCGTCCCAGCGGTGGCGCCCTCTCCCACGCTCCAGCTCAGTGAGATGCCCGTCGTAGCGATGTTGCCGCTCCAGCTCACCAAGGCATTGCCGGCCGGGCTGGCAATGGTCTGGGTGCACGCCGTGGCGCTGCAGTTGAAACTGACGCGCATGGCGTCCAACACCGCGTCCAGGCCACTGTGGTTGGCGCTGAAAGCGGAATTGAAGATGTTGGTGCTGGCAGGGTTCACACCGGAAGCGGTCATCAAGGCGCTCAGGTTGGCGTTGACCTTCTTCGCGCTTTCCAGCACCTGGCTCGCACTGAGATTGGCGCCGGTCCAATTGGCCAGCAGATCGACCAAGGGCTTGTTGCCATTGGCGTCCAGCAACGCCAGCGTGGTCAGTGGCGTGATGTTCGCCGTGCCGGCAGCGGCAGCGTAGGAGTACCAAACTTTGCCTGCGCCGTCGACCACCGACAGCGCATAAGGTGGCGCATCGCCAATGGTGACGCTGTAGTCACCGCTGCTGCTGGTGCGGGTGATGACCGTTTCGCCTTTGGCGTTGACCACTTTGACATCGCCATTGGCAATGGCTGCACCCGTGGCCGCCACGCCACTGAGCGTGACCGACGCTGCGGCGACGGGGTCGTCTTCCCACAGCCAGCCACCGCCGCAAGCGCTCAAGGCCAGGCTGCTGGCCAGCAGCACAGTTTGAGCCAGACGGTGCAAGGGCCGAAGGAAGGGGCTGGTTGAAATGGGTCGGGTGGTCATGAGGGCGCTCCTTTGGGAGGGTGGCAGGTACATCGACCGAAATGGGTCTTGCAGGTTTACGCCGCGCGGCAGCCGCAAACGGCTCATTCACTTTTGGGGGGTTCCTGCAAAATCCCGCAGATGAGTGGTGACCGATCCCAAAACGAAAACGAGCGAGACGACGCCAGGTGCAACCCAGACGCCAACTCAACAGCCGGCACCAACGACGACGCTGCCGAGATCACGCAGTGGCTCAGCCGCTTGGGCGCCGATGATTCGGCCGCTGGGCTGCGCTTGTTTGAACTGCTGTACGGCGAGCTGCGCCGGCTGGCGGGCAGCCACTTGCGGCGCGAAGACGCCGGCCACACGCTCAGCGCGACCGGGCTGGCGCATGAGGTGTGGTTCCGCATGGCCGACCAAAACCGCACGCACTGGCAGAGCCGGGGCCACTTCTTGGCCGTGGCCTCCACCATGATGCGCCGCATTTTGGTGAACCACGAGCTGGCCAAGCGCGCGCAAAAGCGCGGGGCGCAGCGGGTGGACATCACCGAGTCGGGCCTTGATGCGTTGGTCGAGCCGCCCGACCGGGATGTCGTTGCAGTACACGAAGCCTTATTGGCCTTTGAGACCATCGACCCCCGCGCAGCCAAGGTGGTGGAGCTGCGCTTTTTTGGCGGCCTGGAAAACGAAGAAGTGGCCGAAGCCTTGGGCTTGTCGCTGGCAACCGTCAAACGCGACTGGACGCTGGCGCGGGCCTGGCTGCAGCGGGAGCTGGGTACGCGGTGAAAGCCGGCGCGGCGCGCCCTCTCAGCTCAATCGGCCGGGCCTTCTGAGCGTGCCAGGCGTTCGCTCTTCCAATAAACGTCGTCGCCGCCCAAGCCGTCCAAGTTGGCGCGGTTGAGCGAGCGCGCCAGCACAAACATCAGGTCAGACAAGCGGTTGAGGTACTGCTGCGGCGCGGGGCGCAGCGTGTCGTGCCCGGCCAAGGCCACCACTGCGCGTTCAGCACGCCGCGCCACTGTGCGGCTGACATGCGCCAGCGCCGCACTGCGCGTGCCCGCAGGCAAGATGAATTCCTGAAGCGGCGGCAGATTGGCATTGAAATGCGCCAGCGCTTCGTCCAGCGCGATCAAGGCCTGCGGCTTGAGCAATTCGTAGCCCGGTATCGAAAGCTCGCCGCCCAAATTGAACAGCTCATGCTGAATGGATTGCAGCAGCTGGCGCACCTCAGCGGGCAGCGGCTCGGCCAACAGCACGCCCAGGCCGGAGTTGAGTTCGTCCACGTCACCCATGGCCTGCACACGCAGGTGGTCCTTGGCGACACGCGTACCGTCACCCAGACCCGTTTTGCCGTCATCACCCGTGCGGGTAGCTATTTGTGTGAGGCGTTGTCCCATTGCGGCATTGTGCGCGTGTGCATTGTGCGCGTGTGTTCATCCGCCGCGCCGGCCTTGAACTGCTTGGCCTGTGCCCGCATCCCGTTCGCGATGGCGTCCCAGGTGTGGCCCGGAAATCCTGCCGGTAGCTTGGCCTCCACAGCGGCAAGCGCGGGCCCAACCCGTTCAACCAGCGCTTGCATCGCGTCCCACACAGCTGGACCGCCCTGTTTCATGGCCAAGTGGTACCAATGGCGCGGCTGGATGGTCTCCAGCTTGTAGTGCGCGTTTTTCGCCCGCAGGGCCATCGCCAGGCCAGCATGCCTGCGGCTGAACTGGTTGGTGCCGGCGCCAAAGTACGGCCACATCGAGAGGATGTCGTACAGCGGCGTCATCACATAACTGTCGCCGGGCCGCAGGAAGATTGAATAGTTCTTCGCATGGCCATCGGTGGCGGCCATCAGCCAGAAGACCAGCTGCGTCAGCGCAAACGCAAGCGTATCTTGGCGTGCTTCGGCGCTGCCGGCCAGGAGTTGCAGGCACTTCGCCATGCCCGGCCCGCCGTCCACTTCATATTTGCGACGCGGTGGCACACCCAGGGCCTGGCAGAAATCTTCTTGCGGTAGCCTGGCAATCCATTGGCCTTCGTCCATCCAGGCGCGGTCGAATCTTTCAACGACCAGCACCTCTTCGTCGCCAAAACGTGCCATGGCCGTTTTCGCAACCGGCAGCCCCAACTGCTCGACGAGCTGCGCGCAAACCCATTCGTTCGGCACCGAGTCCGACAGGTCGACCCGGCGTGAACCACCCACCAGGCCAAGCGGCAGCTTGAAGATGTGCGTGGTGGGCGTTGCGCCTTGCGGCCTGCACCAGCGGCCCTTGTGGTGTGTGAAAGCCGTTTTCTCTTGTGCGCCTGCAATCGAGATGCGGAACAACTCGTCTTCGTGGTACGGCGCGCCGGGGCCTGCCTCGGCAGGGACGGCGCGCAGGGTGTTGGCAATTTGACGCTCGCTGAGCGGCTCGCAGTCAACACGGTTCCAGCCGGCCGGCTCGGTGTCGGGCGGCAGCAATTGCACCGCGCCCACGCAATCTCGGCCAATGGCTTCTAACAAGGACAACGCATCGACACCGCCCGTGCCGAAGCGGCGCCGCAGACGCTCGCGGATGCGCTCGTTGTCTGGCAGAAGGTTGTCGAAGAAGTGCGCTACGACGTCGCCGCGCACTTCGCGCGACGCGGTAATAGGCAGTGATAGCGAGAGGGAACGCCTTTTTGGCGAAGCGAGCCAGCTCGTGGTGTAGACGAAGGCGTGCATGCCACGCTTGACGGTCCAAGTGCCGACGAGCTCTCCGTTCATCCAAGCGCAAAGCGCCATCCTCACCAGCTGCCCTTGTTGGCGCGAATGACGACGCCCACACGCGCTGGCGTCGCCTTCTTCGACGTCCCTGCTTGGATCCGCGGACCAGTGAGCACGGTTGGTGCCTTACCGCCCCACGGCTTGCGCGCGTCGGGCTCAGCCGCCTTTGGCGGCGCAGCAGTGGCCGGTGCAGCGTAGGCTTCAACAGCCTGCAGGTGGAGTGTGGCGCCGAGCGCGGCCAGGATCTTCACCAGCTGGTCCAGGCTGACGGCGCCCGGCTGGTCCTCGATTTCGGCGATGCGCGCTTGCTTGACGCCCACCAGCGCGCCCAGTTGCTCCTGCGTCAAGCCGCGGCTTTTGCGCAGTGCCCGCAGGTGGGGTTTCAGTTGCTCGGCCAGGCGCAGGGGATAGTCCATGCAGTGACTCCAGGATGCGCTGCAGTTTACTGGTTCTGGCCGGTTCTTGCAAATTACTTTATATCAATAGTATTTTGGCAAAACTGGACATAACCAGTTTTTTTGCACGGTCTGCGGCTACGCAGCGCCGCAGCGTGCCAAGGCCCGCCTCAGGCCTTGGCCGAAACAAAAGTGCCGGCTGAAGCGCGCACCACTTGAAGCGTCAGCAAGCGCGCATGCACGCTGTAGCCGTGGCCTTGTGCGCGGCGGGCCACCACCTGCGCCACCGCGTCAAAGCCCGAAGCCACGACGCGGAAGCTGCTGCCGGGCTCGAAGGCCTGCGGGCACACAAGTGACAAGCCTGTCAGCGACAAGTCTTTGACGCGCACCGAAAGCGGCTCGGCGCCGGGGCGGTACAGCACGGCGTCCTGGCCGCGAACAAAGCGGTCGCCTCGGCGGCGGCCCAGCAGTTCAGCGTCAGCGCATTCGCTGCCGGGGGCAGGTGTCAGCGGGCTCTCGCACGAAGGGCAGCGCGGGGCTTTGGGGGCGAGTTTGCCGAAGGCTTGGTCGCACAGGGGGCAGCGGTGAGTCTGGCGCCACAGCACGGGGTCGGCTAAGGTCCGCGCCGCAGGGGCGGCCGGCGCGGCTTTGACAGCGCGGTGCTTGAGCGCGCGGTCATAAGCGGCCCGGCGCTCAGGGTCGCTCAGCAAGGCGTAGGCGTCATTGAGCTGCGCCGCCATTTCAGTGGACCCGCCCAAATCAGGGTGCACACGCAAGGTGGTCATCAGGGCGCGGTAGCTGGCCTTGATGACTTCAACTGGCGCTTCAGGTTGAACTTGAAGCAGGCGGTAGAGATTGCGACGTTCGTTCTGGCTCATGACGGGCTTCTGGCAAGCAGGCTTGAGGAGGCGGGGCTCAATGAATCGATGTCGGCGTGGCGCGGGCCAACTTGAGCAGCGCTGGTCTCAGTACGCAGCGCAGCACCCGGTTCGGCGCAGAGGTTTCGCGTGGAGTTTTGGCGTAACCCGGGCTCAACCGCTACGATCCAGGGCCTATTCCATGCACTGATGGGAACCACTCCATGAACGCCCCACTTCCAAGCCAGGTCACTCACCAGCTCGACCTGCGCCCGATGCCAGCCGCGATGCACACCGCGCTTGAATCCCTGTTTGGCGAACGCTTTTCAACCGCCACCGCCATCTGCGAACAGCATGGGCGCGACGAATCGCCCTTCCCCGTCACGCCGCCCGAGGCGGTAGTTTTTTGCGAGAGCACCGAGGATGTGGTCGCCGCTGTCAAGCTGGCTGCGGCGCACCGTGTGCCGGTCATTCCGTTCGGGATCGGCTCCTCGCTGGAGGGCCACTTGCTGGCCGTACAAGGCGGCATCAGCCTGGATGTGAGCCGCATGAACCAGGTGCTGAAGGTCAACCCAGAAGACTTGACCGTCACCGTGCAACCTGGCGTCACCCGTGAGCAGCTCAACCGCGAAGTTAAAGACCTCGGCCTGTTCTTCCCTATCGACCCAGGCGCCAACGCCACGCTGGGCGGCATGTGCGCCACCCGCGCCAGCGGCACGAACGCCGTGCGTTACGGCACCATGCGCGACAACACCCTGGCGCTGCAGGTCGTCACAGCTGCTGGCGAGGTGGTGCGCACGGGCACGCGGGCGCGCAAGTCCAGCGCCGGCTACGACCTCACGCGCTTGTTTGTCGGCAGTGAAGGCACGCTGGGCGTCATCACCGAAGTCACGCTCAAGCTCTACCCACTGCCGGAGGCCGTGAGCGCAGCCATTTGCCATTTTTCTGACATCAGCAGCGCCGTGCACGCCACCATCCAGATCATCCAGATGGGCGTGCCCATCGCGCGCTGTGAGCTGCTGGACGCCAACGCCGTGCGTGCTGTCAATGCGCAAAGCAAGCTGGGCATGCGCGAGCTGCCCATGCTGCTGATGGAGTTCCATGGCAGCGAAGCCGGTGTGCGCGAGCAGGCTGAAACCGTACAAGCCATCACGGCGGACCTGGGTGGCCAGGCTTTTGAATGGGCCAGCACGCCTGAAGAGCGCACGCGCCTGTGGACCGCGCGCCACAAGGCCTATTTCGCAGGCATGCAGATGAACCCCGGCTGCAGAACCGTGACGACCGACACCTGCGTGCCGATTTCGCGCCTGGCTGAAATTCTGGAAACCTCGGTGTCCGAAGCTGATGCGTCTGCCCTGCCGTACTACATCGTCGGCCACGTGGGCGACGGCAACTTCCACCTGGCCTACCTGGTCAAAGAAGGGGACCTGGCGCAACGCGAACTGGCTGAGCGCTTGTCCCAGCAAATGGTGCATCGCGCCATTGCGCTAGAGGGCACCTGCACGGGCGAACACGGTATCGGTCTGCACAAAATGGGCTTCTTGCTTGAAGAAGCGGGTGCTGGCGCGGTGGACTTGATGCGGCAACTCAAGCACGCGCTGGATCCGCACAACATCATGAACCCCGGCAAGATCTTCTCGCTCCACAGCTGAACAGCAGGCGACAAGCTGGCCCGCTGCCTGCCTGCGTTTATGGCTTGATTTGTGGGTTTGGCGCGACTGGCCCTGGCGCCACGCTGGGGAACTTTGGGGTGCAGCGGCAAAAGCTGTGCATTTCTTGGCAACAATCGCCGGTTGTCTTGGAGTACATGAGCATGGATCGCCGACAGGCATTGAAATCTTCTGCGGCTGTGGCCGCTGGCACGGCGTGGGCAGGCTTTGCGCAAGCAGCGGTGCCCACACCCTATAGCTTTGACGTGGCACCGCAGATGGCCACCGCTGAGGCTTTTGTGGCCTGGATGGTCAAAAACCGCGCCGAAAAGCCACGACAACTGCTCGAACGCTTCCAACGCTTTTCAGCGCTGGTGCGAAACAAAGACCTTTGGGAAGCTCGCAACAAGCGCGCCTTCTTGATGACGCCGCGCGAAGAATTTGTTTTGCCGCGCAACCTGCACCGCGCCTACGAGCACGCCTTCCTGGACATCGGCTGGGGCGTGACCATTTCCGGCCCGCACCTGGTAGGCCGCATGACCAGCGTCATCGACGTCAAGATGGGCGAAAAGGTGCTCGAAGTGGGTACCGGCTCGGGCTACCAGTCGGCCTATCTGGCCAACCTGACCGACAAGGTCTGGACCATCGAGATCATCAAGCCGCTGGCTGAGCGCACACGCAGCGTGTACGACGCACTGATCAAAAACGGATACACCGAATACAAGGTCATCCAGAGCAAAAACGCCGACGGTTATCACGGCTGGGCCGAGGCCGGGCCGTTTGACAAGATCATCGTCACCTGCGGCATCGACCACATTCCGCCGCCGCTGCTGCAGCAGTTGAAAGTGGGCGGCGTGATGGTCATTCCCGTAGGGCCACCCGGCGCGCAACGCGTGCTCAAGGTGTCCAAGACCCAAGGGCCGAACGGCACGGTCGTGGTCAGCCGCTCCGATCTTTACAACGGCCGCATCGTGCCCTTTGTACCGTTCACCAAGCTCGACGGCGACAACATCAAGGGCACGCACAACCGATGATCGTTCGGCGGCGCAAGCGCCCGCGCGGGCATCTGTATCTCGCGGTGGCGCTGGTGGCGGGTGCCATCATCGCGCTGCAAATCAGCATCATGCGGGTCTTCGCGGTGGGCAGCTGGGCCCACTTCGGCTCGCTGGTGGTCAGCCTTGCGATGTTGGGCTTTGGCTTGACCAGTGCCGTGATGGCCGTAGCCACAGGCTGGTTCATGCGCCACTGGCGCGGCGTGACGGCCACCGCCTTGCTGCTTTTTGGCCCCTTGATGGTGGGTGCGCACCTCATCGCGCAGCAACTGCCCTTCAACGCCATCTTCCTGATCGCCGACCCGGCGCAGAAGTGGCGCCTGGCCGCTAACTTCTTGCTCTATCTGCTGCCCTTCTTGGCTGGCGCCAGCTTTCTGGGCGTCGTGTTCTTGATGGCGCGCACCACCTTCAGTCGCTTTTACTTTGCTGACCTGGCCGGCTCGGGCCTGTGCGGCTTGGTGCTGCTGGGCGCCATGTGGTGGCTCAACGTGGAAGATTTGATCCTGGTGCCGCTGGTGCTGTGGGCCTTGGGCAGCGCCTTGTGGTTCAAGGCTTTGCGCTTCAGGCGGGCACTGGCCGTTCTTCCGGCACTGGTGGTGGCCTGCGCCACGGCGCACCTGGCGCTGCCAGCCGGCCTGGATGTGCCCAAGCTGGCGATGTCGGACTACAAAGGCGTGGCCTACGCACGCAAGTTTCCGGACAGCCGCCGTCTGCTTCAAGACCGCTCACCGTTTGGGCAGTTGGAGGTTTACAGCAGTTCGTTCTTGCACTTCGCGCCGGGCCTGTCGGACAACGCGGCCTTCAACCTGCCCAACATGCCGGAGAACGCCTACCTGGGCTTGTACATCGACGGCGACGGCCCCAGCGGCATCATCCGCAAGCTCAGCGACGAACAGAGCGCGTATTTCCAATATTTGCCGATGGTCTACCCGTACCTGCTGAAAAAGCAGCCGCAGACCTTTGTGATGCAGTTTGGCGGCGGCATTTCCACCGCCCTGGCGCTGCAATCGGGCTCGAAGTCGGTGACCGTGGCCGAAGGCAACCCGGCCGTGCTGCGCGCCTTCCGACAAGAGCAGGTGCTGCGCGACTTCACGGGCGACATCTTGAACGATGCGCGCGTAACCGCGATCGACCACGAAGGCCGCTTGTTCCTGGCCAATACCGATCAGCGCTTCGACATCATCGACCTGAGCCTGGCTGATTCCGCTGGCCTGTCCAGCCCTGGTGGTTTTGCCGTGGTCGAGAAGTTTTCGTACACGCGCGAGGCTTTCAAAAACGCACTGCGCGCCTTGAACCCGGGCGGCATCTTGTCGGTCACGCTGTGGAACAAGGAAGAGCCGCCCAAATCGGTGCTCAAGCTCTACGCCACCATGGTGGGCGCTGCACGAGACGTGTCGCCCGAAACCCTGGCGTCGAGTTTTTATGCCGTGTCGAGCTACCTGTCGACCACCACGGTGCTCTACAAGCGCGGAGGCTTTTCGCCTGCCGAGCTCGAGACGCTGCAGCAGCACACCCAAGCGATGTCTTGGGACACGATTTACTCGCCCGACTTGAAGGTCGAGCCCGGCAGCGCCGACGAGCTGTTGGTGGCCTACCGCGACCAGATTTTTGGTGAGGGTGTGGCCGTGGCGCCTGCGGGCAAGGCGGCAACGGCTTCTTCAGCAAGTGCGTCATCAGCAAGCGCCGCTGCCAGCGCTGCTTCTGCTGCGGATGGCGCCGACCCAGCGGCTGTGGCCGCAGCCAACGACCCCACCGGCCCCGGCCCCGATGAACCTGCCGAAGGCGGCCCCGAAGGCGGTGACCCCAGCGCCACCGGCAAGCTGCTACCGCCCACCCAGCTGGCGCGCGCTGCGTGGGCTGCCTTGGTCCACGGCGGCTGGGACTCGCTGGCCGAGCGTTATGTCTTTGACACCCGCGAACTCACCAACGACCGCGCTTACTTCACCGCCTACATCAAGCCCGCCGACCTCAGCCGCGTGACAGACCGGCTGGAAATTCTGCAGGACGAATGGGGCTATTTGCTGCTCTGGGCCACGCTGGCCATTGCCTGCGCCACGGCGGCAGTTTTGGTGCTCTTCCCGGTGGTTTTTGGCTGGCGCACCGCCTTTTCGGCCTACCCGGGCAAAGCGCTCACGGTGCTGTATTTCGCCTGCCTGGGAGCCGGCTACATCATGGTTGAAGTGGGCTTGATTGCACACTTCATGCTCGCCTTGAGCAACGCCACCGTGTCAGCCTCGGTGCTGATCACCGGCATGCTGGTTTTCTCCGGCCTGGGCAGTTTTGTCTCGGAGCGGTTTGTGGACCGCGCCAAGCAGGTCATGCCCTTCATCTTTGCGGCCATCGCCGCCATGGTCATCTTGTACGGTCTGTACCTGGATCACGTGCTGGATGCCATCGGTGTGCTGCCCTACGCCACGCGGCTGGTGCTTTGTTTCTTGTTGATCGGCCCACCGGCCTTCTTGATGGGCTTCCCCATGCCCATGGCCATGTCGTGGCTGGCGCGCCTGAACAAGCGACCCATGCTGGTGTGGGCCTGGGGCACCAACGGCTGCTTCTCCGTCATTGGCGCCGCGTGTGTGCCTATCGTGGCCACCAGCTTTGGGTTGAGCACCGTGCTCACGGTTGCTGGCTGCGCCTACGCCTTAGCCATTCCCGCCTTCTTTGCGGTACTCAAGCCACCTCGCAGCTCTCTCGACCTGTGGGGAAGCCGCACCGATGCCATGAGCCTGCAAGACACGGGCTACAGCACGGTGGGGCCTGTCAATTGATGGGCTGAAGCGGCAACGGCGTGCGCCGCTCAAACGGGCGGCAGCACGCTGACGTGCTGCGTAACGTCGCCGCGGCCGTTTACGCTTTGCAAATGCACGCCAAAGCCCCACAAGCGGCTGACGTGCTTGAGCACTTCGGCCGCGTTGTCGTGCATGGGCCGGTCGTTGTGCTGAAAGTGGCGCAGCGTCAATGAGCGGTCGCCGCGCAAGTTGACACTCCACACCTGGATATTCGGCTCGCGCGAGCCCAAGTCGTATTGGTGGGACAAGGATTCGCGAAGGCGACGGTAGCCCGCTTCGTCGTGAATGGCCGCCACCTGCAGCTCAGCTTCTTGTTCATCGTCGCGGATCGCAAACAGGCGCAGGTCGCGCATGAGCTTGGGGCTCAAGAACTGGCCGACGAAGCTCTCGTCTTTGTAGTCGCGCATGGCTTCGTGCAGCACCGGCAGCCAGGGCCGGCCGGCGATCTGCGGGAACCAGGCTCGGTCCTCATCTGTCGGGTGTTCGCAAATGCGCTGGATGTCGGTGTACATCGCAAAGCCCAGCGCGTAAGGGTTCAGGCCGCTGTAGGCCCGGTGCCCCACCGGCGGTTGAAACACCACATTGCTGTGCGAGGTCAGCCACTCGATCATCACGCCGTCGGTCAGCCAACCGTCGTCGTACATGGTGTTGAGGATGCGGTGGTGCCAGAACGTGGCCCAGCCTTCGTTCATCACCTGGGTTTGGCGCTGTGGGTAGAAGTACTGCGCCACCTTGCGCACGATGCGCACGATCTCGCGCTGCCAGGGCTCCAGCAGCGGTGCGTGTTTTTCAATGAAGTACAGCAGGTTCTCTTGCGGTTCCGACGGAAAGCGTTTGGCTTCTGAAGCCAGGCCTTCTTTCTCGGCGCGGCGCGGCAGCGTGCGCCAAAGGTCGTTCACCTGTTGCTGCGCATAGATCTCGCGTTCCTGGCGCTGCGCCAATTCTTGGGCCAGCGTCTTTTTGGTCGGGCGGCGATAACGGTCCACCCCATGGTTGGCTAGGGCGTGGCAAGAATCCAGAAACTCCTCGACCGCTTCCAGGCCATGCTTTTCTTCGCAGGCCGCCACATAGTTCTTTGCGTAGACCAGGTAGTCAATGATGGACGCCGCATCGGTCCACATTCGGAACAGGTAGTTGCCCTTGAAGAAGCTGTTGTGGCCGTATGCGGCATGCGCGATGACGAGCGCCTGCATCGCCATCGTGTTCTCCTCCATCAGGTAGCTGATGCAGGGGTTGCTGTTGATGACGATCTCGTAAGCCAGGCCCATGTGGCCGCGCTTGTAGTTCTTCTCGGTGGCGATGAACTCTTTGCCATAGCTCCAGTGGCGGTAGTTCACCGGCATGCCCACGCTGGCGTAGGCGTCCATCATCTGCTCGGCGGTGATGACTTCCAGCTGGTTGGGGTAGGTGTCCAGCGCGAAGCGCTGAGCCGTGGCGCGAATAATGCGGTGGTAGTCCTCAACCAGCTCGAAGTTCCAATCGCTGGGGCCTGGCAGTGGCGCGGTCGGCCGCTCACCCGCGGGCAGTGGATGGTCCGGGACTCTGGATGGCGCGCTCATGACACTGCCGCCCCTTCCTTCTTGAAGAGATCACGAAAGACGGGATAGATCTCGCTGGCTTCCACCGCTTTGCGCATGGCGAAGTTGGGCTGCGCCGCCTGCAGCTGGCTGTACTCTTCCCACAGGTTCTGCTCTTCATCGGCCACTTGCACGTAAGCGTAGTAGCGGCACATCGGTAGAATTTTTTCAGCCAGCAGTTCGCGGCAGCGGCCGCTGTCGTGGTGCCAGTTGTCACCGTCACTGGCCTGCGCGCCGTAGATGTTCCACTCGCTGGGGTTGTAGCGCGCCTGGATCACTTCGTCCATCAGCACCAGTGCGCTGGACACCACGGTGCCGCCCGTTTCTCGCGCATGGAAAAAAGCTTCTTCGTCAACCTCTTGCGCCTGCGTGTGATGGCGAATGAAGACGATATCGATCTTGTCGTAGTGCCGCGTCAGGAACAGGTAGAGCAAGATGAAGAAGCGCTTAGAAAGTTCTTTGCGCTGCTCGTCCATCGAGCCGGAGACATCCATCAGGCAAAACATCACGGCCTTGCTGGTGGGCACCGGCACCCGCACCCGGCTGCGGTAACGCAAGTCGATAGGGTCGAGGTAAGGAATGCGCTTCAGCCGCGCACGCAGCACAACCAAGGCCGCCTCGGTCTGGGCGATCTCGGCAGGCACACCGGGCTCGTCCGCGCGCTGCGTCAAGAGCTCTAGCCGGCCTTCAAGCCGCTTGAGTTCGGCCCGCGCTGAAGCACCGATGGCAATGCGCCGGCCGATGGCACCGCGCAGGCTGCGCACCACATGCAAGTTGTTAGCCGTGCCGTCACTGGAGAAGCCCGCGCGCTGGCTTTTCCACTCCGGCGTTTCCGCCAATTGCGTGCGCGTGAGGTTGGGCAGGGCCAGATCTTCAAAGAAGATCTGCATGAATTCCTCTTTGCTCAACGCAAAGCTGAAGTCGTCTTCGCCTTCGCCCGAATCACTGGCCTGTCCTTTGCCGCTGCCCTGCCCGCCACCACCGCCTTTGGGCCGCTCGATGCGGTCGCCTTGCACGTACTCACGGTTGCCGGGGTGCACCATCTCGCGTGTGCCACCGGTGCCATGGCCGAAGACGGGCTCGCTCAAGTCTTTCTTCGGAATGTGAATCTCTTCGCCACGCTCGATGTCACGAATGCCGCGCCCGTCGATGGCGCGCTTGACCGCTTCTTTCACCTGCTCTTTGTAGCGACGAAGAAAACGCTCGCGGTTGCCGATGGACTTGTTTTTGCCCGCCAGCCGCCGGTCGATGATGCTTTGAAGTGCCATCGTGCTTTGTTCAGCTCGACTTGCGCACGCGCAGGTACCACTCGCACAGCAGGCGCACCTGCTTGGGTGTGTAGCCCTTCAGCACCATGCGGTTGACAAAGTCTTCGTGCTTTTTGGCTTCGTCTGCGCTGGCTTTGGCGTTGAAGCTGATGACAGGCAACAGCTCTTCGGTGTTCGAGAACATCTTCTTCTCGATGACCGTGCGCAGCTTTTCGTAGCTGGTCCACACTGGGTTGTTGCCGCGGTTGTTGGCCCGCGCGCGCAGCACGAAATTGACAATTTCGTTGCGGAAGTCTTTGGGGTTGGCAATGCCGGCGGGCTTTTCGATCTTCTCCAGCTCGCCGTTCAAGGCCACGCGGTCAAACACTTCGCCCGTGTCCGTGTCCCGGTACTCTTGGTCCTGAATCCAATAGTCGGCGTAAGTGACGTAGCGGTCAAAGATGTTCTGGCCGTACTCTGAATAACTTTCCAGATAAGCGGTTTGAATCTCTTTGCCGATGAACTCGGCGTAGCGCGTGGCCAGGTGTTCTTTGATGAAGCCGAGGTACTTCTGTTCGGTCTCTTGCGGGAACTGCTCACGCTCGATCTGCTGCTCCAGCACATACATCAGGTGCACGGGGTTGGCGGCGACCTCGGTGGTGTCGAAGTTGAAGACCTTGGACAGGATCTTGAACGAAAAGCGCGTGCTGATGCCGTTCATGCCTTCGTCCACACCCGCATAGTCACGGTATTCCTGAATGCTCTTGGCGCGCGGGTCGGTGTCCTTCAGGCTGTCACCGTCGTAGACCAGCATCTTGGAATACAGCGACGAGTTTTCGGGCTCCTTCAGACGCGTCAGCACCGAGAACTGCGCCATCATCTTCAGCGTGCCCGGCGCGCAGGTGGCCTGCGCCAGCGAGCTGCCCTTGAGCAGCTTCTCGTAGATCTTCACTTCCTCGCTCACACGCAGGCAGTAAGGCACCTTGACGATGTAGATGCGGTCGAGAAAGGCTTCGTTGTTCTTGTTGTTGCGGAAGGCTTTCCACTCACTCTCATTGCTGTGCGCGAGCACCACGCCGTCAAACGGAATGGCGCCAAAACCTTCGGTGCCTTTGAAGTTGCCTTCTTGCGTGGCGGTCAGCAGCGGGTGCAGCACCTTGATCGGCGCCTTGAACATCTCTACAAATTCCAGCAGGCCTTGGTTGGCCAGGCACAGGCCGCCGCTGTAGCTGTAGGCGTCCGGGTCGTCTTGCGCATAGGTTTCCAGCTTGCGGATGTCCACCTTGCCGACCAGCGAACTGATGTCCTGGTTGTTCTCATCGCCCGGCTCGGTCTTGGCCACACCCACTTGTTTGAGCACACTGGGGAAGCGCTTGACCACCTTGAACTGGCGGATGTCCCCGCCAAACTCCTCGAGCCGCTTGACAGCCCAGGGGCTCATCACGCGGTGGAGGTAGCGGCGCGGAATGCCGTATTCCTGTTGCAGCAGTTCGCCGTCTTCAACCGCGCTGAACAAACCCAGGGGTGACTCGTTCACCGGGCTGCCCTTGATGGCGTAGAAGGGCACGTCCTGAACGAGCAACTTCAGCCGCTCGGCGATGGAGCTTTTGCCGCCACCGACCGGGCCCAACAAATAGAGGATCTGCTTCTTCTCTTCCAGCCCTTGCGCCGCGTGGCGGAAGTAAGACACCACCTGCTCGATGGCGTCTTCCATGCCGTAGAACTCGGCAAAGGCCGGGTAGATCTTGATGACCTTGTTATGAAAGATGCGCGACAGCTGTGGGTCGTTGCGGGTGTCGATCTGCTGCGGCTCGCCGATGGCCTTGAGCATTCGCTCGGCCGCTGTGGCATACGCCAGCGGGCTGCGTTTGCATTCGGCCAGGTAGTCCTCGAGGGACATCTCTTCTTCGCGGGTGCGCTCGTAGCGGGCGGCGAAGTGGTTGATCACGCTCATGGCTCAGACCTCTCAGGTTTGAAAAGGCCGTCCGCCGCGTGTGTGACGCAACAGGTGGCGGCGACCGGGAAGTTCTGATGGCGCCCGACAACCGGGTGACCGAGCGTTTGGGCCAGTGCGGCACTCCAGCGTGAGGCGCCATCAGAGCTTTCCTGTGAGATTGGCGGTAAGCGTTTGTCGTGCTGGTTTCAGGTTCCTCTAGGTTCTCGCGTTTATCGGGAAGTGGATCGCGGAAGAAATGGGTCTTCGGCCTTTCAGTTCAGTCGCGGTTCTGCTTGCCTTGGAGCAGTTGAAACCCGTTTTGCAAGGACCATGCCCAGGACGTGGAAGTTCCCTCCAACTGAGGTGCGGCCTAGCAAACCCCTAACGCATGGCTGCCACGCAGCCGTTGACCGGGTTCGTCCCGAACGCTTCGGCGGTGCGACACTGGCCGCATGAACCGCCATTTGCTGCTTCTGGCTTTGTGCCAAGGTCTGTTCCTCACCAACAACGTCACCTTTATAGCCATTAACGGGCTGGTTGGGCTGGCGCTCGCCCCCTTCGGATGGATGGCCACCCTGCCGGTGATGGGCTACGTGGTGGGTGGTGCCATCAGCGCGCCGCTGGTGGCGCGGTTGCAAAGGCATTACGGGCGCAAACGCAGTTTTCAGCTGGGCTTGGTGGTGGCCATGTTGAGCGCGGCGATGTGCGCTTACGCCGTCAACACGCGGCAGTTTTGGCTGCTGGTGGCGTCAACCTTGGTGGCGGGCTTTTACAACGCCAATGCCGGCCTGTACCGCTTTGCGGGCCCAGAGCTGGTGGAGCCCCAACACAAGGAAAAGGCCATCTCGCTGGTGCTGGCGGGTGGCATCTTGGGCGCCTTTGCCGGCCCCAAACTGGCGAGCACCACGCGCGACTGGTTCAGCGTGACCTTCGCCGGCGCCTATGTGGCGCTCATCGGCGTGGCCCTGTTGTCGCTGCTGGCTTTGAGCTTCATCCGCTTTCCGGCACACCAAGCGCCCAAGCCCGGCGCGTCGTCGGGGCGGCCGCTGCGCGAGATTGCCCAGCAGCCCGCCTTCATCGTGGCGGTCATGGGCGCGGCCATTGGCTACGGCGTGATGAACTTACTGATGGCGGCCACGCCCATTGCCATGCAGCAATGCAAACACCCGTTTGAAAGTGCCGCGTTGGTGCTGGAGTGGCACGTGCTGGGCATGTTTGTACCCAGCTTTTTCACCGGGCACTTGATCAAACGTTTTGGCGCGCTACCCATCATGGGCATTGGCGCGGTACTGAACATCGTTTGCGTTCTGGTCGCGCTTTCGGGCGTTGACCTGATGCAGTTTTTGATAGCGCTGCTGGTGCTGGGCGTGGGCTGGAATTTTCTGTACACCGGCGCCTCGACGCTGCTGACCAGCACTTATGAACCCGTGGAGAAAAACAAGGCCCAAGGCGCGATGGACACCTGTGTGTTTGCCACCATGGCGCTGAGTTCGTTTTCCTCTGGCGCGCTCATCACCACACAGGGCTGGACCTGGCTGAACCTGGGCTCCTTGCTGCCGATTGTGCTGGTGGGCTTGGCGCTGCTGTGGCTGGCTGCCGTGCGGCGGCGGGCAGCGCTTGGCGTCAGCGGCAAAGTCGGGTAGTCGTTACGCCGGCTCCAGGCGCTGGTGTCGCGCCCAAAGGGCCCAGCTGAAGCGCCTTGTCTCGGCCGCCCATCCGCGCCACGAGTGCGTTCTGAGCGTTCTTGGCGAGGCGGTCGACGGCAAAGGGGTCGAGTCGGGCGCGTAACAAGCCTTCCATGTGCAAGACGACCGGTGCCTGTGCGTGATCGGCTGCCAGGTTGACCGCCTGCCCAGGGTCCGACGCGAGGTCGAAGAGCTCGGGCGCAAAGCCGACGTAGTGGTGGTAGCTCCAGTGACCCTGTCGCACGAGATAGGCCGCGGACGCTGAGCCGACCGCGTGGTATTCGCTGAAGCCCACCCGGGTCGGGTCGTCGGGCTCGCTGGCGATCTTCAGCAGCGAGCGGCCCGGCCAGTCGGCTGGCGCGGGCACGTTGGCGGCGTCAAGCACCGTGGGTGCGATGTCGACCAAGTTGACCAGCGTCGAGCAGACGCGGCCCGCAGGGACGCCAGGCCCCGCCAGGATCAGTGGCACTTCGGTCGACTCTCGGTACAGCATCGACTTGTTCCACAAGCCGCGCACGCCCTGGTTGTCGCCATGGTCGCTGGAAAAAACCACCAGGGTCGATTCGGCCTGGCCACTGTCGTCCAGCGCCTGCAACACGCGACCGACCTGCTCGTCCATGAAGTTCACGAGCCCGTAGTAACAGGCCAGCGCCAGCCGGCGGCGGGCGTCGGTACCGAGTTCGGCGTCGGCATCGCTGAAGTCGACAAAGCCTTGCACCCAGGGGTGCCGCGCATGGCCGTCGCGTGGCAACAGGCGCGGCAGGGGCAGGCCGTCGATGGGTATGCCCTCCAGATAACGGGGCGGCACCACGAGCGGAAAGTGCGGCGCAACGAAGCCCACGAACAGCGTCCACGGCTGGGGATCCGGTTGCCTGGCACGTTCGGCCAGCCAACGCGCAGCCTGATCGGCGGAGGCTGCGTCGTAACGGTTGTAGCGCGACTCTCCGGGCCCGAGTTCGCCGAACAGGCGTGAGGGGCGGGGGGTGTCCGGCAATGGGTCGCGCACCGAACCCCAGACCTGCCCGACCCCATCGGCCAGGTGCATCGGCTGGTGCTGCCGACCGAAGCCGCTGGGCGCTTCCGCGTCGCTGTAGTGCAGCTTGCCGATGGACTCGACCCGCCGACCGGCCGACAGCAGGGCCTGGCCCCAACCAGCAGGTCGACCGTCGTATCCGGTCGCGTTGTCCCAGTGGCCTGTCTGGTGCACCCAGCGGCCGCTGGCGAGGGCAGCGCGTGCCGGCACGCATATAGGCGACGGCGTTAGAGCACGGTCAAAGCGAGTGCCACGCGCCGCCAGCGCATCGAGATTTGGGGTGCGCACCCACGGGTGGCCGGCGCAGCCAAGGACCGGGCCGGATTGTTCGTCGGACAGCAGGATCAGGACGTTGGTTTTCATAGGGTCCGGTCCAGGTTTTGGCCACGCGCGATGCAGCCCGAGAGCACGTGAAGCAGTTGCTGCGGGTGGGTCCACATCATTTCGTGACCGCCGGGCACGACTGCGGTCACCCAGCCCGGCTCTTCCTGGCAGGCCGCATGGTGGTGTGCAAAGCGCGAGGGCGGTGGGCCACCCGCGAGCAGATAGCACTTGATGACGACCTGCTTCCAGCGACCCGTGATACGCGGAATGTCCATCATGGTCTTCAGCGGGTGCGGGGTGAGTCGCTGCTGCAGAAACCGATGGTCGGCTGAGTCAGGTCCAAAGCCCCAGATCGAAGGGTCGGGCGGTGGCACCTGAAGCCCACCCCAGCGTTCGGCGCCAGCGAGCATCTGCGCTTGGCGCTCAGGCGGAAAGCCTTGCCAGCCGGGCACGCCATCCGTCGGGATCACCGCGTCGAGGTAGACGAGTGCTGCCACGCGGTCCGGCACGGCGTCGGCCACGGCGGTGATGATGCTGCCGCCGTAACTGTGTCCGACGAGGGTCAACGGGCCCGGCTCCAGCGTGTGGACCACGCCCAGGATGTCGTTCACATGCGTCTGAAAACCGACCTCGGGGGAAAACGCCGCCAACCGTTCGCCCAGGCCGGTGAGCGTGGGCGTGTGAACGACATGCCCCTTGGCGCGAAGCAACGGCGCCAGGCGTTCCCAGACCCAGCCCCCATGCCAGCCGCCGTGGACCAGCACGACCTGGCTCGGCGTTGCATGTGCCACGGGGTCAGCTGGCATCGACACGCTGGTAGTTCAAGTCGCGGGCGATGGTGCTCCAGCGGGCCAGGTCCGCCTTCACCAGGCCCGCGAAGGCACCGGGGCTGGCCGCAGAGGGTTCGAGGACCAGCCTGCCAAAGGCGCGCACGACCGATTCACTGGACACCGCCCGGGCGATCGCCGCATGCAGGGCCGTGACGCGGTCGTTGGGCGTGGCTGCGGGCGCAAACACCCCGAACCACTCCTTGACCGTGAGCGCCTCGAACCCGGCCTCGCGTGCGGTTTGAACGTCAGGCAACAGTTCAGATCGCCGTTCGCCCGTGGTGACCAGCACACGCATCTTGCCGTCGCGGTGCGGCTGCACCGCGTTCGACAAGGCCGTGACAAAGGCAGCGATCCGGCCACCGTATAGGTCAACCAGGATGTCGGGCGCGCCCTTGTACGGGACGTGCAGCATCTCGACACCCGCAGCCTTGGCAATCTGGGCGCCGAGGAAGTGCGGTGCCGATCCCGCGCCGGGCGACGCGTAGATCGCGTCCTTGGGGTTGGCCTTGCACCAGGCGATGAACTCGGCCAGTGTCTTGGCGGGCACATGCGTGCCGATGGCCAAGGCATTGGTCGACAGGCACACCGTGCTGACCGGAGCAAAGTCCGACAGCGTGTCGTAGGGCAGCTTGTTCAGCACGCTGGGATACAGCGTCATGATGGACGATGGCGTCAGCAGAAGCGAGTTGCCATCCGGCGGCGCGGCCTTGACCGCGGCAACGGCCAGGCGGCCGCCGGCTCCGACACGGTTTTCGACGATGACGGGTCGCGACAGAACGGTCTTCAAGGCCTCAGCCACCTCGCGCGCCACGACGTCGACAACACCGCCAGCCGGGAACCCGACGATCATCCGCACAGTGTCTGCCTGGGCCAGGCTCAGCGCAGGCGCAGCGATGACCGCAGAGCCTGCAGCAACAGTGAACGTTCTTCGATTGAACATTGCAAGTCTCCTTCGGATGTTGTTCGGTCAGCCCAGTCGCAGCAGCGCCTCGGCCAGTCTTTCGGGGTTGATGAGCATCACGTTGTGGTGCCCGTCCACCTCGGCGTAGCGGAAGCGCGGGTCGCGCTGCACGCCAGCGGCCACGTTCTTGAAGCCGGGGTTGGGGTTCTGCGTGCACTTCAGGTAGCTGAGGCGAAGCGCAGCGTCGGCAAAGGGATCACCCTGGACGGTTTGCACAAAGCTGAGCGCGGCCTGAGCGGTGATGCGTGCCTGGGCCCAGGCCAGCAAGCTGGGGTCGCTCACACCCCAGCGCTCGCCCCAGCTCGCTGGTGGTGGGGGCGGAACCAGACCGTCTGCGGCGGCGATCTTTTCGTAGTCGGCGCGGACAGGGGGCGGCACAAAACTCGCCAGTCCCTGGCCGTTGGTCGGAGCGAAAGCATCGAGGTAGATCGCATGGGCCACCCGGCCTGTGCGCGCGGCGAGTACGCCGGAGACGACGCAGCCGGCGTAGGAGTGGCCGACAAGGACCACGCGCTGAAGGTCCTCCATCATCAAGTGCTGCACGATGTCCTGCACATGGCCGTCCAGGCCGCACCGGCCCGGCGCGTGGTGGGCCCGCTCCCCAAGGCCCGACAGCGTGGGCGTGGTGACGGTGTGGCCGGCCTGGCGCAGCAGCGGCACCAGCCGGTGCCACGCCCAGGCACCATGCCAGGCGCCGTGGACCAGCACATAGTGCCGCCGCGTGCCGCTGCCCTCGCCTGGCGTCATGCTTGCGCAGCCAGACAAAAGGGCGGCCGCTGAAGTCGCAAGTAAGGCCTGACGTCGTGGGATGTTCATGTGTTTCTCCTCATGCAGGTCCCACGGGCGTGGGCAGGGGGTCCAGGATGTCGTCGGGCCGGATGGTTAGGCGGTCCATCAACTCATCGCGCAGCCCGCGGCAGGCCGGGTCGTCGAAACGATTGACGGTCTCGTGGGGGTCGTCGCGAAGGTCGTAGAGCTCGCCGGCACCGCTCGTGATCTCCAGCGTGAGCTTGGCTTGGCGGGTGCGCACGGTGCGCAGGTCAAGCGCCACACCGCAGCGCTGCGGTCCCAGACGCCACTCGGACATCGCATGGTCTCGCTGGCCGTCAGGGCCGGGGCGGCCTTCGATCAGCGGACGCAACGAGCGGCTGTGGCGCGCGGCGGGCATCGGCACGCCCGCGAAGTCACCGAGGGTGGCGGCCAGGTCCAGCGTGGAAACCGGGTCGGCTACGACACGGCCGGTCGGCAGGCCGGGGCCACGCACGATCAAGGGCACCCGCAGCAGGCCCTCATAAAACATCGGACCCTTGAGCACCAGACCGTGGTCGCCCAGCCAGTCACCGTGGTCCGAGGTGAAGATCACCACGGTGTCATCGGCCAGGCCGGTCTCGTGCAGGACCGCCATCAAACGACCGACCTGATGGTCAACGAGCGAAATCATCCCGTAGTAGTTGGCGATCAGCTCGCGCAGCTGCGCATCGGTCTGCGGCGGCATGCGGGAGTACTCCTCGCGCACGCGCCGTGCTTCAGGCGTACCGCCTTGCGGCTTGTTTTCCAGTGCGGCGCGGTGCCACCAAGGCCGCCTGCTCAGATCACGCGTGCGCACCGGCGGCAGGTCCACGTCCTCGGGGTCGTGCATCCAGCACCAGGGCGCCGGCGCGTCGAAAGGGTGGTGCGGGTCAGCAAAGGACAGCCAGGCGCAGAACGGTGCAGCGCCAGCGCTGCCACCGGCAGCGCGCGCACGCGACTGTTCACGCAGGAATTCGATGCCGCGGTCGCCGACCCAGGTGCTGTTGTGCCACGCCTCGGGCAAGGCGCTGTTGTGCGTCTGGGCGGCCTGGGTCTGCGGAGGCAGCCGCTCGCGGTAGAGCCGGTCCTTGAGCTCGCCGAGACCATCGGCGTGGTACCAGCGCTCGTAGTGCAGGCCACCGGGGGAGCGTTCCGGTAACCAGTAGTTGTGGCCGAGCTGCATCAGCTCCACGTGCTGGAAACCCATGTAGGGGCCCGACCAGTCGTCCGGGAACCGATGCGAGCTCAACACGTTCTCGCAGCGGCCGGTCGGCTGGGCCGAGTGGTTGCTTGAGAAGTGCGCCTTGCCGATGAAGGCCGTGCGGTAGCCGGCCCGAGCCAGCGTGCCGGCAAAACCACGCTCGCCGGTGGCCTCGTCGAGGTCGATGCCGTTGTCGTGCGTGCCATGGGTCAGGGGCAGCAGGCCGGTGAGCATCGACGCCCGCGCCGGCATGCACACCACGTTGGGCGTGATGCAGGTGTCGAAGCGCACGCCCTGCGAGGCCATCAGGTCCAGGTGAGGCGTTCGCACGCGACGACCGGCGATACCCAGGGCGTCCCCCCGGTGTTGGTCGCTGGTGATCAGCAGCAGGTTCATGGGCGGCAGGCTTTTTGGCTAACGAGTCACCCGATTAGTCATTGGCGGTGTAGCCTGTGGCCTTGATGACCGGGCCCCAGCGGTCGTGGTCGGCCTTGAGCCGCGCGGCATAGTCGGCCTGGCTCAGCGACAGGGGCTCGAACTCCTGCTTCTGCAGCGCGGCCATCACGCGGGCATCACCAGCCGCCTTGCGGATCGCGCTGTGCAGTTCGGCCTGCACAGCTGCTGGAAGGCGCGCAGAGCCAAAGACACCAAAGGTCTCGGTGATCACCAGGCCCGGATAGCCCAGTTCCTTGAAGGTCGGCACATCGGGCAACGCGGGCAGGCGCTGCTCGCCGGAGAAAGCGAGGATGCGGATCTTGCCTTGTTTGTAGGGCTGCACCAGGTTGGGCAAGGTGGTCGCCAGTGCAGGCACGGTGCCGCCCAGAACGTCGACGATCGCCGCTGCACCGCCACGGTAGGGAATGTGGGTGAACTCGAAGCCCGCAGCGCGACTGAACATCACGCCCATGAAGTGCATGGCCGTGCCACCGCCTGGCGTGCCGTAGCTCGCCTTGCCGGGGTTGGCCTTGGCCCAGTCCACAAACTCCTTCAGCGACCGTGCAGGCGTACCAGGCCCGACACCGAGGCCGAAGCTGAACTGACACACAACACCCAGGGGTGCAAGGTCCTTCCAAGGGTCGTACTTCAAGTTCGGGTAGACGTGCGGGAAGATGGTGGCGTTGCCGCCGGGCATGAAAACGGCCGTGCCGCCGTCGGCCGGTGCGGCGAGCATCTGTTCGGTCGCCAGCCGGCCCGAAGCGCCCGTGCGGTTTTCGACAACGACATTGAATCCCTGCGCCCGCATCGCCTCGGCCAGCTCGCGTGCCACGACATCGACCGCACCGCCCGGCGGATAGCCCACCAGCCACTTGAGGTTGCGGCCGGACTGCGCGACGGCGCTTTGCGGAAGGGCCAGGCTCGTGCCAAGGCTTGCCAGGGCGATAGCGGCAGCGCGACGGTTGGTCATCTGTGGTCTCTCCTCGAAGGCGCCGACGGCGACCGATGTGGCGCGATTCTGAAAGTGGTGCGACCGATATTCAGTCACCGAGGTAACAATAGACTCATGAGTCGGGAAAACCCCTCCGCACGCGAAAGCCGCCGACTGAACCGACAGTTCGCTACGGCACTTTCCGTTTTCGCCGACAAGATGGCCGGACCGGCGCAGGTTGCGGCAGCAGGGAAGACCGTGCTCCATGCCGGCGCCACGCCCGTGGCACTTCCGCTCGTGGTCTCAGGTCGTCTTCAAGCTGTGTTGCACCTGGGTGAAGAGGGGCGGCGTGTGATTCCGGTGACCTTTGACGTCGGCGAGATCGCGATGTGTTCGCACCTGTATTCGCACGAACCCTTGGCGGCTGACATCGTCGCCGCCTGCGACGCCGTCGTGCACTGGCTGCCGCGCTCAGCGATCGAATCGGCGGTGTCCGTTCACCCTGAAGTGGCGCTGCCGTTGGTGCAGTTTCTGGCCCAGCGTCTGCGCGAGGTGCAGGCTCGAGAGCGCGTGTGGCTCCAGCGCCGGGTGCGTGCGCGCTTGTGGGCCGTTCTGCTGCGCGAGATCGATGGCCAGGGGCCGGCGGCTGATGGCAGCTGGACCGTGGCCATGACACATGAAGAGCTTGCCGATCGATCCGGCGTCAGCCGGCCCAAGTTGTCGCAGGCCCTGAAGCAGATGGAGCGTGAAGGTGTGCTACGGCTCGGTCGACGCGCCATAACCGTCGTACAGCACTGAAGAGCGGGGCGGGAGTTTGTTGACTCTCCAAACGGGCCATGGGCTTTGGGCGGAGAGAGCTTTCAGGCCTCGCGTGCACCCAGCCGCTCCAGCAGGCCGTTAAGCTCTTCCAGCGAGCCAAAACCAATTGCGATTTCACCTTGCTCGCCGCGCTTGGTTTTGCGCTGGATGCGGATGTCCACACGGGCGCCCAGGCGGTCGGCCAGTTGCTCTTCAAGCCGGGCGATGTCGCGCGTTTTGTCCAGCTTCTTGCGCTGCGGCGCTTCGTCGCGGGCGCCTTCGGCGGCGCGTGCTACGAGCTTTTCGGTCTCCCGCACGGTCAAGCGGCGTGACACCACTTCATTGGCGGCCATGACTTGCTGGGCGGCTTCCAGCGCCAGCAGCGCGCGCGCGTGGCCCATTTCGAGGTCGCCTGCCATCAACATTTGCTGAACCGGCGCGGTGAGCTTCAGCAGGCGCAGCAGGTTGCTCGCGGCGCTGCGTGAGCGGCCTACGGCCTGCGCCGCCAGGTCGTGCGTGAGGCCAAATTCGTCCACCAAGCGTTGAAGGCCCTGCGCCTCTTCCAAAGGGTTGAGGTCTTCGCGCTGCATGTTTTCAATCAGCGCCATCACGGCTGCGGCTTCATCCGGCACTTCGCGCACCAGCACCGGCACTTCGGCCAACCCGGCCAATCGAGCCGCACGGAAGCGCCTTTCGCCCGCGATGATTTCGTAGTGCCCAGCGCCCACGGGCCGCACCAGTATGGGCTGCATCACCCCTTGTGATTTGATGCTCTCGGCCAGCTCAAGCAGCGAAGCCTCGTCCATCTGCGTGCGCGGCTGGTACTTGCCGGCTTGCAGTTGGTCGAGCTTGAGCTCGCGCGGCGTGGTGTCGCCGGCACCGGCTTTATCGACGACCCGTGGGCCCAGCAGGGCTTCAAGGCCGAGGCCGAGGCCCTTGGGTTTTTTGGTGACCATGGAAAACCGTGTGATGCGCTATGGGGCCGCGATTGTCGCGGAGTCTGGCGGGCCTTTGCTTTATCCTCTTGCTCCTGGCTGCGGGCTTGCTGTGGCCACCGTTCAAGAACCTTGGAAGGGAATGGCCATGGTGGCGCGGGTATTTGTGGACGGCCAAGAAGGCACAACCGGGTTGCGCATCAACGAGGTGCTGGCCGGCCGCCGTGACGTTGAGGTTCTGCGCATCGCCAGCGAGCTGCGTAAAGACGCCGCTGAGCGCGCGCGCCTGATGAATGCCGCCGACATCGTGTTTTTGTGCCTGCCAGATGCCGCCGCGCGCGAATCAGCCGCACTGGTGACAAACCCCAAAACCTGTGTCATCGACGCCAGCACCGCGCACCGCACCTCAGCCGACTGGGCTTTTGGCCTGGCCGAACTGTGCCGGGGCCAGCGCGACTTGCTGCGCCAAAGCAAGCGCATCTCTAACCCCGGTTGTCATGCAACCGCTTTCATCTTGCTGATGCGCCCGTTGGTGGATGCGGGTGTGGTGCCACGCACGCTGCTGGTCAACGCCACCTCGATCACCGGCTATTCCGGCGGCGGCAAGAAGATGATTGAGCGTTACGAAAACCAGCCGGGCCCTGAGCTGGCCTCGCCGCGCCCCTACGCGCTGGCACTGGCGCACAAGCACCTGCCCGAGATGCAAGGACACACCGGCTTGGCGCACAAGCCGCACTTTGTGCCGGTGGTCGGCCCGTTCTACAAGGGCCTGGCGGTGATGATTCCTTTGCACCGCGCGCAGCTGGGGCGGCACGCGACGGCTGAAGCCGTGCACGACGCGCTGGTCCAACACTACGCGGACGAACGTTTTATCAAGGTGATGCCCCTGCGTGACGCAGCCACCTTGGCCGAAGGCGAATTCGATGTGCAGGCCTGCAACGGCAGCAACCGGGCCGAGCTGTTTGTATTCGGAAGCGACGACCAGATTTTGCTGATCGCCCGCCTGGACAACCTGGGCAAAGGCGCCAGCGGTGCCGCTGTTCAGGCCATGAATATCCACCTGGGTGTGGACGAGGGCTTGGGCTTAGAGTGAATCGATAACCTATTCGATCAGGATTTACGGAGAGTGTGCGCTCACCAAGAGTGGGCTCGCTCCACCAGTTCCCGGGCAAACTCGATATAACTCTGGGCCCCTTTGGATGCCGGGTCAAAAACCACGCCGGGCTGCCCATAGCTGGGCGCTTCAGCCAGGCGAACGTTGCGCGGTATGACGCTGTTGAACACCTTGTCGCCGAAATGCGACTTGAGTTGGTCGCTGACCTGCATCTGCAAGGTGATGCGCGGGTCGTACATGACGCGCAACAGACCAATCAACTGAAGGTCGCGGTTGAGATTGGCGTGCACCTGTTTGATGGTGTTGACCAAGTCTGACAGCCCTTCCAGCGCGAAGTATTCGCACTGCATCGGGACGACCACGCCGTGGGCGCTGCACAGGCCGTTCAGCGTGAGCAAGCTGAGCGATGGCGGGCAATCGATGAGCACGAAGTCGTAGTCGGCCGCCACCTCGGCCAGGGCGGTGCGCAGCCGTTCGTTACGGTGCTCCAAGCCCACGAGTTCTACTTCGGCGCCGGCCAATTCACGGTTGGCGCCCAGCACGTCGTAGCCGCCTTTGCTGCTGTGCTGGCGGGCCTCGCGTATGGAGGTGGATCCGAGCAGCACGTCATAGATGCTGGGGTCCAGTTGGCGCTTGTCGATGCCCGAACCCATGGTGGCATTGCCCTGGGGATCGAGGTCGCACACCAGCACCCGTTGGCCCAGCCGGGCCAGTCCGGCGGCAAGATTGACGGTGGTGGTGGTTTTGCCCACCCCACCCTTTTGATTGGCGATGCAAAAAGTGCGCGTCATGAGCTGCCGAGTTTGATGCCAAAGGCGATGAGAAAAATGCCCGCCGCCCGCTCCATCCACTGGGCCACCCGACGGTTGGCGCGCAGTTTGGCGCTGACTTGCTGCGCCAAGGCACACAGCAGCAAGCCATAGGCGGCCGTAATCACCGCAATGGTGACTGCCATGGTCGCGAAGGTGGTCAGGCCTTGGTGGCGCAAGGGGTCAATAAACAGCGGGAAGAATGCCATGTAGAAGACGATGGCCTTGGGGTTGAGCAAGGTGATGAAAAAGGCTTGCCGGGCATAGCGGCGCGGCTCGATGCGAATGGCCGAGCCGCTGCCCTCTCGGGCCAGGAGCAGCTTGACGCCCAGCCATACCAAGTAGGCCGCACCGGCCCACTGCAAAGCCTTGAACCAGCCCGGGTTGGCTGTAAGCAAGGCTGCAACACCTGCCACGGCCAACCACAACAGCACCTGATCGCCCACGATCACTCCAGCGGTGGCCGCTGCGCCTGCGCGCAATCCGCCTTTGGCTGTTGACGTTAGCAAGGCCAGCGTGCCCGGCCCCGGCAGCGCCAGAAAGATGAGGATGGCGGCGCAAAAAGTGCCGTAGTCGGTGATGCCGAACATGATGCCCGTGGTTGGGGAAAGCCAAAAAGGCGTGGGGATGAAGTGTCACATGGCTCGGGGTGCCATCGCCCTTCTCTGCTGGGCCAACCCGCTTTGATTGGTTGCTGACGCCATGTGCCTATGGCTGCGGCGCCACAGCCGGGCGGGGCCTCATCCAAACCAAGCAACGCTGAGCGGTCATTCCCGGGGGCGCCAATGGTTCCACGTGGAACATCTCTACCCGCCCGCCCAAGGCTTGGATCTCGTCGTCGGGCTGTTGGCCTTTCATGGCCGCCCAGGCGCCTCCCGGCGCCAGCAGGTGCGCGGTCCAGGCTGTGAAGTCCGCCAAGGACGCGAAAGCTCTTGAAGTGATGAGGTGGTAGCCCGCCACTGCGGCGGCTGGCGGACGTAGGCTTTCTACCCTGCTGTGGTGGGCATGCAAGTTAGGCAGGCCCAGCTCGCCGGCCACCTGGCGAACAAAAGCAGCTTTTTTGCCAACCGCATCCACGCAATCGACCGTGACCCCGGGCATGGTGATGGCCAACACGACACCTGGCAACCCGCCCCCACTGCCGACATCGAGGATGTTGAAGCGGGCGGGTGCAGATGTTGCCGGCGTCAACGACGCAGCTGAAGTCGCTGAGCTTGTTGATTGCACCAGTTGCTGGCGCTGTATCGCAGGCACGATCGCCAAACAATCGATCAGATGCTGCCGAAGCATCTCTTGCGGTTGGCGGATTGCGGTCAAGTTGTAGACCCTGTTCCACTTCAGCAGAGCGTCACGGTAGGCCATCAGTCGCTCAAGCTGTTGGTCGCTGAGCTTCAAACCCAGTGCCTCGCCCGCGGATTGCAGCAGCTGGCGTTCGTTGGGACCTGTCACCATGCCAGTGGCTGGCGCCGGTTCTTGAGTATCAGGCGGCATCACGTGTGCTGGGCAGCTCAGCTTCTTGCGATGTCTGCTGATCAGCCCGCTTCATGCGGCCTTTCTTCAAGTGGACCAGCAACAAGGAAACTGCTGCCGGGGTCACCCCGGAGATCCGGCTGGCCTGCCCCAAGGTCTGTGGGCGCTGCTGGGACAGCTTGTGCCGCACTTCAAAAGACAGCGCCTTCACCGCTTGGTAGTCCAGGTCAGCAGGCAATTGCAGCTGTTCATAGCTGGCCGCGCGGTTCACTTCGTCCAATTGCTTCCCGATGTAGCCGGCGTAGCGGGTGGCAATTTCCACCTGCTCGATGACGGCATCGGCCATCTCCGGCCCCAGAGCCTCAGTCCATGTTCCACGTGAAACACCCGCCTGCGGGCAAGCCAAGGCGGCAATTTCGGCCACCGTGTCGTAACCCACTCCGGGCCGCCGCAGCAAATCGAGCAGCGCGTGTTCATGCTCCAAGGGCTTGCCGAGCAGGCGTGTGGCGTCTGCGACCGGTAGCGAAACAGGGTTCACCCACGTGCTCTTCAGCTTCTGGGTTTCGCTGGCTATGGCGTCGCGCTTGCGGCAAAAGGCGTCCCAGCGGCTGTCATCCACCAAACCCAGCTTGCGCCCTGCTTCGGTCAAGCGCAGGTCAGCATTGTCCTCACGCAGTTGCAGCCGGTATTCAGCCCGGCTGGTGAACATGCGGTAGGGCTCCGTCACGCCTTTGGTAATCAGGTCATCGACCATCACACCCAAATAGGCTTCATCGCGCCGGGGCACCCAGGCTTCGCGCCCCTGAACCTGCAAAGCCGCATTCGCGCCCGCAAAGAGCCCCTGCGCTGCTGCTTCTTCGTAGCCCGTGGTGCCATTGATCTGCCCGGCGAAAAATAGGCCCGCCACGTCCCGGGTTTCGAAGCTCGACCGCAAGGCGCGCGGGTCGAAGTAGTCGTATTCGATGGCGTAACCCGGCCGCAGGATGTGCGCCTGCTCCAAGCCCACCATCGACTGCACGGCCGCAATCTGGATGTCAAACGGCAGAGAGGTCGAAATGCCGTTGGGGTAAAACTCGTGTGTGGTCAGCCCTTCGGGTTCCAGAAAAATTTGGTGGCTGTTCTTGTCGGCAAAGCGGTTCACCTTGTCTTCGATGCTGGGGCAATAGCGCGGCCCCACCCCTTCGATCACGCCGGTAAACATGGGGCTGCGGTCAAAACCGCTGCGGATGATTTCGTGTGTGCGCTCATTGGTGTGCGTGATCCAGCATGGCACTTGCTGAGGGTGCTGCGCCGCATGACCCAGGAAGCTGAACACGGGCACGGGATCCAGATCGCCCGGTTGCTCTTGCAAGCGGGCGAAGTCGATGCTGCGGCCGTCGATGCGCGGCGGCGTCCCGGTCTTCAAGCGGCCTTGCGGCAAGCGCAGCTCTTTCAGCCGAGCCGACAGCGCCTGCGAAGGCGGGTCGCCGGCACGCCCTGCCGCATAGTTCTGCAGGCCCACGTGAACACGGCCATCCAGAAAAGTGCCCGCCGTGAGCACCACGGCGCGCGCCGCAAAACGAACACCGGTTTGTGTCACAGCGCCAGTGACGCGGCCACCCTCCACCACCAGGTCGTCCACCGCCGCCTGGAACAAGCTCAGGTTCGGCTGGTTTTCCAGGCGCTTGCGCATGGCGGCGCGGTACAACACCCGGTCGGCTTGCGCACGCGTGGCCCGCACAGCCGGTCCTTTGGAGCTGTTGAGGATGCGAAATTGAATGCCGGCTTCGTCCGTGGCCGCCGCCATGGCGCCACCCAAGGCGTCGAGCTCTTTGACCAAGTGGCCTTTGCCGATGCCGCCGATGCTTGGGTTGCAGCTCATCTGCCCCAGGGTTTCGATGTTGTGAGTGAGCAGCAAGGTCGCGCAACCCATGCGCGCGGCTGCCAAGGCAGCCTCTGAACCGGCATGGCCGCCACCGACGACGATCACGTCAAACGAACGAGGAAACAGCACTGCAGCACCCACCGTGGCACCGACTACCGGCGCAAACCGTCAATTTTAGGTGCGCGTCAGAAATTCACTGCTTGTAAGTTATTGACTATTGCTTTGTCATATCAATCGCCATCAACTAATTACTTAGCCTGCTGGCTCGAAGTACAGAAAATGCACGCATGCAATGCCGTCCCCACTGCGCTGCCTGCTGCATCGCCCCGTCGATCAGTACGGCCATTCCCGGTATGCCGGCTGGCAAGCCTGCGGGTGTGCCTTGCATTCAACTGGACGAGCAGCGCGGCTGTCGTTTGTTTGGCGACCCCAGCCGCCCAGCCGTTTGCGCTTCACTTCGGCCCCAAGCCAGCATGTGTGGCGAAACGGCTGAACAAGCCATGGCCACGTTGTCGCTGATGGAAGTGCAGACGCGCCCGTTGTGATGCGAGTGGCCGAACCTGCGCCCTACTTCAACGCCGCCTGGCGCAAGCTGCGCGCAACATAAGCCAAACACAGCGCGGCCAAGACGGCGCACAGCGCTGCAGACGTCCACACCTGCTGGGCCATCAAGGCTTCGCCGCGCAACACGCGGCCCATCAGCGCGGTCTGCGCCAAGGCCGGCACCCACAGGTGCCAAGGCTCTTCGCCCCGTGTGCTGAACATGCCCACCATCGGCACCAGCGACACCACCAGCAGCAGCACCGTGGCGTTGGCCTGCGCTTCTTTGAAGGTCTTGCAGCGGATCGCCACCGCCATCAACACCGCCGACAGGCCGCCCGCCAGAGGCAACAAGATGAGCACAAACTGGATGGCTTCGCCCAGCCCGAACTGGAACATGGCCGACAAAGACTCGCTGCGCACCAGCCATTGCGCGGGCAAAAAGCTGAAGCTGCCCAGCACAGCCACACCCATGGCAACCGCTGCTACCGCCGCCCATTTGCCCACCGTGATGCTCCACGGTGACACCGGGTTCATCAGCAGCGGCTCCAGCGAGCCGCGCTCCCGCTCGCCCGCCGTGGCGTCGAGGGCCGCACCCAAAGCGCCGTACACCATGGCCATCAAAACAAAAAACGGCACGATGGAAAAGATCTGCGCCCGTCGCGCGCCCACACCGGCCACATCACGCTCTTCAATCTGCACCGCTTCCATCAAACCGCCGGCCACGCCGCGCGCGGCCAACCTCAGCTGCGCCTGCTCCTGATTGAAGGCTTCCAACAAGCGCCGCAAACGCCCTTGGCCTGAACGCGCTTGCTGATTGGTGCTGCTGCTCACCAGTTCCACACGCGGCGCTTCGCCAGACACGAGCCCCGCCTCAAAACCCTCGCCCACCACCAACACCGGCTCGGGCAATTTGCTGTCGCGCAAAGCCTGTTCGAAGTTGTCAGCAGCGTCTTCAACTTTGAAGGTCTGGCGCTCGAAAAAGTTGCGCAGGCTGGGCGCATGTTCCGCCCCACGCATCACCACCACACGCACCTGCGCACGTTCTTCCATCTGCGCCACCAAGGCCGACAGCAGCGCCAGCGCCACCGGGCCAATAGCCACCGAGCTGAGCAACACCACCAGCAAGGTACGGCGGTCGCGCAGTGCATCAAGCCACTCTTTGCAAAACACGACCCAAGCGCCACGCATCACAAACGCTCCACTTCAGCGTCAAATCGGGGCCCACTGGATGCCGCGTCGCCAGGCGCATGGCCGAAATCCGCTTGGGGCGAAAAAGCCAGCGCCACAAACGCTTCTTCAAAGTCCGTTTTCCCGGCGCGCTCCATCAAGCCCTGCACCGTGCCCTCGGCCACGGTCCGCCCTTGTGCCACGACGATGACGTGGTCACACAGGCGCTCCACCTCTTGCATGATGTGCGTCGCCAGCACCACGCATTTGCCGTGTTCGTCGCGCAGGCGGCGCAGCACATCCCGCAGCGCGCGGGTGGCCAGCACGTCCAAGCCATTGGTCGGCTCGTCCAGCACCAGGTTCGGCGGGTCGTGAATCAGCGCCCGCGCCAGCGCGGTTTTCATGCGCTCGCCTTGGCTGAAGCCTTCTGTGCGACGGTCGAGCAAGTCGCGCATATCCAGCGCGCTGGCGAGCCGCTCCAAGCGCTCCTCACACAACCCATCGGGCACACCCTGCAAACGCGCAAAGTAGCGCACGTTTTCACGCGCCGTCATGCGCACGTACAAGCCCCGCGCATCCGAGAGCACGCCCAGCCTCGCCAAGGCCTGGCGCGGCTGGGTGCGCACATCCAGGCCATCCACCGTGGCGCTGCCGGCGTCGGGCTGCATCAGCCCGGTCAGCATGCGCAGGCTGGTCGTCTTTCCAGCGCCATTAGGGCCCAACAAGCCGGTGATGCAGGCATCGGCCGCCTTGAAGCTCACCCCTTGCACGGCCTGCACGGTTCGCGCCTTCTTTCCGCGCCCCTGCGTGAACGACTTGTGCAAGCCTTCAACCGCAATCATCGCCCGCTCCCCACGGGCACAAAGGCGGGTGGGCGGGGCACGTGGTCCGCGCAAGTCATGTCTACCGCCAAAGCCCGTTCATCGTCTTCAGCGTCCAGAAACCGCAAAACGGCATCGGGCATGCAGCCCAAAGCCAAGACTCCATGCCCGGCTTGGGGCACCACCACATGGCGCGCTTTGGCGCCCAAGGCGCTGCTCACCCGTTGCGCATGCCGTGGCGGCGTGGCAGGGTCTGCGCCACCGGACAGGAGCAACACCGGGCTTTGCGCAACAGGCAGCTTGTAGAAGGCTGGCTCCACTGTGCCGCGTGGCCAATCTGCACAGGCACGCTCGTACAGGCGCTTCATGCTGTCGCCAAAGTCGGTGCCAGGCAAATCCGCTGCCGAGCCCAGTCGAGGTGCGTCTTCAGCACAAACTACGGAGAAGTGCATGCCCATGGCCACTTGTGTTGCGCGCTGGCGACCGCCCGAAAAGCCCGAGACCAGCCCCAGCAGCGCTGCAAACCGCCCTTGCGCGGCCTCTTGCACGGCATGCGGCAAACCCGCGGCCAGCGCCGGCACATACAAGGGCTGCCGAACCCAGGCCAGCACCATGTCGCGCGTCACGAGCAAGCGCTCATCGCGGCCGGTGACCGGGTGCGCCACCTGAACCTCGCGCGGCAAGCCGGCCAACAGCGCGTCCCAGCGGCTGCGCAGCGAACCCTCGGCTGGCTTGCAGCGCGGCTGCGCATCGCAGGCTTTGAGCAGCGCGTCCCAACTGGCCTGTGCGTCGGCTGAAAAGCTGGCGGGCAACACCATGTCAGGCGGCGCCACGCCATCCAGCACACTGCGCCGCACAGCAGTGGGGTAGAGCCGCTGGTAGTCCAGGGCGGCACGCGTGCCGTAGGAGCCCCCAACCAGGTTGACCGGACCCCAGCCGAGGGCTTGGCGAATGGCCTCCAGGTCGGCCATGGCGATGCTGGTGGTGTAGAAACGCAAATCACCGTGCGGCAGCGCCTGCAGCTTGTTTCGGCAGGCAGCCATCCGCGCGAGTTGGTGGTCGATGTCGGTCTTATCCAGAGGGCCGGCCCAATCGTCGCGCTCACAGTCGAGTGGGGCACTGCGGCCGGTGCCCCGCTGATCCACCAACAGCAGGTCGCGCCGATTGAGCGCGCGCACCCATTGGCGGCTCAGCGGCCCCGCCAGGCTGATCGCGGCTTGCCCCGGCCCTCCCGCCAGCGCCACCACCGCGTCGGGTTTCTTGCGCCGCGCCAAAGCGGGCAACACAGCAAAGTGAAGCTCGATTTGCGCGCCCTGCGGTTGCGCCGGGTTCAGCGGGCGCAGCAAACTACCGCACTGCGCCTGTTGGCTCACACCGTCCAACTGACAGGCGCGCAGCGCTATCGGCGACATCTGCACCGCAGCGGCCGGCTTCGCCGCAATGGCGGGTGCATAGCCGACGCTCAACGGCACGCCAAAGCACACACTCAAGGCCAGCGCCCGGGCCGACCGGAGCGACAGCTGCGCACATGCCCTCGACCCATCCCGCCTGCGCACCCGCAACAAACCAGCCCAGCCCACCATCAGCACTCAAGCACCCTTGAGCACGCGCTCGCAGGTGGCACGTTGCCCGTCGCTCGCTTCGCGTTGCGCGCAAACCCGGCTCAACTGGGCTTGCAGCCGCTGCAGCGCCGCCGGCGCCGAACTTTTTGCACCCGAAGAGGCCTGTGCGGCGCGCAGACTCCATTGCTGCAACTGCGCACCCACACGCTGCAATGACCGTGCGCTGCGCTCATGAAACGCAGCTGGGTCGGCCGCCGCTTCCTTCCACAGCTGCGACGCCAATTGTTCAACTCGGGCGACATCAGCCGGTGCCAGCTCCACCAAGGCGCTCAGATAAGCCGCGCCCCATTGCAAGCGCGTGGCCGGCCCTTGGCTTTTGTCGAAGGCTTGTTGGTACCACTGCAAAGCTTCGTCATTCCGCCCTTGTTTGCGCGCGTTACCACCCAGCTGGCTCATTAGGTAATAAGCTGAGTGGCTGCGGCTGAGGTTGCCTTTGAGCAGCGCATCGCTCTCGCTCCACAGCCCGGCCTGGCCCAGCACATACGCAGCAGCGGTAATGACACTCTGGCGCTCGTAGCCATCGGTGACCTCGCGGTCCAGGCGCGTACTGGTGTCTCGCACTTCGCGCTGCAAGGCCTCGGACATGGGCGGGCGCATTTCGTTTTTGGGTACACCCACACGCGCCAAAGACACACGTGCGAGCAAAGCGCTCAGGCGGTCACCGCGCGACAAACTGCCATCCTCCTGCAAGCGCCGCAAGGCCACGTCAAAACGCACAGCCAGCGCTTCACGTTGCGGGCTGCCCTCATCGCTGAGCACTTTGAGCATGTCGTCGGCGCCATAGATCAGCACGTCCATGTGCGTACGCGCGGCGGTCGCATCGGCCAGCACGGCATCCACCCGCGCGCGCAAGGCAGCGTCCGGCTTCAAACCCTTGCCGTCATCGCTCGCAGCCAGTGCTTTGAGCCACAAGCGCTGGCTGGTTTCGCCATCAGCACCCGAATTGCTGGCCGACCCCTTACCGGCCAGTTCAGCCAACAAGGCCGGGCGCTCCTGCGCGCTCACCAACTGCGTTTCGTCCGTTTCCCATGAATAAAAAGCCAGCATGCGCCACTCGTTGGCCGACAGCGGGCGCGCCGCTCTGGCATCGGCCAGCACAGCTTTGATCGGCCGGCCACCGGCCAGCCCCGCCTGCAGAGCCGCCAGAATTTGTGGCGCATCGGCTTCGCCTGGCAGGCGCGTGATTTCTGCGCCATCCGCCGACATCAGGATGACCGTGGGGTAGCCCCGCACCTTGAAGCGGCTGCCCAGCTTTTGCGCGCCGGGACGGTCGCCGTCCACATGCACAGCGACCACATGGCGCGCTTGCGCCGCGAAGTCTTGGCGGTTGAACAAGGTGGCCTTGAGCTGATTGCACGGCGGGCACCAGGTGGCGCCCCAGTACAGCAGCACCGGCTTGCGCTGCGTGCGCGCTTGCGCGAAAGCGCGGTCCATGTCGGCATCGGTGGCTGCTGGCACCCAAGCCACATTGGTGGACGGCAAACCCGGCTGAAAGGCTGGGGTAGCGCGCGCCTGCGCTACGGCAGTGGGTGCATCGGCGGCGCGGGCAGCCGTACTGCCGACCCAGCCGCACACGACGGCGACACCCACCAGAAAACCGGCACTGCGCGAGTCGGCACCGCGACGCCAGGTCGAAAGAGCCGGGCGAACCATGAACAACAGCTTCTGGATCATGTGTGTAAAGCGTACGGGAGGTTCGGTGATTGTGCGACGCCCCGGCCAACCCACGCCCGCGGAATACACCCAAGAACCCCGCCGCACTTACAACAAGCCTTGCTCTTCCCCGTCCAGCGGCGGGTCAGCAGCCGCGCGGGCCAAAGCCATCCACGTGCCAAAGGCCAAGCTCATGGCGCGTTTGGGCGCTGCGCGCGCCACTTCCAAACCCTGCGTGTGGGCCACCAGAACACCACATTCGGGAGGCACCTCATCGGCTTGCGCGATACCGGCTTTCAGCACATACCAACACTGGCTGCCCAGGGCGAGATAGGCCGCGCGCTTGCGCGTCTGGCGCAGGTCGGCCAACAAGTCGCTGCGGCGCACCTTGATCTCGTGCACGATGGGTTCGACATAGGCTTCAACCGTGGTGTGGCGTATCGAGAAGACGTCCGGCATCGCCATCACCCACTCGGTGGTGCTTGATTCACCGGGCACGGGTGCGCGCAGGCTTAGGCCGCGCCACACCACACGCCCGGCACGTTGCATCTCGCGGGCCACTTGCTCAACCAAGCCCTCGTGCGCATCGCGCGCTGCACGGTTGCGGTTCAAGGTTTGGGCCAGCACTTGCACACCGGCATCGGTCACGCGCAAGTTCTCGCGACCCTGGCTGTCGCGCACACGCTCCAGGCAACCAGCGGCCAGCAACTCCACTTCAATCATGTCCTGGCAAGGCCAGCCCGCTGAACGCCACACTTCGCGCAAGCGGCGGCGGTGCAGCGTGCCCAGGTTGATGGCTGGCGTATTCATAACCCGCAGCGTAACGCCGGTCATGGAGTCGCGGGCCGACAGCGCAACATCGCGCCGGCGCGGTCACCGCTGGCGCTCAGGAGACATAACACCCTGGCGCGGCACATCGCCCCACTCCCGCACCACCAGCCCTCGGGCCAATGCGCGACTCGACTCATGCCAACTGCCGTCGAAGTTCTCGCCGCTGTCGGACGTGCCACTGGCGCCATGGCCCTGGGTCCCCGTCATCAACTGTTCAAGCCGCAAGGTGCGGCGGCCTCGTCGGGCCGGGCTGGGCGCCAGGAGGGGTAAGCGCAAGGCCTTGTGCCATGCGGCGGGCAAAAACGGGGTGTTCATCGGGTGTCCCTTCGACGGCGGACGGCCTGGTTGGCCGTCTCTGCTGCGCATCTTGCAGCGCAGCGACCGGCCCGAACCCGCTCCGTCAGTGGGTGAATCCGGGGGCACCCCAAGGCACCCACCACCCACCACCCCCTCCGCAGGGCGCCCCAGTAGAGGGCCCTTCAAATCGCAATGCTTTCAGCGCCCAAAGGGCCGCACCCCAATCCAGGCGCCATGGGCCCAGAAGGCAAAACCGGCCCAGAGCACCAGGCCCACAACCACGGTCAACAGCGTCGGCAGCAGCGCGCCGCTTGCTCGCGCTTGGCCACTGGGAGCCGCACGGTCGCGCGCCCGGGCGGCTCGAAAACAGAACACCGACCAGAGCAAAAATCCACCAAACAGCAGCAGATCAGCCAGCGTGTTATTGACCAGCAAGTGCGCCAGCGCCCAAACCTTAACGCTCAACACCATAGGATGGCCCAAGCGGGCTTTGATGCCATTGCCCGGCACATAGGCGGCCGTCATCAGCACAAAAGCAACTCAAGGTCAACAACGAGGCCAGATGCTTCAGGCCGGTGGGTGGCGCGGGCCACAGCACCGTGGGCTGTTGCTGCGCCAGCCCAAACCCCCAGACGATCATGGCAAAACTGGCTAACGACACCAGCGTGTACAGGCCCTTCCAGGACTTTTCGCCGCGTCGCGTAATCTGGCCCTGGCGCCAGTCTTCGGCCACGATGCGCGTGGAGTGAATGCCCAAAAACAGCAGCAGCCCAACGGTCAATACCAACATGGTGTTTCCTTTTCAGCGCCCGGCGTGGGCTTTCAAAGCATTGTGGCTTGGGCGGCTCGCACAGCCAAAAGGGCTGTCAATGCCCGCGCGTTGACGAGGTTTCAAGCCCGCCGGTCGATCCGCTGCGCCAGCACAACCGAAGTGTGGGTCTTCACCACCCCTTCCATCTCGCCGATTTCATCGAGCAGCGCGTCAAGCCGGGCCGGGGTGCCCGCGCGCAGCAAAGCCAGGTAGTCAAACTCACCGCTGACACTGCACAGTTGGCGCAGCTCCGGCAAAGCGGCCAGGCGCAGCACCACGGTTCGCGCGGTCTTGGCGCTCACGGTCAGGCCCACATATGCCTGAACGCCCGCATCCACACCCTCGTCGCCCAGCCGCACGGTGTAACCCACGATGACACGGTCTCGCTCCAAGCGGGCCAGGCGCGCCACCACGGTGGTACGCGCCAAGTTCAATTTGCGCGCCAGGTCGGCCGTGCTTTGCCGCGCGTCGGCTTGCAGTTGCGCAATCAAGGCGCGGTCGACAGCGTCGGGCGCGCGCGGGGTAGCTGCTTGCGAGGCGTTCTTCAGTGGGACGGTGGTCATAGGCACTCGTTTTTGGTTTATGCGGGGCTCGTGGGTGGGTGAACCGGGGCGGGTAGACAACAGATGACGATCTGTCGTCCACACAGCGTCACTACGGCACATCACACCATCTTATCGACGAAGTGCTTGTTTCTTTCGTCACGCGCCTTGCCTACATTGAAACCTTCCCATTCGCTCTGCTTGGAGCTGCACATGAAGATCGCACTGCTTGGCGCCGGCCACATCGGCCAGACCATTGCCCGCTGGTTGACACACAGCGGCCACTACCAAGTCACCTTATGCGACCACCGCCATGCGGCGTTGGCGCAGGCCGACACGCACATACCGGCCCGCACCGCAGCGGGCTTGCCGGCCAAAAACCCGGCGCTCACCACCCAGCTCCTTGATTCCAGCGACGCCGCCGCGTTGCAGCGCGCGCTCAAAGGCCACGACGCTGTTGTCAACGCCCTGCCTTACCACTTGGCCATTCAGGCCGCGACGGCCGCCCGCGAAGCGCGCTGCCACTACTTCGACCTGACCGAAGACGTGGCCGCTACGCGCGCCATCAAAGCTTTGGCCCAAGGCGCGCCGGTGGCTTTCATGCCGCAGTGCGGCCTGGCACCGGGCTTCATCGGCATCGTCGCGCACCACCTGGCGCAAGGTTTTGACACCGTACACGACGTGAAGATGCGCGTGGGCGCGCTACCGGCCTTCCCCACCAACGCCTTGAAATACAACCTCACCTGGAGCGTGGACGGCCTCATCAACGAATACGGTCACCCTTGCGAAGCCATCCGCGACGGACACCTGATCGACGCGCAGCCACTGGAAGGGCTTGAGCATTTCAGCCTGGACGGCACGGAATACGAAGCCTTCAACACCAGCGGCGGCTTGGGCACGCTGTGCGAAACCTGGGTCGGCCGCGTGCGTACGCTGGACTACAAAAGCGTGCGCTACCCCGGCCACCAGTCCTTGATGAAGGTCTTGCTCGAAGACCTGCTCCTGCGTGACGACCCCGAAACGCTGAAAGACATCCTGCGAAAGGCCGTGCCCGCCACCATGCAAGACGTGGTGCTGGTTTTTGTCGCCGTCAGCGGCCTCAAACAGGGCCAGCTGGTGCAAGAGGTTTTTGCGCGCAAGATCTTTGCCGACCGCGACGCGCAGCAGCCGCTGTCGGCCATCCAGATCACCACCGCGGCGGGCTTGTGCGCGGCCTTGGACTTGTTCCGCCAAGGCCAATTGCCGCAGCAAGGTTTTATCCGGCAAGAGCAGGTGAAGTTGCCCGATTTCCTGGCCAACCACTTTGGCAAAGCCTACTTGCAGAGCCGCTTGGTGGACAGCATTGGCTGAGCCAAAAAAATCGGGGCCTTCTTCAAGGCCCCGATTCTTAGTTCAGTGCGGTTTCAAGGTGGCGATCACAGCCGCTCGAAAATGGCCGCGATGCCTTGGCCACCGCCGATGCACATGGTCACCAGTGCATAACGTCCGCCCGTGCGGTGCAACTCATAAATCGCCTTGGTCGCAATGAAAGCGCCCGAGCAGCCAATCGGGTGACCCAGCGCGATGGCGCCGCCGTTCGGGTTGGTCTTGGCCATGTCGAGTTCAAGCCCGCGCGAGACAGCGATGGCTTGCGCAGCAAAGGCTTCGTTGGACTCGATCACATCCATCTGGCTGATGTTCAAGCCGCCCTTTTTCAGCGCCAGCTTGGACGCCGGAATGGGGCCTTCGCCCATGATCTCGTTGGGCACGCCGGCCACGGCATAGCTGTGCAAACGGGCCAGGGGTTTGTAGCCCGCCTTGGCCGCCAGGTGGGCTTCGCCCAGCACAAAGAAGGCGGCGCCGTCATTGATGCCTGAGGCATTGCCGGCCGTGACCGTGCCGTCTTTCTTGAACGCCGGCTTGAGCTTGCCCAGCGACTCCATCGTGGTGTTGCCCTTCACATACTCGTCGGTGTCGAAGACCACTTCGCCCTTCTTGGTCTGCTTGACGATGGGCACGATCTGGCTCTTGAAGCGGCCTTCGGCAATGGCGGCCGCCGCGCGGCGCTGCGACTCCACCGCCAGCGCATCTTGCTGCTCGCGCGTGATGCCCCACTTGGCGGCCAGGTTCTCCGCCGTGATGCCCATGTGGCCCACGCCAAACGGGTCGGTCAGCGTGGCCACCATCATGTCCAGGAGTTTGGTGTCACCCATGCGCGCGCCGGTGCGCATGGCTGGGCTGAGATAACCGCCACGGCTCATCACTTCAACACCGCCGCCAACGCCGTAATCACAGTCGTTGAGCAAGATGTTCTGCGCGGTGGTGACGATGCCCTGCAGGCCCGACGAGCACAGCCGGTTCACGCTCATGGCCACGCTGTCCATCGGCAAGCCCGCTTGGATAGCCGCTACGCGCGCGACGTAGGGGAAGCGGCTTTCCGTGGGAATCGTGTTGCCCACGGTCACGTAATTGATCAGCTTCGGGTCAACACCGGAACGTTCAACTGCCGCCTTCATCACTGTGCCGCCCAGCTCTGCGGGCTCTATATCGGCCAAGCCGCCACCAAAGCTGCCAATGGCCGAACGCACGGCACTCAACACCACCACATCACGCTTGCTCATCTTGTGTCTCCTTGCTGAATTTGGGGGAAATGAACGAAAGCCGCCCATACGAAGGATACGCAAGATACGCCCATTCGGCCCTCAAAAAACTTACGACATAGCCTTACGTAGTTCGACTTATGGGTTCACTGAACGACCTTGACCGCCTGCCCCACACGCGGCTCGGCACCGGCGCCGTAAAAGCCGTTGATCAGGCGCAGTTGCGACACAGCACCCTGGCCCAGCGGCGAGCCGCGCGCCAGCTCCTCCCAGCCGCCCCGTGGAAACGGCGTCGTGCGCACCACCCAAGGTCGGGCCAGCGCGCGGTCGCCAGGCGTCAAAGGCCGAAACGAAGCCTCAGCCTCCAGCAATCCGGCCGCAGCGCGCTGCAAGGCTGCTGAATCCTTAGCGGCGTACTGCATCAAGTAATTGCGGTTGGCAGGGCCGGTGGCCACCGTCACACGCACGCCTTGAGCCTGGCCCTGCGCGTTGCGCACCTGACCGGCGAAGTGGGTGGCCGCCAGGCCGTTCAACTGCCGGCGCTCAGCTTGGCCGCTGGCGGGCTTCACCACGTTGCGGATGATGTCGTCATGGGTGCTGCCGCTGGCGGGCGGCACCAAGCGGATGATGAGGCCTGCATCACCAGCCGCATTCACCACCGTGATGGCCTCGGCCCCGTTTTTGACCTGCCAACCTACCGGCGCCGACAAGGCGATGCCCAGGTCTTCATGGAAAAAGTGCCGCCCGCGCGCCACGCCTTGCTCGCGGCCGTCACCAAACCCCATGCCCTCAATGGCACTGAGGTAACGCGCCCGGTTGTCGTCGCCAAACTGGCCAGCGTATTGCGCAGCGGTCCGCCGGATGGAGGCCAGGCGGTCGTCGTTGCTGGGGTGCGATGCCAGCCAGTTGGCGCCACTGGACACAGTCTTACCTTCGGCCTTGGCCAGGTCGGCCGCAAAAAGCTCCTGGTTTTTCAAGACGTTGATCACGTCCACCATGTTTTGCGGGTTGTAGCGGTTGCGCACCAAGTATTCAGCGCCCAGTTGGTCGGCTTGCAACTCTTGGTCTCTGCCGTAACGCGCCACAAAGCCGGCCGCTGCTGCCTGCGAGGCCTGGCTGGCCAGGTCGACCGCGCCGCCCACACCCCGGCTCTCCAGCACAGCGCCCAAAACGGTGGCCGCGAAGACGCCAAGCCCCGCGTTTTGCTGGCGCGTGGCCCGTTGCGCGCCGTGCCGCGCGGTGACGTGGCCGATCTCATGGCCGATGACACCGGCTAATTCCGCCTCGCTGTCAAGGTAGACCATGATGCCGCGCGTGATGTAAACAAAGCCGCCCGGCAAGGCGAAGGCGTTGACTTCGGGGCTGTCCAAGACTGTGAACGTCCAGGGCAGTTGCGCACGGTGCGACTGTTTGGCCAGGCGCTGGCCGATGTCATTCACATAAGCCTGCAGGCGGGCGTCTTTGATCACGCCGTATTCCGCCAGCACTTGCTCGTGGGCTTTGCGGCCCTCGGCAATTTCGGCGCTCTCGTCCATGACCGTTCGTTCGGTCTTGCCCGTGACCGGGTTGACAACCTTGGTGCCACAGGCTGTAAGCAGCGCTGCCGTCAGACCCGCAGCCAAACAAATTCTCCAACGATTCATTTGCTCTTCTCCTTCGTCAGGAGCCCGTCCAGCGCTGCCGGCTGTGGCAGCCGGCCCCAACGTCTTTGCGGGCGTGGTGCAATTGTGGTCATGACAAGCACTTTGTCCACAACCCGCCAAACCCGCGCACTGGTCTTGTTTTCGGGCGGCCAGGACTCCACCACCTGCCTGGCCTGGGCGCTGGCCCGCTATGACCATGTTGAAACCATCGGCTTCGACTATGGCCAGCGCCACCGCGTGGAGCTGGACTGTCGGCCCGTCGTCATCCGGCACCTGCGCCAGCAATTCCCGCACTGGGCGCCGCGCCTGGGCGACGACCACCTGCTGGACCTTGCGCTGCTGGGCCAGATCAGCGACACCGCGCTGACAACAGACAAGGCCATCGAGATGCAAGCCAACGGCCTGCCCAGCAGCTTTGTACCGGGCCGCAACCTCATCTTCCTGAGCTTCGCAGCCGCCATCGCCTACCGCCGTGGCTTGGACGTGCTGGTGGGCGGCATGTGCGAAACCGATTTCTCCGGCTACCCCGACTGCCGCGACAACACACTCAAGGCCATGCAAGTGGCGCTCAGCCTGGGCCTGGACAGCAAAGTCACGGTTGAAACGCCGCTCATGTGGCTGGACAAAGCCGACACCTGGGCGCTGGCCCAGGACCTGGGCGGGCCGCCGCTGGTGGACTTGATCATCCAGGAAACCCACACCTGCTACCTGGGCGACCACCACACCCGGCATGCCTGGGGCTGGGGCTGCGGTAACTGCCCGGCTTGTGAACTGCGGGCACGCGGCTGGCACCAGCACCAAGCCCAGCCGAACCAAACCCCATGAAAGCATGGACCACCGCACAGTGCAGCTTTGACGCTGCCCGGCACCTGGGCGCCGCAGGTGCTCTTTTGGGCCATGGTTTTACGGTGCAGGTGGCTGCTGCACTGCCCGCTGATTGGGCGCCCTACGCCGGTGCTGAGGTGCCTGAATTACAGCGGCGCCTGGCCGCCGTCATAGCGCCCTTGCGCAACAGCTTGCTCAACAACAGCCTGCCCGAACCGGACGACACCGCCCTGGCGCACTGGGTTCATCAGCAGTTGCGGCTGCCCGTTCCCGCACGCGCCAGCGTGCAGCGCCATGCGCATGAGGGCGTGCACCTGCTGCCCCTGGCTGACGGCTCACATCAGGCGCAGACCTGGCGGCGTTACCAGTTCCAATCAGCGCACCGCTTGCCCCATGTGCCGCTGGGCCACAAGTGCGGCCGCATGCACGGCCATGGCTTCGAGGCCATCGTGCACGCGACGCAGCCTGCGCAGGCCATCGACGAGGCCTGGGCTCCGTTGCACATGCAGTTGAACTACCGCTGCTTGAATGACTTGCCGGGCCTGCACAACCCCACCAGCGAAATGCTGGCCAGTTGGCTGTGGCAGCACCTGCAAGCTCAACTGCCCGGTTTGAAAGGTGTGACCGTGTTTGAAACCGCGTCTTGCGGCGCGCATGTCAACGGCAACAGCCCCACACACGCCAACCACCGCATCTGGAAAGACTTCAGCTTCGACAGCGCCACGCAACTGCGCCACGCGCCGCTCGGCAGCGAGCGCGCGGGTCTGCACGGTCACACCTACACCTTGCGGCTGCACCTGCAAGCGCCGCTGGACCCCAAGCTCGGTTGGGCCGTTGATTTTGGTGAGGTGAAGTCGTGCTTCAAACCGCTCTTCGAGGCACTGGACCACCAAGACCTGAGCAGCCCCAACCCGGACCGCGCAAGCGGCGACCCTCTACAAGACCTGGCTGATGGTGATTGCGCCAGCATCGCGCGCTGGGTGCATGCACGCGCGCTGCCCCTGCTGCCCGCCTTGACCCGCGTGGACATCTTTGAAACCCCTGGCTGCGGCAGCCTGCTGTTCCACAGCGCGCTCGAAATGCCGGTGTTGCCAGCGGCTTCGGCATGAGGTGCAACTCCCAGCCATGACCTACAGCGTTAAAGAAATTTTCTACACCCTGCAGGGTGAAGGCGCGCAGGCCGGGCGGGCCGCTGTTTTTTGCCGTTTCGCCGGCTGCAACCTGTGGAGCGGGCGCGAAGAAGACCGCGCCACAGCCGCCTGCACCTTCTGCGATACCAACTTCGTGGGCACCGACGGCCAGGGTGGCGGCAAGTTCGCCAGCGCAGCCGATTTGGCGGCTGCCGTTGCGGCGCTGTGGCCCGCCGGCACGGGCGGCAAGCCGTATGTGGTGTGCACCGGCGGTGAGCCGCTGCTGCAACTCGACGCCCCGCTGATTGCCGCCCTGCACCACGCTGGCTTTGAAGTGGCGGTTGAAACCAACGGCACCCAAGTTGCGCCCGCAGGTCTCGACTGGATCTGCGTCAGCCCCAAAGGCATGGCGCCCTTGGCGCTCCAGTGCGGCAACGAGTTGAAGCTCGTTTATCCGCAGCCCGACGCGGCACCCGAGGCCTTCGCCAGCCTGGACTTTCAGCACTTCATCCTGCAGCCCATGGACGGCCCGCTACAACGTCAGAACATGCGTGCCGCCGCCCAATACTGCATGCAACACCCGCAGTGGCGGCTGGGTTTGCAAACCCACAAAGTGGTGGGCATTGACTGATGGCGCAGGACCCAGCATGCAAACAGCGCACACCGCTTGCACTGCGGCGACAATATTGACCTTCTTTCAGCAGCGCTGCGCCCCTGTGGCGTGCACCGCCTCATGTCCGTAAACGACACCCCGCCGAGCGATTCTCCTGAACCCAGCGAAGCCTCGCTTCCCGACGTCTCGCGCCCGCCCGCCGATAGCCAATCTTCCACATCAGCGGCTGCGCCGCCCGTCGAAGCGGCTGGGGACGCCGCCGCGTTGGCCCCGACCTTGCACTTGCCAGCCGCCGAACCCGAGGCCAGCGCGCCGGCCGAGGCTGTGGGTGACGTCGACCCGGCCTCTACGGATACGCCTGCGCCCGGGCCAGCTCGCGAACCCGGTCTTTCGCCGGCACAAACCGCTGCACGCCTGGCAGAGCTGTACCCGGCCTTGTTTGGCGGCCCGCCCAAACCCATCAAGCTGCGCATCCAAGCCGACATTCAGCTGCGCGCGCCGGGCATCTTCACCAAGCGTGTGCTGTCGTTTTTTCTCAGCCGCCACACCACCACCACGCCTTACTTGAAGGCGCTGGTTGCTGAAACGCAGCGCTTCGATCTGGACGGCCAACCCGCCGGTGAGCTGGCGCCCGAACACAAGCAAGCCGCTGTCGAGGAACTCGCTCGCCGGCGCCAGATTGTTGAAGAGCGCCGCGCCGCCGAACGCGCGGCGCGCGAGCAGCGTTCACGTCGTGGTCCACGCGACGCACAAGCGCCCCACAGCGCCGATGCGCCGTCAGGCGAAACCGCGCAGCAAGCACCAAACCCGCAAGCAGCTGGCCGTCCTGAAGGCACACCTAGTGCAGAGGCGCCACAGCGTGCGCCGCGTCCGCCGCGCGATCAGCGTCGCCCCGCCCAGGCTGGTGGCCCCAACGGCTCGCGCCGGCCACAGCAGGATCGGCCGCGCCAACCGCACGGCCCGACGAGCCAAGCACAACAAGCAGGAGAGCACGGCAACCAGAGCAGGAACGAGCCTCGCAACGGGCCGCGCGGCCCGGGCCCTGACCGTCCGCGTGAGCGCGAGCAAGGCCGTCCACAAGAACGATCGCAAGACCGCTTTCAAGGGCGCCCAGCAGACAGCCGGCCAAGCGAGCGCGACTGGGCACCTACCGACCCCGCCCAGCGGGACCGCGCCGCCCTGCTGCGCGCTTGGGAAGGCACCGCACTGACCAAAGCCAACTTCTGCGCGCTCAAACGGCTCAGTGAAGCCGACTTCGACGCCCAGCTAGCCCAAGCTCAGCAAGAACGCAAGGCTGCTCGGTCAGCCTGATCGACTCGAGCGCCTGATGCCTGATGCCTGATGCCTGAAGACCAGCGCGCGCCCAGCGATTTCTTTCGCCCTTACGGCCGCTTGCCGGCCCGGCGGCGCTTGTTGATTGCCTTGCTGGCGGTGCTTACGGCGCTGGGCATCGCATGGCTGATGGTCTACCGCCCGGGCGGTGTGCATCCACCCGTCCGTTCAAACGCTGCAAAAGCGCCAGCCCCGGTGCGCGCCGACGTCGCTCTGTGCGCAGCCGGTCAAACAGAAAACTGCGTCGGCAGCACAACCCAGGTCATCACCCGGCCTTGACAGCGCCGTCAGCCCTGGCTTGACGATTGACCAACCAGTGGGCCAGCAAGGCTGGCAACAAGATCACCACCAGGCCCAGCGCCCAAGCCAACCAAACCAGCGGCTCTGCGCCGGTCAAGGTTTTGCCAAGTGATGGCCACGCGCCTTGAAACCGCTCCAGGAAGGTCACCAGTGCCAATTGCGCGGTTTGTACTTGTTTTGCATCCACCCACAACAGCAACCAGGACGGCACCGACCAGTTCGCTACCAAATCGGCGAATTCAACAGCGCCAGCACCGCCAGAAACCAGGGTCGCCACCCAACCGAGCATCACCGTGGCCGCATAGGCCAAGCTGGTCCAGAACAGGGCCAATACCGCGAACACCAACCAGATGAAAACTTTCATCGCCTAAGGTTGAAAACTAGACATCGATATTCGCCGCGCGCAGCGCATTGCTCTCGATGAACTCGCGCCTGGGCTCCACCTCGTCACCCATCAGCATGGTGAAGACGCGGTCGGCTTCAATGGCATCGTCAATTTGCACGCGCAGCAAACGGCGCACTGTGGGGTCCATGGTGGTTTCCCACAGTTGCCCGGGGTTCATCTCACCCAAGCCCTTGTAGCGCTGACGGCCCACACTGTTCTCGGCTTGCACCATCAACCACGCCATGGCCGCGCGGAAGTCAACGGCCTTTTGCTCCTTTTGTTTGTCACCTTCACCGCGCTTGACCACGGCATCGGAACCCAACAGGCCCTTGAAGGTCAAGCCGGCTTTGGACAAAGCCTCGTAGTCGGCCCCATGCACAAAGTCTTGCGTGATGACACTGCTCTTGACGTTGCCGTGGTGGCGACGGCTGATGCGCAACAGGTGTTTATCCGTGCGGCTGTCGAACTCGGCTGACACCATGGCTTCGTGCAGCGCACCCTGCAGTGCCAGCGCGCTGGCTTCGGCATCCGCTGCGTTGTCGAGTTTGAGCACCAAGCCGTCAGAGATGGCGCGCAGGGCTTCAACGTCCATCCAATTGGACAGACGAGAAATCACATTGGTCGCCAGCAGGTACTGGCGCGCCAGCTCTTCCAGGGCGCTACCCCGAATGGCCGGTTTGCCTTCACCGGGTTCAACCGCAGCACCGTCCAGCGCCACGCGCAGCAAGTACGCGTCAAGTTCAGTGCCATCTTTGAGGTACTGCTCGGACTTGCCGTGTTTGACTTTGTACAGCGGCGGCTGCGCGATGTAGATGTGCCCACGTTCCACCAATTGCGGTGTTTGTCGGTAGAAAAAGGTCAAGAGCAGCGTGCGGATGTGCGCGCCGTCCACGTCGGCGTCCGTCATGATGATGATGCGGTGGTAGCGCAGCTTGTCGGGGTTGAAATCGTCGCTGCCACTGCCTTGACCAATGCCTGTGCCCAGGGCTGTGATCAGCGTCAAAATTTCATTGCTGGTCAGCAGCTTTTCATAACGCGCCTTTTCAACGTTCAGGATCTTGCCGCGCAAGGGCAAGATCGCTTGAAATTTGCGGTCACGCCCTTGTTTGGCAGAACCGCCGGCGGAGTCACCCTCGACGATGTAGATCTCGCATTGCGCGGGGTCTTTTTCCTGGCAATCGGCCAGCTTGCCGGGCAGGCCCAAGCCATCGAGCACCCCTTTACGGCGGGTCATTTCACGCGCCTTGCGGGCGGCTTCACGGGCACGCGCCGAGTCGATGATCTTGCTGCAGACGATCTTGGCGTCGGTGGGGTTCTCAAGCAACCACTCACCCAGCTTGCTCGCCACAACGTCTTCAACCGGACCTCTAACTTCTGAGGACACGAGCTTGTCTTTGGTCTGGCTGCTGAATTTGGGTTCAGGCACCTTGACGCTGATCACGCAGGCCAGGCCTTCACGCATGTCGTCGCCACTGACTTCAACTTTGGCTTTTTTGGCCAGCTCGTTGTCGTCGATGTATTTGTTGATGACGCGGGTCATGGCCGCGCGCAAACCTGTCAGGTGCGTACCGCCGTCGCGCTGCGGAATGTTGTTGGTGAAACACAGCACGTTCTCGGTGTAGCCGTCGTTCCACTGCATCGACACCTCAACACCGATGTTGGTGTTTTGGTCACTCATCTTGTCGCCCGTGGCGTGAAAGATGTTGGGGTGCAGGGTCTTCTTTCCTTGGTTGATGAATTCAACAAAGCCCCGCACACCGCCTGCGTAGGCGAAATTGTCTTCCTTGTTGTGGCGTTCATCCACCAAGCGGATCTTCACGCCGTTGTTCAAGAAGCTCAGCTCGCGCAGACGCTTGGCCAAAATCTCGTAGTGAAAGTCGGCGTTGGTTTGAAAGATTTCGTCGTCGGGGAGAAAGTGCACTTCCGTACCGCGCTTTTCCGTCTCGCCCGTGATCTTCATGGGGCTGACTTCAACGCCATCGCGCATCTCAATCACGCGGTCTTGCGGCACTCCTTTGCGGAATTCAAGGAAGTGCGCCTTGCCATCACGCCTGACCACCAACCGCAGCCACTTGCTCAAGCCGTTGACGCAGCTCACGCCCACACCGTGCAAACCGCCAGATACCTTGTAGCTGTTTTGGTTGAACTTGCCGCCCGCGTGCAGCTCGGTCAGTGCAATCTCGGCAGCACTGCGCTTGGGCTCGTGTTTGTCGTCCATCTTCACGCCCGTGGGAATGCCACGTCCGTTGTCGATGACGCTGATGCTGTTGTCACTGTGGATGGTGACGATGATGTCGTCGCAGTGCCCCGCCAAAGACTCGTCGATGGAGTTGTCCACCACCTCGAAAACCAGGTGGTGCAAACCAGTGCCGTCCGAGGTGTCACCGATGTACATGCCTGGGCGCTTGCGCACCGCTTCCAGGCCTTCCAGGATTTGAATGCTGCCTTCGCCATAGCTGGTGTCGGGCGCTGCCACTGGGTTTTGCGGTGTAGGTGTATCGCTCATAGGTTCTCGAATGTGGGGCTCGATAAAACGCTGAAGCGGGCACACGGGCCCGCTCGAAGTTCAAACGCTGGGGTTACAGCCTGGGCGTGGGACCACCCGGCCTAAATGCGCATGGGCATCACCACGTACTTGAACCCTGGCAAGTCGGGCGCGGTGAACAAAACACTGGCGTTGCTGTCTTGCAATTCAAGCTGAACCATCTCGACGTTGTTGTGCGACAGCACGTCTATCAAATAGGTCACGTTGAAGCCGATGTCGATGGCGTCGCCGTTGTAGTCGATTTCGAGTTCTTCCTTGGCTTCTTCCTGCTCGGCATTGCTGGCGGCGATGCTGAGTTGTCCGGGCTCGACGTTCAGCCGCACGCCCTTGAACTTCTCGCTGGTCATGATGGCTGCGCGTTGCAGGCTGGCCAGTAGCGGCGCACGACCCAACACGATGGCGTGTTTGTGGTTCTTCGGGATGACCCGGTTGTAGTCTGGAAATTTGCCTTCCACCAGCTTGGTCACAAACTCCAGCGCGCCAAAGCGAAAGACCGCTTGGTTGTTGGCAAACTTCATGTCGATGGGCGAGTCGTCGTCCTTCAGCAGGCGTTGCAGCTCCAGCACCGTCTTGCGCGGCAAGATAACTTCTTGCTTGGGCACTTCGGTATCCAGCGTCACCTGGGCCATCGCCAAGCGGTGGCCGTCGGTGGCCACCAAGGTCAGGGTCTGGCCTTCGGCAATGAACAAAATGCCGTTGAGGTAGTAACGGATGTCGTGCACGGCCATGGCGAAGTGCACACGGTCAATCAGCGTACGCAGTGTCTTTTGCGGCACCGCGAAGCTGGGTCCGAAATCAGCAGCCTCATTGACCAGCGGAAAGTCCTCAGCCGGCAGGGTCTGCAAAGTGAAGCGGCTTTTTCCACCCTGCAAGGTCAGCTTGTTTTGCGCAGCACTCAGGGTGACCGTTTGATCGGCCGGCAAAGCGCGCAAGATGTCGATCAGCTTGCGCACACCCACCGTGGTGTTGAAGGCACCGGCATCACCACCCAGCTCGGCATTCGTACGCACCTGGATTTCCAGGTCGCTGGTGGTGAACTCGATTTGCGGGCCGTTTTTGCGCAGCAGCACATTGGCCAGGATGGGCAAGGTGTGCCGGCGCTCAACGATGCCAGCCACCGACTGCAATGCCGTCAGCAATTGCTCCTGCGCTGCTTTAAGAACAATCATGATCTTTTCACTCTTTAAAAGTGGTAGTCAGTAGTAGGCACAGGCCCAAACTGTGAACAAGCCTATTTTCGCCTGTTTATTCAAGGGTTTAGCGGCCCGACAAGTCTGTGGGCTGCCATGCGGTTGTGACGAACTGAAAAGGGGATAAGAAGCACAAAAGCCGTTCTCTTGTGGATAGCACCCGAGTTGTACGGGTTTCATCCACAGGTTTGTGCAGCCCGGTTCAAAGCGGATCAACCCTTCAAGGTTTGTTCGAGCACGTGCAGTTGTTGGTTCAGGTCAGCGTTTTTGCTGCGGTCGCTGGTCAGTTTGCGCACCGCGTGCAAAACGGTGGTGTGGTCACGGCCACCAAACAGCTCACCGATCTCTGGCAAGCTCTTCTTGGTCAGCTCCTTGGCCAGGTACATGGCAATCTGGCGCGGGTGCGCAATGCTGGCCGGGCGCTTCTTGCTGTACATGTCCGAGACTTTGATCTTGTAGAAATCAGCGACCGTGCGCTGGATGTTCTCCACGGAGACTTGCCGGTTCTGGATGGACAGCAAGTCGCGCAGCGCTTCGCGCGCCAGCACGATGTTGATTTCCTTCTGGTTGAAGCGGGCGAAGGCCAGCACCTTGCGCAGGGCTCCTTCGAGTTCACGCACATTGGCGCGCACATTCTTGGCAATGAAAAAAGCCACGTCTTCCGGCAGCTCGGCGCCGTCGGCCAGGGCCTTGCGGATGAGTATGGCCACACGCATTTCCAGCTCGGGTGGCTCGATAGCCACTGTCAGGCCGGAGTCGAAGCGCGACGTCAGGCGTTCATCAATGTCAGTCAGCCCCTTGGGATAGGTGTCGCTGGTCATGATGATGTGCGCGCGCTTGGCCAGCAGGGCTTCGAAGGCGTTGAAAAACTCTTCTTGCGTGCGCTCCTTGCCCGCAAAAAACTGCACATCGTCAATCAGCAGCAAGTCCAGGCCGTGGTACTTGGCTTTGAGCTCGTCGAAGGTTTTGCGCTGATAGTTTTTAACCACGTCGCTGATGAACTGTTCAGCGTGCAGGTAGAGCACGCGGGCATTCGGGCGGTCTTTGAGCAGCGCATTGCCCACCGCGTGCACCAGGTGAGTTTTACCCAGGCCCACGCCGCCGTAAATGAACAAGGGGTTGTACATGGCCCCTGGTGCACCGGCCACATGCAAGGCAGCCGTGCGGGCCATTTGGTTGGCCCTGCCCGCAACCAAGGTTTCGAAGGTCAGCGCCGCGTTGAGTTTGTGGACAGTTGAAGCCGGCGCGGCGAAAGCCCCAGTTCCGACGCCCGCGCCCAGGCTCGTATGGCCTTCAACGGCAGGCTCCACATTCGAACCATTCGCGCCACGCTGGCCTTGGCTGCTGTTGGGCAAGCCGGCCCCACCCACCGCGCCAGCTGGCACGGCCGCACGCACCGGGTGCTCGCGCGGCGCCAGGCTCAATTCCAGCTTGACCGGGTTGCCGTCGACTTCAGCCAGGGCTTGTTCGATGCGCCCTGCATATTGCGAGCGAATCCAGTCCAGCTTGAAACGGTTGGGGACACGCAAACACACGACCAGGCCGCTATCGCCTTCGGTGTTGACCAGCGGCGGCGCCAAAGGGCGTATCCAGGTGTTGAACTGTTGCTCGGGCAGCTCGGTGGCTAACCGTTCGCAAGCGCGTGACCAAAGGTCGGGACTCATCGGCTCCTCTTTCGGCAGGCTTGGACAGCCGGCCCTCCATGGGTCTGAATATCGTGACGCTGACAGGCTGCGAACCGCTGCCGCGTGCTGTGGAAAACTCTTCGTTGGGGGACGCATCTTAGCGCCCCCGCTGGCCGCAAGCCAAGGGTTGTCCACAGTTTGCTTGAAGAAACGTGGCAGCCCGCAAAGCCGCAGCTTTCCGTGCAAGTGTTTGAAAGAAAAGGGGTTTTTGTTATCATCATGGGTTTCCCGAATTGCCGGGAGAACGGCAGCGGCGCATGTCATGAACGTCATCGCCCCGACTAGAACCCACTGAAATCGAGACGATCATGGCCATGAAGCGCACTTATCAACCGTCCAAAACCCGTCGTGCACGCACGCACGGCTTTCTGGTCCGCATGAAGACCCGTGGCGGCAAGGCCGTCATCAATGCGCGGCGCGCCAAAGGCCGCAAGCGTTTGTCACAAGTTTGAACCCCGGTTCAAAGCAGGTCTGACGAAAAAACGGATGCGCTCGGCTGACGCCAGCCAGCAAAGCGGCGTCAAGTGGTGAAGCGGGTAGCCCGTCTGAAGCGCGGCGCTGAAATACAGCGCCTGCTTGAGACACCCATCAAACAACGAAGTGCTCACTTCGCGATTCACCACATCGGGCACGAAGGTTTGGCCGCGCCACGCACCATGAATACAAGCTCGGCCCCCAACTTATCCACAGATCATGCGCAGACTTGTCCCAGGCCTGTGGATGACGAAGTGGTAGAACTGGTCCTGGGCTGTTTGGTGCCCAAACGGCATGCCCGCCGGGCAGTGACACGCAGTTTGCTGAAGCGGCAAATGCGAGCGGCTTCCGAGCGGCTGGCTGAAACGCTGCCGGGTGGGCACGCCTTGTTGCGCTTGCGCCAGCCCTTTGCGCCCAAGCAGTACCCGTCGGCATGTTCCGAAGCGCTGCGTTTGGCTGCCCGCGCCGAGCTGGACCAACTGTTGCAAGCTTTTGTGGCGCGCTTCAGGCAACAGTCTCAACTCGTGCAAGCAGCGCTTGAGCCTGGCGGGGCCGGCCGGGGTCCTGGCGTGAAGACGGCTGCGGCATGAACAACGGGTCCAAGCCCAGCCCTCTGCGGCGCTGGGCGGCACAAGTGGCTCAATGGCCGCGCGAGTGTTTGCTGGCTTTGGTGCGTGCGTATCGGTTTTTTCTCAAACCGTCGCTGGGCAATGCCTGTCGTTTTGAGCCCAGCTGTTCTCAATATGCCCTGGACGCCTTGCAGCGTCATGGTGCTTTGGTAGGCGCCAGTCTCTCAGGGGCCCGGCTGCTACGCTGTCACCCCTGGTGCCAGGGTGGCTGCGACCCTGTCCCCGAACAAGCGCCGGCGCTGTTTACGCGCTTGCTGAAAATTCAACCGAAAGCCAAGAGCCTGTCTCATGAATGATATGCGCCGCACCCTGCTGTGGGTGGTCTTTGCGATGTCCCTGGTGTTGCTCTGGGATGCATGGCTCAAGCACACGGGCCAGCCGCCCATGTTTGGTGGCACGCGCCCGGTTGCGACAGCACCGGCGGCGGCCAGCAATGGTGCCTCGGCAGCGGTGCCGGGTGCGGCGGCCCTGCCCCAGGCGGCAGGCGGTGCACCCACTGCGCCGGCGGTAGCAGCGGGCGCCGTGCCGGGTGTGGCCGCACCCAGCACCAGTGAAAAAATCGAGATCAGCACCGACCTGGTCAAAGCCAGCTTCGACACACAAGGTGGTGCACTGGTTCGGCTTGAGTTGCTCAAGCACCGCGACCCTAACGACCCCAAGCTGAATGTCACGCTGCTGGACCAAAGCGCCAAGCGCCTGTACCAAGCGCAAACGGGCTTTGTCAGCGCGCAGCCAGGCATCAATTTGCCTACCCACCTCACGCCCATGAAGGCTTTGACCACCGAGCGTGTGTTGGCTGATGGCGCCAACGAGCTGGTGCTCAAGCTGGAATCGCAGCCGGTCGATGGCCGCCGCGTCGTCAAAACCTACACCTTCAAACGCGGCGACTACGTGGTGGGCGTGCGCCACGAACTGTTCAACGAAGGCGCTGCTGCGATTGCCCCTTCGCTGTACCTGCAGCTGGAACGTGACGGCAATCCACCTGAAGGCGAGTCGCAGTTTTATTTCACCTTCACGGGCCCAGCGGTCTATACCGACAAGGCCAAGTTCCAGAAGCTGGACTTCAAAGACATCGAGAAAAACAAAGCCAGCTTTGAAAAATCGGCCAACGACGGTTGGGTGGCCATGGTGCAGCATTACTTTGCATCGGCCTGGCTGATCCCGGCCGGCGAGCCACGCGAATTCCGCACGGCCAAAACGGGTGACAACCGCTATTCGGTCGCCGTGGTTCAGGCGCTGGGTGAGGTGGCCCCAGGCGCCAGCAAGGCGCATGAAGCCAAGCTGTTTGTCGGCCCGCAGGAAGAAAAGAAGCTGGCTGAACTGGCGCCCGGCATGGAGTTGGTCAAAGACTACGGCTGGCTCACCATCCTGGCCAAGCCGCTGTTTTGGCTGCTGGACCAATTGCACGCCATCATTGGCAATTGGGGCTGGGCCATCGTGGCGTTGGTCTTCTTGCTGAAGGCCGCGTTTTATTGGCTCAACGCCAGCGCCTACAAGAGCATGGCGAAGATGAAAGCCATCAACCCGCGCGTGATGGAACTGCGCGAGCGCATGAAAGACAAGCCCCAGCAGATGCAGCAGGAAATGATGCGCATCTACCGCGAGGAAAAGGTCAACCCGCTCGGTGGCTGCCTGCCCATCGTCGTGCAGATGCCATTTTTCATTGCGCTGTACTGGGTGCTGTTGTCCAGCGTTGAAATGCGCCAGGCGCCTTGGGTCGGCTGGATCACTGACCTCTCAGCCAAAGACCCGTGGTTCATCTTGCCGGTGCTGATGACCGCGTCCACCATGTTCCAGACCTGGCTCAACCCCACGCCGCCGGACCCCATGCAGGCCAAGATGATGTGGTTCATGCCGCTGGCCTTTTCCTTCATGTTCTTCTTCTTCCCGGCTGGCTTGGTGCTGTACTGGTTGACGAACAACATCTTGTCGATTGCGCAGCAATGGTTCATCAACAAGCGGCTGGGCGTGCTGGGCAAATAACGGGCACCGCAAGGGCCTAGCAGAAATCCGCAAAACGTGACACCGCTCACAAGAGCGGCCAACACCTGACACCATGGGATTGAGTCCGGGCGCTTCTAAGCCGACGATGCAATGCATGCGGGCGACCCGGTTGAATAAACCGGCTCAGGAGCCCGGCAGAACGGCCAGACCGGTCGAGCTGTCTCTCCACCCGCGCCATACATGCCACGCCCCGGACGCCGCCGCGCGCCACGGGGCGTTTTTATGGGCCGCTGCAGCCGTCACTGCACCCGCGACAGCACCATGAGCACAGGCAGTTCCAGCAACCTGGGCCAGCGCGGTGCGCCCATCGTGGCCATCGCGACGGCCAGTGGCCGGGGCGCCGTGGGCATCGTGCGTTTGTCTGGCGCTGACCTGGGCCCTGCCATGGACGCCCTGCTGGGCCAGCGCCTACGGCCCCGCCACGCGACCTACCTGCCCTTTTTGGACGCCGACGGCTCGGTCATCGATCAAGGCTTGGCGCTGTTTTTCCCGGCGCCGCACTCCTACACCGGCGAAGCCGTGCTGGAACTTCAGGGCCACGGTGGCCCCGTGGTGTTGCAACTGCTGCTGGCGCGCTGCTTGGCCAGCCTGCCGGGAGCGCGCTTGGCCGAACCCGGCGAGTTCACCCAGCGCGCCTTTTTCAACGACAAGCTCGACCTGGCGCAGGCCGAAGCCGTTGCCGACCTGATTGACGCCAGCACCGAGACGGCCGCACGATCGGCCACACGGTCCTTGGCGGGCGACTTTTCACGCCGGGTCGACGAATTGGCCGAGCGTGTCGTCAAGCTGCGTATGTTGGTCGAGGCCACGCTGGACTTTCCGGAAGAAGACATCGACTTCCTGCACCAAGCCGCTGCCGCCCAACAGCTGCAAGGGGTGCGTGACAGCCTGGCCACCGTGTTGCAAAGCGCCCGCCAAGGCAGCCTGCTGCGCGACGGCCTGCGGGTGGTGATTGCCGGCCAACCCAATGTGGGCAAGAGCTCCTTATTGAACGCGCTGGCCGGAGCCGAGTTGGCCATCGTCACGCCCATACCGGGCACCACGCGCGACCGCCTGAGCGAATCCATTCAAATCGAAGGTGTGCCCATCCACGTTACCGACACCGCCGGCCTGCGCCAAGACGAACAAGCGGCTGACGAGGTGGAGCGCATCGGCATCGGCCGCAGTTGGGGCGCGATGGCTGGCGCCGACCTCATCCTCTTTCTGCACGACTTGACGCGCCTGGGCGACGCCGATTACGAAGCCGCCGACCGCCAGATCGCCCAGCGCCTACCGCAAGGCGTGCCGCTGCTGCAGGTCTACAACAAGTGCGACGCGGCCGATGCACGGCCGGCGCCAGCCGCAGCGCTGAAGCTCTCAGCACGCGACGGCGTGGGCCTGCAAGCCCTGCGGCAAGCCCTGCTCCAGCACGCTGGCTGGCAAGCCGCGCCCGAAGGCCTGGTGATAGCCCGCGCGCGCCATGTGCAAGCCCTGGTGCGTGCTGCCCAACACTTGAAACAAGCCGACCAACACCTTCAGCCCGACACCTTGGCGCTGGAACTGCTGGCCGAAGAGCTGCGCCTGGCGCACCAGGCATTGGGCGAAATAACAGGCCACTTCAGCACCGAAGACCTGCTGGGCGAAATATTCAGCCGCTTTTGTATTGGAAAATGACAGTACTTCCTAGGCTGTCCAGTGAAATTCAATAATCACACTTAACTCATTGAATTAGCGAGACTTTAGCGTCCTACAATGTCCACTTGGACCTAGCAACAGCTGATGCTTGCTGGGCCCAAGTTCAGGGCCATGTTCCAACATGGACCTGATGGTTCTACCAACTTGGACCCAGCGAGATTGACATGGCGCTCACTGACACTGCCTTGAAGGCGTTAAAGCCCAAAGACAAGCCCTACACGATTGCTGACGACCGTGGCCTGTATGTCGAGGTCTTTCCGACAGGGGGCATCGTCTGGCGCTTCCGCTACCGGATCGCCGGCAGGCGAGAGAAGCTGACACTGGGGAAGTACCCAGCGCTGACGCTGAAGAACGCGCGCATCAAACGGGACGAGGCAGCCCAAGCGGCAGCGATGGACAAGTCGCCCGCAAAGCAAAAACAGCTGGCCAAGCAGGCCTCTGCCGAAGCGACTACGGTGGCCGAGTTCGGCGAGCGCTTCTTCCGCGAGATCGTGGCCAAGGACCGCCAGGACGCGACCATTCCGCGCCGCTACTTCGATAAAGCCATAGTGCCAGCGGTCGGCGGCAAGCGGGTCCGTGACGTGACCACCGAGGACGTGCGCGCCATCATCTGGAAGAAGAAGGATGAAGGCTTTGACGCCGCAGCAGGCGAGATTCGCGGCGTGCTGAAGAGAATGTTTGACTACGCCCTGACTGCCGGGCTGCTTCAAGTTAACCCTGTTTTGGCGTTGCCTATGCGCCACGTGCACAAGGCCAAGTCCCGCGAACGTGCACTCTCACCAGAGGAGATCCGCCAGTTTCTCAAGGCGGCATTCGAGTCCAACATTCGCCGTCAATTCAAGATTGGCGTGCACTTGATTCTGCTGACCATGGTCCGCAAGTCCGAGCTGCTGCTGGCGAGGTGGTCACATGTCCACTTTGATCAGGCTGAGTGGCACATCCCGGCGGAACACTCAAAGACTGGCAAGCCGCACATCGTCTTCCTGTCTCGTCAGTGCTTGGCGATGTTCAAAGAACTGCAACTGCTGGCCGGTGGTAGCGAGTTGGTGATGCCGGGGCGCGGGAGCCTCACTAAGCCTTTTGCCCACAACGCCATCAATACGGCCCTGAAAACGGCGTTGGCCGGGCAGGCGATCCCAGCTTTCACCATCCACGACCTCAGACGTACCGCGTCAACTTTGCTTCATGAAAACGGCTGGCCGTCAGATGTAGTTGAGAAGGCGCTGAATCACACGATCGGTGGCGTGCGCGGCATTTACAACCGGGCCGAATATGAACCTCAGAGGCGCGAAATGTTGCAATTCTGGGCTGACTTCATCGACCAGCTGCTGAGCAATGGGCAGGTCACAATTGGTCGATTCAAGAGGGTCGCTTAAGGCGGAGATGACCATGGCCGACACCACTTTGATCTTGCGTGCCGCAGCGTTTGCAGCGCGAAAGCATCGCGATCAGCGCCGAAAGGATGCTGAGGCCTCGCCGTACATCAATCACCCACTTGAACTGGCCAGAGTGTTGGCGGAGGTTGGGAACGTTACTGATGCTGCCACGCTGTGTGCTGCGCTGTTGCACGACACCATCGAGGACACAGCGACAACAGTCGATGAGCTTACGAAGGAATTCGGGATTGAGGTCGCGTTGCTGGTCAGTGAGGTGACGGACGACAAGACGCTGCCCAAGATCGAGCGTAAGAAGCAACAGGTCGAGCACGCCGCCACCATTTCCGACAAAGCCAAACGTATCAAGCTTGCCGACAAGATCAGTAACTTGACTGACGTGGCTAACTCCCCTCCCGCGCAATGGGACATTGCGAGGCGGCGAGAGTACTTCGATTGGGCCAAGTCCGTCATCGATAGGCTACGTGGTGTGGATCCCGCGCTGGAGGCAGCCTTTGACGCAGCTTTTGCTGCAAGGCCATGACTCACGACGTTTGGCTTGTTGACAGGCCGGGGCATCCTCGCGAGCTGCCGCTCGATGCCAGCACATGCCGTGTCATCAAGTCTGTGGCGGACCGGCTGAAATCACTTAACTTTGCGCCCCCAGTTCGGCTGGCCGACCTGCCCAGCTATTGGTGGACTGCGAGAGTTGACATTGCGGCTCTGGATGGCAGTAGAGAACCGCGCTGCGCTACCCAAGAGGTCGACATCACGGCGGCGCAGATGGAAGCCCACTTTGCAGGCTATTTCTGTGAGCTCATCGCCGGCCCATTTGAAAGTAAGGAGTCCATTGAGGGGACGTACCTTGTTTTCGGCAATCTGGACGTGGGCTGGCTTGGCGCTAGAGCAAGGGTACGCGAGGTTCGTTCCTGGATAGCGGCTGGACTGAAGAGCAAGGGCTTCGCGACACCGGTGAAGCTCGGTGACCTGCACGGCAAGCACTGGGTTTGTGGCATGTCGGGGGGAGTACGCACCACTGAGGAACTTGCTCGCCTCTGTGACACAAGCGCGGATCTTCTGGCAATCACACATGGTCCATTCGATACAGAAACTGAAGCCTCCCACGCATTCGATGTCCTGTGGGAGTCGCCCGAGTAGCCGGCGGCACGGCATCATGGTCATTGGCATTTAGCTCAGAAGCGACAAAGGCCGTTGTGGACGAATTTGAACCATTGACCTCGGCGCTGGAAGGCTTGCTCGAAGCCAAACTGCTGGACCTACCCGAACCCTTGCGAACACGGGTCCGAGACGAGTTCTCGCCGTTCGTTTGGAACGACCTAACGCCCAGCCAGCGGCGCTCGGTTGCGATCCAGTGCGACCAGCAAAACGATCCTGCGCGAGAGGATGAGCGGCAGAAAGCATGGGCCCTGGCTACGCACCGATCAGAGACAAAGCGGCAAATTGAAGTTTGGAAGGCGGTAGCAGCGCCCACTGCACATGATCTGGACCTCAAGCAAACCAAGCTCTCGGAGTTGGAACGGCAACTCGCACGGCTGGACTCACAGATGATGGAAGTTGAGTCGCCCTCGCCGCGCGCAACAACTCGCGAGTCAGACCATCAGCGTGCCGCCGGCGGCCATAAACATACCGCCTACCCAGCCGCCCTTGCCCAGCTTCGCGCGCGCCTGAACGCGACCCCAGATGAACTGGCGGCATGGATTTTTCTTGGCCCGAATGCGGGAGGTCTGGCGGCCTACCTGAACGCCAATGAACTTGACCCAGCTCCGGAATTCCACTTCCCGGAAGCCCAAGACGGAGGGTTGGGCGATGGCTTTGCCTACATGCCCGCGTTGATGGCGTGCTGGTTTCGCGTGCCCGATATCGAAGCATTCGAGCCGACCGATCGCTACGTGACTGGCAGCGAACTGGTGGCGCGGTGGGCTCAGGTTCCTGGTATTGAAGCCCGCGCGTATATCCGCGCCAAGATCCGCGAGTCCAGATTGGTGGACCTACACCCCATCTTCGGCGGTACGCAGGCAGGGTCGCCTGACGATCAAGATCTACCGCCCCTGGAGCTGGGCCTGTACTCGGTTGCCGATATCAGCCGGATCGAGTCGGAAGACTTTGGTTCGACACGCATCTCAGCAGCGGGCCCTGAAAGTTCGGAGGCTCGTAAGGAGCGACTGAGGCAACGCCGGCAGACTCTGGTGGCCTCGGGTGACAAGGCGTTCCTCAAGACCATCGCCGAGGAAGAGAAGCTATCGATCAGCCGCGTCAAGCAGCTACTCAGCGATAAGAAGAAGACCGAAGCCAAACCTAACGACCCAACTACCTGGATGGCCCCTGTCTTGCGACGAGACAGGGGCTAGCTATCGCCAGCCCAGAACCTAGCATCTGTGCGGCCTGCCGGCCAGCTTGCTGAACAGCTTGCAAGCCAGTCCCCTTGCTCGACCGCAATGACGCCTTTTGACCAACAAGGTGTCACGATGTCGAACACGCTCCTAAGACTTCCAGCTGTAAAAGAACGCAGCGGCTACAGCCGCAGCACGATCTATCTGCGCATGGCGCAGGGCCTTTGGACCAAGCCAGTGAACCTCGGTGCGCGGGCAGTGGCTTGGCCATCAACCGAGGTGGCGGCCCTGAACGCAGCGCGCATCGCAGGCAAGAGCGATGACCAGATCCGTGATCTGGTTCTGAAGCTTGCGGCGGCCCGCAAGACGGCGGACGGTGCATGGTTTGCACTGTCCCAGGAGTAGACGATGGCTGCCGCTAGACCGAACCCACGGCTGGCCAAGATCCACCGCAGCTACACCGTCGATGAGATTGCCAAGCTCTACGGCGTGCACCGCAACACGGTGCGGGCCTGGATAGCGAGGGGCTTGCCGACGGTGGATCAACGCCGACCCTGGCTGGTTCTGGGCGCTCACCTGTCCGAGTTTCTACAGGCACGCCGTACCGCTGCCAAGCGGACTTGCAGGCCGGGAGAGATCTACTGCCTGCGCTGCCGCGAGCCGAGAAACCCAGCCGGTGGCGCCGTTCGCTACCGCCCGATAACGGCCACCCTGGGCAGCCTGGAAGGCGTGTGTGGATGCTGCGGCGCGGGCTTGAACCGTAAGGCGAGCCTAGCCAAGTTGCGGCAGGTTCTGGGCGAATTGGCCGTGACGATGGCACTGGACCATGAACACATAGGCGATAGCCAAGAACCCAGCCTGAACTGTGACTTCAAAGAGGACGAACGACATCATGCAGAAACATCACCCTGAGAATGAACGAATCAAGCGCCAGTACTTCCTTCTGCTGAAGGAAGCCAAAGGACAGAGCGAGGACTCCGTTGACGCTGCCGCCAAGGCCATAGCCCGATTCGAGGCCGATACCCAGTATCGTGATTTCAAGGCCTTCCACTTCGAGCAGGCGGTTGCCTTCAAGCGCCGTCTGGCTGATCGTGACAGCAAATCGACCGGCGAAAAGTTGAGTAAGGCAACGCAGTACGCAACCCTGGCCCACCTGAAGCGGTTCTTCCAGTGGCTGGCCCAGCAGCCCCGTTACCGGACGAAGGTGCGGTACTCAGAGGCCGAGTATTTCAGCTTCTCTGAAAAGGACTCGCGAGTAGCGACGGCCCGACGTACCCGCCCTGTCCCGACGCTAGAGCAGATCAAGCATGTGATCGCGACCATGCCAGCGACCACCGATATCGAGCGTCGAAACAAGGCCCTGCTGGCGTTCGCATTGCTCACCGGAGCTCGAGACAGTGCGCTGGCCAGCATGAAGCTCAAGCACGTCGACCTTGTGGCGGGCAGCGTTTTCCAGGATGCGCGTGAGGTGAAGACCAAATTCAGCAAGACGTTCACCACGTTCTTCTTTCCTGTGGGCGATGACATCCTGCAGATTGCGGCCGATTGGGTGAACTACCTGCGCAAGGAGCTGCTCTGGGGCCATGACGACCCGCTCTTTCCAGTCACGCGGGTCGCGTTGGGGCTGGCGCGGCAGTTTGAGGCTGTGGGCATCGAACGAAAGGCGTGGTCGTCGGCAACACCGATCCGCGGGATCTTCAAGAGCGCCTTCGAAGCGGCCGGCTTGCCGTACTACAACCCGCACAGTCTGCGCAGCACATTGGTATTGCTTGGCCAGACGGCTTGCCAGACACCGGAACAGTTCAAGGCCTGGAGCCAGAATCTGGGACATGAAGGCGTGCTGACGACCTTCTACAGCTACGGCACGGTTGAGGACCGCCGCCAACGCGAGATCATGCTGTCCTTGGCCAACCCAGCGGGACCGGGCACAGGGAGCATTGCTGAAGCCGCGGCAGCCCTGATACAGGCCATGCGTCAAAGCGGCATTCCAGCCCTCTGATACCCGACGGCCTCCTCAGCGGGAGGAGGGGAAAACCCGACCAAGTCATTCACTGCCGTGTTAGGGACATTGGAGGCTTCCCGGGTCCCTGCTGTGAAAAAGTGACCACGCCCTGGCTGATACTCGCTCCCCGAATCATTCAACATTCAGGGAGCGCATGGCATCAGACCTCGTCGCCGTCGAGAGCCGCCTATGGGCGGCAGCAGACCAACTCTGGGCCAACACTGGCCTCAAGCCGGCAGAGTTTTCAACGCCGGTTCTCGGCTTGATCTTCCTGCGCTATGCCGACAAGCGATTCACCGAGCTGACCCAGGCGCTCGCCGACCAGGGCACGCCCGCTGACGAGATCGATGCGGTCGACTATCAAGCCGAGGGCGTGCTCTTCCTGCCCGAAGAGGCTAGGTTCTCCCACCTCCTCAAGCTGACCGAGGGCGCCAACCTCGGCAAGGCCATCGCCACGGCCATGTCGCTGGTAGAAGAGCACAACCCCGAGCTGAAGGGCGTGCTGCCGCGCGGCTACAACCTGCTGCCTAATGCCACGCTAGTGGAGCTGCTGCGCCTGCTGGCGCCGCTGGACCTGGAGGGCGACGCCTTCGGCAAGGTGTACGAGTATTTCCTGGGCAACTTCGCGCTGAAGGAGGGCCAGAAGGGCGGCGTGTTTTACACGCCCACCAGCATCGTGCGGCTGATCGTAGAGATCCTGCAGCCCTTCCACGGCCGCATCTTCGATCCCGCCTGCGGCTCGGGCGGCATGTTCGTGCAAAGCGCCGCGTTCGTGCAGCGCCACCAGAAGAACGCCACCCGCGAGCTCACCGTGTTCGGCACCGAGAAGGCCAGCGACACCGTCAAGCTGGCCAAGATGAACCTAGCGGTGCACGGCCTGTCGGGCGACGTGCGCGAGGCCAACACCTACTACGAAGACCCGCACAAAGCCCCCGGCCGGTTCGACTTCGTGATGGCCAACCCGCCGTTCAACGTCTCCGGCGTGGACAAGGATCGGCTGAAGGATGACCCCCGCTTCGCGCTGGGCCTGCCGACCACCGACAACGCCAACTACCTGTGGATCCAACTCTTCGCGGCCAGCCTGAGCGAGAACGGCCGCGCCGGCTTCGTGATGGCCAACTCGGCCGGCGACGCGCGCGGCAGCGAGTTGGAGATCCGCAAGAAGCTGATCCAGAGCGGCGCGGTGGACGTGATCGTCAGCATCGGCTCCAACTTCTTCTACACCGTCACGCTGCCCTGCACGCTGTGGTTCTTCGACCGGGCCAAGGCGCGCGGGCGGCGCAAGGACAAGGTGCTGTTCTTGGATGCGCGGCCGCTGTTCAAGCAGGTGAGCCGTGCGATCCGCGAGTTCGCGCCAGAGCAACTGGAGTTCCTAGCCAATGTCGTGCGGCTGTACCGCGGGGAGGCGCCGGAGTTCGGTGAAGGCAGCAAGACGATGCTGGGCGAGCGGTTCCCGCGAGGTGTCTACGAGGACGTCGCCGGACTGTCCAAGATCGCGAGTGTCGCCGACGTAGAGGCCCAAGGCTGGAGCTTGAACCCCGGCCGGTACGTGGGTGTTGGCGAGCGTGCTGCGGATGACTTCGACTTCGCTGAGCGGCTAGAAGACCTCAACGAAGAACTTGAGAGTTTGAACGGCGAGGCGCGTGTTCTGGAGGGCACCATTGCCGAGAACGTGTCGTCCTTGCTAGGTGCGGGCCAATGTTGAAGATTGCGTGGCAGCGCGTTGCCGTGCCGACGGTCGCATTCTTCCAAGAAGGCCCCGGTCTGCGGAATTGGCAGTGGACCGACAGCGGCATGAAGGTGATCAACGGGACGAACATCCGCGACGACGGGAGGTTCGATCCGTCCAACACCACGCGCGCCATTTCGCTCGAAGAGTTCAAGGCGAAGTACCGGCACTTCGCTATCGACGCAAATGACATCGTGGTGGCGAGCTCTGGAACGCTCGGGAAGGCCGCGCGCGTTAAGGCCGAACACCTGCCCATGATGATGAACACGAGCGTGATCCGCTTCAGGGCGAATGACCGGACACGACTTGACGACGGATTCCTGTTTGCGTGGCTCAGGTCCCGCGATTTCCTGGATCAGGCCCTCGGTATGGCGACGGGCGCTGCGCAACAGAATTTCGGGCCTTCGCACGTCAAGCAGATGACTCTGCCTCTGCCTGCCATCGGAGAGCAGCGGCGCATCGCCTCGATCCTCTCCGCCTACGACGACCTGATCGAGAACAACACGCGGCGTATCGCGATCCTGGAGGAGATGGCCCGGCGCATCTACGAGGAGTGGTTCGTCCGCTTCCGTTTCCCCGGCCACGAGGGCGTGCGGATGGTCGAGTCCGAGTTGGGGTTGGTGCCGGAGGGGTGGTCGGTCCAAGCGGCTTCAACTGCGATGGACATCAACCCGAGCACGAAGGTGCCCAAGGAGGGCCTGAAGCCATTCTTGGCGATGAACTGCCTGTCGGACGGCTCGATGTTGATCGACGCTCCTGGCGAGCGCGACGGTAATAGCGGCTCGAAGTTTAGGAACGGCGACACGTTGTTCGCGCGGATAACGCCCTGTCTTGAGAACGGCAAGACGGGCTTCGTCCAGTTCCTGCCAAGTGATGAGGCCGTTGCCTTCGGCTCCACTGAATTCATCGTCCTTCGATCCCGAACCCTGACACCGGAGTTCGTGTATCTACTGGCACGCTCCGATGCCTTTCGCGACAACGCGATCAAGAGCATGTCTGGCGCTTCGGGACGGCAACGTGTGCGCGAGGCGTGCTTCGACACGTACCTGTTGGCTAGCCCGGATAAGGGGACGCTGGCGAAATTTGAGGCCGTGGTGCGCCCGATGTTTCAGCTCATCCAATCGTTGGCACTCAAGAACTCGAACCTGCGCACCACACGCGACCTGCTGCTGCCGAAGCTGATCTCCGGCCAGTTGGACGTGTCGGTGCTCCCCGAACAGGAAGCCCTCGCCGCATGACCCCACCGGCCGGCGTCAAGGAGGTCTCCGCCGGCTACGGCGAGTTGGCGCTCGTCGAGATGCCGGCGATCGACCTGCTGACCTCGCTGGGCTGGAGCTTCAAGAACCTGTACGCCGAGACTTTCGGCGAACAGGGCAGCGAGGGGCGCGAGAGCGAGTCCCAGGTCATTCTGACCCGTCGCCTGCGCGCGGCGCTGGTGGCGCTGAACCCCGGCCTGCCGGCCGACGCCTACGCCCAGGCCGTCGAGCAGCTCGCGCAGGACCGCTCCAAGCAGATCGCCGTCAACGCCAACCGCGACTTCTACCGGCTGCTGAAAGACGGCGTGAAGGTGAAGGTGCCCGACGAGCACGGCGGGCACAGCACCGAGACGCTGCGCGTGATCGACTGGGCCACACCGACCAACAACGAGTTCTTCCTGGCCTCGCAGATGTGGGTGGCTGGCGACATGTACCGCCGCCGCTGCGACCTGCTGGCCTTCGTCAACGGCCTGCCGCTGGTGTTCATCGAGCTGAAGAAGCCGGCGGTGCCGCTGAAGAGCGCCTTCGACGACAACCTGCGCGACTACCGCGGCCAGAGCGTGCCGCAGCTCTTCCACCCCAACGCCTTCATCCTGCTGAGCAACGGCTCGGACACCAAGGTGGGCACGCTCACCAGCGGCTGGGAGCACTTCTTCGACTGGAAGCGCGTGGCCGACGAGGACGAGGCCGGCAAGGTGAGCCTGGAGCGCGCGCTGCGCGGCCTGCTGGAGCCGGCGCGGCTGCTGGACTACATCGAGAACTTCACCGTCTTCGAGGAAGGCAAGGGCGGCCTGATCAAGAAGACGGCCAAGAACCACCAGTTCCTGGGCGTCAACAAGTCCATCGCGCGGCTGGTGGAACTGCGCGAGACCGAGAGGCTGGAGCGCAAGCGCCTGGGCGTGTTCTGGCACACCCAGGGCTCGGGCAAGAGCCTGTCGATGGTGTTCTTCACGCAGAAGGTGCTGCGCCGGGTGCTGGGCAGTTGCACTTTCGTGATCGTGACCGACCGCGAGGAACTGGACGACCAGATCAGCAAGACCTTCAAGGCCACTGGCGCCACTGCGCGCGAGGATGTGCGCGCCACCAGCGGCGAGCACCTGAAAGAGCTGCTGCGCGGCAACGAGCGCTACATCTTCACCCTGATCCAGAAGTTCAGGAACGAGCCGGGGCAGCCCTACCCGATGCTGTCGGACCGCTCGGACGTGATCGTCATCACCGACGAGGCGCACCGCAGCCAGTACGACATCTTTGCGCTCAACATGCGGAACGCGCTCCCGAACGCCGGCTTCATCGGCTTCACGGGCACGCCGCTGATCAAGGGCGAGGAAGAGCGCACGCGAGAAGTGTTCGGCGACTACGTGAGCGTGTACGACTTCGCCCGCTCGATCGAGGACGGCGCCACGGTGCCGCTGTACTACGAGAACCGCATCCCCGAGGTGCAGCTCACGAATCAAGAGCTGAACCGCGACCTGGAGGCACTGCTGGAAGCGGCCGAGCTGGACGAGGGGCAGGAGAAGAAGCTGGAGCGCGAGTTCGGCCGCGAGTACCACATCATCACCCGTGAAGACAGGCTGGAGGCCATCGCCAAGGACATGGTGGCGCACTTCACCGGCCGCGGCTACCGCGGCAAGGCGATGATGGTGTGCATTGACAAGGCCACCGCAGTGCGCATGTACGACAAAGTGCAGGCGCATTGGAAGGCCGAGATGGCCACCATGAAAGTGGCCCTGGCGGCGTCGGGCAGCAAGCTGTCGGGCGACGACCGCGAACGCCTTCTTGCACGGCTGCACCTGATGGAGGGCACCGACATGGCCGTGGTGGTGAGCCAGGGCCAAAACGAGGTGGAAGACCTGAAGGCCAAGGGCCTGGACATCGTGCCGCACCGCCAGCGCATGCTCAAGGAGGCGCTGGACGAGCAGTTCAAGGACGACAAGAGTGGGCTGCGGCTGGTATTCGTGTGCGCCATGTGGATCACGGGTTTTGACGTGCCCACGTGTTCCACGATCTACCTCGACAAGCCGATGCGGGCGCACACGCTGATGCAGACCATCGCGCGAGCCAACCGCGTGGCCAGTGGCAAGGAGAACGGCCTCATCGTCGACTATGTCGGCATCTTCCGCGCACTGCAGTCAGCGTTGGCCACCTATGCGCGGCCTGAGGGCGGCGCCGAGGGCGGTAGCAGCCCTATCGTCGACAAGCAAGAATTGGTTGCCGCCCTAAGCGCCGCGTTGAATGAGGCCGCTGGCTTTGCCCAGCTTCGTGGGGTGACGCTGGAATCCATCGTCAAGGCGCAGGGCTTCTATCGCATCGGCTTGATCGACGACGCGGTCGAGGCCCTTCTGGCCAGCGAGGCCGACAAGAAGCTTTTCTTGCAGCTGGCCAGCCGGGTAGCTCGCCTGTTCAAGGCCATCCTGCCCGACCCCATGGCCAACGAGCTGGCGCCGATGGCTGTGTTGGTTTGCTACCTAGCCGCCAAGATTCGCGCCGAGACCGAGCCGCCCGACATCTCGGCGGTGATGAGCGATGTCGAAGAGCTGCTTAACGACTCGATCGCTACAGAGGGCTACGTCATCGGCCCGCCCAGCAAGGCAGAGGCGCTGGTCAACCTCTCAGAGATTGATTTCGAGGCCCTGCAGGCCAAGTTTTCACAGGGCCACAAGCGAACCGAGGCCGAGAAACTGAAGCGGCTGATTGAGGGCAAGCTGGCGCAGATGGTGGCCGCGAACCCATCACGCATGGACATGGCCGAGAAGTTCCAGAAGCTTATCGACCAGTACAACGCCGGCAGCCAGAACATCGAGCTGTTCTTTCAAGAGCTCAAGGACTTTGCCGGAGGCATGACAGTCGAAGAGCAGCGTGCAGTGTCAGAGGGCTTGACCGAAGAAGAGCTGGCCTTGTTTGACATCCTGACCAAACCCGAGCCTGTGCTGACCAAGGCGGAAGAAGCGCAAGTGAAAAAGGTCTGCCGGGAGTTGTTGGCGACGCTGAAGCGGGAGAAGTTGGTGCTGGATTGGAGAGAGAAGCAGCAGGCGAAGGCGGCAGTTATGCAGACTTTGAAGCATTCACTGCGCCCTCCCACGATGCCGCCGCAGTACACGATGGAAATTCGAAGCGAGAAAACGGCGAGGGCTTACGCTTTGATTTATAGCCACTATCCTGGTGCGGGGCGCGCAGGGCTTAGTCGGCAGAAGTGATCGATAGGCGTTTGGAACGGGGGGTAAATGAGTAACGAGAAGCCTGTCCTGGCGGCAGTCCTGAAAGCTCTCTACTTCGGATCTTTGGTGGGCGCATCAGCTGGGGCATGGTTGGTTCGCCTTTCCCCAGAAGAAGCACTTGCTTATGGCACGCAAGTTTCCAAAGCGGCAGAATTTCTCAGGAGCAACAGCGCAGTTGTTGTTAGTCTCCCGATCGTTGCGGGAGGCGCCAAGTACGCGCTTGAGCGCCTTACGCGGAGCTGGGTTCGACAAATTATCCATTCCCTACTTACGGACTACAGGGAAAAGATGTTCGGTAACCTGCCCGGTGCAAAACACCACCATCGAGCTACGTTGTTTGTTCACCGACGCTTCTCGCTATGGAAAACGTTGCCTTGGAAAAGGAAGAGGCACCCCTGGTCTGGGTGGCTTGTGCCTATTGTTAGATCCGGGCACGCTACTCAAAAGATGCGTACGAAGTTCCTCGCCCCAGATGAGGCAGACCTAAAAGAGGGTGTCGCAGGAATGACGTGGAGCAATCGCGCCATTGTTACTGTGATCGAGTTGCCGAACTTAGACTCCCGATCGAATGATGCGGAAATTCAGCGCTACAGCCTCGCGACTGCCTGTCAGGATCATTGGGTTCGCAACCGCATCAAACGTGGGGAATCATTGCCGAGTTCACTGCGAGGAATACCCATCGAAGTAAACAATAACTTCTGGGGAGTCGTTGTACTGGACAGTCGCGAGTCGAACGCCTTTACCGAAGACCCCCATGGGACTGCAAACTTCAGCCTCATATTTTCGTCTACGATCGGTCGCTTGCTTGAGAGGGCACGGATATGACAGCGAAAGTCGGTCACTGGATCGAAGTCGACACTTCTAGTTTGGTTCGACAGGTGTCTGGAAGACCACCCGGCCACGTTGGTTTGACTGTTTCACCTTCCCCGTATGACGTGCCGCTTGCACTGCGTGTAGTAGAAGGTGATAGAGCTGATCCAGGATTCTTGGTTGAAGTCCGCTATCTTGGCGGGATAGAGCAAATGAAGGCTGTCGGTGGCCGTTCAGAATTCCAGCTCCAAGTTGGTAAGAACAGTGGCCGTTTGTACAGAGTTCTCGTAGGCTCGAAGCCAGCGAAGGAAGGTGCCCGCGTTCACTTGGACTCCATGACCAAGGCGATTGACCACTTGCGCAGGCAGACGCGAAACATGAGTACCAAGACCAACTATGAGTTGGTTAGGCGCGTTGTGCAGGCAAAGGAGCCAGAAATCGTGTCTCAGCTGAGAGAGTTTGCCTCATCGGCTGTTATACCTGACACAGTGTAATGAGAGTAAGGCAAGCAGAGACTAGGGTGAAAAGGTAGAGTTCACTGTTAAGAGTGATTGATCGATTGCTCGGCCGGATCGCCCCCTTTGGGATGTGCTTCGCATTTGCTGTCAAGCGGGCTGGAAGTAGTGAACGACATTTCGACTTTGACAGGACATTCGAAAACTGGGTCCATGTTTAGGTCCAAGGTCTCAGTCCTATAGAGCCGAAGCTCAGGTTTTCGTGGCTTACAGCCCGATTTTTACTTTCTGTATCGGAAGTGAGGCTAAGGGCCGACGCGCACGCTTGCACGTGCCTGCCTCAATGCGCCCCCAGCAACTTCCCCTCGGCCAGTGCCAGCGCTTCGGGCAGGCCAGACAACACCAAGGTGTCGCCACCGGCCAGCACCAAGCCGTCGTCGGCGCTGGTCACACTGCCCCCGTTGCCGCGCCGCACGGATACGACCTGCACCCCTGTGGCGTGCAGGGCGAGCATGCCCAGCGGCTTGCCCACGCAGCCGCCAGCAGCGGGCAGGCTGACGCTGAGCAGGCGCGCTTGTTCCAGCTCTTCCACGGTGTCGTCGTCTGCGCCGTGGAAATAGCCGCGCAGCAGGCTGTAGCGCGCGTCACGCGCATCGCGTGTGATGCGAATGACCCTAGCCATGGGCACACCCACCAGCGCCAGCGCGTGGCCGGCCAGCATAAGGCTGCCTTCGATGGCTTCAGGTACCACCTCGGTCGCGCCGGCTGCGCGCAGCTTGTCCAAATCAGTGTCATCCACAGTTCGGACGACCACCGGCACCTTGGGTGCGTGGGCATGCACGTGGTTAAGGATTCTCAATGCTGAAGGCGTGTCGTGGTAGCTCACCACCACAGCGGCTGCGCGCGCCAGGCCGGCAGCCATCAAACTTTGCAGCGAGCGGCGTCGCCAAACACCACGCTCTGGCCGGCTGCGGCCGCCATGCGAACGCGGTCGGGGTCCAGGTCCAGCGCCATGTAGGGAATGCGTTCTTGCTCCAGCAGGCGCGCCAAGTTCTGACCGCTGCGGCCATAGCCGCAAATGATGACGTGTCGTTGGGTGGAGATCGACTTCTTGGCAATCGACGTCAAAGCCACCGACTGCAGCAGCCAGTCGCTGGCGCTCAAGCGGTTGACGATCTGGTTGCTGTACATGATGAGAAAGGGCGAGGCGAGCATCGACAGCACCATGCTGGCCAGCACTGGGCTGACCCACGCCGGTGCGATCAGGCCCTTTTCGGCGCCCAGGGTGAGCAGCACAAAACCGAACTCGCCTGCCTGCGCCAAGTACAGGCCGGTGCGAATGGCCACACCCGGCGTGGCCTTGAAGAACCGGGCCAAGGCTGCAATCAGTACACCTTTGGCCAGCACAGGCACGGTGGTCAACAGCAGCACCAGCAGCCAACGGTCCAGCACCAAGCGCCAATCCAGCTTCATGCCGATGGTGATGAAAAACAGCCCCAGCAGCACATCGTGGAAGGGGCGAATATCCGTTTCCACCTGGTGCTTGTATTCGGTTTCAGCCACCAGCATGCCGGCCACAAACGCACCAAGCGCCAAAGACAGGCCGGCGTGCTCCGTCATCCACGCTAAGCCCAGGGTGACGAGCAACAGGTTCAACATGAACAGCTCGTCGCTCTTGCGCCGCGCCACCAAGGTGAGCCACCAGCGCATGACGCGCTGCCCGCCCACCAACAAGACGGTCAGCAACACCGACGCTTTGACCAGCGCCCAGCCCAGTGTGCGGGCCATGTCTTCGGCCGGCGCGCCCAGCGCGGGAATGATGACCAGCAGAGGCACCACGGCCAGGTCCTGGAACAACAGGATGCCCAGTACCCGCTTGCCGTGTTCAGAATCCAGCTCCAGCCGCTCGGCCATCATCTTCACAACGATGGCCGTGCTGGACATGGCAATGGCGCCACCCAGCACCACGGCGGCCTGCCAGCTCAAGTCCCAAGCGCGCGTGGTGAATGAAAACAGCCACTGCAGCACAACGTGGCCGATCATGGCGCCGGCCATCGTGATGGCCACCTGCGACAAGCCCAAGCCAAAAACCAGGCTGCGCATGCTCTTCAGCTTGGGCAGGTTGAACTCCAGGCCCAGCACAAACATCAAGAACACAACGCCAAACTCCGCCAGGTAAGTCACGCCCGCGCTGTCTTTGGCCAGCGCCAAGGCGTTGGGGCCGATCAAAACGCCCACCACCAGGTAACCCAGCATCGGCGGCAACTTCATGAACCGAAACGTCACCACACCCAGCACGGCGGCGATGAGGTACAGCAAGACCAGTTCGAGGGTGGTTGCCAAAAGGGACGCTCCTAGAATGCCAATGCTAAAGGCAGGCCAAGCTTGCCTTGGCGCCCCGCACCGCTACCTCACTTTGCCTCGCTCCACTCTCAACCGAACACAGCCCCAGCAGCGCCGAGCTCCCACCATGCCGCCACGCGCGCCACAAGCCACGCCACCTGCTGGCGCCACGCAGCTTGACAAGAGCCGCATCCTGGCGCTGGCTGCGCGCACCTTCGATATCGAAGCGCGTGCCTTGCACAGCTTGGCCGCGCGGCAGGGCGAGGGCTTTGTGCGGGCTGTCGAATTGATGCTGCACTGCACGGGCCGCACGGTGGTCATGGGCATGGGAAAAAGCGGCCACGTCGGGCGAAAAATCGCCGCCACCCTGGCATCCACCGGCACACCCGCCTTTTTTGTTCACCCTGCTGAAGCCAGCCACGGCGACCTGGGCATGGTCACACCCGGCGATGTCATCCTGGCCATCTCCAACAGCGGCGAGAGCAACGAGCTGGCCGCGATCTTGCCGGCCGTGCGGCGCCTGGGCGTGAGCGTGGTGGCCATGACGGGCAAAGCCGACTCCACGCTGGGCCGCCATGCGGACATCGTTCTCGACAGCGCCGTTGACCAAGAAGCGTGCCCCATGAACCTGGCCCCCACCGCCAGCACAACCGCGCAAATGGCGCTGGGCGATGCGCTGGCCGTGGCCCTGCTCGATGCGCGCGGTTTTGTGGAAGAAGACTTCGCGCGCTCGCATCCCGGCGGCAGCCTGGGCCGCAAACTGCTGATGCATGTGCGCGACCTGATGCGCAGCGGCGATGAATTGCCGCGCGTGGCGCAGGGTGCGCCGTTCACCGCGCTGCTGCGCGAGATGAGCCGCGGTGGTCTGGGCTTCACGGTCGTGGTGGATGCCGATGACACGGTGCTGGGCATCTTTACTGACGGTGACCTGCGGCGTCTCATCGAGCGCGGTGCCGACCTGCTGTCGCTGCACGCTGAAGACGTCATGCACCGCCATCCCAAGTTGATCCGTGCCGAAGCCTTGGCCGTGGACGCTGCGGCCCTGATGGAACAGCACCGCGTCACCAGCGTGCTGGTGGTGGACGAAGCCGGCCGGCTGATCGGCGCACTCAACAGCAACGACTTGATGCGGTCGAAAGTCATTTGATGGCCGCGCTGAGCTTTGCACCCGAAACCCTGCTGCGAGCGCAAGGCAGTGGCCTCGGCATGCGCGCTGCCATCTTCGACGTGGACGGCGTCATGACCGACGGGCGCTTGTACATCAGCGGCGCCGGCGAAGAGTTCAAAGCCTTCCACGTGCTGGACGGCCATGGTCTCAAACTCTTGGCTGCAGCCGGCATCACGCCCTGGGTCATCAGCGGGCGCGATTCGCCTGCGCTGCGCAAGCGCATAGGCGACTTGGGCCTGCTGGCCCACGCCCGTTTTGGCATCAGCGACAAGCTGGCGGCCGCGCAGCCCTTGCTGGACGCCCACAACATCGTCTGGGCCGATGTGGCTGCGATCGGTGACGATTGGCCCGACCTGCCTTTGCTGGAGCGGGCCGGCTTTGCCTGCGCGCCGCCGCAAGCGCATGCTGAAGCGCTGGCGCTGGCACACCACATCACGCGAGCCAAGGGTGGCGAAGGCGCGGTGCGCGAGTTCTGCGACTTGCTGCTGATGGCGGCCGGCCGCTATGGGGCACTCTTGCAGCAGCAACGCCAGACGCTGGATGGGCACTGATGGCGGCAGCCGGGCTTGAGCTGAACCTGCCGGACTTGCCGGAGGTGCCCATACGGCTGGGCAACGAAAACGTACCCCCGGCGCCACGCGAAGCCAGGCGCGCGCGCGCGCCCTGGCGCATTCGCGTGCGCGACGCACTCACCGCTTATCTGCCCCTGCTGCTGATGGTGCTGTTGGCGCTGGGCACTTGGTGGCTGGTTAAAAATTCACCACAAGCGCCACGGCCGGCCGGCGTGCGCGCGCCAACGGGTGAGCCCGACTACACCTTGCGTGGTTTTGGCCTGCAGCGTTTTGCCGCTGACGGCAGCTTGCAGCTCACCGTTGAAGGCCAGCAACTGCACCACTATCCCGATAGCGACCGTGTCGAGATCGAAGAGGTGCGCTTGACCACCACCGGTGGCCCAGCCCCGGCCACGGTGGCCACAGCACGTCGCGCGCGTGCCAATGGCAAGGCCACCGATGTGGAGCTGCTGGGTGGCGCGCAGGTGCGCTCCCGCACGGCAGACGGCCAGGTGCTGGAGATGGACAGCGAATACCTGCGGGTGCAAACACCGCAGCAGCGCATCAGCACCACTAAGCCTGTCGAACTGCGCGTGGGCACCCAGGTGTTGAAAGCCGGCGGCCTCGTCTGGGACCACGAAGCCAAGTTGCTGGAACTCAAACCCCCGGTTCGCGCTGTGATGCGACCTGCTGCGGTACGCGCGCCTTGAACCACGCACCGATGAGGCGCGAGCCATGACCGCAGGCCTGGTCTTCATCACCGGCGCATCGTCGGGTATCGGGCAAGCGCTGGCAGCTGAATATGCGGCGCAGGGCTGGCGCCTGGCGCTGGTGGCGCGCCGGCTGGAACCGATGCAAAGCTGGCTCGCGCAGCAGGGCTTGAGTGTGCAGCAAGCACAGTGTTATGCAGCCGACGTCAGCCAGCCTGATGCGATCATCTCCGCGGGTTTGTGCTGCATCGAGCAGCAAGGTCTGCCGGATGTGGTCATTGCGAACGCGGGCATCAGCGAAGGCATGGACACGGCCGTGCGCGAGGACCTGCAGGTTTTGCACGACACCTTTGCCACCAACAATGTGGGCATGGCGGCCACGTTTCACCCCTTTGTGCAGCCCATGCGCCAGCGGGGCTCGGGCGTCTTGGTGGGCATCGCGAGCGTGGCTGCCATTCGGGGTCTGCCCGGTCATGCGGCGTACTGTGCGAGCAAAGCCGCCGCCGTGGCCTATTGCGAAAGTCTGCGCGGCGAGTGCCGAGGCACGGGTGTGCGGGTGCTGACCCTGCTGCCCGGCTACGTGGCCACGCCACTGACCGAGCGCAACCGCTACCCCATGCCTTTTTTGATGTCGGCGCCCAGTTTTGCGAAGCGCGCGGTGCGTGCCATCGCAGCGGGCAAGACCTACAGCGTGATTCCTTGGCAGATGGGTCTGGTGGCCAAGCTCATGCGCTTGTTGCCAAATGCCCTGTTTGACCACTTGTTTGCTGGCCGTGGACGCAAGCGCCGCCGGGGTGAATGAATAAACCACCGCACCAAACAAAACGGCGAGCCCAAGCTCGCCGTCATTCGTTGTGTGCTGCCTACCTAGGCCGCTTCAAGCAAGTTGCTTAAACGACCTGGAAGTGGGCTGGCTGAAACATATACCCAGCCCAGACGCTGCTCTGAAGTTGGCTCAGTAGCCGCCGTCGCCGCCACGGCCACCACGACCGCTTTCGCCACCACCACCGCCGTAGCCGCCGCGACCACCGCCGCCACCACCACCGCCGTAGCCGCCGCGACCACCGCCGCCGCCATAGCCACCTCCGCCGCCGGCACCACCGCTGCCGCCGCCACCGCCGTAGCCACCACGGCTGCCACCGCCGCCGTAGGGGCTGCGGCCACCGCCGCCGCCGCCAGCGCCACCACCGTAGCCGCCACCACCGCCGCCGCCGCCATAACCACCACGGCTGCCACCGCCACCGCCATAGCCGCCACCGCCGCCCGGACGCTCTTCACGCGGCCGTGCTTCGTTGACCACGATGGCCCGGCCTTCAAGAGGCTGACCGTTCATGCCGTTGACAGCCGCTTGGGCTTCGGCATCGCTGCCCATCTCCACAAAGCCGAAGCCTTTGGAGCGTCCGGTTTCGCGGTCCATCATGACCTTGGCGGAGGTCACAGTACCAAATTGCCCAAAAGCCTGCTGCAGCGATTCATCACGCACCGAGTAGGCCAGGTTGCCGACGTAAAGTTTGTTTCCCACGGGAAAGCCCTCAATCTCTCAAAGTCAAGTTACCACGATCTGGAGCTTCGACCCAGCGTAAACCCATGAGCTTTAGGTACGGCATCCAACCACGAACCAAAGATTATGAGGGCTTGACTCCGGCAGCGTATACAGGTCAAGTGACAAGTTGTTGTTTTGTCGCCCAGGGGCTTACCCGATGAATACGCCGCCAGCGCTTGTTTTTGACCATATTGTTGTCGGAGGGGGGACCGCCGGTTGTTTGTTGGCCAACCGCTTAAGTGCCGACCCGCAGCGTCGCGTACTGCTGCTTGAAGCCGGCGGGGACGACAACTACCCCTGGATTCATATTCCAGTGGGTTATCTGTACTGCATTGGAAACCCCCGCACCGACTGGTTGTTCCAGACCGAGGCGGAGCCCGGGCTGAATGGCCGCCGGCTGCGCTACCCGCGCGGCAAGGTGCTGGGCGGATGCTCCAGTATCAACGGCATGATCTATATGCGCGGCCAGGCGCGTGACTACGCGCACTGGGCAGAGCTGACCGGTGAGCCCGCTTGGGGCTGGCAACCCAGCCAGGACATCTTCAAGTCGCACGAAGACCATTGGCAGGGCGGCGGTGCGCAGCACGGCGCTGGTGGCGAGTGGCGTGTGGAGCAACAGCGTCTCAGTTGGGACATCCTGCAAGCGTTCTCGCAGGCCGCGCAAGAAGCGGGCATCCCCGCCACGACTGACTTCAACACGGGCGACAACGAGGGCGTGGGCTTTTTTGAAGTCAACCAACGCTCCGGCGTTCGCTGGAATGCCACCAAAGCGTTTCTGAAGCCGGTGCGGCGGCGTGCTAATTTGCGGGTCATCACCGGCGCGCAGGTGCGTCGGCTTCCGCTGGCGCGCGACCCCGACGGCGCGTGGCGTTGCCAAGGTGTCGAATGGCAACCCTTGCGGGGCCAGGCGTTCACAGCCCAGGCTACGCGTGGTGTGGTGATGGCTGCGGGCGCTGTGGGCACGCCGCACATCCTGCAGCTATCAGGTATCGGTGCGGCGGCTGTGCTGGGCGCGCACGGCATCGAACCGCAGGTTGCACTGGCGGGCGTAGGCGAAAACTTGCAAGATCACCTGCAGATTCGTGCTGTCTTTGGCGTTGAGGGCGTGCGTACCCTGAACCGATTGGCGAATTCCAACCTGGGAAAGCTGCAGATCGGGCTGGACTATGTGCTGCGCCGGCGCGGGCCGATGAGCATGGCGCCGTCCCAATTGGGCGCCTTCACGCGCAGCGCTCCCGATCAACGCTGGCCCAATATCCAGTACCACGTGCAGCCCTTGAGCCTGCCGGCGTTTGGCGAGCCCCTGGACCGCTTTGACGCCTTCACGGCCAGCGTGTGCAACCTCAACCCGCAGTCACGCGGCCATGTGCGGCTGGCCAGTGCCGACCCGATGGCGCCGCCGCGCATCCAGCCCAACTACCTGAGCACCGCGCAAGACCGGCAGGTGGCGGCCGATTCCTTGCGTTTGACGCGCCGCATCGCTTCGATGCCCGCTTTGGCACGCTACCGTCCCCAGGAAGTCAAACCCGGAGCGCAATTCACCAGCGATGAGGACCTGGCGCGCCTGGCGGGTGACATTGGCACCACCATCTTTCACCCCGTAGGCACCTGCCGCATGGGCCGCGAAGACGACCCCTTGGCCGTTGTTGGCCCGCGCTTGGCGGTGCGCGGCGTGCGTGGTCTGCATGTGGCTGACGCCAGCGTCATGCCCACCATCACCAGCGGCAACACCAATTCGCCCACGCTGATGATTGCCGAGCGCGCGGCGCAATGGCTGCTTCAAGACACCTGATTTGTTGCAAGCGGCCGGGAAATCCCTAGCCCCGTTTTGGTGCAAGGGGGCCTAAATTCCGCGCACTCGTGCATTGCGCTGCCATCGGCTCGCTTAGCCGGCATGCCCGCAGCGCAAATGCACCGAGGAGGCCGAGGAGACAACAAGGCTTGAGCAGACCGAATTTCAGTAGAGCCGGCACAACCGGTGGCTGAATTCGCCACAACCGAAGAGACAAGCGCTTCAACACCCTGGTCAATCAGGGGCTGGCGCAAACAGGTTCGACATAAGACGGTAGAAAAACAAGGCGCCCACGAGGCGCCTTTTTTTCGGGCTGCACAAACCAGCAGCGCTGGCCTTTTCAGAAGTGCCGCTCAGTCCACCTTGGCGCCAGATACCTTCACCACTTGGGCCCACTTGCGGGTTTCGGCCTCGATGTAGCGAGCGAAGTCGGCCCCGCTGATGCCACTGGGTGTCGCACCCAGGTTCAGCAGCCGCTCCTTGATGGCGGGCATCGCCAGGACCTTGGCCACTTCCTGCTGCAGACGGGTGACCACGTCGGCGGGCGTGCCGGCCGGCGCCAACAAACCAAACCAGGAGCTGGCCTCAAAACCTTTGAGCGCTGCGCCGCCGGCCTCGGCGATGGTGGGCAGTTCGGGCAAAGCCGCTGAGCGCGTGGCGCTGGTGACCGCCAGCGCTTTGAGCTTGCCCGCTTTGATGTGCGGCATGGCGCTGGGCAGGTTGTCAAACATCAGGTCCATGTTGCCGCCCATGAGGTCCAGCAAAGCAGGACCTGATCCTCGGTACGGCAGGTGCAGCATGAAGGTGCCCGTCATGCTTTTGAACAACTCGCCAGCCAGGTGAATGGACGTGCCATTGCCCGAGCTGGCCATGTTCAGTTTGCCGGGGTGAGCCCGCGCGGCGCGCGCCAAGTCCTGCACCGAGGCGATGCCATATTTTTGGGCGTTGGCCGGGTTGAGCACCAGCACATTGGGCACACCGGCCACCAGCGTGATAGGTGAAAAATCTTTCACGTGGTCAAACGGCATCTTGGGGTACAGCGACGCGTTGATCGCATGTGTGCCCACCGTGCCCATCAGCAGCGTGTGGCCGTCGGGTGCCGACTTGGCCACCTCGGTGGCGCCCAGGTTGCCGCCAGCGCCCCCTTTGTTCTCCACCACAAAGGGCTGTCCAAAAGCACGCTGCAGTTCGGGCGCCAAGGCGCGCGCGAGGATGTCGGTGGTGCCGCCAGCAGCAAAGGGCACGACGATGCGCACAGGCTTGCTCGGCCAGGCGGAAGCAACCCCTTGGGCGCGCGCGGTTGGCCAGCCCAGCAAAGTGCTGGAACCAAGCACCAAGAGCTGGCGACGATGGGTTTGTCGGGTGGAAGAGGTCTTCGGGGTAAAGGATTTCATAAGGCGACTCGCAGCAAGCAGAAGTTGAGCATCGCGGCGCAGTGTGGCCAGCCTGCGCCCTTCTGCCAATGGCGTTTATCCCGCTCGTACTTTCCCGCTGTTCGGCTCCAAATGCACTTTGCAGCACAGCATGAAGTGCGGCGCTAGGCCTTTTTACAGCTTGAGCTCCAATCTGAACTGCCAGTTGACATGGGTGTCAGAGGTCGTGATGGCTGAATTGCTCAAGGCGTTGCTTACATATTGACGCGAAGTCACATAGTCTTCAGGCACCATGTTGCTGGCCAGCACGCGCAAAGCTACGGAAGGACTGAAGGTCCACAGCGCGTAAGCGTCAAAGACGCGTTTGCGACTGACCGTCACCGCTTCTTCGTCGGACAACTGCGTGCGGTAACCCGGAACGAAGTTCAGGTTGCCGCCCACGGTGAGTGGTATGCCACGAAAGCGGTAGTCAGCACCGACATTGGCCGTCGCTTTGGCCTGGCTGTCCAGGCGGTTGTCCGGGCCTGGCACGCCTTCAACCCGCGAGCGGTAGACGCTGAGGTTGCTGCGCAATTCGACACCTGGCGCATCGGCAAAAGCTTGGTCGAGCCGGAACTTGGCTTCAAGCTCGATGCCCTGCGTGCTGGCGTCGCCGATGTTCTGCTGGCGTGCCACGTAGCGCTGCACGGGCGACCAGCTGACGGTTTCCAAGGCCACCACGCGCCGCATGAGATCGGTGATCTGCCGGTGAAACAGGTTGGCGCTGAGCACGCCGCCGCCGTCCAGATAGCGCTCGAAGGCCAGGTCCAGGCCGTTGGCCAACTCGGGCCGCAGCGCGGGGTTGCCGGCTGAATCGGCCGTGGTGGGGGTGTTGCTGCCCGGCACCGGATCTGAGTTGTTTAGGTTGGGCCTGGCAATCAGCGAAGCCAGTGTGGGCGAGCGGTAGCTGCGGGTGAGGCTCAGTCGCACCTGGTCTTTGCGCGCCGGGTCGGGCTTCCACAACAAGTGCCCCAAGGGCGTGACCACGCTGCTGCGGTTGGTGGGCTTCACGCCGTTCTCGGCTTGGCCTTGGGTGTTGATGCCTTCCCAGCGCACGCCCAGGTGCACAGCCCAGTTTTTGTTGACGGCCCATTCGTCTTGCGCATAGGCGGCCACGCGCTGGCTGGACGCGGTGAGCTCGTCGCCAAAGTCGGTCAACAAGGGCTGGCCGTCCAACAAGCTGGTGCGGGTGTCGCTGCGGCGGCTGGCTTCCACCTCAAGGCCGGTCACCAAGCTGTGCTCGCCACTGCCGTCGGCCTTACCGCCCAGCAAGGTGCTGAGCTTGGCGTTGAGGTTCGCGGATCGGTCGCGTGTGTTGCTGTCGTCGCTGGTGGTGTGGGGGCCCTGTCCGCCCAGCGTTTGCCGCAGGCTGTGGCTCACGGAGGTGAATTGCCCGACGCCGCCCGTCAGCTCCAGGCGTGAAGGCCCCAGGCGCTGGCGCCACTGCATGTTTACCCGCCCAGCGGTGCTGTGGCTGCGGCTGGCGGTGCCGCTGATGTCGTAGTCGGGCAGCGTCGCCAAGAGGCCGGGCACCGCCACTGGTACGGTTTGTTTGAGTACCGAGTCGCGCTGTGAGGAGCCTTCGTTGTGGAAAACCGACGGCATCAGCATGAACTGGTCGCCGGCTTCGTTCAAGCGCCACTGCAAGCGCCCGTTGAGGTGCAAGCCCTTGCGGTGGCTGACCGAGTTGCTGGTTTCGCTGTGCTCGTTCAGAACCTGGCCTGTGGTGGTGTCTGTGACTTTTGTGTCCACCTGCGTGGTGTCGCGCCGCCAAGGCCGAAAAACCGCCGCGCTGACGTTGTAGGTCAGCGCATCTTTTGAATCGTTGTGGGTCCAGAACAGGCCGGGGTTGACCTCGCCGTTCTCGACAGAAAAGCCCATGCGCAGGTCATTCAAACGGCGCTTGAAACCTTCGCGGGTGATGAGGTTGATGGTGCCGGCGATGGCTCGTGCGCCAGTTTCCGCTGTGGGTGCGCGCAAGATCTCGATGCGCTCGATTTGCTCGGGTGTCAGCGATTCCAGCGAAAAGCCCGGCGGCACGCGCTGGCCGTCGATGAGCAGTTGGGTAAAACCGCTGCCCAGGCCGCGCATGCGCGGCGGACCACCGCGGCCGGGCGCCCCAGGGGTAGTGACACCGGGCAGGCGCCGCAAGACTTCGCCCACCGTGGCGTCGCCGAATTTCTCAATTTCTTCGCGGCCAATGATGATCTTGGCGGCGGTGGAACGCCGGCGCTGCTCGTCGTCGCTGGCACGGCCGCCAGTGATTTCGACGCGTTGCGAAGCGGGCGCCGAAGGGGTTGCGGTCGTTGCTGGTGCCTTGGCCGCAGGCGCAGCAGATCCTGCCGGCGACGGTGCCGGCACGGGTGCCGGCTCGGCTGCGGTTTGGGCTTGGGCGGCTGAAGCCAGCAGCATGCCGGCAGCGATGGCCACCGCAGTGCGGCGCGTGGGTCGTTTCATGAGCAGCTGGGGGGTCGAAGTTGCGAAGTTGGCGGGTGCTGCGCACAGCATGCCAGAGCAACATTGCCCTCATGTTGCTGAAGGTTCAGGCGCCATGAACGCCCATTCAACGCCCGCGCGCTTGCCTTCAGGCGCTTGAAACCGTCGGCCGCCAGCCGCGTGGAATGGCACCCAGCAGGCGCTGCGTGTAGGCCTGCTGCGGCGCGGCCAGAATTTGCGCCGCGCTGGCTTGTTCGACGACCTGCCCGTCTTTCATCACCAGCACCTCGTCGCTGATGAAACGCACCACGGCCAGGTCGTGACTGATGAAGATGTAGGACAGCCCGAGTTCGTCCTGCAAGTCCTTCAGCAGGTTCAACACTTGGGCTTGAACCGAGACATCCAGCGCCGAGACGGCTTCGTCCAGCACCAGCACTTCCGGGTTCAGCGTCAGGCAGCGCGCGATGGCCACACGCTGGCGCTGCCCGCCGGAAAACTCGTGCGGGTACTTGCCAAAGGCCTTGTCGGTCAGGCCCACCTTGCCCAGCAGCGCGCGGGCACGGGCCTCGCGTTCGGTGGTGTCAGCGCCGATGCCGTGGATCTCCATGGGCTCGATCAGCGTCTGGCCGATGGTGAAGCGCGGGTTCAGGCTCGCATACGGGTTCTGGAAAACGATCTGGATGCGACGGCGCATCACTTGCCGCTCGGCGGCGGAGAGCTTCAGCAGGTTTTGGCCGTCAAACAGCACCTCGCCGCCGGTGGGCTCGTGCAGGCGCAGCAGCGTCAGGCCCATGGTGGTCTTGCCGGAGCCGGACTCGCCCACCACGCCCAGGGTGTAGCCCTTGCGCAGCTTGAAATTGACGTCCTGCACGGCCTTGAATTCGCGCTTGCCGAACAGGCCCTGCCGGATGAAAAAGCTCTTGGCCAGCGAGCGCACTTCCAGCACCACGGGCGCGTCGGGGTTCTTGGCCTTGGCTTGCTGCGTGGATACCGTGGCGCCTTCCTGCGCGGCGATGTGGTCGTCGATCACCGTCAAGCGCACGGGGTTGCCCTCCAGGCTAGGCCTGCAGGCCAGCAGCGCCTTGGTGTAGCTGTCCTGCGGCTTGCTGAAGATTTGCGCCACGGGCGCTTGTTCGCGGATGGCGCCATTGCGCATCACCACCACGTGGTCGGCAATCTCTCCCACCACGCCCAGGTCGTGGCTGATGAACAGCACGCTCATGCGGCGCTTGGTTTTCATGCTGCCGACGAGTTCAAGAATTTGCCGCTGGATGGTCACGTCCAGTGCGGTTGTCGGCTCGTCGGCGATCAGCAGCTTGGGCTCACAAGACAGCGCCATGGCGATCATCACGCGCTGCTGCTGGCCACCCGACAGCTCGTGCGGATAAGCCTTCAGGCGCCGCGCCGGCTCGGGCATGCCCACTTCGCCCAGCAGTTCTTCGGCTCGCTTCAGCGCGGCGTCCTTGGACAGGCCCATGTGCTTGATCAAGGGCTCGGCCAGTTGTGCGCCCACGGTAAACACCGGGTTCAGCGACTGCATCGGGTCTTGGAAGACGCAGGCAATGTCCTTGCCGCGCAAACCCTGCAGTTCAGCCAATGACGCCTTCAGCAAGTCTTTGCCTTGCCACAACACCCTGCCCGTGCGCTCGGCGTTGTCGGGCAACAGATTCAGGATGGACATGGCCGTGACGCTCTTGCCCGAGCCCGACTCGCCCACCAGCGCCACGATGCTGTTTTCAGGGATGTCGAAGCTGACCCCTTTGACGGCATCAGCGCGCTGCGCCACGCCCTTGACCTTGCCCATGCGGAAGGCCACTTTGAGATCTTGGATGGAGAGCAGCATGTCGTTCACTCCAGCCCGCGCAGTTTGGGGTCCAGCGCATCGCGCACGGCGTCGGCCAGCAGCGAAAAGGCCGTCACAAAAATGGCCATGAACAGCGTGGCTGCGCCCAGCTGCCACCAGTAGCCCAGGATCAATTCACTTTGCGCCTCGGCCAGCATCGTGCCCCAAGAGACGTCTTCCACACCCACGCCCAGGCCCAGGTAGGACAGGATGACCTCGCTCTTGATGAAACCAACGACGAGCAGGCTCATTCGCACCAGGATGACGTGGCTGACATTGGGCAGGATGTGCTTGAACATGCGGCTCCAGGTGCTGGCGCCGATGGCCTCGGCCGAACGCACATATTCGCGCCCGCCGTGTTTCATGAATTCCGCGCGTACCTGGCGGTACAGCCCCGTCCAGCCCGTGAGGCCCAGGATCAGCACCACGGTGAAGATGCCGCGCCCAAAAACCGCTGCAAAGGCAAAGATCAACAAGATGCCGGGAATGGCTTCGAAGACGTTATAGAGCCACTCCAGAAAGTCACCCACTTTGCCGCCGAAGAAGCCGGCAAAAGCGCCCAGGATGGTGCCGATGAGGGTAGCGAAAACGGCGGCGAAGATGCCGACAAAAACCGAGATCTCCGTGCCCTTGATGGCCTTGGAGAGCACGTCGCGGCCCAGGCGGTCTGCGCCCAGGGGCAAGGTTTCGGCCTTGATGGTTTCGGTGGTTTTGAACTGGGCGGCGCGTTCGTCCCATTCTTTGTATTTCGGCGCCAGGGGGTCGATGGCGGACAGGTCGACGTTGGGGCCTTTGGGCACTTCGATCGCACCGATGGCTTCTGGCGGGCGGGGTCCCAAGAAGGTGGGCGGTGCGTTGGCTACGCCGACTTCGTTTTGCCACTTTTTGGCAATCAAGCCCATGAAGGAGAACAGGATGAGCAACAGAAAGCTGATCACCACAATGCCGGCGATCATGCCAACACGATCGGTTTTGAACCGGCGCCAGGCGGCGTGCCAGACGCCTTCGGAGCGTTCAATGGCGGCTTCAGCGGTCGAGGACAGGGCAGCCACGTTCATTTCAGCACCACCCGTGGATCCACCAGCTTGAACAACAAGTCCACCACCAAATTGATCACCATGGTCAACATCGCCAGATACACCGCCACCGCTTGAATCACCGGGTAATCGCTGCGGTTTACCGCAAGCAGCACCTCACGGCCCAGGCCGGGAATCGAGAAAAACACCTCGATCAAAAACGAACCCACAAACACACTCGGCAGCGCCAAGCCGATATTCGTCAAGATCGGAATCATCGCGTTGCGCAGCACATGCTTGAACATCACCGTGCCTTCGGTCAGCCCCTTGGCGCGAGCCGTTCGCACATAGTCGTGGCCGAGTTCGTCGAGAAAGAAGGTGCGGTACAGCCGCGTGTACGGCGCCAGCGCCACCATCACGGCCAGCATCAAAGGCAGCGGCACATAGGTGGTCAGGTTGGTCCAGGTGTTGTCACTCCAGCCCTGCACCGGAAACCAGCCCAGTTGGAAGCCAAACAGGTACTGCCCCACGATGATGTAAACCAGAAAACTGATCGACAGCGCGATGGTGCTGATCACCATAATCGTGCGGTCGGCAAACGAGCCGCGACGGTAGGCCACCCACATGGCGATGGGCAAAGCGATCAGCACCTCGACGATCAGAATCGGCAACATCACCGTCAGCGTGGCGGGCAAGCGCGTCTTGAACAAATTGCTCACGGCCTCGCTGGTGGCCCAGCTGCGGCCCCAGTCGAAGGTGACGATGCTTTTCAGGTAAATGCCCAGTTGCACCCACACCGGCTCGTCCAGCCCCAACTGCTGGCGGATGGCGGCCACCTGCTCGGGCGTCGCATTCAGGCCACCCATGATCTCAGCAGGGTCGCCGCCAAAAAACTTGAACAGAAAAAACACCAGCAGCACGACGCCCAGCAAGGTGGGCACCATTTGCCACAAGCGCCGCAGAAGGTAAGCGGCCATGAATTCCACAGTCCCGTATGGATGAGAGAGGCGCGAGTGTAGAGCGGCGAGCGCGAGCCCTCGCTTCACGCCTACCCTAAGCAAAACCTGCGCCCACCCCGCTAGACTGCCGGCTTTTGCTGACGTGCCCCGAACATGATGCGAACTGCCCTGCTGGCGCTGGCCACGAGCCTGTTGCTGGCTACCGGGCCGGCCTACAGCCAGACTGACCAGGCCCCCGCGAAAGCCTTGCGCTACGCTTTTCGAATTGCCGAAAGCGGATTCGACACGGCGCAGATCACCGATCTGTATTCGCGCACGGTGGTGGCCGGCATCTTTGAAGCGCCGTTTGAATGGGCCTATCTGGCGCGGCCCTTCGAAATGCGGCCCAACACCGCTGCTGCGCTGCCTGACATTTCGGCTGACTTCAAGACCTTCACCATCCGCCTCAAGCCCGGCACTTACTTTGCCGACGACCCGGCCTTCAAAGGTGTCAAGCGCGAGCTGACAGCGGCCGACTACGTCTACTCGCTCAAGCGCTTTTACGACCCGCAGTGGAAAAGCGGCAACCTCTACATCCTGGAGGGCGCAAAGATTCTGGGCATGAACGAGCTGCGCAAAGAGCTCATTGATGCCAAGAAGCCCTTCGACTATGACCGTGTGGTTGAAGGCTTGAAAACCCTGGACCGCTACACCTTCCAGATCAAGCTGGCGGAGCCCGCGCCGCGCTTCATGCAGTACTTCGCCGACGCTTCATTTGCCGGCGCTTTGGCACGCGAGGTGGTGGAGTTCTACGGCGACAAGATCAATGCCCACCCGGTAGGCACCGGGCCCTTCAAGCTGGGTTCATGGACGCGCAGTTCGCGCATCGTGCTGGAGCGCAACCCCAACTACCGCGAAGTGCTGTACGCCGAAGAGGCGCCGGCCGACCGCCCGGATCTGCAAAAGGTGGCCGCACAGCTCAAGGGCCGCAAGCTGCCCATGCTGGACCGCGTGGAGATCTCCATCATTGAAGAAAACCAGCCGCGCTGGTTGTCCTTTCTGAACAAAGAAGCCGACCTGCTGGACGAAGTGCCGCCCGACTTTGCGCAGACGGTCATCCCCAACAACAAGCTCGCCCCCAACCTGGCCAAACGTGGCATCCAGATGGTGCGTTACGCGCGGGCCGATATCGCGCACAGCTACTTCGCCATGGAGCACCCGGTGGTGGGTGGCTACACGCCCGACAAAGTGGCGCTGCGCCGCGCCATTGGCCTGGCGGTGGACCTGGACCGCGAGATCCGCCTGGTGCGGCGCGGCCAAGCGATCCCCGCGCAGAGCACCGTCGCGCCCAGTGTCTGGGGCTACGACCCCAAGTTCAAATCCGAGATGAGCGAGTACAACCTGCCGCGCGCCAAGGCGTTGTTGGACCTGTATGGCTATGTCGATAAGGATGGTGACGGCTGGCGCGACCTGCCCGATGGCAAGCCGCTGCTGTTGGATTACTCGACGCAGCCAGACCAACTGAGCCGCCAGCTCGTGGAGCAGTGGAAGCGCAACATGGATGCGCTGGGCATCCGTATCGAGTTCAAGACCGCCAAGTGGCCCGAGAACCTCAAGGCCTCGCGCGCCGGCAAGCTCATGATGTGGGGTGTTGGCTGGTTGGCCGGGCAACCCGATGCCGACACTTTTTTGGCCATGGGTTACGGTCCCAACAAAGGCCAGAGCAACCACTCGCGCTTTGACCTGCCCGAATTCAACCGCCTGTACGAACAACAAAAGGCGCTGCCTGATGGGCCTGAGCGCCAGGCCGTCATCGAGCGCGGGCGCAGCCTGCTCATCGCCTACATGCCGTCCAAAGTGCATGTGCACCGCATCTTTACCGACCTCACCCAGCCTTGGGTGATGGGTTACGAGCGCAACATCTTTGTGCGCGAGCAGTGGAAGTATGTGGACCTGGACACCGCCGCTTTGCAGCGGGGATTGCAATGACAGCCTTTGGGCGTGCTTGGTTCGCTGTGCTGCTGCTGGCCTGTGGCGCCGCCACACCCGCGCTGGCCGTCGCTGAAAGGGACACGGCGCCGCCGCGCAAGGTGCTGCGTGTGGCCTTCAACGCAGCCGAGACCAGCCTCGACCCCTCACAGATTCAGGACACCTATTCGCGCACTATCACGCCGCACATTTTTGAGGCGCTGTACCACTACGACTACCTGGCGCAGCCCACCAAAACCAAACCACTGACAGCGCAGGCGCTGCCCGAGGTGTCGGCTGACATGAAGGTGTGGACGGTTCGCCTGCAGCCCGGCATCTACTTTCAAAGCGACCCTGCGTTCAAAGGCCAGCGGCGTGAACTGGTTGCACAGGACTTCATCTATGCCATCCAACGCATCGCCGACCCGGCCAACAAGAGCCCCATTTGGAGCTGGGTGGAAACCTTTGGCATCAGCGGCCTGAACGAATACCGCAAGCAGGTCGTGCAGACCAAGAGCACGTTCAACTACGACAAGCCCATTGCAGGCATGCTGGCGCTGGATCGCAGCACGCTGCGCTTCACGCTGAACGAAACCAAGCCGCGCTTCTTGGACGTCTTGGCTGCTTCGGACTTGCTCGGCGCGCAGGCGCGCGAAGTCGTTGAGTTTTATGGCGACCGCATTGCCGAGCACCCGGTTGGCACGGGCCCGTTCAAGCTCAAGAGTTGGCGCCGCAGTTCGGAAATCGTTTTGGAGCGCAGCCCTGACTATCGCGACGTGCGTTGGGACGCCGAACCCGCAGCCGACGATGCCGACGGCCAGGCCATTGCCGCCAAGCTGCGTGGCAAAAAGCTGCCTTTGATCGACGGTGTGCGCGTGGCCATCATTGACGAAGACCAGCCGCGCTGGCTGGCTTTTTTGAGCGAAGAACTCGACATGCTGGGCGGCAAGGTGGCCTCGGTGCCGGGTACCTACGTGCCGCAGAGCATGCCCAACGGCAAGTTGTTGCCCAGCTTTCAAAAGCGCGGCATTGGTGCGCGGCAACAGATTGGCCCCGAGGTGGTGATCTTTTTCTTCAACATGGAAGACGACACCGTGGGCGGCTACACGCCCGAAAAAGTGGCGCTGCGGCGGGCCATCAGCCTGGGCTGGAATGTGCCGCGCGAAATCACGGCGCTGCGGCGCGGGCAAGCGGTGCCGGCGCAGTCCATGGTGGTGCCGCACACCTTCGGGTATGACCCCAAATTCAAGAGCGAGGCCAGCACCTACGACCCGGCGCGCGCCAAGGCCCTGCTCGACATCTATGGCTACAAAGACGTCGATGGTGACGGTTACCGCGAGCGGCCCAACGGCCAGCCGCTGACGGTGGACTACTACACGCAGTCCGAGTTGTTCTACCGCGAACAGTCAGGCGATTTGCTGAAGAACATGCGCGCGATTGGCATCCGCTTGAAGAACCATGTCGGCTTGTGGCCCGAACAGTCCAAACAAGCCCGCGCGGGCAAGTTGATGATGTGGGGCCTGGCCACTTCGGCCACCTCTCCCGACGGCCAGGGCGTATTCCAGCGCCTGCATGGCCCGCAGTCGGGTTCGCAGAATTACGCGCGCTTCAAGTTGCCGGAATTTGACGCCATCTACGACCGACTGAGCCAATTGCCCGATGGCCCGGAACGCCTGGCGCTGATGGAGCAAGGCAAGCGGCTGGCCATCGCCTACATGCCCTACAAAACCACGGTGCACCGTATCTCAACCGACATGTGGCACCCTTGGGTCATCGGCTTTCGGCGGCCGCCTTTTCACAACGAGTGGTGGCACATGGTGGATCTTGACGAGCGGCTCAAACCCACGGCCAAACCATGAAAGCGCGCACCGTCTGGGCTGCAGCGTGCATGGTGCTGTTAGGCACTCTGGCAGGACCCCATGCGCCCGCCTGGGCTGAGTCGGAGAAAAAGGTGCTCAACGTCGCTTTTCGCAGCGCGGAGAGCAGCTTCAACCCGTCCAACATCAGCGATATCTATTCGCGCACCATCACGCCCCACATTTTTGAGGCGCTCTACACCTACGACCACTTGGCGCGCCCGGCCAAGGTCAAACCGTTGCTGGCTGACGGGATGCCCGAGGTGTCGCCTGATTTCAAGACCTGGACCATCAAGGTCAAGTCCGGCATCTTTTATGCCGACGACCCGGCGTTCAAGGGCAGCAAGCGCGAAGTGGTGGCGCAGGACTTTGTATTTGCATTGCAACGCACGGCAGACCCCGCGCTGAAGAGTGAGCTGTGGGGCTGGATTGAAAGCCTGGGCATCAACGGGCTGTCAGCCTACCGCCGCGAAGTGGTGCAGCAGAAGAAGCCCTTCGACTACGACCGTGTCATTCCAGGCCTGCGCGCGCTGGACCGCAACACCCTGCGCTTCGAGCTGATCAAACCCCAGCCGCGTTTTATCAGCAGCATCGCCGGCTCTGACCTGCTGGGCGCGCAAGCGCGCGAAGTGGCGGCTTTTTACGGCGACAAGATTGGCGCGCACCCGGTGGGTACCGGCCCTTACCGACTGAAAAGCTGGCGCCGCAGTTCTGAAATCGTGCTGGAGCGCAACCCCGATTACCGCGAGCGCTTTTACGACGCCGAGCCCGCAGCCGATGATGCCGAAGGCCAGGCCATCCTGGCGCGGATGAAGGGCAAGCGCATTCCGATGATCGACGAGATTCGCGTGCAGATCATTCCGGAAGACCAACCGCGCTGGTTGTCCTTCCTGAACGGGCAAATCGACATGGCGGCGGGCCAGTACGGCCCTGTGCCCGAAGGCTTCATCACCGAAGCCATGCCGAATGGCAAGGTAGCGCCGAACCTGGCCAAACAAGGCATCGTCGGCCGCTCGCAGCTGGGCTCTGACCTCACCTTCACCTACTTCAACATGGAAGACCCGGTGGTGGGCGGCTACACGCCGGAGAAGGTCGCGCTGCGCCGCGCCATCTCGCTGGCCATGGACATTCCGCGCGAGATCAACCTCATCTGGCGCGGCCACGCCGTGCCCGCGCAGTCGCAGCTCATGCCGCACACCACGGGCTACGACCCCGCGTTCAAGAGCGTGGCCGGTGACTACGACCCGGCGCGCGCACGGGCCTTGTTGGACTTGTTTGGCTACACCGACCGCGACGGCGACGGCTGGCGCGAGCTGCCGAGCGGCGAACCCATGATCTTGGAAATGGGCACGCTGCCGCAGCAAACCTGGCGCCAGCGCGACGACCTCTTCCGCAAGAACATGCAAGCCGTTGGGGTGCGCGTGAGTTTCAAAACGGGCGAATTTGCCGAGATGCTGAAAAACGCGCGCGCCGGCAAGTTGCAGATGTGGACGCTGGCCACCTCTGCCGCCGGGCCTGACGGGCAATCGTCGCTGTACCGCCTGCACGGGCCGCAAGCGGGTGGCCAGAACTTGGCGCGCTTCAAGCTGGCCGAGTTTGACGAGCTGTACGCCCGCATGGAAGTGCTGCCCGACGGCCCCGAGCGCGAGGCCTTGTTCAAACAAGCCAAGATCTTTGGCGTCGCTTACGTGCCCTACCGCGGGCGTGTGCACCGCATCAGTACAGATATGTGGTACCCGTGGGTCATCGGGTTTCGCCGGCCGCTGTTCTGGCAAGAGTGGTGGCACATGGTCGACATCGACCTGGACTTGAAGAAGGCCCGCGCTCGCGCGCACTGAGGTATGGAACGCCGGGCTTTGTTGCAGCAGGCGGCTGCCTGCACGGCGCTGGCCGCCGGGGTTGGCGGCGGCCAGGCTGCGCCAAGCGCCGCAGCCACAAGCACATCCGCAGGGCGCAAGACGCTGCGCATTGCGCTGGTCACGCCCGAGGTAGGTTTTGACCCCGCGCAGATCAACAGCGACGGTGTCTCTAACCAGCTGATTGCGCAGATGCTGGAGTCGCCCCTAATGTACGACTACCTGGCGCGCCCGCCACGCCTGCTGCCGCGCACCGCGCTGGCCCTGCCCGACGTCTCAGACGATGCCCGCGTGTTCACCGTGCGCCTGAAGCCGGGCATCTTTTTCGCAGACGACCCGGCGTTCAAGGGCAAGCCGCGCGAGCTGGTGGCGGCCGACTATGTCTATGCCATCAAACGCTACTACGACCCGCAATACAACAGCGGCGACCTCTACCGCTTTGAGTCGACCAAGCTCTTGGGCCTGAGCGAGCTGCGCCAACGCGCCCTGCGCGACAAAACACCCTTTGACTACGACACCGTTGTGGCCGGTGCGCGTGTGCTGGGCCGCTATGTGTTCGAAATGCAGCTGGGTGCACCGGACCCGCGTTTCATCAACCTGTTGGCCGAAGCCGGTATGAGCGGTGCCGTGGCGCGTGAGGTGGTGGAGTTTTACGGCCGCGAGAACATACCTGCGCACCCGGTGGGCACGGGCGCCTATCGCCTGAAAAGTTGGCGGCGCGGCTCACGCATCGTCATGGAGCGCTCGCCCAGCTTTCGGGGTGAGGTCTACTCCGGCACGCCGGCCGCCGACCCGCCGGCGCAAGCCGCAGCGCAATACCTTGCAGGCAAAACCTTGCCCTTGGTCGACGAATTGGTCTTTGACGTGGTGGAAGAGGCGCAGCCTCGCTGGCTGTCGTTTTTGGACGGCAGCTACCACGTGCTGAATGTGCCGGGGCCCTTTGTGCCGCGCGCGGTGCCGGGTGGCCGGCTGGCGCCTTACCTGGCCAAGCGCGGCATCCGGCTGCAGCAGCAGCTTGAAGCCGACATGGTGATGACCTACTTCAACATGGAGCACCCGTTGGTGGGCGGCTATGCGCCACCGCAGGTGGCGCTGCGCCGCGCCATCGCGCTGGGGTTTGACAACCAGGCCTTCATCCGACAGACCTATGGCGGCATGGCCATTCGCGCACAGTCGCCGCTGACGCCGTTCACCAGCGGATTTGATCCAGCCTACAAGAGCGAAATGGGCGACCACGACCCGCAGCGGTCCATGGCCTTGTTGGACACCTTTGGCTATGTGGACCGCGACGGCGACGGTTGGCGCGAACAACCGGACGGGCGACCCCTGGTGCTGCAACTGGCTTCGCAAGCGCAGCAGCAAGACCGTGCTAACAACGACCTGTGGCGCCGCAGCATGCAGCGCATCGGCTTGCGCATCGAGTTTGAAATTTCCAACTGGCCCGACCTGCTCAAACGCACGCGCTCAGGCAGCTTGATGATGTGGGGCTACGCTTGGCAGTCGGTTTCGTCAGACGGCTCGCAGATGCTGGGGATCGCTTACGGGCCGAATGCCGCCGAATCCAACGACGCGCGTTTTGATCTGCCGGCGTTCAACGCCTTGTACGAAAAGCAAGCGGCCTTGCCCGACGGCCCGCAGCGCGACGCCGTGATGCGACAAGCCAAGGACATGATGGTGGCTTACATGCCCTACAAGACGCACGCCCACCGCATGCGCAACGACCTGTTGCAGCCGCAAGTGCGCGGCTACTGGCGCCACCCGTTCATGCGTGATCTTTGGCGATTCGTGGATCTGGCCGCTGGCTGAAGCGCGCCGCTGTCGCCTCACAGCCAGACACTGCGCACCACCGAGCCCAGCGCCACGACCAGCGGGTCGCTGCTGCGCTCAGCCGCGCTGCTGAAATACAGCTGCGCGTCCACGCGGGCATGGCCCCACACCACCCACTCGCCGCGCTCCACACCCGGCAAGGCCACCTCTTCGCGCAACAGGGCGCAGCCACTGCCGGCGCGGACAAAGGCTTCCAGGGCGCTGGTGTCGTCGCTGCGCAAGGCCACGTTGGGTGCCAGGCCCTGTTGTTCGAACAGGGTGCGCAGCATCTGGTGGATATGGGAATCGACCGCGCCATCCACCCAGGGCAGGCCGGCCAGCACGCGCCAGCCGCCGCGCTGCATCTCGGCGGCCAGTGCGCAAGGAATGGCCAGGCGGTAGCTCACCGAGCGCAGGGCCTGCCAGTGCAAGTCGCGTGGCGGATGGGTGCTGATGGAAAAGGCTGCCGCCAGGCCGCCGCCGCGCACCTGGTCCAGCAACTGGCCTGCAGCCGAACGGTGGGTGTGCAGCTCCACCAGCGGCAGGTCGCGCTGCACGCCGGCTGCCAGCGGCCCCAGGCGCAGGAACTCGGTGGTCTCACCGGGCAGGCCGAGGTCGATGCGGCCGGCGATCTCGCCCTGCATGTGGCGCGCCATGCTCAGCAGCTCATGCGACGCGGCGAGCAGGCTTTCGGCCTGCGGCAGCAGCTTTTCACCGGCACGGGTGAGTGTCAGCCGCCCGCCGCTTCGGTCGAACAGGGCCACGCCCAGGCTCGATTCCAGGGCCTTGATCTGCGCGGTCACCGCCGGCTGCGTGACACACAGCGCATCGGCCGCCTTGGTCACATGGCCCAGGCGGGCCACGGTGACGAAGGCGCGAATCTGGTACAGCTCCATCGCGAGGTGACCCCTTGCGCCCTCAGGCCGCCAGCAGCCGCACCTGTGAAGGCTCCAGCCCCAGGTTGACCGCCCCGCCCACGGGGAACTTGCTCAGGCCCGCGTAATGGGCCTGGTCCACCGCCAACTGGTGATCGCCAACGCGCACCCGGTAGCGCGTGAACTCGCCGAGAAATTCGCTGGCCTCCACGATGCCGGGCATCCAGACGAAGCGCGCATCGCGCGCCGCGTCGGCCACTTCTACGCGTAGCGAATGCGGGCGGAAACTGACCATCAGGTTCGGGCTGTTCGGGGCCTCGGCCAGCAGCGGAAAGGCCAGGTCACCCACCCCTTGAATGGCCAGCGTCAAGCCGGTGCTGTGGCGCGTGCGCACTTGGCCGGGCAGCAAGTTCATGGTGCCCACGAAGTTGGCGACGAAGGCGTTCACCGGGTAGTCGTACAGGGTGGCCGGCGCGCCCACCTGCTGCACCACGCCTTTGTCCAGCACCGCCATGCGGTCGGCGGTGGTCATGGCTTCCTCCTGGTCATGGGTGACGAAGATGGTGGTCAGGCCCAAGCGGCGTTGCATGGCCAGCAGTTCCTGGCGCATCTGCACGCGCAGCGTTTTATCGAGGTTGCTAAGGGGCTCGTCGAGCAGCAGCACCTGCGGCTCGATGACGATGGTGCGCGCCAGCGCCACGCGCTGCTGCTGCCCGCCGGAAAGTTGGTTCGGCCGCCGCTCGCCATAGGCCGAAAGGCCCACCAATTCCAGCGCTGCGCCCACCTTCTGCCTGAGCAGCGCTTTTTCCACCTTGCGTTCCACCAGCCCGAAGGCCACGTTGTCCCACACGCTGAGGTGCGGCCACAGGGCATAGCTCTGGAACACCATGCCGATGTTGCGTTCCCAGGGCGGCTGGGCCGATACGTCCTTGCCGTCGATGAGCAATTCGCCGCTCTGGTGCTTGTTGAAGCCTGCAATCAATCGCAGCAGCGTGCTCTTGCCCGAGCCTGAAGGGCCGAGCAGGGCAAAGAACTCGCCGGGCTCGATGTCCAGGTTCACGTCCTTCAGCACCTCGGTGTTGCCGTAGGACAGCCGCACATGGCGGCACTGCACACTGACCTTTTTCATGATGTTTCTTTCGTGGCCGGCTGGAAGCGGGTTTGGGTGCGCTCCACCACCCGGTGCGACAGGTAGGTGCCAATGGCCACCACCACGATGGCCAGCACGCCCAAGGCGGCGCCCGGGCCACGGCCCGCCACCGACTGCATGTACAGGTAAATACCGTAGCTCATGGGCGCCTGGCTCTCGGCCGACGTGAGCATGATGGTGGCGCTGAGCTCAACCGCTGCAGTGATGAAGCTGGTGACAAACCCCGCCAGAATGCCTCCGGCCATCAGCGGCACCATCACGCGCCGAATGGTGCGCAGTTTGGTGGCGCCCAGGCTTTCAGCGGCCTCTTCCAGCGACACATGCACCTGCTGTAACGCCGCCACGCAACTGCGCAGGGCATAAGGCAAACGGCGCACCGCATAGGCCAGCATGATCATCACCCAGGTGCCGGTGAGCAACAGGTCAGTGCCTGGCACGGTGACCCCTTTGTACAGTCGCAAATAGCCAATCGCCAGCACGATGCCCGGCACCGCCAGTGAAGCCGTGGCCGCCCAGTCCAGCCACTGCCGCGCTGGCAAGGTGGTGCGCAGCATCAGGTAGGCAATGGTCACACCCAACACCACATCCAGCCCAGCGGCCAGGCCGCAGTACAGCAAGGTGTTCTTGATCATGCCGCTGGAGTCTTCGAACACCGTGGCGTAATGCGCCAGGGTGTAGGCGTCGGGCAGGGGCGAGAAGCTCCACACTTGGGCGAAGCTCAGCAGCAGCACGCCCAGGTGCGGCGACAGCACCACCAGCAGCACCACAAAGATCCACGCATAGGCCATGAACGAGCCCAAGGGCGACAACACGCGGCGCTGGATGCTGCCGCCGCCCTTTTGCGTGGTCGCGTAGTCACGCCCTTTGAGCACCCGCGCCGACAGCGCCATGGCAGCGATGGAAAACACGATCATGATGACGCTGATGACATAGCCCATCGGGTCTTCCAGTCCCACCTGGGTGATGCGCAGATAGGCCTGCGGCGCCAGCAGGTTGGTCTGCCCCAATACCAACGGTGTGCCCAGGTCATCGAACACCTTGACGAACACCAGCGATGCGCCAGCCACGAAGCCCGGCAGCCCGAGCGGAAAGATGACGCGCCAGAACAGGCGCCAGCCGCGGCAACCCAGGTTCATGGCCGCTTCTTCCATGGCGCCGTCGATGTTGCGCAGCGCCACCGTCAGGTTCATCAGGATGAAAGGAAAGTAGTGGATGGCTTCGACGAAGATGATGCCGTTCAGCCCGTCCATGAACGGGATGCTGAAACCGAAGTGCTCGTTCAGCAGCAGATTCAGTGAGCCCGAGCGGCCGAAGATCAGCTGCATGGCCACTGCTCCCACGAAGGGCGGCATGATGAGCGGCAATACACCCAAGGTCTGTATCAGCAGGGCACCGCGAAAGTCAAAGCGCACCGTGAAATAAGCCAGCGGCACGGCGATGAGGGCCGCGAACAGTGCTGACATCACTGCTACGTAAAGGCTGTTGGCGAAGGCTTCCTTCATCAGCCCCTGGGAGAAAAAGGCGGCAAAGTGCCCCAGCGTGGGCGTGCCGTCGGCTTCCACGAAGGCGGTGAAAAACACCCGGCCCACGGGCAGCACCAGGAACAGCAGCAGAAAGGCGGCCACCAGGGCGCCGGCCAGCCAGACGCCCGGGCGCACCTGGCCCAAGGCGGCGCGCAGGCCCGTGCGCGGTCCAAGCTGCGACCCGGTGGCCGCAGTGGAACTTGAATTCATCTCGTCTCCCGTGGAGTCAGTCGTTGGTGGGCGTCCGCTTGGACGCCAACGTCAACTCACTTGGCCAGGCCCAGGGCCTGCTCGGCCAGGCCGCGCGCACGCTCGTAGTTGTTGCGGGCGCTGGTGTTCCAGTGGTCCTCCAGAGCCGTGACGCGCTTGTTTACAGCGGCGTCCTTCTTGCTCGCGGCAAAGGTGGCCAAGAAGTCCTTGTCCAGTACCTTGGCAGCGTCGACCACCGCCGTGAAGGCCGTGGCGCGGGCCTCGTTCAGCAAGGCTGCGGCCTTGGGGTTGGCCTTCTTCGCCAAGGCCGCATCGGCTGCGTGAATGGCCTTGGTGGCGGCCTGCAGTTCTTTGATGCGGAAGGTGATGGTCTGGTCGAACATGGCCGACACCACGTTGTAGCGGCTCTCGCTCAAGTCGCTGTTGAACTGCACCTTGGCGCGTTTGGCAATTTCGAACGGGTCAGGGTAGCCCTGAGGCGCCCTGCCGCCCATCGCGGCCGGCGGCAGGATGGGCAGGCGCGAGATTTTCGGGTCGTACAGCAGTTGCTGGCCTTCCAGGCTGACGGTGTAGCTGATGAACTTTTTCGCCTCGGCTGGGTTCTTGCCGCCGGCAACCAGGGCGATGTTGGCCGGCACCACGGCCGTCACATCGGGGTAGGCAAATTCCACTGGAAAACCGCTGTACTTGCCGGCCAGGCCGAAGAAGTCGATCACCAGGCCGACACCGAACTGGCCGTTGTTCACGCCGTCGGGCACGCCAAAGCTGCGCTCGGTGATGGCCGCGCAATTGCCGGCGATTTGCAGAAGCTGGCTCCAGCCCTTTTCCCAGCCTTCGCCCTGCAGCATGGTTTCAACCGTCAGGTGGGTGGTGCCCGAGCGCGAAGGCGAGCTCACGGCCACGTGGCCGTGATACACCGGTTTTGCCAAGTCGGCCCACTGCTTGGGCGCCGGCAGCTTGTTGGCCGCCATGTAACGCGTGTTCCACATCAGGCCATAGCCTGCAAGGGCCTGGCCCAGGTACAGGCCCTGCGGGCTGTTGATCGGGTAGGCGCCTACCTTGGCCGGCGCAGCCTTGTTGGCCAGGTCGGCGATGTTGTCCAGCAGCTTCTGCCCGCCCAGCACTTCAAAAGCGTCAGGCGCGCTGGCCCAAAAGATGTCGGGCCGTTGGCCGACCGGCAGTTCGCGCACATAGGCGATGCCCTGCACCGTGTTCTTGTTCAGGATCTCCACCTTGATGCCCGGGTTGGCCTTCTCGAAGCTGGCCTTGTAGGCTTGGGTCAGCTCCTTGGGGAAACTGGTGACCACGGTGACCGTGCCGGCCAGCGCGGTCGCGGGCAAACAAGCGGCCAAGGCTGAAATGACCGAAAGGACCGAAAGTGCCCCAGCGGTTCGGGACAAGGACGACTTTTGCATGAAGACACTCCACCAGGGTGAACACGATGCCTGCACGATAGACCCCGCAGCGCCTTGCTGCCAATCAGGATTTCTGATGCGTTTGATCAGGCCCTAGGGTTCACCCTTGACCCTATCCTGGGCTGTGGTGTCCGCGGCTGCCGATTGCAGCTCGGGCGCGTTCGCGTTCGATTACCCTGCCTGCCGTTCACAACGATGTCGATGGAGACCTGAATGAAGATCGCACGTCGAGGTTTGACCGTCCTGCTCCTGACCACGGCCGCCCTGCCTCTGGCCTTGGCTCAAAACGCAAGCAGCGCCTATCCGTCACGCCCAGTCCGCTTGATCGTTGGATTCCCGCCGGGCGCGGGCCCCGACATCCTCGCCCGCGTGCTCGCCCAGAAGCTGTCAGAACACTGGGGCGGCCAGACCGTGGTGGTCGACAACAAACCCGGTGCGGGCGGCGCCATCGCCGCAACCGAAGCCGCGCGCGCGGCACCGGACGGCTACACCCTGATGCTGGGCCTGACCGGTAATCTCGTGATCGCCCCGGCCACCTACCGCAAGCTCGCCTACGACCCGATCAAGGACTTTGCTCCGGTCAGCCAGGTCGTGACCTCCGACTTCGTGCTCACCAGCAGCCCGGACAAGGTACCAGCCAAGACCGTCAAGGAGTTCGCGACCTGGTCGGCGAAGCAGCCCCAGGGCATCTTCATGGGCACCTTCGGAGCGGGCACACCGGGGCATTTCGGCGCCTTCATCCTGGGTGACGCGATCAAAATCAAGCCCGAGATCGTGCACTACAAAAACACCGGCGACGTCATCACTGGCATCGTCAACGGCGACGTGCAGGCGGTGCTGGCCAGCGTCGGCGTCGCCGCACCGAACATCAAAGCCGGCAAGCTGAGTGCGCTGGCGGTCACCGGCCCGGGCCGCAACCCGGCCCTGCCCGAGGTGCCCACGCTCAAGGAGCAAGGCATCGACCTGGAGATCACCTCCTGGTTCGGCATCGTGGCACCGGCGAGGACGCCCACCGAGCTGCTCGACAAACTCAACGCCGACATGCTGAAGGTGCTGCAGGCGCCAGACACACGCCAGCGCATCGAAGCCGCCGGCTTTGCGCCAACCGGAACCTCGCGCGAGGCATTTGCCAAGCTCATCGAAGCCGACACACGAGTCTGGGGCAAGGCCGTGGCCAGCACGGGCTACAAAGCGGACTGAACACGCATGACAAAGGTGTTGACAACCGAGGTGCTGATCGTCGGCGCCGGGCCGGTCGGCATGACCATGGCCATGGACCTGCACGGGCGCGGCATTCGCAGCGTGGTGCTGGAGAGCCGGCGTTTTCTGGAGCCGCCAAGCCCCAAGTGCAACCATGTCGCCGCGCGCACCATGGAGCAGTTCCGCCGGCTCGGCATCGTGGACGATGTGCGCAGCAACGGACTGCCGCCCGATTTCCCTCACGACGCGGCTTTCAAGACCACGGTGACAGGCATCGAGATGGCGCGTATCCGCATTCCTGCGCACGCCAAACGGTTTACCGAATGTGACGGTCCGGACGGCAACTGGCCCACGCCGGAGCCGCCGCACCGCATCAACCAGATCTTCCTGGAACCCATCCTGCTGCGACACACGGCATCGTTGGACCACGTCACGCTACTGAACCGCACGCAGTTTGTGTCCTTCACGCAGGACGATGACGGCATTCAGGCCACCGCCCTGAACCTGGACGACATCACCGAGCTTCAGATTCACGCGCGCTACATCATCGGCTGCGAAGGTGGACGGTCAGCGGTGCGCAAGGCCATCGGCGCGTCGCTGACTGGCACACCGGTCATCCAGAACGTGCAGTCCACCTGTATCCGCGCGCCGCAGCTGCGGTCCCTGATGCACGAGCCCTCGTGGGGCACTTACGCGATGAACCCGCGCCGCTGCGGCACGCTGTATGCCATCGACGGCATCGAAACCTGGCTGGTGCACAACCACCTGCAGCCGGGCGAGCAGCCGCAGGACGTGGACCGCGACCACGCCATCCGCGAGATCCTGGGCGTCGGCCCGGACTTCAGCTACGACATCGTCAGCGACGAGGATTGGGTTTCGCGCCGCTTGGTGGCCGACAAGTTCCGAGATCGCCGAGCCTTCATCGCGGGCGACGCCGCGCACCTGTGGGTGCCCTATGCCGGTTATGGCATGAATGCTGGCATCGCCGATGGCCTCAACCTCGCCTGGCACCTGTCGGCCGTTCTCAAAGGCTGGGGCGGACCGGCCATGCTGGACGCCTATGCGGCTGAGCGTCAGCCCATCACCGAGCAAGTCTCGCACTTTGCGATGAACCATGCGCAGGCGCTGATCAAGATGCGCGGTAGCGTGCCGGCTGACATCGAGGCCCCGGGTCCCGAAGGAGACGCGCTACGGGCTGAGTTCGGCGCCAAGGCCTACGAACTCAACGTGGCGCAATTCTGTTGCGCCGGGCTCAACTTCGGCTATTTCTACGATGCATCGCCGGTCATCGTCTACGACGACGAGAAGCCGCCCGCCTATTCCATGGGCAGCTTCACGGCGTCCACCGTACCGGGCTGCAGAGCCCCTCACTTTGTGCGCCGCGACGGACGTTCCTTGTACGACGACTTCGGCCCGGACTACACCCTGCTGGTGACCCAAGATGGCGGCGATGTGGCCGCGCTGCTGACGGCTGCGGAGCGCGCTGGCGTTCCCGTTGCGGTGCTCGACTTGCGTGGCGAGGATTTGCCCGCTGCTTATGTACACCGTTGGCTCTTGTGTCGACCGGACCAGACGGTGGCCTGGCGAGCCAACGAGGTGCCGAAGGATCTGGAGATGGCCTTCGAGAGGCTGCGCGGCGCTGTTTGATCGAAGAGCGCGGCGAGGCCGCGATTGATCAACGCCCAAAGATGCCTTTGAGCACACCCTTGACGGCATCGGCCGGATTGATGGGCTTGTCGGCGGTGTTCTGCGTCTCGTCGCGTGCCGGCCGACCGGCCATCGCACCCATGCCGCCCATCGAGCCGGTGAACGAGCGCAAGCGCAGCTTCACTTGGTATTGCTGTTCCCAAGTCACTTTGGGCTCGGTCGGACGCGGTGGATGCACCACATTCAGCTCGGGGCCGAAGGCGTTCAGGTTCACCATCATCAGCTCGCCGCCGGCGGCGGCCATCACTTCCTTGGGCACGGCGCAGTCGGTGGTCTCGGCCTTGAGCACCACCTGGGCCCTGATCAGGCGCTCGGTCTCGGCCGGCGGCAGGAACCCGTTGAGCTGCTCGCCTCCCAGCAAACGGGCGCTGCTGCTGTTCCACAGAACCATGTCGTTGACGCCGCCTGCTCCGGGCTGGAATCCGTAGCCGTTGGCAAAGTAGCCCAGCGCCGTCGCCGGGCGGTTCCAGCTCAGGCGCTGCGCACCGCTGGGCAGCGGCACACGGTTGAGCGTCACGGCCTCCATGTAGTCGTGGGTCGGCCCAACATTGAAGCGGATGTCTGGCACGAAGCTGCCCTGAACCTGGTGGTCACCCTGGAGGGAAGCCTGGCCCGGCACCGTCGCGCCATGCTTATGGTTCGGCCAGAAGGCATAACCCCGGTCACGGCCCATGGCCGGTCCTTCGCGCCCCGTATTGATGGTGAAAGAGCGCATGTCTGTCGGCAGAATGCCATCGGCCAGCTTTTCAAAGTCCAGCACCACGGGCTGACCCGGGCCCACGTTTTCGCCACAGCCCCAGAAGAAGAGCAGGCGGCCTTTGGGCTTTTCGCCCTGCTGCATCTCTGGAATATCGCGCTCGCGGCGTTCAGGTGCAGGTGCCGAGCGCTCTGGGCCCAGCAGCGTCAAGGATGCACCGACGCCCAGGCCGGCCGGCACCGCATGCACAGCCTCAGAGGGGTTGCCGTCACGCACACCGCCCAGTTCCAGCCGCAGGTTCTTGGTGGGACCGCTGCCGCGCCCGGTCAGCGAGCCCATGACGGCGCCCATCACCGAGCCCAAACCGCCGCCACTCTGCATCGCACCAGCCATGAAGCCCGTACCGGTTTCGGCATTGAGCCAATAGCGGGCCTGTGGGCCTGTGACACGCTGCTCGGACGCGGTCTGGGCATGGGCCGGGGCGCCAACGACGGCCAGCGCCGCAACGGCCAGTGCGATGGGACGGCGTATCTGGTGAAGCATGACGGACCTCCGAGACTCGACACATGTGAATGCCCAAGGCGTCAGTGGCATCGGTGACGCCTGCGATGCGGGCCACCTTGGGCCACTGAAACCATCCTACGCCCACCGGTCTCGCGTGTTCACCCCTTAGTCGATCAAGCTGCCTTGGCGAAGGCGGCGATCTGCCCTGCAGGCAAGGCTCCGCTGGTGCGCGCGGTTTCATGGCCGGCTTGCAGCCGTACCAGGGTGGGAATGCTGCGGATGCCAAAGCGCGCAGCCAGTTGCGGGTTGTCGTCACTGTTGACCTTGACCAACACAGCCTGCCCCTTCAGCGTGGCTGCCGCTTGTGCAAAGGCCGGCGCCATCATGCGGCAGGGGCCGCACCACGGCGCCCAGAAGTCCACCACCACGGGCAATTCTGTGCGCTGGGCCCAACGATCGAAATTCGCGTCGCTCAGTTCCAGGGGTTCACCGCTGAGCAAAGCCTGGTGGCATTGGCCGCAGGTGGGGTCTTCGGCCAAGCGCTGGCTGGGCACGCGGTTGAGTGCGCCGCAGCTGGCGCATGCGATGTGGGTGTGGCTGTTCATCACGTGCATTTGGAGGTTCGCGTCGCAGATTCAAGACCCCAGCGGGGTGCAAGTCCTATCGAGGCTTCGGGGGTCAACCGAGGGGTGCCTAGAATCGTTCGAGCTGCATTGACAGGGCCGCATAAACCGTTTCAGTTGGGAGCGCGCATATGAGCAAGACGCTGAAGAAGAATAGCCCGAGGGCCGCGTTGCCTGCGGTGGAGCTTGGCGAGCCGGACGAAGGCCATCGCCCGACTTGCTGGTGCAGCTTGCATTCGCGCCGCCGCTTTGGCCAGGTGCTGGCGGCGGCCACATTGGCGCCCGGGGCCGCATTGGCTGCAAGCATTCCGGAGTGCAAGCGCTCCAAGGCGGCTGGCCTGGTGCCGGCCAGTTCTGTGGAAGGTTCGGCCAGCCAACAATACCGCCAGATGTTGCAGCAGGCGTCCAGCCAGCGCGCGCTGGCACCAGAAAGCCACCCGCAACTGGAGCGCCTGCGCGCCATCGCGCAGCGCATCGTGCCTTTCACGCCCGAGTGCAACGAGCGCGCGGGCCAATGGAAGTGGGAAGTCAACCTCATCGGCAGCAGCGAGGTCAACGCTTTCTGCATGCCCGGCGGCAAGATCGCCTTTTATTACGGCATCTTGTCCAAGCTGCAATTGAGTGACGATGAAGTGGCCACCATCATGGGCCACGAAGTTGCGCATGCACTGCTGGAGCACGCGCGCGAGCAGATGGCCAAAGGCGGCTTGACCACCGGCGCGCTGCGTCTGGGCGCTGCTTTGCTGGGCTTGGGTGGCCTGGGCGACCTTGCCGCGCAAGGTGTGTCCCACTTGGCCAGCCTGACCTTCAGCCGTTCAGACGAATCAGAAGCCGATGCACTGGGCCTGGTGATGTCGGCTAAGGCAGGCTACGACCCGCGTGCCGGTGTCACCCTGTGGCAGAAGATGATGAGCGCCAGCGGTGGTGGCGCGCCGCCCAAGATTTTGTCCACACACCCCACCAATGGCGACCGCATCAAAGACATTCAGGGGCGCTTGAGCCGCCTGTTGCCGGTGTACGAGGCGGCGGCCAAACCCCCGCGCAACTTCGGGCCACCGGCGCCGCAGACGGGTGCAGCACGCTGAGAGCAGGGGTCACAGGGTCCAGCTGGGTCTCACCCCGGCTGTGCATAAGGTCTGGACAAGGTGGGCATGGGGCGTGGACAGATGCCGCGCCCGAAGTGGGTAAGCGGTGAACAAGGTGCCCAATAGCGCTGGATAAGTCCCCAATAAGCTCTGGACAAGCTCTCAACAGCCTGTGGACAAAGCCAAAGCTCAAGTGCCGCCCACATAAGGATTGCTGCGCCTTTCGCGCCCAAAGCTGCTCTCCGGGCCGTGGCCGGGAATGAACACCGTGTCGTCGCCCATGGGCCACAAGCGCTGCGTGATGCTGTCGATCAGCGTCTGGTGGTGCCCGCCCGGAAAGTCCGTGCGGCCGATGCTGCCGGCAAACAGCACATCGCCTACAAACGCGCGCTTGGTCTGGGGGTCATGAAACACCACATGCCCGGGCGTGTGCCCGGGGCAGTGGCGCACGGCCAGCGTCTCCCGGCCCACCTGAACCGTGTCGCCATCGGCCAGCCAGCGGGTCGGCGCAAAGCTTTCGGCCGGCGGAAATCCAAAGTTGCGCGCTTGCTCAGGCAGCCCGTCGATCCAGAACTGGTCGCCCGTGTGCGGGCCCACGATAGGCAAACTGTCTTCGCGCGCCAAGGTGCCTGCACCGCCGGCGTGGTCAATATGCGCGTGCGTCAGCAGAATCTGTTTGAGCGTCAGGCCCCGCTGGCGCACAGCAGCACGCAGTTTGGGTAGCTCACCGCCCGGGTCCACCAAGGCCGCTTCCAAGGTTTCGTCGCACCAAAGTAGGGAGCAATTCTGAGCAAACGGCGTGACGGGGATGGTGAGGTAGCGCAACATGAGCCGAACAGACCTTGGTGTCATTGACCCCTGTCATTTTGGCGACAGATTTCCCTCCTCACAAACTGCCAAAAGATGCTGCAGAATCGAACCATGTTGGCTCAACTGAAAAATTATGGCGACGGCTCCTGCGAGCACGCTTAAGAAGATACCGGTTGAGCAGGCGCGCCTGGGCATGCACTTGCATGCGCTCGAAGGGGCATGGATCGACCACCCGTTCTGGAAGACCAAGTTTGTTCTGAAAGACCCGGCTGATCTGGACAAGCTGCGACAAAGTGCCGTGCGCGAGGTGTGGATTGACCCTGCGCGGGGCTTGGATGTGGCGCCGCCGGCCAGTGAAGCGCTACCGGGCCTGCGCAATGACCGGGTGATGCCCGCAGTGCTGGCCAGCGCGAATGCAGGCCCCAGTGCATCGCGCTCCTTAAGTACAGCGTCAGCCTCCCGACCCGCTGCTTCTGCTGCGGGGCCAGCTGCCTCTACAACGGCGGGCAGCGTGCAGCGCGCTGACCAAATGCGTGACGCGATGGCGGAGGCGGCCCAGGTTTGCAAGCGCTCGCGCGAGGCCGTCACGTCGATGTATTCCGAAGTGCGCCTGGGCAAGGCCTTGGACACGGCACAGTGCCTGCCCTTGGTGGAAGAAATTACCGATTCGGTTTACCGCAACCCCGGCGCGCTGGTCAGCCTGGCGCGCCTGAAAACGGCGGACGGCTACACCTACATGCACTCGGTGGCGGTGTGCGCGCTGATGGTTTCGCTGGGGCAGCAATTGGGGCTGGACGACGCCACCTGCCGCGAGGCTGGTTTTGCAGGTTTGCTGCACGATTTGGGCAAAGCCAAGATACCGCTTGAGATCCTGAACAAGCCGGGCAAGCTGACGGACGAAGAATTTGACGTGGTGCGCACCCACCCCGAATTGGGCCTGCAACTGCTCGAAGAGGGGCAAGGCGCCACAGCCGGAGCCAAAGACGTCTGCGTCCACCACCACGAGCGTGTGGACGGCACCGGCTACCCGCACCGCCAGTCGGGCGATGCGCTGAGCCTGCTGGCGCGCATGGGTGCGGTGTGTGATGTCTACGACGCCATCACCTCGAACAGGCCCTACAAAGCGGGCTGGGACCCGGCGGAAAGCATTGCGCGCATGGCCTCTTGGAAGGGGCATTTCGACGACCAGGTTTTTCGAGCCTTCGTGCGCAGCTTGGGCATCTACCCCAACGGCGCGCTGGTGCGCTTGGAGTCGGGCAAGCTGGCCTTGGTGCTGGCGCAGAACCCGCAGGCGTTGACAGCACCGCTGGTGCGGGTGTTTTACGACACCAAACAAGAGCTGCCCGTACCGCTCAAAGTGCTTGACTTGGCGAAGGTCAGCACCGACAAAATTGTCGACCGCGAACCGCCAGGACGCTGGAACTTCCCGCACCTGGACAAGCTCTGGGCCGGTGACGCGCTCGGTGATTTAAGAGCCTGACACGAAAGAGGTGCCCTATGAACATTCTGCTCATCGGCGCCACAGGACAAATCGGTTTTGCGCTGGCCCAGCGCCTGGCCCAATCGCGTGACAAGCTGACTGTGCTGGTGCGCGCCGGCGCGGCGCTGGGGTTTGGTCAGCAGGTGCGCGTGATGCAGGCGCCCGTCTTCGACCGCGCGGTTTTTGAGCAGGCATTGCAAGGGCAAGACATTGTGGTGTACAGCGTGGGCTTGCCCGAGCAGTACGCTCGCGACCCGGCTATTTTCGAAACCGTCAACCACCAGCTTTTTGGCCAGTTCCTTGATGCGCTGCAGGCCTCGCCCGTGTGCCGCTTGGTGTATGTCTCCACCTACGAAGTTTTTCAGGCGCGCGAGCAGCGCATTCGCGAAAACCATCCGATCGCCGACCCCGCCACCTTGTCGCCCTACTTTGCGGCAATGACCCGCGCTTACCAGCGTGTTCAGCAGACGGCCATAAGCGCCAACCTGTCGCTGACCACGATTCACCCTGCAGCCGTTTACGGGGGCCGCGACACCGGCGACGGTGTCACGCATGTGATCGAAAACGTCCTGAACCGCCGCTACTGGAAGATACCGACCATCCTCGAAGGCCGCTTTCCCGTGGTGCACGCCGACTCGCTGGCTGACGCCATCGTCCGCTCGTTTGACCACACGGGTGCGTTTATCGTCAGCGAAGGCATGACCAGCTTGAAGGAATTGGCGCAGGCAGTGAAGGCTGAAGCGCCCCGCGCGTTCACGCCGCCGGTGGTACCGCGCTGGATGGCCTATGCGGCCATCGGTGGCATGGAGCATGCGGCCCGCGCTTTCGGCTTTCGCCCCATCATGTCGACCTCGCAACTTGACTTTGTCACCCAGGGCGACGAACCCTTGGCAGAGCGCGCCGTCAGCATCTTGGGCTGGAAACCGCGCACCTTGGCCGAAGGCGTGCGCCTGTACTTGAAAAATCGACAGGCTTGAGTGAAGCGTTAGCGGTCCTCGCCAGCGTATTGCGCCAGCGCACCTGCCAGCCGCTGCTGCACGGCCTTGCGCAGCGCGGGCGGTGAGACCACTTCCACTTCGTCGCCCTGGCGCATCAGGTCCATCAGCAGCTCGGTCTCGTTGGCGTAGGGCAGTTGCAGCTCCCAGCGCCCGTCGGGCAACCAGTGCCCGCGTTGCTCGGGGTGCCACTGCTCGCGGCTGATCCACTGTGCGGCTTGCGGCTGGAAGCGCAGCGTGGCCCAACGGCGCGTGCCACCGGCGTAGATGCCATAGCCGGCGTCCATTTGCTGGCGCACGTGCTTGGTGCTGAGCATCCGCGCGCGGCTGTCCAGCACGCGGGCCTCCTCCACGGCATCGAGTGAAAAGCGGCGCAAGGCCTCTACGCGGTGGCAAAAGGCGTCCAGATACCAGGTGTTGCGGTGGTGAACCAGGCGTTGCGGGGACACCTCGCGCTCGCCCAGCTCACCGCGCCCGCGTGTGAGGTAACGCAAGTGCAGACGCCGGCCTTGCAGCAAGGCCTCTGCCACACGCTCGAACAAGCCCGAGGGCACAGGCCGGCGCGCAGCGCTGATGATGCGCACGCGGTCGGTGAGCTGCCCAGGCGGTTCGGCGGACTTGGCTTTGGTGCGCGCGCTGCCCTTTGTGGTGGCATTTGGTGAGGTTTGCGGTGTCTGTGGCGTTTGCGGCAACAGCGCATGAATGCGCTCCAGCAGCGGCTGCAGATGCCGGCCCAGCAGGCCATCGCTGTCCAGCTCACTGAGCAATTGATAAGCCATCAGCAGCGCATACAGCTCCCGCTCGTTGAACCACAAACCCGGCAGCTCATGAGCTTGTCCGCGTGCAGCGCCCTGCGGTGCTTCAAAGCGGTAACCGTTGACAAAGCGGTCGTAGACGATGGGTGCGCCCAGGCGGCTGCGCAGGTATTCGATGTCGCGCCACAGCGTGGCGCGCGAAACCTCCAGCTTGTCTTGCAGTACCGCAAAGCTGGCTTGGCCCTGGTGGCGGATGAGCCGCTCAATCTCGTACAGGCGTTCGGTGCGGTCCATGGCGCGGAAGTCGTCAGGGCGTTCGTCGAATGAATAGCCGAGTATCGCAAAGGGTGTCTCACGCTATGAGACACCCAGCGCAGAAACTGGTTTTGCCGGGGACGTCCCGGTTTCTCGGAACTGCCGAAAGAGGAAGCCATGAACCAGATTGCCCTGCCCCTGTTTTTGCAAGCGTCTCTTGATACCGAGGCCAGCGCCAGCCCCGTGCCCCGCCCAACCCCCGAAAGCGCTGCGGCCACTGGCTTCGATGCGGTGGGTTTCGAGATCGGCTGGGACTACGCCCGCCATCGCCTCACGCCGCCGGCCGACCACCTGCATGGCCAACACCCCGTGCGCCAGGGCTGGGAAGCCGGGCGCGCCACCTTTGGCGCGCGCACGCTCAAACCCAACCGCCATGTGCGCCACTGGCTGCAACTGCGCCTGCGCGCCTGGGCTCAACAACAGCCCTACGAAAACCTGATGCTTACCCCGCGCTACTTGGCGCAGATTGAGCCGCTGCAATGCCCCGTCACCCGTGAGGTGCTGACACACGAAACCGGCGCGCCCAGCGACGCCGTGGTGGTGCGCCTCAACCCGCAAGCAGGCTACGCGCCGGGGCACCTGGCGACGGTGAGCCGGCGCGTCGCGCAGGTGATGTCAAGCCATGAAAGTCATGCTGATGGTGGGAACGCCAGCGCCGCCGAGCTAGACGCTGCGCAGCAAGGCCGCCTGGCCTGCCTGATGAGCATGACCACCCCTGCGCCGCACGAGCGCATTGCGGCCACGCCGCTGCGTGTGCTGCCGCCCAACCGCATGCGCCTGCTCAACCCCGTGCAAGCACTGCAGGCCTTGCTGACACAGCTATTTCTGGGCGAAGCCTACGCGCGCCGCATGGCAGCCGTGGCCAGCCTCATGCCCAGCGCCGATGCGCGCCGCAGTTACCACCTTTTCATGAACGCCATGCTGGCGCGGCGCCTGGCTGCGGGCTGGAGCGCCGATCGCAACCGCCTGCGCGTCACCCTTGAAGACGCGTGGGGCCACCCGGTCATCGCGCGCCGTTGGGAGCAACTGGCGCTGCGCCTGCGCCAAGCGGATTGCGAGCGCATCGTCAAACTGGCGGTGCAGCGCCGGCTGCTGGGTTCAGGCGTTCGCTGGTTGGATGATGATGCGGCTACTGAAGGCTGGGCGTTGGAGCCGAGCACGCCCAAGGGCCCACAGCACCCGATCCTGCCACCCGCCGGCCTGGCCAAGCGAATGGAGGGAGAAGCTGGCGTACCGGCGGCTCGCAACGCGGCGGCTGGCGACGCCCTGGCGTGGCGCCGCTGGCAGCGCGCGCATGTGGGGCAAGAAGCCGATGCTGGCCTGGCCTGTACGGTTTGAGATTGGGGGCATCAGCGCACAAGGCACCATCGACACGGCAGGTTCGCCTTTGTGCAGCGCGCCCAGCGCGGCCACGTATCACCAAGTTTCGGCTGCCGGTGTGCCTTGGTGGTAGCGAAGCTGCCAAGCTGAATTCGTGCACTGCCACAGCGATGATCTCAGGGTGTGCAGATGCAAAGCCCCATCAGGGCGGCGCTGTGCAGACCGGTAAGTCAGCAGAGCCAGTCCGTCACCCAAAGAGGAAAGCGCAAAGGCACCTGATTCGACGTTCTGCGAAGCTGCTTCCGAAATCAAGAAGCCGATGCAGGTGGCCCTGTCGTAGGCACGGCCCGAGCGCCCGACCTCATGAAATTCAGGATGCAGCAGCTCAGACAGCCGCTGCTGCGAGCAGCGCACGCCAGGGTGGTGCAGCTCGACTTCGAGCGCGGTAAGGATGTCCAGCAGGTTTTGCATGGGGTGCGTAGTCGGGTGCGTACCCGTCAGCGGGCGGACGCCCGAACGACGTCGCCGATGGTGCGTGCGCCCGGCGTGTAGGCGGACAGGGCGACCCCGACCGCAACCAAAAATAGGCCGGTGGCCAAGAAGGGGACGGCCGTGCGCCGCACGGCCGTGGCAAGCCAATGCCCAGGGTCCTGCTTTCGGAGGTGCCGGTAAAGACCGTATGACAGCGCGCCATCCACCAGCACCTCGGCCAGCAGGGCCGGTGCGATGTAGACCACGTAAAGCGAAGCAAAAGCCAGCCCCACGGCCAGGGCCACGGCCAACAGCGGCGTCGCAAAGTCGTCTGCAGCCGACACCACATCGGCGGCATCCCGCGCGCCCATTGCTGAAACGGGGCTTTCGACAGCCGATGAGTAAGGTGCATCGAATGAGCCGCCCGCGCCACCACCGGCGAAGTTGCCCCCGCCGCCGCTGGTCACGACCTCAGGACCAGGGACGCCGTCGGACATCGGCGTCGGGCCCGCACTACCAAATTCGACGGGCCCAGAGCCAGCCAGGTCTGCTGCGTCGATATACGACCTTGGCTGGGTTCTGAGCCACAGCCAGATCAAAAACAAAAAACCCGCATAAGCCAGCGTCAACGCCAAGGGGAAGCGCAAAGCCATGCTGTCCAGACCAAGGCCCAGCAGCACATACGACGACAGCCATCCGACAGCCCCGGTCAATGCCGCTATCAGCGTCATGTGCAGCCGAGGGAACGAGTGCCTCTCCAGATTCGACTGCACCTGCAGTACGGCTTGGGCGCGACCGAGCTTGCGAGCGTGTGGATGCATGCGGGTGATACCGAGCGCTGAGGTCAGCCATTATGCAAAGGCGGTCGCCGGGCAAGGCAACTCTTTGCTTCGCCCGCCGAGTAACGCTTGCAGCCTCAAGTTGAGGGCCAGCGGAAGAGATCCGCGCGTCAGCGGCCGCGAGTCCGCGCTCAAGCCGTGCAGGTGCGGTTCTTGCCCGTGCGTTTGGCTTCGTACATGCCTTCGTCAGCCCGCGCCAGCGCGGCTTGCAGTGTTTCGCCCTCGCGCCACAGCGTGACGCCGGCCGAGAAGGTGACAAAGACTTCGCGTTCTTCGTGAATGAACAGCGCCGCGCTGAGCTTGCGCTGCAAGCGGGCGAGCACATCAGTGGCCGTCTGCAGTTCGGTGCTGGGTAGCAAAACCACGAACTCTTCACCGCCAAAACGAGCCACCTGGTCGGTGGGCCGCAGTGATTTGCTGACCAGCGCTGCCAGCGCTTTCAAGGCCTCGTCGCCGGCCGCATGGCCGAGTTTGTCATTGAGCTTCTTGAAGTTGTCCAGGTCGATCAAGCCAACAGCCAAAGGCGCGGATTCGACGCCCGCCCGTTGAGCGCGCGCGCACTCCACGTCGAACTGCTTGGCCAGGCCACGCCGGTTGGCGACTTGTGTCAGCGAGTCGGTCAAGGCCTCCTCCGACAGGCGGCACAGCTCGCTCTCTAAACCCTTCACCCGCGCTTCCAGTTCTTCGGCCTGCGCCTGCTCGGCCTGCACACGGCCCCGGGTGCTGGACACCAGGGTGTAAACCGCTTGGCTTGCGGTCACCAGTTGTTGAACGACGGTGGACAGTCCCTCAGCGGTGTCAGCGGCCTGCGCTGATTCAACGCAGCCCAGAACCTGCTGGCTGAACTGGCCCACGCCCTCGTCCAAGGTCCCCATTTCCGACAGGATCTTGCCAACGACGTTTTTCATCGCCTGCCGGGCTTGGCTTTGTTGTGAACGCAGTTCGTTGTGGCGAACGCGGGTTTCATTCAGCAGCTCGTGCGTGGCTCGAATGGCGCGCGCGCCGTCGGCCACGTTCAGGCGTTCGTGCAGGCTGCGGCTCTGGGCTTTGACCCAGCTTTCGTCGTCGACCAGCTCTGCGAGGCTGTCGGTCAAGGCGTGCGAAAGGGCCTGCAGCTCGCCGACCAAGTCGTGGCGCATGCCCAGAAAGCGTTGAATGCGTTGGCAAACGGTTTGCAATTCCAGCACCAAGGGCTCTGTGGCGCCTGCTTGCTCGATGCGGTCGCAAAGTGCCGTCAAGTCGGCCGTGAGCTCCGTCGCCCGGCTTTCCGTGCGCGGCAGGGCCGCGCCGATGGTGATCTGCAGTGCACGCACCACCGCAGCCATTTGCGCATCTGAATTGCGCTCTTCGTGGCGGGGCAGCTCGGCCGTCGCTTCGTCCACGTGCTTCGCGTCGGGCGCCATCGCGGCTCGCGGCTCTGTGAGCGTTGCTGTTTCCGCTGGCGCTGCGGAATCGGTAACCTCCACGGCCTGCCCCGGCGCGTCGCTCTCCCAACTGCCCATCAAGCCGCTCAGCCGCTTGTTCAGCAAATTGGCATCGCGCCGGTTGGCGCTGAGCACGCGGTGCAGGCTGTCCTTCTTGCGCGCCACCGACCACTGGCGGCTGCCGTTGCCCAGCCCGCTCACCATGCGTTCCATCAACACAGCCCAGTCTCGGGCTGAAGGCTGGTCAACCGCGGGTACTGCCGTTGCTGCCACGGCAGACGGCGCAGGTGCAGATGCAGATGCGTCATCTGGCGGCGGCAGGCCGGCCTCCAGCGCGTAGGCCTTTGCAAAGTTGGCGGGGGTGGGTTCGGTTTTGCCGAGCGCCAAACGGCGCAGCGCGCCTTTGGCCAAGAGGGCCGGCGAGGTTTGGGTGGTGTTCATGTGGGTGGGGATCAAACCATGATCGGCGGCCGCCCGAAGGCTGCAGAAAACGGCTGTTTTTGGCATTTCATCGTCGAACGGTGCGCGGCCTGAAAGCCCGAAGACGACGGCTTGGGCAGGGCCACCGATCGCGTGCGGGTGGGCCGAGACATCCGATACATACTCGCCAGCGCATTTGTGAGCCCCACATGACCGCACTGCCTTACAACCTCGCCCGCTTCGACTTCGTGTCCATTCGCCTGGCCGTGGCCTGCGCGCGCGGCGGCAATCTCACAGCGGCGGCGCGCGAATGCAACTTGGTGCTGCCCGCTGCCAGCCGGCGCCTTCGCGATCTGGAAAGAGCCTTGGGCGGCCCGCTGTTTGAGCGCCACTCGCGCGGCTTGACCCCCACCGCCCTGGGTCAGGTCTTTGCGCGGCGCGGCGTGTCCATCCTGAATGAGCTTGAGCATCTGCTGCAAGAGCTGGCTGATACGCGGCAAGGTGTGGTGCGCCATGTGCGCTTGTGCGCCGGCACAGCCGCCATCACCCAGTTTTTGCCGCCTCTGCTTGCCCAGTATGCAGAGCTGCGCCCCGAGGTGCAGGTGGAGCTGGAAGAGTTGGTATCCGAGCAGGTGGTTGCCAGCGTGCGGGAGGCGCGGGCGGACCTGGGTGTCTTTGTCGCGGGGGTCGACACGCGCGGCCTGGACGTGCGCAACTTTCGCAACGACGAGCTCGTGCTGGTCTTGCCGGCTGGGCACCGGCTGGTTGGGCGCAGCGCTGTGGCCTTTGCCGACACGCTGGACGAGCCGTGGATCAGCCTGAACGCTGGCGCGGCAATGTTGCAGGCGCAGCAGCAAGCCGCATTGGCAGCGGGCCGGAACCTCAAACTGCGCATGCAAGTGCGCAGCTTTGACGCGGTGGGCCAACTCGTGGCCTCGGGCATGGGCATTGCGGCTCTGCCCAAAGCGGCGGCATTGCCCATCGTGCGTGCCATGAGCCTGCGCATCAGACCCCTCGCAGACGCGTGGGCGCAAAGACAACTGTTGGTGTGCGTGCGGCCAGACGCTGACGCGGGCGTGCTTGCGCTGCGCGACTTCCTTCTGCCGACTTCGCAAAGTGCGAAGGCTGGCCGCGCCAAATTCAAATAGACGATCGAGAGCGTGGCGCATCACACTGCGCGCCATGCACGAAGCCTCGCCCACCAGTCTCACGCCCGCTGCTCTGTCCGGCCTGAAGGTGCTCGAAATGGGCCAGCTGATTGCTGGACCTTTCGCGGCCAAGACGCTTGGGGACTTTGGCGCCGACGTGGTGAAGATCGAGCCGCCCGGCGCTGGTGACCCGCTTCGCAAGTGGCGCTTGCTGAAGGATGGCACATCGGTCTGGTGGCAGGTGCAGTCGCGCAACAAGCGCTCGCTGGTGCTGGACTTGCGCACGCCCGAAGCGCAGGACGTGGTGCGCAAGTTGGCGCAGGAAGCCGACGTTCTGATTGAAAACTTCCGTCCCGGTGCACTGGAAGCCTGGGGCCTGTCGCCCGAAGCGCTTGATGGCGGCGAACCCGCGCCTGATCGTGCTTGCGCATCAGTGGTTATGGCCAGACCGGCCCCTACCGTGACCGGCCCGGGTTTGGCGTGGTTGCTGAAGCCATGGGCGGCCTGAGGCACTTGACCGCCGAACCCGGCCGTGTGCCGGTGCGGGTGGGCGTCAGCATCGGCGATACGCTGGCTTCGCTGCATGGCGTGATCGGCATCCTGCTGGCCCTGCACCATCGCCATGTCAGCGGCCGGGGGCAGATCATTGATGTGGCGCTGTATGAGGCCGTCTTCAACTGCATGGAAAGTCTGCTGCCCGAATACAGCGCTTTCGGCGCCGTGCGAGGGCCGGCGGGCAGCGCCTTGCCCGGGATTGCGCCAACCAACGCCTACCGCTGTGCCGATGGGGGTTATGCCATCGTGGCAGGCAATGGCGACAGCATCTTCCGCCGTTTGATGACGCTGATCGGCCGGGATGATCTGGCGAATGACCCCGCACTGGCCGACAACACCGGCCGGGTTGCGCGCGTGGACGAACTGGATGCCGCCATCGGCGCCTGGGCCGCACAGCGCTCGGTGGACGAGGTGCTCACTGCGCTGGATGGCGCCTCGGTACCGGCGGGGCGCATCTATACCGTGGCCGACATCGCTGCTGACCCGCACTACCAGGCGCGCGGCATGTTGCAGCAGGTGCAGATGGACGACGGCACGGCGCTGACGGTGCCCGGCATCGTGCCCAAACTGTCGGCTACACCCGGCCAGCATCGGCGCAACGCACCGGCTTTGGGGCAAGACACTGCCGACGTGCTGCGCGAGATCGGCCTGACGGCCGAACAGATCGCTGCGCTGCGAGAGCGCGGCATCGTCAACTGACGGGCAAGGACATGGACACGGACAGGCAACGCATCTACTTCAATGAAGTGGTCACCCGCGACGGCTTTCAGAACGAACCGGCCTTTGTGCCAACCGATGCCAAGGTCGCCTTGATCGACGAACTCAGCGCCTGCGGTTACGCCAAGATCGAGGTCACGTCCTTCACCTCGGCCAAGGCCATCCCGATGTTGCGCGACGCAGAAGAGGTCATGGGCCGCATCCGCCGGGTGCCGGGCGTCGAAATGACGGTGCTGGTGCCTAACGTCCGTGGTGCAGAGCGTGCGCTGGAGTCGCGCGCCGACGAGCTGAACTTGGTCATGTCGACCTCGGAGACGCACAACCTGGCCAACCTGCGCATGCCGCGCGAGAAGAGCTTTGCCGGCCTGCACGAGGTCATCCGCATGGCACAAGCTTCCACGTCAGGTCGCGTGCCCGTGAACGTGTCCCTGTCCTGTTGCTTCGGCTGCCCGATGGAAGGCGACGTGCCCATGGCCGAGGTGCTGCGCTGGTCCGAGCGCTTTGCAGAACTGGGCGTGCGCGGCCTGACCATCTGCGACACCACCGGCATGGCGCACCCGGCGCAGGTGTCGCGCCTGACGCAAGCTCTGCAGCAGCGTTTCAGCAGCTTGCAGCTCACGCTGCACTTCCACAACACACGCGGCATGGGCCTGGCCAATGTGCTGGTGGCCGCGCAACAAGGCATCACCCGTTTCGACGGCTCGCTGGGCGGCCTGGGCGGCTGCCCCTACGCGCCCGGCGCCACAGGCAACGTCTGCAGCGAAGACGCCATCCACATGCTGCACGCCATGGGCCACGACACCGGCATCGACCTGCCGCGCCTGCTGGCGGTGGCGCGCAGCCTGCCCGGTGTCGTTGGCCACGACGTGCCGGGCCAAGTGGCCAAGGCCGGGCTCATCACCGACCTGCATCCCGCCCCGTCCTACGTCGCCGAACTGCGTTCGCCACAACCATGATTCACCACCTCGACCACCTCGTGCTCACCACCGCGCGCCGCGAGGCCTGCGTGGACTTCTATACCCGCGTGCTGGGCATGCAGCTTGAAAGCTTCATCGGCGGCACGCCGCCTGTCGAGCGCTTCGCTTTCAAGTTCGGCAACCAGAAGATCAACCTGCACGTGCAGGGCAGCGAATTCGAGCCCAAGGCCCACCTGCCCGTGCCGGGCGCACTGGACCTGTGCTTCATCGCGTCGATGCCGCTGGAGCAGGTGATCCAGCGGCTGCAGACGGCGGCCTGGCCCATCGTCGAAGGGCCGGTGATGCGCACGGGCGCGACGCAGAAGATCCGTTCCGTCTACGTGCGCGACCCTGACTTCAACCTGATCGAGATCTCTGAGCTGGCCTGACGCCGAAGGAGCATCGTGACGACATCACCATCACGCCCCGCGCTGGCATTTGCCTGCGCGCACATGACCGACGAGCGGCTGTACGCCCACCAGATCGCGGCGCTGAAGGCCACGCACGACTGCCGCGTGTTCGTGTTCCGCGACCACGACTCGATGGCCGGCATGGCGCAGCAGGTGCTGTCGTCGATGCCGGAGCGCTTCACGCTGGTCGGCCTGTCGCTGGGGGGCTATGCCGCCTTCGAGGTGATCCGCCGCGCATTGCCGCGACTGCAGCGATTGGTGCTCATCGACACCACGGCGGTGGCCGACCACCCGGCGCGCCGCGAAGGCCGCCACAAAGACATCGCCACCGTGCAGCAAGGCGGCATCGACGCGCTGATTCCGGAACTCCCGGCACGCTGGCTGCTGCCGGCCCATGTCGGCAACCCGGCACTCGTCCAGCTGATGGCCTCCATGGCGCGCAGCGTGGGTGCCCAGGGGCAGTTCAACCAGCAGACCGCCATGCTCGGCCGACCCGATTCGCATGCCGACCTGGCCCGCGTGCGCGTGCCCACGCTGGTGATGTGCGGCCGCCAGGACCCTGTGACCCCGCTGGCCGACCACGAGGCCATGGCCGCCTGCGTGCCGGGATCGCGCTTGACCGTGATCGAAGACTGCGGGCACCTGTCGACGATCGAGCAGCCGCAGGCCGTGACCACAGAACTGAAGCAGTGGCTCGGCGCGGCAGGCTAAGTGCCCCGTCTGAGCACCGAATGAACAACCATCAAGGAGACCCCATGAAAAGACGCACCCTCATCACCGCCCTGGGCGCTGCCACGCTGACGGCACACCCGTCTGTGCGCGCGCAAGGGGCCTACCCCCAGAAGCCAGTCACCCTGGTGGTGCCCAGCGCACCCGGTGGCACCACCGACTTCACCGCACGCCTGATTGGCGAGGGTCTGTCGCGTGCGCTGGGCCAACCGGTGGTCATCGACAACAAGGCCGGCGGCGCCGGCAACATCGGCAACCAGTTCGTCGCCAAGTCCCGACCCGACGGCCACACCCTGCTGGTGGCCTACAGCGGCTACCAGGTTGGCAACCCGCACCTGTTTGCGAATGCCGGGTGGGACCCGCTGAAGGACTTCACGCCCGTGGCCATGCTCACACGCGCGCCCCAGGTCATCGTGGTCAACGCCAACCTGAAAGCCAACACCATCGCGGAGCTGGTGGCCTTTGCCAAGGCCAACCCGGGCAAACTGAACTACGCGTCCTCTGGCAACGGGTCGATCCAGCACATCGCCGGCGAACTCTTCAAGCAACTCACCGGCACCTTCATCACGCATATCCCTTACCGAGGTGCAGGGCCGGCGGTGCAGGACCTGATCGGCGGTCAAGTGGACCTGTTCATGACCACGCCAGCCTCGGTGGTCCAGCACGTCAAGGCAGGAAAACTGAAGGCGCTGGCCGTCTCCAGCAATACGCGCCTGGCAGCCTTGCCGCAGGTGCCCACCGCCGTAGAGGCCGGCCTGAAAGGTTTCACACTGGACTCCTGGTTTGCGCTGTATGGCCCCGCCGGTCTGCCGGCCGACGTGGTGCAGCGGCTGAACACCGAGGTCGACAAGATCCTCGCCATGCCGGACATCAAACGCCGCGCTGAAGAGGCCGGCACCTCCGTCGAGCTGATGAGCCCAACGCAGCTGGGCGACTACACGCGCAAGGAACTGGACTACTGGGGCAAGGTCATCAAGTCGTCCAAGATTTCCGCTGAGTAGCCCCAGGTCACCGGCTTCAAGAATCGATCTTGATCCCCGCGTCCTTGACCAGCGCCACGTACTTCGCGCGTTCGCTGCGCATGAACTCGGCGAAGCGCTCCTGCGAGCCGCCGCTGTCTTCGGCGCCCGCCATGTTCAGCCGCTCGGCGACGTCGGGCATGGCCAGCGCGCGGTTGATGTCCTCGTTCATGCGCTTGGCCATGCCTGCGGGCAGGCCTTTGGGGCCGACCAGGCCATACCACGTGGTCGCATCGAATCCGGGGAAACCGAGTTCGGCCACGGTCGGTACGTCAGGGTAGGCCTTGGAGCGCTGCGGCCGTGTCTGGGCCACCGCCACCACTCTGCCGCCTTTGACATGCGGCGTGGCAGCCGTCATGGTTTCGAAGCTGTACTGCACCTGGCCGCCAATAAGGTCGGTGATCAGCGGTCCGGATCCACGGTAAGGAATGTGCAGCGCAAAGATCTTGGCGCGGTGCTTGAAGAGCTCGAGTGCCAAGTGTTGAGCCGAGGCAGGACCCGATGAACCAAAGGTCAGATGACCGGGCTTGGCCCTGGCCGCAGCGATGATGTCCGGCAGCGTCCGCGCCGTCTGCTGCGTGTTGCAGATCAACAGATTGGGTGTGACACCCACCAGGTTCAGCGGCACGAAGTCGGTCTCGGCGTTGTAGCTCAGTTTGGGCTGCAAGGCCGGTGCGATGGCGTGGCTGTTGATGTGCGCCATCAGCAACGTCGCGCCGTCAGGGGCCTGCTTGGCCACGTAGTCCGCTGCCAAAACACCCGCTGCGCCGGCCTTGTTCTCGACAACGACAGAAACCTTCCACATTTCCTGCAGCTTGGGTGCCAGCACGCGGGCCAGGATGTCGGTACCACCCCCCGGCGGGAAGCCCACGATGATGCGCACCGTGCTGCTGGGCAGGGTCTGCGCGCGCAGGGCGGGGGCAGCCAACGCGCTGCCTGCACCGATCAAGACCGTACGACGTTGAACCATGGGAATGTCTCCTTGCATCGTTGATATGTCGGACGACTCTGCGCATCGCCCCGGGGTCTGTACCTGGACGGCCTCGATGAGGCCTGTGGAATCAGCTGCTCGGGTTTGCAGGGTGTCGAGCAAAGTGGTCCATAGTGGCGTGCACACCACTGCCGGCCAAGGCCACCCCGGCGAGCTTCAGGCCCATTTCCACGCCGGCGACCATCGCCACGAGGGTGAGATCGTTGCTGTCGCCCAGATGCCCCATGCGGAACATGCGGCCTTTGAGCTTGCCCAGGCCCGTACCCAGCGACAGATCGAAGCGTTGGTGAATCAGCTTGCGCAGCGCGTCGGCGTCCACGCCGGGCGGCGTGATGACGCCAGTGAGCACGGGCGAATACACGGCCGGATCGGCACATTGGATGGGCAAGCCCCAAGCCTTGACCGCCGCACGCACGCCTTCGGCCCAACGCAGATGCCGCGCAAAGACCTGTGGCAGGCCCTCTGCCAAGAGCATGTCCAAGGATTCCGAGAGGCCATAAAGCAGGTTGGTATTCGGCGTGTAGGGCCAGTAGCCGGTGGCATTCATCTCGACGATCTCGTCCCAGGCCCAGAACGAGCGTGGCATGCGGCAGCGCTTCGACGCCTCCAGGGCCTTGGGTGATAGCGCGTTGAAACTCATGCCCGGCGGCAGCATCAGCCCCTTTTGTGAGCCGCTGACCGTGACAGCCACGCCCCACTCGTCATGGCGGTAGTCCGCGCTGGCCAAACCCGAAATGGAGTCGACCAGCAACAGGGCCGGGTGCCCAGCGGCATCGATGGCGCGCCGCACGGCAGCGATATCGGACGTGACCCCGGTGGACGTTTCGTTATGCACCACACAGACCGCACGAATCTGATGGCTGCTGTCCCGGCGCAGACGCTCCTCGATCAGATCCGCCTGCACGCCGCGCCGCCACCCCGGCGCTTGCGGCAACACGGGGTCATCACCGCGCCAGGACAAGACCTCGGTTTCCAAGCCCAGGCGCGCGGCCAGCTTCTGCCACAGGCTGGCGAAGTGGCCGGTCTCGAACATCAGCACTTTCTCGCCCGGCGAAAGCGTGTTGCTGAGAGCGGCTTCCCAGGCGCCCGTGCCCGACGCCGGGTAGATGGCCACCGGATGCTGGGTCTTGAAGATCTGACGGATGCCCGCCAGCACCTTTAACCCGAGCACGCCGAACTCAGGCCCGCGGTGGTCGATGGTGGGCAGGCTCATGGCCCGCAAGATGCGGTCCGGCACCGGGCTGGGGCCTGGAATCTGGAGGAAGTGACGACCGGTGGGGTGCTGATCGAGTTGGAGCATGCTGGGCAATCCTTTGCCCGAGATTATTTGCATGCAAAATTCAAACACCGATGGGTAATTACCCCGAGAAAGACCCGAAGCTTGACTCAGAAAGTGCATGCAAAATGCGACCATTGAATTCATGGGCCGCATCCAAAGCCATGGCTGAAGTGATTGAAATCGCGCGACTGGGCTTGACCGACCAGGTTGCGGCCCGCTTGCGCACCTGGCTCATCGAAGGTCGCATCGCGCCCGGTGCCAAGCTCAATGAGCGCGTGCTGAGCGAGCAGCTGCGGGTATCGCGCACACCGCTGCGTGAAGCCATCAAGCTGCTGGCCTTGGAGGGCCTGGTCGACCTGCTGCCCAACCGTGGTGCGGTGGCCGTCAAGCTGACCGAGACCGACATCGTGCACAGCTTCGAGGTCCTGGCCGGGCTGGAAGCCATGTCCGGTGAACTGGCGGCTCAGCGCATCAGTGACGCTGCGCTCAGCGAGCTGCGCGCCAAGCACCATGAAATGCTGGCCGCCTTCGAGCGACGCGATCTGTCCAACTATTACCGCTTGAACGCCGCGATCCATTCGGGCATCAATGAGGCGGCGGGCAACCCGGTGTTGTCTGAGGCCTATGCGCGGATCAATGCGCGGGTGCAGTCGATGCGGTTTCGCACCAACCAGGACGAGGCCAAGTGGCGGGTGGCGGTGCAGGAGCACAACCAGATGATGCAGGCCCTGGCCGATCGCGACGGCGCAACCTTGGGGCGCGTGCTGGCTGACCACCTTCGGCACAAGCGAGACACCGTACTGAACCTGATGCGAAACGGACAGGCCGAACCCGGCCGCTTCGGTGCGCTGACCTCATCGGCCACACCCGGTGGCATGAACCCATGAAGATTGATCCTCCTGCCGCCGTGCGCCCACCCGCCGGCACCGTGTTGCCGCCCAACGAGGCCTGCGCCGACCTGGAACGCCGCCTGCGCGCCGAGACCCGTGGCGCGGTGCTGTTCGACGCCGCTTCGCGGGGGCGCTATGCCACCGATGCCTCGATCTACCAGATCATGCCCGTGGGTGTCTTCGTGCCCGAAACGCCCGAGGACATCGTCACCGCGCTGGCCATCGCCCGCGAGACCGGTGTGCCGGTGCTGCCACGCGGCGGCGGCACCAGCCAGTGTGGTCAAACGGTAGGGGCTGCACTGGTCATCGACACCAGCAAGCATTTTCGCCGCGTGCTCGACCTGAACGTCACCGAGCGCCGCGTGACCGTCGAGCCCGGCATGGTGCTGGACCACCTGAACGCGCAGCTTAAGCCCCACGGCCTGTGGTACCCGGTGGATGTGTCCACCAGCGCGCAGGCCACGCTGGGCGGCATGGCCGGCAACAACAGCTGCGGCTCGCGCTCCATCGCCTACGGCAACATGGTGCACAACGTGGTCGGCGCGCAGGCTTGGCTGGCCGACGGCAGCCTGCTGGATTTCGGCCCCATGGCACTGATGAGCGGCCGCGCGCGGCAGATTGGCGAGTTCGTGCGCGGCCTGGCCGAGCAACACCGCGAACAGATCGATGCGCACTGGCCCAAGGTGCTACGCCGCGTGGCCGGCTACAACCTGGACATCTTCCACCCGCAAAGCGAGAAGCCATACACCCTCGACGGCAGCGTCAACCTCGCGCACTTGTTGGTGGGCTCCGAGGGCACGCTGGCTTTCACACGCAGCCTGACGCTGAACCTGAGCGAGCTGCCGCGTGGCAAGGTGCTGGGCATCGTCAACTTCCCCACCTTCCGGCAGGCCATGGCTTCGGCGCAGCACATCGTCAAGCTGGGGCCCACGGCGGTGGAACTGGTCGATCGCATCATGGTGGAACTGGCGCTGACCAATCCCGCCTTCAAGCCGACCATGGAAACTGCCCTGATCGGTCGGCCAGCCGCCATCCTGCTGGTGGAGTTTGCGGGCAGTGACAAGTCCGCGCTGCAGGCCAAGCTCAAGGACCTGCAAGCCTTGATGGGTGATCTCGGCATGCCCGGCAGCGTGGTGCTGATGCCCGAAGACGCCGCGCAGAAGAACCTCTGGGAGGTGCGCAAGGCCGGCCTGAACATCATGATGAGCCTCAAGGGCGACGGCAAGCCCGTTAGCTTCATCGAGGACTGCGCGGTGCCGCTGGAGCACCTGGCCGACTACACCGATGCGCTGACGGAGGTCTTCGAACGCAACGGCACACACGGCACCTGGTACGCCCACGCCTCGGTGGGCACGCTGCACGTACGGCCCATCCTGGACATGCGCAGCGACGGCCCGCAAGGCGGTGCGGCGCGCATGCGGGCCATCGGCGAAGAGGCAGCCGAGCTGGTGCGCAAGTACCGCGGCGCCTTCAGCGGCGAGCATGGCGACGGGCTGTGCCGCGGCGAGTGGATCCGCTGGCAGTTCGGCCCCGTGCTGGACGACGCGCTGCGCGAGATCAAGCAAACTTTCGACCCCAGTGGCTTGTTCAACCCCGGCAAGATCATCGACCCGCCGAAGATGGACGATGTCTCGCTGATGCGCTTTGCGCCGCCGTCAGCGCCGCGGCCCTATCAGCGCATCCCCATCACGCCGGTGCTGGATTGGTCGGCCTGGAACGTGCAGAACGACCCGGTGACCGAGCAGACCACCGCGCCCGGCACAGGAGGTGACGTCACCGGCGGCCTGGCCAAGGCCGTGGAGATGTGCAACAACAATGGCCACTGCCGCAAGTTCGACGCCGGCACCATGTGCCCGAGCTACCGCGTCACGCGCGACGAACAGCACCTGACGCGCGGCCGTGCCAACACGCTGCGTCTGGCGTTGTCGGGCCAGCTTGGCCCCGACGCGTTCACCAGCGACGCCATGCACGAGACCATGGACCTGTGCGTCGGCTGCAAAGGCTGCAAGCGCGACTGCCCCACCGGGGTGGACATGGCCAAGATGAAGATTGAGTTCCTGGCCCACTACAAAGCCCGCCACGGCTGGACGCTGAAGGACCGCCTGGTCGCGGGGCTGCCCGACTACGCGGCACTGGCCAGCCGATTCCCGTCGCTGATGAACCTGCGCAACCGTGTGCCGGCGCTGGCACGCCTGACGGAGCAGTTCACCGGACTGTCGGCGCAACGTTCGCTGCCCGCCTGGCGCAGCGACACCTTCTGGCGTGACGACCTGGCGCGCGCCGGCTTCATCAGCCGCGACGAGGCCTTGGCCCGGGCGGGGCGTGGTGAGCGCGTGGCACTGCTCTTTGTGGACACCTTCAATGGCACCTTCGAATCCGACAATGCCCGCTCGGCTGCCCGCGTGCTGCAGGCGGCCGGTTATGCGCTTCACACAGTCACCAAGGACGGAGGTCATCACTGCTGCGGGCGCACCTACTTGGCCAGCGGTCAGGTGGCAAAGGCCAAGGCCCGGGCCGGTGCGCTGATCGATGCTCTTCTGCCGCTGGCGCAGGTCGGCATCGCTGTGGTGGGGCTGGAGCCGTCCTGCCTGCTGACCCTGCGCGACGAGGCGCTGGTCATGGGCCTGGGCGACAAGGCGCACGTGGTGGCCGGCCAGGCGCTGCTGTTTGAGGAGTTCATCGCCCGCGAGGCGGCAGCCGGTCGCTTCCAGGTGGCGTTCAAGCCGGCGCCGGCGCCCGTGCTGCTGCACGGGCACTGCCACCAGAAAGCTTTCGACGCGGTGCGGCCGGTGATGGACGTGCTCAAGCTCATCCCCGGTGCGAAGCCCGAGTTGATCGAAAGCTCCTGCTGCGGCATGGCGGGCAGCTTCGGCTACGAGGCGGCGCACCACGAAGTGTCCATGCAGATGGCCGAAGCGGCGTTGCTACCCGCAATTCGCAAACAGCCCGACGCTATCGTCGTGGCCGACGGCACCAGCTGCCGCCACCAGATTGCCGACGGCGCCCAGCGGAAGGCCGTGCACGTGGCGCGGCTGCTTGCGGATTTGCTGCCGGCTGGTTCAGGCCCGGTTCAAGCCAAGTTCATGGCCGATCAACCAATCTGAAGACGGTGACCTTGTGGCTGCCGCCCTCGTCGCGCTCTTTTTTGGTCGAGCGCACGATGCCGTAGATCATGCCGGGCTGTGAGCGGTCCCACGCGATGCCCTGGCCTCGGATATTCATGGGCAAGACTGACACCAGCTCCAGCACCGAGCCGGCCTTGGGCAGGCGCATGCGGTAGATCTCGGCCGGGTCATGTCCGCTGAGGTAGAGGTCGCCGTCCGGGCCCCAGCTGCCACCGGAATTGCTCATGTCTTCAAAGCGGTCGAGGATGGCTTTGGGCAGGGTCCAGCTTTGTACAGGCCTGAAGTCCTTGTCGAACTTCACCATCACCGTATTCGCCTTATGGCCATAGGGTGTTTTGTTAGGTCCAAGCAGACGGTCGTAGTTGGCGAAGGTCATCCACCAGTGACCTTGATGCCAGTCAACCCAGGTCAGCGAACCCCACTGGATGCCGAAGCTGTGGCTGCCGATGTGCTCCATGGTTTCGACATCGAAGATCTCCACCGAGCTGGTCATGGGCCACTCGGGGTAGTTGGAGTGCGCTGCGTAGAGCTTGCCGTCCATCACCAAGGCGCTGTCCAGGTGCACGATGGGCCCGGTTTTCGGGCCCTTGAACTGCTTGACCAGCCGCCCCGTGGTTTTGTCGTACTTGCCGATGACGGCGTTGTCCACGGCATAAAAGTGCCGCGCATCCACGCCCACGCCCTGATTGGCCTCGGGCACTCTGAACTCACCGATGGGCTGCAAGGCTGGCGCTGCAATGGCTGCGCCGGCCATCAAGCCCAAACCCGAGCAGAGCGCCACTGCGGCCATCCGTCGAAGCATGCTGATCATGGCTGGTCCTTCAAGTCATAGAAAGCGCCCACTCTGCCACACAGCGAAGTCGGACGAGTGACAACTTCGGCACCTGCCGCTTCAGAGCTTCGTCTCGTAGTCAATCGTCAAAGGCGCGTGGTCTGAAAAGCGCTGGTCCAAGTAAATGGCAGCTGCCCTGGCTTTGGCCGCGATGCCGGGCGTGGCCAGGTGGTAGTCCAGTCGCCAGCCCACGTTCTTGGCCCAGGCTTGGCCGCGCGCGCTCCACCAGGTGTATTGCTCAGCTTGGTCGTTGAGCGTGCGGAAGACGTCCACCAGGCCGCCGTCGCCAAAAAGCTGGTCCAGCCAGGCACGTTCTTCAGGCAGGAAGCCGGAGTTTTTCTGGTTGCTCTTCCAGTTTTTCAGGTCGATGGCCTTGTGCGCGATGTTGATGTCGCCCACCAGCACAAACTCGCGCTCGGCTTTCAAACGCATCAGGTGCGGGTGGATGCGGGCCAGAAAGCGGAACTTGGCGGCCTGGCGGTCTTCGCCGCTGCTGCCACTGGGGAAGTAACAACTGATCACGCTGAACTTGCGCTTGGCTGTGTCAAACCGCGCTTCCACGTAGCGGCCTTCGGCGTCAAACTCGCCGCCGTCAAATCCGAAGATGACGTCGCTGGGTGCTTTGCGTGTGTAAACGCCTACGCCTGAATAGCCCTTCTTCTGTGCGCAGTGGAAATAGCCGTTCAGGCCGGCCAGCTTGTCGAAGCGGCCGTCGATCACATCGGCGTGGGCCTTGATCTCCTGCACGCCCATACAATCGATTTGCGCCTGTTCGGCCCATTCGATGAAGCCTTTGTCGGCCGCCGAACGGATGCCGTTGAGATTGAGTGTGACGAGTCGAAAACCCACGAGGTTCCCCCACGATGAATGGCCCCGCAGCAAACGCCTTGGCGCTGGATTTCGTCAAGTTTTCGGTTGAAGCCGGTGTCTTGCGATTCGGCGAATTCAAGACCAAGGCGGGGCGGATATCGCCTTACTTTTTCAATGCCGGGCTGTTTGACGACGGCGCCAAACTCGGCCGCCTGGCCGAATTTTATGCACGCCGGCTGATTGAGTCGAAGTTGCCTTTCGACATGCTGTTCGGCCCGGCCTACAAAGGCATCACCCTGGCTGCCGCAGTGGCGGTGGAGCTGGCGCGCCAAGGGCGCAACGTGCCTTATGCCTACAACCGCAAAGAAGCCAAAGACCATGGCGAAGGCGGCACGCTGGTTGGAGCCCAGGTCAAGGGGCGGGTGCTCATCATCGATGACGTGATTTCGGCAGGTACCTCCGTGCGAGAGTCCATCGCCTTGATTCGCGCCGCTGGCGCCGAGCCCTGCGGCGTGGCGATCGCGCTGGACCGGCAAGAAAAGGCCACTGAAAACGGCGCCGATGTGGCCTGGTCCGCCGTGCAATATGTGCGCGACCAATTGGGCCTGAAGGTGGAGGCCATTGCCACGCTGGAAGACTTGCTTCAATACCTGGCCATGGCCGACGACCCTGCGTTGGGTGGTTATGCATCAGCGGTGCGCCAATACCGCAGGCGCTATGGTGTTTGAGCGCTGCTGCTCGAGCCCGCCACGCGGCGGCAAATGCCCTGTGGCGGCGGTCTCGCTAATCCTTGTGCTGTGCGCCGCACTGGCACCCGCACCGGCTGCGGCGCAGGCGCCGGCTGCCACCAAGAAGGCCATCTACACCTGCGTTGACGAGCGCGGCCGGCGGCTCACGGCTGACCGCCCCATCCCAGAATGCCTGTCCAAAGAGCAGCGTGTGCTCAATGCGGACGGCTCAGTCAAAGATGTGCGCCCACCGTCATTAACGCCGCAAGAGCGGGCCGAGCAAGACGCGCGCGAGCGCAAGGCCGCGCAAGCCCGTGCTGCGCAGGCTGAAGCCGCCCGGCGCGACCGCCACCTGCTGCAGCGTTACCCCGATGAGGCCGCACACCAGCGCGCGCGTGAAACCGCGCTGGAAGGCGTGCGCAAGGCCCAAACCACCACGCGCAACCGCCTGGCCGACCTGGAGCGCGAAAGGGTTCCCTTGGCGGCCGAAGCTGAAACACACGCCGGCAAACCGCTGCCACCGCGCCTGCGCGGCCTGCTGGACAACAACGAAGCCGCGCGCGCAGCGCAGTTGGACGCCAGCGCAGCGCAAACGGCTGAAGTGAACCGCATCAATCGCTGGTACGACACAGACCTGTCGCGTTTGCGGCGGCTGTGGGCCGGTGCGGCGCCGGGCTCGGCACAGGCTGATGGCGAGCCGGAAACGTCCCAGGCGAGGCCAGCGCGCCGGCCTTGAGCCGCACGCGCGAGCTCAGCCTAGCCGTTTGCGCAGCAGATCGCTGGCTTGGGTCGGGTTGGCTTTGCCTTTGCTGGCTTTCATCACCTGACCAACGAGCGCGTTGAAGGCCTTGTCCTTACCGGCGCGAAATTCTTCTACCGACTTGGCGTTGGCGGCCAGCACCTCATCGACGATGGCTTCGAGAGCGCCGCTATCATTCATTTGTTTGAGGCCTTTGGCGTCGATCAGTGCATCAACGTCCTGGCCTTCGCCGCTCCACAGGGCATCGAACACTTGGCGAGCGCCGTTGTTCGAGACCGTACCGTCGCTGATGCGCCGGATCAGCGAACCGAGTTGCGTTGCGCTCACAGTCGCCGCCCCAATGTCTTGGTCTTCTGAATTGAGCCGTTTGCTCACCTCGCCCATCATCCAATTGGCCGCCAGCTTGGCTTGGCCGCAGACGTCGCGCGTCGCCTCGTAATACCGCGCAAACGGCAGGCTCTGCGCCATCATCTCAGCGTCATAAGCCGGCAACAAATCATCGCGCTGGAAGCGCTGCGCCATCGCAGCTGGCAGCTCGGGCATCGCAGCACGCACCCGCTCTACCCAAGCCGGCTCAATCACCAGCGGCGGCAAATCCGGGTCGGGGAAATAGCGGTAGTCGTGCGCGTCTTCCTTGCTGCGCATGGCGCGCGTTTCGCCGGTGTCGGGGTTGAACAGGACCGTGGCCTGTTCGATGGTCAAGCCGTCTTCGATGCGGTCGATCTGCCACTGCACTTCGAAGTCGATCGCTTGCTGCAAGAAGCGAAAGCTGTTGAGGTTTTTGATCTCGCGCCGCGTGCCGTAGGGCGCGCCGGGACGGCGCACGGAGACGTTGGCGTCACAGCGGAAGCTGCCTTCTTGCATATTGCCGTCGCAAATGCCCAACCACACTACCAGGCGGTGCAGGGCCTTGGCGTATTCCACGGCTTCAGGTGCTGAGCGCATGTCAGGCTCGGAGACGATTTCCAGCAGCGGTGTGCCAGCGCGGTTCAGGTCGATGCCCGTTTGCCCCAGGCTGCTGCCGTGCAGGCTCTTGCCTGCGTCTTCTTCCAGGTGCGCGCGGGTCAAATTCACGCAGCGCGACTGGCCGTCGAGAAGGAATTCCACGCGTCCGCCCTGCACCACGGGAATCTCGTACTGGCTGATCTGGTAGCCCTTGGGCAGGTCGGGGTAGAAATAGTTCTTGCGCGCAAAGATGGACAAGGGCGCGACATGCGCATCCACCGCCAGGCCAAAACAAATGGCGCGCTCAACGGCGCCCCGGTTCATCACCGGTAGCGTGCCCGGCAAGGCCAGGTCCACCGGGCAGGCCTGGGTGTTGGCCTCAGCGCCAAAGCGCGTGGAAGCGCCGCTGAAAATTTTGCTTTGCGTGGACAGCTGCGCGTGGGTTTCCAGGCCGATGACGACCTCGTAGCCGCGAATCAAAGTGCTTGCGGTGGCCATGTTCAAAGCCCTGCCGGAGACAGCAAGTGGAAATCGGTGGCCTGCTGCAAAGCGTGCGCGGTGTGCAGCAATTGGCCCTCGGCAAAGTAATTGCCAATCAATTGCAGGCCCACAGGCATGCCGTGCGCGCCCAGGCCAGCCGGCACGCTCATGCCGGGCAGGCCGGCCAAGCTGGCGGGCAGCGTGAAGATGTCGGCCAGGTAGGCCGCCACGGGGTCGTCGCCTTGTTCGCCCAGCTTCCAGGCCACGCTGGGGGCCACGGGGCCGGCGATCACGTCACAGCTTTTGAAGCAGGCCTGGAAGTCGTCGGCAATCATGCGGCGCAGTTTTTGTGCCTGCAGGTAGTAAGCGTCGTAGTAGCCGTGCGACAGCACATAGGTGCCGATCATGATGCGCCGCTGCACCTCGGGGCCGAAGCCTTCGGCGCGGGTTTTGCGGTACATGTCGGCCAGGTCGGTGTACTGCGCCGCGCGGTGGCCAAACTTCACACCGTCGAAGCGGCTGAGGTTGGAACTGGCTTCGGCCGGCGCGATGATGTAGTAGACCGGAATGGACAACTCGGTGCGCGGCAGGCTCACGTCAACGAGCGTGGCGCCGAGTTTTTCCAGCTCGGCGAGTGCGGCGCGCACGCCAGTATTCACATCGGCCGACAGCGCTGCTGGGAAAAATTCTTTCGGCAAACCGATGCGCAGGCCCGCCAGGGGCTGTGTGGCGCTGGCGCCCGCGCGTGCCTGCCGCATCTGTGCCGCAAAGTCCTGCGGCGGCTGCTGCACGCTCGTGGCATCGCGCTCATCAAAGCCGCTCATGGCCGACAGCAGCAGTGCGCAGTCTTCAGCGGTGTGGGCCAGCGGTCCGGCTTGGTCCAGGCTGGAGGCAAAGGCCACCATGCCATAGCGCGAACAGACGCCGTAGGTGGGTTTGATGCCCGTGATGCCGCAGAAGCTGGCCGGTTGGCGAATGGAGCCGCCGGTGTCGGTGCCGGTGCTGGCCGGCAGCAGGCCAGCCGCCACCGCTGCGGCCGAGCCGCCTGAAGAACCGCCCGGCACGCGCGCCAAGTTCCAGGGGTTGTGCACCTTGCCAAAGGCCGAGTTTTCATTGGCAGAGCCCATCGCGAATTCGTCGCAATTGAGCTTGCCGATGGTTACCGCGCCGGCCTGGGCCAGGCGCGCCACCACCGTCGCATCAAACGGGCTGCGGTAACCCGCCAGCATTTTGGAGCCCGCGGTGGTGGGCAGGCCCGTGCGCGCATGGTCGGTGACAAAAATGTCTTTGTGGGCCAGCGGAATGCCCGTCAATGGGGTGGCCTCGCCGCGCGCGCGGCGTTCGTCGGCAGCGCGGGCTTCGACTAGGGCGGTTTCTTCAGCCAGGGCCAGATAAGCGCCCAGGCCTTGGTGCCTGTGTGCCCGCGCCAAAGCATCGGTGGCCAATTCCAGCGCGCTGGCCCGCCCGGCGGCGAGGTCGGCGGCCATGCCTGCCACGGTGGGGTGGGTTGTAGCGCTGACCCGCATTTGGGAACTCATTCAAGCACCTGGGGCACGAGAAACAGCCCGTCTTCCACGGCCGGGGCGCTTTGCTGGTTCGCTTCGCGCCGGTCGGTTTCGGTCACGGCGTCTTCACGCAGACGCAGGGTCACCGGGCTGACGGCCGACAGCGGCGTGTACAGCGGTTCAACGCCACGGGTGTCCACAGCTTGCATCTGGTCCACGATGTGAAAAAAGCTGTTGAGCTGCGCTTGCATGGCCTGCGATGCGCTTTCGGACAGCTCCAGCCGAGCCAGTTGCGCAATGCGCTGCACGTGTTGTGGTGTCAAGGCCATGGGTATGCTTTGCGTGATGTTGAGCCGATTGGGCCCCCGCCAATCAGCGGGCCGACCGCGCCAAATGCGGGGTTTCTGGATGCTGCTGCGGTATTATCGCGGGCTGCGCAAAGGTTGACCTTAGACACGCGCCAGACCCCCAGCCCGACCCTTCATCGACCCATGTTTGCATCTCTGCGCGGCTATTTTTCCACGGACCTGGCCATCGACCTCGGCACGGCCAACACGTTGATCTATGTACGCGGCAAGGGCATCGTGCTGGACGAGCCTTCGGTCGTGTCAATCCGCCACGACGGCGGCCCCAATGGCAAGAAGTCGATCCAGGCGGTCGGCAAAGAGGCCAAGGCGATGCTGGGCAAGGTGCCGGGCAACATCGAAGCCATCCGCCCGATGAAAGACGGCGTCATCGCCGACTTCACCATCACCGAGCAGATGCTCAAGCAGTTCATCAAGATGGTGCACCCGCGCTCGCTGCTCAAGCCCAGCCCGCGCATCATCATCTGCGTTCCCTGCGGTTCCACGCAGGTTGAGCGCCGTGCCATTCGCGAATCCGCGCTCGGCGCTGGCGCCAGCGACGTTTATCTGATTGAAGAGCCCATGGCTGCAGCCATCGGTGCCGGCCTGCCAGTTAGCGAAGCTTCGGGCTCGATGGTCGTCGACATCGGCGGCGGCACGACCGAGGTCGGTGTCATTTCCTTGGGCGGCATGGTGTACAAAGGCAGTGTGCGTGTGGGTGGCGACAAGTTCGACGAAGCCATCATCAACTACATCCGCCGCAATTACGGCATGTTGATCGGCGAGCCCACTGCAGAAGCCATCAAGAAGACCATCGGCTCGGCCTTCCCCGGCTCCGAAGTCAAGGAGATGGAAGTCAAGGGCCGCAACCTGAGCGAAGGCGTGCCGCGCAGCTTCACCATCAGCAGCAACGAGATTCTGGAAGCGTTGACAGACCCGTTGAACCAGATTGTCTCGGCCGTGAAAAACGCGTTGGAGCAAACGCCGCCTGAGCTGGGTGCCGATATCGCCGAGCGCGGCATGATGCTCACCGGCGGCGGTGCGCTGCTGCGCGACCTGGACCGCCTGCTGGCCGAAGAAACCGGCCTGCCGGTGTTGGTGGCCGAAGACCCGCTGACCTGCGTGGTGCGTGGGTGCGGCATGGCGCTCGAGCGCATGGAGCGCCTGGGCACGATCTTCACTTCCGAATAAAGCGCTCTACCCGCGCCCCGCCCCATGCATCTGGGGACCCTCGACCGCACGCCGCCGCCCTTCTTTCGCCAGGGCACGTCGGCGCTGACCAAGCTGGTGTTTTTCTCCGCGTTGGCCATTTTTCTGATGGTGTCGGACAGCCGTTTCGATTTCATCCAACCGTTGCGCAGTACCTTGGCCACGGGCCTGTTGCCCTTGCAGCGCGCGGCGTCCGTGCCGCAGGAGCTGCTGGAGAGTATGTCCAAGCACATGGGTGGCCTGCAGTCCGCGCTCTCTCAAGAGCGTGCAGCCAAGCTGGCGCTGGCTCGGCAGGCCGACCGCGTGGCGCTGGCCGATGAACTCGCGCGCGAAAACCAGCGCCTGCGCGCCCTGCTCGACTTGCGCCCCGCGCTGGCTGTGAAGTCCATGGCGGCCGAAATCACACACGCAGCAGCGGACCCGTTCTCTCGCAAAGTGGTGGTAGACCGGGGCTCGGCGCACGGCGTGCAGCCCGGCTCGGCGGTCATCAATGAATCGGGTTTGCTGGGGCAAGTGACGCGCAGCTACCTGCTCACCTCAGAGGTCACTCTATTGACCGACCGGGAGGCGGCCATACCCGTGTTGAACCAGCGCACGAAGCAACGCAGCGCGGCCTTTGGTGGCGCTGCTGGCGGCGCGGACCCGTCACTGGAACTGCGCTATCTGGCAGGTAATGCCGATGTGCAAGAAGGTGACACCTTGGTCACCAGCGGCCTGGACGGCCTGTTTCCGGCCGGCCTGGCGGTGGCGCGTGTGGCCGCCGTGGAGCGCCGTGCCGACACCGGCTTTGCGCGCATCCGCTTGAACCCGGCCGCCCAGGTGGATGCTGTGCGGCACGTGTTGATTCTGGAGCCCACAGGCGCTGTGGTGATGGCGCCGCCCGAGCCCGCCGCGCCTGCTGCATCTGCATCAGCAGCGTCACGAAAGGCGCCCGCCAAGCGATGATCCTGCCGCGCTCTTCAGACCAGTTGCTGCTGCCCGTCAACCCGGCCTTTGTGGTTTTGTCCATGATGCTGGCTTTTGGCTTCAACCTTTTGCCCTTGGGGCGCGTGGCCGCCATGCCGGACATGCTGGCGCTGGTGCTGGTGTTTTGGGTGGTTTACCAGCCGCGCAAGGTGGGTGTGGGCGTGGGCTTTTTGCTGGGCTTGCTGATGGATGTGCACGAAGGCGCGCGCTTGGGTCAACATGCCTTGTCCTATACCTTGATGAGTTTTGGTGCCGTGACCATGCACCGCCGATTGTTGTGGTTTGGCCCTTTGCCTCAGGCCTTGCAAGTTCTGCCTTTGCTGATGGCCGGCAAAGCGGTGTCGGTCTTGGCGCGCATGAGCGTGGGCGGCATGTTCCCCGGCTGGTCGATCTTTTTGGGCCCGTTTTTTGAAGCCCTGCTGTGGCCCGCAGCGGTGCTCCTGTTGTTGGCACCGCAGCGCCGCGCGCCCAACCCCGATGACACGCGCCCGCTCTAAGCGTGCATTGAATCGCGCAAGCCCATGGAGCTGAAGAACCTCGAACTGGAGCTCGACCGCTTTCGCGGACGCGTGTTGGCCGCTGCGGTTTTTGTGCTGCTGGGCTTTGCGCTCTTGGCGGCGCGCATGTTTTTTTTGCAGGTGACGCGCCACGAGGACCTGGCCGCGCAGGCTGAAGACAACCGCATTGCCGTGGTGCCGGTTTTGCCCAACCGGGGGCTGATCGTCGACCGGCACGGCGTGGTTTTGGCCAACAACTATTCAGCCTATACGCTAGAAATCGCGCCACGCCGCGCTGCAGGCGAGATCGACACGGTGATCGACGCGCTGTCGGCGGTGGTGGACATCTCGCACAAAGACCGCCGCCGCTTCAAACGCCTTCAAGAAGAAATGAAGGGTGCTGAAACGGTGCCCATTCGCTTCAAGCTCAGTGACGATGAGGTGGCGCGGTTTACGGCGCGTCGCTTCATGTTCCCTGGCGTTGAAGTCAAGGCGCGCTTGTTTCGCAGCTACCCGCTGGGCGAAACCGGCAGCCACTTGGTGGGCTACATAGGCCGCGTCAACCCGTTCGAAAAAAATGCGATGGAAGACTGGCCTGAAGAAAAGCAGGCCAACTACCGCGGGACGGAATTCATCGGCAAGCTGGGCATTGAGCAGGCCTATGAAACCGAACTGCACGGCAGCACCGGGTTCGAGCAGGTTGAGACCAGCGCCGGTGGCCGTGCGGTGCGTCGCCTGCGCAGCCAGGCAGCCACGCCCGGCAACAAGCTGATCCTGTCGGTGGATATCAAGCTGCAGGCCATGGTGGAGCGCTTGTTTGGCGGCCGGCGCGGTGCGCTGGTCGCCATCGACCCGCGCAATGGCGAGGTGTTGGCCTTCGTGAGCATGCCCACCTTCGACCCCAACCTGTTCGTCAACGGCATCGACGCCGAAAGCTGGCGCGAGCTGAACGAAAGCATCGACAAACCTTTGCTCAATCGCGCCTTGCGGGGCACCTATCCACCGGGCTCCACCTTCAAGCCTTTCATGGCGATGGCCGCCTTGACTTCGGGCAAACGCAGCCCAGGTGCCATCGTTCAGGACAACGGCAGTTTTGCGTTTGGCAACCATGTGTTCCGCAGCCACGGCGACGGCGGCCTGGGCCCGGTGGACATGACGCGCTCCATCGTCAAGTCAAGCAACGTTTATTACTACACGCTGGCCAATGACATGGGCGTGGACTTGATGCACGCGCAGTTGCAACCCTTCGGCTTTGGCGTGAAGACCGGCATCGACCTTGAAAGTGAAGTGACGGGTGTGTTGCCGTCCACCGAGTGGAAACGGCGCGCTTTCAAAAAACCCGAGCAGCAGCGCTGGTTTGCGGGCGAAACCATTTCTTTGGGCATTGGCCAGGGCTACAACAACTTCACCGCACTTCAAATGGCCAGCGCCACCGCCACTTTGGTGTCGGGCGGCCAACGCTTCCAGCCGCGCATCGTGCGCGACGTTGAAGACGTGGTCACGCGCCAGCGAACGGCCCGGGCAGGCGCCGCTTTGCCACCCCTGGGCCTGGCGCCCGAGTACGTTGAGCTCATCAAAAAGGCGCTGTACGGTGTCACCCAGGAAGGCACCTCCACGCGCGTGTTTGTGGGCGCGCCCTACGCCAGCGGCGGCAAGACCGGCACGGCGCAGGCGGTAGGCGTGGGCAAGAACGAGAAGTACAACGCCAGCAAGCTGGAAGAGCACAAGCGCGACCACTCCTGGTACATCGCCATGGCGCCTGTAGATCAGCCGCGCGTGGCGCTGGCTGTCATCGTTGAAAACGCCGGCTTTGGCTCAGAAGCCGCCGCGCCCATTGCGCGACGTGTGTTTGACTACCTCATCGCCGGCCAGTACCCCAGTGAAGAAGACATTGCGCTGACGCAGCAGGGCAAATCGTCGGTGCCCGTGGGCGCGCCGCGCCGCGTGTCCGACATGCCGCCACCGGGCGGCGACACAGGCCAAAACCTGAGCGCCAATGCGAGCCGCGAGCCATGACCCAGGTTTTCGACGCACCCTCGCGCTGGCAGCGGCTGCTGCCCATCTTCAGGGGTTTTGACATGCCTTTGATGGGCGTGGTGCTGCTGCTATCGGTGCTGGGCTTGGTGGTGATGTATTCAGCCGGCTTTGACCACGGCACGCGCTTTGTCACGCATGCGCGCAACCTGGCCTTGGCCATGGTCGTTTTGTTTGTGGTGGCCCAAGTGCCGCCGCAACGCTTGATGGCCTTGGCCGTGCCCGCCTACAGCGTGGGTGTACTGCTGCTGCTGGCCACGGCTTTGTTTGGTGTGACCAAGAAGGGCGCGACGCGCTGGCTCGATTTCGGCGGTCTCGTTGTTCAACCCAGTGAAATGCTGAAGATCGCTGTGCCCTTGATGCTGGCGTGGTGGTTTCAGAAGCGCGAGGGCCATATGCGCAGCTCCGACTTCGCCGTTGCGGCGCTGATCTTGCTGGTGCCGGTGGCACTGGTGATCAAACAGCCAGACCTGGGCACGGGGCTGCTGATCTTGGCGGCGGGTTTGTATGTGCTGTTTTTCGCCGGGCTGAGCTGGTGGGCCATCTTGCCGGTGCTGGCACTGGTCTTGGCCGGTGTGCTGGCGCTGGTGATCAGCGAGCCCGCCATTTGCGAGGCCGGTGTGGACTGGCCCTTGCTGCGCGACTATCAACGCAACCGCGTGTGCACGCTGCTCGACCCCTCGCGCGACCCGCTGGGCAAGGGCTTTCACATCATCCAGGGCATGATTGCTATCGGGGCGGGTGGCTTGACAGGCCGAGGCTTCATGGCGGGCACGCAAACGCATTTGGAATTCATCCCCGAGCGCACCACCGATTTCATATTCGCCGCCTTCAGTGAAGAGTTTGGTCTGCTGGGCGTGCTGGTCTTGATGGCCTGTTTTGTTTTCATGATCATGCGCGGTTTGCTGATTGCTGCTGAAGCCCCCACCGTCTTTACGCGCTTGCTCACAGGCTCTATCGCGCTGAGCTTTTTCTCCTATGCGTTTGTCAATATGGGCATGGTCAGTGGCATCTTGCCCGTGGTGGGTGTGCCCTTGCCCTTCATCAGCTACGGCGGCACGGCCATGGTGACCCTGGGGCTGGCGCTGGGCATCTTGATGTCAGTTTCGCGCAGCCGTCGAATGATGCAAAGCTGAGGCTCGCGCTGGCTCGCGAAATTGCTTTGCTCAAGCCATCTGATGGCGCGCGAAGCGCAAACTGAACAAGGCGCCGGGGCCGCCGCCCGGATGCGGGGTCATGGCGTCGCCCACCGTGATGGCCGCTTCATGGCGCGCGGCAATCTCGGCCACGATGGCCAAGCCCAAGCCGGTACCGTCCACACCTGTTCCCAGCGTGCGGTAGAAGGGCTGGAAAACACGTTCGCGCTCATCAGCTGGAATGCCTGGGCCTGAATCTTCGACCTGCAGGACCAACGTCGGGTCAAACGGGCCTTCTCCTGGCTCCAGCAGCACCCGAGCCGTTACCAAACCACCTGCCGGTGTGTATTGCAAGGCGTTATCAATGAGGTTGCGCACCAGTTCACCCAGCAATATCGGCTGGGCCATCATGTCGGCGCCGCTGGCCGGTTCTGCCCCTTCGTAGCCCAGGTCGATGCGCAGGTCCATGGCTTTGGGGACAAAGTCTTTCACCACGTCGCGTACCAGTGCGGGCAGGTCAACACGCTCTTTTCGCGTGGCCATTTCTTGGTCCTCAGCACGCGCCATGGCCAGCAATTGGTTGACCGAGTGCGCTGCACGCTCGCTGGACAGCGCAATCTGCGACAGCGCGCTTTTCAAGGCCTGCGGGTCGCGCTGGCCCGCGTCGATTTCACGCACGGCCAATTCAGCCTGGGTACGCAGCCCTGCTAGAGGCGTTTTAAGCTGGTGGGCGGCATCGGCCAGAAAGTGCTTTTGTGACGCGATCGACTGGTCCAGCCGCGCCAGCAAATCATTGATCGCTCGCACCAGCGGCGCCACTTCTTCGGGCGCTTCGGTCTCGTCGATGGGGCTCAAGTCAGAGCTGTCGCGCTTGCGAATGCGCAGTTGCAGCCGGTTCAGCGGGCTCAGACCGCGCGCCAAGGCAGCCCACACCAGAAGCACCGCCACCGGCAGGATCACGAACTGCGGCAGGATCACGCCCTTGACGATTTCTGTCGCTAAATTTGATCGCTTGCGCAGCGTTTCAGCCGCTTGGACCAAGACCAGTCGCTTGGCCAAGTCGCCCGGCAGGGCAACCCACATATAAGCCACGCGCACCCGCTCTTCGCGCATCAGCTCCTCGCGAAAACGAAGTGTGGTGGCACGCTTCAAGTCTTCCGGTGCGGGCAGGTCACGGTCGCCAGCCACCAGCTCGCCGTCAAAACCCAGCACTTGAACAAAAGACTCATCGGTGTCGTCGTCGGTGATGTGCACCAGAGATGACGGGTTGGTGAGGCGAACCACCGTTTCCTGTCCCGGCCGGTCTGGCGGGTCGATCACCAACTGGCGCGCCAAGTCATGCACTTGCTCGCTGAGCGCGCGGTCATACGGCTGATTGGCAATGTCAGTGGCCACCAGACCTGTAACGATCAGGCTCATAGGCCACAGCAGCAGCAGCGGCGCCAGCATCCAGTCGAGAATCTCGCCAAAGAGCGAGCGCTGGTCGTGGCGCGCTGCTGCAGCACTTGGGTGCCGCAGCCAGTGCCAAAACGGGCTACCGCCCTTTAAGCGGCGATCTTTTCGAGGCAATAGCCTAAGCCGCGAACGGTTGCGATACGCACCGGGCCCTGTTCAATTTTCTTGCGCAAGCGGTGGATATACACCTCAATGGCGTTGGTACTGACTTCTTCACCCCATTCACAAAGGCGCTCCACCAACTGGTCTTTGCTCACCAGACGCCCGGCTCGCTGCAACAACACCTCAAGCAACGAGAGCTCACGCGCAGACAACTCAACCATCTGGTCATCGATGTAGGCCACGCGCCCCGTGGCATCGAAGCTCAGTGGCCCATGTTTGATGATGGAAGAGGCGGTTCCTAAACCCCGCCGAGTCAAGGCACGCACCCGCGCTTCCAGCTCTTGCAGCGAAAAGGGCTTGGCCATGTAGTCGTCCGCGCCCAAGTCCAAACCCTTGACGCGTTGCTCCACACTGTCTGCTGCTGTGAGGATGAGCACCGGCACCGACGTGCCCCGCCCGCGCAACTTGCGCAACACCTCCAGACCATGCAGCTTGGGCAAGCCCAAGTCCAGGATCACGAGGTCAAACTCGTGCGATGCCAGCGCCGCATCGGCTTCGGTGCCGCTGGCCACTTGGTCCACTGCATACCCGGAGGAGCGCAGTGAGCGCAGCAGGCCGTCGGCCAGTACCTGATCGTCTTCGGCAATCAAGATTCTCATGGGCAAGTCTCCTGGTGTTTATGGTGTTTTGGCGGTAAGCCCCGTCAGGTGAGGCATGATTCTAGGTAGGGACATCGCTGCACCACAGGGTGGATTACGCGAACCCCCAGTCGGGGCCACCGTTGGTGTGGCCCTACAAAGCCCCTACAAACACTGTACAAAACACCAGTTCCTAGCGATACTGAGTTATCGACTAGGAGCACACACCATGGACGCACCCGTGAAGGCACTGAATACCGAACGCGCCAAAGCCCTGCAAGCGGCATTGGCCCAAATTGAAAAGCAATTTGGCAAGGGCTCGATCATGCGCCTGGGCGAAGGCGAAAAAATTGAAGACATCCAGGTGGTGTCCACGGGCTCGCTGGGCCTGGACATAGCCTTGGGCGTTGGTGGCCTGCCACGTGGGCGAGTGATTGAAATCTACGGCCCTGAGTCTTCAGGGAAAACCACACTCACGCTGCAAGTCATCTCCGAGATGCAAAAGCTGGCTGGCACCTGCGCCTTCATCGACGCCGAGCATGCGCTCGATGCCCAATACGCGCAAAAGCTGGGCGTCAACCTGCAAGACCTGCTCATTTCTCAGCCCGACACTGGCGAACAAGCTCTTGAAATCGTGGACGCCCTGGTGCGCTCCGGCTCGGTTGACCTCATCGTGGTCGACTCCGTGGCGGCGCTCACGCCCAAGGCTGAAATTGAAGGCGAAATGGGCGATTCACTGCCCGGCCTGCAAGCCCGCTTGATGAGCCAGGCGCTGCGCAAGCTCACAGCCAACATCAAGAAGACCAATTGCATGGTCATCTTCATCAACCAGATCCGCATGAAGATCGGCGTCATGTTCGGCAGCCCTGAAACCACCACCGGTGGCAACGCGCTGAAGTTCTACGCGTCGGTGCGTTTGGACATCCGGCGTACGGGCAGCATCAAGAAGGGCGACGAGGTCATCGGCAGCGAAACCAAGGTCAAGGTCGTGAAGAACAAGGTTGCACCGCCCTTCAAGATGGCCGAATTCGACATCCTTTACGGTGAAGGCATCAGCCGCGAAGGTGAAATCGTTGACCTGGGCGTGGTTGCCAAGGTGGTTGAAAAGAGCGGCGCTTGGTATGCCTACAACGGCGAAAAAATCGGCCAAGGCAAAGACAATGCGCGCGAATTCCTGCGCGAGAACCCCGAGCTTGCGCACGAAATCGAGAACAAAGTTCGCGAATTCATGGGTACACCGGCCATCGTTGTGGCAGGTGGCGACGACAAAGCGTGAGCCCGCGCGGGGTGCAGCGCAGTGGCGCGCCCAGCCTGAAAGGCAAGGCGCTCCAGTGGCTGTCGCAGCGCGAACATTCACGGCTGGAACTCGGGCGCAAGCTGGGCCGTTGGCACGCAGCCCAACAGGAGTGCGCAGGCCGGGCTGCTATTGAGCTTTCAGGAACGCCGGGCACGAACGCAATCGATGCCACCGCCGCCGACAGCGAAAGCTCAAACGCCATCGACAAAGTCTTGAACGAATTGGCTGCTGCCGGACTGCTCAGTGACGCGCGATTTGCTCAAAGCCGTTTGCACCAGCGCCAAAGCCGCTTTGGTAACCGCCGCATCGAGCAAGAACTCAAGCAGCATGGCCTGGCGCCCACTGAAGACCAGCGCGATGAACTGCGCAGCAATGAGGCGCAGCGCGCGCTTGCGGTCCTTCGCAAACGCTTGAAGGCCCCAATCGCCGATCCAATCGACGCCCCAATCGACCATAGCGACGGTGCTTCAGCCAGTGCTGAGCTTCAATCTCAAAACAGCGGCTTCGACCGCGGGCAGCTTCTCAAAGCCCAACGCTTTTTGGCCGGCCGTGGCTTCTCCTCAGAAGCCATCCGCAAGGCCCTGCGCCGCCTCGGTGAGGACGAAGACCACGGCAATTGACCCAAAGGTTCCTAGAGGAAAACCCGGAAACCGCGTGCTAGAGTGCCGCAGCGTCGGGCTCCTGCCGCATCACGACAGAGGCCATCGTCAGCCAGACGCCAACAAACCGACTGAGAATCGCTGTGCCGTTGCCACCGCCAAGAGCACAAGCAACTTTGCAGGCCGGCGAAACCCAGCACCCTGAAGGTCTAAGCAACAAGGTTTGCCCATGAAGATCCACGAGTACCAAGGCAAGGAAATCCTGCGCCAGTTTGGCGTCCCCGTACCGCGAGGCATCCCCGCCTTCAGCGTGCAAGAAGCCACGGAAGCCGCGCAAAAACTCGGCGGCGCGGTTTGGGTAGTCAAAGCCCAAATCCATGCCGGTGGCCGCGGCAAAGGCGGCGGCGTCAAGCTTGCCCGCTCGATGGACGAAGTCAAAACCCTGGCTGGGCAAATTTTGGGCATGCAGCTCAAAACCCACCAGACCAGCCCAGCCGGTCAAAAGGTGCGCCGCCTGCTGATCGAAGAAGGCGCGGACATCAAGAAAGAGTATTACGTCGCCGCGCTGACCGACCGCGCCACGCAGAAGGTGGCGATGATGGCCAGCTCCGAGGGTGGCATGGACATCGAAGAAGTCGCGCACAAAACGCCGGAAAAAATCATCAAGGTCTTCATCGACCCGTTGACCGGAATGACCGAGCCTCAAGCCCAGCAGCTGGTTGAAGGCATTGGCGTACCGCCCCTGAGCTGGGCGCAAGCGCGCGATGTACTGCACAAGCTGTACGAGTGCTACATGAAGACCGATGCCAGCCTGGCCGAGATCAACCCCCTGATCTTGGAAGGCAATGGCAACATCAAAGCGCTGGACGCCAAGTTCAATTTCGACTCCAACGCGCTCTACCGCCAGCCAGCCATCGTGGCCTACCGCGACCTGGACGAAGAAGACGCCGCTGAAATCGAGGCCAGCAAGTTCGACCTCAGCTACATCAGCCTGGACGGCAACATCGGCTGCCTGGTCAACGGCGCCGGCCTTGCCATGGCCACCATGGACACCATCAAGCTGTTTGGCGGTGAGCCGGCCAACTTCCTGGACGTGGGCGGCGGCGCGACGGCCGAGAAGGTGACTGAAGCCTTCAAGATCATGTTGTCCAACAAATCCGTCAAGGGCATCTTGGTCAACATCTTTGGCGGCATCATGAAGTGCGACACCATCGCCGAAGGTGTCATCGCAGCTTGCAAAGCGGTCAACCTGAAGGTGCCGCTGGTCGTGCGCATGAAGGGCACCAACGAAGATCTGGGCAAGAAGATGCTCAAAGAAAGTGGTCTGCCCATCATCAGTGCCGACACCATGGCCGAAGCAGCGACCAAGATCGTCGCCGCTGTCAAATAACCCGAATCGCCGAGAGCACCGACATGAGCATCCTCATCAACAAGGACACCAAGGTCATCACCCAAGGCATCACGGGCAAGACCGGGCAGTTCCACACGCGCATGTGCCGCGACTACGCCAACGGCAAGAACTGCTTTGTTGCAGGCGTCAACCCTAAGAAAGCCGGCGAAGACTTCGAAGGCATTCCTATCTACGCCAGTGTTAAAGAAGCTGCGGCTAAAACCGGCGCAACGGTCAGCGTCATCTACGTGCCGCCTGCAGGCGCCGCCGCAGCCATCTGGGAAGCCGTGGAAGCCGATCTGGACCTGGCCATTTGCATCACCGAAGGCATACCTATCCGCGACATGCTGGAAGTGCGCAACAAGATCAAGGCCAAAGAAGCCAAGGGCGGCAAGCGCACCTTGCTGCTCGGCCCCAACTGCCCGGGCACCATCACCCCTGAAGAAATCAAGATCGGCATCATGCCGGGCCACATCCACCGCAAAGGCCGCATTGGCGTCGTCAGCCGCTCAGGCACCTTGACCTACGAAGCGGTAGCGCAGCTCACCGAAATCGGCTTGGGCCAAAGCAGCGCGGTCGGCATCGGCGGCGACCCGATTAACGGGCTGAAACACATCGACGTGATGCAGATGTTCAACAACGACCCGAACACCGACGCCGTCATCATGATTGGCGAAATTGGCGGGCCGGACGAAGCTGAAGCCGCGCGTTGGTGCAAAGCCAACATGAAAAAACCCGTGGTCGGCTTTATCGCGGGTGTCACTGCACCCCCGGGCAAGCGCATGGGCCACGCCGGCGCGCTGATCAGCGGCGGCGCCGACACCGCCGACGCCAAGCTGGCCATCATGGAAGAGTGTGGTTTCACCATCACGCGCAATCCGTCCGAAATGGCCAAGTTGCTGAAAGCCAAGCTCAAGTAAGCCACCGGTTCTCGGGCCGGCCAGAACTGGCCGGCCTATGTAGAAACCGCAATCCGTGCGGCAGGACAGCCTCTAAACTCCCAAGACCCGGATGCACTAGACGACAACCGGAGGAGGCGTCATGGAGATACTGTCGGATTCAGCGTTTTGGATAGCGCTGGGCAAAATCATTTGGGTCAACATCCTCTTGTCGGGTGACAACGCAGTGGTGATTGCATTGGCCGCGCGCAACCTGCCCGACGAGCAGCGCAAAAAGGCGGTTCTGTTCGGCAGCGCAGCCGCCATCGTCTTGCGTGTGGTGTTGACACTGTTTGCTGTTCAGCTGCTGCACTACCCGTATCTGAAGCTCATCGGCGCCGTCTTACTGTTCTGGATTGGTGTTCAGCTGTTGCTTCCCGAAGACGACCATGAGGGCGGCATCAAGTCCTCCAGCCACCTGTGGGGCGCTATCCGCACCATCCTGATCGCCGACTTGGTGATGAGCCTGGACAACGTGATTGCCGTGGCTGCAGCAGCACAAAGCGGGCCGCCCGAAGCGCGCACGCTGCTGTTGATCATTGGCCTGGGCCTGTCCATTCCGCTGATCATCTTCGGCAGCCAGTTGCTGATGACCGTGATGCAAAAGTACCCCATCATCATCACCTTGGGTGCTGCCTTGCTAGGCTACGTGGCGGCCGAGATGCTGATCCACGACGAAGCGGTTGCCGGTTTCTTCAAATCGCTCGGACCAGCAGCCACCATCGCTATCGAAATCGCTGGGGCGGTAGGCGTTGTGGTCGTCGGCAAATGGCTGGCCGGGCGAAAGGCCCATAAAACCGAAGCCGCCTAAGCCGCCAAGCCGCCTATCAGGCCGACCAAAAGCGCGCGCTCGGGTGCGCGCGCCTTTGGTACTTTGGCGCCCTTAGTAGCTCAGTTCCTCAATCGAGTCATCAGCCAGCAGCACGGCAACCAGGCGTTCATGCGCTGCGCGGCTGCCGCGTGCCGTCCACTTGCCGTGCAAGTAGGCGCCACGCTTGTGTTGGCGCGCGAAAAGCACGTTCAAGCCGCTCGACGAAAACAGCGCGTCCAGTCGCTTCAGGTTCTGCGCATCAGCCAAAAAGACAAGCTCATAGGTGTTCTCGTCGATCAAGCGGTCCACCGCGTGCTCGATAGATGGGAAGACCCACAAAATCAACATGGTCGCAGCAGTGACCATGGCACCAAAAACATACTGGCCGCTGCCCATCGTCATGCCAATAGCGGCTGTCAGCCAAATGGTCGCCGCCGTGTTCAGCCCTGAGACGCGAACACCATCGCGCAGAATAGCGCCGGCACCCAAAAAACCGACACCTGTCACGATGGTCGCCGCCATGCGCGAGGTCTCACCGTCCTTTGCCAGGTTGTGCGAAAGAATCGTGAACAGGGCTGAACCGGTGCAGATGAATACCATCGTGCGAAAGCCCGCCGACTTGTCGCGCAGCTCGCGCTCCAAGCCGATCAAGGAACCCGCAACCACGGCAGCGCCGATGCGCAACATGTCCGCCAAAGCAATGTCTTGAGCATCCATAGGCTGATGCTAGAAGCAATGACGGCTCAGCAAAATCAAGCCGCAAAGCCAGGTTAGGGGGGTGAACGCAGACAAGCGGGCTGACCGGCGCCGAACGCAAAGTTAGGCCCGGGGCGCAAGGCACAATCCGGGGCCTAAACCGCAAGACCCATGCACAGTTCCACCCCCGCGCCCTTGATCTTCGAACACGCAAGCGCCATCGACACCGGCCGCATGCGCAACAACAACGAAGACGCCGTCTTGGTTGATGCCTTCAACGGCATGGCCGTGCTGGCCGATGGCATGGGCGGCTACAACGCGGGTGAGGTCGCCAGCCACATGGCCACCACGCATATTGCTGCGGAAATGGCCCGCTGGATCAGCGAGCAAACCGAGGCGCCTGACCCCCACAACACGCGGCGTGCTCTTGAAGTCTGCGTGGACAACGCCAACCGCGCAATCTTCAATGCGGCCGTCACCAACCCCAACTACGCCGGCATGGGCACCACACTGGTGGTTGCCATCTTCAGCCCCAGTCACCTGGTGCTGGGCCATGTGGGTGATTCGCGCTGCTACCGCCTGCGCGCCGGCCAGTTGCAGCAGATCACGCGCGACCACTCACTTCTGCAAGAACAGCTTGACGCCGGGCTCATCACGCCGGAGCAGGCTTTGTATGCCACACACAAGAACTTGGTGACACGCGCGGTGGGCGTTGAAGACACCGTGATGGTAGAAATCAACGTGCACGACGTGCAGCCTGGAGACCTGTACCTGCTGTGTTCGGACGGCCTGACCGACATGCTGGACGACAATGAAATCGGGTTTTTGATCCAAGGCCAAGCATCCCTAGAAGCCGCATCCCTAGCCCTGATCGACGCAGCCAATCAAGCGGGCGGAAGGGATAACATCTCGGTCATACTGGCCCGCTTCGAAGGTGAACCGCCCGCGGGTGGCCGCTCATGGTGGCCCTTCAAGCGCTAAAACGTAAGCCCACGGGAACTGAATAGAGGTCTGCAGGCATGAGCAAACTGGTGGTTTCGCTCGACGACGTCGTTATCAAGGAAGCCCAACTGACCAAGGACCGTACCACCTTGGGTCGGCGGCCCTACAACGACATCGTCATCGACAACCTCGCCATCAGCGGCGAGCACGCCGTGCTGCAAATGGTCGGCACCGAAGTTTTCATTGAAGACTTGAACAGCACCAACGGCACGTATATCAACGGCAAGGCCATCAAGAAGCAACTGCTCAACCCCAACGACACGGTTGAGATTGGCAAATACAAAATTCGCTTTCTGGTCAGCGCTGGCGCTGAATTTGAAAAAACCACGGTTCTCAAGCGCGGCGCGCCCATCCCGGCCGCAGTAGAGCCGGTCACCGAGCCGACCACCGAGTTGCTGCCCGCCAGCATCAAGGTTCTGAACGGTGCAGCCTCGGGCCGCGAAGTACCGCTGACCAAGGTGGTGACCACGGTGGGCAAGCCCGGCGTGCAAGTGGCCTCCATCACCAAGCGGCCCGGTGGCTATGTATTCGCCCATGTGGAAGGCTCGCGCCGCCCCACGATCAACGGCATCACGTTGGCGGCAGACTCGGTTTCGCTCGCGCATGGCGATGTGATCGAGCTGGCGGGCACCGAGATGCAGTTCATCACCGGCTAAAGCACGCCAAGCGACAGGGCACTTGCTGCACAGTTAACGCTTGGCGTGCTTTTGCGCGCCGCGACCCGGGTGCGGGGGCTGGTCAGGCTGCTTGGGCCGCAACAAGATGTGAGCCTTGTTCCCAGCGGGCTGCGCACCAAGGCCAGCCACCATTGCCATGTCCGTCCACGTACTCGGCTGTTCAGGCGCCATTGCGGCCCACAGCCGCACCACGAGCTTTCTGGTTGGCGATCACCTGCTGGTTGACGCAGGCACCGGTGTGGGTGATTTGCCGCTGGCCGCCATGGCCCGCATCGACCACATCCTGCTGACGCACTCCCACCTGGACCACGTGGCCGCCTTGCCGCTGTTGGCCGACAGCGTGATGCGCCTGCGCCGTTCGCAGGGCCGCGCGCCGATTCGCGTTTACGGCCTGCCTCAAACCCTGGACGCCTTACGCACACACATCTTCAACGACGTGATCTGGCCCGATTTCACCAAGCTGCCCGACCACGCGCAGCCGGTGCTCAGCATGCAGCCCGTTGAGGTGGGCCAGCGTTTGCGCCTGGGCGTTGTGACGGCCGAGGTGCTGCCGGCTTCGCACACCGTGCCGGCTGTGGGCTACGCCTTGTGGCCAGGCGCGCCGGACGAAACGGCGTGCTGGGCGTTTTCCGGCGACACCGGCCCCAACCCGGCGCTCTGGGCGCGCCTGAGCCAACTGAAGGTTCAGCAATTGATCATTGAAACGGCCTTTGCTGACGCCGACGCCCAACTAGCACATTGCAGCCGCCACCTGACGCCAGAACTTCTGGCTGCTGAACTGCGCCAATGGCCGCACGCGGGTGACGTGTTCATCACGCATGTCAAGCCGGGCGAAGAACAAGCCATCATGGGTGCGATCCTGGCGCACCGCTTGCCGCACCGCATTCACCTGCTCAAAACCGGCAGCAACATGCCGCTGGGTGCACGAACGCTGGTTCACGCCTGAGTGACAAATTTCGTCACATTGCGCCCAAGCGTGCCGCCGCGTTGGGGCATAACTTGTCAGCTGAAGGGCTCAGGCGGGGTTCAAAGCGTGACCTGCTGCACACTGTTGCGCAAAACAAGCCGGTAAAGGCCCGCCAGACGAGCCATTTGCTCCTGGCACGGGTGTTGCAAAGTTAGAGGCAGACGCCAAGGCGTCACCCACTAACCTCTTCTTTGCAAACCGGAGTCAGCTCATGAAGCGTGTTCAACAAGGCTTTACCCTCATCGAATTGATGATCGTCGTGGCGATCATCGGTATCCTGGCCGCCGTGGCGCTGCCGGCGTACAAGGACTACACCATCAAGGCCAAGATGTCAGAGGTGGTTCTCGCAGCTAGCCAATGTCGCACGACGGTGGCCGAGACCTATCAGACCGCTTCGGCTGGTGCGGCCCCCGGCGTTAACGGCTGGGGCTGCGGCGAGAACACATCCTCGACCAAGTATGTGGCTTCGGTGACTACGAGCGCCGATGGGGCCATCACTGTAACGGCGCGGGGTTTTGGAGACACAGCAATTGACACTAAGCAGATCACGTTGACCCCGCAAACTTCTGCTGGTGCGGACCTGACAGTTTCCAGCATTCCCACACAGGTTGGCACCTTTAAATGCGCGCCCGCAACCGGTGCAAGCCCAATGCCGGCGAAGTACCTTCCCGGCTCCTGCAAATAACATCAAAGTGTCTTTTCGAAAGCCGGAAAGGGCGCCTGCGGGCGCCCTTTTTTTGCGCCCTTTGAAAACTGCATTGCTCAGACTCCAAGCACTGCTAGCATCCGCGCGCCTTGAACACGCCCGCCGCCTCTGCGCGCCACCACTTCGTCTGGCTGCCACCGGCGGCCTTGGCTGCAGCTTGCGCGCCGTCGCTGCTGGCCTATAACGCAGCGCCTTCGGCGACGTTCCTCAACCAAGCTTTGGCGCTGTTTTTCTGGGGGCTGCTGGCTGCGGCTTGCGGCCTGGAGTGCCGGCGCGAGTCAGGACGGTTTGGTAGCGCCGGCCGTCTGCGCACCAGCGGCACTGGTAGCCCCAGCGGCGATAACGGCCGTAGTGGCCGTAGCGGCCCTCACGGACCAAAGGGCCCGAAAGACCATCGAGGCAGCGCACGTTCAGCGGTCGTTTTGCCCGCCTTGGCATTGGCTTTGTTGATGTCAGCCGCGCTGGCCAGCTATGTGCTGGGCACCTTGCCGCGCAGCCTGGCTTGGTCGGCCCTCGCAACCCTGGCCGCTGCCACCGTGTTGCTGTTTGCAGGCGCGCGCGCGGGGGCCAGCCGGCCGGACTTGGCCGGCCGGGTTTTGGGCTACTTTGCAGTGGCTTGGCTGGTGGCGGGTTTGCTCAGCGCCGCCATCGGCGCTGTGCAAGTGCTGGCGCCGCAGTGGGCTGATGGCTTGTTTATCGCGCGCAGCGGCCTGGTGGGCCGAGCTATCGGCAACCTGCGTCAGCCCAACCATGTGTGCACGCTGCTGCTGTGGGCGGCCATCAGCGCTCTGGCGCTGCTGGAGCTGAAGTGGCTGAAGCCCCGACAAGCTGCCCTATGCCTGCTGGCGCTGGCCTTCGGCTTGGTGTTGACGGCTTCCAGAACGGCCGTGCTGGGCGTTGTGTTGATGGCGGTTTGGGGCCTGGCCGACCGGCGCTTGTCCAAACGCGCGCGCTGGTGTTTGTTGGCCATGCCGGTGCTTTATGCCGTTTGCTGGTGGGGCTTGTCGGCCTGGGCCCACGCTGCGCAAGCCACGCTGGGCGCAGAGCAGCGCTTGGCTGAGCCCGATTTGTCGGCCTCGCGCTTTCGCATATGGGCCGACTGCTTGCAACTCATACGCCAGCACCCGTGGACCGGTGTCGGCTTTGGTGAATTCAACTTCGCGTGGAGCCTGAGCGTTTTGCCGCGGCGACCGGTGGCCTTTTTTGACCACGCGCACAACCTCTTTTTGCACTGGGCGGTGGAACTGGGCTTGCCCGCCGCAGCGCTGCTGTGCTTGATGCTGGGTGCCGCCGGGCTGCGCATGGTTTTGGCCGTGTGGCGCACCAAACAGGCAGCGCCCGAGCGCAGTTTGGGCCTGCGGGTCACCCTGGCCTTCCTGGCCCTGATGCTGCTGCACAGCCAGCTTGAATATCCGCTTTGGTACGCCTATTTCTTGCTGCCCACGGCCTGGTTGATGGGGTTTGGACTGGCGCAGGCGCAGAGCTTGAACGGGCAGCGACATCTGCCGCGCAGTCCCGCAAGCACGCCAGCAAGCACGTCAGCCATAACGGCAAACTCGGCCACGCAAGCAGCCCCGCGCGACCTTCAGCCCCTTGGCAATCCGTCGGTTGGGCTGGTGCTGGCCGGCTTGTTTTGCGCCGCCAGTGCGGTAGCAGCGGTGGCCGACTACACCCGCGTGGTGGCGGTGTACGACGCGCAGTCTGAAACGCCTTTGCAAGAGCGGCTGCGCGTGGGTCTGCGCAGTGCCTTCTTTAGCCACCAGGCGGCCTACGCGGCGGCCACGGTCAGCCGCGAGCCGGCACAAGAGATGGACGCGCTGCGCCAAGCCGCCCATAACCTGCTGGATACACGGCTGATGATCGCCTGGGCAAAAGCCTACGCCGACAGCGGCGACCTGCCGCGTGCGCAGTACCTGGTGGCGCGCCTGCGCGAGTTTCGCAACCCGGCTGCCGCCGACTTTTTAGAGCCCTGTGCAACAAGTGCACCGCCGACGCCAGTGGCGCAGGAGCCACTGCCGTTTCAGTGCCAGCCGCCAGACCCGCGCGTGATGCTGGGCTGGACGCACTTTCGCTGAACGCAACAAACGGCGCCACAGCACCGCGCGAAACCTGCACAAGCCTTGATGTGGCGCAGTGTCGCTCGCGCAACAAACGCGCTGGGGCAGCGGGGATGTCCGTGTTTGGCCTGAGACGAAAGCTTGTGCGCGTGCGTAGACTCGTTGGGTTGTTTCCTCACCAAGAGGCGCCCCGTGCAGCTCACCGATCGTGCAGGCCCCGACTACTTCCACAAGGTGGTCGATTGCCAATGGGCCTGCCCGGCCCACACCCCCGTGCCGGAATACATCCGCTTGATCGGCCAGGGTCGCTATACCGACGCCTACATGATCAACTGGGTTTCCAACGTCTTTCCGGGCGTGCTGGGCCGCACCTGCGACCGGCCCTGCGAGCCCGCTTGCCGACGTGGGCGGGTTGAAGAGAACAACGGCCCGGAATCCGCGCAGCCGCCCAAGCCGGAGCCGGTGGCCATATGCCGGCTCAAGCGCGTGGCGGCTGACCACAAGGGCGACCTCGCCGCGCGCATGCCCGCGCTGGCACCGCGCAATGGGCGGCGCGTGGCTTGTGTGGGTGCGGGGCCCGCTTCGCTGACCGTGGCGCGCGACCTCGCACCGCTCGGTTATGAAGTCACGGTGTTTGAGGGCGAAGCCAAGGCCGGTGGCTTCATGCGCTCGCAAATTCCCAAGTTCCGGCTGCCCGAAGCCGTCATCGACGAAGAAACCGACCTGGTACTGAACCTGGGCGTTGAGTTTCGCGGCGGCCAGCGCATTGACTCCATGCGCGCGCTGCAACAACAGGGCTTCGACGCGATATTTGTCGGCTGCGGCGCACCGCGCGGGCGCGAGCTGGACGTGCCCGGCCGTGCCGAAGCGGCAGCGCACATCCACATCGGAATCGACTGGTTGGCTTCGGTTTCTTTCGGCCACATCAGCAGCGTGGGTGAGCGGGTCATTGTGCTGGGCGGCGGCAACACGGCCATGGACTGCTGCCGCTCGGCCAAGCGCCTGGGCGGTAAAGACGTGAAGGTAGTGGTGCGCAGCGGCTTTGAAGAAATGAAAGCCTCGCCCTGGGAGAAGGAAGACGCGCTGCACGAAGGCGTGGCGATCCTCAACTTCCACGTGCCGCGCAGCGTGGAGCACCAGCACGGCAAGCTCACCGGCATGTGGTTTGAGAAAGTGCAGACCAGCTACGACGACAAAGGCCGCCGCCAATTGCTGCCCACAGGCGAGCCCGATGTGTTTGTGGCGGCCGACACGGTGCTGGTGGCCATTGGCCAAGAGAATTCGTTCCCGTGGATCGAGCGCGACTGCGGCATCAGCTTCGACAAACACGGCATGCCCATCGTGGACGCCAACACCTTCCAGTCGACGATGCCGCACATCTTGTTCGGGGGCGACGCGGCCTTCGGACCAAAAAACATCATCACCGCCGTGGCGCACGGCCACCAGGCAGCCGTGTCGATAGACCGGCTGCTCAACGGTGAAGACCCGGCCCAGCGCCCACCGCCGCTTGCCAACCTGTTGTCGCAAAAAATGGGCATCCACGAGTGGAGCTACGACAACGACGTTTCCGGTGACACCCGCTTCAAAGTGCCTTGGGCTGCGGCTGAAAAGGCACTGGCTAGCATCCGCGTGGAAGTGGAACTGGGCTTCGACGAGGCCACCGCGTGGCGCGAAGCCAAACGGTGCCTGAACTGCGATGTGCAGACGGTGTTCAACCGCGACACCTGCATCGAATGTGATGCCTGCGTGGACATCTGCCCGATGGATTGCATCAGCTTCACCGCGCCCGCTGAAGAGGCTGATTTGCGCACACGGCTCAAAGCCCCGGCCAACAACCTGACGCAAGACCTGTATGTCTCAACGGCCTTGAAAAGCAGCCGCGTGATGGTCAAAGACGAAGACGTGTGCCTGCACTGCGGCCTGTGCGCCGAGCGCTGCCCCACCGGCGCATGGGACATGCAAAAAATGCTGCTGCACACGGCACAGGCCGGCCCGCGCAGCCGTGACACCGCAGCCTCACAACCCCAACCGAAGGTGCCTGCATGAACGCGCCTGACAAGCAAATGCCCAAGGCGCTCAAAAAGCGCATCGAAGCCGTCAACGACTTCGTCATCAAATTTGCCAACGTGAATGGCTCGGGCTCTGCCTCGGCCAATGAGCTGTTTGCCAAGGCAGTCATCCGCATGGGCGTGCCCGTGGCGCCGCGCAACATCTTTCCCAGCAACATCCAGGGCCTGCCCACTTGGTATGAAGCGCGGGTGTGCGAGAAGGGTTACGCCGGCCGGCGCGGCGGCGTGGACATGATGGTGGCAATGAACCCGCAAACCTGGGATACCGATGTGGCCGAGATCGAGCCCGGCGGCTACCTGCTCTACGACAGCACACGCCCCCTGCCGCCCTCAGCCTTCCGCGAGGACGTGCACATCATTGCTGTGCCGCTGACGGAAATTGCCAACGCGGCCTATAACGACCCGCGCCAGCGGCAGCTATTCAAGAACATCATCTATGTGGGCGTGCTGTCGGTGCTGCTGGACATGGACGTCAGCGTCTTTGAGGCCTTATTTGCCGAGCAATACAAGGGCAAAGAACGGCTGCTCGGCGCCAACGTGCAAGCGCTGCAATTGGGCCGCGACTTCGCCACGGAGCATCTGCAGCCGCCTTTGGGCATACGCGTGCAGCGCGCCGACAAGGTGGGCAATCGCATCTTTGTGGACGGCAATGCCGCCGCGGCGTTGGGCTGCGTGTACGGTGGTGCCACCGTGGCGGCCTGGTACCCCATCACGCCCTCATCGTCGGTGGCCGAGTCCTTCGAAAAATATTGCCAGAAGTTCCGCGTGGACCCCGCCACGGGCCAGCACCGCTTTGCCATCGTGCAAGCCGAAGACGAAATCGCGTCCATCGGCATGGTGGTGGGCGCGGGCTGGAACGGCGCGCGCGCTTTCACGGCCACGTCGGGGCCAGGCGTGTCGCTGATGACTGAATTCATCGGCCTGGCCTACTTCGCTGAAATTCCTATCACCATCATCAACGTGCAACGTGGTGGGCCGTCCACAGGCATGCCCACACGCACCCAGCAGGCCGACCTGCTGTCTTGCGCGTACGCGTCGCACGGCGACACCAAACACGTGCTCTTGCTGCCGCAAGACCCGCATGAGTGCTTTGAGCACGCGGCCACGGCGCTCGACTTGGCGGACCGCCTGCAGACCCCGGTGTTTGTGATGACCGACCTGGACATCGGCATGAACCAGCGGCTGTGCGAACCTTATGCCTGGGACGACAGCAAGGCCTACGACCGCGGCAAGGTGATGACGGCTGAAGAACTTCAGGCTGGCAAAGACTTTGGCCGCTACAAAGATGTGGACGGTGACGGCATCCCATGGCGCACGCTACCGGGCACGCACCCCAGCAAGGGCGCCTATTTCACGCGCGGCACCACGCGTGATGCGTATGCGCGTTACTCCGAGCGCGGGCCGGACTACATCTACAACATGGAGCGGCTGCTGCGCAAATTCGACACAGCGGCGCAAATCGTGCCGCAGCCCGTGCTGCACAAGGCCTCACGCCCCACACGCTTTGGTGCCATTTACTTTGGCTCCACCACCGCGTCCATGCACGAAGCGCTGGACGTGCTGGAGGCCGAAGGCGTGCATCTGGATGCCCTGCGCCTGCGCGCGTTCCCTTTCCCGCAAAGCGTGTCCGATTTCATTGCCGCGCACGAGAAGGTTTTTGTCATCGAGCAAAACCGCGACGGCCAGATGCACACCTTGCTGGTCAATGAGCTGGACGTCGACCCCGCACGCCTGGTGCGCGTGCTGCACTACGACGGCACGCCCATCACCGCGCGTTTCATAGCGGGCGCGATACGCAAGAACATGGTGTGGAAGAAGGAGTTCGCATGAGGCAAGCAGCATGACCTATATCGCCAAACCCCGGCTGCACCATCCCACGCTGACCAAAAACAAGGTCGGCTACACGCGGCGTGACTATGAAGGCCGCATCTCCACGCTGTGTGCCGGCTGCGGGCATGACTCCATCTCGGCGGCCATCGTGCAAGCCTGTTGGGAACTGGACATCGAACCGCACCGCGTGGCCAAGATGTCCGGCATCGGCTGCAGCTCCAAAACGCCCGACTATTTTCTGGGTGCCTCACACGGCTTCAACACCGTGCACGGCCGCATGCCTTCGGTGCTCACAGGTGCCAACCTGGCCAACCGCAGTCTTCTCTATCTGGGCGTTTCAGGTGACGGCGATTCGGCATCCATCGGCCTGGGCCAGTTTGCGCACGCCATGCGGCGCGGCGTGCGCATGGCCTACATCGTTGAAAACAACGGCGTCTACGGCTTGACCAAGGGCCAGTTTTCGGCCACGGCCGACACCGGCTCCAAAAGCAAGAAGGGCGTCATCAACCACGACAGCCCGGTGGACCTGGTGGGCATCGCGCTGCAGCTCGGCGCCACTTATGTAGCACGCAGCTTCAGCGGCGACAAGGAGCAATTGGTGCCGCTCATCAAAGGTGCCATGGCACACGGCGGCGCGGCCTTCATCGACGTCATCAGCCCCTGCGTCACCTTCAACAACCACGGCGGCAGTACCAAGAGCTACGACTACGTGCGCCAGCACAACGAGGCCGTCAGCCGCATCGACTTCATCAGCCCGGGCCAGGAAATCACCACGAGCTACAAACCCGGCGAACTGGTTGAGGTGACCAACCACGACGGCTCCGTCCTGCGTTTGCGCAAGTTGGCCGAGGACTACGACCCGACCGATCGCCACGCCGCCATGGACCACATGCAGCGCAAGGCAGCCCATGGCGAGGTGCTCACGGGTTTGTTGTACATCGACCCGCTGGCCACCGACCTTCACACCGCACTCAACACGGCGGCGGCGCCCTTGAACACCTTGGGCCCCGACAAACTCTGCCCCGGCGCGGCTGCGCTGGAAAAGATCAATGCATCTCTGAGGTAGCCACCATGACCGAGCGCACTGTCTACCAATCCATGCCGCATCGCTTGGTGGTTAGCTTGCCGCCTTCGGCCAGCGTGCACGAAGGCGCCTGCGCCATGACCCGCGCCGGCTGCGGCAGCGTGCTGGTCATTGATGGCGGCGCCAAGATGCTGGGCATCGTGACGGAGCGTGACTTGATGACGCGCGTGCTGGCCAAAGCACTCGACCCGGCCAAGACCACGCTGGCCCAGGTGATGACACCCAACCCGCGCACCATCAGCCCGCACGCCAAGGTGGCCGATGCTGTGCTCATCATGATCGAGCGCGGCTTTCGCCACCTGCCGGTCATTGCGTCGGACGGCAGCATCCTGGGCGTCTTCTCAGCGCGCGACGCACTGCCACGCGAGATCGGCACGGCCGTGAGCCTGGCCGAGTTCAACGAGCAGGTGAACGACTCCCTCGGCTGACACGGAGCTGTCCGCTGATGACTTCCCAATGAATCTGCCCCGCCTGTACGGCACCGCCCGCTCGCGCGCCTTGCGCGCCGTGTGGGGCATTGAAGAAACCGGCATCGCCTACGAGCATCTGCCCGTGGGTTTTGGCGTCGACTCCAAAAGCGCCAGCTACCTGGCCGTCAACCCGAATGGGCGCATTCCGGCCCTGGTGGATGGCGACTTGCAGTTGTTTGAGTCGATGGCCATCAACCTGTACCTGTGCAAACGATATGCACAAGATCTCTACCCAAGGAACGCAGCAGACGAAGCGCGCGCTTGGCAGTGGAGCGTCTGGGCCATCAGCGAGATCGAGCCGCTGCAAATGCGCATCGTGGTGCAAAAGCTCTTCACACCCGAAGACCAGCGCAAACCGCAAGTGGTGGACAGCGCCACCAAGGCTTTGCAGCGGCCGCTGCGGGTGCTGGACGCGGCCTTGGCCGGCAGCCCGTATTTGCTGGGAGAAGCTTTCAGCGTGGCCGACCTCAATGTGGCCGGTGTGATGCACTTGATGAAAAACATCGGCTTCGACCTGATCGAACACGCGCACGTGCAGCGCTGGTTAAACGCCTGTTATGCCCGCCCCGCCTTCGCGCGTGCGCTGAGCAAACCGTGAGCTGCAGCTTGCGCCCCTGAAACCACAGCATGTCGGGCTTCAATTTGGGCTGTGCTTGAGGTCGTTCTAGGACGCGGCTGGCAATTCGGCCACCCAAGCCCCCGACTTGCCACCTTGCTTTTCCAGCAAACGAATATCACCCATCACCATGCCGCGGTCGACCGCTTTGCACATGTCATAAATCGTGAGCAGGCCCACTTGAACGGCAGTCAAGGCTTCCATCTCCACACCGGTGCGGCCCAAGGTTTCAACACGCGCGGTGCAGCGCACGCCGGGCCGGGTGTCCAGCCAATCGAAGTCGACGGCGACGCGTGTGAGTGCCAACGGGTGGCACAGCGGCACGAGGTCCGCGGTTTTTTTGGCGCCCTGGATGGCGGCAATGCGTGCAATGCCGATCACGTCGCCCTTGGCGGCTTGGCCGTCGCGGATGCGGGCCAGCGTGGCCGGCTCCATCCAGATGCAACCTTCGGCGCGCGCCACTCGGTGCGTCACGGCCTTGTCGGCCACGTCGACCATGTGGGCTTTGCCGGCGGCATCGAAGTGGGTCAAAGCGCTCATGGGGTTGACGTCCTGCTTTAACGGAACTTTACGAAGGGCTGTCATCATAGCTATCAGGGCGTTTTGCCCAGGAGGCTTGCCCACCATGCGCATTGCGCTACACACCACCAAGCGACGTGCTGGCTGCGCCGTGTTGGCCGCTTGCCTGCTTGTAGGTCCCGGGTGGCCCCTGTGGACCGTGGCGCAGGCCCAAGTGCGCTTGCCCGAGATGGGCGAGAGTGTCAGCTCCGCCATGCCGCTGACGGCCGAGCGCCGGCTGGGTGACCAGATCTGGAACGAAATTCGGCGCGACCCGAGCTATCTCGACGACCCCGTACTCGACGATTACGTAAACCGTTTGTGGTGGCCTTTGATTGAAGCGGCGGCGCGCCGTGGCGAAATCAATGACGACATGCGTCAGGCCTTTCCCTGGCAGTCATTTTTGATTCGTGACCGCAGCATCAATGCTTTTGCCATGCCGGGTGGCTATGTGGGTGTGCACCTGGGGTTGATCGCCGGGACGGCCACGCGCGACGAACTCGTTTCGGTGCTGGCGCACGAACTGGCGCACGTGACCCAGCGCCACATTGCGCGCAGTATTGATGCCAGTGGCCGCCAAACCGCGCTGGGTGTGGCCACGATGCTGTTGGGCATGATTGCCGCTTCGCGCAGCAACAACCCGGACATGGCGCGTGCCGCCATCGCCGGCGGCCAGGCCGCGATGATCCAGGGGCAGCTCAATTTCTCGCGCGACATGGAGCGTGAAGCCGACCGCATCGGCCACACCGTGATGAACGACGCCGGCTTTTCGCCCAGCGGTATGGTGGCCATGTTTGACAAGCTGGACAAGGCCAACCGGCTCAACGATTCGGGAAATTTTCCGTATTTGCGCAGCCACCCCTTAACCGGTGAGCGCATTGCCGAAGCACAGGCACGGGCTGGTCTGGACGCTACAGCGCGTGCAGCCACCGACGAAGAGCATGAACTGATGCGTGCACGTGCGCGGGTCATGGGCGACCCCAACGTGCCGGCGCTGCGCAGCCAACTTGAAGCCTTTCGCAGTGTGCGCGGCCCTCTGCCTGTGGGCACAGCCTACGCCGCTGCCTTGGCCGCCGTGATCTTGAAAGACGAAACGGCCTTGCGCGAAAGCCTGCCAGCCTTGCAGCGTGTGGCAGCACCTGCGTCACAACGTTGGGTGCGTTTGCTGCAGACCGAAGCGCACTTGGCGTTGCCAACGCTGAAGCTCGCGTCGCCGCCGCAGGCGACGTTCCAGCCGCCAACCCTACCGCCCACGGCGACCTCGGCCACGACACCCAGCCCCACAACTTGGGCGCGACCGGAACTGGCGTTTCAAGGCCGCGCCGTGCTGGCCAAGCCAGCATTGAACGCGCAGATGGACCCCGAATTTCGTGAGCTGCATCAAGCGTTGCGCAGCTGGGTGGTGCGCTACCCGCAAGACGGCTTGATCTGGCAATTGCTGAGTGACTGCGAAGCCCTGCGTGGCAACCGCCTGGCCATGTTGCGTGCGGCAGCCGAAGTGCATATGGCGGGCGGAAAGCCCGAAGCGGCGATGCTGACTTTGCAATCAGCTCGCCGCAGCGCGCGCACAGGCGAAGGTGACAACGTGGAGCTGGCCGTCATCGACTCCAGACTGGCTGACCTGCGCCGCCAACGTGCTGATTACTTCCAAAGGCTGGGCCGCCCGGACCCACAAGAACGCGAGCGACGTGAAGATTTCTCTGCAGCACAGGCCAAATTGCCGGGTTTTGAGAGCGCGCATTTCCCCGGTACACTGAAAAAATAACGACCAGGGCGTGGCGGAGTCGTCGGGACCGCAACGCCCAACCCGCAAGGTTCCACCGGAACCACCGACGGGGCTAGGCCACACTTGGCTGATGCCTAACCTTCCAACGGAGAATACTCAATGGTTACTGCGAAAAAAGCGCCTCCCGCCAAAAAACCTGCGGCCAAGAAGCCTGCAGCCAAAAAAGCTGTGGCCAAGCCGGCCAAGCCCATTGCCAAGGCTGCAGCCAAGAAAGCCGCTGATCCCGCCAAGAAACGTGCAGCCAACCCCGCGTTCATGAAGGCCCTGACCCCGAGCGCCGCGCTGGCCGCCGTCATCGGTGCGACCCCGCTGCCGCGCACGGAAGTCACGCGCAAGCTGTGGGAATACATCAAGAAGCACAACCTGCAAGACGCAGCCAAGCGCACCATGATCAATGCTGATCATCTGCTGCAGGAAGTTTTCAAGAAGGCCCAGGTCTCGATGTTCGAGATGACCAAACTGGTCGGCTCACACTTGAAATAAGCGTTCAAGCTCAGCAGCGTTTAAGCGCTGCTGCCGCTGCCACTCAACACCGACCGCAAGTAACTTGCCGTCGGTGTTTTGTTTTGTGCGGCCAGCTCGTCGGGTGTGGCACAGGCCAGGATCAAGCCGCCACCATCACCGCCATCTGGCCCGAGGTCGATGACCCAGTCGGCGGTTTTGATGACGTCCAGGTTGTGTTCGATCACCACGATGGTGTTGCCCGCATCGCGCAGCCGGTGCAGCACTTGCAGCAGTTGCACCACGTCATGGAAGTGCAAGCCGGTGGTGGGCTCGTCCAGGATATACAGCGTGCGACCGGTGTCGCGTTTGCTGAGTTCAAGCGCCAGCTTCACTCGCTGCGCCTCGCCGCCTGAGAGCGTGGTGGCGCTTTGCCCCAGGCGGATGTAGCCCAGGCCCACGTCCAACAAAGTTTGCAGCTTGCGCGCCAGTGCGGGCACAGCGTTGAAAAACGTGAAGGCGTCTTGCACCGTGAGGTCCAGCACCTGGCAGATGTTCAAACCCTTGTACAGCACCTCCAACGTTTCGCGGTTGTAGCGCTGGCCTTCGCAGGTGTCGCAGCGCACGTACACGTCGGGCAGAAAGTGCATCTCCACCTTCACCACGCCGTCGCCCTGACAGGCCTCACAGCGTCCGCCGCTGACGTTGAATGAAAAGCGCCCAGCGCCGTAGCCGCGCTCGCGTGCCGTGTTCATTTCGGCATACAGCTCACGGATGGGAGTGAACAGGCCGGTGTAGGTGGCGGGATTGCTGCGTGGTGTTCGGCCGATGGGGCTTTGGTCCACGTTGATGACTTTGTCGATGGCCTCCAGGCCTTCGATGGTGTCGTGCTCGGCAGGCTCGGCATGGCTTTGGTAAATCTTGCGCGCCACGGCCGCGTACAGCGTGTCATTGACCAACGTGCTCTTGCCCGAGCCCGAAACGCCCGTGACGCAGGTAAACAGGCCCACCGGAAAATCAACTGACACGTTCTTGAGGTTGTGCCCGCGCGCGCCGAGCACGCGGATGACTTGCGGCGTTTCCTGGTCGGCCAGGCGGTGGCGGCGCTCGGGCAGCGCGATCACGCGCCGCCGCGACAAATAGTCGCCCGTGAGCGAGCCCGTATTCGCGGCCACTTCGTCAGGCGTGCCCTGCGCCATGACGCGGCCCCCGTGAATGCCCGCGCCAGGGCCGATGTCGATGACATGCTCGGCCGCGCGAATCATGTCCTCGTCATGCTCGACCACGAGGACCGAATTGCCCAGGTCACGCAGGCGCCGCAGCGTGGCGATCAGGCGGTCGTTGTCGCGCTGGTGCAGGCCGATGCTGGGCTCGTCCAGCACGTACATCACGCCCGTCAAGCCCGAGCCGATCTGGCTGGCCAAGCGGATGCGTTGCGCCTCGCCGCCGGACAAAGTGTCGGCGCTGCGGGTCAGGCTCAAATAGCTCAAGCCCACGTCGTTGAGAAAACGCAGGCGCGAGCGGATCTCTTGCAAGATCTTGGACGCAATTTCAGCGCGTGCGCCGGCCAGTTGCAGGGTGTCGAAGTAGTGTTGCGCGTCGCGCAGCGTGGCGTGTTCGATCTCGTGCAAGGACCGGCCGCGTGCCTCCTGTGCGCTCAGCGATGTTGCTACTGAAGCCGCCGGTTGGAGATAGACGTGGCGCGCTTCGCGCCGCAGGCGTGTGCCGTCGCAGGCAGGGCACGGTCTGGCGGCTTGGTAGCGCGCCAGATCTTCACGCACCGCCGAAGAATCGGTCTCGCGATAACGGCGCTGGAAGTTGGGAATGATGCCTTCGAAGGGGTGTTTGCGCTTGACGCTGCGCACCTTGCCGTTGGCGCCTTCGGCCTGGTAGACAAAGCTGATCTCTTCGGTGCCACTGCCGTACAACAGGACGTGTTGGGCTGGTGCAGGCAGCTTCTCAAACGGCGTTTCGATATCGAAGCCACTGTGCTTGGCCACGCTTTGCAGCATAGAAAACGTATAGCCGTTGCGCTTGTCCCAACCCTTGACCGCGCCGGAGGCCAAGCTCAGCTCCGGAAAGGCGACCACGCGTTGCGGGTCGAAGTCCGTGATCTGGCCCAGGCCGTCACAGGCCGGACAGGCGCCCTGCGGAGAATTGAAGGAAAACAGACGTGGCTCTAACTCGGGCAACGAGTAGCTGCAATGCGGGCAGCCGTATTTGCTGTTGAACACATGTTCGGCGCCGGCGGGCGCGGCGCTGGCACCCGAATCGGACGATGATTCGGCTGCGGGCATTTCAATGGCCAGCGCGCGCCCGTCAGCCAATTTCAAAGCGGCTTCGAGACTTTCTGCCAAGCGCTGGCGCGCGCCAGGGTTGACCTTCAGGCGGTCCACCACCACGTCGATGTTGTGGCGCTCGGTCTTTTTGAAAGCGGGCAGGTCTGCTGCCTCGACCACCTGCGCATCCACACGAAAGCGCACATAACCGCGCGCTTGCAGTTCGGCCAACAGGTCGCTGAATTCGCCCTTGCGTTCGCGTGCCACGGGCGCCAGCACCATCAGCCGGGTGCCTTCGGGCAGCGCCAGGCAGGCGTCCACCATTTGCGACACGCTTTGGGCTTGCAGCGCCACGCTGTGCTCGGGGCAGAAGGGCGTGCCTGCGCGCGCAAAAAGCAGGCGCAGATAGTCGTGAATTTCGGTGATGGTGCCCACGGTGGAGCGCGGGTTGTGCGAAGTGGCCTTCTGTTCGATGCTGATGGCCGGCGACAAGCCCTCGATCACATCCACATCGGGCTTGTCCATCAACTGCAGAAACTGCCGCGCGTAGGCCGACAGGCTTTCCACATAGCGCCGCTGGCCTTCGGCATAGAGCGTGTCAAAAGCCAAGCTGGATTTGCCCGACCCCGACAGGCCGGTGATGACCACCAATGCGTGCTTGGGAATATCGAGGTCGATATTCTTCAAGTTGTGCGTGCGCGCGCCGCGAATGCGCAGCCATCGCGCATCAGGCATGGGGGGCACGGAGGGCATCGCGGGGGTCTCGAGCATTCGGGCCGACGCAGGCACAGCGCCAGAGCCGGTGGGGGGTTCGTCCTTCATCGCATGCCTTGGGGCGGCCAAACCTTCGATGGTACGGCAGCCTGGATACATTTACACCCATGACGCTCGTGCCAAGCTCTGTGTTGACCAGCGATGTGGGCCCGCGCGACGGCCACCCCAGCGCCGCAGCCCCACTGCCTTTGGCCGGCCTGCGCGTGGTGGAGTTCACGCACATGGTGATGGGCCCAACCTGTGGCCTCATCCTGGCCGACCTGGGTGCTGAGGTCATCAAGGTAGAGCCCCTCGCAGGCGACAGCACACGCAAGTTGCTGGGTTCCGGCGCCGGCTTTTTTGGCATCTTCAACCGCAACAAAAAGAGCCTGGCCGTTGACGTGAAAGACCCGCGCGGCCGCGAGATCGTGCTGCGCCTGCTGGCCGATGCGGATGTGTTCAGCGAGAACTTCAAAGCTGGAACGATGGACAAGTTGGGCTTCGGCTTTGAGGCCCTTGCGCGCCTGAACCCGCGCCTGATCAGCGTTTCGCACAAAGGCTTTTTGCCTGGCCCCTACGAGCACCGCACCGCGCTGGATGAAGTGGTTCAGATGATGGGCGGCTTGGCCTACATGACCGGCCCTGAGGGGCGCCCGCTGCGCGCCGGCACCAGCGTGAACGACATCATGGGCGGCATGTTTGGCGCCATCGGTGTGCTGGCCGCACTGGCCCAGCGCGAAAAAACGGGGCGTGGCCAAGAGGTGCAAAGCGCGCTGTTCGAAAACAATGTCTTCCTCGTTGCGCAGCACATGATGCAGTTTGCTGTCACCGGCAAGCCCGCCTCGCCCATGCCCAGCCGCATCAGCGCCTGGGCGGTGTACGACGTGTTCAACGTCAAAGATGGGGAGCAGATCTTTCTGGCCGCCGTCAGCGATACGCAATGGGCCTTGATGTGCCGAGAATTCAGTTTTGACGATTTGAGAGCCGACGCACGCCTGGCCAGCAACAACGCCCGGGTGCAGGCGCGCGACTGGATGTTGCCGCTGTTGCGCGAGCGTTTTGCGCACCTGAGTGCCGCCGAACTGGGTGCGCGCTTTGAGAAAAACGGCCTGCCATACGCGCCCATCACCCGCCCGCAAGACTTGTTGAATGACCCTCACCTCATCGCCACAGGCGGCTTGGCGCCGGTGACGCTGCCGGCTGACGCCAGCAGCGCTGGGCACGCGGTTGAAACCCGAACCGCGCTGTTGCCGTTGACGATGGGCGGTGAACGCCTGGGCCTGCGCGCGCCACCGCCGTCGCTCGGCCAGGACACCGAAAGCCTGCTGCGCGGGCTGGGCTACGCGGAAGCCGAGATCCGGCAGCTGCAAGCAGATGGCGTGGTGGGCATGCCTACGCGGACCTGAGGCCGGGCTGATCGCGTGAACCAGCCGCGCGGCCCAAACCTTCAAACTTCTAGGCCAGCCGCGCCGGCGCCACCGAAGCGCCTTGTATGCCATGCCGCGCCAACGCCTCGGCGACAAAGCCGGTGGCTTTCATCCGCTCGACAAACCCCGCCAGCCAAGCCGCCGCAGCCAGGCCCCGGCTTGAGGGCAAACCCATCGCCTGCTGGATGACCATGAAGCGGCCGGGCAGCAAACGCAGGCCGCCGATGCGCTGGGCATCGGCCTGCAGTTGCTGCTTGACCCCGGCCGCCACATCGGCCTGGTGTTCAACAAAGTAGTCCACCACCGCAGGTGAGCTGGGTGCGCGCACGATAGTGGCTTGCCGCAGCTCGCGGGTGAGGAACAAGTCGTAGGCGCTGCCTTTGCCCACCACCACGCTGCGGCCGGCGTGGTCAACCTCGGCGTTGTCGAGCAGGGGTGAGCCGTCACGCACCAGGTAGGCGCCTTCGATGAGCACATAAGGTGCGGTGAAATGGATGCCATCGCTGCGCAGCGGGTCCACTGCGAAGAAGCCGATATCAGCCGCCTCGTCCTTGACCAGCTGAACCGACTTGGCTGCGGTGTCAACCACCAGCAGCTCCAGCTCGCGGCCCAAGTGCTGCGCCGCTTCGCGTGCCAGGTCCACTGAAACCCCTTTGACCGCGCCCGTGGCGGCGTCGGTACCGGCGAGGATGGGGTTGCCCAAGTTGATGGACGCGCGCAAGGGGCCTGTTGGCGCCAGCGTTGCGGCGATGTCTAAGGTGCTGGTCATGCGTACTCCTTGGCTTGCGGCGTAGCGTGTGGCTTTGCAATTGTCGCCTTCAGTATCGACGGATTTGCCGCCCGTCGCCCCCACTGTCGATTCGTCGCGCAGTGCATGCTGTGGGTGGACGCTGCTGCCTAAACTGCATCGCATGATGACGTTGAATCGCGAAACCATCCGCCAAGCTTGGCGCTCCTGGTACAGCAACGAGTTGGACCCTGTAGGCCCCGCTTGGCTGCAATGGGCCTTGACCGGCGTGTTTTGCATGGTCGTGGCCCTGTGCTTCACGGTGTTGGGTCTGGCGATACACGCCGTCCTTGGCGGCAAGGCTTTGACGCAGCCGGGCCGGTGGGTCAACTGGTATGGGCAGAACCTGCTGGTCTCAACGGTTATTGGCTACATCATCCACTTGCTGTTTGCGGTGTTGATTCCGCTGGTGGGCAAGGCGCGCATCCGAGCCTTCAGCGACAGCCAGCGGGCCTGGTTTTTTGCCGGCGTCCCGCTGGCCGGCTTGGCCATCGGTTGGCCCTTGGGCATGTGGCTGGCGGGCGGCACGGGCCCGTGGATCAGCCGGGCTGGGCCAGGCTCCATCGTGGGCATGGCGATGATTGGGGCGCTGATCAGCTTCATCTTCTTCCAGATTTTCAGCGCCAAGGCGCGACTGGCCGAGGCCGAGAAGCGCGCCGCTGAAAGCCAACTTCGGCAGTTGCAAGCGCAGATGGAGCCGCACTTTTTGTTCAACACCCTGGCCGGCGTGCTGACGCTCATTGACGATGAACCGGTGCGCGCGAAGGCTATGCTGCAGTCATTCACCGATTACTTGCGCGCCACACTGAGCAACCTGCGGCAAGACCGCCGGCCCTTGAGCGCCGAGCTGGACTTGGCGGAGGCCTACTTGAAGCTGATGCACCTGCGCATGGAAGACCGCCTGCGCTACACCATCACCGCAAGCGACGACGTGCGCACGGCCGACGTGCCGCCGCTGATGCTGCAGCCACTGATTGAAAACGCCATCCGCCACGGGCTTGAAGCCAAGCTGCAGGGTGGCTCGGTGGCAGTGGACGCGCGTGCGGTGGGCGGCAGGCTGCTGATCAGCGTGAGTGATGACGGTGGGGGCGCTGAAACCCCAGCGCTGCGGCTACACGCTCCAACCCGCCCGCAGGCTGCTGGCAACGGCATGGCGCTGGACAATATTCGCCAGCGCCTGCGCGCCTTGTTTGGAGCCGACGGCAGTCTGCAGATTGAACGCCTGGCCGCTGGCACCCGTGTGACCCTGTCCATGCCTTTGCAGCGGAGCACCTGATGCCATTGGCACTGATCGCCGACGATGAACCCGCGCTTGCGCGCCATCTGCAAAAGCAGTTGGCTGCGTTGTGGCCCGAGCTTAGCCTTGCCAGCCTGGCACGCAACGGGCCCGAAGCTGCCGAGCTGATCGCCACACTGAACCCGGACATCGCCTTTCTCGATATCCAGATGCCTGGTTTGACGGGCCTGGAGGTGGCCCAAGGCATTGAAGGCCCCACGCGCGTGGTGTTTGTCACCGCCTTCGACGAGTACGCCGTACAGGCTTTTGAGCAGCAGGCGATGGACTACGTGCTCAAGCCGGTGAGCAGCGAGCGCTTGGTCCGCACAGTCAGTCGTTTGAAACAAGCCTTGCAGCAAGCCGCGCCGGCTGATGACGAACGCCTGGCGCTGGCGCTGGCCAAGTTGCAGCCGCGTGGGTCAGCCGAAAGACTGCGTTGGGTGCGCGCAGGTGCAGGTGATCTGATGCACCAAGTGCCCGTGGACGAGGTGCTGTTTTTTCGCGCCGACGACAAATACACCTGCGTGCAAACGGCCGCAGCCGAACACCTGATTCGCACGCCCATCACCGAGCTGCTCACCCAACTGGACCCCGAAGTATTTGTACAGGTGCACCGCTCCACCATCGTGAACCTGCGCCACCTGGCCGGCACGCGCCGTGACGAGGCCAGCCGGCTGTTCCTTCGCTTGCGCGGCCACCCGGCAGAACTGCCTGTGAGCCGCGCCTACGTTCACCTGTTCAAGGCGATGTAGTTCCGCTCCAAGGCTGCGCTTTACCTAACGGTGCTGCTCAGCAGCCGCAAGATGTCTTGCCCATAGGCCTGCAATTTCTTGCTGCCCACGCCGGCAATGCCGCCCAGTTCGTCGAGTGTTGACGGGCAAGCGCGTGCCATCTCGGCCAGGCTGGCGTCGTGAAACACCACATAGGCCGGCAGGTTGTGTTCGCGCGCCACTTCGGCACGCCAGGCCTTGAGCGCAGCAAATCTCGCCAAGCCGTCGTTGTCCAGTGGCAGGGGCGGCGGTTTGTCGGCCGGGCTGCGTGCTGCGCGGCTGGCGCGCGCGCGCGGCTGCGGCTCGGTGGGTACCCGCAGCAGCAAGTGAACCTCGCCGCGCAGCACATCGCGGGCGCTGTGCGTCAGAACCAGGGTGTTGTAGTCCCCTTCGCTGCGCAAGTGCCCAAGAGCGATGAGCTGCCGCAGCACACCGCGCCATTGCGATTCAGAAATATCGGCGCCGATGCCAAAGGTACTCAGTGCCTCGTGACCGTGCTGACGCGTCTTGTCCGTGCTCTTGCCGCGCAGCACGTCGATCAAGTGGCCCGCGCCAAAGCTCAAGCCCCCGTGCTGCTGAAAACGGTAGATGCACGACAGCGCCTTGCGCGCCGCTTCTGTGGCGTCCCAGGTGGCCGGGGGCTGACGGCAGTTGTCGCAGCAGCGCGCGCGCCAGGCGCGGCCTTCCGGCGCAGAGGCATCCTTGTCTTCGGGAACAAATGTTTCACCGAAGTAGCCCAGCAGGCGTGCGCGGCGGCAGTCGTGCGCTTCGGCCAGCGCCAGCAAGGCGTCCAGCTTGCCGCGCTGCAGGCGCTTGAATTCGTCTTCGGCGTCACCGTCGTCGATCATGCGGCGCTGGTTCACCACGTCCGCCAGACCGTAGGCCATCCAGGCGTCGGCGGGCTCGCCATCGCGGCCCGCGCGGCCGGTTTCTTGGTAGTAGCCTTCTATATTTTTGGGTAGGTCCAGGTGCGCTACGAAGCGCACATCGGGTTTGTCGATGCCCATGCCAAAGGCGATGGTGGCCACCATGACGATGCCGTCTTCGCGCAAGAAGCGGTCTTGGTGACGGCGCCGTATATCGGCGTCCAGGCCCGCGTGGTAGGGCAACGCGGAAAATCCTTCACCAGCCAGCCAGGTGGCGGTTTCTTCCACCTTCTTGCGGCTTTGGCAGTAGACGATGCCGGCGTTGCCCTCGTGCTCGTCGCGCAAAAAGCGCAGCAACTGCATTCTGGCGTTATCTTTCTCGACAATCGTGTAGCGGATGTTGGGTCGGTCGAAGCTGGCGACGAAGGTCTGCGCGGCTCCAAGCTGCAGCCGTTGCACGATGTCGGCGCGGGTGTGGCTGTCGGCCGTGGCGGTCAGCGCCATGCGCGGCACGCCGGGGTAGCGTTCGTGCAGGGCTGAAAGGCCGAGGTATTCCTCGCGGAAATCGTGGCCCCACTGGCTGACACAGTGCGCTTCATCGATGGCAAACAGGCTGAGTAGGCCGCGCTCGTGTAGCGAATCGAGCATCGCCAAGAAGCGCGGCGTGAGGATGCGCTCCGGCGCGGCATACAGCAGCACCAGCGTGCCGGCCAGCAGGCCGCGCTCCACCTGGCGAGCTTCGTCACCTTCGAGCGTGCTGTTCAAAAACGCGGCCGGTACGCCGGCTTCGTCCAGCGCGCCCACCTGGTCGTGCATCAGCGCGATCAGGGGGCTCACAACCACGGTGACGCCTTGCCCCGCGCGGTGCCGTGCGATGGCGGGCACTTGGTAACACAGGCTCTTGCCACCGCCCGTGGGCATCAACACCAAGGCGTCGCCGCCGGCGGCCACGTGTTGAACAATGGCCGCCTGCTGGCCCCGGAAGACGCCGTAGCCAAAGACGTCTTGCAGGATCTTTTTCAGCGTCGGGGTTTGCTGTGCTCCGGGCTGGACGGCTTCGGCGGGAGGTTTTCGGACCTGCGCGCGGGCGGGTTCAGGTTCTGCGGGGCGTGCAACGGCGGTCATGGGCAGCCGGCATGGTAAGCCACGGGCTTGGCGAATACGGCGGCCGGCTCAAGCCCTCAAGCGGGCCATCCCTTACTCAGGCTGAATGTTGTGTTGCCTGATGAAGTTGCCCCAGTTCTGCTGCTCGTCTTTGAGCGCAGCCGCGAACTGCTCGGGCGTGTCAAACACAGGCAACAAGGCTTGCTGTGCCAGGCGCTCTGCGACGCTCGGGTTCTTCATGGCCTTGGCCACTTCGGTGGCGATGCGCTTGACCACCGCTGGCGGCACCTTGGCCGGTACCAGTACGGAGAAAGATGTGAAGGCCTTGAGCCCACCGAAACCGGCTTCGGCAAATGTGGGCACGGCCGGCAGCAAGCCGCTCTTGTCCGTAATCGACAAAGCCAGCAGCTTGCCGCTGTCAATGTGTTGGCGCACGCTGGCCAGGTCGGTCAACATGAACTGCAAGCGGCCCGCGAGCAAATCGGTGTAGGCAGGCCCCACGCCTTTGTAGGGCACGTGGCTGAAACGCGCGCCTGTGGCCGCTTCCAGCATGCGCACACCGATGTACAGCGGGCTGCCAGTGCCGGCCGTGCCGTAGAACAGCTTTTCGGGCTCGCGTTTGCCACGCTCGACCAAGTCGGCCATGGTTTTGACGTTGGCGCTGGGGTTGGCCACGATGACCATCGGCGCAATCACGCCGCGCGAGACGGGTGCGAAGTCGCGCGCTACGTCGTAAGTGAGCGTTTTGTACAAAACCGGGTTGATGCCCAGAGACGAGTTGGACGCCACCAGCAGCGTATGGCCATCAGGTGCAGCCTGGGCTACGGCCGTGGCGCCAATGGCACCGCTGGCGCCGGGCTTGTTTTCAACGACAAAAGTTTGCTTGAGCTGCTCTGTCAGCGCTTGCGCCAAGATGCGGCCATAGGTGTCGGTGCCGCCGCCGGGCGACGAGGGCACCACCACGGTGACTTGTTTGGCGGGCCATTCGGCTTGCGACCAAGCTGGGCCGACCAAAGCCCCCATTGCCAAAGCCAGCAAAGCGCTGCGAATCATGCGTGAACTCCTGAAGTGTCGGGTGGCGGCCAGGGTAGGCGGGCATCGCGGGGGGCCGCAAGAACGGATACCCTGACGGGCATGAACTTGATTCAAGACCTTGTCGACGCCAACCAGATTCTGTTCCACCAGGGCATTGTTGATGCCTTTGGTCATGTCAGCGCGCGTGTGCCTGACCGGCCCGACCGGTTCCTGATGTCGCGCAACTTGGCTCCGGGGCAGGTCACGGCAGCGGACATCCTGGAATACCACGTCGAGGACGGCGAAGCCGTGGCGACCAACCCGCCCCGGCTGTACCTGGAGCGTTGGATTCACAGCGAAATTTACAAAGCCCGGCCCGACGTGATGGCCGTGGTGCACAGCCATTCGCCCGCCGTGCTGCCCTTTGCCATTGCGCGTGGTGCGCGGCTGCGGGCGGTGTGCCACATGGCGGGCTTCTTGGGCTCGACTTCGGCCGACGGTTTGCCCGTGTTCGAGATTCGCGACGTGGCTGGTTTGGCCAGCGACTTGCTCATCCGCAGCCGCGAGTTGGGCGCGGCGCTGGCCCTCAGCCTGGGCCGCGAGCGCGTGGTGCTGATGCGCGGCCATGGCAGCACCGTGGTGGCCGAATCGGTGCGCGTGGCGGTGTACCGCGCGGTGTATACCGAGGTCAACGCCAAGCTCTTGTTGCAAGCGCTGCCCCTGGGCGAAGTGCAGGCCCTGACACCCGGCGAAGCCGACGCCACTCGCATCACCAATGAAGGCCAGGTGGACAGGCCCTGGAACCTGTGGAAGAGCCTGGCCGCGCAAAGCAAGGCTGCATTCGACAAGTCCCCGGTATGAGCAAGCTGCAACTCTCCATCGCCATGGGCGACTACGACCGCACCCGGGCCTTGCTCGATGGCCGCGTGCAGGTTGACGGCGTTGACCCGGTGTACATGACCTTGTCGCCGGAGGAGACTTTTTTCAGAGCTTTCCGTGGGCAGGAATTCGACATCAGCGAGCTGTCGTTTTCCAGCTATCTGGTGAAGGCCAGTCGCGATCAAAGCCCCTACATCGCTGTACCCGTGTTCCTGTCGCGCGCTTTTCGCCACACGTGCCTGTGGGTGCGCAAGGACCGTATTCGCCAGCCGCTGGACCTCAAAGGCAAGCGCGTGGGTCTGCCCGAGTACCAACTCACGGCCCATGTGTGGGCCCGTGCCTTGCTGCAGGACGACTTTGGTGTGGCGCCGCAGGACATCCACTGGATACGGGGCGGCATTGAATCGCCAGGCCGGCCCGAGAAGATTGGCTTGCAATTGCCGCCAGGCGTGCAGATGGACGACGCACCCGAAGGCATGACGATCAGCGACCTGCTGGACCGGGGCGACATCGACGGCTTCATGGCGCCGCGCGCGCCCAGCGGCGCCGCGCTGCGCAACCCGCAGGTGGGCTGGCTGTTCGACGACCCCACGGCCGCCGCCAAAGACTACTTTGCGCGCACCGGCATCTTTCCCATCATGCATGTGGTGGGCGTGCGTCGCAGCCTGGCCGAACGCCATCCCTGGTTACCGGGCGCCGTATTCAAGGCCTTCAACCAGGCCAAAGACCTCGCCTTGGAACACCTGAGCGACACCTCGGCCACCAAGGTAACCCTGCCCTTCGTGGAAGAGCAGCTCCGGGCTGCTCGCCAAACCATGGGCGAAGACTTCTGGGCCTACGGTGTGCCGGCCAGCCGCCGCACCCTGGACGCTTTTGTGCACCACCACCACGCGCAAGGGCTGTCGGCGCGGCGGATGTCGGTGGACGAGATTTTTCACCCCAGCACCTACGAGACTTACCGGATCTAGAACGCCTTAGATCACCCGGAACCGCACCCCTGCGTGGGCGCCCACAAGAGCCACCGCGCGTGGGCGAGCGCTGATGACTGCCGGCCGCGTCGGGCTCGCTATGATGCTTTCAAGGTCTCGCAACGCGACGACAATCGGGAAACTGAACTTACAACGAACGAGCGCCTCGTCGCCCGTCACCACCCAGCAGGAGCCTCGCCATGGCGTCGGTCAACAAAGTCATTCTCATCGGCAATTGCGGGCGCGACCCCGAGGTGCGCTACGCGCCCAGCGGCTCAGCCATCTGCAATGTGTCCATCGCCACCTCACGCAGTTGGAAAGACAAAACCAGCGGCGAGCGCCAGGAAGAAACCGAATGGCACCGCGTGGTCTTCTACGACCGCCTGGCTGAAATCGCAGGTGAATACCTGAAGAAGGGCAAGTCCTGCTACGTCGAGGGCCGCTTGAAAACGCGCAAGTGGACCGACAAGGATGGAGCCGAAAAATTCACCACCGAAATCATTGCCCAGGAAATGACGCTGCTCGGTGGCCGTGAAGGCGGCGCGGGCGGTGGTGCTGGCGGTTACGGCGACGAAGGCGGTGGCGCCCCGGCACGAAGCGCGCCAGCCGCACGGCCCGCGGCAGCAGCCAAGCCGGCCGCGCCGCAGAAGTCGTCGACCGGGTTCGACGACATGGACGACGACATACCGTTCTAGGTCGTTAATACAAGTTCTCGCGCATCACCAGGTTGATGCGCACGGGCTCAACCCCGGCCTTGGCGGCTCGGCCGTCGCGCAGGTTGGTGAAGATGCGCACGCAGTCCAGCACCATGGTCTGCGGGTCTTGGTTGATCAGCACGTCCAAGGTGCCGTCCATCAACAGGGCGCGTGTTTCCGGGGTGAGGCCGTGGGCCACAAACACGGGGCGCGCACCTGTGGTGTGGGCCTTCAGCGCACGCCCCACGCCTTCTGCGCCACCGCCAATGTTGTACAGCGCCACCAGGTTCGGGTGCTGCTGCAACAGCGTGCGCGTCAGGCGGTAGTTGGTCTGCGCGTCGTCCAGGCCTTCGCGCACGCCCACCACGCGCAGTGCGGGAAATTCCTGTTCGATCAGGCGCAGAAAACCCATTTCGCGCTCTTCGTGCCCGCGGTAGCTGAGCGAGCCGGCAATCATCGCGACCGAGCCCGTGCGCTGCGCCAGAAAGCGGCCAATCAACAAAGCGGCCGTGCGGCCGGCCGCGCGGTTGTCGATGCCCACATAGGCCTCGCGGCGCGATTGGGCGAGGTCTGAGATGAGGGTCACCACATGCACGCCGCGTTCGGCCAGCTGGTCCACGGCATCACGAACCTGCGGATGCTCCAGCGCCATGAACGCCACACCCTGCGCTTTTCGGCCATGCCGTTGCAAGGCGCTGGCGACACTGGCCGGGTCGAAACTGTCGATGAAGACCACCCGGCACTGCACGTTGTAGGGCACGAGGGCCGGCGCCGAGGTGCGGATCAGCTCACCCAGCTGGCGCAGAAAGCGGTTGGTGCCCGCAGGCAACAAAAACACCAGCGGCATGGGCGCGGGCTGCAGCGCGCGCCACAACTCGGCCTCGGGCAGGTAGCTCAGGTCGGCAGCGGCTTTGATCACGCGCTGCGCGGTGGCGGGCCGCACGCGCAAGCGCCCGTGCAGGACACGGTCTACCGTGGCGGTGGATACCGCGGCGGTTTTTGCGATGTCGGCAATGCGGCTGCGTGCGTTCATGCTCGATCAAAAACCATCAGAAAACTGATTTGTTGCGACAGCCTCATGCCGATAGCATCCCACAAGAGATGCCAAAGTGCATCAAATCACATCATTCCTTTGAAGGAGACATTCCATGCCCGTGTTGCACTTGACGGCCGCGCGCCGCCCACTTTTCGCCTTGCTGGCGGGGGCCTTGTTCAGCCTGAGCTTTGCGGCGCAGGCGCAGAAGCCGGTTGAGTTCCGTTACGGCCACATGAACCCGCCCACCAGTGCGGCGGGCATGCAGGCCAACTGGCTGGCCGAGGCGATTGCCAAGAACACAGGCGGCCAAGTCAAGGTCACCGTCTACCCATCGTCGCAGTTGGGCAAGCTGCAGGAATTGGCTGAAGCAGTGTCCACCGGCACCATCGCGCTGTCGCACAACACGGCGGCCGGCATCGGTTCTTTGTACGAGCCCTTTGCCGCCTTGGACACGCCCTACCTGTACCGTGATGTGGACCATTTGATGAAGGTGGTGGACACGGGCTCTTCTGTGATGAAGTCGCTCAACGAGGGCCTGGTCAAGGCTGCGGGCGTGCGGGTGCTGTATGCCTATTACTTCGGCACGCGTCAGCTCACCTCGAACAAGGCGGTGCGCAAACCGGCTGACCTGTCGGGGCTGAAGATTCGCGCCATCCCGTTTCCCATCTACATGACCACGGTGGAGTCCATGGGGGCGGTGCCCGTGCCGGTGGATTGGTCGGAAGTGCCCACGGCGCTGGCCACCGGCAAGGTGAACGGGCAAGAAAACCCGGTCAATGTGGTGCTGTCATCCAAGCTCTACGAGACCCAGTCGCACCTGATGCAGACCGGCCACATCATGAACGCGCAGGTCATCGTCATCAATGAAAAGGCTTGGCAGGCTTTGTCAGCGCCGCAGCGTGAGCAGATTTCAGCGGCCGCCGCTGAGGTGCGCAAGCGCGCCACCGACATGGTCCGCCAATCGGAAGCCGATGAAACGGCCAAGCTCAAAGAGCTGAAGATGAACGTCATCGGCCCGGCCGAAGGCTTGGATATTGCCGCGTTCAAAACCGCCGCGAACAAAGCCGTTGACGCCAAGTTCGGCGCCAAATTCGGCGAGCTGTACAAGTCCATCGAATCCGTTCGCTGATGAGTGCCGACACACCAGCGGTTGGTGCAGCAGCGCCAGCCGGGCCGCTGCGCGCTTGGCTGCTGCCGGTGTGCCGGGCTTTTGAAGTGCTGGCCATGCTGATGCTGGTGGTGGCCACCACGGCCATCATGGTGGAGGTGGT
>OZ252248.1:0-786870 GCA_965249635.1 Rubrivivax sp. | reverse complement strand
TGCACGCCCTGTTTGTCAAGAAAACCCCCTAAAAGCGCCGTGAAAGCCCGTTCACCATGATTCCAGCCAAGACCCGCAAAGCCCTCGCGCGCGAGCTGTACGACGCACGCAAAACCCGCACCCCGCTGCGGCACTTCTCGCAGCGTTTCCCGGCCATGACCATCGAGGACGGTTACGCCATCCAGCGCGAGTGGGTCAAGCTGGAGCTGGCGGACGGCCGCGTCATCAAGGGCCGCAAGATCGGCTTGACCTCACGCGCCATGCAGCAGGCCAGCCAGATCAACGAGCCCGACTACGCACCGCTGATGGACGACATGTTCTTCACCAGCGGCACAGACATCCCGTTCAAGACCTTTATCGCGCCACGTGTGGAAGTGGAGCTGGCCTTCATCCTGGGCAAGCCGCTGAGTGGGCCCGGCGTGAGCTTGTTTGACGTGCTGAACGCCACCGAGTGGGTGACGCCAGCCATCGAGATCATCGACGCGCGCATCGAGCAGTTCGACCGCGACACCAAGGCGCCGCGCAAAGTCTTCGACACCATCTCCGACTTTGCGGCGAACGCCGGCATCGTGCTGGGCGGGCGGCCCGTGCGGCCCGACGCGGTGGACCTGCGTTGGGTGGGCGCCTTGCTGCACAAAAACGGCGTCATCGAAGAAACCGGACTGGCCGCAGCCGTACTCAACCATCCCGCCACCGGCGTGGCTTGGCTGGCCAACAAAATAGCGCCGCACGGTGAAAAGCTCAACGCGGGCGACGTGGTCTTGGCCGGATCCTTCACCCGCCCGACCACGGCGCAAGCCGGCGACAACTTCCACGTCGACTACGGGCCGCTGGGGTCGGTGTCATTCCGGTTTGTGTGAACAGGCACGAGCCGCGCGCCCGGCCATCGCCCGACATTCACCAGGCCCACAGCCACGCTGCGCAAGGTCACACGCGCGGCGAGTGCTGCCGGTGACAGCTCGTCGTCTGACAAGCTGGCGAGCACGTGGCTGCGGTGGGCGCCACGATCGCTGATGGGGATGAGGCTCAATTCATCTGGCGCAAACCTTGCGCTAGCCGACCAGGGCTGAATCGTTGCGACCCAGCCCGCGCGGACGGCGTCCATCAGCATGGCCAGGCCGTCGGCCTCCAGTACCACGCGGGGCTCGCAGCGTGCCTGTGCAAACGCGTGGTTGACCACGGCGCGCAGCCCGTGCGCACCGGTGGGCAAGGCCAGCGGTAAGTGAGTGAGCGCTGCAATGCGGGTGCGCGGCCCACGCGGCAGGCCAGCCATGCCGGGTTTGCCCATCACAAAAAGCTGTTCGTCCAGCAGCGGCTGGATGCTCCAGCGTCGTGCTGGGCCGATGTCAAAGAGCAGCGCCAAATCCAGCTGGCGCGCATTCAGCAAGGTGCCCAAGTTGCCCGAGAGCGCTTCAACCAGGTGCAGGCGCACATCGGGGTAGCGCTCACGCATGGCGTCCAGGAAAGGCATGGCCAGCACGGCTGCACTGGACGACGGCAAGCCCACACTGACCTGGCCGGCAAGCCGGGCCTCGCGCGCCGCTGACGCGGCTTCATCGGCATGGCGAAGTGCAAGCTGGGCCTGGCGAAGAAACGCCAAGCCGGCCTCGGTGGCCTGAACGCCGGTAGCGCTGCGTTGCAGCAGCCGCGTGGAGAGTTCACCTTCCAGTCGGCTGATCTGTTGGCTCAAGGCCGAAGTCACCACGCCCAGTTCAGCGGCCGCACGTGTCAGGCTGCCCGCTTCAACCGCGCGCACGAAGTAGCGCATCTGGCGCAATTCCATGGCGACGGCTCAGGCGCTATTCGGTGGTGACGGTGGTGGTGGCGGTGATGCTGGCGCTACCGCAGGCAAAAAATTCTGTTGCGCCGGCGAGCTCGGAATAGACGCGAGGCTTTCGACCCAGGGCAATGCCGAGTGTTGCCAGATCTGTGTAGCCGGCGTGAACTGCGCGCGTTGCTTCACGCAGCCCAGACGAACGACCACCGAGGTGGCGTTCTCCGGTGCGGTTGCCCACAAAGGTGTGCCGCACTCGGGGCAAAAGACCTGCGCGCGCCGGTTGCCGCTTTGCGCCACCTTGATATAACTTTTGGTGCTGCCCTTCACCTGCAGGCTTTCAATCGGTGCCACCGCCACGGCCCTGAAGGGCGCGCCTGAAAGCACCTGGCAATCGGTGCAGTGGCAAACCATCACGCGGCTGGGTTCTACATCAGCCGTGAAGGAAACTGCGCCGCAATGGCACGCGCCGTCAATGTGCATGGTGGGTCACCTTGTTTGTAGCGTTTGCTGAGCTGTCCGGCCCATCACTTGGCATTGCGCGGGTGGCTGGAAGCCAGGCGCTCATTACCGTGTTTGTAGTTGCCGGTCAGGCGCGCCATGGTTTGCTGCGCCTCTGCGGCCGAGGGGTCGGGCATGTCTTGCAAGAACTCCGCCGCGTCATGCCCGCGCAGCGTGGCTGCTAGGCGCCCGTGGTGCAAGATTTCCAAGTCGCCGTTTTTGCGCTGCCGAACGCGAAAACCGAGGTCTGCGCTGGCGGTGCTGTCCTTGTGCGTCATGGGCTGTGGCTGGCCATTTCGGCGTTCATTTGGTCGCCGCAGTTTAATCAGCAGCGACGACCTGGAGGCGAATACAGCGCTTGGCTATGCGCATTTCTTCGCCCCATACAACGCTCATTTTCGCAAGCTCAGAGCCAGAGGAACGCCGCCGCTGCAACCAGCGTTGGCCCACTGGCCCCCAGCAACAAGCCAACGGCCCCAATGGATTCGTCCGCAAAGCCACGCCGCAGCAACGCCACACCAGCCGGATTCGGCGCATTGGCAATCACGGTCAGGCCACCTCCAGCTACCGCGCCGGCGACCAGCATGTACTTTGACTCATCAGAAATGCCCACAATTTGCGAACCCAGGTAGGTCAGGGCGGCGTTGTCGGTGATGGCGGTCAAGCCCACTGCGCCGACAAAGAGGGCCAAGGGCTCCAGACGGGACACGATCGGCTGCAACCACCAGCTTTGCAAGCCGCCCAAGACCACCAAGCCAGCGAGGAAGAAGGCCACCAGCAAAGCCTCTTTGATGATCAGCGGGCTCTGGAAGCGTTCGTAGGCTTGGGCGAAACCCAAGAACAGCAAAAACAGGCCGAGAAAGGCCACGGGGTGATGCGCTAGCAGCACAACCCCTGCCAGCAGAGTTAAGTGGACGGTAACCACCGCCAAGGGCACGGGCGTGTTGGTTTCTGAAACCTCTGAGTAGGGCGGCTTTTCCGTGACATGCCGCCGCAATACGAACGCGCAGACCGTCGCGTTGATGACCACGGCCACTGCTGCTTTCCAGCCGAATGTGGCGAACATGTACGCGCTGTCCCATTGCCAGGCCGAGGCGACCATCAGCACGGGTGGGGCTGCATACGAGGTCAAGGTGCCGCCGATCGAGACATTGACAAAGAGCACGCCGAGCGCGAAGTATTTGACGCGTTCGGGCATGACCGGCCTGAAGATCAAGGGCGCGAGCATCAGCGCGGCGATGGTCATGGCAGCAGGCTCGGTCACGGCCGAGCCCAGCAGAGGCACCACGGCCAGACCCAGCCAGGCCGTGGCCAGCGGTGCGGATACCGGCATCCGTTGTGCGACCAGGTGCACGGCTTGCATCACGCAAGTCAGCACCGGCCGCGAAGCGGCCACCACCATCACCACGAAGACAAACAGGGGCTCGGTGTAGTTGCGCGACTCGGCATAGGCCAAAGCAGTCTCAGTACCGGATGCCAGGGCCATGGCGACCACCAGAACGATGGCCCAGAAGCCGAAGACAACCTCGACCTCGCCCAGCAGATGAAAGACACCCGCGTGACGCGGGTAGCGCTGCGCAAGGCGCTCGAATTGCTTGGCGGCAAAGGTGTGAACGAGCGCAATGGTGAAGATGATGGCTGCAATGATCTGCAGCACCGAGGGGTCCGGTGGGTTCATGGTCGTCCTGATAGCGCGTGGCGGCCCGACCGACGCATGAACCTGTTGACATCGACTGATGTCAACACCCGAGCCCAGTTTAAGCGCTTCGTCGAGGGCTGGCTCAAAGCCGCCCGAAATACTCACTGCGCTGAAACTGCTCTTTGTCCTCAGCCTCTTCAAACCGCCGAACCTCGGCTTGTTTGACGCGCACGAAGTGCCGCACGAAGTCGGCGCCGAGCCCGGAGGTCAGCGCCGTATCGGCTTGCAATGCTGCCAGGGCTTCGCCCAGGGATGAGGGCAGTTTGACGGCGTCGGACGCATATGGTGAATCGGTAGCCACGGGTGCGGCGAGTTGCCGGTCGATACCGTCCAGGCCGGCGCAAATTTGCGAAGCCATGTAGAGGTAGGGGTTGGCCGCGGGTTCACCGATGCGGTTCTCGATGCGGGTGCTGGGATCGCCGGCTTCCCCGATGACACGCAGCATGGCGCCCCGGCTGTCCCGACCCCACAGCACGGCTTGGGGTGCCAGCGCGTTGGGGCGGAAGCGGGCGAAGCCGTTGATGGTGGGTGTGCACAGCGCGGCGCTGGCGCTGGCGTGGTGCAACAGGCCTGCCAGGTAATGCTCGCCTAAGCTTGTGAGGCTGAAGCTTGCGTCGCGTGGTGTGCTGCCAAGTGCGGGCGCTTCACGGCAGAAGAGGTTCGCGTGTGGAGCGTTCAAGCTCACCAGTGACTGATGCAAGTGCCAGCCGCTGGACATGATGTCGGGAAATGGTGGCCGGCACATGAAGGTGGCGTGGTAGCCCGCGCGGCGAAGGGCTTGGCGCACAGCGCTGCGGAACAAGCACATGGCGTCCGCTGCGGCCAGCGCGTCTGTGACGTCGAAGACGGCTTCAACTTGACTCGGCCCCATCTCGGCCTCAAGCGACAGCAGCGGCAAGCCCAGGCCTTGCGCCGTGCGCTGCACGATGCGCAGCGGCTCGTCGGCCATGTCCAGCCAGGCTTCGTTCAGCAGAACGTGCCCCGGGTGGATGAGGCTGAGCTTGCCCGGGCCTTCGTAGGGCGAGCGGCTTGTCGGATCCAGGTACTCTGAGCCGAGCGCACCTGTGGTCATTCGGTAGATGTGGAATTCAACCTCCAGGCCGCAGCGCATGTCCATGCCGCGCTCGTGCAGGCGGGCGAGCGCGCGTTGCAGCACGCGGCGCGCATCGAGCGCCACGGGCTGGCCATCGGTGAACCAAGGGTCGGCGCGCAGCCAGCCGGTGTTATCGGCCCAGGGCAGGCGGCGAAAGCTGCAGGGGTCCGCTAGCAACATCAAGTTGTTGGCTTGGCCAAAGCCAGGCAGAGCGTCTGTGCCGCCGGGCTCGAAGACGGGGTACACCGTGCGGCCCGCCAAGTCTTTGAGCATCAGGGTGCTGACCATGCTGACGCCCGAGCGCAGCGACGCGCAGGCAGCAGCTGGCACCAAGGCTTTGCTGTGCGCCAGGCCATGAAGGTCGAACCAGCTGACGCGCACCAACTCAAGCGCGCTGTCTTTGATTTGGCGGATGGTGTTGTCGACGGCCGCCTGCCGTGCCGAGTCTTCCACGCCGCAGCGTTGCGCAAAGCTGCGCCGCGCGGGGTTCGCCGGGCTACCCGACGTGTTCATGCCAACTGCTGCTGTGCGTTGGTGTTAACCCAAGCTGCGCCTTGGCGCTTGGCTGCGGCTTGTTCTTGCCACCACGTGCCCCAGGTACCGGCCGGCGCGATGCCGTCCACCGTATCTGGTCCGCGCAGTTCCGCAGCCACAGCCGGGTCAGCCATGCCCGGCGCGGCTTGGCCAGCCTGAACCTGTTCAATGGCCTGCAACAACAAGCGCCGATTGGCCATGATGACCTTGTCGCTGGTGCCCAAATGTTCGCGTGTGCGGTCCTGGATGGCTCCCATGCTTTCCACGGCCCACTGGTCGTGAACGTTGATGTCGTCCTCGCCCATGCCCAGGAACGTGGTGCTGCGTTGTTCAGCGGGGTTGAACCCCCAGTCGTTCGCGCGGCCAGCCTTGGGTATGAACAAGGGCGGCGGTATAAAAGCTGTACGCTGGTCGCGCATGGCCTGTTTGTCCACCGGGCCGGCAAAGCTGGTGAAAAAGGCATACCAGTAGGTGTGCGTTTCATCCACAGGCACATGCATCTGTGTGATGGTCATGGTCTCTGACAAGGGGATCACAAAGGTGTGCGGGAAGATGCCGTGAGTCACGCGCACATGGGTCAGGTCTTCGGTCATGGGCCGCAGGGTGGTGAGCTGGAAGCCCCAGGGTTTGCGCTCGAAACTGATGTCCGGCCGGTGGAATTCACGCATGATGCGCGTCATGGGCCAACGCTCGCCGTTCACATCGCCTGCGCTGGCACTGCGAAATTGCCGCCCACCGGCATTGCTGCCCACGCTCTCCAGCGGTGCGTCGTTGAGAAAGCGGTGCAAAAAGGACGTGTGCGCCGGGTCGATGCCCACCTCAAATGCTTGAAGCCAGTTGCAATGCCACAGGCCCTTGAAAGCAAACACATGGCTTGAGGGTGCGGCGAAGCAGTCGAACATCGGCAGCTCGGGCTGTGCACCCGGTTGACCCAGCCAGGCAAAGAGCACACCGCTGCGTTCCATGACGGGGTAGGCCTGCTGTTGCACACGGTCGCACAGGCGGCTGCCCAGCGGCTCTGCCGGTGTATCGAGGCAGCGGCCTTGTGCATCGAACTTCCAGCCATGGAAGGGACAGCGAATGCCATCGCCTTCGTGCCGCGCAAAGGCCAGGTCCGCTCCTCGGTGTGGGCAGTCGCGGTCGAGCAAACCCCAGGCGCCCTGCTGGTCTTTGAACAGCACCAGGTCTTGGCCCATCAAGCGCACAGCCTTCATGGGGCGCTGCGCCATGCCGGGCTGCAGTGCGGCATCAAACTCGTCGACCAGTGCCACCGGCTGCCAGTAGCTGCGCAGCACGGCGCCGCAAGGGGTGCCGGGGCCGGTTTGGGTCAGTAGGGCGTTTTGTTCGGCTTTCATGATGGTGGCTTCTGATGCTGGGGCAAAGCTCAGGATAAAGGAGCACGCGGCCGGCGGCAATCGCGGGCTTGCCCCTTCTTCCGGTCCACGCTTGGCGCCTTCTGCTAGCCTGCAACCCATGACCTCTGGCGCCAAGCTTGAATGGACCGGCCTGCAGTGGATAGCCTCGCACCCTGTGGCCTACCCGGCGCTGGAGGTGGTGCATATCGTTGGCATTGCGCTGCTGTTGGGCAGCCTGGTGTTGCTGGAATTGCGTGTGTGGGGCCTGGGCGCTGAGCTGCCGATCAAGCCGCTGGCCAAGTTGGCCTTGATGGTGACGCTGGCAGGTTTTGGCCTCGCAGTCTGCAGTGGCCTGCTGATGTTTGCTGCGCATCCGCTGGAGATGCTGTCGAACCGAGCGTTTCTGATCAAGCTGGGCTTGCTGCATCTGGCCGGCTTGAACGCAGCCTGGTTTCACGGCCGCAATAGCCTGGAGCGATGCGACGGGATGGCCCGCGCACAGACCTTGGTGTCATCGGGGCTTTGGCTGGGTGCCATCATCTGTGGGCGCTGGATTGCTTACCTTTGAAAGGGCTCACCATGCACAGACGCGTTTTGATCGCTTCACCCTTGTTGGCCTGCTTGCCTGCCTGGGCGCACCACGGCTGGAGCAGCTTTGACCAGAACCGCCCGCTGTACCTGGAAGGCAAAGTGGTGAAGGTGGCTTGGCGCAACCCGCATGCCGAACTGAATCTCGAATTGCCGGCCGAGGGCCTGAAGCTGCCGGCCGACCTGGCCACGCGCCAATTGCCCGCCCAAACCGCGCCCGTTGATGGCCCCGCCATTCTGAAAGCCACCTCGCTGCCGAATCGCAAAGATCGCCGCTGGGAGATCGAGTTGGCGCCGCTGTCGCGCATGCAGGCCTGGGCCGTGCCCGAAGTGAAGCTGGGCGACAGCCTGGGTGTGATCGGCTTTGCCTTCACCGGCGAGAAGGGCGATGCGGTGTTGCGCGCCGAGTTCTTGTTTGCTGGCGGCAAGGTCTTTGGGCTGCGTTCTTCACCGGCCTGATAGCCAGTATGCGCCGCCGCGAACTGTTGATGGTGCCCGTCTCAGCGTGGGGCCTGCAGGCCCACGCAGCGACTGGCGATTTGGTCGAGCAAGCACTGCGGGGCAGTGCTGGCAAGGGCGCCGTGTTGATGTTTCGCCATGCCCTGGCACCGGGTACCTTTGACCCACCCGGCTTCAGGCTGGACGACTGCGCCACGCAGCGCAACCTCAACGACGAAGGCCGGCGCCAGGCTCAGCAAATGGGTGCTTGGTTGGCCGCCAGGCGTTTGCAGCCCGCGCGGGTGCGCAGCAGCCCGTGGTGCCGGTGCATCGAGACGGCGCAGCTTGCGTTTGGCAGCCCGCCCGAAGTGTGGCCTGCCCTGGGCTCGCCCCGAGCAGGCACCGAAGAGATCAACGCTCAAGCCCTGAAGCAACTGCGCGGTGCGCTGAGCACGGTTGTGCAGCGCCGCGCGGGCTTTGAAGTTTGGGTGACCCACATGTTTGTTTTCAGCGCCTTGCTGGGCGAAGGCGCGGGCTCGGGTGAAGCAGCGCTCTTGGGGCTGAAGCCAGATGGCACGCCCCGGGTGATCGGGCGGCTGGTTACTTAGCCGGTTTGAGCTCGCACTTGGCGGAAGCACTTTGGCAGCACAGTGCGCTACGGGTTTTGCCGCCGAGATCCTTGTATGGTGCTTGTAGCGGCCTTGCGGAGCTGTGTTGGCTCGACGCCGAGGTCGCGAAACGTGCGTGTGCAAACGCCATGCTGAGCAGCGCTTGCGGCAAGAAGTACATGAGCGCCAAGTAGCGCAGAAGACGAGTCGAGACGCTGTTCGTTCTTCATGATCTCGCGGGTCAACACCTCCATCATGTTCTGTGCGGATGGCTGTGCCCGATACGGTCCTCGAGCTGGAGGCACTTGGACGCCATTGACGTCGAAATCGGCAAGACTGTCTGGCGCAATGCCTACGCTGGCCAAGGCTGAGCGGTATTGGTTTTCAATCGCAGAACAGAAGTCGCTCGCCGTTATTCCCAACAAAGTGAACGCCGCTTTTGCTGTGGAGTCTGGCAGATCAAGTGCGGCAAGGACAAAGTGCTCGGTGCCGGGCTCACGTTGCCCTTGGCCGTTGGCATGCTTCTCGGCGCCAAAGCAAAGTGCCTTCAGGGTCTGGGCATCGCGAAAGCGTTGGCGTATAGCCTTGAGCATGGTGTCATCTCGAGTGAAGCTGTGCCTCTGCGGCGACACAGGAGAGCCGGCGATGGGCCGCTTGCTTCGATACGCCAAGGGCTTCGGCGATCTCAGACCATGACCAACCTTGCTTCAAAGCAGAATGCACGGCGCGGACCTCAAGGCGGTCGGCCATCAAGCGAAGCGCGACAACGGCTGCCAGGGCTTCGGCTGGGGATGATGGAGACGGCAGGCTCTTTGCGTCGATCATTCGTCAATGATAGTTGACGATAATCTGATCGTCAACAGATGCTGACGAAGAAATGATCGGAATCCGGCGGGAGCAACTCACAAGTTCACTGCTCGAACTCATTGCTGGAACGATTGACTGACCTGTTGGCCTCTATCGTGTGGGCGCGATGGCTGCCTTGATGTCCCGCCAACCGTGCCACGCCATTCCGACACCGGCGAAGCCGGCAAGGACTGTGAGCAAGTTGATGAGCCAGCGATGGCTCTCTTCGCGCGAAGCACTTTCTTGAAAGGTCCACATCGCCTTGCCGGCCACCACGAACTCATACACCTTGACCTTCGGTAGCAGGTAGAGGTCGCGTTGGACGACATAACGCAGCGTTGCCTCGCTGCCAACCAACGGCGCCAGTTCACGCCGCTCGGTCGAAGGGCAAGCAGAACTGGACTCAATGGTTCGCTCGGCCGTGGAAACGGCGAACTCGTAGCGCGCGTTCTTGCCCGTTGAGCATGCGCTGACACGGCTGAGTTGGCCGGCAAACACCAGCAGTTCGCTTTCGGTCACGGGGCCATTGAACGCACGATAGGTTGCAAGCACAGCCGACAGGGCGATGAGAGTCCCAGCGACCGTGAACGCTGCGGCAAAGAGAAAAAGAAGCACCCGCTTCATGGTCAGTCGGTGAGGATCTTTGCCGCGTTGGCCCAAAAATCCAGAAGCCACCGAACCTATGACAGGAAGAGAAAAAGAAGCGCCAACGCTGCAGGAACGGCTTGTACGAAGAGGATCTTCTTGCTGGCAGTGATGGCGCCATAGACGCCCGCCACCAGAATGCAGAGCAAAAAGAAGACCTTGACCGACGTACCGGCAGCGCCGAGATAGAGCCCCCACATCAATCCAGCAGCCAAGAAGCCGTTGTACAGGCCCTGGTTCGCAGCAAGCACTTTGGTTGAAGCAGAAAACTCAGCGGTCAGCCCGAACGCTTTGCGACCGCGCGGGGTGTCCCACATGAACATCTCGAGAACTAGGATGTAGACGTGAATCAGCGCAAGCAGAGCGATGAAGATGTTGGCGGCGATTGACATGAAGAAGTTGGCCTTTGGTGGGAAGAAGATGCTACCGGTTGCTCGCCACCACCGGCCAGCGCGGTTGGCCCGCACTGCCTATGCCGCGTGGAGTTCCTCGCGAAGGACTTGACGGAGCCGTTCCACCGTAAGTGGCTCGGAATCCTTGCCTGCCAGGCGGGCCGCAACGGCTTTGAGCTCGGCGTTGATGAGAGTCTGGTAGCCAGTTCCATCGGCTTCGGCCTTGGCACGAAAGAAGTTCAAGATCTCGTCATCCAGCATGATGGTGATGCGCGTCTTGCCGGGGGATGGAATGACGGCACCACGCTTGCCCTTGCTGAAGTCGTATTCCTTACGCATGGTATTGCTCCGTTTCGCCGCGACTGGCCTTGCGTGCAGATATGAGGCGGACGCGATCACCGCGAGGCGTGTGAACAACAACGAGAACACGACCCAGTGTGTCCATACCCAGAGTAATCAGACGCTGCTCGCCAACAGAGTCAGGATCTTCGATGGTGACCGCCAATGGGTCGAGCAACGCCTGCTCGGCATGGGCGAAACTGACCTTGTGTTTGGCCAGGTTGCTCGCAGCCTTTGCTGGATCGAACTCGATTTCCACGCGGGGAGTATGCATATGCAATGCATACTTGTCAAGCTTGAGGAAACAGGGTGCTTGTTTGTCAGACTAACGAAGCTCTGAATAAATGAATTCTGACGCTACCGTCGTCGTTGGCTCGCGCGTTTCAAGTCCGGAATGAATTTCACACTTAGCTTTACAAGACTTGCGCCGCAAAAACGGCGCTCTTGACGTCATCTGCCAATAGTTAGACAGCTGATCTCACTCATGCCCGGATCTGCTGACTGCAGTTGCTCGCTTGCCCCGACGACAAGTCCCTGTCACGCCTACTCAAACAATCGCGGGTCGTCGCTGATGATCTTGGCCGTGCGTTCGAAGTGCGCCTTGAGCAAAGCAACTGCCTTGTCGGCATCACCGGCCAGCGCGGCTTCAACAAGTTGTTCGTGTTCAGTCTTCACCCCACGCTTGGCAAAAGCACGAGGTGCCGAAAGTCGCCGGTAGCGGTGGTGCTGGTCCGCGAGTTGGTCGCAGAAGCTTAACAGCCAACGTGAGCCGCAGCCGCTGATCAGCGCGCGGTGGAAAGCGCGGTGTAGTGGTTCCCAGGCCGGGTTGTCTTCAAAGTGGTCGTCTGACAGTGAACGTGGCGTGCGCGCCAGGCGGTGGTGGGCCAGGACCAGGGCTTCTTCCCAGGCGGTGCTGTGGTGGGCGACGGATTCACGAAGAGCGATTTCTTCCAGCCAGCACCGGGTGCGGGTGATCTCGGTGAGGTCGGCCGCGCTGATGCCGGCCACGGCAAAACCGCGTTGCTCGCGCCGCTCCACCAAGCCGTCAGCCACCAGGCGGTTCAAGGCTTCGCGCAGCGGGGTGGGGCTGGTGGCATAGCGCTCGGCTAGCGCTTCGATGGCCAGCTTGCTGCCGGGCTCCAGCGCGCCGCCCAGCAGGTCAGCGCGCAGCTGCTCGTGCAGGCTGGTGGCGCGTGTGGGCAGGCCGTTGACGGTGGCCAGCGCGGGCTTGCGAAGTGGTGCGCGGGTGGGTGTCCGGGCGGGCTTGCGCGCGGGTGTCGGGGCTGTGGTGCGTGCAGGGGTGCGGGCCATGGTTCCTCAAATGTACACAAAAAGTCCGCCAACCAACTTTGTGTCTTAAGCTAGCAGGAAAGCACGTTTTGTATATAAACTAGACCGCTTCCACTTCTACCCAGCCTCAACTCATGTCGCATCTCACCCTTACCCAAGCCCGTCAGATCATCGATGCCGCTTTGGCCAGCGCGCGCCAGGCGGGCTTCAAGCCCATGGGCGTGGTGGTGGTGGACGCCGCCGCGCAAGTGGTGGCCAGTGCGCGCGAAGACGGTGCCAGTGCCTTGCGCCTGGACATTGGCCTGGGCAAAGCTGCGGCGGCGGTGGGCATGGGCGCCAGCAGCCGCGTGCTGACCGAGCGGGCCAAGGGCCTGCCAGCGTTTTTCAACGCCGTGGCGGTGGCCTCGCAGCAGAAATTCATTCCGCAGACCGGCGCGGTGTTGATCCTTGACGCTGCGGGCAAAGTGCTGGGCGCTGCCGGTGCCTCGGGTGGCACGGGCGACGAAGATGAGCAGATCGTCATGGCCGGCATCTTGGCTGCCGGCCTGAAGCACGGCTAAGCATGCGGCTAAGTTGCGCCTGTCGTGGCATTGATGTGCACGCGCACATCGTGCCCGAGCGCTTCCCCGCCTACCTGGGGCGCAGCCACCCTTCACCCTGGCCCGTGACTGAAGCGGCGCCGGCCGTTCAAGGCGTGTGCCACCGGCAGGTGTTGGTCAACGGCAAACACTACCGCACGGTCAGCGAAAAGTGCTGGTCGGCTGCGGCGCGGCTGGCTGACTTCGAGGCCATGGGCTTGGATCTGCAGGTGATCTCGCCCATGCCCGAATTGCTGAGCTACTGGCTCAGCCTGGAGGATGCGCTGCCCCTGGTTCGGTATCTCAACGAGACCACGGCTGCGATTTGCGCCGAATCGGGTGGACGAATGCAAGGCTTAGCGGCCGTGCCGCTGCAAGACATCGACGCGGCGATTGCCGAGCTTCGATACGCGGTTGAAACATTAGGGCTCGCGGGTGTGGAGCTGGGCAGCAACATCAACGGCACTGTGATTGGCGACGCACGCTTCGAGCCCTTCTTTGCGGCTTGTGTGGCAATGGATGTGCCTGTTTTTGTACATGCCCTCAAACCCACGGGCATGGACCGTCTGCTTGGTCCAGCGCCGCTGCAGCAAGTGTTGGCCTACCCGACGGACGTGGGGCTGGCGGCCGCATCGGTCATCACGGGTGGCTTGTTGCAACGGCTGCCCAGCTTGCGCATCGCATTCAGTCACGGGGGCGGATCCTTTGCGTCGCTGTTGCCGCGCTTGCAGCAAGGCTGGCAGGTCTTTCCGGCGCTGCGCGACAGCATTGCCGAGTCTCCGCGCGCGCAGGCGCAACGCTTGTTCTACGACACGCTGGTCTTTGACGCACCCACCTTGCGTCACCTGGCTGACAGTTTTGGGGTGCGCAGCTTGATGCTGGGCACCGACTACCCCTTCAATTTCCACGAGCCGCGCCCGGTTGAGCGCTTGGCTCAGGCCGGCTTCGACAGCGCGACCTGCGACGCTCTGAGTTTTGGCAACGCCGAGCGCTTTCTCGGCCGAGTGCGTGTGGCGCAACAGGAGACTGCATGAAATCCCCCTGGATCAAGGGCCTGCGCAGCGTGGCGCTGACGGTGCCTGACCTCGATGCCGCAGAAACGTTTTACACGCGCACCTGGCAGCTTGATGTCGCCGCGCGGGCCGATGGCGTGATCTATCTGCGCGGCAGCGGCGCGGACCACCACCTGCTGGCGCTGCATCAAGCCGCCGGCCAGCCGCAACTGCTGAAGGTGACTTTGCGCGCGCGCTCGGTGGATGACTTGCTGGCCATTGCTCAAGCGGCAGGGGCTGCGGGCGGCGCGGTGGAGGTGGCACCCAGCGCAGCCCCGGACCCTGCCGGCGGCCAACGCGTGGTCATACGCGACGCCGAAGGCCGCCGCTTCGAAATTGTTCACGGCGACGCCCAGCGCACGCCCGCCGAACCTCGCCCGCGAGACCAGCCGCAGCGCCTGGCGCATGCAGTCTTGAATGCACAGACCATCACGCGGGCACAGGCCTTCCTGGAGCAGGCCCTGGGCTTTGTATTGGCCGACCGCACGCGCATCATGGCCTTCATGAACTGCAATGAGGACCACCACACCCTGGCCTTGGGCGACACCGACAACAACGCGCTCAACCACATCGCGTTCGAGATGCCCACGCTGGACGCCGTGATGCGCGGTGGTGGCCGCATGAAAGACGCCGGCCACGGCATCCAGTGGGGACCTGGGCGCCACGGCCCCGGCGACAACGCCTTCAACTACTTCATTGACCCGTTTGGCATCGTTATCGAATACACCGCCGAGGTGGAGCAGGTCGACGACAGCTACCAAGCAGGAAGGCCTGAAGACTGGACCTGGCCACCCGGCCGCATCGACCAGTGGGGCATCGCCATCTCGCCCACACCTGAGCTCAAAGCCGCACAGCGCGCGGTTTACTTTTCATCTTGAACGTCACCCTGAACACTTCATCCACGGAGCACCTTTTCCATGCGTTTCACCACCTACTTCAAGAACGGCCACACGCGTCTGGGCGTGCTCGACGGCGACCAGCTTGTTGACCTGGCTGCAGACCTGCGCCATGCACTCGCCGCCGGCACCGATGTGGTGGCCGCTGGCAAAGCGGCGCTGGCCTCCACGGCGCCGCGCCACGCCTTGAGCAGCCTGAAGCTCGCGCCCTTGGTGCCCGAGCCCGGCAAGATCATCTGCCTGGGCCTGAACTACTACGACCACGCCAAAGAAGGTGGCCGTGAGAAGCCTGACTACCCCTGGTTTTTCTACCGGGGCAAAAGCTCATTGGTAGCGCATGGGCAACCCGGCTTGCTGCCCAAGGTGTCGTCCAAGTTTGACTATGAAGCCGAGATGGCGGTGGTCATCGGCAAGACCGTGCCGCGCCACACCAAACGCGCTGATGCCTTGCCCTATGTGTTTGGCTACAGCTGCTTCAACGACATGTCCGTGCGCGACTACCAAAAGCGCACCGCGCAGTGGACCATCGGCAAAAACTTCGACGCCACCGGCGGCTTCGGCCCCGTGTTGGTGACGGCCGATGAATTGGCACCGGGTGCCAAGGGTTTGCGCATCCAGTCGCGGCTGAACGGCCAGGTTATGCAGAGCGCGGATACCAGCGACATGATCTTTGCCGTGGACGAAACTATCGAGCTGTTGGCCGAATGCATGACGCTGGAGCCGGGCGACGTCATCGTCATGGGCACGCCAGCCGGCGTGGGCCAGGCGCGCACGCCACCCGTGTGGATGAAGGCCGGTGACGTGATCGAAATCGAGATTGAAAAGATCGGCGTGCTGCGCAACCCCATCGTGGCTGAGGGCTGAAGATGAAAGCGCGCCGCGCGTTTTTGCAGCAGTCCTCGGCTTTGCTGGCTGGGGCCGCATGGCCTGCCCAGTGGGTGCTGGCGCAAGCCGCCTTTCCGCAGCGGCCGGTGAAATTCATCATTCCGAACGCGCCGGCCAGCTCCATCGACACCATCGGCCGCTTGCTGATGGCCGAGATGGCCAAGGTTTGGTCTCAACCGGCCGTGGCCGACAACCGTGCAGGCGCAGCCGGCGCGTTAGGCATGGAAGTTGGGCGAACGTCAGCGCCCGACGGCCACACCCTGATCATCGGATCCAGCAGTGCGGTGTCGACGGCGCCGCTGCTGCAACGCGCAGCGAAGTACGACCCGCTGCGCGACTTCGATCTCATCAGCCTGGTGGCCTTGCTGCCCAATGTGCTGGTGTGCAACCCGGGCTTGCCCGTGCGCAACACCAAGGAGCTGATCGACCACCTGCAAGCCAAAGGCGAACGCTCCAATATGGCGTCTGCCGGTATCGGTTCGGCCAGCCACTTGGCTGGCGTGGCGTTCCAGGCGGCAGCGGGTTTCAAGTCACTGCACGTGCCGTACAAAGGTGGCAGCCAAGGCGTGGCCTCGGTGGTGGCGGGTGAGACCGATTGGGTGCTCACGCCCGCTCCGGCCGCGATGTCCTTGGTAGCAGGCGGGCGGCTGCGCCTGCTGGGCCACAGCATGCCGGTTGATGCGCGGCCGCTGGGTGACACACCCTCGCTAGCGAGCACGGTGCCGGGATTCGAGTTTTCAGGATGGATCGGCCTGCTCGCACCCAAGGGCTTGCCGACATCCGTGGCCGCTGAGTTGAGCGCCGCAGCCCACAAAGCTTTGCGCTCAGCCGAGCTGGTCAAGTCCTTCGAAACCCATGGTGCTGTGCCCGCACCGACCAGCGGCCAAGATTTCCGCAATTACCTCGCGCGCGATATCGCGCAAAACCGCAAGGCCATCGAAGCGGCTGGCATCCAGCCGGAATGAAGCCCCGCGAACAAGCAAGATGACGAGCTACCGATCGTGAGCAAAGACAAGCACTCCAACACTCAAGCGCAAGACCGCTTTGACGTCGCCATCGTTGGTTTTGGACCTGCCGGCGCGCTGGCGGCTGCGGTGCTCGGGCAGGCGGGTTTGCGCGTGCATGTGTGCGACCGCTTGCCCGGTGTTTACGAGATTCCGCGCGCCATTGCGCTGGACCACGAAATCATGCGTGCCTTCCAGCAGCTGGGCATCGTGGACGCGGTCATGCCTTACACGGAGCCCTTCACCAATTCCGAATGGTTTGGTGCCGATGGCCAGCTCATCCGCCGCATGACGATGGTGGCGCCTCCCTACCCGCAGGCTTACACACCGTCCCTCGTTTTTACCCAACCACCGGTTGAGCGCATCCTGCGCGACCGTGTGGCGCAGTTCCCCAACGTCAGCGTGGCCTTGAGTACGGAGGTGGCCGAACTTACACAAAGCGCTGAAGGGGTCGAGCTGACCCTCAAGGCCGCTGATGGAACCAACAGCAAGGTGCGCGCCCGCTGGTCCATCGCTTGCGACGGCGGCGCCAGCACCGTGCGCGGCATGGTGGGCATCGAGCTTGAAGACCTGGGCTTTGACGAACCCTGGCTGGTGGTGGACGTTTTGGCCAACGAGCGCGGCCTGGCCAAGCTGCCCAAAACCAGTGTGCAGTTCTGCGAACCGCAGCGGCCGTGCACGATGGTCATCGGCCCGGCCAACCACCGGCGCTGGGAGATATCGCTCAAACCCGGAGAGGACCCTCAGCAAGCCGCCACGCCTGAAGGCACTTGGGCCTTGCTGTCACGCTGGATCACGCCTGAAGACGGCACGCTGTGGCGGCAGTCCAGCTACCGCTTCCACGCGTTGGTGGCCAAGACCTGGCGCGCCGGGCGTGTGTTTGTGGCTGGTGACGCAGCGCACATGCAGCCGCCCTTCCTGGGGCAGGGCATGTGCCAGGGTGTGCGCGACGTGATGAATCTGTCGTGGAAGCTGGCGGCCGTCGTGCACGGCGAGGTGCAAGGTGCGGCGGCGCAGGCGCTTTTGGACAGTTATGGCTACGAACGCAAGACGCATGTGCGCGAGCTGACCACACGGCTCAAGAGCCTGGGCGCCATCATTTGCGAACGCGATGTGGCTAAGGCGCGTGAACGCGATGCGCGCTTGCTCGCTGAGGCCGGCGGTGTCGTGAAAGACACGCCGCGCCAAGATGTGCTGCCGCGCCTGGAGACGGGGCTGCTTTCGGCAAACCCGAGCACAGGGCGGGGCACGCTGTTCCCGCAGCCCCGCCTGGCCGATGGCGCCTTGATGGACCAAACCTGCGGCACCGGCTGGCGTCTGGTGCTCGATGCCAGTGCGCCAGACCATGCGGGCGAACCTGGTGTCACCGTGGTGGCGCTCGGGCAGACCTCCACAGCGGAAACCGAAGGTGTCGTGGCCGCCTGGATGCAACGCCACGGTTGCCACGCCGCACTGGTGCGGCCCGACCACTATGTTTTTGGCACGGCAAGCACCGCGGCCGAGACTGACCGCCTGCTGGCTGAGCGCCGCAGCCTTTGGACGACCAACGATTGATAGCCCACGACTGACAACAGGAGACTGCACATGCAACGACGAACCTTCAATGCCAAGCTGATTGGCGCAGCCGTCGCAGGCGCACTGGGTACAGCCGCATCGGCATCGCGTGCCCAGGCCTGGCCCGACAAACCCGTCAAGTGGGTCTTGTCGCAGCCACCGGGCTCCGGCCCCGACAACGTGGCGCGCATCTTGTCTGACCGGCTGACCAAAGCATGGGGGCAAGCGGTCATCATCGAAAACAAGCCCGGCGGCCAGAACGTGGTGGGTGCGCAGGCCGCTGCACGCTCCGCTCCGGACGGCTCCACTTTTTACTTCGCCACCACGGCCGCTTTGGTGACCAACCCGCTGTTGTTCAAGACCCTGCCTTACGACCCGGCCAGAGACTTCGTGCCGGTGGCGTTCATTGCGCGCAGCCCCTTCGGCGTTTTGGTGAAGGCCGACTCACCCGTGCAAAACATCGACGACCTGGTGGCTCGGGCCAAAGCCACGCCGGGCAAGTTCAGCTTGGGCAATGAAGGCCCACGCACCTTCAGCGGCATGATCGCGCGCCTTTTCAACGCCCGCACGCAGGCCACCGCCAACCTGGTGCCGTATGCCAACGTGGGCGTAGGCACGCAAGACCTCATGGGCGGCCACGTCGATGCCATGGTGGCTGACCTCGCCTCGACTGCACGCCTGGCGCGCGACGGCAAACTGCGCGTGCTGGCTACAACGGCAGCCAAGCGCGTGGCGGGTTGGGAAAACGTGCCGGCCTTGGCTGAAAAGCTGCCGGGCTTTGACATGGTGGGCTGGTTTGCCGTGGTCGCGCCAACGGGCACGCCGCAAGCTGCCATCGACCGCTGCAACCGTGATTTGAACGCGTTGCTCAACGACAAAGAAGTAGCCGACCGCATCGCCACCATCGGCCCCATCACCGACGGCAGCATGGGCGTAGCGCAGGTGGGCAACTTCTTGCGCGACGAAGCAGCCCGTTGGGGCGCCATCACCAAAGAGCTGGGTGTTCTGCCGGAATAGGGCAGGGCTTGAAGCCAACCGTAATAACCAGGAGACATCAAATGACAGCCAACCGCCGCCTCATGCTCCAGGCCCTGGGTGGGGCCGCACTGGGCTATCCACTGGTTGTGGGCGCACAGCCTGCCGTTCCTTCGCAGACCGTCATCTGGTCGGGCTTCCCGCCGGGTGGTTTGGGTGACCAGGTCACACGCCCCTTGCTGGAACGCCTGAAGGGCCGCTGGCCGGGCAACCTGATTCTGGACAGCAAGGCCGGTGCAGGCGGCCGTATTGCGGCGGACTTTGTCAAACGCGCGCCGGCAGATGGCGCAACCCTGTTGCAGGTGCCGTCGTCCATCGTCACGCTCTACCCACACACTTACGGCCGCAAGCTGGCCTTCGACCCGCAAGTGGACTTTGTGCCCGTTGCGCCTCTGGCGGCCTACACCGTGTCGATGACCGTGGGTCCGGGTGTACCGGCCGATGTCAAGACGGTGGCTGACTTTGTACGTTGGGCCAAGGCCAACCCGGACAAGGCCAACTACGGCATTCCGGCACCCGGCTCGGCACCCCACTTTGCCGGCATGATGTTTGAGCGTTCCGCTGGCGTGGCGATGAAGAGCATTCCCTACAAAGGTGGTGGGCCTCTGTTGCAAGACCTGCTGGGCGGCCAGGTGCCGTTGGCGTTCAATGTGGTCAGCGAAGTGACGACACACGTCAAGGCCGGGCGCCTGCGCTCGTTGGCTGTAGCCAGCGCGCAGCGTTGGGCGGCCTTGCCGGATGTGCCCACGCTGGTGGAGCTGGGTCACAAAGACATCGTGGTTCAGGAGTTTCTGGGCTGGTACGCGCCAGCCAAGACGTCGCCCGAGCTGGTGCGCCAGCTCAACGCAGCCGTGCAGGAGGCGATGCTCACGCCCGAAATGCAAGACGTTTTCCAGCGCACGGGTTTGCTGGCGTTGCGCGAATCACCTGAAGTGTTCGCTGCGCGGGTGAAGGAAGAACTGAACCGCTGGGGACCTATCGTCAAAGCCACCGGCTTCACGCCTGAAGACTGATGGAGTCCGTGACGTTGACGGGCGCGCAAGCGCTGGTTCGTCTGCTGCAAGCCGAAGCAGTACCAGCCGCTTTTGGCATCGTGGGCGGCAAGCTGGCACCACTGTTGCACGCGCTGTCGCTGTCGGACATTCCCTTTGTGGGCGTGCGACATGAATCCAGCGCGCCCATGATGGCAGCGGCGGTGAATGCCGCCAGTGGGCGCATGGCCTTGGCCATGGGCGAGATGGGGCCGGGTGGCCTGAACCTCGCCGCCGGCGCAGGCGTGGCCTTCAACAACAGCCTGGCCGTGTTGTTGATCACCACCAACCAGCATCGCGCCGCGGCATACCCGCACAGCGGCCTGTTCATGGACATGGACACGCAAGCGGTGCTGGCGCCGCTGACCAAGTGGAATGCGGTGGTGCACGACGCACGACGCCTGCCGGAGCTGGTTCGGCGCGCTTTTCGCGAAGCTTTGAGTGGGCGGCCTGGGCCCGTGCATCTGGACATTCCGCAAGACGTGTTGATGACGCCGGTAACCTGGCAGGCAGACGAGTTTGACCTGCCGCCAGCGCGATACCGCCCGGTGCATCGGCCGCGCCCAGCGGCCGATGCTGTTACAAGTGCCGCTGCCGTTTTGACCCGTGCGCGTCGCACCGTGGTCGTGGCCGGCGGCGGTGCGGTGGCAGCCAACGCGCAGGCGCAGGTGCTCGAATTGGCCACTCGGCTGCATGCACCCGTGGTGCCCACGCAGATGGCCTTGGGTGCCGTGGCCAGCGGCGACGCCGCTTTCATCGGCCACGGCGGCATCATTGCCGGCGACGCGGTCAAGCAAGCGTTTGAAGAAGCCGATACCGTGGTTGCTGTGGGTTGCCGCTGGTCGTCGTGGATGTGGGACGAACACGGTGCCTTGGCGCGGCGCCGGCACGCCACGGTCAGCATCAACATCGACCCGTCGGCTTTGGGTGCGCCGGCGCTGCACGAAGTGGCGCTGCATGCCGATGCCGGCCTCGCGTTGCAAGACCTGTTGGCCGCGCTGCCTGCAAGCCTGCCCCATGCCGACGCGCTTTGGCTGCCGGCGCTGCGCAAGACGCGTGCAAACTATGACGCACGCATGGCCATCATGGCCAGTCAAACGGCCGCGCCCATGCACCCTGCAGCGCTGGCCGCCGCCGTAGCGCAGGCCTTGCCTGCCGGCGCCCTGGCGGTCTACGACGGCGGGCACACCAGCTTCTGGAGTAACGACATCACGCCCGCGCACCAGGTGCGCACGCGCTTTCACGACCCCGGCATGTGCCAACTGGGCTTTGGTCTGCCGTACGCGCTGGCGTTGCAGTGGCTGCACCCTGGACGTTTGGTGGTCAACATCACAGGCGACGGCGCCTTCGGCTTCACGCTACAAGAGCTGGACACCGCAAGGCGCCAGGGCCTGCCCGTGGTGAACATCATCCACAACAACGCGTCTTGGGGGGTTATCCGCCAAGGCCAGCGCATGCAACTGGGCTTTGAATTTGGTACCTCACTGGAGGGCACCGACTACGCAGCCATCGCTCGTGGTTTTGGGTGTTATGGCGAAGTGGTGGAAGACGCCACACACATCACAGCGGCCCTGGGCCGTGCACGCGCCAGCGGCTTGCCGGCTGTGCTGGACTGCCGCACGCGCTTTGTGCCGCACCCCGCCATGCCCGCCTTTGGCAGCATGAACCGCTACGGCTGGGACGCGCTGACGCGCACGCCCGCCACAGCGCCGCAGCCCAAGCCATGAATGACGAACTTGCGCTCAAGCTGCGTGCGCTGGGCTCAGGCTTCAACCTGCCGCAGGTGCAGGCGCTGTATGCGCCGCTTCTGGCGGCGCAGCCCATCGACGGTGTCAAGCAGCACCTGAACCTGGCTTATGGCACCCGCGAGCGCCAAGTGCTGGATGTCTACCAACCCATCGCGGATGCCACTGCACTGCGCCCGGTGCTGGTCTGTGTGCATGGCGGCGGTTTCATCCGAGGCGACAAATCCACCAAGGCCAACGCCGGTTGGTGTTTCGCACGTCAAGGCTTTGTCACAGTGGCGCCCAACTACCGCCTGGCGCCAGATAGCCAATGGCCCAGCGGGCCGGAAGACATTGCCTGTGTGGTGCATTGGTTGTCACTGCATGCGACGGACTTCGGCGGGGACCCGCAGCGCGTCATCTTGATGGGCGAATCCGCTGGTGCAGCGCACGTGGCCGCCGCTGTCTTGCTGCGTCGTTTCGGTGTCGACCGTGCGGCCGGGGTTCGTGGTGCCGTTCTGGCGTCCGGCCCCTACAACGCACGGCTCGAACGCCTGTCCCGCGCCCCCTTTGGCGTCGACACCCCTGACCCCCGAAACGATGCCTACTTCGGCACCGACGATGCCGCGTTGTTGGGCGCAAGCAGCATCGTGGAGTTGATCGATGCCGAACCCCTGCCTCTTCTCATCAGCTTTGCCGAGCGTGACCTGCTGCAGATGCAAGTGCAGGCCGGCGAGCTGTTTGCGCGCTTGACTGCGCAACATGGTTTTGCGCCCGAGCTGTTGTGCGTGCCCGACCACAATCACTTTTCGCAAACCGTGGCACTGAATACCGGCGATGAGCGGCTTGCCGGCCCGGTGGCCGCTTTTGTGCGCCGGCATGCGTAACCTCAAGTCCTCCGAGACGAGCGCGCCTGACCTCAGTCCAGCAACACCGGATGCCCACGGACTTGGGCTGCTTCAATCGCTTCGACGGGCAGTGCCGTGGGACTCTGTCCGCGTGCTTGCGTTTCAGTAAACGAGTGTCATCTTGTCCACGACATTGCGCACGCCCGAACTGCCCCAGGCTGATCGTGTCGCCAGGGTGCGTTCGGCCCAGCTGTGCACGGTGCCGGACAAGGTCACGTCACCACCGTTGACGTCCACAGCAATGGTCTTCGCATCAGCAACGGCCCGGCGCTTGAGCGCGGCTTCGATGTCCGACTTGACGACTGTGGCGGACAGCGAGGGTTTGATGGCGATTTGGTTGCTCACACCCGTGACGCCCGAGAGGTAGCGCACGCTGTCGGCTGCGACTTGGCGCTGGTATTGCCACTCCACATCGCCGGACAGGGTCAGCCATCCGCCCTCGACCATCACCTTGACGGCGTCTGCGGGCAGCGAACTCGTCCAGCTCAGGATGTTTTTGGCCGACTCGGCGATGTCGGCGTCGGTGCGCTTGCCAGAACCGGACAGCTTGACCTTCATCTCGACGGCCAGGGCCTTGACGCCGCTGACACGTTGAGCGGCGCGCTCGGCGTTCCACTTTTCCGTGAAGCTGCCGACCTCACCGGCCAAGGTCACGACGCCGTTCTTCACTTCGACGCCGATCTGTTCGGCATGCACCGCCGGTTCCCACTTCAGTTCAGCCATCACGTCTTGTTGGAGTTGCGAGTCAGTCTTCATGATCTTGGTCCGGTCGTTTGAGGAAAACGTGAGCCTGCGCCGCCGCACCCTGCCGGTCTGTGCGACAGCGAACGCGCCACGGCAGACGACAAGCGATTGCGAGTTCGTATGTGCGCTGCCGCACAGTCGGACGGGCCCCTGGCGCGTACGCTGGTTCCTTCGGCGCGGTTGAGTATCCGCACGACCAGCTGCCTGTCCTGACCGGAGTTCCGAATGTTCCAAATCAAGGCCCAGCTCTTCTGTGCCGGCTCGCACTAAAACGCGGTGTGAGAAAAATGTGATTCGGTTCCCGGTCGTCCCAGGCCTTGTCGCTCTGGGACCGATGGCTGATGCGGGTCCCTGGCCGGGTGTGCCAGGACCATCGAAGTGATCGACGGCCAGGTCAAGGGTCTGCGATCACGCAGGCCGACGCAATGAGGGCCGACAAAGCTCTCACACAGGGCTTCAGCACCTTCCTTCGCCGGCGTCGCGCCAAAGCGCACTTCGAGCGTCTTCCGCTGCTGGAGGCGCTGACGGCATCGGCTGCCACCGCGGCCGCCAATGTGGCCATGGGACAGGAACTTTTGGCCGCAGCCCAGGCCGAGCCCGCCCAGGCACTGGCGGCACTGCAATCGCAGGCCGATGGCCTCGATGCCGCCGAGGCGGCGCGCCGCCTGGCCCGCGACGGCCCGAACGACGTTCAGCATGAAGCGCCATTGCCCGGCTGGCTGCGGCTCTGGCGTTGCTACGTCAACCCGTTCAACCTGCTGCTGACGGCGCTGGCGCTGTTGTCCTTCCTCAGCGCCGACAGCAAGGCCACGGTGGTGATCGGTGTCATGGTCGCCTTGAGCACGGGCATCCGCTTCGTGCAGGAAGGTCGGTCGCACCGTGCAGCCGAGGGGCTGCGCGCCATGGTCACGAACACTGCCACGGTGGTCCGTCGCAGCGCGGCGGCCGTGTCTGCCACGGTCACCGCGACGGCGTCGCCGCCAGGCCCCAGGAGATTCCGGTCCGCGAACTGGTGGCTGGCGACGTGGTGACCTTGTCGGCCGGGGACATGGTCCCCGCGGACTGCCGCGTGCTGAGCGCGCGGGATCTCTTTGTCGCTCAGTCTGCGATGACGGGGGAGTCGTTGCCGGTGGAGAAGTTCGTCGAGGGCGCACCGAAAGGTGCAGCGCCCGCCGCGGCCACAGGTGCACTCGAGCAACGCAACCTGGTGTTCATGGGCACCAACGTCGTCTCCGGCACGGCCACCGCGCTGGTGGTGGCGACCGGGGCGCGCAGCTACTTCGGCACGCTGGCCGCGCACGCATCAGCCGCCAACCCGAACAGCGAAACTGCCCCCAACGCCTTCCAAGCCGGCGTCAACAGTGTGAGCTGGCTGCTGATCCGCTTTGCCGCGGTGATGGTGCCGATCGTCTTCTTCGTCAATGGCTTCACCAAGGGTGATTGGCTGGAAGCCTTCCTGTTCGCGCTCTCGGTGGCCGTGGGGCTGACGCCGGAGATGCTGCCAATGATCGTCACCAGCACACTGGCCAAGGGCGCTGTGCTGCTGTCGCGCAAGAAGGTGGTGGTCAAGCGGCTGGATGCGATCCAGAACTTCGGTGCGATGGACATCCTGTGCACGGACAAAACGGGCACGCTGACGCAGGACAAGATCGCCCTGGCGCGGCACGCCGATGCTTACGGCCAGGACACCGACGAGGTGTTGAACTTTGCATTTCTCAACAGCTTCTACCAGACCGGACTGAAGAACCTGCTGGACCATGCGGTGCTCGACCACTTCGAGCTGGCTGCAGAGCTGAAGCTGAAGGACGCCTACCGCAAGGTCGACGAGATTCCCTTCGACTTCGAACGCAGGCGCATGTCGGTGGTGGTGGCGACGCTGGTGGGCGGGCAGGAGCAGCACCACGAGCTCATCTGCAAGGGCGCCGTCGAAGAAGTGCTGGCCGCCTGCACCCAGGTCCGAGTCCAGGAATCCACAGACGCCAGCCTGGATGGCGAGCGCACCATGCCCACGCTGCCGCTGGACTCGGCGCTGTTGGCGCGTACGCAGGCCGTGACGGCCGGGCTCAATGCAGAAGGCCTGCGAGTGGTGGCCGTGGCCGTCAAGACCCTGCCACCGGCTCAGACCACCTACTCGGTAGCCGATGAAGCCGGGCTCACGCTGATCGGCTACATCGCCTTTCTTGACCCACCGAAGGAGTCGGCTGCGCCAGCCCTGAAAAAGCTGGCGGCGCACGGCATTGCGGTCAAGGTTTTGACCGGCGACAACGAGAAGGTGACGCGCCAGGTCTGCCGCCAGGTTGGCTTGACCGCCGATGCCGTCATGCTCGGTTCGCAGGTCGAAGCCTTGAGCGACGAAGCGCTGAAGGCCGCAGCCGAATCGCACAGCATCTTCGCCAAGCTCACCCCGCTGCATAAGGAGCGCATCGTTCGCGCTTTGCGGGCCAGCGGCCACGTGGTGGGCTTCATGGGCGACGGCATCAACGACGCACCGGCACTGCGTGCGGCCGACATCGGCATCTCGGTGGACAGCGCGGTGGATATCGCCAAGGAAGCCGCCGACATCATCCTGCTCGAGAAGAGCCTGCTGGTGCTGGACGACGGTGTGGTCGAAGGCCGAACCACCTTCTGCAACATGCTGAAGTACATCCGCATGACGGCCAGCAGCAACTTCGGCAACGTGCTGAGCGTGCTGGTGGCCAGCGCCTTCCTGCCCTTCCTGCCGATGCTGCCTCTGCAGTTGCTGGTGCAGAACCTGCTGTACGACATCGGCCAGACCGGCATTCCGTTCGACAACGTCGATGCCGAGCTGGTCACCCGGCCGCTGAAGTGGAACCCCGCGGACATCGGGCGCTTCATGCTGTTCTTCGGGCCGATCAGCTCACTCTTTGACCTCGTCACTTTCGCGGTGATGTGGTGGGTGTTCGACGCCAACACCGTGGCCCGGCAGACGCTGTTCCAGTCGGGCTGGTTCGTTGTGGGCCTGCTCACCCAGACCCTGGTGGTGCACATGGTGCGCACACCCAAACTGCCATTCCTGCAAAGCCGCGCGGCGTGGCCGCTGATGACGATGACGCTGCTGATCATGGCCCTCGGCCTGTGGCTGCCGCTCTCGCCGCTGGCAGGCTACTTCAAGCTGCAGGCTCTGCCGGCGGCCTACTACGGCTGGCTGGTAGCGATCCTGCTGGGCTATTGCACGCTGACCACGTTGATGAAGCGCCTGTACATCCGGCGGTTCGGTTGGCAATGAGCTGAAAGGGCGCCACCTATGGAATTCAAGGACTATTACGCCACGCTCGGTATCGAGCGCACCGCCACGCAGGACGAGGTCAAGCGCGCCTACCGCAAGCTGGCCCGCAAGTACCACCCAGACGTCAGCAAGGAAGCCGACGCCGAATCTCGCTTCAAGGAAGTGGCTGAGGCGCACGAAGCGTTGATCGACACCGAACGTCGGGCGGCTTATGACGATATTGCGCAGCGCCATTCCAGCGGCCAGCCCTTCGAGCCGCCGCCCGGCTGGGACAGTGGCTATGAGTACAGCGGCCGCGGCAGCACACCGGGCCGGAACCCGCGTGGCGATGCAGGTGCTGGAGCTGATGCCACAGACTTCAGTGCCTTCTTCGAATCGCTGTTCGGCCGAGGTGGCTTCGACGGGGCCGAAGGCCTGCATCGCCGCAGCGCAGGCCACCGACCCACCGGGCCATTCCCGGGCCAAGATCACCATGCCAAGGTGGCCATCGGTCTGCTTGACGCCTACCAAGGAGCCAAGCGCCTGTTTGCGCTGCGCATGCCCATGGTCGACGCGACGGGGCAAGTCACGCTGCAGGAGCGGCAGCTCGAAGTCAACATTCCCAAGGGCGTTCGCAGGGGCCAGCACCTGAGGCTGGCCGGCCAGGGTGCCGCAGGGCAGGGCGGCGCTGCGCCCGGTGACCTGTACCTGGAGATCCAGGTTCTGCCGCACCCAGTGTTTCGGTTGGACGGCGGTGACATCAGCTTCGACCTGCCCGTTGCGCCGTGGGAAGCCGTACTCGGCGCCACGGTTACGGCACCAACGCCCGACGGCAGCGTGCAACTCAGCGTGCCGCCGGGATCTTCTCAAGGGCGCAAGCTGCGCTTGAAAGGCAAGGGCCTGCCTGGCAAGGTGCCCGGCGACCTCTATGCCGTGCTGACCATCGCGCTGCCACCGTCCGCTTCAGAGCTCGAGCAGGAGGCCTGGCGTGGGCTGGCTCTTGCCTTTGCCGCTTACAACCCCCGTGCCGCATTGGAGGCTTGAAGACCATGCCTGAAATCGTTGTGCTCGCGACCGAAACCGTTGTCGTGGAAGAGCATGTGTCGTTCACGCTGTCAGCGCTGTGCCAGGCCAGCGGTGCGCAGCAAGACTTGGTTCATGGCCTGGTGGGCGAAGGCCTGCTGCAGCCGACGGGCCAAGGCCCTGATGAGTGGATGTTCAGCGGCGACGCTCTGGCGCAGACGCGCAGGGCGTTGCGCCTGGCCCGTGACTTCGAACTGAACGTGGCGGCCATCGGCTTGGTGATCGACCTGCTGGCCGAAATCGATCGCTTGCGTTCGGGAATGCACCACCCTTGAAGACCTCCTTGCCAGGCAATGAGAGGTCGAACCTTGCAGATCCGACCGTAGCGGACGTGGCCGCTGTCGTTGCTGCTTCCCAGACAGACTTGGTGCGGGGTCTGACAGCGGCTGGCGCTGCTCAGAGGCTGGCGCGCGATGGCGCGAACGAGCTGCGCGCTGTGGCCCCGGTGCCTCAGTGGCGCCGTGCCCTGGCCCACTTGCAAGACCCTCTGGTGTATCTGTTGCTGGTGGCCGCTGCAGTGGCGCTGGCGGCCTGGTTGATCGAGGGCTTTGACGGGGGACGCGTGGGCTGGCCGATGGACGCCATCGTCATCGCGGTCGTCGTGGCGCTCAATGCAGTCCTGGGCTGGGTGCAGGAGGCCAAGGCCCGCAGCGCCGTGGCCGCTCTGGCGCGCATGACTCAGGCCACCTCCAGCGTGGTGCGCGATGGGCAGTTGCTGCGCATCCCGAGCGCCGCACTGGTGGTGGGCGACGTGCTGGTGCTGGCCGAAGGCGACGCCGTGGGCGCCGATGCACGGCTGGCCGAGACGGCCGACCTGCGCTTGCTGGAAGCCTCGCTGACGGGAGAGAGCGAGCCGGTGCTGAAGGACGCCGCCACGCTGAAGTCACCTGCGGCGCTGGGCGATCGGCTGAACATGGTCTTCAAGGGGACGTCGGTGGCGCAGGGCAGCGGGCGTGCCGTGGTCACGGCCGTTGGCATGCAGTCCGAAGTGGGCACGATTGCGACACTGCTTGACGCGACCGTTGACCAGCTAACGCCGCTGCAGGTGGAGGTGGCCCACATCGGGCGGGTGCTGGGTCTGGCGGCCGTTGTGATTGCCTTGGTCGTGGTGGCAACGATTCTGCTTACTGGCCACGTGCGTGCGCCTGCCGATGTGGTCCGCGTGTTGCTGCTGGGGGTGTCGCTTGCGGTGGCCGCTGTGCCCGAAGGTTTGCCCGCCATCCTGTCGGTGGTTCTTGCGCTGGGTGTGCAGCGCATGGCCCGGCGCCATGCCATCGTGAAGAAGCTGGCGTCAGTGGAGACGCTCGGGTCGGCTTCGGTCATCGCCACCGACAAGACCGGCACGCTGACGCGCAACGAGATGACGATCGTGCGTGTCGTCACCGCATCAGGCGCCAGCGAGATCACGGGCGTGGGCTACGTGCCCGTCGGCGAAGTGCAGCAGGATGGCGCTGCACTGCAGCCTGGCGCGCAGCACCAGGAGAACGTCGCCGTGCTCAGCGGCGGCAGCCTGGCCGGCAATGCGGCCTTGCGGCAGACCGCGGGTGGCGACTGGGAGATCCAAGGCGACCCGACCGAGGCGGCCTTCCTGGTGGCCGAACACAAGCTCGGCGGCACGGCGCGGCGAGTGAAACGGTTCACGCGCATCAGCGAGGTTCCATTCACCTCGGATCGCAAGATGATGTCCACGATCGAAGCCGACCACGAGCACGGTGACCGCCCCGTCGTGATCACCAAAGGGGCGCCGGGCGTGCTGCTGACGCGATGTACGCAGGCACGTGTCGGCTCGGCCACGGTGGCCCTCGACGAGGCCATGCGTCATCGGATCCTGGCCGACGTGGGGACGCTGGCCGACGCTGCGCTGCGAACGCTGGCGGTGGCGTACCGTCCCCTGGATGCGGGCGAAAGCCCACGTCCGCCAGCTGGGCACGCCGGGCTCGCTGGGCTGGAGCAACGGCTGATCTACCTCGGCACGGTCGGCATCATCGACCCGCCGCGCACCGAAGTGGCTGTGGCGGTCCGCAAGGCACATGCCTGCGGCATCCGCGTCATCATGATCACCGGCGACCATCCGCGCACCGCACTGCGTATTGCCGCCGATCTGGGCATCGTGCGGGCCCCTTCGGACACAGAGGCGGTGCCGCCACCCGCGGCGCTGACCGGCACCCAACTCGATGCGCTCGCTGAACGCGGCGAGGCGGCTTTTGCCGAAGCGGTGCGGCGCACCGAGGTCTTCGCGCGCGTGGCGCCACGCCACAAGCTGCAGATCGTGCGTGCGCTGCAGGCCGGTGGCGACGTGGTGGCGATGACGGGTGACGGCGTCAACGACGCCCCGGCCTTGAAGGCCGCCGACATCGGTATCGCCATGGGCATCACCGGCACCGAGGTGACGAAGCAGGCCGCGCGCATGATCCTTGCGGATGACAACTTCGGCACCATCGTCGACGCAGTGCGCGAGGGCCGCGGCGTGCTCGACAACATCCGCAAGTTCCTGCGCTACTTGCTGTCGTCCAACCTGGGTGAGGTGCTGACGGTTTTCCTGGGCGTGGTCGGTGCGGGCATCATCGGATTGAAGGCAGATGGTGCCGGCAGTGCGCTGGTGCTGCCGTTACTGGCGACGCAGATCCTCTGGATCAACCTCATCACCGATGCAGGCCCAGCGCTGGCCATGGGCGTGGACCCCATCGACGAGGACATGATGGCCCGGGCGCCGCGCCGCCGGGGCGCGCGCATGATCGATGCCCACATGTGGGCCGGCATCGCTGCCACCGGCATCGTCATGGCAATCGTCAGCCTGCTGACCATGGACCTGTTTCTGCCTGGGGGCCTGATCGAAGGCCACGAGAACTTGACGCTGGCCCGCACAGCGGGCTTCACCGTTCTTGTTCTGGCGCAGTTGTTCAACTGCTTCAGCGCGCGGTCCCAGACGCGCAGTGCCTGGCACGGCCTGTTCGCCAACCACTGGTTGTGGGCCACGGTCGTGCTCTCCGCAGTGCTGCAGGTGGCCGTTGTCCATCTTGCTTTCCTCAATCAGGCATTTGGTACGGCGCCGCTGTCGCTGGCACAGTGGGGCGTGTGCATCGCGATGGCCAGCGGCGTGCTGTGGTTCAGCGAGCTACGGAAGTGGGCCGTGCGGACGTGGTCGTGAAGCTTTGTGGCCCTGCGGGCGTTGGAGAGTGCGGCAACGAACAGATCGCGCACGCAACAGGTGTCAGACTGCTTCATGACTTCGCCAAACGCTACGCCAACAGCAAGCCCACTCGACCAGCCCTCGCTCCGGGATCTCGGCCCGCTGATGTTCGATGCGCTGAGAAAAATGGCCCGGCAAAGTCCGCCCAAGACAGGGCAGGGTCGGCAGGCAAGTCTCATGGGCTCTGCAGGTGACGAAACGACGATGCATTCGCCATGTTTATGACTGCCGCCTGACGTCATGATTGCATTCCAGGTCAGCGATATGACTTGCTCGCGCTGTGCAGGCGCCGTGACGAAGGCTCTCAAAGCCGTCGACCGTGCCGCGGTGGTAAGGGTTGATCTGGCCACCTTCACCGTCGAGATCGAGCCCAGCAGTGCGACCGCTCGCCAGCTCAGCGACGCGATCAAACGCGCGGGCTACTCGCCGGTGGCAGCCTAAGGACATTCCGGCCGCGGGCCGACCTTGCCGTCGTCGCTGCGCCGGTCGGTCGGGTCTGTGATGGTCTGAGACACCGGGCGCCGACCAAATGAAGATCCACATGACAGGGCTGCTCTGGCTGGGGTTGATTCTGTGCCTGCTGGCAGTCGCTGCCGTCGGCCTGTCAGCGTACGGATTTCGCCGCTGGGCAAGCGCCACGCAGGCCTTGCAGGTCAAGCTGGAAGCGAGCCGCGTGGATGGCAGACGCGGCGGCCAGCAGAACAGCCAGCGCAGCGGCGCCATGCCGCCCACACGCTACGACGCGCGCGAACTCGAAGGCCTGCCGGTGCCGGTGCAGCGCTACTTCCGCGCCGTTCTCAAGGACGGCCAGCCCATCATTACCGCCGCCACGATCGACATGACCGGCAGCTTCAACATGTCGCCCACGGGTGAGCAGTGGAAGCCGTTCGTATCAAAGCAGCACGTCGTCACCCGTCGCCCAGGATTTCTGTGGGACGCCAAGATATCGATGCTGCCCGGCGTGAAGGCGCTCGTCGTTGACAGCTACATCGCCGGCAAGGGGCTGTTGCACGCGACGGCCCAGGGCCTGTTCACGGTGGCCGACCTGCAGGGCGAGGGAGAGATTGCCCGTGGTGAACTCATGCGCTGGTTTGCCGAAGTGGCCTGGTACCCGACGGCCTTGCTGCCCAGCCAGGGCGTGCGTTGGGAAGCAGTCGATGCGTATTCGGCCCATGCCACGGTGGTGGACGGTCCGATCAGCCTGACGCTCCTTTTCAGGTTCAACAATGCCGGCCTGATCGGCTCGTTCCGTGCCGAGGCGCGGGGCGGCATGGTAGGCGACAAGATGATCATGGCGCCCTGGGAGGGCATCTGGTCGAACTATCAAGCGCGCGACGGCATGCTGGTGCCTTTTACCGGCGAGGTGGCCTGGATGCGGCCCGAAGGGCGCAGGCCGTACTTCGTCGGCACGGTCAGCTCGCTGACATTCGAGTTCTCGTCGAGCTGAAGCAGACTTGAGCGTTGGATCGGGCGTGTCGCCGTTGTGAGCGGCTGCCTTGTGGACAGCGGGGCGGCGTTCCAACTCATCGGCTGCAAGTTCGCGGCGACGGCTTCGACGGTCAAGGCCCGATCCAGTCCTCAAGGGCTAAGCCCGGGACTTGCGTAAACGCTTTGTCGTGAGTGACCAACGTCGCACCAAGCGCCAGCGCGTGGGCAGCAATCAGGGTGTCAAGACTGCCAAGGGGCGTGCCGGCAGCTTCGAGCTGAGCGCGCAGAGCGCCGGAGCGCGACGCAGCCTTGCTGTCCCAGGGGAGCGACCACACGTGTTTGAGAAAGGCCGTCACTGCCGCGGCAAGCCCAGAGGCTTCGGGCGGCCAGGGCTCGTGGTCTGTTTGCTGGCACGGCGGATCGGTGCCCTCGCCTCGCTGGAGGTCATCAACCGAAAACTGCGCTCTCTCGCCTCGTTGCCGAAGTTCATTGGCTTCGTCAGCTGACATCCACAGCGCGCCATCCAAGGCCCACAGCCCATAGAGCCGATGTGTAGGCGCAGTAGAGGCAGTAGAGGCAGTAGAGGCAGTGGAACTGCTCGGCCGCCAGGGCAGACAGCTGGCGCGCCGATGCGTCAGTCCCAGGGCGCCGAAGCCCTTCGCGTCAAGTGTCCTGCTAGCCGTGTTCAGCCCTCCCGGGCTTAGAGACTGCGCGTTGCAGGACGACGGGTCTGTTCGACACCGCATCCTCATCTGCCTGCGAGTCTAGAGCCGCGCTGCTCTGTTCGCCATCGCACAGACGGTCTGTCGCAGCGGACCTACCGTGATCAGGCTGAGAACGCTGTTTCGCAGTGCCATCCCATCTGCCCGTCCCGAGAGCCGCGACGGCATCAACCGGCGTAAATCACAGGAGCAGGTATGAAGGGTTACGTTCAAGACATCGAGTCCATCGCCACCGGCAACATCGACTTCCGGCGCGTTCTCTACACGGCGCGCAACTGCCAGTTGGTGGTCATGTCACTGAAGCCCCAGGAAGACATCGGCGCGGAGGTCCACAAGCTGGACCAGTTCTTCCGTGTCGAGTCGGGGCGCGGCGAAGCGGAGCTCAACGGCGTCCGGACCGCGATCCAGGCCGGTTATGCCGTGGTCGTTCCTGCAGGCGCCAGGCACAACATCATCAACACCGGCTCAGAACCGCTGAAGCTCTACACGCTGTACGCACCGCCCAACCATCGCGACGGGGTGGTCCACCGCACGCGGGCCGACGCTGAAGCCGATACCGAGCACTTCGACGGAAAGACGTCTCAATGACACTGAGGAACACACCGGAACGGTACGGGTCGATTGCGATCGGGTTGCATTGGTTGACGCTGCTCATCCTGATCGCCGTCTATGCCTGCATCAACCTGAGCGACCTGTACCCCAAGGGGAGCGAGCCTCGCGAGGCACTCAAGACCTGGCACTTCATGCTGGGCCTGACCGTGCTTGTGCTCGTCGCGCTGAGGTTGGTGAATCGCTTCGTGGGTGCAAGCCCTGTGGTCAGCCTACCGATGCCGGTCTGGCAGCAGCGGCTCGCAAACGCCATTCACTTCGCCTTGTACGCACTGATGCTGGCCATGCCCATCCTCGGCTGGCTCGTGCTGAGCGCCGCGGGCAAGCCCGTGCCGTTCTTCGGTATCCAACTGCCGCCGCTGCTGGCTGAGAACGAGGACCTCGTCGAGCTACTGAAGGAGGTTCACGAGACGATCGGCGCCATCGGTTACTTCCTGATTGGCGCACACGCCGTCGCGGCGCTTTTCCATCACTACATCACCCGCGACAACACGCATGCTGCCGAGCAAGGCATAGGCCGACATGCATGACAAGCCGGATCACCCGCACCTGGTCCGAGGCGCCTGACCCCCTACCTAACGCTGGAGATCACCATGTCACACGTCGTCGTACTCGGTGCCGGAACCGGCGGCATGCCCGCTGCCTATGAACTGCGCGAGAAGCTCGGCCGCGAGCACCGCATCACACTGGTCAATGCGGTGGACTACTTTCAGTTCGTGCCGTCCAACCCGTGGGTGGCGGTGGGCTGGCGCGGTCGCGAGGCCATCACGTTTCCGATTCGACCCTACCTCGAGAAGAAGGACATCGCTTTTGTAGGGCAGCCCGTCACGCGCATCGACGCCGAAGGCAACGCGCTTGAACTGGCAGACGGCAGTCGCCTCGAGTACGACCACCTGGTCATCACCACCGGCCCGAAGCTCGCCTTCGACGAAGTGCCTGGCGCCGGCCCGCGGGGCCATACGCAGTCGATCTGCACCATCGACCATGCCGAGCAGACTTGGGCGAACTACCAGCGCTTCCTGGCCGACCCCGGCCCGGCGATCATCGGCGCGATGCCCTTTGCCTCGTGCTTCGGCCCGGCGTACGAGTTCTCGTTCATCTTGAACACCGACCTGAAGCGGCGCAAGCTGCGCAGCAAGGTACCGATCACCTTCGTCACCAGCGAACCCTACGTTGGCCACATGGGCCTGGGCGGTGTGGGCGACTCCAAGACCATGCTGGAGAGCGAGTTCCGCTCGAACGACATCAAGTGGATCACCAATGCCAAGGTGACCAAGGTCGAGGCCGGCAAGATGTTCGTCACCGAGCTGGACGAGAGTGGCGCGGTGAAGAAAGAGCACGAGCTGCCCTTCAAGTTCAGCATGATGATCCCCGCCTTCAAGGGCGTGGACCCGGTGGCCGCCGTTGAGGGCCTGTGCAACCCACGCGGCTTTGTGCTGATCGACGAATTCCAGCGCAGCAAGAAGTACCGCAACATCCATTCGGCAGGCGTGTGCGTGGCGATCCCGCCGGTGGAAGTGACGCCGGTGCCCACCGGCGCACCCAAGACCGGCTACATGATCGAGACCATGGTCACCGCCATCGTGCACAACATCGCGTCCGACCTGGCCGGCCAGCCTGCAACCGCCAAAGGCAGCTGGAACGCAATCTGCCTGGCCGACATGGGCGACACCGGCATGGCCTTTGTCGCGATGCCGCAGATTCCGCCACGCAATGTCAACTGGTTCAAGAAGGGCAAGTGGGTGCACCTGGCCAAGGTGGCCTTCGAGAAGTACTTCCTCTACAAGATGAAGAACGGCACCTCCGAGCCGATTTACGAAAAGTACATCTTCAAGATGATCGGTCTGCAGCGTATTGAGCGCTGAATGCCTGCGAACACGAGGCATGACCTGGCCATTTACGACGGGCTGCAGCATCGCGATGCACACGACCAGCGCTGCAGCGCCCGCCGCCGCTCCGGTGCGAAGTCTGGCGGCGGTGCGCCGGATTTGATCTGGATCATGGTGACCGTGTCGGAACTGGAGCACATTGGTAAGTCATCAAACACTTACCAAAGCCAATCACACCATGCAGATACGCCTTCCCACGGAAGAGCGCCAGGCAGAGATCGTGGCGGCTGCACTGGAGTTGGCACGCGACGCCAGCCCGGCGCTTATCACGACGACCGAGATCGCCTCGGCCATCGGCGTCACGCAGGGTGCCGTGTTCAAGCACTTCCCCACCAAGGATGCGATCTGGGTGGCTGCGGCGCGGTGGGTTCGCAAAGCCCTCTTGCAGAGCGTGAAGGCCGCCGCCGCCGAGGCGCACACGCCCCTGGATGCGCTCTCGGCCATGTTCCGTGTACACGTCGACTTCGCCATTGCGCATCCGGGCGTGCCGCGCCTGATCTTCCATGAATTGCAGCAGCCCGCCGATTCCGCGACCAAGCAGGAGGTGCGCGCGCTGTTGCAGACTTACCGCAAGCTGCTGCTGGGCACTCTGGAGCAGGCCGTGAGCCAGGGCCAGGTGATCGCCGAACTTGACCGCGAAGCCGCTGCTACCACCTTCGTTGGCCTGATCCAGGGCCTCGTGATGCAGGCCATGCTGGCCGGACGGCCCGCTGCGATGCGCTCGCAGGCCGAACGCGTCTTCGCCCTGTTCCGGCGCAGCCTCGGGGAGGTCTCATGAAACTCTCGTCGATTCGACTGCGTTGGTTGGTCCTGGGCCTGCTTGGCCTGGCCCTGGTCGCGGCCATGGTCTTCGTCGTGATGCGCTCCGGGCCGCTGGCGCCGACGCGCGTCACGGTCGTGAAGGCCGCCGAAGGCGGGCTGTCACCGGCACTCTTCGGCATCGGCACCGTCGAGGCCCGACGCAGCTACCTGATCGGGCCCACGGTCGCTGGTCGCGTTCGCTCGGTGGCCGTCGACGTGGGCGACCGCGTGAAGGCAGGCCAGTTGCTGGCCGAAATGGACCCCGTGGACCTGGACGAGCGCACGGCAGCTCTCGACGCTTCGGTGGCGCGCGCCGGCAGCGCCATGACTGCGGCGGACGCGCAGCGCCGCGACGCGCTGGCCCGCAAGGAACTCGCGGCGGTCAATGCGCGCCGCTATGTCGAACTGGGTGCTCAGAACTTCATCAGCACCGGCGCAGTCGAAGCGCGCCTGCAAGAGCAGGCCTCCGCCGATGCCATCGTCAGTGCGGCCGATGCCAACCTCGCCGCAGCCCGACAGGACCAGCGGCGCCTGGCGGCAGAACGCGCGGGGCTGCGCCAGCAACGCGCGAACGTGCGCCTGCTGGCGCCCGCCGACGGCGTGGTGACCAGCCGCGACGCCGAACCGGGATCGACGGTCGTCGCGGGCCAGGCAGTTCTACGCGTTTTCGATCCATCGTCCCTCTGGATCAAGGTGCGACTGGACCAGGGCCGCTCGGCCGGGTTGGCCGCCGGCCTACCGGCGAAAGTGACGCTGCGGTCGAATCCAGGACAGACATTCGTCGGCAAGGTGGCCCGCGTCGAAGCCGTCAGCGACAGCGTGACCGAAGAGCGCGTGGCCCAGGTGAGCCTCGATCCCATGCCCGCCAGCCTGTCGGTGGGCGAACTGGCCGAGGTGACCTTGTCGCTGCCCGCGACCGCCCCGGCCGTGCTGCTGCCCAACGCCGCCGTCAAGCGCGTGCAGGCCCAGACCGGGGTCTGGACGATCGAGAGCGGCGCCTTGAAGTTCGCGCCGGTCCGCCTGGGCCTGACCAGCCTGGACGGAAAGGTGCAGGTGCTAGAAGGCATCCAACCCGGCACGTCGGTCATCGTGCACAGCGAGAAGGACCTCGGTGCCAATAGCCGCATCAAGGTAGTCGACTCTGTCTCGGGTCAGCAACCGTGATCAGCCTGGCCGGCAGGGACATCCTGCATTCCTGGGGCAAGTTCGTGCTGACGGGCATCGGCCTGGGCCTGCTGATCGGCGTGACGCTGACCATGGCCGGCGTGTACCGCGGCATGGTCGATGACGCGCGCGCACTTCTGCACAACAGCGGCGCCGACCTGTGGGTGGTTCAGAAGGACACGCAGGGGCCGTATGCGGAGTCGTCCAGCCTGCGCGATGACGCAGTACGGGGCGTGCTGGGGCTGCCCGGCGTGGCCCGCGCCGCCAACGTGACCTACCTGACGATGCAGGTGAGGCGCACCGCAACGGCGGGCGCATCCGCGGCGGAAGGGGCCGACGACGACGTGCGCGCGATGGTGGTCGGGTTCGAGCCCGGGCAACCCGGCGAACCAGGCTACCTGGTGGCGGGCCGTCACATCACGCGAAGTCACTACGAAGCCGTCGCCGACGTGCGCGCCGGCTTCGCCTTGGGCGAGCGCATCCGCATCCGCCGCCACGACTACACCGTGGTCGGCCTGACGCGGCGCATGGTGTCCTCGGGCGGCGACCCGATGGTCTTCATCCCGCTGAAAGACGCGCAGGAAGCGCAGTTCCTGAAGGACAACGACGCCATCGTTAACGATCGCGCGCGCACCGCGGCAAATCCAAGCCTGAACCGGCCCGGCGTGCCAGGACTGCTGGAAGCCATCCAGGCGTCGCAGGCGAACAACCGCAACGTCAACGCGATCCTTGTGCAGGTGCAGCCCGGCATGGATCCTCAAACTGCGGCCGAAAGCGTGGCCGAACCCATACGCCGCTGGAAGCACCTGGAAGCCTACACGCGCGAGCAGATGGAAGAGATCCTCGTGGCCAAGCTGATCGCCACGTCGGCCAAGCAGATCGGCATGTTCCTGGTCATCCTGGCCATCGTCAGCGCGGCCATCGTGGCCTTCATCATCTACACGATGACGCTGGGCAAGATCCGCGAGATCGCGGTGCTCAAGCTCATCGGCACGCGCAACCGCACGATCGCCGGGATGATCCTTCAGCAGGCGCTGGGACTCGGCCTGATCGGCTTCGTCGTCGGCAAGGTGGCTGCGACCTTCTGGGCGCCCATCTTCCCGAAGTACGTGCTGCTGGAGTCGGGCGACGCCATGCGCGGCCTGGTGGCCGTGGTGGTGATCTGCGCGCTGGCCAGCACGCTGGCGATCCGTGTCGCGCTGAAAGTCGACCCTGCCGCGGCGATCGGAGGCTGAGTGGCTGAACTCGGCATCCGCATCGAACACCTGCGCAAGCGCTACGGCGAGGGCGACACCGCCGTAGACGCGTTGAAGGACGTGAGCATGACGGTGGGGCCAGGCGAGGTGGTGGGCCTGATCGGCCCGTCGGGCTCAGGCAAGAGCACGCTGCTGAAGTGCCTGGGTGCCGTCATCGAACCCAGCGGCGGCAAGATGGTGCTGGGCGGCGAAACCATCTACGACGACGGCTGGAAGATCCCCGACCTTCGCGCGCTGCGGCGCGACAGCATCGGCTTCGTGTTCCAGGCGCCCTACCTGATCCCGTTTCTCGACGTGACCGACAACGTGGCCCTGCTGCCGATGCTGGCCGGCCGGCCGAATGCCGAGGCAAGGGAACGCGCCCGGGAGTTGCTGATCGCTCTCGACGTTGGACATCGCGCGCAGGCGCAGCCGTCAGAGCTGTCTGGCGGCGAACAGCAGCGCGTGTCGATCGCGCGAGCCCTGGCCAATCGGCCGCCCGTCATCCTGGCCGACGAGCCGACCGCGCCGCTGGACAGTGAACGGGCGCTGGCGGTGGTGCGCATCCTCAACCAGATGGCCTTGCAGTACCACACAGCCATCATCGTCGTGACCCACGACGAGAAGATCATCCCCACCTTCAAGCGGATCTACCAGATCCGCGATGGCAGCACGCACGAAGAGGCTGGCGAGGGACGCAGCCTCTAGCGAAATCGAGCCAGTCTTGCCTGCAACATCACTGACCGCTCAGTCGATCCAATTCGGCACCAGAAGTTCCACCGAAGTGCTTGCGAGAGCGCAAGGCCCTCACCTACCCAAACAGGTAAGTTCAAGGTGTTGCGAATTCAGCCAAGGAGCGAAACATGAATAACCTTCGAACGATGGTGCTGGCCTCTGTGATCGGTGTGTCGATGAGCGTCGCACTCGCGCAGCCCGGCGGCGGCAAGAGTTCCGGTACAGGCCCCGGTCCGATGGGGGCCGGCCCGGCCGCCAGTGGGGCGGGCATGGGCATGGGCCCGGGCGGTGGCCGCGGCGCAGCGAAGTGGGGCTCGGACTACACACCCGGCTGGACACTGATGGCCCAGCAGGAGCGCAACGAACACCGTGATCGCATGCGCTCGATGAAGACCTACGAGGAATGCAAGTCCTACCAGGATCAGCATCAGGAGCAGATGGCAACCCGGGCTAAAGACCGTGGCGGCAAAGCCCTGGCAAAGCCCCGGCGCGAAGCCTGCAGCGGTTTGAAGAAGTAGGCCGCGATCATGGCCAAAACTCAATCGATGACCAGACGCCGATTCCACGTCTCGATGGTCACCGTTCTTGCCGTATTGACCGCGGGCCTCGCCGCCTGTGGCGGCAGCGATGACCCCGGACCTGTGATGGGCGTCGATGCCAACGGCACCTCGACGTTCAACGCGGGCAACCTCGCAGCCCAGTTGTCGACCTACCCGTTGTCGCCACTGTCGACCGCGGAGGCCAACAGCCTGGCCTTCATGCGCGAGGAAGAGCAGCTCGCCCATGACGTGTACGCCGTCAGCGTCACCCTCTGGAGTCCGCCAGTCTTCGCCAACATCACCGCCAGCGAGGCCACGCATTCGGCGGCCGTCAAGACGCTGCTCGACCGCTACCAGCTGGTCGATCCCTTGGCAGGACTGGCCAACGGGACCTTCAAGACACCGGCCTTCCAGTCGCTGTACAGCGACTTGGTGGCGTCGAGTCACGTCAGCCTCGTCGACGCCCTGAAGGTCGGGGCCCAGATCGAGGAACTGGACATGCGCGACATCACCGTGCAGAAGGCCGGCATCGACAGTGCCGACATCCTGATGGTCTACGACAGCCTGCTGCGCGGCTCACGCAACCACCTTCGGGCCTTCATGAAGGTGCTGGCCCAGCAGGGTGGCACCTACGTGCCGCAGTACATCAGCCAGGCGGAGTTCGACGCCATCGTGAACTCGGCCGTCGAGACCGGACCTTGACCCGCCCTTCGGAGCCCCTCATGAGCGAATCGACGAACTCCTACCGCGAACTCACCCAGACCGTCTCGACAGGACTGTCGTCCCTGCGTGCAAGCACGCCAGAGGTCATGAAGAGTTTCAGCGAACTTGGCCGTGCGGCCACGGCCAGTGGCGTGCTCGACGCCAAGACCAAGGAACTCATCGCGATGGCGCTGAGCGTCGCCGCACGCTGCGACCCCTGCATCGGCTTCCACGCGAAGGCGCTGGTCAAGCTGGGCGCCACGCGTCGGGAGCTCGACGAGGCACTCGGCGTCACGACCTACATGGGCGGCGGCCCTTCGCTGATGTATGCGGCCAATGCCATCGCAGCTTTCGACGAGTTCGCGCGGGCTGCGGTTGCATAGCTGCCCCGGCGTGGCTCGCGGCGCGTGGCGGCGCAGACGTGTCGCGCATCCACGCCCGTGATCGCCGAGACAGCCACGGCCATTGCGGGGGTCTGGGCCCTGCGTCGCATCGCCCATCGGGCCATCCTGCGCGGTCTTCGCGCACCGCGGCTCGCGCATGCTCAGACGCCGACCGACCCTCGTGTGGCGCCCCGCCATGTGCAAGACGTTCACCTCGCGGGTGCGCGCGGGAAGCAGTTGTTCGCCTGGCTCGTGTCACCACCGGAGGCCCACCCAGGACCCGCGCCCGCCGTGGTGGTGATGCATGGCTGGGGCTCGAATGCTTCGATGATGTGGCAGGTGGTGCCCCCGTTGCATGAAGCCGGGTTCGCAGTGTTGCTGATCGACGCACGGTGCCATGGGCGCAGCGACGACGAGGACTTCACGTCGATGCCGCGATTTGCCGAAGACATCGCCGCCGGGCTCGCATGGCTGCGGCAGCAGCCGGACATCGCACCCGACCGACTGGCCCTCGTGGGCCACTCGGTGGGCGCTGCGGCAGCCTTGCTGCATGCCGCTGGACATCATGATGTCCGCGCGGTGGTGAGCCTGGCCGCGTTCGCGCACCCGCACGAGGTCATGCGCGCATTCATGGCAGAGAAGCGGGTGCCTTATCCGCTGGTAGGTTGGTACGTGATGCGACATGTGCAACGGGTGATCGGCACCCGCTTTGACGACATTGCGCCAGTCAATACGATCGCCCGGGTGCAATGCCCCGTTCTCGTGGTGCATGGACACACGGACTCGGTGGTACCGGTGGGCGACGCTGCGCGATTGGTCGCTCGCTCGCCGGGAGCCCGTCTACTTCAGGTGGACGGCGACCATGACTTGCGCGAAGCGCTCGCTCCGCACGCCGCCACCATCATCGACTTCCTGCGCACTGCCTGCGCGGCAGACAAGCCCTTGCTCGACGAGCCGTCCTGAGACGCACCCGCTACTTCGGCCCCTCGATCGGCCGGCCGTGAAGCTCTCATCGAGCGGACGGCTGAGGATGTCGTTCACAGGCGCGCATTGTTGATGGCGCAGCTGGTCGACTTTATAGGGTGTGGGCTCGCCACCCGCCGTCTTGACCGCGGCCTTCAACAACTCCACATCCTTCATCGTGACCTTGAGCTGCCACGCCACCTTGCCGGGCAGCATCACCGGCTCGGCGGGGATGTTGTTGATGCCTTTCTTCCAGGTTACCAGCACGACCACCTGGGTGTCCTCGCGGAACAGCACGATCGCATGGCTGTAGCGCTGGTCCTTGAAGAAGCCCAAATTGCCGCACTGCAGGCGCCATGCCGGACCGGGAGCCATCGCGCGGGCCAGTACCTTGGCCTGCCACAGGAGGAACATCAGGCAAGTTCATTCCATGCTCCTTGGCGCGGTCCTGCATCCTGGCGTGGTGTTCCTTCTGGAACTGCACGCGCTCCTGTCGTGTCTTGAACTCACGCATCCGCTGCAGGCATTCGTTGCGTTCCTGCACCTCAGCTTTGGTTTGCGCCGCTGGCGATGTCTGCGCCAGCGCGAGACTCACCGACAACCCGAACGCAGTTCAGGGGTGGCTTGCGTCAAAGCTTGTTCTGGCGCAAGCTGACCTCAATGCGCTGCCTTCGAAGCCTTGCTTGCGGGCTCAGCGACGATCAGCACGGTCTGGCGCCATGTGCTCGCGTGGCCGATCCTTCAGGCTTGGGATAGGAGTGCAGATCGAAGCGCGGTGCAACGGCCCGCTCAGGCGGCACCCGATGGACATGTCACGTCGTGGTTCAGGCGCGACACCATGGAATCTGACCCGCAGAGTCCACTCCATGTCCTACCTTGACGACCCTCGCGTGCTGTTCCAGTGCTGCGACGATGGACTTGAACGCAGCACCTATGAGTTTGGCGTCGGCCGGCCAGGTCAGCAGGGGCTCTCGCACATGGACCTGCGGCATGTTGCTAGCCGCAGCCATGTCCCAAGAACGCTTATTTGACTTTTGGGGCTCTCGTCGAGGTGAAGCAGGCCTCAGCCGTTCGATCGGGCGTGTCGCCATCGGGTTCAGTCGCGTCGAGCTGTGTGCGCTGTCGAACAGACAGCGCCGGCACCTCAGATGCACCATCCCAACTTATCTGAACGGGATCCCCTATGAACAAGCTCTTGATCGCAGTCTTCGAGAATGAATCGGCTGCCGATGCCGGGTTGAACGCGCTTCGTGCTTTGCACGCTGCTGGCGACATCTCGCTCTATGCCACTGGTGTCCTCGCACGGGACTCCAAAGGGGTCGTCAGCGTCAAGAAATCCATGGACGCCGGCCCTACCGGCACGGTCACGGGTCTGGCGGTCGGTAGCTTGATTGGCCTGCTCGGCGGTCCGGTCGGTGTAGCCATCGGCGCCGTCGCCGGCACTGCCGCTGGTGCTGTGCGCGATTTCTGGGTGGCGGGCGTGGGCCTGGACTTCATCGAAGCGGCCACCCAGCATCTTCGTGCCGGCAAGGTTGCACTGGTGGCCGAGATCGAAGAAGAGTGGGTGATCCCGGTTGACCTGGCCTTGGAGGCGGCTGGCGGCCACGTTTTCCGCCGCAATCGCGCCGAAGTGGCTGAAGCGCAGTTCGACCACGACATCGCGGCCTTCAAGGCCGAGATCAAGGAGCTGGAAGCTGAAGCGGCGCACGCCACTGGCGTGGCCAAGACGAAATTGCAGACCAAACTCGCGACGGCGAAGTCCAGCCTGGACGGCGCTGTGCATCGCGCCCAGCAACGGGTCGACGCGCTGAAGCAGGAAGCTGATGCCAAGGCCGAATCGCTCAAACTGCAATTGAGCCTGGCCAAGGGTGATGTCAAGGCGCGAATCGAAGACCGCATGAAGCGCGTCAAGAGCGCGTACCACGCGCGCGGCGCCAAATTGGCGCAGGCCTGGAACCTGACCAAGGAAGCGTTGGCAGTTTGAAAGCGAGACGGGTGCTAAGCCACGCTGAGCACCACAGCAGCGACCGTATCGGTTGGCTGCGCGCTGTGGTGCTGGGCGCCAACGATGGCATCGTGTCAACCGCCAGCCTGGTACTCGGCGTGGCCGCAGCTGGCGCCGATCACCGTGCGATCTTGCTGACCAGTGTTTCGGGTTTGATCGCCGGCGCCATGTCCATGGCAGCGGGTGAGTTTGTCTCGGTCCACTCCCAGCGGGACACTGAGAACGCAGCCTTGGCGCAGGAGCGCGCCGAGCTGAAACAGAACCCGGCGGACGAGCTCGGCGAGCTGGCGCGAATTTACGTCGGTCGAGGTCTGGACCAGGCGCTGGCCGATCAGGTTGCGGCGCAGTTGATGGCGCACGACGCCCTGGGTGCGCATGCCCGCGACGAGCTGGGGTTCTCCGACACAACTGCAGCGCGACCCACCCAAGCCGCGTTGGCCTCGGCGGCCAGTTTCGCGGTCGGCGCGGTGTTGCCGATTGCCGTTGTTGCGGTGGCTTTGCCTGCGCAACTGATGGTCTGGGTGACGCTGTCTTCTCTGGCCTTTCTGGCGGGCCTGGGTGCTGTGTCGGCTCGGGTCGGAGGTGCGCCGGTGCGGAACGGCGCTTGGCGCGTGGCCTTCTGGGGCGCTGTCGCGATGGCGGTCACCGCAGGCGCTGGGGCCTTGTTTGGCGCAGTGGCCTGATCCGGCATGGCTGTGCATCAGGGTAGTGCAGACGTTGACCATCGAACACACACGCCGCCTTCCGGCGTACGACCCCGTGAAAACCAGGCGCCCATGAACGAACACACCCGACAACTTCACGACTTGGGTCAGCGACTCTGGCTGGACAGTATCAGCCGTACGCTGTTGCGCAGCGGCACGCTGCGGCGCTACATCGACGACTTGTCCATCACGGGCCTGACGTCCAACCCGACGATCTTCGAGCAGGCCTTCGGTACCGGTGCCTACGACGACAGCATCCGCGAGCTCAAGGCTACCGGCATGGCGGGCGAAGACTTGTTCTTCGAACTGGCCCTGGAAGATCTGACACAGGCGGCTGATCTGTTACGGCCGATCTTCGAGGCCAGCGGCGGCCTCGACGGCTGGGTATCCCTGGAAGTTTCGCCGCTGCTGGCAGACAACACCCCACACACCATCCGCGACGCGAACAAGCTGTTCGAGCGGGCCGCCAGGGCGAACCTGTTCATCAAGATTCCAGGCACACCGGAAGGTGTGCGTGCAGTCGAAGAGGTGATCTTCGATGGCGTGCCCGTCAACGTGACCTTGCTGTTTTCACCTGAACATTACCTGGCCGCAGCCGAGGCTTATATGCGTGGAATCGAGCGCCGCTTGGCTGCCGGCCTCGATGTCAAGATCGCGTCGGTTGCCTCGCTGTTCGTCAGCCGGTGGGACGTGGCTGTCAAGGAAGAAATCTCTTCGCCGTTTCACAACCGCTTGGGTATTGCGATGGCGATGCGGGCCTACCGGGCGCACCGGGAACTGCTCGCGTCTGAACGTTGGCAGACGCTGGCGGCGGCCGGCGCAAGCCCGCAACGACTGCTCTGGGCCAGCACCGGCACCAAGGACCCGGCGGCGCCCGACACGCTGTATGTTGAGGCCCTGGCCGCACCGGGCACCATCGACACGCTGCCGCAGAAGACGCTGCTTGCGTTCGCGGACCATGGTCGCGCCGGCACGGCCCTGCCGGCCGACGGCGGCTATGCCGATGCCGTTCTCGAGGAGTTCCGGCGCGAAGGCGTGGACGACGAGGCGCTGGCGCAACGTCTGCAACGAGAAGGCGTCGACGCCTTCGCCACCTCATGGCACGCGATGCTTTCGCGCTTGTCGAGATGCGGCTCTTGAGCCTCTGTGGTTCGCAAGCCGTCGTCGTTGTCCAAGTCCCGATCGCCTGGCTCGCTTCGGTGTTGGTTCGGCAACGAACAGACGCAGACCGCCCACCGAGATCAGATCGAGGGTGAGATGACCTCATCGCGCCGTCCATGGGCGGTGCCGTAAATCTCTTTCTAAAACGCCCCGTACGCGTAGCCCATGCACCCGCCGTCCTTGGACGCATCACCGATGCGTGCTCTGCGGCACCTCGAAGGAACACATCACGATGTTGCGCAGCCTGAAAGACCTCGAAAGCTACAAGATCAGTGCCACCGATGGCGAGATCGGGCAAGTCAAAGACTTCTATTTCCAAGACGATGCCTGGGTGGTTCGTTACTTCGTGGTTGAGACCGGTACCTGGCTGACGAGCCGCAAGGTGCTGATCTCGCCCATCTCCGTCAAGTACCCAGACTGGCTGCATCGGACGCTGCCGGTTTCCATCACCCAGCTGCAGGTCAAGAACAGCCCCGACATCGACACGGACAAGCCGGTGTCGCGGCAGAACGAAGAGCAGTACCTGGGGTACTACGGCTATCCCTCGTACTGGGACGGTGCGGGCATGTGGGGTGAGGGCTTGTATCCCTATGCCATGGTGCCGGGCTTTGCCCACAGAGTGGGCCACGCCGAACGCGAGCGTGAACTGGAAGCTTATCTGCGTGACGAACGCGCCCGCCATCGCAACGATGACCCGCATCTGCGCAGTTGCAAGGCCGTCACGGGGTATCACATCCATGCGACCGACGGCGACATCGGCCATGTCTCGGACTTCCTGGTAGACGACGAGACCTGGGCTGTTCGCTATCTCGTCATCGACACCGGCAACTGGTGGCTCGGGCACAAAGTTTTGGTTGCACCGCCGTGGATCAAGGGCGTGCACTGGTCCGACCAGACCGTCTCGGTGGACCTCAGCCGAGAGTCGATCAAGAACGCACCGCCCTACCACACCACCAGCGATTGGGGTCGTGAGCAGGAATTGAACCTGTACCGGCATTACGGCCGCAGCGGATACTGGGCTGGCAGCACCGCGCTCGAGACCGCGATCTGACGACCCTTCACGAGGCGACGGCTTGCGGGCAGCGCATGTCCACCCAGATCAGTCCCCTGGCTGGCGAGCCCGCGGCGACAGCCCAGCTCATCGACGTGGCCAAGCTGGTTGCGGCCTACTACGCCGAACGGCCCGACCCGACGGTGATCTCACAGCGTGTGGCTTTTGGTACTTCGGGTCATCGCGGATCTTCCTTCGACCTGTCGTTCAACGAATGGCATGTGCTGGCCATCACGCAGGCGATCTGCGACCAGCGTAGGTCTTTGGCCATCAGTGGGCCGCTGTTCCTGGGCATCGACACGCACGCGCTGTCGGCACCAGCCTGCGCCAGCGCACTCGAGGTGCTGGCGGCCAATGGGGTTGACGTCATGCTGGCGATCAAGGATGAGACCACACCGACCCCCGCGGTTTCGCACGCCATCGTCAACCACAACCGCTCGAAGATGGCGAGCCGAGCCGACGGCATCGTCATCACGCCCTCGCACAACCCGCCGCGTGACGGTGGCTTCAAGTACAACCCGCCACATGGCGGCCCGGCCGGTGAAGAGGTCACAGGTCCGATCCAGGCCGCCGCCAACCGCTATCTCGAATACGGTCTTCTGGGCGTTCGCCGGATGCCGCACGGGCAGGCGCTGAAAGCGGCGACGACGCACCGCCACGATTACCGAAGCCACTATGTTGGCGAGTTGGACCAGGTGATCGACATGGATGCCATTCGCAGCGCCAAGCTGCGCATGGGTGTCGACCCGATGGGTGGTGCTGGCGTCCACTACTGGGGGGCCATAGCGCAGCGCTGGCGGCTCGATCTCACGGTGGTCAACGATGTCGTCGATCCAAGCTTCGGATTCATGACGCTGGACTGGGACGGACAAATCCGCATGGACCCGTCGTCCCCTTATGCGATGCAGCGCTTGATCGCGCTCAAGGACCGCTACGACATGGCCTTCGCTTGCGACACCGACCACGACCGCCACGGCATCGTCACGCCGACGCATGGATTGCTGCCACCGAACCACTATCTGTGCGTGGCCATCGAATACCTCTTTCGCCACCGACCCCAGTGGGGCACCCAGGCCGCCATCGGCAAGACAGTGGTCAGCACGGCGCTGATCAACCGAATTGCGGCGCAGCTGGGGCGCCAGGTGTTCGAGGTGCCGGTCGGCTTTAAATGGTTCGCGACCGGCCTGCTGGATGGCGGCCTGGGTTTTGCGGGCGAAGAAAGCGCGGGGGCGAGCTTTCTGCGACGTGACGGCTCGGTTTGGACGACCGACAAGGACGGGATCACGGCCGCGCTGCTTTCCGCTGAAATCACGGCCGTTTCAGGGCGAGACCCGGGGGCGCTGTATGCTGACCTGGCCGCGCGACTGGGCAGCCCTGCGGCACGGTTGGTCGAAGCGCCTGCCACGCCAGCGCAAAAGCAGCGTCTGGCCGCGCTGTCGCCGCAGCGGGTCACATCTACCGAACTGGCCGGGGAGCGGATCGAATCCATCCTCACGCAAGCGCCAGGCAATGGGGCGGCCATCGGCGGCATCAAGGTCAGCGCGGCAGGCGGCTGGTTCGCAGCGCGGCCATCGGGCACGGAGGCCATCTACAAGATCTACGCCGAGAGCTTTCGCGGCGCCGAGCATCTGCAGACCATCCTGCAGGAGGCCCAGACCATGGTCGATCTTGCGATCGCTCCGACATGATGCCCAGAATGGCGTGCGCGCGAAGGCAACCGCAAGTCTGTGGCCGCGAGTAAACCCGCTGCCACCCACTGTGCAAGCCGTGGCAGTCTTCGCCAAACTGCGGAAATTGCAATGAGTGAAGCTCTCTCCAAAACGCCGTGGCACCTGTGGCTGGTGGGCGTGTTCGCCTCGCTCTTCAACGCCATCGGCGTGTTCGACTTTGTGATGAGCATGGCGCAGGGCGCGAAGTACCTGGCCAGTGCGGGCATGACACCTGAGCAGATTGCGCACTACCTGCAAATGCCGGGCTGGATGACCGTGGTGTGGGCCGTTGGTGTTTTTGGCGCCTTTGCGGCTTCGGTGCTCTTGCTGATGCGCAAGAAGCTGGCGGGGGCCGTCTTTGCACTGTCTTTGGTGGCGTTTCTTGTCAGCTTGTTCTATACCTACGTGCTGACCAACGGTGGCGTGTTCATGGGCCAGCAGATGGCGATAACCAGCGCCGTTATTGCAGTACTTCTGGTGTGCTTTGCCTGGTATTCGAAGGCCATGGCGTCCCGTGGCGCTTTGCGTTGAAGGGCGGGGGCAGGCGTCCCTGCGGGGGCTTGCATGTCACCGGATCGGCAAACCCACCAGCCGCTCCAGTTCAGCGTGCGACAGGCCTTCAACACAGTCGATGAGCTCCAGGCCCTGCGGCGTGCAGGCCAAGGTGGCCAGGTCGCTGTAGATGCGTTTGACGCAGGCGATGCCGGTCAAAGGGTAGGTGCAGTGTTCGACCACTTTGCTCGCGCCCTTTTTGGTCATCAAATCCATCATCACCCAGGTTTGTTTGGCGCCCACGGCCAGGTCCATGGCGCCGCCGACGGCGGGAATGGCGCCGGCTTCGCCCGTGCTCCAGTTGGCCAGGTCTCCTGTGGCTGACACCTGAAAGGCGCCCAGCACGCAGATGTCCAGGTGGCCGCCGCGCATCATGGCAAAGCTGTCGGCGTGGTGAAAAAACGCGCCACCTGGCAGCAGGCTCACGGGTTGTTTACCCGCATTGATGAGGTCGTAGTCTTCATCGTGCTCAGCAGGTGCCGGGCCCATGCCAAGAATGCCGTTCTCGCTGTGCAGCACCACCTCGATGCCAGTGGGCAGGTGGTTGGCTACCAGGGTGGGCATGCCGATGCCGAGGTTGACATAGGCGCCGTCGAAGATGTCTTGCGCAACGCGACGTGCCAGTTGCTCTTTGCTGCGCGGCTTGTAGTGATGGGTGGTCATGTTCGCTCTCATGCAGCCTTGAAACCACCGGCACGTGTGGCCACACGCGGTACTTGAACGATGTGGCTGACGTGAATGCCGGGCGTGACTACGGCCTCGGGGTCTAGCGTGCCCAGCTCAACAATCCGGTGCACCGAAGCGACGGTGTGCCGCGCTGCCGTGGCCATCACCGGGCCGAAGTTGCGTGCGGCCATTCGATAGGTGAGGTTGCCCCAGCGGTCGCCCGTTTCGGCCTTGATAAGTGCCAGGTCACCGTGAATGGGCATCTCCAGCACATAAGCTCGACCGTTGATGACGCGCGTTTCCTTGGGGCTTCCGTCGGGAAGTTTTGCTAAATCGGTGCCATAACCCGTCGGCGAAAAGAAGGCGCCAATGCCGGCACCGGCGGCGCGCAGCCGTTCGGCCAGGTTGCCCTGCGGTGTCAGCTCCAGCTCGATCTTGCCGCTGCGGTACAGCTCATCAAAAACGTAGGAATCGGCTTGCCGGGGGAAGCTGCAAATCACTTTGCGGACGCGGCCCGATTTCAACAAAGCAGCGAGGCCCGCGTCGCCGTTGCCCGCGTTGTTGTTCACCACCGTCAACTCACGAGCGCCATGGTCGATCAGGCCCTCGATCAGCTCATTCGGAATGCCTGCGGTGCCAAAGCCGCCGATCAGTACGGTGGCACCATCGGCGGTGCCTGCCAAGGCGTCGGCAACCGACGCCGCAATTTTGTTGATCATGGTGTGGGCGGTGCTTGCTGCGGACGACGGCATTGTGCCCGCTGGTCGCTGGTTTCTGGTTGCTTGTAGATGGTGCGCCGGCCGCGGCTGCTTCAGGCCGCCGTGCTCACCAGGCGTCCACAAAGTGGCGCCTTGGGCGCGCGCCGCGCAGTGCCGCCGAGGCGATGCCTTGTGCAATCCAGGCGCGTGTGTGTGCGGGGTCGATCACCGCGTCAATCTCGCCGGCTGCGGCCACGCTGATGGCGTGCCCGCGCTCATAGGCTTGAGCTACCAACTGCTCGTAAAGCGCGCGGCGCTGCGGGCCCTCGGGCAGCGTTTCCAATTCCTTTTTGAATCCCAGCCGAATAGCACCTTCCAAGCCCATGGCCCCGAATTCACCCGTGGGCCATGAGATCGTGAAACTGGCGCGCCGAAAGCCGCCGCCTGCCATGGCCATGGCGCCCAGGCCATAGCCCTTGCGCAGCGTGATGGCCAACAAGGCCACGCGCAGCTTGGCGGCCACAAGAAACATGCGCGAGACATGGCGCACCTGGGCTTGCGCTTCAACCTCGGGGCCGACCATGAAGCCCGGCGTGTCCACCAGCGAAATGATGGGCAGGCCATGCGCGTCGCACAGCATCATGAAGCGCGCGGCCTTGTCGGCGGCGTCTGCATCGATGGCGCCGCCCAGGTGCTGTGGGTTGTTGGCCATGATGCCCACAGGCTGGCCCTCGATACGTGCCAAGGCGGTGTGAAGCCCCAAACCAAAGCCGCTGCGAAGATAGAGTGCGCTGCCCACATCGGCGATGCCGGCAATGGCTGCGCGGGTGTCGTAGACGCGCAGTCGGTTCTCGGGTACCACGTGGCGCAGTTGCATCGCGTCAGGGGCGGTCCACTGCGCCACCCGGCCTTGAAACATCGACAAGTAGTGCTTGGCGGCTTGCACCGCTTGTGCTTCGTTATCCACCAGAATGTCGATCACGCCGTTGGCATGCTGCACGGGCGCTGGGCCTATCGCTTCCGGCTTGAAAACGCCCAGCCCACCACCTTCAATCATGGCTGGTCCCGCCATGCCGATGTTGGACGAACGGTCGGCAACGATGACGTCGCAGCAGCCCAGAAAAGCCGCGTTGCCTGCGAAGCAGCGGCCCGAAACGATGCCCACCACGGGCACCTCGCCGCTCAGTTCGGCGAAAGCGGCGAAGGCCGGTTGCCACAGCCCCGTCACCGTCGGGTAGTCCACATCACCCGGCCGGCCACCACCGCCTTCGGCAAACAGCACCAAGGGCAGTTTGTCGCGCAAGGCAAGCTCGACGATGCGGTCGGTTTTGACATGGTTGCGTTCGCCTTGGGTGCCGGCCAACACCGTGGCGTCATAGGCCATCACCGCACTGCGCGCCTTGTCGGCTCCCACCATCGGGCTATTGATGTTGCCCATGGCGGTGATCAGACCATCAGCCGGTGTGTTGGCGATGAGATCGTCCAGGCTGCGTCGGGTGGCTTGGGCCGCCAAGGCCAGACTGCCGTATTCGAGATAGACCCCGTCGTCAAACAGGTCGGTCACGTTTTCGCGCGCCGTGCGTTGTCCCCGTGCGCGGCGCCGGGCAACGGCTTCGGGGCGAGCCGAATCGTGCAAAAAGGCATCGCGGTCCAACAGCCTTTGCAAGTCTGCGCGGACGCGGCCCGGGTCGAGCGGCTGCGCCAGGTCTGTGGCGGTGTTCGCGTCGGCCAAGGGTCGCAGCACGAGCAGCACCTGGCCCTCAAGCGCCTGGGTGCCCACCGGCAAGCGAATCTCCATCACGCGCCCACTGCTCGGCGCGGTGACGCTGTGCTCCATCTTCATGGCGTCCAGCACGGCCACGACCTGGCCCTGCCGGACGACAGCGTCCAGCGCGGCGTTGATTTCCACGACGCGGCCGCTCAAGGGCGCACACACGGCCAACAGGCCGTCATCCACGGTCGTGTTGGCCACTTGAGATTTGGTTGCCGTGGCGGCCAGGGTGGCCGTAGACAGGCTGCCCATCTGAGACTCCAGCACACGCTGGGCCTGCGCAATGGGCTCGGCAGCGGCGGTCAGTTCTTGCGCGATGGCCTCAAAGTAGCGCGTGTGCACCCGCTGCGTTGCGAAGTCTTCGCGTTGCACCAAGGCTCGCAGCAGATCCAGGTTGGTAGACAAGCCGGCAACGCGGAATTCTGCCAAGGCGCGCCGCAGGCGGCGCACGGCATCGCTGAAGCGCGGTGTGGTGCTGGTCACCACCAACTTGGCCAATAAGGTGTCGTAGCCGGGCGGCGGCGCATAGCCGGTGTAGGCGTGGGTGTCCACACGCACGTCCGGGCCTGTGGGCGGGTCGAAGCGGTCCAACTGGCCCTGTGCAGGTCGTACCAAACCCTGCACATCAGTGGTTTCGACGTTGACACGCACTTGTATCGCGAAGCCTTTGGCCACAGGCGGCTGGGCTGGGTTCAAACCCAGGTCGGCCAAGCTGCGGCCGCCCGCCAAGCCCAATTGCAGCGCGACCAGGTCCACCCCGGTGACTTGCTCAGTGACGGTGTGCTCGACCTGCAAGCGCGGGTTGGCTTCGATAAAGACGAAGCCCACTTGGTCGCCGGCGGCAGTTTCTTCCACCAGAAATTCAAAGGTGCCCAGGCTGCGGTAGCTAACCCGCTGGGCCATGGTGTGTGCCGCCGCCAATAGGCTGCTGCGCAAGCGGCTGGCCAAGCGTGGGCTGGGTGCGATTTCCACCAGCTTTTGAAAGCGCCGCTGCAAGCTGCAGTCACGTTCACCCAAGGTGATCACTTGCTCGCCGTCACCGGCAATTTGCACCTCGATATGTCGGGCGTGCGCCATCAGGCGCTCGCCGTACACAGCGTCCACGCCAAATGCGCTCTGCGCTTCCGACCGGCAGCGCGCGTAGGCTTCGGCCAGCGCGTCGCGGTGGCGAACCAGGCGCATGCCGCGCCCGCCGCCGCCGCCCACGGCTTTGATCACGATGCCCGCTTGCGCATGCTCGTCAAAGAAGCGGCCCAGCAGGTCCAGCGAAGCACCGCCCGGCGTGGAGGGCAGCACCGGCACCTGGCACTCAGCGGCCAGGCGCAGCGCGCGGCCTTTGTCGCCAAACAGGGCCAGATGTTCGGCGCTGGGGCCGACAAAAAGCAGGCCTGCTTGCGCACAGGCAGTGGCGAAATCAGCGCGCTCACTCAGGAATCCGTAGCCCGGATGAACCGCATCACAGCCGGTTTGCTGCGCCGCGGCCACGATGGCGGCGATGTCGATATACGCAGCCGGCCCGCTCTTATCAAGCGCCACTGCTTCGTCAGCCAGCAGCCGGTGGCGGGCTGAGGTGTCATCCCTTGCGTAGACCGCAACCGTGGCCAAACCCAGGTCGCTTGCGGCGCGCTGCACGCGCAGGGCAATTTCGCCGCGGTTGGCAATCAGCAGTTTCTTCAAACCCGTCTCCTCGTTGCTGACAGCAGTATCTGCGCAGCCTTGGGAATTGAACCTGGAGCGGGTGTCTGACGATGCGGTACTCAGGCGAACTTGGGCTTGAAGCCAGGCGCAGGCGTTGCGCCAAACCCGCCGCGCTCGACGACGGCGTTTCGCCCACCGTGCCGCTCTACCAGCGCATGTTGGTCGGCTTTGGCCTGGCGGTCTTGCGCCTCCATATCCACGATGGCTCGCAGCTCGAGCGTCAGCTCTTGCACAACACTGTGGTGATTGCCGGCCGGCACCAAGTCAACAAGCTCTTCGGGATCGGCAACCATGTCGAACAACTGGGGTTGCATGTCGACGTAGTGAATCAGCTTCCACTGCCCTCGGCGAAGCATGAACGCACCCGTTTGCGCGCCAGCCGCGTGGTATTCGGAGAAAGCGGGGCGTTTCAGATCGTCGGGTTGCTCGGCCATGCGGACGAGTGACTGACCGGGCCAGTCGTGCGGAGCATCCACGCCCATCCATTCCAGCAAGGTGGGGGCGACATCGACCAGCGTCGCCTGTGTGGCGACGACCTTGCGCAGCTTGCGGCCGGGGGCGCGCACCAGCATGGGCACACGCGCAGCCTCTTCGTACAGGGTTGACTTGCCCCACAAAGCCCGCGTGCCCATGTTGTCGCCGTGATCGCTCGTGTAGATGACCAAGGCCTCGTCGGCCAGACCTTCAGACTCGATCGCGTCGCAGATGCGTTGGAAGTTCCAGTCCATGAAGCTGCACAAGCCTGCGTAGCTGCGCAGTGCACGGCGGCGCAAGTCATCGTTGAAATGGATGTCGTGGGGAAAGCACTTGCGCAGTGCAGACACCCAGGGGTGATCGATTCGGTCTTCGGCGCGGCGAAGCTTGGGCATCGGCACGTCTTCCAGACGGTAGCGAGACACGAACTCTTTGGGGGCGATCAGCGGAAAGTGGGGCGCCACGAAGGACGAGAACAGGACCCATCCGTCTTGCGATGCGTGCTCGCGGATCCAATCGACCGATGCATCTGCAATGCGCCGGTCGTATCGGGTGTAGGAACTCTCACCGATGCCAACCTCTTCAGCCATGGACTTTGCCTTGTGCCGAATCGGCAATGGGTCGCGCACAGCGCCCAACAGGTCGCCGACGCCATTCACCACGTGCATGGGCTCGATCTGCCGGCTGAAGCCGGTGTCGTCGATCTCATTGCGAAAGTGCAGCTTGCCTATGGAGGTGACGTCGTAGCCGGCGTCGCGCAGCAGATGGGTCCAGCCCTTGGGGTTGCCGGTGTACGGTAGACCATTGCACCAGTTGCGGCTGGCATGGGTGTAGCGTCCGGTGGTGAACGACGCGCGAGCGGGTATGCAGATGGGCGAGTTGGTATAGGCCGAAGCAAACCGCGAACCTGAGACGGCAAACGCGTCCATGTGCGGTGTCTGAATCCAGGGATGCCCAGCCGATGACAAGGCCAAACCCGAGTGCTCGTCGGACATCACGACGATGGCAATCCTTCTTTTTTTGGCGGTTTGCATCTTCACGACTCCTTGATGTCACCCTTCTTCACCACTTCGCGCCAGCGCACGAAGTCGGCCGCCACGTAGGCTCGAAAGGCTTCCACGCTCATCGGCATGATTTCAATGCCTTCGCCGGTCAGCTTTTCAGCCAATTCCTTTTGCTTGAGCACTTCGTTCAGTGACGCCGTCAGCTTTTGACTGACGTCGGCAGGCATCCCGGCCGGCCCCATGATGCCGACCCACTGCACCGCCTCGAAGTCGGGCAGGCCCAGTTCCTTGAGCGTGGGAACCTCAGGCAAGAGCGAATGGCGGCGCGGGCCCGTCACGGCCAACGGCTTCACCTTGCCGCTGCGGATGTGGTTGAGTGCACCAGCCAGCCCTGGCATCGCATACTGAATCTGGTTGGCCAGCAGGTCGTTCATGAGCGGTGCGACGCCCTTGTAGGGCACGTGGACGATCGACGTGTTCGTCGCGGCCTTCAAGCGTTCAAACACCAGATGCGTGATGGTCCCGATGCCGGCTGATCCAAAGCTGGCCTTGCCTGGAGTCGCCCGCACATCGCTGAGAAACTGCTGAAACGATGCAGGGCCGCCCGTCGCGCTGGCGATCAATACATTGGGTGCACCGCCAATCATGCCGATGTAGCTGAAGTCTTTCTCCGTGTCGTAGGGCAGCTTTCGAATGGCCGGCAGGGTGCCGTGGGTGCTCACGTAGCCGAGCATGAGGTTGTACCCGTCGGCCACTGCCAGTGCGGTGGCCTGGGTCGCAATCTGGCCGCCCGCGCCGGCCTGGTTTTGCACGACCCAGGTCTGACCCATGCTGCGCGAAAGTGCATCGGCCACGACGCGGGCTATCAAGTCGGTGCCACCACCGGCGGCCACGGGCACCAAGAGTTTGATGGGTTTGTTGGGAAACGCCTGGGCAAGGGCCAAGCCGGGGAACGTCGCAACGTTGAAAGCCCCGCCGGCCACGGCCGTCAAGACGGCGCGACGGCGCGATAAGTTTGGAATTTCGATCACGGTTGTCTCCCGAAAATGCGCGCGAAGCTTGCTGCTGCAGTCTAGGAGCGCACGCCATAGCGCGGGAAGTAAAATCGAAGCACACCCGTTCAACAACTTCCGCACAGCCCCGCAAGACCCAAATTTGGCGCTGAACCTAGACCACCTGAGAGCCTTCCTCGTCGTTGTTGAAGAGGGCAGCATGAATCGGGCGGCGGCACGCCTGCGGCGCGCACAGCCGGCGGTTGGGCGGCAAATTCGGTTGTTAGAGGAGTCCCTGGGCACGTCGCTGCTGCAGCGGTCCTCGCAGGGTGTGGCGCCAACAGTCGCGGGCGCCTGCCTGATCGATCACGCAAAGCGAATCTTTCAGCACGTGGCGCAAGCCGAAGCCGCAATCGCTCAACTGGAGTCTGTACCAACCGGCAGCGTGACGGTGGCGCTCCCTACCTCCCTGATCGATCAACTGGGCGTGCGTCTTTTCGCGACCATGCAAGAGCGTTATCCATTGGTGAAACTCGAGGTGCTGGAAGGCGATAGCCATGCCATCACGAATTGGATGCGCGAGGGCATGTCTGCAGTCGCGCTGTTGCCGGAGGGACACTCCGACACGAGCCTGCACTCATTCGAATGCGCCACCCAGGTCTTCTGCTTTTGTGGACGATCTGACATGTTCGATGGACTGCCTGAATCGATTTCCTTGGCGCAGGCCTTGTCGTATCCCTTGGCGCTGTCTCTGCACCCCAATCGACTGAGGCGATTGATCGACGCAGCCGCGCAAAGCATCGGGCAGGACGTGCGGCCCATCATCTCCACGAGCACAGGACTGATTTCAATGCTCATCCAGGAGGGCAAGATCTATACGATCCGCCCTCGAGTCGGTTTGATGCCTGTCGTGGTCGACGGCATTGCATACATCCCCATACGCGACCCGGATATCTGTCGGAGTCTAAGTGTGGTCTGGAGTACGGAGCGACCCCTTCAGCCAGCGGTCGAAGTGACCCGCACGACTTTGGTTGAACTTGCCCAAGCGCTTTCGCCTGGCGTCGGACCGGCTTAAAACGCCTCCAACGCCAGCACACCGGTTGCCGTGTTAGATATCGGGATGTGATAGTTGCTGCGCACCTTGCGCACCGGCTTTTTCAACCAACTCCAAGTCACTGAACTGCGTGGCCCATTCGGGGTTGGTTTCCATGCTGTCCAAAAACTGCAGATCGAACTTCTTGTTGATGAAGCCCGCGCGCTCGCCGTCCAGCTGGTGCGACAGGCCGCCCAGCGCCAATGTCCTGACGACGACCGCTCCAATCACCAACGATCAGTCGCTGTCGACCCTGAACCGACATTCGCTGCCCCGATCTCGCGGCCCTGAAGCCGCCGGTCGAATACTGGCATCGATTGCTCGCGCGAAGGAGGCAGGCTGTTAGGCATCAGCAGCGGCGCCTCGCCGGCGGCCATTGCGCAAGAGCTGCCCGAGCTGCCAGCAGTCGCCCATGTGCAGGACTTCGACTACGACACCGGAGAGGGCTAGCTGTCGATCGAAAGCCGCTTGCCGGCCTGAGCGCCGGCGTCAGCGGATGTGCTTGCTGATGAAGCCCGCCGTCGCCTGCACCAGTTCGTCCAGCGTGGTGGTGTTCATGAAGGCATTGAAGCTGTGGTCCATCGGGCGCACCCACAGCTCGCCGACGCCCCTGTGGTAGCTCAGCAGGATCTGGCCCATCGCCGGCTGCGGCGTCACCAACGGGTCGTTGGTACCCACAGCGACGAACACCGGCCCGCTGTATTGGGCCAGTTCGGCCACGGGCGAAAACCTGTACAGCTCTTCAAAGAACAGTGTGCGCAATGACACCTCGGCGCCCCAGGGCAGTTTGGTGCTGACGGCCTGCCCACCACTGGCCAGGCCGCGCTTGACATAGTCGTGGCCGAGAAAGGCGGGGTAGGTGGCGGCCGGGTTGGACACTGGCGCCCACAAGGCCACCGCTCGGATCGGCGACGTGCTGCGCGCCGCCACCATGGTGGCTACGACGCGCCTTACCTGAGCCGGGGCACACAGCACTGCCATGGGCATGCATTGCTTGCAGATGACGAATTTCTCCAAGCGGCAGTGAAGCCGTGCCCAGGGTCTCGTTGGGCGTCAAAGTCGCCGGCTTCGGCGTGGCTTGCGAAGTGGCCTCGCGGGACTGAGAGTCGCCCCGGTTGGCGACTTCGAGTTCCCGCGCAAACTATGGCTCACTTCTTTTTCGGATCCACTTTATTGCCGATAACGCCACCGACAACGGCGCCGCCGACGGTGGCAGCAGCGCCACCTCCAAGGACTGCGCCGGCCACACCGCCGATTGCCGCACCCGTGGCAGTATTCTGGTCGCGTTGAGACATTTCACCGCAGGCACCTAACGACAGAGCCAGAAGCGCAGGTAATGCCAGGGCGTAGCGGTTTGAGGTGTGTTGGTTCATGATGAATTCCTTTTTCTGAAGGAACCGCGAGCGGTTCGGTAGTTGGGTATAGCTGCTGTCCAGCAAGCGGTCTGTGCGGCAAGCGACGCACCCTGAAGCGAGTCGGTATCAGCGTCGAAGAGCACTAGAGCTGGGCTTGCTCAACGATGAGATCGAGTCCGCTGCCTGATCGAAGCGGTAGATGCTTTCGTTGAGGTAGCGAGCCACGTCGAGGACGTCAGCGTCGCTCCACGCCAGAGAAGCCGCGTCCTGCCAGCGTCTCACTTGGAACTTCAGTCCCGTCCAATCGTTGGCCGATCGTTTGTCGCGCCAGTGCATCTCCGTTGTGTGGCAAGAGATGCAATGGGTGGTGTACAACAACTCGCCGCGGGACTGCGCCAGGGCAGAAGGGACAGCCATCAAGCCGCAGCTAAAGGCTATGACCAGTGTGCGCACGATCACGCTGCACCTAACCGGCGGGAGGAGTTGCATCGCCCAAGACACTGCTTCAGGTGTTGCAGGGCGGGTTGAGCGCTGCTTATCTCCCGCGTCTGGAACAGCGGCCTCATCACCCCGCGACCTTATTTCTTGATCGTGAGTTCGTCACGAATGGATTGGGTACCGTCCGATGCCCGCGCAATCTTGACCGCCACATCGATTTGAGCCTGGTTGTCCAGCATTCCAATCAAGCGGACATCGCCCTTGACGGTCACGACGTTGATGTCAAAACCCTTAAGGGATTCGTTCTTCTGTAGAGCCGACTTCACGCGCTCGGTCACGTCGATGTCTGTAACCGTGGCAACGGTTGCGGGTGCTGGGGTTACCAGGCCCACCGGTTCCGGCGCCTTGCTGCAACCTATGACCGCCATCGTCGCGGCCACCACTGCGCTGAAGAGAAAACTTCCTGATCGCTCGTTCATCTGTTGCAACCTCCAAGTGTTGAGTCAGCTCACTGCGACCCATGCATGAGCATCCCTTGTTTCCGAACACCTGTCGGTGCGATGGCGCACATGGGCAGATTGCAGTCAGCGCGCTCCCCAGATCCCGAACACCCGGGGATTCGGACCAAGCCGGAGTCAGGCAGAAAGAGCCCGTTCACCAGCGCCTTCATCACCCACCTCACAAACTTCCATACGACGCGCCATGTGCGCTACCGTCAGAACCGGCATCCGGGCGCATTCAACTTGCTGCAGTACCTCTACAGCCAAGACAGCAACCCCGAATTCCAGATGCGCTCGCGCAGGAACGCGGGAGACCTCGCGATCTGGGACAACCGCTGCACGCAACACTACGCAGTCTTGGACCATCCGCCTTGCGGTCGATCAAGATCCTCGGCGCCGGGCCGCTGAAGGCGGCGATGAGGGCGTAGGGCACTGGCCCTTGACTACGAACTCACCGCGCTCTCCGAGCGAGGCACTCGCTGCGATGAGCGCTCAACATGCTTGGTTCAACGCGTTTCCACACGGCCTCGACCCTATGCGGTCATAAGCGACGCCGGTGCCGTAGCTCCGAAGGAGACGCTCAACATTTAGCTATTCGGAGTGCGAATCCGGGGCAAGCTCCAGGACAGCACCTCGTCGTCGGCCAGTTCGACGGAGTAAGTCTTCATCGACCTGACCCTCAATGGTTGCAGATGCCGAAAACGGCATCGAATCGCTTCACGGCTGCGGCTAGCAGCTTGGTGTGGCCAGCACCCCAAGGGTGCGGGCGGCCATTGCGCTCGCGCCAATCGAACGACTTCGGCTGATGAGTGAGCAGGTATCCAGGTTCTCCTTTGGCACCTGGCGCGGGGATGGCGAACGGGTTGTCCGCGTGTCGCTCGGCGTGCGTCATTGGGAAGCCGACAACTAAGCCGGTGCGCTCATTGAATGCCTTGGTCGAGATCACCAGCATCGGATGGTCGTCTGGCATCTCTTCACCGACGGCCGGGCTGTATTGGATGAAGATGATCTCGGCCCGATCCGGTACCCAGAGCGTGGACTTACGAGTCGCCATTGGCAAACGCCTCTTTGCCGACCGGACGATCAGCCATTGCCTCGCCGCCATGCTTCTTGGGGTCGAAGGCAGCCAGCATCTGGTCCAGCGTCGGCTCGACCTCGGTTTCGATGACTATGCGGCCGGGCTTGACCGTGACCCGCACGGGCGAGCCCTCACCCACGCCGGCGGTCTTGGCCATCGGCTTCGTGAGGCGAAGCGCGAGGCCGTTACCCCAGGCGCTGATCTGTGCTGCTGAAGTGCTCATGTGCAATCTCCAATTCGTTTACACGAATGTATAAACAACGGTGCGAAGTGTCAACGCCCGTATCAACAGACTAGATTACGGCGCTCCGCCGCGGGAGAGCGGTCACCGACGACGGACGGTTACTGATCGATAAGAGTCGGCCGACCTCGGAATTGTTGGCGGTCTTTGCAGCTACAGGCCTCGACGGTCAATTTCAGCTTTCGGGCTGCGGGCCGAGCGGCAGGAACCGGCCATGAACCGACATTCGCTGCCCCGATCTCGCCGCCCTGAAGCCGCCGGTCGAATACTGGCAGCGATTGCCCGCGCGCAGGAAGTCGTTTCTGCAACGCCCAAGGCCCGGATGCCGCAGCAGTTCGAGAGCCCGGCCAACATCGCCTTGCCTGTACGCACCACGGCAGAAGAGATTGCCGCTGACTTCCCGGACGGCCTGGACGCGCTGATCGCCGACGTCGGCACCGGGAGCCACAGCAGGGGCTGCGCCCAGGTGCTGAAGCCGCGCGCCACATGGCGCGGCATTGCTCGCGCGAAGTAGGCAGGCTGTTAGGCATCAGCAGCGGCGCCCGCCGGCGGCCATTGCGCAAGAGCTGCCCGAGCTGCCAGCAGGCGCCCTTGTGCGGGGCTTCAACTGCGACACCGGAGGGGCAACCTGTCGATCGAAAGCCGCTTGCCGGACTGAGCGTCGGCGTCAGCGGATGTGCTTGCTGATGAAGCCCGCCGTCGCCTGCACCAGTTCGTCCAGCGTGGTGGTGTTCATGAAGGCATTGAAGCTGTGGTCCATGGTGCGCACCCACAGTTCGCCGACGCCCCTGTGGTAGCTCAGCAGGATCTGCCCCATCGCTGGCTGTGGCGTCACCACCGGGTCGTTGGTACCCACGGCGACGAACACCGGCCCGCTGTATTGGGCCAGTTCGGCCACGGGCGAAAACCTGTACAGCTCTTCAAAGAACGGTGTGCGCAATGACACCTCGGCGCCCCAGGGCAGTTTGGTGCTGACGGCCTGCCCACCACTGGCCAGGCCGCGCTTGACATAGTCGTGGCCGAGAAAGGCGGGGTAGGTGGCGGCCGGGTTGGACACTGGCGCCCACAAGGCCACCGCCCGGATCGGCGACGTGCTGCGCGTCGCCACCATGGTGGCGACGGCGCCGCCCTGGCTCCAGCCCACCAGTGCCAGTCGTGAGGCGTCCACCGACTTCAGGGTCTTCAGGTAGTCGATGGCGGCCAACGCGTCGGCGGCCTGGCCCGACAAGGTGGTGTCTGCAAACGTGCCTTCGCTGTCGCCGCCGCCGCGAAAGTCGATGCGCAGACTGGCCAGGCCCTGCGCTGCCCAGGCCTGCGCGGCGCGCGCAAAGATGCCTTCCTTCACCGCCGGCGTGGCCAGTTCGTTACGGCTGCCGGTGAAGCCATGCAGCATCAACACCACCGGTGGTGCCGCCACGCCAGCTGGCAGCTCGAGCGTGCCCACCACTTTCTGGCCCGCGACCTGGAACGACACCACCTCCCCGGCGCGCGCAGTGCCCGCCAACCCGGCCAGTGAAACCATAAACAGGCAAAGTGCGGCGAGGCGGGATGTGGGCATGGAGACTCAAGTCGTTCGTGGGAAGAGAGGGCGCCGGCAGCGCCGCAGTGGCAAACGGCGGCCGACGCCGACGCCATGCTGTGCACCAACGGATGCACTGTCAAATATCAGTAGGCAATGGGAACGTGATGTTTGGGGAATGGAAAGACTCACGCATGTCGCGCAGCCTTCGGCGCTTGCCTGGGCCTGCAGGCGCGGGTTCAAGATGGCCCAAAAGAAGCTGATCAAGACGGCGAGATCATCGCCACCATTTCCTGCACCACCGGGGACATTTCTTCTTCGCGGTACACCGCGTACAGGTCGGCCGTCGGGGTGGGCGGCTTGATGCGCAGGAACTTCACGTCGGGCCACTGGATGCGGGACAAGGACCAGGGCAGCAGCGTGACGCCAATGCCGGCACTGACCAGCGCCACCAGCGTCTGCGGTTCGATCGCGGTACGGGTCACGCGCGGCGAAAAGCCCGCGTCCATGCAGCACTGTGCCAGGTACATCGTGTCGGCCGCCGCCGGGGTGTCCAGCATCACGAAGTTTTCACTCGCCAGCGCTGCCAGATCAATCGACACGCGCCGCGCCAGGAGATGGCGCGTGTTCACCACAGCGCCGAATTCCTCGGGTGCCACCCGCACGCTAAGGCAGCCCGCAGGCGGCTGCGCAGCCGAGCGGAAAAAGCCGATGTCGATGCGCCGCTCCAGCAGCGACTGCACCTGCAGCGCCGGGGCCTGCTCTTTCACCGACCAGTTCACGCCCGGATAGCTGGTGTTGAAACGCCGCAACAGGTTGGGAAACTCGCCCCACATCGCCGAGCTGATGACGCCGATGCGGACTTGGCCCAGCTCGCCGCGGCCGATCTGTTGCACCGCGTCCACGGCCTGTTCGAGCCGCGCGATCACCAGCCGCGCCTCCACCGCCAAGGCCGCCCCGGCCGCCGTCAGCTCGATGCCCCTCTTTTTCCGCAGCAGCAGCACCACGCCCAGCCGCTCTTCCAGTTGCTGAATCTGCTGGCTCAGCGGGGGCTGGCTCATGTGCAGCCGCTGCGCGGCACGAGAAATGCTTAACTCTTCGGCCACCACCGAGAAGTAGCGCAGCAGTCGGATGTCGATGTTCATCATGGTCGGGGGCGCTGGCCAAGACGATGGATCAATCGGCCAGATGCATATCGTAGATGTCAACTTGGGTGATGTTTTGCATATTTGCCATATGACGGCGTGCCGCACAACATCCGCTTCAAAGTCCACCCACAGAGCCAGGAGAACCCATGAAACCCTTTTACAAGAAGCGTGCCGTTTCCGTTGCGGCGCTGTTGACGCTGGTTGGCGCCGGCACCTTCCCAAACCGCGTGCACGCACAGAGCAGTGAACCCGCAGCCGAAGCCGGCAAGCTGACCACCATCACCGTCACCGCCGAACGCCGCATCGAAAACATCCAGAACGTGCCGACCTCCGTCAGCACGATCAACAGCGAACTGCTCGAAGTGCTGAACACCAGCGGGCAAGACATCCGCATGCTGGCCGGTCGTGTGCCCAGTCTGAACATCGAATCGTCGTTTGGCCGTGCCTTCCCGCGCTTCTATCTGCGCGGTTACGGCAACACCGACTTCCGGCTCAACGCGTCACAACCAGTGTCACTGGTCTACGACGACATCGTGCAGGAAAACCCCATCCTCAAGGGCTTCCCCGCCTTCGACCTGGAGCGGCTGGAGGTGCTTCGCGGCCCACAGGGCTCGCTGTTTGGCCGCAACACGCCGGCCGGTGTGGTGAAGTTCGATTCGGTGCGCCCATCGCTGAAGGGCATGAATGGATATGGCAGCCTGTCCTACGGCTCGCACAACGCTGTGAACGCCGAAGGTGCCATTGGCGTGCCGACTTCAGCCGACTCGGGTCTGCGAATCTCACTGCTCAGCCAAACGCGCGACGACTGGGCCAAGAACACGCTGGCCACCGGTCCCACACAAGGATTTGAGGGCTACCGCGACAACGCGCTGCGCGTGCAGTGGCTGTACGAACCCAGCAAGGACTTCAGCGCGCTCTTCAACGTGCATGCGCGCGACTTTTCAGGCACCGGGCGCCTGTTTCGCGCCAACATCATCCAGCCGGGTACGAACGACTTCGTGCCGGGCTTCGACGAACGCAAAGGCGCCTTTGATGGGGTCAACCACTCTGAACTTCAAAACCAGGGCGCGAACCTGCGCCTGAAGTGGAATCTGGGCGCAGTGACGCTGCACGCCATCACCGGGTATGAATCGGTCAGCACCTTCAGCCGCGGCGATATCGACGGCGGTCCGGCGCCCTACAACTTCGGCGGCGGCGCCGGCGCGATACCGTTCTATTCCGAGACCGCGGACGGCATACCCAAACACAGCCAGTGGACGCAGGAACTGCGCCTGGTCTCCAATGCTGCCGGCCCGTTGAACTGGCAGGCCGGCGTTTTCTACTACAAGGAAGACTACAAGGTCGAGAGCTTCGACTACGACTCCACCAACGCCAATGCGCAGCAGGGCTACCAGCGCGTGGGCCAGAAGAACGACGCCTATGCGGTGTTTGGCGCGATCAACTACGCCGTCAGCGACCAGCTCAAGCTGCGCGGCGGCCTGCGCTACACCTGGGACAAGAAGAACTTCGCCGTCGAGGACTACAACAGCAGCGCGTTTGTGCCGTGCATAGGCCCGACGATCGGCGCCATACCGGCGCCACCGCGCTGTTCTTTGGCCAACCTGGCAGCCTTGGGCCCGACCTCGGCCAAGACCTCGGACAAGAAACTGAGCTGGGACGTGAGCGGCACCTACGCGCTGGACAAGACCATCAACCTGTATGCACGGGCGGCCACCGGCTTCCGGGCTTCCAGCGTGCAGGGCGCCAGTGCCTTCAACGACCAATCGGTGGCGAAGCCCGAAACCAACACCTCGGTGGAAGCGGGCATCAAGGCCGACCTCTTCGACCGACGTGCGCGTCTGAACTTCGGCGTCTTCAACTACACGGTAAAAGACCTGCAGCTCACGGCCGTGGGTGGTGTTGGCAACGCCAACATCTTGCTCAACGCCAAGAAGGCCACCGGGCAGGGGTTCGAGATGGACCTGCAGGCCTTTGTCACCAGCAAATTGCTGGCGTCGGTGGGTCTGGGCTACAACGACACCAAGATCAAGGACCCGAACCTGGTGGTCTCGGTGTGCGGCAACGGGCAGTACGTGACGCGCCCCAACTGCACCGTGCTCGACCCGCAGCCTGCCGGCGACAACACCAAGGCCAACATCAATGGCAACCCGCTGCCGCAAGCGCCCAAGACCACGTTGAATTTCACGCTGAAGTACACGCAGCCGGTGGGCAACGGCGAGGTCTATGTCTTCACCGACTGGGTGCACCGCAGCAAGATCAACTTCTTCCTGTATGAGTCCAAAGAATTCACCGGTAAGCCGCTGACCGAAGGTGGTCTGCGAGTGGGTTACACCTGGGGCCAGGGCAAGTACGACGTCGCGGTGTTCGGCCGCAACATCACCAACCAGATCCGCGTGGTGGGGGGGATCGACTTCGACAACCTCACTGGCTTCATCAACGAGCCGCGCAGCTTTGGCTTGCAGTTCAAGGCCTTGTTCTGAGCGTGCCGGCAATGCGCTCGCTGCTCGGAGGCATGTCCCCCGCTTGCGCGCGGTGAGCTGATCGCGCGTGCGCTTCTGCGGCGCCGCGTCTGATGCGGGCGAGCGGGTACTCGACGCGATCATTTTTCTACCAGGGGCCGTGCCCGGAGTCAGGCGCCGGGCCTGGGCGCGGGAGTCTGCGGCCGGGTTCGTGATGCTGGCCACCAGCGCGCTTCTGGCGCTGGTACCAGTCACGGCCTGCGTGGCCCGCGCGCTGGTTCCCTATGCGCATGGGCGCGAAGAGTTCGCCGAGCGCAGGGTGCGCCAGTTGCCCAAGTTGTCGACGTTCGCCCCGTACTTCAGTTGCGATGAACGGCGCCAGCTCGGGCCGTCACCTCGGGTAACCGTGAGTTCGGGTTGGCGCTGGCGCGCGAGGGCCTGGCCCAGCTGGACCCCCAGCCGGTGGCGTCGTTGCGGCGCAAGACCGGTGCGATCTTCTGGCATCTTGGATGACCGGAACTGACCGGTTTCTGCCGCTCAGCCCGCAGCCCGAAAGCTGAAATTGACTGTCGACGGCTGTAGCTTCAATGACCGCCAACAGTTCCGAGGTCGGCCGGCTCCTATCGGCCAGGCTAAAGCACAGTTTGCACGGCAATCGTGCCGTCCACCCACAGCCTTGACGTGACCCTGTCGAGCAGGCTTGCAGTGCGGCGGCGTTGGCGCGTGGCCGAGGCCGGTACGGCTTGCGAGGCATGGGCCCTGCGATGACTCGTCCGCTGTCGGAACTGAGAGTCAGCATCGGGCTCGTCGAGCGAGCCCTTTCGCCGCGTCGACTTCTCAGTCAACATAGCTCGCTGGCGTGGCGACGGCGCGGTCGTCTCCTATGTTGACGCGAACGCATTCGATGGCCCCGGTGTACGCGAACGCGCCAGCGATGTCTCCCACCACGGGCGGCATGCCGCTGCAGCCAACATACATGGGCGAGATCGCAATGCGTCGCAAGGTCGTGCCAAATTGACGCTGCCCCGCAGCTTGCCCTTGGATTGTCAACGTGCCCAGTCCCTGGAGCGACCCCGTCTTGCAAAACACATAGCCCAGGGTCTGTCGCCCGGGCGTGAGCACAATGTTCGAAACCAGTAGCGTGACCTCGCCGCAATGGTTGTAGCCATAGACCAGCCGGCCACCCTTCACGTACAGCACATAGCCGGCTGCACTGGTGCCAAACGAGAGCAGCACACCTTCGTCACCGGTGCACCATTCGACATCGGCTTCGATGACGTGCGAGGCATCCTGCGTCAATGGGGCTGCCTCGGCCGGAATGCCTGCCATCGGCGGATAGAACGTGAAGCGCCTTGCTGCACGGATCGAGCCTGGCTTCGGGCTCGGCTTGAACAGCAGGTCGCGGCGGTCGTCCAGCGGCATCACATCGTATTTGCCAGCCTCGGCCCACCAGCGTTCAATCAACTCGCGCAGCTTGTCCGGGTGTTCTGCAGCCAGGTTGTGCGCTTCAGAGAAGTCGTCATCCAGGTGGTACAGCTCCCAGTGCTCGCGCTCGAAGGACTCGCCCGGCACGTGCTGGGTGACGGCCTTCCAACCCTTGTGCCAGATGCCGCGATGGCCGTACATCTCGAAGTACTGTGTGGCCTTGCGGCTGTCGCAGTTCGGTTCAGCAAAGGTGTATGCGAGGCTGGTGCCGTGCACCGGCATCTGCGCCACGCCCCGGTACTGCTCCGGCGCTTTCAGGCCGCACACTTCCAGTACCGTGGGCACGATGTCCACCACATGGTGGAATTGGTGCCTGAGCTCGCCGCGGCCAGCAATCCCCATGGGCCACGAGACGATAAGCGGGTCGCGTACGCCGCCACCGTGGGTGTAGCTTTTATACAGGCGCAACGGCGTGTTGCTGGCTTGCGCCCACCCCCAGGGATAGTTTGAATAGCTGTGCGGTCCGCCGATCTTCTCAAGGTCGGCCAGGTTGCGCGCGGTCGAGTCCGGCATCTGGTTGAACCAACGCATGATGTTGGTGGTGCCGTTCACCGAGCCTTCCGTGGCGGCGCCGTTGTCCGAGATCAAGAGAATCAGCGTGTTGTCCAACTGGCCGGTGCGGCGCAGGAAGCTCACCAGTCGGCCCAGCTGCGCATCGGTGTATTCAAGGAAGCCCGCATACGCCTGCTGCAGGCGCACCGCCACACGGCGCTGGTCGTCGTCGAGTTCATCCCAGCGCGGCACGTCGGGGTTCGGTGGCGGCAGCGTGGTGCTCGATGAAAAGAGGCCCATGCGTTTTTGGCGTGCGAAGCGTTCGTTGCGAATCTGATCCCATCCCCGTTCATAGACGCCCGCGTAGCCGTCCATTGATGCACGTGGTGCATGGTGCGGCCAGTGGCCTGCACCAAAAGCCAAGTTCATGAAGAAGGGTTTGCCCGGCCGAAGTGAGACTTGGTTGCTCATCATGCGAATGGCCTGGTCCACCAGGTCGGCGCTCAAGTGGTAGTCGTGACCGTCCCCAGCTGGCGGGTCGAGCAGGTGGTTGTCCACGATCAGCTCGGGGTGCCAGTGGTGCGCGCTGCCATTCATGAACCCATAAAAGCGCTCAAAGCCACGGCCCAGTGGCCACTGATCGAAGGGCCCCGCTGCGCTGGCTTCGTCGGTGGGCGCCACGTGCCATTTGCCAACCGCAAAGGTGCCGTAGCCTCGGTCCTTGAGCATCTCGGCAATGGTCGCGGCCTTGGGGCTGATGGCGCCACGCCCGCTGGGCCAGCCCATGTCGAAGTTCGACAGGTAGCGCATGCCCACCGCGTGATGGTTGCGCCCGGTCAGCAGACAGGCGCGCGTCGACGAGCACAGCGTGGTGGTGTGGAAGTTCGAATATCGCAATCCGCTGGCGGCCAGCGCATCGATGTGGGGCGTACGAATCTCGGAACCATAACAACCGAAGTCCGCGTAGCCCACATCGTCGAACACGACGGTGATCACATGGGGCGAATGGGGCTTTGCGCTCGTGCGAGTCTCGAACCAGGGCTGCGATTCTTCGTGGGTGCGCCCGATGTGGCCCAGGGTGGGTGATAAAGAAGGGTCCATGTCGGTACTCGTTAGAGGATGCGCCTGCAGGCGCACGCGCGTTGTCAAAAGGCGCCGGGTGGCGTGACGTCAGTTGCTGCAGAGCAGCTTGAGTACCAGCCGTTCCATGCGCTCGACATCGATGTCCAGCACGACGTCCACCGCCTGCTCGCCCAATCCCGGCCCTCGCCCCACGGGCCAGCTGAGTGTGGCGCCGTAGTTCGCGGTAAAGGCCGTGTCGACATCGACGCAGCGGCTGTCGCGCTGGGTGGCCAGGCTGGGGTCGAGCCACAGTGCAGCGGCCACCTCGTCCCACATCGGAAGTTCGCGCCCGAAGCGCCCCAAGTAGTCGCTCCACGGCATGCTGCCTGCCGCGGCAGCCGCTTGCAGTTGGGCGGTCCACATGGTGCGTGTGGTGGCGTCCACCGACACCTGCGTCATCTGGCGCCAGGCTTCCTTCAGCACCAGTGCGGCCGCTTCAGCGTCCCAGCGCAGGTTGAATTCGTGGCGCGGGCTGTGGCTGTACTCCTGCGCAAAGCGATTGTTGGCAGGCAGTGGGCTGAAGCTGCCGCCCATGAAAAAGAGCTCGCGGGCGTTCTGCGCAAAGCTGGGGTCCAAGCGCGCCGCCAGTGCCAGGTTGGTCAGCGGCCCAGCGGCCCATATGCTGACTTCACCGGGATGTGCCCGCACCGTGCGCACCAGGAACTCGGCCGCGCTGCCGCTTGCGGGCTTTGTCGAGGGCATACCTTCAGCCAGTTCAGGCACCAGGAAGGGCTGCTCCGGATGCGCGCCGGGGCGGGGCCGACCGTCATAGAAGCGCTCGGTCCAGGCGCCCTTCCAGAACAGCGGGCCATGCAGACCTTCCCACTGCAGCATGCGCCGCTGCGAGTTGAGCAGCGGGAAGCTCGCGCCGCGAAACACCGGCACATCGGTGCGGCCAGCGATCTCAAGCAGGCGCAGGGTGTGCGCCATGTTTTCGTCGCACCAGCCGTCACCGCTGACCACGCAGATGCCCAGCACCTCCACGTCGGGTGCCTGCATCAGCATGAGCACCGACTGCAGGTTGGTCGACGCGGGGCCGTGCGCGTCCTGGTCGATGATGACTTTGCGTTTAACGGACATGGCGGGCTACTCGCGCAATAGGGGTGCCAACTTGGTAAGCACCGGCTGCAGACGCGCTGCGTTTTGCTTGATCGACTCTGCAAACTGCGCAGGCGTCTGCGTAACGACAATCTGACCCTGCTCCTGAATGCGGTCGCGCAGCTGCGGTGTGCGCAAGGCCTCGTTGACGACGGCGTTGAGCTTGGCCACCACGTCGGGCGGTGTGCTCTTGTGGGCATGGATGCCGGTCCAGCTGACGATCACGAACTGCGGCACGCCCTGCTCGATGAACGTGGCGGCTTGCGGAAATTGCGCGTAGCGCTTGTCGGCGGGCACGCCAATCACCTTCAGTTTGCCGCTGCTGATGTGCGGCTGGGCCGCCACCACCGAGGCCCAGCCCAGCGGGATCTGGCCGCCCAGCATCTCCATGATCATCGGCACTTCGCCCTTGTAGGGCACGGCGTTGAGCTTCATGCCGGTTTCGCTTTCCAGCCATGCCCCGGCCACATGCGGCAGGCTGCCGGGCCCCCAGGTGCCATAGGCAATTTCGCCTGGCTTGGCCTTGGCCATGGCCACCAGTTCCTTCAAGTTGCTGGCCGCAAAGTCTGCGCGTGCTACCAACAGCGGGTAGGCCACCGTGATGGCCGCCACCGGCACGAAGTCGGCTTCGCTGAAGGTGGCGGCGCTGTTCAGTGCCGGCGTCATGGTCATCATGCTGGCATTGCTGTGCAGCAGGGTGTAGCCGTCGGCAGGTGCGCTCTTCACTGCGTTCGCCGCGAGCACGCCACCGGCTCCCGGCTTGTTCTCGATCAACATCGTCTGGCTCGTGATGTCCTTGAATTTCTCGGCAATCCAGCGTGCCTGGCCATCCGACCCACCGCCGGGTGGAAACATCAACACCATGCGAACCTGCCGCGCAGGAAAGGCCTGCGCCGTGGCCTCGGCAAAGGTGCCCAGGCCTGCGCCCGCCAGGCCCAGGGACATCAGGGACTGCAGCGCGTCGCGGCGGCCGGTCAGGCCTGAGCGCTTGTCAGGGCGTTTGTGTGGGTGCAAGTGAGGAGACTTGTGAGGTGTGGACATGGCTGCTCCAGGTGGGTCGAAGGGCAAGGGTCGGTGGACGGTGGTTCGGGTAGGCGCCTTGGGGTTCAGGCGCCCTGGGCCTGAAGCAAGGCCTGGGCCTCGGCCCGTGTGGGCATGGCTGGCGCAGTGCCGGTGCGCGTGACGCAGATGCCCGCCACCGCGCTTGCAAAACGCATGGCTTCGGGCAGGGGCATGCGCTCGGCAAGTGCCACCGCAAGCGCGCCGTTGAACGCATCGCCTGCCCCCGTGGTGTCGACGACAGGCCCGGCTTGGAAGGAAGGCACGTGGATGGTTTGGGTCGCGTCGCACAGCAACGCACCTTGTGCGCCCAGCGTGATTACCGCGCAGCCCACACCGCGGTCCAGCAGCCGGCGCGCTGCGACGCGAGCATCGTCGGCATTTCGGATCGCCACACCCGTCAGCGCTTCGGCCTCGGATTCGTTGGGCGTGAGGTAGTCGCACAGGCGGTAGACCTCGTCGCCCAGGTCGGTAGCCGGCGCTGGCGCGGGGTTGAGCACGGTAATGGCGCCATGCCGCTTGGCCGCGCGCAAGCCTGCGCGCATGGCCTCGAATGGTTGCTCCAACTGCGTGATGAACACAGCGGCCTGCGCCATTGTGTCGTCGGCTGCCGCGATGTCTTGAGCGTTCAGGCCGTTGGCTGCGCCGCTGTGCACGATGATGGCGTTGTCGCCCGTGAGTTGCGAGACGAAGATGAAAGCCGCGCCCGTGGACTGGGCGGCTACCTGTTGCACGTGCTGCGTGTGGATGCCTTCGCGGCGCCAGGTGTCCAGCGCCAATTGCCCAAACGTGTCGTTGCCAATCCGCGTCACCAGATGCACGGCCCCACCCAGCCGCGCCGCGGCCACCGCCTGGTTCGACCCCTTGCCACCGGCGCCCAGGCTGAAGTGCGGGCTCAGCAGCGTTTCACCGATGCGTGGCATACGCTCGGCGCGAAAGGCCAAATCGGCAGCAAAAATGCCCAGCACGACGATGCCGGTGTGCGCCTTGGGGCTCTGTTCGATGGATGACATGCTCTGCTCCGGTCAAGGTCAATAGTGCGACGCACGTCCAGGCGGCGCGGCCGAACCAGCTTCGCGCAGCAGGTCCTGAATCAAGCCCGACGCACCGAACCGGAAAGTGGCAGGCCGCGCCCAGGTGGCGCCCTTGATGCGGTGTGCCAGCTCGAGGTAGGCCTGGGCATCGCCTGCAGTGCGGATGCCGCCAGCGGCCTTGAATCCGACGGGCTGGCCACTGTCGCTGATGGTCTGCAGCATGATTTCCGCAGCCTGCAACGTGGCATTGACGGCAACCTTGCCGGTGGACGTTTTGATGAAGTGCGCGCCACCTGCGATGGCCAGTTCACTGGCGCGCTGAATCATTGCAGGGGCTTCGAGGCACCCCGACTCGATGATGACCTTCAGCACGCCGGCGCCCACGGCGGCACGGCACGCAGCGACCAGATCGCGCCCAGCTTGTTCGTTGCCTGCCAACAGCGCACGCCAGGGAAACACCACGTCCACCTCATCGGCACCGGCGGCCACGGCGGTCGCCACTTCGCGCGCAGCGGCCTGGGCGTCTTCTTGCCCCAGTGGGAAATTGGCCACGGTGGCGACTCGAATCCGGCCTTGATGCGGGGCCAGCGCCGTCTGGGCCGTGGTGACAAACTCCGGGTAGACGCACAGGGCCGCCACCGGACCCAGCGGCGTTACCGCGTCGCGCGCGAGCTGCTGGATGCTCGAATGGGTGTCTGCGTCGTTGAGCGACGTCAGATCGACAAGTCCCATCGCGAATGTCAAATCAGCGAGCTTCATGGTTCACCCCTTGCTATTCGGTGGCCAAGTTGGTTGCGGCTTCGTCGGCGGCGTCAGCCGCGGAAGGGGTGACGTCGAGAAAGTCGATCACCACCACGTCGACGGCGTCGTGAGGGAAATTAAAGTCGCCGGCATAGCGCTGAGACACCTGCGACACCGTGTCGGCGCACACGCTCAAGCCAAAAAACGACAGGTGCCCCGAGGTGTGGTCCACATCGGCGCGGCCCACCACGGTGTCGGCGTGCAGCAGTTCAACCCGGGCCGTTCGCCCGTCGCCGCGCAGCAGCCGAAAACCCACCGCGCCGCTTCCCAACGGCGTTTGCACGTCAGCGCTGCAGGTCACGCGCTGGCCTAGGCAAACATGTTCGAAGTGCAGATGGCCGGCATACACATAGCAGCTGTAACCACCCACCGAGCTGCCGCTGGCGACCAGCACGCCTTCGTGGTGCGCCAGCCGGTCACGCAGTTGCACGGTGACCTGGAACGAACGGTTCGAACCGGTGACGCGCGTGGCAAAAGGCACCGCGCTCTGCCCTGGGCGCAGCACCAGGCGGCGGCGGTTGTGCAGGCCCAAGGGCGTGCGCAGTTGGATCAATTCCACCAGGCTTCGGTCGTCCAGCGGCAGCACGCCGTGGCAGCGCGCCTCTTGCCACCACAGCGCCTGCAGTTCGGCCAGCTTGTCGGGCCTGTCGACCGCCAAGTCGCACATCTCTGAGAAGTCGCTGCGCGTGTCGTACAGCCGCCACCGGTCGGCATCGAAAGGCGTGCCGGGCACGTGCTCGGTCACGGCTTTCCAGCCCTGGTGCCAGATGGCCCGGTGGCCCAGCGTTTCCCAGTACTGGGTGTCGCGGGCGGCTGTGGTGCTGGCAGCCGCCAGGGTGGGTGCAAAACTCTTGCCGTCAAAGGCCGATGCGGCGAATGCCTGGCCATTTGAAGTGCCATCCGCGAGCTCATCGCCCGCTTGTGCATCGGCCACCAGCGCCAGCACGGTGGGGGCAATGTCGATGGCGTGTACAAACTGGTCACGCACCTCACCTCGCGCCGCGATTCCTTTGGGCCAGCTCACCACCAGTGGCGAGCGCACGCCGCCCAGGTCCACGAGTTGTTTGTAGCGCCGAAACGGCGTGTTGCCGGCCATCGCCCAACCCTCGGGGTAATGCGCCGGCCCATCAGGTCCGCCGATCAAGTCGAGCATGCCCATCTGTTCAGCCACGCTGGGCCGGTGGCCGCTGTAGGGGCCGTTGATGTCCACCGACCCGTGTTGCCCGCCTTCGCGGCTCGCGCCGTTGTCGGACATCACGATCACCAGTGTGTCGTCGCGCAATCCCAGCGCTTCCAGACCTTGCATCAAGCGCCCCAGTTGCTGGTCGGCATGTTCCAGAAAACCCGCGTACGCACTTTGCAGGTGGGTGTAAAGCAGCTTTGCGTCGCTGCCGAGGCTGTCCCATGCCGACACGCCCGGGTTGCGCTCGGCAAGTTCGGTGTCGACAGCCAGCAGACCCAATGCCTTCTGGCGCTTCAGCCGGTCGGCGCGCGTCTGGTCCCAGCCTTTGGCAAATACCGGCACGTAGGGCGTAATGAGCTCGCGCGGCGCCTGGAATGGCGCGTGGGTGGCGCCAAACGCCAGCTGCAGGAAGAAAGGCCGCTCGGCGGTGTAGGTGGCGTGGTCGCCCAGAAACTGCAGCGCGCGGTCGACCAGGTCCACGCTGAGGTGGTAGCCCTGCGTGGCGGGTGGTTGTACCTGCTGGTTGTCCTGCACCAGCTCGGGCGCGTAGTGATCGGTCACGCCACCCAGGAAGCCATAGAACTTGTCGAAACCCCGGCCCAGCGGCCAGTCGCGGTGCGGCCCGGCGGGCGTGATTTCATGTTGCGGCGTGAGGTGCCATTTGCCTACCAAGTAGGTGCCGTAGCCCTGCTGGCGCAGCAGGTCGGGCATGGTCGGCACATCGGCCGCGATGCGGCCACGCGAGTTCGGAAACCCGGTGTCGGTGTCGGCAAGAAAACGCATGCCGATGGCATGGTGGTTTCGCCCCGTGAGCACACAAGCGCGCGTGGGTGAACACAGCGGTGTGACGTGGAAGTTGCTGTAGCGCAGGCCGTCACGAGCCAGCGCGTCGATGGTGGGCGTGGCGATTTCGGACCCAAAACAGCCGAAGTCCGACCAGCCGGTGTCATCAAACATCACCAGCAGGATGTGCGGGCTGCCCGGCGCACGGTCCTGAGCCGTGGGCCAGTGCGGCTCGGATTCAGCCACGGTGGTGCCGATGCGGCCTTTGAAATTGCTGGAGCTGGCGGGCATGGCGTTCGGTCCGTTGGCGCGTGGATAACGGGCGTTTACCCGCCGATGGTTTCGCACAGAGAGAGGCAATGATGCGCGGCGTGGCTGCATACCCCAAATATTGAATATCTTCAGCCGCTATAGTGTTTGCGTATGCCTGCGGAGCTAAGCAACCTGTTGACGCGCATTGACCTGCGGCACCTGCGCTACTTCGTCGCGGTGGCCGAAGCGGGCAGCATCTCGGCCGCGGCCCAGCGGCTGCACCTGAGCCAACCGCCTCTCAGCGTCACGGTCAAGGAACTGGAGGCGACCCTGGGCGTACAACTCCTGATGCGCTTCAGCACCGGGGTTCAACTGACCGAGGCCGGCAAGGCCCTACTCGTCGAGGCGAGGTCGGTGCTCGCGCGCACCGAGCAAGGGCTTGGCCGCGTGCTGCAGACCGGCCGAGGTGAACGGGGACTGGTGCGCATCGGCATCCTGGGCTCGCTGATGTGGGGCGTGCTGCCCAACCTGATCAGCGCGTTTGTCCGCCAATACCCGGACGTGCGCTGGTCGTTGCATGAATTCAGTCCGGCGCAACAACTGCAGTCGCTGCTGGACCGCGGCATCGACGTCGCCTTGATTCGGGGTAGCTTCAACCCCGTTGCGGGCCTGAAGGCCCTGCACTTGGCGCAAGAGAACCTGGTGGCCGTGCTGCCCGCCACGCATGTACTGGCCTACAAGCGCAAGGTGGGCTTGGCCGACCTGGTGCAATTGCCCTTCTTGTCGATGGACCCCGAGATTTCGGACTTTGGCACCACCGTACTGGCCGCCATTCGGAGCCACGGTCATGTGCCCCAGATCGGTCACGTCGCCCGCGAACCGCAGACGTTGCTGGCGCTGGCCGCCAATGGCGTGGGCTTTTCGCTATTGGCAGGCTCTTTTGCCCGTGTGCCCTGGCCCGGCGTGGCATTTGTGCCGGTGGTGGAGAAGCTGCCGCCAACCCACACCGTGCTGTATGTGCGCGACCCGGAAAGCTCACCGGCGGTAGCGCGCTTCATCGAGGTGGTGCACAGTGAAATCCAATAAAACAGGCGTGACTGCCCCAGACCCTGTGCGGCAACCCAGCCCCGACGCAGTTGCGCCCTCGGCCTGCTGCAGCCCGGCTCGGCCATTGCAGGGGCTTGTTTCGCCGGGTCTGGCGCGGCTTCCATCTGCATCGCCAGCACCCAAGCCCACACCCATCGCTGCCGCGACCGCGCACGAACCGGTTCCCATGGTCCGCATCGAAGGCGGCCACTTTACAGTGGGTGCTGACGATGGCCGGTCCAACGATGGTGAAGGGCCTTCGCGCAGCATAGTCCTCGACGCTTTTTCGATCGACGCGACGGCCGTCACCAACGCACAGTTCGCGCGTTTTGTCCAGGCCACCGGCCACGTCACCGACGCCGAGCAGTTGGGCTGGTCTTTTGTCTTTGCCCCCGCCGTGCACCCGGCGGCAGCGGCGTCGATTCGTCGCGATGTCGCGATCCCGCGTGCACCTTGGTGGGTGGCCGTGCAAGGGGCGTGTTGGTCGCAGCCCGACGGTCCCGGCTCTCAGGCCAACGACCGCGCAGACCACCCGGTTGTGCACGTGTCGTGGCGCGACGCGCTGGCCTTTGCGACCTGGGCCGGTAAGGTGCTGCCCACCGAAGCGCAGTGGGAAGTGGCCGCACGCGGCGGCCTGCACGGCGCGCGCTATCCCTGGGGCGATGAACTGACCCCGGGCGACCGCCACCGCTGCAACATCTGGCAGGGGCACTTCCCCGACCTGAACCTGGCGGAGGACGGCTACTTGGGCACGGCACCTGTCGACGCCTTCGAGCCCAACGGCCTTGGGCTTTTCAATATGGCGGGCAACGTGTGGGAGTGGTGTGCCGATTGGTGGAGCACCGCTTGGCACGTACCGGTCACTGAACAAACCCGCACCAATCCGCAAGGACCATCAACAGGCAGTGCCAAGGTCATTCGAGGTGGCTCGTATCTCTGCCATGCGTCCTACTGCGACCGCTATCGCGTATCGGCACGCACCTTCAATACGACTTGCAGCAGCACGGGCCACATGGGTTTTCGGTGCTGCGCGCGGAGCGGCGCAAACGCCATCGCCTGTGTCGAACCTAACAGCGCCAAATAGTCGCCTTGGGAATGGCTGCCACCAACCGAATGGTGTCGCAGCTAGCTTGAACCTGCAAGTGAGCGACAAGAACCTCACGCGTCCGAGCATACAAATCTGGACGCCGCCGCGCGAAACTGGCCGTGGGGCGTGGATGCACGCCACCAGACCACGATGAGGTGGAACTTAAGATTGGCGGCCACCACTGCATAAGTTGAATTGCTTGCTTGCTTGCTTGGCGCGGCAGCGCGCGGCACGATTGACCGCTTCGGGACGCCCAATTGAGCTCGGCCCATGTCTGTGAAGGGTCGGTGGACTAAACCGCTCGCGCGGTAGGCGCTCCGGCCGTGTTGTGGTGGCCCGATGCAGTCGCGTTTCTGCGATGTTGGCGAGCGAGGCAATCCGCTTCGGTCACCGGCAGGGAGCAGGATCATGGACGTCCCGATAGCTGACGTCGACGAAAGACGGCCGACTGCAGGTGCCGATGAGCGTCTTCTTGAGAAAGCTCAGGCCGTCTCAAGCGCCAGCACACCCGTCGCCGTGTTAGAGATCGGGATGTGGTAATTGCTGTGAACCTTGCGCACACTGGAGCCGCTAGCGGCCAAGGCACCGCGCATGGCCAGCCACATCAGCAGCTCAACGCCTTGCGTGCCGGCTTTTTCGACCAGCTCCAGATCACTGAACTGAGTGGCCCACTCGGGGTTGGTTTCCATGCTGTCCAAAAACTGCAGATCGAACTTCTTGTTGATGAAGCCCGCGCGCTCCCCGTCCAACTGGTGCGACAGGCCGCCCGTGGCGAGCACCGCAACCCGGCGGTCGCTGTGCCAGCTCTTGATGGCCTCGCCCACAGCTTTGCCGAGTTTGTAGACGCGCTTGGCCGTGGGCAGCGGAAACTGTACGGTGTTGATGCAGATGGGCACGATCTGCACCGGTGCCGCGCCCGGGCCGGGCCACAGCAGCTTCAGAGGGATGGTGCAGGCGTGGTCAACCAGCATTTCCTGGCAGGTGACGAGGTCGAATTCCTTGGCAATGAGTTCGTTGATCAGGTGCCACGACAGGTCGGGGCAGCCCTGAACCGGGTCCAGCGTGGGGATGCCCCAGCCTTCGTCGGCGTTGCTGTAGCTGGCTGCCGCGCCGATGGCGAAGGTGGGCATCTTGTCCAGAAAGAAGTTCAGGCCGTGGTCGTTGTAGAAGACGACCACGACATCGGGCTTGACCTTGCCCAGCCATTTGTGAATAGGCGGAAAGCCGTCGAAAAAAGGCTTCCAGTAGGGCTCGTTTTGCAGGCCCTTGTGGATGGCGCCGCCGATAGCGGGAATGTGTGATGTGGCCAAGCCACCGATGAGATGTGCCATGGTGAAGTCCTATGTGCTTTGTGCTTAGACAGCTTGGTTAAACGGCTTGGTCGTTGGCCGCGACCAACTTGGCTCTGAACGCCTCTTTGGTGGTACCGGTTTGCTGCGCGCCGATGTCCTGCATGTCCAGGCCAAAGATGCCGGCAAATTTCGCCAGGTAGTAGGCGTTGCCACCTGCGTCGATCAACTGCAACACCTGCTTGCTGCGGATGGCCGCGGCTTGCTCAGGGTTCAAGCCGTAACGCTGCATGAAACCGTCAGGGTCAGCCAAGAAAGCGTCGCGGTTGGCCTTCTCATTGAACGAGAAGCACATCTTGTTCAGCGCGTAGCCCTTCTGGGCTGCGGCGCCGTCAAACGGCGAGGTGCCGGGAATCTTCTTTTTGCTCACGTTTGTCTCCTTGCGCGGGAATCGGTGTTGCGGGGAACGCCCAGTATTCCCAGGCGCTTGCAAAAGATAAACCGATGAATCATCATGAGACACATGAGCAGTTTCGATTGGTCGGACCTGGACGCCCGCTTGCTCCAACTGCTGGTGGCGGTGGTGGATGCGGGCAGCGTCACCGGCGCAGCTTCCCGGCTGGGCGTGACGCAATCGGCGGTGAGCCACCAACTGGACAAGCTGCGCGCCATCAGCGGCGAAGCGCTGTTCGTCAAGAGCGGGCGCGGCATCGTGGCCACGCCGCGTGCGCTGGAGATGGCGGCGCAAGCGCGCGGCTTGCTGGAGCAACTGCAGGCCTTTGTGCGCGGCGTCAGCTTCGACCCGGCCCAGTGGCGGGCCACGGTCACCATTGCAGCCAACGATTTCCAGCGCGAGTTGCTGTTGCCCGGCTTGGCCGTGCGCTTGCGCGAGGCCGCGCCGGGCGTCACGCTGCGGGTGATCCATTCGGCCGTGCCCAGCCTGGAGATGCTGCGTGACGGCGTCTGCGACCTGGCCATCAGCCCGCGCCCGCCTGACGGTAGCGACATCCTGCAGAAGCGTTTGTTCGAAGACTGCTACCGCGTGTTCTACGACGCGGCTGTGCGCAAGCCGCCGCGCACGGCCGCGCAATACCTGAAGGCCGAACACATCACCGTGGTGTATGAGCCCAACCGCGCCACCGACCTCGACCGCGCCTTGGCCGAGCAGGGCTTTCAGCGGCGATTTGCCGTGATGGTGGCCGGCTTTGCCAGCGTGCCCGCCTTCCTGCGCGGCAGCCACTTGCTGGCCGCCGCACCGGGCCTGATGGCGCGGGGCCAATTGCGCGGCTTTGCCAGCGTGGCCATGCCTCTGCCATGCCCCAGCTTGCCGATGTATCTGATCTGGCACCGACGGCAGCACGAGGACCCGGCTCAGCGGTGGCTGCGCGCGGAGGTGCAGGGTTTGATGCCTGCGGCGGTCGAGTGATTGGTTGCGCTCCGGTTGGGACAAAACGCCGCGTCGGGGCCGGGGGCAACGGGGCGGCGCAAGGCGGCTCTGGCTACTCCTTGGGCGCGCCCGAGTCTCTTACAACACTCTCGTAACGCTTGAGTTCAGCGGCCATGAACCCGGCGAACTCGCTGGCACTTCCGCCGCCGATTTCCGCGCCCATGTCGATGAGCTTCTGTCGAATCTCGGCAGACTTCAGGATCTTGTTCAGCTCGGTGTTCAAACGTTGCACCACATCGGCAGGTGCTTCGCGCGGCAGGGTGACGCCGTACCACGCTGAAGCCAACATCGGCGTGCCGGCCTCTTCGAAGGTGGGCACCGCAGGCAACACGGACAAGCGCTTGCCGGAAGCTACGGCAATCGGCCGCAGCAGGCCACCGCGAATACTGCCCAAGGACCCTGTGTCAATCATCATGTCGATGTGCCCGGCCAGCAGGTCTTGCGCTGCGGGACCGCTGCCTTTGTAGGGCACATGGCGAATGTCTATCTTCGCGGCCGTCTTGAATTGCGCGCCCGCCAGGTGCTGTGAACCGCCAATGCCCGCTGACCCGTAGGTGTAAGCCGCAGGCGACTTTTTGGCCGCATCAACGATGTCTTTGAGCGTCTTCCAAGGCGATTTGACCGGTACCACCATCACGTTCGGAATGGAACACAACTGCAGCACGGGCGTGAAGTCGGCAATGGGGTCGAAGCCCAGTTTGGCCACCAGGTGCGGCGCGGCGGCATTCGTCGAACTCGTGGCCAGCAGCAGGCTGTAACCATCGGCCTTCTCCTTGACGAAGAGCTGGGTGCCCACCACGCCGCCAGCACCGGCCTTGTTCTCGACAACGACCGGCACACCCATGGCCTGCGACAGCGGTGGCGCCAGCAGGCGCGCAATCTGGTCTGTGGCGCCACCGGGCGCCCACGGCACCACGATTTTGATGGGCTTGTCGGGGAAGGCCGCCATGGCCAAGCTGGACATCAACCCCAGCGTTGCCAATGCGAAGAGGCGGCGGCTTTTGTGTAGGGGGCGCAGGGCGCGGTGCAGATCATTCATTTCATTCTCGAAGTTGGTTTTTTGATCAGGCCGGTTGCCGCCCAGCCCTGGTGTCGTGCCAAGTGGCTTCTGGCGGTCACTTCTCTGCCCAAGGCGCCGTTTGCCACAACTGCCTGAAGTCGGCCTCGTTGGACTTGAGTTCCTGTGCATACGCTGCCGGCGCCAGGTAGCGCATCGGTGCAAAGTAGCCGGCGGCCTTGGCCTGAAACTCCGGGTCGGCAGCCGTTTTCTGGAGTGCCGTGACCAGCTGCTCGCGCACGGCCGGCGGCAAGCCCTTGGGCGCCGCCACACCGCGCAGCGAAGCCATGATGACGTTGAAGCCTTGTTCCTTGAAGGTCGCGACGTTCGGCGCCAGGTTCGAGCGCTTCTCGCTCATCTGCCCCAGGTGGCGCAGCGGCGTGCCACCTTTTTGGTACTGGAGGGCTTCGCCGATATTGATCGCGGCCACCATGATCTGCTTGCTTGCAACGGCGTTGTGCACCTCGGCAGCGCCCTTGAACGGTACGTGCGTCAACTTGACGCCGGCGGCACGCTCAAAAGCGAGTGCGGCCAGGTGGTCGTCAGAGCCGATGCCGGTGGTGCCGTAGGTCACAGCACCCGGGTTGGTTTTAGCGTAGGCCGCCAGCTCGGCCAGACTGTTGATCGGCGTGTCGGCATGCACCGAGAAGTTACCGGGGTCGTCGATGACATTGCCGATCAGGTCGTATTTTTCCCAGTGGAAAGCGACCTTGCGTTCGATAGGAATCGTCAGCACATTGGGCGTGTTGATGAAGCCGACGGTATAGCCGTCCGGCGTGGCGTTCATCAGTTCGGTAAAGCCCAAAGCGCCGCCGGCACCGGCCTTGTTGAGCACCACGAAAGCTGTGCTGCTGCCCAGGTGCTTTTGCATGAACTGCGCGGTTAGCCTGGCGATGATGTCGGTGCCACCGCCGGGTGCGTAGGCGATCACCATCTTGATGGCCTGCTCGGGGTAAGCGGCCTGCGCGGTGCCGGGGGCGAGCACAGCCGTGATGCCCGCCGTGACGGCACAAACTTTGAGTGCAAAACCGGGCAGTAGCCTGCGCAGGCAGGTCGAACGGGTGGTCATGAGCATGTCTCCTTGTAGTGATCTGCAGTGGTCTTTAGCGGTAGATGGAGGCATGGCCTCGACTCAGCCCAGGATGTGCGAGCGGCGCCTTTCGAACTCGGGCCAGACCTCGGGGTTGATCAGGCGCGGCGGGCGCTCGCCCGCCAGCAAGCTGACGATCTGTTCCGCACTCATGCTGGCGACATTGCGGCGGGCTTCGTGGGTGACGCCCGCCACGTGGAAGGTTGCAAACACCTTGTCCATCGCGAGCAAGGGGTGGTCGAGAGCTGGCGGCTCCTGGTCCCAGACATCAATGCCGGCACCGGCCAGATGCCCTGACTGCAGCGCCTGGACCAGCGCTGCTTCGTCATGGATGCCACCGCGCGCCGTGGTTATGAAGATCGCGCCCTTTTTCATGCGCGCGAAGGTATCGGCTTGCATCAGCTTCAGCGTGCTCTCGTCACGGGGGCAGTGCAGCGACACAAAGTCAGATTGCGCCAGCAGCTCGTCGAAGGACACTGGCCTGGCGCCGCGCCGAGAGATTTCTTCATCGGACAGGAGCGGATCGGTGGCGATCACGTTCATGCCAAAGGCTCGGGCCAACGCGGCGACGCGCTTGCCGATGTGGCCGATGCCGACGAGGCCCACCGTATGGCCTCCGATCTCGTGACCCATCACGTCCTCGCGGGCATAGCCAATCTCGCGGCGCATGCGGCGGTCACCTTCGGCCATCCGGCGCGAGACACCGAGCATCAGCCCCATCGTGTGTTCAGCAACCGAGGCTGCATTCGCGCCAGCTTGGTTGACGACGGCAACGCCTGCTGCCGTGCAGGCGGCCACGTCCACGGTGTCGTAACCCGCCCCACCCGCAGAGACGCACAGCAGATTCGGGCACCGCGCGATCAGCTCCGCACGCGCGAAGTAGCGCTCCGGCAACTCGTCCTTGGCTGCGGAGATGTGATAGGTGTGCGCGTCGGCCAGCAGATTCCACGCTGTGGAGGGATCACCTACCACAGGGAAGACGGCCAGCGAGACGTCTGGCGCGCTTGCGAGGCCTTCGTCAAAGGCTCGGTCGATCCACAGGTCCGAGCGCACCACCCGCTTCCGCATGCTGGGCCTCTCAGTTGGGAATGGTGTTGCAGCCGATACGTTTGAGCGTGGCGTCGATCCAGGCCGTGTCCAGCGTGCCTGCGGCGATGTCCGCAAGCATCCTCTTTTCTGCCGCCATCTTCTGGTGTGTCGCAGCCAGCACGGCCTCGGCGTCGTCGATGGGCACGCACAGCAGGCCGTCTGCATCGCCGACGACCAAGTCACCGGGGTGCATCACCATGCCGTCGATCGAGATCGGGACGTTGATTTCTCCGGGGCCATCCTTGTAGGGTCCGCGATGGGTGACACCGGCTGCGTACAGCGGGAAGTTGCCTTGGCCAATCTCCTCGGAGTCGCGCACGGCGCCATGGAGCACCACACCGGCAACGCCGATCTTGACCGCAGTGGCCACCATGATTTCGCCGAACAATGAATTGGTGAGGTCACCACCGGCATCGACCACGATCACGTCACCAGGCTGCGCCATGTTGAGCGCCTTGTGGATCATCAGGTTGTCACCGGGCCGGCACTTCACCGTGAGTGCCGGCCCGGCCAGATAGCCGCTCTTGTGCATCGGGCGCAGGCGCGGCCCGGCGGCAGACATGCGAGCCATGCAGTCGCTGATGTTGGCCACCGGCAAGCCCCTGAAGGCCTGGACAAGCTGCGCGCTGACTTGTCGCCTGCGCTTCAAGATCTGGAGTCCCACCATGCTGTGTTCGCTGCGGAGTTGAAGTTGATGACGCGAAATGTACAATAAAAAAACAATCAACAACCAAACCCAAAGTTAAATCGCGGAAAATGCAAATACTTTGCCGTGCAATGAGGACGAAAAGTACAAGGTAGGAACAATATGGCTGCTGCCGCAGAGAAGGCGTACGAAGTTCTGAAGCAAAGGGTCGTTGGCGGCACTTGCGCCCCCGGCGAGCAGCTGAAGGAAGAGCACATAGCGCGCGAACTGGAGATCAGCCGCACGCCTGTGCGGGCGGCGCTGAAGCGTCTGGTGGAAGACGGTCTGGCCACGGCCGACCCGAACCGCGGGGTGCGTGTTGCAGAGTGGACCGAAGTCGACATCGAAGAGACCTTTGACCTTCGGGGCATGCTCGAAGCCCATGCGGCCGACCTGGCGGCTCGCCGCAGCGGTGAGGCGCTGGCTGAACAACTGGATGCGCTCAACGACCAGATGGCCCGCGCGATCAACAAGGGCGGCGCCGCGTTGCCCGAGCGGCTGCAGCACATCAATTCACAGTTCCATCGGGCGGTGCTGGATGGCAGCGGCTCACCACGCCTGCGCGGCATGCTCCAAGGCTTGATCGACATGCCCATCGTGATCCGCTCGCACTACATCAGCACGCTGCAGGACAAGCAGCAGAGTCTTCAGCATCATCGCGATCTGGCCGCTGCCGTGCGCGCCGGCGATGGCGAGCTGGCCCGCCAGGTGATGCAAATGCACCTGCGCGTCGCGTCACATCGGTTCAAACGCCAGCGACAAGCGCTGAGCAAGGCCCAGCCATCGAAAATGCGCTTGTGATCCCGGCGCTCAGGCCTCCCCCCGCTGTGCCACCCGCCAGCGCTGCGGGCTCAAGCCCGTGTGGCGCTTGAAGAAGCGCGAGAAGTAGGCCGGGTCTTCAAAGCCGAGTTCGATTGCCAGGCTGGTGGCCGGCACGGCGATGTAGACCAAGCGCCGGCAGGCTTCGCGCAGCAGCCGCTCATGGACCAGTTGCAAGGCGCTGCGCCCAGCCTCGCGCCGCGCCAGTCGGTTCAAACGTTGGGTGGACAAGCCCAGGCGGCTTGCGTAACGCTCCATGGGCCAATGTTCGAGGAAGTGTTCTTCCACCAGGGCCTGGAAGTGGGTGAACAGCGCATGGTGCGCCTGTGCGGAAACGCCTTGACGCTGCCGCTGTTGGCGTGCGTGCGCCAGGCGCCAGATGATGGCGCGCGCCAGCCACTGCACCACTGGCCCTTCAGCGCCATCGCCGGCCCCCGGCAATGCAAACTCGGCCGAGAGCTCGGCCAGCTGCGCAGCCAGCCGCACGGCGTCGGTATCGGCGGCCGAAAAGTCTAAAACGCCAGGCGCGGCAAAGAGCGCGCGAAAGGCCTCTCCGACAGTCTGAAACTCACCTTCCATCAGCAGTCGAGCGCTGAGTGTCAACACGCGCCCATCGCTGTTGGCAGCGAAGCGGAAGCCATGCACCACGCTGGGTGGCACTACCACGGCCGCAGGGCCTTGAACACTGCCGCGCCACTCGTCCAGCGCCACCTGAGCAAGCCCTTTTTGCAGCCACACGATCTGAAACAGGCCTTGATGCAGATGGGGTTCGATCTCCCATTGGTAGAGCTGGCTGCGGGTTTGCAGCTCTTCGATGTGCAGCAGTTCCTCACCCGGTTTGGCGGCCTCGCCATAGAGCGAGAAGCGCGGAATGGCGCGGGCGGTGCGCGGGCCTGTGTGGCGCCCTCGGGCAGGGGATGTCGACAAGATCATGGCAGACACAGGTGATCGAAAAGTGCAAGAACTATAGGCACTTTGTACCGTGCAGTTTGGTGCCTGCAGCCTGACAGTTCGGCGACACCGAACCAGAACCTAAATCCAGCCCGGAGACAAACCATGGCCCTTCGCTTCGACCCCTATTCACCGGCCATCGACGCCGACCCGTTCCCGTACTACCAGCGCCTGCGCGACGAAGCGCCATGCTTCTGGAGCGACGAGGCACAGATGTGGGTGCTCTCGCGGTACGCCGATATCGTCTCGGCCGGCCAAGACTGGCAGACCTTTTCATCGGCCAGCGGCAACCTCATGACCGAGCTGCCGGGCCGCGCTGGGGCCACGCTGGGCAGTTCAGACCCGCCGAAACACGATCGCTTGCGCGGCCTCATTCAGCACGCGTTCATGAAGCGCAATCTGCTGGCGCTGGAAGAGCCCATCCGTGATGTCGCCCAGCAGGTGTTTGCACAACTCAAAGGCGCGTCGCAGTTCGACTTCAAGGACGTGTCCGCGCAATTCACGGTCAAGGTGCTGATGGCGGCCCTGGGCTTGCCCATGGGAGCCGAGGCTTTGGTGGCCGAGCAAGACGTGCGCGAGAACGCGGTGATGATGGTGCAAAGCGATGCCCGCACCCGCGCGAAGGGACCTGAGCACATTGCGGCGTACAACTGGATGCAGGACTATGCCGGCAAGGTGATTGCGATGCGCCGGGCGGAGCCGCGCAACGACCTGATCAGCCACTTTGCGCTGGCCGAGATTGACGGCGACCGCTTGGACGACCGCGAGGTGCTGCTCACCACAACCACGCTCATCATGGCCGGTGTTGAAAGCCTGGGCGGCTTCATGATGATGTTTGCGTACAACCTGGCCAGTTTTGATGACGCCCGCCGTACTCTGGTTGCCAAACCCGAGCTGCTGCCCGACGCCATCGAAGAGAGCCTGCGTTTCAACACCTCGGCGCAGCGCTTCCGTCGCCGCTTGATGAAAGACTTCACACTGCACGGTCAGACCATGCACGAAGGGGACTTTGTGTGCCTGGCCTACGGCTCGGGCAACCGCGACGAGCGTCAATACCCCAACCCGGATGTCTATGACATCGGCCGCAAGCCACGCGGCCACCTCGGCTTTGGCGGCGGTGTCCATGCATGCTTGGGGACGGCTATTGCGCGCCTGGCGGTGAAAATCGCGTTTGACGAGTTCCACAAGGTGGTCCCCGATTACCGGCGCGTAGCCGATCAACTACCCTGGATGCCGTCCAGCACCTTCCGCAGCCCGCTGGTGCTGGATCTCAAACAGCTTTGAATGAACACATGACGCAAATCACCTTTGTTGAGGCCACCGGGCAGTCCACCACACTTGACCTGGCCGATGGCTGGAGCCTGATGCAGGGTGCCACCACCAACGGTGTGGACGGCATCGTTGGCGAGTGTGGAGGCTCGTGCGCCTGCGCCACCTGCCATTGCTACATCGATGACCTGTTGGCCAAGGTGCTGCCACCGCCGGCGCCGGGTGAGCTGGACATGTTGGACAACGTGGCCGCCGAGCGCCGCCCGAACAGCCGGCTGGCCTGCCAAATCAAGGTGAGTGCGGCCATGAACGGCGCGGTGGTGCACCTGCCGGATTGCCAGGAGTGACACCAACAGTGACGTCAGGAATGGCATTGCCCTGCGAGCCGGGGCCTGAGAAGGCAGCCCCGGTGGTCATCGTAGGTGCCGGGCAAGCCGGCGTGATGGCAGCCGAGGCACTGCGCAGCGGTGGCTTTGCGGACGACATCGTCATGTTGGGTGACGAGCCGCATGGCCCCTACCATCGCCCGCCTTTGTCCAAGGCCTGGCTGGCCGGTGAAATCGAAGCCGCGCAGTTGGTGATGCGGGCGCCCGAGATGCTGGCGCGCAAGAACATCATGCTGCGCACGGGCGTGCGTGTGAAGGCCATCAACCGACAGGCACGCGTCTTGGTGCTTTCGGACGGCAGCAGCCAGGCCTACAGCGGCCTGGTGTTGGCCACTGGCAGCGAGCCGCGAACCTTGCCTTTGCCGGGCGCCGCAGCGTCGGGTGTGCTGGCCTTGCGCTCGCGCGACGATGCATCAGCCATCGCGCAACGCATGGCGCTGTGCCAGGACGAAGGCCGCGCCATCGTGGTGATCGGCGGTGGTTTCATCGGCCTTGAAGTGGCAGCCACAGCGCGCAAGAAGGGCTTGCCTGTGACGGTGCTGGAAGCTGCGCCACGCCTGCTGGGCCGCGTGCTGGCACCGGTGTTGTCGGATTGGTTTGCGCAATTGCACCGCAGCCATGGTGTGCAGCTGGTTCTGGGTGCTCAGCCGGTTGCGGTCTTGGCGGGCGCGGATGGCGCCGTCAGCGGCGTGCAGTTGGCGAACGGCCAGATCGTGGAGGCCGGCCTCGTGGTGGTGGGCATTGGCGTCAAGGCCCGTGATGAATTGGCCCAAGCCGCAGGGTTGGAGTGCGACCGGGGCATCGTGGTGGACGCTTGCGGCCGCACCGCGGACCCGCTGATCGTGGCTGCCGGTGACTGCACCGCGCGGCGCAGCGCCGACGGCAGTTTGCTTCGATTGGAGTCGGTGCAGAACGCTTCCGAACAAGGCAAGAGTGCGGCTGCGGCCCTGCTCGGCCAGGAGAGGCCCTTCACGGCCACGCCCTGGTTCTGGAGCGATCAATATGACAAGAAGCTGCAGATGGCCGGCTTGTCGAATGGTGCGGATGAGTGGATCGTGCGCGGGGCCATGGATGCCAGCGGCAGCTTCAGCGTGTGCCACTTCAAACAAGGTCGCCTGATCGCGGTCGACAGCATCAATGCCGCCAAGGACCACTTGCAGGCGCGCAAGTTGCTGGACAGCGGCGCTGTGCGTACCGCAGCGCAGGTGGCCGCCAGCGGGTTTGAGTCGGCTTGAGACCGGGGATCCCGCTCCGGCAAGACCGACTGTCACGTTGACGTGACAGATGCTATGTCACTAAAGGTTGACATAGAGCAAGGCCTGCAAACCGCTGGGAGCTTACGGTGGACACCTCTTCCAGGCGTCACGGAGTCCGCCATGCGCATCTTGCTGATTCATCCGAACTACCACTCCGGCGGCGCCGAGATTGCCGGTAACTGGCCGCCGGCCTGGGTGGCCTATCTCACCGGATATTTGAAGGCCGAAGGCTACAACGACGTCACATTTGTTGACGCGATGACGCACCACCTCGACGACGAAGCCGTCCGGGCGCGCATTGAAGAACTGCAGCCCGACATCGTGGGCTGCACCGCCATCACGCCGGCCATCTACAAAGCTGAAGGCCTGCTGCAGATCGCCAAGCAGGTCAACCCGGCCATCGTCACCGTGCTGGGCGGCATCCACGGCACCTTCATGTACCCGCAGGTGCTCAAAGAAGCACCGTGGATCGACTGTGTCGTGCGTGGCGAGGGTGAGCAGGTTTTCCTGAATCTCGTGCGTGCCGTTGACGAAGGCCGGTTCCAGGCGGATCGCGGCTGCGTCAAGGGCATTGCCTACGCCGACACTGATGGCCAGATCGTTGCAACGGCCGCCGAGCCAACCATCCAGGACCTGGACCGCATCAAGCCTGACTGGGGCATTCTTGAGTGGGACAAATACATCTACATCCCGCTGGGCGTGCGCGTTGCGATACCGAATTTCGCGCGTGGCTGCCCGTTCACCTGCACCTTCTGCAGCCAATGGAAATTCTGGCGCGACTACCGCATCCGCGACCCGAAGGCCGTGGTCGACGAAATCGAAGACTTGGTGAAGAACCACGGCGTGGGTTTTTTCATCCTGGCCGATGAAGAGCCCACCATCCACCGCAAGAAGTTCATCGCCTTCTGTGAAGAGTTGATCGCCCGCGACCTTCCAGACAAGGTGCAGTGGGGCATCAACACCCGCGTCACCGACATCCTGCGCGACGAAAAGCTGCTGCCCATGTTCCGCAAGGCAGGCCTGGTGCATGTGAGCCTGGGCACCGAGGCGGCTGCGCAGCTGAAGCTGGAGCGCTTCAACAAGGAAACGACGATCGAGCAGAACAAAAAAGCCATCCGCCTGTTGCGCGAAGCTGGCATCGTGACCGAAGCGCAGTTCATCGTCGGACTGGAGAACGAAACCGCCGAGACGCTGGAAGAGACCTACCAGATGGCGCGCGACTGGAACCCCGACATGGCCAACTGGGCGATGTACACGCCGTGGCCGTTCAGCGACCTGTTTCAGGAGCTGGGTGACAAGGTCGAGGTCTTTGACTTCGAGAAGTACAACTTCGTCACGCCGATCATGAAGCCCGACGCGATGGACCGCGCAGAGTTGCTCGACCGGGTGATGAACAACTACCGGCGCTTCTTCATGAACAAGAGCTTCTTCCAGTACCCCTGGGAGAAGGACAAGTTCCGCCGCAAGTACCTGATGGGCTGCCTGAAGGCCTTCTTGAAGAGCGGCTTCGAGCGCACCTTCTACGACCTGGGACGTGTCGGCTACTGGGGTCCGCAGAGCAAGAAGAAGGTCAATTTCGACTTCGCTGACCAGCGCGTCCATTCACGGCCTGATGGCGCTGCTATCGCCGCAGCCGATGAAGGCTGGGTCACGATGCACGGGCCGAAGATCGAGATGCGCCGCAAGAAGGGCGAAGACATTGCCGCGGCCGCCTTGGCTGCGATCGGGGCGGTGCAAGCCGCGCAGGTTTCGGCTTGCGGTGGTGGGCACGAACAGATGGATGACGCCACTTCGGCGCGCTTTTGAGATTCGGCATTCCGGGCCATGCAAGCTTCAGGACAGATCGGGCCTAACGCCATCACACGGATGGCCGAAGCGCTGAATGAGAAAGGCGGCGCGGCGCTGCGGCAGCAGCTTTTCGAGCGTGCGGGTCTGTCTTACTACCTGGTGCAGCCGCCCGAACACATGGTTGAGCAAGACGAGGTGCGCAGCCTTCACCTGGCGGTATACGGGCAGCTGGCACCGGACCAGGCGGCTGAAGTTGCCCGAACGGCAGGCGCTGCAACGGGCAACTACTTGCTGGCGCACCGCATTCCAAACCCCTTGCAAGCCGTGCTCAAGCGGCTCCCAGCGTCACTGGCTGCAAGGGTCTTGCTCGCGGCAATCTCCAGGCATGCCTGGACTTTCGTTGGCAGCGGTCGTTTTGTCGCCCGACCGCCAGCCTGGCACGCTGCCGGCGTCATGGTCACTATCCACGACAACCCGCTGTGCAGCCATCGGCACAGCCCAGTGCCGGTGTGCCACTTTCACGCCGCCACCTTCGAGCGCCTCTTTGCGGCCTTGGTCCACCCGGCAACACGGGTGTCTGAACAGCACTGCGAAGCCAGCGGGGGTGATGCGTGCTGCTTCGAGATCCGTTGGGGCCAAGGCCCCATCGCGGTTTAAAAGCGTTGCCGGATTCTCAGCCTCTGAGACCGGTGTAGGCAGGCCTGCACCGATCGGGGTCGGTCATCAAGCCCTCTTGGACCAGGCGCTGCACCAGCCCTTGCCGACGACTGTCTTTCCGGCAAACAGCGGGCAGGCAGCTGTAGCATCGGCGGCTTTGCCTTGGTACAGGGCGCAACCCGCGCAGGTTTGGCCTGCCGCGTACTTCGGGAACTTGGTCTTGTCGGCTTTGGTGCCATCAGCCACATAACCCAGGGCTGCAGCCTGAGGGTCTTTTTCGTCCAAGGGTTTGGGTTGGGCGCGGGCCACGGTCGGGCAGATCATGGCGCAAGCGGCGCCGGCGGCGAGCATGACGGTGCGGCGATTGGTCAAGGTGGTTTGCATGCAAAAAACTCCAGGTAAAAAGTGTCCGGTGACCGGTACAGATGCAAGTGTCCGCCAATTTGGGTGGTTTGAGTAGCGGGGGCCGATTGGGCTCGGCGAAAAACCCGTGTTGTGCTACCGTTACAGGTTAATTCAGGCGCAAACAGCGATGTCCTCAGACAGCCCCAAAACCGCAGATTTCGACAACTTGTCGGCCGTGGCCAGGGAGGTTGCCGAGGTGGTTGCTCGGGTGGCCAGCGACATCGCGCTGGTCATCGACCCCGACGGCGTGATTCGCAACGTGGCTGAGGGCAAAGCAGCCCTGCCGGTGGAGTGCAGCCAATGGGTTGGTCAGCGCTGGGTGGACACGGCCAGCGCTGATACGCAGCGCAAGATTGAGTTGTTGCTGCAAGACACCCAAACCAGCGGCGTCTCGCAGCGCCGCGAGGTCAACCACCCCGTGGTTCACGGCGACTCGGTACCCCTGGCTTGGACGGCGGTCCGCCTGGGCGAACGGGGCCCCGTGCTGGCGGTTGGGCGCGACCTGCGCGCCGTGGCGGCCATTCAGCGCCAGTTCCTCGATGCACAGCATGAAATGGAGCTGGACTACTGGCAACGCCGGCATGCAGACAATCGGTACCGCACGCTCTTTCAGGTGGCGCGCGACGCGGTCATCGTCTTGGACGCGGCCACCTTCGAAGTCCTGGAAGCCAATGACGCTGCCCAGGCCGTGATGGAGGCGCAGTCTGCGACAAGTGACCAGCGCAATTTTGTTCAAAGCGTCGCCGCGGCCGCCCGTACCCCGCTGACCGAGCTGCTGGTGGCAGCGCGCGGCAGCGGACGCGCCAGCGAAGTCCGCCTGCGCTTGGGCACACAGCCGCAAGACTGGGACGTTTCGGTAACCCCTTTCACGGTGGGTGAACGCTTGCAGCTTTTGCTGCGTGCGCGCCATCACGAAAGCCCGCAAGGAGAAGACCGCGCGCCCGCCATGATGCGGTCGCTTGTCGAGTCGACGCCTGATGCGGTGGTTATCACCGATTCATCGGGGCACATCCTGCTGGCCAACACCGCTTTTGTCTCACTGGTTCAGCAAGGCAACGAAGCGCGACTCAAGGGCCAGCAGCTATCTGACATGGTGGGCGACCGCAGCGGTGCTTGGCGTGATGTTTTGTCTCGCACGCGGCTACAGGGTTTGTGTGCGCGCTCACCGCTGCTGGTGACGATTGGAGAACTCAGTGTTTCGGTGGAAGTTTCATCCACCTTGCTGACCGAAGGCGAACAAGAGCGGCTGGGGTTCACGCTGCGCTTGGTGGAGCCCTCACGGCCTGCTTCAATGTCTTACCAACAAGACCAGTGGGCACCCTTGAATGCGCTGCTTGCCCAGGTCGGTTTGGTGCCGATGGCCACCTTGTTGCGTGAAAGCAGCCAGGCCGTTGAGCGTCAAATCCTGCGCACGGCATTGCGGCTCTCATCGGGGCAGGTCGACAGGGCTGCTCAGATGTTGGTCATGCAGCCCCAGTCCTTGAGCATGCGCTTGCATGACCTGGATATCGTTTCGAACGACAACGATGATGACGCGCCGGTGTTGAGTCAGCAGCGCCACATGAATTGACAGCGCCACGGCAGCGATGCAATCCGACCCGCAACCAGGCCTTGTCAACCTGACCCATTGCGACACGGAGCCGATCCACCGAATCGGCTCCGTGCAACCGCATGGCGTGCTCTTGGTGGCGCGTGAGGACAACGGACTGGTTGTTCAGGCCAGCCGCAACACACCAGCCGTTCTGTCTTTGCCGTTGGCCGCAGTGCTCAATGCGACGCTGTTGTCTCTGGGCGGTGACCTAAGCGATCAGTTGCGTCGACTCGCCACTGACGGCGACTTGATCGAGCCGGTTGCTTTTCAATGTGTCCTCGCACCGCAGGGTCAGCGCCGTCGCTACGAAGGGGCCGTGCACCGCGCCGCGCCGGGTTTGTTGGCGGTCGAACTGGAGGCCCTGGATCCCGTGCTCGGGCAGCACAGCTTGACTGACTTGGCACCCGATGTGCTGGCAGGCACGCTGTCCGCTGCTGTCCACCGGTTCAGCAGTGCGCCGTCGGTGGGTACGCTGGCTGACATCGTGGTGCAGGCCATGCGGGACTTGACCGGCTATGACCGGGTGATGGTGTATCGATTCGACCCCGACGGCCATGGCAAGGTCGTCGCCGAGTCGCGCCATCCCCGCTTGGCGTCGCTGTTGGGCCACCACTACCCCGCCAGCGACATACCGCAGCAGGCGCGCGCGCTGTACTTGCGCAACCGTGTGCGCATGCTCGTCAACGTCGACGACGAGCCGCAGATGCTTGAGCCTGCGTTGTTGCGCCCCGATGATGTGCCGCTGGACATGTCCATGTGCAGCTTGCGCAGCATGTCGCCGGTTCATTTGCAATATTTGCGCAACATGGGCGTCTCGGCCTCGTTCTCGGCATCCCTGGTGCGCGAAGGGCAGTTGTGGGGCCTGGTGGCTGCCCACCACTACAGCCCCCGCTACTTGCGCCGCACGGTGCGCTCAGCAGCCGAGCTGCTGGCCGAAGTGGCATCCACCCGCATCTCAGCGATCGAGAACTACGCCCACGCACAGGTGGGATTGATGGTTCGTCGGCTTGAGCAGCGCCTGGTGGAGGCTACATCCACTGAAGGTGATTGGCGCTATGCCCTGTTCCGCAATGCACGCACTTTGCTGCAGCCGCTGGAGGCAACCGGTGCCGCGCTGTTCCACGATGGCGAGGTCTTGAGTTCGGGTGAAGTGCCCTCGACGCCTGAGCTGCGTTCCCTGCTCGACTGGGTAGAGCGGCAAGCCGGCGAGGAGCCCTTTGCTTGCGCCTCGGTCGGCAAGGCCGAGCCGGCGCTGGCAAGCCTAACGCCCACGGCCAGTGGCGTCCTGGCCGTTCGCCTGTCAACGTCCCGGCCTGACTTTTTGATGTGGTTTCGCAAAGAACAGCTGTTGACCGTCACCTGGGCCGGGAATCCAACAAAACCGACGGTGGGCGATAACCCGCTGGAGCTGTCGCCGCGCCGTTCGTTCGATGCATGGTCAGAAATCGTGCGCGGCACGGCGGTGCCGTGGACATCGACTGAAGTGGCGCTTGCGCGCGCCATCGGTGTGGCCCTGGTGGACATCATCGTGCAGGTGCATGCCGTGCGGCTGTTGATCGCCGAACATCAGCTGCGGCATGTGCGAAGTGCCGTGGCGGGTGCACGTGAGCCTGTGCTGGTGGCAGACAGCCAAGGGCGCATCATCTTCACCAACGAGGCCTTCCATCAATTGAGCCCCAAGGAGATAGAGCCAAGCGAGCCTTTGGCCAGTCGCTTCACTCAACCCGAACTGGTGAGTGAGGCCTTGTCGCGCTTGAACGCTGCGCCCCAGGCGTGGCGGCACAAGCTCGATTTGATTTCGGCTGGTGTTGTGATTCCGGTGGCTGCCCGTGGCGAAGCGGTTACCGGCCGCGACGGCTTGCGATTGGGCTTTATTTTTGTTCTGACGGACCTTCGGGAGACGCAGCGGGCTGCCCATGCGCGCGAGCAACTTGAGATCTCCTTGCGGCAAGCGGCGCGTTTGACCTTGCCTGCCAGCGATGACGTCATCACCGCCATTCTCAGCAACGCCAGCCTGGCGGCCATGGACATCACCGATGCGCCGGGGGGACCGCCCGTGGCGGGTCTGCTCAACGAAGTGGAAGCGTCTACCCGGCGCGCGGCGGCTCTCTACGCGCAAATCCGCAACTTCACGTCCTAGATTCAATTTGTTCGAAGATGCGGCAATGGGCCTCGAAGGCCCAAAGCGCCTCTTGAACAACGTCATCGCTCTGCGCTGGCGTCAAGGTTCGGCTGTCTAGGGCGCCGCGCAGTTCGTTGCGCAAGTGGCTCACTTGTTCGGAGCTGCCGAAGTCGTAGAAGCCCGTGCTGTTATCAACCTCGAAGAGGCCACTGACGCGCCGGCTGAGAATTTGGCCACCATACAAGTCGCCCAGGTAGCGAACATAGATGTGGGCCCACAAGCGGTGCGCCTGTGCACCGACCAAAGCTTCCAGGCGCAGCACATACTCTTGGGTTGCTGGGGTCGGCGTGCTCGTGGTGGTCGTGCCAAAGGCCTTCAAGTCCGACTGAAGCGCCGCGCTGCGCGCCAGCGCGGCCAATGGCAGGGGCCAGTTTTGCGCCAGCACGGCGGGTTCGAGCGTGCGGTAGATGGCCTGCAAGTTGACCAGCAGCGCCACATACGCATCGCGGCTCAGGCGGCCTGCCAGCAGGTTCGCCATGACGCCGCTGCGCTCGGCGCGGGTGTGTAGCTCACGGGTCGCCCCTTTAAGCCGCTGCGGCAGACTGCCTGTCTCTGGATTCAAGCCGGATCACCCCCTAGGGGTTAATCCTAGCCTGTTCTGGGCATTCGAAACGGGAGCAGTCGCTGCACGACGGGTGAGGTCAAGCGGCGCACGTCCAGCGTCTCATGCATCGCTTCTGTGGGCGTGCCGCCCATCTGCAGCCGCAAGACCGAGCGTGCATAGAACGGGGTGTCTTCCAAGGTTTTTTGAACGACAGCGGCTGTTCCTTCGGTGGGAGAACGGCGGTCCACGCGCCACCAGCGTGTGGCTGGCAAGCGTAAGCGCGCTTGGAAGGGCAGGGGTTCAACGCTGCCGTCCGCCGCAAAGCGCGCGCCGATGCTTCGCGGTGGGCCTTCAACCGGCTGCGTGTCGTACCAAACGCCACAGGCTCCACCAGGCTGCGGGGCGCGCAGCCAGTCCCATCGGCGAAAGGCCCGTTCAACAGGTTCATCGCCTTCGTTGCTATCAAAGTAGGCGGTGCCGCTCCAACGCAAAGCCGGTTCGTCCAACTCCACTTCCACACGCGCGCAAGGCGCGATGGGCCCCCAGCGGTGGCGCCCGGCAGCATCCAGGTTTGTTGAAAAGGTGCAAAGCCCTTGCGGGTGCAAGCGGACCCGGCCGTGCACACGGCGGGGCAGCGGCGAGGCGCGCTCGTCCAAAACCAGGTTCAGCGTTTGCCCGGTCCAGTCGAGCCGGCTGGGGCCGATCACGAAGGAGTGCGCTGCGCGGTGGATATGGCGCCTGCCGCGCTCGGTCATGGTCCAGCGCTCGGCACCAGGGCTGTAAAGGCAGATGTTGAGCGCGCAATGATCCTCGGCGTCGGCCGACGGGTTGCGGGCGAAGGCGCGTCGGTAGTAGGGCGAAAAAACACTACCTACGAAGGCGATGATCGTCAGGGCGTGGCGGCCGTCGTCGCTGATCGCGTCGATGTACCACCAGAGGTAGGCACCCGGTGCAACCGGCTGGTCGAATCGAGGTGCGCCAGCAGCGTCGCGGCCGCCAGTCGGCCCGACATCGCTGCCATCGGCACGCCTGGGCCCGGATGAACGCTGCCCCCCGCCAAGAACAGCCCCGGAAGGGCTGTGCTGGCCCCCGAGCGTTTGAACAGCGCCATCCAGCCATGCGTTGCCGGCCCATACAGGGCGCCCCCGGAACCCGGGTACTGCTGATTCAACTCCACCGGGCTGCGCCGCAGGACTTGGCTCGGATGATCGATGTGCAGGCGCAGCCCGCATTGCTGCAACAGCGCCCAACTTCTCTGTTCGCATGACTGAATCTCCGAGGCGTCGAACGGGTGGTTTGTTTGGGCCTGGACGGGCCGGTCGCCGTCGGCCGGGGCGTTGACCAAAGCCAGCAGCCGCTCAGCGCTGCCGGGCGGTACGGTGCCCACGCTCGCGCGGTCTTGCGCACAGACATAGACCGTGCCGCGCTGGGGTAAGCGCCGATGGCGAAAAATGTCCTCAAACTCACTGGCATAGTCGTCGTCGAAAAAGACGTTGTGGCGCTCCAGTGCGAAGCCCTCGGTGCGCACATGCATGGCCCAGGTCAATGCGGACAGCGACCTTTGGGTTGCGGGAAGCACCTTGGGCTGCGCTGCCGCTGCAGGCGCGCCCAGCAGCTTCAAGGCCAAGGCGTTGGCGTCACCGTTGTAGACCAGGCTGTCGCAATCGATCTGCTCGCCGCCGGCCAGCACAACGCCACAAGCGCGGCCTTGCTCCACCCGCAGGTGTTCCACGGCGCTGCCCATGCGCAAACGCACGCCCCGCTGCACTGCCAAATCGGCCAGCCGCTGCGCCAAATGTGACATACCGCCTTCGATGGACCAGACACCCTCGCGCTCCACGTGGGCGACCAGCATCAGCGTGGCCGGTGCTGCCCAGGGCGACGCGCCGCAATAGGTGGCATAACGCCCAAACAGCTGCTGCAGCCGCGGGTCCTGGAAGCGGCGGCCCAATGTGCGCCACAGCGTCGAGAACGGGCCCAGATCCGCCAGTGTGCGCAGCCCAGCGGGACCCAGCGCAGCGGTCATACTGAACACGTTCGGCCGCTGCGCGCGGATGTGCGGGCCTTGCAGCGCCTGGTACACACGCTGCGCTTCGACGCAAAAGGCGCGGTAGCGGGTAGCCTCTGCGGGCGATGCAAATCGCGCGATGGCGTCAGCCGAATCGGCCTCGTTGGCGAACAGATCCAGATGGCCGTCATGGCGCCGCCAGGCGTGCCGCGCGAGCACTTTGAGTGGCGTCAGACTTACCAGATCCTCCAAAGAGGAGCCGACCTGCGCCAGCAGCTCGTCAAACACCCATCGCATCGTGAAAACCGTGGGCCCGGCGTCGATGGGCACGCCGTCCACCATGACCGCGCGCATCTTGCCGCCCGGTGAATCGGCGCTGTCCACCACGGTGACGTCCAGGCCACGCGAGGCCAACAGCAGTGCCGACACCAGGCCGCCGATGCCCGCACCAACCACAACGACACGATGGTCGTCAGCCATAGGTCCGGCCACGCCACTGCCCTTCGACTTGCAGCGGCTGGAAGCGCACGAACATCCACTCGCTGAACCAGTCTTTCTGCCACGCATCTCGGCTGGCTTCACGGTGGGCGCCTTGCGTTGCGTAGGCGGTCATCGCGGCTGCTGAATCCCACAGGCTGAAGGTGGCCTGGCGCAGAAGCGGTGCCTCACCCAGGCCTACCGCCAGTTGGCAACCCGGCGCGCTGGCGACGCTGCGCTCGCTGGGCGGGGAGTGTTGCCAGAACGTGCGCGCATGGTGGGGCCGGATCGAAGCGCGCGTGAGCGCGGCCACCGGTTGGTCTGTAGGAATGGGTGTGCCGGGCGAAAGCGATTTGCCGCCCCAAGAGCCCCGACTGCTTGAGACCGCGAGCAGTCCGGTCAAGTAGTCGCTGGCCCTTGCACGACGACCCTGTACGGCGGGCGACGTGGCCAGGAAAGATTGCGCCGAGGGCAGGTCATCAAAAAACGCCAGCAGACCCTGGCGTTCAAAGCTGGGAGCCAAACCGAAGCCCGCATCGCGCCCACTGCCCAGAATTCGCGCAAAGCGCAAACCGGGGGGTGAGCCCAGTTGGCGCGGCCCCAGAACCAACCGCGACAGGCCCCAGGCCAGGGCATCGCGGCGGTACTGCGCCAGCACCAAGACGGCGGCCTCAGCGCAGCCCATCGCCGGCTCGGGTGCTGCGCGCTACTTGCTCAGCGAACCGTGACTTCGACACGCCTTGCCGTGGCGTCTTCACCGGCCACATTGGCTTCGGTCTGTTGGGGCTTGGCCAGCTTTACTCGAGCCTTGTCGATGCCAGCGGTCAAGAGCGCGTCGCGGACGTTCGTGGCGCGCTGCTTGGCCAACTCTTGGTTTTGCGCCAGGGTGCCCGCAGCCGAGTGGTAGCCAGAGATCGTGGCGCTGAGCTTGCGCTCCTCTTTCATGGTTGCGATCAACTGCTCCAGGCTTTTCGCCTGTGCGCCCTCCAGCACCGGCGAATTGACGGCGAAGAACATGACCGACCGGCGAGCCTCTGCGACCGCTGCGGGCAAGCCTGCTGCTTGCGCTGGCGCCGCCGCAACTTTGACCAAGCCAGCGTAATCCTTGGCCATAGCCAAGCCGGCCAGCGGCTTGTTCACCCCTTGGTGACAGGTGGCACAACTCACATTGGCCACGTCACCCGTTGGCCCCAGCCGGTGGGCCGGGAACGTGCCGGTCAGGGGCTGCAGGTAAGCGCTGTTCAGGTCGCGGGCCATGCGGATGCCATGCCATGCGGTGACACGTTGGACAGGGCCATTCCATGACTGGAACGACTGCGTGTTGTGGCAGAAAGTGCAGTTGACGCCGAGCGATTTGCTGAAGTGATTCATCAGCGAGTACGTGAACTCGGCTTGCTTGATCGATGAGCGGTGGTCATCCTGCGGCAGCGCTTTCACACCCTGCACACGAATTTCTTCGCTGCCTGTCTTTCCGCCGGCCAGGTAAATCCCAAAGGGGTCGTAGGGCAGCGAAGCCAATGCGATGGACGGGTCGGCCTTGTTCTGCCCTGCATCGTCACCCAAACCTGGACCGACGCGGTTGTTCTTGGGAGTGGGCACCGCGAATGTGATGTTCTCTGGCACGGGCTTGCCACGATGGCAGGTGTAGCAGGTCACGCCGGTGGTGGAGACGTGTTGGCTCCAATCGGAATTGACGTGCTGCGTCATCTCGATCATGCGCCGCGACACCACCTTGGTGTACTTGGAGTCGTCCGCCAGGTTGGCCAGATTGTGGCAATAGCCACAGCCTTCCTCCGGCGCTATCCACTGGGTGATGGCGGCCATGTGGCGGGTGAACTCGCCCACCGACAGATCGCCCAAGACCTTCACGTTCTGGAAAACGTCCTTGGCTTTCGGGCCGTCAGAGGAGCCTGGTGGTGGCAAGTCTGGCAGCGCTGGCAGCGCGGCCTTTTGTGCAGCCAAGATGCGCGGGTTGTCCACCTGCTGCATGCCCGTGCCGCGATAGCCTTGCTGGGTGCTCTGCATGGGTGGCCGTTCGCAGGCTGCCAGCAACGTGGCGCTGAGCAAAGTGACGATGAGCGCTCTCATGGCTTGCCTCCCTGTACCAGCAGCGCTGGGTCAATGACGGCTGGCACGGCCGCGGGGTAGGGTGGTGCAAAGCCATGCTTGACTGCCCACAGGTACCAGTTGTCCACCACGGTGCCCGTCAGCAAGATGCCGATGCCACCAACCAAAGGCGTCAGCACGGCAAACCACCAAGCCCAACGGTGAATCGACTCCATCGTGGCGTTGAAGCCCATGGTCCAACGCCAGAAAAGAGCAGCACGCTCGCTGGCCGTGCCGCGGTCGATGATCTGATCGATCTCGCGGTCACCGCCGTAGCGGCTGACGGCCAGAATCGTGGCCCCGTGCATGGCAAACAGCAGCGCCGATCCGTAGAGGAAGGCGATCGACAGTGCGTGGAAGGGGTTGTAGAACAGGTTGCCGTAGCGCAGCGAGAAAGCTGCCGTCCAGTCCAGGTGCGGGAAGATGCCAAACGGCACCGCCTCACCCCAGGAACCCATCAGCACCGGGCGGAAGAAGCCCAGCACCAGGAACAACCAGATGGCCGAAGCGAAGGCCCAGGGGATGTGTGTGCCCAGGCCCAGCTGCCGGGCCCGCCGGTAGGTGCGCGCCCACCACAGCAGCATGGACGCCGTCAGCAAGCCGCCGGACAGCAGCCACCAGCCACCTTGGTTCATGGGCGGCAAGCTCAGGCCATAGCCGGGCGGTGGTGGCTCCAGGGCCAGCCACGGCAACTGCCGAATGAACTCCACCGGGTTCCAGTTGACCGAGGCCAACATGTTCAAACCCATGATGTTGAAGGACAGCATGCCCAGGATCAGCGAGGCGATGCCCAGACTGCCCAGGTAGATAGGTCCTAGCTGGGCATTGCCCAAGCGGCCAAACAGGTGAACGAGCAGCGGTGTGCCGCTGCGCGGGCTGTTCCCTTGGGGCAACTCGATGCCGAGTTGCACCGGGCCCACGGCCTGCACACGCGTGAAGAGATTTTGGTATTCAGCCATGGTTTTGCTCCTGTTGCTGAATCGCTTATTTCCAGATCGGCAGCGCCAGCCACCAGTTCCACCATTCAGGCCAGCCACGCGTCCAGAAGGGACCGCTGATGACGATGCACACGGCGCTGAAAAACACAGCCGCCAGCGCCAGGAACAGTCCCAGGCGGTGAATGCCCAAGGTGCCTACGGAGTAGCCGATGAGGTCGCGGAAGAAGGTGTCTTCGTGGTCCGGGGTTTTCACCATCTCGCCCGCACCGGGGTTGGTGGCCGACAAGATCAATCCCCCGTGCAGCGACAGCGCCAGCGCACAGGTGAAGAAGAAACTGATGGCGATCATGTGCGCCGGGTTGTAGTGAAAGTGCAGATACTGATATCCAACGTTGGACACCCAATCCAGGTGGCTGAAGATGCCGTACGGAAAACCGTGGCCCCAGGCACCCAGCAGCACGGGGCGAATCACCACCAACGTGACGTAAGCGAAGATCGCCATGCCGAAGGCGAACGGCACATGAAGCCCGATGCCCAGCTTGCGGCTGATCTCGATCTCGCGCAGCATCCAGCTGCCAAAGGCGCCAATGGCGCACACGGTGACCACCTGCCAGATGCCGCCTTCTTTCAGCGGTGCCAGGCCCAGGCCGTATTTCAAGTCCGGTGGCGCAATGCTGATCTGCCACAGGTTCCAGGTGGGTCCCAGGGCAGCGCCGTAAAGCAGCATGGCCACACCCAGGAAGGTGAAGAACAGCGTCGTGACACCGAAGAAGCCGACGTAAAACGGCCCCACCCAGAAGTCAAACAAGTCGCCCCCGACCAGCGTGCCGCCGCGCACGCGGTATTTGCGTTCGAAACTCAGCATCGCCATGGCTGGCTCCTCATTTCATGTTGGGGAAAGATCGGGCTCGGCTCGCGAGAGCCAGGCCCGTCTTTCGTTTTTGCTTGCGTTGCCTGTGAATTACTTCTTGGGCATTGCAGCGCTTTGCTTCAGCGTCTGATTGGCATGAGGGCCGTCGAGCCAATTGAAGGTTGGTGTGGATAGCAAGATCAGATGGATCAATGCTGCCAACCCAAAAAGGAAGACGCCCTGCGCAACCATCGTGCGAAGCGGGTCGAACAATTTCCACATACGCCACATAACGTGACCTCCTATTGAAGATGCGACATGAAGGTGTAAACAGCCGCCTTCACGCCACCGGTAACCGACTTGACGCCTTCGGCTCCCGGCAACCAGGACCGCCACTGCATACCCAGCGTCTGCCCGACGAGCGCAATCGTCAGAAACACCGTAAACGACGCGACGAACAGGATCAAGAAAGCCTTGCGGTCTTCCTTTTGCACTGCCATCTGGGGTCTCGTGTGTTGTTCCACTTGGGTAGTCATGACGAACCTCGCATCTTTTGCAGTTGTTACAACCAGGGCCGCCAGATCCAGACCAGGATGTGCGCCACCACGGCAATTGCCGTGAAGCCCACGAACCCTTGGGTCCAGTACTGATGGAACTCCTGAGCTTCTTCGTCTGTCAGGCCCGAAACCGAGCCTCTGCGTTCAGCCATGTGAACCACTCTTTCTTTTCTCAGATCGACCTTGCGGTCTTTGTTGCGCACAACCCGCGCAATGTGGGCAGCCGCAGCGGAAAGCCACGACGTCGGTGAGCAGGCGGTCGGCGTTCATTCGCTCGTGACCTCCTGCGTGAGTCCAGTGATTCGGGTCACCTGCTCGCGCGTGACGCGCGACAGGCCTTCGCGGCGCGTGGCCATTTCGGCGCGGTCGCGCCACTGTTTGGCCGCTGAGATCTGCACCAGCACCGGCTCGCGTGCGACGGCCCGCGCGAGCAGAGCCTGCGCTTCGTCGTCCCAGGGCAGCGGGGCCTCGAGCGTGCGCGCGGGTGTGGCGTCAACCTTGTCCAGTTCGGTACCCAGCGGCAGGATGTGGAACAAGGCATCAAAGAGCGCGTTGCAGAACTCTTGAACCAAGTAGGTGGCGCCGGCATAGCCCATGAAAGGTGTGCCCGTGGCGCGGCGGATGACCGCGCCGGGGAACGAAGCGGGTATGTAGGTGGCTGCGGGTCCGGGCGGTCCGCCAGCGCCGGCCTGCGCCTTCTCCGCCAGGTACATGCGCTCGTTGAACGAGCCGAACATCACCAGGGGCGTCTGCGTGTGGCACAGGTTACGCACAACATCGTTGTCGGTCTTGGCGCCGGGCTTGCGCGGCACCGCAAACTTGCAGGGCATGCCCAGCTCGTCTTCAAGGAAGTGCCGAATGCCGCGGGTGTAGGTCTCGTTGGCCACAACCGCGAAGCTGGCCGTGCCGAAGAAGTCTTGCGTCACCGAGCGCCACAAGTCCCAGATGGGCTTGATCGTGGTGTGCTTTTCGCGTTCGATGAAGGGTTCAGGGTCCAGGCCGGTCAGCTTGCCCAGCTCACGCAGGAAGGATGTTGTGCTGTGCAGGCCGATGGGTGCCTGCAGGTAAGGACGCTCCAGCGCCTCGCACAGGCTGCGACCGAATTCGCGGTACAGGCAGATGTTGACGTCGGCCTCGACCAGGCGCGGCACGTCCAGCAAGTGGCTGCCCAGCGGAAAGGCGAGGTTGACCTCACAGCCGATACCTTCGACAAGCCGGCGGATCTCAGCGAGATCGCTGGGGCCATTGAAGACACCGTAACTCGGGCCGATGAGGTTGACGCGCGGCTTCTCGCCGTCCTTGCGCACACGGGCCGGAATGTGACGCAAGCCGTACTGCTGCCACAGCCAATACATTGCACGGTTAGCGGTCTGCCACTGGTCTTCGTCGATGGTGCGGGGCAGGAAACGCTGCACGGCCGTGCCTTCGGGCGTGACACCGCCGCCAATCATTTCGGCGATGGAGCCGGTCACGACCACGCTGGGCAGGTCGGGGTCGAGCGAAGCATGGGCCCGCTTCATCGCACCCTCGGTGCCTTCGCGGCCGAGGTGTTCTTCGGCCAGACCGGTGACGACGATCGGCAGTTCGTGCGGCGGCAGCGCGTCGGTGTAGTGCAGCACCGAGGTCACCGGCAGGTTTTCGCAGCCGACGGGGCCGTCGATGACCACCTGCAGCCCTTTGATGGCGGTGAAGACATACACCGCTCCCCAGTAGCCGCCCGCGCGGTCGTGATCGAGAACCAGCATCAGCAGGTTCCTCCGGCGCCTTGCAGAGTGGCCGTGTGCAGCAGGCTCACAGCATCTCCTCTGCCTTGCGTTTCTTCGCTGCCTTTTCGAGATGGCGGCGGGTTTCGCTGCGCCACTCCGGCCGCAGACGCGGGGTGTCTTCCCACACGCCGGCGCGGTCGCCCTGGCCGGTGGAGCCGAAGAAGGCGCTCATCGCATCGAAGCGCGCTTGGTTGCCCAGAGCTGCATTGATGACCTGGGCCAGCGAACCGGCACCGGCCGGGCCCATCAGAGGCCGGGCTGAGATGAGGTTGGTGAAGTACAAGGCAGGTGTGTTGGCCTGTTTGGCCGCCTGCACGACGGGCGTGGTGCCGATGACCAAATCGGGCCTGAATTCGCGCATCGCAGCAATATCCTGCTCGAGTGAAGCCCTGAACTGCACGTGCACACCTTTGGACTGCAGCCATTCCAGGTCAGGAGCGGACCATGGCGTGCGTGGGCATGCGGTGCCGACGTAAGGAACCTCGGCACCCGACTCGATCAGCAGGCGCGCGACCAGTAACTCGGAGCCCTCGTAGCCCGACAGCGTGATGCGTCCCTTGATCGGCGACCGTGCCAGCGCGGCCTGGATGGCTGGCAGCACACGCTGCTGGGCCTCGCCGATGCGGTCGGCGCCTACGTTTGCAGCGCGGCCAATGGCCTCCAGCCAAGCGGCAGTGCCTTCGATGCCAACCGGTGCGGAGCCGACGACACTGCGACCCGCAGTTTCAAACTCACGCACGCTGGCTGTGTAGAAAGGATGGATGGCGGCGACGACATCACTCTTGAGCGCGGCATAAAGTTCGCGCCACTCGCGCGTGGGCACCACCGGGCCGGCCGCCAGACCCATGGGCGCAAGCATCATGCCGATGCCCACGGGGTCGGCCGGAAACATCTCGCCCAACATCGTTACGGTGGGCTTGTCGGTGATGGCTTGGCGGGGCGCCGCCACAGGGCCTTGCTCCGCCTCGCTGCGGGCGTAGCTGAGCATCGCACCCGCCAGCACATCCTTGGCTTCGGCGTGCGTGGGTACCCCGAAGCCAGGCACGTCGATACCGATGACGCGAACGCCGTTGATCGCCTTGGGCAGCAACTGCAGCGGCACGCCGCTGGCAGTGGGTACGCACAGGTTGATGACCACCAGCGCATCGAGCTTGGTCGGGTCGGCTTGTTCGTGCACCGCATCGCGGATGTCCTCGAACAGCTTGCCGGTCACCAGCGTTTCGCTGTTGAAGGGCACATACCCGACGCTGCGGCGCGCGCCGTAGAAGTGGGAGGTGAAACTCAGCCCATAGACACAGCAAGCTGAGCCCGACAGGATGGTCATGGTGCGCCGCATGCGCAGACCCACGCGCAGCGAACCGAAGGCCGGGCACATGCTCTGCGGCTGGTCGTGCGGCCCGCGTGCTTCGACGGGATAGTCACGCGCATACTGCGCCAACGTCTCACTCTTGCCGGCTGCATCGGCAGCCGCACGCATCGCATCCTTCCCGCCGTGGCAGGCGCTGCCTTCAGCGGCGATGGGAATGATGCGGTCGGGTGCGTTCATGTCAGGCCGCGTCGTAGATGACTTCCAAGCTGGGCTTGACGATCTCGTTCTTGCCCACCATGTCAAACAGCGTTGCTGGCTCCATCTTGAAGTCGCGTCCCGTCACTTCGGCCGAGAACAGGCCCAGCAACTGGTCTTGCGTTTGCGGCTTGGGACGCACCGGCGGCGCTTCAGCCACGTTGGTGGCCAGTTCCTCGAACAGCGGTGCCCATTGCGTGCCCGGCCGGCCGATGATTTCGTAGCTGGCGCTCTTGCGGCGGATGTCCTCGTTGGCCGGGATCGTGGCCAGCACCGGGATGCCGGCGTTGCCCGCGAAGACCTTGGCTTCGCCTGTGCCGTCGTCGCGGTTGATCACCATGCCCGCCACGCCGACATTGCCGCCCAGCTTGCGGAAATATTCGACAGCGCTGCAAACGTTGTTGGCCACGTAAAGCGACTGCAAGTCATTGCTGGCCACCACGATGACCTTCTGGCACATGTCGCGCGCTATCGGCAGGCCGAAGCCGCCGCAAACCACGTCGCCCAGAAAGTCCAGCAACACGAAGTCGAAGCCCCAGTCGTGGAAGCCCAGCTTCTCCAGCGTCTCGAAGCCGTGGATGATGCCGCGCCCGCCGCAGCCCCGTCCAACCTCCGGGCCGCCCAGCTCCATGGCATAGACACCGTCGCGCTTGAAACACACGTCGCCGATCTGCACCGGGTCGCCGGCGAGCTTTTTCTTCGAGCTGGTTTCAATGATTGTTGGGCAAGCCTTGCCGCCAAACAGCAAGCTGGTGGTGTCGCTCTTGGGGTCGCAGCCGATGAGCAGCACCTTCTTGCCTTGCTGCGCCATCATGTAGCTCAGGTTGGCCAGCGTGAAGCTCTTGCCGATGCCACCCTTGCCGTAGATGGCAATGATCTGCGTGGTCTTGGCTGCGGGCGAGGTGGAGACCGGATCGGGCTCGATGGCGGCTTCTGCAAGCAGGCGTTCGCGCTGCATGAATTGGACCGTGGCGGTGGGACTCATGCGCGGGCTCTCCAGTCAAGGACCATCTTCAAACAATCGGTGTCACTGAACGCCGTGCGGTAGGCGCGTTCGGCGTCGCAGGCGTTGGCCTGGTGGGTGATCAAACCCTCGAGTGGCAAGAAGCCGGACTCGGCCAGCTCGCGCACCGCCAGCATGTCGGCTGGCTGCCACTCGGCGGCGGCGCGGATGCGTGCTTCGCGCATGAAGGCCGGCGGGAACATGAAGGACAGTGGCTGGCTGTAAAAGCCGGCCAGCACAATCTCGCCACCGGGGGCCAGACAGGAAATCAGGCGGTCCAGGATCTTGGCGTCGCCGCTGACGTCGTAGATCGACTTGTAGTTGCGGCGCTCGTCTTCGTCCGGATGGATGACGCGGTAGTGGTAGTCCTGGGCGCCGCCGCGCCGCTCGGCGCAGGTGTCCCAAACCGTGGGTGCTGGAAACTCTGCCAGTACCGTCATGCGCGCCAGCAGGCGCCCGAGCACGCCGTGGCCGACGATCAAGTCGGGTGGCACGATGGGGTCGCGATGGCCGCCATTGGCGACCGCGTGGTAGGCCGTTGCTGCCAGCGCGAGCAGCACGGCGTTTTCGCCCAATTCGTCGCTGATTTTGAAGGTGCGCTGTCCAGGAACGACCAGCCGCGATGCAGCGCCGCCGAACAGGCCGCGCACTTCGCCAAAGCAGCGGGCGCCGGGCACAAAAACCCGTTCGCCAACCTGGTGACCGGAGTTCGGACCGGCTGCGAGCACACGGCCCACCGACTCATAGCCCGGCACCAGGGGGTAGCCCATGCCGGGAAACGTGGGCATGGCGCCGGTGTAAAGAAGCTTCTCAGTCCCGGTGGAAATGCCGCTCCACTCGACATCGACCACCACATCCTCATCCTGCGGTTCTGACAGGTCCAAGTCTTGAAGCGCCAGGCGCTCGGGCTTTTCCAAAACGACAGCGGTGGTGGTGATGGTCTTCATGCGCACGCTCCTTCGGTTTCGCCACTGCGACACAACACCTTGTTCGCTTGGTCAGTCACGGCGGGTCTGGTTGGATGCATGACTGTAATCCTAGACTTACTATCAAAAGTGTCAAGGCGAATTTACGCTTAGGCGTCAACTTGACTTCAGGCGGCCCGTGCTACCAAGAGCCCAGCCTGCAGCGGCAATGACGTGTTGCGTTCGCGAATACGGTCAAAGCCAGCTTGCTGGAGCAGCACAGACAGCTCTTTAGCCGTGCGTGAGCGCCCGCTTCCCATGGCCATGAGGTACATGCCGAAATAAGCGGCGCCCATGGCTTGCGCACCGGATGTGCCCGCCATGGGTTCGGCCAAGAGCAGCGTGCCGCCCAGGGGCAGTGCACGGCGTGCGGCGCGCAAGATGGCCAGCGCCGGTTCGTCGTCGTGGTCGTAGATGACCCGCACGAGTGAAACCACATCCGCACCGCCGGGTGCTGCATCGCGATGAAAGTCACCGCCGTGGGCGCTTGCGCGGTCGGCAATTCCAAGCTGCGAAAAGCGCTGACGCGCAGCTTCGGCGACGGACGGAAGATCAAACACCATGGCGCGCAGGTGAGGCGCGCGTTCGAGCGCTGCTGCCACAAAGCGACCCTCGCCGCCACCCATGTCCAGCAAACAACGATGGCGGCCCAGCGGATAAGCGTCCAGAACCTGGTCGGCGATCAGCGGCTGCGTAGCAGACATCAACGCGGAGTACGGTGCCGTGTTGGCTGTCGGCAGCCCACCAGGCGCACGATGGCCCGCGTGACCGCCGGCATAGGCCCAATACGAAGAAAGCTCACCGGTGCGTTCGCCACGCAGCAAGGCCACAGGGTCAACCAGGTCGGCGTAAAAGCTTCGGTGGTGTTGAACCATGGCGACAACCGCGCCGTTGCCCACCATGGCTGCCCCCAAGGAGCCCAAGCCGAATCGGGTGTGACCCGCCTCATCTACGCCGCGCCGCTGGGTCAAGCCCAGCGAAGCAGCCGCCTCCAACAGGCGCAGTGCTGACTGAAGCGGTAAGTCGGACTCGAGCGACAACTGCTGAGCTGTGAGCGGCGCTCGAGCCAGCCGCTCAAAAAGCTTCAGCTCAACGCAGGCGAGCAACCATTGGGTGTAGACAAAACCCGCCACCAGATCAAAGAGCTCGCTTGCGCGTTCGCGCGCGACCGGGCGCGTGGCAACAAAGCGGCTGGCAAAGTCTCGGAAGCGGGGGCTGGTGACCAGGCGGTCGCGCAGGTCCAGCCAGCGCTGTGGGAGATCCAAGGCCCAGTGTCTGATTGATAAATTCATGCGACGGCCAGCGCGCGCGCCTGCAGCTTCAGCGGTGGGGGTAGCAAGCGCATGACTTCGCTGTGGAGCAAAGCGCGCAAGCGGTCTGCGCTGCGACCTGGCGGCACGGCATCGCTGGCGCGTGCTACCAGGTCCTCAAAGTGTTCCAGCGCCCCCGCAAGACCGAACTCGGCGACGGCACTGGGCCTGCCCAAGCTGCGGTCCCGGCCGACGGGCTTGCCGATGTCTTCAGCGCTAGCAGCGGCGTCGCGAATATCGTCCGCAACCTGATAGGCCTGGCCCAGCCAGTCGCCAAAGCCGAGCCAGCCCTCGGGATTGCCACCGGCAGCCAGGGCGCCCATCTCGGTAGCTGCTGCAAAGAGCGAACCGGTTTTGGCGCGTTGGTAATCGGGCAAGGCCACCCAGTCCTCGCATTCCCAGGCTTGTCCCGCCACGATGCCGTTGGGCATGCCCGCGCGTCGGGCCAATGCGGTGACCAAACCGACCAGTCGAAGTGGGTGGTGCACTGCGGCTGCAGCCAGGGTCTCGAAGGCCATCACGATGAGTGCGTCGCCCGCCAACACCGCGCTGCGTTCGCCGTACGCCACATGCACGGACGGACGCCCCCGGCGGGTGAGCGCGGCGTCAAAACAAGGCATGTCGTCGTGCACCAGCGATGCGCAGTGCAGCAATTCAATCGCCGCAGCGCTGGCGTCGGCCAGCAGCGGGTCGCTGTCCCCACAGGCGGCAGCCACAGCCAAACACAGGTGCGGGCGTATGCGCGCGCCACCTGGGAAGACTGCATGGCGGATGGCGGCGGCCAGCGTGGGCGGTGCGCCGTGTGAATCCGTGCGCTTCAGCGCGCCGGCCAGTGCACGCTCGATCCGGTCTTCGGTTTTGTGCATCGTGCAGCTCCTAGGGTTCGTCTGGTTCGACAAAGACCGAGGAGTGCATGTCACCGTCATGTCAACCTGTCAGTCCAAGGTGTAAACTAGTATAGACAGTGCTACAAAAGGGTGTCAATCTCACACCCCATCGGAAATCCCTTAGTGGAGTCGCTTGATGACTGAATACGGTTTGTCGTTTTCGCATTTCGCGGTGGCAGGCGAAGGCTGGCTGCCACTGGTCGCCTTTGGCAACTTGCCGGGTTTGCTCGCTGCGGCTGCGGCGGCTGACGTTAATCACTCGCCACGGTCGCTGAGCCTGCTGGATCAGGCTTCGAGCGGCGGTCTGACGGGCGGCGGGGTGCATTCCGCAACCCTGGGGGTTGGCACCAGCACCCTGCCGGCGCATTGAGCGCTTGGGGGCGCCGGGCTGTGCGCCTTGCGCCAAGCACTGCCGATCGCTGCGGCAACTGCGGTGGCGTTCTCCTCGTGCGCCAAGTGCCCCACGCCAGGCAGTACAGCCACCTGCGCGTGGTGTGAGTGCCTTGCCACCAGCCGCGCCTGTTCCGGCGGCACCATACGGTCATTGCCGCCGGCCAGCAGCAACAAAGGGACATCCAGTGCGGCCACCGCCCCCTGCATCGACGCCAAGTCCCAAGAAGCCATCAGCCGCAGCGCGCCGGCTGCATGCAAGGGGTCTTGCATCAGGTGGCCGTAGCAGCGTTCGCCCTCAGAATCTATCCAAGAGCCCGTGCCGCTGAGCATGCGCCGCGCTGCAGTGGGCAGGCGAGCCCAAGTGGCAAAAGCCGGTGGCACCAAGGGATTTGAAGCAAGCAGCCGGGCCAAAGGCAAAAACCAACGACCCGCCGTACCTTGCAGCGGCATCAGCGCGCCATTGATGGACACCAGGAGTTCCGGGCGAATGCATCGGTCCGAAGCCAGACGCACAGCGATGGCCGCGCCTGCTGAATGGCCGATAACCAGTGCCGGCGCTATCGCCAAGCTCGCCATCAAGTCCGCAATATCGCTGGCGACGGCGGGCAGTGACAGGGGATGCCGAGCAGGTGTCATGGTGAAGCCATGACCCGGCAGGTCAGGGGCGACGACATGAAAGTTCTGTGCAACCAGTGGAGCCAGTTGCCGCCAAGAGTGCGAGGAAGCGCCCGTGCCGTGCAGCAACAGTGCCACCGGTGCCTGCGCTTGCTGGCATGCCCAGCGCTGTACATGCCAGCGAACATGGCGCACGGCGACCATGTCACTCGCTGCGCGGTGCGGCCACCAAGCGGGGGGTTCGCGCTCAGGCATGGTGAGGAGTTTGTTGCGAGTGCGTTTGCGACTGCGCCCGCCTGACGGCAGCAGACAAGGCACCCGCTTCAGCGTGCGGCAAGGCCAAACACTGCGCGCGCATGGCGTGTGCAAGTTGCTGCGCCAAAGGGCTTGATCGGGGCGAGGTATCGATGAGCAAAGCACGGGTGTTGGTCGCGCCGAAAGCCTTGGCTGCAGACAGGGCGTCTGAAGCAGCCTGGGGGCGACCGGGTATGCCGCCGCGCGCGATGTTGGCGCTGCCGTCGGTCAACATCACCACGAGCGGCGTGGCCCCACCGCGCCGCACGGCGGTGGCCATGGCGTTCACGGCATCAATGGCAGTGGCCAATGGTGTACCTCCGCCGCCCGGCAGACCCGCCAATTGGCGTTTGGCCCGCACGAGGGAACGGGTCGGTGCCAGCAGTACCTGCGCCCCCGCGCCGCGAAAGCCGATCACCGCGACGCGATCACGCCGCGCATAGCAGTCCGCCAGCAGGAGTTCGACGGCGCCTTTGGCCTCGGCCAGCCGGTGCATGGCGGCTGAGCCCGAGGCGTCGATGGCAAAGATGGTGGTGGTGGCGCGCTGCTGAACCCGGCGTTGCACGCGCAGGTCATCGCGCGAGACCAGCAAGCGCATGCGCTCAGCCGTTGCGTTTGAGGTGGCCGCGGGCGCGGCAGCCAGCAAGGCTTTGCGACGCACGGCTTGCCAAGGTGCAGCAGCCCTGAGGGTGTCGATCAAGGCCAGGCGGGCACCACCGCGGGGCTCGCCGCGTTGCGAACCGATGGGTCGCCCGCGCTGCAGCGAGCGCGCTGCTTGACCGGCGCGGCCGGCGTCGCTGCGCCGCCCATGATCAGGACCGTTTGCCACCAGTTGCGCCAGTAAGCCCGGCGGAATCGCCGCCACGGCGGCTTCAGTCACCTGTTCGTCCAGACGCTGAACGCTGCGTTGCTGGTCTGGATGGTCTTTGTCGTCGGGTGGTGGGTCTGGTGGCTGTGCGTCGCTAGGCGGTGAATCGTCTGCGGGTTGCTCGTTGGCCGGATCGTTAGGTGGTGAGTTTGGCGGCTCCGCTGGCGGCTCTTCTGGAGGTGCTGCCGGCGGCAACCGCAAAGCACGAGGCGCCAACACAAGGCGAGCGGCCAGCGTTGCGTCGTCCTGGGTCGCGCTGGTTCGCCCGTCCAGTGCGGCGGCAATACGCGCCACCGTCACTGCGTGACAAACCGAGCGGATGGATAGGATGCCCAGCTGATCAGCGGCTGCGGCCAAGGCGGCCACCCAGGCGTCATCCACCACCACGCTGCGCCAAGCCGCACGTGCCCGCTGGACAGCCGCCGCATCCCCACTGGGTTGCGAGGAGTCAGGCTGCACGATGAAGGCAACGCGGTCGCACAGTGCCTCGGGGGCCGCCTCGTCTTCCAGCCCTTCATCCAGCGCAACCAAGGCCATAGCGGAACCACCAGCAGCGCCGTCATCCAGTGCGCTGGCCAAGCGTGATGCCAAGGCAGGCGAGATGCGCTCGGCCATGGCGGCCAGCACCACACCACCGGCGGCCTGTGCCAGCAGCCCCGCCCGCGCGATCGGTCGGCCTGCAGCGAGCGTGGCCGTCAGGTCCAGTCCGCCCAAGAGGGCTTCGTCGGTGATGTGCGCCGGCATGCGCCGCCAGGGCGTTGATTCGGGCAGCAAGGCTTTCAAGGCTGCAAGCCACTGGTCGCGCTGCGGGCCTGCGCCGCTGCGCAGCACCACGCCACCCAGGGCCTGCGGCGCAACGGCAAAGAGGGTCAATGCCGAATGCGCTGGCTCGTCATTCATGGTCCGAATTGCTCAGCGACGACACGCGCCACGCGCACCGAAGCATCGCTGTCATCCAAGGGGTTGCGCCGCAAACGGTGGCGCAACGCGGGGCTTGCCAAACGCTTCAGGTGCGCGTCGCCCACTTGCTTGGCGCCCTCGTAGGCGGCCAGCGCGCGCGCTGCGCGCACCAGGGTCAGTTCACCGCGCAAGCCGTCGGTGCCCAGCGCCAGGCACAGGCCCGCTGCGCGCTCCAGTACGGCATCGGGGACCACCACGCTGTCGATTTTCTTGCGTGCCGCCACGATGCGCTTGCGGGCCGCATCCTGTGCTGGCTGCCAGCTTTGCATGAAGGCCTGCGGCGCGCGCTCGAACGCATCGCGGCGTTTGACCACCTCCACGCGCGTGGCGACGTCGGCAGGCGTGCGCACCTCCACGGCCAGCCCAAAGCGGTCGAGCAACTGCGGGCGCAGTTCGCCCTCTTCGGGGTTGCCGCTGCCTACCAGAACAAATCGCGCGGGATGGCGGATGGACAGGCCATCACGCTCCACCACGTTCTCGCCAGACGCAGCCACGTCAATGAGCAAGTCAACCAGATGGTCCTCCAGCAGATTGACTTCATCGACATACAGAAAGCCCCGGTTGGCGCGCGCCAAGAGCCCAGGCTCGAAGGCCTTCTCGCCGCGCGAAAGCGCTCGCTCGATGTCCAGCGCCCCGACCACACGGTCTTCAGTGGCGCCCAAGGGCAGGTCCACGACCGGCACCGGTACGAGATGTGATTTCGGCGCGGTCTTGGCCGGTAAGCGCGCAAGACATTCGCTGCACCACGCGCCGCGTGCTGATGGGTCGCAACCAAAGCGGCAGCCATCGACCACGCGCATTTCCGGCAAGAGTGAAGCCAAGGCGCGCACGGCGGTTGACTTGCCTGTGCCACGGTCGCCGAAGGCCAGCACGCCGCCGATGGCCGGGTCAACAGCACAAACGGTTAATGCCAGCTTCAGTTCGTCTTGCGCGACGATGGCCACGAAAGGAAACGGTAAACCCGCCATCAGTGTTCTCTCATCCGGTTCTTTGAATCTCGTGTCATCAGTGCGTGGGGACCTCAGGAGGTCGGGCGATTTTTCTTGCCCCGTGCCGTTGCGCGCCGAGAAGCAGCCTGCACGTTCTTCGAAACAGCCAGTCCACTCATGCGCTGCGCAGCGCGCGCCATGAAGTGGCTTTCTACCAGGCGGCGGGCGTCTTGCAGCAATCCGGACAACTCATCCTGGTCGATGCGCTCCAGCAGCCGTCCCAATGCATGGGCCAATTCGTCGTCGTCGATGCCGCTGTGGTGAGCGGCGTCGACCAGACGTTGTGTCTGGTTGGTATCCCAGTAACTGCGCTCCAACGCCGCCTGCGCCGCGATAAAGCGCTGTTGCAAGGCGGTTTGCGCACGCAAGTCATGGCCGATGGCCAGGGTCGGACCGTCTTTGCCCAGGCGGGCTGCGCTGTAGGCCACCGGGACGGCGCCGCCCACTGCTTGCGGGTGATTGATTTCGCGCCGTCGCGCCTGGCCACTGGCATTGACGTCAGCCAATATCTGTTCCACTTTTGCTCGCGAGTCGGGGCTGACCGTGTCGATCCAGGCACTGCCCACCCATACCGGCGGTGCTATGGGCTGCGTTGAGTTTTGCGCGAGCGTGGCGATTCGCCCCTGCGCGTCGATTACCAGCGCGATGTCGCAGGACAGGGCAACAAAGGTGTCGGCGAGCTCAGGCGCCCATGGCGCCAAGACGTCAAGATCGGCAGGTTGCGGCACCTTCAGCATGGTTCAAAAGGGCCCACTCATGCGACCCGGGCGATGCCCAGCAGGTGCGCCATGTCCTTGAAAAAGATGCGCACATGCGCCATGGGCCGCTTGCGTACCAGGCGCTTGTGCATGTAGGACTCGAAGGTCAGCTGCTGGACGTCTTTGTCCCGGCAGATGTCGACGAAGCGCTCGCGCCGCTTGTCGCTGGAGTACCAGAAGCGCTGCATGATGCCGAGCACCCAGAACACGCGGCCGTGTTCGCGCAAGAACGCTTTGCGCACGCCGGCCAGGTGTTTGACCTGCCCGGTGGCCAGGAAACGGGACACCGCGCCGGCTGCCATGTGCGCGCTGGCCATGGCGTAATAGATGCCCTCACCAGACGCAGGTGCAACCACGCCGGCCGCGTCGCCGATGACCAGCACATCACGGCCATTGTCCCAGCGAGCCAGTGGTTTCATTGGCAGCGGCGCGCCTTCGCGGCGCACGGTTTGCGCGTCGGCCAGACCTGCTGCCTCGCGCAGTGCCGCCGTGGCGTGACGCAGCGAAAAGCCCTTGTCTGCACTGCCGGTACCGATGGATAACTGATCGCCATGTGGAAAAACCCAACCGTAGAAATCAGGGGAGTAGCGGCTGTTGTAGATCACGTCACAGCGCGTGCCGTCGTACCCCGGCGGTGCCACGTCGGGTTTGCGCACCACCTCGTGATAAGCGAATACAAAGCGACCGCTGTCCCAGCCTTCTAGGCATTGGCGCGCAACGCCGCTGTTTGCACCGTCCGCGCCGATGACGCAGCGAGCCCGCGCCTGGGACGATCTCATAGCGCCTTCGGCCTGCTCGTCCTTGTCGTCCTCGTTGTGCCAGTGGACGATCGCGGTGCCATCGGTGTCACGCTCGATGCGGTCGAAGCGCGCGGTCTGCCGCACAGCGCCAGCGGTCTGGGCGCGCTGCCTCAGCCACTCATCAAACGGCCCCCGGTCAACCATGCCCACAAAGCCGCCTTCGATGGGAATGTCAACCCGCTTGTCAGCCGGCGAAATCATGCGTGCGCTCGTCGAGCGGGCCACCAACAGGTGCGCGGGAATTTCGAAGTCAGCAATCAGACGCGGCGGTATCGCGCCTCCGCAGGGCTTGATGCGACCAGCGCGGTCCAGCAGCAACACTGAGTGCCCGCGCTGCGCCAATTCTTGCGCCACCGTGGCGCCCGAAGGCCCGCCGCCCACCACCACGGCGTCGTAGGTGAAAGTGTCGGGCGAAGCCGTCTGTGTCATCTGGGTCATGGCCGTTCCTCTGCGGTTTGGATGCTTGCCAGCGTGGGCATTGAAGGACTGCCGCTGACGCCAGCCGGCAAGGTGATGTGTCGTGCGAGCAGCGCTGATGCGATGAACAGCAATGCTTCGGCGACAAAGACGCTGGCGTAGGCGGGGCCTGGTGAGCCGAGCAACCAGCGTGCAAGGTCGCTGGCTCCTGTACCGATCAGGCCGCCCGCGGCAAATCCAATGGCCTGGGCTGCACCCCACAGGCCCATGCGGGTGCCTTCGCGAGATGCCTTGCCGTGGCCGGCCAGCGCCATCATGGAGCCAATGGCTGCTATCGAAAATGCGCCATTGGCCACGCCCATCAAAAAGACATTGACGCGCAGCGGCCAATGGGCTGTGACGGCACTGCCGCCAAACCCGGCAAAAGCGAGTCCGGCCAAGGCAATGCACGAAGCCCAGCAACCCCAAACGGTCCACGTGCGCAGCGCCCCGAAACCCACGCCCATGACTCGGCGCCCGGCCAATGCGGCCAGCAACATGCCTGCCAAAGTGCCGCCGTGCTGCACGCCCGATAGCTGTGTGGACTCGCCGGGCGAATAGCCGAACATCACGCCTGCGAAGGGCTCCAGGATCAAGTCCTGCGCGCTGTAGGCCACCATGGATACAAAGACAAAGATGGTGAAGCGGCGCGCGTCAGGCTCTTGCCAGACTTCGGCCAGCGCGGCCCTGAAGCGGGTAGGCGTCATGGGTGCATCTGCTTTGGCCGACTGCTCTGCAGCGCTGTCCTCCAGGCGCCACAAGGCCAGTGCCGCAACCACGACAGCGATCACCGAGACCGTGCCTGAAACCGCCATCAAGCGCAGCGGCGTGTAGGGGTCGAGGAAGCGCCCCGCGGTGCCCGCCGTGACGGCAAAGCCCACGATCATCATCGTCCACACCAAAGCGGCGGCGCCGGCGCGGCGCGGCGCGTCCACGCGCTTGGCCAGCAGGGTGAGCAGCGAAGTCCCCGCCGCGCTGACGCCCAGGCCCACCAGGGTGAAGGCCAGCACGGCCAGCACGGTTCCCGCGAATCGGTTGGTGGACATCCAGGCCGTTGCCACGGCGCCGAAGAAGCCGCCGCTGGCCAGCACGATCAGCCCGCCCATGATCCAGGGTGTGCGTCGCGCACCGACATCCGAGCCGAAACCCATGCGTGGGCGCGAGATCTGAACGGCGTAGTGCAAGGCCACGAGCAGGCCAGGCAGCAGCGCTGGCAGTGCAAGCTCGACCACCATCACGCGGTTGAGCGTAGAGGTGGTGAGCACGACTACCGCGCCCAGCATCGCCTGAACAATGCCCAGGCGGGCAATACCGAACCAACTTAAACCACTCATAAGGCTGCCTCCACCGCGCGTAGCGCAAACGCCGAGACCAACATGCCCAGCACGAACAAAGGAACACCGAAGCCGCTGTACCACAGCGCGCGTTGCAGCGGGTCGGCCAGGAAGCGGCGCATCATGAGCAGCTGCGCGGCCAGCAAGACGCCGGTGCCTGCTGCATGCCAAGGCTGACCCCAGTCCAGCAGCAGGCCAATCACGGCCACCTGTGGCAGGGCCATCACCCAGCAGGCCACCTTAGCTGCGCGTTGGGGTCCCAGTTGCACGGGCAAAGAGCCAACCCCCATGTGCGCATCACCCTTGATGGATTTGAAGTCGTTCAGCGTCATGATGCCGTGCGCTCCAGCGCTATACAGCGCGGCCAGGGTCAAGGACCGCAGGCTTGGAGCGCCGCCCGACATCAGTGCGGCACCGGTGACCCAGGCCAAGCCTTCATAGCTCAACCCGCAAGCGGCGTTGCCCCACCAGCCGTTTTGTTTCAGGCGAATGGGCGGCGCGCTGTAGGCCCATGCCAGGCACAGCCCAAATGCCGCTGCCGCAAAGACCCAAAAACCGAGCGCCCAGGCGGCGCCCAGCGACAGCAGGGTCCAGATGCAGGCCACGTACAAGCCCCAACGCCCCGGCATCCGCCCGGACGGGATGGGACGCTGAGGCTCGTTGATGGCATCAACATGACGGTCGAACCAGTCATTCACCGCTTGGCTGGTGGCGCAAACCAAAGGCCCTGCCAGCAAGACCCCGGCCAGTACCAGCAACCAGCGCCCTTGCGCCGATACGCCTGAGGCCACTGCACCACAAGCAAAAGCCCACATGGGCGGGAACCAGGTGATGGGCTTGAGAAGTTCAGCTACGGCCGAAGGCGCGGGTAGACGCATGGGTGCATGTTGCGCTTGACACATGCATACGTCAACTGAAACTTACACTATTCGACGTCCTTGTCCAAGCCACCCATGCCAAAACGCCGCAGCTTCACGTAGAGGCTTTGACGAGACAGGCCGAGCAATTGCGCCGCCATGGCTCGGTTGTCCTTGGTCATGGCCAGGGCCGTCTCGATGGACAGGCGCTCGATCAAGTCCCCGGTTTCGGAAATGATCTGCTTGAGCGGCACCCGCCCAACCAGCTCGGTCAATTGCTGGACGGAAGCGGGCACTTTGGTTGGAAGTGCACTTTCGCTGGGTGCCAGGCGTCGTCCGACGTCGCGAATCGAGAACGCAAAGGTCGCTGCGCCGGCGGGTTCGAGCTTGGAGCCCGCAATCTCGACTTCCGTGACGAGACCTTGGGTGCCGCGCAATTCGGTGGAAAACAAACCTGTTGAGCCACCTTCACGCAGATTGGTCAGCAGCATGGACAGCTCCACGCCGGTGCGTCCGCCGATCCACCGGTCCAGCGATTCACCGCGTGCTTGTTCTTCGCTGGCCAGCTGCGCCAGGCGTGCAAATGCGCGGTTGACTGCGATGACACGGCCGCTGTTGTTGGTGAATGCCAATGCATCCGATGCACTGCGCACAAATGCCGAGTCGTCGCCACTGCCGTTGCGGTCGCCAGCCTGCGGGCGCAACGCCGCAGATGTCTGTGCCGAACCCGTGTCTGCCACAGGCGCCAGGCGCACCAGAAAAAGAAACGCCTCATCCTGCCGGAATGATGACGCCACGATCTGGATTTGCCGCCCGCTGCCGGCCAAAGTGGCCAAGGCGCGTTCGGTTTTGCCGGAGTTGCGAGCTGAGGCCAACGACGCGCTGATGGATTCGGCGGCGTCTGCAGCGAACAAAGTGGCCAGGGCCGCCCCCGTCCCTGAGGTTTTTCCAGGCTTGGCGCCATCGCCCAGCAGCGCATTGGCGGCGGGGTTGGCTTCAAGAATGCGCAAGCTCGTGCCGTCGACGATCAACACGGCCTCGGAGGATGACTGAAACAGGTTGCGGTAGCGTGTTTCCGCTTCACGAAAACGCCAGTAGTCGCGCTCCATGGACTGTTGGGCATCGACGAGCCGGCGCTGCAGCGCAACGCTGTCGCGAAGATCGTGACCCAAGGCGATCAGGCAAGCGGACTGCGGCGCGCTGGCGCTGCCTGAGACTCGCACCACCGTGTATCGCACGGGCAAGTCCGGCTTGTCTTTGGCTGGGTGGTTCAGCTGGCGCGGCGCGCTGGGAATGTTGGCGAACGCCGCGTCGATGAGGTCGGCCACTTTGCCGCGGCTTTCGCCGGTGACCGTGTCGGCCCAATGGCGACCGCGCCAATCCCGGCGAGCTGACTTCAATAAATCGGCGTCGCGCGCGGTGACTTGGTGAATGACACCGAAACCGTCCAGAACGAGGACGACATCACAAGCCGATTCGGACAGTTGCTTGACGTCTTCAGCGTTGAGCTGAAAGGGCCAGATCGTTGCCTCGAGGGCCGGCTTGCTGCCCGCCGAGCTCATAAGGCAATGGGCCTGCAGGTGGAAATGTGGTACTCCGGGCGAGCCTCAGATCGGCAGGGTGCTCGCTGGGGAGCCTTCGGCATCATCGATAACATCCTCTCGCAGCAGGTGGAGCCCGCGAGCGTGCATCGCCTCAACGTCGCTCAATACGTGCCGACAGAAGTTCTTCTGCCAACTGGGGCGCCTTGCCCCCTTCGTGACCAGTGGCGTCTGCCCCGGCTGACTTGACCCAATCGGGATTGAGAACAAAAACCGGGCCACCCACCAACACAACGACCGAGCGATTGAGCGATGCCGCACGCACGTGGGCGATGCGCTCGCGCAGCCAGTCTAACCTCGATTCACTGCCAACCGAGAAGCCGACCACGTCGAACCACTCGCGAGAAACCTGCAGCGAAGGGTCGGCCACGGCACCCGCGATACCGCCCAGCACTTCCCAGCCCTCGCGCCGAAAGAATTCAGCCACCATCGACAGGCCAAAGCTGTGCTGCTCGTGGGCATGTTGTGCCAGAAGGATTCGGCGGCCGTTGGCGGGGTGTTCAACCTCGTTGCCGAAAGATCGACTCCATTCACGCAACAAGCGTTGCAGCCGACCCAGGCAAATCGTCACGGAGGCGAAGTCGCATTCGTCTGAAACCCACAGCTCGCCCAGCCGCCGCGCTGCGGGCGCAAAAAGCTCCAGAAAAATCACTTCGACCGACAAGCCGCTCTGGTGCAGGGCTGTCACCGTGGCTGAAACCTCGGCATCTCCAGCGCTGCGCAGCTGGGCTACAAAAGCTTCAATGTCGCTGGCCTTGAGCGGCGCCGGGGCAATGTCAGCTTGGCCGTGCGCGCCAACCAGGCGCGGAATGACGTCGGACTCCAGTGCTTGCGCCAGGCGGGCCAAGCGGGACTTCGCGTCCAGGCGTTCAGACGCAGCCGTTGACCAAACTGAACCGCCGCTGCGGCCACTCTGGGCCCACGCCGCAGACGGTATTTCGCATTCGGCATGTGGTTTATTGCTGGAAGGGCCGGGTGGCATGGGGACTCTCCTGTATCAATTCTGCGGTGGGCCAGGTTTCACTTTTCGAGCACCCCTATCCAACATCGCTTCAGCGCAACCGGTTTTTACTACCTGTAACGGCGACCGTCAAAGTTCTTGTTGAAGGGTTTTCCCGCGTAACGAATCGTTTTTTAGGAAAAACCGGCTTTGTCAAGAGGGCCGCTACGCGTATTTCGCGGCTTTGGCGGGGCTTTTGATATGTCAAGCAAACGTGACGTATCGCCGCATTGACAGTTTGAGTTTGCCGCCGTATTCTGGCGTTCAGCTTGACGAACCCAAGACCACACCAAAGCACCATGTCGCAGGACAGACCCGCATCCCAGCGACAGCCGCTGTACACCGCCGAAGAGCGTCTGCGCCGTGACGCCACGCCCTGGACGCTGGTGCAGGGCGTGTTGGCACCTGTTCAGTTCTTGGTCTGCGCCATCAGTGCGGTGCTGATGCTGCGTTACCTGATCTCCGGTGAGGGTCTCTTCGCAGCCAGCCTGTCCTTCATCGTCAAGGCCGGCTTGCTCTACCTGATCATGGTGACGGGCAGCGTTTGGGAGAAGGTGGTCTTCGGGCGCTGGCTGTTTGCGCCCGCCTTCTTCTGGGAAGACGTCGTGTCCATGCTGGTTATCGCCCTGCATACGGCCTGCCTGGTTGGCATGGCCACAGGCTGGCTGAGCGCTCGCGCTCAGATGCTGCTGGCCCTGACGGCATACGCGGTCTACATCGTCAATGCGGTGCAGTTCTTGTTGAAGCTGCGCGCGGCACGGCGCGATGACCACGGCGCTTTGGTGCGCGGCGAGGTGCTTGCATGAATGCCTACAGCCGCGCCGAACGCACGATCATCCCGCTGGTAGCCCAACATGGCGATGCAGGTAGCCAGCCTGCGGTCTTGAAGCAGCGTGGCCAACGCGAAGTTTTCTGCGGCCTGACATCCATAGTCTGGCTGCATCGCAAGATCCAAGACGCCTTCTTTCTGGTGGTGGGTTCGCGCACCTGCGCACATCTGGTGCAGTCTGCTGCGGGTGTGATGATCTTTGCGGAGCCGCGTTTTGCCACGGCCATCATTGATGACCGTGACCTGGCCGGCCTGGCTGACGCCAACGAGGAGTTGGACCGCGTGGTGTCTCGCCTGCTCGAGCGGCGGCCCAATATCCGCACGCTGTTCCTCGTGGGCTCCTGCCCCTCCGAGGTGATCAAGCTGGACCTGTCGCGCGCGGCCTCTCGTTTGTCGCAACGCTTTTCGCCAGCGGTGCGTGTGCTCAACTTTTCGGGCAGCGGCATCGAAACCACCTTCACGCAAGGCGAAGATGCCTGCCTGAGCTCGCTGGTGCCTCAGATGCCGGCCACTGACGAACGCCAGCTCTTGGTCGTCGGGGCCTTGGCCGATGTGGTTGAGGACCAATTCCAGCGCCTGTTCGACGAACTCGGGATCGGTCCGGTGCAGTTCCTGCCGCCGCGCAAGTCCACAGAGCTGCCGTCGATCGGGCCGAATACACAGGTGCTTTTTGCCCAACCGTTTTTGGGCGACACCTTGGCCGCCTTGCAAGCGCGCGGCGCCACGCGCATTGCCGCCCCGTTTCCTTTGGGTGCCGAAGGCACGACCGAGTGGCTGCGTGCGGCCTGGCAGGCGCAAAGCGGGCACGACACCGCATCGACCCGCTTTGCCAGCGTCGTAGGCCCCAAGCGTGAACGTGCCGCACGCGCTTTGGCCCGCAGCCGGCAGATGCTGCAAGGCAAGAGCGTCTTCTTTTTCCCGGACTCACAGCTCGAAGTGCCGATGGCGCGCTTCATGAGCCGCGAGCTGGGCATGAAATTGGTCGAAGTGGGCAGCCCCTACCTGCACCGCACGCTGCTCGATCGCGAACTTGAATTGCTGCCCCAAGGCACCCAGCTGTCCGAAGGCCAAGACGTCGAGCGCCAACTGGACCGCTGCCGCGCAGCGCGCGCTGACATCACCGTATGCGGGCTGGGCTTGGCCAACCCACTGGAAGAAGAAGGCCTGACCACCAAGTGGTCTATCGAGCTGGTCTTCTCGCCCATCCATGGCTTCGAACAGGCGGCTGACCTGGCGGCCCTGTTCACCCGACCTTTGGACAGGCGCACGCGCCTCGTGGCCTGAATGCAACTGACCCTGTGGACCTATGAAGGCCCCACGCACGTAGGCGCCATGCGGGTAGCCACCGCCATGAAGGGCGTGCATTACGTTTTGCATGCCCCCCAGGGCGACACCTATGCCGACCTGCTGTTCACCATGATTGAACGCAGGAAACAGCGCCCTCCGGTCACCTACACCACCTTCCAGGCGCGCGACCTGGGCGGTGATACCGCGGAACTCTTCAAGACGGCCGCACGCGAAGCCTATGAGCGATTTCGCCCGCAGGCCATGCTGGTGGGTGCTTCGTGCACGGCCGAGCTGATTCAGGACGACCCGGCGGGCTTGGCGCGTGCGCTGGACTTGCCGGTGCCCGTCATTCCGCTCGAACTGCCGGCTTACCAGCGCAAGGAAAACTGGGCGGCATCCGAAACCTTCTACCAGTTGGTACGTGCCCTGTGCCCGACTGCACGTGCCGAGCGTTCGGCTCGCCCCAGTTGCAACATCCTAGGCCCCACGGCCTTGGGGTTTCGGCACCGCGATGACGTGCACGAGATCAGTCAGTTGCTGCAGCAATTGGGCATCGCCATCAACGTGGTTGCCCCGCTGGACGCAACGCCCGCTGACTTGGCACGTTTGGGCCAGGCTCATTTCAACGTGGTGCTCTACCCTGAGACGGCCAACACGGCAGCCCTGTGGTTGCAGAGCAACCAAGGCCAAGCCTTCACCAAGGTCATCCCCATCGGTGTGAAGGCCACGCGTGCCTTCATCGCCGAAGTCTGCGCCTTGGCGGGTGTTGAGGTGCCTGGTGATGTCGTTGAAGCTGCTGGGCAGCGCTCGGCTTGGTATTCACGCTCCGTGGATTCCACCTACCTCACCGGCAAGCGGGTCTTTGTGTTTGGTGATGCGACGCACGCTGTCGCCGCCGCTCGAGTGGCGGCCGAAGAACTTGGCTTCACCGTTGTGGGTCTGGGCACCTACAGCCGGGAATTTGCGCGTGAGGTGCGCGAGGCCGCCAAGTTGTACGGTGTGGAGCCGCTGATCAGCGACGACTATCTGGAGATCGAAGCTGCCATCGAGGCGGCCCACCCAGAGCTGGTGCTGGGCACTCAGATGGAGCGCCACATTGCCAAGCGCCAGGGCGTTCCCTGCGCCGTGATTTCCGCGCCCGTCCACGTGCAGGACTTCCCCGCCCGCTATTCGCCACAGATGGGTTTCGAGGGTGCCAATGTGCTCTTCGACACCTGGGTGCACCCGCTGATGATGGGGCTGGAAGAGCACCTGCTGCACATGTTTCGCGACGACTTCGAATTTCATGGTGATGCGCAAGCCTCTCACTTGGGGCATGCCCGGCCCGCCCCGGTGGAAGCGCCAGCCGCAGCCCTTGCGAATGCCGCTCCAACGGTCTCAACAGGGCCATCGGCTGAGCCGATCGCTGTCCCTGCCGCTGCCCCGCATGAGGCCGTTGAAACCGCTGATGCGCGCTGGGCCAGCGAAGCCGAACGCGAGCTTCACAAGATTCCATTCTTCGTGCGCGGTAAGGCACGCCGTAATACCGAACGCTTCGCCCGCGAACGCGGCGTAGCCACCATCACTGTGGAGACTCTCTACGATGCCAAGGCGCACTTCAGCAGCTGATGCGCCGGCGGCCACGCCGCTGCGCGTCGTACTGGTCACGCTTGACAGCCATGTGGCTGGCGCAGCGGCTCGCGCCGAGAAGCGCCTGCGCAAAGAGCTGCCTGGCCTGGTCTTCAGCGTTCACGCCGCCAGCGAGTGGGGTGACGACACGGCTGCCGTGCAACGCTGCTGTGACGACATTGCGCGCGGCGACATCGTCATCGCCACCATGTTGTTCATGGAGGAGCACTTTCTGCCGGTGCTGCCCGCGCTGCGCGCGCGGCGCGACCACTGCGATGCCATGGTGTGTGCCATGTCCGCAGCCGAGGTCATGAAGCTGACCCGCATGGGCAAGTTTGCAATGGACGGCAAGACCAGTGGCCCCATGGCGCTGCTCAAGCGGCTGCGGGGCAAGCCCAAGGCCGAAGGTGCGCCCGCGCAAAGTGGTGCGGCGCAGATGAAGATGCTGCGTCGGCTGCCGCAAATTCTGCGCTTCGTGCCGGGCACCGCGCAGGATGTGCGCGCCTATTTCCTCACCCTGCAGTACTGGCTGGCCGGGTCGGATGACAACATTGCCAACCTGCTGCGCTTGCTGGTTGAACGCTATGCGGATGGCGAGCGCAGGCTGCTGCGCGAGGCTGTATCCGCCAAGGCGCCCGTGCAATACCCGGAAGTGGGCATCTACCACCCCGCGCTGGCCGGCGCATCGGTCGCGCACATGGGCGAGAACGTCGCACAGTTGCCGCGACTCAGCAGCCAAAGCAGCCAAGGCACCGTGGGCTTGTTGTTGATGCGCTCCTACGTACTGGCGGGCAATGCCGGCCACTATGACGGCGTGATCGCTGCCTTTGAAGCGCGGGGCTTGAATGTGATCCCGGCGTTTGCGTCGGGCCTGGATTCGCGCCCGGCGGTCGAGCGCTTCTTCCTCGACGCGCAAGGCCGGCCTTGTGTGGATGCGGTGGTCTCGCTCACCGGGTTTTCGCTCGTCGGTGGCCCCGCTTACAACGATGCCAAGGCCGCCGAAGAGATGCTGGCCAAGCTGGATGTGCCTTATCTGGCCGCGATGCCCGTCGAGTTCCAAAGCCTGGCGCAGTGGCAAGGTTCCGAGCGCGGTTTGATGCCGGTGGAAGCCACCATGATGGTGGCGATTCCTGAGCTGGACGGCGCGACAGGATCGATGGTGTTCGGCGGTCGGGCCGACGGCTCGGCGCAAGGCGCGGCCCACGACATGGTGGTTGCCAGCGAACGCGCCGCCATGCTGGCTGCGCGCGTGTGCAAGTGGGTGGCATTGCGCCGCCGCACCCATGCCGAGCGCAAGGTGGGTGTGGTTTTGTTCAACTTCCCACCCAATGCCGGTGCCGCGGGCACGGCTGCTTTTCTGGCCGTCTTCGAGTCGCTGTTCAACCTGCTGACAGCACTCAAGCGTGATGGCTATACCGTGGATGTGCCTGCGGACGTTGACGCGCTGCGCAGCGCGCTGCTTTGTGGCAACGCAGCGCGGCATGGCGCAGGCGCCAACGTGTACGCCCGTATCCCGACCGATGCCCACGTGCGTGCCGAGCCGCATTTGGCGCAAATCGAAGCGCAGTGGGGTCCGGCGCCCGGCAAACACCAGGCCGATGGCGCCTCGATTCACGTGTTGGGCGCGGCTTTTGGCAATGTCTTCGTCGGCCTGCAACCCGCATTCGGCTACGAGGGTGACCCGATGCGGCTGCTGTTCGAGAGCGGCTTCGCTCCCACACACGCCTTCTCAGCGTTCTACCGCTGGCTGCGCGACGACTTCAAGGCCGACGCGCTGCTGCACTTCGGCACGCATGGCGCGCTGGAGTTCATGCCGGGCAAACAAGCGGGCCTGTCAGCCGTCTGCTGGCCAGACCGCCTGATCAGCGACATGCCCAACTTGTATTTGTATGCGTCGAACAACCCCAGCGAAGGCACCATCGCCAAGCGCCGCGCGGCGGCGACCTTGGTCAGTTACCTCACGCCGCCCGTGGTTCAAGCCGGCCTCTACCGCGGCTTGGCTGACCTGAAGGCCTCCATCGAACGCTGGCGCGGCATGCCCCCAGCCGATGCGCTGGACCGCCGCGAACGCGAAGAGCTGGCGCAACTGATGCAAGCCCAAGCCGTTGCCGTTGAACTGGCGCAGCCGCAGCCGGTCTGGGACGCCGGGTCGCATGAAGCTGTGCATGCGCTGTCGCTGCGCGTATCGGAGCTGGAACACGCACTCATCCCGCACGGCTTGCATGTGCTGGGCAAGGCGCCGACGGTCGAACAACGCATCGGCATGCTCACGGCCATGGGCGAATCTCTGCATGGCACAGTGCCCGCGTTGGCCGACATCGAGGCCATCGTCCATGGCGGAAACCAGCACAAGCCCGAAGGCGAAGCCCTGCAAGCGCTGGCTGACGTGGACCGCTTGCTGTGCGAAGACCATGAAACCCAAGCCTTGCTGCATGCACTGGACGGCGGCTTTGTGCGCCCGGCGCCGGGCGGTGACTTGCTGCGCACGCCCAGCGTGTTGCCCACGGGCCGCAACCTGCACGGCTTTGACCCTTTCCGCCTGCCCAGTGCCTTTGCGGTGCGCGACGGTGCCCAGCAGGCTGAACGTTTGCTGGCCCGCCACCTGTCTGACGGCCATCGCTTTCCGGAGTCGATCGCGTTGGTCCTTTGGGGCACGGACAACCTCAAAAGCGAAGGTGCCCCGATTGCCCAGGCCCTGGCTTTGATGGGAGCCCAACCACGCTTTGACGGTTATGGCCGCCTGGCCGGCGCGCAGTTGATCCCACAAGACCAACTGAAGCGCCCGCGCGTGGACGTGATGATCACCTTGTCCGGCATCTTCCGCGACCTTTTGCCCTTGCAGACCAAGCTGCTGGCCGAGGCAGCCTTTCTTGCAGCCAGTGCCGAAGAGCCCGAAGAGCTCAACTTCATTCGCAAGCACGCCCTGGCGTTCCAGCGCGAACATGGCGGCGACCTTGAGACCGCTTCGCTGCGTGTTTTCGGCAACGCAGAAGGCGCCTACGGTGCCAATGTCAACCACCTGGTGGACTCCAGTCGCTGGGACGCCGAGAACGAAATTGCCGAAACCTACGCCAGCCGCAAAGGCTTTGCCTATGGGCGCAACGGCAGGCCGGCCAAGCAGCCCGCCCTGCTGGGTGCGGTGCTCAAGAGTGTTGAGCTGGCTTATCAGAACCTGGAGTCGGTGGAATTGGGTGTCACCTCGGTGGACACCTACTTCGATACGCTGGGCGGCATCAGCAGGGCCATCCAGCGCGCCAAAGGTGCTGGAGCCGAAGTCGCGCCGGTCTACATCGGCGATCAGACCAAGGGCGATCTGGGCAGCGGCACGGTGCGCACGCTCAGCGAGCAAGTGGCGCTGGAAACCCACACCCGTATGCTGAATCCGAAGTTCTTTGAGTCGCTGCTGGAACACGGTTACGAAGGTGTGCGGCACCTGGAAGCGCACGTCACCAACACCTTTGCGTGGAGCGCCACCACGGGCCAGGTGCAGCCCTGGGTTTACCAACGAATCGGCGAGACCTTTGTGCTGGATGACGCCATGCGCGAACGCCTGGCCCAGCTCAATCCGGCGGCGGCCAGCAAAGTGGCGATGCGCTTGCTGGAAGCCCAGCGCCGCAACTACTGGCAACCCGATGCGCAAACGCTGGCTGCGCTGGAGCGTGCCGGCGAAGAACTTGAAGACCGCCTGGAAGGCGTCTATGTCGCGCCAGCACCGGCTTCTGTACAGATGGCGGCGGCTTGATCTCGAGCTTTAACTCAAAAGTTAATGTGCTCAACACAAAGGAATCTGAATGACTGAAGTTGCCACCATCGCCCCGAGCGCCATTCAGCGCGGGCCGGTGCATCAATCGCAGCGCCGCGGACTTGACGGCGAGGGCAGCTTGCAGGTGCAGCTGGACCCGAACGTCAAGATCGGCAATGCCAAGGTCTTCGCCATCTACGGCAAGGGCGGCATCGGCAAAAGCACCACCTCCAGCAATTTGTCGGCCGCCTTCTCCAAGATGGGCAAGCGCGTGCTGCAGATCGGCTGCGACCCCAAGCACGACAGCACCTTCACGCTGACCAAGAAGATGCTGCCCACCGTCATCGACGTGCTGGAAACGGTGGACTTCCACCCTGAAGAGTTGCGTGTCGAAGACTTTGTCTTCCCCGGCTACAACGGCGTGATGTGCGTAGAAGCAGGCGGCCCGCCCGCCGGCACCGGCTGCGGCGGCTATGTGGTCGGCCAGACCGTCAAGCTGCTGAAGGAACACCACTTGCTCGAAGACACCGATGTGGTGATCTTCGACGTGTTGGGCGACGTGGTCTGCGGCGGCTTTGCCGCGCCGCTGCAACACGCTGACCGCGCCTTGATCGTCACGGCCAACGACTTCGACTCCATCTTCGCGATGAACCGCATCGTGCAGGCCATCGGCGCAAAGGCCAAGAACTACAACGTCCGCTTGGGAGGCGTCATCGCCAACCGCAGCGCGGCCACGGACCAGATTGACAAGTACAACGCGAAGATCGGATTGAAGCTCGCGGCCCACTTTCCGGATCTCGATGTCATCCGCCGCAGCCGCTTGAAAAAGAGCACCTTGTTCGAGATGGAGCCTTCACCTGAACTGGAAGCCGTGCAGAAGGAATACATGCGGCTGGCCGCTGCGCTGTGGTTGGGCACCGAACCTCTGGCTGCGGTACCGATGAAGGACCGCGACATTTTCGACTTGCTGGGTTTTGATTGAGGCCGACAGCCATGCAGACCAACTTTGAAGCCCGCCGCAGCCAGATCGAAACCTATTTCGACCGGACCGCGATGCAGGCCTGGGAGCAACTGACCTCCACCGCACCGGTGGGCCGCATTCGCACCACCGTACGCGCAGGCCGCGACCGCATGCGCGCGACGCTGCTGGACTGGCTGCCGCAGGACTTGCGTGGGGTTCGAATCTTGGATGCCGGTTGCGGCACAGGCGCCTTGGCTTTGGCTGCGGCCCAGCGCGGTGCGCAAGTGGTAGCCATCGACTTGTCTCCTTCACTGGTCGATGTGGCGATGCGCCGCTTGTCACAGCAGTTAGACACGTTCGATAACGGTGGCACCATCGACTTTCGCAGCGGCGACTTCACAGACGAGTCACTCGGCGAATTCGATCACGTGGTCGCCATGGACTCACTCATCCACTACAACGCCGAAGACGCCGTGCGTGTGCTGCAAGGCTGGGGTCGCCGCACGCGGGGCTCGTTGGCCTTCACCTTTGCGCCCAGCAGCCCTTTGTTGCGGACCATGCACACCGTGGGTCGTCTCTTCCCCAGTGCTGATCGCGCGCCGTCCATCGAGCCCGTGGCCGAAAGCGCCTTGCGCCGACTGCTCGCCACCGACGACGGGCTGGCGCTGTGGAAACCCGAGCGCACACAGCGCATCGCCAGCGGCTTCTATACGTCGCAAGCCTTCGAATTGGTTCGGGCATGAGCCTGATTCGCCGCCGAGGGCTGATGCCCGCCATCGACTGGACCCAGGTGGCCACGCGCTACCTGCCGTTTGCCGATGCGGTGAGCGCAGACCTGCCCTTGAGCCGGCTCGCTCGCCTGGCCCTGTTTCAGGTGGCCGTTGGGATGGCCACTGCGCTGATGGTAGGCACGCTCAACCGCGTGATGATCGTCGAACTGGGTGTGGGCGCATGGCTGGTGTCGTTGATGGTGGCGCTGCCTTTGCTCACCGCGCCGTTCAGGGCGGCGATCGGCCTGCGTTCCGATCTGCACCGCAGCTTCCTGGGTTGGAAGAGGGTTCCTTTCATCTGGATGGGCACCTTGATGCAGTTTGGTGGCCTGGCCATCATGCCCTTCGCGTTGATCTTGCTGACGGGTGAATCGCCCGTGCAGCTCTGGGCCGGCCATGCGGCGGCAGCGCTGGCCTTTTTGCTCGCAGGTGCGGGCCTGCAGACCACGCAAACAGCCGGCCTGGCCTTGGCCACTGACCTTGCGCCCGAAGCGAAACGCCCCCGGGTGGTGGCGCTGATGTATGTGATGCTGCTGGTTGGCTTGGTGGGTGCCAGCTTGTTATACGGTGTGCTGCTGGCCGATTACTCGCACACGCGCCTGGTGCAGGTGGTGCAGGGTTCGGCCGTGGCCTGTGTGCTGCTGAATCTGGTGGCCTCCTGGAAGCAAGAGCCCCGCAACAGCTTGCGCTCCTTGCGCCCACCCGCGCGGGAACCCTTCTCGGTGCATTGGCGTCGCTTCATGTCCCAGGGCCGGGCCGCGCGTTTTCTGGTTGCCATCGGCCTGGGCACGCTGGCTTTCAACATGCAGGACATCATCCTGGAGCCCTATGGCGGGGAGATCTTGAAGTTGGGCGTTAGCGCTACCACCCAGTTGACGGCCCTCATGGCCGCAGGCGCGCTCGTGGCCTTCGCGCTGGCCGCCCGCGCGCTGGGCCGCGGTGACGACCCCTTCCGCGTGGCGGCTGTAGGCGTACTGGTGGGCTTGGTGGGTTTCTCGGGTGTCATTTTTGCTGAGCCGTTAGACAGCGCCATGCTCTTTCGCGCGGGTGTGGTGCTGATTGGCTTTGGCGGCGGTTTGTTCTCGGTGGGCACCTTGAGTGCTGCGATGAACTTGGATGTGCGTGAGCCCGCGCGGCAAGGACGGGGCGACACCGCCCCCCAGCAAGAACCTCTGAACGGCCTCGCACTGGGCGCTTGGGGCGCTGTGCAGGCCACTTGCGCGGGTGCGGCTGTTGCCCTCGGTGGTGCGCTTCGTGACCTGGTTTCCAGTGCCGCCCAGGCGGGCTGGCTGGGTGACGTATTGCAGCACCCCGCCACGGGCTATAGCGCGGTCTATTACCTCGAACTCGTCTTGCTGTTCGCGACGCTCATCGCGCTCGGCCCCCTGGTGCGGCGTCATCCCGTTCGCACCCCTGTGCAACATCCCCAGGGCAAGTTGGGTCTGGCCGACCTGCCCAATTGACATTCCTGACGACCACAAAGGAGCCAAACCATGGGCACCGGTGCTATCACCCAACATGTTGATGTCGCGCAGCTTGTGCTGTACGCGTTCTGGATCTTCTTCGCGGGGCTCATTTACTACCTGATCCGTGAAAACCACCGCGAGGGTTATCCAATGGACACCGATAGCGGCGGCGTCATTGGCGGCTGGCCGCCGGCCCCGTCCCCCAAGACCTACCGCTTGGCTGATGGCCGCACGGTGCTCGCCCCGCGCGAGGAGGCACCCCACGCTGTGCCCCATGCTGAGCGGGCATACGGGCTGCCCATGTCACCGCTGGAGCCTGTGGGCAATCCGCTGACTGCGGGCGTGGGCCCGGGCGCCTGGACACCCCGCCCCGACCATGCCGACTTGGACCACCACGGCCTGCCCAAGATCGTGCCCCTGTCACACGCATCTGAATTTGGCGTGAGTGAGCGCGACCCCGATCCGCGCGGCAAAGATTTGCTGGATGCGCACGGCAACAAGGCCGGCACCATCCGCGATCTGTGGCTGGATCGTGGCGAAATGATGTTCCGCTACCTGGAGGCCGAAGTGCCCATGGCAGCCGGTGGCACGCGGCGGGTCTTGGTGCCGGTTCCTTTTTCGCGAATCAATCAGCGTGGCGTCACCGTGCATGCGCTCCTGGCCTCGCAGTTCGAAGGGGTGCCGGGCATCAAGAGCCACGACCGTATCACCCTGCTCGAAGAAGAACGCATCGGCGCCTACTACGGTGCCGGTACCTTGTATGCCGAGCCTCACCGCGCCGAGCCCCTGCTGTGAAACCGGCCAACAAACCCTTCGTCGCGCGCGAGCATGAGTTCGAGGCCGTTCACGGCCTGCCGGAACACTTGCCAGCGGGTGAGACCATCCTCTGGCAAGGTGCGCCGAAGTGGAATCTCGTGGCGCGGCAGGTCTTTCATGCCGACAAAGTGGCGCTGTACTTCGCGGTCATGCTGCTTTGGCGCTTCGTCAGCAGCCTCAACGACGGCGCCACGCTGGCCGAGGCCCTGGCGTCCCTGACGTGGCTGGTACCCCTGTTCGCTCTGGGTTTGGGCGCCTTGCTGCTGCTGGGTTGGCTGTCGGCTCGCACAACAGCCTATACCTTGACCAACCGGCGCGTGGTGATGCGCATCGGCATCGTCTTGACCATCACCTACAACTTGCCGCTGCGCTGCATTGAACGTGCCGACCTGCGCCCTGGCACGCAAGGGTTTGGCGACATCGCACTCGAGCTGGACGCCGAAACGCGCATCGCTTGGCTGCACCTATGGCCGCACGTGCGGCCTTGGCGAGTGGCCCGCACGCAGCCCATGTTGCGTGGCCTGGACGATGTCGACTCTGTGGCCGCCAAGCTGCAAAGTGCTTGGTCCGTGGTGAATGGTCCCGGCGCGAAAGTCGCACAGGCAAACCCAACGCACGCCAGCGAACAGGGCCAACCGGCCTTGGCCACGCGGTAGTGCCGCGGTAGTGACACGGTAATGAACATGCAAGTTGCTGCAAACCGTGAAGTCATTCCACGCCGCGCGGTGCTTGGCGCATTCGCAGCCCTGGGTCTCACGTTTGTCGGTGCCGCCGCCGTGCGCTGGTCGGGCACGTCGATTCGCGAGCCTGATGCGCGTACTGTGGTGCAACTTGAACTGCACTTTGCCGACCGCGCCGACGGTGGCATTGCCGTGATCAATGCCCGCAGTGGCCAAACACTGGACGTTGTGCACGGTGAGCAGGGCTTTCTGCGCGGCTCGCTGCGCGGCCTCGTGCGCGAGCGCAAGCGGCGGGGCCTGAGCCGCGCCGAACCCTTTCAATTGTTGGCACGTGCCGACGGCCGCTTGACCTTGGCGGATGCCAGCACGGGCGAACGCATCGAGCTGGAATCCTTTGGCCCTACCAACTTGGCCGTGTATGCCCGCTGGCTGGACCCAGCAAGCTTGAAGAAGGTGAACCCATGACCACCCATGTGATCGAGTCTCGTGACGATGTGATGCGCGCTGCCAAGAGCGAAACGCTGATAAGCCCGCGCTTCTACACCACCGACTACAAAGCCATGAATGCCCTCGACATGAGCCCGGTGCGCGCCGAATGGGACGCGATGCTGGCCGAGTATGAAGGCGACAACAACCACGACCACTTCCAGCGCGATAACAGCTTCAAGGACGAGATCCGGCAATTGCCGCCGGAGCTTCATCAGGAATTCATGGACTTTCTGGTGAGCTCGATCACCAGCGAATATTCAGGCTGTGTGCTCTACAACGAGATCCGCAAGAACGTCGACAACCCCGACATCAAGCAGTTGATGACTTACCTGACGCGCGACGAGTCGCGTCACGCCAATTTCATCAACGCCTCGCTGCGCGACTATGGCCTGGGCGTTGATCTGGCCAACCTGAAGGCGACGAAGAAGTACACCTACTTCAAACCCAAGTACATCTTCTACGCAACCTACCTGTCGGAAAAAATCGGCTACGCGCGCTACATCACTATCTTCCGGCAGCTGGAGCGTCACCCCGACAAGCGCTTCCACCCGATCTTCAAGTGGTTTGAGCGCTGGTGCAACGACGAGTTTCGGCATGGCGAGTCCTTCGCTCTCATGATGCGCGCGCAGCCTCATCTGCTGAAGGGCGCCAACCTGCTGTGGGTGCGCTTCTTCTTGCTCGCCGTCTACGCCACGATGTTTGTGCGTGACCACACGCGGCCGGCGCTGCACGTCGCGATGGGCATCGACCCGGATGAGTACGACTACAAGGTCTTCGACATCACCACGGAGATCACCAAGCAAGTGTTTCCGCTGTCGCTGGACACCAACCACCCGGCTTTCCGCGCGGGCCTGCGGCGTTTGCTGCAAGCCAGCGATGGCGTCACCCGCGCCAAGGCTCAAGGGGGCGTTGTAGGTCTGGTCAAACAGGCGGGCTGGGCCTTGGTGGGCGTTGCGACGTTTGCCAAGCTCTACGTGCACCCGACCCACCGGCACGCGCTGCCCGCGCAGATGCGCGTCGCGCCGGCTTGGTAAGGCCAAGCAATGGACTACCTGCTTCCAGCAGTATTTGCTCTCTTCGTCTGGTGGTTTGGCACCGGCGTGGTGATGCTGCTGGACGGCATGCCGCGGCACACCTTCCGCTGGAGTCTGGGCATCTCGACCTTGATCGCCGTGGGTTCGCTGGTCTGCATTGCCCGCAGCGCCCACAGCACCGATGTGGCGGGCGCCTACGCCGCGTTCACCTGCGCGGTGCTCGTCTGGGGCTGGCATGAGCTGGCCTTTCTTACCGGTTGGCTCACAGGCCCGCGCAAGCTTGAGTGCAGCGCGCCCTTGCACGGCCCTACGCGATTTCAAGAAGCGGTGCAAACCATCCTGTGGCATGAACTCGCTATCGTTGCCATGGGTCTGGGCATCGCTGCGCTGACCTGGGGTGGTGTGAACCAGGTGGCCACTTGGACCTTCGCCCTGCTGTGGGTGATGCGCCTGTCGGCCAAGTTGAATTTGTTTTTGGGTGTGCGCAACCGGGGCGAGGAGTTTTTACCGGCGCACCTGCTTTACCTGGGTAGCTACTTTCGCAAGCGGCCATTCAATGCCTTGCTGCCGCTGTCGCTCCTGGTGGGTGGTGTGGCCTTCGGTCTGATGATTGCCGCCGCGATGGACGCCAGTGGCGCGGCCCGCGTCGGGTGGTTGCTGGTGTCCTCGATGTTGATGCTGGCTTTGATCGAACACCTGTTGATGGTCACACCCATGTCGGCCATGGCTTTGTGGCGCTGGTCCATGCGCACGCCTTTGCCGACGGTCCCCTCATGAAAATTGATCGCAGCGATATTCTTCTGAGCCGTGAAGGCGCGCCCACGGCACTGGTCATAGGTGCCGGCTTTGGCGGCTTGGCTGCGGCCGTGCGCTTGGCTTGCAAAGGCTGGCGCGTACAGGTCATCGAAAGACTCGACGCCCCCGGCGGTCGCGCGTCGGTGCACCGCGAGGCAGGCTACACCTTCGACATGGGCCCCACCATCGTCACGGTACCCCACCTTTTCGAGGAACTGTGGGCCTTGGCAGGGCGCCGTCTGGAAGACGATGTGACGCTGAAGTCCTTGGACCCTTTCTACCGCATCCGCTTCGACGACGGCACCTGGTTCGACTACAACGGCGACGCTGCCCATATGCGTGCCGAGGTGGCCCGCATCAACCCGTCCGATCTTGCCGGCTACGACCGCTTCATGGCGCGGGCCGAACGCTGCTACCGGGTGGGTTTCGAGGAGCTGGGTGCGCAGGCCTTCGATTCGCTGGGTGACCTTGTGACTGCCATTCCGGCGCTCATCAAGATGCGTTCCTGGCGCACGATTCGCGACATGGTGGGCCGGTACTTCAAGGACCCCAAGCTGCGCACGGTGTTTTCGTTTCACCCGCTGCTGATCGGTGGTAACCCGTCTTCGGTGACCTGCACCTACAGCCTCATCAACCAGTTGGAGCGCCGCTTCGGTGTGCACTGGGCCATGGGCGGCACGGGCGCACTCGTCGACGGCTTGATGAAGCTGCTGTCCTCACTGGGTGTTTCCGTGCGCTGCGGTGCGACGGTGGAGCGCATCGTGGTGGAAGAGGGCAGGGCGCGTGGTGTGATGCTCGAGGGAGGTGAGCGCATCGACGCTGACATCGTGGTCAGCAATGCCGACACGGCCTGGACCTACAAACACCTGGTGGCGCCTGAACACCGTCGCGTGTGGACCGACCGCAAGCTGGAGCGCGCGCGATATTCGATGTCGCTGTTCGTTTGGTACTTTGGCTTGAACCGGCGCTACAACGACGTGCCGCACCACACCATGGTGCTGGGGCCGCGCTACGAAGGCTTGTTGCACGACATCTTCAAGCGCCACCACCTGGCCGAGGACTTCAGCCTCTACCTGCACCGGCCTACCGCGACCGATACCTCGATGGCGCCACCAGGCTGCGACGCTTTTTATGTGCTGTCCCCTGTGCCGCATCTGGACAGCGGTACCGATTGGCAAGCCGTCGGTGAAGGCTATCGCAAGGCCATCGAACACCGTCTGGACAGTACCTTGATGCCGGGTTTTGCGCAGCATGTGGTGGTCTCCAAAACGATGACGCCCTTGGACTTCCGTGACCGCTTGCTGTCGCACAAGGGGGCGGCCTTCGGGCTGGAGCCTTTGCTGCTGCAAAGCGCCTGGTTCCGACCGCACAACCGCAGTGAAGACGTGCCTGGGCTGTTCATGGTTGGGGCCGGCACCCACCCTGGCGCCGGCATTCCCGGTGTCCTCATGTCAGCCAAGGCCTTGGAGACGGTGCTGCCGCCCGTTGCCGCGTTCGCAGGAAAGTCGAGCCATGAATTTCGGCGCCATTGATATCGGCCGCACAGCCTGCCGCGCGCTGATGCGCAAGGGGTCGAAGTCTTTCTTCATGGCCTCTCTGGCCTTGCCCCAGCGTGTGAGAACGCCCGCCACGGCGCTGTACGCGTTCTGCCGCGTTGCCGACGATGCCATCGACAACAGTACCGAGCCCGTGCGGGCGTTGGAAAATTTGCGCAGCCGGCTCGATGCCGTCTACCGTGGCCAACCAGGCCCGGAATTGGCCGACCGTGCGCTGGCAGAGGTGGTCCATGACAAGGGCTTGCCGCGCGCGCTGCTGGACGCGCTGCTGGAGGGCTTTGCCTGGGATGCCCAGGGTCGCCGCTACGAAACTCTGGAAGACCTGCACGCCTACGGCGCGCGCGTGGCCGGCACCGTCGGGGCGATGATGACGTTGATCATGGAGACGCGCGACGCGCGGGCGCTGGCGCGGGCCTGTGAGTTGGGTGTGGCCATGCAACTGACGAACATTGCGCGCGATATCGGCGAAGACGCGCGCAATCAACGCCTGTATTTGCCGCTGTCTTGGATGCGCCAGGCAGGCATAGATCCTGATGCCTGGCTGGCTGCGCCGGTTTTTGATGCGCGCATCGCTGACATGACGGCCCGGCTGTTGGCTGAGGCGGACCGCCTCTATGCACGTGGAGAGTGTGGCATTGCCGACCTGCCGCGCAGCTGCCGACCTGCCATTCAGGCGGCGCGCCTGGTGTACGCAGAGATCGGGCACACGCTGAAGGCTGCCGGCTTGGATTCGGTGCGCCAGCGCACCGTGGTGAGCTGCGGACGCAAGCTGGTTTTGTTGCTGCGCAGCTGCACCGCGTGGTGGGTCGCACCGGGGCACCCAATGGCTGCGGGCAGTAGCAGCCCGCCCTTGGGTGCGGTGAGCTTTCTGGTGGAAGCTGCCGCTTCGCAGGACCGGCCGACCCGGACGTTTTACCAACGCACTTTGCGCGTGATCGATTTGTTCGAGCGGCAGGCGCAGCGCCAAAGGGCCGTTTCTCCAGCCAACGCATGAACCACCTGCCGCTGATCGTGGTGGAAGTGGTGCTGGTGTTTGGTGGTGCGTTGGCGTTCGCTTGGTGGCAGTTTCGGGATCTCGCGCGTGAGCGCAAGAAGCGCGAAGACGCCAAACAGCTGGAAGACAAGCAACTGGAAAACAAGCGACAGGAAGCCCGTGATGCGACGTGACGCGCTGCCCCCGCTCGTCAGCGACGTGCCCCACCGAACGCTGTGCACGGACTGCGGCGTGTCACGCTCTTCCGACCCGCACCGCTGTGGCCGGGCCTGCCAATTCATTGCGCCGGACTACCCCAACGCCGAAAAGCAGGTGCACGGCAGAGCGCGCGACGCCAGCCGCCCGCAGGAGCTGCACTTTGGTGTGTTTACCAGCATGCTGCGTGCGCGGCTGAAGGTGCCCTTGCAGGGCGCACAGTGGACGGGCATCACCACACGCATCGGTGAGCGCTTGCTGGCCAGCGGTGCTGTGGAGGCTGTGCTGACCATGACCTCCGACCCGCAGGACCGCTGGCGCCCGGTGCCGATGCTGGTCACCCGTGCTGAAGACATGGCTGTGTGCCGCGGCATGAAGATGGGCTATGCGCCCTTGTTGTCGCTGCTCGAGCCTGCGCGCGCGCAAGGCATCAAACGGCTGGCGGTGATTGGCATACCGTGCCAGGTCTATGCGCTGCGTGCCCTGGAAGCCGAGTTGGGCTTTGAACGCTTGTTTGTGATCGGCACGCCGTGCTCTGACAACACCAGCACCGAGAACTTTCATGCCTTCTTGAACTTGCTGAGCGACCAACCGCACACCATCACCTACTTGGAGTTTCGCGCTGACTACCAGGTGGAACTGCGTTTCAACGATGGCAGCCAGCGCCTGATCCCCTTTTTGCAACTGCCCTTGAGCCAGTTGCCGAACGACTTTTTTCCGCTGACTTGCCAGACCTGTGTGGACTACACCAACACCCTGGCCGACTTGACCGTGGGCTACATGGGCGGGCAGGGCGAGCAGTGGCTGATCGTGCGTAACCAACGCGGCCAAGAGTTGCTGTCATTGCTGGGCGATGAAGTCGTGACGGGCCCCATCACGACATCGGGCAAGCGGCGCGGCGCGGTGCGCGGTTTCATGGCGAATGTGCAGCGGGCCGCAGGGGGCCTGCCCTTGCGCCGCATGCCGTCCTGGCTGCGGCCCGTCGTGAGTTGGTTGATGCCGCGCATCGGCCCGCGCGGTCTTGAATTTGCGAAGGCGCGTGTGGAGATGAAGGCCATTGAATCCATCATCCACCTGCAGCGCGTGGCCCCGCGCAAAGTGCGCAACATGGTGCCCGCGCACATCTGGGCCGTGGCCGAGCCCTATGGTTTGGACAACAAGGAAGGAAAAGAGCCATGAACGCCGTACACCAACGCACACCCGCGGTCCACTCCGCGCAACGCCGATCCATTCCGCTTGCGCGCTGGTGCGCCTGGGCAGTTTGTGCCGCAGCACTGGTGGCCGGCGGTTGGCTGGGTTACGGCTTCGGTGGATCGTTGGGTGGCCCGCTGATGGGCATGCTGGCAGCCATCAACGCTGCCGCCATCAGCACGCTGCTCGCCAGCGCCGCTGTGGGGCGCTGGGGTCGGGCAAGCCTGGACTGACCCGCGAGATCAGCTGCCGTCTTTGCTCTTGTTGTGATTGGCAAATTGGCGGAAGAGCCACATCGCAAAAACGATGAACCACACCAGAAAGAGGATTTGATAAACCTTCACTTAGAGCTCCTTTAAAGCCGATTAATGCAAATTACAGCGGGTTGGGAACGCGCTGCACGCGTGCCCGGTCGGCGATCAAGCGATTCATTGCAACGATGGTCGCCAGCAACAGCACAATTTCGATACTGTAAACAGCAGCGTAGCCGGTGATCGGACTGTTCAGCGCAGCGCCAAACACCTCGCGCAAGGCCAGCGCATCCACCAAATCGCGGCCCAGGCCTCCCAAGGCGACGGCAGCGCCCGCAGCGGTTGCCTGCACCGCGCCCCAGGCACCGAGTGCAAGACCGGCTTGTTCCGTGGGCGCGCGGTTCATCGTGAGGGTGAGCGTGCCATGTCCAAAGAGCCCGGCGGCCAGCCCGATCAGGACGACACCACTTGCAAACAACGCCAAGGAGTGCGACGTTGCAGCACCCAAAACGGCAATGAAGGCAGGCAAGCCCAGGCAGGCGCCTACCAGTGCGAGGCGGGCAGGGTCAAAGCCGCGCCCCAGAATGTTGGAAGCCAAGCTGAAACCAACCAAGCCGCCACCGGCCAGCGCCGCTGTGAGCCACGTTGTAGCACCCACGCCCAAACCCAGCAGCTGGCCGGCATAGGGTTCGAGCAGCACGTCTTGCATGCCAAAGGCCACCGTACCCAAGGCAATGGCAACCAGGTGCGGCCGGGTGCCCTGGCCTTCGATGTAATGCGACCAGGCTTGAGCGAAATTCGGTGTGCCTGTATCGGCAAGTGGCGTTCGATTGGGGCGACGTGTCTCTTGTTTCCAAAGTGCGACGGAATTGAGCACCATCGTGATCACAGCCGCCGCCTGCAGCACCTGGATCAGCCGAGCTGGGCTGAAATCCCGCAAAAATGCGCCGAAAGCCAGTGCGCTAACGATCATGCCCAACAGCAGCATGACGTACATGAAGCCGACGACGCGCGGGTGGGTTTCGACAGGTGCAAGGTCAGTGGCCAGTGCGAGGCCGGCCGTCTGCGTGGTGTGAAGACCTGCGCCGACCATCAAGAAGGTGAAGCCAGCGCCCAGCTGGCCGACCCAGGCGGGCCATTCGCTCGATTGGCCGCCACCACCCAGTACCAGCAGCGCGAAAGGCATAACTGCAAAGCCGCCAAACTGCATCAGCGTGCCCATCCAGATAAAAGGCACGCGCCGCCAGCCCAGGGCGCTGCGGTGCGTATCGGAGCGGAAGCCGATCAATGCGCGCAAGGGCGCGTACAAAACGGGTAGCGACACCATCACGGCGACCAGCGTGGCCGGCACGTGCAGCTCGACGATCATGACGCGGTTCAGCGTGCCTACCAGCAGTACAAGCGCCATGCCCACCGAAACCTGGAAAAGCGCCAAACGCGCCAGGCGGGGCAATGGCAACTCGGTCGACGCGGCGTCGGCAAAGGGCAGAAACTGTGGCCCCAATTGGGCCCAGCGGGTGATGATTTGGCGGGTGAACATGGTCACGAACCGCTGTTGGAGGTTGTTGTTATAGAACGCAGACCGTTAAAACACTTCCCAAAAGCAACGCCTTCGGGAAGTGCTTCAACGGAGCCAGCCCGATTAGGGCTGCTTTCGTGCCGAATCCGCGGGTGGCCCCGCAGCCAGCACAGTAGGCACCGCCTCAGACGGTGTTGCCATTGCGGCTGCAACAGCGGTTCCGCCGTTGAGATAGCGCTTCAGCCATGTCGTCTGCGTGACGAGCATGTAGTGGACGGCAAAAGAACTGACGGCGACAGCACCCAGCATCAGCGGAATGCCGACCGAGGGCTTCACCACACACCAAAGTTTTCCATAGATCATGGTCTGTTCTCCTTCACTTCAACCACGGTGAATAGATGTAGGCGAACAGGTGAGCCAATGCCGCAATGAACCCGAAGATTTGCGTGCCTTGGATCAAATGACGATGGATTTCCTCGGACTCTGCCGACGTCAGCCCTGTGGGCCAAACCCTGTTTGGATCCGATTTATCTGCCATGGACCCTCCTCGTTGAAAAAGCAACTCGTGCGAGACCTGCACGCAGGTAAACCAGCACCGACAGACACTGGCATGTGTCATCCTACGCACACACAAGGAAATGTCAATCTAGATTTACTACACAGTCTTGAACAGGCGACAGAACACCAGTTTCGGGTTCGCTGACCGACTCAATGCTTGTAGCTGGGGTCCAGTCGGTCCAGCTTGCGCAGCAGGGCGGGCCACTCCATCAGGCCGTAAGGCCGTCGTGTACCGCGTTGATAGTTGTTCCAGGTGGCTTCCAGAACGTCTTGCGGCGGCTGAACCAGGGGCGTGTTGCAGGCCATGGCTGCGAGTTGCGAGTGGCATGACAACTCGATGCGGTGCATCCAGTTGAAGGCCTCGCCAATCGTGCGCCCAACCACCAACGCCCCATGGTTGCGCAGGATCAGGGCCTCGCTCGTGCCCAGGTCTTCGAGCAGGCTCGCCTTTTCCGCTTCGTCCAGCACCACGCCTTTGTAGTCGTGGTAGCGGATCTTCAGGAAACGCATGGCCGTTTGCGTGATGGGCAGCAAGCCGCAAGCCAGCGCGCTCACCGCCATGGACGCCCAGCTGTGCGTGTGGATGACACAAGCTATTTCAGGGCGCGCTTCGTGGATGGCGCTGTGAATGACATAACCCGCGCGATTGATGCCGTAGTCGATACCCGGCCCCAGGCCACTGAAGTCGGGTTTGTTGAGGATGTCGCCTGCCAAGTTCACCTTGATCAAGCTGCTGGCGGTGATCTCTTCGTACATCAGGCCGTAGGCATTGATAAGGAAGGCACCGGGCTCGCCGGGCACGTGCGAGCTGATGTGGTTGGCCATCATGTCGCTCATGCCGTAAAGGTCAACCAGGCGGTAACACGCAGCCAGGTCGACGCGTGCTTGCCACTCTTGCGGTGTACAGCTTGGCTGCATGGAGGGAATGTTCATCGCGCGGGCTCCTGATTCACTCCGACCCCAAACGCAGCCGCGTGGGCTGGCGCTTTTCGATGGACCACTTGAGCAGTGCGGCGCTGCGGTAGATGCCATGCGCAAATTTGCCGTAGGGCATGGTCGCAAAAAAGGCCATCACGGCGCCCAGGTGCAGGCACAGCAGCAGGGGCAGTGCCGGTGTCGATTTGAACCAGGTCAACGCCAGGCCACTGGCTGCGACCAGAAACAGCAGCGCGATGAAACCCAGGTCCATGGGTTGCTGGGCGGCGTCACCTTGGTGCGGGTGTCGGCGCCGCTTGAGCACCCACAAGCCGGTCGTGCCCACAACAAGGCCCAGGCCACCGAGTGTGCCCAGCAGCTTGGGAATCCCCGCCCAGCTGAATGCCAGAGGGTAGGGTGCCGGCCACCCTAGTGCGTAGTGATACAACGTTGCCAAGCTCGTCGCTGCGAAACACAGGCCAAAGCCGTAAAAGGTGAAGTGGTGAAAGCGCCGCCGGGAGAGCGTCCAGGCGTCACTGTCGTTGTTGCAGCCAGCACCGTGGCCACCGTCCAGGTATTTCAAGCGCAAGGCATCGTGCGCAGCCTCACCCAGCGCAGCACCCGACGAAAGCGCCGCATCCGACGGCGACACTTGGCGCCAGAAGCGAACCACGCCGACCCCCAGTGCCAGGCTCGCAAACAGGAAAATCGGCGCAAAGAGTGACACCATCAACTGGTGCGGGAAGATGGCGTAAAAACTGCCGGCCGCCACCGTCCCCCACAAGGCACCTTGACCCGCTACGGCCAGCATCAAGAAGAGCGTTAGGCCACCCACCAAGGCCAGTGCCAGGGCCAGGCCGTTATGCTTGTACAAGCGCCCCAAGGTGGCAGGCCAGGCGAAGTCCGCGTAAGTCTGCCCGCGCACCTGCGCCATCGCCTGCGGCACGTTGACGGCAAACTCGTGTGGCGGTGCGTATTGGCAGGCGTGCAAGCAGGCGCCGCAGTTGTGGCACAGGTTGGCCAGGTAGTGGATGTCGGCGCTGTTGAATTCCAGACGCCGCGTCATGGCTGGGAAAACCGCGCAGAAACCTTCGCAATAGCGGCAAGCATTGCAGATTTGCATTTGGCGCGCCACCTCAGCCTCGGCGGCAGACTCAGTCGGTAGCAGAGGTTGACCGTTAGCCAAGGCTTGAGCATCAGCGACCAAGGCTTGCAGGCTGGGCGTTTCAGGCTGCTGCATGTTGAATCTCCTCGTTGCACCCAGCGGGCAGCAGACCCAGTGCGCGTGCAGCTGACGCGCCGGCGATACGCCCGAAAGCCGTGCCGATGGTCATGCCCACGCCCGCGGTGTAGCCCTGGCCCAGCACGTTGCCGGCCATCATTTCACCGGCCGCAAACAAGTTGCTGCTGGGGCGGCCGTTGAAGTGCACGGCTGCTGTGTCGTCAACCTTCACGCCCAGGTAGGTGAAGGTCACCCCGGGGCGCAGCGTGTAGCCGTAGAAGGGAGCGGTGTCGATGGGCCGTGCCCAGTGGGTTTTGGCTGGTGTCAGGTTTTCGGTCTTGCAGTCGTCCAGCACGGCGTGGTCAAAAGTGCCGACGCGGCAGGCCTGGTTGAAGGCGTTCATCGTGTCCATGAAGCTTTGTTCGGGCAGACCCAGCTGACGCGCCAGCTGTGGCAGGCTGTCAGCCTTTTCGCCCTTGAATACCGGCGGCATGAAACGGCCCACGGCTTTGGCGTCGATGATGCAGTGGCCCACTTGGCGTGGCTGCTGCGCCACCAGGCGGCCCCAGATGGCGTAGCGCTTGGGCCAGAAGTCTTCGCCTTCGTCGTAGAAACGTCGTCCTTCGTCATTGACCATCACGCCCAGGCTCACGGCGTCCACCCGTGTGCAGATGCCGCCGTCATACAGCGGTGCACGAGCGTCGATGGCCACCATGTGCGCCTGCGTGGCGTCGCCAATGGAATCGGCGCCTTGGCCCAGCAGATCCTTGAGCAGCACGCCTTGGTTGAAGCGTGTGCCGCGAATGAGGAATTGGTCGGCCGGCCACTCGCCACGGGCATTCTGGCCCCAGGCTTCGCGCAGCCATTCACGGTTGCTTTCGAAGCCGCCGCTGGCCACGACGCAAGTGCGTGCGCTGATGCGCTCGACGCCTGCGGGCGAGACCACGCGTGCAGCGATAAAACGATCCCCCTGCAGCTCGAGGTGCTCCACCGCGCAGTCGTATCGAACCTGGACTCCCAGGGCCTGCGCGCTGCGGTAGTAGGCATTGACCAGGGCTTTGCCACCGCCCATGAAAAACGCGTTGGTGCGGCTCAAATGCAGCGTGCCCGACAAAGACGGCTGAAAGTGCACGCCATGTCGGCGCATCCAAGAGCGGCAGTGGTGCGATTCACGGATGACCAACCGGGCCAGATGTTCGTTGGTCTTGCCGGCCGTTACTTTGAGCAGGTCCTGCCAGAACTCCTCCTCGGGGTAGGTCTCGGTGAGCACATCCTGCGGCGCGTCGTGCATGCAGCGGATGTTGCGCGTGTGCATGCTGTTGCCGCCCCGCCATTCGAACGGTGCGGCTTCCAACACCAGCACGGATGCGCCGGCTTCGCGCGCGGTGAGTGCGGCACACAGCGCGGCGTTGCCGCCGCCAATGACTAGAACGTCGGCGTCACTCGTTTGGGTCTGCATCAGTGGCTGGGCCTGTGGCGAAGGGCTTGAAATTCAACAAGGGTGAGGCACTGTATCGACTGTTTGGCATTGGCCGTGCTTGCGGGCCTTGAAGTGGTGTTCACGATTTGTGAAGGGGCTCTGGACGAGAAGCTTTGGCCCGGTGCTTGCCACTTGAGTGAAACTGGAGCATCCCAACCAGGAGTTGCACATGGAATCCCATGCGGCCCTCACGCTCTATTTTTCACCGGGCGCTTGCTCGCGCGTCACCCTGGTCGCGCTGGAAGCGGCAGGCCTGCGATACGCCACCCGCAAACTGGGCTTGATGCAAGGCGACCAGCGCAAAGCCGACTACCTGGCGCTCAACCCCAAAGGCAAGGTGCCCTTGCTGCTCACGCCACAAGGGCCCTTGAGCGAGAACGTGGCCATCCTGTACTGGATCGACAGCCTGGCGCCCCAGGCCGGGCTGCTGCCCGCCGCCGAGCGAGCCTTCGAGCGCGCTCGTGCCCTGAGCTGGCTGGCCTGGAGCGCCAGTACCTTGCACGCCCTGCTGTACCGCATCCGCATGACACCGCGCATCCATCCCGATGCGGCCACGCACGATGCCATCAAGGCTGCCGCCGTGACAGAGTTCGCCCATCAGCTTGAGGCCGCCGAGCAAGCGCTGGCCGATGGCCGCCCCTGGCTGATGGGGGACACCTGGTCCATCGGCGACGCGCACGTCACTTGGGTGACCGACCGCGCACGGCAGAGCGGCTTGTCCATGACTGCGCTGCCCTACGTGGCTGGCCTGATGGAGCGGCAGATGCAGCAGCCTGCTTGGCGACAAGCGCTGGCGCGCGAAGAAGCGACCACCTGAACGTCGATTTTTGCTAGCACGAGCGCATGTTCGGGCATTCACGAATGTTTTGCGCACCGTGTCGTTGCTATAACTTTGTCTTATAGATAACGGGGCACATTCATCATGGACATGCGTCAGCTGCGCTACTTTGTGCAAATTGTCGAAAGTGGCAGTCTTGCCAAGGCTTCACGCCAACTGTTTATTGCGCAACCCGCGCTCAGTCAGCAAATGGCGCGCTTGGAAGGCGAAGTGGGCAAATCTTTGCTGGTGCGCAGCTCCCGCGGGGTCACGCCCACTGAAAACGGCGAGGCGCTTTATCACCATGCCAAGTTCATGTTGCGCCAACTTGATCAGGCGGTGGCGGTCGCTCGACAAGAAACGACGGTTGCCGCAGGGCGCGTGGCGTTGGGTTTGGCACCCACCACGCTGGCTTGCTTGGGCCTGCCTTTGCTGCAGCACCTGCGCGCCAAATACCCTGCCTTGCGATTGAATGTGATCGAGGGTCTCAGTGGTCACCTGGAGCACATGTGCCGTGTCGGCCAGCTCGACCTGGCGGTGCTGTTCAGCCCAGCGGCGGCATCAGACCTGAGTGTGCAGCCGCTGCTTGAAGAGGAGCTCTTTGTGATCCTGCCGGCTGAGAGCCCGTTGGTGCCTTTGGGCCGCAAGGACTTGACCCTTGCCGAAGTGGCTGCCTTGCCCTTGATCTTGCCCAGCCCTGGGCACGGCCTGCGCAGGCGCATCAGTCTGGAGTTCGAGCGCGTGGGCATCCCGCTGGACTCGGTGGCCGATATCGACTCCCTGCCCCTGTTGATGCACAGCATTGCCCAAGGCTTGGGTGCGACGATCAAACCCATGGCGGCCATGCATGCGCTGGACAACCGGCCCAAACGCTGGCGCTGCTTGCGTGTGTCTGATGCGTCCATGACCCGCACCAACTATTTGTATGCCTTGCCGCCGTTGAAGTTGTCGCCCGCTGCCGCCGTGGTGCGAGACGAAATCCGCGCCGTGACGCAGCGGCTGATCAGTTCTGGTGAATGGCAAGGTGTCGAATACCGGCCGGTTGCTGAAACGCCAGCCGCCGTCACCTTGGCACCCGTGGTGGCTGCGCTGGAGGCTGTGGCCTGAAAACATGCGCAGCTCACTCAAGGGCCAGTTTTGCCGGCTGCGTGGCGCGCGGCCAAGTAACCGAAGACCAGCGCCGGCCCTAGCGTGATGCCTGGCCCGGGGTAGCTGCCGTTCATGACGGATTGCATGTCGTTGCCACAGGCGTAGAGCCCCGACACGGGCTCCCCCTGCGGCGTCAGTACCCGGGCATGGGCATCTGTGACGATGCCGGCGGCCATGCCCAAGTCGGCCGGGTAGACGGCCACCGCATAGAACGGAGCTCGTTCGATCGGCGCCACACAAGGGTTGGGTTGTTGGTCCGTGTCACCCAGGTGGCGCTGGTAGGCGTCGCTGCCGCGCCCGAATTCAGGGTCTTGGCCTTGGCGCGCACCCTCGTTGTAGGCAGCCACCGTGTGCTCGAAGGTGTCCTCTGGGATGGCCAGCGAGGTCGCCAACGCGGCCAGGCTTGGGCCGGCTTGGAGGTAGCCGCTGCTCAGATGGCGGCCCAGCGTCCATGCGAACGGGCGCACGGCGCCGAGCCCATAACGCCAGAGAAAGAGGCTGTCGCAGACCAACCAAGCCGGCACCGCGTCGGACCCCTTTCCCAACTGCGCTTTGACGAACTCGTGGTACGACTTCGCCTCATTGGCAAAACGCCGGCCGTGGCAATCGACCGCAATCAGGCCGGGCTTGCTTCGATCCGTCACGGTATGGGGAAAGACAGCGCTGCTGCCATCCGTGCGCTGAAACCTGGAGGCAGGCACCCAGAACGCCTGTTGATGCGCCGATGTGCTGAGCGCGCCACTGACGGCTACAGCCAACTGCGCACCACTCGCGCTGGCGGCCGAGCCCGTGGTGGCGCTCAAAGCTCCGGCCGCGTTCGGTACAAAACGAGGCCGCAACAAGGTGTCATGTGACAGCCCACCGCTGGCCAGCACCACGCCGCAGCGCCCTCGCCAGGTTTGTTGGGCCTCACCTGCACCGGTGCGCACGCCCACCACACGCCCGCCATCCATGAGCAAGGCCGACACCGGCATTTGCGTTTGCAGCTCGACCCCCTGGTCCAGCACCGACCGGTACAGGCGCGCCGCCAGGGCATTGCCAAGGACCAATGAGGTGCCGCGTGGTGCCGAGCATCGCTCGCGCAGATGCCGCGCGAGCAGGCGAAGGACCCGCCAAGCTGAACGCGGCGACCGCGCAGCACGGCGAAGATGCGGAATATCCGCGCGGCTGATCATCATGCCGCCGAACAGGGTGAACTCCGGCAGTGGGGGGCGCAGCAGGCTGAACTTGGAGCCCAGCTCGCGGCCGTCGAAGGGCACGGGCTCGAGCACCCTGCCGCCGAACGTGGCGCCTGGTAGGTCGGGGTAATAGTCAGGGTAGCGCAGCACCGGCTGCAGACGAACAGCAGTGTGCGCTTGCAGGTAGCGCAGGGCTTCGTCGCCGCGAGTGAGAAAGGTCTCCAACATGGCGGCATCACCGCCAGCCGGTACTACAGCGTGCAGGTAGGCCCGCGCCGCTTCCAAGTTGTCGGTCTGCCCTGCGGCAGCCATCAGATGGTTTGCCGGCAACCAGACCATGCCGCCCGAGACGGCCGTGGTTCCGCCGACCCAGGGCGACGCCTCCAGCAGCAGAACCCTCAAACCTTCGGCCGCGGCGACCGCAGCCGCAGCCATGCCCCCGGCACCGGCACCGACGACGATCAGGTCATGGTCGGCTGCCGCGTTCAAGGGCTCAGACCATGCCACCGTTGGGCTGTATCACCTGGCCATGCACCCACGAAGCTTTGGCCGAGCACAAGAAGCTCACCACTTCGGCCACTTCGTTGGGGTTGCCCACCCGGTTGAAAGGGCTCATCGCTGCCGATCGGGCCTTGGCTTCATCGGTTTTGCCGGCGCGGAAGAGGTCGGTATCCACGGGCCCAGGGGCCACACCATTGACTCGAACGCCACGCCCGGCCACTTCTTTGGACAAGGATCGCAAAAGCCCTTCTACGGCCGCTTTGCTGGCGGTGTAGGGGCCACCGCCGGGTACGGCGTGCCGCACCATGGAGGTGGTGAGTGCGACGATGGCGCCACCGTCCTGAACGCGGCGCGCAGCCTCGCGCAGCACATGGAAAGCGCCCACGATGTTCACCTCCACGAGTTGGCGAAAACTGTCATCAGAAAACTGGGCCAACGGCCCGGGCGGGACATTGATACCCGCGTTAGCCAAGACCGCACTGGGGGCATGGCCAAAGTGTTGTGTGGCGTCGTCGAACACCTTTGCAACAGCTGCGGCGTCCCGCACGTCAGCCTGGTAAGCCCGCGTGTGGGCGGCTGCCTGCGGCGCCTGTGAAACATAGGTCAGCGCAACGTCATAGCCGTCGCGCACCAGTGTTTGCACGCAGGCTGCGCCGATGCCGCGCGAACCACCGAAGACGATGGCCAAGGGACGTTTGTTCATGGTGAGGTTTCCTGAGGTTCACTTGCGAAAGGGTTGCCCAAACAGCGGCTCTTTGAACGGAATCGGCGGCAACTGCCATGTTCCAGTAGACGGTGGCCGCACCTCGGAGTCGACATGTACGTCGATCACACACGGGCGCCTGAGCTTGAGTGCCTGCTCAACGGCTGGGCCCAATTCCTGCGGCCGGGTGACGGTAAAGCCCTCGGCGCCGCAGGCCCGCGCCCACGCGGCGAAGTCCGGGTTGTAGCGCTCGCCGCTGCTGCCCTTGTAAAAGGCGGTGCCAATTTCGCGACCGTCGAACAAACCGTATTGAAGGTCGCGGATGGCAGCCCAGGCGAAATTGTTCCAGACGATCCACACCACGGGCAGCTCGTACTCTACGGCTGTGCACAAGACATAAGGTGCCATCGTGAAGCCACCGTCTCCCACCACGGCCACGCAGGGCCGGTGCGGCGCCGCCAGTTGCGCACCCATCACACCACAAACGCCAAAACCCATGCTGCTGTAGCCCCAGCTGTTGAGCATGCTTTGCGGGTGCTTGGCCTGCCAGAACTGCATGAACCAGTTGTGGTGCACGCCGGAGTCCAGCGCCAGGATGACGTCGTCGGGCAGCACTTTTTGCAGGGTCCCTACGACAAACTCGGGCCGCAAGGGGCTGGTGCTGTCGCCGAAGTGGGGGCGCACAAAAGTTTCCCACTCGGCTTGCCAGCCCCGCACTTGCTCGCGCCACGGGGCATAGCGGTCGGTGCTGATTGCGGGCCGCGAGGGCAATGCTTGAACCAGCTGTTGAACAAAGGTCTTCACGTCGGCGATAACACCTAACGTTGGAGGATAGTTGCGACCCAGCTCCTGCGGGTCAATGTCGACGTGCACCAGTTGGGTAGTAGGGAAGTTCCAGGAATAACCGCCGTGCCAGCTGGATGAGCTGCGGTCGTCGAACCGCGTGCCCAGCGTGATGACCAAGTCGGCGTGGCGCCCGGCCTGGTTGGCGGGGTAGGCGCCATTGCGGCCAATGAAGCCCAGCGCCAAGGGGTGGTCGCCACGGATGCAGCCCATGCCGTTGGGCGAGGTGATCACCGGGATGCCCCAACGGTCGGCCAGGCTGGTGATCTCAGCCCCGGCTTCGGCCAGTGTTGCGCCGTGGCCGATGAACAGCACTGGCTGGCGCGCGGCGGCCAGCAGGTCCAGTGCGGTGTCGATATCGGCCTGGCTGGCGCCTGGGCGGTGCGGGCGGTCTAGGTGGGACCGTGCGGGCAGCTCCACATCATCTTCTTCCTGGAAGACGTTGTAGGGGATGTCCAGGTTCACGGGTCCTGGGCGCCCGGTGACCATGGTGTCAAAACCCTGGCGCAGCGCCAGCGGCAGCATGTCCACCCGCGTCGGCTGAAAAGCACGTTTGACGACGGGTCGCAGCACCTGGGCGAAGTCCGCCTGGTTGTGTTTGTACAGCTCCTGGAAGGGTGCGCGGTTGTGCTGACTGGTGGGCACGTTGGCCGTGATGGCCATGAAGGTCGAGGAATCGCAGAGCGCGGTGGCCAGGGACATCACCATATTGGCGCTGCCCGGGCCTGTGCTGGTGAGCGTGGCCACCGGCCGGTGCTTCACGCGGTAATAGGCATCGGCCATGTGACCGGCGCACTGTTCGTGGCGCGGGCTGACCAACTTGAGCTTGTCGCGCACGTCATACAGCGCGTCGAGGATGCCCACATTGCCGTGGCCGCAGATGCCAAAGACATAGGGCACGCCTTCTTGCACCAGTGTTTCGGCAATCAGCTGGCCGCCCTTCATTCTGGTCATCTTGATTCCTTGTCAGGCCAGCATCGTGATCATGCGCTCTTCGCTCATCTCGCGGATCGCGTGGTGCGGTCCTTCGCGGCCAAAGCCGCTGTCCTTGCTGCCACCATAGGGCATGACATCGACGCGGGAGCTGGATGTCTCGTTGATGTGCACGCCGCCGACCTGCAGTTCGCGCGCCGCTCGCAGGGCATCGCCGATGCGGTTGGTGAACAGCCCGGTGGCCAGGCCAAACGGCGTGGCGTTGACGCGGGCAATGGCCTCGTCCAGGCTATCGTAGGCCTGTAGCGCCATCACGGGTCCAAAAACTTCGCGGCAACCCAGTGACATGGTTTCGCTCACGCCCGTCAACAAGGTGGGCGGCACCACGGCACCCTGCCGAGGTCCGCCGGCCAGGCGTTCCGCGCCGCGCGCCAGGGCCTCGTCCACCCATTGCTCCACGCGCTGGGCATCGGCTTCGCTGATGAGGGGCCCAACCACCGTCTTTGCGTCCAGGGGGTCGCCATAGGGCAAGCTGCGCACCAGCTCGGTCAGTTGCTGCTGAACAGCGGAGAAGATCTTCCTGTGGACCAGAAGCAACTGGATGGACGTGCAGACCTGTCCGGCCTTGCGATAGGCCGCGCCAACCACTCGTGGCAAGCAGCGCCCCAGATCCGCATCATCGGCCACGATGGTGAAGGCGATGGAGCCCAGCTCCATTTGTGTGCGCCGTAACCCGGCGCGCTGCTGGATCGCCAGCCCGACCTCGGTGCTGCCCGTGAAGGCGTAGAAGCGCACGCGGGGCTCGTCCAGCAGCCAACCCGCGGTTTCCGCGCCGCCATGCAATACGCTAAGCAAGGCTGGGGGCAGCCCAGCTTGCTGTAGCACCTCGGCCATGATGCAGGCTGCCGTGGGGGTTTGCGTGGACGGCTTAAGCACCAAGGCGTTGCCGGCAGCCAATGCTGGCGCTACTTTGTGCGCCACGGTATTCAAGGGCGCATTGAACGGGGTGATGGCCACCACCACGCCCAACGGAACGCGCAGGGTGAAGCCCAGGCGGCCGGTTTGGCCCGGTGCGCCTTCGACGGGCACCATCTCGCCGCAGAAGTTGCGTGCCTCTTCGGCCGACAGGCGGAACGTTTGTACGCAGCGCTTCAGTTCGCCCAGGCCATCGCTGGCAGGGAAGCCCACTTCGAGTTGCAGCGCGCGCACGATCTCGTCGCTGCGCAGTTCAAGCAGCTCAGCAGCGCGGTCAAGGATGGCGCCGCGTTCGTGGGGCGTCAGTTTGCTGCGGCGGTAGGCGGCGTCGGCCGAGGCCACAGCTTCGCGCACCTGCTCGCGCGAGGGCAAGTGGGCGCTCGTGCACGGCGTGAGACGGTACTTGTCCAAAACCTCGCGCCGCCCGATGCCGTCCACCCAGCGGCCAGCGATCAGCAGGCGTGCGTCAGGCAAGTGCATGGCCTGCGCGCTCATACGGGCGTCTCCGAGTCCTCGACAGGTGTGGTGACGACCAGAAAAACCAGCGCCACGGTGCCGTTGTTGGTGAAGCTGTGGCGCACGCCTGGCGGCACAAACACATAGTCGTTCTTGCGCATGAGCACGTGTTTGTCGTCCAGTGTCAGCATGCCTTCACCTTCCAGCACGTGGTAGACCTGTTCCTGCACCTGGTGCACGTGCTCTTGCACGTAGGCCATGGGCTGGTAGCAGGAGATGCGGAAGTCGATGCGACGCGAGCCGCAGGTTTCTGGTCGAACCAGCGCCTTGGACAACGCGCCGCCAAAGTGCCCGGGGTATTCCTGCCACGGGATTTCGGCGAGGTGGCGCACGAAAGGGCCCACTGGGGTCGCCGGCGTGGTGGACGTGACGAGGGCGCTGGAGCTGGATGCTGGGTTCATGGCGTTGGTGTCCAAAGAGGCCGTTGCAGTCTAGGCAGGTCATCACGCGCGGGGAACTACCGATTTCCGAAGGCGACTATCGCGGCCACTTATAGCCCAGTGGTTTGGGCTGCCCGGCCATCGCGGTGGCTTATAGCGGCTGTAGGAAATCGGTAGTTTTCCATCGAACGGGGCAGCACTAGTATGCACAGCACCATGAAGCTTGCCGTCTTCACCAAGAACCGCAGCAACCCTGCCTACGCCGCTGCCCGCCTGGGCGCCGAGCGGGCTGCTGCCTTGTGGGGCGCCGAGGTGGTTCACTATGTGCCGGACACACCGGACGACCCGCAACAGCAGTCAAGCTTGATTGATGAAGCGCTGGCCACCCGTCCTGATGCCTTTGTCTTCACGCCGGTGCATCCCACGCGCGTGAGTGCGGCGATTGCGCGCATCCACGAAGCCGGCATCCCGGTCACAGGCTTTGTCAATCGGTTGCCGGTGGGCACTGCGGTGTCCTACATCGGCTCTGCAGATGCAGCGCTGGCCGCTGACATTGCCGAACATCTGTTTGCGCATTTGCAGGGACGAGGCACGGTTGCGATCGTCGAAGGGCCGGCCGATTCACCCACCAGCCGCGAACGGGTAGAGGCGTTTGAAGCTGTGGCTGCACGCCACGTTGGCATTGGTGTGGCTGCGCGCTGCCGGGGCGACTATCAGCGTGAGCCGGCACGTCAGGCCTTTGCTGCCTTGTTAGATGCGAACCCGAAAGTGGAAGGCGTGCTGTGTGCCAACGACATCATGGCCATTGGGGTCTTGGATGCGCTGCAAGCGGCCGGCCGCCGCAGCGCTGTGGTGGGTGTCAATGCGATTCCGCAGGCCATTGCGGCCATCCGGCGTGGAGACATGCTCGCTACGGCGGATTTCAATGCCATGCTGATGTGTCACCTGGCCACGGAGTGCGCCATTCGGCACTTGCGTGGCGAGCCCGTACCGGCCGACATTGCCTTGCCGGTGGCTATCGTCACCCGCGACAACTGCGAAGCCTGGAACCTGCCGTATGAGCAGCGCCACCTGCCCACTTTGAAGGAGGTCATCACATGCGGCGCCGTGCACTGATTCGCTGTCTGCCGGCGGCGGCACTGGGTCCGTTGGCGTGCGCACCTGCCGCAGCCCAGGCTGCCTTTCCCGGCAAGCCTCTGCGATTGATCGTGCCTTTCGCGCCCGCAGGCATCGCCGACATCCTGGGCCGCCTGATGGCTGAGCCGCTCGCACAGCTCTGGGGCCAACAAGTGGTGGTCGATAACAAAGCGGGCGCCAGCGGCCACATCGGCGCGCAGCTGGCGGCGCAGGCTGCGGGCGATGGGCACACCTTGGTGGTGGGCACGATCGGCATCCATGCCGCCTACGCCAGCTACAAAAAATTGTCGTACAGCCCGGCCAACGACCTGCGACCCATCACTATCTTGGCCGATGCCGCCAACGTGGTTGCCGTGCCTGCGAATTCGCCGTACAGAACCTTTGCAGATTTTCTGGCGGATGCCAAAACCAACCCCGGTACGGTGGCCTATGGCTCGGCCGGGGCCGGTTCGTCGATCCACATGGTGACGGCGCTGTTCGAGTTGATGAGTGGCGTCAAGTTGAACCATGTCCCCTACAAAGGCAGTGGTCCAGCTTTGGTCGATTTGATCAGCGGGCAGATTCCCGTGATGTTCGAGAACATCGGCTCAGGCATGGTCCACATCCGCAGTGGCAAGCTGCGGCCGCTGGCCGTCACCGGGCCGCAGCGCGAGCCCACGCTGCCGGATGTGCCCACCATCGCCGAAGCAGGTGTACCCGGCTATGCGGGCACCTCCTGGTGGACCGTCGCCGCGCCGCGCGGCGTGCCCGATGCCCTGGCCGCGCGCATCCAACAAGACATCAAGTTTGTGCTGTCCACTCCTGCGGCAAGAGACAGGTTGGCCGCGTTGGGTGTGCGAGCGGTCACCAATACACCCACCGAGGCGTTTGCATTCTTTGCCAGCGAAACCACCAAGTGGAACCGTGTGATCGAGGCAGCCAAGTTGCAGCTCGATTGAACCGGTAGCTAATTGCGAAACCCCATGCAACGTCGCATCGCTTTTGTCGCAACTCTCCTGGCCGCAGCCCTGTGCGGGCCGGCAAGCGCCCAGGTCGAGGCTTATCCGAACAAGCCCATCCGGTTGGTGGTTCCGTACGCCGCAGGTGGCATTGCCGACTTGTTGGGCCGCTTGATTGCCGAGAAGTTGGGAGCGAGCTACAAGCAGAGCGTGGTAGTCGAAAACCGGCCCGGCGCGGGCGGCCATCTTGGTGGTGAGCTGGTCGCCAAGGCCGCGCCCGACGGCTATACCTTGGTGCTGGCGACCATTGCGCACAACGGCGCCGCTTCGATGTACCGCGGCCTCAAATACGACCCGACCGCCGACCTGGTGCCGGTGGCGCTGGTGGCCGAAAGTGCTGGCGTGCTGATCGTCAACCCTTCGATCACGGCGCAGTCTGTCCCGGAATTTATTGCCTTGGCCAAGGCCAAGCCCGGCGCGCTGAACTACGCCTCGGCCGGCAATGGCTCGGCCATCCACATGGCCACCGAACTGTTCAAATTCATGACCGGGACCGACATGCAGCATGTGCCCTACAAGGGCAGTGCGCCGGCGATGGCCGACCTGTTGTCAGGGCAAGTGCAGTTGATGTTTGAAAACATCGCAACGGCGCACCCGCACATCAAGAGTGGCAAGGTGAAGGCGCTTGGTGTGACCGGGCGCGCGAAAAACGCGAGCTTGCCTGAAGTGCCTGTCATCGCCGACACCGTGCCGGGCTACGCGGCGGAGCCTTGGTACACGGTCTCTGCGCCTAAAGGCCTGCCGCCCGAAGTGATGCGCAAGCTCAATGCGGATATCAACAACGTGCTCAGGTCGCCTGACCTGGCGCAGCGCTGGGAGTCGTTGGGCGTGACGCCATTGGGCGGCAGCCTGGACGACGCCGCAAGGCGCAATGCCCTGGAAAACGAGCGGTGGTCCAAGGTCATCAAAGCCGCACGCATACAGGTCGATTGATTCAGCGTCACGAACCGACGGGCCCCAGTGGCCCCCACACGAGGAGACAAACCATGAAACACGACAACTATGGCAAACCTATGAACCCCAATGCGCTTGAGCGCCGGCGGGTCCTGCAGGCCGGTGCTGCAGGGCTGGCCGCCATGGGTATGCCCGCGCTGGTTTCGGCACAGGCTGAGAAAATCAAGATCGGGCACCTGACGCCTTTGACCGGTTTTCTGGGTGCACTTGGTGAGTACGCCGTTCTGGGCATCAAGCTGGCTCTTGACGAAATCAATGCCGCCGGCGGCGTGATGGGCCGGCAGATCGAGCTGACGAGCGAAGACTCGGTCAATCCGCAAGTGGCAGCATCCAAGGCGCAGCGCATGATCGAGCGTGATGGCGTTGCGGTCCTCATGGGCGAGATCAACTCGGCGTCCGCCCTCACAATTGCGCAGGTCGCGGCACGCAACAAGAAGCTGTTCTTGAGCATTGGTGCGCGGTCTGACGCCTTGCGTGGGAAAGACTGCAACCGTTACACGTTCCACGTCGACATTCCGGTGACTGTGATGGTGAATGCCGCTGGCCAGGCATTGGTACGCGAGGGCTTGGTCAGGGGCAAGAAGATCTACAGCCTGACTGCAGACTACCTATTTGGTCATGACCTGTCCCGGCAGGCGAAGAAGTTTTTTGCTGCAAACGGTGGGACGCAAATTGGCGATGAATTGGTGGCCACCGATGTCACCGACTTCAGCCCCTACCTGCTGAAGATTCGCCAAGCACGACCTGACCTGGTTGCCACCAACTTGGCTGGCAACCAGGTCACCAACTTTGTCAAACAGTACGCCGAATTCGGACTGCCCTACGCGGTGGCGGGTTTCAACCTCAACACAGCCGACGCGTGGGCAGCAGGCGAGGGCAACCTCGGTGGCATCTGGCCAACCGTTTGGCACCACGATCTGCAGACCGAAGGCTCAAAGGCCTTTGTCGACAAGTTCACGAAGAAGTACGGCAAGAGGCCCGAGAACCATGCCTGGATCGAATATGTGTCCATGAAGATCATGGCCCAGGCCATGAATGAAGCCAAATCAACCGACAGTGAAAAGTTGATTGCCTATTTCGAAAGCGAAGCACAGTTCGATCTGTTGAAAGCGCGCAAGGGCTACTTCCGCAGTTGGGACCACCAGCTCATGCAGGAAGCCTACCCCTTCACTGTCAAACCCAAGGGCCAGGCCAAAGATAAGCAAGACTTCCTGCAGTTTGGTGAGGCCGTGCCGGCGGCCAACCAACCCCTGGAGCTGCTGGCGCCCGTCAAAGCCGACAACGTCTGCAAGTTCTGAAGTCATGATTTCGCCTGGGCTTGCGCAGCTCGTGGTTGCTTGAGCGAGAAATTGACGCAGCATGCAATTTGTCTTCTTGCTTGAACAGGTTGTCAATGGCCTGGTGCTCGGTGGTTACTACCTGCTGCTGGCCTTGGGCCTGTCGCTGATTTTCAGCGTTGGAGGCATTGTCAACCTGGCGCATGGCGCCTTCTATGCGGTGGGCGCTTACCTGGCGCTGGAGGTGTCCAAGTACTTGGGTTGGGGCGCGGGTGTCTTGCTCTCGCCGGTCTTGGTGGGCCTGCTGGGCATCGCGTTTGAGCGCTTTTTGCTGCGTCGGTTCTATACCGCCGACCCTATTCTGAGCTTGCTGGTGACCTTCGGCTTGGCGATGGTGGCTGAGCAGGCCATCCGCATGATCTGGGGTGCTGCGCCACTGCCGTCGTCGATGCCTGCGGAGTTCAAAGGCAGCGTGACGGTCGGTGAATTCCTTTTCTCGCGCTACCGGCTGTTCCTGCTGGGTGTTGTCTTTGTCTTGATGACCGCGCTGTGGTTGTTGTTGCACAAGACGGCTTTTGGCCGCGTGGTGCGCGCGGGTGTGCAGCGGCCCGACATGGTTGCTGTGCTGGGTATCAAGCTACAGCCCTACATGACCGCGATCGTGATGCTGGGTGTGGCCACGGCTGCACTGGGTGGCGCACTGTTCGGGCCTATCACCATCGTGCACCCTGCGATGGGCACCGAGATCATGACAGTGGCCTTTGTGGTGGTTGTGATCGGTGGCCTGGGCAGCTTTTGGGGCGTGGTGGTCGCGGCCTTGCTGGTGGGTGTGGTGCGTGGCATCACCATCCACTTTGCCCCTGCTGCCGGCGAGGCCTCGATGTACGTGCTGATGTTCCTGGTCTTGATGTTCCGCCCGCGCGGCTTGCTGGGTGAGCGAATCGAGCGTTTCGAATGAACCCCTTGGACAAAAAACACCGGGCGTTGTGGATCGGCGCGGTGGGGCTGGTGCTGATGCCGGTGGTTCTTCGTGCAGTCGGTCTGACGCTCGATAACGCAACGGTTGTCGTGCTGTTGGCGATGGCGGCGATGGGCTTGAATATCCTTGTTGGCACCACGGGCCTGGTGTCTTTTGGCCATGCAGCCTGGTTTGGCATCGGCGGCTATGCGGCGGCCATTTCGCAACTGCATTGGTTCAAGGGCCAGATCGTGGCGCCGGTGCTGTTCTCGTTGCTGTTCACAGCGGCGCTGTCGCTGGCGGTGGGGTTTTTGATCCTGCGCCGCAAGGGTGTCTACTTTTCGCTGCTGACCTTGGCGCTGTGTGCGCTGACCTATGCGATTGCCTTCCGCTGGACCGCACTCACCGGCGGCGAAGGTGGCCTGGGCGGCCTGGAGCGCGGCACGCTTGGGCCGCTGGATCTGGACGACCATCTGACCTACTACGTGCTGGTGGCCGTGATCGCCTTTGCAGTGCTGGTCGGTCTGCACCGCATGATGCGATCGCCCTTTGGGCATGTGCTTGTAGCAATCCGCGAGAACGAGCAACGAGCGACCTTTCAGGGTTATGCAATCGATCGCTACAAGCTCTATGCCTTCGTCCTTTCGACCACGATCACCGGACTGGCAGGCGCTTTGTTGATCTTCCTGCATCGGCTCGCTGCTGCTGAATCGGCCACGGTCGCGTTTTCGGGCGAGATGCTCGCCATGGTCGTGATCGGTGGCATGCGCAGCTTTCTCGGGCCGGCCTTGGGCGCCATCTTCTACCTGATGTTCCGCGAGATGTTTTCGATGGTCACCAGCAATTGGCTGCTCTGGTTCGGGCTGGTGTTTGTTGGATTCGTGATCTTCTCGCCAACCGGCCTGACGGGCATCTACGCCAAGCTGCGCGCCCGCTGGCGCCCGCCCCCGGAAGAAAGCGCTGCAATGAGCCGGCGCCAGATCCATGAGGGTCTGCCGCTGCCTGCGTTCTTGCGGCCTGAAGGCCTGCAGGGCACGGTGCTCAAGGTCGAAGGCATCGACAAGCATTTCGGCGGCATCCGCGCAGTTCAGGGTGCGCAGCTGACGCTCGAGGCCGGTCAGGTGCATGCACTGATTGGCCCTAACGGCGCCGGCAAGACAACTACCTTTAACCTGATTTCAGGCTTGTTCGCGCCCTCGGCTGGCAGCATCACGCTCAACGGTCGGCCTGTGCATGGCCTTTCACCGGATGCCATTTGCCACCAGGGCCTGGCACGCTCGTTCCAGATCACCAATCTCTTCAAAGGTTTGACGATCTACGAAAACTTGCGCCTGTCGTTGCAGGCCCGGCACCCGGCGCGTTTCAATGCGTGGCGTGATATCGACAGCATCCCCGAGGTCCACGCCGAGACCGCAGAGCTGATGAAGTTTCTCGGCCTGCAAGGTATTGAAGACACCCTGGGTGGTGATCTGTCCTACGGCGGACAGCGTCTGGTTGATCTGGGCATTGCGCTCGGCTCCAAGCCGCAGGTCCTGCTGATGGACGAACCGCTGGCAGGCTTGGCCGCGGCAGAACGAGAGCGGGTATCGAGACTGGTCACCACCATCGCGCACCAGATTCCGGTTCTGATCGTCGAACACGATATCGACCGCGTCTTGGCCTTTTCTCAGCGCGTGACGGTGATGAACCAAGGCGAGGTGCTGATGGCCGGCACGCCCGATGAGGTGCGCAACGATCCACGTGTGCAGGAGGTCTATACCGGCAGCGGCACGCCGCCGGTGACGGGCCGCACTGTTGTTGCCAGCGACAGCCAAGCAGCGCCGCTGCTGCGCTTCGATAAGGTGAATGCCTTTTACGGGAAGAGTCACATCCTGAACGACGCTTCACTGGATGTACGCGAAGGTGAGATCGTTGCACTGCTCGGCCGCAACGGCGCAGGCAAGTCGACCTTGCTGAAAGCCTTGTGCGGTTTGCTGCCACCCGCCTCGGGCAACATTGAGTTTGAAGGCCGACCCATTGCGGGGCTGTCGGCTCCAGACATCGCTCGTCTGGGCATCGGTTATGTCCCTCAGGGCCGCGGGCTGTTTGCTGGCATGACGGTGGCTGAAAACCTGGCGCTTGGCAGGCTCGCCCGAAAGACCGATGGGAGCCACGGCGTAGCCTGGAGCGAAGAGAAGATCTTTGAATACTTCCCACGCCTGAAGGAGCGCCGCGATATTGCAGCCGACTACTTGTCAGGCGGTGAGCAGCAAATGGCCGCCGTGGCTCGCGCTCTCTCGGGTAACGTCAAGCTGCTTTTGCTGGATGAGCCCTTCGAGGGTTTGGCGCCCGCGGTGGTGCAGGAACTTTTCACGGTCTTCGATCGGCTGCGTGGGCAGGTCTCGATCGTTATCGTCGAACACAACCTGGACTTGGTGCTGGCGCTGGCCGACCGGGTGTTTGCGCTGGAGCGTGGTGCGGTCTTCCACACAGGGCCGGCGCAACCGCTGCTGACCGATCTGGAGTACCGCAAGAAGATTCTCTGGTTGTAAACCGTTCGGACCCGGCGGTGAGATGATCTCGACCGCTATGGATGACACCGACCGCGCCCTGATTGCGCTGCTGCGCAAAGATGCCCGCACCCAGACCGCCACGCTGGCCAAGAAGCTGGGCGTTTCGCGCGGTACGGTGACCAACCGCCTGCGCAAGCTGGAAGACGAGCATGTGATCGTGGGCTATTCGGTGCGCCTGCGTCCCGATGCGCAGCCGAATGTCATCCGTGCCTGGATGGGTGTGCTGGTGGAGGGCAACCAGTCGCGCAGCGTGATGGCCAGCCTGCTGGGCGAGCCGGGCGTAGCGGCGCTGCACGACACCAACGGCCGCTGGGACCTGCTGGCTGAATTGGAAGCCGCCTCCAATGCCGAACTGTCGCAAGTTCTGGAGCGCATCCGGCTCATCAAAGGTATCGCTAACACCGAGACGAACATTCTGTTGGCAACCTATCGCTGACGGGTCTTGCTGCCCGTCGTACTGGCTGCCGTCTTGCCGTTGAATCCCGGCCGCTCAATTTGTGGTCGCCCACCGCAGATCAGCCACCCAGCCGCTGCTGCGGCTGGCGGTGTTGTCGCTGTCCGCGCCGATGAGCACGGCGCTCACCTTGGGCAGTTCGCTTCGCGAGGTCTGCGGGCCGTGCGGCAGCTCGTCAGCGAAGAGGGTGATGAAGTCTTGAGCGACGTTGCGGGTTTCACTGGCCCATTGGCTGGTGGGCGTTTCGTTGCCCCGCAAGCTGATGAAGCGCACCCGCCGCGTGTAGGGGTTGGCGCCCTTCAATCCAGCCGCTTGGGCGCTGTCCCACACGTAGCACAGCGTGGCTGCGGGCAAAGGCTCACCACTGATGCTGCGCGCCAGTCGCAGAACTGTGCGTTCAATGAAGGGCACGCGGTCCAGCGGGTGGTCGAACATCACACACACCTTCAGCGCTGCGTCGTCGCCGGTCTTGGTGGTGAGGTCTGCAGTCGCTTTGCCGCCCGACAGTGCTTGGTCCAGCCGCCAGCGCCACAACAGTTGCGCTGGGGCCTGGTCTTTGAAGTCGTGCACCAGCGTGCCGTAAGAAGACGCGGTAACGACCTTCAAGGCGGGCTGGTTGTCAACTTTCCCAGCCTCAAACTGTGTCGCCGGCAGGTCGGCTTTCTTCTTCGGAAAACCAACAAAGCGCCAAGCCGGGTTGAGCGACTCGTCGGCCTGGATCAGAGGCGGCAGTGTTTGCGCGCCAGCGGGCAGTGGTAACAGTGCGGCAAGTAGTGCAGCAAGCAGTGCAGCAAGCGCCCAAAAGCGCATCGGCCGGCTCGCGCTCGCACGGAAGAGGTGATGTTGGCGCATGTGCAATTGTCAGGCTTGTGTTGGAGGAGACGGCCAACAGCGGCCGTTCTGCTCCTACAGTACCGATTCCTTCATGAATTGGGTCAACCCATGTTTGCACTGCGCGAAATTCGGTTACGACGCCTATCCCTGCTGGCTTGGCTTGGCTTGGCCTTGGTTCCGTTTGCTGGCTTGGCTCAGGAGTGGCCCACCAAGGCGCTCACCCTGGTGGTGCCGTTTCCACCGGGTGGCTCCAACGACGTGGCGGCTCGCGTGGTGGCCGAGAGCTTGCGCAAGCGCTTGGGCCAAACGGTCGTCGTAGACAACAAACCAGGCGCCAATGGGGCTTTGGGCGTCGACGCCGTTCTGCGGGCGCCCAAGGACCACCATACGTTTTTGGTGGCATCGGATTCGGTCTCGTTGCTGCCCATGTTCAGAACCATGCCATGGGACCTGACGCGCAGCTTCACGCCGGTTGCGGTGTTGTCGTACCAGCCCATCGTTGTGGTGACGGGCGCTTCGACGGGCTTGAAGACGATCAAAGACCTGCAGGCGCAAGCGCGCAGCAAACCGAACCAGGTGTCCTATGCCAGCTCGGGGCAGGGCTCCCTACAGCACCTGTTGGGCGAGCTGTTTTCGCAGAATCTGGGCATTGACTTGCTGCATGTGCCTTACAAGGGTGGCGGGCAAGCCGTCACCGATGTCATTGCCGGGCAAGTTTCGGTGGCGGTCCTCGGCGCCGCAGCGGTGCTGCCGCACATCAAGTCGGGCAAGCTCATACCGTTGGCTGTCAGCACATCGCGGCGCTCGCCCATGTTGCCCGACACCCCAACGCTGGCGGAAAGTGGCGCGGGCGACATCGACGTGCCGCAGTGGTCGGCACTGTTTGCGGTGGACGGAACACCTGCGCCGGTGCTCACACGTCTGCGGCGTGAGGTTGAAGAGAGTCTGGCCGAACCGGCCGTGAAGGAACACTTTCAAAAGGCTGCGATGGAGTCCATTTCGACACCCGCGCAGGCTTTTCAGCAGCGCATGCTGCAGGATCGAGAGCGCTGGGCCAAGCTGGTCAAGGAACGCAAGATCTCTTTGGATTGAGCATGAGCATGAAAAACAAAGTTATGCGTCCGAATATCGTTCTGGTTTTGGCAGACAACTTGGGGTGGGGCGAGCTGGGGTGCTACGGCGGTGGCGCCTTGCGGGGCGCGCCCACGCCCCGTATCGACGTACTGGCCGCAGAGGGCCTGAAGTGCTTGAACTTCAATGTCGAGAGCGACTGCGTGCCCACGCGCTCAGCCCTGATGACGGGGCGCCACCCCATTCGCACGGGTGCGCTGCAGTCCGTTCCTGCGGGCCTTCCGCAAGGTATTCACCCTTGGGAACGCACGCTCGCGCAGGTGCTGAAGGAGGGCGGCTACGCCACGGGGATGTTTGGCAAGTGGCATTTGGGTGATCGCGAAGGCCGGTTTCCGCACCAGCGCGGTTTCGACGAGTGGTATGGCATCCCGCGCACGAGCAATGAAACCCTCTTCACCAGTGCGCCAGGCTTTGACCCCACCGTGGTCGATGTGCCGCAGGTCATGGAAGGGTTTGCAGGCCAACCGGCCCTAGCGGTGGCTGAATACGATTTGGTAAAACGCAGACTGATCGACGGCGAGTTGACCGAGCGTGCGACCGATTTCATGCGACGCGAAGTGGCGGCCAAGCAGCCGTTTTTTCTTTACGTACCGCTCACGCACCTGCACTTTCCCACCTTGCCGCACCCCGACTTCGCAGGGCGCAGTGGTGTTGGCGAATTCGCCGATTCCATGATGGAGATGGACCATCGCGTGGGCCAATTGCTGGACGCCGTGGACGAGTTGGGCATCCGAGAAGAGACATTGTTCATCTTCGCCAGCGACAACGGTCCTGAATTTCGCCGGCCCTGGCGCGGCACGGCTGGGCCCTGGACGGGCACGTACCACACGGCCATGGAAGGCGGTCTGCGTGTGCCGTTGATCGTGCGCTGGCCGGGCCAGGTGGCGCCTGCCCGCGTCAGCGACGACATCATTCATGTCACGGACCTGTATTCAACGTTGCTGGCTGCGGGCGGTTGCGCCGTTCCGGCTGACCGTCCAATCGATGGCATCAACCAGCTGGGCTGGTGGACCGGCGCGGTCGAGCGGTCCGCCCGTGAAGGGTTTCTCTTCTATATCAAGAGCGAATTGCGGGCAGCGAAGTGGCGGCATTGGAAGCTCCATTTCGTCTTCGAGAGTGAACCCAACCAAGGAACACGCCACTTGGAAACGCCTTGGCTGTTCAATATCAAGCGCGACCCGAAGGAAGAAACCGATGCGGCAATGGACGACGGTTGGGTGCGCGGCCCGATGCGGCGCATGGTGATGGCTTTCGAGCAGTCGCTGCGGGAGCACCCACCTATCGCACCGGGTGCCCCTGACAACTTCAATCCTGCCGCGCGGCGCAGCTAAGGTCTGGAGGCAAGCGATGACAACGCAAGCAACAAAGTACGTCGCCTCGAGCGCAGCGTTAGGCAAGACCGCACTGGCGGTTGTGCTTGCGCTGGCCGGCGCGGCCCATGCGCAATTCGACCCGGGCAAGGTCTCGGTCGAACCCGATGCCATTGCACGCCAGTTTCCAGACCCGGCGGTGCCCTTCTCCTCCCCCGCGTTTACCCCGGGCCGGCAAGACTTCACCACGCATGCCGAAGTGTTCAGTTTTCTGGATGGGCTGGCCAAGCGCTCGGGCCGATTGACCATCGAAACCGTGGGCCACTCGCAGCACGGGCGGGCGATGGCGTTGGCCGTTCTGACGGGACAGCGCGGCTTTGATGCCGCGCTGCCAACGGTGTTGGTGCTGGCCCAACAACACGGCAACGAACCGGCCGGCGGCGAGGCCACATTGGTTCTTGCGCAATCCCTGGCCACGCAACGCAGTGCGTTGCTGGAACGTGTGAACGTGGTGATCATGCCGCGCGCCAACCCCGATGCAGCCGAGCGTTTTGCGCGCGAATCGGCCAGTGGCATCGACGTCAATCGCGACCATCTTCTGGTGCGCACACCGGAAGTGCAGGCCATCACCGCTGCGATTCGGCGCTATCCACCGCAGTTGGTACTCGACTTGCATGAATTCACGGTGGCTGGGCGTTGGGTGAACAAGTTTGGCGCGGTGATGCGTGCGGACGCCCTGTTGCAGGCGGCCACTGTGGGTAACCTGAGCCCGGCGGTGCAAACAGCGCAAGCCCGCTACTTGCTAACGGCACGCGCGGCGCTGGAGGCGGCTGGGCACCGCGTTGCGGATTACCACACCACCTCGGCTGACGCAAAGGACCTGGTGGTGGCGATGGGCGGCGTCAATGTGGACACGGGCCGCAATGTGGCGGGCCTGCGCAACGCCATCAGCCTGCTGTTGGAGACGCGTGGGGTTGGCTTGGGCCGCGCGCACTATGGCCGGCGCGTGCAGTCGCACGTATTGGCTGCGATGGCGGTCATTGAGGCTGCCGCACAAGAAGGCCCGGCGCTTGTGGCGCTGCAGCGTGGTGCCGGTTCCGTCACAGCGCAGCTGGCTTGTGCGGGTCCCTTGGCGGTTGCGGTGCGGCAGTCCACTCAGCGACAGAACTTGAATTTTCTGGACGCCAAGAGCGGAGAGCCGCGTGACGTTGAGGTCGTGTGGCGCTCCTCGCATCAGCTGGAGTTGGTGCGCGAACGTCCGCGGCCCTGTGGCTACCTGATTGGTGCGAGCCAAAAAGTTGCCGTGAACAGGCTGCGCGCTTTGGGTATTGAGGTGCAAGCCTTGGCCGACGCCGTTTCACCGCTGCCGTGGCAACTTGAAGACTATGTGGTGGAGGCCGAAGCCACCGGGCAGCGCCAAGACGCGCGCGGCGCTATTTCTGACAGCCAGGACAACATACGCGTGTTGCGTGTGCAAACAAGGCCGCTGCAATTGGTGCCCCAGCAGGGTGCTTACTACGTTCCCATGAGCCAGCCGCTGGCAGGGCTGGTCAGCGCGGCACTGGAACCTGATTCGCAAAACAGCTTTGCAGCCAACCGCTTGTTGGCCATTGAAGACGGTCAACTGCGCCGCGTGGTGCAGCCGCCGCCGGTGGGTGCGCTGGGCAACAGTGGCCGTTGAACGGGAGTCGCGAATGAAGCGCAGAGATTACTTGAGCCACGTTTTATCGCTGGCCGGCATCGGGGCGTTGCACGCTGGGGCGTCTGCGCAAAACCAGGCGCCACTCCAGTTGGTGGTCCCCGTGCCACCGGGTGGCTCGGTGGACCTGACGGCAAGGCTGCTGGCCGAACATTGGCCCAAGTCGCTCAAACAAAGTGTGTTGGTTGACAACCGGCCGGGCGCATCGGGTTCCATCGCTGCGGCGAGTGTGGCGCGAGCTGGCGCCGACCCCAACCTGCTGATGCTGGTGTTCGATTCGCATGTCACCAACCCGGTGGTCTATCCGAACTTGGCATACACGCTCAAAGACTTCACGCCCATTTCGCGGCTTGTGAGTTTTCCGCTGGTGTTCGCAGTGCCCGCCAACTTGCCGGTAAGCACCGTGCAGGAACTTGTCGCATTGGCTAAGAAGAGGCCCGGCTCGCTCAACGTGTCGTCAGCCGGCCTGGGCACCCTCAACCACCTGGCTGCCGAGCTTTTCAAGCTGCGCACCGGCACACACATCGTGCACATACCTTATCGGGGCGGCGTGCCCGCCTTGCAGGCGGTGATGAATGGCGATGTGCAGTTGTTCATGGGCAGTTGGGTGGCCATCGGGCCTCATGTCAAAAGCGGGCGCATCAAGGCCTTGGGCGTGACCTCGGCCAAGCGATATTCAGTAGCACCCGAACTGCCGACGCTACAAGAGACCGGTGTGCGCGACTTTGACGTGAGTACTTGGATTGGTGCACTGGCACCTGCCGGCATCGGCGCCGACCGCCGGCAGACACTGCACACGGCAGTGTTGCAATCGCTGGGCCAAGCTGCGCTGCGGCAAACCCTGGCGCAGCAAGGGCTGGAATGGGTCGGCTCCACGCCGGCCGAGTTCGATGCCTTCATGAGCACCGAAGCTTTGCGCTGGAAGAGCCTGGTGACGCAACAGCGCTTGAATTTCAGCTAACGACGCATACGAGCTGCTGCACGAACTGCTACACGTGCAGCGAACTCACTCCAAGCCAAGCGCCTTGGAAGCCAGCGACTGAAAGGCAGCACGTTCAGCGCGCGACAGGGGTGCCAAGATATCGGCCTGCAAAGCCTCAACGACGGGCCGGCAGGCTATCAACAGTTTGCTGCCTTCACGTGTGAGGCGCAGTTGCCGTGCGCGGCGGTCGTGCTCGCTCACCAAGCGCTGGACCAGGCCTTTGGCCTCCAGGCGGTCGATGACACCGCCGATGGTGGCGCGGTCGAAGCTGATGGTGGCGGCCAGGCTGGCTTGGTCGATGTCAGGCTGCTGCGCGATGGCATCCAGCGCGGCGAACTGAACAGACGTCATATCAAAGCCAGCAGCCTGCATTTGCGCCTGAAAGACCTGGGTGGACTGCTGGTGCAGCCGCCGAATCAGGTGACCGGCCATCTCAATCCTGTCCATCCGAGCCTCCGTCACTCTTCTAACCGACGCCTACTTGACGCACATGATAAGTATACATATCATAAGCAAACATATCAAGGAGACGCCATGCAGTTCCACCTCAACGGTTTCAAGCCCGGTGACCCGGATGTCCAGCCGGCCGCGCCGGGCCACCGCAAGGCCGGCGAACCGTTGCCGGCCACGGTCGATGTGCTGATCGCAGGCACCGGCCCTGCGGGCCTGTGCTTGGCCGCGCAGCTGGCGCGTGTGCCGCAAATCAGCACCTTGGTGGTTGAGCCCAAACTGGGGCCCATGGAAAAGGGCCAGGCTGACGGCATCAGCGTACGCTCCATGGAAATGTTCCAGGCCTTTGGCTTCGCCGAGAAAGTGGCGCGCGAATCAGTATGGATCAACGAAACCACGTTCTGGGCTCCTGGAACCACAAACTCTTTGACCCGTGTTGCCCGCGTACAGGACGTACCCGACGGCACCTCAGAAATGCCGCACATCCTGATCAACCAGGCGCGGGTGCATGACCTGTTTCTCGACATCATGCGCAACTCGCCCACGCGGCTGGAGCCTGACTATGGCGTGAAGGTGGCCAGCCTGGTCATCGACCCGACGGCAAGCGAGTACCCGGTTACCGCCACGCTGGAGCACACGGCGCCTGGCCGTGAGGGGCAGACCACCACCGTGCGCGCCAACTACGTGATCGGCTGCGACGGCGCGCGTTCCAACGTGCGGGCGGCCATCGGCGGCGCCTTGCACGGCGACGCGGCACACCAGGCCTGGGGCGTGATGGATGTGCTGGCCGTCACCGATTTTCCAGACTGGCGCATGAAATCATTCGTTCGCTCTCAAGACGAAGGCATCCTGATGGTGCTGCCGCGCGAAGGTGGGCACTTGGTGCGCCTGTATGTTGAGATGGACGCGCTCGGCGAAAACGAACGCGTGGCCGAACGTGGCATGGGCGCTGAAGACATCATTGCCAAGGCGCAGCGCATCTTTACCCCCTTCAAATTGGATGTGAAGGAAGTGGTGTGGTGGTCCATCTACGAGATCGGTCACCGCTTGACTGACAAGTTTGACGATGTGCCCGAAGCCGACATGGCCCGGCGCGCGCCCCGTGTGATGCTGGCTGGCGACGCCTGCCATACCCACAGCCCCAAAGCCGGGCAGGGCATGAACGTGTCCATGGGCGACACCTTCAACATGGGCTGGAAGTTGATCTCCGTTCTCACGGGCCGTGCAGACCCCTCGCTGCTGCACAGCTACTCGGGCGAGCGCCGCGCTGCCGCTAAAGGCTTGGTGGAGTTTGACCACCAGTGGGCGCGCGTGGTGGGCGGCACGGCCGGCGGCGACTTGAGCTTCGATCCGTCTACCGAGGGCCTCCCAGTTGTGGCGCGCGCCTTCATCAACAACTTGCCTTTCACCTGTGGCCTGACCATCCAGTACGAACCCAGCGCACTGACCGGCACGGCTGCGCACCAGCATTTGGCCGCCGGTTTCGACCTGGGCAAGCGCTTTCACTCGGCGCCCGTCATTCGCTTGGCCGACGCCAAGCCCATGCATCTGGGCCACTGCATCGAGGCCGATGCGCGCTTTCGGCTCTTCATCTTTGCGCCAACGGGTGACCGTGGTGCGAAAGGCGGCGCGGTCGACGGTTTGTGCCACTGGCTGGAACACGACAAAGCTTCACCGCTGCGCCGTCACACCGCGCCAGGTGAAGACATCGACGCCGTCATCGACACCCGCGCGGTTTTCCAGCAAAGCTTCCGTGAGCTTGACTACGGCGCCATGCCCACGCTGTTGCGCCCGCACGTCGGGCGCTACGGCTTGTGTGACTACGAAAAAATCTTCTGCGTGGACCAGAAGCGCGGCGAAGACATCTTCACGATACGGGGCATCGACCGTGCGGAGGGCTGCATCGTCATCGTGCGCCCCGACCAGTATGTTGGTCACGTATTGCCGCTCACGGCCCACCGTGAACTGGAGAGCTACTTCGCGGGCGTCCTGCGCGTGCGGCGCTGAGCGGGGCCGCGCTCACCGGACGACCGGCGCCTCGGCTTCACGCCGCGTCGACCACCTCGGCAGCGCTTCGAAAGGCATCTACTGCAGCCGGAAAGCCGCAGTAAACGCTGGCGTGCAGGAAGATCTCTTGCAGCTCTTGCTTCGTCACGCCATTGTTCAGCGCCCCACGCACGTGAATCTTCAGCTCGTGCATGCGGCCCAGCGCGACCAGCATCGACACCGTGACGATGCTGCGCGTGCGCATGTCCAGCCCTTCGCGTTGCCAGGTGTTGCCCCAGGCATGCTCGGTGACCAGCTCTTGCAAAGGCGCCGTGAACGGCGTGGCTTTGGCCAACGCGCCGTCGACATAAGCAGCGCCCAACACAGCGCGGCGGGTGGCAAGACCTTTTTGATCGAGATGCATGGGGGTTCCTTGTGGCGTGGACCGCAAGCATAGCGGCGTGATCAGCGGCCGGCCCTGCGCAGCAGCGCCGGGTTACGCCACATCAAGAACTATCGGGGCCATGCGCCTCAGCACCAAACGGAACTGCCGCGCCGCCGGCGTGAGCGTGCGGCCCCGGCGTCGCAGCACACCCAGCGTGCGCGTGACCACGGGAGCCTCCAGTGGTCGGATCGCCAATCGCTGGCGCAGCTCGGGCGTCAGCGCCGATCGCGGCACGATCGTGATGCCCAGCCCCGCCTCGACCAGCCCAAGCGCCGTGCTTAGATGCTCAATCTCCACCAGACGCGTCGGCGCCCAGGCCAGGCCCACCAGGGCATCGTCCAACACCTTGCGGTTGCCGCTGTGGCGGCCACTGCCGGATACGATCAGTGGCTGCTCGCGCAGGTCGGCCCAGCGCACACGCGCGCCGCGCGCCAGAGTGTGGTCGAGTGGACAGGCGAGGTCGTAGGGGTCGACCATCAACTCGTCGAGCAGCAGGCCGGGGTAATTGCTGGGCATAAAGCCGATGCCTAGGTCGACCTCGCCGTCGTAGATCTGCCGCACGAGCTGTGCGACGTGAGATTCGACGATGCGGATGCGCACGTCGCTGCGTTGCTGCGTGAAATCGCTTACCAGGCGTGGCAGCAGCGTGCGGGCGATTGATGGCACACAGGCGATGGTCAGTTGTTGGGCACCTGCGCGCGACGAAGCCTCGGCCCAGTCGACGCAGTCGTTGAACGCAAGCAGTGCGGCCTGCGCGCGCGGCAGCAGCTCGCGTCCGGCGGCGCTGAGCGCCACGTGCCGCGTCGTGCGCTCGAACAGTTCAAATTGAAGCGCGGCCTCGACACGTTTGACGCGCCGCGTGAGTGCCGACGGCGACAACGACAGCGCCTGCGCAGCCTCAAAAAAAGAAAGCCTTTGCGCGACTTCGGCGAAAGCACGCAGACCGTCCAGGTCGAGGGTCGGCATCGGTTTCAAAGGCGACTCCGTTGTTGCACCAAGCGCAACAATACAGGCGCGCAACGCAATGCCTATCGGGCCTTGCCCTGTCAGACTCGTCTAAATGTCCTTCGCACCTGTCGCCGACCCCGCCGCACGCGTGTTGGCACGATTTGCGGCTGGCCTGCGCCTGGCTGACGTGCCCACGCCAGCGCTGCAGGTGGCGCGCCACGCGATCATTGACACGCTGGGCGTGGCTATCCACGGCGCGCGCCAGCCTTGGAGCCGCATCGTTGCGGGCCATGTGCGCCGCTATGGCGGCGGTGGCGGCTGCACCTTGCTGGGTGAGCCTGAGCTGCGCGTGCACGCGCCGATGGCGGCATTGGCCCATGGGGTTTTCGCACACGCCTTCGAGCAGGACAACCTGCGCCGACCCGGCGCCGGCGTACATGCGGGCGCGGCCGTGCTGCCGGCCGCGCTGGCCGTCGCCGAGGAAGTCAACGCCACTGGCGCGCAGTTGCTCACCGCATTCGTGGCAGCCATTGAAGTCATGTTCCGTATCGGCGCGGCGTCAAAACATTCGTCAGAGACGCTCGGCTTCCATGCGCCCGGGCTCACAGGGCCTTATGGCGCAGCCATTGCGGCCGGGTATCTGCTGGGCTTGGATGGCGACGGGCTGACCCGCGCGCTGGGCATCGCTGGCTCGCTCGGTGGCGGGCTGATGGCCTTTTCGCACGCCGACGACGGCGCCATGGTCAAGCGGCTGCACCTGGGTCGCGCCGCGGAATCCGGAGTGCTGGCAGCGCGGCTGGCGGCCGACGGTTTCGCAGGCCCGTCAACCGTGCTCGAAGGACCGCAAGGCTACCTGCAGACCTATTGCCGCGACGCGGAACCGGCCCGCCTGACGGCCGGACTTGGCCAAGACTGGGAGACGTTGCGCATTTGCTTCAAGGCCTACCCGTGTCATGTGACTGCGCATACCGCCGTGCAGGCCCTTCGTGCTTTGATGCAAGCGCATCGCATCGAGGGCGATGCTATCGCCGCGCTGCACTTGACGGTTGGCGCCAAGGTCCTGAGCCACCATGCCAACCGTGAACCCAACGATGTGATGCAGGCGCAATACAGCGTGCCTTTCAGCGTGGCCCTGGCGGCGCTTCGCGACCCGTCCGAGCCAAGCCAATGGAATGAAGCAGCCGTGGCTGACCCGCGCATCCGCGCCTTGAGCCGCGCCGTTGAGCTGAAACCCTTTGCGGCCGGTGACAGGCCCGACTCGGCCTGGCATGCGCGGGTGCGCGTGGTGCTGCGCGACGGCCAGCACTTCGAAGCGGACGCGCGGCAATTCCGCGGCATGCCTGAGCAGCCGTTGGACGCTGCCGAGGTGGTCGCGAAGTTTCGGCGCGTTGTCGGCATCGGCGCCGACCCGCGCGCCGATGCCCTGCTCGAACCTTTGCTGGCGCTGGAGTTGGCGCCGGACCTGGCCTTCATGGCCCGTGCGGCCGAACTCTGAGCCGCGATCACGAGGAGACATCTCATGGATCTGAAGCGACGTCAACTCACTCAATGGGGCGCGGCACTGGCCGCCGGCGGTGCACTGCCACCGCTGTGGGCCCAAAGTAGCACTGTCTTGGTCGGCTATCCCTCCAAGACCGTACGTGTGATCATCCCCTTTGCGCCTGGCGGTGGCACCGACATCGTCGCTCGTGTGATCGCAGCCAAGTTGCAGGAAACTTGGGGCCAAACTTTCGTGGCTGACAACAAGGCCGGGGGCAACGGCACGATCGGACTGGACGCCTGCGCCAAGGCCGCGCCTGACGGTCACACGCTGTCGATGGTGACCGGCAGCGCCAGTGTCAATGTGACGCTGCAAGGTAACAAGCAGCCCTATGACCTGCTCAAAGATCTGGCGCCCGTTTCGCAGCTCACCTCGCAACCCTATTCGCTGGTGGTGAACCCGAAACTGCCGGCCAAGAACCTGGCCGAGCTGATTGCATTGGCCAAGGCCAAACCTGACGCGCTGAATTACGGATCGTCTGGGCCGGGCGGTCTGAGCCACCTGTCGGGTGAGCTGTTTTGCTCGATGGCCAATATCAGAATGACGCACGTACCTTACAAGGGCGGTAATCCGGCCTTGAATGACGTGGTCTCGGGCCAGATCGACATGCTGTTCTCGACCCGGTTGCAGGCGCTGCCGTTCATCGTGTCCAACCGCGTGAAAGTACTCGCCGTGACCACCGCCGCACGCTCGGCCTCATCACCCGAGATTCCCACGATGGCCGAGGCCGGTGTGCCGGGCTATGAGGTCGCTGGCTGGTACGGTTTGCTCGCACCTGCGGCCACGCCGCCGACCATCATCGACAAACTGCAGCAGGAGATCGCCAAGATCCTGAAGCTGCCCGACGTGAAGGACAAACTCGCGCTGGACGGCTCCGACCCCGTGGGCAACACGCCAGCGCAATTCGGCCAGCACATGCGCGCTGAAGTCGACAAGTGGCGCAAGCTGATCCAGGAAGCAGGGATCACGGGCGGATGAGCGAACCCGACAACAACGACGGTGGCTTGGGTTTGGCCGCCGGTGCCGGCATCGCGCACGAATTCGCGCGGCGCGTGCATTCGCTCGGGCCGCAAGACCTCACGCCCGAGGTGCTGCGCTGGGTGCGCGTGGGCCTGCTGGACACTTTGGGCGTCACACTCGCGGGCAGCCACGAGCCGGCCGTCTTGCGCACGGCACAGGCGATCGATTTGCACGACGGCCCCGCGCTGTGGCTTGGCCAGCGCCGCCGCATTGGCGCCCTTGATGCTGCGCTGCTTAACGGCACGGCCTCGCACGCGCTCGACTTTGACGACTGCAATAACACCATGGGCGGCCACCCTTCGGTGCCGGTGGTTTCGGCTCTGCTGCCATTGGCAGACGAACTGGGCAGCACGGGGGCGAGCTTCGTACTCGCCTACGTGGCGGGTTTCGAGATGGAGTGCAAGCTGGCGCTTGCGGTCAATTTTCATCACTACACCAAGGGCTGGCACCCGACCGCCACCCTGGGTGTCTTCGGTGCTGCTGCGGCCTGCGCCAAATTGATGCAGCTGGACGTACCGCGCACGGCCACCGCACTGGCGCTTGCAGCCTCGTTTGCCAGTGGCATCAAGGCCAACTTCGGCACCATGACCAAGCCGCTGCACGTTGGTCACGCCGCGCGCAACGGCCTGCTTGCCGCACGCCTGGCACGTGCTGGCGTGACGGCCAGCGCCGAGCGGGCGTTCGAGCATGAGCACGGGTTCTTGGACGTGTTCAACGGCCCGGGCACCTACGACATCGCGCGCGGGCTGGATGCCTGGGCTGCGCCGCTGGACATCGTGGCGCCCGGCATCGCCATCAAGCAATACCCCTGCTGCGGCAGCACACACCCGGCGATTGACGCCATGCTCTCGCTCGTGCGTGAGCACGGCCTGACGGCCGAGCGCGTCGTCGGCATTGAGGCCTGGATCCACCGCCGGCGACTGCAGCACACGAACCGCCCGCAGCCGCGCACGGCGCTGGACGCCAAGTTCAGCCTGCAATACGTGCTCGCGCGCGCTTTGATGGATGGCTGCGTTGCGGTGCCGCAGTTTGAGGGCGAAGCGCATGCCGATGCGCGTGTACATGCGCTCTTGCCGCGCATCCGCGTCGCGCCTTATGACGACTCGCAGTTTGAGCCGGCCAACCACTTCGGTGGCGCCGTGCGCGTCACGCTCACCGATGGCCGTGTGCTGACGGCCCAGGTCGAGCAGCCGCTCGGCCGCACGTCCGCCAACCCCTTGCCCGACGCTTTGCTGCATGCGAAGTTCAGGCACTGCGCGCTGGCGGTGCTCAGGCCCGACGCGATTGAGGCCATTGCGGCGCAGATCGAGGCCCTTCCCACCATGCCGGATGTGCGCGCCTTGACGGGCAGCTTTCTCAACGCCACCCACGAAGTTACCCCATGACCACCCACCACGAGTACGACGTCGTCGTTGTCGGCAAGGGCAACGCTGCCCTGTGTGCCGCGCTTTCGGCGCAAGAACAGGGCGCCAGCGTTGCACTGCTCGAAGCCGCGAGCGAAGACGAGGCCGGCGGCAACAGCCGCTTTGCTGGCGGCGTGATGCGTTTCGCGTACAGCTCGATCGAGGACTTGGCCCGCGTGACCGACCTGACGCCGGACGACATCGCCGGCAGCGACTTTGGCACCAACTCGACCGACGAGTACTTCGATGACCTGTTCCGGCTGACCAACTTCCGAACCGACCCGCAGCTGTCAGAGCTCCTGGTCACGCGCAGCCTGGATGTGATGGCCTGGTTGCGCAGCAAGGGTGTGCGCTTCGTGCTGAACTATGGGCGACAGTCGGCGCTCGTCAATGGCAAGCGCAAGTTCTTCGGCCGCATGCCGATCGAGGTCTCGGGCGGCGGTGCGGGCCTCGTGCAGTTCCTCGACAAAGCGGCAGTGAAGCACGGCATCGACATCCACTACGCCACGCGTGCCAAGTCGCTGATCATGGACGGCGAGCGAGTGGCTGGCATCGCGGCCAACCAGTCAGGCCAGTCGGTCCAGTACCGCGCCAAAGCGGTGGTGTTGGCCTGCGGCGGCTTTGAGGCCAATGCCGAGATGCGCACCCGATACCTCGGACCAGGCTGGGAGCTGGCCAAGGTACGTGGCTCGCGCTTCAACCAGGGCGACGGCCTGAAGATGGCGCTCGACGCAGGCGCCGCGCCGCAAGGCAACTGGTCGGGCGCCCATGCCACGGGCTGGGACCTCAATGCGCCGGCGTTCGGCGACGTCAGCGTCGGCGACCAGTTCCAGAAGCACAGCTACATCTTCGGCTTGCTGATCAATGCCCATGGCCAACGCTTCGTCGACGAGGGCGCTGACTTCCACTCCTTCACCTACGCCAAGTACGGCGGCGCGGTCCTCAGGCAGCCGGGCCAGTTTGCCTGGCAGGTATTCGACGCAAAGGTGACCAAGCAGTTGCGCTCCGAGTACCGCATCAAGCGCATCACCAAGGTCAGCGCCAACACGCTGGAGGAATTGGCGACCAAGCTCGAAGGCGTGGACCCGGCCGGCTTCCTCGAAACCGTGCGTGGCTACAACGCTGCCGTGCGCAACGACGTGCCTTATGACCACACCGTGAAGGACGGGCGCTGCACCGTGGGCATCACACCGCCGAAGTCGAATTGGGCGCTGGCCCTGGACACGCCACCCTACGACGCCTACGCAACAACTTGTGGCATCACCTTCACTTTCGGTGGTCTCAAGATCAACCCGGACAACGGACAGGTCGTCGACGTGCACTTCAACCCGATCGAAGGTCTGTACTGCGCGGGCGAGATGGTCGGCGGCCTTTTCTATTTCAACTACCCCAGTGGCACCGGCCTCGTGTCGGGCGCGGTTTTTGGCCGCATCGCCGGCCGTGGCGCGGGCCTCGCCGCGGCAAAACATTCCTGAATCGGAGAGATGCATCATGTTCACTGCAAGACGATCATTGGCGCTGGCTGTTATGGCCGCGCTGTCTCTGGGCTTTGGCGGGGCCCGCGCTGCCGACTACCCGACCAAGCCGATCACCCTGATCGTGCCCTTCTCGCCGGGCGGTGGCAACGACACGGTTGCCCGCGTGATCGGCCAGACCATCAGCGGCCCGCTGGGCCAACAAATCGTCATCGACAACAAGCCGGGTGCTGGTGGCTCGTTGGGCGCTGAATTGGCGGCGCGCGCGCCTGGCGACGGCTACACCCTGTTCCTGGGCGGCGTCGGCAGCCATGCGCTGAACCCGACCATCAACCCCAAGCTGCGTTACGACCCACTGAAGGACTTTGTGCCCATCACCTGGGTCGCCTCGGCACCGATGGTGTTGGCAGTGCATCCATCGGTGCCGGCGAGCAACATCAAACAGCTGATCGAGTATGCGAAGAAGAACCCCGGCAAGTTGAACTATGCCTCCAATGGCAACGGCAGCTCCTCGCAGCTGGCGGCCGTGATCTTCAACAGCATGGCCGGCACCGAGATGGTCCATGTGCCCTACAAGGGCTTGTCGCCCGCCATGTTGGATCTGCTGTCTGGCGCGGTGCACATCATGTTCAGCAGCAGCGTCGCGATCATGCCCAGCGTGCAGGCCGGCAAGCTCAAGGTGCTGGGTGTCAGCAGCCCCAAACGCATGCCCACCTTGCCCCAGGTGCCGACCATTGCCGAGGAGGGCCTGGCCGGCTACGAGACCGGCTCGTGGTACGGCATCCTCGCACCGGCCGGTACGCCGGCCGATGTGGTCACGCGCCTGAACGTCGAAATCAACAAGGCGCTGCAGAACGCCGAAGTGCGCGCCAAGCTGACCAACGAAGGTGCCGAGCCCGAGGGCGGAACGCCCAAGGAATTCGGCGACCACATTCGCGCCGAGTTGAAGCGCACGGCGCAATACGGCAAAAGCATCAAGGTCGATTGAGCGTTTCATGGCCAGCGCTCACATGGACAATCGCTACACCCGTGGCATCGCGCGATTCGTCTCTGAATTGCAGTACGAGGCTGTGCCGCACGAGGTGCGCCAGCGCGTCAAGCTGCTGATGCTCGATTCATTGGGCTGCGCGCTCTACGGCGCCAGCCTGCCTTGGTGCCGCATCCTGCAGGACACACTGCACAGCGTGGACAGCACCCGCGACTGCGCCGTCTGGGGCACCGCGCGCCGGTTGTCGGCGCCACATGCTGCGCTTGCCAACGGCACACAGGTGCAGGGCTTCGAGCTCGATGATGTGCACCGCGCGGGCGTCCTGCATGTGGGTGCCGTGGTGTTGCCCGCACTGCTCGCGTTGACCGAGAAGCAAAGCAAACTCAGCGGCCGCGATTTCTTGACCGCTGCCGTCGCCGGCTACGAGGTTGGCCCGCGCGTGGGCTTGTGCATGGGGCCCGAGCACATCGGCCAGGGCTGGCATTCGGGAGCGACGCTGGGCGTGTTTTCGGCCGCTGCTGGCGCTGCGCGTGGCCTGGCGCTTGATGTTGATCGCACGGTGCATGCGCTGGGCATCGCCGGCACGCAGTCGAGTGGCCTGATGGCCGCGCAGTATGGGGCGATGGTCAAACGCATGCACGCCGGTCGCGCATCGCAAAGCGGCCTGTACGGTGCTTTGCTGGCCAAGAACGGCTTCACCGGCATCCTTGATGTGCTGGAAAGCGAATACGGCGGTTACTGCACCACTTTCTCGCGCTCGACCGATCGATTCAATCTGGCCGAACTGACAGCCGGCTTCGGCACGGTGTGGCAAACCATGGCTGTGGCGCTGAAGTTCTATTCCTGTGTCGGCAGCAACCACACGACGCTGGACGGCATCCGTGTTCTGCAGGAACGCACACCGTTCGGACCCGAGCACGTTGAGCACATCATCGTGCACGGCTCGCAGGTGACGATGGACCATGTGGGCTGGAAATACCAGCCGCTTGGGCTGACCTCCTCGCAGCTCAACTTGCCCTTTTGCGTGGCCACGCTGCTGCTCGAAGGCGATTGCTTCGTTGACCAGTTTACCGAGAGCGTCGTGGCCGACCCACGCCGCATGGCCTTGGCCGAGAAGGTGAGCGTGCGCCACGATGACGCGATCACCGCGCTCGGCGCGAAGTTCCGCCACAAGGTGCGCGTCGAAGTGCACCTCAAGGACGGCACGGTGATGGAGACGACAGTCGAGGCGCCGCGCGGCAGCGAACAGAACTTCGCCAGCGCCGCCGACGTGATCGCCAAGTACAAGTCACTTGCGCGCCACGCATTGCCGGCGGCACAGGTCGATGCGCTGTGCGACGCGATGATGCATGCCGAAGACCTGGACGATGCGGCGCAGCTGGTGCGTTTGATGACGGTCGCCGCGTGAGCGGCGCTAAGGAATTCCCATGAGCCTGCCTTCCGCCGGTGCCGCCTTTCGCGCGGCCGTCCATGCCGAGATGCCATTGCAGGTCGTTGGCACCATCAATGCCAACCATGCGCTGCTGGCGCAGCGGGCGGGTTTTCGGGCGATCTACCTCTCGGGCGGCGGCGTGGCCGCCGGCTCGCTCGGCCTACCTGACTTGGGCATCTCCAACCTCGACGACGTGCTGACCGACGTGCGGCGCATCACCGATGTCTGCCCGCTGCCGCTGCTGGTGGACGCAGACACGGGCTTTGGCGCATCTGCTTTCAACATCGCCCGCACGGTACGTTCCATGACCAAGGCCGGTGCTGCGGCGATCCATATCGAGGACCAGGTGGGTGCCAAGCGCTGCGGCCACCGGCCAGGCAAGGAAATCGTGTCGCAGGCCGAAATGGTCGATCGCATCAAGGCCGCGGTCGACGCACGCAATGACGCGCAGTTCGTCGTCATGGCACGCACCGATGCGCTCGCGGTCGAAGGGCTCAACGCGGCACTTGATCGCGCAGCTGCCTGCATCGAGGCCGGGGCCGATATGGTCTTTCCGGAAGCCATCACCGAGTTGCCGATGTACCGGGCCTTCGCAGAGCGCACAAAGGTGCCGGTGCTCGCAAACATCACTGAATTCGGCCTCACCCCACTGTTCACGACGGACCAGCTGAAGGCAGCCGGCGTCGGCCTGGTGCTGTACCCGTTGTCGGCCTTCCGGGCGATGAACAAAGCGGCAGAGAACGTCTTCAGCGCCATTCGCCGAGACGGCACGCAGGCCAAGGTGATCGGCACGATGCAGACCCGCGCCGAACTCTACGAGCGCATCGGTTATCACGACTACGAACAGCGGCTGGATGTTCTGTTCGCGCGCAAGCCTGGGAGCTGATGCTCCACGCCATCGGCCCGTTGCTGCAGACGGCCGATGTCTCGCCTTCGTGAGGGTGCGCCAAGCGCACCTTGGCGGGTAGCAAGGCCTCTTTTGTCGAGAGGCATGGGGGTTTCCAGAAGTGAGGATTGCCGACATAGCGGGCGCTCAAGCTGAGCGGTGCTGCTGGTCGGTAGTCCACTATCTGGTATGTCCGGAGAAAAAATAGGGTCTTTTCGAGGCTTTGGACACATCACCAAGCGGCCACTGTTGTCGATATCTTGTTGACCAGGTCACGCTTGTCAAGGCCAGCTGCTGTCCATCCCGACCAAAAACCCTCTCACTTTGGAGCCGTCACCATGAGCTTGCTCTCCGCCTTCGCCCGCACCGCTCTCAGCTTTGCCGCCGCCGCGTCCCTTTCGGCCGGCGCCTTGGCTGCCGAAGATCCACCTTCGCCCACGGCACTCAAGGGTGGAAAGATCATCACGCCGGCTGACGCGAAGAAGCTGCTGGATGCCAAGACGGCGACCTTTGTAGACCCGCGCAGCGCGGTGAACTACGGCAAGGGCCATGTCCCGGGTGCTGTGCTCGTCGCCTACAAGGGCAAGAGCGAGAACGTCGAGAACTTCGATGCCGCACTGGATTCATTCCCGATGGACAAGTTGCCCAAGGACAAAGCAGCACCGGTGATTTTCTACGGCCACGGGGATACCGGTTGGAAAGCCTACAAGGCAGCCGTGCTCGCCATCAATGCGGGCTATTCCAAAGTGCACTTCATGCGCGCGGGCATGCAGGGCTGGGAAGCCGGCGGCTTGCCCGTAGAGCATTGAACGACGCTTGAAAGCGAACACTTGCCGACGCTGAAAGTTGGCTTGAAAGACGAAAGACGTACTGTGCGCCGCCAGTGTGGCTGAGGGGAATTTATGATCGTTCGTGCCGGGGCCCGTTGGCCGATGGTTTTGCCCTGGGTGCTGGCCCTGTTGGTGACGGCCTGTGCCACCGCCACTTGGTTCAGTTGGGGGTTGTCCACGCGCGGCAGCGCCTTGATGCTGCGCCTGACCGACGGTGAACGCCATTTGCAGACCCATTTGCGCGGCGTGAACGAGTATGTGCTGACTGAAGGCACAGTGCCCACGCGCAAGATTGCAAACGATGCGAGTGCGGCGTTCATGGCCGCACTGGGGCAGTTGAAAACCGCACCTGCTGAGGCCGAGCCGTTCGACAAACTGCTGGCGCAGTGGAAATCCCTGCACGGGCAGTCCTCCAAGCTGCTGGAGATGCGCAAGCCTTCGCCTTCAGACGATGACACCATGCTGGCCTACGGCAAGGTGGCTGGGCAGGCGGAGCCACTGATCGAAGCGATCACGCAGCTCAAAGCAACGCAGGCAGAAGCCAGCCAGTTGGCCCAGCAGCGTATGACAGTCTTGGCTGGCACTACCGGCGTGCTGCTCTTGCTCTTGCTGGTGGCTGTGGGGCGCGCCGTGCAGCAGCGCAACATCGACCGGTTGGGCGGCTTGCCCATGGCGGTGCGCGACGTGGCCCTGCGCCTGGCCAGCCACGATTTGACGATCGACATTCCAGCCTCGACGCCCGGCGTGAACGACACCTTGCTCGACGCCTTGCGCAGCATCCGTGACAACCTGAGCGCCGTGGTCACGGATGTACGCGACACCGCCAGCCAGGTTGCCGGGGCGGCCACGCAAATTGCGCAGGGCAATTTGGACATGAGCGGCCGTACCGAGCGTCAAGCGGCTGCGCTGCAGCACACCAGTTCGTCGGTTCAACAACTGACCCAAAGCGTGACACTCACGGCCGACAGTGCAACCGAGGCCAACCGCCAGGCGGCCGAAGCCTCGCAATTGGCCGCCACCGGCGGAGAGGCCGTGGGCAGGGTGGTCGAATCGATCAATGCCATGCATGAGAACGCGCGCCGCATTGAAGGCATAACGGCCGTGATCGATGGCATTGCCTTTCAAACCAATATCCTGGCGCTCAATGCGGCGGTTGAAGCCGCGCGCGCCGGCGAGCAAGGACGCGGCTTTGCGGTGGTAGCGGCCGAGGTGCGCACCTTGGCGGGTCGCAGCGCCAGCGCGGCGAAAGAAATCAAGGGCCTGGTGGCCGCCAACGCGCTCAGCGTGGCCGCCGGCACCGGCCATGTCGAGCGAGCGGGCAAAACCATGTCCGCCATCGCGCAGGCCATCGGCAACACGGCCAGCCGGGTGGCTGACATCAGTGTGGTGACGGGCTCTCAATCGTCCGAAATCGGGCTCATGGCGCAGGCCATTGCAGACATCGAAAGCACCACGCAGCAAAGCGCCGCCATGGTTGAACAAGTGTCCGCTGCTGCCGATAGTTTGCAGCGTCAGGCAGCCGCCCAGGTGCAGGCCATCGCTGTGTTCAAGCTCGCTTAGCGAACTGCGGGTTGGGTTGGGGCCAGGCCGCCAGGGTCACCCTCCCCAAGCGGCCGTTCCCGCTGTGCCGTCAATGGCCAGTGCCTACAGAACGATCTTGTTCTTTTTCACAAGGTCCTTGAAGAACTGGATGCGCTGAGCAATCTCCAACTTGTACTGCATCGGCGTGATCGGATCGGGCAGGATCGCGCCGCGTTCCTCCCAGGACCGTTTGGTGGTCGGGTCTGTCAAGACCGTGCGCATGGCCCCGTAGAGCCGGTTCACAACAAGCTCCGGCGTGCGCGCAGGTGCCGCCAATCCCGTCCACGATGAGAGGTTGAGCTCGGGCAACTTCAGTTCGGCGAAGGTCGGCACCGACGGCAGCTGGCTGACGCGCTGCGGTGCGGCAACCGCCAGCGCGCGCAGCTTGCCGTTGCTGATGTTGGAGAAGTTCGAAGTCAGGTTGTTCCAGGTGACCTGCACCAGTCCGCCCAGCATGTCGGTCAAGGCCGGGCCCGCGCCCTTGTAGGGCACGTGCACGATGTCCAGGCCCAACTTGGCCTTGAGTAACTCCATGCTGAGGTGTGCCACCGAGCCGTTGCCCGAACTCGAATAGTTCCACTTGCCTGGGTTTGCGCGCAGGTACGTGACGAACTCTTCGAAGGTCTTGGTGGGCACATTGGCATCGACCAGCAAGACGTTGGCGAGGCGGTCGATCAATGTGATCGGCACGAAGTCCGTTTCGGCGTTGTAGCCCAGGTTGGGGGACACGGCGGGGTTGACCACATGGGTGCTCTGCGACGTGACCACCAGCGTGTAGCCGTCTGCTGGCGCCTGGGCGACGAACATGCTGCCGATGGCGCCAGCGGCGCCCGCACGGTTTTCGACGATCACGGTCTGGCCAAGCACCCTTGCCAGGCGATCGGCGATCGCGCGGCCCGAGATGTCCACCGAGCCCCCGGGCGCGAACGGCACGACGAGCGTGATCGGGCGATTTGGATAAGCCTGCATCTGGGCGCGCGACTGCAAGGCGGTCGCACCGAGCAGGGCCGCCCCGGCAGTCAGGGTCTGTCGACGATTGATGGTGTGGCTCATGAAGCCTCCTTGGCTGCGGTGGGTAAAGAGCGTGCGCCGATTTCGGCGTCGATGAAAGCGGCTATTCGATTGAGCACCCGTGCGATGTCGTGGCGCATGCGCTCAAAACCGGCATGGGGCTCGCGGGTCGCTTCGTCGAGGTAGAGCTTGCGATTCAGCTCGACTTGCAGGCTCTCGCAGCCGTCCTCGGGCCGACCGTGCTCGCGCAAGAGATCCTGTCCGGCATAGGGGTAGTTGATCGATACGCTGTAGCCCAAGGCGCCGAAGGCCTCTGCGACGCATCGCGTGAAGGCCGGCGAGCAACTGCGACCATGCAGGTCGCCCAGCACCACGTCGGCCAAGGGTTTGTCACAGCTCAGTTGCAAGCGCGCGTAGGCATTGCTGGGCATCGAGTGGAGGTTCAGGTGCCAGACCCGGCCGAAGCGGCTTCGCGTCTGGCCAATCAGCGACCGCAGGGCCTCGCGGTAGGGCAGCCAGCAGGTATCGATGCGGTGGCGGACATCGGCCACGCTCAGCCGGCGTGAGTAGATCGGCGTGAGCGAATTCGTCTTGCTGTAGACCAAGCCGTTGCCCAGCTTGACGCAGCGTTCGGATGGCCGCAATTCCGCTGGCCACCGCTCGCTCAGCAGCGCGGCGTCGATGTCGGTGCAGGCGCGGTTGGCGTCAATGTAGCTGCGTGGGAAATGGGCCTGCAACATCGAGCCGCCCGCCAGCGGGACACCGGCCCAGAGCCACTCCACGTGCGTGTCTTCGCACTGGCGCAGGTCGGCCAGTGCCACGTCGTAACCAAAGTCCTCCGGATACGCCGTGCCGCTGTGCGGCGAGTCGCACACCAGTGCAATCGGGCGTGTTGCGTGCGGGGCGATCGAAAACGGTGGTGTTGAGTTCATAGGGCGGTCTATGGGTCTATGGGTCTATGGATCTATAGGTCAGGTCGCCACAGCCTACGCAATGCGTCGCAGGCGCGCCAACGACACTTTCGTCAGCTGTGTTGCCATAATGTCATCACTATGAAAATCCAGGCTGCGTCAATGGTTGAGCTGCATGCGTTTCTCAGCGTGTGCAGAACAGGTTCGATGCGCCGTGCCGCCGAGCAGCTGTGCGTGACTCAAGCGGCGGTGAGTCGCGCAGTCGCTCGCCTTGAAGAGCACTTAGGCCACCCGCTGTTTGAGCGCAGTGCACAAGGGGTTATGCCCACGGCCCGTGCGCTGGACCTCCGTGAACGCATTGAGCCCAACGTGGACGCGCTCGAGCAGGCCTTCACTGAGCTTCGCAGGACGACGCGCGCGCGGCGCCGCTCGCTGCGCTTGAGCGTCGTGCCCACCTTGGGTACGCGGTGGCTCATGCCGCGGCTGAGCCAGTTTCAGTCCCAGCAGCCGGGTATCGACATCGATCTGCGGCAGTCGCGGCGAGACGAAGACTTCCGGCGCGACGATGTGGATGTCTGGATCGAAATCAAGCGCCCGGACCGACCCTGGCCACGTGACATCAGTGCCCGCTACCTGCTGGGACGCCACATCACACCGGTATGTTCACCCGCAATTGCCCGGCGCCTGAAGGTTCCGAAAGACGTCTTGCGGGAGAAGTTGCTCCATCACACCAACTACCCTGCCAACTGGTCGCTCTGGCTCCAAGCCGCAGGCGCCTCGAGCGATACCCACAAGCTTGCCGATGGGTTCGATCTTGCTGGCAACTTGATTGCCGCGGCCTGCTCCGGCATGGGTGTGGCGGTGATTCAGCCGTGTCTGGTAGAGCGCGAGTTGGGAACTGGCGAAATCGTGCGCCCGTTTTCACTCCAGGCCTCTACGGACCGCGGCTACTACGTCTGTGTACGCAAGGCGGCCGTCGATGACAGCCTTCCAAAGCTCTTCGCAGGATGGATTCAGAACCTTGCCAAGACCCAAGCGGGGTGAAGCTGCGCTTCGCGATTGGAGCGCTTCCATGCCAGGCTAGGCCAGCGTCATCAAGCTTGCGTTACCGCCTGCCGCTGCGGTATTGGTGCTGACTGAGCGCTCAACAACCAAGCGTTCCAGAGGAATTCGTGCGTCGCCGGGCGCCAAGCCGCTTACACCAATGATCGACCCGGGCCGGGCTGCGAGGGCTTGTGCGGTGGAGAGCCAGGAAACACGCGCGCCATGGTGCATGACGGCGTCGAACTGCACCAGGGGCGACGCCCAGTCATCGGCCAGGCGGATGTGTTCACGCAGGTCGAGCGTTAGGCGCTGGAAGAGGGGGCGCGCGGTGCTGGGCCACACGGCGTGGCTGCCCACCGCCAAGACGGCTGCGAACTGCAGCAGGCGGTCTTTGTCTTCACCTTCGTGAGGGTCCGTCAGGCACAACACCGCGTCACGTGCTTTGACGGTGTATACATTGGCCTCGCCTGTCGGGCCGGGCAGGTGCAAGCCGGGGTTGAGCGGCGCTGCGTCGGCCATGTGGTCGCAGTGATCGGCCAGGGCGGACAGCCCGCGGCTGAGGGCCCAGCTTTTGAGTTCGTTTAGCGGCTGGGCAACGGGAAACTCAGCCGGCCGCTGCACGGCAGCGCGCGCTGCGCCCCTGGGGCATTGCGACAGCAAGCGCAGCAGGTACAAAGGGCCGCCGGCCTTGGGGCCTGTGCCCGACAAGCCTTCGCCGCCAAAGGGCTGCACGCCAACGACTGCGCCCACCATGTTGCGGTTGACATAGACATTGCCCGCGCGCGTTGCGGCCAGCACCTGCGCCACGGTTTCGTCGATGCGTGTGTGCACCCCTTGCGTCAAGCCGTAGCCCAAGCCGTTGATCTGGCTCAGCAGTGTGGCCAGATCCGTGCGCGAGTAGCGCAGTACATGGAGTACTGGGCCAAAAACTTCGAGGCCAAGCTCGTTGACGCTGTTCAGTTCAACGATGGCCGGCGCTGCGAAGAAGCCGGATGCGGCGACTTGGCCATGCCACGACGGCCGCCAGACCGTATGTCCCTGCAACTGCATGGTGTGAATGTGCTGCTCAATCGTGTCAAGCGCATCGGCGTCGATCACGGGCCCCATGTCGGTGGCCAGCGCGCGCGGGTCGCCCAAATGCTGTTCTTCCATCGCGCCCTTCAGCATATCCAGCACACGGTCGGCGACATCGTTCTGCAGACACAAGAGGCGCAGAGCCGAGCAGCGTTGGCCTGCGCTGTCAAAGGCTGAGGTGACGATATCGGTCACGGCTTGCTCCGCCAGCGCCGACGAGTCCACGATCAGCGCATTCTGGCCGCCCGTCTCGGCAATCAGCGGTACCAATTGACCCTCTGCGGTGAGGCGCTGCGCAAGGCTGAGCTGAAGCAAACGTGCCACTGCAGTGGACCCCGTAAACAGCACGGCGTTGACACGCGAGTCGGCAACCAAGGCCGCGCCAACCGTTTCACCACGGCCAGGCAGCAGTTGCAGCGCACCAGCGGGTACGCCGGCGTCGCGAAGCAGCCGGACCGCCCCGCAGGCGATCAGCGGCGTTTGCTCGGCAGGCTTTGCCAGTACCACGTTGCCGGCTGCGAGAGCGGCAGCCACTTGCCCGACAAAAATAGCCAAGGGAAAATTCCACGGGCTGATGCACACCACGGTACCCAGCGGGCGGTGGGTGGCGTTGTCGAAACCGTGGCGCACTTGGTCAGCGTAATAGCGCAGGAAGTCCACGGCCTCGCGCACTTCACTCACGGCATTGGCGCAGGTCTTGCCGGCTTCGCGCACCAGCAGCGGCACCCAATGCAGCAGGTCGGCCTCCAGCCGGCGGGCCGCCGCGTCCAGGCAGTCGGCGCGCTGGGCTGGCGGTGTCGCTGCCCAACTCGCAGCGCTGGCGGCTGCTGTAGCCAGTGCTTGTTCCACTTCATCCGATGTGGCTTCGCGCACGGTGCCGACGGTGTCGCGGAGATCGGCTGGGTTGCGCACCGGCTGTGGCGAGGCGAAGGCCGCATGCGTCCCACCCAACAAGGGCTCGGCGTGTGAAGTTGATGCATGTGCAGCGGTGAAGGCTGCGTCCAGTGCTTGCAGTGTGGCTTCGTCGTTCAGGTCAAGCCCTGTGGAGTTCGTGCGGGCCGAACCGTCTCCACCAAACAGGCGCGCAGGCAGTGCAATGGCGGGGTGCGCGTGCCCGACCTGGCCATCCTGTTGCGCGGCTGCCTCGACGGTCCGCACCGGGGCTTCTACCAGTGCTTCCAGTGGCACATCCTCATCGGCGATGCGGTTGACGAAGGACGAATTGGCTCCGTTTTCCAGCAGGCGCCGCACCAGGTAGGCCAACAAGCTTTCGTGCGTGCCAACCGGGGCGTAGATGCGGCAGGGCCGGGGCTGCAAACCCGGCATCACCGCGCCGCTGACCACGTGTTCATACAGCGGCTCACCCATGCCGTGCAGGCACTGAAACTCGTACTGCCCGGGGTGCCAGTCGGTGCCGGCCAGTGTGTGTATCGTTGCAAGTGTTTGGGCGTTATGCGTGGCGAACTGCGGGAACACGGCATCCGGCGCAGACAGCAGGCGCCGTGCGCAGGCGATGTAGGCCACATCGGTGTGGGCCTTGCGGGTGTAGACCGGGTAGCCCAGCTGCCCCTCCACCTGTGCGCGCTTGATCTCGCTGTCCCAGTAGGCGCCTTTGACCAGCCGCACCATCAGGCGCCGGCCGCTGCGGCGGGCCAGGTCCACCAAAAAGTCCACCACGGCTGGGCAGCGTTTTTGGTAGGCCTGAATGACAAATCCCAGGCCGTTCCAGCCGGCCAGTTCGGGGGCTAGGCACAGCAGCTCCAGAAGGTCCAAAGAAAGATCAAGCCGCTCTGATTCTTCTGCGTCGATATTCAAGCCCATGTTGTAACGCCGAGCCAGCACCGCCAGGCCCAGCAATCGTGGTGCCAGTTCGGCCTTCACGCGTTCTAACTGCGTGCGGCTGTAGCGCGGGTGCAGCGCCGACAGCTTGATGGAAATGCCAGGGCCGTCCAGCAAACCGCGGCCGCCTGAAGCCTGGCCGATGGCGTGAATGGCGGCTTCGTAGGCGGCGAAGTAGCGCTGTGCATCAGCGGCGGTCAACGCCGCTTCACCGAGCATGTCGTATGAATAGCGAAAGCCTTGCGCTTCGCGTTCGCGCGCGTGCGCCAGTGCCTGCTCAATCGTTTCACCGGCCACAAAATGCTCGCCCATCAGCCGCATGGCCATGTCCACGCCCTTGCGGATGAGCGGCTCGCCACTGCGGGCGACGGCACGGTGCAGCACGGCGCTCATGCTGTTGTCGCTGTGGGTGACCACCAGCTTGCCGGTGAGCAGCAGGCCCCAGGCAGCCGCGTTGACAAACAGGGAAGGGCTACGGCCGAGGTGCCGCTGCCAGTCGCCATCACCGATCTTGTCGCGGATCAGCGCGTCGCGTGTTGCCGCATCAGGAATGCGCAGCAAGGCTTCGGCCAGGCACATCAAAGCCACACCTTCTTGCGAACTCAATGCAAATTCCTGCAGCAGCCCTTGCACAAGACCACTGCGGCCCGTCTCCCGGCTGCGCTGTCGCACACCGTCAGCCAGGCGCAAGGCCAAGGCGTGCGTCGAGTGGCTTTGCTCGGGCGACAGGCGAGCCTGGGTAAGCAGACCCGGCATCAAATCAGGCTCAGGCGCACGGGTGAGCTTACGAATGGCTTGTCGCAGCGGCGACTGGGCCATGGCTTCGGTCAGTGGCGGCATGGAGGCGGTCGCGGCAAGGCAGTGCTTATGCGGCTCCTACTGTGCACGCAGCTTCAGCCGCTGGCAACCATGGAGTGTCAGGGGCCGTTTCAGGGCGCGGTTTCAGCAGGCCAAACAGATTCTTGGGGTCCGGCAGTTCAGGCACCAGCTCGATGTGATGACCCAAGCCGAGCTCGAGCGCCCAGCGGTACAAGACGGTCAATGCAGAGAAATCCTCCAGTGCAAAACCGACCGAATCAAAGACTGTGATCTGGTGCGCATCCACGCGGCCGGCCGCACTGCCGTCCAGCACGCGCCAGAACTCGGTGACGGAAAAATCGGCTGGCATCTGCTGAAGGTCGCCCTCAATGCGGGTCTGCGGTTCAAACTCGACGAACACTGACGCTTGCTGCAGAACGCGCGGATGCAGCTCAGTCTTGCCAGGGCAGTCGCCACCCACCGCGTTGATGTGCATGCCGGGCTCGACCATCTCAGGCGTGATGATGGCAGCGCGGGTTTTATCGGCGGTAACGGTGGTGACGATGTCCGCCCCAGCTACGGCTTCGGCCACGCTGGTGCAGCGGCGCAGATCGAGCCGCTGATGTTGCAGGTTGGCCATCAACTTGGTGGTCGCCTGGGGGTCCGTGTCGAAGAGTGCCAGCTCGCGGATGCCCACGAGGTCGCGGAAGGCCAGCGCCTGAAACTCGCTTTGTGCGCCATTGCCGATCAAGGCCATGCGTGTACTGCCCGGCCGTGCCAACTTTTGCGCGGCGAGCGCCGACATCGCGGCGGTGCGCATGGCGGTGGTCAGGGTCAGTTCCGACAGCAGACGCGGCATGCCGGTTGTAACGTCGGCCAGAACACCAAAGGCCATCACCGTGGGCAGGCCGTGTTTGTGGTTGGCTGGGTGGCCGTTGACGTACTTGAAAGCAAACTGCTCGCTGTCAGCCACTGGCATGAGCTCGATGACGCCCGCGCTGGAGTGACAGGCGACGCGAGCTGATTTGTCAAAAGCCGGCCAACGTCGGAAGTCGGCCTCGATGCGCTGGGCTATAGCGCCCATGCAAGCGGGCAGCCCTTTGAGCTGGACGATGCGAATGACGTCCTGGGCGCTGAGAAACAGGGTCTTGGTTGGGTGCTTTGGGGACATGGCGGGCTCGCTGGCTGGGTTGAATGCCAGTGTCCCGAGACCTGCGGTCAATGAACAGCGTCAGAAATGTGCCGTTTGGTCATTATTCCTGGCGTTGTGGCAATCGCATATGCCAAAACGTCAATTACCTGCCGAGCCCCTTTGGCCTCAAGATTCCAGGTTTCAGCGCTTGCTGGTCCAAGACATACGCAACATCAACCCATCTTTGAGTCCGTAATGGTGGCCCAGTGCTGCTGCCACATGGATACCGATCAACGCGTAACTTGCGGTGCCCAAGGCCTCGTGGAGTTCTTTCAGCGTGCGCGCCAAAGACTTGTCGGGCGTGATCAATGCGGGCAGTTCAAAGCCAAAAAAGGGAATGGGCTTGCCCGATGCGCTCAAAGCCAACCAGCCGAGTACCGGCATGCCGATCATCAATACGTACAAGGCCAGGTGCCCCAAACTGGCAGCCCAATGGGACCAACTGCGCATGCCCCCATCGTCCGGGCGGGGGCTCTTGGCTCGGGCTAGCAGGCGAAGCACCACCATCAACAAGATACTCAGACCCAGCGTGAAGTGCAAGGCTTTCATGAAGTCGCGCATCTCCGTGCCTTTGGCAAAAAGCACGCGCAATTCAATGCTGGCAAACACGGCCACCAGCAGTGCGGCCATAAACCAATGCAGAGCCACCAACATCTTGCCGTAGCGGAAGGTTTCTGGGGGCTTTGTGACTGCGTCAGAAGGTTTAACGGCGTTAAAGCGATAGGTCGTGGTTGACATGACTGAGGTTCTCCGGAAGCTGTTGTTGAAGCTTGGGTGTCGATGTCAAGCAGCTTAAGAACCTTGTCTGAAGTGAAGATGAAGCCCCGTGCGCGCAGAGATTCGGGCTCAAGTGCCGTAGAGCCTGTAAGGGTTGCTTTGCAGCATCTCGACCAAAGCCGAAGTGCCCAGCGCTTCGGTCATGGGCTGCAAGACCGATTCATAAGTCGGCAAGTGCGCTGCATCAAAGCTGGTGTGGGGCCAGTCGGAACCCCACACCGTGTGCGCGCCAAAACTCTGCACCACCCATTTGATGTGCCGGTGCAATGCGGTGTACGGTGCGCTGGCTTCCAGGCGGTACCAGCCGGAGAGTTTGACCCAGGCACCGCCGTGTGCCAACGCGCGGGCGGCAGCCCAGGCCGGCGCATCCGCTGCGAGACTCGCGTGCAGGCCGCCCATGTGGTCCAGCACAAAGACCAAGCCGGTTTGTTGCTGCCAAGTCACCAGTTGCGGCAGGTGCTCAGCTTTGACGTACCACTGCACATGCCATTGGCGCTCGCGCAGGCGAGGTGCCAAACGCAGCAAGTCAGCTGCCGGATCGCCGTTGTGGCCTGCGGGTGAAACCAGGTTGAAACGGATGCCGCGTACGCCGGCGGCGTGCAGCAGGTCCAGCATTGCGTCGCTGATATCGGGCTCCACCACCGCGATGCCGGCGTGGCGACCCGGCTCTCGTGCCAGAGCCTGCAGCATCACGCTGTTGTCGGTGCCGTACACGCTGGGCTGTACGAGTACGAAATGGCCCACGCCATGCTGTGCGGCGATGGGTTCAAGCTCGTCAAGACTGTGGTGCTCGGGTGTGTAGTGCCCAGCGCGCACCGGCGCTGCGCGGTCAAAGACGTGAATATGGCAGTCCCAGCCGGCTGGTCTGGGCTTGCTTGGCGCGCTCACGGCCATACGTGCACTTCAGCGCACTCAAGCGCGCGTGATCTTGCGCTCGCGCACCACGCGCGCCCACAGGGCTTGCTGGTCTTTCAGGTACTTGGCGGCATCGGTTTCGTTGCCACCAAATACTTCGCCGCCCAATGCGCGCACCCGGCCGAGAATTTCGGGGTCAGACATGGCTTTGCGCAATGCAGCGGCCAGCTTCTGGCGCACGGCAGCGGGCACACCCGCCGGGGCCAGCACCGGGTTCCATTCGAGAACCTCATAACCCTTCAAACCGGCTTCGTCCATCGAGGGCAGGTCGGGCAGGGCGCGTGAACGCAGCTTGGATGTCACGGCCAGCGGGCGCAGCCGCCCAGATTGGATGTGCCCCAGCGACGACGCCACATTCGCAAAAAACAGTGGCACCTGGCCTCCCATCACATCGTTCAATGCCGGGCCGCCGCCCTTGTAGGGAATGTGGTTCAGCTCGACCTTGGCCAATGCTTCAAACAAGGCACCGGCCAGATGCTGTGCCGAGCCGTTGCCTGAAGACGCATAGGCCAGCTTGCCCGGCTGCGCACGCGCCAGGCGCAGCACATCGGCCAGGCTTTTGGCTTCAAAGCTGGGCGTGCACACCAGCACGTTGGGGTATTGCGCCAGCACCGCCAGCGGTGCAAAGGCCGTTGCCGTGTCGTAGGGCAGCTTGTCAAACAGGGCTGGGTTGACAGCGAAAGACGATGCGTCCAGCAGCAACTGGCTGCCGTCCGGTGTGGCGCGTGCCACTTGCGCTGCCGCAATCGTGCCGCTGGCACCAGCCTTGTTTTCCACCACCACCGGCTGGCCCAGGGCATCAGCCAAGCGCGGAGCAATCAAACGCGCCATCACATCGGCGCCACCGCCAGCAGGGTAGCTGACGAGCAAGGTAATGGGCTTGCCGCCAGCAATGTCGCCAGCGGCGAAGGCGGGCGCAAAGCTCGACGAGGCAACGGCCGTGCCTGCTTTCAAGATGGTGCGGCGGGTGAAGGACGAAGGGCGCATCAATAGGGCTCCAAGATTGCTGAAGGGAAGACAGCACGGATTGTTGTGCAAATGCAGTCGTCCCCCAACTCCCTTGCCGCCGATGTCAGCCAGGCGGCTCCTGCTCGATGTCGCGCAACTTCCGGTAGAGCGACCGCTCGCTGATGCCGAGCTTGCGCGCCAACTCCGCGCGGCTGCCACGGTGGGCCTTGAGCTGCGCCTGCAAGGCGGCACGCTCCACGCTGCGCAGCGACGCGTCGTTGGCCAGCACGGGCAGGCCAACGGTCACCTCGTATGCTGAAGTGCGCGGAACAGTTGTTGGTTCGTCGGTGCCCAGCGCGCGCTGTACATGCACGGGGTCGATCGTCGTGCCGTCGGCCAGCAGCGCCGCGCGCTCCAGCACGTTGCGCAGCTCCCGCACATTGCCCGGAAAGCGATGGCGCTGCAGTACCGCCAACGCCCCAGCCGAGAGGGCCATCCTGCGCTGCGGGGCCACCCGGGCCAGCAGGGCCACGGCCAGCAGCGGGATGTCCTCGGTGCGGTCGCGCAAGGCCGGCAAGGCGATCGGGAAGGTGCTCAGGCGGTAGTACAGGTCTTCGCGGAAACGGCCGTCGGCCACCATCGCCTTCAGGTCGCGGTGCGTCGCCGCCACCACGCGCACATCGGTCCGCCGCAGTTCGGTGCTGCCCACGCGCCGGTAAGTGCCGCTCTCCAGCAGGCGCAGCAGCTTGACTTGCATGGGCAACGGAATGTCGCCAACTTCGTCCAGGAACAAGGTGCCGCCGCTGGCGGCCTCCACCAGACCCGGCTTGCTCGTATTCGCACCGGTGAAGGCGCCGCGTTCGTGGCCGAAGAGTTCGCTCTCGAACAGCGTCTCCGGCAGGCTGGCGCAGTCCACCACCACCAGCGGGTTGGCGGCGCGCGGGCTGGCTTCATGGACGGCCTGCGCCACGAGTTCCTTGCCTGTGCCGGATTCACCCAGCAGCAGCACGCTGGCCTGCGAAGGCCCCACCCGCGACACCAGCTCCAGCATGCGCTGGAACGCGGGGGACCGCCCGATCAGGCCCTGCGCGGCAGGCTGCCCTTGCGCCACCCGCAAGGGCTCCATCTTCTCGATGAAGTAGGCCTGCTCGCCACTGGCATCGCGAAGCGGCACCAGTTCGATGTTGACGTAGGACTCGCCGTGCGGCGTGTGGTGCAGGTGCAGCACCCGTTCGCGCTGGCCCGATTCGCGTGACCGCGCCAGCGGGCAGCTCTCGCCGGCCTGGTCACACGGCACGCTGAAGTGATGCGATACCTCGTAGCAGGTGCGCCCGATCACTGAAGTCTGGGGGCTGAACTGGCGCCGATAGGCTGCGTTGGCCGCCAGGATCCGGTACTGGCGATCGAACAGGATGTGCGGTTCGGGCAGCCCCTCCAGGTAGGACACCAGTTCCGGCAGGAGGGCAGGCATGCTGCCATTCTGGCAGTTTTCCGCCAATCTGGCAGCTGAAACCGGGTATCCAGCTGGCAGTAAAGCCAGACCTCAGACGCAAGTGCTTGATTTGTAATGAATTTTTCGCCAGCTTTTCGTTGGCACGCCGCTTGATAACTGTCTGGTCATGAATGCCGCAACGGACCGACTTGTCCGCCACCTCGTGATCGCCGTCGTGCTGAAGCTGGCCGTGCTGGCCGTGCTGTGGTGGGCCTTCGTGCGCAACGACCGCGTGGGCATGGACACCGAGCGCGCTGCCGCCCACCTGGGCGCGCCGCTGGTGGCCGACCGCGCGCGCTCGGACCTCACTGGAGCACAACCTTGATCTCGGAACAACTCGTCGACCTGTCGCGCCTGCAGTTCGCCGCCACGGCGATGTATCACTTCCTCTTCGTGCCGCTGACGCTGGGCATGGTCTGGCTGCTGGTCATCATGGAAAGCGTCTACGTGATGACGGGCAAGGTCATCTGGAAGGACATGACCCGCTTCTGGGGCAAGCTCTTCGGCATCAACTTCGCGCTCGGCGTCACCACCGGCATCACGCTGGAGTTCCAGTTCGGTACCAACTGGGCCTACTACTCGCACTACGTGGGCGACATCTTCGGCGCCCCGCTGGCCATCGAAGGGCTGATGGCCTTCTTCCTGGAGTCCACCTTCATCGGCCTGTTCTTCTTCGGCTGGGACCGGCTGACAAAGACCCAGCACCTGATGGTGACCACGCTGATGGCGGTGGGCACCAACCTCAGTGCGCTGTGGATCCTGATCGCCAACGGCTGGATGCAGAACCCGGTGGGCGCCGAGTTCAGCTACCAGACCATGCGCATGGAGATGACGGACTTCTGGGCCGTGGTCTTCAACCCCGATGCCCAAGCCAAGTTCGTGCACACCGTGTCGGCCGGCTACGTGACGGGCGCGATGTTCGTGCTGTCGGTGTCGAGCTGGTACCTGCTGAAGGGGCGCGACGTCGAGTTCGCCAAGCGCAGCTTCCGCGTCGCCTCGGCCTTCGGCCTGGCTTCGGTGCTGAGCGTGATCGTGCTCGGCGACGAGAGCGGCTACACGGTGGGCGACGCCCAGCAGACCAAGATGGCCGCGCTGGAAGCCATGTGGGAGACCGAGCCCGCACCCGCCGGCCTGAAGCTGATCGCCGGCATCAACGAGCAGGCCCAGAAGAACGACTGGGAGATCGAGATTCCCTACGTGATGGGCCTGATCGGAACGCGCTCGATCAGCAAGCAGATTCCCGGCATCCACGAGATCAAGGCCAAGAACCGCGAACGCATCGTCAACGGCATCACCGCCGTCACCGCGCTGGAAACCCTGCGCAAGAACCGCGGTGACGAAGAGGCCAAGCGTGTGCTCGAAGCCACCAAGGGCGACCTCGGCTTCGGCCTGCTGCTCAAGAAGTACACGACCGACGTGCGCAACGCCACGCCCGAGATGATCGACCGCGCGATGCACGACACGGTGCCCAAGGTGACGCCGATGTTCTGGAGCTTCCGCATCATGGTGGGCCTCGGCTTCGCGATGCTGCTTCTATTTGCCTTGAGCTTCTGGAGCACGCTCAAGAGCGACTGCCGCGCCCGCCCCTGGCTGCTGCGCGCCGCGGTGTGGATGCTGCCGGCCCCTTGGATCGCCAGCGAGCTGGGCTGGGTGGTGGCTGAATACGGACGTCAGCCCTGGACGATCTATGGCGTGCTGCCCACGCACATGAGCGTCTCCACGCTCAGCGTCAACAGCCTGTATGGCTCTCTGGCCGGCTTCATCGGCTTCTACACGGTGCTGCTGATCGTCGAGATCTACCTGATGCAGAAGTTCGCACGGCAAGGTCCGGGGTCACTTGGAACAGGTCGCTACCAATTCGAACCGGCCCACGCCTGAAGCCGACGGGACACATCATGATCGACTACCCAACCCTCAAGATCATCTGGTGGCTGCTCGTCGGCGTGCTGCTGGTGGGCTTCGCCATCATGGACGGCCACGACATGGGCGTGGGCACCTTGCTGCCTTTCGTTGGCAAAGGCGACGACGAACGCCGTGTCGTCATCAACACCGTCGGCCCGCACTGGGACGGCAACCAGGTCTGGTTCATCACCGGTGGTGGCGCCATCTTCGCGGCCTGGCCGCTGGTCTATGCCACGGCCTTCAGCGGCTTCTACTGGGCCATGCTGGCCGTGCTGTGGGCGCTGTTCTTCCGGCCGGTGGGCTTCGACTACCGCAGCAAGGTCCACAACGCCACCTGGCGCAGCACCTGGGACTGGGGCCTGTTCATCGGTGGTGCCGTGCCGCCGCTGATCTTCGGCGTGGCCTTCGGCAACCTGCTGCAAGGCGTTCCCTTCGGCTTCGACGACTACCTGATCAGCACCTACACCGGCACGTTCTGGCAGCTGCTCAACCCCTTCGCGCTGCTGGCCGGCGTGGTGAGCAGCGCGATGATCACGATGCACGGCGGCATGTACCTGGCCCACCGCACCGAGGGCGACATCCAGCGGCGTGCCATTCGCGGTGCAGTGGGCGCGGCGGCCGTCATGGTGCTGGCATTCGTCGGCGCCGGCGTGTGGCTGAAGTTCGGCGGCATCGAGGGTTTCGTCATCACTTCGGCCATTGACCCGGGCGCCCTGCCCGACCCGCTGGCCAAGACCGTGGCGCGCAGCGCCGATGGCTGGTGGATCAACTATTGCCATGCACCGCTGCTGTGGGCGCTGCCCGCGCTCGGCATCGCTGGTGCCTTGGCCGCCGCCGCCCTGGTGCTGGCGCGCCGCACGCTCAGCGCCTTTGTGGCGTCGTCACTGGCGATCGTCGGTGTGATCGGCACGGCCGGCGCGGCGATGTTCCCCTTCGTCATGCCTTCGTCAAGCCAGCCCAACGCCAGCCTGACGGTGTGGGACAGCGTCTCCAGCCACCTCACGCTGGGCCTGATGTTCTGGGCCACGTTGATCTTCATGCCACTGATCGTCTTCTACACGTCATGGGCCTACCGCGTGATGCGCGGCAAGGTCACCCTGGCGCACATACGCGCCAACGAACACACCGCCTATTGATCCGTATCGACCTTTCCGCATCTACCCCGCACCCAGGAGACCTTCATGAACCCCACCTTTCCCATCCGTTGCCCAAGTGCCAGCGCAACTCCGCACGATCCAAAAAAGCGGCTGTGGCTTATTGCCACCAGTGTTGCTGGCGGTGCTGCGGCCCTGACCACCGCAGTGCCTTTCGTTTCGACTTTCGCGCCCAGCGAACGCGCGAAGGCTGCCGGCGGCCCGGTGGAAGTGGACATCTCCGACATTCCTTCCGGCGGTGCAAAAACCATTGAATGGCGCGGCAAGCCCGTCTGGGTCGTGCGGCGCACGCCGGACATGCTGGCAGCACTGCAGGGCCACGACGCCGAGCTGGTTGACCCCCAGTCCGCCCAGGAGCAGCAGCCCAGCTACGCGAAGAATGCGGCGCGCGCCATCCAGCAGGATGTTTTTGTTGCCATTGGCATCTGTACCCACCTGGGCTGCTCGCCGAGTGATGCGCCCAAGGGTTCGGCAAACCCCAGCCTGCCAGCCGACTGGCCCGGTGGCTTTTTCTGCCCTTGCCACGGCTCCACCTTCGACGGCGCCGGGCGGGTGTTCAAGAACAAGCCTGCACCCACTAACCTGGAAATTCCGCCGCATCGCTTTGTGAGCGACACGCGCATCCTCATCGGCGACGACGCCAAGGCTTGAAGGGACCTGACCATGTGGTACTTTGCATGGATGCTGGGCGTAGGCTTTGCCGTCTTGCTGGCAGTGCTGAATGCCATGTGGGGCGAGAACGAAGCGGCCCGCGCAGTGGCCGCGCTCAACGGCGATGACGGAGCCCGGCAGTGAACACCGCCCCCGTACCTGTCACCGCACTCGTTCCCGCATCGCCCGCATCGGCCCGAAGCCATGCGCCCAGCTTCGTGGTGGCATTGGCGATCATGTTGGCTGGCACGCTGTACCCGCCGCTGATGGCCGACGCCGCCGGCAAGGCCGACCACAACCTGGCGATGGCGCTGTTCTGGGCCATGAGCGCAGGCTTCGTGCGGGGCGTGGGCTTCGTGCCGCGGCTGTGGGTTTGGCGCGCGCTCTTCTCGGGTTGGTCCTGCGCGGCCGCGCTGTTGCTGGCCATGGTGTTGAAGCTGCAGCACTGAATGAACGCACCAAAACCGAGGAATGACTGAGCCATGTATTTCCGACTCCTGCACGATGAACGCAGCGGCGCGGTGAGCTACCTGCTCGGCGATCTGGCCGCTGGTGAGGCCGTGCTGATTGACCCACGGGGCGCCGACGTCCCCCTGCTCAGCGCCATGCTGGCCGAACACCAGCTTCGCCTGCGCTGGCTGCTGCGCACGCATGAACACGACGACCAGCTGACGGGTGAGCCCGCCGCGCTGGACAGCCTGGGTGCACCGCGAATACAGCACCATCTTCCCGTGACGCAGCCTGCGCATGACCCCGCGGCGACGACGGCGCACGCCGTTCTGACCTTCGGCAACGAGCATGTCCAGGTGCTGCGAACCCCGGGCCATACCGCTGGCTGCCTGAGCTACCTATGGCGTGACCGCTTGTTCTGTGGCGGCCTGCTGGCCGTGGACGCTTGCCCTTTTCAGCCCCGCCCGGCCCAGCCCGAGGCTTTGTGGGACAGCGTCGTGAATGACGTCTTCAAACGGCCCGCCGAAACCCTGCTGTTCACAGGCCACGCCGAGCGCGCACGCGCGGTGTCCAACGTGCTTGAGCAGCGGCGCTGGCATCCCTGGTTCGGCAGCGCCACGCGCGACGAGTACCTTGCCCGGGTCCGCACGCTGCCAACAGCATCCATCCTCCACGACCACCAGCACCACAGCGAGATTCCAGACCATGCGCTCAACTTACGCACTCACCATTGAACTTCCGCAGCCGCTGGCTGCTGCGATCGAGACCCTGCGGACGGCACTCGCTGCAGAGCAGATGGGCATCGTCAGCGAGGTCGACGTGCAGGCCACGCTGAAGGCCAAGCTCGGCCTGGACAGCCACCCGCAAAAACTGCTGGGCATCTGCAGCCCCAAGGTGGCCCACGCCATCCTGAGCGCAGAGCCTGACATGGCCGCGATGCTGCCCTGTGGCTGCGGCGTCGCTGAAGCTCGTCCGGGTGTGACGCGCATTGCGCTGCAAAACCCAGCCGTCATCGCGGCGGCCACCGACAATGCCGCTGTAGACGCAGCGTGCATTGCGGCCACGGCTGCGCTGCGGCGCGTGATTGCACGTTTGGCCGTCGTCCCGGTCGGTCCAGCAGCGAGCGGCGCATGAACGCGCGAAGCGAACCAGCTCGCATCACTGTCCTGGGCGCGGGCTTCGGTGCGCTGTCCACGGTGCGCGAACTGCGTCGGCGTGACAGCGACGCACGGATCACCTTGGTGTCGCCACGCGCCGAGTTGCACTACCTGCCAGGGATCATCTGGATCCCCAGCGGCCTGCGCACGCGCGCCGACCTGGTGGTGCCGCTGGACAACTTCCTGCGGCGCATGGACGTGGACTTCCACCCGGCTGAGGTTGCCGGCCTGGCTGATGGCGGCCGCACGGTGCACACCACGCAGGGCGACGTCACGAACGATGCGCTGGTCATCGCCACCGGCGGCCGCTTCCTCAAGAAGCTGCCGGGCATCGAACACGCGATCACGCCCTGCGAAGGCATCGCTGCGGCCGAGCGCATCCGCGACCGCCTGCGCGAGATGCAAGGCGGCACCATCGCGGTCGGCTTCGCCGGCAACCCCAACGAGCCCACCGCGGTGCGCGGCGGGCCGATGTTCGAGTTCCTGTTCGGCATCGACGAGCAGCTCAAGCGCGAAGGCCGGCGAGACCGCTTCGAGATCGTCTTCTTCAACCCGAGCACCGAGCCCGGCAACCGCCTCGGTCCCAAGGCCGTGAAGCACCTGCTGGGCGAGATGGCGCGGCGCGGCATCCGTACACACCTGGGCCACAAGCTCAAGCGCTTCGACGCCGACAAGGTCGTGACCGAGGGCGGCGAGTTCGCCGCCGACCTGATCCTCTTCATGCCAGGCATGACAGGCAACACCTGGTTCGACGCCACCGACCTGCCGCGTTCGCCCGGCGGACTGCTGCAGGCCGATGCGCAGTGCCGCATTCCCGGCACCGAGCGCGTCTATGTGGTGGGCGATTCGGGCAGCTTCCCCGGCCCCGACTGGATGCCCAAGCAAGCCCACATGGCCGACCTGCAGGCGGCAGCTACGGCCGAGAACCTGCTCAGTGATCTGCAGGGCGAGCCGTCCAGCGCCACCTTCAAGGTCGAACTGATCTGCATCGTCGACGCTGTCGACCACGGCACGCTGATCTGGCGCACGCCCGAGCGCAACTGGCTGCTGCCGTCCACACGCTTGCTCCATTGGGCCAAGCGCGGCTTCGAGTGGAACTACCTGCGGCAGTACAGATGAAGCCTCTGAACTCTCAATACGCAGGTCAGCGTGAAGACGCTGGCTGTCTCACCCTCCACAACCCGCACCACCAGTTGCGCTCAAGGCGGGCCATGGTCGACCCGCGTTCCAGCAGGAGACAAGGATGAAAGAAAACCCAACCCGGTCCGCCTTGGACCCGACTCGCCGGCGCTGGCTGCAAGCCCTGGCGGCAGCACCTGCCGTGGTTGGCGCCAGCGCCGCACCGACGGCCACTTTGGCTGCTGTCAAAACATCAGCCCGCATCGTCATCGCCGGCAGCGGCCTGGGCGGCATCGCCGTGGCCAACCGGCTCTCGCGCATGCTCGATGGCGCGAAGATCACCATCATCGACCGCAAGGAAGAGCACAACTACCAGCCCGGCTACACGCTGGTGGCCACGGGCGTATGGCCGGTGGAAAAGGTGCGCGACCGCAACGCCGACTTCCAGCCTGCCGGCGTGGAGTGGGTGAAGGACATGGTGGCGAGCTTCGACCCGGCCGCTAACACCGTCGTCACCTCCGGTGGCCAGCGAATCCCGTACGACTTCCTCGTCGTGGCCACCGGGGTGCATCTCGACTTCGCGCAGATCGAGGGCATGGACGTCAGCGCCATCGGCGCGGCCAAGGCGCCGGGCCTGGCCAGCGTCTACCCCAGCCCTCAGGCGGCACAAGCGACCTGGGCCGCCATGCAAGCCTTCACGGCCAAGGGTGGCAACGCAGTGATGACCCTGCCCGCCACACCGCTGAAATGCGCGGGTGCTCCGCTGAAGATGAGCTTCATGCTGCGCGACCGCCTGTTCAAAGCCGGAACGCTGGGGAACTCGAAGATCAGCTTCCAGTCGGCCTTGGGCAATGTCTTCGGCGTGAAGGTGGTTAACGACAACGTGCTTGAGCGCTGGAAGTCGCTGGGCATCGACGTCGATTTTTCGCGCAAGCTAACGGCCATTGACATCGGCGCGCGCCGCGCCACCTTTGTATCGCCTGAAGGTGAGAAGCAAGAAGTGCCCTACGACTTCATCCATGTGGTGCCGCCCATGCGTGCCCCCGACGCGGTGAAGAACAGTGACCTCGCCTGGAAGGAAGGCCCCTTTGCAGCGGGTGGCTGGCTGGAGGTGGACAAGAGCACGCTGCAGCACCGCCGCTTCCCCAATGTCTTCGGCATCGGTGATATCAACGGCACCCCGCGCGGCAAGACGGCGGCCACCGTGAAGAAGAGCGCGCCGCTTGTGGCGCACAACCTGGTCGAGCAGATCGTTGGTCGCAAACCCGACCAGATGTTTGATGGCTACACCTCGTGCCCACTGATTACACGCGAAGGCTCGGCCATGTTGATCGAGTTCGACTACGAAGGCCGGCTCACACCCAGCCTGCCGATGATCGAGCCGCTCAACGACAGCTTCTTCGCATGGCTAATGAAATACCGCATGCTCAAGCCCGCCTACATGGCGGTGCTCAAGGGTCGGGTCTGACAACCAGGAGATAGGCCATGTACGAAATTTGGTTGGTGATGAATATCGTGTGGGAAATCGCATTGGGTGTGTGGCCGCTGTTGGCCGCCGGCGCTGTCGTGTGGGTGGTGTTGATGGTGCTGGCCTGGCGCCGACCGTCGGCCCACTGGCGCGGCGCGCTACCCAAGGCGCTCGGCCTTGCGGCGCTTGTCGCAGTTTTCGGCTTCTTGGTGGTTCCTGCAAGCACCCGCTCGTCGCTGCATGAATTGGCCTATTGGGTCGACTGGGCGAATCTGGCAAGTATTGCGTTGGGCATGGGCGCGGCCGCTCTGGCCTTTGCGTGGCCAGCTGGGGTACTCTGGCGTCGTAATATCATTAAATAGTGATATTTGAATGCCTGGAGGTGTCGTGGAATCGTTGGTGCTTAACCGTTTAAAACAATGGATGCGAGCAGCGTCGCAACCGCTGCCGTCCATTGAAACCGCGGTGGTTCCCGCGCCCCGACAGGAGCAAGCAGCCCCAGGTGCGGACTGCTTGCTGTTGATCGACGTTCGCTCGCAGCGCGAATTCGCCGCGGTGGCCATTGAGGGCGCTTTGAACTTGCCCTTGCCAGACGTTCAACGTGGTATCGGCGAACTGGCGGCCGACCTCGCCACACCCATTGCGCTGTATTGCGCAAGCGGTGGGAGATCTGAGATGGCCTGCCAGATGCTCAAGCAGTTGGGCTATGTCAATGTCAGCAATGCCGGCGGCGTTTACGCGGCCGCCGCCACCCTAAGTCGCAACTTGCGGCACTGAACGCCTAGCAAGAACACGGCGCGCTGCCGGTGTTTAATGTGGAAGTCTGACTGCAGCGACCTACTTGCGCACGCCGCCCTTCAGTCGGTCAGCCAGCTTCTGGAAGCCGGCCATGTCGCCGCGCGCCAGCAGGCGTGACTGCTCGGCCCAGGTGCCTGGGTTTGCCATGGCAAAGCGCGGGCCGGCTTTGTCCAAGAGCTTTTTCACACTGGAGGCCTGAGCAGCGGCCAGGGCCTCATAAGTCGAAATGCCAGCGGCGTTCAAGATCTGAGCGATTTGGGGGCCAATGCCTTCAATCACCTTCAGGTCGTCGCGCTTCTTGGGTGCAGCTTTGGGCGCAGGCTTCGGCGCTGCTTTGGCGATTGGTTTGGCGATCGGTTTAGCCGCAGCCTTTGCGATCGGCTTTGCCGCTGGCTTGGTGGCCTTCGCGGGCTCGGCTGCTTTTTTGGCCTTGCCGTCCTTCGACGGTTTCTTGGCGGCAATGACGGCAATCTCAACCAGCATCAACGGGTCAGCCAGCTTGGCTTCGACACAAGCGCGGGCGGGCGGGTTGGCCGGGTCCAGCCAGTCCAGCCAAGCTTCGTTCATCTTCTCGCGGTGACGCATGTCGGTCAGCCAGATGGTGGCCGACAAGATACGTGACTTGTGGCTGTCGGCCTTGGCCAGCAGCTTGTCAATTTGCTTGAGGATGTTGGCTGTCTGCTGCTTGACACTTTTGCTGGGGTCTTCAGCGACGGTGCCGGCCAGGTAGACAGTGTTGCCGTGTTCAACGGCTGCGGAAAGAATTTTGCCGGGGTGGTGGCGGGTGATGCTCATAAGTCCTCCTTGGGGGTTCGTGTTTCCTGGCGCTTGGCTGCGAGCGTGTTCACGTTGCGCGAGACACCGCTCAAGGTCGCAACTGTAAAGCGATTGCGGCAGGCCCCCTCGAAACGAGCTCCTGAGGCTGCCAGGCCGCCAGCATCCCCTCCAACCGAGGGGGCGGCTTGCGAGTGCTACACCAACTTCACAAGTTATGGGCGACCGCGCTGGGATGGCGGGTCCTTTCTGTGTGCAACAAATCACGAAGGTTTTGGATTTGCTGCCGCGCGGCAGGGTGCGCGCAAACCACCCTCAAACGAGCGACCCGCACGCACGGTATAGGCGCCGTAGCTACCCAAGAACTCCAATTGCCCTTTGACATAAACGCTCGGTGCTCTTCACCTGCGCGTCCTGTCGAGCCCACTTCCCCAGGGGTTGTAAATGACTGCTTCTCGCCGCAAGAACCACGGCTCACACCCAACCAGTGCTAGGCCAGGTCTGGCGAAGTCCGCCTTGCCGGTTATCACCTTGCTGGCTCTGGCAGCCTGCGGAGGTGGTGGTGAAACCCCGGCTGGCACCAGTGCGACAACGGCTCAGACGTCGAATGCTTCGAAGCGGATCCTTGCGGCCGCGCCGGCGGCTTCGGGCGGTATCTTGATTAACGAAGTAGTCGCCGGCGCCTGGAAAGGCGCTGTCGATGAAGACGGCGATTCAGAAGACTGGGTTGAGCTGTACAACCCGGGCACGTCAGCGGTGGTGTTGACCGGCTACGGGCTGAGCAACAAGGCTACCTCACCATTTCTGTGGACATTTCCCAGCGGCACGACGGTATCGGCCAAGGGCTATCTGACGGTCTGGCTTTCCAAGAAGGATCGCAAGACACTGGGTGCGCCACTGCATACGAGCTTCAACCTCGACAGCGGTGCTGATCCGGTCTTCCTGACGGCGTCCAACGCAACCGCCACGGGCATAGCCGTTGACAGTGCAACTGCTCCGCTTCTGCGGGCCGACAAGAGTTGGTGCCGCATGCCCAACGGTGTTGCCACAGCAGCCTTCGCCGTCTGTGAGACGCCCACACGGAATGCGGCCAATTCGGGCACAGCCAGTGCCACCATCCTGGCAAAGCCCGTGTTTTCCGTGCCCAGCGGCTTCTACGGTTCTGCACAAACGGTCAGCATCACGGGACCGGCAGGCGCAAGCTTGCGCTACACGACTGATGGCAGTGAGCCCACGACGGCTTCAACCGCCTATGTAACGCCATTGACCATCAGTACCGCAACCGTGCTGCGTGTGGCTGCCTTTGCCGCGGGTTCTGCACCGAGCCTGGTGGAGACGGGTACCTTTGTTGTCGATGCGACGCTGGCCAGCCGTTACACGGGTCTGAAGGCCATGATGGTGGCTGTTGCACCGAGTGACTACACGGCTTTTCAGGCAAACGACCAGACGCGCGACTTCCGCGCTTCTTTTGAGCTCATCACGGGTGGCACAACCAGCGTCTTCAAGATGGATGCTGAGGGCAGTGCCGGCGGCCAGCTCGGATCGGGCAGCTCGCCCCAGCGCACGATGAATGTCAAGGCCGTTGATGCCTTTGGTGCGAAGGCCTTTCCGGGCGTTTTGTGGCCCGACAAGCCGGGTATCAAATCTTCTAAGAAGCTGCGATTGCGCAATGGCAGCAATGACTGGGACGGCGCCCACCTGCGCGATCAGTTGTCCCAGCGGCTGGGGGGCGACAGCCCGAACATTTTGGCCTCGTCTTCATCAGTGGCCTTGTTTGTGAACGGCAAGTACTACGGTCTGATGGACCTTCGCGAGCGCGAAGAAGAGACCATTCCTTCGGCCAACCTGGGCATCGACAAAGACTGGGTTGACTACATCTACGACCCGCTGCTGGGTGCTCAAGAGATCAAGAACGGCGGTGCTGCCGCGTTGGCCAACTATCAGGCCATGCACAACTTCGTCACCGGCAACGACATGAGCGTGCCGGCTAACTACACGCGCGCCAAGACCCTACTGAATCCCGAGAGCCTCGCTTGGGACTGGGCGCTGCACATGTTCCATGCGAACTACGACTGGCCGCACCGTAACGTGCACGTTTGGCGCAGCCCCGAAGTGGACAGTCGCTGGACCTGGCGCGCACACGACATGGACTTCGCCTTCGGTCGTTACGCAGGCGTGGACCAGAACATGAACGGCAGCTTTGCTGCTTCAGGCTCAGGCGTCATCAGCGGCCTGTTGCGCAACACGGAGTTTCGCAACCTCTACCTGAACACCGTCGCCGACCAGATGAACATCATGACGCCGAGCATCATGTCGTCCACGCTGGACAACATGGCTGCCGAGATGCGGCCCTACATCGCCGACTTCTACAGCAAGAATGGTATGGGTGCGGCATCGGTGTGGGAAGGTCGGGTCAATGCCGTGCGCACCTGGATCAACCAGCGTGAGCAGATCTATGACGCTCACAACCGGACCCAGTTCAACCTGGGAGCACGCCAGCCGATCAGCGTCAGCGTCAACGACATCAGCATGGGCGGTGTCAAGGTCAACCAAGTGGCGACGCAGAAGTACATCACAGCCGCATCGCCGACCTGGACCGGCAAGTACTACCCGGGAGTGCCCGTGAGTTTGGAGGCCAAGCCCAAGCCCGGCTTTGCGTTTGTGGGCTGGCAAGGTGCATCAACCGCCACCGAGCGCCGCATCACCCAGACGCTGGCGGCTACTGCCAGCAACTTCCCCGCAGACTTTTCCGTGCGCTGGAGCGGCGCACTGGAAGCACCCGTCAGCGGCACTGCTCAATTGCAGACAGTTGCCGACGACGGCATCCGTTTGTGGTTTGATGGCCAGCTGGTGATTGACAACTGGGTGATACAGGCCGCGACAGCGCGTAACGCGACGGTCAACCTGGTGGCAGGCCGTCGCCATACGGTGGTGGTGGAGTACTACGACCAAGGCGGCCTCGCAGTAGCTAAGCTCAATTGGCAGCTACCCGGTGCAAGCACGGTCGAGCCCGTGCCAGTGGCGCGTTTGTACCCGCAAGGTGCGCCCGCATCGGCCGAAGCCACCGGCCGTGGGCTGACAGCCCAGTACTTCGCCAACATCACCTTGGCAGGCACGCCCAGCTTCGTGCGCAACGAAGCCATCAACTTCGATTGGCAAAGCACAGCGCCCACCGTCACTGCAGACCCGGTTCAGCTGACTGCTGTGTTCGCACCGGCGGGTACGCCAGGAGCGCCTGTGGTTGCGGCCATTCCAGCACAGACGCGCACGACCGGCGAGATCGTTTCGCTCACAGTGACGGCCACCGACCCCGGCGGCTATGACCTCACCTACGCGGCAAAAACTTTGCCCAAGGGCTTGAACATCAACCCGGCCAACGGCGTCATTTACGGTCGCCTGACCACACCTGGCACCTACACCACCACGGTCACCGCGACCAATGGTGTCAGTAGCGGCACCCAAGCGATCAGCTGGACTGTCACCGACCGGCCCGGCACGGGTCTGCTCGGAACCAGCCCGGACAGCGGCACCACGACACCTCCTCCCGCCAACACGCCGCCTGCCGTCAGCCTGACCAGCCCCAGCGCGGGTGCCAGCGTGCAGCAAGGCACGGCTGTCACCATCTCGGCCAATGCCAGCGACAGCGATGGCAACGTGGCGCGCGTGGAGTTCTATGACGGTGCCGCCCTTCTCGGCGCTAGCACTAGCGCGCCTTATGCCATCACCTGGACCAATGCGGCCGTCGGCTCGCACACCTTGAGTGCGCGTGCTATCGACAACACAGGGTCCACCACCGACAGTTTGAGTGTGACGGTCTCGGTCGTGGGGACAGCCACGTCGACACCGCCTGCAGATTCGGTGAGCTGCGCTGCAGAAAACCAGGCCTGCGCGCTGCCAGCAGGCAGCGCGGCAACGGTGTGGTACGGCGCGGCTTCAAGCTGGGTGCAGCGCGCGGGCCAAACAGGCAGCGTGGCCTGCAACAACGCAACATTTGGTGACCCCCTGGTGGGCACCATCAAGGCCTGCCGTTACGTGGTGACCTCCGCCGGGCCGGCCAACCAGCCGCCTGCCGTGGGCTTGACGGCGCCGCTGGCGAATACATCATTGACCTTGGGCGGCACGCTCTCCCTGTCAGCCAATGCATCTGACGCCGACGGCAACGTTGCCCGTGTGGAGTTCTATGCGGGTACCACACTGATCGGCAGCGATGCCACGGCTCCTTATAACTTGACCTGGACGCCAACCGTGGCCGGTGCCTATGCGCTGACCGCGAGAGCCTTTGACAACGCGGGTGCCAGCAGCACCAGTGCAGCCGTTGCGCTGACGGTGACGGCACCACCACCGCCGCCCAATGGCACCGGAACTGGTTTGCTCGGGCGCTACTTCGCCAACAACCGACTTTCCGGCACGCCGGTCCTTCAGCGCACCGAGGCCATCAACTTCAACTGGGGCCAGTCGTCGCCCGGAGCAGGCGTTCCAGCAGACAACTTTTCGGTTCGCTGGGTTGGACAGTTGGAGGCCCTCGCGGCGGGTACTTACCAGTTGCAGACCTTGTCTGACGATGGGGTTCGGGTCTGGATTGACGGGCGCTTGGTGATCAACAACTGGACCGAACATGCACCCACCCTCAACGCCAGCGGAGCGTTCACGTTGCAGGCCGGGCAGCGGGTGTCGGTGGCCGTGGAGTACCAGGAACTGCGCGTCGGCGCCGTCATGCAGCTGCAGTGGAAAACGCCGGGTTCTACGGTCTTCGCTGCGGTGCCGGCCCAGCGTCTGTACCCGATTGAACCCACGGGTTCGGGTTTGAAGGGCCAGTACTTCAGCTCTTCGACCTTTGCGGGTACGCCAGCGTTGACGCGCATCGAAATGCCTGCCGTAGCCTTGGGTTCAGGCGCAGGGCCGATCAACGGATTTGCCACCAGTGGCTGGGGTATTCGTTGGGAGGGCCGTTTGGTGGTACCCCAGGACGGCACCTACATGTTGCGCACCACGAATCTGGTTGACGATGGCGTGCGTGTCTGGATCAACGGTGTTCTGGTCATCGACAACTGGGCCACGCCGTCCACGGCTGTTCGCACTGCAAGCCTCAGTTTGGTGGCCAACGCGGCCGTGTCTATCAAGATCGAGTTCCGCGATGCGGCTGGCTCTGCCAACTTGGCGCTGGACTGGCAGGCTGCGGGCGCAACGGGCTTCCAGCCGCTGCCAAGCGCCGTGCTCAAGCCGCTGTGAAGAGGCCGGCCGTACCTTGTTCGCGCCGACATCCGGCGCGTTCAAATCCACCATATCGAAGTGCGCAAGGCAAGGGTCGCGGCGCTGCACGCAGCGCGCCTCAGGCCCGCTATAACGGTTCGTCGGCGCTGGTCTCGGACTGGCCAAGGGCGGGCACAGACGGACAGGCACGACCGGTCTGCCGCTTTCGGCGGCAATCACGATGAGACTCAGTCAGGACGCCAGGCGTTGCCTGACGCGTGCTGCAGCGCGATCTCAGCCAACTCAGCGTCCAATATACGTCGCAGGGCTTGGAGTTGCCCCTGGCTCACCTGCAGCTTGGCTCCGAGAAGTTCAACGTCATCGGCGCGGCCGGCTGCGCGGGCAGCTTCCACCAGCGTTGCCATTTCGCGCAGACCCATAAGCTGCTGCAGTTGTGCTCGTGCCGCTCGCTGCGCGCGCGCCCATTGGGCTTGCGCTGCCTGAATCTGCTGGCTGATGGAGGACGCGAGCTCTTCCGAGGCCGCCAGGCACGCCTGCCGTTGCGCGGCCAAGGCCTGCGTGTCGCCGTGCCGTGGTCCGACCACGGGCAGGGTGAACTCGCTCGTCAATCCGATGTTGGCCGCACGATTACCCGAGCTGGGCGCGTAGCTTGCGCCAATGCTCTTGAGCCAGCGGCGATTCTCAATTTCTTTGATCCGGGTTTCGGCGTCCAGCGCGGCGCACTGGGCCGCCATGGCCAGCTGCTGGGGGTGTTCGCGTTGTGCGCTGGCGATGAGAGACGGCAGGTCCGGCGTGGTGGTGTCTGCGGAAAGAGAGCTGCTGCGCCCCGGCACCGTGGCCGCCGCGTTGTCCGCCTGACCCATGAATGCAAACAGCCGCTTGCGTGTTGCATCCAGATCAGCAAGCAGCTCAACGTGGGCCATTTCGACGGCTTGTGCTTGTAGCTGGACTTCGATCAAGGCTTGTCGTGTTCGCCTCGCATTGGCTGCCTGGTCCGCAGCGGTGGCCACCATTCGACGTTGCAGGGCGACGGAACGGGCAGAACTGCTTGCCATGGACTGCAGACGGGTCCAAGAGGCATGCAACTGCCGGACTTCCATCGCCACGCGTTGCTGCGCTACGACCGCTGCCTGACTGGCTTGGTCGCTCAGCAGATTAAGTTGTTGCTGGCGCAGGGCCGGCGCTCCCAATTGGGGCGGCTCCCAGCTGAGTTCAATCTTTGAGCGTACCGGCTGGGTTCCATTCGCGGCGGGCGAGGTGTCGCGGTCGGCCGACACTTTGACCTCTGGGGGCGTCAAGCTGCTGCTGGTGAGGGCCAAGCTCCGTGCCGCGCGGGCCGTTTGCGCCGCTGCGGACGCGCTCTTGTACTGAGCCATGGCCGTTTCGAGCGCCTGCTGCAAGCTCAGGTGCTCCGACCCAGGCAACGTGGCCTGTGCCGATGCCGCGCCCGCCACGGTCCACCAGAGCATCAAAGCGCACGTCGAGCGGCCCCAGCCTGTAGGTGCCTGAAGCCGCCTGCCTCGGCGGCACGCCAGCCCCGTCATGGTTGTGGGGCTGAGGCTGCTGAGGCCTGCTTCAGGACATTCAGCGAGAACTCAGGCTCCATGAAGCGAACCTGTACCTGTTCTCCGGGCTGCAGACCGGCGTTGGCAGGCACGTCGATGTACACCTCACGGCCCCATGCTGCCATTTGTGGCCCTGACCACAAGCGGCTGGGCATGGGGGTTACGGCGGTCGCGATGGCGCGTACACGACCTTCCAATGCGGCAGCATTCGTGCCGCCCGTGTTGCGTTGAACAGTCACGCGTTGGCCTTGCTGCAGGTTCAGGCGATTGCGCTCCACCACGTAGGCAATGAGCTGGCTTGGTGTTGCCGCCGTGACGACCATAACCGGGTCCCCTTGTTTAACCACGTCGCCAGTACGCGCTTGCAAGGCGGTCACATGCCCATCGACGGGCGCCGTGATGGCCATGCGCTGCCTGCGGTCCGTTAGGCCCTGCAGCTCAGCGGTTTTGGCCTGCACGGCGTCGCGCAGGGGTTGCACTTGCACATCGCTGGGCCGGCCGTCAGCGTTAGGGCCAAAGCGGGCTCGCCACTGGCTCAGGCGCTCACCGGTCTGCACAACTCTGCCGCGCGCGGCGGCCAAGCGCGGTTGAACATTCTTGAGCTGCTCTTCCAAAGGTGGAATGCGTGCTTGAAGCTCCAACATCCGGTCGTTTCGAACCAGGCCGCTTTGCACCAACGACTGCTCCTTCGTCAATTCGGCCAGAAGTTGCGACAGCTCGGCGCGGTCTCGTGCCTCGGCGCTACGCAATTCAATCTCGGCCTGGCGGGCGCTGAGCAGTTCGATGTTGAGAGAACGTTCGTCGTTGAAAGCGTTGGAAGCCAGCGAGGTTGCGCCTGCTTCCACAGCCGAACGCGTGCGGTCCAGGTCCGCGCGCAAGACCTGGATTTGGGAGTCAATCTCGTCGGTCGACAAACGCACCAGCACCTGCCCTTTGGTCACACGCTGTCCGGGTTGAGCCTCAATCACGGCCACCCTGCCGGCCTCGGCAATGGCAAGTTTGTGCTCCAGCGACTCGGCCAAGGCGGGCGCATCGCCGCCACCGGAGCCGGTGCGGTAGAGATAAACAATGCCTACCAACACAGTCAACCAGACAGTAGCCGCGCGTGCCAAGGGCAGCCAGGTGACGCGCAGCCGATCGGGCACGTTCCGCGCTGGCGTGGTCGAAGTTTTGTCGTCCATGCTCATACCTCGACGTTCAAGTCTTCCATCATCAGCGAGACGTCGCTCAGGCCTGGCAGCTGGCGAAGGCGGTCGAGCAATTCACTGCGCGACTGCCCATTTCGAAAGCGCAGCTGATAGACATACTCAGACGCTTCGCCTTGTGTTAGCGGGCGCACCATAGCCAATACGGCCAAGTTGCAAGCCTTGTCAATCAAAGGTTGTGGGCCTCCCTCTCGGGGCGCGTCCGCGTTGCGGAGCTTGAAACGCAGCTGCGCGTCGTACCGCGTTGGTTGTCCAAAGGGCACGTAGTTCAGATAGAGGGCTACGGCGCTGAAGCACAGGGTGCCGACCAAGCCCACACCGAAGGTCTGAGCGCCTGCGCTCAAGCCAATGACCAGGGCGGCAAAAAGAAAGACGATGTCGCGTGGGTCCTTGAGCCCGACCCGAAAGCGAAGAAAGCTGAACATCGTCAAGGCGCCGAGCAAACCAAAACCCCAGGACAGCGTTCTTCCAACCACCAGCACCATCACCGATGTGGCAATTGAAGCCAGAACCATGGCACGAATGAAGCCAATGGACACCGAGATGCTGCGGTTCGACACAACGTAGGCGTAGGCCAGGAAGTGCACCATCACGAACGCGTAGCCCACAGACATCAGGCCATCGCGCAGCTCGGCCAGGAAGTCAGCACTAAGTAATGAATTCATCGCGGTCTTGTCTTGTTTTGATTACGCTGCCCAGCGCTGCATGGCGGGCCGGCTGGGTGGATGCCAGCACGTGGCGCGCTGGTGCAAGCGGCGGACCGCTTGGCCATACTTGGAAAAGCTGGATTGCACAAGGCCGTGGCGTCGAAGCACTTCGACCAGCCAGCGCGGCGGTGCTTGCTGGAACTTGCACTCCATGATCACGTTGGAGTCCGCGCCGGCCTGGCGAGCAATATCGAGGTCAAACCACGAAGACTCGTCGACATCGAAGTGCAGCTCACCATGTGACTGAGCCTGAATCTGACGATCGAAGGTGATGCGAACGTAATCTTCTAAGCGGCTGAAAAATGCCGCGCGCTGGTAGCGAACCATCAGGCGGGGGTAGACCTTGTAGCGCAGCACTTCCATCGCAAATTTATCGAAGGCATCTTGCGATTCGGCGTCTCGCATGCGCGGCGCCGCAGCCGGGTTGGTAAGCCACTGCGGCCACTGTGCAGTGGGTACCGAAGCTGAAGTCTTGGTGACAATCGGCCCGCGCTTGAATTTCACCTCCAGCTTGACCTTGTCCGAACGACCAGCTGGGCTGACGTAGGACCGCACGCGCACTTTCGACCGAATGGCAGCGTCCTCCTCCGTCAGTCTGAAAAGCACAAAGTCATTGCTATCGAAGTACAGGCTGTCGATGGTGTAAAGACCATCTGCGCCCGTCGTCGCGTGACGGTCTGATTCGCAATAGACGGAAATGTCTTCGAACAGAGCAGGAATCAACGCCGGATGTACCGGAAATTTGCTTTCGTGGCGTGCGATGCTGGCTGGGACCATAAGGCTGAGAAATTGATGAACGCAACTTGCCTGGCGTCTTCGTTTATCGGCTGCCGGGTCCCAAGCTGATGCACTGGTTAAGGTGTTGGCTTGCGCGGGCTCAGCAAGTTGCCGCCTTTGTCACGAACGGTCGGAGCCAGGCGCGGGAAGGCTACGTCATGTCTGACGCAGCCTTCCCCTCTCGCAGATGTCGGACCGAATCAGCGCGCGGTACTGAAGACCGCCATCGGCATGGCTGAGAAGGCCGCCGCGCCCGGCATTTGCCACTGCAGCTGCAGATTGGCCGAGTTTGTCGGGTCCATGAACTCAACGCGGATGGGCGTCTTGGTATTGGCCGGCAAACTCACGGTGCCTGTCTGCCGTGCAGCTGTCGAAGGCTGTGTCCAGTTGTCTACCACCAAGGTACCGCCGACGTAGACGCGCACGGCGTCATGGGTGTTGATCACCGCACGCAGCTGGTGTGCACCGGCCACTGGCGACTCCAGGAAGCCGTCCCAGCGAACGCTCCACTTGCTCGTGCCAAAGCCAGCCACCGGCCCAGCACCTGCACCCAAGGCCAGCGCGGGCAGTTCGTTGCGTGTCAGACCGGGCGTGCCGGTGAGCGTGGTGTTGTTGAAGTAGCTGGCGGCCAGCCCGTTGCCGTCGCCGACAACGTCCAGCGGCAACACGGCCACGCGATCGCCCCGGTTGTTGATTTGCCAGGTCAGGTTGATGGTGCTCGAGGTCTTGCCGTTACTCACCGTGATGGTGCTGGCGAAGGCCCCACCCTTGGTCGGCTTGCCGAAGATGCGGCCGGTGTCCGGATGGATGTCCAGTCCGGATGGCAATTTCTTGGCTGAGAAACTCAGCTTGTGGCCAGCCGGGTCAGTGGCAGGGATGTCCAAAGTAACGAGATCACCAGTCAGGAATGTCTTGGCCGCGACGGCCGGCACACTGGGCGCCGCAATGATGCCGGCCGGAGCAAACACGGCCTGGTAGGCCACACCCTCTACCGTGGCGTTGGTGGTCAGAGCAGGTGTTGCGGCGTTAGAGCCACCTTGCCATGCAACGAACATGTAGCCCGGCTTGGGTACAGCCTGCAAGCTCACCGGCACTTCAGGGTAGTAGCGGCCTGTCCAATTGGGTGAAGCGGCACTGAGTTTGTCGCTCAGGTTCACAGAATTGACCTTGACGCTCCCCATGGCCGGGTCATTGACGGAGACCTTCAAAGACTTGCGTGCCGTCAAGCCAAACTTCGCCCGGGTGTGCTGGTCGTAAAAGCCTTCGCGCTGGTTGAGAAAGCTGCGCAGCGTGGCGATGCTGCTTTGCCACTGAGCAAAAGAGGCACCCTTGGCCGTTGGGGTGAGGGCCCAGTGGGTTTGCATGTGGGCCTGCATGTCAGCGGCCATGCGGTCCAAACGGGCATTCAGCGTTGCTGGCGACAGGCTGCTGTTGAGCTGGTCGGCGATGGTGTTGATGTACAGGTTTTTAAACTCTGGGTTGGCCAGCAGCGCATTCAAGATGCGCCCGCCGTCATAGTTGCCGTAGTTGTTGTTCATGTCGGTGTTGACCGGCGTGCTGAATCCCCAAGCGTTTCTACCGCCCGACGAAATGTCGAAGTCGTGCGGCCTGAAGCGCCAGCGGCCGTCGTAGGCAACCGCGTTGAAGCTGTGCATGTTGCGCCACAGCCAGTCGCGGTCGGCCGCAAACATGTGCAGCGCGAAGTCCTGCGCGAAGTTCTCCACGTCAAGCAGGGTTTTGGCTTGCTGGTAATTCACCGCCAAAGCCATCGAGTTGCCGGTGATGTAGTTGCGCATGGTGTTGTAGCTGGCGGTGGTGTTGAAGCCGCCCAGCACCTTGCCGTCGTTCAAATATTGAACGAAGTCCTTGTCGACGCCGTAGGTGGCTTCAATCAAGGTTTCATCTTCCTTCTCGCGCAGGTCCATCATCCCGTAATACTGGCCGTTGGTGAAGACATGCACTGGCTCTTGAGCAGCGCCGGGCGCCACCTTCTCGTCGAGCAGCGACTGCCAATAGCCGTCGCGGATGTGGGCATCCCAATAGTCGTCGCCAGAGTTGCGGAGTTTGAGATGCTTGAACTTGGTAGTGCCTGGTTTGGTGCTGAACAGCGCCGCGCTGACGTCTTTGGCACCCAAGGCATCCTTGAACTTGATATCCAAAGGCACGTTGTGCTGACCGTTGCGGCTGCCGATTTGGCCGGAATCACTGCCTTGTGCCGGCGCGCTGAACAACAGGGCACCAGTCTTGGGGTCGGTAACCGCCACGTGCGCGGGCCACCCTTTGGCTGGCCGGCCGCCTGCTTTGTAGTTGCTCATGTCCGACGGCGCCATCGTCACGAACATCGCCCGCTGGCCTGCGAAGCGCCCAGCCGTATCGATGATGTAAGTCGCTGTCTCCACGGGGCTCGGCACCGCGTTGGCAGCGAAGGCGGCCACGCGCAAACTGGCCGAACTGGTGATGGAGATCGGCGCGTTGTACAGCGGTGACGTGGCCGTAGGTGCGCTGCCGTCCAGCGTGTAGCGCAGTTGGGCGCCAACGGGGCCTGTGACAGTGACCAAGGGGCCACCGCTGTAGATGCCCGAGGCCACTGACAAGGCCGGCCGCGCCAGCATGGTGGTTTGGGCCGTGCCGCTGTTGGCCGCCGCAGGCGTGGGCTTCAGACAGTGGGCCAGGTTGGCGCCGGCGGTGCCACTGGGCATGCGGCACAGCGAAACATCGGGCTGCATCAGGGGCAAGTTGACTTGGTCGCGCAGCACACCCGTGACCGTGCCGTTGGGTGCGCTCAGCAGCAGTTGGTCCGCACCGTTGTCGACGTTGAAGTTGGCGTGCAACTGAGACGCGGAGGCCGTACGATCCTTCTTGGACAGCCAGACCCGCAAGTGGGCCTTGGGCGCCAGATTGGTGCCAGCAGGGAACACCCAACGGAAAGGACTGGCGGGCTTGTTGGACAGGCCCCAACCGGCCAGGTCGACAGCCGCCGCCGAGCTGTTGTAGAGCTCCACCCAATCTTCGACATCGCCGTCCTCGTCGGTCGCACCATAGAAGTTGGTCGCCATCACTTCGTTGATGATCACCGTGGGCGAAGCGCCAATGCTCACGGCCAAGGCCTGCTGGCGACTGTCTGCCGATCCGGACGTGGATGTCGAGGCGGCGTCTTCGCCGCCCCCGCAGGCACTCAGCGCCAGGGTCAAGACGGCAATCGATACAGGGCGCAGGGCGAAAGTCAAGCCAGACATGTGTTCTCCAACGAACGGGCAATCCAAGGGGTGTGAGGCAGCGGCTTGGCAGCCGTTGCGCGACTTTGGATTGGATGTCGAAGCGGCCCGCACCGGCTGTGACCGATTCACGAGGTCATGTGCTGCCTGCTGTTGTCACGCCTGGATGAGGGGGTGCTGCTCCACCCCACACGCGCCCCGTTGAGGCTAACGCTCGGCCAAATAGTGCCGAGTTTGGATGGCTGCCCCGTCGACCAAGTGGGCCTGCAAGCTTGCTTCAACGTCGCGGTCGGTCAAGGTTTGGCGTGCACGCTGGCGCAGGTAGTCGGCCCAGCTTTGCACGATGAAACGTTCGACATAGCGCTGCCGGTCGTCCAGGTCGCGGTAGATGCGCCAGAACGAAGCGCCATCGCGCCTGCGTGGCGACCTTTGCAGCGCGACCTGGTTCAAGAAGGCTTCGATGGCCTCAGGCCGCACCTGGTAGATCACCTCAACGGCTACGGGGCCGGCTTCGGGATCGGGTTCGTCAGCGACCAGCAGGTGTTGCAGCGGCGCCGGTGTGACGTCGGGTGCCAAACCCATTTTTAAAGGGAAGGGTTTGGCCAGCAGTAAGCCGCTAGTCAATACCGCTGCGGCGGTCAATAGGGCCACCTGCAAGCTGGTGATGCCCGCCACGGCGCCCCACAGGGCCGAGCCCAAGGCAAATGAACCCAATGCCGACAGCACGTGCAAAGCCGTTGCGCGTGAACGTACCCAGGGTGGCGCGCTCGTTTGTGTGGCGGTATTGAACGTTGACATGACCGACATCCATGCGGCGCCCGCAGCAATCAACGCCAGGTAGACGGGCCAGGCCAGCGGCGACAGGGCGGCCGTCACCATGGCCGCACCAAAAACCAAAGTCCCAGCCAACACCAGGCGCTCCAAGCCCAGGCGGTTGCGCAAGCGACCGATAAACAGCCCGGCGCAAACGGCACCGCCGCCCATGCAACCCATCATCAGGCCGTAACCCGAGGCGCCGGTGCCCAGGCGCTGCGCCCCAATGGCCGGCAACAAGGCCCATAACGCTGAACCTGCGCCGCCGTATGCGGCCGTGCGCACCAGTTGCGAAAGCAGGATGTGCGAGTGCCACGCATAGCGCAGGCCGGCGAGGGTGCCGCCCCAAAGGCGCTCTGCAGGCAAGCGGCTGGCCGGGTGGGGTTTGGGCGGCCAGCGGCGCATGGCCCAGGCCAAGACCAGCACGCCCGCCAGTGAGAGCACCAGCACCGCGGCGCCACCCCAGCCGCTGGCGCGGCCCTCCGCTTGCACCACGGCCAGCAAGGCTTGGTCGGGCGATGCTGTCAAATCCGAAGCGCCAGCACCACGTTGTCGGGTTTGATATTGCCCCAGCACCATGCCGTGCAGGCCGGCATAGAGCAAACCTGCCAGCGTGGGCCCCAAGGCGCGTGCCGCGTTGTAGGCGATGCTCATCGTGATGATGGCTTGCGGCAGCCGCTCGCGCGGCAAGATTTCGCCCACCATCGAATTCCAGGCGGGCGATAGCAATGCGGTGCAACAACCCGCCACAAAAGTGAGCAGCAGCAAGCTGGTGGCACCGGCCCAACCGAACAACAGCATCAGGCACAGCAGTGCCACGGCCGCAGCCTGCACACCCAGCGCCCACAGCATCAAACGCCGCCGATCAGTGGTGTCAGCCAGCACCCCCGCCGGCAGTGACAGCAAGAACATCGGCAAGAACACAGCCGTCTGCACCAGTGCCGCCAGGAATGACGAGCCCGTACGCTCCACCATCAACCATGCCACCACCATGACATGCATCGCGTTGGCGATGAAATAGATGCCGCTGCTGATCCAGACGATGCGAAAGACAGGGTGCCGCAGTGCGGACCAGGGGCCGTCGTCGCCAGTGACGGCCGCGCCGCCTATGACCTCGTCGCCGATACGTTTCGGCGCCTCTGTCAGGTCTCTCTTTTCCGTCTTCTCGTCTTGCGTCGATGGTGCACTCATGTGGCGTGGTTTATCTGTGGGCGCATATCGCTCAGAGTTGAGTGAATTCACGCAAGGCGTTGCTCAGTCGCTTCAAACGCGTCTGGCTGCCAGCATCGCCTGGCAGGTGGCCGGCCAGTGTGGTTTCAAAGTCGGGGTGCTTGAACAAGCCGCTGAAGGCCTGTGCCAGGTAGGCGCGCAGCTCGGCTGGCATGGCGCGGCACTCGGCTAGCAGCTCGGGGCGCCGGTCGGTCACGGTGATGATGTCTTCCATGTCGTGGCTGCCCAGAAAATCGGGATCGCCGTTGGCGTAGTGGCCTCGGTCCTTGAAGGCTTCGAGCTTGGTGGCAATGAACACGGGCGCGTGAATCAGCTTGATCTTCACGCCCGAAGCTAGCACCACCTCTCGCGCTGTGCTGATGGCCAGCGGGTACCAGCGGTTGGCAAAGCCCAGGATGTCGTCCACCGTGGGCATCACGTCTACCGTCACTGCGCCATACACCCAGCGGCAAATGGGTGCGTTGGGGCGCATGTCGTTGCTGAAACCCTGGGCGCGCACGCGTGCTTCGATCGCGTGGTAGTCGCGCACCGTGAGTGCCTGCGCCACGATGTCAACGTCTTCGGTGATGCGCAAGCGGTCAGGCCGCTGCTGTGTGAGCAGCAGGCCCACGGCACAGCCGCCCACAAACACCACGTCGTCGCATACGGGGCCCAAGGCCTTGGCCACCAGCTCCAAGATCGCAAGGTTCGGATTGCTCATTAGGCCTCCCGCTTCAAGCGTTCTTCCAACAGGCCGCGCGCTATTTCGCGCTCACGCGCTTGGCCGATGCGCAGCGCATCGAACAACGCCAGCAATTCGTACAGCGCTGGGTCATCGATTGCCGCCAACGGCAGCTTGGGGTAGAGCGGTAGCAACGTGGCGCCACGCGTACTGCCGTCTTCTTGCGGCCACACGGGAGGCAGCTCGTCGGCAAACAGCACCTTGGATTTGAGCGGCTCCACCCCGTAGGCGGTGGGTACGCCCATGGTCACCTCGCCCCTCACGGCTGGGTAGAAATAGGGCGCACCTTGCAGCAGCAGCGGGCGGAATGCTGGCATCACCAGCGCGGGGGTGCCGTTCACATCGGTGAGCAAACGGGCCGCCGTCAGCCGCGCCAGGCAGGCATGGGCCTCGAACACCGACAGGTGCATGGCCCGCGCCAGCTCGGCATAGGGCAGCCTGCGCCCGGCCAGGCACACCAGTTTGAGCGCCATGGCCAAGTCCTGTGGCTTGAGCGACCACTGCGCGTGGCTCAGTCTGGACTTGATGCCGGTTGAACTCATCTCGTGGCGGGCCTGTATGCTATCTGCAGATAGCATATTTCATGCGAATTCCCGATAAATGTCAAATAAATATGCTGACTGCACATTGCATATGATGGCTTGACGTCTCCCTTCGTTGTTCGAGAACGGCGAACGCAGGCTCAAGCGGCCGACATGGCAACGGAGTTCGCAGCCGACACGCCCAGCGCATCGGCCACCACCATCACATGCATGGCGCTGGCTACATTTCTGCTGGCTCAGGTTCCCCCAAGTTATGCATCAAGCGATTGGCCCATCCGAAGATGGCGGTGGCGTGCAGCAGGTCGATGATGTTTTCTGTGCTCATGCCCAGGGCGCGCAAGGGGACCATGTCTGTGGGGCCAAGCTGTTCGGGCCGCAAGGTGATGGCACGGGCAAACTGCGCCACCGCGCGCTCGCGGTCGTTGCTGCCGGCTGTCGAGGGGTCGGTGAAGACCTGCTCGACGGTATCGGTGCGGCGCGCCAGTTGTGCGTAACGTTGCGCGTGAACGGATGTGCAGTAAACGCAGCCGTTGGTCACCGACACCACCATGGCGCCGAGTTCGCGCTCAGTGCGCGGCGCTCCGCCGGGTGCGTACATGATGGCGTTGTAGGCCGCGGAACGGTGCCGCAACATGCGCGGCTGGTGCACCAGCGTGAGGTAGTAGTCGGACGTGCGTGCCTGCGCGTGGCTTTCGTCCAGTACCTCAAGTTGCAAGGCGGTGGCGGTGTCCACATGCACCGGCGCCAGCCAAGATTGCCACTGCAAGGTCTCGTTGGTGAAGCCATTGATGCGAATGGGTTCAGTGTGGACAGGGGGAGCGGCAGGTCCTGGCGCTGCACTTGCCTCCTTTACCGGGTCGTGCGCCTGGGCCAGCGCGCGCAGGCCCGCCACCACCCGGGTTTGATAAGACAAGAAGGCCACCAGCTGGGCCAACGCCACGATGGCTGCATCAGCCAGACCAGCGTCGCGAAGCGACTGAAGTGCCGCGCGGTCGCCGCGCCGCGGTTCGCGGATGAGCAGCTCGGCCCAGTCCAACATGGCTGCCAGCGCTGCCGATTCGGGCTCGGCCGTACTTGACGCCTGGCCCAGCAAGGCGCGGTAGTGGTCAGCCAAAGTGAGGGCGCCGGCTGCGTCACAGCAGCGCACGGCAACGCGCAGCCGGTCAGCGGTTTGCAAGCCTTGTACGGGTTCAAAGAGCAGTGCGTCGTGGCTGGCCTGTGTGTGTTCGATCACCGTCTTGCGAAAGCGCCGGGCCAAATACAAAGGGTGGTCTGCACCCAAACCGGCGGAGGTATCAATGACATCAGGTGCGGTGTTGGAGTCGTTCATACGCAATCAGTTTCTGTTGGGGTTGCCCGGCAAAGGTGAATCCACCCATTCGTCGCCAAACACTTCAGGCTCTGCAAAAGCCTGCATGCGCGCGAAGTGGACCTCGATGTCTTCAGCCCAGAGCAAACCGGCCAGGCTGGTGGCCAGGCGAACGGCTCCTTCGCTGATGGCCGGAATGTCACCGGTGATGACACCCAGCGACAGCGCGGCCGGGTAGGTAAAACAATGGATGCGGTTCAGGCCGGCGCCGCCGCTGCCCGGTTTGGGCAAGAACTCGAAGTCGGTCCCCAAGTCGGGTGAAGCAGCCAGCTCGTGGTCTTCTTCATCGGGGTCGGCTTCCCAACGGTCACCCCAAACCCGCACATGGGGCGCAATGTGCCGCAGCATGGGTCTGCGCGCCCAGTCCACAGCAAAACCGGTGGCGAAGATGAGAAAGTCGAGTTCGATCGGGCCGGCAGAGGTTTGCACCTGCAGTGCGCCGTTAGACTCTTCAGCGCCTATCACCGCGCAGCCCAAGTGGAAGAAGGCATTGGGGTGACGCGACACGCGCAAGGTGCTGCCCCGTGGCGGCGGCACTTGCTGGGCATTGATGTAGTGCCGCACGCGCCATTTCCAGGGCTCGGGCAAGCGGCCGTGCCCGTGCACAAAACCGGGGTTGCCGGCACCCTTGCCTTTGTTGACCCTTGGGATATCGGGGCGGCGCACCAGCAGGTGCACACGCGCGGCTCCGGCCTCCAGGGCCGTGGCCGCGCTGTCCATGGCCGAAGCACCCGCGCCAACGACGCCAACACGCAAACCCCGCAGCGCACCGTAGTCAGCCTCATCGGCCGAGTGCAGCCAACGCGTGCGTGGCAGTGCATGGGCCCAGTCGGGCACCTGCGCACCACCGAGGCCCGCGCGCCCGGTCGCCAGAACGAGCCGCCGGGCCCAGCGGTGCAGCACCCGTCCATCGGCTGTCTCGATGCGCAGCTCGATGGGCCCCTCGCCTCTGGGCCAAATGTCCGCGACCTTGTGGCCGTTGTGGATTTGGAGTTTGAGCACCTGGCGGTACCAGCGCAGGTAGTCCATCCACTGCAGGCGCGGGATCTTGTCGAGGGCTTCCCAGGCTGCAGCACCGAATTGGGCTTCGAACCAGGCGCGAAAGGTCAATGAAGGAATGCCCAGGCAAGGCCCGGCGAGTTGCTTGGGCGAGCGCAGCGTTTCCATGCGCGCCGTCGTGGCCCAGGGCCCTTCCAGGCCCGCTGGCGCTTCATCAAAGACGTCCACTTGCAGGCCCCGGTGCCGCATGGCCGCCTGCAAGGCCAAGCCCGACATGCCGCCGCCGATGATGGCCACATCGGCCACGGGCTGGCCCTGGTGCGTCAGCTGGGGTGTCCAGCGCGCTGCGGGCAGTTGCAGAGCCGCCAGCTCATAAGCCAGGCGCTGCTCGAGTGCAACCAAGCCACCCGACAGCCCAGGGCTGACGGGCTGCCCGGCGTTTGGGTTGGGCGATTCGTCATCAATCATGGGCGCAAGCCTACAACGCCATGAGCCTGTACGCCGGCCTCGTCGCCATGTTGCTGAACCGCGCTATGTACCGCTGCAATGGCAGCATCGAGCAAGGGCGCCGCCAGGTTCAGCGCGTCGCACTCTGAGCGCGCAAGGCGCAGGTCTTTCAACAGCAGACCCAACGTGAAGGTCACCGGGCCGGCCCCCGTCATCATCCGCTCCAAGTAGTTGTCAAACAGTGCGCTGCTGCCCGTGCCGCTGGCCAGGGTCGTCTTCAACCAGCCCGCCTCCATGCCATAGGCGCGCGCCAATCGGGTGCCGTCGGCCAGGCCCATCAGCACACCAGCCATCAAGGCTTGGTTGATCAGCTTGGTGCGGTAGCCACTGCCCGCAGCGCCACAAGGAACCACGCGCTGGCAGAAGCTCTGCAGCAAGGGCATGGCGGCTGCCAGGGCGGCTTCAGAGCCACCCGCAAAGCCCGTCAAACTGCCGCGCTGTGCGCCAGCCACACCGCCCGTGACAGGGCAGTCCAGCTGCATCAAATGCTTGCCTGTTGCTATACGGTCTGCCCCTTGCGCTGTGGAGGGCAGTGCGGTGCTGAGGTCAATGAACAAGGTGCCTGGGCGCGCATCGGGCATCAGCAGTTCTTGCAGTTCCTGCACATCTTGCGGGCCGCTGACGACGGTGACGATGACATCGCAGCCAGCGAGCAAATCTTGGGGCTTGTCGGCCCAGCGGATGTGGGGCGCCCTGAAGGCTTCAGGCGCACGCTCAGGCCGCCGGGCCCAGAATTGCAGCGACCAGCCTGCTGCGAGTGCCCGCTCGGCCATGGGCGCTCCGATGCGGCCCATGCCAATCCAGCCGACGCGCGCGCGGCTCGCCGCTGGCGCTTGCATCTACTTCACCTCGATCTTGGCGTCGCGCACGATGCGGCCCCACTTGTCGATCTCGGCAGCCAGGTGGTCGGCGAGCTGTTTGGGGGTGCCGCCTAACGGCGATGCGCCGATGTCATTCAAGCGCTTGCGCACGGCCGGGTCGGCCAAAGTGTCGTTGGCTGCTGCATTCATGCGTTCCACAACCGCTGCCGGCGTGCCCTTGGGGGCGAGCAGTGCAAACCAAGTGGACGACAACAATTTAGGCGCACCAAGCTCGGCCATGGTCGGCACATCGGGCAGGGCAGGAGAGCGTTGGTTGGCCATCACGGCGATGGCCCGGATGCGTCCGGCCTTGACCTGCGAAGCCACACCGGGAATCAACTGAAACATGAGTTGCAGCTCGCCGCTGATCAAGTTCGTCACCGCATTTCCAGGGTTGGAGAAGGGCACGTGAACCATCTGCACGCCGTATTCGCGCATGTACAGCTCGCCGGCCAGGTGCATGGAACTGCCGATGCCCGTTGAGCCGTAACTCAGCTTGCCAGGGTTGGCCTTGGCATAGCGGGTGAATTCGGCCATGTCTTTGGCAGGCAGGTCGTTGTTGACAACCAGGATGTTGGGTACATCGGCCAGCAACAAAACGGGCAGAAAGTCGCGCTGCGAGTCATAGCCCATTTGCTTGTACATCGCCTGGTTGACCGCCAATGTGCCAGCCCAGGAAAACAGAAACGAGTAGCCGTCGCCCGCAGCTTGCGCAGCCGCCGTTGCGCCTATGTTGCCATTGGCCCCCGGCTTGTTGTCGATCACAAAGTTGGTCTTCAGGCGCTTGGCAAGTTCTTCTGAAAAGACACGTGCGATGGTGTCGCCCGTGCCGCTGCCGCCAGGTGTGGGCACGATCAGGCGGATGCTCTTGCCGGCTGCGGGCCATTCGTCGGCTGCGACGGCAGGGCCGGTTTGCCACATCGAAGCAAGCACGAAGAGCGCGGCGAACGTGGTTTGGGCCTGGGCTTTAGCGCGGGCGGACAAGTTTGGAAGAGCTTTGAAGCGCATGGCGAAGATCCTTCGGCAGCAAGGTGGCGACAAATCATTATGTTGGCGGCCGTGGCCCGCAGTTGGCCATCCCGGTTGGGTGGCCCTGGATTGAGCATGGATTCGTCTCGATGTGGAACAGCATCTATAGTTCGAGTAATATAGAAAGATGGATGAAAAAGCCGCCGTCGCCGCGCTCGCCGCCTTGGCCCAGGATGCCCGCCTGCGGGTCTTCCGCGCCCTTGTGGGCGCTGCGCCCAATGGCCTGACGCCCAGTGCGCTATCGGCCATGCTGGGTGTGCCGGCTTCAACGCTGTCGTTTCACTTGAAGGAACTGATGCATGCGGGCCTGGTGACGGTGGAGCGTGACGGCCGCAATTTGCATTACCGCCCTGCGCTGGCGCACATGAACGCGTTACTGGCCTACCTGACGGACCACTGCTGCATGGGGCAGCCGTGTGCACCGAGCAGCGGCGCTTGCCGCACCACCTGTTGAATTGTTGATCTGGAGATAACCTCATGAAGCGATTTCACGTTCACGTACACGTTGAAGACCTTGCCAAGAGCATCGGTTTCTACTCCAAGCTTTTTGCTGCCGAGCCGTCCCGGGTTGAGGGCGACTACGCCAAGTGGATGCTCGAAGACCCACGCATCAACTTCGCCATCTCGGCCCGCGGTGGCAAGGTGGGCATCGACCATCTGGGCTTCCAGGCCGACGACGAAGGCGAACTCGCCGAATTGAAAGCGCGGGCCGAATCGGCCGATGTGGCCTTGCTCGACGAAGGTGCAACCACCTGCTGTTATGCCCGCAGCGAAAAGCACTGGGTGACCGACCCGCAGGGCATCGCCTGGGAGCAGTTCCACACGCTGGGCAACATTCCGGTGTTCAGTGAGGGCCAGCCGTCCGGCTCAGCAACGGCCTCCTGTTGCGGGCCAGCCGCAACTGCAACGCCAGCAGCCGCTGGACCTGACGCACAGGCCGCCACATGCTGCCCGTCGACCGGCCGGGGCAAGCCAGTAGGCATCGCCGTGAAGGCCGAAAGGTCGTGCTGCTGACCATGCGGACCCATGTTCTGATTCTGTGCACGCACAACTCCGCTCGCAGCGTGCTTAGCGAGTGCATGCTTAACCATTGGGCTGCCAAGCTGGGAAAGGACGTGCAGGCGCACAGTGCAGGTAGCGCGCCCAGCGGGCGCATCAACCCGTTTGCGATCGAAGCCTTAAAGCATGCTGGTGTCGAAACCGCAGGCGTGCGCAGCAAAAGCTGGGACGAATTTACCGAAGCTGGTGCGCCACCGCTGTCCATCGTCATCACCGTGTGCGACAGCGCGGCGGCCGAGCAGTGCCCGGTCTTTTTTGGCGGCACGGGTGGCCAACCGGTGAAGGTGCACTGGGGCTACCCGGACCCGTCAAATGCAGAAGGCGGCGATGAAGGCAAACGTCGAGCCTTTGAGCTGACACGCCAAGCCATCGGCTATCGCATGCTGCAGTTGCTGGCGCTGCCCTTGGAGACGATGGATCGCGCGGCACTGCACGACGCGCTGGTGGCGATTGGCAAGAGTTGAAGAAGTAATTTGTATGAACGTCTTCGAGCGCTACCTCACCGTTTGGGTCTTCCTCTGCATCGTGGTGGGCTTTGCCTTGGGCCAATGGTTGCCCGGCCCGGTGCAAGCCATCGGCCACATGGAGCTTGCTAAGGTCAATCTGCCCGTCGGTCTTCTGATATGGGTCATGATCATTCCGATGCTGCTCAAGGTTGACTTTGGCGCCTTGCATCAGGTGAAGCAGCATTGGCGCGGTATCGGCGTCACCTTGTTCATCAATTGGGCGGTGAAGCCGTTTTCGATGGCTTTGTTGGGCTGGATCTTCGTGCGGCATGTGTTTGCGCCCTACCTGCCAGCAGCGCAACTGGACAGTTATATCGCCGGCCTCATCTTGCTGGCCGCTGCGCCCTGCACGGCCATGGTGTTTGTGTGGAGCCGCCTGACCAACGGGCACCCGCTGTTCACGCTCAGCCAAGTCGCCTTGAACGACACCATCATGGTGTTTGCCTTTGCGCCCATCGTGGCGCTGCTGCTGGGGCTGTCATCCATCACCGTGCCCTGGGCCACCCTTTTGACGTCGGTGCTGCTCTACATCGTCTTTCCAGTGCTCATTGCGCAGGTCTGGCGCAAGGCGCTGCTGCGGCGGGGTCAGGCTGTGTTTGATTCGGCTTTGGAAAAAATCGGCCCATGGTCTATTGCGGCCTTGTTGGCCACCTTGGTCTTGCTGTTCGCCTTCCAGGGTGAGGCCATCTTGAAGCAGCCGCTGGTGATTGCCATGCTGGCGGTGCCCATCCTCATTCAGGTTCTTTTCAACTCGGCGCTGGCCTATTGGCTGAACCGACGCTTGGGTGAATCGCACAGCGTGGCCTGCCCTTCGGCGCTGATTGGTGCGAGCAATTTCTTCGAATTGGCCGTGGCTGCTGCCATCAGTCTGTTTGGTTTTGGGTCGGGCGCCGCGCTCGCCACGGTGGTGGGTGTGCTTATCGAAGTGCCGGTGATGCTGCTGGTGGTGCGGGTGGTCAACCAGAGTAAGGGCTGGTACGAGGCGGGGGCCAGGCGGCAAGCTGCGCGCTGAGGTCGCCGCGCGGCTGGTATTCTGGCCACCCTTCCAGCCCGTATCTGCGGCCCTGCTTGCCGCCACCCGTTCATGGCCGATGACCGCCTCACCACCGCCAGCTTGCATGCCGACCGTCGCTTTGGCGTTGAGCACGGCGGCATCCACAAGCCGATTCACACCTCGGTGCAATACGGCTTTGACCGCGCGGAAGACCTCATCGGCGTCTTTCAAGGCACGGTCAAGGGCGGCTACAACTACGCGCGCCAGGGCACGCCGACTTCGGCTGCCTTGGAAGCCAAGATCACGGCGCTGGAGCAGGGCATCGGCAGCATCTGTTTTGCTACCGGCATGGCCGCGATCACAGCCACGATGTTGACTCTGCTGCGTGCAGGCGACCACGTTGTGTCGAGCCAGTTTGTCTTCGGCAACACCAACAGTTTGTGGGGCACGCTGGGTGATCTGGGCATTGCCATCAGCAAGGTCGATACCTGCTCGGTGGCGGCCGTTGAAGCCGCCATTCGGCCCGAGACCCGCGTGGTGTTTGTCGAAGTCATCGCCAACCCTCGAACCCAGGTGCCGGATCTTGACGCCATCGGCGCACTGTGTCGCGAGCGGGGTCTGCTGTATGTGGTGGACAACACCGTCACCTCGCCAGCACTGTTTCAGCCGCGCGCGGTGGGGGCAGGCCTGGTCATCAATTCCTTGACCAAAACCATAGCCGGTCATGGCGCTGCCCTGGGAGGCGCTGTCACCGACTCAGGGCTGTTTGACTGGAGCCGCTGGCACAACATTTTTGACGGTTACCGCAAGGGTGACCCTGCGGGCTGGGGCCTGCAGCAGATTCGAAAAAAGGGCCTGCGCGACATGGGCGCGCCCTTGGCACCCGAGGCCGCGCACCAGATCAGCGTGGGCTCCGAGACCTTGGCCCTGCGTGTGCGGCGCAGCAGCACTACGGCGCTTCAGTTGGCACAGCACCTGGAAGCTCACCCGGCCGTCGCCGCGGTGTATTACCCGGGCTTGGAAAGCCACGCGCAGCACGCGATTGCGCAGCGCTTGTTTGTCGCCAGCTCGTGGCTGTTTTCATTCGAAATCAAGCGGGCTGACCGCATGGTGGAGATGCTCAATCGCCTGCGCTTGCCCATCAAGGCCACGGGCCTGGGGGACACGCGCAGCCTGGTGATTCCGGTGGCGCCCACCATCTTTTGGGAAGCAGGCGCACAAGCCCGCGCCGAGATGGGCATTGCTGAAGGCTTGGTGCGCTTCTCGGTGGGCCTGGAAGACCCGCAAGATTTGCTGGCTGACCTGGACCAGGCTTTGGCTGGCTTGTGAACCCCAACATGAACTCAAGCCAATCACCCTTTGAAGAGATTCCCGAAGAACCCGCATCCATCAAAGAAGACCGCCGCTGGGTCGACAAAGGCTGGACCGCTCAAGTCATCAAAAACGAAGACGATGACGGTTGGGCTGTGTCCATGACCCCCGACGGTCAGGTCGAACCTGCGTTGGTGGGCCCCTGGACCATGGGCCGGGACAAGAAGAACCCAAAACCGCTGGACACCAACGCCTTCAACACCTTGGTCAAGACCGCCAGCGAAGTGATACGCCGGCACGAGCAGCAGCTGCATGCCCAACTTCACAAATCACTGGTGGTGAGTTCCGAGCAGGGCCGGCTGCACGTCACGCTGGACATCGTGCCCGATGACGACGACCCGCACGCCTGGCTGGCCGCGCAAAACGACGATGGGCAAGCGTTGGCCCGCGTGCGTGTAGCGGCGAACTACAAGCTGTCTGCCAGTCGTGTAGAGGCTTGGATTGCCGCAGGCTTTGGACGAGGCGGGTAGCCTGAGCTGTGGCCCTACGGAAAACACGTAGCCCACAAGGCCCTTCACAGCAGAAGAATCGGTGCTCCTGAAGGAGACCTCGATGAAGTTCCCCCATTTCTTGGCTTCGGCAACCTTGCTGTCGGGCGCAGCCTTTGCACAAGCGCCCGCTGCGCCCCCCGGCATCGTGCAGGCTCACTGCACCACGGCCGAGACCTGCTTGGCACAGGCGACAAAGCAGCTCACCAATTTACGCGGCGCCACCAGCGCGCTGGCGCGCAGTCAGGACAACTTCTATTGGTTTGGTCGTATCAACATGGCCAGCGCCGTGATGTTGACCGAGCAAAAAATCATTCCGACTGAGCTGGTTGGGCCCATTGCGCGTGGTGTGGCGCACACCATCGACCAAGCCGTGAAGCCCGGTTTTGTGCGACCTACCGACGTGTTGGTCACTGAAAAAATCATCACCGACTTTGCAGGCCCAGACGCCACGCTCATCCACACCGGGCGCAGCCGGCAAGACATGCACTCGACCCTCACGCTGGGGCAGCTGCGCACGGAGACGCTGGACTTTGCTGATGCACTCATGGGCTTGCGCCAGCAACTGCTGGGCATGGCGGCGCAGCACGCTGAGACCTTTGTGCCGGCTTATACAAACGGCGTGCAGGCCATGCCCATCAGCCTGGGGCACTATCTGCACGCTTACGCCGATTCATTGGGACGGGATGGCGAGCGTTTGCGCCAGGCCTGGGCGCGTGTGAACCGCAGCCCCTTGGGTGCGGCGGTGCTGGCGAATTCAAGTTGGCCGCTCGACCGCAATCGCTTGGCCGAGCTGTTGGGTTTTGACGGGCCGGGCACCAATTCGTACGACGCCACGCAGATCAACCCTATCGACGTGGCCTTGGAAGTGGTCAATATCGCAGGCTCTGTGGCCTTGCGGGTGGGTGGCTTGATGCAGGACGTCCACGTGCAGTACCACCAGACCAAGCCATGGTTGATTTTGGCGCCGGGCCGCACCTACACCAGCAGCGCCATGCCACAAAAAGCAAACCCCGGCGTCATTCAAAACACGCGCGCCCTGGCCAGTGACGTGGTGGCCTCGGTGCAGCAGGTGGTGCTGCGTGCGCATAACGTGACGCCAGGCATGATCGACTACAAATACGCTTGGGCGGCCAGCCAGGGCGCTACCTTCGTGAAGGGCTCGCAGATGCTGCGCGACGCCACAGATGTGATGGCTTCATTGCGTGTGGACAGCAAACGCTCGCTTGAAGAGTTGGAGTCGGACTGGACCACGTCGATGGAGCTGGCTGAAACTTTGCAACGTGCGCACAAAGTGCCATTCCGCGTAGGCCATCACTTTGCCAGCGAAGTGGTCAAGCATGCGCGCCAGCACAACTTGCTGCCCAAGACCTTCCCTTACGCAGAAGCCGTGCGCATCTATGCCGAGGCGGGCAAAAAGTACCAGCAAGCCGAGTCGGTGCTGCCCCTGGACGAAGCGACCTTTCGCAAGACGCTTTCGCCGGAAAACATGGTGCGCACCCGTGTGGGCATCGGCGGGCCGCAGCCGGCCGAGGTGCGCCGCATGCACGCTGAAGCGCGCAAAACCTTGGACGCCGACCGAGCCTGGGTGGCGGAGCGGCGCAAAGCGCTGGCTGATGCGGAAGCCAAGCTCAATCTGGCATTCGCGGAATTGTTGAAACGCTGAGGCGGCGCCGGGCTGCGGAGGTCGGCCCAGCTAACGGGCGTTCGCAGGTGCCTCACGGGGCAGCAGGTCTTGCCGCCAAATGAACGCGATGGCGGCGGTCAGCAGCAGCCCCAAGCCCACGTAAAGCCCTGCCATCGCACGAAAGCCGATGGCCGGAATCAAGGTTCCGGCAGCGAGCAGGCCCAGGGGCAGGGTGTAAATGGCGAGCATGCGCACGCCCATCACGCGGCCTCTGAAGCGCTCGTCGGCGCTGCGCAGCAGCAAGATGGCCAGGCTCACCATGCTCAGGCTTTGCGCGATGCCGGCGCCCATCAGCAGCACCATGGCAGCAGGCATGGTGATAGGCAGGGCATAACTGGCCAAGCACAGGTGCCACACCACGCAGCCCGCGAGCATGGTGCGTGCGGGCCGTACCCGGCTGCCCAAGGCGGTGATGGTGAGCGAGCCGATGAGCGCGCCGCTGGCGAAGCTGGCCACCAACCAGCCTAAGCCTTGTTGGCCCACCTGAAAGACGTCGCGCGCGATGTAAGGCATGAGGCCACCGGTTAGCGGGAAGACTGTGAGGTTGGCGAGCGCCGCCAGGCTCATCGCTGCCCGCAGGCGCGGCGTGTGCCAGACATACAGCAAGCCTTCTTTCAAGTCGCGCCAGGGTGAGGGCTGTTGCGGCGCTGCCGTGGCGGCCGGCGCGCTTGCCCGCTCCGTTGAGGCCGCCTGGGCTGGGCTGGCGCTGCGCAGCGTCAGAAAAACGGCCAGCAGATAGATCGCCACGATGGCCCCGTAAGCAGGTGCCATGCCAAAGGCGGCCATGAAACCCGTGCCCGCCAGCGCGCCGCCGATACGTGCCGAGTCTTGTGTGGTGCGTGAAATACCCATGGCCGCCGCCAAGTGCGCTGCAGGCACACTGGCGCTGACCAAGGCCGTGCGCATACCGATATCGCTGGGTTTGATCAGCCCCACCAGAAAGGCAACACCAAGTACCCAGCTTGGGTCCAGGCGCCCAGTAAGGGCCAGAAACAGGATCACGCAGGCCATCAAGGCGTAGCTCAGGCGCATGGCGGCCAACAACCGCCGCAAGCCCAGCCGGTCGCCCAGCATGCCCAGCATCGGCGCCAGCAAGGTGCCCACAAACATCAGGGCCCCAAAGGCCGTGAGCAGCCAAACAGACCCCGATTCCACCAGCACATACCAGCCCAGGATGAGCGTTTCCATCTCCAGTGCCCAGGCCGTGCACAGGTCGGCCGGCCATTGAAAACGGAAGCTGCGGGTTCGAAAAGGCGCCAAGGCGGCGGGGCTGCTCATCGCTGGGCATCGTAGCTGGGCAGGCCCTTCAGCTTGGCTTGCCGGGGCTTTGGTAGTGGCGTAAGCCTTGCCGTAGCCCGCTTTTTCCCGGTCTTGGTGCTGGCGGGCCTCCAACAAACTCGGAAGGTGGCCCATTTCCCATTTGGCTGCCCGGCGGTATGGCGCTGGGCGGTGCTTTGGCATGGAGCCCCACAAAAACCGACTGCATGACTGCTACTGGCCAACAGGCTGTTCTAACTCCGCCAACGCACGGCAACCGTGCGGCGCTGGCGCTGGCGCTGCACGCCACGATGCTGGCGCAGCCGCGCTGTGCCGCCGCGGCGCAGCGGCTGGTGGTTGGCCTGGCGCGGCAACTGAACATGGGTCAGGTATGGCTGGCCATGGCGGCCAGCTCAAGCCAGGGTGCGGGCCCGCTGAACTTGCTTGCAGTTTCGGACGGCAGCCTGCCTGCGCCGGGCAGCGCAGTGCAAACCGCATTCCTGGCCAGCTGTGCCGAATGTTTTGACCAAACCGCGCCGGTGATGTGGCCAGAGCCCGCGCCCGGCGTGGGTGTCGTGCCACGCATCACACGTGCCCACGCAGCGCTGGTAGCGCAGGTGGGCGCGGGTGCCAGCGCTGCTGGCGTGCCCCTGGTGGCGGACGGTGAGCTGATCGGCGCGCTGTGTGTGCTGCGCCGCGATGGCCCAGCCATCGATCTAGGCACAGTGGAGCAACTTGAACACTTGGCTTGCTTGGCGGCGCCGCTGTTGGCGCTGATGGCCGCCAATGAACGCAGCGCTTGGCGACGCACACGCGACGGCCTGCGCCTGTGGTGGGCCTCGGCCGATGCACGGCGCCAGCGCAGCTTGCGCCAGATGGGCGCTGTATTGGGTTTGCTGCTCGTGGGCGCTCTGCTGATGCCCTGGCCGGCACAGGTGGGTGGTCGTGCCCGGCTTGAAGGGGCCGTGCAGCGCATCGTTTCGGCGCCCATGGATGGCTTTGTGCACCAGGTGCACGCCCGCGCAGGCGATACCGTGCGCGCCGGCCAACCCCTCATCGATCTGGCAGACCAGGAGCTGCAATTGGAGCGCCAACGTTGGCAGAGCCAGTTGGCCCAGCATCTGGACGGCCTGGCCGCCGCGCAGGCGCGCGCCGACCGCTCGCAACTGGTGCTGCTGCAAAGCCGTGCCGACGAAGCCCAGGCACAGTTGGAATTGGTGGACGAACGCTTGCAGCGTGCACGCCTGCTGGCGCCGTTTGACGCCATCGTTGTGCAGGGCGACTTGAGCCAGCAGTTGGGTGCTCCTGTCAAAGAAGGGGCTGAGCTGTTGACGCTGGCGCCCAGCGACCGCTTCCGGGTGATGGTGGAGATTGACGAGCGCGACATGCCGCGCCTGGAGCAAACCGCCGCGCAGCAAGCCCTGCTTGGCAGCTTGACCTTGAGTGCCATGCCTTGGGACTCTTTGCCCCTGCGCGTGACGCGCATTTCGCCCATGGCCAAGGCCGTCGAAGGGCGCAATGTGTTTGAAGTGGAGGCTGAATTGCTGCAAACCCGCGCAGGCCTGCGCCCCGGTTTGCAGGGCAATGCCCGAATCGACACCCAAGCCGCCAGCCCCCTGCTGCACCTGCTGCGCCGTGCTTTGGGTAGCCTGCGGCTGGCCTGGTGGGAGTGGCTCGGATGAACGCCAACTTGTGGTCCAGGCTCAAGCCTTCGACACCAGCCGCATTGGCAGCCCCGCCGGCGCCATCGGCGCTGATGTCGGAGCAATGGTTTCGCGTGGCTGCGCTGCGTCCTCTGTTGAATGCGCGCATCACGAGCCAGCGCCACGTGCAACGGGGCCAGGTATGGCACGTGCTGACCTTGCCCGATGGCACGCGCAGCTTCCGGCTGAATACGGCGGCCTGGCACACTGTGGCGCGCTGCGACGGCCAGCGCACCACCCAGCAGCTGTGGGACATCGCGCTGGCTGAATTTGGTGACCACGCGCCCACGCAGGGCGAGGTCTTGTCAATCTTGGCGCGCTTGCACGCGGCCGGCCTGATCAGCTTCGACAGCCGGCCCGACTTCGGTGCCGCCAGCCTGGGTGCCGACTCGACACAGGCTGACGGTTCACATCAGCAGCCGCGCAGCCTGTTGTCATGGCGAGTCCCTTTGGGGAACCCGGATGCACTACTGGGCCGCCTGGCTCGGCGCTGGCCTGCCATTCCCGGTGCGCTGCTGCTGTCATTCTGGTTCTTGGCCGTCGCCTGGGCTGTGCTGGCCGGCGCGGCCCACAGCGGTGAGCTGGCAGCCCAGTTGAGCGGCCTGTTGGCATCACCCAGCGCTTGGGGCCTGGCTTGGTTGGCTTACCCCCTGCTCAAAGTGCTGCACGAAGGTGCACACGGGTTGCTGGCACGGAGCCTGGGCGCTCGTGTGCCGCAGTGGGGCGTCACCTTGATGATGTTGGTGCCCGTGCCCTACGTGGACGCCTCGGCGGCGTCGGCTCTGCCGCAGCGGCGCCAGCGCCTGCTGGTGGCCAGCGCGGGCATGTTGGCCGAGAGCCTGGTGGCAGCAGCGGCCCTGGCGCTGTGGCTGCTGGTGCAACCCGGCGCGCTGCGCGACGCGGCTTTGCTGGTGTTTTTCATGGCGGGCTTGTCTACCGTATTGGTCAATGCCAACCCGCTGCTGCGCTTCGACGGTTATCACATGCTGTGTGATGCGCTGAACTTGCCGAACCTGGCTACCCGCAGCCAGCAATTTGTTCTGCAGGTGGCGGAGCGCCTGGTGTTGCGACAAAACACGGCTGCAGGCGTGGTGCCGGCAGCCGGCGAACCACCTTGGCTGCTGGTCTACGCGCCCGCAGCTTGGGTGATGCGCTGTTTGATCGCATGGGCCGTGATTCTGTGGTTGGGTGGTGTGTCTCAGTGGTTGGGTTTGTTTGCTGCAGCGCTGTTCGTGTGGTCAATGGTCCTCGTGCCGGCCTATCAACTCTGGCGTTGGGTGCGCCGTGGCGGGCTGCACGCATCGTCGGGCATGCCACGCGGACTGCAGCACGCCTTGCTGGCTTTGCCTGGGGTGCTGTTGGTAGCTTTGCTGCTGTGGCCGTTGCCGGTCAGCACGGTCGCGCAAGGCGTGTTGTGGCTGCCCGAACATGCGCTTGTCCGCAGCCAGGCCACGGGCGTGATCGGCGCCGTGCATGTGGCCGATGGCCAGCACGTGCGCCAGGGCGACGCCGTGCTGCAGTTGATGTCACCCCCGCTGCAGGCGGATGTTGAACGCTTGCGAGGCCGCGTGCAAGATTTGCTGGCGCAGCAAGAACGCAGCTTGCAGGCTGAGCCGGCCTTGGCCGTGCAGGCCGAACACCAACTGCAAGCCACGCTGGCTGAACTGACGCAAAGCGAGCAACGCCTGGAGCGGCTGACGGTGCGCGCCCAAGCCACTGGGCGGATCGTTATCGCACATGCCAGTGACCTGCCAGGCCGCCATGTTCAACGCGGGGTGCTGCTCGCACATGTCATCACAGGCGAGCCCGGCATTGTTCGCCTGGCTGTGCCCCACGACAGCGCTTCACCCTTGCCCATGCAGCAGCGTGTGCAGGTGCAAAGCAGCGACCCAGCGCAGGCACCGCGCTGGGCCGAATGGGCAGGCAAGAGCTCCGGCGGTGTGACCCAGCTGCCCAGCGCCGCCTTGGGTACCCGCAGCGGTGGCCGCATCGCCACCGACATGACAGACCGCGAAGGCCTGCGGCCTGCGCAGCCCGTGCTGGTGGCCGAACTGCAATTGGAAGGCACGGCAGCCCATCGCTTGGGCGAGCGCGTGCTCGTTCGCTTTGAACAAGGCCGCGCGCCCTTGTTGGTCCAGTTGGCCAGCGCCGTGCAGCAACAACTGCTGCGCCATTTCAACCCCAGCACATGAACACGCACCCACCACGCCCCGGGCCCGTGCAGGGCCTCTACCCGCAGCGCCGCGAGGCCGATGCGCCATGGCTGGCGGGCCCGTGGCGCCGGCTGCAGCAACGCTTACCTGTGCCGCAGGCCGTGTTGTTGAAGCCCGCGCAGCGCCATCTGCAGGCAGTGCGTGAGAGCCAAGCTGCGTGGGCGCAGGTAAACGAACAGAACCTGGCCTTACTCCTTCGGCGCCTGCGCGCCCGCCTGGGCCGTTACGGATGGCGCGAGCCTGCTCTGCGGGCGCAGGCCTTGGGCTGCGTTGCATCATTCGCACAGCGCAGCTTGGCGCAAACACCCTTTGACAGCCAACTGCTGTGCGCCTGGTGGCTGCTGGAAGGCCGGCTGGCGGAAATGGCCACGGGCGAAGGCAAGACACTCGCTGTGGCGCTGGCAGCGGCCGTGGCAGCGCTGGCCGGTGTACCGGTGCATGTGATGACCGCCAACGACTACCTGGCCATCCGCGACGCACTGCTGCTGGCGCCGCTGTACCAAGCTTTGGGTCTGAGCAGCGGCGCTGCGCTGGTCAGCCACAGCCCGGAAGAGCGCGCACGTGTTTACAGCGGCGACATCACCCACTGCACCGCACGCCAAGTGGCCTTTGACCACCTGCGCGACCGCCAGCAATTGCAAGACGCACCTTGTGACCTTCAGCAGCGTGCCGCGCGCTTGAGCGCACAGGATGATTCAACGCCGCCCCTGCTGCTGCGTGGCCTGTGCATGGCCCTGGTTGATGAAGCCGACAGCTTGCTCATCGACGAAGCCACCATGCCCTTGGTGTTGGCCGAAGCCGTTGACGACCCGCGCCACCGCGCCTGGTGTTTTCAGGCATTGGCCTTGGCACGCGCTTTGGAACTGGGCCGCCATGCCACCGTGGATGGGAAAACCCATCAAGTGCAGTGGACTGCAGAAGGCCATGACCAGCTGAATGAACGTGCCGCACGCCTGGGCAGTGTGTGGCACAACAGCCACCACCGGTTGGAGATGGTGGGCTCTGCGCTGCTTGCGCTGCATGCGCTGAAACGAGACGAAGACTATCTGGTGCGCGACGGCCACGTGGAGCTGTTGGATGCGCACACGGGCCGCGCTGCGCAAGGCCGGGTGTGGTCGCGTGGGCTGCACACCTTGGTTGAAATGAAAGAAGGCTGCAAGCCCAGCCCGCAAACGCGCACCAGCGCGCAGACCAGTTATCAACGCTTTTTTGCGCGCTACCTGCACCTGGCGGGCACCAGTGGCACGCTGGCCGAATGCCGGCGCGAGCTGGGCGCCATTTACGGCCTGCGGGTCGCGAAGGTGCCCCTGCGCAAACCCAGCCAGCGTGTGTTGCACGCGCAGCGTCGGTTCAAGCGCAGCGCACTGCGGACCACCGCGCTGGCGCAACGCGTGCGCGAGCTGCAGGAGGCCGGCCGGCCGGTGCTGGTTGGCGTGGCCAGCGTGGCGCAGGCGCAAGACTTGAGCCAACACCTGGCGGACTTGGGCATCAAGCACCAAGTGCTGGACGCCAGCCATGACGCCGCCGAGGCGGCAGTGGTGGCCTCGGCTGGGCTCATGGGACAGGTGACCGTGGCCACAGCCATGGCCGGCCGTGGCACTGACATCCACTTGGGCCCCGGTGTGGCCGAACGCGGGGGGCTGCACGTCATCGTCTGCCAAGACAACCACTGTGCGCGGCTGGACCGTCAGTTCATCGGCCGCAGCGCACGCCAGGGCGACCCTGGCAGCGCCGAGATCTGGCATGCGCTGGACGCAAAACCCGAGTCGGCCCTGGGTTTGCACATCTTTAACGCCCTGCAGCAGCGGCTGCAAGCTGCACGAGACATGCGGCGCCGCCGCCTTGTATTGGAGATGGACCTGTCATGGGAAGAACAACTCAGCTTCAAACACCTGCACGCATGAAACCCCAACTGACGTCTATGGCGGCTGCCGCGCTCTGTGCGGCACTCGGCCTGGTGCTGGCTGAACCTGCCGGGGCCCAAACGGGTAAACCAGCAACGGTTTCAACGCCACCCGGTGTTCAGCCGGGCACTGCGTCCGTGACGGCACCAGCGCCCAGCGCCGCCGCTCGCGCGGCTGCGCGCCCGACCGTGGGTTGCCTCATCGGCCCGGAAGTGGTGGCCGATATCGGCTCGCCGGTGACAGCCGTGGTCGCTGTGGTGGCTGTGGACCGTGGTGATTCGGTGCGCGCTGGCCAAACGCTGGTGCAACTGGACAACGAGGTGGAGCGCAACAGCCTGGAGGCCGCGCGCTCACGCGCCAACATGGACGCCGATATTCTGGCGGCCGAGGCCAACATGGCGCTGGCAAAACAACGCCACGCCCGCGCTGCTGAACTGGTTAGCCAGGGGTTCACCAGCCCGCAGACGCTGGAGCAAGCCAAAGCCGAGCGCGACGTGGCTGAGCAAAAGCTGCGGCAAGCGCGCTCGCAAAAGGCGGTCAACACCCACGAGCTGGGTTTGGTCAAAGCGCAACTGGCGCAACGCACACTGCGCAGCCCGTTCAACGGCGTGGTAATCGAGCGCTTTGTGAGCCCCGGCGAACGTGCCGAAGACAAGCCTTTGCTGCGCCTGGCCATGCTCAACCCGCTGCGCGTGGAACTGGTGATGCCTGCTGCGCGCTGGGGCTCGGTATCGGTGGGCGACCAGATGCCCATCCTGCCCGAACTGCCCGCCGCCACTGCTGTGACGGCGCAGGTCACGCACATCGACAAGATCATCGACGCGGCCAGCAACACCTTCCGTGTGCGCTTGTCGCTGGCCAACCCGGGCAACCGCCTGCCCGCCGGCGCGCGTTGCCGGGCTGATGGTGCGGGCAACAGCGTGGCTGCGGCGCCGGCCGCTCCGCCCGCACCGCCAGCCCATGCCTTGCCCGCCGGCATCAAACCTGTGACGTCAGGTGCACCGCAGGCCGCACCGCTAAGCCTCAAGCAGCCCGCTCTCCCGCAGCAGGCTCCCCTGTTGCCGCGAGTTTGATGCGGCATATTGATGCACCATATCCCAAGCCAACGCGCGCTGCTCGAAGAGCTTGAGCCGCGCATCCTCTACAGCGCCGATGCTGCGGCGGTGTTGGGCAGCGGCGTGGGTGGTTTGACCAGCGGTGCAAGCCAAGACCAGCAACTGCTGAGCAACAGCACCGTGGCCAGCACAGCCACGGCCAGTGCCTACGAAATCGCCTTCGTCGATTTGAGCGCACCGGATGCACAGTCGCTCGTCACGGGCTTGAACGCGCAGCGCGACAACGGCCGCGCGATTCAAGTCATCACCATCGCGCCGGACGAAGACGGCATTGCCGTGATCAGCCGTACCTTGGCTGACCAGCAAGGAATCACCGCCGTGCATGTGATCGGCCATGGCAGCGACGGCCGTGTGATGCTGGGCTCGGCCGTGTTGGACAACGACAGCGCACTGGCTCGCGCTGGCGAACTGGCCGAATGGAGCTGGGCTTTGACGCCCGAGGCCGACCTGCTGATTTACGGCTGCGACGTGGCCGCTGGCGCCAACGGCTTGCAACTCATCAACGCCTTGGCCGCGCTGGTGGGTGCCGATGTCGCAGCCAGTGACGATGCCACAGGCGCCGCGCAATTGGGCGGCGATTGGCAGCTGGAGCAGCAGGCTGGCGTTATCGAGACGCCTGTGGTTGCAGACCTGGCGCTGCAAGCCTCGTGGGACGGATTGCTGAGCAACGACATTGCCGTCAACACCACCACCACCGATGTCCAAGACACCTCGGCCGAACGTCGGGGCAGCCAACAATCGGTGGCGCTGGACAGCGCGGGCAACTATGTGGTGGTGTGGACCAGCCAGAACCAGGACGGCGCGGCCGGCGGGGTTTATGCGCGCCGCTTTGCTTTTGACGGCACACCGCTTACGGGCGAAATTCCGGTCAACAGCGACACCGCTGGCGAGCAAGGGCAGGCGCGGGTGGTGTCTGCGGCCGACGGCAGCTTTGCTGTGGCGTGGACGTCGCATCGAGTTGATGGTTCGGCACAAGGCATTGCGCTGAGATTCTTTGATGCGAGCGGCAACGCGGCTTCAACAGAAATTCCGGTCAACACCACCGCAAGCGGCAACCAACTGAACCCGACTTTGGCAATCAACACCAGCACAGGTGCTGTGGTTGTTGCTTGGGAAGGCAACGGTGCCTCCGACAGCTCTGGCGTTTTCTTCCGCCGCTTTAACAGCAACGGCACGGCCATAGACGCTGTTGAAATTCAAGCCAACCTGACCGACGACGGCAGTGAAATTGGCCCGGCTGTGGCGATGGACAGCACAGGGCGTGTGGTGGTGGCGTTTGAACTCCCCAACCACATGTATTTCCAGCGCTTTGATGCGGCGGGTGTTGCGGCGGGTGGGCGCCAACAGGTCGACAACTTCGCCTCCAACAGTACGGGCGCGTCGATTGCCATGGATGCCGCCGGCAATTTCACCTTGGCCTATCGAGAAGAAGGTTCGGCTGCCCCTGGGATCTGGGGCACTGGCTACTGGGCTGACGGATCGGTGCGCTATTCGGGGCTCGACGTTTTCCATTGGTACAAGGCTGCCGTTGGTGACGCCGACAACGTCAGCATTGACATGGATGCGGTTGGCAACTTCATCGTTAGTTTCAGCAAGACCAACGGCAGCGACACCGACATCTTCGCCCGCAAATACAACGCCAACGGCTCAGCCAATGGCGCCGCCTTCATCGTCAACCAGCACACCGCTGGCGCCCAAACGGCGCCAGCGGTTGCCATGTTGGCCCGCAACGATTTTGTGGTGGCATGGAGCGGCGCATCGGCTGGCGACACCGCCGGTATCGCTGCGCGTAGTTTCGAAGGCGTGGCCCCGGTCATCACCAGCAACGGCGGAGGCTCTACGGCGAGCGCCAATGTCGCCGAAAACGCCACAGCAGTCACTACCGTCACCGCAACCGATGCCGATGCCGGCACCACACTGAGCTACAGCATCGCTGGTGGAGCTGACGCTGCCTTGTTCAGCATCAATGCCAGCACGGGCGCGCTGGTGTTCAACAGCGCGCCCAACTTCGAAGCACCGGCCGGCGCCAGCGCCAACAACACCTATGAAGTGGTGGTGATGGCCAGCGACGAGCTGCGCAACGACAGCCAGACGATCACGGTGAACGTGATACCCGTCAACGAATACTCCCCGGTCATCACCAATGCCGGCGGTGGTGCCAGCGCCAGTTTGAGCGTGGCCGAGAACAGCACGGCTGTAGTGACGGTGCAAGCTACCGATGATGACCTGCCTGCACCAGGAATAACTTACATCATCATTGGCGGTGCCGATGCCGCGCGCTTCACCATCAACGCCGCAACCGGGGCGCTGGCCTTTGCCGCAGCGCCAGACTTCGAGAGCCCGGTTGATGGCGGGACTGACAACGTTTACGAGGTGCTGGTGGAGGCCAGCGACGGCGGCCGTTCCGACACCATGGCATTCGCCATCACAGTCTCTGATGTGTTTGACACGGTGGACGCGGTGGATGACGCCGCAACGGTGGGGCACAACACGCCGATCAGCATCGATGTGCTCGCGAATGATTTGTTCCCCTCCGGCGGCACGCCCACCCTGCTGGACTTCGGCCAAGCGGCACATGGCAGCGTGAGCCAGGTAGGCACTCTCTTGCAGTACAGCCCGACCACCGGCTATGCAGGAAGCGACGGCTTCAGCTACCTCGCGTCGGATTTGAGCGATTCGCTGACGCACTACTGGCGCTTGGACGGCAACGCCGTCGACTTGCTCGGCACTGCCGACGGCACGGTGGTCAATGCGCCTTCGACCACCGCAGGGCATTGGGGCAACGCGCTGGCGTTTGACGGGGTCAATCAGCACGCGGTGCTGCCCGACCTGAGCGTCGCCAACAGCTTCAGCCTGTCGCTGTGGTTCCGCATGGACGACAACACAGGTACAGGCTATCGCTACCTGTACGCACACGGCGGCGCTGGTACCCAGGACAGCGTCAATGTGTTCTTCATTGAAGACGCGACCACCACCGCGTCTGGTGTCACCAACGTGCTGCGCACGCGGCTGCTCGACGGCAATGACACCGACGACATGGCCGGGCTCGACATTCCGATCACTGGCCTGGCCGACGGCCAATGGCATCAGTACATGCTGACGGTCGGCGCTGGCACGGGCAGTGCGGTTTACATCGACGGTGGCTTGCGTTCCAGCATCGGCAGCGGTGGTGATGCCATCAACCCGAGTGGCAACGTGATCATGGGCGGCAACAACACCTTGAGCGGCGCGCGCTTTTTCAAGGGTGGGCTGGACAGTGTCGCCATCTATGACCAAGCCTTCAGTGCAGCGGAAGTCGCCAAGAACTTTGCTGACAGCTTGGGTAGCACTGATAGTGCTGCAGTGACGTTGACGGTCAACGTGGCGAACGACACCCCAGTCATTTCCAGCAACGGGGGCGTTGTGAGTGCGGCCGTGCCTGTGGCCGAAGGTTCGATCGTCGTGACCACAGTGCAGGCCACCGATGCCGAGTCAGACCCCGTGACCTATGGCATCAGCGGTGGCGCTGACGCCGCGCGTTTCTCGATCAACGCCGTTACGGGTGAGCTGGTGTTTGTGGCGGCGCCCGACTTCGAGACGCCACTCGATGCTGACGCCGACAACCTGTATGTGGTGCAGGTGCAAGCCTCCGATGGCAGCAGCGCAGATACCCAAACCTTGAACATCACCGTCACCGATGTGGGCACTACTTTGGTGGTCGATACCTTGGCCGACAACGTGGATGGCGCGGTCACCAGCACCGAAGCGCTGTTGGCCAACAAAGGCGCTGACGGCAAGATCAGCCTGCGCGAGGCCATCACCGCCGCCAACAACACGGCGGGCACGCAAACGATTCAATTGGGCGCAGGCACGCACAGCATCACGCTATCGGGCTTGGGTGACGACCTGAATGCGGGCGACGACTTTGACATTCGTGACAGCGTCAACATCGTGGGTGCCGGTTCGGCGGCCACGGTCATCAGCGGCGCGGGCGCCTATGCGGTGCTTGAAGTGGTTCAAGGCACGGCCAGCCTCTCAAACCTGACGATCGCCGATGGTTACTCGCTGGCCGTAGGTGCAGGTATTGATGTCAAGGCGGGCGCCACCTTGATGCTGAGCCAGGCGGTGGTGCGCGACAACGTGGGTTCCCTGGCCAATGCGGCTGGCATTGAAAACGCGGGTAACTTGAGCCTGGTGGACGTGGAAGTGCGAGACAACGCGGCCGGTCTGGATGCAGGTGGTCTGCGCCATGTCGGCACCGAGCTCCACCTTGAGCGCGTCACCTTTGCCGGCAACAGTTCCGGTACAGCGGGTGGTGCCTTGTTTGTCAACGGTGCCAGCGTCAGCATATCGAACGTCACCTTCAGCGGGAACAGCGCTCTGACGTCCGGTGGCGCCTTGTACGCGGCCGTTCCCATCACGCTGACCAACGTCACCTTTGCCAACAACAACAGCGTGAGTGGCGGCGCCGCATTTGCAACGGCCGCCGTGAGTGTGCGCAACACCTTGTTTGCCAATTCTGGTAGCGGGAGCTTTGCTGGCAGTGGCAGCTTGCTGAGCCTGGGCAACAACTTGGCCGACGATGCCCTGTTTGCGCTGAACCAAGCCAGCGACCGGCCGTCTGCCGTTGCAGGGCTCGCACCGCTGGCCGACAACGGTGGCTACGGCCGCACGCACGCGTTGCTCGTCGCGAGCGAAGCCGTCAATGCCGGCACCGGCACGGGCGCACCGCCGACGGATCAACGTGGTGTGGCACGCGTGGCCACAGTGGACATTGGCTCCTTCGAGAGCAACTTCTCTGTCAATGCGGCACCTGTGATGGCGTTGCCCAGCGCCATGACGGCCTTGGAGGATGCCAGCACAGCGTTGGTGGGTCTCAGTGTGAGTGACCCCAACGCCTTGGAACCCACGTCGGCCTGGCACTTGGCGCAAGTCAGCTTGTCCGTCGCGCATGGCAGCTTGAATCTGAGTTTGGCCGGTACGGCAGCCGTGAGCGGTGGCGCGCTGGGTGCGAGTAGCATCATCTTGAGTGGTAGCCAAGCTGACCTGAACGCCAGCCTGGCCAGTTTGATCTACCTGTCGTCCGCCAACTACAACGGCGCAGACAGGCTGACGGTGACCGTCGCAGACGGCTCCGGTCTGAGCGACGTGGGTTCGATGGCGATCACAGTCCAGCCCACCAATGACGCACCCGTGGTTTCGGGCTTTGTCGGTGGCCTGCTGACCGAGGGCAGCACCGCAGCGGCCACGGTGATGGCCAGCGATTTAGACGGTAACACTTTGACCTACGCGATCACCGGCGGAGCCGACTCAGCCCGCTTCGTGGTCAATGCCAGCACCGGGCGTATCAGCTTTGTCACAGCACCGGACTTCGAAGCACCGGCCGACGCGGACGGCGACAACGTGTACGAGGTGCAACTGAGCGCCAGCGACGGACTTCTCAGCGATGCGCAAACCCTGCTGGTCACCGTGACCAACGCCAATGAAGCGCCCGTGGTGACGGGTTTCAGTGGTGGCGGCGCGCTCGGTCAAGCCGTTGAAGGCGCCAATCTTGTCGGCACACTGTTGGCCAACGATGTGGACGGCGACACACCCAGCTTCAGCATCAGCGGCGGAGCCGATGCGCCCCTGTTCAGCCTCAACGCCAGCAGCGGGACCTTGCGATTCATTGCTGTGCCCGATTTCGAAGCGCCAGCCGACGCCGACGGCGACGGTGTCTATGAGCTTGTGGTCACTGCGAGCGATGTTGGTGGTTTGCAAAATTCCCAAGCCATCAGCGTGCAGGTTCTGAACACCGATGAGGTGCCGGTGTGGCTGAACAACCGGTTGACCATCGATGAAGGTGGCGTGGCCAGCCCAGACGTGCAGGCCTTTGACGTGGACAGCGCGGCCACTGACCTTCAATTTCAAGTTCAGGGCCTGACGGGAGGTTGGTTTGAAAACGCAGCCGCACCAGGCGTGGCGATCACCTCGTTCACGCAAGCCGATCTGAACACGGGCGGGGTGCGGTTTGTGGCTGACGGTGCGCAAGGTGCACCGGCCTTCCAGCTCGTGCTGGCTGACGGTACAAACACGCTGCAGGCGCAGCAGGCGGCTGTTGATTTCACGCCCGTCAATGATGCGCCGACTGCCGGGCCCATTGACTTGGGCACAAGCAAAGAAGACGAGCGCTTTGTAGTCGATGCCGCCATGCTGTTGGCTCATGCCAGTGACGTGGATGGCGATGCCGTGGTGGTCAGTGGCGTGAGGATCCAGTCGGGTCAAGCAGCGTTGCAAAACTTGGGCGGCGGGCGTTGGCAGATCGACCCTGCTGCAGATTGGGTGGGCGCTGTGAGCCTGCTGTTTGAGGTGAGTGACGGTGTGGCCGTTGCGGCCAGCAGCGCGCAACTTCAAGTGAGTGCGGTCAACGATGCGCCCCGCTGGGTGAATCCTGTGCCAAGCCCGCAGGCGAGCTTTGCTACGTCTGAAAACACCCAGACTGTGGCTGCGCTGGTGGCAGCTGATGTGGACAGTGCAGTCAATACGCTGCAATTTGCCATTGCTGGCGGTGCGGACGCGGCGCTGTTCCGCTTGGATGCTGGCACCGGCAGGCTGGCGTTCATCGCGGCCCCCGATTTCGAAGCGCCTCAAGACGCCAATGCCGACGGCCGGTACGAACTGATGGTTGAAGTCAGCGATGGCCAGGCCAGCGCCACACAGGCTTTGCGAATTGACATTGTGAACAGCGACGAGGCACCTGTGGTCACCCAACAGGCGCTGCTGGTGTCCGCACAGGGTTTTACTTTGGTGTTGCAAGCGGCAGATCCAGACGGCGCAGCCAACGGGCTGAGTTATGAGGTGGTGTCCACCCAAGGTGGTCGCTTCGAAATCCTCAGCGCCGCTGGGCGCGCAGCCGGCAAATTCACGCAAGCTGATGTGGATGCGGGACACGTGCGCTTTGTTGCCGACGGCAGCGGACTGCAACCCGATTTCAAGCTGGCGCTCAGTGATGGCTTCAACCGGGTTCAGTTGGCCCAGCCCGACATCGTGGTCGAAGCCGCAGCGCCGGTTCAAGAGACCGCCAGCGTGATTCCGCAAACAGAGGCTACGGTGGCTGAGCCTGATAGCAAGACCGCTTTGCTTTCGGCCGCAGCAGTGGCTGCACCAAGCCCCGCGCCTGCAACATCGGCAGTGAAGGAGGCCACGGTCGCCGTCACGGCTCAAGCACCAGAAGCCCTGTTGTCTTCTTTGCCCCCATTGCCGACCTTGGCATCGGTGGTGGTGGCCAGCACGGGCTTGAATCTCGGTTCTGCCCCGGCGGCATCAAGCGCGGCCGGGCTGGTCAAAGCCGACAGCGTGGCTGCCGGCGCCGGCTTTTGGATGCAAACCATCGCTGCCCTGCAGTTGGCGGGCGACGAAAGCCCAACGCAACGCGAACACGCGTCAAGTGAATTGTTTGCCAACCGCAACGGCAGCAGCCTGGCCCAGGCCATGGACTCCATGCGCTTGAACGACAGCGAAACCCAGGGAGGCCTGCTGCAGATCGACTCCGGTGGAGCCGTGTTGGTGTCGGGCGGCTTGTCGGTCGGCTATGTCTTGTGGTTGGCGCGAGGCGGTGCGCTGGTGGCCAGCTTGATGTCGTCGGTGCCGGCTTGGGCCAGCGTGGACCCGCTGCCCGTTCTGTCGCAAGCGCGGCGTGCGCGTGACGGTGACGACGGTGAAGCCGGGGAAGAGGGCGAAGAGTTCGACCCGGTTGACCGGCTGTTCAGCCGCGCACGCCGCCTCATCAAAGCAGAACCGCCGGCTCAAGCACCGTCTCAAGCACCGTCTCAATCGCCATCACCAGGCCAGCAAGCCAAAGAAGAGGCTGAATGCATTTCCTGAAACGCCTGTCGTCCCGCTTCCACCTGGCGCTGGGCATGTCGGCGCTGGTGGTGACGCTGCTGCTCGCGGCGCTGTTTGCGGGCCTGATGCCCGACCGGGGCTCTGCCTTGCGCAGCGGCCGCACCTCATTGGCCGAGGCTGTGGGTGTGGCGGCTGCCGCCTTGACGGGCGAAGAAGACAGCAACAAGCTCAAGCAGGTGCTGGACTTTGTGGTGAGCCGCAACCCCGAGCTTGTGTCCATCGGGCTGCGTCAGACGGATGGCACGCTTGCGCTGCAAGCCGGCCAGCAAGCGCACGAATTTGCGGTTGAGCCCAACGCACGTTCCACGGAAACGCATGTGCGCGTGCCCTTGCTCTTTGAAGGTGAACCCTGGGGCCATGCCGAGCTGCACTTCTTGCCGCTCGAAGACAGTGCATCGATCAGCTTGTATCGGGGCTCACCAGCGCTGCTGGTCATGCTGGTGGGCTTTGGCTGTTTTGTGGTTTTCTATCTCTACTTGCGCCGCATGCTGCGCCACCTCGACCCGTCCAGTGTCATTCCAGGGCGTGTGCGCACGGCGTTCGACACCCTGGCCGAGGGTGTGCTGGTGTTGGACCCACGGGGCCGTGTGGTACTGGCCAACCAGGCCTTCGTAGCCGTGGTCGGCGGCACGACCGAGGCCTTGGTCGGGCGCAAGGCGGCGGACTTGGGTTGGACCCAACCGCCCGGTGCGTCGCCCACCTTGACGCCGTGGCATGCCTTGCTGACCGACGGCCAAGCGCGGCGTGATGTGCTGCTGTATTTGACGGGCCAAGATGGCAAGCGCCGCAGCTACATGGCCAACGGTTCACCCGTGCCCGGGCCGGACGGCAAGCCCGCTGGCATGCTGGTGAGCCTGGACGATGTAACCGCCCTCCACGAACAGGAAGAGCAGTTGCGCCTGGCGCGTGACTCGGCCGAAGCTGCCAACCGCGCCAAGAGCGATTTTTTGGCCAACATGAGCCATGAAATTCGCACACCCATGAACGCCATTTTGGGTTTTGCCGAGTTGCTGCGGCGGGGTTGGCAACAAAACCCGCACGACACGCAGCGCCACCTGGACACCATTTTGGGAAGCGGCAAGCATCTGCTCGCGCTGATCAACGACATCTTGGACTTGAGCAAGGTCGAGGCCGGCCGCCTGGAAGTGGAAGCCGTGCCTTGCAAGGTGCACGAGGTGGTTCACGAGGTGCTGGACATCATGCGTGCGCGGGCCGATCAAAGCGGCGTGCAGTTGCGGCTGGACTTCCCACAAGCCATGCCCGCTAGCTTGAACACCGACCCGGCACGCTTGCGGCAGATCGTCACCAACTTGGTGGGCAATGCACTGAAATTTACGGCCCAAGGCAGCGTGAGCGTTCGCGTCTACCTGGGGCCGGAAGTAGAAAAGGCACGCCTGCACATTGACGTCGCTGACACGGGCATTGGTATTCCCAGCAACAAGCTGGAGGCCATTTTTGAGCCCTTTGTGCAGGCAGAAGTTTCCACCACGCGGCAATTCGGCGGCACGGGCCTGGGGCTCACCATCAGCCGCCGCTTTGCGCGTGCCCTGGGTGGTGACATCGTGGCCACCAGCGTGCCGGGCCAAGGCAGCACCTTCCACGTCAGCTTGGGTGCCAGCTTGGGAGCCAACATGGGTGCGATCGACGTGCAATGGCTAACACCGCAACAACTGTGCGAACGCCAAACTACGGCAAGCGAGAACGAGCGCGACTTGCGTTGGCAGTTTGAGCCGGCCACCGTGCTGGTGGTGGACGACGGCGTTGAAAACCGCGAACTGGTTCGCTTGGTGTTGGAGTCTGTGGGCTTGACCGTGGTGGAGGCGCAGGACGGCTCCGTCGCACTCAGCCAAGTCGCAGCCACCCAGCCGGCGCTCGTGCTCATGGACGTACAAATGCCGGTGATGGACGGCTACACCGCCACCCGCCGCCTGCGCGACCAGGGTTATGCCGCGCCCGTGCTGGCTTTGACAGCCAACGCCATGAAGGGCTTTGAGGCGCAAATCGACGCCGCTGGGTTTACGGGTTATCTCACCAAACCTGTGAACATCGATGGCTTGTTGCAAACGCTGGCCGGCCATTTGGCGGCACAGCAAGTGCGGGTGCCAGCTGTCCTGCCTGCAAGCGAAGCGCAAATCGTGGCTCAGGCACCGGTTACGACGGCCAGCACCCCTATCCGCTCGCGCCTGGAGTTCCACCCGCGCCTGGCGCGCGTGGCACGCAAGTTCGCTTTGGGCTTGCCGGCCAAGCTGGCGCAGATGCAACGAGCCCTGGCAAGCAACCGTTTGCAAGAACTGGCTCAACTGGCGCACTGGCTCAAGGGTGCTGGCGGCACCGTGGGTTTTGATCAGTTCTTCGATCCTGCGCGTCGCTTTGAACAGCACGTGCGCAATCAAGATGTGCTGGCCATGCAAGATGGCCTGCAGGAACTGCAATCTTTGGCGGTCCGCATCGTGGCGCCGGATGCAGTGCACGACCCAGCCGGCGGCCACAAGTTGCCGGTTTTGGAACAGACCGTCGGGTAAAAGCTTAGAGATTCAGAAAGGCAAACATCATGGCCAACATGTACGAGCCCACTCGAATGACGACAGACCCCACCACCCGTGCGCGCGGTGTGGTTGACGATGTAGGCACGGCGCTATCGGCAGTGACAGTGCTCATGATCGACGACGAGCCGATGATGACCGACGTCACGCAGACTTATCTCGAAGAGGCCGGCTACCGTCATTTCGTCGCTGTTAACGATCCGCGCGAAGCGATGAAGCAGGCCTTGGCTTGCAAGCCTGGCTTGATTTTGCTGGACTTGATGATGCCCGGCGTGAGCGGCTTCGAGCTGCTGCGGCAATTCCGCGCCAACGAGCAACTGCGCTACACGCCTGTGATTGTGTTGACCGCATCCAGCGAGCCCAAGAGCAAATTGCGCGCGCTGGAGCTGGGGGCCACTGAGATATTGGCCAAACCGGTTGACGCCTGCGAGTTGGCCATTCGGGTGCGCAACAGCCTGGCCTTCAAGATTTACCAAGACCGCTTGGCCAATGAAGACCCGTTGACGGGCTTGCCCAATCGGCGCGTTTTTGTCGAGCAGCTCAACGCCGCATTGCAACGTGCTGAGGTGGCGCATTGCAAACTGGCGTTGGTCCACATCAACTTGGATCGTTTCCGTCTGGTCAATGAAACCATGGGCCATCGCAGTGGTGATGCGCTGTTGTCCGCAGTGGCGCAGCGGCTGCAGGTGGTCACACGCACGCAGGTGGGCTTGATCGGCAAACGTGCGGGTGAGAGTGCATTCTTGGCGCGTGTGGGAGGCGACGAATTTGCGTTGCTGATGCCGGCTGTTGAAAGCGCCGATGCCGCAGGCCGTGTGGCGCGGCAGGTGCTTTCGGCGCTGGCCGTGCCCATCAACATTGATGGCCGCGATCTGATCGTGACGCCCAGCATCGGCGCGGCGGTCTACCCGGAAGATGGTGTCGACGCTGAAACCTTGATGCGCAATGCCATCGTGGCCATGAAGCATGCCAAAGACAGCGGCCGCAACAGTTTTCAGTTTTATGCCAACGAGCTGAACAGCGCGTCGTTGGAACTGCTCGAGCTGGAAACCCAATTGCGCGGCGCCATCGCCCGGCAGGAATTGGCTTTGTACTACCAACCCAAGGTGAGCCTGCGCACAGGCCGCATCATTGGTGCAGAAGCTCTGCTGCGTTGGCGCCACCCCGCCTTGGGGATGGTGCCGCCGGGTCGGTTCATTCCGATAGCCGAAGAGTCAGGGCTGATCGTTGAAATCGGCGAGTGGGTTGTTCACACGGCCTGCGCTCAAATGGCGGCCTGGCGCGAGAGCATGGGCGCCGATATCAAAGTGGCGGTGAATGTTTCGCGCCACGGCTTGGTTTCAGGTGCCTTGGCGGCAGTGGTGAAGGCCGCCATGGCAAACAACCAAATCAAGCCAGGGCAACTGGTGCTGGAGCTGACAGAGAGCATGTTGATGGACCGTGTCGAAGCCACCGCGAGCAAGCTGCATGATTTGCGCGCGCTGGGCGTCGAGTTGTCCATTGACGATTTTGGCACCGGCTACTCATCCATGAGCTATCTCAAGCAGTTCCCCGTGCAGGAGCTGAAGATCGACCGCTCCTTCATCAACGGTACGCCCGAAGACCGCACCGACTCGGCCATCGTGCGCACTTTGATCGTGCTGGCTCACAGCCTGGACATGCGCGTGGTGGCCGAAGGCGTTGAGCGCCCGGAACAACGCGACGCGCTGGCCGCACTGGCCTGCGACTGCTATCAAGGATTCTTGTGTAGTCCGGCCTTGCCTGGTGCCGAGTTCGAGCAGAAGGTGCGCGCCGATACCTTGTGATCCAAGTCATGCCCGGGGCGCGCGGACTTGCGTAGCATGCCGCTATGTGGCTAGAGGGCGGGGTTGTTGCAGGTTCAGTTGGCTTGGCCTTGCTGCTGAGGCCTTGGCGCACCTTGCAAGCGAGCGCGCTGCACAACCCTTGGTTAGCGAGCTTGGTGCTGTTGCCAGTACTGTGGATGGCGCAGCGAGCCTTACCCGGTGGTGTGACGCTGCATTTGTCAGGCGCTTGTTTGATGGTGCTGATGTTCGGCTGGCCTTTGACCGTGCTGAGTTTGGTGCCCATCGCCGGGCTGGGTAGTTGGTTGGGAAACCAAAGCCTCGAGCAGACTTTGAACCAGCTGGCCTGGAACGGCGTTGCCGCGGCCAGCGTCAGCCTCGTGTTGGGTCTGGCCACACGCCGTTGGCTTCCGCATCACGTGTTTGTCTTCATCCTGGGGCGCGGCTTTTTTGTCACCGCCGCCGCAGCCATGGCCGCTGGCGCCGTGGCGCTGCTGCGCAGCCCGCCCTCAGCCGGCCTGCAATTGGAGTCGCTGCTGCTGGGCCAATGGTTGATGGCCTGGGGCGAAGCCTTCACCACCGGCATGTTCACGGCCATCTTCGTGGCCTTCAAGCCCGAGTGGCTGGCGAGTTGGTCCGACCGGCGGTATCTGGGCTAAGCGGCGAATCCCGCTAGGGGCTGGCGGCTCAGAACGATTCCCACTCTGCCTCAGCCTCGCTGGCCGTAGAACTTATGGCCGATTGCGTGCCGGTGGCGACGGCTGCAGCCGCTGCTGGCGATGCAGGTGCCACGGGTGTCTTTTTGGCGGCCACATGGCGTTTTGCCAATTGGGCAGGGGCCGAACGAAGAGCAGTTGACCTGCGACCGAACTCAGCAAGAGCCGGTGCGCGCTCCGCAGGGTTGCCGCCAGCAAGTTTGAAAGTTGCCAGGAGCTCGGACAACCGGGCTGCCTGGTCTTTCAGGGATTCGGCAGCAGCAGCACTTTCTTCCACCAGTGCCGCGTTTTGCTGCGTCATCTGGTCCAAGGTGCCTACAGAGTCGTTGACCTGCGCCACGCCCTGCCTCTGCTCACCCGCTGCGGCCATCACTTCGCCAATGATGTCGCTCACGCGCTGCACGCTGGAGACGATTTCGCTCATCGTGCTGCCCGCATCGGACACCAGGCGCATGCCAGCGTCCACATGGTCCACGCTGGTGCCGATCAAGCCTTTGATCTGCTTGGCAGCTTCTGCACTGCGTTGCGCCAGCAGTCGCACCTCGCTGGCTACCACGGCAAAACCACGACCTTGCTCGCCCGCACGGGCCGCCTCGACAGCCGCATTCAGCGCCAGGATGTTGGTCTGGAAGGCTATGCCATCGATCGTTCCGATGATGTCGCTGATCTGCTTGCTGCTGGCGTTGATTGAGTCCATGGTGGAAACCACCTGCCCGACCACTTCGCCGCCACGGCGTGCGACATCGCACGCTGAGGCGGCCAATTGATTTGCCATACGTGCCGAGTCGGCCGTCTGATTGACGGTGGCTGTGATCTCCTCCATTGCACTGGCCGTCTGCTGCAGCGAGCCGGACGTCTCTTCGGTGCGCTGGCTGAGGTCGATGCTTGCAGATGCGATCTCGGTGCTTGCACTGGCCACGCTGACCGTACCTGCGCGAATCTGATCGATTACTTTCAGCAGGCTGGTTTGCATGCCGCTCAAAGCGACCTGCAGCTCGCCAAACTCGTCGGCGCGACCGTCGCGAGGCACCGGTATGGAGAGGTCATTGGCGGCAATGCGCTGCGCCGCTTCGACAGCCAAGCGCAAGGGCCTTTGGATAGAACGTGTGATGGCCCAAGCCATGGCGGTGCCGGCGGCGATGGCCAATGCCGCCAGGACCAGCAGGAGCGTCTGAGACCGTTGCATGCGGCTTGAGGCTTCGACCTGCAATGCATCAGCTTCGGCCTGGATGTGGGCCTGAAGCTTGTTGATGGCGTCCAGGTAGGCCATGGCGCCGACGGTCATAGGTCCGCCAACCAATTGCAATCCGTCTTCAGCCTTTCCGTCCTTGAAGGCGGCAATGGCCTTGGCCCGCACATCGAGATAGACATTTCTTTTGACACCGACATCGTCAAACAGCGTGCGGTCGTCCGGATTGACCAAGGTTTTGTCAATCGCAGCTTGCAGCTGCGTGATGGTGGTCGATGTTTCCTTCATAGCAGGCTCGACAAATGCCACGGTCGGCGCGTGAAACCCCGAAGCGCCCGCCACCATGGCGCGGGTCAAGTTCAACATCACCGCGCCCTGCCAGCGCTCAATGCGCGTGGCCTGCTCAGCCAGTTGGGCGCGCTCGGCTTCCAGCGTGGCACTTTGGCGCATCTGCAGCACAGCGGTCGCTGTCATGATCAGCACCAATGCAAGTAAAGCTGCAAAGCTGAAGGCGAGGCGAGTTCCGATTCGGAACTGAGTCAATGGGTTCATCGCTTTGGATCGGCACCGTTGGCCTCCGCCTTTAGGGTGTGTGTAAACCGCGTGCGCGGGAGACGGCCAGCAGATCCAAGAACTTGGTGACATCTGTGTTCCATGTCACGGACTAACCCGGTTTGCTTTGCCGAGCACACGACCCAGGTCGTTGGGACCTTAACGCTCCACCATCTGCTCGCGAAGCAGCCGTTGCATCAGCGTGAAGAAGCGCTCGTAAAACTCGCCAGCAGGAATGGTTTCGCTGGCCACCTTGACCAGCGAATCGCCCGTGGCACCCATCGGTATGGAGACCGATCCGATGGCGCTCAGGCCCACGCTGGCCGAGCTGGCGCTTTTTTTCAGGGTGTAGCGGTCTTGGGTGGCGCTCACGTAGGCGGTGGCCACCTGTCCATCTTTGCCTTCGGGCACGCACACCACGTTGAACAGGATCTGCACGTGCACTTCGCCTTCTGGCTGGAAGCTTTTGCTGCCCGCAATGAAGTCGGGCTTGACGGTGCTCAGGATATAGCCTTGGCTCAACAAGGCGCGCCGGGCTGATTCGCAGGTGGCCGCCACCGGTGAATCAAACAGCTGGGCGAAGGTTTGCGAGGAACCGAAATTTTCGTTCTGGTAAACCTTGACTTGCGGGGCTGACGAGGTGCTGGCGCAAGCCCCGAGCAGTGCGCAAACGCACAGACCAGCCCAGATGGCCGCGTGCTTGTTTTGCGACGTGTGCGGGGTTGGAACAAGGCTTGGCATGGTTGTCACTGTAGCTTGAGCCTGCTTTGTGCTGTATCAAGCGCCGGGGTTCCGCCTTGCGGCATAAGTGGGGCGTGAAGACGAACCAGACTGCAGCGCCCACCCAGCCCAGCGAGACCGCACCGCCCGGACTCAGCATGGAACTGGGACGCCGTTTTTTGGCGGTGGCCAAACCTTATTTCCGCTCAGACGAGCGCTGGCGTGCATTCAGCCTGCTGGCTGTGCTGGTGCTGTTTCTGCTGGGCCGCACGGGGTTCAACGTCTTATTCAACCAAGAAACGGGTGAGTTCACATCCGCATTGGCTGCGCGCGACGCCGAGCGTTTTTGGTCTTCGATTCAGCGCTTCAGCTGGATATTGCTGGGCGGCGTGCCCATCTACGCGGCTTATTACTTTGTGCGCGATACGCTGGGCTTGCGCTGGCGAAAGTGGCTGACTGAGCATGTGCTGCAGCGCTACTTTGCCAATGTCAGCTACTACCGGCTGAACGCCATTGTCGGCATCGACAACCCGGACCAGCGCATCTCTGAGGATGTGGGCGCGTTCACCTCGCAGTCGCTCTATTTTTCAATGATCGTGCTCGGTGCGGTGATCGAGCTCCTGGCCTTCACCGGCATCTTGTGGTCCATATCGCAGACGCTGGTGTACTTTCTGATTGGTTATGCCTTGGTGACCAGCGCCATTGCCGCCACGGTGTTTGGGCCGCGCCTGGTGGCGCTGAACTTTGCGCAATTGCAGCGCGAAGCGAACTTTCGTTTCGGCCTGGTGCGCTTGCGCGAGAACGCGGAGTCCATTGCCTTTTATGGCGGTGACGCAGCCGAGCAGGGCACGTTGCGTCGGGTGTTCGGCGCGGTGGTGAGCAACTACCAGAAGGTGCTGCGCTGGCAGTTCAAGCTCAACCTGTTTCAGTATGCGCACAGCTTTTTGACGCTGGCGCTGCCCAGCATGATCATCGCGGGCGATGTCTTGTCCGGAGACTTGGAAGTGGGCCGAGCTGTGCAGGCAGCAGGTGCGTTTGCAGCCATCTTGAGCGCGCTGACCGTCATCGTGGAGCACTTCGAGAGCTTGAGCCGTTTTGCCGCCAGCATCGACCGCCTACATGGTTTTTCCAAGATCCTGGAAGAACATGCCAGCCCACCTGCGGCCGAAGCTGACGGCCACGCGCAGACGATTCAAACGGTGGCCAGCAGCGACCTCGCGGTGGAGCGGCTGACCGTATTGACGCCGCTGCGCGAAGACATGCTGATCAAAGACCTGACACTGCGCGTGATGCCAAGCCAAGGGCTGTTGATCGTGGGCGCCAGCGGCAGCGGCAAGAGTTCGCTGCTGCGCGTGTGGGCCGGTTTGTGGAACACGGGCAGCGGCCAGGTGCTGCGCCCCGCTGCTGGCGAGATGCTGTTTTTGCCGCAGCACCCCTATTTGCCGCTGGGCAACCTGCGCAGCCAGTTGCTCTACCCCAAGGCCACGCGCGAGGTCTCCGACGCCGAGTTGCTGCGCTGGCTTGACAAAGTCAACCTGCCCACCTTAGCTGCACGTGTGGGTGGTTTGGACGCGGAACTGGACTGGGCCAAAGTGCTGTCTGTCGGCGAGCAACAACGCCTGGCGTTTGCGCGCGCGCTGCTGGCCAAGCCGCGCTACTTGCTGCTGGACGAGGCCACCAGCGCGCTGGATGCAGCCAACGAAAAGCTGCTCTACGAACAACTGGCCGGCTTGGCCATCACACCCATCAGCGTCAGCCACCACCCGGCGGTGCTCGGCTACCACGCACACGTGCTGGAATTGACTGGCAGCGGGCTTTGGGCGCTGCACCGCGCGGCGGACTTTCGGTTCTACTGAATTCGCGTTGGCGGCCGCATGGGGGTTCAGGTGCTTCCGCGCGCTTCGACGCGGTAAGGCACCAGAATCGTCTGCCGAGCCAGCGGGCGGCCGGTTCGCGCTGCGTCAATGGCGCGCAATACCAACTCGCCGGACATTCGACCGATGCCTGCACAGTCCACCGCCACCGTGGTGATTTGGGGGTGGCTGGCTGCGGCGACTTCGAAGCCGCCAAAGCCCGCAATGGCCAAGCGGCCAGGAACCTTCCAACCGCGTCGCTGGCATTCGGCCAGCGCACCAAACGCTGGGTGGTCCGACACGCAAATCAGCGCGTCGGTGTCGGGCCAGCGTTGAAGCAACTGTGCGACGCCTTGCGCGCCGTGCTCCATCGACACGGGCGCTTGGCCGACGCTCAGGCTGCGCTGCGGGTCGAGCCCCAATTGGCGCATGGCCAAGTCGAACCCGCGACGACGATCGGCGCCGCGTGCGTCGCTCTCGGGCACGCCGCCGAGAAAGGCGATGTGCCGGTAGCCCTTGCCGTGCAGGTGCCGCACCAGTTGGCCCACGGCTTCAGCGTTGGACAAGCCTACCGCGTGCTCGATGGGGTCTTCTGGCAAGTCCCAGGTTTCCACCACCGGCACGCCGGCCGACTTCAGCAGCTTGCGCGTTGCAGGTGTGTGGCTGCCGCCAGTGACCACCACGGCTTCGGGTCTGCGGCTGAGCATGGCGCGCAGCAAACGTTCCTCGGTGTCGGTGTTGTAGTCGGTATAACCCAGCAGCACCTGCAAGCCGCTGCCTTCCAGTGCGGCCGTGAGCCCGTGCGCTGTATCTGAAAAGTTGGAGTTGTTCAGCGCTGGTATCAAGGCTGCGATGAAGCCTGAACGCTTGCTGGAGAACGTGCGCGCCGTCTGATCGAGGACGTAGCCCATGTCGTGGCAGGTGTTCAAGATGCGCTGACGCAGCACCTCACTGGCGCCGCGGCTGTTGCTGCCCACACGGTTCAGCGCCCGTGAGACGGTCATCTTGGATACGCCCACGCGGGCGGCCACGTCCGCCATGGTTACCCCTTGCGCTGCGGGGGCCGGCGCTGGGCTTGCGCGTGACGGTGAAGAAGATTTTCGAGTGGGCAAAAAACGGCCTTCGATGCGGGTACAGGTACCGGTCACCCTGTGAGCTTTGGAGCCATTGCACCAGACTTTTGCAGGAGTGGCGATGATAAGTTGACCGATAGAAACGTCGAGTCGGTCGTCAGACGGGTAAATACCAGTTACCGGTAACTGTAGGCCGCAAGATACTCGGTATATGGCATCAGCCGAGGTTCTGGACCCCCGATTTGCCGGCGTTGCGCGCGACGCCGGTGCAGTTGAACGCCTGTGCACGGGCGCGGTCTGGAGCGAGGGGCCCGTATGGCTGCGCGAAACGCGCGAGCTCTTGTGGAGCGACATCCCGAACAACCGCATGCTGTCCTGGCACCCGGTGCACGGCCTGAAGGTGTGGCGCGACAAGGTTGAATTTTCCAATGGCCATGCGCGCTTGGCTGACGGCTCGCTGCTGCACTGTTCGCATGGGCAGCGTGCCCTCGTGCGTACGCGGCTGGATGCCGAGGGCCGGGCGTTGTCCGATGACATCGTGGTCAGCCATTACCAAGGGCGCCGGTTCAATTCACCCAATGACGTGGTCGTCAAGCGCGACGGCACGATCTGGTTTACCGACCCACCTTATGGCATTGTTTCTGACCGCGAAGGTCACCCTGCGGACAGTGAACTGGGCGATCACTACGTGTTTCGCTATGACCCCAGCACGGGTTCGCTGCGCATCGTCACAGATTTTGTTGAAGAGCCCAACGGCTTGGCTTTTTCACCGGACGAATCGGTGCTGTATGTCAGCGACACCTCGGCGGCGCTGCGCACCGATGGTGGTGGCCATCACCACATCGTGGCTTTTGATGTGGTGGGCGGCCAAGACCTCGCCGCGCCCTCTGTTTTTGCGGTGATCTCGCCAGGGCTATCGGATGGCATCCGCGTGGACGTGCACGGCTTCGTCTACACCAGTAGCGAAGACAGCGTGCAGGTCTACCACCCGGACGGCACGCGCATCGGGCGCATACCGGTGCCCGAAAAAGTGGGCAACCTGTGCTTCGGCGGCAGCGCGGGCAACGAACTCTTCATCTGTGCCAGCACCTCGCTGTACCGCATCGTCCTGAACACCTCGGGTGCAACCGCATGATGGACTGGCTGGCCACGCCGCTGTCCGCAAGCGCGCAGCATCAGCTCGAACCCTGGGCATACTGGCATGCGCGGCTCATGGTGCTCGGTTGGAGTGTGCTGATACCCATTGGTGTTTTGGTTGCGCGCTACTTCAAAGTCACGCCGCAACAACGCTGGCCGCAGCAACTGGACAACAAGGTTTGGTGGCATGCACACCGCAGCGCCCAGTGGGCGGGCATGCTGGTGGTGTCTATCGGTGCTTGGCTGGCTTGGGGCCACACCGTGGGTGGTGGCAGCGCGGCGCGTCTGCATGCCTGGGGTGGTTGGGCTCTGCTGGCGCTGGGCTGGCTGCAAATTGCAAGTGGGCTTGGCCGCGGAAGCAAAGGCGGCCCGACGGACAACACTTTGCGTGGCGACCACTACGACATGACGCCGCACCGCGTGCGGTTTGAGCGCCTGCACAAAAGCCTGGGATGGCTTTGTGTGTTGGCTGCACTCGCGGTGACAGCACTGGGCCTGTATGTGGCCGACGCGCCTCGCTGGATGGTGTTGCTGCTTTCGGCCTGGTGGCTCTTGCTGGCTGTTGCAGCAAGGCAGCTACAGCGCAAGGGCCGCTGTGTCGACACGTACCAGGCCATTTGGGGGCCTGACCCGCAACACCCCGGCAATCGCGTCAAGCCTATCGGCTGGGGCGTACGCAGGCATCAAAGCTGAACAGGCACAAGCATGGCAAGCCTGGAACTTCGCAATCTGGTCAAACGCTTTGGCGAGGTGACCGTTGTGCAAGAACTCGATCTGGCAGTGGCCAGCGGCGAGTTTGTGGTGCTGCTGGGCGAGTCGGGTTGCGGCAAGAGCACCACATTGCGCATGGTGGCAGGCTTGGAAGAGGTGACTGAGGGCCAGATTTTCATTGGCGAGCGCGATGTCACGCATGCCCACCCGATGGCCCGCGACATCGCGATGGTCTTTCAGAACTATGCGCTGTACCCGCACATGGACGTAGCGCAGAACATGTCGTTTTCGCTGCGCTTGTCTGGCCGGCCCACGAGTGAAATTGACGCCAAGGTGGCAAAAGCCGCCAAGGTGCTGAACATCGAGCACTTGCTGTCGCGCCGGCCCAAGGAACTCTCGGGCGGCCAACGCCAACGTGTGGCCATAGGCCGCGCCATCGTGCGTGAGCCGCAGGTGTTTCTGTTTGATGAGCCTTTGTCAAACCTGGACGCCAAATTGCGCGGCCACATGCGCGCTGAGTTGGCGCTGCTGCACGAACGGCTGGGCAAGACCACGCTGTACGTCACCCACGACCAGGTCGAAGCCATGACCCTGGCCAACCGCATCGTCATTTTTGACAAAGGCCGCATCCAGCAAGTTGGAACGCCCAGCGAGGTGTTTACAAGCCCGGCCAGCCGCTTTGTGGCTGGCTTTATTGGCACGCCGACCATGAATTTCTTCAAGGCACGCCTGGCGCTTGAAAGCGGCAGCGGCTTGTTGCGCGGCAGCGGCTTTTCTTGGCCGGCACCGGCTTGGCTGGCAGGTGTTTCGGCCGGCCCTGAGCAGGCGCTGGAGCTTGGCATAAGGCCGCAGACCTTCAGCTTGTGCTCGGACGCGGAAGCACCGGCCATCAAAGTGGATGTGGTCGAGTACCTCGGCACTGAAAGCCAGATCGTGGGCCACCTCGCAGTCCCGCAAGGGCAGCGCGTCTCGGTCATGGTGCCCGGTGATGCCAAGGCCTTGTTGCATCAAACGGTTCACCTGATGGTGAACCCCGAGGCGCTGCATGTATTTGACGCCGACAGCGGGCTGACGCTGAAACCCTGAATTTCCATTTCCTGCCCTACTCCAAGGAGAGATCCATGAAGCGACGCGACACCCTCAAGGCTGGCGCCATCACCGTATTCGGTGCGGCTTTCCCATTCAGCGGCGTGCAAGCACAGAACCGCTACGCCAAGTACGCCGGCAAGACCGTCGTGTTCAGCGTGCCGGCTCACCCGCACTACGACGCGATGATGAAGATCCTGCCGGAATTCACCAAAGAAACCGGCATCAAGGTCGAGACCGACAAGCTGGCCATGGGCCGCATGAAGGAAAAGCAACTGCTGGAGATGGCCAAACCCAGCGGTGACTTCGACCTGGGCTGCTACGTCGTGATGTGGAAGGGCGAGTACGTCGCCAAAAACCTGATCCAGCCTCTGCAGCCCTTCTTCGACAACCCTGCGCTGGCCGACCCGTCGTACGACATGAAGGACATCGTGCCCATTTACTTGGAGAACCTGGGCCTGGTGGGTGGCCCCAAGGGTTATCTGGCAGGGCCCGGTGCCAAGTTGTACGGCATTCCCTACGGTGCGGAAACCAGTGTGTTGGCCTACCGCCGTGACATCTTTGCCAAGCACAACCTGAAGCCGCCGGAAACCTATGACGACTTCCGCAAGCTGCTGCGCACCATCAAGGACAAAGAAGGCATCGGCGCCCTGGCCAGCCGCGGCCAGGCCGGACACCAAGTGGTACACGCCTGGTTGCTGCACTTGAACCCCCTGGGCGGCAGCGTGTTTGATGACCAGTGGAAGGCGCGTTTCAACGACAGGGTGGGTGTGGAGGCTTTGAAGTTCCTCCAGGATGTGGTGGCCACAGGGCCGGCTGGCATTGCTGGCTATGGCCAGGGTGAAAGCAACACTGCGTTCTTGCAAGGCCAGGCAGCGATGTACCTCGACAGCACCTCACTGGCTGGTCTGGTCAACGACCCGACCAAGAGCAAGGTGGTGGGCAATGTGAGCTGGGCCTTGCACCCCAAGGGTGTCAAGCGTGCCTCGCAAAGCGGCGGGTTGGGCTTGGCCATTCCGAAGAACGCCAAAAACGCAGAAGCCGGCTTCTTGCTCATGCAATGGCTGACGAGCAAGAAGCAAGACAAGGCCGTCACGATGGCTGGCGGTGCACCCATGCGAAACAGCACTTTGCGTGACGCTGACGCGGTACGAAAGTACCCTGAGTTCATCACTTTTGTCGAGGCGCTGAAATACAGCGCACCCGATTGGCGCCCCATCATCCCGGTGTGGGACAAGATCAATGTTCAGGCTTTGGGTGTGGGTCTGAGCGAAGCGCTAACGGGCAAAAAGAGCGCTGAACAAGCCTTGAATGATCTGGTGCCGCAGGTGACCGCCATCATGCGTGAGGGCGGCTACAAGGTCTGATGTCATGACCCACTCCCGTAGCGCCTGCGGCGCCCTTTGGTCGCTACCGAGCCGCTGATGCGAACGCCATCCTGGGTTCCCGCTCTCTACCTCGGTCCGGCCGTGCTGGTGATGGCTGCAGCCTGCCTGTACCCGGTGCTGTCGGCCTTCCAGCTGGCTGGCTTCGACTGGAGCATGGGAACGCCATGGGAGAGTGCGCGCTGGGTGGGCTGGGACAACTTTGTCTCGGCCTTTTCCAACCCGCGCGTTTGGAGCAGCTTGTTGACCACGCTGCTGTTCGCGGCCGTGTGTGTGGCCGCCGAAATGGTGTTGGGCATTGCTCTGGCGCTGGCGTTGGAGCACCCGGTGCGCGGCATGTCCTTCTTTCGAACCTTGTTCATCTTGCCGATGATGATTGCGCCCATCGCTGTGGGCCTGGCCTGGCGCTACATGTTTGACGCGCAGTTCGGCCTCATCAACGCAGCGTTGAAAGCAATGGGGCTGAACGCACAGATCTGGCTGGCCGACCCGAACCTGGCCTTCATCGCGATCGTGGTGGCCGACATCTGGCAATGGACGCCCTTTGTCTTCATCATGATGATTGCCGCACTGGCCAATGTGGACGCTTCAGTGATCGAGGCAGCGCGCATCGACGGGGCCCGCTGGTGGCAGCAAACCTTCTTGGTCAAACTGCCGATGGTGATGCACGTTATCGCCATTACTTTGATGATGCGCTTGATCGATGCCTTCCGGGTGCTGGAGGTGATTTACGTTCTCACCTTTGGCGGGCCTGGCGACAGCACGGAGATCCTCGCGCTGCATATCTACAAGACGGCTTTTGTAGGCCAACAGTTGGGTGTAGCTGCAGCCATCAGTGTGCTGCTGCTGGCCGTGGTTGCAGTGTTGAGCTGGGGCGCTTTGCGCTTGAGCAACCCCATGAAAGGCGAGCCGCCGTGAGCCGCAGGAACGCCGTATGAGGCGGCCCGCCTGGCTGGTGGCCAGCCACTACCTCATGCTGATGGTTTTGGCACTTTTGTGCGTGGCGCCCATCTTGGTTATTTTCGCCACGAGCCTGCGTCAGCAGGTGGACATCTTTGCTGCGCCGCTGAATTTCATCTTCACGCCCACACTGGAAAACTACCGAGCGGTGCTGGAGGAAGACAAGTTCGATCGCTATTTGAGCAACAGCTTGTTTGTGGGCATCGTCTCTACGGTCTTCACCTTGGTCCTGGGCTGTATGGCCGCATACGGCCTGGCGCGCTTTCGCTTCAAGGGCCGAACCACCATTGCCTACACGACCCTGCTTTTGCGTACCGTGCCATTGGCGGTGCTGGCCATTCCCGTGTTCCTGATCTGGAGCGAGTGGAAGTTGGTGAACAGCCTGTGGGGCCTGGTGCTGTTGTATGTGGCGGTGAACCTGCCGTTCACCATATGGCTGCTCTATGGTTTTGTATTGCAGGTGCCGGTGGAACTGGAAGAGGCCGCCGCCATTGACGGCTGTGGTCCGCTGCGTGTGTTCACCAAAGTGCTGTTGCCATTGATGGCGCCTGGCTTGGCGGCGGCGTCCATCTTCACGTTTCGCATCGCCTGGAACGAGTTCATTCTGGCTCTGGTGTTGACCGACCGGCAGACGCGCACCTTGCCGGTGGCAGCGTCCTTGTTCATCACCGACCTCGGTGTCGACTGGGGCCGCGTCATGGCCATGGGCAGCCTGATCGCCATACCGCCGTTGATCTTCACTTTTGTTGCCGCGCGCCAGATCATCACTGGGCTTACTGCAGGAGCCGTCAAGGGCTGAGGATTGGAGCTTCCCGGCACAATGAAGCCTCAGCGCTGCTTTTCGCAGTGCCATGCCAGAGGGGTTTCGAATGCGTGTGCTGGTCTTGATGGCTTCTTTGCTCGGAACGGCCTTCCCTGTGGTGACCGGCGCGGCGCCGGCCACGGCACCAGCCGCGTCATCAACCACCGCCCCAACGCCGTTTGCCGTCGCGGCCACGCCGGCGGCTTTGGGTGCTGCCTGCAAGCGCGGCCTGGCGCGTGCGCGCGCTGACCTCCCGACGCTGGAACGCGCCAAGCCCGATGCGCGCTGGCTGCGCGCCTATGACAACTTGGGCATGCGCATTGAAGATGCGTCTTCGCCGCTGCTGTTCCTGGCGCACGTGCACCCGGACAAAGCCATGCGCCAAGCGGCTGAACAGTGCGAATTGCAGTGGCAAGACTTCCAGTCGTCGCTGAACCAGAACCCGAAGCTGTATCGCGCCGTGCGCGCCTTGAAGCCGTCCGATGCAGTGGACCGGCAGGCGCAGCAAGATCTGCTGGCCAGCTTTGAAGACGCTGGCGTGGGCCTGCCACCCGCTCAGCGCAAAAAAGCCAAAGCGATGCTGGACCAGCTGACAGCGCTGCAGCAGCAGTTCGAGCGCAACATTCGCGATGCCGGCACTCAAAGCGCCTTCACTGAAGCGGAGCTGGACGGCGTGCCCAGCAACGTGTGGAAGACGGCGCCGCGCGACGCCCAAGGTCGCGTGCTGTTGGGTGTCGACCCGGCGACCTTCATGCCCTTCATGCAAAGTGCGCACGATGGCGCTGCACGTGAGCGCATGTACCGCGCCAAGATCACCCAGGGCGGGCCGGCCAATATCGAGCTGCTGAGCAAGATCGCTGATCTGCGGCGCAACTATGCTGCATTGTTTGGCTTGCCCAGCTTTGCTGACTTCCGCTTGCGCCGTGCCATGGCCCAAACGCCGCAGCGTGCGGCATCTTTTCTGGACGAAGTCAGTGCGGCCGTCAAAGACAGTGAGCTGCGTGACCTTGAGGTGTTGCGACGCGCCAAGGCAGCGCATTTGAAGCAAGACCCGGCCGCCGTCAAATTCGAGCGCTGGGATCTGTATTACTACGAGGAACTTGTGCGGCGTGAGCGTTACAGCGTCGACCAAGAAGCCTTTCGTCCCTACTTCCCGCCGCAGCAAAGCCTTGAGTTTGTGATGCGTGTGGTCGAACGTTTGATGGGCGTGCGCTACACGCGCGTGCCCGGCGTCAGACTCTGGCATGACGAGGCGCAGACCTATGCGGTTAGCGACGCGAGTACTGGCCAGTCACTGGGCACCATGCTGGTCGACCTGTACCCGCGCGAAGGCAAATATAACCATGCGGCGGTGTGGCCTTTGCGTGCGGGCTCCAGCGCCACCGGGCGCACGCCGACCGCCGCGCTGGTAGTGAACTTCGACCGCCAGGGCTTGTCGCTTGAAGAACTGGAAACGCTGTTGCATGAGCTGGGCCATGCGGTGCACACCAACTTGTCGGCCACGCGTTACGCCTTCCAGGCCGGTACCAGCGTTAAACACGATTTTGTTGAAGCGCCTTCGCAGATGCTGGAAGACTGGGTCTACGACCGGCGCGTGCTGGACCTGTTCAAAGACGTTTGCGCAGCTTGCAAGCCGGTGCCAGACGAGTTGCTCGCCAAGGCTGTCCAGGCGCGCGACTTTGCCAAGGGTGTGCAGTTTGCGCGCCAGCATTTGTATGCCAGCTATGACTTGGCTTTGTATGGTCGCTCGCCGCGCGAACCCTTGGCCCTGTGGCGTGATATGGAAGGCGCCACGTCCATGGGCACCGTGCAAGGCAGCTTGTTTCCTGCAGGTTTTGCGCACGTGGCCACCAATTACGGCGCAGGCTACTACGGCTATTTGTGGAGCCTGGTGGTGGCCATGGACTTGCGCACGGCTTTTGCGGCCGACAAGCTGGACCCGGCGGTAGGTCGGCGTTACCGCCAAACCGTTTTGGCCAACGGCGCGCAACGCCCACCCGATGAATTGCTGCGCGAGTTTCTGGGCCGCGACACCAACGCCAAAGCCTTCTTCGAACATCTGCGCAAGTAGCCCGAACCGAGCATGAACCGAGCCTTCGAAAAATTGGCCCTGTCGCCGGCCTACCGGGTGGTGTCAGATGACCTGCGGCGGCGGATTGTTGAGGGCTCGCTTTCGCAGGGTGACGCCTTGCCCACCGAAGCGGTTTTGGCCGAACGTTTTGGTGTGCACCGCTCCACCATCCGTGAAGGTTTGCGCCAACTGGAGCAAGAAGGCCTGTTGCGCCGCGACGGCAAAAAGCTGCTCATCTCCACCCCGCGCCACAGCGACCTGGCCAGCGCGGCCGAGCGCGCGCTGCGCTTGCGGCAGGTGAATTTTCTGGACGTCTGGCAAGTGGCTTCGGTGCTGGAGCCGCTGTGTGCCAGCTTGGCAGCCGTGGCGATCAACGACGAGGAATTGGCGGTGCTGCAAGCCAATTTGGACCGCACGCGCGCAGTGGTGGAGCGCAGGGCCTCGCCCGTGGACGTGGACATTGAATTCCAGGCCTTGGTGGCGGCGGCCAGCCACAACCCGGCACTGCTGCTGGCGCGTGGGCCTATCAGCTTGTTGATGCGCGCGGGTTATGCGGCCATCGAACCCAAGCTGCCACAGTCCGGTCCGCGCTTGCTGCAGGTGCACGAGCAAATCGTTTCGGCACTGCGCCAGCGCGACGCTACAGCCGCCGAAGCGGCCATGCGCAAACACATGCAGGACTACAGACGCGGCTGTGAAGTGGCTGGCTTGGATATGAGCCAGCCAATACCGCCAGCGCTTTGAGTGCGGCGCGTCACGGCGCGTGCAGATCGGCGCCGTGGGAAGGCCTTTTTGTCGGCCAGTGCCTGAAACCTTTGGGTGCATGTGACGCCACCGACGAGCCGACCACCAGCAGCCAAAAAACCCACGCCGCTTGGCGCGGGTCCAGCGCAAGCCAGGCTACCAGAGCCAGCTTCACGAGCACGAAACTGCCGGCCACTTCGCCCAAGGCAATGCGGCCGGCGCGCAAATCCATGGCCAGCATGACCAGACCGCTGAGCAGCAAGAGCAGTGCCGCTGCAAGCTCAACGGCCTGCCCGGTGACAACAAAGGCACCAACCCACACCACGCCTGCCAAGTGCGCCGAGCGCAGGGCCACCGCAGCCCAACGCTCGAGCCCTGAGCCTTTGGATGCGGCCTTGGTGGGATTGACGCCGTTCAACATGCAGCGAGGATAAGCCACGCCCAGGACCGTTAAGCAGTCTGGTCCTGCAAGTGCTGCGCCAACCGCCGCCCGTCAAGCTTTCATTTGCGGCTCAAGCCGCCCCTGCCGCAGCGGCTGTTCACTTGCCACCATGTCCTGAAACGCAGCCTTGAACCTCACCAAGTGTGCTGACGCGCGGTGGGCATCGAAGGCAGCAACGTCGTCATAGGTCTCGAAGAAGAGCACGTGGCCTGGTGAGGTGTCGAGCTGCACCGTCTGAAACTGCCGGCAGCCGGGCTCGAGTACCAGGCATTCGGCGGCGAATGCGCAGGCCAGCTCAACAAACGCCGCCAGTCGGTCGGGCTTGATCGCCAGTTCGGCGATGACGACGTGCGAGCCGGCCGGGTGCAGTGCGCTGCTCTTGTTCAACGCGCGCTCTTCGACTGCGCCAGCGCGCTGCGTTCCATCTCTTGGCGCAGGGAGACAACGTCGAGGTCGCGCTCCAGCAGCACGTCCTCGAAGCGGACGATGGTGTCCTTGGCCACCGGACGCTTGAGCTTGACGTTGTGCGCCAGGCCGATGGGCAAGGCGCCCACAGCCATGCTCTTGCTTGCCGGGATGGCGTTGGCCCAAACGGCGTAGCCACCTTCGCCGTCAAGCAGCTCGCCCGGCTTCAAGTCGCGCTTGGCGGTGGCCACAGCGTCGCCGCGGAATTCCTTGCTGCAGCCGGTGGCCTCGCCGCGCAACACGGCCGACAAGATGCTGATGCTGGTCTCCAGGCCGATCATGTGGAAGGGCCGCCACATCGATGCGTACCAGCCCGACGGGTCGGTCAGCAGGCCGTACTGTTTGAAGCAGGCTTTGGCATATTCGTTGGGCGCCTTGAAGGTGACAAAGACGCCGAAGCGGATATTGTTGAACACCTCGCGGCCATCGGGTTCCTGGCTGGCGGCAATGTCGACCAAGCCGCTGCGTGCCAAGCGCCCGCCGTCCGCAGCGGGGCGGAACACCTTGGCCAGGTCATGCAGGCCAGTGGGCGGGAAGGCCAGACCGTCGTCGGGGCAGTCCAGGCCCGTGCCGTTGGCCACGGCAGCCATTTCGATGGCCGCCTTGGTGCCGTCGGTGAAGGAGTTGTACATCTTCGGGTTGAAGTCGCCCTTGGCCACTTCTTCGTCGGTCCAGCCGAAGAAGCCCCACACTGTGTCGGGCGTGGAGTAGCGGTAGCGCGGCTCAAAGTTCATGCCCTTGCCGGCCGAGGTCAGCTCGAAGCCGCAGGCCCGGGCCCAGTCCACCAGTTCGCAAATGATGGCCGGCTGGTCGCCGTAGGCCATGCTGTAAACCAGACCCTTGGCTTTGGCGCGGGCCGCGATGAGCGGGCCGCACATGGCATCGGCTTCCACGTTGACCATCACCACATGCTTGCCGCCGTCGATGGCGGCCAGTGCGTGCCTAACGCCGGCAATCGGGTGGCCCGTGGCTTCGACGATGCATTCGATCTCGGGGCAGTCGGCCAGCGCGGCGGCGTTGTCGAGCACGCAGGTCTTGCCGGTTTTGACGGCCTCGCCCAAGCTCTTGGCGCTGTAGCGTTCAGCCGGCCAGCCCACGCGGGCGAGCGAAGCATGGGCCTTGGCCACATCGAGGTCGGCAATGCCGACGATGTGCATGCCTTCGATGTGTTGGGCTTGCGAAAGGATCATCGAGCCGAACTTGCCGGCGCCGATAAGGCCCACGCGCACGGGGCGGCCAGTGGCGGCGCGTGCGGCCAGCAGGGTGTAGAGGTTCATGGCGTTGTCCTTCAGGAGTGACTTGGGCGGGGCAGGTGCCTCGAGACCGCCAGTCTAGGAACGCCGTTCAATTAGCACAACTTAGATTTATAGAATAAAAAATTAGTAAACCTAATTGTTTGGAGCGCCTGGAAAAACCGGGCGCTGGTCTTGCCAGAGCGCCCGCTCGGCTCGCAGCCAGTCGAGAAACAGACGCACCTTCGCCTTGTGGAGATGGTCGAAGGGGCAGACGATCCATTGCGTGGTGAGCGTGACTCGTGGCGGCTGGCGCACCGGGCACACCAGCGTGCCCGCGCGCAGCTCGCGCCACATCATCAAGGTGCTTTCCAAGGCGACCCCCAGCCCGTCGGCGGCAGCGTCGATCGCCATGTGGCTGCGGTCGAACAGCAACTGGTGCCAAGGCGCTTCGGGCGTGACGCCAGCCAGCGCAAACCACTGCGGCCATTGCACCTGCGCTTTGACTGAATGAATGAGCCGGTGTTTCGGCAGTTCCGCTGCCTCCAAGCTCCTGGAACCAATGTAAGTATGTGCACACACGGGCAGAAAGGCCTCCTCTGCAAGGCCTTCGACAAACACGCCCGGCCAGCGGCCTTCACCGTGGCGTATCTCAATGTCCACCGCCTCGCGGCTGAAATCGGTGGCCTCGGTGGTGGCATTCAGCCGCAGCTCGATATCGGGGTTGGCGTCCAGAAACCCCCGCAGGCGCGGCAGCAGCCACTTGCTGCCCAGCGTGGGTGACGTGCGCACCGTCAGCACCGAACGCGAACGGAAGCCGCGTATGTTTTGCGTGGCCTCGGTGATGCGCTGCACCTCGTCGGCAATCATCTCGAAGTAGCGCTCACCGGCTTCGGTGAGCGCCACGCCACGGCCGGCCTTGGTCAGCAGCGTGGTGCCCAAGTGCAGCTCCAACGCTTGGATCTGCTGGCTCACCGCCGAAGGGGTGACATGCAGCTCCGCCGCCGCCTTGGCCAGGCTGCGGCAGCGCGCTACGACATCGAACACAACGATCGCGCGCAGCGGCAGTGCCATTCTTGCTCCTCGTCTTCAATCCGTTAGATCAGCTAATTTTTTCGCCATCGTAGACCAGCTTGTCTTGTGGATTGAAATGACCGTTCGGCCACGGAGGGTGCGCGAACGGTGAGCGCGCGACATAAATGCCCTGGCATCAGCGCCTTGTTGAGGTGTGATGCGGTCAAACTCGCCCACCCACGCCTTTGAACTTCTCTACGAAGGCGGCGAGCTTCTGAAAGACGCTCTGCTTTTTGGTCAGGTATTTCGGATTCAGCGGGCTCATCTTGGGAAGAACGGCATTGAGCTCCGTGCCGTTGTCGCTTGCAAACTCCCGTTTCAGCGAGGTGGCGATATAGCGCTTGGCCGCGTCCGCATTCAGGTTCTCGGTGGTGATCAGCTCTTGCGCCTCTCGCTGTAGTTCTGCTTGAGCAAAGACGAAGAAGGCGTCTATCACACTAGCTTTGTCACCCATCTGGTCTAGGTCAGTCTGGTTGATGAAGTCGACCAGCAAGCTTTCCTTGGCACGGTTGCCCAGGCTCGCGCGTATCACCCGACGCACATCCTCCACCAGCGCGGCCTTGTCCTTGACCCTACGGTTGTTATCAAAAATCAACTCCAGGATGTAGTCGAGGTTGATCTCTTGTGACTTCAGCAGGTCGACCTCAAAGACCACATCGTCCCAGTCGATGGTGGACTTCTCCTTCTCAGCTGAAGACCTCTCCCGCCGCAGCCAGTCACGAACGTCGTTGTAGGTTGATCGGTAGTCCTGAATCTTTCGCTCAGCGGGAATCTGGATTTCTTGCAGCGCAGCCAATGCATCGTCGTCCAGATAGTGCCTGGCCTTGAACGCCTCAACTGCCGACGGGTCGTTCAAGTCAACGCCTTGCAAGGCTTTCAGGCTGGCGAATTCGTCGTAGTTCTGCAGCACGTTTTCAACGCGCAGGTACTCGCCAAAAAGCTTCGCGAAGGCCTTCTTGTCGGCCTCCTTCTCAATGGCGGCAGGGTCGGGGAAGCGCTGCTCAAGCTCTTTCACCACGTCTACAAACCCTCGCCGCGCTTCGCCTGTTGCCGCGTCGGTAAAGCCGTCCATGTACTCTCTGTAGCTCTTCTCCAGCACCACGTTGCGGGTGTTGTTGTCGCCGAACAAGGTGATGGCGTCGATGGTCGCCTGCTCCAGATCGCGGAAGGTAACAATGTTGCCGAAGGTCTTGGTGGCGTCAAAGATCCGGTTGGTGCGCGAATAGGCCTGCAACAGGCCGTGGTAGCGCAGGTTCTTGTCCACGAACAAGGTGTTCAGCGTGGGCGCGTCAAAGCCGGTCAGGAACATGCCCACCACGATCAGCAGGTCAACCTCCTTGGCTTTGACCTGTTTGGCCAGATCGCGGTAGTAGTTCTGGAAGCCGTTGCTGTCCACGCTGAAGTTGGCTTTGAACAGCGCGTTGTAGTCCGCTATGGCCGCGCTCAGGAACTCCTTGGCGCTGCTGTCCATGGCAGCCAACTCAAAACTTTCGTCCTGAATGTCGCCCACCGCGTCCTGCTCTTCGTTGGCGGCAAACGAGAAGATGGTGGCCACTTTCAGCGGCTTGTCGCTGTCCTGCTGCAGCTTCTTGAAAGCCTCGTAGTAAAGCTTGGCTGCATCCACGCTGCTTACTGCAAACATGGCGTTGAAGCCTTTGCCTGCTTGATAACCACCCGATTGCAGGCGATGGGTTTTCTGCCGGAAGTTGTTCAGGATGTACTGCGTGATCTCGCCGATGCGGTCGGGGTGCAGCAAGGCCTGCTTGTTCTCTGCCGCGCTGAGCTTCTTCTCGTCCTGCTCGGTTTCGATGGCCTTGAACTGCGGGCGCACATCGTTGTAGTCCACCTTGAACTTCAGCACCTTCTCGTCGCGAATCGCATCGGTGATCACGTACGAATGCAGTTCGCGGCCAAACACACTGGCGGTGGTTTCCGCGCCAGCGGCGTTTTGCGGAAAGATCGGCGTGCCGGTAAATCCAAACTGGTAGAAGCGCTTGAACTTCTTCTTCAGGTTCTTCTGGGCTTCTCCAAACTGGCTGCGGTGGCACTCGTCAAAAATGAAAACCACCTGTTTGCCGTAGATGGGCAGGTCGCCTTCGCTCTTCATCAAGTTGTTGAGCTTCTGGATGGTGGTGACGATGATCTTGTTGTCATCCTTCTCCAGGTTGCGCTTGAGGCCCGCCGTGCTGTCTGAGCCGTTCACGCTGTCCGGTGAAAAGCGCTGGTACTCCTTCATGGTCTGGTAATCCAGATCCTTGCGGTCCACCACAAAAAACACCTTGTCGATGAACTCCAACTCGGTGGCCAGGCGCGCCGCCTTGAAGCTGGTCAGCGTCTTGCCCGAGCCGGTGGTGTGCCAGATGAAACCGCCGCCTTCCAGCTGGCTCCAGTGTTTGGACTGGTATGCGCTGTTGATCTTCCACAGAATGCGTTCGGTGGCAGCAATCTGGTACGGGCGCATCACCAGCAGCGTGTTGCCGGTGTCGAAGACCGAGTAGCGCATCAGCACCTTCAGCAGCGTGTCCTTCTGGAAGAAGGTGGCGGTGAAGTCCTTCAGGTCCTTGATCAGCGTGTTGTCCGCCTTCGCCCAGTTCATGGTGAAGTCGAAGCTGTTCTTGTTCCGCTGGGTGGTGTTTGCAAAGTAGCGGCTGTCGGTGCCATTGGTGATCACGAACAGCTGCAGAAACTTGAACAGCGAATGCGCGCTGTTGAAGCTCTCTTTGCTGTAGCGGTGCACTTGGTTGAAGGCCTCACGGATGGCCACACCACGCCTTTTCAACTCCACCTGCACCAGCGGCAGGCCGTTGACCAGAACAGTCACGTCGTAGCGGTTGGCGTGCGTGCCGGTTTGCTCGAACTGCTTGATCACCTGCACCTTGTTGCGGGCGATGTTCTTCTTGTCCAGCAGCCAAATGTTTTGGATACGCCCATCGTCAAATACGAAGTCGTGCCTGGGGTCTTCATGAATCACACGGCTCTTGTCATGGATGCCGTCGCTGGGCTTGTCCAGCGAAGTCTCTACAAAGCGCTGCCATTCAGCGTTTTCAAACTGCACGTTGTTCAGCGCCTGCAATTGCGCGCGCACATTGGCCAGCAAGGACTCGGGCGAGTTCAGGCCCAGCGGAGCCTCATAGCCCTGATGCACCAGATCCTGAATGAACTCCCTCTCCAGATCGCCTTCGCTCTGGTAGCTCTCATTGACCTGCCAGTCCTTGGTGTACTTGTCCAGAACGATGAAGTTCTTGGATTCGGCAATGGTCTTGTAGTCACTCATTGGACTTGCTCTCATCGACGTGAATCAGCGCAGTCAGTTCGTTCTCAATTTCCTGCACAGTGGGCAACTGTGACTGCACCGACAAAGGAATGTCCTTGGTGATGAACGAGCTCACGCCCATTGGTTTGTTGATGTCGCGCAGGGCGTACTCCACGTCGAGCTTGTCTTTGTCCTTACACAGGATCAGGCCGATAGTTGGCTGGTCGCCTTCGGCCCGCAGTTGGTCGTCCACCGCAGACAGGTAGAAATTGAGCTTGCCAACGTATTCGGGTTTGAACTCGCCCGCCTTCAGCTCAATCACCACGTAGCACTTCAGGCGTGCGTGATAGAACAGCAAGTCCAGAAAGTAGTCCCTGCCATTCACCACCAACGGGTACTGCCGCCCGAGGAAGGCAAAGCCCTTGCCCAGTTCCAGCAGAAACCGGGTGATCTGTGCGACCAGCTGGTTTTCGATGTCGCGCTCCATCGCCTGGGCGCTGAGCGTCAGGAAGTCGAAGACATACGGGTCTTTCAGGCTCTGCTGGACCAGCTCGGACTGGGGCGCTGGCAGCGTCTGGGCAAAGTTGCCCACCGCCTGGCCAGCACGCTCATGAAAGCGCTGCTCAATCTGCCACTCCAGCACCGTGCGGCTCCAGCCATGTTCGCTGCAGGCCTGCGCGTACTGCAGCGCCAGCTCCACCTGCTTCACCTTGGCCAGCATGGTGCGCACATGCCCCCAGGGCATTTGTCCCACGGGCTGTGGGACAACTTCAAACTGCGGGCTGAAGAAGGCATAAAACTGCCGCATAGCAAACAGGCTGGTGCGTGAAAAGCCCTTCATGCCGGGGTAGCTGGCTTGCAGGTCTTGCGCCATCTGTTCCACCACCGCCGAGCCCCAGGCGCGTTCGCGCTGCCAGGCTTCCAGTTGACGGCCAATGTCCCAGTAGAGGCCCAGCAGCTCGGCATTCACAGCCAGCACAGCGCGGGTTTGCGAGGCTTGGATGCGCTGCTTGATTGCAGCAATGGCTTGCCGGTAGTCGGTGTGCTGGGTGATGTCGCTCATGCCGTCAGGCTCCCTGCTGCTGCCAGAAAGCATGCTGACTTTTCAAGTGATCCGTCAGCAGCTTGACGGTCGCCTGCTCTGCAGGCGTTGGCAGCGCCATGGCCTCATTCGACAGCGTGCTGTGGCTGGTGAAATTGACGATTCGGCTGTAGTAAAGCTGCTTGTCATCAGGCAACAGTTCAGACCATTTCGGGTAGCCCAAGAAGCCAGCCGTTTTCTCGTAGAGATTGCGCAGCAGCGTGAAGTGGTAGCGCTCGACCTTGTTGACGGCAATGGCCTGCTCGATGGTCTGCAACAGGTGCAGATGGTAGGAAAAGCTCTTGTTGGAGTCGCCGTACTTTTCGGTCAGCGTGAAGCCGCCATCTTCTAGGCGCTCCAGCATGTAGCAGGCTTTGCTGTTGAGTTCGTTGAACAGCACGTTGTAGAACAGCGGGCTGTGCGTGGTGATGATGAACTTGAGAGTCTCGGATTGGCTGAGTTTGATCAGCCCTGCCAAGTTGACCGCCAACTCGATCAGGTGGTTTTCATCCAGTGAGCTGACCGGGTCATCCACAAAAACGTATTGCAGGTTGTTAAAAACATCGGTGGAGCGATTGGGCGCTTCTGCGATGTTCAGCTCAGAAACCACCTGTTCCAGCAGCGCGTTGAAAACACTCCAGATGAAGTTGCTTTCTTCGCCTTTGGAGATCTTGATGTGGGGCTCTTGCTGATTGTTGCCGCGCTCAAATGAAAAACTGACGGTCGAGAAATCCGTACTGAAATGCGGCGTCAACTTTTCGCTGGTGTAGTGCTGAAAAGTGGCGGTGATGCTCTGGTCTTGGCCCTGTTCCTCAAGAACCCATTTGGTGAACGAGTTGGGTTGGATGATCAACTTGGGTTCAACATCCTGCCCCAGGTCGTTGTCCCAATAAAACAAGTCTTCCGTGAAGGCGCTGTAGTAGAGAATTCTCTTGTCTGCCAATTCAGAGGTTTGTGCATCCTCGTCCTCTTCTTTTGGTGAAATCAGCTGCTTGAATTCCCGCGACAGGCGTGTCTTGCCCGTGCCGTTGAAGGCATAGATCAGCTGCACCTTTTTATTGGCATCCTTCAGTTGCTGGGCAACTTCGGGCAGCGTCTTGCTCATGTCAGGCCACCACCTCTTCTGGTCTTGGGAAACTCAGCAGCAAATTGCGGTAATGCTCGTATTGCTTCTGGCGAAGTTCAATTTCGCGGGGCAAGCCTTCGCTGATGGAGTTGGTCAACATGTCGAACTTGTCGAGAATTGCGACGATGCGGTTTTGTTCTGCAAGGGAGGGAATGGGTACTGGAAACTCAACCAAATCCTTCTTGTTCAATGCGGGCACTCCTGTCATATTCGCAAGCCCGACTATTTCCTTCGTGGAAATAGCCATGACATGGTAAAGAAAGCGAGTTGAAAGTAGCTCACTTGTGCTTCGAATCCTGTAGCAGAGTGGGCCGCACCAAAAACGATTTATTTGATAACCAACAAATCCAATACCGCCTTGTCCACGCGATGGCGTTGTAATTGTGTCTGGCTCGGTGTTGTAGGCCGCCACATACCCTGATGGCGTTGTTCCTGCATTAACAAATGCGTATTCACCTACCTCATTTGCAGTCGGAGCTTGTCCTACGCCAACACTGCATACATCTCCCAACGCCCTCCACTCCACTTCCCAGTCTTCGAAACTCAGCAACTGACGGCGATAGTGGTTGTATTGCTTTTCCCGGGCTGTAAGCTCGGCTGTAAGCTCGGCTGTAAGCTCGGCTATAAGCTCGGTGAAGGTGTCCAGAATGCGGACGATCTCGGCTTGAATTTGAAGTGATTTCTTGGGGTTTTTTGGACAGGGGAGTGGAAACTTGTAGTTTGCAATCATTTGCAAGTTAAGGCCGCCACGAGCGCCGCTTCCTGCCGATATTTGTCGTAAGTTTTCGTATTGTGTTTTTATAAAGTGATACAAATAATCAGAATTTACAACACTCTCGTCGATGGTTATCGATGCCAGCGATTGGTTGGTGGTTAACTCGATTCTGGTTCTGGCGACTTTTCCACGTGTTTTTCCCTGCCCCGCCAAAGCAATTACTAGTGATTTTTTTGGAACAAGTTTTGCGCTTGAATTTTTCAACCCTAACTCGGTAATAAAATTCTCTGTTCCATATATCGTTTCGAGATTGACCTCGCCTGAGCTCATCCACGGAATCGTGCCGCCTTCCCAATACTCTGCGACTCCTGTTTGAGGAGTTCCGCCAGACGAAATCTTCTTAGCGACCTCCCCTAGCGCCTTCCACTCCACCCCAACCCCGTCTAGAAGCTTTTCCAAGTAGCTCAAGCTGCTCATGCCTCCAACTCCTCGCCTTCGATCTCGGCCACGATGGCGTCGATCTCTTTGCGCAGCTGGTCGATTCGGGCGACGGTGGTTTTCAGCTCGGTGTTGAGCCGGGCAATGTTCACCACCTCGCGGTTGTCCTTTGCTTCGACATAGCTGCTGACCGACAGGTTGTAGTCGTTGGCGGCGACCTTCTCGAACGGGATGGACTGGGCGAAGTGATCCACATTCGCCTTGCTGTCGAACACCGCCATGATCTTGTCGATGTGGGCGTCCAGCAGCACGTTGTTGTTGGTTTCCTTTTTGAAGTAGTCCGTACCGCTGGCATCAATGAACTGGGTGGTGGTGTCGGTCTTGTGTTTCGAGAGCACCAGGATGTTCACGGCGATGGTGGTGCCGTAGAACAGGTTGGAGGCCAGCGAGATCACCGTTTCCACGTAGTTGTTGTCCACCAGGTATTGGCGAATCTTCTGCTCGGCCCCGCTCCGGTAAAAGATGCCCGGGAAGCAGACGATGGCCGCGCGGCCCTTGCTGGAGAGGTAGCTGAGCGAGTGCAGCACAAAGGCAAAGTCGGCCTTGGATTTGGGTGCGAGCACGCCGGCCGGGGCAAAGCGGTCGTCGTTGATGAGGGTGGGGTCGTCTGAGCCCTTCCACTTCACCGAGTACGGCGGATTGGAGACGATGGCGTCAAAAGGTTTCTCGTCGCCAAAGTGGGGTTCGGTGAGGGTGTCGCCCAGCTGGATGTTGAATTTGTCGTAGTTGACGTTGTGCAAGAACATGTTCATCCGCGCCAGGTTGTACGTGGTGTGGTTGAGTTCCTGACCGAAGAAGCCGTCTTCAATGATGTGGTCGTCAAACTGCTTTTTGGCTTGCAGCAGCAGCGAGCCGGAGCCGCAGGCGGGGTCGTAGATCTTGTTGATGCTGCTTTGCCCGTGCATGGCCAGCCGGGCGATCAGCTTGGAGACCTGCTGGGGCGTGAAAAACTCGCCGCCCGACTTGCCGGCGTTGGCGGCGTAGTTGGAAATGAGGAATTCGTAGGCGTCGCCAAACAGGTCGATTTTGTGACCTTCAAAACCGCTGTCGTCAAAGGCGCCGAAGTCCAGATCGGCCACGCCTTTGAGCACGGCAGCCAGGCGGGTGTTCTTGTCCTTGACCGTGTTGCCCAGGCGGTTGCTGGTGGTGTCGAAGTCAGCAAACAGGCCCCGGATGTCGCGCTCTGACGGGTAGCCCAGGGCAGAACTTTCGATGGCTGAGAATATTTCCGCCAGCTTGGTGTTCAAGCTCTCATTGGTGTTGGCACTGGCGGCCACGTTGGCAAACAGCTGGCTTGGGTAGATGAAGTAGCCCTTGGTCTTGACGGCGTCTTCTTTGATGTCGGTGCTGATGACCCTGTCGAGCAGCTTGGCATAGTGGATGCTGTCGTCACCACCTTCGATGTAAGCCGCGAAGTTCTCGCTGATGAAGCGGTAGAACAGGGCGCCCAGCACGTACTGCTTGAAGTCCCAGCCGTCAACGGCACCCCGGACATCGTTGGCGATCTGCCAGATGCGGCGCTGGAGTTCGGCACGTTGTTGGCTGCTGGTCATGGCGCTTTCTGGTTTCGATTTGATGTGGCGGGTGAGGCTGAACTGAGAGCTTCTTGAGCGCTGCCGAGAGCAACGGCAACGGCCGCGACGGTGGTCAAGGCTTTAAGTCGCGTGCCAGTCTACGTGGGCTTTACAAACACCCAGGTTAAAATTGCCGAGCCTTGCGGCCGCTGGGACCGGGTCGCGAAAGGCCCAAGCGCTTGGGCTCTATGCCTCACGTCCGCGCCGCCTCGCCATGCACCCAAGCCAAAAACGCTTCCACCGGCTGCCGCCGTGCATGCCGTGCCGGATAAACCGCGAAATGGGCCTTGACCCTGATCGCCTCGTCTAAGCCGAATACCGGCCTCAGCCTGCCGTCCGAAAGATGTCGGTTGGCCATGGTTGAGCTTTCCAGTGCCACGCCCAAGCCTTGAGTGGCGCTGTCCAGGGCCATCTGCGCGCGGTCGAAACGCACGCCAAAGCGGTCGGGGGCGCGTTTGTCCGAAAACTGGGCAAACCAATCGGACCACTGCACCACGCTGACCGTGCTGCGGATCAGCGGCACTTCCAGCAGTTGATCGACACGCCGCAGGCGATGCTCGCGAATGAAGGCCGGGCTGGCCATGGGCAGGATCGCCTCTTCGAACAAAGGCTCGACCACCACGTCCGGCCAGCGCGGCGTGCCGTAGCGGATGTCGAGATCGGCCTGGCCGAGTGCGAAGTCGCTGTGCGTGGGGGAGGCCGACAGGTTCAGCGCGATCTGCGGGTAGGCCAAGGCGAACTCGCGCAGCCGTGGCATCAGCCACAGGCTGGCCAGGCTGGGGCTGCAGTGCACATACAGGCTGTTGCTCACGCCTTGCTGCAGGTCGTCGGTGGCGGCAGCGATGGCGCCTAGCGCGCCGGCGATGCGTGTCAGGTAGCTCTCGCCTGCAGGGCTCAGCTTGACTGCATGGGCGCTGCGCTCAAACAGGCGCACGCCGAGGTGGGCCTCCAGCCGTGCGACCTGGTGGCTGATGGCTGACGCGGTCAAGTGAAGTTCTGCCGCGGCCAAGGCAAAACTGCGCCGGCGTGCGACAGCTTCAAAGGCCTGTAGGTTGGGCAGTGGGGGTAAACCAGCCATAGTGCGAACCCGCTTGTCAGATGACGATCTGTCATCCTAGCTTGATGAATCGTCTCTTGCCATCATGCAACCCTGCATTCAAGAATCGTTTTGCCAATCAAGGAGACGATGGACATGCTGCTCAAGGACAAGGTTGCTGTGGTCACCGGCGGTGCAGGCCTCAATGGCCTGGGCTACGCCACGGCGCGCCAGATGGCTGAACAAGGTGCGCACGTGGTCATCCTGGACCTGGAGCGGGCCAACCCGACCGGCGCGGCCATGGGTCTGGGCCACAAACATCTGGGCGTCGTTGCTGATGTGACGGACAAAGCCTCGTGTGACAAGGCTGTGCACGCGGTTTTGCAGAAATTTGGCCGCATCGATGTGCTTGTCAACAACGCCGGCATCACGCAGCCGCGCAAGTTCCTCGACATCACCGGCGCAGACTACGACGCTGTGCTGGACGTCAGCCTTCGCGGCACGCTGTACATGTCGCAAGCCGTTCTGCCGGCCATGCGGGCCCAGAAGGCGGGCGCCATTGTTTGCATCTCGTCGGTCAGCGCCCAGCGCGGCGGCGGCATCCTGGGCGGTCCACATTACTCGGCCGCCAAAGCCGGGGTGTTGGGCCTGGCGCGCGCCTTGGCACGCGAAGTGGGCATCGACGGCATCCGTGTGAACTGTGTGACGCCAGGGCTCATCGCTACCGACATCAACAAGGGCCTGATTCCCGAGGACCGGATGAAGGGCATCCTGGAGCAGATTCCGCTGAACCGCATCGGCGAGCCTGCCGACGTGGCCGGCTGCGTTCTCTTCCTGGCCTGCGATCTCTCGAAATACCTGACCGGCGTGACGCTCGACGTCAACGGCGGCATGTTGATCCACTGAAGTACAAACTCACCACAACGCAAGGAGACAAGACATGCAACGCAAGACTTTCTTGGTACACGCAACTGTGCTCGCTGCCGCTTCGCTGTTCGCCGGTGCCGCTTCGGCGCAGGCTGTGAAGTTGACGCTTGGCCACGGCACCGCTATTGATAACCCGCGCCATGTGGCGGCCGTGAAGTTTGCCGAAGTGGCCAAGGCCAAGAGCAACGGCCGTATCGAAGTAACGGTGGCACCCGCAGCTCAACTCGGTGACGATGCAGCGATGGTCACTGCGCTGCGCTCTGGCGCCATGGACATGTCCGCCAATTCACAGGGCGCTGTCGCCAACGTCGTGCCCGAGTATGCAGCGTTTGGCATGCCTTTCTTGTTCTCCAGCCAGGCCCATGCTTGGAAGGTGATGGACGGCCCGGCAGGCAAGGAACTGGCGGAGAAGTCAGCCGAGAAGGGCCTGGTGGTACTGGGCTTCTGGGACAACGGCATCCGACACATGAGCAACAACAAGCGGCCGCTGATGAAGCCCGAAGACCTCAAGGGCCTGAAGATGCGCACCCCGCCTGACACGGTGACGGTGGACATCATGAAGAGCGTCGGTGCCGAGGCTCAGCAGATCAAGTTTTCAGAGCTGTACGTGGCACTGCAGCAAGGGGTGGTGGACGGGCAGGAAAACCCCTTGGTCAACGTCCAGGCGGGCAAGCTTTACGAAGTACAAAAGTACATCTCGTTGACCGGCCACAAGTACGAGCTGACGCCTTTTCTCATCAGCAAGCGCAGCTGGGACAAGCTGTCCGATGCGGACAAGAAGGCTGTCACCGAAGCTGCCGCCGAAGCCACGACGCTTCAGCGCAAGCTGGCGCAGGAATCTGACGACAAGATGTTCGCCGAACTCAAGGCCAAGGGTGTCCAGATCGACAAAGTGGACCAGGTTCCGTTCATGAAGGCTACCGCCCCGGTTGTCGACAAGTGGGAATCAGGCCCCATAGGACCGTTTGTCAAGAAGGTCGTTGCTGCCGCGCGCGCCAAGTAATGACCTGACCTCGCACCAGGAGAACCCACATGGAACCGGTCGTCGTCGGGCGCAACGCGCTTGAGCGGGCGATCGTTGCCGTCTGCAGCGTCGTGCTGTGGGTGACGACGGTTGCAATCTTTCTCATCCTTGGTGCGAATACGGTGCTGCGCTATCTGTTCGGTACCAGTCTGCAATGGGCCAACGAGGTCCCTGAACTGCTGTTCCCGTGGCTGGTGATGTCGGGGGTGGTGCTTGCGGCTGAGAAGGGGTCGCACATTGCCACGGTCTTCTTGGTGGACGCTCTTGAGCCGGGTGCGAGAAGGATCGTCGCCATCGTCTCGTGGCTGGGGGTGGCTCTGTTGTACGCGGTGCTGGTCAAAGCCACCTGGGGTTTGCTGGAGATCGTGCATGACGAGCGATCGCCAATCCTGCAGATACCTAACTCGGTGACCTATGCCTGCGTGATGGTTGGCATGGGCTTGGTTGGTTTGTTGGCGCTGCTGGCCGCTTGGAGGGCTTGGCGGCGCGAGCGGGTTGAGCACGACGTGATGGAACCCGGCGCGCAAGCCGCCCAAGGTTAATGAACATGACGACCGGGCGGTACTGACATGAGTGCCTTAATTTTGTTTGTCTTTCTGGGTACCGCCTGCCTGGCGGTGCCTATCGCGCACGCCATTCTGGTCGCGGCATTGGCTGCTGCGGCCACCAGCGAACGCGTGCCACTCGACCTGCTCGTACAGCAGATGGTCGCGCAGGTGCAGAGCTTTCCGCTGATCGCCATTCCGTTCTTCATGTTGACGGGCTCCTTGATGATGGGCGGCAAGCTGGGTCAGGCTATCGTCGGTGTGCTGACCGCCTTGGTGGGCCGCTGGCACGGTGGGCCGGCACAAGTCAGCGTCTTGTCGTCGACCTTGTTCGGTGGCGTTTCAGGCTCGGCGGTAGCGGACGCTTCGGCCATCGGTTCGCTGCTTATGCCTTGGCACCGCAGACTGGGTTACCCGATGGCGTTTTCGGCGGCTTCGCTGGCCTCTGCGGCGACCATCGACATCATCATTCCGCCGTCCATCCCGATGATCCTCTACGCGTTGAGCTCTAACGCGTCAATTGCGGCTCTGTTTTACGCCGGCATATTGCCTGGTCTGATGTTATGCGGTGGATTCATGGCGGCCTGCTGGTGGGTGGGCAAGCGCGACAACCTGCCGCGTGAAACCGCGCCGGCCGACCGAGCGGCATTCCGGCGCAACCTGCTTCTGTCGTTGCCGGCGATTGCCTTGCCAGTCTTCATCATCATCTTCCTGCGCTTTGGCATCGCCACGCCGACCGAAGTGGCTGTCCTGTCGACGATGTTTGCCGGTGCCACCTCGGCGCTGCTCTACCGCGACCTCTCATGGAGGCGCCTGCACCACGCCATTCTGGAGGCCGGCCTGGCCACAGGCGTTGTGTTGATGGTGATCATGGCGTCTGCGGCCATCGGCTGGCTCCTGACCTTCGACCAGATGCCGCAGAACATCGCGTTGTGGGTGCAGCAGAACATCGACACCAAGTGGGTCGTGATCTTGCTCATGAATCTGATGATGCTTTTCCTGGGCATGTTCATCGACTTGCCCGCCGCCGTGCTACTGCTGACACCCGTCTTCCTGCCATTGGCCTTCTCCATTGGCATGGACCCGATCCAGCTTGGCATCATGATGGTTGTGAACCTGGCCATCGGCCTGTACACGCCACCCGTCGGCACCACGCTGTTCATTGCCAGTGCACTGGCGCGCGTAAAGGTTGGTGAGACGGTGCGCGCGATGGGCCCGTTTTATCTGGTCGCTTTCTTGGTGCTGGCCATCGTGTCGTACGTGCCTGCCAGCATCCTGCGCTGACCTCAGCTTCTTGGAGTTCGTCCCATGATTTCCAACAACGCCGAGGCGCTTGCCCGGCTGAAACAGTGCGCCCACCGAATCCGCCGCTACGCGGTGCGCATGGGCGAAGTTCAAGGCCAGGGCTATATCGGCCAAGCGCTGGGCTGGGCTGATGTGCTGGCTGTGGCCTATGGCCACGCGCTGAAATTCAAGGCGGATGATCCGACGTGGGAGGGACGCGACCGGTTTTTGCTTTCGCATGGCCACTACGCCATCGCGCACTACGCGGCGCTGATCGAGGCCGGCGTCATTGCCGAGAGCGAGCTGGACACCTACGGCAGCGACGACAGCCGCCTGCCCATGTCAGGCATGGCCGGCTACACACCGGGCATGGAAATCTCTGGCGGCTCGCTGGGCCAGGGCCTGATCATTGGTGTGGGCATGGCCCTGGGCCTGAAGCAAAAGAAGAACCCGGCCTTTGTGTACAACAGCATGTCAGACGGCGAGCTGGATGAAGGCTCTACGTGGGAAGCGGCCATGGCTGCCGCGCACCACAAGCTGGACAACTTGATCTGCCTGGTGGACATCAACAACCAGCAGGCCGATGGCCCGTCGCGCCAGGTTCTGGGTTTTGAACCCTTGGCTGACAAGTGGACGGCTTTTGGCTGGCATGTTCAACGTGTGGACGGCAATGATTTGGCCGCCGTGCTGCAGGCCTTTGATGCCGCGCGCCACGCCAAAGACGCCAAGCCCCGCGTCATCCTCTTCGACACGCTGATGGGCAAGGGCGTGCCCTTCCTGGAAAGCCGCGAGAAGAACCATTTCATCCGCGTGGACCCGCCCGAGTGGCAAAGCGCATTGGACGTGCTGGACCAAGCCCACGCTGAAGGAGCACAGGCATGAATTCCGTGGCCGACAAGAAGCCGCGCCTGACCACCTCGGCCATGATCGCGTCGATTGCCAGCGAAGGGCAGCGTGTCAAAGCCGCACCCTTCGGCAAGGCCTTGGTGGAACTCGCTGCGCAGCGCCCGGAAATTGTTGGCCTGACCGCTGACTTGGCCAAATACACCGACCTGCACTTGTTTGCGCAAGCTTTTCCCGAGCGTTTCTACCAAATGGGTATGGCCGAGCAGCTGCTCATGGGCGCGGCCGGTGGCATGGCCAAAGAGGGCTTGATGCCCTTTGCCACCACCTATGCGGTGTTTGGCACGCGGCGCGCCTATGACTTCATCCACCAGGTCATCGCGGAAGAGAACCTGAACGTCAAGATCTGCTGCGCGCTGCCGGGCCTGACCACCGGTTACGGCCCCAGCCACCAGGCCACGGAAGACATTGCCATGATGCGGGGCATTCCGGGCTTGACCATCGTGGACCCCTGCGATGCGCTGGACATTGAACAGGCCGTGCCGCAGATCGCGGCGCACAAGGGCCCGGTGTACATGCGCTTGCTGCGCGGCAGTGTGCCGCTGGTGCTGGACGACTACGACTACAGCTTTGAGTTAGGTAAAGCCAAGATGTTGCGCGAGGGCGCCGATGTGCTGGTCATCTCCAGTGGCATCCTGACCATGCGCGCGCTGGAAGTGGCGCAAGACCTGCAAGCCGACAACATCGGTGTGGCGGTGCTGCACTGTCCCACCATCAAGCCGCTCGACGAAGCCGCCATTGTCGAAGCCGTGCGCTACCAGCACCGCCTGGTGGTAGTGGCTGAGAACCACTCGGTCATCGGTGGCTTGGGTGAAGCGGTAGCCAGTGCTCTGCTGCGCCACCGTGTGCAGCCCGCTGGGTTCCAACTGGCCGGCTTGCCGGACGCCTTTCTTGACGCGGGTGCATTGCCCACGCTGCACGACCGGTATGGCATCAGCCGCAGCGTGCTGGGTGCACGTGTCAAGGCGTGGCTCGAATGAGCGCAGCGCCGGCCGACTTGGCCAACGCCATTCGCTTCTTGTCCATCGACGCTATCGTGCGTGCTGGCGAGGGACACCAGGGTGTGCCGCTCGGCATGGCGGAGATCGCCACGGCGCTTTATACCCGCCACCTGAAATTCGATGCCGCCGATCCAAGCTGGCCCGACCGTGACCGGGTTGTGCTCAGCAATGGCCACGGCTCCATGCTCCTGTATGCCCTGCTGCACCTCACGGGACACGAGCGCATGGGCATTGAGCAAGTCAGTAGCTTTCGTGATTTCGGCTCGCGCTGTGAAGGCCACCCGGAACGTGATGTCTCGTCGGGCATCGAGGTGACCACTGGGCCGCTGGGCCAAGGCATTGGCAATGCACTGGGCATGGCCGTGGCCGAGGCTTACCTGTCATCCCGCTACGGCCGTGATCTGGTGAACCACCGCACCTACGCTTTTGTGGGCGATGGCTGTCTCCAAGAAGGCATGGGCCAGGAGATGATCTCGCTGGCTGGCCACCTGCGCCTGGGCAAACTGACGCTGCTGTGGGACGACAACCGCATCACCGATGACGGCTCGACGGCGCTGTCCATCAGCGAAGACGTGGCCGAACGGTTTCGCGTGGCGGGCTGGCACGTGGTGGAGCTGGACGGGCACGACATCGAAGCAGTGTCTGCGGCCTTAGATGCTGCAAAGACCGAACCGCGGCCGTCCTTGCTGGCCTGCCGCACCGTGATTGCTCGGGGCGTTCGACGGCTGCAAGGCCAGCGCGGTGGGCACAGTGCCAAGTTGTTTGCCGAGGACGCCGCCACCGCACGGCAAGACTTGGCCTGGCCCCACCCGCCATTTGAAGTGCCAGCCGATATCACGACAGCCTGGCGTGCCGCAGGCAGCCGCCACCAAACCGAACATCAAGCGTGGGCCGCACGCCTGGCTGCACAACCCGCTGCCGTGCGCGCTGAGTTCGAGCGCGTGCAGGCCGGTGATCTACCCGAAAACTGGCGTGCGGTGTTGGCTGACTACAAACGTCAGGCGCTGCAGCTTGAACCTCTGGCCAGCGGCATCTTCATCTCCGCTGAGATCAACGACGCACTGGTTGACCTGATGCCCGAGCGCATGGTGGCTTGTGCTGACCTGGAAGCCCCAACCAACCACAAGCGTCGCTTGGCCGCCTTTACAGCCGATGACCACCACGGTGCCTACATCCACTGCGGCGTGCGTGAGCATGTGATGGGGGCCATGGCCAATGGCATGGCAGCACACGGCGGCATCGTGCCGCTGGCCGTCACCTACCTGGCATTCTCAGACTACGAGCGCGCGGCCATGCGCATGGCAGCACTCATGGGCTTGCCCGTGAAGTTTGTCTTCAGCCACGACTCCATCGGCATTGGGCGCAACGGGCCCACGCACCAGCCGGTGGAAATATTGGCCTCGCTGCGCGCCATGCCCAATATGTTGGTGCTGCGGCCGGCTGACGCCGTGGAAGCGGCTGAGTGCTGGGAGATTGCGTTGGAGCACCGCACAGGGCCGTCCACGCTGGTGTTTGCACGGCAAGCCCTGCCGCATGTGCGCCAGATGGCGAGCGAGCCCAATCAGTCACGGCAGGGCGCCTACGTGCTGGCCGATGCGCAAAACGGCCCGCGCCGCGTAACGCTACTGGCCACAGGCTCAGAAGTGGCGCTGGCGCTGGCTGCGCACAGCGCTCTACAAGCTGAAGGCATTCCCACCGCGGTGGTTTCCATGCCCAGCTGGGAACTCTTTGAAGCGCAAGACGAGGCCTATCAAGCAGAAGTTCTTGGCCCTGGCAGCGTGCGCGTGGCCTGTGAAGCGGCCGTGCGTCTGGGCTGGGACCGTTGGCTGGGCGAACACGGCGCCTTTGTGGGCATGCGCAGCTTCGGGGCCTCAGGCCCGGCGGAGGTGCTGTACCCGCACTTCGGCATCACGGCTGCCGCCATTTGCACTGAAGCCAAGCGGCTGTTGGCGAAACTGCCGGGCTGATCTGAGGTCACCCAATCAATGGGTTCCGCGTGTGAAGTACCGGGAACCGCGAAAAATCGCGGTCGGCCGACCAGAGCTCCGTGACACCGTGCGAAATGCAGATCGCTGCGATGCGCGCTTCGTGAATGGCCGCACCCTGGATTTTGGCGGCTAGGGCTAGAAGTTCAAGTTGAGGCAAATGCTCCCCGTCTTCGGCAATGAAGACCAGGTTGGCTAGCGTGTGCAGGGCGCGCAATTGCGCAAATGCTGTTGCCGGCGGCGTAGCGGTTTTATAAATGCGTGGGTGGGTGACGACAGCGAAGAACTCGTGTGCACACGGCCAGGGGATGGCCCATTCCCGCGCGCCTGCCGCAAGTGACTCAATGGCCGAGCGCGCTCGTTCGTGGAATGGCGAGTCAGCGCGGTGAGCATAAACAAGAAGGTTAGTGTCAACTGCGATCACGGTAGATCTCGTCGCGCACTTGCTCCCAGCCGGCGCTGGCGTATTCGGGTGACAAGCCGTCACCCTGGAAAGGCTGCATCTCGAATGGCGTGGCGCGCTTGCGTGTACGCGCGCGCAGTGCCAGGCGCAAACCTTCCTCAACAAGTGCTTTGAGCGTTGAGTTCTCGCTCCGCGCGACGGCCTTGCTGTGCTCAAGCAGGTCGTTAGGCAATTCGATGGTGGTCTTCATATGGGTAACCCATACTTTGAGTATGGGTCGTGTGGTATCGCTGAAAGCCGATCGAACACTCGGGTTTGCACTGATCCATTGACAAGGGCTCTCCTCGACACTTTCAGTCGGACAATCCGACTGATATTGGAGACATCAATGACCCAACGGAGCCCGATTTCTTCTTCCGCTGCTCGCCTTTGCGGCACGCTTCAGCAGCCCGCGCACCGCACCAGCCACCTCCTTCGGCGCGCCGTGCTGGGGCTGGCCCTGGCGGTGGGCGCACTGCCGCTGGCACTCGCGCAAAACACCACGCCGGCGCGCATTCTGGTGGGCTTCCCAGCCGGCGGCTCGTTTGACGCCCTGGCCCGCATCCTGGCCGAAAAAATGAAGGACGAGCTGAAGCGGGCTGTCATCGTGGAAAACAAGCCGGGTGCCGGTGGGCGCCTGGCGGTGGATGTGTTGAAAGCCTCTGCCTCAGACGGGACGACCGTGATGTTGGGGCCGGATGGTTTGGTCGCGCTGTACCCCTACACCTTTCGCAAACTCAACTACGACCCGCAGCGTGACTTGGTGCCTGTGGGTACGGTGACGGAGTTTCCGTTTGCGCTGGCCACCGGCACCGAGCCGGCTTCAAAGTCGCTGGCGGAGTTCGTTGCCTGGACCAAACAAAACCCGACCAAAGCCAACTACGGCATCCCCGCGCGCGGCGCGCCACACCACTTCTTTGGCATGGTGCTGGGCCAGACCATTGGTGTGAAGATGGAAGATGTGCCCTTCCAAGGCAGCGCGCCGGGCATCCTGGCCTTGATGGGCGGGCAGGTCAGCTCAGTCATCGATGTGATGAGCAGCCTGACAGAGCAACACAAAGCGGGCAAGCTGCGCGTGCTGGCTGTGTCGTCGCCGCAGCGCGCACCGCAATTGCCCGATGTGCCCACCTTTGCCGAGCAAGGTTTTCCAACCATCACCGGCATGGGCTTCAACGGCTTGTATGCCCCGGCGGGCACACCGCCTGCCATCGTTAACGCTTGGAACCAGGCGCTGTCCAAGGCCTTGGCGTTTCCCGATGTGCGCGAAAAGCTCAACAGCATGGGCTTCATGCCCGTGGGTGCTTCACCAGAAGAATTGGCGCAGAGGGGTGCCGCTTCCGCACGCCGCTGGGAGCCGGTGATCAAAGCCTCTGGTTTTGTAGCCGATTAAGCCCCGTTGACCGCTGCGCTCAACCCGGCGGCCGCGCACCAGTGGCTGCGCGAGCATGTGCCGGACTGGCCGGCGCAGCCGCAGCAGTGGCAGGCGCAGCGATTGTCGGGTGGGCAATCCAATCCGACCTGGATGCTGCAGCCCTCCAACGGCGCGCCGGCTGTTGTCTTGCGCGCGCGGCCCGGTCCTGCAGCAGGCCTTTTGCCTTCGGCGCATGCCATAGACCGTGAATTTCGCGTGCTTCGAGCACTGCAAGGCAGCGAAGTGCCGGTGCCCAAGGTTTACGCGCTGTGCGATAACGAAGCTGTGCTGGGCGCCGGCTTTTATGTGATGCAAATGGTGCCCGGGCGCATCTTCAGAGACGCCACCTTGCCCGACGTGCCGGCGGCCGAGCGCCGTGCGATTTACGCGGACGCTGCGCGCGTGTTGTCCGCTTTGCACCGAGTGGATTGGACGGCCTGTGGCTTGGCCGGCTTCGGCCGCGCAGAACATTTTTTTGAACGCCTGATTGCGCGCTGGTCTTCGCAATACCGGCAATCCTGCGGGAGCGGTGAACTGAGCGCACCCATGGCAGATATGGACTGGCTGAACGATTGGCTGCCGGACCATGTACCGCCAGCGCAGGCCTTGGCAGGCACACCGCTGGCTTCGCCTGCACTGACCCACGGTGACTACCGCATGGAAAACTTGGTGTTTGACCCGCGGCATCCGCGCGTGGTGGCCGTGCTGGACTGGGAGCTGTCAACCCTGGGTGAGCCCCTAAGCGACCTGGCTTACCACGCGATGGCTTGGCTCTTGCCGGCCGAGCCCCTGCAGGGCTTGGCAGGGTGCAAAGTGACCGGGCTTCCTCAGCAGCTGGAGCAGGTGCGCCACGTGTTAGCTGGAAACGGCCGTGCGGCTGAGCCGCTGTTGGACCGGGTGCGGCCGCTTTGGCCCTTCGCCTTGGCCTTCAATCTGTTTCGGCTGAGCGCCATTCTTCACGGCATCGGCCGCCGCGCCGAAGACGGATCGGCAGCCCACCCGCGCGCGGCAGAGATGGCCCGCATGGCACCCTGGGTCGCATCGGTTGGCAAGGCGGTTGCGCAGGGGCGCTGCGGCGCCCTGTGATCGGCGTGACGTAAAGTGCCTTGGCATGAGCAAGCTCTACTTTCGGTATGCCGCCATGAATGCAGGCAAGTCCACGGCCTTGCTGCAAGCGGCGCACAACTATGAGGAGCGCGGCATGCGGGTCTTGCTCTTCACCGCTGCGCACGACGACCGCAGCGGCACCGGGGTTATCGGTTCGCGCCTGGGCCTGGCGCGCAATGCGGCAACGTTTGGGCCCGATACCGAATTCAGCGCAGCGCACTTGACGCCCGGCACCGCGAGCCCGGTGGCCTGTCTGCTGATCGACGAAGCTCAATTTCTGACCCTGGCCCAGGTGCGGCAATTGCACCGCCTGGCGCATGTCGAAAACCTGCCCGTGTTGTGCTGGGGCCTGCGCAGCGATTTCCGCGGCGAAGCGTTCGAGGGCAGCGCAGCCTTGCTCACGCTGGCAGACGGAGTGGAGGAAATGCGCTCCATCTGCGCATGCGCCCGCAAAGCCACCATGAACATCCGCATCGACGCGCAAGGCCGGCGCGTGCAAGAGGGCGCGCAAGTGGAGATCGGCGGCAACGAGCGCTACCGCGCGGTGTGCCCTGCCTGCTTTTACGCGGATGACGCCGCACCCGGATCGGCGCCGGGGCTTTTTGGCTGATTTGCTTGGGCCGTGGCCACTGCGCCTCCCGCTTCAGCGGACAATCTGCACCCGCCTGGCCTATCCGAGCCAGGCCCAAAACCGGATTTTTCGCATCTCCTATGGACCTGAAGCTGCCCATCACCATCATCGACGAACTCAGTGAAACCGAGGTCCGCGCCAGCGGCGAGCTCGATTTGGCCAGCGGAGAAATTCGCGCCGTTCGCTACGAAGACTATGACGTCGCGACAAAAGGCGTTCCTGCCCAGCAGCGTGACTACGAATTCAGTGTGGGCATCTTGCGCAGCGGCAGCCGCGAAATTGAATTTCGTGTGGACGTCGACGCGCTGGGCGGGCGCTACTTCGTGACCCCGACCGAATTGCTGGAACTTAAAGGTCGCGCGGCCAAACTGTTCAGCCAGCCGCCGTCTGGGCCGCGCTGAGCGGCCTTTGCCCAACAGAAGTCAAGGGCCAACGTCCAGCGCGCGATCGAGCGCGTGGCTATGCACGCGCGTACATATCGCAAGCCGGCGCGGGGCTTGAAAGAATGTCGGTTCAATTGCACCTTAGAAAGAATCGACATGAAGTTCAGCTTGCGCACGTTGGTACAGGCGCGTTGGGTCACGTGGTTTGCTGGCTTGTTGCTGCTGCTGGGCAGCGCACAGGCCCAAGACAAATTTATCGTGATGGCCTCGACCACCTCGACCGAGCAGTCGGGTTTGTTTGCCCATTTGCTTCCCCCTTTCAAACAAGCCACTGGCATTGACGTGCGCGTGGTGGCGCTGGGCACTGGGCAGGCTCTGGACAGTGCGCGGCGCGGAGACGCCGACGTGGTGTTTGTGCACGATGTGGCTGCCGAGGAAAAGTTTGTAGCCGAGGGCTTTGGCCTGGCGCGGCGTGACGTGATGTACAACGACTTTGTGCTGGTCGGCCCGAAGTCTGACCCGGCTGGTGTGCGCGGCAAAGACATTGTTGAAGGCTTGGCCAAATTGGCCAAGTCAGGCTCGTCATTTATTTCGCGTGGCGACAAAAGTGGCACTCACGCGGCCGAGCTGCGGTTTTGGAAAATGGCAGGCCAAGACCCTGCGCCCGGCAAGCCCGCCACCTACAAATCGTGTGGCTGCGGCATGGGCCCAGCGCTGAACATGGCCTCTTCTACGGAAGCCTACTCGCTCGCGGACCGCGGCACTTGGCTGAACTTCAAGAACCGGGGCGACTTGGCCATCTTGGTTGAAGGCGACAAGCGCCTGTTCAACCCTTACGGTGTGATCGTCGTCAACCCGGCCAAGCACCCGCATGTGAAGAAGGACTTGGCGCAGACCTTTGCCGACTGGGTGGTTTCACCCGCAGGCCAGGCTGTAATCGCGGGCTACAAAATAGGCGGCGAGCAGCTGTTCTTTGGTAACGCCACCAAGCCGTGAAGACGGCTCCGTTGATGCGGCTGGTGGGACAGGCCGCAGCTGCCCTCGGGCTGGCCGCAGGGACTGGGGCTTGGGCGCAGACTCCTGCAGTCAGAGAGCCCGTGACCGTCTACGCTGCAGGCAGCCTGCGCGCTGCGCTGACAGAGCTGGCCCGCGCCTTTGAAACACCGCCGCAAGGACCAGCGAACACGACAGTCAAGCTCAGCTTCGGTCCTTCGGGTCTGCTGAAAGAACGCATCGAGAAGGGTGAGGCGGCGCACGTTTTTGCATCGGCCAACATGAACCACCCCGAGGCGCTCAGCCGTGCTGGCAAAGCCGCGCCCACGCAGGCCTTTGCGCGCAACCGCTTGTGCGGGTTGAGCTCGGCCGCGTTCCAGTTGAACGGCAAGACCTTGGCGCAACGACTGTTGGATGCGGATGTGCGCGTGGGCATCTCAACCCCCAAGGCCGACCCCTCGGGCGACTATGCTTTCGAGCTGTTTGAGCGCATCGAATCCAGCGGTGCAGCCGCACCGGGTTCAGCGGCAATGCTGAAAGGCAAAGCACTTCAACTCACGGGCGGGCCGCAGTCTCCCCAAGCTCCGGCTGGGCGCAGTTTGTACGGCGTGGTGATGTCGCAAGGTCAAGCCGACATCTTTTTTACCTACTGCACCAGTGCTGCCGAAGCGCAACGCGAGGTGCCGGCTTTGCAAGTCCTGCAGTTGCCCAACACGCTGGCTGTGGGTGCACTTTACGGCATCACAACAACCACGCCAGTACAAGCTGGCGCTGCCGAGTTTGTTGCGTTTGTCTTGAGTGCGCGGGGTCAGAAGATCTTGGCCACGCACGGCTTCGCCGCCCCCTGAAACGCCCGTTGGCCGGCCTTCAGGCCGGCACAACTTTCTTCAAGCCCAGAATGGCTGCGCCTACAGCGCTTGAGGCTGCAGCATAGGCCGTGCCGCCGTCCAGGGCGGCCGAGGCCTTGGCATAGTCTTTGGCATTGATCAAACGCGCCACCGCACCGGCTTCTTTGTGGAAGGTGGCGTGTTTTCCCAGGCAGTCTCGGTATGCGGGCAGGCTGCTGTATTTGCTCTTGGCTTCACCGTGCAACCATTTGCCAAAGGCGCAGCAGTTGTCAGCGCTGACCGTGGCGACGTCCAGCTGCTCTTGTTTGTTGATGGCCAGCCGTAGTTTGACTTTCCACTCGGAATGGGCTTGGTTGGCGCTGTTGAGGTCCATGTTCGGGTCCTGGCAGGTTGCAGCGCGAGTGGCCGCTCAAAACCTGCCTAGTCACTCGGCGACCTGGGCTCATACTTGAGCGGCCGCCACGATGATTCTCAATTGACGCGCAACAACTCACACAGTTACACGGGCACCGGCCGCAATGGTGGGTGCCGCCGCGTTGAGCGTTTCAATTGCAAAGCCCGCCGCTTGTTTGTAGCCGGCCATGAAAGCCTCGCGCTCGGCGGCGGGAATCACGTCGTCGATGTTGTCGAAGATGCCGCCGCAACGTTCATCAACCAAGCCCAAGATGCCAAAGGGTCCGCTGCCTCGATTGCGCAGCACCAGTGCTGAAACGGGGCCGCACAAGCGTTGGTCGTAGGCGCGCAGTGCAGCAGACGTCACGCCATGCTGCAACATTTCAGCGCCCAGCACCCGCGCGTCGATGATGGCTTGGCTGGCTCCGTTGCTGCCCACGGGGTACATCACGTGCGCGGCGTCACCCAGCAGCGCCACGCGACCGTCCACCCAGGTGGGCACAGGGTCGCGGTCGATCATGGGGTATTCAAAGATCTCGTTGGCGCCCCTGAGCAGTGTCGGCACATCCAGCCAGCCAAAGTTCCAACCGTCGAAATGATGAGCAAATTCGCTCAGCGCTACGCGGCGATTCCAGTCGCCTTGGTGCCAGCCGCCGCTGTTGTCCACGGTGATCTCGGCGATCCAGTTGATCGTGGCCAGGCCGGTTGCTGAGTCGGGTTCAGAGATGGGGTACAGCACCACGCGGTGGCGCAAGCTGCCCACGCCCACAAAGCTGGCGCCGCTGCGTATGGGCACACCCGGCGTGGTGCCGCGCCACATGATGGCGCCGCCCCATTGGATCGGCGGCTGCTGAGGGTGCATTTGCGCGCGGATGGCTGAGTGCAAGCCGTCGCACGCCACCAGCAGACGGCCTTGCACTTCGTGCCGCTGGCCGGTACTGCTTTCGATCAGGGCCGTGGCGCCGTGTTCGCTGTTGCGATAGCCCTGCACACGCTGACCCAGGCGCACAGTTTCTGGCCCCAAGCGGTCTCTAACGGCTTTGTACAGCAGCATCTGTAACTGGCCGCGGTGCACGGAAAACTGCGGCCAGCGGTAGCCGGCCAACAGGCCGCGCGGTTCGGCATACACGTCGTTGCCGTTGCGGCCCACCAGCGCCCATTCGCGCGCGGCAATGCCGATAGTGGCCAGCACATCGTTGCCAAACCCCAGGTCGTGCAGTTCACGCACGGCGTTAGGCTGCAGGTTGATGCCCACACCCAGAGGCCGCAGCTCAGCGGCTGATTCAAAAACGATGCAGGGCACGCCAATCTGGTGCAAGGTAAGCGCGGTGACCATGCCACCGATGCCGCCACCGGCGATCAAGACAGGGCGCGTGTCGGGCTTTGAAGAAGGCTTGGGCATGGTGGCACATTCTCCGTGATGGCCAGGCCGACAGGATTCTCAGCCATGGAACTGCGCCCGTTCATAGCCTATGCACATAGCTGATATGGGAGAAGTCGGTAGCGCGCCTGACCGTCGGCGACCACAATCGGTTGATGCCACTTCTGCCGCTGCCTGCGGGCGCCTGCAATGCCCACTGTCACGTCTTTGGGCCCCGTGAACGTTTTCCCTATGCAATGGGCGCGCCGTTCGTTCCCGCGCTGGATGCGCCTCGAGAGGCCTTGTACGCGTTGAACGATCGGCTGGGCTTGCAGCGATGTGTGGTGGTGCAGTCAGCCTGCCATGGCCTGGACAACAGTGCTGCGGCCCACGCGCTCGCGGGCCGGCCGGGCAGCTACCGCGGTGTGGCGCTGCTGGCTACCGACGTGAGTGACGCCGAGCTCCTGCGGCTGGACGCAGCAGGGTTTCGTGGTGTCCGGTTCAACTACATGGGCCATTTGGGAGGACGTGCCCCCGTCCATGACGTATTGGCACTGGCGCAGCGCTTGCTGCCGCTGGGCTGGCACTTGCAGATTCATGGCGACACACGGCTGCTTACCGAGGTGGCGCCGGCGCTGCGCGCTTCGCCAGTGCCGGTGGTCATCGACCACATCGGCCGCATCGACGCTGGTTTGGGTGCAGGCGGCGCAGCTTTTCAAGCGCTGCGCCGTTTGTTGGACGAACCGACTTTCTGGGTCAAAGTCAGCGGTGTGGATCGCATCACACGCCTGGGTCCACCCTATGACGATGCCGTGCCCTTGGCTGCCCAGCTGGTGGCAGAGCATGGTGATCGGGTCGTCTGGGGTAACGATTGGCCCCACCCCAACCATGCTGGCCCGGTGCCCGACGAGGACCTTCTGGTCAAGCTGATTCAGCGCCTGGCGCCCAGCGCGCAAGCCCTGCATGCGCTGATGGTGAGTAACCCCCAACGTTTATATCGATTCGACGCATGAAGCCACGTTTTGAAGGCAAGATAGCCATTGTGACCGGTGCGGGCTGTGTCGGACCTGGCTGGGGCAATGGCCGAGCGATGGCGGTGCGATTGGCCGAAGAGGGCGCGCATGTCTTCGCGGTGGACCGCGAGCCCGAGCGTTTGGCAGAGACTTTGGAGCGCGCAGGCGCCGCGCGCGAAGCCATGACCTGCCACGCCTGTGACGTGACCGACAGCGCGGCTGTGGCAGCCATGGCGGCTGCATGCATCGCGCGTTTTGGTGGCATCCACATCCTCATCAACAACGTGGGCGGCTCCGCGGCTGGCGGCCCGGTGGAGATGAGCGAAGACGTTTGGGACGCGCAAGTAGACATCAACCTCAAGAGCGTGTTTCTCACCTGCAAACATGTGCTCCCGACGTTGATCGCGCAGCGTGCTGGCGCCATCGTCAATATCGCGTCGACGTCGGGCCTGCGTTGGACCGGCAGTGCGCAGGTGGCCTATGCCGCTACCAAGGCTGGCGTGATTCAACTCTCGCGCGTGGTGGCGGTGCAGCAGGCGGCCAACGGCATCCGTGTCAATACGGTGGTGCCGGGCCAATTGCATACGCCCATGGTTGAAACGCGTTTGGCTGGGCAGCGTGCTGGCGGTGATGTACAAGCCTTGCTGGCGCAGCGGCAGCGCCGCATACCGCTGGGCTTCATGGGTGACGGCCGCGATACCGCCTCAGCGGCATTATTTTTGGCCAGTGACGAAGCGCGCTTTATCACTGGTACCGAAATCGTGGTCGATGGCGGCATGACAGCCCGCTGCGACTGACACCGATTTCTCCGCAGCGAACCCCAGCTCCCAACACACTGGAGACCCGAGATGATCCGACGCACTTTGATGGCTGCCGCTTTAGGTTTGAGCCTGCCTTTTGGCGCGCCGGCGCAGACCAAAACCACGCGCATCATCGTGTCCTTCCCGCCGGGTGGGCCGGTTGACTTTGTGGCGCGTTCGCTGGCCGAGCACCTGGGGCGCGAGCTGGGTCACACGGTGGTCATTGAAAACAAGGCTGGCGCCAACGGAGCGGTAGGCGCGGCTGAGGTGATGCGTTCAACACCCGATGGCAGCACCTTGTGGATCACCAGCGTGGGCGCCGCTGCCATCAACTCAGCGCTGTACGACAAGCTGGCTTACGACATGGGGCGCGATTTCACACCCGTTTCGGTGGTGGTCAATAACGTCGAGTTGTTGGTTGTCAACCCGGCAGACCCGGCCAAAGATGCGGCGGAGTTTGTTGCTAACAGCAAACGGCGCAAAGAAGCCACGGCCATGGCCTCATCGGGCATTGGCAGTATTCCGCATCTGGCCATTGAGCAGTTGGCCGACGCCAGTGGCGCCAACCTGCTGCATGTGCCGTACAAGGGTGCCGCGCCGGCGATCACGGATGTGATGGGCGGGCAGGTGAGTGGGTTCTTTGGTGACATCCCGGGCCTCATTGGGCACGTGCGCGGCGGCAAGCTCAAGGCCATCGGTTTGGCCTCCACCCAGCGCCACCCTGCCTTGCCCAATGTGCCCACCTTGGCCGAGCTGGGCATTGCCAATGTGGACACCAACAACTGGTATGCGCTGTTTGCGCCGGCCAAGACGCCCAGCGCCACGGTGGCCGCGCTGAACGATGCCGTTCGCCGCGCTTTAAACACACCGGCCTTGAAAGCCAAGCTGTTGGACACGGGTGCAGAGCCTGCACCCTCAACCCCGGGTGAATTGACAGCGCTGCTCAAACGCGACACCGACAAATGGGCAGGGCTGATCCGCGCCAAGAAGATCAAGGCCGAGTGATGTCGCCGCACGCTTCGAAGGGCCCACGTGTCCCCTTGGTTCAGCCCGGCTCCAACCCCGAGTTGGCTGAAATTGAAGGGCGCATCTTGGCTGAGCGCGGCCGGGTGTCGCTGCTCTACCAGGTTCTATTGAACAGTGCGCCCATCGCCTCGGGCTGGGAGCGCATGCTTACGGCGGTGCGCAACCAGACTTCGGTGCCTGGTGACCTGCGCGAGCTCATTATTCTGCGCGTGGCGGTTCTCAACCGAGCGGGTTTTGAGTTCGATGCGCATGCGCCCATCGCCCTGCGCGAGGGCGTGAGCGCAGCCAAGATCGAAGCCGTGCGCTTGCAACAAATCGGCGATCTCTTTGATATGCGTGAACGGCAGGCCTTGGCTTTGGCCGACGCCATGACACGCGATATCGAAGTGCCTGATGCGCTGATGGATGAGCTGCAACAGCAAGTGAGCCCACAGCAGTTGGTCGAGCTGGTGGCCACGGTGGCGGCCTACAACATGGTGTCGCGGTTTTTGGTGGCCTTGCGCGTGGGGCATTGAGCTACGGCCTGCACTGAAGGGTCACATGATGTGGTTCGTTCGTTTTGTCCCCAATTCGACAGCCGCTGCGCAATGGGCGGTCCAGCATCAACTGCGCTTGTTTGTGGCCGAAGACGGCTCAGAGGCGTGCACCTACCTGGCGGATGACCAACTTGCGCGCGCCGCGCCGGGTGGTCTGGCCGTGCGCCTTCAAACGCTGAGCAGCCACACCGGGCCAGCCGCCGGCACTCAGGCGGCTTGGCACTACACGGTGGCCACCGATGTCGTTCCCGAGTATGAGGCTGACTTCAATGCCTGGTACGAACAAGAGCACCTGCCAGGCTTGGCCCGCGTGCCAGGCGTCGGCGGGGCCGCGCGCTACGAAGTGCTTGAAGGCGCAGGGCCGAAATATCACGCGGCTTACGAGCTGGTCGAGCGCGCCGCGTTCAACAGCCCGCCATGGTTGGCGGTGCGTGGCACGGCATGGAGCTCACGTGTGCGGCCGCACTTTGTGAATACTCGCCGCGTGCTGTATCAGTGCGTGGGCTTGGGACGCTGAGTCGTTCGCGACCCATTCGCATTGCCTGTCGAGCTCATTTCAGACCGGCCATTGCCGCGTTGATCGATGGCCTGAACGCTGCAGGCGGTGGCTCAATGAGCGGCATGAGTGCGTTATTCGGTTTGCGCTGCTGCAACCCCAATCCGCACAAAACGTCATTCTGAGGCCCCGTTATGCATCCCGCGAATTCAGTGTCGATTTCCAGAACCACCACTTCCCGTCCCTGTCTTGAAAAGTGGCGCAATGCGTTGTGGTGGCCGGGCCTGTGGCTTTTTGGCCTGCTGCCTTTTCGAGGTAAGGCGCTTTTGATCTCGAGCTGTTTTGCACTACCGCTGGCATTGACCGTTGGGCTGTACGGCTACCGCGTTGCGGGTGATTACCGGGAGTTGGTTCTTGAAATGCAGGGTGCTCAGGTTCTGCTGCATGCGCAGCCTGTGATTCAGTCCATCCAGCGCATGCAGATCTTGCAGGAGCGGTCAGCCACTGACCGAAGCGATGGGCAGCCTGCCTGGACTGCAGCGCGTGAAGAACTTGCGCTGCGGCTCAAGGATCTGGTGGCGGCACAGGCGAATTGGAGTGCAGGAGCCAACCCATCATTGAATTGGAAGCAGTTCAAGACAAGCGTTGGTGGTCTGATGAGCGGTGAACTCAGTGCGAGTCCGATGGACTCTGCGCTTGGTCCTTCGCAAGCATTGCAGGCCATGTGGGCGTTTCAGACTGAAATAGTTCAGGCCAGCCGGCTAACCGTTGACGCCGATGAACTCGCCTCGTTGCTGGTCGTTGCTGCCATCGTCGAAGCACCGGACCTGCTGCTGACAACTGCCGACGCAAGTAAATTTGCAGCACTGTTGCTGACTCGTGACGATCAAAGCCTGCTTCGCTTGCTGGTTGACCGGATGGCACGCATGGAGGTTAGCCTGGATCGCATGGAGCGGGCGTACATGCGAGCCGCCGCTCTGAATCCGGATTCAATTCATGCCTTGGGTGCAGACCAGGCCCTCAGTAGCCTGAGAGAGCTGCTTCGTGTAGCTCGGGTTGAGGTTATCGAGGGCGGAGGTAGCGTCAAGGCTTCTGACTTTCACCTGCTCGCTGATCGGCACACGGTGCAGGCCTATGCCCTGGTGCAACGCACATTGTTGGCACTGCAGGAGGCGCTTGCCCTCCGGCAGAGGGCCATGCTTCAGTCCCTGGTGTGGGTTTCGGTTCTGGCTGTGGTCTGCCTGCTATTGGCGCTGTACTGCTTTGCCTGTTTCTATTTTGTCATCAGCAAGGGCAACCGTACATTGATGAAGCACTTGGGGGCTTTGAGTCTTGGTCAGCTGCAGCTCGCACCGCCACGCCCTAAAGGTAACGACGAGACGGCTTCACTGCTGCGGGCACTGAGCAAAGCGCACGCTGCGCTACGGATTTTGATGGCCAATCTTGCCCAGGCTGCAGGTAGTTTTGATGTTGCCAGTGGTGAAGTCGCTGCCGCCACCGCTGATCTGGCCGCCCGTACCGAGCAAGCGGCAGTCTTCTTGGAACGCCAGCGCGCTTCGATTTGCGGCCTGGGGGTCACTGCGAAGACGTCCGCAATCGACGCCGAGAGAGCCTCTTGCCTGGCGCAAAGCTTTGCGATATCTGCCGAGCGCAGCGGCCGGGTTTTTTCAGAAGTGGTGTTGACCATGTCCGACATTCGCACTGCCTCAAACCGCATTGCGGACATCACCGGTGTGATCGACGGCATCGCGCTGCAGACCCACATCTTGGCACTCAATGCGACTGTCGAAGCCGCCCGCGCCGGCGACTCCGGCCGCGGTTTCAGCGTGGTGGCGACTGAAGTTCGGCGGCTGGCCATGCGCAGCGCAGCGGCTGCGCACGAGATCCGAGACCTCATCCAGATGAGTGTCGCTCGAGCGGATGCGGGCAGTGCCGTTGTTCAGGACGCACGAACGGCCATTGCTGAGGTGGCCGACCACGCTGAAGAAATTGTGGCCTGCTTCTGCAAGATGGCGGAAGCGGCAGCCTTTCAGGCCGCTGAACTGGCCGAAATTTCTGCAAGAGTGAGCGAGCTGGACCATGACACTCAACAAAACGCGGCCTTGGTGGAACAGACATCGGTAGCGGTGGCAAGCCTGCGGGAAAACGCGGGCTTGCTTCGGCACAGTCTGGACGCATTCAAGCTGTCCTGAGGCTGACGCTGCCTGGCATGAATCTTTGATGAGCATGTGATTTCCATCCCGTGATGGACTGATTTCGCTGTTGCTTTCCACCTGAATTGGGCATCGATGCAGGTGCCAGGGTGGCTATCGTTTCGCCTTCACGGAATTTGGCATCGTGGATCGGGGCTACCCGCCACGTGAGCGATCAGACAAAGGGACCGATATTGCGCACAGCAGATGTAATCTTTTCGTTCGGGACTTGCGAAGTCAGGATTGCGACCCGCGAGGTACTGGTCGATGGTCGCTTGCAGACGGCACCACCCAAGGTCTTTGACTTGTTGGCGTACTTGTTGGTCGCACGGCACCGTGCGGTCGCCAAGCAGGAACTGATCGACGAAGTTTGGCGTGGTGCCGAGCTGTCGGATAGCGTGCTCGCGCGCACAGTCATGTTGGCGCGTCGTGTGGTGGGTGACAGTTCTGAGCAGCCCGTGTGGATTCAGAATGTTTACGGGTTTGGATACCGTTTTGTCGGCCCGGTTCAGGAAATTCCCCAAACGCTTGCCACGGCACCGGCCGCGCCTACCATTGCGAGCGATGGGGTTGTGCCCGCACTGCGTGTTGGTTTGTTTCCGGTGCGAAACCAGACGCAAGACACCACTTTGGCCTGGACACAGGTGGGCTTGATGGCGCTCGTCGGTCACGCGTTGGAGCGCGATCGGCGCTTGGCGGCCACCGCAATCGGGTCGGACTTTTTCCAGCAGTTGCCGGCGGGCATGACGACCGGTGCGCTTGCGCGCGATGCCTGCGAGTTTTTTGGCCTGGACCATGTGGTCCACGCGGTACTGCGCAGCCAGGGTGGCCGCCAATGGCTGGACTATGAGGTGTTCAGCCGTCGCGCAGGTGGCGCGATCGGCAGCTTGCGCGACGGCGACCCGATTGCGTTGTGTGAACGCTTGGCCAAAGCCATTGCGGACTCGGTTCTTTCAGGGGCTAACTCTTCAGGAGAGCTCCCATCCCGAGATGCATTTGTCAACCAGATTTTTGCTCGCGCCATGGAATGTGTTTCCACGCACGATTGGCGTACAGCAGGGGCGTTGGTGGCAGCAGCCGGCGCCTTGGAACCTGACAATTTGACCTTCGAGCTGGAACGCGTGCGCTGCATGATTTGGCTCAAGGACCCTGCTGGTCTGGACTGCGCTCGGGCTTTGTTGGAACGCGTGCGGGTCACGCCCACGGTTCAATTACTCAGCGGTTGCCACGATTTGATTGCTCAGGGGCTGAACCTGACTGGAGACCCCAATCTGATTCCGCTTTGCGTCGAACACCGCGAGGAGGCATTGGCCTGGGCGGACAAGTCAGGGCCGACCGATTTGGCTATTTCTTTGCGTATCAGCGCGGGAAACTTCTTCATGGAGATGGGCCAATACGAACGATCTCGGGTTTACCTGAACCGGGCGTTGGCGGACAGCCGATCAACTGACAACTTGGTCCGTGTAGCCGCATGCCAGCAAAACCTGGCCATTGCTGACCGAAACGAAGGCGATCTCATTCAAGCCAAACAGCGGCTGGAACATGCGCTGCAAATTTGGCGCCGGCTAACCCAACGCCCGATGCGCGGTCACGCGCTCGCACAGTTGGCGCTGGTCAATCTCCATCTCGGGCTGTTTGATGAAGCCGCCCAACAATGTGATGACGCGTTAAGTTGCTTCAACCTTGATCTTCTTCGAACCTATGACGGTGCCACGGTGGCCGGGGTCGGTTTGGCTTACCTGCATCTCGGGCGCACCGATGCGGTGGACCGCTTGGCGGAAAAATTCCGCGAGGCATTTGCAGACGAGCCTTCCAAGCCGGTGCCATTTCATGTGGCGGCTGGCTGCGCCGCGATCGGCAAGGGCCACAGCGCTTCCGCGCGTGAACACCTGGTTGCGGCAGCCTGTCACGACGGTGTCTGGCCTGGGCTGAGCTACCGCCTGCGGTGTCTGCATGCCTTGCTGCACATGGAGATGGCCCAAGGCGATGGCACCCAGCTGGAAAACTGTATCCGTGCCTTTGAGAGCCTGAAACAAGGTCATGAGTTCCCGGAGTGGAAAGCCGGCGTGCGATACGCGCAGGCTGCGCAATTTGCGTTGAGTCACGAGCGAGATAAAGCCTTGTCTATGCTGATGAGCATAGTGACCGACCTGCCACTGAGTATGTCCAGCCAAATGGCCCGCTTGGACGCAGCTTGGCTGTTGCTTGAACGCGGTGACACTGAAACTGCGAGCACCGTGATGAACGGTGCGCCAACCTGGCGCGATGCGCACCCTGCCGGCTTGGCACTGAAGGCACGACTTAAGGCGACCGAAGGGCTGCAAGAAGATGCGCACCGCCTGCAAATGCAGGCTCTGGCGCGGCACAGGCTGCCACCGCACCCTGGACAGCTTGAACTGTCGGCCACTTACGAGCGGGCGGGCAAGCGATTGGGAACCGCGGCGCCAGCGCCAATTCCCTGTTTGCCTCGGTTACTCTGTTCTACCTTTGTGAGCGGCCAGCGCGCCGTCACGTCCGGCGCAGCCCCAGCCACATGACTGTGCCCACAACCACCAACCCGCCCACCACTTGAATGGCTGCAATGTGCTGCCCCAGCAAGGCCCAGGCCAGCACCAGCGCAAAGATGGGCTCGACATTCATGATGGCTGAATTGCCCACCACGCCCAGGCGCGGCAATACGGTAAACATGATGGTGAACCCCGTGCCGTAGAGCAGGCTCAATGCGGCCAGCGCCCACCAGCCCGCTGGCGCTTGGGGCCATTGATAACCGCCCTGAATGGCGCCCATGGCGGCAGCCAGCAATCCCACCTGCAGCATGGTGCTGAAGGTGCGCACTCGGCCGTCCAGGTCGCCAGCCTCGTGTTGCGTCAGCACCAGGGCCAGGCCGAAAATGGCAGCCGCCGCCAGCGCGTAAGCCACGCCTTCACCGATGCGGCCCCACTGTCCGGCGGCTCCAAGCCCCGAGGTCCCGCCCAGCACATCCAGCGCCAGTGCCAAGCCGAACAGCATCACCGGCATGGCCCAGAGCACGCGGCGCTGTGGTGGCTGGCGGTACACCAGCGCCGACCACAACGCCGTGAACAAGGGGTAAGTGTTGAAGGCCAGGAGCGCCAGGGCCACCGGCAGGCGCGCCACTGCAGAGTACAGGCACAAGCTCTGCATAGCCACCAGCAATCCGATAGCGGGCAGGGCTTTGCGGTGCTTGGGCTTGAGCGCCAGGGGCACCCGCATCAACCACAACAACAGCGCCAGGACGGCTGCCGTGGCCGCGCTTCGTGCCATGACAGCGGTGGCCACGTCAACGCCGTTGTTGAACGCCACGCGCGCCGCCACGTGGTTGGCGCCCATCAGGAAAGCGATCAGCACCAAAGTGCCGAAGGCCGAGGCAGACAAATAGCGCGGGACAGTGGTCAAACGGCGTCTCCACCGCCGAAAGGCGAAAGCATGCCGCCGATCATAGAGAACTCGTTGATGCAGTCTTATCCTACGAAGTAAACATAAAAAACATTGTGCTACTTTAGTTCGGCGGAAATTGCGGGTTTGCCCGAATTCGAAAACTAACCAGTTCGTACATCATTCGCTCCGCGTCGAAACTTGGCGCGCTGCAGGAGCTGCCTTGGGCACGATGACCTCCAAATTTGTCGACCGCGCGTGCGGGCTGATCGAAACGGTGATGGTGCTGTTGTTGGCACTGATGGTCGCCATGGTCTTTGGCAACGTCGTGCTGCGCTACGTTTTCAATTCCGGCATTGCGGTGAGCGAAGAGTTGTCGCGCTGGCTGTTTGTGTGGATGACGTTTCTCGGTGCCTTGGTGGCGCTGAAAGAGCATGCGCACCTGGGCTCTGACATGTTGGTCAGCCGCTTGGGCGTCAGCGGCAAGCGCGCATGCCTGGTGGTTTCGCAGCTGCTGATGTTGGGCGTCACCTGGCTCATCTTCTCGGGCAGCTTGGCACAGGCACGTATTAATTGGGACGTTGAAGCGCCCGTCACCGGTTGGCCTATGGCGGTGGTGTATGCCGCCGGCATCGTGTTTGCCGTGCCGGCCGCTTTGCTGCTGTTGCGCGAGCTGGTGCGCACACTCAGCGGGCGCATGCGCGACGACGAATTGGTGATGGTGCAAGAGTCGGAAGAAACCAAATGACGGTCGCGATTTTTCTGGCCTCGCTGCTGGCTGCCATGGCGCTGGGCATGCCCATCGCCTATGCCTTGTTGGTTTCCGGCGCCGCGCTGATGTGGCACATGGGCCAGTTTGACGCACAAATATTGGCGCAGAACCTCATCAACGGTGCCGACAGCTTTCCGCTGCTGGCGGTGCCGTTTTTCATGTTGGCCGGCGAGATCATGAATGTGGGCGGCTTGAGCCGTCGCATCGTCAACCTCGCGCTGGCCCTGGTGGGCCACCTGCGTGGCGGCCTGGGTTACGTCACCATCTTGGCTGCCGTGCTGATGGCCGCGTTGTCGGGCTCGGCCGTGGCCGACACAGCTGCGCTGGCCGCGTTGTTGTTGCCCATGATGCGGCGCGCCGGGCATGACCCAGCACGTGCAGCCGGCTTGATTGCCTCGGCCGGCATTATTGCGCCGGTCATTCCGCCGTCCATAGGTTTTGTGGTGTTTGGTGTGGCGGCCAACTTGTCCATCGGCAAGCTCTTCATCGCCGGCATCGTGCCTGGCATTTTGTTGGGCGTGGCCATTGCCGTGGTCTGGACCATCGTTGCGCGCAAAGAAAACATCACACCGCCACCGAAGGCCAGCTCGGCAGAACGCTGGACAGCGTTGCGCCAATCTACCTGGGCGCTGATGCTGCCTTTCATCGTGCTGGTGGGCTTGAAAATGGGCGTCTTCACGCCCACCGAAGCAGCGGTGGTCGCAGCCGTCTATGCACTCGTGGTGGCCATGTTTGTCTACCGCGAACTCAGCTTGAAGCAGCTTCGTGAAGTGTTTGTGTCGGCCGCCAAGACCACTTCGGTCGTTATGTTTTTGGTGGCCGCAGCCATGGTGTCGGCCTGGATGATCACGGTGGCTAACTTGCCAGCACAGTTGATCTCTATTCTGCAGCCGTTCATGGACAACCCCACCTTGCTGCTGATCACGATCATGCTCATCGTGATGATTGTTGGCACGGCCATGGACATGACGCCGACCATCCTGATCTTGACGCCGGTGCTGATGCCGGTGATCAAAGCCGCCGGTATCGACCCCTACTACTTTGGCGTGCTGTTCATCATCAACAACGCCATTGGTTTGATCACACCGCCCGTGGGCACGGTTCTCAATGTGGTGGCCGGTGTGGGCAAGTTGAAGATGGACGAAGTGACGCGCGGGGTGGTGCCGTTCATGATTGCGCAGTTCACGGTGATGTTTCTGATGGTGTTGTTCCCGCAGTTGGTCCTATGGCCACTGAAGTTCTTTTATTGATTTACCTCGCTGAGGTAACCCCCAAGGAGATGACGATGAAACGAATGATCATGAAGACCCTGGTTGCCGCTGTGGCCTTGGCTGCGCTCGGCGTAGCGTCGGCGCAAGACATCAAAGAGCGCACGTTCAAGCTGGGCATCCAGAACCCCAAGACTCACCCGTTGGGCATGGGCATTGAGAAGTTTGCTGAGATCGTGGCCGCCAAGTCGGGCGGCAAGATCAAGGTCAACCTGTTCCCCGGTGGCGTGCTCGGCGGCGACGCGCCCACGGTATCTGCGCTGCAAGGCGGTACGGTTGAAATGACGGTGTTGAACTCCGGCATCTTGGCCTCGCAGATCAAAGACTTCGAGGTGTTTGACTTCCCCTTCATGTTTGCCAACGGCAAAGAAGCCGACGCTGTGGTGGACGGCCCCTTCGGCCAGAAGCTGCACGCCAAATTGGCCGACAAAGGCATCATGGGCCTGGCCTTCTGGGAACTGGGCTTCCGCAACATCAGCAACAGCAAGCGCGCCATCAACAAAGTGGAAGACCTGGAAGGCCTGAAGCTGCGCGTGATCCCCAACGCCATCAATGTGGACTGGGTGAAGGCGGTGGGCGGCAACCCCACGCCGATGGCTTTTCCCGAGGTGTACGCCGGCTTGGAGTCCAAAGCTATCGACGGGCAAGAAAACCCCTTCAGCGTGATCTTGGCCAACAAGTTTGCCGAGGTTCAGAAGTTCTTGGTGGTGTCTAACCACCAATACAACCCGCAGTCCTTCATCTTCAGCAAGAAGGTGTGGGACACGCTGTCAGCAGACGAAAAGAAGATCCTGGCCGACGCGGCAGTTGAAGCCGGCAAGTACCAGCGCCAAGTCAACCGCGAGCTGGCTGCAGGTCAACTCGACCAACTGAAAAAAGCTGGTATGACCGTGACCGAGCTCTCCGCCGCCGAGCAAGGCAAGCTGCGTGACAAGTTCAAGCCCGTGATCGACAAACACGGCGCTGCCATCAGCGGCACCGTGGCCGAGCTGCAGACTGAGTTGGCCAAGCTGCGCAAGTAAGACTTCAAGCAAAGGCTGCAAGAGCGGCAAGGGAGCAGGGCTGTGACACAGAAGGTGCTGTGCGGGTTGATCGGCTCGGGTATTCAGCAGTCGCTGACGCCCGGCATGCAGGAAGCGGAGGCGTTGCACCACGGCTTGCGCCTTCATTACCAGTTGATCGACCTGGACCGCACGTATTCCAGTGCAGACCTGCTGCCCACTTTGCTGACGGCCGCGCGAACCATCGGCTTCGCCGGCCTGAACATCACTTACCCCTGCAAGCAAGCGGTGCTGCCGCTGCTGGACGCGCTGTCTGACGAAGCGGCCGCCATGGGCGCTGTCAATACCGTCGTCTTGCGCGACGGCAAGATGACGGGGCACAACACCGACGGCTCGGGCTGGGCTTGGGGCTTTCAGCGTGCGCTGCCGGATGCAGATGTGCGGCGCGTGGTGCTGCTGGGTGCGGGGGGCGCTGGCGCGGCCATCGCGCATGCGGTGTTGCGAACGCTGAAAGCGGGGCAACTGGTCATCAACGACCGTGATAGCGCCAAGGCTGCTGAGCTGGCGCTGGCGCTGAATGCGCTTTATGGCCTGGGCCGCGCGCGTGCGGAGAGTGACCAAGCCGCCGCGCTGGATGGCGCCACCGGCTTGATTCACGCCACACCCACCGGCATGGACAAACTGCCTGGCTTGCCACTGCCCGAAACGCTGCTACGGCCCGACCTGTGGGTTTCGGAAATCGTTTATTTCCCTATCGAAACGGCCTTGTTGAAAGCGGCGCGGCGCATCGGCTGCCGTACGGTGGACGGTGGCCACATGGCCGTGGGGCAGGCCGTGGGCGCCTTTGAGTTGTTTACCGGCCGCAAAGCCGACGCGGCACGAATGGATACGCACTTTCGTCGCCTGCTGGCCCAAAGGGATTTATAAAGACAACCCCCGTCACGCGAAAGGCGCAGGGCATGAACGCAGCAGGAAAAAGCGAACAACAAAGTCGCGAAGACTTCATCGACGTCTCCAACCCTATGGGCATGGAAGGCATCGAGTACATCGAATACATCACAACGCGCCCCCAAGCCTTGGGACAGGTGCTGGAGTTGATGGGCTTTCACCCAGTGGCGCGCCACCGCTCACGCGAAGTGTTGCTGTACCGACAGGGCGCGATGAACGTCATCATCAATGCCCATGTGGGCCACGGCGGGCACGCCTCACCGGCGGCTGAAGTGCCAACCATTGCTGCCGTGGCGCTGCGGGTGCGCGACGCCGCCGCCGCGCACCGCCGGGCCCTGGACCTGGGCGCGTGGGACGTGCCTGTGCGCGTGGCGCCGATGGAGCTGCACATTCCGGCCATCCACGGCGTGGGCTCGTCGCGCATCTACTTTGTAGACCGCCACCGCGAGTTCTCCATCTACGACGTCGACTTCATTCCCATTCCGGGTGTCAACCAGCATCCGCAGGCGCTGGCCGGGCTGCGTTGGTTTGGCGTGGTGCAGTACATCGGCTTGGACCGCGGTGACGATTGGTCGGAGTTCTACCGCACCCTGTTTGGGTTTACCGAACTGGGTGAAGACCGCGAGACGGGCGTGCTGCCCAATGGCCGTGTGCTCATCAGTCCCGACCGCAGCCTGCAACTGCAATTGATCGAGCCCGACCCCCTGGCCGACGACGGCCAAGAGCGCCTGCACCGGGTTGCCTTTGGATCAGACGATGTGCCCGCCGCAGCAGCAGCGCTCAAGGCGCGCGGTGTGCAATTTGTCGAGACCGCCAAATTGCACGTGGAAACACGTGGCGCGCTCACGCAAAGCTGGCTCGGTGGCTTGATGTTCGAGCTTGTGCACCAGAACGTTTGAGGCGCGCCCAGCCATGTACATCCGCGACTTCGGCTTCGACACCATCACGCTGGCAGGCACGCTGCCGGGCAAACTGGCGGCCATCAAAGCGGCCGGCTTCGGCCAGGTGATGCTGTCGGCACGTGACTTGACCACGCATGCCGGCGGTGTTGAGGACGCCGTGCGCACCGTCAAAGAAAGCGGTCTTCGCGTCACCGGCTTTCAAGTGTTGCGTGATTTTGAAGGCTTGAGTGGCCACCTGCACGACTACAAGGTGGATATTGCCAAGAGCATGATCGAGATGTGCGCCGCGCTGGGTTGCCGCGTGCTCTTGGCCTGCTCGTCAACTTCGCAGCATGCCAGCGGCGACATTCCCGGCGTGGCGCGCGACCTGCGCAAGCTGGCCATGCTGGCGCTGCCGCACCGCATCAAAGTGGCCTACGAAGGCCTGTCTTGGGGCCGCCATATCAACGAATTCACCACCGCCTGGCAGGCCGTGGAAATGGCCGACATGCCCAATCTTGGGCTGGGCATCGACTCGTACCACGTCTTTGCCACCAAGACGCCGCTGGATGCGCTGGACGACGTAGACCCGCGCAAGATTTTTCTCGTGCAGTTGTCCGACTTCATGTGGAACGAAGTGCGCACGCCCGAAGAACGTATGGCCACCGCGCGCACCTTCCGCGTTTTTCCGGGCGAGGGCGTGCACACAGACGATTTGGCCAAACTGGTGCTGCAGCTCGACCGCATGGGCTACGGCGGCGACTACAGCTTCGAAGTCTTCAACGACGACTACCAAGCCATGCCCATGGCAACGGTGGCTGCCCGCGGCTACCGCTCAGCCGTGTGGTTAGCTGAAGACGTGCTGCGCCGCGCGGTGCCGCTGCCCAACGAAGCGCGGCTGCGGCAAGTGGGGTCGCGCGAGGGGATTTGAGCTGTTGCTGGGAGCGCCAAGGCGACTCGCTCCCCCACGCGCAATACCAACACTCAGTCCGCAGCCAAGGCCACCAGCCCCACCACGCTGAGCGCGCCCGCAGGCAGGCCCCAGCGCTCCCAGCGCGAGACGGCTTCGCCTGCCACCACTTCCACAGGCACCGGGGTGTTCTCCAAGACCTTGTCGGTGACCGAATCTTCGAGCATGCGGGTGACCGAGTTGCGGCGTGCGGTGCCCATCACGATGTGGTGAGCATTGATGTCTTGCGCAGTTTTGCATATTTGCGCTGCGCGCTCACCAACCGCGCAATGCACCTGGTGCGGCACACCACTTTGCTGCAGCAGCTTCACGGTGCTGGCCATGGCTTCGTCGGCGCGCTCGCGGTGCCAGTCATCGCGGTCTTGGCGGTTGATGAAGCGCCCGATATGCCGAGACAGCAGAGGTTGCACGTTCAACAGGTGCAGTTCCAACTCATGATGGCGTTGGTATTCAGCAATGGCATGGCGCACCGCTTTCAGCGCGTTGGGTGAACCGTCAACAGGTACAAGCACTTTCAACATGGTCAGGTCTCCTTCAAGAGGCTTCAGGTGGTTGCCACTGCGTTGCGCCGTGCTGGCGCCCAGTGGCCGTTGCTGCGCAAACTTCTCCAAGCGAGCATGGATGCGCGATTCGAAACGGCGGTGGTTCTTCACGAACCCCGCCCACAAGACCAAGGGAATCGCCAGGAAGACGACGGCTTTGGCCCACGGTGCGGCTTGCCACCAGCCGGCCAGAAGCGGCTCGCTGGTCATCATCTTGACGGCGGTCCACAACAGCACGCCAGCGCCGATGTAAACGACGCCCGGATGGCGTTCGACGACTTTGAGCACGAGCGTGCTGCCCCACACCACGATGGGTACGCTGATGACCAGGCCCAACACCACCAACAAGTAGCTGCCGTGCGCAGCGCCGGCCACGGCCAGCACGTTGTCCAGGCCCATGACGGCGTCAGCGACCACGATGGTGCGCATGGCGCCCCAGAAGGTGCTGGCAGCGGGTTTGTGCTCGCCACCCTCGTCGTCCTCAGGCATCAGCAGTCGGTAGCCGATCCACACGAGCAATGCACCGCCGACAAGCAGAAGCCCCGGAATTTTCAGCAACCACACGACGATCAGCGTCATCAGGCTGCGAACGCCGATGGCGCCCGCAGCACCCCAAAGAATGGCGCGCTTTTGCAGGTGCGCAGGCAGATTTCGGGCCGCCATGGCGATGACGATGGCGTTGTCGCCGGCCAGCACCAAGTCGATGACGATGATGGCCAGCAGCGCAGATAGAAAGCTTGATAGTTCCATGATGTTCTTCTATAAATTTCGGAAGGTGCCCGAAGATAAGCTCACTCAGCGATTCAATAAAGAAGAGAATATCGATGAATCACTTCTGAAAAACAGAACAATGCTTCCCAGCTTCAGTTACCGGCATTTGCACTATTTTTGGGTTGTGGCCAAAGAAGGCAGCGTCACGCGCGCAGCCGCGCGCTTGGGCATGGCGGTTCAAACGGTCAGCACTCAGGTGCGGGAGTTGGAGCGTTCGCTAGGGCATGTGTTGCTGAAACCAGCGGGCCGAGGCTTGGTGTTGACCGAAGCTGGGCAAGCCGCGTTGCGGCAGGCTGATGCCATTTTTCAGCTGGGCGAGGAACTGCCGGCCAAGGTGCGTGAGGCTCTCAGTGCGCCGCACGTGCGATTGGCCATTGGCGTATCGGATTCCTTGCCCAAGCTGGTGGTTCGCCACCTGATGGAGCCCGTGATGCTGGAGCCCAGCTTGAGGCTCATTTGTGATGAAGACGAGTTCGACGACCTGTTGGGTGACTTGGCTTTGCACCGGCTGGACATCGTCTTGAGTGACCGGCCTTCGTCCTCTAACCCGAATCTTCGTCTTTACAGCCATCTGTTGGCTTCGTCGCCGCTGGGTTGGTATGCGCCGGCTGAATGGGCCGCGCAGGCAAGGCGCAAGTTTCCGCAGTCATTAGCGAATGTTCCTGTCTTGTTGCCTTCGGGCCACGCCGCCGTTCGCGTGCGAATCGACCGCTGGTTTGAACAGCAAGGCATTTCGCCACTGGTGGTGGGTGAGTTTGAAGACAGCGCATTGCTGAAGACCTTTGGCGCGGGTGGCATGGGTGTCTTCCCGGCGCCCGAGCTGGTGCATGCCGATTTGACCGAACGCTATGGTGTCAAACGAATCGGGCACTGCGACGGCGTGGCTGAGCACTTTTACGCCATAGGCACTGAAAGGAAAGTGGTGCACCCGCTGGTGCAACGCTTGATTGCTCAGCCGCCCATGCAGGCCGCGCGTCAAGCGGGGAGGTAGCGCTCCACCAGCCGTGTCCAGTAGGCTGCGCCCACGGTCAAGATGTCGTCGTTGAAATCGTAGCCCGGGTTGTGCAGCATGGCCCCTTCGACGCCGTTGCCCAGTCTCAAGAAGCTGCCGGGTTTGTGCAGCAGGAAGTAGGCGAAGTCTTCGCTGCCGCTGACCAGTGGGAAGGGTGCAACCACGCGTTGTGGCCCCACCAGTTCTTCGGCCACTTGCCGCGCAAATTCGGTTTCTGCTTCGCTGTTGACCACAACCGGATAGCCCCGTTCGTAGTTGATGTCTACCTCTCCACCATAGCCGTTCACATGAGCGGTGACCAAGTTCCGAATGCGCTGCTCCAGTTGGTCGCGAACACCCGCGTCGAACGAACGGATGCTCAGCGCCATGCTTGCGCTGTCGGGGATGACGTTGGCAGCCGAGCCCGCGTGCAAGGCACCGATGGTGATGATGGCTGTTTGACGTGGGTCGATGTTGCGCGCCACGATGCTTTGCAAGGCCATGACCAAGCTGCCGGCGATGAGGATCGGATCCACTGCTTGCTGTGGCCGTGCAGCATGGCCGCCTTTGCCGCGGATGGTGATGTAAGCGGTGTCGGACGCCGCCATGAAAGGGCCGCTACCAAATCCAAACGTACCTGCCGGCACGCCGGGTGAGTTGTGCAGGCCAAAGATGGCGTCGCAAGGGAAGCGTTCGAACAAGCCATCTTCGATCATGCGCTGCGCGCCACTGGCTTTGCCCGCTTCTTCTGCGGGCTGGAAGACCAGATGTACGGTGCCGTTGAACAGGCGCGTCTTGGCCAATTGTTGCGCTGCGCCCAGCAACATGGTGGTGTGCCCGTCATGCCCGCAGGCATGCATCACGCCGGCCTTGCCGCTGGTCCAGGGTTTGCCGGTGGATTCGTCGATGGGCAAGGCGTCCATGTCGGCGCGCAAGGCCACGCTGCGCGTGCCGCCGCCTTCGCGCAGCGTGCCCACCACGCCATGGCCACCTACGTCGCGCGTGACGTCCCAGCCCCAGTCCTGCAGGTGTCCTGCCACCAAGTCGGCGGTGTTGGCCTCTTGGAACGACAGCTCGGGGTGCTGGTGAATGTGGCGCCGCGTGGCCGTCAAAAAGCCGGCCGCGCCGGCAAGGTCACCCAGTTCGCAAAAGCAGCGCAGTCGTTTGTTCATGCGGCCGGGTCTCCTGCCTTGGGCGCTACAGCCTTGGCGCGCCCGCTCGATTCGCGCACGACCAATTCGGTCGCAAGCTGGATGGGTTGAACCTTTTCGCCCGCGATGATGCGCGTGAGCGCGTCCACCATGGCCCAGCCCGCTTGATCGATGGACTGGCGCACCGTGGTCAGCGACGGGTGGAGATGTCGGGCCAGTTCCACGTCGTCATAGCCAACAACAGGCATGTCATCTGGCACAACCAAGCTGGCGGTTCGCAGGGCATTGATCGTGGTCAGCGCCAGGAGGTCCGAACAGGCAAAGATGCCGTCGAAGTCAACACCCTGCGCGATGCGGGCCTCGATGAGCGGGCGCGCCAGGTCGTTCGCGAAGGGCACGTTGAGCAGCAAGCGCTCGTCGCTGGGAATGCCGCGCTGCTGCATGGCATGGCGGTAGCCAGCGTGGCGCTGGGCCACTTCGGGAAGGTCCGGGTCGCCGACAAAGAGGATCCGCCGACAGCCTTGATCAATCAAATGCTGCGCCGCCAGGCGGCCACCGGCTTCGTTGTCGCTGCCCACGGTGCAATACAACTGCCCGGCCAGCTGCGCGCCCCACACCACCAAGGGTGTACCGCGCAGCGCCAGGGCGTTGAGCTGGTCGTGGTGGCGCCACTGGCCAATCAACATGACGCCCACGGCACGGCCGCTATCGACTAATTGCGCAGCTTGGTTCAGCTCTTGGGCATCGATGCGCGACAACAGCACGTCATAGCCTTGTTCGGTGAGCGCATCGGCTATGGTGCCCATCAGCGCCAGAAAAAACGGGTCCGTGATGTGCTGGCGCGTTGATGCGTCCAACGGGATCACCAGGCCAACGGTCCGGTTCTGGCCCAGCCGCAAGTTTTGCGCGCCGATGTTGATGCTGTAGTTCAACGACCGCGCCAGTTCCGCAATGCGTGACCGGGTTTCGACGTTGATCAGCTCGCTGCCAGCCAAGGCGCGAGAAACGGTCGAAACCGACACGCCGGCCAGACGGGCGACGTCGGCCATTTGGGGGCGGGTCGGCCTGACCGCCGTTGCGGAATTAGAAGACCGGGGCGATGGTGCATTCGGCTTCTTGCTGGCAGGCATCAATGGCTTGTCGCGTTCGGGATTGAGTTTGAATTCTCACATGCCGCGCCGCAACGCTGGCCCCGTCAATCTTGATCGCCGGTTCAGCTGCCTTCTACCGTTCTCGGGCCCGCCACCGATTCGCGCAACACCAAGGGCCCTTCTACCTTCGTCAGCAAGCGGTGCGGCCGCGCAGGCTCGTTCGTCGCGCGCGTCATTCGCAGCAACTGTTCCACGGCCACCTGGCCCATTTCGTAGTTGGGCAGCACCACCGTGCTCAGCGGCGGATGCGTGTGGCGCGCGATTTCCTGGTCGTCATATCCAACGACCGAGACGTCGTCGGGAACCCGCAAGCCCAACTGTTTCAGAGCCTCAAGTGCGCCCAAGGCCATCAGATCGTTGGCACAGAAGATGGCCGTCGGTGGCCGGGCCAGTTGCATCAATCGCAGCGCACCGTCGAAGCCGGTACCTGACATCCAATCGCCTTGCAGAACCAGGTCAGGGTCGAAAGGCAAGTCGGCCGTTGCTAGCGCGCGGCGATAACCTTTGAGACGGTCTTGGGCGGCCTCCATCCAAGGCTCGCCATTGATGAAGCCGATGCGGCGATGGCCGCGCTGTATCAGGTATTCGGTTGCGGTGTGCCCACCACTGACTTCGCTGGGCACCACGGCGGGGTGGCGCTTGTCGGCTTCGTGGCAGTTGAGCAGCACAGTGGGCAGGTCATCCAGCAATGCATTCGCCGTCACCTGCCGCGTGAAGATGGTCGAATAAATGACGCCCAGCAGCGCCGGGTTGGCTTTCAAAGCCTGAAGCACAGCGGCTTCTTGTACCGGGTTGTTGCGTGTCACGACCACCTGCAAGACGCAGCCCTGCTCCCACGCTGCGTCGCGTGCACCGTCCACACTGACCACGGGATGCGGGCTGGTTGAAATTTCATCAACCACGTAGCCGATGACATGGCGAACGGGGACAGCGGTTGCCGCTTGGTCGCGGCGCGGCAGACGGTAGCCGACGTCCAAGGCGGCACTCAAGACGCGTGCGCGGGTCTCAGGCGACAGGCGCGCCCCGGCGACGTTATTGAGCACCATCGAGACGGTCGATTGCGAAACTGCCGCGGCCTTGGCGACGTCTGTCATGGTCGGCCGCTGGCCGCGAGGGTTTGGCTTGCGCAAGGTGCTCATGGCAAAAAAAACCTTGGGCCTCAGGCGGTCAGCTGGCGCAATTGAACGCCGTGCTCGGCGCGGCAGATGTGGATGCCGGCGGGCTGGCCTTCGGGCGACCGGTACTGCTGCTCGACGGCCTGCACCGCCTGGGCCAGCTGCGATTCGGGGAGCACGGCCACGACGCAGCCACCGAAGCCGCCGCCGGTCATGCGTGCGCCGCCGTTCGGGCCTGCGATGGGTTGAAGTATGTCCACCAGCCGGTCGATAGCTGGAACGGTGATCTCGAAGTCGTCGCGCATCGATGCATGCGACTCGGCCATCAGTTGGCCCAGTGCCACCAAGTCGGCTTGCGCCAGAGCCGCTGCGGCTTGCAGAGTTCGGCGGTTTTCCGTGATCACGTGATGCGCCCGTTTCCAGGCGACCGGGTCCATCGTTGCGCGATTGGCGATCAATTCCTCCAGTTGGGCCTGGCGCAGGCTGCTGACACCCAAGTGCGCTGCCGCTGCTTGGCATTGCGCGCGACGCAGGTTGTACTCGCTGTCCACCAGCCCCCGTCTGACATGCGAGTGGACGATCAGCACAGCCGTCTGCGCAGGAATGGCAACGGAACGGGTGCTCAGGTCTTGGCAGTCAATCAGCAGGGCATGGCCTTGTAGTCCCTTGGCGCATACCAGCTGGTCCATGATGCCGCATTGGCAGCCCACGAACTCATTTTCGGCTTGTTGTGCCAGCAAGGCCAAATCGCTCAAGCTGAGGGTGTCCAGACCGCACAGCGCTTGAACCGTGCGCGCCACGGCCACTTCCAGAGAAGCCGATGACGAAAGCCCAGCGCCACGCGGCACGTCACCTGCAATGGCCAGGTTCATGCCACGCAGCGGCAACCCCCGCGCTGCCATCATGGCCCAGACGCCCCGCACGTAATTGGCCCAGGCCGGCTTGGCCTTTGTTGGAATAGGTGCATCGATCCGGAATTCGTCTACCGCGTGACCATAGTCGCTGGCGACCACACGCACCAAGGCGTCTTGCCTAAGGCTGGCGGCGATCTGGGTGTGGACGTCGATGGCACACGGCAGCACGAAGCCTTCGTTGTAGTCGGTGTGTTCGCCGATCAAGTTGACCCGCCCGGGGGCTTGCACCAGCAAGGTGGGGCGTGCATCGAATGCGCCGAAGAAGCTGGCGATGACGCGCTGCTCAAGGGTGGCGTTCACTCTGAGGACTCCTGGGTGCGCAAGCGGTAGTGGGTGCGGGAGGTGCTGCGCAGGCGCTCGGCGGCTTGCTCGGGCGTCAGGTCGCGTTGCGCTTCGGCAAGCATCTCGAAGCCAACCATGAACTTGCGCACGCTGGCCGATCGCAGCAAGGGCGGGTAGAAGTGGGCGTGCACCTGCCACGACATGGGGTCGCGGTTGTCGAAGGGTGCGCCATGCCAACCCATGGAGTAGGGGAACGAACACTCAAAGAGGTTGTCGTAGCGCGTGGTCAGCTCGCGCACGATTGCAGCCAAATACTCGCGCTCTTGCCCACTCAGGTCCGTCAAGCGACTGGCAGCCATTCGTGGAAGCAGCAGGGTTTCAAACGGCCAAGTCGCCCAGTGGGGCACAACGGCCAGCCAGTGCTGGTTCTGCACCACCACGCGTTCGCCCAGGGCGGCTTCGCGCTCGGCCAAGTCCAGCAGCATGGGCCGCCCGTGCGCGGTGTACCACTCGCGTTGAAGGCGATCTTCCGTCGCCGGCTCGTTGGGCACGTAGTCGCAGGCCCAGATCTGCCCATGCGGATGCGGGCTGCTGCACCCCATGGCGGCGCCCTTGTTTTCGAAGACCTGAACCCAAGGCCAGCGCTGCCCGAGCTCGGCTGACTGTGTGCACCAGGTGTCCACGACGGCCCGAACCTGGTCTTGGCTCAGCTCGGGCAGGGACTGGCTGTGATGGGGCGAAAAGCACAGCACGCGGCTTTCGCCGCGAGCCGCAGCGATCTGAAACAAGTCGCCATCGGTGGTTGAGGCTTCGCGCGCGGGCTCGGGCGTTGCCGGCAGCAGCGCCGCGAAGTCGTTGTCGAAGACATAGGGGCCTGTGTAGGCCGGGTTGCGCGTGCCGTGGGCCCGCTCGTTTCCTGCACAGAGATAGCAGCTTGAGTCATGCGGCTGACTGGCCACCGCCGTTTGGGGCTCCGTCAGACCTTGCCATGGGCGTTTGGCCCGGTGTGGCGAGACGAGCACCCATTGGCCGGTCAGAGGATTGCGCCGGCGGTGTGTGTGCTCTGCGAGCTCAAAAGTGGTCACGGTTACGCTCTTTTTATTGCGCTTGCAAGTGCACGATGAAAGCCGTTTCGGCTTTGGCGCGCGGCAGAGGCAGGCCAGCCTGGCGCAGCCAGTCGCCGTCAACGACCTGGCCTTCCGGCTGAAGCAAAGCGTCAAAGAACGGCGTATGCCCGTCATATAACGCGGCGACAGACTGCCCATCGGGTATCAGTACCCGCAACCGATAGCGCCGGTTGCCGTCAAGCATGGGTAGCCGAATCGGGCGCATGTAGCGCAGCGAACTCGGCGCGCAGCGTGTCGCCAACAGCAGCCAGTCGCTGCCACCCGGCTGGCCGTGCAGTTGCCATTGCACGTGGTCGCCTGCTTCACCCAGCCAGGTTCGGCTGTGGTGTATGTGCGTTCGCCATTGCTTGTAAAGCGCAATCCAACCCGCGATTTCGCGCCGAGCCTCGGCGTCCAGATGTCGGACATCCAATTCCACGCCGAGGTGACCGCTCAGTGCCACAGCGCCGCGCAAGGCCATGCTTTGGCTGCGGCCCGTGGAGTGGGCAGGGGCCGTGCCGATATGGGCGCCCATGATCTCGGGCGGGAAGAATTGCAAAAAGCCACGCTGAATGTCGATGCGTGACAGCGCGTCGATGCAGTCGCTGGTCCACACCCGATGCGTGTGCTGCAGCACTGCGAAGTCGATGCGCCCACCGCCCCCTGAGCAGCTTTCAATTTCAAGTTGCGGATGGGCTGACCGCAACCGGGCCATGAGCCCGTAGGCCGCTGGCGGCTGTGCTCGCCACGCGGCCCGGCCGTCGATGCTGCCGGCCGTGGCGAGGTCGCGGTTGTGATCCCACTTGATGTAGGCGATTGGCAATTGGCGCAGCAGCGCGTCCATCTTGTCGAACAGGTAGTTCGACACCTCGGGTCGGGCAATGTTGAGAACCAATTGGTTGCGCGCTGTCAGCAGTGGTCGCCCGTCTATCTGTAGCGCCCAATCCGGGTGTGCCCGGTGCAAGTCGCTGTCCGGGTTGACCATCTCGGGCTCGAACCACAGGCCGAACTGCATGCCGCGTGCGACGACGTGCCGTGCAAGGGGTTCAAGCCCATCGGGGTATTTGCGCGCATCAGCCCACCAGTCCCCCAACGCCGCGCGATCATGGTCTCGGCCGTGAAACCAGCCGTCGTCCAGTACAAAGCGTTCAATGCCCACATCGGCCGCTGCATCGGCCAGCGCCATGAGGTCGGGTAACTTGTGGTCGAAGTACAGGGCTTCCCAGGTATTCAGGTGCACAGGTCGTGGTGTCATTTGGTGACCCGGCCAAGTGATCCGACGGCGCAGCTCGGTGTGGAAATTGGCCGCCAACCCGTTGAAACCCTCAGAAGATACGCAGGCCACCACCTCGGGCGTGGTGACCGACTCGCCCGCTGCCAGCCTGAGCTCGCCAGGCGCCAACCATTCACCCAGCTGCCACTGGTAGCTGCCATCTGGCAGCCACTCGATCGTCTGCTGGTGGTTGCCCGACCATGCCAGATGTGCACCGTAGACCAAGCCGCTGTCAAAGCTTGCGCCTTCGGTTGCGATTACGGCGCTGGGGTGGGTGTCGTGTGATGTGCGCCCGCGCCGGTTTTCGCGCCGCCATTGGCTGCGTGTCAGGCGATCCTCCATGCGCATGAACTCGTGGTTGTGCTGGCCGGCATAGCTGCGCACCGCAACGGCGTGGTCAGGCAAAGGCAAAGTGGCGGCCGCCAACCATTGAACATCCAGTATCTGGCTGCTGTGGTTTGTCAGCGTCGTACGCACATGCAGCGCGTCGCTGTCCGGTGGCAAGGTCAATTGCAGATGTGCCGAGATCTGTGCCGTATCGTCATGCAAGCTCAGGTGCAGCGTGGGTCCGTGCTGGTGCCAGGCACAGCGATTGAATGCCAGCGAAAAGTCGCGCCCCTCGCGGTGAGCCAGCAGCGCGCTCTGCCCAAACCAACCGACACCGAAACCCGGCATCACCGACAGGGGCGGGTCTCGGTCCAAGGTGAACGAAGGCAGTGCGCGGGTATCCCGCAGCGGGCTGACCGGTGTCACGCCGTCGGCCAGGCGCGGACCCCAGTAGCGCCAAAGAGGTGCTTCGTCAGCCCTGCACTCCAGCACCAGGGTCGCCGCCCGCCCGTGTAGGGTCACGAACTCGACAGCGCGGGGTGGCAAGGGGGAGGCGGCCATGAGGCGTTTCCAATGCAAGGGGTGCAAATAATATTCGCAATTGTCTGGCCAAGCGTGTCGCTCGGGTGAGAGCTTTTACTAGGGAATATCCCGCTGTGCAATCGTTTGCTTATGTCTAGCATTGACTCCTTCTTTGGTGCTAATAACTTGCTAATTACCGAACAATCTGGCCGTCCCAAGCCCAAGCCCAAACCCAAGACCCGCGAGTCCGTCGCGGCCTGGCTGATGGTTGCGCCGGCTCTGCTGGGGTTTGCGGCCTTTTTTGCATGGCCTGCGCTTCGGGCTGTCCAGATCAGCCTGACAGAGTGGAATTTGCTCAGGCCTGCGCGCTTCGTGGGCTGGGACAACTATGTGCAGCTATGGCACGACGCCAGCTTTTGGCGGGGCTTGCAGCTTTCGGGCTTGTATGCCCTTATCAATATCCCGATCCAGACCGTGTTGGGCCTGGGGCTGGCGCTGGCGATGGATCGACTGACGCGGTCCATATGGGTTCGCTCTGTCGTGTTGCTGCCGTACCTGTTGTCGAACGTATTGGTAGCGATGATCTGGCTGTGGATGCTGGAGCCAACGCTAGGTGCCGTCAATCACGTCATCGCAGCGGTAGGTGGCGAGCGTCAGCCATTTTTTGGAAGTCCGGATCAGGCCCTGTGGTCGGTCGCTGCCGTCAATATCTGGCGTCACATGGGCTTGGTGGCGATGCTGTTTTTGGCAGGCCTGCAGAACATTCCGAGGTCTTTGTACGAGGCTGCAAGCATGGAAGGCGCGAGTGAGTGGCAGATTTTTCGTCGCATCACGCTGCCGCTACTGCGCCCCGTTATGGTGTTTATTCTGGTGACCAGCGTGACTGGTGCGCTGCAAATCTTCGACACGGTTTTGGTGACGACCAAGGGCGGCCCTGAAGATGCAACCCGCGTGGTGGTGCTCTACATCATCCAGAACGCTTTCGGATATTTGAAGATGGGCTACGCATCGGCCATGTCCATGGTGCTGTGCGCATTCATGCTGGCCTACACGGCACTACAGATGCATGTCATGCGCGCTGATCACAACGACCTGTCATGACGACCGGCTTGCCTTCTCTCGGGAGGGCCATGGCCTGGCTGGCCCTGGCATTGATGCTTCTGGCCACGCTGGTCCCCCTGGTGGTCATGCTGAGTACGGCGCTGGAGCACCCCAACCGTGTGATGGATGGGGCGGGCGCCTTGTGGCCGCAGGAGCCTACGATGGTCAATTTCCGGCGAGTGTTAGGCTTTTTGTCTGCAGAGCAGAACTTGGCGCTGGGCGGCTCAGGTGCTGAGTTGAGCTTGTTGCGCAGCCTGGGTCACTCGGTGTTGTTCACAGCCTTGGTGGTCGGCTTGCAGACCACCAGCAGCGCGCTGGCAGCCTATGCTTTTGCTCGTTTGATATTTCCCGGCCGTAAGTGGCTGTTCGGTGCCTTCATGGCGTCGATGATGCTGCCCGGTGTGGTGCTGTTCATTCCAAACTTCATCCTTGTGCGGGACCTGGGTTGGCTGAACTCGATGGCCGGTATGGTGGCGCCGTTTGCGTTGATGTCCGGGTTCTCGATTTTCTTTCTGCGGCAATTTTTCTTGGCTTTGCCGCGTGACTTGGAGGAGGCAGCGCTTCTGGACGGTGCTTCGTACTTCACAATCTTTCGCCGCATCGTTTTGCCGCTGAATGTCACGCCGCTGGCCACGGTCGCCATGCTCACGGGCATCGGTGCCTGGAACGAATTCTTCTGGCCATTCATCGTGTCCCCGGGTGAAGACCTTCAGGTGTTGCCGGTGGCCTTGCAGGCGTTCAAGTCGCAGTCACCGCAAGGCCAGATCGACTGGACCGGGCTGATGGCTGCCAGCTGGGTCGCTTTATTGCCAACCTTGCTCTTGCTCGTTGTGGCGGGTCGGCGCGTGGTCGAGTCGGTTCAATTCAGCGGTGGCAAGTGATGGCCCGGCGCCTTGCCGCGCGCGCGGTGCTTGCTCTGGTGCTGCTGGGTGCTGGGGCAGGTGCTTGCGCGCAGCTCGTTGTGCGCCACGCGCTGTGGGATGCCAACCAGCGCCCGCTTTATCAGCGCTGCGCATCGGCGTTTGAAGCCGAGAACCCGGGGCTTCGTGTTCGGCTGCAGCAGATCGGCTGGGATGACTACTGGACGAGTCTGGCCACGGGTTTCATTTCGAACACCGCGCCCGATGTGTTCACCAATCACGTTGCGAAGTACTCAGAGTTTGTGCTCAACGGGGTGGTGGTCGATCTCACGCCGTTGATCGCCAGAGACCGGTTGGATGTCGATATCTATGAGCCTGGTTTGCTGCAAGTCTGGCAACACCAGGGGCGGCAATATGCCTTGCCATCCGACTGGGACACGGTGGCGTTGCTCGTGAACGTACCCATGCTGCGTGCTGCCGGTCTGGACCAGGCACAACTGCGCCAGCTCACGTGGAACCCGCGAGATGGTGGCAGCTTTGGGCGCGTGATCGCTCGGCTCACAATCGATGAGAGCGGGCGCCGCGCAGACGAGCCCGGCTTCGACCCGAACCGGATTCGTGTGCATGGATTCCAGATGGCTGGCAGTGGCGGCATGATGGGGCAGACGCAGTGGAGCAGCTTTGCGGTTTCCAACGGCTGGCGCTTCCAAGATCGGCCTTGGGACCCCAATTTGCGCTACGACGATCCACGCCTGGTGGCCACCTTGGAATACTTCGCACGCCTTCCTCGATCGGGCGTCTCAGCAGCGCCCGAGCGCATGGGGCGTTTGGGCGCTGGGGCGATGTTCATGTCTGGACGTGCCGCCATGACCGTCGATGGCTCATGGATGATGGGCCACATGCTCCGACATACCCGCTTCGAGCACACTTGGCTGCCATTGCCCCTTGGGCCGGCCGGCCACCGCGCATCGATGCTCAACGGGCTGGCGCTGTCCATTTGGTCGGGCAGCCGCAATCGCGAGGCGGCGTGGCGCTGGGTGCGCTATGCGGGCTCGCGTGCTTGCCAAGCCCAAGTCGCACCAGCGGGCGTAGTGTTTCCTGCGGTTCGCGGGTTGGCTGAAGAAGCTCGCAAGGCCTTGCTGGCCCGCGGGGCCGACGCCAGTGCGTTCATTGAAGCCGCGCAGGGCGTGACCTTTTCCCCACCCATTGCACCCCGCGCCGCAGAGATTACCGACTTGATGAATGCCGCCGTCGAGCGTGTTTTGTCGGGCCGGGTGTCGGCGCAACAGGCCATGACCGAGGCCACGGCCCGGATCCGCGACATCACCCGAAAGCCGTGAGCGCCCATGTCCCATATCCAATTGCGCGACGTCAGCAAGCGCTACGCGCCAGACTTGCCGGCGGTTGTGAGCCACGTGAATCTCGACATCGCCGCCGGCGAGTTCTGCGTCTTTGTTGGCCCGTCAGGATGCGGCAAAAGTACGCTCTTGCGCATGGTGGCTGGGCTGGAGCCCATCAGCGAAGGCGACTTGCTCATCGACGGCCAGCGCATGAATGAGGTGCACCCGGCCCAGCGAGGCGTGGCCATGGTGTTCCAAAGCTATGCCCTGTATCCCCACATGAGCGTGTTCGACAACATGGCTTTTGGTCTCCAGGTCAATGGGGTGCCCCGAGCGGAGCTTGAGCGCAAAGTCCGCGAAGCGGCTGCTTCTCTGGAGCTGACGCCGCTGCTGCAACGCATGCCCAAAGCGCTGTCCGGTGGGCAAAGGCAACGCGTCGCGATCGGTCGCGCCATCGTGAAGCAGCCCAAGGTTTTTCTCTTTGACGAGCCCTTGTCCAACCTCGATGCTGCGTTACGGGCAGCCACGCGAGTGGAGATCGCGCGCCTGCATCGCGAGCTGGGCTCGGCCAGCATGATCTACGTGACCCACGATCAGGTCGAGGCGCTGACACTGGCTCAGAAGATCGTTCTGCTGCACGCGGGCGAGCGCATCGCCAGCCACGGCAGCGTGGCGCAGATGGGTTCGCCGATGAGCCTGTACCACCGACCTTGCAGTCGCTTCGTCGCGGAGTTCATGGGGTCGCCGCGTATCAATATTCTGGAAGGCACGCTGCAGCAGGCGCAGCCTGATCGTGCCTGGGTCGATCTGTTCGGCCAGGCTCCTGTTGCCGCTTGTGTGGACGCGACTGCTCTGGCGCCGGGCAGCCATGTTCAGCTGGGTGTTCGGCCTGAGCACCTGCACATCGGCGCGATCGAAGGCTGTGCGCAGTTCCAAGCCAGCGTCACGCACCTGGAGCAGCTGGGTGACAGTTCACTTCTGTATTTGCAGACGGCGACCGCACAGGTGTTGACCGTGCGCGTCGATGGTTTCGCCCGTCAACGGATGGGCGAGGTGGTGCTTGTTTCATTGGCTGCTGACAAAGTTCACCTCTTCGGCGCAGATGGCCAGGCGTGCCGACGCACCGTGCAGCTTCCTGAGTGAGGCCTCGGGCCAACCCCAGTTGCAATCGATTGCGAAGGCGTGCACGATGAAGTTAAATTCGCCGCCACTGCCCACCCGATGACCCACGACCTCGCCAAGCCGCTTCTCTCGCCCCGTCAAATTGTCCAAATGAACGTGGGCTTCTTGGGGCTGCAATTCAGCTTCGGGCTGCAGCAGGCCAATATGAGCCCGATCTACGCTTACCTCGGCGCGGACTATGGCTCGCTGCCCTTGCTCAATTTGGCGGGCCCGGTGACGGGCTTGCTGGTGCAGCCCATCATTGGAGCCTTGAGCGACCGCACCTTGTCTCGGTTCGGGCGGCGCACGCCCTATTTCTTGATCGGCGCCGTGCTGTGTTCTTTGGGCTTGTTTGCCATGCCGTACAGCGCGGCTTTGTGGATGGCGGCCAGCCTGCTGTGGATTCTCGACGCGGCCAACAATGTCACCATGGAGCCCTACCGGGCTTACGTCAGTGACCGCCTTCGCACGGAACAACAGCCTGCGGGTTTCCTCACGCAGAGCGCCTTCACGGGTTTGGCACAGACCTTGAGCTATCTCGCCCCGTCCATCTTGCTCTGGTTGGGTATGAATCGCGATGCCGTGGATGGCAACGGCATTCCGATGACCACGCGCGTGGCCTTCATCATCGGCGCTGTGCTGTCGTTGGTGACGATTCTGTATTCGGTGCTCACCGTGCGCGAGCTGCCATTGACCGAGAGGCAGATTGCCGACATTCGGGGCAAGCCGCGTGGCGTGTGGGCCACCTTCAAGGAGATTGGCCAGGCCATGATCGAGATGCCTCAGGCGATGCGGCAGCTCGCTGTGATGAAGCTCTTTCAGTGGTTTGCCATGGCCTGTTATTGGCAGTATGTTTCGCTCTCGATTGCTCAGGGACTCTTTAAAACCAACGACCCCGCCAGTGCAGATTTTCGCCAGGCCATGATTGTCAATGGCGAAGCCGGTGCCTTCTCAAACGCTGTTGCCTGCGTTGCAGCGTTAGCCATGGTGCCGATCACGCGGCGTATGGGCGCCAAGCCGGTTCATGCGGTGTGTCTCGCGCTGGGGGGCGTGGGGATGTGGTTCATCGCCAAAGCGGGCAGCACAGCAGCCTTGTATGTCGGCATGGCTGGTGTGGGTTTGGCCTGGGGCAGCATCATGGGCAATTCCTACGTGATGCTGGCTCGCAGCATTCCTGCGGCGCGCACGGGCGTGTACATGGGCATTTTCAACATGATGATCGTGATCCCCATGTTGATTCAAAGCTTCGTGATGTGGCTGATCTTCAAGCCAGTTCTCTCTGGCGATCCCCGCCAGGTGCTGATGCTGGCTGGCGCGTTGATGGTGTGTGGGGCTTTGGCGGCCCTGTGGGTCAAGGTGCCGCAGGCTTCTGCTGAGTTGACTTCGAAACCAGCCTAAGGTGCCCGGCGCATTGCTCGTCAGAAGTGCTCTGCGCCAAGCTACAAAGGCCAGATCGTGGCCCGCAGCAGCTGCGCAGGCCCCTGGGCCGTCAAGCGAATGCCGGTGGAGCCGGGGCCCGGGAAAATCTGGCTGGTGATCACGCATTCGCCGTCGCCGGCGAATACTTCCACCGAGCAGGCATCGATGATGACGCGCAGCCTCGAAGCGGACGCGCGTGCACCGGTCCACGGCATGCGCACTTCGGACGCGTAGTTGGCCTGTCCGATGTCCCAGCCGCTTCGGCTTCGGTCCAGGCGCAACTCTGTAGGGTCACTATCCACCGTGATGCGGGTGAAATCCTGCTGGCCGCAGGCGACGTCAAGGCTCCAGCTACCTCCAGCCGATCCGGCGACTTCGATGTCCAACTCAACAGCCGTCTGCAATGCTGACCCTGCGCTCAAGGTCAGTGGCGTCGCGCTCAAGATGGCCGGGCCGTGTTCAATGGCGGGACCTCGGCGGCCCTGTAGTTCAGCCACGGGTTGCTGCAAGATCTGCCAGAGATGGCCGTCCCGTTTCAGCTGCACGGAACGGGGCAGGCTCATGGCGCCACACCAGGGCGTGGCCGGCGTCGCATTCGCGTAGTGGTGGTCGTTCATCCAGCCCAACCAGACCCGGCGTTCATCGCCGGGCGGCATGGCGCCAAAGGCAATGGCGGCATAAAAGTCTCTACCGCCATCCAGCCATTGCGGCGGGCCAAAACCAACGAAGGCTGAGCCGTCAAAAGAACCCACGATGCCCACGGCGCCTGAGCCGCCAGCCAGGTGGCCTTCGAAAACATCGAATTTCAGCAGCCAGGCTTGCCGGCCCGGCTCGCCGATGACAGGCAAAACCAGCAGGTCGGGGCACTCCCAGAGACGACATCCGGGCAGCTCCTGCGTGAACTCGCTCGTCAACTGCCACTGTTTGAGGTCAGGAGATCGGTAGAAGCGCAATCGGCCTTGCGCGGCCATGGACACCAGCATGATCCAGCACCGATCAGGCTCATGCCAAAAAACTTTGGGGTCGCGGAAGTCGACAATACCCAAATCGAGAACCGGGTTGCCGGCGTGCTTGGTCCAGGTGCGGCCACGGTCCAGGCTGAAAGCCAGTTGCTGGTTCTGAACATGGATGCCGGTGGCGTCTGGGCGTTGTGCGCTGCCCGTGTAGATGGCTACCATGGCTGCGCGCTGGCCATCTCCGAAGCCGCTGGTGTTGGCCTGGTCGACTACCACTGAGCCCGAAAAAATCATCCAGTCGTCGTCCTCCGGGATGGCCAGCGGCAATTCCTGCCAATGGACCAGATCGGTACTGACCGCATGGCCCCAGCTCATATGGCCCCAGACTCGGTCGTGCGGGTTGTGCTGGAAGAACAGGTGGTATTCCCCGTCGTGCCAGACCAGGCCGTTGGGGTCGTTGATCCAGTGGCGTTGCGCCGTGAAGTGCACGCGCGGGCGCCAGTCGGGAAGGGTCACGCAATATCCGATCAGCCGGGTTGGGAAGTATTGCAATCGATTGTGCCAAATGGCAAGCTTGGCGACTTCAACCAATGCAGGCTCTTCTTGTGGACAGTCCTTCCCGCGCAATTCAACACGTGGTCATTGTCGGCGGCGGCTCTGCGGGCTGGATGACGGCCGCCGCGCTGTCCAACACGCTCACGTCCAAGCGTTGCACGGTCACCCTGATCGAATCCGACGAGATCGGCATCGTGGGTGTTGGCGAGGCCACCATCCCGCCAATCAAGGTGCTCAATCAGACCATGGGCCTGGACGAGGCCGAGTTTCTGCGCCGCACGCAAGGCACCATCAAGCTCGGCATCCAGTTTGTTGACTGGGCACGCCAGGGGCGCAGCTACTTTCACCAGTTTGGGCCGCACGGCGTGCAGTTCGACTTTGCACCGCTGCACCAGTTCTGGCTCAAACACCGGCACGAGCCGGAAATGCCCACGATCGACGAGTTTTCAATGGCCTGGGCTGCGGCCAGCCGCGGCCGCTTTGACAAGCCCACGCAGGACCCTCGGCTGATCACCAGTCATTTTGACTACGCCTATCACTTCGATGCAGGTCTGTATGCGCGCTTCCTGCGCGAGGTCTCCGAGAAGCGCGGGGTTCAGCGGGTTGAAGGCAAGATCGTCGATGTGAGTTTGCGTGCCGGGGACGGCTTTGTCGAGTCGATCACGCTGCAAGATGGTCGGTCGATCACTGGCGATTTGTTCATCGATTGCTCCGGCTTTCGTGGCCTGTTGATCGAGGATGCCCTCAAGACCGGCTACGACGATTGGAGCCACTGGCTGCCGTGCAACCGGGCCATGGCAGTGCCCTGTGAATCGGCCGGCGAGCCGCTTCCGTATACGCGCTCCACGGCGCGCGAGGCGGGTTGGCAGTGGCGTATCCCGCTTCAGCACCGCATCGGCAACGGCTACGTCTATTGCAGCGATTTCATGGGCGATGACGAGGCTGCGTCCCTGCTCCTGCAGCGCTTGGACGGTAAGGCATTGGCTGAGCCCCGGCCTCTGCGCTTTACCACCGGCCGACGCAAGAAGCTATGGAACCGAAATGTCATCGCGCTCGGCTTGGCCAGCGGCTTTCTTGAACCCTTGGAGTCGACCGCGCTGCATCTGGTGCAGTCGGGCATCAGCAAGCTGTTGGCGCTTTGGCCCGATCGCGATTTCGACCCTTCGGTGGCGGCGGAGTACAACCGTTTGAGCGGCTTGGAGTTCGAGCGTGTGCGCGACTTCATCGTTTTGCACTACAAGCTAACCCAGCGCGTTGACTCACCGCTGTGGAGGCAAGCGGCGGCAATGAGCATTCCAGATTCGCTTCAATACAAGATCGATCAGTTCCGTCGGTATGGGCGAATCGTGGTCGATGGTGCCGACCTGTTTGGGCCTGCCAGTTGGCTGGCCGTGCATCTGGGCCAACTGAACGACCCTGAACGGTATGACCCACTGCTGGACCAACGCGCTGTGGACGGTAAGCACTTTCTTCGCCAGCAGCACCAAGCCATGGTGCACTCCGCTGAACGGATGCCGACGCATATGGAAGCGTTGCAGCGTATGGGTGCCAAGGCGAACTGAACCACAGCAGCGCTACCGCGAATGTCGCCAGCGGTGGCGACAAAGAAAAAGGGGGCCGAGGCCCCCTTCGTGTTTCCGACGCTGTGCCGAATCAGAAGTTGTAGCGCAGCGATGCGCTGATGGCACGACCTGCTTCCGGGCGGAAGTTGTACAGGCCCGGTGTTGATGTACCGCCGACTTGGCCTGAGGATGCAATCTTGTTCGCAATGTTGGTTGCGTTGACAGACAGCACCATTTTGTCCGTGATGTCGTAAGACGCGAAGGCGTTGACGATGACGTGACCATCGTAGTAGCCATCGGCTGGTGTGTCGCCATTGGGGGACTTCGTCTTGCCCACTGCGATCGCGCCGACTGTGAGCGGCCCGAAGGTGTAGCGAGGTGCAATCGTGAACATCCACTTCGGCTGGGCGTGCGGCGTGAAGCCGGCCGAGTTCTTCATGTCGGTGTAGGTGGCGTTCACGTTGACGCCGAAGCTGCCAATCGAGAAGGCCGACTCCAACTCCAGGCCAGTAGCCTTGAACTTGTCAACCTTGATGGGGTCCAGGCCCAGCTGGATACGGGTCTGGTCATAGCTGTATTCGCTGGTTTGCGAATGGAACAGCGTGACGAACAAGCCGTAGCTGCCACCAGCCAGTTCGCCCCGGTTTTTGACGCCGACTTCGTGCTGGGTGACCTCACCCAGGAAGCGGTTGGTGGCGCCGGCAATGATCTTGCCGTTGGCGTCCACCACGCCCAAATCGACGCGGTCGGCCGTGATACGCGCACCCTTACTCGTGCGCACGAAGCCTGACAGGGTGGGGGTCAACCTGTAGTTTGCGCCGAACGAATACGACGTAGCGTTGACGCCGTAATTGAGCTGGCGTGGGTTGGCGGTGTTCACCAGCATGACTTTGTTTTCGGCGCCGTCGATGACGCCATTGCCGTTGACATCAACCGACCGGTCGGCAGCCGTGCCAAAGGCCATGGTTCCCGTGGCCTTGAGCTGGTCGTGGCGCACGCTGGCGTCCAGGTCCCAATTGCCCAGCTCCATGTTCAACGCTGCGTAGGGTGCGGTGGTGTTGAAGGTGGTGTCCACCTGGCGGGCGCAGCAGTCGCCCCAGTTGTTGTTGAAGCCCGTCATGCCCATGGTGGTCAGAGCCGCACCCGCCGCGCTGTAGACATCGATCAGCGCGCCTTGGCTGCCCACTTCTTGCAGCAGGGGGCTGATCTGCCAGACCTGCTGGACGCGCTGGCTGGACATGTACAGGCCGCCGCGGGCGGTGATATTGTCAAAGCGCTTGCTCAGGCTCAGGTCATTAACCCAATGGTTGGCGTTTGGCGTCTGGGTGTTGATGCCAGGGCCGGTGGAAATCAGACCGTTGGCCAAGTTGGCAGTCGTCACCGTCTGGCCGGCCTTGGGCCCGTTCAAGTAACGCGCGGTAGACCCGGCCGCGAAGTTACCGAGAACGTCGGTCAAGGTGTTGAACCCCGCAAAGGTGGTCTGGAACGCGCCGCTGTGCTTGTTGTAGCGGAACTTGTTGTTCACGACCACGCCGTTGCCGACGTCATTTTCGAACTCGAAGCCCAGCGCCTTGGCGTTAACGACGATGCCGTTGTGCAGGCTCACCGCGCCGACTGCCGTGCCCACTGGGCCGACCGTGGGCATGGACGAGACGAAAGGTGAATATTGCGATGCGCTGCGGATGTCGTAGCCGGGCAGCGGCGAGAAGCTGCCGACCGTGTCGCCGGACTTCACGCCAAACGCCGGCATGCTGGTGTACGTTGGTGCGTGCTCGTCCAGCGCCTTGAAGTTCACACGGAAGAAGCCTTTCCCGCCGTTGAAAGTCTTCGTTAGGTTGGCTTTGATTTGGTAGCCGTGCAGCGAATTGGTGTTGGTGTCACGCGGGCCTTCGCCATCGCGGAAGTAGCCGCCAATATGGAAGCGCAGGTCTGGCGCAATCTTGCCGCCGTAGTCGCCGTCAAAACGCGTTTCGTTGAAGTCCAGGCCTCGTGACAGGCCAATGGAGCCACCCTGAACTTCACCGGTCTTGCTGATGAAGTTGATGACCGCGCCGGGTGCGTGGGAGGCCGCCGTCGAGGCCGAACCGCCGCGGACGGTCTGGATCCGGTCGATGTTGAAGTCGTAGCGCATCCAGTAGTCGTTATTGGCGAAGTTCATGTCGCCAAACGCAACCGTTGGCAGGCCGTCTTCTTGCAACTGCACGTACTTTGCGCCGCCGTCGGCCAGCGGCAGACCGCGCACCGAGATGTTGGAGTTGCCGCCAGGGCCTGCTGAGCTCTCGGCGCGGACGCCGGGAATCAGGTGCAGGACTTCCGCCTCAGAGCGAGGCGCAAAGTCCAGGATCTGTTGCTGGTCGACGTCGGTTACGGAAATGGAGCTGCGCATCTTGCTCTTGCGCTGGCTTGTGCCCGTGATGACGATGCGGTTAAGGCCGACCGCGTCGCCTTTCTCGGCTTTGTCCGTCTGGACGGACGTGTCGGTCTTGGCGTCCGGCGCAGCGGGCGCGGTCTGAGCGGCTGCGGGTAACGCAAACATGGCCGCGAACGATGAACTGGCAACGATGGCCGCGATCTGGTTGAGAGTCGGCGCCTTGGACGGGCGGTTGGTGTGCTTTTTCATAGGTCTCCTCTTGGGGTCGGTGGGATGGTCTCAGGATCTGATGGGAAGATAGTGATTGGCTAGAAGTTTGGCAATCGATTGCAACTCAGGGAAAACCATTGAAATGGTCGAAATGTTGTTTCTTGATCGCCGCTAGTCTTTTGGAAACTGCAAACGTTCGCAACGCACCTACGAGTGCAGCTGTGCGAGCGGTGCATCGCGAGCTGACTCAGCCTCGACGATGGTGTGGGACTTCGTGATCAGGTCGACGCGCAATTCCAGGGAGTTGCCGGCTTGGGTCCAGCGCATAACCAGCAAATGCGCAGGACTGGGCACCAGTTCAAAGTGGCCTTGGAAAGCCGGGTGGGTGTTGCGCAGACGGATCAATTCGACCAACCGTGTGACGACGGGCCGGCGAAGTGCGGTTTCGATGTCCGCCGGGCTGAAGTGCTGGCGGTTGATGTCCCTGCCCACACCGCTGCGGTTCAGCAGCGCCATGTCGTTGGTGCCTGCCAACAGGCCCACGTAGTAGACCTGGGGTATGCCGGGCATGAAAAACTGGATGGCGCGTGCCGCTAGATAGGCCTCGTCGTTGCGTGCGAGTGCCTCGTAGAAGGTGCAGTTGACCTGGTAGAGGTCGAGGTTTGACGCTGCCGCTCCGGTAGCTTGACGGCTTTGGCCACCACTGTTGCCGTGGATCCATTCCACCAGCCTGTCGAGTTCCTCAGGCGGCACCAGGCCAGGGTTTCCAGCTCGGTCGGTGGCTTCAGCACCGATGTCGATGATGCCGATGCCGTCGTGTGTGTCCAGTACGGTCAGCGCGTTGGCAGGCCTCACGGCGATCCAGTGCTTCAAGGCCTGAGCTTGGCCGGTCATCATGGCGTGCAGCACCAAGGGTGGCAATGCAAAGTCATAGACCCAATCGACTTCATGGGCCACTTCAATTTGGCGCTTGTAGTACGAATGCACCTCGACCAGCACTTCAATGCCAAGCGCCTTGGCTTCAGCCGCAAATTCGCGAATGAAGCCAAAGGTTTCGGGCGTCATGAAGCAGCTGGTGCCCGCCTGCTTGATGGCGTAGCCCACGGCGTCCAGTCGCACCATGGTCACTCGGCTGGCAGCCAGCGACTTGAGTATGCTGGCGAGGTAGTGGCGGCCCAGCGGGTGCCCCACGTCGATGTCAATCTGCTTGGGCGTAAAGGTGGTCCAGAGAATGCGCTTCTCGCCGCTGGGCAATGAGACCCCAGTGAATGGCAGACCCGGACGCGGCCGGTAGATTTTGAGCAAATCCTCTTCCTTGGCGCCCAGCGGGAAGACTTTGCCAAAGGTCAGGAACAGGTTGGCGTGTGGTGACGCATTGCCTCGCCGCAAGAAATCTTGGAATTGGTTCGACTCAGAGGAGATGTGGTTGACGATGACGTCGGCCATCACATCCACGTGCTCGCTAAGCGCGCGCACATCGTCCCAGGTGCCCAACCTGGGGTCGACACAGGTGTGATCGCTCGGGTCAAAGCCCGCATCTGCTCCGTCGATGGGGTCGTAAAAGGGCAGCACGTGCACACCGCCGAAAAGGCCTTTCAGGGGGCCGAGCAGCAGCTCGGTTAGCGTTTTGAACGAGCCACCTCCGAGGCGATCCGCGTATGTGATGAGCTGAACCTGGTTCTTCATGGAGCGCGTCGGGCCGAAACGGTTTGCATTGGCCTGCCTGTTTGGTCGAAGCCAAGCCTTCGCGATGAGGCAATGCTAACCAACTGCAAACGTTTGCATTCTCGGGATAACCCGAGTGGCCTTGACCTGGCCGGGTGCGCCTTTCTAGTTCTGCCGCGGTGCCAGGCCAGCCGCGCTCAGCGATACCGCGTCGCCATCGCGTCCAGCGAGAGCGGCTTGATCCGGCTGCCTTTGCCGGCGCAGCCGAAGGCTTCAAAGCGCGCCTGGCAGATGCCTTGGGCGGCCTTGGTGGCGGCGGCCAACGCCTTGCGCGGGTCGAACTCGGCGGGTTGGGTTGCAAAGAGCTGGCGCATGGCGCCGGTCATGGCCAGGCGGATGTCGGTGTCGATATTCACTTTGCGCACACCACTTTTGATGCCGCGCACAATTTCGTCAACGGGAACGCCGTATGTTTCCTTCAGGTCGCCGCCGTACTTGCGGATGATGGCCAGCCATTCTTGAGGCACGCTACTGGAGCCGTGCATCACCAAGTGGGTCTTGGGCACAGCGGCGTGGATCTGCGCGATACGGTCGATGGCCAGCACCTCACCAGTGGGTGGGCGCGTGAACTTGTAGGCGCCGTGGCTGGTGCCGATGGCAATGGCCAGCGCGTCCACACCCGTGCGTGCGACAAAATCCTTGGCCTCCTGCGGGTCGGTGAGCATTTGCTCATGGGTTAGCTTGCCTTCGGCGCCCACGCCATCTTCTTCACCCGCCTCGCCCGTTTCCAGCGAGCCCAGGCAGCCCAGTTCACCTTCGACAGAAACGCCGACGGCGTGCGCGAGTTTGCACACCTCGGCAGTGACGCTGACGTTGTAGTCGTAGCTGGCGGCTGTCTTGGCGTCTTCTTTCAGTGAGCCGTCCATCATCACGCTGGAAAAGCCCGAGCGAATAGCCTGGATGCACACCGCCGGTGATGCCCCGTGGTCTTGGTGCAGACACACGGGGATGTCGGGGTGTGTCTCGATGGCGGCCAGCACCATGTGGCGCAGATAGGCCTCGCCTGCGTACTTTCGCGCGCCTGCGCTGGCCTGCAGGATGACGGGGCTATCAGTGGCTTGCGCTGCCTGCATGATGGCCTGGATCTGCTCCAGGTTGTTGACGTTGAACGCCGGGACGCCGTAGTGGTGTTCGGCCGCGTGGTCGAGCATTTGACGCAGTGAGACGAGTGCCATGATGGGTCTTCCGTGGTTTGATGGGCCAGAGTTTTTTGGGAAGCGTTCAACTGAACTGCGAGATCGTGTCCATCTGCGCACACCAGCCTTGCAGATCGTCCAGCGTGACGGGGGTGTGGCGGTTGTTGGCATCCAGGCGAAGCCCGGGGCGCCAGCCCTCGCGGCTGTGCAGACCGGGCCCAATGGCAACCGCACCTTCAATCGTGGCGTACTCGAAGTAGGTACTGAGCGTGACAACCACGGGCACGTTGGCGCCGCGCGCTGCAGCAACACCACCGGGTGAATCTTCGATCGCGACCGATTCAAGCGGGCCAACACGAAGGGATTTCAGCGCCTGCAGATAGGCCTCAGGGTCGGGCTTTTTGTTAGTCACGTCTTCACCGCAAACGACCACCGCAAAGCGCTCGCGCCAGCGCGAACCCATGTGCGCCTGCATGAGGGCGTTCACATTGACACGGCTCGTGGTGGTGACGATGCCCATGCGGACGCCCCGCACCGCGCACTCGTCCATCGACTCGGCCACGCCGGGGCGCATGGGCACGGCCCCGTCGGCCACCCGTTGCGCGTAAGACTCGTTCTTGCGACGGTGTAGCTTTCGCGCCAGCACTTCACGCTCATCGGCGGTTGCAGGCGCGTCGCTTTGTGTCGTCATGTCGTGAAGCAGGCGCTCCCGGCCGCCTGTGATTCGCAAGAGCTCACCGTAGCGCTCGCTGCTCCAGCGCCAAGGCAGTCCTTCAGCCTCAAACGCTTGATTGAAGGCAACGAGATGGCCGTCTCGCTCAGATTCAGCGATGGTTCCGTCAACGTCCCACAGCACACATTGAATTCGGCTCATCACTGCATGCTCCTTCAGCGCGCAGCGCGGCGGCTGAGAATTTCAAACGCCGGCAGGGTTTTGCCTTCCAGCACTTCTAAGAATGCGCCGCCACCCGTGGAGATGTAGCCCACGTCTTTTTCGATGCCGTACTTGGCGATCGCCGCCAGCGTGTCACCGCCGCCGGCAATGCTGAACGCGCTGCTGGCCGCCACTGCTCTGGCCACCGCTTGCGTGCCGTGCGAGAAGGCCTCGAATTCGAAAACGCCCACCGGGCCGTTCCAAACGATGGTGCCCGCCGCCATCAGTTTGTCAGCCAGGATCTTGGCGGTTTGGGGGCCGATATCCAGAATGAGGTCGTCGGGCGCTACATCGGTGGCCTCTTTGACCGTGGCAGGTGCATCGGCGCTGAAGCTCTTGGCCGTAACCACGTCAACCGGAATGGGCACTTCGGCGCCGCGTGCCTTCATCGCGTCGATGACGGCCTTGGCTTCGTTGAGCAAATCGGCTTCAGCCAAGCTCTTGCCAATGGGCAAGCCGGCGGCCAGCATGAAAGTGTTGGCAATGCCGCCACCAACCACCAGGCCGTCCACCTTGTGAGCCAGGCTCTTCAAGATGGTGAGTTTGGTGCTGACTTTGCTGCCGGCCACGATAGCGACCAGCGGGCGCTTCGGGCTGGCCAAGGCTTTGGAGATGGCGTCGATTTCAGCCGCCAGCAGCGGGCCGGCACAAGCCACCGGCGCAAACTGTGCGATGCCGTACGTGCTGGCTTCTGCGCGGTGCGCGGTGCCAAATGCGTCGTGCACAAAGATGTCGCACAGGGCGGCCATCTTCTTAGCGAGTTCTTCGTTATTTTTCTTCTCGCCTTTGTTCAGCCGGCAGTTTTCCAGCATCACCACGTGACCAGGCGCCACGTTCACGCCGTTCACCCAATCGCTGACCAGCGGCACCGGGCAGCCGAGAATTTCGCTCAGGCGCTGGGCAACGGGCGCTAGGGAGTCGGCGGGCTTGAATTCACCTTCGGTGGGGCGGCCCAGGTGCGAAGTCACCATCACGGCGGCGCCCGCCTTCAACGCCAAAGCGATGCAAGGTGCCGAGGCGCGAATGCGCGTGTCTTCGGTGATGCGGCCGGTGTCGTCTTGTGGGACGTTCAAATCAGCGCGGATGAATACACGCTTGCCGGCCACGCGGCCTTGGGCAATGAGGTCGGCAAATCGAATGACGTTCACTGTGCAACCCCGATCACCCGCACCATCTCCAACACCTTGTTGGAGTAGCCCCATTCGTTGTCGTACCAGGCCACAACTTTCACAAAAGTCTTGTCCAGCGCAATGCCGGCTTCGGCGTCGAACACCGAGGTGCAAACTTCACCACGGAAGTCGGTGGCGACCACTTTGTCTTCCGTGTAACCCAGCACGCCTTTCATGGCGCCTTGGCTGGCGGCCTTCATGGCCTTGCAGATGTCTTCGTAGCTGGCTTCTTTGTTCAGCTCCACCGTGAGGTCGACGACCGACACGTCAGACGTCGGCACGCGGAAAGCCATGCCGGTGATTTTCTTGTTCAGTTCCGGAATCACTACGCCGACGGCCTTGGCGGCACCGGTGCTGCTGGGGATGATGTTTTCCAGGATGCCGCGCCCGCCGCGCCAGTCCTTGTTGCTCGGCCCATCAACCGTCTTTTGCGTGGCAGTGGCAGCGTGCACGGTGGTCATCAAGCCACGCTTGATGCCGAAGGTGTCGTTCAGTACCTTGGCCACCGGGGCCAGGCAGTTGGTGGTGCAACTGGCGTTGGAAATGATGGTCTGGCCAGCGTAGGTTTTGTGGTTCACGCCGTAGACAAACATCGGCGTGTCGTCTTTCGACGGCGCGGACATGACGACCTTCTTGGCGCCCGCCGTGATGTGCGCCTGGGCGGTTTCTTTGGTGAGGAACAGGCCCGTGGACTCAACCACGATGTCGGCGTGCACCTCGTCCCACTTCAGTTCGGTGGGGTTCTTCACGGCGGTCAGGCGGATCTTCTTGCCATTCACGACGAGGGTGTTGCCGTCCACCGAAACCTCACCTTTGAAGCGGCCATGCACGCTGTCGTACTTCAGCATGTAGGCCAGGTAGTCGGGCTCCAGCAGGTCGTTGATGCCCACAATCTGGATGTCGTGGTGGTTGGCAATGGCTGCGCGGAACACCATGCGCCCGATGCGGCCGAAACCGTTGATGCCGATTTTGATGGTCATGAAATTGCCAAGTGTTTGAAATGAGAGGCGGCGGTACTCAAACCTTCAGGCAGGTCCGCACAGCCAGTGCCACGGCCTCGGCCGTGATGTTGAAGTGCTTGTACAAATCACCTGCGGGGGCGGACTCGCCAAAACTGGCGATGCCAATGACGGCACCGTCGCGGCCCACATATTTGCGCCAGAAATCGGGCTGTGCAGCCTCGACAGCGACGGCCGGCAAATGGCGCGGCAGAACGCTGTCTTGGTAGTCTGGGTCTTGGCGGTCAAAGAGGTTGGTGCACGGCATGGAGACCACGCGCACGGGCACGCCGTAGGCTGCGAGCAGCGCCTGTGCCTTCAAGGCCAGTTGCAACTCTGATCCGGTGCCCATGATCACGGCCCGCGCCTGCGTGCCTGTGGGGGCGTCGCTCAACACATAGCCGCCGCGCGCAATCGCAGCAGCGTGGCCGGCCGTCGCGGCGACCGGCAAAGCTTGGCGCGACAAAGCCAGGGCCGCAGGCCCGTCATGGCGCTGCAGCGCATGGGCCCAAGCCACTGTAGTTTCAATCGAGTCCGCCGGGCGCCAGACATCGAGATTGGGTATTAAACGCAGCGAAGGCACATGTTCGACGGCCTGGTGGGTGGGCCCGTCTTCGCCCAAACCAATCGAGTCATGCGTGAAGACGTGGATGACCCGACGCTTCATGAGCGCGGCCATGCGCACGGCGTTACGGCTGTAGTCGCTGAAGGTGAGGAAGGTGCCGCCGTAGGGGATGAAGCCACCGTGCAGCGCCATGCCGTTCATGATGGCGGCCATGCCAAATTCGCGAACGCCGTAGCTGATGTGACGCTCGCCGCAGTTCGGGAAGTCCGTCAGGTTCGAGCCAGTGAGGTCGGCGCTGCCGCCGAACATTTCGGGCACATGCGGCGCCAATGCGGCCAAGGCGAGCTGTGAACTTTTGCGCGAAGCAACGGCCTCAGGCTTGGCAGCAAAGCCTTCGATGGCTGCCGCAACGCGTTGGGCGAAATCGGCGGGCAAGTCGCCGCGCAGACGCCGCTCGAATTGCGCAGCCAGCACAGGGTGCGCGGTGCGGTAGCTCGCCATGCGCACGGCCCACTCTGACTCGCGGGCGCGGCCCAGCTTGCTGGCGTCCCATTGCTCGCGCACGGCGGCCGGCACGTCGAAGGGCTCAGGCCCCCAGCCCATGGCGGCGCGTGTCTTGGCAATCTCTTCAGCGCCCAGCGGCTCGCCATGCGCTTTGGCCGTACCGGCACGGCCAGGTGAACCTTGGCCGATGGTGGTCTGGCAAATGATGAGCGTGGGTTTGCTCGTGCTGGCTTTGGCTCTTGTGATGGCCTGGCCAACCGCCGCAACATCATGGCCATCGATAGGACCGATGACGTCCCAGCCATAGGCGCGGAAGCGCGCGGGGGTGTCGTCGCGGAACCAGCCTTCAACCGGGCCGTCGATGCTGATGCCGTTGTCGTCGTACAGCGCAATGAGCTTGTTCAGACCCCACACGCCGGCCAGCGAACAGGCTTCGTGGCTGATGCCTTCCATCAAGCAACCGTCGCCCAAGAAGGCGTAGGTGTGGTGGTCGACGATGGTGTGCCCGGGGCGGTTGAACTGTGCCGCCAGGGTCTTCTCAGCCAGCGCCATGCCCACCGCGTTGCTGATGCCTTGGCCCAGCGGGCCCGTGGTGGTTTCCACGCCGGGCGTGACGTCCACTTCGGGGTGCCCTGGCGTCTTGCTGTGCAGCTTGCGGAATCGCTTCAGCTCATCTAACGGCAAGGCATAGCCGCTCAGGTGCAGCAAGGCGTACAGCAGCATGGACGCGTGGCCGTTGCTGAGAACGAAGCGGTCGCGGTCGGGCCACTGTGGGTTCTCCGGGCTGTGGCGCAGGTGGTCGGCCCAGAGTGCCGTGGCCATTTCCGCCATGCCCATTGGCGCGCCGGGGTGGCCGGAGTTGGCTTGCTGCACACCATCCATGGCCAGCACGCGCAGGGCGTTGGCGCGTGGGTCGGTGAGGCCTGCGCTGCCGCGCAGGACTTTCTCGTTGGAATTGGAAGCCATGGTCGTTTTCGTGCTCTCAGTGTTTTGCGTTCAGAAATACTTTTTAGGCAGCAAGCTCACAACGCCCCCAAGGCCCGCCGCCGCCTCTCCATCATTCGCCAGATGAAGGGCGTAAAGATCAACTGCATCGCCAATTCCATCTTGCCCCCCGGCACCACGATGGTGTTGGCACGGCTCATCCAGGCGTCGTTAATCATGTTCAGCAGGTACGGAAAGTCGATGCCCTTCGGGTTGGCAAAACGAATGACACAAATGCTCTCGTCAGCCGAAGGAATGTCGCGTGAGATGAAGGGGTTGCTGGTGTCCACCACCGGCACGCGCTGGAAGTTCACATGCGTGTGAGCAAACTGCGGGCAGATGTAATTCACATAGTCCGGCATGCGGCGCAAGATGGTGTCTGTCACAGCTTCAGCCGAATAACCGCGCACGTTTTTGTCGCGGTAGAGCTTTTGAATCCACTCCAAGTTGATGACCGGCACCACGCCAATCAACAAGTCCGGGTGCTTGGCGATATTGACTTCCGGTGTCACTACGGCGCCGTGAAGGCCCTCGTAGAACAGCATGTCCGTGCCTTCGGGCACGTCTTCCCAAGGGGTGAAGGTGCCGGGCTCCTGTTTGTAGGGCGCCGCTTCGGTGGGGTCGTGCAAATACTTGCGGCGCTTGCCAGTGCCGCTTTCGCTGTAGTTGCGAAACAGCTGCTCCAGCTCGGCGAACAAATTGTTTTCGGCGCCGAAGTGGCTGAAATGCGTATCGCCCCGCTGTTCGGCTTCGGCTTGCCGCGCCTTCATTTCTTTACGGTCAAAGCGGTGAAAGCTGTCGCCCTCGATGATGGCGGCTTTGACGTTTTCACGGCGAAAGATGTTGTCGAAGGTGCGTGTGACCGAGCTGGTGCCCGCGCCGGACGAGCCGGTGATGGCGATGATGGGGTGGCGTTCTGACATGGATGACTCCTGAAATGCGGTGCGGGTTCAGTCTCTGAACAGGCTGCGCGCGGCGAACAAGGGCTCGCGCTCCTCTTGCGGCGCGGGCTCGTGGTGGTAGCGCTCGATGCGTTCCACTTCGTTCTTGGAGCCAAAAACCAGGCCGATGCGCTGGTGTAGAGACGAGGGCTTGACACCCAGCACGGGCTGGCGTCCCGTGCTGGCACGTCCGCCGGCTTGCTCCATCAAGAAGCCCACGGGGTTTGCTTCGTAGAGCAAGCGCAGGCGGCCCGGCTTGCTGGCGTCTTTGGTGTCACGCGGGTACATGAAGACGCCGCCGCGCATCAGGATGCGGTGCGCTTCGGCGACCATGGACGCGATCCAACGCATGTTGAAATCCTTGCCACGTGGGCCGGTGGCGCCAGCCAGGCATTCGTCCACGTAGCGCTTGACAGGGGGCTCCCAGAAGCGGCTGTTGGAGGCGTTGATGGCGAACTCTCGGGTGTCTGCGGGAACGCGAATGTCGCGATGCGTCAGCATGAACTCGCCGAGGTTGGGGTTCAGCGTGAAGCCGGCCACGCCATTGCCCACGCTGAGCATGAACATCGTCGTTGGGCCATACAGCGCATAGCCCGCAGCAATTTGGCTGGCGCCAGGCTGCAAAAAGTCGGCTTCCACCACATCGCGGCCGCTGTCGATCACCTCTTGGGGCGCGCGCAGGATGGAGAAAATACTGCCCACCGAGACGTTCACGTCGATGTTCGAAGAACCATCCAGTGGGTCGAACACCAGCAGATATTTGCCACGCGGGAAGGTAGCGGGTATCTGGTAGGGCGCTTCCATTTCCTCAGAGGCCATGCCTGCCAAGTTGCCTGACCACTCGCTGCGGCGCAGGAACACTTGGTTGGAAACAACGTCCAACTTCTTCTGCACCTCGCCTTGTACGTTGATGGCGCCACCCTCGGCATTTGCCAGTGCTTGCGCGTCGCCCAGTACATCGCCCAGCTCACCAAAGGCCACAGCGCGGGCGATGGCCTTGCAGGCCAGTGAGACATCCAGGATCAAAGCATTGAGCTCGCCGCTGGCGCCGGGGAAGCGGCGGCGTTCTTCAATCAGGTACTGCGTGAGCGTGGAGCGGTTGGACAAAGGCATGGTGCTTCTCGAAAGTTGAATCCGGTCACGCGGCGGACGGTGCGCTTTGGAACACCCGGCTCGCTGCGATGTCCGGGGCTTCCAGGGTGGTGAGGTTTTCGGGCGTGAGCACGCGGTCGCGGTCGGTGAACAGGCGGCTGGCTTGGCGCAGGCGCGCGCGGTCGAGCGCGTTGCGTACGCTGCGAGCGTTGGCGAAGTGCGCTTGCGTCAGACGCAACTTCAGGTACTGCGCGAAGGTGTCGCGCGCTCTGTCGCCAAAGTGGTAGTTCTGCGCAGCCAGCATGCGGTCTGCAATGGCCAGCAATTCGTCAGCGCTGTAATCGGGGAAGTCGAGGTGGTGGGCGATACGCGAACTCATGCCCGGGTTGGACTGGAAGAAGGTGTCCATGCGGTCTTTGTAGCCCGCCAGAATCACCACCAGGTCGTCGCGCTGGTTCTCCATCACCTGCAGCAAAATTTCAATGGCCTCCTGGCCGTAGTCGCGTTCGTTCTCAGGTCGGTAGAGGTAATAGGCCTCATCGATGAAGAGAACGCCGCCCATGGCCTTTTTCAGCACTTCCTTGGTCTTGGGCGCGGTGTGGCCGATGTACTGGCCCACCAGGTCGTCGCGTGTGACGGCCACCAAATGGCCCTTGCGCACATAGCCCAGGCGGTGCAGGATTTCAGCCATGCGCATGGCCACCGTGGTCTTGCCGGTGCCGGGGTTACCCGTGAAACTCATGTGCAGGCTGGGTGCTTGCGCTGCCAGCTTGAACTGCATGCGCAATTTGTCGATGACCAGCAAAGCCGCAATGTCGCGGATGCGCTGCTTGACAGGCAAGAGACCAACCAAGTCGTGCTCCAGCTCTTGCATCACACCCTCAACTTGGCTTTGAGCCAGCACCTCGTTGACGGTGCGCGGGGCAGCGAGCGGCGCCCCTTCTCCTGATCCAGACGTTTGCGGGTCGCTGGCATCGACCTCAGCCGACGCTGATTCTGATGCTGCCACCGAGCCCGGAATCGAGTACAGCGGCGCGTTCATGACTTGGCAACCAGAGACAATTCGTCGCGCATGGCGCGAATCACTTCGGCGTAGCTGGGCTGGCCAAAGATGGCGCTGCCAGCAACAAAGGTGTCGGCACCGGCCTCGGCCACGCGGCGGATGTTGTCCACCTTGACGCCGCCGTCGACCTCCAAGCGAATGTCGCGCCCGCTGCGCTCGATGATGCGGCGCGCAGCCTCGCATTTGCGCAAGGTGCTGGGAATGAAGCTCTGCCCGCCAAAGCCAGGGTTGACGCTCATCAAGAGCACCACGTCGATTTTGTCGATCACCCACTCCAGCACGTCCAGCGGCATGGCCGGGTTGAACACCAGGCCCGCCTGTTTACCTTCAGCCTTGATGACTTGCAGCGTGCGGTCCACATGCGCGCTGGCGTCGGGGTGGAAGGTGACGATGTCGGCGCCTGCTTTGCAAAAGGCTAGCGCCAGCGCGTCCACGGGCTGCACCATGAGGTGGACGTCGATAGGTGCCGTGCTGTGCGCACGCAGGGCCTGGCAAACCATGGGGCCGAAGGTGAGGTTCGGCACGTAGTGGTTGTCCATCACGTCGAAGTGAATCCAGTCGGCGCCGGCTTTGACGACCTCACGCACCTCTTCGCCCAAGCGGGCAAAGTCAGCAGACAGCAGTGAAGGGGCGATGCGAAAGGTGGTCATGTTGCAGGCTCTGCAGAATTGACTAGTACCGCTGGCCTTCCGGCTTGTCAGTGGCGTAGCTGCTGATGCGGTAGCGCATCGTGCGGCCATTGACCTCGGTGCGTGCCAAGCCAAAGCCGGGTTCGTTTTTGGGCCGATTGACGATGAAGCTCATGGCGATGGATTCGATGCCGCGTGTGGAATCAAAGGCCATCATGCGGATGTAGTGGCTCGGGAAGGCCTTGCGGCAATGTTTGAGTTCCAGCATCACGCCCGCTGCGTCCTTCAGGTCGAACATGGGCATGCCATACATCTCCCAATAGGTATTGCGCGGGTGTGGGTCGTCGGTGTACTCCACGCTCCAGGCGTAGCCTTTGCCCAGGCCGTATTCGATTTGCAGCGCAATTTCGGCGTCTGTGAGGTCGGGCAAGAAGCTGAACTGGCCTTGCGTGATCCGGCCGGTGGGGTTGCTCATCATGATGTTCTCTCCTTCAGGCGACAGACGGTGTGGTGGCGTAGTCCGACGTGTCGGTTGACGCGTAGTTGAAGCTGATGTCGCCCCAGGTATCGAGCGCCTGCTTCAGCGGGGTGCAGCTCTTGGCGGCCTGGCGCAGGATGTCAGGTCCTTCGCTTTTGATATCTTTGCCTTCGTTGCGCGCCTTCACCATGCATTCCAGCGCCACACGGTTGGCCACAGCGCCCGCTTGAATGCCGGCTGGGTGGCCGATGGTGCCGCCGCCAAACTGCAGGATCACGTCGTCGCCGAACAGGTCGATCAGCTGGTGCATCTGGCCGGCATGAATGCCGCCGGAAGCTACTGGCATCACCTTTCGCATGTCGCACCAGTCCTGGTCGAAGAACAGTCCTCGCGGCAGGTCCTGCTTTGTGTAGCTGTCGCGGCAAACGTTGTAGTAGCCCTGCACCGTCATCGGGTCGCCTTCAAGCTTGCCCACGGCTGTGCCGGTGTGCAGATGGTCCACACCCGCCAGACGCAGCCACTTGGCCATCACGCGGAAGCTCACGCCGTGATTCTTCTGGCGTGTGTAGGTTCCGTGGCCTGCACGGTGCATGTGAACGATCATGTCGTTCTTGCGGGCCCAGTTGGCCATGGATTGGATAGCACTCCAGCCAATGATCAAGTCAACCATGATGACGACGCTGCCCAACTCCTTGGCAAACTCGGCGCGCTCGTAGATGTCTTCCATCGTTGCGCCGGTGACGTTCAGGTAGCTGCCCTTGACCTCACCGGTGGCCGCACTGGCTTTGTTGACGCCGTCCATCACGTAGAGAAAACGGTCGCGCCAGTGCATGAAGGGTTGCGAGTTGATGTTCTCGTCGTCCTTCATGAAGTCCAGGCCGCCCTTCAGGCCTTCGTAGATCACCCGGCCGTAGTTGCGCCCGCTCAAGCCCAGTTTGGGCTTGGTGGTGGCGCCCAGCAGCGGGCGGCCGAACTTGTCCAGACGCTCACGCTCGGTCACCAGGCCGCAGGGCGGGCCTTTGAAGGTTTTGACCAAGGCCACCGGCATGCGGATGTCTTCCAGACGCGCGGCCTTCAGCGGCTTGAAGCTGAAGACATTGCCGATCAGGCTGGCCGTGATGTTGGCGATGGAGCCTTCTTCGAACAGGATGATGTCGTAGGCCACCCAGGCGAAATACTGGCCGGGGTTGTTGGGCACCGGCTCCACCTTGTAGGCCTTGGCGCGGTAGCTGTCGCAGGCGGTCAGGCGGTCGGTCCAAACCACGGTCCAGGTGGCGGTGGAACTTTCGCCCGCCACGGCGGCTGCGGCTTCGATGGCATCCACACCGTCCTGTGGCGTGATGCGGAACAGGCACAGGGTGTCAGTGTCTTTGGGCACGTAGTCGGCGTCCCAGTAGCCCATCTGGCGGTACTTGAGAACACCAGCGCTGTAGCGCTTTTTGGCGTCTTTGATCACGCCTTCGTCGGCGGCTTTGTTCATCGTGCGGCTCCTTGGGTGGATGGCTGGGTGGACCCCGTTGAAGCCACTGTAGGCAGCGCGATGAATAAGGTAAATTCAAAGATTGTTGGCTATGAATTAAGCAACGCTTAATGAAGAACGTCACTTTCAGGCAATTGCGGGTATTTACCGAGGTGGCGCGGCACTTGAGCTTTGTGCGCGCGGCCGAGGCTTTGCACCTCACGCCACCGGCCGTGACCATGCAAATCAAGGAGTTGGAGTCGGCCATCGAGCTGCCGCTGTTTGATCGGCAAGGCCGCAAGGTGGCGCTGACGACTGCTGGCGAATACTTTTTGGTTCACACCAAGCGCATGCTGGCGGTTTTGAAAGAAGCGGACGACGCCATGAGCCGCTTGCGCAAGCTGGAGACGGGCCTGCTCAGCGTGGGCCTGGTCAGCACCGGTAAATACTTCGTGCCGCGACTGCTGGCGCGTTTTCGTAACGAACACCCGGGCGTGGAGGTGCGCCTGCAAGTCAGCGCCAACCGCGAGCAGCTGGCCACGCTGCTCAAGAACGGCGAGGTGGACTTGGCCATCATGGGGCGGCCGCCACGCGAACTGGCCACGCGCGCAGAACCCTTTGCCGCGCACCCGCACGTGTTTGTGGCTCAACCAGGCCACGCCCTGTTGCGGGCGGGTTCGTCGCCGGTGAGCGCGTTGGAGAACGTGCCGCTGATTGCGCGCGAAACCGCCAGCGGCACCCGCGCGTTGATGGACCGCTTCTTTCACGACCATCATGTGGAGCCGCGCATCGAGATGGAAATGCCTAGCAACGAAACCATCAAACAAGCGGTGATGGCGGGTATGGGCATCAGCTTTCTGAGCCTGCACACGCTGGGCCTGGAACTGCGGGCCGGTGAACTGGAGTTGCTGCCGATTGAAGGCGCGCCCGTGATGCGCTTGTGGAACGTGGTGCGCCTGCAGTCGCGCGTGCTGTCGCCTGCGGCGGAGGCTTTCCGTTATTTCATTCTGGAAGAGGGCGAAGCGTTTTTGGCCGCGCACGACCGGCCGTGGGTGGGGCGTGCCGCATTGGGGGATGCCAAACATGATGCATAGATGCGTACCTGAATGGCCTTGGCTGATGAGCTGGATGACCAGCAAGCATGATCCTGCCTGACGCCAATGTGCTGCAGTATGCCGTTAACGCCGCAGCCCAGCAGCACGCCGCAACGCTGCTGAGTCAGCACGGTGCCTTTGCCTTGTTGACCAGCCGCGCGCCGTGTCCTGAAAGTGCTCGCATCCTCGACTCAGCATCCGCGCCGTTGAAATTTATTGGCTCGTTCTCAAAACACCCGGGCGCCCATCATGTTGCCGGGTGGGCTGTAGTTGCAGGACAGCAGGGTCCAGTTGAAGCCGTCCTTGGTGCAGGTGGCGCGGCCGCAGCCGATGTGGGTGGTCGCGCGCCAGACCACCTGGGTGTAGTGGCCGGCTGTCATGTCTGAACTGCGGAAGGTTCCGCCGCCGCCACGGTAGAGCGGCCTTTCTTCGGCCCATTGCGCAACGGCCTGTGTGGGTGGCGCTTCGCCCGTCCAGGCCGCCAGATTCTCCCCATAGCCCGAGCCGCTGCTGTGGCGCAGATCGCAGGCCGCAACCAGTGTCGTGACATAGCGCTGAGCAAAGTCCGCCGCCTTCGAATCCCAGGCGACCGGGCCGGCGCCCACCTGCGCGCGCACAGCGTTGTGCGCCTCTACCATTGCTTGCGCCTCAGCCGCGCCCAGCGCGAGGCGCTTGTCAGTAGAAGTAGGGCCGTTGGCGGCAGGCACGCGTGCCATGGGCGCTGTCGCCGCAGCCGGTGGTGCCTCGCCTGGCGAGCAGCGCTGGGCCAACTCGCGGGCCGGGAGGTTGCCGCTGCCGCTGGCGTTGCCTGCCGACCATTCGTAGTAAGCCTGCGAACCAGCGACCTGGGTGACTTTGACGCAGCGACCATCGACGATGTAGTGCTCGCCAACGCTGGCCGCGGCGGCTGCCAGCGGCAACACCGCGGCAGCGAAGGCCCTGTGCAATGCTCGCCCCACTACCATCCTGTTTGTCTGCATGACCGTTCCTGTGCGCTGTGTTGAATCGGGTTTTAGCCGTGTTGGGTCGAGTGGTCAAGCGCCTGCGGCGGCGCGTGGAGCGTCGCCAACCTCCCACCTCATGCAACGATGCGTTGATCAATCGCACCGCTGGTGCGCGCGATACACCTTGAGCGTGCGCATTGAATCGTTTTTGCTGCGAAAAGCGCTGGCAAACTGGCGGTTCCGTCCGATTCCTCGAGCCACCATGACCCGCATCTGGCAACAACCCGTATCACCCCAAGTTCTGGCTGATCTGCACGTCGGCACCACAGTCGAATATTTGGGCCTGGAGTTCTTGGAGGTCGGCGACGACTTCATCCGTGGCCGCGTGCCGGTGGACCCGCGCACACGCCAACCCTATGGCTTGCTGCATGGCGGTGTCTCAGTTGTGCTGGCCGAAACACTGGGCTCGTGCGGCGCCGCTTACGCGCTGCCAACCGGCTACCGCGCGGTTGGGTTGGACATCAATGCCAACCACCTGCGCGGCGCGACCAGCGGCTGGGTCACCGGCACGGCGCGGCCTGTGCATATCGGCCGCAGCACGCAGGTGTGGCAAATTGACATGGTGGATGACAGCGGCCGGCCGACCTGCGTTTCACGGCTGACGATGGCGGTGCTGGCGCCGCAGGTGTAGAGCTACGGTCGCCGCTGAACGCAGCCAGATACGCCTACTTGAAAAATCCGATCAGCCGCGCATTCACTATGCCGGCGGCTTCGTACGGCAGCCAATGCCCCGCGCCAGCCACCACCTCGCTTTGACGCTTCGGGTTTGCGGCGCTCAGCCTGTGCAGCAATTCTGTTGGGGTGGCGGTGACATCGTGTTCGCCCCACAGCAACTGCGCGGGCCCGGCATAACGATTCAATGCATCCAACAGGCCACCTGATTGCGAGATGGACCGGCTGTGAAAGCGGGTCTGCACACAAGACCGTGTGTGGATACGCACGGCGGTGTCGTCGGCCTGGCTTTCGTCAGACAGCATGTGCACCAACAGGTTGTGGCGCATCACGGTCCGTAGGGCTTCTGTGTCGCCGCTGACGTGCGCGGGTTTCCACGGCAACAGTTTGCCGCGCGGGCGGCGTGCGCCACCGTGGCCGGCAGCACCCAGTAATGCCAAGCGCGAGATGTTGGCGCGTTGCCCGGCCAGGTGCGCGGCTACCAAACCGCCAAATGAAAAGCCGGCCAAGGCCATGGGCGCCGCGGGGCCCAACAGGGCATCCAGACTGGCGTTCAAGCCCTCCAGCAGCGCATCCAGGCCCGGCTGCGCGGGTGCAACCGAATCGCCATACCCCGGCATGTCGGGAACCCACACGCTGTGGCTCTGGGCCAGTGCATCGATGTTGCGCAGCCAATGCAACCAGCTGCCGTGGCCGCCGTGCAGCAAGACCAGCGGTGGGCCTTCGCCCCAGCACCGCCAGACCACGGCACCGTCGTTCCACGGCACGTCCACGCGCTGAGCGCGAGCGCCGAGTTGATCAATTGGGTCTTGCGTGTTCACGCGGCAAACCTTGGGCATGAATGGGTTGTCGACATTCTCAGGTCACTTGAACAGCGCGTGCCCCACTCGTGGTTTTACGGATGGATCTGGGTTCATCGCAAGGCATGATCGCTCGCGTCGTGTATTGAACCTTCCCATGCCCAAGATCACCGGATCCACCCGTGTCTTTTTTATCATTGGCGACCCCGTCGCGCAGGTGCGCGCGCCCGAGGTTTACAACAAGCTGTTCCAGCAGAACGGCATTGATGCGGTGTTGGCTCCGCTGAAGTTGCCCGCTACGGCATTGCAGGGGTTTCTCAAGCACGGCATGGCCGCCGAGAACATTGGGGGTTTCTGGGCGACGATTCCGCACAAGGCGCCGCTGTTCGAAGCGCTTCAACCAACAGACCCGGTGGCCCGGGTTGCGGGCGCGGTGAATGCTGTGAAGCGCCACCCCGATGGGCGGCTAGAAGCGGTGCTGTTCGACGGCATCGGCTTCATCAAGGGGCTCGACCATTTCGGCATTGCAGTGGCTGGGCGCCGGGTGCTGGTAGTGGGCGCCGGTGGTGGCGGTCAGGCTGTCGCCGCCGCTTTGGCACAGCGCGGCCCTGCCAAGTTGACCATCTACAACCGCACGCACGACAAGGCCGTGGCGCTGGCGCACCGGCTGAAGCCGCTGATGGCGGCGACCGTGGCCGCAAGCAACGACCCCGCAGGTTTTGACTTGGTGGTGAACTGCACCTCACAGGGGTTAAAGCCTGAAGACCCGCTGCCTTTCGACCCGGCGAGCATGAGCCCAGGCGCCGCGGTTGTGGACATCATCATGAGCCGAGAGCCCACGCCCTTGCTGCGCGCGGCGCGTGCGCACGGCCTGCGTGCGGAGGCGGGCTTCGAAATGCTGGTGCAGCAGGTGCCCGAGTACCTGCGCTTTTTTGGTTATGGAGAGTTGGCGGCTACCCTGCAAGCCGATCTTTCACCCGTGCGAGAGATGCTTTACCCGAAGTAATTTGAAAACCTACCCAAGGAGACAAACCAAGATGATTCGTACAGCTGCTATTGCGATTGCTGCGGCATTCGCCACCACCGCCTTCGCGCAAGGCACCATCAAAATCGCGAACTTGGTTGAGCTGTCGGGCGCGGGCGCGACCTCCGGCACCAACTTCAAGAATGGCATTGAGCTTGCCGTTAAAGAGATCAACGCGGCCGGCGGCATTCTGGGCGCCAAGATCGAAACCAGTACCTCAGACACCCAAAGCAACCCGGGTGTTGCCAAAGGGCTGGCGCAGAAGGCTGTCGACGACAACGTCTTTGCGGTTTTTGGCCCGGTGTTCTCGGGCTCCATCTTGGTATCGATGGCTGAGACGCGTCGCGCAGAGATTCCCAACTTCACCGGCGGCGAGGCAGCGGCGATTACCAAACAAGGCAACCCGTACATCTTCCGCACCAGCTTTACCCAAGATACGGCGATGCCTAAAGTGGCGCGCTATATCGCCAACAACCTCAAGGCCAAAACCGTGGCCTTGATCTATGTGAACAATGACTTCGGCAAGGGCGGCCGAGACTCACTGAGCAAGGCGCTGGAACCCTTGGGCGTCAAGGTGGTGACTGACATCTCCACCGACCAAAGCCAGGTCGACTTTTCGCCCGCCGTGCTCAAAGCCAAACAAAGCAATGCTGATGTCATCTTCGTTTACACGAACGAAGAAGAGGCTGCGCGCGCACTGCGCGAACTGCGTAAGCAAGGCGTGAGCAAGCCCATTGTTGGCGAAACGGTGTTGACCAGCCAGAAGGTCATCGAGCTTGCGGGCGAAGCAGCCAATGGTGCTGTCGCTCACGTGGGCTTGACCGTGGACGCGCCACTACCCGCCATGCGTGCCTTCCGCGAAAAGTTTGAGAAGGAATACAAGTACGTCACCGACCACAACGGCATCAAGGGCTACACCGGCATCTACGTACTGAAGGCGGCCATCGAGAAGGTAGGCAAACTCGACCGCAAAGCAGTGGCACAGGCGCTGCACGGCATGAAGATTTCGGCAACGCAGCACCCCGGTGTGATCATGGATGTGAGCATCGATGCGGCCGGTGACCTGGACCGCGAGAGCTTTTTGGTTGAGGCCAGAAGTGGCAAGCAGGTGGTGAAAGAAACCCTGCCTTCGCTTGGCGCCAAATAGCCGCAAGCTGGACAGCACACAAGGCGCGGCGGTGTCGGTTTTTGATGAACCCAAAATCGACGCGCACTGTCATGTGCTGGACCCCGCCCGCTTTGCCTATGCCGACGACGTCGCCTACCGGCCGGTAGGCCAGGAGCTGGGCACCTTCGAGCAATATCAAGAGGTGATGGCGGCCTACGGCATTCGCCATGCGCTGTTTGTCGGGCCCAACTCGGGCTACAACCTCGACAACCGGTGCCTGCTGGATACGCTGGCCCGAGGCGCCGGCCGCTTGCGCGGCGTGGCCGTGGTGCGCAACAGTGCCAGCTTGGACGAACTGGCGGCGCTCAAAGCGCTGGGTGTTGTGGGCGTGGCCTTGAATGCCACGGTGCAGGGCATTGGCCATGTCCAGGCGGCGGCGGGCTTGATGGCGCGCTGTGCGGCCTCAAACCTTTTGGTGCAGGTGCAGGCTGAATATGAGCAATGGTTGGACCTGCTGCCCACCTTGCAGGCCTGCGAAGCGCGCCTGCTGATTGACCACTGTGGCCGTCCGCGTGGCGGCGCGGGCCTCGATCAGGCTGGGTTTCAGGCGATGTTGTCCTTGTCGCGCGGGGTCAACCGTGCGGGGCGCACGGCGGTGAAATTGTCGGGCTACCAGAAGTTTTCCATGCAAGCGCCGCCCTGGCCCGACGCGCTGCCCTTTGTCCAAGAGTTGCTGGCCACTTTTGGGCTTGACGCCTGCCTGTGGGCCAGTGACTGGCCGTTCTTGCGCGCGCCGCACCGTTTGGACATCGGCCCATTGATTCGGCAGGTCGAGCGATTGCTGCCGGATGCGAGCGACCGCGCGCGCCTGTGGTGGCATTCACCACGGAACTGGCTGGGTTTTGGTGGTCCAACCTGAAGCTCAGCTTAAGTTGACAGCGCGTGCCTGAACCGCGACTTCATTGTTTGCGGTAGATCAACAGGCCCCAAGCCCCCCGGTGGGAGAGTGACCTTGGCACCCGCAGGTTTGCGTGTGCAGCCCAGGTCATCGGAGGAGCTTTCATGTCCAAATTCGCATCCATCGCCGTCGTTTTGAGTCTTGCATCCGCCGCGGTTTTCGCGCAGGAAACCGATTCCTCCATCGCTCGGGGAGGTCGTCTTTACGATAAATATTTCGCCGAGAACAAGTCCGCCAAACCCACCACGGATCACCCGTCTTATGTCAAGGACGGCAAGTACGGCAAGGACAACTCCTGGCGCTGCAAAGAGTGCCACGGCTGGGACTACAAGGGCAAAGACGGCGCCTATGCAAAGGGCAGCCACTTCACTGGCATCAAAGGCATCAACGGTGCGGCAGGCAAAGAGCCTGCAGCCATTGCCGCGGTGCTGCGTGACAAGACCCACGGCTATACCGAAGCCCAGTTGAGCGCCAAAGACGTCAGCGACCTGGCCCTGTTTGTCTCCAAGGGCCAAGGCAACCTGGGCAAGTTCCTGGATGCCTCCAACAAGTCCAAGGGTGATGGCGCCAAAGGTGTGGCCTACTTCAACACCTTGTGCGCAGGTTGCCATGGCGAAGACGGCAAAAAGGTCAAAGACGGCCCGCCTCTGGGCTCCGTGGCCGACAACGGTGCCGAGATGATGCACAAGCTGCTCAATGGGCAACCGGCTGAAGCGATGCCCGCTTTGCGTGCCATCGACCATCAGATTGCGGCCGACATTGCGGTGCATCTGACCAAGCTGCCCGCCAAGTGAAAGCGCTGCGCTGGGGTACCGCTGCGCTGCTGCTGTGCGGCGCGGTGGCTGGTGTGCTCTTCTGGGGTGGATTCAACACGGTTGTTGAAGCGACCAACTCGATGGAGTTCTGCATCTCGTGCCACGAGATGAAGACGAACGTTTATGAAGAGTACAAGAAGAGCCCGCACTACATCAACGCATCGGGCGTGCGCGCCACTTGTCCGGATTGCCATGTACCCAAAGAGTGGGTGCCCAAGATGCTGCGCAAAATCCGTGCAAGCAACGAACTCTTCCATCACCTGCGGGGCACGATCGACACGCCTGAAAAGTTCAACGAGCAGCGCCGTGCGATGGCCGAGCGTGTGTGGGCCGAGATGAAAGCCAACGACTCACACGAGTGCCGCAACTGCCACAGCTGGGACGCCATGGACTTTCACAAGCAAACCGCCCGTGCGCGCGAGAAGATGGAAGAAGGGCGCAAAGAGGGCAAGACCTGTATCGACTGCCACCAGGGCATCGCGCACACTTTGCCCAAACGTGACGACTGAAGTGCGCGTTTAGCGAGGGTTCAGGCCCTTCCTGGCGCGGGCGCGGCGTGCGCGCCGCCCAGAAACAGGCGCTCGATGTGCGGGTCGGCCAGCAGTTCATTGGCGGGCTTGTGCAGCACCAGCCGGCCCGACTCCAGCGCGATGGCCTCATCGGCCATCTTCAGCGCGCTCTTCACGTTCTGTTCCACCATCAACACGGTGGTGCCTTCGCTGGCCAGCTTGCGCAGCAGCCTGAAAACATCGAGCACCACCAGCGGGCTCAGGCCGATGGATGGCTCGTCGATGAGGATAACTTTCGGGCGCAGCAGCAACGCACGGCCCACTTCGAGTTGCTTTTGCTCACCGCCGGACAGCGACGACGCTGCGCTGTGCAGACGCTCCTTCACGCGCGGGAACAGATCCAGCACTTCTGGGATGCGCTCGTGCGTGGTTTTCATGCCCAGGGTGATACCGCCCAGCTCCAGGTTCTCATAAACGCTGAGCTGGCCAAACAGGTTGCGACCCTGTGGCACAAAGGCCATGCCGTGCTGAACCAGCAGCTCTTTGGCGGTGGCGCCACTGATGTCCTGCCCAAACAGTTTGATTCGGCCTTGGCGCAGCTTCAGCAGCCCGAACAGTGTTTTGAGGACGGTACTCTTGCCTGCGCCGTTAGGGCCCAGCAGCAACGTGATCTTGCCGGCCTTGGCCTTGAAGCTCAAGTTGTTGAGGATCATGAAGTCGCCATAACCGGCGACGACATCGTCGAATTCGATGCAGGTGTCCGTCGCCATGATCAGTTCCCCAGGTAGGCGTCGAGCACCTGCTTGTTGGCACGTATCTCAGCTGGTGTGCCAATGGCCATCACCGTGCCTTCCACCATCACCAAAATGCGGTGGCACAGCTCCATGACAAAGTCCATGTTGTGCTCGATCACGACAAAGGAACCTTTGCCCGCTGCGTTGAGTTCCTTCAGCAGTGATGAGATGCCGCCTACCAGGCTGGGGTTGACGCCGGCACAGGGCTCGTCCAGCAGCACCAGGTCCGGGTCGCTCATGAAGGCCATGGCGATGTCCACCAGCTTCTGTTGGCCATAGCTCAGCTCGCCAGCCTTTTTGTGCGCCACATGCTCGATGCGGAACTGCTTGATCAGCGCGTCCGCCTTGGCGCCCAGGCCTGAATCACCCGGTGCAAACAGGCGGCTGAACATGCTGCCTTGGTGTTCTTGCGCAGCGACGAGCAGGTTGTCGCGCACAGTCATCTTGCCGAAAACCTGCAAGGTCTGGAAAGTGCGGCCCACGCCACGTTGGTTGAGCTGCTGCGGGCTCAACTGCGTGATGTCCTCGCCATTGAGTTCGATCTGACCCTCATCGGGCTTGATCTGCCCGAGGACGGAATTGAACATCGTCGTTTTGCCGGAACCATTGGGCCCAATGACGCCGAAAATTTCACCCGGCATGACTTCGAAGCTCACGCCACCGACGGCCAGGATGGCGCCGTAGGACTTCTTCAGGTTGCTGACCTTCAGAACAGGCTGACCCGCTTTGTAGTGGTGCTGCACGGCCTGGCCGGGTAGGGCAATGTGATGCGCTGTGCTCATGGTGTCAGGCTCCGATCTTTGCTGCCGCGGCCGAGCGGGCTGCGGAAGCCTCACGCGCCAGACGGCGAGCCTTGATGCGGTCGGGAATGGACAGCAGGCCATCGGGCAGCCACAGCATCAGCATCACTACCGCAGCGCCGAAGACAAACAAGTACCAAGCCTGCGCAAAGCGCAGCCATTCGGGCAGCAACACCCCAACGGCCGACCCCAGCAGCGGGCCAAAGAAATAACCGGCACCGCCCACCACCACCATCAGGTACATCATGATGCTGGCGCCTACGGTGAAGGGTGCGGGCTCGATGAACTCAACCAGGCTGGCAAACAGCGCACCTGCGATGCCGGCATACACCGCGCCGATAGCGAAACTCAGCAGGGTGTAGGCTTGGATGTTCACGCCCAAGCTTTCGGCTCGAATCGGGTTGTCGCGCAGCGACGTGAAGGCTTTGCCCCAAGGTGACGACAACACGCGCCAGAGAACCAAGCCCAAAATGATGGCTACCCCAAGCACAAAGTAATAGTAGGCGAGGGGGCTATCCAGACTGATGCCCAACAGCGACGGGCGCGCGATGTTGTTGATGCCGAACGTGCCGCCGGTGAGCCACTCTTCATTGCGCATGACCAGCCACACGGCCGTGTTGAAGCCCAGTGTCGCAAACGCCAGGTAGATGGTCTGTACCCGAAGGGCAGGAAAGCCCAGCGCCAGGCCAAGACCAAAACACAGCAGCATGCCCAACGGCAAGCCCAGCCAGAAACTCAGGCCCGCTTTCATCACGATGGCGACGGTGTAAGCACCTATGCCAAAAAACGCGGCATGGCCCAGGCTTTTTTGTCCGGCGTAGCCGATGGTGAGGTTCAAGCCCATCGTGGCGATGACAAAGACGAGCCAGTAGGTGAAGAGGTAGACACCGTAATTTTTGAGCAGCGGCGGCACGGCCAGAAGCAGAGCCAAGATCAGCAGGCTGCCGACGAGGTGGGTTTTTTTCATTTGCGGTCTCCGCTGGCCTCAGACTTTGCGTTCGACCTTCTTGCCCAGCAGCCCTTGCGGCTTGAACAAGATCACAGCCATGAAGATCACCAAAGCGACGGCATCTTTATAGGCCGGCGAGATATAAGCTGCGGCCAAGTTCTCGCACACACCCACGATGACACCACCCAGCAGGGCGCCGCGGCTGTTGTTGAAGCCACCGATGATGGCGGCGAAGAAGGCCTTGTTGCCCAGACCTTCACCCATGTCGAATTTGGCCAGGTACGTCGGTGTGACGAGCAGCGCAGCTGCGCAGGCCAGCACGGCGTTGATGGCAAAGGTGTAGAAAATCATGCGCGGCACATTGATGCCCAGCACAGTGGCGCTTTCGGTGTTTTGCGCTACAGCCTGCATGGCGCGGCCGGTGACGGTTTTGGCCAAGAAGGTTTGCGTGCCCAACACCAACAACAAGGCCAGGGCGAGCGTGCCTGCATCGGCTAAGGTGATGGTGACGCCCGCAATGTTGAAAATCTTGTCGGCGAACAGGCTTGCGAAGGGGTGCGCCTCGGCCGAGTAGCCGGCGCGAACGCCGTTGCGCGCCGCAATGGCCAAGCCGATGGTGGCCACCACGATGGGCATCATGCCGAAGCGCAACAACGGGTCAACGATGCCACGTTTGAACCCCCAGCCCAAAACCAGCACCGCGACCAAACAGGTGGCGAGAAAGGCCAAGGCCAAGGGTAGGCCCAGAGCAGCGAAGGCAACCATCACAAAGGCCGGCAGCATCACAAATTCGCCCTGGGCGAAATTGATGGTGCCTGAGGCCTGCCACAACAATGTGAAGCCCAAGGCAGCCAAGGCATAGATGCTGCCCGTGGCCACACCAGAGAAAACGAGTTGCAGCAGGTCGGTCATGGCTTTACTTCTTGCCGAGCGCGGGCAAGACGGCCTTGACCGTTTGGCGGCCTTCTTTAACTTCCACCAGATAGCTCTCGCGGTCCAGGTCGCCAGCGGCATTCATGGTCACGTCCATCAAAAGGCCTGGTTGGACTGCCGCTTTGGCATCTAAAACATGCAAGGCATCAGCCACAGCTTTTTTGTCAAACTTACCCGCCTTTTCGACGGCTGCTTTCAAAAGGTAGACACCGGTGTAACCTTTGATGCCGTTGTGGTCGGAGATGTGCTTGTACTCTTGGTAGTACTTGGCTTTGAACTTCAGCATCAGCGGGCTGGGTGCGTCAGCGGTCAAACCCACGTGCGCCACGGCGCCGTTGGCGGCGTCGCCGGCCAGGTCGATCACTTTCTGGCCCGTGAGCGTGGTTTCGCCGACCACGGGTTTGTTGAAGCCTTGTTTCTTCAGTTCACGCAAGGCGCGGGCAGATTCTTCTTCGTTGGTGTAGACAAACAGCACGTCGGCGTTGCTTTGTTTGGCCTTCAGCACGGGTGCCGAGAAGTCAACCTGGCCGGAGTCGGTGGAGATGTCTGCCACCACTTTGACGCCCACGTCGCCCAGCGCTTTCGTGATGGCATCGCGCCCGCCTTTGCCGAAGTCGTTGTTGACAAACAGCACTGCCACGGTTTTGGCCTTCAGGCCCGTGGCGATATAGCGCGCCACCTTGGGCATGGCGGTCTCCTGCGTGAAGCTGGTGCGGAAGACCCAGGGGTTGCCCTGTTTGGTGATGGCCGCCGCTTCACCGCCGATGAAGTTGGGCACGCCCGCGCGTTTGCTCTCATTCATGCTGACCATGATGGAGCCTGAAAACACCGGGCCAAAGATGGCGAACACGCCGTCGTCAACGGCCTTGGTGGTGAGGCCCTTGGCCACGCCGGGGTTGCTTTGGGTGTCTGAAACGCTGTGCTCGAGTTTTTTGCCGAGGATGCCGCCGTTGGCGTTGATTTCTTTGATGGCCAGCTCAACGCCGTTCTTGAAATTGGTGCCCGCAGACGCGCCCGCGCCGGATAGCTCGTACAGCCCGGCGAGCTTGATTTGCGACCATGCGGGCGCGGCCAGCGTCAAGGCGCAGGCGGCAGCAATCAGGTGTTTTTTAATGCTATTCATGTCTATCTCCTGTGTCAGTGTTGCTCAAAAAGCCGGTGAATTTCACTAGGGTCGTTCTCTATGACGGCCGCCAAGTTCGAGAAGCCAAAGAAGTTGAGGTAGGCAGGAGCTTGGCAGATCATCATGTCGAAGCCCGTGAACGCGCGAACGCCCCGTTCGGTACACGCGCGCACCAAAGGCGTGGGCTGGTTTTTCATCAAGATGTCGACCACGACGGCGCCGTATTTCAAACGTTGGGGTTCGAAGGCCAACGGGTCTTGTGCCTGCAAACCCAAGGGGGTTGCGTTGACAACGATGTCCTGCTCTGCAGGGTCGGCATTGCTTGCAGCCACCACCCGCGTGCCACGGTGAGCCAGTGCGATGCGTTGTGCCAGCGCTTGGCTCACGGCGGGGTTCAAGTCAAACAGCGCCAACTCCGCCACGCCGCGCTCGGCCAATGAGACGGCGATGGCAGCGCCTGCGCCGCCTGCACCCACAACCAAAGCGCGCGAGCCTTTGCAAGCCACGCCTCGGCTGTCCAGGCCTTTGACGAAGCCATCGCCGTCAAAGAGCGCGCCTTCGAGCGTGCCATCGCTGTGGCGCCGAACGGCGTTGACCGCCTGCGCTATGTGGCCCCGACGGTCGCAATGCGCCAGCAACGGCAACAAAGCAGCCTTGTGCGGAATGGTGGCCCAAAGCCCGCCCATGTTGTTGGCCGCAAAGGCGCCATGCACAAAGGTGCTCAAGTTGGAGGGTGCAACTTTGGCTGGTACCAAAACGGCGTCGATGTTGTGGTGCTTGAACAAGTGGTTGAAAAGCTCGGGCGCGCGCACCTGTTCGACCGGGTCGCCCAGGATCATGAAAACGCGTGTGTGGCCGGAAATCTGCATGGCTGAACGATAGGGGTCCTGCACCGGGGTGTTCAAGTGAATCGCTTTTCACTTGCGCGATAATCGCGCGCTGTGCGCGATATTCGTGCACTTTGAGGGTATGTCCTTATGCGTTCCAAAACCCCACCGCCTATCAACCCCAAAGACTTGATTGCAGGGCTTGGCAAAGGCCTGAGGGTCATTGAGGCGTTTGACGACGACCATTCGCGCTTGACGGCCAGCCAGGCGGCGGAGCTGGCGGATTTGACCCGCACGGCCGCGAGGCGCCACCTGTTGAGCCTGGTTCATTTTGAGTATGCGGCCACCGACGGTAAACATTTCTGGCTGCTGCCGCGTGTGTTGCGCCTAGGGCAAAGCTACCTGGGCGCTGCACGCTTGCCGCGCCTGGTGCAGCCGTTTATTCAGCGCATCGCTCAGCAGTGCGGTGAAACTGTCAATGTCAGCGTGCTCGACGGCCACGAGGTGGTTTACGTGGCGCGCAGCAACCCGCCACGATGGATGTCCATCGGCTACCAGGTGGGCATGCGCGTGCCTGCACATGTTGTGACACCCGGTGTGGTGATTTTGGCCACACGGCGCGAAGTCGAGGTGCGCAAATGGATAGCCGAACACCACTTTGCGGCTTTTACGGGCCAAACGGTGACCGAGCCCGCTGATTTCGCCAAAGAAGTGCAGACAGCACGCCAGCAAGACTACTGGGCTACTTCAGGACAATTGGACGCCGCGTTCAGCGGCATTTCAGTGCCTTTGGTTGACCGCAAAGGCCAGTGCGCTGGCGCGATGGGTATGACTGTCCTGGCCAGCAACTACAGCCTGCAGGACATGCAGGCCAAGTTGCTGCCCCATTTGCTTGACACTGCGCAGGTACTTCGCCCGCTGCTGTAGTGATCAAACGGTCCGTAGAAGAACCCCTCCCTGAGCAGGTTAGATCTTCGCGCCTACAAGCAAACTTTGCTCGTGTCACTTGTGTCAGACTGGGCGAATGACGGCCCCCTCATCCCTGTCTTCCAAGTCTCGCGAAAGCCCGTCCCCGGCCCACTTGCCGCCCTTGGTTTTGCGCCTGGAGCCGCATACCAACACCTTGTGGTTCGGTGAGCTTGCCGTGTGCGGCCACCATCGCTGGGAAGCGGCATTGATGGCTCAAGTCGCCTTGGGGCGGGCCGGGCAGGGCGGCCCTGCCTGCCAAGCTAGCGAGTTGAACCGGGCCTTGGCGGGGCTGGGCCAGCGCAGGCCTCTGAACCGAAAGCAGATCAGCCGCCTGCTGCAGTCGCTGACCCAGCTGTTCGAGCTGCAGGGCCACGATTTCGACGCCCGTTGGCGCTGCGCACCGCGCACACGCACGGTCGGTCCCTGGTGGTGGTTGCCTCAAGCGGGTGACCGGGTGAGCTTGTCTTCGCAGGCCTTGTCCACTACAGGCCGCTCGGTACAACGGCCCACAGCCTTGGAAGGCATGCCGCGCATGGCCAAGCTGCGAACACTGCCGGCCTTGTTGTCTATGTGCCAACTGGCTTTGACCTACCAGCCCGCGTGGGAGGGTGGGCCCTTCGCTGCCGTTCGTCCCTTTCTGGAAGACGATGAGATGTGGCGTTTGGCATCGCCTGAAATGATGGCAATGCGTTGGTTGCAATTGGCGTCCAGTTGCCTGCACACGCGGCAGCTGGAAGACGGTCACCACTATCTGCGTCGTGCCCAGCGCATCCTGGCTCGAGATCCAGTGGCGGCCGCCTACCTGGGCATCTGGGCCAAGACCTTGCGAGTGGGCCTGTTGCGCATCGACCCAGACGAACGCCGGCGCGAGGAATCTATTGAAATGCTGCGAGAGACCTTGAGCTCCGTGCCCGGCAGCGTCCAGCCCGAAGCCGACCGTTTGTCTCGACTGTTTCTGTTTGCCTTCGAGGCCATGGGTGAGGTAGCGGCCGCGCGGCGTGCACTGGGTCGTCACGCGCGTGCCGAAGCGGCGCCGCACGTGGATCGCGCCTTGGCCTTGTACTCGGCTTCCTTATTTTGCGCTTTCACGGCCCGGCACTTCGACCACATGAAGTCGGTCTTGGCGCATGTGGGTAACTTGTCGCACTTGCTTCTGGCAGCGGGTGAAATCGAAGACGCCCAACTACCGATGCAGTGGTTCATGTTGGCCAACCAGTCGCGCCACAAATTCGGCCTGGTTGAAGACACCTGGCTTATCCACACCAGCCTTGGCCATTGCTGGCTCAGCATTCAAGCAGGGCGCCAGGCCTTTGACGACTTGTGTCGCCAGACGCCCTGGGCCGGTCCCCGGCCAGACGAGTTGACGTTCTACACCGGCACCGTAAACGAAACCCGACTGTTGGGCGACCCGCGTTACCACGGCAAGGCGCTGATCAACTTGGTGCGATTTGCGCGTGCCCAGCATTTGGCGCTCGACCTGCGCCGCGCACGCCTGGAACTCAGGCGATTGATTGCCGCACACGAAGGTTTGGCCGAGATGTTTGAGGCCGAAGGATGGCCGGCGCTGGCGGCTGCGGCTTGACGGGGGCTGTCAGCTGACACCCCCTGCACCGGTTTTGCCCTGAAATCAGCTCGGCGTCGGCACGCCACGCATGCGGTCTGATTTCACAAAGAACTGCCGCGCCAGGGCCACCAGCTGATTGGTGGTCGGGTGGTCCACGATTTCGTAGCTGACCACTTGTTTGGCCAGTGCCGGGCGGTGTTTAGCGACGTAGTGCTCGAAGTCATAGATGCCGGTTCGCGGCCCTACCACCAACACTTCGGTGATGCCAGCGAGGGCATCGCAAACATGCCCAAAAAACTCATGCTCGGTGCGGACCTTGCTGCCGTGTTGAGCTGTGTGATGGCTGTGTGACTTGATGGTTTGCGCTTGCACTTCGTCGGCGTCAAATTGCAACACCTGGGCGTTGGTGTGGTCGATCCAAACTACCGCGTGAAATTTCGTCATGAGTTCGCTTCCTTGAGTTTCAGGGGTTCTTCAGGTGCGGCCGGCACGCTCGCGCTTCGATTCGCAGGTCACGCAGCGCAGGGCCCACGGCTCCACTTTCAAGCGGTCGAATGGAATTTCGATGTCGCAGTCGGTGCACAAGCCAAACTGTGGCTCGTGCAGGCGTCGCAAGGCCATGCTCACGTCGCCCAGCTCTCGCGTTTCAATGTCGTTCAGTGCCATGTCGACTTCGCGGTCGCCATCACGCTGGGGTTGGTCGTCGCCGTCTTGCTGCAAGACCTCGCGCGCATGCTCAGCGCGGGACAGGCCACCGGTGTGGTCTGCAAGCCGTTTGTCGAGCTGGTGCTGGCGTTGCACCAGAGCGGCTTCGAGAAGGGCCTTCTGCCCCGCGGTGAGATGCGGGCTCATGGTCAGAAGCGCTTGCCAACGCCAACGCTGAACAGCGTTGGGTCAACCTTGAACGTGCCTGCCTTGGCGGTGCCGGCAAAGACATCGGTCTTGATCTGCACTTTTTTCACGTCCAGATTGAGCAGCCAGCCGCCGCCAACAGGCACGTCTACGCCCACTTGTAGCGCCAAACCGAAGCTGTTTTTGTCGATGCTGGGGTTCAGCGCCGTGACGGTGGCGGCGTTGAAGTTCACATTAGAGAAGTGCGTGTAGTTCAGGCCGGCGCCAACGTAGGGCCGAGCCGCTGCCATGGGGAAGTGGTATTGCAGCGTCAGCGTGGGCGGCAGGTGCTTGAGCGTGGCGATGTCGGCGCCATTGGAGCGCAGATCGTGTTTTTGCGGGTAGGTCAGGATCAGCTCAGCCGCCAGGTTGGGGCTGAAGAAGTAGCTGATGTCCACTTCCGGGAATACCTTGTTGTTGACGCTCAGGCCCAGGCCGGTGGTGTCTTTATTGGCTGAATCGAGTGACAGCGCGCGTGCGCGGACGATCCAAGTGCCGGTGTCTTGCGCCTGCGCGCCAAAGGCCAAAGTGCTGAGGACGCCAGCGAGGGCGAGGTTTGCGAAAGTGGTCAGGGTCCGTTTCATATCGATCTCCTTGTGTGTCGAAGGGGCTAAACAGGTGTTTGCCTCAAGCCATTCGACGCCTACGCCACGGGTTAACCCTTGATCTGCCGCAAATGGCCTGACTGCGTTGCCGAAGGGCGTCAAAGCTTTGACCTGGATCAAAGGCGAAGGGATCGGGCAGGGAGGCCTCAGATCACTTCCGCAACAGGCGTGAAGACGAGCTGCCGGTAGCGCGCCATTTCGGCCGGCTCCACGCCCAGCCAACGCGCCACGTCGGCTTCTTCGCGGCCGCGCCGCAGTTGCCGCAAGGCGAAGGTGTGGCGCAGGCGGTAGGAGCCTCCCGCAACCAATGCCTTGTCCAAACCCGAAGCTTCCATGGTTTGGCAGACAGCCAGGTAGTGCGCCACTTTGGCAATGGGCTTGCCGGTTCGGGTGGAGGGAAACAGGTGCTCACCGGGGATGCCCTGTTCTTGCCGCGTCTCTAACCAATGGCGCAGGATGTGGCCTGCCCACGCGGCGATGGGGGCCTCCCGTTCGGCGGTCTTGGCATGGCCGGCAATGACCAACTTCCAAGGCAGCCCATTGCGCGGCCCGCCTTGGCTGAGTACCGAAGCGAGCGTGAGCGCCCGGATTTCGGCCGGTGTGGCGCCGGCGCCCAACTGCAGCGCCACCATGCTGCGGTTGCGCAGCTCTTGCCAGGTGTTGGCGGCACCACGCCGGCCCGGGCGGGGACGTGCGGCTGAGAGGAAATTCACCAGGTCTTTGGCCTGCGCAGCGTTCAGATAGTCTGGCGCGGGGTCTTTGTCAGCGGTGTTGGCGTGCAGCCATTCCGGCCGTGCTTGCAGCAGTTCCAGGGCCGCCGATCCGTGGGCCAGGGGCTGAGCAACGCGGGTTGCGGATGGGCTGTTCCAGTGCTGGGTGGCGCTTTGGTGGCTGAGGATCCGGTCCACCAAATTCAGCAAGCGCCAGACGTAACGTGGAGACAAATCGTCGCCTGCATCTCGGCGCGAGTCCCGCCGTTCCAAGAACTGCTCCAAATCATGTTTGGTGAGCTGTTGGGGTAAAGCAGGCTGTAGTCTTGCGAGCGCCCACTTCGCCAGAGACATCCACATAACGCGGTAGGTATCAATCGATGTTTCGCGGCCAAGTCCGTGTGAGGCAGTGCTGCCTTGCGCCCAATTTTCAAACGCCAAGACGTAGGCCGCCCAGGCCTCGCTGTGGGGCTGCGATGCGGGAAGGTCTGGCAAAAGAGTTTCAGAGGGATGCATGAAAATGAACCAACAGCGCAAGTAGTTTACTGCCCAAAGAAATCGCCAGACTGGTTCCATGTACTTGCTGTTGGTTCATTTTGAATGTTGGTGCTTCACCGCACATCTCCGCAGGGGCTTTCAAACACAAGGTGGCTGGCTCGCGGATACTGCGCAGTCTTCAACGCATACGATCCTGCTCACCCCAATGGCCGTGGCACCTGACGAATGGTCCAACCGCAGCACTGCGCTGGGGTTGTTGCTATCGCGGGTGGCGTTGGGTGATCGCGCCGCTTTTGCCGCGCTGTATAGGGATACCCGATCGCATCTCTTTGGCGTCATCCTGCGTATCAATGCAGACCATGCCCAAGCAGAAGATCTCTTGCAAGACGTTTTTGTCAACATCTGGCGCGCCTCGTCAGGCTTTGATGCCGCGCGGGCGCAACCCATGACTTGGCTCACCAGCATTGCGCGCAACCGCGCCATTGACAGCCTGCGCCGGCGCAAAACCGAGGTCCAGACCGTAGCTGCGCAAACCTTGAACGACGATGGCGAAGAAACCGACCTTGTGGCAGCACTGGCGTCCGATGAACCCGGTCCGCTGGACCTGCTGACCCAGGCTGCGCAGGCTCAAGACATGGCGCATTGCGTCGGCACACTGTCAAAAGAACAACAACAATGCGTAGCCCTGGCGTTCTACCAAGGCCTGTCATATGCCGAAGTGGCCGAACACCTGACGCAGCCGCTGGGCACGGTGAAGAGCTGGGTGCGCCGCGCGCTGCTCTCGCTCAAAGACTGCTTGGGCCGCAGCGGAACTGAACAGGCGCAGACCAACTGACATGGACTACAGCCGCCCCGATCGCATTGACCGCTTGGCCGCCGAGTACGTGCTGGGCACGCTGCGCGGCCCCGCGCGCCGGCGCTTCGAGGCCTTGCTGCCGGCTCACCCCAGCATGCGCAGCGCAGTGGCCGCCTGGCAGCAGCGCCTGGTGCCGCTGGCCAGCAGCATTGAAGCTGTCGAACCACCTGATCGAGTTTGGCAAGGCATCGAGCACCGGCTGTTCCCGGACACCCGCGCGGTGGCTTCGCAAACCGCCGCCGCTGCGCTGCCCTGGTGGCAACGGCTCGGCCTGTGGCGCGCGCTGTCGGGGTTCAGCACGGCTACCGCGCTGGCTTTGTTCATGGTGGCCAGCCAAACGCCTGCACCCCAAGCACCCATCATCGTGGTCTTGGGCGCCAACCCGGAAGCCGCGCAGGCGCTCAATGCTTCGTTTGTAGCCAGTGTCAGCGCCGACGGCAGGGCTTTGGTGCTCAAACCCTTGAACGACCTCAGCATGACACCCGGCAAGGCCTTGGAGTTGTGGGCTGTGCCTGCGCAGGGGGCGCCGCGGTCTCTGGGCTTGGTGCAGGCTGCAGGCGCCACCACTTTGTTGCGCACGCAATTCTTGCGTGACACTGCTGCCTTTGCGGTCAGCGTGGAGCCCACGGGCGGCTCGCCCACAGGTGCACCGACAGGCCCCATCGTTTCAGTCGGCAAGCTGTCGATCTAAAAAACTTTCTTCTTCTGCATCCGGTTTCGCCGGGACTGCGTAAGTGGGTTCAAGCGCCGACATCCGGCGCCCGGCCAACAGCGCTTCGAGCGCCGGCCCCACTTGCCTGAAGGAGAACGAACTTGAAGAAAACACATCGTCTGGGCGGCTCGTTCGCCCGTATGGCCACGCTGGCCGCCGTGCCCTTGGCTCTTGCGGCACTGGCCGGCACTGCGTTGGCTTCCAGCCACCGCGAGGCCCCCTTCATCACCACCGTGCCCAAAGTGGACGCCACCGATTTCTATGCCTTTCGCAGCTATGAAACCGGCCGCGCCGACTACGTCACCTTGATCGCCAACTACCAGCCGCTGCAAGACGCTTACGGCGGCCCGAACTACTTCTCGATGGACCCGAATGCGCTGTACGAAATTCACATCGACAACAACGGCGACGCCAAAGAAGACATCAGCTTCCAGTTCCGCTTCAAGAACACCTTGGCCAACAACGGCGCGGGCGTCAGCCTGAATATCGGCGGCAAATCGGTCGGCATTCCCTTGATCCAGGCTGGCGGTGTGGCCAACGTCAAAGACGGCAACCTACAAGTGGCCGAGACCTTCACGCTGCAAGTCATGCGCGGCGACCGCCGCGGCGGCACCACGCAGTCCGTCACCAATGCCAATGGCGGCAGCGCCACATTTGACAAACCCGTGGACAACATCGGCATGAAAACCATCGCCGATTACGCGGGTTATGCCGCTAAGCACATCCACAGCGTCAACATTCCCGGCTGCGCCATGCCGGCCAAGGTGTTTGTGGGCCAGCGACAAGACCCGTTTGCGGTCAACCTGGGCACCATTTTTGACTTGGTGAATGCACCGGTGGCTGTCATCACCAACCCTGATTTGATCGGCGCGGCGCCTAACACCATCGGCGACAAAAACGTCACCACGCTGTCCCTGGAAGTGCACAAAAGTTGCCTGACCAATGGCGATGACGTGATCGGTGCCTGGACCACGGCCAGCCTTCGTCAAGCACGCTTGCTCAACGGCAAACCCGGCTCAGGCCATCAAACCAGCGAGAAGGTCGGTGGTGCATGGACTCAAGTGTCACGCCTGGGCATGCCCTTGGTCAACGAGGTGGTCATTGGCCTGAAAGACAAAGACAAGTTCAACGCGTCCAAACCCAGTGGCGACGGCCAGTTTGCCGACTACGTGACCAACCCCACGCTGCCCGCGCTGCTTGAAATTGCGTTGGCCTTGCCCAACACGGCGCCAACCAACTTCCCGCGCACCGACCTGGTCACCACCTTCCTCACCGGCATCAAAGGCGTGAACCAGCCGAAGAACGTCGTGGCCTCTGAGATGCTGCGTTTGAACACGGCCATCCCGCCGGTGGCGTTTGCGCAGCAGAACCGCTTGGGCATCGTCGGCAACATCTTGGCCGGTGGCAGCGACAACGCGGGTTACCCGAACGGCCGCCGTCCCAAAGACGATGTGGTGGATATTTCCTTGGTCGCTGTGATGGGTGGTTTGTGCATGGCCAACGGTGACACTGATGCGCTGGGTTTTGGCGCTGCCTGCAAGCCCTCAGCTGTGCCCTTGGGTGCCACCAGCTTCCGCCTGCACGACGCGGTGGACCAGGCTGTAGTCCCGCTGCTGTCTGGCTTCCCCTACCTGAATACGCCAATTCCTGGCAGCAAGTAAAGGGGCCAATATGAAGCGAAGCATTTTTTGTGCGTGCGCCTCGGCGCTCGTCCTGCTCAGTGCCTGCGGTGGCAGCTCAGACCCTGTGGTTGAAGCCCCACCGGCAGCCGCCGACAACACAGTGCCGGCCAGCGCAACGGCTACGCCCTTGGCGTTCAGCCAGTACTCAGGGTCACTGACCAGCGACGACCGTGCGGAACCCCTGGATATTGAACAGGTCCAGCCGCCGGCATCTGAAACCGAAGAACCCATCGACGTGGTTTGAGATAGACCGTCCCAACGCGAAGTAACGAAGTCATGAAGTGACTAGCGGCCCGCCAACGAATCGTCTGAAGATTCGTTGCGCGGGCCCGCCAGATCACCACGCAAACCGGCAATTTCTTGCCGCAGTGAATCCATCTGGCGATGCAAGTCGCGCAAGATTTCGCGCTCGATCATGCGTTCTTCGGTTTCGATCCACTTGGTGGCAATCGCCGCCGTCACCAAAGACAGCACGCCGTAACCCAGCATCACCACAAAAACTGAAAAGATTTTCGAAGCCGGCGTGGACGGCACGATGTCGCCATAGCCTACTGTTGCGGCCGTGGTGAACGCCAGCCACAAACCATCAGCCAAGCTCAAAGCTTTGGGCTCCAGCCACCAAAAACCAATGCCACACAGCGCCAACACCGCAGCGGCTGTGAGGAGCATGTAGGCCAAACCGCCCCGCGTGATCAAGTGCTGTATGGCCCAAACCATGCGCACCAGGGTCATGAACGCCACAGCCAGCCTGAACAGCAGGGCTAGGGTCGACACACTGCTGGGCGGCAACCAGGCCGCTGCGCTCAAACCCAGAACCAGCAAGATGTCCAAGGGGTTGTGGTTCAAATGGCGGCGCACCGAGCCAGACAGAAGCGCGGTGTGCAACAGCGCAGCCGCCGTGACCACCGCCGCCAAACCATAAGCGAATGTCGCCGCCACAGGACGAACGTTGTCCAGCAACTCGGCATAGAACGCCGGAATGGTGGCCGACAGCACCAACAAGACCGGCCAGCGCCAGCGCCTTTCCACAGCACGTGCGCGCAAGCCCTCGCGCGGCGGCTGGCGCAGTCCCCACAAGGCGCCGCGAGACAGGCGATCGGACAGATCAGTAAGCATGGGCGAGCCTATCCGCCGAGTGGCTGTCGACGCCTTGACAACCGTCAAAACCAGGCCAGCCTCGTGTCAGCGGCGAGGTCTATTCTTGCGGACACCCTAATTTTTAGATGCCAGGAGCATGACCATGTGGAAGATCATTTTGGGTTTTATCGCGTTTGCCGCCTTGGCCTTGTTCATCATCAGCCGCGGCGGCGACAAGCTTGACATGGGCGGTGAGAAGCACGGCATTGATGCGAGCCACGCACCTGCGGCTGAAGCGGCCTCGGTGCCGGCATCAGCTGTCACGAAGTAGTCCCCTTTTTGAGCCAGGTGCCAGAGGCCCTGTGCCGTACGCGTTGCGCGAACGGCACAGGGCTTGGCCAATTTGGAGTGCTCATTCCAAATGGCAGGCATAGAGTGACACCGCCGCAGGGTTGCGGTACACGTGCGGTGCTTGTTGCTGCTGCGCGCTGCGTCATTAGCCTCTTGCCTTTGAAAGTGCACCATCATGGCCACCAGTAAAACCACACCGCGTGCAGCCAGCGCCAAGCCCACAGCCGGCTTGCGCGAAAAACTTTCTGCCAAGCTGGAGAAGCTGGCCGATAGCGCCAAAGCTCAAGTTGTCAAAACCGAGCAACGCGTGAAGAAAGCCGTCATCAAAGCCGAGAAGCAGATCGAGGCCGAAGTGCGCGCAGTCGCAAAAAAGGCAGAGCGCAAGATGGGCAGCGTCAAAAAAGCTGCAAAGGCGGAAGTGGCGGTGGTCAAAAAGGCTGTCAAGGCCAAGGCCATTGAGGTCAATAATGCGGCTGCCAAACGGCTGGCCCAAGCAATCAACAAGCCTGTACCACCAGTGAAGAAACCAGCCGCAAAGAAGGCTGCGGTCGCAAAAACTGCTGCGGCCACGAAGTTGGCATCCGCCAAAAAGCGCGCGCCGGTCAAGAAGGCGGCCTAAGTTGCACAGGCGGTAGTGCCTCAGCGGCCGTGCGCTGGGCACGTCGCTGGCGGCTTGGCTGCGGCATGATGTGCGCACTTTCGACAGAGGACGCAGCATGAACGACCTTGGCCGCCTAGAGGACCTGCCAGCCGACTACGTACAACAACTGCGCGCGCTGAACCTGGTGCCGCTGTGGCCCAGCTTGCGCGCTGTGTTGCCGCCGGGCAAACCGCGGCCGGCCACGCAGCCCATTCACTGGGCCTACAGCTCGCTGCGCCCCCTGCTCCTGCAAGCGGGCGAATTGACGCCGATAGAAAAAGCAGAGCGCCGCGTGCTGGTGCTGGCCAATCCTGGGCACGGCCTGGACAACATGAAGGCCAGTCCAGCCATGTACCTGGGCATGCAGTTGCTGTTGCCCGGCGAGTGGGCACCCAGCCATCGCCACACACCCAATGCGGTGCGCATGATTGTGGAAGGCGAGGGCGCCTGGACCAATGTCGACGGCGAGAAGCTGCCGATGCAGCGCGGCGACCTCATCCTCACCCCCACGGGCCTGTGGCATGAACATGGGCACGACGGCAACGAGCCAGTGGTGTGGCTCGATGTGCTGGACCTGCCGCTGGTGTATTACATGGAGGCCAGCTACCACATCAACGGACGCCGGCAAGCGGTGAAACCTGGCGCTGCCGACCGCCAATACACCCGTGGCGGCGTGCTGCCCACGCGCACGCTGGTGGGTGAACGCCAGCGTTACCCGCTACTGCGTTACCCCTGGGCCGAGGTGCGTGAAGCGCTGCTCGCCTTGGCTGATGAAACAGTACCCAACGAAGCAGTTCAGGTGACCTACGTCAATCCCAACACGGGTGAACCGGCTGAAAACATATTGGGCTTCTACGCTTTGATGTTGCGCCCTGGCCAAAGTTTGACCCTACCCGCGCGCAGCCCAGCTTCAGTTTTCCACGTCATTGAAGGTGCCGCCCAAGCCCATATCGCCGAGCACACATTTGCTCTGCTTGAAGCCGACACCTGCTGCGCGCCAGGCTACACGCCGGTGACCTTGGCCAATGCACGCGCTGATCAACCCAGCTTCATTTTCATGGCTGACGAAATGCCCTTGCACCAGAAGCTCGGGGTGTACGAAATGCGCGGCTGAGATGCCCTCAACAATTGAAAGCTCTGAAAACTTCGTATTGGCCCCGCTTGCACCGACACTGATCGCCATGAGAAGCAAGCTCTTCGTTCCCGGCTCACGACCGGAACTGTTTGAAAAAGCCCTGTCTGGCGAAGCCGACGCGCTGTCGTTCGACCTGGAAGACTCGGTGGTGGACGCACGCAAGGCCCAGGCGCGCGAGGCCCTGCGCGGCTTGCTGCGTGCGCCGGCCACGCGCTCCAGCAGCAAGGTGCTGATCGTGCGGGTCAACGCTTTCGATTCGCCCCACTTTGCCGCCGACGTTCAAGCAGTTGTGCAGCCGGGCTTGACACTGCTCAACCTGCCCAAAGCCGAACGGCCACAAGATGTGGTCGAGGTGGCGCACGCCATCGAGCGCGCAGAACGCAGCAACGGCTTCAGGCCCGACAGTGACCCCAGCGTTCGCCTGTTGCTGAATATCGAGACACCCAAAGCCTTGCGTCTGGCGGCCGAGCTTGCAGTCGCACACCCCCGCGTGGCGGGCTTGCAGCTGGGCTTGGGCGATCTGTTCGAGCCCTTGGCTATCGCGCGACGCGAGCCACAGGCCATTGCACAGGTCATGTTTGCCCTGCGCATGGCCGCCGGTGAGGCCGGCGTCTTCGCCTACGACGGCGCCTTCGCCGACATCCGCGATGCCGATGGCTACCGAGCTGAAGCCGCCCTGGCGCGGCGCCTGGGCTTCTTGGGAAAGAGCTGTATCCACCCCAACCAAATTGCGCTGGCCAATGAGGTGTTCCAGCCCGACGACGCCGAGATCGCCCATGCGCTCAAAGTGCTGGCAGCCGCGCGCACCGCACAAGCCACCAACACCGGCGCCTTTGTTGTCGATGGACGCATGATCGATGCACCCTTTGTGGCCCGCGCTGAAGCGCTTGTGGAACTGGCCACACGATTGAATTTGGTACCGCCTGGCGGTGCCACACCTCAGCCTTGATTTTCAGGAGACGACATGACCTCAACTCAAACTTTTGAACGCAGCCGCAGGCCGCTGGCCGCGAGCCTGTTCGCCGCCGCCCTCACGTTGCTCGCCAGCGGTGCAACGCTGGCACAAGACAAGTACCCCAGCAAACCCATCACCATCGTGGTGCCCTACCCACCGGGCGGCTCCAACGATGTCTTTGCACGCATCGTCGGCAAAGCGCTGGGTGACGCGCTCAAAACCACAGTGGTCATCGACAACAAGCCTGGTGCCAGCGGCAACACCGGCACGGCTTTTGTGACCAAGGCCAACCCAGATGGCTACACCTTGGTGGCGGTGTCGTCGAGCATGACGACCAATGCGGCCATTCAGCCCAAGATGCCGTTCGATCCAGTCAAGAGCCTCGCGCCCGTGGCCATGTTTGCCAAAGGCCCGTTCATCGTGGCGGTGAGCAACGACCTGCCGGTGAAGACACCAGCAGAGCTGGTCGGCACTCTGAAAAAGCAGCCGGGGCGCTTGAACTATGCGTCTTCAGGCATTGGCAGCAGCAACCAGTTTGCAACTGAAATGCTGAAAGCAGCCACGGGCACCTTCGTGGTCCATGTGCCGTACCGGGGCATGGCACCTGCTGTGACCGGCCTCATCGGTGGCGAAACACAAATCCTCATCGCCAGCGGCCCTTCGCTGTTGCCGCACGTGCGCTCCGGTCGCATCAAAGCCTTGGGCATCACCAGCCTTCAGGCCAGCCCCATCGCACCCGAGCTGCCACCCGTGGCCAGCGTGGTTCCGGGCTATGAGTTTGAACTGTGGTGGGGCCTGCTCGCACCGGCAGGTACACCGCCGGCGGTGGTTAGTCAGCTCAATGAAGCGGTCAATAAGATCGTCACATCACCTGAGATTCGCGAAGTCTTTCTAAAAGAAGGTGCTGTCTCCGCACCGCTGACACCCGCGCAGTTTGCGGCCGTGGTGGCCGCCGACGTGAGCCGGTGGCAGCGTGTGGCCAAACAGCAGAATATCGTTGCCGAATGAACCCGGCTGAAACGCCGCAAGCACGCGGCCCGCTGGCAGGGCTGCGGGTGCTCGACCTGAGCGCCTACATTGCAGGCCCTTACGGCTGTGCATTGCTGGCCGACCTGGGTGCCGAGGTGATCAAGATTGAACCCCCGGGCGGCGACAACCTGCGCAAGTACCCATCCACCCTGGAAGCGGAAAGCCGCGCTTTTGTGGGCGTCAACCGCAGCAAGCTGGGCATCGTGTTGGACCTCAAAGCAGCCGACGACCACGCCGCATTGATAGACCTGGTGCGTACGGCAGACGTGTTGGTGCACAACTTCCGCCCCGCTGTTCCGGCGCGCCTGGGTATCGCTTACGAACAGCTCCAGGCCATCAACCCACGCCTCATCTATTGCGCTGTTAGCGGATACGGTGAAAGAGGTCCCTTGAAAGACAAAGCCGGCTACGACCAGGTGTTGCAGTCCATGACGGGCATGTGCAGCTTGCAAGGCAAAGCCGATGGGCCACCGGAAATTTTGTACGGCTCGGTGGTGGACTACTACGCCGCTGCGCTGGTGTCGGCCGGGGTGTCCGCCGCCTTGTACGAGCGCGAGCGCAGCGGAAAAGGCCAGTTTGTGGGGGTGTCTTTGCTCCGCTCGGCCTTGGCGATGCAATCAGCGCGCCTGGTATGGGCTGCAGGCGAGCCGAAAAGTGTCGGACGCGACATGCGCTCTGGTGGCATCACCGGCCTTCACCCGACCCGACAAGGGCACATCTACATCTCGGCCAATACCCCGCACTTCTGGCACGCTCTGTGCGCGAAGATCGGCTTGCACAGCCTGGCCGAGAACGAGCGCTACGACAGCGTGCGCAAGCGCGACCAGCACAAGGCCGAGATCCTGCCGCAGCTGCATGCCGCACTCCAGGCCCATACGGCGCTTGAATGGGAAACCCTGTTTGGAGACGAAGTACCCTGCGCTGCGGCCCGCGGTGTGGACGACATGTTCGACGACCCGCAGGTGAAAGCCGAAGAACTGATTGCCGATTTTGCGCACCCCACGCTGGGCACCTACCGTGGCTTCACACGCGCCGTGAAGTTTGGCCGTACACCCGGGCCCGAGCCATTTGCGGCGCCCACGCTCGGGCAGCACAACGGACAAGTGCTGAATCTTGAGCAGCATCGCTGCAGGACATCATGAGACGAATCAAGGCCAAAGACCTGCCCGCCATCGTGCATGAGCTTGTGTATCAGATTGGGACGCACGCCCATTCGCCACCCAAGACCGCCGAATGCGGACAAGACCAGGCATCAAGCAGCCAGCGTGGCCGTATAGCCGCCCGTCGTCGTGTAGCCCACGCTCTTGACCGAGCTCACGAATATCCATTCGCCACGCACCTCAGTGGGGGTGAAGCTCATCTTCAAGAAGCCGCGACGGGAAGCGTCCATCCAGCGCAGGTCGTCGACCACGCCACGAAAGATGGTTTCGATCTGAGCTGCCGGCAAGGCACCCAGCGCCTCTTCAAGGCCCGGAGACGAGACGCCGGGCGTGGCGAACTCTTCGCCCACCTTGGTTCCGGCGGCCGGACCGCCCGGCACCAGTCCTTTGAGCGTGAGGTTGCTGTGCCAGGCGTTGTGGGTGTCCCCCGCCAGCACGACCAGCCGCTTACGCAGTTGCAGCGCCGTGGCCAGCACCGTTTCGCGCGCAGCCAAATAACCGTCCCACGCATCCAGGTTGTAGCCCAGCTTCGGGTTGAGGCTGGTGTCGAGCAAGGCGGTTTCGGTGGCGGTGAGTGGCGCGCCAGCAGCCTGCTTGCCCTTGGCTGTCAGGTAAGCGGTGATGGCTGCCTGGCCTGCAGCCAACGCCTCAGTTGAGGTGTTGGCGGGGTTGAGCGCCTGCAACACCGTCGCAGGAAATTCCATGCGACCCATCAGCACCTGTTGGCCCAAGACCTGCCATGTCGCTGTTGACTGGGTCATGCCGGCTTGCAGCCATTGCAGTTGCGTGGTACCTAACATTTGGCGGGTGGGCGAAGCGAAGCTTGCTTGCGCCTGCGCAGACGTCGCGGGATCCAGCAGGCTCGTCACTGCGATCTGTTGATCGCGGCCGACCATGCGGGTGTCCAGCATGTGCAAGCTCAGCAAATTACCGAAGTTGAAGCTGCGGTAGATCACGCCACGGTCACTGCCCGTGCGAATGGGCAGCCATTCATGAAAGACCTGCTGCGCGATGGCTCGTCGCGTTGTAAATGCACCTTCGGTCGCCGCGGTGTGGTTTTGCGCACCGTCACGCCAAGCATCGTTGGCCAGCTCGTGGTCGTCCCAAACGGCAATCATCGGCATGCGCGCGTGCAGAGTCTTGGCGTCCGGGTCGGAGCGGTATTGCCGGTAGCGTGCACGGTAATCGTCCAGGGTGATGATCTCGTTGGCGGGCAGTGAAGCGCGACCCAGCGCCGCAGCGCCTGACGAGGCATAACCGTCGGCCGCGTATTCGTAGATGTAGTCGCCCAAGTGAACGGCGTATTGCGCGTCGCTGGCTGCCGCTGCCGCGTAAACATGAAAGTAGCCTGCGGGGTAGTTGGAGCAGGAGAACACGGCCAGCTTCACGGAAGCGGTGGCGCCAGTGGGCAGGGTGCGCGCGCGGCCCACGGCGGACGCGGCATTGCCAAAACGGAAACGGAAAAAATAGTCCGTGCCGGCCTGCAGCCCCGTGGCGTCCACCTTCACCGTGAAGCCGGTGTCGCTCGTCGCCGATGCAATACCGCGGCTAACAGGTGCAGTGAAGGTGTTGTCCGTCGCCACTTCCCATTCAAGGCTGACGGCGTTGTCATCGTCTTTGAACTTGGCATGGGTCCACAAGATGACCCGGTCCGCCAGCGGGTCGCCACTGGCCACGCCGTAAAGAAATTCCGGATTAGGCCCTTCGCTGCCGCTGCCGCCGCCGCAAGCAGACAGGCTGATGCCGGTGGTAGCCAGTGCCGAGGCCGACAAGGTGTTCGCCAGAAAGTGGCGGCGGTTGAGCGTGTTCATGGGTATCGGCTTCCGTGTGAGGTCAACAGAATACTGACTTCGAGACATGACATCGGCGTGTCAGGCTCGCGCGGCCAGGCGGTACAGGGTGCACCCGACAATGCGTCATGTCCCGAATCCCGCCTCATGTTGTTGCGATGTTGATGTCGGCCCTGATGGCCGCGCTGGTTTTGCCCGCCCATGCTGCGGGGTCCGTCCAGGTCGGGTCCAAGCGATTTACCGAAAGCTACGTGCTGGGCGAATTGGCGCGCACGGCATTGGAGCGCGCCGGTGTTCCAGCCGAGCACCGGCAAGGTCTGGGCAACACGGCCATCCTAGAGCAGGCTTTGCGCAGCGGGCAGGTTGACGTCTACCCCGAGTACACCGGCACCATCGTGCGCGAACTGCTCAAGCACCAAGCACCGGCAGATGCGCCACCGCCCACGCTGGCTGAATTGAACCGTTGGCTGCAACCCTTGGGCCTGAAGGCCGCTGTACCGCTGGGCTTCAACAACACCTACGCATTGGCCCTGCGCGAGGCGGATGCGCAGCGGCTGGGCTTGAGCACCTTGTCTGAGCTGGCGCGCTTGCCAGCAGCGGAGGCTGCGCGCCTGCGGCTTGGCCTATCGCACGAATTTTTGGCACGTGCTGACGGCTGGTCCGCGCTCAAACGGCGTTATGCGCTGCCCCTGGCCGACCCACCGGCGCTGGACCACGGCCTGGCCTACCAGGCCTTGGCCAAGGGACAGGTCGACCTGATTGACGTCTACAGCACGGATGCGCAAATTGGCCGCTTGGGTCTGCGCGTGCTGAAGGACGACCGCAGCTTTTTCCCGCGCTACGACGCAGTGCTGCTGATGCGCTTGGACCTGCCTGCGCGGGCTCAGGCGGCGCTGGCCTCACTGGAAGGCCGAATCGACGAGCCCAGCATGATTGCGCTCAATGCCGCAGTGGAGTTGGATGGCCACAGCTTTGCCGATGTTGCGCGCACATTTTTCGCTGGCCAGGCCAGTGCGGCACCAGGGCCGCGCACCGGTTTACTGGCGCGCCTGCTGGAGCCTGATCTCGGCCGTTTGCTGCTGCAGCACCTGGGCCTGGTGCTGGGCTCTGTGCTGCTGGCCGTGGCAGTGGGTGTTCCCCTGGGCATCGCGGCGCACCGCCATGCGCGCTTGGGGAAATGGGTACTGGGTGCGGTGGGTCTCTTGCAAACCATGCCTTCGCTCGCGCTACTGGCTTTTCTCATCGCGATGCTGGGGCGCATCGGCTTTGCGCCAGCACTGCTTGCGCTGTTTCTGTATGCCCTGCTGCCCATCGTGCGCAACACCGTGGCGGGCCTTGCGGGCGTTTCCGAAGGACAGCGCCAGGCCGCGTCGGCTCTGGGTTTGCGCAGCGACGAGGCGCTGCGGCACATTGAGCTGCCGCAGGCGCTGCCGACCCTGATGGCCGGTGTGGCCACCGCTGCTGTCATCAATGTCGGCACGGCCACCATGGCCGCCTTCGTGGGCGCTGGTGGCCTGGGCGAACGCATCGTGGCTGGGTTGGCGGTCAACGATATCGACCGCATGCTTTCCGGTGCCATTCCAGCGGCGCTGTTGGCACTCTTGGTCCAAGGACTGTTTGCATGGCTGGAGCGCGCCTTGGTGCCGGTGCCCGTACGTGCACGCCGACAGCAAACCCGCATTCAATAGCTCGCCCTGAGCCCGATCTGTTGCGACAGGCGTGCACCGCCTATATATTTGTGTTTGCTGATATATAGTGATCCAGATCACTTTTCAGCTTGGCTGCGATGAATTTCAAACACCTGTCTGCTGCTGCGCAGCCCATACAAAGTGCACAAAGTGCCCCGAACCGTCGGGCCGCCGCTACGGGCCTGGCTGCTTGGGCCGCGCTGTTCCCGCTGGCTGCAGGGGTGCTGGCGGGCTGCGACCAGGCGGGCGCGTCAGGCGACGCCGTGAGCCTGGACGAAGCGCGCAAGGCTTTGGAAAGCGGCTCAACTCTGGTTTTTGACGTGCGCGAGCCCGACGAACATGCCGCCGGCGTTGCCGCAGGCGCGCGCTTGTTGCCCATGTCTCAACTGGCCCGCCGCATGTCTGAAATCCCAAAGGACCCAGCACAGCCCGTGATGCTGATCTGCCGCACGCAAAACCGCTCCAGCGCCAGCCTGAAGGCAATGCGCGAGAAGGGTTACACGAATGTGCGTTATGTTCAGGGCGGCATGAGCGAATGGGCGCGGCGCGGCTGGCCCATGGTCAAGCCTGCAGCCAATGCCGCCCCTGCGGCTCCTCCACTCAAACCCTGAACCGATTGAACCACCTTGCCAGCACGCCCCGCGATCGCCATCTACCGGGAAGGTGACCGCCACCCGCAGGCGCAAGCCTGCGCGGCGTGCGAAGTGCGCAGCTCAGCTTTGTTCGGGGCCTTAGATGAAGCAGGCCTGGACCACATCCACACGCACATTGCCAACCTGGCCTTGGAGCCCGATGGCGTGGTCTACGACCGTGGCACCGCCGGCCTGGCGGTCTACACCGTGCGCAGCGGCTTGGTGCGCTTTGAGCGCACCACCGAACGCGGCGACCGCCGCATCGTGCGCCTGGCCGGTCGCGGCGATTTGATCGGCCAAGAAGCCTTGGTTCAGCGCCCCTACACCGATGAAGCCGTGGCCTGCACGCCGGTGCAGTTATGCCGCATTCCGCGCTCGCTCATCAACGAGCTGGCCCAAGGCCAGAACCAGCTACCACTTGAACTGATGCTGCGCTGGCAAATCGCCTTGGACGCCGCAGAGGCCTGGGTCGCTGACCTCTCGACCGGGCCTGCCCGGCGGCGCGTGCTGCGCCTGCTGCTGCGCTTGTCTCAGCTCAGCGAAACAGCCGACCTCATTTGGTTGCCGCGCCGCGACGAGATGGGCGCCATGCTGGACATGACCGTTGAAACCGCCAGCCGCTTGGTCAGTGCGCTGCGCCGCGAGGGCGTATTACAGCAAACCCCCGGGCGCCATGCCCAGCTGAATCTGCCCGGGCTGCAAGAGGCTCTGCGGGTTCAAGATTCAGCTTGATGCGAGCTACTTGCGGTCCAGTTCAGCCCGCGCCGCGTCTTCTTTGATGTGCCTGAGAAAGTAGCGCAGAAAAAATACACCCATGCCCAGCATGAAGGCGATGCCGCCAATGCTCATGAGCCCGACGTCTGAGGTGAACAAGTCTTTGAGTGCGTGCATAACAACCCCTCCTGGGCTGCGCAAAAAGTTGCGATGCAGCTATTGGGCGCCGGTTCTCAGGGGTTTGCTTTGTCTTGGATCAAGGTGCTGACGCAGGCGCAGCGGGAGCTTGAATCGGCACTGTTTCCGGCACCAACAAGCTACCGTTTCGCAGGCCACGCAGCGTAGTCATGGCCAAGGCAGCGATCAGCAAAGAGGTCAATGCCAGCAAGCTGACACCGAACATGCTGAACGCCCCTGTCGGCGGTGCCAGTTTGAGCGTCAGGGCTGTCAACGCAGCCATGGGGAAGCTCATGCCCCAGTGTGGCAGGCCAAAGGGCAGTTGGCTGATGCGCCGCAGCAGCGGTGCCACCCACAGCAGCGAGAAGAACGCCACGCCCCACAATGCCCACACCACGAGATCAGGCGCACCCAAACGCAGCAAAGACAAACCGATGGCCGCCGGCGGCGCTATCACGATGAAAGTGGCTGGCAACAAGCGCTCTGGCCACAGGCCTTGATGCGCCACGCGCACGGCCAGTAGCGCCAACACCACCGGCCAGAACAAGGCGCCCACACCAAACTGCGCTGCTGACCATTGCGACTGCCCCAGCGGCACACCGGCCAAAGGGACCAACACATTGCCCACGATGGGGATGAACATAGCGGGCGTGAGGCCGGCCCACTGCAGACCGCCCGCCTGATTGCCGCGCCACCAGCGCTTGAGCACCCAGGTGGTGACCGACAGTTGCGCCAGCGAACCCACAACCCAAAGGGCCATGGTCACGGTGCCGGTGAAGCCCGCCGCAACCGCCGTGGTCGCCACCAAGATCATGGCGATGGGAATGGCAGCCACAAACGGGTGCCGAACTGGGTGATTCAAATCTTCAGCCCAGGCACTCGGGTGCTTGCTCCAGCGCAAAAGGGTGGCCACAGCCAGCAGCAGAAGGACCAGCGCCGCAAGCGCTGAGATGACCAGGCCCGCAGCACCAGCACCTTCGCCCAAGACGGGCACGGCAGCGTGCCAAGCCAATGCCAGGCCCGTCAAGCCCATCACAGTGGTAAACCAACCCGGACCCAGGTACTTCAACGGTTCAGTTGTGGTGCTCATGTCGCTGGTACTGGGTTGGGTGCCGGGTTTGGATTGAGTTGAGCGGAACTGCTCAGGCGCCAGGCTGCACGCCCAGCTTGCGCAAGATGGTTTCCATCAAGCACCAGCGGGTGAGGGCGCTTTGCAGCAGGTTAGCACCCACAAAGGCCGTGAAGGCCAGCCACCACTGGCTGACAAACACCGGGCTGCCAGGGATGCCCAAGGCCAGCGACATCAATATGAAGACGCCAGCCATCAGCCGAACGAGTTGCCATGATTTCATGAGATTTCTCCTGAGGGAAGTAAAGCAGCCAGCCGGTTGCGGTAGGCCACGTAGTAAAGAATAGGAATAACTACCAGAGTCAGCAGCGTCGAAACCGAAATGCCAAAGATCAAGGAGATGGCCAAGCCATTGAAGATGGGGTCATCCAAGATGAAGAACGCGCCCAGCATGGCTGCCAAACCCGTCAAAACAATCGGCTGCGCGCGGGTAATGGCCGAGTGCACGATGGCTGTTTTGAAGTCCTTGCCTTCGCGAACCTGCAAGTTGATGAAGTCCACCAACAGGATCGAGTTGCGCACGATGATGCCGGCCAGCGCAATCATGCCGATCATGCTGGTGGCCGTGTACTGCGCGCCCAACAAGGCGTGGCCCGGCATCACACCGATGATGGTCAACGGAATGGGCGCCATGATGACCAGCGGCGTGAGGTAGGAACCAAACTGCGCCACGACGAGCAGATAAATCAAAACCAAGCCCACGGCATAGGCCGCACCCATGTCGCGGAAAGTTTCATAGGTGACTTGCCACTCGCCGTCCCACTTCAAGGTGTAGTCGCGGTAGCGTTCGGTGGGCTGTTTGATGAACACTTCTTGTAGCGTGCCACCACCAGGCGTCGCGATCTTCTGGATGGCCGGGCGCATGGCAAACATGCCGTACAAGGGGCTGTCCAGCGCGCCGGCCATATCGGCCACCACATAGTTGACGGGCAGCAGGTCTTTGTGAAACACGGGCTGCTCCCGCACGGTGTCACTCACCCGCACCAGCTCCCGAATGGGCACCAGCTTGCCTGCGCCGCTGCGCACAGCCAGTTGCAGCAGCGCCGTCAAGTCGCCTTGGCGTTCGGGCGGCAACTGCAGCACTGCGGCGGCAGGGAATTTGGCTTCGTCGTGCAGATAAGCTGTCACTTCACCGGCCAGGCCGGCGCGCAGCGTGGTGACGATGGCCTGTTGCGGCACACCCAGCATTGCCGCCTTTTGGCGATCCACGATCAAGATGGTTTTGGGGGCGGCCACGATGCTGCTGTCATCCACATCCACCAGGCCCGGAGTCTGCTCAAACACTTTGCGCACTTCGCGGGCCACTTGCAAGCGGCCCGCCGCTTCAGGGCCGTAAATTTCGGCCACGATGGGCGACAGAACCGGCGGGCCGGGCGGCACTTCCACCACTTTGACATTCGCACCAAAGCGCTGGCCGATGCGCTGCAAGTCCGGCCGCACGCGGCTGGCGATGGCATGGCTTTGGGCCTTGCGCTCGTGCTTGTCCACCAAATTGACTTGAAGGTCGCCCACGTCACCTCCGGAACGCAGGTAGTACTGGCGCACCAGGCCGTTGAAGTTGATGGGCGCGGCCGTGCCCGCATAAGCTTGGTAGTCAGTGACTTCCGGCACGGTTGCCAGATAAGCGCCCAGCTCGTGCAAGACGGCCGCAGTTTGCTCGACCGGTGTGCCGGCGGGCATGTCCACCACCACTTGAAACTCCGACTTGTTGTCGAAGGGCAGCATCTTCAGCAGCACCAGGCCCGTGGCGGGCAGTACCAGCGACAGTGCAATCAACGCGGCGATACCCAAGCCCAGCAAGCCCCGATTGCGGCCGCTCCGGCGCTCGTCGAGCAGGGGCTTGAAAATGCGTTCAAAAAGCGGCGCGATACGTGCAGCCATGCCCTTTGGCGCGGCCTGCGACGCGTGCGCAGCGTGCGTCGGGTGGGCCTTCATCCACAGCCGCGCCAACCAAGGTGTCACCACAAACGCAATCGCCAAGGACAGCAGCATGCCCATACTGGCATTGATGGGGATGGGGCTCATGTAGGGGCCCATCAAGCCGGAAACAAAGGCCATCGGCAGTAGCGCGGCAATCACCGTCAGTGTGGCCAGAATCGTGGGGCCGCCGACTTCATCCACAGCACCGGGAATGATCTGCGCCAAAGTCTTTCCGGGGTAGAGCGCTTGGTGCCGGTGGATGTTTTCCACCACCACGATGGCGTCGTCCACCAAGATGCCGATGGAGAAGATCAGCGCAAACAAGGACACGCGGTTCAGCGTGAAGCCCCAGGCCCAAGATGCAAACAGCGTCACCGTCAAGGTCAGTATGACGGCGCTGCCCACAATGGCCGCCTCGCGCCGACCCAGCGCGATGAAGACCAAGGCCACGACGGAAGCAGTAGCAAACAGCAGCTTCTGAATCAGCTTCTGCGCTTTGTCGTTAGCGGTTGCGCCGTAGTTGCGCGTCTGCACCACCTCCACATCGGCAGGAATGACGGTGTTGCGTAGTGAATCCACCCGCTGCAGAACGGCGTTAGCCACATCGATGGCGTTTTCGCCAGCCTTCTTAGTGACGGACAGCGTGACAGCTGGGTATTCGGCCGCTTGCGCGCCAGCGCTGGCCGGTACACCGTGCCACACAAAGCGGCTGGCCGGTGGCGGGCCGTCGCGCACCGCCGCCACGTCGCGCAAAAAGATAGGCTTGCCACCGTGCACACCGACAACCACCTCGGCCACCTCGCTCGCTTCGCGCAAGAAGGGGCCTGACTCAATGGCCACGGAGCGGTTGCCCGTCAGCAGCTCGCCCACTGGCAAACCCAGGTTAGCCGACAACAAGGCCTGGCGCAAATCGGCCACCGTGGTGCCCACTGCCGCCATGCGGTTGGGGTCGATCTCCACCATCACGGCGCGGCCAGGTCCACCCAGTGTCACCACCTCGCGCGTGCCCGGCACCCGTTTGATGTCGGCTTCAATGCTGTGCGCCACGCGCTCCAGGTCAAACGGCCCCGTCTCGGTGTTTTTGCTGAACAGCGTGAGCGACACGATGGGCACATCATCAATGCCCTTGGGTTTGATGATGGGTTCCAAAACACCCAAGCCCTTGGGCAACCAGTCGGCATTGGAGTTGACCGTGTCGTACAGCCGCACCAGGGCTTCGGTACGCGGCACGCCCACTTTGAACTGCACAGTGATGATGGCCAAGCCGGGGCGCGATACCGACATCACATGTTCGATGCCCGAAATCTGCGACAACACTTGTTCGGCCGGGCCCGCAACCATCTGCTCCACATCGCGCACTGCTGCCCCGGGGAAGGGGATCAGCACATTGGCCATGGTCACGTTGATCTGCGGTTCTTCTTCACGTGGCGTCACGGCCACCGCAAAGACGCCCAAGAGCAGCGCCACAAGCGCCAGCAGCGGTGTGATCTGAGCGCGCTGAAAAAACGCCGCAATGCGACCGGAAACACCCATCGCTGACTGTGCTTGCCTGTTCATGATGTGCCCGTCCTGCTTAGCGTGACGCAGCGCTGGGCACTGCCATGCGCGCGGCGGCCTGCGGGTCGGTTACCACCTTTTCACCAGCCGCCAGGCCCGTCAGCACTTCCACCTGGTCGCCCTCGGTGCGGCCCAAGCGCACCTGGCGCAGCAGCGCCTTGCCGTCGGCAGCCTGCACGTACAGGCCCGTCAATTCAGCCCGCCGTACTACGGCCGATTTGGGCACCAGCAGCGGCGCCGCAACGCCCAGTGCTGGGCTGCTGGCTTGAACCGGAATCCACACACGGGCGTACATGCCCGGTGTCAACGCCGCCAGGCCTGCGGGCAGATCCGCACGCACCTGCACCGTGTGCGTACTGGGGTCCACGGTGGGCAACACCTGGCTGCGCACGGGGTTAACCCACTGCTGCGCCGCAGCCAACCCCGGGAATTCAACGCGCGGCAGCGCACCGGTCGCGAGACCGGCGCTCAAGCTTTGCGGAACGGCGGCGGTCACGCGAAGGGCAGCAGGGTCATACAAGGTGACGAGGGCGCGGCCTGGCATGGCCATGTCACCCAGAGAAACCGGCACTTCCGAGACGACGCCTGCAAAAGGCGCACGCACCACGTAAAACCCGCTTTGCGTGCGCGCGGCACCCGCTTGCGCCAGCTGCGAATTGACCTGCGCTTGAGTCGATTTGAATTCCGACTCGGCACGCTCCAGCGCCGCCTGGCTGATGTAATTCTTTTGGAAAAGCTGGCGTTGACGCTCGAAGTCTTTGGTCGCCACGTCCAACGCCGCGCGTGCTGCCAGCACCTGCGCATCACTCGCCGCCGCACTCTGATCGGCCGCACGGGCGTCCAGGCGCAACAACACCTGGCCGGCTGTCACGCGGTCGCCTACTTTGGCACTCAACTGCACCACAGCGCCCGGCACCTGGGCTGCCACCACCGTCTGCCGCACCGCTTCAACCACGCCGTCGAAGGCGGTGGCAACGCCAGCGCCGCCGGCGCGCGCCGCCACAGCCGGCAACTCAGCGGCCAAGGCCGCGCGCGGAACCAGGGCCAAAACCGCCACACTGGCAGCGGCAGCAGCGATCACAGCAGGAACAAGACGGCGGGACATCATGCGAGGCTTCTTTCAGGGGTCTTGTGAATCGATACACAATTATTTGCGCACTTAGTTAAATAGTCAAGTACCATATTGCACACAGACCTGAACAGGCCGTCTTTTAGAGGCATCATGGCGACACCGCAAACCAACACCTGCCCCAGCATGCAAGGCCTTCCCGATACGGCGCTCGCCCAAGTGGCGGCCTATTTCCAGGCACTTTCTGAACCCACGCGCCTGCAAATCCTCAACCATTTGCGCCAGGGCGAGTGCAGCGTGGGTGAGCTGGCCGAGCGCTGCGGCTACAGCTCTGCCAACATTTCGCGGCACTTGACGCTGCTCACCCAGCACGGATTGGTTGCACGCGAAAGCCGCGGCAACAGCGCCATCTACAGCATTGCCGACGAGTCCGTCTATGCCTTGTGCGACCTGGTGTGCGGCAATATTGCCCGCCAGTTGGAACGCGTGGTTGCCGGGCGAGCAGCCTTTGCGCAACCCGACAAAACGATCAAGCGACCGCGCGCGCGCTGATTCCGCGCAGACAGCCGCCCCTGCTTAGCTGGCGATCACCCTCAGGCCGGCTGCAGCAAACGCGCAGCCCCCGAGACCACCACCGCCGTGAACAGCCAAGCCGCGATGCGCTGAAGCAACGCCTTGTCGACTCGGCTCCCACCCACCGATGTACCCGCACCCGCACCCATGCCCACCACAAAAGCATGGGCGGGCAGGGCCACCACCAACAAGGTCGCCACGACCAGCTCCACCATGCCGCCGTTCGAGTCGCCACCGAAGCGCTGCCACAGCGGCGGCCATGCCACGGCTGAAAACAGACCGGCCAAGGCTGCGGTCACGGGGGTGGGGGTGATGGCCAAAATGGAGTCCTCTTGTTCGGTGCTCGGACTATAGGTGGCTCTGTGCGTCGTTCAGCAAGAAGAGCGTCCCTGTACAACACCGCCGATGGCCGCCAATTGGGTGGCTTCGTTCGAGCACAAAAAGAAACGCTATCGTCTTCCCAATGGACACCGCCGCCTTGGCCGCCCCCCAGCACACGATTGCCATCCAGCAGGTGCAGCACATCCTGCTGGGCGCGCGCCATCGAGGGCTGGCCACGGAACCCCTGCTGCTGCGCGCCGGCATTGCGCCGGGCTTGCTTGAATCGCCGCTGGCGCGCATTTCACAGCGCCAATACGCAGCACTCATTCGCACATTGCGCCGCAGCCTGCGCGACGAACTGTGGGGCTTGTTGGCGCGGCCACTGCCACCAGGCAGTTTTGGGCGCTGCATGCGGCAACTGGTGCGCTGCACGACTTTGGGCGAGGCCTTGCGCGAAGGCTTCGCGCACTACCACTTGCTGTTAGACGACTTTGTGCCGCGCCTGCTGGTGCACAACGGCATGGCGCAGTTGCAGCTCGTGCTGCGGCGCCCAGCCGAACCCCGCCTGGACTACGGCGTCAAAGCCTTCATGCTCATCGCCTTCAACTCGGCATCTTGGCTGGTGGCGCGGCGCATCCCATTGCTGGGGGTTGATTACACCGCCGGTCACGGCAGCACCGACACCTCACGGGTCTATCAAGTGCCGGTGCGCGGTGGCCAGCCGCACGTGGGTCTGAGTTTCGAAGCACGCTGGCTCGACCTGCCCGTCGTGCAGTCCAGCCAAAGCCTGCGCGAGTTTTTTTCCAGCGCGCCCGCCAACCTTATCGTCAAATACCGCGACACCGGCAACTTGACCGACCGCATCCGGCGCCTGCTGCGCAAAAGCGTGGGTGGCGACATGCCGTCCTTGGACGAGGTCGGTCAAGTACTGGCGGTCACGCCCCAAACCTTGCGCCGGCGCCTGCGCGAAGAGGGCCGCGGCTTCCAGCAGATCAAGGACGAGATTCGACGAGATGCCGGCATCGAGCTGTTGCTGAGCACGCCCTTGGCATTGCCAGAAATTGCCGCGCGGCTGGGCTTCTCTGAAGCCAGCACTTTTCACCGCGCCTTCAAACAATGGACCGGCGTGGCGCCGGGCGAATACCGGCACGCGCACGGTCCGGCTTGAGATTGATAACTGAAAGGACACATATGCTGCTGGGCTGCATTGCTGACGACTTCACTGGTGCCACCGACCTTGCCAACAACCTGGTGCGCGCCGGTATGCGGGTGCTGCAAACCAATGGTGTGCCCACGCAGGCGCTGGCCGATCAGGCAGCGCACATTGACGCCGTGGTGGTGTCGCTGAAGTCACGCACCATCGCATCACAAGATGCGATTGACCAATCGCTGGCCGCGCTGAGGTGGCTGCAGGCGCAGGGTGCGCGCCAGTTTTATTCAAAGATCTGCTCGACCTTCGATTCAACCGACCGCGGCAACATCGGCCCAGTGGCCGAAGCCTTGATGGCGGCGTTGGGCTGTGACTTCGCCATTGCCTGCCCGGCCTTCCCGGCCAACGGGCGAACCGTCTACAACGGGCACCTGTTTGTGGGCGACACGCTGCTGGGCGAAAGCAGCATGCGCCACCACCCGCTCACGCCCATGACCGACTCCAACCTGGTGCGCGTGCTGCAGCGCCAGTGCACCGCCAAGGTGGCTTTGATCGACACAGCGGCCTTGCACGCCGGCGAGCACGCTGTGCGCGCGCGCATGGCGGCGCTGCGTGCGCAGGGCGTCGGCATCGCCATTGTGGACGCCACGTCAGACGACGACTTGATGACCATGGGGCGTGCCTTTGCCGAGCTGCCTTTGCTCATCGCCGGCTCCGGCGTGGCCATCGGGCTGCCACAGAATTTTGGCATCCAGCCGGCGATTGACGCTGCACGTTTGCCATCGGCAACCGGCTACCAGGCCATCGTCTCGGGCAGTTGCTCCGCCGCGACCAACCTGCAGGTTCAGCGCTTTCGCGAAGCGGGACACCCCGTGTTCGCCGTTGATCCGCTGCGCCTGGCTCGCGGCGAAACAGTGGTGGCCGAAGCATTGGCCTGGGCGGGCGCGTGGCTTGCTAAGGGCCCCGTGCTGGTGTGCGCCACGGCACAGCCACAAGACGTCGCGGCCGTGCAAAAGGAACTGGGCGGCGAGCGCGCAGGCGCTCTGGTTGAAGACGCCTTGTCGTCTATCGCCATCGGCCTGGTCAAAGCCGGTGTGCAGCAATTGGTGGTGGCCGGCGGAGAGACCTCGGGAGCCTGCGTTCAAGCGTTGAACATCAGCCAACTGCGCGTCGGGCCGCAAATTGCACCCGGCGTACCCTGGTGCCATGCCCACTGCGCCGCCGCGCCAGGTGGCCTGCACCTGGCCCTGAAGTCAGGTAATTTTGGCGGCCCCGATTTCTTCACAGACGCTTTTGAGGTGCTTCGGCAAGGTCCTCAAGTTCCCAGCTGTACCGCTCGGCCGATATAGAGAATGGGGCCGGTAGGCCTTCCGATGGTGGATCCACCTGGAGGCTCCAGCGTGATTTCAAATAGCTGGTCAGGTTGGAGGTTAGGCACCTGCTGCAACGGAAGAGCGGTCACTTGACCTGGTGACACCAAACCCAGCGAGCTGGGTCCGGCGGCGCCCGGTGCCTTGGTCCAGAATTGCAGTACGCGACCCTGCGGCACCTCATCGTTGGGCCGCAGAGGCACCAGTCGCAGCAGCCCTTCGTGACTCCCTACACGATTGGCCACCTGCTTCATCTCGACCATCCAGCCGTTGCCGCGCCCGGCCGGGTCGGCCAGAACCGCCACGTAGCGAACCTCTGGCGGTGTCTGCGCGGTTTCACGAACCAGCAGTGCAGCGCCCATCACGATGGCGGCCGTCACGGCCAAGCCTGAGAATCCTTGCCACAGCCCGAGTTGCCGCCACCACGCAAGCTGGACAGCTGCGCGCGTCGGGCGCCGCACCTGCTGTGGTGTTGCCGGTGGCAAGGGCAAGCGTGCGTCCAAGCGCTGCCAACCGCCTTGGGGCAACTTCTCCGCGGGGGCGCAGCGTGTGGTCAGGTGCAGCAACCGGTCTTGCCAAAAGGCGACTTCCGAGCGCAGCCCGGCGTCCTGCGCCATCGTGGCTTCGAAGCGGCTGGCTTCATCTGCAGCGAGCGTGCCCAGCACATATTCGCCGGCCGCCGCGCTGCGGTCTTCAGGCGTGTCGAGCGTCATGTCATGCACTCCCGCAGCGCCAGGAGCGAGCGCCGGATCCACGACTTCACCGAGCCCAGCGGTGCCTTCAGCCGTAGAGCAATTTGCTCGTGTGTGTAGCCATCGACGAAAGCGTGTACGACGCAGGCGCGGCGTTCAGCGTCCAGGCGGTCCAGGCACTGCTCCAAGCGGTCGGCGTCCAGGCGGCTGTCTTCAAGGGCGAAGCTGTTCTCTGCTTGCTGGGCGTCGGAGGCCTGCGTCAACTGTTCGGGCTCCAACAGCAGTTCGGCGCCTTCGGCGCGCACCGCTTTCAAGGCTTGATGGCGCACCACGGTGTAGATCCAACCACGGCCGGTGCCCAGTCGGGCATCGAAGCTTGCAGCACGTGTCCACACCTGCAACATCGCGTCTTGGAGCACGTCTTCCGCACGGGCTTCGTCGCGCACGATCCTGCGAACCACACCCAGCAGCCAACGGCCTTCAACCTCGTAAATCATGCGCAGGGCAAAACGCTCGCCCCGTGCACAGGCCTCAAGGGCCGCTTCGTGGTTCAGGGCAGCTAAGGCCTGTGGCATGGTGAAGAGGCCCGGCTTGCGGGCCTGGTCGGTTAAGGAGCGGCACGCTTCGATTCTAGAAGCGCGCCGCTTGCGCTCAGACCGCTTTCCAGAAGATGTAGTCAGCCTGGTATTGCACGATCTGGCGGCTGCCCACCGATGGCGCGGCACAAGGCAAGGCCGGCGCAACACCGCCCTTGGTGGCCACGCGCTGGATGTAGCTCACACCCTGCATGACACCCGATCCATTGGCCGGGTTGGCTTTAACCAGCTGCAGCGGAATACTGCCCGCCTGTGCAGGCGCCACAGCCACTTGCGTGCCCGTGATGTTGGAGCCGTCAGTACCGGCCCAGGTGGCAGGCGGGCCGAAATACAGGCCCACTTTGTCGCCCTTGCGGGACTTCAGGTCCGCCTTCGGGCCGACAAAAACCCATTCGAAAGCATCGGCCATGTTGGCTTTGGCACGGCATTCGTAGGTGATCTCACCGACGCCCACGGTCTCCCAGGCCACGCGGTGCCCGGCGGGCACTTTGACCGCTTGCGGCAAAGCATCCTGGGTAAAACTCGGCGCCATGCTCGCGGTTCCGCAAGCGGCCAAGCCTGCGACGGCGACCAAGGTGAAAGTGGATTTCAGCATCCGACGAGAGAGTTTGTTCATGGTGTCGCTCCTGATTGAAGGTTTTGCTTGGCCCTCGATCGCGAAGGCCTCACAGACACCACTAGCCAAATGGCGCGCTTTTGGATGCACCTCTAGTTGTAACGGTTTGTTGCCCACTCACGACAGAGCTCTCGGTCCCAGGCACCGCTCCAGCCTGCCCGGCGCTGGCGTCTGCGGTCCCACTTCTGCCGGGATGCGCGTCGGCTTCAGTGCGCCTCAGCAGCTTTGGCCGCTTCGATTGAACCGGCCGCATCGCCCTTGGTGCCGTTGAAAAAGAGGTTCAGCACAATGGCAGCAATGGCCGTCAGCAGAATCCCGCTTTCCAGCAGCGGGTGCAGCGTGTGCGACATCTGCTGCGTCCAGCGCGGTGCCACCAAAGGAATCAGGCCAAAGCCGATTGACAGCGCAACCACGTAGAGGTTGTTGCGGTTGCCCTTGTAGTCCACGGTCGACAAGATGCGGATGCCCGTGGCAGCGACCATGCCGAACATCACCAAGCCTGCACCGCCGAGTACGAAGGTCGGGATCGATTCAACAAACGCCGCCATCTTCGGGATCAGACCCAAGATGATCATGATCACGCCACCGGCCACGCAGACCCAACGGCTCTTCACGCCCGTGACGCCCACGAGGCCAACGTTTTGCGAAAAGCTGGTGTACGGGAAGGTGTTGAAGATGCCACCCAGGAGCGTGCCCACACCGTCAGTGCGCAAGCCCGCAGCCAGTTCAGCCTGGCTGAGCTTCTTTCCCGTGATGTCTGACAGCGCCAGGAACATGCCGGTAGATTCGATCATCACCACGATCATCACCAGCGACATCGTCAAAATCATCACGATGTCAAAGGTGGGTGCGCCAAAGGCAAAGGGTGTCACGACATCAAACCAATGGGCTTTGCCGACTTTGTCGAAATTCATCTTGCCCATCGCAATGGCCACCGCACAGCCCGCGACGATGCCCAGCAACACAGAGATGTTCGAAACAAAGCCTTTGGTGTATTTCACCAAGAGCAAGATGAACACCAGCACGGCACCAGCAACGGCCATGTTTTCCAGCGAGCCATAGTTCATGTTGTTGACCATGGGAATCGGGCCAGGCAGCTTCACGGCCACCGCAGCGGCACCAGGCGCCGATGCGGCGGCAGCGGCAGTGGCTGCAGCAGCGGTTTCCTTGGCCTTGTCAACCATGGCCACAAGTTTGGGTACATCTACGTTTTGCGCCAGGTTAGCCGGGCCGCCCATCGCCCAACCCACGCCCACGCGCATCAAGCTGATGCCGATGATGGCAATGATGGTGCCGGTCACCACCGGCGGAAAAAAGCGCAGCAGCTTGCTGACGATGGGCGCGATGATGATGGAGATGACGCCTGCGCCAATGATGGCGCCGAAGATGGCACGCGCACCGTCAACGCCGGGCATGGCATTGGCGAAAGCGACCATGGGCCCGACAGCCGCAAAAGTAACGCCCATCATCACCGGCAGCTTGATGCCGAACCAACGCGTCACGCCCAGCGACTGAATCAGCGTCACCAGCCCGCAGCAAAACAAGTCTGCACTGATGAGCAGTGCCACTTGCTCTGGGGAAAGCTTGAGCGCCCGCCCAACGATCAAGGGCACCGCAATGGCACCCGCATACATCACCAGCACATGCTGCAAGCCGAGTGCAGCCAGGCGGCCGCTTGGCAGCTTCTCGTCTACGGGATGAACCATTGTTGTTGTCATTTTTGTCTCCTCACGTTGTGGGTAGTTAGAGGTCACTCTCGGGGTCACTGCGTCGGTGCACCCGATTCACGTTCTTGCTAGCCAACTGCGCGTTGGTGCACAAGACGCACCCCTGATCGATCACGGCGCGTACGGCCCCGGGCGTGGCCGGGCCTGGCGTGACCCGCGGCGACGAATTAAAAGTGTATACACTGGTGTGCGCACCCGTTAATGCTGGATAACCCGCAATGGCCCCAAGGCTGGAGCCGGATACTCAAGACCCCCGGTAGGTGGAATAGGCCCAGGGCGACACCAGCAAGGGCACGTGGTAGCGCCCAGCCGCATCTGCAATACCGAAGTCCAGAAGGACCGTATCGATGAACGCTGGGTCTGGTAGCTGGACACCACGCGCGCGAAAGTAGGGCGCTACAGAAAACACAAGCCGGTAGCGCCCCGCCGCCATCGATTGTGCGTCCAGCAGGGCGCCACCTTCGTTTCGGCCATCGGCGTTCAGGGTGAAGGCCTTCAGCGTTGTGGCTGTATCGCCATTGAGGCGCAGCAGCTGAACCTGCATACCCGCAGCAGGGCAACCGTTCATCGTGTCCAAAACATGTGTGCTGAGGTGTCCCATGGAAGTACCTTCGAGAAAAGCCGGTGTTGTGTGATGCAAGAAGTCCGCCCGATAGTGTATACACTATCGTACACTTTTCAGGCCCACATTGACCCAAAAACGCCGTGAGCACGCGCCATCCCACACTCAAAGTTGTTGCGTCGCGCGCTTCGTCGACGTCCGCTCCTGCAGGCGCCACGCAGCGCATCGTCGAGTCCATCACTGCCGCTATCGTCGAGCGCAGGCTGATGCCTGGCACCAAGCTGTCAGAACAAAAACTTGGCGACATTTTCCAGGTGTCTCGCACCCTGGTGCGCCAAGCCCTCAACCAACTCAGTCGCGACCGCCTGGTCACCTTGGAGCGTGCGCGTGGCGCATTTGTGGCAATGCCCAGCGTCGAGGAAGCACGGCAGGTCTTTGAGGTTCGCGCGATGCTGGAAAGCGCATTGGTGCGCCAGTTGTGCCGCCAGATCACCGACCGCCAAATCGCCGAGCTGCGCACCCACTTGCGGGAAGAGGGCGCCGCAGTGGCCCGCACCAGCGTAGCCACAAGAACCCGGCTCTTGGCCGACTTTCATGTGGTCCTGGCGCGCATGTTGGGCAACGAAGTCCTGGCCCATTTGTTGGAAGACCTGCTCAGCCGCTCGTCTTTGATTGCCCTCATGTACCAATCGGCACAGTCAGCAGAGCACTCCCTTGATGAACATGTTCATATCGTCGACGCACTTGAGAAGCGCGATCCGCGCTTGGCCGCGAAGCTGATGACCCACCATCTCGAAGCCATGGAAGAGAATTTGCGTTTGGATCCTGGCACGACCGACCTCTCAGCGGCCCTGCAGCCCCGCAACAACTAGCCCAAAAGCTCAATGACGCGCTTAACGAACGAGACCAACCGCTATCCGCGCGACCTGCATGGCTACGGCCGAAATCCGCCGCCCGCCCAGTGGCCCGGCCAGGCCCGCGTTGCGGTGCAATTTGTCCTCAACTATGAAGAGGGCGGTGAGAACGCCGTGCTGCACGGTGACGCCGGCAGCGAGCAGTTTCTCTCCGAAATGTTCAACCCTGCCGCTTTCCCAGCGCGCCACCTCAGCATGGAGGGCATTTATGAGTATGGCTCTCGCGTTGGCGTGTGGCGGCTGCTTCGCGAGTTCGAGCGTCGGTGCCTGCCGCTCACCATCTTCGGCGTGGGCATGGCGCTGCAGCGCTGCCCGGAGGTCACGGCAGCGTTCAAGGAACTGGGCCACGAAATCGCATGCCACGGTTGGCGCTGGATCAGCTATCAAAACGTCGACGAAGCAACTGAGCGCGAGCACATGGCGCTGGGCATGGCGCGCATCCAGGCCCTGACGGGTGAGCGGCCGCTGGGCTGGTACACCGGCCGCGACAGCCCGAACACGCGCCGCCTGGTCGCAGACTTCGGCGGCTTCGAATACGACAGCGACTATTACGGCGACGATCTGCCCTTCTGGATGCAGGTTCGCAAAACCGACGGCAAGACGGTGCCGCACCTCGTGGTTCCGTACACACTGGACTGCAACGACATGCGCTTTGCGCTGCCGCAAGGCTTCTCTCACGGCGACGAGTTCTTCTCGTACCTGCGTGACGCCTTCGATGTGCACTATGCCGAGGGTGCGCAGCAGCCCACCATGATGAGCATCGGCATGCACTGCCGCTTGCTGGGCCGGCCGGGCCGCATGCGCGCGCTGCAGAAATTTCTGGACCACATCCAGTCGCACGACCGTGTCTGGATCACCCGGCGCATCGACATCGCCCGCCACTGGAAGCAGGTGCACCCGTTCGACGCCAAAACAGCCTTTGTGTGGGAATGACGATGTCGAAAAGCCTATCACTTGAACAGTTGAGCAGCGCCTCACAAGAGGAGTTCACAACACTGCTCGATGGCACTTACGAACATTCACCGTGGATCGCGTCCCGGGCATGGGCACATCGGCCTTTCACAACGCTCGCCGCGCTGAAGTACGCGCTGGTCAAAGCCGTCAGGAGCAGCACCCGCGAGGCCCAACTCGGCCTCATCCGGGCGCACCCGGAGCTCGCCGGCAAGGCCATGGTGGCCAAGACCTTGACAGCCGAGTCCACCAATGAACAAGGCAAGGCGGGCCTCATGGCGTGCACGCCCGACGAGTTCGCGCGCATCCAACATCTGAACACCAGCTACAACGCCAAGTTCGGGTTTCCGTTCATCCTGGCCGTCCGCGGGCCACGCGGCGTAGGCCTGAACAAGCAACAGATCATCGCGGCTTTCGAACGGCGGCTTCACAATCACCCTGACTTCGAGTTTGCAGAGGCGCTGCGCAACATTCATCGCATTGCCGAGATCCGCTTGGATGACAAGTTGGGCACCGAGCCGTCTTTGGGCAACCTCGTCTGGGACTGGGCCGAACGCCTCGCTTCCAACAGTGAGCCCGGCTATGCAGAACGCGGCGAGCTGACGGTCACTTACCTGACCGACGCCCACCGCGCCGTTGCCCAGCGCTTGGCACATTGGATGAAGTCGGACTGCGGCTTCGACGACGTCGAGATCGACGCCGTCGGCAACGTGGTCGGCATCTACCACGGCGCTGACAGCGCCGCACCGCGCCTGCTGACGGGCAGCCACTACGACACCGTGCGCAACGGCGGCAAGTACGACGGTCGCCTCGGAATCCTGGTGCCCATGGCCTGCGTACGTGAACTCGCCAAGGCCGGCCGTCGCCTGCCCTTTGGCGTGGAGGTCGTGGGCTTCGCGGAGGAAGAGGGCCAGCGTTACAAGGCCGTGTTTCTCGGCTCGGGCGCCCTGACCGGCCACTTCGACAACGCGTGGCTCGACCAGCAAGACGCAAGCGGCACCACCATGCGCAAGGCCATGGAACATGCGGGCCTGTGCATCGCCGACATCCCGAAGCTCAAGCGCGACGCGAAGCGTTATCTCGGCTTCGTCGAGGTTCATATCGAGCAGGGGCCGGTGCTCAATGAACTTGACATCCCGCTGGGGGTTGTGACCTCCATCAATGGCAGCGTGCGCTACGTCGGTGAGGTCGTCGGCATGGCCAGCCACGCAGGCACAACGCCCATGGACCGACGCCGCGACGCTGCCGCTGCCGCTGCCGAATTGATCTTGCTGGCCGAGCGTCGCGCAGCGTCGGTGCCAGACCTCGTTGCCACTGTCGGGATGCTGGACGTGCCCAATGGTTCAATCAATGTGGTGCCAGGCCGCTGCCGTTTCAGCCTGGACATCCGGGCCACGACAAACGAGGTGCGCGACGCCTGCGCCACTGACGTGCTCGAAGCTTTGCGCGCCATCTGCGAGCGTCGCGGCTTGTCGTACACGATCGAGGAAACCATGAAAGCTGCGGCAGCACCGAGCGCACCCGAGTGGCAAGCGCGGTGGGAGCATGCCGTCGCCGAACTCGGCTTGCCCGTGCATCGGATGCCAAGCGGAGCAGGTCATGATGCAATGAAAATGCATGAAATCCTTCCACAGGCCATGCTCTTCACACGCGGCGAAAACGCCGGCATCAGTCACAACCCTTTGGAATCGACCTCCAGCCACGACATGGACCTGTGCGTCACGGCCTTCCAAGCTTTGCTCACCCAACTCAACCCATCGACATCATGAGCACCTCCCATCCTTACCAGGCCATCGACGCCTGGGTCGACGCACACTTTGACGAACAGGTGCGCTTCCTCCAAGAACTCGTTCGCGTGCCCACCGACACGCCGCCTGGCAACAACACGCCCCACGCCAAGCGCACACGCGAGCTGCTGGCGACATTCGGGTTCGACGCCGAGGCGCATGAGGTACCCGAGAGCGTCGTGCAAGAGCACGGGCTGCAGTCGATCACCAATCTGGTGGTCCGCCGCCGATATGCCAAAGGCGGACGGGTGGTGGCCCTGAACGCCCACGGCGACGTGGTGCCGCCCGGCGAGGGATGGACCCATGACCCCTACGGCGCGCAGGTCGTTGACGGCAAGCTCTATGGGCGCGCCTCGGCCGTCAGCAAGTGCGACTTCTCGACCTTCACCTTTGCCACACGCGCACTCGAGGCCGCAGGGCTGCCGTTGGCCGGTGGCATCGACCTGCTCTTCACCTACGACGAAGAGTTCGGTGGAGAAGTCGGGCCGCGGTGGCTGCTTGATAAAGGCCTGACACGGCCCGATCTCGAAATTGCGGCCGGCTTCAGCTACCAGGTCGTGACCGCCCACAACGGCTGCCTGCAGTTGGAGGCCACCGTGCACGGCAAGATGGGCCATGCCGCCGTTCCCGAGACCGCTGTCGACGCCCTGCAAGCCGCTACCAAAGTGCTGGCAGCGCTCTACGACGAAAACGCGCGCCTGCGCAAGACCAAGAGCGCCGTGAAGGGCATCAACCACGGCTACATCAACGTCGGCCAGATTTACGGCGGCACCAACACCAACGTGGTCCCCGGCAAGGTCATCTTGAAGATTGACCGCCGAATGATTCCTGAGGAAGACCCGGCGCAGGTCGAGGCAGGCGTGCGCAGGATCATTGAAGACGCGGTGAGCTCGTACCCAGGCACCAGCGTCGACATCAAGCGTTTGCTGCTGGCCCATGCCATGAAGCCCCTGGCCGGCAACAAGCCGCTGGTGGACGCCCTGTGTGCACATGCCACAGAAATCATGGGCGAAAAGGTGGAAGCGACCGGCACGCCGCTGTACACCGACGCTCGCCTGTTTTGCGAACGCGGCATACCTGCCGTGATCTACGGCGCTGGGCCGCGCACCGTGCTGGAATCCAACGCCAAGCGCGCGGATGAGCACATCGTACTGGAAGACCTGCGCCGCGCAACCAAGGTGGTTGCGCGCACGCTGCTCGACTTGCTGAAGGCCTGAAGCGAGGCTAACGCTTCGGCGCAGCCTGCAGCAGGTCTCGTATCGCTTCCGCGTAAAACTTGGCATTGCCGGTAGTGGCGTGGCCCGACGTTTGTTCGCTGGCCGGTATCAAGTGGTAGCGCGCGCCCGGCACACGCTTGAGCTCGCGGTCCATCAAACCGGTTTCCGGCGGGTTGCGTTCGTCGTCGGCCGCGTTGATCACCAACAAGGCCGCGCGCAGCCGGTCGAGTTTGGCTGAAGGGTTGTAGTCACGCGACGAGTCCCATTGGTAGAGCAAGTCATTGGCATCACCGCGGAACGGCGCCGCCAAGCGGGCGTCCAGCACACGGTCGGCGTCGGCGCGGGTGGGCGCGGCCTTCTGATGTGCCAGCGTGCCGCCGTTGGTGGCAATGCCGTAGAACACACTGGCCACACGGGCCGACTTGGGTTGTGCGGTGTAGTTGCCGTTGTTCCAGTCGGGGTCGTTTCGAATGGAGTCCGTGATCAGCCGGCGCATCATCCAGTTGCGGCTGGCCATTTCAGTAGGCTGCGAAGCCATCGGCGCTATGGCGTCCATGAAGTCGGGGTAGGTCACACCCCAAACCCACGAGTGCATGCCCCCCATGGAATTGCCCGTCACGAGCCGCAGGTGCTTGATGCCCAGGTGCTCGGTCACCAAACGGTAGTGCGCGGCCACCATGTCGTCGTAGTTGTAGCGCGGAAAACTCGCCCGCAAGCCGTCTGATGGTTTGGACGATTGGCCATGACCCAGCGCATCGGGCAGGATGATGAAGTATTTGCGCGCATCCAGCGGCTGACCGGGGCCGAAGAGTTGCCCGGCGTAGTTGGGCGTGAACATGTTGGACGCGGCACCCGTGGTGCCGTGCAGCACCAGCACCGCCTCGCCTGCAGGGTTGCCCAGCGTGGTGTAAGCCAGCTTCAGTTCCGGCAGGACCTGCCCGGTGTGGAACTTGAAATCGCGCACCACCCAGTGGCCGGTTTTGGTCATGGGTTTAATCTCCTCGAGTACCTGGGCTGACGCTGGCGCAGCCCCTACAAATTGAGCCAGCAGCGCGGTCAACAAAACCCCTGCCGTGCGCCACGCAAAGTGATTGAACATGGGATGTCTCCTAATTGTTCGTGCCAGCACATCTTCTCAGGAAAGTGGGGTCTCGCCACGATCGCACAAATGGATTTTCCCGAATGCGCTGAGCCCCTCGGGCCCCATGCGGCCATGCCATCATCGCAATGCTTGACCTGGAACCTGTCCGAAGGAAAGTCGCATGACAACCACTACCGCTTCACCCATGCCCAGCCCTGTGCGCACGCAGTGGCTGAACGTCAATACCACGGTCGGCCCCATGGCTGCGTACCTCGCCGTGCCACCTGCAGGCCATGGCCCGGGTCTGCTGCTCTTGCAGGAAATTTTTGGCGTCAATCCACACATCCGTAGCGTGGCCGAGCAGTATGCGTTGGCCGGCTTCACGGTGCTGGCGCCCGACCTGTTCTGGCGCCAGCAGCCGCGCGTGGAGCTGGGCTATGTTGGCGCGGAACGCGATCAAGCGATGACCCTGATGCGGGCGCTGGACACCGCTGCTGTGGTGACCGACCTGGAGGCCAGCAGCTCAGCCCTGCGCGCCCTCCCCGAATGCAAGGGCGGGGTCGGCGCACTGGGTTACTGCATGGGAGGTCGCCTGGCGTTCGTGGCAGCCGCCCGGGCGGGTGTGGATCGCGCCGTGGCCTACTACGGCGGCGGCATTGCCACACAGGTCGCGCTGGCAGCCGACATCCGCTGCCCTGTGCAGTTTCACCACGCCGGCCAGGACAGCGCCATCCCACCGGATGCCGTCGCCGCCGTGCGCGCGGCCATGTCTCGATCTCCAGCGGCGGCCACCGCGGAGTTCCATGACTACCCACACGCTCAGCACGGCTTCAACTGTTGGGCACGCGTCTCCTATCACCCGGCCAGTTCGGCATTGGCACTCGGGCGCAGCCTGCAGTTTCTGGCGCCCTTGTTCAGCTGAAGGCAGCGCCCTTGTGGGCGATCACGTGGCACTCAGCTGCAGCTCATAGTCTTGGCGCAGGCGCTTCCTGTTCCATGGGCACTTTGCCCACGCCGGGCCAGAGGTAGCGCAAGTGCCCGGGAGGCTGCACCTCGATGAACTGACAGGTGGCGCTGCAGACGCAAGGTCTGGGCATCGGGCAGTGCGCCCCGCAAGTTGTTGAATCGATGGGTTCTCAAGGTGTGCTCGGTTGGCCTGACAGCGAACCCCGGCTCTCAAGTCGGATTCAGCAGCCCGTGCATACTCAGACGACCACTCCAAGGGGAACTACTGATGCGAAGCTCAAGCTTGATCGAAAGAAGCGCGCTGGCCGTTTGCACGGCCAGCTTGATGGCATCCTGTGCATCGCCGCCAACGGCCAGCGATGTCATCACGCGCTCATCACAGGCCATGGGCGCAGTGCAGCTGAATTCACTGCGCTACGTTGGTGAAGGCGAGGGTTTCAGTTTCGGCCAACCGTACCTGCCCACCGGGCCTTGGCCCAAGGTGGCTTACCACTCAGTCGTGCGCACCATCGACTACGGCAGCGGCGCCATGCGCGACGAGATCACGCTCTCGCGTGCGGAGCCGAGAGGCGGCGGCGGTTACCCCTTGGCTGGCCAGCAACGCAATGACCAGTTCGTGAGCGGCGGCTTTGCGTGGAACGTGGTGGGCGGCAATGCCGCACCGGGTACACGCTTTGTGGCAGACCGGGTTCATCAACTGTGGATCACACCACACGGCGCACTCAAAGCCGCGCTGCGCAACAACGCCACCGTGAGCGCAGGCGAGGGCGGCGTACAGCGCTTAAACTTCACCGACCCGGGTCGGCTGAAAGCGACGGTCACCATCGGCGCTGATGGCTTGGTCAGCCAAGTTGATTCCGTCTACCCCGACCCGGTGATGGGCGACACCGCTGTCAACACGAGCTACAGCGACTACAAAGACTTTGGCGGCATCAAGTTCCCCCAGCGCGTGCGCCAACGCCAGGGGGGCCACCCCGTGATGGACCTCATCATCAAGGAGGTGCAGCCTAACGCTCCGGTTACGGCACTGGCCGTACCTGACGCCGCGCGCAACACAGCCGAGCGTGTGACCAGCGAGAAGGTGGCCGAAGGGGTGTGGTTCCTGGCCGGCGGCTCGCACAACAGTGTGTTGCTGGAAATGGCTGACCACCTGGTGCTGGTTGAGACACCGCTGAATGATGCCCGCAGCGGCGCGGTGATCGATGCAGCCAAGTCTCTGGTGCCGGGCAAAGCCATCCGCTACGTTGTCAACAGCCATGCCCACTTCGATCACTCGGGCGGCCTGCGGGCGGCAGCCGCCGAAGGCGCCACCATCGTCACCATGGCGGGCAACGTGCCCTACTTCGAGCGCGCACTGGCCGTACCCAACGGGCTGCGCCCTGATCGCCTGGCCCAGAGCGGCAAAGCGGTGCGCCTACAGGGTGTGCAGGGCGATAAGGGCAGCCTGAGCGATGCCACACGCACAGTAGAGCTGCACAAGATTGCCGGCGGCGGCCACAGCGACACCATGCTGATGGTTTACCTGCCCAAGGAAAAGCTTCTGATCGAAGCCGACGCCTATACGCCGCTGCCGCCTAACGCACCACCTCCTGCCACGCCCAACGCCAACAACGTCAATCTCATTGACAACATCGAGCGACTGAAGCTGGCCATTGACCGCATCTTGCCGCTGCATGGGCGCGTTGTGCCCGTGAGCGAGCTGTACGCGACGGCGAAGCGGCAACGGCCGCAATGAGAGGCTGAGGGAAGCGGGTATCTGGTGAAAACCCGCAACCCGGTTGGCATTGCAAATGGTTGACATACCAACCATGTGCCGTTAATCTTGATCCAGATCAACCCAGCAAGTTCATGGTGGCTTGCTGAATCACTGGAGACAAGCTGCATGGCCAACAAGACTCATCGCCTGCTTTGGGCGGTCGCATCAACTTGCGTACTCGTACCCAGCATCGCCACGGCACAGTCCGTCAAAGTGGGCATCGTTGGCCCCTTCTCGGGGCCGTTTGCCCACTACGGCACCTTGTTCAAGGCAGGCGCTGAAGCCTATATTGATTCGCAGGGCGGCAAGCTGGCTGGCAAGACCGTCGAGCTCATCTATCGGGACACCGGTGGCCCCAACCCAGGGCAAACCAAGAACCTGGTGCAGGAGCTGATCGTCAAAGACAAGGTTGATTACCTCGGCGGCTTCATCTTCACTCCCAATGCTTTTGCCGCAGCACCGCTAGCACAGCAGAGCCAAACGCCTATGGTGGTGTTCAACGCCGCCACTTCGTCAGTCACCGACAAGAGCGAATACATCGTGCGCACCAGCTACACGCTGTGGCAGGTCACCGTACCGCTGGCGCAATGGGCGGCCAAAAACAACGTCAAAAAGGTGGTGACAGCGGTCACCGATTACGGCCCCGGCATCGATGCAGAAACCGCCTGGAAGAGTGAATTTACAAAGCAGGGCGGCACCGTGGTCGAGAGCATTCGCATGCCCATTGCCACCACCGACTTTGCGCCCTTCATCCAGCGCATCAAGGCCAGCGGCGCGCAAGCGGTCTACACCTTCTTGCCAGGTGGTCCTCCAAACCTTGGCTTCGTAAAGGCCTATAACGAGAACGGTTTGGCCAAGGCGGGCATCCAATTTCTGGGCACCGCCGAGATGGACGAGTACGACCTGCAAAAGTTTGGCGATGCCGCCATCGGCCTGACCACCGCATTTCACTATTCGGCAGCGCACGACTCGCCAGCCAACAAGAACTTCATTGCCGCCCTGAAGAAGAAGGACCCGAACGCGGTGGCCAACTACGCATCCGTCGGCGCTTGGGACGGCATGCACGTCATCCACAAGATGATTGAGGCCACAGGCGGACAAAAAGACGGCCTGAAAGCCGTCGCCGCCGCACGCACCTTGCAGTGGGAAAGCCCGCGCGGGCCTGTGCGCATTGACCCCAAGACACGCCACATCGTGCAGAACGTTTACCTGCGCAAGGTCGAAAAGGTGGGTGGCAGCTTGATCAACAAAGAGGTGCAAAACTTTGGCGCCCATGTTGACTACGGCCTGGACAAGTAGGTGGTCGTATTTGCGAACCTGTTGATCGATGGCCTCGCGTACGGCATGGTGCTGTTTGTCATTGCCGTGGGGCTGTCGGTCACCTTGGGCTTGATGCGATTTGTCAACCTGGCTCATGGGGCCTTCGCCATGATTGGTGGCTATGCCACCGCACTGCTGGTACGTGAAGCGCAGTGGAATTTCTGGGTGGCGCTGTTGGCGGCCTTGGTGCTGACGGCAGCGCTGGGCGCTGCGCTGGAGGCATTGGTGCTGCGACACCTGTACCGCCGCAGCGAACTGGACCAAGTGCTCTTCACCATCGGTCTTTCGTTCTTTCTGATCGCTGCCACCAACGCACTGGCAGGGCCCCAAGTGCAGTTGATTCCGCTGCCACCTGAACTGGCAGGCAGCGTGGACTTGGGCTTTCGCACACTGCCTGCTCAACGCCTGCTGGTACTGGGTGCCGGCTTGCTCGTCGCTGCCGCTGCGGCCTACACGATGGCCAAAACACGCTTCGGCATTTGGCTGCGTGCCGCTGTCGATCACCCTGAAACAGCAGGCACGCTCGGCATCCCGATACGCAAGGTGCAGTGTGCAAGCTTTGCCGCCGGCGCCGCACTGGCAGCCTTGGGCGGTGTACTGGGCGCTGAGCTGATGCCCTTGGAGCCGTACTACGCGTTGAAGTACCTGGTTTTGGTGCTGGTAGTCGTCGCCGTGGGTGGCATGGGCAGCATCGCAGGCTCACTGCTGGCCGCTGTGGTGTTGGGGCTGGTTGAAACCGCCAGCAAATACTTCGCATCCCAGTGGGGCAGCCTGTTTTTCTTCGGCGCGATGGCTGTGATGCTGGCATGGCGCCCACAGGGGTTGCTGAAAAGATGATCGGCGCACACCGTGTATCGCCCGCTTGGCATTTGCCTGCCCTTGTTCTGGGACTGGGCTTGGCGGCGTGGTTTGCACTGCCTGAGCAACTGGGGCTGTTGACGCGCTTGTTCATCACAGGCCTGCTCGTCCTTTCACTGGACCTGGTGGTCGGTATCGCCGGTCTTGCCAGCTTGGGTCAGGCGGCATTGTTTGGAGCAGGCGCCTACGCCGCCGGCATTTTTGCGCTGCGTGTCATGGCCGACCCGCTGGTGGGTTTGGCTTTAGGTATCGGCGCCGGCGCAGGGGTGGCCTTTATATCGGGCGCATTTCTCTTGCGCTACCAGGGCTTCACCTTGTTGATGCTGACCGTGGCCGTTGCGCAAATCCTCTATAGCCTGGCTAGCAAAGCACGTGACTGGACTGGTGGCGATGACGGCCTGAGCGGCTTTGCGCCCAGCCCCTTGTTCGGTCAATTCAGCTTCGACCTGGAAGGGCGCACGGCGGCCTTGTATGCACTGGGCGTGCTGGTGGTAGGCCTTTATGTCGCCAGGCGCGTCGTCGATTCACCCTTCGGGCTTGCCATCAGGGGCATCCATGAAAGCCGCGCTCGCATGGCCGCGCTGGGAACGCCCGTCTTTGCGCGGCTGTTGGCGATGTACACGCTGGCCGGCGCACTGGCCGGTGCAGCCGGCGCCTTGAGCGCCCAAACCAACGCCATCGTCGGGCTGGACAGCTTGGGCTTTGCCCTTTCGGCAGAGGCCTTGGTCATGCTGGTGCTGGGTGGCATCGGGCGGCTGTCCGGTGCTTTGGTCGGCGCCACCGTTTTCACACTGCTGCACCACACAGCAGCGTCCATCAACCCTTACCACTGGTTGTTCGTGATTGGCGGCGCGCTGATGGTTGTGGTGCTGGTGCCACCCGCCAAAGTCTGGACGTGGGTCAAAGCCCAGCGGGCAGCGCCATGACTGCGCTGCTGGAAGTTCGCGCGCTGGACAAACACTTCGGCGGCCTGCATGTCACACGGGCGGTGTCGCTCTCGTTGCACGCCGGCGACCGGGTTGCATTGATCGGCCCCAATGGCGCCGGCAAAACGACGCTGGTCAATCAAATCAGTGGCGTCATTCCGCCGTCCAAAGGCAACATCACTCTTCTGGGCGAAGACGTCACGCAGCGCAGCCAGGCCGAGCGCGTGCGGCGCGGTCTGGCGCGCACCTTCCAGATCACCACCCTGGCGCCGCACCTGGCTGTGCAGCGCCAGGTGGAGCTGGCCCTCTTTGAGCGCGAGGGCCTGACGGGCCGCGCGTGGCGCTCAATCGATGGCTACCCGGCGCTCACTGCCGAAGCGCACGAGTTGCTGGACCAACTGGGTCTAGGCGCTCATGCCCATTGGCCCACAGAACAGCTGGCCTATGGCGAACAACGCCTGGTTGAAATGGCGCTGGCTTTGGCGCTGCGCCCCAAGGTGTTGATGCTGGACGAACCCATGGCCGGCGTGCCCAAGAGCGACGGCGCGCGCTTGCTGACGGCGCTGGGCTCGCTGTCCCAAGACCTGGCCGTCTTGATCATCGAGCACGACATGGACCTGGTCTTTCGCATGGCCACACGCATCATCGTTTTGGCTGAAGGCGCCGTGCTGGCCGACGGTAGCCCCGAGGCCATTCGCCGCGACCCTGCCGTGCGTACGGCTTACCTGGGCCACTGACATGCTGCTGCACATCGAAAACGTCACCGCGGGCTATGGGCCGACCACCGTGCTCGATGGCCTGAATCTGCAAGTGGAACGCGGCGAACGTTTAGCCATGATCGGCCGCAACGGCGCCGGCAAGACCACCACGCTGCGTGCAGTAATGGGCGTCGCCACTTTGCGAGCCGGCCGCATCCTCTTTGACGGCGCAGACCTTGCAGGCTTGGCTTCACACGAGCGCGCGCATCTGGGTCTGGGTTACGTGCCCCAAACACGAGACATCTTTCCTTCGCTGACTGTCGAAGAAAACCTGGTGGCTGGGCTCAAACAACGGCCCCGCGCTGCGCTGGACGAGGCTTACCAGCTCTTCCCACGTCTGGCCGAACGGCGGCGCAATGGCGGCGCGCAGCTCAGTGGTGGCGAGCAGCAGATGCTGTCAGTCGCACGCGCGTTGCTGGGCAAGCCCAAGCTGCTTTTGCTGGACGAACCGCTTGAAGGTCTGGCGCCCTTGATACGCCTGGATTTGCTTCGTGCCTTCCGCGAAATGAGCGCCACGCTGGGCATCACGGTGGTCATCGTCGAACAGCAGGTTGATGAGGCATTGGCCTATGCAGGCCGTGCCGTGATTCTTGAACGAGGCGCTGTCGCGCACACCGCGCCCGCCGACCAGCTGCGCCAGGACCTGCCAACCTTGGAGCGTTTTGTCGGCATGGCTGTGCATTGAAGTAATGGCGTAATGAAGGAGCTAACCATGATGCAGATGATCGACATTCCTGAACTGGACTTCGACCCCTACGCACCCGATAACCTGCACAACCCTTACCCCATGCACGAAGCCGTGCGCGAGGCCGGGCCCTTGGTCAAGCTCAAGGGTTACCCCACTTTGGTGGCCTGCGCCCGGCACGAGCAGGTGCACGCCGTGCTCAACGACCACGTCAACTTCATCTCTTCGGCCGGTGTCGGCTTGACGAACTTCAATCTCGAAGCACCGTTCAGGCCCAAGAGCTTGATCCTGGAGGCCGACCCGCCCCAGCATACGCAAATGCGCACCATCCTCTCGCGCATCCTCAGTCCCAAGGCGGTGACGCAAATTCGCCCGACTTTCACAGCCGAAGCCGAAGCACTGATCGACCGCTGCGTTGCCAAGGGCACGATTGATGGCATCCACGACCTGGCACAGCCGTATCCGCTGAAGGTTTTTCCCGACGCTGTGGGTGTCGAAAACGACGGCCGCGAGAACCTGCTTCTCTACGGTGACATGGTGTTCAACTCGATGGGCCCGCGCAACGAGATCTTGGCCAAATCGGCCGCACGCATGGGTCCGGTCACCGAATGGATCATGGCGCACTGCGCCCGCGAACATCTTCGCCCAGGCGGCTTTGGTGACCAGATCTACCAGGCCGCTGATGCCGGCGAGATTTCGCACGAGCAGGCACCGATGCTGGTGCGCTCATTTTTGTCAGCAGGCGTAGATACCACCATCAATGGCCTCGGCAACGCGCTGTTTGCGCTGGCCCACAACCCTAGCGAATACGCCAAGCTGCATGCGGACCCGACCCTTGCACGCCCGGCCTTTGAAGAAGCCCTGCGCTGGGAGTCGACGGCACAGACCTTCTTTCGCACAGCAGGGCGCGACACCGAGATCGCCGGCGTGCCCGTGCCGGCAAATACCAAGGTGCTGTGCTTCCTGGCCGGCGCCAACCGCGACCCGCGCAAGTGGCCTAACCCCGAACGCTATGACATCGCACGACGGCCCAGCGGGCACATGGCCTTGGGGTCCGGCATCCACGGCTGTGTGGGTCAGGCCGTTGCCCGCCTTGAAGGCGAAGTGGTGTTGTCCGCACTGGCGCGACGCGTGAAGGCGATTGAAATTGCCGGCCCACACACCCGACGCCTGAACAACACGCTGCGCGCACTGGACACACTGCCCCTTAGATTCATTCCAGCCTGAAGCCAAGACGCATGCCGAAGATCCACATCACCCGAGCCGACGCTAGCCGTCGCGAAATTGAAGTCGCCGCTGGCACAACGGTAATGCAAGCCGTGACGGCGGCTGGCGAAGACGGCATCGTCGCGGAGTGCGGTGGCTCTGCCATGTGCGCCACTTGCCATGTGTATGTCGATGAAGCGTGGGCCGGCCGACTGCCAGACCCCTTGGCCAATGAGTTGGAGATGCTGGAGTGCACGGCCGCCGACCGCGCACCCACCAGCCGCCTGTCGTGTCAGATCAAAATGACAAACGAACTGGACGGGCTTGTAGTCCGGTTGCCAGACCGCCAACAGTAGCCGGATGCCCACATCTGCCTCCAACATCCGCACCAGGGCCACGGCCGAGGTGGTCGATCTCGACCGCTACGTACCGGCACTCCTGACGTGGATTTCGAACAAACTGTCACGGGGTGCTTCGCAACACTATTTGCGCGTATTCGACGTCGGCATTGAAACCTGGCGTTGCCTGGTTCTGTTAGCCATTCACGAGTCAGTTTCTGCACAACAAGTCTCCAAGATCATCGGCCTGGACAAAGCTTCCGTCAGCCGCTGCTTCAAGAGCATGCAAGCCAAGGGCTACATCACACTCTCCTTGGATAAGGGCGATGGCCGCCTGCGAATCGCCACGCTCACCAAGCAAGGGCGCCAGATCCATGACGGCATTTTGGGAATCGCGCTGGAACGCGAGCGTGCCTTTCTGAGCGTGCTGAACCCGGCAGAACGCAAAACGCTCATCAGCCTGCTCAAACGCCTGCACGAAAACCTGCCGGCTGTTGAAGGTGCCACGGCTGCCTATGTGGCCCAAAGATTTCCGAAGGCCAAGCAGCGCGGCAACCCGAAAGTTGCGAGCCTTGAATAACATCGTCGTTGTTGGCGGTGGTCATGCGGGCGTGCAACTGTGCAGCGCACTCGCAGCGGCCGGGCAGGGTGCGCGTGTGCACTTGGTTTGCAAAGAGCCCGTGCTGCCGTACCAACGGCCGCCGCTGTCCAAGAGCTATCTCAAGAGCGCTGACGAGGCGCTCTTGTTTCACCGCAGCGACGCCTGGTTTGCCGAGCAGGGCATCACGCTGCACCGCGATGGCCCTGCACGGTCCATCGATCGCGTCAACAAAACCATCACACTGGCCAACGGCGCCGTGCTGAGCTACGAGTGGCTGGTGCTGGCGACCGGAACACGGGCTCGGCAGTTGCCACAACTTCCTGCTGACCTGGCCAACGTGCATGTCCTACGCACCGAAGCCGACGCTCAACGCCTGCGCGCGGCCTTGACCAAAACGTCCAAGCTCACAGTACTGGGTGGCGGGTTTATCGGGCTGGAAGTTGCGGCCACTGCACGGGCTATGGGCATGGCGGTGCGGGTGCTGGAGTCAGCGCCACGGCTCTTGTTGCGCTCGGTATCGCCGGACATCGCCGCGCATGTGCTGGAGGTGCATCGTGCCAGTGGCATCGAGGTGCAAACCCATGCGGTGGTGAGCCATTTCAAGACCCATGGTGACCGCCTCGTCTCGCTTGACGTAGACGGTCAACAGCATGCGGTGGATGTGCTGCTGCTGGGCATTGGCGCAGTTCCCGAAGTCAGCCTGGCCAGCGAGGCGGGCTTGGTTTGCGACAACGGCATCGTGGTGGATGAGCACATGCGTACCTCAGACGACGCAGTGCTGGCCATCGGCGACTGCGCCAACTTTCCGGAACCCGGTTCGGGCCGCCGCTTGCGGCTGGAATCCGTGCAGAACGCCAATGACCAAGCCAAGGCCGCAGCATCGACCCTCTTGGGCACGCCGCAAGCGTATCGCGCTCTTCCATGGTTCTGGAGTGAGCAGGGTTCCATACGACTGCAAATGGCGGGCCTGATGCCCGCAGGCGCGCACAGCTTTCGGCGCCCCGGCGCGAATGCAGCCAGCTTCTCGATCTTGAACTACGCGGCGGGCAAGCTACTTTGCGTGGAGTCGGTCAATGCGCCAGCCGACCACTTGGCGGCACGCAAGCTGTTGGAGGCTGGCATCAGCCCCGAGCCTGTGCAAGCCTGCGATCCGGCGAGGCCTTTGAAGTCATTTATGTAGCAGGCTTGAGGATGTGGATGACTTCGCCACGCGCCAGCATGGCCACCAGTTGGGTGATTCGTTTAGCGCGGGTCTCAGGCTTCACGGCTGTTTGTATGCGCCATAGCACCGCATAGCGATTGGCCGCATTGATTGTTGCGAAGAATGCTTTGGCCTTCGGCTCGGCATCCAACGCGGCCAACAGGTCGGCGGGAACAACCGACGTGCGCGCGCCGTCGTAGGCCTTCGCCCAGCGGCCGTCGGCCTTGGCGGCTTCAATCTGTGCGTGGCCCGGTGCCTGCATACGGCCCGCATCGATAAGCAACGCAACCTTCTCGACATTGATCTTCGACCAGATGCTGCGGGGGCGCCGGGGCGTGAAGCGCTGAAGAAAGTGCTGGTCGTCGAGGCTTTTTTTCTGCCCATCGATCCAGCCCCAGCACAGGGCGATCTCTACCGCCTCAGGGTAGGTGACACTTGCTTCACGAGCACCGCGCTTGGCGATCATCAACCACAAGCCGCCTGAGGTGGCATGGTGCCTCTCCAACCAGGTCTCGAACGCCTTGGCGTTCTTGAACAAACTGGGGGCAGCGTCGGATGAGGCGGAGGGTTCGGCGGGGGGCATGGCATCGAGTGTCAAGCAAGATCACCAGCGTACCCGCTTCTGTTGCTCAACGGCGGTTCCACCACGGGTTCTGGCGTGAACGAACGGACTTGGCTGGAACTGGCGCGGCGCCGCGTGTCGGCGCGGTGCCCACGAATCTTCGCAAGAACGGACCCGCCATAAGCCCGCGCTATGCGTCCAGACAAAAGGCGTCTTGGATCAGCCCACGTTGCCGATTAAGGTTGCGCTGTCCGCGACTGTCAGGAACCGAAGGTGAGCAAGATTCGAATCGCCGAGCGCATGCGCCGCATTAAACCCTCACCCAGCAGCGCGGGCACTGACCGACTGGCCCAACTGCGGCGTGACGGGCGTGACATCGTCAGCCTGATGATCGGTGAGCCTGATTTCGACACGCCTGCGCACATCTGCCGTGCTGCCATCTCGGCGATCGACGGCGGGCAAACACGCTACACCCAGACTGCCGGCACATTGGCATTGCGCCAGGCGATCTGCGCCAAGTTGCAGCGCGAGAACGACCTTTCGTTCTTGCCCAGCCAAGTGATAGTGACCGTGGGCGCCAAGCATGCGATCTTCAATGCGCTGGCGGTAAGCCTCGAGGCAGGCGACGAGGTCATCGTGCCTGCTCCGTACTGGGTGTCCTATCCCGACATGGTGCTGGCCTGCGAGGGAACGCCAGTGGCCGTAGCCTGTCCAGAGAGCGAGGGCTTCTTGCTCACGCCCGCGGCGCTTGAGGCGGCGATCACCCCGCGCACGCGCTGGCTGATTCTCAACTCGCCGAGTAACCCGACAGGTGCGGCCTATTCAGCTGCGCAATTGCGAGGCTTGGCCGACGTGTTGTTACGCCACCCACAGGTGATGGTGCTCACCGACGACATTTACGAGCACATCCGCTTCACCGAGACTGGCAACCCGCACATCGCCGCGATCGAGCCTGCGCTCCTACCGCGCACCTTGGTGATCAACGGTGTCTCGAAAACCTATGCGATGACGGGTTGGCGCATCGGCTATGCAGCCGGCCCGGCCGAGCTGATCGCTGCATTGGACATGCTGCAGTCGCAATCCACAAGCGGAGCCTGCTCGATCAGCCAGGCCGCGGCGCTAGCCGCCTTGACAGCGCCGATGGATTTCTTGCCCGGCTGGGTAGACACATACCGGCAGCGGCGCGACCGCGCGCTCGAGCTGATCCGCGCGATCCCGGGCTTGTCCTGCTCGGTACCCGCCGGTGCCTTTTACCTGTACGTCAATTGCGCAGGACTGATCGGTCGCAGCATGCCCAGTGGACGGGTCCTGGCCAGCGACCTGGATGTGGCCCTGTATTTCATGGACGAGGCAGGTGTCGCCGTGATCGGTGGAACGTCATACGGCCTGTCTCCGTATTTCCGCATCTCGATTGCCACGAAGGTCGAGGTCATAGAAGAAGCCTTCCGGCGCATCGCGGTATCGATCGAGAAGTTGTCGGAGTGAGCGGGTTTACCCGCCATAAGCGCCTCTGATGCCGGAAGCTGAAGTCCCTATTGGCCCCGCAGGAGGCCACTTCCTATGATGGATTTTTTCTCAACCCCTGTCCCCCGACTCCAGGAGCCGACATGAACCGCAGATCGATCTTCCGCACGACGCTGCTCGGTGCTCTCAGCGCCGCCACCCTCTACGCGGGCAGTGCGCTCGCACAAGAGGCCTACAAGATCGGGATCATCAGCCCGATGAGTGGTGCCAATGCGCGCTACGGCGCGTTTGCCAACAAAGGCGCAAACCTCGCCGCCAAGGAGATAAACGCTGCCGGTGGCGTGATGGGACGCAAGATCGAATTCGTCAGCGGCGACAGTCAGTGCGTGCCAGCCGAAGGTGTGTCGGCGACCAAGCGCATGGTCAGTTTTGACAAGCTTCCAGTCATCATCGGCGACATTTGTAGTTCGGTCACGCTGGCGATGCAGCCGCTGGTGGAAGAGGCCGGCGTGCTGCTGGTCAATGCGGCCTCGTCCAACCCCATGATCACCTACAAGGCAGGTGTGGGCGGATTCAAGTGGACCTTCCGCAACTACCCAACTGATGAGTCGCGCGCCGCCATCGTGCTGGAACATGCGGTGAAGAACCGCGCCCTGAAGAGCTTCGCCGTGCTCTCGGTGGACAGCGACTACGGACGCGGCGCGATCAACTTCACCAAAAAGTACCTGCCGCGCTACCCCGACGCCAAGATCATCAGTGAGGACTACTACAAAGATTCTGAAGCCGACTTCCGCCCGGTGCTCAGCAAAATCAAGAACTCAGGCGCACAGGCGATCCTGATGTATGGCCAGGCCGACACCACACCGATCATCGCGCGCCAGATGCTTGAACTGGGCTTGGCAGGCAAGGTCATGCTGGTTGGAAATGGCGAATTCAATACCGCAAAGACCATAGCTGCGGCACCTGCGGTGATGAACGGGTCCATTGAAGCAGCCGCTTGGCTGCCCGAGTGGACCAGCCCGCGCAGCCAAAAGTTCGTCGAGGACTACAAGAAGGCCAATGGCGGCGAAATGCCGAACAACCATGCGTACACGCATTGGGAGACGACGCACTTGATTGCCGCAGCCATCAAACAAGCCAACAGCCTGAAGAACGAAGACATCCGCAGTGCGCTGTCGAAGATCAAGTACGACAGCGCGATGGGGCCGACGAGCTTCGACGATCACAACCAAGCGATTCTGCCTATGGTGCTGCTGGAGGTTGCCGACGGCAAGCCAGTGATCAAGAGCGCGATCGCTTCCAAGGTCGATTATCCGAAGTGAAGCGCTGACACGCATCGCAACTCATCACACCCACTGCGCCGTCGCCAGACCCTCCCCATGGGCAGTTTTCTCTTTGAGCAGATCGTCAACGGCATCATCACTGGGTCCATGTATGCGCTGATCGCCGCCGGGATGACGATGATCTTTGGTGTGCTGCGTGCGATCAACTTCGCGCACGGCGAGTACTACATGCTGGGCACCTTCGGCGCCTGGCTGGTGATCGAAAAGATGGACGTCGGCTACGCCGCGTCCATCGTTCTCGGTGTCGCAGCAGCGGCGCTGATAGCCGCGATCATTGGTCGTTTCGTGATGCAGCGCCTGATCGGCGCACCCTTCCAGGCCGGCGTGCTGGCCACGATAGGCATCTCGCTGATCCTTCAGAACGGGGTCATCCTGGCCTTCGGCGGTGGCTACAAGGTCTTCAACGGCGGCTGGATCGAGCCGGTGGAGATCGCTGGAGTCGGGATGGCTCAGCAGCGCATTTTGCTGATCGTCGTGGCGCTCGCAGTCTTCGCGGCGCTGGAGTGGATGGTGCGATACACCCGCATGGGCAAGGCGATCCGAGCCGTTTCGCAAAACATTGAGTGTTGCGAAGTCAACGGCATCGACGTCGAAGCCGTCGTCCGCCGTACCTTTTTGCTCGGCACGGCGCTCGCCGCGCTGTCGGGCGTGCTGACTGCGCCAGTGAACGTCAGCGTGTACGGCGGCATGGGTGAGTCGGTAACGCTCAAGACCTTTGCCGTCATCGTGATGGGTGGCATGGGCAACGTGCGCGGCACGCTGCTCGCCGGCATGCTGTTGGGTGTCGTCGAGGCGCTGGTGGCCGGCGTGATTGGCCTGCAGTACCGCGACGCGGTCGGATTCATTGCGCTGATTTTGATGTTGATGTTGCGACCCCACGGCCTGTTCAGCCAGATGGCACGGTTTTGATCATGGCCACGCCGTCTGACATCACGCTCGATACCCCGAACGCGCCAAGTCAGCGCCTGCCCGCCGTGCGCTGGGCCGTGGCTGCCACCGCACTCGTGCTGCTGCTGCTCGCGCCGCTTGTGTTGGATGCTTACTACCTGCACGCGCTGATCTTCGCGATGATCTTCCTGCTGCCGGCGCATGGTCTGAACCTGATTCTGGGCTACACCGGCATGCTGTCGCTCGCCCAGGGTGTGTTCTTCGGAATCGGGGCCTACGCATCAGCGTTGTTGTCCATGCACTTTGGTACCCACTTCGTCTTCAACCTGTGCGCGGCCGGGGTCGTGGCCGGGCTCGTCGCGCTGCCGCTGGGCATCCCAGCGCTGCGCCTGCGCACCACCTCGTTCGTGATGTGCACGCTGGGCTTCGTGGTCATCGCACAGATGGTGGCCAAGAACTGGATCGACCTGACGCGCGGCGACATGGGTCTGTCAGGCATTGCGCGGCCCAAGCTGGGCTTTGGTGAACATGTGCTGGCGATCACGCAGATCCCGCAGTACTACTACCTGATCCTGGCGGTGGCGCTGCTGGCCACGGCGGCGTTCGTCGCGCTGATCCGCTCACCAGCCGGCCGCTGCATGGTGGCGATCCGCGACAACGAAACGCTGGCCGAATCGGTGGGCATCCCCACCTGGCACTACAAACTCATCGTCTTTATGCTGAGCGCAGCCTTCGCCGGCCTGGGCGGCAGCCTGTACGCGCACTACGAAACGGTGGTCAGCCCGCTCGTGTTTCAGATGTACTACTCGAACACGATCCTCATCATCGTGCTTGGCGGTGGCGTCGGCCGGCTGCCGGGTGCATTGATCGGCAGCTTCTTGTTCGTTGCGCTGACCGAGGCACTGCGAATCACCCCTGAACTGCGCATGATCATCTACGGCTTCGTCTTGCTGCTGCTCGTATTCATCTTCCCGCAGGGCATTGCGCCTTTGGTTGAGCGCGCCACTGAATGGCTGGCGCGAATGGGCGAGAAGAAGGCAGACGCGGCATGAGTTCCGCTGAAGCCATACTTCGTGTCGAAGGTCTACGCAAGAATTATGGCGGTGTGCCCGCCTTGCAGGGCGTCGACTTCGAGCTGACACGTGGCGAGGTCTGCGGCCTGATCGGCCCCAACGGTTCAGGCAAGTCAACGCTTTTCGATTGCTGTACCGGGCTGCAAAAAAGCGACGCCGGGCGTGTGCTACTGAAGGGCATCGACATCACCCAATGGCCGATGAACCGCATCGCGCGCGAGGGGCGGCTGCTGCGCAGCTTCCAGAAGACGGTGGTCTTCCCGACCATGAATTCGGAAGAGAACCTTATCCTGGCCGGGCAAATGGCCAAGTTCCCGGGTATTGCATCGACTTTTTCCATCGGCCGCCAGTCACGCGCGCGTGTGGCCGCGCTGCGCGGGCGGGCACGCGAACTGATCGAGGTCTCCGGTCTGGCACGCGTGGCGCACTTGCCCGCAGGCAATATGTCCGGCGGCCAGCAGAAGCTGCTGCAGTTTGCGACCATGCTCATGCCCGAGCCCGAGCTGGTGCTGCTGGACGAACCGCTGGCCGGCATCAACCCGATCCTGATCGAACGCGTCATCGAGTGCATCCGCACTGGCAACCGGCAGTTCGGCATCACCTTCCTCGTTATCGAGCACAACACCGACGTGCTGATGGACCTGAGCCACCGCGTGATCGTGCTGCACCAGGGCCAGAAGCTCGCAGACGACACGCCCGAGGCCATCGTGCGCAACCCTGCCGTGGTGGAGGCTTACCTTGGCGGCTGATCTCGAAATCTCCCACCTGCGTGCCGGCTATGGCCACCTGGACATCCTGCACGACGTCAGCCTAACGGTGAAGCAAGGCGAGTTTGTCACGCTGCTCGGACCTAACGGCGCAGGTAAGTCAACTCTGCTGAAAACGCTGTACGGCATGACCACGAACAAGGGCGGCACCATCCGCTGGAAGGGGCAAGAGATTGCTGGCGGCAGGCCGCGTGCCTTCCTGGCGCAAGGTTTTGGCTATGTGCCGCAGGGCCGCTGCAACTTCCCCACCATGTCGGTGCATGAGAACTTGGAGATGGCGGCCTACACGCTCAAGGATGGCGACCTCGAAGGCGAGCGCAATCATGTGTATGAGCTGTTCCCGATCCTGCACAAGCGCCGCAATGAATTCGCCGGCAACCTGTCGGGCGGCGAACAGCAGTTGCTGGAGATGGCGATGGCCGTGCTGCGTCGACCCGAGATCTTGCTCGTGGACGAGCCCTCCGCCGGCCTGTCGCCGCAAGCAATCACGCTGGTTTTCAACGAGCTCAAACGCCTGCACCAGGACGGCCGAACCATCTTGCTCGTCGAGCAGAACACCCGCAAGGCCATGGACACCGCCAATCGTGCTGTCGTCATGCGGCTGGGGCATGTCATCTGGGACGGCCCAACGTCCGACCTGAGCCACACCGATCTCGGACAGCTCTTCATGACCGGCAAGATCGCAGAGCAGCCGACCGCGTCTCCGCCGCACGGCATCCACTGAACCGTCCCCGAGGACCCTTCCCACCATGAGACTGGCTTTCGATACCGGTGGCACGTTCACCGACTTCGCCTTCGCCGACGATGACGGCAGTATCCACTTGCACAAGGTGCTGAGCACGCCCGATGCACCGGCACGTGCCGTGCTTCAGGGCGTGGACGAATTGCTGTACAAGGTGCGCGGCGGCACAGCGGCGCGCGCCGGCGAAGGCGCGCTACAAATCCTCGGCGCTACCACCGTCGTCACCAATGCCGTGCTGGAGCGCAAGGGGGTGGACACTGCGTTCATCACGACCGACGGCTTCCAGGACATGCTGCGCATTCGCACTGAAGGGCGCTACGACCTGTATGACCTGCGCATCCAGTACCCGGAACCCCTGGTGCCGCGTGAGCGCTGCTTCGGTGCGGTGGAGCGCATCAGCGCGCATGGTGCGGTGATGACGCTGTTGGACGAGGCCGGCGTTGTGCGCATCGCCGCGCGCCTGATCGAGCTGGGTGTGGGCTCGGTCGCCGTGTGCCTGCTTCACGCCTACAAGTACCCGCAGCACGAGCAGCGCATTGGCGAACTCCTGGCGAAGCATGCGCCCGGCGTATCGGTCTCACTGTCGTCCAGTGTCTGCCCCGAAGTGCGCGAATACGACCGCGCGTCCACCACGGTGGCCAACGCCTACACGCGCCCGCTGATGGCACAGCACGTGGGGCACCTGGAGCGCGAGCTTGGGATTCGCGGCGTGCAAAGCCAGTTGCTGTGGATGACCTCCAGCGGCGGTGTCGTGCCCAGCTCAAGCGCGGCGCGCACGCCGGTGCGGTTGATTGAATCCGGGCCCGCAGCCGGCGCGGTGGCCGCCGCCGACTACGCCCGCGCAGCAGGCGAGGCCAGTGTGCTCTCCTTCGACATGGGCGGCACCACGGCCAAGTTGTGCCTGATCCCGAATGGCCAGCCGCAGATTGCCAACGAACTGGAAGTGGCGCGTCACGAGCGCTTCCGCAAGGGCAGTGGCTTTCCGCTGAAGATCCAGTCGATCCACATGATCGAGATCGGAGCCGGCGGCGGCAGCATCGCTGCGCGCACTCGCCTGGGCACGCTACAGGTCGGGCCCCGCAGCGCTGCGGCCGCGCCGGGCCCGGCGTGCTATGGGCGTGGTGGCACCGAACCCACCGTCACCGACGCCGATCTGCTGCTGGGCTACCTGGACGAGCGCTCGTTCCTCGGTGGCGACTTCGCGCTCGACCGCCCCGCAGCGCGGACGGCGCTGGCGCGGCTTGCGGGCGAGCTGGGCATCAGTGCCGAGCGCTGCGCCTTCGGCATCCACGACATGGTCAACGAGAGCATGGCGGAAGCGGCCGCCATGCAGGCCACCGACAGCGGTGTTGACCCGCGTTCGCTGCCGATGATCGCCTTCGGTGGCGCCGGCCCCGTGCATGCTTACGGCGTCGCGCGCAAGCTCGGCATCCGCAAGGTGATCTGTCCCTTGGGGGCAGGTGTCACCTCGGCCATCGGGTTGCTCGGTGCGCCGGTTGCGGCCGACCTGTCGTCGAGTTCTCCGATGGCGGTGCCGCGCTGGGACGCTGCGGCCGTGCGCGAGATCCTGGCTGCGTTGGCGGCGCAGGGAAGCGACGTGGTGGCGGCCAGCGGCGTGGCCGCGGGCGACATCCAAATCTCGTACACGGTAGACATGCGTCACGTCGGGCAGGGCCACGAGATCTCGGTCGCGCTGCCAGACGGTGACCCGGGCCAAGCTGCATTCCTTCACACGTTGCAGCAGCGCTTCCACGATGCTTACGTCAAGCTCTATGGCCGCAGCGTGTCGGGCACCGAAGCCGAGGTCATTACTTGGCGGGTCCGCGCTGCGGGCCCAAAGACTTTGGTGACGGCCAATCGCCTACGAGGCGAAGCCAAGGCTTTGCGGAACCCGCTCAAGGGCAGCCGAACGGTGTACTTTGCAGAAAGTGGTGGTGTCGTCAACACCCCTGTATACGACCACTATGCGCTCGCTCCTGGTGTCACTGTGCAGGGCCCGGCCATCGTCGAGCAGCGCGAGTCGACCGTTGTGGTCGGCCCCCAGGCCACCGCCTCGCTCGATACCGCATTCAATTTGATCATGTTGCTGGAGGCCAAGTGAGCCAAGCTGTGAGCACGATCGACTTCAATGACCCGATCACACTTCAAGTCATGTGGGACCGGCTGGTCTTCATCGCCGACCAGGCCGACTCGGCGCTAGGCCGCACGGCGTTTTCGCCCATCGTGCGCGAGAACCACGACTACGTGACTGTGGTGCTGGACGCGAAAGGCCGCGCGCTGTCGCAGTGCACCTGGTCGATACCGGTGTTCATCACCTCGCTGCCGATGGCGGCGCAGAATCACTTCCTGCCGGCCTTTCCTGCCGAGACACTGCAGGACGGTGACGTGCTGGCCACCAACGACCCGGTCATCGGCACCGGCCACCTGCCCGACATGGTGATGCTCACGCCCATCTTTCGCGGCGGGCGCATCATTGGCTACGCCGGCAGCATCGCGCACCTGCCCGACATCGGCGGGCGCCCGCAGTCGCCCGATTCAACCGACATGTTCGAAGAGGGCATCCGCATCCCGATGCTCAAGCTGTACAAGGCCGGCCAGCCCAACACCGATGTGTTCGCGGTCATCGAAGCCAGCGTACGCCTGCCCAACGAGGTGCGTGGCGACATCCAAAGCATGGTGGCGGCCAACGAGGTGATGTGTCGCGAGTTGCGCCGCTTCATGGACGAGTACGGCCTGGACGACCTGCAGGCACTGGGCGCCGCGATCCACGGCCGATCGGAAGCGCACATGCGCAAGGCCATCGCCGCATGGCCGGCCGGCAGCTACAAGGCCGAGGTCACGATCGACGGTTTTGAGACCGACGTGAAGCTGTGTGTGGACGTGCAGGTGGGCAGCGATTCGATCCACGTCGACTACACCGGCACCTCGCCCGAGGTGGCACGCGGCATCAACGTGGTGCCGCACTACCGCGTGGCGCACACGGTTTACGCGCTGAAGTGCCTACTCGACCCGGACACGCCGAACAATGAAGGCTGCATGCTGCCTATCACCGACAGCGCACCGCTGGGCACCATTCTCAACCCTCACCCGCATGCTGCCGGCGCGGCGCGCAACCTGGTGGGTCACGTGATCCCGAGCCTGATCTTCCGCGCGCTTCAGGGTGTAGTGCCCGAGCGGGTCATCGGCGACAGCGGCGGCGCGCCGATCTGGGGCATCAACTGTCAGGGCCAGACTGCGGAAGGTCGCGCCTACGGCAGCGCACAGAACTTCCACGGCGGCCTGGGCGGTCGATCGACGATGGACGGGCTGGACACCTTGAGCTTCCCGTCTAATTGCAAGGTGACGCCGATCGAGATGTTTGAGCTGGCGGTGCCGGTGCTGACCGAACGCAAGGAGCTGATCGCCGACTCCGGCGGCGCCGGCCAGTACCGCGGGGGCCTGGGGCAGCTCGGCGTGCTGCGTAATTTGTCAGATCGCCCGATGAACATCTACCTATCGACCGAACGGGTCAAACACCCGTGTTTTGGTGTTGTCGGCGGCAGCGACGGCACGCCCGGTGCGGTGCGGCGCAATGGCGAGACGGTGTTCCCGAAAGGCAAGCTGACGCTGCAGCCCGGTGACCGGCTTGAGATCGAACTGCCCGGCGGCGGAGGCTGGGGCAACCCGCTGCAGCGCCCGCGCGAGTTGGTTGAGAACGACCTGAAGCAAGGGCTGATCACTGAGGCGCAGGCCCGCGCCGTCTACGGCTGGAAAGGACAGTGAGCATGGCTGCATTGCAAGGACAAGTAGCACTGGTCACAGGGGGGGGTAGCGGCATCGGACGATCGACCGCCCTGCGCCTGGCGCTCGAGGGCGCGCGTGTAGTGGTGACTGGGCGCCGCGCCGCGCCGCTCGATGCGGTGGTAGGCGAAATCCACGCCGCCGGTGGGCGGGCCTGGGCGCGCACGGCAGACCTGCAGGACCGCGAAGGCCTGCGTACGCTGGTTGCTGGCGTCGAGGCCGAGCTCGGGCGCATCGACATCCTCGTCAACAATGCCGGCGCGTCCAGCCGCGTGCGCAACATCCTGTTCGTCGAGCCCGACGACTGGGAGGCGACCATCACGGTTAACCTGAACGCCGTCTACACGCTGATCCAGGCCGTGTTACCCGGCATGCTGCAGCGCGGTGGCGGTACGGTAGTCACGGTGTCATCGCTCGCGGCAGTACGGCCGGGCATGTTGGGTGGTGCACCCTACGGCGCGGCGAAGGCGGCAGTGAGCAACCTCATGACGTTCGTGCACGCGAGCTTTCGCAATCAGAACATTCGATCCACGATCATTCTGCCGGGCGAAGTGAATACGCCAATCATGGACACACGTGTGCGCCCGCCGACAACCGAAGAACGTGAGCGTATGGTCGACCCCGATGACGTGGCGCGTGCCATCGCGCTGGTGTGCACGCTGCCGGCGCGGACCACCATTGAGCAGCTGGTCATCAGCCCCACCCTCGCGCGGGATCAAGGACCGGACACCGAGATCAGCCGTTGGGTGGGTGCACCCGATGGCTGGCCTGGCAAACCGTGACATCACTTTTTCCGGAGACGACATGAGCAAGTCACTGAAAGCACGTCTGGCCAGCGGCACACCGGTGTTGATGGTCAACCCCAATCACATTTCGCCCACGCTTTGCGAAAAGCTCGTGCGCTCGGGCGCCGACTCGGTCTTCATTGACTGCGAACACGGCCTGGCGAGTTGGGAGGACATCCACCACATGTCCAAGGCCGCGCGCTATGCCGGCGGATTCGGAATCGTGCGTCCGCAGAACCAGGAACGGTCCACGATCACGCGCTGCCTTAACGCCGGCGCCGATGGCCTGATGGTGCCGTTGATCCACACAGCAGCCATCGCGCGCGAGGTGGTTCACCACTTTCGCTACGCCGTGCCCGACGACCACGCGAATCGGCTGTTGATCGCCATGGTGGAGTCGGTGGAGGCGGTGAAGAATCTGGACGAGATTCTGGCCGTCGACGGCGTCGATGTCTTCTTCGTCGGCCCGGGAGACCTTTCACAGTCGATGGGCTATTCACCCGCCGTGCCACCTGGCGGCAAGCGCGCCCAACCCGCGTTGGACTTGGTGGATGACACGCTACGCCGTATCCGCGCTGCTGGCAAAGTGGCTGGAACGCTGGTGGTTAAACAGGATACCGAGCATCTCGTGAAACAGGGTGCGCAACTTCTGTACTACCACGCCGACCCGTTCGTGACGGATGGGGTGCAGGCGATGCGCCATCTTGCAGGGCCCGGTTGACTTCAGGCCTTCGCCGTTCGATAGGACGTTGCGATGGGTGCACGAATGCCCACGCAGCGCTCTTCGCCGACCAACTCTCCTACCAGGCCGACAAGGATGTCCATCACGGCTCGGGCAGGGTCTGACATCGGCGTCGCTTGCGACACGCACAGCGATACCGTCGTCTCTAGGCTGGGCTTGACGACGCGCCGCACCACGGGCCGCTGGGCACCGACAAAAGTGCTGGCCAGCGCCCAGGGCAAGATGGTTGCGCCCAAGCTGCTCTCGATGGCCTCGCGCAAGGTGGCGGCCGACTCGATCTCGGCACGCACCCGTGGCTTCAACTGAGATTGCGCAAAGGCGCTGTCAATCAGCCGACGCAGGAAGTGGGTTCGTCCGGGCAGCAGCAGGTCCAGATCGGCAAGGTCCGCGAGCGCGATCGTGCCGTCGATCGATGTGGGCAATGCCGTCTCCGGTGGCGCTATCAAGAACAGCTCCTCCACCAGCAGCGGCTGCAATGTCACGCCACTGAGCTGCGTAGGCGCGTAGATGATGGCCATGTCCATGCGACCGGTCATCACCATCTCGCTGAGAACCAACCCAAAGTTGTCGTTGATGAAAAGGTTGATGTCCGGGTGGAGCTCGCGCGTGGCCCTCAGCAAGGGAGTGGAGAGAATCGAGGTCGTACTGTAGGTTGCGAGTCCAACCGAAACCGTGCCGCCGATTGACTGGCCCTTGCGCGCCACATCGATTTCGGCCTGCTCGAGTTGGTTAAGCAGCAAACGTGCGTGGCGGTACAGCTCTTGGCCCGCAAAAGTCGGTGTGACGCCAGTGTTTGAGCGTTGCAACAGCTTGTGGCCGAAGTGGGACTCGAGCGAAGCAATCTGCTGGCTCAGCGCCGGCTGCGCCATCTTCAGCGCCTGCGCTGCCGCTGAGAGGCTGCTCGCATCGACAGCGGTGACGAAGCTCTTGAGGTTCTTGAAGCTCACGCTCATGAGACGATTGTCCTGCAGTCGGCGCGGTCGAAGAAGCGGCGATGATCAACACTCCGGGCAGCGGCCTAGCCGCCGAGATGCCGTGAACCTCCGACGCCTCAAATATTTCGTGAAGATTGTAGACATCGGGAGCCTGACCCAGGCTGCTGAGATCCTTCACATCGCCCAGCCGGCGCTAAGCCAGCAGATCGCGACACTGGAAGGTGAATTTCACCAGCAGTTGCTGGTACGTACGAAGCGCGGCGTCACGCCGACCGAAGCCGGGCGCGTCTTGTACCGTCATGCACAGATCATCCTCAAGCAGTTCGAGCAAGCTCAAGTCGACGTGCGGCATTCGGGCCTTGCGTTGTCGGGGCAGGTCTCGGTCGGCCTGGCGCCAGGCACCGCGGCCTCTGTGCTGGCGCTTCCTCTTCTCAAGACGGTACGTGGCCGCCACCCGGATGTGGTGCTCTACCTGAATGAGAGTTTGGGCAGCATACTGATCGATCAGGTCATGAACGGCCGCATGGACATGGCCGTGCTTTACGGCGGCCGCACCTTGGTACAGGGACTCCAATTCGAACCGTTGTTGAACGAGGAACTGGTGCTCGTGGCCCCGGGTAATCTGCTGCGTAACCGCCAGGCTGTGAGCCTGGAGGAATTGCGCGAGGTGGATCTGCTGCTCCCACGCTCGCACAATTACCTGCGCAAGTATGTCGACGAGGCGTTCGCTGCGCTGCAGATGACCCCCAGAGTCGTGGCAGAGATCGAGTCGGCTGCCACGCTTGCGGCGGCCGTGGCGAGTCAGGTAGGAGCTACGGTCCTGCCGGCTTCGGCGGCCCGGGCAGTGGCAGCGTCGATCGACGCCCACATTTGCCGCATAGAGTCACCCGCGATTGAGGTGCCGCTGGCCCTCTGTACGTCTGACCATCTTCCACGCTCCGAGCCGGCACAAGCAGTGAGAGCTGTCATTCTCGAATTGGTGGATGGCTTGGAAGTCGACTCCCATCTGCAGGGAGGTTGACCGGATCCCGCAGACCGTCCGGCGCACCGAGCAGACCACGTAAATCGGCATACTCACGTTGGTCGATGCGCTGCGAGGCGTCCTCACGCGGATGCGTCGACTGGTCCAGTCAACAGGAGTCAAACCATGTCCTACATCGACGGTTTCGTGATCGCGGTTCCGGCCGCCAACAAGCAGAAGTTCATTGAACACGCGCGTCATTTCGACGCCCTGTTTATCGAGCTGGGCGCGATCCGTGTGGTCGAGTGTTGGGGCGACGATGTCCCCGACGGCAAAGTCACCGATTTCCGCCGGGCGGTCCAGGCAACGGGCGACGAAACGGTCGCCTTTTCGTGGGTCGAATGGCCCGACAAGGCCACGCGCGACGCCGGCATGAAGAAGATGATGGAAGACCCACGCATGGACCCCGCCACACCCGGCAATCCGCCCATGCCCTTCGACGGCAAGCGCATGATCTTTGGCGGCTTTGAAACTGTGGTCGAAGTGAAGGCCTGAATTCACCCAACCGCGCCCGTCGCCAGCAGCGCCGCAATCTCGGCTTCACCGCGCCCCAGTTCGCGCAGCACGTCACGCGTGTGCTCGCCCAAGCGCGGTGCCAGGCGGCTGTCGTCGTGCGGCATGCCCAAGAATTGCGCGGCGGCGCGCGGTGAGCGGATGCGGCCGAGCGTGGGGTAGGCGGTATCGCGCAGCAGTGCGTTGTGCACTACCTGCGCATCGTCGGCGAGGCCTGATTTGGTGTTAACACGCCCGGCGGGCACGCCGGCGGCGCCGAGTTCCGCGGCAAACTGATCGACCGCGCGCTGCGCGACGATGGGCTCGGCCAGGGCGCGCAATGCTTCGTGGTGTTGGCGCCGCGCGGGTATGTTGGCGAAGCGCGGGTCGGTGATGAGTTCGCTCAGGCCCAGCACGCGGCACATGGCGGCAAATTCGTCGTTCTGCGGCGTGATCAGCGCCAGCCAGCCGTCCTTGCAGCGCCACAGGCGTTGGTTGGCACCAAACTCTGGCAAGGGTGGAGGTGCGTCGTCCAGGAAGGCGTGGTTATAAAACGCCTCGGGCCACAGGAAGGCCACGGCGGCGTCCAGCATGGAGAGTTCAATCTTCTGGCCCCGGCCGGTGTTGCTGCGTTCGCGCGCCAGCAGCGCGGCGGTGACGGCTTGGGCTGCAGTCAGCGCAGTTACCTTGTCGCACATCAGCGTTTGCAGCAACTGCGGCTCACCGTTTTGCGGGTTGGGGTGTGCATCGGCAAAACCCGCCACGGCCTGGATGACGGGGTCGTACACACGCACCTGCGCATTTGGGCCAGTCTGGCCAAAGCCGCTGATGGACAGGTAAACGATACGCGGGTTGTAAGCCGCCACCTCGTCGTAGCTGAAGCCCAGGCGGGTTAGCGCGCCGGGGCGGAAGTTTTCAATCAAGACATCGGCGCTGGTAATCAGCTCGCGCAGCACCGCACGTGCGCTGGCTTGTTTGAGGTCCAGCACGATGGAACGCTTGCCGCGGTTGATGGCCGCGAACAAGCCGGTAATGCCCTCACGTGCAGGTCCGATGATGCGCGTGAGGTCGCCCTTCTCGGGCTCGACCTTGATCACATCGGCGCCCTGGTCAGCCAGCAGGCCGGCGGCCATGGGCCCCGACACCACGGCCGACAGGTCAATGACCTTGATGCCCGATAGTGGGCCTAATGCGCTCAAAGGGCTCACCGGTTTTGCTCAACCTTGATGTTGGCCGTGCGAATGGCCTTGGCAAAGATCTCACCATCGGTCTTGATGGCTTGGGCCAATTGCTCCGGCGTGCCGCCTACAGGCTCTTGCGCAAAGTCGAGAATGCGGTTGCGCAGGTCTTCGGTGCGGATGGCGCGACCGATGCCGTCAGACAGTTTGCGCACGATGTCTTTGGGCGTGCCTGCAGGCGCCAGCACCATGAAAAAGCCAACGGGCTCGAAGCCGGGGTAACCCAGCTCGGCAAAGGTGGGCACATTGGGGAAGCCCTGTGCACGTTGCGCGCCAGTCATCGCCAGCACTTTGGCCTTGCCGGCTTGCATCAGCGGGCGCAAGGAAGCTGTATCCAAAATGACGCAGGACACCTGGCCACCCAGCAGATCGGTCACCATGGGCGCGGCACCTTTGTAAGGCACATGCACCAAGTCCAGCTTGGCCGCCAGGTTCAGGCTCTCACCAAAGATGTTGGCCGAGGTGCCTTGGCCAAACGAGGCATAGCTGTACTTGCCGGGGTTCTTCTTCACCAGCGCCACAAACTCTTCCAAACTATTGGCTGGAAAGTTAGCTCCAACAGCCAGGGCCACGGCCGAGCGCGAAATCATCGAGACGGGCTCGAAGTCTTTTTGTATGTCGAAGGGCAGTTTTTCGTACAGCGCGTGGGCGTAGATGATATTGGAGATGGTCAACCCGATGGTGTAGCCGTCGGCCGGCATCTTGGCCATTTGCGTGATGCCCAACCAGCCGGCCGCGCCGGGGCGGTTGTCGATGATGGTGGGCTGGCCCCAATACTCCTGCAGCTTCTGGCTGATGGCGCGTGCCAGCGCGTCGGTCGTGCCGCCGGCCGTGAAGGGCAGGATGATGCGGATGGGCTTGTTGGGGAAGTCTTGCGCCCCCTGGGCCAGGGCCAGCGGGCTGAGCGCGCTGGCTGCGGCCGCAGCGGCAGCTGTCAGGCAAGTGCGGCGCGAGAAGTGTGCAAGGCGGCGGGTTTGATGATTTTTCATGGGTGTCTCCATCAGCAGCAGGGGCAGCTAAAAAGCTGGCGCATATTCAGCGCCCGCCGTGCTGGCGGCAATGGCGCTTGGTTTCACTGAACCATGACGGAAACGTTCAATCCCGGTGCGCAGGCACTGGGGGTTTCCCGAGGCTGCGCCCGCACTGTCGGCTTTCGCCATGATTGCTGATTCATCTCGCCATTGGTGGCGGGCCGGGCAGGCGCCACACTGCGTTGCCATGTACTTGACACAAGGGCTGCACCGCTCACTGCAACGCCACCCCAGTCGGGTAGCGCTGATGCATCTGCACGCGGCGGGCATTCGTCAGCATCGGTTTGACGACTTGCTGCTGCAGGTGGCGCAGCAGGCGGCTGCGCTGGCTGCGCGCGGCGTGCGTGCTGGCGACCGCGTGGCCCTGTTGAGCCCCAATGACGACCGCCTGGTTCAAGCTTTGTTTGCCTGCTGGTGGCTGGGCGCGGTGGTGTGCCCGCTGAATGTGCGTTGGTCTACGCCTGAGCTGGAGTATGCGCTGGCTGACTGCGAACCGCAGCTGCTGCTCGTTGACGAAACCTTGGCCGGCCGCCTGCCGGCACTGGCACTGCCCTGCATAGGCCTGGACGCCTGGGCGACCGAAGCCCAACTGCAGCAAGCTTTGCCTGACACGCGCACCGGCGGCGATGCCCTTGCGGCCATTCTGTATACCGGCGGCACCACCGGGCGCTCCAAGGGCGTGATGCTGACGCACGCCAACCTGTGGTCAGCCTCTATCACCCGCGCGGCCGAGCTGCCCAACCCGCCGGGTAGCAATTCGCTGCTGGTGGCGCCGCTGTTTCATGTGGCGGGTTTGGGGCGCCTGGTGGGCCAAAGCATCGCCGGTGGCGCGTGGACCACGATGGCGCAGTTCAGGCCCGATGCCGTGCTGAAAGCCATCGAACAACTGGGCATTGGCGACATCATCGTGGTGCCGACCATGCTGCAAGCGCTGCTTGACGACCCCACGTTTGATGCGCCGCGTGTGCAGAGCCTGCAGCGCATCGCCTTCGGTGCTGCACCGATGCCACCCGACTTGTTGGACCGCGCACTCGCCGCCTGGCCGCAGGCTGAGTTTTTTCAGGCCTACGGCTTGACCGAGACCGCCGGCGCGGTGTGCATCAACCTGCCTGAGAACCACCGCTCGCCACAAGCCCGCGCGCAAGGCCGCTTGAACGCAGTTGGCCGCGCTGGGCTGGGGGCGGAGATCATCATCGCCAACACCGATGGCCGTGAGCTGCCCCCCGGCCATGTGGGCGAGGTGCTGTGCCGAGGCCCCATGGTCACACCCGGCTACTGGCGCAACCCCGAGGCCACGGCAGCCGCGTTTCAAGATGGCTGGTTCAAGACCGGCGATGTCGGCTGCATGCAGGCCGACGGCACGCTGACCATCGTCGACCGCTTGAAAGACATGATCATCAGCGGCGGCGAGAACATCTACAGCGCAGAAGTTGAAACGGCCTTGCGCTTGCACCCGGCCGTGGCGCAAGCCGCTGTAGTGGGTGTGCCTGACACGCGCTGGGGCGAAGCGGTGCACGCTTTTGTGGTGCTGCGTGAACCGGTGGCCGACGCTGTTCTGTTGGCTTGGTGCCGCCAGCAACTGGCTGGCTACAAGTGCCCGCGCAGCTTCAGCACGGTTGCAGAGCTGCCGCTTTCAGCCGCAGGCAAGGTGCTGAAAAATGTCTTGCGCGAAAGAGCCCAGACATGACACTGCAGGCGCTCAGCGGCGGCGACCCTAGGCAGTGGTTCTACCGCGTGCCCTTTGGCAAACTGCTGGGGCTGGAACGTACGCATGCCGCTGCCGGCCGCGCGCAACTGGTGCTGCCAGCGCGGGCGGATTTGGGTAATGTGATCGGTGCCGTGCATGGCGGTGCCGTGGTCGCGCTGCTGGATGTGGCCATGGCCAGCGCGGCGGTCTCGGCACACGACTTTCAAGTGACTGCTGTTACGCTGAATCTGGACACGGCGTTTTTAGAACCCGGCCGTGGGCGGCTCACGGCGGATGCCGAACTCTTGAACCAAGCTGACGGTGTGGCTTGGTGCCGTGCCGCTGTTACCGACGACCAGGGCCGCATGGTGGCGCGGGCGCAGGGCTCGTTTCGCTATCTGCCCCTGCCCAAACCGCCGTCGCCCGACCAACAAACCACCGAATGAGCATGGACCTTCAGACCTCCCAGTTCCGCAACCGCCATGTGTTTGTGGCCGGTGGCTCCAGCGGCATCAATTTCGGCATTGCCCAGGCTTTTGCACGCGCCGGCGCGCGGCTCAGTGTCTTCAGCCGCTCAGCCGACAAAGTGTCCGCAGCAGCGGCAGCTTTGCAAGCCCTCGGAACGCAGGCAATAGGCTTGGCGGGTGACGTGCGCCAACCCGCCGAGCTGGAGGCTGCCTTTACGCAAGCGGTGGCGCGTTTCGGGCCTATTGATGTGCTGATCTCCGGCGCGGCGGGCAACTTTCTCGCACGCGCCATGGACATGTCGCCCAACGCGTTCAAGACCGTGGTGGACATTGACTTGCTGGGCAGCTTCAACGTGGCGCGCACTGCTTACGCGCACCTGCGCAAGCCTGGAGCCAGCGTGGTGCAAATCTCGGCCGGCCAAGCGTTCACACCCACACCGTACCAAGCGCATGTGTGCGCCGCCAAAGCCGGCGTGGACATGCTGACCCAGGTGCTCGCGCTGGAGTGGGGCGCAGAGGGCATCCGCATCAACTCCATCGTGCCCGGCCCCATTGCAGACACCGAAGGCATACGGCGCTTGGCGCCGACCGAACAAGCGCTGCAGGCCATGACCGAGCGCGTGCCACTCAAACGCATGGGCAGCGTCGACGACATCGCCCGCATGGCCATGATGCTGGCCAGCGACTGGGGCGCCTGGATCACTGGAGCGGTGATTCCAGTGGACGGCGGGCTGGCGCTCACAGGCCCGCGTGATTTCAGTGCGGCGGCTGCCGCTTCTGCACGGGGCCGCGCATGAGTCCCCATCACAGTGCCACACCAAACCCAGCCAAGAGCAGCCGCCAGCGCCGCGTGCCCTTCATCGACCACCTGCAAATCGTGGTTGAAAGTGCGCAGGACGGAAAAGCGCAGGTCAGCCTGGAACTCCGGCCGGAATTGTTGAACAACCACGCCGGCGGGCATGGCGGCGTCGTGACCACCGTGCTCGACTGCGCCATGGCCCACGCCGCGCTGTCCCGCGTGGACTACACGCGCGAAGTGGTCACCATCGACATGCACCTGGCCTTCATGCGCCCCTCTACCGGCCGCATCGTGGCGGTTGGCCGCGCTACAGGCGGGGGCAAGTCGGTGTGCTTTTGTGAAGCCCACATCCTGAACGCGGACGGCGAACTCACCGCCCAAGCGATGGGCACCTTCCGCTACCGCGATATCGCTTAACCCCTTCTCATCTTCCTCATCTTCAAGCTTCAAGGACTGACCATGACCCGTATGCAACGCCCTGTCCACGTCGTTGGCGTGGGCATGATTCCCTTCACCAAACCCGGCGCCAGTGAGCCCTACACCGTGATGGGGTCACGCGCCGCCAAGCTGGCCTTGGACGACGCCGGCGTGGACTACGCCAAGGTGCAGCAAGCCTACGTGGGCTATGTCTACGGCGACTCCACGGCCGGACAAGCCGCCATCTACGGCGTGGGCCTGACGGGCATACCGGTGTTCAACCTCAACAACAATTGCTCTACCGGATCCAGCGCACTGTTCCTGGCACGCCAGGCCGTGGAAAGCGGCATGGTGGAGTGCGCCATTGCCCTGGGCTTTGAGCAGATGCAACCGGGCGCGTTAAAGAGCCAGTGGGACGACCGCCCATCACCCATGGCGCACTTTGCCGACGTGATGACCGAGAAGCAGGGCTTCCAACCCGAACTGCCACGCGCCGCACAGTTTTTTGGCGGGGCAGGGCGCGACTACATCGCGCAATACGGCATCCGCAAAGACACCTTTGGCCGCATTTCGGTGAAGGCGCGCCAACACGCTGCGCGCAACCCGCTTGCGGTTTTCCGCCAGACACTCACACTCGACGAGGTGATGGCATCGGCCACGGTATTTGACCCACTCACTCGCTTCCAATGCTGCCCACCCACCTGCGGCGCCGCAGCGGCGGTGGTGTGCTCGGCCGAGTTTGCCAAGAAGCACGGCTTGGACCAGCGCGTCGTCATCGCCGCACAGGCCATGACCACCGACACCCCCAGCACGTTTGAGAGTAAAGACATGCGCAAGGTGGTGGGCTACGACATGAGCGCGAATGCGGCCAAGCAGGTGTACGAAGCCGCCGGCATCGGCCCCGAAGCGCTGGACGTGGTGGAGCTGCACGACTGCTTCACCACCAACGAACTCATCACCTACGAGGCCCTGGGCCTCACACCCGAAGGCACGGCCGAGCGCTTCATCGTTGATGGCGACAACACCTACGGCGGCCGCGTGGTGACCAACCCTTCGGGCGGTTTACTGTCCAAGGGCCACCCATTGGGCGCCACCGGCCTGGCCCAGTGTTATGAGCTAACACAACAGTTGCGCGGCCGCGCCGAACAGCGCCAGGTGGAAGGCGCGCGCATCGCCCTGCAACACAACCTGGGCCTGGGCGGCGCCTGCGTGGTCACGCTCTACCAAGCCACCACATGATTGACCGCAGCCACATCGGCGCCGAGTTCGAGCCGTTCACGGTGGAGGTCGAGCGCGGCCGGCTCAAATTCTTTGCCAAGGCCACCGGGCAAACCGACCCTGTCTACACCGACGAAGCAGCCGCCCGCGCCGCAGGCCACCCCGACCTGCCCGTTCCGCCCAGCTTCTTCTTCTGCCTCGAAATGGAAGCACCCAACCCCGCAGCCATTCGCGAACGGCTGGGCCTGGACTACCGCCGCATCTTGCACGGCGAGCAAGGGTTCCGCTTTCACCGTGTGGCCCACGCCGGCGAACGCCTGAGCTTCCGACAGCGCATTGAGGACATCTACGACAAGAAGGGCGGTGCGCTCGAATTTATCGTGCGCAACACCGAGGTCACCGATGAGAAAGGTGCAGCCGTGGCTGAACTGCGCACCGTGACGGTTTATCGAAACCCAGCGCCAAAGGCCACGCCATGACAGCAGCGCACCATACAAAGTCCAAGTCCATCGACTGGAGTGCCTTGCAAGTTGGCGACGAGCTGCCTGCGTTGACCCTGCCGCCACTCAGCCGGCACACCCTGGCCTTGTATTGCGGCGCCAGCGGCGACCACAACCCCATTCACGTTGACATCGACTTCGCCAAATCGGCCGGCATGTCTGACGTCTTCGCGCATGGCATGTTGTCGGTAGCCTGGCTCGGCCGCGTGCTCACCAACTGGGTTCCACAGCACGCCATCCGCGCGCTGAATGTGCGTTTTGCCGCCATCACCCAAGTCGGCGAAGTCATCACCTGCACCGCCCGCATCACCTCAAAAACAGACGCAGCCATTCAACTGGCCCTGCAATCTGCCAACGAAGCCGGCGTCGTCAAGATCACCGGCGAAGCAGAAGTCAGCCGCCCCTAAACAATGACCAAAGACTGCACCCCAAGCCAAACACCCCCGACGCCGAACGGCGAGGACCGGGTAGCCCAGGCGAGCACCGGTAACGTGCGGCGCGCAGCCTGGGCTACCCGGCCCTCGCCGCGCGCCAAAGGCATGAAGCTTCGAATGGTGCTTTGCATTCCAAGTCCGTGTGAAGACCAACCCTCGCTGCAAAGGCGCGCTTCGGCAAGGGGCTGGCTACCCGCAGTGGGCAGGCCAGGCTGCGCGCCGCACGTTACCGGTGCTCGCCTGGCCTGCCCACTGCGGGGCGCCGGCCCCTTGCCTAGAGGGTGACGTGGTGGTCCTCGATTGCGGTGTCTGTTGACTCTGTTTGCTTTGTTGACTGTGTTGGAGATTTAGCGCTATGAAACACAAATTGGACGGTAAGGTGGCATTGGTCTCGGGCTCGGGCCGGGGCATTGGGCGTGAAATTGCGCTGAAGCTCGCGAGTGAGGGTGCGCGGGTGGTGGTCAACGACCTGGACGCCGAGCCCGCCGCTCAAACCGTCGCCGACATCACCGCAGCGGGCGGCACCGCCATCGCGTGCGCAGGCAGCGTCACCGAAGCCGGCTTTGCCGAACGCTTCGTCGCAGCCGGCGTGGACACCTGGGGCGGGCTCGACATCATCGTCAACAACGCCGGCTACACCTGGGACAACGTGGTGCAGAAGATGAGCGACGAGCAGTGGGAAGCCATGCTCGCCGTGCACCTCACCGCGCCCTTCCGCATCCTGCGCGCTGCGTCGGGTTTCATCCGCGAAGCCGCACGCCGAGAGGCCGACGAAGACCGCGAAGTGTTTCGCAAGGTCGTCAATATCTCGTCCACCTCGGGCGTCTACGGCAACGCCGGCCAGGCCAACTACGCGGCCGCCAAGGCCGGCATCAACGGCCTGACCAAGGCCATGGCCAAAGAGTGGGGCCGCTACAAGGTCACCGTCAACAGCGTCGCCTTTGGCCTCATCAAAACACGCTTGACCGAAGCCGACGCCAGCGCTGGCGCCACCATCGACGTCGAAGGCCGCACCATCCGCGTGGGCGTCAACCCGCAAATCCTGAAAAACGCAGAAGCCATGATTCCGTTGGGCCGTGGTGGCTACCCGCACGAAGCCGCTGGCGCGGTTTATTTGTTCTGCATCCCGGAGAGCAACTACGTCAGCGGCCAGGTGCTGGTGTGCGGGGGCGGCCGGCCATGAGCAACGACAGGCACGCGCCCGGCCGACGAAGCTGGGAAACCGAAGACCTGGTGATGCTGCGCGACACCGCGCGCCGCTTCTTTGAGCGCGAGTGCGTGCCACACGAAATGCGGTGGCGCGAGCAACATCACGCCGAGCGTGACATATGGAACAAGGCCGGTGCCGCTGGCTTGTTGTGCGCCAGCATCCCAGAAGAGTACGGCGGCGGCGGCGGCAGCTTTTTGCACGAGGCCGTCATCACCGAAGAGCAGTGGTACACCATGAGCCAGTGCTTCAGCAACAACGTGCACAGCGGCATCGTGGCCCATTACCTGCTTGCTTATGGCAGTGAAGCGCAGAAGCGCCGTTGGCTGCCACGCATGGCCACAGGTGAACTGGTGGCCGCCATCGCCATGAGCGAACCCGGCGCCGGCACCGATCTTCAACGCATCCGCACCCACGCGCAGCGTGGCAGTGACAGCAGCAAGGACAGCGCAGGTGAGCACTACCTCGTCAGTGGCAGCAAGATCTTCATCACCAACGGTTTGCACGCAGATTTGATCTGCGTGGCCGTTAAAACCGACGCCACGGCCGGCGGCAAGGGCATCTCGCTGCTCATGCTGGAAACGGAAGACGAAACAGGCAAGCCCGTGCAGGGTTTCTCGCGTGGTGCGCCACTCGACAAGCTGGGCCAGAAAACACTCGACACCACGGAGCTATTTTTCGACAAGGTGCGCATCCCCGTGGCCAATTTGCTGGGTGAGGTGGAGGGCCGGGGTTTTGCGCAGCTGATGCAGCAGCTTCCGCGTGAGCGGCTGTTGATCGCCGTGGGTTCACTGGCCATGATGCAGCGCGCGATCGCCGAAACCTTGGCCCACGTGCGCCAGCGCCAAGTGTTCGGCGCACCGCTGATGCAGATGCAAAACATCCGCTTCAAGCTGGCCGAGTGCCAGACCCAAGCCGAAGTGGCGCGCGCCTTTGTAGACGACTGCTTTGCCAAGCTCGCTGCGGGCACGCTGGACGTGCCCACCGCCGCCATGGCCAAGTGGTGGGTGAGCGATGCAGCTTGCCGGGTGGTGGACGACTGCCTGCAGTTTTTCGGCGGCTACGGCTACATGAACGAATACCCCATCGCGCGGCTTTATGCCGATGTGCGCGTGAGCCGCATCTACGGCGGCGCCAACGAGGTGATGAAAGAAGTCATCGCGCGGTCCATGGAGAAGGCGTGAAGGGGGAAGGCGTCAGGGCAGAACCCGCCCACTTTCGCTTCTGGCCCGAGGGCGTGGAGCGCAACCCGGCGCCCCCGCGTCTGACCCTGCCGCAGGTGCTGGCCCGCACAGCGGCGTTGCGCCCTCAACACGTGGCCATGTACTACGGCGGCGGCAGCCTGAACTACGCGCAATTGCTGGCGCGTGTGGACGCCTTGGCCGGCTACCTGCAGCAGCGCCTGGGCGTGGAGCAGGGTGACCGCGTGCTGCTCATCAGCCAGAACTGCCCGCAGTGGGTGGTGGCTTGTTATGCCGTGTTGCGTGCAGGCGCTGTCGTGGTACCCGTGAGCGCGATGAGCAAGCGCGCCGAGATCAACTTCCACATCCGCGACAGTGGCGCACGCCTGGCCCTGGTCGCGCAGGAACTGCTGCCGCAATTGCCACTGGGTTCGGCCGACGATGAAGTTCCGGCTGCCGTCGTACACGCCTATGCTGATGCGTTAGGTCCCGATTCCGCTGCGGCTGACTTGCCCGATCTGGTGCTGCAATCCCGCCAGCCCTTGCACGACCCGCGCCTGCATGGCTTTGAGGACGCCGTTGCACAAGGCTTGTTACCCGGCCCCATGCCGCAAGACCCCGATGCACTGGCCGTGTTGCCCTACACCTCGGGCACCACGGGAAGGCCAAAAGGCTGCCAGCACAGCCACGCTACCTTGCTGGCCTCGGTGGCGACTTCGGCCGTGTGGAAGCGCCTGCATGCGGGCTCGGTGATGTTGACGGTGGCGCCTTTGTTCCATTTGCTCGGTTTGCAAAATGGCATGAATCTGCCCATTTGGCTGGGCGCCACGGTGGTGATGATGCCGCGCTGGAACGCTGCCACGGCCGCTGCGCAGATGGAACGCCACCGTATCACAGCATGGACAGCACCGCCAGCCATGGTGCTCGATCTCTTCAGCCACCCGCAAACGGCGCAGCGTGACCTGAGCAGTTTGGTCTTACTGTCCGGCGGCGGGGCGGCCATGCCTGAAGCCGTGGCCGCGATGTTGAAGCAGCGTTACCGGCTCAACTACGAAGAAGGCTACGGCCTCACAGAAACCGCCTCTTTCCTGCACGGCAATCCGCCCCAACGCTGTAAAGCACAGTGCCTCGGTGTGCCCGCCCAAGGCGTGGACTCGCGCATCATCGACCCCGAAACCGGCCGCGAATTGCCGCAGGGTGAAGTGGGCGAGCTGGTGACACACGCGCCCCAGGTGATGCTGGGCTACTGGCGCAATGAGGTGGCCAACCGCGAAGCTTTCATCGAGATCGACGGTAGGCGCTTCTTTCGCACCGGTGACCTGGCGTTGATCGACGAAGACGGCTACTTCTTCCTCAAAGACCGACTCAAGCGCATGATCAATGTCTCGGGCTACAAAGTGTGGCCTGCTGAGGTTGAGAGTTTGCTCTATGCGCACCCTGCCGTGCGTGAAGCCTGTGTCATTGCCTTGCCGGAGACCCGTGAGGGGCGTGTAGGCGACATGGTGAAAGCCCTGGTGGTACTCAAACCGGGCGAGCAAGACCGCATCACCGGAGAGGCCTTCATCGCCTGGTGCCGCGAACGCATGGCGGTGTACAAGGCACCGCGCGCAGTCGAGTTTGTGCCTGCGCTGGCCAAGTCCAACACGGGCAAGATTTTGTGGCGCGAACTGCAGGAAACTCAAGCCCGTGCAGCCCAGCGCGCCGCCCCCGCTTCAGGAGATTGAGACATGACCGAACCCGCCGTTTTACAGACCCGCGAGGGCAGCACCCTGGTGCTCACCATCAACCAGCCGGCTGCGCGCAATGCGCTGTCGGTCGCGGTCCGCGAAGGGCTGGCCGCCGGCATCAGCACCGTCAAAGCCGACAACAGCGTGCGGGCCGTGGTCATCACCGGCGCAGGCGGGCACTTCTGCGCGGGAGGTGATATTCGCGGCATGCAGCAGGCGTTGGAGCAAGTGCCGACGCCAGAAAGTGCGGCCTGGCGCGCCCGCATGCAGACCACGCAATCGGTCTTCAGTGACTTGATGGGTTTGCACTGCCCCGTGATTGCCGCAGTCGACGGCTCCGCCTTCGGCGCAGGCTTCAGCCTCGCCCTGGCGGCGGACATGGTGCTGGCCACGCCGGCTGCGCGTTTTTGCCTCTCGTTCATGCGCCTGGGCTTGGTGCCTGACTGCGGCGCCTTTCACACCTTGCCGCGTGTGGTGGGTGCGCAGCGCGCCAAAGAGTTGATGCTCTCGGCGCGCGAAGTGGGCGCCGAAGAAGCGCTGCGCCTGGGCATTGCCATGGAGCTGCACGCACCCGAACGCCTGGTGCCGCGTGCGCTGGAATTGGCCGCCAGTTTTGCCGACGCTTCGCCGCTGGCGGTAAGCCTGATCAAACGTGCGATGGGCGGCGCTGGCGAACTTGCCACCTCACTGGACGCTGAAGCCAATGCGCAAGCGCTGGCCTTTGGCAGCAGCTACTTTCAAAACGCCGTGCGCCGCTTCCTCGGCAAACAAGCACCGGCCTTTCGTTGGCCAACCTGAACCAACCTTCAAGGATAAAAACTCATGATGCTCAAAGACAAAGTGGTAGTGGTCACCGGCGCGGGCGGCGGCATTGGCCGCGACATCGCTCTGGCGTGTGCGGTCGAAGGCGCCCGGGTGGTGGTGAATGACATCGGTGCTTCGGTGGCGGGCGACGGCCACGACGCCGGCCCGGCGCAACGCGTGGTGGATGAGATTCGTGCTGCGGGTGGCCAGGCCGTGGCGAATACCGACAGCGTGTCCGAATCAACCGCTGCAGCGCGCATCGTCGCTACAGCCGTTGAAACCTTTGGCCGCATCGATGTGGTCATCAACAACGCCGGCATCCTGCGCGACCGCTTCTTCCACAAGATGAGCGCAGAGGAATTCGACACCGTGGTCAAGGTTCACCTGTACGGCACGTTCTACGTCAGCCGCGCGGCAGCGCCGCATTTCAAAGAGCAGGGCAGTGGTTGTTATGTGCACATGACCAGCACCTCGGGGCTGATCGGTAACTTCGGGCAGGCCAACTACAGCGCGGCCAAGCTGGGTATCGCGGCACTGTCGAAATCCATCGCGCTGGATATGCAGAAATTTGGTGTGCGCTCCAACTGCATCTCCCCGTTTGCCTGGAGCCGCATGATCGGCTCCATCCCCGTGGACACGCCCGAAGAACAAGCGCGGGTAGACCGCTTGAAGCAGATGACACCCGCCAAGATCGCACCGCTGGCCGTGTGCCTGGCCAGCGACGAAGCTGCTGATGTAAACGGTCAGATCTTTGCTGTGCGGAACAACGAGATTTTCCTGATGAGCCAGCCGCGCCCGGTGCGCAGCGTGCACCGCAGTGAAGGCTGGAGCCCCCAGACCGTGGCCCGGCATGCTTTGCCGGCGTTGAAGGCCAGCTTCTTCGAATTGGAACGCTCTGGCGACGTTTTCAGTTGGGACCCGGTCTAGCATCGGTAAGCCAAGAATGCCGACTACAAAAGGAGACGCCATGTCCAGTTTCGCCAAGCCCCCGACGAAGGACCGTTCACTCAACCGCCGTCGCTTCACCGCTTGGGCTGCCGCCACCGGCGCCGCACCAGCGCTGCTGGCCCAAACCGAAGCACCGCTGCGCCTGCTGGTGGGTTACGCACCGGGCGGGCCTGTGGACGCTGGCGCTCGCAGCTTTGCACCCGTGCTGGCCCGTGAATTGGGTCGCAATGTGCTGGTGGAAAACCGACCCGGCGCAGCCGGTGTACTGGCAGCCGACGCCGTGTCCAAGGCACCGGCTGACGGCAACCTCCTGTACTTTGCGGCCAGCCCCTCGCTGACCATCAGCCCGCACGTGCAGAAGGCCATGACGCTGGACCCGGCGCGCGACCTCACACCCGTCTCGCCACTGTTGAGCTACGCCAACGCACTGGTCGTCAACAAGGACCTGCCTTTCCAAAACCTGGAGCAACTGGTGGCCTTTGCCAAGGCCAACCCGAACAAATTGTTCTATGGCTCGGCCGGTGTCGGCGCGTCCAACCATCTGAGTGGCGAGCTGCTGGCTGTGGTCACCGGCACCAAGCTGACGCACGTGCCCTACAAAGGCAATGCACCGGCCATGACCGACGTGATCGGCGGCCAACTGAGCATGATGTTCGACATCACCAGCACGGCGCGCAATTTCATCCAGTCGGGCCGCGTGCGCGCCTTGGCGGTCACCTCGCGGGAGCGCAATGCGTCTCTGCCCACCGTGCCGACCATGCGCGAAGCTGGCGTGCCCGGCTATGAGGTCATTGGCTGGTATGGCTTGTACGGCCCGGCACGTTTGGCACCCGAGATTGTGGCGCGCCTGAATGCCGCCGCCAACCGCGCCTTGGCCGACGCGGACTTGCGCAAAACTTGGCAGGACCAGGGCTACGACCTATGGCCCGGCAAGCCCGAGGTGCTTGGCGTGCAGGCCGCCAAGGATTTCGAGTTGTGGCGCGGCGTCACCAAGGACATGAAGTTTGAATGACCTGATCCCGTGACAGCAGCACAGCGGCTGCACGAGGCCTTTGACGGCTGGCTGCAGCGGGACCCCGAGAGGGCCTTTCTCTTCTTGCCCAACGACGCGCCGCAAGGCGAGATGAGCTTCGCGGAACTTGGCACGTGGGTGCAAGCCCTTCAAGACGAGCTGCTTGAAGCCCACGTGCGGCCGGGTGACCGCGTACTCATCGTCGCTGAGAACTGCCCCGAGCATGTGGCCCTGATCTTGGCCTGCAGCCGCATCGGGGCCTGGTCTTGCGGCGTCAACGCGCGCATGGCGCCGGGTGAACTGGCGGCTTTTGAGGCCAAGGCCGACGCGCGTTGCGCTTACTTCACAACGGGTGCTTCAGGCGCCGCCACTGCGCACGCCTTGACAGCTAACGCCCAAAGCTCGGCGCTGCCACGTTTGCAGCGTAGTGCGGTGAACGAAACCGCAGTGGCCGATGTGCAGGCGACAAGCAGCGTCAAGGCTGAAGACGTCGCTGCCATCATCTTCACCTCGGGCACCACAGGCACCCCCAAGGGCGTGCTGGTATCGCACGATGGGCTCACACACTTCGCGCGCGTGTCAGCGCAGTCGCGGCAATTGGGGCCGCATGACCGCAGCTATGCCTGCCTGCCCATGACCCATATCTTTGGCCTGGGCACGTTGCTGGCTTCGTCCTTGTACGCCGGCTCGGGCTTGGTGATGCGCAGCCGCTTTGACCCGGCCGATGCCTTGGCTGCCTTGGCCGAGCACGGCGTGTCGCAATGGCAAGGCCCACCCACGATGTTTGTGCGCCTGCTCGCCCATGCCCAAGCGGTGGGGATCGCCCATCCGCACTGCCCCAGCCTGCGTTACGTCTATACCGGCGCCGGCCCGCTGGACGCGGGTTTGAAGCAACGTGTGGAACGTTTTTTCGGCCAGCCACTGCATCACGGCTACGGTCTGTCGGAATACGCGGGTTCGGTGCATGTCACGGCGCGAGGGCAGCATCGCAACGACACGTCCGCAGGCTTGCAGGTAGAAGCGGCCCAGCTTCGCATCGTCGACGCCAAAGGGCACGACTTGCCTTTGGGCCAGACCGGTGAAATCTGGATGCGTGGGCGCGGTTTGATGCCGGGCTACTTTCGCGACCCACAGGCCACTGCACAGGTGATGAAGCCGGGCGGTTGGTACGCCAGCGGCGACCTCGGCCGCCTGGAAGCGGACGGCGCGCTGTTTGTGGTGGGCCGGCTCAAGGAAATGATCATCCGCTCGGGCTTCAATGTGTACCCGGCTGAGGTCGAGGCGGTCTTGATGGCCTTTCCGGCCATAGAGCTGGCCGCCGTGCTTGGCCAGCCCACGCCGGGTGACGATGCCGGCAACGAAGACATCCTGGCCTTTGTGCAGCTGCGCAAAGACCACGTCGAACTGGACCACAGCGCGCTGCACGCGCACCTGCGCCAACACCTGGCGCCCTACAAACACCCCCAACGCGTGGAGGTGCGCCAGCATCTGCCCATGACCACCAGCGGCAAAGTGCTCAAGCGCGAGCTGCTGGCCACACGTTGATATGGACTGATTGAATTGCCGCTACCTCACATGACCCCAACGACACAAACGGCCGGTGTTCTGGCTCACCACCAAAGCGAACTGAACGCAGGCCGGTGGTTCATCCAACGCTGCACCGCATGCAACCGCAGCGTCTACTTCCCGCGCGAGCTGTGCCCTCATTGCGGCAGCACGGCCTTGCAATGGCAAACGCCCAACGGGCTGGGAACGGTGTACGCCGTCACCACCGTTCGGCGTAAACCCGCTGATGGTGGCGACCTCAACGTCAGCATCGTTGAACTCGACGAAGGCGTGCGCCTGATGAGCCGCGTAGACAACCTGCCGCCCGCCGCGGTACGCATCGGCCAGCGCGTGCAGGCCCGGGTCATCGTCAATGAAGGCAAAGGCATCGTCGTGTTCGACGCGCTGAACGGAGGTGCACCATGAAGTCGCTGCGCGGTAGCGCCGCCATCGTTGGCGCAGCCACCTTTGGCTGCGGCGAAGCACCGGGTTTTACCGACATGGAACTGCTGGCCCGCGCGGCGCACGCCGCCGTGGCCGATGCCGGGCTGACGATGCACGACATCGACGGCATTGCCACGGCCAGCGTCAGTGCGGTGATGTGGCCCATGCCAGTGATTGAATACCTGGGCTTGAAGCCCACCTACATTGACGGCACCATGCTGGGTGGCAGCAGCTTCATTGCGCACTTACTGCCGGCCATGCAAGCGCTGCATTTTGGGCAGTGCAAGGCCGTGCTGGTCTGCTACGGCAGCGTACAAAAGAGCAGCACCTTTGGCCGCAAAGAAGTTGTCAGCCTGCGGCCCTTCCTGGACCCGCAACCCTTTGAGTACCCCTACCAACCAGCCATGCCGGTGTCAGCCTACGCGCTGGCCGCATCACGGCACATGCACGAATTCGGCACCACACGTGAACAGTTGGCCGATGTGGCAGTGGCCGCACGGGCCTGGGCGCAACTCAACCCCGAGGCTTACCAGCGCGGCGCGCTCAGCCGCGCCGATGTGCTGGCCGCACGCATGGTGTCTGACCCCCTGAGCGTGCGCGACTGCTGCCTGGTCACCGACGGCGCCGGGGCCTTTGTACTCACCCGTGCGGACCTCGTCGCGCGCAGTCCGAAGAAGCCGGTGTATGTGCTGGGCAACGGAACCGCCGTGTGGAACCGGCAGATTTCGTCGATGCATGACCTCACCGTTACTGCTGCGCAGCAATCGGGCGCCGAAGCCTTTGCCATGGCTGGCCTAGCACCCAAAGACATCGACGTCGTGCAGCTCTACGACGCCTTCACCATCAACACCATGCTCTTTCTCGAAGACCTGGGTTTCTGCGCCAAAGGCGAGGGCGGTGCCTTTGTGGCCGAAGGTGCCATCGCGCCGGGCGGTCGCTTGCCGGTGAATACCAACGGCGGCGGCTTGTCGTGCGTGCACCCGGGCATGTACGGCATCTTCGCCATGATTGAAGCCGTGCGCCAACTGCGTAGCGAAGGCGGCGCGCGCCAAGTGGCCGGCGCTCGCACAGCCATTGCGCATGGCAACGGCGGCATGTTGTCCAGCCAATCAACTGCCGTGTTGGGTACGGCAGAGACCTTGTAGGAGTGCCAGGCCGATGATTCGCGACCCCGAAGTACTGAGCGCGCTGCTGGACGCCGTGAACCGCTTTGTGCGGGACGAATTGGTGCCCGCAGAAAACGAGGTGGCCGAGACCGACGAAATTCCTGAGCGCATCGTGCGCGGCATGAAGGAGCTGGGCCTTTTCGGTTTGACCGTACCCGAAGAATTCGGCGGCCTGGGCGTGACGATGGAAGAAGAGGTGATGGTGATGCTGGCCCTGGGTCAAACCTCGCCGGCCTTTCGTTCGCTCATCGGCACCACGGTGGGCATTGGCTCACAAGGCATCTTGATCGACGGCACGGCCGAGCAGAAACAACGCTACCTGCCACGCTTGGCCACCGGCGAAATCATCGCCTCGTTTGCGCTGACCGAGCCCGACGCGGGCAGCGACGCTGCGTCCCTGCGCACCACGGCTGCGCTGCAGCCCGGTGGCCAGCACTACCTCATCAACGGCACCAAGCGCTACATCACCAACGCACCGCATGCCGGCATCTTCACGCTGATGGCGCGCACCAATCCGACCGACAAGGGCGCAGGCGGTGTTTCAGCCTTCATCGTCGAAGCCGATACGCCGGGCATCAGCATCGGCCCTCGCGACCGCAAGATGGGCCAGCGTGGCGCGCACACGGCGGATGTCATTTTTGAGAACTGCCGCGTGCCCGCCAGCCAGATCATCGGCGGGCGCGAAGGGCAGGGCTTCAAAACCGCCATGAAGGTGCTTGAAAAGGGGCGCATCCACATCGCGGCCATTTGCGTGGGCGTGGCCGAGCGCATGCAGCGCGACGCCTTGAACTACGCCATTCAGCGCAAACAGTTTGGTCAGCCCATTGCAGAGTTCCAACTGGTACAGGCCATGCTGGCCGACAGCCAGGCAGAAATCTACGCAGCGCGCTGCATGGTGATCGACGCGGCACGCAAGCGAGACGAAGGATTGAATGTGGCCACCGAAGCCAGTTGCTGCAAGCTCTTCGCCAGCGAAATGTGCGGCCGTGTGGCCGACAGGGCTGTACAGATCTTCGGCGGCGCGGGCTATGTCGCTGACGCCGGCATCGAGCGCTTTTACCGCGACGTGCGGCTGTTCCGGCTGTACGAAGGCACATCTCAAATTCAGCAGATCGTCATCGCGCGCAATCTGGTGCGCGAGGCCACGCGCTAATTCCACAACCCTTCACTTCAGGAGACATCAACATGACCCCGTTCTATCTTCGCCGAGGCCTCCTGGCCAGCGCCCTGGCCGCCGCCTTGCCATTGAGCCTGCCCGCTGCCGCACAAGCCAACTACCCCAGCCAAGCCATCAAATTCATCGTGCCTTACCCAGCCGGTGGGGCCACCGACATCCTGGGCCGCACCCTGGCTGCCAAATTGCAAGAGTCTTGGGGCCAAAACGTTTTGGTTGAGAACCGCGCCGGCGCGGCCGGCACCATCGGCAACAACGCTGTGGCCAAGGCTGCCCCCGATGGCCACACCGTGCTCATCGCCATCACGGCCATCATCCAGCAGCCATCGCTGATGGACAAGCTGCCTTACGACGCGATCAAGGACTTCGCGCCCGTGACGCAGATCGCACGCAGCCCCAGCATGTTGGCCGTTCCGCTGTCTTCGCCTGCCAAGACGCTCAAAGAGTTTGTGGACATGGTGAAAGCGCAGCCCGGCAAACATAATTTTGGCAGTTACGGTGCCGGCACGTCATCGCACATCCAAGGCGCATTGCTGAACATGCAGGGCGGCCTCGACCTGGTGCACGTGCCCTTCGCGGGCGCGGCGCCCTTGGTCACCAACCTGGTCGGAGGCCAGCTTTCAGCGGCTTTTGTTGACAGCGCCTCGGCCCGCGCGCAGCTTTCCAACATCCGGCCGCTGGCCGTCACCGGCACGGCCCGCATGCCCGGCCTACCCGATGTACCCAGCTTTGTAGAGCTGGGCTACCACTCCTACGACCCGTACGGCTGGTTCGGCGTCTTCCTGCCGGCCGGCACACCCGCAGCCGTGGTGAGCAAGCTCTCCGACGAAATCAACCGCATCCTGCGCCTGCCCGACGTAACAGCCCGCATCGAAGGCCTGGGCCTGCAGGTGGGCGGCGGCAAGCCCGATGAGTTTGCCAAGATCGTGCAGCGCGACGCCGGGCTCTACGCCAAGATCATCAAGGAAGCGAATATCAAGCTGACGCCTTGAGCGGCGTGGGCTTGGGGTAGGAGCCAGGCCTACGGTTCACTAGACATGACCTCGAGTGCGGCCATCTCGGCTGCTGCCGCCTCGCTGCTTGGCTTGTGTGCCAGCACAGCACGAGCGGCGCAAAGGCTCAGAGGGTGCATGGTAGTTGCCAGACAGCACCAGTGGTCAGGTGCCTGGCGGAGCCGGGCTGTCAGGTGCACATAGTGGTTAGAGATGGACGTCAGTCGTATTCATGGGTACGCCTTTCGGTTGGGGTGAAACGGGGGGCGAGAACGGTGGCTCCCGTTCGTCACGCCACCGCGAGCTGCGGCGCGCGGCGCAGCAAGGCCAGGATGGGCGGCAGCTGCGCTTCCGTCGCACGGCGGCCTGCGTCCACCAGGTACGGCATAGCCTGGGTATCGTTTTCACGTGGTGAGTTGTTGCCCGGCTTGCCGCCCGCGCCGTGGCTCGAAGCCAAGCGCCAGCACTGCCGTAGCGACACCGTGCGCGACGCGCTGGCTGCTTCCACAGTGATAGAGCGCCTGCAGGCGGAGCCGGCCGAGCGCGAGCTGCTGGAGACAGCGCTACGCATCGAGCCGCTTGCTGAATCGCTGGTGCGCAGGCTTATGCACGCGCACGAGCGGGCCGGCCAACGCGGCGACGCCTTGCGTGTCTTTGAAAACTACGGCCAGCACTTGCAGGCGCGTGGCGCCAAACTGGGTGAACCCATCGAGGCTCAGTGGCGCGCACTCCTGGCTCAGCCGCCGTTGCCTGTGAAAGTGCCCAGCTCCGGTCGATAGGGACAATTGGAACGACAGGGACGATCTGCCGATACTCAAAAACCTGCGCGGGGCCGAGTTGGCGTAAGCCCAGGCAAGTCGACAGTTCCATTGGTGTCGGTCATGTCGACCGCAAACACGTTCCTTGGTGTCGCCGGCCAGTGGGTTTTATCGGCCAGCACACGCAGGTGCATCAGCAGGGCATTTCATGGGCTTTGAAGATGGCCTGGTCAAGTGGCGTTGCTGGCCTCCACGAGGGCCGTCGGCGGTTGCAGCGAAACTTGTTCGGGCCGGCACGACGGCCTGCCTGATGGCTCAATGCTTGTGTTTGCTATGGCCACCATCTTTGAGAGCTGCAGCCACCACCACGATCTTGCCGACCATGCCTGCCTGGTAGTGGCCTGCGATCAAACAGGCGAAGTCGAAGTCACCGGCTTTATTGAATGTCCAAATGATCTCGCCCGTCTTGCCCGGCCCGACGTGTGCCATGTAGGGCTCGTCGTGCTCCATGTCCGGAAACTTCACCATCAGCGCAGCATGCTCGTCGTTCTCCTTCTTCGTGCCAATCACGAATTCGTGCATCACCTTGCCGGCGTTGCGGACCACGAACTTCACCGTCTCGCCTTGCCTCACTTCGATACGGTCCGGCGTAAATCGCATGCTGTCGGACATGCTGATCGCAATCGTGCGTTTTGCGGCACGGGCATCGCCGGCAATGCCCCAGTCCTTTTGTTCTTTTTTTACGGCTCCGGCTTTCGTTTCGTGGGGCTTGTCTGTGTGGGCCAGCGCAGATCCGCCAGCGGCGGCCATGGCAGTGAGGGCCGCTGACAGCACAAGTTTTTTGATCGATTTCATGACGTAGGTCTTCTGTAGGGAACGTTGATAAACGGGATGCGAACTTCAGTGGCCAGAGTGGCCGCCGGCAGGTTTGCGCACCTTCACTTCAACTTCTTGCTTCGACCGCGCCATCGGCGGCATAGAGCCGGGGCCAGGACTGGCATCGGCCTTGAAGCGTGCCGGGTCGGGAAGCGAGCCCGTCCACTCGTAGGCCACTTCGCCGGGCGGGTGCTTGTACCAACCAGGGTCCTTGTAGTCGCCCGCCTTCTGGTCTTTGCGCACCTTGACAACACTGAACATGCCGCCCATGCCCACGGCGCCAAAGGGCCCGGTGCCGGTCATCATGGCCGCCGTGTTGTCAGGCAGCGGCATTTCCATCTCGGTCATGTCTTTCATGCCACGTTCACCCATCACCATGTAATCGGGGATCAGTTGGGTGATCTGCTTGGCCACGCCGCGGTGGTCCACGCCAATCATGGTCGGCACATCGTGGCCCATGGCGTTCATGGTGTGGTGGCTCTTGTGACAGTGGAATGACCAGTCGCCTTCTTCGTCGGCCAAGAACTCGATCTGACGCATCTGGCCCACAGCGACGTCTGTCGTCACCTCGGGCCAGCGCGAGCCCTTTGGCGTGGGACCGCCGTCCGTGCCTGTCACCGTGAACTCATGCCCATGCAGGTGGATCGGGTGGTTCGTCATCGTCAGGTTGCCGATGCGGATGCGCACCTTGTCGTTCTTGCGCACAACCAGAGGGTCGATGCCCGGAAAAATGCGGCTGTTCCAACTCCAGAGGTTGAAGTCGAGCATCGTCATGATCTTGGGCGTGTAGGAACCCGGGTCGATGTCGTAGGCATTGAGCAGGAACACGAAGTCGCGGTCCACTTCGTCAATGAGCGGATGCTTGCGTCCGTTGTCCACGCGCGGGTGGGTGATCCAGAAGCCCATCATCCCCATCGCCATTTGCACCATCTCGTCGGCGTGCGGGTGGTACATGAAGGTGCCGGGGCGCCTTGCCACGAACTCGTAGACGAAAGTTTTGCCCGGCGCAATGCCTGGCTGGGTCAGGCCGGTCACGCCGTCCATGCCGTTGGGCAAGCGCTGGCCATGCCAGTGCACGCTGGTCAATTCACCCAATTTGTTGGTGACAAAGATGCGCACGCGGTCGCCTTCAACCACTTCAATGGTGGGCCCTGGGCTCTGGCCGTTGTAGCCCCACAAGTGCGCCTTGAAACCCGGTGTCATCTCACGCACCACGGGTTCGGCCACGAGATGGAACTCTTTAACCCCTTGATTCATGCGCCATGGCAAGGTCCAGCCGTTCAGCGTGACCACTGGGTTGTAGGGCCGCCCCGTGCTGGGCACCAGCGGCGGCATGGTGTCGGGCTTGGTCTGGATCACCGGCTCGGGCAGGGCGGCCATAGCGACCTTGCTGACGGCGGACGCAGCCAGTGCCACAGAAGCTGCTGAGACGGCGCCCATCTTGGCGCTGGCCCCCAGCATCTTGCGGCGGGAAAGCATGTGTTGTTCAGTCACGAGGATGTCTTTCATGTCAATGTCCTGCTGCAGCGGCTTCGGCCGCCATCGCGGGGCCAGCAGCTGCAGCCATGTTGGGTTTGCCGATCAAGGCCATGTCGAGATCGGCCTGCGCAATCCAGAAGTCGCGCAGTGCCTCGATCGAGGCATTCACGGTTGCGATCTGGGTGCGCGCGTCAGCGAGCAGTTCGAACACACCGATGAGCATGCCGTTGTAGCGCAGAACGTTCTCTTCGGCGATGCGCTGGCTCAGCGGCACCAACTCGTCGCGGTGGTGGCGCGCGATGTCATAGGCCGAGCGGTAGCCCGTGTAAGCCTCTCGCACCTCTGAGCGCCCGTTGATCGCAGTCTCTGCAGCCCGGTGCAAGGTCTGCATGTAGATGGCTTCAGCTCGCGCGACACGCGCACCGCCCCAGTCAAACAGCGGCAGCTCGAAACCGATTTCCCAACCGCGCTGCGTTGGTGCTTCATTAGAGCTGTTGCGCAGCAAACCCAGCTCCAGCACATTGACGAAGCGCGTGGTGCGCGTCAAGCCCAGGTTGCGTGCGGTCTGCTCGACCGCCAGTTTGGCGCCTTGCACGTCCAGGCGTTGCGCCAGCGCAGTTTGCTCGATACCGGGCAGCTCCAGCGGCGTTTTGGGCAAGTCGGGAAGACGATCGGGCAAGGTAAATGCGATCTGCGCGCCCCACACACCGAGCAGACGGTTCAAGCGTTCTCGCGTCGATCGCTGCGCTTGCTGCGCCTGAGCCAACTTGAGCGTCGCGTCGGCGTAAAAACCTTGCTCGCGCGCGCGCTGCAGCTTGTTGAAGTTGCCGACCTGCTCCATGCGACGCGCCAACTCGGCACTGGCATCGGCCGCCTGCTTCACTTGCTGCCTGTAGCGCACGGTTTCTTCGGCAGCAAGTGCGTTGAAGTAGGCCTTGCGCGTGTCCGCCGCCAAGCTCAGCACCGTCATCGCCACACGGCCCTGTATCTCTTGGAAGCGCCGCGCTTCCATGCGCTGGACCATCGGCATGGCGAGCAGCCGCGCAAGGTTGAGGTGAAGCCCGCGCTCGATCTCGCGCTCTTCGCCCCGGCTGTTGCGCCCGAAGCTGAAGCCCGGGTTGGGCAAACGGCCGGCCTGCACGAGTTCGGCTTCTGAAATGCCCAACTCCTGAAAACTGGCCTGTAAGCCGCGGTTGTTGAGCAGTGCGGTCTGCACCGCATCATCCACCGTGAGTGGCTTGGCCAGCAGTTCTGAGACCCGCTGTGCGATGGTGTCCAGGTCAGCTTCGCTGTGCGCCCAAAGCAAGTCCTTACCGAGGCGGTCTTTGGCTGTTCGCTCTACGGCGCCGAAGCCCCCGTCAGGGCTGAAGCTGGCGCATCCGCCCAGCACAGCAGATCCGACCAGCAGCGCTGTGAGTCGCAAGCGGTGCTGGGTCTTCTGGCTCGCTGCGGTTTGCCGAAAGTGGGCAAGCATGGTGCGTGTTCTCATGGTTGTTTGTGGCCTCTGTGGCCGCTATGCCCGGCGGGCAAGACAACGGGCGGCTTGCCAGCATGCGGTGCTGCAGGTGATGCTGCAGGTGGCGAGTTAGCTGGTACCGTACCTGGTGCACCAGCAGCGTCCGCCTGCTGGGCCTCACGGGCGTAGACCCGCCATCCACCAATGCGAGCGACCGCATCATTGGCTTCGCGCCAGGACAGGGTTTTTTCGTCGCTCAGGCGGCGGTACTGCGACAAGGCGGACTCATAGCGCAGCGCAGGCACCGTGGTCTTGGGGTCCAAGGGGTCTGCGCGGCGGGCGCTGGGCGCGGTCTGCGCCAGTGACTGGCTTGTCAGAAAAATGGAGCACAGCAGGCTCGGCCATGCGCGCGGCAGACACCGTCGCAACGGAATAGTCATCATGGAAACCTCGCTTGAAAGTCTGGGTGTGTGAGCGCTGCGATGCAGCGTCGACAAGACAGGACTCGGCGATCAAGCGCGCGCACGCATGCGCGGGGCGCGCTACGCCTTTACACGAGGAGGTTTCGGGGAGGGCGGTCGGGCCCGTCGGCCGCAAACGGATCGATGGTGCTCACGACGGTAGCGAACAAGGGCAACGCGGCTTCACAGTCGGGCAGGGCCGGCACGGCGCTGATCAGAGCGCCCACCGAGCAGCACGAGCTGCAGACGTTGCACTGGTGCTGGTCGGCCGAATCCACCGGTGCATCTGCTTCATGGCAGGGGCCATGCGCAGCCGGCACACCGGTATCCAAACGTGGTTGCTGTGCTTGTTGCTCAGCTACACCATGGTGTTTTTGACCGCACAGCGCCATCGAGGCAGCCGCCCAGCCCTGAGCGGGAACCGCGAGCACCATCAACCACAGCAACAGCGTTCTGAACAGCGCCGACATCTGATCAATGTAGCACGCACATGCAGCGCGTCATCACGCTTTTCGGCAGCCGGTTTGGGTGCCGTGCCTTAATGCCCCGGGTCGGTATAAACCGGCGCCGGCTGCGTGAAGTAGCTGTGCAAGATTTGATAGCACATCAAATAGTTCTTCTGCTGAAAACTGGCATGTGAGATGCCATTCATCACGGTGAACTGCTTGTCGGCTGAGGGCAGCTTGACGAAAAAATCTATGAGGTCTTGCATCGACGCGATGCCGTCGAACTGGCCGCGCATGATGAGCGTGGGTACGGTGATCTTCTCGGGGTCTACCACCGGCAGCTTGGAGCACATGTCGATGTAGGTGCCGTTGGGCATGGAATCGTCGAGCGCCAGGATGGCATCGGCGAAAGCGTCCACGGTGGCTTTGTCAGCGCAATCGGGGTGGTCGCGCTCGAAGATCGAATATACAAACTTGCGGTCGATCGGGCGGCGCTTGTTGGCACTGAACTCGGGCAGCTTTTTGCGTCGCTGTTCCAGGGTGGGCGCGCCGGCACCGGTCCACACAAAGGCGTCCAACGCCAAACGTGAGATGCGGTCAGGGTGGCGTTGAGCAAACAGTGCCGCACGCAGCGCACCCGAGCTGATACCGTAGGCCGCGAAACTGCGGATGCCGCGTTTGGCAAAGATGTAGTCGGTGGCGGCCTTCAGGTCGTCGGCGCCGTTGGCGATGTCGCAAAAGATGTCGCGGTGTTTGCTGCTGCGGCCATAACCTTCCATGTCAACGCACCAGCAGACAAAGCCCCGTTCGGCAAACCAGTCCATCACGCTGGAGTGCGGGCGGCCCGGCACCTTCAGGTCGAAAGTGGGGGTGGAGGCCATAGAAGACCCGTGCACAAACAGCACGGCTGGCTTGCCTTCCGGCGAGCCCACATACTTCTCCCACATGAACAAGCGCACATCGCCGTCAGAGGTTTGCTTCGTCGTCCAATGTTCGTGGCCGGTCACAGTCGTCATCGTTCAGGTCCTGTACAAACAAACAAATTCGCAATCTATTGAAAACTCGTCAATCTACCTTGGCACCGATGTCCTTGATGACACGCGCCCAGCGGTCGCGCTCTTCGCGGAAGTAGGTGTCCATTTCAGGCGGTGACGAGCCCACCACCTCCATGCCAGCGTCATTGAAGAAGCTCTGCATTTCGGGCAAGGCGATCACGGCTTTCAATTCCCGGTTGAGAAGGTCGACGATGGCCTTGGGCGTGCCCTTGGGCGCCAACAGGCCCATCCACACATAAGCTGAATAACCCTTCAACCCAGCCTCATCCAACGTGGGCACATCGGGTAATTGTTTGCTGCGCGTGACGCCGGTGGTGGCCAGCGGGCGCAATTTGCCGGCCGCGATGTGCTTGAGCATCGCCTGCGTACCCGGCACGGCCATGGGAACCGTGCCGGCCAGAAGGTCGGTGGTGGCCTGGCCACTGCCTTTGTAGGGCACGTGGGTGAGCTTGATGCCCGCCATGGAGGCGAACATGGCAGCAAACAAGTGCTGCCCGCTGCCGTTGCCCGACGACGCGTAGTTCAACTCGCCCGGTTTGGATTTGGCCAGCGCAATCAACTCTGCCACCGTCTTGGCCGGCATGGTGGGGTTCACCACCAGCACACCAGGCTCGCGGGCCAGCATCGATATTCCTGCAAAGTCGTCGATGGGGTTGAACGAGAGTTTGTTGTACAGGGTCGCGCTGATGGCGTTGGTCTGTGAGGCCAGCAGCAGGGTGTAGCCATCGGGCGTGGCCTTGGCCACCAGTTCTGAGCCGATGGTGGCGCCGGCACCGGGTTTGTTCTCGATGATGACCTGCTGCTTCAGCCGCTTGCCCAGTTGCTCGGCAATCGCCCGCATGGGGCCGTCCACCGCGCCGCCGGGTGAAAAGGGCACCACGACCTTGATGGGCCGGCTGGGGTAGTCGCCGCTTTGGGCCTGAACCAGGTTGGCCACGAGGGCCGTCGAAGCCATCACCAAGCTTGGCAACCACTTGCTCACATTGCAAATCATGCTCAACCCTCAAAGCCCGAACGTTGACGAAGGTCTGCTGCGCCGGGACCGGCGAGCAGGTCGATTAAGCGCGCCGCCAGTTCAGGCTGCGCAGCCCGCTGCACCACCGCGGCGGTGTACATCGTGGCCAACTCAAACTGCTGCGGCAATAGAGCGATGAGGTCAACACCGGGCGTGTACAGAATCTCCGTCACCTGCGTGCAGCCGATGGGGTGGGGTGAACTTGCGGCGGCCAATTCACGCATCGCTGTTGCACCGTTAGGGAAGGTCTTGAAGCGCGGCGCAAGCTCGTCGTGAATGCCGAGCTCGCGCATCACTTTGGCGAAATGAATACCCGCCGTGGCCTTCAACGGATCTGGGAAATAGATAGCGTCGGCAGCACGCAAAGCCGCGCGCAGGGCAACGGGGTTCGACACATCGGGCTGGGCCTCGCCCTGGCGTACCGCCACGCCCGTGAAGACCCGCCCCAGCGGGCTCGCGCTGCCCGCGCGTACCGTTCCAGCCGTTTCCATTGCCTGAATCATGGCCTCGGTCAGCACGATCAAATCGCAGGGTTCATTGGCTTCAAAGGCCTCTTTGATGGCGCCTACTGCGCCAAAGCGGCCTTGCGCCTGCGCGCCCGTTGCTTCGGTGAAGGCAGCTTCAAGGTCTTTGATCAAGCCCTGCGCGGCGCCGGCGCTCAAGAAGTGGAGACTGGTGCTCATTCAGCCGTGGCGCCCGAGACCTTGACGATCTGCGCCCATTTGGTGATGTCGGCCGCCATGTAGCGGCTGAATTCGTCCACGCCCATGGTCATAGCGGTGGTGCCCTGCGCCGACCACGTGCTGCGCACCGCCGCATTGCTGGTGATCTTGGCAATCTCGGCATTGAGCTTGTTGACGATGGCCGGCGGCGTGCCCTTGGGCGCAACGATGCCCAGCCAAATGGTGGCCTCGTAGTTCGGCACACCGCCCTCCGCCACGGTGGGCAGGCCGGGCAAGGTGGAAGAACGCGACTTGCCGGTCGTTGCCAGGCCTTTGACTTTGCCTGTCTTGATGTGCTCGGTCATGGTCGGGATGGCGTCGAACATGAAGTCCACTTGACCGCCCAGAATGTCTGAACGCGCACCTGCACTGCCCCGGTAGGGGATGTGGACAATGTAGGTGCCCGAGAGTGCCTTGAACAATTCACCGGCCATGTGATACGGCGTGCCAGGGCCAGACGATGCATACGACAAGCCGCCCGGCCGAGCCTTGGCCAGCGCCACCAATTCGGGCACCGACTTCACGGGCAACCCCGCCTTGGTGACGAGCACCAGGTCGGAATAGTTCAGCGGCGCTACGGGTGCAAAGTCGCGCATCAATTGGTAGGGCTTGTTCTTCAGCAGCGACTCGTTGACGGTGTGTGTGTTCGACATCACCAGCAAGGTGTAGCCATCCGGCGCGGCTTTGGCCACTGCGTCGGTGCCGATGACGGACCCGGCGCCGGGCCGGTTGTCAATGACGAAGCTTTGACCCAAGGCTTCTTGCAGGCGCTGCGCAATGAAACGGCCAAATACGTCGGCCGAGCCACCGGGCGCAAAGGGCACGATCAAGCGCACAGGTTTGGTGGGCCACTCCTGAGCCACCGCTGGCACGTGCCAGGCGACAACGGCCAGCGCGATCGCGCAGGCCGAACGCAAACGGCGCCACACGGGCTGGCCTAGCAGAACGCAGGAAGAAGCTGCTTTCAAAGGGTGGTGCTGCATCAAAGCGGTCTCCATTACATTGGGCCTCATTGGTACGCTATGGGCCCGCCTCACCAACAATGTAGCCGCCTCTCACAACGCGGTCAACGCGGGCGAACCACCATCGTTTTGTGGCCAGGGCCTTTCAATAACCCAGCATGTTGGTGCGCACATGAACAAGGTGGGCCAGGCACAAAGCTTTGGCGCGCGCTGCATCGCGCTCGCGCAGCGCGGCCACCAAGGCACGGTGTTCCTGCTGGTATTCAAGCCGCCTATCACTCGTGGCGCTGCGCCGCTTGAGCACACCCCACTCGGCATGCGAGCGCACTTCGTTCATGAGCCGAAACACGGAAAGGATGAAGTTGTTGTGCGCGGCCTGTGCGATGGCCTCGTGCAAGGCCGCGTCCCAATGCTCAAAATCTTCCAGGGTCTTGGCGCCTTCAGCCTTCGCGTTGCACTCGTCCATTCGCTGGAAATCTTCGCTCGTAGCGTTGCCAATCACCATGTCAACAATGGCGGGCTCCAGCACCAGGCGCGCAGTCATCAGCTCGGCCGGACTGGTGGCCTGCGCAGGGCCTTGGGTGCGCATCTCGCCCAAAACCTGCTGCACCTGGTCGGCCACATAGGTGCCGCTGCCTACGGTTTGCGTGATGAGCTTCTTGCGTTTGAAGTCTTGCAACACACGGCGCACCGTGCTGCGCGACAGGCCGTATTGCTCACTCAGCGTGCGCTCGGTGGGCAGGCGGTGACCGGCGCGCCATTGGCGCGTGGTGATCTGCTCCAGCAAGGTCTGGCGCAAATGTTGAGCGGAATCCATGGTCTCGGTTGCGCAGCTTTTGCGCACTCCCTTCAGTTTTCTTCATGATAGCGGCAGCACGGCCCGTTGCTAATTTGGTCCGAGATTGGTATCTTTTGGATCTCAGCCCAGCAGTCATTTCAAGGAGCTCGTTTTGCGCCTCGCCACCTTCCGCCACGCCGGCCAACGCCGCATCGGGCTCGTCGACGCCAGCTGCACATCCATCACACCGCTGGCCAGCGAAGGGGGCGCCGGGCTTGGGCTGTTGCCGCTCGTCGCAAGCATGGCCGCAGGCGCCCGGCTGCCAGTCGCAGCAGGCTCTTCTATCGCGCTGGCGCAGGTGCAACTTGAAGCGCCTATGCCCCATCCGCGCCGCAACATTTGGTGTGTGGGCCGCAACTACCACGCACATGCAAAAGAATTGAGCGCCAGCGTTTTCAAAGACAGCCCCAAAGACACCCAGGCCTGGCCCATCATCTTCACCAAAGTGCCGGAAACCGTCATCGGGCCCGGCGTTGACGTGCAACTACCCGGTGCACTGTCACAACAGATCGACTACGAAGCCGAGCTGGCCATCGTCATCGGGCAGGGCGGCAAAAATATCCGCCGAGAAGACGCCTTCAAACACATCTTTGGCTACACGATCATCAACGATGTCACGGCCCGCGACGTGCAAATGCGCCACCAGCAGTGGGACTTGGGCAAGAGCTTCGACACCTTCTGTCCCATGGGGCCGTGGATCGTGACCGCCGATGAACTGGATGGCAGCAACACGCGGGTACGCCTGTGGGTGAACGATGAACTGCGGCAGGATGCGCAGACGCGCGACTTCATTTTCGACATACCGTCCATCATCGAAAACTGCTCGCGCGGCATCACGCTGCTACCGGGCGACGTGATCGCCACGGGCTCGCCTGCCGGCGTCGGCATGGGCATGACGCCACCACGCTGGCTCAAGCATGGCGATGTGGTGCGCATCGAGATCGACGGCTTGGGAACCTTGAGCAACCGCTTTGTGCAAAGAGACTGACATGACAAACCGCACACTGAACCTTCGCTTCGTAAACCTGACGAGCGTGGCGATCACGCTTGCGCTGGCGTCAATCGCCTTGCCGGCACTGGCTCAATCGAGCAGCTGGCCCGAAAAGCCCATCACCATGATCGTGCCCTTTCCGCCGGGCGGCGTGGCCGATACGGTGGCGCGGCCTGTGGCTGAATCCTTGTCACGTGAGCTCAAACAAACGGTGGTGGTTGAAAACCGCGCAGGTGCTGGCGGTGCCACGGGCATGGGCGCGGCGGCGCGCGCGGTGGCTGACGGCTACACCGTGCTGCTGAGCCTGAGTTCCATTTCCATCTTGCCCGAGGCCGACAACATCCTGGGCCGCAAGCCGCAATTCACGCTGGACCAATTCAAGCCCATCGCGCGCTTCACCGCCGACCCCACGGCCTTTGTGGTGCGGGCCGATGCGCCGTGGAAAACACTGGCGGACTTTTTGGCCGATGCCAAGCGCAACCCCGCCAAGTACAACTTCGGTAGTTCCGGCAACTACGGCACCATGCATGTGCCGATGGAAATGCTCAAGGCCAATGCCGGCTTTCGCATGACGCACATACCGTACACCGGCGCAGGCCCGGCGCTGCTGGCTCTGTTGGGTGGGCAAGTGGACGCGGTGGCGACAGGCCCTTCAACGGTGGCGCAGCAGATCAAGGCCGGCAAGCTGCGCGCACTGGCGCATTGGGGTGACAAGCCCCTGCAAGCCTTGCCCGACGTGCCCAGCTTGAAGTCGCTGGGCTACCCGGTGCAGTTTGCGCAATGGGCTGGGCTGTTCGTGCCGGCCAACACACCACCCGAGGTCGTCACTCGCCTGCGCGAAGCCGCTCGCAAAGTAGCCGTTGACACTGCTGTGCTGGGCACCATCGGCAAGGCGGGCAGCCCCATCGAGTACTTGGACGCACCCGCCTTCCAGGCCTATTGGGACGCTGACGCCCGCATCATGGTGCAGGCCGTTAAAGGTATCGGCAAGGTGGAGTAGGCCGCCTCTCACCGCGAACGCAACTCTTGCGCCGTGGCCCAGAGCAAACGTGCGCCGTAGGCACCAACCACCGCGGCGGACATGCGCGTTAAAGCGGCGAAACGGCGAAGGTAGGCGCGCTGGATGCGCTCATGCGAAAAGAAGACCACCAAGGACACATGCCAGATGAGCGAGTTGGCCAGGACCACAACCACCGCGCCAGCGACATGCGCGCTTGAGGGATCTGCGGGCAGTGCGGTTGCAAACACACTGCCGTAGAAAAGTGCGATCTTGGGGTTCAGTGCACTGGTCATGAAGCCCAGACGGTATGCGGCTGCTGGGCTAAGACTGGGGGCTGATGTTGCTTTTACCTGCGCACCCGACCGCCACATGCGCAGGGCCAGATAGACCAGGTAAGCACCACCCAAGCCTTGGACCACTTGCCGAAGCACCGGCTGCGTCGCAAACACAGCGCCCACACCAAAAACAGCCAGCGAAGCCCACATCAGCGTGCCGGTGCTCATGCCCATGGCAGCTGCCAACGCCGTCACACGGCTACGGCCGGCCGCCAGTTGACACAACAAAACAAAGTTGAAACCCGGGACGAGTAACACCGCCCAGTGAAGCAGGGCAATCGCAAGGAGTGACGCAGCCATGCGCGTGAGCCCTCAGCCAGCGCTCAATGGCGAGCACAGCTCAACCAGGGTGCCATCGGGGCAGCGCACGTACGAGACGGTCTGGCCCCAAGGCCGCTGCGCGGGCGCGCTGAGCTGCTGCGCGCCAGCCACTACAGCCTGCGCGTGGGCTCGAGCCACGTCGTCAGTGACAAAGCCCACTTCCATGCCCAGTGGGTGTTTGGACGAGTGCGCCGCCACATGACCACCGGGAAAGTTCATTTCACCCAACTCGTGCGCGGCGAAGGCCAAGGTGGTGGAGCCAGTATCCAGCTCGCCATAAGTACCGCTGTCGTGCAAGAAGCGCTGCTTGAAGCCAAAGGCGCGCTCGAAGAATTCCAGTGAATTCGCCACATGGGGCACGTAGATGATGGTGTAGCCGAATTTCATGCGTGGGCGCCAATCAATGTAGAAGTCCGACGTGGATCAAGATGAGTTCAAGTGGGCGCGACAGGCACACTTACCAGCCCGGCAAGTTTCAAGACCGTAGCCCAATTTCGGGTGGTGAGGCCCTTGCCCACTTTACCCAAGAGCGCTTCGCCTACTTTGCTTTCCAACACACCCGCTGGGCAGTGCAAAAAAGCGGCCTCGGCGCTGACTACAAACGTTTCGCTTGCACCAACCAAGGTCTGCAATCCAACCAAGGCCTGCAAAGACGGTGCATCGGGACCAAAGGTCACCAGGTAGCGCGAATGGTCCTTTTCGCTTGGCACCAGAGGGGAGGCTAGAACGACGGCGCGCAGCTCAGACGCTGATTTCACGATCACCAGTGTTTTCACATCCAATTGTTCACTCAATGCTTTGGCCACAGCCCCTGCGAGGCCTGCTGTTGACCGCATTGCGCTGGTCACCACTGCATTGCCGCTGTTCAGCAGAGTCTTCACGTCAGTGCAGCCCAGACCTTCTAGCAGGCGCTTGAAATCAGCCATCGGCACGCGATTGCCCTTGCCCACATTCACGCCGCGCAGAAGCACCACGAATCGCGCCATGGCTTTTACTTCTCGGCCAACGCCTTCAAACTGGCCAAGCCCTCTTCATACTTGGGGCCCACCATCTTTTCCATGCTGAAGATCAGACCCATCAGTTTGGAGATGAAGGGGCTGGGGCCAAACATGGCTTGAGTTACCACCGTGGCGTTGCCCTGCGGAACCAGCTTGAATTCAACGGTGTTATGTGCCTCAAACGGCGTGATGAAGTCCAGCTTGATGAGGATGCGGGCAATGGGCGTGGCCTGCGAGGATTCAATGATCTCCATTCGCCCCTTGCCAACATTCTTGTCGCCACTCCATTCGTAAATAGCACCCGTGCCCTCATCGGCGCCGCTGTAACTTCGAACCAGTTTGGGGTCGATTTTTTCCCACGGTGACCAAGGCTCCCATTGGCGAAAACTGCTGATCAGTGGAAAGACCTTTTCGGGCGGTGCCTGAATGGTGGCGGACCGTTCGATGCGAAAGCTGTCGGGCCGCGTCGCTGCAAATAGCAACACGGCCACAATCAGAACCAACAGCCCAAGTGCGATGGTTTTGAACACAAAAGGCTCCAACGTGTGTTTTTGGAAAGCGGTTTGAATGCTTACTTGATGTGCTCGGCTGCCACGGGTGGCGCCACCCAAGGGTGCATGCGTTCTTCATACACCGACACCATGGGCGGCGGAAACGTGGGGTCGGCAAAGGCCCCCACGGGTATGGCAACAAAGGCCTCCAAGCCCTCAGGCTCGTAGTAGACCGTAGCGCCGCAGTGGGGGCAGAAATGAAAGGTGATGCGCGAGCCTTCGTCACCCGTACGCACATAGGACGTTGACACTCCAGCGACGAGAACGTCTGCGCGAGAAAAACGTGCTTGCTGACCAAAGACACTGCCTGTGCGCCGTTGGCAAGCCAGGCAGTGGCAGATAGAAACGCGCACAGGGTCACCCGTGACAAGCGCCGTGAGTTGGCCGCAACTGCAGGCGGCAAGTCGGTTTAAAACTGTGCGCATGGGCTCGCTCCTGTCGCCTCAGTTCGCCGTTTTGGCCGCCACGGCCAAGACAAATGCGACCCACAAGCCCACCAACAATGCAAAGCCCGAAGCAAAAACAGCAAGGCGGTGATAGACCTTGTTGTAGGTGCAATGGATGGCACTGTGCAGTACACGCAGGACCACAAAAGCCCAAGCACCCATTACCAGCCAGCCGGGCGCTGTGTTGGTCGCCAACGCCAGCGCGACGAGCGCATAGAACAAAACTGGCAGCTCAAACAGATTGCGGAAATTGTCTGCAGGCTGAACGTTTTCAAGTCGAGCGCTCATCTTTACCGAAGTGGAAGCGGCTTGTGGGTGAATGCGTTTGAGCCGCATCTCGCGCACGCGGGTGAACAACATGTTGACGCCCACTGCCGCAGTCAGCGACACCAGAGCGAGGCAGGCGTAGATCAGTTGGAGGTGGTTGTGTGGCATACAGGCAATGCGGTCGTGAAATTTTGAGGCATGGACATATCAGCTCAGAGCTCGCGGCGCGCCAGCGCCAGGTAGGCCCCCAACCCCAGCATGGTGACACCCGAAACCCGCGTAAGCAAACGCGCACGGCCAGCCTGCGCAGCGCCTGATTTCAGCAGGTGAGCTGAAGCAAAGACAGCCACCACATCCACCAGCGTATTCAGCGCCACGCAAATGCAGCCCAGCCATACAAGCTGGCCAACCACTGGCTGGGTGAGCGAAACAAACTGCGGCAAAAAAGCCAGAAAGAACAGTGCAGTCTTCACGTTGAGTGCTTCGACCACCACACCTTCCAACAAGGCGCGGCGCGGTCCCTGCACGTTCATGTCGCCCGTGTTCAGCGCAGGTTCTTTGCGCATGAGGATGCGCACCCCGAGGTAAATCAAATAGGCTGCACCGACGAGTTTGAGCACGGAGAAGGCCAGTGCCGATTGCGCCACCAGCAACGACAGGCCCAAGGCAGCAGCTGCCACATGCAGCAGGCCGCCGAAGGCCGTGCCCAAACAGGATGCGAGACCCTCGGCGCGCCCACCTGCCGCCGTGCGCGCAACGACATAGGCCAAACCCGGACCGGGCGTGACCGCAAGAACGATGGCAGCGAAAAGAAAGGAAATGAAGCTCACTGAATCCTCCTGCTCGTCGGCAGTGTCAACTCAAACGAGAGCGTGCCCCAGTGTCTATCGATTTTCAGGCTGCGCCTCGGCTGAAGGCCTGCCAGTTAAGGAACCCGTCCTCATGTCCTTTGGTTCAGCCCAACATGCCAAAGCGAAATACGCCATGCTCAGCCGGCACCGAAGCGTGGGCAAGGGGTGGGGCCAGCGCCAGCCCACGGTCGCTGTTGGTCATCAATACAAAGCCATCGCCGCTGGTGGCCGAAACCATGGCGAAGGCCCGATAGCCCGGGTTGTTGCCCCACTGCCAAAGGTAAGGCCCACCTGCTGCGTGTTCGATACCCCAGCCCAGTCCCCAGGCCAAGCTCAGGCTGGGTTGCACGGCAGTGGGCCTGGACAGGGTCAAAGCGAGCAAGGCCTTGTTCGCCCACAGCCCTGCAACAAAGTTAGCGTAGTCAGCAGGCGTCGAATAGAGTGACGCGGCCGCGTTGGGCTCACGAAATTCGAACTCGCGCCCGCCGCCCAACGCCCAGACGCTTTGTGCGTGACGCACCCGATGCTGGCGAATGTCGTCCGTCATCCTCAGCCGTGAACGGTGCATGCTAAAGGGCTGAAAGATGCGCGTGCTGACCAGTGACTCGATGTCTTGCCCAGCCACTGCGCTGATAACCGCTTGCAGCAGTGCATAGCCTTCGCCTGAATACTGCCAGCGCGCGCCCGGCTCAAACGCCGGGGCTAATGCACCCCTTGTCCAGTTTGGCAAACCCGAGCTGTGGTTCAGCAACTGGGCCACCGTCATGCGCTGCAAGGTCTGCACGCTCACTTGGTCCGTTTGAGCCTCGGCCGCATTGGCGAAAGGGTTCTGGCGGTGCTGATAGCCGCCCCGCAAATACTGCGACACCGGCGCCTGCAAATCGAGCTTGCCATCCAGCACCAAACTCAAGGCCGCAGCAGCGATGACAGGCTTGGTCAGCGACGCGGCTTGAAAGACTGAGTCAGCGCGCGCATGCTCGGCCGCTGGGCAGCCCCGTAACTGCACGCTGGTGCCTGGTCGGCCCGCCTGCAAAACGACATGGTGCGCGTTGCAAATACCCAGGCGCACTGCGAGCGCAGGCACCTGCTCCGCGCTGAACCGATTGAGGTCGGTGGTGCAGGCAGACAACATCGGCGCCAACGCACCGACTGACAGCACACTGCGGCGTGAGATGCTCGCCATGTTCACACCCACCACCGCATGTTGAACGCTCACGTCACTTCGGAATGGTCAACATGCCCTTGGCGCGGATGATTTCATCTGCGCCGGTTGAAGACATGGTGGCGAGCAAAGCTGCGGCCGAAGCCGCGCTTTTTGTGTCTGCGGCCAGGCCGTAGCCATAGGTGGTGTAGTTTTGAATGGCCTGCGGCAGCAGGCCCGCCAAGCTGACTCCCGCCACAGGAAGAATTTCGCTGACCTGGTGAATGGCAAGATCGGCTTCGCCGCGCGCCACACGCTCGGCCACCAAACCGCCGGGCACCAGAACGGCTTTCGCGCGGACCTGTTCAGCCAGGCCCAGGCGGCCAAACAAGCCGTCCAGATAGATGCCGCTGGAGCCACCGGACGCAGGGTCGATGTAGGCCACTCTTTGCGCATTCAACACAGCCTGCTTGAACTGCTCCACCGTGGCCAGCTCGGGATGCGGCGCACCAGCCTTTACCGCTACGCCGATGGCCACACGCGCCATCGTCTTGACGCTGGCGGGGTCGACCTTGCCTTGTTGCGCCAATGTTGCCAGGCCGGCCGGCGTCAGAAAAATGACGTCAAACTTTTCGCCTGCTGCAACGCGCTTGAGCAGTGCACCGGCTGTGTCGTTCTGCAACTCCACCTTGACGCCTGTACTGGCCTCGAACTTGGGAACGAACTCCAGCACCACTTGCTTGAAGGCGCCCGTGGTCAAGACTTTCAGTGTTTGTGTTTGTGATTGCGTTTGTGATTGCGTTTGTGCTTTCGCGGCCGGCCATACAAGCAGGAACGACGCCAAGGCCATGAGTGAACAAAAGCTTCGGATCACGATGCCGACCCCCGCGCCTGCAGCATGGCGCCCATCTTTTCGTGAATCAAGTTCACGGCCTTCAGCGGGCGCAACATCACTTTGAACTCAGTGACCTTGCCAGCGTCGTTCCACTTGAGCATGTCCACACCGTTGATGCTGACGCCGTCGATCTCCAGTTCAAACTCCAGCACGGCATCGCGGTCGGATCGCAGTTCGCGCACGTAGCGAAAGCTGTCGTTGCCAAACACTTTGAACGCTGCGGCCAGGTATGCCTTGGTCACGGCTTTTCCGACCTGCGGTTTGTGCACCACCGGTGAGATGAAAACGGCGTCGTCTGCCAACAAGCCATCCAGCCCGCGGGCGTCACGTTGTTTGAGAAGTTGGTGCCAAGTGGCCAACGGGTCTGCAGTCATGGTGTTCCTCTCGCTGAAGTGCGGGTCGGTGCTGCCGCTTGGGCTGGACGAGCGTATTCTCGATGCAGAGCCAGTGCCACACGCCCGATGAGCTCAAGCGGCAAGGGCTGCTTGAGCGGAAATGTGAGGTTGCCTTTGGGCCCGCGATAGGGCAACAGCTCCGCAATCAGCGCTGCATCTTGCGTGACGGGCGGGTAGACGCCGATGTGTTTTTTGAACGCGGCAAAGTAGAAGAACACCCTCCCAGACCTGAACGCTGGCATGCTGTAGCTGATGCAGCGCGTGGCTTGCGGCAACAAGGCTTCCACCCGTTCCGCTATCGATACCAGCAACGGCAGAACTTCGGGCGCAGTGCTTTCAAAAAAAGCTTCGTGGGTGGAGAAGGTCAAGCGGGGCTCCTTCGCAGCCGACGCAGTTTGCCAGACTGCAGCCACGGCTGGTGTCTGCGGCTGCGGCTACGTCGATGGCTGCCGTCGCCAATATGGTCTTCCCTATCCACAGACCGCTTCGCGACGCCGGAGAATGAAATGTTGCCAGCCACCACACAGGACCCCGCATGAAGCAGGACGCTTTGAAAGCCGACCTCATCGTTGCGGGTGGCGGCTTGGCCGGCATAGTCACGGCCTTGGAGGCGCTGCGTTCGGGCCAGCGGGTCACCCTCATCGACCGCGACACGCCTGAGCGTTTGGGCGGGCTGGCCTTGTGGGCCTTTGGGGGCATGGCGCTGGTGGGCACGCCTTTGCAGGCGCGCATGAAAATTCCCGACACACCGGAGATTGCGCTGCGCGATTGGCTGCGCTTCGGTGAACTCGACACCAGCGGCACCAACGACAGCGTCCCGCTGCAATGGGCGCGGCACTACGTTGAACATTCACGCGCACTGGTCTACGACTGGCTCACCGCTGAGGGTGTGAAATTCATGCCCGCCGTCAATTGGGTGGAGCGGGGTTTGCAGGGTGACGGCAACAGCCTGCCGCGTTATCACATCGTGTGGGGCACGGCGCGCGAGTTGACGCGCCGCATGCTGGCCGCGCTGCGTCAGGCCGACACGGGTGGGCGCTTGCAGGTGCTGCACGGCCACCGCGTCACAGCGCTGGACCACAGCGCCGGCTGCGTGGCCGGCGCTGTCGCGATCAATGAAACCGACGGCGCTGAGGTGCGCCTGCAAGCGCCCGTGGTGGTGCTGGCCATGGGCGGCATCAATGGCAGCCACGAGCAGGCGCGCGCGCATTGGCCCAAAGAGCGCCCGCTGCCTGCGGCCATGCTCAATGGCGCGCACCCGTTTGCAGACGGCCAGTTGCACCACTGGGTTGCAGGCAACCTGGGCGGGCAGGTCACGCACGCCGGTGAAATGTGGAACTACGCGGCCGGTTTTCCGCACCCTTTCCCGCACTTTGAAGGGCACGGCTTGTCGGCCATTCCTTGCAAATCGGCCTTGTGGCTGGACCACACGGGGGGCCGCATCGGCCCTGAGCCGCTGGTCACGGGTTTTGACACCCATTGGCTGTGCCAACGGGTTGCGGCGCAGCCCAAACCCTGGACCTGGCACTTGCTGAACTGGCGCATCGCGGCCAAGGAATTTGCCATCTCGGGCGCTGAACACAACCAGCGCATCCGCGACCAGCAATTTGCGCTCTTCTTGAAGGAAACGCTACTGGGCAACCACCGACTCATCAAACAAATGCAGCAGGAAAGCCCACACTTCCTGGTCGACGACACTCTGGCCGGCCTGGCCCAGAAAATGAACGCGCTGACCGCATCGCACGACATCGACCCCGTTGTGCTGCAGGCCACGGCCGACCGCTTTGACGCCAACTTCGCCAACGGTGCCAAGCTGCAAAACGACGACCAGATCCGCCGTATCCTGCAGGCGCGGCAGTGGGGGCCTGACCGCTTGCGCACCTGCAAGCCCGCGCCGCTGCAGCAACGCGGCGCCGGGCCCTTCATCGCCATTCAAATGCAGCTCATCACCCGCAAGAGTTTGGGTGGCCTGCGCACTGACTTGAACAGCCGCGTGCTCAATGCCGCAGACCAAGCCATCGAAGGCCTTTACTGCGTGGGCGAAGCTGCAGGCTTTGGCGGCGGCGGTGCCAGTGGCAAGCGCTCCCTCGAAGGCACTTTCTTGCCCGGCTGCATCCTCACCGCGCGTGCAGCAGCTCGACACATCAGCACAGGACACTCCCATGCCTAACGGTGCACAAGCGCTGATGACCACGCTGGCCGACGCCGGCGTCGAGGTGTGTTTCACCAACCCCGGCACCAGCGAAATGCACTTTGTAGCGGCGCTGGACAAAGAGCTGCGCATGCGCGCGGTGCTCACCTTGTTTGAGGGCGTGGCCACGGGCGCTGCCGATGGTTATGCCCGCATGGCCGACAAACCCGCCGCCACGCTGCTGCACCTGGGCTGCGGGCTGGGCAACGGCCTGGCCAACCTGCACAACGCACGCAAGGGCAACGTGCCCATCGTCAACATCGTGGGCGACCACGCCACCTTTCACACCGCATACGACGCGCAACTGCAGTCCGACATCGAAACCGTGGCACGCAATGTCTCGCCGGGTTTTGTACGCACCTCTCGCAGCACGGCGCAACTGTGCCGCGATGCGAGCGACGCCATCACCGCCGCGCGCGGTCTGCCAGGCCAAGTGGCCACCTTGATCTTGCCCGCCGATGTGTCTTGGGGCGAAGGCGCGTTGCCTTGCCCAGCGCCGCCACTGCCCAAGCCGCAGTCAGCTGATGACGAGACCGTAGCCACCATCGCAGCGGCTGTGCGCTCGGGCCGCAAAACCATCCTGCTGTTGGGTGGCCAGGCCCTGCGCGAGCCCGGTCTGCTGACCGCAGCGCGCATTGCAGCGGCGCACAGCAACGTCCGACTGTTGGCCGAGGTTTTCCCCACGCGCATGCAGCGCGGCGCAGGCCTGCCGGCCGTGGAACGGATGGCCTACCTGGCCGAGATGGCTGGCGTGCAATTGGCCGGTGTCGAACAACTGGTCTTGGTGGGCGCGAAGTCGCCGGTGTCCTTTTTTGCTTACCCTGGCAGGCCAAGTGACTTGGTGCCTGAAGGCTGCAAAGTGTTCAATCTGGCCACGCCCGCGCAAGATGTTGTGGCCGGTATCAGCAAATTGGCGCAGGCAGTGGCGGCCACTTCGTCACAACCACTGCTGCAGACTCCGCTGCGACCGGCACGGCCCAGCGGCCGGTTGACCGCACCCAAGGTGTGCAAAGCCGTAGGCTACTGCTTGCCGGACAACGCAATCTTGGTGGATGAATCCATAACGTCCGGACTGATGCTCTCCGTCATGACTGCTGGCGCGCCGCGCCACGACCTGCTCACGCTCACCGGCGGCGCCATCGGCCAAGGCTTGCCCAACGCGGTGGGCGCTGCCATTGCGTGCCCCAACCGGCCTGTCATTGCCCTCATTGGCGACGGCACTTCGATGTACACCCTCCAGGCGCTGTGGACCATGGCGCGCGAGGGCTTGAATGTCACCAGCATCATCTTCAATAACGCAGCCTATTCCGTCCTCAAAGTCGAGCTGGAGCGTGTGGGCGCCGAGGCGGCCGGCCCCAAAGCCAAGGCGCAATTCGACCTGAATGGCCCCGAACTGAACTTCGCGCAGATGGCCCAAGGCATGGGTGTACATGCCGTGCGCGCCAGCACCGCAGAAGAGTTGCTCAAAGCGCTGGAGTACGCGCTGGCGCACCCCGGCCCGCACCTCATTGACGCGCTGGTGCCGGAGTCACTGAGCGGTGCCAAACGCAAGATGCTGCCTTGGCTGCTGCGCTCACTGCCCAGCTTGCCGCGGCCCGTGGCGCTTGCGCTCAAACGCAAGCTGGCGCCGTGATGCCGGACTCGAGTCTTGACTGAGTCCGCTGTACCAAAAGCTCAACCGTTGGCTTGGTTCGTTTGATGAAGATTCGCGCGCTCCAGCATCACTTCGCCGTCGCCAAGCAGGTCCGCAAGTCGCCAGCCCCGCGCCAGATAAAACTGCAAGGCTCGCGTGCCAAGGCCTGTGGTCAACCAAAGACGCGGGACCGGCAAGGTGGCATACCAAAGCAAGAGCAGCGCGTGCAACTCAGACCCGATGCCTTGGCCTTCGGCCTCGGGACGCACAAACAAGGCCCACACATGCCCTGGTGCCAGCCCGATGGCGAAACCCAGCATGCGGCCTTGTCGTTCAGCCACCCAACCACGGCCCACATCTTCGAGCGCACAGCGCAGCTCATCGTCGGAAATCTTGCCCGGCTTCAGTGTGTTTTCAACGACCGAGTAACGCACTTCCCAAAGTCCGGGAAGGTCGGCGCGGGTTGCGATGCGGTAACTCACCATGGCCTTACAAGCCTACACTCCAGCTCACACTTCCACTGGAGCCTTTCATGACCCTATGCCCGATCGCCGTTGTCGCCGGCTGCAAGAAGTGCCCGGCTTTTTCGATTTGCCCCTTGAAAGGTGTCATCGGCGACGCGCCTGCTGCCGACACCAAAGAAGCCGCCCAACGCCCCAAGAACACGCAGAAGAAAAAGTAAACACAGGACAATACGCGAGTTGGTTCTCGAGCGAGGGCGGCACCTAGCTGCCCGCTCACAGGCTCAGGTGCTTGTGAGACGGCCGTGCCTGCGCTGCGGTTGGTTGAGGTGCAAAAACTTGGTGTACAGGTCACGCGGCGGCACCACAGAAATCGACTTCAATACTTGGCCCACATTGCCCCGGTGGTAAGCACCGTGGGTGATGACATGCGCCAGCATCTCTTCGCGCGTCATGGTGCCGCTGTCGCCATCCGTAAAACGAAAGACGATGACCTCGGCCAGTTGGGTGGCTGAAACGCCCGCCACATAGCGCTCGAACCAAGCATCGGTTTGCGCCACTTCAAACTGCAGCTCACCCAGGTCGGGTGTGGCCTGCGTATTCGTCGCGTCGTAGCCGTGTGTGGTGCCTTGCAGGTGAGCTTGAAAAATGCGATCGACCACGTAGATGTGGTTGAGCGTTCGCACCGCCGTGTGCAGGGCTTCACCATGAGGCTCGGCCGGTATCGCGGCAAGGGCGTTGAACAGTTCGTTATTGGCCCAGGACTTTTGCGAGAAGAGTGTTTGAAGTGTGTTCATAGCAATGTCCTTGTTTGAACGGGTCGCTGCATCGTGATGCTGGTCGGCCCACGGTAGCCAGCGTGCGCTGATTCTGCTGTTTTCTTGAACCCCAGCGCAGCAAAGCTCGCGTGGTTCTCAACCAGCTCGACCCGCGTTTGCAGCTCCAGCAGTGGGCGGCCAGCGGCGCGCGCCACGGCATCGGCCTGCTCAAGCAGTTGGCGGGCTATGCCACGCCCACGCGCTTGCTCCTCTACCGCCAGCTTGCCCACGTAAACACAATGGTTGCGCACGTCGGCATACACACAACCGACCAGGCGCCCGTTTTCATGCGCCACGATCAGCCGTTCGCGCTGGGCCTTGGCTTGCAAGTCGGCCACCGTCATGCCTTGCAACGAAGATGGCGGATCGATTCGGCCGTCCATGTAGGCGAAGGAGGTTTGAAGCAAAGTGAGCAGGGCGCCCCAGCCGCTAAAGTCAGCAGCGGCAGGTTCAACGGTTACGGGAAACGCAACAGACACGGTGCCCTCAAGCAACGCCACGCCGGCCCAGCGACAGTATCGACAGCCCCGCAGCGATGAAGACGAGGCCTGCGCCTACATTGATGCCCACCACCGCCTTGGGCCTGCGCGACAACCAAGCCGACAACTGCGCAGCAAAACAGGCGAGCAGCGAAAATAGGACGGCCGTGAACGCCGCAAAGATGGCGCCGTAGACCAGCATCTGCGCCGGCACCGAACCACGCGCGGGGCTGGTGAATTGTGGAATGAAGGCCACCACAAAGAGGCCTGGCTTCGGGTTTAACACATTGGACAGCAGGCCCACGGCAAACACCTTGGCCAAGGGCTGCTGCTGCGCCGGCGCAAACGACACCAGGTTGCGCACGCTGATGGCCTTGATGCCCAGCCAGATGAGGTAGGCCGCGCCCACAGCCTTGACCACCCAGAACGCGACCGGCGAGGCTTGCAAAACGAGTGCAAGCCCGAACGACGCCGCCGCCGTGTGGCACATGATGCCCAAGCCCGCACCCACCGACGACAGCGCGCCTGCCAGGCGCCCTTGACTCAACGCCCGGCTGATGGCCAAGATGTTGTCAGGGCCAGGCGAGACAACAACCAGCAGAACCGCAGCCAAGTAAGCGACGAGGACTTCAGGGGGAAACATGCTGAGCCGCAGTATCTGCGAACGCAGGTGGCCGGCGCTGTTCGCACCGACGCCTGCTCGAGAACCCATCACGTTTTGATATGCCAAAGGACATGAACGGCATTAGACGGGCGGCGACCAGCTTCATAGACTCATGATGCCCGGCGACTCGAGGCCTAGAGATAACAAACCGGTATTGCTTGCCCTACAAGGGCAACAAACCAACGTCTGGTTCGACCCGTCAGGGAACGCAGAATCCATGAACCGGAGACCCGTCATGCTTAAACCGCACACGCTGTTTTGCCGCGCAGTCGCAGCTACAGCCTTGACACTGTTGCTGCCGCTGGCCGCTACGGCACAAAACATCGCTTATCCAAGCAAGCCCGTCAGGCTGGTGGTACCGGCAGCGCCAGGCGGAGGTGCAGATTTTTTAGCGCGCATCGTCGGCCAGCGCTTGACCGAGCAAACCGGCCAGAGCTTCGTAGTCGACAACCGCGCTGGCGCATCCGGCACCATCGCCGCAGACCTCACGGCCAAGTCGGCGGCCGACGGCTACACCTTGCTGTTGGGTCAATCGACCAGCATCGCCATCGCACCACACCTGTACCCGAAATTGCCCTACGACACCTTGCGTGACCTGAAGCCGGTCACGCTGGTGGCCGAAGTGCCCAACATCTTGGTCGTGCACCCCAGCGTACCAGCCACGTCGGTCAAAGAGCTGATAGCGCTGGCCAAGGCCAAGCCCGGCACTTTGAACTTCGGCTCGGCCGGCAGCGGCGCACCCAGCCACCTGGCAGGCGAGATGTTCAAAAGCGCAGCCGGCGTCAGCCTGGTGCACGTGCCGTACAAAGGCGCCGGCCCGGCAACCAATGACTTGCTGGCAGGGCAGATTCAAATCATGTTTGCGCCCATGGTGGCCGTGTTGCCGCAAGTCAAGGCCGGTAAGCTGCGCGCTTTGGCCGTGACCTCCGCCAAACGCTCGGCCGCCGTGCCCGACCTGCCCACGTTGGCCGAGTCTGGCTTGAATGACTTTGCAATCGTGTCTTGGTTTGGTTTCTTCGTTCCGGCAGCGACGCCGCAGGCCATCATTGACAAGCTTTACCAAGAAACCGCCAAGGCCTTGAAGCACGCGGAAACGGTGGAGCGTTTTGCCAAAGAAGGCGCCGAATCGGAAGGCCTGACGCCGGCGCAATTCACCAGCTACGTGATTCAAGAGTCCACCCGCTACGCCAAGGTGGTCAAAGACAACAACATCAAAGCAGATTGAGACATGAATTCAGGACTGAGCACCCCCCGCGCACGCGCCGACCGCGCAATGGCGCACAACATGACGCTGCTGTCGCACAACGAGTTGCAGGGCTTCGGAGGCATGGGCGAGGGCATTGCCATGCAGATGGCCGACGACGGACGCCGCATCTTGTGGATGGCCCACGAATCAGCACCCAAAGACTTCACCGGCGTTGATGTGAGCGACCCGAAGAACCCACGCGTCATCGTGCAGACCGAGCTGCCGATGATGAAGATGCGATCCAACTCATTGGACGTCGTCGGCAACCTCATGGTGGTGGCCCGGCAGGTCAAAGAGCTGGGCACGAAGCCAGCCGGCTTCGACGTCTTCGACATCAGCAAGCCCGAGCAGCCCAGGCTCTTGTCCCACTTCGATGCGTCGGGACCTTGGTCGCGCGGTGTGCATGCGGTTTGGTTTGTTGATGGCAAGACGGTGCACATGGCAGCGGGCGCGGCTGACTTCCAGCCGACCAACCCCAAGGACGACCAGATCTACCGCATCGTTGATATTTCCGATCCGACAAAGCCGCAGGAAAAGGGCCGGTGGTGGTACCCCGGCACGCGTGTGGGCGACAACGCACCTCCACCCAAGCGGCTGCCCGCTAACTTTGACACTGGCTTTCGCGCACACAACACCAACGTTTTCCCTCAGCGGCCCGACCGCGCTTACCTGGGCTATATCGACGGCGGCGCCATCGTGCTCGACATTGCTGACCCATCGGCCATCAAACTGGTTTCGCACTGGAATCACTCACCGCCCTTCAACGGGTTCACGCACACGCTGTTGCCACTTTTTGAACGCAACTTGTGGATCGTCAGCGATGAGTGTGTGCAAGACAACGGCGCCGACTGGCCCAAGCTGGTGTGGGTGGTGGACTCGCGCTGCGACAGCAACCCCTTGCCCATCGGCACCTTTCCCGCACCGCCTTACGACACCTTCGCCAAGCGCGGCGGGCGCTTTGGCGCGCACAACCTGCACGAGAACCTGCCGCTGCCGTGTTCCTTCCAGTCAGACACGCTGTTCGTTGGCACTTTCTTCAATGCCGGCGTTCGCGCTTACGACACCACCAACCCCTATCAAGTACAGGAAGTGGCGTACTACGTGCCGCCAACACCTGCTCTGTCGCCCCGCGGCGCCGTGCAGCTCAACGATGTCTACGTGGATGAGCGGCGCATCATCTACACGATGGACCGCTTCACCGGCGGCCTCTACATTCTTGAAATGAATGTCTGACCCAGAAGCGTTGCGCGAGCCTTTCCGGGACCCTTTCCGGGACCCTCTAAGCGGCAAGATTCCCGTCACACTGTTGACGGGTTTTCTCGGTGCTGGCAAGACCACGCTGATCAGCCGCCTGCTGCGCCACCCGGACATGGACCGCGTGGCGGTGGTCATCAACGAGATTGGCGAGATCGGCATCGACAACGACCTCGTCAAGATGTCGTCCGAGAACGTCAGCCTGCTGGCCAACGGTTGCCTGTGCTGCAGCGTGCGCACCGACCTGCAAGAAACCCTGCGCGAGCTGTTCGGTGAGCGCAGGGCCGGGCTGATTCCTGACTTTGACCGCGTGATCATCGAGACCACCGGCCTTGCAGACCCGGCCCCGGTAATTCAAACACTGGCCAGCGACACGATGTTGGGTGCCCACTACCGTTTGGACGGCGTGGTCACGCTGGTTGACGCAGCCAACCTGCTGACACAGCTGGAATCGTCGTTTGAAGCTGAACGCCAAATCGCGCTGGCGGATCGCATCTTCGTCACCAAAACCGATCTGGTGGACGAAGCAGCCTTCAACCAACTTTCAGTTGCCGTGAGCGCTATCAATGAGCACGCGGATATTCAACGCTGCACACTAGGTGACATTCATCCCCGCGAGCTGATGGGCATCGGGTTGGCCAGCGCCCGCAGCAGCGAGCAGACGCTGCACTTCCTGGGGGAATTGGCCACACCGTCAACACCCGTCAGCAACACAGCAGGCACCTACCTTGGCGCGCGTCTACCGCAACGCCACGACCCGGCGGTCAAAACCTTGTCGATGCGCTTCGAGGAACCCTTCAGTTGGGCCGCGTTTTCTGCTGCGATGGAAATGGTCATCTCGCTGCGCGGCAAAGACCTGCTTCGGGTGAAAGGCATTGTCAACGTCGAAGGCCAGGCGGTGGTCGTTCAAGGTGTTGGCCATGTTTTCCACCCACCCGTGACACTGGACCGCTGGCCCAGCGACGACCAGGGATCGCGCCTGGTCTTCATCACCCGGGGGATCGAGGTGTCGCCGCTCAAAGGGCTGTTCGAATCCGCCCGCGCGCTGAATTCCTAGCTGTCGTCAGCAGCGCATGCTAAGAACTCAACGCATCTGCACGCCTTTTTGAGTCAGCTGGGCATACTTCGCCTGGGCGTTCAGGTACTGCGCGGAAGTGACGTCCACGGTTTCACCACGCTGCAGGTCGAGCAAACCGGAGGCTTGGTAGCGCTTCAGGTCAGCGACCACTTCAGCGCGTGTCGGTGCCACGGCAGCAGTGCTGGCGTTCATCGACTTCGCGGCGCTAAGCTGCGCGTATTTGGCTTGGGCTTGCACGTAGTGCGCTGAGCCAACGTCAGGTGCTTCGCTGCGTTGCAGCTCGAGCAGGCCGGATGCCTGGTACAGCTTCAAGTCGGCCAAGACTTCAGCTCGTGTCAGCGTGCTGTTTGCTTCGCGAGCCAACTTGGCATCAAAAGCTGCCTGCGAGCTGTCTTGAGCCATGGCGGCCGTGCCGGCAGTGATGGCGGCAAAGGTGGTAATAGCGGTTGCGATCTGACGAAATTTCATGATGGTGTCCTGTGAGTGAAGTGCTAGGTGGTTTAGAGCGTCGGGTTCTTTCGAACCACGAAGAGAAGTCTAGAAATCCAAACCGCCGGTAGGCGAACACATGGATTACATGTTTGTCATCTAGCCGCCCCGCCCGTGGTGGGAAACTCCGAGTCTCATTTCCAGCACACCTCTTCATCTCATGCGCTTACTGGTTATTGAGGACGAACCCAAACTGGCCGACTACCTGTCCAAAGGGTTGACCGAGAACGGCTATGTCGTCGACGTGGCGAGGGACGGCATCGAAGGTCGCCGCCTGGGCACCGAAGGCGAATATGACCTGCTGTTGCTGGACCTGATGCTGCCGGGCATCGACGGATTCGGGGTGTTGAAGGCTGTAAGGGCCCGAGGTCAAACGCCCGTCTTGATGCTCACCGCGCGCGACAAAGTTGAAGACCGTGTGCATGGCCTTCAGCAGGGGGCTGACGACTACTTGGTCAAGCCTTTTGCCTTTTCAGAGCTGTTGGCGCGCGTGGAGGCCCTGCTGCGCCGCGGTGCTCTCGGCGCCGCACAAGCCGCTACAGAGCTTCGTATGGCTGACCTGAACCTGGACCTGGTGAGCCGCAAGGCCACCCGCATGGACAAACGACTGGACCTGACCGCCAAAGAATTCAGTTTGCTGTCGCTTTTGCTACGTCGTCGGGGGCAAATCTTGTCACGCACGACCTTGGCAGAGCAGGTGTGGGATATGAACTTTGACCCAGACACCAATGTGGTCGAGGTTGCTGTGCGCCGCCTGCGCGCCAAGCTCGATGATCCCTTTATACCCAAGCTGCTGCATACCGTGCGCGGTATGGGCTATGTGTTGGAGGAACGGTGATGGCCAAGCCTGATCAGGTAGCCAAACAACCCTACTCGATCATTCGGCGACTGAGCCGCCAATTGATCTTGCAAACTTTGGTCGGGATGGGTTTGATCAGCGGCGGTATCTTTGCCGCTGCAGCCATGTTTATAGAAGCCGAGGAGCGCGAACAAGTCGAAACCAAAATCAGCCTGTTGCAAGGGATGATGATCGATGTCTCTAAGGACTCGAACTTGGACCGGATTGCTTCCAAGTTAGCGTATTACGCGCCTCGGCGGCCAGGCACTTTTCTTGAAGTGACGCATGCAGACGGATCGCTGTTGTACCGCGACGGTCCGGACATCAGCACGCCCAAGCCCAGCTGGCGCCAAAGCCAGTTTGAGACCCGTTTGGCCCGTGGTGAAGTGCTCTTCGCGCGACTGGCTGTGGACTGCGCGCAGACCACACGCATGTTGGTCGGGCTGGGCATCACCTTGATAGTGTCCACGCTGGTCGGCGCTGCGCTCGTGGGGTTTGGCGCGGCGTGGCGCGTGCGCCGCGATCTCCAGGCACTGCACGTGCTGGCGCAGCAAACGAGAGCCATTTCGCCCAACCAGCTGGGCAAACGTCTGCAACTGCTTGAGCCTGTGGAAGAGCTTCAACCCTGGATCGAGCAATTTAACAGCCTGATGGAGCGCCTGCAGCAGGCTTATCTACAGCTGGAAGGGTTCAACGCCGACGTTGCGCACGAGCTTCGCACGCCCCTCGCGAGCGTGATGGGGCAAACCGAGCTGGCTCTCGCTCGCGAACGATCGCCCGAAGCCTTGCGCGAGACGCTGGTCTCGAATCTTGAAGAAATGCAAAGGTTGGTGGCACTGGTCAACGATATGCTGTTTCTCTCGCAAGCGGACCGGGGCGCCATCGCCAGGCGCGGCAATGCCATCAATTTGGCCGACTTGGCAAACAAGGTCGTTGACTTTCATGAGGCTCCGCTGGCCGATGCACAGCTAAGCGTCGAAGTAAATGGTCTGGCTTCTGCGGCTGTGGATGAGTCACTCTTCAAGCGGGCCCTGTCCAACCTGTTGAGCAATGCCATTCGGTACGCCGAGCAGGGCAGTTGCATCGTGATTCGTCTGGCGCGCGAGGGCACAACGAATCAAGTGCGGGTCGAGGTTGAGAACAAAGGCCCAGCCATAGCGCCGCAGCACCTGTCGAGAATGTTTGACCGTTTTTTTAGGGTTGAAGAATGTCGTTCTGACAGCGGCTTGCACCATGGGCTGGGTTTGGCAATCGTGGCCGCCATCGCTCGCATGCACGCAGGCCTCCCAATGGCCTCATCTGATCAGCAAGGCACGCGGGTTGGTTTTACCCTGGCGATTCAGTAGCAACGAGAAACGGGTGAAGTGTTAGCCTCACCGGGCTGCAGGTACTCCGTGAACCCCTGAAACCACAGCACCTCGACAAAGTCGCCGCTGATGCTCAGGTCTTCGTTGCGCAGTGCATCGAGAAAGGCTTCCTTGCCGTCTTTGGCCGACAAGATCTTGAAGCCCCTGTCCGCATTCTTGAAGCTCAGTGTGAACGTCGGCGTCGGCGTCAAACCAGCGTAGGACCTCACCTTGCTGTCCTTGATGCGGAAGTAGCGCCCGACTCCGTCGCGCGTTTGGATTTGAAACTCCAACGTCTTGCCGGCCACATACGTCGCGCAGGCGGGTTTGGTGTTGATGGCTCTTTGCAGCAGCTTGGGCATCATCCACAGCAGGAACTTGAACTTCAACATGGTCATCACTCGCTAAGAAACTCGATCGCGTGCTTCAGGAAGCGCTCGGGGTACTGGAACTGCGCAGCGTGGCCGGCGTCGGGGTAGACGAACAGTTGCGCGTTCGGGATGTTCTGGCCCATGGACCAGGAGTTGATGGTCGGGATCATCACGTCGTTGACGCCGTTGAGAATGAACGTTGGCTGCTTGATCGCGCGAAGGTGCGCAAACGGATCCTTCGGGTCCAGCTTGGGCAAGTAGTACATGTTCGACTCGATCTGCGCCTGCATCACTTCCGGTGAACTCGGCGGGTCTTGGTCCACGCGCTGGTGACGGCGTTTCCAGAAGTCGCGCCCGGCCTTCTTCGCGACTTCAGACGGTCCAAAAAACAGGAACAGGAAGTCGTCGACCGTGGGCACTGGCCGCGGTGCACGCTCCAGCACGCCGGGGTCTGAATCCGGGTTGCCACCGCGCGGCCCAGTGCCCAGCAGCATCAGCTTGCGCACCAGGTCCGGGTGACGTCGAGTCAGGTCCAGCGCCTGGTAACCGCCGAGCGAGAAACCCAGCACGTCAACCTGGCGAAGCCCCAGCGCGCGGATCAGCGCAGCCGCGTCGTCGGCCATGTGTTCGATGCGTGTGCGCGGCTTGCCGGACGAGGACGCGACACCCCGACCGTTGTAAAGGATCACCTCGCGCCCGGCAGCCAGGCCATCGGTCATGAGCGGGTCCCAGTGGTCCATGCCGCCGCGAAAGTGTTGAAGAAAAAACAGCGGAGGCTGGTCGCTTGTGCTGTTGCCCCAGCGTCGGTATGCAAATCGGTCGCCGTCGATTTCAACGAAGCGGGTTGGGGCAGTAAGGTGGGTAAGTTGGGCAGGGAATTGGGTCATGACAGGTGCTTCCAATGGGTGGCTTATCGCGCCAGGAAATCAAGCGCCTTGGGAACGAAATCAGCGTGGAACTGAAAGATCGCGCCGTGGCCGGAATCGGGGTAGATGATCAGCGTGCTGTTGGGCAGGCGCTTGGCCAAGTCATGCGTGTTCTTCGTCGGCACCATGCGGTCGGCGTCGCCGTTGGCGACCAGCACGGGGTGCTTCACGACCGACAGGTCCACCGGTGCCTTCATGCCCCAGGTGCGCAAGGCTTCCAGTTGGGCGAACAAGGCGCTCACGCTGATTTCCGTGTCACGGTTTTGCGTGCGTTCCTTCAGTCGCTCCACGAATGCCTTGCCTGCTTCTTTGCCGACGGGCGTTCGCGTGAAGAACAGGAACTGCTTCGGATCTTCTGCGCTGAAAAAGGCCCGCAGGATGTCGTAGAAAGTGACACCGGCCACAGAGGTGATGCCCTCGCCGCCTGCGGGGCCGGTACCCGCAAGAACCATCTTGCGCACGAGTTGCGGCTCCTTCAGCACCAGTTCCTGGGCAACCATGCCGCCCATCGAGAAGCCGAAGAGGTCAACCTGCTTGAAGCCCTTTGCCTTGATGAAGGCGATGGCATCTTCAGCCATTTCCTCCATGGAACGCCACGGTGATCCGCTGGACGCTCCGGTGCCGCGGTAGTCGAAGGCGATCACGTGGTGCTTGGCAGCCAGGCCATCGACGACACGCGGGTCCCAGTTGTCCAGCACGGCGGCCAGGTGGACCAGCAACACGACGGGCGTGCCGCCATGGTGCTTGCCGAGTTCACGGTAAGCGAAGTCCACGCCGCCGGCCGTGATGGATTGGGTCGGCACACTGGCCCAGGTGTTGCCTTGCGCTTGCATGGCTGGAGGCGCGCTCGCCGTGGTGGCGCTCGGTTGCTGGGCATTCGCTGCGGTCGTGAACGCCATCAGCGGAAGGGCGGTAAGGGCGAAAGACAGCACGGCGGTTTTCAGTAGGTTTTGCATTTCAAGGGCTCTCAGGTTTTGGATGGGATGGATCGGAATCCGCTCGGGGCGGTAATTCAGACGGTTAGGCGTTAGATCTGGTCGCTGTGGGTTCGGCCAGTTCGGCTATCGCATCTGCACCACGACCTTGCCCTTGGCGCGCCCCTGGGCCAGGTAGTCCAGGGCGTCCTTGGCCTGCTCAAAAGGGAACACCTTGTCGATTACTGGGCGGATGCGCTGCGCTTCGAGCAGCTTGCCGATCTGGGCGAGTTGCTCGCCGTCGGCGCGAGCGAAGAGGAACGAGTAGTCAACATCGCGCTTCTTTGCCAGCCGCAAGATCCTGCGGCTCATCAGCGCAAACACGAGCTTCAGAACGACGTTGGCCCGGCGAGCGCGCGCGAAGGCGAGGTCCAGTGGCCCGACCAAGGAGACGAGCTTGCCGCGTGGCTTCAGGATGCCGATGGCCTTCTCGATCGCGTCACCCCTGACGGTGCCCAGCGCCGCGTCGTAGTCGCGCAGCACGGTTTCGAATTCCTGCTTCTTGTAGTCGACCACCTCGTCAGCGCCCAGGCTGCGCACCAGCTCGACATTGCCGGTGCTGGTGGTTGTGCCCACCTTGGCGCCGAGCAGCTTGGCGAGTTGGATCGCGAAGGTGCCGATGCCGCCAGAGCCGGCCGGGATGAACATCTTCTGCCCTGCACGCAGATTGATGCGCTCTTTCATCGCCTGCCAAGAGGTCAGCCCCACCATCGGGATCGACGCGGCCTGCACGAAGTCCAGGTTGGCTGGTTTCATCGCGGCGGCTCTCTCGGGAACGACCGCGAATTCGGCGATCGAGCCCGTGCCCAGATCGAAGATGTTGGCGAAGACCGCATCGCCCACCTTGAAGCGGGTCACCCGGCTGCCGACCTCGACGACCACGCCAGCCAGATCGCTGCCGATCGTGGCCGGTAGCTGGAACTTCACGACGGCCTTGAAGAGCCCGGTCGGGATCATGTTGTCGATCGGGTTCACGCTCGCCGCGTGCACCTGCACCAGCATTTCATCGGCCTTCAGCGCAGGGCGCGGGACATCAGAGAAGCCGATCTCGGGAGACTTGCCGTAGCGTTTGAAGGTGAGGGCTTTCATGGGTTTCGATTGGTTTTGGGTTGGTCGTCGCGCCGGGTTTGGCGAGCTCGGTGCCGTAATGATGATGTACGTAATCTTTAATGTCAAGACTTAAATGACGATCATCATCAATGTATAGTTGGCATCCAACAGATCGCCCAACCCACACTAGGCAGAAATGAAAGTCACCAAGGCACAGGCGCAATCCAATCGAGCCCACGTGGTCGAGACCGCGTCTCAGCTGTTTCGTGAGCGCGGCTTTGATGGGGTCGGAGTGGCCGACCTGATGGCCGCTGCGGGATTCACCCATGGCGGCTTCTATAAGCAGTTCGGCTCGAAAGCTGACTTGATGGCCGAGGCCACGGCCTGCGGCATCGCGCAGACCCAGGCATTGGCCGAAGGCGCGGAGGTTTCAGAGTTCGTCAGGCACTACCTCTCGCGCGAACACCGAGACGGCCGGGCCACCGGCTGCACGATGGCTGCACTGAGCGGCGACGCTGCACGGCAGCCAGACTCTGTGCGGGTCGCCTTCGAGGATGGCGTGGAGAACCTCGTGGCTCTGCTGATCCAGCAGGGCCCTCCATCGGACATGGCCGATGCGGCTCAGGTGCGGGCCAGGATCCTCGACGTGCTGTCGCACGCGGTAGGCGCCCTCGTCATGTCGCGCGCTTGCCCAGACGACGCCCCCCTCGCCGATGAAATCCTGGCGGTTTGCCGTGACTCCATCCTGGGTTCGCAGACACCGTCAGCCACCAAGAAGGCACCGGTTCGCAAGCCCAAGGCAGGCTGAAGCCTGCTGCGGAATGCAGCCGCAGCGTCACGTTGGACGCCGCGGCTTAGGAGAAAACTCACTCGCAGCGGAAACTGGCTGCACTCTCCACATCACCGCTGCCGCTGTACTTGGCGATTTTGGGATAAGCGCACAAAGGGCGCGTGCGCGTCGCAGACCAGCCGGTGGGCAGCTCTGCGTTGACACCGCCGACGTTGCCCGCGCCACGCGCGGAGGCCGTCACCGTGTCAGGCGCTTGACCTTGCTCCACCCAGGCGACCAGCTTGCTCAGCATGTCAAACTGATCGGTTGCTGGGCCGCCGCTGCAGTGGCCCATGCCCGGCACGCGGTAAAAGCGTGCAAAGTCCGATGCATCTCCCGCATTGGCCGTGCGCAGCCCGTCATACCAAGCTTGTGTGTCCTGCACGGAGAAGATCGGGTCGCTGACACCGTGGTACACCATGATCTTGCCGCCGCGGTTCTTGACCGCGCCCAGGCTGGTGGGGTTGGGCGGTGTCATGAATGACATGGCTGACTCGGTGTAGACCGCGTTCGTTGCGTTGATCTCTTGAACCATCGAGTCGATGGAGGTAGTCAAAGCCCAGGTGGCGAGCTGGTCGGGCGTGCTGTTGCCAGCCAGTGGCGGTACTTTGAAGATTTGCCCAACAGCGCCTGAATCCAGCGCCACAGGCGCGGTGAATTCCCAGAAGGGAATGCCGCCGGCACCGTGCCCGCTGTCATACGGGAAGCTGGAATAGACAGCCGCACCGGCGCTGGTCTTCGGCCCGGCAAAGATGTCTGCGATCACCGTTTTTTGTGCGGCGCTCAAGCAAGTGCCGTCACGCGCACCGGTGCAGGTGGGCACGTCGGTCTGCAGACTGAAAGCAGTTTGACAGGCTGCGGTGTCTTGAACCAGGCCGTCAGCTGCGCCGTCCAGTGCGTCACATTTGCGCACCACAGCCGCCGATACGAGTGCGCGCTCAGCCGGCGTCCAGGCCGTAGCCAGGTTGGCTGCGGTCAGGCTGGTGGGGTCGGCGGAGACGGACCGGTAGCGCTGGCCGCCGTAGATGCTGGCAATGGCGGCCTTGGGCAGGTTGTAGCCCGGCGCGCCTGCCAGGAAGCCGTCGTATTGGTCGCCATATCGCGCGGCGGCGACCAGCGCGTGCCGCCCACCGTTTGAACAGCCACCGTAGTACGAGCGGTCCGGCCCTTTGCCGTAGGCCTGGCGGATGATCTCTTTGGCAGTGGGCAAGAGTTTGGCTTCGGCTTGGTAACCGTAATCGAGCCGAGCCTGCGGGTCCAAGCCAAAAGCGGAGCCACCGACTGTGGCGTTGTTGTGGCCGGCGTCTGAACTCATGACCGCAAAACCTTGGGCCAGCGCTCCGGTAATCGGTCCACCGCCCAGCGCTCCGGCAGCGGTCGCGACCGAGCCGTCAATGCCGCCGTTGGCTTGGTAGTAGTAGCGCCCATTCCAGTTCTTGGGCAAGCGCACTTCGAAGCCAATCGCATAGGACTTGCCGTCCACCGTGCTGGTGCGCCGAAGCATTTCGCCCGTCACCTGGCAGTGCTCAGGTGTTGACACGTTGCTGACCAGGCCGGCAGCCACCGTAGTTGTGGCCGAGATGGTGGTGCTGGCTACTGCGGCCAATTTCGAAGCCAGGGCTTCACAGGTTCCGCTCAGCGTGGCGGATTGCGCAGCGGCCAATTGGGGCAGCGGCGGCGTGTCGTCACCACCGCATGCGACCAGCGCCAAAACCGCCATCGAAGGCGCGAAAAACCGCGCCTGCCGATGACCAGAAGTGGGTTTCAGAATCATGAGTGTCTCCTTGCGGCACCGCTCGGGTTGCTCTGTGAATCGAGCAAGGCGGCTGGGGCCACTTGCTTAAGTAGATGAACTACAAGATGATTTCTTGTGCAGGCATAGTAGGACTTACTTACAAAAACCAGATCAGTACATTTACTAGGTTGGCGCGCGCCATCTCAGCCGCTGGAGCACCGCGCAAGCGGCGGCACAATGCGGCGATGGCAACTCGAAAAGCACCTTCTGCCGAACGCTCAACCCCGGCCGGGCATCTGCTCGAAGGGCCACTGCGGGGCGTGCTGGGCTACCAACTGGCGCAAGCCAGCGTGGTGACCAATCAGGTCTTTGACCGCGTGGTTTCGAAGGTTCATCAGCTGCGCAAGGTGGAGTACACCGTCCTAACACTGGTGGACCAAAACGACGGCCTGACAGCAGCGCAGTTGGCGACCGCGCTGGCCTTCACCGCACCCAACATGGCAGCGTGGATCGACCGTCTGTCTCGCCGCGGCTTGGTGGAGCGCGAGCAACACGTGACTGACCGCCGGGCCCTGCATATACGGATGACACCGACAGGCCGTGAATTGATTCAGCAAGTCACCCAGGCCATCAGCGAGGGCGAAGCGTTGGCGCTGTCACGCTTGTCGCTCGCCGAGCGCTTGATGCTGATCGAACTCTTGCAGAAGGCTGCGGCTTGCCGCGGAACGCGCTGACCCGCACTGACAGCGGCAAGTCGTTGACCACCATCGCACGTACATGCCCCTCGGACACTGATTCCTTCGTGCACTTTGAGGATGCCGTCCCGGTCGAAAGCCACGATTGGTTCGGCACCGTTCTTACGCAGCAGCCCGCTGAAGATTCAGCCGCGCCTCGCGAATGGGCAGGTTCACCAGTGCCGCCGCAAGCGCCAGGCCGGCATCAGCCCACCACATCCACAGGTAGTTACCGCTGCTGACCACGGCAACACCGCCCAGCCAGGCACCGAAAAAGCCGCCGATCTGGTGGCTGAGCAGCGTCAGCCCGAACAGGGTCGCGAGATAGCGTGTGCCGAACAGCTTGGCGGTCAAGCCGGCCGTGGGCGGCACGGTCGCCAGCCAGGTGGCGCCGAGTACGGCCGCAAACACGTAGAAGGTCCAAGGCTCCTTAGGTGCCGCCAGGTAAGCGAGGATCGCCACGGCGCGCGAGGCGTACATCCAGAAGAGGATGTGCTTCATACGCACCCGACTGCCGAGCGCACCGGCTGCCAAGCTGCCACCAATGTTGGCCAGGCCGATGATTGCGAGCGACGTAGCTGCGACGTTGGCGCTCAGACCACACAGGCTGACTTCACCCGGCATGTGGGTCACCAAGAAGGCGATGTGGAAGCCACAGGTGAGGAAGCCCGCGTGCAGACACCAGTAGCTGCGGTCACGAAAGGCAATCTTCAGCTGCTCTCGCAAAGTCAAGGTGTCAGTCGGTGCTACCCCCGCGGCGTTCGCCTTCGACGTGCCACGCAGCCACCATGCCATCGGTGCTGTGGTGAGCGCGAGGGCCGCCATCATCCACATCGCGTGCATCCAACCGAAGGCCGACATCACAGCTTGGTTCAGTGGCGCGAATATGAACTGACCCATACTTCCGCCGGCATTGATTACGCCGCCAGCGAATGAACGGCGCTCGGCGGGAATGTGCTTCGCGGTGGCACCGATGAGGATCGAAAAACTGCCTGCACCCGCACCAGCAGCACTCATAACCCCAAGGGCGACGATCAGTCCCCACTCGCTCGTGACCTGCGTGGTCAGCGCACTGCCCGCTGCGAGCAGCAGCGCACCCAACACAATGACACGACCGGGGCCCCAACGGTCGGCCACGGCGCCGAACACCGGCTGCACCGCGCCCCACACAAACTGGCCGATGGCCATGGCAAAGCTGATGCTCGCGATGCCCAAGCCCGTATGCGTGTTCAGCGGAGACAGGAACAAGCCCATCGACTGACGTGTGCCCATCGTGACCATCAAGATGGCCGAGGCAACGAGTACAAAGATCCAATAACCGCGTGGCGATGTCATAGCTCAAACCTCCGACGATTCGGCACGGAATGCCGGGGTCACGCGATCCAACCACTCGTGCAAGGCCACGACGTGGTCTTCGCCCAGTGTGCGATTGACGAAATCCTGAGCGGCGCGCCAGTTCGGGATAGCTGCGGCGAATGCCGCGTTGCCTGCTGCAGTGATCAGGGCGCGGCGCACCCTCGCGTCCGATGGATCGGCGCCCAGTTCGACGAAGCCCTGGTCCAACAAGGGGCGCAGGTTGCGCGTCAGTGTCGTGCGATCCATATCCATAGCTGCGGCCAGGTCGGAGACCGCAACGCCGGCTACTTTTGCCTCCCGGCGCAAGGTGGCCAGCAGCGAGTACTGCGTCAGCCGAAGTCCGGTGGGGGCAAGCTCGCGGTCGTAGAGCGCCGTCATGCGCCGCGTCAAGCGGCGAAGCCGCGCGCAAGTGCAACCCGATACCGGGTGCGGACCAGGGACCGAAGATGACGACATCATCTGCGACATGATACGTGCATCTACACGTATTTGCAACGACGACAGCAAGAACGAACCGCGCTCTTGGCTCAAGCGATCAGTACATCAGCCCGCAGGCACCCGTAAACGCAGCAGCGCCCGTACAAAACCATGGTCGCTGCGCCAGCGTTCGCGGCTCTCGTGCAGGTGGTCGTTAAAGACTTCAACGCGGCGCACATCGCCGATGGCGCGGCTGGATGTGCTGACAAACTCTTCACTCACCCAAATTTGGTCCAGCAGCTCGGGCCAGCCTTGGTGCACGTGCGAGTAAGCCATATCGCGTTTGAGCGCGGGTTCGGTCTGCACATCCCATGCGTGAAAGAGCGCCGTGTCGCGCGTGCCTTTGTCGTAGCTCACGGCTTGGTTGGCGGCGATGAGCTGGCTGGTCACACTGTGCGGGCCATCGTTCATATCGCCCAGCAGCAGCAGGGGTTCGCGTGTGCGGTGGGTGATATCCACCACCAGGCGGCGCAGGGCGCAGGCTTCGGCCGCTCGCATGAGCAGCGAGCGCAGGGTGGCGCGGGCCACCACGCCAGGGTCATCGCGGTTTTCTGTGATGTTGCCTTGGGCATCTTGCAGAAACTTCGGCCGCTTGCTCTTGAGATGCGTCACCATCACTTGAAGCGTTGGCCCATGCTTGGTTTGCAACTGGGCGCGCAGCACGGGGCGCTCAAATCGGGTTTGCAAGCCCAGCTCGGGTATGGGGACGTGGTCTATGGGTTCGAAGTTGGCGTGTGACTCCAAGGCCAGCAGCGGCAGGCGGCTGACCAAGCCCACGCGGGGTGTGCCTACGGCGCCAGATTCAGCACCCGGCGCCACGATGCTGGTGTAGCGCAAACCGCTGGCATGGGCTGCGATGCGCAAAGCAGATTCATCCCATACCTCCTGAACGCCGATCACGTCGGCGTTCAGGCGCGCCAGTTGTGCGCCCAGCCAGTGGGCCTTGCGCTCGGCCTCGGCAAGGTCGTAGGGGTCTTGGTTGGGGTAGTAGACGTGGCCCGGCGCCGCCAGATTGAGCAAGTTGCAAGTGGCAACCTGCAGCGTGAGCCAATTCGCTTGAGGCTGTGGCTGCGGCTGACCTTGGGTCTGCGCCTGCGCCTGCGGCTGCAGCGGCGTAACCGGTGAGCCAGCCACAACCGAACTCATTCAGCGCCTGCCGTACCCAGCACCGCGCTCTCTGGCGTGGTGACAGGCCCCTTGCCGCTGAAGCGGTCCAGCGCCAGGTAGATCACCGGCGTGATGTACAGCGTGATGGCTTGGCTGAACACCAACCCACCCACCACCGCCAGACCCAGCGGCTGGCGCAGTTCGGCACCTGCGCCAATGCCCAGCGCAATGGGCAGCGCGCCCATCAGCGCCGCCAGCGTCGTCATCATGATGGGGCGAAAACGCAGCACGCAGGCTTCACGAATGGCCTGCGCTGGCGTCATGCCGTGGTGGCGCTGCGCATCCAGCGCGAAGTCGATCATCATGATGGCGTTCTTCTTCACGATGCCAATCAGCAGCAAGATGCCGATGGTGGCAATGAGCGTGAGGTCTTGACCAAACAACATCAGCGTGGCCAACGCACCTACCGCAGCCGAAGGCAGGCCCGCCAGGATGGTGAGCGGGTGGATGTAGCTCTCGTACAGGACGCCCAGCAGCACATAGATGACCAACAGCGCAGCAATGATGAGGATAGCCTGGCTGCCCTGTGAGCTTTTGAACACCGCCGCGTCGCCGCCGTAGGTAGTGATGATGCTGGATGGCAAACGAATGGCCGCACCGGCGGCTTCGATCTTGGCAGTGGCGTCACCCAGGGCAACACCAGGGGCGAGATTGAAGCTCACTGTGACGGCCTGCAATTGCCCCGCGTGGTTGATGGACGTGGCACCCACGGTACGCTGCACCGTGGCAAAGGCCGACAGCGGCACCAGCGTGCCGTTGCTGGATCGCACATAGATGCCACCAAACGCGCTTTCGTCGCGCTTGGCGTCAGGTGCCACTTCCATGATGACCTGGTAGCTGTCGCTCGGGAGGTAAATGGTGCTGACTTGGCGCTCACCAAAAGCGCTGTACAAGGCGGTGCGAACGCTGTCGATGCTCACCCCCAGCGTATTGGCGCGGTCGCGGTCGATCTTCAACTGCGCTTGCAGCGCGCGCAGTTGCGAGTCGCTGTTCACGTCGCGAAAAGCAGGGTCGGCACGCAGGCGCTCTTGCAGGCGGTTGGCCCAGTCGGTCAACTCATCTGCCTTCACGCTTTGCAGGATGTATTGATACTGTGCGCGGCTTTGCCGCCCGCCCAATTGCAGGTTTTGTACAGGCCGCATGAAGACATTCAACCCCGCAACGGCGCGCAGGTCGCGGCGCAGGCCTTCAACCACCTGCTTCATAGGCTCGCGCTGTTTCAGCGGCTTGAGGTTCACAAACATGCGTCCGGTGTTCTGCGAGCCCTGGCCGCCGTTGAACGAGCTGACCGTCGCCACATTGGGGTTGTTACGAATGATGGCGGCCGCACGCTCTTGCAATTGCACCATGGCTGGGAAGGAGGTGTCTTCAGCAGCTTCGGTTTGCACCTGGATCTGCCCGATGTCTTCCTGCGGGAAAAAGCCCTTGGGTATGACGATAAACAGCCATGCCGTAGCCAGAACGGTGAGCAAGGCCACCAGCAACACGACACCGCGGTGGCGCAGTGCAGCGTCCAGCGTGCGGGTATAAGCGGCGAGCATCCAATTGAAGCCCGTCTCAAAAGTATGGACGATCTTGCCTGGCGGCTTTTTGTGCTCCTCATCCGTGAGGAAGCGGCTGGCCAACATGGGCACCAGCGTGAGCGATACAAACGCGCTGACCAGAATGGACAAGCCCACCACCACGGCAAATTCATGGAAAAGCAAGCCGATGACACCGGGCATGAAAAAGATGGGTATGAACACCGCCACCAGTGACAAGGAAATGCTGATGATGGTGAACCCCACCTCCCGCGCGCCGCGCAGCGCAGCCTGGAACGGTGGTACCCCTTTTTCCACGTGGCGAATGATGTTCTCCAACATCACAATGGCGTCGTCCACGACCAAGCCCACAGCCAGGGTCAGACCCAGAAGAGAGATGTTGTCCAGGCTGTAGTTCATGCCCCACAACAAGGCCACGGCGCCAATCAGACTAACCGGCAAACTCAGCGTCGGAATCACGGTGGCAACGAAGCGCCGCAGGAAGAGAAAGATCACCAACACCACCAAGGCAATGGTGCCCATGAGCGTGAGCGTCACGTCGTGCAGCGCTTCGCGCACGCTGAGTGAGCGGTCGTTGACCGGCGTCATGTTGATCGACTGCGGCATTTGGGCCTTGAGCTTCGGCAGTGCCTCGCGAACGGCATCCACCACCCGCACGGTGTTGGCGCCCGGCTGGCGCAGTACTGCCAGCGAAATGGAGTTTTCGCCGTTCAAGCGTGGCCCAGGTCTTGACGTTTTCAATGCTGTCTTCAACCTGCGCCACATCACGCAGGCGCACGGAATTGCCGTTGCGTTGTGCAACGATCAGCTCTGCAAACTCACTGGCGTTCTTGAGCTGTTGGTTGGCCTGCAAGGTCAGCGTCTGGCGCGGACCTTCAAGCGTACCGACCGGTGTGTTGACGTTGGCCGCACGCAGGGCGGCACTCAGCTCATCCAGGCCAATGCCACGGGCGGCCAGTGCTTCGGGCTGCACGCGCACACGCACTGCAAAACGTTTGGCGCCAAAGATGTTGACTTGCGCCACCCCTTCAATGGTGGACAGCGTGGGCACGATGAGGTGCTCCGCATAGTCTTGCAAATCAGTCTGCGCCAGTGATGGCGTTGTCATCGCGATGAACAGCACCGGCGCATCCGCTGGGTTGACCTTGCGGTAGGACGGCGGGTTGGTCATGTCCTGCGGCAAGGCGCGTTGCGCGCGCAGCAAGGCCGCTTGCACATCCACCGCCGCCGCGTCGATGGCGCGGCCTTCTTCAAACTCCAAGGTCAGGCTGGTGGTGCCTAAGGTGCTGCTGGAGCTGATCGTCTTCAGTCCTGGAATGGTCTGGAACTGCTTTTCCAAAGGCAGGGCCACGCTGCTGGCCATGGTTTCAGGGTTGGCGCCCGGCAAGTTGGCCGTGACGTTGATGACCGGCGTGTCGTAACTGGGCAGCGCCGCCACGGGGATGCTGCGGTAACCGATGACTCCGGCCATGACGATGGCCAGATTGAGCAGCACCGTCATCACGGGTCGCCGGATAAACAGCTCGCTGAAGTTCATGGTGTGTTCCCTTTCGCCGCTGCGGGCGCTGACGCAGAGGCCCCTGCGCCGGATGCCGCGCGGCCACCGCCTGCGGCACCACCACGGCCACCGCGCCCGCCGCCTTCGGCGGGCCGCTCAACCACAGTACTGCCGGGCCGCACGTTTTGCCGGCCATCCAACACGATGCGCTCGCCCGATTTCAAACCTGAAACCGCCGCCTCTTCGCCTTGCGCGAAAAGCAGTTGCACGGGGCGAGGCACCGCTTTGTCACCCTGAACCACAAAAACCTGGGTGCCACGCGCGCTTTGCACGATGGCGGCTTGCGGCACCACAACGGCGCCCGGAATCACACGCACGGTCAGCGCTACATTGACAAAGGAGCCCGGCCACAATTTGCCCTCAGCGTTGCCGAAGCGTGCTTTGACCTTGACGCTGCCTGATGCAGCGTCTACTGCATTGTCAACAAAGGTCAAGCGCCCGGTGACGGCGCCCGTCGGTTTTAAAGGTGCAGCTACGACGCCACTGGCCGGTGCAGCGGCTGGTGAAGCCGCTGGTCCAGGGTTGGCTTTGGGCGCGCCCACCGCCTCAGGCGGAGTGACGGTGACCAAAGCGCCGCCGTTATTCAGCGCCGCCAATGCATCAGCCAAATGCCGCTGCGGCAAGCTGAACTGCACCATGATGGGGTCCAGCTGCGTGATGCTGGCCAGCGTCGTTACGTTGGCCTGCACCGAGGTGCCGGGAAACGCGCTGATGACCCCCAAACGCCCCGCGCTGGGGGCGGCGATACGTGTGTAGGACAAGCCCAGGCGCGCCGCATCCAAGGCAGCGCGGTCGGCTGCCAAGGCAGCCGTCAGCGACTGCACATTGGTTTGAACGGTATCCAGCGCACCCTGCGAAATAAAGTTTTGTGCCAACAAATCTTGGCTGCGCTTGAGTTGGCGCTGCGCGTCAGCCAACGCCGCTTCGTCACGCGCAAGCTGGGCGTTCACCCGGGCCACATCAGCCTCGGCCGCCCGCGCATCCAGTGTGAAAAGCAATTGCCCCGCCTTGACAAACTGGCCTTCCTTGACATGCACCTGTGCCACCAGGCTGGTGGCCTGCGGCTTCACGTCTACGGTGGACAGGGGCGAGACTGTACCGGTGGTATTGATCAACTCCGGCCAGTCGCGCTGCTGCACACGCACCGTCGTCACGCCAACCGGCGGCGCGGATGCCGCCGTAGCGACGGGCGTGGCTGCAGGCGCACCGCTCCCGGTTGAAGTCGCGGCTGTCACAGCGCCAGAGGCGGCCGCTTCGGCCGCTGCAGCTGGCGCAGCAGGTGTGGCCTCAGGCGCCTTGTTGCACGCTGCAAGCGTGGCAATCAAAGCGCCCGTTGCGGCCCAGGTCAGCACGCGTGCACACGAAGGAAGTGAAGTCTTGCAAACAATCATTTCGACGGGTTCTCGTTTGAATTCAGGTCAGTTGGACAAACACACGTTGCAGCACCCCCAAGCCCGCACAGACGACCTGAAGATCGTCATCGGAGCAAGCACCGAGGGCCTGCGCAAATTCTTGTTGCGCACCTTTGCGGATGGGGTCAAGAAGGGCACGCCCTTGCGCCGTGAGTTGCAATTCGGCGCGGCGGCGGTCGGCGGCGGCTGTTGAAGGCATGACCGCGCCTGCAGTGACCAGACGGTCCACCATGGCCGATGCCGTAGCCATGCTCACACCCAGAAACTTGGCTACGCAGCCAATGGAACAGCCGGGCCGCTGTGCAATGAAGTTCAGGCAGCGAAATTGCGGAACCGACAGCGCCGAGCCGACTTGATTGCGCATGGCACTGCGCATGGCGTCCATCACGCCGGGCATCACCTTCAGAACCGCTTCGGCACAAGTGGTGGCCATGGGGCGGTTCGTGCGCGCAAGCGAGCGCGCAACGGGGCGTGTTACCCCTTGCGGCGCGGTTCGGCTTCGGCTGGAAGAGAGCGCCATGGGCAGGCGAGTTTGGTTCGTTAAGCTAATCAATTCAAAAGGGTAGCACTGCCTTGTTAAGCGCTCGTTAAGGCAAACCCGCCTTTGGAGTGGGGGCGTTTTCGCGCCAGACCCTGCTCTGCGGAGCCCACTTGCCGACGCGCCAGCCGCGTTTCGCGCCACTCGCCGGCACTTGGTCGCCTCGAGCTTGAGGGTGGTGCTCGGCGGTGCCACAGTTCGTTACATTGGATCTTCCAACTCAAAGGGGCACACCATGGAACACAGCGACACGGATCTCGAGAAACAAGCACGCCGCGCTGCCGGCTTGAAGTTCGGCTGGCTCATACACGCTGGTGTCTTTGTGCTGGTGAATGCCGGCTTGTGGCTGGCAGGGCACCGCAACGGCTGGTTGGGCTTGCCCACTGGGGGTTGGATCATCGGCCTGCTGGTCCACAGCGCCGTGGTGTGGCTCAACCCGCTGGGCCAGAGCGTCTATCAAAAGCTATTGCAAAGCGAACGCGAGCGCTTGAACGGGCGCTGAACCGCATACGCTGCAGGCGCTCAGCGCGCATGCTCGGCCGACACCGGCCGAGTTTCGCCGGTTTCAGTGAGCGTGCGCGTGGCCTGCGTGGAAGCATAGATCCACAGGATCTTCATGGGCTGCGTACTCGACACATTGCGGAAGCGGTGCGAGACATTCGGCGGAATCCAAGTGGTCTCGAAGGGCTTGACCGCATGCGTTTCGCCGCCGATATCCAGCAGCGCATCGCCCTCCAGCAGGACCACGCTTTCCTCGCAGTTGTGGCTGTGAAACGGGATGGCTGCACCCGGCGCAAACTCTGTGATTCCATTGATGAAGCCGTGCGCGCCAATGGCCGGCGACACCAACGGCGTGGTGCGTGCACCGCCGCCCCGGTCGTGGCTGGCGATTTCAGAAGGGCGCAAAACACGCGCCTTGGTTTGAAGTTGAGGGGTCATCATGTTGCGCCTTGGCTCAATCGCCCTTGATGTTGTTGTCCTTGATGGCCTTGCCGTAGCGCTGCAGCTGCTCACGTACGTTAGCCATCATGACTTCCGGTGTGCTGCCGTTGGACTTCAAGCCCAGAGCGGCATAGCGGGTTTGAATTTCCGGGTCCGCCAGCGCCTTCACCACCTCGCGCTGCAGGCGGTCGGCAATCTCCTTGGGCGTGCCCTTTGGTGCCGTCATGCCAAACCAGGTGCTGTATTCGAACCCTTGAATGCCTACTTCCTTCAGCGTGGGGGTGTCGGGGTATTCCGGATGTCGCTGGTCAGCCATCACACCAATCAATTTGAGCTTGCCGCCCTTGGCCAGCGAGGCGACCGTGGCTATGCCCTGGAAAGTCATGTCCACCTGGTTGCCGGCCACGTCTTGCGCGGCCTGGCTGGCACCGCGGTAGGGCACATGCTTGAGCTCGATGCCCGTATGCGCGGCAAACAGCGCCCCGCCCATATGCTGCGGGCTGCCATTGCCGCCTGAAGCGTAGGTGAATTTGTCGGGCGCGGCCTTGGCGGCGCTGACCAGGTCAGCCGCGCTTTTCCAAGGTGAATTGGGCGCTACCGCAACACTGAATTCGATAGTTGCCACGCGGGAGACGTGCACAAAGTCGGTCACTGGATTGAACGGTGTCTGCGCATTCAGGTTAGGCACCATCGTGAGCACACTGTCATTGAATCCGCCAATGGTGTAGCCGTCGGGCGCCGCTTTGGCGAGCTGCTGCGCGCCGATAACGCCTGCCGCGCCAACGATGTTTTCTACAACGATGGTCTGGCCCATGTTGGCACCCATCTTCTGAGCCAGCAGCCGCGCCGCAACGTCCACCGCACTGCCTGCGGCCAACGGCACGATCATGCGGATGGGCTTGTTGGGGTAGGCCGGCTGGGCAGGTGATTGCGCGTGCGCGGGAAGTTGGCCCAGAGCGCCCGCCACAAGGGCTAAGGCCCAAGCCGCCGAGCGACGGTTGAATGCGATTCCGGTCATTTGTTTCATGCAGTCTCCTTGAGAGTCTCTTGGATGGTTTTGGTCTGCTTTTGTGAACCGCTAGTGGTTCAAAGTTCCAAACCGAGCAGCCGCATCGCGTTGCCGCCCAGGATGGCCAGACGGTCGTCGTCGCTCAAACCGGGTGTGGCCATGACATGGCCCACCGGATCTTCTTCCCACGGGATCGGGTGGTCCGTACCGATGACGATCTGGCTGGTGCCGACCTCGGCGGCCAGGTGGCGCAGGGCTTCGGGCGTAAACACCAGCGAGTCGAAGATGAGTTGCCGCAAGTATTCAGTCGGCCGCTTTTTCAACACGATGGCGGGGTTGCAGTTTTGCGGCGACACAAAACAGCTGCGGTCCATGCGCGGCGCATAGCTGCCCAAAAAACCGCCGCCGTGTGCGCCCAGCACTTTGAGTTCCGGGAACTTGTCAAGCACCCCTTCAAAGATCAGCTTCTGAAGCGCGATGGTGGTGTCCAGCGGGTTGCCGATGACATTGGACAACCAGCCATTGCCTTTGAAGCGTGCGCCAAGTTCGGGCGTGCTCTGTGGGTGGATGAAGAGCATGACGCCAAGCTCTTGTGCCTTGGCCAACACGGGGTGGTATTCGACATTCGCAAAGTCGTGCCCCGCCACACTGCCGCCGATGGCCGCACCTTTGAGGCCCAGCTTCTTGACCGCCTCGTCCAACATCGACACCGCCAGGTCGGGGAATTGCATCGGCAGGGACGCAAAAGCGGCCAGGCGCTTGGGGTGTTGTGCACACAGTTCGGCCAGGTTTTGATTGTGCAGACGACAGATGGCCTGTGCCGTATCGCGGTCCTTTTTGTACCAAAAGGGGTTGATGCTCAAGACCTGCAGGTCGATGCCCATGCGGTCCATCGCAGCAAAACGCGCATCCAGTTGCTGCTGAACTTGCAAGAAGTGTTCGGGCACGCCTTTGACCGGCGGCAGCACCGCCTTGGCCTCTTCACCCATCAGGTCGATGGCGGCCTGGAAGTAGCAATGCGCATGCACATCGATGGTTCGAGCACGCTGGCCGCGCAGCACCACCGGCGCACGCTTGGGTGCTTCGCCAAGGGTTCCAGACTTACCGCCGCCAGAGTCGGCCACGATGGGCAAACCTGCGCAGCCGCAGAACCAGAAACCGCCCGGTGTATGGTGGTGGGACAAAGGGTTGAGCCAGCTCATGGTGCCTGGGGGCTTTCGTTGTCTGGGGGTGGGCTTGATGCGGCTGCCTTCTGTACCGCGCGAATCATGCGCGTGTGGGCGCCGCAGCGGCACAGGTGTTTGTCCAGGGCCTGCTTGATGTCGGCTGGGCTGGGCTGGCCGTTTGTCTTCAACAGCGCGCTCGCCGAAACGATGATGCCCGCCACGCAAAAGCCACATTGCGCTGCGCGCTCCTCAATGAAGGCTGTCTGGAGCGGATGGGGGCATTCGGCCGTTCCCAGGCCTTCCAGCGTTTGAACCTGTTTGCCTTCGACTGCCCACAAGGGCAGGTTGCAGGCGGTTTGCGGCTGGCCATCCACCAATACCATGCAGGCCCCGCATTCACCTTCGCCACAGCCGAACTTCGGCCCGCTGAGCCCGAGTGTCTCGCGCAGCACGCCGAGCAGCGGAACACCGGGCTCCGCATCGGTGTTGAAGGCTTGGCCGTTGACCGTGAACATCGTTGTCATCCTTCTGCAGCGTGGACGGCGCGCAGCAGTTGCTCGGCGTCCAAGGGCAGCGACCGAACGCGAACACCCAGCGCATCACTCACCGCGTTGGCGATGGCGCCCGCCACTGGCCCCTGGGCTGCTTCACCGGCACCCAGGGATGGCTCGTCGGGCCGGTCGATCACGTGCACGCGTACTTCGGGCACTTCGGTGAAGCGCAGCACCGGGTAACTCTCCCATCCGTCCACCAACAAGCCCTTGCGGTCGAAACGCACCTGCTCTTTCAAGGTCCAACTGGTGGCTTGAATGGCGCCGCCTTCGATCTGGTTGATGACACCGTCCAGGTCCACCACCATGCCCACATCCACCACCAGATCGAGATTCAAAACGCGGACTTCGGCTTCAACCTGTACTCGGGCCAGCACGGCGCACCAGGCGCCCGTGTTTTTGTAGCGCGCCCATGCCAGCCCATGGCCAACACCTTCAGCCGCTTCGTGGCGTGATCGCCACCAAGACGAGCGCGCCACCACCTGGTCCAGCACCGCCAGAGCGCGTGGGTCGTCAAGGTGCTTGCGGCGGAATGTCAACGGGTCTTCGCCCAGCGCCAAGGCCATTTCGTCAACAAAGGACTCGATGGCGAACACATTGGCAAACGCGCCCAGCGCACGTATAGCCGAGGTGCGCAGCGGCATCACCGTCAAGCGGTTGTTGATGACTCTAAGGTTCGGCACACGGTAGGCCGGCACGGCATTGCGATCAGCGCCGCCGCCCGAGGCCAGTGGCGGATTGATGGGCAAGGGCAGAGCCGCTGCATCGGCCCGCTCACTGGCGGCCAGCAGCGTGGGCACTTTGGCACGGCCTGGCCGAGAGCTGTAGCCATTGGCCCACAGCTCATGCTGCCAGTGGGTGAGGATGCCGGCGGCGTCCACGTGAGCTTGCAGCTCCACCACCTGCGCCGCACCAAAAGGGCTGTGGCGCAGCTCGTCGGCGCGCGACCACAGCACCCGCACGGCCTGCCCAGGGCAAGCCAGTGCCATCAGCACCGCGTCCAACGCCACATCGTCCGCACCGTTGTGCCCATAACAGCCCGCGCCTTCCGCATGGTGAATCACGATGGCTTCACGCGGCACCGGCGCTTGCTCACGTGCCAGCGCCAGCACCAGGTCGTCGCGCAGGTTGTGAATACCCTGGCTGTGGGTCCAGACCTCCAATTGCCTGCCATCCCATCGCGCGATGGCACAAGAAGGACCGATGGATGCGTGGGCCAGATAAGGCTTGACATAGCGGGCGCTAAAACGTCTGCCGGAAGCCGGCAACTCTGTTTCGCCACGCTGCGCGGTCACGGTGCTGTCATGCGGCGCGGACTGCAGGAACGTGGTCAACGCCTGCGGGTCAGGCAAGGGCGGGCCAGCTCGCCAGACCAAGCTGGCTTTGACGCGGGCAGCGGCCGCATCAACCTCCAGTTCACTGGCCGCGACGACGGCCACCCATTGGCCATCGGCCCAGCATCGCACCTGCGGCGGCAGCGCCTGGGCGGCCGCTGGCGGCCAGCCAACGAGCTTGGCACCCAGGCCGGGGCCGCGCAGCACACGCCCATGCAGCATGCCGGGCAAGCGCAGGTCGTGAATGAAGCGCGCCTGGCCAAACACCTTGTCCGCCAGGTCCAGGCGTGGCGGCTCAGCCGACCCAAGCATATGACGCTGTGCCGCTGACTTTGGCGCCCAGCGGCCACTGAACTCCACGTCCAAGTCCGCATCGCTGAGGAACTGGCCATAGGCACCCAGGCGTGTTCCATCCGCCGAATAAACAACGCCATCCATCACGCGCAAGCTGCCTGAAGCATGCCCGCTGCTCGCGCTCGCGCGCTGCAGCGCCATGCCGCGCAGTTCGGCGCAAGCGTGGCGCAAAGCGCCGCCGCTGTCTTGCACCGACAAGCTGCCCGAGGTGACGCCTTCATCCGGCCCGCGCACCGTGCTCGCCGGCGTGACGTGCACGGCATGCAGTGGCATGTCAAGCTCTTCGGCCACGATCAGCTGCAGAGCAGTCAGGATGCCTTGGCCCAGTTCCACCTTGCCAGTGAAGACGCGAATGACACCCGGCTGCGCCAGGCTCAGCCATTTGGACAGCATTGGGTTGGTATGTAGGCTGCCCGGCCGCAGCGGCCGGCCGTCGCTGCGGTCGATGGAGAAGCCACGCGGCTGCAAGCTCGGACTAGCAGGCGCGGTTGGTTGCGGGTCGTTCATGCCGGGTTCGCTGCAGAGTGCACGTTTGGCGAGTGTCACGCCGCGCTGGGCAAGGTCGCCAAAGGGGCAAGCCCCAGCTCGGCAGCCACAACAGCGAGGTCGCCCATCACACCAGCCGACAACGGAATGCCGTGCTCGGCATAGCGACGCCTGCGTTCATAACTCTGTTCGCCCGGCAGCCAAATGCGCTCCACACCCGGCATGCGCGGCGCGTTGCGCAGGTCGCGCACCACCGTATCCACGCGCGCCTTGAAAGCAGATGGATCTCCGAAGGCACGCAGGTCGATCACCAGAATCGCCTGGCCGGTGTTGGTCTTGGTCGCAAAATCTTTGTTGAAGTCGATCACCTCGCGGCCCATGGCCGCCCCCTGCAGCGTGCCGGCCAGCAGGCCCACCATCAGCGCCAGCCCAAAACCTTTGTAGCCGCCGATGGGCAAGAGGAAACCTTCATCGGCGCGCTTGGGGTCCAGCAGCGGTTGACCTTGGCGGTCAATCATCCAACCCTCGGGCATCATCTCGCCAGACTTGGCCTTGGCTTTGACCTTGCCATACGCAGCCACGGTAGTGGCCATGTCCAGCACCACAGGCGGTTCGTGCAGCGCGGGAATGCCTGCTGCAATAGGGTTGGTGGACAGCAGCATCTCCATGCCACCCCAAGGCGGCAGATGGTTGGCATTGCCGACTGCGAAGTACAGGCCAATCATGTCGTGGGCGATCGGCATGCGTGCATACAGCGAAGCAGGCCCGGCATGGTTGCTGGCGCGCGTGCCCACCCAGGCCACACCGGTTTGGCGCGCCTTGTCGATGGCCATCTCCACCGCGCGCGACACCACCACGTGGCCCATGCCGTTGTCGCCGTCCAGCACGGCCATGCCTGCACGCTCATGCACGGCGCGGATGTTCGGGTGCAGGTTCATACCTCCAGCCCGGATGCGCTTGATGTAGGGCGCCAGTCGGATGACGCCGTGGCCGTCCGAGCCTTGAAGATCGGCCTGCGCCATGAGTGTGGCCGTGGTGTGGGCATCGGCCGGTGGCATGCCCACGCCGCGCAAGGCAGCGGCGATGAAGCTTTGCAGCGCGTCAAGCTCGACCAATGCCGGTTTGTTATCTGTTGCCATGCGGTGCCTTAGGGCGGCGGCGCGCCGTTGCGCTGAATATCGGCAAAAGTCTACGGACAGCGCGGCTCAGCGTCCAATGCCGTTGGCGTCCCTCGCCATATCATGTTGATATTGCAAACCCGCTTGCCAAACCACACGACCGAAGCGCCGGACCCCACCGCAGGGCCGAACTCGGGACGGGAGCCCTCAACATGAACCTGCGCGCCCTGCGTTACTTTGTCGCCATTGCCGATGCGGGCAGCCTGACGGCCGCCGCAGCCGCCGTGAACATCGCGCAGCCGGCATTGACCCGCCAACTGCGCGAACTGGAAAACGACCTCGGCGTGCCGCTGCTGCTGCGCTTGCCACGCGGGGTGCGCCTCACACCCGCTGGCGTGACCCTGTATGAGTCTGCACAACGCATGTTGGCAGAAGCCGCGCGGGTGCGCCAACTGCTGGCCAAGCGGCTGGATGAGCAGCAGAGCCCAGTGGTGTTGGGCGCGTCGCCCACTTTGGCGCGTGTGCTGTTACCTGGGCTCTTCGAAGCCTGCCAGCGCGCCGTCAGCGGCATCGAACTGCGCGCCCGTGAGGCCTTCACGCCCACGCTGATGGACTGGCTGGAGCGCGGCATGATCGACATGGCCATCCTCACCAACCCGGAGCCCGGCCGCCCGCTGTCCTTGCACCCTTTGATGGGTGAGCCTTTCGCGCTGGTGTCGCACCCTTCGTTGGGCGTGGAGCCCGTGGTCTCAGCGCGGCAGTTGACCGGGCTGCCGCTGCTGATGACCACCTTGCACCGCGGTTTGGTGGATCGCCAATTGCAGCCACTGGGCTTGCGCTTGCAAGTGCGCGCTGAGATCGACTCCGTCGACTCCATCCGCGAGCTGGTGTTGCGCGGCCCTTGGGCTACGGTGATGCCGATCTCCGTCTTCAAGGAACCAGCCACCGCCCAGCGGGTGCGGATCTCCGAGATTTCCGGCGTGCAACTCAACCGCCTGCTGGTGCTGGCGTCGCGCATCGAAAATCTGGGCAACGCGTCGATGGCCGCTGTGCGCGACATCATCGAATCAGAAATCGCCCGACTGGGCCGCGAAGGCATTTTCAGCTTCTCGCCCCAAAGGAACAAGAGCCTCAAACGCTCAAAAGCATCTGCATCAAATTCGGCAAACCACGCCCCTGGTGGTAGCGGTCGCGGCCCAGGTCGGAACAAGCCTCCATCAAAATCTTCTTGACCTCGTCGGGCCGGCCCCGAAACTCGCGGCGCACCGACAAAAAAGCCGCCAGCAACCCCGACACATGCGGCGCAGCCATGCTGGTGCCACTGTTGTAAACGTAGGGCGCGCCGCCGCTGGATCGCCAGTGGGCGTTGCACGACAAGATGCGCTCACCCGGCGCCACCACATCGGGCTTGGCGCGGCCGTCCGCCGTGGGGCCGCGCGATGAAAACGAAGATACGCCGTACAGGTACGGCCGGTCGGCATTGACAGCGCCCACGGCGATGCACTCTTCCAGGTTGGCCGGGTCTCCAACGGACATGGGCGTGTTGATCTCCACCTCGCCGTCGCGCGTCTGCACCTGCAACTGGCCTTCATTGCCGCAGGCCACCACCACCAACACACCGTTGCGCCACAGCCGCCGCAGCTCCGCACAGATGGGTGAAAAACCGCAGCCGTAGACCGTGTGGTCAAACGGCCCTCCCAGGCTCAGGTTGACGCCGTGCACAGCCAGGCCGGCGGTGACGTTTTCGTTCTGTTGGGCGATATGGTCAAGGGCTTTGATGGTCCAGGCGTCTTCACCAAAACCTTCGTCATCGAGCACTTTGTAGACCACCAGGCGCGTGCGTGGAGCCACGCCGCGCAGTTCGTCCTCGGGCTTTGCTGGGGTTCTTTTGGGCTGCTTGGCGGGCACAGAGCGCCCCGCAATGATGCCCGCCACATGCGTGCCGTGGCCATCAGCGTCCTCGGCCTTGCGCACCAGGCGTGGCGGCCCAGGTTGCGTGCAGTCATAAACCGCCGCAAGGCTGTCCTTGAAGTGCGGGTGGTCGGCCTGAATACCCGTGTCCAACACCGCCCAGGTGATGCCCGCGCCGTCGGCTGCAAAACTGGTCAAGGCCGCATCGGCTTTGATCGCGCCCAACGAGCGCCTGTCTGTCAGCTTGGATTTGCGCGAGCTCAGCCACACGGCGTAGACGCGCAATTCGCGATGCCGCACACCCACCTGCTGCAGTTCGCTGGCAGTGAGATGTGCAGCCACAAAGCGGCGCAGAGGATCGATGCGTGCGGCCTTCACGTCACTCACGATGCCGAGCAAGGCCTCGGCCGCATGCTGGATGCGATCCTCCAGGCGCAGGCTACCATCAACTGCTTCGGCAGACATTCCCCGCACCTGCCGGGTCTGTTTCGCCCACTTCACCTTCTTCGCCAACTCGCTGGCCTCAGCCTGCAGCAGCGCCTGCGGTGTTTCGTCCAGCGCGCGGTAACCCGGCTCCAGCACCTCGATCAAAACTGGGTGGCGTTCTTCGGCATTAGCACCCAGGCGCTCTGTCACGTCGCGCGCCAGCACGAAGCGCGCCATGGAGTCCATGCGCAGGGCCCCATTGACCGCGCGCCGCACGCTGGGGTGCGCCAGGTAGCCCACGGCAGCGTGCGGGTTGAAGCCCCACAGCTTGCGCGTATAGCTGTTGACGATGATCTCGTCTTGGATGCGTGTGCCCAGCTCGGACGGCGCAAAGTCGCTGGCCAGCGATTTGTCCAGCGCCACCGGGTCCAGCGGATCCGCAAAGTTGTTCCAACGCCGCAGCACACGCGGCACTTCCAGTGGCGCGGGTTGCAGCAGGTCTTGCAACTCTTGAATACCCAGCGGTGAACCGATGGTTATAAAGGCCTCGATCTTCGGCAGCTTGCCGCGCATGGCGCTGAGCACCTCATGCGCAATGACCGAACCTTGGCTATGAGCCACCAGCGTTATGGGCCGGCTGCCCGCAGCGGCCAGCTCCGCGCGCAACCGTTGCTGTATCCGCGCGCGCTGGCCAACGGCAAAGAAATAAGCCGCCGTGTCTTGGACAAACGCCTTCAAGAAAGCCTTGCCGGCCGGCCGCCGCGCCCAAGCCGGCAGCGGCAGCACCTTCTTCACAGCGCCGGTGCGCGGTGCGTCATCGGACAACAACGGTGCACCCATGCGGACCATCAACCGCCGCTCGAAGTCGGCCAGCGCGGCAGCCTGTTCATTGTTCAACGCTGCTTGCCAAGCCGTCGGCTCCACCTTGGCCGTTTTTGCAGATTGGGCCGTGCCCGTGTTTTTGCCCCCAGCGGCAGCCGGAGCGTGCAGCGCATCACACCAGTAGGCCATGCGGCTGCGCTCGCCCAATTCACGGCCAAACAGCGCCAGGTCCCACTGCTGCTTGAGCGCCTCGCGTGGCAGTTGCGGGCCGACGCCGTGGATGTAGATCAGCACCGGTTCGTCGGCACCTATGGGTTGTGTTCTTGCACGTGTGCTCATCAAAGGCTCCGGTCGACGCCGTTGATTGTGCAGTGCGCGCTGCCCCTGCCGCAGCCAGCGCGGCTTGGCACAGGGCTTGCTCGCAGGTTGGCTCTGCTTCTACGAGAACACCTGCATGCCAACCCGTTCTGTTCCTGTCACCGAGCATGCGGTTGCACTGGCGGCATCCACGCGGGTTCGTGCGGAACCTCTGGCGGAGCAGGAGCTGTTGCTGCTGGTGGAAGCCTCGCGCCGCATGACACGCTGCTTGGAACCCGCCCGGGTGATTCGCGAGATGCTGCAACTCATGTCCGAGCTCATCGGATTGAACCGCGGCCGCGTGGTGCTGCCGGACACCACGGTTGACGCCGCAAGAAGCCTCAAGATCGCACACGCCTACGGCTTGACGCGCGAGGAAGTCGAGCGCGGCCATTACGGTTGGGGCGAAGGCATCACGGGGCGGGTGATGGCCACCGGCACGGGCTGCATCGTGCAGGATGTCGATGCCGAGCCTGACTTTTTGTTCCGGGCGGTCGCGCGCGAGACCTTGCCGCCGGACACCGTGAGCTTCATCGCTGTGCCCGTGATGGGCGCCCATGGGCAACTGGGCGTGTTGGGCGCGCATCGGCTGCGGGCACGCCCGCGGTCACTGTCCAACGACATGACTTTGCTGACCGCGCTGGCGGCGCTGATTGGCCAAATATTGCAGGTCAATCGCCTGGTCGCCGAGCGCACGGCCGTGCTCGAGCAGGAGAACCACCGCCTGCGCCATGCCCTGCACGAACGGCCCAGCCTGCGGCCGAACCCGGCGGGCATCGTCGGCAGCTCGCGGCCCTTGCGCCAGGCCCTGCAGCAAATCGAGCAGGTTGCCAGCGCAGACGTCACGGTGCTGCTCCTGGGTGAATCCGGCACCGGCAAAGAGCTGTTTGCTCGGGCGCTCCACCTGCAAAGCGCACGCCGCGCCGGCCCTTTCGTCAAGATCAATTGCGGCGCCATTCCTGAGGCGCTGTTCGAGTCCGAACTGTTCGGCCATGAACGCGGGGCGTTCACCGGCGCGGTGACCGCGCGCAGCGGACGATTTGAACAAGCCCACGGTGGCACGATGTTCCTGGACGAGATCGGCGATTTGCCGATGCCGATGCAAGTCAAGCTGCTGCGCGTATTGCAAGAGCGGCGCATCGAGCGTCTGGGTGGTCAGGGACGCGAAATCGAAGTCGATGTGCGGCTGGTGGCAGCCACCCACCAGGACCTGCACCGGCTGGTCGAGACCGGGCGCTTCCGAGCGGACTTGATGTACCGCCTGAACGTGATCCCGGTGCAACTGCCTGCCTTGCGCGAGCGCCGCAGCGACATCCCGGAGCTTGTGCAGGCCTTCGTGAGCCGGCTCAATCAGCAGCACCAACGCAATGTCATCGTAGGGGCGGCCGCCATGGCGACGCTCTGCGATTTCCTGTGGCCGGGCAACATACGCCAGCTCAGCAACGTGCTGGAGCGCCTGGTGCTGTTGTCTGCCGACATTGAATTGACTGCCGAAGGTATCGCGCGCGCACTGGCCGATGAAGCGGCTCGCGCCGATCACCTGCCCGGTGCACGGCCAGCACCGGCCCCCGCGCCTGAGGTCGCCTTGACTGTCGGCACACGGACCTACGACTGGGTGCGCCCTGAAGACCTGGCGCGCATCGAAGCGGCCCTGCAGCGCAACGGAGGCAACCAGGCACGAGCCGCCCGTGAGCTGGGGATGAGCTCGCGCCAATTGGCCTACCGCTTGCGCCGTCTGCGCCCGAGCGACTGAATCGACAAAGTCGTTTGACAAAGCACGACATTGCGCGACTTTGTCGGCCCGCAGGCAACCCAGATGTGACGGCAAACCCGCCGCTGCCCGGAAAAACCAGCTTAAACCGACCACTTTGTTGCTGGCACGCTGATTGCGATAGGACTTGCTAAGCAGTCTGTCCAAACCGGGGCAGGGCAGCACGGAGGTCAAGACGTGAGTGAAATGGTCATGGAAGCAACGCACACGGCTGCCGGAGGCGGCAGGCCAAATGTCGCGACGGCACACCCCAGCGCTTGGACGGCACTTATCGCTCGCTCGCTGTCGCCTCATGTGCTGGAGATTGATACGCAGGCGCTCTACCCTGAAGCGTTCTTGCGTGAGCTGGGTGAAGCTGGCGCCTACCGTGGTGTGGTGGCGCCTGCCTATGGCGGCAACGGTGCGGGCCTGCGCAGTGTGGTCGAAGCCATGGACGAGGTCTCGCGCACCTGCATGGCCACGGGCTTCATGGTGTGGTGCCAGACCGCGGCCGCACGCTACCTGGACATGTCGGATAACACGGCCCTGAAGGAAGAGCTACTTCCCCGGATGGCACGCGGTGAACTCTTGGCTGGAACCGGCCTGTCGAATACGGTCAAGTCTTGCGATGCCATTGAAGAAGCGCGCCTGAAGGCTGTGCGCGTCGAAGGGGGCTACCGGGTCAGTGGTGTGCTGCCTTGGGTGTCCAACCTGGGCGAAGGCCACATGTTTGTCACGGGCTGCCCGGTTCAAGGCGCCGACGAGGCACAACGGGTGTTCTTCGTCGTTGACTGCTCAGCCAGAGATTTCCGGATGATCGAGTGCGCCACCTTCGTTGCGCTCGAAGGCACGCGCACATTGGCTTGCCAGTTTCGAGATACCTTCATCTCCGACGCTCGTGTGCTCGCCCACCCGCCCGAGTCGCTGGCCTACATCCGGCGCATCAAGCCCGGCATGGTGCTGGCGCAGATGGGCATGGGCCTGGGGCTGATCGACGCCTGCATCCGGCTGATGCGCGAGGCCGACCGCACACACGCTCACGTCAATCAATATCTCGACGACCGCCCGGACGAGCTGCAGCCACTGCTCGACCAGGCACGCGAGGCGACCTTGGCGCTAGCCGACACGATCACCGCCAACCCCACGGCTGAAGTCATCCTGGACATCCTGAAGCTGCGCCTGGCCGGCGGAGAACTGGCTCTGCGCGCCGCGCATTCGGCCATGCTGCACCAAGGTGCGAAGGGATACCTCCTTCGCAATGCCGCGCAGCGCCGCTTGCGTGAGGCCTACTTTGTCGCCATTGTCACGCCCGCCATCAAGCACCTTCGCAAAGAGATTGCACGTATTGAAGGCGGCTGCAAGACCTGCGGCGACCGCATGTGAGGCCGTTCATGACAAGCGCCATGGAAACGACGACCGAGTACCAGCAATGGGTCTGCCAGGTGTGCTCCTGGGTATACGACGAGGCCGCGGGCGCACCCGAGCACGGCCTGGCTCCTGGCACGCGGTTTGCTGACATCTCTGAAGACTGGTACTGCCCTGAATGTGGCGTGACCAAGGCCGACTTCACCTTGCTCGACTTTTGATGGAAAGGGACCCCCGATGAGCCTCCTCGACCCGTTCAGCGCGTCATCCCGCCTGCGCTGCAGTTGCGGCAACCACGCCACCCAGGCCGATCACGACGGTGAACCGGTCAGCGCGGACTTCGAAGCCCGCTTGCAGCAAGGCAACACCGAAGCCATGAACCGGCGGGTCATTGAGTCGGCTGTCATGCGCGCCATCTTTCCTCGGGACAGCGAACGACGCGCCTTCATCCGTGCGGTGGGTCGGCGCACCGCGATGGCAGCAGTCTCGTCGGTCATGCCTCTGGGCGCGCTCGAAGCCATGGCACAAGAAGGTGGCAAGCTGGAAAAGACCGATCTCAAGATCGGCTTCATTCCCATCACCTGCGCCAGCCCCTTGATCATGGCCGACCCTTTGGGCTTCTACAAGAAGCAGGGCTTGAACGTCACGATGGTCAAGACAGCCGGCTGGGCGCTGATCCGTGACAAGGTGATGAGCCGCGAATACGACGCCAGCCACATGCTGGCGCCCATGCCCCTGGCCATCAGCATGGGCGCGGGCTCAGCGGCCATGCCCATCAATGTGGCCACAATTCAAAACGTCAACGGCCAAGCCATCGTGCTGGCCAACAAGCACAAGAACAACCGCGACCCGAAGAACTGGAAGGGCTTCAAGTTCGCCATTCCCTTCGACTACAGCATCCACAACCTGCTGCTGCGCTATTACCTCGCCGAGCACGGCATCAACCCCGACACCGACGTGCAGCTGCGCGTTACCGCACCGCCGGAAATGGTGGCCAACCTGCGCGCCGGCAATATTGACGGCTTCCTAGGCCCAGACCCCATCAACCAGCGCGCGGTCTATGACGAGTTGGGCTTCATCCACATCCTCAGCCGTGAAATCTGGGACGGCCACCCTTGCTGCAGCTTCGGTGTTCCGGCGCAATTCGTGAAGGAGAACCCCAACACCTTCGCTGCGCTGTACCGCGCCATCCTCACCGCTGCGGCGATGGCGCGCGACCCCAAGAACCGGCCGCTGATGGCCGAGGTGCTCTCGCCCGCCGCCTACCTCAATCAGCCCAAGGCGGTGGTGGAACAGGTGCTCACCGGCACCTTCGCCGACGGCCTAGGCAATGTGCGCAAGGTGCCCGAGCGTGTGGACTACGACCCCTACCCCTGGTACTCGATGGCGGTGTGGATCTTGAGTCAGATGAAGCGCTGGGGCTATGTCAAAGGCGAGGTGCGCTACCAGGACATCGCAGAAAAGGTCTACCTGCTCACCGACGCGCGCAAACGCATGGCCGAGGTCGGCATGACCGTGCCAAAAGAGACCAGCAAGAAGTTCAAGGTGATGGGCAAGGAGTTCGACCCCGCCAAAGCGGAGGCTTACGTCAACTCCTTCGCCATCAAAAAGCTGGCTTGAGACGATGAACGCGCTCTCCTTCCGAGACAAGTTGCGCGCTGCGCTGCTGTCACTGCTGCTGCTCGTGGCGGTCTTGGCGCTGTGGCATGTGCTTACGCTGCCAACTGCGGGGCAGGGTGGGGCTGCGGTGTCAGCCGAATATGCCGCGCTGATGGGCAAGGGCGCGGAGAAAACCGCCGGCCTGCCTTCACCGGCACAGGTCGGCCGGGCCTTTGTGCAGCACCTGGGCGACCCGTTCTACGACAAGGGCCCCAACGACAAAGGCATCGGTGTGCAGCTAGCCCATTCGCTGGCGCGCGTGGGCTTGGGCTTTGTGCTCGCTGTGGCCGTGGCGCTGCCGCTGGGTTTTGTCATCGGCATGTCGCCCTTGATCTATCGCGCGTTGGACCCGTTCATCCAGGTGCTCAAGCCCATCTCGCCTTTGGCGTGGATGCCGCTGGCGCTCTACACGATCAAGGACTCGGACATCTCAGGCGTGTTTGTCATCTTCATCTGCTCGATCTGGCCGATGTTGATCAACACCGCGCACGGCGTGGCCTCGGTGCGCAAAGAGTGGCTGAATGTGGCGCGCACGCTGGAGGTCAAGCCCTGGCGCAAGGCCTTCGAAGTCGTGTTGCCGGCAGCGGCGCCCACCATCCTCACCGGCATGCGCATTTCCATGGGTATCGCCTGGTTGGTCATCGTGGCTGCCGAGATGCTGGTCGGGGGCACAGGCATTGGCTACTTCGTTTGGAACGAGTGGAACAACCTGGCGCTGCCCAACGTGATCTTTGCCATCGCGGTCATCGGCGTGGTGGGCATGGCCTTGGACGCCCTGTTCGGGCGGCTGCAGCGCGCAGCCACCTACCGTGAATGAAAGGACTGCGGTGAGCACGCCCTTCCTGGCCGTCGAGGCCTTGACCAAGTCCTATGTGCCCGACGGACCACCGGTTTTCGAGAACCTGCACCTGAGCATCGAGCAGGGCGAGTTTGTCTGCATCATCGGCCACAGCGGCTGCGGCAAGACCACGGTGCTGAACGTGTTGGCGGGGCTAGAAGAACCCAGCAGCGGCCACGTCTTGATGCAAAGTCGGCAGATCAGCGGCCCGTCTCTTGACCGCGGCGTGGTCTTCCAAGGCCATGCGCTTATGCCGTGGCTCAGCGTGTTGCGCAACGTCGTTTTCGCGGTGCGGTCGCGCTGGCCACAGTGGCGTGCAGCGCAGGCCGAGGCACACGCCACAAAGTACCTGGAGATGGTGGGCCTGGGCCCGGTGCTGCACAAAAAGCCGGCTGAGCTCTCAGGGGGTATGAAGCAACGCGTGGGCATCGCCCGCGCCTTCGCCATTGAGCCCAAGATGCTGCTGCTGGACGAGCCCTTTGGCGCGCTCGATGCACTCACACGCGGCACCATCCAGGACGAGTTGCTGCGCATCGTGCGCTCCACGGCGCAAACGGTCTTCATGATCACGCACGATGTCGACGAAGCCATTCTTCTGGCCGACAAGGTGCTGTTGATGAGCAACGGGCCGCGCGCGCGCATCGCTGAAGTGGTTGAAGTAACCATGCCGCGCGACCGCACACGGCTCACCATGCACCACGATCCGCAGTACTACCGCATCCGCAACCATCTGGTGGACTTTCTGGTTCACCGCTCGAAGGATTATGGCGACGGCGGCCCAGCGGCAGCCGGGCACGACCCGCGCCACCCGCCCTTGGTGCGGCCCGGTCTTGAAGAGCGAGCCAACGTCACGCCGCTGCCCGTTGAACGCCTGGAGCGCAACCGTCCGCCCCTGGCAGCCGTGCCATCCGAACCCCAACCCCGCCTTCGCGCACAAGGAGAGTAAGCCGCCATGAGTCGCCTCGACGTCACCGAAAAGATCATCGCCACCAAAGTGGCCAAGGGCCTGAAGTGGTCCGATGTCGCTACCAAAGTGGGCCTGAGCAAGGAATGGGTCACCGCTGCCTGCCTGGGCCAGATGACCCTGGACAAGAAGCAGGCCGACACCGTCGGCAAGATCTTTGGCCTCAGCGCCGACGAAAAGAAGTGGTTGATGACCGTGCCCTACAAAGGTTCGTTGCCGACCGCGGTGCCAACCGACCCCCTCATCTACCGCTTCTACGAGCTGGTCAGTGTTTACGGCACCACGTTCAAGGAACTCATCCACGAAGAGTTTGGCGACGGCATCATGAGCGCGATCGACTTCAAGATGGACCTCCAGCGTGAGCCCAACGCGGCAGGTGACCGCGTGAGCATCGTCATGAGTGGCAAGTTCCTGCCGTACAAGACCTACTGAACGCCATCCACCGAAACAGGAGCCAAGCAGATGGAAACCGCAGAAAAGAGCGTCACCACGGGCAGTTGCCAATGGGTCAAAGGCATTGACGCCGAGGGCTTGAGCCGCTTCGCCGAAAAGGGCCGCAACAACCCGAGCTCGCAAGGTACGGTCAGAACCAAGACGCTGTATGACGGGCAGTTCCGCTCGCTCAGTTACGTGGGCGAGTTGCCGCCCGTGGTGGTCGATGAACCCCCGCACCTCTTCGGCCAGAACACGGCACCGGCACCCTCTGAAGTGCTGCTCTCGTCACTGGGCGGCTGCCTGTGTGTCGGTGTGCATGCCGTAGCCACGGCACGCGGTGTCCAGTTGAGCAAGCTGGAAGTCGACCTCGAAGGAGACATCGGCAATCCAGCGGCCTGGGGCGCGGGCGGTGCCAAGAAAGAGCCGCTGCAGATGGGCTTCCAGGCCGTCAGGGCCAAGATCACGCTCGAAGGCGACGCTTCGCGCGAAGTGCTGCAGGCGATCGTCGAGCAGGCCAACTTCTACTCACCCATGGCCAACTGTTTTCGCAACCCGATCCCCACGACCGTGTCTTTGGCCTGAGCGGCCGCCGGCTCAGTAGAACCCAACGCGTTGGCGGTACCGCTCAGCGCGCTCGCGGTCATACGCTTCGCCATCAAAACCCTCGCCCTGAATCGCACGCAACACCTGGCCGCCCGTGGGCAATGCGGCGGGGCTGGCAAAGTGTTGCGGGTCCCAAAGTTTGGACCGTATGAAGGCCTTGGAGCATTGGGTATAGGCCTCCTCGATATCCACCAGGATGCCCAGCAATGGCACCTTGCCCTCGATCGCGCATGGTTTCAGCAGTTCGGGGTCGGTTGTCAAAGCCGCGCGCCCATTCACGCGAAAAGTATCGGTGGCACCGGGCACGATGAAAAGCAAGCCGACCTGCGGATTGACCAAGATGTTGCGCAGCGAATCGGCCAGGCGGTTGCCCGGCCGCTCGGGAATGAGCAAGGTGCGCTCATCCAGGATGCGCACAAAACCGGGTGGGTCACCGCGCGGACTCACATCACCCTGGCCTTGTGCGTCACTCGTAGCCAGGCAAAGCATGGGCGCCAGCTCGATGAAGCGGCGCGTCTGGTAGTTCAGGCGGTTGGTGATCTTGGCGCAGGTCTGCGGCAGCGGTGAGCCGATCAAGGCGCGCAGTTGCGCTTCGTCGGAGATGAGGTGAGGGGTGAGGGGGTGAGGCAAGCTCATGGTCGCTCCTGATCGATCGGAAGCTATTGTTGCCCCAAGCCGACGCTGCACGCTCGTCAAGCTGCCCAATCTCGGTGTCGGACGCGATGCCGAACGATGAGCCTGCGCAGCCGCTGCTGTTCGGCAAGTTGAAGTGAATCAAAACGCTCGCCAAGCAAGAGTAATTGCGGCAGCAACGGGGCGGCTTCGAGCGGCTGGCGCTCGAAGCACTGCGACCACAGGGCCAGTGCATGGTCTCGGTCGAACTGCGGGCCCCAGAACAGCGTCAACAACTCGGCGTGGGGGTCGTCGGTCTGGGCCAGCAGAGGCGGCCCCAATGCGCTCAGCAGTTGCCGTTCGTCCAGCATGATGCCCTCTCCACGATCCATTTCATGCGGGTCATGGTCGCAACGGGACGGACCGAACGGTTGTCGGCGCCGTCTCGCTTTATTTCGGTTTGTTTCCGGCCATCGGCGGGTATGGCGTGCTGCCGTCTCAGACAGCCTTTGGCGTCGGCTTCGGATGAGCCCGCCGAATGGTGGGCGACACCACTTGGTCGCTGACATGGAAGTCCCATACAGCGCAGCCGCCAGACGCCGCAAAATCGGCCAAAAGACGCGGCAATGCATCAAGATCGGTCACGCGCTGGCCCGGCAGGCCAAAGCCCCGAGCGATACCCGCAAAGTCGCTGTAGCCAAAAACCGAGCCGCCTTCACTCAGCCCCTCAGCGCGCAGTTTGTGAAGCTCGGAACCGTAGGCGCCGTCGTTCATCACGACGATCAGGATGTTCAGGCCATGGCGCTGAATGGTCTCCAGTTCTTGCACATGCATCATCAAGCTGCCGTCACCGTCGAACAACACAACGGTGCGGTCGGGCCGCGCGGCGGCCACGCCCATGGCAAAGGAGATGCCGTTGCCGATGGCGCCGAATTCGCGAATGGTGAGGAATCGCTCCTGCGGGCGCGAGGGCATTTGAGCAAACCACCAAGAGCTGTGCCCACCGGAATTCACCAGTTCCCAATCCTTCGGGATCGCAGCCTCAAGCGCTTCAACCACCAGGCGTGGGTCGAGCTTGCCTGGCTCGACGTCGCAAACGTGGCTGTCGCCCTTGCCCTCGCGTATTTGATTTGCGATGGCATCGCTGCGCCAGGCCGTGGTGCGTACCGCTAACGAGGAAGATAATGCTTCAACACCCAAGCGCGCGTCCGCACGCAGGTGGTGGCGCGCGGTTTCCTGGCCTTGGTGCACCGCTGTGGGGTCCACATCGATTTGAAGTGTCTGGGCCTTGGGCCAAAGCTGGCCACCGCCTCCGGCGTGGTACGCCAGCGAGCAGCCGACAGCAATGACCAAGTCGGCTTGTTTCAGCAGTTCGAGCCCGGCTTCGGGCGTGAAACTGCCGGAGATGCCGATGCAGAACGGGTCATCGTGAAACATCCCACGCGCTGGCAGCGTGGTCGACAGCAGCCCACCCGTCTTCGCAGCCAACACACGGCAAGCCGGGCCGGCTCCGGCCTCGACCGCGCCCAGGCCAGCGAGCACCACCACACGCTGCGCAGCAGACACCAGCTGCGCCGCTTGCGCAAGGTCACCAGGGTGGGCGGGCATGGGCGATGGTTTGGGCAAGACCTCGAGCGAAGGCCGAGGCAGTTTGACGGGCCCCATCCACGGGCGGCCTTGAAGGTCAAACGGCACACCAATCACCACCGGCCGGCGCTCGCGCCGAGCCTGGAGGAAAGCATCGCGCACGGCCACAGGCATGCGCTCGGGCAGGTGCAGGCTGCGGTAGACCGCGCCTGTGGCAGTGATCAACGGCGCCTGTTCGATTTCCTGGTTGTACCAGCCGCTCTTCAGCGGCGCTTCGCCGGCGAACACCACGACCGGCAGATGCGCACGAACGGCCGCTGGCAGGGCCGTGATGAGTTGAGTCACGCCTGGGCCGCAGGTCACCGTGGCCACGCCCACATCGCCTTGCTTGCGCGCGTAGGCCATGGCCGCTGCGACGGCGCAGTGCTCATGGCGAACGTAGATCATGCGGCAGCCTTGGTCGGCCAGCCGGGTCGCCCAGTTCATGTTGGCGTCGCCCAGCAGCGCAAAGCAGGTGTTCACACCTTCCTGGACAAAAGCCTGGGCCAGCACGTCGTAAACGTGCACCGTATCGTCGTGGGTCATTGAGCCGTTGCTCCCGATTCCTTCACCACCGCGCGCCACTTTTCGAATTCACGCTGCGTAAACTGCCCAAACTGTTCAGGTGAGCCGCCAGCCGGGTCCGCGCCTTCTTTGATGAGCTGCGCTTCGAAAGCAGGCACTGAAAGGATCTCATTGACGGCCTTGTTCAGGGTGGAGACTACGTCGTTGGGAGTGCCCTTTGGCGCAAAAAAGCCGAACCAGGAACCGGCCTCAAAACCGGGAAAGCCGCGCTCGGCCACGGTGGGCACGTCCGGCAACGAGCGGCTGCGCTTGAGGCTGGTGACCGCCACCGCCCGCAACGCGCCAGCGTCGATGTGCTGCTTCACCGAAGGAATGGTCGCAAACATGAACTGAACGCGCCCGGCCAGCAGGTCACGCAAAGCATCAGCGCCCTTGTAAGGGATGTGTTGCGCGTCGAAGGCTGCACGCTTGGACAGCAGATAACAGCTGAGGTGGCTGCTGGTACCAATGCCGGTTGACGAACAATTCAGCTTGCCTGGGTTGGCCTTGGCATACGCCACAAACTCGTCTAACGTCTTGGCGGGAACACTCGGGTGCACCACCAGCACGTTGGGTACGTCGGCAATCTGCACGATCGGCGCCAGGTCGGTCTGGGGGTTGTACGGAAGCCGGCCGTAAAGGGTCGGGTTCACAGCGATAGGACCTACGCTGTTCACGATGAGTGTGTAGCCGTCCGGCGTGGCGCGCACCACGCTCTCGGTGCCGGTGTTGCCACCCGCACCGGGCTTGTTCTCGATCACGAACGGTTGCTTCAGCTTTTCCTGCAGTTGCTGGCCGACCGCGCGCGCCAGCAGATCGGTCGTGCCCCCCGCAGTAAACGCCACCACCACCTTCACCGGCTTGGTAGGCCAGCTCTGGGCTGAAGCGCCGAACGACAGGGAGGCGGCAATGAGGCCCACCCAACAGTGATGAATCTTCAAGAGCATGATGTCGTCTCCGAGATGTTGATCAAGTGCGAGATGGCCCTCTCAGCCCATCGTCGCGTCCAGTGTGGACAGCAAGCGCTGGCGGCCCTCCAGCACATGTTGTTCAGCGGCCGCACGTGCGGCTGGCCCGTCCCCGCTCTGGATGGCGTCAAAGATCAACCGGTGCTGTTCATTGGACCGCCGCATATTGCCTGGGCCGTTGAAGTACCGGCGCCGGAACAGATGCAGTTCCTTCACGTAGTCGTCATAGGCCCGGCAGGCGCGTTCATTGCCTGCGGTTGTCAGAATCTTGGCGTGAAAACGCAAGTTGAGTTCGTAATACAGCGTGCCATCCTGAGCGGCGCTGGCCTGGTCCATCGCCAGCAACAGCGCTGACAGCGCCTGCACATCGTCGCTGCCGGCTTGCTGCGCCGCGCGCTCGGCCGCGAACCCAAAGACCAGGGCCCGCAGGTCGTACACCTCCAGCATTTCACGCACCGACAGCTTGCGCACAAAAACGCCACGGTTGGGCACTGGCGTGACCAAGCCCCAGCCCGCCAGCGCGCGCAGCGCCTCACGGATAGGGCCTCGGCTGGTGCCCATCCGCAAGGCCAGGGCAGCTTCATTCAGCCGCTCGCCGGGCTCGAATTCGCCGTCATAGATCAGCCGCCGCAGCGACTCGGCAATGCGGGGTGCGAGGTGCTCTTCAGGTTGGCGGGTGAGGGCGTTGGCAGCGGGCTTCACAGGTCAAGAGCATAGTGCGACAAGCGGCGAACTCTTCACAGTGTTAACGATAAATAGCGAAGTGTTGACACTTTTGGACGCGCTTGCTTTAATTCCAGGCACCCCACCCCACGTCACCATGCCGCACCAACCTGCTTCACCCGCTCTTGCGCGCTTTCGCGTGATCGACCTCACCCAGGTGCGCGCCGGCCCCACGGCTTGCCGCCAATTGGCTGACTGGGGCGCCGATGTGATCCAGGTGCAGATGCCCGAGCACATGCGCGGCGATGACACGCTGGGTGGGCAGGACGGCTCAGACTACCAATACACGCACCGCAACAAGCGCTCGGTCACGCTGAACTTGAAAGAGCCCGAAGGCATCGCGGCTTTGAAACAGCTCATTGGCACGGCCGACGTGGTGGTTGAGAACTTCCGCCCTGATGTGAAATTCCGCCTGGGCATCGACTACGAAACCCTGGCCAAAGACCACCCGCGGTTGGTTTACGCCAGCATCTCGGGCTTCGGCCAAAGCGGGCCGCTGGCGCAGCGCCCGGGCTTTGACCAGATTGCACAGGGCATGGGCGGGCTGATGTCGGTCACCGGCCTTCCGGGCCAAGGCCCTGTACGCGTGGGCATTCCCATCGCCGACCTGTGCGCCGGCATCTTTGCTGCACAAGGCATTCTGGTAGCCCTGCTGGAACGCGAGACCTCGGGCAAAGGGCAATGGGTGCACACCTCGCTGCTGGAAGCCATGGTCTACATGATGGACTTCCAAACCGCGCGCTGGACCATCGACGGCGAAGTGGCGCAGCAAGCAGGCAACTTCCACCCCACCAGCATTCCCACGGGCGTGTACAAGGCGCGCGACGGGTACATGAACATCGCCGTCTTCGGCAGCAAGATCTGGGAACGGTTTTGCCACACGCTGGGTGCACCCGAGTGGATTGACGACCCGCGCTTTTTTGACAAGGGCCACCGCAGCGTCAACCGCGACGCGCTGAACGCCGCCATCAACGAACGCCTGGCGCTGCATGACCGCGACCACTGGATCGAACACTTCAACAAAGACGGCGTGGCTTGTGGCCATATCAACACCATGGACGAGGTGTTCGAAGAACCCCAAGTGCAACACCTGGGCATGGTGCAAAACGTCGTCTCTGCGCGCATGGGCCCACAACGCTTGGTGGGCCAACCCATGACGCTGGAACGCACGCCCAGCCGCATCGTGCGCGCCGCGCCCAAGCGCGGTGAACACACCGAGGAAGTTCTGGGCGAATTGGGCCTGGCGGCGGCAGACATCGCAACGATGAAATCAAGAGGCGTGTTCTGATGAATACCTACCACTCCCCTACCGAGCGAGTGCAGGTGCACTTGGATGGCGGCGTGCTGCGCATTGTCTTCAACAACCCTGCACGCCACAACGCGCTCAGCGTGGACATGTGGGGCGCCGTGCCCGCGCTGCTGGAGCAAGCCCAGGCTGACGAGCGCGTGCGCCTGGTGGTGTTCTCGGGCGCCGGCGAAAAGGCTTTTGTTTCGGGCGCTGATATTTCGCAATTCGAAGACCAGCGTGCCGCCAAAGCTGCCGTCGCGCACTACGAAGCCTTGGCTGAAGATGCCTTGATGAGCATCCTCAACTTTTCAAAGCCCACCATCGCCTGCATTCGCGGCTGGTGCATTGGTGGTGGCGTGAATGTGGCGATCAGCTGCGACATCCGCATCGCGGCTGACGACGCCGTTTTCAGCATACCGGCGGCACGCCTGGGCCTGGGCTACCGCTATTCGGCCATGAAAAACCTGGTGGACCTGATAGGCCCCGGCGCGGCCAAAGACCTGTTCTTCACTGCGCGTCGCATCAACGCCGCCGAAGCCATGCGCTTGGGCTTGATCACCCGCACCGCCCCGGTGGACAGCCTACCCACCTTGCTGTCTGAATACACCGACGCCATCGCCGACAACGCGCCGCTCACCATGCAGGCCGCCAAGGCCATCACGGCCGAAATTCTCAAGCCCTCCACCACACTGGACATTCATCGCTGCCAGGCCCTGATCCTGGGTTGCTTCGAGAGTGAAGACTACGCTGAAGGCCGCCGCGCCTTCGTGGAAAAGCGCCGCCCCCAATTCAAAGGACGTTGAGATGAAGGCCTATTCCCTGCAAGTGCAAGGCTCGCGCGTGGAGTTGAAACTCGGCGAGGTGCCTGTGCCCCAGGCCGGAGCGGGGCAGGTGCTGGTGAAGATGCATGCCGCCGCCTTGAACCGCGGCGAGCTCATCCCCGGCGGCTTGGCCAAACCTGGCCCCGCCAAGCCCGCAGGCGGTGAGGGCGCCGGGCGCATTGCCGCCTTGGGCGCGGGCGTCACCGGCCTGGCCGAGGGCGACGCGGTGATGGGCCGCTGCAATGGCGCCTTTGCTGAATACGCGCTGATGGATGCCCGTGAAGCGATCCCCGTTCCCAAAGGCTTGTCGATGACAGCCGCAGCAGCCGTGCCGCTGAGCTTCTTCGTGGTGCATGACATGCTGGTATTGCAGGGCCAGCTCAAGGCCGGTGAATGGCTGCTGGTCACGGGCGTGTCTTCCGGCACGGGTGTGGCCGCACTGCAGTTGGCCAAGGCGCTGGGCGCCCGTGTGATCGGCACCTCCGGTTCGGCCGACAAGTTGTCGCGCTTGCAAGGCATGGGCCTGGATGTGGCGCTTCACACCCGCCAGCCCGACTTTGCGGACGCGGTGCTCAAAGCCACGGGAGGGCAGGGCGCCAACCTCGCCGTCAACACCGTGGGCGGCACGATGTTTGCCGAATGCATTCGCAGCCTGGCCTTTGAAGGCCGCATGGCCATCGTGGGCTACGTCGACAACACCCTGTCGGCGCAGATTGACCTGCAAACCGTGCACGCCAAACGCTTGCGCCTGTTCGGCGTGTCCAACAAACTGCGCAGCGCCGACCAAAAGGCTGCCGCTGTGCCCGAGTTCAAGGCCACGCTGCTGCCGGCCATCGAAGACGGCCGTATCCAGCCCTTGGTTGACCGAGTTTTCAAATTCGACGAACTGCTGGCAGCGCAAGCAGCGATGGAAGACAACCAACACCTGGGCAAGCTGGTGTTGCAGATTGCGGATTGAACTTCGCCGGTATCTTGCTGATTTCAAAGAAAGGTCGTCCCATGCGGTATTTTGCTAGCCTGTCTCTGGTTGCACTGCTGGTAACGGGTTCAGCAGCCCAAGCCCAGGCCTGGCCCGCAGCCAAGCCCATTCGCCTGGTCATCGGGTTTGCACCGGGTGGTGCGGCTGACTTTGTGGCACGCACTATCAGCGACCCCTTGGGCAAAGCCCTAGGGCAAACCGTGGTGGTTGAAAACCGAGCGGGCGCGGGCAGCAGCCTGGCCGCCGACTTCGTCTCCAAAGCGCCGGCCGACGGCTACACCTTGCTGATCGCAAGCCCCAGCAGCATCTCGGTGAACCCCGCGCTCAACCCCAAGCTGGGCTACGTCAAAGACCTCACGCCCGTGACACGCTTGACCTCATCGCCACTGGTTGTGGCCGTGAACCCCAGCTCGGGTATCAACTCGCTGCAGGAATTGATTGCCGCTGCCAAGAAAAAACCAGGCAGCTTGAACTACGCAACTTCGGGCATCGGCTCCGCCCCCCACCTGGGCGCAGCCCACTTCAGTGCGGTGGCCGGTGTTGACATGGTTCACATCCCGTTCAAAGGTGGCGCGCCGGCCATTTCAGCCGTTATCGCAGGTGACGCCCAGCTCACGTTTGGCACACCACCGTCGGTATTGCCGATGGTGCAGGCAGGCCGTTTGAAGGCCATCGCTGTCACCAGCGCGCAGCGCTCGCCCTTGGTGCCCAACGTGCCGGGCACTGCAGAAGCTGGTTTGCCCGACTACACGCTCTCGTTCTGGTATGGATTCTTTGTCCCTGCCGGCACGCCAGCCGACATCAGCAAACGCCTCTTCGAAGCGGCGCAGGCCGTCTTGCAGCGCCCCGAGGTGAAAGCCGCCCTGGCACGCGAAGGTGCCGAGGCTGCCATCTCCCGGTCACCTGAAGAGTTTGTGTCTTACCTGGCCGAAGACAACAAGTTCTGGTCCAAGCTGGTCAAAGATGCCGGCGTGAAGGCGGACTGAAATCGCCGCCGAAACTACCCGAACCATTCAAACGCCCTTGGAGGTTTTCATGATCAACCGCCGTCAACTCTTGCATGCTGCGCCTTTGGGCTTGCTGGCCGCATCACCTGCATCACCCGTATTTGCGCAGCAGTTCCCCAGCAAGCCGCTGCGCTACATCGTGCCGGTCTCTGCTGGTGGGGGCAGTGACTTTGTAGGCCGCACGGTGTGCGAACGCTGGAGTAAAGCGCTGGGCCAAAGCATCGTGGTGGACAACCAGGGCGGTGGTGGCGGTGTGATCGCATCGCAAACCACGATGAAAGCGGCACCCGACGGCTACACCTTGATGCAAGGCTACGTCTCAACCCACGCCACCAGCCCAGCCACGCGCAAGCTGCCCTACGACCCGCTGAAAGACTTCACGCCCATCGGCATGATTGGCGGCACACCCAATGTCCTGGTGGTAAACGCCGCCACGCCCATCAATGAGATTCGCAGCTTCGTCGAGTTTCTCAAGCGCAATCCAGGCAAGCTGAGCTATGGCTCTGCCGGCATGGGCTCGCTCACGCAACTGGTGATGGAGCTGTTCAAACAACAGTCTGGCACCTTCATCCTGCACGTGCCTTACCGCGGCATCGCGCCGGCCTTTACCGACCTGATGGGCGGGCAAACACAGGTGATGTTTCCCGGCCTGGCGGCCGCACTGCCACACATCCGCTCGGGCCGGGTGCGGCCACTGGCGGTAACCGGCGCCACGCGCCACGCGCTGCTCAAAGATGTGCCGACCATGATCGAGTCGGGCTTTAAAGGCTTTGATGCTGTGCAGTGGTATGGGGTCGTCGGCCCTGCCGGCATACCGGCACCGGCCGTCAAGCACCTCAATGAGAGCTTGAACGGTGTGCTGCGCATGCCCGACTTGAAAGACAAGCTGCTGTCGGAAGCGCTGGACCCGACCCCGATGTCGCCCGAGCAATTTGGTGCCTACATGAAGGCCGACCTTGCGCGCTGGACCACGCTGGCGCGCGAGCGCAAGATTCAAATCGACGAATAGAAGGACGCCACCGCATGGCCCGCAATACCCAGGTCGCCGCCGACCACAACGCCCCGCCCATCACGCGCATCTTGGCTCGCTTCGTGGCTGAGCATCCGTCACGCGGCTGGAACGACACGATCAACCACGAAGCCCTGCGCACTTTCCTGAACTGGATGGGCTGCGCTGTGGGTGCGGCCAAGCACGAGACCCTCGAGGCCGCACTGGCCGGCGTGCGTATGCTGGAACCTTCGCCACAGGCACAGGTGCTGGGCCGTGCCGACCGGGTGGACATGGCCCATGCGGCGCTGCTGAACGGGATCAGCTCGCACACGTTTGACTTCGACGACACACACCTCAAGACCATCATCCACCCGGCCGGCCCCGTAGCCTCGGCCGCGCTCGCGCTGGCCGAACACCAGGGCAGCAGTGGCCAGGCCGTGCTGGACGCACTGGTGCTGGGCATCGACGTGGCGTGCCGCATGGGCAACCTGATCTATCCCGAACACTACGACCGTGGCTGGCACATCACCGGCACCACCGGCATGCTGGGCGCGGCTGCAGCCTGCGCGCGCCTGTTGGGCCTGGATGCCGAACGCACCACCATGGCACTGGGCATTGCGGCCTCACAACCTGTCGGCTTGCGTGAACAGTTTGGCACCATGACCAAACCGCTTCACCCGGGCGCCGCTGCGCGGGCGGGTTTGATGTCGGCCTTGATGGCACGCCACGGTTATACGGCCAGCCCTCGCGCGCTGGAAGCCCCGCGCGGCTTTGCGCAAGTGGTCTCCACCAAGTGCGCGTGGAATGAAGCCACGGACGAGCTGGGCCAGCGCTTCGAGATCTCTTTCAACTCCTACAAACCCTTTGCCTGCGGCATCGTCATCCACCCCAGCATCGACGCCTGCGTGCAACTGCGCGAGCGCGGCGTGCGTGCCGAAGACGTCGAGCGCATCGAGTTGAAGGTGCACTCGCTGGTGCTGGAACTCACCGGCAAGAAGGAACCTGCAGACGGCCTTCAATCCAAGTTCAGTGTCTACCACGGTTGCGCGGCGGGTTTGCTGTTCGGACGCGCGGCCGAGCCCGAGTTTGAAGACCACATCGTCACGCGCGAAGACGTGGTTGCGCTGCGACGCAAAGTCGTGGCCACAGTGGATGACCGCATCGACGAAGCATCGGTAGACGCTATGGCCGTGCTGCGCGACGGCCGCCGTATCCATGTGTTTGTGGAGCACGCGGTGGGCTCGTTGCAAAAGCCCTTGAGCGACGCCGCGCTGGAAAACAAGTTCCGCGGCCAGGCTGGTGTGGTGTTGGGCGAAGCCCGCGCCGCTGAACTGATCGCAGCCTGCTGGCATCTGGCCAAAGCCCCCAACGTCAAGGATGTGGTACGACTGGCCTGCCCGGCTTGAGGTTCAGGACTGCAGCGCCGCCGTCGCGCGCTGCATGAAACCCGGTACATGACTGGAATCGAGCCAGCGCACCACCACCACTGCGTCCAGCGCGGGCTCCAGCCAGACATAGTGGCCACCCGCGCCCACCATGAAGCTGCTGCGCCGTGATGCGCCGGGGAACTGGCTTCCATCCGGGTTGAGCCACATCAGCCAGCCGTAAAACGGCGCCAATGCCGCCGGCTGCTGCATCCGCTGCACCCAGGACGCCGGCACCAATTGCTGCTCACCCCAGCGCCCACCTTGCAGCACCAGCTGTCCCAAACGCGCCAGGTCAGTGGCGCTGATGCGCAGGCCCGCACCCCAGTGCGTGCCCCCTGGCACGGACTGCACGCGCCGGCCGCCCACTTCCAACCAGGCATCGCCGTAGCCTTCCCAATGCCAGTCGGTGCTGGCGCCGAGTGGCTTCATCACAGCTTGGGCCAACACCTCGGGCAGCGCTTGCTGGAACAGGTGCAGCAGTGCCAGCGACAGCTGGTTGATGCGCACATCGTTGTATTCCCAATAGGTGCCGGGTGCCTGCAGGGGCCGTGCGCCGCCTTTGGGGCCAGCCGCCGGGCGTGGGTCATGGGCCACCACACGCCAGCGGTCCACTTGGTCAGGCAGCCCGAAGCACTGTCCCTCCCACTCGCTGGTTTGTTCCAAGAAATGGCGCCAAGTGATGCTGCGGTTGTGTTCTGAATGAAAGCCGATCCCTGGCAATTGAGACACCACAGGGGCGTCGACATCGGGCAACAGGCCCCGCCCTTGCGCCACGCCGGCCAACAACGCCAATACGGTTTTGGCTACGCTGAAGGTCTGGTCTGCGCGGCCGGGATCGCCCCAGGCCGCCACTTGGCGCCCGTACTGCCACACGCAGCCCGAAACACCACCGCGCGCATGCAGCGGGCCACGTGCCACGTTGTAGGGCGCAGGGTCGCCGTGGTGCACGCCAAAGGGCTGCTGGCCCGCGCTGGGTGGGCTGGCCGGGTCGCGCGGCCACGGGGTTTCGTGCGCCAGCGCAAAGCTGGCGGCGTCTTGCCACAATGCATGCATCGTCAAGCCTTCTTTGTGGCTGATGCTTCGGGTGCCGGGTGCGTGGGGTCAACCCAATGCACGTGCTCGGGCGGCTCGGCCGGTGCAATATCCAGGTTGACGGCCACGGCTTCACCATCACTGCGGCACAGCACGCACTCCAACGTTTCGGTCGGGCTGGCATTGATTTCCTGGTGCGGCACAAAAGGCGGCACGTAGATGAAGTCACCCGGCCCGGCTTCGGCCACAAACTCCAACTGTTCACCCCAACGCATGCGGGCACGACCCTTGACGACATAGATCACGCTTTCCAGCGGCCCGTGGTGGTGTGCGCCCGTCTTGGCGCCGGCGTGGATGTGCACCGTGCCGGCCCACAGCTTCTGCGCGCCCACGCGCGCAAAGTTGATGGCCGCCTTGCGGTCCATGCCCGGGGTCTGCGCGGTGTTGGGGTCGAGCTGGTTGCCGGGCACAACCCGTACCCCATCGTGTTTCCAGGCGGCTGATGTGCTCATCGCAATCTCCTTCGAGCCATGGGTTGGAGTCAAGCCGAAGCCGGCCGAACTGGTGAGCTTAGCGCGTGTACAAGCTTCGCGATGACCAGGGCGACAATGGCATCTTCCACACCCCGGGAACTCCGATATGTCTCGTCTGCGCCGCACTCTGCTTCTGGTCAGCCTGTCGTTTGGAACGTCGTTCGGCCTGCACAGCTTTGCGCACGCCCAAGCTTGGCCCAGCAAGCAGCCGATCAAATTGGTGGCAGTCTTCCCGCCGGGTGGCTCTGTGGACCAAGTTGCGCGCATCTTGGCGCCGGTGCTTCAGCTGCGCCTGGGCCAGAGTGTGGTGGTGGACAACAAGGGCGGTGCCTCGGGCTCCATTGGCACGGCGGCCGTGGCCGCCGCACCCGCTGACGGCTACACCTTCGCCGTGGTTTTCGACACCCACGGCGTCAACCCCGCTTTGCTGCCCAACTTGCCCTTCGACACGGTGCGCGACCTGGCCGCCGTCTCGCTCATTGGCACCGGTGCCATGGTGTTGACCACTGCCGCCTCCACGCCCCACAAGAACTTTGCTGATGTAGTGGCGAGCGCCAAAACCGCCCCAGGCCTGAGCTACGGCAGCATCGCCTCGGGCAGTCTGGGCCACCTGGCCATCACCATGCTGGCCAAGAACGCCAAGCTGGACTTGGTGCATGTGCCGTACAGGGGCGGTGGCCCGCTGATGAATGATGCGCTGGCCGGCCACGTGCCCTTGGCTGTGGGCTCGGTGTTTCTCTCAAAGCCGCACATCGACAGCGGCAGGCTGCGCGCCTTGGCCGTGACCACCAGCCAACGCAGCGCCAACTTGCCCAACGTACCCACCGTGGCAGAAAGCGGCTTCCCCGGCTTTGATGCGCCCGCCTGGTGGGCCGTGCTGGCGCCCGCCAAGACCCCGGCCGACATCGTCCAACGCATGAACGACGCGATCAACGCCGCGCTCAAATCCCCCGAAGTGGCTGACAAACTTGCCGCCCAGGGCATTGTGGTCAGCACGGGCACACCCGCCAGCGCGCAGGCCTTCATCGAAGCACAGGTCGACACATGGTCCAAAGTGGTGAAGGCCAACAACATCAAAGCCGAGTGATGACCGCAGACGATTTGCGGGCTTTCACGGCGCCGCAGTTGAGGCCGCAGACCTGCGCGTGTGCGAAGCTCAAGGCGCCCGGTTGGGAGTCGATTTCACCGGCCGTCGATGAGCCGCTCTTGCAGTTGCGCGGCTCACTTCGACCAGAATCAGACGAAGAGCCCAGCCTCGAGGAATGGCCGGGCAGCCACTACTGGACTGCCGACGCGCCCATCTCAGCGCAGCACTTCCCCTACAACCGCTGCGAGGTGTGGGCCTGCCCGCGATGCGGCTGCGGCTTCCTGCAGTACACCGAGTTCGGCGGCTACTACGTCGACCACCGGCTGCGCCAGATTGACCCCGCGCTGGTCAAGTAGCGAACAGCGCTCGCAGTTCGGTCTTCAGTACCTTGCCGTTGTGGTTCTTGGGCAGGCGGTCAAGGCGCACATACTGTTTAGGCCGTTTGAACCGTGCAATGCGGCTGAGGCAAAGCGCATCCAATTCGGTTGTTAGAGCGGCTTCAAGATCGGCTTCAAGCACGTCCTCAATTTCGGCATCCTGCGCCTGACTCGAATGCCGCACCTCAGCCAACACCACAAAGGCCACCACCTTCTCGCCCCATTGCGGGTCGGGCACGCCAATCACGGACACCTCGCGCACGGCGGGGTGTTCCAGCAGCACCTCTTCAACCTCGCGTGGGTAGATGTTGGAGCCACCACTGATGATGACGTCTTTGGAGCGGTCCAGCAGGGTTAAGAAACCATGCGCATCGAAGGCCCCGATGTCGCCGGTGTAGAGCCAATCCTGGCGCAGCGCAGCCGCCGTGGCCTCGGCCTGGTCCCAATAGCCTTTCATCACTGTGGGCCCACGCACGACCACCTCGCCAGCCTGGCCGGCAAGGCAGGGCTGGCCGTGTTCGTCCACTACGCGCACCTCGACGGCCGAGTGGCTGCGGCCCACCGAAGCCATGCGCGGATGGTCACCGCGCAGGCGCGCGTCGGCAATCTCGGCCCGGGTCAAGCAAGTAATGGTCATGGGCGATTCACCTTGCCCGTAAATCTGCGCCAAGCGCGGGCCCAACACGTCCAGCGCGCGCTGCAAATCCGCCAGGTACATGGGCCCGCCGCCGTAGATGATGGACTTGATGCCGCCACCGCCACAACCGCGCCGCTGCGCTTCATCAACCAAGCGCGTCACCATCGTCGGCGCGGCAAACAGGCACAGGCGGTCACCAGACGCCGCCTTGGCCAGCTCTAACACTTCACCTGCATCAAAGCCGCCTGAAGCCGGCACCACATGGCAGGCTGCCGACGCGCTGTAGGCAAAGGTGTAGAGCCCCGCACCATGCGACAGCGGCGCGGCGTAAACCACTTCGTCGTCGGCCGTTGCCGGTTCCACATCACTGCGGTAGCACAGGGTCATGGCCAGCAGGTTGCCATGCGTTAGTTGCGCACCTTTGGGTCGGCCGGTGGTGCCGCTGGTATAAAAAAGCCAAGCCAAATCATCGGCCGCGCGGTCTTGCAAGGCCAGCAGCGCCTGCCCTTGAAGAGGCTGTAGGCTCCCGTCGAACAAGCCGTCGTCAAAGTTCAACAGCAGCAGGCCGTCCATGGGCTCCAGCTCATCCAGATGGTCACTGGCCAAAGCGCGTGCACCGCAATGTTTGACAATGAAACTCACTTCACGCGGGTGCAGTTTGGTATTCACCGGCACCACCGCCAAGCCGGCCCACAAGGCGGCGTAAAGCAGCACCAGATAGTCCGGCCGGTTGCCGGCGCACAGCACCAGCCGGTCACCCGGCTTCAAGCCTTGCTCAAGCAGCCAACCCGCTGTGCCTTGAACCGCACGCAGCAGCGCGGCGTAGTCGTGCAGCAGCACCGAACCATGACGCAGGGCAGGGCGCTGAGGGTGCGCGCGCGCTGCCTCATGCAGGAGCTTCAGGATGTTCATGTTTGTCGTAAAAAGCGATCAGCGGCCCGTCCAGCGCGGCGCGCGCTTTTCCGCGAAAGCGCGCGGCCCTTCTTGCGCGTCTTCACTGAGGTAGACACTTTCAAACAAGTGGTGCCCCGCGCGCAGCGCTGCCGAACGGCCCATTTCAGTGGAGAGATAAACCAGCTCGCGCGCCGCACGCACCGTCAGCGGTGCGTTGGCGGCGATCGTGCGCGCCAGCTCCAGTGCGCGCGGCATCAACTGCGCCAGGGGTACCACATCATTCACGTAGCCCAGTTGCTGCAGGCGCTGCGCGCTCATCGGTTGAGCTGTCAGCAGCAGTTCCATCGTGATGCGCTGAGGCAGCATGTGCACCAGCGGCGCGGCCCAAGGCATGCCACGGCCCACTTTGGCTTCGGTGATGCCAAATTGCGCATGATCGGCAGCGACACACAAGTCGCACATTTGCGCCATCAGCCAGCCGCCGGCATAGGCCACGCCGTTCACCGCTGCGATCAAAGGTTTTCTCAAGCGCTCGCTGTCGCCCACCACAGGCAGCAGGCTGCGCGGCGGCACTTTGAGGCCCTTTGCGGCGGCCTCTTTCAGGTCCATGCCTGCGCAAAAAGCCTTGTCGCCGCGGCCGGTGAGGATGGCCACGCGCACGCTGTCATCAGCGTCTATTTGCTTCCAGGCCTGGCGCAAGCCTTCGCCCACGCCGCTGTTGATGGCATTGCGCTGCTCGGGCCGGTCGATGGTGACGATGGCAATGCCGCCATCGACGGTTTCGTAGTGGATTTCAGGTGTGAGGTGCATGGTCGGGCGACGGCCTGTTTTGATAACAGACCGATTTTGCGTCTGGAATCAGCCCGCAACCACCCCGCGCCGCACCGACATTTCCGCGCCCATCGCCCTTTGTTCAGCCGCGTTGAGCCGCAGCGCCGCAGCCGGGTACACCAGCTCGTTTTCTGCCGCCAAGTGCCACTCGTACAGCGCGGCATAGTGCACCAGCACACCTTCTTCGTCGGCTGAGAAGGGCTGCCACTGGCTGCCCGGCACGGTTTCTGCAGCCTCCACACGCGCCAGCAGTTCGCGCACCCGCAGCCACAAGCTGCTCATCTCGCGGTGCTCGCGCTGCAGGCGGTCCACCGTTTCGGCCAGCTCACCGGCTGCACGCAGGGCAGGGAAGACGTGGCGCTCTTCGTCTTCGTGGTGCGCAGGCGCAGCCTGGTCGAAGTAGCGCATGATGTCGCGTGCGGCTTGGCGTGCCTGCTCATCGCAACCCACGCTGCGCAAGTGGGCGCGCAGGCGCTGCAGCAAACGCAGCATGCGTTCAACCCGTTCGTGGCAGGCTTGCAGCATCTCAAAAGGCTGCTCAAAGCCTGCGGCCGGCGAGCTGTGCAGGCCCTGCAAGGAGATGTTTGAAGTGGGTTGGTTCACGCGCTCACCCCTTTAAAGCCAGCGCCACGCGCCTGCCGGGTGGCGGGTCAGCGCAACGCTCACCATGAATGCGACGCACAGCAGCGCCGCCACATAAAAGCAGGCTTTGGCGCGGCGCGTGGCTGCGCGTTTGAGCGCATAACTGCCCAAGCCGATGTACACGAGCAGCAGCAGCAGTTTGGTGCCCAGCCACCCTTCGCGCAGCGGGTTCAGCCCCAGGACGGCCCACAGCGTCACGCCGAAGCCCAGCAACAGCACGTCGATCCACACGCTGGCTTTTCGCGCCAGCGGCTGCATCGGCCAAGCCTGACCCGCCAACACGCCAGCGCCGCGCGCAGCAAACAAGGCGAGGCTCAAACCCACGGCCGTGATGTGCGCGTGGCGCAGCGGGATGATCCAGTCGACAAGAGCCATGATGCTGCATTGTCATCACGTCGGGTGGATCATCTTGGTTGGCCCAGACCATCAGCGCGCCAGGTGCGCGGCAGTGTCACGATCAGGTCAGCAATAGACACAATGCTGGGCAGGTACGAACTGCACAGCAAACTGACATGACACAAGCTCTACCCCTGGCGGGCATCCGCGTCATCGACTACAGCCACTTTCTGGCCGGGCCCTACGTCGGCCGGTGCCTGGCGGCGCTGGGCGCGGAAGTCATCAAGGTGGAACGCCCGGGCTGTGGCGACGCCGGCCGCCAGCACGCGCACATCCTGGACGAGCACACCAGCGGCTACTTTCTGCAGCTGAACATGGGTAAGCAGGGCGTGAGCGTGAACATGAAAGACCCGCGTGGCAAGGTCTTCATGCAGCGGCTGTGCGACTCGGCTGATGTGTTCATCGAGAACTACCGTCCTGGCGCATTAGACAAATTGGGGCTGGGTTATGCCGAGCTTGCCGCGCGCAACCCAAGGCTGGTGTATTGCTCAATATCGGCCTATGGCCATACGGGCCCCGATTCGCACCGCGCCGGCTTCGGCCTGATCGCCGAGGCCAAGAGCGGCATCATGCAGATGGTGGGCATGCCAGGTGAAGCCCCACCGCTGCTGCGCATCTCGCTGGGCGACATGTACACCGGCATCCACGCCGTGGCGGCCATCAATGCCGCGCTGCTGGGGCGGGTGAACTCGGGCCGGGGCCAGCACATCGACATGGCGCTGTACGACACCCTGGTGTCCATGCACGAGTACGCGGTGCAGTGCTGCACCCTGTCAGGCGGCCAGGTGCTGCCAGAACAGACCGGCCACGACATGCCCACCTCCACGCTGTACGGTGTGTTCCGCGCGGCCGACGGCGACCTGGTGATCGCAGCGCAAGTCGACGATGCGTGGAAACGCTTCGCGGCCCTGTTGGAGGCCAGCGGCGGGCCGGCCGGCTTCGGTGCCGATGCGCGGTTTCATACGGTGACAGGGCGCAACCAACACCGCGTGGAAATCCTCACGGCCGTCAAGGCCTGGGTGGCAGCGCGGCCAGCGGCTGATGTGCTGCGTTTGCTAGACAACATCGACGTGCCCAGTGCCAAGGTGCAGCGCATCGACGAAGTGCTGGCCGACCCACAAATTCAGGCACGTGGCATGGTGGTGGAGCAACAGCACCCGAAGTACGGCACGCTGCGCTTGCCCAACTTGCCCTTCCGCTTCTCGGACTGCGACACCACCATCACCCAGGTGGCACCCGACCTGGGCCAGCACAACGACCAGGTGGCCACCAATCTGGGCTTCAGCACCGCCGAGATTGCTGTCATGAAGGCCGACGGCGTGCTGTTTGCGCGCTGAGCGACCTCTAAGGAGCCAAGATGACTGACCGCTACGCCGTGATCGGCAAGCCCACCGTCCCGCTGGACTGATCGACATGGCCGATACCGAGAATCAGATCAAACCGACCCGCATCGCCGTTGCCGGCGCCGGCACCATCGGCCAAGCCCACATGGCCGTGATCGCTGGCAACAGGGACTGGGTGCTCAGCGCCATCGTTGATCCGTCACCGGCAGCCGATGGCCTGGCGAACCAGTTCGGCTTACCGCTGTACAAGTCTCTGGCTGCACTTCTGGCGCAGGACCGGCCGGACGGCATCATTCTGGCCACACCCAACCCTCTGCATGTACCGCAGGCCCTGGCATGCATCGAAGCGGGCGTGCCTGCCCTGCTGGAGAAGCCGATCGCCACGACGGTAGAGGAAGCGCAAACCCTGGTTGATCAGGTCGAACGCACGGGCGCCAAGCTGCTGATCGGCCACCACCGTGCGCACAGCCCGATCATGGCCAAGGCCAGGCAGGTGATCGATTCCGGTCAGCTGGGACGGCTGGTCGCAGTGACAGGCAGCGCGACCTTCTTCAAGCCGGACCGCTACTTTGACGAAGGTCCGTGGCGGCGAGAGATCGGGGGCGGGCCGATCCTCATCAACATGATCCACGAGGTGCACAACCTGCGCATGCTCTGTGGCGACATCGTTGCGGTTCAGGCCTTCAAATCCAGCGCCACGCGCGGCTTCGCGGTGGAGGACACCGTAGCCATTAACCTGCGCTTCGCCAGCGGCGCGCTGGGCACTTTCATGCTGTCGGACACGGCCGCGTGCGCGCGCAGTTGGGAGCAGACCAGCCAGGAAAACTCCGCCTACGCGACCTACGCTGACGAGGACTGCTACGTGATCGCCGGCACGATGGGCAGCCTATCGGTGCCGACGATGCGCCTTAAGACCTATCCGCGCAGTCAGGAGCGTTCCTGGTGGAAGCCCTTCGAGATCGGCACGGTAGCCATGGTGCGCGAGGACCCGCTGGCGCGCCAGATCGCCCACTTCGTCGAGGTCATCCAAGGCAGCGCACAGCCGCTGGTCACGGCACGAGATGGCCTTGACAACCTGCGCGTAACAGAAGCTATCGCCAAGGCCGCCCAGGACGGCACCGCGATTGAGCTGCCGTGCAGGTCATCGGCCCTCACCCATTAATAGCGCGCCCAAACGCGGTTCAGAGCGATGTGTGCGCTACCTCGGGGTGCAGGCGCTCATAGGCCGCCGCCAGCTCGGGGTCGCGGCGGCGCAGTTCGGCATGGTTGACACGGCCCGTGCGCGTCATGTAGCTGTAGGCAAATTCGACCGGCCCTTGCGCCATGCGCTGGTCCATCTGCTCATACCAGCGCAGGCTCACGTTGGCGGCGTCCCAGATTTTTTTCATGGGCGGCTGGCGCAGTGCCTGGTAGCGGGCCAGTGCCGCCGGAACTTCAAGCTCTTGTTTGAACGCCTTGAAGAGCGCTACTGCGTCTTCCATGGCCAGCCGCGTGCCCGAGCCGATGGAGAAGTGCGCGGTACGCAGCGCGTCACCCATCAATACCAAGTTGTCAATACTCCAGCGCTCGTTCCACACCGCAGGAAAGTTGCGCCAGTGCGAGTGGTTCGACAAGATCGGCTGTCCACCCAGGTCTTTTGCAAACACCGCTTCGCAGTGGCGAACGGTGTCCTCGGGGCTCATGTTTTCGAAGCCTGCCTTGTGCCAGGTTGGCTCTTCCACTTCCACCAGAAAGGTGCTCATGTGGGGGCTGTAGCGATAGTGGTGTGCGCAGAACACACCGTGCGGTGTTTCGCGAAAAGTCAGCGAGAGACTGTCGAAGGGTTTGCTGGTGCCGTACCAAATGAACTTGTTGGGTCGCCAGTCGATGGTGGTGCCGAACCGCTGCTCGTTTTCAGCGCGCAACCAAGAGAATGCACCGTTGGCCGCAACCACCAGGTCAGCACCCGCCAGTTCGGGCTGCGCCAACGAGGTAATTTCGGCCTCGAACACGATGCGCACACCCAGCGCTTCAGCATGTGCGTGCAGCAGCTTCAGCATCTGCAGCCGGCCGATGGATGCAAAGCCATTGCCGGTGATGGGGATGCGGGTGTCGTTGTGCACGATGGTCAGGTTGGGCCAGGTTTCCATGTGCGGCGTCAGCAGCGTGTAAAGCGCTTCGTCGTCCGCACGCAGGAACTCCAGCGCGCGGTCCGAGAAAACCACGCCAAATCCCCAGGTGGCATCGCGCGGGCCGCGCTCGTACACAACGATGTCGTGCGCCGGGTTCAGGCGTTTCATCAGCGCTGCAAAGGTCAGGCCGGCCGGGCCTCCGCCCAGGATTCGGATTTTCATGGCTTCGTGCCTTCAGTTTGCAAACGTTCGGCAATCTGCTCACGCAATTGCCGCTTGAGAATTTTCCCCACCAAACTGGTGGGGAAGTGGTCAACCAGCTCAAGCCGCTCGGGCAATTTGAAGCTGGCGATTCGCTGCAACTTCAGGAAGTTGATCAGCTCATCGAAGCCCAACGGTTCACCGGGCTTGGCCACCACAAAGGCGCAGGCTTTTTCGCCAAAAACCGGGTCGGGCATCGCCACCAGCGCCACTTGCTGCACCTTGGGGTGTTTGAAGATCAGGTTCTCGACTTCTTCACAGCTGATCTTTTCGCCGCCCCGATTGATGAGGTCTTTCTTGCGGCCTTCCGCATAAATGACGCGGCCGCGTTTGCGCACGTAGTCGCCCATGCGGTAGAAGCCTTCATCAGTAAACGCTTCGGCGTTTTTGTCGGCTGCGTTGAAGTACCCGCGAATGGTGTAAGGCCCGCGCGTAAGCAGTTCACCCAGCTCGCCGTCAGGCACTTCGCGCCCCTCGTCATCCACCACCTTGACTTCGTCGTCGAGGCAAACGGGCGAGCCGGAACTTTCGAACAGCACGTCGTCCGGGTCGTCCAGGCGCGTCATGTTGATCAGACCCTCAGCGGTGCCGTAGATTTCCTGCGGCGTTGCACCCCACTGCGCGCGAATGCGTTGCCTTAACTCGGGTGCCAGGCGTGCGCCACCGTTTTGCACGACGCGCAGCGAGCGCACGTCGTGGCGGGATGCCACGTCCGTATTCAGCCATTGCGTGATCAGCGGCACGGCGGCGGCAATGACCGTCACGCCATGGGCTTCAACCAAAGGAAACACCTGCTCGGCGTCCATGCCTTGGCCAATCACCACGCTGCCACCAAAGTAAAACGCGCCCAGCATGCCGGGTGAAGCCAGGTTGTAGTTGTGGCCCAGCGGCAGCAGCGCGAGATACACCGTGTTCTCATCGAAGCCGGCCGCTTGAGCGCACAGGCGGGCATTGAGCACATAGTCATCATGCGTGCGCGCAATGAGCTTTGACATGGCCGTGGTGCCGCCGGACAGCAACATCAGCGCCACGTGGTCGGGGCTGACCTTGCTGAATGCCACAGCGCCAGCAGCGGGCAGGGTGCTGTCGCCTTGCTCAATGAGCGCGCGCAGCGCATGCTGGCCCGGAAGCGGGTCGTCCATCACAAAGATGAGGGCCAGCCCCGGACAGTCGCGCTGAATGTCTCGCGCAAGCTGCCGGTAGTCAAACTGATGAAACACACCGGGCACCATGTAGGCAACGGCGCCCGAGGACTCCACAAAATGCCGCACCTCGCTGTAACGGTGCGCACGCAGCGCCATTAAGGGGATGGCGCCGATGCGCATCAGCGCCAAGAAGGTGATGACAAACTCAATGGAGTTCGGCAGTTGCATCACCACGCGGTCTTGCGGCTTCAGGCCCGTGCGCAGCAAGGCGGCGGCCAAGTGGTCCATTCGCTCAACCAGCTGCGCATAGCTCAATCGACGTGCGCCCTCGGTGAGCGCCACTTTGCTGGGCAGGCGCTTGGCGGTGTCCACTACCACATCAGCCACCCGCCGGCCTTCGCGGTAGCCGGCAGTTTTCCAGCGCGCCACGTCTTCAACAGGCCATGGGACAAAACCTGGCAGCATTTGTAACGCCTCCCTCTAGACCCTCAACATCCTCATTCTTGACCAAGCGCAAGCCTTGTCGCCGTTCAAGGTAACTGGGCTGCGTCGACGCGATAGTCTGTGACCTCGCTGACAGAAGTGTCTTCCCTGGCATTGGCAGCCTCTTTCAGATGTACTTGCCCTCATGACCACACACACCTCCACTCGCCAGACCATACAAGCGCTGCCCCCTCAAGCCATCAGCACCGAAGTGCTGCGCGACAAGTACGCCAAAGGCGACGAAACCACGATCGAAGACGTGGCCCGGCGCGTGGCCCGCGCCATCGCGCAGGTTGAAACCGAAGACCAACGCGCGCACTGGGAAGCGCGCTTTTTGCAGGCCCTGCAAGGCGGATTCATTCCAGCGGGGCGCATCCAGTCCGCCGCCGGCACCGGGCTGGCCGCCACGCTGATCAATTGTTTTGTGCAGCCGGTCGGTGATTCGATTCGCCACGACGAAGACGGCCACCCGGGCATCTACACCGCACTGGCGGAAGCGGCTGAAACCATGCGCCGGGGTGGCGGCGTGGGTTACGATTTTTCACGCATCCGACCGCAAGGCGCTTGGGTGGCAGCCACGCAGAGCAACGCTTCTGGGCCGGTGAGCTACATGCGGGTCTTTGACCGTTCGTGCGAGACAGTGGAATCCGCCGGATCCCGACGCGGCGCGCAGATGGGCGTGCTGCGCTGCGACCACCCCGACATTGAAGCATTTATCCACGCCAAAGACCGCGGCGACCTGAAGAACTTCAACCTGTCCGTTGGCGTGACGGACATCTTCATGCAGGCCGTGCGTGACGACAGCGAGATCGAACTGGTGCACCGTGCCGAGCCGGCACCGGGCCTGAAGCAAGCCGGTGCTTACCAGCGCGACGACGGGCAGTGGGTGTATCGCAAGCTGCCCGCACGCACCTTGTGGGAACAGGTGATGCGCGCCACCTACGACCACGCCGAACCGGGTGTGCTTTTTTTGGACGCCATCAACCGCGACAACAACCTCGCTTATTGCGAAACCATCAGCTGCACCAACCCCTGCGGTGAGCAGCCTCTGCCCGCCTATGGCTGCTGCTGCCTGGGCTCCGTCAACCTCACGCGTTTTGTGCAGCGGCCTTTTGAAGCCGACGCTACTTTTGATGACACCGCCTTCGCTGCGCTGGTGCGCGTGGCCGTGCGCATGCTCGACAACGTGCTCGACTTATCTCTGTGGCCCTTGCCGCAGCAGCAGCACGAAGCGGCCAGCAAGCGGCGCATCGGCCTGGGCTTTACCGGCTTGGGTAATGCGCTGGTGATGCTGGGCTTGCGCTACGACACCGAGGCGGCCCGTGCCAAAGCTGCGCAAATAGCACAAGTGATGCGCGATGTGGCTTACGACGCGTCGGTTGATCTGGCCCACGAGCGCGGCGCCTTTGCGCTGTTCAATGCCGACCTCTACCTGGCCGGGGGCCGCTTCGCTTCACGCCTGCCAGCCGCCGTGCGCGGGCGCATTCGCGAACACGGCATTCGCAATTCACACCTGCTATCCATTGCACCCACGGGCACCATCAGCCTGGCCTTTGCCGATAACGCCAGCAACGGAATCGAGCCAGCGTTTTCTTGGACCTACACGCGCAAGAAGCGCGGCCCCGACGGGCGCTTGACCGAGCATGCCGTCGAAGACCACGCTTGGCGCCTGTACCGCCAGCGCTTTGGCGCTGATGCACCCTTGACTGAAGCGTTTGTTACCGCGCTGGAAATGAGTGCACAGGCTCACGCGCAAATGGTGGCTGCGGTGGCGCCATTTGTTGACACCGCCATCAGCAAAACCGTGAACGTGCCGGCCGACTACCCTTACGCAGACTTCGAGCAGCTCTACCTGCAAGCCTGGTCCTTGGGGCTGAAAGGCCTGGCCACTTATCGCCCGAACGCGGTGCTGGGTAGCGTGCTGTCTACCCAGCCACTGCCGCTGACAGTGGCCACCGAAGGCGAGGCCAATCGCCGCCTGGCGCTGGCCGCACCGCGCAAGCCGGTGCTGGCTTCACTTCGCTGGCCCGGCCGCCCCGAGCTGCCCGGCGGCAATGCAGCCTGGACCTACATGATTGAACACCCCTTCGGCGCCTTTGCGCTGTTTGTGGGCGAAGCGCCGCCCAGCGAAGCTGACAGCCGCGTGCAGCCGTTTGAAGTGTGGGTGAACGGCGCCGAACAGCCGCGCGGCCTGGGCGCGCTGGCCAAGACCTTGTCGATGGATTTACGCGCTGACGACGCTGCCTGGCTGCAGCTCAAACTCGACGCACTGGCCACGGTCAGCGAAGAGCATGCCTTCGAACTGCCGTTTCCACCGCACGGCGAGCGTCGGCGCTTTCCGGGTGTGGTGGCGGCCACGGCAGGCATCATCCGCTGGCGCTGCGAGCAACTGGGCGCATTGCCGCCGCAACCCAACGCCGCCACACCAGTGATGGACGCGCTGTTTGCGCGCGACGAGCCGCACACCGACACTTCTGGCACCTTGGCTTGGGCGGTAGACATCGACAACCCGGCCAGCGGCGAGCACTTCACCGTCACCCTCAAAGAAGTGACCTTGACAGGCCCTGACGGCGTGCCGCTGACCCGCCCGTGTGCACTGGCGCTTTCAGGCAATTACCCGCGCGCGCTAGACGGCCTGGCGCGGCTGCTGTCGCTGGACATGCGCGTGATCGACCCCGCCTGGATCGGCATGAAACTGCGCAAGCTGCTCAACTATGCCGAGCCCTTGGCCAGCTTCATGGCCTTCGTGCCCGGCCAGCGCCGCCAGCAAACCTGGCCGTCCACCGTGGCCTACCTGGCGCGCCTGGTGATCCACCGATACGCCATGTTGGGCGTGCTGGACGAACAAGGCTTTCCCGTGCGCGAGATGGGCGTGCTGGCCGTACCCCAACAGCGTAGCGAAGGCGCACCCGCAACTCTGCTGCAACCCGGCCGGCAATGCCCCGAATGTGGCAATGCCAGCATGATTGCCAAAGACGGCTGCGACTTCTGTACGGCTTGTGGGTATGTGGGGCAGTGCGGCTGACAGAATGGGTGAATCCCAAGGCCCCAGGGCCCCGCTCAGCGCCGCCACCCCGCATGCAAACACCCAAAGCCACCGACTTCAAGATCGAGGTCACCGCAGACCTCAACAAGTGGCGCGCGTTTCTCGCGATCGGTGAGCTCGGCAGCTTGACCCGCGCGGCCTTGTTTTTGGACAGCAACCAGTCCTTGCTAAGCCGGCAGCTGAACGCGCTGGAACGTGAGTGCGGTGCCCGCCTGTTCAACCGAACCGGCCGAGGCGTTGAACTGTCTGAAGTGGGTGAACGCCTGTTCCCCCAAGTCTTGGCGCTGCTGAAAAACGCCGAGCAACTGGAGGCAGAGATTCATGGCGAGGCGCGCGAGCCCGCAGGCCGTGTCACTTTGGGGTTTTTGCCTTCCATTGCGCAGCCCTTGGTTGGCCGCTTGTTCACCGACATGCGCAACAAGCACCCCGGCGTCAGCCTCAAGGTTCTTGAAGGGTCGAGTGGCCAAGTGGAAGAGTGGCTGGCCGATGCGCGCGTGGACATTGCCATCCTCTACCGTTATGGGCCAGTCTTGCCCGACACCGAACAGTCGTTGGCGGTGGTCGACAGCTACTTGATCGGCCCGATGAATGACCCCTTGACGGCAGCCACCGAACTGCCCTTTCGCTCGCTCGACAACTTGCCGTTCATCCTGCCCAGTGCACCCAACGGCCTGCGCACCGCGCTGGACGCGATGGCCCGGCAGCACCACATCACCCTGCAGGCAGCGGTTGAAGCCGATTCGCTGCCACTGCAGAAATCACTCGTCGCCACCGAACGCCTCTATACCGTGCTGCCCCTGCACGCCGTGTGGAGCGAGGTCGCTGACCAGCGCCTGCAGGCCAGCAGGATCATCGAGCCGCCGTTTCAGCGCACGGTGGCCATGGCCTTCTCCAAATCAAAGGGGCCAACGCGTGCGGTGACCGCCGTGGCTTCGCAAATTGCGCACATCGTGGACGAGATGGCGCGGGCCGGCATGTGGCGGCCCAGCGCGCCGACCTGACCCAAGCGGCATAGCTGAACTGCGCGCAGCCGCGTGGGCCCGCGCCTCAGCGGCCGCTAAGCTTCGGGGATTCAATTGGAGACCCCGATGCCCCGCATCACGCTGCCCGAACCCGCCACGATGGACGCCGACCAACGCCGCGTCTACGACAAAATAGTCTCTGGCCGGCGCGGCAGAATTCAAGGCCCGCTGCGGGCTGCCTTGCACAATGCCGAGCTAGCCGATCGCTGGCAGGCGCTGGGCGAACTGCTGCGCTACAACACGACCCTCACGCCCCGGCAGTCGGAGCTGGCCATCCTCGTCACTGGGCGTGCCTGCCGCTCACCGTTTGAGTGGTACGCGCACCGGCTGGAAGCCGAAAGAGTGGGCATTGAGTCGCACGTTGTTGAAGCCATCCTCGCCGAAACACAACCCACCGGGCTGTCAGCGGACGACGCGGTCATCGTGCAAGTCGCGGTAGAACTGAACCGTTTCAACTCCATCTCAGACGCAACGTATGCCGACGCGCTGCAGCGCTTTGGCGAACGCCGCCTGGTTGAGCTGACCGCGCTGGTGGGTTACTACACGATGGTGGCCATGACACTCAACGCACACGAGATTCCCTTGCCCGAGGGCGTGCAGCCGGCCTTCGCCTTGCCGCAACGGGACCTGGCTTGAGCAGCAACGCGAGCAAGCCAGCGCCTGGCTGGTGCTGCCACGCCCATGTCTTTGGGCCCTACAGCCGCTACCCCCTGGCCGCCGACCGCAGCTACACCCCGCCCGAAGCGCCGGCAACGGCCTACTTGGCCTTGCTGGCACAGCTGGGCCTGACGCACGGCGTGCTGGTTCACCCCAGCGCCTACGGTGACGACCTCTCGCTTCTGTTCGACACACTGGCCGCGCACCCCCAACTGCGCGGTGTAGCGGTCTTGCGTGCGGACACCCGCGTGCAACTCAAAGGCCTGCGCAGCCAAGGCGTGCGCGCGCTGCGCTTCAGCCACCGCAGCGGGACTGGCGCCAACTTTGCGGGCAGCGCGTCGTTCGACGACCTGTTGAAACTCGCACCCCGCATGGCAGACGCAAGGCTGCACGCCGAACTGTGGACCGACTGCCGAGCGCTGCCCAGCATCGCCGAAGCATTGAAGTCCTTGCCCGTGCCTCTGGTCATCGACCATATGGGCGGCTTTGATCCCCATGCCGGCATTGACGATCCCGGCTTCCAATGCCTGCTGTCGATGGTGGCGTCAGGCGCGGCCTGGGTGAAGCTGTGTGCCTACCGCAACCTGCTGGCCGCTCCAAGCTTCGAAATGGGCCAGCCCTTCCACAGCGCACTGCTCCGGGCCAACCCGCAGCGCATGCTATGGGGCAGTGATTGGCCGCATCTGCGGGTGGTGCCCGTGCCTGACACGGCGGAGTTGCTGATGACGTTCGAGCGCTGGACGGCCAACGAAGCAGTTGTACGGCAGGTTTTGGCGAGCAATCCTGCTGCGCTTTACGGGTAAAGGCAGAAGGACGACTTGGCTGGTGGACCAGCCAGTCGCCCCTAAACGGTTACCGCCATCCAGTCGGCGGTCGAACAGCATTTCGCCGCAATTTGACTTTATTCGCCACTATGCAGCGCATCTGCGCAGCATAATTTCGAATGACATCACTTTGGGCGTAACTGGGAGACTCCATGGCTGATCTTTCGGAGCGTTTCCGAATCAACCTCAACCAAAATCTTTGGGGGCTGCTGCTGAGCTTTGTAGCGCTTGGGTTCGGTGAGTATTACCGGCTAACAACGCTGTACTGGTTCGCAGGCATAAGCAGTGTGGTAGCGCTCCTCTCTGTATTTCTCACCACCATTGCGTACACGCTCAACTATTGGAAAATGAAGAGGAAACCGTGACACAGGCTTTCAATTCGATCCGACGCCTCAAGTGGCAGGTGCCTGCGGTACGTAGCGGGGTTATCAGCACGCTTGTGCTTTTGGCGGCTTGTGATCAGTTGTCGCCCAACAACTATGAAGACTGCATACTAAAAAACATCAGAGGCACAACCACAGACTTGACGTCGGCGCTGGTGACCTCGACTTGCCGAGCAAAGTTTCCCCAGCGTCGCTCGTACGACAACGCATCGAAACCACTCGACCCTAACGAGCAAGCACTGTTGACGGGCAGGGCAGATCACACGCCACCGTCAAATAGGTTCAGCGGCAACATATATAACGGCAATCGGGCGCTCACCGTGGGCACGGTACTAATTGAGCTTTACACAACAAGCGCCGGCAAGGAGATCGCGCGAACTTATGCCGTGCAAACGCAGATCTCGCCTCTTTCGGCAAGCAGCTTTGCTATCGAAGTTGTCTCGGGTGACCCAAGCACCGAATCCAAGTGGCGTATCGTTGGTGCGTCGGGTTTCGTTGAGCCTAAGTGACGTGACACGGAACGAACAATGATTGATCGCGCGAAGCCGCAGTGTGATCGGGTGCTGCACAAACCCGGGTGAGATACACGGCTGAGGTGAAGCCGCTGTAGATTGGTCCGTCATGCCAGTCGCGGCGCGGCCGCCCAGTGGGTCGAGAGCATTCCGACCATCTGAGAGCATCTTGACGTCTATGCGCCTTAGGCGTATATTTCTCCTGTGTTGACGATCGTCGAAAGTCCCATTTTTCAGAAGCTCTGGCCGCTGTATTGGGATGAGGACGAGCGCGCCGAGTTCGCCACTCATCTATCGGCAAACCCAGAGACAGGCGACCTCATTCGCGGCTCTGGTGGCGTTCGAAAAATACGGTGGTCACGACCAGGAACCGGAAAGTCGGGGGGCGTCAGGATCGTCTATCTGCTTCGTAATGAACGCGGGGAGGTCTACCTGCTCACCATGTTCGCGAAGTCTGTGAAGGAAAACATTCCGATTGCCGTACTCAAGGAGATTCGCCGTGCCCTCGAAGTCTAAGAAGTTGTCCCCATCACAGCTTGATGCAGTGGAAGCCAATCGCGATATTGGCGCAGAGATCCTCCAATCAATTAAAGACATGAAGGCGGGAAAAGGCAAAGTGGTGCTCTCGCCTGCCGTTGAAGCGCGACAAGCCACTGGCTTGTCGCAAGCCCAGTTTGCCGCGCTACTTGGCGTCTCTGTGCGTACCCTTCAGGGCTGGGAACAAGGTCGCAAGCAGCCCAGCGGCGCGGCGCGTACTCTGCTTTCAATCGCACGTTCTAACCCGCGGGCCGTGTTGGCAGTCTCGGGTTCATAACGAGGAGGCGTTGGCAATCGCCGGCCTCAGCCATCCAGCGGCTGCGTAGCAGCAAGGGAAGGGCGCAAGCTGGTTTCGGCAAACCACTGCGCCAAGCGCGGCGCGGTATTGCGCCATGCCAGTGAATTGAAGCGGTAGTCCAGGTAACCCAGTGCACAGGCGACGGTCACGTGGCCGATGCCAAAAGCTGTTTCTTTCAGGGCCTGCGCTTCGTCGTCAAGCTGCTTCAGTGCGGCCAGGGTCTTGAGTTCAAAGGCGTCGATCAAGGTCTGCAGAGGCACGGCGCGTTCGCGCTCGTTGCGCCACAGGATCAGCGCATCCAGCAGCCCGTCACCCAAAGCGTGCCAGCGCAAGGCCTGCCACTTGTCTGCACCTTGTTTGGGAAACAGCGACCCACCGCCCAGCTCGTTGAGGTATTCGCAGATCACCACGGAATCGAACAGAACGAAGCCGTCCTCCAACACCAGGGTAGGGATCTTGGACAAGGGGTTGTCCTGCATCAGGCGCTCGTTGGGTTTGAGCATGGCGGCGACGGACCGAACCAATTCCAGGCGCTCGGTCAAACCCAGCTCGTGGGCGCAGACCATCACCTTGCGTACATAAGGTGACTTGGGCGACCAATGCAAACGCAACGCTGCCATCACACCACCCCCGCAGCGCGCAGCGCGGCGATGTCAGCTGTGCCGTAACCCAGCTCACCCAAGATGGCGTCGCTGTGCTGGCCCAGCGTTGGCGGCGCGGTTTGGGTTTGCAGCGGCGTGTCCGCGAAGCGCATGGGCGTTGATACCTGCGGCACGTCCACACCACAGGGATGCGGCACCTGCTTCAACAGGCCCCGCGCTTGCACTTGTGGGTCTTTGAACACATCGGCCACGGTATTGATGGCGCCGCAAGGCACACCTGCGGCATCAAGCAGGGTGATCAGCCGTTCACGCTGCCAAGTTGCAAAGGCGCTGCGCAGCAGCGCGGACAACTCACCAATGTTTCGTACACGCTGCGCGTTGGTGGCAAAGCGGTCGTCGTTCGCCCACTCGGGCCGCTCGAGCGCGCCGCAGAGTTTGGCGAATTGCCCATCATTGCCCACCACCAGAATCATGTCGCCGTCCGCACAGGCGTACACATCCTGCGGCTGAATGTTAGGGTGCGCGTTGCCGTTGCGTTGGGGCACTTTTCCTGAGACGAGGTAGTTCATGGCCTGATTGGACAGCGTGGCCACTTGAACGTCGAGCATGGCGATGTCGATGGTGTCGCCTCGGCCAGTTTCGTTGCGCCGGGCTAGCGCAGCCAGCACTGAAACGGCGGTGTACATGCCGGTCATCAGGTCCACGATGGGAACGCCCACCTTTTGCGGGCCGCCCCCGGGTTTGCCGTCTTTTTCGCCAGTCACGCTCATCAGGCCGCCCATCGCCTGAATCAAGAAGTCATAAGCCGGTTGGTCGCGGCGCGGGCCAGTCTGGCCAAACCCGGTAACGGAGCAGTAGATGAGACGCGGATTGATCTTGCGCAGCGATGCTTCGTCAAGCCCGTAACGCTCCAGCGTGCCCGCCTTGTAGTTCTCCAGCACGATGTCGGCCTTCAGGGCCAGTTCACGCACGATGCGCTGGCCTTCGGGCTTGTCCAGGCTGACGGTGATGGAGCGCTTACCCCGGTTGACCGCGAGGTAATAACCGGCTTCCCGCGTGTCCTGGCCGTCCGGGCCTTTCAGAAAGGGCGGGCCCCAGGCCCGGGTGTCGTCGCCCACACCGGGGCGCTCCACCTTGATGACCTCGGCACCCAGGTCGGCCAGGATTTGCCCGGCCCAAGGAGCGGCCAGGATGCGGCTGAGGTCAAGAACCTTGACGTGGGACAGGGGGCCGGCATTTGGGCGCATAGCAATTTCTTTCAGAGACAGCGTACTTTCAGGCACTCTAGGCACCAGCCTGCCACTTGCCTACCGTCGGGCACGCAAGGCTGGCTTGCCCGCCGGCGCATAGCTGAGTTGCCGTTGTACCGGCTTACTCACCGGCGCGCATGCGCTGAAACTCATGCCGTTCGTTCGAAGGAGACAAAATGGAACCCACCCTGCAAGTCGCTGCGGCATTCATCACCGCTGCGGCCCTCACACTGACCAGCCAATCCACCAGCGCACAAGCCTGGCCGAGCAAGCCGATCCGGTTGATCGTTCCTTACGCGGCCGGTGGGCCAGGCGATGTCATCGCGCGCATGGTGGCCAAGAAAGCCGGAGAAGGCTTGCAGCAAACCATCGTCGTGGACAACAAGGGCGGGGCGGGCGGCACCATCGGCGTGGACGCCGCACTCAAGGCAGCACCGGACGGCTACACCTTCGCGCTCACGGCGCAAGGTCCTTTGGCCGGCATGCCCAACTTGGGCAAGGTGCCTTACGCGCTGGGTGATGTGCAGTACTTGACCCTCGTGGCGCGCGGCCCGGCCGTCATCGCGGTGGGCAAAAACGTGGCCGCCAACAACCTGCCCGATTTCATCAAGCTGGCCAAGGCTTCGCCCGGCAAGCTCAACTACGGCTCAGCCGGGCCGGGCACCACGCCGCACATCGGCGCCGAGCTGCTGCGGCAAGAAGCTGGCATTGACCTCACGCATGTACCCTACAAAGGTGCCGGGCCGGCCGTGACGGGGCTTTTGGGCGGCGAGATCGACATGGCCATGGTAGACCTGCTGAATGTGCTGCCGCACGTGGCCGCCGGCACACTGAAGGTCTTGGCGGTGGCCAGCCCAACGCGCGCGCCGCAGTTACCCGACGTACCCACCACCAAGGAAGCCGGCCTGCCGGCCGTGCTGATGGACACGATCTACGGCGTTATCGCAGGGCCAGGCGTGCCTGCTGATGTGCAGAAGAAATTCCGTGACGCCATAGCCGCCGCCGTGCAGTCCACTGAGGTGAAAGACCAGATGCTCAAGCAGGGTGTTATTGCCGTGACGGCCACAGCTCAAGACTACAAGGCCTTGATGCAAGCGGAGTTCGACAAGTGGCAGGTAGTAGTGACCAAGGGCAAGATCAGCCTTCAGTGAGGACATGCTCATGAGCTTTTTACGCATCCCCTCCTGGGGTACCACCCTGCGCGCAGCACTGCTCGTCATTGGCGGCGCTGTGCTCAGCGCAGGCCACGCGCTAGCCGCCTTCCCTGACAAACCCATCCGCCTGATCGTGCCCTTCCCGGCGGGCGGCGCGGCCGACGTCATGGCGCGCGGCATGGCGCAACGCCTGGGCGCCGAGCTGAGCCAGCAGATCGTCATCGACAACCGGGGCGGCGCTGGCGGCACCACGGCTGCCGAAACGGCAGCCAAGTCTGCTCCTGACGGCTACACGCTCTTTTTTGGCACCATGGGCACGCAGGCCATCAACCCGGCGCTTTATGCCAAGCTGCGCTACGACCCCGCCAAAGACTTCGCGCCCGTCAGCCTGACGCACATCACGCCACGTGTGCTGGTGGTGCATACTTCGGTGAAGGCCAACAGCATTGCCGAACTCATCGCCCTGGCGAAGGCACAGCCCGGCAAGCTGAGCTACGGCTCGGCCGGCAATGGCAGTTCGAGCCACTTGTCCGGCGCACTCTTCGAATCGATGGCCGCAGTGGACATGCTGCACGTGCCGTACAAAGGCAGCTCGCCCTTGCTGGTGGACGTGCTGGCGGGCCGCATCGACATGACCTTCGATTCCTACACCGTGTACGAAGAGCACATCAAGGCAGGCAAGGTGCGCGCGCTGGGCGTGACCTCGGCCAAGCGCATGGGCGCGCTGCCGCAAATTCCCACCATCGCCGAAGCCGGTCCCGCTGGCATGCGCGGCTACGACGTCTCCAATTGGCTTGCCGTTTACGCGCCCGCTGGCACGCCTCCAGACGTGCTGGCCACGCTGCACGCCGCGCTGGGCCGCGCCATGGCCACGCCAGCACTGCGCACGCAATTGGTTGCGCTGGGCATCGAACCCACGTTTGGCAGCCCTGAAGAACTGGCCGCGCTGCTGCGCGTAGAACTGCCCAAGTGGGCGGAAATCGTCAAGCGCTCGGGCGCGAAGGTGGAGTGACCGCCATGACGACATGGAGCCACACCTGTTTGCTGCTGGCTGCCGCCGGCCTGGCATCTTGCAGCCACGAAGCCACCCGAGCGCCGCCGTCAACACCAGCGCCAGCTTCTCAAGCCGCGAGCCCGGCCTCGCCACCCACCGACTGCGCCGCACTCCAACAAGCAGCACCCGCAGGTGTGGTCATCACGGCGGCCCGTGTTGTGGAGGCTGCGGCCGAACGGGCCGGCACTTTGCCGATGCCTGCTCATTGCCTTGTCACTGCTGAATTTGGCGCGCGCATCGGCGTCGGTGGCGTGCGCTACGCTACGCGGTTCGAGTTGCGTTTGCCGCAGGCCTGGAACGGGCGATTTCAGTTCATGGGCGGGGGCGGAACTGACGGCTCGGTGCGGCCGGCATGGGGCTTCGCCTCCAACGGTTCACCTCCAGCTCTCGCCGCTGGCTACGCGGTGGTCAGCAGCGACTTCGGCCATCAGGCCACTGATCCGCGGGACGCCTCGTTTGGCCTGGACCCGCAGGCCCGAACCGACTGGGGCTACAACTCGCTGATTCAGGTGACGCATGCGGCGAAGGCAATGGTTCGCACGCACTACGGACGGGCACCCCAGTATTCGTATTACGCCGGCTGCTCTGGCGGCGGGCGGCAGGCCATGCTGGCTGCCCAGCGGCTGCCGCAAGAATATGACGGCATCCTGGCTGGTGCGCCGATTCTTGAGCAGCACGTGGCTCAGATCGGCTCCATGCAAATTCTTCAAGAATTCACCCGCATCGCGCCACTCGGCGCCGATGGGAAGCCGGTGTTGAGCCGTGCATTTTCGGATGGCGATTTGCGACTGATTCAACAAGACGTGCTGGCCCAATGTGACGCGCTGGACGGTGTGGCCGACAGCAGCGTCGATCACCCAGCGGCCTGCGCCTACAGCCCTGCTGCGTTGACGTGTGCCGCAGGCAAGACTGACCGTTGCCTCAGCGCGGCGCAGGTAGGCGCATTACAGCGCGTGCTCGCCGGGCCCCGCGATGGAAAGGGGAAGAGCCTGTATGAACCTTATCCCATTGACGCGGGCGTTATCCAGTGGCGCGGGGCCATGTTGGGCACCTCAGCATCGGCCACGCCGAACGCCGCGCGCGCAACCAACACGTCCGTCAAGTACGTCTTCATGACGCCTCCTGATCCCGCGTTTGACTATCTCAAGTTCGATTTCGACACCGACCCGGCACGTCTGGCTGCCTCGGCAGCCTTTACCGCAAGCAACTCAATCGATCTGCAGGCCTTCAAGGCAAAGGGTGGCAAAGCCATCGTCTACATGGGCACAGGGGATGCTCTTCTTAATGCCAATGGCGTCAGGCGATGGTACGAGAAGCTGCTTGGCGCGCAGGGTGGCGTAGCCGGGACCCACGGCTTCGCACGCTACTTCCAAGTGCCCGGCATGGGCCACTGCGGCGGTGGCCCGTCACTGGACCGCTTTGATCCGTTTGCGGCTCTGGTGGATTGGGTGGAGCGTAGTAAAGCACCGAATCAACTGTTGGCCACGGGCTCAGCCTTTCCTGGACGAACAAGGCCTCTCTGCCCACACCCACAAGTGCCGCGATACCTTGCTGGCGACACGAACCAGGCCAGCAACTTTCGTTGCGAATGAATGGCTGGCACCATCACCGAACGCCGCGATCTGCTGCTGACCGTCGATGCCGAAACCACGCTGGATGTGCGTGTCGATGAACCCGCTGGCGCGGACAACGAACCCATCGACTCCCCACCGGCCATCGTGCTGTTGCCGTCGTCACAACGAGACTCGCTCGACTTCGACCCCTTCGCCACACGCTTGGCTGCGGCGGGGTTTCGCGTGTTGCGCCCGCAGCCACGCGGCATGGCGCGCAGCCGTGGGCCTCTCAATGGGCTGACCCTGAACGTCCTGGCACAAGATATTGCGCGTGTTGTTGAACATTGCGGGGCAGGGCGGGCCATCATCGCCGGCCATGCTTTCGGCCACTATGTCGCCCGCGTGACCGACTTGAACCACCCGTCGCTCGTGCGTGGGGTGGTGCTCTTGGCCGCAGCGGCCAGGGACACTTCGGCCGAGCTTTCTCAGGTGCTGGATGTGGCTGCAGACGCCACCCAGCCGCGCGACAAACGCCGGGCCGCGCTGCGCCAAGCCTTTTTTGCACCTGGCAACGACGAGCAGGTCTGGCTTGAGGGCTGGCACCCGGCGCTGCGCGACATTTACCGCCGCGCAGGCACCACCCCCGCGAAAGCAGTGTGGTGGCCCGTGAGCAACTCGCCCATTTTGGAAGTCCAGGGTGAGGACGACCCCTGGCGGCCGGCACCAAGCCGCTCAGAACTGCGCGATGCACTCGGCAGCAAAGTGACATTACGGCTGATTTCAAACGCCAGCCATGCGCTGCTGCCCGAGCAACCGGCAGCAGTGGCCGGCGTCATCATCGACTGGGCCGCGCGGCTAACGCCCTAGCGCCCCAGCGCCTTGCACCTCAGCGCCGCAAGGCCGCCCGCTTGCCCAGTTCGATCTTGGCGATGGCATTGCGGTGCACTTCGTCCGGACCGTCCACGATCCGCACCGTGCGCTGGTGAGCATAGGCTTCAGCCAACCAGAAGTCTTGGCTCACGCCGGCTGCACCGTGGGCCTGGATAGCCCAGTCCACCACTTTGCAGGACATGTTGGGCGCCACCACCTTGATCATGGCGATCTCGGCGCGCGCGGCCTTGTTACCGACCGTATCCATCATGTGCGCTGCATTCAGCGTCAACAGGCGCGCCTGGTCGATCATGCAACGCGACTCGGCAATGCGCTCATGCCACACCGACTGTTCAGCCAAAGGTTTGCCGAAGGCGATGCGCGCCTGCAGGCGGTCGACCATCATCTCCAAAGCCCGCTCGGCAGCGCCGATGGAGCGCATGCAGTGGTGGATGCGGCCGGGCCCGAGCCGGCCCTGGGCGATTTCGAAGCCTCGACCTTCGCCCAGCAAAATGTTGTCGACCGGCACGCGCACGTTTTCAAGCAGCACCTCCATGTGGCCATGCGGCGCGTCGTCGTAACCAAAAACTGTCAGCGGGCGCAGCACCGTCACGCCCGGTGTGTCGCGCGGCACCAGCACCATGGACTGCTGCGCATGGCGAGGTGCCTCCGGGGCGGTTTTGCCCATCACGATGAAGATGGCGCAGCGTGGATTGCCAGCGCCTGAACTGAACCATTTGCGGCCGTTGATGACGTAGTGGTCGCCGTCACGGCGAATGCTGCATTGGATGTTGGTGGCGTCCGATGAAGCCACGGCCGGCTCGGTCATCAGGAAGCCCGATCGAATCTGGCCGTCCAGCAGCGGCTCAAGCCAGCGCTGCTTTTGCGCTTCGGTGGCATAACGCTCCAGCGTTTCCATGTTGCCCGTGTCAGGGGCCGAGCAGTTGAAGACTTCGCCCGACCACGACACCCGGCCCATCACTTCGCACAGCGGCGCGTAGTCCAGGTTCGAGATGCCGCCTTGGCCCTTGTAAGGGTGCGGCAGGAACATATTCCACAAACCTGCCGCGCGCGCTACCAGCTTCAATTCATCGACCACGGGTACCGGCTGCCAGGCATTGCCCGCACGCCGCAGCTCGCTCATCTCGTGGTGATGGCGCGCTTCATTCGGGTAGATGTGCTGCTCAAAAAAAGCGTTCAGGCGGCTCACCAAGCCTTTGGTCTTGGCCGATTGTTCTGCAAACATGTCTTGTCTCCTGGTCAAGGCACACGGCCAAATGCCGCAGCTATATGGTCAAGCGTAGCGGTAATGTGCCCAGCGAGTCTGTCGCCTTGGCGTCCGTGCCTGGGTGGGCCTCATTCGGCCTGCAAGCCCGCACGTTTGACAACGGCGGCCCACTTCGCAAGGTCCGCACGAATGAGCGCTGAGAACTCACCCGGCGTGCTTGCCAGAACCTCGATCCCAGCGTCAGCCATGGGCTTGACGACCTCTGGCGACGCCATCACCGCGGCCAACTCTTGGTGCAGCCGGGTAATCACGTCCTTGGGCGTTCCAGCGGGGGCCAGCACGCCCAGCCAGAGCGTCATGTCGTACTCCGCCATTCCGGGTGATTCCGAGATCGATGCGACGGCGGGCAGCGCCGGCGACCTCTTGCGTCCTGTGACGCCGAGCGCTCTCAACTTGCCCGTCTTGACGTGATCGACAAAGTTTGAGGTCGTGTCGAACATCATCGAAATGCGCCCGGCCAGAAAATCGGTCATTGCCGGGGCGCTGCCCTTGTAGGGTACGTGGACCATGTCGACGCGGGCCAGGCTCTTGAACAACTCGCCGGACAGGTGGCTTGTGGTTCCATTGCCCGCGGATGCGAAGCTCAATTCTGCGGGCTGCCTTTGTGCCAATGCGATCAACTCCGCCACCGAAGTCGCCTTGACGCTGGGGTGGACCACCAACAGGTTAGACGTTCTGTGAGTTACCGAGACAGGCTCGAAGCTGGTCAGTGGGTTGTATCGAAGCGTCTTGTAAATACTCGGATTGATGGTTAGTGAACCCATGGTCGCAAACAACAGGGTGTAGCCGTCTGGCACCGCCGTGGCCACAGCCTCTGCACCCAGCGACCCGCCCGCGCCGCCCCGGTTGTCGACGATGACGGGCTGGCCCAGGCGTTCGCCGAGCTTTTGGCTCAAGTTGCGGGCCATCAGGTCGGTGGCGCCACCAGCCGGAAAGGGCACAACGAGCCGAATCGGCTTTTCGGGGTAGGGTGCAGCCAGGGACAGACCAGGCAGAAGCATGGCCAGGACGGTGAGGAGTGCAAGCGCAGCGCACGAACGATGCCAGTTCATAGTCATACCTCGCTCAGCGGCCTTTGAAGACCGGCTCGCGTTTTTCCTTGAACGCCAGTTGCGCCTCTTTGGCGTCATCGGTCTTGCTGATAGCGGCCGTCATGTCCTGCTCATAGCGGTAGCCGTCGCGCAGGCTCATGTCTTCAATCACGTTCAGCGTGTGCTTGCCCATGCGGGTGGACACCGGGCTCTTTCTGGCGATGGTGCGCGCCAGGTCGAGTGCCGTAGGCATCAGGTTCTCCGGCGTCGTGCAGGCTTCAACGATGCCCAGCCGGTACAGCTCCGCACCGTCCACACGCAAGCCGGTCAATGCCATGCGGCGCAGCCGCGAATGGCTGAATAACCGCATGGCGTGGCGCGCGCCACCCAACAAGCCCACGTCAACCTCGGGCATGCCCAAGGACCCCTTCTCGGAAGCAACCAGGATGTCAGCTGATGCGCACATCGCCAACCCGGAACCCAGCGCGGCGCCGTTGATGGCCACGATGACCGGCTTGGCGCATTCGCGGATCGAATGGAAGCACTCGCGGGTCCGCCTGGAGTGCGCCGGAAGATCGCCGGGCCCCTTGATGACTTCGGCGCGGCCCTTGAGGTCGGCCCCGGCGCAAAACACCTTGCCGGCGCCCGTGAGCACCACCACGCGAATGTCGTCCAGCTCCGAGATGCGGTCCAACGCCAGCGTCAGTTCGTCGTTCAACACCCGCGTCAGCGCATTGACGGGCGGGCTGTCCATCGTCAATACGGCGATGTGGTCAGCGACACTGATTTTCAGTTGGGTGAGATCGTCCAAGGTGCTGGTCTCCGATGGCGGGGTTGTGTTTGGCCGCCGAGTCTATGAAGCCCTGCAAGCGGGCGCCAGCACAACATGCGACAGACCAGTTATGCGGGTTCGGCCAAGTCACGAATCAGTTGACATAACGAACATTGCCGCACAAACACATGTAGGCACATGTAGGCACGACCCTCAAAGCCGCCGGCGCAACTCATCGATGTCAGCCTGCAGTTTGACAAACACCTCGGTATCACGGCGTCCGCTGAAATCTTGCGCGCCGGTGGCGCCCACATAAAGCACGGTGCCCGCTGACTGGCGCCAAGCGTAGACCAGTGAATTGCTGCGCGTGCGCACACGCACGGCACCGCGATCCAGGCCTTGGCGCTGCGCTATCGCACGCAAAGTTTGCTGGGGACTGAAGTGCCACACCGCCAGCACCTGGCCGGCATATTCGCGGTACACCGGGCGACCGCCATCTTGCAAGCGTGCGGCCCAAATGCTGGGCTCGAATTCCAGGCGTTCAAATGGCCGCAGGCGGTTGAGCAAGCGCAACTTCGCGCCCGGGTAGGTGCGGTTGCCGCTCACCATGTCGGCAAGGCGGCCCAACGTGAGTTCACTCTCAAACAGTGGGAACCATTCGGCCGGCGTGAACACCAGCTCGCTGTAGATAAAGCGCTGCGCCAGCGGTGCAAGCCCCGGCCGCGCGCGCACGGCGTCCAGCGCATGCAGCTCCAGGTTCCACTGCAAGTTGTGCGGCCCGGCCATCCAGACACCGGGCACCAGGCCGTAAGACACGGCCTCACCGTTGGCCTTCGCACGCGTGCCCATGACGTTCAGGTTGAACCACAACTCGTTCAGCGGGCCCAATCCAAACCAGCCGTGGCCTGCATGCGCTTCGAACTTGGTCACGCCGACCTGTGCGATAAATCCGCTGTCGTTGCGGAAATGCTCACCAATGTCATCCACACGCAGGTCGTAGACTTGGTTCCCGGCTTGGCGCACAAGTTTGGCATTGAGCATGGCGCCCTGCCGCGAGGGGCCCTTACCCAGGCCTCCCATGCCGTCGTCCTGTGCGCTGGTTTCGGACGCTAGCCATTGGGCTCGCAGACGCAGTGGTCCACTGATTTGCCAAGCCACTTCGGGCCCGACCACGATGTTGTCACCGCGCTGGTCTTCATAGCGTCTGGCGGCCCACAGGCCACCCCACTGCACGCCGCCGCCAAGCTGGTCCGCCATCACACGGCCTGCCAGCAGGCGCGAGCCCGGCTGTGTGACGGCAGCTGTGCCGTAGGCGCCGGGCAGCAAGGTGATGCCGCCACCCCGGTCGTCGATCGCGAAGGCCGTGCCCGAGACCGAGGCGCTGCGCCACGTGCCACGCAAGCCCGCGCGCGGCGCGGTGATGCTGCGTGTGTAGAGCGAAGGCGTGGGCGCGCGCAAGAGGTCGCTGCTTTCAAAAAAGAATGGGCGCTTCTCCTGCAGCTCCAGCGCAAAAGCGCTGTTACCCGAGAGCTGCGGTACGTCCAGCGCCACCTGCGAGAAGTCGGGGTTGAGCGTGGCGTCCACCACCAGCTCCGCGCGGGGCCGCCATTTCAGGTCGAGGCTGGCCTCGCCTTCGCTGTCGCGGCGCGGGGCCTGCCCAGGTACGCGAACGCGCGCGCTGCGCAGCGTCACGCTGGGGCGCAAAACCAGCAGCGCGTGGTCGCTGGGAGGCCGCACACCTTGCAGTGGCTGGAGGTTGGCGATGAAACTCGGCGCGTCCGGGGGAATGGGCGCAGACGTGCTCAAGTGAAACTGCTCGCGCGGTGTGCGCCGCCCCACCATGATGCGCCAGGGCGTATCCGCGCCGTAACGCAGCGAAGTGAAGGGAATGCGGAACAACGCGTTCCAACCATCTGCGTGCGCTGCCACCACGGCGTCGAAGTCAAAGTCCGGCGCGAAGTCCTCAAAGTCATCGTCATGCGTGTGCATGCCGTCACCTCGACTACCCGCAGCATTGACACGGAAGAATTGCGCCGATTGTTTGCGGCCCATACCGTCAAGGTAGACGACGATGAAGTCTTGTGTGCGGTTGACGAGGTCATGGCGCACCAGGGGGCGGCGGATGAGCTCGGGCGCGTCATCCAAGGCTTCCACACCAACGTAGATCGCCTGCGCATCGAAGAGCACACGCACCCTTGAACGGTGTGCCGGTTTCACGCCATACACCGGGTGTTTGCCAACAAAAGCTTCGAACACAGGCGCGCGCTGCCAGACCGGGTGGGCAAGCGTCGCGTCCAGCGGCGGCGCATCGCCATCCTCAAGACGCATTGCAACGATGGGCGCGGGGGAAGACGCTGCCACATTGGCCACCATGGGCAGCTCAGTCCGAGCCTGCGCGCTCACCAAAACAGCATGAAATGCGAACACCACTAAAAGCACAAGTTTCATAGGCCGCAATTCTGACTGCGACAGCGCACGACCCTGGGCTTGTTGTGCCCTGCCTTGCCGCGCCATCAACTTCAAAACAACTCCAACAGGCGCGAGGCCGCTGCCGACAAGTGGCTGTTGGCACGGTGGCTCACCACCAAGCGCCGCCGCATCGTCGCCTCTTTAATAGGCACCTCCTTGAGCTGCGAGGTCTCACCGGCCTGGCCGTCAATGTGGTGGCGCGAGATGAAGCTCAGTAGGCCGGTCTGCTCAATCAGCTTGGGCAGCATCAACAGCATGGTGGACTCCACCTGGACTTGCGGCCGGGGAAGGCGCTTGCGGTCGAAAGTGTGATCAAGCCAGTCGCGTGTGGGGGCACCAGGTGGCTGCAAAGCCCAGCGGTAACCGGTCAGGTCTTTCAGGGTGGGCTTGCCACGCAGCAACTCATGCCGCGCGCTGGCAGCCACAACGATGAAGTCTTCGGCTACGACCTTGGAAATGAGGCCTGCCTCGATGGCGCTTTCGGTGCCGATCATCAGGTCGATCTCACCGGAATGGAGCAAAGGCCGCAAGGTATCCACCAGCCCTACCGTGGTCCGCAAGGTCACGGCAGGCGCTTCCTGCAGCAACTGGCGCGCCACCGAAGGCAGCAAAAACTGCGCCGCCGTGGGGACGATGCCGATACGCACGTGGCCTGTTAGCCCTTTGCCAATGGCTGACAGCTCACGCTTGGCATCTTCAGCGTCAAAGCGCATGCGCTGCGCCCACTTCAGCAGCACCCTGCCCGCTTCGGTCAGGCGGATGCCACGGCCTTCGCGCTCAAACAGCCGCGCTCCACTGTCTTGTTCCAGCCGGCGGATGCAGCTGGTCAATGCCGGCTGGGTGCGGTGCAGCTTGGCTGCCGCGCGCCCCATGTGCTGCAAGTCGGCAATGGTCTCGAAGTAGCGCAGGTCTCGCAAGTCCATTGCAAAAGCTCCGTTTATGGATGTGCAAATACTATCAATTGGACTGTAGGTTCGCCAGCACCAATACTGCTGCCCAACAACACACACACCACACGGAGACAAGATGCACATCCTTCGCCGCACCTCATTGGCGTTGTTCGCCAGCCTGCTCAGCACAGGCGCCTTTGCGCAGGCCTGGCCGGCCAAGCCCATCCGCATCGTGGTGCCCTTCCCGCCCGGTGGCGGCACCGACACCATTGCCCGCGAGACCAGCCAGCGCGTCGCCACCGCCACCGGTTGGACCTTCGTGATCGACAACAAACCCGGCGCAGGTGGCAACCTGGGCGTGGACGCCGTGGCGAAGTCGCCGGCTGACGGCTACACCATCGTGATCGGCCAGACCAGCAACCTGGCTATCAACCCGACGCTGTACGCCAAGATGCCCTACGACTCCCAAAAGGACTTGGCGCCCATTGTCTTGCTCGCCAACGCACCGCTGGTGATGGTCACGGGCATGGGCACACCGCACAAGACCCTGGCCGACGCCGTGAGTGCGGCCAAGGCCAAACCGGGCGGGCTGAACTTCGCCTCGCCGGGCAACGGCACGGTGGCCCACCTCACCAGCGAACTTTTCCAGAAGGCCGCCGGCGTCAAGACGCAGCATGTGCCTTACAAAGGTGCTGCGCAGGCACTGACCGACGTGATGAGTGGCACCGTCGATCTGTACATGTCCTCCGTTCCCACCCTGATCGGCCAGATCCGCAACAACAAACTTCGCCCTCTGGCGGTGACCTCTGCCAAACGTGTGGATGACCTGCCCAACGTGCCCACGATCAATGAATCGGGCTTCAAAGGCTTTGACGCCGTCACCTGGTTTGGCTTGTTGGCTCCTGCCGGCACGCCCAAAGACGTGATCGCCAAACTGAGTACCGAATTCAACAAGGCACTGGCCATCCCGGAGCTGCGCAAATCGCTTGGCGACCAAGGTGCTGACCCTGCAGGTGGCACGCCCGAACAGTTTGCAAAGCTGATCAAAGACGAGGCCGTGCGTTGGGGCGATGTGGTGCGCGGGTCTGGCGCCAGAGTTGATTGATCACGCCAACCAACGCAAAACACTTTTGGAGGCCGTATGAGCGCAACGCATGTATTGAATGATGTGATCCGCGAGATCAAGCGCGTTGACCCTGACATCGTGAAGCAGGCCGCGCAATTTCCCTCGTCCATCCTGGCCGACGTGGCTGGACGGCGTGGCGCGCTCAGCGGTCGCATTGCGGCACTGGCGCCTTCCATGCGTTTTGCCGGGCCGGCCGTGACCGTTGAGGTGCGCCCCGGTGACAACCTGATGATCCACGCCGCCTTGGCTCTCGTGATGCCTGGCGACGTCATCGTGGTGGACGGCAAAGGTGACCTCAATGCCGCGCTGATGGGCGAAATCATGTGCCAGCAGGCTGTGGCGCTGGGTGTGGCCGGCGTGGTCATCGACGGCGCGGTGCGCGATAGCGAAGCCTTGCGCGAACTGGGTCTGCCGATGTTTGCAGCCGGCCTCAACCCCAACGGGCCGACCAAAGGCGTGTCTGGCCGCCTCAACCACCCCATCTCAATTGGCGGCGTGTGCATCAACCCCGGCGACCTGGTGGTGGGCGACGCCGACGGAGTTACCGTGATCGAGCGCGAGAAGGCCGCCGCCATGCTGCCGCTGGCGGTTGAAAAGGTGGCCGCTGAAACCAAACGCATCGCCGATATCAAAAGCCGCAAGACGCTGCGCCCCGGCTGGCTCGACGATGCGCTGCGCGCTGCCGGTGTCATCAAGGCCGGAGAGACCCTTTGAGCAATGTAGCGAGCGGCCAGCCCGTCGTGCTCGTCACGGGCAACGACCTGGCACCGCAAGCACTGGCCTTGCTGGGCAACTTCGAAGTGATCTTCGCCGGCAAGACACCCACAGAAGACGACATCGTTGCGCTGTGCAAACACCACAACCCGGTGGCGATCATCGTGCGCTACAGCAAGGTGGGTGCCGCCGCCATGGATGCCGCACCAGGCCTGAAGGTCATCTCCAAACACGGCAGTGGCACCGACACCATCGACAAACCGGCAGCCGCTGCTCGCGGCATTGAAGTGGTGGCCGCTGTTGGCGCCAATGCGGCAGCCGTGGCGGAGCATGCGATGGCCTTGCTGCTGGCCTGCGCCAAATCGGTGGTTGCGCTCAATGCCCGCATGCATGCGGGCCATTGGGACAAAGCCACGCACAAGAGCGTCGAGCTGGAAGGCCGCACCGTCGGTGTCATAGGCCTGGGCGCCATTGGCCTGCGTTTTGCACGCATGGCCGACGCCATGGGCCTGCGTGTGCTGGGCTTTGACCCTTTTGCGAAAGATCTGCCCGCCTATGCGGTGCCGGCCGACTTGAACACCATCTGGCGCGAAGCCGATGCGATCTCTCTGCACTGCCCGCTGACCCCTGAGAACACGAAACTGCTCAACGCACAAACGCTTGCAGCCTGCAAGAAGGGCGTCATCATCGTCAACACCGCGCGCGGAGGTTTGATTGATGAGCCGGCGTTGCTCGAAGCCGTTCGCTCCGGTCACGTGGGCAGTGCAGGGCTGGACAGCTTTGGCATCGAGCCGATGACCGCGCCGCACCCCTTCCACGGCGAGGCACGCATCATCTTGAGCCCGCACGTCGGTGGTGTCACCGCCGACGCCTACGTCAAGATGGGCGTGGCTGCAGCGCAAAACGCGCTGGCGGTGCTGAACGGCGCCCGAGGCTGAGCCCTGTAATGGCCCAGCGCTGGCTACACGCACCACCCGGCAGCCACTGGGGTGAGTTTGGTGCGGACGACCAACGCGGGCGCATGAACCTTGTCACGCCGCAGAAGGTGAAGCAGGGCGTGGCCGAAGTTCACGAAGGCCGCAGCTTTTGCCTGAGCTTGCCGCTGGACGTGCCCGGTGGCCAGGCCATGAACCCCCGGCGCATCGCGCCGCGCCGCTATGCCGTCACACGCGACGGCAAAAGCGCCGGCCAGCAAAGCTTTTGCTGGTCCTATGCCAGCGAAGACCCCGACCTCACCGACGTTGTCAATGACGACCTTGTTCTGATGAGCCTGCAATATTCAACTCAGTGGGACAGCCTGGCGCATGTGGGCAGCCGATTCGACGCAGATGGCGATGGCGTGGCTGAAGCGGTCTTCTACAACGGCTTTCGCGCAGGGACGGACATTCGCGAGGGCGCCGAAGACCCTGAGGCCCACGAGCCCTACGCACGCTACCCGCAGCCGCAAGCAGCCGCGCTGGGCATCGAGCGCATGGCCGAACATGGAGTGCAAGGGCGCGGCGTGCTGATTGACCTGGCGCACCACCTCGGCCGGCGCCGCCAGGCCGTGGGCTACGACACGCTGATGCGCATCCTCGAAGCGGACGGTATCGAGGTCGAAGCAGGCGACATGGTGTGCCTGCACACCGGCTTTGCCGACACCCTGCTGGCCATGAACCGGCAGCCCGATCTTGTAAAGCTGCACGAAGCCGGCAGTGGCTTGGACGGCTGGGACTCACGTCTGCTGAACTGGATTGTTGATGTGCGCCTGGCCTGCCTGATCGCCGACAACCCTGCGGTTGAGTTGGTGGTACCCAAGATTTTGCAGCCCCACCCCCTGCGCCAGCCTCGCCTGCCACTGCATGAACACTGCCTGTTCAAGAACGGCATTCACCTGGGCGAGCTTTGGTACTTGAGCGAGCTGGCCGGCTGGCTGCGCACTGCTCGTCGATACCGCTTCTTGCTGACGGCGCCGCCGCTGCGCCTGCCGGGTGCAGTGGGCTCACCCGTGACACCCATCGCCACCGTCTGACCGCACCCAACAACGAAGGAGAAAAACTCATGAGACAACGCAACAGCCTGCAGCGACGCATTGGTCGCGTGTTGGCAGGCCTGGTAGTCGCTGCAACGAGCGCCGCCGCACCGGCGCTGGCCGCGTGGCCGGACAAAACCGTCACCATCGTCGTGCCCTATGCACCGGGCGGCACGGCCGACGCATTGGCGCGGCTCATCGCCCAACACCTGGGGCCCAAGCTCAACACCACAGTCGTCGTGCTGAACAAGGCCGGTGCGAGTGGAGTTATCGGGCAGAGCGCTGTCGCGCAGTCTGCGCCCGACGGCTACACCGTGCTGTACGACGCCACGCCCCTGTCCATCAACCCGCACTTACAGAAGCTGCCTTACGACGCCGAGAAAGACCTGCAGCCCGTCAGCCTGGTGGCGGTAACGCCGATGTTGATGGCTGTGCCCAAAAACTCGCCTTACAACAGCCTGCAAGATTTGATCAAGGCGGCTAAACAGTCACCAGGAAAAATCACCTTCGGCTCCGGCGGCCAAGGCACCGTGCAATACATGGGGGCGGAGCTTTTTGCGCAAGGTGCGGGCATCAAGATGCTGCACGTGCCTTACAAGAGCGGCGGGCCCGCGCTGCAGGCCATCATGAGCGGTGAGTTGGACATGGGTTTTGGCAACCTGCCAGCACTCACCGCGCACGTCAAAAGCGGCATGATTAAACCGTTGGCTATCACATCAGGCAGCCGCAACGCCGGCTATGCGGAGGTGCCGACCATTGACGAGAGCGCGGTCAAGGGCTACGAAGTCTATGAATGGAACGGCATGTTTGTGCCCGGCGGCACGCCGGCCGAGATCGTCAGCCAATTGCATGCCGCCGTGCGTGACGTGATGGCCTTGCCTGAAGTCAAGGCCCGCTTTGATGCCCTGGGTTCGCGCATCGTGGCTTCCGCACCCGATGAGTTCCGCAAGTTCCTCGCTGCGGAGCGCACGCGCTGGGCAGAAACCGTCAAAGCTGCCGGCATCAAGAAGGAATGATGTTCTTGCTTCAGGCACCGCAGGTGCGCGACACCGAGGTGTTCACGCGACTGCCGGCGCACTTTAGGCGCACGGGCGTGCGCTCGGCTTGGGCCGACGCCAACCGCGGCGGCCAACCCACAGACTCGTTTCTCGAAGGTCCGGTGTTCGATGGTGCCGGCAATCTCTATGTCTGCGACATTCCGTTCGGCCGCATCTTCCGCATCGACCTTGCCGGCGCGTGGGAACTGGTGGCCGAGTGGAACGGGGAGCCCAATGGCCTGAAGTTTCTCAACGAGCGCGAGCTCATCGTCACCGACTACCGCAACGGCCTGATGGCCTGTGACGTGAAGACAGGCACTGTGCGGCCCTATCTGGAACGACGCAACAGTGAACGATTCAAAGGGGTCAACGACCTGATCTTTGACCGCGCCGGCAAGCTGTATTTCACCGACCAGGGGCAAAGCGGTCTGCACGACCCAAGCGGTCGCCTGTACCGCCTGCACCCCGATGGCCAGCTGGACCTGCTGCTGGCCAATGTGCCCAGCCCTAACGGCGTGGCCATGTCACCCGATGAGCGTGTGCTGTACCTCGGCGTGACACGCGGCAACCAGGTCTGGCGTGTGCCCCTGTTGGACGACGGCAGCGTGGCCAAGGTCAGCGCCTTTTTCACCTCCTACGGGCCCAGCGGGCCTGATGGACTGGCCGTTGACGAAACCGGCCGCGTGCTCGTTGCCAACCCCGGCTTGGGGCTGGTATGGGTGTTGAACCATCGCGCAGAGCCTGAGCTGGTGCTGCGCAGCGTGGCCGGCGCCTCACTCACCAACCTGGCCTTCGGCGGCCCAGCGCGCAAGACCTTGTATTGCACCGAGTCGGTCACCGGCACGGTGTTGTGTGCCGAGCTGGAGACCGCAGGTTTGCCCATCCACCGAGCGCCTGGCTGACCAGCGTTCGCCTACACAGAAAGCCGCAAGATGAAACGCGCATTGCTAATGATGTTGTGTGTTGGTGCACAAACCTTCACGGCGGTCTTGGCCCAGCCCGCAAGCTACCCGCAACAGCCTGTGAAGCTGGTCGTTGGCTTCGCAGCCGGCGGTCCATCAGACCTGGTGGCGCGCGCCTTTGCTGAGCAAGCCGGCAAGTCACTCGCGCAGAACTTCATCGTTGAGAACAAACCCGGCGCCAACGCTGTGCTGGCCACGGAGGCCGTCGCAGCCGCCAAACCGGATGGCCTGACCGTGCTGGCCGCAGCCACCAACCACACGATGATTCCGGCGCTTTACGGCAGCCGCATCAAGTTTGACGCCGCCAAATCCTTTGTGCCGGTTTGCACCCTGGCCAGCAGCGCCACGGTGTTGGTCGTCGGGCCATCGCTACCCGTCAAAACGGTTGGCGAGTTTCTGGACCGTGTCAAGGCCAAAGCGGGTGCCGCCACCTACGCAAGCCCAGGCCAGGGCAGCTCGCCCCACCTGGCCACAGAGCAGTTCGCCAAGCTGGCGGGCGTGGCGATGGTGCATGTGCCCTACAAGGGCGCTGCGCCGGCGGTCACCGACCTCATCGGCGGGCAAGTTGACCTGTCTTTCGCAACCCTGGGCTCGGTGCTGCCGCACTTGAAGTCCGGCAAGCTGACAGCGTTGGCCGTTGCCTCGCGCCAGCGCTCTGCCTTGCTGCCGCAAGTGCCGACATTTGACGAGGCGGGCATCAGAGGCTTTGTCATCGATACCTGGTACGGGCTGCTGGCGCCGGCTGCGACACCAGCGGACGTGGTGCGCGTCTTGACCAGAGAAGCCAACGACTTCGCACGCGCTCCCGGTGTGCGCGAGCGCCTGGCCAGCGCAGGCCTGGAGCCGCAGGCCTTGTGCGGCGACAACTTTGCCGCCCAAATCGTGCGCGAAATCGACACCAATGCCCGCATCGCGCGGGAGCTGAACCTCAAAGCGGAGTGAATTTACGATGACGACCAATAGCAAGACCACCGGACGAAGGCGCAGCCTCGCGTTAAGCATCGCCGCAGCGGCACTCGCACCCGCACTTGCAAGCATGGGCCTGTGCCTTGCGCCTTCACCCAGCCACGCGCAGGCAGCAGCACCCGCCAAACCCATCAAGCTGGTGGTGCCCTTCCCGCCAGGCGGCAATGTGGACCTGAGCGCGCGCATCCTCGCCCCCGAGTTGCAAAAGGAGCTGGGCCAGCCGGTGGTCATTGAAAATCGCGCTGGCGCCGGCGGCACGGTAGGGCTCGACGTCGTGGCGAAGGCTGCGCCCGACGGCAGCACCCTGGGCGTGGCATCACCCATCAATCACCTGGCCGCGCCAGCCCTGTACCCCAAGTTGCCCTACGACTCGATCAAAGACTTCACGCCGGTGGGTTTGATTTCCAGCGTGCCGATGGTTTTGGTTGTTGGCCCCTCATCGCCCGTGAAGACGGTGCAGGAGCTTTTGAAGCTGGCGCGCGAACGCAATGGCACCATGACTATGGCCTCAGCAGGCAGCGGCAGTGGCAACCATATCGTCGGCGAGCTCTTCCAGGACGCAACCGGCGTGCGCCTGGTGCATGTGCCCTACAAAGGCAGCGCACCGGCCAATACAGACCTGGCGGGCGGGCATGTGGACCTACACTTCGACCAGATGTCGTCCGTGCTTCCCCTGGTGCAAGCAGGAAAGCTCAGGCCATTGGCGGTTACCACCGCCGCGCGGTCGAGTTTGATGCCCGAGGTGCCGACACTGGCCGAAGCCGGCGTCGCAAAGTTTGATGCATCAACCACGCTGGGCTTGGTGCTGCCAGGAGGCGCCGCGCCCGAACTGGTGGCGCGCCTCAACCAGGCACTGCAGAAAATTCTCAAGCAAGCTGCGGTGCGTGAGCAGTTTGCGCGCCTTGGCGCCGAGGTGCGCGAAAGCACGCCGGCCGCTTATGCGGACTTCATTCGCAGCGAAATTGCGCGCACGGCCAAGATCGTCAAGGACGCCAAGATCTCGGTGAACTGAGGCCACAAGCCCGTTGCAAACATGAACCCGGTGCCGGGCATCGTCGATTGTCACTTCCACGTGATCGGCTTTCCCGATCACTTTCCGATGCTGCAAGGACGCAGCTACACCCCGGCACCCGCTGCCTTGCAGGCATGGCGCAACGCACTAGAGCCCTGTGGCGTGACACACGGCGTGGTGGTGCAGCCCAGTTTTTACGGCACCGACAACCGGGCCATGCTGGCAGCCCTGGCTGAAGGAGGTGGCCGACTGGCTGGTGTAGCTGCGGTGGATGCGAAGATTTCTGAGCGAGAGTTGGACCGGCTGGCACAAGCCGGCGTTCGGGGTGTCCGCATGGCCCATTTCGACGAAGGCGACCCCCGTGCCAGGGGCGGCTTTGTTCCCCTGCGTGAGTTCGATGCACTCGAACCCCGACTTGCGGAACGAGGCATGCACTTGCAGCTCTTCACCGACAGCCGCTTGCTTGTGCCCCTGATTGGCCGGCTCAGCCGATCGCGCGTGCCCGTAGTCATCGACCATATGGGCCGAGCGCCGGCCGACCTGGGTGCCCAGCACGAAGGCATTCAGGCCATGGTACGGCTGTTGAACGAAGGGCCGGTGTGGGTGAAGTTGTCAGGCATAGCTAACTTGTCAAACAAGTCTCCAAACTACGCCGACGCAGGCGCCGTGCACGAAGCACTGTTGGCTGCTGCACCGTCGCGCCTGGTATGGGGGTCTGATTGGCCACACACCAAGCCAGCCGGCGAAAGACCGCAGACCGAGCGCCTGCTGTCACTGTTTCAAGATTGGACGCCCCAGCCGCTTCAAACGCAGATACTGTGGAGCAGCGCGGCCCGGCTTTACGGGCTGCGCCCAGACGAGCCACCAGTTCGCTCACTTCAACCTGGAGAACCACCGTGACCCACAAAAATACCATCTGCCTTTGGTACGACAGCGCGGCCCAGGAAGCCGCGCAGTTCTACGCCAAGACCTTCCCCAACAGCAGCGTTGGCGCCGTGCACCGTGCGCCGGGTGACTTTCCTTCCGGCAAAGAGGGTCAAGTGCTGACGGTGGAATTCACTGTGATGGGCATTCCTTGCCTGGGTTTGAATGGTGGCCCGGCCTTCAGTCACAACGAGGCTTTTTCATTCCAAGTGGCCACCGACGACCAGGCCGAGACCGACCGCCTGTGGCACGCGATCATCAGCAACGGCGGCCAGGAAAGCGCCTGTGGTTGGTGCAAAGACAAATGGGGCTTGTCGTGGCAGATCACGCCCCGTGCCTTGATCGCCGCCATCACCGACCCAGACGCTGCAGCAGCCAAGCGCGCATTTGCCGCCATGATGGACATGACCAAGATCGACATTGCTGCGATCGAGGCGGCGCGCCATCTCACACCTGCGCCGCCACCATCACCGAGTAGGCTTTAAACACCGCCGTCGCTGCCGAGCCCACCTTCAGCCCGAGCGCCTCAACGCCTTCGTTGGTCACGCTGGCGGTGATGACTGCGCCGCCCGGCAGCGTGAGCACGACCAGCGACGACACGGCGCCGTGCTCGATGCGCGAGACGGTGCCTTCAAGCTGGTTGCGCGCTGAGAGTTGCCAGCCCGCAAAGTCAGTCACCAGCACGATAGCCGAGGCCTTGATCAGCACCAGCGCCTCTTTGCCCTTCTTGAGTTTCAGGCGCTTGGCAGCGGCGCTGGTCATGGTGGCAGTGATCTCGCCACCTGCAGCCAGTGCGATGCTGACTTGGGCTGAGACGGGCCCCAGCTCAACGGCGGTGACCGTGCCGGCAAATTGGTTGCGTGCGGTGGTTTTCATGGACATCCTTCGCAGCAGCCCGTGCAGGGCCGGCAGTTGAGCCAGGCGCGCTTCCTGCGCCCGGATGAATTCGCGGTGGTCGGCTTGAAGGCCATGCCAGGCGCGCAGCAGGCCGATGGCCGCTTCGGTCAGCTGGGTGCCACCGCCGCCAGCTCCGCCGGTAGCAGTGAGCATCAGTGGTTCGTTAGCCATGTTGCAGGCAGTCTCCAGCAACAGCCAGGCGCCCTTGTAGCTCAGACCCGCCGTACGCGCCGCCTTGTTGATCGAGCCGGTGGTGTGCAGGGCTTCGAGCAGCGCAAAAAAGCGCGCATCCAGCCGACCAGCGATCTTGAGCTCAGCCGTCAATAATGAGCCGTCTGCGCTCATCGCCTCATTCCATCAACGCCACGGTCTTGACTTGTGCCCATACCGGCATGCCAGGCCGCAGTTCGAGCGCGTGCGCCGAGCGGCGTGTCAGCCGCGCCACAACGGGGCTGGCACCTACCCGCACGCGCACCAGCGCCAGCGACGGGTGCTCATCATCGGCAATTTGCTCCACCGTACCGCGCAGCTGGTTGCCAATGCTGGTGCCGGTTTGCGGCGCGCGGGCGATGCTCACGTCGCGCGCCAGCAGGCGAACACGAACAGCGTGGCCGATGGGCAAGCCCTGGTCGCGGGCCCAAACGCTGAAGTCGACAGCACCCGGTTGGCCAACCTCCATGCGTGCCAACCGCCATGGCACGTCGTGTTCGGCCACCACCGCATCCAGCACGACACCAGCGCCCTCGCCCCGCGCCGTGGGCAGATCCAGCCTTGCCATCACATCGGCCAGCGAGCCTGCAGCCACCACGCGCCCGGCGTCCATCAGCACCAGGTGGTGCGCCAGCCGCGCCACTTCCTCTATGGCGTGGCTGACGTAGACGATGGGAATGGCCAGCTCTTCGTGAAGCCGGTCCAGATAGGGCAGCACCTCGGCCTTGCGCGCGGCGTCCAGCGCGGCCAAAGGCTCGTCGAGCAGCAGCAGACGCGGGCTGGTGGCCAGCGCGCGGGCAATGGCTACACGCTGGCGCTCGCCGCCCGACAAGGTGTCGGGACTGCGCGCCATCAGTGCGCCGATCCCCAGCAGCTCAACGACCTGATCCAACTGGACGAGTTGTTGGCTGGCAGCGATGCGGCGGCGCCCGTAGTCGAGATTGCGCCGGACGTCCAAATGCGGGAACAGGGCTGATTCCTGGATCACGTAGCCCAGCGCGCGGCGGTGTGTGGGAACAAAGACCCGCTGCGCGTCGTCCTGCCAGACGTCGTCGTCAAGCGCGATGCGGCCGGCCGCGCGCTCCAGGCCCGCCAGCGCGCGCAGTACCGTCGTCTTGCCGCAGCCTGAAGGCCCGAAGAGCGCGCTCACGCCACGCGCAGGCAGCGCAAGGTCCACGTCGAGCGAGAAGCCCTCACGTGCCAGGCGCAGCGTAGCGGTGATCATCGGTCCGTGGTCCGCTTGCCAGCCGCAACACTGCCGGGCCGATTGACCACGTAGAGCGTGACCAGCACCGCCATGGCAAAGACCACCATGCCGGCCGCCAGGCGGTGCGCGTCAGCAAACTCCAGCGCCTCCACATGGCCGTAGATGGCCACCGACAGCACACGCGTCTGGCCCGGGATATTGCCGCCGATCATCAACACCACGCCAAACTCGCCCACCGTGTGCGCAAAGCCCAGCACGCTGGCCGTCACCAAACCCGGCCGCGCGAGCGGTAGCGCCACGCTGAAAAAGCGGTCCCAGGGGCTGGCGCGCAGCGTGGCCGCGGCCTCCAGCACACGCTCGGGAATGGCCTCAAAGGCTTGCTGCAGCGGCTGCACGACGAAGGGCATCGAATACAGCACCGAGGCCACGACCAGACCGGCAAACGTGAATGGCAAGCGGCCCAAACCCAGCGCCTGCGTGAACTGCCCGACAGGCCCCTGCGGCCCCATCAGCAGCAGCAAGTAAAAGCCCAGCACCGAAGGCGGCAGGACCAAGGGCATGGCCACCAAAGAGGCCACGACGGGCTTAGCAGCCGAGCGGGTACGCGCCAGCCACCAAGCCACAGGCGTGCCGGCCAGCAGCAGCAGCACGGTGGTCACCGCCGCCAGCTGGGCTGTCAGGCGGACCGTGGTCCAGTCGGCGGGTGTCATGGTGTCGCGGGTGCCGTCATGGCAGTCCGTAGCCAAATGATTTGATCTGCTCCTTGGTCGCCGCACTCTTCAGGTAGGCCAGAAAGGCTGCTGCCGCTGGGTTCTTCTCGCCCGCCTTCAGCAGCACCACGTCCTGGCGGATTTCACCGTACAGGCTGGCGGGCACCAGCCAGTAGGAGCCCGTAGCGGGCTTGCCAGGAATCGCGACTTGCGACAGCGCCACGAAGCCCAGTTCGGCATTGCCCGTGCTGACAAACTGGTAGGCCTGCGCAATGCTCTCGGCGGTAACGAGCTTGGGTACGACGGCATCGGTCAGCCTGCGCGCTTTCAGCACCTCCAGGCCGGCTGCACCGTAGGGCGCGGTCTTGGGGTTGGCTATCGCCAGGTACTGGAACTTACCCGCAGCGAGCACGGCACCTTGGTCGTCGACGTACCCGGGCTGCGCGCTCCACAGCACCAACTTGCCGATGGCGTAGCTGAAGTTGCTGCCGGCCACCGCATGGCCTTCGGAGATCAGCTTCTTCGGCGTTTCGTCATCGGCCGCCAGCAGCACCTCAAAGGGCGCACCCGCAACGATCTGCGAATAGAACTTGCCGGTGGAACCAGCCGAAACCTTCAGCGTGTGGCCCGTGGCTGCGCTAAAGCCCTGACCGATGCGCGCCAGCGGGACGGCAAAGTTCGCGGCCACCGCCACGGCCAGCTCGCCGGCACAGGCAGCGGCACCTGCAACCAAGGTAGCGGTTGTCAGGCTTGCGACAAAGAAGACACGAAAAGCACAGCGCATGGCGATTCCTGGGTTGTATACCTTACTACACAACGGTTCGCACGCAAGACACGGGCCAGGAACACACGGCTTCGACAACGGGTCGCGCAGGCCAACAAGCTCCCGCAAAAACCGCAGTCACCATCACAATAGGTGCGTGGACCGATTCCTCTTCTTTCCCCTTTTCGCGGTTGGCGTGCTTGCTGCGGGATTCGCACTGCCCGCGCATACATCGCTTCTGCTGATTGCGGTGCCTGCGCTGGTGCTGGCCGTGGTCAGTGCCGTGCACCATGCCGAGGTGATCGCGCACAAAGTGGGTGAGCCTTTCGGCACGCTGGTGCTGGCGCTCGCGGTTACGGTGATCGAGGTCGCGCTGGTGCTGTCAATGATGCTGGCCGGTGGCGCGAATGCGGCCACCGTGCCGCGCGACACCATCTACTCGGCCATCATGATCATCTGCAATGGCGTGGTCGGGGTCTGCCTGTTGGTGGGCGGCCTGCGCCACCGTGTGCAGGTCTTTCGGATTGAGGGTACCGGTTCGGGCCTGGCGGCGCTGGTCGTGATGTCGGTGCTGGTGCTGGTGATGCCGTCACTGACCACCAGCGCACCCGGCGCAAGCTACACCGCCTCGCAACTGGTGTTTGTGGCAGCAGGCTCGCTACTGCTCTGGCTGGTGTTCGTCTTCATCCAGACCGTGCGCCACCGCGACTACTTTTTGCCGGAAGAAGATGCAGCCGACGAGTCGGTGCATGCGCAGCCACCATCGACCCGCCAAGCGATGGTCAGCTTCGTGCTCCTGCTGGTGGCATTGGTGGGCGTGGTCGGGCTGGCAAAGCTGTTGTCGCCTTCGCTGGAGCGTTTGGTACACCAGTGGCAAGCACCGACCGCAGTCGTCGGTACGCTGATCGCCATCGTGGTTTTGGCGCCCGAGACCTGGGCGGCCATCCGCGCCGCCCGCGCAAACCGATTGCAGACCAGCATGAACCTGGCCTTCGGTTCGGCATTGGCCTCAATCGGCCTGACGATCCCGGTGGTCGTGATGGCGGCCGTCTGGCTCGGGCTGCCGCTGACGCTGGGTGTCGACCCCAAAGACATGGCCCTGCTGATGCTGACCTTCATCGTCGGCGCAATCACCCTGGGCTCGGGGAGGACCAACCTGATGCAAGGTGCGATCCACTTGGTGGTGTTCGCGGCCTTCCTGTTCCTGACTTTCGTTCCCTGAGCACCGGCTTGGTGGCGGGCGACTCAACAGACTTCTGTGCACGATCATGCCTTGGGGCTGAACGCCTTGAAAGGCAGGGGTATGGACATGGGTCGATGTTTCGCCGACACCGGGTCCTGGGCTGTGCCGCAAGCTGATAGGCCGAGCTTTCAGTGGTCATGCGTCAAGCTTGTGTCCAGAAAGAGCCGCAGCGCTCTGTTGAACTGCGCCGGCTGCTCGATGCACGTCATGTGCGCCGCGTCCGAAATTACCACCAGCACCGAGTTCGGCAGATGGCGGTGGATGGTCAGGGCCGAGGCCAGCGGCGTGCCGATGTCGTGTTCACCCACCATCACCAGAGCCGGGCAGGTAATCTCGCACAGCCGGTCGGTGGTGTGCACGGCACCGATGGCTGAGCAACAACCCGCCCAGCCGTTCACCGACGTGCCAGAGATCATGGCGGCCACGGGCTCTACGGTGCCGGGGTGGGCCTCTCGAAACGCCTGCGTGAACCAACGGCCGATGGCGGGCTGCACCAAGGGCTGCATGCCCTGCTCGTGGGCGACACGGATGCGTTCGTCCCAGATTGATTGCGGCGTCGCATGGTGTTCGCTGGTGGTGTCGGCCAACACCAGGGCCAGAAGCCGCGCAGGGTGGCGCAGCGCAAACACCTGGCCGATCATGCCGCCCATCGAAAAGCCGACCCAGGTGGCGCGGGCAATGCCCAGGTGGTCCATCAGTGCTGCGGCGTCGTCGGCCAACTGGTCCAGCGTGTAGCCACCCGGTGGGCCTTCGCTCTTGCCGTGCCCGCGTGTGTCGTAGCGCAGCACGCGGTAGCGGCCGGCCAGCGCAGGCATCTGCGGGTCCCACATGGCCTGGGTGCACCCCAGGGAGTGCGACATCACCAGCCATGGTCCCGAGCCACCTTCAACGGTGTACTCGATCCCGACACCATTCACGTGTGCATGCATCGTCAATGCTCCCTTACCCAGAATGGAATCACTCGGGTTGTATGTTGGCCAGCTTGGCGATGCGCGCGTACTTGGCGACCTCAGCTTCGATCAATTGGCGGAACTCGGCGGGCGTACCCGCTGCTACCTCCACGCCCATCACTCTCAGCTGCTTCTTGATGTCTGGAAGCTTGAGTAAGCCAGTTAGGTCACGGTGTAGCTGTTCTATCACAGGCACGGGAGTCTTGGCCGACACCAACAGACCGTACCAGAAGGTCCACTCGTAAGCCGGCAAGCCGGATTCGGCCGCGGTCGGCACGTCAGGCAGCTCGGCAATGCGGCGCTTGCCGGTCACGGCCAAAGCGCGCAGCTTGCCCTCCTTGACCAGACGAATGGCCGAAATGTAGGGCGCGACGTGGAATTGCACCCGCCCTGCAATGACTTCCGTGAGCGCTTCGCCGATGCTCTTGAAGGGAATGTTCACCAGTTCGATGCCGGCCTGCGTGCGCAGCAGCTCGGCGGCGAAGTGCGAGCTGCTGCCGATGCCTGCGGACGAGTAGCTCAACTGGCCGGGTGTGGCCTTGGCCATGGCCACCAAGTCAGCCAAGTTGCGTGCCTTTAGGTCGTTAGGCACCACCAGCAGCGCCGGGCCGTCACCGATGAGCGTGACTGGCGTGAAGTCGCGCAGCGTGTCGTAGCTGAGCTTGCGAAAGATAGCCGGCGCGGTCGCGTGCGCCGGCGACACACTGAGGATGGTCTGTCCGTCTGCCGGTGCAGCAAGAACGGCCTGCGCAGCCAAGGTGCCGCCAGCGCCAAGCTTGTTCTCGACGATGGCAGGGATCTTCCAGACTTCGGACAGCTTGGCCGCCAAAGCGCGCGCGGCGGCATCGGGCACGCCGCCTGCACCAAAGCCGGTCACGAACTTGTAGTTGGGCAGCGCGGGCCTGGGCAGCGCGCTTTCGGTGGCCACTTGAGCCCAGGCTGCGGCAGGCAGCGCGGCCAGGCCCAGAGCCGAAAGCAGGAGCGAGCGGCGTGATGTCGGGATAGGGTTCATTCGAGGCATCTCCTCATTGGGGGTGTCTGGGGCTTGTCCGGCTGTCAGGCTTGCGCGTCATGGCCGTTCATCCCTTGTGCCGCGCCAGAAACTTCAAGATGCCCTCGGCCAGCTCGGGGCGGCCCGGTGCCGTCGAATGCGATGCGCCGTCAACGGTGACCAGCTCGATGGCCGGGTTGAGCGCTTGCATGGCCTTGAACTCCGCCAGGTACGGATCAGCGGTACCGACCACACCCAGCGTTGGCACCTGGATGGCTGGAACTTGTGCTGGCGTGATGAGCGCCTTGGAACCGCCCCGACGTGATGCCGCTAAGGCACGGTAATCCTGGCCGGCCAGGTCCTTGGCGGACATCTCGCGGATCTTCTCCTCGGAAGGCGGCGGCTGGTCCTTGGGCCACAGGCGCAGGATTTGCGATTTCTTGGAACCCTGCTCCATTTCAGCAGCTTCGGCGTCGAGCTTGCGCTGGTCTTCTGCTGTCCACCGGAAGCGCGGCGTCGCGCCGGCCAGCACACAGGTCTTGAATCGTGCGGGCGCCTGCGTTACCAGGTAACCATTGAGGATGGCCCCCAGCGAGTACCCGATGATGTGAGCCTTCTGCAGGCCCATGTGGTCCAGCAGCCGGGTGACGTCGCTCGCGGCCTGCGGCCCGTACTGGGCGGCCTCATGCGGCTTGCCGCTGAGCCCGTGGCCACGGCCATCGATGCCAATTACCCGATAGTGCAGCGCCAGCTTGTCGAACACGCCGGTCAGGATCCACTGGTTCTCGACGGTGCTGGAGAAACCGTGGGTGAGCACGACAGGTTCGCCGGCACCGGCTTCGACGTAGCGGATGCGCACGCCGGCAGAGTCGAAGTGGCGACTTTCCCTCGCGAGGCCCCTGTCGTTGCGGTGCATGCCGCCGGCGCATCCGATCAGCGATACGCTCGCGGCAAAGCCACCCACCAGCACGGCGCGCCGGGAGATCGGTCGGCGGGTAGCGCCTTGCGCACCTGAATCGCCATGCGGGTTGTTGGGGCCCAAGCCGTGTTCATGACTCATGTCTGTCTCCTATAGTGGATGTGAGCGGCGAAGGGCGCCGGATGTAGTTCAGGATCGCCAGGACGACGGCGTCCAGTTGTTCCGGCAACAGCGCGTGGCCGGCGTTGGCGATGGTGGCGTTGGTCACACGGTCGCCCAGGTACTCGCGCAGCACGTTGGCGTAGGCTGGTGGCGCGACTGCATCGTGCGCCGCCTGCACATTGAGGATGGGGGCGCGGCCGCCCGCAAAAAAATCATCCACCGGCGTGCGTTTCTGGGCCAGCGTCTGCATGGCCATCAAGTGGCGGTCCCAGCCTGTGAGCCAAGGGCGGGCGTCGTTGCCTGGCGCGAAGAAAACTTGCTGCAACGCATGCAGGCGCTCGGCGTCAGGCAGATCCGGCTCGGCGCAGCGCTCGATCAGGGTCCGCACTTCAGGCGGAATAGGCAACGCCTGCGCGCCTTTGGGCACCTTGCCAGCCGAGCCTGCCAGCAGGATCAGGCCACGCACGCGTTGCGGGTGGTCGCTGGCGAGCGTCCGCGCGATCCAATTGCCATGCGCATGGCCCACGATCCACACTGGCGCCGCTGTCTCTTGGCGGATCACGGCCGCAATGTCGCCCGCCCAGTCGTGCAAGGTCTTGCCTTCGAGCGGCCCCGTACTGCCGCCATGCCCGCGCGGCTCGGGCCGCAGAACACGAAAGCCCGCATCACAAAGCGGCAAGGCCAGTTCCAGCATGTCGGTGGCGCCCCGCCCAAGCGAGGGCAAGAGCACGATGACATCCCCAGCGCCTTGGGTGTAGACCACGATCTCGGTGTCTACAGAGACGCGCACGGTGTGACGTTCTACGGGCCAGCTTGGGAGGCACGGCTCGGTGTTCAGTGCAGCTGGCATGAGGTCCTGCGATGCAATGGCAGTCGGCGCTCCAGCGATGAGGTCCAATGAGGCCCGCGCGAGAAAACAAGACTTGGAGACAAACAATGGATCTGCGGCAACTCAAGTACTTTGTGACCGTTGCCGAGGAATTGAGCTTCGTGCGTGCAGCCCAGCGTCTGCACATGTCGCAGCCGCCGCTGTCGCAGCAGATCAAGGCGCTGGAAGAAGAACTGGGCGTCGAACTTCTCTCGCGCACGCGCCGCGAAGTGAAGCTGACCGAAGCCGGGCGGGTCTTTATGGCCGAGAGCCGCGAGCTGCTCGAAAAGGCCCAAGCGGTGCTCCATCGCACGCGTCAGGCTGGCGGCGGCGAGCAGGCCACCTTGCGCGTCGGCATGGCCACCTCCGCGCTGTTCCATGTGCTGCCGCAACTGCTGGAGCGCGTGAAGGCCCGGCTGCCTGGCGTGTCCTTGACGATCACCGACATGAACTCCGACGAACAGGTGCGCAGTTTGGCGGTGGACCGCATCGATCTGGGCTTCATTCACGCACGGCCTGACACCCGAGGCCTGGCCCGCTGCACCGTGGTGGTTGACAGCTTTGCCGTGGTGCTGCCCGCGACCCACGCGCTGGCAGCCCGCGCGGACCTGGCTTTGCGTGACCTTCAAGACGAAAACATCGTGGCCTTCTCGCGCGACCATGCGCCGGCGTTGTTCGATGCATTGATCGCTTCGTGCCAGCAGGAAGGATTCAGCCCTCGCATTGCGCACGTGGCCCGACACCCCGCCAGCGTGCTGCAGATGGTGCAACTCGGCCTGGGGGTTTCCGTCGTCCCGCGCGCTTACTCGACGCATGCGCCACCCGCCGTGGTCTTTCGAAAGCTGCCGGGCATGGCTGCACGCCTGAAGATCGATGCGCTCTGGCGAGAGGGCAATCCCGCGCCTGGGCTGCGCCGGGTTGTTGACGACGTGCTGCAGACTTTTGCCCACGATGCCACCTTGAGCTCCGATTGACCCGCTGTATCCGTCACTCAGGGGTCGATGCGGATATTGGCGGCCTTGATGACCACGCCAACACGTTTGATCTCCTCCTGGATCAGCTTGGCAAACTGGGCCGGCGAGTTCTCGGTTGTCTCGAACGACAGATCAGCAAAGCGCGCCTTGACGTGCACGCTCTGCACCGCTTTGGCCACCGCGGCGTTGAGCTTCTCGACCACTTCCTTGGGCATGCCGGCTGGCCCCCACAGGCCGTACCACGACAGCAGTTCGAAACCTGGCATGCCACTTTCGGCCACCGTGGGCACATCCGGATAGCTGGCCAGCCGCTTGGCACTGGTCACCGCCACCGGCCGCAAGCGTCCGCTCTTGATGAAGGGCGTCACCCCTGGCAGCGGTGAAACGGCGGCCGAAACATGGCCGCCCATCACGTCGGTCAGTTGCGGCACTGCGCCCTTGTAAAGGATGATCTCCATCTCGAGCTTGAGCTCGCGGTTGATCATCTCTTCACTCAAATGGCTGGTGGTGCCCAGGCCTGAAGTGGCCCAGGTGTAGGTCTTGGGCTTGGCGCGCGCCATGGTCGCCAATTCGGCCAGGGTACGCGCTGGCACGGCGGGGCCCACCACCACGGCCAACGGCACATAACCCACCTGCGCGATGGGGGTGAAGTCCTTCTCAGCGTCATAGGTCTTCTTGGCCACCACCAGCGGCATATAGACCTGGCTTGACGCGTTGAATAGCAGCGTGTAGCCGTCAGCGGGCGCCCGCGCTGCTTCGTTGGCACCGATCATTCCAGATGCGCCGGGCTTGTTATCGACGACAAAGCTTTGACCCAGGATTTTTTGCATCTCATCGGCCACCAGCCGGCCCACGGTGTCGATCGAACCGCCGGGCGTGTAGGGCACGATCACGCGGATCGGCTTGGACGGATAGGTCTGCGGCTGCGCGTTAGCCGTGCCCATCAGCCCCGCAATCAAGATGGCCGCCATCAAGAATTTCATCGTTCGTCTCCTGGGGTGCGTCGGTGACGACGCTGCACGCACTCTAGGAAGCGACGGTCCTGGCGTCCAAGACTGTCTGCAACTCAGTTCAATAGGGAAACTGAATCAAGGGCGCCAGGTCAAGGGCATCGATCAAAGTGAGGGCAAACCCGCACGAAAGTCGAGCGCGCGCAGCAGTTGGGCGGTTTCGCGTGTCAGGCGCGTGCCCGGTCGGGCCAGGGGCGTGGCGAGCACCAGCGTGTTGCGAATGGCAGGTGGGCCCAGCGGCGCATGCGGCAGGCGAACGCCACCGGGTCGCGCCGCCAGGGCGCTTTCAGGCAGGACCGTGCAGCCCATGCCCTCGGCCACCAGGGCCAGCACAGTTTGCACCGCGCCCACCTCGGCCAGCACGTTCAGGGGCACCCCCCGGGGCGCGAGCACCTCATCGAGCAGGCCCCTGATGGCGTTGGGTGCACTCGGCAACACCAACGGGTAACCCGACAGCGAGGCGAGCGGCACACGCGTCGGCAGCCGGCTCTTCGGCGGTGCGACAAGCAGCAGTTGTTCGCGCATCAAGGTTTCATAGGCCAGCTGCGGCGAAGGCTGCGGGTCAAACATCAGCGCGAGGTCGAGACGCCCGGCCACCAACGATTCACGCAATGCCAGGCTCAGCCCCTCCAGCACCGTGATCACCGCACGCGGAAATCGCTCGCGAAAACTGCGCACCAAAGGCACGGAAAGCCCCAGCGCCACGCGCGGGGGCATGCCCACGGTGACACGGCCGCCGGGCTCGGTGCCCAGGTCGTGCATGGCATCGCGGCCCCGGCGCGCGGTCTCCAGCATCTGGCGAGCGTGAACGATGAAGACCTCCCCGGCTGCCGTCAGTTGCACCCCCCGACCAGTGCGCACCAACAAGCGCTGTCCGAGCTCGCCTTCCAGCAGCGCCATCTGCCGGCTCAGGCTGGGCTGCGCGAGGTTCAAGGTGACCGCCGCACGGCTGAAGCTGCCGCCATCGACGATGGCCACCAAGGATTCCAGCTGGCGAAGCTCCATAGCCAGGAATCATATCGGCTATAGCGCAGGCGGCCTGTGCCGACGCCGACGGCCCGGCGACACTCACCGGCGGGCAACTCGTCTCGCACCACCGAGTCCGCCCTGAGGAGAAAGCAAATTGGATAAGCACACCGAACGTCTGAGATTGGCGCTACTGGCCTGGCCGTTCCTGATGGCTGCGACACAGGCGCGCGCGCAGTCGTTCGCCACCAAGCCCATCCGCATCATCACGCCCTTCTCAGCCGGCGGTAGCACCGACGTGTTGGCCCGTGCGCTGGGCGAAGGCTTGCAACGCGAACTGGGGCAACCCATCATCGTCGAGAACAAAACCGGCGCCGGCTCTGTGCTGGGCAACGACGCCGTGGCCAAAAGCGCGCCGGATGGCCACACGATGCTGCTGACCACCGGGGCCTTTGCCATCGTTCCCAGCCTGAGTGCCAAACTGCCCTATTCGCAGCAAACCGGCTTCTCGCCGATCACCATCTTGGGCCGCGCACCGAACGTACTCTTCGTGCGCGCCGACAGCCCGCTGAAGTCAGGTGCAGACCTCTTGGCACAAGCGCGCGCGCGGCCCGGTCGGCTGACCTACGGATCCTCCGGATCCGGATCATCCACGCACTTGTCCACCGAACTGCTCAAAGTCATGGCCAAAGTGTTCATCACGCACATTCCCTACCGCGGCGGGAGTGCGGTTCTGACCGACGTGATCGGTGGACAAATCGATGTTGGCGTGGCCACGCTGCCCAGCGTCATGACCATGCTCAACAGCGGCCGCATACGCGCACTGACGGTTAGCGGCAAGTCGCGCTCGCCTGCCCTGCCAAATGTGCCTACGGTGGCAGAGTCCGGCGTGCCCGGCTACGACGCCGACAACTGGTACCCCATCTTGGCGCCCGGCGGTACGCCGCCGGCCATCGTCAAACAATTGCATGAAGCCATCAAGGCTGCAGCCGCCACGCCAACCTTCCGCCAACGCGCCACGAGTGAAGGCCTGGACGTCACGCTGGAAGCGCCGCTGGCCGCCGCCGCTTTCATCCTGGCCGAAGAAGCCAAGTGGCGGCGGGTGGTCAAAGAACAATCCATCACGGCCGACTGAGCAGCCCCATGAACCTGCCTGTCCCCCTTCGCCGCGGCGTCTTTTGCATCGTCGCCCTTTGCGCCTGCGCCGGGGTAACTGCCCAGTCGAGCAGTTTCGCGACCAAGCCGATCCGCCTGGTAGTGCCCTTCCCGGCCGGCGGTGGTGTGGACGTCATTGCGCGCGCGCTGGCCGAGGGCCTGGCGCGTGAACTCGGCCAATCCGTCGTCATCGACAACAGGGCCGGCGCGGGCACAGCGATCGGCAATGACGCCGTGGCGAAGGCGCCGCCCGATGGCATGACCATCCTGCTGAACACGAATGCCATCGCCATCCTCCCCAGCCTGAACCCGAAGCTGCCCTATGTCACCGAAACGGCCTTTGCCCCCATCACGCTCGTCGGGCGTGCGCCCATCGTGGCCGTGGTGCGGGCCGATAGCCCGCTGCGCACCGGGGTCGACTTCGTCACGCGGGCGCGCGCCAAACCGGGTGCACTGACCTATGGCTCGGCCGGCAACGGCACCTCCACGCACCTGTCGGCCGAGCTGCTGAAGGTCACCGCCAAGGTCTTTGTCACGCACGTGCCTTACCGCGGCGCGGCGCCCATGTTCACCGACCTGCTGGGTGGGCAGATCGACGTGGGCTTCGCGACGCTGCCCAGCGTGGCCGCCTTCCTGAGCAGCGGCAAGATGCGCGCGCTGGCCGCCACCAGCGCCAAACGATCGGCCCTGCTGCCCGAGGTGCCGACCTTCGATGAAGCCGGCGTCAAGGGCTATCAAGCCGACGTTTGGTACGCCGCCTTCGCGCCGGCCGGCACGCCACCGGCCGTGGTCAAGCAGTGGCATGCCGCGTTCAAGCGTGCAGCAGAGTCGGAAGACTTTCGCAAGCGCGCCACGGCTGAAGGCTTGCTTGTCACGATGGACAGCCCCGAGGACACCACTCGCATCGTGCGCGCCGAAGAAGCCAAGTGGCGACGCGTGGTGAAAGAGCAATCCATCAAGCCAGAGTGAGCGGGGGCAAACTGGCGCGACGCGACAATCGCGTTTCGACATGAACAGCCTCCCCAGCTTGGACCCCGCAGCGCCGCTGCACGACCTGACCCTGCGAATGCGGCGTCACGACCTGTCGTTCGGCGACGGTCACGTCACTTGGCGCTGCCTGGGCGAGGGTCCGCCGCTCGCGCTGCTGCACGGCGGGCATGGGAGTTGGGCGCACTGGGTTCGCAATATCGAATCACTCTCGCAGCGCTTCAGGGTCTGCGTGGCCGACCTGCCGGGCTATGGCGATTCGTCGGCACCGGCATCGCCCACGTTGGATGCGCTGCTGCAAGCGACGCAGCAGACGCTGGAGGACTTGGTCGGTGCGCAGGTGCCCATCGCGCTGGCAGGCTTTTCATTCGGTGGCTTGGTGGCTGCCCGCCTGGCCGTACAGCGGGGCGAAGTGTCCGCCTTGGCACTGCTGGGCCCGGCCGGCCACGGCGGTCCGCGCAGGCCTCGGGGTGATTTGCGCTCCTGGCGCGAAGCACAGGTGTCTAACGATCCAGCAGAGTTGCGACAGATCATGCGGCACAACCTGGAATTGCACATGCTGGCCTCGCCCGCCGATGACCAAGCGCTGGCCATCCACACGCAAGCCTGTCTGCGCACCCGCTTTCACAGCAAAAACATCTCACGCGCTGGCGGGCTTGTCGACAGCCTGCGTATGTTGTCCTGCCCGGTGCTGCTGGTGTGGGGCGAGCATGACGTCACCGCCACGCCGCGAGAGCTGGCGCCGCTGGTGGCTGCATCGTGCCGTCAGGCACAGACCGAAGTGCTGGCGGGTGCAGGCCATTGGGTGCAATACGAGGCGGCGGACAGCGTCAACGCCTTGCTGGCCGGCTGGCTCGAACAACACCCGTGACACGCCGCATCCCCCCGCTGAACCCGTTGCGCGTCTTCGAAGTCGTCGCGCGCACGCTGAACCTGACTTCTGCAGCGCGCGAACTGCATGTGACGCAGTCCGCAGTGAGCCGGCAGATCAGCACACTGGAGTCATACCTGGGCGTCGAGCTGTTCCGTCGTGAACGCCACGGGGTGGTGCTGACGCGCGCAGGGCAGACCTACGCGGAGCAGGTGGTGCCCGCCTTCGATGCCATCGCGAACGCCACGGAAAAGCTGACCAAGGCCACCGGGCAAGGCAGCCTGCGTGTGCGCACCTACACCACCTTCGCCGCGAAGTGGCTGATCCCACGCCTGCCCGCCTTCAAGAAGGCCCACCCTGGCATCGACGTGCGCATCGTGACCGCCGTGCCCGACGTTGACTTCGACCGCGACGGCGTTGACCTGGCGATCCAGTTCGGCGCCGGCCACTGGCCCCGCACCGAGGCGGATCTGCTGTTCAGCGACGAGATCGAGCCCGTCTGCACCCCTGCTTACCTGAAGCTGCACGGCGGCATCCGCCAGCGCGAAAAGCTGCTGAAGGCACCGCTGCTGGTCTCCCAGTTCCGTCGCAGTGATTGGGACGACTGGCTCAACGCGCAAGGCCTCACTGACCGCGCTGCTGGCGCAGAGCGCATGTTCTTCAGCAGTTCAGTATTGACCTGGCAGGCGGCATTGGACGGCCTGGGCATGGCCATCGGCCAGCGCGCGCTGCTGACGCAGGAGCTGCAGTCGGGGCTGCTCATCAGGCCCTTCGCACGACCCTTGCAACGCGACAGCGGCCACTACCTGGTGCGGCCTGCCGCGCAGCGCCAGTCGCGCAAGGTGACGGCCTTTCGCGACTGGATCCTGCAGGCGGTTGCAAGCTGAGCTGAACTGGCCGCCGGCCCAGATGTTGCGGGCTGAGTTGGCCTGCCGGGCCGGTATTAGTCATGACGACTCATCGACCCATGGATTCAACAGTGGCACCCGCGCTAGTTTGTAGTCACCAGTGTCGCGAGTCACGACAGTCAGTCCGTGTTGCAAGGCGGTTGCCGCGATGATCAGGTCGGGCTGCGAGAAGGTATGGCCGACTTTGCGCCCCTCTTCAACAAGGAGCCGCCACTTGGACATCACATCCTCGGAGACCTCCAAAACGCGCTGATCGAACATGGGACGCACCCTGTGAAGCAGCCAGTCGTTCAGTTCGGAGCGTCGAATCGGATCGCCTACTGTCTCTATGCCGAAACGGATCTCGGCAAAAGTGATGGTGCTGATGAACAAGTCCTCAAGCCGTTGGCCACCGATAAAGCTTCGCACCCGTGCATTGGGGCGCGGCCGGCGCAACTCCGAAATCACATTGGTATCGAGCAGCCAGCCAGTCACATCTTGACAGAGCGCACGGGCATCGCAGAACGGCCTGCTTCGATCTCGGATTGCCGATGCGGTAACGCTTGTAGAGCCTCGACCAGCAACTCGCCTGTTCGCACGCCTTTCATGCGCTTGAACTCGCCTGCGTCGACAACCACCACCGCTTCGCGGCCATGCAACGTCACGTGTTGCGGCCCATTGCTATGAGCCATGCGCACGAGTTCGCTGAATCGCGCTTTGGCGTCCTGAAGTCGCCAGCGACTGAGCGGTGGCTGCGCGGCAGTTGCCGCCAAGGTTGGTATTTTTCTAGTCATTCTGACCAGAATATCACGCCCTCCCTCTGAAGGCAAGATCGAGGCGGCGCAAGCCAAACCAGAGAGATGTGGCAGCAATTTGGCGGTCAGATCAGTGCATCAGCGCACCAAGTTAGCGATGAACTCCGGCGCCTAAAGCCACCCGCGGCCTGCGCGGGGGTCGTCAGTGCACCGGCTGTGGCCTGGGCCCAGGCCCAGGCCAGGACGCTGCGGCGCCTTGGCGCACAGAGCTGCGTGTGCGAGGTTGGGGCTGTTGGGGTGGTCGGTGGTCAAAACGGTCAACGAGGTCTCCTTGTTTGTGCCGCAACGCCAGCGGCTAGATGGACAGAGCCACACGTTCAATGAACCAGAACGAGCCGGCCATCATCGCAGCGGCCGAGGCCATGGTGCCGACCCGCTGCGCTGCCAGTGGCTGCATCCAGCCCTTCAGCGCCGCCCCTAGTCCCAGCACCAACAGGCCCGCCAGCGCGGCCACGCCGACTTGCGCCGCTTCGATGCCGAGGTTGAAGCCGACCAGCGCCCAGGTCAACTGCTGGCTGCCTGGCGCCCACCGCGTCAGTTCTGCCAGCGCGCCGGCCAAGCCCAGGCCGTGGACCAGCGCGCAGGCGAACACCAGGGACAGCCGCACGCCGGTGTGCAGGGGCCGGGCACAGCGTCGTGTCCACTGGTCGAAAGCGGCCAGCCCGACGATGGTGGCGGCGATGGCCGGCTCCACCACGGCCGCCGGTGCCGACCAGCCGCCCCACATGCAGGCCAGTAGGGTCAGCGCGTGGCCGGCGGTGAAGCAGGTCAGGGCGCCCAGCAGGCGCTTCCAGCCCCAGCCCGCAGCCAACACCACCAGCAGGAACAGCAGGTGATCGGGGCCGCTCAGCACGTGCGTGGCGCCGGTGCGCACGTACTCGGCCAGCACCGCCCCGGCGGACGGCAGCAGGGCGTGGGTCGGGTGATCGGGCATCAAGCGCAGCCACTGCGTGTCGGGCTGCCGGGTGATGGTCAGGTCTTGCTGCCTTTCGCTTTCAGCCTTACCGAACAGTGTGAAGGTCAGCGACAGCGGCTGTGCCAGGCCCGGCTGTGCGGCCGGCGCGCGCAGCTGGAACCGCCCCATCACCGTCAGATGGCGCGCCGCCGCCTGCGGTGCGTTCTCGGGCGGCGCCACGTCCAGCATCACCAGCTGCAGGGGCAGCGCACCCGCGCTGTCGTGCAGTGTCACGCCGGCCTGCACCTGGCTGCGAACGGTGTCGGTGTGGGCGCGCAGCTCGACCACCGACAGGGCGCCGTCGCCATCGTCGTCTACGCCCTGCAAGGCCGACACCGGCACGGACAGCACCAGGAAGGCGGCATCGCCGACGATGTTGAGCGTTCCCTTTTGTGCCGCCATCAGATGGGCATGGGCGGGCACGGCGGCCAGCAGCGCGCCGAACAGGATCAGCCCGGCCAGCGTGGCACGGCGCCAGCGCTGCAGGGCAGCGCTCACAGCTGGCCCTTCACGCAGCGCTGCAGGTGAGGAAAGGTGTCTGTCGCGTAGTAGTGGTAGGTGCCCTTGGGAAACTCGGGCGTCACGCCGGTGCGGCCATTGCATTCGTCCAGATCACCCGCCCCAGCCACGTATTCATGGTCCTGGGTGAAGGTGCCCATGGCATAGAGGGTGGTCGCCGGTCGATTGGCATCCGGCGCGCCCTTGAGGCGGTAGCTGGACGTGACGACCTTGACGGCCGAGCTGGCGTCGGTGGCGGTCGTGTAGCCGTAGCGCGCATAGATCGGGAACCCATCGGCCGCCCAGCCGATCAAGGTCATGGCTTTGTTGCCATTGCCCAGCTTGGTGAGCAGGCCCTCTGGAACACCGTGGTAGTGGTACAGGCCGTTGGGCTGCACATGCGCGTTGCTGGTGTCTGTGCCCCATTTGAAGGCGGTCTGGCCCAAGGCCTCGAGGCTCCAGGCGCCCAAGGCCGCGCCACCTTGCTGGCAAGTGCCGGCGTTGTTGCAGGTGCCCGCCGTGCCCGGATCGAAGACGATGCCGTTCAAGGCGATGCCGGGCTTGTCCATGGCCCCGACACGCGGCGTGACGACCGAGGTGGCGGTGGGTGTCACGGGCACGGCGACCGCGATGGTCTGCGCAGCGATGGTGTTGGGGTTGTCGGCGTTGGGGAAGGTGCCCACGGCGTGGTCTGGCAGACCGTTGGCTGCGAGCTTGCGTTGGGTGCTGGTGCACGACCAGGTCGCAGTGGCCGTCGCGTTGACGGAGGCGGAGCTGTTGAAGACGCTGCTGGCGTAGCTGCACAGCACGCCAGCGCTGCCCGTGTCGGCGGTGCTGGTGCTGTCATCGCTCCCGCCACAGGCGGCCAGTGCGAGGCCGGCCACCAGCGCAGCCATGACAGGCGCCCGGGTCTTGCGGGGTTGGTTCTGGAGATGGGGTTGGATTTGGTGATGGGGTAGTGTGGTTTGCATGGAAGCGTCACTCGGGTTGGGAAGCATCAGACTTGTCCTTTCACGCAGCGCTGCGGATACGGAAGCCGGTCGGTTCAGGGTTTTGCCGACGAGCCAGGACGCGCGGCCGCGGCCGGGTTCGGGTTGGTCGGTTTGCAGGCCAACGGCTTACCCTCGGGAGCCCAGCAACTGCCGCTGACCGCGCCGTGCGGCGAGTTGAAGTTGCAGGCGGTGCCGGCCGCGGCCGCCTTGCACGCGGCCAGCGCTTCGGGAGGGGGTGGCGGGCGGTCGTGGCCGCCGGCAGGCTGGGCACAGGCGCAGGCCGACAGCAAGGCCGTGGCGAGGGTGGTCAGCCCAAAGCGTGCCCGAGCGAAGTGGCGAATGGTCATGACTGTTCTCCGGGGTGACAGCCGGCCCGACAGGCCGACAAGGAATCTGAACTGTGCGCAGTCAATGCGGAGCAAAAATGGCCATTTCCCCACGGTGTGCACACAATTGCGCCGGTGTTTGGGCTGCGGGTTCTGAACCCGATGCTCATGCCCAGAGACAGCAGGCGCGGGTGACTAGAAGCTGTAGCGCGCCCCCACGGTGGCCGTGGCGGCCTTGACCTTGTCAGACACCTTTCCGTAGCCATCTAGGTCGAAGGTCAAGGCGATGTTGCGGTTGACCTTGTATTCCGCACCGATGCCCAGCAGCGGCGAGGCTTTGTTCCCGCCCAGACTGAAGTTGGTGTCACCCGGATCCTTGGCGCTGACGCGGCCGAAAGACACGCCCGCCTTGCCGGTGAGCGAGAAGCCATGACCCACCGCCACGCGTCCGGTGCCCGCCAGATACAGGCTGTGCGCTTCGCCGTTGTGGTGCACCGCTGAGCCGTCCGTAGCGGTGGTGTCGTTGTGTACGCGCCCCAGCCTCACCAAGCCCGCTTCCGCGCCCCAGGTCTCGGTGAGGCGGTAGCCGCCATAGAGCTTGGCGACCCCGGGGCGTTCGCCATGCGCGCCGTCCTTGCCCTCGTTGCGGGGCCCCAGCTTGCTCAAGCCCAGGCCGATGCCCACGTAGGGCCCCAGCGCATCACCAGCCGGGGCCGGAGCATCTGCACCGTGTGCGATGGAGACCAGTCCCATTGCCAGCGCGAGTGCGCAGAGAACACGGGGAGAGGGGAGGTTGCGGATTGGCTTCTTCATCAAGGATCTCCTGAGGTGTGCCGGCCCGAAGCGTGCCGGTGGGGTGCACTGAATTTGCCCCGGCAATGCGGAGCAACGATGAGGCGGCGCTCACAATGTCCTCACGATGCGGATGTCCAATGGACGCCGCTCGATACCCCGATTTCCCATGCGTCTGCGCCTCGTCCACACCCTGTCCCTGACCTTGCTGGCCTTCGCCGGCCTGGCCGTGCTGGCCCTGGGCGGCCTGACGGCCTGGAACCTGCGCAACGGCTTCGGCAACTACCTGGCAGCGCGCGACGTTGCGCACCTGGATCGCTTTTCCGGTGTGGTGGGCGCGGCCGCGGCACGACCGGGCGGCTTGCCCGACTTGCTGCAGGGCCGGCTCGACTTGCGCACCTTGCTGGACGAGCTGAATCCCCCGCCGCTGAGCCTTCCAGGCCTGCCTGCCCCGCAAGACCGGCGTCCGCCGCCCGGGCCCGACTCCGACCCTTTTCCGGACCGGGTTCAAGTGGTCGCTCTGGATGGGCGGGTGCTTGTGGGCTCACCGCTCTTGGCCGGCAAGGGTGGCACCGGCCCAGTCGTTGAGCGCCCGGTGCACGTCAACGGCGAAGTGGTGGCGCTGGCCCGCATGCGGCCGAAGCCGCTGGTGCGTGACGGCGGAGAGGCGCGCTTCCTGCACGACCAGTACCGCGTCATCGCGGCCGGCTCGCTGGGGCTGATGGTGCTGGCGCTGCTCACGGCGGCCTTGCTGGCGCGCCGTTGGACGCGCCCACTGGCTGCCGTGCAAGACGCCACGCAGCGCCTGGCCCGTGGCGAATTGACGGTGCGTCTGCCGGCCGGGCCTGAACTGGCCGACCGCAGCGACGAGATCGGCGACGTGGTGCGAAACGTCAATCGCATGGCCGAAGGATTGCAACGCCTGGAAGGCGCCCGTCGGCGCTGGCTGGCCGACATCTCGCACGAATTGCGCACGCCGCTGACCGTGCTGCGCGGCGACATTGAAGCGCTGCAAGACGGCGTGCGGCCGCTGCGGCTTGAAGCCATCGGCGTGCTGCACGACGAGGTGCTGCGCATCGGCAAGCTGGTCGACGACCTGCACCTGCTGGCGACGTCCGACCTGCAGGCGCTGCCTTGCCACTTTGCGCCCACCGATGCGCTGGAACTGCTGCAGCGTGTGGCCCGCCGTTTTGAAGGCCGGGCCTGCGCGGCCGGGCTGAGCGTCAGCCTGCAAGGGCCTGCTGCCCCACACGCGCCAGCCATGCCAGTGAGTTGGGACGCCGACCGCGTAGAGCAATTGCTGGCCAACCTGATGGAAAACAGCCTGCGCTACACCGACGCGCCGGGCCAGATCCGCATCGGACTGCAGCAGGCCGACGACGAAGTGAAGCTGGTCGTGGAAGACAGCGCTCCCGGCGTGCCCGCCGAACAGTGGCCGCAGCTCTTCGAGCCGCTGTACCGCGGGGACGCTGCGCGCGCGCGCCTGCATGGCGGCAGCGGCCTGGGTCTGGCCATTTGCGAGGCCATCGCGCGGGCGCATGGCGGCCAACTGCGCGCCTCGGCCTCGACGCTGGGCGGCTTGCTCATCACCGTGACTTTGCCGCTGACCGCGGGGGCTCCGGCTGCAACGCAGCTGCAAGCCGACGCCGATGCTGGCGCCCGCCCATGAACGCCGCACGCCGCATCCTGGTGGTGGAAGACGACACGCGCATCGCGCAGCTTCTGCTCGACTACCTGCGCAACGACGGCCACCAGGCGCAGGCGCTGGCCGACGGCGAACTGGCGCTGTCCGAGATCCGCCATGCGCCGCCGGACCTGCTGATCCTGGACCTGATGCTGCCGGGCCTGGACGGCGTGAGCCTGTGTCGCGCCGTGCGCCAGTTCAGCGCCGTGCCCATCCTGATGCTGACCGCGCGGGTGGATGAACTCGACCGCCTGCTGGGCCTGAACAGTGGCGCCGACGACTACGTCTGCAAGCCCTTCAGCCCACGCGAGGTGATGGCTCGGGTGCAGGCCCTTCTGCGCCGCGCCGAAGGCCGCGTGGCCGCCGCGCCGCGCCCCTGGACCATCGACGACGCCGGCCTGCGCATGGCCTGGCGCGGCCAGTGGCTGCAGCTGACGCCGCTGGAATTCCGCATGCTGCGGCAGTTGCTGAGCCAGCCGGGGCGGGTGTTCTCACGCGCCCAATTGTTGGACAGCGCCCATGGCGACCTGCGAGACGTGAGCGACCGCGCCATCGACACGCATGTGAAAAACCTGCGGCGCAAGCTGCAGTCGGTGCGCGCCGCTGACGACTGCATCGCCTCGGTCTACGGCGTGGGCTATCGCTTCGACCCGCCGGCAGCGTGAGATCGGATCGCGGCTGTCCCAACCAATGCCCGATCAGCGACTTGCAGTGGTCTCGCCGCGCAGGAATCACGGAGGTCTGATGGCTTGAAGCGGACGGTCCAGAGCGCCAGCTCCTGGCCGATCAAAGCCACTCAAGCGGCTGGACCGACGGGGCGGCGCCCGCCGAGCAGGCCCTCACCTGGCAGCGCGCTTTCAGCCACGTCGGCTCGCGTCGGGTCAGGTCGGGTCAGGTCGGGTCAGCCTACAGCCAGCCTGCGCGCCTGAAGCGCCAGAACAGAATCCCGGCGGCGCCGGTGATGGCAGCCAGGGCCATCGGATAGCCGTAGGTCCACTTCAACTCGGGCATATGCTCAAAATTCATGCCCCAGATCCCGGCCAGCGCGGTGGACACCGCGAAGATCGCGGCGTAGGCTGCTAGGCGCTTGGTGGTCTCGGACTCCTCGATGGTCACCATCGACAGGTTGACCTGGATCGCGGTGGCGATCGTGTCGCGGATGCCGTCGATGGCGCCGTTGATGCGCGCCAGGTGGTCATGTACGTCGCGGAAGTATTCCTGGCTGCGTGAGCACACCGCTGGCACACGTCCACCGTGCAGCTTGCCGGCCACTTCCAGAAGGGGTGCCACCGCATGCCGCAGCACGGTGGCGCGGCGCTTCAGCTCGTACAGCCGCTGGATGTTCCACTTGGCGGCGCCGCGCTCGAAGATCTGGCTCTCGATCTGCTCCAGACCGGTCTCCAGAGAGTCCAGTATCGGGAAGTAGCGGTCGACCACGGCATCCATCAGGGCGTAGAGCACAAAGCCGGCGCCTTGCCTCAAGTGGTCGGGCTCGCGCTCGCATCGCTCACGCACGCCGAGGAAGCCCTGCTGGTTGTTGTTGCGCACCGAGAGCACGAAGTTCTGGCCGACGAAGATGGCCACCTCGCCGTTGTCCAGCTCGCCGTCGCGCATCTCGGGCAGCTTCATCACAACGAATAAGGTGTCCCCGTACTCCTCGATCTTGGGCCGCTGGTGACCGTGCCGCGCATCCTCGACCGCCAGCTCGTGCAGGTCGAATTCCTCCTGCATTTGGCGCAGTTCGTCGCCGGAGGCGTCGCGCAGCGCCACCCAGACGAAGCAGTCGGGCTTGCGCAGCCAGCCGTCGACGTCCTCGACGGGGATGTCGGCGAGCTTGCGGCCGTCTTGGTAGGCCACGCAGTTGATCAGCATCGGAAATCCTCCTCGTGTTCACACGGGAATCTTCCCATGCCGCTTGCGGCCAAATCAGTCGGTGAAGGCCACCAGCTTTTGCGCGCGGTCCAAGATCCAGAGCTGCGACAACGCACGCCGCGCGCGGGCCTCACCCAACACCGGCCCCGCCAGTTCCATGAACTTGTCGTCCAGGTCGGCGTCGCTGAGCGGCATCTCGGGGTCGCCTTTGCGCGTGGGCTGCAGAAAGCTGCCTGAGCGGCCATCCTTTGTCGTGATCGAAACCCGCGCGGCCCGGCGCCCCGGAAAACTTGCGTCGATTTCTGGATCCACCGTGAGCTCGATACGCTTCATCAGCTCCCGGGTTTGCACGTCCTTCAGCCGCTCTTCCGTGAATGCCGCTAAGCGCACGCGGTCGAAGCGCAAGGCCGTGGCCACGACATAGAAGAGGCTGAAGCGGGCCTCAGCTGCGGTGCGCGGCGCCACGTTGCCCGCGACGTCCAGCGCGGGGCGGTAGGTAGCCACCTGCACACACGCTATGTCATCGGCCGTGATGCCCATCTGCAGCCTGAGCGCCAGCGCACCGTCGATGGCAGCAAAGGTGTGGCCGCAGCAGGCGTGGTTCTTGAAGGTCATGGCTTCGATGTGGAAAACCTGGCCCAGCGTGGCCAGCGCTGCAGACCAGTCGGGCTCGCCCACACCGCGTTCGCCCATGGCGCGGGCCAGGCCCGTTTCGCCGTCCAGCACCGCAGCGGAGCCGGTGAAGTCGGCGCGCGCCAGTTGTGCAGCGAGCACGCCTGCCTCCGCTGCACGCCCGGCATGCAGCGGTTTGGACATGGAATCGGTACGGAAAGCTTGCTGCAGCCCGGCCGCGAAGGTGGCCGCCGTTGCCAGCGCGTGCGCAAAGCGCACGGCGTCCAGGCCGTACAGGGCCGCCGCGGCAGCCGCCGCGCCAAAAGTGCCCACGGTGCCCGTGTTGTGCCAATAGCGGTAGTGCGCCCGCCCCAGCGCCGCACCGATGCGGGTGGACAGCTCGTAGCCCACGACCACGGCGCGCAAGAAGGTCTCGCCATTCGCACCTACATCCTGGGCGGCAGCCCAGGCTGCGGAGATGGTCGGCGCGCCGGGGTGGTAAATGGCCTCGCGGTAGATGTCGTCCACCTCCACGGTGTGCGCCGCTGTGCCGTTGATCAATGCTGCGGCACGCGCCGTAACCAGTCGGCCCAGGGTCAGGCGCGAGCGGCCGTGGTCCAAGTCGTCCGCCAGCGCGCGCTCCATGGCCTGCGCCGGCGCTTCCACGGCGCCCGGCAGCAAGGCCGAAGCCCAGTCAACGACGGCGCGCTTCGCATGGTGGCGCTGCGAAGCGGTCAAAGGCCGCAGGGCCATGGCGGCGCCGGCTTCGGCCAGGATCTGGATGGTGGTCATGTGCTGCTTTTGCCCGTTCTACGTTCTACGTTCTACGTTCTGCGTTCTGTGTACTGCGTTGACCCCGATCATCGCGCTCGGCGGCAGAAGACGGTACTTCCGATCGCGCGCGGCACCATGAGCTTTTCGAATGCCAGGGTTTGGCTGGCATGACATCAGGTCATGCCTCAGAACGCGATCTGAAGTTGCGGACGGGCCGCCATCCAGCCACCATGCGAGCCATTGATCAGCCATGGAGCATGCTTTGGATTTCGAACTCAACGAAGAACAACAGTCCTTCGCCGACGCGGTGCGGCGTTTCGCCCACGACAAGCTGGCCGGCGGGGCGCTGGAACGCGCCCACTCAGCGCACTTCCCCTGGGACGCCGCCCAGCTCGTGGCCGAGCAGGGCTTGATGGGCATTGCCTTCAATGAGGCCGACGGCGGCCAATGTGGCACGTTGATGCATGCGGTGCTGGCCATCCAGGAGGTCGCGCTGGTGTGTCCCAAGAGCGCCGACATCGTGCAGGCCGGAAACTTTGGTCCGATTCGCACCTTTGTCGAGTACGCCACTCCAGAGCAGAAGGCGCGCTTCCTGCCCGACTTGCTGGGTGGCCGCAAATTGATTGCACTGGGCATGAGCGAGCCCGATGCGGGCTCGGCCGTCACCGAGTTGAAGACCACGGCCCGCATCGAAGGCGACGAGGTCATCATCAACGGCAGCAAGGTGTTCTCGACACACAGTCCCGAGGCCGGCCTGTTCCTGATCTACGTCCGCTTCGGCCCCGGCGTGGGCGGCATCGGCTCGGTGCTCGTCGAGCGCGGCACGCCGGGCTTCGAAGTCGGCGCGCCTTCGGCCTTCATGAGCGGTGAGACCTGGAGTCCGTTGTACTTCGAGAATTGCCGCATTCCGAAGGCCAACATTCTGTTGGGCGAAGGCGGGTTCAAGAAGCAGATCTCAGGCTTCAATGTCGAACGCCTGGGCAATTCATCGCGCGCCTTGGCGCTGGGCCGGCATGCCTTCAACGTGGCGCGCGAACACGCCATCGTGCGCAAGCAGTTCGGGCGTGAGTTGTGCGAGTTCCAGGGCATCCAGTGGAAGTTCGCCGAGATGCAGCTGAAGCTGGAGTTGGCACAACTGATGCTCTACAAGGCCGCGCAGGAAGCGGAGTTGCCCGGTCGGCAGGGCCTACCCTCCGCCCAGACCACGGCCCTGGCCAAGCTGGCCTGCAACCAGGCGGGATGGGATGTCTCTAACGAAGCTTTGCAGGTCATGGGCGGCATGGGCTACAGCCAAGAGTCGCTGGTCGAGTACTGCGTGCGCCGCACACGCGGCTGGATGATCGCCGGCGGCTCCATCGAGATGCTGAAGAACCGCATCGCAGAAGGTGTGTTCGAGCGCAGCTTCCCCCAGCGCCCACCCAGAATGGCTTGACCGGTCTGACACCACCTGCCCCATGCCAGATGCCACACCCCACCGACACAACAAGACACCACTAACGGAGACTCGCATGATCAACTCCCTTCGAATCCCTTTTGCAGCTGGGTTGGCAGCATTCACCCTCTTCGGCGCGCCCCCGGCTGAAGCCCAAAGTTCAGGCTCGGCTGGGTATCCCAGCAAGCCGGTGCGCATCGTGGTGGGTTACTCGGCCGGTGGACCTACCGACCTGGTGGCGCGCCTGTTGGCCACGCAACTGCAATCGGCCACTGGCCAAAACTTTCTCGTGGAAAACAAGCCGGGCGCGGGCTCTAACCTTGCAACCGAGCTGGTGGCAGCCGCAGCGCCTGACGGCTACACCTTGTTGTTGGCCGCCGCGCCGATCACGATGAATGCCTTCTTGTACAAAAACCTGAAGTGGGACGTACAAAAGAGCCTGGACCCGATCAGCATGGTGATGTCAGCACCGTCCATACTGGCAGTCAACCCGAAGGTGCCCGCTCAGAACCTGCAGGAATTGATCAACCTGGCGCGCAAGAAACCGGGCGAGCTGACCTTTGGTTCGACCGGACTGGGCGGATCGCAGCACATGGCGGGTGAGGTATTCAAGCAGCGTGCGGGTATCGATATCGTTCACGTGCCCTACAAAGGCGCGGCGCCAGCGCTGCAAGACCTCATCGCCGGCCACGTCACCATGGCTTTCATGACTTCTTTGTCGGCAGTACCCCATGTGAAAGAAGGCAAGGTTCGTGCGCTGGCCGTGGCCTCGCGGGCGCGAATTCCGCAGTTGCCCGACCTGCCTACGGTTTCCGAAGCGGGGTTGCCCGGCTTCGAGGCCGACTCGTGGAACGGCCTGTTCGCGCCGCGCGGTACGCCGCCAGAGATCATCAGCCGCCTGCACACCGAAGTGGCCCGCATCGCAGCAATGCCCGACTTCAAGGAAAAGTTGCAAGCGCAAGGTGCTGTGGTGGTGGGCAACTCACCGGCGGACTTCCGCAGCTTCATCAAGCAGGAAGTGGAGCAGTGGGCCAAAGTCTTCCAGACCGTGAACGTGAAGGCCGATTGATGAGCCGCCTTTCGCGCAGCCCCGCAGCGCTGGCCAAGGCGCTGCTGCACCCTGCCAGCGTGGCCTTGGTCGGCGCTTCGGACGACCGAAGCAAGACGGCGGGCCGTCCATTGGCTTACCTGCGGCAAGCAGGCTTCGCAGGACGCGTATATCCGGTCAACCCGTCCCGAGCCACCGTCCAAGGCGAGCGTGCTTGGGCCAGTCTGGCGGCCTTGCCCGAGGTGCCCGAGCATGTCTTTGTGCTTACGCCCACAGACAGCGTGCTCGATGTCGCACGCGAATGCGCCCAGCTGGGCGTCACGGTGCTGAGCGTGCTGGCTGGCGGGTTTTCGGAGGCCGGGCCAGAAGGCCACGCCCGCGAGCAGGCCCTGAGTGAACTCGCCCGCCAATCGGGCATGCGCATCCTGGGGCCCAGCAGCCTGGGCGTGGTGATGCCCGCTGAAGGCCTGGTGCTGACAGCCAATGCTGCCTTCGCAGAACCCGAGATGCCGACGGGCCGGGTTTTTGTCGTTTCGCAGAGCGGCAGCATGATCGGCGCGCTGGTGTCGCGCGGCAAAGCGCGCGGCATCGGCTATGCAGGCCTGGTGTCCGTCGGGGGCGAGGTCGACTTGAGCGTTGGCGAAATCTGCGCGGCCACATTGGACGACCCACAAATCGACGGCTATCTGCTCTTCCTGGAGAGCCTGCGCCATGGGGACGCGCTGCGCGCTTTCGCGTTAGGAGCGGCCGCACGAGGCAAGCCGGTGATCGCCTACAAGCTGGGGCGCTCTGCCGCAGCGGCAGAAATGGCCACCACGCACACCGGCGCCCTGGCCGGTGAAGACGACGTGGCCGACGCATTCTTTCGCGACCTGGGGCTGGCTCGCGTCAGCGTGCTGGAAGCGCTGCTGGAGACTTACCCACTGGCACGTCGCGTTGCGCTGGCGCCTGCCGGCACTCCGCCGCGCCGTGTCGGCGTCGTCACTACCACGGGTGGCGGCGCGGCCATGGCCGTGGACCAGTTGGGCATTCGTGACGTGGTGGTGCAGCCGCCTTCGGCCGAGACCTTGCAACGTCTGGCCGCTGCCGGCTTGCCGGCCACCCCCGGGCGCGTGTTGGACCTGACCTTGGCGGGTGCCAAGTACGACGTGATGAAGGGTGCACTTGACATCCTGCTCGACGCACCAGAGTTTGATTTGATTCTGGCGGTGGTGGGCTCGTCTGCCCGCTACCAGCCCGAACTGGCGGTGCAGCCGATCATCGACTGTGCAAGCAGCTCAAGGCCCCTCGCTGCGATGCTGGTGCCGGATGCACCGGAGGCCCTCGCGCGCCTCACCGCTGCCGGCATTCCCTGCTTTCGATCGCCGGAGGCGTGTGGCGATGCCATCGCAGCCGTGTTTGCGCGCCGCGCGCCATCTGCAATAGCCATGATCGAGCGCCGCAAGGCCGATGCCAGTCAGTCGTTGAGCGAAGCCGAGGCCTATGGTGTGCTCGACCGCCTGGGCGTCCCGCATGCGCCCGTGGTGGCCGCGCCCTTGGCGGGTCCCGTACCGGCTCTGCCTTTCGACTTTCCGGTGGTGGTCAAAGTTTGCTCGCCCGCCATCCCTCACAAGACCGAAGTGGGCGGCGTGGTGCTGAACGTGCGCGACGCGACTGGGATCGAAGCGGCGCTGTCAAGCTTGCGCGATAACCTCGCGGCGCACGCACCGGGCGTGCCTTGTGACCAGGTGCTGGTGCAACCCATGTGCAAGGGCTTGGCCGAGGTGCTGCTCGGCTACCGAGTCGACCCCGAAGCGGGGCCGATAGTCATGTTGGCAGCCGGCGGCATGTGGGCCGAGGTGGCCCGCGACCGAAGCTTGCGCCTTGCGCCAGTCAGCCTTGCAGCAGCGCGCGAAATGATCGGCGAAGTCCGCGCGCTAAGAACATTGGCCGGCTTGCGCGGGCGACCGCGGGGCGACCTCGATGCCTTGGCACACACCATCGAGCGGCTGTCGCGACTGGGGGACGGATCACACCCAGACATCCTGGAGGCGGAAGTCAACCCTCTGCTGGTTCTGGATGAGGGACACGGCGTGCTGGCGGTCGATGCGCTGGTGGTGCGCTATTGATGCGGAACATCCAGTCCGCTGGTCCGAATGGCTTCGGCGACATATGGCGACGAAAGAAAGGCCACGAACTGCCGCGCGGCGGTGAGGTCGGCGGCCTTGCCAGACACAGCGGCCGACACGATGCTGGCCTTCTGCACTTCATCCGGCAAGGACCCGACCACGGTGATGCCCGACTCCAGGTACAGCTCGCTGATCTGCTGTATGCCGATCTCGACCTCGCCCTCTGCCACCGATGCACCGACGAACTTGCGCCCCAGAACGACGTGGCATTTAGGCCCGACCTGGGCCGCGATGCCCAGCTTCTCGAGCAGGACCGTGGATACGTAGGTGCCACTGGCGCCCTCGGAAAAGCCGATCGAGCGCGCACTCAGCAAGGTCTGCCGCAACGCGGCAGGCGTGCTGATGTCCGGCAGAGCCTGACCTTCCCTGACCGCCACCCCGATCTTCGAGATGGCCACGTCCTTGCGATCCAGCGGTACGAAGTGCCCCGTCGTGACCAAATCGTCCATACTCGTACTGACCATGATGAGCACGTCGACGGCCTCGCCACTGCGCACGCGCACCGGGCTGGCTTCCGAGGAGGTACCCGTAGACGGGCCCCAGGACATAGTCACGCGGTAACCCGTGTCTTGCTGAAACCGGGTCGCGATTTTGTCGAAAGCGCCCTTCAGGATGCCCGTGGTCAGGACCTTCAGTTCGCTACTGGCGTTCGCGCTCATACCCGCTCCAGAATCACCGCGATGCCCTGCCCCACGCCGATGCACATGGTGCACACCGCGTAGCGACCACCGATCCTGTGCAACTGGTTAATCGCTGTGGTGGCAAGCCTGGCGCCGGAAGCGCCCAGCGGATGACCGAGCGCGATGGCGCCGCCGTTGGGATTCACGCGCGCATCGTCATCGGCCAGGCCCAGATCGCGCAGCACGGCCAACCCTTGTGCGGCGAAGGCCTCGTTCAGCTCGATGACATCCATCTGTGCCAGGCTCAGGCTGGTCAGCGCCAGCACCTTGCGTGTCGCCGGCGCCGGCCCCATGCCCATGATGCGAGGCGGCACACCGGCCGTGGCCATGCCGACCACCCGCGCGCGCGGCGTCAGGCCGTGGCGTGCTGCCGAGGATTCATCCGCCAACAGCAGAGCGCAGGCACCGTCGTTCACTCCACTGGCGTTGCCCGCCGTAACGGTGCCTTCGGGGCGCACGACGCCCTTCAACTTGGCCAGTGCGTCCAGGGTGGTGTCGCGCGGATGCTCGTCGCGGTTCACCAGCAGCGCGTCGCCCTTTTTCTGCGGCACGCTCACGGGCACGATCTCGGCGTCGAAGAACCCGGCCTTCTGTGCAGCCACCGCCTTGAGCTGCGATGCCAGTGCCATGCGGTCCTGCGCTTCGCGCTCGATATTGAAGTCCGTCGCGACGTTTTCGGCCGTCTCTGGCATGGCATCAACACCGTACTGTGCCTTCATCAGCTTATTGACGAAGCGCCAGCCAATGGTCGTGTCGTAGACGGCGTTGTTACGCGAGAAGGCCGCTTCGGCCTTCGGCATGACAAAGGGTGCGCGGCTCATGCTCTCCACGCCCCCGGCGATCATCAGCCCGGCCTCGCCGCTCTTAACGGCGCGCGCCGCAGTGCCGAGTGCATCCAGGCCTGAACCGCACAGGCGGTTGATGGTGGCGCCCGGCACTTCCAGTGGCAGGCCCGCCAGCAGCGCGCTCATGCGCGCCACGTTGCGGTTGTCTTCGCCGGCCTGGTTGGCGCAGCCGTAGATTACGTCGGAGACAGCTTGCCAGTCGACGCCGGGACTTCTCGCCATCAGAGCAGCGAGGGGCACGGCACCCAGGTCGTCGGCGCGCACGCTGGCCAGCGCACCGCCGTAGCGGCCGAATGGGGTGCGAACGGCGTCGCAGATGAAGGCATGTCGGGTCATGTGAGCAGGCTCATGTCGGCAAGGTATTGCTGGTGGTCAATGCCCAGATGCGCTTCAGCAGCGCCCGGGCTTCGGCGTCGCCGACCACGGGGCCGGCCAGCTCGATCAGCTTGCCTTCGAGGTCGGCGTCGGACAGGGGAAGTTCGGGGTCGCCCTTGCGGTCGGGTTGCAGGTGCGTCAACGCACGGCCATCACGCAGCGTGATGCTGACGCGGGCCGCGCGGCGGCCGGGAAAACCGGCATCGACTTCAGGGTCGAGCGCCTTGCCGATGCGCTGCATCAGCAGCCGCGTGGCCGGGTCGTTCAAGCGGCCGGGCTCGAACGCCGACAGGCGCACGCTGCCATGCACCAGCGCGCTGGCCACCATGTAGTGCAGGCTGAAGCGAGCTTGGTCGGCCGTCTGTGGCTCCACATGTGGCGCGATGTCCAGCGTCGGCTGGTACACGCCCAGGTGCACGGTCTGAATGTCCGCGTGCGTGAAGCCATGTTGCTGTTGCATCGCCAAAGCGCCGTCGATGGCGGCGAAGGTGTGGCCGCAGCCAACGTGGTTCTTGAAGGTCAGGCGGGTGATGTGCCAGTCGCTGCCCAACGTGGCGCCAATGGGCGACCAGTCGGGGCCGTTGCTCATGGCGTGGCCGAGGCCCGACTCACCCTCCAGCACATCGAGCGAACTGCGCATGCCGCGCGCCGCCAACTGCGCGGCCAGCACGCCAGCCTCTGCCGCACGGCCCGCGTGCAAGGGCTTGGCCATGGCTTCAGACCGGAAGGCCTGCTGCAGGCCAGCGGTGAAGGTGGCGGCCAATGCCAGAGCGTGCGCAAAGGCGTCTTCGTTCAGGCGCAGCAGGCTCGCGGCGGCAGCAGCAGCTCCAAAGCTGCCCATCGTGCCCGTGTTGTGCCAGAACTGGTAGTGCGACCGCCCCATCACCACGCCGATGCGCGTGGAAACCTCGTAGCCCAACACCACCGCCCGCAGAAAGTCGACGCCGCTGGCTTTTGTCGCTTGGGCCGCCGCAAGCGCCGCTGCGATGGTGGCAGCACCGGGGTGATACATCGCATCACGGAAGCTGTCGTCCACTTCAGCTGCATGGGCCGCGGTTCCGTTGATCAGGGCTGCCGCACGCGCTGTGGCCGCGCGACCCAGGGCCAGGCGGGCATCGCCTCGGTCCAAATCTTCAGCCATCGTCGCTTCCAACACCTGCACCGCCGGCATGGCCAGCCCGGGATAGAGCGAGGCATACCAATCGACCACGGCGCGTTGCGCGTGGTGAGTCACTTCTGGCGTTAGCGCACGCTGCGCCGCGTGGTGGGCAAAGCGCGCAAAGACTTGCGTGGCCAACGTCATGCCAACACGACCACGCCGTCGGCAGCGCGCACGCCCTGACCCTGCGGCAGCACGAAGACCGGATTGATCTCGGCTTCGACCAGGCGATCGCCCAGCTGCGCCGCCATGCGCGAGAAGGCCACGATGGCAGTGACCAAGGCATCCACGTCGGCCGGGGGTCGGCCGCGGAAGCCGTCCAGCAGCGGCCAGGTTTTCAGGTCCTTCGCCATGCTCAGGGCCTCAGCACGGCTGAGGGCCCGGAGTCCCTTCGCATCGGCGGGCAGCAGGCGCATCGACGTGTCCTTGAACAACTCGGCCGTGACGCCGCCCATGCCCAACAGGATGGCTGTACCGAGGGGGTCGCGGTGCATGCCCAGGATCAGTTCGGTGCCGCCGCCGACCATCTCCTGCACCAGGTAGCGTTGCGGCCGCACACCGGCCTTGACTTCCACCTCGGACGCCATCTGCGTCAGGCGCGCGCCGACGGTCTCGGCGCTGAGGCCGACGGCCACGCCGCCGACATCGCTCTTGTGCGTGATCTGCGACGACAGGATCTTCAGCACGATAAGTCCGCCGAGCCCGCGTGCGGCCGCTTCGGCCTCGGTCGGCGTGCTGACGATGACTTCGCCCGCGCAGGCCACGCCGAAGCGCGCGAAGAGCTGCTTGGCCTGGGCCTCGTCCAGCGAGCCTGGCGCGAAGTCGTCCACCGCCACGGCCGCGACCGCGGCCTGCGTCTCATCGGGCGCGAGGAACCGGCTGGTGGCCAGCATGGCACCCAGGGCCGCGGTACAGCTCTCTGCGGCTGCAAAAGCCGGCACGCCGCGTTGCGTGAGCAGAGCACCGACCTCGGGTGCATGCGGGCTGATGTAGGCCATCACCGGCTTGTCAGTCAGCGGCAGGCAGTCCTGGATGGCGCCGGCCATCAGCTCAGGTTGCGCCAGGCTTGACGAGCCGACGATGATCGTCAACGCGTCGTAGCTGGGGCTGGCCAGCAACGCGGTGATGGCGCCGCGCAGCAGGTCGGGCCGCAGACCGGCCAGCGTCACGTCGATGGGGTTGCGGTCCAGCACCGCCTCGCTGCCGGTCTGCAGGGCGCGCAAAGCCTCTGCAGTAGCGGCGTCGGGCGCCGGTGTGTCGAAGCCGTGCAGGCCGAGGTCATCGCTGACCAGCGTGCCGGCGCCGCCGGTGGAGGTGAGGATGGCCACGCGGTTGCCCCGCAGTTTGCGGCCCGTGGCCAGAGCAACAGGGATGTCCAGCAGATCGCTGAAGCTCTGCGCGCGGATCACGCCGGTCTGGCGAAACAGCGCGTCGTACATGCGGTCGGCGCCGGCCATCGCACCGGTGTGCGACACGGCGGCGGCAGCGCCGGCTTCCGAGCGGCCGATCTTGAAGGCGACCACGGCCTTGCCGGCACGGGCGGCCTTCAGGGCAGCGGCTCGGAACTTCTGCGGATTGCGCACCGTCTCGACGTACAGCGCGATGACCTTGGTGGCTTCGTCGTCGGCAAGGTGGTCAATGAAGTCCGCCAGTTCGAGGTCGACTTCATTGCTGGTCGAAATCAACTTGGACAGGCCGATGCCGCGCGCCGACGCTCGAGACAGCAGCGAACCGAGGATGCCGCCGCTCTGCGACACGACGCCTATGCCGCCCACCGGGAAATGGTCCATCTCCAGCGCGCCGGTGGCAGACAGCACGATCTTGTCGGTGAGGTTCACCAGGCCGATGGTGTTCGGACCCAGGATGCGCATCGAGCCCGCAGCCTCGATCAGCTGGCGCTGGCGGCGCGCGCCGTCTTCACCGGTCTCGGTGTAGCCGCTAGCAAGCACGATCGCCGCAGCGGTGCCGCGGGCAGCCAGGTCGCGTACGGCCAGATGCGCGCGCTCGGCGCCGAGCAGCACGATGCCGACGTCGGGCACCACCGGCAGCGAAGCAATGTCGGCGTAACACGGCAGGTCACCAATACGGTCGGCCTTCGGGTTCACCGGCAGGATCTGCCCGGAATAACCGTGCTTCTGCAGGTAGGCCACGGGCCGGCCCGCCGTCTTGGTCGGGTCGGCCGAGGCGCCGATGATGGCAACGCTACGCGGCTGCAGCAGGCGAGCAATGGGGTTCATGGGTGCGTTCATGGTCACGCCTTGGTAGCGGGAGCCGACTTGGCCAGGAAGGCCATCACCGATTCACGGTGTTCGGTGCTCGTGTAGCAGATGCCCTGGGCCTGGCTGCCCTGTGCGAACACGTCGTGCGAGGACAGTTCGAAGCTCTGGTTGAGGATGGTCTTGGTCAGCGCCAGTGCGGTGGCCGAGCCTTTGCCCAGTTCGACTGCCCAGGCCTGTGCATCGGCCAGCAGCTTGTCGCCCGAGGTCTTGCGGTCTACGATGCCCAGCTTGACGGCCTCATCAATGTCGACCTTGCGGCCGGTGAAGATCAGCTCCTTCGCCTTGGCCAGGCCGACGCGGCGGGGCAGGAAGTACATGCCACCCCCGTCGGGAATGATCCCGCGGTGGATATAGCTCCAGGTGAAGTTGGCCCACTCGCTGGCGATGATGAAGTCGCATGCCAGCGCGGTGTCCGCGCCGAGGCCGGATGCTGCACCGTTGACCGCCGCAATCACCGGCTTGGGCATGGTGTGCAGCAGGGCCTGTGTGTGGTGCACCCGCTGCTGTCGGTGCCAGCCGTTGAAGCCCACCTCGCCAGCCGGCGCGTTCATGCGCTTTTCCATGCCGCTGATGTCGCCACCGGCAGCAGAAGCCCTTGCCGGCGCCGGTCAGCACCAGGGCCTTGATGGCCTTGTCGGCCGCAACCATTTCCAGCGCGTCGATGAACTCGCTGCGCATCGCGTCGCTCATCGCATTGCGCTTGTCGGGGCGGTTCAGGGTGATCGTCGCGATCGCTGATTCAAGCTTCAGGTCGATGAAAACGAAGTTCATAAACTCTCCGAAACAGGTTCTGAGGTGCGAGTGGAAATCAATCCGGCTTGATGTTGTTTTCCTTGACGATCTGCTTCCAGCGCGCCTCTTCAGCCTTCACGTAGCGGTCGAGTTCAGCTGGATCACTGGCCACGACGGACAGGCCCTCCTGTTCGAGCTTCTTGGAGAACTCTGCGGCGTGCGCTGCCTTCTTGGCGGCAGCACTGAGCTTCGCAATCACGTCAGCCGGCGTGCCAGCCGGTGCGTACAAGCCATACCAACTTTCAACTTGGTAGCCCGGCACGTCTTGGGCGATCGGCGGCACGCCCTTGAACGCATCAGACGGTGTTGTGGCGGTGATGCCCAGTGCACGCAATTTGCCGCTGTCGACGAAGCTTGACACCGCCGCCGCCGTGCCGAAGATCATGTCCACCTGGCCACCCAACAAGTCGGTAATGGCGGGACCCGCACCACGGTAGGGCACGTGGATCATGTCGACCTTGGCAAGGTTCGTGAACATCTCACCGGCCAAGTGCGCTGAGGTCCCATTCCCTTGCGAGGCATAGGTCAGCTTGCCGGGCTTCGCCTTGGCTGCAGCCAACAGGTCTTTCACCGACTTGAAGGGGCTGTCAGCGCGCACGACCAAAACGTTGGGGCCTTTGCCGATCAGTGTGATCGGCGTGAAGGCCTTCTCGGGGTTGAAAGGCAGCTTCGGCACCATGCTAGGGTTGACCGCGTGAGCGAAGGTGGCAATGACGATCGAGTAGCCATCCGCCGGGCTCTTGGCCACGTTGTCGGTGCCGATGATGGTTCCTGCGCCAGGCTTGTTGTCGATGACGACCTGCTGCCCTAACTCTTTACCCATGCCCACAGCCAGCGTGCGAGCGACCAGATCCGTGCCACCGCCCGGCGCAAAGGGGACCACCAAACGGATCGGCTTTTCAGGGTAGGCCGCAAATGCCGTCGTCGCGGCGAGGGCGGAAGCGGCAATGATGGCGCCGAGTCGCGCGATCTTCGAACGAACGAGCATGTGCATGGCTTGTCTCCTTGCTGGATCTGGCGAACGCGGTCCGCCGATGGTGAACGGCAAGCGCGCGCTGCCGACATAAAACGCAGCATAGGAAACATTGCACGCGAATACACTGCCTTCGTTCCAACCAGTGGAATTGAACCGAGGGTTTGCCCGATGCCTCAGATGACTGTTGCCAGCGGCCAGCGGGCAGCCAGCCGATCGCCCGCGAACCGGTCGCTCGAGCGTGGCGTCGAGATCCTGCGCGCCTTCCGGCAGGGTTCCGAACTGCTCGGCAACGGTGAATTGGCGGAGCGAACCCGCCTGCCGAAATCCACCGTGAGTCGGCTGACCCAGACACTGGTGGGTCTGGGCATGCTGCAGAACGAAATGGCCGCGCGCGCTTACCGCCTGGCTCCCGCAGTACTTAGCCTTGCGCATGCCATGCGCACCGGATCCCGCGTGCTGTCGGTGGCAGCGCCGTTGATGCGCCGTCTGGCCGAGCGCGACCGCATCAATGTGGGACTGGCCGCGCCAGACCGGGACGAAATGGTCTACCTGGAGTCGATTCGGTATGCCCGTCGAGTGGCTTTTCGCAATGTCGTTTCCGGCCAGCGCGTGCCGATCGAGTTGACGTCGCTGGGTCGCGCTTACCTGGCCACGCTGCCTGACCCCGAGCGCCAGGCCTTGGAGAGCGGCTTCAGGCGACGCCGCGTGCGCACGTGGAGCACTCTGTGTGTTGAGATCGAAGCAGCACTCAAGTCCATCAGGGAGTCGGGCTTCTGTGCAGCGTCCTGGCAGCCAGAAGTCATCGCCGTGGCCGCCCCGCTCGTCACTTCGGACCTGGCTTACGCGCTCAACGTCAGTGTCCTGACGACCGAACCGTTCGAGCGCGTGGTGAACCGGCTTGCACCGAAACTTCTGACCCTCCGCGACGACATCAGCATCGCGCTCGAACGCGCCACGGACGCTGCATCACCCTGACAGCCGCGCTCAGTGATGGACCAGGTGACCACCACCGCACAGCAACCGCCGTCCCACGGTTCGAGAAGCGTTCAAGAAATGCGCCAGCCGGCCGATAGACCGAACACAGCTGGGCAAAGCCCAGCCCGTTTGGCACACAAGCCTTCTTACGCTTCGAAAACCACTACGCGACCTGGACCGACATGACAACCGAGCTCATCCAGTGCATTTACGCCAGCGCAGCGAGCAGCAATTTCAGCGCCAAGGATCTCGCCGACCTGCTCGAAAAAGCGCAACTGAACAACGCCAAGCTCGGTCTGACCGGGATGCTGCTCTACGCAGAAGGCAGCTTCTTCCAGGTTTTGGAGGGACCGGCCGACGTGGTGGCTGCGCAGTACGCAAAAATTGAGCGCGACTCCAGGCACAGCCAAGTGACGGTTGTGATCCAAGAGCCGATTTCCAGACGCTACTTCGACGCCTGGTCCATGGGTTTCTACAACGTATCCGGTGACGAGTTGGCCGGCCTGTCCGGCGTCAACAACTTCTTTGACGAAGATCGGAACGCGGTCAGCGTTGATGCGGGACGTGCGAGAAAGCTGCTGGCCGCCTTCCGCGACGGACGCTGGCGAAAGAAGCTCGCCGGCGTGCGCCCAACGGCAGAGGCCTGACATGGACATGCGCCTGCCGCCCGGTGTGGCTGCGCAGGCGCCGCAGCCGGCTTCGCCTGAGAGCCTGCCGTCGTTTTCATATGCCTTCCAGCCCATCGTTGATACCGTTGCACGTGAGGTCTTTTCCTACGAAGCCCTGATCAGGGGCCTTGCCAACGAACCGGCCTTCCGGGTCCTCGAGCGTGTGCCCGCCGCCGCCAAGTACCAGTTCGATGAAGACAGCCGTGCCACCGCGATTGCCTTAGCCATGCGCCTTGGCCTGAAGTGCCACCTCAATCTGAACTTCCTGCCGCAAGGCCTGTTTGCATCCGAGTCTTCGGTAACCGGCACCTTGGCAGCCGCAGCCCGCTGCGCGCTGCCCATCGATCGGGTCATTCTGGAGGTGACCGAGGGTGAAGTCATTGCCGACTACGCCCGCTTGGGTCAGCAGCTCAATGAGTTTCGCCGCCTGGGCTTGAAGGTGGCCATCGATGACTTTGGCGCCGGCTACTCGGGCCTCAACATGTTGGCTGACTTTCAACCCGATCAGATCAAGATCGACATGAACCTGGTGCGGGGCATTGAACGACATGGCCCCCGTCAGGCCATCGTCCGCGCGGTCGTGCAGGTGTGCAACGACCTGGCCATAGACGTGATCGCCGAAGGCGTCGAGTCTATGGACGAATACGCGTGGTTTGCCGACTGCGGCGTGCGCCTGTTCCAAGGCTACCTGTTCGCCAAGCCGGGGTTCGAGTGCCTGCCGGCTGCCGACCTACCTGAATGTCCGTGAGGCGCCGACCCGCGGCTCAAGACAAGCCGCGGTCTACGGGGGCAGGTGCCGCCATCGCGTCCCAGCGCCGCTGCATTTCTTGTGCGCTCACGTCCTCAGCCTTGCTCGCCACAAACCAGCTGTAGCCAAACGGATCGGCGATGAGGCCCGTCCGATGACCGTGGAATTCGAGCTTCACGGCTCGAAGCACGCTGGCACCATGTCTTGCAGCCTTCGCGACAAAGGCATCGGCATCAGCCACGTTGAGATGGAACTTGACCGGTGAGCCGCCCAGTGTGTGAGGGCCGACGGCACCGAAGTCGGGATACTCGTCAGCGATGAACAACCGGGTGGTTCCAAAAGTCAGTTCTGCATGGCCAATCCGTCCGTCGGATGGATCAATCAGCTTGAAGTCCACTTGGGCACCCAAAGCCTGAACATAGAAGTCAATGGCAGCCTGGGCATCCGCAACAGCGAGATAGGGCGACAAGCTTTCGGGCAAGTTGCTGGCTGCGCGCATGATCATTCCTTGTGATGTAAGTTCAATTAGATTACGATACGTCACGTAATGAGTCAAGCATCCAACCCGGCGGACCAACCACCGGCCAACCGCAAGCCAGGCCGCCCACCCAGCGAGGCAGCTCGCCAGGCCGTGCTCGAGTCGGCCTATCGCATCATGATGAGCGAAGGCTTGGGTCGGCTGACGATCGAACGCGCAGCAACCGAGTCCGGGGTGAGCAAACCCACGATCTATCGAACCTGGACCAACGCACAAGATCTCGCGATGGCTGCGCTCATGGCCCATCCACCTGCGGACGCGCCTGTCTCGCGGGCGACTTCCGCAAGCGCCCTGCTGCGAGCGCATGTGCGCGGCGTCATAGGAACCTTCGCAACGCCGCGGGGGCGCCAGATCACCTTGACCATGGCATCAGCCGACCCCGAAAGCGAGTTGGCCAAAGCGTTTCGCCACCAAGTGATCTTGAAGTGCCGCGAAGTGGGGCGGCAGATCGTCGAGCAGGCGGTGGCTTCTGGCGAGATTCGCGGCGATATCGACAAAGAAGCGGCGCTCGATATGCTCTACGGACCTTTGTTCTTTCGGCTGCTGACGGGCCATCGGCCATTGATGCCACAGCTTGCCGAACAGTTGGTCGACATTCTCTTTGCAGGTGTTGGCACTGAAAACCATCGACGGGGTTGAGCAACACGCCACGCGCTCATTGACATCCGTCAGCCGCCTCCAGATCCGAACCCCGCAAACTGGCCTCCAACGCCAAAAGCGCACACTGAGAGGGTTCTATGTGGCACACGATCGTGATCGGGTCCGGCATTGGAGGTCTGGCCGCTGCTGCGGCGCTGGCCCGACAGGGCAAGCGCGTGTTGTTGCTGGAGCAGCACACGGCGCCGGGCGGGCAGACACAAACGTTTCGGCGCGATGGCTGGGTGTTCGCAACAGGCGTTCACTATGTCAGCGGTGTGGGCCCGCACGCTGGCGCCGAAGGTCAGTTTCGAAGATTGCTCGAGTGGCTGGGCGACGGCTCGTTGAAATTTGCGCCGTGTGCCAATCCATACGACATCGTGCGTCTGCCCGGCTTCGAGTTTGGCATCGCTCACCCAGAGACTGCGTACCAAGCCTCGTTGCACGCGCGCTTCCCTGACGAGTCCGCAGCCATCGACCGCTGGTTTCAGGCTTGCCGCGAAGCACGCAAGGCCGGCAAAACCCTGATGATGTCGCACAACCTGCCGACCTGGCTCGCTTGGGGCTTTCGTCTGCTGCGCGGTGGGCAAGCCGATGAATGGTCCCAGCGAACGCTGGGCAACGAACTGGCCCAGATCGCGCACCCCATGCTGCGCGCGGTACTCGGCGCCCGCTGGGGCGACTATGGCGCACCGCCCGCCAGCGCCCCGTTCATCGAACATGCCTGGGTGACCGGTGCGTACAACGCCGGGGCCTACTACCCGGTTGGTGGGCCGGCGCGATTCGCGCAGACCTTGCTGCCTACGATAGAAGCCGCCGGTGGCGAGTGTCGACTGGGAGCCGATGTGCGCGAGATAACGCTGGAAAGCGGACGGGCCGTGGGCGTCGAGGTGATGCGCAGCGGTGCAACGACGCTGGAGCGTGCCGAGCACGTGATCTCGGACATTGGCCTGGCCAATACCTTGGCCTGCCTGGATCCGGCGGTCGCTGAAGTCTGGCGCGAACAGGCTCGCCCACTGGCCCCTGGGCCGGGTTATGTCGCTCTCTACCTCGGGCTGGAAGGCGATATCGCTGCGGCAGGCGCGACTTCCGCCAACCATTGGATCTACGACAGCGAAGACATCGGCAGTCTCTGGCAGAACCCCGCCGACGATGATGCGCCCGGTCTCTTCGTGAGCTTCCCGTCGTTGAAGGACCCGTCCTGGCAGGGCCCGCCGACCGCCGAGGTACTAGCACTGGTGGATAGCGCGACCTTCGCACCCTGGCTGCAAAATGAGCAAGCTGCCAGCGACTATGCCGCGTACAAAGACTGGGTGGCGCAGCGGCTGCTCGCGCAGTTCAAGCGTCATTTCCCCGCATTAGCGCCCATGGTGCGCTTCCACGAAGCCGCCACACCCTTGACACAGAGACATTACGTGCGCGCCGTGGGCGGATCCATGTACGGCGTCGAGATGACTGTCGAGCGCCAGGGCAGCGAAGCGCTGCGACTTCGAACTCCCGTACCGGGTCTGGTACTTGCGGGCCAGGATGTGTTGGGGCCCGGCGTGCAGGCCGCTTTCATGAGCGGGCTGATGGCTGCGGCGACCGTTGAACCCGCGCTGTGGCGCCGGATGGGCGGATAACGCCCTGGCCAGAAAGTGGGCTCAGCCCTGCCAGACCACCGCGTCGGCAATCAGCCACTCAAAGCCATGGGCGAACCTAAACCTGGCACACCCTCTTGGTCGAAGCGTTGTCATTAAGCCCCCAAGAACAAGTGAGGCGCACGCCGCTGCGGACGACGAAACTCGATCCCCGCCGGTTTGCTCGCCGGTGCTCTTCCACATCACCCACCCCATTTACTGTGACAACGCTCGCGCCCTTGACACCCCAACGCATTCAAGACCCGGGCGAGCGGGAGCTGGTTCTCTATTCCCAGGTAGGCGGGCCTATTCGCGACATGAGTTTTCTGCAGCGCGCACTGTTGATGTGCGAGGCTGCCTTGATCGCCTACAACGACGCCGACGAGGCGGACCGCGCCGCAAAGGCCATTGGCTTCCAACAAGCACGCATGCTGGACAACCACGGCGCGCAGGCCATGCTACTGACGAGTGCGCACGACCAGGTGCTGGCCTGCCGGGGCACGGAGCCCAAAGATTGGAACGACGTTCGTGCCAACGCCAACGCCGTGATGGCCACTGTGGGCAGCCTGGGCCGCGTGCACAGCGGTTTCAACCGCGAAGTGGCCGACTTGTGGCCCGCGCTGAAACCCCTGCTGCGCGGCACGCAGCTACCCATGTGGATCTGCGGCCACTCACTGGGAGGTGCCATGGCCACCATTGCGGCATACCGCTGCCGCACATCGTCACTGGCGCTGCAACCGCAGGAGCTGCACACCTTCGGTTCACCTCGCGTGGGTTGCGGCCGGTACACCGCCGGGTCCGGTATCACGCACTACCGCTGGGTCCACAACAACGACATCGTGACCCGCGTGCCGCCGGTGTTGATGGGCTACCGACACGGTGGCCATGAGATCTATATCGACCGGCACGGCCGCATCAGCAAACTGACCGCCCGTGCGCGTGTACAAGACCGGGCCAAGGGCATGGTCGCCGGGGCGCGGCGCGGCAAACTGGACTGGCTGGCTGACCACAGCGTGCGCCAATACGGCGCCTGCATCCTGGCAGCGCTGGACGATGAACGGGCCGCACAGGCAACAAGGCTGCCGGCGCGGCCTGTGGAAGACATGGTCATTTGGGCCAAGGGCCAGATTTCGACCACCGACCAGCCCGAACCACCAGTTCTTGCCGATGCCGCAGCCGCAGCCTCATCCCCATCCGCATCTCGTCCAAGTCCATCGGAATAAGCGACGAAGCGAAGCCTGACCCTGCCCGTTACCATCTCAGGCCAATCCAGCCCGCCCTGACCTCTTTGCACAGCGCCAAAACCTTTCATCCCCATCGATCGTCAGTCGGCATGGGCGCTTTGTCATGTTGATCGACGTCGTGCGCATTGCGCTGCGCCGGCCCTATACCTTCGTGGTCCTGGCCTTGACGCTGCTCATCGTCGGGCCGCTGGCGGCTTTGCGCATGCCCACGGACATCTTTCCGGAGATTCGCATTCCGGTCATCGCAGTCGCCTGGCAGTACACCGGGCTGCCCCCGGAGCAGATGGTGGGCCGCATTGCGACCGGGTTCCAACGCGGCCTGACCACGACGGTCAACGACATCGAGCACATCGAAGCCACGTCCTACCCCGGCATCAGCATCGTCAAGGTGTTCTTCCAGCCGGGTGTCAGCGTCGCCGTCGCCAACGCCCAGGTCACGGCCATCGCCCAGGTGGCCGTGCGCCAGATGCCACCGGGCACAACCCCGCCGCTGATCCTCAACTACAACGCAGCGACCGTGCCCATCCTGCAGCTGGCATTGTCTGGGCAAGGCTTGTCCGAGCAGAACCTCTTCGACCTGGGCGTGACCATCGTGCGCACGCCGCTGGTGACCGTGCAGGGGGCTGCTGTGCCCTTCCCTTTTGGCGGCAAGCAGCGACTGGTACAGATCGATCTGGACAACGCAGCCATGCAGGCGCGCGGCCTCTCGGGCGCCGACGTCGCACAGGCCTTGGCCGCCCAAAACCTGCTGGTGCCCATCGGGACACAGAAGATCGGCGAGCTTGAATACACTCTGCAGCTGAACAACGCGCCGCCGGTCATCGAGGATCTCGGCAAACTGCCGATCAAAGTCGTCAACGGCACGACGATCTTCATTCGGGACGTGGCGCACGTCCACGACGGCAATTCACCCCAGACCAACATCGTCCACGTCGACGGCAGCCGCTCGGTGCTGATGTCGGTGCTGAAAAACGGTTCCACGTCCACACTGGCCATCGTCGACGGCGTGCGTGCCAAGCTGCAGCAAATCAAGCCGACCTGGCCGGCCGCGCTGACCGTCACGCCGATCAACGATCAGTCGGTCTTTGTACGGGCCGCGGTCAGCGGTGTTGCCATCGAAGCCTTCATCGCCGCAGCCCTGACCAGCCTGATGATCCTGCTGTTCCTGGGCAGCTGGCGTTCCACAGTCATCATCGCGGTATCGATCCCGCTGTCCATTCTGGGCTCGATCATCGGCCTGGCGGCCATCGGTGAGACGCTCAACATCATGACCCTGGGTGGCTTGGCACTGGCCGTGGGCATCCTGGTGGACGACGCGACCGTGACCATTGAGAACATCAACTGGCACCTGGAGCAGGGCAAGGATGTCGAGACCGCGATCATGGACGGCGCCGCACAGATCGTCACACCGGCCTTTGTCTCGCTGCTGTGCATCTGCATCGTCTTCGTGCCGATGTTCTTCCTGCAGGGCGTGGCGCGCTTTCTGTTCGTGCCGATGGCCGAGGCCGTCATGTTCGCGATGGTGTGTTCCTTCGTGTTGTCGCGCACCTTGGTGCCGACGATGTCCAAATACCTGCTGCGTCCGCACGCACCGCACACCGACATGCACGGAACGCGCGCTGCGTTGCCGCCCACACGCAACCCCCTGGTGCTCTTCCAGCGCCTGTTTGAAGAACGCTTCGAGCAGCTACGGGACGGCTACCGTGGGCTTCTACAAGCGGCACTGGCCGGCAGGTGGCGATTTGTGACGGGCTTCATGGCCGTCGTGCTGCTGTCCTTCGCGCTGGTTCCCGTGCTCGGCAGCAACTTCTTTCCGGCGGTGGACAGCGGGCAGATCCTGATGCATGCGCGGGTGCCCGTCGGCACGCGTGTCGAAGAAACCGCCGTGCGCTTTGCCCGCATCGAGCAAGCCGTGCGCCGGGTCATTCCGAGCGAAGAAATCAGCACCTTGGTAGACACCATCGGCCTGCCGCCCAGCAGCATCAACCTCACCTACAACAACACGGGTGTGATCGGCCCGCAGGATGGCGACATGCAGATCGCCTTGCGCAAGGGCCATCGCCCCACGGCGGAGTACGTAGCACGCCTGCGCGAGGTGTTACCGCGCGAGTTTCCTGATACGGTGTTTTCATTCCCGCCCGCCGACATCGTCAGCCAGATTCTCAATTTCGGTGCGCCAGCGCCCATCGACGTACAGATTCGCGGCGTCAACATGGAAGCCAACTTCGCGCACGCCAACAAGCTGCTCAAGGCCATTCGAGGCATCCCGGGTGTGGCGGACGCGCGAATCCAGCAGTCCAACCGAAGTCCGGTTTTCGCGGTGGACGTGGATCGTTCTCGCGCACAAGAGCTGGGCCTGACCGTGCGCGACGTGACCAACAGCCTGGTGGTGAGCTTGGCCGGCAGCAGCCAGGTGGCGCCCACCTACTGGCTCAATCCAGCCAATGGCATCTCCTATCCGATCGTCATGCAGACACCGCAATCCGCGCTGGACTCGCTCTCAGCCTTGGGCAATCTGCCGGTCAGCGGTGCCGCGGGAGGCAATCCGCAGGTGCTGGGGGGCCTCGCGGAATTCACGCGGCGCAGTGCGCCGGCCGTAGTCAGCCAGTACGACGTGCAGACGATGGTGCAGATCAATGCCACGACACAGGACCGTGACCTCGGCGCGGTGGCCCGCGATATCCGCCGCCTTATCGAAGAAACGGCCGCCGACGTGCCGAAGGGATCCAGCGTGGTGCTGCTAGGCCAGGTGCGCACCATGGACAACGCCTTCTCAGGCCTTTTGTTCGGCCTGATGGGCGCCGTGGTGCTGATCTATCTCCTGATCGTGGTGAATTTCCAGTCGTGGCGCGATCCCTTCGTGATCATCACCGCGCTGCCGGCCGCCTTGGCTGGCATCGTCTGGATGCTGTTTGCCACACGCACCACGCTGTCGGTGCCGGCACTGACCGGCGCCATCATGTGCATGGGGGTTGCCACCGCCAACAGCGTGCTGGTCATCAGCTTTGCGCGCGAACAGCTCGAACAATCCGGCCGCGCCGTGGAGGCCGCCCTGACTGCCGGCTTCGTTCGTTTCCGCCCCGTGCTGATGACCGCACTGGCCATGATCATCGGCATGCTGCCGATGGCCCTGGGCCTGGGCGAAGGCGGCGAACAAAACGCACCACTGGGCCGCGCGGTTATTGGCGGCCTGGTCTTCGCAACGGTGGCCACCTTGTTCTTTGTGCCCGTTGTCTTCAGCCTGGTGCACGCCCGCGATCAACAGCGCTCCCTGGCAGCGCAGCCTCCAGGAGAAACTCATGTCGTCTGACCGCAGCGCTACCGGCTCAGTGCCCGCCGCGCTACACACCGGCATCGCCTCGCGCCGTGTCATCGTTTGGATGCTGCTGGCCTTGCTGCTGTTGGCGCTCGCCGTCGTGGTTGCGGGTCTTCTGTCGCGGCGCTCACTGGCGGCACAGCTGCTCGAGCGGGCCAACGAGCAGTCAATGCGCACAGTGGTAGTCATCTCGCCCGCCCAAGCCGGCAAGACGGGGGTTCTGGACCTGCCGGGGCGTACCGAAGCGTGGTCCCGCGCACCGATCTACTCACGGGTGGGCGGTTATCTCAAGCGCTGGCACACCGATATCGGCACCCGCGTGAAGGCAGGACAGTTGCTGGCCGAAGTCGAGACACCGGAGCTCGACCAGCAGCTGCTCCAGGCACAGGCCGAACTGGTCACCGCCAAGGCCAATGCGGCGCTGTCCGACGCCACGGCCAAGCGCTGGCAGGACCTCTTGACCAGCGGAGTGGTCACCCGACAGGGCGTGGATGAGAAGAACGGCGACCTGGCTGCGAAGCTGTCCGCCGTGCGCGCACTGGAAGCCAACGTCGAGCGCAACCAAACACTCAAGCGCTTCGCACGCATCGTGGCACCTTTCGAAGGCGTTGTGACGGCGCGCGCAACCGACGTCGGCGCCCTGATCACAGCCGGCGGCGCGTCCGGCTCTGAATTGTTCGTGGTCTCCGACACCCGCAAGCTGCGTGTCTACGTCAGCGTGCCGCAAAGCCTGGTGGCGTTGTTGCGGCCAGGCATTGCAGCCACCTTGAGTCTGCCAGAACGGCCCGGCAAGCGCTACGCGGCCAGCGTGCAATCCCTGTCCCAAGCCATCACCAGCACGACCGGCAGCATGCTGGTGCAACTGTCGGTCGACAACAGCAGTGGCGAGATCTTGCCCGGCGGTTTTGCGAGCGTGCGCTTCGATCTGCCGCGCTCTCCCGGCACCTTAAGTGTCCCACCCAGCACGCTCATATTCGGCAAAGACGGGCTGCGTGTGGCCACCGTGGGCGAAGGCGACACCGTCGTCCTGAAGGCCGTGAGAATCCTGCGCGACCTCGGCACAACGGTCGAGATTGCGACAGGACTTTCGGCCGACGACCGCATCATCGAAAGCCCGCCCGATGGCGTAGAAAACGGCGACCGCGTCCGCATCGCCAGCCGACCTGCTTCCAGCAGCGCACCCGCCAACACCCTGGCGCCGCGGCCAATAAGGCCCTAACTAGGCATCGTCGGCCAAAACCTCCGTGGCAATCAGCTGCTCGCGCAGCGCAAAGCGCGCGCGCCACCCCTCGCCATGCCACAGCGGATCGGCTGCGCGCTCGAAGGCCGCAGTCGCCTCGGCCTCGCTCCAGAAGATGCGGCAACGCGGGCCAGCGCCCTGGGGCGCCGCGCAATGCACACCTTCGTCCAGCAGGCCCGGTGCACGCTGTTCAATCTTGCGCAGCAAGTCGTCGAGGTCGAAAGCAAACCAGGCCGAAGCCTCGGCCTGGAGGGGAACTTCAACGACGAAGATCATGCACGCGAGGCGGCTAGAACTTCACCAGGATGTCTTCATCGCGCACGATGAACTGGCAAGCCAGCCGCCAAGGTGGCGGGCGGTCGTTGGTTTCGGCGTCAGCCAGTTGCGCCTGCGTGAGCTTGCCAGCCAGCTTGAGCGCCGTCTTCTCCTTCTCGGTCAGCGCCACGCCGATGGGCGCTTTGCCCGAGAGTATGCTGACCTGGATGGCGCAGGAGCCACACTCACCGTTCTGGCACTCAAAGTCCAGCGGCACCTGGTTCTTCTGCGCCACCGACAGCAGCGTGTGGGTGTCGCCCGCCACGGCATACACCGTGACGTCGCGCTTCATGCGCGGCGAGCTGAAAGTTACGTTGGCCATGGTGTGTTGCTCAGCGGATGATGTCGTAGCTGTAGTCGGTCTTGCCCGCAACGATGGTGTTCGCATCCAGCGCTTCGAAGAACTCATCCAGCAGCATCGTGAAAAGCCACAGCGCGCCGTTGTATCCCCATGTGGGGAAACGGTGGTAGTGGTGGCGGTCGAAGATGGGAAAGACCAGGCGGATCAAGGGCACGCCGGTGTCACGCTCCAGATACTTTCCATAGGTGTTGCCGATCATGAAGTCCACGGGCTCGGTGAACAGCAGGCTGCGCAAATGCCAGAGGTCGCGCTTGGGGTAGACTCTGCAACCCTTACCATAAGGTGAGGCGTCAAACACCGCTTGCACCTTGGCCGCCCAGTCGTTGCCGCCGTTGGTGGCCAGCACGTGGGCCGGCTCGGCACCCAGCTCCAGCAGAAACTCGCTGTAGCCGATCATCTGGTCCGGGTCGCCATACAGCGCGTAGCGCTTGCCATGCAAATGACTTTGGCTGTCCGCCATCGCATCCACCAGCTGGCCGCGTTCCTTGTCAAGCTCGGCAGGCACCGGCTTGCCAGTCAGGCGGCTGACGGCCATCAAGAAGCGGTCGGTGCCGGCCACGCCCACCGGGGCGTTCAGCGCGACCACTTCCTGGCCCTTTTCGGCGATGTACTTGATGGTCTTTTCGCAGCAGAACTCCTGGAAGACGATGGTGGCCTTGGCGTGCAGCGCAGCTTCCACGGTCTCCTTGGTCGTGCCGCCTTCGTACATGCGGAACTCGCCGTCCGTGGGCGTATTCCACACTTCGCTGGGATCGCAAATCACGTTCACCGTCACGCCGAACAGGCTGAAGATGCGTTTAATCTCCTTCATGTTGCCGACAACAAACCCGTCGAAACCGCCAATGAAGTTGATGCTGTCGTTGGGCAAGCGCACCAGCGGCTCGGTGGTCTTGCTCTTGCCGTCCCAGAAGTGCTGCAGCACACCCAACAGCGCGTTGTCATAACCGGTGACGTGGCTGCCGACAAAGGCCGGCGTGTGCGCATAGGGCACGTCGAATTCGGCCGGCACGCTGCCCTTTTCCTTCGCGGTCTAGATGAAGGCGTTCAGGTCGTCACCGATCACCTCTGCCATGCAGGTGGTGCTGACGGCGATCATGTCGGGTTTGTACAGGCTGTACGCGTTCGAAAGGCCGTCGACCATATTGTTCAAGCCGCCGAACACCGCCGCATCTTCCGTCATCGAGGAGCTGACGCAAGAGGTCGGCTCCTTGAAGTGCCGGCTGAAGTGGCTGCGGTAATAGGCCACGCAGCCTTGTGAGCCGTGCACAAAACTCAGCGTTTTGTGAAAGCCGTTGGCAACGAACACGGCGCCCAGTGGCTGGCAGGCCTTGGCCGGGTTGACGGTCAACGCCTCGCGTGCGAAGTTCTTCTCCTTGTATTCGGGTGTCTTGGTCCAGTTGCGGATCTCGTCGATGCGCACATCGGCGTGGTTGAACTCGAAGTTGGCCTTCTTGTCGGCGAACAGCTTTTGATACTCGGGCTCTCGAAACAAGGGTTCGTGGTCGATGATCTTGTCGGCGGTTTGGGGCATGGTGGTTCTCCTCTTGCAAGTAGCTAGACAGGTCGACCGCGCGAAACTGCCCAGCTGACCCGTCTACCCGAAAGCTACACCAAATCAGCCACAGCTTCGTAAGTCCGCACCGTCCGCCGGCCGGCGACCTTGGCCTGGTACATCGCCTGGTCGGCGCTCTTGAGCAGCGTGCTTGCATCGTTGCCGTGATGTGGGAACCACGCAATACCGACAGACGCTGAGACGTTGACGAGGTGGCGGGCATCGACCATAAAGGGCTGCTCAAGCGAATCGATCAACTGCCGAGCAAGCAGGTCAGGCGCGCACAGCGGGTCCGATTTGCGCGTGATCAGCACAAACTCGTCGCCGCCCAGGCGCGCCACAGACTCGCGGCTGCCCATGATCTGCATCAGGCGCACGGCCGCTTGGCTCAGCAGGGCATCGCCGATATCGTGGCCGAGCTTGTCGTTCACGCGCTTGAAGCCGTCCAGATCGAGGAACAGCAGCGCCCACTCCTCATCGGCATGCGCGCTGAGATGCCGTGAGATTTCCTTCATCAGGAATGCCCGGTTGGGCAGCCCGGTCAGCGCGTCATAGTTTGCGGCGTGCTCAGCCAGTTCTTTGGCCCGGCGGATCTCGTCATGGTGTCGCGACACCGCCAGCGAGGTCGCTGCGAAGACGTTCTCCAGCACCACCAGTTCGCTGCGCATGACAGGCGCAGCCGCACCGTTCGAAAGCGGACCAGGCGTGTGTTCGGATCCGGTGACATCGCGGGCCAAAGCCTCGGCTTGTGCACGCACATGCCGGAGCCGACGGGCCAGATTCACCGCAAAAAAGCAGGCCAAAGCCATCGCTGTGGTCAGCATCAAGACCGACGACTGCAGCGCCTGTCGCACTGCCGCCAAAACCTCGGCCTGCGCAGCGGCGGCGTCGCCCTGCAGGATCAGCACAAAGACTTCATCGCCCAGCTTCAAGGGAACGTACTGGCGCAGGTCACCGGCCGCCAGGTCGAAAGCCAGTACTGGAATGCGCTCAAACAGACAGCGCTCCACGTAGGCGCGGTGTACCGCAGGATCAACCGACAGGCGCGGAGATGAGCGAGCGACGAGCCCCAGCGGGGTGGCGATCGCAAGCTCCAGCTCCCCTTCCTGCCCGATGCGCCGAGCAAAGGCGTCGTCGAAGAGGGTTGCAGCCGCCACGACGCCCAGCACGTCATCGCCGTGCGGGCCGCGCACAGGGGCCAGCACGCGCAGCATCAAGCCACCGCCCGCCTCTTTGCTCGTTTGTACGATTGCTGTGCCCGCCAAGGCTTCTTCAATACCCCAGGCTGGGGTCGGCGCGGAGGGCGCACCTGGCGCATGCACGCGCAACATCGATTGACGCTGTGCGTCGACCAGTTCCAGGGCCGAGAGCCCGGCGCCCTCAAAGGCGCGAGTCATTTCGACGCGGGCTGCCATTGCAGCCGCTGACTTGCGCGCCGCCAGCCCGTCCTGCAAGCGCGGATGGCGGGCCAAAGCCTGCGCGGTTTGCATCAAGACGCGCGACTCGGCATCGATGCGGGCCAAGGCAACCTGGGCCGATCCGGCCAGCCGATCGCTCTGTGCATCTCGGATCAGCTGCTGCGCCGATTGCACGTAAGACCGGTAGCTCAGGCCAATCACACCAGCGGCCAGCGCGCCGACAAACAGAAGCACTTGCGCGCCGATCGACAGCCGGTCGAACGGGCGCCGCCACCCCGAGCCGGCCTGCGCCGCGCCGGGGTTCGCATTTGCAGCACCGGGCGAGGAAGCCGGGCCCATCATCGACACCGGTTCGCCATCGGTGGCATCGGTGCCATCAGTGCCATCAGCCCTTGGCCGCCAGCAGCGGTACCACCTTGAGCTCTCGAAGTGCTTGCGTGCCGACAGGTGAGTTCACAAACGCCAGGAACTGGCGTCCCTCCTGCGTCAACGCGTCTTCGCGATAGACCAGCACATGCTCGACCCGCATGCGGTAGCGGCCACTGGCCACCGCCTCGGCCGTGGCCGGCACCCCGTTGACCGACAGGCTTTTCAGCCGATGGCTGTCGGCGCTGACGGACGACAGCGTGGTCCAGCCAATGGAGGTTCGGTACCTGGCCAGGCCATCACGCATGGCGTTGTCCGAATTGGCCAACTTGGCCGTCGAGGCAAAGCTGAGGCCAGCAAATTGAGGCAGGTGCTGCTTGATGGCTTGGTGGGCCACCTCGCTGGGCTCCCGGTAAAACACCAACACCGGCCCGCGTGCGGCACCCAGTTCAGACCAGTCGGTCTTGCCGCCGCTGAACAGCGAGAGCAACTGGCCCTCGGTGACGTCCTTGATCGAAACGTCGCGGCCAGTCGCAAACACCACCGCATCGGCGCCATAGATGAGCTGCTTCAGCCCGAAACGACGCAGTTCATCTTCCGTCAGCCGGCGAGCCAGTCGCACCATCGTCGCTTCCCGTGCATTGATCACGCGCAGGCCACCCGCGATGCCGATGCTGGGCGGTATCTCGATGGACGTGCCGGGATGCTTCTTCGCAAACTCAGCGGCCAGCGCGCGCAGGCCTGGCTCCGGCGGGCCCGCGCCGGGAATGGTTAGCGGCCCGGCATGCGCCTGACCCACGACCGCCATCAAAGCGATGGCGAAGCCCGCCACGCGGCTGCGTGCGGCCGGGCCTGAGCGTCCGGCCGACTGAGGTGACAGACACCGGGAACTGGCGGGAGAGATCGGCGGGCTCATGGCGGAGATATCGACCGGCTCGCGCGCGGCTTGAGCGCCGCAAGTCGGACAAAGGCTGAACGCGCGAAACTGCCGAAGTGACCATCCCGCCCGAGCGCTCAAGTCCCTACACCAGCTACCAGCTGCTGATCGAGCTGCCACAACCCGTTCGGTGCTGTGTGGGTCAGCTTGGTGAGCTTGACTTTCCCGCCGGACACTACCGTTACACCGGCTCCGCACAGCGCGCCTTCGAAGCCCGCATCGCGCGGCACCTGCGGCAAGAGAAGACGCTACGCTGGCACATCGATTACCTGCTGGCCGCATCTGGTGCACACATCGTGCACGTCAAACGCTCACGACGCCCCGAGTGCGACTTGAACCAAGCCACTCGTGGCCAGGTACTTGTGGCCGGCTTTGGCGCATCCGATTGCCGCGCGGGTTGCGGGGCCCATCTGAAGTACCTGGCGTTCTCGCGTTAGAGAGGGCGCTGATTCGGCAGCACAACGGCCAATGGCGGCCACAGGCTTTCGGACGGTCGAGCGGCAGGCTGAACCCGTCAGCGCAAAACCTGCCGCACCGTTTCCAGTAGCTGCAGCGGGCTGTAGGGCTTGGTGAGGTAAGCATCAGCCCCTGCCGCCAAGCCCGCGCGTCGGTCCTCGGTGCTCCCGCGGGCGGACAACAGAATCAGTTTGGTGCGCTTCAGCGACGGCTCGGTCTTGACCCTCTTGCACAACTGAAGACCATCCATCCGCGGCATCATGACGTCGCTCAGTATCAAGTCGGGGCGTAGCTTGGCAGCCAGCTGAATCCCCGCTTCCCCATCCGAGGCGCTGTGCAATTCGAGGTCGTCCAGCTCCAACGTAATGCGGATCACTTCAAGGATGTCTTCCTGGTCTTCGACGATGAGCACTTTTTTCATGGCAAGCCGGTGAGGCCTCTGCAAGCGACGCAAGGCGCAACTGTCCCATGCCGGTGTGCGACCAAAGGGTGAATAAAACACGCCTTTCGGTCGGACGGATCGTTCAGGGCCGGCGCAGTGTGAATTTTCAGGGCTGCGCGCCGAAGACCAGGGGGTCGCAAAGCGTCTTGCCGCCATGGGGGCCGCTTGCTCAAGCGGCGCCAACCACTGCCCATGAAAAACCCGTTGACAGAAGGAATCTGGACGCCACGCAAAATCGACAGCGCCATGCTGCTGGTTGTGTTGGTCAATGCATTGGCCGCCACTGCGGTGGGCGCCGCGCGCGGCCAGTTGGACCTGGCTGCGCCCATGGCATGCGCAGCCGTGCTCGCTGCCGCCACGGTGGTGTGGCGGCTCAAAGGCAGCGCGGCGTCCCGCATCTTTCTGGCCATTGCGCTGGTGGCGCTGACCTCACTGCAAATCCATCTCTTTGGCGGCCAATCGGTCTATCACTTGAATGTTCTGGTCTGCATGGGCTTGCTGATGGCCTATCGCGACTGGCGGCCCATTGCCACCCTGGGCGGCCTGGGGCTGGCGCACTTGGTCCTATTCGACCAACTGCTGCGTGCGGGGTGGAACACCCACGCCTTGCCCGCACCTGACGGTGAGCTGCTGGCAGCGCACGTGCTGCTGCTGGCCTTGCAAACCGGCACACTTTGCGTCCTCGCACTTGGGCAGCAACAGCAGGCACGCGCGGCTAGCGAGCTGGAGTTTCTGGTCAAGACCATGGGACGCGACGGCAAAATTCTGTTGAACCTTGACGTGATTCGCGCAGAAACGCCAATCGGCCAGCGCCTGCAGCATGTGCAGCGGCGCATGGCCGACGCCATGAGCGCGGTCTACGAAGCGGCACAGCGCGTGGATATCGCGGCGCAACGCGTGTCCACTGGCAGCAGCGAGCTGCGCGCACGCACCACCGACACCGCCAGCGGCCTGCGTGACGCCGCCATGTGCCTGGACCAGATCAACGTGATCGTCCAACACAGCACCGAAGCGTCGACCGAGGCCAAGCTTATGTCGGACTCCGCAGCCGGCATCGCTGACCGAGGCGGTCAATTGGTCGACCACGTGGTGCAAACCATGAAGGCCATCGAATCGTCGTCCAGGCGCATCACCGACATCATTGGCGAGATCGACAGCATCGCCTTCCAGACCAACATCCTGGCCTTGAATGCTGCGGTCGAGGCAGCCCGTGCCGGTGACCAGGGGCGAGGGTTTGCGGTCGTGGCCAGCGAAGTGCGCAACCTGGCCAATCGCAGCGCCGCCGCGGCCAAAGAGATAAAGAGCCTCATCAGCGAGTCCGCAGGCAACGTAGCGTCCGGCAGCCAACAAGTGGCCCTGGCCGGCGAGACCATGGGAAATTTGGTGGGCTCGGTGCGGCGGGTTGGTGCCTTGTTTGAGGAAGTCACATCCGACACCGCAGCGCACATGGAGAGCCTGAACATGGTGTCTCAGTCCATGGCCGACCTGGGGACCATTACGCAGCACAACGTGGCGCTTGCGCAAACGACCGATTCGGCTGCCGCCGAACTTCAAGCCATGGCGTCGAAATTGGCAGGCGTGCTCAACGGCTTCAATCTGTCAACAGGCAGCAGCCGTCAATCAGCGAGCCCGAGCCTGCCCGCCACGGCCCCAACCAGAGTTCCGCCGGCCTCTACCAAACTTGCCGCTGCTGTGCCGGCCAACAGTTCCCCTGAAGTGACCTATTTCTGATCGGCGCTTGCGTCGGCACCACCCCAAACCGCACGGACAACCACCATGAATGGCCCTTGGACACGCCGCCAGACCTTGCAATCCTTGCTGGGATCGGCACTGCTGTCGAACATCAACGCGCAAGCGCAAGAGCGCGACGACCGAACGACGTTCACCGTGGCCGTTGTGCCCCAATTTCCCGCCGCCGAATTGCATCGCGACTGGACACCTCTTCTCAAACGGGTCAGCCAAGCCACAGGCTTCAATCTGAACCTGAAGTTACAGCCGAGCATCCCGCGCTTTGAATCGGAAATGATGCTGGGGACGCCTGACTTTGCCTTCATGAACCCGTACCACGCTGTCATGGCGGCACGCGCGCAGGGCTACGCGCCGGTGCTGCGCAATGCGCAGCCACTCAGCGGCATTCTGGTGGTGCAGCGCAGCTCGTCCGTCAAGACCGTGCATGACCTCGACGGCAAGGAGCTGGCTTTCCCGGCGCCCAACGCTTTTGGCGCTTCGCTTTGGATGCGCGCGCTTCTGGCCGAGCGCGAGCGCGTGCGCATCACGCCGGTTTACGTGCAAACGCACAGCAACGTCTACCGTCAGGTGCTGCGTGGCAAGGCTGCAGCGGGTGGCGGCGTCAACAACACCTTGCTTCAAGAGAGCGAAGAAGTCCGCGCCCATCTGCGTGTGCTCTTTGAGACACCGGGGGTGGCGCCTCACCCGCTGTGCGTTCACCCTCGCGTGCCTACCCGGGTGCGCCAAGCCGTCACCGATGCAATTGCGGGCCTGACCGCTGACGCCGAAGGCCAGACGATGCTGAAGGACATCTTCATGAGCAAGCCCACGAAGGCTGACTACGCACGCGACTACAGCTCGCTAGAGCAGTACAAACTGGAGAAGTACGTGGTACTGGAGCAGCAAGGCTGACCATGGACCCAGCGCTGCCTCGCCACGCCAGGCTGAAATGGCTGCCGCAGCGGCTGGGCGCCCAGTTGTCGCTCGCGGCCGCCTTGTCGCTCTGGCTGTCAATCACGCTGTTCGCTCTCTATTCAATCCGCGAGCAAAGCACCGCCGCGATGGCAACCATCGAACAGCAAACCCGTGCCATGGCCCGAGACTTGGCGCTACTGAGCGAGCCTCTGCTGCTGGCTGACAAGCTGGACGACCTGGAGGTTCTGTTGCGCAACACCATGGAGTTCGAGCAGATTCTGGACGTGCGCGTGCTTGACGCCGACGGTGCCGGCATCAGCCAGCTGTCACGCGAGTTCGGGCGAGCACCGCACGCTGTCTACGGCATGCCAGGCGCACGCCAGGCGATACCGGTATCCGCCATCGCCAGCCTGACGCACGACGAGCAGGCCCAGCGCGTGGTGGCCTGGAGGCCCATCATGTCGGGCACCTTGCTCGGTTGGGTGCGCGTGGACCACGGCACCCAAGCCTTGGCTGCCCTGCGCGAGCGCATCTGGCTCACGTCGGGCTTGGCCTGCCTCTTGGCCTGCCTGGTGAGCGTGGCCATGATGCGCGCGCTGCTGCGCCGGCCACTACAGGCATTGACGGCGGCACAGGCCTTTGCATGTGATCTGCAACGCATCGAGGGGCAGCAGCTCACGGGCGTCAGCGGGCCGCAGGAGACGCGAGATCTGGCCACGGCTTTGAACCAGGCGTCGCTGCGCCTGTTCGAGCAACGCAGCACCATCGAGGCCAACATCCAGCGCCTGCAGCAACAAGAAGCACGGCTGGCCAGCACCAATGAGCAGCTGCGAACCATCTTTGCGCTGAGCCCCGACGCGCTGCTGAGCATCGACGACAAGGGTCTGGTCAACTTTGCGAACACGGCCTTCTTTCAGCTGACCGGTTTGCATGCACAGGATGTCATCGGGCAGCCCTGGCGCCTGCTGGACGCAGCGCTGCAGTCACAGGCCTCAGACTCTCAAGCCGCCCCGCCCTTGGCGAAATTGATTGAGTCTGAACAGGATGATGCGCAGCATTGGGTTCTCGCCCAGCCGCGCATGACCGTGCTGGAACTGCGCGCCCGCGCGGGCCGAACCGCGTCGGTGAGCTGGCTGGTCTACGTGCGCGACATCACGCGCGAATCGGAAATCGACCGCTTGAAGACCGAGTTTCTCAGCACCGCAGCGCATGAGTTGCGCACGCCCATGACCGGCATCTTCAGCTGCGTGGAGTTGTTGATGTCCAGGGAGATGCCTGCCCAGCGCCAGCGCGACCTGCTGGGCATCGTCAACCGACAAAGCCGCACGCTCATGACGATCGTTAATGATCTGCTCGACCTTTCGCGCCTGGAGGCGCGTGGCGGCGGCGACTTCCAGCTCGAAACGCTGCCACTGGCAGGGCCGATCTGCCAAGCGGTGGCGGACTTCGTGCCGCCGGCCGGCCGCAACCCGGTGCAGGTGCTTCAGCCCGACTTCAACGCCATGGTTCGAATCGACCCCGGCAAGCTCGGCCAGGTCGTGAGCAACATCCTGTCCAACGCCTACAAGTACTCGAACGACGGAGCTGTTCAAGTGCGTTTCCTGCAAACGCAACACGGCTCCGCAGAAGACGAAGTTGGCTTTGAAGTTGAAGACCAGGGCATCGGCATGAGCGCCGAGCAATTGACCCACGTGACCGAGCGCTTCTATCGGGCTGATGCCTCGGGCCACGTACTTGGAACCGGCTTGGGGATGAGCATTGTGGACAACATCGTCAAGCTCATGGGCGGCAGGCTGGCCCTGAACAGCGAACCCGGTCGTGGCACCCGAGTTTGTGTCTGGTTGCCCCGCGTTCACGCCGATCAGCACCCTGTTGTGCTTGAGGCTAGTTCACTCGAAGCGGCCTGAAACCGTGTAACGGGGCAGGATCGGCTTTGCGGTCTGTCGACGCTCAATTCGACCGCAGGTGAAAGACGTTCCCACGCCGTCTGGGACGACGCTTGGCACTCACGTGAAACGCCCGGCCGCAACGCTTAGAAGTGGTCCAGTGTCGGAAAGCGGTCGTCCCCAACGATGCAGTTCCACAAGACGCAAGCAACGCCCAGGTCCCCGGTCCACAGGCTGTGCCTGCCTTGCCCGTGGCGGGCGCGCGCGACCTCAACCTGGTCGGCAGCGTGCAGTGCGAGCAGTCGAGCCCGCTCCAGCCAGATTGGGTCTGCGAAGCGACGCCATAGTTTGAGGCAGGCCATCGCACTGCCCGCGGTACCGTGGCACAACGACGAACCTTTGGCCAAAGGACCTACCTGCCAGGTCAATTCACCCGCACCGAGAAGCAAGCGGTCCCAAGACGCAGAGCGCGTCACACCAGCAAGCCGACACACGACGCCAGGCGCGCCGTGGCAGTCCTGCACCAAAGGTCGGCGGCCCTGGGCCTGCCAAGCCGCGGTGAGTTCCTTGTCCACCAGCACAGGCCAGTTGATCAACGCCGAAGCCACCGCGTCGGCGTCGGCGTCAGCGCGCACAACCAATGCCGTTGCAGAAAGTGTCTCCAGGACCCGCTGCTCGATGCAACGGACCAAGGTCGTGTCCACTTGGCTCGCGCCGCGCAAGAAAGCAAATGCATTGCCGGCCAGGCCATGCCCGGCCCCCAGATAACGCGTGCGCTTGCCGTACAGATCCTGATGCCAGATCGACGTACCGATCTCCGGATCGATGACCATGTCCTGCAACAGCGCGTCGAGGGACTGCGCTACGAGGTGAACCCAACGGCCAGCGTCAGCGCCACCGGCCTCTGCCATCCTTATCGCGGCCAGGACCGTTCCCGCGTTGCCCCACAGCGGTTCGTTCGCGGTGTTGTGTTGATTGCCCTGTATAACCGCAAACAGGCGATCCGCGAAGCAGCTTCGCCGGGTTTGTAGCCAGGCCAGAAGTAGAGCGGAACTCTCACCAAAGAGGTAAGAGGCGCTCCCATGCTGTTCGTCAGAAGCTTCCTCTCGCATGCCGTCGGGGTAACGTTCGATCCAGCGCGTGTAGTCACGCTTGAGTTCAGTGGCTTCCGAATGGGCCAGGTGGCGCAAAGCCCACACGGCGCCGGTGGCGCCCCAATACAGATTCAGTGATCTGGCGCCAGCCTGCGCCGGCTCGTCCTGCGGGTGCAACAGCCAGCTTCCTTCCCGTTCATCGAACTCATCTTCAGCCGCAACGCAGATGCGTTCGATCGCCTGGCGCGCCAAATCCGGGCGCCAGGCTCGGACGGTCAGAGCCTCATGGCGCGCCGGATCGAAGAGTTCGTGCATGCCGCCGAGCGTATACGAACCGGATCCTTGCCCCAAGGCGTGACAGAGCTGCCCGGGGGCTGCACCTTCAGGCGCGCACGCACCTGCAAGCCCTTGACGGTCAGGTTGGCCAGGAAGTGCAGCCGTTCACGGTCATTGCGGCGGCTTCACTCCGTCCTTGCTGACTTGAATGCGCGGCACGATGAAGCTGCCGTCGGGCGGCTTGCGCTTGGTCGAGCCAACGTCGTCGCCCCGATCGATATTCTCAATGCGAAATGACTTCGCCACAGCAGTACTGGAGCTCTATGCCAACTTCACGCTCAGGTTTCCGCGTTCGCGGGACCGAGCGGCCAGAGTGTCGCCGTTGACCGCGGTGATGGTGCCGCGCAATCGAACCTGAGTTTGGGCCCGCGCCGGGGATGGTCAGCAGCCCAGCATGTGCTTGACCCACGACCGCCATCAAAGCGATGGCGAGGCCCGCCCATCGGCGCCTTGCGCCCGCGGGTGAGGAGTCGGCCCCCTGCTTTGACAGATGCCGGCAATCGGCGGAATGAAGGGGTACGCTCAGCGCTAACCTATCCGCTATGTCGCGCGCCGCTTGAGCGGCGGAACTTCTGCGCAGCAGGTCACTGCGCGATACCCGGTTTTTCCAGAGCGAGCCTGCATAGAGCCGCCCTGAGGGGCTTGGAGCCTGCGGCGGCCAAGCGCACCGCTATTCGCAAGAAGCCGCAGCTTCGCTCACAAGCACAAGCAGATCGGTTAATCTGTGCTCCCCACGCGCATTTGGAGCTTATCCATGAAGCCCGTTTCGGACCTGCTAACCAAGCACCAAGGCACGCTATGGCATGTGCGCCCCGATGAGTCGGTTTTCTCCGCACTGGAGTTGCTGGCCAATTACGAAGTGGGCGCGCTCATGGTCATGGACGGCGGCCGGCTCGTTGGCGTTTTCTCGGAGCGAGACTACACCCGCAAGATCGCCTTGCAGGGCCGCAATTCCAAGGAAACCCGCGTAGCCGACATCATGACGCGCAATGTCTTCACCGTGGCGCCAGCCACCGGCACGCGTAACTGCATGGCCCTGATGAGCGAGAAGAAAATCCGCCACTTGCCCGTGGTTGACGGCAGCATGGTGTTGGGCATGATTTCCATTCGCGACATCATGGACGACATCATTGCCGACCATGAAAAGACCATCGCGCATCTGGAAAGTTACATCGCCAGTTGAGCTGCATGCGGCTGCAGGCCGCTGGGCCTACACCGGCAGCGGCCTGGCCCCATTGACCCTTGTCAAAGCTGCCTGATCAGTTCGCTGTCAGGCTCGCAGGGCCAAGGCGCGTAGACTCTTGGACAGCAACGCCACGCACTAAAACGTGGGCTGACCTTGCGCTGTACCGACCACCCCTTTTGCGACCCAGCCGAAGCACATAACGCCTCCCGATGAAAGCCCTCAACGATTTCCGCCTGCGCATGGGCCAGCATGAACTGGTGCCGATCATGATCGGCGGCATGGGTGTGGACATTTCCTCGTCCGACCTGGCGCTGGAGGCCGCGCGGCTGGGCGGCGTGGGCCACATCTCTGACGCGATGGTCAAGACAGTTACTGACCGGCGCTTCAAGACCAAATTCGTCAAAGCCAAACAGGCGCAATACAAAGCCAATGTGGAGTCGATGGACAAGTCGGCCGTGAAGTTCAACCTGGGCGACCTGGCCGAAGCCACGCGACTGCACGTTGAGCACACCATGCAGCGCAAGACCGGCAGCGGGTTGGTGTTCATCAACTGCATGGAAAAGCTGACGATGAACGGGCCCAAGGAGACGCTGGCGGTGCGCATGGCCTCGGCTCTGGACGCCGGCATCGACGGCATCACGCTGGCCGCCGGTTTGCATTTGGGCTCTTTGGCGCTGATCGAAGGGCACCCGCGGTTCCGCGATGCCAAGCTGGGCATCATCGTGTCGTCGCTGCGCGCCTTGCAACTGTTCATCAAAAAGAACGCGCGCTTGAATCGCCTGCCTGACTACGTGGTGGTGGAAGGCCCGCTGGCCGGCGGCCACCTGGGCTTCGGCATGGACTGGGCCCAGTACGACCTGGCCACCATCATGGCCGAGATTCGCGACTACCTGGTGCAAGAGCAACTCGACATTCCGCTCATCCCCGCCGGCGGCATCTTCACCGGCGGCGACGCGGTGCGTTTTCTGGAAGCCGGCGCCGCGGCTGTGCAGGTGGCAACGCGCTTCACCGTCACCCGCGAGTGCGGCCTGCCGGACGAGATCAAGCAAGAGTATTTCAAGGCCAACGAAGAGGACATCGAGGTCAACCAAATCTCACCCACCGGCTACCCCATGCGCATGATCAAGGCCAGCCCCGGCATTGGAGACGGCATACGGCCTAACTGTGAAGCCTACGGTTATTTGCTGGACGCCAATGGCAAGTGCGCCTACATCGACGCCTGGAATCGCGAAATTGCAGCGCACCCGGGTGCCAAACGCATCTCCGTGCTCGACAAGACCTGCTTGTGCACCCAGATGCGCAACTTCGACATCTGGACTTGCGGCCAGTCCGCCTGGCGCTTGAAAGACACCTCGGTGCGGCGCGACGATGGCACTTACGAGTTGCTCAGCGCGGAACACGTGTTCCGCGATTACCAGTTCAGCACCGGAACACAGGTCGTTTTGCCGCAGCCCGAAGCGATCGGTAGCTAATCACAACGGCCGCAGCCTTGCGATGACCACGCTGGCCACCCCTCGATTGAGCCTGGTTCCCTTTTCAGACGAGCACATCGAGGGCCTGCACGCCCTGAATGCGGACCCCGAGGTCATGCGCTATATATCCGGTCGTCCGGAGACTCGCGAGCAGACCGTGGCCATGGTCGAAAGGGTCAAGCAGCGCTGGGTGGAGTTTGGTTACGCCTGGTGGAGCTTCATTGCTCGAGACAGTGGCCAGATCGTGGGCGCAGGCGCCCTTCAAAACTTGCGCCGAGACGCCAGCCTGTCACCTGACCCGGCTTGCCCCTTGGAAATCGGCTGGCGGCTTCGGCGCGATTGCTGGCACCAAGGCTTGGCTACGGAGGCTGCACGGGCCATCGCCAACTTCGCTTTCGACAGCATCCGTGCGGACGAACTTTATGCCGTGTGCAATCCGGACAACGTTGCGTCAGCCAAGGTGATGCAACGCCTGGGTATGCAGGACTGTGGCCTTCAGACTTGGTATGACAAGCGGCTGCTGACCTACCAAATCACGTCTGGGCATTGGCGCAAGGTCAACGCGTTCAAGCAGCTCGGTTGATGCTTGCGCACACGCGACACAATTGCCGTTAATTCACCCCCCTGCCTTGGAGCTTTGTCATGCGCTGCCTGTCGCCCCGCCTTGCTGCCTTTGGCAGCATCTTGTCCTGCGCTCTGTTTGCGTTGTTGTTCTTGCCCGCGGCCCAGGCCCAGGACAAGCCGCTCACTTTGGCATTGGCACGCAGCGCCATCACCCCGGGTGAGGAAATCTTTACTTACGCTGTGCCCAAGCAAATGGGCTGGTTCAAGCGCGAAGGGCTGAACGTCTCCCTTCTCAAGGCCAACGGGTCAACAGCGGCGATCCAGGCCGTGGCCAGTGGCAGCGCAGACGTGGCCTACGCGTCATCGCTGAATATCGCCGCCGCCGTCGACAAGGGCGTGCCAGTAAAGGCATTCGCCGGCCTCACGGTGCAGTGGCCCTACTTCATCGGCGTGCCGCCGGGCTCGGCCATCAAGAAAATCAGCGATCTCAAAGGCAAGCGCGTGGGTGTCATCAGCCTGGCTTCGGCTTCGTATGCGGACCTGAAGGCCAACCTGAAGCTGGTGGGTTTGACTGAAGCCGACGTGGCGGTGGTACCCGTTGGGGCCGGCGCCCGCGCCGCAGCTGCACTGAAAACCGATCAAGTGGACGCCATCGACAGCTATTCCGACAGCTTCACGGTTATGAAGCAAAACGGCATTGACCTGACGCTGCTGGCGCGCCCGGCGCAGTTGGACAAGCTCTTCAGCGTCACCATGGTCACCAGCGCGGCGCTGCTCAAGAGCAAACCGGACGAATTGGCGCGCTTTGCTCGAGCCGCCTACCAAGGCATTGTCTACACACGGCTGAACCCGGACGCCGCACTCCGGCTGAGTTTCAAAGAATTCCCGGAGCTGGCCGGCAGCGGCGACCCCAGCGGCGCCGAGGCACGGAACACCTTGGAGGCCATGAAGATTGCCTTGGGCGACTCGATTCCCGGCGGCAACACCCTGCCTTCGGCCTGGGGCAATTGGCTGGACATCGACACCAGCCGCTGGGAAGCCCTGCTGGCCTTCGCCCACGACACCGGCCAGACCGAGAAGCGGCTCACGCCCGCCCAAGTGTGGGACGGCTCGCTGATGAGGAGCATCTTCGCCTTCGACCGCAACAAGCTGCACTGAGCACTTGGCCACGCCGCACAACGACATTGCGCAAGGCCAGGCGCTGCTGCACCTGACCGATGTGGGCATGCGCTATCGCGCGCGCAGCGGCCACGTCACGGCGCTGCAAGGCGTTGACCTCGAAATTGCGGCCGGCGAGTTCGTTGCGCTGGTCGGCCCTTCGGGCTGCGGCAAGACCACGCTGCTGAAGATCATGGCAGGCTTGGTGCAGGGCTTCAGCGGGAGCGTGGCGCTGGCCGGACGGCCGGTGCTCAGACCTTCGGCTCAAGTCGGCGTGGTGTTTCAAGAGCCCACCCTGCTGCCCTGGCGCACGGTGGAGCAGAACATCCTGCTGCCGGCCGAGTTGAGCGGCGATGACCTGGCTGCCCACACGGAGCGTGCACGCGCCTTGATGAAGACCGTGGGCCTGAGCGGCTTCGAGAACCGCTACCCGCAAGAGCTCAGCGGCGGCATGCGCCAGCGTGCGGGCATCTGCCGCGCACTGCTGCGCGACCCGCGCCTGCTGCTGATGGACGAGCCCTTCGGCGCGCTCGACGCGATGACGCGCGAATTCATGAACATCGAGCTGCAGCGCATTTGGATGGGCGACAGCTCGGCAATGCGAAAGACCGTGGTCTTTGTCACCCACTCCATACCGGAAGCTGTGTTCCTGGCGGATCGGGTGGTGATCTTGAGCCCCCGTCCCGCGCGTCTGGCCGAAGTGGTCACCGTCGACCTACCGCGCCCACGGCGTCTGGCTGACATGGCCACGCCGCAGGCGGCCGACGTGCTGGCCCGCGTGCGCAGCCATTTCAGCCACGAAGGCGGACTGGAATGAACGGCCGCTTGCAGCAGGCGGCGTTGGTAGCAGGCACCTGTGTGCTGCTGCTCGGGCTGTGGGAGGTGGCTGTGCATTGGGGCGGCATGCCAGCCTTTGTGTTACCGCCGCCCTCGGCCATCGCCAGTCAACTTGCACGCCTGCACACCAACCCCCTCTTCTGGGCCGATGTGATGGTCACGCTGCATGAAGTGCTGCTGGGCTATGCCCTGGCCATCGTGATGGCAGTGGTGCTGGGCGTGGCCATTTCCCAAGTGCGGCTGCTGGAACTCAGCCTGATGCCCTACATCGTGGCATTCCAAACCATACCCAGTGTCGCCCTGGCGCCGCTGTTCTTGCAGTGGTTTGGCTACGGCCTGGCGTCCAAGGTGGTAATGGCTGCGCTGATTGCCTTCTTTCCACTCTTGGTGAACGTGATTGCCGGGCTGCAGGCCACACGCGGCGACGAAATTGACATGGCCCGCGCCTTCGGCGCCACGCGGCTGCAAACGCTCTTGAAAATCCGCACCCCCAACGCCTTACCCTATGTCTTTGCTGGGTTGGAGCTGGGCATCGTCTTCGCGCTGGTGGGGGCCATCGTGGGCGAGTTCGTCGGTGCCAAGGCTGGGCTGGGCAACCGCATCCTGCAGTTCAACGAACAGTTCAACATCGCCGGCATGTTCGCAGTGCTGGTCGTACTGGCCCTGCTGGGCATGTTGATGCATGGCGCAGTGCGCGTCCTCAAGCGGCGCCTGCTGTTCTGGACTGTTCCTCAGCGTTAGGCGTCAGTGACGGTCCTCTTCATGCGGATGCCGCTCGTTAGCGCTTGAGCAAGCCGAGGTCACCCAGCAGCGAACGTGCCACGATAGCTTCCGCATCAAGGTATTTGATGGCCTCGGCGTGGCCCAGAAACCGGGGCTTCCAGTAGTTCTTCGCCAGAAACGCTGCCCATTCGGGCGTATCAGTCAGGCGCTTGAGCACGCCTTCCCAGTAGCGAATTTGCGCAGGCGTCAGCCCTTTGGCACCGAGCACACCTTGCGATGACGAGTACACCGCGTCGACGCCTTGCTCCCGCCACGTTGGCACTCCCGCGAGTTCACCACCCAGGCGTTCACCTGACGCCACAGCGATGACGCGGATCTTGCCGGCCTTCAACAGCGGCACCACGTTCACGGCCGAGGCCGAGACGACATCAAGGTGCCCCCCAAGCAAGTTGGTCATCGAGTCCGCCGACGACTTGAAGGGCACGACCGTCATCTTGCCGATGTTCACGCCGGCGGCCTTCAGCGGCTTGGCGATCGCGGCGTGAATGTGGTTGCCGATGGACGTGGCCACGCCCACCGACAGCGAGGCCGGATCCTTCCTGAGCGCTTCGACCAAGTCGCGGCCCGTCTTGATGGGCGAGTCGGCGCGCACAACCGCGGTGATGTACTCGTCAAACAAGATCGCCAGCGGCGTGAAGTCCTCGTAACCCAGCGCCACCTCGCCGACCAGCTTGTTGTTGATGGATGAATGGGTCAGCGTCACCAGCATGTGCGCGTCGCCGGGCTTGGCCTGCAGACCACCCATCGCCACCATGCCGGCGCCGCCAGGCTTGTTGGTGACCACCATGGTGGTCGGGATCAATTGGTTGCGGTCGATCAACTCTTTGATCTGGCGGGCGGCGGTGTCGAGCGCAGCGCCAGGCCCGGCGGGCACAACAAATTCGACGCTGCGCTCGGGTTTCCAGTCCTGCGCGAAGGCCGCGATGGGCAGGGTGCAGGCCAGCGTGACCAAGCGGCGGAACAATGTCTGGCGGTTCATTGGGCAGGTCTCCTTCCGCGGTCGTTTTCGAGCACCGCACGCGCGTCTTCGATCCAGTCGCACAGCAGCGAGCGGGTCTCGCGCGGGTCGATGATGTCGAGAATGCCAAACTGCTCGGCCGTGCGGAACGGCGAGCCAATGCGGTGGTACTTGGCTTCCAATGCCGCGCGCGCCGCAGCCGGGTCAGCGGCGGCCTCGATCTCGGCCTTGTGCGCAGCGTCAACGCCACCTTCGATGGGAATCGAGCCCCAGCGCGCTGAGGGCCAGGCAAAGCGGTAGTTCAGCGCCGGAAAGTACTTCGGTGCATGCATGCCGCCGGCCATGCCGAAGGCCCGCCGCACGATGATGCTCAGCCAGGGGATGCGTACATCTTCGATCGTCGTGACCACGCGCACGGCGCCGAGTAGCGTGCCCGCCAGCTCGGCCTCGGGGCCAGTGGCATTGCCAGGCTGGTCGACGAGGTTGACCATCGGCAAACCAAAGGTGTCGCACAGCTTGGCGTGGCGCTCGGTCTTGTAGGCTGCGGTGGTGGTCATTGCGCCGCCAGCAATCTTCGGGTCGCTGCACAGCACGCCCACCGGCCAGCCGTTCAGGCGCGCGAAGGCCGTGATGACCGAGCCGCCCTGGTAGCGGCCGATCTCAAAGATGGAGTCGCGGTCGAACAGTGCAGCCATGATCTTGCGCGGGTCGTAGATCTTGCGGCGGTCATGCGGAATCGCGTCCTTCAGCCAGTCGTCGGCGCGTTCGGGGTCGTCGGTCGGCGTCACGCGGTCGGGCAGCTGGTGCGCGCTGCGCGGCAGGTAGCTGAGAAACTGCTTTACTTGGCGCAGCGCATCCGCCTCATCGACTGCTTCGTTGTGTACCAGCGCACTCTTACGGTGGACCTTGTAGCCGCCCAGATCGTTTTTGTCGATGTCGATGCCGTAGGCCTGCTTGACCACCGGTGGGCCGGCAGCAAAAACCTGCGCCTGGTCGCGCACCATCACCGAGAAGTGCGACAGCAGCACCTTCACGGCACCGAGACCGGCACAGGCGCCGAGCGCCACACCGACGACGGGCACGGTCTTCAGCAGTTCCACGCCGGGCCAGTTGCTGTAACCAGGTATCTTGGAGGCGGCCGACTGCATCAGCAGCTTGACGCTGCCGCCGGCAGTGTCCACCAGCCGTACCAGCGGCATCTGCTGGCCCAGCGCCAGGCGCTCAGCATAAACCCACTTGTCAGATATCGTGCCTTCGGATGAGCCGGCGCGAATCGTGTAGTCGTCGGCCGAAACCACCAGTTTGCGGCCGTCGATGCGGCCGGTGCCGATGATCGCGTTGACGGCCTGCATGCCTTTAAGCCGGCCCTCGTCGTCGTACTGGCCTTTGCCAGTGATGCGGCCAAGCTCGCGGAAGCTGCCATCGTCCAACAGCGTGGCGATACGCTCGCGGGCCGTGTTGCGGCCGCGCGCCTTGAACTTGGCGACGGCTTCAGCGCCGCCCATCTGCGCAGCCAGGTGGCGGCGCTGCTGCAGCTCGGTGAGTTCCTCGGCCCATTCGCCGGCGGGTTCGAATTCTTTCAGGGTCATTTGGCGGCGAATCCCAGTTCGGTAGCGAGTTCGGTCGTGGCCTTCCACTCGGTATCGACGTATTTCTGCGCATCATCACGGCCACGGAAGATCGCCTTGTTGCCAGACTTTTCGACCATCGCGATCCACTCCGGGCTTTGCGACACACGCTTCAACGCTGCCTCCCAGAAGGCCTGCTGCTGAGGTGTTGCTTTGGGCGCGAGCATCACGCCGTTGTAGGAGACATAGTCGGCCGCGATGCCTTGCTCGCGCCAAGTCAACACACCCGCCAGCGGCCCGGTGCCGTGATCCGGCGCCGCGCTGGCGACGATGCGCAGCTTGCCGGCCAGCACGTGGGGTACGACCACCGGGGCGGTGGCCGACACCACGTCGACATGCCCGCCCAACAAGGCATTGACCGATTCGCCCGACGAGCGAAACGGCGCGATGGTGAGCTTGTCGATCGCCACGCCAGCCACCTTGAGCGGCTTGGCGATAGCCAGGTGCGTGTTCTGGCCCAGGGCCGGCGCGACCGCAATCTTCAGTGAAGCGACATTGACCTTGAGTGCGGCCACCAGATCGCCCGCGGTCTTGATCGGCGAGTCGGCACGCACGGCGACGACCGAGGTCTCCTCGACCATCATCGCCACCGGCGGAAACTGGCGCACATCGGCCTTGATGAGGCCGGTCACGGCACCGGCGATCGAGCCGGTATGGAAGGTCGCGAGCCAGTGCCCGTTGCCGGCGTTCTGGCCCAGCGCCTGCAGCGCGATCGCGCCGCCGGCACCAACTTTGTTCTCGGGAAGCACGCTTTGGCCGTTGACGAGCTTCAGCGCTTCGAGCTGGTCCTTGATGCCGCGCGCATACAGGTCGACTGTCCCGCCGGGGGCGACCCCAATCAGGTAGGTGACCCGTTCGCTGGGCTGCCAGGCACTGGATTGTGCGTGCGCAGGCACCAATGCGGCGGCGAGCAGGCCGGCGCTTGCAGCGCGGAGCAGGGCTTTCATCTTGAGGACTCCTTGGAGGCTAGTACTTCTCGCCTCACCGCTGCGGTATCGGCGCCCAGATTGGGGCCGGTGTGGCGGATGCGGCCGGGAGTGGCGGACAAACGCGGCACGATGCCGGCCTGCGTGGTGTGGCCCAAAGTCGGGTGTGGCACCTGCTGCAGCATGTCGCGCGCGGCAAACTGCGGGTCGCGGTAGATGTCGGCGATGGTGTAAGCGCGGGCCGAAGGCACCTCGGCTTTCAGCAGCAAGGCTTCCAGCGCTTCACCATCGAACTGCAGGGTCCACTCGGCCACGATGGCGTCAAGTGCCTTCATGTTCGGCTTTTCCCCGCGGATGCGGATGCTGTCGAAGCGCGGGTCGGTCAGCAGCCCGGGCTGCTGCATCAGCGTAGCCAAGCGCGCAAAAGTAGGGTTGCTGTTGGCGGCGATCAGCACATAGCCGCCGTCGCGCGTGGGGTACAGGCTGTTGGGTGCCATCGACGGCAGGTTGGGGCCTTCGCGCATGGGCACGATGCCAAGCTTCTCGTAGGCCGGCACCATCGGCTCAAGCTGCGTGAAGGCGGCTTCGTACAGCGCCGCGTCGACAACCTGGCCCAGCCCGCTGCGCGCACGCTCGTGGATAGCGGCCATCGCACCAAAGGCGGCATAGACCGAGGTCAGGTAGTCGGTGGTCGCCAGTGCCACACGCGCGGGCGGTCGGTCGGGGTCACCTGTGAGGTGGCGCACACCGCCCACGGCTTCGCAGATGGCGCCATAGCCCGGGCGCTGTGCATACGGACCGCTCTGGCCGTAGCCACTGATGCGCACCATCACCAAGCCAGGGTTGGCCTTTGACAGCACGTCGTAGCCGAAGCCCAGGCGCTCCATAACTCCTGGGCGGTTGTTTTCGACCAGGATGTCGGCCTGGGCGATCAGCGCGTGCGCAAAGGCGGCGTCTTCGCAGATCTTGAGGTCCAGCACCACGGAGCGTTTGTTGCGCAAGATGCTCGCGGCATAGAGCGAGACGTCGCCTGAGTCCATATATACATGGCGCCCCATTTGCCGTACCGGGTCACCTTCTGGTGGCTCGATCTTGACGACGTCGGCGCCGAAATCCGCCAGCAGCCGCGTGCAGGCCGGCCCGGCTATGGTGGTGCAAATCTCAACGACTTTCAGGTCGGCCAGCGGCCCTTGCGCGCCACGTTCCTTGCTCATCTTGTGTTCCCCATGGCACCGAGCTGGCGTGCGGCCTCGTTGCCGGATTCTTCGATTCGCTGGCGGCTCAGCGCGGTCAGGCGCTCGCCGTCGCCACGCTCCAACGCGGTCAAGGCTTGACGCCACAGCTTCACCGAGCGCTTGCGGCGATCCACCGATTGCAGCCCCAGCTTGCTGTAGCGCAGCGTCTGCAGCGACAGCGAGGCCAGCAGGCGTTGCAGCCGCTGGTTGGCACAAAAGCGCGCGGTGATGATCAGCAGCCGGTAGGTGGTCTCGGCATATGCAGTGCCGCCTTCGGCTCCATCGGCCAGTTCCTGCAGCCGCTGCACGCCCGAGCGCAGCACAGCCAGCAATTCCGGCGGCCGCGTGCGGGCAACCTCGCGTGCGACCGTGTCGAACAGCGCGGCGCGAATCTCGAAAATCTCGCGCAACTCGCCTGCCGTCAGCTCGGTCACGATGGCGCCGCGGCGGGCCAGGATCGTGGCCAAGCCTTCGCGCTCCAGGATGCGGACGGCCTCGCGCACCGGGCCGCGGCTGACTTGAAATTCGTCTGCCAACTCCTGCTCGCCAATACGCGCGCCGGGCACCAGCCGCCCGTCGAGGATCCGGTCGCCAACCTGAGCCGCGATTTGTTCCGGCACGGTCAGCGTTGGCACCGCCTGGTCGGCGAACAGACGAAAGGCAACGGCACCCTCCCAGCGCGAGAACAGGGCCGGGTCAATGTCGATGGGTTTCATGGCAGCGAGCCCTTCAGCCGATGACGGCGACCGACTGGTCTTCCGCGATGGCTTCGCCTTCGGCGACGTGGATCTCCTTGACCACCCCGGCCCGCGTGGCGCATACCGGGATCTCCATCTTCATCGATTCAATGATGACAACCGTGTCGCCTTCGGCCACGGTGCTGCCCACAGGCGCCTCGATTTTCCAGACGGTACCGGTGACTTCTGAATAGAGGGTGTTCATACTGTCAATCATAAGATTGTTAACAATCTGTCAATACTCGGGCTTACCCGAACGCTGAACGACGGCCACGGGCATGTAGCACACGGCACATCTGTCCGCAGACAAAAGGCCTTCTCCTCAGCACTGACAATTCCGGCTCTCTTCACTCCCGCGTTCACTCCCGCGACCAACACTCCATGTCCCTCATCGACACCCTGAAATGGCGTTACGCCACCAAGAAAATGAACCCCGAGCGCCCTGTGCCGCAGACGCTCGTGGACGGCATCATCGAGGCCGCACGCCTGGCGCCGACCTCCAGCGGCCTGCAGCCTTTCGAGATCATCTCGGTGACGAACCCCGAGGTGCGGGCGAAGCTTCGCGAGGTCGCCTGGAACCAGGCACAGATCACCGAGGGCTCGCACCTGCTGGTCTTTGCCGCCTGGGACAACTACACGATTGAGCGCATCAACCACATGTTCGACCTGACCAACGAGATTCGCGGTTTCAAGAACGAAGGTTGGGAAAACTACCGCCAGATGCTGCTGGCCAGCTACCCCAAGCGCGATGCCGAAGTGAACTACCAGCACGCCGCGCGCCAAGCCTACATTGCCGTTGGCGTGGCGCTCGCAGCCGCTGCCGAAGCACAGGTGGACAGCACACCGATGGAAGGTTTTGACCCTGCCAAGGTGGACGAGATACTGGCCCTGCGTGCACGTGGCCTGCGCAGCGTGGTGCTGGTGCCCTTGGGCTATCGCCAGGAAGAAGGCGACTGGCTGGTCAAGCTGGCCAAGGTGCGACGGCCGTTGAGAGAGTTTCTGACCGAGGTGAAGTAGGCTGCAGACCGAACAGCGTGGCGACGCTTAGATCTGAACTCAGGCTGAAGCCAATTCCAGGCGGGCCTGTTCGGCCAACTGACGCAACGGTCCCTGGAATGCCTCCACGGCCTTGTCTTCGCTCATCGTGGAAGCAAACCATGTCACGCCGACCGATGCCACCACCCGGTCCGCATCAAACACCGGAACGGCCAGCGTGCGCGATACAGGCCGAACCGCCTTATCCCGCAAGGCGTAACCTTGCCGCCGGATCAGCTCGAGCGTAGCGTCCAGCGTTCGCCTTTGTCGCACGAGTTCATCTTCGCCTGTGGGCGCGGCGGCCACCATTTCAATAAGCACCTCCCTTTCCTCAGGCTGGCAAAAAGCCAAGTAGGCCCGACCCAAGGCGCGGCTGACCAGGCTCAGGCGCATCCCAATCGTGGAATGCAACAGCGCCAAGGGTGAAGCTGGAATGGTGCTGTAACGCACCACCACCGCAGCTGCGTCCGGAACCGCAACGGCCGATGGCCACTTATAGCGCTGCGTGAACGCATCCAGCAAGGGCGCGATCACCTCGACCAATCGCGGCTCACCATGAAACCCGCTGGACAACATGTTCACTCGTGAGGTCAGGAGATACGCCCCCGCCTGCGGCGCGTGCCGAACGTAGCCACAAGCTTCCAGGGTTTGCAGGTGCCGGATGATGGACGGTTTGGGCAAGCCCAGACGGCTGTGCAGCGAGGCCACTGTGGACACGGGCGTGCTGGCCATGGCTTCGAGCAAGCGAAACGCGCGCACCACAGCTTCAACGGGGGGAGAAGACGGCATGCGCGGAATTGTTCCACGCTCACTGCCCGCCACCAAACGCTGCTTCAACCGAGGATGGCTTTCACTTCAAGGTATTCCTCGAATCCAAACACACCAAATTCACGGCCATTGCCAGACTGCTTGTAGCCGCCAAAGGGCAAACTGCGATCAAAGGGAGCACCATTGATGTATACACGGCCTGCTCGGATCCGGTTCGCCACCGCGCGGGCGTGTTCATGGTCCTTGGATTGCACGAAACCAGCCAGACCGAAAGGCGTGTCGTTGGCCATGTCTATGGCCTCTTCTTCGTCGTCGTAGGCCAAGATGGAGAGCACCGGACCAAAAATCTCCTCCCGGGCAATGCGCATGTGCCGCGTGACATTGCCAAATACCGTGGGTCGGACGAAATAGCCTTTGCCAACTACCGCCGGACGCCCCAACCCACCGGCTACCAAGATCGCACCTTCGTCAATTCCGGATTTCACAAGCGCCTGAACTCTATCGAACTGCGCTTGGCTAACCAGCGGTCCCATGGTGGTTGCTGGATCCAAGGGATCACCTAATCGGATCGAGTCCACCGCTTCGCGTGCTGCCGCGAAAGCTGCTGCTTGCTGCGACCTGGGCACGAGCATGCGGGTCGGCGACTGGCAATTCTGTCCTGCGTTGGTGTTGCAGGCATGGACGCCTTGAATCACAGCCGATCTGATGTCGGCATCGACCAAAATGATGTTGGCTGACTTACCGCCCAGTTCTTGGGCCACGCGTTTCACCGAGTCGGCGGCCAATTTGGCCACGCGCACCCCTGCCGCTGTCGAACCGGTGAAGGACACCATGTCGATGCCGGGGTGTGCGGCGATAGCCTCGCCCACCGTCGCTCCGTCGCCATTGACGAGGTTGAACACCCCTGGCGGCACGCCCGCTGCGTGAACAATCTCGGCAAACAGCATGGCACTCAGTGGCGCAATTTCACTGGGCTTGAGAACCACGGTGCAGCCTGTGGCCAGGGCCGGCGCCACTTTGGAGGCAACTTGATTGAGCGGCCAATTCCAAGGAGTGATGAGCCCACAAACGCCAATGGGTTCGCGACGCACCACACCGACACCCATCTTTTCTTCAAAAGGGTACTGCGCCAGAACACGAGCGGCTTCTTCAAAGTGAAAAAGGGCCACCGTCGCTTGGCGTTCGGTGGCGAAGGTGATGGGCGCGCCCATCTCCAAAGTCATCATCCGCGCCAGTTCAGGTAAGCGCGCGCGAAAGCCCGCAATGATGCGGTGCAACCATTCGAGCCGTTCTGCGTGGCTTACGCCAGTATGGGCGGTGAATGCCCGCCGCGCAGCGCGCACTGCACAATCGACGTCCTCGCGCGAACCCAGGCTGATCTGAGAAAACGCTTCTTCCGTGGCCGGATTGACGATGTCGAGTCTTGCAGGTGTTGCAGGGTTGACCCAGGCCCCATCGATGTAGAACTGCAAGCGATCCAAGGCGCTCACTCCACTGATATCTTGGCGGACTCCACCACCTTCTTCCACTTCACTGCTTCCGAAGCCATCAACTCACCCAACATCGCTGGGGTACCCGACACGCCCACCAAGCCCAATGCGCCCAGTTTGGCTTGCCCATCAGGCGAACTCACGAACTTGTTGATTTCGGCATTGAGCGAGTCGACGATGTGCTTGGGCAACTTGGCGGGGCCTACGACAGCGCTCCAGGCCGTGGCTTCCAAGTTGAAGCCCTGCTCTTTGGCCGTCGGCACATTCGGCAAACCAGCATAGCGCGCGTTGGACATCACAGCCACCGCCCGCAATTTGTTGGTTTGCAAAACAGAGATCAAGGACGTCACAGGCGTCGACACGCCGTCCACCGTGCCGCTGACCGCGTCGGCCATGGCCAAAGAGTCACCGCGGTAGGGCACCGACTGGATCTTGGTGCCCGTGCTCGTTCGCAGGTATTCCGCCACCAGATGCCCGATGGTTCCAATGCCGGGGTTCGACACGGTCAGTGGATTGGTGGACGACTTGCCCAGCGCGACAAACTCTGAAAGGTTGTTCGCTTTCACATTGGGGTTGACGGCAATCACCATGGGAACCTCACCCACCAGGCCGATGGGCGTCAGATCCTTCTCGGGATCAAAGGGCATCGACTTGAACATCGACTTGTTGTTGGCCAGAGGGCCGGTGGTGGCCAAGGCAAAGGTGTAGCCGTCTGGTGCCGATTTGGCGACGAAGTCGACGCCAATGTTGCCGGACGCTCCGACCTTGTTTTCGACCACGAATTGCTGCCCAAACCGCGCGGTGAGGTGTTGGGCAATTTGCCGCGCAACCAAGTCAGAACTGCCGCCCGGAGCAAACGTGGCGATCAGTTTGACCGGCTTGTTCGGCCAGTCCGCTTGCGCCCACACAGGCAGGGGTGCCGCCAACATCAGGCCCGCACAGCAGGCCATGACCCGGACAAAAGAATGACGATTCATGCCTGTCTCCTGCGAATTATTCAGATGTCTGAAGTGTGAAGACAAGCCCAAGCGTCGGCCAGTACACCGAATGGATTTTCCGGTGGGCGAAATCCAGCCGCGCCTTGGGACGCAGCTCAAGGAGCGTTTCTGATAATTGTGACGACCGTTGTTTTCGAAGCCGAACCGCGCGCAGCGCTTGCTGTGCTATCCCCATGCGAACAGACCAGACAAGCCGCTTGACAGCCCTACTCGACAGAGAGGAGCTTTTCGACCTTGTGCGACGAGAGCGTTTTTCGCGCGACCAGATGCGGTTCGACGTGATGCGCGACTGCTTCCACGATGACGCCTACGTCCGGACAAGCTGGTACGACGGGCACGGAGGCGACGCCTATGTCGAGGCAACAAAGAAGCTGATGGCCCGCAGCCCTGGTGGCAAGCACTGGGTCTTTCCGGCCTTCGCAAAGGCCAACGGCGATCGCGCCACGGTTGAAAGCCCAGCGACGATCTTCAACCGGGTACTTCTTGAAGGCGTCGACATCGATTTCCACGTCTATTGCCGTTTTTTTTCGCGTGCCGTTCGGCAAAACGGGCAATGGAAGCTGCTCACCTTCGAGGTTCTTTGGGAGCGGGACGAAATGCGTCCGGTCGACTTCAACGAACGGTTGCCGTTCAAGCTTGCAAATCTCTCGCACTTCAGGCCCTCGTATCGGTTTCTGTCTTACTACCAAAAGACCCGGGGCGTAGAGGTGAATCCGAACTTGCTGGGCGATGACCGTCTTGAAGAGCTCAACGACTTTCACCAACGAGAAAATACATGGCTTGCAGGGCACGCATAACCTGTTGATGCAGTTGCCTTCAATTCCCGAGCAGGAAACCGCCTTCCAGGTCAATCAACTGCCCGGTCTGTTTGGTCGCATCCACTGCCAAGCCCCAAGCTGACCGCGCCACATCCTGCGGCGTGACCACCGTGGCCAGCAACGCCCGTGCCTCGTAGCGCTTGCGCCGTTCCTGGAAGACCGTCTCGCCGAGTCCCTTGCGCAACCATTGGCCATCGACCATGCCGGGCAGCACCGCGTTGACACGAACTTTGGGTGCCAGCGCGCGCGCCAGCGACAAAGTGAGTGTGTTCACTGCGCCCTTCGATGCCGAGTAAGCAATCGACGAGCCCGTGCCCATGCGCCCTCCCATGGAGGAAATGTTGACGATGCCTGGCGCGCTGCGCGCCTGCATCAAGGGCGCCACGGCCCGACACATTTGAAAAGTGCCAATCACGTTCACACGATAAATGGCCTCGAAATCGTGGGCACCAATGGCAGCCAGATCTTTCAGATCCGCGAACTTGGTGGTCGTGCCTGCGCTGTTCACCAGCGCATCAACGTAGCCCCAGCGCTGCTGCACCTGATCGGCGAGAACGACACACTGCGCGTTTTCGCCAACATCAGCGCGAACCACCAGCGTCGCAGCACCAGCTTCGCGGCACTGAGCAGCCACCCGCTCGGCAGCAGCTTCCTGGGTGGCGTAGTTGATGACCACGTCCCAGCCCCGTTGTGCGAACAGCAGCGCCGTGGCCGCCCCAATGCCCGACGAAGATCCGGTAACGACACAGACGGGCTTGCTCTTTTCAGTGGTGCTCATGGGTTTCCTTTTGAGAGGTGTCGGCCTGCCAGTACGGAGCCCGCAATTCTTTTTTCGACAGCTTGCCCAGAACCGAGCGCGGCAGCGCCTCGCGCAGCTCCACCGCTGACAGGCGCTGCGTCTTACCGAGCTGCGCATTGGCCCAGTCGCGCAGCGCGCAAGGGTCGATGGACATACCCGCACGTGGTACGACCAACGCGAGCGGGGTCTCGCCCCACTGTGCGCTGGGCACACCGATCACTGCCGCATCGCTGACCGCTTCGTGCCCCGTCAGCACGGCCTCCAGATCTGCAGCGTAGATGTTGTGTCCGCCCGAAATAATCACGTCTTTGATGCGGTCCAGCAGGGTCAGGAAACCGTCTTCGTCGAAGCGGCCCATGTCGCCGCTGCGGTGGTAGATGCGGCCCTGTTCGTCGCTCCAGCGGATGTCCGCCGTCGCCTGCGGTCGGCTGTAGTAACCCGCCATCATGAACTCCGAGCGGCCCACGACCTCGCCGGCGACGCTGGCGCCTGGCGGCAAACGCCGGCCGCGCTCGTCGATCAGGAACACCTCGCAGCCCGGGGCAGGCTTGCCGACGGTGGCGAGCTTGGACGGATGCAAGCGTGCGTCCAGCAGGCAAGTGACGCCGCCTTCGGTGAGACCGTACACCTCCAGAAAACGACCGGGCCAGCGTTGCAGGATGTCGTGCTTCGTGGCCGCGTCCATCGGCGCACCCGTGCATTGGCTCATTTCCAGCGAGCGCAGATCCGTGGTCGCAAAACTGGGGTGCGCAAGCATGCGCTGGTATTGCACCGGCACCAGCATCGTGTGCGAAGCACGCTGCTCGGCAGCCCACGCCAGCCAACGGCCCGCTTCGAACTTGCGCATCAACAGGCAAGTGCCACCCGCCGCGACCGTCCCCAGCATTGGCATGATGGTCGTGTTGGAGTACATCGGTGTGGACAGCAGCGTGCGCGAGGCGGGGGTGTAGAAGCCCTTGCGGCCTGCTTGGCGCTGGCGCATGCCATGCTCGTGCACGATGCCTTTGGGCAGGCCCGTTGTGCCGGAGCTGTAGATGATGTTGAAGAGGTCTCCAGGGTCGGCGTGCGGCAAGGCGCGGGCGTTGTCGCCAGCGCGGCGCCAGCTGGGGTAGGTGCTGGGGTCCATGTGCACGACTTGAAGCCCTGGTAATCCCTGACTTCCCACCTCCGCAGACGTGACGCCGGGTTCGAGAAATAGCAGCTTCGCGCCGCAATCAGAGAGCAGAGCCTGAAGCGTCGCGGCGCTCGCCGATGTGGGCAGCGGCACCACGCAGGCGCGCGCCGCAATGACACCGAAGAAGCATTCGACGTACGCGAGCGAGGCACCCCCCAAAATAGCCACGCGGTCGCCAGGACCCACACCGTTGCGCACCAGCGCACTCATCACTTGAATCACGTGCCGGTGCAGCGTTTGCCAGTCAAGCGCTTCATCCCCCACGCAGAACGCAGTGGCTTCGGGTTGCGCGCGCGCATGCGCTTTGATGATCTCGGCAAAGGGCATGAACCCTGGCACGGGTGCTTCGGTACGGGACATGCGCTTAACGGTCAGATTAGCGGTCAAAGATCTGCAGTAGCGTCTCGGCAACCAGCGCAGGTCGCTCCTGCCCTTCGATCTCAACGGTGGATTCGAAGGTGATGCGCGTACCGGACTCCAGCCTCACACACTCCAACACCGACTGGCGCAGGCGCACGCGCGCGCCTGCAGGCACCGGCGCGGTGAAGCGCACACGGTTGCATCCATAGTTCAGGCCCTTGCCGCGCCGGCGGATGGTGTACACGCTTCGCTGCAAGAAGGGAATGAGCGAGAGCACGAGAAAGCCATGCGCAATGGTCTGGCCGCCAGCCAACTCCTGCGAAGCGCGTTTTTTGTCAATGTGGATCCAGTGGTCGTCGCCGGTCAGCGCTGCGAACGCGTCAATCTTGGCCTGGTCGAGTTCGACCCAGTCGCTGGTACCCAGCGGTGGGCCGCCGACATGAGCCGCCAGGTCGGCTGCATGGTCGATCAACAGGCTCACGAGCGCTCCTCTGGCGCGCTGCGCGCGGGCACCCGGCCCGCGCTCACCAGGGACATCACGACCGTGCCGTCTTGCTTACGCACCGTCACGCGAGTGCGGACGATGCCCTGCATGTGGTTGGTGCTGGAGCGCCTCAGCTCGACAACCTCACGCCGCACGACCAGCGTGTCGCCCGCATGCACCGGTGCACTCCACCGCAATTCATCGATACCCAATCCCACCATCGGCGTTGCTCCGTAACCGCCGGCCTTGACAAACTCGCGCATGGAAATGGCCGCGATGTGCCAGCCGCTGGCGACCAAGCCGCCAAAGGGACCTGCGCCGGCGCGCGCAGGGTCGGTGTGCATGGGTTGCGGGTCAAAGCTGCGCCCAAAGCTGGCAATCTCGTCCGCGGACACAAGTGCGGGCTGGCTCTCCCACACCTCACCCAGCCGAAAATCCTCAAAGTAGCGCGCGCTCATTTCCGTCCCGACGCAGTGCTGTTCATGACACACAGAATGCCGCAAGCTAAGGCCGGAACGGAGCGGGATCTCGACATGTTCCGCCGATCGAAATCAGAGTTTCAAGCTCGCCGACCCGATCCCAGGGAATTCGACAAAAACCTGATCGCCCACAGCCGCCTCAAGCAGCCCGCACCAAGTACCCGTCGTCACCACCGTTCCAGCCGGAACCGTCGAGCCACCTCGCGTCACGTGCCGCAGCCAAGCCGGCAGTACCCAAGCAGGGTCGCCCACACCCAGACTCCCGCTGAACGACTGCCAAGCGCCGGCCCCGATGCGCACCCGGCACGTCTGCGAGGCCCAGGGACGTTGCGCGAAAGGCACAAATTCACCGAGTACCAGCGCTCCATGCACCAGCAGGTCGACAAGCTTGAGGACAGGGGCCGCTGCCCGCGCTGCGGCCCATCGAAAGTCCACCAACTCAATGGATACGCACATACCGTCTACGAGCGCGCCGCAGCTCTCGATCGTCAAGTCGCGTGCGTCGGCCGGCGTCACGTTCTGGGCCAGGCGCAGCGCCAGCTCGGCCTCGATCCAGCGCTGGTGCAGCGGCAGATCGTCCAGTCGGGCGCCGGTTGGTCGCACGCCTGCCGTTGGCAGTGGCGCATGGCGCAGGGGTTCGGCCTGCGACGGCCCGCCGGACTTCCAGTACTTCGGTACGCCCGGCCGCTTGTCGAGCGCACGAAAGAGCCTGTCCTGAATTGCGTAGGCCTGCTCTTCGGAGCCGATCACACCCGCGAAGATTTGATCGTCGGCAGGCGGTCCTCCTGAATGCGCCATCACCAGGCTTTGGATCAAGGCATCGGTCGGGTCGGGCGCAGTGCGCATGTCAGGTCCAAAGGTAGTTTGAGCGCAGTCTAGGCTGGCGCGCGCAAGTTCCCGCAAAGATTCTCTACTTTCCGTCCTCCGGAACCAGTTGGATTGGATTTCATCGCGCGAAAAGCTTGCCATCAGGCCAGTGGCAGCGCGCCACGCCAACGTAGTATCGATATCGGTGGGCAGCGCTTAACGCCCTCAGTCACGGTTGCCATCATGCCCATTTTGCTGTTGTCATCACGCGCGTTCACAGACTTCGCAACTGAACTGAGTGCAGTGGGCGGCGAACATTTGCGCTTCGTCGTCTCCGACGTCGAGCCGCGACCGTCTGCAGGGCAACTCGCCGCTGTGGACATCGCATTGATGTCGTTGGACGTGTTCGGCAAGTCAACGAAATCGCAGCCGACACCCGAACTGCTGTTGTTCAGCGAACAGCTGCGCGCAGCTGTTCAATTGCAGTGGCTGCATGTGCCGACTGCTGGTGTCGACCGGCCCATCTTTCAGGAGATGCTGAAACGCGGCGTGCGCATAAGCACGTCGTCGGGTGCCAACGCAGCCGCCGTTGCACACACCGCGCTCATGGGTGTGCTCTTGCTCGCGCGCGGCGGCTTGAAGTGGATGCACGCGCAAGCCCAACACCGATGGGCACCACTGCGTGACGCCGACGCGCCGGCCGACCTTGAGGGCCAGGTGGCTGTCGTGGTCGGCTTCGGCCCTATAGGTCGGCGCATCGCGCTGTCGCTGGAAGCACTGGGCTTGCAGGTCCACAAGTTGCGGCATACACCACAGCCGAGCGACGCGGCGCTGGGCGTGCACGCTTATGAGGCGCTCCCCCAGCTGGCGTGCCAGGCCCAGTGGCTGATGATTGCTTGCCCGCTCACGCAGGCAACGCGGCACTTGGTCGACGCCAAGGTGCTCAACGCCATGCCGCGCGGCTCGTTCATCGTCAACGTGGGTCGAGGCGGTGTTGTCGACGAGCAGGCGCTGCTTGCAACTCTGGCCTCGGGCCAGATAGCTGGTGCACACCTGGACGTGTTCGAGCAGGAACCGCTGCCCGCAGATTCACCGTTCTGGGACTTGCCCAATGTGCTGGTCTCACCGCACAACGCGGGTTCGTCGCAGCAGTATGGCCCGCGCTGTGTTCAGCTCTTCATCGACAACCTGGGCCGCTGGGTGCGCGGTGAATCGCTGCAGCAGGAAGTACGTCACGAACCAAGCCCTACGCCTTAAGCGGACAGTCGCGCTGCAGAACCGAGACTGACGCGCGATGGTGAACCCACATTGGCGGGGCTTTCCGCGCTGCGGAATGTCCCGAAGACCGCCTTGTCCTCTTTCGCTTCCTTGACCAAGATGGTGACAAGTCCGCCGTTACAGGCCAGCCGTTTTCTCTTGCCCAAGCTTATGAATTCCCAACGCCCGCTGCTGTTCGACTCGCATGCCCATTTGGTCGCAGAGAACCAAACGCGCTATCCCCGCAACCCGATGCAACGCGCTGCCGACGCGCCATACCGGCCACCTGGTGTGATCGGCAAGCCGGGCGGCCACCATGGCCCGAACCCCATCAACGAAGTGCCGGATGCCGCGCCGATGCTGCGCTGGATGAAGCAGCAAAACGTCGACGGCGCCGTGGCGGTACAGAAGCGCATGGTCTACCGCTACGACAACAGCTACATCCTGGATTCATCGAACGCGCACCCCGACACATTCTCTGCAGTGGTGATTCTCGACGCCGAAGACCCGCAGACGCCGGGCACCGTGCAGCGCTGGATCCGTGACCATGGCCTGGCGGGCCTTCGGCTGTTTGGTGGCCGCAAGCCCGATGGCAGCATGCCTTGGCTGAACTCTGCGCAGGCGCTGAAAAGCTGGGAGGTGATCGACGCTGCCGGCTTGGTCATGGACCTCGAAGTGCTGGCACAAGGCGGCGGCGGGCCCTCCATCCCGGCCCTTCTCGAACTGTCGCAGCGTTACCCCAATGCCCGCATCGTGCTCGACCACTTGCTCGAACCCGAGATGGACGAAGGCACGCACTTCGGCATGGACGAACGTTATGAACGACTCGCAGGGCACGCGCATATCTTCTTCAAGTTCACGTCGATCAATCTCGACACCTGCCGCGAGATGGGCATCCCCGCCAACCAGGTGCTGCGCCGCGCGGTGGACCTGTTCGGCGCCGACCATGTGATGTGGGGCTCCGACATCGGCACCTCGTCGGGCACCTACGAAGACATGGTTCGGCGCATGATCGAAGCCTCCAACCTGCTGACGCCCCAAGAGCAAACCGCGGTGTGGCATGACACCGGCAGGCGCGTGTTCGTCAAGGGTGGCCACGGGACCAAACGGTGACACACCGCTACATCACCGTGCCCGCAGAGGGCATGGATACGGCCACCGCCTACCGCCTGATTTGCGGCGTGGTGGTGCCGCGGCCGGTGGCCTGGATCACTACTATCGATGCCGAAGGGCGCGTCAACGCCGCGCCGTTCAGCTCCTACAACTACGTGGCGCACAGCCCGCCGATGGTGGCTGTGAATATCGGCACGCGCCTGGGCGAGCTCAAAGACACGGCGCGCAACATCCGCAACAGCGGCTGGTTCTGCGTCAACGTCGCGACCGAAGCCGTGATGGAGACCCTGCATCAGTGCGGCGCCGATTACCCACCCGAGGTCAGCGAGCCCGATGCGCTGGGTATTGCGCTGTTGCCGGGTTCGGCCACGCCGGTGCCTCGCATCGCCGCATCACCCATCCACCTGGAGTGCCGGCTCGACCAGGCCGTAACGCTGGGTCGCGGCCTCAACACCTTGTACATCGGCGAAGTGCTGGCTTTTCACCTGGCCGACAGCGTGTACGACGGCCGCAATGTCGATAGCGTGAAGTTGCGGCCGATCGCCCGCCTGGGCGGCCCGCACTATGCCGCACTGGGCGAGATCTTCCATCGCCCTGCGCTGCAGCGCCCGCCCGGCGAGGTCCCTCGGTCATGATCTACACCTTGCCCACCGCTGGTCAGTACCACGTCGGCACCTTCGTCAAGACCACCTCACCCCAGGTCATCGAAATCCTTGGCGGCAGCGGGCTGGACTTTGCGGTGCTTGACGAGGAGCATGCACCCTTCGACCGGGCAACGCTGGACCTGGCACTGCTGGCCGGCCGTGCCGCTGGTTTGCCACTGTTTGTGCGCGTGGCCGAGCGCACCGCCGCCAGCCTGCTGTCGGCGCTGGACATGGGTGCCGCAGGCGTGCTGGTGCCGCACGTCGACAGCGAGCAGGACGCGCTGGACGCGGTGGCGCACTGCCGCTACGTCGGCGGCGACCGCGGCTACTCGAGTTCGCCGCGCGCGGCAGGGTATGGCGCATTGGGCATGAAACAGGCGATCGCACAGGGTGACCGCAACGTCGTAGTCTGCCAAATCGAAAGCGCTTCGGCGGTCGAGAACGCAGCGCGCATCGCCGCCGTGCCTGGCATCGGTGCGCTCTTCATCGGCCGCGCCGACCTGGCTCTGTCGATGGGGCTGGACAGCGCGCAAGACGCTCGCGTCACCGCCGCCACCGAGGCCGTGATCCGCACCGCTTTGGCCTGCGGCACGCCAGTTGGCATGTTCGTCGGCAGTACTGCCGAGCGCGAGACCTACCGCGCACTCGGCGTCAGTTGGTTCATCCAGGGGTCGGACCAGTCGCTGCTGCGGCAGGCCGCGCGAGCCATTGCCCGCTCCCATGTACAGGAGGCTCGATGAGCACCACCCAGACTTCAAATCGCGGCTCGGTCGCGCGCTGGCACGACCAAGCCCCGCAGATCACCAGCGCGGGCGCCCGAACGTGGGTGGCCCGTGGTGCCAATTTTGTCGTCACCATCACCCAAGCCGAAGCTGGCGCACGTCTCGAGCGCCACGGCCAGGTCGACGAGTCCATGGTGTTGTTGCCCGACAGCGGCGCGACGATCCGCGCCAACGGTCAAACCCTGGAGGCCGCTGCCGATTCGCTGACCATCGTGCCACCCGGCGACAGCGAAGTGGTGCTGCACGGCGCGGGCCAGGTACTACGCCTTTTTTCGCACTTGGCGCAGGACCTGCTGGCCATGTCCGGCAACGCCTCAGACTACGCTCAAGCGCCGACCGACGTGGCGCCTCTGCTGCCTTGGCCCACGCCCGCCGACGGCTTCAAGCTGCGTAACTACCCGCTCGCGCAGTTCACCCAGGCCGACAGCAACATGCGCATCTTCCGCAGCACGAACCTGATGCTCAATGTGATGACACCGCGTATGGTGGCGCGCGATGTGCGCAAACTCAGCCCCCATTCACATACCGACTTCGAGCAAGGTTCGCTGGCCCTTCGCGGCCAATGGGTGCACCACATGCGCTACCCGTGGGGCGCCGATATGACTGCGTGGTGCGACGATGCGCACATCGAGGTGGGCAGCCCCTCACTGACGGTGATTCCGCCCAAGGTCATACACACCAGCCGCAACGTCAACGATGGCGGCGCTTGGTTGCTGGATATCTTCGCTCCGCCGCGCATGGACTTCTCCAGCAAACCCGGCAAGGTGGCCAACGAAAAAGACTACCCGCTCCCGGCGGCTTGAGGGCCATTTGTCGTGGCCATCACCTGCGAGCAACTCACCCAGCTCAGCGCTGACCTCTACGAATGGTCGCTGAAAAAGATTCCTGAAGACACCAAGGCTGCGCTGCGCGCCGCGCTGCCGCATGAGAGCAACAGCACCGGGCGGCAAACGCTCACCATCATGCTCAAGAGCGCCGACGCCGCCGAACGCACTGGCGGTTTGGTGTGTTCAGACGTCGGCATCCCCACCTACAGCGTGAAAATCGGCACCCAGGTGCAGTTCGAGGGCCCGGTGCGCCAGGCATTTGTCGACGGCTTCGCACGCATGGCGGCCCGTTGTAATCCGCCGATCCTGCAAATGGTGACGAACCCGCTAACGCACCAGCGCAGCCACGCCGGCAAGGACATGCCGATCGTCAGCTTCGATGTCATCGACGGCGCGAACTATGTAGACATCACCTGCGCACCGAAGGCCATGGGCACCGGGCGCTGGGAGGCAGCTGAGATCTTCGTCTACCCTTCACTGCAGGCCATCGAGGATTTCGTGCTCAAAACCGTGTTGACGTCAGGCTCGCAGGCTTGCCCACCTATCGTGGTGGGCGTGGGCATTGGCGGCACCTTCGACCACGCCGCACGCATCGCCAAAGACGCTGTGCTGCGTCCGTTCGGAGAACAAAATCCTGAGCCGCTGCTGGCCGAGATGGAAGCCCGGCTGCTGAAGACCATCAATGAACTCGGCTTCGGCCCAATGGGCACCGGCGGCAATACCACCGCGATGGCAGTGCACGTCAACTACTCAGCATCCCACGGCTTCGTCCCGGTGGCCGTAAGCCTGAACTGCTGGATCAACCGCCGCACACGCGCTCGCATCCATGGCGACGGCCGCGTCGAGCGGCTGGAATGACATGAAGCTGCTGACATTACCCCTGGCACGCGCTGAGGTCGAAAACCTCGAACTGGGCGAGATGGTGCTGGTCAGCGGGCAGGCCACGATGAGCATTGGCCTGCCAACCCACCAGCGTATGGTGGCGCACCTGGATGCCGGTACACCGCTGCCCATGGACCTGCGTGACGGCGCCTTCTTTCACCTGAGTTGCTTCAACCGGGAGCGGCCCGATGGCAGCCACGAAGCGCTGTACCTGAACCCCACCACCAGCACCCGCTACAACGCCTACATGCCACGGCTGATCGAGGGCTGCGGCCTGCGCCTGGTCGGCGGGAAAGGCGGTCTCGATGAGGCCAGCGTTCAAGCTCTGCAGCGGCAAGGCTGTGTCTACCTCTCGTTCTTGGGCGGCGGCTGCACACTGCTGTCGCAGGCCATTCGCGGCGTCGTTGCGGTGCACTGGGCCGACACCATCGCGCAGTTCCGCCTGCTCACCCTGGAGCTGTCTGAACTGGGCCCCGCCACGGTAGCGATCGACGCCCATGGCCATAGCCTGTACCAAACTCTGCACGCGCAGGCGGCACGGCGCTTGCAAGCGAGGTTCGAGGACCACGATCCAACGCCCTGAGTTGCTTGCTCAGCGCTACCCGGCCGCCGCCCCGGCGCAGCCGAGAGATTCGGGCAGCGAAGTAGCGTGTCTCCTGGCGGGCTACAAGGCCAGCGCCTGCGCAAGAACGCTGGTGTCAATAAGTCGCTCGAGCTCGGCGCGCGAACGTGGCGTGTGCCCGGTTTGCTTGGCCACCCAAGGATCCTGCTGAACCAAACCATCGACAAGGTCGCCGACGAGCGTACCTGGATACCCTTGGTGGTGCCAGGCCCTCTGAATGGTTCTCAGGTCATAGCCGCTGAACTGGGCGACTAGAGGCCAGACACAGGTGTGGTCCCGGCGGATACAAGCACAGGCGTCAATCACCGATCGAGTGAAAGCGACGATCTGTCGTCGCAACCCCGGATTCTGCAAGTTGCCCAGCGTCGTGAACAGGCTGAACTGCTCCCGGTAGACGCTGCGGTTAACAAACTCGATGGCATCAGCGCCCAGCGCGTCTTGCGCACGTTGCAACTCAGGCTCCCAAACTGTTGCAGCGTCCACGACGCCATCGCACAGCGCCTGCGGTATTTCAGAGAGCGGCTTCGAAGAACCCGCGACAAAGGGCACGATCTGCACGTCGTCTTCGCTCAGCCCCACGGTGCGCAACATGCGGTCCAGGTAATAGGCCGATGACGTTCGGGGCATGGTCGCGATGCGCCTGCCCTTAAGGTCTTGGAGTCGCGAAATGCCAGCGCTGCGCCGGCCAACGATGCGGTAATACCCCTGCGAAACGGTCAAGATGAATCGAAGGTCAGGGTGGGCCAGCGAATAGCGCAGCGCCTGCGTTTCGGAGTTGGTTGTCACATCAGACTTGCCGCACCCAAGCAAATTCGGCAGGTCGCTGGGTTCATCGTACAAGCTCAGTATCCCGCCCTGGCGAAGCTCGGCATGGCCCGGGTAGAGGCCGTCCAAGGCCAGCAGCACGGGGGCAAGTTCCAATGTGGAAAGATTGCCATGCACTCGCAACGTGTCAAGGGCCGTGCTCATAGATTTCTTGCCTGTTACCCACTGACCATATGCCGCGGATGTTAGGCAGTGGCGGTGTCCGCAAGGACTGGATTGACACAGCTTTTCGGCCAGTGGAACTACTTGGAGTTGAAGCGTGCGCTTCGGGCTCGTGTCCCTACACTTTGCTGATTCTGCGGAACTCTGCAGGCACCAGACGTCGGAGACAAGGCCATGTCCTTCACATCACACCCCTGCCTGTTGCGACGGCGCCAGGCTTTGGCGCTGGCCCTGGGCGCCGCGGCACTGCCTATGCCTGCCTTGGCCGCCTATCCGGACAAGTCGCTGCGCTTGATTGTGCCGTTCCCGCCTGGCGGCGCCGCCGACGCCATCGCCCGCGGTATGGCCAACAAGATGGCGGCCGACCTTGGCCAGCAGGTCATTATTGAGAATCGCGGCGGTGCGGGCGGCACCATGGCGGTCGAACTGGCCGCCAAGGCAGCACCAGACGGCTATACCTTGCTTTTGGGAACCGTGGGCACGCATGCCATCAACCCCGCCCTGTACCCAAAGCTACGTTACGACCCCGTGAAGGACTTCGCACCTATTACCTTAACGCACAGTCTTCCACGGGTACTCGTGGCGGGACCGTCGATCAAGGCGCAGACTGTTGGCGAGCTGATCGCACTCGCCAAGGCCAAACCGGGCGCGCTGACCTATGGATCGGCGGGCAATGGCAGCACCGGCCATTTGTCCGGCGCGCTGTTCGAATCCATGGCCGGCGTGGACCTGCTGCACATCCCTTACAAAGGGAGCGCCCCTTTGCTGACTGACGTGCTCAGTGGCCTGGTGGACACCACATTTGATTCGCTGACGGTCTACGAGAACCACATCAAGTCCGGGAAAGTCAAGGCGCTTGCAGTCACATCTCAAACACGCTTAACCGCCTTGCCCGAGGTTCCAACGCTGTCCGAGTCCGGATTAACGGGATACGAGGTGTCCAATTGGCTTGGCGTTCTGGCCCCGGCTGGAACGCCGCACGACATCGTCGTTAAATTGAACGGCGTGATTGCCCGCGCGACCGCCGACCCGGTCTTGCGCAAGCAACTGCAGGCTCAGGGTATCGAACCCACGTTCAGCACGCCCGAAGAGCTTGCGGCGAAAATTCTGAGCGAATTGCCGAAGTGGGCGGCGATCGTGCGCAAGACGGGCGCCAAAGTGGAATAAGTGAGTCCCTTTCGGGGCGCTTGCCGCGCGTCGAAACCGGTTTGGCCGGGCAGGCTGCCTTCGAGCGCTGCTAAGGTCGATCAATCCCCGACCGCCAACGCGGCTGCCCGCCTGTGTAACCATTGCGATTGATGCACCGAATGCCCGCACGCGGTATGCCGCGCCTCACCTTCGCACCGGACCTCGCTCAGTCATGCACGAAACGCTCCCTCTGCTTGTAGCCACCGACTTCCCGGCCTTGCGCCGGGGCGCCCTTGACACCTTGCAAGTCAACCTGGGCTACAAGTGCAACCAAAGTTGCCTGCATTGCCATGTGGCAGCCGGCCCCAACCGCACGGAAATGATGGATGAGCCGACGGTGCAACTGGTGCTGGACGTGCTGCGAGCGCGCGGCGTGGCCACGCTGGACCTGACCGGCGGCGCACCCGAACTCAACCTGCATTTCCGCACGCTGGTGCGCGGCGCCCGGGCGTTGGGGGTGCGCGTGATGGACCGCTGCAACCTCACCATCTTGTCTGAGCCTGGGCAAGAAGACCTGGCAGCCTTTCTGGCTGATAACCAGGTGGAGATCACCGCTTCCCTGCCCTGTTATTCACCCGCCAACGTGGACCGCCAGCGCGGAGACGGTGTCTTTGACCGCAGCATCGCTGGGCTGCGTCAGCTCAATGCGCTGGGTTATGGGCAGGCAGGATCGGGCCGGGTGCTGAACCTGGTCTACAACCCGCAAGGCGCGTCACTGCCGCCGCCGCAAGGCCCGCTGGAACAAGACTACAAGCGCGAATTGCTGCTGCACTTCGGCATCCGCTTTGACCACCTGTTTGCGCTGACCAACATGCCCATCCAGCGCTTCGGCAGCACGCTGGTCAGCAAGGGCACCTTCGGCACCTACATGAAGTTGCTGCGCGAGTCTTACCGCGAAGACAACTTGGCCACAGTCATGTGCCGCAACCTGGTCAGTGTGGACTGGCAAGGCGAGCTGTTTGACTGCGACTTCAACCAGATGCTGGGCCTGCGCGCGCCCTTGGCTGGAAAAACCCGCCCGCACCTGAAAGATCTGTTGACGCACGACCCGGCCGGTGCGGCCATCCGCACGGCCGACCACTGTTACGGCTGCACGGCCGGGCAAGGCAGCAGCTGCGGTGGGGCGTTAGAAGGCCCGGCTGCGGCGCAAACCATTGCGCTGCCTGCGGCCATGCTCGGCTCATGAACTGCTCTTGAACGGTTCCTCGTTCCATTCAGGCTGCCCCGCCGATGCCGCCCAAACTGTCCATCGTCATACCGGCCCTCAACGAGGCGCCGCAATTGCCCTTGCTGCTGGCTCAATTACAGCCCCTGCGCCAGCGCGCTTGTGAGCTGATCGTGGTGGACGGCGGCAGCATCGATGGCACACCGGGCTTGGCCAAACCTTGGGCAGACCAATTACTGCAAACCGGGCGTGGCCGTGCCTTGCAAATGAATGCCGGCGCGGCGCAAGCGCATGGCGAAGTGCTGCTTTTCTTGCACGCCGACACCCAGCTGCCGCCCCAGGCCGACACCTTGGTGCTCGGCGCCACAGCCGGCGGCCTGGCTTGGGGCCGCTTCGACGTGCACATCGAAGGGCGTGCCAAGCTGCTGCGCGTGGTTGCTGTATTGATGAACTGGCGCTCGCGCTGGACAGGCATTGCCACGGGTGACCAGGCCATCTTTGTGCGGCGCAGCGTCTTTGAGCAAGTGGGCGGCTTCCCTGAGCAACCCCTGATGGAAGACATCGAACTATCAAAACGCTTGCTGCGTGTGAGCCAGCCAACGTGTTTGCGTGCCGTGGTGCGCACTTCTGGCCGACGCTGGGAAACGCACGGTGTCTGGCGCACCATCGCTTTGATGTGGCGCCTGCGCTGGCGCTACTGGCGCGGCGAGTCACCTGCAGTACTGGCACAGGCTTACCGGTGAACACCACTGTCATCGTCTTTGCAAAGGCCCCCGTGCCGGGTTTCGCAAAAACACGCCTCATGCCCGCTCTGGGCGCCGAGGGCGCGGCCGCACTGGCGCAGCGCATGCTCAGCCACGCGGTAGAGCAAGCCTGCCTTGCCGGCCTGGGCCCTGTTGAAATTTGCGCCGCACCGGACACGAGCCACCCGAGCTTCGCTCAAATGGCCGCGCAGCATGGCGTGGCCCTCACCTCGCAAGGCAATGGCGACCTGGGCCAACGCATGCACCGCGCCTTTTGCCGTGTCTTGCTTCCACCGGCAGGCCGCGCGCTGCTGATAGGCACCGACGCGCCAGCGCTCAATGCAGTCATGCTGCGCGAAGCCGCAGACCTCTTGATCAGACACGACGCGGTCTTTGTGCCGGCAATAGATGGCGGCTATGCCCTGGTGGGATTGCAATGCGCCGACCCGCGCTGGTTTTCCGACATGAGCTGGAGCACACCAAGTGTGATGCAGACCACACGAGAGCGGCTCAAGGCCGCATCCGCGCAATGGGCTGAATTGCCGCCGGTGGCCGACATCGACGAGCCCGCAGACTTGGCTCACCTGCCACCTGCCTGGCTCACTTCTGTTTCACTTCCGCAACTTGGATAGGCCATGCATCAACCGACCCGCCGCACTGTCGTTCAAAGCAGCATCGCTGGCGCTTTGGGGCTACCTTTGCTGGGTACCGCCCAGACCCTGTCGCCACTGAAATTCGGCGTTGGCCTGTTTCAACCCGACCGCGAAAAGAACGACGCCACCTACCGGCCGCTGGCCCAGCACTTGGCGCAACGCCTGGGCCGCCCGGTCGAATTGCGCACGGTGGACAGCTGGGAAGGCCTGGCCAAGAGCCTGGCCAACGGCGAAACCGACATTGCCTTGATGGGCCCCTGGGGCTACGTGTTGGCCAACCACTATGCGGATGCGCAGGTGGTGTCCACCATCCTCTATGACGGCAAGCCAGAATATTTTGCGATGATTGTCACGCACCCCGAGTCAGGGCTGAACAGCATCGATGACCTGCTGGGCGCCAAAGGCAAAGGCCGTAATTTTGCGTTTGGCGACAAGGGTTCAACTTCGGGCTACCTCATCCCGTTTCACCTGTTCCAGCAGCGGGGCATCGACCCAGAAAAGCATTTCGCACGCGTGCTATACACCAAGCACCAAGCGATCCAGACACAGGTGACCGCGGGCCAGCTGGACGCTGGCGCCGACTACAACCGCAACCGCAATGCCATGATCGACCAAGGCCTGATCAAGGCCGAGCGCAGCAAGATCATCTGGCAGTCGGCGCCGCTTCCCAACGACGCAGTGGCTGTCAGCGCCAACTTGGCCAAAGACGCTGCTTTTGTGAGACAAATTCGCGCCGCGCTGGGCGACATCGGCAGCAAGCTCAAGGCCGAACCCAAACTGCTACCGGCGAACTACACGGGTTTTGTCGCCACCGACAACGCCTTCTACAAGCCCATTCGCGATGCCGGTTTGGCCACGGGAAAGCTGGCCGCGAAGTGAAAAGGTCTAGGCTTGCAAGCCCTTCAATGCACTGCGCTGCATGCCCATGAACCTGACGACGTCCCGCACCATGCCGGACACGCGCCTGGCGCTGCCCAAGGGGCGCTTGGCGTTTGCCTTGTTATGTTTGGCCTATGCGGCTTTGGTGGCCGCCTGTGTGGCAACGCTGTGGTCTGCCGGCGATTTGAGCCTGGGCCGCAAGCCTTGGGACAACCTGCTGAAGACAGTGACCGAATTCAGCAGGCCCAGTTTTTTGGACGCCTGGTTGGGCCCCGAGCGCTTGGAGTACCGCAGTGACGACGGCAAGCTGCTTCGCGTTGAAAACCGCCGCACGGTGGAGGCCGATTTTCTGGCTGCCGTAGCTCGCGCCACATGGGTCACTTTTCAGATTGCCAGCTTGGGCTCTTTGCTGGCCGCTCTACTGGCGCTGCCGCTGGCCTGCGCCGCTGCAAGCAACATGCACGCACCACGGCCCTTGGCCTACGCGGCAAAAGTCGTGCTTGACGTAGCGCGAGCGGTGCACACGCTGGTATTCGGGCTGATTTTGGTGGGCATCGTGGGCCTCGGCCCTACAGCCGGTGTGCTGGCCATTGCGCTGCACTCGATGGGCACATATGGCAAGTTGTTTGCGGAGAGCATCGAGTCGCTGGATATGGCGGCGGTCGACGCTGTGCGCGCCACGGGTGCCAGCGAAGCACAGGTGTTTTTCCACGGTGTCTGGCCCGCGGTGCTGCCGCAGTTTGTGAGCCACCATCTCTACGTCTGGGAATTCAATATCCGCGACTCCACCATCCTGGGCCTGATCGGCGCAGGTGGCTTGGGTCTGCTTATCAGCGAGGCCGTTAGCTTGTTTCAGTGGAGCCGGCTGGCCACCCTGCTGATCGTTGTGGTGGCCCTGGTAGTGGCTTTTGACGCTGCATCGCGCCAAATTCGAAGGGCACTGTTGTGACGCCGGCCGTGGACCTGGAGGGCGTGCGTGTGGTCGTGCCTGCACGGGTGCTGCTGCACGTGCCGCGTTTGGTGGTGCACAGCGGTGAACAGGTGGCCATCGTTGGCCCCAATGGCGCAGGCAAGACCTCGCTCTTGAAAGTGATGGGCGCCCAGCTCGCGGCCCAAGAGGGTTTGGTTCAGGTGCTGGGGCATGCGCTAGCGCCAACGCTGGGCACCGCACATCGCCGCGCGCTGCGTTGTGAAGTCGGTTTCCTCATGCAGGGGCTGCATCTGGTGCCGCGCCTGTCGGCACTCGAAAACGTGCTGATCGGCGCATTGGGCTCACTGCGCGGCGCGCAGGCCTGGCGCAGCCTGCTGCGGTGGTACCCGTCAGCCCGGGTTGATGAAGCCCTTGGCGCGCTGGCCGCCATGGGTTTGGCCGGCCATGCCAACACGCGTGCCGACCACCTGTCGGGCGGCGAACGCCAGAAGGTGGCGCTGGCCCGCCTGCAAATGCAAGGCCCACGTCTGCTGCTGGTCGACGAACCTACCTCGGCGCTGGACCCGGCAGCCACCGCGCTGGTTTGTCAAGCCTTGCACGCAATGGCATCCGAACCGGGCCGCACCTTGATCACGGTGGTGCACGACCTCAACTTGTTGCCCTTGCTGGCCACACGGGTCATCGGTATGGCCGACGGACGCGTGCAGTGGGACGAGCCGATCAGCACAGTGACCGCAGAGCGCTTGAAAACGCTCTACGAACATAAACCCTCCAGCGCAGTGAACGCAGCGACACAGCAAGCACCCCCGATCGGCCGACTGGCCGGTGCCTGATCCTTGGCCTCAATCACCTTAGGCGGAGAATTTACGATGGACATGAAAAGACGATTGGGAGCCGCGCTGCTGGCAGCCCTGCTGCTGGGCGGCTGCACGGCCATGACCGGCCACGGCGGCAACGGCATGAAGGCCACCCACGGGCTCGTTGCGCTCAAAAGTCCCTACCTACCGGCTGAAACGATAGGCCGGCTTGAAGCCGAGGTCAAAAAACGCAATCTGGCGGTCGTGGCCCGCATTGATCACGCAGCTGCTGCGCAGCGCATCGGTCAGACCTTGCGGCCTACCGAGTTGTTGATATTTGGCAACCCGCAGGCTGGCACACCCTTGATGATGTGTACCCAACTGGCAGGGATCGATCTACCCATGAAGGCCTTGGTTTGGTCAGACGATGCCGGACAAACCTGGGTGGGCTACAACGACCCGAAGTGGGTGATTCACCGACACGGCGGCCGTGACTGCCCACCGGCCGAACAGGTCGGCAAAGCCTTGGCCGCCATCGCTGCAGCGACCATCGCCAAGTGATCGGCGCTGAGGCGGACCCTCGGGCTCCAGAGCCGTCGCCGGGGCGCAGTTGCCCCCTGCACTACCGCTACCAGCCCGAGGTCTTTGCCAGCGAGGCCCCAGAGCACCTGCAGTCTTTGCAGGTGCTGTACGTCGTGGGCGGCCTGTATGGCAATGAACTGGCGCTGCAGCGCGTTCTTGAACTCTTCGAACAAGAGCACGGCCGCAAGCGCTTGATCTTCAACGGTGATTTTCATTGGTTCGATGCCGACCCCGCCACGTTCGCGCGTGTTCAGCAAAGTGTGTTGGCCCACCAGGCGATGCGTGGCAACGTCGAAACTGAACTGGCCGAGACTGACGATGGCGGGCCCGCTGGCTGCGGATGTGCCTACCCAAGCTGGGTTGGCGACGGCGTGGTCGAACGCTCCAACCGAATTCTTGCACGAATCAAACGCTCAACCACAGCAGCGCAACGTACACAGTTGGCGGCGCTGCCCATGTGGCTGCGCGCAGACGTGGGCGGGCTTCGGCTGGGCATCGTCCATGGCGACGCCACGTCGCTAGCGGGTTGGGGTTTTGCGCAGGAGCATCTACGTAGCGCCGCTCATCGGGCTGTAGCTGCAACGTGGCTGGACCGCGCCCAAGTGGACGCCTTCGCCTGCTCGCACACCTGCCTGCCGGTATTCCGCCGGCTGCCGGCGCCGGTTGGTTCGGGTTCGGGTGCCAGTGCGCGTTGGGTTCTCAACAACGGCTCCGCGGGCATGCCCAACTTCGAGGGCGACCCAGCGGGCCTCTTGACGCGAATCTCGACCGAGCCCTCGCACGGCCCCGCGCGGCTCGGCGCTGTTTCGCTCGGCTCAGGTGTTCAAGCCGAAGCCATTGCGATCAACTTTGACGCCGCGGCCTGGCGCTCCAGATTTCTGGCCCAATGGCCGCCGGGCAGCGATGCTCACGAGTCTTATTTCGAGCGCATCACACTAGGGCCGAAGTTTCGGACTGAAGACGCCTTTCAACATCAGGAGTGACGACATGCTGGCGATTGTGGGAGGAACCGGTTGGTACGACTTGCCAGGCCTTCAGGTTGAAGAACAGGTGTCGGAGCTGACGCCTTTTGGCCCGCCTTCGGGCGACATCGTGCGCGGCCGTTTGCACGGTGTGCCGCTGCTGTTTTTGGCACGGCACGGCGCGGGGCACCGCCTGCTGCCGCATGAGGTGAACTACCGCGCCAACATCTTTGCGCTCAAACGCGCGGGCGCCACGATGGTGCTGGGGTTCTCCGCCGTGGGCAGCCTGGCCATCGAACAAGCGCCGGGTGCTTTGGCCATGCCCGAGCAGTATGTGGACTGGACACGCGGGCGCCGAGCGCACACTTTTTTTGGGGACGGCGTAGCCGCACACGTGTCCACCGCCCGCCCGGTGAGCGCGGCCTTGGTTAGCACTGTGCAAGCCGCTGCTGCGCGCGTGGGTGTTGAGGTACACCGTGGCCTCACCTATGCCTGCGTCGAAGGGCCCAGGTTGGGCACGCAGGCCGAGAGCCACTTGCTGCGCCAACTGGGCTGCCACTTGGTGGGCATGACCAATGTGCCCGAAGTCTTTCTGGCACGCGAAGCACAACTGGCCTACGCCACAGTGGGCCTGGTCACCGACTACGACTGCTGGCTCGACGACCCCGCGCAGCATGTGAGCGTGGCGGCTATTTTCGAGCGTTATGGCAAAACACTCGCCACCGCCCGCCAGGTGCTGGATGAACTGCTGCGCGCCCCATTGCCTGTGCCGGAGCCGGACAGCCGCCAGGCACTGGCCAGCGCGCTGTTGACACCGCCCGATGCGTTGACGCCTGAGCAAAGGGTCTGGATGGATGTGCTGCGGCGCTGAACACCGCGGCGCTATCGTGGGGCCATTGTTCTGTAATTCTCCACTCTCACCTGACTTGCCGCGTCTTCGCGTGCCAAGCCAATCACGATTCGAGAGCCCTTTCGAGAGCCCTTTTCGGCACACCGAATGGCCTTGCTTAACAAGTTGGACGAGGCTCGCTTGAAGAGCGACTCATCTACAGCCGCTGTAGTCCATCGCGTTTCCCAAGCCGCGCTGCGCTTCAACGATGGCCGCACTGACCGGCAAGTGCGCCTCTGGGTCAGCAGCTTGGTGCGCGACATGGATGCGAACAAGGCGGCTGGGCCTTTGTGCAGATGGGCTCTCAGCGGGTCTAGCATAGGGATTCAGCCACGCTGAGCCCCCTCCTGGCGCTCGCCCTGGCGCGGTGAAGGAGGTGAAGATGACCCAGTCAGCAGGTCGCAACTTGGTGGTGTGCTGTGACGGCACCGGCAAGGTCTGGCGTGGCGGTTGGGGCCAGACCAATGTTGTGCGCTTGGTCCAGGCTTTGCACCCTGACCCCTTGCGCCAAGTTGTCTTCTATGACCCCGGCGTGGGCACTGCTGCAGGCTTGGGGCCCGACAGCGGCGGGATCAGCTGGAAGGACCGTCTGCGTCGCGCGGCCGGCCTGGCCTGGGGCCATGGCGTGTGGAGCAATGTTGCACAGGCCTATCAATTTCTGGTGGAACACCATCGTCCGGGCGACCGCATTTTCTTGTTCGGCTTTTCGCGTGGGGCCTTCACGGTGCGCGCCGTGGCCGGGCTGATTCAGTTATGCGGGCTGATGCAGCGCGGCCACGAGAACCTGTTGCCCGCCCTGCTGCAAACCTATCGCATGCCCAACACGCAGCACCGGCAAGAAGCGGGCGAGTCGTACAAGACGTACTTTGCCCGCCCCAATGTGGGCGTGTGGTTCACGGGTGTGTGGGACACCGTGGAGTCGGTGGGCCTAACTAGCATCCTGATGGGTGCCCACATCACCAGCAACCGTGAAGTCAAGCCGGCTTACCGCCACATCCGCCACGCAGTGGCACTGGACGAGAGACGATCGCCTTACCTGCCCCGCCTGTACGAGCCGCCCAGCCAGCTCCAGGTTGGGCAGACCTTCGAGCAGGTGTACTTCTGCGGCGCACACAGTGACGTGGGCGGTGGCTACGCCGAAGACGGGCTGTCAAACGCAGCCTGGCACTGGATGCTGCGCGAAGCCAACGCCCTTGGCCTGCTCGTAAGCCCCGAAGCCTTTGAGCGCCACCCGCAGCACCACGGCGATACCTTGCACGACGAGACGGTAGGCTTCCCTCCTTGGGTGCTGGCCGGAGCGTTCACACGACCATTGGCCAGCGGGCCGATTGACGTGCATGAAACCGTTAGACAACGAATCGCACAAGCCGACTGCGACTACGCACCGCCTCTGCCCGCAACGGTGCAGCTTGTATCAACGCGCAGCGAGGTGGTCGATCCAGACGGGATGGCGCGCCAGGTTGCGGTGCCGGTGAAGGCCGCAAGCGAATTGGGAGCCATCTGCAAGGTGCGTCCCAGCAGTCGCCATGCGGTGTGGCTGCTGCTGTCGGCTGCCGCCACTGCAACTATCTACGGCGGCATGGGACCCGACCAAATGGATCTGGCTCGCCTTCAAGTGTGGCGCACGCCCTTCTTTGAACTGGGTGCAGCTATCGAGCAGCGATTCGGCAAGAACTCCGATGGCTTGAATGGATTGTTAGCCTACGACGGCTTGCTGATCCTGGCCTACACCTCACTGATCGCCCTATCGGCGTTGCTGCTGCTGCGCTTCTCGCGCAAGGGCGACTCCATCGGCAGGGGCCTGGGCCGCCTGGCCCGCGCTGGCGCGGTGTTTCCACTGGCCGATGTGGTGGAGAACTGGGCCACCCAGGCGGCTTGGTCGTCCCACGTCGCCACGAGCTGTTCACCGCTGGGCTGTGCCACAGTGGAAGGCATTTACTCGCTGCTGGTCACGGCAGCCGCCGCAACCAAATTCGCAGCCCTCATCGCACTGATCGCGCTGGCCGTGCTGTGTTTGCTGAGTCGGCCTTTCGGCCGCCGTAAGACGTGAGGCCACGGGCTTGTACAACGGCCCTTGGGGATCCCCGCCACCGCGACTTCGGTTGCGTGTAGTTTGTGCTGAACCAAAGCCCATCCAACCTGGGTGCTGGCCATGATTAACACGCGTCAGCGCGCAATGGTTGCCTGCGTCAGCTTTGCAGCGGTTGCTGCCGGTCGTCGCCGGCGGGCGTACTCACGATCACTGCCATCAAGCTGCCGTTCGGCATCGCAACTAGATCCTGAGCGAAAGGCCGCTGTTCGGGGTGAAGCTACCGAAGGCCACTCCATGCGGCGGTCTCTGCTCCGGTGACCGCTTTGACGTGGACCGATCAGGTTCTACCGACCCAAATTGGCTGCTTGACGCACCAGAGGTGGATCAACAAAGCGGACCTTCAAATTGGAGCGAAATGGGCATTGGGCTGGCCTTTGGATAAGTGCTAGCGCGAGCTGGACCAGTCAGTCAGCACCTTGGCCCGGAGCTCCGTTTTCTGAGCCATGCAGTCATGGAACTCCATGGTCCACATGTTCCCGGATTGTTCTCTGGGGCCGAGCGGTTCAGCACAGCTTGGCACCAGCTTTCGGAGCCAGATTCGTTGCTCGCTTCGAAGGCGTTGCACATCTGCCGCCGGCAACGCGGAAACCAAGCGCTTGTACTGGGCGTTGAGCTTTCGATCCGCCGCACGGTATCGCTGCTCGGCGCAAAAGTTCTGCTTTGCCTGGCTCTCGTAGATCGGCTTGTCGCACTCGGATTCGGCGCCCGCGACAAACGGGAGTGCCATGGTGCTGGCAAACAAGAGCGACAGGGCTCGGGCCCGCGAATACGAACACTTGGGCTGCATGTCAGCGACGGGCAAGGCAAGGGCCTTTGGCTCCCGGGCCACTGGCCGGACGAAGACTCGGTCGGGCATGAGGTGAGGCACCAATCTACCGCGGGCACGTCAGATTGCTACCCCACTCTCCGCCTGGAACGCGCCGCAGCGTCGCGCGGTCCGGCAGCCAGTGCTCCCCCTCACTCTCCGTGGTCTGCCAGATCAGTCGTCTCCCGCTCATTCGGAGTGTTGCCCTGCCCGTGCCGGCGAACGCGCTGCGAAAGGTCACTGTCGCAGTGTTCCCCGACGTCCACCCGAGGATGCTGGGAGTCAGTCCGCCAAGCTCATCTACCTTGTTGCCTCTTTGTCCTATCGCGGAGTGGGTCCCGCAGAGAGTTTGGCCCTCGATATTCAAGCGCAGCGCGAAAGACTCTCGGACATATGGGGTCGCGTCTGACTTGGGACACGAACTCAATGCCTCCCATGTGCCTTGCATGGAGGGAGCTGCAACCGCAGGTGAAAGAGCTGCGACGTAGAAGAAAACGATGGCCACGCCCAGAGGCGTTCGAAACAGTTGCCAGGATTCGGCCGTCACTTCAGTGGTCTGCATAGCGTGCAATGTAGACCGCCGCGGACCGGTCAATCGCCAAGGGACGCTCCTGGCCGGGACCGGGATTCCCCGGAAATCGCCGCAAGCTGACTTCGGCCGGCAGGACTGTCACGCCGAAGGTCAGCTGTCTGGCGCCGCCGTGTATTCACACTGCCGGCCAGGAGCGGGCGGTCGATGTCAATCTCGTGAACGTCAGGTTCTCCAAAGACCTGACATCGCCAGCGAGCCGCTGCCATCTACATCCGCACTCGCGGCGGGTGACGCGCGTGCGGTGTGTGCTGGCAATCAGGCCTCACCGAACGTCGGTCAGGGCTTCGCCCGATGACCGGACGGCCGATTCGGTGAACGCATCGGCGGGATGAAGAAGCTCGAGGGCGACCTCCTCGAGCGTGACATCGGCTGCGCTGCCGAACACCGTCGTGGCGCCGACGAAGGACAAGCGGCCGAGACGGGTCTGGATGACCAGGGGCACCGCAGGGCCAACCGCTGGTCCGTGCGCGTTGTCGGTCGGGCCGGGATGTGCAAGTATTTCGCGCAGCAGCAGCTCCAGCTGGGGGTCAGCCGTCATCTGGATCTGGCGCCGCAGTTGTGCCAGGTAGTGCGTTCGCCATGTGGCATGGTTCAGCAGGCGAGGTGCCAGTCCGCCGGGGTGAAGCACCAAGCGGATCACGTTGATCGGCGGCCGCAACAGGGCTGCATCGACACCCTCGTAGAGCGCAGGCACGGCGGCATTGGATCGAACGATGTTCCAGTGCCGGTCGATCAGGTAGGCGGGAAAGGGCTTGTGGCGGGCCAGCGTCAGGTCGACGATGGCGCGGATGCCGTCGAATGCGGGGTCATCGAAGGAGCGAGCCTCGAACACGGGCGCGAAGCCTGCGGCCACCAACAGCGCATTGCGCTCACGCAGGGGGACGTCGAGCTCCTCGGCTAAACGGAGGATCAGCTCGCGCCCCGGCTGGGCACGGCCGGTCTCCACAAAGCTCAGGTGGCGTGACGAGACGTCCGCCTGCAAGGCAAGCGCCAGTTGGCTCAGACGGCGCCGCTCGCGCCAATCGCGCAACTGCTCGCCAATACCGCGCACGGCACTTTGAATGCGTATGTCCATCATCCGATTCTCATGCAGAGAACCGGTGATCTGCGACAGGCCCGCCGCTTACCTGCAGGTAATCGACGAGCCGCCTTCGTCGCCGCACAGTGGCGCTTCCGTCGGCGATTCGGTAGCGCTCCGTCGCTGAGCCGCCAGCGGATCCCCAATGTCTCCCTGAAAGGTCTCAGTCTCATGCATGCCTACCGACTTCAAGAGCTGGGCTCAATGGCGGGTCTACGTCGCCAGGATGAGCACATGCCTCAACCGGGGCACGGTGAAGCCCTCGTCAGGGTGCGGGCGCGGTCCTTGAACTTCCGCGACCTGCTGATTCTGCAGCAAAGCTACGCCGTTCCTGCCCGTCCTGGCGTTGTGCCTTTGTCCGACGGCGCTGGCGAGGTGGTGGCTTTGGGGCCAGGCGTGACGAGCCTGCGCGTGGGTGACCGGGTCGCGGCCTGCTACTTCCCCAAGTGGCAAGCCGGCAAGCTGGAGATGACCATGGCACTCGAGCAGTTCGGTTGCACGCGGGACGGCATGCTGGCCGAGCACACGGTTGCGGACGCGTCCGCGCTGGTGCTCATCCCCGATCACTTGAGCTTCGAACAGGCCTGCACGCTCCCATGCGCGGCGGTCACAGCCTGGAACGCTCTGGTCGGCGGGCAGCCCATTACGCCGGGCGATACGGTGTTGACCATCGGCACGGGTGGCGTCGCCCTGTTTGCATTGCAGTTCGCCAAGCTGCTGGGCGCGCGGGTCATAGCCCTGACTTCGAGTGCGCACAAGGCGGAGCGGCTGCGCAGCCTGGGCGCGGACGAGGTCGTCGAACGTCATGCGCATGCCCAGTGGTCGTCGGAAGTGCGCCGCCAGACGCATGGGGCCGGCGTCGATCACGTGGTCGAGACCGGTGCCATCGACAGCTTGCCGCAATCACTGGCGGCTTGCGCGGCCAATGCCGAAGTCGCCTTGGTGGCTGCCTTGGGGCAGGGCTCGCTGGATGCGGCAGCGCTTCGCGGCCTGGTGACCATCCGCAGGGTATTCGTGGGCAGCCGCGCGAGTTTCGAGGCCATGAACCGTGCCATCGCTCAGCACCGTCTGACACCCGTGGTCGACCGAGTGTTCGCGTTCGACGAAGCGCATCTGGCCTATCAACACTTCGCCGAGCAACGCCATGTCGGCAAGGTCGTCATTGCAGATGCCTGAGCTTCCAGTCACCTTGCGGTCGAGACCGCACCCAACCCGCTCACCACAACAGGAGTCAACACCATGATCGACGGGCAACAGATTGCAGAGTGCTACACGGCCGTCTGGAACGAGGCCAACACTGAACCGCGGCGTGCCGCAATCGAACGGTTGTGGCGAGCCGACGGGCACCACTTCGTAAACGCCACGCATGTGCAGGGCTTTGATGCCTTGGAGCAGCGTGTCCGCAGTGCCCACGAGAAGAACGTGCGTGACGCGGGCAATCGGTTCCGGCTTGCCGAACGGGCGCGGCAGTTGCCTGGCGTCATCACCTTCAAATGGCAGATGGTGAAGCCGGCAAGCGATGAGGTGCTTGCGACCGGCCTGGAGTTCCTCGAGGTCGACAACGATGGTCGCATCGTTCGGGATTGGCAGTTCATCGTCGGGTGACGCAATGGAACGACATGCACAGCCAGGAGCAAGCCGAAGTGAATCTTCCCTACGAGTTCGATGCTGACACTGCGGTGGTGCAGACCGGCGACGGGGTCTTTGCTGCGCACATGTCGGCGCACTGGTGCGCGCGCGCTGGCGCGCCCAATGGTGGATACACGCTTTCTCTGTGCCTGCGGGCGCTGATGTTGTCAGTGGCGCACCCCACGCCGTTGGACCCCCTGGCCGTGTCCGCCACCTATCTGCGCCCGGCAGCGGTGGGCCCGGCGCAAATCAGAGCACGGCTGTTGCGATCGGGCCGACGGTTGACGATGGGCGAGGCGGCTCTGTTCCAAGGCGGGCAGCAAGTGGTTGCAGTGCTCGCAAGCTTTGCCGACCTGTCCGCGTTCTCAGGGGTGACCCGCGTCTACAACGAAGCGCCCAAACTGCCGCCTCCGGACGAGTGCGTGGAGCAACCACCGATTTCGGCCATGGCCGGGGCAACGCTGGCGCAGCGCATGAGCTATCACTGGCCACAACTGCCGGGTTGGATGACGGGATCGGCCCGCGGCGCCAACCAGGCCGAGTTCTGGATGCGCTTTCGTGACGGCCGTGCCGCCGACGCGCTGAGCCTGCCCACCCTTGTTGATGCGGCAGCTCCAGTGGTGCTGGACCTCGGTGAGCGGGATTCTTCGACCATCGAGCTGAGCGTCCACATACGCGCCGTCCCGACCTCTGCGTGGTTGGCCTGCCGAGCCCAAACGCGCCACGTGATGCGAGGCCTTCATGAGGAGGATTTCGAGATCTGGGACGTCAATGGCGTCCTGGTCGCGCAGGCCAGGCAGCTTGCTGTTCTGTCGTCAGGCCCATTCAGCAATACAGCCAGCTCTGGGCCGTTGCACAGCCCGTGAATGTCCAACGGCCTGGCGATGCGACAAAGGCTGTGGTTCTCGCTACGACAACTGAACGGCCAGTTTGGTGGCATGTACCGACATTCACGGACACTGGCTCGAAGGGCAGTTCAGGGTCGAATTCGGGCGGTCAGCGACTGCGACATCCGACGTTCAAACCCACTTCGATGTCGCCTAGCGTCGTGTGTCTGCTTTCGAGCTGAGAGCAGCCGGTTATGTCACATGACGACGAACGACCGGTTTCTGCCATCGGCGACATTGACGCACCAACCGCGAATGTCGCAGTTCAGTCTGAAGACAACTCCACTCGACACAGGGCAAACTCCGCCAACAACGAGCTGCTGATGTTAAAAGGTAAACCCCACCCGGTCCGGCTCCTTTGACCCCATGCAACGCCCTTTCAAGCCCGCGCCGTCACGATGTCCTCCAGCCGCGTCGTGTAGCGCGGCGACCGCCGGTCCTGGCGCCCAGCGTTCTGTGCATGCCGGGCTTGTTTGATCGCGCTGCCCACCGTCACCGCACCGCGCCCGAAGCGCTGGTTCAGTGCATCGATGGCCCCCATCAGCCGGCTGGACTCTTGCACTTGTTCGCTGGGCGCCGCTTCGGTTTCACCGAACAAGTCCAGCTCGCCTTGCGCCTGGGCTTGCGGCTGCAGGTCGACCAACATCACGCCCGCTTTAGCGTAGTTGAAGCCTTCACGGTACATGCCCTTTAACGCTCCAAGTGCGGCGCCAATAACGGCCCTGGTATCGGCGCTGGGCCGCACCAGTGGCACCGTCGCGCTGGGGCAGTGTTGCCGGTCGTTGCTCCTGAACGGGCTGGTAGAAATGAAGACGTGCACGGCGCCGGCCGCCGCCTGCTGCGCCCGCGCCTTTTCGGCAACACGGGTCGCAAACTGGCTGACCACTTCAACCAGGCTCGCCAGTTCAGTCACCGGCGCGCCAAACGAGCGCGAACACATCATTTGCTGTTGAGGGGCGGGTTCATGGTCCACGTCCATGCACGGCGTGCCGCGCAGCTCGAGCACGGTTTTCTCTAGCACCACGCTGAACTGTCGGCGCAGGCTGACCAGGTCGGCGCGGATCAGATCTTGTACGGTGCAAATGCCGCCCGCATTCAGCTTTTCAGTCAACCGCCGGCCAATGCCCCAGACATCGTTGACGTCGGTGGTGGTAAAGATCTGCCTTCGCTGGTCATCGGTGGCCACACCGAGGTGGCACACCTGCGCCCAGCGCGCGTCATAGCGCCCGGGCTTGCGGTCGGCCATCTTGGCTACGTGGTTGGCGAGTTTGGCGAGTGTCTTGGTAGGCCCAAAACCGACGCTGGTGGGTAGCCCCGTCCATTGCAGTACCCGGGCGCGGAGCTCACGGCCAATGGCGGTCAAGTCACCTGCAACCCCTTTGAAATCCAGGAAGCATTCATCGATGCTGTAGACCTCCTGGCGGGGTGCGTACTGGCCCACCAGGCTCATCATGCGACTGGACATGTCGCCGTACAGCTCGAAGTTGGCCGACAGCGCCATGAGGCCGGCGCTGCGCTCCAGGTGCCGAACCTGGAACCACGGCTGTGCCATCTTCACGCCCAAATCCTTGGCCTCGTTGCTGCGGGCAATGCAGGCGCCGTCGTTGTTCGAGAGCACGACCACGGGCTGCCCGATCAGCGAGGGTCTGAACACCCTTTCGCAACTGACGTACATGTTGTTGACATCGACCAGCGCAAACATCGGCCGCTCTCAAGCCGGCATGGCCTTGATAACCTGGGTGACCACGCCCCAAAGCTCAAACTGCGCATCGTCGCCTTCTCGGGCAACAACATCGGGGCTGTTGCCACCGGCCGCCTGCAAGCGCATGGACGCGCCCTGCTTGCTCAGCTGACGACACACAAATTCGTCCTCGACCACAGCGATCACGATGTGCCCATGCGCCGGCGGAATCGCCCGGTCGACGAGCACCAGATCACCGTCGTCAATGCCCCGCTCGCGCATGGTGCCGCCTGCAATGCGCATCATGAAGGTGGCCAGCGGGTGACGCACCAAGATGTCATTGAGGTCCAGGCGCGTCACACCGCTATCGCCTGAGGGTGACCCGAAGCCGATGGCCACACTGGCACGCGTGAACGCGCCTGCCACACCCGGGTCCCGGCCAACTCGGACAGGGTGGTCTGGGTTGGGCGAGATACTGGACATAATCTCAGTATATCGGCAGGTATTGGTAACCGAACGGCCCGCTTGGCGATGTGTTCGCACACGTGCGACGACCCCGGATGTACAAACACGCCGAACCATCATCGGCGACGCATCGCCAAGACCAAAGCCTTACTCAGCATCAAGGCACGGGGCAATAAAGCCCGTGCGTGAGATGCCCTGCCTGTGGCGATTCGGCAGGCGAAGCCATACCTGTTAAGACTATAGGCCGCGAAGTGTGGTGACCAAGCAGCCTATCAACTTGGACGCCAGGGGCAGCGGCAGGTGCAGGCTGCAAGCACTGGCTTGCGTTGGAGATCAGTGACGCGACCGCACCTCATCGGGCGAGCCCGATGCGAAGTGGCTGTAGTCAAGCCTGGCTCTTGGCCACGCGCTCGATGCGCTTGTCAGGCACCAGCCAAATCAGCGCCACCAAAACATAGGCGGCCTGTGCCAGCCAAACGTTGACCGAGCTCAAGCCAATGCCAACGACGTAGAGCAGCGGCGAGGCCTTGCCCTTCCAGTCACCACCCACCGCCTGCCGAAGTACCGAGCGTTCACCTTGCGATGCAACGATCGTCTGCTGAAGGACGTAATAGGCGATGGCCGACGCCAGCAGCACCACCCCGTAGAAGGCCGATGGCAAGGCCGCGAAATGGTTCTCGCCCATCCAACCTGTGGCAAACGGAAGCAGCGAGAGCCAGAACAGCAGGTGCAAGTTGGCCCACAAGATGGGGCCGGTCACCTGGGAACACAGGTGCAGCATGTGGTGGTGGTTGTTCCAGTAGATGCCGACGTAAATGAAACTCAGCACATAGCTCAAGAACACCGGCAGCAGCCCAAAGAGCGCAGCAACCGAAGGATCGTGCGGCACCTTCAATTCCAGCACCATGATGGTGATGATGATCGCCAGCACGCCATCGCTGAAGGCTTCAAGCCGTGTCTTGCCCAACTGGAGTGCTCCTCAAAATTGTGACGCACAGCGCCGATTGCTTGCGCGAATTATCAGTCGCAGGAGTCACTGCTTAGGCACGTCACATGGCGGTGTTGTGGCCGCCGGAAATTCCAGAAGAATACCGAAGAGTCGAGCGCACTTTACCGGGTCCGATTCACAGATTGTGTTGTCGCTCAATGCCTGTGCCCCAATAAGCGCGCCGGCAGCATGAAACTTGTGCGCAGCAGCGCAAACACCGCATCCACCAACAAGCCCAGCAGACGAAACGGCAGCGCCAAGAACCACACCAGCGGCGCCAACACCAGCACCGCCAAGGCGATGGGCCAGGACAGCACCAGCAACACGCACCAACCCACCAAAAGTGTGGCGGCCTTCATTTTGATCAAGCTTTGGGAGCCACCAGGTGGGCCAATTGCTGGTTAGCTACGTCAGGCTGGGCTTGATGATCGATGCCCACCAGCACCGCCAAAGTCATCAAGGCAGCCAGGCTGAACGAGAGTGCTTGCTTGAAGAAGGTGCTTTGCATGATGGGCCTCCAAATTGCCGGTGAAGATTCGATGATTGAATCTTCGGGCCGCACCAACTTCTACACGAGCGGTATGCGACGAACGGCATTCATGGCCTGCTGAGCTGCAATCGACGCCGATCGTCGGCGATCGCTTGGGGTCGCTGGTGATCGCGCTTGAGCATCATCGACCGCGGTCGGGCTCGGGCCTTTGCCGCTTGGCGACCACTTCAGTTTGACGGACCTCGGCTCCGCGCGCCGACTTCTCGGCTTCAAGACTCTGCGCAATCTGTTGCGCCAGATACCGCACCGCTTCCACGGCGAGTTTTCTGTCGTCGAGCTGGGGTGAAGCCGCCAGGGCCATGGTCACTTCGCGCCAAGCGCGCAGGGCATCGATGCGCGCCTTCTGGGCGGTAGGACCGGTCTTGGCCGCACCGCGATTTCGGTTCAGCCGCCCTTCCCCCTTTGCTTTGATTTCCCACAACGAAGGCTGCACCCGGTTGCGCAGCCGCGCCACCTGCCGGCTGGCCACCGCATCTATACCCCGAGCCTGCAACTGCCGGGCGAACGCCACCCGCCACCGATCCAGGTCTGCTTTGCGCGGATTGAGCCTGCGCCCATCGCAGCGCTCGGCACGTACCATCACATGAACATGGGGCGCGCCTTGGTCGCGGTGCAGAACCATCGCGTAGCGATGCCCTTCAAACAACTGCGCCGCCGTGGTGGCCACCGCATCTTCCAGAGCTTCAGCACGTGTCTCCTTGGGCATCGAGAAGATGATATTGAAGGCTTCTTTGCGGTGGCTGTCTTCGGGGATGTAGGAACCCGATGTCCGCCAGTCCTCCATGAGCTGCCGAACCGCCTGAGTGCCCTCATAGCGCTGGCCCAGTTCGTCGGTGACTTCCAGGCTGCGGCCTGGCCCGCCGACGGCTTCTTTGCCCTGACGCGAGATGTAGCGGGCGTGCGCGGCCATGGCCCTGTACCCCTTGCCACCACCAGTGATCTTGATGACAACTTGGCGGGCACTGGGGCGAATGGCGTCGCGAACGGCACCACGAACATCGGCAGGAGGCATTCGTGAGCCAGGAGCGCGAGGGCCGAAGCCAAACTGGCTTCGACCACCAGAACCATCGTCATCGCCGCTTTGGCGGCGGCGCCGGAAAAGCGCGTCACCCCACTCAACCAGCACTTGATCGACCACGCGACTATCGGAGCCTGCGCCTTGCGTCACCGGACGCGCTCCTTGTCGAATTCTATGTGTGTTTCCAGCAGAGGCTGCAATGCGGCCACCAGGCGAGCGACATGTTCCAGGTGCTCGCCGATCTTTTGGCGAAGTGTTCTCGTGTCTTGATCGTTGAAGCGTGACTGCTCATGCGCGTCGGACCCAAGAGACCGGTACGCGCGCAGCGCCGACTGAAGCGTCATGTTGGAATGCACGAGCATTGGAATGGTTTCGGGCAGGCGCTTCAGCGCCTCAACGCCCTCATCGGCAGCCAACACGCGCAAGGCGTAACGCAGCGCCGCCGGCCTGCTTCGAAAACCTCCGGCCTGCGCCACCTGATCGAGCCAATGCAGGTCTTCGCCTTGCAGGCTGAGTTGGTGGGATTTCGTGCCGCTGCCGGGACCTGAGGCCTCGGATGGCCGGCGGCGTTGCGGAGCGCTTAATGGCTTTTCGGGTGGCCTTGGCGCGTCGGCACTCACCGCTTGTGCCAACTGGCTGCGCATCCACTCGGACGGGCGCACGCCCGCTTGCAAGGCGGCCGCGCAGACGGCGGACTTGAGGTCCGCGCCCAGGTCGACATGCACGGTGGCGGCCAGGCCCCGTGAGCTTGGGCTTGAGCTTGAGCTTGTGCCCGAGCGCTGTCTGGCTCTCGATGGTGCGAGGTGGCTGGTGTTCATGGCGGTTCATGGTGGCTCTCGAATGCCCAACGACTGTTGTTGGGGGCCGCAGGCGTTGTGACACAAACTCTGGCGTTCAGCCTATCCTGCACTCTCTACTTTTTCAAGCGATGTAACGCGCCCCTCCTCCATTCGAGGGTCGCAGCGGGCTTTTAATGGGCAGATGGGGGAGTTTGCGCACCATTCGGTCATGGCCGGCGTGCGTGTCAACGCGGCGTCAACACGATGTCAACGCTTCGTTATCACCGCATCAACAGTCCGTCAACGCAGTGTCAACACCCATCAACACCACATCAACGTTTCGTCAACACGGCATCAACACCAAATCTTGATTCAGCGGGTTAGCCTGTCCCGCATCTGCGTGGAACCCCCTCAGAGACGGAATCCCCAACGCGAATGCGCATAGGCACCATGGCTTCGAACCAGTACACAACTCCACATGCCGGTTTCAGGGAACACCAACACGGTCTCAGCACTGTCCGCGCAGATCGAGGCCAACACGCTCAGTCGCACGCTGTCGGGCATCGTGCGGTCAGAACTGCCGACGATCGAGGATGCCCTGCGGCACGGTCTGCGTTACGAGCAGTTGTGCCAGCACCTCGCCGCCCTGGGTGTCACGGTTTCGCCGGGCACGCTGCGTCAGACCGTCTACCGGCTGCGGCAGCAAAGGCAAGGTAGCGACGAATCGAACCCTGCATCGTCACAGCAAATTCCCGACCCGGCGCAAATTCCCGCACCCGCTACGGCTCCACCCTCACTGCCACCGCCACTGCCTCCAGTCAAATCACCTGTCGCAGCTGGACCGACTCCCGATGACCTTGCCGTGGGCGACAAGGTCCCGCTGCTGGAGGTCAAGCCGCCTGCAACAGTCGGCTTCGCGCCGCCCACCGACTTCATCACTGCCATCCGCCAGTCCTGCCCTGATCTGGATGTCCTGGCCTACCGTTACCGCCAGTCCCAGCAGCGTGGCGGGGGTTCTCAGAGTTTTGACACCCCATCCATCAAACCCGCCACTGCGGCGGAACACACCCCAAGCTCGCCATCACCTGGGAATTCCTCACCATGAAAATCTGTGTCATCAACTTCAGCGGCAACGTCGGCAAGACCCTTATTGCGGCACAACTCCTGCAACCCCGTCTGCAGGCGAGGGTCATCTCCGTGGAATCCTTGAACATCGACGCCCGAGTTGACGGCGTCGATGTCGAGGCAATTCCGGCACGCCAGTTCGAGCTGATGCAAGAGCGCATGGCCCTGATGCCTGACGTCATCGTGGATGTCGGCGCGTCCAATGTCGAAGGTTTTCTGCGCACGCTGGGCCGCGTTGAAGGCGCGCACGAGGATTTCGATCTGTGGATCGTGCCTGCGATGCGGCCGCGCAAACAGCAGATGGATACCGTCAATACCCTGCGCGCCCTGCGCAGCATGGGTGTTCCACCAGCCAAGGTGCGCGTGGTCTTCAACGGCCTGGAAACCGATGAAACCTTGCAAGAAGTATTTGCGGCTCTGTGCGCGCTGGATGGCGAGTTTTTCAAGCTCAGCCCCGGTGCGGTGCTGTACTACAACGAGGTCTACGACCGGATCAAGGGGACCGGCGAGTCGCTGGCCAGCGTGCTGGCCGACACACGCGACATCAAGGCCGAGATCCACAGAACATCGGACGAGGAGGAGCGCATCAAACTCGCCCGCCGTCTGGCCACCAAGCGCCTGGCGACCTCTGCAAACCGCAACCTGGATGCGGCATTCGCCGCTATCACGGGTCAGCGCGCCGCCTGAGCCGATCGGCTTGCTTGCTACAAAACACCATGGCCGACAACATCGCCCAGCGCCTGTTCGACGCACCGCAGGACCATGGGCCCACCCGGGCGCGCGAGGCGCTCATCGCGGAAGCGATCGGGGACTGCGGGCAACTCCTGAACGAGGCGCGGCGCGCCTTGTTGGAGGCGCAGGCGATCAACAAGACCCTTCAGACCTCCACCGCTGAAATGACCGCCGAGCGCGAACGGCTGGAAGTGATGCTCGACCGGTATGGCCAAGCCGTACTCGCGCTGGACAAGGGTGTGCGAGAGCGCTTTGCGGCAACGATAGCCCAGCAAACCAGCGTGTCCCTGGACCACGCCAGCGCCGAGCTGCGTCGCGCCAGCGAGCAGGCGCAGCGCGAGATCGGGCATGCGGCCGTCGCAGCCGTACAGTCCGCCATGCGCACGCAAACCGCCTGGCAGGCTCCTAAGCCACGATCATCCCTGCTGCAACGCTATCTGGACTGGGTTTCCAGCCCGTGGGGACACCGAACGGCGCTGTTCATGAGCGTTCTGGCCGCGCTCATCCTTTACAACTCCAGTATCTTCAGTCGCAGCTGAACCAGACGGTTGGCTTTGTCGGCTACAGGCCTGCCCGCGACATAGGCCTGAAGCTGCGCATGCGATAGCGGCAACGGCCTCCAGTCCGGTTCGTCGTCCACACCCACCTCCCGAACAAACTGCACGCAGCCCCTGGCCGGCGTCGCCACCACACGCAGGACGCCCAACGGGACATCAGGGGCACTACCAGATCGGCGCCCACAAGCTGCAGCAGAGCCCTGCGCCGTCAGCGCCACAAAACCCGTGCAGTGCCAGCACGGCGTCATCGGTCGGTCGTAGGGGTTCAGGGCTGTCATGAACGCATGATTCACCCTCACCGTCTCACAGGGTGAGACTGCTGACACTGCAGCTCGGACTTAACTCGAGGTGCTGGGGCCGGCGGCTACGCAAGCCGGCCCCGGTACGGCGATCAGTCGCCGCGACGCGCGCGGCTCCACAGCAGCTCGTGCTCACCCGGTGTGGCGGAGCTCTCGATCAGCCGGGCATAGATCGGCGCGGGCAGTGAGGGGTCGTCGAGCGAGACCGACAGGTAGCCGCGGTTGCTGCGGCTCACCCGTGCCCAGGCCACGCCGAGTTCGTAGCCGTTGCCGGTGACCACGCGGTAGTCGGGGCTGCTTTTGCGCTTGTCGGCCACGGGCACGATGCGCGCCTTGATGTTCAGGTTGAGGCTGCGAACGGTGCCGCTGAATTGCTCGTTGGCGAAAGCAAAAGTTCCGATGCTGGACATGATGAAAAACTCCTTGATGCGGTTTGAACAAGACCGCGACCACCGCGACCTTGTTGGGGATCTGTGCATCGGGGTGCGGGCGGTCGGAACCACGGCCCGGCCAAGGACCGGCGACAGCGACAGCGAAGTCCGGTACAGACGGTCAAGGCCTGCTGCAAGCAGGCCCGCCGTGGCCGCAGCGAAGCGAAGGACCCGAAGACGAGGAGGAATTTGTCTCGCGAGGAATTGGGCGGACCGGTGTCGCAGACACCAGCGTGAGCGGCATCACTACCGCCCAAGGGGAAATTCACCGCAGCGCAGGGTTGAAGACCTGTAGCCCGCATGAGAGGTCCAGCGCTGCTGGGCGTCGAACCCGCCCCGATCAGGATTCCCCAAAACAGAAGGACGCAGTGGTCAGCGCTTGCCCCAGACCGCCCTCTTCCAAGGAGTTGCCATGTCCTTCAGCCGGGGCAAGTTCGCTCGCCAAGTTTGTGACAGCGCAAACGGTCCAGAGCTTGATGACCCCAACATTCGGGCTGCGCCAGTGGCTGACACCTGAAGTAAGCGGCTTTTCAGTTTGACGCGTGTTCAATGCAAAAGCTGCAGACTCGTCATGGTCTGAGACAGGGTGCCCAGCGCATGAACGCAGCCAACGTCGCCGAAGCAATATCTGGCGACTCCTCGAGCTCGAACCGGTTGTTGGCACCGTCCAGAGTACTGCAGCAGTACTGATAGATCGATCAGCTGCGGAGCCGCCGCCGCACCGAAACCTACCGGCCTCAGGTTCAATCGTGCCGGTGAGCTGTCGCGCGCGCTGGCGAACCCACACTGGAGTCCGCAGCACCCAGCTCAAGCTGGACGGGTCAACCCTGCGAACGCAGCACCAAGGTACCACCCGCCACCAGCAGAAGTACCAACACCACCACCAGTACACCGCGCACGCGGCTGAACGGCTTGCGAAACAACCGCCGACCCGATGGCCATGACCACAAAGGCAAAGACATCGAACCAGTTTATGCCAATGGGCAGCGGTTAGACACCATACCGAGCGGGGGGGCACAGAACATCTCTGGCAAACACCCTGCGGTCAACATGGTTTCGCAAATGGTGGCCGACGCGGGTGCGCTGTCAAGGGAGCAAACGCAGGCGCTGGCGCGGCCCGCAGGCGAAGCCGAGGACACGGGCGCCGCAGCGGCCCTTGACAGGGCAAGCGCCCGCCAAAGGCCAGCCCCGCTGCCGAAGGAGACGCAGTCTTGCGCCGACGAAGATGGCTGCCACACATGAGTGGCTTCCATTGGGGAAGGCCCATGCAGTCCGAGAGCCCGAGCCCCGAACCGGGCCGGCTGACCAGGCAGCTGACAGCAACAGGCAGGCGCAGCCGCGCCCCTGGGGCCAAGGAGGCCAACCCGCCACCTCAGCCACCATGCAAGCGATGAAAGGAGCAAAAAAGGGGGCCGAAGCCCCAGGACCGTTAGATCAGCCCACGCTCAGCAAAACTCACCGAGCTGTCGGCGCCCACCACGATGTGATCCAGCACCCGCACATCGACCAGCTGTAATGCGGACTTCAATGCCTGCGTCAAGAACTCATCCGCCCGGCTGGGTTCGGCCTGACCTGAGGGGTGGTTGTGCGACAGCACCACGGCAGCGGCATTGCAGGCCAAAGCAGCCTTGACCACCTCGCGCGGGTACACCGAAGTCTGTGTCAAGGACCCCTTGAACATCTCCCGAAATTCCAGCAAGCGGTGCTGTGCGTCCAGGAAAGCGACACAGAACACTTCATGCTCCAGGTGGCCCAACTGCAGCAACAGGTAGTCCCGCATCACACTGGGAGAACAGAAGCTCACCCCGCGCCGCACCCGACGTGACATCACACAACGCGCTTGGCGCAGCACCTCATCGCCTGTGGCGGGGCGATAAGCACCCCTGGCGTCACACACCATCAGGGCATTACTGGCAAAACTGACTGCAGAGCTGACAGCAGAACTACCCACAGCGCCAGCAGCACTGGCGGCGCAAACAGCAGCGGTGGAAACAGATGACGACATATCGAACTCCAGACTGAATCGGGCGGGATTGCCCGAGACCGGAGCACCACGGCGCAGCGCAAGCCGTCACAGGTTCGACAGACGGCCGAACACACGTGAGGCCGCAAGCCTTCGCACCAGCGAAGGCGCCGACCTTGACGGCGAGAACGTCGTGGTAGCGTGGGTTGAAAAGGCAGCCCTCCCCTTCGAGAACTGCCAATCCACAACGTGGGACCGCCGGTTGCACCGGCCATGCATCAGCTATGCATGAGCCAGGCATTGGCTATTGCTCGTCTCTGACGGCCAGGCTTGTCAGTCTTTGCGTCAGGGATCGCAGCCCGCAGGATCGAGACAAGACCTTGGCTCGATGGCCCCACAAGAGCCCGAACGGCAATGAACCGCCCCGGCTTTTGAAGAGGCTCCGAATCCTGAGAGGATGGAGCCATGAAGAAGTCACCCAAGTTCTCACCCGAGACCCGCGAGCGGGCCGTGCGGCTGGTCCAGGAGCACCTCGGCGAATACCCGTCGTTGTGGGCCACGGTCGAGTCGATTGCGCCCAAGATTGGCTGCGTGCCGTCAACCCTGTTGGATTGGGTCAAGCAGGCCCAGGTCGACGCCGGCGCCCGCCCCGGCATCACCACAGCCGAACAGGACCGCATCAGGGACCTTGAGCGCGAGGTCAAGGAGCTGCGCCGGGCCAACGAAATTCTCAAGCTGGCCAGCGCTTTTTTCGCCCAGGCGGAGCTCGACCGCCGCTTGAAGTGATCAGGCCGTTTGTGGACACCCATCGTCAGCGTTTGGGGGTCGAGCCGATCTGCAAGACCTTGCAGATCTCCCCATCGGCCTATTGGCGCGAAGCTGCGCGACGACGGGATCCGACGCTGTGCCCGCCCAGGCGGCAACGGGATGTGGCGTTGATGCCCGAGATTGAGCGCGTGTTCAAGGCCAATATGAACGTCTACGGGGCCGACAAGGTCTGGCGCCAACTCAAGCGCGAGAACATCGTGGCCGCGCGCTGCACGGTGGAACGTTTGATGCGGCACTTGGGTCTGCGTGGCGTGATGCGCGGTAAGAAGGTGCGCACGACGGTGCCCGATCCGAAGGTGCCGTGCCCGCTGGACCACGTCAACCGAGAGTTCCATGCCCAGCGGCCCAATGAGCTGTGGGTGAGCGATTTCACGTACGTATCGACCTGGCAGGGGTTTGTCTACGTGGCCTTTGTGATCGATGTTTATGCGCGCTACATCGTGGGCTGGCGCGTGAGCTCTTCGATGACGGCAGACTTTGTGCTGGACGCGCTGGAACAAGCGCTGTATGCGCGCCGTCCGGCTGGTGGTGGGCAACTGACACACCACTCGGACCGTGGGTCGCAATACCTGTCTTTTCGCTACAGCGAGCGGCTGGACGAGGCGGGTATTCAGCCCTCGGTGGGTAGCAAGGGCGACTCCTACGATAACTCGCTGGCCGAGACGATCAACGGGCTGTACAAGGCCGAGACCATTCACCGGCTGGGGCCGTGGAAGACCCGCGAGGCGGTAGAGATGGCGACGCTGGAATGGGTGTCATGGTTCAACAATCGTCGCTTGTTGCAGCCCATTGGCTACATCCCGCCGGCGGAGGCCGAGGAAATCTACTGGCAACAACAGCGGGCAAAAGTTCAGGCGGCGAGAGCTCGGCAAAGAACAAGCGCCTGCGAGGTGGTAGAACCATAAATACATGGTTCTACCAGGGGGCCTCCGGCGGCCCCTGCGGGGAGCTCAATGACAGAAGGAGAAAAACCGATCAACCAAAGGCCAAGCTTTTCACATTAGCTGACGACACAAGATTCACTTAAACCAACTGGCCTCCTCGAAACTCAGTGCGGTTCATCGTGTTCGATGCCGAAGTACTTCAGCATATGCGAGGTGGTCCCCGCTGAGCGAGGCGTCTAAAGGCTCATCGATGTAGGTTCCGAGCCGGTCGGCACCCGCGGAGAAGGACATGCAGGGTCAGGAAGGCGAGCAATGGCGTCAGCCTCACGGCCCACGGATCAGTGTGTACACAGCCAGGCAGATGCCAGCGACAAGCGCTGCGAGGCCGATACGGCGGATGACCACCATGTGCTCCGGCTTGCCCGTGACGAGGACTCCGTCGGCGACATCCTCAGGGTTGACGCGGATCTCGACGGTCCTGCCCGTGGGAAAGGCAGCGACCAGCGTCCGAGCCGACTGCTCGGGTTGGCTGAAGCTCATGCCCTCCGTGTGACGCGCCGTGGTGTACCGGCGGCCATCTGTCGCGTACGTGCAGGTCAGCTCGGCTCGGTAGGAGGTGCCGTCGCCATCGGTCTTCTCACGCAGGTCGCTTCGAACGACGACCCCTGGAACCGACGGCCACGTCAAGACGCGTTGGTGCAACGAAATCAAGCGATTTGCCCGAACGGTCAAGACGACACCGGCAATGGCGAGTAGCAATCCTGCAGACAGTTCAAAGAGCTGCATCGTCAGGTCACCGTACGCATCGCGAATTCGTCCGCTGATCCGATCATCGAGGCGCTGACCGCCCGCGCGAAGCCAAGTCATCGATGGCCTGCACAACCAGCTTGGGCGCGTCGCGGTGCACATAGTGCCCCGCGTTCGGCACCGCTTCGATGGCGGGCCAACCAAGGCGTTGCTGCCAGTCCCGCCGAAGGCTTTGGAGCGCGCTGCGAAACGCCTCGCCTTCCAGCGCTCCTTGCCGCGTGGACACCAGCAGGCGCGACGGCGCGGTCGGCTTCGGCAGGGTCTCAAGCCTGTCCAGGCAAACGGTCTGATCGTCGAATTCGGCCCTCATGGCAGGCGTGAACACCGTGGCCCGCAGGCCGAGCAGGGCCGCGGCCGTTGCCGGCGTCTCCTTTTGCAGGGTGGCCCAGTGCGCCGGGTTCGTGGGGTCCAGCAGCAGCAATCCAGCGGTGTCCTGGGGGTACAGCCGGGCGAAGGCGTACTGATAGAGCCCGCCAAGCGAATGCCCGACCAGCAGGAACGGCGCTGGCACCTGGGCCTCGCGCAGTGCCTCGCGCAGTTCCGTCGCCACCTGACACGGATCGCGCGACCGGTCGCTCGCCGGACTGTCGCCGTAGCCAGGACGGTCGATCGCAAACACACGGTGCTTCGAGACCAGTTGCGGCCAGATGCCGCCCCAAGTGGAGCGCCCATCGCCCAGACCGCTCTGCAGGACGACGGCAGTCGTGTTGGACGGGCCATCCAGCGCATATGCCATTGCGCCATTGCTGGCCGAGGTGACCCCATGGCGGGGCACCTGGGCGCAGCCGGCCACCAGACCCAACAACGCCAGGAAGACGACACACAACAGACGAGCGGCAGAGTGGCGGCAATGGGCGATACGCAGACGACTTGGCATGGGCAATGATGAGTGGATTTCAGGTTGCAGCGCGGACGGCCGCAGCCTCGAGGATGTCTGTGACGACCTTCGCCACCAAGGCTGGTTCGGAGATCTGCGGGAAGTGTCCGCTGCGGCTGGCGAAGATCTGGGTTCCCAGCAGCGACAGCCAGGACAGGGCTTGCGGGTGCAGTGCGCGGGCATCCAGCTGCGCGTGAGGGGTCATCCAGGCCAGGGCGGGCCGCATGCCGGTGACCACCGCCAGGGGATTTGCAGGAAAGGTCGGCGAGCCTTCCACCTGTGCTGCGCTGGCCTTCGCGTGAACCACCTCACCATGAGGCTCCGGTGGCCACAGACGATCGAGCACGGCTTGCGCACCGCGCTGAACCCGAGACGCACTGACAGTCATCGCTACGATGTCCTGCGGCGCGGTGGCATCCAGCATGACGACGGCGGCGACCTCACCCGGATGGTTCCGTGCGAAGTACTGGCCGTGCAGGCCGCCCAGCGAATGGCCGACGATGGCGGCCGAGGTCTGGGCCACGCGGGGCGGCTGGCTGGCGCCGATGCCCGGTCGGTTCCAGACGACGACCGTGCCAAGTGCCGCCAGGGACTCCCAGACCCGCATCCATCCGGCCAGGGGACCACCGGCGCCATTGATCAATACCAGCGCAGCGCACGGCCCGCGGCCGCACAGGGCCTCGACCACGGACCCATCGAGGAAAACGCGCTGTGGGCTCGGTATGGGCATGAACCAGAGTGTCACCGCGGGGTATGACGGTTGTCACAGCCCATACGCTTGGGTCGCTCGCGAAGCGTGTCTACGGGGCGGTCCAGAAGCCGCCCCAACTGCCGGCTCTAGTCGACTTGTACTGGCTGGACAATACTCACAGGCCGCAGGGCGGCGCATCGGCGACGCTCTGGCCTCAGAAGTCCGCTCCCAGCGATGACCTGACGCTCATGCTGCCGCCGTCGCCGCGTTAGCGGCCCCTTTGCCAGGACACCGCTTCCGGCGTCATCTCAGACTAGGCCTGCCCTGCCAGATCGAGGTAGTGCTGCTTCTGCGACGGGTAGTACTCGTCGAATTTTCGGAACGGCAGACCTTCGCGGAAGTGGACCAGCAGGTCCAAGTAGAACTCCCAGCCGGGGCCGAAGTCGCCGGCCATTTTTCGATCGGCAAGGTGGTGTACGAACGTCAAGGTGGTGGTGTTGCCAGACTGTTCCAACGTGATCTCGTACGAGAAAGAGAACGAGCCATCGGTCGTGATCGCGAGATGCCGCGGCTCATCGCAGCGGTCGACTCGCGCGGTCGATTCAGGATGTCCTTCTTCCTGGATCATCGTGTAGGCGATGAGATGGCCCGGCCCAGGTCGATCGACCCAGCGCCAGGGGCCGAACCAGCGAGCCGTGCTTTGCGGATCCGTCAAACTCGTCCATACATCCTCGATCGGTGCGCGAAACTGGCGCCTGATGACCAAGTCATTGCCGTTGAGTTGGCCCGTGGGCGGGGGCTGCATCATGCTGACTCCTTCCGTTTTCGATCAGTGTTGGTGTCCAGTGAGGCCTGCTTGCGCTTTGCGCGAGTGCGATACACCTCGGTCTCGAGCGCCATGAATCGGCGAGTCCAGTCGCCGCGCTCGTCGCCGTGAGCGCCGAGTTCGATCAGGAAGTCCCGCAGTTCCCCAAGGGGGCCTACGTCGAGCCGATAGACACGTTCCCGTCCTATAGCCTCACCCCGCAACAAGCCGGCCTCGCGCAATACGCGCAGATGACGGCTGATGGCAGGCCGGCTCACAGAGAACGCGTCAGCGACCGCACCGGCGGGCAGAGGCTCGCGGCAAACCATGCGCAGGATCTCCCTGCGAATGGGGTCGACGAGGGCCTGAGCGATGCGATCCATGGGGAATAGCGTAACAACATCGTTACGCAATTGTCAAACCCCCTCAACATGCCCTGGCCTTGAAGTAGTTCTTCGTCAGCGACCTCCACGTGGCCCGTTCTTTCGGTCAGCGGCGCCAGCCAGAGCGCTCGGAGCGTGTCAGACTGATCGCACTGCTCGGTGCTGATGCATGGCAATGCCGTTTCGGATGGCCGCTTTGAGGCTACAGGCCGTTCGACTGCTTGTGGCCGTCCCGCGCCACACGCCGGCGCGGATCGACTGAAGGCTGAATGCGGCAAACCAGTCGACCGAGCTCAAGGCCCTACCGGCCCCCGCACAGTATTCATCGGTGGCCAGTTCAGTCCAAGCGCATGATTGGGTCGGCGGCTCCAGTCCTCACGACTCTCCGTCACCAAATGACCTCCTGACAAGCATTGAATCGCGGCGGATTCCGGGGCGCATCCAAAAGGCTCATTGCCTGTTCGAGTTGTTATTCCAACGGATGCGGCCGCGAAGGGCCGACAACCCGCTCTCGCAATACTGAGCGAAGCGCAGGTCGATGCTGGCCAAATTCAGGCGTGAGGGCGAATCAGATCGTCACGGGCTTGCGGGCTCCATTTGACGACGTGATGGTTCACAACCCCGGTTTGCCTTTCAGCTCGGCACGTCGGCGCTGGGTCTTCTGGCGGAGTTCGCCAAGTAAGGCCTCGGTCGAAAAACTCTGGCCGGTTCTGGCGAACTGTTCGCTAGCAACTTGGCCTCGAGCCGCGAATTCGGTCTGAAGGGTTCTGTAGACCAGCGCTCGACGCACAGCCGACACTACAAAGTCAGACAGGGTCTCGCCGTTGGTGAGTACGGCTTCGACGCTCTCGCGCAGCTCAGGAGCGACACGAACCTGGGGCAGCACGGCCGTTTTGGGCATTGGCAAACTGTACGGCGTTTGCGTTACACGTTCAAAGCGGCAAATCGAATACCTTGATCGTTCTGATGCTCAAGGTCACGGCCTTTCGATGGCCTTTGGTTTGACTCTCTGCGGTCTGCGCCCATCTCGCTGTGCGCTTGGATCCGATCCCGAATCAACCCATGCGACCAGGCTGCACAAATCTTGCCGGGGGCCCCTTTGCAAATCGCTCCGAACGGTGGAGCTCATCGACGGCAGCCGAATCAGCCTGACTCTACGGAGCCAGCGCGGCGAACCCCAGGCCCGGTCGGCGCAAAACGGTCGATCGTCAAACCTTCCGTGTCGATCTGTGGCGGTACGCCGGACAACCAATCCGCCAGCAGGCGGCCGGTACCTGCGGCCATCGTCCAACCGAGCGTCCCGTGTCCCGTCGCCAGCCACAGCTTCGGTACCGGCGTCGGGCCGATCACCGGTGTGCCGTCAGGCGTCATTGGCCGCAGACCTGCCCAGAATTCGGCGCGCGACACATCACCGCCGCGCGGGAACAGGTCGCTCACAACGTACTCCAGCGTGCGCCGTCGGGCAGCGTCAAGCTGCATATCGAAACCCGACAGTTGTGCAGTTCCGCCGACGCGTATGCGGTCGCCCAGCCGGGTCACGGCCACCTTGTGAGTCTCGTCCATGATGGTCGACTCCGGTGCGGCCGCTGCATCAGCAACTGGCACGGTAATCGAATAACCCTTGACCGGATACACCGGCAGGCGCAGCCCCAGCGGCGCCAGCAATTGGGCGGAGTAGCTGCCCAGCGCCACCAGCACGCGGTCAGTCTGCAGGTGCCCGACCGAGGTTTCCACCGCCTGCACACCGTGCGGTCCGTCGACCAGCCGCTGCACCCGCACGCCAAAGCGGAAGTTGACCCCGCGCTGCGCAGCCAGCTTTGCAAGCTGCGTAGTGAACTTGAAACAGTCACCCGTCTCGTCTCCCGGCAGTCGCAAGCCGCCGACGAACTTGTCGCTAACCTCCGCCAAGGCCGGTTCGCACCGGAGGTAGCCGGCGCGGTCCAGCAGCTCGAACGGTACGCTGTACTGCTTCAAGACTTCAATATCCTTGGCCGTCGCGTCGAGCTGCTTCTGGGTGCGGAAGAGTTGCAGTGTGCCGAGCGCTCGCTCGTCGTAGGTCAGTCCGGTACTGGCCCGCAACTCCTTGAGGCAATCGCGGCTGTATTCAGCCAGGCGCACCATGCGCGACTTGTTGATGCGGTATCGCTGTTCAGTGCAATTTCGCAGCATCGCCGCACACCAGCGCCACATGGTCGGGTCCATCATCGGTTTGATGACCAGCGGGCTGTGGTGCATGAGCAGCCACTTGATAGCCTTGAGCGGTACACCAGGGCCGGCCCAGGGCGACGCATAGCCCGGCGATACCTCACCGGCGTTGGCGAAGCTGGTTTCAAGCCCTGGCCCAGGCTGGCGCTCCAGCACCGTCACCTCATGCCCACGCAGGGCCAAGTAGTAGGCGGTGGTGGTGCCGATCACGCCGGCTCCGAGGATGACGATCTTCATGGTGCAACACCGTTTGCGTAGTGCCGTCGGTAGCGCATGCCCAGGCTGGTCAGGATCTCGCAGGCATTCGTCTGCGCTTCAGTAGCCAACCGGTTGACGTCGTGCACCTCGTCGACCACATCGAACAGGGCGCAAAGATCAAGTGACGTAGCGAAGCCGTCATATCATTTTGAACGGTAGCTCGGACCGAGACGCTTAAGGAGTGCCTGCCGCCTATCGATTGAAAGAATCGTAGGCGGGAGCGCATGGCATATGTGTTCGTTCCATCAGGCCGATGCAGCGCATCCTTGCGCTGCAGACGCCCGCGCAAGCGCAAGCTGCCGAACTGATGACAAACCCGGATTTCGACTGGCACTGCGACCCGATTGCGCACAACATACGCCCCAACAGCACAGGAGAATGACGCGATGGCTGCAAGAACTGCCGCCTTGGCTTCCGATGGAGTAGCCCTGCGCGCGATGACCGCGGCCGACCTGTCCGCCGCCCACGCGCTGACCGATGACTTACGCTGGCCGCACCGCCCGGCCGATTGGGAGCAGGCCTTCCGCCATGCCGAAGGTCTTGTCGCCGTGCGTGACGGCCAGATCGTCGGCACCGGGCTGCGCTTGCGCTATGGGCCCCAGCATGCCGCGATCGGCCTCATCGTTGTCTCCCCGGCCTGCCAGGGCCGGCGCATCGGCCACCGCCTGATGACGGCGCTGTTGGACGGCCTGGAGGGCTGCAGCGTGTTGCTGCACGCCACCAGCGAGGGCCGCGGCCTCTACGAGCGCCTGGGGTTCGTTCGCACGGGCGAGATCCGCCAACACCAGGGCGTGGCCCAACCGGCACCGCTGATCGCGCTAGGCCCCAAGCGGCGCCTGCGCCCGGCCACCGAGGCCGACCTGCCGGCGCTGCGGGCGCTGGACACTGCGGCGCGCGGCATGCTGCGGCCGGCGCTGATCGACGAGCTGTTCCGTGACGCCGACGCCTCGGTGGTGCTGGACGAGGCCGGCCGCGCGTGCGGCTTCGCGATGTTGCGCCGTTTCGGCCGCGGCCACGCCATCGGCCCGGTGGTGGCGCCCGAGGCTGAAGGCGCGCAGGCGCTGATCGCGCATCTCGTCGGCCTGAACGCTGGTCGCTTCACGCGCATTGACATCGACTTCGACAGCGGCTTGGGCGAGTGGCTGGAAAGCCTGGGCCTGCTGCGCGTGGACGCGCCGACGACCATGGTGCGCGGCGCGCCACTGGTGCGCGACGCCGGCGCCCGCCTCTACGCCATCGTCAGCCAGGCGCTGGGTTAAGGCGCTGATGCGGCCGGCTTTTGTCTACAAAGCCGACGCGCAACGCGGCCGGCAATGGGCCGAAATCTTCCGCCACGACGCTCCGCAGATCGACTTCCGGCTCTGGCCCGATATCGGTGTCGCGCACGACGTGCGCTACCTAGCCGCCTGGGTGCCACCGGCCGACCTGGGTGCGCAGTTCCCAAACCTGGAGCTGCTGTTCTCCACTGGCGCTGGTGTCGACCAGTTCGACTTCGCAGCGCTGCCGCCTCAGCTGACCGTGGTGCGCATGGTGGAACCCGGCATCGTGCAGGGCATGGTGGAGTACGTGACGCACGCCGTGCTCGACCTGCACCGCGACATGCCCGCCTACCGACGCGCCCAGCAGCAACGGCAGTGGCAGCCGCTGCAAGTGCGCACGGCGGCGGAGTGCTGCGTGGGCGTGTTGGGCCTGGGCTCGCTCGGGCAGGCGGTGCTGGCGCAGCTGGTCGCACTCGGCTTCGACGCCGCCGGCTGGAGCCGTTCGCGCCGCGACCTTCCGGGCGTGCGCTGCCATGCTGGCGACGACCAACTCGACGGCTTCCTCGCGCGCACGCAGATCCTCGTGTGCCTGCTGCCGCTGACCAACGCCACGCGGGGCCTGTTGAATGCGGCGCTGTTCGCCAAGCTGCCGCGCAGCGCGTGTGTGGTGCACGTGGGCCGTGGGCCGCAGCTCGTCGCCGCCGACCTGCTGCGCGCGCTCGACGCTGGCCAGCTGGCCGAGGCCGTGCTCGACGTCACCGACCCGGAGCCGCTTCCCGAAACCGACCCGCTTTGGTCACATCCGCGCGTGCAGATCACGCCGCACATCGCCAGCATGACGCAGCCGCAAACGGCCGCGCGCGTCGTCATCGACAACCTGCGCCGCCATGCACGCGGCGAGCCGCTGGTGGGTCTGGTCGATCGTGCCCGAGGCTACTGATCAGGCCCTCAGGTGCGCAGGAACTGCCCTGCGATGAGATGGAGCGGATACGTCCTCCTGCCGGATGACTGCCGCAAGACGATGCGGCTCGTGAACTTCTCGATCCCCATGTCTTCCTGCAGCAGGCGCTCCATCAGCTCCTGAAAATGGCCGACGTTCGGCGCCACGATCTTCAACAGATAGTCGTAGCCGCCGCTGACGTTAAACCACTCGACGATTTCGTGGTGACGATCAACGGATTCTTCAAACTTGCGGAAGTCCGCAGGCCGATGGCTGCCAATCGTCACCTCGGAAAAGATGCTCACGCAATTGCCCAGCTTCTCGAGCGCAATGTTTGCGCCATAGCCGCGGATCACGCCGGTTTCCTGCAGCCGCTTCGTCCGCACGAGACACGGGCTCTGACTCAGGCCCACAGCATCGGCCAACTCGACATTCGAGCAGCGACCCTCACGCTCGAGGTGCGCAAGGATCTTGAGGTCGAAGCGATCGAGGGGCATGGCTACGTTCATAAGCAACGATAGTGCCAGAGGTTGATGCAGCCACCGTTCGATCAGGCCGTTCGCGACTCGCTGAGCGATTCGTCCAGCGCCTGGATGACAAGGCCGGCCTGTTCTGCAGTCAGGACCAGCGGCGGCCTGATCTTGAGCACGTTGTGTCCCATCGCGCAGGCACTGATCAGCACGCCCTTGTCGCGCATCCGATTGACCACCTGGCTCGTGAGCTCGCGATCCGGTGCTCGCGAGGCCCGGTCGCTGACGAGTTCGACGCCCACAAAGAACCCCGCGCCGCGCACATCGCCTATGGCCTCGTGCCGGACGGCCAGCGAGGCGATGCCGTCGAGAAGCAACTTGCCCACCTGGGCAGCATGCTGCACCAGCCGGTCACGTTCAATCGTGTCCAGCACCGCCAGCGCCGCCACACAGGAGACGGTGTTGCCTGCAAAGGTGTTGAAGTAGCGCGAGGTCCTCCCGAAATCTGCCAGGACGTCGGCGGTTGCAAGCAGGCCCGCAATCGGTTGGCCGTTGCCCATCGGCTTGCCCATCGTGACGATGTCGGGCACGACACCATGGCGCTGAAAGCCCCAAAGGTATTCGCCGGTGCGGCCGAAGCCGGGTTGCACTTCGTCGGCGATGAACAGGCCACCGGCCCGCTTGATGGCATCGGCCGCGCCCTTGAGGAAGCCGGCCGGCCCGGGGAGGATGCCATCGCTGGTGAACAGGGAATCGACGATCAGCATGGCAGGCTTGATGCCGTGGCGCTGCAGGTCGGCGATGGCCGCCTCGACGTCGCGGGCGAAGCGCTGACCCAGGTCAATGCCCCCGGCGTGATACAGGCGTGGCGCCGGCACCAGGCGCACATGCTCGCCCAGATCGACGGTCACGCCCAGCGAGGGCGAAAACTTCGAGACGCTGTCGGTGATGCCGTGGTACGCGGTGTCGGTCACGATGATGCCGGTGCCACCGGTGCGGACTTTGGCGATGCGATAGGCCAGGTCGTTTGCCTCGCTACCCGTGCAGGTCAGCATCAGGTGGGCCAACTGAGTCTGCGGCACGGTGGCAAGCAGACGCTCAGCCAGCTCCAGGATCGAGTCGTGCAGGTAGCGCGTGTTGGTGGCCAGTGTCTGCACCTGCTGGCAGATCGCCTCGGTGACCGCCGGGTGGCAATGCCCGAGCGACGTGACGTTGTTGTACGCGTCGAGATAGCGGCGCCCTTGCGGGTCGATCAGCCAGGCGCCTTCGCCCTTGACGATATGCAGCGGCCGCTCGTACATCAGGCGGTAGGCCGGACCGAGCAATGCATCGCGGCGCGCGATCATCGCGGCGGTAGTCGGGCTCACATTGGCGCGGCCCGGGATGTAGGCGTTGACCATGTTGAGGTCGGTCGTGCTCTTCATTCATGAACTCCAGTTTTAAGACCCGCCAACAGGCGGTCGCGTGCGGTGTTGCGGGACAGATCGGCCATCTGGGACAGGGCCTCCCAAGCGGCGGGGTTGTGTCGCATGATGTAGGCGCGGTTATCGGGGTAGCGCGCAGCGCGCCATTCGGAGATCAACGCCGTGACGAGCTGGCGCGTCGCCATCAGATCAGCGACGACCTCCTCTTCGGCACCCGTCAGGGGCAGCACAGCGTGGTAAGCGCCCACGAACTGGGCCGGCCCCTCGAAGGGGTCGGGGCAGCCGGCCATGTGGAAAGCAGCAGCTGTTGCCACCTCGCCAACAAGCGGTGCTTGCACCATGTCGCCGAAGTCGATGATGCCGACGATGCGCGCCTGATCCTCGGGGTCCACCAGCACGTTGTAGAGGTGGTAGTCGTTGTGGACAACCTGAGCCCGCAGCGACGGCAGGCGCGGCAGCACGTGCGTTGTAAAGCGCGTCATGAACGTCTGGGCCAGGGCGCGGCGCTGGGCATCCACAAGACTGTCAAGCTGTTCGGTCAGGCGATGCGCCGTGGCCACGTTCCACAGCAGGTCATGCGACGCGCCCGGGTGCGCGAAACCGCGCAGCGCGAGGTTCAAGCCGGCCAGGCCGCTGCCCATGGCGCGCCGCTGTGCAGCAGTGCGTTCGGTTTCGCGGATCTGGATGCCGTCCAGGTAGGTCAGCATCCGCACGCGGGTCTGTAGGCCGCTAGGCAGCGCAATCGTGCCGTGTGTGTGCCCTTCCAGCGTCCTCACGACGCGCGGCACGGGCTGGCCCGGCGACATGCGGGCGATGTGGTTGAGCGCCGCGATCTGGAAGTCGACAACCTCGGGCGGCTCAGACGGATTGCTGATCTTGAAGACGTAGCGACTGCCATCCGCTGCCTGCACCAGGCAGTTCTGGTCACGCTCGCCGGCCAGCGGCTGCGCGGAGCCCTCCATGCCGTAGAAGTGGAGGACCATGGCCTCCACCGCTGCGGGCGCCAGATTGGGCGCGGTTGTGCTCAACGCGGTCATAAGCCGAATTTGGGTTTGAATGTCATGGCCAGATCCACTGGTAGGCGCGGCTACGAGTCTAGGAATCTGGCGGCCGCAAAGATGCCGCTTTCGCGTCAGCCGCGAGTGGAATCAACTTCAATCGACACGCCTGTCGGAACTTTGCTTCGCCTGACCTTGAATACCAAGGTCGTGGTTGCAGCATGCTGCGGCAAATGCCGAACCAGCCTAGAAATCAGCGACCTTGCCCCACATCGACTCCTTGAACCGGGCCGGGTCGAAAGGCGCGGGATCAAAGATCGGCTTGGCCCCGGACACCAAGTCCGCAATCATGTGGCCAGCGCCGGGGCCGATGCCAAAGCCGTGGCCCGAAAAGCCCGCAGCAAGAATGAGCCCCGGAACTTGCGGCAGCTCACCAATACCCGGCACACCGTCGGGCGTGCTGTCGATGTAACCAGCCCACGTATTGACGACGCTGGCTTCGCGCAACGCAGGCAACAAATCGACCGCGCGGCGGTGGATTTCGCGCACACCCGCGGGGTCGGGCTTCGGGTCGAGGATGCGCGCCCGTTCCATGGGCGTGGGCGCGTCAAGCTTCCACTTGGCTCGTGTTTCGTGACCCCAGCGGATGCCTTCCAGGCCGCCGGGAAACACGTTGCGCCAGCGCTTGGCAAACATCGGGATGAACTGCGGCGCGAAGCGCAGCAGCTGCGCTGAGGGATCGGCGCGCCCACGGCCGGTGATGGCCAGGATGAAGTGGCCGTCCGGGCGCTGGGTGATGGCCACGCGCGGGCTGATCATGGCAGCCGGGACTTGCTGTTCGACCGGCGCCAGACGGACGATCGATTGGCGAATCGTGGCCACCGGAAAATTCACGCCGAGCTGGTTGCAGAACGAGGAGGCCCAGGCACCGCCTGCGAGCACGGCGGTGCGGGTCTTGATGGCGCCTGCTTCGGTGACCACGCCGCTGAGTCGGCCGCCCTCCATTTCGATGCCACGCGCGGCGCAGTTCTGGTGGACGGTGCCGCCGAGTTTCATCAGAGCGGCGGCGACGGCCGGAGCCGCCTTGGCCGTATCGGCCGTGCCATCGGTGGGGGAGAAGACGCCGCCTGTCCAAGCGCGGCCGGTCGCCTGCCCGCGCTCAGATGCCTCGCGGCTGCTCAACATGTGCGTGGTCACGCCAGCTGTCTTCGCGAAGTCGCCCCACTTGGCCCAGACGGCGATCTGGGCTTCGTCATCGCTGAGGTACAGCAAGCCGCAGCGCTTGAAGCCCGTGTCTTCGCCGCTCTCGGCGGCAAACTGATCCCACAGCTCCAGGCTGCGGGTGGCCATGGGCAGTTCGCGTGCGTCGCGGTTCTGCTGGCGGCACCAGCCCCAGTTGCGGCTCGATTGTTCGGCACCAATGAGGCCCTTTTCGACCAGGGCAACCGACAGCCCGCGCTGGGCCAGGTAGTAGGCGGTGAAGGCGCCGATGATGCCGCCGCCGATCACGACGGCGTCGGCGTGGGCTGGCAAACGGGGCGAAGACTCGACAAGGCGCAGGGGCAGGGGCAATGGCAGTGACATGGCTGGGGTTCGATCGTCGTTTCAAGCAGGCACGGTTTGGCACACGTAGAACTTCGCCACGCGATCGCTGCTTTCCCAGCCGATCGGGGTGCCCTGGGGTACGAACAGCGCATCGCCGGTGACAGCGGACAGCACATTGCCATCAGGTGCCGCAAACCGCACGCTGCCATCCAGCAGGTACATGAACTCGTTGAGGCGATGAGCGCGCACGATCCGGTGGTACGGCGTCGAATCCCAGATTCCGACCTGGACCCCTGTCAACTCGTCCTTGAAGACGTTGTCGCTGCGGCACTGCGGGGCCGGGCCCAGCAGCACCTCCGCCGGCAGCGAGTTGGACGGCTTGAAGTTCGCGTCAGCGCGCAGCGGTGTGACGCCGGGCTGGTTGGACAGCTCGGCCTCAGCAGCACAAAACACAATCAGACTGCGTACTGCGGACTGGATGCGAAGCGCCGTGCCACGGGCGATGACGGCACCTTCGCCGCGTCGCAACACCAGCGGCGCGGCGTCAGCAGTCCTCAGGCTGAGTGAGCCCTCCACGACGACGATCGTCTCGGTGTGCGGATAGTGCGCGACATCGACCTCACCACTGAAGCTGATGCGACCGACGCTCATCGCGCTGGGCCCATCCCAGGCGATTTCGCGTTGACGCGCGAAGGGGTCGGCTGCGCCGAACGCGGCCTGGCGAAAAGAGGTCGATGGCTGCGCGCCATCGGCGCGGTGCAGCAGCAGAGCCACGGTCATGGTCGTTGGTCCTTTGAATTGTGGGTATCTGTCTTCGTTGACGCCCTCAGGCAGCAACCCGCGCCGGGCCATCTCCGTAGCCAAGAATGGCCTTGGTTTCGAGGTATTCCTCCAGGCCTTCGACGCCGTATTCGCGCCCGTTGCCCGAGCGCTTGTAGCCACCGAAGGGCGCATCGGGGCTCCAGGGCGGGTTGTTGATGTGCACCTGTCCGGACCGGATTCGCGCAGCCACGGCGCGCGCTGCAGCCAGATCCTGCCCCTGGACATGTGCGCCCAGCCCATACACCGTGCCGTTGGCGATCTCCACCGCCTCGTCCACGCTGTCGTAGGTGATGATCACCAACACCGGGCCGAAGATCTCTTCCTGCGCGATCTGCATGTGCGGCTGCACATCGGAGAACAAAGTCGGACGCACGTAGAACCCACGCTCCAGCCCCTGCGGCCTGCCGGGGCCGCCAAAAACAAGACGCGCGCCTTCCGCGATGCCGACACCGATCATTTCCTGCACACGGTTGAACTGCGCGCGGTTGGCCACCGGCCCATGCGTGGTCTGCGGCGAGCGCGGATCGCCCACGACGAAGGCAGAGGCCGTCTCGCAAGCAAGTCGCTCGACCTCCGCCAAGCGTTTGTGCGGGACGATGATGCGCGTAGGGGCGCTGCACGACTGGCCGACATTGCGCATGCCCGAGGTCACTGCGGCCGCTATGGCACGTGCGAAGTCGGCATCCGGCAGGATGACGTTGGGCGATTTGCCGCCGAGTTCCTGGGCCACGCGCTTGACGGTCGGCGCGGCCGCCTGCGCCACGAGCACGCCGGCTCGGGTGGAGCCGGTGATTGAGATCATGTCCACATCGGGGTGCGCAGCCAGCGCCGCACCGACCTCGGGCCCGGTACCGTTGACCAGGTTGAACACACCGGCCGGCACGCCCGCGTCGTTCATCACTTCGGCGAACAGCAGCGCACTCAGCGGCGACAGCTCACTGGGCTTCAGGACCACGGTGCAGCCCGCAGCGAGCGCTGGACCCACCTTCGCGGTAATCTGGTAGAGCGGCCAGTTCCAGGGTGTGATCAGGCCGCACACGCCGATGGCCTCGCGCTGGATGGCCGTGCTGCCACGATGCGCAAGGAAGGGATAGTTCGCTGCCAAGTCGCTGGCTACACGGATGTGCTGTGCAGCAATGGGCACCTGGGCACCGCGCGCCACGGTGATGGCGCAACCCATCTCCTGCGAAATGGCCTGTGCGAACGCTTCGCTGCGCTCCAGGATCAGGCTGTGGATGCGGTCCAAAAGCGCGGCCCGGCGCTGGGAGGTACTCGCTGACCAGCTCGCGAAGGCGCGCCGCGCCGCGGCCACGGCCGCCGCTACGTCCTGCGCGTTGCCCAGCATGATCTCCGCGACGCGCTCCTCCGTCGACGGGTCGATGACGGCGCTGCGCTCCTGCCCTAAGGGCAGCACCCAATCGCCGTCAATAAAGGCGCGGTCCAACCGGCCGGCGCTGGCGAGGCGCTCGATGACGGAGGTGTTCATCGCGTTCAGCGCAGGTTGCCCTGGCAGACGTACTTCAGGCTCATGTAGTCGTCCAGGCCGTGCACCGAGCCCTCGCGGCCGTAGCCCGACTCCTTCACGCCGCCGAATGGTGCCGCCTCGGCGGCGAGCGCGCCTTCATTGACACCGACCAGCCCGGTCTCAAGCGCTTCGGCGATGCGCCAGATGCGCGACACGTCCTGCGAGTAGAAGTACGCAGCCAGGCCGAAAGGCGTGCCGTTGGCGGCGGCGACAACCTCGGCCTCGGTCTCGAAGCGCGTCACCGGCACAACCGGGCCGAAGGTCTCTTCGCAGGAACAAGCCATCGTGGCGTCAGCGGCGACCAACAGCGTGGGCGCAAAGAAATTGGGGCCCAGCGCGGTCAGACGCCGGCCTCCAACGACCACGCGTGCGCCGCCATCGAGGGCATCCTTGATGTGGCGTTCGATCTTGTCGATGGCCTTCGCATTGATCATCGGCCCGATCTGCGAGCGCTCGTCGCTGGCCGGCCCCACCTTCAACGCGGCGATGCGCGCACCGAGCTTGTCGACGAAGCGGTCGTGAACGCCCGCCTGCACAAACACCCGGTTCGGGCTGACGCAGGTCTGGCCGCCGTTGCGGAACTTGCCCGCCATCAGCCCGTCGACTGCCGCGTCAAGATCGGCATCGTCGAAGACGATAAAGGGCGCGTTACCGCCGAGTTCGAGCGACAGCTTCTTCAGCGTGTCGGCACTGCGGCGTGCGAGGTGCTTGCCCACAGGTGTCGAGCCGGTGAAGCTGATCTTGCGCACCCGCGAATCGTCGAGCCAGACGTCGACCACCTCGGCCGCACGCTGGCGCGACGCGGTCACGATGTTCAGCACACCAGCGGGCACGCCCGCCTCCTCGGCAAGCTTGACGAGCGCCAACGATGTGAGCGGCGTGTCCTCGGCCGGCTTGGCAACCACCGTGCAACCCGCGGCCAGCGCAGGCGCGATCTTGCGCGCGATCATCGCGGCCGGAAAGTTCCACGGCGTGATCACGGCGACCACGCCCACCGGCTCCTTCAAGGCAAACATGCGCCGGCCCACCACGGGCGCGGGAATCACGTCACCGTTGGCGCGCGTTGCTTCTTCGGCGAACCACTCGACATAGCTCGACGCGTAAGCCACCTCGCCGCGTCCTTCGGCGAGCGGCTTGCCCTGCTCACGCGAGATCAAACGCCCCAGGTCTTCCTGGTTCGCAACGATCAGGTCGTTCCAGCGCTTGATGATCTGCGCGCGCTGCTTGGCCGGCACGGCGCGCCACACGGCAAACGCGGTGTGCGCAGCGTCAAGCGCAGCGCGGGCGTCGGCCGCGCCGCTGTCGGGAACGCTCGCAAAGACGGCGTCGGTGGCTGGGTCAGTCACGTCAAAGCGTCGGCCGTCTTGGGCATCGCACCAGCGGCCAATGAAGTTTTGGCCCGGCAGAAGGTCGTGGCGGCGGATCGAGAGAGACACGTCAGAGTCCTTTCAAGTGGTCGGCAATCGCTTTGCCGACGTCTTCGGTATGGGCTTGGCCGCCCAGGTCGGGCGTGCGTGGGCCATGGGCGATGACGTGCTCGATCGACCTGACGATCGCGTCGTGGGCGGCGCGGCCGGCGCCCTGCCCCTGCGTGAGGAAGTCGAGCATCAGCGCGCCGGACCAGATCATCGCGATCGGGTTGGCGATGCGCTGGCCATAGATGTCTGGCGCCGAGCCATGCACCGGCTCGAACAACGAGGGAAACTTGCGCTCGGGATTCAGGTTCGCACTCGGCGCCAGGCCGATCGTTCCGGTGGTTGCAGGTCCGAGGTCGGACAGGATGTCGCCGAACAGGTTGCTCGCCACGACCACGTCGAAGCGCTGCGGCTGCAGCACGAAGCGCGCGCTGAGGATGTCGATGTGCTGCTTGTCGACCAGCACCTCGGGATAGTCCTTGCCGACAGCGTCGGCGCGGCCATCCCACCACGGCATGCTGATCGCAATGCCGTTGCTTTTGGTCGCCACGGTCAGGCTCTTGCGCGGGCGCGAGTTCGCCAGCTCGTACGCGTAGCGCAGCACGCGGTCGGTGCCGAAGCGCGAGAACACCGACTCCTGGATCACGAATTCGCGATCGGTGCCCGGGTACATCACACCGCCGAGGTTGGTGTACTCGCCCTCGGTGTTCTCGCGCACCACGAAGTACTCGATGTCGCCGGGCTTGCGCGGCTTGCCTTTCGCATCCACCAGTGGGCAAGGTACGCCATCGAACAGCCGCACCGGCCGCAGGTTGATGTACTGGTCAAACTCGCGGCGAAACTTCAGCAGGGAGCCCCACAACGAAACGTTGTCGGCCACCGTGGCGGGCCAGCCCACTGCGCCGAAGTAGATGGCATCGAAGCCTTCGAGCTGCTGCTTCCAGTCGTCCGGCATCATCTGGCCGTGCTGTGCGTACCAATCGCAGCTCGCCCACTCAATCTCGCGGATCTCAAGCTCGAAGCCGAAGCGCTGGGCAGCGGCCAACACCACGCGCAGGCCCTCAGGCAGGACTTCCTTGCCGATGCCGTCGCCAGCAATGGCGGCGATGCGCAGCTTTGTCGTCATCAATTCACTCCTTCAAGCGACCAACGTCGGCCGCGCCCGGTCAAGTTCATCGAGCCAGCCGCGGCGCAGTTCGGGTACAGCGCGGGCCAGTTCTTCGTAGTACGGGTGGTGCGGCCCGCGGTCGTAGTCGGCGCGCGCCACCTGGGTCAGCTTGCGGCCGTTGCGCATGACGACAATCTCGTCGCACACCGCGCGCACGGTGTTCAGGTCGTGGCTGATGAACAGGTACGACACGCCAAGTTCCCGGCGCAGCTCCGCAATGAGGTCCAGCACCGCAGCACCGACCACGGTGTCCAGCGCGGAGGTGACTTCGTCGCAGAGGATCAGGTCGGGATCGGCGGCCAGCGCACGCGCGAGGTTGACGCGCTGCTTCTGCCCGCCCGACAACCCACCAGGCAGCCGACCGGCCAAGGCGCGCGGCAGCTTCACCAGATCCAGCAGCTCGTCGATTCGCCGCTGCATGGCCTGCCCCTTCAGCCCGCGATAGAACTGCAGGGGCCGCGCGAGGATGCTCTCAATCGTCTGTGACGGATTGAGCGCCGTGTCTGCCGACTGGAAGACGATCTGGATGCGGCGCAGGTCTTCGCGGCTGCGTTGTTCAAGTGCCGGTGGCAGTGCGTGGCCGTCGAACGCCAACGTGCCCGCGAAAGGTGGTAACAAGCCGGCGACGACACGCGCCAACGTCGTCTTGCCGGAGCCCGATTCGCCGATGACACCGATCGCTTGGCCCCGCTTGAGCTCCAGGTCGATGTCTTCGAGGATGGTGGTGGCCGGTTTACCGCCGGGCCCGCGCGCGCCGTAGCCGGCGCTGAGGCCCTTCACGCTCAACAGCACCTCGGCGGCGCCAACGTTTGCCGTGCTGTAGACGCGCGTGGCCGGCCTCGCCGCGGCAAGCAGGCTCTGCGTGTACTCGTTCTGCGGCGCGGCGAGCAGGCCCTCCGTGGCACCCACCTCGCGCATGCGGCCGTCGCGCAGCACCAGGATGTGGTCAGCCATCTGGGCTACCACCGCCAGGTCGTGGCTGACGTACACCGCCGTCACCTGGCGCTCGCGCACCACGCGCCGGAAGGCGCGCAACACTTCCACCTGCGTCGTAACGTCGAGTGCCGTGGTGGGCTCGTCCAGGATCACGACATCGGGGTCGGTAATCAGCGCCATCGCGGCCATCAGCCGCTGCAGCTGGCCACCAGATACCTGATGCGGGTAGCGTTGGCCGATGGTTTCCGGCTCCGGCAAGGCCAGCTCGCGGAACAGCGCGATCGCCTTCAGCTCGGCTTCGCCACGCGGCAGCGTGCCGTGCACGACGGCCGGCTCGACCACCTGGTCGAGGATCGAGCGCGAAGGGTCGAACGACGCCGCCGCGCTCTGCGCAATGTAGGACACGGTGCGTCCGCGCAGGGCGCGAAGTTGCCGCGGCGCGAGCGAGAGTACGTCCACGTCGCCCATGCGCACGCTTCCGCTGCTGATCGCGCAGCCACGGCGCGCATGGCCCATCAGTGCCAGCGCCGTGGTGGTTTTGCCCGAGCCGGATTCGCCGATCAAAGCGAGGACCTCGCCCGGGCGGATGGTGAAGCTCAGTGAGTCGACCAGCGTAGCGCTGCCGGCACGGACGGTGAGCTTGTCAACAACAACCAGTGCACCCATCTCAGTGCGCTCCGCGTTCTCGGGCAGCGCGGCCCGGCAGGTTGTCGATGACCAGATTCACGGCAATCGTCAGGCTGGCGATTGCCACAGAAGGTGCGATGACCGCAGCTCCACCATTGGCGAGCGTTTCGATGTTCTCGCGCACCAGCGAGCCCCAATCGGCTTCGGGCGGCTGAATGCCCAGACCCAGAAAGCTCAGCGAGGCCAGCAGCAGGACCACGTACACGAAGCGCAGCCCGAAGTCGGCCAACATCGGCCCGGTGATGTTGGGCAGGATCTCTTGCAGCATCACATAGCCGGTACCTTCTCCACGCGCGCGCGCCACCGTTACGTAGTCCAACGCATTGATGTTCACTGCCAGCGCTCGGGCCATGCGGTAAGAACCCGGCACGTAGATGATGGCCGCCGTCATCACGAGCATCGGCACCGACGAGCCAAAACCCGCCACCATCAGCAGCGCGAACATCTTGCTTGGAATCGCAGTCAGCGTGTCCAGCACGCGGCTCAGGGTGCTGTCGATCCAGTGTCCGCTGGCTGCGGCCAACAGTGCCAGCAGCGTGCCGGTGCCGCTGGCCAGCAGCGTGGCGAAAAAGGCAACGCCGACGGTATAGCGTGCACCTTCAATCACCCGCGCCAGCATGTCGCGCCCGAGGTAGTCAGTACCGAACCAATGTGCCGCACTCATCGGCGCGAAAACGTCCCCGCCACCAATGTCGCCGCTCTGCGACAGCAAGGACGGGCCAAAGACCGATGCCACAGCCCAAAAAGCGATAACGGCCAGGCCAAGCCAACCGGTCACGCCGAAATGCGCCAGCCGATCACGCCAGGGGCGCCCAAGCTGCCGGTTGAGATTGCCACTCTGAGTTGCGGGTGACATCGAAGATGTCCTTCAACGGTGCCGCAGGCGCGGATTGGCGACGATGCCGCACAGGTCGGCCGTGGTCACCAGGGCCAGGTAGCCGGCGCAAAACAACATGGCGCAGGATTGCACCAGCGGGATGTCGCGCTGCGTCACGCCGTCGACCATCAGCTTGGCGATACCGGGGTAGTTAAAGATGGTCTCGACGATGATGACTCCGCCCAGCAGGTACGACAAGCTCAACGCCACCGCGTTGGCGATCGGTCCGACTGCGTTCGGCAGCGCGTGCGCCAGCACGGTGCGCAGCGGCGAGGCGCCCTTCAACTGCACCATCTCGATGTACGGCGCCTCCAGCTGGTCAATCACCGCAGCGCGGGTCATGCGCATCATTTGCGCCACGATGACGCAGGACAGCGTCATCACCGGCATGGCGAAAGCACGCAGCAACTGGCCGAGAGACTCGATGTTGCTCAAGTAGGACAGCGCCGGCAGCCACTTCAGCTGCACCGCAAAAATAAGCACTGCCAACGTGGCCACAAGGAACTCGGGCACAGAAACCACAGCGACCGCGCCAGTGGATGCGACACGGTCGAACCACGACCCCCGCCACACAGCCGCCGAGATGCCCAGCGTGAGCGCGATCGGCACCGAGAACATGGCCGTCACGGCCGCCAACAGCAGCGAGTTGGGCAGCCGGCTGGCGATCAACTCGGACACCGGAAGCTGGGTAACCGACGAGACGCCGAGGTTGCCGCGCAGCAGACCACCAAGCCAGCTGAGGTAGCGCTGGTGCGCCGGCACGTTCAGGCCCATTTGTGCACGCAGCGCGGCCAGCGATTCGGCCGTCGCTTCCTGGCCCAGCTGCTCCTGCGCGGCGTCGCCAGGCAGGACGCCAGTGACGGCGAAAACGACCACCGACACCGCCAGAAGCGACAGCATGGCCAGGCCAATGCGCTGCGCCAACAGCTTGAGCAGAAGACCATTCATCGCTGGTCCAACCGCCTTCAGGCCGCGTCGAGCCACACGTGCTCGGCGAAAGAAGTACCCATCATGCCGCCCACTGGAATCGGCGACAGACCCTTGAGCTTGCCGTTGTGGCCATCGATGCTGGAGATGAACATCGGGATGCCGATGCCGCCTTCGTTGTGGACCATCACCTGCATGTCGGCATACATCTGGGCCCGTTTGGCCTGGTCGGTTTCGCCGCGTGCGACCACCAGCAGTTGATCGAACTTCTCGCTCTTCCAGCCGGCCTCGTTCCAGGGTGCATCGGACTTGAAAAACAGCGTCAATGCCAAGTCGGCGCTGGGGCGCGAATTGATGTTGCCAAAGCCCACCGGGTGCTTCATCCAGTGGGTGGACCAGTAGCCGTCAGCGGGCATGCGTTTGACATCCAGGTTGAGCCCGATCTGCTTGGCCGCATGCTGCATCACCAGGGCCATCTCCACCGAGTTGGTCGCCGCCGGCGAGACCACCACGGGCACCGCAGCGCTGCCCAGGTTGGCCTTCTTGAGGTGCCACTTCGCTTTCTCGGGGTCGTAGGGACGCTGCGGCAGGCCCTTGTAGTAGAAGCGGTTCGAGGTGGCGATGGGCTGATCATTGGCCACCACCCCGCGGCCAAGTTGGATGGACTTCAGCAGTTGCTCGCGGTTGAACAAATGCTTCATCGCCAGCACAAAGTCCAGGTTATTGCCCGGTGCACTGTCACGACGCATGATGAGGTTGGTATACGAAACCGACTTTGTCTCGAAGATGCCGTGTTTGCCGCCGGCCAGGACGCGTTCGACCGAACGAGTTGAAACGGAGCTCACGAGGTCCAACTGGCCAGCCAACAGCGCGTTGACACGCGCCGACTCGTCAGAGATGCCCACGAGCTCGATCTCGTCCAAGTAAGGGCGGTTGGGCTTCCAGTAGTTCTCGTTGCGCACCGCGACGGAGCGCACGCCGGGCTTGAACTCCTTGACCTTGTAGGGACCGGTGCCGATACCGGCACTGAAGTCGGTCGTACCCGCCTTGACGATGTGGAAGTGGAAGGTAGCCAGGATCACCGGCAGGTCTGCGTTGGGCGAGCTCAGACGGAATGTCACTTCGTTGGGTCCGCTGGCCGTCACCGACTCGATCTGGTCGGCCAGCACCTTGGCCCGCGACGCGGTCGCCGCGTCCTTGTGCCGCATCATCGAAAACACCACATCGGCCGGCGTCAGCGGCTTGCCGTCGTGGAAGCTCACGCCCTTGCGCAGCTTGAACACCCAGGTCTTGGCATCCTTGGTGGAGAACTCCTCGGCCAGCTGGGGTTGCGGTGTCAATGTGCCGTCCAGCACGGTCAACCCGTTGTAGAACATGAAGCCGCGGCAGTAGTCGGTTTGGTTGGATTGCCGGGCGGGGTCGAGCGTGTCGTTCACGCCGGACCCGTTGGTCGCAACCGTGATGCGGCCGCCCTTGCGTGGCGTCTGCGCATGCGCCGTCGTCGCCAGCGTCGCGAGACCACTGGCCAGCGCAGCCTGCATGCCACCGGCCGTGAGCATCGTGAGCAGGTCGCGACGTGTCGCGCTGCGCTGCAGCGCACTGAACAGACGCCGGCTCTCGTCGGGGCCAACGAGGGTGTCGATGGTCTTACGGTCTGTCATGGCGCTCGCTCCTGGTTCAGGTTGTTTCTATTTTGAAAGCAAGAAGGCTGCCTCAGCCGAGACGATCTTTGAGGCGGAAGTACAGCCCTACCGCGGGCAAAAACCAAGGTGGGCCCAAATGGCCTGGTATCGCACGCCACTCACGGCCGTGCCACGGGTTGGCCGATGCGTCGCCTGCCATCACTGCAGCCATGCGTTCCCCCATCAGCACCGACATCTGCGTGCCGTGGCCGCTGTAGCCGGTGGAATAGAACAAGCCGTCGCGCTCGCCAGCACGCGGCAGACGGTCCTGCGTCACGTCGACCAGCCCGCCCCAGCAATAGTCGATGGCGACGTCGGCCAAAGAGGGAAACATGTCCACCATGCCCGCACGCAAGATCTCGCCGCTCTTTGCGTCCGAGGTGGGGCTCGATACAGCAAAGCGGGCGCGGCCGCCGAACACCAGGCGGTGGTCCGGCGAAAGACGAAAGTAATGATGGATGTTGGCCACCGTCACATAGGTTCGGCGTTCACGCAGCAGCGCCGCGGCACGCTCGGCGCCGAGCGGCTCGGTCACGACAATGAAGCTGCCGATGGGCACGATGCGCCGGCGCATCCAGCCGAAGCTGCCGTAGCTCCCATGCCGGGCTGCACCGTTGGCCAACAGCACCTGCGCCGCGCGCACCGTGCCGCGGCTGGTGTGCACGCGGTGCGCCTGGCCCGCCGCTGCGCCACTGCCCAGCCGTTCGAGCCGCTGCACGCAGGTTCTGGTGTGGATCTGCGCGCCGCTGCGCTCGGCTGCCTGGGCCAGGCCGTTCGCGAAACGGCCCATGTGCATCTGGCCGCTGCGCTTGTAAAGCAGGCCGCCGACGAAGCGGTCGCTGGCTACCTCGGCGCGCACTTGAGGTGCGTGCAAGATCTGCACGTCGGTGTCCACACCGTCGGCCACCAGCCGATCGGCACTGCGCGACAAAGCATCAAGGTGCGCCGGCCGAGTGGCCAGCTTGAGCTTGCCACGGCGCGCGAAGTCACAGTCAATGGCCTCGTCGCGCACGATGCGCTCCACCGCGTCGACCCCGGCGTCAAAGGCGTGGTACCAGGCGCGTGCGCGCTCAACACCCACCTCGGCGGCCACCTCGGCATAGTCGAACGCCAGGCCGTTGTTGACATGCCCACCATTGCGCCCAGAGGCCTCGGCTGCCACCCGTTCGCCGGCCTCGAGTACGACCACCGAAGCGCCGCGCTTGGCCAGCGCCAAAGCAGCCGACAAACCCGTGAAGCCGCCGCCGACCAGGGCCACGTCGCACTGTGCGGGCAGCTCAGCCGCACGCGGCACGAACGCCGGCGCGGAGGCGGTCCAGTACGAGTCGAGCTTCATGGGTTGGGCCGCGATTAAAGGCCGACGACGCCAGGCAGGCCGCCGATATCCTTGATTTCGGTGTAGCGGTAGGCCGGGTTGCCGGGTCCGTGGCCGCGGTTGACGAAGACCTTGTGGACGATGCCCATGTCGTCGGCCGACATCAGGTCGTAGCGCAAACTCGACGAGACATGAAGCACGTCTTCAGGGTTGCAGCCCAGCGAATCGAGCATGAACTCGAAGGCGCGCAGTCGCGGCTTGTAGGCCTGTGCTTGCTGGGCCGTGTAGACGCGGTGGAACGGCGCGCCGAGCATGGCGACGTTCTTCTGAATCTCGCTGTCCATGGCATTGGACAGGATCACCAGCGGGATCTCCTTGGCGACCTTCGCCAGGCCGGCCGGCACGTCCTCGTGCGGGCCCCAGGTGGCGACACCGTCGTAGTACTGCTGCGCTTCAGCATCAAGGTACTGCAGTTTCCATTTGCGGCACAGGCGCCGGATCGAGTTCTTCAGCAGCACGTCGTACGGCTGCCAGTCGCCCAAGCATTCGTCGAAGCGGTAGGCTGTGAAATCGGCAAGGAACTGCTCCATGCGATCTGCCGGAATGCGGTCGGCGAACATAACGCGGGCCATATCGCCCATGCGCATGCGCGTCAGCGTGCCGTAGCAATCGAAGGTGATGTACTTGGGTCGAAAGGTCATGGTCTGTCTCGCTGTGTCGGTCAGAGAAGCTTGCCGCTTCAAAACCTCATTGCAGCACGCGGACGATGCGCTTTGATCGTGAAGACGGGCATTCGAAGCGTTGAAGCTGCCGCACCTTGGCCACAGGACGGCATGAAGTTTGGCGCCGCTCGGTTAACTGCAAGGCAAGTTCAACGCATCGCGGTGGGCCGTGCGTGATGACGAAAATCGTAAATGCGGGGGCGCAGCATTTGCATTGGTTCATCCAGGCCCATGCAGCGCATCGTTGCGATCCGGTCGGCATCACAAGCGCAAGCTGTGGAACTGAGGGTGAACCCTGAAATTGGCTCTTGTCGCAAGGCGAACTTGCAAGCTGCGGGCGCGTCGCAAAAAGCATCATCTGCCAAGAAGCACGCGAAATCCGCAAGACAGCGAACATCCCACACCCAATGCCACATCATGCAGCCGCGGGGTGAAGGTAATCTGGACGGCTCGATCACACCGGCACGGCCTTTGAGTTCATTCCATCATGACGCCGCTGCTTGAACACCCCACTCTTCGCGACATCCACCAAGCGCGGGATCGGCTGAAACCGCACATTCGGCACACACCCCTGTTGCGCGCCGAAAAAATGGAGCCCACCCTCGGCTGCGAGCTGTACCTCAAACCCGAGACGCTGCAGATCACCGGAGCCTTCAAGATCCGGGGCGCACTGAACAAGGCCCTGTCGATGCCCCGCGAGGCCATCGCCAACGGCATCATCGCCACGTCTTCAGGCAATCATGCCCAGGGGCTGGCCTACGCCGCGCGGATGCTGGGGGTCAAGGCGATTCTGGTGGTACCCGTCACCACGCCAAAGATCAAGGTGGAGAACACGCGGGCCATGGGCGCCGAGGTGGTTCTGTTCGACGGCGACACCGCAGCGCGATGGAAGCGGGTCTACGAGATTGCGGCAGCCAACCGCTACGCCGTGGTCCACGCCTTCGAGGATCCTCTGGTCATGGCGGGCCAGGGAACCATAGGCTGCGAAATCCTGGACGACCTGACCGACGTGGACACCGTCATCATCCCCATGGGCGGCGGGGGTCTCATCTCCGGCATTGCCACGGCCATCAAAGAAACCAAACCCTCCGTGCGCGTGGTCGGGGCAGAACCGGCGCTGACGCCGAAGTACTTCCACAGCCGCATCAACAAACGGCGCACTTCGCTGCCGCTGAAGAACACGATCGCCGACGGTTTGCGCATCAGTGTGCCGGGCCAGAACCCCTACCCCATCATCGAACGGTACGTCGATGAGATCGTGCTGGTGGAGGACGAACACATCATCGAAGGCATGCGCATGCTGGCCAAGGACGCCAAGCTGATCGCAGAGCCGGCAGCCTCGATCGGCATTGGTGCCCTGTTGGCGAGCGCGCTCAAGGTGACGCCGCTGGAAAAGGTGTGTGTGGTGCTGACCGGCGGCAACTGGGATTTGTGCGACCTGGCCGAGGTTTTTCAACGCAGTGAGTGATCGCTCTCGCGTCCGAGGAACATGCGACGGGAGCGCAGCGCCGCCAAAGCATCATCTGCCGAGGCCCGCTTCAGAACCACATGAAGCTTGGCACCACGCCCTGAAAGCAGCACCACGCCCTGTCGTGGTGCGCGTAATCTTTTCAGTACGACGACAGACTGGATAGCCGATGAACACCAACCACCTTGCTGAACTCGCCGCGCTTGACCGCGCGCACCTTGTACACCCCGTAGCCGCCTGGCGGCAACATGAAGCACGCGGCCCGCTGCTGCTGACCGGCGCGCACGGTGCGTGGCTCACCGACGGACAGGGACATGAAATTCTGGACGCCTTTGCCGGCCTGTGGTGCGTCAATGTTGGCTACGGCCAGGAAAGTGTGGTGCAAGCGGCCACCGCGCAGATGCGCCAACTGCCCTATGCCACGGGCTACTTCGGCTTTGCCAGCGAACCGGCGATCCGCCTTGCGGCTAAGCTGGCCGAGATCACGCCCGCATCCCTGACACGCGTCTACTTGACGCTAGGCGGTTCAGACGCCGTTGACGGCGCAGTACGCTTCATCGTCCAGTACTGGAACACACGTGGCCGGCCGACCAAGAAGCACTTCATCGCCCTGGAGCGCGGCTACCACGGTTCGTCCTCCACTGGCGCAGGGTTGACCGCGCTGCCCGTCTTTCATCGCGGCTTCGATCTGCCGCTGGCCACGCAGCACCACATCCCTTCGCCCAACCCCTACCGACATCCCCAGGGCGGCAATGCCCAGGCGCTGATCGCGGCGTCAGTTGCGGACCTGCGTGCCAAGGTCGCCGAGCTGGGCGCTGAAAACGTGGCGGCGTTTTTCTGCGAACCCATACAGGGTTCGGGCAGCGTCATCGTGCCGCCTGTCGGCTGGCTGAAGGCCATGCGGGACACGGCGCGCGAGCTCGACATCCTGTTCGTGGTCGACGAAGTCATCACCGGCTTCGGCCGCACCGGGCCGATGTTCGCCTGCGACGCCGAGGGCGTGCAGCCTGACCTGATGACCTTGGCAAAAGGCTTGACTTCGGGCTACGTTCCGATGGGCGCAACCATGATGTCGGAGGAGGTCTACGCGACCATTGCGGACGGCGCGCCTGCCGGCGCAGCTATCGGCCACGGCGCCACTTATTCGGCGCACCCTGTTGCCGCCGCAGTGGCGCTGGAAGTGCTGAGGCTCTATGAGGAAGGCGGCGTGCTCGCCAATGCCCAGCGCGTCGCGCCGCGTTTCGCTGCCGGATTGGAGGCACTGCGCGCGCACCCACTGGTAGGCGACGCGCGCCACCGGGGCCTGCTTGGCGCGCTGGAGCTGGTGGCCGACAAGGCCAGCAAGCGGCCGTTCGAGTCCGCGCTCGGACTGCCCGACCGAATTTTTGCCGCTGCCTGGCGCAACGGCGTCGTCTTTCGCTGCTTCGGCGACGCAACAATCGGCTTTGCACCCGCACTCACCTACACCGAAGCCGACTTCGAACTGCTTTTCGCGCGCCTGACACGGACGCTGGATGACGTGCTCGCGCAGCCCGAAGTGCGCCTCGCTCTGGGCTGAGAATGTCCGTCAGAACCTGACTTCACGAGCATCGCCATGACAGAAGCCTTCAAGGTCGACCGCCTGGACCTGCGCATCCTGGCGCAGCTGCAGAAAAACGGCCGCATGACCAACGTCGACGTTGCCGACGCCGTGGGACTGTCCCCCAGCCCGTGTTTGATCCGCGTGAAGCGGCTCGAACAGGCGGGCTACATCACAGGCTATGGCGCTCACCTGCAATTGGAGAAGCTGGGCGACACGCTGACCGTATTCACCGAGGTCACGCTGAATGACCACCACCGCGAGGACTTCTTCCGCTTCGAGAGCGCGATCCGGAACGTGGACGAGATCATGGAATGCCACTTGGTGAGCGGCGGCTACGACTACCTGCTGCGCTTTCTGACGCGGGGCGTGAACCACTATCAGGAAGTCATCGAAGGCCTGCTGGAGCGCAACATCGGCATCGAGAAGTATTTCAGCTACATCGTCATCAAGTCGCCGTTCGTCAAAACACATTGCCCGATCGAGAAGCTGTTCCCCGAGCGTGCCGTGTGAGCCACCCCCCTTTTGCACCTTAAACGAAGCTGCTGCCACCGCGCTGCGAAACAACGCCCCGTGCTGTAGAGCCCGGGCCAGAACGACGCAATCTACTGCGGTGACAACTCCAAAATAGTTCCATTCCGCTCGAAAGCAAAAGCTTCATCGCGGTCAACTGAGAGGAGATGTCCCATGAAGAGTGCCACCCGACCCGCCCTCGGGCTGCTGTTTTCGGCCGGCCTCGTGGCCTCGGCTCAAGCGCAGACCCCTGCAACGCCCCCTTCGGCCTCCACCAACACCATCGAGGTGATTGGCAAGCGCACGTCGTTTCGAGGTGATCTCTCGTTGAAGGAAATGCCCCAAGCGGCATCCATCGTCAGTGAGGAGTTGATCTCCGCAGTGGGCGCGACCCAGCTGGACAACCTGCTGGACCTGGCCAGCGGCGTCGTACGACAGAACACCTTCGGCGGACTGTGGGACAGTTTTGCAATCCGCGGCTTCGCAGGTGACGAGAACACGCCATCGGGCTACTTGGTCAATGGCTTCAACAGCGGGCGCGGCTTCAGCGGCCGACGGGATTCCTCCAACATTGAACTTGTTGAGGTCTTGAAAGGCCCGGGCTCGGCGCTGTTCGGCCGCGCCGAACCGGGCGGCACCATCAACTTGATCACGAAGAAGCCGCGCTTCAAGCCTGAAGGCAGCGTGGAGCTGTCCCTGGGCAGCTTCAACACCAACCGATTGGCGGCCGACTACACCGGGCCGATCAGCAGTGCCTTGGCTTTCCGCGTCAACGGTGCCTACGAGGATGCTGGCAGCTTCCGTGACCATTTCTCCAGCACCAAGTTCGCTCTGACGCCTTCCTTTCTCCTCAAGCTGGGTGCGGGCACCACGCTCACCTATGAGGCCGAAATCGTCAGACAAGCCGCGCCATTTGATCGCGGCATTGTGGCCACGACAGAAGGCCAACTCGGCATCGTGCCGCCATCGCGTTTCCTGGGCGAGCCGGGGGATGGTGATACCAAGATAAAGGCTTTGGGCCACCAATTGGTGCTGAACCATGACATCAACCAGGACTGGTCGCTGCTCGCAGGGCTGGGCTACCGCGATTCGTCGTTCAAAGGCTTCTCCAGTGATCCCGAACTGGTAACGGGACGACAGCCTTTCTACCAAGCTGCGCCAGCCACGGCCAACCTGCTTTTGTCTCGGCAGAGACGGTACCGAGACTTCTCAGCGAAAGATTGGAGCGTCCGAGCCGAGGTCTCAGGTCGGCTGAAGACGGGGTCGGTACTGCACCATCTGATGGTCGGCATCGACGCGTTCAACTACAAACTCGACCAGGTGCAGGACCGCTTCCGCCCGAGCCTGACCAACCCGTATGGCATTGACGTGCTCAACCCAGTCTACGGGCAGACACGCACGCCAGGTCCCTTTACCAACACACTCGAAACACAAAACGCTGCAGGCCTGTACGTGCAGGACCAAATGGATCTCACGCCGCAGCTGAAGATGCTGCTCGGGGTGCGGCTCGACCGATTCGAGCAGGAGCTGCAGAACCGTATAGCCAACACTGCGCAGAACCAGGACAAGTCAGCCACCAGCCCGCGCATCGGCTTGGTCTACCAGCTCACGCCGACAGCTTCGGTCTACGGTAGCTGCTCAAAGGGTTTCCGCCCGAACAGTGGCCAGAGCGCCGCAGGCGTGGCGTTTGACCCCGAGACCAGCGAAAGCTGCGAGGTGGGCTCCAAGCTTCAGAGCGCCGACAAAGGACTCAGCGGCACCGTGGCGCTTTACCAGGCCAAGAAATCCAACATCCTGACTTCCGACCCCGTCAACGCCGGCTTCTCCACGCAGGCCGGCGAGGCCAAGAGCCAGGGTCTCGAGGTCGACGTCGCGGGCCGCATTGCCAACGACTGGCTGCTCAACGCCTCCTATGCCTACACCGATGCCAAGCTCACGTCGTCGGTGCTCGATGTCAACTTTGGCTTCTCGCTGCCCGCTGGCAGTCGCCTGGTCAACATCCCCAAGCACAACGCAAACCTGCTGCTGATCCGTGAGTTCGAGATCGCCGGCCAGGGACAGTGGAGCCTCGGTGGCGGATTGACCTACGTCGGGCAGCGACTGGGCGAAACCGGCGTACCCAGCTTTCAGCTGCCTGCCTACACGCTGCTCAGCGCGATGGCCACCTACGCACCGAACGCAAAGCTGAAGTTCCTGCTCAACGTCCACAACGTGGCCGACAAGGTCTACTACCCCAGCTCCTATGCACGCGTATGGGTGGCGCCGGGGACACCGCGCGCTGTGACGCTGCGCATGCAATACCAATTCCAGTGACGTCAGCCATGCAGCACATCTCCATCTCTACCCCCCGCTGGCCGGCCTTGGCGGCACTCACCTTGGCACTGTGCAGCGCACTGCCAGCTAATGCGCACGAGATCTGGTTCGCCCAACGCTCGAACAAATTGGCGCTGATCTATGGTGCCGGCGCTCACGATCTGGACATGGTCAAACGACTGCCCAAGGTCGTGGCGACAAAAGGACTGGACGCTACGGGCAAGGCCGTGCCTGCCGAGCTGAAGGCCACCGACAGTCTGGTCGTTGTCGAAAGCCCGCCCGAGTTGGCAACCGTCACTGCGGTGATGGACAACGGCCTGTGGAGCAAATCACCCGACGGCAAGTTTCACAACAAGGGCCGCGACGAAGTCCCCAACGCGGTGGTCAGCGGCCGCTACTACAAGTACGCGACGCACCTGCGCCAGCGGCCCACCGGTGCAATGGCGCCGGTGCCGGACCTGAAATTTCAGGTCGTTCCCGTGAGCAAGGTCTTCCCTCAGAAGAAGGGCGAAACTCTGATCGTGCAGGTGCTCTTCGAGGGCAAACCAGCGGTCGGCGCCAAGGTCTTCCAAGACGCTGTTACCGACCCGGGTGGCGCCCACGTGGTGACCGGCAAGAATGGTCGTGCGACCTTGAAGGTGCGCAATGGCGGGCTGAACGTCGTGCTCGCTGAGTTTCTGTCAGGTCCTGAAAACCCGGCCCTGACCTTGATGACCGAGCACGTGGCGACACTCAGCTTCATGTACGACCCGCCACCGGAGTGACCACAGCCGCGCGGCTTCAAGTCGCAGGCTGAAACTGTTCACCTCGTAGAACTTCAAATAGAACCAACGACGACATGAACGCACCAGAAGGCTGGGCTGGCGGACCGGCGTTGAGGTCGGCAGATCAAGCGAGTGTGTCCGGTGCGACGATGAACGCACCGACGGAACAAGCTCTCGATGACGATCTCGAGCTGTTACTGCGAGGTCGCGGCGTCGGGCCCCTCGTCGTTCAACGCCTGGTGGAAGTCGGCGTGTGCTCAACGCTCGACTTGTTGCGGCGAGGCGTTGAGCCCACAGTTCAAGCCATCTGCTCACACACAGGACAGCCCAGCTGGACGAACCGAACAAACGCGCTGGTAGATGCTCTGGCCGATGCCCTTCGAGCGCCTGCGAGGCCTGCCCCAAAGACAAGGCCTTCTCGGTGAAAGTCGGTCAAGTAGGCCGACACAGCAAGACCGTCGACCCATCAAGAGACTGTTTTCAGAGGTAGCGCACCCAAGCCTGGCTGCTGGTGCGCTTGTAGCGTGCAAAGGCACGGGTCGGCACATACAGCAGCAGCGCGAGCAGCATAGCGATCACCCAGACCCATGCGATGTGGTCGACACCAAAGCGCGCGCCATGGTTCGCACCCACCCACGCCACCGCTAGCGTCTGCAGACCCAGCAGCACGTACAGATGCAGCAGGTAGAAGAACATCGGTGCACCGCCGTAGCAGCGGATCGCTTCGGTAAGCGCGTTGTTGAAATTCTCAAAGACTCGCAGCAGCAGCAGCGTGATCCCGAGCGTGAGCAGCAAGAAATCAAGTGATGGTGGGTACTTGGTGAAGTTCAACCATGACATCAGGGTGTGTGTGAAATCTTGCCCCTGCACCCAGGGCAGCGTCTCACCGTAGATGTTGAAGCCGCGCAGCAACAGCAGCAGCGCCAGACAGCCAACGCCAAAGCGCAGCAGCAGTTCCTGCCGTCGCAGCGGCGCCATGCTTGCGCTGTACAGCGGCCCGGCGACAAAGCCGAGGAGGATCACGCCTATCCAGGGCAACAGCGGGTAGCTGACCTTGATCTTGAGCGGGCCCTCAGCAACCAGGAAGCCACGGTCATGCAGGATGGTCCAGAGGCTATAACCAAGGTCGGCAGGCTTGAAGTCGATTGGCGTCAGCAGGTTGTGACCGAAGACGAGCACAAAGCCCAATGCAGCCAGCCAACGCAAGGGCAGCGTGCACAGCGCCGCCAACACGATCATGCTCAGGCCGATCACCCAAATCACCTGCAGGTACAGCGTCTTCATCGGGAAGATGCCAACCCAGGCGAATGACACCAAGGTGAGCTCCAGCACCACCATCAGAAGGCCGCGTTTGAACAGGAAACCCGCAGGCGAACGCGGCGGCGCCCCCGGCGGATTGGCGTACAGCCAGGCCCCAAGGCCGGTCAGAAAGACAAAGGTGGGTGCACACAGGTGCGCAGCAAGTCGCGTGAAGAACAGGGCCGGCTCGGTGGTCTGCACATTCATCGGGTCGGACACCTGCAAATGCAGGAAAAACGTTTCTCGCACGTGGTCGAACACCATGATCAGCATCACCAACCCACGCATCACGTCAATGGCGCCAATGCGCGAGCTGTGCTGGGCTCGGCTGCTGGCGGTAGCGGGGGCTGCGCGCGAAAGCTGCTGCACTGGCGAAGTGGAGGTAGGCATCTGGAGGGCTCTCTTTTCAACTATGGGCGACGGCGCAAGGCCTGCGTCGCACCCGAAATGACCAGCGCGATCAGCGACAGCGCGAACAGCGTCCAGAGTGCGCGCATCGCGACGCTGACTGCTGGGCCTGCATGGCCCGGCAGCCAGGCAGCATGCAGTGGAAAGACCACATTGAGGTAGCGCACGGATGGTGGCTGTTCGCTGGCCCGGACCACGCGCAAGACCGATGCGTCAGCTGTCCGCACAAAAACGTAGTTCAAACCATACGGGTTCCACTCATCGACACGCATGCGAACCCTCACGACGCCGTCCTTTGCTGCGTAGAGGCGCATAGGACGGGCTTCGGGCACGGCCGACATGGCTGCGGCCAGTATCTGGCTCGCCGATGCAGGCGCCCGTACGCCGGCGGCCATTGCCGCTGTCGTGACAGCAGCAGCGCCCGCCCAATCCGGTGCGCTGGCCAGCAAGGCCCGTGGCAGCTCAGGTGTGCGCAGCAAGAAGCCCGTCAACAGCATCATGCCGATAGGCAACAACGCCCATGGCCCAATACGGCGATGCCAGCGCCGCCAAGGCGACCGCGCCTGCAAGCGTCTAACCCGCCACCACACCCGAAGCCCCATACCCAACAACACCAGGGCTATCAGTGCCACCGCTCGAAGCAGCCAAGGCCCCACGTCGTCAAGCAGCAGATGCTTGTGCAAGCTGAGTATGAAGGCCCGTGGATCACGGTTGTCGGGCTGAAGCGAAAGCACGGTCTGTGTCTTCGGTTCGATCTCCACTCGGCCCGTTTCGGCGGTCTGCGCAAAGCGCACGTGCACCCGGATCAGGTCACCCGGCCCACGCGGCAAATCCAAAACGTCGATGTCGGCTGTCGGGTGACGGCGACGCAACTCGCTCAAGCCGGGCTCTAGCGCGGGCATCCAGGACTGCACCTCGGCTGGGTTGTTCGCTATTGCAGGGAGCGGCTGCAACCACAACAACGCCATGCCGCTACAGGCCACAAGCACGATGAACGGGGCCAACAGCCAGCCCAGGCGGCGGTGCCACGCGTAAGCGAACTTCATGTTGCCTTCAAGGTCTTGTCACAACAAGGATGACGGCCGCGGTCCAGGCAGCAACGCCTGTTCGGCCACCGCACAGAACCAGCGCACACCGTGCGGCAGCGCCTCGTCGTTGAAGTCGTAACAAGGGTGGTGCAGCGGGCGTTCGTTGCCGCCTTGGCCGAGCCAGAGGTAGGCGCCAGGCCGCTCTCGCACCATGAATGCGAAGTCTTCGGACGTGAAGGCCGGCCGCGGTGCGACGCTGGCCTTCAAGCCCGCAAGTTCGGCGGCCCGCAGCGCGAGTTGTGCCTCGGCAGCGCTGTTCACGGTGGCGGGGTAGTAGCGGTGGTATGTCACGTCGGCCTCGACGCCCTGCGCCAGCGCGACGCCGGCGCAGGCATCGCGCAGTGCGGCCTCAATGCGGTCCTGTGACAGCCCATCGAAGCTGCGCACCGTGCCAGTGACGGTGGCCTCGGCGGGCAGCACGTTGTGGCTGCTGCCGCCATGCAGGCGCGTGACGGACAGCACCGCCGATTCGGCCGGGTCGATACGCCGCGAGACGATGGTGTTGAGCTGCGCCACGAGCTGGCTGGCCGCCAGCAGCACATCGGGCGTGCGATGCGGTTGCGCGGCATGGCCCCCGCGGCCGCGCAGCACGATGTCGAACCGGTCGGCCGCCGCCATGATCGGGCCAGGGCGCGTCTGCGCTTCGCCCAGCGGCAGATCGGGCCAGTTGTGCAGGGCGTAGACAGCATCGCAGGGAAAGCGATCGAACAGCCCCTCTTCGACCATCACGCGTGCACCGCCGCGGCCTTCTTCGGCAGGCTGGAAAATGAAATGCACCGTCCCGTCGAAGCGACGCGTGCGGGTGAGCTGCTGGGCTGCGCCCAGCAGCATCGCTGTGTGGCCGTCGTGGCCGCAGCCGTGGTGCACGCCGGCAAGGCGGCTCGCATGCGCCAGGCGCGACTGCTCGGCAATGGGGAGCGCGTCCATGTCCGCACGCAGTCCGACGGACCGGCGGCCACTGCCTTGGCGCAGGGTGCCGATGACGCCGGTACCGGCAAGGCCTTCGTGAACCTCGAGCCCTAGCAAGCGCAACGCGGCAGCAACAATGCCAGCGGTGCGCCGCTCCTCGAAGGCCAATTCGGGATGCGCATGCAGATCCCGGCGCAGGACAACCAGAGGGGCCAGGAGATCGTCAATCGGGTCGTCGTACAGCAGCGCCATGAGCGAACGGTGGTTGGGATCGTCAGCTTAGGATAGGTGCCTTCATGCAGTGCTTGCTGCCGTTTTGGAGGGGCGAATCGACAGCCTCGTGCGTCGGCGGCGCATAGGCCAGCAGAAGCAACGGTCGATCACCATTGAGAATTCCGACCCGACTGCAACCCGGCAAGCTATGCAGATTCGAGATCTGACCGTTCCGGTTCAATCCAACTTGACCTTCGCCGAAGTGGGTGTGAACTTGCGGCTTGCGCTATCGCGCTGGATGTGGTGTTTGAACTCTTCCGGGCCAGCACCGACCATCTCATAAGACCTGTCGTCAACTTCGCGCTGACGAAACCCGGGACCGCTGAGAACAGCCGGTATGTCTCGATGGATCTTCTGAACCGCGGATGCGATCAATTTGACCGGCGCAAACGGTGTCGCCGATCCAGGGCAAGCCCGAGGCCAGCGAACTGCTCCTGGAGCCTCTGCGCAAGGGTTCGGAAGTTGTCAATCCAGTTGTCGCATGGAGGGATCAAGTCAAGCCGCCCTTGCGCCGGCGCGTGCTGCTGGAACCTTCGCTGGGAACCAGGCCCAAGTACGCCATGAGCTGGCGTGGGCTGGCGAAACGGTGGAAGTCCTGGATCTCGGCGGTGATGGTGATGGCCGCGATGAGCTGAATGCCGCGCATGGCCTGCAGAGCCAGAACGACTGGGGCCAGGGACCAGGTCTGAGCGGCGTCGCGCAAACTGGTCTCCAGGCGCTGGATGCGGGCGGTGGATTCACTGAACGCATGCAAGTACTCCCGGATGGCAATCTGCTGGGTCGGGTGCGGCAGCCGGATGTCGGACAGCCAGCGCAGATGCCCGGCGGTCCAGGCCGTCTTGCCGGCGTAGGGTGTCCCGTTGCGCAGCAGCAAGGCCTTCAGGCGATGGCGGGCGTTGCGCTGCTCGCGCACGGCGTCCTCGCGTGCACGCACGAGGTCGCGCATGGCCTCGTCGATGGTGTCGGGCACGCTCACGGCAGAGAGTTCGCCGGCGCGCGCCAGGCGGGCCAGCATCAGCGAATCTCGGCGGTCGGTCTTGACGCGGTCGCCGCTGCGCTTGGGGATGGACGATGGCGCAACCACCACACAGTCGTATCCCAACGCACCCAGGTGCCGCTGCAGCACGATGCCGCAGGGGCCTGCCTCATAGACCACATGCAGCCGGTGCCCTGCAGACACCAGGCGGCACAGTGACTTGATGACAGCGTCCAGCCCGCCGGCGATCGTGCCCAGGTGGCGGACCTCGCCGTCGCGTCCAGCGTCGGCAGTGGCAATATCGAACTGTCCTTGTGCACGTCCAGCCCGACGTAGATACTTGGCGGCAAATGAGGTTGGATGTTCATGGCCCGTCTCCTTGGCAATGGCACGCACCGCTCAGTGGTGCATGTGTTGTGGCTCGGCACGCCCTCGGCGCGCAACCCACGATAGGCCGGGAGACAGGCCGCCTCAATTCAAGCCATCTTGTCTAGGCGTTGCACAAACTTCCCGCAATGAATCTCCACCTTGGGTACCAGCCAGGCTGTATCGGTCGTGTCGTCGAGATGCATGCGACCTATTACGCCAGATCTGCTGGCTTCGGCGCATCCTTCGAAGCCAAGGTGGCATCCGAGCTAGCCGAGTTCTGCCTGCGCTACGAGCCGGACCGTGATGGCCTATGGCTCGCCCAGGAACAAGATGTTATTCACGGCTCTGTCGCCATCGACGGTTCGCACCACCTGGTATCTGGGGCGCACCTGCGGTGGTTCATCACATCGGATGAATCGCGCGGCCAAGGCGTGGGCTCCCTGTTGCTTGAGGCGGCCTTGGCCTTTTGCAGGGCGCGGCGCTATAGCACGGTGTACCTCTGGACGTTCGAAGGCCTCTCCGCGGCGCGGCATCTGTACGAGAAGAACGGCTTCAAGTTGGCAAGCACCAAGCGCGGGTCCCAGTGGGGTACGGAAGTCAATGAACAGCGCTTCACGCTCAGCGACGCCTAACTCTTCTCTCGAGCTGACCTCCACCGGCTTGGCACTTGGCCCGCGAACTGGTTCAGGTCATCATCCGCTTCGCGGGCCAATCGCCAACCCGGCGTTGTCAGCTCATTTCACACGTTAGGCCTCATAGTCGGAAGCGCCATGTACCACGCCATCGTTCGCAGGAAGATCACCGCTGCTTTCGCAGGGCTCAGCGCCGGGCGAATTGAGGCCATTACGGACGAGCTGTCTACAAGCGCTGTGCACTACTTCGTGGGAACACACGCGCTGTCCGGAACCCGCCGAACCCCGGAGACCATTCGAGCCTGGTATGAGCGTCTTCTTCGGCTGTTGAATGGAATCAGCTTCACACTTCAAGAAGTGAGAGTCGCGGGTTGGCCGTGGCACACACAAGTCGAGGCAATTTGGACCGAGACAAACTTCGGAACCGATGGCATCAAGACCTCGGCTGAAGGCGTCAATCTGATCGAAATCAGATGGGGGTGTGTCACAAGCGTACGAATCTATCCAGATACCGCCGCGCTGGAGCGCACGCTGCACCGTATTGCCGCGAAAGGCACAGCTGAGGCGCTAGCCGCCCCGATCACTTCCTGAGCAACTCGCATGCAGCCTAACCCTTTTAGTGGGACTTACCGTTAAGTCAAGCGGTCATTGTTTCTTTTTCTGCTGGCCGTCTTTGCTTTCATCAAGAAGTGGGCCCGCCGCGAGGCTCCATTCGCTCAGCGTGACCGCTGGGGTCGCGGAAGGGTTATCGAGTTTTGTCGCGACGGGCCTTGAACGTTGAACTATCTTCTCTCTGACGTAGCGCATGCGATGAACTGATAGAGACAGACTGCATTTCTAGTGACGGCTTTGTTGAGGGTGTGACCTCGGCCCCAGTTACGAACCGCTCGGCAGCGAGCTCCATTCTTTGCCAACCCACACGGGCCTTGAGTTGCACCAGCCACTGGCTGATGTGATCGCTGCGCTTGTGGGCGGTCAGAACCGCAGACTTGGCGCCCTGAATGAGCAGGGTGCGCAGGTAAACGTCGCCGCGTTTGGTGATGCCCCCCAACCGAGCCTTGCCGCCCGAGGTGTTCTGACTGGGCACCAACCCCATCCAGCGCCGCTCGCGGCACCTCCACGGTGGGATGCTCGCCGCTGTCCGTTGCAAGTGTGATCGCGGCAGCGGGGGAGTGATCCAGCGCTTCCATGATGCATCGCTGAGCGACGCGCGCCATTTCGATGTCCTTCGCGTACATCGCAGGCAGAACAATCTGGCGGGTTTTGTCGAGGGTGCGCATGTGTGTCCTGCGGGTCGATGCGCCAGCCAACAGGTCAAGAAGCCTGGACGAGCATCACAAATTCGTTTGCGCGATCCAACAGCGAAAACGCAATAACTGCAGCAAGCGAATTAGGTGCATGGCTTCAGGACTTGCACTGAGCGCGCAGTTCTCTTTTTTCTATTCTGGAACTGGAGAGGTGGTCACCATGGCGATGCAACCCGAACACCGGCAGACCGGGCTGCGCAGGCCCTCACCGACCCAAGGCAAACTGGAGCAGCTCGGCATCCGTGGCCTCGCCCGGCCATGGATCCGATGCCAGCCAGCGGTAGAAGGCGCTGGCAGCCACCCTGCCCTTCATGCCGTCACGACGCCACAGCTTGGCGATCGGTCCGGCGATTTCAGGTGTCACTCCAGCGAGATCTTTGCCGCCGCGATCAGAGCCTTCCAGTAGGCCGTCTCGTTCGCCAGACGCTGCCTGAAGGCAACTGGCGTGATCGTGGCAGGCTCCAGCCCACGCGCGCCCATATCGCGCACAACCTCCGGCCGCGCCAGTATGCGCACGAGCTCACCGGACAGCTGCTCGACCACCGGCGCGGGGACCGCCGCTGGCGCGAAGATCGCATTCCAGGCACGGACTTTGACGTCGGCGAAGCCCAGCTCTACCGTACTCGGCACATCGGGAAGCAGCGGGTTGCGCTTCTCGTCGGGTACGGCCAGGGCCTTGAGCTTGCCATCGCGAATCAGCGGAAGTGACGAGGAAATGCCGTCCAGCAGCATGTCCGCATGACCACCGATGACATCGGCCACGGCCGGTCCAACACCGCGATAGTGCGCGTGAATCACCGGCACACCAGCTGCGCGCGCCAGCATCTCGGAGCCCAGGTGCGACAGCGTTCCGGCTCCCGGCGAGGCCGCGCGGATCGGCTGGCCGCTCTGCTTCGCCTTCTGAATCAGCGCCTTCAGGTCCCCGCCCTGGCCCGAAACAAAAACCAGCAGCGACTCCACGGGAGGCGACAGCGGCACGAGGTCGCGCACCGGGTCGAAGGTCGCCGACTTGTAAAGGTGCGGCGCTGTCGCAAGGAAGGCAGCGCCGAGCAGCAGTTGGTGTCCATCGGTTGTGCCGGACAGCACCCGCCTGACCGCGAGGATGCCACCGGCACCCGTGACGTTCTCGATCACCACGGGCTGCTTCACGGCCTCTGCCAGCTTTTCAGCCACCGTGCGCGCCACGATGTCGCTCGGGCCGCCCGGCGCGAAGGGCGTGACAAGCGTGATGGGACGGCTGGGGAAGGCGTCCGCAGCGCGTGCGCGTGTAGTGGGTACCAGGCCAGCCAAGCCGGCCAAGCCGAACGTGGCAATCGCCTCGCGGCGTGTGCGGTGCCCGAAGGCGCGAGGTTCGTCAGGCATGGTCGTGCTCCTGGAGGTGGGGTGTGAGTCGGTCGATCAGTTCGCCAACGGTGTGCAGCAGACGCGCCTTCTCAGCGCCGTCCAGTCGCAGTGCAGCGTCGCAACTGGCGTCGATATCGGCCGTGAGCTTGTCCAGCTGACGCCGACCGCGCGTGGTGAGTTCGATACAGGCCACGCGCGCATCGGCTGGGTCGCGACCCGTGCGTACGAGTCCGCGCTCGGCCATCTGGGCGACCGAACGGCTGAGTGAGGACAGCGGCAGGCGCGTGAAGTCCGCGATGGCCTTCAGCGCGCTGGGCCCGCCGGTGGCCAGGCACAGGCTCACGCGCCACTGCGCGCTGGTCACGCCGTTGTCGCTCAGGTTCTCAGCCAGCAGGTTCTGCATCAGACGCGACAGCAGGGACAGCCGATAAGGCAGAAAGTGAGCCAGCTCGAAAGCAGCATCGGCGCGCGGTTGGGCACGTGAGCTGGCCATGGCAGCGCTACTTCTTGAACACCGGGGAGATGTTGGTCCAGGTGCGCGGCGGCAAGCTGCCGTCCCAGGCGCTGTAACGCGCCATGAGGTCAGCGAAGACCTCCGGGTGCGTGGCCGAGAGGTCGACCTTCTCCGTTGGGTCGGCCTCGAGGTCATGCAGGCGGGCGATGCCCTTGCGCGGCTCGAGGTAGAGCTTCCAACGGCCCACGCGCGCAGCCGAGTAACCGGCCAACTTCCAGAACAGAGCCTCGTGCGGGGCGCCATCGCGCTCCTCGCGCAGGAAGGGCAAGAGGTCGACGCCATCGAGAGCCTGGGCAGGCGTCGTCGGCACGCCGCAGGCGGCGGCCGCGGTGGGCAAGATGTCGAGCGTGCTGACGGGCTCCTCGTAGATCTGGCCGGCTCGGATGTGGCCGGGCCACTTCATCATGAAGGGCATGCGGATGCCACCCTCCCAGGTCGTGTACTTCCCGCCGGAGAACGGCGCGTTGCTGCCGGGACGGCTGGGTGCATTGCCATTGTCACTGACGAAGACGACCAGCGTGTCGTCGGCCAGACCGCAGCGGCGCAGCGCGTCGAGCACGGCGCCGACAACTTCATCCTGCGCAAGAAGCATCGCGTTGTAGCCGCGCTGTGCGATGTTGGGGATCGAGTCGCGCAGGCGCTCGAAATAGGAGCGCGGCACCTGCAGCGGCGGCACGGGCGAGTTCATTGGAAAGTACAGCAGGAAGGGCTGGTCCTGGCTCTGCTCGATGAACTTCACCACCTCGTCGCGGAAGAAGAACATCAGGTACTGATCAACGTCGATCACCTCGCCGTTGCGGCGCACCCCGTTCAGGCCTTCGCGCGTCCACGCGGTGTCCTTGGCCTCGTCATGGAAGTCGACCTTCAGGCTCACCAGATCGGGGTCGTCCAGGCGCGTCGACTGCAGGCTGGTGTTGCCATAAAAGACCACCGATTCGTCGAAGCCGCGGTGGTGCGGCAGGAACTGCGGGGCATGGCCCAGATGCCATTTACCGAAGACACCCGTGCGGTAGCCCGCGGCCTGGAACAGTTCACCAATGTTCTTTTCGGTGGTCGGGATACCGCGCCGCAGGAATTCGGCTTCACCCTGCAAGGGCGCTAGGGTGCCGTCGTCCAGCCGCACCTCACGCCGTTCGGGATAGGCGCCGGACGACACCTGCTGCTCGAAGCCGAAGCGCTGCTGATAGCGCCCGGTCACCAGGCCGGCACGCGACGGGCTGCACAGCGGCGCGGAGCTGTAGCCTGCGGTGAAGCGCACGCCATCGCGGCCGATGCTGTCGATGTTCGCGGTCTCGACAAGCTCGCTGCCGTAGGACGACAGATCGCCGTAGCCCATGTCGTCGGCGAGGATCACAACGACGTTCGGGCGGCGCTTCGTTTTGGGGGTCGACATGGTCGTGCGGCAGGTTGGGGCTGGCCGGTGCATGATAGGCGCCAAGGTCAGATACTTGCAAATGGAAGGATTGCGATGAGTGCCTCGCACGACGGCATGGTGCGTCTGCCGGGCGGCACGTTCCGCATGGGCTCGGCGCGCTTCTACCCCGAAGAACGCCCCATGCGGCTGGCACAAGTCGACGCCTTCTGGATCGACACGGTGCCGGTGACCAACGCCGCTTTCTCACGCTTCGTTCAGGCGACGGGCCACGTGACCACGGCCGAGCGTAGGCTCGACGACGGACTGCCGAGCGGATCTGCCGTTTTCATGCCGGCGGCCGCTCCGGTCGACCTGCGCGACCCATCCCAGTGGTGGCAACTGCAGCGCGAAGCCTGCTGGCATCGGCCGCGCGGGGCTGGCAGCAGCCTGGAAGGGCTGGACCATCACCCTGTGGTGCATGTGAGCGCTGAAGACGCGCAGGCTTACGCCAGCTGGGCGGGCAAGCAGTTGCCGACGGAGGCGCAGTGGGAATATGCCGCGCGCGGCGGTCTGGAGGGCGCGGAGTACGCCTGGGGCAACGCCCTCGCACCAGACGGGCTGATGCTGGCCAATTACTGGCAGGGTCCGTTTCCAGTGCACAACACCTTGGCCGACGGCTGGCTATTCACGTCGCCCGTCGACGCCTTCCCGGCCAACGGCTACGGTCTGCACGACATGATCGGTAATGTTTGGGAGTGGACAGCCGATGCCTGGACGACGTCGGGCGACGAGGCCCTGGTGCGCCGATGCTGTACCGCCCCCACCAACGCCGCGGTACGAAGCCGCGTGCTCAAGGGCGGCTCGCACCTGTGCGCAGTCAACTACTGCCAGCGCTATCGCCCGGCCGCAAGACACTCGCAGTCAGCCCTGGAGTCGACAGGCCACATCGGCTTCCGTTGCGTCAGGCAAGCCACGTGACCGAAGAGCACCAGCAAGGTGTGCGTCGCTCAATTGTTCGCAGTCTGTACGGGGCTCTGACCGAACTGCAGCGTTGAGTTGAAGTTCATCGCGGCGACCCAGGCGCAGCAGGAAATTGAGAGACCCCTCAAGCACGGGACGATGACCGTACCGATCTTGATCGGCGGTGCAGCAAGCCAAACTTGATGATCCCGCTTTGGCTCCAGTTACCTCACAAGTTGGTGGTGACTGGACAAATGGACCCGGCCTGACTTCCGTTTCATGGAAGGCCAGAAGCGCCGCACTTAAGCCGGTAAGCCGGTAAGCCGGGAGTGCAAAGCTTGATCAATCGAGATGAAATCGACTTGATGAAAAAGGCGAAACAGGGTGGAACGGATCCTCAAGTCCTTCTGTGACACAGCCGGGCTTCGAGCGTCTGGCGCACCTGGGGCCATTCAGTGTCGATGATGCTGAATCGCACTGAGCTTCTCTTGCGGCCGTTGGGCATGATGCGCTCGTTGCGGATGATGCCTTCTTCAACGGCCCCCAGTCGCAGAATGGCCTGCCGCGACCGCGTGTTCAGCACGTCGGTGGTGAGTTGCACGCGAACGCACGACAGGCTCTCGAACGCGTGGCTCAGCATCAGCAGCTTGGCTTCCACATTGGCGCCCGTGCCGTGCCAGGAAGCCCCGAACCAGGTGTGACCGATCTCGAGTTTCAAGTTCTCTCGATCCATCTTCCAAAATCGAGTCGAGCCGATCACAGCTTGAGTGGTCTGGGCAACGACCACAAAGGGCCAGACGGTGCCCGCATCACGCCCGGCCAGAGCCTTGGCAACATAGGCTTGAATGGTCTCGGCAGACGGCACGACCGTGAATGGGAGCTGCCACAGCTGACCATCAGATGCAGCCAACACCATGGCTTGTGCATCCAATGACTCCATTGGGCGAAGCGTCACAAAGGACCCTGTGAGCGTAGGTACGGTCATGGTGGTGGCGAAGTTCAAGCGCCTGACGCGATCAACGATCGCCGTTGAGGACGGCAGCGAGTGTTTTGCGATCAGTGGCTCTGAGCCGTCAATACGCCACAGCCCGCTCGGGTCCTGCGCTGACCGTGGCCATCAGCGCATCCAGGTGTGCCTTCAGCCGCTCAAGCTTCAACTCACGAGCGCCGGGATCGTCCCAGAGGTTGTTGAATTCGCCCGGATCGGACTCGGTGTCGTAAAGCTCACCGATACGGTGGCCGTGATAGACCACGCTCTTGAAGCGACCGTCGAACACCATGGAACCATGGCTGTGATCGGCGTGTTGCGGACCGCCAATGGAGTCTTTGAACTCGCTGATGACGTTCGCCTTGTGCTGGTGCGGTTCGACCTGTCCGCGCATCAGGGGCATCAGTGAGCGGCCCTGCATCGCAGCAGGCACGGGCAGGCCGGCTGCCTCGAGCAATGTCGGTGCGACATCCACCGTCTCGACAAGCGCGTTGCTCTGCAGACCTTCGCGCAGTTCTCCAGGCCAGGAGAAGACCAGGGGAACGCGCACCAAGCCATCAAAGAAACGGCAACCCTTGAGGATCAAGCCATGGTCGCCGAGAAGTTCACCGTGATCGCTCATGAAGACGATGATCGTGTCATCGAGCTGGCCGGTCGCTCGCAGCACGTCGACGATGCGCTGCAACTGATCGTCGATCAGCATGATCATCGCGTAGTAGTTGGCCTTGACCTCCAGCGCGTCATAGGCGAGCGGAGGGGCCGAGGCGACCAAGTCATGCTCGGTCTCGACCACGGCCCGGAGCTTTTGGCGCAGCCGTGGATCCACCGCGACCTTGGTCTGTTGATCGATCGCTGCAAAGGCGCGCTGGCGCTCGATGTCACTGTCGCGAAACAGCGGCATCGGAAGGGACTCGGCATTCACGCGGGCGAGGTATTCGGGTGGCGCATCGAAAGGTGCATGCGGGTCAAACGGATTCAACGACAACAGCCATGGGCCTTCACGTTGTTCGGTGATGAACCGGATGGCCATCTCGCTGACCCAGGTGCTCTGGTGGTATTCGGCCGCAACGCCAGGGCCACAGAAGGCGTTGTGCGGTGCGTACAGATCCACCGGGTCGACCTTCTTTTCGTGTCGCAGCCAGTTTTCGTAGTCATGCCCCCGTGTGAAATCCGGGTGCGGGTGGTGGCTCCAGTGAAAGACGCGGTAGCCGTCGTCGGGACGCTTCTCGTAGTACTTCGCCGCGGTCAGGTGCAGTTTGCCGACAAGGCCGCAGTCGTAGCCCGCGTCTGCAAACAAGCGTGGCACCAGCACTTCGTTCGCTGGAAACCAGGCGTTGCCGTTGCGGTAGACGTGGTGCGAAGCCGGGTAGCGGCCTGTGAGAAAACTGGCCCGGGCCGGGGTGCAGATCGGGCTTTGTGTGTACGCACGTGTGAATGCGACGCCCCGGTCGCACAAGCTGTCAATCGTTGGCGTGGCGATGTGCGCCTGACCGAGCGCGTGGATCGTGTCCCAGCGCTGTTGATCGGTGCAATACCAGAGGATGTTGGGTCGGCGGCGACTCATGGCGTCTCAGCTCAGCTTGATGCCGGCGGATCGGACGACCCCGGCGATTTTGTCCGTCTCGGCGCGCAGAAATTCACCGAACTGCTGAGGCGTGCTGTGGCGCGCGGCGAGTCCGAGGGCGGTGAGCCTTTCCTGCACCTCAGGCAGTGCGGCGATGGTGGTGAACTCCTCGTTCAGTCGGCGCACGACCTCGGTCGGCGCGCCGGCTGGCGCAAGAAAGCCCCACCAGTTCGTAAACTCGAAGCCCTTCACCGTCTCGCCGATGCCGGGAACCTCGGGCAGAGCCGCCAGGCGTGGCCCGGTGACGGCGATGGCGCGAAGGCGTCCCGCCTTGACCTGCGCGAAGGCCGCGCCGTCGATCATCACATCAACCTCACCGCTGATGGCGGCCGTGGTCGCTGCCGCGCCACCCTTGTAGGGCACGTGCAGCATCTGGATGCCCGTCATCGACGCCAGCAGTTCGTAGGCCAGGTGCGCCGGACCGCCGATGCCGGCCGTGCCCAAGGTCAGGCGGCCCGGCTGCGCGCGAACGCGCGCCAGCAGATCGGCCATGTCACGGATGGGTGAGTCGGGGCGCACACACACGACGATGGAAACCGAACTGACCAGGCTGATCGAATCGAAGTCCTTCAGTGGCGCGTAGGGTAGGTTTGGGTTGGCAAGGGCCGCGATGATCAGGGAGCCCGAGTCGCCGATGACCAGCGTGTAGCCATCCGCTGGCGACTTCGCCGCAGCGGCAGCGCCGATCGCCCCGGCCGCGCCGCCGCGGTTGTCGACCACCACCGGCACTTTCAACCGCTCGGAAAGCCGTTGCGCGTAGATGCGTCCGACGATGTCGGTGTTGCCGCCCGGCGGATAGGGAACGATCAGCTTCAGCGGCTTGTCGGGCCATGACTGCGCTCTGGCCGCCGGCAGCCCCGCCACAGCCAGGCCGGCACTCAGCATCACTTGTCTGCGGTCCATCTTTGTCTCCTTCGGGCCTGTCGCCCGTCAGCGTGTGCGCGGTGGCTCGAGCTCGGTGTGCCGGTGAGGCGATGTCGGGTTCGGTGGGGGCTAATGGTCGGTGAACGCGGCTCGCACCTGGGCCTCGAAGTCCTCGCCCGGCCCAGGCTCGACCTCGACAACCACCTGGCGCAACAGGCCGGTAAAGCGAAACGGCGCCTCGTAGTCCTCGGTCACGGGCAGCCCGCTGTCGTAGCCACAGCACTGGCCCTCGCCCGAGGTTTCGATCACGGCCGGGATGGTGCGCGGGAACTCGCCCGCGCCAACCTCGCGCCCATTGACGAGCAGTCGGCCATGGCCGCAGTGCTCGCCGGTGCGGGTGAAGACAAAGGCGAGTTCGCAGTCGCCGCGCGGCAAAGACTCGGTCGATGTGATGCGGTACTCCTGCAGCCCGAGGTAGTTGTGCACGTAGACCAGGCGGTCGTCCTTGACGTAGAGCGAATAGCCCGAAAACCAGCTGCCGTGTGCGAACAAGACGCCTTGCACGCCCTCCGACGGGATACTCACTTCGGCCGTTATCGAATGCGAGCGGTTTTTCAAGTTCACGGCGGTGTACTCGAACTGCGGCGCGCCACCGGGCTCGAAGACGTGGCGCCGCCCAGGCGCACGGCTGCCGGGCTTGCGCTCGCCCATGCGCAGCTGCATACGCGAGTCCAGCGGCAGCACGTTGTACTTGCCGGCCTCGGCCCACCACTGCTCGACCAGGCGAGCGAGCTTGTCCGGGTGCTCAGCGGCGAGGTCTCGCGTTTCTGAGAAATCCTCGGCGACGTGGTACAGCTCCCACTTCTGTTGCGACAGCATCTCGTCGCTCAGCATCTCGCCCTGCGGCTGCTCGACCACGGCCTTCCAGCCGTCGGCCCAGATCGCGCGCGAAGCGATCATCTCGTAGTACTGCACACGCTTGTGGGTGGGCGCCTGCCCGTCGGCGAAGGAGTGGGCGAAGCTGACACCTTCGAGCGGACGCTGCGGCACATGGTTCAGCACCGCGGGTGGTTGAAGGCCCAGGGCCTCCAGGATGGTGGGCGTGACATCGACCACGTGCACGTACTGCGATCGCACCTCGCCGCGGGCGCTGATGCCGCGTGGCCAGTGCACGATCAGCGGGTCGCTCATGCCGCCCTGGTGCAGGTAGCGCTTCCAGCGGCGCAGCGGCGTATTGCCGGCCCAGGCCCAGCCCCAGGCATAGTTGGCAAAGGACTTGACGCTGCCCCACTCGTCCAGGTGCTTCAGGTTATCGGCCACGGTGGGCTCGATGCGGTTCGGGAACTGGCACTCGTTGAAGGAGCCGTGCTCCCCGCCCTCGGCCGACGCGCCGTTGTCCGACGCCAGCAGGATCAGCGTGTTGTCGAGTTCGCCGCGGCGCTCCAAGGCGTCGATGACGCGGCCGATGTGGTGATCGGTCTGCTCCATGAAGCCGGCGAAGACTTCCATCTGGCGCGCGTAGAGGCGCCGCTCGTCGGCCGACAGACTGCCCCAGGCGCGCACCCAGGGCGGGCGCTCGCTGAGCACGGTGTTTGGCGGCACGATGCCCATCTGGAGCTGGCGCGCGAATACGGTCTCGCGCCAAGCGTCCCAGCCGGCGTCGAACCGGCCGCGGTAACGCTCGATCCACTCGGGCTCGCACTGGTGCGGCGCATGCCCGGCCCCCAGGCAGTAGTACATGAAGAAGGGCTTGTCGGGCGCCACCGTGCGCAGGTCGGTGATGTAGCGCAGGGCCTGATCGGCCAGGTCGGCGTTGAGGTGATAGCCCTCCTTCCAGCTGCGTGGCGGGTCGATGTAGTGGCTGTCATGCACCAGCGTGGGCGACCACTGGTTGGTCTTGCCGCCGAGGAAGCCGTAGAAACGCTCAAAGCCGCGCGACAGCGGCCAGCGCGCCTTGGACGCACCCGAGGCGTACTCGGCTGCCAGCGTCAGGTGCCACTTGCCGATGGCAAAGGTGGCATAGCCCTGGGCCAGCAGCATCTCCGACAGGAAACCGTTCTCCTTCGGGATCATGCCGTTGTAGCCCGGGTAGCCGGTAGCCATTTCCTGGATGATCCCCACGCCGTTGGAGTGGTGGTTGCGCCCGGTGAGCAGGCAGGCGCGGGTGGGCGAGCAGATGGCGGTGGTGTGGAAGTCGCGGTAGCGCAGCCCACCGGCGGCCAGGCGATCCATGTTCGGCGTGCTGATATCCGAGCCATAGCAGCCGAGTTGCGCGAAGCCCACATCGTCGAGCAGAAAGACGATGACGTTGGGTGCGCCTGGCCGCGCCTTGGGCGCTTGGGGCCAGGCGGGCTCGGACTGCCCCGCGGTGCGCTCGATCCGGCCGTTGAAGCGGCCGCCCTCGGGGTAGGTCTTCATTGCACCGTCACTTTGGCGGCCTTGACGGCGGTGGACCAGCGCGCATGCTCAGCGTTGAGGAAGCGGCCGAACTCCTCGACCGAGGTGGCCGCAACGTCTGCACCCAGGTTCCGCAGCCGCTCCACCATGTCGGGCTGGCGCAGCACATCGACGATATCGGCATTCATCTTTGCGACGATGTCCTTGGGAGTGGCGGCCGCAACGACGACGCCGAACCATGCGTAGGCCTCGTACTCGGGGTAGCCCGATTCCTTCAGCGTCGGCACCTGCGGCCAGTAGGGCACGCGCCGGTCGGAAGAGATCGCCAGAGCCTGCAACTTGCCCGAAGTGACGTGTTGCATCACCTCCAGTGGACTTGCAAACATGAAGGCCACCTGACCGCCCACCAGGTCCACGACCGCGGGCCCTCCCCCCTTGTAAGGAACGTGCAATGCCTGGAGGCCTGCTTGGAGCTGAAACAGCTCCACGGCCAGATGCGGCAGGCTCCCGTTGCCTGGCGTGCCGTAAGGCAGGACGCCAGGGGTCTTCTTTGCGTGCTCGACCAGCGCTGCCATGGTGTTGCCGGGAACCTTGGCAGGGTTGCTGACGACGACCAGCGGGTTGGTAACCAGCAAAGTCACTGGCGTGAAATCACGCCGACTGTCGTAAGGCAGCTTGGGGTACGCGTACTGGGTGATCACAAAGGGCGCGGGCGCAAGCAACATCGTGTAGCCGTCGGCAGGCGCTTTGGCGACCAGATCGGCACCGATGGTCGTGGCCGCACCAGCCTTGTTGTCCACCACCACCGGCTGGCCCCAGCGCGAGGCGAGCTTTTCGGCCACCAGCCGCGCCACCACGTCGGACTGGCCCCCGGGCGCAAAGGGCACGACAAACCGCACAGGTTTGGACGGAAAGCTCTGCTGGGCCTGGGCCTGGCCGACGGGCACCGCCAACAGCGCGAGCGATAGGGTGGTTGCCAACAACCGGGCGGCATGCTTCAGCGGGTTCATGCGTTTGTCTCCTTCAGCCAGAGCCGCTGGCTGCGTTGGGATGAACTTCGAACGCCGCACGCGCATGCGGTCTGATTTTCAGACCAATCTATCCCTGCGAACCGGATCTGTCAATGCGCACTTCCCTTGCGGATGTTGCCCCGGCATGCGGCTGCCGGCACACTTGCTCCCATGAGCATCCAGCCCATCAAGGCGCCTCGATTGCACGAGCGCATCGCCCAGGAGATCGTTCAATTGATCGAGGCGGGCACCTTCAAACCCGGCAGCAGACTGCCGGCCGAACGTCAGCTTGCGCAGTCCTTGACGGTTTCGCGCAGCTCACTGCGCGAGGCGCTGAGCGCGCTCGAACTGCAGGGGGTTCTGGAGATCCGGCTCGGTTCGGGGGCCTATGTGCGCCGGCGCGCCCTGGGATCCGCGAGCGCAGAGGGCCATCGCGGTCGTACTGCACGCAGGCAGCACAAGGACACAGCGTCGGGACTTGGTGTGGTCGAAGGTGAACTGTCTCCGTTTGACGTGCTGCGCGCCCGCCTCGTCATCGAGCCCGAAGCAGCGGCCTTGGCCGCCCGATATGCAAGCCCTGCGCAACGAGCCGCGATCGCGCACGCCTTCGCTCAACTTGAGCTCGAGATGCGGGCCAACCGCCCCCAGCCTCCGGCGGACCGTGAATTTCACGTCCTCATCGCCAGGGCCAGTGGCAACGCTGCGTTGGCCCTGGTCGTTGAGCTGCTGTGGGATCAGGGTCAAGGCCCGTTGGGCAAGCGCATGGAGTCGCTTTACGTGACACGGGGCCGAAAGCGCGACAACGTGGAAGAGCATCGCCTGATCCTCGAAGCTGTCGTGACTGGCAACCCCGCCCGAGCCCGTCTGGCGATGCGTGGCCACCTGCAGCAGGCCGAACGCCAACGCATGCGCGCGCTGGACGAGCGGCCCGCCAGCAGACACGGGCCTGAGGTGGTTAGAAGCAAGGTTCGGAACGGCGTGGGCGGTGCCTGAAGGCTGACGGCTTGTTCGCAAGCGCGAACCGAAGACGGCAGAGACCCGACCACTCGAACAGCGCGACCTGCGGCGAAACGCCTAAGCGTTGAGCTCACTTGTCCGACTTCTGATCGAACTTCGCAAAGCTCAATGCTCGAGCGCTTCGCGCCACGTGAAGCGCATCCGCAAAGTCCATACCCTCGCCGGTCCATTCAATGGCCAGCAAGACAGCATCCCGATCCTCGATAGTGACGTGTTCGATTCCGGCAAGCGAGCTGACGACGGCGCAGCGGTGGCGGCGGGTCTTCGCTGCGCCGCCTGCTCGTCGTCCGGGCCGTCGACAAAGAATCGGGCCAGGACATGGGTGTCCAGTGCCCTCATGGACTGGCCTTGGACGAACGCGCGAGCAGGCGCGCCGGATCGAAGTCTCCCAGTCGACGAGGTGTTCCCTTGGTGGGCTCTTTGACCAAGCCCGCGAGTTCGGGGGTGCGGACAATTACTTGGACTACTTGGAGGGTAGTTCATGTATTCATACGACGAGCGGCTTCGAGCCGTGCGGCTGTATATCAAGCTTGGCAAGCGGCTCGGCTTGACCGTCCGCCAGCTGGGATATCCGACGAAGAACGCGCTCAAGACTTGGTACAGCGAGTACGAGCAGCGCAACGATTTGCCCACTGGCTATGTGCGCCAGCCAATGTACTCGCAGGCGCAGAAGGATCGGGCCGTCGAGCACTACCTCGAGCATGGCCGCTGCATTGCGGCGACGATCAAGTCGCTAGGCTATCCCTCGCGGGATTCGCTGTCTGCGTGGATTGAAGAGCTTCATCCGCAAGGGCGTGCCCGCGTCGCCGGCCGAGTCCCCGAACTGGCGCCCGAAGCGAAGCAGTCTGCCGTCATCGCCTTGTGCATTCGCCCGGCAAGCGCGCAGGCGGTGGCCGACGATGTGGGCGTGTGTCGAGGCTCGCTGTACAAGTGGAAGAATCAGTTGCTCGGCAACGACGCACCCGCACCCATGACGCGCCAGCAAGACGCCCCGGCAAGCCCTGATCGAGCCGAACTGGAACAGCAGCTCGAGACGCTTCGACGAGACATCAGGCGCCTTCAGCTAGAGAAGGACCTGCTGAAGAAGGCGAATGAAATCTTAAAAAAAGAACTGGGCATCGACCGGCAGGACCTGACGAATCGGGAGAAGGCCCAACTGGTTGATGCCCTGAGAGCGACGTACACGCTGACGGAGTTGCTATGCGAATTGGACCTGCCGCGCAGTTCCTACTTCTACCATCGGGCACGGCTCGAGATGACCGACAAATACGCCGAGGTGCGCCAGGCGATGACCGGCATCTTCGAGCGCAACTACCGCTGCTACGGCTACCGGCGGATCCACGCCTGCCTGAGCGATCAGTCTGTGAACGTCTCGGAGAAGATCGTGCGCCGCCTGATGAAGCAGGAGCGCCTGGTCGCCGCAACGAGCAAGCGCCGTCGATACGGCTCATACATGGGTGAGATCAGCCCGGCACCCGCCAATCTGCTGAACCGCGACTTCAGTGCGGATGCACCGAACGAGAAGTGGCTCACCGACATCACGGAATTCCAGATCCCGGCGGGCAAGGTCTATCTGTCACCGATGATCGATTGCTTTGATGGCATGGTCATCAGCTGGTCGATCGGCACGCGGCCGAACGCTGAGCTGGTCAACACGATGCTGGACGCCGCTATCAATAAGGTCGCTGCCAGCGGTGAGCGGCCCGTTGTGCATTCGGATCGTGGCGGTCACTATCGGTGGCCTGGCTGGCTGACCCGGATCGCAGACGCGAAGCTGGTGCGCTCGATGTCGCGAAAGGGCTGCTCACCAGACAACGCTGCATGCGAAGGCTTCTTCGGCAGGCTGAAGACCGAGATGTTCTTCCCGCGCGACTGGATATCGACGACCATCGAGGAGTTCGTGGCAGCCTTGGACAAGTACATCCGCTGGTACAACGACGCGCGGATCAAAAGCTCGCTTGGATTCCGCAGCCCCGCAGATCACCGCAAGAATCTGGGGTTCGCTGCTTAACCAGTCCAAGTTTTCTGCCGCATCCCCAACGGGTCACTTTTCGGTCGGCGTCAACACCCTTGGCAGGCTTGGCTCAGCCGCTCATCACTGGTCCTGGCTCCGAACTCATGGCCCGCGGCCGCCAACGCCGCGTGGTGGTGCTTGGCGGTGGCTGGGGTGGCCTTTCCGTGGCACGGCACCTGCGTCAGCAGGCGCCCGACTTGGACGTGGTGCTGCTGGAGCGCAACCCCGTGTTTTGGAGCTGCCCCTTAAGCAACAAGTGGCTGGTGGACGTGGTGGACACCCAGTTCCTGGTGCATTCCTACACCACGGCCGCACGGCGCCACGGCTACACCTATGTGCAGACGGAAGTGACGCAGATCGACCGCGACAAAAAACGAGTGCACACCGCCCAGGGGCATCTCGACTACGACTGGCTGGTGGTCAGCGCCGGCATTCGCGTCAGCTATGAACCCTGGTTCGGCAACGACCGGCGCGCCATCGCCCACACCGTGACGCACTTCGCCAGCGCCTACGTGCCCAGCAGCGAGCACCTGGCCCTGAAGCAGAAGATCCACGGTTTCAAGGGCGGCACGATCATGATGACGCTGCCGCCGCCGCCTCACCGCTGCCCACCTTCGCCCTATGAACGTGCCTGCCTCATGGCCAGCCATTTCCAGAAACAAAAGGTGCCAGCGAAGATCGTCATCCTCGACCCCAAGCCGCGCATCGCGCCCATCGGCGCCGGCTACAAGCAGGCGTTCGAGGACCTGTACCCCGACACGATCACCTACGTGCCCAACGCGGGTGTGAAGGAGCTCGACCCGTTCAACAAGGTGGTGAAAACCGCCGCTGGCGATTTCAAGTTCGATGACGCCATCTTCATGGGCCACCACCAGGCTGCAGACCTGGCCTGGAAGCTGGACGCTATCGGCAGGACGCCTGACGGCAAGCCCACGAATTGGGCCGCCGTGCACCCGCAGCTCTACAACTTGAAAGACGATGCGCAGGTGTATGTCATCGGCGACAGCGTGGGCGCGGTCTCACCCCAGTTCGGCCATTACCCCAAGGCCGGCCACGTGGCCCACGCGCAAGGCCGCAGCGTGGCGCATTACATCGGCCAACAGGCCCGCGGCCAGGCACCCACCCCTCTGATCATCGACAACCTTTGCTACATGCTGGTGAACACCGAGCCGCTGGAAGCTATTTCTGTGCAGTTCGACTACAAGATGGGCCCCGAAGGCCACCTGATCCAGACCCAGATCGACGACCACGACCGGCGACGGCACTTGTGGGAGGAAGACCTTCGCTGGTATGGGTTGAAGATCCAGGACATGACCTGAATCGTGCGGGTTAAGTCTGCGGGTTTCTGGTAATTCAGCGCTGGGCCGGTGAGTGACGGTTGGTGGCCGGACGCGGTCTGAAGCGAACTTCAAACTTTGGCCACCGGCTTTGCTGCGGTTGCTGCCGGTCGACTTCGCAGGCTCTATGTCAGGCATCTCGCACCAAGCGGTCACCGGACCCACCGAGCGGCGTGATCTGAATGGCGGCGACACGGCCCACAGCTGGAATCGACGGCCGCGCCGGCCAGCGACAGCTTCGTCGACGGATGGACTGGCGCTGCCGACCCAAAGCGGGCGCTCAACCCGCCGCCTTGAAGCCGCCATAGGGCTTGGTGCCATCCTGGGCAGCACAGGATGGCTAAACTGTTGGCCATGCATGCGCTGATCGAGACCCACCGCTCTGAACTTCTGGCCCTGGCACGAAGGCGCGGTGTCACGGCTGTACGTGTCTTTGGTTCGATGAGCCGTGGCGACGGCAGCGACAGCAGTGACGTTGATCTGCTGGTGACTCTGTCCCCAGGGACCAGCGGCCTTGCCCTAGGCGGCCTGCTGCTGGACGCACAAGAGCTGCTGGGCCGTCGTGTGGATGTCGTCACCGAAGCAAGCTTGCACCCCGCACTGCGCGAGCGCGTGTTGGCAAGTGCCATACCCCTGTGAACCCAAGCCCTGAGGCGGACCGGGTGCTGTTGGGGCACATGCGCGACTGCCTGGATCGGATCCGCGAGTACACCGACACAGAACGCGCCCGCTTCGAAGCTTCGCGTCTTGTGCAAGACGCCGTGATCCGCAACCTGCAGACCTTGGCCGAATCGAGCCAGCGTTTGTCCAACGAGATCAAGAGCACCGAGCCGCATATCCCGTGGCGTGAACTCGCCGGGTTTCGCAATGTGATCGTGCATGGTTACTTGGGTATCGACCTGGGTGCGGTATGGCTGGTCGTCGAACAGGATTTGCCGAGCTTGACTGAGGCTGTGAATCGCATGGCGACTCATCTCGGTCTTGACAGCTGATTCGAGCAGCCGCTTGGCAGCGGTCTGACCTTCCGCTCCTGGCCGGCAGACGGCGCTGACCGAGTGCAGCTCCGTGGCGATGAACAGATTCGCCAGTGGCTGTGAGCTGCAAGACCGCATGTGCAGATGCTCAGGCGAGGATGCATCCGCCCGAAATGCTGTAACGGCAACCGCTGCGCGCACGCGTTCTCGGGCGGGCAGCACCCGCGCCAGCCAGTTCCCACCCTGCAGCCTTGTCGGGCAGGACGAGTCGATGGATCTGCGCCGTGTGCGGCGTGACGCCGCACGCCAGGCCGGCCCGCGGCCCCCGCTGGTTCTGCCGGGTACGCGCAGCCTCCAGCAATCGGGTCAGGGTGCGAACATGGCCTGCAGAGTCTGCAGAGTTGAAGCCAGCGTGGCCGGCCGCAGGGCACCCAGCCGCTTGACCAAGCGGACACGATCGAGAGTTCGAAGCTGATCGAGCACGATCAGACCCTGCTTGCCCTGAAAGGTGAGCGCTACGCGGAACCGTGCAGGCCGCGAACCCGTGGTCATGGGCGCCACGATCACGGTGCGCAGGTGCGCATTCATGTCGTCGGGCGAAATCACAACGCAGGGGCGGGTCTTCTGGATCTCGCTGCCCACCGTCGGGTCGAGTTGGGCCAGCCAGATGTCGCCGGTCTTCATCACCACACCAGTTGGTCGTCGCCCTCGTTGGCGACATCCGGCCAGACCAGCGCGTCTTCGCCCTGTGCGGCCAGGCGTTGTGCGTCCTCGGCCCAGCCTTCGCGCGGGTTGCGGCGCGTTGGGCGGATCTCGATCACGCCATTGCGCACCTGCAGGTCGGCCGTGCCTTCCAGGCCAACCTGGGCCAGGATGGGCTTGGGAATCAACACGCCTTGCGAATTTCCCATCTTGCGGATAGCGACTTCCACGATCTATTGCCTGAGTCAATGGAAGCACAATGGTAGCACGATAGAGGATCTGTGGCTTCGGCAGGTTGTGGATACGGCTGCTGCCGGCCATCCACCGCCTGGCCAGCGGCAGCGAACTGGAAGACCGCGTGGTGCGCCACCTGTGCAACCGCGTGGCGGTGATGCTGCAGGGTCGCATCGTGGAGATGGAAGGCACCGAGCGGCTGTTCGAGGCGCCCCAGCACGCGTTCACCCGCACCCTGCTGTCCGCGGTGCGCGACCCCAACCCGGATTGGCGCTCGGCCTGGGCGCTGGGCCGCGAAGGAGTGTGAGGTCTGCGGGGGGTGAAGGTCTGGGCGGCCTGCGCAGCGTGCTGCGGCGTGGTTCGGCGGTGACGGCATTGCGGCAACCACCACGGTGTGGGTGTTTTGCCGCTATCGACCCTTTCGGGTACTCGGGCAACCAGATCGAGGTCCGCAAAGCGGGCTTCGAGGGGCGCCTCAGCCGGTAATTAGGTGATGGCTTGTTGGCCCTCCAGGGCCATGCGCGCGATAAACCCCGAGCGAGTCTCGCCCGCGGCGCGCGCCAATGCGTCGAGCCGGTGCAGCACTCGACGCGGCAGACTGATGTTCACTCGCTCCAGCGTGTCATCGAGCACCGCGGGATCCACCTTGACGACGGCCCAGACCCACGTCTTCCATTCTTTGTGCTTCTTGCGCAAGGCGTCGACGCTGGACGGCTGAGGAATATCCTGCCCAGTATCAAGGGCGGTTTCAATCCAGGCAGCTATGGCTTCTTCGGCCTGAGCCATGGCCTCTTCCATCGTGTCACCGGCGGAGAAACACCCGGGCAGGTCAGGAACAACGACGCCAAATGCTTCGGTCTCGGTGCCAGATTCAATGGCGACTGGGTAACGCATGTTGCATGCCTCTTGTCAAAACCCGGCCTGTTGCCGTATGGCCTTCACCAGCCCAAACCCCAGGTCCTTCTTGGGGTGAGGAACCACCACGATGCCCGTGTGCTGCGGGTGTGTGAAGACATGATGAGAACCGTTGACACCGGCAAGTCGCCAACCTGCCTTCTTGAGTTCGCGTATCAGGTCGGCACTACTCATGTGTGTATGGTACACACGAATGCGTTGTGCGTAAATCGATTTGTCACCGGACGCTACGGCCAGCGAGCCGGAGCTACAGCAGGGTACCCGGCGCACCCGCAAACCCAGCTGGGCGCTGCCACCAGATTCGAACGGGAAATGTTCTGGCCGCAGAGCGCCACGATCCCCACTCCTCTGAAGCGGCCCGTCGCATGTGTCGGCAATTGGCCGTCTACGGTCCTCCAACACGGCCTTGGCTGCGTCAACCCCGCCGGGCTGCCGTGCGGGCGTAGCACAGGCGCGGCTTGCCCAATGGCTAGACTTCGGCGATGTCGCGCCGCGATAAACACCATCATCACCATGTCTATGTCGTCGAACTGTCCGACCGCGTGTGGAACGAGGCGAGCTTTCGCAAGGCAAACCCGGATTGGCAGATGGGCAAGTCATTTGTCTACGTCGGCATGACCGGGCTCGACCCTGATCTGCGCTTCGACAGGCACAAGGCCGGCGTTCAAGCGAATCGATTCGTCCGTGAGTACGGTCTGCGCCTGCTGCCGCACCTGTACGAGGTCTACAACCCCATGCCTTACGAGGCCGCGCGGGAGATGGAGGTGGAACTCGCGATCGGATTGCGAGAGGCGGGATACGGCGTGTGGCAAGCCTGAGCGAGGGCTAAGACGGGCCGTCGATCCGTCTGGACTTTGGCGCAACAACGCTGGGTGCCCAAAGGGCCCTGGCCGTGCTCGCCACGTAAGTGCGACAAGAGAAATTTCACAACGACGCCGCACAATGCGTGGCAGCACACCAGATCAAGCAAGGCCGATTCCGGGTGATCGCACCGCCAGCGCCTGATCACGGGTTCACGGTGCGCTCAGCATAGGGCGCGTCCTCGGACTCCCGGCCCGGTCCTGCATCAGGCGTTCCAGGGCGGCAGGCGGCATCGGGTGGCCGCACCACCAGCCTTGCGCAAAGTCGCATCCGATACTGCGCAGCCAGTCGTGCTGCTCAGCGGTTTCCACGCCTTCGGCCACCACCTGCATGCGCAGTTCATGCGCCATCAGCACCATGGCCCGGCACAGCGAGCGGCCGGTGATGCCTGCGGCGTCGCCGCTCACAAAACTGCGGTCGATCTTCAGGTAGTCCAGCTCGAAACGGTGCAGGTAAGCCAGCGCACTGTGGCCGGTGCCGAAGTCGTCCAGCGACACGCGCATACCGGCCTGGTGGTAGGCCTGCAGCTGCAAGCGCACCGCGTCCCCGCTGTCCAGCAGCAAGCCTTCGGTGATCTCCACGCCGATGGCATCGCCGGGCAAGCCCATGGCCGCCAACTGCTGCGGCCAGTGCGTCTCCGCACTTTGGGTCCTGAACTGCAGCGGAGAGCGGTTCACGCTGACCTGGAAGCCGGGGTCGATCAGCTGTCGCCAACGTCTTACCTGAAGGGCGGCTTCCTGAAACACCCACTCACCGATGGCGGAAATCTGCCCGGTGGCTTCGGCGATCGGGATGAACTGGGCGGGTGAAATGGGACCGAGTTCCGGGTGCTGCCAACGCAGGAGAGCCTCGGCCTTGCGAATCTGGCCGCTGCGCAAATCAACGATCGGCTGGTACACCAGCGACAACTGCCCTTTGGCCAGCGCCTCACGCAAATCATTGCCCAGCCGCAAGCGTTCCCGGGCCTGCGACTGAATGGCTGGTGTGAAGCGGCTGAGCCGGTTTCGGCCGCCGTCCTTGGCCATGTACATGGCTTGATCGGCGTGCTTGAGCAGGTCTTCCGGGTTCTCGCCATCTTCAGGAAAAAGAGCCGCGCCGATGCTGGCCGTCACATAGGCTGTTTCGGTCTGCAGCTCGAAGGCGTGGGCCAATGCTGAAAGAACGCGATGGCCGGCTCGCTCAACATCGTCTTCGCTGGTCAGGGCCGGCAGTAGGATCACGAACTCATCGCCGCCCATGCGGGCCACGATATCGCCTTCGCGCACACAGCGCTGCAAGCGCTGGCCGGCCTGTGCCAGCAGCTGGTCGCCACAGGCATGCCCCAGCGTGTCGTTGACTTCCTTGAACCGGTCCAGGTCGATGAGCAGCACAGCCATGGGCCGGCGGGTGCGGCGAGCATCACTGAGTGACCGCGTCAGTTCGCTGCGCAGAGTCAGCCGATTGGGCAGACCTGTCAGGCTGTCGAAATGCGCCTGTCGCCAGACCTGTTCTTCAACGGCCTTGCGCGCGGTGACATCGGTCAACACCCCGTTGACCACCATCGCGTGGCCGTCGCGTTCGACTTCGCGGGACTGCACCTGGGCCCACCGGACGCTGCCCTCGGGCCCGTTCAGGCGCACCTGCATGTCGTCCTGGACGCTCCCCTGGTGCAGACCCGTCAGCATGCGGTGCAGGATCACCATGTCGTCCGGATGAAGGCTGGCTCGCATAGCGTTGGGGTTGGCCATCAGCACCTCGGGCTCCAGGCCAAGCAGCTCGCGCGAGCCGGGGCTCACAAACAGGAACTGTGAAAGACCGTGTTCGTCGATCCGAACCCGAAAGACCATGCCCGGAACCTGAGAGGCCACCTCGCGCAACTGCTGCTCGCTGCGCAACAGATCTTGGGCGCTGCTGGCTTGACGCTCCAACGCACATTGCAGGTGGTGTAGAAGAAAAGTGCAAGACAAGGTGAGCAGCAAGCCCAACATCAACAAGTTGGCGGTGATCACCAGCCAGCGCAGCGGGTCGTTGCCTGCAAGCCCTGAAGTGATGGGAAACGGCAGGGCCTGGCCCCAGCCCAGGCCAGCCAGGGTGATGCAGCACACGGCCAGGGCAGCGATGGCACTTCGCGGGCCAGTGGCCAGCGCAACCATGACAGGGCAGGCCAGCAGGAACAGCATGCCCACCACGCTGCCGTTCAGCAATGCCCAGCAGGCAAACACGTATAACAACCCGGTGGCCACCGTGGCCCGCCAGACGTGCGGAATCTGCCTGACCCACGCCAGCGTGGCGGCCACGGCGGTAACCACGCCGCCCGCCACGGCAGGCATCCAGGGGGCGCCGTGCAGCGCCTCGAAGGCCACCAGCAGCGTGGGCACCATGGCCGCCAGCGCCCCAACCCCCACCACGCGGCGAAACAGCTGGATACGCCAGGCCAGCAGCTGTTTATTCGGCGCCAGCGTGCGGGCTGACGCCGGAGAAGCACGTGGTGTGGGCATGGTGCGGTGGGCTCAAGTTCGCCCGGCATGGTAGTGCCTGTGCATGTCAAGCCCCGGTCGGCTGCGCTCGAGACGCGCTCGCGCATGCGCCCGCTCTTCGAGCAGGCCGCGCCAGACCCGTGATCGGTCCGACGCGGCCGGCTAAGGCATGCTGGGCGAGGCAGGTCGTTCCAGTCGAATGGCCACGAGCGCAGCCGCGAGTGACAGCAGAACACAGCCCATGATGATGGCCAGCAAGGCGCCTGGCGTGGCGGAACGCTCGACCACCAACGCGGTCAGCGTGCTCAACAACGCGCCTATCGCCATGGACAGGGCGCCGCTCAAACCCGCCGCCGTGCCGGCCAGTGCGGGGCGCACCGACAAGATGCCGGCGTTGGCGGTGGGCAGTGTCAGACCATTGCCCACGCCAACGAAGACGGTCAGCCCGAAGAGCGCCAGCGGGTGCGATACGCCAGCGGCAAACACCGTCAAGGCCAGCGCCACCGCAGCCACCGACACCACGCGGCCCGACACCAGCATCACGCCCATGCCCTGTCGGCGGGCCTGCCGCGCACTGACCGCTGCGCCAACGAGAAAGCCGCCGGTGATCGACCCCACGCCAAGGCCCACTTCTGCCGGCGACAGGCCCCAGGCAGCCTTGCTCACGTAGGGCACGCCGGTAACGAACACAAAGAAGGCGCCGACTGAGAAGGCCGTGCACAGGACATACGACCAGTACGGGGCTGATTGCAGCAAGGCCAACCAGTCGCCCAACTTCGGCGGGGGGATCCCGGGCGAGCGTGTCTCACCCATGTCGGCCCATGCCAGCACCAGCAACGCGCAGCCCAGCGCGGCGTAGAGCGCAAACACCGAGCGCCAGCCCAAGCTCACATCCAGGAGGCCCCCCAGCATAGGCCCCAACATCGGCGCCACCGCCATGGCTGAGGCAATCAGGCTCAGCTTGGCGGCCGAGTTGATGGCCGAATACTGGTCGCGGATGGCTGCACCGGACACGACGACGCCCGCGACGATCACGGCCTGCATCACGCGGCAGGCCAGCAACAGGGCCACATCCTGCGCCAGCATGCAGCCCAGCGATGCGGCGACAAAAATCATCAAGGCGCCCAACATGACCGGCCGGCGGCCAAACCGGTCTGAGAGCGGGCCGAGCCCCAGCTGGAACAGCGCCGACGCCAGCATGTAGCCCGACACCGCCAGTGCGGTCACGGATTCGCGCGCGGCCAGATCACGTGCCATCGAGGGCAGCGACGGCAGGATCATGTTCAGTGTCAGCGCCGACAGCGCGGTCAGCAGCGTCAGCGTGATCAGGCGGGGAGGCGTGCGGGGCAAGCGCGGAATTGTGACCGACAGCGCAGCAGCTCTTTTGCCGCTGCAAGGAAGAGCGGCGCTGCGCCAGGGAGCGCCGCGATTCGAAGCTGAGCCCAGGTATCCTTGCGGCGTCCCGAAGCGCCGATCCGCCGAGAAGCCTCCACCATGCCCCTGCGCCGCACCGCCAGCCGACTGCTGCAACTGTTCATCACAGGTGCTTTGGCCGCACTGCCTTTGGCTGCGACGGTGGCGATCTTCTGGTGGGCTGCCAGCCTGCTGGTGCGGTGGCTGGGGCCGGACAGCCTGTTCGGCGGCTGGATGGTGGCCTTGGGGCTTGGGGCTTGGGGCTTGGGTTCAGCGGATCGGAGTTCTTGGGTTATCTGATGGGCATCGGTCTGGTCGCCGCAGCCCTGGTGCTGTTGGGCGCCCTGGTGCGCACCGGCGTGCAGCAGAGCGTCAGCTCACTCGTCCACAGCGCGGTGCGCCGCATTCCGGTGGTGCGGACCGTCTACGACCTGGCGCACAAGCTGGTGGACTTGCTGCGCCAGCGTGACCGGGAAGGCCCGAAGTCCATGTCGGCTGTCTGGGTGCACTTCGGTGGTCACGAAGAGCCCGGTGTGGCCGTGCTCACGCTGCTCTCTGCGCCGGAGCCGGTGCTGCTCGAGGGCCGCCCGCATCTCGCCGTGATCGTGCCCACCGCACCCGTGCCGGTGGGCGGCGGCTTGTTGTTCGTGCCGCAATCCTGGGTGCGCCCTGCCGATGTGGGCATGGAGGCACTGACCAGCATCTACGTGTCCCTGGGCGTCACAGCGCACCAGCACATGCCCCAGGCAAAGACCTTGGGCAAACCCGAAGCGCCGGCCAGGCCAGCGCCCCACTGATCACCGACAGCACCCGATGATGCGCGTGTGCGGCATCGGTGGGCTGCCCACCCGATCGCTTCAGCGCACGGGCACCCGTGACGCCATCGGTCTTGGGCTGTAGTCCGGCAAGAATCGGCAAGCCGTCGGCTGTGCGGCGTTGACTTGCCTGCACCGCTCGGCAATGCCCGCTGGCGTCGGCTTTTGGCCCTTTTCTACCCAGTTCAGCAGCGCTTCGAACAATGGCGGGTAGTAGGCGTCGCCCCAGTAGCTGTGCTCGCTGGAGTCGACAAAGGTCTGCACCAGACGTGCGCCATTGCCAGCAGCCACCATGCGCTGGCGCAAGGTGTCATTGCCTTCGACAAACACGGTCGAGTCGCCAATGCCATGGGCAGAGAGCACCGGCACGGCAAAGCGGCCTGCGTGGTCCACATCAGCAGCAAATCGCGCAACGCCCTGCGGGTCGGCCATGAAGCGCGGTATGTCGCGGTTGAGTGCCGCGTCGTCAGCAGAACCCGTGTAGCGAATACGGTCGTTGCCAAAGGGGCTGACACCGCCGTTCTTGCTCACCACATCGCGCAGCGTGAAAGTGCCCCAATTCAGATGCCCGGTGACCGAGCTTTCGGGGATCTTCACCACATCCACAATCGTCTTGAGCTTGAGCGCTTGTTCGGGGCTTCGCTGCGCAGCGGGCTTGCGCACACCCAGGCAGTCGTCAGCGCGGCTGGCCAGGTCGGCTGCGGTGAGTCTGCTGTCTGCCGGCAAGCCGATGGCCAAGGGGTACTGCGGCTCGTTCGGCCGCGGGTGGTTGTTGCACAGGTGCTGGGCGCATAGGAATTTCAAACGCCGCCGAAAGGCCCGACGACCGGGCCGCGACCTACCAGGGTGGGATATCTGCGGCAGCAAGATCGTGGCAGCGGTGCCCATTCGGACCGCCACGCCACTCCCCCCCGGGGCTCATCTGGCCTTGATCTGCGGCCTCGATCTCAGGGTTGACCCCCGTTCGGTAACGCCGCGCCCACTCTGCGCGCAGCGTCGCCCGGCAGCACTTCGGCGCTGCAGTCTGCGGATGTGGTGTTGATGACGGCCGGCGCGGCTCAGGTGGCGTCAGTGTTGCCCGATCTCACGCGCCCGCCCTCGGGGAGGCGGCTGCGGGTCCAGGCCCAGGTGCGTCAGGATCTTCTCGATGACCGGCCGGAGGCCGACGGCGGTGCCGACGCCGGGGTCGTAGTAGACGATCTGGCGCGCGGGGTCGGGGTGCAAGGCCTGCACCAGCCTGACCACATTGGTCTGGCTCCCGCTGGCGCGCCACACATTGCCGGTGCCGTCACAACACACCACGAGGTTGCGGGCCGTTGACTGGGTCATCGCCTCTCCTTCATCGCCATCAGCGCCGCTGCCCAAGAGGGCCTGGCACGTTTGCAGCCCCATGCTACGCCCACCGATCGGCAACACAGTGGCGCATGCGGCTTGGCACCGACCTGCGCCACTGGACCGACGGCACAGCCGGACATGCATCAGAATCGAGAACCGCTGAACTTCACAGGTCGGGCTGCGCTGATCGGCTACCCTGTAAAAAAGCGCCTTCTGGAGACAAGCCGATGATGAAGTCAAGTGTCCCTCGCCGCTCCATCGTGCTCGGTGTTGCGTGGAGCGCAACGGGTCTGAGCCTGGCTCAGGCACCGGCCTTCCCCAACCGGCCCCTGCGCATCCTGGTCGGCTACTCGGCGGGCGGCGGCGTGGACGCCATGGCCCGGCTGCTGGCAACCGGCCTACAGGCGCAGACCGGCCAGCAGGTCCTTGTGGAGAACCGCGCAGGGGCCTCGGGTCTGATTGCCGCAGAGGGGGTCGCCAAGTCACCCGCTGACGGCTACACCCTGATGGTGGGCGAGACCGGCCTGCTCATCGCCAGCCTGCTGCGCGGGGGCAAAGGCATTGAGCCCTTGAAAGCCTTGACACCCGTCAGCGGCTTGTTTGTCTCGCCGCTGATGATAGTGGCCCACAACGACCTGCCCTTTGGCAGCCCGCGGGAACTGGTCGCTGCGCTGAAGGCCCACCCCGGCAAGTATTCCTACGCCACGCCGGGTGTCGGCACGGTGCAGCACCTGGGTTTTGAAATGCTCAAGGGCGAGACCGGCAGCTTCGTGGTCCACATCCCGTACCGGGGCGCCGCGCAGATCGTCCCCGACGTGATGGGCGGGCAGGTACCGCTGGCTGTGGTGAGCGCAACGGCCGGTCTGTCGCAAGCCAAGGCCGGCAAGCTGCGCGCCGTGGCCATGCTGAGCAATCACGTGCTGCCAGGCGGTGAGGATGTGCGGCCCCTGAGCGAAGCGCTGCCGGGTTTCAGTGTTGCGCCCCGCCTGGCGCTCCTGGCGCCGGCAGGCACTCCTGCGGACGTGATCGAAAAACTCAATGCAGCCGTCAGCCGTGTCCTGGCTGCACCGGAAACGGTCCAGCAAGCACAGCGCCAGGGCGCCATGGTGTCCTTCATGAACTCCGCAGACATCGGCCCCGATCTGGCCCGTGAATCCGCAGCCTGGGCCAAGATCATCCGCGATCGCAAGATCAGCGCTGAGTGAGATGACGGCCAACCTCAGACCCTGCATCGGCCTCATCGTGCCGCCGGCTGCCGGCCTGGTGCCGCAGGATGCCCAGCACCTCTACGGCGATCGCGTGAATTTCATCGCCCGCGGCCTGGGCATCGGCGGCGTCTCGCCCGAAGGCTTCAGGCCGGTGATGCACCGCATCGTCGAGTGCGCGAAGGAACTGCGCGATGCCGGTGCGCACGCGATCTCGATGATGGGCACCTCGATCAGCTTCTACCGCGGTGCTGCGCTCACCGAAACCCTGCGCCAGGAATTGGAAGCCGCCACGGGGCTGCCCTGCACGACGATGAGCCACGCCGTAGTCCGCTCGCTGCGCGCGCTGAAGGTCGAGCGTGTGGCCGTAGCCACCTCCTACATCGACGAATTGAACGAGCACCTGGTCAGCTACCTCGAACACGAAGGCATCGCGGTAACCGCCATTGAAGGGCTGGGCTTGACGGGTGTGCGCGACATGGGCGAGGTCACGCCCCAAACCCTGATCGCGCTGTCTGTCAAGGTGCTGAAGGCCGATCCCTCTGCACAAGGCATCTTCATCTCCTGCGGCGGACTGCTGACGCATGACGTGATCGAGCCGCTGGAGCAGATGACCGGCCTGCCCGCCACGGCCAGTTCGCCGGCCGGCTTCTGGGACGTCATGCGCGTGGCCGGCCTGGACCCCCGAACAGCAGGCTTCGGTCGACTGTTCAGGGCCTGAGACCTGCACCATCCGGGAGGCTGTGGTCAGGTTGGTGGTCGGGGCGTCTGCGCGGCCGCCGGTGCTTGGCTCTGGTGTGGCCCAGGCTGGCCCGAAAGCGCTGCCTCATAGTCTGCCCTGCCGTCCAGCGTGTTGTGCCCAGCACCGGGTATGACCACGACCCTCGCCACACCGGGTGCAAAGCGAACGCGCATAGGAATTTCAAACGCCCCGCAAGGCCCGACGACCAGGCCGCGACCCACCAGGACGGCATATCTGCGGGATATCTGCGGCGGCAAGATCGTGGCAGCGGTGCCCATTCGGACCGCCTCGCCACTCCCCCGGGGGCTCGTCTGGCCTTGATCTGCGGCCTCGATCTCAGGGTTGACCCTTGTTCGGCAACGCCGCGCCCACTCTGCGCGCAGCGTCGCCCGGCAGCACTTCGGCGCTGCAGTCTGCGGATGTGGTGTTGATGACGGCCGGCGCGGCTCAGGTGGCGTCAGTGTTGCCCGATCTCACGCGCCCGCCCTCGGGGAGGCGGCTGCGGGTCCAGGCCCAGGTGCGTCAGGATCTTCTCGATGACCGGCCGCTCCAGGATGGCCGCGATGATCTTCAGCTCCCCGGCGCCGCAGTTCGGGCACCGCTGCATGTCGATGTCAAACACACGCTTGAGTAGCCGCGCCCAGCTGATGCGGTTCGGCCGCGGCTGAAGGCTCTCGACCTCGCACTCGGCAGCCGCTGCGGCTTCGCTGGCCGCCTCTTGCACCTGCGGCCCCTGCGGCACCACCAGCGGCCGGAGCTTCGCGTTCGGGGCCAATGCAGACCGACGCGCTCACCAGCCTGGCCAACCGCGAGGCCTTCATGCTGCGCCTGCGCCAGAAGATCGGCCTGGCCGGCGGCGCCAAGGAGGCGCACCCGTTCGCGGTGCTGTTCATCGACCTGAACCACTTCAAGCACATCAACGACCGCTTCGGCCACGCGATGGGTGACCGCGAGCTGGTGGAGGTGGCGCAGCGGCTGCGCGCCGCAGTGCGTGCGCAGGACCTGGTGGCGCGCCTGTCGGGCGACGAGTTCGTGGTGCTGCTGGACCGGGTGGACAACCGCGAAGGCCTGGAGCGCGTGCGCCTGCACATCGAGGCCGTGCTGCGCCAGCCCCTGGCGGCGCTGGGCCCAGACGCGCCCGGCTGGACGGATTTCGGCGGCTCCGTGGGCGAGGCCTACTACCCCGATGACGACCGCGACGCCGATGCCCTGCTCAAGAAGGCCGACCGGCGCATGTACAACCTGAAGTTCCAGCACCGGGCCGGCGAGCCGGCGTTTCCGCTGCGGCGCCGGTCGGACCCGAAGGACTGAACGTCCCGCTCCAACCGCAGGACGAGGTTCGGCGTTACCGGCTTGCCCGGCTCACCACTCCGCCACCGCGCCATCCTTGTGCCGCCAGGTGGGCGTGCGCCAGTCCACCACCAGCTTGCTGCGTTCGATGACCAGGGCTTCGTCGATTTCCACACCCAGGCCCGGCTTCGGCGGCGGCAGCATGTAGCCGTCGTGAAAGCGGAAGTCTTCCTTGTTCAGCACGTAGTCCAGCAACTCCGCGCCGCGGTTGTAGTGGATGCCCATGCTCTGCTCCTGCAGCACGGCATTGCGTGATACGAAGTCCACCTGCAGGCAGGAGGCCAGGGCCACCGGCCCCAGCGGGCAATGGGGTGCCAGTCCCACGTCGTAGGCCTCCGCCATCGACGCGATCTTCATGCACTCGGTGATGCCGCCCGCGTGCGACAGGTCGGGTTGCACGATCGACAGGCCGCCACGCTGGAACACATGCTTGAACTCGAAGCGCGAATACATGCGTTCACCCGCCGCGATCGGGATCGAGGTCATCTCGGCCAGCTTCGGATACAGCTCGGCCTGCTCGGCCAGCACAGGCTCCTCGATGAACAGGGGCCGGTAGGGCTCCAGCTCCTTGATCAGCACACGCGCCATGGGCGCCGCCACACGGCCGTGGAAGTCCAGTCCGAACTCGATGGCATTGCCGAATGCGGCGCGGATCTCGGCCACCACGGCCACGGCGGCGTCCACCGTCCGGCTGTCGTCGATCAGGCCCATGCGCTCGCAGCCGTTGAGCTTGAAGGTGTCGAAGCCGATGGCCCGCAGCGTGTGGATGCCCTCGATCACGTTGGCGGGCCGGTCCCCGCCCACCCAGCTGTAGACCTTCATGCGGTCGCGCACCAGGCCGCCGAGCAGCTGCCAGACCGGCACCCCCAGCACCTTGCCCTTGATGTCCCACAGCGCCTGGTCGATGCCCGACAAGGCGCTCATGAGGATCGGCCCGCCGCGGTAGAAGCCGCCGCGGTACATGGTCTGCCACAGGTCGTTGATGCGCGCCGGGTCCTGGCCGATGACCATTTCGGAGAGTTCGTGCACCGCCGTCTCGACGCTGCGCGCCCGGCCCTCGAGCACCGGCTCGCCCCAGCCGCTGATGCCTTCGTCGGTCTCGATCTTGAGGAACATCCAGCGCGGCGCGACGCGCCAGGTCTTGAAACCCGAGACTTTCATGTGAACAATCCTTGTGCTTGAGGCTCGGTTTGTGCTGCCGTCCGTGCCCCGGGGTCTGCTCAGTCGACTTTCAGGCCCAGCCGCTGGATCAGCGCCGCGTATTTCTGCACGTCGCTGCGCACGGTGGCGCCGAACTCGGCAGGCGTGTTGGCAACGATCTCGTAGCCTTGTGCGATCAGCGGGTCGGCGATGGCCGGGTCGCGCATGATCCTGACGATCTCCTGGTGCAGGCGTCGCACGATGTCGGCCGGCGTGCCCGCAGGCACCACCAGCCCGTTCTCGGACTCCAGGTCAAAACCGCCCCGACCCAGTGCCTCGTGCATCGTGGGCACGTTGGGCAATTGCGCCATGCGCTTGACGGAGGTGACGGCGAGTGCCCGGAATCGGCCGGCCTGGATCTGGCTGAGTGTCGACGCCGCCACCGGCATCGCGAAGTCGGTCGATTTGGACAACAGCGAGGTCATCATCTCCGGGCCGCTCTTGTAGGGCACGTGCAGCGCCTGGAAGTCACCGCCCGTTTTCAGCATCTCGGCCGCGAAGTGGGCCAGCGTGCCGCTTCCGCCGGAGGCGTACTTGATGGCGGCGGGATCGGCCTTGGCGCGCGCAATCAGGTCTGCCACCGTCATCATCGGCGAGTCGCCTGCGACCATCAGCACGGCGGGGGTCTTGATGAGCCCCAGCACCGGCGTGAAGTCCTTCAGCGGGTCGTAGTTGACCTTGGCATACAGGCTGGGGTTGGCCGCGAAGTTGCTGGCGGTGCTGAGGATCGTGTACCCGTCGGCCGGAGACCGTGCCACGTAGTGGATGCCGATGTTGGCGCCGGCGCCTGGCTTGTTCTCGACCAGCACCGGCTGCTTGAAAGTCTCGGTCAGGCGCGGGCCGATGGCTCGCAACAGTATGTCGATGGGTACGCCCGGTGGAAAGGGCACCACCATGCGCAGGGGTCGCGCTGGCCAGGTAGCAGACTGCGCAAGAGCGGCTGGCACAAGCCCGCCTGTTGCCAGCAGGCTGCCGGTGTACCGGAGCCAGGCGCGTCGATCGAGGGACATGGTGTTTCCTTTCATGGGAAGGGTCAGGCAGGCGCGCGCGCGCCGGGGTGGATCCATACGTCGTCGATGTGGCCGGTGTAGCGGAACACGCCATGGCGTTGGTACAGCGCCCAGCAGGCAGGCGCGCGCCGGTCCAGTCCCACGTCGAGGCCTTCGAACAGGCCCACCATCAAGGTGGGTGAGAGATCCTGCCAGGGCGTCGCCTCGGTGCCGTTGCACACAAGGCGCCCGCGCCCGCTCCGGGCGCCGAGCGCCTCGTAGTCCAGCACCAGCTCGTGGGTGCCCGCCGCAAGGGGCACGGGAGGCAGGTCGGCCAGGCGGCCGAAGCCGTTGTAGTGGAGGTGCAGGTGGCCTTGCTCGACATAGAGCACCATGCCGCCGATCACGTCGCCCAGTGCCCACAACACACCCTCGTCGCCAGGGCCTTGTGTGCAACGCACGGTGATGCGGAAGTGGCGGTTGGCCACCATCGGCACGACGTCGAGGCGGTGCACGCTGGGCATGCCGGGCAGAAACCGGCGGGGGTGGTTGGAGCGCTCCCGCAACCAGGCGGGCACGTCGCTGAACTTGCCGGGCCGACCGCGGTTGTCCAGCGGGTAGACCATGTTCTTCCATGCCGCCTGGTCGAAGGCTTCCACCAGCTCACGCAGCTTGTCCGGGTGCTCGACGGCCAGGTCGCGGCTCTCCGAAAAATCCGAATCCAGGTGGTGCAGCGTCCAGTTGTCCATGTCGATCGGTGCATCGCGCACCTGCAGCGAGCGGGCCAGCCACCCATCGCGGTAGAAGGCACGGTTGGACCAGCATTCGAAGTACTGCTCGCGGCGCGGTGTGGGGGCGTCGTCCGTCAGCATCGTCGAGCAGTCCAGGCCATCGATGGGCTGTGCATCCTGGCCATGGCTGGTCTGCAGGCGAGGCACCCCGGCCATCGCCAGCAGGGTGGGCATCACGTCGGTGACATGCATGCATTGCGTGCGGATCGCACCCCGTGCGCGGATGCCCTCCGGCCAGGAGATGACGCAACTGACGCGCCTGCCACCGGCACCGGTGTAGGACTTGAAGCTGGGGAAGGGCGCGTTCGACACCTCGCCCCACGCCGTGGGATAGATGGCGATGCTGCGCGGGCCACCCAGTTCGGCGGCATGCGCCTGTTCGTAGTCCAGCGTGTCGTTGGGCAGGCCGGAGTAGCGCCGGTTGTTGTTGAACAGACCGTGTTCTCCCCCCGCATCCGTGCCACCGTTGTCCGAGGAGAACAGGATGATCGTGTTGTCGAGCTCGCCCAGGGCCTGCAGGTAGTCCACCAGCTTGCCCACGTTCTGGTCGGCGTTGTCGAGCATGCCGGCGTAGGCCTCCATGTGGCGGGCATACAGACTGCGCAGCGCAGGATCGGTGTCGTCCCAGTGCGGCGCACGCGGGTCCGATGCCGCCAGCTGCGTGTCGGGTGGCACCATGCCCAGCTCGATCTGCCGGCGCAGGCGTGCAGCGCGGGCGCGCGTCCAGCCGCCGTTGTAGTGGCCCTGGTATTTCGCCATGTCCGCCGGCTTGGTCTGCAGGGGCGCGTGCATCGCGTTGTTCGCGATGTAGAGGAAGAAGGGCTTGGATGGATGGCTTTCGCGCAATTCCTGCACGTAGCGGATGCCCTGGTCCATCCAGTCGTCGCCGCTGTAGTAGTCCGGGGGATAGGCATCCATCGGAATCAGCTGGTTGTCGCGCATGAGCCGCGAGGGGAAGAAGTGGTGGGTCTCCCCGTCCATGAAGCCATGGAAATTGTCGAAGCCGCGCTGCGAGGGCCAGTTGTGCCGGTTGCCGCCTGGCACGTTGTCGGCGGCCGGTGTGTTGTGCCACTTGCCGCACATGATGGTGGCGTACCCGGCAGCGCGCAGTGTTTCGGGCAAGGTGGCCGCCGCGAGGGGGATCTCGCCCGAGTATCCCGGATAGCCCGGGTGGTTGTTCGCCAGCCACCCCGAGCCCACCGCATGGGCGTTGCAGCCCGTGAGCAGTGCGGCCCGCGCTGCCGAGCAGATGGGATGGGTGGTGTAGTGCGTGAGGCGCAGGCCGCGCGCCGCCAGGGCGTCGATGTTCGGCGTGGCAATCTCCGAGCCGTAACAGCCCGGGTCGGACCACCCCATGTCGTCCATGTAGACGATGACGATGTTGGGGCTCCCGGGCGCCGCCGACCGGCGCAGCGGCCAGTCGGGCGAGGACTCTTCGCGTGTGCGACCGATGCGGCCGGCAAAGCCATTGGGGACAGTGGGCTGGGATGGACCGGTCTCGTGCATGGCAGTGACGGCCGGTGCAACGGATGCCTGCAATGGCAACCTGCGGCCTGTGTCTCCTTCGTGGGTGTTTTCGGGCATCGCGCGGACGGCGTGCACGTCCTTGCCGGCAATTTAGCATACTTGTATGTAAGTATTCAAGGCCTACACTGCCCGGATGTTCTCCACCGACAGCGGCACGATCCCCCTTGCCACGCAGGTCCATGCGCGCTTGCGCTCGGACATCCTGCATGCGCGACTCAGGCCGGGGGAACTGCTGTCCGAGAACCTGCAGGCCCAGCGCCTGGGCGTGAGCCGCACACCGGTACGCGAGTCGTTTCAGCGGCTGGCGCGCGAAGGCCTGGTGCGGGTGCTGCCTCAGCGGGGCAGCCAGGTGGCGCTGCTCAGCAAGCAGCGCATCCGCGAAGCGCTGTTCGTGCGCGAGGCGGTCGAAAGCCATGTGATCCGTCGGCTGTTGCAGCACCCATTGGCAAGCGAATCACTGGACCAGCTCGAGGCCTGCATCCAACGGCAGGCCGCCGCGATGGCCCAGTGCGACATCGACCAGTTGATGCGCTGCGACGAGGATTTTCACCAGACGATGCTGTTGCTGTGCCACATGCAGGGTGTCTGGCCCATCGTCGCGCAGGCCCGTGACATGCACCAGCGCGTGCGGGCGATCGCCCTGCCCGAGCTGGACACCGGCGAACAGGCCATCACCGACCACCGCGCCATCCTGCTGGCCCTGCGCCAGCAGGATCTGGAGAAGGCCATCGCGCAGATGGGACTGCATCTGCAGCAGAACGAGAAGCTCACCCTGCAGATCGCGGCGCTGCACCCGGACTACTTTGAACGTAACCCCGCCGAGGGCGGCGCGACTTAGCCCGGAGGTGCAGGCCTCGCTCAGCCCCGCCGCAGACTGGCCGACGGCGAGCAGCCGAAGCGCTGCTTGTAGTACGCCGCGAACCGCCCCATGTGGATGAAGCCATGTTGCAGCGCGATGTCGGTCACCGAGGCCGGCTCGCCGGTGCGGGCAGCCTGCTGCAGGGCCGCGTGCACGCGCTCGAGCCGCACGCCACGCGCATAGGCCAGCGGCGCGCTGTCGTAGCGGCGCCGGAAGGCGGCCTCCAGCGCGCGCGGGCTCATGCAGGCAGCTTGTGCGATGGCGGCCAGCGTGAGGCCCTCGTGAGCATGGGCATGGATGAAGTCCACGGCACGCTGCAGCCGCGAGGGTTCGGACGCCATCGCCGCTGAGCGATCTGCCGGCCCCTCAGGCCGCAGCAACTCCAGCCCGCTGACCAGAAAACCCTCCATCGCCGCAGAAGCCGCCGGGTGGCGCAGCCACTGCGCGCCATGGTGGTGCAGGTTGCGCGTCATGTCGCCCATCACCTGCCTCCAGGCGGCCACGGCCGGGTCCTGCCGCGAGCGCGTGAGGCGCAGCGCGGGCAGCGGGCCGTCTTCGGCCTGCCAGGCTGCGCGCACCGTCTGGCGCATAGGAATTTCAAACGCCCCGCAAGGCCCGACGACCAGGCCGCGACCCACCAGGACGGCATATCTGCCGGATATCTGCGGCGGCAAGATCGTTGCAGCGGTGCCCATTCGGACCGCCACGCCACTCCCCCCCGGGGCTCATCTGGCCTTGATCTGCGGCCTCGATCTCAGGGTTGACCCTCGTTCGGCAACGCCGCGCCCCCTCGGCGCGCAGCGTCGCCCGGCAGCACTTCGGCGCTGCAGTCCGCGGATGTGGTGTTGATGACGGCCGGCGCGGCTCAGGTGGCGTCAGTGTTGCCCGATCTCACGCGCCCGCCCTCGGGGAGGCGGCTGCGGGTCCAGGCCCAGGTGCGTCAGGATCTTCTCGATGACCGGCCGCTCCAGGATGGCCGCGATGATCTTCAGCTCCCCGGCGCCGCAGTTCGGACACCGCTGCATGTCGATGTCGAACACGCGCTTGAGAAGCCGCGCCCAGCTGATGCGGTTCGGCCGCGCCTGAAGGCTCTCGACCTCCCCCGGCGTCAGACTAGTTGTCGCTTCTCCTTTCAAGCGGATGATCCGCGCTGGGGGGAGCGACGACAAATGCAACGAATTCAACATTCACCAGAGTTCATTGAGCAGGCACTGAGCAAGGCCCACGCGCGCGGTTCGCGCACCTTGGAATCGGTTGCCGCTGAGCTGAACATGTCCTTGGGAACGCTCAAAGGCTGGCTCAAACGCTCGCGTTCAGCAGGCCCCGGGTTGGCGCATGCGCCAACCCGGAGCGGCGACCTGCCCAGCGGCTGTCGGCCCTGAACGAGAGCCACGCCTTGACCGGGCCGGCGCTTCATGCCTGGTGCCGCGAGAGGGGTTTGTTTGAACACCAACTGGTCCAGTGGCGCGAGGCCTTTTGCGCGGCAGCTCTGGGTGCTGTGGCCAGCCCCGCCGAGCAACGCCGGGCCAACACGTTGCTGCGTGAGCTGCAAGGGCGACACGACAAGCTTCAGCGCGAGATGCGCCGCAAAGACCGCGCGCTGGCCGAGGCGGTGGCCTTGCTGGTTCTTCAAAAAAAGTTCCAAGCCTTGATGCAGCAGCAGTCCGAGGACGAGGACACATGAGCTCCTTGGCGCAGCGCACAAGCCTGTTGCAGTTGGTTGACCAAGCGTGCAGCGCCGGTGCACGGCTGCACAAGGCCTGCGCGATCATCGGGCTTGCTGCACGCACCGTGCAGCGCTGGGTGGATGCGGGCAAGAACGCGCTGTATGCCGGCGACCGGCGAACGCCTGAACGGCACAACCACAACGAGCCGCCCAACAAGCTCACTGAGACTGAACGCCGGGCGGCGCTGGCCATGCTCAACAGCCAAGCCTACAAAGACCTGCCGCCCAGCCAAATCGTGCCGCGCCTGGCCGATCAGGGCCTGTACCTGGCCAGCGAGTCAACGCTGTACCGGCTGCTGCGCCAAGCCGGGCAGTTGGCGCACCGCCGCCTGGAGCGTGTGCCGCAAAGGCGCAGCAAACCCCGCGCCCTGGTGGCCACGCAGCCTGACACGATCTACTGCTGGGACATCACCTATTTGCCCACCCAGGTGCGTGGCCTGTTCTTCTACCTGTACCTGTTCGTGGACCTCTTCAGCCGCAAGGTGGTGGGCTGGCAAGTCTTCGATTGTGAGAGCGCCCACCACAGCGCAGCGCTGCTGGAAGACATCTGCCTGCGCCAGGGGATCAAGGCCAAGCAGGTCACTGTGCACTCCGATAACGGCGGGCCCATGAAGGGCCAAACGATGCTGGCCACCATGCAGCGCCTGGGCGTGGCGCACAGCCGCAGCCGCCCGGCGGTGAGCAACGACAACCTGTACTCGGAAGCCTTGTTCAAAACCTTGAAGTACCGGCCGCAGTTCCCGCTCAAGCCGTTTGCTGATCTGCTGCAAGCCAGGCGCTGGGTGACCGAGCTGGTGCATTGGTACAACGACAGCCACCGGCACAGTGCCATCCAGTTCGTGACCCCGACGCAGCGTCATGCGCAGATCGACAAAGCCTTGCTGCAAGCACGCGAAGAAGTCTATGAGGCCGCGCGCCTAAAACACCCGCAGCGGTGGTCAAAGCAAACCCGAAACTGGACCTTCATCGACGCCGTTCACCTCAACCCAGATAAGCCTGAAACAAAGGAGCCCGAAGCCTGCCAAAAGGCGGCTTGACTTGATCCCTTCATGCGACAGCTAGCTTGACAACTTCCGTTGGCGCCCTGGATTCAGCGGCGCATGACGACCTTGGCAAGGCTGGACCGCAAGCTGGCGCCTGCCAGGCTCTGAGCCTGCACCCAGCAATCATGCGGTTTGGGTGAGCCTGAATTCGCCCACCAAACCTGACAAGCGTTGGGCCTGGTCCTTCATGCTCGCCGCAGCTGCGGCACTCTGCTCGACCAGCGCGGCATTTTGCTGAGTCATCTGATCGAGCTGCGAGACGGCATGGTTGACTTCACCGATACCAGAACTCTGTTGATTGGCTGCTGAAGAAATCTCACCAATGATGGCATTGACCCGTTGCACCGAATCGACCACGTTCTGCATCGTATGGCCAGCGTCGGCGGCGAGCTTCGACCCGACCTCGATTTTCTCGACGGACGAACCGATCAAGGACTTGATCTCGCGAGCGGCCTGCGCGCTGCGCTGAGCCAGGCTGCGCACTTCGCTGGCAACAACCGCGAAGCCACGTCCTTGCTCACCCGCCCTCGCCGCCTCGACAGCAGCGTTCAGGGCAAGGATATTGGTTTGGAACGCAATGCCGTCAATGACGCTGGTGATGTCGGAGATGCGCTTGCTGCTCTCTTGGATGTCGGCCATGGTTCCGACAACCCGCTGCACGACCTCACCTCCCGCCCGAGCGACGCCTGCAGCGCTGTCAGCCAACTGGTCTGCACTTTGTGCGGACTCAGCCAGTTGACGAACCATGTCGGTCATCTGCTGCAACGAACTCGCCGCCTGCTGAAGACTCGATGCGGTTCTCTCCGTTCTTCGGCTCAGCTCCTGATTGCCAGTCGCAATCTCGGAACTGGCCGTGGCAATGCTTTGCGTCGATTGCCTGACCTCATCAACAGTGGTGTGCAACTGGCGCGTCATGGTGTCAAGCGACCGCAACAGGTCACCCGTTTCGTCGCCAGAGGTCGCGGTCTGCCTTGAGGTGAGGTCACCCGCGGCCACACTACCGGCCAGGCTCATCGCCTCCTTCAAAGGCTCGACGATGCCCAGCACCAAACGCCATCCCATCCATGCCGAGGCCAGCAGGACAAAGAGGCCGGCAACAGCCAACAGGGTCTCAGCGCGCTGGGTCTCGCGATCAACCTTGGCAGCAGCCGCCTCGGCGCGCTTGAGTTGGAGACCCATGAATTCATTCAGAGCGGCCAAGGCCTTGACGGAGGCCGGATCGATCTTCGTTGTGATGATCTTCGATGCCTGTTCGGTGTTGAACTGCGAAGCGAGATCAACGGCATCTGTGAAGTCGCGGGCCATGGCGGCATCCGCTTCACGCAGCTTGGCCAGCGCTGCCCTCTCGGCATCACTTTTTCCCGGCTGATCCAACTTGGCCAATGCCGCCAGGTAGGCCATACGCTCCTTCTTCGCGACGCCTTCCGCAGCCTGCACGCCGTCCATGCTGTCGTTCAAGCCCATGTTGCGCACGGCCACGGCAGCGCTCATCAAAGACTGGCGCATCTCCAGCGCCAGGTTCTGGTCTTCAAGCGCCTGTTTTGATGCACTTGCGACTTCGGTTTTGGCACGCTCGTGGAGCACGATGCTGACCAACAGCATCAGGAAGGAAGCCAGCATGACGCTGCCCATACCTACAGCCAAGCGGGTGCCGATTCGAAGCTGAGTGAGTTTCATTTGGTGTGCCGAAGTAGCCGAACGCTGCGTGAATGGAACAACTGAGAAGGCGATGCTCGAAGACGCATGCAGAGTGCCGACGCTGGTGCCCGTGGCTTGCGCACTTTCTGGCCGATCGCTCACAGGAGCGATCGGCGCGAAGCCCGTGCGTGCCGCAGGTGGTCAGTCCTTGAAGACGCCGGAGCCGACTGCGTACTCACCCACACGCTCAACGTAGTTCACCCGCGCTTGGATCTTGTCCGTCGTTGGGTTGCGGAACTTCACCGTGTCGGTCCAGCCCTTGCCCTTGTCCTTGGCAATGTCCACCAGCATCTTGATCAAGGGCTTGCCGTCGGGGTCCTTCATACCGATGAGGTCTTTGCCCACCAGCTTCGGGTTGGCGCCATGGGCGACGCACTTGCCATTAAGGTCATAGATGAAGACATACATCTCGCCGTTTTTCAACGACTTGCCGTTTGTGACTTCTTCAAAGGCTTTCTCGGCGCCATTGGCCTTCATGAAAGCGCCCGCCTTCTTGACAAGGGCCTCGGCGTCGGCGGGCGTGGGCCCTTCTGCGGCATACACGGCAGCAGCATGCGGAAGCAAGGCGGAGAGGCCAAGGGCTTGCAGAAACAGTTTGCGGTTCATGGGCTGATACTCCGAAAAATGGGTGAAGCGTGATCGAGGTCTTTGGCTTTGTAACCAGCCCTCGACGTTTTTATCGGCATAGCCGGCCGGAAGTTGAGGCTTTGGGTACGACGTCCCGAGATGGCCCCGCTTTCGACTCTGCGCTTCAGTAATGGCACCATCGGGCCCTCACAGCCCCATGGGTCGCACGTATGAAACCTCTACTCTTTCCGTTCGCCGCGCTCTTACTGGCGGTGATGTCTGGTCCGGTGTTGGCGCAAGCGGCCGCGGCTGCAGGGCCAGTGGCCTCAGCCAGCTGCCCCGCACTTTTGCAGCACACCGTTCCCCGGCTTCAGGACGACAAGCCCCAGGCACTGTGCCAGTACGCGGGCAAGGTGTTGGTGGTGGTGAACACGGCCAGCTACTGCGGGTTCACGCCGCAATACGAAGGTCTGGAAGCGCTGCATGCCAAGTACGCCAAGCAGGGCCTGGTGGTGCTGGGTTTTCCGTCGAACGACTTTCAACAGGAAGACGCAGACTCGAAGAAGATTGCCGACCTGTGCTTCAACACCTACGGCGTGCGCTTCCCGATGTTCACCACCGTCCCTGTTCGCGGTGCCAGCGCGCACCCGCTGTTTGCGGCGCTGACCAAAGCCAGCGGCCAGGCACCGAGCTGGAACTTCAACAAGTACCTGGTGGGTCGCGACGGCAAGGTGCTGGCGCACTACGCCAGCTCGGTCGGGCCCACCAGCGGCACCCTGGTGGGGGCGGTGGAAAAGGCGCTGGCCGCCAAGCCCTGAGCGCTTCGCGCCCGGCTTCCGTTCAGCCCGCGCGCCAGCACATCACGCAGGCGTAGAGGTTCTTGGTGTCCAGGCTGCGCGCTCAAGCGCAGCCCTGAATTCACCAGCCGTTCTTGCGCAAGGTTGGCAGCCCCACCCCACTCGCCTCGAAGCCGCCGTCGACCGCCAGGATCTGGCCGTTGACGTAGCTGGACTGCGGGCTGCACAGGAAGAACACCGCGTTGGCGATCTCTTCGGTGGTTCCATAGCGGTTCAAAGGAATCACGTCGTGGTAGTCGGAGCGGATGGCCACGGTGTGCACGAGCTTGGCCATGTCGGTGTCCACCGGACCCGGCGCCACGCAATTCACGCGAACACCGGCATTGCCGTACTCAATGGCCTGCTGCTTGGTCAGGTGGATGAGCGCGCCCTTGCTGGTGCCATATACCACGCGCAAGGTGCTGGCACGCAGGCCGGAAATGCTGGCGATGTTGACCACCGCGCCGCGCTGGCCTTGCAGGGCATTGCGCAGCATCAAGGGCACCGCGGCCTGCGTGCAGATGAAAGCTCCGTCCAGGTTCGTGCCCAGCACGTGGCGCCACTCTTCAAAGCTGGTCTGGCCGATGGGCTTGAAGACGGCCACGCCCGCGTTGTTGACCAGCGCGTCGACGCGGCCGAAGCGCCGGTCGATGTCGGCAAAGGCCTGCGCAATCTGGGCCGGTTGCGAGACATCGGCGTGCACCGCCAGCACGCGCTCGCCAAAGCCTTGCTCGCACAGGTTGTTGTCGGTGGCGTCCAGCGTGGCGTTGTCGATGTCGACCAGCGCGACTCGCCAGCCGTCGGCCAGAAAGCGCCGCGCCACGGCAAGACCGATGCCGCGGGCACCGCCGGTGACAACCGCCAGGTGTGAAGCGGAGCTGGCGGGGGAGGATGGGCTGTTGCTCATGGAAGTCCTTGTGGGCTGGAGGTGTGGGTGTGGGGCATGGATACGCCTATAGCACTGGCGCAAACAGGCGCGCGGCGCTGGCCATCATGTGGCGCACGCGGCTGCCATTGCCACGCCGGGGGTCCACGGCTTGGCAGTTTTGCAGGTCTTGCTGGAACAGCGCGGCCAGCTGGTCGGTGACGCTGCGGTCGTAGACGGCGGCGATGACTTCAAAGTTCAGGCGGAAGCGGCGGTTGTCCAGGTTCGCCGTGCCCACGATGGCCAGTTCGTCATCGACGACCATGGTCTTGGCGTGGATCATGCGTCCGGTGTATTCGTAGACCGGCACGCCCTCACCCACCATCTCGTCAGCGAAGGTGGACGCCGCTGCGGTAACCAGCAGGGAGTCGCCGCGCTGCGGCACGATGATGCGCACGTCCACACCCCGCGCAGCAGCGGTGGACAACGCGGTGAGGATGGGCTAGTCGGGCACAAAGTAGGGCGTGGTGATCCACAGCCGCCGCCGCGCCAGCGTGATGGCGGTGAAGAAGAAACGGTGGATGTCAGCGCATAGGAATTTCAAACGCCCCGCAAGGCCCGACGACCAGGCCGCGACCCACCAGGACGGCATATCTGCGGGATATCTGCGGCGGCAAGATCGTTGCAGCGGTGCCCATTCGGACCGCCACGCCACTCCCCCCCGGGGCTCATCTGGCCTTGATCTGCGGCCTCGATCTCAGGGTTGACCCCCGTTCGGTAACGCCGCGCCCACTCTGCGCGCAGCGTCGCCCGGCAGCACTTCGGCGCTGCAGTCTGCGGATGTGGTGTTGATGACGGCCGGCGCGGCTCAGGTGGCGTCAGTGTTGCCCGATCTCACGCGCCCGCCCTCGGGGAGGCGGCTGCGGATCCAACCCCAGGTGCGTCAGGATCTTCTCGATCACCGGCCGCTCAAGGATGGCCGCGATGATCTTCAGCTCCCCGGCGCCGCAGTTCGGGCACCGCTGCATGTCGATGTCAAACACACGCTTGAGTAGCCGCGCCCAGCTGATGCGGTTCGGCCGCGCCTGAAGGCTCTCGACCTCCCCCGGCGTCAGACTAGTTGTCGCTTCTCCTTTCAAGCGGATGATCCGCGCTGGGGGGATCGACGACAAATGCAACGAATTCAACATTCACCAGAGTTCATTGAGCAGGCACTGAGCAAGGCCCACGCGCCCGGTTCGCGCACCTTGGAATCGGTTGCCGCTGAGCTGAACATGTCCTTGGGAACGCTCAAAGACTGGCTCAAACGCTCGCGTTCAGCAGGCCCTGGGTTGGCGCATGCGCCAACCCGGAGCGGCGACCTGCCCGTCGACCAGTGGAGCCCTGCCCAGCGGCTGTCGGCCCTGAACGAGAGCCACGCCTTGTCCGGGCCGGCGCTGCATGCCTGGTGCCGCGAGAAGGGTTTGTTTGAACACCAACTGGTCCAGTGGCGCGAGGCCTTTTGCGCGGCAGCTCTGAGTGCTGTGGCCAGCCCCGCCGAGCAGCGACGGGCCAACACGTTGCTGCGTGAGCTGCAAGGTCGACACGACAAGCTTCAGCGCGAGATCCGCCGCAAAGACCGCGCGCTGGCCGAGGCTGCGGCCTTGCTGGTTCTTCAAAAAAAGGATGTTGAAGTTGCCGTGACGGTCTTCAGTTCTTTCGCGCAGCAGCGGTCAGCGGCTCCAGCGAGAACAAGTAGCTCGCCTTGTCCAGCGGCTTGTGGCAGGCCAGGCAATCGGCCTGGTTGACGCCGGGCCGCAGCTTGTTGTCGGGATTGAAGACGGCATAGTTCCAGTCGCCGTTGCGCAGCATGTCGGGGAAATCTTTGCCCCAGTCCTTGCCGCTGCCCATCAGGGCATAGGCCACCAGACGGTCAGAGACGAAGTAGCCGTCGCTGCCCATGACGGGCTTCTTGTCGGCATCGAGTTTGGCAGCATGTTGTTCAAGCACCATCACGGCGCCTTCAGGCATGGGTTTGCCTTCCCGGGCGGCCTGCCAGGCGACCGGGTTGGCCCAGAGGTAGCGCACCTGGTTGATGTCCGGTCGGTTGACGGTCTGGTACATCTTGAAGGTCGACTTGTAGCCTTCAGGGAAAGCGACTTGGGTCTTGACCAACTCGGGCAGCTGTGCCGATTTCTGAGCCAGGGCCGTGGGGGTCAGGCCGCCAAAAAAGGCGGCCACTTCGGCCATTTCGCCGGGCGTCAGCTGCCCGGCGATGGCATTCATGGACGCGGCTTTGCGCGTGCCGGCCTTGAAGGCCCGCAACTGGGCTTCGAGGTAGGCCGGGCGCTGGCCTGCCAGGTTGGGAATGGCATCGGCAATGCTGACGCCATTGCCTCCGTGGCAGGCCGCGCAGACCGCCTGGGCGCGCGCTTTACCGGCTTCGACATTGACGGCCGGGCTCTGCGCCCAGGCTGGCGCCAGGGCTGCAGCCGACAGCAGTGGGACCAGGGCCCGGGTCCGGGCACGGCGAACGGGATTCGAAGTCGAGAACATGGAGCGCTCCTCTCGTGGGGTTGGAACTAGCTGTGATGGGGCACGCACCTCTCATACGCACCAGTGCGGCGATCGGTTGCAGCCTGACGCAGAATTTTTTGCGGGCTCGGCCAGCCTGGGCCCCAAAGCCCGAAAAGGCCTGCCGTGCGCTTGTCGAACAGACCGTCAGCCAGGTTGTTCGAGGTCATGGGCTTGGGAACGACAGCAGCTACGCCCGCACGTTCGCACTCCAGGATCTCTTAGCCTTCGTAGTAGCCGCGGTCAGCAAGCGCGATCAGTTCCTCTTCTCCAGCGGCCGCCTTGGCAAGCTTGGCCATATCGGCCAGCTGGCTCCGGTCGTGCCCCACGTTGGTGACCTCGTGAGCCACGATGAGGTGGTGCTTGGCATCCACCGCAGTCTGTACGTTGTAGCCAACTATGCCCGTGCCGCGACCGCTGGTGGCCATCGAGCGTGCGTCGGGGTCGGTCAGGGAGATCTGACCATCCTCGGACGCCTTCATCTGTTCACCGATCGCCTCCAATGTCTGCATCTGCTGGTTGACCTTGGCGATCTTCTCCTTGAGGTGAGCGACCCGGCCGGGAAGAACAGCGGTGGCGTCACGGTCCGCGCGGTCGAGCTCGACCAAGTAGCGCTTGATGCTGTCCTCGAGCTGCTCGATGCGGGCTTGTAGCTTGCGATCGGTGAAGTTCTTGTCGCGGTTGTTGACCGCCTTGATCTTGCTGCCATCGATGGCGACGATGCCGTCGCTGAAGAGCTTAAGCCGGCGGCACAGCAGCACGAACTCCCTGCAGACCTTGCGGATCGCCTCGCCGTTGTCGCGGCGGAAGTGGGCGATCGTCTTGAAGTCCGGCGCCAGACGCCCGGTGAGCCAGATCAACTCGAGGTTGCGTTGCGCCTCGGTCTCCAGGCAGCGGCTGGACTACACCCGGTTGAGATAGCTATAGACGTAGATCCTGAGCAGCGTCGCCGGGCTGTACCCGGGCCGGCCCGTGGCAGCCGGATCAGCGCGTTCGAAGCCCAGCTTCCTCAGGTCGAGCTCATCGACGAAGACATCGATGACGCGGACCGTGCTGTCCTCATGAATCCTGTCATCGAGACGCTCGGGAAAGAGAACGCTCTGTGCTCGATCCCGGCCTTCGACGTACCGTCCCATCGATCACTCCCGCCGGTCTGATCGTAGCTATGACATCGGGCGAAGCAAAGAGTTTCCACACAGCCTCGACCCAGACCAGCCGGCGGGCTGAACGAACTCGTCGCCCGGAACCGCTCACTCGAAGTTGGTGCGCCTCTCCGAATCACCGAAGCACAACCAGTGCGCAGAGATTGCGGACATGTCGGGCGCCGGGCCGCAGGTCCGCCAATGAACGCAAAGCCACTGGGCCGGCCACCGAATCCAGCGGCCGGCCATCCTGCGATCTGATCACGATCACCTGATCACCAACGGACGTGTTGAACAACTCACCCCAGCTGAAGACAGCCCGATACCCGTCGGTGGCGACAGCTTCAATGACCGCGAAGCGGGCCCTCCGATCGTTCGGCAAGCCGAGCCCGGCGCGGAGAAGCACTTCACGCAGCAGTTGCCCTGAATAGATGACGCTGCGCTCCGTGTCAGCACTGGCGCCGGACGACACGACCTGGCGTTGGGTGAGCGTGGCTGCCGGCAAGGTAGACAACTCGGGCGCGCCCAGAGCCAACGTCGAGATGCCCGCGCCCTGAACCACGAGCAACGTGCTGGCGGGGCGCGATTCCGTGTCTACAGGACAGGCCCATCCGACGGCAGACGCCGACATCACCGCGGCGCCCAGCGCCCATTTGAGACGCAACCGCACGCTGACAGCGTTGCGCATGTTCGGCACCACGAGACCGTCATTCACCGACGATGCGCGCTGTTGTTGGTGCATCGTTGTACATGGGCTCGCCATACCGGTCCTTTCCGAATTCCCGCATCAGGGCTTGAACCTTGTCCGAGGCGAGGTAGTCACCGAACTTGCGAGCCGTGGCGGCTCCGGCTGTCGGGTCCATCAGGTACAGAGTGTGGTACGGATTGGCAAGGATCGCGCCGCCACGGAAGATCATTCTCAGCTTCGGCATGTTGCGACGCTCCGCAATGAAAGTGCTCGAGTCCGTCAGAAAGTAGGCGCCCTCGTCGTTTGCGCGGCGCATGCTGGCGGTCATGAAGTCCTTGGTCACGATCAGGCCAGCACCGCCTGGGGTGCGGCCCGCCGCCTTCCATATCTCGTTCTCCTTCTGGTGCGTTCCCGAGTTGTCGCCGCGAGAAACAAACTTCGCGCCGGAGTCCTGAATGCGCCTGAATGCGTCTGCCGCATCGCCCGACGCAGCGACCTTCGCCGGGTCATCTGCCGGCCCGAGAAGCCAGAACTCGTTCGAGCCGATCAGCCGTCGGCCAGTGGCCCACCCGTCAGCTACCGCCTTGCGCTCGGCCGGCGGCGCGTGGGCAAGGACCATGTCGACCTTGCGCTCCTGCAGAAGCCGCATGGCTTGGCCCGAGCCCGCCTTGAACCATGAAACCGTTGCGTCGTGGCTTTTGGCGAAATCGGTCGCGAGCACTTCGAGCAGTCCCAATTCGCCCGGGCTGCCAGTGGCAAGCGAGAAGGTATTGGGGCCGCTGCCCCAGATCGCGTCGGGTTTCATTGTCGTGGTGCCCTGGGCGTGAACCATGCCGGCGGTGAACGCAAGAACCATCGTGGCGATCGGATTTCGAAACGAGAACCTAACAAGCACGGGAGACCTCCTGAAGAGCCCTGAAGGCTACCCAATTACTGCCAGGAAGTTGATATGTTCTTCATTTCATATCGCCGGCGGTGCACTCGACAATCAAGGCCCGCTACGGCTGCTCTCCCGGGGCCTGCAGCGCGTCGATGCAGGCCGGAAGTCGTGCTCCTTGCTGTTCGCCCTCACGCAAGACACCGGCAGCGCAGTTGAACGTCCCACGGCCAGCTCAGAGCGGTGGAGTTGGCTCTCTCAGGGACAGTGGCGTTGACCACAGAGCGGCTGCTCAGGTACTCGTCACGCCAAGCGTCTCCAGACGACTTTCAGTTCGCGGTCGCTGCCGGCAGCAGCCAGCCGATCCGCCTGCGGCCGAATGACAGATCCTCGAATCGGCGACCTCAACATGCCGATCCATTGCGGTACTGCAGTTCAGGCGATTCGGTACAGGACAGCTGCCCTCCAGCGGTCGAGCCCGCTCCACTCAACGCGTTATCTGGTGTAATTTCCAACGCTGCAAACCGCAGCGTTCACCAAGACAACAAGGAGCCGACATGTGCGATAAGGACCATTTCGCGGAGAGTGTGGCGGAGTACGAGGCCAGAGGATTGGTGACTCGACGGCAGTTTGGCGCGTTGGTCGCTGCCGGTGCATCCATGACGCTTCCCGAACTCGCAAATGCGCAGACGACCAGCGAACGCGAGGTCGAGATCAAGACGCCGGACGGCACCTGCGACGCCTACTTCGTGCACCCCACCTCCGCAGCCGCGCCGGCCGTGCTGGTCTGGCCCGACATCTTCGGGCTCCGGCCTGCGATGCGAACGATGGCCAAACGGCTCGCTGCGTCCGGATACTCTGTGCTCGTCGTCAACCACTTCTATCGCAATGGGAAGCCGACCGCCACGGGCGCGACGCCGATCGCGGACATGATGCCGATGCGAAAGGGCATGAGCGCGACGACCGACATGACCGATGCGAAGGCGTTCGTCGCTTGGCTCGACGCGCAGCCGCAGGTGAACAAGAACCGGAAGATCGGCGTGCACGGCTACTGCATGGGCGGTCCCATGTCGTTCCACACGGCTTCGGCTGTGCCTGATCGCATCGGCGCCGTCGGATCGTTCCACGGCGGCGGACTCGTGAACGAAACGGCAGGGGCGAACAGCCCGCATCTGCTGGCAGCGGCCACGAAGGCGTCGTTCCTGATTGCCGTCGCCGAGAACGACGACAAGCGGCGGCCAGACGACAAGACCGTGTTGAGGGAGACGTTCGACAAAGCCAAGCTCGCTGCTGAAATCGAGGTCTACCAAGCGGCGCACGGCTGGTGTCCGCCGGATACGCTCGTTTATAACGAGCCAGCGGCAGAAAAGGCGTGGAGCCGCCTGCTCGCTTTGTACGGCAAGGCGCTGGCCTAAGTTCCACTGTCAGACTCCTCACGCCCCTGGTTCTGAGCACCCACCCGCCGCCTCGCTCACCCGCACGGGTGACAGGCGCTGCATGTGGCCTGACCCTGTTGACCCAATCGCTATTCCGGCGACAGGGCGCCTTGGGCTAACGGACCGCCTAAGTCGTCGTCTCATGGGACTGAGGCAACGATCAAGCACGATGTGGTTCGGAGTCTTCGCGATGACCGGCCGCTCCATCATGTCCGCGAAGATCTTGCGCTCCTTGCCGGCGAAGTGAGAGCAATGCTGCATGTCGGTGTCGAAGAAGTACTTGAGCAAACGGGCCAACATTGGCACCTGAGTCGCCTTAGACCGGTCATCCGCCAGTACCCGCTCCTGGCTGGGACTTCCAGTTCGTTGTCGCGACGGATAGCTGACCTAGGGTGGCCGCTCTCACGCCCCGAATGTCAGCACCTTGGCTCGACCTTGTACTGACGTTGCCGGCCAGGAGCAGCCCTTCGCGACCGTCCACAGTCCGGGCGTGCATGAGGGCAACGGCCTTACAGCGCGCAGGGGCTGGCGGCGCGACACTTCAGGCGTCAGTCCACCCGCACAGACGCTTTTCCAGGAATCGCCAACGCCCAGGTGCCGTTCGCGGCGCTTCAGCCATTGCACGATTTCCAGTTCCTCATTCGTGCGCTCGTGGAACAACTTCAGCGGCCGCAGCGGACAATCCCGGCAAGCCATGTCGCTGCCCGGTGCCGGATGGGCACACTTTGGGGTGGGGCTGTAAGCGGTGCTGTGACAGCAGTGGCGTGGATCTTTCAGCCGGTGCTGCCCACATTGGTGATCAGCGGCGACATCGCCAGCATGGTCGCCGGACCGTAGATCGTCGCGAAGGCCACGTCCTTGGCATCGCGGCCCGTGGCCACGCGCACCAGATCATCGATCGGCGACATGCGGGTGGCATCGAACATGACCCACCGGCCACTCAGATAAACCTCGAACATCGCATGGAAGTCGGGTGGTGGATCATCGAAGCGGGCATACCCCACCACCAGACGCGCCGGGATGTTCAGCGCGCGGCAGAAGGTCACGCCGAGGTGGGCAAAGTCGCGGCAGACCCCCATGCGTTTCGAGAGCACGTCACGGGCCGTGGTCATCGCGTTCGAGGTACCGATCTGGTATGCGACGTGGTGGTGGATCCATTCGACGATCGCCTGCACCCGGGACACACCTTGCGGCAACTGGCCGAACATGTCCTGGGTGACCTGGCTCAATTCGTCGGATTCGCAGTATCGCGTCGGGTTCAGGTTGTGCAGCAAGTTATCGGGCAGATCGGCAATCGCCACCTCCCGGGCTTGCGGATCCAGCGGCTGCACGATGCGATGCACGCGGGCCTGGTAGCGCAGCCTCACGGGCCCGCTGTCCACGTGCAGACGCAAGAAGCGGTGCCCTATGGCGGGGTCGGCATAAACATGCTGTGGAAAGTGAGGTGTGATTTCCAGCGACTCGCTCTGCACCTGCTGATCCATGCCGTTGTGCGCGTGAATCTGGAACACGAAATCGGTCGGGCCGCGAACTTCGTAATCCAGCTGGCAGTCAATGTCGAAGGTTTGCGCCAACGGTACATCCGGCAGCGTGGTGCGCTGGGTGTATGCGGTGGTGCTGGGGCTGGTGGTAGTGCTGGCCATGTGATGCATAGGAGTCAAAGCCGGTAGTCATCCCCGTAGCTGAATTGGATGCGTGCTGCGGGGGCACGTCCTGCAGCGCGGCCGCAGAAGTGGACAACGTGCGGCGGCAGCAATCTATCTGCTGTGTCGCGTCGGTCCGAATCGTGGATTTCCGCAGCGCGCTGCTCCCGGCACGGGAGGATTCGGCCCTACTTGACCGTTTCCTTATCCCTCGATCCTGTTTCTTGGTTTGGGGTCGGCCTCGTCAGTTCAGTGCCCAATACTTCGAACCGTATCGCGCTGCACATCAAACGTCTGTGCGCCATCGAACGCATGCGCGCCACCAGCGAGGGGCTGAAGACCTTTGCGCACCGGAACGCTTTTGCCAAGATGGGCGGCGCAACGCCACCCGGGCCGCCGCAGGGCAGCGCTGCCGACGTTGATGTGGCTGGTGTGCGGGGCGGACGGCGCGAGCAAAGCGCCTCCATCGAATTGGTCTTGGCCAATATCGAGCGCTTTCTCGCGATGGGCGAACCGCTGCACCGCGTGGCTTGAGGGCTTGCGAAGCGCTCCCCATCTAAGAGCTCAGGCCAGCTTCATCAGCTCTGCCGCCAGCTCGCGCGGCCGTTCCGGATCGGAAGCGGCTAGCCAACTTCCGCGAGTGACTGCGAACGCTGCAAAAGAATTAGCTACTATCCGAGGTTAGCTAAACACTGGGTGCAGCTGTTCGGATCTGACCGGCCAATGTCGGCAGTTTCCGAGACCGTAGATTGGTCAGTTCCTCGGGCGGATGTCGGCTGCATCTTGGTACTTGACGCTCTGGAGCGGCGGGCTCGCTGGCTACCCAGGCGGTTCAGGCTCGCTACGGCGAGCTGAGCTGGGTTGTCGAAACCAGCACAGACCGGATCGAAGAGTGCCTGACGAGGCTAGACTGGGCAAGGCGCCGGGGATGGTCAGCCCCCCTTGCGAATCTTCTCCGCCTGCTGTTCGGCTGCGCGAATGCGCTCCTTGCAGGCGCGCTGCGCATTCATGTCAGGGGCTTTGTTGCACGACTCGCGTTCACTCTCGAGCCGCAGGTCATAGGCCAATTCAGCCATAGCCGTGCAGCCTGCGAAGAGTGGGACGAAGGCCAAGACGAGGACTGAGTGTTTCATGGTCAAGAACTTCTGGCTTGTGGCCCGTGGTTACCTCACCTGGTCAGGCGCCGGATGAGGCTGGATCGTCTAACGCCTGAACGCAGTAGGCTCTCATCGCCGAAGCGATCTGCGCCGCCTCTGTGGTGTCCTGCGGATACAGACGATAGCTCGGCGCAACGATCGGTTCGATCGCCGTGGCCTGGATGACCAGCACCGAGTGCATGGGAAATCGAGGTCCGGCCATCAAAGCCAGCGGCGCGGACCAGTGCACGAAGTCAGCGTCGGACTTGCGGACATTGCGTGCCGTACCGTTGACCTTGAAGCCCTTCTGGACAAAGACGTCCACGAAGCTGACACACACCCTTGAGTCAGCTGCGACATTGCGCACGCTGCAGGGTAACGCGATATTGGCGATGACCAGATGGCGGTCATCCATCACCGCGAAGATTTCTTTGGGCGAGACATTGGGCTGGCCGGTCTGGTCAACCGTGGCCAGCCAGCACAGCACGCTGCGTTGGGCAGCGTCTCGGACGTCAGAAGTGTCGGCGTCGATTCAAATTTGAGCCACCGGGGATGCGGCAGAAAACTTGGACTGGTTAAGCAGCGAACCCCAGATTCTTGCGGTGATCTGCGGGGCTGCGGAATCCAAGCGAGCTTTTGATCCGCGCGTCGTTGTACCAGCGGATGTACTTGTCCAAGGCCGCCACGAATTCTTCGATGTTCGTCGATATCTCAACTGAGCATGAAGGGGCATCATCGAGCGGCCATCGAATCGATCGGCACCAGACAGCAGCCTTGCCAAGGTCCGCCGAGAGATGGAACCAGGTCGAGTACCGCGCGGTGCGCTACCCAGAAGCGCGAAAGCTGAAGCTTCGGTCAACACGAATGGTGTGACCCGGAAGACCTCGTTGAATCGGGCCGCCACCAGCTTTGCGGGCATCAGGAAGAGCGACGCAAACTTGTTGGCTTCAACTTCAATTCGGCTGCGAGAGGCAGCATGACAACCCGACATCCAGGTTCGCAACCCCTAGGCGGAAGCGCGCACTTGAACATCCAAGACCGCAACTTCGGTGTCAGCACCAGCGACATGCGAGTGGCCACGGTGCAACAAATGCTGCTGGTCACCGGGAGCTGGAGCTGTTGTTCGGCCAGCATGAGGCCTACCTGCGCCACCGGCAGCGACCCCACCCATGTTTTGCTTGAAAGACCAACGAAGGCTTCGGCAAGGGCTCGCGTCGGGCACGCTACCGTATAGCTCGCACCAGCGCTGCGCCAGACGGCGAGGTGCGACCATTGGATTAACCTGCTCCTGCGACCTGCGGACTCGGTCCAGGTTGACCTGTGTAGCTGCACCGACCTTAGCCATGCGCGCATCGACCCTGACACCGTACGCACCACCCAACCTGCCAGATCCACAGTTGCCGCGGCTCTACACCTTTCGCCGCTGCCCTTACGCCATGCGCGCGCGGATGGCGCTGCTGCAGGCCGGGCGAGCCTTCGAGGCGGTGGAGGTCAGCTTGCGCGACAAGCCGACAAGCTTGCTGGCCATATCGCCCAAGGCTACGGTACCCGTGCTGCAGTTGCCCGATGGCAGCGTGATCGAGGAGAGTTGGGACATCTTGCGCTGGGCACTGGCCGCGCCCGATGCGCAGGGCTGGTGGGCGCGGGCGCAGTCGCCTGCCAACTTGGACTTGGTGCAGCGCAACGACGGCGACTTCAAGCGTCATTTGGACGGCTGGAAGTACCCCCAGCGCTATGCGAGTGAGTCGCTCACGCCAGACGCACACCGCGACAGGGCTCTAGATGTGCTGCTGCAACCACTAGAGGCTCGGCTGCAGGGCGCGCGCTTCCTGGGCGGCGCCACGCCCTGCGCCACCGACTTGGCTGTGATGCCCTTCGTCCGGCAGTTCGCCTCGGTGGACCCGGGATGGTTTGCAACGCAGAACCTGCCATCGGTCCGGGCCTGGCTGGAGGGCTGGCTCGTCAGTCCGCTATTTCTTACGTGCATGCACAAATTGCCCGCGCAAGGTGCGATTCGCTTTCCATCGCTCTAGGGCTCGCTAGACAAAGGGCCGGTTCGACGTGAATCGGTCGGTCGCCCGGTTTGACTTCGTGTGGCAGGTTTCGGCCAGAAGCGGAATTTCACCGCGTGGCCGATGTGCAGTTATTCGGAGCTCTGCACTTGAGCATAGGGCCGCACTGCCTACCTGGCCAATAGGCACAGGTAGGCCATGCCAAGGACACCCCTGTAACCACGAAAGTACGCGTCCCGCTGTTGCTTAGCTCTGTGCAGGACATCGTCGTACTCCGGATGAGTACGCGAACTCTTTGCGAGCCATTCGGCGTAGCGAGCCGTGTACCCCGATTCGAAGTGATCCCATTCGCTCTGGTCAGCTTCGTGGACCTGTACGACTGCAAAGCCACTGTTCCAGGCGAGCTCTAAGAGCTCTGGCAAATAGATGTACTCGTCCAATCTGCCAGCGAGGGGCGCCGCTGCGGCCTCGGTGGGCGTCGAACTCCAGATGGCTTCGCCGTAGACCACTGGGGCGCCGGTAATGACCAGTCTTCGCAGCGCGGCAAGCGCGGCCGCATAGTCCAAAGGCATCCTGGCATCACGTGGCGGACCCCAGACTTGGCTCGCGCCGATGCAAATCGCACCCTGTGCGGAAACAGGCAGATTTGTCTTTGCGTCTCCTGCGACCAGTTGCAGGCGGTCCGCGACCCCTCGGTTCCTGGCAGTCTGAATAGCCCGTTGAAACCCCGCGTCGTTTAAGTCGAGCCCGACGCCACGGACGGCGCTGTTTGCCTCAAGTAGCCGGGTGAGCAGTGCTGCCCAGCCACAACCCACATCAACCACAGTCCCGTCTGCGTGGGCGGCGACGAACTGCACGAGTTCGCTCGCACGCTGCCCCGACATGGGCGACATGAATTCCAAGTAGCGATGGAAGGGGGCGAAATCTGGGGGCATGGCTGCGGTGTGACCCTGTGCGGCTCAACATGTTTTCACCAGCATGCCAGATTCTTGCCTGTAGACATCCGAACTTACCGATGCATGTATGTAGACATTGGACCCGATGAGTACAGTTGGCTGGAGACCGATTCTGCGTTGGGTGACTGGCAGCTACGGGTCGGCAGCGCCATTTCGCAGGCGGCGGGAGCGGACGTTCGGCGCGTACGCCGTGTTCGCCGGGTAATCCATCTATAGCGCTGGTCACCGAAGTCGGACTTCTGGGTGCCGCTGAACTTGTCCGTTTGATCGTAACTTCACGCTTCCCGAGCCTAGGCCGAGCGCGGGCGCCAGCTGGCACTGCCGACACTTAGCTGCCTTGCGGTCAGTGCCACCGCAACCTTTTTATTCGAAGTCTTGCTCAGCGGGCAGTTATCTGCCTCACCTGTGCAATCTCACGCAGCAGCCGCGGAACATCCGGCGGGTTGCCGTTGTAGCGCATACGCAGTTCGCCGCCCGCATCAACGAGCCACAAGGCTGTGCTGTGGTCTGCGGGTCGTTTGGCATCAGGCTCGGGCCTGAACAGAATCAGCTTGTCAGCGAGCCGCTCGATCTCGTCGGGCTTGCCGGTCACCAGCGTCCAAGCCTTGAGGTCAACGCCCATGCGTTGGGCAAATGCCTTGAGGGCAGCTGGTGTGTCCCCGAGAGGATCGATGGACACCGACAGGATGTGAAACTGACGGCGCAGCTCGGTCGGTAGCTTCTGCTGCAGTTCAACCAGCGCACGGGTCTGCACCGGGCACACCGTCGAACAGCCGGTAAAGACGAAGTTCACCAGCACGGTGCGGCTCACCAGACGTGCCGGTGTCATGCGGCGGCCGTCCTGGTCCAGCAGGGTCATGTCGGTGAAGTTGCTGTAGAAGCTGGTGGCCGGTAGCGTCGTGCGCTGGTTGGTCGAGCTGTCCTTGGCTGCCATCGCCCCCCAAGGCAGGCCACCCAGCAGTCCGCCGCCCAGAGCTGCAGCAAGAAGAGCGCGGCGGCTGCGCCGGACAGGCATCTGCTCGGTCGCCGAGTGGGTGTCGGGCTGACGAGGGTTTGGTTCGGTCAGGATGGTGGGACAGGTGCTGCGCTGGGCCATGGGCTTGTGTTGGGATTCGAACGACTTATCGGCCGCGATCGCGGCCGGCTGAAGTCGGGCGGCCTCGATACCCAAGTCCATGGCCAAGGTTTACTGCTGCGCGTGAATCACTCCGATCGCATTCACGGAAGTGCCGCTGCGGCCGGTGAAGCCCACCACCTTGCGACCCGCCGGCACGGTGTAGTCGAACGAAGTCAAGGTGCCTACACCTTGTGCCGTTCCATAAGGACCAAGCACCCGACCGGTGTTGGTGGCAAACGAGACCTGCGCCAGAACGCCGGAGGAGCCGAACCGTCCAAAGACACGCACCAGGTGTTCACCGGGCGGCCAGGACGCGGTGAAGACACCGCCGCCCAAACCGCCATGCGCCGGCAGGTTGGCTGGTGTGGCCAGACCCTGGATGCTGTCGATCCACCAGCCGGAGCGCAGCACCACGGCCGTCAGGTTCTGCCCCGGAGCCACGGAGTCAGTGAACGCCGTGCCCACCGAAAGCGAGCCAAACTGCGGCGAAGAGACTGCAGGAGTCTGCGATGTCGCGCTAAGCACATAGCGGCACGACTTGAAAGTGCCCGGCAACGGGTCACCAAAGGTCGCGTTGTTGCAGGCGATGCTGCCGGTGACACCGGTTCTGGACACCCAGCCCGTGCCGGCACCGTACCAGACCGTGGCCGTTGCGCCAGCCGGGAGGACACAGGTGGCGTTCTCGTTCCCGCAGGCCACCGCATTGATCGGCGGGCTCACACCTGTGACGGCTGCAGCTGCGGGGTAAAGCTGCGTGGCCGGGACGGTTGCCCAAGCGCCGCCTGGACGCAGCCAGCTCAGCTGCAACACCGCGCCGCCGCCGAACTCCTGGAACTCAATGACGATCGGCACGCGTTGACCGGCGGCCAGCGTCAGCACGCCAGAGGTGTCGATGGTCGGCGCATGCGCGGTCCAGTTGTTGATGACCTGAGCGCTGTTGACCCACACCCGCACGCCGTCGTCGGAGTTGGTACGGAACTGGTAGGCGCCGGCCTCCAGGGCCTGCACCTCACCCGCCCAGCGTACCGAGAAGTTGTCGGCAGGCACGGACGGCGCCGGCGCTCCGACGCCCCAGTCGAACCACGGTACCTCGGTGCGTCTCAGCACGACCGCTCCGCTCAGGTTGTTGTTGGCGAAATAGCTGCCGGTGAGTCCGCTGCCGGTCCCCGGCGTCGATGCCGGTGCCCCTGGCGCAGCGGTTTCTTGCGAGCCGATCTGCTGCAGGTAGGCCACCAGGTTGTCGAGGTTGACGCCTGTCACTGCGTTGCCGTTGTGGGCCTGCACCGCAGCGGCCAGCGTGGCGGCCGACCCATCGTGCAAGTAGGGGCCGGACTTCCAAACGTCACGCAGAGTCGGCACGTCCAGGCCTATGAGCGCGGCACCCAGGCGTTGGCCGCTGGCGGGTTTGATCGTGCCGACGTTCTTCAACGCACTGGCATCGGCACTGGCGCTGAAGGCGGTGCCAGCATGGCAGCTGCCGCAGTTCGCACTGGTGAAGACGGCCCTGCCTGCGACGGCTGCCGCCGTGAGCGTGCCGTCGGCATTGCGCAGCGGGCTAGGGTCAAAGCTGTTGAGCGAGCCCAAGTAAGCAGCCAAGGCGTCCAGGTCGGCGCTGACGCCGGCCTTCTTGTCACCCAACGGCGTGTTGCGCGTGCCGGTGTTGAACTGGGCGTCCGTCATCAAGCCGGTGCCACCGGCGAAACCGCGGATCTGGCCTTCGAAGTCCTGGATCTCGTCGAAGTTGGCGCTCCAGTGCACAAAGCCCTGGCCCACGCCGGCGCGGCCCTTGAGCGACGGCGTGTTGCGCAAGCCTTCGCCAAAACTCGTGAAGTCCCAGGTGCGGCCGTCGTGACCCGCTTCGCTGTGGCAAGACGCGCAGCTCAAGTAGCTGTCACGCGCCAGTCGCGGGTCCCGTGCGTCATAGAACATCTGCTTGCCCAGCAGTACCTGGGCCGGCAGTTTGTCGGCCACCACCGTGTTGACAGTGGCCAACACGGGCACGCTCAAGCTGCCCTGGTTGACCAGCGCAGCCAGGTCGAGCACCGTGACCGAGCGACCCATGAAGTTCTGCACATACAGGCGCAGACCATCGGTAGACACCGCCACGCCCTGCGGCGCACGACCGACATCAACCTTCAGCAGCTCGCGCCCGCCCATTGGATCGAGCACGGCCACCTGGCGGCTGGTCTCCAAGGCCACAAACAGGTAGGCGCCGCTGGGGTGGTAGGCCGCCGCCGAGGCGAGGCTGGAGTTGTCGTGGTCCACACGGCGCGCCAGGTCTTCTGCCAAGTTGGCGACGTCGATGCGCGAGCTGATGGCCCGCACCGCGTTCTGGAAGTTCAGGCCCTGACCATTGCGCAGCATGCCGCGCTTGATGTTGTCCTGCTTGGAGGGCACCCAGGCGCTGGCACCGTCGGGCGAGATGGCAGCAGCACCGAGGTAGTTGGGAATGCCCGCACCCTGGGTCTCGTTGTCGACTTTGTCGCTGTGCCGCTGCACGATGGTCCGGCTCAAGCTCAGGGACGCTGTGCTGACCGCCATCACCTCGGCCCCGGCCACCGCGGTATCAACCACGGCGGTGGGCTCGCCCGGCAGCGCCGGCGTGATGAAGCGCGGCACCAGTGCCAAGGCACCGTCAGCGCTCAGGCTGACATGGCGCAGGCCAGCGCCGAGCGCGAGCGAGCCCTGCTGGGCACCACTGACCGGGTCCAGCTTCAGCAGCCGGCCGGTCGCTTCCAGCACCACATAGGCGCTGCCGCCCTGCGCAAACGCCAGCCCATGCGGCTGCGAAGCGACAGGCAGATTGACCGTCTGCACCACGGCCAGCGTGGCGGGACTCACGATGCTGATGGTGGCTGCATCCTTGTTGCTGACCCACACCCGGCCGTCGCCTGCAATGGCCACGCTGCGCGGGCCCTTGCCGACTGCAATCTCGGCCACGCGGGCGTTGGTGGCGGTGTCGATGACGCTGACCGAGTCGTTGTCCGGGTTGGCCACCCACACACGCGCCGAGGCGTTGGCACGTGTCTCCAGCGCCAGCGCCGACGAGGCACTGGGCCGCCCCGCGGTGGCGGTGCCGCGCACGGCCTGCAGGACACTTCGCGTGGCCGTGCTGCCGTCGGCCGCACGGGCCGTCAGCGTCACGCCATAGACACCCGGGTTGGCAAAGACCTTGGTGATGGAGCCGGTGGCCGAGAACGCGGTGGCCGGGCTGCCGTCACCGAAGTTCCAGCTGTAGGTCAGGCCCGCCGTGGCGGCCACGTTGTACGAGGCGGTTCCACCCGCGCCGATCAGCGGGGCGCTGATCGCCGGGATGGTGATCGGCCCGGTGGCCGGTGGCGGCGTGGTCGTGCCACTGTCTGCCGCAAAGAGCGCCGCCACCTCGGCGTCGCTCAGGGCATTGCCGAAGGCTTTGACCTGATCCATCGCACCGGCCAGCCAGTCGTTGGGCCCAACGTACTTGCCGCGGCCGATATTGAAGCTGCCGTTGGCCGCCCACCCGCCGGTGTATGGCGTGGTCCCTTCGAGCCGACCATTGACGTAGATCTTCATCAGGCCGGCAGCCTTGTCGCGCACGCCGACCACGTGGTACCACTGGCCCACCACCGGCGTGGTGGTGCCCACCGCGCGGACCGGCGCGCTGGTGCTGGAGTCCACGTCGTGCATGGAGAGCAGGAACTTGCTACCCATGAACTCGCTGTACTGCAGCCAGAAACCGCTGACCGCTGCGCCATCCTGGTTGACCATCGTGCGCCAGCCGGTGAGCGCATCCAGCCGCACCCAGGTGGACACCGAGAAGCTGCCGGCGGTATCGAGCACCGCGGCCGTGGTGGAGCCGCTGGCATTGGAACCGTTGAACTGCAGCCCAGGCCCGAGCCGCCCAGCGATCGAGCTGGTATTGGCCAAGGTGATGGGCCGGTTGTTGCCTGAGCTGTCAGGGGCCGTTGCGCCTGTGAGGGTGTCAAAGGTCCAGGCGCCGCGAACGCCCGCGGGAACCGTGCCGGGGCCGGGCGGCGGCGGGGTGGTGGCCGTCACTTCGGTGCGGCAGGACTTGACCACGCCCACGGCCGGGTCACCAAAGGTAGCCACGGTGCAGGCGATGGAGCCGGTGACGCCGGCGCGCGAAACCCAGCGCGTGTCCGCACCGAACCATACCGTGGCCGTGCTGCCGGCCGGCACTGTGCAGGTCTGGCCTTCGGCACCGCAAGCCGTGGCTGTGGCCGGCGGCGTGGGGCCTGGCGCCGGCGGCGGCGTCACGACCGTGCCGGTGTCGGGTGGAACATAGGCTGATGTGGCTACCGGTGGCGCTGCCACGCCATTGCCCACCGCAAGGATGGTGCCGCGCGAAGGCACGCCGGCTGCATCAATCACCACCAACTGGTAGTAGCCCGGTGGCACCAGGTTGGCGTTCGGCACCGTGGCGGTGACGCGGAAATTGTCTTGCGTGAAAGTCAACGGAATGCGCCGCTGTCCGGCATTGAAGGAGTGCGTGCCGACGCTCAAGCCGATCATCGCAACCTGGGTGACGGTCGAAGCGTTGGCCATGTCGAACTGCATCGGCGCGCCGTGAGTGACCTTCAAGCCACTGATGCCCACCAGCCGCGGCCGCGGCGCCAGCTGGGCTGCGCCGTTGACCGTGCGAAACAGGTAGGGCGGGTAATACACATCGCCCTTGAGCTGCACAGGGCCCGGGTTGCCGCCGCCCGTCACCAGTACTGTGCCGTTGGCCAGCAGTGCACTCTGCGAGTGATAGGCACGGAAAACGCTGGAGCTGGCCATCGTGCTCCACGCATTGGTGGCGGGGTTCCACTGCTCAGCCGCGAACACGCCCAGCGCAGGGTCGTTGTTGGCGCGGATCTCTCCGCCGGTCACCAAGACCTTGCCATCCGGCAGCGCTATGGCGTTGGCAAAGTGCCTCGCAAAGGCCATGGCCGGCAACTCGGTCAGCACGGCACCGCCACCATTCAAGTCAATCGAGGTGGCCTTGCGGCTGCCCCAGAAGCCGGCACCGTTGTGATACGCGTTGCCGCCCACGGTCATCACTTTGCCCGGGGCATACATCACCGCCGTCATGGTCGGGCCGACATTGGGCGCTGTGTCGTTCAACGCGGGCGCCTGGGGCGGCGTTTTGTAAGCCCCGGCAATGCTGATCGCACCATTGCCGCCGCCGGCATTGGCGTCGACGTAGTACATCTGGTCCGTGCCGATGCCGAAGACGCGCCCATCCGGTGCCGTCCAGACCTTGGGCAGAGAAGCACGCAGGAAGTCCGGTCCAAAGGCCGTGCGGCTTTGCGCGCCAAACAAGGTGCGCCACGCGCCGTTTTCGAAGACCTCAGGCGTCATCGACGATTCACCGCGCGCCAATGCGCCAGCCACGTCGTTGTACTGGCCCTCGGTGTAGGGCTTGATGCCACCCAGCATCATGGACCGGCCGTCAGGCAAGGTGACCATGGCCGCATACCAGCGCTCATCGGCGACGCTGGGGCCCTGCGCAAAGGTCGACGTCGGCGCGGCATAGAACTGGCTGGTCGTGCCATTGATGTTGGTGCCGTTGCCACCCGTGATCATCAGCCGGCCATCGCCGACGAACAGCGCCGGTGCGCAGAAGCTGTCTTGCCGCGCGGCATCGAAGCTCAGCTGGTGGTTGGCCGGATCGGTCAAACCGCGATCGGGGTCCCATACGTCAAAGTAGCGCCCGTTCTGCCCGCCGCCGTCCGGTGTGGTGCCCCAGGTCAGGACTCTCCCGTTGGGCAGCACCGCCTGGTTCACCCCCACCATCGGCCAGGCCGCAGGCGCGGACCACATGCCACGGCTGGGGGCATCGCCAGGGATATTCAGGTTCTGCAGCAGGGCGTCTGTCGGCTGTGGAACAGCCACCCAGCCGTTGGGGTTCAAGGCGGCCGCGAGAGCGCGTTGCCGCGTCGACGCCGCAGCGGGTTCACCGGCCTTGGCCGATGTGGTGTCCGCACTGTCGCCGGCGTTGCCCAGGCAACCCGCTAGCAAGGCTGCAGCAACCACAGCCACAACAGTGCCCCGCGGCTTGAAATGGGCAGGAATGGCTTCGCGGACGCGGTGCAGGCACATTGAAAGACGGGGCAGGAAACTGGGGTGCCCGACTGTAGAAATCGCGCGCCAAAGCCGTTGTCAACTAAGTCACACGAGCTTCAGCTGCGGTCTCCCGACCCCTCAACCTGATGTGCCCTTGGCAGCCCCTGAAGTGCCCTTCTCCCGCAGCAGCGCTGGCCACGCCGGTCCAACGCAGACCTGCCGCCTACTGAGCGCGATCAAGTCTGATCCTGGGCATAGGGAATTCAAAGGCCCTGGGCAAGAACCAAGACGGGCCTTCGACGGCCAGAAGTGCCTGGATTTGGCGCTCGCGCCGTCGCGTCGAGCGGTGTCGGCCGGTCCTTGGACCGTTCACCAGGGGCGCTGGCGGTCGAGTCCTCAGGGTTGACCCCGGTTCCGATGGTGTCGCGCCGAATTGTCGCGCCGAAGTGTCGCGCGTCGCCGCCCTGGCTGGGGTCGTGCGCTGCAGCCCTGGGGCCTGGTGTTTGTGACAGCCGGCGTGGTTCAGGGCGTGGCTCAGGCTGCGAAATCTTGCCCCTTCTCGCACGCCCGCGCTCGGGGCGGCGGCTGCGGATCGCGGCCTTGCAGAACTCGATGATCTTCAGATTGGACGGCTAACGCGCAACCCTCGCTACACGCGACGAAGGCGCTGCTTATCGCTTTGAACTGAGCAGCTGTCAGCTCCCCTGACTACGTCTTAAGCCCCAACAGCCTTGCCGGCAGCATGAAGATCGCGCGCAAGAGCGCAAACACCGCATCCACCAGCAAGCCCAATAGTCGAAACGGCAGCGCCAAGAACCACACCAGCGGCGCCAACACCAGCACCGCCAAGGCGATGGGCCAGGACAGCACCAGCAGGACGCACCAACCCACCAAGAGAGTGGCAGTCTTCATCGTGTTCAGGCTTTGGGAGCTACCAAGTGGGCCAATTGCTGGTTAGCTACATCAGGCTGCGCTTGACGATCGATGGCTACCAGCACCGCCAATGTCATCAATGCAGCCAGGCTGAAAGAGATCGCTTGCTTGGTGATAGTGCTGTGCATGATGGGCCTCCAAATTGCCGGTGAAGATTCGATGAGTGAATCTTCGGGCCGCGCCACCCGCAACACGAGCGGTATGCGACGAACGGCAGCCAAGGACTGCTGAGCTGCAATCGGCGCCGATCGTCAGTGATCGATCGGGATCGCTAACATTGACTATCAACTGCGCTAGGGTTCGGGGCGCCTCTGCTTGCGGCTCACTCATGAAAGTCGAATTCCTGCCGAAAACAGCGGCAAACCATGCGCCCGCTGCTCGCCCTGCTGCTGACAATTTCCTGCCCGCAGGCCTGGGCCCAGACTCCTGCCACCGACTTGCCGCCCTGCGACAAGCCGGTACGTTTCAGTGCGGCCTGGTTCCCTGACCCCGAAGTGGACATCGGCAAGACGGCTGCTGAATTGACGAAGCTGGGCGCTGGCGCCAAAGACTCTGCCGGCCCCAAGCAGGGCGCCGTGCAGTTGGGCCACGTGGTCGTCGAGACCAAGCTGACCGTGGTGGCGCAAACCAGTTGTCAAGGTGTTGTAGTGCGGCTGGACTACAACAAGCCGGTGCTGCGTGTGGCCAACGAATTCCCGCCGGGCGGGTGTGCCTACGCGCGGGTGATGAATCATGAGCAAACCCATGTGCGCATCCATCGCGACATCGCACAGCGCTTCCGGGAGCTTGACTACCCCTGGCGAGGACGCGGCAACAACGGCGCCATACTGACTTACGCCAAGCAGGAACTTGATCGGCTGATGCAAGCCCAGATTCAGTTCGACAGCCCGGAGGAATATGCCAAGAACCACAGCGTTTGTGGAGGCGAGATTTCACGTCTCGTGAAACTACCGGCCGTGGTCTCACAGCCAGCTAGCAGAGCAGCACCTGCGCCTGCACCCAAGGCAGGCTGAGCCAGCCGCGTCACGTCAAAGCGGCTCAGTTGCCCTCTGAAAACAGGTCTGGCAGGCGTGGGCTCTTCCAGTCGGGACCGTAGATTCTTGAGCCGTAGATGCGCACGACCACTGAACCCAGCAAGCCGTAGAGCACGTCACCTTGAGCCACGCGCCGGCTGATGACAGCACTCATCAGGCCGCCAGTGGCCAGTTCGTGCACGGCCTCGTTGACAAGCGCCTGGCGCTGTTCGGCGCTGAGCGCCTGTATCTCGGTGCGCAATTCGGCAATCCGCTGATTCAGCCACTCGGCTTCGGCCGAAGCCTGTGGGTCTTCGCCCGTCCATGGGGTGGAAGGTTTGGCATTCGCGGGTATTGTCGTGGCCCTTGGATCGTCCGCGCTGGAGTTGGCGCTGGCGCTTGGGTTTGCGCCGCCGTCGAGGCTCATTACGGGCGTGGCCTGGCTGTCGCCCTCGTCGTGGCGCAGCAGGGAGCGCAGGTAGGAATAGGCGTTTTCGACGCCGCGCAAGTGACTGTTGGCGGTTCGCTTCTCAAGCACCTCCACTTTGTCGCGCACCAGCGTTTCGCCGAACTCCTTGATCAGGGCTTCCAGCTTGAGTTCGCGAATCCCCAGCGATTCAGCGCGCAGCACGAGGTTGGCATCCACCACGTCGTGAAGCAGTCGGTGTTTGGGTAAGTTGCGCTTTTTCCGCACGGCAAATTGCGCTTCAACCACCGCCCTGCCCTGCTTGTGTTCGAGCAGCTCGATTTCAAGATCGGTTTCCGCGTTGATCTCTTCGACGGCCAGCTTGACACGCTCGTTCTTGAATTTGCGCCACTCTCGGCGCTCGCTGCCGGCCGGGGTGTGACTCAAGGCATCGGCCCACCAAGCCACTGGTTTGCGGCTGGTCAGTCCCGAGGGGTTATCGCGGTAGCGCGCGCAAATCTCGTACAAGGCCACGGCGGCATAACTTCCCAGGCTGGCCAACACATCCAGGTCTATGCGCGCCCAACGTTTGGGTTCACGCAACGCGGCCATGATCGTGGGCGGGTAGGACCAGGACACCCAGTTTTCGCCGTTTCGTACTTCGATGGCGACTTCGGAGAGCATGGAAAAGCCGCGCCACTTCACACCGTCGCCCGGTGCTGTCGATTCCCAGTCCACTTCAAGTCCGCGCATCTCTTTGAGGTACCGCTTGGCGGCGGTGCGGTCTTCGCCGTTGGAACCCGTGGTTCGCAAGATGGCCGGCAACGGCGCTTCAAACATGTAGTCGGCAGCCGGCATGACATTCAGGGCGGCCAGACGTGCCTGCGACACTTGAAGCAAGGCGTTGTAGATACGCCGCCCGGTCAATGTCACGCGCTTCGAGCGTGGCACCATGACCACCATCTCATGCGGCTTGCGCAGCTCCGCGCCCTCGTGCGGTTCCGTGCTCAATGGAAGGTTTTGGGGCTGTATCGCCATGGCTCTAGCGTCCATGCCTGATTGTACGTCCACAGCTGTTTGGACGGTGCTGCTGGTTTTAGTCAACTGCTTGAGTCACGGTGCCGGTTGGTTAGCCGGGTATTTAGCGGACAGTTGACCCGATTCTGCTTGGAAAGCATGGAAGGCCCTACCGGGTAAAAGCTGGACAATTTGTGGCGACAGCCCAGAAACGGACGGCTTTCGGATCCGGGTAGCCCGCGGACATATGGTTTTTGGCTGCCAATCGGCTTATCCACAGGGTGTTTGGCCTTGACTCTGTCTGGCGGTACCCCAGGCGGGCAGGTCCTGGACGGTTTGCGGTTGCCAGCTGGACAGAAGCGGTAAAACCATGGACGCAAGCGGTAAAAGCCTGGACATGGAGTCGGGCTATCGCAAGCTAAGTGCTTGTTTATAAACAGGTTTCTGAAAGAAGTACGGGCTTTAATCTCTTGAAGAGCTTAGAGAAGTATTTGAAATCTCGTGATCTGAGGTCTTGAAATCAGCTTTGCAGGGGCTGGCAGTGCTCTGAACGTGTGTTGCTTCGAGCAACCAGCGGTTCTTTGAATCTACAGCGCATAATCGCACACACGTGTTTTTTCGCAGCAGGATCTCATGGACATCAGACAAACCATCAAACGCCAGACCTTGGCCGACATCGAAGCACAGGCCGCGCGGGTTGCGGCCATGATGGCTCGCATTCGGTCAGCCATGTTGCCGCCCACGTCCACCAAAGTGGCACCGGTGCTGAGTGCCGCCCAGCTGGCCACGCTGTGCCAGGTGGACAAGGCCAAGATCGCCTACCGACTGACACGGGACGATTTGCCGCCCGGCGTGATGCATGGCAACCGTCGCGAGTGGGGCATGGCGGATGCGCAGCAATGGGTTCGCGCCTTTCGTGCGGATCACTTGCGGCCTGCGGGTGCTGCCGGCGCGACGATCACCGTGGCCAATTTCAAAGGTGGTGTGGCCAAGACCACCTCGGCGGTAACTCTGGCGCAGGGTTTGTCGATGCGGGGCCACAAGGTGCTGGTGGTGGACCTCGACCCACAGGGTTCGGCCACAACGCTTTTTGGTGTGTTGCCCGACGCCGAGGTCGATGCGGAGCACACAGCCATGCTGCTGTTTGCCGGTGAAAGCGACGACCTGGGCTATGCGATCCGCAATACCTACTGGCCCGGGATCGATCTGGTCTGTGCAGCTCCGCTGCTGTTCGGCGCGGAGTTTGCCTTGCCTGCACGCCAGACTCGCGACCCTGGTTTCGAGTTTTGGCGTGTGCTGGACCGTGGCCTGGATCAAGCGCGCAGCGACTACGACGCGATCATCATCGACACGCCCCCTGCCCTGTCCTACGTGACCATCAATGCCTTGATGGCCGCGGATGGCGTGATCATGCCGCTGCCACCTTCGGCACTCGACTTTGCGTCCAGCGCCCAGTTCTGGGACTTGTTTTCAGACCTGTGCAATCAGCTCATCCGCAGCCGGGGCCAAGACAAATCGTTTGAGTTCATTGATGTGCTGCTGTCGCGGGTGGAGTCGTCTGACGCCGCCAGTGCTGTGGTTCGGCAGTGGGTGCTGGAGGGCTACGGCGACAAGGTGCTGCCAATCGAGATTCCGAAGACGGCGGTGACATCCACTGCCAGTGCGGAGTTTGGAACGGTGTACGACTTGCCGCGGGGTTCGATGAACGCGAAGACCTTTGCGCGCGCTCGCGATGCCTATGACCGTATGTGTGAACTGGTTGAACAACAGTTGGAAGCCGTTTGGGCGTCGCAAGTTGCCGAAGTGGCTCAGGCCGCACAGGCAGCGCAGCCTGGAAAGAAAGGGGCGTGACATGGGCTTGAAGGACAAAGCTTCGAAGATTGATTTCGGCTCCCTGCCCGGCAGCCTTGCGCCACTGCCTGTGCCGGACCCTGGCCGGGCTGAGCCGCCCTCGGTTGCGGGCAGTGCGGGCCATCGGCCCAAGACAGCGCCGGGTTTGATGATGGCGCAAGCGGCCGATCAGCGCTCGGAGATCTTGCGCGAAAACGAAAACCTGAAAACCCAGGTAGCCGACTTGGCGCTCAAAGCGGCGCGCACGGACGAGTTGCAAGATGAGCTCAAGGCCTGGGATGGTGCCAAGGCGACGCGCTTGCTGGACCCGCGTTTGATCGCGCGCAGTCGTTGGGCCAACCGCGATGAGCGCCACTTCGGCTCGGCTGCATTTGAGGAGCTGAAGGTCGAGATCGCCAACGCAGGGGGCAATATCCAGCCGGTCAAGGTTCGCCCGCTTGCCGGTGGTGCAGAAGGATCTGCGCGGTACGAGTTGGTGTTTGGGCATCGGCGCTTGGAGGCTTGCCAGCAGTTGAACCTGCCCGTTTTGGCTTTGGTTGAAAACTTGGGTGATGCGGCCTTGTTTGTCGAGATGGACCGCGAGAACCGGTCGCGCAAAGATCTGTCGGCTTGGGAACAGGGGGTGATGTACCAGCGCGCTTTGCAGGACGGCTTGTTTCCATCGAACCGCAAACTGGCCGAAGCGGTCGGTGCTGACCTGAGCAATGTGGGCAAGGCCTTGGCCTTGGCTTCATTGCCCGAAGCGGTGGTGGCTGCGTTTGAGACGCCGTTGGAGCTGCAGTACCGTTGGTCAAAACCGCTGCGTGACACCTGGGAGCGTGACGCTGCAGGTATGCGGCGGCGCGCTGAGCTGTTGGCGAAACAGTCGCCCCGGCCCAATGCCAAGTTTGTCTTCGAGGTCTTGGTGGGCCAGTCGCAAGCTTCAGGGCAGAAGGGGAGTGGCACCGTACCACCCACGGCGCCAGCTGCCGTCGCGATCCACGTAAAGGGCGCAAAAGCAGGCCTGCTCAAAGTGGGCCAGGAGGGCGGTGCGACCGTGATCATTGAGCCCGCGTGGTTGCCGGCAGCGCGGGCCAGCGAGTTGGCTGACACCATCGAACGCTTTTTGGCGACCTTGCCCAAGCCTTCGCGCTAGGCTGTTGAGGGGGCTGGCACCGTACCACCCCCTGGTCCACCCCAACCATCCTCGCCGCTGCCCGCGCGCGCATAGATTGCCGAAGCCGCTGCGCTGCGCAAACCCAACTGAGACTGCAACACGCTCGAACAGACACCACGCGCGGCGGCATGCGCGGCGTGGGTGTGGCGCAGCCAGCGCGCCGAAGCCTGCCGCAATCGGTCAGCAGAGGTTTTGTCGGCCCGGTAAACCACCATCGAGCAGCGGCGGAACGCATCGACCAAGATCGCATAGATGCGAGCCGAACCCAAGGGTGATGCTTGGCGAGCCTGCGCCAGCGGGCACAGCAGCGGAAGATCCGCAGGGTTGTTCTGGACTTCGGCATTCAAGCCGCGTGCGCGCAAGTAGGCCGTCAAAGCGTCCATCGCAGCCTGCGGTAACAACACACGACGCCCGCCACTTGCCGAAGAGCCCAAGGCGGGAACAGCAATCCACCAGCTTGCGGTCGAACCGGGTCCAGGCCTGAGCCCCGATCCTGTCTCAAACCAGGACAGGCGGGCTGCAGCCAGTTCTGACAGCCGCAGCCCACTGAGGTAAGCAAAGCTCATCAGAAAATTAAGCCGCGCCGTAGCAGGCGAGGGGGGCTGCGCCCGAAGCCAGCGCTGGACCAGCGCCCACTGTTCGGCGCTGAGTGCGCGCAGCGAGACGGCAGGCACAACGTCGCTTCGAACACCAACGTCGTCCCAAGGGTTGACGTCCAGGTAGCGCTGGCGTTGAAGCCAAGCGCAAAGGGCGCGCACGATAGCCTGCGCGGTGGCACGGGATTGGGCACCCAATGGGCCCTCGAAGGGCCGCCAAGCCTCGCTGCAGCGCTGGGTATTGCGCGCGCCCAGCCACGGCGGCCCGGGTGCCTTCAAGAACTCGCAATAAGCGGTGCAGTCCGCTGCGTCCAGTGAAGACAAAGCCTTGCGCCGCTCCAGCACCGCCCACAGCAAAAAACGCTCGGCTTCCTTGCGATAAGCGCGCCAGGTGTGGGAGCTGGCAGGGCGCAAAGCCAGCCAAGACTGGATGGCGTCCAGGTCGTGCGCGGCGCCCAACTTGCACCGGTCGAAGCGCCCCCGGTTGGTACCCGCGGCACCGCTGCGTTCGTCGTGCGGCAGCGCAAAACGTTCCAGCGGCACGATGCCGGTTTGCGCTGGCAGGTCGCCACCCCATCCGGCTCGCGCGGCCAGGCCTGGTCTGGACGGGGCGGGCAGGGTGCCAAGCGTCGCCTCGTGGTCCCGAAGCCAGCGCGAGATACGCGCCGCGCCTTGGGGTCCCAGACGAGGCACCTTGCGGTACCAGTGCAGGCCATGGCTGCGCACCCAGAAATGCAATTCTGAGAGCCTGAGGATGCCCACGGCCGCCAGGCGCGCGGCCACCCGTTGGTCCAGCCACAGCGTGGTTTCGTCTTCCGGTGCCGGAGGACGCGCGGCCTTCTCCTGCAGCAATTGAATGGCCAGAACCAGGCGCTCACGCAGGCGCTGGCGTCGCCGAGTGGCGCTGCGCGAATCGGGCTTGCCGTGGGTCTGCTCGTACAGAGCGAGCAACTCGGTCTCGGAGTAGAAGTCCTCGTCAAAGTCCTGTCGGAAGACGTCCAGGCTGGGCCGCTGCGCCGTCTTGTCAGCCATCGCTTCGGGGTCACGCGAGAGCAGGGCTGCCAAATCGGAGCGGCCGTGCAAGCGAGCCAAGCGTTTGAGTTCCTCCAGGAGGCGAGCCAGCTCCCGCCGGGCCTGCCGCGAATCTGTGCCGCCATCCGAAGGGAGAAAGCGCTCCCAGGCAATCAGCGGGTCAATGCCTTCGGCCCAAGCCCGAACAAAGGCCAACTGCGGCGTGCCAAGGATGCGTTGAGGTGAACTGACGCTCATGGGCAAAGCCAACCAAGGTGGAAGCAAAAAGGCGTAGAAAAATCAAGCACTTGCAGGTGCCTAAGACAAATGGCCTGATTTTGGCGGCCAAATCACACAATCATGATAACTAAACTTATCAAGATACCGAATTTGCTCCATCCACACAGGCTCGCAGAACCGCTTGAACCGCAAGCCCTTGTTTTAAAAGTGATTCGTGAAGTCGCAGCCCTGTGGCGACACCGCTGGACAGCGGTGACCCCGAGGTCCTGGCTCCGCGCTTTGTCATCCAGCAGCCTGACCTGAGCCAGCCACCACTTACGACGGCCGTATCGGTGACAGCGGCCTGCGGTACTCAGGGCAGGCCCCCGTCCACTGCGGCAACGGCGCCACATCCCCAAACCCGCAAAAAAACGCTGTTTTAGGCCCTTAAAATGCCGTGCGGCGCTTCGCCGACCATAACGACTGACAAAAGGATACCCCGATCATGGCAACTGCAAAGAAAGCAGCACCCAAGGCTCCCGCCAAGAAGGCCGTCAAGGCCGTCGCAGCCCCCGCTGCTGCTGCCAAGCCCATCAAAACCGCTTTCAACAAGTCCACGCTGGCCGCTTATGTGGCTGAACAAGCTGGCGTTGACTCTAAGGCCGCCCGCGCAGTGCTGGCTGCTTTGGAAGGCGCCATCATGGCGTCCGTTAGCAAGAAGGGCCTCGGCTCCTTCACCTTGCCGGGCCTGCTGAAGGTCAACGTGATCAACGTGCCTGCGAAGAAAAAGCGTGTCGGTATCGACCCGTTCACCAAGCAGCAGCGCGAATTCGCCGCCAAGCCCGCCAGCGTCAAGATCAAGACGCGCGCGCTGAAGAAGCTCAAAGACGCCGCAGCTTGATGCGCTGAGGCCTCAAGAGCACGTTGGGGCCTGCTGAGTTTCGTTCGACCGGTCAGTTCGGCTGACCATCCAGACGGGCTGCATCGCGCAAGTGATGCAGCCCGTTTGTTCTCAGGCCTGCAAGAACGTCCTCAGCACTTGAAAGTGCCGTTCGGGCTGGTCGTTGACGATGCCGTGCCCACAGTTGGCAAAACGCTCAAACTGCAGCAAGTGCGCAGGCAGGTGCTGCGCGATGGTCTCGCTGAAGGCCATGGGCGTCATCGGGTCGCGGTCGCCAGCCATCACCAGCGTCGGGCATCGAATCTGGCTCAATTGCTGCCTGAAGTCCATGGTCTGGAACTCGCCCAACGCAAAGTGCTGGTTGACAGGGTCCCGCACCAGGGCTCGCGGCAACATCAGCGGATCTTCAAGCGGGCGAACGCTGTAGAGGGGAAAACACTGCTCGCGGTAGGCAAGCCTTGTTTCAGGCGTTGGCCTGAGCCAGCGTTCACGCGCCAACTCGCCGGCGGCGGGACCGCCGACGCGGGCAAAGGCCTCAAACATCACCGGCCAGTCGATGCGCGCAGCGGTGCTGCACAGTACCAACTTGCCCGGATGCTCCGGGTGGCGCGTGGCATAGGACTGCGCCACAAAACCGCCAAACGACACACCGTAGACGATGGGCTTTTCAATGCCCAGCACCTCGCACAGCCCGCGCACGTCGTCGCCCCATTGCGCCAAGTTCCAGTCCTGGGGGTCGCCATCGTCGCTGCGGCCGTTGCCCCGGTGGTCCACATAGACGATCTGTGCCAGGTCACTGAGCTGCGAGAAAGCGGGTTTGAACCCGCTGTGGTCAAAACCCGGCCCGCCGTGCAGCAGCAACAAGGTGGGCTTGCGCCGCATCCTGGGGCCATCGGCCACCAGCCCAGCGCCTTCGATGTCCACAAACAGGCGCGTTCCGTTCACCGTGATGTGCATCAGCCCAGTCTATGCCGAAGCTGCGTTGCCTTGCGGCTTGTGTGGCGAAGCCCGCTACCATGATCACGAACCCAGAACCACAGGAGCAAGCGATGCGTGTGCGGCATCTCATCAACGGCCATTCGCAAGACAGCGAGAGCCACTTTGAAACCGTCAATCCGGCCACGCAGGCGGTTCTGGCTGAGGTGGCACGGGGTGGCGCGTCTGAGGTGCATGCCGCTGTGGCCGCCGCCAAGGCTGCGTTTCCCGCATGGGCGGGGCGCCCGGCCACCGAGCGCGCGCGCATCATGCGCCGCCTGGGCGAGCTGATCGCCCAGCACGTGCCCGAAATTGCGGCCACGGAAACCCGCGACACGGGCCAAGTCATCGCGCAGACCGGCAAACAGTTGGTCCCGCGCGCGGCCGACAACTTCCATTACTTTGCCGAGATGTGCGTGCGGGTGGATGGGCACACCTACCCGACGCCCACGCACTTGAACTACACGCTCTTCCACCCGGTGGGTGTGTGCGCGCTGATCAGCCCCTGGAACGTGCCCTTCATGACGGCCACGTGGAAAGTGGCGCCTTGCCTGGCCTTTGGCAATACGGCCGTGTTGAAGATGAGCGAGCTGTCACCGTTGACGGCCGACCGCTTGGGCCATCTCGCCTTGGAGGCCGGTGTGCCGGCAGGTGTGCTGAACATCGTGCATGGCTACGGGCAGGAAACCGGCGAGCCCTTGGTAGCGCACCCGGACGTGCGTGCCATCTCCTTCACCGGCTCCACCGCCACGGGCAACCGCATCGTGAAGTCGGCGGGCCTGAAAAAGTTCAGCATGGAGCTGGGTGGCAAGAGCCCCTTCATCATCTTTGACGATGCCGACCAGGCACGTGCGCTGGACGCAGCGGTCTTCATGATCTTCAGCAACAACGGCGAACGCTGCACAGCGGGCAGCCGCATCCTGGTGCAGCGCTCCATCTACGCCGACTTCGCTGAAAAGTTCGCGGCCCGTGCGCGCCGCATCACCGTGGGCGACCCGATGGACGAAACCACCATCGTCGGGCCCATGATCAGCCCACAGCATCTGGCCAAGGTGCGGCACTACATCGAGCTGGGGCCGAAAGAGGGCGCCACCCTGTTGTGTGGCGGCATCGACCGGCCCAGCTACGCGCCGGAACTCTCGGCGGCTTTGCAGCGCGGCAACTTCGTCTGGCCCACCGTGTTTGCCGATGTGGACAACCGCATGCAGATTGCGCAGGACGAGATTTTTGGCCCTGTGGCCTGCCTGATCCCCTTTGACGATGAAGCCGACGCCATCGCCAAGGCCAACGACATTGCTTATGGTCTGTCCAGTTATGTCTGGACCGAGAACATCGGCAAGGCCCACCGTGTGGCCGCCGCTGTTGAAGCCGGCATGTGTTTTGTCAACAGCCAGAACGTACGTGACCTGCGCCAACCCTTTGGCGGTACCAAAGCCAGCGGCACGGGCCGCGAAGGCGGTACCTGGAGCTACGAGGTTTTTCTGGAACCCAAAAACGTGGCGGTATCGCTGGGTTCACATCACATTCCGCACTGGGGAGTTTGAGCATGAAAGCATCCATGATGCAGCGCCGCACTTTGATTCAAGGATTGGCCGGATCGACCTTGACTGGCTTGGCCGGCCTGGCTTCAGCGCAAGCCGATTGGCCCAGCAAGCCCGTGCGCTTGATCGTGCCGTTCCCGCCTGGCGGCACAACTGACGCGGTAAGCCGCTTGGTGGCCACCGAGGTTTCCAAGACGCTGGGTCAGAACATGGTGGTGGACAACAAACCCGGCGCCGGCACGGTGATCGGCGTGGACACGGCGGCCAAAGCACCGGCTGACGGCCACACTTTGGTGACCGTGGCCAACAGCTTTTGCGTGAATGCCACGCTGGTCAAGACGCTGCCCTACGACACGCTCAAAGACTTTCGCCCCGTGGCGCTGATGGGCATGAGCGAGCACGTGCTGGCGGCGCATCCCTCAGCGGGCATTCGCTCGGTGTCGGAACTGTTGGCTGCCGCCAAGAAGGCGTCTGGCCGCCTGAGCTACGCGTCTTTTGGCAATGGCACCTCGGCGCACCTGTCAGGCGCCATGCTGGAAACCATGCTGGGCATCAAGCTGATTCACGTACCCTACAAAGGCCAGGCACCTGCGCTGAATGATTTGCTGGGTGGCAACGTGACGCTGATGTTTGGCAACTGGCCGGAGTTCCGCCAACACGTCAAAGCGGGCAAACTGGTGGCTCTGGGCATGGCCACTGCCAAGCGGTCCGCCTATGCGCCCGACCTGCCCACCCTGGCCGAACAGGGTCTGGCGCTGGAATCCAATTCCTGGAACGGTGTGCTGGCCCGCGCGACCACGCCCGACGCCGTGGTGATGCGGCTGAATGCCGAGATCAACAAAGCCCTGAGCGCGCCGGCCGTGCAGCAGGCCTTTGCAGAGGGCGGCATTGCTTCGCTGGCCGGTACGCCCGCTCAGTTCGGCAGCTTCATCCGCGCCGAGATCGACAAGTATGCGCAGGTGATCCGCCAGGCCAGCATCACTGCAGAAAGCTGATTCAAAACCGCTGAAGGAGACCGCCATGGGCAAACTTGCACTGTGCGCCAAGATTACCCACGTGCCGTCGATGTACCTGAGCGAAGTGCCGGGCGCGCGGCACGGCTCACGCCAGGACGCCATCGACGGCCACAAGGAAATCGGCCGGCGCTGCCGCGAGTTGGGCGTGGACACCATCGTGGTGTTCGACACGCACTGGCTGGTCAACGCCAACTACCACATCAACTGCGCGCCCCACTTCAAAGGCACCTACACCAGCAACGAGCTGCCGCACTTCATCAGCAACCTGCCGTTCGAGATTCCTGGTAACCCGGCGCTGGGCCAACTGCTCGCCAAAGTGGCCAACGAACACGGCGTGGAAACCCTGGCCCACCACGCCACCACGCTGGCGCCCGAGTACGGCACGCTGGTGCCCATGCGCTACATGAATGCCGACCAGCACTTCAGGTCGATCTCGGTTTCTGCGCTCTGTACCGTGCACTACCTCAACGACAGCGCGCGCCTGGGTTGGGCGCTTCGCCGTGCGGTGGAAGAGCACTACGACGGCACCGTGGCATTCATGGCCAGCGGCTCGCTCAGCCACCGGTTTGCGCAGAACGGTCTGGCGCCGGAATACGGCTTCAAGATCTGGAGCCCCTTCTTGGAACACCTCGACCGCGAAGTGCTGCGCATGTGGGGCCAGGCCGAGTGGCGCGCCTTCTGCGAGATGCTGCCCGAATATGCCGCCAAGGGCCATGGCGAAGGTTTTATGCATGACACGGCCATGTTGCTGGGCGCCTTGGGCTGGAGTGACTATGACGCGCCGGCCGAAATCATCACGCCGTATTTCGGTGCTTCAGGCACAGGCCAGCTCAATGCGGTATTTCCCGTGACGCCGCAGTCCGGCAAAGCCATTCCGCCGGCGGTGGCGTCGCGGGCCGACGGCTACACCTCGGTGGCCACCCGTCTCTAACTTGCACATTGCACGGACTCTTCCATGCCGCATCTGGTGATCCTGTATTCCCCCAACATCGAAACCAACACCGACGTCAGTGGCCTGTGCCGCAGCCTGGCCGACGCCATGGTGGCTGTGCGCGACGACGAAGGCCTGCCAGTCTTCCCCGTGGGCGGCGTGCGCGTGCTGGCCTACCCGGCTGCGCATGCGGCGGTGGCCGATGGCAGTGGCGACCACGGCTTCATGTACTTCAACCTGCGCATGGCGCGCGGCCGGCCGCCGGCGGTGCAAGCCAGGGCAGGGCAGGCCGTCACCGATGCCGCCAAGGCTTACCTCGCACCCCTGCTGGCCCAGCGTGCTGTGGGTCTGACCTTGCAGGTGGATGAAGGCGCCGAAGTGTTTGACGCCAAGTTCGGCAACCTGCA